>NZ_CP095011.1:1957500-6930105 GCF_030167965.1 Streptomyces sp. 2P-4
TTGCCTGCAAGCACTTCCAGAGGAAGCCTCACAGGTCTTTTTCAAAGGAACCTCATCCACCGGAGTGGACGGGGTATCAACTTCTGGCGTTGATTTTTGGCACGCTGTTGAGTTCTCAAGGAACGGACGCTTCCTTTGTACTCACCCGCAGTAACACTTACTGGGGCTTTCCTCGGGGCTTTCGTTCTTCTTTCTTGCGTTTCCGACTCTATCAGAGTCTTTCGCGCTCCGCCTTCCGGGGTTTTCGCTTTCGCGCTTTCCCTTTCCGGCGGTTCCAACCTTACCAGATCAATTCCGCGCCGTTTTCCGGATCGGATTCGAATTCGGTGGCCGCTGGAGGGCCTTTCCCTTTCGGGCGGGTCAGACTTTATCAGGTTTCCCCGGTGCTGATTCCCACCCGCCCGCGTACCCGTCCGGGCACATGTATGTGCCGCGGTTCGGTGCGGGGTGGAGCCGTAAACGTACTGGAGCGGGGCCCCCGATGCAAATCGGTTGCCCCGCTCCGGTGATTGTGCTGGTCCGGGCGTCAGACCTCGACGACGACCGGGAGGATCATCGGCCGGCGGCGGTAGCCGTCCGAGACCCACTTGCCGACCGTGCGGCGGATGAGCTGCTGGATCTGGTGCGGCTCGGCGACGCCGTCGGCGGCGGCGCGCGCGATGGCCTCCTCGATCTTCGGGAGCACCGCGGTGAACGCGGAGTCCTCGATGCCGGAGCCGCGGGCCTGGATGTTCGGGCCGCTCACGACCTTGCCCGTGGTGCTGTCCACCACGACGTACACCGAGATGATGCCCTCTTCGCCGAGGATGCGGCGGTCCTTGAGGGAGGTCTCCGTGACGTCGCCGACCGAGAGGCCGTCCACGTACACGTAGCCCGCCTGGACCTTGCCGGAGATCCGGGCCTTGCCGTCGACCAAGTCGACGACCACGCCGTCCTCGGCGATGACGATGCGGTCCTTCGGGACGCCCGTCATCGCGCCGAGCTCGGCGTTGGCGCGCAGGTGGCGCCACTCGCCGTGGACCGGCATGAGGTTCTTCGGCTTGCAGATGTTGTAGAAGTACAGCAGCTCGCCGGCGGAGGCGTGGCCCGAGACGTGCACCTTGGCGTTGCCCTTGTGCACGACGTTGGCGCCCCAGCGGGTCAGGCCGTTGATCACGCGGTAGACCGCGTTCTCGTTGCCGGGGATCAGGGACGACGCGAGGATCACCGTGTCGCCGGGGACGATCCGGATCTGGTGGTCGCGGTTCGCCATGCGGGACAGGGCCGCCATCGGCTCGCCCTGCGAGCCCGTACAGACGAGCACGACCTCGTCGTCCGGCAGGTCGTCCAGCGTCTTGACGTCCACGACGAGGCCCTGCGGGACGCGCAGGTAGCCCAGGTCGCGGGCGATGCCCATGTTGCGGACCATCGAGCGGCCCACGAACGCGACGCGGCGGCCGTACTCGTGCGCCGCGTCCAGGACCTGCTGGATGCGGTGGACGTGGCTCGCGAAGCTCGCCACGATGATCCGCCGCTGTGCGCCCGCGAAGACGCCGCGGATCACGTTCGAGATGTCGCGCTCCGGCGGGACGAAGCCCGGGACCTCGGCGTTCGTCGAGTCCGACAGGAGGAGGTCGATGCCCTCCTCGCTCAGCCGCGCGAACGCGTGCAGGTCGGTCAGCCGGTTGTCCATCGGGAGCTGGTCCATCTTGAAGTCGCCGGTGGCGACGACCAGGCCCGCGGGCGTGCGGATGGCGACGGCCAGCGCGTCCGGGATGGAGTGGTTCACCGCGATGAACTCGCAGTCGAAGACGCCCAGGTTCTCCCGGTCCCCCTCCTTCACCTCAAGGGTGTAGGGACGGATGCGGTGCTCCTGGAGCTTCGCCTCGATCAGCGCGAGCGTCAGCTTCGAACCGATCAGCGGGATGTCCGGCTTCTCCCGCAGGAGGTAGGGCACCGCGCCGATGTGGTCCTCGTGGCCGTGCGTGAGGACGATGCCCTCGATGTCGTCCAGGCGGTCCCGGATGGACGAGAAGTCCGGCAGGATCAGGTCGATGCCCGGCTGCTCCTCCTCGGGGAAGAGCACGCCGCAGTCGACGATCAGCAGTCGGCCGTCGAACTCGAAGACGGTCATGTTGCGGCCGATCTCGCCGAGGCCGCCCAGCGGGGTGACGCGCAGGCCGCCCTGGGGAAGCTTCGGCGGCGGGCCGAGCTCGGGGTGCGGATGGCTCAAAAGTCTCTCCTCACCACGCACGCCACGGGCCGTCTCGTCAGGCGCGTGGCGGGCATGTCAGTCGTGCAAGCGTGCACGTGCATGTGTCTGTGTCTGTGTTCTCGGTCTTGCTATTCAGTTGTGAAGTCCGTTGTCAGAGCTGTACCCCGCCGGCGGCAAGATCGATCTTGAGCCGGGCCGTCTCCTCCGCGGTCAGCTCGACCAGCGGGAGCCGCAGCGGGCCGGCCGGCAGTCCCCGGAGGTTCAGCGCGCCCTTGGTGGTGATCACACCCTGGGTGCGGAACATGCCGGTGTAGACGGGGAGCAGCTTCTGGTGGATCTCCGTCGCCTTCTGGACGTCGCCCGCGGTGTGGGCCTCCAGCATGGCCCGCAGCTCGGGGGCGACGACGTGGCCGACTACGGAGACGAAGCCGGCGGCGCCCACCGAGAGGAGCGGCAGGTTCAGCATGTCGTCGCCGGAGTACCAGGCGAGGCCGCTGCGGGCGATGGCCCAGCTGGCTGCGGCCAGGTCTCCCTTGGCGTCCTTGTTGGCGACGATGCGGGGGTGCTCGGCCAGGCGCACCAGGGTCTCGGTGTCGATGGGGACGCCGGTGCGGCCGGGGATGTCGTAGAGCATCACCGGGAGGCCGGTGGCGTCGGCGATGGCCGTGAAGTGCCGGTAGAGGCCCTCCTGCGGCGGCTTGTTGTAGTAGGGGGTCACGGCCAGCAGGCCGTGGGCTCCGGTGCGCTCGGCCTGGCGGGCGAGCTCCAGGGTGTGGCGGGTGTCGTTGGTGCCGATGCCGGCGACGACGTGGGCCCGATCTCCGACGGCCTCCAGGACGGCTCGTACGAGGTCGTTTTTCTCCGCATCGGTGGTGGTCGGGGACTCGCCGGTGGTCCCGTTGACGACGAGGCCGTCGTTGCCTGCGTCCACCAGGTGGACGGCGAGCTGCTGCGCGCCGTCGAGGTCGAGTGCGCCATCGGCCGTGAACGGCGTGATCATGGCGGTGAGGACCCGCCCGAAGGGGGTCTGCGGAGTCGAGATCGGAGCCATGGGTAACACGCTACTCGCTGCCATGGTCGCGGTGTCCCCTCGGGGGACGTGAAGGGTTGCGCGCCTCCCGGCGGCGGCCGGGAGGTGCGTGGAGGAGCCCGGCACTGCCTGCTCGGGGGTTCAAGCAGTGCCGGGTCCGTTTGATCAGCCTAGATGAACTTTCCGAAACGTCGCAATACGGACACTTCGGACTTGGGCTGGAACATGTGTGCGTATCTGCCCATTCGCCCTGTTGCAGGGGCGGCTCCGCTACGGGGCGACCCGCCCGTTGGCGTTGAACGCGGCGTACGTCAACGGCATCAGGGCGGCCCAGTGCTGCTCCATCTTCTCGCCGACCATCTCGATCTCCCGCTGCGGGAACGACGGCACGGCCGCCTGCTCGTGCTGCGTGCGCAGGCCCAGGAAGTGCATCAGGGAGCGCGCGTTGCACGTGGCGTACATCGACGAGAACAGGCCGACCGGCAGGACCGAACGGGCGACCTCGCGGGCCACGCCCGCGGCCAGCATCTCCTGGTACGCCTCGTAGGCCTGGCGGTACGACTCCTCCATCACCCGGCCCGTCAGCGCCAGCTGCTCCTCGGTGCCCTCGACGAACACGTACTTGCCCGGACGGCCCTCCTGCACCAGCTTCCGCTCGGCGTCCGGCACGTAGAAGACCGGCTGGAGCTCGCGGTAGCGGCCCGACTCCTCGTTGTAGGACCAGCCCACGCGGTGCCGCATGAACTCGCGGAAGACGAAGATCGGGGCGCTGATGAAGAACGTCATCGAGTTGTGCTCGAAGGGGCTGCCGTGGCGGTCGCGCATCAGGTAGTTGATGAGCCCCTTGGAGCGCTCCGGGTCCTTCTGCAGCTCGTCGAGGGACTGCTCGCCGGCCGTCGAGACACGGGCGGCCCACAGCACGTCCGTGTCCGCGGCGGAGTGCTTGACCAGCTCGACCGTCACATCACTGCGGAAGCTGGGCTTGGGGACGGGGGCGGCGCTCTCGCTCACCGGGGATCCTTCCGGACGACTCACAGGGGGGCGCGCCCACTCTACGGCGCTCCCCGCGGGCCCCTGCGCACACGCCGTGCGGCGGGCTCGCCGCACGGACGGCCGCCGACGGTCGGGGGAATCCGCGAGATGTCCCGAAATCCGGGCACCAAACGGGCGGTTCGCACGTCTATCCGTGTGAGCCGCCCCCGCTCCGCCCCCCGCAGCCGCCCTTCGACCGCCAGGAGAGTTCCGATGCCCCGCCGGCGCGAGCCCGTACCGTTCGCCTTCGTGGCCGAGGCCGACCGGTTCCGCAGCAACGTCACCCCGCCGCCCCGCGAGGCCCCGGGCAGGACCCAGAGGGCTGCCCGCGGCCTGGTCGGGCTGGCGTTGGCGGCCGGGCTCCTCGCCTCGCTGCTGCTGGGCGTCGAGGCGCTCCGGCCGGAGCACGCGTCCGCCACGTCGCAGCAGTCCGGGTCCTCCGCGGGGCGGTAGCCTCACGGACAAGCCCAACCCGAACGTGCATGTGAGTGAGGTCCCGCCGTGCCCCTGCCCTTCCTGACGGCCGACGGCGCGTTCGACGCGCAAGACGACGCCCACGACGGCCCCCTCGCGCACGACGACCGCGACCGCTGGCGGCGGCCCTACCGGCCCGGGCCCTGGCGGGTGGCCGGCTCGGCGGTGCTGCTCCTGCTGTCGGCGTTCATGCTGCTCGCCACGATGATCATCGCGTTCGCGGGGACCTGGGGCGGGGCCGCCGTGTGCCTGGCGGCTGCGCTCAGCGTGATCGCGCTCGCCCTGCGGATCCTGAGGGCCGGCGTCTGGGTGAGCCGGACCGGGCTGCGCCGGGTCGGACTCCTCACGACGCGCACCCTCGCCTGGGGGGACGTCACGGAGATCCGGACGGTGCAGCAGCCCGTGCGCTGGCTGGGGCTGCCGCGGACGGTGCAGGGCCAGGCGCTGACGGCGGCCGTGCGGGACGGCGCCGCCATGGTCCTGGCGACCGACCGGAACGCGGACTTCCTCTCCCGCGGCGAGGCCTTCGACCGGGCCGCGGACCTGGTCGCCGCCTGGGCGGACGAGTCCCGGGCCGTGCCGGCCTGAGCCGCCCCGCGCACCGGACCGGAGCCCGTACGGGTCAGGCCCTCCCCCGGCTGGCGCTGGGAGGTGCCCCCATGGGCTTCCTGTCGTGCAGGGCGATGGCCCGCTGCATGGCCTTGCGGGCCCGCGGGGTGTCGCGGGCGTCGTGGTAGGCGACCGCGAGGCGGAACCAGTTGCGCCAGTCCCCCGGCTCGTCCTCCGTCTCGGCCTTGCGGCGCGCGAAGACCTCGTCCGCGGAGTCACGCCGGATCCGCCCGTACTCGTCCCGCTCCAACTCGTCCACCGGCAGGCCGCCCTCGGCCTCCAACTCGGCCGCGAGCCGGTTGGCCCGGGTCACGAAGCGGGTGTTCATCCACAGGAACCACACGCCGATGACGGGCAGGACGAGCACGGCCGTGCCGAAGGCGACGGTCAGCCAGGTGCCCTGCCGGATCAGCAGCAGGCCCCGGCTGCCGACCAGGACGAAGTAGACGGCCAGTACGGCGGCCGTGACGATGTAGGTGATCTTCGCGCGCATGGGTGTTGCCTGCTCGTCAGCCGAGGTCGAGGAAGTTTTCCAGGCCGAAGGTCAGGCCCGGGGTGGTCGCCACGCGCCGCGCGCCGAGCAGGATGCCCGGCATGAAGCTGCTGTGGTGCAGGGAGTCGTGGCGGATGGTGAGGGTCTCGCCCTCGCCGCCGAGGAGCACCTCCTGGTGGGCGAGGAGCCCGCGCAGCCGGATGGCGTGCACCGGGACGCCGTCGACGTCCGCGCCGCGCGCCCCGTCCAGGGCGGTGGCGGTGGCGTCCGGCTGCGGGGCGCAGCCGGCCTCGGCGCGGGCGGCCGCGATGAGCTGGGCCGTCCGGGTGGCCGTGCCGGAGGGGGCGTCGACCTTGTTCGGGTGGTGCAGCTCGACAACCTCGACGGATTCGAAGTAGCGGGCGGCCTGGGCGGCGAACTTCATGGTCAGGACGGCGCCGATGGAGAAGTTCGGGGCGATGAGGACGCCGGTCTCGGGCGAGCCGGCGAGCCAGCCGCGCAGCTGGGCGAGGCGGTCGTCGGTCCAGCCGGTGGTGCCGACGACGGCGTGGATGCCGTGGCGGATGCAGAAGTCGAGGTTGCCCATGACGGAGGCCGGGGTGGTCAGCTCGACGGCGACCTGGGCGCCCGTCTCGGCCAGCGTCTCCAGCTTGTCGCCCCGGGTGAGGGCGGCGACCAGTTCCATGTCCTCGGCGGCCTCGACGGCGCGGACGGCCTCGGACCCGATGCGGCCCTGTGCGCCGAGTACGGCGACCCGCAGCTTGCTGCTCATGCGTGCTTCCTTCGCTTCCCCTGGTCGTGGCGGCCGGGCCGCCGTGGCTGCGGGCGGGGTGCCGGCCCGCAGCCGCCCCGGGCGGGGCTGCTGCGGGCCGGCGTCCCCGCCGCGCACGTCTCAGGCCACCGCTTCGTCGAGGCGGGCGGCCTGCTTCTCCTTCAGCGGCCCTATCACCGCGAGCGACGGCCGCTGGGCCAGGACATCCTGTGCGACGGCGCGCACGTCGTCCGGCGTCACGGCGGCGATCCGGGCCAGCATCTCGTCGACCGACATCTGGTCGCCCCAGCACAGCTCGCTCTTGCCGATCCTGTTCATGATGGCGCCGGTGTCCTCCAGGCCGAGGACGGTGGAGCCGGACAGCTGGCCGACGGCCCGCTTGATCTCCTCGTCCGTGAGCCCCTCCGCGACGACCTTGTCGAGCTCGGCGCGGCAGATCCCCAGCACGTCGTGGACCTGGCTGGGCCGGCAGCCGGCGTACACGCCGAAGAGGCCGCTGTCGGCGAAGCCGGAGGTGTACGAGTACACGCTGTAGGCCAGGCCGCGCTTCTCCCGGACCTCCTGGAAGAGGCGGGAGGACATGCCGCCGCCGAGGGCGGTGTTGAGCACGCCGAGCGCCCAGCGGCGCTCGTCGGTGCGGGCGAGGCCCGGCATGCCGAGGACGACGTGGGCCTGCTCGGTCTTGCGGGCGACGAGGTCGACGCGGCCGGCGGTGCGGATCCGGCGGGCGCCGCCGCGCGGGCCGATCGGCTCGGCGTCGGTCCGTCCGAGGGCCCCGGCCTTCTCGAAGGCGGCACGGACCTGGCGGACGACCTTGTTGTGGTCGACGTTGCCCGCCGCGGCCACCACCAGGTGGGTGGGGTCGTAGTGCTTCCTGTAGAAGCGGCGGATCCGGTCCGCGCCGAGGGCGTTGATCGTGTCGACGGTGCCGAGGACGGGGCGGCCGAGCGGGGTGTCCCCGTACATGGTGTGCGCGAACAGGTCGTGCACGCAGTCGCCCGGGTCGTCCTCGGTCATGGCGATCTCTTCGAGGATCACGCCGCGCTCGGCGTCGACGTCCTCCTCGCGGATCAGCGAGCCGGTCAGCATGTCGCAGACGACGTCGATGGCCAGCGGCAGGTCGGTGTCGAGCACCCGTGCGTAGTAGCAGGTGTACTCCTTCGCCGTGAAGGCGTTCATCTCCCCGCCGACCGCGTCGATCGCGGAGGAGATGTCGAGGGCGGTCCGCTTGCGGGTGCCCTTGAAGAGGAGGTGCTCCAGGTAGTGGGTGGCGCCGTTCAGGGCGGGCGTCTCGTCGCGCGAGCCGACGTGCGCCCAGATGCCGAAGGTGGCGGAGCGGACGGAGGGCAGCGTCTCGGTGACGATGCGCAGTCCGCCGGGCAGGACGGTGCGCCGGACGGTGCCGATGCCGTTGTCGCCCTTGAGGAGGGTTTGGGTACGGGCGACGGCCCGCCCCTCGGAGGAGGGGCGGGCCGTCACACGGGAACTACGCGACGTCACTTGTCGGAGTCGTCCTTGTCGGCGTCGTCGGCGGCGTCCTCACCCTCGATCACGGGGATCAGGGAGAGCTTGCCGCGCTGGTCGATCTCGGCGATCTCGACCTGGACCTTGGCGCCGACCGCGAGCACGTCCTCGACGTTCTCCACGCGCTTGCCGCCGGCGAGCTTGCGGATCTGCGAGATGTGCAGCAGGCCGTCCTTGCCCGGGAGCAGGGAGACGAAGGCACCGAAGGTCGTGGTCTTGACGACCGTGCCCAGGTAGCGCTCGCCGACCTCCGGCATGGTCGGGTTGGCGATGCCGTTGATCGTGGCGCGGGCGGCCTCGGCGGCCGGGCCGTCGGCGGCACCGATGTAGATGGTGCCGTCGTCCTCGATCGTGATCTCGGCGCCGGTGTCCTCCTGGATCTGGTTGATCATCTTGCCCTTGGGGCCGATGACCTCGCCGATCTTGTCCACGGGGATCTTGACGGTGATGATCCGCGGGGCGTTGGGGGACATCTCGTCCGGCGTGTCGATCGCTTCCATCATCACGTCGAGGATGTGGAGGCGGGCGTCGCGGGCCTGCTTGAGGGCCGCGGCCAGGACGGAGGCCGGGATGCCGTCCAGCTTGGTGTCGAGCTGGAGGGCGGTGACGAACTCCTTGGTGCCGGCGACCTTGAAGTCCATGTCGCCGAAGGCGTCCTCGGCACCGAGGATGTCGGTGAGGGCGACGTAGTGCGTCTTGCCGTCGATCTCCTGCGAGATCAGGCCCATGGCGATGCCGGCGACGGGGGCCTTCAGCGGCACACCGGCGTTCAGCAGCGACATGGTGGAGGCGCAGACCGAGCCCATCGACGTCGAGCCGTTGGAGCCGAGGGCCTCGGAGACCTGGCGGATCGCGTAGGGGAACTCCTCGCGGGTCGGGAGAACCGGCACGATCGCGCGCTCGGCGAGCGCGCCGTGGCCGATCTCGCGGCGCTTCGGCGAACCGACGCGGCCGGTCTCGCCGACGGAGTACGGCGGGAAGTTGTAGTTGTGCATGTAGCGCTTGCGGGTCACCGGGGAGAGGGTGTCCAGCTGCTGCTCCATGCGGAGCATGTTGAGGGTGGTGACGCCCAGGATCTGGGTCTCGCCACGCTCGAACAGCGCCGAGCCGTGCACCCGCGGGATGGCCTCGACCTCGGCGGCCAGGGTGCGGATGTCCGTGATGCCGCGGCCGTCGATGCGGACCTTGTCCTTGATGACGCGCTCGCGCACCAGGGCCTTGGTCAGGCTGCGGTACGCGGCGGAGATCTCCTTCTCGCGGCCTTCGAAGGCCGGGAGGAGCTTCTCGGCGGCGAGCTCCTTGACGCGGTCCAGCTCGGCCTCGCGGTCCTGCTTGCCCGCGATGGTCAGAGCCTGGGCGAGCTCGCCCTTGACCGCGGCCGAGAGGGCCTCGTACACGTCGTCCTGGTAGTCCAGGAAGACCGGGAACTCGCCCTCGGGCTTGGCGGCCTTGGCGGCGAGGTCGGCCTGGGCCTTGCAGAGGGTCTTGATGAACGGCTTGGCGGCCTCCAGGCCGGCCGCGACGACCTCCTCGGTCGGCGCCTCGGCGCCGCCCTTGACCAGCGCGATGGTCTTCTCGGTGGCCTCGGCCTCGACCATCATGATCGCGACGTCGCCGTCCTCCAGGACGCGGCCCGCGACGACCATGTCGAAGACGGCGTCCTCAAGCTCGCTGTGGGTCGGGAACGCGACCCACTGGCCCTTGATCAGCGCGACGCGGACGCCGCCGATGGGGCCGGAGAAGGGCAGGCCGGCCAGCTGGGTCGACGCGGACGCGGCGTTGATCGCGACGACGTCGTAGAGGTGGTCCGGGTTGAGCGCCATGATCGTGGCGACGACCTGGATCTCGTTGCGCAGGCCCTTCTTGAAGGACGGGCGCAGCGGGCGGTCGATCAGGCGGCAGGTGAGGATCGCGTCCTCGGAGGGGCGGCCCTCGCGGCGGAAGAAGGAGCCGGGGATCTTGCCGGCCGCGTACTGGCGCTCCTCGACGTCCACCGTGAGGGGGAAGAAGTCGAGCTGGTCCTTGGGCTTCTTCGACGCGGTGGTGGCGGACAGCACCATCGTGTCGTCGTCCAGGTAGGCGACGGCGGAGCCGGCGGCCTGGCGGGCCAGGCGGCCCGTCTCGAAGCGGATGGTGCGGGTGCCGAAGGTGCCGTTGTCGATGACGGCCTCGGCGTAGTGGGTCTCGTTCTCCACTAGCGTTTTCTCCATTTTCGTCGTCTCCGTCCGGGGCCCGTGTGGCTGCGGACGGTGGTGGAGAAGCGCTCCTTGCGTGCGGGCCGGTCTTCGATCGAAGTACCCGGTTCGGCGCCCGGCGGGCGTTCCGGGTACCACTACCGAGGACCGGCGGCGTGGGAGGGCGCTCCTCCTCTTCAGTTGTGCGCAGGTGCACTGAGCGGCTGTCTCCAGACTACAAAGCGTCCGGTACGGCGCGCACGTACAGCGGCGCGTACAGCAAAGGGAGCGGTCCCCCGAAAGGCGGGAACCGCTCCCCTCACAGCGACTTACTTGGCGCCGGCCGCACCGCGGCGGATGCCGAGGCGGTCGACCAGCGTACGGAAGCGCTGGATGTCCTTCTTGGCCAGGTACTGCAGCAGGCGGCGGCGCTGGCCGACCAGGATCAGCAGACCACGGCGGGAGTGGTGGTCGTGCTTGTGGGACTTCAGGTGCTCGGTGAGGTCCGAGATGCGCTTCGAGAGCATCGCCACCTGGACCTCGGGGGAGCCGGTGTCGCCCTCCTTGGTACCAAACTCAGCGATGATCTGCTTCTTCGTAGCGGCGTCGAGCGGCACGCGTTCTCCTTGGTTTTCGTGGCCACCGAGTGCCCCAGGTCGTAGTCTCTGGGGATCTTCCGTAACTCGGGAGGCGGGGTCCGCTGGGCGCAGTCCGCAGATCCCGGGGGATCCGGCGGACGCGTACACAAACGGCCGTCACACAGCGTACCAGGTGCCGTCCGGGCCGGTCTCAGCTGGTGAGCGAGCGGGCCCGGGCGTAGACGTCCAGGACGGCCAGGGCCAGCGGGAGCAGGCTGAGCAGGACGGCGGCCTCGGTGAGGTCCAGCGTGCGCCCCCAGAAGGGTGACAGACCCTTGCGGGGGATGACCAGTGCAATTCCGGCGAGGAGGGCCGCGCCGGCGGCGACCGCGGCCGACAGCCAGATGGTACGGAGGTCCAGGCCGCCGCGGTCGTGGAAGCGGGTGAGCTCCATGACGAGGTCGGCCGGCGGGTTGAGGGCCGTGCCGAGGACCAGCAGGGAGACGGCGGCGAGGCCGGCGGCGAGGGCGCACACCACCTGGGAGGTGTAGCGGAAGAGTCGGGCGCGCAGCAGCATGGCGAGTCCGGCGGCCAGGGCAAGGAGGCGGCCCCAGGTGTTGTCGGAGAAGCCGAGGACGACGGCGGAGCCGACGACGACGGCGGAGCAGCCGCCGACGAGGCCGAGGAGCATCTCGTGGCCGCGGCGGGCCTGGGTGGCGATGGCGTCGGCGTCGAGGGGGGCGGCGGGATCGCCCTGGTCGGGGCCGGCGGGGTCGCCGTACGGCTCGGTGTCGTGGCGGTCGGGGCTCTCGTAGTCCTCGACGGCGCTCTGCGGGGCGGCGTAGCCGACGGGCAGGCGGGCGAAGCGGGCGGAGAGGCCGGGCAGGAAGGCGACGAGGCCGATGGCGACGGGCGCGCAGACGGCGGCGGTGGCGGTGGCCGAGGCCTCGGTGAGGATCGCGCCGAAGGTGGCGAGGGTTCCGGTGGCGGCGAGGAAGGTCGCCGCGACGAACGGGGCGTCGCCGTTGGGCGTGAGGGCGACCAGGGCGACGGAGGCGACGAGGGCGCAGACGCAGCCGAGCAGGAACTGCAGGCGGCCGGGGCCCTGGCCGGCGGCGGGGGCGATGATGCCGGAGCCGGCGATCAGCAGGTGCGGCAGGGCGCCGAGGCCGAGGGCGACGGCGGAGCCGCGGTCGCCGTAGACCCGCGCGCGGACGCCGGCCGCGGCGGTCAGCAGGAGTCCGGCGGCGCCGGCGATGATGCCGGGCAGGCCGTGCATGTCGTGGCGGACCGGGTCGGCGTACCAGAGGACGAAGCCGAGCAGGACGAGCAGGACGGCGGCGCCGGCGAGGCCCGCGCCGCGCAGCATGTCGTCGTGCCAGCGGTGGCGGTCGCGCACCACGGCGGAGGCGACGGCGTCGGAGACGTCGTCGAAGACGGCGGGCGGCAGCGACTCGGCGAAGGGGCGCAGGCTCAGCACCTCGCCGTCGAGGACCTGCTGGGCGGCAAGCGTGCGGGCGCCGTCGAGGACGGTGCCGTCGCGGCGGACGAGGTGGAAGCCGGTGGGGGCGCCGACGGGCTGCGTCTGGCCGGTGAGGCGCAGCAGCTCCGGGTAGACGTCGGCGACGGCTATGTCCTCGGGGAGGGCGACGTCGATGCGGCTGTCGGGAGCCACGACGGTGACCCTGCAGAAGCCCGTCGTTGCGGCCGTACTCACCTGTGGGACCCCCTGGTTGGCGGAGCGGGAGCGACCCGCTGCCCTCTCGGATTCGCGGATGCGCATACTGCGCGGGCCACCCTACCGGGAGTGCGTACGACAGTCGGCAAGTAGGATCACCGTCGCGCGGGGGAGAGCCCCTTCGTGCCCGGGACTTGGGGCGCCGGCAGCAGCGTCCCGTCCGTTTTCGAGGGATTGATGCTCCGGTGAGTCAGATCGTCGTCAAACGCCCGCCGCGGTCCCTGCCGCCCGAAGTCCCCTCGGACGAGCTGAGGCTGGAGGCTCCGCCGGAACTCCCCCGGGGCCAGCAGGAGGGCATGCTGATGCAGCTCCTGCCGATGCTCGGCATGGGCTCGTCCGTCGTCTTCTTCTTCATGCCGGGTGCCGCGCCGTTCATGCGCATCATGGGCGTGCTGATGCTGGTGTCGACGGTGGCCATGGTGGTGGCCCAGCTGGTGCGCCACCGGCGCGGTACGCAGGGGCAAATGGCCGATGTGCGGCGCGACTACCTGAAGTACCTGGCGCAGACGCGCCGTCAGGTGCGGCGTACGGGGCGGCTGCAGCGCGACGCGCAGCTCTACCTGCACCCGGCTCCCGAGCAGTTGTGGTCGGTGGTCGCCGAGGGCTCGCGGCTGTGGGAGCGGCGCGTGGGCGACGAGGACTTCGCGCAGGCCCGGCTGGGGGTGGGCGCGCAGCGCCTGGCGACGCCGCTGGTCGCCCCGGACACGGCGCCGGTGGACGAGCTGGAGCCGCTGACGGCGGGCGCGATGCAGCGCTTCCTGAAGGTGCACTCCTCGCTGGACGGGCTTCCGGTGGCGGTCTCGATGCGGGCGTTCTACCACGTGACGGTGTCCGGCGAGCCCGAGTCGGCGCGCAGCACGGCCCGCGCGCTGGTGGCGCAGCTGGCGACGCTGCACTCCCCGGACGACATGGTGGTGGCCGTGGTGGCCGCGCCGGGCGCCGTCAAGGCGTGGGACTGGGTGAAGTGGCTGCCGCACACCCAGGTCCCCGGGCAGGTCGACGGGGCGGGCAGCAAGCGGCTGTTCGGCGACGACATCACCGAGGTCGAGCAGCTGCTGGCGCCGCGGCTGGACGGCCGGCCGCGGTTCAGCCGGGACGTCTCCCCCGTCCTGGACCAGCCGCACCTGGTCATCGTCCTCGACGCCGACTCCCGCGGCGGGCTCGTCCCGCCGGACTCCGCGTTCGCCGCGCCCGAGGGCCTGCAGGGCGTCACCATCGTCGAGGTCGTCGCGGGCGAGCTGGACGAGCCGCGCGGCGGGCTGTCGGTCGTGGTGCGGCCGGGGAGGCTGCGGCTGGAGTCGGGCGGCGGTGTCGCCTACGAGGGCGTCCCGGACACCCTGTCGCTGCCGGCGGCGGAGGCGCTGGCCCGGCAGCTGGCCCCGATGCGCACCGGCGGCGGGGACGACGACGAACCGCTGCTGGCGAACCTGGACTTCACCGACCTGCTGAACCTGGGCGACGCCGCCTCCATCGACGTGGCGCGGACCTGGCGGCCGCGGTCGGCCGGCGAGCGGCTGCGCGTGCCGATCGGTGTCGGCGAGGACGGCGCGCCCGTCATGCTGGACCTGAAGGAGGCCGCGCAGGAGGGCATGGGCCCGCACGGCCTGTGCGTCGGCGCGACCGGTTCCGGCAAGTCGGAGCTGCTGCGCACGCTGGTGCTGGGCCTGGCGGTCACGCACACGTCGGAGACGCTGAACTTCGTCCTCGCGGACTTCAAGGGCGGTGCGACGTTCACCGGCATGGGCCAGATGCCGCACGTCGCGGCGGTCATCACCAACCTGGCGGACGACCTGACCCTGGTCGACCGCATGGGCGACTCGATCCGCGGCGAGCTGCAGCGCCGCCAGGAGCTGCTGCGCGCGGCCGGCAACTACGCCAACATCCACGACTACGAGAAGGCGCGCGCGGCGGGTGCCCCGCTGGAGCCGCTGGCCTCGCTGGTGCTGGTCATCGACGAGTTCAGCGAGCTGCTGACGGCGAAGCCCGACTTCATCGACATGTTCATCCAGATCGGCCGCATCGGCCGGTCGCTGGGCGTGCACCTGCTGCTGGCCTCGCAGCGCCTGGAGGAGGGCAAGCTGCGCGGGCTGGACACGTACCTGTCGTACCGCATCGGCCTGCGCACCTTCTCGGCGGCGGAGTCGCGCACGGCGATCGGCGTGCCGGACGCCTACCACCTGCCGTCGGTGCCCGGATCGGGCTACCTGAAGTTCGGCACGGACGAGATGGTGCGGTTCAAGGCGGCGTACGTCTCGGGCACCTACCGCTCGGGCGGCCCCGACCTGTCGGTGGGCAGGTTCCCGGTGGAGCGGCGGCCCGCGCTGTTCACGGCGGCCCCGGTGCCGGTGGTGTACGCGGCGCCGGACCCGGCGTACCTCGCGGAGCAGCCGGAGCGGGAGGACGACGCCCTCGCCGACACGGTGCTGGACGTCATCGTGAGCCGGCTGGAGGGGCAGGGCGTGCCGGCCCACCAGGTGTGGCTGCCGCCGCTGGACCAGGCCCCGCCGCTGGACCAGCTGCTGCCGGCGCTCGCGCCGTCGGCGGAGCGGGGCCTGCACGCGGAGGGGTACACGCGGCCCGGCGGGCTCGTCGTGCCGCTCGGCCTGATCGACAAGCCGTTCGAGCAGCGGCGCGAGGTGCTGTACCGGGACTTCTCGGGTGCGGCGGGCCACATGATGGTCGTCGGCGGCCCGCAGTCGGGCAAGTCGACCCTGATGCGGACGCTCATCTCCTCGTTCGCGCTGACGCACACGCCCCGCGAGGTGCAGTTCTACGGTCTCGACTTCGGCGGCGGCGGCATGTCGGCGGTGGCGGAGCTGCCGCACGTCGGCGGGATCGCCTCGCGCCTGGACCCGGAGCGGGTGCGGCGCACGGTCGCCGAGGTCGGCGGGATCCTCAACCGCCGGGAGGAGTTCTTCCGCGCGCACGGCATCGACTCGATCGGCACCTACCGGCGCAAGCGTGCCGCGGGCGAGCTGCCCGGCGAGCCGTGGGGCGACGTCTTCCTCGTCATCGACGGCTGGGGCGGCTTCCGCGGGGAGTACGAGGGCCTGGAGCAGGTGGTCACGGACATCGCCTCGCGCGGCCTGGGCTACGGCATCCACGTGGTCATCACCGCGGCCCGATACATGGAGGTGCGGGCCGCGCTGAAGGACCAGATGCTGGGCCGGCTGGAGCTGCGGCTCGGCGACGTCATGGACTCCGAGTTCGACCGTAAGGTCGCCGCGAACGTGCCGACGGGGATGCCCGGCCGCGGCCAGGTCCCGGAGAAGCTGCACTTCCTGGCCGCGCTGCCGCGGATCGACGGCTCGCACGATCCGGAGACCCTCTCGGACGCCACGGGGGCCTTCGTCTCGGCGGTCAAGCAGCACTGGGCCGGCCAGGCCGCGCCGGGCGTGCGGCTGCTGCCGCGGCTGCTGCACGCGGACCAGCTGCCGGGCGGCGCGGAGTTCCCCGGGCGCGGGATCGCGATCGGCATCGACGAGACCGCCCTGGAGCCGGTGTTCGTCGACTTCGAGACCGACCCGTTCCTCCTCGTCTTCGGCGAGAGCGAGTCGGGCAAGACGAACCTGCTGCGGCTCATCGCGCAGCAGATCTCGCAGCGGTACACCCCGGACCAGGCGCGGCTCGTCGTCGGCGACTACCGGCGCACCCTGCTGGGGGCGCTGCCGGAGGAGCACCTGCTGGAGTACGCGCCGATGGCGGGCTCCCTCCAGATGCACATGGAGGCGCTGGCCGGGGTGTTCTCGCGCCGGCAGCCGCCGGACGACGTCACGCCGCAGCAGCTGCGGGACCGCAGCTGGTGGACGGGGCCCGACGTGTTCATCATCATCGACGACTTCGACCTGGTGGCGACCAGCCAGGGCAACCCGCTGGCCCCGCTCGTGGACTACCTGCCGTTCGCCCGCGACACGGGCGTGCGCTTCATCATCGCCCGGAACTCGGCGGGCGCCTCCCGCTCTCTGTACGAGCCGTTCATGCAGCGCATCAAGGAGCTGGGCGCGCAGGGCGTGGTCCTGTCGGGCGACCCGTCCGAGGGCGACCTGGTCGGGAACGTGCGGCCGCGGCCGATGCCGCCGGGGCGGGCGTACTTCTCCTCCCGCAAGCGCGGCACCTCGCTGGTCCAGCTGGGCCGGATGCCGGGGGCGTAGCGCTGCCGTACGCCAGGGGCCGGGTTCCGCACCTGCGGGGCCCGGCTCCGGTGCGTTGCGGCCCCGTCGCGGTCCCGGCGGGGGAAGATCGGCCGGAAAGGGTCCCGGGGGGCGCCGCGGGCACCGATAATCGGCAGCGGAAGATGGCCGAGGAGCCGACGGAAAGGCCGCGCAATGGGCACCCAGCAGGAGAAGGACGAGCTGTACGCGCTCGACATCAGCGGCGTGGAGTGGGAGGGCCCGCCCGGGACCAGCCCGGACGAGGAGCGGGTCGAGATCGCCCGGCTCCCCGAGGGCGCGGTGGCCATGCGGTCCTCCCTCGACCGGGAGACCGTGCTGCGGTACACGGCCGCCGAGTGGGAGGCCTTCGTACTGGGGGCCCGGGACGGCGAGTTCGACCTCGACCGAGGGCCGCACTGACACCGGTCGGCGGGCCGGTGCCGCCGGCCGGGCCGACAGCGCGGAAGGGGCGCGCCCGCTGCGGGCGCGCCCCTTCCGTGTGATCGGGAGCCGCGTGGCTCCGGAGGGAGCCGGATGGCTCGGGAGGCTCAGTAGGCCTCGGTGAACAGGCGCGAGGCCTTCACGTCGGTGGCGCGGTAGTCGCCCTTGCCGCGCTCGATGAGCTGGGCGACGGTCTCGAGCTGGCTCTTCATGTGCTCGGCCTTGCCCTTGTACTTGCCCTGGAGCTGGATGTACCCGTCGTGCGCCACACCGTCCCAGGTGTCGGTGACGACCTTCAGGGCCTGGTCCATCTCCTGCAGGTCCGTGACGATCTTCTTCGAGATGGCGCGGATGCGGTTGGCCATCTCCTGGACGCTCTCATACCGGACCCGGGTGGCGCCGTCGTTGCCGGCCATGTTCTTCTCCTTCGCGCTGTGCTGGGCTGGTGGGTGAGCGGCTCGGGCCGCTCAGATGCCGTTGAGGCCGGAGCTGTTGCCGCCCTGGCCGGCGGACGCCTGGACGGCCTTGAACGCGGCGCGCACGTCGTCGTCCTGCGCGTTGCTGAGGTTCTTGGTCTGGGCGACCGCGTTGTGCAGGACGCCGAGGAGGCGGCGGATCTCGTCGTGGTCCTCGTTGACCATCTTCTGGGCGGAGACGAAGCCGGACGCACCCACACCGGTCCAGCCGGCGCTCACCGTGGCGAGGATGTCGGCCAGTTCACGGGCCTGGGTGGTGACGGCGTTGGCCGTCGTCTCGATCTTGTTCTTCGCCTGGACGATCGGATCGTCTGCAAGTCCGAAATTGTTGCTCATCCGAAGCTCCTCACTTCTCAATTCGCCGGCAGAACCGGCGGACTGCGCGGCGGCGGAGCCGGAGATCCGGGCGCGGATACGAGCCGCGCGCCCCGGGAATCCCCCTCCGCCTCACGCGATCCCCCGATCACAGTCGTGAAGCCTGGTGTCACTCTAGCCAGTTCATGTCACAGCCCCAACACCGGTGGCCTGCTTCTGTCGATGAACTGTGACCGTTCACTGCAAACGGCCCCGGCGCCTGCGCGCGTCGCGCACGACGGTCGCCGTCGCCGCGGTCACGGCGACCAGCACGGCGCCGATGCCCAGAGCGTACGTGCCGAGGCGCTCCTGGCGCTCCTGCGCCGTCTCCGCCAGGTGCAGCACCGCGGGCTGCGGTGCTGCCGCCGGCGGAGGCCCCGGGTCCGGTACGGGCGCCTTCGGGCGCTCGTGGTCCTGGGTGAGGGCGCGCACCGGGTCGACGACGCCCCAACCCACGTAGTCGTCGCGGCCCTTGACGGTCCGTTCGGCGGTGCCCTGGATCTGCCAGACGATCTCCTGCGGCGTCCAGTCCGGGTGCTTGGCCTTCAGGAGCGCGGCCACGCCGGCGACGTACGGCGCGGAGAAGCTCGTGCCGTTGTCGATGCACTGGCCGAAGCCGGGGACGGTGGAGACCATGTCGACGCCCGGCGCGGCGACCCCGACGAAGTCGCCGGGCTGGGAGAACGCGGCGCGCTCGTTGTTGCGGTCCGAGGAGGCGACCGCGAGGACACCCGGGAACGCCGCCGGGTAGGTCTTGCGCTTCTCGCCGCTCATGCCGTCGTTGCCGGCCGAGGCGACGACGACGACCTTGGCGTCGAGGGCCCGCTGCACCGCCTTGGCCAGCTCGGAGTCGGCGGTCAGGGCGGCGTCGGTGTCCTGGGAGATGTTGACGACGTGCGCACCCTTGGCGACGGCGTGGTCGATGGCCTGGGCGAGGGACAGGGCGTTGCCCTTGCCCTGCCCGTCGTTCTGCCGGATCGGGATGACGACCGATTCGGGGGCCAGGCCGACGAAGCCGGTGCCGCTCTGCGGGCGGGCCGCGATCAGCCCGGCCACCTTGGTGCCGTGGCCGACGGTGTCGGCCGTCCCGTCGCCCTTGGGGTCGACGAAGTCCTTGCCGGCGCCGACGTCGAGGGCCCCTGCGAGCTGCGGGTTGACCCGGTCGACGCCGGTGTCGATGACGGCGACCCGGACCGGCTTGCCGTCCTTGCCCTTGCCCTTGGTGTGGGCCCACAGCTCGTCGAGCAGCAGCCGCTGCAGGGCCCAGGGCCGGTCGGCGATCTGCTTCTTCATCGGGAACGTGCACTCCCCCGCCCCGGCCAGGCCCAGCACGGGGGCGGACCCGGCGGAGGACGGGGTGTCGGCGGCCGTGGCGGGGCCCGCCGCGCAGCACAGGCCGGCCAGCGCGAGGGCGGGGGCGAGCAGGGCGCTGCGCCGGTACGGGTGGGCGGTCATCGGCAGCCTCCTCACGAACCCTGCGGCTGACGGGCCGAGTTGGTGTCCAGGCGGGGTCCCTTCGAGAGGAACTCGGACCACGCGATGGGCACCATCGCCGGCACCACGCCGCCGTAGCCGAGCCGGATCTGCGCCTGGCTGGCCTCGGGGCGGCCGTCCGCGGCGGCGCCCTGCGCCTGCGGGTCCGCCGCGCCGATCCCGGACTTCTCGGCGTCGCTGTCGCCGTTGGCCTGGACGGCGTAGCGCAGCCCGGTGTCGGTGACCAGGAACGTGGAGCCGCCCGCGGTCGTCTGCTTGCCCTGCACCTGCGTGTACAGCAGGCCCGAGCCGGGGGTGACGTAGGCGCTGGTGCCGCTGGCGGTGATGTCGACGGGGAAGCCGGTGCCCGCCCAGGTGCTCAGCGTCTGCCCGCCCTGGCCGTCGACCGAGCGCAGCACGTTGCACACGGTGTCGCGGGCGGCGCCCTGGCCGGAGCCCGCCTGGTTGATCCGGCCGGTCTTCTTCTGCGGCCAGCGCGTCTCGCCCTTGAAGACCCCCGGGTCGGGGTTCAGGGACTGCAGGTCGACCTCGCGGGGCTTGCCGTGCATGTTGAGGGCGTCGGTCGCGGGCGCCGAGATGAGCAGCCATGCGGTGAAGTCGGAGACGGGGGCCACCTTCCCCGGCAGCACGACGTAGTGCTGCGCGCCGGAGCCGGTCTGCGCCCGGAGCACCATGCCGACCTTGTTGTCGGCGGTGCCCAGGCCCGGCACGTCGGCCTTCGTGCCGGCCGTGGCGGGCAGCTGGGGGAAGGCCAGGTCGTCGCCGGGGTTCAGGGTGGCCAGCCACTGCTCGGAGACCTGCTGCGGGCTGCCGCCGGTGGTGCCGACCAGGGCGTTCGTCATCTTGGCCGCGTCGGCCGTGCCCTCGGGGAACTTGTACTTGGTGCCCGTCGCGTCGACCAGGTACCGCTCCTTGGACCCGCCGGTGCTCTGCACGTACAGCATCTGCGTGTCCGTCAGGCGGCGCTCGTCGTCGGTGATCCCGGCCTCGCGGTCCGCGAGGACGAAGGTCGCCGTCTGGACGCTCTTGCCGTTGCCGCCGGGCGCCTGGCAGACCGCCCACCGCTTGGCCTTGCCCGCGTCCTTCGGCGACGGGAGCCGGTCGGGGGCGTAGGGGATGCCGATGATCGGGCCGCGGGGCGGCCTGCCCGCGTCCAGGACCTTGTCGTCGACCTGGAGGACCTTGAACTTCTGCGGGTCCAGCAGGAGTCGGGCCGACGCCAGGTTCAGCACCGGGTGCAGGCGGGTCTGGTCCTTGCCGTTCACCTTCGTCTTCAGCACCACGTACCGGGTCGTGGACTGCTTGCCGACCAGGACCTTCGTGCCCGGCTCGTCCCAGCCCTTCGGCGCCTGCGGCTTGAACATGCCCCAGGCGCCGAACCCGGCGAGGATGACGCCTCCCGCGATCAGGCCGGGCACGACCGCCCGCAGCGGACGGGGGGCGCATTCCTCGGAGCCCGTCGCGGACGGCTGCAGGAACGCGGCCACCGTCCGCCGCTTCGCAAAGGTGTACGCGTTGAGTTCATCACGCCGTGATGCCATGACCGTCTGCTTCTCCCCGAACGGCCCGGTCGGCGACTGCGGTCCCCGGGCCTTGATGGTCGGACCGGGGACCTACTATGCCTCTTGACCGAGGACACGCAGGGGCCGGGTAGGGTGAGGCAGCCGCTCAGCGCCTTCCGCACCGGGGTAAACAGGGCCTGTTGGGGTGGATTGAGGAGGTTCCGGAGGCATGCGGCGGGCAGCGCGCGGCCCCGGCACTCACGGGGGTCTCGGCCCGGAAAGGGGAGGTGGGCCACTGATGGCCACCGCGACGCAGCCGCAGACGGGCGCTCCGGCACCCGCACGCAGCGGGGTGACGCCGTATCCGCAGTCGACCCCGGGGCGTTTCGGCCCGTTCCGATTGCAACAACTCGTCCTGCTCCAGGTGGCGGCGGCCGCACTTCTGGTGGCATGGGTCGTCGAGCCCCTGCTGCTGGTGCCCGCGGGCGTCCTCGCCCTGGTCCTGGCCGTGCTGGCGCTCGTACGCCGCCACCAGCGCTCCCTGCCCGAGTGGATCGGCAGCGCCCTCGCCCTGCGGGCCCGGCGCCGGCGCGCCGCCGCGTTCACGGTGCCCGCGGGCACCGAGCCGGGCCTCGCCCCGCTCGTCGAGGCCGACCCGGCGCTGCGGACCATGACGTTCAGCGACCGCGACCGGCGGCCCGTCGGCATGGTCGGCGACGGGACCTTCCTGACCGCCGTCGTCCAGGTCGACACCGACGCCACCGCGCTGCGCCCCGACCGGGGCGAGCGGCCGCTGCCGCTCGCGCTCGTCCGGGACGTCCTCGACGTGGACGGCATCCGGCTGGAGTCGGCGCAGCTCGTGCAGCACACCCAGCCCGCCCCCGCCCCGCACCTGCCGGCGCAGTCGACCGCCGCCCGCAACTACGCCCCGCTCCAGGCCCAGACCGGCACCCCGGCGGTGCGGCTGACGTGGATCGCGCTCAAGCTCGACCCGGAGCTGTGCCCCGAGGCGGTCGCCGCCCGCGGCGGCGGGCTCGCCGGCGCCCAGCGCTGCGTGGTCCGCGCCGCCGACCAGCTGGCGAGCCGGCTCGCGGGCGCCGGGTTCCGGGCGACCGTGCTCACCGAGCAGGAGCTGACGGCGGCCCTGGCCACCTCCTCCTGCGCCAACCCCCGGGTCATCACGCAGGCGGGCCGCTCGTCGAGCACCGGCCGGCGCACCGAGGAGACGGCCCGCACCTGGCGCTGCGACGACCGGCGCCACACCACGTACTGGATCGGCCGCTGGCCGCAGCTCGGCGGCTCGGGCACGGCTTCCCTGCCGCAGTTCGTGGCGCTGCTGACCTCCCTCCAGGCGCTGGCGACGAACTTCAGCCTGACGATGGCCCCCGGCGAGCGGCAGAGCGTCACCCTCACCGGCCACGTACGGGTGACGGGCCGCAGCGACGAGGAACTGGTCGCCGCACGCCGGGAACTGGAGCGCACCGCCCGCGGCGTCCGCACCGGCCTGGTCCGGCTCGACCGCGAACAGGTGCCGGGGCTGCTGGCCTCGCTGCCGCTGGGAGGCGCGCGATGAAGAGCACGGCCAGGGGCGGCTTCGGGCTGATCGGCCCGCGCCGCGAACGGCACACCGTGCCGGTGGCGGACCTCGACGCGCTGGCCCTGCCGGTCGGCGACGACGGCGTCGTCATCGGTGTCGACGCCCACGGCAGGCCCGCGGTGCTCGGCATCAACCGGCCCACCCCGTACGAGGTGACGCTGATCGGCGGCCTGTGGACGGCCCAGGTGCTCGCGCTGCGCGCCGCGGCCACCGGGGCCCGCGTCGCGGTGGAGACCGGCCGCGCCCAGGCGTGGGCCGGGCTGGCGCAGGCGGCCGGCGGCGGGCAGCAGTGCGTGACGCTGCACGACGTGGGCCGGGTTCCGCCGCAGGGCGCCTCCGCGGGGAGCCCGGTGCTGGTGGTCCGCGACTGCGGGATGCGGCCGCCGCGCGGGCGCGTGGTGGCGGGCCCCTGGCAGTCCGTGGTGACGCTGCTGCCGTACCTGAGCCCGACGGCGCCGCGGCTGCTGCAGAACTCGGCGCTCGTCGGCGTCCAGCGGGTCTCCCCGGACGAGGCGGAGCAGATCGGCCGCCTGATGGGCCTGCCCCGGCAGACGGTGGAGTCGCTGCCGACGCTGGGCGACGGCGTGACCCTGTGGTGCACGGCGCGGGACCGGCAGTTCGTCATGACGCAGGGCACGGAGCAGGAGTCCTCCCTCCTCGGGCCCTGCCGCCGCATCGACTGAACAGACCCCCGCGGGCCTGCGTACGCCGCCCCGGTCGGCCGGCGGGGTGACACCGGCTCAGCGGCCCTGCTCGCACTGCGCGCCGCAGGAGTGGCGCGGTGCGGGGCCGCAGGCGCGGGGAACCGGCAGGGGGCGGGGGCGTCGCCCGACGGGGGCGGACACCGGCGTCGGCGCCCGATTAGGCTGGGCGTGGGCGTGGCGCCGAGCGGCGCCGGACCGGTGTTCGACAGACCAGGAGGACGAGTGAGCGGCGATCGGAACGAGAGGCGCGGCGGGGCGTGGGACGTCCCGACGGACGATCAGTCCGACGCGGAGCCCGAGGTGACGGGCGAGTTCACCATCGACTACACGCCGCCCGCCTGGTACACGCAGGGCGCGGCCCCGGCCTCGCCCGTCCCCGCGCTGCCCGAGGGCAGCGGCTTCGAACCGCACCGGCCCTCGGAGCTCGCCTCGCCTCCGACGATGCGCATGGCTCCCCCGGCGCGCACCGCGGACACGGCCGCGCCGGCTCCGGACCCCGCTGCCCCGGCCGTTCCTGACCCGGCGTCGGCGCCCGCGCCGACGGCGGATGCCGCGCCGACGGCCCCCGCGCCCGGCCCGACCCCGGCCGAGGCACCGCAGCCCCTGGCCGCGGACCCGGCCGACGCCCCCGCGCTGCCGGCCGGACCCGCCTTCCCGGAGACGTCCGTACCGGCTCAGGCCGAGGCGCCGCAGCCCTTCGCCGCCGACGAGGGCGCGCCCGCGCCCGCACCGGCCTTCCCCGGGGCTCCGGCTCCGGCCGACGCGCCGCAGGCCGCGCAGCCGCTCACCTCTGCCGAGGGCACGGCGGCGCCCGTACCGGCACCGGCCGAAGCACCGCGGGCCGGGCAGCCGTTCACGGCGGGTCCGGCCGACAGCGCGCCCGCACCGGCCTTCCCCGAGGCACCGGCTCCGGCCGACGCACCGCAGGCCGGGCAGTCCTTCGCGGCAGGCCCGGCCGAGGGTGCGCCGGCGCCCGGACCGGCCTTCCCGGCGGCACCGGCCGAGGTGCCGCAGCACCTCCCGGCCGACGCGGCCGTACCGCCCGCGCTGACGCCCGTACCGGCAGACGCGGCCGCGCCCTCGGCGCCCGCTCCCGTACCGGCGCCCTCCGACGGCGCGGTCCCGGCGCTGCCCGCGCCCTCCCCGCAGGCCCCGGCATCCGGGACGCCGTCCTTCGGCGTGCCGCAGCTCCAGGCGCCCGGGACCGCCTCGTCCGGGCGGGGCATCGTGCTGGGCAAGCCGGCCGGCGCCTCCGGTGCGGTCCCCCACCCGGCTGCCCCGGCCGAGGGGACGGCCCTGCCCCCGGCAGCATCCGAGCCGGCTCCGGCCGATGCGGTGCCCGCCGGGTACACGCCCGCCGGGTACGCACCCGCCGCCGAAGCACCGCCGGCGCCGCAGGCGTTCCCCGCTGCTCCGGCGCCGGCCGACGCTCCCCCGCAGCAGCCGGCCCCTTCCCCGTACGCTCCCCCGGCGACCCCCCAGGGCAACGGCTTCCCGCCCCAGGCCCCCGGCGCGGCGGGCGGCCACCCCTACGCGCCCGCGCCCGCGGTGGGCGGGTACGCCTACCCGCCCGCCTCGCAGGCCCCCGCGGCCCCGCAGGGCTACGGCTTCCCGCCCCAGGCCCCCGCCAACGCCGGCGGCTACGCCTACCCGCCCTCGGCGCCGGCGCCGGCCGCCGAGGCCGCGCCGCTGCATGCCCCCGCCCAGCCGCAGCCGCAGCAGCCGCAGCCGCAGATCGACCCGCGGACCGCAGCCCAGTGGCCGGCCGGCCCGCAACCCGGTCCGCAGCCGCACGACCCGCACTACCAGCCCGGCCCCGCCGCGGGCGGCGCGCCGCTCGGGTACACGGCGGCCGTCGAGCTGTCCTCCGACCGGCTGCTGCGCGGCAAGCAGAAGCCCAAGCCGCAGCGGGCGGGCTTCCGCTTCGGCGGCAAGGCGGCCGAGGCCGAGCGCCTGCGCAGGCTGGAGCTGATCCGCACCCCGGTGATGTCCTGCTACCGGATCGCCGTGATCAGCCTCAAGGGCGGCGTCGGCAAGACGACGACGACCACCGCGCTCGGCGCGACCCTGGCCAGCGAGCGCCAGGACAAGATCCTGGCCATCGACGCGAACCCGGACGCCGGCACCCTCGGCCGCCGGGTCCGCCGCGAGACCGGGGCGACCATCCGGGACCTGGTCCAGGCGATCCCGTACCTGAACTCGTACATGGACATCCGGCGGTTCACCTCGCAGGCCCCCTCCGGCCTGGAGATCATCGCGAACGACGTCGACCCGGCCGTGTCGACCACGTTCAACGACGAGGACTACCGCCGCGTCATCGACACGCTCGGCCGCCAGTACCCGATCATCCTCACCGACTCCGGCACCGGCCTGCTCTACTCGGCGATGCGCGGCGTCCTGGATCTCGCCGACCAGCTGATCATCATCTCGACGCCGTCCGTGGACGGCGCGAGCAGCGCCAGCACCACGCTCGACTGGCTCTCCGCGCACGGGTACGGCGACCTCGTCTCGCGCTCCCTCACCGTCATCTCCGGGGTCCGCGAGACCAGCAAGATGATCAAGACCGAGGACATCGTCCAGCACTTCGAGACCCGCTGCCGCGGCGTCGTCGTGGTGCCCTTCGACGAGCACCTCGCCGCCGGCGCCGAGGTCGACCTCGACCTGATGCGGCCGAAGACCCGCGAGGCGTACTTCCACCTCGCCTCCCTCGTGGCCGAGGACTTCGTCCGCGCCGCCCGGCAGGCGCCCCCGCAGCAGTGGGGAGCCCCGCAGCCGCCGGCGGCCCCGGGGCAGCCGTACGGGCAGCCGCACCCCCAGGCCCACCCCCAGGGCGCTCCGACCGGCTACCCGCAGCCCTACCCTCAGCCCGCGCAGCCGTACCCCGCCCAGCCGGGCGGACCCTGGCCGCAGCAGCCGCAGCCGGGCCAGCAGCCCCCGCGCGACCCGCGCCTCGGCTGAGGGCCGACGCCGAAGGGCCCGTGCCCCCTCCGGGGGGCTCGGGCCCTTCGCCGCTGCTCCGCGCGCTCAGTGCAGCGCGTGCCGCGCGTCGTACTCCTGGGTCAGCGCCCGCGCCCGCTTCACGTCGTCCGCGATGGCCTCCAGCAGGCCGTCCAGCGACTCGAACCGGGCCATGCCCCGCACGTAGGCGAGGAAGTCCACGGTGACGTGCAGCCCGTACAGGTCGAGGCCGATCCGGTCGATCGCGTACGCCTCCACGGTCCGCTCGGTGGCGTCGAACTGCAGGTTCGTCCCCACCGAGATCGCCGCCGGCATCCGCTCGCCGTTCGCGGTCAGCCAGCCCGCGTACACGCCGTCCGCGGGGATCGCCGTGTGCGGCGGGGTCTCGACGTTGGCCGTGGGGTAGCCCAGCTCGCGCCCGCGCTGCGCGCCGCGCACGACGACGCCCTCGACGCGGTGCGGGCGGCCCAGCACCTCGGCGGCGCCCTCCATGTCGCCCTCGGCGACCAGCTTGCGGGCCAGCGTGGAGGAGAACGGCACGCCGCCGCCCGCGGTGCCCCGCTCGAAGAGGTCGACGACCTCGACCTCGTAGTCGTACGTGGCGCCCAGCTCGCGCAGGAAGTCGACGTTTCCGGCGGCGCGGTGGCCGAAGCGGAAGTTCGGGCCCTCGATGACGGCGCGCGCGTGCAGCTTGTCGACGAGCACCTTCACGATGAAGTCGGACGGGGAGAGCTGCGAGAACTCCGCCGTGAACGGCAGGATCAGCAGCGCGTCCACCCCCAGCCCGGCCATCAGCTCGGCGCGCCGGTCGTACGGCGCCAGGATCGGCGGGTGGCTGCCGGGGCGGACGACCTCGCTGGGGTGCGGGTCGAAGGTGACCACGACGGACGGCACACCGAGCTCCCGCGCCCTGGCGACGGCACGCCCGATGATCAGCTGGTGGCCCCGGTGCACACCGTCGTACGAGCCGATGGTGACGACGCTGCGCCCCCAGTCCTGGGGGATGTCCTCCAAGCCACGCCAGCGCTGCACTGTGACCGCTCCTCGCCCGAACCGTGTAGGCCCTGTCCTGTGTCCTGCCGATACCAGGTCTAAGACTGCCATGCCCCCGCCCGGCGTCCCGCATCGGTGTCGGGCCGGGCCGGGCTCTGTGTCACCTCCGCGGGAGGCACGCGAGGCGCACCGGACGTCCGCCCGGCGCCCACAGGCGGGCGGCCGGCGAAAAGCGCCCCCTTGCGCTCCGTCCAGTCACTCCGCGCGCCTGCCCGGACGGGTGAACAAAGGGGCCCCGGTGGATAGAGACTGACCGAGGGGGGTCGTGGAGCGGTGAGCAGAAGCCGGTGGGCGCTCGCCGCTCCACGTCAACGCCGCCGCGCGGGGCCGGCGTACGCCGGGGGCCAGGCGCGGGTCAGCGCAGGTCAGGCGAAGACCGCCAGCGACTTCGCCTTGCCGCCCTTGCTCTCCACCAGGCCGAGCAGCTGCCCCTGCGGCCCGAAGACCGCGATCGGCCCGCGGTCCGCGTACTCCTCCGGCATCTCGATCCGGACGCCGTTGCCGAGCAGCGAGGCCCGGCGGGCGTCCAGGTCCCATCGGGGGAACGCCGCGGCGGCCGCGTCGCCGATCGGCATGACGGTCAGCTCCTCCTGGAGCTGCTCCAGGGTCCGCGCCCGGTCCAGCTTGTACGGGCCCACGCGGGTGCGCCGCAGCGCGGTCAGGTGGCCGCCGGTGCCGAGGTCGGCGCCGAGGTCCCGGGCGAGGGCGCGGATGTACGTACCGCTGGAGCAGACGACGGAGACGACCAGGTCGACGACCTTCGTGCCGTCCTCCGCCTCGGCCTCGCGCATGTCGTACACCCGGAACGACGAGATGGTCACCGGCCGGGCCGGGATGTCGAAGTCCTCGCCGTCGCGGGCGCGCTTGTAGGACCGCACGCCCTTGATCTTGATGGCGCTGACCTTCGACGGGACCTGCATGATCTCGCCCGTCAGCTTGGCGACGCCCGCGTCGACGGCCTCGCGGGTGACCGCGGAGGCGTCCGCGGAGGAGGTGATCTCGCCCTCGGCGTCGTCGGTCAGGGTGTTCTGGCCGAGGCGGATGGTGCCGAGGTACTCCTTCTCCGTGAGCGCGAGGTGGCCGAGGAGCTTGGTGGCCTTCTCGACGCCCAGGACGAGCACGCCCGTCGCCATCGGGTCGAGCGTGCCCGCGTGGCCGACGCGGCGGGTCCTGGCGATCCCGCGCATCTTCGCGACCACGTCGTGCGAAGTGAAGCCGGACGGCTTGTCGACGATGACAAGGCCGTCCGGCGCCTTCCCTGCGTTGGTGCTCATTACGCGGTTGCGTCCTCGTCGTCGCCGGACTTCTTGTACGGGTCGGCGCCGCCGGCGTACTCGGCACCGGAGGACACCTCCCGGACCTGGGCGTCGGAGGCGCGCGCCTTGTCGAGGAGGTCCTCGATGGTCCGCGCGTTCTCCGGCAGGGCGTCCGCGACGAACGTCAGGGTGGGCGTGAACTTGGTGCCCGCCGCCCGGCCGACCGCCGAGCGCAGGACGCCCTTGGCGCTCTCCAGGCCCGCCGCCGCGCTGGCGCGGTCCTCGTCGTCGCCGTAGACCGTGTAGAAGACCGTCGCCTCCCGCAGGTCGCCGGTGACCCGGGTGTCCGTGATGGTCACGTGGGTCCCGAGGCGGGGGTCCTTGACACCTCGCTGCAGCTTCTCGGCCACCACCTCCCGGATGAGGTCCGCCAGCTTCTTCGCCCGCGCATTGTCGGCCACTGGTCCGTCTCCTTCTTTCCTTGCATTCAGTCTTCATCACCGTGGAGCCGCCTGCGCACCGACAGCAGCTCCACTTCCGGACGCGCCGCGACCAGCCGCTCGCAGCGGTCCAGTACGTCCGAGAGGTACCCCGTGTCGCCGCTCACCAGCGCGACCCCGATACGGGCCCGGCGGTGCAGTTCCTGGTCGGCCACCTCTGCCGCGCTCACGGAGAACTTCCGCTGGAGCTCGGCGACGATGGGCCTGACGACGGAGCGTTTCTCCTTCAGCGAGTGGACGTCGCCGAGGAGCAGGTCGAAGGACAGAGTCCCCACGTACATGCAGTTCCGGATGTCCCGCCGGTCCGGGTTCGGTGGCCTGCCGGCCGACTGGCGGCAGGGTCACCAGAACCGTACACGCAACGGCCGGGGCCGATCGACGGAAATACTCCGCCGACCGGCCCCGGTCACGACACGGTACGAACCGCCTCGCGCTTACGCGCGGGGCTTCTCGCGCATCTCGTACGTCGCGATGATGTCGTCGATCTTGATGTCGTTGAAGTTGCCGAGGTTGATACCGCCCTCGAAGCCTTCGCGGATCTCGGTGACATCGTCCTTGAAGCGGCGCAGACCGGTGATCGTGAGGTTCTCTGCGACGACCTTGCCGTCGCGGAGCAGGCGCGCCTTGGTGTTGCGCTTGACCTCGCCGGAGCGGATGAGGACACCCGCGATGTTGCCCAGCTTGGACGAGCGGAAGACCTCGCGGACCTCCGCGGTACCGAGCTCGACCTCTTCGTACTCCGGCTTCAGCAGGCCCTTCAGGGCCGCCTCGATCTCCTCGATGGCCTGGTAGATCACCGAGTAGTACCGGACGTCGACGCCCTCGCGCTCCGCCATCTGCGCGGCACGGCCGGCCGCGCGGACGTTGTAGCCGATGACGATGGCGTCGGAGCCCATCGCCAGGTCGATGTCGGACTCGGTGACCGCACCCACACCGCGGTGCAGGACGCGGATGTCGACCTCTTCGCCGACGTCGAGCTGGAGCAGCGAGGACTCCAGGGCCTCGACCGCACCGGACGCGTCGCCCTTGATGATGAGGTTGAGTTCCTGGACCAGACCGGCCTTGAGCACGGAGTCGAGGTCCTCGAGGGACACGCGACGGACGCGCTTGGCGAAGTTGGCGTTGCGCTCGCGCGCCGCGCGCTTCTCGGCGATCTGGCGGGCCGTACGGTCCTCGTCGACGACGAGGAAGTTGTCGCCGGCGCCGGGGACGTTGGTGAGACCCAGGACCAGGACGGGGGTCGACGGACCCGCCTGCTCGACGTTGTTGCCCTTGTCGTCGAGCATGGCGCGGACACGGCCGTACGCGTCGCCCACGACCATCGTGTCGCCGATGCGCAGCGTGCCGCGCTGGACGAGGACGGTCGAGACGGCACCGCGGCCGCGGTCGAGGTGGGACTCGATCGCGATGCCCTGGGCGTCCTGCTCGGGGTTGGCGCGCAGGTCGAGCGCGGCGTCCGCGGTCAGGACCACGGCCTCGAGCAGCTTGTCGATGTTCAGGCCCTGCTTGGCGGAGATGTCGACGAACATCGTGTCGCCGCCGTACTCCTCGGCCACCAGGCCGTACTCGGTGAGCTGGCCGCGCACCTTCGTCGGGTCGGCGCCCTCGACGTCGATCTTGTTGACCGCGACCACGATCGGCACGTCGGCCGCCTTGGCGTGGTTCAGGGCCTCGATCGTCTGCGGCATGACACCGTCGTTGGCCGCCACCACGAGGATCGCGATGTCGGTCGACTTCGCACCGCGGGCACGCATGGCGGTGAACGCCTCGTGACCCGGGGTGTCGATGAAGGTGATCTTGCGGTCCTCGTCGTTGACCTGGGTCGCGACCTGGTAGGCACCGATGTGCTGGGTGATGCCGCCGGCCTCGCCCGCGACGACGTTGGTCTTGCGGATGGCGTCGAGGAGGCGGGTCTTGCCGTGGTCGACGTGGCCCATGACGGTGACGACCGGCGGACGCGCGACCAGGAACTCCTCGCCGCCCTCGTCCTCGCCGAACTCGATGTCGAAGGACTCGAGCAGCTCGCGGTCCTCCTCCTCCGGGCTGACGATCTGAACCGTGTAGTTCATCTCGTCGGCGAGGAGCTGGAGGGTCGCGTCGGACACGGACTGCGTGGCCGTGACCATCTCGCCGAGGTTCATCATGACCGCGACCAGCGACGCCGGGTTGGCGTTGATCTTCTCCGCGAAGTCGGTGAGGGACGCACCGCGCGACAGGCGAACGGTCTCGCCGTTGCCGCGGGGCAGCATCACGCCGCCGACGGACGGGGCCTGCATGGCCTCGTACTCCTGGCGCCGCTGCCGCTTCGACTTGCGGCCGCGGCGGGCCGGACCGCCGGGACGGCCGAACGCGCCCTGCGTGCCGCCGCGGGCACCGGGGCCGCCGGGACGGCCGCCGAAGCCGGGACGGCCGCCGCCGCCACCCGGGCCGCCGCCGAAGCCGCCGCCACCCGGACGCGGGCCGCCGAAGCCGCCGCCCGCCGGGCGCGAGCCCGACCGGCCGGACGGCCGGCGAAGCCGCCGCCGCCGGGACGGCCGGCGCCGCCCGGACGGGGACCGCCGGCACCGGGACGGCCGGGGCCGCCGCCGGGACGCGGGCCGGGACCGCCGGCCGCGGGACGCTGCGGCATCATGCCGGGGTTCGGGCGGTTGCCGCCCGGCGTCGGGCGCGGGCCCTGCGGGCGGGGCATGCCGCCCGGGGTGGGACGGGGACCGCCGGGGCCTGCGGACGCGGGCCGCCGCCGGGACCGGCCTGCGGACGCGGGGCGCCGGCGCCGCCGGCACCGGGGCGCCGGGGCGCGGTGCGCCGCCCGGACGGGGCGCCTGCGGGCGCGCCATGCCGGTGGAGCCGCCGGAGGTGAACGGGTTGTTGCCCGGGCGGGGACCCGCGGGGCGGGCACCCGGACGGGGGCCGGGGGCCGCGCCGCCGGGGCGCGGGGCCTGGGCACCCGGGGTCGCACCGGGGCGCGGGGCGCCGGGACGGGCACCGCCCTGGCCGCCGGCCGCGGGACGCTGCTGCGTCGGGCGCGGGCCGGGGGTCGCACCCTGGGCCGGACGCGCGGGCGCGGCCGGGGGTGCGGTGAACTCGGTCGCCACGGGCGCCGCCGGAGCGGGCTTCGGGGCGGCCGGAGCCTTCGGGCCGGGACGCGGGCCGGGAGAGGCCGGAGTCACCGGGGCAGGCGCTGCCGGGGCCTCGGCTGCGGCCGGCTTGGGGGCCGGGGCGCCGGGCTTCGGGGCGGCGGGACGTGCAATGGGGCCAGGGGTCGGGACCCCGGGCTTGGCGGGGGCGGCCTTGCGGGGCGCTCCCGGCTTGGCAGCGGACTTGCCGGCGTTGCCGCCGGGCCCCTGCAGTGCGTCGGTCAACTTGCGCACAACCGGCGCCTCGATCGTCGAGGACGCCGAACGGACGAACTCACCGAGTTCCTGGAGCTTGGCCATGACGACCTTGCTCTCCACTCCGAACTCCTTGGCGAGTTCGTATACCCGGACCTTAGCCACTTCGCTCCTTTGAGGTCCGGGTTGCGCCGGACCGTCGCTACTTCATGGGCGTACTCATCGCGTACTCATCGAGTGCTCATCGCAATCTCGACCTACTTCCAACTCGCGAGGTACCTGACCGCACGGGGTGTCCGTGCCGTACTACTTCTTACGGTGCCGCCGCGGCCACAGCGGCCACGGCGTCGCTCAGTCCGGCCGTGTCGAGCGCGCCCGGGGACCTGAGGGCCCGGGGGAACGCCCTGCGGCGGACCGCCTTGTCGACGCACACCGCGGCGGGGTGCACGTAGGCACCCCGGCCGGGCAGCGTACCGCGAGGATCGGGGACGCACGCGTCCCCGACCGCCACGATGCGCAGCAGTTCGCTCTTGGCCGCTCGCGCCCGGCACCCCACACAGGTGCGTTCGGGGCATGCGCGGGCTTGCGTCCGGCCAGACACGCCTAAGTCTACCTCCCCGTACCGACCTCACCCCTTCGGGCGCAAAATCGAACGGACGTTGTCGCGATCTGCTGTCTTGAACTGTGTACCCGCAGGGAGCGCCCGCGGGTAGCGGTTTTATTCCCCGCCCCGGGCCCGGTCGGCGTCCGGGGACGCCTCCGTGTCGGGGCGGATGTCGATGCGCCAGCCGGTCAGCCGCGCGGCGAGGCGGGCGTTCTGGCCCTCCTTGCCGATGGCCAGCGACAGCTGGTAGTCGGGGACGGTCACCCGCGCGGAGCGCGAGTCCCAGTCGACGACCTCGACCTTGCTCACCCGGGCGGGTGACAGGGCGTTCGCCACCATCTCCGCCGGGTCGTCCGACCAGTCGACGATGTCGATCTTCTCGCCGTGCAGCTCGGCCATGACGTTGCGCACGCGGGCGCCCATCGGGCCGATGCAGGCGCCCTTCGGGTTGAGGCCCGAACGGGTCGACCGTACGGCGATCTTCGTGCGGTGGCCGGCCTCGCGGGCGATCGCCGCGATCTCGACGCTGCCGTCCGCGATCTCCGGGACCTCCAGCGCGAAGAGCTTCTTCACCAGGTTGGGGTGGGTCCGCGACAGCGTCACCGACGGGCCGCGGACCCCCTTCGCCACCCGGACGACGTACGCCTTGAGGCGCAGCCCGTGCGGGTACTCCTCGCCGGGGACCTGCTCCTGCACCGGCAGGATGGCCTCCAGCTTGCCGATGTCGACGAGGACGTTCTTGGGGTCCTTGCCCTGCTGGACGACACCCGTCATGACGTCGCCCTCGCGGCCGGCGAACTCGCCGAACGTCAGGTCGTCCTCGGCGTCGCGCAGACGCTGGAGGATCACCTGCTTGGCGGTCGTCGCGGCGATCCGCCCGAAGTCCGACGGCGTGTCGTCGAACTCCTTGGGCTCCTGCCCCTCCTCCAGGTCCCGCGGGTCCTCCATCGCCCACACGACAACGTGCCCGTTGGTGCGGTCCAGCTCCACGCGCGCCCGGCGGAAGCTGCCCTCGGTGCGGTGGTACGCGATGAGGAGGGCCGACTCGATCGCCTCGACGAGCAGGTCGAAGGAGATCTCCTTCTCCCGGACCAGACCCCGCAGGGCACTCATGTCGATGTCCACGGCTACGCCTCCTCTTCCTTCTTGTCCTTGCGGTTGAACTCGATCTCGACACGCGCCCTGGCGACGTCGGCGAACGCGATGCGGCGCGCGGTGGCCTTGCGGCCCTTCACACCGGGGACCTCGAGGTCCATGCCCTCGTCGTCGACGCCGAGAATGCGGGCGATCAGTTCCCCGCCATCGGACAGCTGGAACTTCACCAGGCGGCCGATCGCCCGGACGTAGTGGCGGTGCTCGGTCAGCGGGCGGTCGGCGCCCGGCGAGCTCACCTCCAGGACGTACTCGCCCTCGCCCATCGCGTCGGTCTCGTCCAGCCTGTCGGAGACCTCGCGGCTCAGCTCGGCACACGCGTCCAGTTCCACGCCCTCGTCGGAATCCACGATGATGCGCAGCATCCGGCGCTTGCCGGCCTTCGACAGCTCGATGTCCTCGAGATCAAGGCCCCTGGCGGCGACGAGCGGCTCCAGCAATCCGCGCAGCCTGTCGCTCTGGGTGGTGCTCATCCGGGTGACTCCTCGGCCGCGTGTGCTGTTGTGGGTTACGTCGCGTGTCAGACCAAAGGGTATCCGGTCGCGGAGGGTGTTGCCGTCCGCCCTGTGGACAAGCCCCCGGGTACCGTGATCACACCCTGCCCTTCCCCACCCCCCGAGGACGTCGCCGTGCCCTGGACCCCTCCCACCGGACCCTCGCGCAGGAGCCTGCTCGCCGGCGCGGCCGCCACGGCCGGCGCGGTACTGGCCAGCGGCTGCTCCGGCGGCTCCCGCCCGCCGGCGCCGCCGAGCGGTGTTGCACTCGAACGGCGGATGCGCGCATCGGCTGTCCGCGACAGCGAACGGCTGCTGGAACGTTACGACGCCACTGCAGCCGCCCACCCCGCGCTGGCCGGCCGCCTCGCCCCGCTGCGCTCCGCCGTCGCCGCGCACGCGGGGGCGCTGGCCTGGCCGACCGGGGCAGACGGGGCCGGCGGGGCTCCGGGGGAGGCGGCGGGGACCGCGTCCGGCTCCGCCGCGCCGTCGGGTGCGCCGTCGCCGGGCGGGACGCCGCCGGCCGGCGGGGTGCAGGTCCCGCCGGAGCCGGACAGGGCACTGGCGGCGCTTGCGGACGCCGAGCAGTCCCTCGCGGAGGCCCGCACGGCCGCCCTGGCCGGAGCCCCCGGCGAGCTGGCCCGCATGCTGGCCTCGGTCGCCGCCTGCGGCGCCGTCCACGTCCACCTGCTGACCCCCGCCCCGGGAGCCGCCTCGTGAAGCCCTCGCCCTCCGCCCCCTCCCCCGCCGGGCGCGCCCTCGACGCCGCCCAGGCAGCGCTCGCCGCCGAGCACGCCGCCGTGTACGGGTACGGGGTCGTCGGCGCGCGCGCAGGCGAGCGGGCAGCCGAGGCGCGCGAGGCGCACGGCACCCACCTCGCACGCCGTGACGCGCTGGCGCGCGCCGTGCGCGACCTGGGCGGCTCCCCCCGGCCCTCCGACCCGGCGTACGCGCTCCCGTACGAGGTGCGCGGCGCCGGCGACGCCGAGCGGCTGGCCGCGGAGATCGAGGACCGCGTGGCCGGCGCGTACGCCGACCTGGTGCGGGCGGCGGACGGCCCGCTGCGCCGCGAGGCGGCCGACGCGCTGAGCGCTGCGGCGGTCCGCGCGGCGCGCTGGCGCGGCGGCGGCGTAGCCTTCCCTGGGCTCGCGGAACGCGCACAGCCCGCCGGGAACAGCTGAAGGGGAACACGCACGCATGGCTTTCGAACCGCCGCAGCGGCTCGTACGGGCGCTCGGCGAGACGCCGGACGGGGACGGAAGCACGGCCGACTGGCTGGAGCGGCTGCCCCGGCTGGCCGAGGCGGCACTGGACCGGCGTGCGGTACGGGCCCAGCGGGTCCAGGCCCCCGGCGGGCGCAGCAGCCTGGTGGTGCTGGTGCAGTACGAGGACGGCACGCCGGCCGTGCTGAAGCTCGCTCCCCCGCAGGCGCGGCCCGACCGGGAGCTGGCCGCGCTCGCCCACTGGGGCGGCTTCGGCGCCGTACGGGTCCTCGACACCCGCCACCACGCCGAGGACGGGGCGCTGCTGCTGGAGCGGCTGCACCCGGAGGTCTCCCTGCGGTCCCTGCCCGAGGCGAAGGCGCTGCTGGAGGCCTCCGGGACGCTGCGGCGGCTGTGGGTGAAGCCGCCGGAGGGGCACCCCTTCGAGACGGTCGCCGAACGGACGGCCCGGCAGGCCGGGGCGCTGCGCGCGGCGGTGCAGGCGGGGGCGGCCGGAGCGGGCGCCTCGGCGGGGGCCGGGGCGCTGGCGGAGGCCGCGCTCGCGGTGCACGAGGAGCTGACGACGGGGCCGGGGCAGGGGCCGGGCGGAGAGCAGCTGCTGCTGCACGGCAACTTCCGGCAGGGCAAGGTGCTGGCCGGCGACCGCGCGCCGTGGCTGGCCGTGGGCCCGGAACCGGTGGTCGGCGAGCGCGCGTACGACCTGGCCCGGCTGGTCCGGGACCGGCTGGAGGACCAGGTGGCCTCGTCGGCGGGGGCCGCGGGCGCCCGGCGCAGGGTGAACAAGCTGGCCGACAGCCTGGAGGTGGACCGGGACCGGCTGCGCGGCTGGACGCTCTTCCGGGCGGTCGAGTCGGGCACCCGCGCCCTGGCCGCGGGACGGCGGCGCGATGCGGAGCTCCTGCTGGAGTTCGCGGCCTGGCTTTAGGGGCATACCGGTACATAAGGGTGTACCGATGTATCACGGGCAGCCTGCAGGGAGGCCGCCATGTTCCAGGAACTGCTGACCGCGGCGATCGCGGCGGGCGTATGCCTCGCGGTCGCCACCGCCTCTGCCGCCCGCATCGTCAGGCAGTACGAACGCGGCGTCGTACTCCGCTTCGGCCGCCTGAGGGAGGGCATACGACAGCCCGGATTCACCATGATCATCCCGGCTGTGGACCGGCTCCACAAGGTCAACATGCAGATCGTGACGATGCCCGTGCCGGCGCAGGAGGGCATCACCAGGGACAACGTCACGGTCCGCGTCGACGCCGTCGTCTACTTCAAGGTCGTCGACCCGGCGAGCGCGATCATCGAGGTCGAGGACTACCGCTTCGCCGTCTCCCAGATGGCCCAGACCTCGCTGCGCTCCATCATCGGCAAGTCCGACCTCGACGACCTCCTCTCCAACCGGGAGAAGCTGAACGAGGGCCTGGAGCTGATGATCGACAGCCCGGCGGTGGGCTGGGGCGTCCAGATCGACCGCGTGGAGATCAAGGACGTCTCCCTCCCGGAGACGATGAAGCGCTCCATGGCCCGCCAGGCCGAAGCCGACCGCGAACGCCGCGCACGCGTCATCAACGCGGACGCGGAACTCCAGGCCTCCCGCAAACTCGCCGAGGCGGCCGCAGTCATGTCGGACCAGCCGGCGGCCCTCCAACTCCGCCTCCTCCAAACGGTGGTGGCCGTGGCGGCGGAGAAGAACTCCACCCTGGTCCTCCCGTTCCCGGTCGAACTCCTCCGCTTCCTGGAACGCGCCACCCCGGACCCCCAGCCCGATCCCGCACCGGCGGCGGGTGCGCGCCCGGAGCCCGAGCCGCGATCCGCATCCCCGGCAGTCGAAGCCGCCCCACCGCTCGGGCCGCCGACACACCCGCCGCGCGCGGTCGAACCCGCCGAAACACCGAAGCACGCCGAGCGGGCGCTCGAAGCACCGGCGCAGCCGCAGCCCCCGGCCGGCGAGAGCAGCACCCAGCCCCGCCCCGAAGCCGCGGCCGATCCACAACCAGGACCGCCCCCACAGGTGAACGGCTCGCACCCGCCCCCCGCAGACTGACCCCTGCACGTGACGGCGGCCGAATCCCCCACCGCATCGGTCGCGCAGTACCGTGACTCCGCAGGGGTCCGGTTCGCCGGAGGGCGGCACTTCTCCTCGACGTCGAGGGCGTGCTGGTGGATTGGGCTTCCGGGAGGTGGGACGACCGGTGGAGGAGAGTGAGGCGAGGCGCCTTGCGGAGGAGTTCGGTCGCGGCCGCATCGAGCGGTGGGATGAGTGGGCGTGCGAACTCGGCCTGTGGGCGACTCCGGCCGTCACAGGCGTGTTCGGCTTCACCTGGCACCCCACGGCAAAGGACGGGGAGGGGCGTCCGATCCGGCTCGGCGGGAACTGGCCGATCCTCGTCGACCCGGAGACCGGCTCATGCCGACTCGTGCAGGGGCTGCCGGAGTTCTCGACCCTGAGGGGCACCTCGACGGCTCGTCGTACCGGCCGTGCCGCCGCCCGCGGAAAGCGCCCGCCCGGGTAGGTGCAGGCGTCGCCCGACGGCCTGCCACCACGGCACGCCGTCGGGCGGCGTCGGGCCGATCTCGTTCCGATGGCCGCAAGCCGGCTCTTGAGCCACCGGGCTGCACCTCCATGAAGCCGCGCAGCGCGGCACACTCCAGCCCCGCCGGCGTTCGAGGCGCCGTGGGGCGGAGCCCCGCGGGAGCCTGTGGCCCCCGCGGGCCCGCCGGGGGACGGCGTCAGGACGTCAGGCGGGCCAGGGCCTCCGGGAGGGGGAGTTCCTCGCGGGTGCCCGAGGCCCGGTGCTGGAGTTCGACCACGGACTCCCCTGCCCGGCGGCCCGCGACCAGAATCCACGGCACGCCGATCAGCTCCGCGTCGGTCAGCTTCACCCCGGGCGAGAGCCCGGCCCGGTCGTCCAGCAGGACGCGCCGCCCGGCCGCGGCCAGCGCCTCCGCGGCCTGTTCGGCGAGCGCGAGCTGCACCGCCTTGCCCGCCGCGACGACGTGGACGTCGGCCGGGGCGACCTCCGCCGGCCAGGACAGGCCCCGCTCATCGGCGGTCTGCTCGGCGAGGGCGGCGACGGCGCGCGAGACGCCGATGCCGTAGCTGCCCATGGTGACCCGCACCGGCTTGCCCTCGCGGCCCAGCACGTCGAGCCCGAAGGCGTCGGCGTACTTGCGGCCGAGCTGGAAGATGTGGCCGACCTCGATCGCGCGGTCGAGCCGCAGTCCGGCCCCGCACTGCGGGCAGGGGTCGCCGGGCTCCACGACGGCGACGTCGAGGTAGCGGTCCACCTGGAAGTCGCGGCCGCAGACCACGTTCCGGGCGTGCGTGTCCGGCTTGTTCGCGCCGGTCACCCAGGCCGTGCCGGGCGCGACCCGCGGATCGGCGAGGTAGCGGACCTTGCCGAGGCCCTGCGGACCGACGTACCCGCGCACCAGGTCGGGGCGGTCGGCGAAGTCCTCGGCGGTGACGAGTTCGACCTCGGCGGGCGCGAGGTGCTCGGCCAGCTTGCCGAGGTCGACTTCCCGGTCACCGGGCACGCCGACCGCGGTGATCTCGCCGTCGACCTTGACCAGGAGGTTCTTCAGCGTCGCGGACGCGGGGACGCCGAGGTGCGCGGCGAGCGTCTCGATGGTGGGGGTGCCGGGGGTGGGGATCTCCTCCAGCGGCGGGTGCTCCCCCGCCGCGGCCGCGCCCTCCCCGGCCAGGGGGAACGTCACCGCCTCCGTGTTCGCCGCGTACCCGCAGCCAGGGCAGTCGGCGAACGTGTCCTCGCCGGCGGCCGCGGGCGCGAGGAACTCCTCGGACGCGGAGCCGCCCATCGCCCCGGACACCGCCGAGACGATCCGGTGGTCGAGCCCCAGCCGGGTGAAGATGCGCCGGTAGGCGGCCCGGTGCAGGGCGTACGACTCGGCGAGGCCCTCGTCGCTGACGTCGAACGAGTACGAGTCCTTCATCTGGAACTCGCGCCCGCGCAGCACGCCGGAGCGCGGGCGGGCCTCGTCGCGGTACTTCGTCTGGATCTGGTAGAGGATGACCGGCAGGTCCTTGTAGGACGTGCACTGGTCCTTCACCAGCAGGGTGAAGATCTCCTCGTGGGTGGGCCCGAGGAGGTAGTCGGCGCCCTTGCGGTCCTTGAGCCGGAAGAGCAGGTCGCCGTACTCCGACCAGCGCCCACTGGTCTCGTACGGCTCCCTCGGCAGCAGCGCGGGCAGCAGCACTTCCTGGCCGCCGATGGCGTCCATCTCCTCGCGGACGATGCGCGAGACGTTCTCCAGGACCCGCTTGCCGAGTGGCAGCCACGTCCACACGCCCGCGGAGCTGCGGCGGACGTATCCGGCGCGGACGAGGAGGCGGTGGCTGAGGGTCTCGGCGTCGGCCGGATCCTCGCGGAGGGTCCGCGCCATCAGCCGGGACATGCGCTGCACGTGTTGCGTTGCCATGCCGCGAGGCTATCGAACGGCGGCGGGGCGGCCGAAGGGATTTCAGGGCCGCGGCAGCGGCAGCGGGGCGCCCATGACGGCGTACGGGAGGCTCGCGCTCGGGAAGTGGACCTGGCGGGCGAGGTCGGTGTAGCCGAGGGAGCGGTAGAGCCGGCGGGCGGGGCTCTCGGCGTCGATGGCGGAGAGGATCGAGCGGGGCTCGGCGGCGCTGTCGGTGATGCGGGTGATGAGGGCGCGGCCGACGCCGCGGCCCTGGAAGCCGGGGTGGACGTGCAGCTCGGTGATGACGAAGGAGCCGTCGAGCCAGCCGTCCTGTCCCTCGGCGCGCAGGTAGGGCTCGACGATGGAGGACCACCAGTAGGTGCGGTCGTTCGGCATGCCGTACACGAACGCGGCGAGCGCCCCGTCGTCGGTGTAGGCGCCGAGGGCGCGGGCGCCGGGGCAGGTCATGTGGCGCTGGACGATGTACCGGCGGATGCCGACCTCCTCCTCGCTGAGGCCGAAGGCCACCGCCTGCACGCGCAGGGCCTCGTCCACGCGGGCGGCGAGGTCGAGGGGGCCGATGGTCAGGCCGGCGGGCCGGGCGGGGCCGTCGCCCGCGGGGGTAGGCAGCATGCGGTGACCTTACTCGGCGGTCGCGGCGGGCCGGTACGCCCGGGAGCTAGAACAGGACGCTCATGAACGCGCCGACCTCGCGGAAGCCGACGCGGCAGTAGGCGGCGCGTGCCGCGGTGTTGTAGTCGTTGACGTACAGGCTGACCACGGGGGCGACGTCGCGGAGCGCGTACTCGACCACGGCGGCCATGCCGGTCTCGGAGTGGCCGCGGCCGCGGAACTCGGGGGCGACCCAGACGCCCTGGATCTGGCAGGCGGCGGGGGTGGCGGCGCCGATCTCGGCCTTGAAGACGACCTTGCCGTCCTCGACGCGGGCGAAGGAGCGGCCGGATCCGACGAGCTCGGCGACGCGGGCCTGGTAGAGGAGGCCGCCGTCGCCGGCGAGCGGGGAGACGCCGACCTCTTCGGTGAACATGGCCACGCAGGCGGGCATGATCAGGTCCATCTCGTCCTTGCGGATGCGGCGGACGAGCGGGTCGGGGCGGACGTCGGCGGAGGGCTGCTCGGTCACCATGAGCGGCTGGTGGGCGCGGACCTCGCGGGCGGGCCCCCAGCTGGGTTCCAGGAGCCGCCACAGCAGGGACGTGGCTTCGGCGGGGCCGACGATGGAGGAGCAGCGGCGGCCGGTGCGGCGGGCGCGGTCGGCGAAGGCGCGGACGGCGTCGGGCGGGGCGCAGACGGGGACGAGGTTGGCGCCGGCGTAGCAGAGGGAGCGGAGCTCGCCGTCGGCGTAGTAGCCCCACATCTCGCCGCCGAGGCGCCAGGGGTCGAGGCCGGCGACCTGGACGCGGGAGGTGACGAAGGCGTTCTCGACCGGCTCGCGTCCGAGGACGGCGAGGGCGGCGTCGAGGTCGCCGGGCCCAAGGACCCGGGTGGTGGTCTGCGTCAACACTGGGGCCTCACATGCAGGGCTGCTGATCTCCGAACTGTACCCGCCGCGGGTCGGGGCCGCCTGGTCCGGCCGGGTGCCGGAACGCCGCCGGCCCCGTCCGCGAGCTGCGGGGACGGGGCCGGGGGCCGGATGCCGGGGCTGGATGCCGGGGGTGTGGCCGGGGGTCAGGCGCCGATGGCGACGGTGGGCTCGCCGGAGGCGACGCCGTCCTTCTCCATCTGCTCGGCGATCTTCATGGCCTCTTCGATGAGGGTCTCCACGATCTTGGATTCGGGGACCGTCTTGATGACCTCGCCCTTGACGAAGATCTGGCCCTTGCCGTTGCCGGAGGCGACGCCGAGGTCGGCCTCGCGGGCCTCGCCGGGGCCGTTGACGACGCAGCCCATGACGGCGACGCGCAGCGGGACCTCCATGCCGGTGAGGCCGGCGGTGACCTCCTCGGCCAGCTTGTAGACGTCCACCTGGGCGCGGCCGCAGGAGGGGCAGGAGACGATCTCCAGGCGGCGCGGCTTGAGGTTCAGCGACTCCAGGATCTGGCGGCCGACCTTGACCTCCTCGACCGGCGGGGCGGAGAGGGAGACGCGGATGGTGTCGCCGATGCCCTCGGAGAGGAGGGCGCCGAAGGCGACGGCCGACTTGATGGTGCCCTGGAAGGCGGGGCCGGCCTCGGTGACGCCGAGGTGCAGCGGGTAGTCGCACTGGGCGGCCAGCTGGCGGTAGGCGTTGACCATGACGACCGGGTCGTTGTGCTTGACCGAGATCTTGATGTCGCGGAAGCCGTGCTCCTCGAAGAGGGAGGCCTCCCACAGCGCGGACTCGACGAGCGCCTCGGGGGTGGCCTTGCCGTACTTCTGGAGCAGGCGGCGGTCGAGGGAGCCGGCGTTGACGCCGATGCGGATCGGGGTGCCGGCGTCGCCGGCGGCCTTGGCGATCTCCTTGACCTTGTCGTCGAACTGCTTGATGTTGCCCGGGTTCACGCGGACGGCGGCGCAGCCGGCGTCGATCGCGGCGAAGACGTACTTGGGCTGGAAGTGGATGTCGGCGATCACGGGGATCTGCGACTTCCTCGCGATGACGGCGAGGGCGTCGGCGTCGTCCTGCGTCGGGCAGGCGACGCGGACGATCTCGCAGCCGGACGCGGTCAGCTCGGCGATCTGCTGGAGGGTGGCGCCGATGTCGGACGTGCGGGTGGTGGTCATGGACTGCACCGAGATGGGCGCGTCACCGCCGACGGCCACCGTGCCGACCTGGATCTTGCGGCTGACCCTGCGGTCGGCGAGCTTCGTCGGCACGGACGGCATTCCGAGAGAGATGGCAGTCATCTGCTGTGCAACCCCAAGGTGTGGATCGAGGTCCCGAGATCGGCGGGCTCCGGTCTTCGAGATTACGCCAACGAGGGGGCGGCCCCCGCATCCGAGGGCCGGAGACACCCGAACGCGGGGAGCCGGGCACGCTTCGTGCCCGGCTCCTCACGGTCGGCGTCCGTACGCGCGTACGGCCACAGGCGCGTACGTGCGGGTCAGGTGATGCGGATGGGGTTCACGACGTCGGCGACGAGCACCAGCAGCGTGAAGCAGACGAAGACGCCGGCGACGACGTACGCGGCGGGCATCAGCTTCGCCACGTCGAACGGGCCGGGGTCGGGGCGGCGGAAGAGGCGGGCCGTGTTCCGCCGGAGGGACTCCCACAGGGCGCCGGCGATGTGCCCGCCGTCCAGCGGGAGCAGCGGGAGCATGTTGAACAGGAAGAGCGAGAGGTTGAAGTAGCCGACGAGGCCGAGGAAGAAGACCAGCCGCTGCTCGGCGGGGATGTCGAGGGTGGCGATCTCGCCGCTGATGCGGGCGGCGCCGACGATGCCCATCGGGGAGTCGGCCTCGCGCTCGCCGCCGTCGAAAGCGGCGTTCCACAGGGCCGGGATCTTGCCGGGCAGGGCGAGCAGGCCGTCGACGCTGCGGGCGACCTCCTGGCCCATGTGCTCGACGGACTCGCCGAATCCGAGGGCCGCGGTCTCGTTCTTCGGGCTGAAGCCGAGCCAGCCCGCGGTGACGTACTGGCCCTTGACGTAGCCGCCGTGGCCGTCGGTCTTGGCGACCTTGTTCTCGATGAGGGTGACGGGCAGCGCCAGGCGCTGCCCGCCCCGCTCGACGGTGACGGTGGCGGGGCCGATGGTCTCGCGGATGCGCTGCTGCAGCACCGACCAGTCGGAGACGGCGCGGCCGTTGAAGGCGACGATCCGGTCCTCGGGGAGCAGGCCGGCGGCCTTCGCGGGGGCGACCGGGTCGCCCTCCTTGCAGACGTCCCGCCTCTCGCTCTGCTGGATGACGCAGGGCGAGACGGAGGCGACCTCGGTGGTGGTGCGGTTGATCCCGAAGGTCATCCAGACGCCGAAGAAGACCGCGATCGCGAGCACCAGGTTCATGAACGGGCCGGCGAACATGACGATCACGCGCTTCCACGGCTTGCGCGTGTAGAAGAGCCGCGTCTCGTCGCCCGGCTGGAGCTCCTCGTAGGCGGCGGAGCGGGCGTCCTCGATCATCGAGCGGACGGGCGAGGTCGAGCGGGAGCTGATCCTGCCGTCCTCCCCGGGCGGGAACATCCCGATCATGCGGATGTAGCCGCCCATCGGGATGGCCTTGATGCCGTACTCCGTCTCGCCCTTGTGCCGGGACCAGATGGTCGGCCCGAAGCCGACCATGTACTGGGGCACGCGGATGCCGAAGAGCTTGGCCGTGGAGAGGTGGCCGAGCTCGTGCCAGGCGATGGAGACGAGCAGCCCGACCACGAAGACCAGTATGCCGAGCACCGTCATGAGTGCTGTCATGCGCGCGCCTCCACGGCGGCTCCGGCCGCCATCTCCCGTGCCCGGGCCCTGGCCCAGGTCTCCGCTTCAAGGACGTCCGCGACGGTGAGGGAAGTTCCCGCGTCCGGCGTCCCGTGCTCATCGACCACGGCAGAGACCGTATCCATGATTGCGGTGAACGGCAGCCGACCGGCCAGGAAGGCGTCCACGCACTCCTCGTTCGCCGCATTGAAGACGGCGGGTGCGGTGGAGCCGAGGGTGCCCACGTGCCGGGCGAGGTCCACGGCGGGGAACGCCTCGGTGTCGAGCGGGAAGAACTCCCAGGTGGAAGCCTTGGTCCAGTCGAAGGCGGGGGCGGCGTCGGGGACGCGCTGCGGCCAGCCGAGGCCGATCGCGATGGGGCCGCGCATGTCCGGCGGGGTGGCCTGGGCGAGGGTGGAGCCGTCGGAGAACTCCACCATCGAGTGGACGTAGGACTGCGGGTGGACGACGACCTCGATGCGGTCGAAGGGGATGTCGTAGAGCAGGTGCGCCTCGATGACCTCCAGCCCCTTGTTGACCAGGGTCGCCGAGTTGACGGTGATGACCGGGCCCATCGCCCAGGTGGGGTGCGCGAGGGCGTCCTCGACGGTGACGGAGGCCAGTTCGGCGCGGGTGCGGCCGCGGAACGGGCCGCCGGAGGCGGTCACGACGAGCTTGCGGACGTCGGCCCGGGTGCCGGCGGCGAGGGCCTGGAAGAGGGCCGCGTGCTCGGAGTCGACGGGGATGATCTGGCCGGGCTGCGCGAGCTCCTTGACCAGCGGCCCGCCGACGATCAGCGACTCCTTGTTGGCCAGGGCGAGGGTGCGGCCCGCCCGGAGCGCTGCCAGGGTCGGCGCGAGGCCGATGGAGCCGGTGATGCCGTTGAGGACGGTGTGGCACTCGGAGGCGGCGATCTCGGTCGCCGCGTCCGGCCCGGCGAGGATCTCGGGCAGCGGCTCGGACGCGCCGTACTGCTCGCTCAGCGCCTCCTTCAGGGCCGGTACGGCGTCCTCGCGGGCCACGGCCACCGCTGTGACGCGCAGCCGCCGGGCCTGCTCGGCGAGCAGCCCGGTGCGCCCGCCGGCGGCCGACAGCGCGGTCACCCGGAACCGGTCCGGGTTGCGCAGGGCGAGGTCGATGGCCTGGGTCCCGATGGACCCGGTGGAGCCGAGGATGACGATGTCCCGTCGGCCGTCCGCGGCGTCGTAGAGGAGGTGCGGATCGGCAAGGGGGGCTGGACTGTCGCTCATCCCCCCATTGTCGCGTCACGTCAGGAGCGGTGGGACACGCCCTCCCGGTAGTCGCCGCTGACGACCGCGGCGAGCAGCTCGGGCAGCGTCCCCGCGAAGTCGGGCAGGGCGCGGGCGGTGTCCCACCAGGCGCCGGGGTCGGTGCCGAGCGCGGCGTCGAGGAGGCGTTCGGCCTCGGCGCGGGCGGCGAGGAAGGCGCGGGGGCGGTCGTGCCGGTCGGGGCCGTCCACCTCGCCGAGCCAGTGGTCCTCGTCCAGGGCCCAGGCGGCGGGGGCCTTGTGGCGGATGACGTCGGCGCCGGTGAGGAGGCCGCGGTCGAGGCAGGCGCGCACCCAGCGGACGTCCTCGCGGAGGTCGCCCATGGCGTTGGGGACGGCGAGGCTGGCCAGGGCAAGCTCGCGGTGGACGCCGCCGCCTGCCGGGGGCGGGCCGGGGGCGAGGTCGGCGACGGCCTCCGCGAGCCCGGGTATGTCCTCCGGCGGGCGCGGACCGGCGGCGTCCGCGCCGGGGGCGGCGTCCGCGGCGGTGCCGGCGGCGACGGCGGCCGCCAGCTCGGGCAGGGTGCCCGGGAAGGCGGGGGCGTGGCGCTCCAACTCGGCCCACAGGCGCGGGTCGTCGCCGAGGTGCGGGCGCAGGGCGCGCGTCAGGGCGGCGCGCATGCCGGCCTGCTCGGCGAGGTTCCAGCCGAGCCGGCCGGCGGTGTGGGCGCGGCCGAGGAGCAGCGTGCGGTGTGCGGGGGCGACGGCGGCGGCGAGCTCGTCGAAGGTGACGATTCCGGCGCGGAGGGCGCGGACGGCGGGCCGGTGCCAGTCGGGGCCGTACGCGGGGGCCGCGCGGGTGTCGAGGAGGGCGAGGGCGGTGGCGGCGTCCAGGCCGCCGGCGAGCAGGAGGGCCTCGACGGAGCCGGGCGGCAGCGGCGCGCGGGCGTGCTCGCGCAGCAGCAGCGCGGGCGCGGGCGGGCGCCCGCCCAGCCGCAGGACGTCCAGCGGGATCCGGGGCCGGCGGCTGCCGTGCCGGCGCAGCAGGGCGACCGTCTCGGCGTCGGAGAGCGGAGGGTGCGGGGGCCGTCCGAGTTCGGAGCGGAAGGTCGCCAGGAGCGCGGGGGCGGGGGCGGGGCGGGCTGCGTAGCGGGCGGGCCCGGGCAGGCCCGGCAGGGGGCGGCCCAGGACGTGCGGGTTGCGGGCGACGGTGCGGCGGTCCTCCTCGCTGCCGCCGCGCAGCAGCAGGGTGACCGCGGAGGCCGGGAGGCGCTCGTCGCGGCACAGGAAGCGGCGCGCGGGCGCGTCGAGGCGCGCCCACAGGGCCGGGGCGACCGCGTCCGGTGCGTGGCGCAGCAGGAGCGCCACGCACCAGGCGAGCCGCCGGCTCTCCCTGTCCGCGGTGTCGGCGTTCACATGCATCCGATTCCCCCTCGCCGGTGGTGTACGCCTGCTGCGGCGTCCGGCGATGATCGCAGGTCAGCGGAAGGGGCGGTGCACGTTCTCGCGGGCGGAGGGGCCGGGGGCGGCGTCGGCGATCCAGGGGCCGTCGCCGGAGGGGTCGTACGCGCCGTCCTCCAGCCAGGTGTAGGTGCCGGAGAGGACTCCGGCGACGACCTTGCGGTCGAGGTCGTCGGTGTTGCTCCACAGGCGGCCGAAGAGCTCCTCGACACGGATGCGGGACTGCCGGCAGAAGGCGTCGGCGAGCTGGTAGGCCTCGCGGCCGTGCTCGCCGCTGGCGCGCAGGTGCTCGGCGCGGACGCAGGCCGCGCTCATCGCGAACAGCTCGGCGCCGATGTCGACGACGCGGCCGAGGAAGCCCTGCTTGGTCTCCATGCGGCCCTGCCAGCGGGACATGGCGTAGAAGGTGGAGCGGGCGAGCTTGCGGGCGCTGCGCTCGACGTAGCGCAGGTGGGTGGCGAGGTCGGGGTGGCCGGAGGGGTGGAACTCCCGGTAGGTGCCGGGGACCTGTCCGGCTCCGGCGGCGAGCCGGGGCAGCCAGCGGGCGTAGAAGCCGGCGGCACGGGCGCCGGCCCTGGCCTTGTCGCCGAGGTCCTTGTCGGGGTCGATGAGGTCGCCGGCGACGGAGAGGTGGGCGTCGACGGCCTCGCGGGCGATGAGGAGGTGCATGATCTCGGTGGATCCCTCGAAGATCCGGTTGATGCGCAGGTCCCGCAGCATCTGCTCGGCGGGGACGGCGCGCTCGCCGCGCGCGGCGAGGGAGTCGGCGGTCTCGAAGCCGCGGCCGCCGCGGATCTGGACCAGCTCGTCGGCCATGAGGCAGGCCATCTCGGAGCCGTAGAGCTTGGCGAGGGCGGCCTCGATGCGGATGTCGTTGCGGTCCTCGTCGGCCATCTGGGAGGCGAGGTCGACGACGGCCTCCAGCGCGAAGGTGGTCGCGGCCATGAAGGCGATCTTGGAGCCGACGGCCTCGTGGCGGCCGACGGGCCGGCCCCACTGCTCGCGTACGCCGGACCACTCGCGGGCGATCTTCAGGCACCACTTGCCGGCGCCGACGCACATGGCGGGCAGGGACAGCCGCCCGGTGTTGAGGGTGGTCAGCGCGATCTTCAGGCCGGAGCCCTCGGCCCCGATGCGGTTGGCGGCGGGCACGCGGACCCGGTGGAAGCGGGTGACGCCGTTCTCCAGGCCTCGCAGGCCCATGAACGCGTTGCGGTGCTCGACGGTGATGCCGGGCGAGTCGGCCTCGACGACGAACGCGGTGATGCCGCCGCGGTGGTTCTCCGACTTCGGGACGCGGGCCATGACGACGAGCAGGTCGGCGACGACGCCGTTGGTGGTCCACAGCTTCACGCCGTCGAGGACGTAGGCGTCGTCCCCGTCGGGGACGGCGGTGGTGGCCAGGCGCGCCGGGTCGGAGCCGACGTCGGGCTCGGTGAGGAGGAACGCGCTGATCGCGGTGGTGGCGCAGCGCGGCAGGAAGGCCTCCTTCTGCTCCTGGGTGCCGAACATCTTGAGCGGCTGGGGCACGCCGATGGACTGGTGCGCGGAGAGCAGCGCGCCGATCGCGGGGCTGGCGGTGCCGACGAGGGCGAGGGCCTTGTTGTAGTACACCTGGGTCAGGCCGAGGCCCCCGTACTTGGGGTCGATCTTCATGCCGAGCGCGCCGATCTCCTTGAGGCCGCGGACGGTCTCGTCGGGGATCTTCGCCTCGCGCTCGATGCGGGCGCCGTCGATGCGGGTCTCGCAGAAGGTCCGCAGCCGGGCGAGGAACGCCTCGCCGCGCCTGACGTCCTCGTCGGCGGGCTGCGGGTGCGGATGGATCAGGTCGAGGCGGAACCTGCCGAGGAAGAGCTCCTTGGCGAAGCTCGGTTTGCGCCAGTCCTGTTCCCTGGCCGCCTCCGCGACCTGCCTGGCCTCGCGCTCGGTCACCTTGGGCTGTGCGGGCTGTGTTGCGGACATGCGGGGGCTCACCTCGCCGCCGAAGTGGGGACGCTACCGGTGGGTGCTATCTGTGAGTCGTACCCCCGCAAGCCCCGGGGGAAAAGCCGGGACGGGCCACCCGGGCGAATCCCCCCGCCAAACGGCCGCCTCCCACCGCCCCGCAGGAGCCGAGGCCCGCTCCCGCCCGTGTGCCCGCGGGATCTGCGGACCGAGCCGCCGGGGGACCGGACCGCCCGCGACCGTTCCGGGCGGGGGCCGCCTCCCGTGGCCGAAAAACAGTCGGCGGGCAGGCGGGGCACTTGCCGACGACATGTCCCGGGTGTGAGCATGCGCCGCGCCCTCCAACGGCGGACAGGTGCGGCGGGCCGAGGGGCCCGCCGGCCGGCCGCCCCCCACCCGTTGGGTCCGCCCCAGACCACCGAACGAGGAGTGCCCGACCGATGCTCGCCGCGATATCCGGGAAGTTCCGCGCCCTGCTGGCCACCGCCGGCGCCGCCGCCCTCATGACGGGCACGCTCGCCCTCGCCCCCGCGGCGTCCGCCGCGCCGGTGCCCGGCGGGGCCGCGAGCGCCGCCGCGGGCGGCTTCTGGTCCTGCAACGTGCCGCCCGGCTACGTCTACACCACGACCACGTCGACCTACAGCTGCCACACCAGCGGCCTGCGCACCACGATGTTCTACGTCGAGAAGCCCGCCGACGGCATGTGGGCCTGCACGGAGGCTCCCGGGTTCACCTACGACACCACGCAGTCCACCTACAGCTGCAACATCAACGGGCTGCGCACCACCAAGTTCCACCTGCGCACCCCGAAGAGCGGGCTGTGGGCGTGCAAGGTCCCCCAGGGCTTCACCTACACCACCACGCAGTGGACGTACAGCTGCGACATCAACGGGCTCCGCACCACCCAGTTCTACCTGCGGGCCGTCTGAGCGGCCGGCACCGGGGACGGAACGCCGGGACCCGGCCGCCTCCGCGCGGAAGAGGGCGAAAGGGGGACGGCCGGAGCCCCCGCACAGTGGGCTCCGGCCGCCGGTTCTCGGGAGGCGTCAGAGGGCCAGGTTCGTCAGGACCAGGACGCGCTCGTACGTGTAGTCGTCCATCGCGTAGCGGACGCCCTCGCGGCCGACGCCGGACTGCTTGACGCCGCCGTACGGCATCTGGTCGGCGCGGTAGGACGGGGCGTCGCCGATGACCACGCCGCCGACCTCCAGCTCGCGGTGGGCGCGGAAGGCGGTCTGGACGTCGCGGGTGAAGACGCCGGTCTGGAGGCCGAACTTCGAGTCGTTGACCTTGGCGAAGGCCTCGTCGGTGTTCTCGACGCGGTGCAGGGTCAGGACCGGGCCGAAGACCTCCTCGCAGGCGAGGGTCACGCCGTCGGGCAGGTCGGCGAGGACGGTCGGCTCGTACGAGGCGCCCTCGCGCTTGCCGCCGGTGAGCAGCTTCGCGCCGGCGGCGACGGCCTCGTCGACCCAGGACTCGACGCGCTTGGCGGCGTCCTCGGAGACGAGCGGGCCGACGTCGGTGGCGTCGTCGGACGGATCGCCGGTGACCTGCGCCTGGACCTGGGCGACGACCTTCTCGACAAGGCGGTCGTACACGGAGGCGTCGGCGATGACGCGCTGCACGGAGATGCAGGACTGGCCGGCCTGGTAGTTCGAGAAGGTCGCGATGCGGGTCGCGGCCCAGTCGAGGTCGGCGTCGGAGGACCAGTCGGCGAGGACGACGGCGGCGGCGTTGCCGCCGAGCTCCAGGGTGCAGTGCTTGTGCGGCACGGACTGCTGGATGGCGTAGCCGACCTTGTCGGAGCCGGTGAAGGAGATGACGGGCAGGCGGTCGTCCTGGACCAGCGCCGGCATCTTGTCGTTGGCGACGGGCAGCACCGACCAGGAGCCGGCCGGCAGGTCGGTCTCGGCGAGGAGCTCGCCGAGGATCAGGCCGGAGAGCGGCGTGGCCGGGGCCGGCTTGAGGATGATCGGCGCGCCGACGGCGATGGCCGGGGCGACCTTGTGGGCGCACAGGTTCAGCGGGAAGTTGAACGGGGCGATGCCGAGGACCGGGCCCTTGACGAAGCGGCGGGTCAGGGCCAGGCGGCCGGTGCCGCCGGCGTCGGTGTCGAGGCGCTGGGCCTCGCCGCCGTTGAAGCGGCGGGCCTCCTCGGCGGCGAAGCGGAAGACGGATACCGCACGGCCGACCTCGCCGCGCGCCCACTTGACGGGCTTGCCGTTCTCGGCGGAGATCAGCTGGGCGATCTCCTCGGTCCGCTCGGCGAGGCGCTTCGAGACGTGGTCCAGGGCCGCGGCCCGGACGTGGGCGGGGGTCGCGGAGAACTCCGCCGTCACGGCGTACGCCGCGGCCACGGCCTCTTCGACCTGTGCGTCGGTGGGGACGCTGACGGTGCCGACGAGGCGGCCGTCCCACGGGTTGTGGACGTCGAAGCTGTCCTCGCCGGTGGCCTGGCGGCCGGCGAGCCAGAAGGCGTGGGTGGAAGTCATGCGAATCCCGGCCCTTCGGATGTGTGCGGATCCTTGTCCACACCACCGTAGGTGTCGGGGCCCGATCAGCGGCTTGTCCGCGGTGGAGTACCCGGCTGCCGCGGCACGCCGCTTTGTCGGTGTTCCGGCGGGCCGGCCCTACGCGGGGGTGGAGCCGGCCTTGAGGGCGAGCCACAGCTCCATGCGGACGTCCGGGTCGTCGAGGGAGCGGCCGAGGATCTCCTCGACGCGCCGCATCCGGTAGCGCAGGGTGTGCCGGTGCACGCCGAGGTCGGCGGCGGCCGCGTCCCACTGCCCGTGCCGGGAGAGCCAGGCATGCAGGGAGGCGACGAGGTCGCCGCGGCCCTTCTCGTCGTGTTCGCGCAGGGCCCGCAGGGTGCCGTCGGCGAAGGCCCGTACGGCTTCGTCGGCGAGCAGCGGCAGCACCGACCCGGCGGCGAGGTCCTCGTGCTCCACCAGGGGGCGGCCGCGCCGCCGGGCGACGGCCAGTGCCTGGTCGGCCTGCTTGAGGGCGGCCGCGACGGTTGCGGCGCCGGCGGGCGCGGACAGCCCGACCACCAGCTCGTCGGGTTCGGGGCCGGCGGAGTCCCGCCCGCGCCGGGCTTCGAGCGCCTCGGCGTGCCCGGTGCAGGCCTGTACGGCGGCCCCGCCGTCGGCGGCGAGGACGGTGAGGCGGCCGGGCTCGGGCACCAGCAGCAGCGACTCGCCGGCGCGGGCGGCAGCGGACTCCACGGTGTCGGCGAGGAGGGCCAGCCCCTCGGGCCGGGCCGTGCCGGGCAGGGCCGGCTCGGCGACGACGATCCGGAACGGCGCGTCCAGCAGCGTCCCGTACAGGTCGCCGGCGACGGTGCGGGCGTGGTCCGCCTCCCCGGCCAGCAGCATCCGCAGCACGGCGGCGCCCAGCCGGGACTCGGCGTCGTGCAGGGACCGGGACCGCTCGGTGGTCAGGGTCAGCAGGGCGACGGCCGAGTGGACGGCGTACCGCTCGGCCGTGCCCAGCGGGGCGCCGGTGCCGACGGCCAGCGCGCCGCGGGCCCGGCGGCCCGTGCCGAGCGACTGGAGTTCGACGCGGTCCTCCGCGCCGCCCACGACGGCGCTGGCCGGGGCGGGGCGCTCGCGCAGCCGCTCCACGTCGGGGGTGAGCCGGGCGGCGCGCCGGGCGGCCCACTCGGGTGCGGCGGCGACGACGGCGCCCGAGGTGTCGTACAGGGCGGCCCAGCCGTGGACGTGCGCGGCGAGGCGGGCCAGCAGCTCGGCGGGCCCGTCCGCGGTGAGGGCGGCCCGGGTCAGCTCGCGCTGCGCTTCGAAGCCGGCGGTGACGGCCCGGTACTGGTCGGCGGCGAGGGCCGCGGAGACCGCCTTGCTGATGGCGAGGAAGGGGGTCCTGCGCGGCACCTCCAGCAGCGGCAGGTCCTCGGCGCGGGCGGCGTCGACGAGCGCCTGCGGGATCTCCTCGTGGTTCACGCCGACGGCGAAGCCGATGCCGACGACGCCGGCCGCGGCGAGGCGGCGGACGTAGCGGCGCATCTCCTGCGGGTCCGCTGCGTCGAGCTTCATGGCCGTGGTCAGCAGCAGCTCCCCGCCCTCCATGTAGGGGACGGGGTCGGCGAGCTCGCTGACGTGCGCCCAGCGCACGGGCGTGTCCAGGCGCCCCTCCCCGGCCCGGACGCCGAGCTTGAGCGCCGAGTGCTGGACGAGGGAGGCGAGGGTGAGCGGCATCGGGTTCCAGGCAGTGGGGGCGGCGGGGAGGCGGTCGCGCCGCCGGGGTGCGGGGCGGGGCCGCCGCGGGGCGCGGGATTTCGCCGCGCCGTATGAACGGCCCTTCTGATTCTGCCACCCCGTACGGGTCCGCTCAGCCCGTTCCCTCCAGCCTCACCAGCAGCGGGGCCGCCCGCTCCCCGCGGACCGTGGTCAGCGAGAGCACGGCGTGGCCGGGCGGGACGGAGTGCGCGAGGTCGGAGGCGGACCAGCGCTCCCGCTCCACCTGCCGGACGGTGACGGCGTCCGTCGTGACGGCCTTGCCGGTGACGAGCTTGCGGAAGGCGTGCACGGCGCGGGTCAGCGGCTGGTCGGCGAAGACGGTGCGGTGGGTGACGTCGCGGGCCTCCACCCATTCGGTGCCCCACGCCTCGGCGAAGCGCCTGCCGTCCCAGGTGGTGACGCCGGAGAAGGCCATCCGGCAGCCGACGGCCCCGAGCAGCGGCGTCCGCAGCGCCTCGGGGACGTCGTCGAGGGTGCGCAGCGCCAGCAGGACGCCGGCGTTGGCGGTGCGCAGCCGCTGGAGGCTCCGCACGCTCTGCGGGGTCAGGGTGTGGGAGGCGTCGTCGAGGGCGAGGAACGCGAACAGCGACCGGTCGGTGCGGGCCGCCGCGCAGGCGGAGAACTGGGCCAGGACCAGGCGGGCGAGGATGCGGGAGGCGTCGGCGTGCCCGCGCTCGGGCAGGTCGATGCGGACGCGCAGCGGGTGCTCCAGGCTGCGCAGCGAGAAGGGCCGGCTGCGGCCGCCGGTGTCGAAGAACCCGTCGAAGGCGGGCCGGTCCAGCAGCGCCACGCGGTCGGCGAGGGCAGGGCCGGGGTCGCCGGGGGTGCCGTGCTGGCGGTCGCGGGCGTCGAGCTCGCGGATCATGGCCTGGGCTCCGGCTGCTTCGAGGGCGGAGCGCAGGGCGTCGAGGCGGGCGGGCACCCGGTCCAGCAGTTCGCGCAGCTCGGGCACGGCCGGGAAGCGGCCGTACGCGGTCCGGAAGGGGCCGAGGAGCTGGGCGAGGGCGGTGGCGGCGCGGCGGACCTCCATGCCGGGGACGTCGCCGGTGAAGGCCTCGGCGAGCAGCCCGGCGGCCTCGTCGGGGTCGGTGGTGCCCCCGTACAGGTCGAGGTCGTGGACGGAGGCGGGGTCGCCGATCCGGACGACCACGTCGAAGCCGTCGTCCGGGCCCAGCCGGGTGCCTGCGGCGGCGACGGCGACGACGGCGGCCTGGCCGGCGAGGGCCTGGAGGGCGAGGGACTCCACGACGGGCCGGACGAGCAGGGCGGTCTTCCCGGCTCCGGAGGGGCCGACGGCGAGCAGCGAGGTGCCCAGCACGGCGGGGTCGAGGGCGAGCCGCGTCCCGCGCCGGGCGTACGGGTTGCGGGTGCCGGGGTCGGCGGTGCCGAGCAGGACCTGCCGGGCGAGGAGGTCGTGGCGGGCGGCGCGCACGGGCAGGTCGCGGGCCCCGGAGGGGTGCAGGCAGGCGGCGGCGCCCTTGCCGCGGACGGCTCCGGCGAAGGCGGTGGCGCGCGCGGGGTCGGCGCGTACGGAGTCCCAGGCGCGCCGGATCCGGGCGTGGTCGACGTCGTTCATGCGGCCGGAGGCCGCCTCGGCGGCGAGCAGGTCGGCGAGGTCGCCGAGGCCGGCCCGGCGCAGCTCGGGCCAGCCGGCGGGGTCGTCGGGGCTGCCGGGTGCGGGCCGGTCGGGGAGCCGGGTCCCCTCGGCGCGGGCGGCGCCGCCGGTGAGGAGGCGGCGGGCCAGTTCGGGCCAGCGGCCGAGCCGGCCGAAGCCGACGGCCAGCATCAGGGCGACCGCGGTGTACCAGGTGTAGGCGGCGACGACGGCCGGCATGGTGCCGGCCCAGGAGTCGGGCGTGAACATGTAGAGCGGCCAGAGCCAGAAGCCGCCCAGGTAGCCGTTCCAGAGCAGGGACCACAGCAGCAGTCCGGCGAGGAGGGAGATCAGGGCGCCGGAGACGAGCTGGCGGGTCGGGGTGCGCTCCGGCTCCTCGGCGGGTCGGGGCACGTGCCCGTACGCCCACACCCCGGGGCCGTCGGAGACGCGCGGGGTGCGCAGCCAGTCCGCGAGGGCGGGGCCGCCGCCGGGGGCGTGCGCGGGCCGGGGCGGCGCCGCGGGCGGGGCGGCGGGCGGGCCGGCGGGCCTGGGCACCTGCCCGCCCGGGGCGTGGCCGGTGTGCGGCGCCTGTCGCTCGCCGGTGCCGTGCGGCGTGCCGTCGGTGTCCATCGAAACCCCTGCCCCCTGCCCGTTTCCCTGCGCTGCGCCGCTCAATGTAGTTGCCCGGCGGCGGCCGCGGGCCGGTACCGGCCGGTGTCGCGGCGCGGTTCCGGCGCCGTGCGCCGCCTCCCTCCTATGGCCGCTGCGGACAAGGACACGGGCGGACCACTCCCGAACGGAGCATGCTTTCCCCCCTCCCCCGGGCCTAGCCTGCGGACAAAGACACAAGTGCGTCCGAAAACACCCCCAGGAGCCCCCATGACTGCTGTCCCGCAGGAGCGCAAGCTCGTCACCGCGATCCCCGGCCCGAAGTCGCAGGAGCTTCAGGCCCGCCGCCTCGGTGCGGTGGCCCGCGGCGTGGGTTCGGTGCTCCCCGTCTTCACCAAGCGCCTGGACGGCGGCATCCTCGAGGACGTCGACGGCAACCGCCTGATCGACTTCGGCTCCGGCATCGCCGTGACCTCGGTGGGCGGCTCCGCCGAGGCCGTCGTGCGCCGCGCCACCGCGCAGCTCGCGGACTTCACCCACACCTGTTTCATGGTCACCCCGTACGAGGGCTACGTGGAGGTCTGCGAGGCGCTGGCCGAGCTGACCCCGGGCGACCACGCGAAGAAGTCCGCGCTGTTCAACTCCGGCGCCGAGGCCGTCGAGAACGCCGTCAAGATCGCGCGTGCGTACACCAAGCGCCAGGCCGTCGTCGTCTTCGACCACGGCTACCACGGCCGCACCAACCTCACCATGGCGCTGACCGCGAAGAACATGCCGTACAAGCACGGCTTCGGTCCGTTCGCCCCCGAGGTCTACCGCGTGCCGGTCGCCTACGGCTACCGCTGGCCCACCGGTGCCGAGAACTGCGGCCCCGAGGCCGCCGCCCAGGCGATCGACCAGATCACCAAGCAGATCGGCGCCGAGAACGTCGCCGCGATCATCATCGAGCCGGTCCTCGGCGAGGGCGGCTTCATCGAGCCGGCCAAGGGCTTCCTCCCGGCGATCGTGGAGTTCGCCAACGACAACGGCATCGTCTTCGTCGCGGACGAGATCCAGTCCGGCTTCTGCCGCACCGGCCAGTGGTTCGCCTGCGAGGACGAGGGCATCGTCCCGGACCTGATCACCACCGCCAAGGGCATCGCCGGCGGCCTGCCGCTCGCCGCGGTGACCGGCCGCGCCGAGATCATGGACGCCGCGCACGCGGGCGGCCTGGGCGGCACGTACGGCGGCAACCCGGTGGCCTGCGCCGGCGCGCTCGGCTCCATCGAGACGATGAAGGAGCTCGACCTCAACGCCAAGGCGAAGGAGATCGAGTCCCTCATGAAGGCGCGGCTGTCCGCGATGCAGGAGAAGTACGAGATCATCGGCGACATCCGCGGCCGCGGTGCCATGATCGCCATCGAGCTGGTCAAGGACCCCGCGTCCAAGACGCCGAACCCGGAGGCCGCCGCGGCCCTCGCCAAGGCCTGCCACGCCGAGGGCGTCATCGTCCTCACCTGCGGCACGTACGGCAACGTGCTCCGCTTCCTGCCGCCGCTGGTCATCGGCGAGGACCTGCTGAACGAGGGCCTGGACGTCATCGAGGCCGCGTTCGCGACGGTCTGAGCGACGGTCTGAGCAGCCGCCTGGACGACCGCCTGAGCGAGCGTCCGAACACACGCCCGCAGGGGTACCGCCGGTAACGGTCGGGCGCTGTGAAGAAGATGTGGGGGGCCGATGGCAGGACCGCGTTCCTGCTGTCGGCCCCCTCTCCGCTGCCGTACGGTTTCTGCAGATGAGTGAGACACCCCGCTCCCGGGATTCCGGGGGCGACCCCGGTACCGGGCTTCCCCAGCGCCGCACCGGGCCTGCGTTCGCGCACACTCCTCACCGATCGGACAGCCGACCGCCCCACACCCCCCGGGGCGCCCGGCAACCCGGTCCGGGCGGCCGTCCCGGAACCATCCCCCCTGTTCCGGGACGGCCGGCCACCTCCTCCTTCTCCCTCCGCTCCGTCCTCCTCCCCACCGGGGCCCTCCTCGGGCTCGCCCTGGCGACCTGGCAGGTGCTGGCCTCGGGCCCGCTGCTCGGTCCGGACGAGCGGATCAGCGCCGCACTGGTGCGCACCCTCCCCGACGCCGTCACCGAGCGGCTCTCCGACCTGGGCAACGTGCCCGTCGCCGTGCCCGTCCTCGTCCTGGCGGCGGCGTACGCCCTGCGCCGCGGCAACCGCTCCGGCGCCCTGGCCGCCGCGTCGGCCATCGCCCTCGTGCCGGCCCTGGTCGTCCCGCTGAAGGCGTGGACCGCCCGCCCCGGGCCGCTGGAGCCCTGGGCCGCCGGCTACTTCCCCTCCGGCCACACGGCCACCGCCGCCGTCGCCTACGGAGCCGCAGCCCTGCTGCTGCGCCCGTACACCCGCCGGCCGTGGCCGGCGGCCGCGGCGCTGGCGCTGACGGCCGCCACGGCCGCCGGGCTCGTCCTGCGCGGCTTCCACTGGCCGCTGGACGTCCTCGCCTCGCTCCTGCTGTGCGTGCCGCTGCTGTACGCCGTCCGGCTGGCCGTCGTACGCGGGCTCAGGCGGGGCGGCCCGCCGCCAGCTCCCCGGTGGCGCGGGCGGCCGCCGCCTCGTGCAGGGCGAGCTCCAGCACCGCCGGATCGGTGAGCGTCCCGCGGCCGTCCGGCGGCACCAGCCAGTGCCCGGCGGCCCCGGGAGCCCTGCCGGGATGGGGGACGACGACCCAGCTGCCCCGTCCGGCGCCGCGCACGCCGGTGGCCAGCCAGTGCGAGGCCGTCCCCGCGGGCACGAAGAAGCCCAGCCGGGTGCCGCCCGGGCCGGCGAGCACCGGGCCGGGCCGCCCGCGCAGCCGCCGCAGGACGGCGAGGGCGGCCCGGCCGAGCCCGCCGGGCAGGACCAGCACGTCCCAGTGCCGGCCCGCGGGCAGCAGGGCGACCCCGTCGGGGCTGCGCTCCCACTCCCAGCGGCAGGCCTGTGGATCGCCGGCCGCCGAGACGAGCCATTCCACCGCGGCTTTGACATCCGAGCCCTGCATCGCCCGGCCTCCGTTCCCTGTAGGTGGGGGTTCCTCACCCGGAGAGAGCGCGGCGGGCCGCGGCGATGACGCGGGTTCGCCCGCCCCGGGGGAGTGAACCGGGTCACTCCCCCGGGGCGGGCCGCGACCGTCACGCCGTCAGCTGTCGAAGCCGAGGCCGAACCGGTCGAGGGTCTTCAGCCACAGGTTGCGGCGGCCGCCGCGTGCGTCGGCCCGCGCCAGGGACCACTTGGTCAGCGTGATCCCCGTCCAGGCGAACGGCTCGGGCGGGAACGGCATCGGCTTGGACCGCACCATCTCCAGCCCGGTGCGCTCGGTGCGCGCGCCGTCGAGGAGGTCCAGCATCACGTCGGCTCCGAAGCGCGTGGCGCCGACCCCGAGGCCGGTGTAGCCGGCCGCGTAGGCGACCCGGCCGGAGTGCGCGGTGCCGAAGAACGCCGAGAAGCGGGAGCAGGTGTCGATCGCCCCGCCCCAGGCGTGGCTGAAGCCGACGCCCTCCAGCTGCGGGAACGCCGTGAAGAAGTGCTGCGCCAGCTTGAGGTAGGTCTCCGGCCGGTGGTCGTACTCGGAGTCCAGGCGCCCCTTGTACGGGTAGACGGCGTCGTAGCCGCCCCACAGGATCCGGTGGTCCGGGGTGATGCGGAAGTAGTGGAACTGGTTGGCGCTGTCGCCCATGCCCTGGCGGTTCTGCCAGCCGATGGCCTCTCGCTGGTCGGCGGTGAGCGGCTCGGTCATGAGGGCGTAGTCGTAGACGGGGACCGTGAACGGCCGGATCCGCCGGACCAGCGAGGGGAAGATGTTGGTGCCGAGCGCGACCCGCCGGGCGAAGATCCGACCGTACGGGGTGCGGACGGCCATTCCGGCGCCGGAGGAGCCCAGCGACAGGCCGCGGGTGTTCTCGTAGATGCGCACGCCGAGGCCGAGGCAGGCCTGCTTGAGGCCCCAGGCGAGCCGGGCGGGGTTCAGCATGGCGACGCCGTCGGTGTCCCACAGGCCGGCGAGGAAGGTCGGCGAGTCGACCTCGGCGCGCAGGGCGTCGCGGTCGAGCCAGCGCATGCCGTCCGCGAGGCCGAGCTTCTCGGCCTCCTGGTGGAGCTCGCGGAGCTCCTCGACCTGGTGCGGCTCGGTGGCGACGTCGATCTCGCCGGTGCGCTCGAAGTCGCAGTCGATGCCGTAGCGGGCGACGGCCGCCTCGATCTCGTCGAGGTTGCGCGCGCCCAGTTCCTCCAGCTTCGCGAGTTCGCCGGGCCAGCGGGCCAGGCCGTTGGCGAAGCCGTGGGTGAGGGAGGCGGCGCAGAAGCCGCCGTTGCGTCCGGAGGCGGCCCAGCCCGCCTCCTTCGACTCGATGAGGACGACGTCCCGGGCGGGGTCGCGCTCCTTGGCGATCAGCGCCGTCCACAGGCCGCTGTAGCCTCCGCCGACGACGAGCAGGTCGCAGGCCTCGTCGGAGGTCAGGGCCGGCTGGGCGGGGGGCTTGCCGGGGTCGTCCAGCCAGTACGAGACCGGCAGTGCTTCGGAAAGGGATTTCGCAACACTTCGCATGGCGACTGGGGCCATGTCTTCCAACTCCCTACAGAGTTACTTGGGCTGTGCTTTCTTCCGGCGGTTGCCGACGATCTGGGCGGCGAGGACCACGAGCACCGCGATGACGAACATCGCCGTGCCGATGACGTTGATCTGCACGGGCGTACCGCGCTGGGCCGAGCCCCACACGAACATGGGGAAGGTGACGGTGTTGCCCGAGTTGAAGTTGGTGATGATGAAGTCGTCGAAGGACAGGGCGAAGGAGAGCAGTGCGCCTGCCGCGATGCCCGGCGCCGCGATCGGCAGCGTCACCCGCAGGAAGGTCTGCAGGGGGCTCGCGTAGAGGTCGCGGGCGGCCTCCTCCAGCCGGGGGTCCATCGACAGCACGCGCGCCTTGACGGCGGCGACGACGAAGCTGAGGCAGAACATGACGTGGGCGATCAGGATCGTCCGGAAGCCCAGCTCGACGCCCATGTTCAGGAACAGGGCGAGCAGCGAGGCGGCCATGACGATCTCGGGCATGGCCATCGGCATGAAGATCAGCGAGTTGACCGCGCCGCGCGCCCGGAACCGGTAGCGGACCAGGGCGAAGGCGATGGCCGTGCCGAGCGCGGTCGCGCCGAGCGTGGCCCACAGGGCGATCTGGAGGGACAGGGCGAGGGAGCCGCACAGGTCGGCGACCCCGCAGGGGTCCTTCCAGGCGTCGAGGGAGAACTCCTGCCAGGCGTAGTTGAAGCGCCCGGCGGGGTTGTTGAACGAGAAGACGGTGACGACGACGTTCGGCAGGACCAGGTACGCGAGGGTCAGGAGGCCGAGGACGGTGACGAGGTTGCGGCGGAGCCAACGCATCAGACCAGGTCCTCCGTCCCCGCGCGGCGGATGTAGATGGTGACCATGACCAGCACGGCGGCCATGAGGATGAAGGACAGTGCGGCGGCCGTCGGGTAGTCGAGGATCCGCAGGTACTGGGACTGGATGACGTTGCCGATCATCCGGGTGTCCGTCGAGCCGAGCAGCTCGGCGTTGACGTAGTCGCCGCTCGCCGGGATGAAGGTGAGCAGGGTCCCGGAGACCACGCCCGGCATCGACAGCGGGAAGGTGACCTTGCGGAAGGTCGTCGCGGGGTGGGCGTACAGGTCCCCGGCCGCTTCGTGCAGGCGGGGGTCGATGCGCTCCAGCGAGGTGTACAGCGGCAGGATCATGAAGGGCAGGAAGTTGTACGTCAGGCCGCAGACCACCGCGAGCGGGGTGGCGAGCACGCGCTCGCCCTGGGTCAGGCCGAGCCAGCTGGTGACGTCGAGGAAGCCGACGCTGTTGAGGACGGCGACGACGGGCCCGCCGTCGGCCAGGATGGTCTTCCAGGCCAGCGTGCGGATCAGGAAGCTGGTGAAGAACGGCGCGATGACCAGTACCAGCAGGAGGTTGCGCCAGCGGCCCGCCTTGAAGGCGATCAGGTAGGCCAGCGGGTAGCCGAGGAGCAGGCACAGCAGGGTGGCGGTGCCGGCGTACAGCAGGGAGCGCAGGAACTGGGGGTAGTACTCGGCGAGGGCGTCCCAGTAGGTGCGGAAGTGCCAGGTGACCTCGAAGCCCTCTTCGAGGGAGCCGGTCTGCACCGAGGTGGAGGCCTGGTAGGCCATCGGCAGGACGAAGAAGACGAGCAGCCACAGGATGCCGGGCAGCAGCAGCCAGTACGGGACGAGCCGCTTGCGCAGGGACGGCCGGTGGACGGGTGGCTCGGCCGGGGCGGGGGCCTCGGGCGGCGCCGCGGTGGCGGTCATGCGCCCTCCTCGACCGTCTCGACTCCCGCGTCGATGTCCTGCGCGGCGTCCAGCCCGAAGGTGTGCTCCGGGTTCCAGTGCAGGACGACCTCGGCGCCGGGGACCAGGCGGTCGTCGCGCTCGATGTTCTGCACGTACACCTCCAGCTCCGGGCAGACGGGGCTGTCGATGACGAACTGGGTGGACACGCCGATGAAGGAGGAGTCGGCGATCCGCCCGGCGACCTTGTTCCGGCCTGCCGCGACGGCTCCCTCCTCGGCCGCGGGCACCAGGGAGATCTTCTCGGGGCGCACCCCGACCAGGAGCCGGCCGCCGGCCTTCGGGGCGGTCGAGCAGCGGGCCCGGGGAAGCCGGAGCCTGGTGCCCGCCGACGTGACGGCGACCTCGTCGCCGCCGGCCTCCAGGACCTCGGCCTCGATCAGGTTGGATGTGCCGAGGAAGTTCGCGACGAACGTGGTGCGCGGGTTCTCGTACAGCTCGGCGGGGGCGCCCATCTGCTCGACGCGGCCGCCGTTCATCACCGCCACGGTGTCGGCCATGGTCATGGCCTCCTCCTGGTCGTGCGTGACGTGCACGAACGTGATGCCGACCTCGGTCTGGATCCGCTTGAGCTCCAGCTGCATCTGGCGGCGCAGCTTGAGGTCGAGGGCGCCGAGGGGCTCGTCGAGGAGGAGCACCTGGGGGTGGTTGATGAGCGCGCGGGCGACCGCGACGCGCTGCTGCTGGCCGCCGGAGAGCTGGTGCGGCTTGCGCTGGGCGAACTGGCCGAGCTCGACGAGCTCCAGCATGTCCTCGACCTGCTTCCTGACGGACTTGATGCCGCGGCGGCGCAGCCCGAAGGCGACGTTCTCGTGGATGCTCAGGTGCGGGAAGAGGGCGTAGCTCTGGAAGACCGTGTTGACGGGGCGCTTGTACGGGGGCAGCTGCGTGACGTCGCGGTCGCCGAGGTGGACGGTGCCGGTGGAGGGCTCCTCCAGGCCGGCGATCATCCGCAGGGTGGTGGTCTTCCCGCAGCCGGAGGCGCCGAGCAGGGCGAAGAACGAGCCCTGCGGGATGGTCAGGTCGAGGGGGTGCACGGCCGTGAAGGTGCCGTAGTGCTTGCTGATCCCGGCGAGGCGGACATCTCCGCCCGCGGTCTTGTCAGTCATGGGTCGCGGCCTTCGGTGGTGGTGTTCGTCGGAAGAGGGCGGGGGTGCCGGCACGGGGTCCGTCAGGCTCCGATGAGCTTGGCGAACTTCTCCTCGTACGCGGTCTCTTCCTCGCTGGTGAGCATGCGGAAGGCATGGGCCCTGGCGGCCATCTCCTCGTCGGGGATGATCAGGGGGTTGTCCGCGAGCGCGGGATCGATTTTCGCAAGGTCGTCCCTGACCCCCGCGACCGGGCACACGTAGCTGATGAAGGCGGCGAGCTGGGCGGCGATCGGGGGCTCGTAGTAGAAGTCGATCAGCTTCTCGGCGTTGGTCTTGTGCCGGGCGCGGGCCGGCACGAGCAGGTTGTCGCTGGAGGTGATGTAGCCCACGGCAGGAATCGCGTACTGGATGTCCGGGTTGTCCGCCTGGAGCTGGATGACGTCGCCGGCCCAGGCCAGGCAGGCCGCCAGGTCGCCCTTGTCCAGGTCCGCGGTGTAGTCGTTGCCGGTGAAGCGGCGGATCTGCTTGCTGTCCACGCCCTTCTGCAGCCGGGCGATGGCCGCGTCGTAGTCGGCGGTGGTGAAGGACTCCGGGGACTTGCCCTGGTCGAGGAGGGTCATGCCGACCGTGTCGCGCATCTCGCTGAGGAAGCCGACCCGGCCCTTGAGGGTGGGGTCGTCGAGCATCTGGGTGACGGAGTCGACCTTCCTGCCGCCCGTCGCCTTGGTGTTGTAGGCGATGACCGTGTTGATGCCGGTCCACGGGTAGCTGTGCGCGCGGCCCGGGTCCCAGTCGGGGCTGCGGTACTGCGGGATCAGGTTGGCGAAGGCGTGCGGCAGGTGGGAGGGGTCGAGTTTCTGCGCCCAGCCGAGGCGGATGATGCGGGCCGCGAGCCAGTCGGTGACGACGATCAGGTCCCGGCCGGTGTCCTGGCCCGCCGCCAGCTGGGGGCGGATCTTGCCGAAGAACTCGACGTTGTCGTTGATGTCCTCGGTGTAGTTGACCTTGATGCCCGTCCGCCTGGTGAACTCCTCCAGCGTCGGGTGGACCTTCTCGTCGTCGCTGACGTCCATGTACTCGGTCCAGTTGGAGAAGTTGACGACCTTCTCCGCCTCCGAGCGGTCCTCGGACGCCGCGGCGTCCTCGGCGCCGCGCTTCGCGGGCGGGATGCCGCACGCGGACATCGACGCCAGGCCGCCGAGGGTGAGCGCCCCGGCGCCGGAGGCGCGCAGCAGCGAGCGGCGCGTGAGGGCGCCGCGCCCGCTGGTGAGGCTGCGCCGCATCGCGGCGAGCTGTGCCGCGGAGAGCCGGTCGGGCTCGTTGTGCTGCATGGACTGTGCCCTTTCGGGATGGGCGGGCCGCTGGTCGTGCGGGCCCTGCTGCTGCTATCGGTCCCCGAAGATCGTGCGGTGCCAGTCCTTGGCCGCCACCGCCGTGTTGTCATACATGACGTGCTTGACCTGCGTGTACTCCTCGAAGGAGTACGAGCTCATGTCCTTTCCGAAGCCGCTCGCCTTGTAGCCGCCGTGGGGCATCTCGCTGATGATCGGGATGTGGTCGTTGATCCACACGCAGCCCGCCCTGAGCTCGCGGGTCGCGCGGTTGGCACGGTAGACGCCGCGGGTCCAGGCGGAGGCGGCGAGGCCGTAGGGGGTGTCGTTGGCGAGGGCGAGGCCCTCGTCGTCGGTGTCGAAGGGGAGCACGGCGAGGACCGGTCCGAAGATCTCGGCCTGGACGGCCTCGCTGTCCTGCGGCGCGCCGGTGATGAGGGTGGGCCGGTAGTAGGCGCCTCCGGCGAGGGCGCCGCCGGGGGCGGAGCCGCCGGTGACGACGGTGGCGTAGCCGCGGGCCCGCTCGACGAAGGCGGCGACGCGGTCGCGGTGGGCGTGGGAGACGAGGGGGCCCAGGTCGGTGGAGGGGTCGAAGGGGTCGCCGAGGCGGACGCCCTCCATCAGCTCGGCGACGCGGGCGGTGAAGGCCTCGTACAGCGGGCGCTGGACGTACGCGCGGGTGGCGGCGGTGCAGTCCTGGCCGCTGTTGATCAGGGAGGCGGCGACGGCGCCGTGGGCGGCGGCCTCCGGGTCGGCGTCGTCGAAGACGACGAAGGGCGCCTTGCCGCCGAGCTCCAGGTGGAGCCGCTTGACGGAGGCGGTGGCGATCTCGGCGACGCGCCTGCCGACAGCGGTGGAGCCGGTGAAGGAGGTCATGGCGACGCCGGGGTGGCCGACGAGGTGCTCGCCGGCGTCGCGGCCGGCCCCGGTGACGATGTTGACGACGCCGTCCGGGATGCCCGCCTCCGTCGCGGCCCGCGCGAACATCAGGGAGGTGAGGGGGGTGGTCTCGGCGGGCTTGAGGACGACGGTGTTGCCCGCGGCGATGGCCGGGAGGATCTTCCAGGCGGCCATCTGGAGGGGGTAGTTCCAGGGGGCGATGGAGCCGACGACGCCGATGGCCTCGCGGCGTACGTACGAGGTGTGGTCGCCCGAGTACTCGGCGGCGGCCTGGCCCTGGAGGTGGCGGGCGGCCCCGGCGAAGAACGCCGTGTTGTCGAGGGTGCCCGGCACGTCGAACTCGCGGGACAGCCTGATCGGCTTGCCGCACTGGAGGGACTCTGCGCAGGCGAGGTCCTCCGCCTGCCCGGCGAGGACGGACGCCAGCCGGTGCAGGGCCTCGGAGCGCTCCCCGGGGGTGGCGCCGGACCAGGCCGGGAAGGCGCCTTCGGCCGCGGCGACGGCCGCGTCGACGTCGGCGGCGGAGGCGAGGGCGTAGGTCAGCACCTCCTTGCCCGTCGCCGGGTCGACCACGGTGTGGGACCGGCCGGAGCTGCCGTGTGACGGCCTGCCGCCGATGTACTGCGCGCCGTCGGCGAAGCGTTCCTCAACCTGGAAGCGATTACCCATCACGCTCTCACGCTCTCGTGGCTTCAGCTCGATTGGAGTGCCGATCCTGACAGAGGTGTTACCCGCGGCCAAGGGATTCCGTTGTTGCCTTTTGATTACGCGACGGAATCGGTCGACCATGTGTCGAGACACCCCGCAAATCCCGTACGAAGTGTCCGTGGAGACTGCCAGACTCCCGTGCATGGAGAAGATCGACAAGTTGATCGAGCAGGTCAGCCGAGGTGACCGGGTGAAGTTCCTGCCGTTCTGGGGGCACCGGCCCCGGTCGGACGGCTCGCTCGGCCCGAGCTGCCTGAGCCAGTGGTGGCCGTCTCCGTTCACCGTGGACGGCGTCCGCTACGAGACGGCGGAGCACTGGATGATGGCCGGGAAGGCCCGCCTGTTCGGGGACGCGGAGGCCGGGCGCGCCGTGCTGGCCGCGGCGACGCCGGCGGAGGCGAAGAAGGCGGGGCGGCTTGTCCGCGGCTTCGACGAGGCCGTGTGGGAGCGGGAGCGCTTCGGGATCGTCGTGGAGGGCAGCCTGCACAAGTTCCGCTCCACGCCCGAGCTGACCGGCTACCTGCTCTCGACGGGGCGGCGCGTGCTCGTCGAGGCGAGCCCGATGGACCGCGTCTGGGGCATCGGGCTCGCCGCGGACGACGAGCGGGCTCTGGACCCGGCCCGCTGGCGCGGGCTGAACCTGCTCGGGTTCGCCCTGATGGAGGCCCGCGAGCGGCTCCTCGCCGGGGAGTAGCCGGCCCCGGTCAGACCTTCTCGCGCATGCGGGTGTCCGAGTACGGGCTGTCGGTCCCGGAGCCGGACTCGCCCTGCAGGAAGCCGGCGACGGCGAACGCCAGCATGAGCGCGCCGAGGAGGGCGCCCGTGACGCCGAGGATGAGGCCGGCCAGCGCCATGCCGCCGTTGGTGGCCTCCCCGCGGGCCGCCCGGCTGCGGCCGAGCACGCCGAAGACGATCGCCGCGACGCCGAGGCCGACGGCGATGAAGTTCAGGGCGCACCCGACGACCGCGACGATGCCGAGCACGAGCGCGGCGACGCCGAAGCCGTTGCGCGGCTGGGCGCCGTACAGGGGGTGGCCGAGGGGTCCGGCGCCGGGGTACGCCTGGGGGGCGAAGGGCTGCGGGCCGTACGGCTGCTGCGCGTACGCCGGGGGCGCGGGCACGGACGCCGGCCCCGGGTAGGCGTACCCGGGCGCGCCCGGGACGCCGGGCATGCCGGACGCCGGCGGGGCGGGATAGGCGTACGCGGGCGGTACGGGGGCCGGTCCGGGCGCGGGGGACGCGTACGGCCCGGGGAGCGGCGCAGGCGGCGCGGGCGGCACCCCGGCGCCGGGCATCCCGGCGAGCGTGGGCTGGTCGTGGACGGACGGCGGGCCGGGCACCCCGGGGGCGCCCTGCGGCCTCCCCGGATCCGCTGCCGACCCCTCCGGCAGGGCCCACGGGTCCCTCGGGTCAGGGCTCTTGTCGGTCATGCAGCACCCCCCTCTCGTACGGCCATGCTATGCCGTCCCGCCGGGGGATCCCTGCTGCCTACGATGGGGGCCGATCCGTCCGCACCGTCCCCCGGAGGCCCGTCGTGCCCGACCTGACCCCCTTCATCGCAGGGCTGCCCAAGGCGGAGCTGCACGTGCACCACGTCGGCTCGGCCTCCCCCCGCATCGTCGCCGAACTGGCCGCGCGGCACCCCGACTCCAGGGTGCCGACCGACCCGGAGGCGCTCGCCGACTACTTCACCTTCACCGACTTCGCGCACTTCATCGAGGTCTACCTGTCCGTGGTCGACCTGGTCCGCACGCCCGACGACGTCCGCACGCTGACGTTCGAAGTCGCCCGCGACATGGCCCGGCAGAACATCCGCTACGCGGAACTGACCATCACGCCCTACTCCTCCACGCGCCGCGGCATCGAGGAGAAGGCGTTCATGGAGGCGATCGAGGACGCCCGGCGCGCGGCCGAGGCCGAGTTGGGGATCGTGCTGCGCTGGTGCTTCGACATCCCCGGCGAGGCCGGCCTGGAGGCCGCCGCGGAGACCGCCCGCCTCGCCGTCGACCTGCGCCCGGAGGGGCTGGTCTCCTTCGGCCTCGGCGGGCCCGAGATCGGCGTGCCCCGCACGCAGTTCAAGCCGTACTTCGACGCCGCCCGCGCCGCCGGCCTGCACAGCGTCCCGCACGCCGGCGAGACCACCGGCCCGCAGACCATCTGGGACGCCCTGCGCGACCTCGGCGCCGAGCGGATCGGCCACGGCACGAGCGCCGTTCGGGACCCCGCGCTGCTGGCCCACCTGGCGGAGCACCGCATCGCCCTGGAGGTCTGCCCGACCTCGAACATCGCGACCCGCGCCGTGGAGGACCTGGACCGGCACCCGGTCCGGGAGATGGTGCAGGCGGGCGTGCTCGTCACCGTCAACAGCGACGACCCGCCGATGTTCGGCACGGACCTCAACAACGAGTACGCGGTGGCCGCCCGGCTGCTCGGCCTCGACGAGCGCGGCCTCGCCGCACTCGCGAAGAACGCGGTGGAGGCGTCCTTCCTCGACACCGCGGGCAAGGCTCGGATCGCGCAGGAGATCGACACGTACACCGAGGCGTGGCTCGCACGCTGACGGCCGCGGGACAATGGGCGGCATGCGCACCCTGACGGCCGTCGCCCACCGCGGCGATCCCCACCGCTTCCCCGAGAACACGCTCCCGTCGATCCGGTCGGCGTTCGCGCTCGGCGCGGACGCGGTCGAGGTCGACGTACGGCTGACCCGCGACGGGGAGGCGGTCCTCCTCCACGACGAGACGCTGCAGCGGCTGTGGGGACACGACGTGCGGCTCGACGAGGTGACGGCCGCCCAGCTGGCGGAGCTGACGCAGGGCGGGGTGCCGACGCTGCGTCAGGCTCTCGCCGAGGCGGGGCCGGGGCGCCTGCTGCTGGACCTGCCGGGCGCCGCCCCGGAGGCGGTGCGGAGGGTCGTCGGCCTGGTCGGCGAGTGCGGGGCGCGGGAGCGCGTCTACTACTGCGCGGGCCCGAACACGATGCTGGCCGTGCGGGCCGCCGACCGGGCGGCGGAGATCGCGCTGACGTGGACGACGCTGTCGCCGCCGCGCCGGGTGCTGATCGACGCGGTGGCGCCGGCCTGGCTGAACTACCGCTTCGGGCTGGTGGACCGCGGGCTGGTGGAGGCGCTGCACCGGGACGGGCTGCGGGTCTCGGCGTGGACCGCCGACACGAAGCGGACGATGCGCCGGCTGGCTGCGGCGGGCGTGGACGCGATCACCACGGACCGGATCGACGCCCTGGCGGCGGTGCGCGCCGCGGCCGGCCGCTGAGCCGGCCGGTCTTCGGCGGCGCTGCCGTCACGCGGCGGCGGGCAGGGCCTCCAGGCGCTTGACGAGGCGCCGCAGGAACAGGAGCGGGATGATGCCGAAGACCCCGAACGAGATGTCGATGAGGCGCCATCCGAGGGGGATGCCGCGGATCTGGCCGCAGATCAGGGCGAGCGGGACGATGCCGGCGCAGGCGATCATTCCGGCCTCGATGATCCAGATGTTGCGGACGGGGTCGCGCAGGACCCCGTAGAAGAAGACCGCGATCACGAGGTGGGCGAAGGCCAGCCAGTCGGTGCCGTACAGGAGGAACGGGTACCGGGCGTCGGCCGTGTCGAGGCCCTCGCCGACCCGGGCCAGCCACTCGTGCCCGATCAGGGAGTTGGCCAGGCGCACCTCGGTGACCAGGGGGAACGCGGTGAGCCCGCTGAGGACCAGGCAGACGACGAACAGGACGAGCCAGGCACGGATCCGCCGTTGGAGGGCGTTTCTCTCACTCATGGCAGTACCCTACGCCCGGAGTTGAACATGTTCAGCAAATTCTTCGAACGTGTTCAATTCTGTGCTGGTGATCACATCCCGACGAGGGCGTTCCAGCGGCCGGCCAGTGTGCGGCGCTCCGCCGCCGTGACGTCCCGGGCCACGGCGAGCCGCCCGCGCATCGCGTCGTCGGGGAAGACCAGCGGGTTCTCGGCGAGTTCCGCCGTCTCCCGGTCCGGCGAGGCGGCCAGCACCTCGCGGGCCGCCGGCACCGGGCAGACGTAGGCGACGGCAGCCGCCAGCTCCGCCGCCACCTCCGGGGCGTAGTAGTGGTCGATCAGCGCCTCCGCATTGGCCTTGTGGCGGGCCAGGTTGGGGACGAGGAGGCTCTCCGCCCACAGCTCGCCGCCCTCCTCCGGCACGACGAACGCGATGTCCGGGTTGTCGGCCTGCAGTTGGACCGCGTCGCCCGAGTAGGCCTGGCAGGCCAGCACGTCCCCCTTGCCTAGGTCGGAGGTGTAGTCGTTGCCGGTGAAGCGGCGGATGTGCCTGCGGCGCACCAGCTCCTCGACCTGGTCGCACATCCGGTGGAAGTCCGCCTCGGTCCAGCGGGTGACGTCCACCCCGTTGCCCTGCATCAGCAGCGCGAACGACTCGTCGAGGCCCGAGAAGAGGGTGACGCGGCCCGCGAGGTCCGGGTGCCACAGGTCCCGCACCGACCGGATCTCCCGGCCGAGGGCCCTGCGGTTGTAGGCGATCCCGGTGATGCCGGACTGCCAGGGCACGGTGTGCAGGCGCCCTGCGTCGAAGGCCGGCGAGCGCAGCTGCGGGTCGAGGTGTTCGGCGACGTTCGGCTGGCGGGCGCGGTCCATCGCCTGCGCCCAGCCCAGGCGGACGAAGCGGGCGGCCATCCAGTCGCTGACCACCACCAGGTCGTGTCCGGTCTCCTGGCGGTTCATCAGGGCGGGGCCGACCTTGCCGAAGAACTCGTCGTTGTCGTTGATCTCCTCGGTGTACCGGACGCCGATGCCGGTGCGCTCCGTGAACGCCTCCAGCGTGGGCCGGCGTTCCCCGTCCTCGGCATCGGTGTCTATGTACATCGGCCAGTTGGCGAAGGAGAGGCTCCGCTCGCGCGCGGAGCGGTCCGCGCCCGCCCGGCGGTCCTCGGGGACGTACGCGGAGGGCACGCCGCAGCCGGCGAGGGCCGAGAGGAGGCCGGCGGCGCCGAGGCCGCGCAGCGCCGCGCGGCGCGTGACGCGGCGGCGGGAGGGGTCGGGAGCGGGCATGGGTGAAGCCTCGGGGAACGCGGAGGGGGCGGGCAATGGACACATTGTCCACTGCCCGCCCCCGTGCGGGGCCGGGTTGACCAGCCCCTCCGGCCGCGGCCCGGCGTCAGCCGTCGAGCGAGGTCATCACGTGCTTGATGCGGGTGTAGTCCTCGAAGCCGTACGCGGAGAGGTCCTTGCCGTAGCCGGACTTCTTGAAGCCGCCGTGCGGCATCTCGGCGACGAGCGGGATGTGGGTGTTGATCCACACGCAGCCGAAGTCGAGGTGCTTGGACATGCGCATCGCGCGGGCGTGGTCCTTGGTCCACACGGAGGAGGCGAGGGCGTACTCGACGCCGTTCGCGTACTCCAGCGCCTGGGCCTCGTCCGCGAAGGACTGGACGGTGATGACGGGGCCGAAGACCTCGTTCTGGACGATCTCGTCGTCCTGCTTGAGGCCGGAGACGACGGTCGGGGCGTAGAAGTAGCCCTTCTCGCCGACGCGGTGGCCGCCGGCCTCCACCTTGGCGTGCGCCGGCAGGCGGTCGATGAAGCCCGCGACCTGCGCCAGCTGGTTGGGGTTGTTCAGGGGGCCGTAGAGGACGTCCTCGTCGTCCGGGGCGCCGGTCTTGGTGTCGGCGGCGGCCTTGGCGAGGGCGGCCACGAACTCGTCGTGGACGGACTCGTGCACGAGGACGCGGGTGGCGGCGGTGCAGTCCTGGCCGGCGTTGAAGTAGCCGGCGACGGCGATGTCCTCGACGGCCTTGGCGATGTCGGCGTCCTCGAAGACCACGACGGGCGCCTTGCCGCCGAGCTCCAGGTGGACGCGCTTGACGTCCTTCGACGCGCTCTCGGCGACCTGCATGCCGGCGCGGACGGAGCCGGTGATGGAGGCCATCGCCGGGACGGCGTGCTCGACCATGGCCTTGCCGGTCTCGCGGTCGCCGCAGACGACGTTGAAGACGCCCTTGGGCAGGATCGAGTCGATGATCTCGGCCATCAGGACGGTGGAGGCCGGGGTGGTGTCCGAGGGCTTGAGCACCACGGTGTTGCCCGCGGCGATGGCCGGGGCGAACTTCCACACGGCCATCATCATCGGGTAGTTCCACGGGGCGACCTGGGCGCAGACGCCGACCGGCTCGCGGCGGATGATCGAGGTCATCCCGTCCATGTACTCGCCGGCGGAGCGGCCCTCCAGCAGGCGGGCCGCGCCCGCGAAGAAGCGGATCTGGTCCACCATCGGGGGCAGCTCCTCGCTGGCGGTCAGGCCCAGCGGCTTGCCGGTGTTCTCCGACTCGGCGGCGACCAGCTCCTCGGCGCGCGCCTCGAAGGCGTCGGCGATCTTGAGGAGGGCCTTCTGCCGCTCGGAGGGCGTGGTGTCGCGCCAGCCCGGGAAGGCGGCCGCGGCGGCGGCCATGGCGGCGTCGACGTCGGCCTGGCCGGACAGCGGGGCGGTGGCGTACACCTCGCCGGTGGCCGGGTTGACCACGTCGGTGGTCCGCCCGTCGGCGGCGTCCTTGAACTCCCCGCCGATGTAGTTGCGCAGACGACGCAGTTCGGTGGTCACTACAGCCACACTCCTGATCACATGTCCAATGGTTGAGACGAATCCCAAGCCTAGCTCCTGGGCGGATGCTTTCGACAGGGCCGCCCATCACGAACTACGAAATCAGTAAGATCGGGATGCCCGGACAACGGATTTCATTGATTTCGTCTTGCGGAACGGAGGACTCCTCGTGCAGAGTGAGGTCGTGGCCAGTCGAAGCGCAGACTCCAGGAACAGGCAGCCGTCCCCTTCGGTCGATGCTGTGTCGCTGGCGATCATCGAGCAACTGCAGGAGGACGGACGCCGTCCCTACGCGGCGATCGGCAAGGCCGTCGGCCTGTCGGAAGCCGCCGTGCGCCAGCGCGTGCAGAAGCTGCTCGACCAGGGCGTCATGCAGATCGTCGCCGTCACCGACCCGCTCACCGTGGGTCTGCGGCGCCAGGCCATGGTCGGCATCAACGTCGAGGGCGACGTCGACCCGGTGGCCGACGCACTGGCCCAGATGGCCGAGTGCGAGTACGTGGTGATGACCGCGGGCTCCTTCGACCTGATGGTGGAAATCGTCTGCGAGGACGACGACCACCTGCTGGAGACGATCAACAAGAAGATCCGCGCGCTCCCCGGCGTGCGATCCACCGAAAGCTTCGTTTACCTGAAGCTGAAGAAGCAGACCTACATGTGGGGAACCCGATAACCGTGACCCAGGACCTGTCCAAAACCGCGTACGACCACCTGTGGATGCACTTCACCCGGATGTCGTCGTACGAGAACTCCCCCGTCCCCACCATCGTGCGCGGCGAGGGCACCTACATCTACGACGACAAGGGCAAGCGCTACCTCGACGGCCTTGCCGGCCTCTTCGTGGTCAACGCCGGTCACGGCCGCAAGGAGCTCGCCGAGGTCGCCTACCGGCAGGCCCAGGAGCTCGCCTTCTTCCCCGTGTGGTCCTACGCCCACCCCAAGGCCGTGGAGCTCGCCGAGCGCCTCGCGGACTACGCCCCGGGCGACCTGAACAAGGTGTTCTTCACCACCGGCGGCGGCGAGGCCGTCGAGACCGCCTGGAAGCTCGCCAAGCAGTACTACAAGCTCCAGGGCAAGCCGACCAAGTACAAGGTCATCTCCCGCGCGGTCGCCTACCACGGCACCCCGCAGGGCGCCCTGTCGATCACCGGCCTGCCGGCCCTGAAGGCCCCCTTCGAGCCGCTGGTCCCCGGCGCGCACAAGGTGCCGAACACCAACATCTACCGCGCCCCGATCCACGGCGACGACCCCGAGGCCTTCGGCCGCTGGTGCGCCGACCAGATCGAGCAGCAGATCCTCTTCGAGGGCGCCGACACCGTCGCCGCCGTCTTCCTGGAGCCCGTGCAGAACGCCGGCGGCTGCTTCCCGCCGCCGCCCGGCTACTTCCAGCGGGTCCGCGAGATCTGCGACACGTACGACGTGCTCCTCGTCTCCGACGAGACGATCTGCGCCTTCGGCCGCCTCGGCACGATGTTCGCCTGCGACAAGTTCGGCTACGTACCGGACATGATCACCTGCGCGAAGGGCATGACCTCGGGCTACTCCCCGATCGGCGCCTGCATCGTCTCCGACCGCGTCGCCGAGCCCTTCTACAAGGGCAGCAACACCTTCCTGCACGGCTACACCTTCGGCGGGCACCCGGTGTCCTCCGCGGTGGCCCTCGCCAACCTCGACATCTTCGACAAGGAAGGCCTCAACCAGCACGTGCTGGACAACGAGGGCGCCTTCCTGAAGACCCTCCAGAAGCTGCACGACCTGCCGATCGTCGGCGACGTCCGCGGCAACGGGTACTTCTACGGCATCGAGCTCGTCAAGGACAAGACCACCAAGGAGTCCTTCTCCGACGAGGAGACCGAGCGCGTCCTGTACGGCTTCCTCTCCAAGGCGCTCTTCGACAACGGCCTGTACTGCCGGGCCGACGACCGCGGCGACCCGGTCGTGCAGCTGGCCCCGCCGCTGATCGCGGACCAGGGGACCTTCGACGAGATCGAGGGGATCCTGCGCTCCGTGCTCACCGAGGCGTGGACCAAGCTGTAGACGGACCCGCAGGACCGTACGCCACGGCCCGGGTGCCCCGTTCGAGTGGGAACGGGGCACCCGGGCCGTGTGCTGTCGCCGATCCCGGCCTCCGTCTCCTTACATCTCAGTGCGGACGCCAGTGACCGAAGGGGCTCCGCTTCGTTCCCCGGACGGAGGTGTACGCCATGGAGGCTCCACCGGACAGCGACGTGCTCTGGGCCCGGTCCGTCCACTACTCCCACGACGGCTCCCCCGGCATCGCCGGGGTGTCGGTCGGCGTCCGCCGGGGCGAGGTCCTCGCCGTGACCGGACCGCGCGGCAGCGGCAAGACCACGCTGCTGCACTGCCTCTCCGGCCGGCTGGTCCCCCGGGACGGCGGGGTCTGGTTCGACGGCGTACCCGTCCACACCCTGGGCGCCCTCGCCCGCGAACGGCTGCGCCGCGACCGGTTCGGCTGGATCGGCCCCGAGCCGGCGCTGCTGCCCGAACTCACCGTGTGGGAGAACGCCGCCCTGCCGCTGCTCGTCGCCGGCACCGCGCACCGCACCGCCAGGCGGACCGCCTGCGAATGGCTCGACCGCCTCGACATCGGCGGCCTGGCCCGCAAGCGGCCCGGCGCCCTGACGCGCGCCGAGGCCCAGCGCGCCGCCCTCGCGCGGGCCCTCGTCCACGAGCCGGCCGTCGTCTTCGCCGACGAGCCGACCGCCCCCCTGCACCGCGCCGAACGGGCCATGCTGCTGCGCACCCTCACCACAGCGGCCCGCTCCCACGGCATCACCGTGGTCCTCGCCGGCCACGGCGAGGACACCGCGGCCACCGCCGACCGGTCCCTCCCCCTCCTCGACGGCCGCCCCGCCGCGGCGGGCCCCGGCGCGCCCGGCGACACCCCGGAAGGCCAGGCCGCGTGCTCACTCTCCGCCTGACCCGCGGCTCCCGCCCGCTCGTCCAGCTGCGCCGCCTGCTCGTCGCCGCCGCGGCCGCGGGCAGCGGCTTCCTGCTGCTGTACGTCCTCGCCGAGGCCACGGCCCGGCCTGCCGGATCGTTCCCGCGCCTGCTGTGGGCGCTGCTCCCCCTCGCCGCCACCGTCCACCTCGCCGTCCGCACCGCCCGCACCGACCCCGCCACCCGCCCCCGCGAGGGCATGGACGCCGTCGGGCTCGGGCCGCTGCACCTCGCCCTGGCAGCCGCCGCCTCCACCGCCGTCGCCTGCACCCTCGGCAGCGCCCTCGCCCTCGCCGCCTTCCTCCACCTGCGCGGCGACCTCGGCGGACTCCCCTTCGACGGCGCGGGCGCCGCCCTGCTCCACGCCGACCGGCCGCTGCCGCTGGCCGCCGCCCTCACCTTGCTGGCCCTCACCCCCCTCGCCGCCTCGGCAGCCGCCGCCGCGCTCACACTGCGGCCCCGCACCCCCGCCGCACCGGCGGCCGGGCTGCCCTGGGGCATCGCCCTCGCCGCCTGCGGGCTCGCCGTCCTCGGCCACGCCGGACCCGCCGGCGGCGGACTCCCGGCCGGCTGGGCGCTCACCGCCGCCGGGCTGGTCCTCGCCGGGCCGGGGCTCGCGTACGCCTGCGGCGCCCTGGTCCAGGCCGTCCGCCCCGGCGCCCTCCGGCTCCTGGCCGGGCGCACCCTCCAGGAGGAGGCGTCCCGGCTGGGCCGCCCCCTCGGCGTCCTGTGCGCCGCCGGCACCGCCGCGATCGCCGCCGCCCTGCCCGGCCGCGGCGGCATCGCCGGCATCAGCGCCCCGCTGGGCCCGCTGACCGCCCCCGCCTTCGCACTCACCGTCCTCTGCGCGGCCGCCACCCTGCTCGCCGCCGCCGTCGAAGTCCGCCAGGCCCGCGCCGCGAGCCGGGCCGCGCTCGCCGACCTCGGCGCCCCCGGCAGCGTGCTCCGCACCGCCGCCACCGTGCGGGCCGCCGCCCTGCTCGCCGTCTGCCTGCCCGTCTGCTGGGGCATCGCCCGGCTGACCTCCCTGGCGCTGACCGGCTGACCGCTCCCCCGCCGGCACCGCGGGACGAAACGGCCGTACGAGGCAACCTCCCGGGGCATTTCGCACGTCTGGCAGTGGTACGCACAACCTGCCCGAAGTGATCGGAGCCCTCGGTGCTCATAGGCCTGCTGACCGCGATAGCGGCGTCCATCTGCTACGGCACGGGATCCGTCCTGCAAGCCGTCGGCTCGCGCCGCGCGGCCCGGGCCACACCCGCGGACGCGGGGGTGACCGCGCACGGCGGCCCGAACCTGTCGTCGACCGCGAAGGCGGCGATGACCTGGGAGTTCATCGTCGGCACCATCCTGGACTTCGTGGGCTTCGGCCTCGGCGCGCTCGCCTCGCGGATGCTGCCCCTCTTCCTCTCCCAGACCGTCATCAGCGCCAACCTCGTCATCACCGCGGTGCTCAGCGTACGGATGCTCGGCATCCGGCTGACCCGCAAGGAGTGGGTATCCATCGGCGTCGTCTGCACCGCGCTGGTGCTCCTCGCCGGCGCCGCCGGACACCAGGGCGGCCACCACGCCCCCCTGGCCACCCACTGGTGGCTGCTCGCCGTGACGGCCCTGATCATCGTGGGCGGCACGGTCGCCGTCCGGCTGCTCGGCGGCCGCGCCGCGATCCTCGCCGGCCTGCTGTCCGGCCTCGCCTTCGGCGCCCTCGGCGTCGGCGTCCGCATCCTGAACGGCATCGACCCGTTCGACCCGGCCGCGCTGCTCACCGACCCCGCCCTGTACGCGATCGTCCTCGCCGGCGCCGGCGGCATGTACCTGCACACCGTCGCCCTGCAGATCGGCTCCGTGAACGGGGCGACGGCCGCGCTGGTCGTCGGCGAGACCGTCCTCCCCGGCGCCATCGGCGTGCTGTGGCTCGGCGACGCCTCCCGCCCGGGCCTGGCCTGGCTCGCCATGGCCGGCTTCGTCCTCGCCGTCGCGGGCGCGGTCGCCGTCGCCTGGTACGGCAACCACGACGGCGCCGACCCGGCCGCCGAACCCGCGGCGGACCCGGCCGCCCCGGCCCGGGAGCCCGCCGGCGTGAGCTGCTAGGGCCGCGGCGAGGCGGGGATGACGACGACCTCCGACGGGGCGAACTCCACCGCCACACGCTCCCCCGGGGCCGGCGCCCCGGCCAGGTCGCACTCGGCCTCCAGGGCCGGCCCGCCCGCCGGCCGCAGCCGCAGCGCCACGTGCGCGCCGCGGAAGGTCCGCGACTCCACCTCGCACGCCAGCCCGTCCCCGGCGAGCCGGACGCCCGCCGGGCGGACCAGCAGCCGGTGCTCCCCGCGCGGGGAGCCCTCCGGCACCGGGACCTCACCCCACGGGGTGGCCGCGGACCCGTCCGACACCGTCGCGGGGACGACGTTGTCGAAGCCGAGGAAGCGCGCCACGAACTCGGAGGCCGGCCGCTGCCACACCTCCAGCGGGGTGCCCGCCTGCGCGATGCGGCCCTCCCGCATCACGACCACCCGGTCGGCCAGGGCGAACGCCTCGCCCTGGTCGTGGGTGACGGCCAGCACGGTGGTGCCCAGGCGCGTGAACAGCTCCCGCAGCTCCACGACGAGGCGCTCGCGCAGCCCCCGGTCCAGCTGCCCCAGCGGCTCGTCCAGCATCAGCAGCCGCGGCGACGGGGCGAGCGCCCGGGCCAGCGCGACCCGCTGCTGCTCGCCGCCGGACAGCGAGGACACCGGCCGCCGGCCGGCCCCGGGCAGCCCGACGAGCTCCAGCAGCTCGGCCACCCGGGCCTGCTGCGCGGCGCGGGCGGCGCCCTGCATGCGCAGTCCGAAGGCGACGTTCCCGCCGACGTCCCGGTGCGGGAACAGCTGGTGGTCCTGGAACATCAGGCCCACCCCGCGCCGGTGCACGGGCACCCGCGCCTGGTCGGCGCCGCCGAGCAGCACCCGGCCCGCCGACACCGGCTGGAGCCCGGCCACGACCCGCAGCAGCGTGGACTTGCCGCTGCCGCTGGGCCCGAGGAGGCACACCGTCTCGTGCTCGTCGACCTCCAGGTCGACGCCGTCCACGGCGGCGCGCCCGCCGAAGCGGACCGACACCCCGGCCAGTTCGAGCAGGGTCATCAGAACTCTCCCGAGGTCTTGTCGGGGCGCAGCCGCTCCAGCACCAGGAGGGCGGCCGCGCACACCAGCATCAGCACGGTGCTCAGCGCCATGGCCTGCCCGTAGTTCAGGTCCCCGGCCCGCCCCAGCAGCCGGGCCACCGCCACCGGCAGGGTCGGCCGGTCGGCCCGGGCGATGAACACGGTCGCGCCGAACTCGCCGAGCGACACGGCGAAGGCGAACCCGGCCGCGACCAGCAGCGCCCGCCGCACCAGCGGCAGGTCCACCTCACGCCAGGCCCGCAGCGGGGAGGCGCCGAGCACGGCGGCGGCCTCCCGCAGCCGCTCGTCGACGGCGCGCAGCACCGGCAGCATGGTGCGGACGACGAACGGGACGCCGACCAGCGCCTGCGCCAGCGGTACGAGGATCCAGGAGGTCCGCAGGTCCAGCGGCGGCTCGTCGAGGGTGATCAGGAATCCGAAGCCGACGGTCACGGCGGACACCCCGAGCGGCAGCATCAGCAGCGCGTCGAAGCCGCGGACGAACGGGCCCGCGCGCCGGGTCAGGGCTGCGGCCGCGAGGCCTCCGACGAGCAGGGCGATGCCGGTGGCGGCGAGGGCGTACTCCAGGGAGTTGCCGACCGCCTCCAGCGGCGGGACCAGGAAGGTTCCGCCGCCCGAGCCGGCCTGCGCCAGCGCCTCGTAGTAGCCGGTGCCGTGGCCGCCGGGGGTGTCGAAGGACCGCTCGACCAGCACGCCGAGCGGCAGCACGATCAGCAGGGCCACAGTCAGCAGCACCCCGCCGAGCAGCAGCCGCTGGCCGGCGCCGCGCGGCCGGTGCGCGGTCAGCGCGGGGTCCACGAGGCGCAGCGCCCGCTCGCGGCGGCGCACCGTCCACGCGTGCACGGCGAGGATCCCCGCGACGGCGGCGAACTGGACGAGCGTCAGCACGGCGGCGGTGGACAGGTCCAGGAGCTGGGCGGTCTGCCGGTAGACCTCCACCTCCAGAGTGGCGTACGCGGGCCCGCCGAGGATCTGCACGACGCCGAACGAGGTGAAGGTGAAGAGGAACACCATGACGGCGGCGGCCGCGACGGCCGGGGCCAGCGCCGGGAGGGTGACCTGCCGCCAGGCGGCGAGGCGGCCCGCGCCCAGCACCCGGGCGGCCTCCTCCTGCCGCGGGTCGAGCTGCGCCCACAGCCCGCCGACGGTGCGGACGACGACGGCGTAGTTGAAGAAGACGTGCGCGAGCAGGATCGCCCACACGGTCGTGTCGAGCCGGACCCCCCACAGCTCCTCCGTCAGCCCGCCGCGGCCCACCAGGGCGAGGAAGGCGGTGCCGACGACCACGGTCGGCAGGACGAAGGGGATGGTGACGACGGCGCGCAGGACCTGCTTGCCGGGGAAGTCGAGCCGGGCGAAGACGTACGCGGCGGGCAGCGCGACCAGCAGGGTGAGGACCGTGGAGGCGAGCGCCTGCCAGACGGTGAACCACAGGACGCCGGCGATGCCCGGCTCGGCGAGCACCTCGCCGATGCGGCCCAGCTGCCATCCGGCGTCCGTCTTCAGGCCCCGGCCGACGATGGCGGTGACCGGGTAGGCGAAGAAGACGCCGAAGAAGGCCAGCGGCACGGCCATCAGGGCGAGCCTGGCGGCCGCACCGCGTGCGGCGCGGGTCCCTGAGGGCCCCGCGCCGGCGCCGGCTACTTCACGACGAGCGAGGTCCACGTCTTGACCCACTGCTCCCGGTTCTTGGCGATGGTGTCGGGAGCCACGGTCTCGGGCTTCTCCACGACGGCGCCGTGCCTGGTGAACAGCTCGGGCAGCTGCGCGTCCTTGACGACCGGGTTCACGAACATCTTGAGCGGCATGTCCTCCTGGAACTTCTTGCCGATCATGAAGTCGATCAGCGCCTTGCCGCCGGCCTCGTTCTTCGCGCCCTTGAGCAGGCCTGCGAACTCGGTCTGGCGGAAGCACGTGCCGGTGGCGACGCCTGTGGGGGCCTCGGCCGGCTGCGGCTCGGCGTAGAGGACCTCGACCGGCGGGCTGGAGGCGTAGGAGACGACCAGCGGGCGGTCGCCCTTGGCCTTCCTGCCGCCCGCGGAGCCGGAGAAGCGCTCGTTGTAGGCCTGCTCCCAGCCGTCGACGACCTCGACGCCGTTGGCCTTCAGCTTGGCCCAGTAGTCCTTCCAGCCCTCCTCGCCGTACTTGCCGACGGTGGCCAGGAGGAAGCCGAGGCCGGGCGAGGAGGTCGCAGCGTTCTCGACGACCAGCAGGTCCTTGTACTCGGGCTTGGCCAGGTCGTCGAGGGTCTGCGGCGGGGCGATCCCCTTGTCGGCGAAGTACGCCTTGTCGTAGTTGACGCAGATGTCGCCGGAGTCGACGGGGGTGACCCGGTGCTGTGCGTCGAGCACGAACTCCGGCTTGACCGTGTCGAGGCCCTTCGCCTCGTACGCGGTGAAGATGCCGTTGTCGAGGGCGCGCGAGAGGAGGGTGTTGTCGACGCCGAAGAAGACGTCGCCGCGGGGGGAGCCCTTGGTGAGGATCTCCTGGTTGAGGGCGGTGCCGGCGTCCCCGGACTTGAGGACCTTCACGGTGTAGCCGCTCTGCTGCTCGAAATCCTTGATGACCGCATCGGTCACGGCGAAGGAGTCGTGGGAGACGAGCGTGACGGTCTTCTGCGCCGGCTTCCCGCTGTCCTCGGCCGCGGACCCGTCCCCGCTGCCGCCGCCGCAGGCGCTGAGCGCGGCGGTGCCGAGGGCGGTCGCGAGCGCGGTGGCCGCGAGTCTCCTGGTGGTGGTGCTCACTGGTGATTCCTCCTGGGTGTGACCAGGAGAAGACGCGGCCCTGCCGGGCGCTTCGCGAGCGGACGCCGGGCAGGGCGCAACAGCTTGAGTGGTGACCGAACTCCCTACCCCGAATGACCGGGGCGAGGTTCAGAGGGTCTGCGGTGGACGGTGACCGCACTCTCAGCGCTGTGGCGCTCCCCTGTCGGAATGTGGAATTGGTTCGGCCACAGGGTACCCCGCGGCCGGTTCCGCACCTCTCGGGCCTCCGGCCGGTGCCCCGGCCGGGGCCGTCAGCGCTCGGAGGCCGCCAGCTGGCCGCAGGCGCCGTCGATCTCCTGGCCGCGGGTGTCGCGGACGGTGACCGGCACGCCGTGGCGGGCGATGGCCTCGACGAAGGCCCGCTCGTCCTCGGGCCGCGAGGCGGTCCACTTGGAGCCGGGCGTCGGGTTCAGCGGGATCAGGTTGACGTGGACGCGCTTGCCCTTGAGCAGCCGGCCGAGGAGGTCGCCGCGCCAGGCCTGGTCGTTGATGTCGCGGATCAGGGCGTACTCGATGGAGACGCGGCGGCCGGACTTCTCGGCGTACTCCCAGGCGGCGTCGAGGACCTCGCGGACCTTCCAGCGGGTGTTCACCGGGACGAGGGTGTCGCGCAGCTCGTCGTCGGGGGCGTGCAGGGAGACCGCGAGGCGGCACTTGAAACCCTCGTCGGCGAAGCGCAGCATGGCCGGGACGAGGCCGACGGTGGAGACGGTGATGCCGCGCTGGGACAGGCCGAGGCCGTCGGGCTCGGGATCGGTCAGCCGGCGGATCGCGCCGACGACGCGGTTGTAGTTGGCGAGGGGCTCGCCCATGCCCATGAAGACGATGTTCGACAGCCGGGCGGGGCCGCCGGGGACCTCGCCGTCGCGCAGGGCGCGCATGCCGTCGACGATCTGGTGGACGATCTCGGCGGTGGACAGGTTGCGGTCCAGGCCGGCCTGGCCGGTGGCGCAGAACGGGCAGTTCATGCCGCAGCCGGCCTGCGAGGAGATGCACATGGTGACGCGGTCGGGGTAGCGCATCAGGACGGACTCGACGAGGGTGCCGTCGTGCAGGCGCCACAGGGTCTTGCGGGTGGTGTCACCGTCGCAGGAGATGTGCCGTACGACCTTCATCAGCTCGGGCAGCAGCTCCTCGCGGAGCTTCTCGCGGGAGCCGGCGGGGATGTCGGTCCACTCGGCCGGGTCGTGGGCGTAGCGGGCGAAGTAGTGCTGCGAGAGCTGCTTGGCCCGGAACGGCTTCTCGCCGATCGCGGCGACGGCCTCGCGGCGCTCGGCGGGCGTCATGTCGGCCAGGTGCCGGGGCGGCTTCTTCGCGGCCTTCGGCGCGACGAAGGTGAGCTCTCCCGGAGCGGGGCGGGGTGCCATGTGCGGTCCTCCTCAGGGCGACGAGGTCTGACGACCTCCGCGCGTGCGGAGCCGATGGCGATGGCGCTGTCCGCGCCGGAGACCTCACAGATGCATCCCCGCGATCACGGGGAAAGGGCGCACCACCGGTGGTGGTGCGCCCTTCAGGATAACCCGGTCGGCTCAGCCGGTGCCGACGAAGAGGGCCAGCAGCAGCCAGACCACGGGGGCGGTCGGCAGCAGCGAGTCCAGCCGGTCCATGATCCCGCCGTGGCCGGGGAGGAGCGTGCCCATGTCCTTGATCCCCAGGTCGCGCTTGATCATCGACTCGCCGAGGTCGCCCAGGGTGGCGCTGACGGCGACCGCGAGGCCGAGGACCAGCCCCTGCCACCAGGCGCCCCCGTCGACCGCGAACTCCATGCACAGGGCTCCGGCGGCCATGGCGAAGACGACGGCTCCGAGGAGCCCCTCGCGCGTCTTGCCGGGGCTGATGCGCGGGGCCAGCTTGGTCTTGCCGAAGCGCCAGCCGACCGCGTAGGCGCCCGTGTCGCTGACCACGGTCAGGACGAGGAAGGTGACGACGCGCTGGGGGCCGTCGTCCGCGGTGAGGAGCATCGCGACGAAGGTCGCCAGGAACGGCACGTAGAAGGCGGCGAAGACGCCTGCGGTGACGTCCCTGAGGTAGTCCTCCGGCGGTTCGGTCATCCGCCAGACCAGGACCGCGAGTGCGGTCAGGGCCATCGCCACCCAGGCGCCCTCGGCGCCGCGCACGTAGCCGGCGATGACCATGGCGGCGCCGCCGATGGCCAGCGGCACGAGCGGCGCCTTGATGCCCTTCTTCTCCTGGAGCCGGGAGGTCAGCTCCCACAGGCCCACGACGACCGCGACGACGATGACGCCGACGAAGACCGCCTTGACGATGAACAGGGAAGCGAAGATCACCGCTCCGAGGCCGACGCCGACCCCTATCGCGGCGCGCAGGTCTCGGCCCGCCCGCTTCTTGGGCGGCGGTGGCGAGGCGTCCTGCGGTGCCTGCGAGGGCGGGGGCGGGGGGCTGGGCATGGGCTCCTGCGGCGGCGTCTCGGCGCGGAACGGGGGGCCGCCTTCAGCGGCGGCCCCCCGATCGCGTGCATCCCGGTCGTCGAAGTCACGGCCGGCGGCATCGGGCACGATGGGCATGGGCCGAGTGTGCGGGCCCACCAGCGCATCGTATGCGGGACCCGCCGGAACCGGCTCCGCGGCCCAGGGAGAGTCGTTCATCAGACCTCGAGGAGCTCGGCTTCCTTGTGCTTGAGCAGCTCGTCCACCTGCGCGACGTACTTCGCGGTGGTGTCGTCGAGCTCCTTCTCCGCGCGGCGGACCTCGTCCTCGCCCGTCTCCTTGTCCTTGACGAGCTTGTCGAGGGCGTCCTTGGCCTTGCGGCGGACGGAGCGGATGGAGACGCGGGAGTCCTCGGCCTTGGTACGCGCGACCTTGATGTACTCGCGGCGGCGCTCCTCGGTCAGCTCGGGGAACACCACACGGATGATGTTGCCGTCGTTGCTGGGGTTGACCCCCAGGTCCGAGTCCCGGATGGCCTGCTCGATGTTGCGCAGGGCGCTCTTGTCGAACGGGGTCACCACGGCCATGCGCGGCTCGGGCACCGAGAAGGACGCGAGCTGGTTGATGGGGGTGATGGCGCCGTAGTAGTCCGCCATGATCTTGTTGAACATCGCCGGGTGCGCACGGCCCGTGCGGATCGCGGCGAAGTCCTCCTTGGCGACGACGACGGCCTTCTCCATCTTCTCCTCGGCTTCGAGGAGGATTTCTTCGATCACCACGTGCTCCTGCATGTCTTGAATGGATGGTTCAGGCGGGCGGTGCGGGGCCGGCCGCGCGGGGCCGGCTCCGGCTGCGGACCGCTCAGGCCCGGGTTCCCTGGTCGCTCACGAGCGTGCCGATCTTCTCACCCTTGACGGCGCGGGCGATATTGCCCTCGGCGAGCAGTTCGAACACCAGGATCGGCAGATCGTTGTCGCGGCACAGCGTGATGGCGGTGGCGTCTGCGACCTTCAGGTCGCGGGAGAGCACCTCGCCGTACTCCAGCGCGTCGAACTTCACCGCGTCGGGGTTCTTCTTGGGGTCGGAGTCGTAGACCCCGTCGACGCCGTTCTTGCCCATGAGCAGGGCTTCGGCGTCGATCTCCAGGGCGCGCTGGGCGGCCGTGGTGTCGGTGGAGAAGTACGGCATGCCCATGCCCGCGCCGAAGATCACGACGCGGCCCTTCTCCAGGTGCCGCACGGCCCGCAGGGGGATGTACGGCTCGGCGACCTGGCCCATGGTGATCGCCGTCTGCACGCGGGAGTCGATGCCCTCCTTCTCCAGGAAATCCTGGAGGGCGAGGCAGTTCATGACGGTGCCGAGCATGCCCATGTAGTCGGAACGGGCGCGGTCCATGCCGCGCTGCTGGAGTTCGGCGCCGCGGAAGAAGTTGCCGCCGCCGATCACGACGGCGATCTCCGCGCCGTCGCGGACCACCGCGGCGATCTCACGCGCGATGGCATGGACGACGTCGGGGTCGACGCCCAGTCCGCCGCCGCCGGAGAAGGCCTCGCCGGACAGCTTCAGCATGAAGCGGCGGCCCTTCCTCCCGTGGTCGCTCTTGTCGTCGGAAGCGTTGTGGGGGTCCACGCCCTGATTCATGGAGATCTCCTCGTGCACATACGAAGAAGGCCATTGCCGGTGGGTCCTCGCGGTTCCCTCTACGGCAATGGCCTCCTCGTCAGATCTGCGGTCGTTCCACGCGTAGGCGGACGACTGCCTCAGACCCTACCGGGGTCCGGTGCCCGTCGTGTACGGACGGACTCAGATGCCGACCTTGATGCGCGTGAAGCGCTTCAAGGTGACACCGGCCTCGTCCAGGACCTTCTGGACGGACTTCTTGTTGTCCAGCGCGTACGGCTGGCCCAGGAGGGTGGCGTCCTTGAAGAAGCCGTTCACGCGGCCCTCGACGATCTTCGCGATGGCAGCCTCGGGCTTGCCCTCCGCGCGGGTGACCTCTTCGGCGATGCGGCGCTCGGACTCGACCTTGTCGGCCGGGACGTCCTCGGCGGACAGCCACTGCGGGGCGAACGCGGCGATGTGCTGCGCGACACCGCGGGCGACCTCGGCGTTCTCCTTGTCCAGCTCGACCAGGACGCCGATCTGGAACGGCAGGTCGGGCATGGTGCGGTGCATGTAGGAGGCGACGTAGCCACCGGTGAACTGCGCGAAGCGGTCCAGGACGATCTTCTCGCCGAGGTTGGCGTTGGCCTCGTCGACGAAGGCGGTGACGGTCTTGCCGGGCTCGATCTCGGAGGCGAGCAGGGCCTCGATGTCGGCCGGGGAGGTGGCGGCGACGTGGGCGGCCAGCTGGTTGGCGACGGCGAGGAACTTCTCGCCCTTGGCGACGAAGTCCGTCTCGCACTTCAGCTCGACGAGGACGCCGGAGGTGTTGTCGTCGGCGATGAGGGAGACGACGGCACCGTTCTCGGCGGAGCGGCCCTCGCGCTTGGCGACGCCCTTCTGACCCTTGATGCGGAGGGCCTCCTGGGCCTTCTCCACGTCGCCGTCGGCCTCGACGAGCGCGTTCTTGCAGTCCAGCATGCCGGCGCCGGTGAGCTCGCGGAGCTTCTTGACGTCAGCGGCGGTGTAGTTCGCCATGAGTCTTGTGCTTCTCTCTCGAAGTCGTAGATCTACGGGTGAACGGCGGAGGAGGCGCGCTCGTGGCGCGGCTCCCCCGCCGTCATCGTCCGTGCTGCAAGTGCCCGGCGCGTGAACGCCGGGCCCCTCCAGTGGGTCAGGCCTGCTCGGCCTCGGCGGCCGGGGCGGCCTCGGCGGCCGGGGCAGCCTCGGCGGCCGGGGCGGCCTCGGCGGCGTCGGCCTTCTTCTCACCCTCGAGCAGGTCGCGCTCCCACTCGGCGAGCGGCTCGCCGGCGGCCTTGTCGCCCGGCTTCGAGTCGCCGGTCGCGGCGCCGGAGCGGGCGATCAGGCCCTCGGCGACGGCGTCGGCGATGACGCGGGTGAGCAGGGTGACGGAGCGGATCGCGTCGTCGTTGCCCGGGATCTTGTAGTCGACCTCGTCGGGGTCGCAGTTGGTGTCGAGGATCGCGACGACCGGGATGTTCAGCTTGCGAGCCTCGCCGACGGCGATGTGCTCCTTCTTGGTGTCGACGATCCAGACGGCGCTGGGCACCTTCTGCATCTCGCGGATACCACCGAGGGTCTTCTCCAGCTTGGCCTTCTCGCGGGAGAGGACCAGAAGCTCCTTCTTGGTCAGACCCGAGGACGCGACGTCCTCGAAGTCGATCGCCTCGAGCTCCTTCAGGCGCTGGAGGCGCTTGTAGACCGTGGAGAAGTTGGTGAGCATGCCGCCGAGCCAGCGCTGGTTGACGTACGGCATGCCGACGCGCGTCGCCTGCTCGGCGATGGCCTCCTGGGCCTGCTTCTTGGTACCGACGAACATGATGGAGCCGCCGTGCGCGACGGTCTCCTTGACGAACTCGTAGGCGCGGTCGATGTACGACAGCGACTGGAGCAGGTCGATGATGTAGATGCCGTTGCGCTCGGTGAAGATGAAGCGCTTCATCTTCGGGTTCCAGCGACGGGTCTGGTGACCGAAGTGGACGCCGCTCTCCAGCAGCTCCCGCATCGTTACGACGGCCATGGCCATCTCCTTGGTTTTCTCGGTTTTGGTCCTGACGCCCCGCTGCGTCCTGCCCCCGCCGAAGGGGACCGAGAGACGCCGGCACCCGGTCTTGCCGACCGGCCCCGGGGCGTGCGAAGTCGACCCGGTGACCCGGATCGCCGTAAGAAGTGTACGGGACCGGGCGGTATGCCAGGTGACGCCGCCGTCCACAACCGGCCCGCCGTCCACAGGCCCGCCCCCGCCCCGCGGCGGCGGGGGCACGCTGGCCGCATGACCGTGACGACACTGCTGATCGCACTGCTGCTGCTCACCGCCCGCGCGGCGGCCCCGGGCCCGGCTGCGGAGGCGGACGCCCCCGCCCGCGCCCCCGCGGGCGCGCGGGCGCCCGCGCATGCGCCGGGGGCGGTGCCGGCGGGAGCGGTGCGGCCGCTGCCGGGTCCGCTGGTGGTGGCCCGCTGGTGGGATCCGCCGCCGACCCCGTACGCCGCCGGGCACCGCGGCGTGGACCTGGCGGCCCCGGTGGGTGCGCGGGTGCGGGCGGTGGGGCCGGGGCGGGTGCACCACGCGGGGCCGGTCGCCGGGCGCGGGGTGCTGTCGCTCACGCTGCCGGGCGGCCTGCGCACCACGTACGAGCCGGTGCGGCCGCTCGTGGAGGAGGGGGAGGCCGTCACGGCCGGGCAGGTGGTGGCCGTCCTGGCGGAGGGCGGCCACTGCGGGCCGCGGCCCTGCCTGCACTGGGGCCTGCTCGCGGGCGGGGACTACCTCGACCCGCTGGGCCTGCTCCCGCGACCGGCGCCGCGGCTGCTGCCCGCCGAGGGGGCGGCGCTCAGCCCCGGACGCCCCGCAGGGCCATCGCGACGGCCGTCTCGGTCACCACGGCCGGCTCCTCGGCCGCGCCCAGCTCGATGCGGCGCACCGCCGCGTCGACGACACCCTGGAGCAGCATCGCCGCCAGCTTCGGCTCCTCCTGGCCCAGCGCGGCCAGCGCCTCCACGATCATCGCGACGAGGCCGCCGTGCGCGGCGCGGATCTTCTCCCGGGCGCCCGCGTCCAGCTCGCTCGCCGAGATCGCGACCACGGCCCGGTGGCGCCGGTCCCCGACGAGGCCGAGCTGGCTGCGCACGTAGGCCTCGATCTTCGCCTCGGGCGTCGCGGCCTGCTCCATGGCCGACTCGATCTCCGCGGCCCAGACGGGGAAGTCCACCGCGCACAGCTCCTCGACGACGGCGGCGCGGGAGCGGAAGTACTCGTAGACGGAGGACCGGGCCAGGCCGGTCCGCTCCGCCAGGGCGGGGAAGGTCAGGGCGTCGGTCCCGCCTTCGGACAGCAGGGAGCGCGCCGCGTCCAACAGGGCGCCGCGCTGCATCGACCGGTGCTCGGCCACGGAGGCCGCTCGAATCCTGGGCACCCGTCCACTGTACGGAGGTACCGGCGGGTCAGCGCCCCACATCCGCCAGCTTTGCGCGCAGTTGCAGCACCGACTTGGTGTGGATCTGGCTGACGCGGCTCTCGGTGACGCCGAGGACGTTGCCGATCTCGGCCAGGGTCAGGCCCTCGTAGTAGTACAGCGTCACCACCGTCTTCTCCCGCTCGGGCAGCGTGTTGATGGCGCGGGCCAGCAGCCTGCGCAGCTCACGGTCCTCGGCCACCTCCACGGGGTCGTCGGCGGCGGTGTCCTCCAGGGTGTCCATCAGGGAGAGGCGGTCGCCGCCCTCCCCGCCGACATGCAGCAGCTCCTCCAGGGCGACCACGTTCGCCAGTGACAACTGGCTGAACACCGCGTGGAGTTCCTCCACGGCGATGCCCATCTCGGCGGCGACCTCGTGCTCCGTGGGGGTGCGGCGCAGCTGCGCCTCCAGCGTGGCGTACGCCCGCTCGACGGCCCGCGCCTTCTGCCGCACGGAGCGCGGGATCCAGTCGAGCGCCCGCAGCTCGTCGATCATGGCGCCGCGGATGCGGGTGATGGCGTACGTCTCGAACTTGATGGAGCGGTCGAGGTCGAACTTCTCGATGGCGTCGATCAGCCCGAAGACGCCGGAGGAGACGAAGTCGGCCTGCTCCACGTTGGGCGGGAGGCCCACGCTGACCCGGCCGGCGACGTACTTGACCAGGGGCGAGTAGTGGAGGATCAGCTGCTCGCGCAGCCGCCCGTCACCCGAGGCCTTGTACGAGCGCCACAGCGCCTCCAGGGACGAGGGCGCGGTGGGCCGCACGCCGCCGCGGGCAGCGGTGGGCACAGCAGCGCGGTCGGACCGTGAGGTGTGCTGGGGCATGCTTCGCCTTTGCCGGAGCCGGATTCCTTGTGAGCGTAGCGTGACGAGGTAGTCGCGGTGCGCGAAGAGTACGGGATCGTATGAGGCCCCGGAGGCGTCCCGGATCGCACGGACGGCCCGGGACCGGCGCCGGGCGCCCGGTCCCGGCGGCTGCCGGCGGAAAGACCGCGGTATTCATCGGCTTCACTCTTTCACCGGAACGCCCCAGGTCACCGACCGCCTCGCCGTTCGCCACCGGTTCGTGTGCCTTCCCGGCGTGTCCTCTTGGCCAACCGCCAGGCGTCGCCAAGCCGTTCGACGAACCCCAGAGAGTGAAGTTCGTACAGTCTGCCGATGACTTCATCGGTGCCGGCCCCAGCGGCGAGGGCGATGTCCCCGGCCTGCGCCGGGCCCGCGGCCGGCAGTGCGTCCAGCACCCGAGCGGTGTCCGGGTCCAGCAGGTCGCGGGCGAGGACCGGCCCGCGCCGCTCGGGCGCCAGCTCCCCCATCCCGCCGACGAGTTCGACCACCTCGGCCGCGTCGGTGACGAGCACCGCCTCCCCGCGCAGCAGCTCGTGCACCCCGGCCGACAGCCCGCTCGTGGCGGGCCCGGGGACGCCCATCGTGAACCGGCCCAGCTGCCGGGCCCGGCGGGCGGTGACGAGCGAGCCGCTGCGGTAGGCCGCCTCGACGACGACGGTGCCGCGGGTCAGGGCGGCGATGACCCGGTTGCGCAGCACGAACCGGGCCGGCGTCGGATGGCTGCCCGGCGGCAGCTCGCCGAGCACCAGGCCCTGCCCCGCGATGGCGCCGAGCAGCCCGGCGTGGCCCCGCGGGTAGGCGGTGTCCACCCCGCAGGCCAGGACCGCGGCCGTCGCCCCGCCGGCCCCGAGCGCACCGCGGTGCGCGGCGCCGTCGATCCCGTACGCGGCGCCCGAGACCACGACCCAGCCGCGCTCGGCGAGGCCGGCGGCCAGGGTGTGCGCCATGTGCGCCCCGTACGGGGTGCAGGCCCGCGCCCCGACGAGGGCGACGGATCGCAGCGCCCAGGTCCGCAGGTCGGGGGTGCCGCGCACCCACAGGCCGACGGGTCTGGCGTCGCCGAGGTCGTCGAGCTGGGTGGGCCACTGCGGGGTGCCGGGGCAGAGGAACCGGCAGCCCAGCTCCGCCGCCCGGTCCAGGTCGGCGCGGGGATCGGCCCGGGCGGCCCGCAGCCGGTATCCCGCGACCCGCTGCCGCCCCGCCCCGGCCAGCTCGGGGGGCTCGGGGTCGGCCCCGGTGAGCAGCCGCACCAGGGCGGCGGCCCCGTACATGCGCAGCCACCGGCCCCCGTGCACGTCGCCCGGTTCGAGGACCCGCGTCAGCGCGGCCCGCGCGAGCAGCTCCTCCTCGTATCCCCCGTGCCCGCCTTCCACCTCGGCCGGGCCCCGGCCCTCGGAACCGGGGCCGCCCAGCGGCCCGCCGTCCGGCAGCGGCCCGGAGCCGGAGCAACCCGGCGGCACGGAGCCCGGCAGCGGCCCGGGCCCCGAGCCGTGCGGCAGCCCGGAACCCGGCACCGGACCGGAGCCAGGGCCGTGCGGCTGCCCGATTCCGGACATCGGCCCGCAGCCAGGACCGTGCGGCGGCCCGGAGCCCGGCAGCGGCTCGGGGGCGGCGGGCGGGGTCATGGCGCGGCTCCAGCCGCGAGGGCGGCGCCGCGGGCCACGCCGGTGCGCAGTTCCAGGGCGACGGCCACGTCCAGGGCGTCGGGGCGGTCGTTGCCCCGCAGGTCGGCCACGGTCCAGGCGACCCGCAGCACCCGGTCGAGCCCGCGGGCGGTGAGGAGGCCGCGCTCCAGGTCCCGCTCGGCCTGCGCGAGCGCCCCGGCGGCGGCCGGCCAGCGGGTGCGCAGCTCGTGTCCGGGGACCTCGGCGTTGAGCCGCCACGGCGTCCCGGCGAGCCGGGCGGCGGCGCGCTCCCGGGCCTGGAGGACCCGGGCGGCGACGACGGCCGTCGGCTCGCCGCGGCTGCCGGGCCGGGCCAGGTCGCAGCGGCCGACGGGCTCGACCTCCACCCGCAGGTCCACCCGGTCCAGCAGCGGCCCGGACAGCCGGGCCTGGTACCGCCGGACCACCGAGGCCGGGCATTCGCAGCCCGCTCCGTGGAGCCCGTGCCGCCCGCAGGGGCAGGGGTTGGCCGCGAGGACCATCAGGAAGCGGGCCGGCAGCTGCACCACCCCGGCGGCCCGGGCGATGACCACCCGGCCGGACTCCAGGGGCTGGCGGAGCGCGTCCAGCGCCTTCGCGCCGAACTCGGCGGCCTCGTCCAGGAAGAGGATTCCGCGGTGTGCCAGGGAGACGGCCCCCGGCCGCGGCACCCCGGCACCGCCGCCGACGAGGGACTGCATGGTGGCCGAGTGGTGCGGCGCGCAGTACGGGGCGCGGGTGACGAGGGGGTCGCCCGGCGGCAGGATCCCGGCGACCGAGTGGACAGCGGTCACCTCCAGGGAGTCCTGCCGGGTGAGCGGCGGCAGGATGCCCTGCATCCGCTCGGCGAGCATCGTCTTGCCCGCGCCCGGCGGCCCGCTCAGGAACAGGTGGTGCCCTCCGGAGGCGGCCACCTCCAGGGCGCGGCGGGCCGCCTGCTGCCCGGCCACGTCGGCCAGGTCCGGCAGGTCGCCCGGGCCGCCCTCCGCCGTCCGGCCGGACAGTACCCCGGTGCCCAGCCCCGCGCCGGGCACCAGCAGGGCCGAGGACCCGGGGCCGGGCGGCCCGGCCTCCTCCTCGGGCTCGGCGGCCGCCTCGTCGGCGCCGGTCAGCACCGCGATCAGCCGGCGCAGGCTGCCGACGCCGAGCACCGAGACCCCGGGCACCAGCTCCGCCTCGGCGGCGCAGCCCCGCGGCACGACGACGTGGCGGTGGCCGGCCTCCGCGGCGGCGAGCACCGCCGGGAGGATGCCGGGCACCGGCCGGACCCGGCCGTCCAGCCCCAGCTCCCCGATCAGGACCAGGTCCGCGATGACCGCGGGGTCGACGACCTCCGCGGCCCCGAGGACCGCTGCCGCGACGGCGAGGTCGAATCCCGATCCGCCCTTGGGGACGGAGGCCGGGCTGAGCCCGACCGTGAGCTTCTTCTGGGGCCAGGCGGCGCCGGAGTTGGCGACAGCGGCCCGCACCCGGTCCCGGCTCTCGACCAGGGTCTTGTCGGGCAGCCCCACCAGGGTGAAGGCCGCCACGCCCGGTTCGAGGTCTGCCTGGACCTCGACGACCACGCCCTCGACGCCGACGAGGGCCACCGAGCAGGCTCGCGCGAATCCCATCACGCCACCCCCCTGACGTGCTCCACGACGGGCGCCCCGCGCCGCGGCAGCACGACCCCCACGAGGTCGATCCGCACCCCGCCAGGCGGCGGTCCGCCGTGGTCGGCGAGCCAGCGCCCGGCGAGCCTGCGCAGCCGCTCGGCCTTGCCGGGCCGCACCGCGGCCATCGGGTGCTCGTACGGCCCCTCGCGCCGTGTCTTGACCTCGCACACCACGAGCGCGTCCCCGTCCCGGGCGAGGATGTCGATCTCCCCCGCCCGGCACCGCCAGTTCCGCTCGATGACGGTCATGCCGGCCTCGGCCAGCCGCCGCACGGCGAGCTCCTCGCCGTACCGCCCCATCGCCTGCCGCGCCACGCCCTTCGCGTCCATCGCGCACCACCTCCACGGCCACGGTCCCGCGGACCGCCGAAGGGAGTGGATCTTGGTGGACGGAGGGGCCGTTGTGGACGGCGCCCTCACCCGTCAGGGGGACAGGAGCGCCGCAGGAGGACGCGGCCGGGCCGCCGCGATCAGCTGCCGGGCAGTTCGAGGTCGCTCTTGTTGAGCTCCTCGATGTTCACGTCCTTGAAGGTCAGCACGCGCACCTGCTTGACGAAGCGGGCCGGCCGGTACATGTCCCACACCCAGGCGTCGGCCATCGTCACCTCGAAGAACACCTCGCCCTGGACCGAGTGCACCTGCATCTCGTAGTCGTTCGTCAGGTAGAAGCGGCGTTCCGTCTCGATCACGTACTTGAACAGCCCGACGACGTCGCGGTACTCCCGATAGAGCTTCAGCTCCATCTCGGTCTCGTACTTCTCGAGGTCCTCGGCGCTCATGGCATGTTCCCCTTCAGCCGTGCGTCCCCCCATTGTGCGGCAGTCACGCGGGCGGCCGGTCGATTTCCGGCGCGAGGACCACCGGCGCGCCCGGCGGGCCCTCGGCCAGCAGGGCCGCCAGCATCTCGGCGAGCCGCTTGGGGTAGACGGTCTCGCGGGTCGCGAGGAGCTCTTCCGCGGTCCACCACCTGGCCCCGGTGACGCTGCGGCGCTCCAGCTCGGTGAGACCCGTCGTCTCGGTGCGTGTCTGCCCCGTCCGGGCCAGGAAGTACCACTCGTCCTGCTCCCAGAGCCGCCCGTCGAAGAGAAAGGCGCACTGGCGCCGCCACAGCACCGGCCCCAGCTCGGCCGCGGTGATGCCGGTCTCCTCCGCGAGTTCCCGCAGGGCGGCCTCCTCGCGGGTCTCGGCGCCCTCCAGCCCGCCGCCCGGGGTGAACCACCAGTCGACCTCGGGCGTGGCGGGCTCGAAGCCGTGCAGCAGCAGGATCCGGTCAGCGGGGTCGAGCAGGACCACCCGGGACACCTTGCGGAAGCCGGCTGCGCCGGCCTGCTCAGCGGGCACCGGCCTGCTCCCTCCGGCGGGCGAGCGTCCGCGCCAGCGGCCCGTACGCGCAGCCCAGCAGCACCAGCGCGGCCCCGCCCGCGGCCGCGGCCAGCTGGATGCGCAACGGCCCGGGCCGGGACGTTCCGCCGGGCAGGTCCGCGTACGCCGCGGGCCGGCCGACCATGGTCGCGGAGGGCCAGGCGACGGCGTCGATGCGGCCCCGCACCGCGGAGCGCGGGACGGTCCCCTGCCCGGCCTCCTGGAGGTGGGCCCGCGAGTCGAGGGACGCGGCGCGGCGGTCGCCGAGGAGGAAGAGGCTGCCCTCCGGGACGGTCACCTCGAAGGGGGTCTGCGACGCGGGCCGCAGTCCGCTCGCGGCCGCCCCCGGGTCGTCGAGGTCGGCATACGGCTCGTCGAGCTCCCGGCCGTTCAGGGTGAGCCGGCCGCCCGCACCGCAGCACTTCACGGTGTCGCCGCCGACACCGACGACCCGCTTGACCATGGGTGCGTCGGCCCACCGGGTGTCCGTGAAGACGACCACGTCGCCGCGGCGCACCTCGGCGCCGTCGATCCGCTGGGCAAGGACCCGGTCGCCCGGCCTGACGGTCGGCACCATCGAGTCGGTCGGCACCGTGAAGGGCTGGTAGACGACGGCCCCCCACACGAAGCCGCCCAGGAAGAGGACGAACCCGACGGCGACGGCGACGCCCGACAGGACGCTGCCTGCACCGCGGCCGCCGCCTCCGGTCCCGCGTGCAGCTCCCTGCGTTCCGCTGCTGTCCTGCGCTGTGCTGTCCTGCGTACCGCCCATGGCTGCGCCCCCTGTCCGGGATGGACCACCCTGGGCGGCACCCTACCTGCCGGTAGTACCGCCGGTCAGCCTCCGCCGGCGCCACAGGACGAGGGGGACGGCCCCGGCCAGGCCGAGCGCGGCCGGGGCGGCGCTCAGCGCCTTGGCCGGGGCCTGGTTGCCGATGCCCGGCTGGTCGAACGTGTCCGGAACCGGCAGGGTCGACCAGCGGGTGACCGGCCACGCGATGACCACGGCGCGCCCGACGACCTTGTCGACGGGGACGAAGCCCTGGGTGGAGTCCTGCATGTGGTAGCGGGAGTCCTGGCTGTTCTGGCGGTGGTCGCCCATCACCCAGATCTTGCCCTCGGGCACCTTGAGCGGCCCGAACGGCGCGTCGTCGCAGGGAGTGTTGCCGGGGAAGATGTACGGCTCGTCGAGCGGCTTGCCGTTGACGACGACCGGGCCGCCCTTCTTGCACTCGACCGTGTCCCCGCCGATGGCGATGGTCCGCTTGATCAGGTCCTTCTCGTCTGCGGACGGCATCAGGCCGATCTTGCTGAGGACCTGCTGGAAGAGGTTGGGCTCCGGGGTCGGCTCCCCGGCCAGCCAGTTCGCCGGATCGTGGAAGACCACGACCTCGCCGCGCTCGGGCTCCGAGCCGAACCAGGGGGTCAGCTTGTCCACGAGGACGCGGTCGCCGCGCTGGAGGGTGTTCTGCATCGAGTCCGAGGGGATCGAGAACGCCTGCACCAGGAACGTCTTGATCAGCAGGGCGAGCAGCAGGGCGATGCCGATGAGGAGCGGCAGCTCCTTCCAGAACGAGCGCTGCGGCTGCGCCTCGGCGCCGTCCTCCGCGTCGTCCCCGGCCGCGCCACCGGCAATGTGCCCGGCGTCGGCCGGGCGCTCCTCGCCGTCGTCGCGTCCGGACCGTGCGCCTACCGCCACGTCCCCCACATCCACTCCTCACTCGGAACTGCCGCCCGGCCGGTTCGGCACGGGTCCTCCCCTCCCTTAACGAGCGGGAGTTCCCTAAGGCGCGGGAGACCGAGGACACACTATGCGACGGGTGCGCCACCGCGGCGCCCGCTGCGGCCGCGCCGCCCGCTCCGCTGCTGATCGGGAACGGTGAGGAAGGTGGCGGGCTGTTCCAGCCTGCGCCAGTGGTCGAACGGCCATGCGATGACGACGGCCTCGCCGACGACGCCCTCCTCCGAGATGGTGCCCTGGAAGGCCTCGTCGAGGTGGAAGCGGGAATCGGCCGAATTCGAGCGGTGGTCGCCCATGACGAAGAGCCGGCCGGGCGGCACGGCGACTTCGAACCTGATGTCGGAGGGGGAGTTCCCGGGCTTCACGTACGGCTCGTCCAGCGGCGCGCCGTTGACGGTGACGCGCCCCTTGGCGTCGCAGCAGGCGACGGTGTCGCCGCCGACCCCGATGACGCGTTTGATGAGGTCCTGTTCGTCGGCGGAGGGCAGCAGGCCGATGAAGGTCAGCGTCTGCTTGATCTGCTTGACGACGACGGGGTCGCGCGGCGGGCGCGCCGCCTCGCCCTTGAGCCAGCCGCCGGGGTCCTTGAACACGACGACGTCGCCGCGCTCGATCGGGGAGCCGAACCAGGGGGTCAGCTTGTCGACGAGGACCCGGTCGCCGATCCGGATGGTCTCCTCCATGGAGCCGGAAGGGATGAAGAAGGCCTGCACCAGGAACGTCTTGAGGAGCAGGGCGATGCACAGCGCCGCGACGACGAGCAGCGGGAGCTCGCCGGCGCGCCGGGTGCGCCGGCGCCTTCGGACGCGGCGGGCCAGCCGTCGCCGCTCGGCCCGCCCGCCCGGCTCGGGCGCCGGGGCCTCCTCGGCGGCGGGCTCGGCGGCAGCGCGGGCCGGCCGGGCGGCCTGTCGGCGGCGCTCGCGCTCGCTGCGCTGCCGGCCCCGGCTACCCATGGCGGCCGCCGGAGGGGGGCGCCGGGGCGGCCGGCCCGGGCTGCGGGGCGGTGCGGCCCCAGCGCGAGGGCGGCCAGCCGATCCAGTCGGCCCGCCCGATGACCTTCTCCACCGGCACCATCCCCCCGCCCGGCGCACCGAGGTGGTCCCGGGAGTCCCGGGACTGCGACCGGTGGTCGCCCATCACCCAGAGGTGGTCCAGCGGGACGACGATCCGGAAGGGCACCTTCGAGGGAGCGTCGCCCGGGTACAGGTACGGCTCCGCCAGCGGCACCCCGTTGACCGCGAGGCGCCCCCGGGCGTCGCAGCAGACGACGTCGTCCCCGCCGACGCCGACGACCCGCTTGACGAAGTCGGAGTCGGACGGCCCGCCGATGCCGAGGGCGGAGGCCGCCCCGCCGAGCAGTCCGGCCAGCGGGCCCGGCGCCCCGTCCGGTTCCGGCACGAACGAGCCGGTGCCGTCGAACACGACCACGTCGCCGCGCCGCGGCGCGTCGCCGAAACGGTACGCCAGCTTGTTCACCAGCAGCCGGTCGCCGACCCGGAGCGTGGGCTCCATGGACCGGCTCGGGATCAGGAAGGGCTGGACGACGAAGCCGGCGAGCAGCAGCAGGAAGACCGTGCAGGCCACTCCGAGCAGGGCGGCCCCGCGCAGCGGGGACAGCCGCCGCCACCCGTCCGGCGCGAGGAACCGGGCAAAAGCAGAACGCGGCCGCCCCTCCCCCGTGCCGGGGGAGGAGTGGCCGCGTTCGGTGAGCTCTGCTTCGGTGTCCATCGGGGGGAGCCTATCCGGCCGCCCCGTGGATCCGGAGAGGAGATCAGCGGTCGCGCTTCTCCTTGATCTTCGCGGCCTTGCCGCGGAGCTCACGGAGGTAGTACAGCTTGGCGCGGCGGACGTCACCACGGGTGACCAGCTCGATCTTCTCGAAGATCGGGGAGTTCACCGGGAAGGTGCGCTCGACACCGACGCTGAAGGAGACCTTGCGAACGGTGAAGGTCTCGGAGACGCCGGAGCCCTGGCGGCGGATGACGACGCCCTTGAACTGCTGGATACGGGAGCGGTTGCCCTCGATGACGCGGACGTGCACGTTGACGGTGTCACCCGGGCGGAAGGCCGGGACGTCCGAGCGCAGGGAGGCGGCGTTCACGCCGTCGAGCAGGTGAGACATGTTCTTCGTCTGCTTTCTTCGCACGACGCCACAGGTCGCCGATGCGGGTTTTCGGGGAGAATTCCGTAGCCGTGCCACCCCTCGTGCGACGGTCCCCCTGTGGCAGGGGCACACGCGAGCACACAGCAGCCGCTTATTCTTCCACGGCCCGCGGCCTGCGCCAAAATCGGCCGTCCGCGGTCGGCTCCCAGCCCAGGGCCGCCAGCAGCTCCCGGTCCTTCCTGTCGTACGCCGAGGCCTCGCAGCGCTCGATCAGGTCCGGCCGGTTGGCGGCGGTCCGGCGCAGCGCCTCGTCGCGCCGCCAGCGGGCGATCTTGCCGTGGTGGCCGCTGAGCAGCACCTCCGGGATCCCGCGGCCGCGCCACTGCGGCGGCTTGGTGTAGACGGGGCCCTCCAGCAGGTTCGCCATCTCGCCCGGCGCGAAGGAGTCGTCCCGGTGGGACTCGGCGTTGCCCAGCACGCCGGGCAGGAGCCGGGCGACGGCCTCGGTCACGACCAGGACGGCGGCCTCGCCGCCCGCGAGGACGTAGTCGCCGATGGAGACCTCGTAGACCGGCATGCGCGTCGCGTACTCGTCCATGACGCGCCGGTCGATGCCCTCGTAGCGGGCCGGGGTGAAGATCAGCCAGGGCCGCTCGGAGAGCTCGACGGCGAGCTCCTGTGTGAACGGCCGCCCGCTGGGCGTGGGCACGACGACGACGGGCCCGCGGGCGCCGGCCTCGTAGCCGTCGGCGAGCACCTCGTCGAGGGCCTCGCCCCAGGGGTCGGTCTTCATGACCATGCCGGGGCCGCCGCCGTACGGGGTGTCGTCGACGGTGTTGTGCCGGTCGTGCGTCCAGTCGCGCAGGTCGTGGACGTGTACGCCGAGCTGCCCGCGGGCCCGCGCCTTGCCGACGAGGGAGACGTTCAGGGGCTCCAGGTACTCGGGGAAGATCGTGACGACGTCGAGCCGCATCAGGCCCCGTCCTCCTCGTCCCGGGTGGAGGCCACCACGGCACGGTCGTCGATCAGGCCGGGCGGCGGCGTGATGACGCAGCGCTGCTCCTCCAGGTCGATCTCGGCGACGATCTCCTCCACGAAGGGGATCATCACCTCGGAGCCGTCCTCCCGCTCGACGATGAACAGGTCCTGCGAGGGCAGGTGGGAGATCTCGGTGATCCGGCCGACCGCGGTGCCGTCCTCCAGGACCACGTCCAGGTCGATGAGCTGGTGGTCGTAGAACTCGTCGGGCTCCTCGGGCAGCTCCGAGGGGTCCACGTCGGCGATGAGCAGCGTGTTGCGCAGCGCCTCGGCGGCGTTGCGGTCCTTCACGCCCTCGAACCGCAGCAGCAGGCGCCCGCTGTGCACCCGTCCCGTCTCGACGGTGAGGGGGCCCGCCGAGGCCGGCTCCGTCTGCAGCACGGCGCCGGGCCCGAGCCGCAGCTCGGGCTCGTCCGTCCGCACCTCGACGGTGACCTCACCCTTGATCCCGTGGGCGCGGCCGATCCGCGCGACTACCAGCTGCACTCTTCCTTCTCCTGTCCATACGACGACGGGCCGGGGCGGGCACGAATGCCCTCCCCGGCCCGTGCCGGTGATTCAACTGCTCAGCGGACCTGGTCCACGTCGACGAGGTCGACGCGGATGCCGCGGCCGCCGATGGCGCCCACGACGGTGCGCAGCGCACGTGCGGTGCGGCCGTTGCGGCCGATCACCTTCCCGAGGTCGTCGGGGTGGACCCGGACCTCGAGCACCTGCCCGCGGCGCAGGTTGCGCGAGGCGACCTGCACGTCGTCGGGGTTGTCCACAATGCCCTTTACGAGGTGCTCAAGAGCCTCCTCGAGCATGCTCAGGCCTCGGTCGACTCGGCGGCGGCCTCAGCCTCGTCCGCCTTCTTGTCGGCCTTCTTCGCCTTCTGCGTGATGGCCTCGCCCTTGGTCTCGCCGATGCCCTCGAGGGCCTTGGCGAACTCGTCGAAGGAGCGGCGCTTGTCTTCCTTCGTCGCCGGCTGGAGCAGCGGCGCGGGGGCCGGGAGGCCCTTGTGCTTCTGCCAGTCACCGGTCAGCTTGAGGATGGCGAGCACGGCGTCGGTGGGCTGGGCGCCGACCGAGAGCCAGTACTGGGCGCGCTCGGCGTTGACCTCGATGCGCGACGGGTTGTACGTCGGCTGGTAGATGCCGATCTCCTCGATCGCGCGGCCGTCCCGGCGGGTGCGGGCGTCGGCGACGACGATGCGGTAGTGCGGGGAGCGGATCTTGCCGAGGCGCTTGAGCTTGATCTTGACTGCCACTGGAGTGGTGTCTCCTGAACTTGACGTGGTTGGGCACTTGAGATGCCACGTGGGGTTGCGGTACTCGGGTGCCCGATGGACGCGTCAGCCGGAGGAGAGAGGGGTCCTGTGCGACTGTCGAGTACAGCCATCCATTCTGCCACATGCCGGTGGCGGTCCGTGGCCCGCCCCCGGCGGCCGGTTCCGCCCGCCGCGCGCCGCACCGCGCGGCGGGTTCAGGACGCGGCTGCGGCGACCGCGGCCTCCGGGATGCGGAACGGCTTCATGCAGCCGCCGCAGACGATCGGGGCCTGTGCCAGCACGGAGGGCACCACCCGCACGTTGCGCCCGCAGTCGCAGACGGCCTTGACCCGCACGCCCCCGCCGGACGAGCCGTGCCGCGCGGCCGGGCCGCGGAACGTGCGCTTGGTGTCGGCCGTCGTGGCCGCCGTGTGGGCCTTCAGGGCGCGCTGGAGGCGCTCGATGGTCGGGCGGTAGCGCCTCTTGGCCTCCGCGTTGAGCGTGACCAGCGAGAAGCCGCTGCTCGGATGCGGCTCGTCGGAATGGTCCAGTCCCATCTCCTCGGCGATCGCGAGGAATCTGCGGTTGTGGTAGCGGCCGGCCCGGGAGGTGTCGCGCACTCCGCGGGCGGCGGCGATGCCGTGGACTGCCTCGTGCAGCAGTCGCTCGAAGGAGAGCTCCGCGCCGCAGGCGGACGAGGACTCTCCGATCAGGGACTCGGGCGCGGCAAGGTCCGGCAGCTCGGGGTGGTGCCGCTGAATGTCGGCCCACGCCTGCGCCAGCTCTGCGGCGAGAACAGGTGGTGTCGTGCTCACGTCGTGACAACGAGCCGAAGGCCCCCGGTGTTCCGATTCCGGGCCATTCCAAATTTTTTGCACGTACCCGTCAGTTGTGCCTGATGCGCGACGACGAGGACGGGTGCGCCGATCCCAGGAGGAGTCGGTACACAACGCCGACTGCGAAACATCAGCCCCGGCGCGCGGCGGTCGGCCGCGCGCCGGGGCGCGATGGCGGGAGCGCGCGCGTCAGTACGAGCGCGCGACGATGGCGAGCGTACCGGGGGCGTCGTCCGACTCGGGCACCGACCCGTCCTCGGCGACCAGGCAGCGCACGGTGACGGCCTGCTCGCCCAGCTTGGCCTCGCCCTCGGGGCCGAGGTCGGCCCACGGGATCCGCGCCCAGCCGCCGGCGGCCGCGGCCTCGGCGGCCTCCTCCAGCGTGGAGACGTCGGAGGTGCGGGCCTCGCGGCGCTCGCGGGACTCGCGCAGCAGCTGCGCCTGGTCCTCGTCCAGCACCTTGGGCAGCAGGTCGGCCAGGGCGTCGATCTGCACCGGCTCCTTGCCGCCGGGGATCCGGCGGGCCAGCATCGCGGTGCCGGCCTCGAGGTCGCGGGGGCCGATCTCGACGCGGACCGGGACGCCCTTGAGCTCCCAGTCCACCGCGCGGCGGCCGAAGGGGATGTCGACGCGGTCGTCCACGTGGACGCGGATGCCTGCGGCCTTCAGGCGGTCGCCCAGCTCGCGGACCTTCGCCACGGCCTCGTCGCCCTTGATCGCCATGACCACGACCTGGACGTGCGCCAGCCGCGGCGGCACGCGCAGGCCGTTGTCGTCGCCGTGGGACATGATCAGGCCGCCGACCATGCGGGTCGACACGCCCCAGGAGGTCTGCCAGACGTACTCCTGCTTGCTGTCCTTCGACAGGTACTGGGTGTGGAACGCCTTGGCGAAGTTCTGGCCGAGCTCGTGGCTCGTGCCCATCTGGAGGGCCTTGCCGTCGCCCATCATGCCCTCCAGCGTGAGGGTGTTGATGGCGCCGGCGAAGCGCTCCTTCGGCGTCTTGCGGCCGAGCACGACGTCGATGCCGAGCACGTTGACCATGAAGTCGCCGTACACGTCGCGGTGGATCCGGGCCGCGTAGTCGCGGGCGTCCTCGTACGTGGCGTGGGCCGTGTGGCCCTCCTGCCAGAGGAACTCGCTCGTCCGGAGGAAGACGCGCGGGCGCATCTCCCAGCGGACCACGTTCGCCCACTGGTTGATCAGCAGCGGCAGGTCGCGGTAGCTCTGGACCCACTTCGAGAAGTAGTCGTTGATGATCGTCTCGGAGGTCGGGCGCACCACGACCGGCTCCTCGAGCTGCTTGCCGCCGCCGTGCGTGACGACCGCGAGCTCGGGGGCGAAGCCCTCGACGTGCTCGGCCTCCCTGGTCAGGTAGGACTGCGGGATGAACATCGGGAAGTAGGCGTTCTGGGCGCCCGCTTCCTTGATGCGCGCGTCCATCTCCTGCTGCATCCGCTCCCACAGCCCGTAGCCGTACGGCCGGATGACCATGGTGCCGCGCACCGGGCCGTTGTCGGCCAGCTCGGCCTTGTTGATCAGATCCTGGTACCAGCGGGGGAAATCCTCCGCCTGGGGGGTGAGAACGGGAGCCTTTGCCATGGCGCGAATGGTACGGCGCCCGGGGGGCGATCCGTGAATCGGGTGGCGCACTCCTCTGGACGCGGGGGCGGATGGGGAGTTCCCTGGCATCGGGGGCAAGGGGGCGACAAGGAATCAGGAGCGCTCTTTCGATGACACCTACGCCTACGCCGACACTCGTCGCCCGCGACTGGGCGGAGATCCAGGAACGGATGCTCGTACCGCTGTACGAGACGGTCTACGACCGGCTGGGGGTCGGTCCCGGCGACCGGCTGCTGGGCCTGGACTGCGGGGCCGGTCTGGCCCTGCTGCTGGCCGAGGGCCGGGGCGCCGCCGCGACGGGGGTGGAGGCGGACCCCGAGCGGCGGGCCCTGGCGCGCGAGCGGCTGCTGGACGTGCTGCCGGCGGCGCCGGCGCCCGGCGGGCGCCCGTACGACGTGCTGTTCGCCTTCGCGCCCTCCCGGGCGGCGCTCGCCGCGGCCCTGCCGTCGCTGCGCAGCGGCGCCGCGGTGGTCCTGGCGGGCTGGGGGCCCGCGGAGCGGTGCACGGTCCCCTCGGTGCCGGGCGGCGGGCCGGCCCCGCAGGACCTGGAGGCGCTGGTGTCGGCGGCCGGGCTGCGGCCCGACGGCTCGGGGCGGGTGTTCTGCCCGTTCGGGTACGCGGACGCCGACAGCGCGGTGCGCGGGCTGCTGTCGACGGGGCTGTACGGCTCCGCGGGCGACACCGGGCAGGTGGAGAAGGAGCTTGCGGAGGCCCTTCACCCGTACGAGCGAAGCGACGGCTCGGTGTGGCTGCCGAACATCCTGCGGTACGTCCTGGCCCGGGTGCCGTGACGGCTCCCGGCCCGGCCGCGGCCGGCCGTCACGCGGGGGTGCGCGGGATGCCCGCCGCGGCGTAGGCGGCGGCCTCGTCGAGGGTCTCGTTCGCGAGCAGCGCCTCGGCGAGGGCGTCGAGCTTCGGCCGGTGCTCGCGCAGCAGGCGGCAGGCCTCGGTGTAGCACTCGTCCACGATCCGCCGCATCTCGGCGTCCACCGCGTCGAGGGTGGCGGGGGCCGCGGCCAGGCCGTACGGGCTCTGCCCGTCGGAGGGGACAGCGGTGAGGCGGCCGATGCGCTCGCTCATGCCCCAGCGGCCGACCATGCCGCGGACGATGCCGGTGACCTGCTCCAGGTCGTTCTCGGAGCCGGTGGTGATCACGTCGTAGACGGTGTGCTCGGCCGCCATGCCGCCGAGCGCGCCGATGATCCGGCCGCGCAGGTACTCCTCGGTGTAGGCGTACCGGTCGGCCTCCGGGGTGGAGAGGGTGACGCCGAGCGCCCGGCCGCGGGGCACGATCGTGATCTTGCGTACGGGATCCGCACCCGGGTGGAGCATGCCGAGCAGGGCGTGGCCGCTCTCGTGGTAGGCGGTGCGCCGGCGCTCCTCCCGGGGCATGACGAGCGGGCGCTCCGCGCCGAGCTGGACCTTCTCCAGGGCTTCGGAGAGGTCGCCCTGGGTGACCCGGTCGCGCCCCCGCTTGACGGCGAGGAGGGCGGCCTCGTTGGCGAGGTTGGCGAGTTCGGCGCCGGTCATGCCGGGCGTGGTGGCGGCCATCTGCGCGAGGTCGGCGTCCGGGGCGAGGGGGATCTCGCGGGTGTGGATGCGCAGGATCGCCTCGCGGCCGCTCTTGTCGGGCGGGGAGACCGTGACGGTGCGGTCGAAGCGGCCGGGGCGGGTGAGGGCGGGGTCGAGGACGTCCGCGCGGTTGGTGGCGGCGATCACGACCACGCCCTCGGAGCCGGAGAACCCGTCCATTTCGGTCAGGATCTGGTTGAGGGTCTGCTCGCGTTCGTCGTGGCCGCCGATGCCGCCGCCTGCGCCGCGGGCCCGGCCGATGGTGTCGATCTCGTCGATGAAGATGATCGCCGGGGCCACCTTGCGGGCCTCGGTGAACAGTTCGCGGACCCGGGAGGCGCCGACGCCGACGATCATCTCGATGAACTCGGAGGCGGACGCCGAGAAGAACGGCACGCCCGCCTCACCGGCCACCGCCCGGGCGAGCAGCGTCTTGCCGGTGCCGGGCAGGCCCGCGAGCAGGACGCCGCCGGGCATGCGGGCGCCCATCGCACGGTACCGCTGCGGGTTCTTGAGGAAGTCGACGACGTCGTGGAGTTCGCCCTGGACCTCGTCGATGCCGGCGACGTCCTCGAAGGTGGTGCGCTTGCCGCCCTCCTGGAGCTCCACGGGCCGGGGCGGGGTCTTGCGGCCGATGCCGCCCAGGCCGCCGCCGAGCGCCGAGCCCATCCGCCGGGCGAGGAGCACCCACAGCAGGACGAGCAGCAGCATCGGGGCGAGCGAGAGCAGGACGTTGGCCAGGAGGCTGCGCTGGACGACCACCGGGGAGGCGGTGACGATCGTGTTCTGCTTGGTGAGCTCGGCCCACAGGTCGTCCTCGGCGAAGGCGGGGCGCTGGGTGGTGAACTTGGTGTAGTCGCCCTTGCCGCCGTCGGGGAGGGGCTGCTTCGCCTTCAGTTCGCCCTGGATGGCGTCGCCCTTGGCGTAGATCCTGGCGACGTTGCCTGCGGCGACCTGCCTGCTGAACTCGGTGTAGGAGACGGTCGGCTCGTCGCCCTCGTTGAAGAAGGACAGGACGAGGTTGGTGGCCAGGAAGACCAGCAGGGCGGCCAGGATCAGCCAGCGCCAGCCGCCGGGCATCCTCTTCGTCGGCGGGGAGGGCGGCGCGCCTTCGGAGCGCCAGGGCGTGTCGGCCCGGTCGCGCGGCGGCGCGGGGGTGGGGCTGGGCACCGGGGGCCTCCTTACTGCCGTCCTTCCTGGCCGACCATAAGGGATATTCCGGGCAGCGGCTTCCGGGCGGGCTCCCCCGCCCCCGGCCACCCCCGACCACCCCGTCCGGACCCGGACGCACCGGGGCCCCGGCCGCGCCGTGCGGCCGGGGCCCCGCGGGACACCCGTACTACTTCATGAACTTCTTGAACTCGTCCGGCAGCTCGAAGTCCTCGCCCGGAGCGCCGGCCGGCAGTCCGAAGGGGCTGCCCGCGGCGTCCGGCTGACCGCCCAGGGCGGCCTGCTCGCGGCGGGCGGCGGCCGCCGCCTCCTCCGCCTTGCGCTTCATCGGGTTGCCGCTCTTGCGCTTGCCCTTGGCCTGCTTGACCTGCTTCTTCTGCCGGCCGGGGCCGCCGCCCATGCCCGGGATGCCCGGCATCCCCGGCATGCCGCCGCCCTGGGCCATGCGCGACATCATCTTGCGGGCCTCGAAGAACCGCTCGACGAGGTTCTTGACGGCGCTGACCTCCGTGCCGGAGCCCTTGGCGATACGGGCGCGGCGCGAGCCGTTGATGATCGTCGGGTCCTGGCGCTCGGCCGGGGTCATCGACTTGATGATCGCGGCGGTGCGGTCGACGTCCCGCTCGTCGATGTTGTTGATCTGCTCCTTGATCTGCCCCATGCCGGGCAGCATGCCGAGCAGCTTGGAGATGGAGCCCATCTTGCGGACCTGCTCCATCTGGGCCAGGAAGTCGTCGAGCGTGAACTCCTTGGGGCCCTTGGCGAGCTTGGCCGCCATCTTCTCGGCCTCGGCCTGCGAGAACGTCCGCTCGGCCTGCTCGATGAGGGTGAGCATGTCACCCATGTCGAGGATCCGGCCCGCCATGCGGTCCGGGTGGAAGGCGTCGAAGTCGTCGACCTTCTCGCCGTTCGAGGCGAACATGATCTGCTTGCCGGTGACGTGCGCGATGGAGAGCGCGGCACCGCCGCGGGCGTCGCCGTCGAGCTTGGACAGCACGACACCGTCGAAGCCGACGCCGTCGCGGAAGGCCTCCGCGGTGTTGACCGCGTCCTGGCCGATCATGGCGTCGACGACGAACAGGACCTCGTCGGGGCTGACGGCGTCGCGGATGTCCGCGGCCTGCTGCATCAGCTCCTCGTCGATGCCGAGGCGGCCGGCGGTGTCGACGATGACGATGTCGTACTGCTTGGTGCGCGCGTACTCGACGGAGTCCTTCGCGACCTGGACCGGGTCTCCGACGCCGTTGCCCGGCTGCGGGCCGTAGAAGCCGACGCCGGCGCGCTCGGCGACGATGCCGAGCTGGTTGACGGCGTTGGGGCGCTGGAGGTCGCAGGCGACGAGCAGCGGGGTGTGGCCCTGGCCCTTGAGCCAGTGGCCGAGCTTTCCGGCGAGGGTGGTCTTGCCCGCGCCCTGGAGGCCGGCCAGCATGATCACGGTCGGGGCGGTCTTGGCGAACCGCAGGCGGCGGGTCTCGCCGCCGAGGATCGAGACCAGCTCCTCGTTGACGATCTTGAGGACCTGCTGCGCCGGGTTGAGGGCCTTGGAGACCTCGGCCCCGCGGGCGCGCTCCTTGACGTTCGCGATGAAGGAGCGGACGACCGGGAGGGCGACGTCGGCCTCGAGGAGGGCGATACGGATTTCCCGGGCCGCGGCGTCGATGTCCTGTTCGGAGAGGCGGCCCTTGCCCCGGAGGGACTTGAAGGTCGCGCTGAGGCGGTCGGAAAGCGTATCGAACACGGTGGTCGCGATTCCTCGGGTCGGGGGCGGTGTGGTCGTACCCCAGGGTATCGGTCCGGCCCGCCTGCCAGACCCCGCGGGCGCTTTTCCCCGCGGGGCCCGGCGTCAGGCCAGCGCGCGGGCGAGGGCCTCGGCGACGGAGGCGGCCTCCGCCGGGGCGAGGGGTTTGCCCTCGGCCGAGGTGACGTACAGCGAGTCCACCGCGTTGGCGCCCAGGGTCGAGACATGCGCGCTGCGGACCCGTACGCCGGCGTCCTCCAATGCCCGGCCGATGCGGTGCAGCAGGCCGACGGCGTCGGGGGCGCGCACCTCCAGGACCGTGGCGAGCGAGGACACGTCGGGGACGACGGTGACCCGGGGCGGCGGCGGGACCACGCCGCGCCGCCGCGGGTACGCCGCCTCCCGCTCGGCGAGCTTCGCGGAGACGTCGAGGCCGCCTTCCAGGGCGCGGACGAGGTCGGCCCGCAGCCGGGACCCCTCGGGGAGCGAGCCGTACCCGGCCGCCACCCGCCAGCGCAGGACGAGCGCCTCGCCGAGCCGGCCGGGCAGTTCCAGCGAGCGCAGGTCGGCGGCGCGGACGGTGAGCCGGTGCAGGGCGAGGACGCCGGCGACGGCCGGCAGCACTCCGGGCTGGTCGGGGACGGCGACGGCGAGCTCCGCGCCGACGGCGTCCTCCTCCGGGCGGGCGTGCAGCGCGAGGACGGGCTCCCCGGTGCGCAGGGCCTCCACGGCCAGGCGCTCCTCCTCGGCGGTGGGCGCCGGGTCGGGCTGCCCGGGGTCGGGGGCCCCGCCGAGGACGGCCGCGACCCGGCGGACGAGGTCGGCGACGAGGGAGGCGCGCCAGGCCGACCACGCCGCCGGCCCGGTGGCGAGCGCGTCGGCCTCGGTGAGGGCGTGCAGGAGTTCCAGGGTGCCGGGGGTGCGGACGGCGTCGGCGACGGTGCGGACGGTGGCGGGGTCGTCGAGGTCGCGCCGGGTGGCGGTGTCGACCAGCAGCAGGTGGTGGCGGACCAGCGCGGCGAGGACGTCGGCGTCGGCCGCGCCGAAGCCGGTGCGCAGGGCGATCCGGCGGGCGACGGCCTCCCCGGCGGCGGAGTGGTCGCCGGGCAGGCCCTTGCCGATGTCGTGCAGGAGGGCGGCCATCAGAAGCAGGTCGGGCCGGCCGACGCGGCGGGTCATCGCGGAGGCCCGCACGGCGGTCTCCACCAGGTGCCGGTCCACGGTCCAGGTGTGGACGGGGTTGCGCTGCGGGCGGCAGCGTACGCGCTCCCACTCGGGCAGCATCCGGGAGATCAGGCCCTCGGCCTCCAGGGCCTCCCAGACGGCGACGGCCGGCTCGCCCGCCCCGAGCAGGGTGACCAGCTGCTCGCGCGCCTCGGCCGGCCAGGGCTCGGGCAGCGGCCGGGCCTGCGCGGCGAGGCGCCGTACGGCGTGCAGGGAGACGGGCAGCCCGGCCTGCGCGGCGGCCGCGCCGAGGCGCAGCGGCAGGACGGGGTCGCGTTCGGGTCGGGCGGCGAGCGCCAGGACGGCTTCGCCGTCGGCTTCGACGACGCCCTCGGCGAGCGGGGCGCGTTCGGCGGTTCCCGCTGCGGCGCCGCGGCCGCGGGGGCCGAGCAGTCCGCGCAGGCGGGGGCGGGCTGCGCGGGCGCGCAGGACGCGGCCGACCTCGCGCCAGGTGACGTCGGCGGCGTAGGAGATGGTGCGGGCGGCCTCGTAGACCTCGCGCAGCAGGGTGTCGGCGTCGGGGTGGCCGGTGCGGGCGGCGACCTGGGCCTGTTCCTGGAGGGCGAGCCGGTCTCCGGCGCGGCCGGTGGTGAGGTGGAGGGCGTCGCGGGTGTCGAGCAGGCGGCGGCGGGCTTCGGCGAGGCCTTCGCGGGGCGCGTCGGCGAGCCAGGAGGCGGCGACGGCGCGCAGGGCGGCGGCGTCGCGGAGGCCGCCGCGGGCCTCCTTGAGGTCGGGTTCGAGGAGGAAGCGGAGTTCGCCGCACTGTTCGGCGCGTTCGCGGCACATGGCGTGCAGCCGGGGCAGTCGGGCGGGGGCCTGGTTGCGCCAGTCCGCGAGGACGGCGGTGCGCAGGCCGGCCAGGAGGCCGAGGTCGCCGGCGACGGGGCGGGCGTCGAGGAGGCCGAGGTGGACCTTGAGGTCCTCGGCGGCGGTGCGGCGGGCTTCGGCAGGGGTGCGGACGGAGTGGTCGAGGGCGAGGCCGAGGTCCCACACCGGGTACCAGAGGCGGTCGGCGAGGCGGGCGAGGTCGGCGGGGGCGGCCTTGCCGTCGTGGAGGAGGAGCAGGTCGAGGTCGCTGCGGGGGGAGAGTTCGCCGCGCCCGTAGCCGCCGACGGCGACGAGGGCGGCGCCGCGGACACCGGTGTCGCGGGCGGCGCGGGCGAACAGGGCGGTCAGCCAGTCGTCGGTGAGCCGGGCGAGCGCGGAGCGCCGCGACGGCCCGGACTGCGGCTCCTCCCTGAGGAGCCGCAGCCGGGCCGCGGCGTAGCCGCCGGGTCCCGGGTCGGAGGTGTCGGTGGTCGTGCCGTCGCTCGTCACCCAGGGCCTCCCGTCGTCAGAGCGCTTCGGCGCCGCGCTCGCCGGTGCGGACCCGGACGAGGGCGTCGACGGGGACGCTCCACACCTTGCCGTCGCCGATCTTGCCGGTCCGGGCGCTCGTGACCAGGATCTCCATGACCGGTTCGGCGTCGTCGTCCTCGACGACGACCTCGATGCGGATCTTGGGGACGAGGTCCACGGTGTACTCGGCGCCCCGGTAGACCTCGGTGTGGCCGCGCTGGCGGCCGTAGCCGCTGGCCTCGGAGACGGTCAGGCCCTGGACGCCGAAGCGCTGGAGGGCGTCCTTGATCTCGTCCAGCCGGTGCGGCTTGACGATCGCGGTGATCAGCTTCATGCGTTGACCTTCTTGCTCGCGGCGGCGGCGGGGACGGGGGCGGCGGTGCTCCGGGAGGGGGCGCCGCCTCCGGCTCCGCTGAAGTCGTAGGCGGTCTCGGCGTGCTCGACCTGGTCGATGCCGGAGACCTCGTCGTCCTCGCTGACGCGCATCCCCATCGTCTTGTCGAGGAGGAAGGCGAGCAGCGCGGACGCCACGAGAGAGTAGGCGAGGACGGAGAAGACGCCCACGGCCTGCTTGCCGAGCTGCTCCAGGCCGCCGCCGTAGAAGAGGCCGGCCGCTTCGGACTGGACGCCTCCGGTGGCGAAGAAGCCGACGAGGAGGGAGCCGATGACGCCGCCGACGAGGTGGACGCCGATGACGTCGAGGGAGTCGTCGTAGCCGAGCTTGTACTTGAGCCCGACGGCCATGGCGCACACCAGGCCGGAGACGGCGCCGATGGCGATCGCGCCGAGCGGGGAGCAGGAGCCGCCGGCGGGGGTGATGGCGACGAGGCCGGCGACGGCGCCGGAGGCCGCGCCGAGGGTGGTGAAGGAGCCGTGGCGCAGCTTCTCGTACGCGAGCCAGGCGAGCATGGCGGCGCCGGCGGCGACCTGGGTGTTGACGAACATCACGGCGCCGACGCCGTCGTCGTTGCCCAGCCAGGAGCCGGCGTTGAAGCCGAACCAGCCGAACCACAGCAGGCTCGCGCCGAGCATGACGAGGGGGAGGCTGTGGGGGCGCATCGGGTCCTTCTTGAAGCCGATGCGCTTGCCGATGACGAGGATGACGCCGAGGGCGGCGGCGCCGGCGTTGATGTGGACGGCGGTGCCGCCGGCGAAGTCGATGACGCCCATCTCGAAGAGCCAGCCGCCGGGGGCCCACACCCAGTGGGCGACGGGGAAGTAGACGACGGTGGCCCACAGGGCGATGAAGAGGGCCCAGGCGCTGAACTTGACGCGGTCGGCGAGGGCGCCGCTGATGAGGGCGGGGGTGATGACGGCGAACATCAGCTGGAAGACGGCGAAGACGTAGACCGGGACGGTGTAGCCGTCCCACAGCTCGGTGATGCCGATGCCGCTGAGGCCGAGGTAGTCGGAGGACCAGCCGACAACGCCGCCGGAGTCGGTGCCGAAGGCGATGCCGAATCCGTAGAGCACCCACAGGACCGTGACGATCCCGAGGCTGATGAAACTCATCATCAGCATGTTGAGGCTGCTCTTGACACGGACCATGCCTCCGTAGAAGAAGGCGAGTCCCGGGGTCATCAGCATGACCAGGGCGGAGCAGATGAGCATGAACCCGGTGTTCGCGGCAGAGAGCGTCGGGGCGTCTGCCGCGAGGGTCGTGATGGCTGGTGCCATCGGCGTCTCCTCGTCGTCGGTGCGTTCGCGTGCGGGCGACCGTGGGACCTGGGCACGGGAAGGCGTGGGGGCCGGTGGGTGGCCCGGGGCCCGGGGGCTGGCCGGTTATTGACCCAGAGATTCCCGCAGGCCGGTTTCCGGCGGCGCCGCCCGATGTTTCGCGCCCGTGACGAAGAGGTGCGGGCTGTTACGTGCCGATGAACGGGGCCGCCGTCGGCGGCGGCGGGCCGGCGGCCCGGCGGGGCCGGCCGGCGGCGGGAGGACGGGGCCGGCCGCGGCGCCACCCGGGAGTCCTGGCTGGGGGAGCCTGATCGGGCTTCACGGGGTGGCTGCCGCGGCCGGGGCCTTCGGGGGGACGGCCGCGCGGGCCGTCAGACGGCCTCCGCGGCCGGGGGCAGCGCGAAGGCGAGGTGGTCGGTCAGCCGGACGACCTCGGCGACGTCGCCGTACTCACGGGCGGCGGTGTCGACGGTCTTGCGGAGCCGGGTGTTCACCCTTTCGGACCGAATCTTTCCGGCCACCGCGAGGGCGCGGTCGACGTAGGAGGCGGCCTGCTCGGGCTCGCGCTGGAGGAGGTGCACGGTGGCCATGCCGATGAGGTTGAGCGCGTACGAGCGCTGGTGCACCTCGTCCCGGCCGAAGAGCTCGACGGCGCGCTCCATGACGGGCGCGGCGAGGGAGGCGTACATGGGGCTGCGGCCGGCGACGTAGGCGAGGTCGCGGTAGGAGTGGGAGTTCTCGCCGTTGAGCTCCGCCTCGGAGAAGAAGCGGATCCAGTCGGGCTCGGGCGCGTCGCCGGGGCCGATGTCCTCGAAGGTGTCCTCGGCCATCCGGACGGCCCTCTTGCAGCGGCTGGGCTGGCCCATGTTGGCGTACGCGCGGGCCTCCATCGCATACAGCATCGCCTGGGTGCGGGGGCCGGCGCAGTCGCGGCTGCCGTACTGGGCGAGGTGGATGAGCTCCAGGGCGTCCTCGGGGCGGCCCAGGTGGATCATCTGGCGGCTCATGTTGGAGAGGATGTACGAGCCGAGGGGCTTGTCGCCGGCCTCCTTCGCGGCGTGCAGCGCGAGGACGAAGTACTTCTGCGCGGTGGGGTGCAGGCCGATGTCGTAGCTCATCCACCCGGCGAGCTCGGCGAGTTCGGCGGCGACCTTGAAGAGCCGCTTCATGACGGGCGCGGGGTGGGTCTCCTGCAGCAGGTCGGTGACCTCGTGGAGCTGGCCCACGACGGCCTTGCGGCGCAGTCCGCCGCCGCACTGGGCGTCCCACTGGCGGAACATGACGGTCGTCGATTCGAGGAGGCCGAGTTCCGGTTCGGACAGGCGCGGGGGCCGGTGGCCGCCGAGGGCCCCTCCGCCCTGGCCGCCGCGCGCGGCCGCGGGGTCGGCGGCCGGGGAGGGGACGAGCCAGCGCTGCATCGGCTCGATGAGGGCGGGGCCGGCGGAGAGGGCGAGGGAGGTGCCGAGGAAGCCGCGGCGGGCGAGCATGAGGTCGCTGCGGGAGAACTCCCCGAGCAGTTCGACCGTCTGCTCGGCGGCCCACGGCAGGTCGACCCCGGAGACGGAGGGGGTCTGGTGGGCGGTGCGCAGGCCGAGCTGCTCGATGGCCACGACGGAGCCGAAGCGCTCGGAGAACAGCTCCGAGAGGATCCTCGGGACGGGCTCGCGGGGCTGCTCGCCGTCGAGCCAGCGGCGCACGCGCGAGGTGTCGGTGCTGATGTGGTGGGCGCCCATCTGCCGGGCGCGCCGGTTCACCTGGCGGGCGAGCTCTCCCTTGGACCAGCCGCTGCGCACGAACCAGGAGGTCAGCTGCTCGTTGCGGGCGGCGGGCCCGGATCCGTCCGGTTGCCCGCTCGTTCCGCTTGCGCCGTTGCCGCCCACTGGAACGCCCCCATCCGCTCAGCCCTGTTCCTACGCAACCCTGACCGGAAGGGCAGGCGCCGCCTGGGGACCTTCACAGGTCCTTCACGCCTTGCCTCCGGCATAACCACGAACGGTACGCCGTCAGGGTCGGTGCACCGAAAGTAATCCTACGATCACCCGCCCCGCGAGCCGGTTCGCCGAAACGCCACCATTCGCCACCCCTGTCAACGAACGCGCCACCCGCCAGGCGCGATTCACTGGGCGACGGAGCAGAAACGATCGGATGGACAGGGGTGCGCCCGGGGCGCGCGCGGCGTGGAGTGCGCCGGGTGGCACCGCAGGGCAGGCCGCACCCGGTCCCCCCGAACGTCGTAACCACCGGTGCGTCAGACCCGTTGGAGGGGGCATGGGCATGGGCTTCACGATCGGCGGCAGCCGCAGCACCAAGGAATTCCGCTCCGGGACGCGCCGCCGCGGGCGGACGTCGGAGTGCACGGCGGTCGCCGAGTACACGGGCCTGTGGGGCTGGGACGTGGTCCCCGGGGCCCGGGCGGCCGGCCCCCTGCGCGACTGCTCCTGCGGCCGCGCGGACTGCCCCGCCCCGGGCGCCCACCCGCTGCCCCTCGCCCCGACCGTCCCGGCCGGCGCCACCCTCGACGAGGTCACCGGGACGTGGGGCGCGTACCCGGGCGCCGCGGTGCTGCTGCCCGCGGGCCGCTGCTTCGACGTCATCGAGGTCTCGCAGGAGGCCGGGCGCCGCGCCCTGGTCCGGCTGGAGCGGATGGGCCTCCCGCTCGGCCCCGTCACCGCGACCCCGGACGGGCGGGCGCAGTTCTTCGTGGCCCCGGGCGCCGCGGACGGGCTGCCGCAGCTGCTGTACCGGATGGGCTGGGACGACGCCGGCCTGGACCTGCGGGCGCTGGGCCACGGCGCGTACGTGACCGCCCCGCCCTCGGACCACGCGGGCCTCGGACCGGTCGGCTGGCTGCGCCCGCCGGCCCTGGACTGCGCCGGCGGCCCGCCCCAGGCCCGGCTGCTGCTGGGCACCCTGGCGTACATCTGCCACCGGCTGCGCCGCTAGCGCCGTACGCCCGCAGGCCGTATGCCCGTATGCCCGTATGCAGCGGTGCCCCCGTGCTCCGTCTCGGGAACACGGGGGCACCGCTGCGTCAGCAGAAGGCCGGTCAGTCGCCGATCAGGGCGTCGACGAAGGCCTGCGGCTCGAAGGGCGCGAGGTCGTCGGGGCCCTCGCCGAGGCCGATGAGCTTGACCGGGACTCCGAGTTCGCGCTGCACCGCGACGACGATGCCGCCCTTGGCGGTGCCGTCGAGCTTGGTCAGCACGATGCCGGTGATGTCGACGACCTCCGCGAAGACGCGGGCCTGGGTGAGGCCGTTCTGCCCGGTGGTGGCGTCCAGCACGAGGAGGACCTCGTCCAGCGGGCCGTGCTTCTCCACGACGCGCTTGACCTTGCCGAGCTCGTCCATGAGGCCGGTCTTGGTGTGCAGGCGGCCGGCGGTGTCGATGAGCACGACGTCGGCGCCTTCGGCGATGCCCTCCTTGACCGCGTCGAAGGCGATCGAGGCAGGGTCGCCGCCCTCGGGCCCGCGCACGGTGCGGGCGCCGACGCGCTCGCCCCAGGTCTGGAGCTGGTCGGCCGCGGCGGCACGGAAGGTGTCGGCGGCGCCGAGGACGACGCTGCGGCCGTCGGCGACGAGGACGCGGGCCAGCTTGCCCGTGGTGGTGGTCTTGCCGACGCCGTTGACGCCGACGACCATCACGACGCCGGGGGTGTCGGCGCCGCTCTCCGTCTTCACGGACCGGTCGAGGTCGGCCCCGACCAGGGTGACGAGCTCCTCCTTCAGCAGGGCGCGCAGCTCGGCGGGGGTGCGGGTGCCCAGCACCCTGACCCGCTCGCGGAGCCGGTCGACGAGCTCCTGCGTCGGCGCGACGCCGACGTCGGCGACGAGGAGGGTCTCCTCGATCTCCTCCCACGTGTCCTCGTCGAGGTGCTCGCGGGACAGGAGCGTCAGCAGCCCCTTGCCGAGGGAGTTCTGCGAACGGGCGAGGCGCGCGCGCAGCCGGACCAGGCGGCCGGCGGTGGGCTCGGGCACCTCGATCTCGGGGGCGGCCGGGGCCTCGGCCTCGGCGGCGGGCGCCTCGGGCGCCTCGGGGGCGGCGGCCTCCGCCTCGGGGAGGACGACCTCCTCGATCGTGCGGCGCTGCTCCTCCGCCGTCGTGGCGGCGTCCTCCCCCACCTGGGGTTCGGCGGGCGGGGCGGTGATGGTCGGCGTGCTGGGCGGCGTCGGCGGCGGCAGCTGCTTCTTCTTGCGGGAGCTGACCACGAGCCCGCTGACCGCGCCGACCGCGACCAGGGCGATGAGTACTACGGCAAGGATGAGGATGTCCATAACGGCTTCAGTATGCGCGAACCTCTGCGCGGCACCGGGGCCGCGCACCGGGACCTTCCCCGCCGTTCGTGCGTTTGCGGCGGAAACTACGATGAGGGGCGAATTCCCGAAAATCACCTCATCGGAGCACGTATGCCTGCCGAGACTCCCGACGGCGCGATAGAGACCCGGGGGCTGGAACCCGTCCCCGACGCGGAGCGCACCGGACGCGTCCGCGAACTCGTCCCCACCTGGGTCGCCGCCAACATCAGCGTGCTGCTGCTGACCATGGGCGCCGGCCTGGTGATCTCCAACGGGCTCAACATCTGGCAGGTGCTCGTCGTCGCCGTGGTCGGCCCGGTCGTCTCGTACGGGCTCGTCGGGCTGATCTCGCTGGCCGGCACGCGCGGCGGCTCGCCCGGCATGGCCCTGTCGCGGGCCGTCTTCGGGCAGCGCGGCAACCTCTTCCCCGGCGCGCTGATCTGGGTCGCCCGCTGGGGCTGGGAGACCATCAACGCGGTCAGCGGCGCCTTCGCCCTGCTCACAGTGGTGGACCTGCTGTTCGGTGTGGAGAAGAACACCTTCCTCATCGTGGTGGCCCTGCTGCTCTTCGTGGGCTGCACGTTCCTGGTCTCGGGTCTCGGCATCAGCGCGCTGCGCGCCTGCTCGACCTGGTCGACGTACCTGTTCGGTGCGTTCAGCGTGCTCGTCCTCGGATACCTGGTCGCCGAGACGGACTGGGCGGCCGTGTTCGACCGGCCGGCCGGCTCCACCGCGATGATGGTCGCCGGCATCGGCACGATCGCCGCGGGCGGCATCAGCTGGGTGCCGTCGGGCCCGGATTTCACCCGCTACCTGCCGCGCACGGCCTCCGCCCGGGGCGTGGTCGGGGCGACGGTCGGCGGCGCGGCCGTCGTCGTGATCCCGATGGTGCTGATGGGAGCCGTGATGGCGGTGGGCACCCCGGACCTGGCGTCGGCACAGGACCCGGTCTCCTTCATCGGGGAGCTGCTGCCCGCCTGGATCGCGGTCCCGTACCTGCTGATCGCCCTCGTCGGCATGCTGCTGATCAACTCGATGTCCATGTACTCGGCCGGGTTCACCGCGCAGACCCTGGGCATCAACGTGCCGCGCGCGGCCGCGGTCTCCGTCAACGCCGCCATCAGCCTGGTGTTCGGCTTCCTGCTGATGGTCGTCGCGACGAGCTTCTTCGGCTCGTTCATCTCCTTCCTGACCCTGCTGGCCGTGGCGTTCTCCGCCTGGATCGGCGTGTTCGGCGCCGACATGCTGCGCCGCACCTCGTACGACGGGCAGGCGCTGATGGACACGACGCGGACCAGCGCGTACTGGTACCGCGGCGGCTACGCCTGGCAGGCGATGGCCGCCTGGGGTGCGGCGCTCGCCGCGGGCCTGCTGTTCACCAGGGTCGACTGGTTCGCCGGCCCGCTCGCGGACACCTGGATCGGCGCCAACGGGCTGGGCTGGGCCGTCGGCATCGTCACCTCGGGCGTGCTGTACGCCGTCCTCCCGCGCCCGGCGGCAGAGCGGCCGGGCGGGCCGCAGGGCGGGGCCGGCGCGTCCCCGGCGGAGGCCGAGCCCGCGGGCGCCCTGTCCGTCTGAGGCCCCTCGGCTACGGTCCCCCTTCGCCCGTGCTCCGCATCCGGCGAAGGGGACTTCCGCATGCCCGTCACCGTGGCCCGGTTCAACCTGGTCGACCCGCACGGCACCCCGGGGACCCTGTCGGCCCGCTACCGGGCGGCCCTGGAGATGGCGCGGTACGCGGACGACCGCGGCATCGGCCCCGTCCAGACGGAGGAGCACCACGGCACCGACAACGACTGGCTGCCCTCGCCGCCGGCGTTCGCGGGGGCCGTCCTCGGTGCGACGCGGCGCATCACCGTCACCGTCCCGGCGATCATCGGCCCGCTGTACGACCCGCTGCGCGCGGCCGGGGTACTGGCGCCGAACGAGGCGGTGGAGTACAGCGGAGAGCCTGGTGCTGCACCCGCTGTGCGGCCGGATGCCGGTGGACGAGGGCCGGCGGAGCCTGCACCTGCTGTGCGAACGGGTGCTGCCCCGGCTCGGGAAGTGAGCCGGGGCAGCACCGCCTGCGTGAGGAGCGGGGTGGTGGCGGGGGATGGTTACCCCATCTCCTCCAACGCCTTGCCCTTGGTCTCCGGCACCCACTTGAGGATGAACGGGATCGAGAGCACGGCGAAGACGGTGTAGATCACGTAGGCGCCGGACAGGTTCCAGTCCGCCAGCGACGGGAACGTGACGGTGATGAGCCAGTTGGCGACCCACTGGGCCGCGGCGGCCACGCCGAGCGCGGCGGCGCGGATGCGGTTGGGGAACATCTCGCCGAGGAGGACCCAGACCACGACGCCCCAGGAGAGGGCGAAGAAGAGCACGAAGGAGTGGGCCGCGACGAGCGCGACGGCGGCCTGGAGGTCGGGCATGGTGATGTCGTCGCCGGTGCCGGTGGTGTACGAGAACGCCCAGGCCGCCGTGCCGAGCGAGAGGGCCATGCCCGTCGAGCCGATGAGGGCGAGCGGCTTGCGGCCGAGCCGGTCCACGAAGATCATCGCGATCACCGTGCCGACGATGTTGATGATCGACGTGGTGAACGAGTAGAGGAAGGAGCTCGTGGGGTCGATGCCGACGGACTGCCACAGCGAGGAGCTGTAGTAGAAGATCACGTTGATGCCGACGAGCTGCTGGAAGAGCGACAGGCCGATGCCGACCCAGACGATGGGCAGCAGGCCGAAGCGGCCGCCGAGGAGGTCCCTGAAGGTGGACTTGTGCTCGGAGCGCATCGCGTGCTCGATCTCGGCGACGCGGGCGTCGAGGTCGGCGCCGGAGCCCTCGACCTCGGCGAGGACCTTGCGGGCCTGTCCGGTGCGTCCGACCGAGATCAGGAAGCGGGGGGACTCGGGGATGACGAAGGACAGCAGCCCGTAGAGCACGGCCGGGACGACCATGACGCCGAGCATCCACTGCCAGGCCTCCAGGCCGGCGAGCTCGCCGCGCTGGTTGCCGTCCGCCAGGTTGAGGATGGCCCAGTTGACCAGCTGGGAGACGGCGATTCCGGTGACGATGGCCGCCTGCTGGAAGGAGGCCAGGCGGCCGCGGTAGGCGGGCGGGGAGACCTCGGCGATGTAGGCGGGGCCGATGACGGAGGCCATGCCGATGCCGAAGCCGCCGACGATGCGCCAGGCGGCCAGGTCCCACAGGGCGAACGGCAGGGCGGAGCCGACGGCGCTCGCGGTGAAGAGGACGGCGGCGATCTGCATGCAGCGGATTCGGCCGATCCGGTCGGCGATGCGGCCGGCGGTGGCGGCGCCGAGCGCGCAGCCGATCAGGGCGGCCGCGATGACCTGGGCCAGGGCTTCGGACCCGACGTCGAAGCGGTCGCGGATGGCGACGACGGCGCCGTTGATGACGGAGCTGTCGTAGCCGAAGAGGAAGCCGCCCATCGCGGCCGCGGCGGTGATGAAGATGACGTGCCCGAGGTGGTCGGGCCGGGCGGCGCGCCCTCCGTCCGGCGCCGGCGCCTGCTCTGTGCTGCTGCTCAAGGTGTGCTCCTGTGCCCGGCTGCGACGGCGGGCGGGTGGGGTGTTTTTTCCTTCCAGTGGGGCACAGGTCGACAACCGGCACCACTCGAAGGGAAGAGGCGGCGCAGCGAGCTTATGTGTTCATTTCTTGAAGTCAATAGCCGAGGGTGAACTCCGGCGGAGGGCAGTGCGAGGGCAGTGCGCCCGGAACGACGTGACCTGCGCTGACTGCCCCAGGAAAGGATCTTCATTTCTTGAAGGTCAAAGGTCCGGGGCGCGGGCCCGGAGCCTCCCCGGGCCCCCGGACGGCTCAGCGCAGCCGCTGGCTGATCACCTTCGAGACGCCGTCGCCCTGCATGGAGACGCCGTAGAGCGCGTCGGCGACCTCCATCGTGCGCTTCTGGTGCGTGATGACGATCAGCTGCGAGCTCTCCTGGAGCTCCTCCATGATCCGGATGAGCCGCTGGAGGTTGGTGTCGTCGAGCGCCGCCTCCACCTCGTCCATCACGTAGAACGGGCTCGGCCGGGCCTTGAAGATCGACACCAGGAGCGCGACGGCGGTCAGCGACCGCTCCCCGCCCGACAGCAGCGACAGCCGCTTGACCTTCTTGCCCGGCGGGCGGGCCTCGACGTCGACCCCGGTGGCGAGCATGTCGTCCGGGTCGGTGAGCACCAGCCGGCCCTCGCCGCCGGGGAAGAGCCGCGAGAAGACGCCCTCGAACTCGCGGGCCGTGTCGTGGTAGGCCTCGGTGAAGACCTGCTCGACCCGCCGGTCGACCTCCTTGACGACCTGGAGGAGGTCGGCGCGGGTCCGGCGGAGGTCCTCCAGCTGCTCGCTGAGGAACTTGTGCCGCTCCTCCAGGGCCGCGAACTCCTCCAGCGCCAGCGGGTTGACCTTGCCGAGCTGCTGGTAGGCGCGCTCGGCCGCCTTGAGCCGCTTCTCCTGCTCGGCGCGCACGAAGCGGCCGGGCCGGTTGCGGGGGTGCTCCGGATCCTCGGGGAGCGCCTCGCCGTCCGCGGGCGGGCTCGGCGGGACCGGCTGGTCGGGCCCGTACTCGGCGACGAGCGAGTCGGCTCCCATGCCGAACTCCTCCAGGGCCCGGCCCTCCACCTGCTCGATCCGCAGCCGCTTCTCGGCGCCGAGCACCTCCCCGCGGTGCACGGAGTCGGTGAGCTTGTCCAGCTCCGCCTTCAGGTCGCGGCCGCGGGTGCGGGCCTCGCCGAGCTCGCGCTCGCGCACGGCTTTGGCCTCCTCGGCTGCCGCGCGCTCCTCCCCGGCTCGGCCGAGGGAGGCCTCGACGTGTGCCAGCAGTTGGCGGGCGCCGTCGCCGACGGCGCGGGCGACCCCGGCCTCCCGGCGCAGCCGTTCGCGGCGGGCCGCGGCCCGGGCCCGCGCCTCGCGTTCGGCGCGGGCGCCCCGGTCGAGGGCGTCGGCCCGCCCCGCCAGGGCCTTGACCCGCTCCTCGTGGGTACGCAGCTGCAGGCGGGCCTCCATCTCGGTCTGGCGGGCGTTGGCCCCGTCGGCGGCGAGCCGGTCGCGTACGGCGGTGTCGGGCTCCTCCTCGGCTTCGCCGTGGCCCTCCTCGGCGGCGGCCAGCCGTTCGGCGCACTCCTCGGCCTCGGCCAGCGCCTCCTCCAGGGCGGCCCGCGCCTTCTCCGCGGCGGCGGCGCTGCGCTCGGCCTCACCGGAGGCGCCCTTCGCCTGGCCGGCGAGCCGGCCGAGCTGCTGGGCCGTGCCGGCGCGGGCCTGCTCGGCGGCACGGCGCCGCTCCGCGAGCTCCTCGGCGCGGGCGGCGCAGGCCCGGTGGTGCTCCCGCGCGGCCTCCTGGGCGGCGGCCAGCTCACGGCACCGCCCGTCCAGGCGGTCGAGCTCCGCCGCGGCCTCGTCGACGGCGGCCTGCACCTCGATCAGGCTGGGCGCACCGGCGGACCCCCCGTGGGCGAGGTGCGCCGCGAGCACGTCCCCGTCCCGGGTGACGGCCACCGCAGCGGGCCGCGCGGCGACGAGCGCCACGGCCTCGCCGAGGTCCGCGACGACGTAGTGGTCGCGCAGCACCCGCGCGACGGCCCGCACGAGACCTGCGTCCCCGCGCACGAGCCCCCCGGCCGGTGTCCCCGCCGGCGCGTCCGGAGCCACCGGCTCCCCTTCCGCCGCGGACTCCCGGCCGGCCGGGGCGGCGGCCGGGGCAGGCGCGCCCGCGGGGACGGCGGGCGCGGTCGGGGACTCCGGGGCGCCGGCCCCCCGGCCACCGGGGGCGGCAGAGCCCGGCAGGCCGGCCGCAGACGCGGCAGCCGCCGGTGCGGCCGGGTCCGGGGCCGACTGGCGGGGTACGGGCGGGGCCGTGATCAGGAAGGCGGCGCGGCCTGCGTCCGTGTCGCGCAGGTGGCGGATGGCCCGGGCTGCCGCTGCCGGGGAGTCCGCCGCCAGGGCGTCGGCCGCGGCGCCCAGGGCCGCCGCCACCGCGGCTTCGTAGCCGGGGGCCACCGTCAGGCGTTCCGCCGCCGGGCCGAGCAGGCCGGCCAGCCGGTCGCGGGCGCCCAGGGCCGCACCGCTGCCGTCCTTGCGGCGCAGGCCCAGTGCGAGGGCGTCCCGCCGGGCCGCCACCGCCGCCCGGGAGCGCTCCGCGGCCGTCGCCGCGTCCCGGGCCGCGGCGAGCGCCGCCTCGGCCTGCGCGAGCTCCGCCTTCGCCGCCTCGTGCCCGCCGTCGGCCGAGGGCTCCTCCAGCCCGCCGACCTCCTCGGCCAGGGCCTCGTACTCCTCCTGCGCGGCCTCCGCCCGCTGCCGCGCGGCGTCGCGCGCGGCCGCCAGCCGGTCGGCCTCCGCCTGCGCGGCCCCGGCACGCGAGCGGGCGGCGCCGAGCCTCCCGGTGAGCCGGGCCAGGCCCTCCCGCCGGTCGGCGATGGCCCGCGCGGCGTCGCGCAGCCGCCGCTCCTCCTCGGCGAGGGCCCGCTCCAGTTCGGCGCGGTGCGCGGAGGTGTCCTCCAGGGCCCGTGAGGCCGCTTCCAGCGCGGCCGCCAGCTCCGCCTCCTGTTCGCGGATCCGGGCGGCCTCGCGCTCCATGTCCTCCGGGTCGCGGCCCCGCCGCTCCTCCTCCTGCGGTGCGGACGCCGACCGGACGCGGGCGTCGGCCAGGGAGGCCGTCCCGCGGACCCGTTCGGCCAGCTGCGACAGCTCGTACCAGGTCTGCTGGGCGCGCTGCAGCCGCGGGGCGAGGCCGCGCACGGCCTCCTCCAGCTCCGCCTCCCGGCGGACGGCCGCCGCGAGCTGCGCCTCGGCGGCGTCCTTGCGCTCCTTCAGCGCGGCCTCGTCGGCGAGCTCGGCCTCCAGCGCGGCCCGCAGGGCCACCAGGTCGTCGGCGAGGAGCCGCAGCCGGGCGTCGCGCAGGTCGGCCTGGATGACGGCGGCGCGGCGGGCGACGGCGGCCTGCCGCCCCAGCGGCTTGAGCTGCCTGCGCAGTTCCTCGGTGAGGTCCTGGACGCGGGAGAGGTTGGCCTGCATCGCGTCGAGCTTCCGCAGCGCCTTCTCCTTGCGCTTGCGGTGCTTGAGGACGCCGGCCGCCTCCTCGATGAACGCGCGGCGCCCCATCGGGTCGGCGTGCAGGACGGAGTCCAGCTGGCCCTGGCCGACGATGACGTGCATCTCGCGGCCGATGCCGGAGTCGGAGAGCAGCTCCTGGATGTCGAGGAGCCGGCAGGTGTCGCCGTTGATCTGGTATTCGCTGCTGCCCCCGCGGAACATGGTCCGCGTGATGGTGACCTCGGCGTACTCGATCGGCAGGGCGCCGTCGGAGTTGTCGATGGTCAGCGAGACCTCGGCCCGCCCGAGCGGCGGGCGGCCGGTGGTCCCGGCGAAGATGACGTCCTCCATCTTCCCGCCGCGCAGCGACTTGGCGCCCTGCTCGCCCATGACCCAGGACAGCGCGTCCACCACGTTCGACTTGCCGGACCCGTTGGGGCCCACCACGCAGGTGATGCCGGGCTCGAAGCGCAGGGTGGTCGCGGACGCGAACGACTTGAAGCCGCGCAGGGTCAGGGACTTGAGGTGCACGCCGCCGGACTCTACCTTTCGGGTTCGGTTTCACCCGTGAAGGTGCAGGGCAGGAGTCTGGCCAAGCCGCGGCGGGGCCCCTCGGGGAGCAGAGGACGGGGAAAGGAGAGAAGGGACGCCGAAGCGTCCCTTGCAGTGTCGTGCGGGGCTGGAATCGAGCGACGATGAGCGCGGATCAGGTGAGCGCAGGCTCCGCCTGGGATACGTCGATGTCGATGCGGTCCAGCAGCGAGTCTCCGTGCTGAGCGGCGGCCGCGTTCAGCGCGTCGTTTTCGGACTGAATCCGTGAGAGCTCGGACTCGAGGTCCTGGACGCGCTGCTGAAGCCGTCGCATCTCGGCGAGGAGTCGCGGGTCGGAACCGCCGACGTAACCGAGAAGCGCCTTTGCCATGATGGATGGTCCTCCACACTGAGTGACCGACCGAAGCGGTGTGGGTCGTGAGGGTTCGCACCCGCGGATGTCCGACAGCAACTGTCAGTCACTGCGCTTAACTCTGCCAGCACTGCCAAACAGCTAGGGTGCGCGGGGCTTCCAGCGTCTCACCAAAAAGTTTGACGGTCAACACGATCACGCCCTGTATCGGCGGACAGGCCGGTTCACTCGGGGGACGGGGAGACCGCCCTCTCTCCCGAGCCTTCCACGCCCGCGCGCGCCCGGCAACGCGTCCGGGGCGAACGCGCAGATCCGGAGCCGTGCAGGCCGCGCCCGTATGTGATCAGTGCATGATCAGCCGGTACGTCAGCGGATCGCGAAGCCCTCGTAGCCGCCGCGCGGCGTGCCCCAGATTTCCGTCACCCCGTCGACCCTGCCGGGCGTGTCGCCGGAGCGGAGCCAGTCCAGCAGCCGGTGGCAATTCTCACGTTGACCTTCGGCCACCACCTGCACCCGCCCGTCGTCCAGGTTGAGGGCGAACCCGGTGACCCCGCCGATCTCCAGCGCATTGGCCCTGGTGAACCAGCGGAAGCCCACTCCCTGTACACGGCCGCGCACCCAGGCGGTCAGGCGGACATCTTCGCTCATGCGCGAACGCTATCCGCCCGGGCTCCTTCCGACCGCACCGCCCCCGGGACGCCTTCGCGTACAGTCACGCCTCAATGAACTCACCCGTTTGGGCGAGTTCGTGACGATCTTCGACCCGCGAGGAAGGTACGCCGGATGGGACGCCACCGACTCCACGCCGCGCCGCGCCGCGGCGGCGCGCGCCGCACCGCCGTCCGCTCCGGCCTGCTCGGCGTCCCCGTGGCCGTCGTCCTCGGCACCGCCGCGGTGACGACCGGGACGGTGCCCGTCGGCGACTCCTTCCCGTACGTCGGTGTCTCCTCCGACCGCGACGGCCGCGGAGCGCAGGCAAAGCCGGCGGCCACGCCGCGCAGTGCGCCCGCACAGCAGCAGGGCGGCCTGGCCAACCTGTCGGGCCGCGCGTCCAGCGCCCCGGAGACCGCCTCCCCCTCCCCGTCGGCCACGCCCTCGCCCTCCGCCTCGCCGACCCCTTCCGCCTCCCCCTCCCCCGCGGCATCCCCCAGCCCGGCCGCCCAGGCCCCGGAGCCGGAGAAGAGCGCCGCGCCCAAGCCGCCCGCGCCGAAGCCGGCCGCGCCCGAGCCGCCGGCACCGAAGCCCCCGGCACCGAAGCCGCCCGTCCCGCCGGCCGAGCCGTCCGACGGGCACTCCGCCGAGGAGGCGGCCGTAGTCGCCCTGGTCAACCAGGAGCGCGCACAGGCGGGCTGCGGCCCGGTCCGCGCCAACCCGCCGCTCGCCGCACTGGCCGGCGCGTTCAGCAGGGACATGGCCGTCCGCGGCTTCTTCTCCCACACCGACCCCGACGGCCGGAGCCCCTGGGACCGCGCCTCGGCCGCCGGCATATCGGGCCTCGGCGGGGAGAACATCGCCCGCGGCCAGGGCGACGCCGAGGCCGTCATGAAGGCCTGGATGAACAGCCCCGGCCACCGCGCCAACATCCTGAACTGCGAGTTCCGCACCCTGGGCGTCGGCGCCCACTTCGCGGCCGGCGGCCCCTGGTGGACGCAGAACTTCGGCTTCTGACGCACCCCGCCCGAGCACGCCGACAGCGGGCGCACAACCCTGGAGGAAGCGCCCCCCGTCCCACAGCGCTGTGCGGCGTTAAGCTGGCCGTATGGAGACGACGACAGGCCTGCCGTTCGACGCGTTCGCCCGCGCCTGCCCCTCGCGGGAGACGCTGGAGCACGTCACCGGCCGCTGGGGCAGCCTCACCGTCGGCGCCCTGCGCGACGGCTCCTGCCGCTTCAACGAGCTGCGCCGCAAGGTGGACGGCGTCAGCGAGAAGATGCTCTCCCAGACCCTCCAGGCCCTGGAGCGCGACGGCATCGTCCGCCGCGAGGCGCAGCCGGTGAACCCGCCGCGCGTCGACTACGAGCTCACCCCGCTCGGCATCGAGGTCGCGGACCGGCTGCTCGGCCTCATCCACTTCCTGGAGGGCAGCATGCCGCAGGTGCTGTCCGCCCGGGAGTCCTACGACGCCGCGCGCGGCGGCCGCTGACAGCGCGGGCAGAAGTAGCTCGACCGGTTCATCCACGGGCGGCGGCGCATCGGCGTGCCGCACCGCCGGCACGGCTCGTCCTCCCGTCCGTACGCGTCCAGCGAGCGGTCGAAGTAGCCGGACTCGCCGTTGACGTTGACATAGAGGCTGTCGAAGCTGGTGCCGCCGACTGCCAGGGCCGCGTTCATCACGTCCCGGACGTGGCCGAGGAGTTCCGTGCTCCGCGGGCGCGTGAGGGTGGCCGTGGGGCGCTCGTAGTGCAGCCGGGACCGCCACAGCGCCTCGTCCGCGTAGATGTTGCCGACCCCGCTGATCAGCGACTGGTCCAGCAGCGCCCGCTTCAGGGTGGTCCGCCTGGCCCGCAGCGCCCGGTGGTAGACCGCCTCGTCGAAGAGCGGGTCCAGGGGGTCGCGGGCGATGTGCGCGATGACGTCGGGCAGGCCGTCGGCGGTGGTCGCGTGCAGGGAGAGCCCGCCGAAGGTGCGCTGGTCGACGAAGCGGAGCTCGGTGCCGGCGGCGTCCGCGAACCGCACCCGGATCCGCAGGTGCTTCTCGTCGGGGGCGCCCTCGGGCTGGACCAGCAGCTGCCCGCTCATGCCGAGGTGGCCGAGGACGGACAGCTCCCGCCCCTCCAGCGGCAGCCACAGGTACTTGCCGCGCCGCTGCGGGACGCCGATGGTCTCGCCGCGCAGCCGGTCCGCGAAGTCGGCGCCGCCGGCGGTGTGGCGGCGGACGGCGCGCGGGTGCAGCACGTCGACGGAGCGGACGGTCCGGCCGGCGACCCAGCGCGCGAGGCCCCGCCGCACCACTTCGACCTCGGGCAGCTCGGGCACGGTGTTCCTCCTGGCGGGCGCTTCACGGCGGTGCTCTGCCCGCGAGCCTACCGGCCCGCCCCGCACGGCCGCCGGGCTCCCCCGGATACGGCTCCGCCCGCCCCTGCACGGCAGGAGCGGGCGGACCCGAAGGAGGAGGAACCGGCCGGCGTCAGACCTGCGGCGCGGAGTCGGCGGGGGTCGGCGACCCGCCGTCCGCGGCAGCCGCCTCGGCGGCCTTCCGCTCGTCCGCGGCGGCGCGGATGCCGCGCCACGCGGACTCCGCCGCCTGCTGTTCCGCTTCCTTCTTGCTGCGGCCGGTGCCGGTGCCGTACGAGACACCACCGACGCGGGCTGCAGCAGTGAACGTCTTCTCGTGGTCCGGACCGGTCTCGGTGACGAGGTACTCGGGCACGCCGAGGCCCTCGGCCGCCGTCAGCTCCTGGAGGCTGGTCTTCCAGTCCAGGCCGGCCCCGAGGTTCGAGGACTTCTCGATCAGCGGGTCGAAGAGCCGGTGCACCAGCTCCGAGGCCGCGTCGAGGCCCTTGTCGAGGTAGACGGCGCCGATCACCGCTTCGAGGGTGTCGGCGAGGATGGAGGCCTTGTCCCGGCCGCCCGTGCCCTCTTCGCCCCGGCCGAGCCGGATGAACGAGCCGAGGTCGAGGCCGCGCCCCACTTCCGCCAGCGCACGCGAGTTGACCACCGCGGCCCGCAGTTTGGCCAGCTGGCCCTCGGGCAGGTCGGGGTGGGTGTTGTACAGCGTGTCCGTGACCACCAGGCCGAGGACGGAGTCCCCCAGGAACTCCAGGCGCTCGTTGGTGGGCAGGCCGCCGTTCTCGTAGGCGAAGGAGCGGTGGGTCAGTGCACGCACCAGAAGGGCGGACTCGAGTCGATACCCGAGCCGCCCTTCCAGAAGCGTGGGGGACGAGGCCGCGTTGCTACTGTCTGCCTGCTTTTCAGCGTTGGACAGTTCAGACATTGCGCCTCTCACCAGCCGCTCAGACCTCGAGGACCTGGCGCTTGTTGTAGGTGCCGCAGCTCGGGCACGCGATGTGCTGCTGCTTCGGCTCCTGGCAACGCTCACACGAAACCAGGGTGGGGACCGCAGCCTTCCACTGCGACCGGCGGTGGCGCGTGTTGCTGCGCGACATCTTCCGCTTCGGAACAGCCACGGCTACTTCTCCTGCTTCTCGGCGGCGCTCTGAACGTCGTCAGATGCAGTGCCGCTCATGTTGTCCTTCTCGCCGTCCTGATCGGTCACGACGAGTTCCTGCAAAGCCGCCCAACGGATGTCGACGGCGTCGTGGTGGTGCTCCGGGTCCTCGTTCAGGCTGACCCCGCAGTCGGGGCACAGACCGAGACAGTCCTCCCGGCACACCGGCTGCAGCGGCAGTGCGAGCACCACCGCGTCCCGCAGCACGGGTTCGAGGTCGAACAAGCCGTCCTCAAGGTAGAGCGTGTCCTCGTCGTCCTCGGCGTCGTCGGCCGGCTCCGCCTTGGGGCGGCCCCGGTCGTCGGCGTCAGGGTACGAGAACATCTCCTGGAAGTCCGCCTTGAGCTCGCGCCCGACGGACTCCAGACACCTTACGCACTCCCCCTCGGCCGATGCACGGACGGTGCCTGTGACAAGCACCCCTTCCATGACCGACTCCAGGCGGAGGTCGATCTTCAGCGGCGCACCCTCCGGCACACCGATGACGCCGGCCAGACCGAGGTCCGCCGGAGCCGGGATCTCGCGGGACAGCCGCTGCATGGCACCAGGACGCCGACCCAGCTCGTGCGTGTCGAACACGAGGGGGTTGCGGTGGTCGAGGCGGGTGTTCAGGGCTGTTCCTGCTTTCGGGAATCGCTGGAGATCGAGCACGCCGCCGCTCAAGGGCAGCGCAGATCGCGACGGATACGCGCGACCGAACAGTCAGGATACCCGCAGCCCCGCCCGGAGCCCAATCCGGGTCAGCGCCCCTGCTCGTACTGGCGCAGCTGGTCCAGGTTGATCATGCTCGTGTCGAAGAAGCTCGTCTCGTCCAGGGCCGCCTGCTGCTGCGCGTACGGGTACCCGGCCGCGCCCTGCGCCCCGTACACGGCGTACGGGTCGGGCTGGCCGCCGTACGCCGCGGCGTAGGGATCGGCCTGCGGCACGGGCTGCTGCCCGTACGCGTACGGGTCCTGGTAGGCGTAGCCGTCCTGCCCGCCGGGCTGCGGGTAGCCGTACCCGCCGTACACCGGCTCGGCCGCCGCCTGGGCGGGGATCGCCGGGGCCGCCGCCGGGGGCTCCGGCTCCGCGAGGCCCGCCAGGAAGTCGGCGTCGCTCGCGGTACGGGAGGGCTGGGCCCCCTCGGCGTCCCGGGCGGCCACGTGCGCGCCGAGGTCGTCCGCCGGGATCCGCCCGAGCAGCTTCTGACGGCCGCGGCCGACCGCCTCCAGGGTCTTGGCCAGCACCGCCTCGATGGTGGCCAGCTTCGCGTCGGCGTAGGCGTCGGCCTGGCGGCGGAGGGTCTCCGGGTCGCCGTCGGGCTCCGGCGCGTCGGGGTCCGGGCGGCCCTCGCCGTCCAGGCCGGGGCCGCGGCCCAGCAGCTTCTCCCGGCCGCGGTCGACCGAGCCGAGGGTCTTGGTCAGCACGGCCTCGAAGTTGGCGAGCTTGGCGTCGACGTAGTCGTCGGCCTGGGCGCGGACCTCGGCGGCCTCCCGGTGGGCCTCCGCCAGGATCCGGTCCGCCTCGTCCCGCGACAGGCGGGCCACCTCGGCGTCGGAGACGAGCGCGGCGCGCTGGGCGTGCGCGGCCGCGACGATCCGCTCCGCCTCCCGGCGGGCCTCCTCGACGACCTGCTCCCGGCCGCCGAGCACCTCCTCCGCGCGGGCGAGGGAGCCGGGCAGTGCCTCGCGCAGCTCCTCCAGGCGGGCGAGCAGCTCGCCGCGGTTGACGACGCAGGAGGCCGACATGGGCATGGACCGGGCGCCGCCGACGGCCGCGACGATCTCGTCGAGCTTCTTGTGGACGTCCATGGCGGCTCGCACTCTCTCGGCCTCGGGGCGGTTCCTGAGACGGACGGGACGACTGTAAGGCCACGGCGGCGGCGCCGGACAGCGAACGGCGGCGCCTTCGCCCGGTCAGCGTTCGGCGAGCCGGGCGGTGAGCGCCGCGTGCACGTGCGGAGGCAGCAGGTGCGAGACGTCGCCGCCCCAGGCCGCGACCTCCTTGACCAGGGAGGAGGACAGGAAGCTGTACGTCGGGTTGGTCGGCACGAACAGCGTTTCGACGCCGCTGAGCCCGATGTTCATCTGGGCCATCTGGAGCTCGTAGTCGAAGTCGCTGACGGCGCGCAGGCCCTTGACGATCGCCGGGATGTCGCGCTGCTTGCAGAAGTCGACGAGGAGCCCGTGGAAGGACTCGACCTCGATGTTGCCGTACTCGGCGGTCGCCTCGCGGATCATCTCGATCCGCTCGTCGATGGTGAACAGCCCCTTCTTGGACTGGTTGATCATCACGGCGACGTGGACGACGTCGTAGAGCCGGGAGGCCCGGCCGATGATGTCCAGGTGCCCGTTGGTGACGGGGTCGAAGGACCCCGGACAGACGGCGCGGCGCAACTTGGTCCCCTTGTTCTCCGGTGCGGGCATCATGACTCTTCGCTGGTGGAGGCGGCGCGGCCGTACCAGAGGGTGCCTTCGCCGTACTTGCGGGAGCGCAGCGGCTCGAACCCCTCCGGCCACGGGAACGCTCCGCTCCTGGTGCCGCGCTCCACGGTGACGAGCGCGCCGTCCGCGATCCAGCCGTTGGCGCGGAGTGTGAGGAGGATCTCGCAGAGATCGCCGTGGGTGACGGCGTACGGCGGGTCGAGGAAGACGACGTCGTACGGCTCCCCCGCGGCGGGCACGGCCACGACCTGCTCGGCGCGGCCGGCCCGGAACTCGGCGCCGGGCAGGCCGAGCGTGCGGATGTTGTCGCGGACGGCCTTGGCGGCCTTGGCGTCGGTCTCGACGAGCAGGGCGTGTTCCGCTCCGCGCGAGAGGGCCTCCAGGCCGACGGCGCCGGATCCGGCGTAGAGGTCGAGGACGCGGGCGCCCTCGACGCCGTGCAGCGACTCCCAGGTGGAGAACAGGCCTTCGCGCATCCGGTCCGAGGTCGGCCGGGTGCCCGTGCCGGGGGGCACGGCCAGCCGTCGCCCGCCGGCGCTGCCGGCGATCACGCGGGTCATCTGGGGTCCTTCGGTACGGCGGTCAGGGGTGGGCGGCGGGTCCGCGGCCGGATGCCGCTGGCCCTGCGGCGGCTGCCGGGCACCGGCCGCCGCGGGGTCCACGATAGGTCCAGGGGGCCGGACGGTGCCGCCCGGCCCGCCCCCCGGCCGGTGCTCAGCCCTTCTCCAGGTACTGCTCGCGCTCCTCGTCCAGCAGGGCGTCGAGGGCCGTGCGCAGCGCGGGCAGGTGCTCCAGCTCCGGGTCGGCGGCCACGGTCCGGGCCGCCTCCTCGCGGGCCTGGGCGATGATCTCCTCGTCCTCGATGACGGCGAGCATGCGCAGGGACGAGCGGACACCGGACTGGGCCTGGCCGAGCACGTCGCCCTCGCGGCGCTGCTCCAGGTCGATCCGGGACAGCTCGAACCCGTCGAGGGTCGCGGCCACTGCGGCCAGCCGGGCACGGGCCGGGCTTGCCTCGGGCATCTCGCTGACCAGCAGGCACAGGCCCGGGGCCGATCCGCGGCCCACGCGGCCGCGCAGCTGGTGGAGCTGGGAGACGCCGAAGCGGTCCGCGTCCATGATGACCATGACGGTGGAGTTCGGGACGTTCACGCCGACCTCGATGACGGTGGTCGCGACCAGCACCTGGACCTCGCCGGCGGCGAAGCGCCGCATGGCGTCGTCCTTGTCGGCCGGGTCCATCCGGCCGTGCAGCACCTCCACCGCGAGCCCGGCCAGCGGCCCGGTGCGCAGCTTCTCCGCGGTCTCCAGGACGGCGAGCGGGGGCCGCTTCTCGGCCTCGTCCTCGGGGGACCCCGCCGCCTTGGCGGCCTTCTTGTCGTCCTCTTCGTCGCCGATGCGGGGGCACACCACGTACGCCTGGTGGCCCTTCTCCACCTCCTCGCGGACCCGCTCCCAGGCGCGGGTGAGGAAGTGCGGCTTGTCCTTCGCGGGCACCACGTGGGTGGCGATCGGGGAGCGCCCGGCGGGCAGCTGGTCGAGGACGGAGGTCTCCAGGTCGCCGAAGACCGTCATCGCGACGGTGCGCGGGATCGGCGTGGCGGTCATCACCAGCAGGTGCGGCGGCTGCCTGCCCTTGGAGCGCAGGGCATCGCGCTGCTCGACCCCGAAGCGGTGCTGCTCGTCCACGACGACCAGGCCGAGGTCGTGGAACTGCACCTTGTCCTCGATCAGCGCGTGGGTGCCGATGACGATGCCGGCCTCGCCGGTGACGAGGTCGAGCAGGGCCTGCCGGCGGGCGGGCGCGCCCATGGAGCCGGTGAGCAGGACGACCTTGGTGCCGAGGTCGGAGCCGCCCAGCATGCCGCCCTCGGCGAGTTCGCCCATCATCTCGGTGATCGAGCGGTGGTGCTGCTGCGCGAGGACCTCGGTGGGCGCGAGCATCGCGGCCTGTCCGCCGGCGTCCACCACGGCGAGCATCGCGCGCAGTGCCACCAGGGTCTTGCCCGAGCCGACTTCGCCCTGGAGGAGGCGGTGCATGGGGTGCTCGGTGGCCAGGTCGTCGAAGATCTCCCGGGAGACGGCCTGCTGGCCCTCGGTGAGGGTGAACGGCAGCCGGGCGTCGAAGGCGTCGAGCAGGCCGCCGGGCGCGGGGCGGCGCGGGACGGCGGGCAGCTGGGAGTCGGCGTGCCTGCGGCGGGCCAGAGCCACCTGGAGGACGAAGGCCTCGTCCCATTTGAGGCGGTCGCGGGCCTGCGCGACGTCGGCCTTGGTGCGCGGGCGGTGGACCTTGAGGAGCGCCTCGGGGAGGGTGAGCAGCCCGCGGCCCTCGCGCAGCGCGGGCGGCAGCGGGTCCGCGGCCTCCTGCGCGCTCGGCAGTACCGCGTCCACGGCCTTGGCGATCTTCCAGCTCTCCAGCTTGGCACAGGCCGGGTAGATCGGGATGAGCTGGTTGGCGAACGCGTCGACCGCCGAGGCCCCGGCGTCGGCGCCCAGCAGTTCGTAGGCGGGGTGCGAGAGCTGGAGGCGCTGGTTGAACCTGCCGACCTTGCCGGCGAACATCGCCCGGCTGCCCGGCAGCAGGTCCTTGTGCGGCTTGTGCACGCCGGAGCCGAAGAAGACCAGCTGGAGGCGGCCGTACCCGTCCGTGATGGTCACCTCCAGGCGTCTGCCCCGCCCTCCGTTGAAGGTGTGCACGCGGGCGTCGGCGACCTGCGCGACCACCGTCACGTGCTCGTCGAGCTGGTCGCCCAGGTCGGCGAGCGACGTCAGCTCGCCGCGCTCGGCGTACCGCCTCGGATAGTGGTGGAGCAGGTCGAGGGCCGTGTGCAGGCCGAGCTGTTCGGCCAGCACCTTGGCGGTGGCGGGGCCGAGCGTCTTCTTGAGGTCTTCGTCGAGCGCGGGCACCCGTTCATTGCACACCATCGCGCCGACACCGCGGCTATTCGACCCCGATCAGCAGCGGGGCGGAGTGCCGGCCTCCCTGGTAGGTGACGGTGTCGACCGCGAGGTGCCCGTGCTGGACGTACGCCTCCAGCCGCTCGGCGAGGGCGTCGGGGGCGTCCGGGCCGAGGACGAGGGTGACGAGTTCGCCGCCGGAGCCCAGCATGCGGGCGAGGACGGCCTCCGCGGTCTCGGCGAGTCCGGAGCCGATGACGGCGACGTCCCCGTCGATGAGGCCGAGCACGTCCCCGGCCTGGCAGATGCCGGCGGAGGTGAAGGACTGCCGTTCGGCGACGGCGAGTTCGGCGTAGCGGGTGGCTCCGGCCGCGGAGGTCATGGCGACCACGTCCTCGTCGAAGCTGCCCTCGGGGTCGTGGACGGCGAGCGCCGCAAGGCCCTGGACGGCGGACCGGGTGGGGATCACCGCGACGCGCACGCCGTCGGCGCGGGCCCGCTCGGCGGCGGCGTGCGCGGCGGCGCGCTGGTCGGGACCGCCGGGCAGCAGCACGACCTCGCGGGCGTGCGCGCGCCGGATGGCGGCGGCGAGCCCCTCGGCGTCGGGGGCGGCCCCGGGCGGGGCGAGGACGGTGGTCGCGCCGGCCTCCCCGCACAGGGCGGCCAGGCCCTCGCCGGGGACGACCGCGACGACGGCGCGCTGGGCGCGCTCGGCGGGGGTGCGGCGGCGGCGCTCGTCGCCGAAGTGGGTGATGCGGATCCGGTAGGGGCGTCCGGCCTCGACGCCGGCCTCGACGGCGGCTCCGGGGTCGTCGACGTGGACGTGGACGTTCCACAGGCCGTCGCCGCCGACCACGACGAGGGAGTCGCCGAGGCCGTCGAGCCGCTCGCGCAGCCGCGCCACGGCGGGTTCGCCGGCGTCCAGCAGGTACAGCACCTCGTACGCCGGCCCGCCGGGCTCCTCCGCGGCGCCGCACGGCGCGGGCTGCTGCACGGCGCCGCCGTCGGCCGGCCGGCCGACGGCCTCGGGCTCGGGCTCCTGCCCGGACAGTGCCTGCCACAGCGCGCCGAGGACGGCGACGAGCCCGCAGCCGCCGGCGTCGACGACGCCCGCGCGGCCCAGCTCGGCCAGCTGCCGCGGGGTGTCCGCGAGGGCCGAGCGGGCCCCGTCGTAGGCGGCGCGGGCCACGTCCGCGGCGGTCCCGGCTGCGGCCCCGGAGGCCTCGGCGGCCCGCGCCGCGGCCGCGGCGACGGTGAGCATGGTGCCCTCCACCGGGTGCGCGACGGCCTGGTACGCCTCCTGCGCGGCCCGGGTCAGCGCGTGCGCCAGCAGGCGGCCGGGGCCGCGGTCGGCGGGGGTGTCGCCGAGGCCGTCGGCCACGCCGCGCAGCAGCTGGGCGAGGATGGTGCCGGAGTTGCCGCGGGCGCCTATGAGCGCGCCGTGGGCCCAGGCCTGGACGGCCGGTACGAGGCCGGCGGCGCCGGCGGCGCCCAGGGCGCGGTCGGCGGACTCGGCGGTGAGGTAGAGGTTGGTGCCGGTGTCGGCGTCCGCGACGGGGTAGACGTTGATCGCGTCGATGGCGTCGCGGGACCGGCCCAGTGCGGCCACGGCCAGCGAGCTCCAGGTGCGCACCGCTTCGGCGTCGAACTCGGCGAAGGGCTGCAGCTGCTGCTCGTGCGGCACCGGGCGTTCCTCCTTGTGCGGGCCAGGGTTCACCGCAGGGTAACGGGGCGGTGCCGGGACGTCCCGACCGCGGGGCGGGCCGGACGGCGGCCATGGTAGTTTTTTGGGACGGGAGCAGTCGTTGTATGCTGCTCCGGTTGCCCGACGACCGTCGGGCCTCCCCCGGCAAACCACTTCAGATCTCTGATCCGGTGCGCCGGATTTCACTGTAAGTGCATCTGAAGTCTTTGGAGTGACCTGTGGCTGCCAACTGCGACGTTTGCGGCAAGGGGCCGGGCTTCGGCAACAACATCTCGCACTCGCACCGCCGTACGTCCCGTCGCTGGAACCCGAACATCCAGCGCGTGCGTGCCGTGGTCAGTGGGACGCCGAAGCGCCTCAACGCCTGCACCTCGTGCATCAAGGCCGGCAAGGTCTCGCGCTGACGCTCCCACGTCGTAGCGCAGCCCTTCCCGGTTGCCAAGAAGGCCGGTCCACCTCGTGGACCGGCCTTTTGCCTTGCCCCGGAGCGGTCGGGGCCCCGCGGACGGGAGCCCGCCCCGCCGGCTGAGGAGGCGGCCCCGCGGCCGCGGGACGTGACGGATCAGCGGTGCCACTGCCAGGCGTGGCCGACGGGGCCGATGCCGCCGCCGAGCGCGAAGCCGGCGGCGATGGCGCCGGTCACGTACTCCTTGGCCTCCATGACGGCCTGCGGGACGTCCTGCCCCTTGGCGAGTCCGGCGGCGACGGCGCTGGCGAGGGTGCAGCCGGTGCCGTGCGTGTGCCGGTTGTCGTGCCGGGGCGCCCGCAGCCACAGCGCGGTCTCGCCGTCGGTGAGCAGGTCGGCGGCCTCGCCGCCGTGGGCGGCGAGGTGGCCGCCCTTGATCAGCGCCCACTCGGGGCCGAGCGCGAGGACCGCGTCGGCGGCCCGCCGCATGCCGTCCTCGTCCTCCACGACGACGCCGGTGAGCTGCGCCACCTCGTCCAGGTTGGGTGTGGCCACCGCGGCCCGCGGGAGCAGCTCGCGGCGTACGGCGTCCAGGGCCGACGCGGCGAGCAGCGGGTCGCCGTGCTTGGAGACGCCGACGGGGTCCACGACGGCCGGCGCGCCGGTGTCGGCGAGCAGCGCGGCCACCGTCTCGACGAGTACCGCGGAGGCGAGCATGCCGGTCTTCACGGCCTGGACCCCGATGTCGTCCGCGACGGCCCGGTACTGGGCGGTGACGGCTTCCGGGGGCAGCTCCCAGACGCCGCGCACGCCGAGGGAATTCTGCGCGGTGACCGCGGTGACCACGCTCATCCCGTGCACGCCGAGGGCGAGCATGGTCTTGAGGTCGGCCTGGATGCCGGCGCCGCCGCCGGAGTCCGATCCGGCCACGGTCAGGCACAGCGGCGGCGCGTCGCTCATCTCGGGGTCTCCTCGGTGGACGGGTCGGAGCCGAAGTGGTCCCATCCGCCCGTGTGGGTCCAGGGCGCGCCGTCCACGGTCACCTGGGGCAGCGCGGACCGGTTCAGCACCTCGCCGATGACCTTCCAGCGGGCGGGCAGCTTCACGTCGGGCGGGAAGGTCGCCACGATGGCGTGATCCTCTCCCCCGGTGAGCACCCACTGCAAGGGGTCGACGCCGACGGCCTGGCCGATGTCGTGCATCTGCGTGGGGATGTCCACGGCCGCCGAGCGCAGGTCGATCCGCACGGCGCTGGCCTCCGCGATGTGCCCGAGGTCGGCGATCAGGCCGTCGCTGACGTCGGTCATGGCGGTGGCGCCGAGCCCGGCGGCCGCGGGGCCCGCGTGGTACGGCGGCTCGGGGCGGCGGTGCGCCTCGACGAACGCCCGCGGGGAGCGGAAGCCGCGCGAGAGGACCGCGAAGCCGGCCGCGGACCAGCCGAGCCAGCCGGTGACGGCCACGACATCGCCGGGCTGGGCGCCGGAGCGCAGCACGGGCTCGTGGTTGCGCAGGTCGCCGAGGGCGGTGATGGAGACGGTGATCGTCTCGCCGCGGACGACGTCTCCGCCGACCACGGCGGCCCCGGCGACCTGGCACTCGTCGCGCAGGCCGTCCATCAGCTCGGTGGGCCAGGTGACCGGCAGTTCGGCCGGGACGACGAGGCCGAGCAGCAGCGCCGTGGGCACCGCGCCCATGGCGGCGATGTCGGCGAGGTTCTGCGCGGCCGCCTTGCGGCCGACGTCGTAGGCGGTGGACCAGTCCCGCCGGAAGTGCCGGCCCTCCAGCAGGATGTCCGTGCTCGCCACGACCCTGCGGTCGGGGGCGGACACCACGGCCGCGTCGTCGCCGGGTCCGAGCCGGACCGCGGGGGTGGTGGTGAGCCGTGAGGTGAGCTCCCGAATGAGCCCGAACTCCCCCAGCTCGCCCACAGTGCCCTTCATCGCTGTGCCCCTTCTTGCCCAGTCCGCTTGCGGTCGCGATCCGTCACAGCTCTGGGTACCGTCAACTGATACGTCAACTTCTGCTCTCCGTACGCCCCGCTGTGCGTGGCGCCGTCCACCCGGGTCTCCCCGCGGCGCGCGGCGACGCGGTACCGTGGCGTCTCTTCTTCCCCGGGCCCGCCCGCTGTCCATGGGCCCACCCTGAGGTTAGGGCCTGTCCGGCGGATCAGGGTCGCCGCGGCTCCGGCCGTGATCCGCCGGGCAGGCCCTGGGGGAATCGATCCTCGTGGCCGCCCTGGAGGTTCCGTGGTACAGGCGTACATCCTCATCCAGACCGAGGTGGGCAAGGCGTCGTTCGTCGCCGAGTCCATCGGCAAGATCCCGGGGGTGATCCAGGCGGAGGACGTGACCGGCCCGTACGACGTGATCGTCCGCGCCCAGGCCGACACCGTGGACGACCTCGGCCGCATGGTCGTGGCCAAGGTCCAGCAGGTGGAGGGCATCACCCGCACCCTGACCTGCCCGGTGGTCCATCTGTAGCCCCCGTCTACTCTTGGCCGGTGATGTCCGTACACCGCCGGCCCTTCCGTGTGACCGCCCTGCCCGCCGTGGCCGCGGCGGCCGCCCTGGCGGGCTGCTCCCCCGGCGGCGGGGCCCGTGTGGACCCGCCGCCCGCTCCGCCCGCCGACGTCGCGGGCCACTGTGCGGCGCTGCACGAGAGGCTCCCGGAGACGGTGGCCGGCCTGGCGCGGACCCCGACCGAGCCGGAGTCCGAGCTGACCGCCGCGTGGGGCGGCTCGGCGATCGTACTGCGGTGCGGCGTCCCCAAGCCCGCGAAGATGCTCGATCCGAAGCAGGAGGGCATCCACGTGAACGGGGTGGCCTGGCTGCTGGAGAAGCGGGACGACGGGTCGTTCCGGTTCACCACCGGGATGCGGCTGGCGTACACGGAGGTCATGGTCGACGCCGAGCACGCCGCCGACGCGGGGATGCTGGTCGGGCTGTCCGCCGCGGTGGCGGCCGCCGTCCCCGAGGGGATCGCCTCCTGACCCGCGCCCCGCGCGCACACCGACCGCCCGCCGGGATCCCCGGCGGGCGGTCTGCGTCGTAGGGCCGCGGCCCGGGGCGCCGGCTAGCGCAGCCCCGTGGGCCGGCGCAGCGCCGCCTGGATCAGGCGGTCCACCAGCTCCGGGTACGGGACGCCCGACTCCTGCCACATCCGCGGGTACATGGAGATCGGCGTGAAGCCCGGCATGGTGTTGATCTCGTTGATGACGAACGTGCCGTCCTCGGTGAGGAAGAAGTCGGCGCGCACCAGGCCCTCGCAGGACGCGGCCTCGAAGGCCTCGACCGCGAGCCGCTGCACCTCGGCGGTCTGCTCCGGGGTGAGCGGGGCCGGCACGATGCCCGCCGCCGAGTCGATGTACTTGGCCTCGAAGTCGTAGAAGTCGTGGCTGGAGACCGGCGGGATCTCGGCGGGCGCGCTCGCGCGGGGGCCGTCCTCGAACTCCAGGACCCCGCACTCGATCTCGCGGCCGCGCAGCAGCGCCTCGACGATGACCTTCGGGTCGTGGCGCTGCGCCTCGCGGATCGCCGCGTCGAGGCCGGAGACGTCGTCGACCTTGGTGATGCCGATGGAGGAGCCGGCCCGGGCGGGCTTCACGAACAGCGGCCAGCCGTGCTCGGCGGCGAAGTCCAGGATGCGGCCCTTCGCCGCGTCCGGGTCGGCCTGCCACTCGCGGGGGCGGACGGTCAGGTACGGGCCGACGGCCAGGCCGAAGGAGGTGAAGACCCGCTTCATGTACTCCTTGTCCTGGCCGACGGCGGAGGCGAGGACGCCGGAGCCGACGTAGGGGACGCCGGAGAGCTCCAGCAGGCCCTGCAGGGTGCCGTCCTCGCCGTACGGGCCGTGCAGCATCGGGAAGACGACGTCGACCTCGCCCAGGGCCTTGGGGACGGCGCCCGGCTCCGTGTAGACGACCTCGCGGCTGGCCGGGTCGACGGAGAGCACGACGCCGCCCTCGTCCGATTCGGCGAGTTCGGCGACGCTCGGCAGCCGGCGGTCGGCGATGGCCATCCGCTCGGGCTCGTCGGCGGTCAGCGCCCACCGCCCGTCCGAGGTGATGCCGATGGGCAGCACCTCGTACTTGGAGCGGTCGATGGCGCGCAGCACGGCACCCGCGGTGACGACCGAGATGGCGTGTTCCGAGCTGCGGCCGCCGAACACGACCGCCACGCGGGGCTTGCGGCCCTGCTGCTCAGGGGACTGGGGGAGGTTCTCGCTGCTCATATCGCCACGAGGGTACCCGCTCGGGCGTCCGGAAAGGAGTCAGCGCCGTTCCGGTTTGGCGCTGCGCGCCATCAGCTCCTTCAGCGCGACGAGCGGCGGCTTGCCGTGGTGGACGATCTCGACGACCGTCTCGGTGATCGGCATGTCGACGCCGTGGCGGCGGGCCAGATCGGCCACCGACTCGCAGGACTTGACGCCCTCGGCGGTCTGCTTGGTGACCGCGATGGTCTCCTCCAGGGTCATGCCCCGGCCGAGGTTGGTGCCGAAGGTGTGGTTCCGGGAGAGCGGCGAGGAGCAGGTGGCGACCAGGTCGCCGAGGCCGGCGAGGCCGGAGAAGGTGAGCGGGTCGGCGCCCATGGCGAGGCCGAGGCGGGTCGCCTCCGCGAGGCCGCGGGTGATCAGGGAGCCCTTGGTGTTGTCGCCGAGGCCCATGCCGTCGGCGATGCCGACGGCCAGGCCGATGACGTTCTTCACCGCTCCGCCGAGCTCGCAGCCGATGACGTCGGTGCTGGTGTAGGGGCGGAAGTAGGGGGTGTGGCAGGCCGCCTGGAGGCGCTGGGCGACGGCCTCGTCGGAGCAGGCGACGACGGCGGCGGCGGGCTGCCGGGCGACGATCTCGCGGGCCAGGTTGGGGCCGGTGACGACGGCGACGCGGGCCGGCGGGACCTTGGCGACCTCCTCGATGACCTCGCTCATCCGCTTGGCGGTGCCCAGTTCGATGCCCTTCATCAGGGAGACGAGGACGGCGTCGGGCGGGAGCAGCGGGGCCCACTCGGCGAGGTTGCCGCGCAGGGTCTGCGAGGGGATGGCGAGGACGGCGAAGTCGGCGCCGCGCGCGGCCTCGGCCGCGTCGGTGGTGGCGCGGATGCCCGCGGGGAGCTCGACGCCGGGGAAGTAGTCCGGGTTGGTCCGGGTGGTGTTGACGGCGTCGGCGAGCTCCTGGCGGCGGCCCCACAGGACCACCTCGCAGCCGGCGTCGGCGAGCACCATGGCGAAGGCGGTTCCCCAGGAGCCGGTGCCGAAGACGGCGGCCTTCACGGGAGCGGTCACTTGTGGTCCTGTTCCGCGGCCTTGCGCCGCTGTTCCGCCCTGGCCTTGCGGTGGTCGTAGGGCTGGTCGGGCGCCTTCTCTCCGCGCAGTTCCTCCAGCTGCCGGGTGATGGCGGCCATGATGGCCTCGGTGGCCTCCTTGAGGACCTCCGGCGTGGGCTCCCGGTCGTAGTACGCGGAGAGGTCCACGGGCGGCCCGGCGAGGACCTGGAGGGTCTTGCGGGGGAAGAGGCGGACCTTGTTCTCCTTGGCGTACGGCGGCATGACCAGGTTGGCGCCCCACTGGGCCACCGGGATGACGGGCGCCCTGGTCATGAGGGCGACGCGGGCGGCGCCGGTCTTGCCGGCCATCGGCCACATGTCGGGGTCGCGGGTGAGGGTGCCCTCGGGGTAGAAGGCGACGCACTCGCCGCGCTCGATCGCCTCGACGGCGGCCCGGAAGGCGTCCAGGGCGTTGGTGGTCTCCCGGTAGACCGGGATCTGGCCGGAGCCGCGCAGGATGGCGCCGACGAAGGGGACCCTGAAGAGGGCGGCCTTGGCGAGGAGGCGGGGCACGCGGCCGCTGTTGTACTGGAAGTGCGCGTAGGACAGCGGGTCCAGGTACGAGTTGTGGTTGACGGCGGTGATGAACCCGCCGTCCGCCGGAATGTGTTCCATTCCCCGCCAGTCCCGCTTGAAGAACACGACCAGCGGCGGTTTTGCGATGACCGCGGCCAGGCGGTACCAGAAGCCGATTCTGCGGCGGGACACTCGGACACCTTCCTCTACGACCGGTGCGCGGCTGGGGCACCTCTGCGGGCCGGACAAGTGTGGCGCCCGGCCCGGTCTCTGTCGAGAACACCGTACGCCCCGCTCAGGCGGGCCGGGCCCCGGGCCGGGGCTCGGGCGACAATGGGCCCCTGCCCGGCGGGCGGACCGCGCCCGGCCGCGGTGCGCGCCCGCGCCGCCGCCCTCGGAGGGAAGGAGTCCGCCACGGACGCCGTCTGGAGCCTGGTGATCCCGCTCAAGCCCCTCGCGGTGGCCAAGAGCCGCCTCGCGGCGGCCGTGGGCGCTGCCCGGCCGGGGCTGGCGCTGGCGTTCGCGCAGGACACGGTGGCCGGGGCGCTGGCCTGCCCGGCTGTGCGTGACGTGGTGGTGGTGACGGACGACGCGAGGGCCGGCGGGGAACTGGCCCGGCTCGGAGCGCGCATCGTGGCGGACGTGCCGGGCGGGGGCCTCAATGCGGCGCTGGCGCACGGCGCGCGCCGGATCCGGGCGGGTCGGCCGCGGGCGGCGGTGGCCGCGATGAACGCGGACCTGCCCGCGCTGCGCCCGGGGGAATTGCTACGCGTGCTCGAAACCGCATCCGTATTTCCCCGGGCATTTCTCGCGGATGCCGCGGGATTCGGTACGACGCTGCTTTCGGCGGGTCCGGAGTCGGAATTGGCACCCGCGTTCGGCGGCCCGTCGCGGGCGCGGCATTCCGCGTCGGGGGCGGTGGAAATCCCGCTGTCCGGGGTGGACAGCGTCCGGCGGGACGTGGACACCGGGGCGGACCTGCGGGCGGCGCTCACGCTGGGGGTGGGGCTGCACACGGCCGGATACAGTGCCCGTATGCAGGCGACCGCGTACACGTACGATCCCACGACCCGCAGCGGCAGTGTGCTGCTGGACGACGGCACGCCGGTGCCGTTCGACGCCCCCGCCTTCGACGCGGGCGGCCTGCGGCTGCTGCGGCCGGGGCAGCGGGTGCGGATCGAGACCGAGGGGCGCGGGGCGTCGCTGAGGATCACCCTGGTCACCCTGCAGACCTTCTAGGCGGGCCGTCCGGGCAGGCGGGCACCGGCGCTCGCCGCACCTGCTCCGGCCTGCGCGGACGCACCGCGGGCCGGCTCCCGAGGGGAGCCGGCCCGGCGTGTGTGCGACGTGCCCGGGGCTACTTCTTGCGGGTGGCCGTCTTCTTCGCGGTGGCGGTCTTGCGCGCCGTCGCCTTCTTGGCGGGCGCCTTCTTCGCGACGGTCTTCTTCGCCGGCGCGGTCTTCTTCGCGGTGGTCTTCTTCGCGGCGGCGGTCGTCTTCGACGCGGCGGTCTTCGCGGTGGTGGTCTTCTTCGCCGCCGGCGCGGCCTTCTTGGCCGTGGCCGCGGTCTTCTTCGCGGTGGTCTTCTTCGCCGTCGCGGTCTTCGCGGCGGTGGCCGCCTTCTTGGCCGGGGCGGCCTTCTTCGCGGTGGTCTTCTTCGCCGCGGCCTTCTTGACCGTGGAGCGGCTGCCGCCGGCGGCGGCCGCTGCCATCAGGCTGCCCTTGGGGGCCTTCTTCACGGCCACCTCGTCGCCCTTGGGGAGCTTCTTGGTGCCGCTGACCAGGTCCTTGAAGCCCTGGCCCGCGCGGAAGCGGGGAACCGAGGTCTTCTTGACCCGGACGCGCTCACCCGTCTGCGGGTTCCGGGCGTAGCGGGCCGGCCGGTCGACCTTCTCGAACGAGCCGAAGCCGGTGACCGAGACCCGGTCGCCCGCCACGACCGCGCGGACCATGGCGTCCAGTACCGCGTCGACGGCGTCGGCGGCCTGCTGGCGGCCGCCCAGCTTGTCGGCAATCGCTTCTACGAGCTGCGCCTTGTTCACGTCTTCCCCTTCGGAGACCTCGCCAGAACGAATGTGTTCAAGCTTATTTCGCACGTTAGGCGGATATATACCGCAAATCAAACACGAAACGGGCTAATCACCCTAGTGCCGCAACGGGAGTGCCCGTTGCGGAGTTCCTTCGCATCAGTCGCCTTCAGGGAATCGACCCTCGTCGAGGTCCTTCATCAACCTGTCCAGGCGCCTTGCCGCATCGGCGAGATCGTGCTTCGCCGCGGCCGTGACGACCAGCAGCTTCCGGGACAGCGCCATCCTTACGCCCTCCGGGACTTGCAGCGTGCGCACCCGTGTGTGTGCTTCTTTCAACCGGTCCGCGACGAGTCGGTAGAGCTCCAGTTGACTGTCGCGTTCCATGCACAGATTGTGCCATCTGGGGCGAGTTGTCGCCTCACGGGGCCTCAACACGCAGCTGTGCCCCCCGCCCTGGGGCGGGGGGCACAGAGTTCTCGCCGTGATCACCCGGGGGTGAATAAGCGCTGCTCAGACTGTAATCAGGCGCGAATCGTACGCGGCTTGAAGGCGGGCCTGGCGCTTTCGTAAGCGGCGATGTCCGCTTCGTTCTGAAGGGTGAGGGAGATGTCGTCCAGGCCCTCCAGCAGACGCCACCGGGCGTTGTCGTCGAGCTCGAACTCGGCCTCGATTCCCGCCGCGCGGACCTGCCGGGCGACGAGGTCGACGGTCACCTCGGCGGCCGGGTCGGCCTCGGTCAGCTCCCACAGCCGGTCGACGGTCTCCTGCGGCAGGACCACCGTCAGCAGTCCGTTCTTCAGGGAGTTGCCCCGGAAGATGTCGGCGAAGCGGGAGGAGATCACCGCCTTGAACCCGAAGTTCTGCAGCGCCCAGACGGCGTGCTCGCGGGAGGAGCCGGTACCGAAGTCGGGTCCGGCGACGAGCACGGTGGCGCCGGCGCGCTCGGGGCGGTTGGTGACGAAGTCGGGGTCCTTGCGCCAGGCCTCGAAGAGCCCGTCCTCGAACCCGTCGCGGGTGATCTTCTTGAGCCAGTGGGCGGGGATGATCTGGTCGGTGTCGACGTTGCTGCGGCGCAGCGGCACGGCCCGGCCGGTGTGGGTGGTGAAGGCTTCCATGGTTCAGACTCCGGCGGTGGCGTGGACGTCGGACAGGTCGGCGGGCGAGGCCAGGTGGCCCAGGACCGCGGTGGCGGCGGCGACCTGCGGGGAGACCAGGTGGGTGCGGCCGCCCTTGCCCTGCCGGCCCTCGAAGTTGCGGTTCGAGGTAGAGGCGGAGCGCTCGCCGGGCGCCAGTTGGTCGGGGTTCATGCCCAGGCACATGGAGCAGCCGGCGTGCCGCCATTCGGCGCCCGCGTCCTTGAAGACCTTGTCCAGGCCCTCCTCGACCGCCTGCAGGGCGACGCGGACGGAGCCGGGGACGACCAGCATCCGTACGCCGTCGGCGACTTTGCGGCCCTTGATGACGTCGGCGACGGCGCGGAGGTCCTCGATCCGGCCGTTGGTGCAGGAGCCTACGAAGACGGTGTCGACACGGATGTCGCGCAGCGGCTGCCCGGCGGTCAACCCCATGTACTCCAGGGCCTTTTCGGCCGCGAGGCGCTCCGAGGCGTCCTCGTACGAAGCCGGGTCGGGGACGTTCGCCGACAGCGGCGCGCCCTGTCCCGGGTTGGTGCCCCAGGTGACGAACGGGGACAGCGAAGAGCCGTCGATGACGACCTCCGCGTCGAAGACGGCGTCGTCGTCGGTGCGCAGGGTCTTCCAGTAGGCGACCGCGGCGTCCCAGTCCTCGCCGGTGGGGGCGTGGTCGCGGCCCTTCAGGTAGTCGAAGGTCGTCTGGTCGGGGGCGATCATGCCGGCGCGGGCGCCGGCCTCGATCGACATGTTGCAGACGGTCATGCGGGCTTCCATCGACAGCTTCTCGACGGCCTCGCCGCGGTACTCGATGACGTAGCCCTGGCCGCCGCCGGTGCCGATCCTGGCGATGATCGCCAGGATCAGGTCCTTGGCGGTGACGCCCTCGGCCAGCTCGCCGGTGACGGTGATCGCCATGGTCTTGGGGCGGGCCAGGGGCAGCGTCTGGGTGGCCAGGACGTGCTCGACCTGGCTGGTGCCGATGCCGAAGGCGAGGGCGCCGAAGGCGCCGTGCGTCGAGGTGTGGGAGTCGCCGCAGACGACGGTGGTGCCCGGCTGGGTCAGGCCCAGCTGCGGTCCCACCACGTGGACGACGCCCTGCTCGACGTCGCCCAGCGGGTGCAGGCGCACCCCGAACTCGGCGCAGTTCCTGCGCAGCGTCTCCAGCTGGGCCCGGGAGACCGGGTCCGCGATCGGCTTGTCGATGTCGAGGGTGGGGGTGTTGTGGTCCTCGGTCGCGATGGTGAGGTCGAGACGGCGGACCTTGCGGCCGGCCTGCCGCAGGCCTTCGAACGCCTGGGGGCTGGTCACCTCGTGCAGCAGGTGCAGATCGATGAAGAGGAGGTCGGGCTCGCCCTCGGCGCGCCGGACGACGTGGTCGTCCCAGACCTTCTCCGCGAGTGTCCTACCCATCGCTTTCCCTCCGGCCGGCCGGTGCGGCCGGCGCTTCATAGAGATGTGGTGCGCCTGATCGCCGGTACCCCACGTGCCGGACGACGGCCTCGGACCCAGTGGTTCGTGGACCCGCACATACAGACTCGCTGGTTCTTGGAAAATTTGAACTTGCGTTTCACAGTGTGAGACGTGAATATCGTTTCATGGACAACTCTAGCGGCGTCGGCGTTCTCGACAAGGCAGCTCTGGTTTTGAGCGCACTGGAGTCCGGTCCGGCCACCCTCGCCGGGCTGGTCGCGGCGACAGGGCTTGCACGACCCACGGCACATCGCCTGGCCGTGGCACTGGAACACCACCGGATGGTGGCGAGGGACATGCAGGGCCGGTTCATCCTCGGACCGCGGCTGGCGGAGCTCGCCGCCGCGGCCGGCGAGGACCGGCTGCTGGCCACGGCGGGACCGGTACTGACCCACCTGCGCGACGTGACGGGCGAGAGCGCGCAGCTCTACCGCCGGCAGGGCGACATGCGCATCTGCGTGGCGGCCGCGGAGCGGCTGTCGGGCCTGCGGGACACCGTCCCGGTCGGCTCCACGCTGCCGATGAAGGCGGGCTCCGCCGCGCAGATCCTGATGGCCTGGGAGGAGCCGGAGCGGCTGCACCGCGGCCTGCAGGGCGCCCGCTTCACGGCGACGGCGCTGTCGGGTGTGCGGCGCCGCGGCTGGGCGCAGTCGATCGGCGAGCGGGAGCCGGGTGTGGCGTCCGTCTCGGCGCCGGTGCGCGGGCCGTCGAACCGGGTGGTGGCGGCCGTGTCGGTCTCCGGGCCGATCGAGCGCCTGACGCGCCACCCGGGCCGGATGCACGCGCAGGCCGTCATCGACGCCGCGGCGCGCCTCACCGAGGCCCTGCGCCGCGCGGGCTGACCGGCCCGCCGCCCTTCCCCACTCCCCCGGGCCCGGGGGCGCGTACGACGCCGCATACGTCCGAACACGCGCCTCCGGGCCCGTACTTCTGCGCGGGCCCGGAAGCTGCGGGAAACACGGAAGAGGCCCTCCGCGGTGAACGCGGAGGGCCTCTCCCTCGATGTACCCCCGACCGGATTCGAACCGGCGCTACCGCCTTGAGAGGGCGGCGTGCTAGGCCGCTACACAACGGGGGCGTGCCTTGCAGTCGATGCTGCACTGCGCTGGGCTACCAGGACTCGAACCTAGAACAAAGGAACCAGAAACCTTCGTGTTGCCAATTACACCATAGCCCAAGGTGGTCTGAACCAGACCTCAGTACCCCCGACCGGATTCGAACCGGCGCTACCGCCTTGAGAGGGCGGCGTGCTAGGCCGCTACACAACGGGGGCCCTGGCGATCCTGCATCAAGATGTCCGGGAGCTACCCAGGACCCCTCGCGGGAAGGATCTGTACCCCCGACCGGATTCGAACCGGCGCTACCGCCTTGAGAGGGCGGCGTGCTAGGCCGCTACACAACGGGGGCAAAGCACTGCGTTACTGCTGCACTGCGCTGGGGTACCAGGACTCGAACCTAGAATAAGGGAACCAGAAACCCTCGTGTTGCCAATTACACCATACCCCACCAGAAGTCAACCCCTTGCGGGGCTTTCTTCGGGCTGCGCCTCCGTCTCCGGCCTTTCGGCCCGCTCCGGCGGCGCAGAAAGAACATTACCGGATGGCTGACCGTGCTCCAAAACGGGTATCCCGCGCCAGCACCTCCGGGAGCTGGGCGAGCCCCGCGATCCGGTGCACTCCGGCCGGCCCGGGGCCGCGTACACCGTCGCGATCCAGCCACACCGCGGTGAGGCCGGCGTCCCGGGCGCCCCGTGCGTCGATCTCCGGCTGGTCGCCCACGTACGCGACCTCCGCCGGCGGCAGCCCGAGCGCCTCGCAGGCGGCGAGGAAGGCGGCCGCCTCGGGCTTGCTGACGCCCAGTTCGGCGGCGCACAGGAGCACTTCGAAGCGTTCGCGCAGTCCCAGGTGGCGGAGCTTGGCGTCCTGGTTGGCGGTGGAGGAGTTGGAGAGCACGCCGTGGCGGTAGCGGCCCGCCAGCGCGTCCAGCGCGGGCAGGACGTCCGGGAAGACCGCCCAGGCGGCCTTGTAGTGCGCGACGTACCGGTCGAACCAGGCGTCGGCCTCGGCGTCGTCCATCGCCGGCTCCCCGAGGAAGTCCCGCACCCTGTCGCGCCGCTGCCCCTGGAAGGTGGTCTTCCCGGCCGCGAAGCGGTCCCACTGGCGGACCGTGGCCTCCCGCCACAGCGCGAGCGCCTCGGCGGGCGACCCGTAGCGCTCCCCCAGCCCGACCTCGGCGAGCCGGCGCGCGAGCCCGGCGGTGTCCGCCCCCGTGTAGTCGAACAGGGTGTCGTCGATGTCCCACAGCACGGCGCGGATCGGCATACCGCCGAGGCTACCCCCGGCGCACGCCGGGCGGGGGCGTACGGGGAAGTCCGGCCGGACGGCGGCCGGACGCCGGGCGGGACGCCGCAGGGGGCGGCTTCCGGCGTGTGCCGGAGGCCGCCCCCTGCGGGACGGGCGAGCCGCTGGTCAGGCGGCGGTGGCGGCCAGCTTGGCCAGGGCGGCGTCGATGCGCGCCAGCGAGCGCTCCCTGCCCAGGATCTGCAGGGACTCGAAGAGCGGCAGGCCGACGGTGCGGCCGGTGACGGCGACGCGCACCGGCGCCTGCGCCTTGCCGAGCTTGAGGCCGTGGGCCTCGCCCGCGGCGAGGACGGCCTGCTTGAGCGCCTCGGGGTCGTTCCAGTCGGCCGTCTCCAGGCGGGCGCGGGCCGAGGTCAGCAGGCCCGCGGGGTCGCCCTTCATCGCCTTGTCCCAGGAGGCCTGGTCCTCGACCGGCTCCTTGCGGAAGAGGAAGTCGACGTTCGCGGTGATGTCCGACAGGACGGTCACGCGGGTCTGGGCGTACGGCGCGATGGCCGCCCAGGCGTCGGCGTCGAAGTCCTCGGGCTCCCAGTTGGCGAAGGGGGCCTGCAGCCACGGGGCGCACGCGTCGGCGAAGGCCTTCCCGTCCAGCCGGCGGATGTGGTCGGCGTTGATCGCCTCGGCCTTCTTCAGGTCGAAGCGGGCCGGGTTGGCGTTGACGCCGTCGATGTCGAACTTCGCCACCATCTCCTCGACCGAGAAGACGTCCTGGTCCTTGGAGAAGGACCAGCCGAGCAGCGAGAGGTAGTTCAGCAGGCCCTCGGGGAGGAAGCCGCGCTCGCGGTAGAGGTTGAGCGAGGACTCCGGGTCGCGCTTGGAGAGCTTCTTGTTGCCCTCGCCCATGACGTACGGCAGGTGGCCGAACTGCGGGACGGCCTTGGCGACGCCGAGCTCGATGAGCGCCTTGTACAGGGCGATCTGGCGCGGGGTGGAGGAGAGCAGGTCCTCGCCGCGCAGCACGTGCGTGATCTCCATCAGCGCGTCGTCGACCGGGTTGACGAGCGTGTAGAGCGGGGCGCCGTTGGCGCGCAGGATGCCGAAGTCCGGCACGTTCTCCGGGGTGAAGGTCAGCTCGCCGCGGACCAGGTCGGTGAAGGTGATCGGCTCGTCGGGCATCCGGAAGCGGACGATCGGCGTGCGGTGCTCGCCCTGGTAGGCCTCCAGCTGGACTGCGCTCAGCTCGCGGCAGTGGCCGTCGTAGCCGGAGGGCTTGCCGGCGGCGCGGGCGGCCGCGCGGCGGGCGTCGAGCTCCTCGGTGGTGCAGTAGCAGTCGTAGGCGTAGCCGCCGTCCTTGAGCTTCTTCGCGACGTCCGCGTAGATCTCCATGCGCTGCGACTGGCGGTACGGGGCGTGCGGGCCGCCCACCTCGGGGCCCTCGTCCCAGGTGAAGCCGAGCCAGCGCAGCGAGTCCAGCAGCTGGACGTACGACTCCTCGGAGTCGCGGGCCGCGTCGGTGTCCTCGATGCGGAAGACGAACGTGCCGCCGTGGTGGCGGGCGAACGCCCAGTTGAACAGGGCGGTGCGGACCAGGCCCACGTGGGGGTTGCCGGTCGGCGAGGGACAGAAACGTACGCGGACGGGGGTCGCGTTAGCCACGCTTGATCACCTTGTTGGTGAGAGTGCCGATGCCTTCGATGGTGACGGCGACCTCGTCGCCGACGCTGAGGGGGCCGACTCCGGCCGGGGTCCCCGTGAGGATGACGTCGCCGGGGAGCAGCGTCATCGCCTCGCTGATGTGGACGACGAGGTCCTCGACGGAGCGGACCATGTCGGCGGTGCTGCCGAGCTGGCGCTGCTCGCCGTTGACGGTGCACTGGACGGCCAGGCCCGCGGCGACGGCCGCCGGGTCGATGCCGGTCTCGATCCAGGGGCCGAGCGGGCAGGCGCCGTCGAAGCCCTTGGCCCGGGCCCACTGCTGCTCGCGCTTCTGCACGTCGCGGGCGGTGACGTCGTTGGCGCACGTGAAGCCGAGGACGACCTCGGCCACCCGCTCGCGGGGGACCTCGCGGCACATCCGGCCGATCACCACGGCGAGCTCCGCCTCGTGGTGGACGTCCTGGGAGAAGGAGGGGTAGGGGATGGGGTCGCCGGGGCCGATCACCGAGGTGGACGGCTTGAAGAAGGTGATCGGCGCGTCGGGCACGGCGTTGCCCAGCTCCGCCGCGTGCTCCGCGTAGTTGCGGCCGACGGCCACGACCTTGTTCGGGAGCACGGGCGGCAGCAGCCGGACCTTGCTCAGCGGGACCTTCGTGCCGGACAGCTCGAAGTCCGCGAACGGGATGCCCTTGATGATGTCGAGGACAAGCTCGCCCCCGGCGCCGGGGGCCGAGTCGCCCTCGACCGCGCCGAACGCGACATTGCCGTCGATCGAGAACCTGGCGATGCGCACGCTTTGCGTCTGCCCCTCTGTCATTTCCGCTGGCTGGAGTCTGCGGACTCCAGGCTAACGCGGTGGGAGGCGGGGCCCGGCGCTCTTCCCGCCGGCGGCCCGTCGCGGGGCGCCGGCGGCTGCACGGCCGCTGCCTGCCGAGCTACGGGGCGGCGGGCGCGGCGGCGGGGGCGTCCATCAGGACGGTGCGGCGCGGGTTCGCGGTCTGGGTGGGCAGCTCGACGGCGTGCTCCGGAGCCTGGGGCGCCTGCAGTTCCTCGGCGTCCTTGAGGTGCGCGAGGGTGGTGCGGCGCGGGTTGGCTATGTTGCGGAACAGCATCGTCGTCTTCATCGGAGTCTCGGGCCTCGGCTCGGTCGTCGGGTGGGGTTGTCGGTTCCTTCAACCCTGTAAAGGGCAAGGCTAAACATCGGAATCCCCGCCTGAACCGGCAAGTATTGGCCACGGACATGTGAGTTTGCTCACCAGCTGCCCGGCAATACGGACATAACAGGCAGTCAACTACGGGTGCCGAAACGGACATTGCGCCACCGAACAAGCCATTCCGCTCCTGATCATTACGACTGGGACACCTTGCCAGCCATGGCGTTTGGACAGCGTAAGTCCGATTCACACCGAAAGGTCTCGCACCGTACGTAGCGCAGCGGTCACATGGTGTGGCGGACTCCGGGTGCGGGCACGCGCACCTTGTTGGAGATCCGCCACTGTGCTGGAATTCGCGGGACCGCCGCGGGAGAACCCCGGCGCGCAGGTGGCGCGAGACCGCGCCGCGCGGCGGTAACGGAAGGATGACGCGCCGGTCACCGACGACCACCATGGGGCCGCAAGCAAGCGCCCCACGACTCGACACCGTCCCACCGTCGCCCGGCGGGACGCCTGGTCCAGAGGTTGCGACGCTAGTGCAGGGACGATTCAAGCGGGATGGCAAGGGGTCTCCCCAGGCCCTTCAGGGCCGAGGGGAAGCTGCTGCGGAGCAGGAGCCTCGCGGCGGGACCGACCGAGGCTCCTCGCCCCAGCACGCCCAAGGCCGCGGGCCGGCCCTCGAAGGTGCGGCCCCCGAGGCCGCCGGTGCGAAGGGCGGCGTGAAGAGCAAGGCCACGCGCATCAAGGCCCGGGGCAAGAACAAGGGCAAGGCCGCGGCCGAGTCCCCGGCCGAGAAGGACACCGCGATACCCGCGGCCCCTCCCGGGCCCGGCTCCCGCCTGCACATGCAGAACTGGCGCATCAGCACGCGCCTGGTGTCGCTGCTGACCCTCCCCGTCGTCGCCGCCACCAGCCTCGGCGGCTTCCGCATCAACGACTCGCTCAACGACATCGAGCAGCTGGAGCACATGCAGCTGCTGACGACGATGACCCGGCAGGCCACCAACCTGGCCGCCGCGCTCCAGGAGGAGCGCGACCGCTCCGCGGGTCCGCTGTCGACCGACAAGTCCGGCAAGATGGACACCCTCGTCACGGGTGTCCGCGCGCAGACCGACGCCGCCGCGAAGTCCTTCGCCAACGCGACCGACCGCGTCGACACCGCCGAGGACAAGGACGAGACGCTCAAGTCGATCCGCAACAACATCCTGCAGATCGGCCGCCAGCTCGCCAGCCTGGACACGGTCCGCAAGAACGCGTACCAGAACGGCGCGCAGCAGACCGTCACCGAGTACAACCAGCTGATCGTCTCACTGCTCTCGCTCTCCCAGGACATGGCGCAGGCCACCTCCAGCCCGGAGATGATCAAGCGTACGCGCGCCCTCGCCGCGTTCTCCTCCGCGAAGGAGTACGCCTCGATCCAGCGCGCCATCATCGCCGCCTCGCTGCCCGACGGCGGCGAGAAGACCGGCAACCTCACCGAGAACGACCGCCTGTACGCCCTCTCCGCGCAGCGCGGCGAGGGCCAGGCGAAGAAGACCTTCGAGCTCGTCTACCAGGGCAACTCCGAGGACCTCCTCGCGGCGCTCGGCGACGGCAACCCCGAGATCGGCAAGGCGGACCACTACACCCGCCGCGTCCTGTCGAACCCCAACCAGTTCGCGAAGGAGACGCAGTACCGCTCCTGGATGGACTGGTACGACGCGGACGACACCAAGCTCCAGGCCATGAAGGTCATCGAGCTGACGCTGCTCGAGGACATGGAGCAGAAGGCCCGCGAGCTGAAGAACGAGTCGCAGCGCGACGCCATCATCAACGGTGCGCTGATCCTCCTCGTCCTCGGCGTGTCCCTGGTCGGCGCGTTCGTGATGGCGCGGTCGATGATCGGCTCGCTGCGCCGCCTGCAGGACACCGCGACCCGGGTCGCCCAGGACCGCCTGCCCGAGCTCGTCAAGCAGCTCTCCGAGTCCGACCCGCAGGACGTCGACACGTCCGTGGAGTCCGTCGGCCTGCACACCCGCGACGAGATCGGCCAGGTGGCCGCGGCCTTCGACGACGTGCACCGCGAGGCGGTCCGACTCGCCGCAGAGCAGGCCCTCCTGCGGGGCAACGTCAACGCGATGTTCACCAACCTCTCGCGCCGCTCCCAGGGCCTCATCCAGCGCCAGCTCTCGCTCATCTCCGAGCTGGAGTCCCGCGAGGCCGACCCGGACCAGCTGTCCTCGCTCTTCAAGCTCGACCACCTCGCCACCCGCATGCGCCGGAACGGCGAGAACCTCCTCGTCCTCGCGGGCGAGGAGCCTGGCCGCCGGTGGACCCGCCCCGTACCGCTCGTCGACGTGCTCCGCGCCGCGGCGTCCGAGGTGGAGCAGTACGAGCGCATCGAGCTGGCGTCGGTGCCGGGCACCGATGTCGCCGGCCGCGTCGTCAACGACCTCGTGCACCTGCTCGCCGAGCTGCTGGAGAACGCCACGTCGTTCTCCTCCCCCCAGACCAAGGTCAAGGTCACCGGCCACGCGCTGCCCGACGGCCGCGTGCTGGTCGAGATCCACGACACCGGCATCGGCCTCTCCCCCGAGGACCTCGCCGCGATCAACGAGCGGCTCGCCGCGCCGCCGACCGTGGACGTCTCCGTCTCCCGCCGCATGGGCCTCTTCGTGGTCGGCCGCCTGTCCCTGCGACACGGCATCCGCATCCAGCTGCGCCCGTCCGACTCGGGCGGCACCACGGCCCTCGTCATGCTGCCGGTGGACGTCGCCCAGGGCGGCAAGAAGCCGGGCGGCCCCGGTGGTCCCGGCGGCCAGGGTGCCGCGGGCCAGCAGGGCGCCCCCGGCGCCCCCGCGGGCCAGGGCTCCGGCCCGGCCGGCGGCGCCCGCCAGGGCGCCGGTGCCGCTCCGCAGCGCAGCGGTGTGGCCGCGGCCATGGGCCAGCGCGCAGCGCTGGCAGGCCAGCGCGGTGCGGGCGGCCCGCAGGGCAACCGCCCGCAGCAGGGCGCTCCGGGCGGCCGTCCGCAGGGCGGTCCCGGCCTGCCCGCCGCTCCGGCGGGGCAGGACCAGGGCGGCTTCGGCGGCGGTGCACCGATGCCGAACCGCGCTCCGGCCGGCGGCCCCGGCCACGGCCCGGGTGCTCCCGGTGGTCCGGGTGCCCCCGGCGGCCTCCAGCAGCGCCCCGCTGCGGCTCCCCCGGCTTCGGCCCCCGCCGGCTTCGCGCAGGGCAGCGGCTTCGAGCGGCCGCAGCCGCCGCAGCCGGCCGCCCCCTCGGGCCAGGCCCCCGCTCCCGCGGCGCCCCCGCGGCCCCGGCGCAGCGCGGCCGCGGGCGCAGCTGCCGCCGCGCGGCGGCGCCGCCCGCCCGGAGCTGCCGGGCACGGGTGCCCCGCAGGCCACCAGCTGGGGCGCCGACCCGGCGCGCCAGGGCGGCCAGGGCGGCCAGGAGTTCCCGCGCGGCCACGACGAGCTCTCGGGCCCCGGCTCGACGGCGGAGTTCCCGCGCCCGGACTTCAACGCCCCGCCTCCGCAGGGCATGGGCGGCAACAGCACGACGGGGCAGTTCGCGCGTCCCGACGTGCGCGTCGCGGACGCGTCCGCGACGGGCCAGTTCGCCCGCCAGGAATTCCAGGCCCCGCGGCCCGGCGGTCCCGGCGCCGGCGGCTTCGCCCCGCAGCAGCCCCAGGCCCCGCAGCTGCCGCAGCCGCAGCAGCCCGAGGCGCTGCCGCCGGCTGCCGGCGGCCCCGAGCGCAGCCCGATCTTCGAGTCGCTGGAGTCGAACTGGTACCCGTCGGAGGGCTCCCGCCCCACCGGCCAGGTGCCGGCCGTGCCCCAGCAGCCGCAGGCCGCCGCCCCGGCGGCCCCGGCCCCCGCTCCCGCCCGGCGCCCGCAGCAGCCGCTGCCGCAGCGCGGCCAGGAGCCGCCGGCCGAGCCGGCCGCGGCGACGACCGGCAGCACGCCGACCGTCAGCTGGCGGTCCTCGCCGAACGACGAGCTGATGCGCCAGGCCGAGCGCGTGCGCCAGCCCGCCGCCGGCGGCATCACGACCTCGGGGCTGCCCCGCCGGGTACCGCGGGCGAACCTCGTGGCCGGCACCGCGCAGCAGCAGACCGACACCCAGGCCGGTCCCCAGGTCTCGCGCGCCCCGGACGACGTCCGCGGCCGTCTGACCAACCTCCGACGCGGTATCCAGCAGGGCCGCCAGGCCGGCAACAACGGCCCGGCGACCGGCAGCTACCACATCGACCCCACTTACCAGCAGGAGCGTTAGTTGAGTTCGATGAGCCAGGCGGCACAGAACCTGAACTGGTTGATCACCAACTTCGTGGACAACACCCCCGGGGTGTCCCACACGGTGGTGGTCTCCGCCGACGGCCTCCTTCTGGCGATGTCCGACGGATTCCCGCGCGACCGCGCCGACCAGCTGGCGGCCGTGGCCTCCGGACTGACCTCGCTGACCGCCGGAGCCTCCCGCATCTTCGAGGGCGGGGCCGTCAACCAGACCGTGGTCGAGATGGACCGGGGGTTCCTCTTCCTCATGTCCGTCTCCGACGGGTCCTCGCTCGCGGTGCTCGCGCACCCCGAGTGCGACATCGGCCTCGTCGGCTACGAGATGGCCCTCCTCGTCGACCGCGCAGGCACGGTCCTCACCCCGGACCTGCGCGCGGAGCTCCAGGGAAGCCTGCTCATCTGACCCGCCATCCCCCGGTCGGACGGTACTTCCGGCCGGGGGACCGGGGCCCCGCCCCGGGATCCAGTACCACCGCCAGGCCGTCATACCGTCCCCCCCCACCGGCCGCCCCGTCAGACGGCATGCTGACCACTGCTGTCCAGCCCGGAGGATCAATGACCCCGCCCCCCGCCTACTCCGATGCGTACGACGACTCGTCGTACTCGGAGGGCGACCAGCCGCTTGTGCGCCCGTACGCGATGACGGGCGGCCGGACCCGGCCCCGCTACCAGCTCGCCATCGAGGCGCTGGTGAGCACCACCGCCGATCCGATGCACCTGTCGAACCTGCTGCCCGAGCACCAGCGCATCTGCACGCTGTGCCGCGAGGTCAAGTCGGTCGCGGAGGTCTCCGCCCTGCTGTCGATGCCACTCGGCGTGGCGCGCATCCTGGTGGCCGACCTGGCAGAGGCCGGCATGGTGGCCATCCACCAGCCGGGCAACGGAGAGGCCGGCGGCACGCCGGACGTGACACTGCTCGAAAGGGTGCTCAGTGGACTTCGCAAGCTCTAACGGCGGGGCGGCACGCTCCACCACCTCCGCGAAGATCGTGGTGGCGGGCGGCTTCGGCGTGGGCAAGACCACGTTCGTCGGCGCGGTCTCCGAGATCAACCCCCTGCGCACCGAAGCCGTCATGACCAGCGCCTCCGCCGGCATCGACGACCTCACCCACACCGGGGACAAGACGACCACCACCGTCGCCATGGACTTCGGCCGCATCACCCTGGACCAGGACCTCATCCTCTACCTGTTCGGCACCCCCGGACAGGACCGCTTCTGGTTCATGTGGGACGACCTCGTCCGCGGCGCCATCGGCGCCGTCGTCCTCGTCGACACCCGCCGACTCGCCGACTGCTTCCCCGCCGTCGACTACTTCGAAAACAGCGGCCTCCCCTTCGTCATCGCCCTCAACGGCTTCGACGGACACCAGCCCTACACCCCCGAAGAAGTCCGCGAAGCACTCCAGATCGGCCCCGACGCCCCCATCATCACCACCGACGCCCGCCACCGCGCCGACGCCAAGAGCGCCCTCATCACGCTCGTCGAACACGCCCTCATGGCACGGCTGAAGTAACGGGGCGGGCATGTGTGCGCGGCAGGGCGGGCTGTGTCGTACGACACGGCCCGCCCTGCTTGTTCATAACGTTTCGACAGAGAATTGCCCGCTGCCGGGCACGGGGTGCGGTCGGGTGGTACCGCTGTGCGCACGAGCGTTCCCGTTTTCACCGCCGGTCACTCTTTATGTCCGTTTTACGTAGGCCGTCGGGCCGTCCGGGCCGCACGGCCGGACTGTTTGGAACACGGCCGTTCACCGTGCTGGAATTCAACTAACCAGCTAGTAGCACCGCCGAGAGGTTGTTGGTCGAGTGAGGCGAAGCAGCTCGAGCCCCGCGGATGAATCCGCGCGCGGCAACTTCACCCCGCCGCAGCGCGCGGCCGCACCGCCCGTCGACGTGCCCGCGCAGCCGCCGGCGAAGGGCAGCACCAGCAGGTTCTCGCCGCGCAACTGGCGTGTGGCGACCCGTCTGAACGCCATCCTGCTCCTGCCCGTCCTCGTCGGACTGGTCATGGGCGGCTTCCAGGTGAAGGGGTCCGTCGACACCTGGAACGAGGCCAAGGACGCCGAGAAGACCGCCCGCGTGGTCCAGGCGGCGGCGGAGTACGGCCAGGCGCTGCTCAACGAGCGCGACCTCACGGCCGAGCCGCTGCTGAAGGGCGACAGGAACAACCCGGCCGTCGCGAAGGCCTACGCGGCCACCGACGAGGCCCAGGACAAGTTCGCGCTCGCGGTAAAGGACCTCCCCGAGAACCAGGGCCTGGAGCGCCGCCTGCAGCTCTTCCGGCAGGAGGAGCCGAAGCTGGAGGCGGTCCGCAAGTCCGCCTACACGGCCCCGGAGACGGCGAAGAAGAACCTGCCGTCCCAGGCCGGCCCCATCCCCACCGAGGACGGCTACCTCCTCGTCCAGCACTACCTGATGCAGTTCTCCAACGAACTGGGTCTGGGAACCGGCAACGTCACCAGCTACGGCCGGATGGTCTACGCGGTCGAGCTCGCCAAGGCCGCCGAGTCGCTCCAGCGCGCCATCGGCACGCACCTCCTCGTCCGCCCGAGCGAGAACGAGGAAGTCCGCAAGGCACAGCTGATCGCCTTCTCCTCGTACGCCTATCTGGAGGAGATCGCCGTCGGCGAGTACGTCGCGGCGGGCACCGAGGAGGACGTCAACCGCCTCCGCGAGGTGATGGACAAGAAGAAGAAGGACGGCGAGGCCAAGATCGCCGCCGCGAAGGGGCAGGCCGAGCAGGCCGGCACCCCGTTCAAGGCCCCGCCCGCGGTCAACGGCTCGGTGCTCGCCGGCATGACCGAGGCGATAGCCGGCGGCGACAAGCCCTCCGTGCTCGCCAAGAACGGCACCACGCCGCAGGCCTGGCAGGCCGCCGCGACGGCCAAGTTCGAGGGCTACGCCGAGATCGAGAAGGAACTCCTCGACAAGGCCGTCAAGGACACCGTCGCCATCTCCGAGGAGGCCCGCAACGACGCCGTCGTCACCGGCGCCATCGTGGTCGTGGCCCTGCTGGCCGCGTTCGTCCTCGCCGGCATGGTGGCCCGCCAGATGAGCCGCTCGATGCGCCGCCTGCGCTCCGCCGCCTTCGACGTCGCCGAGCAGCGCCTGCCGGCGCTCGTCGACCAGCTCTCCCGCACCGACCCGGGCAAGGTCGACACCCGCGTCGCCCCGATCCCGATCGACTCCCAGGACGAGATCGGCGAGGTCGCCCGCGCGTTCGACCAGGTCCACCGCGAGGCGGTCCGCCTCGCCGCCGAGCAGGCCCTCCTGCGGGGCAACGTCAACGCGATCTTCACGAACCTCTCCATGCGCAACCAGTCGCTGATCGAGGGCCAGCTGACCCTCATCACCGACCTGGAGAACAACGAGGCCGACCCGGACCAGCTGGAGAACCTCTTCCGCCTGGACCACCTGGCCACCCGCATGCGCCGCAACGGCGAGAACCTCCTCATCCTCGCGGGCGAGGAGCCGGGCCGCCGCTGGGACCAGCCGGTGCCCCTCGTCGACGTCCTGCGCGCCGCCTCCTCGGAGGTGGAGCAGTACGAGCGCATCGAGTTCGAGGGCGTCTCCGAGGCCGAGATCCACGGCCAGGCCGTGACCGACCTCGTGCACCTGCTCGCCGAGCTGCTGGAGAACGCCACCACGTTCTCCTCCCCGCAGACCAAGGTCCGCGTCAACGCCACGCGACTGCCCGACGGCCGCGTCATGGTCGAGATCCACGACAAGGGCATCGGCCTGACCGCCGAGGACTTCGCGGACATCAACCACAAGCTGGCCAACCCGCCGACCGTGGACGCCGCGATCTCGCAGCGCATGGGCCTCTTCGTGGTCGGCCGCCTGGCAGACCGGCACAACATCCGCGTCCAGCTGCGCCCCTCGGGCGAGGCGGCCGGCACCACGTCGCTGATCATGCTCCCGGACGCCATCACCCACGGTGGCGGCGGCGAGGGCGTTCCGGACGACGAGTTCACCGTCTCCTCGATGATCCCGCAGCAGGCGGCCGAGCAGGACGCCCCGCTGCGCACCGCGGCCGAGCTCGGCTTCGACGACTCCCGCTACGACGCCGACGGGGCCCCCGCGGGCCCGGTGGGCCGCTCCCTGGGCAACCAGGAGCGCCGCGCGGCCCTCGCCGCCCAGCTGGGCCAGCCGCAGGCCGGCCAGGAGCAGGCCGACCAGGAGTATGCGGAACCGCAGCCGGAGCACGGGTACCAGGAGTACCCGGAGTACGGCGGGCAGTCGGCTCCCGTCTACGACCCGGCGTACGACACCGGTCAGGCGCACCACCAGCAGCAGGGCTACGAGGCGTACCCGCAGCAGGACTACGGTTATGCGGAAGCGGGCTACCAGGAGCCGCACCAGGACTCCCAGGCCTACCAGGGCGGTTACGAAACCCAGGATCAGCACGGTGCCTGGCCGGAGCAGAACACCTACTCCGAGGGCTACGACCAGGGGTACGGGACCGAATCGGAACCCCCTGTCGCTCCCGAACCCGCCGCGGACCGCGTAGGCTTCGACCGTCCGGGCGCCGCTGCCGACACCGGTCACGCATTGACCGGAGCGGGCCTGCCGCGCCGCGGCAGCCAGCAGCAGTGGCAGCCGGCGCAGCAGGAAGCGGAGTCCCCCGGATCCCTCTTCGAGCAGCGGCCTCAGCGACAGCAGCAGGACGCCGCCCCGAAGGCGGACGAGGAGGCCGGCCCGGGCTGGCGCTCGAAGAACGACGAGCGCTGGCAGCAGGCCGGAAAGCTCCGCGAGCCGAAGGCGGGCGGGGTCACCTCGTCCGGTCTCCCGCGGCGGGTACCCAAGGCCAACCTGGTCGAGGGCTCCGCGGAGACGACCCCGCAGGGCGGCCCCCAGGTCTCCCGCGCTCCGGAGGACGTCCGCGGCAGGTTGAGCAACCTGCGGCGCGGTGTCCAGCAGGGACGCAGCGCGGGTACTGAGCAGTCAAGTAACAGCTATGACCAGGAGCGTTAGTGTGAGCCCGATGAGCCAGGCGGCACAGAACCTGAACTGGTTGATCACCAACTTCGTGGACAACACCCCCGGGGTGTCCCACACGGTGGTGGTCTCCGCCGACGGCCTCCTTCTGGCGATGTCCGACGGATTCCCGCGCGACCGCGCCGACCAGCTGGCGGCCGTGGCCTCCGGACTGACCTCGCTGACCGCCGGAGCCTCCCGCATCTTCGAGGGCGGCGCCGTCAACCAGACCGTGGTCGAGATGGACCGGGGATTCCTCTTCCTCATGTCCATCTCCGACGGGTCCTCGCTCGCGGTGCTCGCGCACCCCGAGTGCGACATCGGCCTCGTCGGCTACGAGATGGCCCTCCTCGTCGACCGCGCAGGCACGGTCCTCACCCCGGACCTGCGCGCCGAACTGCAGGGAAGCCTTCTCAACTAGCAAACAGGCAGTGCGTTTCGCGTCACCGCACCGTAAGGTGCGGTGGCGCGGTTCCACAGGGAGTACTGCGTTACTGGAGTTCGGAGGAGGAGACGTGACAACACCCGGAGGACATCCTTACGGCGGCGCGCAGCAGCCGCAGGGTGGGCACGACCAGAACCGCTTCAACTTCCCCTCCGCCCCCAGCATGCCCGTGCCGGAGCAGAACCCGTACCAGCAGCAGCCGTACGCCCAGCCCCACCAGGCGCCCCAGCGGCCCTCGCAGCAGCCCTTCCGGGCCGGCCGCGGCCAGGCCCCCAAGGCGCACAACCCGCTGGTGCGTCCGTATGCAATGACCGGCGGCCGGACTCGGCCGCGCTACCAGCTCGCCATCGAGGCGCTGGTCAGCACCACGGCGGATCCCGCTCGGCTGCAAGGGCAGTTGCCCGAGCACCAGCGCATCTGCCGCCTGTGCCTGGAGATCAAATCCGTCGCGGAGATCTCGGCACTCCTCTCCATTCCTCTTGGTGTCGCCCGCATTCTCGTCGCCGACCTGGCGGAGGCGGGCCTTGTCGCCATTCACCAGCCCGGCGGCGACGAATCCGCCGGCGGCCAGCCAGATGTGACACTGCTCGAAAGGGTGCTCAGTGGACTTCGCAAGCTCTAACGGCGGGGCGGCACGCTCCACCACCTCCGCGAAGATCGTGGTGGCGGGCGGCTTCGGCGTGGGCAAGACCACGTTCGTCGGCGCGGTCTCCGAGATCAACCCCCTGCGCACCGAAGCCGTCATGACCAGCGCCTCCGCCGGCATCGACGACCTCACCCACACCGGGGACAAGACGACCACCACCGTCGCCATGGACTTCGGCCGCATCACCCTGGACCAGGACCTCATCCTCTACCTGTTCGGCACCCCCGGACAGGACCGCTTCTGGTTCATGTGGGACGACCTCGTCCGCGGCGCCATCGGCGCCGTCGTCCTCGTCGACACCCGCCGACTCGCCGACTGCTTCCCCGCCGTCGACTACTTCGAAAACAGCGGCCTCCCCTTCGTCATCGCCCTCAACGGCTTCGACGGACACCAGCCCTACACCCCCGAAGAAGTCCGCGAAGCACTCCAGATCGGCCCCGACGCCCCCATCATCACCACCGACGCCCGCCACCGCGCCGACGCCAAGAGCGCCCTCATCACGCTCGTCGAACACGCCCTCATGGCACGGCTGCGGTAGTCCCCGCGGAGCACGCGCACGCGAGAAGGCCCCCGAGTCCGCCGGACCGGGGGTCTTCGCCGTACCCGGGCCGGGTGCCCGTGAGCGTCCTGCGCATCCCGGCGGGCATGCGTCAGGCCCCGCACCCTTCGCGGGGTGCGGGGCCTGACGGGGGCTCGGCGGGGTCAGCCCTGCCAGCTGTGCGGGGCGCGGAAGCCGGGGGTGCGCTCCAGGCGGCGCCAGCCGGCCTGGGAGCGCCGGCGGCGGGGGCCGTCCTGGGCGGGCACGGACGCGGCGCGGGCCAGCAGGATCGCGGTGATCGCGGCCAGCTCCTCGGGGGCGGCGTTGCCCTTCTCGACGCGCAGCAGGGTGTCGGCGGAAGTGCTCATCGGCGGCAGATCTCCTTCGTTACTGCGGCGGGTTGCCGTGCTTGCGGGACGGCAGGTCGGCGTGCTTGCTGCGGAGCATCGCGAGGGCGCCGATCAGCGTCTCGCGGGTCTCGGCCGGGTCGATGACGTCGTCGACGAGGCCGCGCTCTGCCGCGTAGTACGGGTGCATCAGCTCGGCCTTGTACTCCTTGACCATGCGGGCGCGCATGGCCTCGGGGTCCTCCGCCTCGGCGATCTGCTTGCGGAAGATGACGTTCGCGGCGCCTTCGGCGCCCATGACCGCGATCTCGTTGGTGGGCCAGGCGTAGGTCAGGTCGGCGCCGATGGACTGGGAGTCCATGACGATGTAGGCGCCGCCGTAGGCCTTGCGCAGGATCAGCGAGATGCGGGGCACGGTGGCGTTGCAGTACGCGTACAGCAGCTTGGCGCCGTGGCGGATGATGCCGCCGTGCTCCTGGTCGACGCCGGGCAGGAAGCCGGGGACGTCGAGCAGGGTGACGATCGGGATGTTGAAGGCGTCGCACATCTGGACGAAGCGCGCGGCCTTCTCGGATGCCTCGATGTCGAGGACGCCCGCGAGGTGGGCGGGCTGGTTCGCGACGATGCCGACGACCTGGCCGTCGAGGCGGGCGAGAGCACAGATGATGTTGCGGGCCCAGCGCTCGTGGATCTCCAGGACGTCGCCGTCGTCGACGAGCTCCTCGATGACCTTGTGCATGTCGTACGGGCGGTTGCCGTCCGCGGGGACCAGGTCCAGCAGGACGTCCGAGCGCCGGTCGGCGGGGTCGGCGGTCTCGTGGACGGGCGGGTTCTCGCGGTTGTTCGAGGGGAGCATCGAGATGAGGTAGCGGACCTCGGAGATGCAGGTCTCCTCGTCGTCGTACGCGAAGTGCGCGACGCCGGAGGTCTCGGCGTGCACGTCCGCACCGCCGAGGCCGTTCTGGGAGATCTCCTCGCCGGTGACGGCGCGGACGACGTCGGGTCCGGTGATGAACATCTGCGAGGTGTCGCGGACCATGAACACGAAGTCCGTGAGGGCCGGCGAGTACGCGGCGCCGCCGGCGCAGGGGCCGAGCATGACCGAGATCTGCGGGATGACGCCGGAGGCCCGGGTGTTGCGCTGGAAGATGCCGCCGTATCCGGCGAGGGCGGAGACGCCCTCCTGGATGCGGGCACCGGCACCGTCGTTGAGGGAGACCAGCGGGGCTCCGGCGGCGATGGCCATGTCCATGATCTTGTGGATCTTGGTGGCGTGGGCCTCGCCGAGCGCGCCGCCGAAGATGCGGAAGTCGTGGGCGTAGACGAAGACCGTGCGGCCCTCGACCGTTCCCCAGCCGGTGACGACGCCGTCCGTGTAGGGCTTCTTCGCCTCCAGGCCGAAGCCGCTCGCCCGGTGGCGGCGCAGCTGCTCGACCTCCTTGAAGGAGCCCTCGTCGAGCAGGAGCGCGATGCGCTCGCGGGCCGTCAGCTTGCCCTTGGCGTGCTGGGCCTCGGTGGCGCGGTCACTGGGTCCACGCCGCGCCTGCTCGCGCAGGGAGTGCAGCTCGGCCACGCGCCCGCGGGCGTCCGTCGGCTCGCTGGGGGTCTGGTCCACAACGGTCATGTACTGACCTTACGAAGCGCACCATGGAAATCCTCCGTTGGTTCCGCACAGTCTCGGCCGTGTTCCGCTGTCCGGCCCGCACAGAACCACGGACGAGTGCAGGGAGACCACCATCTGAGACCCGTACCGATTGTGGGATCTCCATAAAAGCCGCACCGCCGAGGCGTAGAAGTTGAAAGTTAAACGGAATGCTCCTAGTGTGGATGTCGTTGAACGTTGAACCAACTACGAGGAGCACCACCATGGGCATCTTCACCCGGCGCACCGAGCAGGCCGTCCCCCGGAACGTCCCCGCCGCCGACCCGGCGCTGGCCGCCCTGACCGGCGACTACGCCATCGACGCCGCGCACAGCAGCATCGGCTTCACCGTCCGCCACGCGATGGTGACCAACGTCCGCGGCAGCTTCGGCGACTACTCGGGCTCGCTGCACCTGGACGGCGGCGACCCGTCGCGCTCCACCGCCTCCATCGACGTCAAGACCGCCTCGGTCGACACGGGCATCGGCGACCGCGACGCCCACCTGCGGGGCGAGGACTTCTTCGCCGCGGAGCAGTTCCCGCTGATGGCCTTCCGGTCCACGTCGGCGGCCCGGATCGGCGCGGACACGTACCGGATGACCGGCGACCTGACCATCAAGGACGTGACCCGCCCCCTCTCGATCGACCTGGAGTTCGGCGGCGCCGCCACCGACCCCTACGGCAACGAGCGCGTCGGCTTCGAGGGCACCGCCGAGATCCTGCGCTCCGACTGGGGCCTGACCTGGAACGCCGCGCTGGAGGCCGGCGGCGTCATGGTCAGCGACAAGGTGAAGCTGACCTTCGACATCTCGGCCGTCAGGCAGAACCCGGCCGCCTGACGCGGCACGGGGCATCGGACCTCCCGGGGGCGGCTAGAAGCCGCCCCCGCCGTCGAAGCCGCCGCCTCCGAAGAAGTCTCCGCCGCCGAAGTCCGAGCCGCCGAAGTCGCCGCCTTCGAAGCCGCCGCCGTAGTCCGAAGCGTAGGCCGGGCCGGCCATCATCGAGCCCAGCATCGTGCCCATCAGCAGGCCGGGGAGCAGGCCGCCGCCGAAGTACCCGCCGGCCCAGGGGCCGTAGACGGGGCCGGCGTCGTAGTAGGGGCGCGGCCCGTACTCGGTGTCGACCGTCCGCACCGCCGGGTCCCGGCCCTCGCTCAGCCGGACCGCGTCCGCCGCGCACACCGGCACGCTGCGCGGCGTCCCGCCGGGCGGCGTCCACTCGGCGTCCTGGGTGCTCGGCCCGTGGCGCGGGTCGAAGAAGCAGGGCGGCCTCCGCTCGGGCAGCGGGGCTCCGCGCCGCCGCGCGTCGAGCCGGGCGAGTGCGAAGCGGCCGTCCTCCAGGGCCTCGGTGACGCCCCTGACCTCGTCGGGCCGGGCGACGGCGGCCATGATGTCCTTGGCCTGCTCGTACGCGTCGAGGGCGCGGGCGTAGTCGGTGCGCATGGCGTCGTCGGCGCCGGGCTCTCCAGGGTGGAAGTCGAGCCGGTCGAGTTCCTCGCCGAAGGCGGTGATGTCCTCGTCGACGACGACCCGCAGCTTCTCGACGGCCTCGCGCTCCTCTTCCTCGCGCCTGCGGCGGCGCCGCCGCGAGACCGCGTACGCCCCGCCGCCGCCCGCCAGGGCGAGGACGCCGAGGGTCACCAGTCCGCCGACGGGGACGCTGCCGGCGGTCCCGCCGTGCCAGGAGGCGGGGGCGCTGCCCCTGGCCTCGGCGAGGGCCTGGTCGACGAAGTTGTCGAGCTGGGTGGCAGCGTCCACCGGCCCGCCGGCCTTCACCGCGTCGGTGAGGCTGCGCACGGTGCTCGCCGGCATGACGGCCCGGTCCGCTGCGGCGTCGAAGCCGTCGCCGAGCCGGATCGCGTAGACGCCGGCCATGCCCGTCTGGGCCCGGACGGTGCGCAGCACGCTGTCGGGCGGGAACTCGCCGGTGGCGGGCAGGACGGCGACGAACACCGGCTTGTCCGCGTCCTCGATCTTCTGCGCGAGCGCGTCGGCCTCCTCCCGGGAGAGCTGGCCGGCGGCTCTGGGGTCGACGTAGACGGGGCCCTGCTCGAAGGCCTCCGCGACCGCGGCGGGGCCGGTCGCCGCCGAGGCCTGCGGGGCGGCCGCGAGGGCAGCCGCGGACAGGGAAAGCAGCAGACCGGCGAACACGGATATCAGCCTGGTCCTCATACCCAGAAACTACCCAAAACGGGTGATTTCCGAACGAGTCATGCGTATCCGGATCCCGGGCCCCGGCAAGGACCCGGGCCCGGGTCCTACTCGGCCGGCTCGACCCCCGCATGCAGCAGCCCGTACGTGATGGCGTCCTCCAGGGCCTGCCAGGAGGCTGCGATCACGTTGGGCGCGACGCCCACCGTGTTCCACTCGCGGACGCCGTCCGTGGTGGAGATCAGCACGCGGGTCGTGGACTCCGTGCCGTGCGTGCCCTCCAGGATGCGCACCTTGTAGTCGGTCAGCTCGAACTTGGCCAGCTGCGGGTAGAAGCGCTCCAGGGCCACCCGCAGCGCCCGGTCCAGGGCGTTGACGGGGCCGTTGCCCTCCGCGGTGGCGACGATCCGCTCGCCCTTGGCCCACAGCTTCACGGTGGCCTCGTTGGCGTGGGTGCCGTCCGGGCGGTCCTCCACGATCGCGCGCCAGGACTCGGTGCGGAAGTACCGGCGGGCGCGGCCCTCGGCCTCGGCCCGCAGCAGCAGCTCGAAGGAGGCGTCGGCCGCCTCGTACGTGTAGCCGGCGAGCTCCCGCTCCTTGACGCGCTCGACGACGCGGGCGATCAGGGCGCGGTCGCCGCCGAGGTCGACGCCGAGCTCCTTGCCCTTGAGCTCGATGGAGGCGCGGCCGGCCATGTCGGAGACCAGCATGCGCATGGTGTTGCCGACGCGCTCGGGGTCGATGTGCTGGTAGAGGTCGGGGTCGACCTTGATGGCGGAGGCGTGCAGGCCGGCCTTGTGCGCGAAGGCGGAGACGCCGACGTACGGCTGGTGCGTGGAGGGGGTGAGGTTGACGACCTCGGCGATGGCGTGCGAGATGCGGGTCATCTCGGCGAGGGCGCCGTCGGGCAGGACGCGCCGGCCGTACTTGATCTCCAGGGCGGCGACGACCGGGAAGAGGTTGGCGTTGCCGACGCGCTCGCCGTAGCCGTTCGCGGTGCACTGGACGTGCGTGGCGCCCGCGTCGACGGCGGCGAGGGTGTTGGCGACGGCGCAGCCGGTGTCGTCCTGGGCGTGGATGCCGAGGCGGGCTCCGGTGTCGGCGAGGACCGTGGAGACGGTGGCGGTGATCTGCGCGGGCAGCATGCCGCCGTTGGTGTCGCAGAGGATGACGACGTCGGCGCCGGCCTCGTGGGCGGTGCGGACCACGGCCTTGGCGTACTCGGCGTTGGCCCGGTAGCCGTCGAAGAAGTGCTCGCAGTCGACGAAGACGCGGCGGCCGGCGGCCACGAGGTGGGAGACGGTGTCGCGGACCATCTCCAGGTTCTCTTCGAGGGTGGTGCGCAGGGCGAGCTCGACGTGCCGGTCGTGGGACTTCGCGACGAGGGTGATCACCGGCGCGCCGGACTCCAGGAGGGCCCGCACCTGCGGGTCCTCGGCAGCGGTGCCGCCGGCCCGCCGGGTCGCGCCGAAGGCGACGAGCTTGGCGTGCCTGAAGTCGATCTCGGCGCGGGCGCGGGCGAAGAACTCGGTGTCGCGGGGGTTGGCGCCGGGCCAGCCGCCCTCGATGAAGCCCACTCCGAAGTCGTCCAGGTGCCGGGCGATGGTCAGCTTGTCCGCGACGGTGAGGTTGATGCCCTCGCGCTGGGCGCCGTCGCGCAGGGTCGTGTCGAAGACGTGGAAGCCGTCGTCGGGTCCCTGCACGGGCGCGGTGGCCGGTGTCGTCGTCATGCGGGTCTGACTCCTGTCGGGTGAGTGGTTTCCGGGTGCCCGGGTTCCACTGCCCCCATCATCGCGCGCGCTGCCGTCCCGGCCTGATGGGAGCCGGTAAACGAAAAGACCCCTCGCGGGTGCGAGAGGTCTGCGCGCGGGTCAGGGGCACGGTGGCCGCCGCCGCGAAGGTCTTCCACGGGTTCAGCGGCCACTGCGGACCGGCGCGCTGCTGCCGATAATCATGAGCTGAGCAAGCACATCGGCAGTCTGGCACACCGTGCCGCGGAGCGTCCGGGCCGTCTCACGATACGAGAGACTGATCAAGGAATTCCGAGACGTGGTCGAGGATGTCGCGCCGCCCGATGCCGGGCAGCCCGACGGCGACCTGGATGCTGAACCCGTCCAGCAGGGCCCGCAGCCGGGAGGCCTCGCGGTCGGGGTCCACCGCCTTGAACTCGCCGCGCGAGATGCCCTCGGCGAGGAGGGCGACCAGGTCGCGGTGCCAGGCGCCCTCGATGGCGGCCTGCCGCTCGCGCTCGCCGGGGCCGGCGTCCTGCGAGCGGTTCCAGACCTCCAGCCAGAGCGTCCAGTGCGGGTCGCGGGCCCCGTCGGGGACGTACAGGTCGACGTACGCCTCCAGGCGTTCGCGGGCCGTGCCGCGGCGGGCGAGGAGGGCCCGCCGCTCGGCGCCGAGGGCGGCCTCGCTCCACTCCAGCGTCTGGAGCAGCAGCTCGTCCTTGCTGCCGAAGTAGTAGAGGAGGTGGCCGCTGCTCATGCCGACCTGGCGGCCCAGGCCGGCCATGGTCAGGCCGTCCAGGCCGCGCTCGGCGATGGTGGCCATCGCGGCGGCGAGGACGTCCTCGCGCGGCGGCGCGTTCTTCCGTGCCGCGCGTGCTCCACCCGCCGCCATGGCCCACTCCTCGTCGATCGGCCGCAGGTCACACCTTCGGCTGCTGCTGGGTGATGCAGTGGATGCCGCCACCCCCGGCAAAAATCGTACGTGCGTCGACGAGCGTCACGGTCCGGTCGGGGAACAGGCCGCGGAAGATCTCGGCGGCCTCCTCGTCGCGGGGGTCGCCGAAGGCGCACAGCACGACGCCGCCGTTGCAGAGGTAGTGGTTGATGTAGGAGTAGTCGACCCACTCCCCGTCCTCCTCCAGGACGGTCGGGGCCGGTACCTCGACGACCTCCAGCCGGCGGCCCTGCGCGTCGGTCGCGGCGCGCAGGAGGGCGGCGATGGTCTTGCAGCGCTCGTGGTCGGGGTGGGCCGGGTCCGGCTGGGTGTGCACGACGACCACCCCGGGGCGGGCGAAGGCGGCGACGATGTCGACGTGGCCCTGGGTGCCGTAGGTGCCGTAGTCGCCGGCGAGGCCGTACGGCAGCCAGATGGCCTTGGTGGTGCCGAGGTGGGCGTGGATCTCGGCCTCGACCTGCTCGCGGGTCCAGCCGGGGTTGCGGCCCTGGCCGAGCTGGACGGTGTCGGTGAGCAGGACCGTCCCCTCGCCGTCGACGTGGAGGGCGCCGCCCTCGTTGACCAGGGGCGTGCTGTAGGTGCGGGTGCCGGCCAGGTCGGACACGTGCCGGGCGATCTTGGAGTCGTGCTCCCAGCGTGCCCACTCCTGGGCGCCCCAGCCGTTGAAGGTCCAGTCGACGGCGGCGAGGCCGCCCCGGCCGTCCGTGACGAAGGTGGGGCCGATGTCGCGCATCCAGGCGTCGTCGAGCTCCCGCTCGACGACCGTGAGGGGGTGGCCGGGGCCGGCTCCCGCGACCGCCCGGGCTCCCTCGGCGTCTCCCGGGGCGGCGACCAGCGTCACCGGCTCGTGGGCGCGCACCGCGCGGGCGACGGCGCCCCAGGCCTCGCGGGCCTCCGCCAGCTCCCGCTCGCCGGTGAAGGTGGGGTTGGGGCTGGGCCAGGCCATCCAGGTCCGCTCGTGGGGCGTCCACTCGGCGGGCATCCGGAATCCGTCGGCGACAGGGTTGGTCATGGCAGGGGTCCTTAGGGGGTGTGCCGGCTCAGAGGAAGTACAGGCGGTTGAGGGCGACCGAGTCGGCCGCGGCGGAGTGCAGCGGGTCGCCGTCGAGGGTGACGAGCCCGGTGCGGGCGTCGACGTCGACCGCACCGGTCCGGGAGTTGAGCAGGAGGTCGGCGGGGCCGATGCCGCGGGTGCCGCGGACGGCGACGCGGCGGCGGCGGGTCGGCATGGCGTCCCCGCCGAGGGCCGCGGCGGCCGCCGAGACGAACGCGACGGAGATGTCGGCGGCGGTGGCCCCGTACGCCCCGAACTGCGGTCCGAGGACCAGCGGTTCGCAGGTGTCGGTGGCGGCGTTCGGGTCGCCGGTGACGCCGTACGCGGGGAAGCCGGACTTGAGGACGAGCTGCGGCTTGGCGCCGAAGAACTGGGGGCGCCACAGCACGATGTCGGCCAGCTTGCCGACCTCGATGGAGCCGATCTCGTGGGCCAGGCCATGGGCGATCGCCGGGTTGATGGTCAGCTTGGCCATGTAGCGCAGGACGCGGGCGTTGTCGTCGCCCTCGCCGTCGCCGTCCATCGGGCCGAGCTCGGCCTTCATCTTGGCGGCCATGGCGAAGGTGCGGCGCACGGTCTCGCCGGCCCGGCCCATGCCCTGGGCGTCGGAGGAGGTGATGCCGATGGCGCCCAGGTCGTGGAGGACGTCCTCGGCGCCCATGGTGCCGGCGCGGATCCGGTCGCGGGCCATCGCCGCGTCCCCGGGCAGGTCGGGCTTGAGGTCGTGGACGGAGACGATCATCCCGTAGTGCTCGGCGACGGCGTCCCGGCCGAAGGGCAGCGTGGGGTTGGTGGAGGAGCCGATCACGTTCGGCACGCCCGCCATCTTCAGCACGTTGGGGACGTGCCCGCCGCCGCAGCCCTCGATGTGGAAGGCGTGGATGGTGCGGCCTTCCAGGACGCGCAGGGTGTCCTCGACGGAGAGGCACTCGTTCAGGCCGTCCGAGTGCAGGGCGACCTGCACGTCGTGCTCCTCGGCGACGCGCAGGGCGGTGTCGAGGGCGCGGGTGTGGGCGCCCATGTCCTCGTGGACCTTGAACCCGCTCGCGCCGCCCTCGGCGAGGGCCTCCACCAGGGGGGCCGGGTCGGAGGAGGAGCCGCGGGCGAGGAAGCCGATGTTGACGGGCCAGGCGTCGAAGGCGTTGAAGGCGTGCTTCAGCGCCCAGGGGGAGTTGACGCCGACGCCCCAGACGGGGCCGAACTCCTGGCCGATGACGGTGGTGACGCCCGCCGCGAGCGAGGCCTCCATGATGCGCGGGGACAGCAGGTGGACATGGGTGTCGACGGCGCCGGCGGTGGCGATCAGGCCCTCGCCGGAGACGATGCTGGTCCCGGTGCCGACGACGACGTCGACGCCGTCGAGGGTGTCGGGGTTCCCGGCCCGGCCGATGGCGTGGATGCGGCCCTCGCGGATGCCGACGGACACCTTGCGGATGCCGAGGACGGCGTCGATGACGAGGACGTTGCTGATGACGACGTCGCAGGTCTCGCGGACCGCGGCGGCCTTCAGGTGCAGCCCGTCGCGGGCGGTCTTGCCGAAGCCGGCGAGGAACTCGTCGCCGGGCTTCTGGGCGTCGTGCTCGACGCGTACGGTCAGCCCCGAGTCGCCGAGGCGGACCCGGTCGCCCGCGCGGGGGCCGAAGACGGCGGCGTACTCGTGCGGGTCGATGTGCCGGCTGCCCGGCGCGCAGTGGTCGCTGTGCCTGGTCTGCCTGCTCATGCCCGCTCCCCTTCCCCGGCGCCCGCCGGGCGGCCGCCCGCCGCCTCCGCACCCAGGTAGCCGCAGGCGGCGGCCCGGCGCAGGGCCTCCTCCTTGGCCCCCGGGGCGTCGAGCAGCCCGTCGACGAGCCCGGCGAAGCCGACGGCGATGCGGTCGCCGCCGAGGGGGACGAGGCCGACCTCGCCCTCGCCGTGCGGGTCGAACCGGACGGACGAGCCGGCGGGGACGCACAGGCGCATGCCGTAGGCGGCGGCCCGGTCGAAGTCGAGCCGCGGGTTGGCCTCGAAGAAGTGGAAGTGGCTGGTGACGCTCACCGGCACGGCGGCGGTGTTGCGCACCCGCAGCCTGAGGGCCGGCTCCGGCTGCGGCGCGCCGGGGCCGGGCACGACGGCGCCGGGGGCGTCGTCGCCGAGGAGCGCGGCGCCGCGGATCGGCGAGGGGACCACCGCGAGGCGGGAGCCGTCGTCGAAGACGGCCTCGACGTGCACCTCGGCGACCACGTCGGCGACGCCGGGCAGGACGTCGTCCGGGCCGAGGACGCAGGACGCCTCCTCGATGGCCTCCGCCAGGCGCTTCCCGTCGCGGGCGGCCTCGCACACCGTGTCCGCGACGAGCGCGGTGGCCTCGGGGACGTTGAGGCGGAGTCCGCGGGCCCGCCGGGCCCGGGCCAGTTCCGCGGCGCTGCGCAGCAGCAGGCGGTCGCGCTCCGTAGGGGTCAGCCGCACGCCGATCCACCACCTTTTGACTCGATGAGTTAGAGCATCACTCTAACTCTGGAATGCATGCCACGGAACCATTGACCGCACACCAGGCCCTGAGTCACATTGAATGCCGCTCAAACAAAGCGCCACCACCCCCCGCCCTGCCCAAGGGAGTCCCCCCATGCCCATCGAACAGCGCGGAGTCGACACCATCCCGGAGGAGGAGCGGACCAGCGGCCCCCGCGACCTCGTCTCGATCCTGCTCGGCTCCAATCTGTGCCTCGGCGTGATCGTGTTCGGCTGGCTGCCCCCGTCCTTCGGGCTGGGCCTGGTCCCGTCCGTCACCGCCATCGTGGCCGGAACCCTCGCCGGCATCGCCTTCACCGCGCCGCTCGCCCTGGTCTCCCTGCGCACGGCCACCAACCTCTCCACCTCCAGCGGCGCCCAGTTCGGGGTCCGCGGCCGGCTCGTCGGCTCGGTGGTGGGGCTGCTGCTGTCCCTCGGCTACACCGCCCTGACCCTGTGGATCGGCGGCGACGTCATGGCCGCCGCCCTCGCCCGGCTGACCGGCCTGCCGGACACCGGGGCGGTGCGGGCGGCGATGTACGGCGGGCTCGCAGTGTTCACCGCGGCCGCCGCCGTCTTCGGCTACCGGCTGCTGCTGCGGATGAGCAAGCTGCTCTCCGTCGCCATGCTCCTCCTGCTGGCCCTCGGCGTCGCCGCCTACGCACCCGGCTTCACCGCCGCCGCCCCGCCCGGGACCGGATACCTGCTCGGCTCGTTCTGGCCGACGTGGCTGCTGGCAGCCGTCGCGGCCGGGCTCAGCGGCCCCGTCGCGTTCATCACCCTGCTCGGCGACTACACCCGCTACGTCTCGCCGCGCCGGCACAGCCCCCGCACGGTGCTGCGGGCCACCTGTCTCGGGCTCCTCGCCGGACTGCTCGTGCCGCAGCTGTTCGGCACGTACACCGCGCTCGCCGCACGGGCGGGCGCCGACTACGCGGGGCCGCTCGTCGCCGCAGCACCGCTGTGGTACCTGGCGCCGCTGCTGGCCGCCGCGGCCGCCGGCTCGGTCGGCAACGCCGGGCTGATGCTCTACTCGATGGGCCTGGACCTCGACGCCATCGTGCCCCGGGCCACGCGCACGGCGGCCACGCTGGCCGCGGCCGCCGTCGCCACCGCCTTCGTCTTCGTCGGCTCCTTCGAGTGGGACGTGCAGTCCGCCATGACCTCGTTCGTGCTGCTGCTCACCGCGATCGGCACCCCCTGGGCCGTGATCACCCTGATCGGCTACCGCCGGTGCCGCGGGGAGTACGACGCCGAATCCCTCCAGGTGTTCAACCGCCGGGCCCGCGGCGGCGTCTACTGGTACAGCGGCGGGTGGAACCTGCGCGCCACCGCCTCCTGGGCGGCGGGCGCCGCGGTCGGCCTGGCCGCCGTGTCGACACCGCTGTACGAGGGCCCGCTGCTGGCCCTCACCGGCGGGGTGGACTGCAGTTTCGTCCTGTCGGGGCTGATCGGCGGCGCGGTGTACGCGGCGCCGGCGGTCCGGCCGCGGAGCACCGCGGCCGCGGAGCCGGCAGGGGCGGTCGCCGCCGGCGCGGCGGCCGAGTAGGGCACGACGAGGGCACGGCCGGAGAGCACAGCCAAGGGGAGGCGCCGTGGAAGAGCTGGTGTACGTGGCGGGCAGGGTCGTCAAGGGGGTCGCCGGCCTGGCCTACGCCTTCGGCGACTTCCTGGTGGGCGCCGTCCCCGACGGCAGTGAGCGCCGCAAGGACGAGCGGCGCCGGGACCAGGCGGGCGACGGGGCGGCCGAGGAGCGCTGACCCCGCTCCCCCGCCCGGCCCGGCACGGCGGAGGCCCCCCGCACGGCGGGGGGCCTCCGTTTCGCTCCGGTCGGCAGGCGCGGACCAGGGCCTGTCCTAGCCGAGGGGGTGCATCCAGCCGTGGGTGTCGGCGCGGTGGCCGGTCTGGAGGTCGAGCAGCGCCTTGCGGAGCTTCATCGTGACCTCGCCGGGCTCGCCGTCGCCCTGCGTCCAGGAGGCCTTCTCCGACTTCACGGAGCCGACGGGCGTGATGACGGCGGCGGTGCCGCAGGCGAACACCTCGGTCAGGGTGCCGTTCTCGTTGTCGCGCTGCCAGTCCTCGGTGGAGATGCGCCCCTCCTCGGCGGTGTAGCCGAGGTCGCGGGCGATGGTGAGGAGCGAGTCGCGGGTGATGCCGGGCAGGAGCGAGCCGGTCAGCTCCGGGGTGACGATGCGGTCGCCGTACACGAAGTACAGGTTCATGCCGCCCATCTCCTCGATCCAGCGGTGCTCGACGGCGTCGAGCCACACCACCTGGTCGCAGCCGTGCGAGGCGGCCTGCGCCTGGGCGACGAGGGAGGCCGCGTAGTTGCCGCCGGTCTTGGCCGCGCCGGTGCCGCCCTTGACGGCGCGCACGTACTCCTCCGAGAGCCAGACGGAGACGGGCTTGACGCCGCCGGCGAAGTAGGCGCCGGCCGGGGAGGCGATGACCATGAAGAGGAACTCGTTGGCCGGGCGGACGCCGAGGCCGACCTCGGTGGCGAACATGAAGGGCCGCAGGTAGAGGGAGGCCTCGCCGGAGGAGGGCACCCAGGCGCTGTCCTGCCTGATGAGGGCGTCGCAGGCCTCGATGAAGAGCTCGGCCGGCAGCTCGGGCATGGCCATGCGGCGGGCGGAGGCCTGGAAGCGCTCGGCGTTGGCCTCGGGGCGGAAGGTGGCCACGGTGCCGTCGGGCTGGCGGTAGGCCTTCATCCCCTCGAAGATCGTCTGCGCGTAGTGCAGCGTCATGTTCGCGGGGTCGATCGACAGCGGCGCGTACGGGACGAGCTCCGCGTCGTGCCAGCCGCGCCCCTCGGTCCACTTGATCGTCACCATGTGGTCGGTGAAGTGGCGGCCGAAGCCGGGGCTGGCGAGGATCGCCTGGCGCTCCGCATCGGACAGCGGGTTCGAGGAGGGCTTGAGCTCGATCGTGGGCGTCGTCATGAGTGCTTGTCCTTCACCGGTTGGGTAGGGCGGACCGCGCTCACGGCGTCCAGGACGTCCGAGCTTTCCCCGCATTCCGCGGTCTCGCGTTCGATTATCGCGCGCGATGCGGCTTCGGTGAAGCGGGGAGGTTGCGGCCCAGGGGAGATGGTGGCACCCGGGGCCGCGCAGGAAAAGCCGCCGGGTGCGGTGTTCGCGCGACCCGGCGGCTTCCTTGCGGCGGTGGCAGCCGGGTCAGCCGGCTACTCGTGCGGCGAGCGCGTCGCCGATCCGGTCCGTGCTGCGGAAGGTGCCGTCCCGTTCCGCGAGGTCGGCGGCGACCGCGTCCTCGATGCGGACGGCCTGCTCCTCGCGGCCGAGGTGGCGCAGCATCAGGGCGACGGACAGGACGGTCGCGGTGGGGTCGGCCTTGCCGGTGCCCGCGATGTCGGGGGCCGAGCCGTGGACGGGCTCGAACATGGAGGGGAAGGCGCCGGTCGGGTTGATGTTCCCGGAGGCGGCGAGGCCGATGCCGCCGGTCACGGCCGCGGCCAGGTCGGTGAGGATGTCGCCGAAGAGGTTGTCGGTGACGATGACGTCGAAGCGCTCGGGCTGCGTGACGAAGAAGATCGTCGCGGCGTCGACGTGCAGGTAGTCGGTGGTGACCTGCGGGTACTCGCGGCCCACCTTGTCGAAGATGTTCTTCCACATGTGCCCGGCGTACACGAGGACGTTGTTCTTGTGCACGAGCGTCAGCTTCTTGCGGGGGCGGGCGGCGGCCCGCTCGTACGCGTCGCGGACGACGCGCTCGACGCCGTAGGCGGTGTTGACGCTGACCTCGGTGGCGACCTCGGCGGGGGTGCCGGTGCGCAGGCTGCCGCCGTTGCCGGTGTACGGACCCTCGGTGCCCTCGCGGACCACGACGAAGTCGATCTCCGGGCGGCCGGCGAGCGGGGTGTCCGTGTTCGGGAACAGCTTCGACGGGCGCAGGTTGACGAAGTGGTCGAAGGCGAAGCGGAGCTTCAGCAGCAGGCCGCGCTCCAGGACGCCGGACGGGACCGAGGGGTCGCCGATGGCGCCCAGCAGGATCGCGTCGTGGGCCTTCAGCGCCTCCAGCTCCGCGTCCGGCAGGGTCTCGCCGGTGCGGTGCCAGCGCTGGGCGCCGAGGTCGTACTCCCTGGTCTCCAGCTTCACGTCCTGGGGCAGGACGGCGGCGAGGACCTTCAGGCCCTGGGCCACGACTTCCTGGCCGATGCCGTCACCGGGGATCACTGCGAGATTGATGCTGGTCGACATGTCGGAACCGTACTCCGTGTCCCAGCCCTCAGACATATTGCGTCCACCATCTGGACAGCGCGTGTCGCGGGCGATCGGTGCGGCGGGGGCGTGGCCGGGGCGCAGGGCGGGAGGCCTAGCGGGGCCGGGCCGGGCCGGGCGCCCGGCCCGGGCGCCGGGTCAGTGGCCGGTCGCGCCGCCGTTGTCGCGGCGGTCCAGGGCGCGCTGCAGGGCCGCGGCGGCGTTCCTGCGGTCGGCGTCGGCGGCGGCGGAGCGGCGGACGCGGCGGGGGGCGGCGGGGGTGGTCTTGGTCATGGTGATCGACTCCTTGAGATCACGGCGCGGCACAGCCGCGGATGAGGGGTTCCTTCAAGGCGCCGGAAGGGGCGGGGGCGCTGCGCCACAGGGATTGCCTGTTCGGGGCGCGCGCCGCGGGCCGCCATTCGCCGGATCGGCGAGACGTTCGGCTTCTACAAAACTAGGACAGCTTCCGCTGTATGTCTGCGCAATTACTCGGACTTCCTACTATCTGAGACGGCCAATCTCCCGGACGGCCCGCCCCAGGCCCTCCGTTCTCAGCCCCTCTACTGGCGAAGTTCCCTGATCAGAGCCCTGACGGCGACCGTGGAGGCGGATTCCGGGGTGGTGACGTATCCCACGTTCCGGACGGGCCCCGAGGGGCCCAGACCGGTGACGGCGACCGCGTTTCCCGCCTCGCGGAGCGACAGCTCGGGCATGATCGCCATGCCGAGCCCGCGGCCCACCATGGTGAGCACCATCCCGTCGTCCTCGGCCTTCACGGTGGCGCGCGGGATCCAGTCCTGGGACCGCCACCACTCCCGGGTGTAGGAGCCGCAGTTCTCGTCCCAGTCGAGCAGGGGCAGCGACTTCGGGTCGGCGTGCCCGGCCGGGTGCACCAGCGCGTACGCCTCCTGCACGAGCACCCCGCCCAGCAGCCCCGGCGGCAGCCCGGCGGCGGGGTCCAGCGTGGCGATCCCGAGGTCGGCCCTCCCCGCGACCACCTCCCCCGCGGCCCCCTCCCCCACCTCCCGCACCACCCGTACCTCCGCGCGGATCCCGGGGTGCCGGGCGGCAAGCCGCTCCAGCGCGGGCGGCAGCAGGTGCAGGGCCGCGCTGCGGAACGCGGCGATGCGCAGCACCCCCTGCAGTGCGCCGTCGGCGCCGGAGCCGCCGGCCGCGGCCGCACGGACCTCCGCGCCGAAGACCTCGTACATCCGCAGGATCCGCCGGGCGAGGGCCGCGGCCCGCTCCCCCGCCGCGGTGGGCACGGCGCCGGTCCGCCCGCGCTCGAAGAGGACGGCGCCGACCTTGGCCTCGCTGCCGCGCACCGAGTGGGAGACCGCGGACTGGGTCAGTCCGAGCCGCGCCGCGGCGGCCGAGAAGCCGCCGGTCTCGGCGACGGCGAGGAGGATCCGCAGTTCGTGCGGGGCGAGTTCGGCCTGTCGGGCTGTCATGGGCGGCTTTCACCTCGGTGTATGAGCGGTGTTCATGTATCGGGTGCTTCCATGAGCCCAACCCCCTGCCCGGCCCGGGGATTCCTCCCTAACGTCCCCGCCATGACCGAGAACACCGCGTACGCCGTGCACCAGACCGCCCGCCCCTCCGGCTTCCCCTCCGCCTCCGACTTCACCCTGGCCCGCATGCCGGTGCCGGAGCCCGCGCCGGGGACGGCCCTGGTGCAGAACCTCCTGCTGTCCGTGGACCCCTACCACCGCGGGATGATGGACGGCGGCGAGGAGGGCTTCGCGCTGGGCGCCCCGCTGGAGGGCCGCGCCGTGGGCAGGGTGGTCGCCTCCCGCGACCCGGGCCTGGAGGAGGGCGACCTCGTCTTCCACCGCCAGGGCTGGCGCACGCACGCGCTGGTGGCGCTCGGCGAGGACGGCACGCGCAGGATCCGCCGCCACGAGGGCGTCCCGCTGGAGGCCCACCTCGGCATCCTCGGCGGCACCGGCCTGACCGCGTACGCCGCGCTCACCCGGACCGCGGGCCTGCGCGCGGGCGAGGACCTGTACGTGTCGGCCGCGGCCGGCGGGGTCGGCACCGCCGTCGGGCACATCGCCCGGCTGCTGGGCGCCCGCCGGATCATCGGCAGCGCGGGCACCCCGGCGAAGGTGCGCCACCTCACCGGTGTGCTCGGCTTCGACGCGGCGTTCGACTACCACGACGGCCCGGTCGGCGAGCTGCTCGCCCAGGCGGCGCCGGACGGCATCGACGTGTACGTGGACAACGTCGGCAAGGACCACCTGGAGGGGGCCATCGGCGCGCTGCGGGAGTTCGGGCGGATTGCCTGGGTCGGCGCCGTCTCGACGTACAACGGGGACCGCTCGCCGGCCGCGCCGCGCAACCTCTTCGAGGTGGTGCACAAGTCGCTCCGCCTGGAGGGGGTCCTGGTCCGCCACCACACCGGCCTCCAGGAGGAGTTGGAGGACTTCCTCGTCCCGCACCTGCGCAGCGGGCGCGTGGGCACCGACACGACCGCCGTGGAGGGGATCGACCGCACCGTGGAGGCGTTCCTCGGGGTCCTGCGCGGCGACAACACCGGCAAGATGCTGGTCCGCCTGCCCGGCTGAACGGGCAGGCGCGGCCGGGTACTACAGGACGTCGCCGTCGCGCCAGTCGAACCACAGGCCCTCGGCGGGCGCGGGCAGGGCCCCGTCCGGCGCCCACACGTACGTCGAGCCCTCCTCCTCCGGCAGGCGGACCGGGCCGCCGGGTGACAGGGCGCCGATCCGGCCGCCCCACACCGACCAGCCGCGGCCCCCGTACAGGGCGGCGCCCTCGTCGGAGGCGGAGAGCGCGCCGAGCACGTAGGCCCGTCCGATGACGTCCTCCAGGGCGGCCATCACGGCGCCGCCGAGGCCGCGCCGCCGCGCGTCCGCCCGGACCGCGACGGCCTCGACGTATCCGCAGCGCAGGGCGCGGCCCGCGTGGACGACGCGCCGCTGGACGACGCTGCCGTGCGCGAGGAGCTCCCCTCCGCGGTACACCAGGGCGTGCATGCCGCCGAGGGCGTGCTCGAAGTCCTCCTCGCCGAAGTCGCCGTCGAAGGCGCCGTCGAGGAGCCCCCGTACGGCGGAGAGCTCCCCGGCCGCCAGCTGCGAGGTGTGCGCGAGGCGCGTGCGGGTGCCGGTCATGCCCCCAGTGTGCCGCGCGGGCGTCCGGCCGCCGCCGGGCCGTCGCGAACCGGCCGCCCGGCCCCGCCGGAAGGGCCGGAAACAGGCGGACCATCCGGAATGCGGAACCCGCAGCCGCCTGCCGCCCGTACGGACGCCCCGGCCCGGCGGGGGGCGTGCGTACGGCTCCGCGCCCGCCGGGCCGCGCGCGCTCCGGGTCCGTGCGGGCCGTTTCCCGCAGGTCGGCGGGGGTCCGCACGCCCCGCCCCGGCGGCATGCGCCCTGCCCGGCCGGCCGGGCGGGTGCCGGGGCGGCCCCGGACCGCCGGCACGCCGCAGCCGGACCGCCCTCCGGCGAATCGGCCGGTGCTCGCCGCTGCCATTCCCGCCCCGTCCCCGCAGAACGGGACAAACGCCCGTGCCGGGGCACTGGCCCGCTCGGGCCACCCCCGGCACACTCGCCCCATGTCACCTACCGCCCAGCAGTGGACCCCCGTGCACGGGGAGCCGTACCGTCCCGTCGCCTACCGGCCCGAGCGGATGCCGGCCGGCCGGACCCTGGAGCGCGCCGCGGAGCTGCGCGAGCGCATGGGGCAGCGGCGCACCGTCCGTGCGTTCTCCCCCGACCCGGTGCCGGAGCAGGCCGTCCGCGACGCCATCGCCTGCGCGGCGACGGCGCCCTCCGGGGCGCACCAGCAGCCGTGGACGTTCGTCCTGGTCAAGGACCCGGAGGTGCGCCGGCAGATCCGGGCCGCCGCCGAGCAGGAGGAGCAGCTCTCGTACGAGGGCCGCCTCGGCGACGAGTGGCTGGCGGCCCTGCGCCCGCTCGGCACGGACGCCGTCAAGACGCATCTGACGGACGCCCCCGCCCTGATCGTCGTCTTCCAGCAGCGCTACTGGCTGGGCGAGGACGGCAGCAGGCGCAAGCACTACTACGTCGACGAATCGGTCGGCATCGCCGTCGGCATGCTGCTGAGCGCGCTGCACCTCTCCGGCCTGGCCGCGCTGGTGCACACCCCGAGCCCGATGCGGTTCCTCGCGCACGTACTGGGCCGGCCGGAGAACGAGAAGGCGTTCGCCGTGGTCCCGGTCGGCTACCCGGCGGACGACTGCGAGGTCCCGGACCTGGTCCGCAAGACGCTGGAGCAGGTGCTGGTGGAGGTCTGAGCCCGCGGCGGCCCGGAATGGAGACCGCCCCCGCTCCGGACTTGGGGGTACCGGAGCGGGGGCGGGGTCGGGCGGGGCCGGGATCAGCCCATGTGCGGGTAGCCGTACTCGGTCGGCGGGACCAGCGTCTCCTTGATGGAGCGGGTCGAGACCCAGCGCTGGAGGTTGCTGGCGGCGCCGGCCTTGTCGTTGGTGCCGGAGGCGCGGCCGCCGCCGAAGGGCTGCTGGCCGACGACGGCGCCGGTCGACTTGTCGTTGATGTAGAAGTTGCCCGCGGCGAAGCGGAGCCTGTCCATCGCGTGGGCGGCGGCGTAGCGGTCGCCGGCGATGACCGAGCCGGTCAGCGCGTAGTCGGAGACCGACTCCATCTGCTCCAGCATCTCGTCGAACCTGTCGTCCTCGTAGACGTGGACGGCGAGGATGGGGCCGAAGTACTCGGTCGTGAAGACCTCGTTCTCCGGGTCCGTGCACTCGATGACCGTCGGGCGGACGAAGTAGCCCTCGGAGTCGTCGTAGCTGCCGCCCGCGACGATCGTGCAGGACGGGTCGGCCTTGGCGCGGTCGATCGCGGCCTTGTTCTTCGCGAAGGAGCGCTCGTCGATGACGGCGCCGATGAAGTTCGACAGGTCGCGGACGTCGCCCATGGCGATGCCGTCGACCTCGGCGGCGAACTGCTCCTTGAAGCCGTCGTTCCAGATGGACGCCGGGATGTAGGCGCGGGAGGACGCCGAGCACTTCTGGCCCTGGAACTCGAAGGATCCGCGGGTCAGGGCGGTCTTCAGGACGGCGCGGTCCGCGGAGGGGTGCGCGACGACGAAGTCCTTGCCGCCGGTCTCGCCGACCAGGCGCGGGTAGGAGCGGTACTTCTCGATGTTGTTCCCGACCGTCTTCCACAGGTACTGGAAGGTCTTGGTCGAGCCGGTGAAGTGGATGCCGGCGAGCTCCGGGTGGTTCAGGGCCACCTCGGAGACGGCGATGCCGTCGCCGGTGACGAGGTTGATGACGCCCTTGGGGAGGCCGGCCTCCTCCAGGAGCTCCATCAGCAGGACGGCGGAGTGCGTCTGCGTGGGGGACGGCTTCCAGACGACCACGTTGCCCATCAGGGCGGGGGCGGTCGGCAGGTTGCCGGCGATCGCCGTGAAGTTGAACGGCGTGATCGCGTAGACGAAGCCCTCCAGCGGGCGGTGGTCGCTGCGGTTCCACACGCCGGCGGAGTTCGCGACCGGCTGCTCGGCCAGGATCTGGCGGGCGAAGTGGACGTTGAAGCGCCAGAAGTCGACGAGCTCGCAGGGGGTGTCGATCTCGGCCTGCTGGGCGGTCTTGGACTGGCCGAGCATGGTGGAGGCGGCCAGCTTCTCGCGCCACGGGCCGGCCAGCAGCTCGGCGGCGCGCAGGATGATCGCGGCGCGGTCGTCGAAGGACATGGCGCGCCACGCCGGGGCGGCGGCCAGGGCGGCGTCGACGGCGTCCTGCGCGTCGGCCGCGGTGGCGTTGGCGTAGGTGCCGATCACCGACTTGTGGTCGTGCGGCTGGACCACGTCGAAGCGCTCTCCGCCGCCCATCCGCTTGACGCCGTTGATCGTCATCGGCAGCTCGATCGGGTTCTCGGAGAGCAGCTTCAGCTGCTCCTCGAGCCGCGCGCGCTCGGGGCTGCCGGGAGCGTACGAGTGGACCGGCTCGTTGACCGGGGCGGGGACCTGGGTCACAGCATCCATGGGTCTGAAACTCCTTGACCTAGTTCTTGGTGATCATCGAGCGGAGGAAGAAGAGCAGGTTCGCGGGCTTCTCGGCGAGACGGCGCATGAAGTAGCCGTACCAGTCGGTCCCGTACGCGGTGTAGACCCGCATGCGGTGGCCCTCGGCGGCGAGCCGCAGGTGCTCCTCGCTGCGGATGCCGTACAGCATCTGGAACTCGTACTCGTCGAGCTTGCGGCCGGCCTGGCGGGCGAGCTCCTGCCCGATGGCGATCAGGCGGGGGTCGTGGGACCCGATCATCGGGTAGCCCTTGCCCTCCATGAGCGTCTTCAGGATGCGGACGTACGCCTTGTCGATCTCGCCCTTGTCCTGGTAGGCGACCTCGGCGGGCTCCTTGTAGGCGCCCTTCACGATGCGGACGCGGCTGCCGGCGTCGGCCAGGCGGCGGGCATCGGCCTCGGTGCGGAAGAGGTACGCCTGGATGACGCAGCCGGTCTGCGGGAAGTCCTTCCGCAGCTCCTCGTGGATGGCGAACATCGAGTCGAGGGTGGTGTGGTCCTCGGCGTCGAGGGTGACCGTGGTGCCGATCGCGGCGGCGGCCTCGACGACCGGGCGGACGTTGGCGAGGGCGAGCTCGTGGCCGCCCTCCAGCGCCTGGCCGAACATCGAGAGCTTCACCGACATCTCGGCCTTCTCGCCCAGGCCGAGGTCCTTCAGGCGGGCGACGAGCTCCAGGTAGGCGTCGCGCGCGGCGTACGACTGCTCCACCGTGGTGATGTCCTCGCCGACGACGTCCAGGGTCACCTCGAGGCCCTTGCGGGCGAGGTCCTCGACGATGGGGATGACCTGGTCGACCGTCTCACCGGGGATGAAGCGGGTCACCACGGGCTTGGTCACCGGGGCGGCAGAGACGATTCGGCGCATCTTGTCGCTGCGCGAGGCGGCGAGGATCGCGGGACCCAGCACGGGGCACCTCCAACGGGTGGCAGAAGCAGTCACGGGCCCCCCGCAGGGGGTGGGCGGGGACCGCGGGGAGAACGCAAGTGAAACCACCGTGAAACCTAAGGATGGACTCGATCCTCTGCCATCGACAGCTGTCACGCATCCGTGTCCGCGATCTCATACACCTGTCTGAAAGACGGGTTTGCGGTGGGAGAATGGCCGGGTGAAAGGCGATTACCAGGACCTGGTGGACGAGATCTCCGCGCTGCTCGGCGCCCCCGCGACACTGGAGAACCGGGACTTCCGCCTGATCGCCTTCGGCGCGCACGACAGCGACGACGACCTCGCCATGGACCCGGTGCGGACCCGGTCGATCCTGACCCGCGGGTCGACGGCGGCCGTTCGGTCCTGGTTCGAGGGCTTCGGCATCGCCCGCGCCACCGGCCCCGTCCGGATCCCGGCAGCGCCGGACGCGGGCGTCTTCCGGGGCCGGATCTGCCTGCCGGTGCGCTACCGCGGGATCGTGCAGGGATACGTGTGGCTGCTGGACCGGGAGCCGGGACCGGCGCCGGAGGCGCTGGCCGCCGCCATGGAGGTGGCGGACCGGATCGGCGTCCTCCTCGCCGAGGAGGCCAAGGCGGGCGCCGACCTGTCGCGGGAGTTCCTCGCGGTGCTGACCGCAGGCCGCGGCTGGCAGCAGGACATGGCCGTCTCGGCGCTCCGGGCGGCGCTCGGCCCGGCGGCCGCGGACGAGCTGCACACGGTGGTGTGCGTCGCCCCCTGGACCGGTGAGGCCCCGGCCACCGTGCCGGGGGCCGCCGCGGTGTGCGTGGTTCCGGGCCGCGGGCCGGAGGCGGACGCCGCCCCGGGCCGGGCACTGGCGCTGCTGGTCAGACTCCGCGCGGCGGACGCCCTCGGCCCGGCGGAGGCGGTGGCGTCCCGCCTGCTCGGGCCCGGGACCGGAGGCGCGGCGGCCCGTACGGCGACGGGCGCGGCGGCAGGCGCTGCGGCCCGTACGGCGACGGCGGGCGCGGCGGTGTCCGGAGCGGCGGGCGCGGCCCGTACGGCGGGCGGCGCGGCCCCGGCGGGCGCGCCCGGCGGCCCGGCCGCGGGGATCGCGGAGCCGGGCCGGGGTCTCGGGGGGCTCGCGGACGCCTGGGCGCAGGCTTCGGCGGCGGCCCGGGCGGCGGCGGCGCAGCCGCGGCTCGGCCCCGTGGCCCGCTGGTCGGCGCTCGGCCCGTACCGGATGCTGTCGGCGCTCGCCTCCGCCGCCCCGGCGGACGACCCGGCGGCCCGCCCCCTGCTCGGCCCGGCGCAGCGGGAGCTGGCCCGGACGGCGGAGGTGTTCCTGGACTGCGCGGGCCAGGCCGGCCGGGCGGCGGCGGCCCTGGGCATCCACCGCCAGACCCTGTACTACCGGCTGGCCAGGGTGGAGCAGCTCACCGGGCTCGACCTCGACGAGGGCGAGGACCGCCTGCTCCTCCACATGGCCCTCAAGACGGCCCGCCTGCACGCCTGACGGCCGGTGCGACGCGCGCGAAGGGCCCGGGGACTGCTCCCCGGGCCCTCGGGCGGCGTACGGCGGCGCGCGGTCGCGTACCCGGTCAGCCGGCCAGGTTCACCGTGCGGGCCGAGGTCGCGCCGATCGCTTCCGCGATGTCGGCCAGCACGGCCGCCGGAACGGTGTCGTCCACGGTGAGGACGGCGAGCGCCTCGCCGTGCTCCTCCGCCCGCGCCACCTGCATGCCCGCGATGTTCAGGCCGCCCTCGCCGAGGATCCGGCCGACGGTGCCGACGACGCCGGGCCGGTCGGTGTAGCGCAGCACGACCATGTGGTCGGCGAGCGCCAGGTCCACGTCGTACTCGCCGACGCCGACGATCTTCTGGAGGTGCTTGGGGCCGGCCAGGGTGCCGGAGACCGCCACCTCCTGGCCGTCCGACAGGGTGCCGCGGACGGTCACCACGTTGCGGTGGTCCGGGGACTCCGAGCTGGTGGTCAGGCGGACCTCGACGCCGCGCTCCTGCGCGAACAGCGGGGCGTTGACGTAGGAGACCGTCTCGTCGACGACGTCCTCGAAGACGCCCTTGAGGGCGGAGAGCTCCAGCACCTTCACGTCGTGCTGGGTGATCTCGCCGCACACCTCGACGTCGAGGCGGACCGCGACCTCGCCGGCGAGCGCGGTGAAGATCCGGCCGAGCTTCTCGGCCAGCGGCAGGCCCGGGCGGACGTCCTCGGCGATCACGCCGCCCTGGACGTTGACCGCGTCCGGGACGAGCTCGCCGGCCAGGGCGAGGCGCACCGACCTGGCGACGGCGATGCCGGCCTTCTCCTGGGCCTCGTCCGTGGACGCGCCGAGGTGCGGGGTGCACACGACCTGGTCGAGCTCGAAGAGCGGGGAGTCCGTGCAGGGCTCCTTCGCGTACACGTCGAGGCCGGCGCCGGCGACGCGGCCCTCCTTGAGCGCGGAGTACAGCGCGGCCTCGTCCACGATGCCGCCGCGCGCCGCGTTGACGATCCGGACCGACGGCTTCACCTTGTGCAGGGCGTCGTCGCCGATGAGGCCGATCGTCTCCGGCGTCTTCGGCAGGTGGACGGTGATGAAGTCGGCGACCTCCAGCAGCTCGTCCAGCGCGAGCATCTTGACGCCCATCTGGGCGGCGCGCGCGGGCTGCACGTAGGGGTCGTAGGCGACGACCTTCATGCCGAAGGCGGACATCCGCTGGGCGACGAGCACGCCGATCCGGCCGAGGCCGACGACGCCGAGGGTCTTCTCGCTGAGCTCGACGCCGGTGTACTTGCTGCGCTTCCACTCGCCGTTCTTCAGGGCCGTGTTGGCCTGCGGGATGTGGCGGGCGGTGGCGATCAGCAGGCCGCAGGCGAGCTCGGCGGCGGTGACGATGTTGGAGGTCGGCGCGTTCACGACCATCACGCCGGCCTTGGTGGCGGCGGAGACGTCGACGTTGTCGAGGCCGACTCCGGCGCGGGCGACGACCTTCAGCTTGCGGGCGGCGGCGATGGCCTCGGCGTCGACCTTCGTCGCCGAGCGCACCAGGACGGCGTCGACGTCGGCGATGGCGGGGATCAGCTCGGCGCGGTCGGCGCCGTTGCAGTGCCGGATCTCGAAGTCCGGGCCGAGCGCCTCGACGGTGGCGGGCGACAGCTCTTCGGCGATGAGTACGACAGGTTTCGAGCTCACGTGGGTCCTCACAAGTCCAGTGCGGACGGCCGTCCCGACGGCCGCAGGCGGTGGAGGGGCTAGCCGCGTGGAAGACGCACGACACTGTGGGCCTGACGCGTTGTGTTGAGCAGTGTAGTGGCGGATCCGAAACCGGTTTCCGCCTGTCCGTAAGGATCACCCGTCCGGGGTTGGCCGGGGTGGACAAGCCACGCTGCCGAGGTCTGCGCTCCTGGCTGCCCGGCGCGGGGCCGGGGCGGTGTGCGCCCGGCCCCGCCGCGGGTCAGTTCTCGTCGCTGTCGACCCAGCTCATCAGCTTGCGCAGCTTCTTGCCGGTGGTCTCCAGCAGGTGCTCCTCGTCGGCCTTCTTGTACTCGTTGTACTTCGGCAGGCCGGCCTTGTACTCGGCCATCCAGGTGTTGGCGAACTCGCCGCTCTGGATCTCGGCGAGGACCTTCTTCATCTCGGCCTTGGTGGCGTCGGTGATGATGCGGGGGCCGGTGACGTAGTCGCCCCACTCGGCGGTCTCGGAGACCGACCAGCGCATCTTCTCCAGGCCGCCCTCGTACATGAGGTCCACGATGAGCTTCAGCTCGTGCAGGCACTCGAAGTAGGCGATCTCCGGCTGGTAGCCGGCCTCGGTCAGGGTCTCGAAACCGGCCTTGACCAGGGCGGAGGCGCCACCGCAGAGGACGGCCTGCTCACCGAACAGGTCGGTCTCGGTCTCCTCCTTGAAGGTGGTCTTGATGACGCCGGCGCGGGTGCCGCCGATGCCGGCCGCGTAGGAGAGGGCCAGGTCGAAGGCCTTGCCGGTGGCGTCCTGCTCGACGGCGGCGATGCACGGGACGCCGCGGCCCTCCTCGTACTGGCGGCGCACCAGGTGGCCCGGGCCCTTCGGGGCGACGAGGGCGACGTCCACGTTGGACGGGGGCTTGATGAAGCCGTAGCGGACGTTGAAGCCGTGGCCGAAGAAGAGCGCGTCGCCCTCCTTCAGGTGGTCCTTGACGGACTCCTCGTAGATCTCGGCCTGGAGCGGGTCCGGCGTCAGGATCATGATGACGTTCGCCCACTCGGCGGCCTCGGCCACCGGCAGGACCTTCAGCCCCTGCTCCTCGGCCTTGGCCTTGGACTTGGAGCCCTCCTTCAGGCCGACGACGACGTCGACGCCGGAGTCACGCAGCGACAGCGCGTGGGCGTGGCCCTGGCTGCCGTAGCCGATGACCGCGACCTTGCGGCCCTGGATGATGGACAGGTCGGCGTCGTTCTCGTAGAACAGCTCGGCCACTGGGATATCTCCTTGGTGCGCTGGTGTTGCTCCCACCGTACGGCGGGGAACGTGGACGAAGTTTCCTGGTCTCGCGATGCGAGAGCCAAAAGGGTCAGGCGCTGCGGTCGAGCGCGCGCAGGCTGCGGTCCGTGATGGACCGTCCGCCTCGCCCGATGGCGATCGTGCCGGACTGGACGAGCTCCTTGATGCCGAACGGCTCCAGCATCTTCAGCATGGCGCCGAGCTTGTCGGCGCCGCCGGTGGCCTCGATGGTGACGGCCTCCGGGGAGACGTCGACGGTCTTGGCGCGGAAGAGCTGCACGATCTCGATGATCTGCGAGCGGGTCTCGTTGTCGGCGCGGACCTTCACCAGGACGAGTTCGCGCTCGATGGCGTTGGACGGCTCCAGCTCGACGATCTTGAGCACGTTGACCAGCTTGTTCAGCTGCTTGGTGACCTGCTCCAGCGGGAGGTCCTCGACGTTCACGACGATCGTGATGCGGGAGATGTCGGGGTGCTCGGTGACGCCGACCGCGAGGGAGTCGATGTTGAACCCGCGGCGGGAGAACAGGGCGGCGATCCGGGCCAGGATGCCGGGGGTGTTCTCGACCAGGACGGAGAGCGTGTGCTTGGACATGTGGGGCGTTCTCTCTCTCGGCTCTTCCGGCTCAGTCGTCTTCGTTGTCGCCGAAGTCGGGACGGACGCCCCGGGCGGCCATGACCTCGTCGTTGGAGGTGCCGGCGGCGACCATCGGCCACACCATGGCGTCCTCGTGGACGATGAAGTCGATGACGACGGGGCGGTCGTTGATGGCGTTGGCCTCGGCGATGACCTTGTCGAGGTCGGCCGGGTCCTCGCAGCGCAGCGCCACGCAGCCCATCGCCTCGGACAGCTTGACGAAGTCCGGGACGCGGGTGCCCTTGCGGGGCGCGGTCGACTCGCCGAGCTGGGAGCCGACGGTGTCGTGGCCGGTGTCGTCGGCGTGCAGCACGGTGTTGGAGTACCGCTGGTTGTAGAAGAGGGTCTGCCACTGGCGGACCATGCCCAGCGCGCCGTTGTTGATGATCGCGACCTTGATCGGGATGTTGTTCAGGGCGCAGGTGACGAGTTCCTGGTTGGTCATCTGGAAGCAGCCGTCGCCGTCGATCGCCCAGACCGTGCGGTCCGGGGCGCCGACCTTGGCGCCCATCGCGGCGGGGACCGCGTACCCCATGGTTCCGGCGCCGCCGGAGTTGAGCCAGGTGCGGGGCTCCTCGTACTGGATGAAGTGCGAGGCCCACATCTGGTGCTGGCCGACGCCGGCCGCGAAGACCGTGTGCGGCGGGGCGAGTTCGCCGATGCGCTGGATGACCTGCTGCGGCGAGAGCATGCCGTCGTCGGGCGTGTCGTAGCCCAGCGGGTAGGTCTCGCGCCAGCGGTTGAGGTCCCTCCACCAGGCGGCGTAGTCGCCGGCGTTGCCGTCGTTGTGCTCGGCCTGGATCGCCTGGATCAGGTCGGCGATGACCTCGCGGGCGTCGCCGACGATCGGGACGTCGACCTCGCGGTTCTTGCCGATCTCGGCGGGGTCGATGTCCGCGTGGATGACCTTGGCGTAGGGGGCGAAGCTGTCGAGCTTGCCGGTGACCCGGTCGTCGAAGCGGGTGCCGAGCGCGATCAGCAGGTCGGACTTCTGCAGGGCGGTGACGGCGGTGACCGCGCCGTGCATGCCCGGCATGCCGATGTGCAGCGGGTGGCTGTCGGGGAAGGAGCCCAGCGCCATCAGGGTGGTGGTGACCGGGACGCCGGACAGCTCCGCGAGGACCTTCAGCTCGGCGGTCGCGCCGGACTTCATGACGCCGCCGCCGACGTACAGGACGGGGCGCTTGGCCTGGCAGATCAGCTTGGCGGCCTCGCGGATCTGCTTGGCGTGCGGCTTGGTGACCGGGCGGTAGCCGGGCAGGTCCTGGGCGGGCGGCCAGGAGAAGGCGGTGCGGGCCTGGAGGGCGTCCTTGGCGATGTCGACGAGGACGGGGCCCGGGCGGCCGGTGGACGCGATGTGGAAGGCCTCGGCGATGGTCTTCGGGATGTCCTCGGCCTTGGTGACCAGGAAGTTGTGCTTGGTGATCGGCATGGTGATGCCGACGATGTCCGCCTCCTGGAAGGCGTCGGTGCCGATCGCCTTGGAGGAGACCTGGCCGGTGATGGCGACGAGCGGGACGGAGTCCATGTGCGCGTCGGCGATCGGGGTGACGAGGTTGGTGGCGCCGGGGCCGGAGGTGGCCATGCAGACGCCGACCTTGCCGGTGGCCTGCGCGTAGCCGGTGGCCGCGTGGCCGGCGCCCTGCTCGTGCCGGACCAGGATGTGGCGGACCTTGGTGCTGTCCATCATCGGGTCGTACGCCGGGAGGATCGCGCCGCCCGGAATGCCGAAGACGGTGTCGCACCCCACCTCTTCGAGAGAGCGGATGAGGGACTGCGCACCCGTGACGTGCTCAACGGCGGCGGGCTGCTGTCCGCCGGAACGGGGCCGCGGCTGCGGATGCTGGGCCCCGGAGGCCTGCTCGGTCATCGGCATTCTCTTCTCGAAGCTGAGGGTTTTACGACGGTTCGAAGGTGTGCCAGTGCAACAAAAAACCCCTCGTGCCGGATGGCAAGCGAGGGGAGCGCGTCGGGTGCACGGAGCGGGGACATGCAGGTCCCGGCTTCAGCCGACGCGCTTTCCAAGTACGAGAATTCGGGTGCGCATGGCACTGACCCTCCCTCCGCCGGGAGGGGGATGTCAAGTAGGTGGGACGGGCGTCTCATTATGTGAGCCTCTCCGGACGGCCATCGCGCCCCCGGACGCACCACCGGCCAGGGCGGGCTCGACCGCCCCGCCCGGTACTGGGAACGTACCGCGCACCAGCGCGCGCCGCAGCCTGTACTCGTCGAGCGGGCCGGAAAACGCCAGTCCCTGGCCGTGCGTGCATCCCATGGACCGCAGGGCCAGGACCTGCTCCGGCAGGTCGACCCCCTCGGCCGCGGACTGCATGCCCAGATCGTTTGCGATGCGCAAGAGGCCCGCGGTGATCTTGCGGAGGCGGGAGGACTCGACGACGCCCGCGACCAGCGCGGGGTCCAGCTTGAGGATGTCCACCGGCAGCCGGCGCAGGGCCCCGATGCCGGCGTAGCCGCTGCCGAAGCCGTCGAGGGCGACCAGGACACCGAGCCGGCGCAGGGCGGCCAGGCGGCGCTCCAGCTCGTCGAAGGGGACCCTGGGGTCGCACTCGGCCAGTTCGACGACCAGCGCCCCCGGAGGCAGCCCGTGGCGGCGCAGCAGCGCCTCCAGGGAGCCGGGCGGTCCGGCCCGGTCCAGCAGCCGGTCGGCGCCCATCCGCACGCACACCGGTACGCCGTGCCCCGCCGCGTGCCGGTCGGCCGCCTCCCGGACGGCCTGCTCCAGCAGCCAGCGGGCGATCTCCGCGGGCCGGCCGCGCCCGGTTCCGAACGCCCCCTCCGGCTGGTGCGCGGCGGCCGCCTCTGCCGACGGGACGCCCTCGCCCTGCTCGGCGACTCTCAGGAACTCGGCGGGGGTGAAGAGGATCCCCTGCCCCGAGCGCCAGCGGGCCTGCGCCGCGACGGCGCTGACCTCGCCCGTCTCCAGCGAGACGACCGGCTGGTGCAGGAGGGCGAACTCGCCGCCGCGCAGCGCCGTCCGCAGCCGGCCGGCGGCCTCCGCCCGCCGTACGGCGTCGGCCTGCATCTGCGGGGCGTACAGCTCGACGCGGTCCTTGCCGCCCGCCTTCGCCCGGTACATCGCGAGGTCCGCGTTCCGCATGAGGTCGGTCGGGGTGATCCCCGGTTCGGCGAAGGCCACGCCGATGCTGGCGGCCACCCTCACCTCGGTCCCGCCGACCCGGTACGGCTGGGAGAGGGTGGCGCGCAGCCGGTCCGCGATCTCGCGGACCTGGTGCTCGCGGGCGCCCCGGTCGCGGCCCGCGTCGCCGGTGATCAGTGCGGCGAACTCGTCTCCGCCGAGGCGGGCGGCGGTGTCCCCGGCGCGCACCGAGTCCTGGAGGCGGCGCGCGGCCTCGACGAGCAGCTCGTCCCCGGCCTGGTGGCCGATGGTGTCGTTGACGGCCTTGAAGCCGTCGAGGTCGATGAAGAGGACCGCGGCGCCTCGGTCACCGGCGCGCCGCCCGGTGAGGGCCCGGCGGACCCGGCGGGTGAACAGGGCCCGGTTGGGGAGGTCGGTGAGCGGGTCGTGCTCGGCGCTGTGCTGGAGCTGGGCCTGGAGCCGGACGCGTTCGGTGACGTCGCGGCTGTTGAGGATGAGGCCGCCCTGGTGGCGGTTGACGGTGGATTCGACGTTGAGCCATTCGCCGCCGCCCGACTTGAAGCGGCACTCGATGCGGGTGGTGGGCTCCTCGGCCGGCGGGGCGGCGAGGAAGCGGCGCACCTCGTGGACGACGCGGCCCAGGTCGTGCGGGTGGATCAGCGAGGCGAGCTCCGTGCCGACCAGCTCCTCCGCCTCGCGGCCGTACACCCCCGCGGCGGCCGGGCTGACGTAGCGGAGCGTCCCGGCCGGGTCGGCGATCATGATGACGTCGCTGGAGCCCTGGACCAGGGAGCGGAAGTGGTTCTCCTTCTGCGCCAGCTCCTGCGTCAGCGCGATGTTGTCGAGGAGCATGATGCCCTGGCGGATGACGAGGGCGAGGACGACGGTGCAGCCGGTGAAGACGACCACGCGGTCGACCTTCCGCCCGTCGACGACGTTGTACAGGATCCCCAGGGTGCAGACGGCGGCCGCCAGGTACGGCGTCAGCGCGGGCAGCGAGCCGGTGATGGGGCGGCCGGCCTGGCGGTCGGGGTGCCGCCCGGCGGGGCCGGACGGCAGCCGGCGGGCGCCCCACGGCGCGTACGCGAGGAGGAGCGAGCCCGCGAACCAGCCCGCGTCCAGCAGCTGGCCTGACTGGTAGCCCGCGCCCAGCAGCGGCGAGGTGAACAGGGCGTCGCTCAGCACGGTGAGGGCCAGCGCCGCGATGGCGGTGTTGACGGCGGACCGGTTGACCTCGGAGCGCCGGAAGTGCAGGACGAGCACCATCGAGACGAGGGCGATGTCGAGCAGGGGGTAGGCGAGCGAGAACGCGGCGCGCGGCACACTGCCGGCGACGCCCTCCTGGGCCGTCCGCGCGGCGTTGGCCAGGGCGAGGCTCCAGGAGAGGGTGAGCAGTGAGCCGCCGATGAGCCAGGAGTCGAGCGCGAGGCACACCCAGCCGGCCCGCGTGACGGGGCGCTTGGCGAGGACGAGCAGGCCGACGATGGCGGGCGGCGCGAAGCAGAGGAAGGCGAAGTCGGCCAGCGACGGCTTGGGCACGGGCTCGCCGAGGACGACCTCGTACCAGCCCCAGACGGCGTTGCCGCAGGCTCCCATGAGGGAGGAGAACGCGAAGAGCAGCCAGGCGGGGCGCTCGCGGCTGTCGATGGTCCGCGCGTACGCGTAGCAGGAGACGGCCGCGAGCAGGGCGGCGGCGCTGAGGCCGAAGTCGCCCATGATCTCGGCGAGGTCCTGGGATCCCCACCCGAGGGCGGCGCCGACCGCGTAGCCGCCGCTGACCACAGCGAGGAGCAGCTGCATCGCGAGGCTCCTGCCGCCCCCGCAGGAGTGCGGCCGGCCGACCGCGGCCGTGCCCGGGGCGTTCACCGGTCCCCCTCGCAGGCCGGTTCCGGCGCGCCCCTTCGTCGTTTCCGGCGGCTGTGCCGCAGCGGATCCCTGGTCCATTGGCCGTGCATCGCCCGTCGCCCCCCAAAGTGTCCGATCACCCCAGCGCCAGACGTTCGTGGCGCAGCCCCTTGTTCCGGACGATACACCACTTTCGTCACTCAGCGATATAGATGTTTTACGCTGAGTTACCATATGGGGAATTGATGCCACTGAGCGCATCCGTACGGATGCGGAGCGTGCGCACCGCGCGTCAGCTGGTGATCAGCACGGTGTTCTCCAGCGGCTCCCCCGCTGCGAACCGGCCGAGCTGGCGGGCCACCAGGCGCTTGGCGCGCGGCTCGAAGGCGGAGCTGCTGCCGCCGACGTGCGGCGTGATGAGGACGTGGGGAGCGTGCCACAGCGGATGTCCGGCGGGCAGCGGCTCGGGGTCGGTGACGTCGAGGGCCGCGCTCAGCCGGCCGGACTCCAGCTCGGCGAGCAGGGCGCCGGTGTCGACGACGGGCCCGCGGGCGACGTTCACCAGCAGGGCGCCGTCCGCCATCGCCGCGAGGAAGTCCCTGCCCGCGAGGCCGCGGGTCGCGCCGGTGAGCGGGGTGCACAGGATCACGACGTCGGCTTCCGGAAGGAGGCGGGGAAGGTCGTCGAGAGCGTGGACGGGCCCGCGCGCGGTAGTGCGCGCCGAGCGCGCGACGCGCATGATCCGCGCGCACTCGAATGCCGCGAGCCGGTCTTCGACGGCTGCGCCGACGGATCCGTAGCCGACGATGAGCACGGACTTGTCGGCGAGGGCGGAGTAGAAGCCGCCGAGCCACTGCTCGCGGTCCTGGCCGCGGACCATGCGGGGGATGCCGCGCAGCGAGGCGAGGACGAGGGTGAGGGCGAGCTCGGCCGTGCTGGCCTCGTGCACCCCGCGGGCGTTGCAGAGCCGGACTCCGGCCGGCAGGCGGTCGAGGCCGCCGAGGACGTGGTCGACGCCGGCGGTGAGGGTCTGCACGACCTCGATGTCCGGCATGCCCGCCAGCGGCCGCAGGGTCACCTCGGGCGACTTCATGTACGGGGTGACGTAGAAGGTGCAGTCGGCCGGGTCGGCGGGGAAGTCGTCCTCGCCGTCCCAGCGCCGGTAGCGGAAGCAGTCGGGAAGGCCCTCGACCTCCTCCGCCGGGAACGGGAGCCAGACGTCCGGGGTCTTTGCAGTCATGATCACGAGGCTATGCCAAGGGATCGCGATCAAGCCGTTAGGTTGTTGGCGGACGCGGAGGGGGACGCACGGGTGGAGCGCAGGTCGATCGGGGCGGGGGCGCTGGCGGTGGGCGCCGTCGGACTCGGGTGCATGCCGATGAGCTGGGCCTACGCGCCCTCGCGGCGGCGCGGCGAGGAGTCGCTGGCGGCGGTGCACACGGCGCTCGACCTCGGCTGCACCCTGCTCGACACGGCCGACGTGTACGGGCCGTTCACGAACGAGCTGCTCCTCGGCAGGGTGCTGCGCGAGCGGCGGGCGGAGGCGTTCGTGTCCGCCAAGGTGGGGCTGCGCGCGGGCGAGCAGCACGTGGTGGCGTGCGGGCGGCCGGAGTACCTCAGGCGGGCCTGCGACGCCTCGCTGCGCCGGCTGCGCACCGACGTCATCGACCTCTACCAGCTGCACCGGGTGGACCCGGAGGTCCCGGTGGAGGAGACCTGGGGCGCGATGGCCGAGCTGGTGGGCGCGGGGAAGGTGCGCGCGCTGGGGTTCTGCGCTCTCGGCGCGGGCGCCGGCCCGGGCGCGGGGCGCCGCGGGGACCCGGCGTACGGGGCCCTGCTGCGGCACCTGGACCGCGTCCAGCAGGTGTTCCCGGTGAGCGCGGTGCAGGCCGAGCTGTCGGTGTGGTCGCAGGAGGCGCTGCGGCGGCTGCTGCCGTGGTGCGCGGCGCGCGGGGTGGGGTTCCTCGCGGCGATGCCGCTGGGCAGCGGGTTCCTGACGGGGACGCTGACCCCGGGGCAGGGTTTCGAGTGGGAGGACGTCCGGGCCCGGCACCCGCGGTTCACGGCGGAGGCGATGGCGACGAACCAGGTGCTGGTCGCGGGGCTGCGCCGGGTGGCCCGGCGGCACGGTCCGCAGGTGACGGCGGCGCAGGTGGCGCTTGCGTGGGTGCTGGCGCAGGGGCCGCAGGTGGTGCCCGTGCCGGGCGCGGACCGGGCGGGCTGGGCGGCGGAGAACGCGGGGGCGGCGGGGCTGCGGCTGACGCCGGGCGACCTGGCGGAGATCGCGGCGCTGCCGGCGGCCGTGGGGTCCTGGGACTGACCTCCGGAGGTGCCCGGCCGGGGAGCCGGCCCAGGACCACTCGATCGGGTGTACGACTGGTGGAACTTCGGGGGGAGTCCGAGTGGTTGGACAGGTGACGGGCACGATCGCGTCGGGCGGTCGCGGGACCGGAGGGGAGCAGGGCCATGCGGGGAGTGCGGACGGGGCGGCGGTTCGGCGGGGCGGGCGCGGGCCGGCCTGCGGAGTACGGGCGGGTGCGCGGCGTGCTGGCCGCCGTGGCGCTCGCGGGGTGCGGGGCGCTGCTGGCGGGGTGCTCGCCGGAGGGCGGGCCGGCGGGATCCACGGGCGCGTCACCGCCGCGCGGGGCCCCCAGCGGATCGGCCCAGGCGTCGGCGGGGGCAGCGTCCGCGGCGCCGGCGAAGGGCTCCGTGGAGGTCACCGGGGAGGTGGCGCGGGACCTGGAGTCGCCGTGGGGCGTGGCCCCGCTGCCAGAGGGGGACCTGCTGGTGGCCTCCCGGGACAAGGGCACGATCAGCCGGGTCGCGGCCGCGTCGGGGAAGGCGGTGGTCGTCGGGAGGGTGCCGGGCGTCGCGCCGGGCGGCGAGGGCGGGCTGCTGGGGCTGGCCCTGTCCCCGTCGTTCGCGTCCGACCGGATGGTGTACGCCTACTTCACGACGGAGTCCGACAACCGCATCGCCCGCATGCGCTATGACGAGAAGCGCGAGCCGGGCCAGCAGCTCGGCGCGCCGGACACGGTGCTGCGGGGCATTCCGAAGGGGGTCGTGCACAACGGCGGCCGGATCGCGTTCGGCCCGGACCGCATGCTCTACGCGGGGACGGGTGAGACGGGCGACACGGGCCTCGCGCAGGACAGGAAGTCGCTCGGCGGCAAGATCCTGCGGATGACGCCGGACGGTCAGCCGGTGCACGGCAATCCCGAGCCCGACTCGGTCGTCTACTCCTACGGGCACCGCAATGTGCAGGGCCTCGCCTGGGATCAGGACAAGCGGCTGTGGGCGGCGGAGTTCGGCCAGAACACGTGGGACGAGCTGAATCTGATCGAGCCGGGTGCCAACTACGGCTGGCCGCAGGCGGAGGGCAAGGCGGGTCTGGCGGGCATGCGCGACCCGGTCGCCGTGTGGCGGCCGGACGAGGCCTCCCCCAGCGGCATCGCCGTCGCCCAGGGCTCGGTGTGGATGGCCGGGCTGAAGGGCGAGCGGCTGTGGCGGATCCCGCTGGCCGGGGACAGACCCGCGGCCGACCCCGAGGCGTTCCTGGAGGGCAGGTACGGCCGGCTGCGGTCGGTGGTGGCCCTCGGCGGGGACAGGCTGCTGCTGGTGACGAGCGAGACGGACCGCCGCGGATCCCCCGAGGCGGGCGACGACAGGATCCTGACCCTGACGGTCCGGTGACCGGTGGGCCCCGGGCGGGGCGGAAGGCGCGGTGGCGTGGTGTTCAACCTGATCGAGGAGCTGTTCAACCCGGGGCGCAGGCACACGGACGAGGAGCGCAAGCGGCTGGAGCTGTCCCGGACGGACGTCACGGACGGTGATCCGGGGCGCGGGCCGATAGACCTGGAATCCGGGAGGGTCCTCATACGCCGCGGGGATCAGGCTTCCCCGGCTGAGTGAGTCCCGGCAGCAGCCGCAGCAGGTGGGGCGGAGGGTCGCTGCCTCGCCGCAGCCGCCGGACGCACTGCGGGCGGCCCGGGAGGGGCGCCGGGCTGGCGCGGCGGCGTAGGGGCAGGAACGGGGTCAGTGGGAGGGGGCGGCGGGTTCGGCGTCGTCCTGGGCCGGGGCGGCAGTGCGCTGGGCGGGGAGGGCCGCGGCGGGGGCGGTCTCCGGCGGCTCGATGCTGATGCGCGGGAGGCGGCGCTCCAGCCAGGCCGGCAGCCACCAGTTAGCGCCGCCGAGCAGGTGCATGAGCGCGGGGACGAGGAGGGTGCGCAGGACGAAGGCGTCGAGGGCGACGGCCGCGGCGAGGGCGATGCCGAACATGGCGATGATCCGGTCGCCGCTGAGCACGAAGGCCAGGAACACCGAGATCATGATGACGGCGGCCGAGTTGATCACGCGGCTGGTCTCGGCGAGGCCGACGCGGACGGCCCGCCGGTTGTCGCCGGTCTCCAGCCACTCCTCGTACATCCGGCTGACGAGGAAGACCTGGTAGTCCATCGAGAGCCCGAAGAGGACCGACACCATGATCACGGGGAGGAAGGGTTCGATCGGGCCGGCGCTGCCCAGCCCCATCAGCTCGCTGCCCCAGCCCCACTGGAAGATCGCGACGACGACGCCGAAGGAGGAGGCGACGGCGGCGACGTTCATGGCCGCGGCCTTGAGGGGGATGCCTATGGACCGGAAGGCGAGCAGGAGCAGGACGCACCCGAGGGCGATGACGACGCCGACGAAGAGGGGGAGCTTGCCGACGATGACGTCCGCGAAGTCGTCGTATCCGGCGGTCACGCCGCCGACGTGGACCTCCATGCCGGTGCCCTCGCGGGCGGCGGGGACGACGTCCTCGCGCAGGTGGGCGACGAGGTCGCTGGTGGCCCGGGACTGCGGTGCCGACTCGGGTACGACGGTGACCACGGCGGTGTCGCCGCTGCGGTTGAGGACGGCGGGTCCGGCGGAGGCGACGCCCTCGGCGCCGCGCAGCGCCTCGGCCAGGCGCTCGGCGGCGATCCGGTCGCCGGCGCCGTCGAGGCGGGCGACGACGGTGAGGGGGCCGTTGACGCCGGGTCCGAAGCCGTCGGCAAGCAGGTCGTAGGCCTGCCGGGTGGTGCTGGTCGCGGGGTTGTTGCCCTGGTCCGAGGTGCCCAGGTGGAGGGAGAGCGTCGGAAGGGCGAGCACCGCCATGGCGGCGGCGGCCAGGAGGCCGAGCTTCTTGGGGTGCCGCTCGACGAAGGCGGACCAGCGGGCGGCGAACCCGGTGGGCAGCTCCGGCTGCGGGCCGTCGGCCGCGAGGCGGCGGCGCTCGCGCCGCGAGAGGGCGCTCATCCCGATGTACGAGAGGAGGGCCGGCAGCAGGGTGACCGAGGCGGCGACGGTGAGGACGACGGTCAGCGAGGCGGCTATCGCGACGCCGTTCAGGAAGCTCAGCCGCAGGACCAGCATGCCGAGCAGGGCGATGCAGACGGTGGCGCCGGCGAAGACGACGGCCCTGCCGGTGGTGGCGACGGCCTGCTCGGCGGCCTCGGCCACGCCCATGCCGCGCCGCAGGGCCTTGCGGTGCCGGGTGACGATGAACAGCGCGTAGTCGATGCCGACGCCCAGTCCGACGAGGGTGCCGAGCATGGGGGCGAAGTCGGCGACGGCCATGGCGTGCCCGAGCAGGCTGATGCCGAAGTAGGCGGTGCCGACGGAGACGAGGGCCGTCGCGATGGGCAGCAGGCTGGCCGCGAGCGAGCCGAAGGCGAGGAAGAGGACGAGTGCGGCGACGGCCACGCCGATGACCTCGGCGAGGTGGGCCTTCGGTGCCTCGGTCAGGCCGATCGCCCGGCCGCCGAGCTCGACCTGCACGCCGTCCGCCTCGGTGGCGGCGTTCCTGGCGGCGGCGACGACCGCCTCGGCCTGCGCCGTGGGGACGGCGTCCGCCTGCCGGTCGAAGGTCACCACGGCGTAGGCGGTGCGCCCGTCGGTGCTGATCTGCGCGGCGCTCTCGGGCCCGGGCCCGTACGGTCCGGCGACCGAGCCGACGCCCGGCAGCTCGGCGATGGTGTCGAGGGCCCGGGTCATGCGCTGCTCGACGCCGGGTGAGCGGGCCGTCAGGTGCGCGGGGGTCCGCCACACGACGGTGTCGGTGTCGCCGCCCTGTCCGGGGAAGCCCTCGCGGAGGAGGGCGTGGGCCCGGCTGGACTCGGTGCCGGGGACCTCGTAGTCGGTGGAGAAGGCCGTTCCGGCGGTCACGGCTGCCGCGGCGGTCCCGCCGAGGGCGAGCAGCCAGATCAGGACGGCGGCCAGCCGGTGCCGCATGCACCACCGAGCGATTGCTGCCAACGGACGTGCTCCCTGGTGGGTCGGATCTTCACCGGGAGGCAGCCCGATGCGAAGAACACTGGAACGCGTGCAGGCCGGGCCTAGGCTCCCGGGAGGGTCGCTCCTGGGGCGGCCGGGATGGTGCGCATGCATACGATCGCAGCCATCGGTGATCGTTGGTCCGTTTCGTGTGCATCATCACAGATGCGCACCGCCCGCGGCCCGGGGGTCAGCCCTGCCGCACCGCAGGCGCCGCAGGCTCGTCGACGCGGTAGCCGGGGACGGACGGCCAGCGCACCGTCAGGACCACCGACTCCTCCTCCGCGTACCAGGAGTGGTCGACGCCGCGGCCCCACACCACGTAGTCGCCCTGCTCGGCGAGGACGACGTCACGGTCGGGGAACTCCATCCGGAAGCGGCCGCTGATCAGGACCAGCAGGGCGGTGCGCTCCTCCCCCGTCGTCCACTGCGCCCGCGCGTCCCCCTTCGGGTGGACGCCCCACTTGATCTCCACGTCCGCGCTGTGGCGCGGATCGCCGGGGTCCTTGAAGTGCCCGAGGAGCCAGCCGCGGTCGGCAGCGGCGTCGGGGGCGGCCTTGCCGGTGTGGATGCAGAGGTCGTTCACGGGGGTGAGGCTAATGCAGTTGCGCCGGCCGGCGCTCCGGTGGTCGGCTGCCCCCATGGGAAGCGATCACGAGGGGCGGGCGCGCCTCCTGGCGGCATACGACCGCCATGTGCGCGAGTGCGCGCCGCCCGACACGCCCCGGTGCCGGGTCGAGCGGGTGGGCCGCGTGGTCCGGCAGACCTCGCCCGGCAGCGGCTGGAACGGGGTGCTCTGGTCGGACCTTGACGAGCACACGGCGGATGAGGCGATCGCGGCGCAGGTGGCAGACTTCGCGGGCCGCGGCTGCGGCTTCGAGTGGAAGCTGTACCGGCACGACCGCCCGGCGGGCCTGGAGGGACGGCTGCGCGCCGCGGGCTTCACCCCCGAGCCGGCCGAGACGGTGCTGGTGGGGCGGACGGAGGAGCTCGCCGCGCTGCCGGTGGAGCCGCCCGCCGGCATCACGCTGCACGCGGTGGCCGACGCGTCGGGCGCGGGCCTGCTGGAGCGCGTCCACACGGAGGCCTTCGGCCGGCGCCGGCCCGGCCTCCGGGAGCTGGTGGCCGAGCGGCTGCGCGGGGCGCCGGAGACGATCGCCGCCGTGGTGGCGATGGCCGGCGGCGTCCCGGTGAGCGCCGCGCGGATGGAGATGCCGCCGGGCAGCCCGTTCGCCGGCCTGTGGGGCGGCGGCACGGTGCCCGCATGGCGCGGCCGCGGCGTCTACCGGCTGCTGGTGGCCCACCGGGCCAGGATCGCCGCGGCGCGCGGGATCCCGTACCTGCACGTGGACGCCTCCGCACAGAGCCGGCCGATCCTGGAGCGGCTGGGCTTCCACGCCCTCGGTACGGCGGTTCCGTACGTGTGGGAGCCCGGACCCGGCACCTCCCCCCGCCCCGGCACCTCCCCCGGCCCCGGCACCTGTCCCGGCCCCGGCCCGGGGTGAGAAAGGACGGCACCCGCCCGTGGAACGCATCGACCCGCCCCTGACCGGCGGTGAGCGCGAGACGCTGCGCGCCTACCTCGACTACCACCGCTCGACCCTGGCCCTGAAGTGCGAGGGCCTCACCGGCGAGCAGTTGCGGCGCCGTTCGATGCCGCCGTCGGCCCTGTCGCTGATGGGCCTGGTCCGCCACATGGCCGAGGTGGAGCGCCACTGGTTCCGCCGCACCCTGGGCGGTGCGGACGTGCCGCACCTGTGGTCGGACAGCGGCGACTTCCAGGCCGCCTACGACCCGGAGGGCTGCGGCCGCGAGGAGGCGTTCACCGCGTGGCACGCGGAGGTCGCGCACGCGCGGCGCGTGGAGGAGGCCGCCGAGTCGCTCGACGTCGCGGTGTTCGTGCGCAGTTGGGGGCAGGAGGCCTCGCTGCGGCTGATCATGCTGCACATGGTCCACGAGTACGCCCGCCACAACGGCCACGCCGACCTCCTGCGGGAGGCCATCGACGGCGCCACCGGGGCCTGACCGGCCGACCCGGGCGTCGGCACCCACACCCCGCACCCCTACACTTAGGCGAGCCTAACCTAATGCCTTGGGGAAGAGTGTGAGCGTGAGCGACGCGGACGACTTCGAGCTGTACCGGGACGACTGGGGTATCCCGCACCTGCGCGCCCCCGACCCGCTCCGGCTGGCCTACGCCCAGGGCCGGGCCACCGCCCTGGACCGGGCCTGGCAGCTGGAGGTCGAACGCCACCGCTCCCAGGGCGCCGGCGCCGCGATCCTCGGCCCGGACTCCCTCGCCTGGGACCGCTTCGCCCGCCAGAGCCGCCTCGACGACACCGCCCGCCGCTGCCACGAGGCGCTCGACCCGGAGACCGCCGCCTGGGTCGGGGCATACGTCGACGGCGTCAACGACGGCCTGGCCCGGGGCGCCGCCCGCGACGAGCGCTTCGCCCGCACCGGCCACACACCCGCCCCGTGGGAGCCGTGGGTGCCGCTCGGCATCTGGATCGCCACGCACATCCTGTTCGCCGGGTTCGCCACCAAGCTGTGGCGCGAGCGAGCCGCCCGCGCCCTGGGCGACGAGGCCGCCACCCTCTTCGCCACCGACGGCCCCGGCGCCGCCGGCAGCAACGGCTGGATGGTCCCCGGCGACCGGACCGCCGCCGGCTCGGCGATCATCGCCGGCGACCCGCACCGGATCATCGAAGAGCCGGGCGTCTACCAGCAGATACGACTGGCCTGCCCGGAGTACGACGTCGTCGGCATCGCCGTACCCGGCATCCCCGGCCTCGCCCACTTCGGCCACACCGGCACCGCCGCCTGGGCCATCACCAACGCGATGTCCGACTACCAGGACCTCTACGTGGAGCGGCTCCGCCCGGCAGCCGACGGCTCCGGCTTCGAGGCGCTGGGGCCCGACGGCGCCTGGGAGCCCGTCCACCGGCACACCGAGACCATCGCCGTCGCGGGCGCAGACCCCGTGGAGGTCGAAATCCTGGAGACCGCCCGCGGCCCGGTCATCACCCGCGAGGAGAGCGCCGGCCAGACGCTCTCGCTGCGCTACCCGCCCCGGGTCCGCCGCGACCTCGGCTTCGCCGTCCTGCCCGCCCTGCTGCGCGCCCGCACGGTGGCCGACATCGACCGCGCCCTCGACGGCTGGGCCGAGCCCGTCAACGTCGTCCACGCCGCCGACTCCGAGGGCGGCCTGCTGCACCGCGTCGCCGGCGCCGTCCCGCTGCGCGACCCCGCGAACCGGCTGCGCCCCGTGCCCGCCTGGGACGCCCGCCACGCCTGGCAGGGCTGGGCGCAGACCCCTTCCGAGCCGGTGCAGGGCTTCGCCGTGATGGCCAACGCCCGCGGCATCGCCTCGCCGCTCGGCGTGGAGTTCGCTCCCCCGCACCGCGCCGACCGCATCCGCGAGCTGCTCTCCGGCTCGGCCGACTGGTCCCCGAAGGCCATGGCCGCCGTCCACGCCGATACGTACCTGGCCTCCGCGGAGCCGCTGCTCGCCCTGCTGCCCGCCCCGGAGGGGCTCTCCCCCGCGGCGCAGGCGCTGCGGACCCGGCTGCTGGCCTGGGACCGGCGCATGGACGCCGGCAGCACCGACGCCACCCTGTTCGCCGCCCTGCGCGCCGCCGTCGTACGCCGCTTCGCCGCCGACCCCGCCCTGGAGGGCCTGGCGGAGCCGCCGTCCGGCCCCGAGGTGTTCCACCCCTGGCTGTACCTGCTGCCGCGCATCGGCTACGCCCTGGAGGGCCTGCTGCGCTCGCCGCTGCTCCCCGGCCTGGACCGGGCCGCGCACGTCCGCGCCGCCCTGGAGGAGACCGCCGCGGCCGGCGCGCCCGAGACGCCCTGGTCCGAGGTGCACCGCCTCGCGCCGTGGTCGGCGCTCCCGGATCCGGACGCCGAGTGGCCGGGCCTCGGCGGCGACCACGACTGCGTCAACGCCACCTCCACCGTCCCCGGCTTCACCGACCTGTGCGGCCGCGCGTCGGCCGCCCGCTACGTGTGGGACCTCGGCCGCCGCGAGGACAGCCTCTGGGCCGTGCCCCTGGGCGCCGACGGCGTGGCCGGCACGCCCCACCACCGCGACCAGCTGCCGCTGTGGGCGCGCTGCGAGCTCGTCCCCGTCGTCACCGACTGGGCCCGCCTCACCAGGGAGGACGCATGAGCGCAGCCACCACCGCAGCCACCCGCGAGCCCGTCCACATCCAGGCCGTCGACGGGTTCGGCACGGTCACCCTCACCCCCGTCGACCCGGCCGCCGACGCCTCGCTGATCCACCGCTGGGTCAGCGAGGACCGCGCCCGCTTCTGGGGCATGGCCGGGGCGAGCCCGGACCTCGTCCGCGAGGTGTACGAGGACCTCGACCGCCGCACCACGCACCACGCGTTCCTGGCGCGCCGCGACGGGGTGCCCGTCGCCCTGTTCCAGACGTACGAGTGCGCGGCGGACCGGGTCTCCGAGTGCTACGAGGCGCGGCCCGGCGACACCGGCGTGCACCTGCTCCTCGCCCCGGCCCCGGGCGCCGCCGAGCCCGGCTTCAGCGGGCGGCTGATGGGCGCCTTCATGGCGTTCGTCCTCGCCGACGGGACCGCCCGCCGCCTCGTCGCCGACCCCGACACCCGCAATGCGAAGGCCATCGCCCGCCTGGAGCGCTCCGGGTTCACGCTCGGCCCGGAGGTCGAGCTGCCCGAGATCGTGCTGCCGGAGATCCGCATCCCGGCGAAGCGCGCCCGCCTGGCGTTCCTGGAGGCACCCGGCACCCAGTCCCGCTGACGGGCCGTCACGCGCAACGGCCCGCACCCCGGGAGGGGGTGCGGGCCGTTCCGCGTGACGGAGGCCGGAGCCGCCGGACGCTCCGGCTAGGCGGAGACGCCGAGCTTCTCCAGGATGAGCTCCTTGACGCGGGCCGCGTCGGCCTGGCCGCGGGTGGTCTTCATGACCGCGCCGACCAGGGCGCCGACCGCGGCGACCTTGCCGCCGCGGATCTTGTCGGCGATGGCGGGGTTGCCCGCGATCGCCTCGTCGACGGCGGCGCCGAGCGCGCCCTCGTCCGAGACGACCTTCAGGCCGCGCTTCTCGACGACCTCGTCGGGGGCGCCCTCGCCGGCGAGGACGCCCTCGATGACCTGGCGCGCCAGCTTGTCGTTCAGGTCGCCGGCCGCGACCAGCGCCGCGATCCGCGCGACCTGCGCCGGGGTGATCGGCAGCTCGTCGACGGAGACGCCCTGCTCGTTGGCGTTGCGGGCGAGTTCGCCCATCCACCACTTGCGGGCGGCGGCCGGGTCGGCGCCCTCCTCGATCGTGGCGACGATGGAGTCCACCGCGCCCGCGTTGAGGATCGACTGCATGTCGTGCTCGCTGACGCCCCACTCCTCGCGGAGCCGGTTGCGGCGCACGCGCGGCATCTCGGGCAGGCCGGCGCGCAGCTCCTCGACCCACTCGCGGGACGGGGCGACCGGGACGAGGTCGGGCTCCGGGAAGTACCGGTAGTCCTCGGCGTTGTCCTTGATGCGGCCGGAGGTCGTGGAGCCGTCGTCCTCGTGGAAGTGGCGGGTCTCCTGGACGATCGTGCCGCCGCTGCTCAGGACGGCCGCGTGGCGCTGGATCTCGAAGCGCGCCGCGCGCTCGACGGAGCGCAGCGAGTTGACGTTCTTCGTCTCCGAGCGGGTGCCGAACTCCTCGGTGCCGTTCGGGCGCAGCGACAGGTTCACGTCGCAGCGCATCTGGCCCTTGTCCATGCGGGCCTCGGAGACGCCGAGGGCCTTGATGAGCTCGCGCAGCTCGGCGACGTAGGCCTTGGCGACCTCGGGGGCGCGGGAGCCGGCGCCGACGATCGGCTTGGTGACGATCTCGATCAGCGGGATGCCGGCGCGGTTGTAGTCCAGCAGGGAGTGGGAGGCGCCGTGGATACGGCCGGTGGCACCGCCGACGTGCAGCGACTTGCCGGTGTCCTCCTCCATGTGGGCGCGCTCGATCTCCACGCGGAAGACCTCGCCGTCCTCCAGCTGCACGTCGAGGTAGCCGTTGTAGGCGATCGGCTCGTCGTACTGGGAGGTCTGGAAGTTCTTCGGCATGTCCGGATAGAAGTAGTTCTTCCGGGCGAAGCGGCACCATTCGGCGATCTCGCAGTTCAGCGCGAGGCCGATCTTGATGGCGGACTCGACGCCGGTCGCGTTGACGACGGGCAGCGAGCCGGGCAGGCCGAGACAGGTGGGGCAGGTCTGCGAGTTGGGCTCGGCGCCCAGCTCGGTCGAGCAGCCGCAGAACATCTTGGTCTTCGTGCCGAGCTCGACATGGACCTCCAGGCCCATGACGGGGTCGTACGACGCGAGGGCGTCCTCGTACGACAGCAGTTCGGTGACGGTCACAGTGAAACTTCCCTCTCAGCCCATCAGGACGTCGTCGTCGCCGAGGCGCTTGAGCTCGCGGTACAGGATGGCGAGGCCGGTGACGATGGCGGCGGCCGACACGGCGGCGTCGACCAGCTTGAGCATGTCCTGCTCGGAGCGGGCCTTGCGGGCCTGCTTGATCACGCCGAGGGCACCGAAGGCGGTGGTGCCGATCGACAGGTACGTACCGGACCTGGACTTCTTGAAGCCCTTGGCCTTGGAAAGAGCGCTACTACCGGTCACAGCGACGGAGCCTCCTCAAGCAGCGGGTGGCCCCAGCGCTCGGTGAAGGCGGCCTCGACGGCGGCACCGACCTTGTACAGGCGGTCGTCCTTCATCGCCGGGGCGATGATCTGCAGCCCGACCGGGAGGCCGTCCTCCGGCGCCAGGCCGCAGGGCAGCGACATGGCGGCGTTGCCGGCCAGGTTGGTCGGGATGGTGCACAGGTCGGCGAGGTACATCGCCAGCGGGTCGTCGGTGCGCTCGCCGATCGCGAAGGCGGTGGTCGGGGTCGTCGGGGAGACGATCACGTCGACCTGCTCGAAGGACTTCTCGAAGTCCCGGGTGATCAGCGTGCGGACCTTCTGGGCGGAGCCGTAGTACGCGTCGTAGTAGCCGGAGCTCAGCGCGTACGTGCCGAGGATGACGCGGCGCTTGACCTCGTCGCCGAAGCCGGCGTCGCGGGTCAGCGCGGTGACCTCCTCGGCGGACTTCGTGCCGTCGTCGCCGACGCGCAGGCCGTAGCGCATGGCGTCGAAGCGGGCCAGGTTGGAGGAGCACTCGGACGGCGCGATCAGGTAGTACGCGGCCATCGCGAGGTCGAAGGACGGGCAGTCCAGCTCGACGATCTCGGCGCCGAGCTCCCGCAGCAGCTCGACGGACTCCTCGAAGCGCTGCACGACGCCGGCCTGGTAGCCCTCGCCGCGGAACTGCTTGACGACGCCGACGCGCATGCCGGCCACGGAGCCGTTGCGGGCGGCCTCGACGACCGGCGGGACCGGCGCGTCGATGGAGGTGGAGTCCAGCGGGTCGTGCCCGGCGATCACCTCGTGCAGCAGGGCCGCGTCCAGGACCGTGCGGGCGCACGGGCCGCCCTGGTCGAGGGAGGAGGAGAAGGCGACCATGCCGTAGCGGGAGACCGCGCCGTACGTGGGCTTCACGCCGACGGTGCCGGTGACGGCGGCGGGCTGGCGGATGGAGCCGCCGGTGTCCGTGCCGATGGCGAGGGGCGCCTGGTAGGCGGCCAGCGCGGCCGCGGAGCCGCCGCCGGAGCCGCCGGGGATGCGGGTGAGGTCCCAGGGGTTGCCGGTGGGGCCGTAGGCGCTGTTCTCGGTGGAGGAGCCCATGGCGAACTCGTCCATGTTGGTCTTGCCGAGGATGACGACGCCGGCTTCCTTCAGCTTGCGCGTCAGGGTGGCGTCGTACGGCGGGATCCAGCCTTCGAGGATCTTCGAGCCGACCGTGGTCGGGACCCCGGCGGTGGTGAAGATGTCCTTGAGGGCGAGCGGGACGCCGGCCAGCGGGCCGAGCTCCTCGCCGCGCTCGCGCTTCGCGTCGACGGCGCGGGCCTGCGCGAGGGCGCCCTCGCGGTCGACGTGGAGGAAGGCGTGGACCTTCTCGTCGGTCGCCTCGATGCGGGCCAGGTGGGCCTCGGTGACCTCGACGGCCGTCAGCTCGCCGGAGGCGATCTTCTCGGCGGTCCGGGCGGCCGTGAGCTTGATGATGTGCGTGTCAGCCATGGTGATTAGTCCTCCCCCAGGATCTGCGGCACCTTGAAACGCTGCTGCTCCTGGGCGGGGGCGCCGGAGAGCGCCTGCGCGGGGGTGAGCGACGGTCGGACCTCGTCCGCGCGCATGACGTTCGTCAGCGGCAGCGGGTGGGAGGTCGGCGGTACGTCTTGGTCGGCGACCTCGGACACGCGGGCGACCGCGCCGATGATGTCGTCGAGCTGTCCGGCGAAGTGATCGAGCTCTTCACCGGACAGTTCCATACGCGCCAGCCGAGCGAGGTGGGCGACCTCCTCGCGCGAAATGCCAGGCATGCAGCGATCCTCTGGGGGTGGTGAGTGAGTGTTTTCCCACCAATCCTATGGGGCCGGGCCCCTGGGCCACGACACCCTTTGCCGCCGGGGGCGGCCGCCGGCCCCCGGCGGGCGGACCGCGCCACGGGCGGCCCGCCGGGCCGGGGGCCCGGACGGGAGCCCGGACGGGGCCGCTACGGCGCCGGCGACTCCGCGGGCGCGGGGGCCGGCGAGAGCTCGCGGGTGATGTCCGCCGGCCGGCGCCAGCCGCGCTCGCCGCGGGCCAGCAGCCAGGCGGTGGCCTCCTGGGGCGGCATGGCGGCCGCGACCAGCCACCCCTGGACGGCGTCGCAGCCGAGGTCCCGCAGCCGCTCCCAGGTCTCGTCGTCCTCGACGCCCTCGGCGACGACGAGCAGGCCGAGCGAGTGCGCCAGGTCGACGGTGCAGCGGACGATCTCCGCGTCCTGCGCGTCGACCGCGAGCCGCGCCACGAACGAGCGGTCGATCTTCAGCTCGCTGACCGGCAGCCGGCGCAGGTGGACGAGCGAGGAGTAGCCGGTGCCGAAGTCGTCCAGCGACATCTTCACGCCGTGGCCGGTCAGGCCGGCCATCGTGTCGGCGGCCCGCTGCGGGTCCTCCAGCAGGACGTGTTCCGTTATCTCCAGCTGCAGGCCGCTCGCGGGGACGCCGTGCCGGGCGAGGCGGGCCGCGACGGCGCCCGCGAAGCCGGGGGTGTGGACGTCGCGCGGCGAGACGTTGACGGCGACCGGGACCTTCAGGCCCTGCGCGCGCCAGCGGGCCACCTGGGCCAGGGCGGTCTCCAGGACGTACTCGGTCAGGTGGGGCATCAGCCCGGAGGTCTCGGCGATCGCGATGAACTCGTCGGGAGGGACCCGCCCGCGCTCCGGGTGCACCCAGCGCACCAGCGCCTCCAGACCGGCCACCTGGCCGTCGAAGCGGACCTTCGGCTGGTAGTGCAGCTCGACCTCGCCCGCGTCGAGGGCGCGGCGCAGGTCGCCGAGGAGGCCGAGGCGGTCGGGCGTGTTGCTGTCCCGCTTGGACTCGTACACCTCCACCCCGGTGCGGTCCCGCTTGGCCTGGTACATGGCCACGTCGGCGCGCCGCAGCAGCCCCTCGGCGTCGAGTGCGTGGTCGGGGAAGACGGCGAGGCCGGCACTGGCCTCCAGGACGAGGGTGAGGCCGTCCAGGTCCAGGGGGGAGCTGAGCTCGGCGACGAGGTGCCGGGCGACGCGCTGGGCGCTGGTGGCGGAGTCGGCGACGGGCAGGAGGACGGCGAACTCGTCGCCGCCGAGCCGGGCGGCCTCCGCCTCCCCGGGCAGGGCCTGGTGGAGCCGCTCGGCGATCTGGAGCAGCAGGCGGTCCCCGGCAAGGTGGCCGAGGGTGTCGTTGACGGCGCGGAAGCGGTCCAGGTCGATCAGCACGAGGGCCGAGCGGGTGCCCAAACGTTCAGCCTCGTCCAGGGCGGACCAGGTGCGCTCCAGCAGCCACTGCCGGTTGGGCAGCCCGGTCAGCGGGTCGCGCAACTGCTCCTCGGCGCGGGCGCGGGCGATCCGCAGGGTGGAGTCCAGGGCGATCAGCGGCACGGCGAACAGCGGCAGCAGGACGGGCTGGGCGACGGCGACGACGCAGATCAGCGGGGCGATGCCGAGCAGGGCGACCGCGACTAAGGCCTGCCGCAGCAGCGCCGTGCGGGCGGCGGTGCGCAGGCCCCCGCCGCGCCGCCCCAGCGCGAACCACAGCAGGAGGCGGGTCACCAGCAGGTAGGCGACGGCGACCAGGACCACCTCGGGCGCGGCCTCCAGGCCCCAGGTGTCCGGTGTCCACGGGGACTCGACGGTGGGCGCCTCCCCGAAGGCGGCGAGGACGAGGGCGCCGGCCCCGATGCCGAGGATGTCCGCGGCTCCGTGCAGCAGCCCCTGCCGCCAGCGGTGCCGGCGCGCGGCCCACACCAGCGAGACGACGGAGAGGGAGACGAGCCCGGCGGGCAGCCAGCCGTACAGGATGAGCACGCCGAGGGTCAGGGCCGCGCCCGATCCGGTGCCGCCCCACCAGCGGTCGCGGCCGAGGGCGACCAGGTGGCCGACGATGATGCCGGTGAGCAGGGCGAGCGCCCAGCCGACCGCGCCGCCGGGGAACAGGGCCTGACGGTCGATCAGTGCCGCGGCGACGCCGGCCGCGAGGAGGACGGCGGCCAGGCCGACCACCGCGATCGGCAGCACGGTGCGCCGCGCGGCCCCCTGCTGCCCCGTCCCCGTGTCGAGCGGGCGGGTGTCGGGCGTCCTGGCGCGCCGGACGCCCGGCCGTCCCGTCCGCATGGGCGGGATCTCCCCGCCGACATCAGGTGACGGGTCGGCGCTATCGGTGGGTTTCATGCCCGTCCCTCTCACAGCCGGCTATGCCGATGTCACGCGATGGCCCCGATGTCATGCCATCACGGCTGGCATCGCACCGCTCAGCCGTGCACGACAGGCGCACCCCTCAACAGTAGGACGCGAGAGGCTCCCAGGGGCAGCGGTCGGCGGCGGTTGCCCGAACGCGACCCAGCCATCCTCATCAGTACGGTATCCGCCGAACAGGTGAGTTGGGACCAGGACCCCCCGCTCACCCGTCCGATGATCCGACAGGCCACCGCCCTGCCAACAGCCCTGTACCGGCCGTTTGCCACCGGCTGCCGCGCCGGGCGTGCGCCCGCCCGCACGGCCGCACGCCACGCATCCGTCCGCCGGCGCCGCCTGCGGTGCGCGCGGCCCGGAGGTGCTATCCGGCCTGTTCGGCCGCCGGAGCCGCGGGAGCCGCCGGGTCCGCTGCGCCCGCCGCCGCACCGCCCTCGGCGGGGAGCGCGGCCTCGCGCGCCGCGTCGGGGCCCTGCTCCAGCAGGACGGCGAAGCCGGCCTCGTCGAGGACGGGCAGCTTCAACTGCACGGCCTTGTCGTACTTCGAGCCGGGGTTCTCGCCGACGACGACGAAGGAGGTCTTCTTCGAGACGGAGCCGGTGACCTTGGCGCCGCGGCTCTGGAGGGCCTCCTTGGCGCCGTCGCGGGTGTGGTGCTGCAGGGTGCCGGTGACGACGACCGTGAGGCCTTCGAGCGGACGCGGGCCCTCGTCCTCGCCGGCCCCCTCTTCCTCCATGCGGACCCCTGCGGCCCGCCACTTGCGCAGGATCTCCTGGTGCCAGTCGACCGCGAACCACTCCTTGACGGCGGCCGCGATGATCGGCCCGACACCCTCGGTGGCGGCCAGCTCCTCCTCGTCGGCCTGCTCGATCCGCTCGATGGACCGGAAGGCGCGCGCGAGCGTCTCCGCGGCGACGGGGCCGACGTGCCGGATCGAGAGGCCGTTGATGAAGCGGGCCAGCGGCCGCTCCTTCGCCGCGGCGATGTTCTCCAGCATCGCCAGGGCGTTCTTCTTCGGCTCGCCCTTCTGGTTGGCGAAGACCGTGACGATCTTCTCCTCGCCGGTCTTCGGGTCGCGCTTGGGCAGCCCGCTGTCGGCGTCGAGGACGTACGCCTTGATCGGCAGCAGCTGCTCGATGGTCAGGTCGAACAGGTCGCCCTCGTCGCGCATCGGCGGCTCGGCCGGCTCCAGCGGGTTCGTGAGCGCGGCCGCGGCGACGGCACCGAAGTTCTCGATGTCGAGGCACTGCCGGCCCGCGAGGTAGAACAGCCGCTCGCGCAACTGGGCAGGGCACGTCTGCGCGTTGGGACAGCGCAGGTCGATGTCGCCTTCCTTCATGGCGCGCAGCGGCGTACCGCACTCGGGGCACTCGGCGGGCATGACGAACTCCCGCTCCGTGCCGTCGCGCAGGTCCACGACGGGGCCGAGGATCTCGGGGATGACGTCCCCGGCCTTGCGCAGGACGACGGTGTCGCCGATGAGGACGCCCTTGGCCTTGACGACCTCCTGGTTGTGCAGGGTCGCGAACTCCACCTCGGATCCTGCCACCGTCACGGGCTCGACCTGCGCGTACGGGGTGACGCGCCCGGTGCGGCCGACGCCGACCTTGATGTCGACGAGCCTGGTGTTGACCTCCTCGGGGGCGTACTTCCAGGCGATGGCCCAGCGCGGGGCGCGCGCCGTGGAGCCGAGGCGGCCCTGGAGCGGGATCTCGTCGAGCTTGACGACGACGCCGTCGATCTCGTGTTCCACGGAGTGGCGGTGCTCGCCGAAGTGGGCGATGAACTCGCGGACCTCGGCCAGGGAGGACACCACCCGGTTGTGCCGGGCGGTGGGCAGGCCCCACTCGCGCAGGAGCCCGTACGCCTGCGACAGGGTGGCGGTCTCGAAGCCCTCGCGGGCGCCGATGCCGTGCACCACCATGTGCAGCGGGCGGGTCGCGGTGACCTTGGGGTCCTTCTGGCGCAGCGATCCGGCCGCCGCGTTGCGGGGGTTGGCGAACGGCTTGTCGCCGGCGGCGACGAGGCGGGCGTTGAGCTCCTCGAACTTCTCCATCGGGAAGAAGACCTCGCCGCGGATCTCGACGACGTCGGGGATCCGGTCGCCGGAGAGGCGGTCGGGGACCTCCGCGATGGTGCGGACGTTGGGCGTGATGTCCTCGCCGGTGCGGCCGTCGCCGCGGGTGGCGGCGCGGGTCAGCCGGCCCTTCTCGTAGGTGAGGTTGACCGCGAGGCCGTCCACCTTGAGCTCGCACAGGTAGTGGAAGTCGGGGGTGCCGACGTCCCGGGCGACGCGGTCCGCCCAGGCTGACAGCTCCTCGTCGTCGAAGGCGTTGTCGAGGGAGAGCATGCGCTCGCGGTGCTCGACGGACGCGAAGTCCGTCTCGTACGCCCCGGCCACCTTCTGGGTCGGCGAGTCGGGCGTGCGCAGCTCCGGGTACTGCTCCTCCAGCGCCTCCAGCGAGCGCAGCAGCCGGTCGAACTCGGCGTCGCTGACGACCGGCTGGTCGCTCACGTAGTACCGGAAGCGGTGCTCCTCGACCTGCTCGGCCAGCAGCGCGTGCTGCTCGCGCACCGCCGCCGGTACCGCCGTGTCCTGCTGTTCGGCTGCCATGCCGTGTCCTCCCGTGGCCCGTCTCGGTTCGTCACTCAGGGTTGTCGGCGAGCGACCTCGCCGCGCGGGCGCAGTGGGCCTGCACCGCGCGGGCGTAGGCGGGCGAGGCGCCCGCGAGGCCGCACGACGGGGTGACCGTGACGGACTCCGCGAGGGTGCCCGGGGCCAGCCCCAGCCTGCGCCAAAGCTTCCTGACACCCATGACGCTACCGCCCGGGTCGGACAACGGGGCATCCGTGCCCGGCACCACTCCGGCGAAGAGCCGCACCCCGCTTTCGACGGCCTCGCCGACCGCGTCGTCCTCGCGCTCCGTGAGCAGTGAGAAATCGAACGAGACGCCGTTGGCGCCTGCGCGGCGGAGCAGGTCGAAGGGGACGCCCGGGGCGCAGGAGTGGACGACGACGTCCCCGTCGTGGACGGCGAACAGCTCGCGCAGGGTCCCCTCGACGACCTGCCGGTCCACGGCCCGGTAGGTCCGGTATCCGCTGGCGGTGCGGATCCGGCCGGTCAGGACGGCAGTGAGCGACGGCTCGTCGAACTGGAGGACGATCTCGGCGCCGGGGATGCGCCTGCGGACGTCGGCGAGGTGCCCGCGCAGCCCCTCGGCGAGGGAGGCGGCCAGGTCGCGGCAGGCGCCGGCGTCCTGGAGGGCGGCCTCGCCGCCGTGCAGCTCCAGGGCGGCGGCCAGCGTCCACGGGCCGACGGCCTGCACCTTGAGGCGTCCCTCGTAGCCCTGGGTGAACTCCTCCAGGGCGTCGAGGTCCTCGCCGAGCCAGGACCTGGCGCGCCGGGTGTCGCGGCCGGGGCGGTCGCTGATGCGCCAGCCGCTGGGCTCGACGTGCGCGTACAGGTCGACGAGCAGCCCGAGCGAGCGGCCGATCATGTCGGCGCCGGGGCCTCGGGCGGGCAGCTCGGGCAGGTAGGGGAAGTCCTCGAAGGAGCCGGTGGCGGTCTTGGCGGCCTCGCGGGCGTCGCCGCCGGGAAGGGAGCCGACCCCGGTGGCGTTCGCGGTCACCGGCCCGGCCTCACGGTCAGGTCGTTGACCTCGGCGTCGCGCGGCAGGTCGAGGGCCATGAGGATGGTGGTGGCCACGGACTCCGGGTCGATCCAGGCGGAGGGGTCGTACTCCTTGCCCTCCTGGGAGTGCACCTTGGCCTGCATGGCGGTGGCGGTGCGGCCGGGGTAGACGGAGGTGACGCGGATGCCGTTCGGGCGCTCCTCGGCGCGCAGCGCGTCGGCGAGCGCCTTCAGCCCGTGCTTGGAGGCGGCGTACGCGCTCCAGTCGGCGTGGGCGTTGAGGCCGGCGCCGGAGTTGACGAAGACGACGGTGGCCTTGGAGGCGCGCAGGGTCGGCAGGAGGAGCCGGGTGACCTCGGCGGGGGCGATCAGGTTGACGTTGAGCTGCTGGTGCCAGGTCTTGGGGCGCAGCTCGCCGACGGGCCCGAGGTCGACGATCCCGGCGATGTGCAGGAGGGAGTCGAGCCGGTCGGGCAGCGTCTGCTTGTCGAAGGCCCAGGAGAGCCGGTCGGGGTCGGCGAGGTCGCCGACGAGGGTGCGGGCGCCCGGGTAGCGCTCGACGAGCTGCCGGGCGCGGGCGGCGTCGCGGGCGAGCAGGATCAGGTCGTCGCCCCGGGCGTGCAGGCGGGCGGCGACGGCGGCGCCGATACCGGCCCCGGCCCCGGTGATCAGGTGTGTAGGCATACCGCCCATGCTCGCACCCCGGCGGGACGCCCCGGCTCGCCGGGCCGCCCCGCCGGGGCCGTGTCAGCGGGCGGCGCCGAAGCCGGTGACCGAGGGGTACGGGGTTGCCGTGCCGCGGCCGGGAAGGACGGCGAACCGCCCGTCCGCGGAGGTCGTCCAGACGTCCGGGACGCCGTCGCCCGTGAGGTCCCCGTCGGAGCCGACGCGGGCACCGTGCGCGGTGCCCAGCACCGGGGCGGCTGCCGGGGCGGCGAAGGCCGTGGCGTCGCCGAGCGAGAACGCCCGGATCTCGCCGGTCGTCCGGGAGCGGGCCCACAGGGTGGGGATGTCGGTGCCTTGCGCCCGGCCGGGGGTGAGCAGGTCGTAGTCGGCCCACGGGGCGCCGTCGCCCGACAGGAGCGTGGCGACCTGATCGAGCTGCCCGGTGCTCCCGGGGCCGGCCAGCCACAGCCTGCCGTTCTCCACCCAGGCGACGGAGGTGCGCTCGAGCGCGTTGTCTCGGGGGGCGTCCCCGGACGGCGAGCCGACGGCGGCGAGCGCGGTGATCCCGGTCCAGTCGTCGCCGAAGCCGACCGCAGTGCAGTCGAGTGGCTGCCCTGCCGGGTCCTGGCAGTGGGCGGGCTTGCGGACGCTGACCGGGGCCTGTTCGGTGAACAGTCCGCGGCCGTTGTTGCGGTAGTTGAGCAGCACGCCCGATCCGGGCTGCTGGGCCAGCAGGTCGTCCACGTTCTGGTAGCCGAGCGAGCCGCGGTGGGTGTACCGGATCCCCGTCCAGCCGTCCGCGGGCTGCCCCGGAGCCGCGAGCCGGCGGCCGTTCGCCGGGGACGAGGGGGCTGCGCCGGGCTTGCGCAGGGAACCCCCGTCGTCGGGAACCAGCACGTCCGCAGTGCCGTCGCCGTCGATGTCGCCGTAGGCGACCTTCGGGTTCTGCGGCTGCGGCGCGTAGTAGGTGTGGACGTAGGGCTGCGACACGTTGCCCGCCTCGTCCATCGTCTGCAGGTGGAGCGTGTTGGTACCCCAGGTTCCCGGCGTGACGGCGATGTCGACGGATCCGTCCGTGAGCCGGACGACACGGCTGTCGTGTTCGGCGTCGGCGCATGACCAGCCGACCGACAACGCACCCGTGCCCCAGCGAGCGCAGGCGATGCCCGAGCCCGTGTCGGTGCCGGCGAGGGTGAACGTGCCCTCCTGACCCGCGGTCTTCGCGGGGATGCCACCGCTGCCGGAGGCGGGGAAGTCCGTGGAGGTGATGCCCGCCGTCGGCGGGGTCCGGTCCACCCGGAAGTAGCACCATGCGGTGTACGGGCTCGTGCGGGTGGCGTCCGCGGTGCGGACGCGCCAGGCATAGTGGCCCCCGTCTGCCAGGGCGCCGCCGGGAAGTTCGGTCCGCGCCTCGCCCGCGGGGTGCGGAGCGGCCGGACCGATGTCGGTGCGTTTGCCACCGTACGCGGTGTCCCACAGCTGGAACGTGGTCCGCAGCGGAGTGCCGGCCGGCGAGGCGGTGGTGGCGTACAGGTTGACGTCTCCCAGGCCGATCCACCCCGGTTCGGTGTCGGGGTCGGTGGCGCACGGGGTGGAACGGCCGTCTCCGGCGAAGCCGGGGGCCGGGTTGGAGCGGGGTGCGGTGACAGTGGGCGCGCCGGGATCGCTCCCGGCCGCGACCGCCGGTGAGGCGATCAGGCCCGCACCGAGGGTCGTGAGCACCACGGCAAGGCGTGGTATGGCGGAGCTCGGCTTCATCTCTTGTTCCCCCCTGGAATGATCGTGAATCCGGGGAAACAGCTACCACGGAGGACCTGCGGATCCGAGCGAATTCGTGCGGCGGCGGTCGTTTCCGGACACCGGTGTGGGGCGGGCGGGTGCGGTCGGCTGTGAGGTCAGGCGACTGCGGGGGCGGGGCGGAAGGTGCGGCGGTAGGCGATCGGGGAGGTGCCGAGCGTGTTGCGCATGTGCTGGCGCAGGGAGTTGGCGGAGCCGAAGCCGGAGCGGTGCGCGACGAGGTCGACGGGCAGGTCGCTGGATTCCAGCAAGTGGCGCGCCAGGTCGAGGCGTTGGGCGGTCAGCCACTGCCCCGGGGTCATGCCGACCTCGTCGCGGAAGCGCCGGGTGAAGGTGCGCAGGCTCATCCTGGCCTGGGCGGCCAGCTGGTTGAGCGTGAGCGGTTCGGCAAGGTGTTCCAGGGCCCAGGCGCGCGCCTGGGTGGTGGTGGCGGTGGTGGGCTCGGGCACGGGCCGGTCGATGTACTGGGCCTGCCCGCCGTCGCGCCACGGGGGTACGACGCACAGCCGGGCGGCGCGGTTGGCCACGGCGGTGCCGTGGTCGGCGCGCACGAGGTAGAGGCACAGGTCGATGCCTGCGGCGACGCCGGCGGAGGTGAGGATGTCGCCGTCGTCGACGAAGAGGACGTCCTCGTCCAGTTTGATGCGCGGGAAGGCCCGCTGGAACTCCTGTGCCTTGAACCAGTGGGTGGTCGCGGGCCGTCCGTCGAGCATCCCGGCGGCGGCGAGCACGTACGAGCCGGTGCAGATCGACACGATCCGGGCGCCGGGGCGGATCCGGGCGAGGGCGTCGGCGTGCGCCTGCGACAGCGGTGCGCCGAGGAGGAGTTCGCTCATGGCGTGTGTGGGCGGGATGACGACGGTGTCGGCGGCCGCGAGCGCCTCGGCGCCGGCCGAGACGCCGATCGTGAACCCCGCGTCGCTGGACACGGGCTGCCCGTCGGCGGTGCAGACGGTGACCTCGTAGAGCCGGTTCCCGGAGTCGTCATAGGCGTTGCCGAAGACCCGGGAGGGGATTCCGAGCTCGAACGGGGGGACGCCTTCGAGGGCGAGTACGGCGACGCGGTGCATGGCCGGATTCTGTCACATGGTGGCCGTCTGGCCAGCACCGCGCGGGCCTGCCGGCGGCGAAGCTGGTGCCGTCGCCGGGAAAACCGGTGTGGAAGAGACAAAAGGAGACATCCATGCGTGCCGTCGTCGTCAGCCAGTGGGGCGGTCCCGAGGTCCTCACCGAGACCGAGGTCGACCGGCCCGAGCCGGGGCTGGGCGAGATTCTCGTGCGGGTGCACGCGGCCGGCGTGAACCCCGTGGACTGGAAGACCCGCGCCACCGGCGCCTTCGTCTCCTGGGACCGCATCCCGGTGGTCGGCTGGGACGTCTCGGGCGTCGTCGAGGCGGTCGGGCCGGGTGTGACGCTGTACCGGCCGGGCGACGAGGTGTACGGGATGCCCCGCTTCCCCCGGCAGGCCGGCGCCTACGCGGAGTTCGTGACGGCCCCGGCGCGGCATTTCGCGCGCAAGCCGGCCTCCCTGGACCACGTGCAGGCGGCCGCGCTGCCGCTGGCGGCGCTGACCGCCTGGCAGGCGCTGGTCGACACGGCCGGGGTCACGGCCGGGCAGCGGGTGCTGGTCCACGCCGCGGCCGGCGGTGTCGGCCACCTGGCGGTGCAGATCGCCAAGGCCCGCGGCGCGTACGTGATCGGCACCGCCAGCGCGGCCAAGCACGGGGTGCTGCGCGGGCTCGGCGCCGACGAGCTGGTCGACTACCGAGCCGAGGACTTCGCCGAGGCCGTCTCGGACGTGGACGTGGTGCTGGACGCACTGGGCGGGGAGGTCGCGGAGCGCTCCCTGCGGGTGCTGAAGCCCGGCGGCCACCTGGTGACGCTGCTCGGACCGGACGCCCCGGCCGGGGCGGGCGGGGTGCGCTCTTCCTTCGTCGTGGTGGAGCCGGACCTGAGGGGCCTGGAGGAGATCACCGCCCTGGTGGAGCAGGGCCTGCTCAAGCCGCTGGTGGAGACGGTGCTGCCGCTGGAGCAGGCGGCGAAGGCCCACGAGATCGGCGAGCAGGGCCGCACCACCGGCAAGATCGTCCTGACGGTGGCCTGAGCCCGGCCGGGGCGGGCGGCCGCGGGGGCGGCCGCCCGGCGTCACACCGCGGCGGCGGCGCGGGTGGTCGTGGCGATGGTGGCGGAGCCGACGACGCGGGTGCCGTCGTACAGGACGATCGCCTGGCCGGGGGCCACGCCGCGGACCGGCTCGGTGAAGCGGACGCGCAGCTCGCCGTCGACCAGCTCGGCGGAGACCTCGGTCTCGCCGCCGTGAGCGCGCAGCTGGGCGGTGTACGCGGCCGGGCCGCCGGCCGGCGGGTTGCCGCACCAGCGGGGGCGGATCGCGGTGAGGGCGCCGACGTCGAGGGACTCGGCGGGGCCGACGGTGACCGTGTTGTTCACCGGGGAGATGTCCAGGACGTAGCGCGGCTTGCCGTCGGGGGCCGGGTGGCCGATGCGCAGGCCCTTGCGCTGGCCGATGGTGAAGCCGTAGGCGCCGTCGTGGGTGCCGACCTTGGAGCCGGACTCGTCGACGATGTCGCCCTCGGCCTTGCCGAGGCGCTTCGCGAGGAAGCCCTGGGTGTCGCCGTCGGCGATGAAGCAGATGTCGTGGCTGTCGGGCTTCTTCGCGACGGCGAGGCCGCGGCGCTCCGCCTCGGCGCGGATCTCCTCCTTGGTGGTGACCGTGTCGCCGAGCGGGAAGAGGGCGTGGGCGAGCTGCTTCTCGTCGAGGACGCCGAGGACGTACGACTGGTCCTTGGCCATGTCGGAGGCGCGGTGCAGTTCGCGGGTGCCGTCCTCGCCCACGACGATCGTCGCGTAGTGGCCGGTGCAGACCGCGTCGAAGCCGAGGGCGAGGGCTTTGTCGAGGAGCGCCGCGAACTTGATCTTCTCGTTGCAGCGCAGGCACGGGTTGGGGGTGCGGCCGGCCTCGTACTCGGCGACGAAGTCCTCCACGACGTCCTCGCGGAAGCGCTCGGCGAGGTCCCAGCAGTAGAAGGGGATGCCGATGACGTCGGCCGCGCGGCGGGCGTCGCGGGAGTCCTCGATGGTGCAGCAGCCGCGCGCGCCGGTCCGGAAGGACTGCGGGTTCGCGGAGAGCGCCAGGTGGACACCGGTCACGTCGTGCCCGGCTTCGACCGCGCGGGCGGCGGCGACGGCGGAGTCCACGCCGCCGGACATGGCGGCCAGGACGCGGAGGGGGCGGGCGGGGCGCGGCAGGTTCTCAGTCATAGCGCCTTCCAGGGTACGGGGGAACCGTGCGGGGTCACAGTGCGTTGTCGGGGGCAGGGGGTGGGCGCATGGGAACCGTGGAGAAGGCGGGGAAGCCGGCCGGAGGGCCGGGCCGGGGCAGGACGCGCCGGGCCGTGCTGTTCGGGGGCCTCGGCGTCCTCGCCGTGGCGGGCGCGGCCGGGGCGGACGAGGTGCGGCGGCTGTGGTGGCTGCTGCCCGGGGTGTCCAAGCCGCGCAAGGAGGGCGAGCTGGACTACGCGGGCGCGGGCTGGACGGCGGCGTCGCCGGCGAACTGGCGGCTGGCGGACCGGCCGGACGACTACCGGGTCGACCGGATCGTGGTGCATGTCACGCAAGGGGGCTTCGCCTCGTCGGTGGGCGCGTTCCGGAATCCGTGGCACAAGGCGTCGGCGCACTACATAGTCCGCCAGGACGGGCACGTGGAGCAGATGGTCCGCGAGCTCGATGTCGCCTTCCACGCCGGCAACCGCTCGATGAACGAGCGGAGCATAGGCATCGAGCACGTCGGCTACGTGGAGCGGCCGCGGGACTTCACGGACGCGATGTACGCCTCCTCGGCGCGGCTGGCGGCCGACATCTGCCGGAGGTACGGCATACCGGTGGACCGCAGGCACATAGTGGCGCACTCCGAGGTGCCGGGCACCGACCACACCGATCCGGGGCCGCACTGGGACTGGGACCGGTACCTGCGCCTGGTGCGCGCCGAGGTGGCGGCGAAGGGTCCCGCCTGACCGGGCTGCGTCAGGAGAGCCCGGCCGTGCGGGCGCGTGCGACGGCGGGGCCGATGGCGGCGGCCACGGCGGCGACGTCCTCCTCGGTGGAGGTGTGCCCGAGGGAGAAGCGCAGGGTGCCGCGGGCCAGCTGCGGGTCGGTGCCGGTCGCGAGGAGGACGTGGCTGGGCTGGGCCACGCCGGCGGTGCAGGCGGAGCCGGTGGAGCACTCGATGCCCTGGGCGTCGAGCAGGAGCAGCAGCGAGTCGCCCTCGCAGCCGGGGAAGCTGAAGTGCGCGTTCGCCGGGAGCCGGTTGTCGGGGTCCCCGCCGAGGACGGCGTCGGGCACGGCGGCGCGCACGGCGCGGACCAGCTCGTCGCGCAGCCGCCCGACCTCCGCGGCGAACCGCTCGCGCCGCTCCGCGGCGAGGACTGCGGCGACGGCGAAGGCGGCGATGGCGGGCACGTCGAGGGTGCCGGAGCGGACGTGCCGCTCCTGGCCGCCGCCGTGCAGGACGGGCACGGGGGTCTGGTCGCGGCCGAGCAGCAGGGCGCCGATGCCGTAGGGGCCGCCGATCTTGTGGCCGCTCACGGTCATGGCGGCGAGCCCGCTGTCCCCGAAGCGGACGTCGAGCTGGCCGACGGCCTGGACGGCGTCGGAGTGCAGCGGGACGCCGAACTCGGAGGCCGCTTCGGCCAGTTCGCGGACCGGCATGACGGTGCCGATCTCGTTGTTGGCCCACATCACGGTGGCGAGTGCCACGTCGCCGGGGTTGCGGGCGATCGCGCCCCGCAGGTCCTCGGGGCTGACGCGGCCGTACCGGTCGACCGGCAGGTACTCGACGCGGGCGCCCTCCTGCTCGGCGAGCCAGTGGACGGCGTCGAGGACGGCGTGGTGCTCGACGGGGCTGGTGAGGACCCGGGTGCGGGCGGGGTCCTGGGCGCGGCGCGCCCAGTAGAGGCCCTTGACGGCGAGGTTGTCGGCCTCGGTGCCGCCGGCGGTGAAGACGACCTCGCTGGGCCGGGCGCCGAGGGCCTCGGCGAGCGCCTCGCGGGCCTCCTCGACGGTCCGGCGGGCGCGCCGGCCAGCGGCGTGCAGGGAGGAGGCGTTACCCGTGGCGGCGAACTGCGCGGTCATCGCCGCAGCTGCCTCCGGGAGCATCGGAGTGGTGGCGGCGTGGTCGAGGTAGGCCATGATTTCCCGATTCTACGAGCCCCGGGGGGCCCGGGACCCATTCCGCCCCCGCTCCGGCCCGCGCAGGACCGCGCAGGACCGGGCCGTACGACGGCTCCGGCCCCGGCCCCCGTCAGCGGGGGCCGGGGCCGGGGCGGGGCCGTGTCGGCGCGGGTCAGCTCCGCGGGGCGCGGGCCAGCTGGCGGGACTGGGCGACCAGGCGGTCCTCGGAGTCCCAGACCTCGGCGTCCTCCTCCAGGAAGCCGCCGGCCAGGTTCCGCGTGGTGATGGAGATCCGCAGCGGGCCGGGGGCGGGGCGGCGGCGGACGTGCGCGGTCAGCTCGACGGTCGGGCTCCAGCCCATCATGCCGAGGTCGAAGCAGGTCGGCGGGAGCGCGTCGACGGCGAGGAGCAGGGACAGCGGGTCGGCGTCCCGGCCGTCGGCGAGCTCGAACCAGGCCCGCATCTCGCCCTTGCCGGAGGGTGCGCCGAGCGCCCAGCCGGCGGTCGCGGGGTCCAGCCGCAGGCGGAGCCGGTCGACGATGGCGTTGCTGCCGGGGATGGGGGCCGGGCCGGCCTCCGGGCCGAGGCAGGCCTCGTAGGGCGGCATCGCGGGCGGGAGGGCGGTGGTGCGGACGTCGTCCGGGAGGGCGGCGAGGTCGCCGTAGGAGGCGACGACCCGGATCCGCTCGACCTCGGCGCCGCTCTCGTCGTACTGGTACAGGGAGGCCTGGCCGGTGGAGAGGGTGCGGCCGACGCGGACGGCCTCGGTGCGGATGACGGCGGGGCCGGGCTCGCTGGAGGTGAGGTAGTGCGCGGAGACCGTGAAGGGGTCCGGGTGCGGGAGGGCCGCCGCCAGCGCCCTGCCGACCATGGCCAGCAGGTAGCCGCCGTTGACGGCGGTGATGATCGTCCATCCGGCCGAGAGCTCGGCGTCGTACACCCCGGGCTCGCCGGGCCGCTCGGTGATGGTGGTGTCGCGGTCGAACTCGCTGTCGCCGATGGAGGCCTGGGCTGCTGCGTATGCCATGCGGCCGAGCCTACAACCGAAGGCTACTAAGCGGTAGCTTTTTGGTGTGACGTCCCGGTCACGGCTCCTCGGACACCGCGGAGCGGCGGTTCCAGGCCAGCGGCGCCCGCCAGTGGAACTGCATGGCCAGCAGCCGCAGCACGAAGGTGGTGACGATGGCGGCGGCCGTGGTCAGCGCGTTCAGCGCGTCGAAGGCGATGGAGAGGGCGATCATCGCCGCGCCGACGGTCGCGGGCACGGCGTACATCTCGCGGTCGCGCAGCAGCGTGGGCACCTCGTTGGCGAGGACGTCGCGCAGGACGCCGCCGCCGACGGCGGTGGCCAGCCCGAGCGCGGCGGACGCGGTGAGGCCGAGCCCGTACTCGTACGCCTTCGTCGTGCCGGTCACGCAGAACAGGGCCAGGCCCGCCGCGTCGAAGACCTTGATGGCGCGGTTGATCCGCTGCACCTCGGGATGGAGGAAGAAGACGAGGGCCGCGGCGATGAGCGGCGTGACGAAGAAGCTGAGCTCGCCGAAGGCCGCCGGCGGGACGGCGCCGATGACGATGTCGCGGAAGAGGCCGCCGCCCAGGGCGGTCACCTCGGCGAGGACGGCGATGCCGAAGACGTCGAAGTTCTTGCGCACGGCGAGCAGGGCGCCCGCGGTGGCGAAGACGAAGATGCCCGCGAGGTCCAGGGCGTGCTGGATGCCGGGCGGGAAGAGGTCGTGGAGCACCGCCCCATTGTGCCGCCCGCCCGCCTCCGGCCCGCCGGACGCCCGCCTGACGGCCCCGCGGACAGGCCGGCAACCCCGCGGACAGGCCGGCGGCCCGGACACCGACCGCTACTCGGTGTCCGGGCCGCCGGACGAAGGTGCCCCACGGGCAGGCCGTCTGTCTAGGGCGTCACCGCGGCCAGGGCGTCCGCCGCACCCGGGAGGGCCGGGTCGCCGGGGGCCTGGTCAGGGGCGTTCTCGGGGTGGTGGCAGGCCACTTGGTGCCCCGCGGCCAGGGATGCCAGCGGCGGCTCCTTCACCGTGCAGATCTGCGTCGCCTTCCAGCAGCGGGTGTGGAAGCGGCAGCCGCTCGGCGGCGAGATCGGCGAGGGCACGTCGCCCTTGAGCAGGATGCGCCCGCTCTTCGCCCCGCGCCGGCGCGGGTCCGGCACGGGCACGGCCGACAGCAGCGCCTTGGTGTACGGGTGCATGGGGCTCTCGTACAGCGAGGTGCGGTCGGTCAGCTCGACGATCTTGCCGAGGTACATGACCGCGATGCGGTCCGACACGTGCCGGATGACCGACAGGTCGTGCGCGATGATCACGTACGTGAGGCCGAGCTCCTCCTGGAGGTCGTCCAGCAGGTTGACCACCTGGGCCTGGATCGACACGTCCAGTGCGGACACCGGCTCGTCGGCGACGACCAGCTTCGGCTTGAGCGCCAGGGCGCGGGCGATCCCGATGCGCTGGCGCTGCCCGCCGGAGAACTCGTGCGGGTAGCGGTTGTAGTGCTCCGGGTTGAGGCCGACCAGCGACAGCAGGCGCTGCACCTCCGCCTTGAGCCCGCCCTCCGGCGCGACGCCCTGGAGCTTGAACGGCGCGCCGACGATCGTGCCGACCGTGTGGCGCGGGTTCAGCGAGCCGTACGGGTCCTGGAAGATCATCTGCACGTCGCGGCGCAGCGGCCGCATCCCGGCGACCCCGAGGTGCGTGATGTCGCGGCCCTCGAACTCGACCGTGCCGCCGGTGGGCTCCAGCAGGCGGGTGATCAGCCGGCCCATCGTGGACTTGCCGCAGCCGGACTCGCCGACGACGCCGAGCGTCTCACCGCGCCGGACGTCGAAGTCGATCCCGTCGACGGCCTTGACGGCTGCGACCTGCCGGCGCAGCAGCCCCTTGTTGATGGGGAAGTGCTTGACCAGCCCGGTCACCTTCAGCAGCGGCTCTTCGGCGTCCGCCTCGGGCGCGCCCGCCGCGGCCGTGTCCTTCTTCGTCATGTCGGTCACAGCTTCGGCGCAATCTCTTCGGTCCAGATCCGGGTCCGCTCCTCCTGCGCCATGTGGCAGGCCGACCAGTGCCCGCTGCCGTCCTCGGTCAGCTCGGGGCGGCGGGTGCGGGTGACGCCCCCCTCGGGGACGTCCGCGTACGGGCAGCGCGGGTTGAACGCACAGCCGCTCGGGATGTTGATGAGGCTGGGCGGGGAGCCCTTGACCGGGATCAGGCGCTCGGTCTGCTCGCGGTCGATGCGCGGCATGGAGCCGAGCAGCCCCCAGGTGTAGGGGTGGCGGGGCTCGTAGAAGACCTTCTCCGCGGTGCCGCGCTCGACGCAGCGGCCGCCGTACATCACGAGGATGTCGTCTGCCATCTCGGCGACCACGCCCAGGTCGTGCGTGATCATGATGACTGCTGAGCCGAACTCCCGCTGGAGGTCGCGGATCAGGTCGAGGATCTGCGCCTGGACGGTGACGTCGAGCGCGGTGGTCGGCTCGTCGGCGATGAGCAGCTCGGGGTTGTTGACCAGCGCCATCGCGATCATCGCGCGCTGGCGCATGCCGCCGGAGAACTCGTGCGGGTAGGCGTCCACGCGCCGGTGAGGCTCGGGGATGCCGACGCGGTCGAGCATCTCGACGGCGCGCCTGCGGGCGGCCTTCTTGTCGGTGTCGTGGTGCGTCAGGTACGCCTCGACGATCTGCTTGCCGACGGTGTAGTAGGGGTGCATCGCGGAGAGCGGGTCCTGGAAGACCATCGCCATCTTGCGGCCGCGCAGGGTGCGGACGTGGTCGGCGTCCGCCTTGACGAGGTCCTCGCCGTCGAGGACGACCTCGCCGGAGATGTTTGGGCGGCTGCGGGCGTTGCCGGTGCGGTGCAGGCCCATGACGGCCAGCGAGGTCACCGACTTGCCGGAGCCGGACTCGCCGACGATGCCGAGCGTCTTGCCGCGCTCCAGGTCGAAGGAGAGCCCGTCGACGGACTTCACCAGGCCGTCGTCGGTCGGGAAGTGCACCCTGAGGTCGCGTACCGACAGGAAGGCGCCGCTGCGCGGGCCCGCCTGCTCGGGGACGAACGCGGGGCCGGCGGCGGCCGCGGCGGAGCCGCCGGAGCCGGCGGTGGGGTTCTCGGTCACGTCAGCCTCACGCGCGGGTCGATGACGGCGTACAGCAGGTCCACGATCAGGTTGGCCATCACCACGAACAGTGCGGCGAGCAGGGTGACGCCCATGATCACGGGGAGGTCGCCCTGGCCGATGGCGGCGACGGCGGCCGTCCCGAGGCCCTGGAAGTTGAAGGTCGTCTCGGTGAGCACGGCACCGCCGAGGAGGCCGCCGAGGTCGAGGCCGAACATCGTGACGATCGGGGTGAGGGTGGAGCGCAGGGCGTGCTTGCGGATGACCACGCCCTCCTTGAGGCCCTTGGCGCGGGCGGTGCGGATGTAGTCCTCGCCGAGGACCTCCAGCATCGTGGCGCGGGTGATGCGGGCGTAGGTGGCGGCGAAGAGGAAGGCCAGGGTGATCCAGGGCAGGATCAGGGCGTTGAGCCAGGCCGCCGGGTCCTCGGTGAGCGGTTTGTAGTTGGAGACGTCGAGCCAGCCGAGGCTGTAGACGAAGACCGCGGGGGCGACCATGCCGGTGAAGAAGATCGGCAGGGAGACGCCGGCGAGGGCGCCGACCATGACGGTGCGGTCGACGGCGGTGCGGCGCTTGAGCGCCGAGACGACACCGGTGGCGACGCCGGCGAGGACCCAGATGACCGCCGCGCCGAGCGCGAGGGAGAGGGTGACCGGCATGCGGTCGACCATGGTGTCCCAGACGGGCGCCTCGGTCTTGAACGAGTAGCCGAAGCAGGGTGCTTCGCAGTGGGTGGTCTCGGTGCCGCCGTCGTAGTCGCGGCCGACGAAGATCCCCTTGACGAAGGTCAGGTACTGCTCGGAAATGGGCTTGTCGAAGCCCATCTTCACGCGGATGCCCGCCAGGGCGGTCTCGTTGGTCTCGCGGCCGGCGTACATGAGCGCCGGATCGCTGCCAGTGATCTTGGGGACCGCGAAGAAGATGCCGAAGGTGACCACGGAGACCACCAGCAGCGTGGCGGCGACGTTGAACAGCCGCCGTATGAGGTAGACGAGCACTGCAGTCGGCCGCCGGGGCGGGCGGCCGCCGCCCCTCGTGGGGACGGCAGCCGCCGCCTGCGGCCTTCACCTGCCCTTCGGACTAGCGCATGTGCGGTGAAGGCACTTGCCTGTTGTTACGTGGCGACTCGCCCGGTGGCTACTTGCCGACGCCGATCACGGCGAGGTCGATCTTGCCCATGGAGTCGTTGAAGTAGACGTTCGTCAGACGGGGGTTGTGGTAGACGAAGGCCTTGTCGAAGTTGATGGGAAGGTAGAGCGCCTTCTCCATGACCTTCTTGTTGATCTCGGTGTAGAGCGGCGCGGCGGCCTCGGGCGACGCGGCGTCGGCGGCCTTGTCGAACAGCCCGTTGATCTCCGGGTCGTTCAGCTCCGCGTAGTTGTGGTTGCCGTTGGGCTTGATGAACGAGCCGTCGACGAGCGGCTGGAGGAAGCCCGAGCCGGAGTTGTAGTCGGCGCCCCAGCCCATGACGATGATGCCGTAGTTCTTCTTCTTCACGTTCTCGGGCGAGCCGACGGTGGAGGAGGAGAGCTTGCCGTCGTACTGGTCGATGGTGGCCTTGATGCCGACCTTGGCGAGCGAGGCCTGGAGGGACTCGGCCGTCTTCACCTCGGGGGCGCGGTTGTTGCGTACCGCGATCGTGGTCTCGAAGCCGTCGGGCTTGCCGCAGGCCTTGAGGGCCTCCTTGGCCTTGTCCTCCTGCGGCTGGCCCTTGGTCAGGCCGAAGGGGTCGTAGCTCTTGTCGGAGCCGGGCACACCGGGGGGCAGCATGTTGGCGCCGAGGTCACCGCTGGTCGGGCCGCCGCGGGCGGTCTGCAGCGACTTCGGGTCGGCCGCGTAGATGACGGCCTTGCGGCAGTCGATGTTGTCGAGCGGCGCGACCGACTGCGCGAAGGCGAAGTAGCGGATGTACCCGGTGAAGGGATTGTCCGCGTTCTTCTTGAGGTTCGGGTCCTTCAGGACCTTGTTCTTCGCGGCCTGCTGGAGGCCGGTGCCGTCGACCGCGAGGTCGATGTCGCCGGAGAGCAGGCGGGCGTCCATGTCGTCCGGGTTGGTCGTCACCGTGAAGGTGACCTTGTCCGGCAGGCCCGTGCGGATGGTGTCCGTCTTCGGGTCCCAGTTCTCGTTGCGGACGAAGGTGGCGCCCTTGCCGGCGGTGAAGCTCTCGACCTTGTACGGGCCGGTGGAGACCGGCTTGTTCGTGTACGTGGCGCCGGTGTCCTTGGCCATCGGGACCGGCGACGAGGCCGGCATGGCCAGCAGGTAGCTGAAGTCGGAGTTGGCGCTCGCCAGGTTGAAGACGATCGTCTTGTCGTCCGGCGTCTGCACGGACTTCAGGCCCATCTTCCCGGGGTCGGTGTCCTTGTACGGGCCGGGGTACTTCTGGCCCTGGTCCAGGATGTCCATCAGGTAGGTCGGGCCGCCGGACAGCACGTCCTGCGCGAAGACGCGCTCGATGCCGTACTTGATGTCCTTCGAGGTGATCGGCGTGCCGTCCTCGAACTTCACGCCGTCCTTCAGCTTGAGGGTGTACGTCTTGCCCTCGTTGCTGATGACCGGGAGGGCCTCCGCGAGGTCCGGGACGAGCTTCGTGCCCGCCTCGCCCGGCTTGCTGTCGTACGCGAGCAGCTGGCGGATGTAGAGGCGCTGCATGTTCCACACGAAGCCGTAGTAGGCACGCGCCGGGTCGAGGTAGTCGACGTCCTGCGGCGACCAGAGCTTGAGCTCGCCGCCCTTTTCGGTGGACGGGTTGACCACGCCGGTGGTGGCGGCGTTGAAGGCGGCGCCGCCGGCGCCCTTCGCCTCGGACTTCTTCTCGCCGTCGCCGCCGCCGCACGCGGCGGTCAGCGACAGGGCGGCGATCACGGCGGTGATCGCGAGTGCCTGCTTTCTGCGGATCACGGTGGTCCAACCTCCAGTGGTGGGTGAATCGGTGAAGCGGTTCAGCTGCCCTTGGGGTCGAGTGCGTCGCGCAGCCCGTCCCCGAAGAGGTTGAACGCCAGGACGGTGATGAAGATCGTCATGCCGGGGACCACCATGTACATGGGGTCGTCCTGGTAGATGGGGACGGCGTCGGAGAGCATCTTTCCCCAGGAGGCGGTCGGCGGCTTGACGCCGGCGCCGAGGAAGCTGAGGGCCGCTTCCGTCAGGATGTTGGTCGGGATGATCAGCGTCGCGTAGACGAGGATCGGGGCGACCAGGTTCGGCAGCAGCTCCTTGACCAGGATGTAGCCGCGGCCGGCCCCGAGGCTGCGGGCCGCCTCGACGTACTCGCGCTCGCGCAGGGAGATCGTCTGGCCGCGGACGATGCGGCCGATGTAGGGCCACCCGAAGAAGCCGATGACGACGATCAGCACGCCCATGCGGACGCCGGAACCCTCGAATCCCCAGAGGGAGTTGGGGACGACGGAGACCAGGGCGATGGTGAACAGCAGCTGCGGGAAGGCCAGCAGCAGGTCCATCGTGCGGCTGATCAGGCCGTCGACCCAGCCGCCGAGGAAGCCGGCCAGGGCGCCGAGGAAGCTGCCGATGGCGACGGAGACGAAGGCGGCGAGGAAGGCGACGACCAGGGAGATGCGGGCGCCGTAGACGATCCGGCTGAACACGTCGCGCCCGTTGGTCGGTTCGACGCCGAGCAGGTGCTCGGAGCTGATGCCGCCGAAGGAGCCGATCGGCGTGCCGAGGTCCGGGTCGATCAGGTCCTCGTGGAACTCGTTGGGCGGGTGGCCCAGCACGCTCACGATCTGCGGCGCGAACACCGCCACCAGGATCAGGAGGATCACGACCATGCCGCCGGTCAGCGCGACCTTGTCGCGCTTGAGCCGCATCCAGGCGATACGGCCGGGCGAACGGCCCTCGATGGCCTTCGCCGGGACATCGGCTACGGACACGGGTGCGGGGGTTTCCGCGCTCGTGTCATGCAGTGGTGCCGTCATCGTGGTGGGGACCCCTCTCGGCCGGCGGGTCGCCGGCCCATGCCCGCCGCTGTGGCGGCGTTGGTGCGGAGTGGCGCTGGAGTTGCGTCGCGGCACGCAGCAGGGGCGTGCCGGAGTGCGGGACGTGCGCGGTGCGGGACGTGCAGGACGTGCGACAGTGCGGGACGTGCGGCAGTGCGGGGTGTGCGGGACGCACGGGACGTGCAGCGGTGCGGGAGGTGCAGAAGTGCTGGACGTGCGGGTGGTGCTGTGCTCGGTGCGGTGCGTGCGGAAAGCAGGGCGGAGCGGCGAGCGGTGTGCAGGTGAGCCGGGTCCTTCCCGGGGGCGGAGCGGCTCTTGGGTGGGGAGTCTTCATCGGCGCGTCGATCAGCCGCCAGACCCGCAGATGAATGGATGCGCAACCGTGATGTGAGGGTCCGATTCCCGTTATCCGGACTCCGGTGTCGGCTCAGCGGAGCAACACCGTCCGTTCGGTACGCATGCGGACATGGTGCCCAAGGGGCCTCAGGAGCACGCCTTTTGGGTGTTCAAGGGCAGCGAAATCCGGACAAGGCGAAGGCCGCGGGGAGCGGCTGCGAAGCCGGTGCTCCCCGCGGCCCGGAGAGGTCGCGCGGCAGGTGCGTCCACGGATCGGACGGGGCCCTTGTGGCCGGTTCTCAGTAGGCCGGGGCCTGCCCCTCGCGGTCGTAGAACGGGCGCGTCTGCGACCGGAGCCACATCGCGACGGGGTCGTGCTCGTCGGCGAGCGCCACCGTGCAGACCGGCACCCCCTCGGGCACCGCCCCCACGGACTGGCGCATCATCTCCCGTACGGACTCCAGCGCGGGCGCGGACGCGTCGTACAGGTCGAGGCCGACCGCGAGGTAGGGCGAGCCCAGCGCGGGCTGCACCCAGGCGCGGCGCAGCGACCGCACGGCCGGGGTGCGGTGCGCGTGCTGGGTCAGCAGCCCGTAGAACTGCGGGAGCTCCAGGGCCGGCTCGGACAGCCGCAGCGGGCCGGCCGGCATCCGGTCCAGTCCGGTGGCGATCCGGCGCAGGTCGGCCCAGGGGATGCCGAGGCCGCCTCCCTGGGCGTGCGGGTTGAGCCAGAGCCCCCACCGGTCGGGGTAGAGGGCGCGGGCGATGTCCCGGCCGGTGACGACCTCGTAGCCCCGGTTCCAGCCGCTGGCGGCCAGTTCCCGGGGCGAGGTGACGCACGGGGCGTAGCCGAGGCCCTCCAGCTCCATGCCGCCGTACTGGGCGTCCGGGGAGCCTGGAGAGCCCTGCCAGAGCAGCATCCACAGCCGGCCCTCGGCGAGGGCGTGCAGAAGTGACTCGTAGCTCTCGTAGCGCCCGGGAGTCACTTGGCGCATCACGTGCTCGACCTGCCCGGCCGCGGCCGTGCCTGACGCACTCACCGGTACCCCCTCCTCGTCCGCCCGCGTAGACCCGCTGTCCAGGCCACTCGTGCGGCCAGGAGATGTCACCAGCTTAAGCGGCGCTAGGGGACGTAGAAGGGGCGTACGCGCGTAACGATGTGGTCGGCGACGGGGTCGCCGGCGGCCTCGGGGGCGTCGAGCAGCACCAACTGGACGGGCCAGGGCGCCGGGACGCGGCCCAGGGCCCGGCCGAGGGCCTCCAGGGGGACGGCCCGCAGGCCGGGGTCCGCTCCGACGAGCCGGACCGCGATGTAGAGCTCGGGCGCGCCGCCCTCGACGCTGGCCAGGCAGCGGTACGCGGCGGCCACGGCGCCGGTGGCGCGGAACTCCTCGGAGGCCGCGGCCAGGAGGTCCACCGGGTCCTCCTGCCAGTCGGGCTCGTAGAGGCGGACGCGGGCGCCGGAGGCGGGCCCGTCGAGCTCGGTGCGGCCGGCGCGGCACAGGGCGGCGACGGCGGGCGGGGGCAGGGGGACGCCGACGGCGCCCTCCGGGTTGACGGCGATGCCGAGCTGGGGAGGGAGGCCGCGGGCGAACTCGGCAGCGGGGGCCACCGCGAAGTCCATGGCGGTGCCCACGCAGGCGCGGAACTGCGACGCGGAGCTGTAGACGGGGACGTACGCCGCCCCGCCGATGTCCATGGTGGGCAGCGCGAGGGAGGCGCTGTCGGGGCCGCCTCCGGCGGGCAGCGGCACCCAGACGGAGCTGCGGCCGAGGACCTCGACGATCCGCGGGCCCGCGTCCGGCGCGCCGAGGGCGGCGCCGAGCACCTGCTCCAGCTCGTTCTCCGGCCAGCCGCCGTCCCCGCCCATGTCCGCCTCCGCTCGTCGCGCCGTGTTCCGCGCCCGAGGGTAGCCGCCCGCGCGGCCACGCGCGGTCCGGGCCCCCGCGGCCGGTCAGGCAGCCGGCCGGACGGCCGGGGGCGCCGGCCGGAAGGCTATACGGGTCAGCCGGGCGGCCGCGGGCCGGTCCAGGAGGACCACCGACGCGCAGCCGGCGGGCAGCGGCCCGGTCTCGGCGGCCCGGAGCAGGCGGTCGACGGCGGCCCGGTGGCGGGAGAAGGCGTACGCCGACACGCCGCGGCCGCGCGCCTGCTGCCCGGCCAGGGCCTCCTCGGGGGTGGCCACGAGGAGCACCAGGTGCAGGGCCCGGCCGCGGCGCCGGGCGGCCGCGGCGAGCAGCCCGCGCACCCAGGCCTGCGTCCCGCAGTCGTGGACGACGACGGAGGCGCCGGAGCGCAGGGCCTGCCACATCCCCCAGTAGTGGGCGATCCGCACCAGCGGCCGGTAGGCGGCGTACGGCAGGGCGCGGGGCATGCGGCGCTCCCAGCGCTCGCGCACGTCCTGCGAGTCGATGCCGAGGCCTTCGGCGGCGCGCTTGATCAGCGTGCTCTTCCCGCCGCCGGGCAGGCCCGAGACCACGACGACGTCCCCCTCGGCGAAGCCGAGCCGCTCGGGGCCGCTCCCGCCGGTGCCGCGCAGGTCGCGCACGGACCCGCGGCACGCTCCCGCCGCCGGCCGGGCCGGCACCCCCTCCGCCGTACCCGCCGTGGCCAGCACTCCGAACCTCCGCACACCGATCGCCTCCCCCGCACGGGTCACCGGGACCCATTCCCACCCAATGTAAAGGGACGGTAATACGGCGTCCCGGGTTTGCGTCGGCGCGTCCGCCCGGCGGACGCCCGCCCGCGCCGGCCCCCGCCCCGCCCCGCCCCTCCGGCCTTTGGCGGATGGAACGGTCTTTCGGGCCCGCGCACCCGTTCTCCGGCACCTCGTGCAATGATGTGCGCCATCTGGACCAACTGCATACCGGCCGCTTGAATCCGCGCGGGAGAGTCCCGGCAGGCCGCGAGGCCGTGCCCGGGCGCCGAAGGAGCAAGTACCTCCCTTGAATCTCTCAGGCCCCGTACCGCGTGGATGAGGCAGATCTGAAAAGCGAGCCGCGCCCCGCCCGTCCCCCGCGACGGAGCCGGGGGGTGCTCCACCCAAGGTGCAAGTCGGTGATCCCGCTCCCGGGAACTCTCGGCGAACCTCTCAGGTTCCGATGACAGATGGGGAGGAACGTCCTCGTCATGTCATGCCCTGGGACCCGGGAGCCACACCCATGAGCAATGCCCCCCGCCTGACCGCGCTCGATGCGCTGCACCGCTCGCTCGGTGCGACCATGACCGACTTCGCCGGCTGGGACATGCCCCTGCGGTACGGCAGCGAGCGCGACGAGCACAACGCCGTGCGCACGAAGGCCGGCCTGTTCGACCTCTCCCACATGGGCGAGATCACCCTGACCGGGCCGGAGGCCGTCAAGGCCCTCGACTACGCCCTGGTGGGCAACATCTCCACCGTCGGCGTCGGCCGCGCCCGCTACACGCACATCTGCCGGGAGGACGGCGGGATCCTCGACGACCTGATCGTCTACCGCCTCGGCGAGACCGAGTACATGGTCGTCGCCAACGCCTCGAACGCCCAGGTCGTCCTGGACGCCCTCACCGAGCGCGCGGCCGGCTTCGACACCGAGGTCCGCGACGACCGCGACGCGTACGCGCTGATCGCGGTGCAGGGGCCGGAGTCGCCCGCCATCCTGGCCTCGCTGACGGACGCCGACCTGGACGGCCTGAAGTACTACGCCGGCCTGCCGGGCACGGTCGCGGGCGTCCCCGCGCTGATCGCCCGCACCGGCTACACCGGCGAGGACGGCTTCGAGCTCTTCGTCTCCCCCGCGCACGCCGTGGAGCTGTGGCAGGCGCTGAGCAAGGCCGGCGAGGGCCGCGGCCTGGTGCCGTGCGGCCTGTCCTGCCGCGACACGCTGCGCCTGGAGGCGGGCATGCCGCTGTACGGGCACGAGCTGACCACCTCCCTGACCCCGTTCGACGCGGGCCTGGGCCGGGTCGTGAAGTTCGAGAAGGAGGGCGACTTCGTGGGCCGCGCCGCCCTGGAGGCCGCTGCCGAGCGCTCCGCCTCGAACCCGCCGCGCAAGCTGGTCGGCCTGGTCGCCGAGGGCCGCCGGGTCCCGCGCGCCGGGTTCCCCGTCGTGGCCGGCGGCCAGGTGGTCGGCGAGGTCACCTCCGGCGCCCCGTCCCCGACTCTCGGCAAGCCGATCGCCATGGCGTACGTCGACGCGGCACACGCCGAGCCGGGCGCCTCCGGCGTCGGCGTGGACATCCGCGGTACCCATGAGCCGTACGAGGTCGTCGCCCTGCCCTTCTACAAGCGGCAGAAGTAGACCCCGACGCGTCGGCACGCCCGCACGCTCCCGCCTGCCGGGCCGAGTCTCGACAGGCAAGACAACCGTTCGTCCGCACTCCCCCGCATCCAGGAGAATCAGGCCATGAGCAACCCCCAGCAGCTGCGTTACAGCAAGGAGCACGAGTGGCTGTCGGCCGCCGAGGACGGCGTCGCGACGGTCGGCATCACCGCGTTCGCGGCCAACGCGCTCGGTGACGTCGTCTACGCCCAGCTCCCCGCCGTCGGCGACACCGTGACCGCGGGCGAGACCTGCGGCGAGCTGGAGTCGACCAAGTCGGTCAGCGACCTGTACTCCCCCGTCACGGGCGAGGTCGTCGAGGCCAACCAGGACGTCGTGGACGACCCGTCGCTCGTCAACAGCGCCCCCTTCGAGGGCGGGTGGCTCTTCAAGGTGCGCGTGTCGGAGGAGCCGGAGGACCTGCTCTCCGCCGCCGAGTACGAGCAGCTCACCCTTTCCGGCAACTGAACCAGGGACCGAAGATGTCCGTTCTGAACACCCCGCTCCACGAGCTCGACCCCGACGTCGCCGCCGCCGTCGACGCCGAGCTCGCACGCCAGCAGTCCACCCTGGAGATGATCGCGTCGGAGAACTTCGCTCCGGTCGCCGTCATGGAGGCCCAGGGCTCGGTCCTGACCAACAAGTACGCCGAGGGCTACCCGGGCCGCCGCTACTACGGCGGCTGCGAGCACGTCGACGTCGTCGAGCAGATCGCCATCGACCGGATCAAGGCGCTCTTCGGCGCCGAGGCCGCGAACGTCCAGCCGCACTCCGGTGCGCAGGCCAACGCCGCCGCGATGTTCGCGCTGCTGAAGCCGGGCGACACGATCATGGGCCTGAACCTGGCCCACGGCGGTCACCTGACCCACGGCATGAAGATCAACTTCTCCGGCAAGCTCTACAACGTGGTCCCGTACCACGTCGGCGAGGACGGCCAGGTCGACATGGCCGAGGTCGAGCGCCTCGCCAAGGAGTCCAAGCCGCAGCTGATCGTCGCCGGCTGGTCCGCGTACCCGCGCCAGCTGGACTTCGCCGCCTTCCGCCGCATCGCGGACGAGGTCGGCGCGTACCTGATGGTCGACATGGCGCACTTCGCCGGCCTGGTCGCCGCGGGCCTGCACCCGAACCCGGTGCCGCACGCCCACGTCGTCACCACCACCACGCACAAGACCCTCGGCGGTCCGCGCGGCGGTGTCATCCTGTCGACGCAGGAACTGGCCAAGAAGATCAACTCCGCGGTCTTCCCCGGCCAGCAGGGCGGCCCGCTGGAGCACGTGATCGCCGCCAAGGCGGTCTCCTTCAAGGTGGCGGCCTCGCCCGAGTTCAAGGAGCGCCAGGAGCGCACCCTGGCCGGCGCGAAGATCATCGCCGAGCGCCTGGTGCAGGACGACGTCAAGGCCGTCGGCGTGGACGTCCTCTCCGGCGGCACCGACGTGCACCTGGTCCTGGTGGACCTGCGCAACTCGGAGCTGGACGGCCAGCAGGCCGAGGACCGCCTCCACGAGATCGGCATCACCGTCAACCGCAACGCCATCCCGAACGACCCGCGGCCCCCGATGGTCACCTCGGGCCTGCGGATCGGCACGCCGGCCCTGGCCACCCGCGGTTTCGGCGCCGAGGACTTCACCGAGGTCGCCGACGTCATCGCCGAGGCCCTGAAGCCGTCCTACGACGGCGAGGCCCTCAAGGCGCGCGTCTCGGCGCTCGCCGCGAAGCACCCGCTGTACCCGTCGCTGTAAGGCCGCGGCTCCAAAGGCCCGGCCTTGTGTCCCACAGGGCCGGGCCTTTCCCATGGCCGGGGCCGGCGGCGCGGCGCGCCACCGGCCCGCAAGCCGCCGTACAGGCCGGCGTCACCGGCCCCCTCACGACCTGACGTACGCTGATTAACCGGGCAAGGGCGCCCACGAGGCGATCTTTGCCCGCAATCCCTGCAAAGTCCGCCCCCTCCGCCGGCCGCCTCGCCCCCGCTGCGAGAGCGACGCGGCGGTTCGCTCCCCGCCACCGCGGGGGTGACCCTGGAGTCCGCCACCGTGGCCATTTCCGTCTTCGATCTCTTCTCGATCGGCATCGGTCCGTCCAGCTCGCACACCGTCGGCCCGATGCGCGCCGCCCGCATGTTCGTCAACCGGCTGAAGAAGGACGGCCTGCTCGCCCAGACCGCGTCCGTCCGCGCGGAGCTGTACGGCTCGCTCGGCGCGACCGGCCACGGCCACGGCACGCCCAAGGCGGTGCTGCTGGGCCTGGAGGGCCACTCCCCGCGGACCGTGGACGTCGAGACCGCCGACGACGAGGTGGAGCGCATCCGCAGCACGGGCCGGCTGCGCCTGCTGGGCACGGAGATAGGGAGCGCGCACGAGATCGCCTTCGACGAGCCGAACCAGCTCGTCCTGCACCGCCGCCGCTCCCTGCCGTACCACGCGAACGGCATGACCCTCTTCGCGTACGACGCCGCCGGCACGCCGCTGCTGGAGAAGACGTACTACTCGGTCGGCGGCGGCTTCGTGGTCGACGAGGACGCGGTCGGCGAGGACCGGATCAAGCTCGACGACACCGTGCTGAAGTACCCCTTCCGCTCGGGCGACGAGATGCTGCGCCTCGCCAAGGAGACCGGCCTGTCGATCTCCTCCCTGATGCTGGAGAACGAGAAGGCCTGGCGCACGGAGGAGGAGATCCGCGAGGGCCTCCTGGAGATCTGGCGGGTCATGCAGGCCTGTGTGTCGCGCGGCATGTCCCGCGAGGGCATCCTCCCCGGCGGCCTGCGCGTCAAGCGCCGGGCCGCGGCCACGGCGCGGCAGCTGCGCACCGAGGGCGACCCGATGATGCACCGCAGCGAGTGGACGACGATCTACGCGATGGCGGTCAACGAGGAGAACGCGGCGGGCGGCCGCGTCGTGACGGCCCCGACGAACGGCGCGGCGGGCGTCCTGCCGGCCGTCCTGCACTACTACGTGAACTTCGTGCCCGGCGCGGACGAGGACGGCGTGGTCCGCTTCCTCCTCGCCGCGGGCGCGATCGGCATGCTGTTCAAGGAGAACGCCTCGATCTCGGGCGCCGAGGTCGGCTGCCAGGGCGAGGTCGGGTCGGCCTGCTCCATGGCGGCCGGCGCGCTCGCGGAGGTCCTGGGCGGCACCCCGGAGCAGGTGGAGAACGCGGCCGAGATCGGCATGGAGCACAACCTGGGCCTGACCTGCGACCCGGTCGGCGGCCTGGTGCAGATCCCGTGCATCGAGCGCAACGGCATGGCGGCGGTGAAGGCCGTCACGGCGGCGAAGATGGCGATGCGCGGCGACGGCTCCCACAAGGTCTCCCTCGACAAGGTCATCAAGACCATGAAGGAGACAGGCGCCGACATGAAGATCAAGTACAAGGAGACGGCGCGCGGCGGCCTCGCCGTCAACGTCATCGAGTGCTGACACCGGCCGGCTGAGCCGGGCGGACGCGGGCAGAAGGGGCGGACCCCACCAGGTTCACCCCTTCTGCCCGATTTTTTTGCGTTTTGCTGCAACCATGGGCATGCACGGCGTGTCTTCAGGAGCGACAACCTGTCCCCGTCTCTCGAAAGAACAGGGGGACGCCATGAACCACCTGCGCCGCCGGCGGACCGCGGCCCTGGCCACCGGAGTCCTGCTCACCGCCGCCCTCGCCCTCGCCGCACCGGCCTCCACGGCCGCGGCCCCCTCCGGCCGGGCCCCGGCCACCCCGCTCGTCGTGGGCGCCCGCTGGGCCGGGCACTGCGCGTACGACCGGATCGTCATCGACCTGAAGGGGTACGTGCCCGACGCGGACGTCACCCGCGTCCCCGCGCTCCACCAGGACGGCTCCGGGGCGCCCGTCCCGCTGGCCGGGAAGCACTTCCTCCAGATCCGGCTGCACCCCGCCGCGGCGCACCTGCGCTCCGGCGAGGGCACCTACCGCGGGCCCAAGCTGGTCCGGACGAACCTGCCCGCGCTCAAGGGCCTCGCCATGACCGGCGACTTCGAGGGGTACGTCACCTTCGGCGCCGCCTTCGACAGCAGGCCCTCGTACAAGGCGTTCACGCTCCGCTCGCCCGACCGGTTCGTGGTCGACATCGCGCACCGGAACGTGTGCTGCGGCTGACCGGCACCGGCCGGGCCGCCCGTCAGCGGTGTTCCGGGTTGGGGAAGTCGAAGCGGCAGCCGGCGTCCCACAGCGAGCGCTGGTTGCCGTGGGCCGGGATGCCGCCGGAGCGCTTGAGCAGCGCCGCGAGGTGCATGAGGTTCCACGACATGAAGGCGGTGTTGCGGTTGGTGAAGTCGTTCTCGGGGCCGCCCGATCCCGGGTCCAGGTAGGAGGGGCCGGGCCCGGCCTCGCCGATCCAGCCGGCGTCGGCCTGCGGCGGGATCGCGTAGCCGAGGTGCTGGAGGCTGTACAGGATGTTCATCGCGCAGTGCTTGACGCCGTCCTCGTTGCCGGTGACGAGCGCCCCGCCGACCCGGCCGTAGTAGGCGTACTGGCCGTGCTCGTTCAGCAGGGAGGAGCAGGCGTAGAGGCGCTCGATCACCTGCTTCATGACGGAGCTGTTGTCGCCGAGCCAGATCGGCCCGCACAGGACCAGGATGTCCGCGTCCATGACCCGGCTGTACAGGACGGGCCACTGGTCCGTCTCCCAGCCGTGCTCGGTCATGTCCGGCCAGACGCCGGTGGCGATGTCGTGGTCGACGGCGCGGACGACCGAGGTGCGGGCGCCGGCCGACTCCATGACGGCGCGGCTGCGGTCGATGAGGCCCTCGGTGTTGCTGGTCTCCGGCGAGCGCTTGAGCGTGCAGTTGACGAAGAGGGCGGTGAGGTCGGAGTAGTCGTACGGGTTCGCGGTGTCGGGTTCGGCGGCCACGGCTCCACCCTGCGCGGCCCCCGCCGGCCCCGCCAGCGGACGGCACCCGTCCGGGGGGCGGGCCCGTTCCGCGGCTCCGGCGCACGCCGGTGGGAGCACGGCGGCGGAATCACGCCGGGCCGTGCGCCGGGGGCTCTCCGGGGGACCGAACGGGCGCCGCAAGGGCGGAAACACGCGGCGGAACGGCGGCTCCGGCTGCTCCCGGAGAGCGCGTACGCCGCCGGACGGCCCGGAAGCGGAATCCGGCTCGGGCGTGCGCTCGCCCACACCGGCTTGTTCCGGGTCCGTGCGGGCCATTAGGGTCAGCGGGCCTTGGTGTTCGGGAAACCGGTGGAAGACCGGTGCGGCCCTCGCCACTGTGAACGGGAAGTCCGGCTCCACTCCTGCGGGAAGCCACTGGGCGGCGCGGGGTGATCCGCACCGCCCGGGAAGGCGGAGCCAGGGCGGCATGACCCGTGAGCCAGGAGACCGGCCGGGGCGTGCTGTCCATCCACGAGGTGCTGGAGAGGTCTCCCCACACATGCACATAGCCGAGGGGTTTCTGCCCCCGCTGCACGCGGCCGCCTGGGGCGCCGCGTCCGCTCCCTTCGTCGTCCACGGCGTCCGCGCACTCACCCGCGAGGTGAAGGAGAACCCGGAGAGCACCCTGCTCCTGGGCGCGTCCGGAGCCTTCACCTTCGTCCTTTCCGCCCTGAAGATCCCCTCTGTGACGGGCAGTTGCTCGCACCCGACGGGGACCGGGCTCGGGGCGATCCTGTTCCGGCCGCCGATCATGGCGGTGCTCGGCACGATCACCCTGCTCTTCCAGGCGCTGCTGCTCGCGCACGGCGGCCTGACCACCCTCGGCGCCAACGTCTTCTCCATGGCGATCGCCGGCCCGTGGGCGGGCTTCGGGGTCTACCTGCTGCTGCGGCGGTCCGGCGCCCCGCTGATGGTGTCCGTGTTCTTCGGCGCCTTCACCGCGGACCTGGTCACCTACTGCGTCACCTCCGTGCAGCTGGCGCTCGCCTTCCCCGACCCGGGCAGCGGCGTCGCCGGCGCCCTCGCGAAGTTCGGCGGCATCTTCGCCGTCACCCAGATCCCGCTGGCGGTCAGCGAAGGCCTGCTGACGGTCCTGGTGATGCGGCTGCTGATGCAGTCCAGCAAGTCCGACCTGGTCCGGCTGGGCGTCGCCAAGCTCGCCGGCCGCTCCGACCGGAAGGCGGCGGCGTGATGGGCATGAGCCGGAACGCGAAGATCAACACCCTGCTGCTGCTCGTGGTCGCCGCCCTCGCGGTGCTCCCCCTCGCGCTGGGCCTCGGCGAGGGCAGGGAGGAGCCGTTCGCCGGCGCCGACGCCCAGGCCGAAGCGGCGATCACCGAGCTCAGGCCCGACTACGAGCCGTGGTTCACCCCGCTGTACGAGCCGCCGTCCGGCGAGGTCGAGTCGGCCCTGTTCGCCCTCCAGGCGGCCCTCGGCGCGGGCGTCCTCGCCTACTACTTCGGGGTGCGCAGGGGCCGCCGCCAGGGCGCCGCGGCCGCGGCGGCCATCGCATCGGGCACCCCGGGCGACACGCGCGCGGAGGGCTAGCCGGTGCTGCCGATCGACGTGGCTGCGCACGGCAGCCGCTGGCGCGGCCGGCACCCCCTGGAGAAGGCCCTGCTGGGGCTCGGGCTGACGGTCACGGCCGTGTGCCTTCCGCCCTGGCCCGGCGGGCCCCTGGTCGCCGCGGCGACCCTCGCCGTCCTGCTCGGGCCGGCGGGCGTCGCCGGGCGGCAGCTGTGGCGGGCCTTCCGGATCCCGCTGGGCTTCTGCTTCACCGGTGCGCTGCCGCTGCTCTTCGCGGTCGGCGGCGCGGCCGGGCCCGTGTCGCTCGCACCGGACGGGCCGCGGCACGCGGGCGAACTGCTGCTGCGCACGTCCGCCGCGTCCCTGGGCGTCCTGCTGTTCGCGTTCACCACCCCCGTCTCGGACGTGCTGCCCCGGCTGGTCCGGGCCGGGGTGCCGGCGCCCGTGGTGGACGTGGCGCTCGTGATGTACCGCATCGGGTTCCTGCTGCTGGACTCGCTGGCGCAGGTCCGGCGGGCCCAGGCGGCCCGGCTGGGGCACGCGGACCGGGCCGCGGTGTGGCGGTCGCTGGCCGGGCTCGCAGCGACCTCGTTCGTCCGGGCCTTCGACCGGGCGGCGCGGCTCCAGTCCGGCCTCGCCGGGCGCGGGTACGACGGGGCGCTGCGCGTGCTCGTTCCCGAGGCCGCCCTGTCCCGGCGCTTCCTCGCGGCCTCGGCGGCCCTCATCGCGGGCCTGGTCGCGCTGACCTACACCCTGGAGGGGCTGTACTCGTGAACCCGTTGGTGGAACTGGCCGGAGCGGGCTACGCCTACGAGGACGGCCCGGCGGTGCTGGACGGCGTGGACTTCTCCATCGCCGAGGGCCGGGCGCTGGTCCTGCTGGGCCGCAACGGCAGCGGCAAGACCACGCTGATGCGGCTGCTGAGCGGCGGGCTGCGGCCGGCCTCCGGGGAACTCCTGCTGGACGGGACGCCGGTGGCGTACGACCGGGCGGGCCTGACCCGCCTGCGCAAGGCGGTCCAGCTGGTCGTCCAGGACCCGGACGACCAGCTGTTCGCGGCCTCCGTCGAACAGGACGTCTCCTTCGGCCCGATGAACCTGGGCCTGTCGGCCGCCGAGGTGCGGGCACGCGTCGGGGAGGCGCTGTCCGCACTCGGCATCACCGCGCTGCGGGACCGGCCGACGCACCTGCTGTCGTACGGGCAGCGCAAACGGGCGGCGATCGCCGGGGCGGTCGCGATGGCCCCGCGGGTGCTGATCCTGGACGAGCCGACGGCCGGCCTGGACCCGGAGGGGCAGGAGCGGCTGCTGGACGCCCTGGCGGGGCTGCGCGCCGCGGGGACGACGGTGGTGATGGCGACGCACGACGTCGACCTGGCGGTGCGCTGGGCGGACGACGCCGCGGTGCTGACCCCGGACGGGATCCGCTTCGGTCCGGCGGCGGCGCTGCTGTCGGACCCGGAGCTGCTGGCGGGGGCGGGCCTGCGGCAGGCCTGGGCGCCGGCGGTGGCGGCGTTCCTGCGCTCCGGCGGCCGGCTGGCGGCGGACGCCCTCGGCCCGAAGACGCCGGAGGCGCTGGCCTCCTGGCACTGAGTCCCCGCCGCCGCAGGGGTGCCGGGCGGCCGCTCCCCGCTGCCCGCCGTCCGGCCTCCCTAGGATGGCGGCATGTCCCTGCCGCACGCGATCCTCACCGCCCTGCTGGAGAAGCCCTCGTCGGGGCTGGAGCTGACCCGCCGGTTCGACCGGTCGATCGGGTACTTCTGGTCGGCGACGCACCAGCAGATCTACCGGGAGCTCGGCAGGCTGGAGGAGGCCGGGTACATCCGGGCGCTGCCGGGCGACGGGCCCGTGCGGGGGCAGCGGAAGGCGTACGAGGTCCTGCCCGCCGGCAGCGGGGAGCTGGCGCGCTGGGTGGGCGGGAGCCAGGACCCGAAGGCCATCCGCGACCCGCTGCTGCTGCGCGTCCGCGCCGCGGCCGTGGTGGGGACGGACGGTCTCCTGGCCGAGCTGCGGCGGCACCTGGAGCTGCACCGCCGGCAGCTGGCGCTCTACGAGGCCATCGAGGAGCGGGACTTCCCGCCCGGCCGGGACTCCGACGAGGACCGGCTGCGCCGGCTCGTGCTGCACGGCGGCATCGGGCTGGAGACGTTCTGGCTGCGCTGGCTGGAGGAGGCCCTGGAGGAGGTCGGCGGCATGGCGGACCGCCCGGGCGGCGATCCGGATGCCGCGGGGCCCGCCGACGGGGCGGGCGCGCCCTGACGGGCGTACACGCGGCCGTGCCCCCGCCTGCCCGGACGGGGCGGGCGGGGGCACGGCGCACGGCTCACTTGTTCAGGGACGCCCAGAACTCGTCGAAGCTCATCAGGCCGTCGGCGTCGGTGTCCCGGGCGGCGATCACGGCGTCCGCGACCGGGCCCGTCACGAACGGGTCGCCCATCTGGGCCATGGCCTGACGGAACTCGTCGGCCGTCACGAAGCCGTCGCCGTCCGCGTCGAACCTGCCGAACGTCGCCCGCGCGCTCTCGATGTCCGCCACTTGGGATCCACCCCTTCTCGGTGCTGTCTGACCGGCTCAGGGTAGCGCCGGCCCGGGCGGCTGCGGACTCCGGGTCCCGTTCGCCCGGCAGAAACAAATTCAATTACCGCGCCGTAACCCGGAATCACTGATTCCGGCCGGGAAACCGGACGTGGGCTTGTCACGTTCCGGGGTCACCGCATAACGTACCGGCATTGCCGCCACACCAGGAGCGCAGGGCTCCCAGGGACATGCGGCAAACAAAGGTGATCACAGGTGGCGATCACAGCCGACGCATCATTCGAAGTCCTCCCCTTCACCCGCGCCTGCCGGCACATATGGGAGGACGGCGACCATGTGCTCATCGGAGTCAGCCCCGGAAACAGCTACTTCGGCTCCGACCGCATCGGAAGCCTGGCCCGCTGGGCCTCATCGCGTTTCGCACAGGTCGACTTCGTCTACGCGGACCTGCACGTGGACCGCATGTTCGCGGCGTTCGGGTACAGCCGCGAGCACGCCGCCAGGCGGGCCTCGAAGGATATCAAGGCCGTCCGCCGGCGGGTCCTGAAGGGCGTGGAGGAATCCGTCCGGGCGCATCCGGGCATACGGGTGAGCGCACTGTCCGACTTCCAGTCGAACTCCGTTTACCGACTCCTTCACCGACGCGTCCTGCATTTCCTGGAGACCGACGGCGAATTCCGCAAGGGGTGCGAGGAGATGGCCGTTCATTTCGTCGGCCCCAAGCTGCCGGAAGGCGAATCCATGACGGACGCCCAGTTGCAGGCCTGTTTCGACTACCTCGCAGCCGAACTGCCGTTCTTCCTGGACACGCCGAGCATTCTGGACGTGCCCTCGTCCGTGGCGGCCTACCACGTGCGGATGCCGCTCACCGACCTCCTCTTCGCGCGCGGCGGGGGCCTGCGCGCGACCCGCAACCAGGGCTGCGCCGTCGTCCGGCCGGAGCCCGCGGACCGCGCACCGGCCGAAGGGAGCGCCGATGAGCGGCGGGCAGCCTGACACGGGCCGGCAGCAGGCCGCCCCCCTCCTCGACTTCCCGCTGTCGCGCCGCGGCGACGCCCTCCCCGAGGAGTGCGCCCGGCTGCGCGGGAAGGCGCCTGTCGCCAGGGTCCGCACCCTGACGGGCGACGAGGCCTGGCTGGTGAGCAGCTACGCGCTGGCCAGGCAGGTGCTGGAGGACGACCGGTTCAGCCTGAGGGACACGGCGAACGACGGCGTCCCCCGGCAGTACGCGCTGACGATCCCGCCCGAGGTCGTCGACAACATGGGCACCATCACCAGCGCGGGCCTGCGGGCCGCGGTGATGAAGTCGCTGAACCCGCGCCAGGCGGGCCTTCAGGAAGCGCTGCGGGCCACGGCCCACGCCCTCCTCGACGCGATGGCCGCCGAGGGGGCGCCCGCCGACCTGCGGGCCGCGTTCGCCGACCCCTACTCGGCGGCCATGCACTGCCGGATCCTGGGCGTGCCGTCCGAGGACTGGCGGCGCCTGATGTCCGGGCTGGACGTCGCGTTCATGACCGCGCGCGAGCCGTTCGCCGACTCCGCCCTCAACTGGTACAAGGACGTCGGCTACTTCGCCGACCGGCTGGCGGGGCAGGCCGCCCTGCCCGCCGAGGAGCGTACGGGGCTCCTCGGCCGGTTCGCGGAGCTGAAGGAGTCCGACCCGGAGTCGGCGCACCTCACCGACGAGATGTTCGCGACCGTCGCCGTGTCCCTCTTCGGCGCCGGCGCCGTGTCCACGTCCGCGTTCCTCGTCCTCGCCGTACTGGCGCTGCTCCAGCGGCCGGAGCTCATCGGATGGCTGCGCGGACATCCCGAGCGGATGGGGGTGGCCGTGGACGAGCTGCTGCGCTGGAACCTGTCCGTCGGCGACGGCCTGCCGCGCATCGCGCTCGCCGACGTCCGGGTCGGCGACGTCCTCGTCAGGGAGGGCGAGCTCGTCCTCGTCCTCCTCGAAGGGGCCAACTTCGACCCGGCGGCCTTCGACCGGCCGGAGGAGCTGGACCTGGAGCGCGAGAGCCGCAACGCCCACCTCGCGTTCGGCGCGGGCCGGCACTTCTGCCCGGCCTCCGCGCTGGGCCGGGTGCACGCGATGATCGCGCTGGAGGTGCTGGTGGAGCGGCTGCCCGGGCTGCGGCTCGCCGTGCCCGCGGAGAACCTGGTGTGGCGCACCGGCTTCATCAAGCGCCTGCCGGAGCGGCTCCCGGTCGCCTGGTGATCCGCGCGGGGAGGCGCTGCGGACCGGGCCGCGGACCGGAGCGCCTCCCCGCACGTCCTCAGCGGAAGATGCCGGTGTGGCCGAGGGAGTAGCGGCCCGGCTGGGGGTAGACGGCCAGGCCGTGCGGGCCGCCGCCGACGGGGACCCGGGCGAGCTCCTTGCCCGTCACCGTGTCGATCGCGTAGACCTCGTTGTCGTAGCGGCCGGACAGCCACAGCACCTTGCCGTCGGCGCTGACGCCGCCCATGTCGGGGCTGCCGCCGTCCGGCAGCTCCCACTTCTTCGTGATCTTGTTCTGCTTGAAGTCGAAGACGGACACGGAGCCCTCGCCGCGGTTGGAGACGTACATCTCCCTGGAGTCGCGGCTGACGTACAGCCCGTGGCAGCCCTTGCCGGTGGGCAGCAGCTTCGGCGTCTCGAACCGGTCCCCGCTGAGCACCCACATGCCGTGCGCCATCATGTCGGCGACGTAGAAGGTCTTGCCGTCCGGGGACACCTTCACGTCCTGCGGCATGGCCCCCTCGAAGGGCAGCTTCTGCTGGGCGACGACCTCCATCTTCTCCGTGTCCACCTTCAGCAGCTCCCCGGAGAACTCGCAGGAGACGATGAAGTAGCGGCCGTCCGCCGAGAAGTCGGCGTGGTTGACGCCGAAGCAGGTCACGGGGACCGTCTTGACCCGGTCCATGGTGTGCGGGTCGCGGAAGACGAGCTCCTTGTCCATGGAGGCCATGACGACCGCGTACTTGCCGTTCGGCGTGAAGTACAGGTTGTACGGGTCGTGCACCTCGACCGGTTTGCCGGCCTCGCCGGTCGCCGGGTTGATCGGGGTGAGGGTGTGCCCGCGGTTGTTGTTGACCCAGAGGGTCTTCAGGTCCCAGGAGGGGACGACGTGCTGCGGCTGGACGCCCACCGGGATGGTGTCGATGACCTTGTACGTCGCCGGGTCGATGACCGAGACGGTGTTGGAGTTGGTGTTCGGGACGTAGACGCGCGACGGGAAGTCCTTGACCACCGGGGACAGCGCGTTCGGCCGGTCGGCGGCGTAGACGTCGTTCGGGTCGAGGAGCGGCGGCATGCCGGGGAGGCCCGGCGGGGCCGCGGGGACGGCTTTGGCCGGCCGGCCGGCGGGGGCCTTGGAGCCGAGCGCCTCGGCGGGGCCCCGGTCGGCCGATCCGCAGCCGGCCAGGGCGGCGAGGGCCAGACCGGCCACGAGCGCGGCGGCCTTACGGGAGGGGCGGGGGGTCGTCATGGGGTCAGCAGCTCCGTGGTGGTCACCGCGCGCAGCTTCCGGCGCGCGAGTTCTTCGAGGAGGGGCGGCATCGCGTCGACCGTGTCCGCGTAGCCGAAGTGCAGGCTCACCACGGATCCGCTGCGGATCGTCCCGGTGACGGTGCGGATGACGGCCGCCGCGCCGGGCGAGGTGAAGTCGAGGGAGTCCACGTCGTACGAGAGGACGTGCGGGTAGCCCGCCCTGCGGGCCAGCGTCCGGACGAGGGGGGTGGCGTGCTGCGTCTGCGAGGGGCGGAACCAGGTGCCGATGGAGCCGGTGAGCCGCCGCAGGCGCTGGGCGCAGCCGGTGATCTCGGCGTAGGCCTCGGCCTCCGGCAGGTCGTTGAGGGCGAGGTGGCGCTGGGTGTGGTTGCCGAGTTCGTGGCCGCCGTCCAGGATGCGCGCGGCCATTGCGGGGTGGGCGTCGAGCCAGGTGCCGACGGCGAGGACGGTGACCCGGGCGCCGGCGCGCTCGGCCTCGGCGAGGACGGCGCGGGCGGTCGCGGGGTCGCCGTTGCCGTGGAAGGTGAGGGCCACCTCGGGGCGGGTGCGGGGACCGTGCGCAATCTCCTCGGGCTGCCCGGCGAAGCGGCGCGGCGCGGCCGCGGGGCGGCGGGGCGGCCGGGCCGGGGCGGCCTTGGCGGGGGCCGCGGAGGCCGGTGCGGCGGAGGGGTGGGCGCCGCCCGCGCCACAGGCGGTGGCGAGGACTCCGGCGGCGGCCGCCGCACCGGCGCGGAGGGCGGACCTGCGGTCCGGGTAGCAAGGCACCCGCCCATTTAAGGGGGCGTTGCGCCGAGAAGTAACGATTGACCCAATTCGGGACACCGACCAAAGAGGGGCCATTCGGGGGTTAACCCGCCGCCTGATCAAGGATTCACACAGGGGGGTGGATACTTATTCATGGATTACGAGGTGCGTGGCCGACCTCACCTAAGATTTAGCGGGAAAGTCTTGGGATATGCACACTTATGTCCAAGTTGGGACTTTTGGCATTCGGTCCCCCGTCTGCCATAGTCGGAATCACGGCTTCCCATTGACCCGAGCGAAGTCGCCCACGCCGAGGATCACACCCCTTTCGATCCTCGGCGCACCCATGAAGCCCCCACGACGCCCCACCGCGGCGCACGGGGGCTTCAGGCGTTCCGGGGCCCGCTCAGCGGTCCGCCACCCGCATCTCGAACCAGGTGATCTTGCCGCGGGGCAGCAGGTCCGCGCCCCACCGGTCGGACAGCTTGTCGACGAGGAAGAGCCCCCGCCCCGTGGTGTCCAGCTCCTGCACCGGCATCAGGCAGGGCAGCCCCCGCGAGGGGTCGCGCACCTCCACCCGGATCCAGCCGCGCCGCCGCACCATCCGTAAGCCGAACGAGCGGGCGCCCGTATGGCGCACCGCGTTGCCGACGAGTTCGGACACCAGCAGCACGGTGTGCTCGGCGACCTGCGGGGAGAAGCCCCAGAAGCGGATCACCACGTACTGGGCGAGCCGGCGGGCGGTGCCCGCCGAGACCGGCATGGACGGCAGGGTCACCTCCGCCTCGGCCGGATTGCCGTACTCCTCCACCGCGCCGAGGCCCTGCTCGTCCTCCAGTGCCGCCGTCGGCCGCACGGCCGCGGCGCCGCCCTGCGGCCGCGGCTGCTCCACACCCTCCAGGCCCGCCATGCACCCATCATGGACGGGCTGCGGGCCCGCCCGGGCCGTTCCGCGGGAAAACACCCCCCGCAGCGTGATGCCGCGCAGGGGTGCCCCGTCATATGCGCCGGGCAACCGGAGGCCCGCCCGGCGGCGCTGAACTGCGATGACGCACCGCACTGCGATGATCACCCGCGGGCGGTCGCCCGCCCCGCTTAAGGCCGCGTTAAGGCCGGGCTAATCCACCCCCAGGGAGGACCGGCGAATTCCCGCCGCCCTAGAGGAACTTCGCCTTGCCCGGCCCCTCCTCGACGAAGCTGCGCATGCCCCGCTCCCGGTCCTCGGTCGCGAACAGGCCCGCGAACCAGTTCCGTTCGATTGCCAGGCCCGTGTCGATGTCCGCCTCCAGGCCCGCGTCGACGCACTCCTTCGCCGCACGGAGCGCGATGGCCGGGCCCTTGGCGAGCGCCGCCGCCCAGGCCTGCGCCTGCCCGTACACCTCCGCCGCGGGCACCACCCGGTCGACGAGGCCGAGGGCGAGCGCCTCGTCCGCCTTGACCATCCGGCCGGTGAAGATCAGGTCCTTGGCCTTGGACGGGCCGACCAGGCGGGAGAGGCGCTGGGTGCCGCCCGCGCCGGGGATGAGGCCGAGCAGGATCTCGGGCTGGCCGAGCTTGGCGTTGTCGGCGGCGATGCGGTAGTCCGCGCAGAGCGCCAACTCGCAGCCGCCGCCCAGCGCGTAGCCGGTGACGGCCGCCACGACCGGCTTGGGGATCCGCGCCACGGCGGTGAAGGCGTCCTGGAGCGCGCGGGACCGGGCGACCATCGCCGCATGGTCCATCGTCTGCATCTCCTTGATGTCCGCGCCGGCCGCGAACACCTTCTCGCCGCCGTAGAGGATGACGGCCCGGACGTCGGCGCGGTCGCCGGCCTCGGCCGCCAGCTCGCGCAGCCGGTCCTGGGCGGCGATGTCCAGGGCGTTCATGGGCGGCCGGTCCAGGCGGATGGTGCCGACGCCTTCGGAGACTTCGAGAGAGAGGGTCATACGGGGAAGGTTAGCGCCGGTTAACACCAAACGGCCCGGTGCCGTGGGTCACAGCACCGGGCCGCCGTCAGCGGGCTCGCGGAGGGGCTACTTGACCCACTCCGCCCAGTCCATGTTCCAGCCGTTGAGGCCGTTGTCCGGGGCGATCTGCTTGTCCTTGGAGTTCTTCACGATGACGACGTCGCCGATGAGCGACTCGTTGAAGAACCAGGCGGCGGGCTGGTTGCCGTCGTAGGCGCCGCGGACGTCCTTCAGGCCGATGCAGCCGTGGCTGACGTTCTGCGATCCGAACGTGCTCGCCGAGGCCCAGTAGTTGCCGTGGACGAAGGTGCCCGAGGTCGACAGCCGCATCGCGTGCGGGACGTCGGAGATGTCGTACTCGCCGCCGAACCCGACGGTCGCCCCGTTCATCCGGGTCACCTTGTACTTCTCGCTGATGACCATCTGGCCGTTGTACGTGGTCGTCGACGGGGCGCCTGCGGTGATGGGCAGGTTCTTGATGACCTGGCCGTCGCGGACGACCTGCATCGTGTGCTCGCTCGCGTCGACCGTGGAGACCTGCGAGCGGCCGATCGTGAAGCTGACCGTGCGGGTCTGCTTGCCGTAGACGCCCGGCCGGCCCTCGACCCCGTCCAGGGCGATCTTCACGGTGACCTTGGTTCCGGCGGCCCAGTACTTCTCCGGGCGGAAGTCGAGGCGGTCGTTGCCGAACCAGTGGCCCTCGATCGGGACGGACGGCTCGGCCGTCACCGTGATGGCCTTCTCGACCGCCTCGGTGTTGGTGATGCCGCGGGTGAAGTTGAACGACACCGGCATGCCGACGCCGACGGTCTGCCCGTCCTCGGGCGTGTAGTGGCCGATGAAGGTGTTCTTCGGGGTGAGGGTGGTGAAGGTGGCGTCCTTGGCGGACTCGCGGCCCGCCTCGTCCTTGGCGACCGCGTGCACCTTGTACTCGGTGGCCGAGGCCAGGTGCCGCACCGGCTCCCAGCCGGCGCCGTCCGCCGATATCTTGCCCTCGACCTGGTTGCCCTTGGTGTCGGCGACGGTCACCGTGGTGAGCTTGCCGCCGGTTGCGGTTATCTTCAGGACGCCGCTGGTGGCCACTTCCTTGGACCCGTCGTCCGGCTTGACGGTGACGACCGCCTTGGAGGCCTCCGTCCCCGTCTTGGCCGCGCCCCCCGCGCCTGCGCTGCCGGCGCCTGCGCCGCCGGCGTCGCCGCCGTTGCTGCACGCGCTCGTGAACAGCAGCGCCGCTCCCAGCAGAAGGGCCGGCAGACCGGTGCGGCGGGCACGGCCGCGAATCGGCTGCAGCTTCACTTTTCTCTTCTCCCCACGTCCCCCGCGCGCGGACGCTCGCGCGCTTGCCCACAGGAAAACACACCGAGACATCACGAAGAGAAACGGTCATGTCACCGTTCCGTCCCAAGACCCGGCAGCGGGCAGCGGAGTGCCCCCGCGCGGCTCGGGACCGCGCGGGGGCACTCGGGGAACAACGGATCAGGAGTGCGGCTTCTCGGCCTTCTCCTTCTCCTTCTTCTTCTTGTCCTTCTTCTTGCCCTTGTCCTTCTTGTCCTTCTTGTCCTTGCCGTGCTCCTTGTCCTTGCACTCGCACGCGCCCTCGCGGCGGTTGTCGACCGTCACCGCGACCGTGGCGCCCGGGGTGTTCGCGTCCAGGACGAGCGGGCCGGTGACGGGGTTGCGCGGGAGCACGTAGCCCGGGGGCACGGCAGTCTCCACCAGGTAGTACGAGCCCGGCTCCAGCTGCCGGAATCCGCAGCGGCCCGCGGTGTCCGTGGTGCAGCCCGACCCGATGCGGAGGTCGGGGTCCGCGCCTGCGGTCTGGAGCCCCTCGGTGCCGTTGGCCTCCTTCCAGAGGTCGAACGCCGCCCCGCGCAGCGGGAGCTGCGTCGTCTTGTCCCGCTTCAGGACCTGGACGGCGCCTCCGCCGTCGCTGCGCCGGGCGTTGGGGAGCGTCACCGTCACCCCGGCCGACGCGTTCTGCACCGTCAGCACGACGGTTGCGACGGGCCGGGCGGGCAGCTCGTACCCGTCGGGAGCGGCGGTCTCCCGCCAGTAGTAGGTGCCGGGTTCGACCTCGCTGGAGCAGCGGCCGTCCGCGCCGGTGGTGCACTCCGCGCCGACACGCTGGTCGGGGTTGATGCCGAGGGTCTGCAGCCCCTCCGTCCCGTTGGTCTCGCGCCAGAGCTCGAAGACGGCTCCGGCCAGCGTGGCTCCGCCCGCGGCGTCGACCTTGCGGACGGCGACCCGCCCCGTGACCGGCTGGGGCTGCCTCGTGTTGTCGACGGTGACGCTGACGCCCGCCTCGGCGTCATCGGCGGTCAGGGTCAGCGGGAAGACGGGGTCGGCGGGGAGTTCGTAGCCGTCGGGGGCGGCCGTCTCCCGCCAGTAGTAGGTGCCGGGTTCGACCTCGCGCGAGCAGCGGCCGTCCGCGCCGGTGGTGCACTCCGCGACGCGGGTGTCCGGGTCGGGACCGGTGAACTGGGCCCCGTCCTGTCCGTTCGTCTCCCGCCACAGCTCGAAGCGGGCCCCGGGCAGCGCGGCCCCGTTCTCGTCCCGCTTGAGCACGGACACCGCGCCGGTGACCGGCTCGGGGCCGGGGCCGCATTCGGGGAGGTCGCCGGTGAAGGGGTAGGCGTGGAACTCCTGGCCGCTGCCCGGGAGGGTGGAGCTGCCGTGGGTGACGGAGCCGGTGGTGAAGAAGCGGCCGTTCATGCCGGGGAGGGTGACCGTGGCCTCGGACGCCTGGTTGCCGATCAGGACGCTGCCCTGGAACTGGCCGGTGCCGTTCAGGTTGACCGTCGTGGCGTCCGGGAAGTTCCACAGGAGCCGTTCGCGGTAGGCGTTGAGGGGGTCGGTGTCCGCGATCCCGCCGCTGAAGGTGTTGATGGTGCGGGTGGTGCCGAGGACGTTGACGAGGATGGTGGCGTTCGCGGGGATCCGGTCGAAGCGGATGCCCTGCTGGCCGTTCATGGCGCCGGCGTTGACCAGGTCGGCGTCGACGTTGAACACCTGGAGGGCCGAGGTGCCGTCCCCGGTGAGGAGGGTCTCGAAGCCGCTGTTGACGACCGTGCCGGTGGCCGGGCGGGGCTGTCCGTCGACCCGGGCGTAGCACTGGCTGGCGGCGGTGAGCCGGTCGCGCAGGCCGGCGTAGGGGGCGGCGGCGTCGGGGTCGGCGACGAGGGTGCCGGTCACGGTGCCGGTGAGGGTGCCGCCGTAGCGGACCACCCCGGTGTCGGCGAGGAGTCGCTCGCCGTCCGCGACGGTGACGTCCCGGCCGGTGGTGAGGAAGTCCGCCCCCGCCGGCGGCGGCACCAGCGAGCCGGCGCCGACGACGCCCACGTTGTACCGCTGGTCCCCGCCCGCCTGCTTGTCCTGGTCGAAACCGCCCAGGACGACGAGGCGGCCCTCGGCCTCGGAGGCGGTGCCGCGGACGCGGAAGTCCCCGCCCGCGAAGATGTTGACGGCGTTGTCGCGGCCCACCGGGATGCCGTTGCTGCCGATCGGCGGGAAGGGGCTGGGGCAGTCGCCGGGGACGCACGGGCCGAGGCCGCCGGGCAGCGGGGCCCGCGCCGCGGCCGCGGCGGGCCGTTCCCCGCTGGTGTCGGCGGCCAGGGCCGCGGCGGGTGTCCCCGCGGCCACGACGGCTCCGATCGCGAGCCCGAGGGCCCAGTTCCTTGCTGACATGAGACTCCGTCCTTGCCTGCGCTGATGTGCCCTGTCAGGCTGCGGGCGGGGCGCGGCGGGGGGCGCGCGGACACTCCCTGCGCTACGGCAAACCGGTCATGCGTTCACCCGAGCGCCCGCAGGGCGGGAGCGCGGGCGGGGCGGCCGGCGGAGGACAGCGGTCAGGACAGGGCGGAGCCTGCGGCCCACTCCGTCCAGGGCATGTTCCAGCCGCCCAGCCCGTTGTCCGGGGCGACCGTCTTGTCCTGCGAGTTCACGACCTCCACCACGTCGCCGACGAGGGTCCGGTCGAAGAACCAGCCCGCGGGGGTGTCGGAGCCGCCGCCCTTGTCGTCGCGCAGGCCCACGCAGCCGTGGCTGGTGTTGGCGGAGCCGAAGGTGTCGGGGCTGACCCAGTAGTTGCCGTGCAGGAAGGTGCCGGAGGTGGTGAGCCGCATCGCGTGCGGGACGTCGGGGATGTCGTACTCGCCGCCGAAGCCCACGGTCTGCCCGTTCATCCGGGTGACGTCGTACATCTCCATCACCACCATCCTGCCGTTGTAGGTCGGGTTCTCCGGGGACCCGGCGCTGATGGGGACCGTCGACAGCAGCCGGCCGTCGCGGCGGACCGCCATGGTGTGCGCGGCCGCGTCCACCGTGGAGACCTGCGCGCGGCCGACGGTGAAGCGGACCGTCTTGTCCTGGATGCCGTACGAGCCGGGGGCGCCCTGGACGTCGCGCAGCCGGATGCGGACCGTGACCTCGGTGCCCGGCTTCCAGTACTCCCGGGGCCGGAAGTCGAGGCGGTCGCGGCCGAACCAGTGGCCGGCGACCTCGACGGGCGGATCGGCGGTGACGGTGACGGCCCGCTCGACGTCGGCCCGGTTCTCGATGGGCCTGCTGAACCGGAAGGACACGATCATGCCGACGCCGACGGTGGAGCGGTTCTCCGGCTTGAAGTAGCCGATGAAGCGCTCCTCGGGCACGTACGTGGTGAAGGTGGTGTGGCGGGCCTGGCGGCGGTTGTGGCCGTCGACGGCGACGGCGTCCACGGTGTACTTGGCGGCGAGCGCGAGGCGGCCGGCGTCCGGATCGGGGCTCCAGCTGAGCCCGTCGGGGGCGATCGTGCCGGGGACCCGCACCTCCTGGGCGTCCTCCACCTTCGTGACGACGACGCGTTCCAGGCGGCCCTCGGGGACGCGGACGCTCAGCGGGCCCTCGGCGGGGACGCCCTCGGCGTTGTCCTCGGGGGTGATGCGGATGGCCTCCGCCGGGGAGCGGGGTTTGCCGGGCAGCTGGATCTCGACCGGGGAGCCGCCGCCCTCGCCGGTGCACGCGGACAGCCCGCCCAGCAGGCACGCCCAGGCCGCTGCGGCGGCCAGGGCAGCCCCTGCCCGCCTCGTCAGAAGTGTCACGATCCCTCCAACGACCGGCTCCCGCCGGGGAAACGTCGCCGCGGCCCACGTTCCGGGGGGAACTGTCCGGGCAGAACAGTGGGAAGGACCAGACGGGGGCGGGACCGGGCCGGGACGCCCGGGCCGCACAGCACTGCCCCCGCCGGTACCGAGGAGCCGTGGAGGCGGGCAGTGTCGAGCGCAGCCGAGCAAGGTGCGGTGAACACCGCGGTGGACGCAGGACAGGCGCCGGAGGCCCCCCGGGCCCCGGGGGCCGTACGGGGGTCGGGGCCCGGCGCGTCGGCGCAGCCGGCCGGGCCGCCGGTGTGGCCCGGGTCCTCGCACCCGCTGGGGGCCCGCTTCCGGACCGGGCCGGACGGGACGGCGGGCACCAACTTCGCGCTGTGGGCGCAGGGCGCCGAGGCCGTGGAGGTCTGCCTCTTCGATGCGGACGGCGCCGAGACGCGGTGCGCGCTGACCGAGCTGACGCACGAGATCTGGCACGGCTTCCTGCCCGGTGTGCGGCCCGGCCAGCGGTACGGCTACCGCGTGCACGGCCGGTGGGACCCGTGGACGGGGGCCCGCTTCAATCCGGCGAAGCTGCTCCTCGACCCGTACGCGCGGGCCGTGGACGGAGACTTCACGCTGCCGCCGGAGGTGTACGGGCACGTCCGGGACTGGCCGCAGCAGTACATCGCCGACACGGTCCGCGACGACCGGGACTCGGCGCCGTTCGTGCCGAAGGGCGTCGTCGTCCACGATGACGACGACTGGTCGGACGACGTCCGGCCGAAGACGCCGTGGGCCGACTCGGTGATCTACGAGCTGCACGTGCGCGGGTTCACGATGCGCCATCCGGGTGTTCCCGAGCACCTGCGCGGCACGTACGCGGGCCTCGCCCACCCGGCGGCGGTCGAGCACCTGGTGCGGCTCGGCGTGACGGCGGTCGAGCTGCTGCCGGTGCACCAGTTCGCGCACGAGGACCACCTGCTGCGCCGGGGCCTGCGCAACCACTGGGGCTACAACTCGGTCGGGTACTTCGCCCCGCACGCCGGGTACTCCTCCAGCGGCACGGCCGGGCAGCAGGTCGGCGAGTTCAAGCGGATGGTGCGGGCCCTGCACGCGGCGGGCATCGAGGTCATCCTGGACGTGGTCTACAACCACACCGCGGAGGCGGGCGAGCTGGGGCCGACGCTGTCGCTGCGCGGCATCGACAACCGGGGCTACTACCGGCTCCAGCACGACCAGCGGCGCTACGCCGACTACACGGGCTGCGGGAACACCCTGCACGCGGGCCGGCCGCACGTGCTGCGGATGATCACCGACTCGCTGCGGTACTGGGTGACCGAGATGGGGGTGGACGGCTTCCGCTTCGACCTCGCGGCGGCGCTGGCCCGGTCCATGCACGACGTCGACATGCTGTCGCCGTTCCTCGCGGTCATCGCGCAGGACCCGGTGCTGCGCCGGGTGAAGCTGATCGCGGAGCCGTGGGACGTGGGCTCGGGCGGCTACCAGGTGGGGGCGTTCCCGCCGCTGTGGACGGAGTGGAACGACCGCTACCGGGATGCGGTCCGGGACTTCTGGCGGGGCGCCCTGCCCGACGTACGGGACCTGGGCTACCGGCTGTCGGGGTCGAGCGACCTGTACGCGTGGGGCGGGCGGCGGCCGTACGCCTCGGTGAACTTCGTGACCGCCCACGACGGCTTCACCCTGCGGGACCTGGTCAGCTACGAGCGCAAGCACAACGAGGCGAACGGGGAGGAGAACCGGGACGGGACCAACGACAACCGGTCGTGGAACTGCGGCGCGGAGGGCGAGACCGCCGATCCCGGGATCGGGGCGCTGCGGCGGCGGCAGCTGCGCAACCTGCTGACGACGCTGCTGCTGTCGACGGGGGTGCCGATGCTCGTCGCGGGCGACGAGTTCGGCCGGACGCAGGGCGGCAACAACAACGCGTACTGCCAGGACAACGGGGTCGGCTGGGTGGACTGGTCCCTGCTGGAGGATCCGCAGTGGCGGGAGCTGTGCACGCTGGCGGCGCGGCTGGTGGCGCTCCGCCAGGAGCACCCGGTGCTGCGCCGGCGGGCGTTCTTCTCCGGCCGGCCGCAGGCCGCCGACGGCCTGCGGGACCTGGCCTGGTTCACGCCGGCCGGCGCCGAGATGACGGAGCAGGACTGGTACGCGCCGGCCGCGGCGCTGGGGATGTACCTGTCGGGGCGGGACATCCCGGGCCGGGACGGGCGGGGGCGGCAGGTCGCGGACGACAGCTTCCTGGCGCTGCTGCACGCCGGGGACCGGCCGCTGCCGTGGGTGCTGCCGGGTCCGCCGTGGGCGGCGGAGTACGAACTGCTGCTGGACACCTCGCGGGAGGACCAGGCCGCGGCGCCGGGCACACGGCACCGGGGCGGGCAGGAGCTGGCGGTTCCGGCGCGGTCGGTGCTGCTGCTGCGCGTCGCGGACTGAGAGCCGGGCGGGCGCGGCGCGCGGCGCGGTCCCGGGCTACTTCGCCTCGACGTGCAGCAGCATCCGCTTGAGCAGCGCGGAGAGCGCGGCGCGTTCGCCGTCGTCGAGGGGCTCGACCATCTCCGCCTCGGCGATGCCCCGCCAGCGCATGGCGTCGATCCAGCGCCGGTGGCCCTCGTCCGTGAGCTCGACGTCGACCCGGCGGCGGTCGCCCTCGGCGCGGACCCGCCGGACCAGCCCGGACTTCTCCAGGGTGTCGAGGCGGCCCGTCATCCCGGCCGGGGAGAGGAGCAGTTCGGCGGCGAGTTCGGCGGAGGGCGCCCGCCAGGGGGCGCCGCGGCCGGCGAGCCGGTGCATGGTCTCGAACTCGAACTCCTGAAGGCCTGTCTCGGCCAGGGCCCGCTCCTTGCCGTACTTCACGTGCTTGGCCAGCAGCTGGATCCGGGTGATGACGCCTTCGGTGGGCACGTCGAAGGGCACCTTGCCGCTCCAGCGGGCGATGTGGCGGTCGACGGAGTCCTCTGTGTCCATGCGGGGAGTATCGCATCCGCCGCCATATATTTCGTTGACGAATGATTCGCTGGCGAAATAGTCTGCTGTCATGACCTCGCCGATCCGGCGGCTCCTCGCGGGGCGCACCTGCGCCGCCTTCGCCACCGCCCTCATCCCCACCACCCTCACCCTCGCCGTCGTGCGCAGCGGTTCGGCCGCCGACCTCGGCATCGTGCTCGCCGCCGAGCTGGTGCCGATGCTGCTCCTGCTCCCCGTCGCCGGGGTGGCCGCCGACCGCTTCCCCGCCCGGCGCGTCGTGCTCGCCGCCGACCTGGTGCGCGCCGCGGCCCAGTTCGGGACCGGGCTCCTGCTGCTGGCCGGGCCGGTGCGGATCGGGTGGCTCGCCGTGCTCGCCGCCGCCACCGGCGCCGGCGTCGCCTTCGGCAACCCCTCCGCCCGGACCCTGGTCGCCGCGGTCGTCCCCGCCCCCGACCGGCTGCGCACCAACGCCCGGCTCGGCGTCGCGGGCGGGATCGCGCAGATCGCCGGCCCCGCCACCGCGGGCGGAGCGGTGCTGGCCCTCGGCGCCGGATGGTCCTCCCTCCTGACCGCCGCCCTGTTCGCCGGCTCCGCGTTCACCCTCGGCGGTCTGCGGCCCCTCCACGCCCCCGCGGCCCGGGTGCGGGCCGGGTTCGCCGCCGAGCTGCGGGGCGGCTGGGCCGAGGCGCGCCGGCACCCGTGGTTCCTGGCCAACGCCCTCGCCCACGGCGTCTGGCACCTGGCCGCCGGGCTCCTGCTGACCCTCGGGCCGCTGATCGCGGTCGAGAGCCTGGGCGGGGCCGGATCCTGGGTCGTCGTCGCCCAGGTGGGCACCGCCGGGCTGCTGGCCGGGGTGTGGGCGGCCGGCCGGCTGCCGGTCCGGCGCCCGCTGTACGGGGTGGCCGTCGGGGCGGCGGCGCAGGCCCTGCCGCTGGCCGCGTTCGCGCTGCGGCTGCCCCTGGGCGTGACGGCGGCCGCCTACTTCGCCGCGATGTTCGGGCTGGGCGTCCTCAGCCCGCTGTGGGAGACCGAGCTCCAGCGCCGGATCCCGCTGGAGGCGCTGGGCCGGGTCGGCTCGCTCGACACCCTGATCTCCTTCGCCTCGCGGCCGCTGGGCCTCGCCGTCGCCGCCCCGCTCGCGGCCGCGGCAGGCACGGCCGCGCCGCTGCTGGCCGCCGCCGTCCTCAGCGCCGCCGCGAACCTGGGCGTGCTGCTGCTCCCGGACGTCCGCGCGGCGGATTCCGGGCGGGAGCCCGCTCCGGCCCTGCGATGATGTGGCCTTCGTACGCACGTGCCCCGACCGGGCAGGTGTGCCGTCGCGGGAATCAGGGGTGCGCATGGCGAGTGTAGGAACCGCGCTGCGGGAGCTGCGCGGTGCGCAGAAGTCGGCGAAGGGGGTCTCGCTCTATTCGCGGTTCGTCAACCGGCCGGCGGGCCGCTACCTGGCCGCCGGGTCGTACGCCCTCGGGCTGACCCCGAACCAGGTCACCCTCGTCAGCGCCGCCTTCAGCTTCGCCGCCGTGGCCGCCGTGGCCCTCGTCCCGCCGTCCTGGGCGCTCGGCGCCGCCGTGTGGGCCGCGCTGGCCGCGGGCTTCGCCTTCGACTCGGCGGACGGGCAGCTGGCCCGGCTGCGCGGCGGCGGCAGCCCGGCGGGCGAATGGCTCGACCACGTCGTGGACGCGGCCAAGCTGACCGCGCTGCACTCCTGCGTGCTCATCGCCTTCTTCCGCTTCCCCGAGGCCTACGGCACGGGCTCCGCCGGCTGGCTGCTGGTGCCGCTGGGCTTCCAGTTCGCGGCGGTCGTCACCTTCTTCGGCGGGCTGCTGACCGAGAAGCTGAAGCCCCGGCCGGCGCCGGGCAGCCCCGCAGCCGCGCCGTCGACGCTGCGCGCGGTGGTCCTGCTGCCCGTCGACTACGGCGTCTTCTGCCTGGTGTTCCTGCTGCTCGGCGGCGGGGAGCTGTTCCGCTGGGCGTACGCCGGCCTCGGCGCGGTCGCCGCCCTGTTCCTGGCGGCGTTCCTCGCGAAGTGGTTCCGGGAGCTCAGCGCCGTTCGACGCTGACGCCCTCCGCGGGCGGCCCGGCGAGCGCGTCCAGCGCCCGGCGCAGCTGGGTGCTGGAGGTGTGCACCGTGTAGGGGAAGTAGACGACGTCGACGCCGACGGCGGCGAAGTCGCTCTCCAGCTTGTCGCCCTTGGGGGTGCCCCGCCAGTCGTCGCCCTTGAAGAGGACGTCGAACCGGACCTGCCTCCAGGTCTCCACCTTGTCCGGGACCGTCTCGACGAACGCCGCGTCCACGTACTTCACGCTGCGGACGATCTCCAGCCGCTCCACGAGCGGGATCATCGGGCGCCGCCCCTTGGCCAGTTCGGCCATCTCGTCCGAGACGACGCCGGCCACCAGGTAGTCGCAGCGGCTCCGGGCATGCCGGAGGATGTTGAGGTGTCCGATGTGGAAGAGGTCGTACGCGCCCGGCGCATAGCCGACTCGATACGGTCTGCGCGCCCCGGCGCCAAGTTCGGACATGTCCTGCTCCGTCATGAGTTACCCCCCAGCAACCACACCCCCCGGTGTGGTGGATTAGCAGACAATAGCGTGCACGTACCACGGCGTGCCGGTGAACGAATAGGGTGACCAGCGCATCATCCTGGGGAGAAGGGGACCTCACGTGTCCACATCCGGCCACCGGCGCCTGCTGCTGGTTTCCACCAACTACGCTCCCGAGCACGCGGGAATCGGCCCGTACGCCACCCAGATCGCGGAGCACTGGGCGGAACTCGGCCACGATACGCACGTCCTCGCCGGCATGCCGCACTACCCGTCGTGGTCGCTGGAGCCGGAGTACAAGGGAGCGCTGCGGCGCACGGAACAGCGCACGGGAGTCACCGTGCACCGGCGCGCGCACACCGTGCCGGCCCGGCAGACCGCCGTGAAGCGCGCCCTGTTCGAAGGATCGATCCTCCTGCACGGCGCGGTGGCCCCGCCCCGCATGGGCCGCCCCGACGCCGTCATGGCGCAGATGCCCAGCCTCGCCGGCGGCATCCTCGCCGCCCGCCTCGCGGCCAAGTGGAAGGTCCCGTTCGTCCCCGTCGTGCAGGATCTGATGGGCGCCGCGGCCGCGCAGAGCGGCATCAGCGGCGGCGACAAGGCGGCCGTCCTCGCCGGACGCGCCGAGGCGTACGCCCTGAAGCGGGCGTCCCTCGTCGGCGTCATCCACGAGACCTTCACCGACCGCGTCGTCGGCATGGGCGTCGACCCCGGACGGATCCGCCTCGTGCCCAACTGGTCCCACGTGCCCCAGCCCAGGCGGCCGCGCGGCGAGACGCGGCGCCACCTCGGCTGGGCGCCCGGGCAGACCGTGGTGCTGCACTCCGGGAACATGGGCCTCAAGCAGGGCCTGGAGGTGCTCGTCGGCGCCGCCCGCCTCGACCCCGCCGTCCGCTTCGTCCTCATGGGCGACGGCAGCCAGCGGGCCGCGCTGGAGGCGCTCTCGGCCGACGTGCCGAACCTGGACATCATCCCCCCTGCCGCCGACAGAGAGTTCCCGGATATCCTCGCCGCGGCGGACGTGCTCGCCGTGACGCAGCACGCGGCCGTGCTCGACATGAGCGTGCCGTCCAAACTGACCTCGTACTTCCAGGCCGGCCGGCCCGTCGTCGCCTCCGTTGCGGCGGAGGGCGGCACGGCCCAGGAAGTGGAACGTTCGGGCGCCGGGGTGCTCGTGCCGCCGGAGGACCCCGAAGCGCTGCTCAAGGCCGTACGGGTCCTGGCCGAGGACCCCGCGGGCGCGGACGCACTGGGCGCGGCGGGGCCCCGCCACGTCGCGGCCCACCTGAGCCGCGAGGCGGGCCTGGCCCGCATCGACGCACTGATAGACGAAGCACTTGGGGGTCCGCAGCCGTGATCGAGACGAACCGCCCTGCAGCGGTCCCGGCCGAGGACGAACCCGACCTCCTCCGGGACCAGTTCCGCCAGCTCCTGCGCTACCGGCGGCTGATCGGCGCGGGCATCGGGGTGGGCCTGCTGGGCGGTGTCTACCTCGGCATCTCCACGGCCGACACCTACGTGGCGACCACCGACGTGGTGCTGCGCGCGCCCACCGACGACCCGTTCAACCCGAGCCTCGCCCCCGACAAGGCGATCAACATCGGCTCCGAGCGGCAGGTCGCCCTGTCCAGCTCCATAGCCAACGAGGCCGCGAAGAAGCTCGGCGTCACCGCCAAGGACTTCGCCGCCTTCCGCTCGGGCCTCCAGGTCACCAATCCGCCGCAGACGATGGTGCTCCGCTTCACCTACACCGCGTCCTCCCCCAAGGAGGCCGCGAAGCGCGCCAACGCGCTGACCGACGCCTACCTGCGCAAGCGGCAGGAGGCCCTCGACGTCACCCGCGACACGATGGTCAAGGGCTACGAGGACCAGCGCGCCCCGGTCGCCAAGCAGCTCGACGAGCTGGTCCGGCAGATCAACGGGATGCCGGCGGGTTCGGCGCGCGACGCCGCGTACTCCTCCAAGACCGACCTGCAGAGCAAGGTCAACAGCCTCAACAGCAACATCGCCAAGCTCCAGGCCCTGGACATGGCGCCCGGCCGCGTCACCAGCGCCGCCACCCCGCCCGGCGACGACGACGGCCCGGGCATCGTGATCTCCCTCGCCCTCGGCGCCGCCGTCGGCCTCGCGCTCGGCCTGCTCGCCGCCTGGGTGCGGCTCGTCTTCGACCCCGCGCCGCGCTCCGAGGGCGACGTCGCGCGCGCCCTGCGCGCCCCCGTCCTCGGCGCGCTGCCCAAGGACAAGAGCGCGGGCGGGCCGCTCCTCGCCGCGGGCGAGGAGGATCCGCGGCTCGCCGAGGCGTTCCGCTCGGTCGCGTTCCGGCTCGCCTACGACTCCCGGTTCGCCGACCGGCGCCGGCTCCTCGTCGTCGCCCCGCGCGGAAGCAGCGAGATCGCCGCCGCGGTCGCCGTCAACCTGGCCGCCTCCTTCGCGGAGACCGGCAAGGACGTCCTGCTCATCGAGGCCGACCTGCGCACCCCGGTGCTCGCCAGCCAGCTGCCCACGGACGCCGGCGGCCGGCCCCGCTGGAGCCAGATGCCGGGCGGGTCCGGTACGGGCGCCCCCGGCGCCCAGGGCGACTCCGAGTGGCCCGACGGCCGCCAGCTCGTCGTCGACGCCGGCGAGTCCGGCGCGTTCGACCTCATCCCCGGCGACCGGGTGCGCAACGTGGCCCGCGCCCTGACCTCGCCGCGCGCCACCCGCCTCATCTCCGAGGCCGACTCCCCCAACTCCACCGTCGTGGTGCTCGCCCCGCCCGTCCTGTCGTACGCCGACGCCCTCGCGCTCGTCGACCGCGTCGACGGCGTGCTGGTGGTCTGCGACCCGCGCGCCGTGCACCGCACCGACCTGGTCCGCATCCGGGAGCTCATCACCGGCGCCGGCGGCACCGTGCTCGGCGCCGTCGTGCACGCGCCGCTGCCCGTCGAGAAGCGCGGCCGCGGCAAGTCCAAGGGCGGCGCCCCCGCGGCGGCCGCCCCGGCGCCGGCGCCCCGGCCCCAGCCGCCCGCCGGCCCCCGCCCGGGCGGCCCGGGCGAACCGGAGCAGCACATCCCCGGCGACGGCACGGACACCGTGGCGCTGCGCACCGTCCGCATGGGCAACAGGTGAGCCGGCGGAGCCTCGCCGCCGTCTCCTCCGTCCTCGACCAGGCCGCGTCCAGCGCCACCAACATCCTCGTGGTGGTGCTGGCCGCCCGGCTGTCCACCGCGGCCGGCTTCGCCGACTTCTCGATGGTGTACGTCGCGTTCAGCGTGCTGCTCGGGCTGAACATGGCCTACGTCGGGCAGAGCACCGTCCTGGAGAAGGACGCGGAGCGGCTCGGCGCGGTGTGCCGCTCCGCCCTCGGCTTCACCGCGGCCGCCGCGGCCGCGGCCGGGGCGGTGCTCGCGGCCGTCGGGGCGCTGCTGCCGGGGGACGCCGGGGCGGCCTTCCTCGCCCTGGGCCTCGTCCTGCCGGCGGTGCTGCTCCAGGACGGGCTGCGGTACTGCTTCTCCGCGCTGCGCAGGCCCGAACGCGCCCTGGCCGCGGACGCACTGCGGCTGGCGTGCGCCGTCGCCGCGCTCCTCGTCCAGCCCGCCGGGTCCGCGCCGGGGCGGCTGGTGCTGGCGTGGGGCCTGTCCGCGCTGCCGGCGCTCGCCCTCGGGCTGCTCCTGCTGCGGCCGTACGTCCGCGGGGCGCGGGCCGACCTGCGCCCGTACCTGCGGCGCGGGCACCTCGGGCAGCGCTTCGCCGTGGAGTTCGCCGTCGGCAACGGCGCGAGCCAGCTCGCGGTGCTCGGGCTCGGCGTCTTCGCGACCCCGCTGGCCGTCGGCGCGCTGCGCGGCGCCACCACGGTGTTCGGGCCGCTGAACGTGCTGATCAACTCCGCGAACGCCTTCGGGCCGCCGGTCGTGGGCCGGGCCTCCGGCAAGCGGGGTGTCATCCGGCTGACGGCGGCGATGGGCGCGGCGCTGGCCGTGCTGGGCGCGGCGTGGGGGGCGGCGCTGTACGCGCTGCCGGACTCGGTGGGGCGGCGGCTCCTCGGCGACACCTGGCAGGCCGCGTCGGCGCTGCTGCCGGCCACCGGGGCGCAGTACGCCGTGATGGGGCTCGGCACGTGCGCGCTGCTGACGCTGCGGGTGCTCAGCCCGAAGGCCACGCTGTCCCTGCAGGTCGTGTTCTCGCTGCTGTCCGTGGGCTTCCTGCTCGGCGGGTACGCGCTGTTCGGCGTGGCGGGCGCCGCGTGGGGGCTCGCGCTGGGCTCCGCGGCGAAGGCCTCGGCGGCCTGGCTCCGCGCCGCCCGCCTGCCCGTCCCCTGATCCCGGGGCGGCCCGCGCCGCCGCCGGTCAGCGGAGGGTGGTGGCCTTGTCCGTGCGGTACGTGGCCACCAGCGCCAGGCACAGCGCCGCGATCGCCACGCGCCCGGACGCCTGGAGCAGCGGCCCGCGCAGCAGGATGAACGAGTAGCCGGCGACGAGCGGCACGACCACGGAGATCAGGCTGCCGGGCGGCGCCCGCCGCGTGGCCCGCTTCGCGTACCGCCGGTCGACGCGCGCGGCCGCGTACCCCATCCCGAGCAGGCCGGCGCCCATGCCGAGCGGGCCGAAGTCGATCCACAGCTCGGCCCAGATCGGGGACGACAGGTTGGTGTTGACGGTGCCCATCCACTGGCCGACCATCACGCCGGTGTCGCGCGGCTTGCCCGGCCACACCGAGCGGGGCACCGCGAAGAAGACCGACCCGGCGAGCTGGCGCCCGTAGAAGTGGCCGGGCCCGGAATCCGAGAACGTGATCGTGTTCGCGAACATGCCGATCTGGTCGTAGTCCTTGAGCGCCATCGGCTCCAGGAACGAGGTCGTCTCCACCGGCTTGTAGTTCTTCTCGTCGTACCGGAAGCGGTCCGCGAACGGGAAGACCAGCAGGGCGACGACCACCGCCATCGACAGCGCCACCCGGTACATGGCCGCGCTCACCGGGAAGACGGTGAACAGCATCGCGAACATGACGGTGAGGAACCAGTAGCGCGGGTTCGAGATGGGGTTGTTGACGACGAGGTTGAGCCCGCACAGCGCCGCCCAGGTGACGATGACCGACACCTTGCGGCGGGCGTACTTCGACGTGATCAGCCAGCGCGTGTACAGCAGCAGTGCGAGCAGCGCCGGGACGGTGCCGAAGCCGCGCAGGAACGCCTGGCCGGCCTGGCCGTCGCCGTTGGAGACGCCCGCCTCCTGGATGCCGGCGATGATCTCCTGGCGGCTGGAGAAGAACACCGCGGGGCCGCCGAGCTTCATGATGAAGACGGCCGAGCAGCCGAAGGCGAGGACCGTCAGCAGTTGGAGGCGGCGCCGGTGCGCCATGACGGGCCGTCCGGCCTCCTTGCGGGCACTGGACGCCCTGACGGCGGGCCGGTGCCGGGCGAGCAGGACGCCGACGTCGAAGGCGGTGCAGCCGAGCAGGACGAGCCCGATGGCGAGGGTGAGGTCGGAGCGCGGGCCGACCACGGGGGTCGGGACGCGGCCCAGGACGGCCTGGGCGAGCGGGGCCACGCCCATCGCCATGTAGACGAACAGCCAGAAGGATCCCTGGAGCAGCTTGCGGCGGCTGGTCAGGATCATCGCGGAGAGCCGCACGCCCGCGTACATGGTCAGCAGGAGCTGGAGCCAGAAGGCGGCGTCGCGGCGGCCGTCGCCGGTCTGGACGGCGACGATCAGCGGCAGGAAGACGGTGAAGCCGAGGATCAGCGGGACGGACAGGGCCCGGGAGAGCAGGGTGCGGGGCGTGGTGACGCGGCCCCAGCGGGCGGCTTCCGCCTCCTCCCGCGGGTCGGGGCGCAGGGCCGCGATGAGGGGCTTGCGTATGTCCGTTGCCACTGCTGCCCCCACCCCATGTGCCTGATCCGGCGGCAGTCTAGTCTGAGCGGGCGGCGCCAGGGGAGGCGCGGCCCCGTGGGGGCCCCGGGGACACCGGGGAGAACGATGAGGTGCGACCGTTGCGTGATCTTCCTTCCTTCACGCTGGCCGGGTACGACAAGGGGCGCGGCCTGCTCGTGCAGGCCCTCTGGTTCGCCGTGATGAACACGGTGTTCATGGCGTGGTTCTGCCCGGCCCGGCTGCGGGTGGCCCTGCTGCGGGCCTTCGGCGCCCGGATCGGCGAGGGCGTCCTGATCCGGCACCGGGTGCGCGTGCTGTGGCCGTGGAAGCTCTCCGTCGGCGACCACACGTGGATCGGCGAGGGCGCCTGGCTGCTGAACCTGGAGCCGGTGGCCATCGGGTCGAACGTGTGCATCTCGCAGGAGGCCATGCTCTGCACCGGCTCCCACGACCACCGGGCGGCCGACTTCCCCTACCGCAACGCGCCGATCACCGTCGAGGACGGGGCGTGGGTCGCGGTGCGGGCGACGGTGCTGGCCGGGGTCACCGTGGGCCGGTGCGCGGTCGCGGGCGCCGGCTCGGTCGTCCACAAGGACCTCCCCGCCCTGACCCTGCAGACGATGGACGGGCGCCGCCGCCCGGTCGAGGAGCCCAAGTGAGAGTCCTGCACGCCGTCACCCTGCACTCCCCCACGCACGCCTTCGGCGGCCCCGTGCGGGTCGCCCTCAACCTGGCCGGGGGGCTGCGGGAGCGCGGCCATGAGGCGGCCCTCCTCGCCCTCGGCGAGGGCTTCGGCGAACCCTGGCCGACCGAGGTCGAGGGGATTCCCGCGAAGCTGTTCCCGGCCCGCCGGATCCTCCCCCTCGGCTTCAGCGGCATGACCTCCCCGGCCCTGCTCGCCTCCGCCGGGCGGCTCGTGCGCGACGCCGACGTCGTCCACGTCCACCTGGCGCGCGACCTGGTGACGCTGCCGGTGGCGCTCGCGGCGCTGCGCGCCGGGCGGCCGCTGGTGCTCCAGACGCACGGCATGGTCGACCCGAGCGGCAGGCTGCTGGCGAAGGTGCTGGACGCGCTGGCCGTGCGCCGGGTGCTGCGCGGCGCGGACGCGGTGCTGTACCTCACCCCGTACGAGCGGGAGGGGCTGGACGCGGTCGTGGGCGGCCCCCTTCCGCAGGCCGTCCGGCTGGTCAACGGCACCCCGGCGCAGGAGGCGCGCCCCGCCCCGCAGGGGCCGCCGCGCATCCTGTACTCGGCGCGGCTCCAGGCCCGCAAGCGCCCGGTCGACTTCGTGGACGCGGCCCCGGCCGTGCTGGCGGCGCACCCGGACGCCGAGTTCGTGGTGGCCGGCCCGGACGAGGGCGAGCGGGCCGCGGTGCTGGCCCGGATCGCCGAGCTGGGCCTGGCGGACCGGTTCACCGTGCCCGGGGCCCTGTCGTCGGCCGAGGTGCTCGCCGAGCTGCGCCGCGCGCACGTGTACGTGCTGCCGTCGGTGGACGAGCCGTTCCCGATGTCCGTGCTGGAGGCCCTCGCGGTGGGCGTGCCCGCGGTCGTCACCCACTCCAACGGGCTCGCCAAGGACGTCGCCGGGGCGGGCGCAGGCCGGGCCGTGGAGCCCGGCCCGGCGGGCGTCGCCGCGGCCGTGCGGGAACTGCTGGACCCGGCGGCGGGCGCCGCCGCCTCGCAGGCCGCCCGCGCCCTGGCCGCGGAGTCCTTCTCGATGGACGCCGTCCTGGACACCCTGCTGCCCGTGTACCGGGCGGCCCTGGACCGCTGACCGCCCGCGCCCGTGGGCATCTACGTGGTGAGCGTGGCGGACGAGGACTGGGCGGACTCCGAGATCCGCGGTCCGGTCCTCGCCGCCCTGAGCGGGGAACTGGAGCGGCGCGGGCTCGGCCGCTTCCCGGCGCCGGGCCCCGCGCGGCCGGGGACGTCCGCGGCGGAGCCGGGCCGCAGGCCCGGGCTGCTCGGCCGGCTGGGGCTGCGCGGGCGCCGTGCGGCGCGCGGCGGGCGGGCCGGCGGCTTCGCGGAGCAGGCGGACCGGCCCTACGGCGCGCTCGAGGCGCTGTGCCGGGCGCAGCCGGACGGGTCCCGCCTCCACGACGCCCTGTTGGACTGGGAGCTGCTCGTCCCGGCCGATTTCGACGGGGTGATCGAACTGTCCGTGCCGGCGGAGCCCGGCGGGGGCGGGGCGCGGATCCGCAGCGCGCACCGCGCCGCCGGGGCCGCCCGGCGGCTGGCGGACGTACTGGAGCTGCCCGACTGCGTACCGCGGGACGGCGGGCCCCTCGCCCTCACCGGCTGGTTCGCCGGTCCGGCGGCCGGACGGGCCGCGGCCGCGCACCCCGGCCCGTGGCAGGAGGTGCCCGACGCGGCGTACTACACCGCGCTGTACCTGGGGGCCGCCGAGCACGCCCTGCGCCGGGGCCGTGTCATCGCCTACGGCTGACGGGTGTTCTCCCTGCCGCGGTGCTCGCCCAGAATGGCCCCATGAAGATCAACGGGGAAGCGGACGGGGCCACGCGGCAGGCATGGGCGGCGCTGGGCGGGCCGGACGGGGCGGCCCGGCGGGTGGTGTACCGCGGGGGCGGGGCGCTGGGCGCGGCGCGGCTGCCGGTGCGGGAGCTGGCGCGGGCGACGGTCGGGGTGTGCTCGCTGGCCGCGGCCGAGCTGGCCGCCGTACGGTCCGGGCGGCCGGCGGGGGATGCGGCGGACGGGGCGGAGATCGCGGTCGACGAGGGGGCCGTCTCGGCGGCCTTCCTCAGCGAGCGGCTCCTGCGGGTGGAGGGGCGGGCGCCGGTGTCGTTCGCGCCGCTGTCCGGCTTCTGGCGCGCCGCCGACGGGTGGGTGCGCACCCACGCGAACTATCCGCACCACCGGGCGGCCCTGGAACGCGGCCTGGGCGCCGGGCCGCTGACGCCGGAGCGGCTGCGGGCCGAGCTGGCGGGGCGCCGGGCGGCCGACGTGCAGGAGGCGGTGTACGCGGCGGGCGGCCTGGCCGTGGCCGTGGCCGACTCCTTCGGCGCGCCGCAGCCGCTCGCCGCCGTACGGGAGACGGGGGGCCGCGGGCGGGAGCTCGGGCCGGGCCCGCTGCCCGCGTCCGGGGTGCGGGTGCTGGACCTGACGCGGGTCATCGCGGGGCCGGTGGCCACCCGCACGCTCGGCCTGCTCGGCGCGGACGTGTTGCGCGTGGACCCGCCCGGGATGCCCGAGGCGGACGACACGTACGCCGACACGGGCTTCGGCAAGCGCTCGGCGGTCCTCGACCTCGCGGACCGGGCCGACCGGGCGGTGTTCGACGGGCTGCTGGCGCAGGCCGACGTGGTGGTGTCCGGCTACCGGCCGGGGGCGCTGGACCGGTTCGGCCTGGGCGCCGGGGAGCTGGCCGCGGCGCGGCCCGGTCTGGTCCTCGCTCAGGTGTGCGCGTGGGGCTGGGACGGTCCGTGGGCGGGCCGGCGGGGCTTCGACTCGCTGGTGCAGGCCGGGTACGGGATCGCTGCGGCGGAGGCCGGCCCGGACGGGGTGCCCGGGGTGCTGCCCGCGCAGGCGCTGGACCACGGGACCGGCTACCTGCTGGCCGCCGGGGTGCTGCGGGCCCTGGCCGGGGGCGGCGGGCGGGTGCTGCGGTTCTCCCTGGCGGGAACCGCGTCGTGGCTGGTGCGGGAGGTCCCGCGGGACCCGCGCCCGGCACCCGGCGGGGCGGCCGGGGCTGACGGGGCGGCGGGGGCCGGTGCGCAGGCCCGGCTGCGCGAGGGCGGCTCGGGCTACGGACGGCTGCGGTACGCGGCTCCCCCGCTCGCGGTGGGTCCGGGCGACTGGCCGGCCGGGCCGTCCCGCTGGGGCACGGACCGCGCGGCCTGGCTCCCGGAGGCCTGACCGCCGCGGGGGCACAACACGGCGGCGCCCCCGCCTCCCCGTGCGGGGGTGCGGGGGCGCCGTCGGAGAAGAGGCGTCAGGCCGGGATCCAGGCGGAGCAGTTGACGGAGCTGAACTCCGCCGCGCCCGCCGGGACCGTCGCCGTGATCTTGTCGCCCGGCTTCGGGGCCGACTCCGGGCCCGAGGCCAGGACGGAGCCGTCCTTGCCCTTGGCCTCCCAGGTGCAGGCCGTGTTCTGGGTCAGCGCCCGGTAGGTTCCGGGTGCCGGGGCGGGCCGGGTGCCGTCGCCGAAGCCCTTGGCGGCGGCGTCCAGGATCGGCTTCTGCGCCGGGCACAGGTGCGGGATCGCGTCCTTCGCGCCGGGGATCTCCCCGGAGATCACTGCGCCGGTCGCCGCGTCCTTGTCCCGCTTGGCCGTGCGCTCCACCCGCTGGCAGGCCTCCTGGCCGCTCTGGAGGACGGCCGCCGGGTCCATCTTCTCGGGGACCCGGCCGCTCAGGTACGCCTTCTCGTTGGGCTTGAAGCTGCCCGTCTTCGGGGTGAGCTTCGCGTCCGGGAGGACGGGCCCGGTGGGCTTGGCGTCGGGCGCGGCCGACGGGGCGGCGGAGTCCGCCGGGTCCGGGACCGGGGAGGCGGCCGGCGGCTTGGCCTCGGCCTCGCCGGCCTTGCCGTCGCCGTCCGAGCTGCAGGCGGTCAGGGTGAGGGCTGCGGCCATCAGGAGCGCAGCCGCGGTGGAGCGTCGGTACATCGGTGGGGCTCCCGTGCGTGCCGGTTGGTTCGGGTGCGGCAGGCGTGCGGGGCCCGGCGCCGGAACGGCCGGGCCCCGCACCCTCCGGTTACTTCGGGCCGAAGGTGAGGACCAGCTGGGGAGCTGCGTCCGCAGCCGTCGACTCCTTCGACCACAGCCACAGCGCGTCGGCGCCCGTGCTGGTCAGGGCGAGGCTGTGGCTGCCGCCGAGCAGCGCCGAGACCGCGGCCGTGTCCAGCTTGGCGCTGTGCAGGGCCGAGCCGTCCGGGATGGCCGCGAAGGTGCCGAGCGGCGTCGTGCCGAGGGCCGGCTTGCTGGTGTAGGAGGTGGTCGCGCCGCTCCAGGTGCCGGTGACCGGGACCACGGAGACGGTGTCGGCGGTGCCGGCGCCCGACTGCGTCGTCGTCTTGACCTGGAGCATGGCCGACTTCAGCACCTGCCCGGCCGGCGCGGCCGGCAGGTTGAAGCGCAGGTACGTCTCGTAGGCCAGGCTGCCGCGGACGGCGAGCGAGGTGGACGCGCCGTTGGCCGCGCTCGGGGCGCCCTGGTTGACGTAGGTGTCCTCGGTCGCGGTGACCTTGGAGACCGTGTCGGAGGGGGCCTTCGCCAGGTCGAAGTGGTTCTTGACCTGGGCGGCGGTGAGGACCTTGCCGTAGACGGCCGTCTCGTCGAGCTGGCCGGCGAAGAACCTGCTCGTGGGGCGCGACGGCCAGCCGGAGAGGTTGTCCCCGCCGACGTGCCAGTAGCCCGCGAAGTTCGCGGAGGTGGTGACGTTCAGCGTGCCCTTGAGCTGGCCGTCCACGTACAGCGCCATGCCCGAGGGGCCCTGGGTGGCGACCACGTGGTGCCACTTGTTGTCGTTGTACGTGTCGAACAGGCCGGTGCTGATGGTCTGGGTCGAGCCGTTGTACACGCCGAACACCAGGCGGCCGGTGTTGGTCATGTAGATGTGCTTGTCGTGCGAGCTGCTGGTGCGGGTGGTGTTGTTGCCGAAGCCGACGAGCTTCCCGCCGCGCCAGGTGTCCGTCTTGAACCACGTCTCGACGCTGTAGCTGCTGCCGACCGTCTGGCGGCGGTCGCTGTGGAGCTTCTGGCTGGTGCCGTTGAAGCCCATCGCGGTGCTGGACCCGGTGACCGCGCCGGGCGTCTGGCGCAGCGACGGGGCGTTGACCTGGATGCCGCTGGTGTTGCCGCCGTCCGAGGAGTCGGCCACGTAGGGGCTGACGGTGTCGTCGTAGCGCCAGTACAGCTGGGCGCCGTCGGCGCGGACCTGGTTCGGGTACGCCTGGACGGAGGTCGGGACGGTCACCGAGGCCTTGGCCGACAGGGCGCTGGTGTTGCCGGCGGCGTCGGTGGCAGTGATCCGGTAGGTGTAGCTCTGGCCGGCCTTGGCGGTGGTGTCGTTCCAGGAGGCCTGGGGCCGCTCGAACTCCAGGGAGTCGGCGGTCATGGTGTGGATCGGCGTGCCGGAGCCGTTGCGGTAGATGCGGTACGTCAGCTTGCTGTCGTCCGCGTCGTAGCTGGTGCGCCAGCGGACCTGGACCTCGCCGGGCTTGACGCTGTCGGCGCTGGCGACCGGGGTGGTCGGGGCGCCGACGTCGCCGGTGGAGGCGAAGCGGGTCAGGCTCTGCTGCTCGCGGCCGTTGACGGTGGTGAACTCGCCGCCGACCCACATGAACTTCTTGCCGTCCTTCTCCGACACGGCCATGACGCGCGGGCCGATGCCCTCGCCGAGGCCGTCGTTGGTGTCGGGGAACCAGCCGAGCTTGCGGGGGCCGCGCACGAAGCCGTCGACGGGCGCGGGGGCGGCGCCTTCGTGGTCGGTCGGCTGGGCCAGCAGGTGGCGGCGGCGGCCGTCGGGGTACTCCAGCTCGGTGGAGCAGTCGTGGGCGTGCGAGGAGCTGTAGAGCACGCCCTCGTAGGGCAGGACCCACTGGGTGGCGCCGAGGCAGCGGTCGCGCCACTTCTCGCCGAAGTCGCTCAGGCGCAGGCCGATGCGGCCGTCGAAGACGCCGCCGCCGGAGCCCTCGTTGCCGGTGTAGAAGCCGGTCTCGTCGGTGGCGATCGACTTGACGACCGAGTTCCACGGGATGTTGTCGTAGGTCTTGGCGAGCTTGCCGGTGGCCGCGTCGACCACGGCGAGCGCGTGCGAGTCGGTGCCGTTGACGGTGAAGAAGTCGCCGCCCAGCAGGACGTGCTTGCCGTCCGGGGTGACCGCGACGGCGCGGCCCGGCTCGTCGGCGTTGGCGGTGAAGGGCTTCAGCGCACCCGTGCCGGCGTCGACCGCGGCGAACCGCTCGCGGGTCTGGCCCTCGACGGAGTTGAAGTCGCCGGCCGCGTAGAGGGTGTCCCCGGTGGCGGCGAGCGCCCGCACGGTGGCGGGGAAGCCGGGGTGGAAGGCGGCCTTGGGGGTGCAGCTCTCGATGTCGATCGCCGCGAGGCTGGAGACCGGGGTGCCGTTGACGGCGCCGAAGTAGCCGCCCGCGTACAGGGTCTTCTTGTCGTTCGAGACCGTCAGCGCGCGGACGGTGGCGGTGCCCTCGCCGACGGTGAAGGCGAGCTTGCACGCGGTCGGCTTGCCCGTCGCGGCGTCGAGCGCGACGAAGTTGACGGCTTCCTCTTCGGCTCCGGAGGCGCCGGCCGGCGGGCGGACCGCCGAGAAGGTTCCGCCGGCGAAGACGGTGCCGTTCGCCTCGGCCATCGCCCAGACGATGCCGTTGGGCTGCCACGTCGGCAGGCTGTCGGCGGTGAACGCCACGGGCGCCGTGATGGCGGACGCCTGGGGCATGAGCACCAGGCCTATCCCGGTGCCGGCACCGGCCAGTGACAGGACGAGGGCAGCAGTCAGCCCTCTGGATCTACGCATGAGCCCCCCAGGGCGTATCGCCCGGTTCTGATGGCTGGAACTATACGAACAGCCGTATGTACGGGCGCAGACTAGGGCGCAAACGGAACCCCGTCACCCCCCTTGACCGATTCCATACCGGGTTGGGACCAACCTGGTTCAGCAGGGCGGGCGCATTGCGGACGTACGGCAGGTATGTCCGGTCACCGCCGCAGATGCCTGCGGCGATGTCCGTACACGGCAAATCGTAGGGGAAATATAAGGCCTCAGCGGTCGATACGGACCGTTGCACCGGCCAGCTGGTCCTCGACGAGGCGGATGTCCGCGTCGACCATGATCTGTGCCAGCTCCGCGACCAGGACCGACGGCTTCCAGCCAAGCAGCTCCTGGGCCTTGGACGAGTCGCCGATCAGCGCGTCGACCTCGCTCGGGCGCTCGTACTTGGCGTCGTAGCGCACGTGCTCGGTCCAGTCGAGGCCCGCGTGGGCGAAGGAGGACTCGACGAACTCGCGCACCGTGGCGGCCACGCCCGTGGCGACGACGTAGTCGGTCGGCTCGTCCTGCTGGAGCATCCGCCACATGGCGTCGACGTACTCCGGCGCGTAGCCCCAGTCGCGGACGGCGTCGAGGTTCCCGAGGTACAGGTGCTCCTGGAGGCCGGCCTTGATGCGGGCGACGGCTCGGGTGATCTTGCGGGTCACGAAGGTCTCGCCGCGGCGCGGGGACTCGTGGTTGAAGAGGATCCCGTTCACGGCGAACATGTCGTACGCCTCGCGGTAGTTCACCGTCGTCCAGTAAGCGAACACCTTGGCGGCGCCGTACGGGCTGCGCGGGTGGAACGGGGTGTCCTCGTTCTGCGGCGGCGGGGTGGAGCCGAACATCTCCGAGGACGAGGCCTGGTAGATGCGGGTGTCGATGCCGCTCGCGCGGATCGCCTCCAGGAGCCGCAGCGCGCCGAGGCCGGTCACGTCGCCCGTGTAGAGCGGGGCGTCGAAGGAGACCCGCACATGGGACTGGGCGCCGAGGTTGTAGACCTCGTCGGGCCGTATCTCACGCAGCAGGTTCACGAGCGCGACGCCGTCGGACAGATCGGCGTGGTGCAGGACGAAGGACCGGTTCGCGGTGTGCGGGTCCTGGTAGATGTGGTCGATCCGCTCGGTGTTGAAGCTGGAGGACCGCCGCACCAGCCCGTGCACCGTGTAGCCCTTGGAGAGCAGGAGCTCGGAGAGGTAGGAGCCGTCCTGCCCGGTGACTCCGGTGATCAGCGCGGTCTTGCCCATGTGGGGTCCCCCCTGGGGATCGTTGCGGTGTGTGGTTCTGGAGGCGCTTGCGCCTCGGGGCCGGCCCGCCCCGGCCGTGCGGCCGCGGAGGTTCCTGCCGGTTGGTCATGCGGTGGGTGCGGCCCGGTTCCGGCGGCCCGGCGGCCTGCCGCGGCCGGGCCGCGGGGACGCAGCACCCGCCGGACCCCCGCCCGGCGCCGCGGCCCGGCCCGGAGGGCCGGATGCGTACCGTACACCGGTGCGGGCGGCCGCCGGCGGGCTGGCATCATCGGCGGTATGACAAGTTCGCTGCCGCTCCTGCCGCCGAACGCCCGCGTCTTCGTCGCGGGCCACCGCGGCCTCGTGGGCTCCGCCGTCGCACGCCGCCTGACCGCAGACGGACACGAGGTGCTCACCCGCAGCCGCGCCGACCTCGACCTGCGCGACGCCGCCGCGACCGCCGCGTACCTGCGCGACACCCGGCCCGACGCCGTGGTGCTGGCCGCCGCCAAGGTCGGCGGCATCATGGCCAACAGCACGTACCCGGTGCAGTTCCTGGAGGACAACCTCAGGATCCAGCTGAGCGTCATCGGCGGCGCGCACGCCGCCGGCGTGCCCCGGCTGCTGTTCCTCGGCTCGTCCTGCATCTACCCCAAGCTGGCGCCGCAGCCCATCACCGAGGACGCCCTGCTGACCGGCCCGCTGGAGCCGACCAACGAGGCGTACGCGCTGGCGAAGATCGCCGGCATCGTGCAGGTGCAGTCGTACCGCCGGCAGTACGGGGCCTCGTACGTCTCCGCGATGCCCACCAACCTCTACGGCCCGGGCGACAACTTCGACCTGGAGACCTCGCACGTGCTGCCCGCGCTCATCCGCCGCTTCCACGAGGCGGCGGCCGAGGGCCGCGAGGAGGTCGTGCTCTGGGGCAGCGGCACGCCGCGCCGCGAGTTCCTCCACGTCGACGACCTGGCCGCGGCCTGCTCGGTGCTGCTGGAGCGCTACGACGGGGACGAGCCGGTCAACATCGGCTGCGGCGAGGACCTCACCATCCGGGCCCTCGCCGAGACCGTCGCCGACGTCACCGGCTTCCGCGGCCGCCTCGCCTGGGACACCTCCAAGCCGGACGGCACCCCGCGCAAGCTCCTGGACGTCACCCGCCTGACCTCGCTCGGCTGGAAGCCGGAGATCGGGCTGCGCGACGGCATCGCCTCCACCTACCGGTGGTGGCTGGAGCAGGGCGGAGCGGGAACGCGGGGCTGAACGCACGCGGCAGGGCCCCTCAGTACGCTCCGCGGCCGTCGACGACGGCGCGGAGCGTACGGCCCATGACGTCGACGTCGCTGGTGAAGGACCAGTTGTCGACGTAGCTCAGGTCGAGCTGGATTGTTTCGTCCCAGGACAGGTCGGACCGCCCGCTGATCTGCCAGAGCCCGGTCATGCCCGGCCGCACGGTGAGGCGGCGCAGCTCGACCTCGTCGTAGCGGGCCACCTCCTCCGGCAGCGGCGGGCGCGGGCCGACGAGCGACATGTGGCCGGCCAGCACGTTGAGCAGCTGGGGCAGTTCGTCCAGGGACGTGCGGCGCAGCAGGCGGCCGACCCGGGTCACCCGGGGGTCGCGGCGGATCTTGAACATGAGGCCGTCGTTCTCGTTGGCCCCCGCCAGCTCGCCCTTCAGGCGGTCGGCGTCGACGACCATCGTGCGGAACTTCCACATCGTGAACGGGACGCCGTCGCGTCCGATCCGCTGCTGGCGGTAGAAGGCCGGGCCGCGGGAGCCGAGCCGGATCGCGAGGACGATCGCGAGGAACAGCGGGGAGAGCAGGAGCAGTCCCACTCCCGCGCCGATGCGGTCCAGGGCGGCCTTGAGCGCGGTCTGGAGGCCGCGGCCGACGGGCGGGGCGACGCGCAGCACGGCGAGGCCGCCGGCGGAGAGGGTCTCCAGCCGCTTGACGGAGACCTCCACCAGGCCGGGGAAGACGGCGAGTTCGAGGCCCGCGTCGTGCAGCGCCCACGCGATGCGGCGCAGCCGCTCCCCCGCGATCCGCGCGCCGGGCGCGACGAGGACGAGGTCGGCGTGGTGGCTGCGGACGGCGTCGAGGACGGCCTCGGAGTCGGCGGCCGGGGCGTCCGGGGCGAGGGTGTCCAGCCGTGCGGCGACGGGGACGCCGCCCTCCAGCGGGCCGGTGCCGACGGGGACGACGCCGACGACGACGTAGGGGTGGTCGGTGCGGGCGGCGAGGTGCGCGGTGAGGGAGTCCGCGGCGGCCGGCTCCCCTATCACGAGGACGCGGCTGACGGCCTGGGCCTCGCGGCGGGCCGCGGAGAGGTGGCGGTAGGTCAGCTTGCGGCATGCGACCGTGATGAGGAGGGCCGGCAGCAGGGCGCCCAGGGCGGCGAGGCGCGGCGTGCTTTCGCCGGTGACCACGCGCGCCACGGCCAGGACGCCGATCAGAATCAGCCAGTCGTGGACGACCGGCAGCACTCCGCGGGACTCGCCGAGCGCGCGGGTGGCGTACCGGCGGCGCACCGCCTGCACGCCGGTCCAGGCGAGGGCCGCGCCGAGGGCGCAGTACACGGGCCGGACCTGCTGTGCGGCCTCGAAGACGAGCCCCACCGGGACGGCCGCTCCGAGGAAGTCGGCGGTCAGGGCGGCGGGCAGGTACCAGCGCGCCTTGTCGCCGATACGCCGCACGGGCGCAGCAAGGAGCTCGGCCGCCGCTCCGGCTACTCTTTGCGCAGGAAAATGGACATGCCTCATGGGCCCCCCTGGCACGCGGTCTATGACTGTGGCGCGTACCCGCGGCTTCCCCTGGCGGCGGGCAACTGGCGCACCGGGAAACAGTACGACAAACACTCTTACTACATATGCCGATCGCCCGAACGCGAGGTCTTGTTGCTCAAGTGTTAGCAACCGGTACCCCAAGTTCCATATTCTGGGGCCCCGACTCCGCACGCGAAGGCGAAGAGTTCGGATAGCGGATACGCCGCCTCGGTCAACGAACCCTTTCCGGCCAAGTTTTTGACGCGACCCTGACATTGGCGCGCGCGGGTGGCACTCTTCGATCCGTTCATCGCACCAGCCCTGTTCTGCCCGGCGGCCCACCCAGCCGCCCGGATTCCCTTTGCAGAAGGAGTCTGCGTTGAGTCCCACCCCCCACAGGCGCGCCACCGCGGCCGGCGCACTCGTCGCCGCGGCCGCGATGCTCGCCGTCGGCATCCAGGCCGGCAGCGCCACCGCCGACAGCGCTGCGTCCAAGGCGCCCGCCGCCGCCAAGGCCAACCCCGGCGCGGCGCCCCTCAAGCTCAGCCCCTCCGAGCGTGCGACGCTCCTCTCCGAGGCGACCTCCGCCACCGCCCAGGCGGCCAGGGCACTGGGCCTCGGCGGCCAGGAGAAGCTCATCGTCCGCGACGTCGTCAAGGACGCGGACGGCACCACGCACACCACGTACGAACGGACGTACGCGGGCCTGCCGGTGCTCGGCGGCGACCTGACGGTCCACGCGAAGAACGGCACCACCAAGAGCGTCACCAAGGCCACGAACCACGAGATCAAGGTGCCGACCACGGACGCCGCGGTCACCCCGGCCGCCGCCGAGGGCCAGGCCCTGTCCGCCGCCAACTCGGCGGGGTCGAAGGACGCCAAGCCCGCCAAGAACGCCCGCAAGGTGATCTGGGCGGCCGAGGGCGCGCCCGTCCTCGCCTGGGAGACCGTCGTCGGCGGCCTCCAGCACGACGGCACCCCGAACGAGCTGCACGTGGTCACCGACGCCAAGACCGGCGCGAAGATCACCGAGTGGCAGGCCGTCGAGACCGGCACCGGCAACACCATGTACAGCGGCCAGGTCACCCTCGGAACGAGCCAGTCCGGCAGCAACTACACCCTGACGGACGCGAACCGCGGCAGCCACAAGACGTACAACCTCAACCGCGGCAGCTCCGGCACCGGCACCCTCTTCTCCGGCCCGGACGACGTCTGGGGCAACGGCTCGCCCTCCAACCTGGAGACGGCCGGCGCGGACGCCCACTACGGCGCCGCGGTCACGTGGGACTACTTCAAGAACGTGCACGGCCGCAACGGCCTGCGCAACGACGGCGTCGCCCCCTACAGCCGCGTCCACTACGGCAACAACTACGTGAACGCGTTCTGGCAGGACTCCTGCTTCTGCATGACCTACGGCGACGGCGACGGCAACGCCAAGCCGCTGACCTCCACCGACGTGGCCGCGCACGAGATGACCCACGGCCTCACCTCGGTCACCGGCAACATGACCTACAGCGGCGAGCCCGGCGGCCTGAACGAGGCGACCTCCGACATCATGGCGGCGGCCGTCGAGTTCTACGCCGACAACCCGCAGGACGTCGGCGACTACCTGGTCGGCGAGAAGATCGACATCCGCGGCAACGGCACCCCGCTGCGCTACATGGACAAGCCGAGCAAGGACGGCTCCTCCAAGGACTACTGGTACTCGGGCCTCGGCAACATCGACGTCCACTACTCCTCGGGCCCGGCCAACCACTGGTACTACCTGGCCTCCGAGGGCTCCGGCGCCAAGGTCGTCAACGGCGTGAGCTACGACTCGCCGACCTACGACAACCTCCCGGTCACGCCCATCGGGCGCGACGCCGCCTCGAAGATCTGGTTCCGCGCGCTGACGGTCGGCTACTTCAAGTCGAACACCAACTACGCGGCCGCCCGCACGGCGACCCTCCAGGCCGCCGCCGACCTGTACGGCCAGGGCTCGGCCACGTACAACAACACGGCCAACGCCTGGGCCGCCATCAACGTCGGCGCCCGCATCAGCGACGGCGTCACGGTCACGGCGATCCCGAACCAGAACACCGCCGTGGGCACCGCGGTCAGCCTCCAGGTCCAGGCGACCAGCACCAACCCCGGTGCGCTGGCCTACTCCGCCACCGGCCTGCCGGCCGGCCTGTCGATCAACTCCTCCACGGGCCTGATCTCGGGCACGGCGACCACCGCGGGCACGTCCAACGTGACGGTGACGGTGACCGACTCCGCCAACAAGTCGGGTACGGCCTCCTTCACCTGGACCGTCGGCACGGGCGAGCAGAACGTCTTCGAGAACACCGCCGACTACCAGATCCGGGACAACGCCACGGTCGAGTCCCCGATCACGGTGACCCGCTCCGGCAACGCGTCGAGCGCCCTGAAGGTGGACGTCAACATCGTCCACACGTACGTCGGTGACCTGCGGGTCGACCTGGTCGCCCCCGACGGCACCGTCTACAACCTGCGCAACCGCAGCGGCGGCAGCGCGGACAACATCGTCCAGTCCTTCACCGTGAACGCCTCCTCCGAGGTCGCGAACGGCGTCTGGAAGCTCCGCGTCGCGGACCTCGCCAGCTGGGACACCGGCTACATCAACAGCTGGAAGCTGACCTTCTGACCCCGGGCGGGCGGATGGGGCACACCGGCTGACACGACACGGGGCCGTCCGGGGGGAGACCCTCCCGGACGGCCCTGTTCCATGCCCGCGTCGGCGGCCGGGCCGGCAGCACTAGGGGATGGCCGCGAAGACCGCGTCGAAGGCGCCGGACCGCTGCGCGCGCCGGTCCTCCTGCGCGGCCTCGTGCCCGGCCGGCGGCGCCTCCTGCGGGCCGGCCTCCCCGCCGGCGAAGTCGCCGCGGTCGCCGGAGAACCCGCCGTCGCCGAGGCCGCCCTCGTCGTGGCCGTGGCGGTCGACCGGCGTGAAGAACACCGAGCGGACGTGCACGTCGTACACCCGGTCGCCCGGCTCCAGGATCCGCTCGGGCCGGCCGCTGCAGCCGCGGTCCGGGAAGAGGTACGCCCGCCCCTCCGTCCCGTTGCTGACGGCGGTGGCGGGCTTGTCGTGCGAGGTGCCGTTCAGCTCGTAGCAGGTGTCGAGGCCGGCGGGGCGGATGGACCGGTGCTCGTCGCCGCCGTGTCCGCCACCGATCAGGTAGTCCAGCCTGCCGAGGTCCTTGTCGTGCTGGTCGGCGGCCGCGGTGCCCGCCGGGACGGCGAGGGCGAGGGCGGTGAGGAGGGCTGCGGCGGTGCTGCGAAGGCGCATGGGGGCGGTGTCCGTTCTGTCGGCGCTGGACGCGCGGTCGGCGGTGGCGTCCAGCGGGCAGCGTAGGAGCGGCCCCGCACGCCGCGGCGGCGCGGCTTGCGCACGCGTTCGGAGGTTCACCCGCCCGGGGCCGCCCGCTGCCGCCGTACGGGCCGCCCCCCGGCGCGCGAAGGGGCGGGCAGGGCCCTCGCCCCGCCCGCCCCGGCTGTGCGCTGTGCCGCTATCGCAGGATGACGCCGCCCTGCGGGCCCGCCTCCCCGGCCGTGTCGCCGTCTGCCGGGGCCGCGACCAGCCCCAGTTCGGCCGGCGAGGCCAGCAGCGGGTGCGAGGGCAGGATCCGCACCGTGTACCCGAAGGCCCCCGTGCGGTCCAGGGCGAGCGGCCCCTCGTACACCCAGCGGCCTTCCAGGTCGGGCCCGCCGGCCGGCTTGAGGGGGAAGGCCCGCCCGTCGCGGATGACGTCCTGCGGGTCCACCCGGCCCGCGACGGCCTGTACCTCGACGTCCTCGGGGGCGAGCGCGTCGAGCGCCACCCGCACCCGCAGCGTGAGGGTCGCCCCCAGCTCGGCGGTGCCGCCGACGGGCGCCGCCGCCTGCGCCTCCACGTGCTCGACGGCGACCTGCGGCCAGGCCGCGCGGACGCGGCCCTTCCACCAGGCGAGGTCCCGCGCGGCGTCCTGCTTCATCGCCCGGTGGGCGCGGGCCGCCGGCGCGTAGAGCCGCTCCACGTACTCGCGCACCATCCGCCCCGCGAGCACCTTGGGGCCGAGGGAGACGAGGGTGCGCCGGACCATCTCGATCCACCGCACCGGCAGCCCGCTGCGGTCGGCGCGGTCGTAGAACCGGGGCGCGACCCGCTGCTCGACCAGCTCGTAGAGGGCCTTCGCCTCCAGGTCGTCGCGCCGGTCCTCGTCCGTGCCGACGTCGGCCGTGGGGATCGCCCAGCCGAAGTCGGGCTCGAACCACTCGTCCCACCAGCCGTCGAGCACGGACAGGTTGAGGCAGCCGTTGAGCGCGGCCTTCATCCCGCTCGTGCCGCAGGCCTCCAGCGGGCGCAGCGGGTTGTTCAGCCACACGTCGCAGCCCGGGTACAGCTTCTGGGCCATGCCCATGCCGTAGTCGGGCAGGAAGACGATGCGGTGCCGCACGCGCGGGTCGTCGGAGAAGCGCACCAGCTCCTGCACAAGCCGCTTGCCGCCGTCGTCGGCCGGGTGCGCCTTGCCGGCGACGACGATCTGCACCGGCCGCTCGGGGTCCAGCAGCAGCCGGCGCAGCCGCTCGGGATCGCGCAGCATCAGCGTGAGCCGCTTGTACGAGGGCACGCGCCGGGCGAAGCCGATGGTGAGGACGTCCGGATCGAGGACGGAGTCCACCCAGCCGAGCTCGGCCTCGGCGGCGCCCCGCTGGCGCCAGGAGGCCCGCAGCCGCTCGCGCACCTCCAGCACCAGCTGCTCGCGCAGGCCCCGGCGCAGCTCCCAGATGTCCTGGTCGGGGATGTCGGCGACGGCGTCCCAGCGCTGGGAGCCGCCGACCGACAGGGCGTCCTCAGTGCGGCCGGCGCCGATCTGCCGCGCGCCGAGCCGGACGACCTCGGGGGCCACCCACGTCGGGGCGTGCACGCCGTTGGTCACGGAGGTGATGGGGACGTCCGCGGGGTCGAATCCCGGCCACAGCCCGGCGAACATGCCCCGGCTGACGGCGCCGTGGAGGGTGGAGACGCCGTTGGCGCGCTGGGCGAGGCGCAGGCCCATCACGGCCATGTTGAAGACGCCGGGGTCGCCGCCGGGGTAGGTCTCGGCGCCGAGCTCCAGGATCCGGTCGAGGGGCACGCCGTCGAGCTCGCCGCCGGGTCCGAAGTGGCGGGCGACCAGCGCCCGGTCGAAGCGGTCGATGCCGGCGGGGACGGGGGTGTGGGTGGTGAAGACCGTGCCGGCGCGGACCGCCTCCAGGGCGGCGTCGAAGCCGAGGTCCTGCGCCCCGTCGAGTTCCCTTATGCGCTCCAGGCCGAGGAAGCCGGCGTGGCCCTCGTTGGTGTGGAAGACCTCGGGCTCGGGGTGGCCGGTGAGGGCGCAGTAGGTGCGGACGGCGCGGACGCCGCCGATGCCGAGCAGCATCTCCTGGAGCAGCCGGTGGTCGCTGCCGCCGCCGTAGAGCCGGTCGGTCACCTCCCGGGCGCCGGCGTCGTTGTCCTCGACGTCGGAGTCGAGGAGCAGCAGCGGGACGCGGCCGACGCGGGCCTGCCAGATGTGGGCGTGCAGGGCGCGGCCGCCCGGCAGGGAGAGGGTGACCCGCGCGGGGGCGCCGTCGGCGTCCCGCAGCAGGGAGAGCGGGAGCTCGTTGGGGTCGAGGACCGGGTAGTGCTCCTGCTGCCAGCCGTCGCGGGAGAGGGACTGGCGGAAGTAGCCGTGCCGGTAGAGGAGCCCGACGCCGATGAGGGGGGCGCCGAGGTCGCTGGCGGCCTTCAGGTGGTCGCCGGCGAGGATCCCGAGGCCGCCGGAGTACTGGGGCAGGGCGGCGGTGATGCCGAACTCGGGTGAGAAGTAGGCGATGGCGGCGGGGAGGTCGGCGACGTCCTCGTGGGTCTGGTACCAGCGGGCGCCGTGCACGTAGTCGTCGAGGTCGGCGGCGGCGACGGCGAGCCGGCGCAGGAACCGGCGGTCGGACGCCAGGGCGTCGAGGCGGGCGGCGGAGACGGAGCCGAGCAGGCGGACGGGGTCGCCGCTCGCGGCCTGCCAGCCCTCGGGGTCGACGGATTGGAAGAGTTCGCGGGTCTCCGTGTGCCACGACCAGCGCAGGTTGCGCGCGAGGTCGGCGAGCGGCAGCAGCGGCGGGGGCAGGACGGGGCGTACGGTGAATCGACGGATAGCCTTCACGCGTTCCACCTTCGCAGGCGAGTGCGGACCGGAGCGGCCGCACCACGCTGTGCGCCCGCGCAACAACCCCCGGAAGGCTAGCCGGGCCGGGCCCCGGCGGCCACGGGGCCGCCGCGGCTCCCCACCGCCCCGCAAGCACTCCTCGAACCGGTCCGGCCCCGCCTGAGGGCGCCTCGGGCGCCGGTGCGCGCCGCAGGGGTGTGACCGGATCGGGTGGGTGGGCGGCGGCCGTGCCGGGCTCCCCCGACCGGGCGATCATGCCGGCCCCCTGCGCGGGCGCTGCGGGACCCGCGCCGCGGGCCGCCGCAGGTCTCCCGGGGCGCCGGCGGACCGCGTACGGCGGCCTCCGGCCGGTCCGGGCGGGCCAGGGCGCCCCCGGCCCGGCGGTGCGGAGCTGCGCTGCCGGTGAAATCCCGTACCGTCAAGGCGAGTTGGAGGCGCACGAGGGGCGCAGGCGCGGTGTCCGTGCCACCGGTTCCGGCGGCGGGTGTCCGGCGCTCGTCCACAACGGCCGGAAATCGACGCCGTCGAGGAGGTTTCCGGCCGTCGCACGCCCTTGCGGGATGGGCGGGTTCGGCGGGTTCGCACCAGTCCGGGAGACCACGCAAGTGGCGGTTGTGGCAAGCGTGCCGAGGGACGCGACCGCTGGCCCCAAACGACTTGACGGAGCATCACCTCCCGGTCCGGAGCATGTCGGTCCGGCGTTACGCGCTACGCACGAGTAGTTGACCGGAGGTGCGGATTGGGCCGGGCGAGACTGGGAAGGGCTCCCCGCGTACCTGCACGGCACCCCCCGCCCAGCCCTTCCCCGCCACCCGAGTGAACGCGGACAGGAGCGGCCATGCCCGCAGCGCAGCCGTCTTCCGAACGGCTAGAAACAGAGCGAACAGAGCGTGCACTACCGGTCGGCGTCCCGACCGGCCTGTTGTCACCGAGCCCTGCGAACTGCCCCCAGGTGATCCCATCATGATCGGTCGCATTCCCGTCCTTGACGTCCGCCCCGCCGTCGGCTGCGGTGCCAGACCTGCCAAGGCGGTGGTGGACGAGGTCTTCGAGGTGTCCGCCACCGTGTTCCGCGAGGGCCACGACGCCGTCGCCGCCCACGTCGTGCTCCGCGACCCCAGCGGGCGGCTGCGCCCGCCGGTTGCGATGCGCGAACTCGCCCCCGGCACCGACCGCTGGGGTGCCCGGGTCTCCGCCGACACCGAGGGGCGGTGGACCTACACCGTCGAGGCCTGGAGCGATCCGCTGGCCACCTGGCGGGCCGCCGCCGCGATCAAGGTGCCGGCGGGGATCGACCCCGGCCTGACCCTGCTGGAGGGCGCCGAGCTGTACGAGCGCGCCGCCGCCAGGATCACCAAGCGCGACGGCCGGGCCGACGTGCTCGCCGCGGCGGCCGCCATGCGCGACGAGGACCGGCCGGCGGCCGAGCGGTACGCCGCCGCCCTCGACCCGCTGGCGCAGGCCGCGCTCGCCCGGCGCCCCTACCGGGAGCTCGTCAGCTCCGCGAAGGCCCTGCCGCTGCTCGTGGAGCGCAAGCGGGCCCTCTTCGGCTCCTGGTACGAGATGTTCCCCCGGTCCGAGGGGGCCGTCACCGAGCCCGGCGCCGCGCCGGTGAGCGGCACCTTCCGTACTGCCGCCGAACGGCTGCCCGCCATCGCCGCCATGGGCTTCGACGTCGTCTACCTGCCGCCGATCCACCCCATCGGCACCACCTTCCGCAAGGGGCCGGACAACACGCTTTCGGCCACCCGCCGCGACCCGGGCGTGCCGTGGGCGATCGGCTCCCCCGAGGGCGGCCACGACGCGGTCCACCCCGACCTGGGCACCCTGGAGGACTTCGACGCGTTCGTCGCCCGGGCCGGCGAGCTCGGGCTGGAGATCGCGCTGGACTTCGCCCTCCAGTGCTCCCCCGACCACCCGTGGGTGGAGAAGCACCCCGAGTGGTTCCGGCACCGGCCCGACGGGACGATCGCGTACGCGGAGAACCCGCCGAAGAAGTACCAGGACATCTACCCGGTCCACTTCGACGCCGACATGGCCGGCATCGTCGAGGAGACCGTCCGCATCCTGCGGCACTGGATGGACCACGGCGTCCGCATCTTCCGCGTCGACAACCCGCACACCAAGCCGGTGGTCTTCTGGCAGAAGGTGATCGCGGCGGTCAACCGGACCGACCCGGACGTGATCTTCCTGGCGGAGGCCTTCACCCGACCCGCGATGGTGCACACCCTCGCCGCCGTCGGCTTCCAGCAGTCGTACACGTACTTCACCTGGCGCAACACCAAGGCGGAGCTCACCGAGTACGTCACCGAGCTGGCCGGGGCGCACTGGGCGTCCGTCCTGCGCCCGAACTTCTTCGTGAACACCCCGGACATCCTGCACGCCTACCTCCAGCACGGCGGGCGCCCCGCCTTCGAGGTGCGGGCCGTCCTGGCCGCCACGCTCTCGCCGACCTGGGGCGTCTACGCCGGCTACGAGCTGTGCGAGAACACCCCGCTGCACGAGGGCAGCGAGGAGTACCTGCACTCGGAGAAGTACGAGCTGCGGCCGCGGGACTGGGCGGCCGCCGAGCGCGAGGGCCGCACCATCACCCCCCTGATCACCGCCCTCAACCGGATCCGCCGGGAGAACCCCGCGCTGCAGCAGCTGCGCGACATCCACTTCCATCCGACCGACAACGAACAGGTGATCGCCTATTCGAAGCACGCGGGCGCCAATTCCGTACTGGTGGTCGTCAACCTCGATCCGCACCACACCCAGGAGGCGACGGTCTCGTTGGACATGCCGGTACTCGGCCTCGACTGGCACGGGTCCCTCGCCGTGCGCGACGAGCTCACCGGCGAGACCTATCACTGGGGCAGGGCGAACTACGTGCGCCTGGAACCGGGCCGCGCGCCCGCGCACGTGCTGACCGCTCTGCGACCGTCCCCGCCCACCGGAGGGTCACCCACCACATGATCATCAACGATCCCGTCCACGACACGTTCGAGGACACCCCGGCCAAGGACCGCGACCCCGACTGGTTCAAGCGGGCCGTCTTCTACGAGGTCCTCGTCCGCTCCTTCCACGACAGCAACGGCGACGGGGTCGGGGACCTGAAGGGGCTCACAGCGAAGCTGGACTACCTCCAGTGGCTCGGCGTCGACTGCCTGTGGCTGCCGCCCTTCTTCGCCTCGCCCCTGCGCGACGGCGGCTACGACGTCTCCGACTACACCTCCGTCCTGCCCGAGTTCGGCGACCTCGCCGACTTCGTGGAGTTCGTGGACGCCGCCCACCAGCGGGGCATGCGGGTGATCATCGACTTCGTCATGAACCACACCAGCGACCAGCACGAGTGGTTCCAGCAGTCCCGCAAGGACCCGGACGGGCCCTACGGCGACTACTACATGTGGGCGGACAACGACAAGCAGTACCAGGACGCGCGGATCATCTTCATCGACACCGAGACCTCGAACTGGACGTACGACCCGATCCGCAAGCAGTACTACTGGCACCGCTTCTTCTCCCACCAGCCGGACCTCAACTACGAGAACCCGGCGGTCCAGGAGGAGATCATCTCCGCCCTGCGCTTCTGGCTGGACCTCGGCATCGACGGCTTCCGCCTCGACGCCGTGCCCTACCTGTTCGCGGAGGAGGGCACCAACTGCGAGAACCTCCCCCGCACCCACAGCTTCCTCAAGCGGGTCCGTGCGGAGATCGACGCCCACTACCCGGACACGGTCCTCCTCGCCGAGGCCAACCAGTGGCCCGAGGACGTCGTCGACTACTTCGGCGACTTCTCCTCAGGCGGCGACGAATGCCACATGGCCTTCCACTTCCCCGTCATGCCGCGCATCTTCATGGCGGTGCGCAGGGAGTCCCGCTACCCCGTCTCGGAGATCCTGGCCAAGACCCCGGCGATCCCGGAGCGCTGCCAGTGGGGCATCTTCCTGCGCAACCACGACGAGCTCACCCTCGAAATGGTCACGGACGAAGAGCGCGACTACATGTACGCCGAGTACGCCAAGGACCCGCGGATGCGGGCCAACATCGGCATCCGGCGCCGCCTCGCCCCCCTCCTCGACAACGACCGCAACCAGATGGAGCTGTTCACCGCCCTGCTGCTGTCGCTGCCCGGCTCCCCGGTGCTGTACTACGGCGACGAGATCGGCATGGGCGACAACATCTGGCTCGGCGACCGCGACGGGGTCCGCACCCCCATGCAGTGGACCCCCGACCGCAACGCCGGCTTCTCCTCCTGCGACCCGGGGCGGCTGAACCTGCCGGTCATCATGGACCCCGTCCACGGCTACCAGGTCACCAACGTCGAGGCGGCGATGGCCTCCCCGTCGTCGCTGCTGCACTGGACCCGCCGGATGATCGAGATCCGCAAGGCCAACCCCGCCTTCGGACTCGGCTCGTACACCGAGCTGCCCTCGTCCAACCCCGCGGTCCTCGCGTTCCTCCGCGAGTACGGGGACGACCTGGTCCTCTGCGTGCACAACTTCTCCCGCTTCGCCCAGCCCACCGAGCTGGACCTGCAGTCGTTCAACAAGCGGGTCCCGGTCGAGCTCATCGGCGACGTGCGCTTCCCGCCGATCGGCGAGTGGCCGTACCTCCTCACCCTCGCCGGGCACGGCTTCTACTGGTTCCGCCTGCGCACCGAGTAGCCGCGCGCGCCGCCGCCGCGGCGCGCGCACCGCAGGGGCGGGAACCGAACGGGTCAACGGCCCGCCCCCCGTAGGGACCATCTCGGCCCGACACTCTCCCACCACCGGACAGCAACCCTCGCCATCCGGGACACTCTGCGCATTCTGTGACGGCCCGGGGAAAGGACGACGCCATGTCGGAGGCAGCATCCGCCCGGAGCCGCCACAGCAGTCCGGCCGCCGTCCCGCTCGGGCCGCTCGAACCCATGCTGCGCGCCTGGCTGCCCCGGCAGCGCTGGTTCGCCGGCAAGGGCCGGGCGATCACCCGGCTGCGGCTGGTCTCCGCCGTCGAGCTGCTGCCGCCCGGCAGCACGCCCGGCCTGCTGCACCTGCTCGTCGGCGTCGACTGCGCAGACGGCACCGCGGACTGCTACCAGCTCCTGCTCGGCGTGCGGCCCGCACCGCTGCCGCCCGGCCTCGCCCCCGCCCTCATCGGCCACGCCGAGCGCGGCCCGTACGCCGGCCACGCCGTGTACGAGGGGCTCGGCGACCCGCGGCTCGCCGCGCTCCTGCTGGAACGGTTGCGCGCCCCCGGCAGCCACGGGCCGCTGCGCTTCGACCGGGACCCGGACGCCCCCATCCCCGCCGACCCGGCCCCGCGGCCGCTGTCCGGCGAACAGACCAACTCCTCCCTCATCTACGGGGATTCGCACATCCTGAAGGTGTTCCGGCGGGTCTGGCCCGGCACCAACCCCGACCTCGAACTGCCCCGGGCCCTCGCCTCCGCCGGCTGCGCCCGGGTCCCCGCCCCGGTGGCCTGGTACGAGGCCGAACTGCCCGCAGGCCCGCCCGGCGGCCACCGCACCGCCGAGCCGCTGACCCTGGGCGTGCTCCAGCCGTACCTGCGCGGCTCCGAGGACGGCTGGCAGCTCGCACTGCGCCGGCTCGCCGCGGGCGCCGACTTCACCGCCGAGGCCCACGCCCTGGGCCGGGCCACCGCCGAGGTCCACAGCGCGCTCGCCGCGGCCCTGCCCACCGTCGCCCTCGGCCCCGCGCAGGCGGCCCGGCTCGCCGCCGGCATGACGGCCCGGCTGGCCGCGACCGTCCGCGAGGTCCCCGCCCTCCAGCCCTTCGAGGACGGGCTGCGCGGCGCCTTCGACGCCCTGGCCGCCTCCCGCGGCGCCGGCGTACCCGCCCAGCGCATCCACGGCGACCTCCACCTCGGCCAGACCCTGCGCACCGCCGACGGCAGCTGGGCCCTGATCGACTTCGAGGGCGAGCCGGCCCGCCCGCTCGCCGACCGCCGCCGCCCCGAGCCCGCCGTGCGCGACATCGCCGGAATGCTCCGCTCCTTCGACTACGCGGCCCGCTCGCACCGCCCCTTCGCCCCTGCCTGGGCGGACGCCTGCCGGGCCGCGTTCTGCGAGGGCTACGCCCGCACCACCGGCCGCGACCCGCGCGAGGACCCCGTCCTGCTGCGCGCGTACGAGACCGACAAGGCGGTGTACGAGGCCCGCTACGAGTCCCGGCACCGCCCCGACTGGCTGCACGTCCCCATGGCCGCGATCCGCCGGCTCGCCGAGCGGGAGCGCCCCGCCCGCCGCATGCCGCACCCGTCCCCGCCGCCGCCCGGCTCCGCCGCCCCCCACCCCCACCCGAAGCCCCCGAGGAGGCCGCTCGCGTGAGCGCCGCACGACAGCCGTCACCGACCGTCCGCGAGGAAGCCGCAGCACCGCCCGCAGCAGCGGCGGCCCCCGCCCCGCCGGAACCCGCCCGCGCGGCGCGCCCGGCCCGCACCCCCCGCACCCCCGGGGCCCGCCGGGCCGCACCGGCCCGCGGCGTGCAGCCCGCACCGGCGCTCGACGCCGGGGAGCGGGACCGGCTGCTCCAGGGCCGCCACCACGACCCGCACGCGGTGCTGGGCGCCCACGCCCAGCGGGGCGGGGTGGTGTTCCGGGTGCTGCGGCCGTACGCCAAGGCCGTCACCGTCGTGGCCAAGGGGCTGCGCGCAGAGCTCCACTCCGACGGCGACGGCCTCTTCTCCGGGCTCCTCCCCCTCGGCGAGGTTCCCGACTACCGGCTGCTGGTCGCCTACGACGGCACCGAGACCGAGGTCCACGACCCCTACCGGTTCCTGCCCGCGCTCGGCGACTTCGACCTGCACCTGATCGGCGAGGGCCGGCACGAGGAGCTGTGGACGGCGCTCGGCGCCCGCCCCATGGAGCACCAGGGCGTCGCCGGCACCCGCTTCACCGTGTGGGCGCCCAACGCCCAGGGGGTCCGCGTCACCGGCGACTTCTCCTACTGGAACCCGGTCGCCCAGCCGATGCGCTCCCTCGGCTCGTCCGGCGTGTGGGAGCTGTTCCTGCCGGGCGTCGGCGAGGGGGCCCTGTACAAGTACGAGATCGCCGGGCCCGACGGCGGCCACACGCTGCGCGCCGACCCGATGGCGCAGCACGCGGAGGTCCCGCCGGCCACCGCCTCCGTGGTCACCGCCTCCCGCCACGTCTGGGGCGATGCGGAGTGGATGGCCTCGCGCGGGCGGCGCCCGGTGCACCAGGCCCCGTTCTCGGTGTACGAGGTGCACCTGCCGTCGTGGCGGCCGGGGCTGTCGTACCGGGAGCTGGCCGAGCAGCTCCCGCCGTACGTCAAGGAGCTGGGCTTCACGCACGTGGAGCTGATGCCGGTCGCCGAGCACCCCTTCGGCGGCTCGTGGGGCTACCAGGTGACCGGCTACTACGCGCCGACCTCGCGGATGGGCGGCCCGGACGACTTCCGGGCGCTGGTGGACGCGCTGCACCAGGCCGGGATCGGGGTGATCCTCGACTGGGTGCCGGCGCACTTCCCGCGCGACGAGTGGGCGCTCGCCCGGTTCGACGGGCGGCCCCTGTACGAGCACGAGGACCCGCGGCGGGCGGAGCACCCGGACTGGGGGACGCTGGAGTTCGACTACGGGCGCAAGGAGGTCCGCAACTTCCTCGTCGCCAACGCGGTGTACTGGTGCCAGGAGTTCCACGTCGACGGGCTGCGGGTCGACGCGGTCGCGTCGATGCTGTACCTGGACTACTCGCGCGGCGAAGGCGAGTGGGCGCCGAACGAGCACGGCGGGCGGGAGAACTGGGACGCCGTCGCGATGCTCCAGGAGATGAACGCGACGGTGTACCGGCGCTGCCCCGGGGTCGTGACGATCGCGGAGGAGTCCACCGCCTGGAACGGGGTGACGCGGCCCACCGACTCCGGCGGCCTCGGCTTCGGCCTGAAGTGGAACATGGGCTGGATGCACGACACGCTGCGGTACGTCTCGAAGGAGCCGGTGCACCGCAAGTACCACCACCACGACATGACCTTCGGGATGGTGTACGCGTACAGCGAGAACTACGTGCTGCCCATCTCGCACGACGAGGTGGTGCACGGCAAGCAGGCGCTGGTGTCGAAGATGCCGGGCGACTGGTGGCAGCAGCGGGCGGGGCACCGGGCCTACCTCGGCTACATGTGGGCGCACCCCGGCAAGCAGCTGCTGTTCATGGGGCAGGAGTTCGCCCAGGGCGCCGAGTGGTCGGAGGCGCACGGCCCGGACTGGTGGCTGCTGGACCCGGCCTACTCGGCGGCCGGGGACCACCAGGGCGTGCGGACGCTGGTGCGCGACCTGAACCGGGAGTACGCCGCGGCGCCCGCGCTGTGGGAGCGGGACAGTGTCCCGGAGGGCTTCGCGTGGGTGGAGTCGGACGCCGCGGACGACAACGTCTTCGCGTTCCTGCGGTACGCGCACGACGGCTCGCCGCTGCTGTGCGTGTCGAACTTCTCGCCGGTGGTGCGGCACGGCTACCGGCTCGGCGTCCCGGAGGAGGTGCCTGCCTGGCGGGAGGTCCTCAACACGGACCTGCCGGAGTACGGCGGCAGCGGCCTGCGCCACACAGGGCCGCTGCTGCCCGAGCGGGTGCCGGCGCAGGGCCGCCCGGCGAGCCTGGTCCTGACCCTCCCGCCGCTGGCGACGGTCTGGTTCCGCCCCTAGGCCGTGGCCGCCTGCTCCAGGACGCCGTCGAGCTGCTGGAGCAGGCGGCGCTTGGCACGGGCGCCGACGATCTGCAGGACGGGCTCCCCGCCGCGGAAGACCAGCATGGTCGGCGCGGACAGCACCCCGTACCGGACGACGGTGGAGGGGTTGCGGTCCGTGTCGATCTGCACGACCTTCAGGCGGTGGCCCTCCTCGGCGGCGAGGGCGGACAGCACGGGTGCGAGCTGCCGGCAGGGGCCGCACCAGTCGGCGGTGAACTCCACCAGGACGGGGCGTTCCCGCTCGCCCACCACCTCCTCCTCGAAGTCCGCGTCCGTCACCTGGGCCACACCTGCGGCTCGTGTCACCGCTTTCTCCTTCCTCTTCGTCTTCGTCTTCGTCTTCACCGGGTCAGGGCGTGCTCTCGCAGCGCGGGACGGCCTCCGGGCCCGCAGCGCGCTCGGCTTCGGCGAGCTGCCGGGCCACCTGGTCGCGTACGTCGGCCAGCCGGCCGATGAGGCCGTCGAGTTCGGCGAGCTTGCGCCGGTAGACGGCCAGGGAGGCGGGGCAGGCGTCGCCGGCCGGGTGGCCGGCGCGCAGGCACTCGACGAACGGGCGGGTCTCCTCCAGGTCGAAGCCGAAGTCCTGGAGGGTGCGGATCTGGCGCAGCAGCCGCAGGTCGTCCTCGTCATAGGTGCGGTAGCCGTTGGGCGCCCTCCTGGAGGAGAGCAGTCCGCGCGACTCGTAGTACCGCAGGGTCCGTGTGCTGGTGCCGGCCAGCTCCGCCAGTTCGCCGATGCGCATGGCCCGACGCTATTCCCTGACGCGGGCGTCAAGGCAAGGACTCCGGTGCGGGGCCCTCGCCACCCCCGTCGGCGAGGGCCCCGTAGGGATCACGCACGGGAGGGGCGCGCGGTTCGCGGCGGAGTGCGGCGGATCCGTGAAGATCAGGAGGAGGCCCCTCCGGTCGGCTGGCCGGAACCTTACGCTGGAACGCAGGCCCAACAGGCGTCCGATTACCGGACAGTCGCCTGAAATCCGGACCAAACCCCCGAACTCCATAGGACTTTCCTACGAGTTGTTGGCTTGTTTGAACAGTCTGTAGTCGCCGGGGCCCGGCCGCTCCTACCGTGTGCCCTGTGCAATCCAGCCCACCCTTCAATGCCCCCGCCGCGCGGCGCCTGCGCGCGGCCCTGGGCATGGCGCCCGGCCACGTCTCCTACGGCCTGCGCGCCCAGTACGGACTGATCGTCGAGCCGGAGACGGTGATGGCCTGGGAGCGCGGCGAGCTCACGCCGACGGCCGCCGAGCTCACGGCCCTGGCCGGCGTGCTGTGGTGCTCGCCCGGCGAACTGCTGTCCGAGCCGGTGACCCTGCGGGAGCACCGGATGGCCCGCGGCATGTCCCCGGACGAGCTGGCCCGGCGGATCGGGCTCGACACGGGCTCGTACCGGAAGATGGAGGACGCCGGCCGCTGGAAGGGCAACGAGCGGCAGTCGGTGGCCCTGGCCCAGGTCCTCGGTCTGACACTGGCCCAGTTCATCGCCGCGACCGGCAAGCAGGAGGAGCTCGCGGAGATCCTGCGCAGCGCGGTCACCACGCGCTGGCAGGCCCACGCCAAGCCGCTGGCCAAGCTGCTGCCGGTGCCGCGGGAGCACCTGGAGCCCGTACTGGAGCGGCTGCACGCCGACTACCAGTCCGCCATGGTCGCCACCCTCGGATGGGGCGGCGCCGGCGGGGCGGGCGACGGCGGGCGGGAGTTCCTCGCCGGCATCGTGGACCGCTTCTGGGCGTACGCGTCCGGTACGCGGTGACCCGCCGGCCCCGGGGAGCCGGGGCCGACGGGTGGCGGGCGGCGGGTGGCGGCCCGCGTCAGAAGACGGACTCGGCCTCGGACATGCGGTGCTCGGGGACGGTCTTCAGCTCCGCGACGGCCGCCGCGAGCGGGGCCATCACGATCTCCGTGCCGCGCAGGGCGGTCATGTTGCCGAAGTCCCCGCGGTGGACGGCCTCCACGGCGTGCCAGCCGAAGCGGGTCGCCAGCACCCGGTCGTACGCGGTGGGGACGCCGCCGCGCTGGACGTGGCCGAGGATGACCGGGCGGGCCTCCTTCCCGAGGCGGTTCTCCAGCTCGACGGCGAGCCGGTTGCCGATGCCGGCGAAGCGCTCGTGGCCGTACTGGTCGATCTCGCCCCGCTCGTACGGCATGGAGCCGGCGGCCGGGTGGGCCCCCTCGGCGACGCAGACGACGGCGAACTTCTTGCCCCGCGAGAAGCGCTCCTCCACCATCTTCACCAGGTCGTCGACCTGGAAGGGCCGCTCGGGCAGGCAGATGCCGTGCGCGCCGCCGGCCATGCCGGACTCCAGGGCGATCCAGCCCGCGTGCCGGCCCATGACCTCGACGACCATGACGCGCTGGTGGGACTCGGCGGTGGTCTTGAGGCGGTCCATGGCCTCGGTGGCGACGGTGACGGCGGTGTCGAAGCCGAAGGTGCGGTCCGTGGCGGAGATGTCGTTGTCGATAGTCTTCGGAACGCCGACGACCGGCATCCCGGCGTCGGCCAGCATCCGGGAGGCGGTCAGGGTGCCCTCGCCGCCGATCGGGATGAGCGCGTCGAGGCCGTACCGGCGGGCGAGCTCGTTGGCGTTCTCGGCGGCCTCGTGCAGGCGGGCGCGCTCCATGCGGGCCGAGCCGAGGATGGTGCCGCCGCGGGCGAGGATGCCGCTGACGGCGTTGATGTCGAGGGGGCGGTAGTGGCCGTCCAGCAGGCCCTTGAAGCCGTCCTCGAAGCCGATGACCTCGTCCCCGTGCCCCACCAGGGCACGGTGGACGACCGACCGGATGACGGCGTTCAGGCCGGGGCAGTCGCCTCCCGCTGTGAGGACTCCGATGCGCATCGCCTTGTGTCTCCTGCTCCTGGTCGTCTGCTCCTGGTCGTCCCCCGGCCGTGCGTCGCGTACGGGCGGACGGCCGTGCCCGTGGAGGGCGTCATCGTGCGGCTTGTCCGATTGTTCCACGCGGGCGGGGCCGGGCGCGTGCTGCGCCGCCCCGCCCCGCAGCCCCCGGCGGACGCCGCACCGGCGCCTCTTCCCAGGCGGCGCCCTATCCATCCGCAGAGGTATTGTCAAGAGGGCAAGCCCACCCTATCGGGGGAATTCGACGGAGATCCGCAGGCGGCTGCCACAGCCCTGCCGCGGCGCACGAGGGACGGAGAGCACGCGTGACGCGCAGCGTGTACGTGACCGGTATCGACCGGAGCGACGGCCGCCAGGTCGTCGAGCTGGGGATCATGGAACTGCTGACGCGCCAGACGGCGCGGGTCGGCGTCTACCGGCCGCTCCTGCACGACGCGCCGGACCGGCTCTTCGAACTGCTCCGCTCCCGCTACCGGATCGACCAGGACGCCTCGACCGCGTACGGCATGGAGTACCGCGAGGCCTCCGCGGTCCTGGCCGAGAAGGGCACCGACGAGCTGGTCTCCCGGCTCGTCGACCGCTTCCACCGGGCGGCCCGGGACTACGAGGTGATGCTCGTCCTCGGCACCGACTACGCCGAGACGAACCTCCCCGACGAACTGGCCCTCAACGCCCGCCTCGCGAACGAGCTCGGCGCGGTCGTCGTACCCGTCGTCGGCGGCACCCGGCGCGCCGCCGACGAGGTCCGCGCCGAGGCCCGCAACGCCTACCGGGCGTACGAGAGCCTGGGCTGCGAGGTCGTGGCGATGGTGGTCAACCGGGTGGCCGCCGAGGACCGGGACGCCATCGCCGAACGGCTGGCCGCCCGCCTGCCCGTGCCCTGCTACGTCCTGCCCGACGACAAGTCGCTGGCCGCGCCGACGGTCGCCCAGATCACCCGGGCGCTCGGCGGCGAGGTGCTCCTCGGCGACGACGCCGGGCTGGCCCGCGACGCGCTCGACTTCGTCTTCGGCGGTGCGATGCTGCCGAACTTCCTCGGCGCCCTGACGCCCGGCTGCCTCGTCGTCACCCCCGGCGACCGCTCCGACCTGGTCATCGGCGCGCTCGCCGCGCACTCCTCCGGCACCCCGCCGATCGCCGGCGTCCTGCTCACCCTGAACGAGCGGCCCGGCCCCGACGTGCTCGCCCTCGCCTCGAAGCTCGCGCCGGGCACCCCCGTGGTGTCGGTGGCCGGCAACAGCTTCCCGACCGCCGCCGAGCTGTTCGAGCTCCAGAGCCGGCTGAACTCCGCGACCCCGCGCAAGCTGGAGACCGCGCTCGGCCTGTTCGAACGGCACGTGGACACCGCCGAGCTGCGCGGACTGCTGTCGGTGGCCCGCTCCGAGCGCGTCACGCCGATGATGTTCGAACACGAGCTGCTGGAGCGGGCGCGCGCCGACCGCCGCCGCGTCGTACTGCCGGAGGGCACCGAGGAGCGCGTCCTGCGCGCCGCCGACGTGCTGCTGCGCCGCGGGGTCTGCGACCTGACCCTGCTGGGCGAGGAGCAGGCGATCCTGAAGCGGGCCGCCGACCTCGGCGTGGACGTGTCGGGGGCGCAGCTCATCGACCCGGCCGCCTCCCCGCTGCGGGAGCGCTTCGCCGAGTTCTACGCGCAGGCACGCGCCCACAAGGGCATGACGGTCGAGCTCGCGGCCGACGTGGTGACGGACGCCAACTACTTCGGCACGCTGATGGTCCAGCAGGGGCTGGCCGACGGCATGGTGTCGGGGTCGGTGCACTCGACCGCCGCGACCATCCGCCCCGCCTTCGAGATCATCAAGACGAAGCCGGAGGCGGCGATCGTCTCCTCCGTCTTCTTCATGTGCCTGGCCGACCAGGTGCTGGTGTACGGCGACTGCGCGGTCAACCCGGACCCGGACGCCGAGCAGCTCGCCGACATCGCCATCCAGTCCGCGGCGACCGCGGCGGCCTTCGGCGTCGAGCCGCGGATCGCCATGCTCTCGTACTCGACGGGCACCTCCGGCCGCGGCGCGGACGTCGACAAGGTCCGCAAGGCCACCGAGATCGTCCGGGCCCGGCGCCCCGACCTGGCCGTCGAGGGGCCCATCCAGTACGACGCCGCCGTCGAGCCGTCGGTCGCCGCGACGAAGCTGCCCGGGTCGGAGGTCGCCGGCCGGGCGACCGTGCTGATCTTCCCCGACCTCAACACCGGCAACAACACGTACAAGGCCGTGCAGCGCTCGGCGGGCGCCGTCGCGGTCGGCCCGGTCCTCCAGGGCCTGCGCAAGCCGGTGAACGACCTCTCGCGCGGCGCGCTCGTCCAGGACATCGTCACGACCGTCGCGATCACCGCCATCCAGGCGCAGGGGTCCGCGGTGCCGACGGCCTGACCGCACGCCCGCTCCTCCGCCCCGCCCGCCGCTCCCCAGCCCCCGCCCGCCGCTCCTGCTCCGCCGCTCCTGCTCCGCCGCTCCCGAAGGAAAGCTCCCCACGTGACCACCGCATCCCGCGTCCTCGTCCTCAACTCCGGCTCCTCGTCGGTGAAGTACCAGCTGCTCGACATGGCCGGCCCGACCCGGCTCGCCGCCGGCCTCGTGGAGCGGATCGGGGAGGGAACCTCCCGGCTGGTCCACGAGCCGCTGGCCGGACCGGCCGCCGGGGGCGGCAGGCGCGAGCGGACCGGGGCGATCGGCGACCACCGGGAGGCGCTGGAGGCGGTCGCCGCGGAGCTCGCCGCCGACGGGACGGGCCTGGACTCCCCCGAGCTGGCGGCCGTCGGGCACCGCGTGGTGCACGGCGGGACCCGCTTCACCGAGCCGACCGTGATCGACGACGAGGTACTGGCGGAGATCCGCAGCCTGATCCCGCTGGCCCCGCTGCACAACCCGGCGAACGTCACGGGCATCGAGGTGGCGCGCGCCCTGCGGGCGGACGTCCCGCAGGTGGCGGTCTTCGACACGGCCTTCCACGCGACGATGCCGGAGCACGCGGCCCGCTACGCGATCGACGCGGCGACGGCGGACCGGTACGCGATCCGCCGGTACGGCTTCCACGGCACCTCGCACGCGTACGTGTCGCGGGCCGCGGCCGAGCTCCTCGGCCGGCCGGTCGCGGACGTCAACGTGATCGTGCTGCACCTGGGCAACGGCGCCTCGGCGTCGGCGGTGCGCGGCGGGGTGTGCGTGGAGACGTCGATGGGCCTGACGCCGCTGGAGGGCCTGGTCATGGGCACCCGTTCGGGCGATCTGGACCCGGCGGTGGTCTTCCACCTGGCACGGGTGGGGGGCCTGTCGGTGGACGAGATCGACTCGCTCCTGAACAAGAAGAGCGGTCTGCTGGGGCTGTGCGGCGACAACGACATGCGCGAGGTGCTGCGGCGGGCGGGCGACGGCGACGAGTCGGCGCGGCTCGCGTTCGCGGCGTACGTCCACCGGCTGAAGAAGTACGTCGGCGCGTACACCGCGGTGCTCGGCCGGGTGGACGCGCTCGTGTTCACCGCCGGGGTCGGCGAGAACGCCCACCAGGTGCGCCAGGCCGTGGTGGACGGCCTGGCGGGGCTCGGCCTGGCCGTGGACCCGCAGGCCAACGCCGTACGGTCGCCTGAGCCGCGGGTGGTCTCCCCGGCGGGCGCCCGCGTGGCGGTGGCCGTGGTCCCGACGGACGAGGAGCTGGAGATCGCGAGGCAGGCCTACGCGCTGGTAGCTCGGTAGCGTGTCTTGGACCTTCCACCAGACGGAATATTCCGCTACGAAACAAACCGATAGGATCCGCTCCATGCGCCGTTCCAAAATCGTCTGCACGCTGGGCCCCGCCGTCGACTCCTATGAGCAGCTGAAAGCGCTCATGGAGGCCGGTATGAACGTGGCCCGTTTCAACTTCAGCCACGGGTCCCAGGCAGAGCACCAGGAGCGGTACGACCGCGTCCGCAAGGTGTCCGAGGACACCGGGCGGGCGGTCGGCGTCCTCGCCGACCTCCAGGGCCCCAAGATCCGCCTGGAGACCTTCGCCGAGGGCCCGGTCGAGCTGGTGCGCGGTGACGAGTTCACCATCACCACCGAGGACGTCCCGGGCGACAAGTCCGTCTGCGGCACCACGTACAAGGGGCTGCCGGGCGACGTCGCCAAGGGCGACCAGGTCCTGATCAACGACGGCAACGTCGAGCTGCGCGTGATCGAGGTCGACGGCCCGCGGGTGCGGACCATCGTCATCGAGGGCGGCGTGATCTCCGACCACAAGGGCATCAACCTGCCGGGTGCGGCCGTCAACGTCCCCGCCCTGTCGGAGAAGGACGTCGACGACCTGCGCTTCGCGCTGCGGATGGGCTGCGACATGGTCGCCCTGTCCTTCGTCCGCGACGCCGACGACGTCAAGGACGTCCACCGCGTGATGGACGAGGAGGGCCGCCGGGTCCCCGTCATCGCCAAGGTGGAGAAGCCGCAGGCGGTGGAGAACATGGAGGCCGTCGTCGCGGCCTTCGACGCGGTCATGGTGGCCCGCGGCGACCTGGCGGTCGAGTACCCCCTCGAAAAGGTCCCGATGGTCCAGAAGCGGCTCATCGAGATGTGCCGCCGCAACGCCAAGCCGGTGATCGTCGCGACCCAGATGATGGAGTCGATGATCACCAACTCCCGCCCGACCCGCGCCGAGGCCTCCGACGTGGCCAACGCGATCCTCGACGGCGCCGACGCGGTCATGCTGTCGGCGGAGTCCTCGGTGGGCGCCTACCCGATCGAGACCGTCAAGACGATGTCGAAGATCGTCGCGGCGGCCGAGGAGGAGCTGCTCGCCAAGGGCCTGCAGCCGCTGGTCCCGGGCAAGAAGCCGCGTACGCAGGGCGGCTCGGTCGCCCGCGCGGCCTGCGAGATCGCCGACTTCCTCGACGGGAAGGCGCTGGTCGCCTTCACGCAGTCCGGCGACACCGCCCGCCGCCTCTCGCGCTACCGCGCGGTCCAGCCGATCGTCGCGTTCACCACGGACGTCAACACCCGCAACCAGCTCACGCTGAGCTGGGGCGTCGACTCGTACGTCGTCCCGCACGTGGACACCACCGACGCCATGGTCGACCTGGTGGACTCCGAGATGGTCAAGCTCGGCCGCTACAACGCCGGCGACACGATGATCATCACGGCGGGCTCCCCGCCCGGCGTCCCCGGCACGACGAACATGGTCCGAGTCCACCACCTGGGCGGCCCGAACCTGGCCTGACGCACACCGAGGGCGGCACCCCAAACCCCCGACAGGGGCCCGGGGGCGCCGCCCTCGGCGTTTCCCGCCTCAACGACTACTGGTCAGTAATTTCGACCGAAACCCTCCTACCGACGGTAACTCGATCATGAAAGCCTCGAGGTGCCTTGGGGGAAGGCAAACGGGGGCGCACAGTCAACTGTGCACATGGGGGATTCACCACCTCTGCCGCGCGGCGTGCTGTCATTCACGGCGCCACGAAATCGTCGCAGCGCCTTCCTGCAGGGCTGACCAAGAACCCTGAAGACAGGACAGGCAGGCACGTGCAACGAACCACGCTCTTACCGTGTAGGAGTCGCACTTCCCGCGACGCCCTGCGGCGCGGGCTGACAGGCACCGCACTACTCACCGCTTCCGCGGTCCTGGTTGGGCTCATCCAGGCTGCACCCGCAGGCGCCGTCGAGATCCCGCCGGACACCGAACCTCCGTACCGCCCGATCAGTCTCGGCGAACAGGCTCGGATCGACCGCTGCGCAGCCGGTTTCGCCCTGCACATCGGCGGTCCGGAGATGAAGAAGACGGCGGCCAAGGCCCTCACCGGGACCCCCGCCGAACTGGCCGCCGCGACCGATCCACTGATGGGCATGCACCCGCTGAACGAGGCGCGGATCAAGGACCGCGACTCATACGAGGGCTCCCCCGTGGCCTCTGCCGAGCGGCGCGAGCGCTGGGAGAAGTCGAACTACACGTACTGGAAGTCCGGCACCGGCGCAGGCATCCCGCAGTACGCCCCGCAGTTCGACAAAGACGTCGTCGCCTTCACCCTGGGCCCGCAGCGGGACCTGTACAACCAACTGGGCTCCGACGGCCACGCGGTGCCCTCGAGGACCGCCCTCGACAGGGCGAAGGCACTCGCTGCCGAGCTCAAGGGCAAGGACGAGAACCACGACTTCGTCACCGACTGGATGCTGAAGAACGCGTCGAGCAGCAACTACCGCTCCCCCACAGCGAGCGACATCGCCCGCTACCTGCGGCTCGGCGGCTACCTGCCCAAGGCCCCAACCGAGGGCTCGGCCGAATTCCGTCTGGAGGTCGAGGCGCTGAAGGTCGCCTGGGGCGCCTGCGACAGCCGCAACCCCGACGACTACTACCGCGTGATGTCGCCGATCGTCGTGACGGCACACCTGGAGTGGGAGCAGGAGTACGCGTCCCAGGCCACCCCGCGTGCCGAAATCGTCAACGCTGAGGTCGCCGCAGCAGTCGAGGTCCGCAAGTCCACCGAGGCGATGATCGAGGCGTTGGGTCAGGCATGGCTCGCCGACCAGATCCTGACATGGCAGAGGTACTGGGCCGGCCAGCCCGTCGACGACTCCGGCCGCCCCGCGGCCGCCGTCTTCGCTCAGGCCGACAAGGACTTGGCCGGGGCCCGCGCAAAGGCCGCCGAACAGGCAAAGGTCGCGGAGGCCGCCTCAGCGGCGGCCAAGACAGTATCCGCCAAGGCTCACACTGCGCAGAACACCGCATGGGCGATTGCCGACGCGGCTAAGGCTCCGCGCGGCCGAGGTCTGCTGTTCGCACAGCAGTCCGTCCAGGTCGCCAAAGCGTCGGCGGCAGCGGCAGAGGCCGCAGCGAAGGCCGCGACGACCGCGGCGAACGCCGCCAAGGCAACAGTCGCGGACAGCAAGACCCTGTACGCAATGGCTCAGACCCAGTCACACGCCCTGAACACGGAGTTCCGCCGAGTCGCCGCCGAGGAGGCCGCAGCACAGGCCAAGGCTGCCGCCGCGTCGGCAGCGGCCCAGGCGAAGGAAGCGGCTGACAACGCCACCAAGGCCCGGGCCGCGCGGGCCACGGCCGAGGCGGCGCAGGAAACCGCCCGCAAGGCCGCCGAGACGGCCAAGACCGAGCGGGCAAAGGCCGAAAAGGAAAAGGCAACCGCCGCCAAGGCGCGGCAGACTGCCGCCGCCGAACGTGCCAAGGCCCAGGCCGCCGAGAAGCGCGCCGCCACTGAACGCGAGACTGCAGCCCGCGCACGGACAGAGGCCGAGAGCCAGGCGAAGACCGCGGACGATCAGCTCGGCCTCGCTCTGGCTGCCGGAGGCAAGGCCGCCAAGGCGCGTGAAAAGGCAGAGGCGGCAGAGGTGGAGAAGAACGCCACCGCCTCGCGCGCCGCCGCTCTGGAAGCGGCCGCCGCTGCGGCTGCAGGCACCCCCGCGGCCGCTGAGACCCGGGAGGCTGCGACCGCGGCACGCACCGCCGCGAACACAGCGGCAGGGGCGGCGTTTCGCGCCCGTGCGGATGCCGACAACGCGACGACGGCCGCGCACAGTGCTCGAGCCGCCTCCAGCCGCGCCGATGGGGCTGCGGAACGGGCCAAGGCGTCTTCGGACAAGGCCTGGGCTGCGTACCAGACCAGCAACTCCGCCGCCGCGACCGCGCACGCTGCGGCTGCCGACGCCATCGACGCGGCCGAGGCCGCCTCGGTGAACGCCACGAAGGCCGAAGCCGAAGCGAAGAAGGCACAGGGCGCATCACTCCAGGCCACCAAGAACGCGACCGCAGCGCGGGCGGAGGCGCTCAAGACGGCCGCGTGGTCGGCCATCACCGCCGGCCACGCCTACGCCACCGCCCAGGCGGCCTCGGCCGCCCGGGACTCAGCGGCCCAAGCTGTGCAGCCGGCCAACACGGCCATCGCGATGGGCACGCCTTACCGCGAAACCGATACGGCAGCCGCCTTCGCCATCCTGGTCGGCCAGTCGGCCAAGAGCCACGCCGAACAGCAGGCGGCGGCCGCCACCGCCAAGGCCGATGAGGCCACCAAGGCCGCTGCCACCGCCAAGGCGCTCGCCGACAAGGCATCTGGCGATGTCAAGCGCGCCGCCCAGGCAGCAGCTGCCGCCGCGGCCGACACCGCCGCCGCACAGAAGTCCGCGGCCAGCGCCCGGACCTCGGCGGCCAAGGCGACTGTGGACGCCGAGGCCGCCAAGCAGGCGGACGACAAGACGAAGGAGTACAACGCGCAGGCCGGCACGGACGCGCTTTTCGCGCGCAGCGCCGCCAAGGACGCCGCCAATGAAGCACTCGGCGCCAACAACGAGGCCACAGAGGCCGAGAAAAGCGCCGCCGGCGCCCGTGCCTCCGCCGACGCCGCCACCCGTGATGCGAGCTCGGCGGACACGGCTGCCACCCGGTCAGAGGCGGCCGCGACCGCTGCCGAGACAGCCGCAGCGAACGCCGTCCAAGACGCGCAGGACGCCGAGGCAGCTGCAGCACGCGCCGAGGAGGAGTACCGCAAGGAGCAGGAAGAAGCCCGCAAGGCAATCGTCGAGGCTCCCAAGCCTGACACCGGCGCGGACCTCTCGCAGGACGAAGAGGCCCTGCTGCTGGCGAACTGCGGTCAGTCGTGCGTCGACGAGTTCCGCGCGGCCAAGGAACTCGCGGGTAAGGACGTCCTCGACTGGGTGATCGAGATCGGCGGGCAGATCCTGCTCGACGAACTCGGCTACACGGATGCCAAAAAGTGCTTCACACAGCGTGACGTTGAGAGCTGCCTGTGGACCCTGGTCAACGTCGTAATGGTCGGCGTGGCAGTGTCGAAGATCCCTGCCGTCGCCAAGGTGATCTACAAGGTCGGCAAGGGCGTCGCCACCTTCCTGGACGGCCTTGAACTCTCCAGGAACACCTTGGAGCGGATGCGTAGGCTCCTGGAGACCCTCAAAAAGGGCCAGCCCGCGGCGGGATGCCTAATAGCTGCGGTTGAGGACGCCCCCACTAAGGCAGTCTTCAAGAATACGCCGTCCGCCGCGACCGCAGCCGACCCGAAAATCTGCGTGAGGTCGCTGATCGGGACAAGCGGATTCTTCTACAAGATGATGGTGAAGTCCGCCAAGAACCAGCAGGTGGCCCAGGACTTCAAGGCTCTTGAGGCCAAGCTCGCCGCAGGAAATGTACAAGCGGGAATCGGCGCCTCCGCCCTCAGCGGAGGCATCCGTTACATGCGAGCCAGGAACGGCGGGAGACTGTTCTTCCGTGAGGTCGACGGCGCCTACGAGATCGTCGCCATGAGCGATAAGGCCAACGAGCCGGCCGTCATCAAGAAACTACAGGAGATCTATGGCTGACAATCCGCTCCACGTTGTCGATACGGACCGGTTCTCGATCACGTACATCCTCGGTCTGGACGACGACCCCGGCACCGTCGAGAACACCGATGCGATCGTCACCGCTCCCGACGGCACGCGCTGGACTGCCACGCTTCTGACGTACCGCGAGGTCGCCAGGGTCATGGACCGCTGGTCGACCACCGGCGAATGCGCCGACGGCTCGTACTTCCAGGTTCGGGATCTGGTGATCGTCCGCGAGCCCGGAGTGGACTCCATGACCAGAGCGCTGGTGGACATCTTCGACGAGTACGGGATGGACACCGACGTCCTGCCGAAGTTCATCGCCGAGCCCTGAAGGCGCGGCCGAGGCCCGATCCTGCGGGAGGAGCGGGCCTCGGCCGCGTGCGGGCTAACCCTCCGGCGGGCCGATGTAGTTCTTCAGGCCCGGGACGGTCAGGGTGCCGCCGAACTGGCCGGCCTGGACGACCTTGACGTTCGTGAAGAACGCGAAGGGGACGTTCAGGGGCGGCGGGCTGTCCGGGGAGAACTCGATCGGGATGATCCCGAACAGGTTGCCCTTCAGGCTCTCCGTGTACATCGTCACCTCGCCGCCGCGGATCTTGGAGGTGGAGCCGGGGCGGGACTTCAGGTGGGCGGTGTTCGCGCCCTTGCCGACGGTCTGGTAGAGGTCCTTGATGTCCAGCGAGTCCGCGGTGAACTTCAGGACCTTCTTGGTCTTCCCGCTCGCCGTCTTCACCTCGACGATGCCCTGGTAGTCCAGGCCGTAGAGGGTCAGCAGCGAACTGTCCAGGTACCAGGGCTCGTCCGGCAGGAGCGGGATGCCCGGCTCCAGCTTCGCGTTGGCCAGGGCCTCCGGGTCGCGGGTCGGGCACGGGAAGGGCTGCTTGCCGTCCGGGTCGGCCGACGCGTCCGGCTTCGCAGCGTCCTCGTCGTCGCCGTCCTTCTTCGCGCCCGTCTCGTCCTTCGGCTTGGTGGCGGTGTCCTTGACGTCCTGGGACAGCTCCGTGACACCGGCGCCGACCTTCTTCGCCGCCTCGCGGATGGCGTCGGCCGCGGGGTCCGGCGCCGGCTTGGCCGGAGTCGTCGGGGCCGGGGCGGACGGGGTCGGGGCCGCGGGCGTCGGGGTTGCCGACGGCTGCGGGCGCAGGGAGCCGAAGAGGTCCTTGACCTTGCCGCCGATGTCCAGGGGGTCCAGCGGGTTCACCGTGGCGGACGCGGATGCCGACGGGGCGGGTGCGGCCGGCGGGGTCGTGGCCGCCTGCCCGGGCCGCGCGTCGGTGGACGGCTTGGCGGCGGACGGCTTGGGTGCCGGCGGGGTCGGGCCGGGCTTGGGGGCGGCGGAGGAGCCGGGGGACGCGCTCGGCTCGGGGCTCTTCGAGGGGCTCGGGGAGGCCGACTCCGCGGGTTCGTCGGACCGCGTCACGCACGGGCCGGGGGCGAAGGGGATCTCCTTGTCGTCGGCCACCGCCAGCTTGGGGGCGATGCCCATCCCGACGAACACGGCCGTCGGCATGGCCGCCAGGGCCATGGTCCTGCCGACGGGTATCTGGATCTTGTTCAGCAGCGACTTGCGGGGCGCGGCGTGCCGCGGCCCCCTTCTCTCACGGGACTCTTCGCTCGGGACCGTGCCCCGCTGCGTCTCGTCACCCCGCACTGTTCCTCCCGCCGTCGGCGTGGGCAGTGGTCTCGGTCGCGTACTCCGTTTCCGTTCCGTACGGGGCGGGGACGCTCTGCGGCCCGATCCGCGGGGCCTGGGCCCTGACGGCGGCACCCGCCGCGCCGGCCTCCTCGTCCGCGGGGATCCCCGGCGCCCAGGACAGTGCCAGCGCGCCGCCGACCATCGCGAAGATGAAGCCGACGAAGAAGCCGCCGAGGTTGGAGACCGGCAGCGACACCAGGGCCAGCAGGATCGCGGCGACGCCGGCGAAGACGCGGACGCCCTGCTGGAACCACAGCGTCAGGCCGAGCGTGACGAGCAGGACGCCGATGATCAGCGAGCCCGAGCCTGTCGTCGTCGCCATCGCGATGGTGACGTTGCCGAGCCGCATGTCCGCGTACGGGAAGTAGACGATCGGAATACCGCCGAGGAGCGTGAACAGCCCGGCCCAGAAGGGTCGGCGACCGCTCCAGGCGTGGAAGCGGTAGTACACCGCGGTGAGCCAAGCGTCATCGGCGGCGCGTTCGTAGACCGGGGCCTGGGGGGTCATGGACAACAGCTCCCTGGAAACGGTGGTACGGAGAACTCTGTGGAGCCCCGACGGGCGGTCGGCCGCTGCGTGCGCCGCCGCCGACCGCCCTGCCGGTCACACTCCGGGACGGGCTACTTCTCGTCCTGGTAGCACGGCTGGTCGCCGCCCATGAGGCGCAGCTTCAGGTCGGGCAGCTTGAAGGTGCCCGCCGTCGTCGCCCACGCCTTCTGGCGGACCTTGGTCAGGACCGCCTTGTCGGCGCGCTGCGAGAACGCGTACTTGTTGGTGACCGTGCCGGCCTGCGGCTTGGTCTTGTGGCTCTCGTCGCCGACCGCGACGCCGATGTCGAGGTTCGTGAACTCGGCGTCGGTGTCGAGCTCCGCGACGTCCAGGTAGATGTTGTCCGCGACGGCCGGCTTGCCCTTGTGGCCGGTGCGGAGCTGGAGCGTGATGTTGCCGAGCGGGGTCGGCGTGACCAGCGACTGGCACATGTTGGTGATCTCGGCGTGGCTGAACCCGGAGATGGTGACCGGGTGGTGCGCCGGGTTGCCCTTGAGGTCGTGCCCCTCGGCGATGCCGCCGTACTGGATCAGGTTGTCACCGTCCAGCTTGTCGGCCGTGACCTTGAAGTCCTGGCCGGAGACGGCGAAGGACGCCGCCAGGGCGCCCTGGGACAGGCCCACGCCGACCGCGGCAGTGGCCGCGATGCTCGGCACCATGACGAGCGCGAAGCGCTTCCATCTGGTCCCGCCACGAACCTGAGAACTCATTTCGTTCCTCCTTCTCGGACGTACATCTCCGGTCCGGGCAGCGCCCGACCTGGGATGGGAGAAGTGCTACGTCCTCGGGAAGGAGCGCAGGCGGCCGTACCGCGGCCGTACCGCGTCCGGTGCACCGGCGTTCACCCCCGAGCGACAACCACTGGCCGCGCGTTCGCGCGGCCTGGAGGACAGGCTCCGCCGGGTGCGGCGAAGACCCCCCTGTCCCGCGGACGGTGCCGCTGCACCGGCCGGCCCGGTGGGGACCCTGCCCCCGCGGCGCCGCGTGCGGCTCTGCGGGGAAGGACCGAGCGTCGCCGATCGTGGTGCATTCCCGGCCGGGGCACAAGAGGGTTCGTTACTGGCGGGTAACGCCGAGATAACCGGGGTTTGGCGCGGCGCTGCCGGGTGGCGACGCAGGGTGCCACCCATGGCCCCGGCAGATCGGGGGATTCCCCAACACTCCGGACAGTTCACGGAGGGAGACTTACTGCGAGTAACAGCGGCCGCGTTTGCCAAGTTTTGGCAAAGCGCGGCCGCTGTTCGTCTCCGTGTCAACAAATCCCCGGCCGGTCCGCGACGGCACGGCCGGGGGGTGCGGGCCGCCTAGAACAGCACCCGCGCGAGGGCCGCGCGCGCCTGACCCACCCGGGGGTCGTCCGCGCCGATGACCTCGAACAGCTCCAGCAGCCGGACCCGTACGGCGTCCCGGTCGGCGCCGGCGGTGACGCGCACGGTGTCGATGAGGCGGCCGAAGGCGTCCTCGACGTGCCCGCCGACGAGGTCGAGGTCCGCGGCCGCGATCTGGGCCTGCGGGTCGGCCGGGTTCTCGGCGGCGGCGCGGCGCACCGCCTGCGGGTCGGCGCTCTGGACGCGGGCCAGGAGCTCGGCCTGCGCGAGGCCCAGCCGGGCCTCGGTGTTGGCCGGGTCGTCGGAGAGCACGTTCTTGTACGCCTGGATCGCGCCGGGCAGGTCGCCCGCGTCGAGGGCGGTGACGGCCGCCTCCAGCAGCGCGTCGTGCGGGCCGGCCGGAGCCGCCGCCGGGGCGGATCCCGCCGGGGCGCCGCCCTCGGCGGCCGGGTCGACCTGGAGGCCGATGATGCCGAAGCGCTCCTCGGCGACCTGGACGAGCTGGGCCAGGGTGGCGCGGATCTCCTGCTCGGGGGCGACGCCCTGGAACAGCGGCAGCACCTGCCCGGCAACCACCGCGAACACTGCGGGGATGCCCTGGATGCCGAACTGCTGCATCAGCATCTGGTTGGCGTCGACGTCGACCTTGGCCATGACGAGGCGGCCGTTCGCCTCGACGACGAGGCGCTCCAGCAGCGGGCTGAGCTGCTTGCAGGGCTGGCACCACTCGGCCCAGAAGTCCAGGACGACCGGGACCTCGGAGGAGAGCTGGAGGACGTCGCGTTCGAAGCCGGCCTCGTCGACGTCGGTCACGAGGGCCGACGGCGGCACCGCGCCCGGGGCGGGGGCGCCGCCCTGCGCGGCCTGCCGGGCCGCTTCGGCGCGCGCCTGCTCGGCCTTCGCCTTGGCCTCGGCGGCCGCCTTCACCGCGGCGAGGTCGACGACGCCGCTCATGGACATGTTTCTGGGCTGCATGCGTACATCCTCCCCCGTGCGCGCGTGCCGACGAAAAACATCGGCCGAATTGCGTTCCCGTTCCGAACGGCCCGGCCGGCGGTGCGGTGTCGTGCCGTCCTGTGCAGGCCCCGAATGCCGGTCCTGCCGTGGTGTGGTGGCGCCGGGTCCCCACCTGGCGCCGGTAGCTCTTCGCGTGGTCGTCGCTCTTACGCTACGAGCCGTAGCGTAACTCCCCGCGGGGCCCGGCGCCCCACCGCGCGCCGTGATCTGAAGCACACGATCGGGGGGCCCGGCGGTTCCGCTACTGGCGGGTATGGTCTGCGCCATGCCCAAGGAGAGTCCGCCGTCCGGTCGCACCGGCCGTCCGCGCAGCGCCGCTGCGGACGCCGCGATCCTCGCCGCGACGCGCGACGCCCTGGTCGAGCTGGGCTGGTCGAAGCTGACGATGGGCGACGTCTCGGCGCGGGCCGGCGTGGCGAAGACCACCCTGTACCGCCGCTGGGCGGGCAAGAGCGAACTCGTCGTGGACGCCGTCGCGGAGCTCTTCGACTCCCTCGAACTCCCCGACCGGGGCTGCCTGGAGGCCGACGTCGAGAACGTGGTCCTCCAGTTCGCGGCGCTGCTGCGGCGGCCGGAGGCGCGGACGGCCCTGATGGCGGTCGTCGCGGAGTCCACGCGGGACCCGGCGCTGCGCGACCGCATCCGCTCGGCCATCGTCGACCGGCAGAAACGCCTCGTCGTACTGGGCCGGGAGCGCGCCCAGGCCCGCGGGGAGCTGCCGCGGGAGCCCGACGAGGCCGTGGCGGAGCGCACCACCGACCTGATCTTCGACGTGATCGCCGGGACGGTGGTGCACCGGACCCTGGTCAGCTCCGAGCCGGTGGACGGCCTGTGGGCGGCCTCGTTCACGGCGCTGCTGATGCACGGCCTCCGCGGCTCCGCCGGCGCCTGACTCTGCCCCCGCCCGGGCGGGGAACCCCGGCAACGGCGCCGGGCCGGCCGCGGCCGCCGCCCGGGAAGGGGGTGCGGACGCGGCCGGCCCGGAGGAAGCCGGCTGCGGCAGGGGCTCAGAAGCCCGGCGGCTCCGTGTAGGTGCCCCACTCGTCGCGCAGGGCGTTGCAGATCTCGCCGAGGGTGGCCTCGGCGCGCACCGCGTCGAGCATGGACGGGATCATGTTGGAGCCGTCGCGCGCGGCGTCCAGCATCGCCTTCAGCGAGGCGGTCACCTTCGCGTCGTCGCGGCCGGCCTTGCGGTCGGCGAGGGCGCGCACCTGCTCGCGCTCGACCTCGTGGCTGACGCGGAGGATCTCCAGGTCGCCGGTGACCGAGCCGTGGTGGACGTTGACGCCGACGACCCGCTTGTCGCCCTTCTCCAGCGCCCGCTGGTAGGCGAAGGCGGACTCGGCGATCTCGCCGGTGAACCAGCCGTCCTCGATGCCGCGCAGGATGCCCGAGGTGATCGGCCCGATGGGGTGCCTGCCGTCGGGGTGGGCGCGCAGGCCGCGCTCCTTGATCTGGTCGAAGATCTTCTCGGCGTCCGCCTCGATGCGGTCGGTGAGCTGCTCCACGTACCAGGAACCGCCGAGCGGGTCCGCCACGTTGGCGACGCCGGTCTCCTCCATCAGCACCTGCTGCGTGCGCAGGGCGATCTCGGCCGCCTGCTCGCTCGGGAGGGCGAGGGTCTCGTCGAGGGCGTTGGTGTGCAGGGAGTTCGTCCCGCCGAGGACGGCGGCGAGGGCCTCGACGGCCGTGCGCACCACGTTGTTGTAGGGCTGCTGCGCCGTCAGGGAGACGCCGGCGGTCTGCGTGTGGAAGCGCAGCCACATCGACTTCTCGTTCTTCGCGCCGTAGACCTCCTTCATCCAGCGGGCCCAGATGCGGCGGGCGGCGCGGAACTTGGCGATCTCCTCGAAGAAGTCGAGGTGGGCGTCGAAGAAGAAGGACAGGCCGGGCGCGAACGTGTCGACGTCCATGCCGCGGGAGAGGCCGAGCTCCACGTACCCGAAGCCGTCCGCCAGGGTGTACGCCAGCTCCTGCGCGGCGGTCGCGCCGGCCTCGCGGATGTGGTAGCCGGAGACGGACAGCGGCTTGTAGGCGGGGATGCCCTTGGCGCAGTACTCCATGAGGTCGCCGATGAGGCGCAGGTGCGGCTCGGGTTCGAAGAGCCACTCCTTCTGGGCGATGTACTCCTTGAAGATGTCCGTCTGGAGCGTGCCGTTGAGGACGGCGGGGTCGACGCCCTGGCGCTCGGCGGCCACGAGGTACATGCAGAAGGCGGGTACGGCGGGGCCCGAGATCGTCATCGAGGTCGTGACGTCGCCGAGGGGGATGTCCTTGAAGAGGACCTCCATGTCGGCGGCGGAGTCGATGGCGACGCCGCAGTGGCCGACCTCGCCGAGGGAGCGCGGGTCGTCGGAGTCGCGGCCCATGAGGGTCGGCATGTCGAAGGCGACGGAGAGCCCGCCGCCGCCGGCGGCCAGGATCATCTTGTAGCGCTCGTTGGTCTGCTCGGCGTTGCCGAAGCCGGCGAACTGGCGGATGGTCCAGGTCCGGCCGCGGTAGCCGGTGGCGTGCAGGCCGCGGGTGTACGGGTACTCGCCGGGCCAGCCGATGCGCTCGAAACCTTCGTACGCGTCTCCGGGCCGGGGGCCGTAGACGGGGTCGACGGCATCGCCGGAGAGCGTGGTGAAGTCGGCCTCGCGCTTGCGGGCCTTGTCGTAACGGGCCTGCCAGCGGCGGCGGCCCTCCTCGATGGCGTCAGCGTCCATGCTTCGAATTTACTAGGACGTCCTAGTAAATGTCGATGGGAAACCCCGGGGAGTCTTCCTGCTCCCCGGGGTTTCCACCGGAACGGCGGGCGCCTACGCCTTCGCGGGGGCCAGGCCGCCGTCGGTGATCAGGGGCTCGACGTCGGCGCGGACCTTGCGCTCGACGAAGAAGGCGGCGCCGGGGATGGTCCCGGAGACCATGACCCACAGCATCCGGCCGAAGGACCACTTGGCCTTGGAGCTCAGGTCCAGCGCGAACGCCAGGTAGATCATGAAGAGGACGCCGTGCGTCTGGGACACGACGAAGGTCAGGTCGGCGCCGGTGTCGAAGCCGTACTTGGCGACCATGCAGCCGCAGAGGATCAACAGCATGACGGCGGTCACGTAGGCCATCACCCGGTACCGGGTCAGCACGCTCTTCTTCATGGCCACGAGCCTAGCCGCCCCCTGCGGCCGATCCGCCCCCGGGCCGTGTGAGCCCTGCTACCCCTCGCGGAAGTCCTCGGCGGCCACGCGCAGCGGCCGCAGCAGCGCGAAGATCTCCTGGCACTCCTCGGCGTCGTACGTGCCCAGCCCGAAGTCCATCGCCATCAGGTCCTTCGTCGCCGCCTCGACGACCTCGCGGCCCTTCTCCGTGATCGACGCCAGGGTGCCGCGGCCGTCGTTGGGGTTGGGGCGCTTGGCCACCAGGCCGGAGCGCACCAGCCGGTCCACCGTGTTCGTCACCGACGTCGGGTGCACCATCAGGCGCTCGCCGATCTTCGACATCGGCAGCTCGCCGGCCTTGGAGAAGGTGAGCAGCACGAGCGCCTCGTACCGCGCGAAGGTCAGTCCGTACGGCTTGACGACGGCGTCGACCTCGCCGAGCAGGATCTGGTGCGCCCGCATGACCGAGGTGATCGCGGCCATCGCGGGGGCGGGTCCCCAGCGCCGCTGCCAGAGCTCGTCGGCGCGGGCGATGGGATCGAAGGGGAGACTGAGCGGCTTGGACACGCATCCGACCCTACCCGGCGGTCATTTGGCGGCGGGGCCCGTCTCACTCCTCGGTCGTACGTCCCCTTCGGCGCCGCCGGGACCGCGCGGCGGGTACGGGTGCCGAAGCGGAGCAGCAGGGCCGGGCAGGGGACGCCTCGCGGCCGCCGGCGCTCCCCCGTCGGGCTGAGCCGGGGCGGCCGTGACCGCCGGGGGAGGGAGAGCGGGGGCGCGGCCGGGCGCGGGTCGGCCGGGTGGTGCGGCGGCCGTGTCACCATGGCCCGGTCCGCGAGCCGCCCCTGCGCCCCGAGGAAGCCGGATGCCTGGCCGAAGCCGCCCCCGCAGACCCTTCGCCGCCGCCGCGGGCCTGGCGCTGCTGCTCGCCGCGGCGCCCGCGTGCTCGGCACCGCAGCCGGAGTCCGCACCTCCGTCCCGTTCGGCGGACCGGCAGGCGGACGGCGCCGCCGACGCCGCCGCGGGCGGCGGGTCCCCGTTCTGGGTGGACCCGGACAGCGACGCCGCCCGCCAGGTCGCCGACTGGGAGGGCCGCGGCCGGGCCGCAGACGCCCAGGTGCTGCGGCGGATCTCGGAGCGGCCGATGGCCCTGTGGGGCGCCGGCGGCGATCCGGCGCCCGCCATCCGCCGGGCGGCCGCCGGCGCCGCGGCCGCGGGCCGGACCCTGGTCCTCACCGCGTACAACATCCCGCACCGCGACTGCGGCCAGCACTCGGCGGGCGGCGCCCGGGACGCCGCCGCGTACCGGGCGTGGATCGGCAGGTTCGCCGACGCGGTGGGGTCGGCGAAGGCCGTCGTCGTCCTGGAGCCCGACGCCGTCCCGCACGTCGTCGACGGCTGCACCCCGGCCGCCCTGCACGGGGAGCGGTTCGCGCTGCTCTCCGAGGCCGTGGCCCGGCTCAAGCGCAACCCGCACACGAAGGTGTACCTGGACGCCGGGAACCCGGCCTGGCTGCCCGATCCGCAGCGGCTCGTCGATCCCCTGCGCCGGGCCGGGCTCGACCGGGCCGACGGGTTCGCGCTGAACACCGCCAACTTCCAGCCCGTCGAGGCGGCCCGCGCGTACGGGGCGCGGATCTCGGCGGCGACCGGCGGCAAGCACTTCGTCGTCGACACCAGCCGCAACGGGGCGGGCCCGCTGCCGGGCGGCGGGCCCGAGGCCTGGTGCAATCCGCCGGGCCGCGCGCTCGGCGCCCCGCCGACCGACCGGACGGGCGACCCGCTCGTGGACGCGTACCTGTGGGTCAAGCGGCCGGGCGAGTCGGACGGCACCTGCCGCGGGGGGCCGGCGGCGGGCACCTGGTGGCCCGACTACGCGCTCGGCCTGGCCCGCCGCGCGGTGCAGTGAGCCGGCCGCGCCGTGCAGTGAGCCGGACGCCCTGCCGTTCCGTCACCGCTCCGGTTCGGCAGCAGCCGCCCGCACCGGCACCTTGATCCACTTCGCGGTGGACGGCGTCCCGGCCGCATCGACCGCGAACAGCATGTACCAGCCGGGCGGGACGAGCGTCGGGTCGGACGGCACCGTGAAGGTGGCCGAGCCGTCCCCGCGGGCCACACCGAGCTCCACGGAGCGCTGCTCCACGTCGGTGGTGTGGGTGACCGCGCTCGGCCGCATCAGCCGCGCCCGCGCGATCCGCTCCGGGTGCGCCGTCGCGAAGGTGGCGCGGCCGTCCGCGCCGACCGTGTCCGGCCCCGCCCCGAGCTCCGGCCGGGCGGCCGGGTCGCGGTGCAGGTAGGGCGGGGAGTACACCTCCAGGCGGTGCTCGAACCTGCCGAGCCGGGTGTTGTCCTTGTCCGCGAAGAGCGGGTCGGAGCCGAAGGTCGCCACCCGCCCGTCGGGCAGCAGCAGCGCCTCCGAGTGGTAGTTGCGGGCCACGGTCGGGGCGGCGGCGGCCGTGAAGGCGTCGGTGCGGGGGTCGTAGAACTGCGCCTTGAGGATGTCGCTGGCGCTGCGGCCGCGGTAGTCGCGGGAGCCGCCGGTCGTGAAGACGGTGTCGTCGGGGAGGAGCACGCTGCTCAGGTAGCGGGTGCCCTGCGGCAGCGGGGCCGCGGGCCGGAAGGCGGGCGCGGGCTGCTTCAGGTCGACGATCGCCGTCCTGGCCGTGGACAGCCTGGACTCGCCGACCCCGCCGCCGCCGAGCACCATCACCCTCTGGTCCTGCGCGGGCGGCAGCAGCACCGACGCGGACGTCTCCAGCCGGTCGGCGTCCGCGAGCCCGCGGACCGGGGTGAACGTGTTGGCTGCCAGGTCCCACACGCCGGGCTCGCGGCCCTTGTCGGCGGGGCCGTAGCCCGCGTTGGAGCCGGTGTAGAGCAGCTTGCCGCCCTGGAGGAGGAAGAGGGAGGGGTAGGTGGGGAAGTAGCGGGAGGGGCCCTTGCTCCAGGTGCGGGTCCTCGGGTCGTAGAACTCGTTGTCGCCGGGGACGACGTCCCCGACGTCGTTGAGCCCGGACACCGCGAGCGCCCGCCCGTCGGGGAGTGCGACGAGCGTGGGGTACCAGCGGGCGTCCGCCATGGGGGCGACGGGCACGTACCGCTCCGCGACCGGGTCGAACTCGTAGGCGGACCTGATGCCCTGGAAGTCCTGCTTGTCGGTGCTGAGCCGCTCGGCGAGGCCGTAGACGTTGTCGGCGTCCTTCCCCTTCAGCCCGACGACCGCGTACTGGGCGGCCTGCGTGGTCAGCCCGCGGGCGCCCGGCTCGACCGCCTCGACGAAGACGCGCGCCTCGGAGGCCGTCACCTTCGTCTTCCAGGGCAGTGCCTGACCGTCCCGGCCGTACGTGATCTCGAACTCGCGCTTCGCCTTCGGCACGGTGACGTCGAAGCGGGAGGCGTACTCGACGCCGGACGGCGACCGGAAGCGGGTGCCCTTGCGCAGGGTGACCGCCTTGTCGGGGCTCTCGTTCTTGACGCGCATGGCGCCGCCCGCCCGGGTCACCTTGCCGTCGAGGACCTCGTACCGGGCGGTGCCGCCGGCCACGAGGAGGCGGCCGTCGGGGAGTTGGCTGTGGCCGGCGCAGAAGAAGTCCTCCGGTGTCGGGATCTTCTTGAAGGTGTCGGTGCGCGGGTCCCACAGGACCGTCTCGAAGGTGCCCTGGTCGAAGTTCTCCTGGTCGTTGCCCGAGCCGGCGATCAGCAGGACCTTGCCGGTGTGCAGGAGGGCGGCGTGCATGGCGTTGATGCGGCGGTCCTTCGGCAGGTCGACGAGCGACCAGGAGCCGTACTCGAGCCGGTAGGAGGGCTGCGCGATCCGGTACGCGTGGTAGCGCTCCTGCGCGAAGGACAGCGCGGCGGGGGCGTTGAGCGCCGCGAGGACGACCACGGCCGCGGTGCCGAGCAGCGTGTTCTTGAACTGCCGTGAGGGGCGGTAGGCCATGGGTCAGTTCCCTCCTGTCGGGGCGAACGCCGCCTCCGGCTCGTCGCCGGGCCCGGCGCCGCGGCCCGGCTCGGGGGTGCGGGACCGGGCGGCGGCCCGGCGGGCGCGCAGCACCGACGCCGCCCACACGGCGGGCGGGGCCAGGCAGACGAGCAGCGCGAGGACGGCCCAGGTGCGCATCGCGGCGTGGGTGTGGCCGAGGCGGGCGGAGGCCGCCAGGGAGACGGCCAGGACGGCCGCCCAGGCGAAGTGGATGCGGAAGGAGGCCGCCCGGTCGGTGCCGGCGGCGGCGCCCTTGGGGGTGACGACGAACCGCCCCTCGGTGCGCAGCACGGCGGAGGTGAGGGAGGCGAGGTAGACGGGCGCGCAGACGGCGGACATCGCGATGCCGGCCAGTCCGCCGGAGCCGGCGGGCTCGTGCGGCGAGACGTTGTGCCGGCGGTTCCACAGGTAGAGGCCGACCTGGAGGGCGGCGGCGTCGGTGTAGAGCATCAGCCACACGTCGGCGGAGACCTGGGTGCCGGAGGCCCCGAACCACAGGAACAGCACGCAGCTGAGGACGCCGAGGAGCCAGTTCACGGCCGTCATCGGGTAGTAGACGAGCATCAGCGTGTAGTTGAGGAGCCGGCCCGGCGGCATCCGGAAGAAGCCCTTCCCGTACTGCTTGAGGAGGGTCTCGTACGTCCCCCGGGACCAGCGCAGCTGCTGGGTGAAGAAGTCGGTCCAGGAGGCCGGGCCCTCGCCGACGGCGAGCACGTCCGGGGTGTAGACCGACCGCCAGAACCGGCCGGTGGCCGGGTTGCGCCGGCGGTGCATCTCGAAGCCGGTGGCCATGTCCTCGGTGATGGAGTCCCGGAACCCGCCGACCTGCCGGAGGGCGCTGATCCGCACGGCGTTGTTGGTGCCGACGAACATGGGCGCGCCGTAGCGGTTGCCGGCCCGCTGGATCAGCGCGTGGAAGAGGTACTGCTGGGACTCTGCGGCCCTGGTGACGGCGGCGGTGTAGTTGCCGTACACCTGCGGGCCGACGACGAAGGCGGTGTCGGGGTCGCGGAAGTAGCCGAGCATCCGCTCCAGGTAGTTCGGCAGCGGGCGGTGGTCGGTGTCGACGGAGGCGAGGAACTCGTAGGCGCCGCCGTGCGCGGCGAGCCAGGCGTTGTAGTTGCCGTGCTTGGTGCGCGCCCGGTGGGGGCCGCGCGCGGTGTTCCAGGCGGGCACTCCCCTGCGGGTGAAGTGGTGCACGCCGAGCTCGGCGCACAGCGCCCTGGCCTCGGGGTCGTCGCCCTCGTCGAGCAGCCACACGTCGAGGTGCCCGTCGTGGCGCAGGTCCACGGCCGCCCGGAGGGTGTCCCGCACCATGGTGAGGGGCTCCTTGCCGGGGACGTACGTCGTCAGGAACGCGACCCGGGTCCCGGGCTCGGGCGGTACGGGGACGGGGTCCCGGGCGGTCATCGTCGCGTGGGCGATCGACACGACGTTGACCAGCATGAAGAGCATGATCACGCCGATGCAGCCGAGCATCGCGGTGTCCAGGTGCACCAGCCACCACTCGCCGCCCTCGCGGACCGTGCGGTGCGAGGGCCAGACGAGGTAGAGGAGCAGCCCGGCGGCGGCGACGGGCGCCAGCGCCATCAGCAGGACGGCCCGTATTCGCGTGCCCCGCTCCTCCCGCGAGAGCAGCGTCCGGTACCGGACCCGCCGCCCGGTGCTGCCCGGGTCCGCGAACGGACCGGCGAGACGGCTGTGGAGCTCGTAGTCGTAGTCGTCGTCCGGTCGCACGGCCCCTCCCGGTGCTTGAAGCCGAGGCTTGGTACCCCCACGAAAGGGGACCCGGAAGGGGGTGTCGAACGGGGCTCACCCGACGGGGGGTTTCCGCGCCGCGCGCCCCTGACAGGGCCGAACGGGTGACCCGCGGGCCGCGGGGACGGCCGTACAGGGGGACGGGAGCGGGGAGCCGTACGGGAGGCGGCGCCGGGGACTCGGCCCCGCCCGGACGGGGCCCGCCGCCGGAGCCCGCTACCGCACGGGGCCGGACTCCGCACGCGCAAGGGCCCCGCATCGGGGACCTGGCACGCAACCGCAGGCCGCCGCGGGAACCTCGGCCCGCTCCTGCCGCAGGGCCGTTCGGCCCTGCACCGGAAGCGGCCGAACGGCGGCGCACGTCAGGCCGGGTGGCGTTCCACGGCGGCCGCCTTCGGCGAGTGCGTCGCGGATGCGGTGCGCGTGCTCCGCGGGGTCACCGAGAACGCGACGATCAGGCGTTCGCCGCTTCGCGGTCGGTTCGGGCGGCCGCGACGATCTCGGCCTCGTCGCGCTTGAGGATGCGGTCGCCGTACAGGCCGCCGAAGGGGATCACCGCGAGGAGGAAGAACAGGGCCGCCTTCTTGAAGGGCCACTTCGCCTTGTTCCACACGTCCAGCAGGAACAGCACGTACACGACGAAGAGGAAGCCGTGCAGGGCGCCCAGCGGCGGCATCAGGTAGTCGATGTCCGAGATCCGGCTCAGCAGCGAGCCGAAGATCAGCAGGGCCGGGAACGACAGCGCCTCGGGGACCGAGACGAGGCGCAGCCGGTGCAGGGCGGAGGCGGTCTTGATGTCCATCTTCAACCTTCGGGGGTGGCGGCTCGGGGCCGTCCCAGTGTCTCAGCCTCTTTGCCGGATCTTGACCCGGGGGCCCGGTCCCGGCCGTGCCGCCGCCGTCCGGCCGGTGCCGGTGTCCGAGGAGGGGCCCTATTCGCGTCCGCGCGGTGCGGCTAACGTCATCCCGTGGCTCAGTTCCGACTCCAAGGCAGCAAGGTGCTCGCCGTCGACCTGACCGGGGATGCCGTGAAAGCGAAGAACGGCTCCATGGTTGCGTACGACGGCCAGATGGCCTTCAAGAAGATGACAGGCGGCGGCGAAGGCCTTCGCGGCATGGTGACGCGCCGGCTGACCGGCGAGCAGATGACGGTGATGGAGGTACAGGGGCACGGCACGTGCTTCTTCGCCGACCGCGCGAGCGAGATCAACCTGGTCAGCCTGCACGGCGAGAAGCTGTACGTCGAGTCCAGCAACCTCCTGTGCACCGACGCCGGCCTGCGCACCGGCACCACCTTCACCGGCCTGCGCGGCGGGGCGACGGGCAACGGCCTGTTCACCACGACCGTCGAGGGCACCGGGCAGGCGGCGATCATGTCGGACGGCCCGGCGGTGGTGCTGCGCGTCAGCGGCCAGTACCCGCTGTCCGTCGACCCGGGGGCGTACATCGCGCACACGGGCGACCTGCGGCAGTCGTTCCAGTCGGGGGTGACCTTCCGCACGCTGATCGGCGAGGGCTCCGGCGAGGCGTTCCAGATCCGTTTCGAGGGCGAGGGCCTGGTGTACGTGCAGCCCAGCGAGCGCAACACCGTCGGGGGCGACATCTGATGCCGTTCCGCGAGATCAACTCCAAGATGGTCGAGGCGCAGATCGTGCCGGGGCAGACCCTGTACAGCCAGCGGGGCGCGATGCTCGCCTACCGCGGCAGCGTGTCGTTCACGCCGAGCATCACCGGCGGCCAGGGCGGCGTCATGAGCATGATCGGCCGGCGCGTGGCGAACGAGCAGACGCCGCTGATGACGGTGGAGGGCAGCGGGACGGTGATGTTCGGCCACGGCGGCCACCACGTCCAGGTCGTCAACCTCACCGGCGAGAAGCTGTACGTCGAGGCGGACCGGCTGCTGGCCTTCGACGGCACCCTCCAGCAGGGCACGATGTTCATGGGCTCGCAGGGCGGTGTCATGGGCATGGTGCGCGGCCAGGTGACCGGGCAGGGCCTGTTCACCACCACCCTCAAGGGGCACGGCTCGGTGGCCGTGATGGCGCACGGCGGGGTGATCGAGCTCCCCATCACCCCGAACCGCCCGGTCCACGTGGACCCGCAGGCGTACGTGGCCCACCACGGGGACGTCAGGAACAAGCTCTCCACCGCGCTCGGGTGGCGCGACATGGTGGGGCGCGGCTCGGGCGAGGCGTTCCAGCTGGAGCTGTCGGGCCAGGGTGCGGTGTACGTGCAGGCCTCGGAGGAGAAGCTGTGAACTTTGGCCCCGTGACCGGAGGGCCGGGCGGCCCGGCGGTCTTCGACCCGTACTCGCTGCCGTCCGACGACAACGTGAACCCGTACACCTTCTGCGTGGAGCTCAAGGGCAGCCAGTGGCTGCTGCAGAAGGGCAAGATGATCGCGTACTACGGCCGGATCGAGTTCGACGGCGTCGGGCACGGCCGCTTCGACCGGCTGCTGCGCACCAGCTTCCACTCGCCGCTGCACGCCGGTGACTGGGTGGTCGCCGAGGGCCAGGGCAAGATGCTGCTGGCCGACCGCGCCTACGACGTGAACTCGTACGACCTCGACGACGGCAACCTGACGATCCGGGCCGGGAACCTGCTGGCCTACCAGCCGTCCCTGGCACTGAAGCAGTCGATCGTCCCGGGCTTCCTGACGCTGATCGGAACCGGGAAGTTCGTTGCGGCGTCCAACGGTCCGGTGGTCTTCATGGAGCCGCCGCTGCGCGTGGACCCGCAGGCCCTGGTCGGGTGGGCGGACTGCCCCTCACCCTGTCACCATTACGACCACGGGTACATGTCGGGCGTACTGGGCGGAATCCGTTCGCTCACCGGCATCGGCGGATCCTCGGGCGAGGAGCACCAGTTCGAGTTCGTCGGGGCCGGGACGGTGCTCCTGCAGTCTTCGGAGGCGCTGATGGCGGAGCGGCCGGTCGGCACGGTCGGCGCGGAACCGGGCGTTCCCGGGGCCGGCGCGGGCCATGGCGGACACGGCGGCCAGGGCCCGCTGGGCCAGCTCGGCGTGCGCATGCCGGGTCAGCTGGGCGATTTCCAGCGGCGCCTGGGGCTGTGAGCGCCGGTTTCCCCGATTTTGTACGTCATTCAACTTTCTTAGGTAGAGTTCATTCATGGAGACCATGGAGACCGAGACGGCCCCCCTCCCCCAGACTCCGTCCGGGGGGACCCCCTGGCTTACCGACGCCGAGCAGTGCACCTGGCGGACCCACCTGGACGTGAGCAGGCTGCTGATGCACCAGCTGGAAAAGGATCTCCAGCCCTTCGGACTCACCATCAACGACTACGAGATCCTGGTGAACCTCTCGGAGTCCGAGGACCACCGGATGCGGATGAGCGACCTCGCCACGTCGACGCTCCAGTCCAAGAGCCGGCTGTCCCACCAGATCACGCGCATGGAGGCGGCCGGCCTGGTCGTCCGCGTGAACTGCGAGTCCGACCGCAGGGGGCTGTACGCCGTCCTGACCGACGAGGGCATGGAGCTCATGCGGAAGGTCGCCCCGCACCACGTGGCGTCCGTCCGCCGGCACTTCATCGACCTGCTGCCGCCGGAGGCCCTGGCGGCGCTGCGGTCCTCGCTGGAGCCCGTCGCGGCGCACCTGCGGGACCAGCGCGGCAAGGGCTGAGGCCGCGGCGGCGCATCCGCGGCTCCGGCGGGCCGCCGCGCATCGCGCGTAGACCGCCGCCGGACTCCGGCCCGCACCGCCTCGCCCCACCTCACCGGCGAAGGCCGCGCCCCCCGTACGCACGGGGGCGCGGCCTTCGCCGTGTCCGGCCGGGGCCGCGGTCAGGCGTTGGGGCGCTTGCCGTGGTTGGCCTTCTTCTTCTTGCGTGCTCGCTTCTTGTTGCCTCTCTTCGCCATGCGCACTCCCTTGCAGGGGCTCGAACCGGGGCATTCCGGGCGCCGTCAGTCTACGGTCGCCCGGCCCGGCCCGCATGCGGCGCGGCGCCGGCCCGGCTCAGCCCTCCGTGAGCGTGGCGAGCAGGGCGTCCGCGGCGGCGTACGGGTCGAGTTCACCCCGGGCCACCCGGGCGGCCAGGCCGCCGAGGTGGGCGTCCCCGTGCACGTCCGCCATGCGGGCCCGCAGCGCGGTCACGGCGATGGTCTCCACCTCGCGCGCCGCACGGGCCGCGCGGCGCTGCTGGAGCACCCCGTGCTCGTCCATCCAGGCCCGGTGCTTCTCCAGGGCCTCGACCAGCTCGTCGACGCCCTGGCCGCGGGCCGCGACCGTCTTGACGATCGGCGGCCGCCAGTCGCCCGCCGCCCTGGCCTCGCCGAGGCCCAGCATGTGGTTCAGTTCGCGGGCCGTGGCGTCCGCGCCGTCGCGGTCGGCCTTGTTGACCACGTACACGTCGCCGATCTCCAGGATGCCCGCCTTCGCTGCCTGGATGCCGTCGCCCATGCCGGGCGCCAGCAGCACCACCGACGTGTCGGCCTGCGAGGCGATCTCCACCTCCGACTGGCCGACGCCGACCGTCTCGACCAGGATCACGTCGCATCCGGCGGCGTCCAGCACCCGGATCGCCTGCGGCGCGGCCCACGCCAGCCCGCCCAGGTGGCCGCGGGTGGCCATGGAGCGGATGTACACGCCGGGATCCGAGGCGTGGTCCGACATGCGCACCCGGTCGCCCAGGAGCGCGCCGCCGGAGAACGGCGAGGACGGGTCGACGGCCAGGACGCCGACCCGCTTCCCCGCCCTCCGGTACGCCGTGACCAGCGCCGAGGTGGACGTGGACTTGCCGACGCCCGGCGAGCCGGTCAGGCCCACCACGTACGCCCCGCCCGTGAGCGGGGCCAGGGCGGCCATGACCTCGCGCAGCTGCGGGGACGCCCCCTCGACCAGCGAGATCAGCCGGGCCACCGCTCTCGGCCGGCCCTCCCGCGCCTGGGCCACCAGCTGGGGGACGTCCACCGTCATGCGTGCTGCGCTCCTCGGTTCTCGCTGGGGCCCCGCGGATGCGGGGCCCGGGACGGGTGCTGCGTTACCGGGCCTCGGGGACCCGGACGATCAGGGCGTCGCCCTGGCCGCCGCCGCCGCACAGGGCGGCCGCGCCGACGCCGCCGCCCCGGCGCTTCAGCTCCAGCGCCAGGTGCAGGACCACGCGGGCGCCGGACATGCCGATCGGGTGGCCCAGGGCGATCGCGCCGCCGTTGACGTTCACCTTTTCCGGGGTCACGCCCAGGTCCTTCATTGACTGCACGGCGACCGCCGCGAAGGCCTCGTTGATCTCGATGAGGTCCAGGTCGGAGACCTCCAGCCCCTCCTTCTGCAGCGCGTGCCGGATCGCGTTCGACGGCTGCGACTGGAGCGAGTTGTCCGGGCCGGCCACGTTGCCGTGGGCACCGATCTCGGCCAGCCACTCCAGGCCGAGCTCCTCGGCCTTCGCCCTGCTCATCACGACGACGGCGGCGGCGCCGTCGCTGATCTGCGAGGAGGTGCCCGCGGTGATCGTGCCGTCCTTGGCGAACGCCGGGCGCAGCCTTCCGAGCGACTCCACCGTGGTCTCGGGGCGGATGCCCTCGTCCTCGGCGAAGAGGACGGGCTCGCCCTTGCGCTGCGGGATCTCGACCGGGGTGATCTCGGCGTCGAAGACGCCGTTCTTGCGGGCGGCCGCGGCGCGCTGGTGGGAGGCCGCGGCGAACTCGTCCTGCGGGCCGCGCTCGATGCCGAGGCGCGCGTTGTGCTTCTCCGTGGACTCGCCCATGGCGATGCCCTCGAAGGCGTCGGTGAGGCCGTCGTGGGCCATAGCGTCGAGCATGCCGATCGCGCCGTACTTGAAGCCCTCGCGGGAGCCGGGCAGCAGGTGCGGGGCGTTGGTCATGGACTCCTGGCCGCCGGCGACGACGATGTCGAACTCGCCGGCGCGGATCAGCTGGTCGGCCAGGGCGATGGCGTCGAGGCCGGAGAGGCACACCTTGTTGATCGTCAGCGCGGGGACGTTCATCGGGATGCCGGCCTTGACGGCGGCCTGGCGGGCGGGGATCTGGCCCGCGCCCGCCTGGAGGACCTGGCCCATGATCACGTACTGCACCTGGTCGCCGGAGATGCCGGCCCGCTCCAGGGCGGACTTGATGGCGACGGCGCCGAGGTCGGCACCCGAGAAGGACTTCAGCGAGCCGAGCAGCCGCCCCATGGGCGTGCGGGCCCCGGCGACGATCACGGACGTGGTGTTGTTCGTTCCGGACATGGAGCACAGCCCCTTGAGGATGAGGAGTGAACGAGGGTTTACCCGAATGTACTGAGCGGTACCCGCGCCGTCACCGGGCAGTGGGTGTGATCGCTGGCACGTTGCGTGACAGGCCTCCTCGGCGGTGCACTGGTCCCATGCTGACAAGAATCGACCACATCGGGATCGCCTGCTTCGACCTGGACAAGACCGTCGAGTTCTACCGTGCCACGTACGGCTTCGAGGTGTTCCACACCGAGGTCAACGAGGAGCAGGGTGTCCGCGAGGCCATGCTCCGGATCAACGGCACCTCGGACGGCGGCGCCTCCTACATCCAGCTCCTCGAACCCGTGCGCGAGGACTCGACCGTGGCCAAGTGGCTGGCCAAGAACGGCGAGGGCGTCCACCACATCGCCTTCGGCACCGAGGACGTCCACGGCGACTCGGAGGCCATCCGCGGCAAGGGCGTCCGGGTCCTCTACGACGCCCCCCGCACCGGCTCCATGGGGTCCTCCATCACCTTCCTCCACCCCAAGGACTGCCACGGCGTCCTGACCGAACTGGTCACCTCCAACCCGCAGCACTGATGTCCCCATTCCCCGGCCGGTAGAGTGGCCGTGGCTCGGCCGGGGTTCGGTGCTTCAGACGGGGTCGGGGCCTGTGACCCCTGCCCCGGTATCTGACACCATTCCCCGGGGGCGCCGTTCAGCGGGCGGACGGTGCTCATTTGGGAGTGAGCTTGCGACCAGGGGACGGATGGGACCGCGCTGTGCGGGGCTACGAAAGCCAGGAGAGCCTTCAGGCTGAGGCCGATCACCTCTCGCTCTTCGAAGCGGAGATGGAGCGGCTGAAGAAGGAGCGCGGAAAGGCCGTCCAGCACGCCGAGGACCTCGGCTACCAGGTCGAGGTCCTCCGCGCGAAGCTGCACGAGGTGCGGCGGGCCCTCGCGTCCCGCCCCGCGTACGACGGCCAGGACATCGGCTACCAGGCCGAACGGCTGCTGCGCGACGCCCAGGTGCAGGCCGACCAGATGCGCTCGGACGCCGAGCGCGAGCTGCGCGACGCCCGGGCGCAGACCCAGCGCATCCTCCAGGAACACGCCGAGCACCAGGCGCGCCTCCAAGCCGAGCTGCACGCCGAGGCCGTCAACCGCCGCCAGCGGCTCGACCAGGAGCTCAACGAGCGCCGCCAGACCGTCGAGGCGCACGTCAACGAGAACGTGGCCTGGGCCGAGCAGCTGCGCGCCCGTACCGAGGCGCAGGCACGCCGGCTCATGGACGAGTCCCGCGCCGAGGCCGAGCAGGCCCTGAACGCCGCCCGCGCCGAGGCCGCCCGGGTCGCCGAGGAGACCCGCCGCCGGCTCGCCGCCGACGCCGAGGCGGCCCGCGCCGAGGCGGAGGCGACGCTGCTGCGCGCCCGCAAGGAGGCCGAGCGGCTGCTGACCGCCGCGTCGGCGCAGGCCCAGGAGGCCACCGAGCACGCGGAGCGGCTGCGGTCGTCGACCACCGCGGAGGCCGAGCAGACCCGCCGGCAGACCCTGGACCTCGGCCGGGTGGCCGAGCAGCGCGTCCAGGAGGCCGAGGGCGCCCTGCGCGAGGCCCGCACCGAGGCCGAACGGGTCCTCGCGGAGGCCAAGGAGAGCGCCGCCCGGCAGCTCGCCTCGGCGGAGTCCGTCAACGAGCAGCGCACCCGCACCGCCAAGGAGCAGGTCGCCCGGCTGGTCGGCGAGGCCACCAAGGAGGCCGAGGCGCTCAAGGCGGAGGCCGAGCAGGTCCTCGCGGACGCCCGGGCCGACGTGGAGCGGCAGCGCGCCGAGGCCGCCGAGCAGGCCCGCGCCGCCGCGGCCGAGGACACCGCCGCACAGCTCGCGAAGGCCGCCCGCACCGCCGAGGACATCCTGACGAAGGCCTCGGAGGACGCCCGCGCCACCACCCGCGCCGCGTCCGAGGAGGCGGAGCGGATCCGCCGCGAGGCCGAGGCGGAGGCCGAGCGGCTGCGCGCCCAGGCGGCGGACGCGGCCGCGGAGCTCAAGGGCGCCGCGAAGGACGACACCGAGGAGTACCGGGCCCGCACCGTCGAACTCCAGGCGGAGGCGCGGCGGCTGCGCGGCGAGGCCGAGCAGCTGCGCGCCGAGGCCGTCGCCGAGGGCGAGCGGATCCGCGGCGAGGCCCGCCGCGAGGCCGTCCAGCAGATCGAGGAGGCGGCGAAGACCGCCGAGGAGCTGCTCGGCAAGGCCAAGGCCGACGCGGACGAGCTGCGCTCCGGCGCCGCCGCCGAGAGCGAGCGGGTGCGCGCGGAGGCCGTCGAGCGGGCCACCACGCTGCGCCGGCAGGCCGAGGAGACCCTGGAGCGCACCCGCGCGGAGGCCGAGCGGCTGCGCTCGGAGGCCGAGGAGCAGGCCGAGGCCGTCCGCGCCGAGGCGGACGCCGCGGCCGCGGCCCGCCGCGAGGAGACCGAGCAGGCCCTCGCCGCGAAGCGGAACGAGGCCGAGGCGGAGCTGTCCCGGCTGCACGGCGAGGCGGAGACCCGGCTGGCGACGGCCGAGCAGACACTGCGCGACGCCCGCGGCGCCGCGGAAGGCATCCGCCGCGAGACCGCCGAGGAGGCCGACCGGCTCCGCGCCGAGGCCGCCGAGCGGATCCGCACCCTCCAGGCCCAGTCGGAGGCGGAGGCGGACCGGCTGCGCACGGAGGCCGCCGAGGACGCGGGCCGGGTCCGCGCCGAGGCCGAGCAGGCGGCCGTACGGCTGCGCAGCGAGGCCGAGACCGAGGCCGAGCGGGTGCGTTCGGAGGCCCAGGAGACCGCGGACCGGCTGCGCGCGGAGGCGAAGGCCGCCGCCGAGCGGGTCGCCGAGGAGGCCGCGGAGGCGCTGGCCGCCGCCCGGGAGGAAGCGGCCCGGCGGCGCCGGGAGGCGGAGGAGACCCTCGCGTCGGCGCGGACCGACGCGGAGAGCGAGCGCGCCCAGGCCCGCGAGCAGAGCGAGGAGCTGCTCGCCGCGGCCCGCAAGCGCTCGGAGGAGGCGCAGGCCGAGGCGGCCCGCCTGACCGAGGAGGCCGAACGGCGCGCCGCGGAGCTGGTCGCGGCGGCCGAGGCCACCGCCCAGCAGGTACGCGACGCCGTGGCCGGGCTGCACGAGCAGGCCGAGGAGGAGATCGCCGGGCTGCGCAGCGCCGCCGAGCACGCGGCGGAGCGTACGCGGACGGAGGCCGAGGAGGAGGCCGCCCGGGTCCGTTCGGACGCGTACGACGAGCGGGAGCGCGCCACCGAGGACGCCAACCGCATCCGCACCGAGGCGCGGAACGAGACGGACGCGGCGAAGGCGCTCGCCGAGCGGACGGTCGCGGACGCGATCGCCGAGGCGGAGCAGCTGCGCAGCGACACCGCCGAGTACGCCCAGCGGGTGCGTACGGAGGCCAGCGACGCGCTCTCGGCGGCCGAGCGGGACGCCGCCCGCACCCGGGCCGACGCCCGCGACGACGCCAACCGCATCCGCGGCGAGGCCGGGGAGGCACTGGAGGCCTCGCGCGCCGAGGGCGCGCAGGTCGTCGCGGACGCGACGGCGGAGGCCGAGCGGCTCACCGCGGAGACCCGCGCGGCCAACGAGGCCACCGTGGCGGAGGCGGCGGCGGAGGCGGAGCGGCTCACGGCCGAGGCCGCGGAGGCCGCCGAGGCCACGCGCACCGAGGCCGCGGCCACCCTGGACGAGGCGCGCACGGAGGCGGGCCGGCTGCGCACCGAGGCCGCCGAGCAGGCGGACCGGCTCGTCACCGAGGCCGTCTCCGAGGCGGAGCGGCTCACGGAGGAGACGCGCGCCGCGAACGAGGCGGCGCTCGCCGCCGCGGAGGCGAAGGCCGAGAAGCTCACCCGGCAGGCCGCCGACACGATGGCGGCCGCCGAGCGGGACGCCGCCCGCGTCCTGGTGGACGCCCGCAACGAGGGCGACCGCCTGGTCGACGAGGTGCGCGCGGCGAACGAGCTGACGATCGCCGAGGCGGCCGAGGAGGCCGAGCGGCTGCGCACCGAGGCGGCGCAGGCCCTCGACGACGCCCGTGCCGAGGGCGGCCGGATCATCGGCGAGGCCACCGCGGAGGCGGAGCGCCTCACCGTCGCGGCGAACGAGACGCTCGCCGCGGCCGAGCGCGAGGCGGAGCAGACCCTCGACGAGGCGCGCGCGGAGGCGGGCCGGCTGCGCACCGAGGCCGCCGAGCAGGCGGACCGGCTCGTCACCGAGGCGTCCGCGGAGGCCGACAGGCTCACCGCGCAGACGCGCCGGGACAACGAGCGCACCGTCGGCGAGGCCGCGGCGGAGGCCGAGCGGCTGCGCGCCGAGGCGTCGGAGGCGCTGTCGTCGGCGCAGGAGCACGCCGCCCGCACCCGGGCGGAGGCCGAACGGGTCCGGACGGAGGCGGCCGCCGAGGCGGAGCGCACCCGCACGGAGGCCCGCGAGGAGTCCGACCGGCTGCTGGACGAGGCGCGCGAGGAGGCCGGCAAGCGGCGTACCGAGGCCGCGGAGCAGGTGGACCGGCTCATCACCGAGGCGGCGGCGGAGGCGGAGCAGCTCGCCGCGGACGCGAAGGCGAAGGCCGTGGCGGCGACGGCGGCCGCGGAGGAGCAGGCCGACGCGATGGTCGACGCCGCCCGCAAGGAGGCGGCCCGGATCACGTCGGAGGCGACCGTCGAGGGCAACTCGCTGGTCGAGAAGGCCCGTACGGACGCGGACGAGCTGCTGGTCGGCGCGCGGTCGGACGCCGCCGCCATAAGGGAGCGGGCGGAGGAGCTGCGCAGCCGCGTCGAGAGCGAGATCGAGGAGCTGCACGAGCGCGCCCGCCGGGAGACGGCCGAGCAGATGAAGTCGGCCGGCGAGCGCGTCGACAAGCTGGTCCGCGCGGCGACGGAGCAGAGCGTCGAGGCCGAGAACAAGGCCAAGACCATGCTGTCGGACGCGAGCAGCGAGGCGGGCAAGGTGCGCATCGCGGCGGTCCGCAAGGCGGAGACGCTGCTGAAGGAGGCGGAGCAGAAGAAGGCCGAGCTGGCCCGCGAGGCGGAGGCCGCGCTCGCCGAGGCGAAGGCGGAGGCCGAGCGGATCGTGGAGGAGGGCCGGCGCGAGCTGGAGGTGCTGGTGCGCCGCCGCGAGGACATCCAGGCGGAGATCTCCCGTGTCCAGGACGTTCTTGAGGCGTTGGAGTCTTTCGAGGCGCCTTCGGGCGGCAAGGCCTCGGTGGTCTCACAGGGCCCGGGGGGCGTGAAGGCCGGAGCTGCGGCGGGGTCGTCCCGCTCGGGGGGCAAGTCCTCGGACGGGTGAGCGGTGTCCGAAGGGTGAGCACCTGATGAAGGTTCATCCGAACGAGTGATAAGCATTCTGCCGTCTTGCCACTCAAAAGGGGTGTCATTGTCCAGATCAAACGCGGATTGACTCGATGACACGCCGTTCGGGCGCCTAGGATTCCCCTAACACCTCACGTAGCACCTCATCGGTCTCACTTCGACAGGAACCCCATGAGCGACACTTCCTCCCCCTTCGGCTTCGAGCTCGTGCGGCGTGGTTACGACCGCGGTCAGGTGGACGACCGCATTGCCAAGCTGGTCTCCGACCGCGACAGCGCCCTCGGCCGTATCAGTGCCCTGGAAAAGCGGATCGAGGAGCTGCATCTCGAAACGCAGAACGCCCAGGCCCAGGTGAGCGACGCGGAGCCGTCGTACGCGGGCCTCGGCGCGCGGGTCGAGAAGATCCTGCGGCTCGCCGAGGAGGAGGCCAAGGACCTGCGTGAGGAGGCCCGCCGGGCGGCCGAGCAGCACCGCGAGCTGGCCGAGTCGGCGGCCCAGCAGGTGCGCAACGACGCCGAGTCGTTCGCCGCGGACCGCAAGTCGAAGGCGGAGGACGAGGGCGTCCGCATCGTCGAGAAGGCCAAGGGCGACGCGGCCACCCTGCGCGCCGAGGCCCAGAAGGACGCGGCCTCCAAGCGCGAGGAGGCCGACGCGCTGTTCGAGGAGACCCGCGCCAAGGCCGCCCAGGCCGCGGCCGACTTCGAGACCAACCTGGCCAAGCGCCGCGAGCAGTCCGAGCGCGACCTGGCCTCCCGCCAGGCGAAGGCCGAGAAGCGGCTGGCGGAGATCGAGCACCGCGCCGAGCAGCTGCGCCTGGAAGCCGAGAAGCTGCGTACGGACGCCGAGCGCCGGGCGCGCCAGACGGTGGAGACCGCGCAGCGCCAGGCCGAGGACATCGTGGCCGACGCCAACGCGAAGGCGGACCGCATCCGCAGCGAGTCGGAGCGCGAGCTGGCGGCGCTGACCAACCGCCGCGACTCGATCAACGCCCAGCTGACCAACGTTCGCGAGATGCTGGCGACTCTGACCGGTGCCGCGGTGGCGGCCGCCGGCTCCCCGATCGACGACGAGCCGGTCTCCCGCGGGGTCCCCGCGCAGCAGACCCGCTAGGTGCGAGGCGGCGCCCCGCCGCTGCTCCTGCCTGGTCAGAGGTGTCCTGACGCGCCGTCGGCCGATCCGCGGCGAGACGTCGTCCCGAGGGCCCCGCGTCACCCGTTCGAGGTGGCGCGGGGCCCTCGGGCGCTTTAGCGTAAGCCTCATGATCGAGCTAGAGGCCCTTACCAAGCGATTCGGCGCCAAGACCGCCGTCGACAACCTCAGCTTCCAGGTCAAACCGGGGGTGGTCACCGGCTTCCTCGGCCCGAACGGGGCCGGGAAGTCCACGACCATGCGCATGATGCTCGACCTCGACAACCCGACGAGCGGGACGGTCAGGATCGACGGCAAGCACTACCGGGACCTGTCGGAGCCCCTGAAGCACATCGGTGCACTCCTGGACGCGAAGGCCATGCACGGCGGCCGCAGCGCCTACAACAACCTGCTGTGCCTGGCCGAGTCGAACCGGATCCCGGCGAGCCGCGTCGGCGAGGTCCTCGACCTCGTCGGCCTGACGGCCGTCGCGAAGAAGAAGTCGAAAGGATTTTCGCTCGGCATGGGGCAGCGGCTGGGCATCGCTGCCGCCCTGCTCGGCGATCCGGAGATCCTCATGTTCGACGAGCCGGTCAACGGCCTGGACCCGGAGGGAATTCTCTGGATCCGCAACCTGATGAAGGGGCTGGCCGGCGAAGGGCGGACGGTGTTCGTCTCCTCGCACCTGATGAGCGAGATGGCACTGACCGCCGACCATTTGATCGTTATCGGCCAGGGAAAGCTTCTGGCCGACATGTCGATGGCCGAATTCATTCAGCACAACTCGCGCAGCTTCGTACGGCTGCGCTCGCCCCAGCAGGAGCAGCTGAAGGACCTCCTGCACGCGGAGGGGATCGCGGCGACCGCCCTCCCGGACTCCGGCGCCCTCGAGGTCGACGGCGTGGCGTCCGAACAGCTCGGTGAACTGGCCGCCCGGCACGGCATCGTGCTGCACGAACTCAGCCCGCAGCGGGCTTCACTGGAGGAAGCGTTCATGCGCATGACGGCGGACTCCGTCGAGTACCACGCCCACGCCCCCGGCGCCCCGGCCGCCGGTGTCGGCAGCCAGGCCCGTCCGGCCGACGCCCCCGTATGGGGCGCCGGGACCGAAACGACCCGCAAGGGCGGCCGGTGACCATGTCCTTCCCCGCAGTCCTCCGGTCCGAGTGGACCAAGATCCGCACCGTCGGCTCCACCGTCTGGACCCTGGCGGCCGCCGCGGTCGTCACGGTCGGCATGAGCGCGCTGCTGTGCGTCTTCATCAACTCGCAGTTCGAGAACATGCCGAAGGAGCAGCAGCTCTCCTTCGACCCGACGATGTCCAGCTTCGCCGGCATGACGCTGGGGCAGGCCGCCGTCATCGTCTTCGGCGTCCTGGTCGTGGGCACCGAGTACAGCACCGGCATGATCCGCACCTCGCTCGCGGCGGTGCCCCGCCGCGGCTCCTTCCTGGCCGGGAAGCTGCTCGTGGCCACCGCCCTCGCGCTGGCCGTGGGCCTGGCCACGAGCTTCGTGTCCTTCTTCACCGGCCAGGCCCTGCTGGGTGAGCACAGCATCGGCATCGGCGAGCCGAACGTCCTGCGCGCGGTCTTCGGTGCCGGGCTCTACATGGCGGTCATCGCGGTGTTCGCCATGGGCCTGACGATGGTGCTGCGCAGCTCGATGCTGGCGCTCGGCATCCTGCTGCCCCTCTTCTTCCTGGTCTCCCCGATCCTCGGCTCGGTCGACGCCACGCAGAAGGTGGCGTACTTCTTCCCGAACGTGGCCGGCAGCCGGATCATGCAGACCGTCCCGGCTGTGCTGGACGGCTCCGAGCCGCCCTACGGCCCCTGGGGCGGCTTCGGGATCATGGTCGCCTGGGCGGCCCTCGCCGTGGCGGCCGGGTACGCGGTCCTGCGCACGCGCGACGCCTGACGGCAGCCCCCTCCGGGGGACGGGCCCCGCCGGCGGGGCCCGTCCCCCGCTGCGGGGTCCGTCCCCCGCTGTGGGGTCCGCCCCCCGCTGTGGGGTCCGTCTCAGGGCGGACCCCGCACCCGCCCTCCCCCGGGAGGCGGACACCGCTCTCCCCGGCCGTACTACGGGTCATTCCCGGGTCCGCCTCAGGGACGCCTCAGGGATCCGGCCCTGCGCGGAACCGCAGGCTCCTGGCTATCCTCTTAACCCTTAACTCGGACGAAAGCCGTCCGCCGGGCAAGGGGCAGAGCAATGATCGAGGCAGTCGGCCTGACCAAGCGCTTCGGCGCCAAGACCGCGGTCGACCAGCTGTCCTTCCAGGTCAGGCCCGGCCACGTGACCGGCTTCCTGGGGCCCAACGGCTCCGGCAAGTCGACCACCATGCGCATGATCCTCGGCCTGGACCAGCCCACTTCCGGCCAGGTCACGATCAACGGCCGGCCCTTCCGCGAGCTCGGCAACGCCCAGCGCAACGTCGGCGCCCTCCTCGACGCGAAGGCCGTCCACGGCGGCCGCCGCGCCCGCACCCACCTGCTGTCCATCGCCCAGCTGTCCGGGATCCCGGAGAAGCGGGTGGACGAGGTGCTGGCCGTCGTCGGCCTCCAGGACGTCGCCCGGCAGCGCACCAAGGGCTTCTCCCTCGGCATGGGCCAGCGCCTCGGCATCGCCACCGCCCTCCTCGGCGACCCCCGGGTACTGCTCTTCGACGAGCCGGTCAACGGCCTCGACCCCGAGGGCATCCTCTGGGTGCGCAACCTCATGCGGCAGCTGGCCGCCGAGGGCCGCACCGTCTTCGTCTCCTCGCACCTGATGAGCGAGATGGCGCTGACCGCCGACCACCTCATCGTCATCGGCCGCGGACGGCTGCTGGCCGACATGGGCACCCAGGAGTTCATCGCCCACAACTCGGCCGGATTCGCGCGGGTCCGCGCGGCCGGCAATGATCAGGATGGCCGGAAGGCGCTGGCCGCGGCCCTGACGGCGGCGGGCGGCAGGGTGCTGCAGGAGCCCGACGGGGCACTGCGCGTGACGGGCCTGGAGCTGCCGCACATCTCGGACCTCGCGCACGGGGCGGGCGTACGCCTGTGGGAGCTGTCCCCGCACCGGGCCTCGCTGGAGGAGGCGTACATGCGGATGACGCAGTCCTCCGTCGAGTACACCTCCACCGAGGACCCGCGCGCCGAGCTCTGGGAGCCGGACCCGCTGGCCCTGCCCGACTGGGAGGACGGCGCCGCGGCGCCCGAGGTTCCGCAGGATGGTTTCTTCGCTCCCCCGCCGCCCGGCGCGGGCGGGAAGCCCTTCCTGATGCCCGGCAGCGCCGCCGAGCTCGCCGGCACCGCCGGCACCGCACCGAACAACCCCGAGGACACCCGATGACCGGCCCCGCCGCCCTCCCGGACCAGCCGCAGGATCAGGACCCGCCGCTGCCCGAGCCCCGGCCGCACCTGGGGCACGCCCTCGCCTCCGAGTGGACCAAGATGGTCTCCGTGCGCTCCACCCTGTGGACGCTGGGCGCGCTGGTCCTCCTCGTCGTCGGCATCGGCCTGCTCGCGGTCGGCGAGACCGAGGACCCCGCCGGCTACGTCAACCCACCGCACACCGCGGCCGCCGTCTTCGGGCTGCTGGTGGGGCAGATCGCGGTGATCGTCCTCGGCGTGCTCACGGTCACCTCCGAGTACGCCACCGGGCTGATCCGCACGACGCTGACCGCGGCCCCCGACCGGGCCCGCGTGCTGACCGCCAAGTACCTCGTCTTCTCCGCGGTCGCCTTCACGGTCGTCAGCGCCTCGGTCGCGGTGGTCGGGATCGCCTCGATGATCGCGGTGGACAGCCCGGATGCGCACCAGACCGCCGGCGAGTGGCTCGCCGCCCTCGCCGGGTGCCTGTACATCACCCTGCTCGGGGTGCTCGGCCTCGCGATCGGCGCCGTCGTGCGGCACTCCGCCGGGGCCATCGCCGTGATGCTCGGCCTGGTCATGCTCCCGCCGGTGGTCGGGGGGATGCTGACGATGTGGGAGAGCCTCACCCCGCTCGGCAACCTGATCCTGCGCTACAACGCGCCGGTCGCCATCATGCAGATGTTCGGTCTGCCCACCTCCGAGGTGGGCGGCCTGCCGGGCAACTGGGCCCAGCTGGTGCTGATCGTCGCCGTGGCCGGCGCCGCCGTCGCAGGGTCGTACGCGGTCGTGGGCCGGCGGGACGTGTAACGCGGCCCGGCGATCCGGCCCGGCGATCCGGACCCGCGCCTCAGTACCGGGGGGCGCTCCTGGACCGCTGCACCCGCGTGGTGCGGCGGTCCTTCGCGTTCCAGCAGGCCTTGTGCCAGTGCCTGCGGTCGTCCACGCCGCCGTACTCGGGCCAGGCCACCAGGTGGGGGGTGCCGGAGGGGATCTCCTGGTCGCAGCCCGGGCAGCGGTAGCGCTTGCCGGCGGCGCTCGCGCCCGCGACGTGCCGGACCTTCCACTCCTCGCCCAGGTACTCCTCGGTGCGCTCCAGGCCGAACCGGTCGCCGCCCGCTGCCGCGGATCCGGCGCCGCCGTCCGCACGGTCGGCTGGCTTCCCGCCGCCCCTGGGGCGGTTGTGGCGCGGTGACACGTATACCTCACGAATGGGCGGACGGCAGTGACTTTCTCCCAGACTACGCGCAGCGGCGGCCCCGGCCCGCAGGGTGTCCGGAAGGGGTGAGCGGACCGGACGGCACCGGCCAGACAATCCCAATAACTTTCCTGCCGGACCGTGCCCTTGGCACGTGTCAGGCGTTGTTGCCATAGGAAGTACCGGTCGACCTGGGGAGGCCGCGTCAGCCTGCAAGGAGGAGAAGGCGATGCGCGTAGGAGCGTTCGTACTGGCGGCCCAGTTCCCGGGCCAGGGGCACGGCGAGGCACTGCACCGGGCGGTGCGGACGGCGGAGGTGGCCGACGAGGCCGGGCTCGACTCGGTCTGGCTCGCCGAGCACCACTTCGTCCCCTACGGCGTGTGCCCCTCGGCGGTGACCCTGGCGGGGCTGCTGCTCGGGCGGACGAAGCGGCTGACGGTGGGCACGGCGGTCAGCGTGCTGCCGAACACGCACCCGGTGGCCCTCGCCGAGCAGGCGGCGCTGCTGCACATCGCCTCCGGCGGCCGTTTCGCCCTGGGGGTCGGCCGCGGCGGGCCGTGGGTCGACCTGGAGGTCTTCGGCGGCGGCCTGGACGCGTACGAGAACGGCTTCCCGGAGGGGCTGGACCTGCTGCGGCGCTGGCTCTGCGAGCCGCGGGTGGCGTCCGTCGGCGGGCGGCACGTCTTCCGCGAGGTGGCCGTCGTCCCGCGGCCCGCGGAGGCGCTCGACGGTGACGGACAGGGACCGGAAGTGATCGTCGCCTGCACCTCGCCCGCCTCGGTGCGGCTGGCCGCCGAGCGCGGGCTGCCGATGCTGCTCGGCATGCACTGCGGGGACGAGGAGAAGGCGGCGATGGTGGCCCTGTACCGGCGTACGGCGGCCGAGGCGGGCCGCGACCCGCACGCCCCGCACGTGTCGGCGGGCGTGTGCCAGCTCGCGGACCGGACGCGCGACGCCCGCGAGACGCTCGCGAAGGCGATGCCGGGGTGGCTGAGGCAGGGCCTCGGCGCGCACGTCACCGTGGACGGCCGGAAGCGGGCGATGCGCGACCCCGCCGCCTACACCGGGCTGCTGTGCGACCTGCACCCGGTGGGGACGCCGCGGCTGGCGGCGGACCGCCTCGCGGCGACGTCCGAGCGGACGGGCATCACACGGTTCGCCCTGCTGGCGGAGGGGTCCGGCGACCTCGCGGCCACCGAGGAGAACGTGCGCCGGCTCGCCGCCGAGGTCCTGCCCCGCCTCCGCTGAGGCCCGGGCCGGGGCGGCCGCTCCGCCGCTCCGCCGCTAGCAGTCGCGCAGCTCCGGCGACTGGTTGAGCAGCTGGCCGCGGATCGAGGTGAAGCGGGCCAGGCGGTCGTCCGCGGAGGCGTCCAGCGGGAAGACGGCGACGCGGTGGCAGTTCTGGAAGGCCAGGCGCACCCCGAAGTGCCGCTGGAGCGCACCCCGTATGGCGTCGCTCGCGAGGGCGCGCAGCAGCTGCCCGCGCGCCTGCTCGTCGGGCGGCGGCGTCTGGTTGTCGGCGAAGTCCCCGCCGTCCACCTCAAGCCGCGCCACGAGCGAGCTGATCATCTCCCATGCGAAGGGCAGGGAGGTCCGGACGCAGTCGACGAAGGCGGCTTCGTCGACCTCGCCTCGCTCGGCCTGTTCGAGTAGGGCCGGTGAGACGTCGAGCGACATGGGTTCTCCTCTCGCGACCCCGGTCCTCTGGGCAGCCGGGGTCCTACGGGCAGGGAGGGAGGCGGCCGGCGCGGCGACGCACTGTGCACGCTCGACGACCTCCCGCCACCACGGTAGGCGCCCACCGGTGGCCGCACCAGGAGAATGCGCATACAACGCGCCATCGGCGAACGGGGCTTTCGGGGGCGAATCGCGTGGGGGGCCGCGGGTCGAGTAGCGTTGCGCACCATGCGTCTCGTGATTGCCCGCTGCTCCGTCGACTACGCGGGCCGCCTCACCGCCCACCTGCCCTCGGCACCCCGTCTGATCCTCGTGAAGGCCGACGGCAGTGTCTCGATCCACGCGGACGACCGGGCGTACAAACCGCTGAACTGGATGTCGCCTCCGTGCACTCTCAAGGAGGGCGCAGGCGACCAGGCAGGCGTGTGGACCGTCGTCAACAAGGCGGGCGAGAAGCTCATCATCACGATGGAGGAGGTCCTCCACGACTCCTCCCACGAGCTGGGCGTCGACCCGGGCCTCATCAAGGACGGCGTCGAGGCGCACCTGCAGGAGCTCCTCGCGGACCGCATCGACACCCTGGGCGAGGGCTACACGCTGATCCGGCGCGAGTACATGACGGCGATCGGGCCGGTGGACATCCTGTGCCGGGACGCCTCGGGCGCGACGGTGGCGGTCGAGATCAAGCGGCGCGGCGAGATCGACGGCGTCGAGCAGCTGACCCGCTACCTGGAGCTCCTCAACCGGGACCCGCACCTGGCGCCGGTGCGCGGCGTGTTCGCGGCCCAGGAGATCAAGCCGCAGGCGCGCGTCCTGGCCTCGGACCGCGGCATGGACTGCGTGGTGCTCGACTACGACGCGCTGCGCGGCATCGAGGACGACAAGCTGCGCCTGTTCTGACGGTCTCCCGCACCGGCCGCCGCCTGCATCCGCTGCGGCCGGATCGGTGCCCCGCATCCGTCACGTCGGCCGCGCCCCCCTGTGGGGGCGCGGCCGCTGTGCGTGTACGGCGCGGGGGTTCCGCTGCGACCGTGCCGCTACGACTGGGGGGACGGCTCCTGCGGGGAGGTCGGACCCGCCGCGCTGGTCGTGCCGGTGGCCGTGGCCGGGGGCGTGGTGGCCGTCGGCGTGGGCGGCGGCGACGGCGTCGGGCTCGCGACGGGGCTCTGGCTGGGCGAGGGCGACGAGGCCGTGGGGCCGGTCACCGGCGGGCTCTGCGTGGACGGCCCGGTGCCGGGCGACGGCCGGCGCGAGGGGGTGCCCTTGGTGGGGCTCGCCTCTGCGCTCTGGCCGGGCTCGGCGGAGGCGCCGGACTGCCGGGGGGACGGCGCCGTGGCCGGCTGCGGTGCGGAGTCGCTGCCGCCGCCGTCCGTCCCCGTCGGGCCTGCGCCGCTCGACGGCGTGCCCGTCGGCGGGGTCGAGGAGGTCGTGGAGCCGCCGGCCGGGGCCTGCGTCCCGGACGGGCTCATCGCGAGCCCGACGACCGTGCCGAGCACCGCCACCGTCAGCGCGCCGGCCGCGGCCGTCAGGACGGCCTTGCGCCGCTGCCGCAGCAGGGCGGCCGGACCGCGCGCGGGAGCGGGGGGCCCCGCGGGGTACCCGGGCGGCGGGACGGGCGCGGACGCGGGTACGGGGCCGGGCGCGGGCTTGGGGTCGAGGGGGAAGGCGTCCTCGAACACCTTCGAGAGCGAGGCGGGCGCGACGGCAGGCCGGATGACCGGCACCGCCGTGGTGGCGGCCCCCGTGGCGGGCAGCGCGGCCGTGACCGCCTCCGACGCCGGGAGCGCGGCGGTCGGGGCCTCCGAGGCGACAGGCGCGGCGGCCGGCCGGGGCTTCGCCGCGGGGGCGGCGGACCCGGAGGCGGCGGGGGCCGCGGCGGACGGGGAGGCTGCGGCTGAGGCCGCGCCCGGGCGCGCGGAGCCGCCGGGTATGCGGGATCCCGCGGCTCCCCCGGAGCCGGCGGGCAGCACGGCCGCCGTCCCGGCGGCGGACGCCGCCGGCGCCTCCAGCCGCAGCGGCGGCGAGGCCTGGACGGCGGCCTCCCGGTCCGTGACGAGGGCCAGGGCCCTGCGCCCGGCCACGGTGCCCCGCTTGTCCGCGAGGGCGCCCTTGAGGCCGATCGACGCCTCCAGTTCGGCCCGCGCGCGGTCCACGCGGCCCTCGCACAGGGCGAGTACGCCGAGTTCGTGGTGGAAGTACGCCTGTTCGGCGACCTCTCCGGCCTTCCGCGCGGCCTCCGCGCCGGCGCGCAGCACGCGTTCCCACGCCTCCCAGTGCCGGGACGCGGCGAACGCCGGGGCCGCGCTGCGGGCGAGCAGCACCCCGGCGACGACGTCGGCGCCGGCGAGCGCCGCGAGGACCGCGTCCGCCTCGGCGGCGACCCGCTCCGGGGTCACCGAGGAGTGCCCGGTCCACCAGGCGTAGTGCCGGGCGGCGGTACGGGCCTCCTCCGCGGCGGTCTCGCCGAAGCCGGCCTCCTCAAGCTGCCGGGCCACCCCTGCGGCGAGCCGGTGGCGCGGGCCGACCGGCGTGATCAGGCCGGCGGCCAGGAGTTCGGCGACCGCCGAGTCGGCGTGGGTGTCCCCGACCAGGGCGGGCAGGTGGGCGTGGTGCGGCAGCTCCCCGCCGAGCGCGCAGGCGATCCGCAGTGCGGCGCGCGCCGACTCGCTGGCCCGCGAGGCGAGCAGCTCGGCGGGGGCCGCGGCCTCGGCGAGCGCCGGCAGCGGGACGGGTCCGGCGGACCGGGGCCGCTCCTCGAAGACGCCGGGCTCCTCGTCGTCGTCGGCGGCGGCGGCCCGGTTGAGCTCGTCGCGGCGCCGCAGCAGGGCGGCGGCCTGCACGAAGCGCAGCGGCAGCCCTTCGGAGGCGAAGCGCAGGTCCTCGGCCCAGGCGGTTTCGGCGTCGGTGAGGGGGCGGCCGGTCCGCGCTTCGAGGAGGCGCAGGCAGTCGGCCCGGCCGAGGCCGGTGAGGAAGACCTCCTCCAGGTGGGAGTCGTCGGAGGGGGCGCGGGTGTCGGGGGTGGCGGCCAGCAGGTAGGCGCACTCGGGGGTGGCGGCGAGCAGCTCGTCGAGGGCGGCGCCGCCCATCTCCAGGTCGTCGAGGAGGACGATGGCGCCGATGTCGCGGACGCGGGCGAGGAGTTCGGCGCGCCCGGGGCGCTCGCAGGGGGCCTGGTAGACGGCGTCGTGGAGCGCGTACAGGAGTTCGCCGGGCTGCTGGTGGCCGAATCCGGAGAGGCGGACGACGCCGTCGGGCGCGAGCGGGGCGCAGTCCGCGGCGACCGCGTCGAGCAGACGGGTGCGGCCGGATCCGGCCGGTCCGGTCAGCCGTACGGAGCGGCCGCGGCCGAGGAGGCGTACGAGGCGCTCGCGCTCCTCCTCGCGGCCGACGAGTACGGGGGCGGGAGCTGCGGGGCCGGGCAGGGCGGGGGGCCGCGCGGCGGCGGTGTGGGCGCTGCGGCCTGCGGCGTCGCGCTTGGCGGGGGTACCGCCGCCGGTGCCGGGCCGGCGCGGCTCGATCTCGCTGCCGTCGACGGGGTTGACGGTGAGGGTGTAGTCGCCCGCGGTGAGGGTGACGACGCGGGCCACGGGGCCGGGCGCGGTGTGCGCCCCGGGGCCCGCCGCGGCGCGCTCCCCCGGTTCGGCCTGCCCCTGCGTGCGGTCCATGACCTGTGCCCCCGATCGCGCCCTGTGCCGTTGCCGTTCTGCGGTCCGGCCCGGCGCGTGCGGTGCCGCTGCCGGTCCGGTGTCCGCCCGACCCTAGACGGTGGCCGGTCGAACACGGAACCGCAGGGGTGCGTTATCCGCCGTACCGTTACGTTTCCGCAGGCGGGTGCGGCGGCGGGGCGGCTGCCCCTGTGGTCTCAGACCCTCGGGAGCGATTCCGCTTCCAGGCCGCCCTCGATGGCGAGGATGCGGTGGAGGCGGGTGGCGACCAGGAGGCGCTGCATCTGCGGCGGGACCCCGCGCAGCACGAGGCGGCGGCCGGTCCGCCCGGCCCTGCGGTGGGCGCCCATGATCACGCCGAGGCCGGTGGCGTCCCACGAGTCGAGTCCGGTGAGGTCGAGCACGAGGTCGCCGCGCCCGCGGTCGAGGGCGGTGTGCAGGGCCGTACGGGCGTCCGCCGCGCTGCGCACGTCGAGGCGGCCCCCGACAGCGAGTTCGGCGTGGTCGCCCCTGATGTGCATATGCGCTCCCGGCAGTGCTGGCTTGTGTCTGGTCCGACTGGTCCGCGGTCGGCAACTCTCACTGCAACTGACTGCGGCGCGGGCAGTGAAGTTGCCGACCGTGAGCGAACCGATACCAAAATCACCCGCAGGGCCGATATCTCGAACAGGCGCCCCAATCCGGGGCGTCCGTGCGGGTGTCCGGTTTCAGTGCTTGTAGAAGCCCTGGCCCGTCTTGCGCCCGAAGTCGCCCGCGTCGACCATGCGGCGCATGAGCTCCGGCGGCGCGAACTTCTCGTCCTGGGACTCGGTGTAGATGTTGCCGGTGGCGTGCAGCAGGATGTCGACGCCGGTCAGGTCGGCGGTGGCGAGCGGGCCCATGGCGTGCCCGAAGCCGAGCTTGCAGGCGATGTCGATGTCCTCGGCGGACGCCACGCCCGACTCGTACAGCTTGGCGGCCTCGACGACGAGCGCCGAGATCAGACGGGTCGTCACGAAGCCGGCCACGTCGCGGTTGACGACGATGCAGGTCTTGCCGACGGACTCGGCGAACGCGCGGGTCGCGGCGAGGGTCTCGTCGCTGGTCTTGTAGCCGCGGACGAGCTCGCACAGCTGCATCATCGGCACCGGCGAGAAGAAGTGCGCGCCGACGACGCGCTCCGGGCGCTCCGTCACCGCGGCGATCTTGGTGATCGGGATGGCGGAGGTGTTGGAGGCCAGGATCGCGTCCTCGCGGACGAGCTTGTCCAGGGCGCGGAAGATCTCGTGCTTGACCTCGAGCTTCTCGAAGACGGCCTCGACGACGATGTCGGCGTCCGCGACCGCGTCCAGGTCGGTCGTCGTGGTGATGCGGGCGAGCGCGGCCTCCGCGTCCTCGGCCGCCATCTTCCCCTTGGAGACGAACTTGTCGTACGAGGCCTTGATGCCGTCGGTGCCCCGGGTCAGCGCGGCGTCGGTGACGTCGCGCAGGACGACGTCCCATCCCGCCTGAGCGGAGACCTGAGCGATTCCCGAACCCATCAGCCCCGCACCGATGACGGCGAGCTTCCCAGCCACTGCACACCCCTCGTTCTTGAAACGGCCCGGTCTCGTGCCTCTCGGCCGGAGACTAGCGGTCGCGGGCGGTGGTGTGACCGGGAAGTAACACGCGTCACGTCTCAGATGACGGACATCACACCGGTCCGGCCCAGCAGCCGCAGCGCCCGCGACTCCCCTACGCTGGCCGCATGGTGAACCTCACGCGCATCTACACCCGCACGGGCGACAAGGGCACGACGGCCCTCGGCGACATGAGCCGCACCGCCAAGACGGACCTGCGGATCTCCGCGTACGCCGACGCGAACGAGGCGAACGCGGCCATCGGCACGGCGATCGCCCTCGGCGGCCTGCCGGACGAGGTCGTGAAGGTGCTGGTGCGGGTGCAGAACGACCTGTTCGACGTCGGCGCGGACCTCTGCACCCCGGTCGTGGCGGAGCCGGAGTACCCGCCGCTGCGGGTCGAGCAGTTCTACGTCGACAAGCTGGAGGCCGACTGCGACCGCTTCAACGCGGAGCTGGAGAAGCTGCGCAGCTTCATCCTCCCCGGCGGCACGCCCGGAGCGGCCCTGCTGCACCAGGCCTGCACCGTGGTCCGCCGAGCGGAGCGCTCCACGTGGGCGGCGCTGGAGGTGCACGGCGAGGTGATGAACCCGCTGACCGCCACCTACCTCAACCGCCTCTCCGACCTCCTGTTCATCCTGGCGCGTACGGCCAACAAGGAGGTCGGGGACGTGCTGTGGGTGCCGGGCGGCGAGCGGGACTGACCTGCCGAACGGGCCTCAGGCGTCGCGCCGGCCGGGGAGGGCCGGGTCGGCGCCGGGGGCCGGGGTCTTTGGCGCCTCCGGGGTCCCGGCCGCCGGGGCCTTGCGGGGCCAGATCCAGTACGTGGCGGCCACGATGCCGTGGATGGCGACCGCGCGCAGGGCGCCGAACTGCCAGCCGCGCAGGCCGGAGGTGTCGCCCGCGTCGCCGACGTAGAGGATCGCGGCCTCCAGCAGGGCGAGGGCGACGGCGCCGGCGGCCACGGTCCGCAGCCACAGCTTCGCCTCGTGGCGGGCCCGTTCCCTGCCGTACTTCGGGCCCGGCGGCTTGGGGCCGCCGGCGAAGCGGTGGGCGGCATGCCGGTCGAGCCACTTCACGGTGTAGTGGCCGAATCCGACCGTGTAGCCGATGTAGAGGGCGGCGAGGCCGTGCTTCCAGGACGGCTCCCCGCCGTTCCTGAGGTCCAGCGTGGAGACCACCAGCAGCACCAGCTCCAGCAGCGGCTCGCACAGCAGGACGGCCGCCCCGAGCCGGGGCATCCTCGCGAAGTAGCGCAGGGCGAGGCCGGCGGCGAGCAGCACCCAGAAGCCCACCTCGCAGGCGACGATCAGGGCGACGAGCACGGGTTTCTCCATTCGCTGGGGGGTTCGGCGGTGCGGCGGCCGACGGCCGCCCGGCACCTGGTCCCAGCCTCTCCCCCGCGGCGCGCCGGTTCGTCGTCTCCGCAGGTGAACCGGGACTGCATCCTTCGGTGTAGTGGACCGCCCGCGCGGTACGCCCCGGCGGCGAGGCCCCCGGGCCGCTCAGCGTGTTGGATGGGGACGTGACCGCGACCGAGACCCCGACCGCCCCCGCACCGAGCCGCCGGCTCCCCCGCCCCCACCGCGACGACGTGCTCCTCGCCGCGGTCAGCGTGCTCGGCGGGGTGCTGCTGTGGTCGCTCGGCATCTACACCACGAACAACCGGCACTTCTTCCCCGCCTGGGCGGCCCTGGTCCCGCTGCTGGTGATCGGGCCGCTGGAGCTGGTGCGCCGCAGCTGCCCGCACCTCATCATGGGCGTCGGCACCCTCGCCGTGATCGCGGACCAGTTCACCGTGGGCAACTTCGGCACGATCATGATCTTCACGGACCTGGTGTACGCGGCCGCCCTCTACGGAAAGCCCCCGATGGCCCGGCGGCTGCCGGTCTCGACCGGCCTGGTCACCGTGGCCGTCACGATCATCGCGGTGGCCTGGCTCCGCACCCCGCAGGCGCTGATGATCGGCGTGGTCACCGGCATCGTCAGCTTCGGCCCGGCGCTGACGGGCGCGACCCTGCGCAACCACCGCGAGGCCGCCGTCGCCGCCCGGCTGCGCGCGGAGCAGACGGCGCTGCTGGCCGAGATGGACCGTACCCAGGCGGTGGTGGCCGAGCGGGCGCGGATGGCCCGCGAACTGCACGACATGGTGGCCAACCACCTGTCCGCGATCGCCATCCACTCCACGGCGGCCCTGTCCATCGACTCCCCCGCGACGAGCCGCGAGGCCCTCGGGGTGATCCGCGAGAACAGCGTGCAGGGGCTGGCCGAGATGCGCCGGCTGATCGGGCTGCTGCGGGACGCGGGCGCGGAGCAGGAGGCCGTCGCGACGCCCACCCTGGACGGGCTCGACGCCCTCGTGGCGCAGGCCCGCGTCAACGGCCGGGGAAGCGGGCTGGAGTTCGAGCTGTGCGACGAGCGGGGGAACGGGCCGGATCCGCTGCCGGCCCCCGTGGAGCTGGCGGCGTACCGCATCGTCCAGGAGTCGCTCACCAACGCCCTCAAGCACGCCGCCCCCGGCACGGTACGGGTCCGCGTGGCCCGCGCCGGCGGGCTGCTGACGGTGGCGGTCGAGTCGCCCTGCGCCGACCGGCCCCCGCGCCGCGCCCCCGGCTCCGGGGCCGGCCTGGTCGGCATGCAGGAGCGGGCGGAGCTGCTGGGCGGGGAGTTCACGGCGGGCCGCGAGGGCCCGCTCTGGCGGGTGCGGGCGGTCCTGCCCGCGGAGGAGAAGGCGGTGACCGGGTGACCTTCCGGGTGGTGGTGGCGGAGGACCAGAGCGCGGTGCGCGCGGGGCTGGTGCTGATCCTGCGCAGCGCGGGCGACATCGAGGTCGTCGGCGAGGCCGCGGACGGCGAGGAGGCGGTGCGGCTGGCCCGGGAGCTCCGCCCGGACCTCGTCCTCATGGACGTGCAGATGCCCCGGCTCGACGGGGTGTCGGCGACGCGGCAGGTGGTGGCGGAGGGCCTGGCCGACGTCCTGGTCCTGACGACGTTCGACCTCGACGAGTACGTCTTCGGGGCGCTGCGGGCGGGCGCGGCCGGCTTCCTGCTGAAGAACGCCGACGCGGCGGAGCTGATCGCCGGCGTGCGGACCGTCGCGCGCGGCGAGGGGCTGATCTCCCCGGCGGTGACCAGGCGCCTGATCGCCGAGTTCGCGGCGCCGCAGAAGGCGAAGGCCGCCGTGGCGCCGGAGCGGGCCGCCGCGGTGGAGTCCCTGACCCGCCGGGAGCGGGAGGTGCTGGGCTGCCTCGGCGAGGGCCTGTCGAACGCGGAGATCGCGGTGCGGCTGTCGATGGCCGAGGCGACGGTGAAGACGCACGTGAGCAGGCTGCTGGGGAAGCTGGAGCTGCGCAGCCGGGTGCAGGCGGCCGTCCTCGCGCAGGAGCTGGGACTCTAGCCCGCCTCCAACTCCGTTGTGGTCTGGACCTCTTGACGGTTGGTCCAGACCTTTCTACGCTCGCGGAAACTGTGGTGAGCGTGCCGTGCCAGGGACGCTCACGGGCGGCGCAGGTCCCACCCCCGAGTCGCAGCCGGCCCCGCGGCCGCGACGGACCTACGGAGGAGCACCCTTGAGCACAGCACCCCCACCCCGCACCACCCGTCTGATGCGCAGGCTCGCCGCGGCCGTGGCCGCCTTCGCCGTGCCGGCCGCCGGGCTCGTGGCCCTGGCCGGCCCCGCGCAGGCCGCCGCGTCCGCGACGGCGACGTACACGAAGGTCTCGGACTGGGGCTCCGGCTTCGAGGGCAGGTGGACGGTGAAGAACACCGGCACCACCACCCTCACCGGATGGACCGTCGAGTGGGACTTCCCCTCGGGCACCCGGGTCAACTCGGCCTGGGACGCCGCGGTCACCAACTCCGCCGACCACTGGACCGCCAAGAACGTCGGCTGGAACGGCACCCTCGCGCCCGGCGCCAGCGTCACCTTCGGCTTCAACGGCAGCGGCTCCGGAGCCCCCGCCGGCTGCAAGCTCAACGGCGCCCCCTGCGACGGCGGGCCCTCCGAGCCCGGCGACAACCCGCCCTCGGCCCCCGGCACGCCCACCGCCGGCACGGTCACCGAGACCTCGGCCGCCCTGTCCTGGGCCGCGGCGACCGACGACAAGGGCGTCAAGGACTACGACGTCTACCGCGGCTCCGCGAAGATCGCGACGGTCACCGGGACCTCGTACACGGACACCGGCCTGACCAAGGGGACGGCGTACACGTACTCCGTGACCGCACGCGACACCGCGGGCCAGACCGGGCCCTCCTCGGGCACCCTGACCGTCACCACCCCGGGCGGCACCACCCCGCCGGACCCGGGTGAGAAGGTCAAGCTCGGCTACTTCACCAACTGGGGCGTCTACGGGCGCAACTACCACGTGAAGAACCTGGTCACCTCCGGCACCGCGGCGAAGATCACGCACATCAACTACGCCTTCGGCAACGTCCAGGGCGGACGCTGCACCATAGGCGACGCCTACGCCGACTACGACAAGGCCTACAGCGCCGACCAGAGCGTCGACGGCAAGGCCGACACCTGGGACCAGCCGCTGCGCGGCAACTTCAACCAGCTGCGCAAGCTGAAGGCCCAGTACCCGCACATCAAGGTGCTGTGGTCGTTCGGCGGCTGGACCTGGTCGGGCGGCTTCGGCCAGGCCGCGGCCAACCCGGCAGCCTTCGCCCAGTCCTGCTACGACCTGGTGGAGGACCCCCGCTGGGCCGACGTCTTCGACGGTATCGACCTCGACTGGGAGTACCCGAACGCCTGCGGCCTGACCTGCGACACCTCGGGCCCGACCGCGTTCACCAACATGATGAAGGCCATGAAGGCCAAGTTCGGTCCGAACAACCTGGTCACGGCCGCGATCACTGCCGACGCCTCCGACGGCGGCAAGATCGACGCCGCGGACTACGCGGGCGCCGCGCAGTACACCGACTTCTACAACGTCATGACGTACGACTTCTTCGGCGCCTGGGCGGCGAAGGGCCCGACCGCCCCGCACTCCCCGCTCACCTCGTACGCCGGCATCCCGCAGGCCGGCTTCAACTCCGCCGACGCCATCGCCAAGCTCAAGGCCAAGGGCGTCCCGGGCAGCAAGCTGAACCTCGGCATCGGCTTCTACGGCCGCGGCTGGACCGGCGTCACCCAGGCCGCCCCCGGCGGCACCGCCACCGGCCCGGCGCAGGGCACGTACGAGCAGGGCATCGAGGACTACAAGGTCCTCAAGAGCACCTGCCCGGCCACCGGCACGGTCGCCGGCACCGCCTACGCCAAGTGCGGCAGCAACTGGTGGAGCTACGACACCCCCGCCACCATCGCCGGCAAGATGGCCTGGGCCAAGCAGCAGGGCCTCAAGGGCGCCTTCTACTGGGAGTTCAGCGGCGACACCGCGAACGGCGAGCTCGCCTCCGCCGTCCACTCCGGCCTGCAGTGACCCCCGCACCGTGAACCGCTGACCGCCGCGGCCGCGGGACGGGATCCGCCCCCCGCCCCCGGCCGCGGCCCGAAGACACCGCCGCCCTCCCCGGAGCAGTCAGTCCCGGGGAGGGCGGCGGCATGTCAGGCAACATTCACCCTCCCCCAGACTTCGTCTGGGGGGACCCCCACCCAACGGGGCAGGGAATTCTTACGCGACATTCACCCGTTGGCCGGGCGGCGCCGCCTCCAGCCAGGCCAGGAAACCGGTCAGGGCGTCCTCGCTCATCGCCAGCTCCAGGCGCACCCCCTGGTGGGTGCAGCCGAGCACGACGGCGTCGGACAGCAGGGCCAGCTCCTCCTCGCCCTCCGGGGCGCGGCGCGCGACGACCTCGATCGAACCCCGCTCCAGCAGCCTGCGGGGCCGCGGGGAGTAGGAGAAGACGCGGAACCAGTCGATACGGTCACCGCTGTAGCGGGCGACCCCGTACACCCAGCCCTTGCCGGAGACGTCGTGCTTGTCGGACACGTCCCAGCGCAGGCTGCAGTCGAAGGTGCCGCCGGAGCGCTGGATCAGCCGCCGGCGCAGCCCGAAGACGAAAAGGCCGATCACCACCAGGGCTACGACCAGGCCGCTCACAAGCAGAGCGAGGAGCATCTTCACCGACCTCCTCGCTCATCGACTACCGCAAGTAAAACGGACGTACATCGCCTCAGCCGCGACCCGTCCCCGGAAATTCCGGAACGAGCCGCGGCTGAGGTCACAAACCTGTTCGGTGCGGGACTCAGTGCCCCGCGACCGCACGCAGCCGGACATCGGCGCGACGCTCGGCGGCGGCATCCGCCTCCGACTTGGCGCGCTCCAGCGCCCGCTCCGCACGCTTGACGTCGATCTCGTCCGCGAGCTCGGCGATCTCGGCCAGCAGGGACAGCTTGTTGTCCGCGAACGAGATGAAACCGCCGTGCACCGCGGCGACGACCGTACCGCCGTCACTGGTGCGAATGGTCACCGGGCCCGATTCCAGCACGCCGAGAAGCGGCTGGTGACCGGGCATGACGCCGATGTCGCCGGACGTGGTGCGGGCGACGACCAGGGTGGCCTCGCCGGACCAGACACTGCGGTCCGCCGCGACCAGCTCGACGTGCAGCTCAGCAGCCAAGGTTGGCTCCTCGGGTCACCACCCGGCAGGTTCGCCGGGTGTTGGATGAATTCTAATGGGCGTGCGGGGAGGGACGGGACGCACCCGCCCCTCTCCGTGCGATCGGTTCGGCCGGGGGCGGGTACGCGCCCCGCCCCGGCCGTCCCGGATCAGGAGACGCCCAGCTCCTTGGCGTTCTTCTTCAGGTCCTCGAGACCACCGCACATGAAGAAGGCCTGCTCGGGGAAGTGGTCGAACTCACCGTCGCAGATCGCGTTGAACGCGGCGATCGACTCGTCGAGCGGGACGTCCGAACCGTCCACGCCGGTGAACTGCTTCGCCGCGTGGGTGTTCTGGGACAGGAAGCGCTCGACACGGCGGGCGCGGTGGACAACGAGCTTGTCCTCCTCGCCGAGCTCGTCGATACCGAGGATCGCGATGATGTCCTGGAGGTCCTTGTACTTCTGCAGGATCCCCTTGACGCGGGTCGCGGCCTCGTAGTGGTCCTTGGCGATGTACCGCGGGTCGAGGATGCGGGACGAGGAGTCCAGCGGGTCCACGGCCGGGTAGATGCCCTTCTCGGAGATCGGACGGGAGAGGACCGTCGTCGCGTCGAGGTGGGCGAAGGTGGTCGCCGGGGCCGGGTCGGTCAGGTCGTCCGCGGGGACGTAGATCGCCTGCATCGAGGTGATCGAGTGACCGCGGGTCGAGGTGATGCGCTCCTGGAGGAGACCCATCTCGTCGGCCAGGTTCGGCTGGTAGCCCACCGCGGACGGCATGCGGCCGAGCAGCGTGGAGACCTCGGAGCCGGCCTGCGTGAAGCGGAAGATGTTGTCGATGAAGAACAGCACGTCCTGCTTCTGCACATCGCGGAAGTACTCCGCCATGGTCAGACCGGCCAGGGCGACGCGCAGACGGGTGCCCGGGGGCTCGTCCATCTGGCCGAAGACCAGCGCGGTCTTGTCGAGAACGCCGGCCTCCTCCATCTCGACCATGAGGTCGTTGCCCTCACGGGTGCGCTCACCGACACCCGCGAAGACGGAAACGCCCTCGTGCAGCTTCGCCACACGCATGATCATTTCCTGGATCAGAACGGTCTTGCCGACACCGGCACCACCGAACAGACCGATCTTTCCACCCTTGACGTACGGGGTGAGGAGGTCGACGACCTTCAGGCCGGTCTCGAACATCTCGGTCTTGGACTCGAGCTGGTCGAAGGCCGGGGCCTTGCGGTGGATCGGCCAGCGCTCGGCGTTCGCGACCGTGGACTCGTCCTCGTTGAGGACGCGGCCCAGGGTGTTGAACACCTTGCCCTTGGTGACGTCACCGACGGGCACGGTGATGCCCTTGCCGGTGTCGGTGACCACTGCCTGGCGGACCAGGCCGTCGGTGGGCTGCATGGAGATGGTGCGCACCATGCCGTCACCCAGGTGCTGCGCGACCTCGAGGGTCAGCGTCTTGAGCGCGCCCTCCTCGGCCGGGTCGGCGACCTGGACGGTCAGCGCGTTGTAGATCTCCGGCATCGCGTCGACGGGGAACTCCACGTCGACGACCGGGCCGATGACCCGCGCGATGCGGCCGGTGGCGGCAGCCACTGCGTTATCGATAGACGTCGTCACTTACTTGTCACTCCCCGCGTTCGCGTCGGCCAGGGCTGCGGAGCCACCGACGATCTCGCTGATTTCCTGGGTGATTTCGGCCTGGCGGGCCGCGTTGGCAAGCCGGGTGAGGCTGGTGATCAGCTCACCGGCGTTGTCGGTGGCCGACTTCATCGCGCGGCGGCGGGCGGCGTGCTCGGAAGCAGCGGCCTGCAGCAGCGCGTTGTAGATGCGGCTCTCGACGTAGCGCGGCAGCAGGGCGTCGAGGACGTCCTCCGCCGACGGCTCGAAGTCGAACAGCGGCAGGATCTCGCCCTTGCCGACCGTCTCCTCCGACGCCTTCTCGAGGCTGAGCGGCAGCATCCGGTTGTCCACCGCGTTCTGCGTCATCATCGACACGAATTCCGTGTAGACGATGTGCAGCTCGTCCACGCCGCCCTCGGCCGTCTCCTTGGTGACGGCCTCGATCAGCGGGGCGGCGACGGCCTTCGCGTTCGCGTAGCTCGGGCTGTCGGTGAAGCCGGTCCAGCTGTCCACGATCTTGCGCTCGCGGAAGTTGTAGTAGGCGACACCCTTGCGGCCGACGATGTAGTGGTCGACCTCCTTGCCCTCACCGCGCAGCCGCTCCGTCAGCCGGTCCGCAGCCTTGATGGCGTTGGACGAGTAGCCGCCGGCCAGACCGCGGTCGCTCGTGAGCAGCACCACCGCCGCGCGCACCGGGGACTCGGCCTCGGTGGTGAGCGGGTGCTTGGTGTTGGAGCCGGTCGCCACCGCGGTCACCGCACGGGTGAGCTCGGTCGCGTACGGCGTGGAGGCCGCCACCTGGCGCTGCGCCTTGACGATGCGCGAGGCGGCGATCATCTCCATCGCCTTGGTGATCTTCTTGGTCGCGGTAACGGATCGGATGCGACGCTTGTAGACCCGGAGCTGGGCTCCCATGAGTCAGGTCCCTTCCGTCGTTACTTGCCGGCCGGAGCGTCTTCGCCCAGAAGCTTGCCGTCCGAGGTCTCGAACTGCTTCTTGAAGTCGGCGATGGCGTCGGCGACGGACTGGAGGGTGTCGTCCGACATCTTGCCGCCCTCGCGGATCGAGGTCAGGAGGTCCTTGCGGTTGTGGCGCAGGAACTCGAGCAGCTCGGACTCGAAGCGGCGGATGTCCTCGACCGGGACGTCGTCCATCTTGCCGGTGGTGCCCGCCCAGATGGAGATGACCTGCTCCTGGACCGGCATCGGCTGGTACTGGCCCTGCTTGAGCAGCTCGACCATGCGCTTGCCGCGCTCCAGGGAGGACTTCGACGCGGCGTCCAGGTCGGAACCGAACGCGGCGAACGCCTCCAGCTCGCGGTACTGGGCGAGGTCGACGCGCAGGCGGCCGGAGATCTGCTTCATGGCCTTGTGCTGCGCGGAGCCACCGACACGGGAGACCGAGATACCGACGTTCAGGGCCGGGCGCTGGCCGGCGTTGAACAGGTCGGACTCCAGGAAGCACTGGCCGTCGGTGATGGAGATGACGTTGGTCGGGATGAACGCCGACACGTCGTTCGCCTTGGTCTCGACGATCGGCAGACCGGTCATCGAGCCGGCGCCCATGTCGTCCGACAGCTTGGCGCAGCGCTCCAGCAGGCGGGAGTGCAGGTAGAAGACGTCGCCCGGGTAGGCCTCGCGGCCCGGCGGACGGCGCAGCAGCAGCGACACGGCGCGGTAGGCGTCGGCCTGCTTCGACAGGTCGTCGAAGACGATCAGGACGTGCTTGCCCTGGTACATCCAGTGCTGGCCGATGGCGGAGCCGGTGTAGGGCGCCAGGTACTTGAAGCCGGCCGGGTCGGACGCCGGGGCGGCGACGATGGTCGTGTACTCCAGGGCACCGGCCTCTTCCAGCGCGGCGCGCACGGAAGCGATGGTGGAGCCCTTCTGGCCGATGGCGACGTAGATGCAGCGGACCTGCTTGTTCACGTCGCCCGAGCGCCAGTTCTCGCGCTGGTTGATGATCGTGTCGACGGCCAGGGCGGTCTTGCCCGTCTGGCGGTCGCCGATGATCAGCTGACGCTGGCCGCGGCCGACCGGCGTCATGGCGTCGACGGCCTTGTAACCCGTCTCCATGGGCTCGTGCACGGACTTGCGCTGCATGACGCCCGGGGCCTGCAGCTCGAGGGCGCGGCGGCCCTCGGTCGCGATCTCGCCGAGACCGTCGATCGGGTTGCCGAGCGGGTCGACGACACGGCCGAGGTAGCCCTCGCCGACGCCGACGGAGAGCACCTCACCGGTGCGCTGCACCGGCTGGCCCTCCTCGATGCCGCTGAACTCGCCGAGGACGATCGCACCGATCTCGCGGTCCTCGAGGTTGAGCGCGAGGCCGAGGGTGCCGTCCTCGAACTTCAGCAGCTCGTTCGCCATGGCGGAGGGCAGGCCCTCCACCTTCGCGATGCCGTCACCGGCAACGCTGACCGTGCCGACCTCCTCGCGCGAGGCCGCGTCCGGCTTGTACGACTGGACGAAAGTCTCCAGTGCGTCCCGGATCTCCTCCGGCCGGATCGTGAGCTCCGCCATCTGGGTTCCCTGCTCTCCTTGTTGGGCCTGAAGCTTCATAGGGGTCTGGGGGCGACCCCCAGGAATCTTCTGCAAGTTCTGCACGGCCCAACCGGGCCGCTAGGAATCTTTGTTCTGTTTGTGGCCGGTCAGCCGGCCATGCGGCGCTCCGCCTCGGCGAGGCGGTTCGCGATGCTGCCGTCGATGACCTCGTCGCCGATCTTCACCACGATCCCGCCGACGACCTCGGGGTCGACGTCCAGGTTCAGGTGCATCTGGCGGCCGTACAGCTTGGCCAGCACCGCGCCGAGACGCGCGCGCTGCGCGTCGCTGAGCGGGATCGCGCTGGTCACGGTGGCGACCACGCGGTCACGGCGCTCGGCGGCGAGCTTGGACAGGGCCTCGAGGCCCCCTTCCAGGCTACGTCCACGCGGGTGCGTGACGAGACGGGTGACCATCCGCTCGGTGACGGCGTGGGCCTTGCCGCCGAGCAGGCTGCGCAGCAGCTCGCCCTTGGCGGAGGCGGTGGCCGTCCGGTCGGTCAGCGCGGCGCGCAGCTCGGGGTTCGAGGCGACGATCCGGGTGAACCGGAACAGCTCGTCCTCGACGCCGTCGAGCGCGCCGCTCTGCTGGGCCGCCGTGAGGTCGGCGGTGTCCGCCAGCTGCTCCAGGCCGTCGACGAGGTCGCGGGACTGGGACCAGCGGGACCGGACCGTGCCCATGACCAGGTCGAGGGTCTCCCCGCCGACCTGGCCGGCGAGCAGGCGCTGCGCCAGCTCGGCCCTGGCCTCGGCGGGCTGCGCCGGGTCGGTGAGGACCCGGCGCAGCGAGACCTCACGGTCGAGCAGCGCGGTGACGGCAGCCAGCTCACCGGCGAGCTTCGCCGCGTCGACGGACGTGTTGTCCGTCAGCGCGTCGAGGCGCTCGCGCGCGGAGGCCAGTGCCTCGCGGCTCGCTCCGTTCATCGGGCCGCCTCGGCCTTCTCCTCGAGCTCGCCGAGGAAGCGGTCGATGGTGCGGCTCTGGCGGGCGGCGTCCTCAAGGGACTCGCCGACGAGCTTGCCGGCCAGGTCGGTGGCGAGCTTGCCCACGTCCTGGCGCAGGGCCTGCGAGGCGGCCTTGCGGTCGGCCTCGATCTGGGCGTGGCCGGCAGCGATGATCTCCTCACGCTGCCGCTGGCCCTCTGCGCGCAGCTCTTCCTTGAGCGCAGTGCCCTGCTCGAGCGCTTCCTGGCGCAGGCGAGCGGCCTCGTGCCGAGCCTCGGCGAGCTGGGCCTTGTACTGCTCCAGCACGCTCTGGGCCTCGGTCTGAGCGGCTTCGGCCTTCTCGATACCGCCTTCGATCGCCTCGCGGCGCTCGTCCAGAACCTTGTTGATGTTCGGGAGGAGCTTCTTGGCGAGGAAGCCGAAGACGATGACGAAGGCGATCAGACCGATGACCAGCTCGGGGATCGGCGGGATGAGGGGGCTCTGGGGCTCCTCAGCCGCAATCTGAACCAGAGGGTTCACATCAGTGCCTTCCGTCTAAAGGGTGTTCGCTACCGCGATCAGGAGGTCGGGTAGACGAACGGCATGACCAGACCGATGAGGGCGAGCGCCTCACAGAAGGCGAAGCCGAGGATCTGGTTGGCGCGGATCAGGCCGGCGGCCTCGGGCTGGCGGGCCAGGGCCTGGGTGCCGTTGCCGAAGATGATGCCGACGCCGACGCCGGGGCCGATGGCGGCGAGGCCGTAGCCGATGGAGCCGAGGTTGCCCTTGATTTCGACGCCAGCGGCGAGGGTCTGCGCGAGAGCGGACATGCCGGTTCTTCCTTCTCTTTCATGGACCGGTGGGGGTTGGCCACCGGACGTCTGATGGTTTGGGGGTGGGGCCGGTCAGTGGTGCTCGGCGACGGCGCCCTGGAGGAAGCTGCAGGCCAGGAGCACGAAGACGTAGGCCTGGACAGCCTGGATGAAGAGCTCGAAGGCGGTCATCACGATGACCATCACGAACGAGACACCGGCGTAGGCGATGCCGATGCCGTTCAGCAGGTACCAGCTGGCGATCGTGAAGAGCAGCAGCAGCGTGTGACCGGCGAACATGTTCGCGAAGAGACGGACCGCGTGGGTGAAGGGGCGGACCAGGACGTTCGAGAAGAACTCGATCAGCATGACCAGCGGCAGGATCCCGCCGAGCGACTTGTCGTAGCCCGTCAGGTTCTTCAGGCCGCCGATGAAGCCGTGGCGCTTGAAGGTGACCGACATCCACATGACGTAGATGACGAGCGCGAGGCCGGCCGGGTAGGCGATGACGGAGGTCACCGGGAACTGGGCGACCGGGATGATCGACCAGAGGTTCATCATCCAGACGAAGAAGAACGTCGCGACCATGAAGGGGACGTACTTCTCGCCTTCCTTCTTGCCGAGGGTCTCGTAGACGATGCCGCGGCGGACGAAGTCGTAGCCGGCCTCGGCGACCATCTGCAGCTTTCCGGGAACCACCTTCGGCTTGCGGAAGGCCGCCCAGAAGAAGGCGAGGATGATGACGGACCCGAGCAGGGCCAGCAGCATCGTCTTGTTGAAGTAGACGCTGCTGTCCGCGTCGCCGAAGATCGGCTCGAACAGGAACGAGTGCAGGCCAGGAGCCGGGAAGCCACAGCCGTCGAAGATGTGGCAATCGGTCTCGAAGGCGAGCACCTGCGTCGGGTCAGCACTCACCGCGGGCTCCTTCAGCGTGGCGCATAGGTACGGCAACCTCGTTGTGTCGGCGCGGCGCAGGGCCGCGGGTCGGCACGGGACTGGTCTTACGGATGTGGGGGCGGCCGGCAGGCATTGAGCCTCGCGATTGAGCAGGCGTCAGCTCAGATGCCCGCGCCCGCGATGCCGCACACGGCACCGGACGATAGCAGCATCTCGAACGACCACTTATCCCGCCCCTACCCTTCACGACGAGGACCCCGTGTTTTCGGGCTTGTCACCCTTGTCGGCGTTCGGCTCGACGTAAAGGATCTTGGCCTTCATGTGGGCGCGGGTCTGCGCGGCGATCCAGACGAGCGTCGCGACGACCAGCGAGATGGCGAAGGCCTTGGGGTTGAAAAGCGTCGTGTCCCGGAACGCGGCGACGAAGACGAACAGCAGCAGGATCTGGGTCGTGTAGAGGACCAGGCCCATCATCTGGAACAGATGCGGCCACGACCGGGCCGTGTGCTGCAGTACGACGAAGCCGACACCCATGAACGCGATCACCACCAGCGTGGCGACGAGCGCACCGATGGCCCCCTCGCCACCCGCGACCACGCCGCTGACGATCGCGGCGACAGCGCCGGCGGCAGCGGTGGGTACGGCGGTTTGCAGCAGGGATCGGACGTCATCAGACCGCATGGCGGGGTAGCTCCGCGTGGTGGTGGGGGTACGGGACTCGTACGGGACGAGCGTAAGGCCCGGTCCGAGCAGAACGCTCGGGCCGAGGGACCGTCGCACTACGACCCTTCGGCACTGTCACCGGGTTTAGTGAACGGTATCACAAACTATTTGATGAGAGCTTTACCTGGCTCGTGTGCTTACTGTCACACATGAGAGCTAACGCGCCCGTGTGTGCACGACGGGCGGCCGTTTCGTGTGGTAAAGGCGTTTCGATTCCGAATTGCGGATGCGCCGTCAGCGCGCGGATCCGGCCTTACGCCGCTCGGGGAACCGCGAACGGGGGCCCACCGCTGTCGCGCCGTTGACGCCGGAGACGCCCACCGCGACCGCCCGCGCCGGCTCCGGCTCCCGCCCCGAGGCGTCCTGTGCGGCCGCCTCCGCGGCCCGCTCCGCGTGCCGGTAGCGCGGCGGCACCAGGAACTCCGCCCAGCGCGGGGCGCGCGGCGTGAAGCGCGGCAGGAGCAGCAGGACGAGGCCCACGGCGCTGAGCAGGGCGATCACGAAGACGATCCACATCGAGGCCGAGTGCACCGAGTAGGCCACCGCGCTGAAGGCGAAGAGCCCCGACCAGAAGTACATGATCAGCACGGCGCGGCTGTGCGAGTGGCCGAGTTCCAGCAGCCGGTGGTGCAGGTGCCCGCGGTCCGCGGCGAAGGGCGACTGGCCGTTCCAGGTGCGCCGCACGATGGCCAGGATCAGGTCCGTCATCGGGATCGCGATGATCGTCAGCGGCAGCAGCAGCGGGATGAAGACCGGCAGCATCGCGTGCGTCGCGTTGCGCTCGCCGCCCGCGAAGAGCGCCATGGTGTCCGGGTCCACCTGGCCGGTGATCGAGATCGTGCCGGCGGCCAGGACGAGGCCGATGAGCATGGACCCCGAGTCGCCCATGAAGATGCGGGCCGGATGCATGTTGTGCGGCAGGAAGCCCAGGCACATGCCCATCAGGATCGCCGCGAAGAGGGTCGCCGGCGCCGCCGCCTCGATGCCGTAGCCGAACCAGATCCGGTACCCGTACAGGAAGAACGCCGCGGCGGCGATGCAGACCATGCCCGCGGCCAGGCCGTCGAGGCCGTCGACGAAGTTCACCGCGTTGATGGTGATCACCACCAGCGCGACCGTCAGCAGGTTGCCCTGCCACTGCGTGAGCGCGACCGTCCCGACACCCGGGACGGGGATCCACAGGATGGTCAGGCCCTGCATGACCATCACGCCCGCGGCGATCATCTGCGCGCCCAGCTTGATCAGGGCGTCGATCTCGAACTTGTCGTCGAGGACGCCGATCAGCCAGATCAGCGCCGCCCCGGAGAGCAGCGCCCGCGGCTCGTTCGACAGCTCGAAGACGCCGTTCAGGTTCGGCAGGTGGTCCGCGACCAGCAGGCCCGCGCACAGGCCGCCGAACATCGCGATGCCGCCGAGCCGCGGAGTGGGCTCGCGGTGCACGTCGCGGGCGCGGATCTCGGGCATCGCCCCGGCCGCGATGGCGAACTTCCGAACGGGCCCGGTGAGCAGATAGGTCACCGCGACCGTGACGCAAAGCGTCAGCAGATATTCACGCACGGGCTGCCCCAGATGTATCGCCGGCCATCTCAGCCCCACACATTAGCCGTGATGTGCCCCATGCCGAGGACGCGAGGGGTCCGGTCGGCGGTTGCAGCCGGCCCCGCCCGGCCGCGCTCACCGGCCGTACGGCGGGAAGCCCTGCGCGAGAGCGGCCACCTCCGCCCGCACCCCCGCCGCCTGACCGCGCAGCGCCTCGGCGAACAGGCCGGCGATCCGCGCCATCTCCGGCTCGCCCATGCCCTGCGTGGTCACCGCGGCCGTGCCCAGCCGGATCCCGCGCTGGTCCCCGTACGGCAGGGCGCAGGTGTCCAGCACGATGCCCGCGGCGGCGAGCCGGCCCCGGGCCGCGGGGCCGTCGACGCCGAGCGCGGCCGGGTCGGCGGTGATCAGGTGCGTGTCGGTGCCGCCGGTCGTGACGGCGAACCCGCGCTCCTCCAGCGCCTCGGCGAGCACCCGCGCGTTGGCCACCACCCGATGGGCGTACGTGGTGAACGCCGGGCGGGCCGCCTCCCCGAAGGCGACGGCCTTCGCCGCGATGGTGTGCATCTGCGCGCCGCCCTGCGTGAACGGGAACACCGCCCGGTCGATCCGCTCGGCGAACTCGGCGCCGCACAGGATCATCCCGCCCCGCGGGCCCCGCAGCACCTTGTGCGTCGTGGCGCAGACGACGTCGGCGTACGGGACGGGGCTCGGCGCGGCCCCGCCGGCCACCAGCCCGATGGGGTGGGCGGCGTCGGCGATGAAGTAGGCCCCCACCTCGTCGGCGATCTCCCGGAACACCGAGTACTCGGGGTGCCGCGGGTAGGAGATGGAGCCGCAGACGATCGCCTTCGGCCGGTGGGTCCGCGCCAGCTGCTGCACCTGGTGGTAGTCGATCAGCCCGGTCTCGGCGTCGGTCCCGTAGCCGACGAAGTCGAACCAGCGGCCCGAGAAGTTGGCCGGAGAGCCGTGGGTGAGGTGCCCGCCGTACGGCAGGCCCATCGCGAGGACGGTGTCCCCCGGCCGCAGCAGGGCCGCGTACGCGGCGAGCATCGCCGAGGAGCCGGAGTGCGGCTGGACGTTGGCGTGCTCGGCGCCGAACAGCGCCCGCGCCCGCTCGGCGGCGGTCCGCTCGGCGAGGTCGGCGTACTCGCAGCCGCCGTGGTACCGGTTGCCCGGGTAGCCCTCGGCGTACTTGTTGGCGAGCGCCGAGCCGAGCGCGGCGAGCACGGCGGGCGAGGTGAAGTTCTCGGCGGCGATCAGCTGCAGCGTGGTGGCCTGCCGCTGCGCCTCCCCGGCGAGCACGTCGGCCATCTGCGGATCCTGCTGCCGCAGCAGGTCCGTGGGCGGGGTGATGACGCTCATGGCGCGACTCCAGTGGGATACCCGGGTACCGCCACTGTAGGCCCGCGGGGCCCGTCGCGCCCTGCGGGGCACGGGCGGCTCAGCGGGGCGCGGCGACGCCCGTCAGCGCCGTCACGACCGGGTCCAGCGCCTGGTTGATCTCGTCGCCGATCGAGCGGAAGAAGGTGATCGGCGCACCGTACGGGTCGTGGACCTCGTCCGCGTCCGGGGAGGGGGCCAGCAGCCAGCCGCGCAGCGCCGCAGCCGCCCGTACGAGGGCCCGGGCGCGCTCGGCGACACCGTCGTCGAGTGGGGGCAGGGTGGCCGGATCTATCGCCCGCACCAGGCGGGTGAACTCCTTCAGCGTGAAGGTGCGCAGGCCGGCCGAGTGCCCCATGGAGATGACCTGCGCCCGGTGGTCGCGGGTGGCGGTCAGGACGAGGTCGGCCCGGATGACGTGCTCGTCGAGGAGCTCGCGGCCCGTGAACCCGGTGGCGTCGGCGCCGAAGTCGGCGAGGACGGCGGCGGCGTTCGCCTCCATCGGGGCGCCCTCGTGGCCCCAGGTGCCGGCGCTCTCGACGATCAGCCCGCTGGCCGGAACCTGCCCCAGGCGGTGCGCCAGCGCATGCCGGTTCAGCCGCTCGGTGATGGGCGAGCGGCACACGTTGCCGGTGCTGACGTGGAGGATGCGGAAGGTGTCCGGGCCCGCCGGCTCCCCCGCCGCGGGCCGCCCCTGGGCGGCCGCGGGGACGCCGCCGCCGGCTATGCCACGCCCCTGAGGGCTCACGGGGCCACCTCGAGGTCGGGTACGACCTCCCGCAGCTGTCCGGCGGACAGCGCGCCCTCGCGCAGCAGGACGGGGACCTTCCCGGTGACGTCGACGATCGACGACGGCTGGATGCCGGGCGTCGGGCCGCCGTCCAGGTAGACGGAGACGGAGTCGCCGAGCATCCGGCGGGCCGCGTCGCAGTCCTCCGGGGCCGGGTGCCCGCTCAGGTTCGCCGAGGACACCGCCATCGGGCCGACCTCGGTCAGCAGCTCGATCGCGACGGGGTGCAGCGGCATGCGCACGGCGACGGTGCCGCGGGTCTCCCCGAGGTCCCAGGCCAGCGACGGCTGGTGCCTGGCGACGAGCGTCAGCGCGCCCGGCCAGAAGGCGTCGACGAGCTCCCACGCCTGCTCGGAGAAGTCCGTGACGAGGCCGTGCAGGGTGTTCGGGGAGCCGATGAGGACCGGGGTGGGCATGCTGCGGCCGCGGCCCTTGGCGGTGAGGAGGTCGCCGACGGCCTCCGCACTGAAGGCGTCGGCGCCGATGCCGTACAGCGTGTCCGTGGGCAGTACGACGAGCTCGCCGCGGCGCACGGCGGAGGCGGCTTCGCGCAGGCCCGTCCTGCGGTCCGTCGCGTCGTTGCAGTCGTATCGCCGGGCCATCAGCGGGCCTCCTCGTGCAGCGGAGTGGGGGCGGGTCGGGGGGCGCTCACGGCCGGGCCTTGCGGGCGGTCGCGAAGCGCGGGCGGTTGTTGAGGTCGGGGTGGTCGGCGGCGTCCGCCCAGCCCAGCTCCTCGGCGAAGATCCACGGGACCTGGCCGCCCTGGGTGTCGGCGTGCTCGACGACGACGATCCCGCCGGGCCGCAGCAGCCGGTGCGCGGTCCGCTCGATGCCGCGGATGGTGTCGAGGCCGTCCTCGCCGGAGAAGAGCGCCATCTCCGGGTCGTGGTCGCGCGCCTCGGGGGCGACGTACTCCCACTCGGTGAGCGGGATGTACGGCGGGTTGGAGATCACCAGGTCGACCTGCCCGTCGAGCTCCGGCAGGGCCTCCAGGGCGTCGCCCTGGTGGACGGTGACCCGGGAGCCCTCGGCGTTCTTGCGGGTCCAGCGCAGCGCGTCCTCGGACAGCTCCACCGCGTGCACGCGCGAGCGGGGCACCTCCTGGGCCATGGCGAGCGCGATCGCGCCGGAGCCGGTGCACAGGTCCACGATCAGCGGCTCGACGACGTCCATCGCCCGGACGGCCTGTATGGCCCAGTCGACGACCGACTCGGTCTCGGGCCGGGGCACGAACACCCCGGGCCCGACCTGGAGCTCCAGGTAGCGGAAGAAGGCCCGCCCGGTGATGTGCTGGAGCGGCTCGCGCGCCTCGCGGCGGGCGACTGCCTCCCAGTAGCGGGCGTCGAAGTCGGCGTCCTTGACGTGGTGCAGTTCCCCCCGTTTGACGCCGTGGACGAAGGCCGCGAGCTCCTCCGCGTCGAAGCGCGGTGAGGGCACGCCTGCGGCGGCCAGCCGCTGGGTGGCCTGGGCCACCTCGGCAAGCAGCAAGTTCACGCTGGTCCTCCGGGCTGCTGTCGTACGGGGGGGGTGGCGGGGGACGGGTCAGTTGGAGTTCGCGGCCGCGAGCTTGGCGGCCGAGTCCGTGTCGACGCAGGCCTGGATAACCGAGTCGAGGTCGCCGTCGAGCACCTGGTCCAGGTTGTACGCCTTGAACCCGGTCCGGTGGTCCGAGATCCGGTTCTCCGGGAAGTTGTACGTCCGGATCTTCTCGGACCGGTCCACGGTGCGGACCTGGCTGCGGCGGGCGTCCGCGGCCTCCTGCTCGGCGGCCTCCTGGGCGGCCGCCAGCAGGCGGGACCGCAGGATGCGCATGGCCTGCTCCTTGTTCTGGAGCTGGCTCTTCTCGTTCTGGCAGGAGGCGACCACACCGGTCGGGATGTGCGTGATGCGCACGGCCGAGTCGGTGGTGTTGACGGACTGGCCGCCGGGGCCGGACGAGCGGTACACGTCGATGCGCAGGTCGTTCGGGTTGATCTCGACCTCGACCTCCTCGGCCTCCGGGGTGACGAGCACGCCGGCGGCGGAGGTGTGGATGCGGCCCTGCGACTCGGTGGCCGGGACGCGCTGGACGCGGTGGACGCCGCCCTCGTACTTCAGCCGGGCCCACACGCCCTGGCCGGGCTCGGTGGCGCCGTTGCCGCCCTTGGTGCGGACGGAGACCTGGACGTCCTTGTAGCCGCCGAGCTCGGACTCGGTGGAGTCGATGATCTCGGTCTTCCAGCCGACCCGCTCGGCGTAGCGCAGGTACATGCGCAGCAGGTCGCCGGCGAACAGGGCGGACTCGTCGCCGCCGGCGCCCGCCTTGATCTCCAGGAGGACGTCCTTGTCGTCGCTGGGGTCGCGCGGGACCAGCAGCAGGCGCAGCTTCTCGGTGAGCTCCTCGCGCTGCGCGCCCAGCTCCTTGACCTCGGCGGCGAAGTCGGGGTCGTCGGCCGCGAGCTCCTTCGCGGTGTCGATGTCCTCGCCGGTCTGCTTCCACGCCCGGTAGGTGGCGATGATCGGGGTCAGCTCCGCATAGCGCTTGTTCAGCTTGCGCGCATTGGCCTGATCGGAGTGGACCGAAGGGTCGGCGAGCTTCTTCTCAAGGTCGGCGTGCTCGCCGACCAGTTCCTCGACCGCCTCGAACATCGGGGGCTCCTGGGGTGAAAGTACGAAAAATGGCTGCGGGACGACAAAGGCGCCGGCCCGGCCGCCCCCGTTGGACGGGGTGCAGCCGGGGTCCGGCGCCGGGGGCTCGCTACTTCGAGCCGGCAGCCTTGCCGAAGCGGGCCTCGAAGCGGGCGACACGGCCACCGGTGTCGAGGATCTTCTGCTTGCCCGTGTAGAACGGGTGGCACTCGGAGCAGACCTCGGCACGGATGGTGCCCTCGGTCAGGGTGCTACGGGTGGTGAACGACGCGCCGCAGGTGCAGCTGACCTGGGTCTCGACGTACTCGGGGTGAACATCGCGCTTCAAGGTGTCTCCTAGATTCGGGAGGGCGCCGGGTCGCAGGGGCGGAATTGCGCACTGCGTGAACCGGGGCCGACAGACCAGTCTGCCAGGACCGGGCTGCCTGTCAAAATTCCGGGAACGCCCTCCTCAACGAGCGGGGCGGCCGGCGTATTCCGCACCCGCGCGGAGTCGGTCTACCGGACGATCTCGGCGGCCTTGCCCTTGTCGCCGGCGGAGGCGGCGGTGGCCTCGGCGGGGATCGGCTGCTCGGCGAGCAGGGCGTCCCAGACCATCTTGGACTCCTTGGCGAGCGGGGCGACGCGGTTCGTGTCGTACGGGTCCGCGCCCACCGGCAGCGTGATCATCTGCATGTCCTGCGCGTCGATGCCCTGCAGGCTCTGGGCGAAGCCGAGGAGGGACTTCACGTCGCCGAGCGCCTTGTCCGTGGTCAGCGACCTGGTCCCGGTGTCGGCGAGGTCCATCAGCCGCTTGGGGTTGTCGAAGATCCCGATGCCCTTGACCTGCTTGATCAGGGCTTTGATGAAGGCCTGCTGGAGCTGTATTCGGCCCAGGTCGCTGCCGTCGCCGACGCTCTTGCGGGTGCGGACCAGGCCGAGGGCCTGCTCGCCGTCCAGGTGGTGGGTTCCGGCCGGGAGGTCGAGGTGGCTGCCGTCGTCCTTGATGGGTTTGGCGGTGGTGACCTCGACGCCGCCGAGGGTGTCGATGATCCCCTTGAAGCCGGTGAAGTCGACCTCGATGTAGTGGTCCATGCGGATCCCGGACATCTTCTCGACGGTCTTGACGACGCAGGCCGCACCGCCGATCGAGAAGGCCTCGTTGAACTGCTCGCGCTGCCGGCCGCGGTCGGTCCTGCCGTTCGCCAGGGTGCAGGGCGGGCGGTTGACCATGGTGTCGCGGGGGATCGACACGACGCTGGCCTTCTTGTGGCCCTCGTACAGGTGGACGATCATCGCCGTGTCGGAGCGGGCCGCACCGCCGTCGTCGCGGCCGTACGCGGCGTTCGCGCCGCCGCGGGAGTCCGAGCCGAGGACGAGGATGTCCATCGAGCCGTTGTCGATGTTCTGCGGGCGGTCGGAGCCGAGCGCCTGGTCGATGTCGACGGTGTGGAGGTTCCCGTTCAGCTTGAACCAGAACCAGCCCAGGCCCGCCCCGCCCAGCAGGACCACTCCGGCGGCGGTCCACGCGGCGACGGCCAGGCCCCTGCGGCGCCCGGCCGGCTTCCGCCGCCGCCGCGATCCGGCGCGGTGCGGCTTCGGGCCGCTGCTCTCCTCGCTCATGCTCTCCTCAGTCCTGGGGAGCGGTCCCGCCGCCGCCCGGCCGCTGCGCGCCCCCTTGACACAGACGGAGCAGTGCTGCGCTGGGTTCCACACTGCGGCGGGCCGGAATGCGCGAAAGCCGCGGATGTGGCGAAGGCCGCACGGAGCGGGCGTACCGGCTGCGGCGCGGAAAACGCGGGGCCGCCCCCGCCGCGGAGTGCGGCGGGGGCGGCCCCGGTACGGCGCGGGTGCGGCCGTCAGTCGTCGTTCTTGCCTGCAGGGGTCGTCTTGGCGATCTGCATCAGGAACTCGGCGTTCGACTTCGTCTGCTTCATCTTGTCGAGCAGCAGCTCGATGGCCTGCTGCGAGTCGAGCGCGTGCAGCACCCGGCGCAGCTTCCAGACGATGGAGAGCTCCTCGCTGTTGAGGAGGATCTCCTCCTTGCGGGTGCCCGACGGGTCGACGTCGACGGCGGGGAAGATCCGCTTGTCGGCGAGCTTGCGGTCGAGCTTGAGCTCCATGTTGCCGGTGCCCTTGAACTCCTCGAAGATCACCTCGTCCATGCGCGAGCCGGTGTCGACCAGCGCGGTGGCCAGGATGGTCAGCGAGCCGCCGTCCTCGATGTTGCGCGCGGCACCGAAGAAGCGCTTCGGCGGGTACAGCGCGGTCGAGTCGACACCACCGGACAGGATGCGGCCGGAGGCGGGCGCCGCGAGGTTGTACGCGCGGCCCAGGCGGGTGATGGAGTCCAGCAGGACGACCACGTCGTGGCCCAGCTCGACGAGGCGCTTGGCGCGCTCGATGGCCAGCTCGGCGACGGTGGTGTGGTCCTCGGCCGGGCGGTCGAAGGTCGAGGAGATGACCTCGCCCTTGACCGACCGCTGCATGTCGGTGACCTCTTCCGGACGCTCGTCGACGAGGACGACCATCAGGTGGCACTCGGGGTTGTTCGTGGTGATCGCGTTGGCGATCGCCTGCATGATCATGGTCTTGCCGGTCTTCGGCGGGGCCACGATCAGGCCTCGCTGGCCCTTGCCGATCGGCGACACCAGGTCGATGATGCGCGTCGTCAGCACGCCCGGGTCGGTCTCCAGGCGGAGCCGGTCCTGCGGGTAGAGCGGGGTCAGCTTCTGGAACTCCGGGCGGCCGCGGCCCGATTCGGGCGCCATGCCGTTGACGGAGTCCAGGCGCACCAGCGCGTTGAACTTCTCGCGGCGCTCGCCGTCCTTGGGCTGGCGGACGGCGCCGGTGATGTGGTCGCCCTTGCGCAGGCCGGCCTTGCGGACCTGGGCGAGGGAGACGTACACGTCGTTCGGGCCGGGCAGGTAGCCCGAGGTCCGGATGAACGCGTAGTTGTCGAGGATGTCGAGGATGCCGGCGACGGGGATCAGGACGTCGTCGTCGGCGACCTGCGGCTCGCCCGGCGCGAAGTCGTCGCGGCCTCGGCGGCCCCGGCGGTCGCGGTAGCGGCCGCGGCGGCCGCGGCGGCCGCCCTCGTCGTCGAAGTCGTCCTGCGGGCCGTTGTCCTGCCGGCCCTGCTGGCCCTGCTGACCCTGCTGGCCCTGGCCGCGGCCGCCCTGCTGGCGGTCGCGGTCGCGGTCGCCGCGGCCGCCGCCCTGGCCCTGGCCACCCTGGCCCTGGCCCTGGCCCTGGTCGTCGCCCTTGGCACCGCGCTCGCGGCGGTCGCGCTGGCGGTCGCCGCGCTCCCGGCGGTCGCGGCGGCCGCGCCCCTCGCCCTCCTGGGCGGGGGCGGACACCGCGGTGGCGGCCTCGGCCTTGGTCTCGGCCGGTGCTGCGGCGGCCGTCTCGGTCTTCGCCTCGACGACGACGGTGGCGGCGGGAGCCGCGGCCTCCGGGCTGCCGGAGGGCGCCGTGGCACGGCGGCGGCGGCGCTCGCCCGCGGGGGCCTCGTCCGCCGCGCGCTCGGCCTCGCCGGTGCGGGCGCCGCCGGCCGGCTGGCCGGGGATCTCGATCTGCGCCGCGGCGGCGGGCTTCTCGGCCGGCGCCTCGGCGGGGGCCTCGCCCGTACGGGCCTTGCTGGTGGCGCGGCGCTTCGGCTTGGCCTCGGCGTCGGCGGCGGGAGCCGCGGCCTTGGCGGCACCGCCGCCGGCCTGCGCCTCCTTGATGACCTCGATCAGCTGGCTCTTGCGCATCCGCGCGGTGCCCCTGATCCCGAGGCCCGACGCGACCTGCTGGAGCTCGGCCAGGACCATGCCCTCGAGGCCGGTGCCGGAGCGGCGTCGCCGGCCGGCTGTGCTCGTCGCGGCGGCCGCGGCGGGGGCGCTGGTGTCGACGTTGGTGTCGGCAGCGCCCATCAGATCGGTGGTGTCGCTCACGAAGGGTCCTTCCCTGGAGCGGACGTCGGCCTGTCTGGCTCGGCGACCGGTTGTGCTGTCCGACAGCAGTCCTAGGTGTATGGACCGTGCCGGGGCGGTGGTCCGCCGGTAGATGTACGGCGGAGAGAAACGTGCTTGGGTGGTTCCGGCGCGAGGCCCCCGAGCTGGACGCGTGGGAATTTCACGCCGATTCCGGAGCGTGCTCGAAACTGCTGGCGGCGATCAAAGCAGTCGGGGAGGCTCCCGGAAGAAAGGTGGTCCCGGATGGGGACACTGAGCGCCTGGCCATGACGGCTTCGGCTGCGCACTTGAGACTAACACTACCGGATCCAACAGATATTCCCCCTCTCAATCACCGGCAATCGCGCTTTCCGCGCGGGCGGCCTGCCCAGGCCGCCCGCCCCCGGCTGCTGCACCGGGGCGGTCAGCCGCTCTGGGCTGCCAGCGGGAGTACGCTCGCGCCCGCGGAGTCGAGGGCCAGCCGGTTGGCCGCCCACCCCTCGCCCGCGAGCTGCGCGACCTTGTCGGCCGCGTCGTTGTCGGCCAGCGCGAGGACCGTGGGGCCCGCGCCGGAGATGACCGCGGGGATGCCGTCCGCGCGCAGTCGGTTGACGAGTGCCACGCTCTCGGGCATCGCCGGGGACCGGTACTCCTGGTGGAGGCGGTCTTCGGTGGCCGGCAGCAGCAACTCGGGACGCCTGGTCAGGGCTTCGACGAGCAGGGCCGCGCGGCCGGCGTTGGCTGCGGCGTCCACGTGGGGGACGGTGCGCGGCAGCAGGCCGCGCGCGGTCTCCGTCAGGACGGGCTTGGAGGGGACGAAGACCACCGGAACGATGGAACGCGCGGGCTCCATGCGGATCGCCCGGGCGCTGCCGCCTTCGGTCCAGGCGAGGGTGAAGCCGCCGAGCAGGCAGGCGGCGACGTTGTCGGGGTGGCCCTCGATCTCGGTGGCCAGTTCCAGCAGGGCCGCGTCGTCGAGGCGGGCCTCGCCGCCTATGGTGACCGCGCGGGCGGCGACGATGCCGGCGCAGATGGCGGCGGAGGAGGAGCCGAGGCCGCGGCCGTGCGGGATGCGGTTGGCGCAGACCACTTCGAGGCCGCGTGGCTGTCCGCCGAGCAGGTCGAAGGCGGTGCGCATGGAGCGTACGAGCAGGTGGTTCTCGTCCCGCGGGAGGGTGTCGGCGCCCTCGCCCGCGATGTCGATGCCCAGGCCGGAGTCGGCCACCCGGACGACCACGTCGTCGTAGAGCCCCAGGGCCAGGCCGAGGCTGTCGAAGCCGGGGCCGAGGTTGGCACTGCTGGCGGGGACGCGCACCCGTACGGCGGCGGCGCGGAACGCTGGACCGGCCATCGTCCGATGACACTCCTTGTGACTGTGCGAGAACTTCGCTGTGAATGTACTGGAGAACGTACGACACCCGAAGGCCCTGTGGGCAGCACCGCGGTCATATGCGCGGTGGCGGATGTCGGTACAGCGTATCGAAGGAAGGTTCTTCCGCGACATAGGGCGCACGGGAGGCGCACGACGCGTGTCGCGCCCGGGTCCCGCAGGCCGTGGGTTTTGGTGCCGTACGGCCTGAGTTGCCGGATTCGTCGGCCGGGGCCGGGGCCGGGCCGCTGCGGGTTGCGAGGCGTTCCGGCGGAGCCGGAGCCCGGCAACTCGGGGCCGGTCGGGGCCCCTTTGCGGCCGCGGCCGGCCCCGGACCGGGCAGAGCCGGTCCGGGGCGGCGCGTCAGACCAGTCCGAGGCGGGCGGCCGCGGCCTCGGCGTCCACCGGGACGGTGACGGGCTGCGGGGCGCCGGCCACCGCCCAGTCGGGGTCCTTCAGGCCGTTGCCGGTGACGGTGCACACGATCTTCTGGCCGGGGTCGACCAGCCCCGCCTCGGCGGCCTTGAGCAGGCCCGCGACGGACGCGGCGGACGCCGGCTCGACGAAGACGCCCTCCTGCGAGGCCAACAGCCGGTAGGCGGCGAGGATGTGGCGGTCCGTCACCTCGTCGATGAAGCCGCCCGACTCGTCGCGCGCGGCCAGCGCGTACTCCCAGGAGGCGGGGTTGCCGATGCGGATGGCCGTGGCGATGGTGTGCGGCTCCTTGACGACCTCGCCGCGCACGATCGGAGCGGAGCCGGAGGCCTGGAAACCCCACACGCGGGGCGTACGGGAGGCCAGGCCGTCGGCCTTGTACTCCTTGAAGCCCTTCCAGTACGCCGTGATGTTGCCGGCGTTGCCGACGGGCAGCACGTGGATGTCGGGGGCGTCGCCGAGCGCGTCGACGATCTCGAACGCGGCCGTCTTCTGGCCCTCGATGCGCACCGGGTTGACGGAATTGACCAGCGCCACCGGGTAGTTGTCGGACAGCGCGCGGGCGAGGTCGAGGCAGTCGTCGAAGTTGCCGTCCACCTGGAGGATCTTGGCGCCGTGCACCAGCGCCTGGCCCATCTTGCCGAGGGCGATCTTGCCGCGGGGGACGAGCACGGCGGAGACCATGCCGGCGCGCACCGCGTACGCGGCGGCGGAGGCGGAGGTGTTGCCGGTGGACGCGCAGATGACCGCCTGTGCGCCCTCCTCCTTGGCCTTGGTGATGGCCATGGTCATGCCGCGGTCCTTGAACGACCCGGTCGGGTTCGCACCCTCGACCTTGAGGTGCACCTCGCAGCCGGTGCGCTCGGAGAGCACCTGCGCGGGCACGAGGGGAGTGCCGCCCTCGCGGAGCGTGACCACGGGCGTCGCGTCCGTCACCGGCAGGCGGTCCCGGTACTCCTCGATGATGCCGCGCCACTGGTGGGTGCGATTGCTGCTCATGGGTCCTTACTCCCCTTCAACACGCATGATGCTGGCGACACCGCGGACGGTGTCCAGCTTCCGCAGGGCCTCGACGGTCCCGGAAAGGGAGGCGTCGGGCGCGCGGTGGGTGACGACGACGAGGGAGGCCTCGCCGTCCTTGCCCTGCTGCCTGACCGTGTCGATCGACACCCCGTGCTCCGCGAAGCACGTGGCCACCTGGGCGAGGACACCCGGCTTGTCGGCCACATCGAGGCTGATGTGGTACCGGGTGACGACGTCGCCCATGGGGCTGACCGGCAGCTGGGTGTAGGCCGACTCGCCGGGCCCCGTTGCCTCGGCGAGCTTGTTCCGGCAGACGGCGACGAGGTCGCCGAGGACCGCCGAGGCGGTCGGTGCGCCGCCCGCGCCGGGCCCGTAGAACATCAGCCGCCCGGCGGCCTCCGCCTCGACGAAGACGGCGTTGTACGCCTCGCGGACGGAGGCGAGCGGGTGGCTGAGCGGGATCATCGCGGGGTGGACGCGCGCGGTGACGGACTCGCCGTCGGCGGCGCGCTCCAGGATCGCGAGGAGCTTGATGGTGCAGCCCATGCGCTTGGCGGAGGCGAAGTCGGCGGCGCTGACCTCGGTCATGCCCTCGCGGTAGACATCGTCGAGGTGGACGCGGGTGTGGAAGGCGATGCCGGCGAGGATGGCGGCCTTGGCGGCGGCGTCGTAGCCCTCGACGTCGGCGGTGGGGTCGGCCTCGGCGTAGCCGAGGGCGGTCGCCTCGTCGAGCGCCTCCTGGTAGCCGGCGCCGGTGGCGTCCATCTTGTCGAGGATGAAGTTCGTCGTGCCGTTGACGATGCCCATCACCCGGTTGATCTTGTCGCCGGCGAGGGACTCGCGCAGCGGCCGGATCAGCGGGATGGCGCCGGCGACGGCCGCCTCGTAGTAGAGGTCGAGCCCGGCCTGCCCGGCGGCCGCGTGCAGGGCGGCGCCGTCCTGCGCGAGGAGCGCCTTGTTCGCGGAGACGACGGAGATGCCGTGCTCGAACGCGGTGGTGATCAGGGTGCGGGCCGGCTCGATGCCGCCGATGACCTCGATGGCGACGTCGATGTCGCCCCGTTTGAGCAGGGCGGTGGCGTCGGTGGTGATCAGTGCGGGGTCGATGCCCTCGCGGACCTTTGAGGGGCGGCGGACGGCCACGCCCGCGAGCTCGACGGGCGCGCCGATCCTCGCCGTGAGGTCGTCGGCGTGCGTCGTCATGATGCGCGCCACCTCTGAGCCGACCACACCACAGCCCAGCAGCGCCACCTTCAGCGGACGCGTACGCATCATTCGACCTACGCCTTTCGATCTTCCCTCGGCACCCGGCGCGCGGAATTGCGCGTCAAGTCTGGACCAGTCTCACGCAATGGACACAAGTTTCCACCTTCGGTCCAATGCGTGAGACATCTATTTCATCATCCGACGTCGAGGCGCAGGAGATCTTCCTCCGTCTCGCGCCGGACGATCACCCGGGCCGCCCCGTCGCGCACGGCGACGACGGGCGGGCGGAGCGCGTGGTTGTAGTTGCTGGCCATGGAGCGGCAGTACGCACCGGTCGCGGGCACGGCGACGAGGTCGCCGGGGGCCAGGTCGGCCGGCAGGTAGGCGTCCTTGACGACGATGTCGCCGCTCTCGCAGTGCTTGCCGACGACGCGGACGAGGACCGGCTCGGCGTCGGAGGTGCGCGAGACGAGCGCGATCGAGTATTCGGCGTCGTAGAGCGCGGTGCGGATGTTGTCGGACATGCCGCCGTCGACCGACACGTACGTGCGCAGCCCGGGCAGCGGCTTGACGGTGCCGACCTCGTAGAGGGTGAAGGCGGTCGGGCCGACGATGGCGCGGCCCGGCTCGACGGAGATGCGGGGCGCGCGCAGCCCGGCGGCCTCGCACTCGCGGGCGACGATCTCGTGGAGGGCCTTGGCGATCTCGTGGGGCTCGCGCGGGTCGTCGGCGGAGGTGTAGGCGATGCCGAGGCCGCCGCCGAGGTCGATCTCGGGGAGCTCGACGCCGTGCTCGTCGCGTACGGCGGCCAGCAGCTGCACGACGCGGCGTGCGGAGACCTCGAAGCCGGCCATGTCGAAGATCTGCGAGCCGATGTGGGAGTGGACGCCGAGGAGCTCCAGGCTGTCGTGGCCGAGGGCGCGGCGTACGGCCTCGGCGGCGGACCCGTCGGCGACGGCGATGCCGAACTTCTGGTCCTCGTGCGCGGTGGCGATGAACTCGTGGGTGTGCGCCTCGACGCCGACGGTGACGCGGATCTGCACGGGCTGGCGGACGCCGTGCTCGCGGGCGGTGTGGGCGACGCGGGCGATCTCCTGGAAGGAGTCGAGGACGATGCGGCCGACACCCGCCTCGACGGCGCGGGTGATCTCGGCGGCGGACTTGTTGTTGCCGTGGAAGGCGATGCGCTCGGCAGGCATGCCGGCGGCGAGGGCGGTGGCGAGCTCGCCGCCGGAGCACACGTCGAGGTTGAGCCCCTCCTCCTTCAGCCAGCGGACGACGGCCTTGGAGAGGAAGGCCTTGCCGGCGTAGAAGACGTCGGCGTCGGGGCCGAAGGCGTCCGCCCAGGCGCGGCAGCGGGCCCGGAAGTCCTCCTCGTCGAGGAAGTAGGCGGGCGTCCCGAACTCCTCGGCGAGGCGGGTCACCTCGATGCCGCCGACGGACACGGTGCCGTCGTCGCCGCGCCGGACGGTCCGGGACCAGACCTTCTCGTCGAGGGCGTTGAGGTCGGCGGGCGGCGGGGAGTAGTGGCCCTCGGGCAGGACGTCGGCGTGGCGGGGCCCGGCGGGGTGCGCGGAACGGCTCATCGGTGTCTCTCTTCGCGGATCACAGGCGGTCGGGGGCGTCGATGCCGAGCAGGGCCAGGCCGCCGGCCAGCACCGCCCCGGCGGCTTCGGCGAGGGCCAGCCGGGCGCGGTGGGCGGCCGAGGGTTTCTCGTCTCCGAGGGGCAGGACGCCGTACTGGAAGCCGAGCAGGGCGTCGGCGAGCTCGACGAGGTGGCGGGCGAGGTACTCGGGCGCCCGGCGGTGCGCGGCGGCTTCGAGGGCGAGGGGATGATCGCGCAGGACGCGCAGCAGTGCGTCGGCACCGCCGTCCAGGGGCCCGGCCTCGGGCGCGAACCCGAGCAGGGCGGCGTTGCGCACCAGCGCACGGGCCCGGTCGTGGCCGTACCGGACGCGGAAGAACTCACTGGACTCGTCCTGCCGGAGCAGCCACGGCCCGAAGGCCGGCGTCTCGTGCGCGGGCATGCGCAGCACGGCCCACAGTGCGGCATCGGTCCCGTACGAGGCGGCGACGTCCCCGTCCTTCCGCGCGACGGGCGCGACGTCAGACGGAGGACCGTCAGGGGCGTCGCCCTGTGCGATCCGGATCCGCCGCACGGCGGCCCGGACGGCCTGCTCGCGCAGCTCGCCGGCGGGCAGCGGGACGCGGGCGGCGACATCGGCATACCGCCGGCCCCGTACGGCCGCGTCGGCGACAACCCCGGCGACGGCCGACTCGCCCAGGACGAAATTCAGGAACCCCGCACCGGTGACCTCGACACGCTCGATCCCGGCCTCAAGCCCGAGCCGTGCTGCCAGCACCCGGGCCACGTCGACGGGCGAGGCTCCACCGGCGCCCTTGGCGACCTGGAAGGCGACGGGGGTGGCGTACTCCCCCACCCCGCCGGGCCGGGTCCGCTCGATGACGACCCGCTCGGGCACGGCGGCCCCCTCGGGCAGCTCCCCGTCCGCGACGGCGCAGCGCACGGCGCGCACGACGGTGCGGGTGAGGTCGGCGGGGGTCACGGGAACCAGCCTAGGCCAGAATTCCCGCCCCACCGCGACCGATTCCGCGATGTGAAATGCCCGGGGGGAACACCCCCGGGATCAGCCCCGCTGCCCGGCTCCGGCTCCCCTGCGCTCCCGGCGGCCGCGGCGCTCGACGAGGCGGCGCACCACCTGCACCAGCTCGGCGGGCTCGAAGGGCTTCGCGATGAAGGCGTCGACCCCGGCCTCGATGCCGGACTCCACCTCGTACTGGGTGCAGGCGCTGATGATGGCGACGGGCAGGTCCCGGGTCCGCGGGTCGGCCTTGAGCCGCGCGGCGGCCCCGAACCCGTCGAGCCGGGGCATGACCACATCAAGGGTGATCACATCGGGGGCCACGTCGTGCACGATGTCCAGACACTCGGCACCATCGCTCGCGGTCACGACCTCGAAGCCCTCCAGCTCGAGATTGACCTTGATCAGCTGCCGGATGACCTTGTTGTCGTCGACGACAAGGACCCGGCCCGAGGCGCCTGGCACAACTCGAGAGTAGGTCGGCTGCGGCCCCCGCGTCCGGGTTTTCGCCACTTCCACCCCGTCCGGGCGACCCGCTCCCCCGTCCCCCGGAAACGGTTTCTGATCACCCGGCGGAAGCTGGTAGTGTTCAACCCGTCGCCGCACAGCGAACGACACGCCCCCGTAGCTCAGGGGATAGAGCAACGGCCTCCGGAGCCGTGTGCGCAGGTTCGAATCCTGCCGGGGGCACTTCCGGAAAGAGGGCCTGACCAGCGAAAACGCTGGTCTGGCCCTCTTTTGCTTGGGACGAAACAGCAACGGCCTTGTTTGCCGTCACTTCTTCCACCGGCACCACTCTGACCTAGACTTTTACCGCACCGCACCTGCGGTGTCCCTTTATGCCCGATCCCGCGAAATCGGCGCCGCGGGACATGTGCGGGACGAAAGCGCCTCGGAGAGGGCGGACGCCCCTCTCCTGCACCCCGTGACCTGCGTGTTTTCCAGCCAGCGCAGGCAAAACACATACGGAGCAGGGGGCCGTTGCACTTCGCGCCCCCGTCCCTCCGGCCTGGTCCTCCACCTCGACAGGGCGTGGGCTTCCCAGGGCACTGGCTCGCACTGGGACGCACTCAGGACACGAGTTCCACGTGAGCCGCTGGGTTCACCACGAGGAGTTGACGCCCCCTCAGTTGTATTCGTCCAGAAGCGCGTCGATGCGTCGGTTGGCGAGGGCCTGGCGACCGTAGAGGCACTTCGCGTACCGGGTCATGAGGACCTCGACGCTGTTGCCCGCCCGTTCGGCGACCTCGGTGGGATCGACGCCGGCGTTCAGCCAGGTGGACAGGGCCGAGTGCCGCAGGTCGTAGGGGCGGACGGCGAGGGGAGATGCCACCAGGTCCGGCGGGAGGGCGAGTTTGCGAGCCTCATGCCAGGCGCGATCGTACGCGCTGGAGCCCACGATGCCGCCCTTCGCGTTGAAGAACAGCCGACCGCCGACCGTGGTGCCGAAGGTGTCGACGCTCTCCCTCCACAGGCGGACGAGTTCGGGCGGGAGCGGCACGACAGGCGGGCGGCTCTTCAGGCCGCGCAGGTCGTGGTTCCGTCCGCTGTCGGTCCCCTTCTTGCCGACGGAGGGGCGGGTGGCGTGCAGGACCACGCTGCCCCACCCTGCCGCAGGCAGGTCGCAGTCCGGCAGCGTGACGGCCACGGCTTCGGCCGGCCGCAATCCGGCGTAGTACATCCCGGCGAAGGGGCCGACCAGCCTCCGCCCCCGCGCCCGCTCGTAGCCACCGACGTAGGAGACCGCGCAGAGCAGGTTCCGCGCCCGCGCGGGGTTGACGACCACCCGGGGGTCGATCTGCTGGACGGTCTCGGTGATGCGCCAGCTGACATGGGCCAGGGGGGGCGGCTCGCGCGTCGGGCCGGGGCACCACGAACGCCCAGTTCCGCAACGCCCGCCGCAGCAGCTCGTCATCCGGCCGCCCTCGCGCCCTTCGGCACTTCGCCATGGTCATGGAGCAGAGGGCGTCGTTGGTCTCGTTCCGGGTCTTCGCGGAAACCTACCCCCAGCGCACCTCCAGGTATTCGAGCGCGAAGGCGTACCAGCCGGTGTGGGCCGCGCCCGGCCCCTTCGCCACCCGGCCGAAGTCTCCAGCGGCGGCTGACCTGACGGCCCGGACCAGCGAGGCCCCGAGCTCGTCGGGCAGCGCCCTGACATCCGCTCCGTCGTCGGCCGTCAGCCCCCATGGGGGGGCTTCACCGCCCTGGCCCCATGTCGCCGGGGTGTACGTCGTGCCTGGCCTACTGAACTCCGCATAACGTCCACCGCCTCTCTCCAGGTCGACGCGCCGCCTGCGGCAGCCGTGCCAACCGGAAAGAATCCCTGAGTCCGGGAGGATGGAAGGTAGGATAGATAGCATGAGTGAGCCCACCGGCAAGTACTCGATCACCATGCCACGCGACATCGCCGAGGCCGCCAAGGCCCGCAGCGGCCCCTCCGGCCTGTCCGCCTACGTGGCCGCGGCCGTCGCCCGCCAGATCGAACGCGACAACCTCAACGAACTCATCAGCGTCGCCGAAGCCGAGCACGGCCCCGTCACGGATGAAGAGATCCAGGCCCTGCGCGACCAGCTCGCCCGGGCCCGCCGCGAGCAGACGGAGCACGGAGCGGACGCCGCGTGACCCGCTCCCCCGCGGTCCCCGGCGGCACTCTCGTCCTCGACAGCGAGGGACTGGCCAAGGCCGTCCTTCGCGACCGCGCGGTCACCGCCTGGCTCGCCCTGGCACGCGCCGACGACCTCCGCGTGATCACCTCTGCGGCCACCCTCGTCGAAGTGATCCACCCCCGCATCAACCGCCCGGCCCTGGAGTGGACGCTCTCCCGACTCGTCGTGGAACCGATCACCGAACCGATCGCCCGCCACGCCGCCGCCCTCCTCGCCGATACCGGCCTGCACGGCCATAAGTACGCCATCGACGCCATGCTCGCCGCCACCGCCCTCGCCGCACCCGGGCCGGCCACGATCCTCACCTCCGACCCCGAGGACCTCACCGCTCTGTGCGGCGGACGCGCGACCGTGATCGAGATCTGACCGATCCCTCGCTCGCCTTCTCCGCGCGGAAAGAAGACGCCCCCCTAAAGGTACGTTGACGTCGTCAACGCTCACTATCTACCTCGTGTCTGTAGCGGCGTGTACGGTTGACTCATGAGGGATGAAGCGGGGGCAGCAGACCCTTTGATCACCGGGGCCGAGATCGCACGCATCGCAGGCGTCACGCGAGCGGCGGTGTCGAACTGGAGGCGCCGCTATAAGGACTTCCCCGCCCCGGCGGGAGGCAGTCCGGGCACGCCGCTGTTCTCCCTTGCCGACGTACGGACATGGCTGGCAACCCAGCGGAAGAGCCAGGACGTCTCCGACGAGGTCCGGCTCTGGCAGGCGCTTCGTGCGTCGTTCGGCGATGACCTGATCGGCGGCCTGGCTTCAGTCGCCGAGTTCCTCTCGACGGGAGATCCGTCCGGTCTCGACTCCGCGGCAGCCGCGCTCGTCACCTCGTCGGCAAAGAACGCCCCCGCCGCCGACGCAGTCGACGGACTTGTCGAGCGCTTCCAGGACTCGGCCCGCCGCAGCGGCTCTGACCAGGTGTCCTCCGCACGGGTCACCCGGGCAGTTGTCCACTTCGCGGGCCGGGTCCCCGATGGCGCCACCGTCTTCGACCCCGCCTGCGGTATCGGGGTCCTTCTCATGGCCGTAGGAGACGCCGACGGCACGGTCATTCGCGGGCAGGAGATCGACCCTGCAGCAGCACGGTTCGCCGGCCTTCGAGCCGAGTTGACCGGCAGAACCGATGCGGTGATCCAAGCGGGTGACTCGCTGCGGGCGGATGCCTGGCCCTCGCTCCGCGCCGATCTCGTCGTCTGCGAGCCGCCTGCCTCCGGCCCCGACTGGGGGCGTGAGGAGCTGCTCCTCGACGCGCGTTGGGAGCTCGGTACGCCCTCCAAGGCCGAGGGGGAACTGGCCTGGCTCCAACACTGCTACGCCCACACCGCCCCCGGGGGGCGCACGGTGATCGTCATGCCGGCCTCCACGGCCTACCGCAAGGCGGGACGCCGGATCCGGGCAGAGCTCGTGCGGCGGGGAATCCTCGTCCAGGTCGTCGCACTGCCTGGCGGAGTCGCCTCCTCGCACTCCGTCCCCGTACTGCTCTGGACCCTCCGCCGCCCGAAGCCGGACGACGCGGATCCGTCGCACGTGCGCATGATCGACCTGACGGGCAACGAGCCGGACGGACCGCTGGAACCCAGTAATGACCAGGTCGTCGACGTCCCCCTCATCGACCTTCTCGACGAGACCGTCGATCTCACTCCGGGCCATCACGTCCACCGTTCCACCCATGACTTCCGAGCGGAGTACCAGTCCCTGCGGGAAGAGATCGAGCAGCAACTCCACGCACTGGGTGCCCTCCTGCCCGCTCTGCGAGAGGGGGTGGGAGAAGACTCTCTGGACACGGCCACGGTCAGCCTCGCTGAACTGTCCAGGGCGGGTCTGATCGAGACCGATGCCGGCGGCCCCCATTCGACGAGTCCTCAACTCGATACGGACTACCTGCGCGGCTTTCTTCAGAGCGTGTCAAATGTCCGCCGCTCGACCAGCGCCAGCGGTACGCATCGTGTGGACGCGCGAGCGGCACGCATCCCGCAGATGGCGGTCACCGACCAGCGTCGCTACGGAGCGGTCTTCCGCACACTCCAGGAGTTCGAGGAGCGCATGACGAAGCTGGCGGAACTGGGGCAGAGGGCTGCCGCTCTGGCCAGGGACGGACTGACCAACGGCGCCCTCGTCCCCCATGCGGGCGACTCGGGCGAGTGACAGCCCGACGGGTCAGAGAAGTGCGGCGGGCAGGGGAACGAACGAGCTCGGCTTTCCGCTCCAGGACACGTGCAGCGCTTCCCGCGCCCGTGTGCAGGCCACGAACAGCAGGCACCGCTCGCGCAGCAGATCAGCCTCGTGCTGCAGTCTGTCCGTCGCCGCCGCGGTGACCTCGCGGGCGAAGGGAAGCGCGCCGTCGGAGACGCCGAGTACACCGACGCCCCGGAACTCCAGCCCTTTCATCGCGTGCATCGTCGCGAGGCGCACTCCTGCCGCTCCCGCCCCCGGCGCCTCCTTGACCCGGACCACGGGAATGCCCCGAGCCGCGAGCCTGTCGTACACCTTGTCCAGGAGCAGGTGGAACCGGGCACACACCCCGATCTCCTCAGCACGCATGCCCTGGCCGATCCACTCCTCGATCCGCTCGACGATCGCGTCCGCCTCAGCCTGCTCGGTGGCGTGTCCCATGACATGAGGCCGGCCTCCACGGAGGAGGGAACGGTAGCCGAGGAGGGTGTCCACACCGTCCCCGCCGAGATCCTCGACAGCCACATCGTTCAGGATGCCGGTGGACCAGCTCAGGATCTCCTCCGTGCTGCGGTAGTTGACCCTCAGCCGACTGCTCCGGCCTGTCACCCCGATCCCCAGTGAACTCAGGCTGACCCGGGAGTCGTAGATCCGCTGATGAGGGTCACCGGTGATGAAGAGGTCATCGGGTCCGCGCCGTACAGCGGCCCTCAGTACGCGCCACTGGGCCGGATGCAGGTCCTGCGCCTCGTCGACGACCACGTGGTGGTAGTCATGACCGTCCGAGGCTTGTCGCGCCGACAGTAGCCGTGCCGCCTCGGCGCAGACTTCGAGGTGGGTGCGGCCGCCTCGGGCGGAGAGTTCGGCCCGGAAGAGCTGCACCGCCTCCCAGACGCGCTCTCGCTGGGCTACGGGCAGCGCCGAGCCGCGTCCTCTGCGCACCGCGCCCCGGTAGGCATCGAGCGTGTCGATGTCCTGGGCGAGTACGACGTGGCGATATTCCTGGGCGAGGAACTGCTCCGGCCACGGAAGGCCGAGGCGTTTGCCGACCCGCTGCCAGATCTGCCGCTCCTCACGGTCTCCGACGAGGGACGGCGTCCGGCCGCATGCTGTCTGAAGGACTCGGTGTGCGTAGGCGTTCACCGTCGTCACGTCGACCCTGCGAAGCTGCGCCTCATCGCCGTCGAGCAGCAGCGCGAGGTTCTCGCGCAGGCTCACCGCGAGCGCGTTGGTGTACGTGGTGAACAGGACCCGGCTGTCTTCGGAGCGGGACAGCAGGTGTTTGACACGGTGCAGGGCGACAACGGTCTTGCCCGTGCCCGGGCCTCCGGTCACCTGGGCCGGTCCGCCGTAGGACACGCGGTAGGCAACGCGCCGCTGGGAGGGGTGGAGGAAGACCCGCCAGGCGGCGAAGGGCTTCTCCAGGATCTCGGCCAGTTCGTCCGGCCCGGTCACGAGCGTGATGCGGCTTCTGGTGTGGAGGATCGCCGACGCGAGGTCGTCCGCGGGGTCTTCAGGAGCGTCGGCGGGCCGCCGTGCGGTGACGACGTCGCGGTAGACCTCTTCGGGGTTGAAGCCCTCCGCGAGGTACTGGAGGACTTCGAACTGGTCCTCGGGAAGCAGGGTGCCGAACGCGTCCAGCTGGGCCTGGTCCGTGATGGTGCGCACCGCCCGCAACACCTGCGCGTCGATGCCGAGTTCCCGCAGCACGGTGTCCGAATGGGAGGCGAAAAGCAGAGTGGGGGCCACTGCCGCCGCCTTCTCCAGGACCGGCGTCAGTTGCTCGATGGCGACGACGTTGCGGACCTCCAGGCCGCGGGTGGCGGTGTTGACCGTGTAGAGCCGCTTGGCCGCCCAGCTGTAGGCGTCGTCGTGCGGCACGACGTTGACGAGGAGGAAGAGATCGCTGCCGTCGTTCGGGGCGAGGACCACTCCGCGCCAGAAGTCGTTGATCCGGATGGTCCTCATCCGTGGATCGCGCGCCTTCTCCACCGACTCCAGGTGAAGCCCCTTGTCGGCGTGCAGTTCCGCGACGGTGAGCTGTTGGAACTTGGCCATCGCCTTGCGCACTCCGGCTTTGACGGGCTTCTCCAGCACGTCGTAGCTCTCCCAGAAGCTGTTCGCGAAGGCGAGCTGGGGCACGGTGGGCTCCTTACCTCGTGGCGTGCGGCGCGGCCGAAACGATCTTAGGGGGATGCGAGTCCCGCGCCCTCGGCCATCAGGCGGGCAAGGTCCCGGACCGTCCCGAGCAATTCCGCCGGCGGCCCTTCCAGGTCCAGGACGTGCTGGTGGATGACGATCCCCGCGTTCCGAACACGGTGGGAAGCGTGAAGCGTGCCGCCCCCGGCGTAGATCAGATGCCCCTCGGGAAGACCCAGCGCCGTGCAGTAGGCGAGCATCTGGTAGAGGTCGGCGTCGGGAAAACCGTCGAGCTTCTGCGCCTTGTACTTGGCGTCGGCCACGTTCAGCGGGCGGCCGTCGTCCCCGTACCGGAGGAGATCCGGCCTCATGCGGATGGTCACGTCCGCGTCGAGATGCACTCCCCTGGCCTGGAGCGCGCAGTGTCCGCCATGCGCTGTGAGGGCCTCACGCAGGGCCACGCAGACGAAGTCCTCGAAGAGTTTGTTCATGTCGAGCAGGAATCCGTCGACGGTGACGTCACCCGGCAGGTGCTCGGGCGACTGGCGGCGCAGGACGGTCTCCGCCAGCCGCAGCGCGGGCTGGTAGCGGAGGTTCAGACGGCTCGGCCGCCACCGGGGCGGAGCGGCGCCGCGCAGCAGGGGCTCGGCGTCGATGAGCCGGGCCCGTTGGTGCTGGAGGGACCGCCGTACTCCGGCCGGGACGCGGGGCAGGCTCAGCAGCCGCTCGGTCGCCGCCCGCAGCAGCCGGTTCTCGGGGATGTCGGTGGTGTACTCGTCATAGGCCACTTCCAGGGGAAAGAGCCGTCCGTGGTGACGGCGCACCTGGTCGGTCTCCCTGAGCCGACCGCGAAGGACAGGGGACGCTTCTTCCGTGTGCCGGTAACCCTGCAGCACTCCTTGCCTCAGGGCTCGCTCCTGCGTCCTCTCGTAGGTCTGGGCGAAGAAGGGAACCAGTTCCGTGTGCGCCGACACCTCCACCGTGCCCTCTTGGTGGATCCGCGGGTTCAGGGCGTACCCCAGGAGGAAGAACAGGTGGGCGATCGGCACCTTCGGGGTGATCCTCAGGGTGACGGGGTCCTCCCCCGGGGCCCTGACCACGAAGGCTCCGACCTTGCTCCCCGCGCGCAGCCGCCATCCCCCGGTCCGGTACGGGTCGGGCGACGCGTCCACGATCCGGGAGGCGGCGAGTGCCCGGCCGACGGCCGCCGGCAGGTCATGGGTGGTGTGCGGGGCGTGTTCGACGAGCTCGATGCCGGTCACGCGTCGGGCTCAGCCGGGCCGGCAGCCGGTGCGATGTTCGCGCGAAGGGCTTTGAGACCGTAGGTCTTGGCGATGTCGATTCCCTCTCCATAGTGATGCTCCTCCAGGAGCGGAAGGATCTTGGTGCGCCAGGTGCGGTCGAGGCCGCCTTCCCGGTAGACCGCCTTCTTCATCAGGTACGAGGGGCCGATACGGAAATCGGGGTCGTCGATGCGGGAGTTGAGCGCGTCCAGCAGGTCCGCCGGCTCGGGGCCGCGGTCCTGTGCGGCGAGCCAGCGGCGCAGCAGCCCCTGGGTGGGCTCGGTACGCGGCGAGAGCTCCACGAAGGCGAAGCGCCGTCGCATGGCCGCGTCGACAAGGGCGATGGAGCGGTCGGCGGTGTTCATCGTGCCGATGACGAAGAGATTGGACGGGAGGGCGAAGTCGTCGCCCGAGTAAGTCAGGCGGACCGACTTGTTCCGGTACTCCAGGAGGAAGTAGAGCTCTCCGAAGACCTTGGCCAGATTCGCACGGTTGATCTCATCGATGATCAGGAAGTGCGGGATGTGGCGGTTTCCTTCGCGGGAGGCGAGGTCGGCGAGCTCCCGCAGCGGGCCCGCCGTCAGTCGGAAGGCGACCTCCCGGGTGTCGGGGTCCTCCTTCGGCCGGAAGCCTTCGAAGAAGTCCTCGTACGCGTACGAGGGATGGAACTGCACCAGCTTGACCCGTTCGGGCCCGCCTCCGAGGAACTCGGCGAGTTTGAGGGCCAGGTGGGTCTTGCCCGTGCCCGGCGGTCCGTACAGCACCAGCTGCCGTTCGTCCCAGAGGAGGTCCTTCACCTCGCGCAGCCACTCCACGTCGTGGACGAGCAGGTCGTCGGCGAGGGCCTGGCCCGGCTCGGGAAGCTCCAGCTCACGCCGGGCCGCGAGGGCCGGGACTGTCTCGCTCGGGTCGCGTTCCCGGGAAACGGCCTCGTCGGCGAGCTCCTCGTCAGTACGGCCGAGTCCGTCGATGAGGGCCTGCACGGAGGTGAGGTCGACGACGTCGTGCTGCGCCGAGAGCTTCTGCTGGAGTTCCTCGGGAAGCTCGTCGTAGGCGTACCCGCTGCTCTGCCAGTCGACGGGGCGGCGCAGGTTGGAGCGGCCGCCTTCGGAGGCGGTCTGCTCGACCGTTCCGGTGATCTCACCCACGTACAGGCGGCCCCCGGAGATGCCGCACACCGTGTCGCCCGGCTTCATCCAGGAGAGGAACGCGTACAGCTCGTCGACGAGCTCCAGCTTCTGGTTGTAGGTCGCCGTCGTCCCGTAGTCCTCCTCGACGAACGCTCTCAGCCGCTCCTTGCTCGCCCCCTGCGCCACTCCCTGGCGCAGCCGCGAGGCCGACAGCGTGACCCTCCCCTCCGGGAGCCAGAGCCGGTGGACGAGGTCACTGCCCGCCACGTTCGAGCCGCGCACGAGCCAAGCCCGGTTGGGCCCGGAACGCATGCCCTCCATGAAGTCGGACAGCGGTGTGCCCGCCTCGGTGCGCCACTCCTCCCAGCCGTTGCGCGGGGCTCCGACGAGTATCTCGGCGGCGGCGGACGGCGATCCGCACTCGACGTCAGCGGTCAGCTCCAGCCAGCCGGGCCAGCGGTCGGACGGCGCGAGGACTCCGGCGGCTCTCAGCTCCTCGCGCCGCTTGAAGGTGCCGCTGAAGTGCTTGGGGAACGACGGCATGACGTGCTCCCGGGCCGGCGAACCGGCCCGGACCAGGAACTTGCGGCTCCCGTTGGTGCCGACGGCGTCGAGGAGGAGTCCGACCGCCCGCCCGATGCCGTCCCCGCCGGGCAGCCGCAGCCGGAACTCCGGGTACTCGGCGGGGTTGCCGCTGTCCTCGTTCACGCACACTCCTGGTTCACGTACGTTCCTCGTTCCCGTCAGTCCTTGGACACGGGCAGGGCATATGCCCGAAGACCGGTGCCGAGAAGGACCTTAGCCCCGCTCCGTACCTCAGGTGAGGGTGTTGGTGAGGTGCGGCCCGATGTATCCGATGAAGATCCCGTGCTCGGCGCAGGCGGCGTCGTGGTAGTGCAGGCGTGGAGCGACGGTGTTGCCGCCGCCGATCCTCACGTGCGCGCCCATGAACAGCCGGCAGGCGGGATTCACGTATTCCGGGACGGGGAAGGTCCGCTCCTTGCGCCAGACGGTGTTCGTCTTCACCGTCTTGGACTCATCGCGCACGACCTTACGGGGCGATATCGCGTGCATGCCGCCCGGAGCGTCCTCGCACCACTGCTTGAAGTCACGGAAGGCCGCGCCGTCGGCTGGGGCGTCGACCGAGACGTCGGCGTAGTCCCGAAGCGCCAGCAGTGCGTCCCAGGCCATACGGACCCAGGAGGAACCGTACGCCTGGTCGTCCAGTTCCAGGGTGATCTTCCTGGTTCCGGTGAAGTGCACGCGAGGCATCTCCTCGATCCGTTCCAGGATCTCCGCGAAGGACTCGGGGACAGCGGGACCGCCGTCGTCCGGGGCATACGCGGCTTCGGCGGCGCCGAGGGCGAGCAGGCGCTTCTGCACGGTGACAAGCTGGACCCGGGTCTCGTGCAGTTCCCGGTACTGCTCGTCGTATTCGGCGATCAGCGTGATCTCGTCGCTCCTGGCGCGCTGGAGTTCGTTCTTCAGGTCCCTGATCTCGTCGGCCCGTACCCGCTGCTCGCGCCCGGCTTCCTCGAGGATCTCGAAGAGGGCGTGGTTCTCGTCCCTCAGCCGCTCCAGCTCGGAGCTGCCCGAGCTCTCCTTGGTACGCGCGCGCAACACGGGTACCGCGTCCAGCTCGGGCGGCAGTGGCGCCCGGGTGGCGAGGCCCTGGGGAAGCTGGGCGAGCAGGCGGCGGGCCCGGGCCGGGTTCTCGGCGACGACCCGGTGCGACATGACGCGGTGGCGCTGGCCGTCGGCCGCCCAGGCCGGGTCCACACCGGGAAGGAAGGTCCGGATGCCGCCGCCGTACACCCGGTGGTACTCCATGAGCCGGTTGAAGCGGTTGTCCGCCCCGGGCGCGAGGGCGTAGAGGATGGCGAGGCCGGCCAGGGGACGGACCAGCGGGTCCAGGGTCCGCTCCAGCCAGACATCGAAGTCGGCCCCGTTCGGGGCGGTGGCCATGACGATCGGCAGACGGCGCTCCGCGTCGCACAACTCGTCGATGACGGAGTCGATGTCGGCCGCCTCGACGACCTGTGGCATCCGGGTCACGTCCGCGAGCCCGTCGCGGGCCTGGAGGACGTCCAGCAGGCTTGCCGCAAGGCGGGGGGTCTTGGCGGCCGTCGGCAACGTGTCCGGATCGTCGGGAAGGTGCTCTACGTCCAGCTGTACGCGGGTCGGCCGACTCTCCGTCTGCCTGATCACCAGGGTCGTCTGCCAGGTGCCGTCCGGGGCGGTCTCCCGGAGGCGCCAACGCCCGTACGCCCCGCCGGTGCCGGTCGCCGAGTCGTGGTCGAGCGTGACTCCCCGGGCTATCTCGTTGCGTCCCTCCGCGAACGCCTGGATGTCGTAGTTCTTGGGCGGTTCACGCAGCCAGTCCCGGAGCCGGGCGTCGACCTGCGCGCCGGTGCTGACATAGTCGAGGCCGCTGGTGACGACCATGCGGTAGCGGCGTGTGTCCATGCCGTGGTCCTTTCGGTGCACCGGTCAGGCTTCGGTCCGCTCGGGTCCTTGGCGGAGGGCGGCGAGCAGTTCGACGACGTCGTCGTGCCAGGCCCTGACCTCGCCCGGGGTGGGCGGGAGTTCGTACGTGTGGTGGTGGCAGGCCGCGCTGAGCGCGGACCATACGGCGTACCACTGACGGGCCACGGAGCACGGGGCGTACCACTCAAGACAGAGCGCCTTGGTACGGCCACGGCTGTGCGCCATGGCGGGACTGAGCCGCCGCCAAAAGCCGTCCATGGCCTCGTCCAGGGCCAGCCGGAGCAGGGCCGCGGCGGCTCGGGCGCGGAGTCCCGGCGCGAGGGTGTGGGGAACACCGGGAGGAGGGAGGAGCAGACGACGGGCGGCCGCGGCCAGGTCGTCGGGGGTGCTGGTCATCGGCTCCGCACCGCCTTCGCGAGGCGCTCGGTGTCCCGGACCAGGTCCATGCGGTCGCCGATCGGGGTGAGGAGCTGGTGGGCGCCGGCGTTGCACCGCTCGATGAGCGCGCGGGCCCAGGGGCCGTGGTCCTGCGCGACGGCCGCGAGGACCTGGGCGGGCTCCATGGTGCTGTCGTAGAAGGCGAGCGCGGCGAGATCGGTGAGCTTGTGCGCCTTGCCGATCCTGGCCTCGACGTCGGCGTGGCCGTGGCCTTCGGCCCGCAGGCGGCGCCGTGCGGGTTCCAGGCAGGCGGCCTCCAGGGCGCCTCGGCACATCTGGGGCAGGACGCGGTCGGCGACGTCCTGGGGCACGTTCGGGTCCTTGGCGACGGCCCGGGCCTCGCTCAGCGCGAGGGAGACCGGGTCGTCGGTGCGGGTGACCTTGACGACGGAGTCGGTCTGCCGGGAGACCTGCATGATCGTCGCGGGGATGCGCAGGTGGCGGATGGCCTGCTGGAGGCGGGTGTCGTGAGTGAAGACGATCACCTGGCGGCGCTGGGCACAGGCGTGGAGGACCCGCGCGAGCCCCTCGACCTTCTCCGGGTCCATGGACTGCACCGGGTCGTCGATCACCAGGAACCCGAAGGGGCTGTCGGGGTGGGTGGCGCGGGGGAGGAACAGCGAGAGGGCGAGCGAGTGCAGTTCGCCCTGGCTCATCACGCCGAAGGCGGGCGCGTCCATGGCGTCCACGGACACGTCGAGCTTCACCTTGCGCTGGTTGGCCGTCCCCGTCAGGCCGATCGAGCCGAGCGTGACGCTGCTGCGCTCGCAGAGCAGCTTCCAGATGGTCTGCGACTGGTCGGCGAACGGGCGCAGCCGCTCCTCGCGGAGTTCGTCGGTGACCTTCTTGAGCCAGGTCTGCGCGTCCTTGAGCCGCTTGCCGAGCGATGCGGCCTCGGCGGCCCGGTCGGCGGCGGCCAGCCATTCAGCGAGGCGCACCCCGAGCGGCTGCCAGCCGGCGTCCTGATCAGCGAGCAGGCGGGCCGCCCGCTCGCTCTCCTGCCGGCAGGCGTCGGCGAGGGCGGCCGAAAGGCGCTCGACCTGATCCGCCAGCGGGCGGGGGTCGGTCGTGCTCCGGCACAGGGACCATTCCCGCCAGAGGGCGGCGAGCGGCGAGTCCTCCGGCCGGAGCCATACGGGGACGGGCTGGACGAGATCGTGGACGGCGCGGATGGCGCCGCGCAGGTCGTCGCGCGCGGACTGCGCTTCCGCGGCTTCGTGCTGGAGCCGTTCGACCTGCTCCCGGGCGCGCACCGCCCAGTCGTCGTCGAGCAGTCCGGGCGTGTCACAGACGGGGCAGTCGGTGGTCCGCGCCCGCCGCCGGTGGTCGAGCGCCCGCTCCAGGAGGTCGGAGAGACGACGGGCGTCCTCGGCGGAGCCGGACCGCGCGTCATCGGCCCGGGCCGCGGCTTCCCGCAGCCGCGTCACGGCACCGCTGATGTCGCTCAGATCAGGCCCTTCGAGGGTGGAGAGCCCGCGCATTCTTTCGAGTTCGGCGTTGTCGCCCTCGGGCCGTGCGGCGAGGAGGGTGCGAACGCGTTCGCGGTCCGGGCGGCGTGCGGAGAGAACCTCCACGGCCGCGACGGCCCTCGGGTCGCCGGAGCCCCGCAGTTCGGTGAGGACCGTGGCTGCCAGGTCGGTGGCCTTCTTCTCGCCGTCCTTGATCGCCTTGAGGCGGGCTCCCGCCTCCTTGTAGGCCTCGGAGAGCTGCTCCAGGCCGAGGATCTGGGCGAGTCCGTCATGGAGGGCGGTCATGGGGCCGTTGATCACGGCGCCGAGTTCGCTGTACGAGAGGAACGGCCGGTACAGCGCGAGTTCCTCCACGCCGACGACCTCGCCCAGCTCTCCGCCGGGCAGGCCTGGCCGGTGGACCGCCACCCGTGCGTCGCCCAGCCCGTCGCCGTGCCAGCTCCTGCGGACGGTGACGGGCGTGTCGGCACCGTCACGGCGGCACTCCACCTCCACGCGGGGAGCCGCCGGATCGTGCAGATTCCGCCACCCCTGCCGCCAGATCTGAGTACGGTCCTGCCAGCGGAAGTTGTCGCCCGTCAGTGCCATCTCGGCGGCCTCGGCGAAGCTGGACTTACCGGAGCCGTTGCGTCCGGCGACCACGGTGAGACCCGGTGCGGGGGTGAGGCCGAGCGTGGCCTCCGGACCGATGCCTCGCCACCCGGCGGCCGTGATGGAGCGGAGGAAGAGAGGACCGGTTCGGGAGGCGCTTCCGGCCCGAGTCCCGGGGAAGAGGTCGCGCAGCAGATCCGCCGTCTCCGGCTCCAGGCCGGCGGCGGCCAGGCGCTGGAGGACGAGGTCGCGGAGGGAGGGGTGGGGCTGGTCGCTCACGGTGTGGCTCCATCCACGGGAGTCGGCGGGTGTGACGGCGGAGTCCGAACCCGGGAGTCCCAGAATGGCGGAGATGCGTTGACGTCGTCAACGTATATTTCCTGCCACACTTCATACGAATTTGTGTACGGATTGCGGATCCGGGCGGCATGATTGACAGTCAGACGGCCGCACGGCCGCACCTCTTGAGGAGAAGCTCAACCGTCATGAGACTTACGGACCAGCTGACCCTGCGGCGGTCAGGCACCCGCGCAACGCGGCACGGAGCCACCTGCTCCGGATCCACGGAGAACGGGACCGCCGTGGAATGGCGTCTCGCCCTGCCCGGTCGTCCTCAACTCACCCTGCACGACACCCGCTGGGACAACGGTGAGCGGGACCTGGTCCTCCACCAGCCGTCGGTGGTTCCCGAGATGCCCGCCCTCCTGGCCAATCTGCACGGCCGCCGCCGCGCAGGCATCGAGGCCGTGCCCGCCGGAAGGGGGCGCCTGCGCCTCATGGCCTGGACCGTCATACCGGGGACCGGCTCGGACCGGGCCGGCTTCAAGAAGTCCCTCACCACGGCGCAACTCGCCGCACAATGCGGGCTGCCGCTCCTGCGGACTCTGACGAGCCGTCCCGGCGTCACGCTGGAACCCGCCTTCGACCGGGAAGACCTCCCCCCGGTCGACCTGGAGCACCCGCAGGATGTGAAGCCTCTCCAGCACGCGCTGTACTTCCCCGTGGACGACGACGAGACGCCGGTCATGGCGTACGTCATCACCCGGGTCATGCCGACGCTCCGCGCGGTGGGCTGGCTGCCGACCTCACCCGCCTCCTGACGTCTCGGGCCTCGCCCCCATGTGTCAGTGCCACCCGCTAGCGTAGGAGGCCGACCACCACCCCTGTCGGCGTGCACTCGGGTGGAGACGGCGGGGGAGGACGATATGGCGCGACAGATGGCGGACGAGACGTTCCGTACCGACCAGGAGCGGAATCGGTACGCGGCACACGTCCGCGCGATCAACGAGCTGGTCGACGGCCTGCGGGACCAGGATGGCAGGGGCTGGATGCCGTACGTCGCTCCTTGGCACGGCGGAACCGAGGCGCGCGTGCTGTCCGTGCTGCGCGATCCGGGGCCCAAGACCCAGGACGGCACCGGCTCGGGCTTCCTGTGCACGGAGAACGACGACCCGACCGCCGAGCGTCAGTGCCGGGCCTTCGAGCAGGCCGGCATCGACGCCCGCGATGTCACGCCCTGGAACGCCTACCCCTGGTACATCAATCGGAAGCCCGACGCCTCCGAACAGAAGGCCGGCGCCGAGGCCCTCGCGCGCCTCCTCGGACTGATGCCGGACCTCCGTGTCGTCCTGCTCCAGGGCGGCGACGCGCAGGCCACCTGGCGGCGGCTGGAGAAGGCGCACCCGGCCCTCGCCGGCCAAGAACACTTCCAGGTGGTGCGTACGTACCACCCGGGCCGGCAGGCACTGTGGTCACCCGACCCCGAGGTCCGCGCGGCGCGCGAGCGGCACCGCGAGGACGCGCTCCACCAAGTGGCCGACATACTCCGGGCCTGACACCGCCGGAAGACGGTCTCCCGTCCGCCTCGGTCGGCTCGCGACCCGCACCGGCTGGACCACGACGGGGACGACGCCATCGGCTGTGAGGCGGCATGGACGCGCGGCACACCGCCCGGCGTGGGGGCGGCCACCCGGAGGGGGGCGGGGGCGGTGCGCAAGTCAGGCCAGGTGCGCTCGATACGGTCCGCTCGGACGGCATAGGCGGCGGGGCCGCCCCTTTCGACCGCCCGATGGATCGCCTCGCGGCAGATGTGGAGACGCTCGACCATTTCCAGGCTGCGGATCTGTTGGTTGTCCAGATAGAACAGTACGGCCGCGTGCTCGTGGACCGGCCGGATCGCGCGGTCGCGTGTCTTGATCCGCCCGTCTTTCGACAGAGGCACCCACTCCTTGGCAAGCCCGTGGAGGATCCACTCCTCGTCCGGTACGCCCTGGGCGTCGCCCGCGAAGACCTCACCGATCTGTGCACGGTCCATCCACGGGCACGCAGTTCCTCGGCGACGCGCCGTCCGAGGTTGCGGTCGAGGAAGAACTCAGGCGGCAAGGCGCACCACAGCCTGGCGGACCGCGTCCACCTGCTCCGGCTCCATGTCGTACTCGTACGCGATGTCCTCGACGGACTCGCCGGCTTCCCACAGATCGGTGACACCTCCCAGGCCGTCAGCCGCTCGGCCACGAGCAGGCGGGCGAGGCGGGCACCGAACGGCACGCCCGCCCGGTGTCACGCGGGGGCCGCCCGTCGCCGTACGCGGCGGGCGGCTCCTCACCTCAGAACAGTCCCAGGCCCTCGCCGCCGGGGTCCACGACGACCGGCCGGGGCTGGGCGGGGAGGCCGTCCAGGCGGTCGGGGCCGGACGCGGCGGCCACGGCGGGGGCCGTCTCGGCGAGCCAGCCACGGAACCGCTCGGCGGCCTCACGGTAGGGGACCCGCGCCAGGACACGGTGCTCGCCGGCGGGGCAGAAATCGACCGTGACCGTGAACAGGCAGGACCGGGGCGCGTTCTGACTACCCGCCCAGGACACGCGCAGGGTGCCGCAGGGCTCGCGCCCGCGCGGGGCCCGGTGGGTCGGGCGCAGTGACCGGCAGGCTATGAAGGCGGTCCACGCGGCGAGGTGCGGCAGCGGCAGGGTGGTGCGCGCGCGGCAGCCGGTGCAGCGGTGCCAGTGGCGAAGCCAGTCGCCGGCGTCGGTGTGGAAGAGGCGGGCGTAGCGGTTCGCGACGCGGACGTCGTTGGCGTACAGATGATCGGGGCGTTCCCGCGTGTTGCAGGACTGGCAGACGGGGGCGCGGACGTAGCCGTGCTCGTGGCAGTGGTCGAGCACTGCGGCGGGCGCGCCGCCGCAGACGGCGCACACCCACCCGGCCACCTTCTGGGAGATGCCGGGCCTTCTGCTGAGCACCGAGTACAGCTGGCCTTCGAGCTCTCTGCCGTATGGGCGCACTGAGGCGGCGGGGCCCTCAGGGCTCGTCGCGCGCCGCCCGTCGGCGTCCCCCGCCCGCCGAGGGCGGGAGGGCGGCTCGGCCACGGCCGTGCCCGTCTCACGGGTCCGCGCGGCTCGCAGCCACCGCGTCTCGGCGTGCTCGGCCGCGTCGAGCAGCCTCACCACCCCGCGCGGCAGCCACCACGTCCGCCGGGTCCCGTCGGGGGTGTGCTCCACGAGTAGCCGTCGCCAGTCGATCCCCGCCAGATGACACGGCCGGCTGGCCTCGTGCCGTGTCCCGCGCCCGGAGCCGCCCGGCTCCCCCAGTTCCCCCGCGACGCGCCACCGCCAGCGCAGCGGCGTCTCCTCGTCGCGCTCCGGCTCAGGCTCCGGCTCCGGCGCTCCGCGGAACGGGCCGACGCGGACCAGGTCCCGCCGATCCATGACCACCGCGTTCAGTTCCGCGGCCGCCCGGCGCACCTCGCGCTCCGCGACACCCCACCGACCACCGCCCACCCTGACCGTCGCGACCACCCGGCTCCCGAGCAGGACGTACCCCGTCCGGGCACGGGCGGGCGAGCGGGTGAACGCCCCGGAAGCCGTCGGCACGGCGCCGCCGGCCGTCAGCCCGACCCACAGCGCGTCCGCGGCCTCCAGGGTGATCAGGCCGTCCGTACGGCCGGGCACGACACGCTCCGTCATACCGACAGGCTAACGGCGCCGACACGCCGACGGGTCCGAGCGCCCGGTCGGGTACGCCTGGTTCCGGTCGGCAAGGGTTCGCATCGGAACCTGAGCGCCTGTCCCAGCGGCCATGGTCACGGGGCGCGTTCACCGCCGGGACCACGGTCCGTCAGGTCAGCGGGTCGGCCCGACCAGCTTCTCGGCCTCGTCGCGGAGGCCCTTGATCGCCGTCAGGGCCGCTTCACGCTCGGCTTTGATGTCCGAGCCCCGCTTCGTGAGACCGCTGAGCGACCGTTCCACCTCGGTGATCCATTCGCTCAGGTACCGCTCACCGGCATCGGTGAGAGCGGTCCGCTGTTCGCGCGCTTCCTCGTCGAAGTGATCCTTGATCTGCTTCCGCCGTTTGTTGAGCGCCATCCACTTGCTCTGGTCCTGCGCGACGCTCGTCAGGTCCATCAACGGCCCCGTGACTGCCAGCACCCACTGCACCTTGCGGGCCGTACCGGCTACCTTGCCGGCCGCCTTGGTCTTGCCCCACGGTTTGAACTTCTCCGCGCCGTTGGTGACTTTCCCTCCGGCGTCAAGGATCTTCCGGCCCACCCGGTTCTTGCTGAGCTTTTCCACGACGGCGGAGGCCGCGCTTCCCGGCCCGTTACCGCCGTCCGCGATCTTCCCGATCCACTCGCCCGCCTTCTCGGTACCCAGCTTCGCGGCCTTCTTCGCCGCTTCCTTGACCCCCTGCGTCAACGGTGGCGTGCCATCCGGGGACCCGTCGAACGTCGCCTTACGTGCTTCGAGGTCGTTCACCCAGGATTCGGGCTCGGGCACACCGGTTCCGTACTCGGCGACCAGCGCGTCGAACGCCGTCCTCACCGACGAAGAGAAACTCGCGTCGAACTCATGTCTCGCACGCTCCAGTTGCTCCTGGACGGCACGAGTGACGCGGTCGGGGACGACCCCGTCCTTCTCCGAGACGCCGGCAGCGGCCCTGTCTCCGGCCGTCGTGATCCTGGAAGCGACGACTTCACTCCCTCTCACCAGGGCGCTCAGCACATGCTCCTTCGTCCGGGAGATCGACTCCTCGACCTTCTTCGCGCTCTCCGCGGCATCGAGTTCCTCGCCGTCCAGCACCCACTGCCGCTCGGCGTCCGCCAGCACTCGAAGGAGTTCGAAGGCCTGGGCCTCGGGCCGGACACCGCTGACACCGGGCGCGGTCATTCTCCGCAACTCAGCCGCCAGAGCGTCGATACCGCTCTCCGCGACAAGCCACTGGCGCTGATCGGGCGGGAGAGTGGGGTCATGGAGCGCGTCGATGTAGTCGCGTGCGTCGGTCGGGACGATCGGGACGCGGTCGGCGAAAGGCCCGAGGCGCCCGCGGATCTCGTCGAGGATGACATCGCGATCGCTGTTCTCGGCGTTCATCTTGTTGACGACGACCACACTCCGGTCAGCGAACCCATCAGCGTCGAGAGCCCGCAGAATCGTCCTGGTCTCTGCTTCGCCAGGCAGTTCGCTCGTTGTCACGATCATCAGCGCGTCCGCACCACGTACGCCGCCCCGCGCCGCGTCGGCGTGCCCGTCGACACCCGACAGCGTCCCGGGCAGGTCGACCAGCGTCGCTCCGTTCCACTCGTACGACGTCGCCTCGTGCGTCTTGGGCGCCGCGTCGACGAGATCGACGATGTCGGCCGACGGGAGCCGGAGCAGTGCCGCAACGAGCGTGGACTTCCCCGCGCTGTAAGGGCCCAGCAGTGCGATCCGCAAAGGGCTCGTGTCCGCACGAGGCAGGCTCGTGGTCAGGGCGCGAGTGCGAGGATGAGCCCTCAGGACTTCTTCGGCACGTGCGGCCAACGCGAGTACCAGAGCGCTTCGGCCCCCGTCGATCGTGGGCGCGTCGACCGGACCACCGTCAACCATCTGTGTTCCCTTCAGTTCCTTCGAGGATGCCGAGGCATCCGGAATCCGCGCCGATCTCGAACCGTTCGGTGAGAACGTCCACGAACTGGTCCCGCAGACACGACCGCACGTCCGCGACGCGGGACGCGTCGGCCCAGACACGAAGTTCGACTCCCGGCGTCCGACGTGCCCGACGGATCGCCGCCGGGTCCCCTCCCGCGAGAGCCAGGAGCCGGCGCGCCAGGACGAGGTCGATCGCGTCGAGGGCGGACCGCACAGCCGTCCGCAGCCCGCAGAGCCGCTCGAACCGCTCCCGCGTGACCCTGATGTCCGCGGACCGCGCCTCGAACCGGGCATCGATCTGAGCCGTCGCGTCATCGGTGATACGAGCCGACCACGCCGCAAGCCCGTCGAACAGGTCATCGAGGCAGGCCTCAGCCTCGGTCGTGGTCGTGCTGGTCCACCCGTCCTTCGCCCGCCGCGCGCGGGCAACCTCACCGCTCACCGCTTTCGCCGCTCCGGCCAGGCCCTCCACCGCGTAGACCAACGTCGCCGCGGGAGGGGGGACCGCAAGCTTCTTGGGGATCCCCTTGGCGGCGACAGAGCCCAGAAGGGCCGTCGCCGCCCCCTTGACGGCCGCCGTGCCCAGGCTCGCGGCCTGCTCCTTCAGATCAGGACGCGGTCGTACACGCGGCTGCGCGTCGTCCTGATGGTCCGTGGCGCTCGCCCGCACGCGCAGAAGCATCCCCCGTTTCCGCGCCTCCTGCTCGAACGTGTCCCCGAGACCGGAGAGAAGTCCCTCCAGGTCCAAACCGGTGACGAAGTCGCTCCACCGCTGCGCGTCAGCCACGCCGCCCAGGTCCCGAACCACCTCCGGCACCCGCTCCTTGGCGCGGTGGCGCTCGGCTTCGAGTAGGTCACGCGTGTCCCGGCCCGCTGTCCGGAAGGCTTCCAGCGACTCTGCCCGGTCACGCGCCGTCGAGCATGCGAGTTCGGCAAGCGCGAGATCGATCCCGGGGAGTTCCTCGATCAGCCGGTCGTGGAACGCCGCGAGCGGCGCCCGCACGTCCTCGGCCAGGCGAACCGCACGAAGCGGAATCGCACGCTCGGCCAGGAGCCGGGTGAGGGACTGCTCCAGCTCGGGCAACCTGCTCGCCCGAAGGGCCCTGTCCCCCAGCTCGCGGTCCGCCGTGGACAACGCTTCGTGCGCGGCACCGGAGTGGACCGGGAGGACGACGGGCGACGTGACGCCGACCGCTGCGGAGACCTGCTCGATCCGAACCGTGTGACCCGTCGCCGACGCGAACTCTCTCTCCGGATCCTTGGCGAAGCGTTCAAGACGGTGCGGTTCGTCGACCTTTCCCTTCACATTGACGACAGCGAGCAGAGGTTTCCCCGTGAGGAGGAGTCGCTGGAGCTCGGCGGACTCCTCCTCACGCAGCGTGTCGGCGTAGTTCCATATCACCGCGTCGGCGCCGTCGCACGCGGCCCGAGCACGCGTGGCGTCGAGGTCGTCGTCCTTCGCGGCGACGCCGGGCGTGTCGAGGTACGTCACGGAGCCGACGTGGAACGCGGAGGTCTCCCGCGTGGTGCGATGCGCCCCTCGCCCGATCCCGGTCCGGTCCGCCTCACGGGTCAGCGCTTTGCGCAGCGTGGTCTTCCCGGACTTGGTCCTTCCCGCGATGGCCACGCGCAGCCTGCCTCGCGCCGTGGGCATGACCCGTACGGCATCGCGCAGTTCGCGTTCGAGCGCTCCGATGCGGCGGATGACCCCGACGAGGTCCTCGCTCTCGATCGCGTGCGCGGAGTACGGCGCCCGCGAAGGACGAGCCTCGGCCTCCTCCCGGAGAGCGGTCTGGATGTCGCGGTAGGCCGATCGGCTCGTGTCCACCGTCCCGGGCGCGAGCTCGCCGACCAGGGCCCCGAGGGCCTCGCGCAGATCCGGTTCGGTTCGCCACAGGTCCATGTCCGCCGCCACGCGGTCGAACGACTCGACGTTCTTCGTGTACCAGGACTCGAACGCCCGCAGCTCGTTGACGTCGGTCCGGGAGGCGACCGCCAGCAGCCCCGCCGTGAGCCGTGCGGCCGAGCTCGCGGCGGGCGCGGCCGGAGACACGGCCGTGTTCACGGGCGCCGTCGCGAGCCCGTGCCCGATCACCACCCGCACGCTGTCGTCCGCGAGCATGTCCACCGTACTTCCGGACACGGCACCGGTGTCACGGACCTCGATCGCCCAGAGCAGAGCGTCACGTCGATCCGACCTGAACCCGAACCGCGCGTCCGGTGCGAGCCAGCGCCACCACTGCGGCCGCTCGGACAGGACCGCCTCGTACGACTCCTCCGCGGCGGCGAAGTCCCGCACCTTCTCCAGCAGCGGCACCAGCTCCCGGTTCCGCAGATTCCAGGCCGCCGCAGCACTGTGCCTGAGCACGAGCTCGCGCGCCTCCGCCGCCTTCCGGCCTCCTCGTCGACGACTGAGGTCGGCCAGCGCGGGTTCGATGTCGATCTCACGGATCGAGCGCCAGATCTCCTCGGGCCATTCCCGGTCCGCACGACGACACGGCTCCAGGACTTCGGGCAGCAGCCGCTCCACGGCGGCCACCGCCGCGGCGTCCGCCCGAAGCGCTTCCACCGGCACGCCCTCCAGTGCCTGGAGATGAGTCCGCAGTCCTTCGAGCCGCTTCAGTTCCCGGAGGGATCTGCCCGCGTCCGGTGCCGGAGTCCCGCCCCTGGCCGTTGTCAGACGGGCCAGTTCGCGCTCCTCGAAGCACTCCGCCACCGCGTCGGACACCCACGGAAGCGTGCTCCCGGACGGCGGCAGGCCGGCACACCCGCGCGCCTGGGCGACCGCGTCCACCTCCTTGGCGAATCGCTGGAGTGCGGCCGGTCCGACCATGGCATCCACCCCCAACGGCTCGAGCAGGAGCGCCAGCATCTCGGCTCTGAGGCTCGTCCTGTCGTTCACCACCCCGCCAGTCATCACTACTCCTCGTGAGGGCGGTGGTACCTGAACTCGGGCAGTGGATCTGGGCTCGGAGGAATCAGGGCCCGCGACTGCTGGAACGCCTCCGCTCGTACGATCCGATGACGGGGTGGTACGCAGGTGCGCGGCGTGAAGACCCACATGCCCTGGGTCAGGGTGGCCCCGAGCACCCGGTCCTTGTCCCGCAACCAGGGGTACCTGCCTTGCAGTTCGGCGTAGTTGTCGTTGGTGACGACGATTCCGTCCGAGTCCTGCGCGATCGCCGTGACCAGCGCGTCGCCCTTGCCCTCGGTTCCGGCCGGGGGCTGGATGAGGTTCCCTGTAGCGAGCGCCGAGTCCACCGCGGCGCGTTCCTCCTCCGCGACCTTGTGCCGGAAGGTGGCGTCGACGACCACGTGGAGCACGGCATCGGGATACCGCGATGCCAGGGCGTCGCGCGCGGACAGCAGTTGGGCGTAGGACGGCCGGTCGTCCCTGCCGTATACACCGGGTCGTCGGGGCGACCTGCCGATCCACGCCAGGTTGGAGCCGTCGACCACGAGCGCCTTGGAAGCCGAGCCCGCGGATCGCCTCCGCGTCTGCGTCGGCAGGAGCGTGGTGACCGTGTTGCCCGCGAGCAGATCATCGAGTTCCCTGCGCACCGCCGGCGTCGGACCACCGGAGCTGAAGCTCTTGATCTCCTCGTTCAGCACTTCCTCGCCGGTGTGCTCAAGGGTCGCCTTGACGTGCAGGAGCCCGTTGGTGTCGTACGTGTACTCCAGCAGGAAGCGGGAGTCCTCGCGGGCCCGGGGATTCTGGTAGGTGAGGCGGAGGTCCGTCAGCTGGACGTTGTCAGCGTGGTCGAGCGGACGGTGGGGGTCTCCTTCCCAGATCTCCACGGCAAGGCTGCGTGCGTTGTCCCGGCGAGGCGTGTAGCTCTTGCGCTCCTTCCACGGCAGGGGTGAGTTGCGCGGGATGATCTGGCTGAACGCCCGCTGTCCGGTGTCGTCCGTGACGACCGTGCCCAGGGCGTGACTCGTCGCCACCTGGATCACGCCTTCGGTCTCCCCCGACAGTACGGCTGCCGCGATGGAGGCGCCTCGGGCGACCGCAGTCATGGGATCGCACAGATCGACCTCGACGGGCTGCTGCTGCATGACCTCGGCGACCGCGGCCCGGACGCTCGGGATCTGGCTCGTGCCACCGATCATCAGCACCGCGTCCACATCCAGGGGCGCCATGTGAAGGTCGCTGAGGCACTGCTGAACCGGTGCGAGAGCGCGGTCCACGAGGTCGGTGATTGCGTCCTCCAACTCCCCCTGCCACACCTGGACGGTGTCGCCGTCCGGAGTCCTGATGGGGACGGACTCCTCGGAGGAGAGGCGGATCTTGCTGCGCTCCACGTCCAGCCCGAACTGCCGCTCCTGCGCGGGCGTCCACGCCGATCGCGCCGGAGCCCGTTCGAGGACGAGGTCACGCAGGCGGCGATCGATCTCCAGGCCCCCCAGCTCGGTCACACCCCGTGAAGCGAGCTCCTCGAAGAACCCGTCCTGGTAGTCGAGCACGGTGACATCGATCGTGCCGCCACCCCAGTCGAAGACGAGGATGGTGCGGGCCTCTCGCAGCTCGTGCACGTACGAGATCGCCGCCGCGGTCGGCTCGTTGAGCAGCGCCAGGACCTCGATGCCGGCGAACCGCGCGGCGGCGCGCGTGCGGTAGCGGGCAGCTCCCGTGGCGTTGGCGGGCACGGTGATCACGGCCTGATCGATGGTGGTGAGGTTGTGCTCCGCTCCCTTGCGCATGGCCTGGAAGACACCGGCCGCCACCGTCGTGGCCGCGAACCTGCGGCCGTGGATCGTGACGTACTCGTCGCTCTTGAGTAGTCGCTTGCAGGCCTCGGCCGCCTCTTCGGAGCGGAGCTTGGCCTCCCAGCCGAACAACGCTCCCCGGCGCAGTGAGCTCATGCCCACCACCGACGGGAAGAGGTACTCGAAGCCGGGGTGACGCCAGTCGGCGTCGATGTGGTGGGCGTCCAGCGACAGCACGTCGACGTCATCGCCCAGCCACTGGGCCACCACCGAGTTGGTGGTACCGAAATCGATCCCGGTCGCGGTCACACGCCCTCCCCGTTCGCGGCGTCGCCGCCTCCGGCCGAGTCGCCCGCTCCGTCCGGGGCGGGCAGGCGGCGCAGCTGCCCGGCGAGCACCAGTTTGCCGGTGGCCTGGTCCACGTAAGCCGGGCGCAGCACCTCGAACGCCTCACCGTCGCCTTCCACCACCACGAAGAGCTCGTGTTCGCCGTCGGGGGCGTCCACGCACCGCACGCCCTGGTCCAGCAGGGCGGCACGGATGCCCTTGCGAAGCGAGGTGGCATTCTGCTTGGGCGCCCCGGCGAGCAGATCGACCTCGACCATCCGGGCCACGTACTCCTCCCGGGAGCGGAACGCCTCCAGAACGGCCTGGCGCAGGGCAGCCGCCACAGCGGTCTGCGCCGGCCTCTCCTCTTCCGGGACAGCGGCCAGGAGCTCGGTCGCCCGCTCGGTGAAACGTGCGAGCAGCATGTGAGGGCTGAGCAGTTCCTCGGGGCGGTAGGTGCGCGGGGAGTCCGCGGGAAGTCGGCGGGACGCCTGCGGAGGGGCAGCAGGGGCTTCGGCCTCCGCTCGCCGCTTGTCCCGACGATGCTTGAGGCCGTTGTTCCCCTTGGCAGGAACCCGCTTGGGAACCACCGAGGTCTTCCGCTGGCTGCGCGGCACCTTTTTCACTGTGTGTGCGTCCTTGCGTTGCGGTCGGGGCGCCGGGGCGCGTTGAGCAGGTGGGGCAGCAGGTCCGCCACCGCCCGCTGCCGCACGAGCCCCAGGCCTTCGGGAGAGTGAGATGTCGTTCGCCTGCTCAGGGGGGTCAGGGGCGGGACCAACGTGACCGGCACCTCGTCCGGAAGCTCGAACACGTCCAGGTCGAGCGGCAGCACGAAGAAGCCAGACCAGTCCTCGTCACGCTCGGCGTCCCTGATGCGTTTCATCGCGCTGTTGAACTGCGCGCTCATGTCCACATCACGCACATGCTCCCGGCGGAGGTCCCGGTACCGGGTCGTCCAGCTCGGTGCGCCGTGCGGCAGCCCGAGGTCGAGATAGGGGTTGGAGGCCGCCGGTCTGTCGTTGCGCTGAACCGCTTGACGCCGGCGGAGCATACGAAGGTTGGACTCGGCCCGCTCGTGCGCGTCGCGGATGCCTTCCAGGACCAGGGCCGCCGCATCGAGTTCCTCTTGGAGCAGCAGCGTGTACGCGTGGAAGTTGAGGGCCTCGGCCCGGCAGGCCGGGTCGGCGGCCTCGTACGTCACCAGCTTGTCGATCTGGGCGGACGCACGTGCGAGGTCGTTCATGCACAGCAGGTCGTAGGCCTGGCGCAGGGCCATCAGCGCGTGCAGCGGCGAGCGCGACGGGTTGACGGCCGCCTTGGGCTCCCACAGAGCGAAAATGAGCCGCCACAACCCCCGGTCCTCCCATATGTCCCGGTCCCAGTTGCCGACCGCGACCCCGTCCAGGAGCCGGCGCAGCCGGAGCACCAGGTCACGGGGCAGCTCCCGTTCCAGCTCCTTCACGACCGAGGCGTCGCCGTCGGCGACCCGCTCCAGGAGGTCGTAGACGTCACCGGCCGAGGGCAGCGGCTCGCCCCCGGCGAGGAACGCGTTCCGGCGTTCCCGGGCCGTCCATTCCAGCGCGGTCGCCTGCTCGGCGGTCACCTGGTCGGGGATCAGCCGGGCCTTGAGGTACGCGTGCTCCATCTCCTCGGCCCGGTACTGCCAGGGCTGGTGCTCGGAACCGACCGCTCCGGCGTCGATCAGGTCGTCGAGGACACTCAGCGGTATCCATGGGAGCACACGCGGCAGCATCCGGGGCGGGAAGGCGGCCGTACGCTCCGCCGCGAACGCGGCGAGGAGAGCGAAAGCCCCGGAGGGGTCCTCGCTCCCGGAGACGGCGAGGGTGTCGTCGCCCGCCGTCAGCGCGGTAAGCCGTTGCTCCCCGACTTCGGACAGCCACAGGAAGCCGCCCGCGTGAACCTCCGCGAGCGTCGCGGCGACCACGGCCGGGTCGGCCCGTTCGAGTACGGTCCGGACAGCGGGCAGCAGCCGGTCGTCAGGTTCGTCGCGCAGCGCGTCGGTGAGTACGTCGTGCGCGGCATCGTGGGCCGCGTCGTGCGCGAAGTCGGCGAGTCGCCGGAGCAGGGTGTGGGCGCGCGGCACTGCCTGGGCTCCGAGCACCCCCACCTTCCGCCATCTGCGTACGGTGAACCCGTCGATTCCGGAGTCCGCGCTCTGAGCCTCCCTGCGCTCCCTGAGCGCCCGCAGCCGCTCCCGCTCCCGCGCGACCGCCTCGGCCCGCGCCCCGGCCGGCGGCGGACTCGTCACTCTCCGGTTCCTTCGTGACGGGGGCCGTGGCCCGGGGGCGGGGTGAGGGTGGAGGTGTAGTTCTCGCCGTCCACTAGCGGCGTCGTCAGGCTGACGCCGGCCGCCGCCATGCGGTCGTACTCGGCGAGGATGAGGTCCTTGGTGCGGTAAGTGCCGTACTTGGCCTCGTCCTTGCGCTTGACGATGGGGAAGGTGTCGAGGATGTAGTCGACGTCGTCGCGGGTGATGCCGTAAAGGTGGAAGAACAGGGCGTCGAGCTCGGCACGGATGACGGTGCGGCGGTCTTCGTCCCAGATGAAGGGGGCGCCGGTGTCGCCGAGGTCGCGGGCAAGCGCTTCCATGCCCATGGAGGTGTATGCCAGTTCCAGAAATCGCTCGGAAACCCAGGGAAGGTGGGGTGCTGCTTGAGCCGGCCCGCAAACTGGAAGTTGAGACACATAGCCATAAGTCAGGTGCGTTCCACCAATCTTTTGGCGAGCCACATAGTCAAGGACAAAAGAGGAAAGCTGAGCACATAGCACTGGGACATTTCCCGAATGTGGCGTATAGATTACCGGGAACGGGTGACCAACTGCACTCACAGGAAACACAGCACTGATCATAGTTCGTTCATCGGTAGCACGGCAGATGTCTCGCCAGCCGAGGAGCCAGCGCCTCACCCAACGCCTGTTGGCAAGTCTTTCATCCACCTCTCCCTCGGCAACCCAGTATCGCGGGAGTACCTCTGCGCATGGATCCCGCTTCTCCCCGAGGGTCAAGTCTCGGGTGGAGCCGTCCTCTTCATAAGTTGCCCATCGGTGGTCATAGTGGTGAAGCATCTTCGCTTCACTCAAGGGAAGCATCTTCGCCTCCCCCCGGACGAAGACGTTGCCATCCAGCCGCCAATCGTCGCCTTCAAGCTCCTCACGAGTGCGGAAAAGGCTGGAGTTGTGCCCCATGTCAAACATTCGATTGAATGACACGCCCCACGGATTACTGCCGCGCCGCCCATGTTCATCCGACTCCTTAACAAGGACAGGAAGTCGACGATAGACACCGAGAGTGATCTCGGCGTCGGGGCGGGAGCGGAAGACCGGGCACGTGCCCGTGTTCGGGTTGAGGAGGGTGATCTCCTCGGGTGTGAGGGTGAACGCCTTGTCCGCCTCGTCCAGCTCCGCCGGGTCGTGGAGGAAGAAGGCGAACCTAGCGGCAGGCTCGCGCAGGGCTCGGCCCGTCAGGGACAGGATGCTGAACTTGAACGAACGGTGCACGTCCGGGAAAAGGGGCGCCGCGTTCTCGAAGTCGTACAGCGCCGCGATCGAGCCCTGCTGCACCAGGTCCTTGAAGAAGTACTGCGTCCGTGCGTCCGTCGCGATGCCCGTCGGCACGATGACGCCGGCGCGTCCCCGCTCCCCCGTCAGTATCCGGTCCGTCTCCGCGAACACCGCGTACAGGTTCAGGTTCCCCTGGCCTGTCAGCGGCACCCGCTTCGACCTGCGCAGGAAGTGGCTCTCGGCGTACACCTCCCGCTTGCCGGCCTCGAACTCCTCGTGCAGGGGTAGCGTGTCCGGCGAGTCCTTGAGCGCCTCGATCATCTTCTTCCGTACAGCAGTACGGGACGCCTCCGCGATCTCGGGTGCACGCTGTGCGAAGAACTCCTGCTCCCGGAAGTCCACGCTGTCCCACGGCGGGTTCCCGAGCACGCAGTCGAAGCCGCCCGCCCAGCCCGTCGCCTCGTCCACCGTCCCCGTGACAACCCCGTCCGGGACGGAGAACACCTCCGGGAACTCCAGGTGCCAGTGGAAGAAGTGGTACTGCTCCCGCAGGCGGACGATCTCGTCGTGGGTGGCCTTCGAGGCGCTGGACGCGTCCGGGTCCTCCAGGGAGCGGAAGAGGCCGTGCGTGACCGCCCTGGGAGCCTCCGGGGTCTTGAGCCACATGAAGGCGGAGCACCAGGCGTCGGCCAAGTGGAGGGCGTTGAGGTAGTCGGCGGACTTCTCCCACTGTTCGTAGGCCGCCGCCTGGCCCCGTACCTCACGCAGGTTGTCCGAGGGGGCGTGGGTGATCCGGCGCATGCCGGCCGCGAGGGTCGTGTTCGCGACCTTCACGCCCTCGTCCTCCATGTCGAAGAGGGTGAACTGGCCCTTCCGCTCCTCGGCGTTCAGCTTCTCCAGCGACTTGGCCTGCTTCTTGTCGTCGCCCTCCGTCGCAATGAACGCCTCGTCCGGAATCCCGCCCCGCAGCAGCTTCGGCGTCGCCCCGATGAGCGCGTTGCCGTGCTTCACGTGGGCGTCCAGGAAGCCGAGCGGCTTGCCCGGTTCCAGGGCCTCCAGCCACAGCGACACCTTGGCCAGTTCGACGGCCATCGGGTTGAGGTCGACGCCGTAGACGCATCGCGCCACGACCTCGTGCAGCGCGTGGCGGACGGCCTCAAGCGTGGGCTCCGGGTTACGTTCCCGTACCGCCGCCACCCGCTTCGCGATCCGCCGCGACGCCGCCACCAGGAAGTGGCCCGAGCCGCAGGCCGGGTCGCAGACCGTCAGGGAAAGGAGTTCGCGGACGATCGCGTCCGACGGGTCCGGGTCGCCCGCCGCGCTCGCCGTCTGCTCACCGCGCTTGACCGCGTCGTCCAGGACCGGGTCCAGGGCGGAGTCAAGCAGGCACTCGATGAGCGAGGACGGGGTGTAGTACGAGCCCGTCGTCTTCCTCGTGTTGCCGGCCAGCTCCACCAGTTCGAAGGTGCGGTCGGCCGCGCTGTGCTGCGGGACCAGTTCGAGCAGGGACTCGTAGATCGAGCCCAGTTCCTCGGCGTCCAGGTGGCGGTAGTCGACGGTGCGCCAGCGCCGCGAACCAGCGTCCCGGACCTGGGAAAGGTGGCGTACGGCCGTGAGGAGGTACTCGTTCGAGAGGGACAGGCCCTTCAGGGGGGCGTCCGTCTCCGTCTCGTCGAAGATGCCGCCGAGGCCCGGCAGGCCCAGTTCCGGGCGGCCGTTCTCGTCGCCGAGGGCGTCCAGGACGATCCGAAGGGCCTGGTAGAGGTCGCCGTGGGCCGTGCCCCGGCGGCGGCGGGCGTGCTGCCTCAGACGAGCCGACGAGAAGTAGGTCGTGTAGCGGTCCCGGGCCTGGTCGGTCGCCTCCGGGCCGTGCAGGGCGTCGCGGTCCTCCGCCACGAAGACGAACAGCAGGCGGTAGACGAGCCGCAGCAGCGCGCCGTGGAGGGCCTTGACGTCCGTGCCCTCGCGCAGGGTCGTGTTCGCCGGGTGGCGCAGGAAGCCCGTGCCCAAGGTCGTGATGGCCTCCTGGACGCCCTTGCGGAGCTGGTCCAGGGCGCGCGTGCCCGACGCGATCGCCTCCGTACGCCACTTCTCCAGCCAGCAGGCGGACGGGGCCGCGCCCTCCGCCACCGCGAAGCGGGAGACGTGCAGCAGGCGGTACAGGAGCACGAACTCGCTGAAGAGTTCGCCGTCGAAGATGGCTTCAAGGTCGAACTCGACGTACGAGGCGGTGGCGAGCGCGCTGGAGTCGCGCAGGATCCGGAGTCGGCGGCCGTTGGTGAGGACGCCCCACAGGTGGGCCTCCGTGCGGTTCAGGCACTCCTGGACAAGGGACTGGGGCGGGACCGTGCCCGCGCCGCCGGTGCGCTTGTCCAGGTCGGCGTTCCAGGCCGTCATGTGGAGGAGGGCGTGGTTCCAGCGGTGGCTGATGGGGAAGACGCGGTCGGGGTCGCTGTCCGCCCGGATCCCGGTGGCGCCGATCGGGGTCAGGCGGCCGAAGCCCAGCTCGGCGAAGAGCGGTTCCAGCCACTGGGAGACCGCGAGGCCCGTCGGGTCGGCCGGGGTCTCGGCGTCCGGGGCGACCGGCAGCTTCTCGCGCAGTTCGCGCCAGACGGACTTCAGGTAGTCCCAGTGGCGTTCGGCCTCGTCGCGTACGGAACGGGCGCCGATGACCTGGTAGTCGGCGGGGGCGGAGCCCTTGATGTCCTTGCCGTCGGCGATGCGGAGCAGCATGTCGGCGGGGAGCAGGCCGCCGACGGTGTGGACGGCGGAGAAGACCTGGTTGCGGGTGGTGGCGGACATCAGACGGCGGCCTCTCCGGACGCGGCGGGCAGGTAGACGTAGACGCCGAGGATGTCGGCCGGCTTCTGGGCGGTGACCCGCAGGCCCCGGACGATCTCGTCGGAGGCGCGGCGGACCCGCCGGTGGGACTCGTGGAGTTCGGTGGCGAGGGTGCCGCCGAACTGCTCCAGGTGGTCGGTGACGGCGGGGAGCTGGCCGAGGACGCGGGTCATCATGGCCTCGCCGTGGTCGGGGTCGACGCTGTCGGCGGCCCGGGCGGCGAGGAGGGCGTGGGCCTGCTCCTCGGTCAGCCAGACGGCGTTCTTCGGGGAGCCCTGGAAGGCGAGGAGGCGGGCGTCCTCGGCGACGAGCTGCTTCTCTCCCTGCCGGGAGGGCAGCGTGAGGTGGAAGCGGTAGCGGACGAGGAGCAGGGTCGTGCGGGTGTCGACGGCGCGGGTGGCGACAACACCGCAGCGGCGGGCGGGGCGGCGGCCGTCGGCCTGGCTGTCGAGGGCGGAGTTCAGGACGTGGGCGGCGATGGCACCGACGACGGGGTCGGTGCGGACGAGGGCGGCCTCGCCCCGGGCCACGGCCGAGGTCGTACGGAACGGGATGGGGCGGGCGCCTTCGACGGCGGCGGAGCCGACGACGGGGGCGAGGGCGTCGCGCAGGCCGGCGGAGGTGCCGCTGACCTCGGCGGTGAAGTCGCCGGAGCCGTCGCCCGCCTCCACCAGGTGGGCTTCCAGGGCCGCGAGGGAGGTCCGTACGAAGTCGTTCACCTCGTCGGCGCGGCCGAGGGTGTCGCGGATGGCGAGGACCTCACGGGCGACCTCCTCCGGGTGGATGGAGCGCTGGGCGAACCGGGAGCGGGAGCGGGTCTCGCGTTCGGCCGCCGACTTCCAGTCGGCCTCCAGGTCGGCGAAGCTCTGCTGGAAGGAGTCTGCCTCGAAGAGGGTGCCCTGCTCGCCCTCCCGGCCGCGCAGCAGCAGCCACTCCACGATGGCGTCGGTGACGCCGGAGGAGGTCTCGTCGGGGACGGAGACGGAGATGCCGAGGTCCTTCTTGATCTGGCGGTGCTTCTTGATGAGGACGTCGAGGACCTTGCCGTCGATGCCGTTGTCGCTGCCGTACAGGGTGATGACCCGGACCTCGTCGCGCTGCTGCCCGTAGCGGTCGACGCGGCCCTCGCGCTGGTCGTGGCGGGTGGGGTTCCAGGCGAGGTCGTAGTGGACGACGGCGTCGAAGTGGTGCTGGAGGTTGACGCCCTCGGAGAGGCAGTCGGTGGCGACGAGGACGCGGCGGGCGGCGGGGTCCTGCCCGGCCTCCTCCGCCAGCTCCTCGATCCGCTCGATGCGCTGCTGGGGCGAGAGGGTGCCGGTGACGGCGCGGACGACGGTCTTCTTGCCGAGCTTGCCGCCCAGGTGCTCGGCGACGTACTCGGCGGTGGGGATGTAGCGGCAGAAGACGATCGGGTGGTAGCCGTCGGCGAGCAGCGCCTTGAGGTGCTTGACCAGGGCCTTCAGCTTCAGGTCGCCTTCCGGGCCCTCCAGGGCGGCGGCCCGGTCGGCGAGTTCGGCGAGGCGGGCGCCCGCGTCGTCGGTCTCGGCGCCGGGGGCCACGTCCATGCCCTCCAGGCTGTCGCTGTCGGCCGCGTCACGGGTGAGGGGCGCGCCGAAGCGGTCGGCTTCCTCGGCGCTGGCGGCGGCCGCGGCGGCCGAGCGTGTACGGAGGGTCTGGGCGGCGGCGCGCGGGGAGGAGACGAGGGAGCGGAGCAGGGCGATCGCGGACCACCAGGCGATACGGGCCTCGCGCTTGCCCTGGCTGCCGGCGGCCTCGACGCGCTCGCTCGCATAGGCGATGGCGTCGTCGAGGAGGGCGCGGTAGGCCGGTGACAGCTTGTAGGTCTCGTCCTTGAAGAAGCGGTCGGACGGGAACGCGGTCCGCTCGGCCAGGCTGTCGTCGCCGAGGCCGTCCTCAGTCGTCAGGTACTGGCGTACGTCGGCGCGCTTGCGCTGGACGAAGTGCTGGGCGAGGAGTCGTCGGCCCCGGTCGGAGTCCAGGTCCGTGCCTGCCAGTTCGGGCCTGACCAGGCCGAGGAGGTTGCGGAAGGCGGACTCCTTGCCGCTGTGCGGGGTGGCGGTCACGAGGAGCAGGTGACGCTCGGCGTCCTCGGCTACGCGACGCAGCAGCTCGTAGCGGAGCTGGTTCTGCGTGGAGGTGGTGTCGTCGGCGACGACGCAGGTGTGGGCCTCGTCGACGATCACCAGGTCGGGGCAGTGCTTGACGAAGTCGTCGCGGTGGCGGGTGGACTTGATGAAGTCGGTGGAGACGATGACGTGGGGGTACTTGTCGAAGAGCGACTGCCCCAGGTCCAGGCCGCGCTCCAGGCGGGAGACGGTGGAGGCGAGGACGAGTTCGGCGTCGAGGCCGAACTTAGTGCGCAGCTCCTCCTGCCACTGCTCGGCGAGGGCCGGTGAGCAGAGGACGGCAAGGCCGCGTGCCTCGCCCTGGGCGAGGAGTTCGCTCGCGATGAGGCCGGCCTCGACGGTCTTGCCGATACCGACGTCGTCGGAGATGAGGAGCCGTACGGTGCTCTGCCGCAGCGCCATGAGGAGCGGGACGAGCTGGTAGGCGCGGGGTTCGACGGCGATGCCGGCGAGGGAGCGGAAGGGGCCGGCTCCGGAGCGGAAGCCGATGCGGAGGGCGGAGCGCAGCAGCCCGGCGGCGCGGTGGTCGCCGAGGTCGGCGGCGGACGGCGGGGCGAACTCGGCGCCTCTGACGTCCTCGAAGGCGGGGAAGACGGCGGCGATGTCGTCGTCGGAACCGCCGAGCGGGCGCAGGACGAGCATGTCGGGGGCGCTCTCGGGGAGCACGACCCATTCGCGGCCTCGGGCGGTGACCAGGGAACCGGCGGAGTAGGTGAGCGTCATCGGGTGAGTCCTCGGGGTCCTCGGGTGGTCGGTCGGTTCCGTGGTCAGGAGGCGGCGGGGCCGCCGAAGTAGCGGGCGTGGCGGGCGACGACGGCGTCCCAGTCGGCGGGGTCGGCCGGGAAGCGGACGACGCCCCAGCCGGCGTCGTAGAGGCGCTCCTCGGCGTCCTCGTCGCGGGTGGCGTCCTCCTCCCTGTCCGGCCCGTCGACGAAAACGGCGAGGTTGACGCCGGGCAGGTGGTAGACGAAGTCGGGGAGGGCGGTGCCGACGAGGGTCTGGCCCTCGTCAGGCAGGCGCAGGCCGTGGTCCCTGAGCCAGTTGACGAGGGTCTGCTCCAGGGGAGTGCTCGCCATGTCGTCGGCCGGCGCGTCGGCGAGCTTCGGGGCCGTTCGCCCCAGCTCCTCGACGAGCCGCCGGTGCTGCTCCGTCGGGGACTCGCCCCGCCCTTCGGGCTCGGACACGGCGGAAGCGAGGCGGCGCAGCAGGTGGACGACGGTGTGGCGGTCGATGGCCGCATGGTCGAGCTGGTTGCCGTAGGTGAGCAGGCAGTCGTAGCAGCCGCGGGCGCAGTGCTGCTCGGCCTGGTCCACTCCGTGCTCGTCGAAGTGGCAGATCTCCAGGGCGCGGCGGGCGGCGACGGCAAGCGCTCCGGGCTCGGCCTGGAGGCGGCGCAGGACGCCGGCGCCGCCCTCCGCGGCCTCGGTGAGCAGGAAGCGGTTGCGGGGACCGTCGTCGGGCGGGAGCAGTTCGCTGGTGAGCTCGGAGTCCTCCAGCTCGAACGCCGCCTCGACGCCCCGCTCCAGGGCGTACATGAGAGTGAGGGCGATGGGCTCGGGCAGCGGCTCGTCGAGGGTGACGACGAGGATGTTGCGGCGGTCCTCGACGAAGGGGACGACTCGCTTCCTGCGGCGCTTCTCGTTGCCGTCCGGGTCGATGACCGGCATCTCGCTGGAGTCGCCGGACGCCTCGGCGGCATCGCGTTCGTTCATCCAGTGGCCGCTTGCGGGGTCTAGCCAGTAGCCGTCCTGCTCGTTCTCCTTGGCGCGCAGCCGTCCCTTGTTGGTGATGCGGACGGTGGCCGAGTCGCCGTACGAGATCGTGGCGAGACTGCCCGCCGGGTCCGCGACGTGGGCGTCCTGGCGGCCCTTGCGGATGCCGTGGTCCTGGAAGCGGTACGAGACCTCCAGCCGGAATCCGGCCCTACGGCGCTCCTCCTCGTCGGAGGAGATCCGCTCCCGGCGCTGGGTGTAGACGGTGTGCAGGTGCAGCAGGTTGTAGGCGGCGGCGCCGAGCGGCTCCTTGCACATGTCGCAGACGTCGGCGCGCTGCTCGGGATCGTGGTGGTAGCCGCAGTGCTTGCAGCGGGTGGCCGCGGTGGTGGCGATGTCACCGGAGGAGTCCGGGGGCAGCTGGACGCGGGTCACCTGGTAGCGAGCGCCCTCGTGGTAGATCAGCGCGCCGGGGCCGAACTCGCGGATGGCGAGGAAACGGGGGCGCTGGAGGTAGTCGCCGTCGCCGTGGCGGCGGCCGGTGGTCGGGATGTAGGCGGCCAGCGGCAGGCGGGGGAAGGAGTAGCCGGGCAGGAAGCCCTCGGAGGCGAGGTAGCGGTAGGGGTTGAAGTCGGAGAGGACGGACCGGCTGTCCGGGGTCTCGTTCTTCAGGAGGTTGAGCTGGGTCTCGGCCTCCTTGCGGCGGGCGACGGCGCGCCGCCGGTCGCCTTCCGTGAGGGTGTGGTCGAGGACCCGCTTGTTCTGGACGTACTGGTCGACGAGGGCGGCCCGGAAGAGGTCTCGCCAGCGGTCGAAGGCGCGGTCGAAGCGGTCGGGGGCGGTGCGGACACGGTCCTCGATCCAGCGCTCGTCCCACCAGACGGTCGTGGCGAAGTCGGCGAGCAACGGGCCGAGGACCCGGTGGGCCGCCGCCACCGTACGGGCCTGCGCGTCGGCGTCGCGGGAGGCCGCGTACAGGTCGTCGTGGAGGTGGAGCGCCGGGTTCGGGCGGCCCAGGCTCTCGTCGTACGCGATGTCGATGATCTGCGGAATGGCCCGGCCGAGCTTCAGCCCGGCCTCGGCGAGCCAGATGCCCTGGAGGTGGGAGAGGACGAGGTCTTCGTTGGCGAGGTCGAGGCGCGGCGGGGCGACGGCGCCCGCCACCATGCGCTCGGAGCGACGGAAGTAGTACTGGTCGTGGCTGTTGCCGGTGGCGCAGTACGTGGTGACGAGGGCGGGCTGGCCGCTCCGGCCGGCGCGTCCGCTGCGCTGTGCGTAGTTGGCCGGGGTGGGCGGCACGTTGCGCATCATGACCGCGTTGAGGGACGAGATGTCGACGCCCAGCTCCATGGTCGGGGAGCAGTAGAGGAGCTTCAGTTCGGCCTTGCTGAAGGCTTCTTCGCGGCGCTCACGCTCGGCGGGGTCGACCTGGGCGGTGTGCTCGCGGGCGAACAGGCCGGACAGTTCGGCGGCGGCGTTGCGGTAGAGGTCGCGGAAGAAGGTGTTGACGCGCGGCCCGTCGCCGCTGGCGTACGTGCGGGTCAGGGGGTCGTGGGCGCCGGACTCGCCGGGGCCGGCCCGCCAGATGAGGGAGGCGGCGGAGATCCGGTAGCCGGTGGCGGCGGGACCGGTCGGCGCGCGGAAGCGGCCGGCGCGCTGGGGGGCGGCACTGACCTCGGTGACCAGGCCGGCCTTCGCGAGCACCTTCAGCAGGCCCTCGATGATCTTCTGGAGGTCGGTGTTGTCCAGCTTCACGCCGTCGCGCACGTCGAAGACCGTGGGTGCGGTGCGGCGCAGGTACTTGCCGAACTTGCCGCGGGCCGAGAGGAAGTGCCCGGACCGGTCCATGCCGGGGCTGGAGGGCTGCGGGTAGGCGGTCTTGACCCTGGGCGCGTCGGACCTGCCGAGGACCCACGGGTCGATGAGGCGTTCCTCGCTGGCACGCTGGAGGGCGTCGAAGTCGTCGCGGAAGTACTGGACGTCAATGGCGAGTTCGCGGCGCATGTCGTCCAGGAGCGTCCGCGTGATCTCGGCGCGCAGGGCGGGGTCGGCGTCGCGGAGCGCCGCATGCGTGTCCTGCCAGCGCTCGTCACGCTCGGCGACCCACTGGAGGTCCGCGTAGTCGATCGTCAGCAGACCGGTCCGCTCCAGGTTCGGCATGGTGATGCGCCAGCCGCTCTCCAGGTCGAGGTAGAGACGGAAGGCGATGACGTCACGCAGGGTCTTGGCCGCGTTGCGGGCGAGGGCGGGCGGCAGGTCCGACTGGCCGGTGTACTCGACGGGGTCCAGGGCGAGGGCGTTCGCCACGCGGGTGGCCAGCTCCTCGTGGTGGATGCCCTCTTCCCCCGCGTCCAGGGCGGCCCGGTAGAGCGCGCCGCGCAGCTGGGTGATCTGGACGAAGTCGTTGAAGTGGCCGGCCTGGAGGGAGGCGTCCTGGCGGTTGTCGACGAAGGTGAGGAGCTTGCGCGCCTCCTTGTCGAGGGCTTCCTCGGGAACGGCCTTGAGGGAGCGGACGACGGCCGCCGACACCAGGGAGGTGGCGGAGGACCGGCCTTCCTGGTCGAGGGTCGCGAGCTTCGCGAAGTCCTTGCCACGCGGCTGCTCGTAGGACACCGAGCACTGGATGCAGAAGCGGAACGGGGCCGGGATGAAGGCGGCGTCCAGGTCGCCCCGTCCCTCGTACCCGTAGGGGTCGACGGTCACGGCGCGGGGCGCGCGCTCGCGGTACGACTTCCTGACGACTTCCTGACCACGGTCGTCGAGCTCCAGCCACGACTCCGGCAGCTTGCGCTCGGCGACGGCCTCGTCGAGCGAGCGGGGCCACGGGCGGCCGACGTAGAGGTAGCCGTCGCCGGCCCTGCCGCCCGTGGCGGAGGTGTCGCGGCGGGACTCGTAGCGGACCTCTCCGTCCTTCTCGGTGCGCCACACCGTCAGGTACTCCTGGCCGCACTCCCGGCAGAAGGCGAGCGGGATGAGGAGCTTGCCGTCGGTGCCGGGCTGCACCTGCTGGTAGTCGCGGGTGAGGTGGCGGCTTTCCGGGTCCTCCAGGGTGACGTAGACGGTGTCGCCCTTGGAGAGGAACTGGTGGAGGCGGAAGGCGAAGAGGGGGCGCTCCGTGACGGGGTGACGGGCCTGCGAGCCGGCCTCCAGGGTGGCGCGCAGAGCCGCGGCGCAGTCCTCGACGGACACGCCGCTCTCCCGGGCGAGGTCCTCGGCCGCGTCCTCGATCTTGGCGGGTTTCTGGCGGACGAGGCGGTCGGTGAGGGTGTCGGTGGCCAGGCCGAAGCGGGTCTCGATCCAGCGGGCGAGCGGGTCGCGGACCAGGTCCGCGTACGCACGGGGCGCGTCGGTGGTGCGCAGCCGCTCGGCAGGGACGGTGTCGGGGGCCGGGTCGGTGGCGCGGACCAGGGTCTCGCCGATGACGTGCTCGGTGCGGATCCTCGTGCCGAAGAGCTTGGAGGCGACGCCCGCGACCACGCTCTTCTGCTCGTCGATCGTGCCCTCGGTGGACATCGTGGCGGAGGTTCCGACGCACTGGAGACGGTCGGCCTGGCACGCCTCGCGGACACGGCGGATGAGCAGGGCGACATCGGCGCCCTGGCGGCCGCGGTAGGTGTGGAGTTCGTCGAAGACGAGGAATTCGAGGCCCTTGGCCATCCGGACGAGGCTGTCTCGGTCGTCGGGGCGGGTGAGCATCAGCTCCAGCATCACGTAGTTGGTGAGCAGGATGTCCGGCGGGTTGTCACGGATCTCCCTGCGGGCGGCGTCGTCCTCCTGGCCGGTGTAGCGGGCGAAGGTGACGGGCTCGCGTCCTGCGCCGTAGCCGTCCCTCAGGTACTTCTCCAGCTCCTTGAGCTGGCTGTTGGCCAGGGCGTTCATGGGGTAGACGATGATCGCGCGGACTCTCTTGGCCGTCCCTCTCGGCTCCGTCTCCCGGTCCCTGAGGACCTTGTCGACGATGGGCACGATGTAGGAGAGGGACTTGCCCGAGCCGGTGCCGGTGGTGAGGACGTAGGATGCCCCGGACCGGGCGGCGTCGACGGCTTCGCGCTGGTGCTGGTGGAGGGTGAGCGGGCGGCCGTCGCAGACGGTGCCGCCCCTGGTCTTCTTCGCCTGGAAGATCCGCGCGCACTCGGGGTGGAGGACGCCCTGGGACGCGAGTTCGGCAACGGTTCCGGCGGAGTCGAAGAAGGGGTTGAGGGAGAGCCAGGGGTTGGGCCACTGGGACTTGGCGTCGAGGTCGCGCCGGACGAAGTCGGCGACGCGTTCGTCGCGGATGATCGTGCCGCCCTGGGTGAAGGCGCGGTACTCGTCGATCAGGTCCCGGTGGACACCGAAGACGTCCATGCCGGAGGCCTGCGGGCGGGTCTGGGCGGGCGGCTGGTCGGCTGGAGCCTGCCGCGCCGTGGGCGTGGAGAGCGCGGACCGGTCCTGGAGGAGGCGGCCCACCGGATCGAACTCGCGCCAGGCGGGCAGCGGATCGCCGGGCGCGACGAACGGCAGCAGGGCGTCCCGTACGGCGGCGGCGCTCTCGGGACGGTCCGCCGGGTTCTTGGCGAGGAGGCGGTCGACGAGGCGGGCGAGCGCCTCGGGGACGTCGTGCCGGACCAGCCGGACCGGATTTGGTGCCTGATGGACGTGCTTATCGCCGAGTTCGTACGCGGAGGTGCCGACGAACGGCGGTACGCCGAGGAGCATCTCGTACAGGACGCACCCGAGGGCGTAGAGGTCCGCCGCCGGGGTTACGGCTCCGCCCTGGAACTGTTCGGGTGCCATGTAGCGGGCGGTGCCGACGGTGACGCCCGTACTGGTGAGCTTGGTACCGTCCGGGTCGTCGACGATCCGGCCCATGCCGAAGTCGAGGACCTTCACGAGGCCACCGCGGGTGAGCATGACATTGCGGGGCTTGAGGTCGCGGTGCACGACGCCCTCGACGTGTGCGGCCTTGAGTCCCTCAGCCATCTGCGCGGCGATGGCCGCCGCCCAGGAGATCGGCAGCTGTGGCTCGTCGGCGACCAGGTCGGCCAGAGGATGGCCGTCGAGGAATTCCATCGCGAGGTAGGGCAGGCCGCCGTTCGTGTCGTCCACACCGCCGGCGATCGTACGCGGGAGGTTGGGGTGCCGGCCGAAGGTCTGCATGATCCGCACCTCGCGGGCGAACCGTTCCACGGTCTTGGTGTCGCCGTGCGTGTCGATCTGCAGGCCGGACCGGCGCCGGAGGATCAGCTTGACCGCCACGACGCGGTCGGCGTCGCCTGGAGCGGCCTCGAGATCCTCGGCTCTGTGGACCTCGCCCATGTTGCCCGAGTCCACAGCCCCCAGGAGCCGGAACCGCCCCGCGATCATCTCCGTCGCCACAGCCCATTCCCTTGCGTTTTCGCGCGGCCCTGCGAGCACACGACTCCCCACGGGAGAATGCCCCGTCTCGCGACGCGGGCAGACCCCCAGCCCCGCGATCAGCGTACACGAGAGTTCAACCGTAAACAACAGTGAGGTGTGTTGACGATGTCAACATGACATGCTTGGCGAGTCGTAGCCCACAGTCGTCTATCAGTCGCATCAGATTCCGCTTGCGCTTCTGGGCGGCGCGCAGGTCGGCGGCATAGGTGGTGAAGTCGTCCGGCATGCCGAGGCGGTGGTGGCAGTCGCGGACACCCAGGAGCAGGCTGGCGAGTCGTTCGTAGGGGCGGTTGCCGGTCCCGCGTGCGAGGCGGGCGGCCAGGCGGAGGTAGACGGGAAGGGCATCCGCGGGGCGGGTTGGGCGGGACTGGTCGGCAAGGGTGAGCCATTGGCCGCCGTGGGCGCCGTGCTCGTGGGTGCCTGCCTTCGGCGCGGTGGACCGCTTCCCCTACGTCGCCCTCGACTCGGACGACCGGACCGGGGCACGGGAGGCGGGAGAGAACCTCGCCATCAATCTGGACCACCAGGCCGAGTTCCAGAAGCTCCTGCTCTTCGTCTACATCTACGCACGCCTGTGCCATCGCCCTCATCAAGCGGCAGAAGGGCGAACTCGTCATCGGACGCGAGGTGCGCTGGTTCACCCCGGCGGACGGTCCCGGAGTCCAGGACGTGATCTCCCGCGCCTACCGGCTCGGCATGAAGTGGACCCCCGGACGGAAGTAGCCGGCGGTCGGGCGAGGGCGTGTCCCCCCTTGGATCCACTCGGTGCTCAACCGACGTACGGCACGACGGCCACCCGCGTTCCGAGCGTTCCGAATGATTGGGTTACCGAGACGTCCCGACCACTCGAGCCGGGGTCGCGCAGCCTGACGCACTGAGGGACCTCTGATGCCCACCCTGTCGCGGCCGGACCTCAACGCGCGGGACTCCAGCGCAGAGTGATACCTAAACGGGACATTTCATTTTCACGGGACATCCGCGGGACGGAGCTTCTAACATTACGTCAGCTAGGTCACTTACCTGGGAAAACGCTGGAAATGCCGACGGCCTCCGGAGCCGTGTGCGCAGGTTCGAATCCTGCCGGGGGCACTCCAGCCACTCAGTGTGAAAGTGTCGCTGACCAGCTGAAGTGCCAAGCATGAAGGCCCGAACTCAGTTCCACTGAGTCCGGGCCTTTGTCGTTGTTGCGCAGGTCCCGCGCGAGGGGCGTGTGGGCCACACGGGGAACGCGCGGCACGAGCGCGATCACGGCTTCGCCGTCGAGGAGGTGGCCGCTGCCGGTACTCACGCACCCGTCTGCCACGGGGTGATCGGCAGCCCTCCGCCGGCCCGACCGGACCTCGGCCGTGCACACGCTCACCGGGCGGAAGCCGGCTGTCGAGAACCTGACCTCGGCTTGGCGGCTGCTCCTCCCCGTGGCCGACGACGCCTTCGCCCTCCCCTTCGACATGGGGCACCTCCTTCCGTCCGCGGGCTACGTCAGAGATGCACCGGGACGAGCAGGGCTCCGATCCGGCGAGCGCCCAGACTCGTAAACACCCAGGCGACGACGGCAACCCGCCGCCACGAGGTTCGGTACCGGCCTCCCAACGCAAGCCCCCCACCCGGAGGTCAACGGGGGATGGGCAGGTGCGCGGAGATCGTCTTGCCGACGGGGGTGCGCGGGTGGACCTCCCAGTGGGTTGCGAGGGATTGGACGAGGAGCAGGCCCCTGCCCGATTCGGAGAGCGGTGGCGGCTCTGTGGCCGGGGTGGGCGGGAGGCGCTCGCTGCGGGTGTCGGAGACCTCGATGCGGAGGGTGTCGGGAGCGAGGGTGAGGGTGAGTGCGAAGTCCCTTCCCGGCAGACGGCCGTGCGTGACGGCGTTGGCGGTGAGTTCGGCGATGACGAGCGCCGCGTCGTGGGAGAGGACGGTGTCGGACCTGATGCCCCACGCCTGGAGCTGGTGCACGGCGAGGCAGCGGGCGAGGCGGGCACCGCGGCGGGTGGAGCGGAACCGCTCGGAGAACACACGTACGGTGACCGGCGCAGGCAGAGTCCGTTCGGTGGAGTGGGGTGTCATGACCCCAATGTGGGGGCGGGGGCGAGCCGTTCACCAGGGACCCACCGCGTACGCCGCGTCAGCGTACGCGTACGGAGGGTGGACAGTACGCGTCACGGTCCGTGACCATGGGGCGGGTCGGGAGCGGTAAGCGGGCACGTGCGCGGGAGGTGGGCCGGGATGGCCTACGGGAACACGGACCAGGGCGGTGCTGGCGCGGAGGCGGCGGGCGGCTGCGGCCCGGTCGGCGGGGAGCCGGAGGCGTCGGACAGCCTGCGCACGTTCGGCGCGGTCGTCCAGGCCCTGCGGGAGCATGCGGGCCTGAGCCGTGCGGAGTTCGCGGAGCGGGTCAGTTTCTCACGGCACACCGTGGCCTCCGTCGAGCAGGGCAGGAGGATGCCGGACCGGCATTTCGTGGAGCAGGCGGAGGAGGCACTGGGGAACACGGGCGCGCTGCGGCAGGCGGCCCGGCATCTGTCGCGGCAGCCGGGACTGGCCAGTTGGTTCCGGCGGTGGGCGGGGTTGGAGGCGGAGGCGGTCACCCTGTACACGTACGAGTGCCGGATGGTCCCTGGCCTCTTGCAGCCCGAGTCGTACGCGCGCACCCTGTTCGTGGACCAGCTGCCGCCGCTGAGCGACGAACAGATCGAGGCGCAGTGGGCGGCGCGGGCGGAACGGCAGCGACTGCTGCGGGAACGCCCGAACACGACCTTCGGCTTCATCCTGGAGGAACACCTGTTCCTGCGGAGGACGGGCGGGGTGGAGGTGACCCGGATGCTCATCGAGCACGTACTGGAGGTCGCCCGCCTGCGCAACGTGGAGATCCAGGTGATGCCGCTGGTACGTCCTTCACATGCGGGGCTTGCCGGGCCCGTGCAGCTGTTGGAGACGTCAGAGGCCCGCTGGTTCGCCTACAACGAGGGGCAGCGTGGAGGCCTCTTCTTCGCCGACCCGAAGGAGATCAGCGTGCTCCAACGGCGATATGCCAGGATGCGCGCACAGGCCCTCTCCTTGGAGGACTCCGCGGGCCTGCTGCGGGAGATGCGAGGAGCACTATGAACGCGCATGAACTGGCCTGGTTCAAAAGCAGCTACAGCAGCGGCGACGGAGACAGCTGTGTCGAGGTTGCCGCTGGTGCGCACGCCGTCCACGTCCGTGACTCCAAGGTGCAGGACGGGCCCCGGATCGCCCTCTCCCCCGCCGCCTGGGCCGGGTTCGTCGGTTTCGCGCCTCAGGTCTGAGACGGGGCCGCGCCACTGCGGCCGGGGAGGTGGGTGGTGAGCCACCTGGTGGCCAGGGTGGCGACTTCCTCCAGGGCGCCCGGTTCCTCGAAGAGGTGGGTTGCGCCCTCCACCACCTCCAGGCGGCTTTCGCAGCGGAGGCGGGACTGCGCCTCGCGGTTCAGCATCAGGACCTGGGTGTCGTCGCCGCCGACGATGAGGAGGGTGGGGGCGCGGACCGCGGGGAGGTGGTCCGCGAGGTCGGGGCGGCCGCCGCGGGAGACCACCGCGTAGACCGGGGAGTCCGGGGCGGCGGCTGCCGTCAGGGCTGCGGCCGCGCCCGTGCTCGCCCCGAAGTAGGCCAGGGCGGGCGGGGTTCCCGGGCGGGTGCGCAGCCAGGCCGTCGCCGCGGTGAGGCGGCCTGCCAGGGTCGGGATGTCGAAGACGCGGGCGCGGTCCCCTTCCTCCTGCGGGGTCAGCAGGTCGAAGAGGAGCGTGCCGAGGCCGGCGCGGACGAGGGTGTCGGCGACCTGCCGGTTGCGCGGGCTGTGGCGGCTGCTGCCGGAGCCGTGGGCGAAGAGGACGACGGCGGGGGTGTTCGGGGGGAGGGCCAGGTCGCCTTCCAGCGGGAGGCCCGCCGCGTCGATCACCACGGGGGTCGGGTCGGTCCGCTGCCTCATGTTTCGCCGGTCCTTTCGGCCGCCGCCCTGGCCAGGAGGGCGACCACCGCGTCGTCCGGGGTCTGGTCGAAGTCGCGGTACCACTGGCCCACCGCGGAGAACGCGGCCGGTTCCGCCAGGGTGACCACCTCGTCCGCGGCCTCGGCGAGGCGGGCCACCGCGTTGGGTGCGGCCACCGGCGCCGCCATCACGACGCGGCGCGCGCCGTGGGCCCGTACGACGCGGCAGGCGGCGGCCGCGGTGGCGCCCGTCGCGATGCCGTCGTCGACGACGATCGCGGTGCGGCCGTCGAGGGGGACGGGGGCGCGGCCGGAGCGGAAGCGGTCGGCGCGGCGGCGGAGTTCCTCCTGTTCGGCGCGTTCGACGCGGGCGATGTCCGCCTCGCTGATCCGGCCGCGGCGGACGATGTCGTCGCTGATGACGCGTACGCCGCCCTCGCCGATCGCCCCGAACGCCAGCTCGGGCTGGTACGGCACCCCGAGCTTGCGGACGACGACCACGTCGAGGGGGGCGCCGAGGGCGCGGGCCGCGTGGTAGGCGACGGGGACTCCGCCGCGCGGGAGGCCGAGGACGACGGGGTCCTCCGCCGCGTACGCCCTGAGCGCTTCGGCGAGTCGTCGTCCCGCGTCGTCGCGGTCGGTGAAGAACATGGGTCCTCGCTAGGCCTCTCCCTTTCGACGGAACCCCATCGGGGGGCGATCCGCAAGTGCCGCCGGCCGCCGCGTCGGCCCGGTGGTCCGTACGAGGGCGGTCCCTGCGGTCTGTGGGTTCGGGGCATGGGTGGGCGCGGGCGGCGTGCATAGGTTGGTGATGGGGCCGCGGCACGCATCGGCGGCCCCGGCGACGACGGCGCTCTGACGACGAGGAGGGAGCAGCGCGATGCGCGGACTGGTGGAGGCGGCGCAGCGGTGGACGGCCGAGGGGCGGGCGGCGTTCCTGGCCCGCCCGGTCGCCGAGCAGGGCTTCGGCCCGCGGGAGCCGGCCGGGGCCCTGCTGGTGGACGCCCGCGGCGGGTGTGCGGGCTCGCTGTACGGGGGCGTCTTCGACGCCGAGCTGGTGGCGGAGGCGGCGGCGTGGCGGGCCGGGGACACGGCCCGGGTGTGCGAGGTGTCGGTCGGGGCGGAGGGCGCGGCGGCGGCGCGGCTGACCTGCGGCGGCCGGGCGGAGGTCCTACTGCAGCCGCTGGCGTCGGTGCCGGCGCGGTGGTGGGAGCTGCTGGGCCGGGGGGCAGGGGTGGCGCTGGTGACGCGGCTGAACGAGCGGGCGGACAGGGCGGTGAGCGAGGTCGTGGACGCGGCGGACGGGTCGGCGGACGAGGCCGTACGGCGGGCCGGGGAGCTGCTGGCGGCGCGCCGGGCGGGTCGGGACGCTCTGTACGGGCAGGCGGGGCTGGTGCTGGTGGAGGCGTTTCCGTCGGCCCCGCACCTGGTGGTCGGGGGCGGCGGCGAGCTGGCGGAGGTGATCGGGGCGCAGGCGCGGCTGCTGGGCTGGGAGGCGGAGTGCGTGGCCGGTGCCGCGGAGGCGGAGGAGTTGCTGGCGGCGCGGCGGGACGCGGCGTGCCTGGTGATGCTGAGCCACGATCCGGAGTTCGACGTGCCGGCCCTGCGGGCGGCGCTGGAGCTGGGGGTTCCGTACGTGGGCGCGCTGGGCTCGCGGAAGACGACGGCCCGGCGGCGCGAGGGGCTTCGGGCCGCGGGCGTGCGGGAGGCGGAGCTGTCGCGGGTGCACGGGCCGATCGGCCTGGACCTGGGCGCCCGTACGCCTGCCGAGACGGCCCTCGCGATCTGCGCGGAGATCCTCGCGGTGCTGGCCGGGCGCGGCGTCCGGCCGCTCCGCGACACGGACGGCCCCCTGCGCTGACGCCTATTTCCCGAGGGCCCGCTTGAGCTGTGCCTTGTTCATGTCGGAGCGGCCGCGGACGTTGCGCCTCCGGGCCTCCTCGTACAGCTGCGCGTACGTCGGTCCCTGTGCTCCCTCGTGGGAGTGCAGGCCGCCGCGCCGCGACGGGGGCATGTCCTCCAGGGACAGCCTGCTCGCCGTCTCGGCCTCGCCTTCCTGGGCGCGGACCTTGTTGACGGTGCGGGCGGCGATCTCCTTGGCACGGGCCTCGGGTACGCCGCGCTCCTCCGCGCTCTCCTTGATGTGCTCGTACTGCCGTTCGCGCTTGGGTGACGATCCGCGGGGCATGGCCCGGCTCCTCTCTCCGGTCGGTCGCCCGCGGCGCATACCCTCCGGCCCCGGGGGCAATCGGATCGGCGGGAACCATTTCTCCCCGGGTGAATCACCAGAAAACCGGGAAAATGACTCGTATGGACATGAGCTACATCGCGGTCGACGCGACTCTCACCGACATCGCCTGGTTCTTCGTGGTCGGCATCCTGATCGCGGGCTTCCTGCTGGCCGGCTTCAAGCTGGGGCAGCGGGTCCGGGCCAAGGAGCCGCCGCCGCCGGACGCCGAGAGCCAGCCGCATGTGCCGGAGGGCGGGGCGGTGTACGAGGTCCGCGAGGAGCGCGACTCCGTCGGCATCCCGGAGGGCGGTCTGCGCCCGCACGAGATGCAGGGCTACGGGAACTTCGGGTCGACGACCTCCGAGCACCCGGACGAGGTCCGCGCCCGCCGGGAGTCCGGCTACCGGCGCGCGGAGGGGCCGGGCCCGCACCCGCAGCCGGGGTCCCCGCCGGGCGCGGGCCGCGGCGCCCACTCCTGACCTGCGCAAACAGCTCTGACCTGTGCCTTCGCGGCGCAGGTCAGAGCGGTGTCCGCAGCCGCAGCACTTCGGGCGGCGGGTGCCGCGTGGAGGTGTGCCGCACCTCGGCGGACAGCGGCGGGTCGAGCACCCGGTAGGCGACGTCGCCCACGCCGACGGCGGTGGCCGTGCGCACCGCCGGGGCGCCGGCCCCCCGGGCGGCCAGCTCGGCGGCGACCTCCCCGCGCAGTCCGGCGGACAGCGGGCTGGAGACGACGGGCGTCCCGTCCCCGACGGGCAGCACGACCACCAGCGCCTGCGGCCTCCGCTCCGTCCCGGTGTAGCCGACGACGGCGGCGTCCCGGACCTCCGTGTGCCGCAGCTTCTGCCAGCCCCGCCGCCCCGCCGGGTAGGGCTGGTCGAGCCGTTTGACCACGAGCCCTTCGATGCCGCTGGCGGGGAGCGTCTCGTACCAGGTGGCGGCCAGCTCCGGATCGGTGGTCATGGGGACGGGCTGAAGGGGCGGCCCGAGGGGCAGCAGCAGGTCGACGAGGAGGGCGCGGCGCCGCTCGTAGGGCCGGGCCCGGACGTCGAGCCCGGCGAGTTCCAGGACGTCGAAGGCCGCGTACGAGGCGGGGTGGCTCTGCGCGAGTACGGCGGCCCGGGCGGCTGTCGCCGCGGCGGCCCGCCGCTGCACGAGGGCGAAGTCGGTGCGCCCGGCGTGCCAGACGACGACCTCCCCGTCGAGGACGGTGTCGGCGGGCAGCTGCAGCGCGGCCGCGACGAGGTCGGGGAAGGCGCCGCTCACGATCCGCCCGGACCGCGCCTGGAGCACCACGCCCTCCGGCTTCCGGATCACGACGAGCCGGTGCCCGTCGAACTTCGGCTCGTACGCGAGCCCCGCGCCCCGCGGCAGGGTGCGTACGGATGCGGCGAGGGCGACGCGGATCACGGCCGCGCTCCGGGCAGCCGGTGGGCGGCGGCGGGGTCGAGGAGGACGGCGGACAGGTCGCCGTCCCGTTCGATCCGGGGCAGGATGTCGTCGGCGAGGAACACCAGGTCGGCGGGGTTGCGGCAGGCCTCCACCTCCTTCCACGACACGGGCGCGGAGACGGTGGGCCGGGCACGGGCCCGCAGCGTGTACGGCGCGGCGGTGGTCTTGGCGGCGGCGTTCTGGCTGTGGTCGACGAAGACCTTCCCGGGCCGCAGCGCTTTCGCCATGCGGTGCACGACGAGATCGGGCAGCGCCCGCTCCGCCTCCTGGGCCAGGGCCTTGGCGTAGGCCGACACCTGCTCCGAGGGGACGGGTTCGAGCGGCACGGACAGGTGCAGCCCCTTGGCCCCGGAGGTCTTGGCGCAGGCCCGCAGCCCGTCCGCGGCGAGCCGTTCCCGAAGCCACACGGCAGCGGCGCAGCACTCGACGACGGTGGCGGGCGCGCCGGGGTCGAGGTCGAGGATGAGGCGGTTGGCGATGCCGGGGCTGCCGGCGGTCCACTGCGGGACGTGGAACTCCACGACGAGGTTGGCGGCCCACATCAGGGTGGGCAGGTCGGAGACGACGATCTGCTCTGCGGAGGGGTCGTCGGACCGGGGCACCGGCGCGGTCTTCACCCAGTCGGGGGTGCCGGGCGGCGGGTTCTTCGTGAAGAAGAGCTGCCCCTCGGGGCCGTCCGGATAGCGCAGGAACGAAACCGGCCGGTCCTGGATGTGCGGCAGAAGGAACTTCGCGACGGTGGCGTAGTAGTGCAGTACCTCGCCCTTGGTGAAGCCGGTCTCGGGGTGGATGACCTTGTCCAGGTTGCTGAGCGAGATGCGGCGCCCCTCCACCATGGTGATCGGCGTCATACGATGAGATTGCCACGAAACGGGAGGAACCGTGCGATCCATCTGGAACGGCGCCATTTCCTTCGGCCTGGTCAGCATCCCGATCAAGCTGGTGAACGCCACCGAGAGCCATGCGATCTCGTTCCGCCAGATCCACCTGGAGGACGGCGGGCGTGTCCGCTACCGCAAGGTGTGCGAGCTGGACGGCGAGGAGCTGTCGGGCGCCGAGATCGGCAAGGGCTACGAGGAGGCGGACGGCTCGATCATCCCGATCACCGACGAGGACCTGGCCCAGCTGCCGATCTCCACGGCGAAGACGATCGAGATCGTCTCCTTCGTCCCGGCGGACGAGATCGACCCCCTCCAGATGGACGCGGCGTACTACCTGGCGGCGAACGGCGCGACGGCCGCCAAGCCGTACACCCTGCTGCGCGAGGCCCTGAAGCGCAGCCGCCGCGTCGCCATCGCCAAGTTCGCCCTGCGGGGCCGCGAGCGCCTGGGCATGCTGCGCGTGGTGGACGACGTGATCGCCATGCACGGCCTGCTGTGGCCGGACGAGATCCGCCGGCCGGAGGGGGTGGCCCCCGAGTCGTCCGTGGCGGTGCGGGACGCGGAGCTGGACCTGGCGGACGCGCTGATGGCGACGCTCGGCGAGGTGGAGATGTCGTCGCTGAAGGACGAGTACCGCGAGGCCGTCGAGGCGATGATCGAGGCGAAGGCGGGCGGCGCGTTCGAACCGCCGTCGGAGGCGGAGGTCCAGCCGGCGGGCGGCAAGGTCATCGACCTGATGGCGGCGCTGGAGAAGAGCGTGAAGGCGGCGAAGGCCTCCCGCGAGGGCACGCCGCAGGAGGGCAAGGAGGGGAAGGCGGGGAAGGAGGAGAGGGAGGAGGCGGAGGTCACTCCGATGCGGCGCACCCGCAAGACGGCGCCTGCCGCCCCGAAGGCGGTCGGCGGCAAGAAGTCGACGGCCGCCCGCTCCCAGCCGGCGACCGCGAAGGCACGCAAGTCGACGTCGACATCGGCGTCGGGGAAGGCGACGGCCAAGGCGTCCGAGACGAAGGCGTCCCGGACGAAGGCGTCCGCCACGAAGTCGACGGCCAAGACGGCGGCCGGGAAGACGGCCGCGGCGAAGAAGGCGGCCCCGAGGAAGCGCAGCTCGGCGTAGCGCCCCCTCACCACCCCCGCCAGGTCCGGATGTCCCGCGCGAGCCCGAACAGCGCCTCCACCTCCGGCGGTTTGAGGGTCGCCGGGGCCGCCGCGAAGGCGGCCGGCGCCGTGGCCGGCTCCAGCACCCGGATGTCGCGGACGGTGGGCGCGACGTCGAGGCGGGAGGCGTCCACGACGGCCAGCGCCGCTCCGACCGGCGTCCCGAGCGCACCGGCCGCGGCGGCTGCCGCCCGGCGGATCCAGCGGGGTTCCGGACGCGGTTCGGCCCGGCCGACGCCGATCAGCAGGTCCCCGACGACGACCCGCTGCCGCCGCCCCGCGACGGTCCGCACGCAGAACACCCCGCCGGGTCCGATCACCAGGTGGTCGATCCGGCCGAGCCCCCTCACCGGCACGCAGTGCAGGACCCGCCAGCCGCCCCCTTCGAGCCCGTCGAGCCGGTCCCCCATGCGCTGCTGCACACCCAGCGCCTGCCGTATGCGGTGCCGTTCCCGCCCGCCCGGCGACCCGAAGGCCAGTTCGCCGAGCAGGGCTTCGCCGGGCCGGTTGGGGGCGAGGTCCCGGTCCGGTGGCAGCGCGAGGCGGCGCAGCGCGGCGGCGGTCGGCACGGGCGGCGGGCCGACGGCCGGAGCCCCGGTGAGGTAGGGCCGCAGGGCGGCGAGGACCGCTTCGCGGTGCGGGTCGGCGAGCAGGCTGATCCGGTTGGCCTGCCGGTCGTACCAGGCCACTGCCCTGCCGTCGGGCAGGTTCACGTAGAGCCGGCCGCGGCCGGGGCGGCCGCTCGGCAGCACTGTGAGCCGTGCGGGCACGGGTTCGGGCATCGGCTTCACCCCCCGCCGTTCATGGGAGCAGCCGGGGCGTCCGGTGGCAATCCCCCGGAGGACTTCTCGGTTGTGTAACGGCATCTACGGCTCTCCGCCGGGTGGCTGTTACATGCTCATCGCGGTACCGCAACGGCCGGTTCCTAGGGTGGGCGCGTCGGCGTTGGTTCCCCACCTCGGAAGGAAGTCCCTTGAGCAGGCGTCCCGTTCGTGCCGCAGCCGTGGCCGCATGCGCCGCAGGGCTGCTCGCCCTGCCGACGGCTTCCGCCCTGGCGGAGGGGCTGCCGGCCGCGTCTGCGGCGCAGTCCGCCGGCCCGCGCACGCTCCTGCGGAGCGTCGCGCTCGCGGACGGGGTGTCCCGGGCGGACGTCTACCGGGCCGGGGAGGCGTACGAGGCGGAGATCCTGGACGCCGACGGGGTCACAGCCGCGGTGCTGACCAGCCGGAACGGGGTCACGGACATCGGCGGGACAGGCGCGCTGCACGCGGCCCTGCGGCCGGACGGCCGACTGGACTCCTGGGTCGGCGGCGGGGCGGCGACGGCACGCCAGGCGACCGCGGCGAGTCCGCGCCCCGCGGGCGGAGCCGGGGACGCGGACGGGAGCGGCCACAAGACCGGAATCCGGGACGGACGGGTCGTCGCCGCCGGGACGACCGGCACCCTGCGGCTGCACACCCTGGCCGACGAGCCGGGCGACGGGCTGCTGCTGCTCGCGGCGGGCGGCGGCATCGCGGCGGTCGGCGCCGCGGGCCTGGCCTTCGCCATGCACCGCCGGGGCCGCACGGACCACTGACGCCCCGGAGGCCCCTGGCGCCGCCGGCGCCGCTGACGCCCCGTACGCCCCTGGCGCCGCCGGCGCGGACCGGCGCGGGCCGCAGTACCGCCTTCAGGCGGAGGGGCCGCTACCGCCCCGTCGGCCTGCTCCACGGCCAGCGCAGCTTCGGCTTCTCCCCGCCCGGCCGGTAGTCGTACTTCCACCCCTTCTGGAGCGCCAGCCGCTTGCTGTACCCGGAGGGCACGCGCTCGTACAGCAGGATGGTCGGGTCACCGCCGTCGGCCGCCGGGACCGGGATCTCGTACCACTTCGGGGGGTGGCCGGTGGGGCCGACGAGGACGGGCAGGACCCGGCCGTCCATCGGGCCGCCCTCGAAGGGGGTGGGTTCGCTTCTCACGCCTCCAGTGTCCCCCACGGCTCCCGGCCCGGCCCTGCTCACAGCAGGTGCGCGGCCTCGGAGACCACGGGGATGACCCGTCGGGCGAGGAGGCCGGCCGGCCCGTCCGCCTCCTCCAGGGCGAGGGCGGCGCGGGCGGCCGCGGCGGTTTCGGGGTCGGTGGCGGCGGTGGCGGCCAGGAGGGCGATGAACTGGTCGACGAGCCAGTCCCGCAGGGTTGCGGCGTCGGGGTGTTTGCCTTCGTCGACCCATATGAGGGAGGCGGCCTCGACGGCGGTGATCCATGTCCGGACCATCATCCGCAGCCGCGGCCCGGGGGTGGGCACGGCGAGGTGGAGGAGGATCTGCTGGGCGGCCGAGCGGCGGATTCCGTCGACGGTGGCGGTGGTGCGGGAGGTCTCGACGACGCTGCCGCCCTGCAGGAGGGCGGCGAAACCGGTGTCGTGCTCGTCGACGAACGCCAGGTAGTGGTCGAGGGCGAGGGAGAGGCGGCGGGTGAGGGGCCCGGTCTGCGGTACGGCGAAGCACTGGTCGAGCCGGTCGGCGGCGGAGCGCAGTGCGGCCTCGTACAGCTGCTGCTTGCCGCCCGGGAAGTAGCGGTACACCAGGGGCCGCGAGACGCCCGCGGCCTCGGCGACGCCGTCGAGGGAGACGTCTTCGGGTGCCCGGTGCGCGAACAGCGACAGGGCCGCGTCGAGGAGCTGGGCCCGCCGCTCCTCGACGCTCAGCCGGCGGTACGCGGGTGCGGTCATGCCCGCAGGTTAGCTTCCGGGGACCGCCGTCCGGGTGGCGATCAGGCGAGGAGGCCGGAGGCGCGCCACAGCCTGCGGCCGACTCCGCGCAGGACGCCGATGTCGTCGAGGAAGTCGGTGAGCCGCTTGGCGCCGGTCTGCATGACCTCGCGGCGGTGGCCGCTGGCCTTGACCTGGGCGACGGCTTCGCGGCGGTCGAGGCCGACGTTCTCGTACACCCGGGGGTTGACGAAGGCGAGGGAGAAGACGCGGGCGGCCTCTCCGCAGCTGATGCGGGTCAGTTCCTGCTCCCAGCGGGGTGCGGTCAGCATCTGGCGGCGGAGTTCCTCGCGGGCGTAGCGGACGTGGCGGGCTTCCTCGACGACGTGGATGCGGGTGATGCCGCGGACGAGGGGCTGGATGCGCTCGTCGGGGAAGGTGAGGCGCTGCATCCAGTCGAGGATCTCCTCGCCGAGGAGGGTGCAGGCGAAGGAGCCGGGGGTGGTGGAGACGGTCTTGAGGAGGCGGGCGAGGTTGTGGTGGAGGGGGGAGACGGGGTAGTCGGGGGCCCCGATCTTCTGGATCAGGCGGGCGAACATCATCGAGTGGCGGCACTCGTCGGCTATCTCGGTGAGGGCGTAGCGGACGTGGTTGCTCGTCAGCGGCTTGTCGTAGATGTGCCTGACGAGGAGCTGCATGAGGATGATCTCGAACCAGATGCCGAGGGAGGCGAGGGAGGCGGCCTCGTGCCGCGAGAGGTCGATGCGCTGCTGTTCGCCCATGCGCTTCCAGAGCGGGGTGTCGTACAGCGACAGGAGTTCCGGCGGCACGTAGTACGCGCCGTCGACGAGGGGGGCGTCCCAGTCGAGTTCCTTGTCGGGGTCGAAGGAGTGCTTGGCGGAGGATTCGAGCAGCCGCGCCGCGATCTGCTCGCGGTCCTTGAGGAGGCCGAGCGCGTCCTGGAGGACCCGGCCGGGGTCCGTCCCGTCGGTGGTCGTGGTGGTCGTCATGGCGGGGCACCTCGCCCTAACTGGGTTGGCGGGGGTCGACGTCGGTCGCCGCCGGCCGCAATCGCCGTGCGGCGTACACCAGTTATGAGACTGCTTGTCAGCAAGCCCGTCAATCCCCCGCGCCCGACTTGTTGACGACTCGTCTACCGCTGTCCGGTGCCGCCAACGCCCCCGACCCGTGGGGAAGCACTCAGGGCCCGGCCCGGAGGGCCGCCTCCATCACCGCGCGGGCGATCGGCGCGGCCGCACTGTTGCCGCTGATGTCGCCGCGGTCCCCGGAGGCGTCCTCGACCACCACCGCGACCGCGACCCCCGGCAGGGGCTCGTCCGCGGCCTTGGCCCAGCCGATGAACCAGGCGTACGGCGTGCCGGCGTTGCCGACGCCGTGCTGGGCGGTGCCCGTCTTGCCGCCGACGACCGCTCCGGCGACGGCCGCGTTGCGCGCGGTGCCGTCCTCGACGGCACCGACCATCAGCTCCTGGAGCCGCAGGGCCGTCGAGGGCGTCATGGCCCGCCCGGATCCGCCGCGGCGGCCGCCGGTGCGGATCTGGGTGCCGTCGGCGCGGGTGGCGCGCTCCACGAGGTACGGGGCCGGCAGCTCCCCGCCGGACGCGACGGCCGCGGCGACCCGGGCCATCTGGAGCGGCGTGGCCTTGGTGTTGAACTGCCCGATGGAGGACAGGGCGAGCTGGTCGGGGCTCATGTCGGTGTCGAAGTTCGAACGGGACACCCAGGCGGGCACGCGCAGCCCCGCGTCGTTGAACCCGAACCGGCGGGCCGCCTCCGCCATGCCCCGCAGCCCCACGCGGACGCCGATCCGGGCCATCACCGTGTTGCAGGACCACCGCACCGCGTCGGCCATGGAGGCGTCCTCGCAGCCCGAGGCCGCGTTGGGGAGCAGGGTGCGGGTGCCGGGCAGCGGGTAGGGGTCGGGGGTACGGGTCGGCGCGTCCACGTCGGTGACGGTGCCCGCGTCGAGCGCCGCAGCCGCCGTCACGATCTTGAACGTGGATCCGGGCGGGTACGTCTCGTGCAGCGCCCGGTTCAGCATGGGCCGGGCGGGGTCCTCGTTGAGCCGGGTCCAGGCCGCGGTGACGGCCGTACCGGTCCCGGACAGCTCCCCCGGGTCGTAGGAGGGGCTGCTGACGAGGGCGAGGATCCGCCCGGTGACCGGTTCGAGGGCGGCGACCGCCCCCCGCTTGCCCTCCAGGGCGGTGTACCCGGCCTGCTGGACGGCCGCGACGAGGGTGGTCTCCGCGTTCCCGCCGGAGGGCCGGCCGCGGGCCAGGTCGTACCAGAGGGGGAAGGCGGTGAGCCCGGGGTCGGTCCCGGCGAGGAGGGCGTCCTCGGCGCGCTCCAGCAGGCTCGTCCCGTACGTCTGCGAGGCGAACCCGGTGACCGGCGCGTACAGCGGGCCGTCCGCGTACGTGCGCTCCCAGCGCAGCAGCTGCCGGCTGTCCCGGGAGCCGGTGACGGGCCGTCCCTCGACCAGGATGTCGCCGCGCGGCTGGGCCCACCGCTCCACGGCGGGCCGCTTGTTGGCCGGGCTGTCCCGGTAGGCGGCGGCCTCCCAGACCTGCACGCGTGCGGCGTTGACGAGCAGGGCCGCGAGGAGCAGTGCGCAGAACCAGGCGCACCAGCGGATGTGCCGGATCACCCGCCCCCCTCCGCCCCGCCGTCCGGCAGCGGCCTGCGCGCGCTGTCGCTCAGCCGGACGAGCAGCGCGACGATGATCCAGTTGGTGACGACGGACGAGCCGCCCTGCGCCAGGAAGGGCATGGCCATGCCCGTGAGCGGGATCAGCCCGGTCACGCCCCCGGCGATGCCGAACACCTGGAGGGCGATGATCGAGGCGAGGCCGGTGGCCAGCAGCCGCCCGAAGGGGTCGCGCAGCGCGAGCCCGGCGCGGAAGCCGCGGTGCACGAGGATCCCGTACAGCAGCAGGATGGCGGTGAGGCCGGCGAGGCCGAGCTCTTCGCCGGCGGTGGCGAGGATGAAGTCGGATTTGGCGGCGAAGCCGATGAGGAAGGACTGGCCGTGTCCGAGCCCGGCGCCGAGCAGGCCGCCGGCGCCGAACGCGAAGAGGGACTGGGCGAGCTGGCCGGGGCCTTCGCCGCGCTCGACGGAGGCGAGGGGGTGCAGCCAGTCCTCGACCCGGCTGTGGACGTGCGGTTCGAGGGTGCCGACGGCGTAGGCCCCCAGCGCGGCGAGGGCGAGCCCGATGGCGATCCAGCCGGTCCGCCCGGTGGCGGTGAACAGCATGATGACGAAGAGGCCGAAGAAGAGCAGGGACGTGCCGAGGTCCCGTTCCAGCACGAGCATGCCGACGCTCAGCAGCCAGATCGCGAGGACGGGCCCGAGGGCGCGGCCCGGCAGGAGCCGCAGCCGCCAGAACAGCCGGCGGCCGGTGAGGGCGAGCGCGGTCCGGTTCGCGGCGAGGTAGGCGGCGAAGAACACCGCGAGCAGGATCTTCGCGAACTCCCCCGGCTGGAAGGACAGCCCCCCGAACCGGATCCAGATGTGCGCCCCGTTGACCGGCGGGAAGAACACGGGGACGAGCATCAGCACCAGGCCCGCGGCCGCCGCCAGGTAGGCGTAGCGCTGGAGCGCCCGGTGGTCGCGCAGCACGGCGACGGCGACGACGAACAGGGCGGCTCCGAGCCCGGACCACCGCAGCTGGTCCCCGGCCGCCAGGTGGTGGGGGGTGGTGGCGTCGAGGCGCTGGATGAGGACCAGCCCGAGCCCGTTCAGCAGGAACGCGATCGGCAGCAGCAGCGGGTCCGCGTACGGCGCCCGGAAACGGACGGCGAGGTGGGCGAGCAGAGCGGCACAGGCGAGCCCGGCGGCGTAGCGGTCGGCGCCGCGCGGCGCTGCGCCGGTCAGTGCGAAGCCGACGTGGAGGTGGCCGAGGACGGAGATCGCGACGGCCCCGGCGAGGAGCATCAGCTCGGCCCCCCTGCCCCGGGGTGCGCGGGCGCCGGGGGGCGGAGGCGGGGCGGGGTCCGCCACCTCTGCCGTCAGAGCGGTCATACAGGAAACGTAGCAAGTGAACGGGTGACATGTCCGCTTATGCCATAGTGTGCCGACGAATAGTCATGAACGGGCGGACCTGGGAGCCTCGGCACATGGGACCTGTGGAGTTCATCGTCCTCGCCTTCCCCGAGGAGCAGTTGCGCGTGCCGGCGGTGGAGGCGGTGCTGGGGCTGCGCAAGACCGGCAACGTGCGGCTGATCGACGGCCTCGTGGCGGCCAAGACGGCACAGGGCGAGGTGATGGCCGCCGAGTTCGACGAGTACGTCGAACTGCACGGGCTGCTCGCCCACCGGGAGGCGGCCCCGCTGATCGGCCCGGAGGACGTCAAGGAGGCCGCGGACCTCCTCGAACGCGGCAGCTGCGCCCTCCTCCTGGTCGTCGAGCACGTGTGGGCCGAGGACGCGGCCATCGCCGTCCGCGCCGCGGGCGGCCGCATCGCGGGCTCGGTCCGCATCCCGGCCGAACGGCTGGGGGCCGCCTGATGTTCATCCGCCCCGTCGGCACCGTCGTCCACCCGGCCCGCCGCCCCGCGGGCCGCCCCCTCCTCCGCGGCCTGCTGGCCCGCGGGGCCTATGTGTGGGACGCGGCCCAGGCACCGCACCGCGCCCCGGACCACGGCCCCCGCCCGACGCCTTGGCAACCCGGTCGGCCCGCCCCGGCAGAGCCCGACTCCGCGGCACCCGCCCCCGCGCCTGCGCCCGCCCCTCCCCCCGCGGACTCCGCTCCCACTCCGCCCGGCCCGGGCCCCGCAGTCCCCGCCGGCGGCTCCGACCTCGCAGCCTCGCTGGCCCAGCTGGCCGCCCTCGCCCGGGAAGGCCTCCTGACCCCGGAGGAGTTCTCGGCGGCCAAAGCCCGCCTCCTGAGCACCTGACCCCTCCCCCGGACAGGCTCGCACCGTGTCCCCGCCGGTGCGTACGCCGTCCGGGTGGCCGGTGCGGCAGGGCCGCGCGGGGTGGGCGGATTGTCATACCGCCCGTGTCAGCATCGGCGGCCTGGAGGTGACCACGTGCCCCGCCGTCTGCTCCCCGCCGCCTGCCTCGCCGCCGCCTGCCTCACGGCCGGACCGCTCCCCGCCCCGCACGCCGCGCCAGCCCCCGCCCCGCACGCCGATCCGCTGCCGACCGCGACGCCGCCCCCCGTTCCCCGGACGGCCGCCCCGACCTCCGCGGCCACGGGGGCCGCGACCCCGTCCGCCCCGGCCGCGACCGGCCGTACGACGACGAGGGCCGAGGCCACGACGACAGCCACGGCCACACCCATGGCCACACCCACGCCAACGGCCGGAACGGCGACCCCGGGCACGGCACCGGCCGACACCCCGGCCCCGTCCGCCTCCCCGGCAACCTCCGCCCCAACCTCCCCAGCCGCGACCGCCGCCGACTCCGACTCCGTCGGCGCCCTGCTGACCCGCCTCCAGGCGCTCTACCGCCAGGCCGAGGAGGCCGCCGAGGCCTACAACGCCGCCGAGGCCGCCCTCAAGGCCCGCCAGGACGACGAGCGCCGCCTGGGCACCGAGCTCGGCCGCGCCCGCGCCGCCCTCGACGCCGAGCGGGCCGCCGCCGGCCGGATCGCCCGCGAGCAGTACCAGGGGGTGCGCGGCCTGTCCCCGTACGCCCGGATGCTGCTCACCGGCGATCTGCGGGCGGCACAGGACCAGCGCCGCCTCGCGGCCCGCGAGGGCGCCCGCCAGGCGGGCGTTCTGGCCCGCCTCACCCGCGGCGAGCAGCACGCCGACACCCTCGCCACCGCCGCCCGGAAGGCCCTCGACGCGCAGCAGGCGGGCGCGGCCCGCAAGAAGGAGCTCAAGGAGGAGGCGGACCGCAGGCTCCGGGAGGTCGAGCGGATGCTCGCCGCCCTGACCCCCGACCAGCTCACGCAGGTCGACGCCCGCGAGGCCCGGGACACCGCCTCCGCGCAGCGCGAACTCCTGTCGTCGGGGGCGCTGGGCGCGCCCGCCTCGACGGCCGCGCGCACCCCGACGGCTGCGGGCGGCTCGGCCCTCGCGTACGCCGCCGCGCAGGTCGGCAAGCCGTACGAGTGGGGCGCCGAGGGCCCGGAGGCGTTCGACTGCTCGGGCCTGACCTCGCAGGCCTGGGCCCACGCCGGCCGGGCGATCCCGCGCACCAGCCAGGAGCAGTGGGCGCGGCTGCCGCGGGTGCCGCTGGACCGGCTGCGGCCGGGGGACCTGGTGGTGTACTTCCCGACGGCCACGCACGTCGCCCTCTACATCGGCGACGGCAAGGTCATCCAGGCCCCGCGGCCGGGCGCCGCGGTGAAGGTGTCGCCCATCGCCGCGAACCCGCTGCTGGGGGCCGTGCGCCCCGACGCGGGCGACGCCCCGCTGGCCTCGTTCGTCCCGCCGCCGCTGCCCGCCGCGGCCTCGGCCGGGGACGACACCGGCTACTCGGCAGCCGGACCGCCCGCCGGCGCGGACGCCGTACCGGAACCGGGCACGGACCGGGAGCCCGGGACGGACCGGGAGCCCGGGACGGACCGGGAGCCCGGGACGGCCGCAGCGTCGGAACCGGCCGCCGAACCGGACCCGCCCGCCGCCCCGGGGCCCGCGACGGCCTCCGCCTCCGCGTCCGCCTCGGGGCCCGCCTCCGCGCCCCGCACCTCCGCCAGGTAGTCTGCCGCGTCCTGCGGGTCGTAGAAGAATGCGTCGAAGTCGGCCGGGTTGTCGAAGCCGTTGGCGAACCGGTCCGCCACTTCCTGGTGGTGCCCGCCGGCGCCGATGAGCTCCAGCACGTGCGCCGGCGGAGGCGCCAGCATCGCGTTCGTCCACTGCGTCACGGGCTTGCCGGTGGTGAACCAGAACCTGTCGAAGGTGGCCTTCATCCAGGCCTCGTCGAACGGCTTGTCGCCGTGCATCAGGATCGACGACAGGTACGAGGCCGCGCACTTGGCCGCCGAGTTCGCGCCCTGCCCGGTGATCGGGTCGTTGGCGACGACGACGTCCGCGACGCCCAGCACCGCCCCGCCGCCGGGCAGCCGCCCGACCGGGTTGCGGACAGTCGGCGCGTACCGGCCCGCCAGGGTGGCGCCCGCGTCCGTCAGTTCGACGTTCGCGGTGCGCGCGTGCTCCCACGGCGTGAAGGCCTTCATCAGGTCCAGCGTCAGCGCGAGGTGCTCGGCCGGGTCGCTCACGCCGCGGAACACGTCGAGCGGGCCGCCCGGGACGCCCTCCCAGAACAGGATGTCGGCCCGCCCCGACGTGGTGAGCGCGGGCATGACGAACAGCTCGCCCACGCCCGGCACCAGGTTGCAGCGCACCGCCTCCGTCCCCGGGTGCTCGGGCCTCGGGGCGAGCCCGTGCACGTACGAGACGGCCAGCGCGCGCTGCGGGCTGCCGTACGGGGAGCGCACCTCGTCCCGCCCGAACATCGACACGAGTTCGCCCTTGCCGGCCGCCACGAGCACCAGGTCGTAGGTGCGCGAGAAGTAGTCCAGGTCGGCGACGGACGCGCTGTGCACGACGAGTTGGCCGCCCTGCTGGACGAACGCGTCGAGCCAGCCCGCCATCTTCACCCGCTGGTCCACCGACTGCGCGTACGCCTTGAGGCGCCCGAGCCAGTCGACGGCGCGGGCGCCGTCGGGCCCGGCGACGGAGACGCCGAGGCCCTCGATGCGGGGGGCGTGCCGGGCCCAGAAGTCGAGCCCGAGGTCGCGCTCGTGCCGCAGAGCGGTGTCGAACATGACCTGCGTGGACATGACCCGGCCGGTGCGGATCTCGTCCGCGGTCCGGTTGGACATGAGGGTGACGTCGTACCCCTTCACCCGGAGGCCGACGGCGAGCTGGAGACCGGACTGGCCGGCCCCCACGACGAGTATCTTGCGCATCTCACGTCTCGTTTCCGGTGCGGGGGGGGGGTGGGTGGGTGGCTGGTGGTGCGGGCGGGGCAGGCAGGGCGGGTGGAGCAGGCAGGGCGGGTGGGGCGGGCGGGTCCCGCCGCTACTCGGGTGTCGCGTCGAGGGCGTGTCGGACGAGCATGAGCAGCGACTCGACGACGGTCTCCCGGCGCCGCGCGTCCATGACCAGTACGGGTACGTGCTCCGGGATGGTGAGCGCCTCCCGCACGTCCTCCGGCTCGTACGCGTGGGAGCCGTCGAAGTGGTTGACGGCCACGGCGTACGGCAGCCCGCAGCTCTCGAAGTAGTCGAGCGCCGGGAAGCAGTCGCGCAGGCGGCGCGTGTCGGCCATGACGAGCCCGCCGATCGCCCCGCGCACGAGGTCGTCCCACATGAACCAGAACCGCTCCTGGCCGGGCGTCCCGTACACGTACAGCACGAGGTCGTCGGCGAGGGTGACCCGGCCGAAGTCCATCGCGACGGTGGTGGTGTTCTTCTCCGGCGTGGCCGACAGGTCGTCGGTGTCCACGCTGGCCTGCGTCATCACCGCCTCGGTGCGCAGCGGGGCGATCTCGGAGACCGACGACACGAAGGTGGTCTTGCCGACGCCGAAGCCGCCCGCGACGAGCACCTTGACGGCGACGGGCGCGCGGGAGCGGTCGTACTGCCAGGGCTGGACGGGTTCGTCGTCGATGGCGGGTTCAAAGACGGCGAAGGCCACTGAGCACCCTTTCGAGCAGTGCGCGGTCGGGGCGGCCCGGGCCGTGCCCGGTGCCGTAGACGCGGACCCTGCCCTGGTCCGCGAGGTCGCTGACGAGGACGCGGACGACGCCGAGCGGCAGCTTGAGCAGGGCGGCTATCTCCGCGATGGTGCGCATGCGGCGGCAGACCTCGACGATGGCCGGCATCTCGGGCATCCGGTCGCGGTCGGCGTCCCGGTCCGCGGCCGGCACCCCGTCGGGGGCGTTGCCGCCGCCGGGCTGCTGCGGCTGCGAGACGCGGCTGTCGAGGGCGGCGACGAACGTCTCGACGTGCAGGACCTGCGTGAAGCGGGTGCGGCCGCCCGTCAGGGAGTACGGGCGGACGCGGGCGGGGCGGCGATCGGCTCCACGTATGGGAAGCCGGTCGGAGGCCGTACCTCTCACGGGGTGTTCTCCATGGACTGGCGCAGCTCGCTGCGGACTTCGGGGGTGAGGACGTGTCCGGCGCGGCCGACGAACAGGGCCATGTGGTAGGCGACGACGCTCATGTCGCAGTCGGGCGTGGCGTGCACGCCGAGGAGCGAGCCGTCGCTGATCGCCATCACGAACACCGAGCCGTGCTCCATCGCGACCATGGTCTGCTTGACGCTGCCGCCCTCCATCAGGGCCGCCGCGCCGGTGGTGAGGCTGCCGAGGCCGGAGACGATCGTGGCGAGGTCGGCGGACGCGCCGCGCGGGCCCCTGGGCCGGCCGGGCCCGCCCGCGCCGCTCCCGCCGGCCGCGGCCGCGGCCGCGCCGCCGGGGTCGGAGGACAGCAGCAGCAGCCCGTCCGAGGACACGACGGCGACGGAGTTGACGCCGGGCACCTCCTCGACCAGGTCGGTCAGCAGCCACTGCAGGTTGCGGGCCTGGGTGCTCAGTCCGTACGTACTGGGCGCGGTCATGTGCGTGCCTCCTGTGCGGTGTCCCCCTGGTCGGTGTCCTGTGCGAGTTCGGCGGCCACGACGCGCCGTCCGTCCCGCGTCCCCTGGTAGAACCCGCCGAGCCGGCGGCGCAGTTCCTCCGCGTCGACGCGGCGCGGGGCCGGCCGTGCGGGGACCGCGCCGGGTCCGGCGGCGGCGCCGGGGGCCGTCTGGGCGCGGCCGGCGACGACGCGGGGCGTCCGCTTGGGCAGGCCCTTGTCGGTGACGGCCTCCGTGGTGCCGGGCTGGGGGTGGCTGCCCTGGCGGGGGACCCACTCGTTGTCGGCGGGGGCGTGCCGGTGCGGCTCGGCCGCAGCGGGTACGCCGCCGCCGGCGGTGAAGACCTGGTCGGTCGGGGGCAGCCGTTCCGCGTCGGGGGCGACGGGTGCGGCGGACTGCCCGGGCAGCGCGGGGTCCCCGTCCGGTACGACGGCCGGCGGGGCGGCGGCGGTCGAGGACCCGGCGGCCGCCGGGCCGGTGTCGGCCGCCCCGAAGGCGGACCCTTCCGCGTCGGGGACGACACGCGCGAGGAGTTCGCCGCCCGGATCCCGGTCGGCCGGGGTCTGCGCGGTGAACACCTGCTCGGCGGACGGCAGTTGCTCCTGCGGGACCCTCCGGCGCATCGGCAGCGGGGCGGGCGCGTCCTCGGGAGCGGGGGCGTGCGCGTCGGCGGTGGTGCCGTCGGCGGCAGCGGCGGCCGCGGCGTCGGCGGCGAAGGCGTCGGCCAGGGTGACGGGGGCGACGGCCTGCACGGGCGCGGCGAACCCCGGCCCGGCGGCGGGGTCGGCGGGCGCGCCCTCCGCGGGCACGTCGGCCTGCGCGGCCGTGCCGCCCTGCGGGTCGGCGACCGGCGCGCCCTGCGGGTCGGCGGCGGACTCGGGCCGCGGATCGGCGGCCGGCCCGGCCCCGGACTCCGACCCGGACTCGGCGGCGAACTCGGGCAGCGGGTCCGTCAGCGGATCGAACAGCGGGTCCGGGACAGGCCCGGCCGCCGCGCCCGCGGCTTCGGCCGCCCCTTCGGCCGCACCGGTCGCGTCGGCCGCACCGGTCGGGTCGGCCGCACCGGTCGCGTCGGCCGCACCGATCGCGTCGGCCGCACCGGTCGGGTCGGCCGCAGCACCCGCGGCCGCCTCCCCGGTACCACCGGGAGCGCCGTACGGCCCGTACGCCTCGTAGGCCTCGTGGGACCCGACAAGCTCCTCACCAGCGGCCACCGCAGCAGCACCGGCGACCTCGTCAGCACCGCCGGCACCCGCGCCCCCGGCCGCCCCCGCGCGCTCCTCCGGCCGCAGGCGCGGCGGGAGGACGTGCTCGTTGGCCTCCGCGACGACGCCGGGCAGCTGGAACTGCGGCAGGCCCGCCGGGGTGGCGAAGGTGTGCACGGGGGACGCGGCCGGCGGCCCGTCCTGGAGGAGTGCCGCGGGGACGACGACCAGCGCTTCGGTGCCGCCGTACCGGCCGGCGCGCAGTTCGGCGGTGACGCCGTGGCGCGCGGCGAGGCGCCCGGCCACGTACAGGCCGAGTCCGAGGCCGTGTTCGGCCTCGGTCTCCTCGTCGTACGCGTCGGGGGTGGCCAGGCGGGTGTTGAGTGCTTCGAGCCGGTCGGCGGTGATGCCGATGCCCTCGTCTGCGACGGAGAACACCACGTCGCCCGTGTCGAGGTGGCGGGCGGAGGCCTTGACCTTGGCGCCGGGCGGCGAGAACGTCGTGGCGTTCTCCAGCAGTTCGGCGAGGACGTGCGAGATGTCGTCGGCTGCGTGCCCGGCGACCTGGGTGAACGACGGCACAACGGCCAGGTCGACGCGCTCGTACCGCTCGATCTCGCTGACCGCCGCGCGCATGACGTCGACGAGCGGGACGGGCGTCGCGCCGCCGGTGCCGTGTTCCTGCCCGGCGAGGACGAGGAGGTTCTCGTTGTGGCGGCGCATCACGGTCGCCAGGTGGTCCAGCCGGAAGAGGGTTTCGAGCCGGTCCGGGTCCTGTTCCTTGGCCTCCAGCTCGTCGATGACGGCGAGTTGGCGCTCGACGAGGCCGAGGGTGCGCAGCGACAGGGAGACCGACGTGGTGGACATGATGCGCCGGTGCTCCTCCAGGCCGGCGCGCAGGTCGCGGAGTTCCGCTTCGAGCGCGTCCCGTCCGGCGGAGAGGGCTTCGTTGCGGCCGATGAGGCGGCGCCGGTCGGCGTCCATGCCGGCGATCTTGGTGTGGAGGGAGACGGTCTGCTCGCGGACCTGGTTGAGGTGGCGGACGACTTCGGCGAACTCGTCGTTCCGGCCGGTGAACCGGACGGGCTCGACGGAGCCCTCGGGCGTCGCGAGGCGGGCCGCGCCGCGCCGGAGCACGGACAGCGGCCGGGTGAGGGAGCGGGCGACGGCGGTGGAGACGCCGACGGCGACCAGAAACAGCAGGCCGAGCACGGCGATGACGAGTTCGAGGCGGGTCACGTCGTCGTCGCGGAGCGCGGCGAGGGCGGTGGCCCGCTGGCCGGCGAGGGTGGCCTCGACGGAGCGCATGCGGTCGATGCGCGCGGTCAGCGAGGGGGCGAGGGACGCGCCGTCGAGCTTGCGGTCGGCGGTGGAGAGGGTGGGGCGTTCGGTGAGCCGCTTGAGGTTCTCGTCGGCGGCCTTGACCTCGGGGCCGGTGACGGTCGCGGCGAGGGTCTGGCGTACGTCGGGGCGGGCGGCGCGCGTGAAGTCGTCGAGGGCGGCCTGCTCGCGTACGCGGGCCCGCTGGGCGGCGGCTGACAGTTCGTCCGCGGCGGCCGCTCCGGCGCCCTGCTCGCTGCGGGGCACGGCCAGTGCGGCGAGGAGCAGTCCGCGGGTGGCGGATGCCTGCTCCACGGCCTGGCCGAGGGGGGCCAGGGGGCGGGTGGTGGCGAGGGCGGCCTCGGCGCGCGGCGGGGTCTGCTCGGCGAGCCGGTCGCCGGGGGCGAGGAGTTCGGCGAGGACGGCGGCGTAGGCCTGGTGGGCGGCGAGGGCGGTGCCCTTGCCGTCGACGGCCTCGGTGCGGACGCCCTGGATGCTGCCGGCGGCCTTGGCGAGGGGTTCGTCGGCCTCGGCCTCGGCTTCGGCCTGGACCTCGGCGATGCGCCGGTCGGTGAGGGCGGCGCGCTCCTGGAGGGGCCCCTTGGCCTGGCCTCCGGGCCGGCCCTTGGCGACGTACTCGACGACGGCGTCGCGCTCGTCGGCGAGGAGGTGCGCGAGGGTGAGGGTGTGCCGGGTCTGTTCGGCGAGGGTGACGAGCTGCTGGGAGTCGTTCAGCTCGCGGGTGGCCGTGACGACGGCGGGTGCGCCTGCCGCGAGGACAGTGAGGCCGGCGACGGCTACGCCGACGACCAGCCTGCTGCGTACGTGGACGCGGCGTCCTGCGGGGGCGGGTCCGTCGGTGGCGGTGCCGTTCTTCCGAGACCGCTTCTTCTGCACCGGTGCTCGCAATCCTGTACGTGTGCTCGTGCTCGTCTACTCGTGTGGCCGAGGTAACGGCCGGTCAACAAGTAAACGCCCCCTGCCCCCTCGTACCGCCTCAGACCTTCGCAGTGTGTTGGGGAGAGAGCCTGACATCGCCCACCCGGCCACTCGAACGAGTGAACATCACGGAAGAGTTGGCGACCAACTCGGCGCACCGGCCGCCCTGCCGCTCCGCGGACGGGTGGTTGAAAGATCGGTGGGGGCTTTGGCAGTATGCGCGCCCACATGCGCCGGGGTGCGCCGGCGCCGCCGGGAGGCCTCGGTTGCGGCGGGCGGACGCCACCGCCCTTTCTGGTACGGACCTTTGGCGCGCGGCGGCCCTGCCGCGGCGGCGGCGGTGGGCAGAATGCCCGTATGCGCATCGACCTCGCCACGGCCCCCGGCGACCCGGAACGCCCCAACGAGGACTGGCTATCAGCCGCTACACCCGCCGCGGGGGGCGGCGTACTGGTCGCCCTGGACGGGGTCACGCCGCCCGCCGGCGACACGGGATGCTCGCACGGCGTCCCGTGGTTCACCGCCCGACTGGGGGGCCGATTGACCGAACTGTCCGGTTCGCGGCGGGACATGCCGCTGGCCCGGATCCTGGCGGAGTCGATCCGGGCGACGGCCGACGCCCACCGGGGGGCGTGTGACCTTTCTCACGTACGCACGCCGCAGGCGACGGTGGTGGTCGTCCGCTGGGACGGGGAGGCCGTGGAGCACCTCGTGCTGTCGGACTCGGTGCTGCTGCTGGAGGCCCCGGACGGGGCGGTCTCGGCGGTCGTCGACGACCGGCTGGACCGGATCCCCCGCGCGGCCCTGCGGACGCAGGAGTCGGCGGACGCCCTGCGGAACGCGGAGGGCGGCTTCTTCACGGCGGCCGCCGACCCGGCGGTGGCGGCCCGCGCGGTGACCGGGCGCACCCCGCGGGAGGCGGTGCGGTCGCTGGCGGTGCTCACCGACGGGGCGAGCCGGTGGAAGGACACGTTCGGGGAGGGCGACTGGGCGCAGTGCCTGGCGGTGCTGCGCAAGGAGGGGGCGCAGGGGCTGATCGGGCGGGTGCGGGCGCTGGAGTCGGACCCCGGCCGCCGTGACCGGGCCCGCGGCAAACGGCACGACGACGCGTCGGCGGCGTACGCGGAACTGTAGGCGGGGGCCGAGGAGGCGCCGGCGGGCGCCTGGGGCCCCGGGGGCACCTTGCGGGCGCCCGGGGGCGCGCCTGCCTATTCCTCGCCCTGGTTGAGCTGGTTCAGCAGCCGGGCCAGCTCCGCGACCTCGCCGCGGTCCCAGTCGGCCAGCTTGCGCATGTACCGCTCGCGGCGGGCGCCGCGCACCTTCAGGAACCGCTCGCGGCCCTCGTCGGTGAGCCCGACGAGGAACGCACGGCCGTCCGCGGGGTCCTGCTCGCGGGCCACCAGCCCGAGCACCTCCAGGGCGCGCAGCTGGCGGCTCATGGTGGCCTTGCCGACGCCGAAGTAGGCGGCGAGGTCGGTGGCCCGCTGCCGGCCGGCCGCCTCCAGGCGTACGAGCAGCCCGTACGCGGCGGGCTCCAGCTCGGGGTGGAGGGCGCGGGCCATCTCGCCGGAGGAGGCGCGGGCCCGCCGCAGGAAGACGGACAGTTCCCGCTCCAGGGCGAGGAACTCCTGGTCTTCGCTGCCGTGCACGTGCCGCTCCTGTCCGTGTGTCGGCACTGCTGTGCCGAGGGGCCACAGTATTTCGCAGCGCCGGCGGGCGCGGCCCGGGACCCCGCCGGAACGGGATCCCGGGCCGCGCCGGGTGCCGGCCGGCGGTACAGGGCGGAGTCGGGGCGGGGTCAGGCGGCCGCGGGGACGGCGGGCGCGGCGGCCTCCGCCGGGGACAGCGCCAGCTCCAGCACCTGGCGCACGTCCGTCACGGCGTGCACCTGGAGCCGCTCCAGCACCTCGGCGGGCACGTCGTCCAGGTCGGCCTCGTTCCGCTTGGGGATGACGACGGTGGTCAGGCCGGCGCGGTGCGCGGCGAGCAGCTTCTGCTTGACGCCGCCGATCGGCAGGACCCGGCCGGTGAGGGAGACCTCGCCGGTCATGGCCACGTCGGTGCGGACCTGCCGGCCGGAGAGCAGCGAGGCCAGGGCGGTCGTCATGGTGATGCCCGCGCTCGGCCCGTCCTTCGGGACGGCTCCCGCCGGGAAGTGGATGTGCACGCCCCGGTCCTTCAGGTCGGCGACCGGCAGCTCCAGCTCCGCACCGTGCGAGCGGAGGAAGCTGAGCGCGATCTGCGCGGACTCCTTCATGACGTCGCCGAGCTGCCCGGTCAGCGTCAGCCCGGCGGCGCCGGTCTCCGGGTCGGCGAGGGACGCCTCGACGAACAGGACGTCGCCGCCGGCGCCGGTCACGGCCAGGCCGGTGGCCACGCCGGGGACGGCGGTGCGCCGCTCGGCGGGGTCCTGCGCGGACTCCGGGACGTGGTGCGGGCGCCCGATGAGCCCGCGCAGGTCCTCGGCGCCGATGTGCAGGGGAAGGTCCCGCTCGCCGAGTTCATGCTGGGCGGCCACCTTGCGCAGCAGGCGGGCGATGGAGCGCTCCAGGGTGCGGACGCCGGCCTCGCGGGTGTACTCGCCGGCCAGCCTGCGCAGGGCGGAGTCCTCCAGGACGACCTCCTCCGCGGCGAGTCCGGCGCGCTCCAGCTGGCGGGGCACCAGGTGGTCTCGGGCGATGACGACCTTCTCGTCCTCGGTGTAGCCGTCGAGGCGGACCAGCTCCATGCGGTCGGCGAGGGCCTCGGGGATGGCCTCCAGGACGTTGGCGGTGGCGAGGAAGACGACGTCGCTGAGGTCGAGCTCGACCTCCAGGTAGTGGTCGCGGAAGGTGTGGTTCTGCGCCGGGTCGAGGACTTCGAGGAGGGCGGCGGCGGGGTCGCCGCGGAAGTCGGAGCCGACCTTGTCGATCTCGTCGAGGAGGACGACGGGGTTCATGGACCCGGCCTCCTTGATCGCACGGACGATACGGCCGGGCAGCGCGCCGACGTACGTACGGCGGTGGCCGCGGATCTCGGCCTCGTCCCGGACACCGCCGAGGGCGACGCGGACGAACTTGCGGCCCATCGCGTGGGCGACGGACTCGCCGAGGGAGGTCTTGCCGACGCCGGGCGGCCCGACGAGGGCGAGGACGGCCCCGCCGCGGCGGCCGCCGACGACGCCCAGCCCGCGGTCGGAGCGGCGCTTGCGGACGGCGAGGTACTCGGTGATGCGGTCCTTGACGTCGGCGAGGCCGGCGTGCTCGGCGTCCAGGACGGCACGGGCGCCGCGGATGTCGTAGGCGTCCTCGCTGTGCTCGTTCCAGGGGAGTTCGAGGACGGTGTCCAGCCAGGTGAGGATCCAGGATCCCTCCGGGGACTGGTCGCTGGCCCGCTCCAGCTTGTCGACCTCCTTGAGCGCGGCCTCGCGGACCTTCTCCGGGAGGTCGGCGGCCTCGACGCGGGCGCGGTAGTCGTCGGACTCCTCGCCCTCCTTCTCGCCGTTCAGCTCGCGGAGCTCCTTGCGGACGGCTTCGAGCTGGCGGCGCAGCAGGAACTCGCGCTGCTGCTTGTCCACGCCGTCCTGGACGTCCTTGGCGATGGACTCGGCGACGTCCTGCTCGGCGAGGTGGTCGCGCAGCCAGGCGATGGCGAGACGGAGGCGGGCGACGGGATCGGCGGTCTCCAGCAGCTCGACCTTCTGGGCGACGGTCAGGAACGGGGAGTAGCCGGAGTTGTCGGCGAGCGCGGAGACGCCCTCGATCTGCTGGATGCGGTCGACGACCTGCCAGGCGCCGCGCTTCTTGAGCCAGCTGGTGGCGAGGGCCTTGTACTCCTTGACGAGCTCGGTGACGGCGCCGGGCAGCGGGTCCGCGAGCCGCTCGTCGACGCTCTCCCCCTCGACCCACAGGGCGGCGCCGGGTCCGGTGGTGCCGGCGCCGATACGGACGCGGCCGACGCCGCGGATGAGGGCGCCGGGGTCGCCGTCGGCGAGGCGGCCCACCTGCTCGACGGTCCCGAGCACACCGGTGCCGGCGTACCGCCCGTCGACCCGCGGGACGAGCAGCACCCGCGGCTTCCCGCTGCCGCCCGCGGCCTGGGCGGCCTCGACGGCACCCCGCACCTCGGCGTCGGACAGGTCCAGCGGAACCACCATTCCGGGCAGCACGACCTCGTCGTCGAGCGGCAGCACGGGCAGGGTGAGCGTTACGGACGTCGAAGCCATGATCTTCCTTCCGGCAGTCAAGTTGAGCTACACCGACTCAATGGATATGCGCGGGCCGGTGTTCCCCAACAGGTGTTCGCCCGGGGCGAACGAGCCGGGGGCGGGTGCAGGCGCTCCCCGCGGACGGCGGGTCCGGGTCGGGCTGTCGGTGGGGCGGCTTAGCCTCCGGGCATGAGCATGATCGGGATGTACGTGCGGTTGCGGCCCGCCGAGTTCCGGCGGGCGCTGCGCGAGCCGGACTGGGCGCGGGAGCGCGCGGAGGGGGCGGCCGAGGCGGAGTGCGCGGCGGCGCCGGTGCCGCCTTCCGCGGGGGCGGTCCCGCCGCGGTGCCACAGCACCGGCAAGGCGTGGCACGCGCTGTCGTTCCTGCTGGACCGGATCGGCTTCCCGGTGGATGTCGTGTACGGCGACGCGGCGGTGCCGGGCGCGTCCCCCTGGGGGTACGGGCCGCCGCGGCACCTCGCGCCCGACCGCGTCGCCGCGGCCGCCGAGGCCCTCGCCTCCACGCCGCCCGCAATGCTGGTCGAGGGGGTGACCGCGCGGGACCTGGCCGCGGAGGGCGTTTACCCGGCGGCGGTGTGGGAGCGCGGGGAGTCACTGGAGTGGGTGGTGGACCGCTACCGGGAGCTGCGGCAGTTCTTCAGCGGGGCGGCCCGGGAGGGGGACGGGGTGCTCGTCTGGGTGGAGTGAGGGTGATCGGGGCGGGTGGTGCACCGAGGCGCTTCGCGAGCGCGGGCGTCCCTGGTACGGGGTGGCCCGCCGCGAGGCGGGAGTGACCCGTACGCAGCGGGTTGCCGCCCCGGCCGGCGGGCTCAGGGCACGTGCCGGGACAGGTGTGGACGGCTACGGGCACGTGCCGTGGCGGGCGTGGATCGTCAGGCGGGCGCCGTGGAGGTCCGTCACCGAGCAGACGTCGAAGTGGGCGGCCAGGACCTCCCGTTTCACCGCCTCCCGCGGGTACGGGTCCAGCGGCTGGCCCTCCGGGTCGGTCAGGGCCAGCACCCGCGGTGACGCCAGCAGCCGGGCCCGGATCTCGTCCGGCGGCAGCTCCGTGCCCCACAGGCTCGCCGAGGCGGCGGGGGTCCGCTCCAGCGCCAGGTCGGACAGGGTGCCGTACACGCCCGGCGAGGACAGCAGCCACTCGCGGCGCCGGGCCGGCATGAACAGCACCGGGTCGCCGGGGCGGGCCTGCTCGCGGACGGCGGCGGCCACGGCGAGGGCGTCGTCCTTGCGGCTGTCGGGCGTCCGCAGCCACACCGACCAGCAGGCGGCGGGTACGAGCAGCACCGCGGCCAGCGCCCACGGCAGCCGGCCGCGCACGCTCGCGAGGCGCGCCCCGGCGGCCAGGGCGAGCCCGGCGAGGGAGTAGAGGACGTACCGGTCGACGTACCAGGGGTGGACGAGCGAGACGGCCAGCAGCAGTCCCGGCGGCAGCAGGGCGAGCGGTACGGCGACGCGGGCCAGGCGGTCCGGCAGGGCGCCGCGCCGGGCGAGCAGCCAGACGGCGACGGCGACGGCCGCGTACGCGGCCCAGTCGTGCCACTTCGGCCGGCCGAGCCAGCCCAGCTGCTGCTCGGCCTGCCGGGCGCTGACCGCGGCGAGCGGCAGGAGCAGGACGAGCACGGCGGCGGCGCTGCGCCGCCAGCCCGGCGAGCGGCGTGCGGTGACGGCGTGGGCGGCCAGGGCGAGGACCGCGAACTCGTGCAGCCAGCAGCCGAGCAGCATGACCGCCCCGTACGCGGCCCAGCGCTCGCGCAGCATCAGGTACGTGGCCCAGGCGACGGCGGCGGCGACGAGCGCGTACGACCGGCCTTCCTGGGCGTACGCCTGCACGGGCGGCAGCACCGCGTAGACGGCCCCGGCGATGAGGCCGGCCCGTTCCCCGGCGAGGCGGCGGCCGACCGCGGCGACGCCGGCGGCGGCGAGGGCGGTCGCGGCGACCGAGGGGAGCCGCAGCGCCCACAGGCCGCCGTCGAGGGCCGCGTCCGGGCCGGTGCCGGCGATCCGGAAGACGGTGTGCACGAGCAGGTAGTACAGGCCGTGCACCGCGTCGACCTGTCCGACGAGGTCCCACAGCCCGCCGGGCGGGCGGTGCGCGACCTGCCAGGTGACGGACTCGTCCCGCCACATGCTGCCCGCGCGCCCCAGGCCCCACAGGCCGAGGACGACGGCGAGCAGCGGCGGCAGTGCGCGCCGGGCGGCGGTGGGGATGCGGTCCTCCGGTGGGTTCCGTGGGAACGGTGCGCCCTCCATACTCATTGGTCGGCCGACCGGTGGAGCCTGCGGGGGTGGGTGTGCGCGCACGGAGAGTGGTGAACACGGCGGGAGCGCTGGCGGGGGTCGCGGTGGTGTTGGCCGGGTGCAGCACGGCGCCCGGGGGCGGATCCGCGGCCAGTCCGGCGGGCGCGCCGCCCGCGACCGCCGCCCCGTCCACGCCGCCTGCCCCGCCGGAGGCCGCCCCGGCGCCGGACGCGCCCTCCCCCACCGCCGAACGGCTGGTGACGGTGACCCGGAGCGGCGGCTACGCCGGTAAGACGACGAGCCTGCTGGTCAAGGGCGACGGCTCGTGGGCGCGCCTGGACGGCGAGGCCCGGCCGGCGGGCTCGGGCCGGCTGTCGCCGGAGGACCTGGCGGAACTTCGCGCCGCGCTCGCCGCGGCGGACTTCCCGCGGCTGCCGCGGGTCTCGATGGACGGCGGCACCGTCTTCGACGGCTTCACGTACGTGTTCGTGCACGCGGGGCGCGAGGTGGCGACGGCCGACGGCTCGATCCCGGCGGGCCTGCGACCCGTCCTGGACGCCCTGCCCCCCTTCGAGGCCGACCGAGCGACGCCGCCGTGACGGACCTCCCGGAACCGGCCTGCGCCCCACCCGGCATCCCCCGCCATATCCCCATTCCGACCGCATTCGGAATCAGTAATTCCGGTGGTTTCGCTGTCTGAACCCCGCATAGCCGCAGGCCGGTGGCTCCTCTACGCTGCACCCCATCACGCGGATCTCCAGGGGCGGGACATGGAACAGACACACACCACCCACACCGGCGGCGCCGCGGCCACCCCAGGCGCACAGCGGCGCGTGCTCGTGGTCGAGGACGACCGCACCATCGCCGACGCCATCACGGCCCGGCTGCGCGCCGAGGGCTTCCAGGTGCAGGCGGCGTACGACGGCCCGGCCGCCGTGGCGTCCGCCGAGAGCTGGCAGCCCGAGCTGCTCGTACTGGACGTGATGCTGCCCGGCTTCGACGGCCTGGAGGTGTGCCGCCGGGTCCAGGCGCAGCGCCCGGTGCCCGTCCTCATGCTGACCGCGCGGGACGACGAGACCGACATGCTGGTCGGGCTCGGCGTCGGCGCCGACGACTACATGACGAAGCCGTTCTCGATGCGCGAGCTGGCCGCGCGGGTGCACGTCCTGCTGCGCCGCGTGGAGCGGGCCACGCTCGCCGCGCACACCCCTCGCGGGGCCACGCTGCGCCTGGGCGACCTGGAGATCGACCACGCCCAGCGCCGGGTGCGGGTGCAGGCGGAGGACGTCCACCTGACGCCGACCGAGTTCGACCTGCTGGTGTGCCTGGCCGGGACACCGCGGGCGGTGCTCTCCCGCGAGCAGCTGCTGGCCGAGGTGTGGGACTGGGCGGACGCCTCGGGCACCCGTACCGTCGACAGCCACATCAAGGCCCTCCGGCGGAAGATCGGGGCCGAGCGGATCCGCACCGTGCACGGCGTCGGGTACGCCCTGGAGACCCCGGCGCAGGCGTGAGCGCGGACCGCCAGGGCAGGGCGCGCGGCCCCGGCCGCTTCCGGCACGCACCCCAGCGGGCGTCCCAGCGGACCTCTCAGCGGACCTCTCAGCGGGCGGACGCCCACAGCGGGGGCCTGCGCCCCTTCTCGCCCTTCTCGATCAAGACCAAGCTCGGGACGCTGGTCGTGGTCTCGGTGTTCATCACGACGGGCCTGCTGCTGGTGGCCCTGCGCACCGACACCGAGCTGCGGTTCATCACCGTCTTCTCGGTCATCGCCTCGATGCTGATCACCCAGTTCGTCGCGCACGGCCTGACGGCCCCGCTGGACGACATGACGCGCGTGGCGCGGGCGATATCGCACGGGGACTTCACGCGCCGGGTCCGCGGGGCGGGCCGCCGCGACGAGCTGGGCGACCTGGCCTCCACGATCAACCTGATGGCGGACGACCTGGAGGCGGTGGACCGGCACCGCAGGGAGCTTGTCGCCAACGTCTCGCACGAGCTGCGCACGCCGATCGCGGCGCTGCGCGCCGTGCTGGAGAACGTCGTCGACGGGGTCTCCGAGGCCGATCCGGAGACCATGCGGACGGCGCTGAAGCAGACGGAGCGCCTGGGCCGGCTGGTCGGGACGCTGCTGGACCTGTCCCGGGTGGACAACGGCGTGGTCCCGCTGCGGGCGCGGCGCTTCGAGGTGTGGCCGTACCTGTCGGGGGTGCTGAAGGAGGCGGGGCTGGCGGCTGCCGGACGGCCCGGCCTGGCGTCCGGGTCGGGCGGGCACACCCGCAACGACGTCCACCTGCACCTGGACGTGTTCCCGCCGGGGCTGACGGCGTACGCGGACGCCGAGCGGCTGCACCAGGTGGTGGCCAACCTGATCGACAACGCGGTCAAGCACAGCCCGGCGCTGGGCCGGGTCACGGTCCGCGCCCGTGCCGGGGAGGCCCCCGAAAGCCTCGCCCTGGAAGTGGTCGACGAGGGGCCGGGGATCCCGGAGGCCGAGCGGCACCGGGTCTTCGAGCGGTTCAACCGCGGCAGCGCGCACAGCGGCGAGAGCAGCGACGGGGGGACGGGACTGGGCCTGGCGATCGCCCGCTGGGCGGTCGAGCTGCACGGCGGCCGGATCCGCGTGGCCGAATCGGCGCGGGGCTGCCGGATTCTCGTCACCCTTCCGGGCGCCCCGCAGGCGTCGCATTGACGTAGGGTTCGACCGGGAAGGACATGATCTCGGCCACATGTGCCCGGGGTCCGTCAGGGGTGCGAAGCCAGTGGGTCGCAACCCGGTTGGCGCATACCCGAACCAGGCTGGTTTCCCGCCATTCCGGGCTCTGAAACCCGCCGTTCGGTGTGACCTACATGACGTAAGTCCCGCCCGGCCTGCATCTCCCCGCCCGGGAGGCGTAGCCTTTATTCCCGCTGTCCATACCTTGTGAAGCGGAAGAGGGCGGTTGCCGCCGTGTCGCCACAGTCCCCCAGTAACTCGAGCACGACGACCGAAGCAGCAGAGGGCGGGAACACCCCTGCCTCAGGCTTCGGCGCCAATGAGTGGCTCGTCGACGAGATCTACCAGCAGTACCTCCAGGACCCGAACTCGGTCGACCGGGCCTGGTGGGACTTCTTCGCCGACTACAAGCCGGGGGGCGCGAGCGCTCCCGCCAAGGCCGACGAGCCGGTGAGTACCCCGACGACGGATGGCGCCTCCGCACAGGCCTCCACCGCCGTCACCGCGCAGGCCTCCGACGCCGCCGCCACGGGGGCGGCGAGCGCCGCACCCGCCTCCGCCGCCGCACCCGCGCCTGTGTCAGCTCCTGCCCCTGCTCCTGCCTCCCCCTCTGGTGCCCCTGCTGTGACTGTCACCTCCCAGGCCTCGGCCGCCGCTCCGGCCGCGCCCGCCGCTCCCGCCGCCGCCCCGAAGGCCGCGCCCGCCACCGAGGCCCCGTCGGGCCCCGAGCTGGTGACGCTCCGCGGCCCGGCCGCCGCGGTCGCGAAGAACATGAACGCCTCCCTGGACGTGCCGACCGCCACCTCCGTGCGCGCCGTCCCGGTGAAGCTGCTGTTCGACAACCGGATCGTCATCAACAACCACCTCAAGCGCGCCCGGGGCGGGAAGATCTCCTTCACCCACCTCATCGGCTACGCGATGGTGCAGGCCATCAAGGCCATGCCGTCGATGAACTACTCCTTCGCGGAGAAGGACGGCAAGCCGACCCTCGTCAAGCCGGAGCACGTCAACTTCGGGCTCGCGATCGACCTGGTCAAGCCGAACGGCGACCGCCAGCTCGTCGTCGCGGGCATCAAGAAGGCCGAGACCCTCGACTTCTTCGAGTTCTGGCAGGCCTACGAGGACATCGTCCGCCGCGCCCGCGTCGGCAAGCTGACGATGGACGACTTCACCGGCGTCACGGTCTCCCTGACCAACCCCGGCGGCCTCGGCACCGTCCACTCCGTGCCCCGCCTGATGCCCGGACAGTCCGTCATCATGGGCGTCGGCTCCATGGACTACCCGGCCGAGTTCCAGGGCACCTCGCAGGACACCCTGAACAAGCTGGGCGTCTCCAAGGTCATGACCCTGACCTCGACCTACGACCACCGGGTCATCCAGGGCGCGGCCTCCGGCGAGTTCCTGCGGATCGTCGCCAACCTGCTGCTCGGCGAGAACGGCTTCTACGACGACGTCTTCGAGGCGCTGCGGATCCCGTACGAGCCGGTCCGCTGGATGCGCGACATCGACGCCAGCCACGACGACGACGTCACGAAGGCGGCCCGCGTCTTCGAGCTGATCCACTCCTACCGGGTCCGCGGCCACGTCATGGCCGACACCGACCCGCTGGAGTACAAGCAGCGCAAGCACCCCGACCTGGACATCACCGAGCACGGCCTCACCCTGTGGGACCTGGAGCGCGAGTTCGCCGTCGGCGGCTTCGCCGGCAAGTCGATGATGAAGCTGCGCGACATCCTCGGCGTGCTGCGCGACTCGTACTGCCGCACCACCGGCGTCGAGTTCATGCACATCCAGGACCCGAAGCAGCGCCGCTGGATCCAGGACCGCATCGAGCGCCCGCACTCCAAGCCGGAGCGCGAGGAGCAGCTGCGGATCCTGCGCCGCCTGAACGCGGCCGAGGCGTTCGAGACGTTCCTGCAGACCAAGTACGTCGGCCAGAAGCGGTTCTCGCTGGAGGGCGGCGAGTCCGTCATCCCGCTGCTCGACGCGGTCATCGACTCCGCGGCCGAGGCCCGCCTCGAAGAGGTCGTCATCGGCATGGCCCACCGCGGCCGCCTGAACGTCCTCGCCAACATCGTCGGCAAGTCGTACGCGCAGATCTTCCGCGAGTTCGAGGGCAACCTCGACCCGAAGTCGATGCACGGCTCCGGCGACGTGAAGTACCACCTGGGCGCCGAGGGCACCTTCACGGGCCTGGACGGCGAGCAGATCAAGGTCTCGCTCGTCGCGAACCCCTCCCACCTGGAGGCCGTCGACCCGGTCCTGGAGGGCGTCGCCCGCGCCAAGCAGGACATCATCAACAAGGGCGGCACGGACTTCACCGTCCTGCCCGTCGCGCTGCACGGCGACGCGGCGTTCGCCGGCCAGGGTGTCGTCGCCGAGACGCTGAACATGTCGCAGCTGCGCGGCTACCGCACCGGCGGCACCGTCCACGTCGTGATCAACAACCAGGTCGGCTTCACCGCCGCCCCGGAGTCCTCGCGTTCCTCGATGTACGCGACCGACGTGGCCCGCATGATCGAGGCGCCGATCTTCCACGTGAACGGCGACGACCCGGAGGCCGTGGTCCGTGTGGCGCGGCTCGCCTTCGAGTTCCGCCAGGCGTTCAACAAGGACGTGGTCATCGACCTCATCTGCTACCGCCGCCGCGGCCACAACGAGTCGGACAACCCGGCGTTCACGCAGCCGCTGATGTACGACCTGATCGACAAGAAGCGCTCGGTGCGCAAGCTGTACACCGAGTCCCTGATCGGCCGCGGCGACATCACGCTGGAAGAGGCCGAGCAGGCGCTGCAGGACTTCCAGGGCCAGCTGGAGAAGGTCTTCGCGGAGGTCCGCGAGGCCGCCGCGCAGCCCGCGGCCGGCATCCCGGGCACGGTGGAGCGGGCCGAGTTCCCGGTCGCCGTGAACACGGCGGTCTCCCCGGAGGTCGTCAAGCGGATCGCCGAGTCCCAGGTGAACGCCCCCGACAGCCACACCGTCCACCCGCGCCTGCTGCCTCAGCTGCAGCGCCGCGCGGCGATGATCGACGACGGCACCATCGACTGGGGCATGGGCGAGACCCTCGCGTTCGGCTCGCTGCTGATGGAGGGCACCCCGGTCCGGCTGTCCGGCCAGGACTCCCGCCGCGGCACCTTCGGCCAGCGCCACGCGGTGCTGATCGACCGGGAGACCGGCGAGGACTACACCCCGCTCCAGCACCTGTCGGACGACCAGGCCCGCTTCAACGTCTACGACTCGCTGCTGTCCGAGTACGCGGCGATGGGCTTCGAGTACGGCTACTCGCTGGCCCGCCCGGACGCGCTGGTGCTGTGGGAGGCCCAGTTCGGCGACTTCGTCAACGGCGCGCAGACCGTCGTCGACGAGTTCATCTCCTCGGCCGAGCAGAAGTGGGGCCAGACGTCCGGCGTCACCCTGCTGCTGCCGCACGGCTACGAGGGCCAGGGCCCGGACCACTCCTCGGCCCGCCCGGAGCGGTTCCTGCAGCTGTGCGCGCAGAACAACATGACGGTCGCCATGCCGACGCTGCCGTCGAACTACTTCCACCTGCTGCGCTGGCAGGTCCACAACCCGCACCACAAGCCGCTCATCGTCTTCACCCCGAAGTCGATGCTGCGCCTGAAGGCGGCGGCGTCGAAGGCGGAGGAGTTCACCAGCGGCTCGTTCCGCCCGGTCATCGGCGACTCGACGGTCGACCCGGGCGCCGTGCGCAAGGTCGTCTTCTGCGCGGGCAAGGTCTACTACGACCTGGAGGCCGAGCGGGTCAAGCGCGGCGTCACCGACACCGCCATCATCCGCATCGAGCGCCTGTACCCGCTGCCGGGTGCGGAGCTCCAGGCCGAGATCGCCAAGTACCCGAACGCGGCGAAGTACATCTGGGCCCAGGAGGAGCCGGCGAACCAGGGTGCCTGGCCGTTCATCGCGCTCAACCTGATCGACCACCTGGACCTGGCGGTCGGCGCCGACATCCCGGCGGGCGAGCGTCTGCGCCGCATCTCGCGGCCGCACTCCTCCTCCCCGGCGGTCGGCTCGGCCAAGCGCCACCAGGCGGAGCAGCAGCAGCTGATCAGCGAGGTGTTCGAGGCGTAGCCCCGGACCCCGAGCCGCCCGGAGGCCCGGCTCCCCGTTCCCGGGGGGCTGGGCCTTCGGCCGTGTCCGGCCGCCGCATGCCGCCGGTGCCGGCTGCCCTGCAGGTGCAGCCGCGGCGGGGCGGGCGGCGGGCCGGCTACTGCCAGCCGAAGTCGTTGTTCGGCAGGCCCGCTCCGGCGCTCTGCCAGCCGAAGTCCTGCTTCGGGAGCGCGGCGGAGGAGACGCTGCGGGTGAGGGTGCCGTCGCCGGGGAGGGCGGCGAGGGAGGAGCCGAAGGAGAGGGTTCCGGCGGCGAGGGCGGTGACCGCGGCGGCCTTGGCGATACGGGCGGCGTTCATGGCGAGGACCTTCCGGCAGGGGTACGGGTGGACGGATCCGGCCCGCATCCCGCGGTGATGTGGCGCCGGTCCTTCCCGCCGGGGGCTGTCCCTCCCGGCGGGAACTACTCTCGCCGCAGGTCGCGGGGGGTGGAAGGCGTTCCGGGTGGACCCAAGGGGCCATGTCCCAATGGGGCCAGCAGCGGCACCTCGGCCTTCAGCAGCGCCCAGCCGGACATGTCCCGGTGCTCCCTCAGCAGGCGCCGGCAGACGCCCGCCGCCCGCCCCTCCGCCTCGTGCAGGGAGGACGCGAGGAGGAACAGACCGAGCACCGGGTGCGGCTGCGCGTACGGATGGGCGGTGACGTGCTCGACGCCCTCACCGGACCGCGCGAGGGCCAGCACGCGGTGCGCCGCGTCGACCGGCAGGGCGCACCCCTCCGAGGGGGCCCGGAACTGTGCGTGGATCAGATACATGGGCCTGAGCCTCCCAAACCAGGCGATCCCCAACCAGTTCTGCGAATTGGCCGCTTGGGGCTTTGGACGGAAGGGGCCAACCTGCACCCCAACCGGTCGTTCGGCTTGATTTCCGTGTCATCATCATCTTTGAAGATCACTTCATCGGGGGGTGAAGGCGCGCATGTTGACCCTGCTGGGTCTCGACCAGACAACGGAAGCCGTCTACCGGGGGATGCTGACCCATCCCCACGAGGGCGTGGCCGGGCTCGCCGCCCGTCTGGGCCTGCCTGAGGAAGCCGTCCGCTCCGGCCTCGACCAGCTGAGCGAACTGGCCCTCGTCCGGCCCTCGTACGAGCACCCGGGCCGCCTGCGCGCGGTCAGCCCGGATGTCGGCATGGAGCTGCTGCTCGCCCGGCAGCAGGCCGAGCTCGCGGCGCAGCAGCAGCGTGTCGAGGCGTCGCGGGCCGCCGCGGCCCGGCTCATCTCGGAGTACGCGGACCTGCGGCCGACGGCGTCGGAGCCGGGTGTCGAGCAGCTGCTGGGGCTGGACCGGATCCGCGAGCGCCTCACGCTGCTGCACCGGGAGGTGCGGGAGGAGGTGATGGTGTTCGCCCCGGACGGCGAGCAGACCCCGGAGAACCTGGAGGCCTCGCGTCCGCTGGACGAGGCGCTGCTGCGGCGCGGGATCCGGATGCGGACGGTCTACCTGGACAGCGTCCGCAACAGCCCGCACACCGTGGCGTACGCGGAGTGGCTGGGCACGCTGGGCCGGCAGGCGCGGACGGCGCCCGTCCTGCCCCTGCGGATGATCATCACGGACCGGGCCACGGCGGTGATCCCGGTCGACAGCGACGACACCGCGGCCGGTGCGGTCGTCCTGACCGGGCAGGGGACGCTGACCGCCCTGTGCGCGCTGTTCGAGAGCGTGTGGGAGGGGGCCAGGCCGTTCGGCGAGAAGGCCCGCCGGGACGACGGGAGCGGGCTGACCGACACCGAGGCGACCGCCCTGAAGCTCCTCGCGGACGGGTTCACCGACGAGGCCATCGCCAAGCGGCTCGGGGTCTCGCACCGGACGGCCCGCCGCGTCGCGACGGGCCTGATGGAGCGCCTGGGCGCGCGCAGCCGCTTCGAGGCGGGCGTGCGGGCCGTGCGGCAGGGCTGGCTGGCCTAAAGGAGGCACGCCCCTCCCCCGCGACGGCCCGCCCGCCGGTGTGCCTACGGCTGGGGTTCGAAGTCCCAGTAGGGGCGCATCTGCTGGCGGGCGGAGACGGTGTGGACGTGCTGGGGGCCGAGGGTGCGGGTCAGCGCCCGCAGGCCCGCGTCCTCGTGTTTCTGCGCCTCCGCGTCCTCCCGTACCGATCGCAGGTCGGCGGCGAGGGCGATCTGCGCGCTCAGGGTCATCGGGTGGTCCGGGCCGAGGACCTGCTCGCAGTTGCGGAGTGTCTCGCGGCCGAGTTCCAGCGCGTCGTGGAGCCGGCCGGTGATGTTGCGGTGCCCGGTGGCGTTGAGGGCGCAGCCCAGCGTCCACGGGTGGCGTTCGCCGACGGCGCCGCGCATCCCGACCAGGGCCTGCTCGGCGAGGTTCAGCGCCTCGACCCGCTCGCCCTGCGCGCGCAGGACGAGGGCGAGGTTGCCGACGGTGCCGATGCTGTAGGGGTGGGCGAGGCCGAGCTGGGTCTGGTAGCCGCGGACGACCTCCTCGGAGATCCGCCTGGCCTCGCCGATGTCCCCGTACTCGCGCAGGTAGGTGGCGTAGTCGGAGGCGACCATCAGGGTCCAGGGGAACTCTGCGCCGAAGACGCGCGTGGAGCGCTCCAGGACGCTGCGCAGCCGGGCGCCGGCGCCGGGGATGTCGCCGGAGCGGCGCAGGCACATGCCGAGGTTGTGTTCGGCGCGCAGGGTCTGCGGGTGGTTGGGGCCGAGGACCTGGAGGTGGAGTTTGAGGCCCTGTTCCTGGCGGGCGAGGGCCTCGCGGTAGCGGCCCATCAGGCGCAGGCCCATGGCGCAGCCGATCCCGGAGGAGAGGGTGGCGATGTGGCGGACGCGCAGGACGCGCTCGCGGCGGCGCAGGGTGTCGAGGTCGGTCTCGTACGCCTCCTGGTAGCGGCCCAGCAGGCGCAGGACGACGGCGACGTTGTTCTCGGCGTTGAGGGTGGTGGAGTCGTCCTCGCCGAGGAGTTCGCGGTAGCGGGCGAAGGAGTGCTCCAGCAGTTCGCGGGCCTGCTCGAACTTGGCGGTGCCGAGGAGGACGCCGGCGTAGGTGCTGGTGGCGCGGAGGGTCTCCAGGTCGCGGTCGCCGCGTTCGGCGAGCATGCGGTCGGCGACGGACTTGGCGAGGATCTCGGCGCGCTTGAAGTGGCCGAGCATGCGCAGGGCGCCGCCGTAGTGGTAGCTGAGCTCGCGGACCTGGTCGTGGTCGTCGCCGAGCATCGCCCGCCACTCGTGGTCGGTCTGCTCGGCCAGGCGCAGGCAGGTGCGGTACTCGCCGGCGAGCATGAGGTAGCGCAGGCAGTTCAGGAGGAAGGTCTGGATCCGCGGGTTGGTGCTGGTCAGGACGCCGGCGCTCTCCAGGTGGGGGATCAGCTCGGCGAAGCGGGGCCACAGCCGGGAGTCGGAGGGCCGGCCGGGGTCGGCGGCGGCGAGGACCTGGCGGACGGCGCGGGCGAGGGGGCGGGCCTCCTCCTCGGAGAGGTTCTCGCGGACGATGCCGTGGACCATGCGGTGGAGTTGGACGGTCTCCAGCCCGCCGCCGCCCTCCTCGACGGCGAGGTCGGAGTATTCGAGGCGGACGACGGAGAACTGGACGAGCTTGTTCAGGGCGGCGTTCCAGCGGATCTGGTCGTTGATGAGCCCGGCGAGCTGTTCGGGCGCGTCGTCGACGGGGAACTCGCGCAGCAGCCGCAGCGGGACGGGCCCGGGCGCGAAGAACACGAACAGGCGGAGCAGGGCGAGCGCGTCGGGGAAGTTCTCCCGGACGTTGTTGAGGAGTATGGCCAGGGCGGTGGGGAAGGGCAGCGGGTAGTCGTCGGAGACGGTGACGGCCTCGTGGGAGTCCAGGCGGCGGCGCAGCAGCCCCAGGTAGTCGCCGACGGTCAGGGGCGAGTCGGCGAGCCAGCCGGCGGTCTGGTCGAGGGCGAGCGGGTAGTCCTCCAGTGCTTCGGCGAGCTGGTCGGCCTCCTCGCCGGTGAGGCGGTGGGCGCGGCGGCGGATGAAGGTGACCGACTCGGGCCGGGCGTAGAGGGGGACCTCGACGAGGCTGGTGTGCCGGGAGGCCCATTCGCGGTTGCGGGAGGTGATGATGACGTCGCCGGCGCCGGAGGGCAGCATGTCGGTGAGGTCGTCGGGGTTGTCGCAGCCGTCGAAGACCATCAGCCAGCGGTTGTACGGGGTTCCGCGCCGCAGCGCCTCCAGGACGGCCCGGATCTGCTCGCCGTAGCTGCCGGCGCCGCGCGGCAGGCCCAGCTCGGGGGCGAGGTCGGCGAGGCGTTCGCGGAGGGTGGGGCGGTCCTCGGCGGGGACCCACCAGACGACGTCGTACTCGGAGGCGAAGCGGTAGGCGTACTCGGTGGCGACCTGGGTCTTGCCGACTCCGGAGAGGCCGAGGAGGGTGACGATGGAGGCGCCGGGCGGGGCTTCGGCGAGGGCGGCGCGGAGCCTGCCGATGACGTCGTTGCGGCCGGTGAAGCGGGGGTTGCGGCGGGGGACGCGGCCCCAGATCTCGGGCGGGTCGTTGGGGAAGCGGGGGCCGCGGCGGCCGGTCTCGGTGCCGACGCGGTCGGTGGGCAGCTCCAGGCGGCGCAGGACGCGGTACTCGGCCTCGTACGCGTCGAGGCCCCACAGGTCGGTCTTCTCCAGGACGGCGACGGCGCTGGGCAGGGGGGCGTCGGTGAGGCAGACGGCGGCGAACCGGCCGGGGTGGTTGTCGTGGGCGGCCCGCAGGGCGGTGTTCCACTCCTGCTCGGAGTGGGTGCCGGCGGAGAAGTAGCGCTCGCTGAGGACGAGGAGGACGCGGCTGCCGCCGCGGGCGAGGTCGTCGAGGGCCTGGGTGAGGCCGCCGGCGGACTGGGGGTCCCAGCGCTGGAGGGCGACGCGGTGGCCGTGCTCCTCCAGCCGGTAGGCGATCCACACGGCCCAGGGCCGGTTGAAGCCGGCGAAGCTGATGACGAAGCGCTGCGGCCGCGCGGGGGCCGGGTCGCGTTCCTGCCGAATACCGGTGGTCATGCGGCCGTCTCCCTGGAATCCGGGCGGTGGACGGGGTTGAAAAGGTACCGCAGCCGACGGCCCGTCAGCCCTGTGCGGACGGGTCGAGTTCGGGGTGTTGCGCGTACCAGGCGCGGCGGGCCCGCTCGACGGCGCGGCGGGCGGCGGCGTACCGGTCGCCGGGTGGCGGCAGCTCGTCCATGGCGCGCTCCGCCTCGGCCATCGCGTCGGTGAACTCGCGTCCTGCGATGGTCAGTCGGGGGTGGGCGCGCAGTTCGGGCAGGACGGCCGCGACCTGGGCGCGGATGCGGGCGTGGCGGGCCCATGCGCCGCGGGATCCGTAGAGGGCGGCGCGCTGCCAGTAGCCGGCGAGGGCCAGGTGGGCGTACGTGCCGTGCAGCAGGCCGTCCAGGGGGCGCGGGTCGGTGCGCCAGGGGGCCCAGTGCCGCGGGGTCCGGTCGGCGGTGTGCAGGGGGAGGACGTCGGCGAGGGCGGTCAGTTTGCCGTGCTGGACCTCGTGGACGAGCGTGGCGGCCAGGGCGGGCGGGGCCTGGGCGCGGGCGAGGACGGAGCCGGCGGCGGCGGGCAGGGTGGCGCCGTGGGAGCGGGATCCGCCGGCGAGCGGGACGACGGAGCGCAGGAGGAGGGCGGCCTCCTCGGCGCGGGCGGTGTCGTAGCGCTCCAGGAGGGTGAGGGCGCCGGTCCACTGGGTGTCCCAGCGTTTGTGGCCCTTGGGGGTGAGGCGGCGGGCGGCGCGGACGGGCGCGGGGCGGGTGTGGCCCGCGGCGCGGTAGGGGTCGAGGTCGTCGAGGCTGGTGCGGCCGTCGGGAAGGGTGTGCAGGGAGAGGGCTGCGGGGTCGTCGGGGTCCCAGGAGCGCTCGGTGAGGGCGAGGGGGCCGGGCCGGGGCGGGCGGAGCACCCCGAGGGTGGGCAGGGCGAGGCGGCCGCCCGCGGGCCGCAGGACGGCCTTGAAGGCGATGCCGGCCCGCAGGGCGGCCGCGGCGGCGAGGGCGCCGAGGTGGGCGAGGTCGGGGGGCGGGCCGGCCGGGTCGTGCAGGCGGCGGAGGGTCTCCTCGGCCCAGACGCCGGTGGCGGGGTAGTGCAGGACGTCGTGGACGGCGTCGGGGGCGTGCCGTTCGGCCTCTTCCAGCAGGGCCCAGTGGTCGGCGGCCTCGGCGGCGCGGCCGCCGCGGGAGGAGGCGGCGTCGAGGATGGCCCGGAGCAGGACGAGCCGCTTGGAGCGGCGGACGTCGCAGACGAGGCGGCACCCTGCGGCGGAGGGCTCGGTCGAGGCGAGGGCGCGCAGGGTCGCCGAGGGGACGGTGAGGGTGCTCAGCGGGGCGGTCACGGGGCGGCCGCCCGGGTGGGGGCGGGCGCCTTGGCGGCGGCGCGGCCGGGCGGCGGCGCGGTGCGGCCGGGGACGGCGGCGCCTTCCTCGGCGGCCCGGTGCAGCGCGGCGGCGATGTGCCGGATCAGGGCCTGGAGGTCGGCGCAGTAGACGGAGGGGTTGCGGAAGCCTTCGCCGGAGCGGTAGCGGTGCGGGTAGTGGCCGCCGCCGCAGACCTCGACGAGTGCGCAGGAGCGGCAGCCGTCGGCGAGGGCGTCGAGGCCGAGCTGCCGGGCGGCGAGGCCGGGGTGGTCGAGCAGGTCGTCGAAGCGGTGCGTGTCCAGGCTCATGCCGGTGGCGGCGGCGCCCTCGTAGGCGGACTTCAGGGAGTCGGCCTGTTCGAGGGTGCCGTCGGTCTCGATCACGGCGGTCGCGGCGGGGGCCAGGCCGAGGGTCTCGGTGGCCGCGGGAAGGCCGAGCAGCAGGGCGATGATCTCCTCGAAGGTGCGGATGCGGGTGCGCAGGGAGTCCGCCTGCCACCAGCGGTCGAAGACGGCGGTGAGCCAGTCGGCGTACGGCGTGCGGTGCGGGGCGCTGCCGGGCGGCGGGGTGTTCCAGTTGGCGAGCGGCAGCAGCAGCGCGATGCCGGGCGGGTCGAAGGCGAGCAGGGACTCGTACGTGCCGACCGGGTCGTGGGCGAGGTCGACGACGCACAGGACGCCCGCGTACTGCTCGGGGTGGCGGGCGAGCAGGCGCAGGCCGCGGGCGGCGGCGCCGAACCCGGGCCGGCCGGCGTGGTCGACGCGGCGGGTGTTGTGCTCGGGCAGGCCGCCGTCGAGGCTGACGCCGACGCGGATCCCGGCGGCGGCGAGGGCGGCGAGGCGGCCGCGGGTGAGCAGGGTGCCGTTGGTCTGGACGGTCGCGGTGACGCGGGTCCGCGGGGACGCGGCGCGCACGGCGGCCCGTACGGCGTCGACGGGGGCGGCCAGTTCGGCGGGGGCGGTCAGCAGGGGTTCGCCTCCGTGCAGGACGAGGTCGACGCGGGTCAGGGCGTGGGCGGCGGCATGTTCGGCGATGCGCTCGGCGGCGCGGGCGGCGGTCGCGCGGGACATGGCGGCGGGCCGGTCGCGCCAGCTCTGGTCGGCCATCTCGTAGACGTAGCAGTAGGTGCAGGCCAGGTTGCAGCGGCTGCGGGTCTTGAGCACGAACTGCCGTATGGGGTGCGGGCGGTGGCCGGCGGCGCGCAGCGCCGGCACGTCGAGCCGGGCGTACGGCCAGGGGGCGCGGGCCCGGTGCGCGGACAGCGCGGACGGCGCCGCCCGGCTCCCGTCGGCATGGCTCACCGCAGGCACCTCCCTCCCCGGCCGCCGTGCGGGCACCCCGGCGGACGGTTGCATCCCTGCCCTGGGTTCGGCGCGGGCTAACGGCGGAAACGGGACAACTCCGAGTGCGGTGCGTGGTATTGGGGATGCGGTGCGTGAGCGGGCGCTCAGCTGGCGCCCGAGTCGAAGGCGTTGAGGATCTCGGCGGGGTGGGTGACGCGGTCGACGAGGCCCTCGATGACGCGGGCGAGGACGGGGTGGTCGATGCCGCGGAGGGCGGCGAGGTCGTAGCCGGACAGGTCCGGCAGCCCCGCCGGGCAGCGCCGCGCGGCGGCCTGGGCGGCGGCCGGGGTGGGGACGGGTGCGGGGGCGGGCGTGGGGCCCGGGGCCGGCGCCGGGGGCGGGGGTGGCTGCGGGGCCGGTGCGGGCCGGCGGGCCGGGGCCCCGCCGGCGGGGTGCGACGCCTGGTCCCGGGGGGATGCGGCGCCCGTGCCCGCCGGGTCCGTCCCGGGGTGTCCCGCCACTTCCGTCCGTGCGCTCTGCTGCCGAATCGCCATGGGCTGCCCGTCCCCCTGCTGGTTCGCCGTGTCCGTCGGGTGCGCTGTCCGTTCCGTGCCGCCGTTCGCTGCCGTCCCGGCCTCCGGGTCCGGTGCCTCGCCGGGTGTCACAGCCCGGCCTCCAGGGTGCGGACGCGGGAGCCGAGTGCCTCCCGCCGGTCCGCGGCCTCCTCGCCGAGCCGCCGCCACAGCTCCAGGGCAGAGCGGTAGGCGTCAAGTGCGGCCCGGGGCCGGGCCAGCCGCTCCAGCACCTCGCCCCGCAGCTCCTGGACCCGGGCGGCCAGCTCGACGGCCACCTCGCGCCGCTCGGCGCGGTCGCCGTCCAGGGCCGCCCGCCAGGCCCGCCGGTAGGAGTCCGCCGCCCGGTCGAGGCGGTCCAGGGCCCGGGTGTGGGCGTGGATCTCCTGCTGGACGTCGCCGTGCTCCCGCCAGGCCCTCGCCTGCTCCAGGGGGCTCCGGCTCTGCCGGACGGCCAGCTCCAGCAGGTACTCGGCCTCCCGCAGGTCCACCACGTCGCCCTCGTAGCCGTGCCGCAGCCGCAGCCCCTCGGCGAGCCGCACCAGGCGGTACGCGGACCGGCCGTCGGACTGCGGGACCGCGGCCCGGCTGTCGCGGAGCACGCGTACGGCCGCCGAGGCGAAGCGCCGGCCGCCCGCGGCGCGGGCCCGCTCCAGCAGGGCCTCGCCCCATTCGGGCAGCAGCTCCCCGTACGCCTCGCCGTCCCGGGGGATCAGCCGCCGGGCCCTGCCGTAGGCGTCGGCGGCCTGCTCCAGGGCCTCGGGGTCGCCGTCCCGCGCGTACCGGGCCCGGTGCACCCTGGCCCGGCAGACGAGGGCGGCCAGGCGCAGCTCCGGGTCGCCGCCGGGCTCGGCGAGGACGAGGTCGAGGTGGCCGGCGGCCTCTTCGAGCCGGGCGGGCAGGTGGCGCAGGGCGGTGGCGAGGTCGACGCGCAGCCGCGCCGCCTCGGCCGCGTCGGGACCCGGCTCCTCTGCCGCGCCGCCGTCCGGGCCGCCGTCGGCGGCGGTGCCGGGCAGCGCCGAGGCCAGGTGCCCTGCGGCCTCCTCGGCCAGCGCGGTGCGCTCGGCGGTGTCGCGCAGCCGGGGCAGCAGCGCCAGCAGGACCCGCCCGAGAGCGGGGCGCAGCACCCGGTCGGGGGCCTGCCCGGCGAGGACCTCCAGCGCGGCCCGCGCCTCCCGCAGCGCCCCGGGGTCGTCGCGCAGGTCGGCGATCCGGACGAGGGCCTGCACCCGCCGCAGGACGCAGTCCAGCCGCAGCCGCGGGTCGGCGGCGAGGGCGGCCGCGGCGGCGAACTCCAGCTCGGCGGCGTCCAGCAGTTCGGCGTCCGGGCGTTCGGCGAGGGCCCGCTCGTACAGCACCCGGCCGAGGAGGGCGCGGGCGGGCGCCGCGGCGAGCCCGCGCACGGCCTGTTCGGCCTCGGCGAGCAGCTCGGGGTCCCGCTGCCGGGCCCACAGCCGCAGCAGCACCTCGGCCAGCTCGCACTCCGCCTCCCCGTCGGCGTCCCCCGGCCCGGCGGGCGCCGCGACGGCGCGCCGCAGGACGGCGGCGGCCTCGTACAGGCCGCGCTCGGCGCCGCCGTCCGCGTCGTGTGCGGCGAGCCGGTCGCGGGCGGTGCGCACGGCCCAGGACCGCCGGGGCGGCGGGGCGGGCGGCTCCCGGTCGGCGGCGTCGTCCGGTACAGCCGGGCCCGGCAGGTAGCGGCGTACGACGCGGGCGGAGACCTCGGCGAAGGCCTGGGGCAGCCGCCCGGCGGGAACGCGCCCCTCCGGGTCGTCCTCGACGGCGGGCTCCCCGGTCAGCTGGGCGACGGCCAGGGCGGGGAAGTTGCGCACGCCGCGCCCGAAGTGCGCGAGGACGTACTCGGAGCAGTGCTTGAGGACGAGCGCGGCGTCGTCCCGGCCGAGCGGCCCGAGCAGCACGTCCTGCACGCCGGGGGTGAACTCGTACCACTGGCCGAGGTCGGGGCCGCGCCGCAGCAGCCCGCTGAGCAGGACTTCCGCGAGGTCGGAGGGCTCGGAGTCGGGCAGCATGGTCCGCTGGACGAGCCGCATGACGGGCAGCGTCAGCGGCGCGGCCGACAGGTAGACGGCGAGCTGGACGGCGCGCGGCGAGGCGGCGGAGCGGAAGCGGCGCACCAGCTCCTCCGGCGGCCGCACGGCCCGCGGCGGGGGGACGGGCGCGGCAGGGTGGTCGGCGAGGACGCGGCCCACCTCGGCGGGGACGGGCCCGGCCCCGAGCCCGGCGACGAGGCGGGCCCAGGCGCCGAGGGCGGTGGCGTTCGGCGGCAGGACGGGAACGGCGAGCCCGCCGCCGGGCCGGCCGTGGCGCGGCGGCCGGTCGGGCCGGAAGCGGAGGCGGCCGGCGCCGCCCTCGATCCGGGCGAGGGTGCCCCGCTCGGTCGGCAGCCAGCTGCGGTTCCACAGCCGCTGCGGCAGCGGCTGGACGACGACGCAGGGGGTGCACTCGGCCCAGCGGTGCAGCAGCCGCTGCGCCTCGCCCTCCCGCCACAGGGCGCCGGCGCAGTCGGAGACGACCATGGTCAGGGCGCGGCCGCTGGGGTCGCGGAGCTGGTCGCCGGAGCGCAGCCGGGTGCCGGGGGCGGGCCCGCGGCCGAGGGCGGCCCGGCCGTCGGCGAGCCGGTGCAGGTAGTGGACCTGGACGTCGCGGAAGGCGCCGAGGCGTTCGCAGACGGTGCGGAGCTCCTCGAACATGTCGTGCCAGACGGCCATGGACGGTGAGGCGTCCATGACGAGGCGGACGGTGGCCTCGCGGCGGCTCTCGGGCTGCATGACGGGGATGACGAGGCCGAGGGCGCGTGCGCTGGCCTCGGCGGTGCCCGGCTCGTCGAGGACCAGCCGGGCCGGCGGTCCGGGCGGGCGGTGCCGCTGGAGGGAGCGCAGGGCGCGCTGGATGTCGAGGATGCGGGGCAGGGCGGCCGCGCCGGGGACGCGTACGGGCACGCCGGTGCCGGCGGGCAGGGCGGCGGCCTCCTCGGCGGCGCCGCTGACGCGGGCGGCGTAGAACCGCACCGGGTCCTCGATGCCGGGGTCCGGCGGCGGGGGCTCCTCCTGCGGCGGCGGGGCCTCGCGGGGTCCGGGGCGGCGCAGGGTGAGCGGTGCGGGCGGGCCGGCGGGGGCCGCGGGCGGGCCGATCCGGCCGGCGAGCCAGAGGGCGTCGGCCAGCTCCTCGGCGGAGGGGTCGAGCCCGGCGGCCCGCAGCAGCCGTGCCAGGTCCCGGATGGCGGGCGGCGCCGGGAGCGGTTGCTCGGCGGTGGGCATGGTCTCACCTCGGGCGGTCGAGGCGCTGGATGAGGAGGTCGGCGAGGTCTTCACGGGTCGGCGGGGCGGCGTAGTGGGTGAGGTAGATGGCGTTCAGGAGCTGGTCGGCGGCGACGAGTTCGGACTGGGAGCGGCTGAGGAACTCGCGGATGAGGTCGGCTCCGAGGCGGGCGGCGTCCTCGCCGAGGTGGGCGCGGACCATGGTGGCGAGGCGCTTCTCGCCGGGCTGGCCGAGTTTGAGCTGGATGCAGCGGCGCAGCAGGGCGGCGGGGAAGTCCCGTTCGCCGTTGCTGGTCAGGATGATGAAGGGGAAGGCCCGGCAGCGGATGCGGCCGTCGCGGACGGCGACCTTGGCGCCGTCGTCGGTGAGGACGTGCACCTCCGGCTCGGTCTCGGCGACGCGTTCGAGTTCGGGCAGGGTGAACTCGCCCTCCTCCAGGACGTTGAGGAGGTCGTTGGGGAGGTCGATGTCGCTCTTGTCGAGCTCGTCGATGAGCAGGACGCGGGGGCGGAGGGCGGGCAGCAGGGCGGTGCCGAGCGGCCCGAGCCGGATGTACTTGCCGATGCCGGGGGCGCCGCCGGGGTCGCCGCCGCCGGCGGCGATCTGGACGTCCTGGAGGCGGGCGATGGCGTCGTAGCGGTAGAGGCCCTCCTGGAGGGTGGTCCGCGAGACGACGGGCCAGCGCAGGACGCGGCCGAGTTTCAGCTCGTGGGCGACGGCGTGCGCGAGCGTGGACTTGCCGGTGCCGGGGTAGCCGGTGACGAGGAGCGGGCGGCGCAGGTAGAGGGCCGCGTTGATGGCCTCCAGCTCCTCCGGTTCGGGCCGGTGCAGCTCGGCGGCCTGCCGGTGGGCGCCCAGGCGCCGGGCGACGTTGCCGTCGGCGGAGCGGGCCGACGGCGGCGGGTCGACGGGGGGCCCGCCGTCGAAGTCCCGCCAGGGCGGGGGTTCGGGCAGGGCGTCGATCCCGTCGTGCGGTTCGCCGACGCCCCGGTAGATCAGCCATTCCTCGTTCACGTCTGTCCCCTCCCGCCCGTCACAGGTCCCCCTGGAGCGGCTCGTCCTCGGGCAGGGCGCGGGCCGGGTCGTCCCAGACGAGGGCCGTCCCGTCCGACCAGTACGCGTCCGGGTCCGCCCCGTGGGAGCGGGCCCGCAGCGCCTGGAGCCGCACCGGCAGTGGTGCCCCGTGCCCCGCCTCGGTCAGCTCCTCGCGCAGCCCGCGGTGGAACGGCGCGCAGGACTCCCCCGGGTCCGCCGGGGGCCGCCGGGTGACCGCGACCCCGTAGCCGGCCTCGCGGACCGCGTGCAGGGACCCGAGGGTGGGCTCCTGGTCGGCGGCCCGGCAGTGCACCGGCACGGTGTTGTCGGCGAGGCCGTCCAGCCAGGCCGGGGAGGGGCTGCGGGGCCGGCCGTGCGCGCAGTCGGCGCGCTCGTCGAGCAGGGGCCCGCTCTGGACGCGGCTCCAGCGGTCGGCCCGGCGGTGGGCGGCCTCCGGGTCGTGCGGCGGGCTGCCGGCGGCGTGTGCGCCGCTTCCGGCCGGGTAGCGCAGGACGACGGGCCGCTGGACGCCGAGGGGGACGCGGCCGGTGACGGTCCACGTGTCGACGGGCAGCCCGAACAGCTCGGGGGCGACGGCCACTTCGAGGGCGGCGGGGGCCTCGTGGGTGTCGCAGCGCCGGAAGGCCTCGGCGAGGGAGTCGCGCAGCGCCTCGGGCAGGCCGGCCCGGGTGACGCGGACGCCGGAGCCGACGGGGGTGAGGCGGCCGGGGTGGGCGGGCCCGGCGAGGACGGAGACCCGCCAGTCGTAGACGTCCTCCCAGCCGTGCGCCCAGGCCTCCAGCAGGACGGACGGGCCCTGCGGCATGGCCTGCGCGGGCCGGCCGGGGCCGTGGGCGGGCCGGCCGGCGCGGGCGCGGCGGCGCCGCTCCCGCTCGGCGAGGCCCAGGTCGTGACGTTCGCCGAGTTCGCGGCGCAGCGGCCGCCACAGCCGCTCGGCGGTGGCCCGCACCCAGTCCCACAGCTCCTCGTCGGAGCCGGGGGCGGGCGGTTCGCGGTGGTCGGCGACGCTGATGTCGGTGGCGTAGCGGAGCATGGCGGCGGCCTCGCCGGTGCCGCCGGGCGGGTCGTGGAGCATGCCGAGGCCGTCGCGCCAGCTCAGCGGGGCCGGCAGGGCCGGGTCGGGTTCCTCGCCGCGAGCTGCCTCGACGAGGGCGCGTACGGCCTCGGAGGAGCCGGGCGGGGGTAATTCGGCGAGCAGCCCGCACAGGGTGGTGATCTCGGCGGGGGTGAGGCGGGGGCCGCCGTAGGGGTCGGCGGCGGGGAGTTCGCCGTGCACGTCGGTCCAGGTGCGGCGGCTGTCGAGGTCGCTGAGGTGCTCGTCGTAGTGGTACAGGTCGTGGGCCTGCATGACCCGCCGGTACAGGCCGATCTGCCCGGCGGCGTCCAGGGGCAGGGTGCGCAGCTGGACGACGGAGACGGCGAGCCCGCCGCCGCCGGTGTGCCGGCGGGCCTTGACGACGCCGACGACCTCGCCGCGGCCCAGGTCGACGACGGGGCCGCCGGACATGCCGGGCTCGATCTCGTCGTCGTCGCCGAGGCGGAGGGCGGCGCCGCCGGCGGCGGTGCCCCGCAGGCGCGTGGTGCGGCCGGTGATCTCGGGGATGCCGAGGTCCTCGGTGCAGCCGAAGTAGGCGACCTCGTCCAGGCGGGGCCGGGCGCGGTCGGTGAGCCGGACGCACGCGTGGGAGACCGGCGCGAGGACCCGTACGAGGGCCAGGTCGGGCAGATCCCACAGGGCGCGCCGGGCGGGGCGGCGCTCCTCCAGCCGCTCGGGCAGGACGCACTCGACGCGGCCGGTGACGGTGCCGGTGGTGCGGGGGCCGGAGGAGAAGGTGATGCCGATCTCTCGTCCCACCAGCCGCACCGCAGCACCCCCCTCGCCCACGACGTGGGCACACGTCAGTACCCAGCCGGGGGCGATGAAGAAGCCGCTGCCCCAGGTCGGGTGGTTCCCCCGGTCTCCATACCCGCCGGGGGCGGGGTGGACGCGTACGGTGGCTGCCTGGACGAGGGGTTCGAGGAGTTCGTAGGCGCGCGCGGTGCCGCCGGTGCGCCGGTCCAGCATCCGCACCCCCTCACGTTCGACGGCATTCCAGGCTAGCGCCGGGGCCGCGACGGGGGGAGGCCTTGCCCGGCCTGCGGATTATCCTGGCGGGAAACGTCCCCATGCACACCTTCATCACGCACGGAGCCCGACTTGTACTTCACCGATCGCGGCATCGAGGAGCTGGAGAAGCGGCGCGGCGAGGAGGAGGTCACCTTCGAGTGGCTGGCCGAACAGCTGCGCACGTTCGTCGACCTCAACCCGGACTTCGAGGTCCCGGTGGAACGCCTGGCCACCTGGCTGGCCCGCCTGGACGACGAGGACGACGAGGACGAGTAACCCGCGCCGGCGCGGCCCGCCCCCGCACCCCCGAACCCGCCCCCGCCCGCCGCCCGGAACCCCCGGCCGGCGGGCGCCCGCATGCGGGGCACAGCCCGCTCCCGCCGCCGCCTCCCCGGAAATGACCGAAATCAACCCCCCGGGCCGCACCGGTTGCCCGGGGCGGCTGGCTCAGGCGCGGCGGGGGCGCGGCTTCAGCGCTCGCAGCGGGGCGCGGTCGCAGGCGGGGTGCACCCAGCCGTCCGGCCGGGCCCCGGACGCCGAGTGCCGGATGATCCGGATCCCCTCGCCCTGCACCGGCCGTTGGCAGACGGCACAGATCCGCCCCGCCGGACTCATCGGCCGACCGCCGGGCGGGGGCAGGACCAGACGTCGGCGTCGAGGAGCATGGCTCCCTCCCGGCCGGTGACGACACCCCGGTAGACGGCGCCCGCCACGAGAACCTTCCCGCAGGCGACGCACACCCGACCGAGCGCCTGCTCGGCGGTCAGGTCCCAGAAGTCGTCGGGAAGCGGCGCGCTGTGGCAGGGGATGGGAGTGCGGGTCTCCATGGCGGTGCTCCCTGGGGCGGTGTCAACGGGTGGCGGGGCAGCAGCGCGGCGCGCGTCCTCGGTGGCCGGCGCGCGCGTGCCCTTCTGTGCGACCACCATGTCGGCTGACTTCCGGCCCGATCCACTACCGGGCCCTATAGGGCCGTCCTATATTCCGGCCATGGAGCCGGAGTCGGACGTCTGGGTGCACCACGACCTGCGCGCAGCCGCCGCAGCCGAGGACTGGCCGACGCTGCTGAGGAAGTGGCGGAAGGCGACCCGCAGCAGCCAGAGCAGGCTCGGCGCCCTCGTCGGGCTGGCACAGCCGGACATCTCTGCGATCGAGAACCGGCGGCGCGCGGTGACCTCCGTCGAGGTCCGCCGGCGCATCATCGAGGGCCTCGGCATCCCCGCCGAACTGCTCGGCGGCGCGGGCGCCGAGATGCCCTTGCCGTCCCTCGTCCTGCCGGGCCTGGTGGCCGATCCGGACACGGAGCGCCTACGGCACATCACCGCATCCGGGATGCGGCTGGACGCGGCCTCGCTCGGCGCGGTGGAGCGCCTGCTGGCCGAGCACCGCCGGGCCGAGGACACGCTCGGGTCCCGGGTCATGTCCGCCGTCGTGGCCAAGCAGTTCGAGGCGGTGGCCGGCCTCTACGACAAGGCGCGCGGCCCTCTCGCCGACAGGCTCGTGCGGGTGATGGCGGAGTACGCGCAGTTCCTCGCGTGGATGGCGCAGGACCAGGACCACACGGCGCCGGCCCTCGCCTGGTTCGACCGCTCCTACGACTGGGCCCTCGAATCCGGCCACGGCGACATGGCCGCCACGACCATGAGCATGAAGGCCCACGTCGCCTGGTCCCGCGGGCGGGCCCGTCGCACCATCCGCCTCGGGGAGGCCGCGGCATCGACGCCGGGGGCGAGCGACGCGACCCGCGGCCTGGCCGTGCAGATGGCCGGCCGCGGTCACGCCCTCGACGGCGACGCGGACGCGGCGTACCGCCGGCTCGACGAGGCGCAGCTGATCATCGCGAACGCGACCGACGCGCCGCCGTGGCTGTACTTCTACGGCGAGTCCTGGTTCGCGGCACAGCGCGGCATGGCGGACCTGCACCTGCGCGACTGGCGGAGCGCGATCGAGAACCTGAGGGCAGGACTCGCCGGGTTCACACCCGCCTTCCGGCGCGACCGGGCCTGGTACGGGGCATGCCTGGCCCGCGCGTACGCCGGTGCCGGAGAGCCCGAGGCGGCGCTGACGACAGCCACGAGCGTCCTGGCGGACGCGTCCGAGATCGGCCGGCCCCACGCCTGGGGCGAACTCCACAAGGCGGGCGGCCTGCTGCTCCGGCAGGGCGCCCCGGAGGGCCGACTGCTGGTTGCCGCACTTGCGGAACTGGACTGACGGGTACCCGTCGCCATGACGACGCCGATCAAGGAGGCATGTGATGCCGTTGACCATGCCGACCTGGCCTGACCTGCTCGGCTCGGCCGAGCGGACAGCCGTCCATCTGGAGATGCGCGACTCGTACGCCGTCGACTACGAGACCGGCCCGTTCGCCGACTGGAGGGCCGGCCACCGTCACAACCCCGCCGATCGGGCCTCCTGGTGGCGGCCCTGGCTGGACCTCGTCGCCGCGACCGTGGGCCGCGGCGTGGCCGTGCGCCGCGCACGCATCGTCTCCGAGCCGGTGAGCGAGTACACGCGCTTCCTGTACGACGGGACGTTCACCAATGTAGCGGCCGGGGAGGAAGTGCGCTGGCTGCCGAGACGGCAGGCCAGCACCCTGGCCCTGCCGGGGAACGACTTCTGGCTCATCGACGGCCGACTCGTCCGCTGGAACCACTTCACCGGGGAAGGCTCATCCGCCGGCGGCGAGATGAGCGACGACCCGGCCGCCGCCAAGCTGTGCGCCGACGCGTTCAGCGCGGTGTGGGAGCGCGCCATCCCGCACGGCCGGTACGAGATCAGGTAGGCCCGTGCCTGCGTCCCCCTCCTCAGCAGCGCAGGCCGCCCGCCGAGCAGTGGCTCAGCGGCTGCGCGGCCTGCACGTGGAGGCGGGGCTCACCGGGCTGGAACTCGGCGGACGGTGCGGCTGGACGCACTCCAAGTCCAGCCGCATCGAGAACGCGGTCACTCCGCCGTCGCCAGACGACATCCGCCGGTGGTGCGCAGCGTGCGGGGTGCCAGAGCAGGCCCCCGACATCGTCGCCTCGTCACAAACGGCAGAATCCCTCTACGTCGAGTGGCGGCGCCGAGTCCGCACTGGCCTGCGGCAACTGCAGCAGAGCTACGTTCCCCTGTTCCTCTCGACCCGCCTCTTCCGCGTCTACTCCGCGACCCTGGTACCAGGGCTGCTCCAGGCCGAGGGCTACGCCACCGGGTTGCTCCGCGCGATCTCGAAGTTTCGCGAGATCCCCGACGACGTGGCCGATGCTGTTGCGGCCCGCATGGAGCGCAACGCCATCCTGCGCGAGCAGGGCCGTCGATTCGTCATCGTCGTCGAGGAATCCGCGCTCCGCTACCAGCTCGCCGACCCCGAGGCAATGGCGGCCCAGCTGGGGTATCTCCTGACGGCCGCGGCCATGCCCGCCGTCTCGGTAGGCATCATCCCCATGGCACGGCAGCAGCGCACACAGTGGCCGTTGGAGACGTTCCACATGTACGACGACACCCTGGTGTCGGTGGAGCTTCTCGCTGCCCGGGTGACAGTGACCCAACCAGGCGAGATCGCGCTGTACGAGCGGGCATTCGCAGAGCTCCGGCGGATGGCGGTATACGGCCCGGACGCTCGCGCGTTGATCGTCGAGGCCATTGCAGCCCTCCAGCGGTAGGGCCGACGCAAGAGCCCCCTCCCGGGGCCGGAAGGGGGCCGTAAGAGACGCGGCTCAGGCGGCCTTGGTCTCCCAGAAGATGCGGTCGATCTCGGCGATCAGGTCGAGGGCCTTCTGGCCGGTCGCCGGGGCGTTCGACGCCTTGGCGGCCGAGAGGGCCTTCAGGGTGTCGTTGACCAGGGTGTGCAGCTGCGGGTACTTCTCGAAGTGCGGGGGCTTGAAGTAGTCGCTCCACAGCGCCGAGACCGGCTACATTCAGGCGGGGCTGCTTGAGGCGAACCTCGCCGACGCGCTCACGCGGCTCGGCGACACGGCGGCTGCTGAGACGTATGCGGCCGAGGCCGTCGCGGTGCAGACACACGAGCGGGGCCGGGTCCACTGGCGACCCTCTCGGGCTGCCAGTTGCGTGGCGGCAGCCCCGAACTGGCAGCGGGAACCGTGATGGCCATGCTCGACACCATGGAGAGCATGGAGTCCCGTCGGCTGCGGGACCGGCTCGTCACGGTTCGCGCGTCGATGTCCGCCCTCGGAGGCAGGGCGGCAGTTGACGTTGTGGAACGCATTGACGACACCCCTGTGTATTCCCCTTTGACCCTCCCGTGCGATGCCAGTACGCGGGTTGATGTTTCGGACTGTTGGTAATCACGCGGTCGGCTCGGGTGCCGAGTGGGTACGGCGAAGGGCTCACCCAAGCCGCATTTGGCGCTCTACCGCCAGCCGTCGAGCGAGACCTGCGGGCCTCCCGCGAGGTACCGGTGGAGGGCGCTGGCTGTGGTGTCCACGAATTCGTCGGGGATGGCGTCGGCGTCGACCCAACAGACCTGGGCGTGCTTGCGGGGTTCGCGGTTCTCGGGTTCGCCGGTCCATTCGTGGGCAGCGAAGACGACGGTGAGGAATCCGTTGGGGGCCTCCACGCCCCAGGCTCCGTGGATGACGTGGGCGACCTTGAGGGACTCGGGCTTCACCGTCAGGCCGGTCTCCTCGTACAGCTCGCGAACGGCCGTCTCGGTGATCGGTTCGCCCGGTTCGCTCTTGCCGACGGGAAGGTCCCACATGCCCTGGGCGAACTTGGCGTTCTCGCTGCGCTGGAGGAGGACGACGCGGTTGGTGGCCTTGTCGTGGACGATCACCGCGGCGACCAGCAGGGTCATGGATTCCAGGGCTGGCTTGAGGGCCTTCGGCTGGTCGTCGGTCTGCTGGGCCACGATGTTCCCTTCGTCGGGCGGTTGTTGGGCATGTTAGGCGAGGGCCTCGCGGGCGCGGCGGGCAAGATCGGCTGCGCCGGGCACCTTGCGCCGCTGGTAGACCGCGAGCGTGGAGCGGATCGAGGTGATCGCTTTGCGGGTGCGGTCGGAGGTCATGCCCTCCATGAGGACCAGGGCCTGGGTCCAGGCGGCGACGGCTTCGTCGGCGCGGGCCTGGGCGGCGAGGCTGTCGCCGAGGTCGGCATGGGTGAGTGCGTGGACGCGCTTGTACTTCTCGGGGTCCCAGCGGGTGAGGGCGTCGCGGTGCTGCTGCTCGGTACCGATGTGGTCGGCGAGATCGGTCAGGGTGCGGGCGGTGTGGCTGGCCACGGTGCCGGCGGCGGGGCCGCTGACGCAGGAGTAGCTGGGCTGGGGGCCGTCGTCCCGGAGGAGGGCGTCTTCGGCGGCGAGCAGGGCGCGTGCGGCCGACGAGTTCTCGTCGGTGGCGGCGTAGGCGCGGGCGTGGGTGATGTGGAGGAGGGCCTCAGTCTGGCCGTCGACGTGGCCGAGACCCGTGCGTAGGGCGCCTTCGACGAGGTCGACGCAGTGGTGGGGCTGCTTGAGGCTCAGGGCCTGGTGGGCGAGGGCGCGCATCATCCAGGCGGCGTGGCCGTGGGGGTCGGCTTCGCAGGCGAGCTTGTAGCCGACCTGGTAGTAACGCTGGGCGGCGCCTTCCTGGCCGAGGTCGTGGTGCTTCCACCCCGCGAGGTAGGCGAGTTCGGCGACCGCGCCGAAGGCTGCCCGGCGTAAGGCTTCGCTGGGGAAGCGTCCTCGCAGCATGGGGGCGGCGGTGTCGGCAAGGTACGCGGTGACGGTGGTCAGGCCGTGCCCGCCGCCGAGGCGCTCGTCGGCAGCGCTGAAGGCCGCGGTGATCTGCCGTACGACGTCCACCTCCTCTGCCCCGACCACGGACGTGCCGGTGCGGGCGCGGAGCATGCGGGCAGTGGCTTCGTGGTCGTATCCGAGCGGCATGGCGACGCCGGCGGTGGTGAAGGCCGCGATGGCGAGGAAGCGGCGGCGCTCGACGTCGGCACGGCCCAGGTCGGTGGCGGCGAGGACAGGGTCGGATTCCGCCGGCGCTTCGTCATCGCTGGCCTGGAGGCCGATCTCGGTCTGGGTGATCGTGCGCCCCGCTCGGCGGGACAGCGCCTCGGCGAGGTAATGACCTACCCGGCCGGACGGGGCACGGGTGCCGTTCACCCAGTGCGAGATGGCCGACTTGTTGGTCTGGAGGATCTCGCCGTTCTCGGCGGCGATGCGCCGCACGTCTCTGGCGAGAGCCTCGTAGGTGCAGCCGACCGCCGCGATGACGTCGCGCAGACAGGAGTTGGGTTCTCTCTGCGCCGCCACGATCGCCTCCACTCCGGAGCTGTAAACCGCGTATACCGCTTCAACTGCCTTCCACCGTACCCACTGAGCGTGACCACAGGTTCACTTATCAGCAGCCGCCCGGAACGGCACGACCGTGATCCAGGCTCCCCCTTGGTCCGGGCGGCACCCCGAAGTTCCGTACGCCCAGACCGGGCTCGGGCATTCCTGTGCCCGAACCTGGCCAATCAGAGACGGAGACACGGTGACCACCATCGACACCACGGCCATCACGGTCGAGCTGCCCGAGGCGTTCGACCCGCGCTGGAGCCGCCTGCCGGGCATCCAGGTCGACGGCCGGCGCATCACCATCGACCCGGCCGAGTACTTCTTCCGCTTCGAGTCGAGCACGTGGCTCGTCGCCGACTGGGAGCTGGTCAAGTCCCAGCTCCTCGACGTGGACGAGACGACCGAGAGCGCGGTCGAGCAGCTCGCGCTCGACTTCGTCAAGCAGCACAGCGAGTCCACCTCCGATGCCGGCCGCGTCCTGGCCACCGCGTACGAGGTGTACGCCTACATCTTCCGCGACGAGCACCTGGCCGGCCTCGGCCTGCCGCAGATCACCGCCGACCACCTGCGGATGCTCCGCGAGGCCGCCACGCTCATGGCGCTCAACAAGGTCGAGCTGGATGGGCACATCTCCAACGTCGGCCCGTGCTGGTTCTTCCCCGCCGCCACCTCCGTCGTCTTCGACCTGGACGACGAGACGGGCGGGATGCTCGACGAGGTCTACCACGGCGGCTGGTTCAACGAGCACCGCCGGATCGAGTCCATCAAGGCCCACGCCGCGCTCGGTGGCCGGCTCGTGCACGGCTGCCAGTCCGTGCCGGACCAGTCCGGCGGCGTGGTCGCGCCCTACGGTGCCTCGATGGCGAACTTCCGCGACGACCTCGCCGCGTTCAAGGCGGGCTGGATCGAGCAGGTCTACGCCCACCGCGTGAACCCCGCCGCGTAACCCACCCGATCAGGCTCCGGGGCGGGCCGGCATCCCTCGCCCGCCCCGGACGCCACCATCTCCCCGGAGCCCTCCCGTGACCACGAACCCCAGCGCCGAACTCCTCGACAACCTGCTCACCGCTACCGGCCAGACCACCGCCGTACGGGAGGAGGTACGCGTGTGGTCCATGTCCGGCGTCGAGCGCGTGACCTCGCCCGACGGCTCCACGGCCATCTTCAAGTACGCCAAGAAGCCGTTCGACAGCGAGGACCAGGCCCTCCGCCTGGCCCACACCCTCGGGGTACCCGTCCCCCGGGTCCACGCCTCCGCCGTCCTGGACGGCTGGCTGGGCATGCTCATGGAGGACCTCGGACCCTCCGTACGCGAGGCCGACGACCTCGACGGCGTCGCCGCGGCCGTGATCCTGCACGGAACCCGTACGGCTCCGCCCTTGCCCGTCCTCGACCAGGACCGGCTGCGCACGCTCCCGGCCCGGGCGCTGGAGCACCTCGAACGCCTGCGCAAGGCCGACCGGTGGCAGGACGCCGACGACGTCGAGGACGCGCTCGACAGGATCGTCCAGGGCGCCGAGACCCGCTCGGCCGGAGCGGCGCTGGAACCGTTCGGCTGGGTGCACTCCGAGTTCCACCCCACCAGCCTCCACATCGGCGAGCGCGGCTGGCGGCTGCTTGACTTCGCCCGCGCCTTCACCGGCCCCGGCCTGCTCGACCTCGCCAGCTGGCACGGCACCATCGAGCCCCTGCACCCCGTCCGCCTGCGCGTCTTCCTGGAGCAGTACGTCACGGCCGGCGGCACCCCCGACGCCCTCGCCCCGCGCGGCGGGCTCACCGCCGAGAACTGGGCCCTGGGCTGGCACCGCATGTGGGCCGTCGAGTGGTTCATGGAGCAGTCCATCCGCTGGATCAACGACCCGGCCACCGACCCCGCCTACATCAAGGCTGTCCGCCGCCACCTCACCGACGTTCTCCACCTCCTGGAGATCTGACGTGCTCGCCCAGGCATCCCCCTGGCACGCCCACGCCCTCCAGCGCACCGCCGCTGGTCTCGCCGAACCGCTTTCCGTACCCGCACGGATGGAATGGACCACGAGACCCGGCCAGGGGCCCGGAGCTGACGTCCTCGGCCCCGACCTGCGCGGCAAGCGCCTCCTGGAACTCGGCTGCGGCCCCGGCCACAACGCCGCCCACCTCGCCACCCGTCACGGCGCCCACGTCACGGGCGTCGACCTGGTCGGCCTCCAGGTCCGCCGCGCCCGCTCCCACTACGGACGGCTGAACAACCTCACCTTCGTCGCCGGCCACGCCCTCCACTACCTGCACGCCTCCGACGAACAGTTCGACGCGGTCTACTCCGTCTTCGGCGCCGTCGGCCTGGTCGCCCCTGGACTCCTGCTGCCGGCCATCGCCCACCGCCTCACGCCCGGAAGAGTGCTCGCCTTCTCCATCCCCCACCCGCAGCGCGGCGGCCGGAGCCCCTCGGGCGACGACCGGCCCCGCCGCGATTACGTCACCCTGCCCGACCGCACCCGGCTCCCCATCGCCCGGTGGGAGTTCTCCACGGACCGCTGGGAGAAGCACCTCAGCCAGGCGGGCTTCTGGCTCACCTCAGCCCAGGAGTTCCACGACCCCCGCATGGGCCACTGGCCCACCACCCTGCTGATCCGCGCCCGCAAGCTCTGACATCCGCTTCATCCGGACTATGGAGGACCGATGCGCCCGCCCTACCTGCTCCTCGACATCGACGGCGTCCTCATACCCTTCCCCGACGAGCACGGCTCGACCCCGGCCACCCACGCCCGCCACGACGTCGTGCCCGCCGACCGCAGCGCCGACAACCCGGTCACCGTCTGGCTCAATCCCGACCACGGCCACCTGCTTATGGACATCATCCGCACCGGCCTGGTCACCCCCGTCTGGTGCACCAGCTGGCGCCAGGACGCCACCACCCTCATCGGCCCCCTCCTGGGCCTCCCGCCCCTGCCGCACGTCGACCTCCCGCGTCCGCAGATCACCACCAGCCACCCCAACGGCTACCTGTGGAAACGAGACCACGTCGACGCCTGGCTCGGCGACGCCCCCGCCGTCTGGATCGACGACGACTTCACCGGCCACGACCACGCCTGGGCGGCCGAGCGCACCGCCCGTGGAGCGGCGACCCTTCTCGTGCAGCCCGACCCACACCGAGGGCTGCAGTCCGGCCACCTGACCGAGGTGACGAGGTGGGTCGCGCGGTTGCCCTCAGCCCGTGCGTCCTGACGACTGATGCCCTCGCTGCCACGGGCAGCGAGGGCATCAGCGTGCATTGCCGCAGCTCGTAGTTCCGCCCGGTGTGGGCAGGTCGTGGCGCTGGCGATGTTGTGTAGGGCGTCGCCGAAGGCGGCCAGGCGGCCCTGGGCGGCGGCATCGTCACCGGAGTCGAGGACGGTGCTGGCTGTGTGTATGGCGGCGGGAGCGTCAAGCAGGTGCAGTTGGTCCTCGGGCACGCATCCGCCGTCATCACGCTGCGGATCTGCGCGCACCTGTGGCCCGGGGAAGAAAACCGCACCCGGGCCGGCACGGACGCCATGCTCGGCGGCCTGCGGACCGGGTGCGGACAGGTAGGTAGCCAGACCCGCGAAAGTGCAGGTCAGGCGACCTAGGCTGAGATCAAGCCTGCTTGGTCTCCCAGAAGATGCGGTCGATCTCGGCGATCAGGTCGAGGGCCTTCTGGCCGGTCGCCGGGTCGTTCGACGCCTTGGCGGCCGAGAGGGCCTTCAGGGTGTCGTTGACCAGGGTGTGCAGCTGCGGGTACTTCTCGAAGTGCGGGGGCTTGAAGTAGTCGCTCCACAGCACGGAGACGTGGTGCTTGGCGAGCTCGGCCCGCTGCTCCTTGATGGTGATGGCCCGGGCGCGGAAGTCGGCGTCCTCGTTGGCCTGGTACTTCTCCTGGACGGCCTTGACCGACTCGGCCTCGATGCGGGCCTGGGCCGGGTCGTAGACGCCGCACGGCAGGTCGCAGTGGGCGGAGACCTTCGCCTTGGCGGCGAAGAGGCGGGAAAGCATGGAGATACTCCTCCTCGTGATCGTCTTCTCAAGGGCGAGGTTACTCCGTGGGGAGGGGGATTTCGCGAGTGGCCCCGGAGGCTTGGGACAAAAGTCCGAGGGCGGCCGGGCAGCGGTGAGCGAACGTACGGCCCCGTGCGGCACCATGCCGTGGGGGGCCGCAGCGGGCGAGGAGGTCGGGCATGGCGGGCGGAAGGGGCACCCGGTTCGAGGTGCTGGAGGTGGCGGGGCCGTCGATGGTGCCGACGCTGCTGCACGGGGACCGGCTGGTCGTGCGGTACGGGGCCGCGGTCCGGCCGGGGGACGTGGTGGTGCTGCGCCACCCGTTCCAGCAGGACCTGCTGGTGGTGAAGCGGGCGGTGGAGCGGCGCCGGGGCGGCTGGTGGGTGCTCGGGGACAACCCGTACAACCAGACCGGGGACAGCACCGACTACGGGACGGTGCCCGAGGAGCTGGTGCTGGCGACGGCCGTGCTGCGCTTCCGGCCGCGCCCGGCGGATCAGAGCTCGCTGAGGGCCCGGCTGTCCTGGGCGGTGTCGGCGCTGCGGCCGCTGCGGGCGGATGCCTCGGCTTCGAGGCGCTTGCGGGCCCGGTAGGCGGCGACGTTCGCCCGGGTGGCGCAGCGGTCGGAGCAGTAGCGCCGGGACCGGTTGGTGGAGGTGTCGAGGTAGGCGTTGCGGCAGGGCGGGGCCTGGCAGAGGCCGAGCCGGTCGGGGCCGTGCTCGGTGAGGTGGAAGGCCAGGCCGAAGGAGGCGATGGCCGCGTAGCCGGCGGAGGCGTTCGAGGGGTGGTCGGCGAGGTGGATGTGCCAGTCGGGGCGGCCCTCGTCGTCGAGGTACTGGTGGCCGGAGACCTGGGGGCTGACGGGGAACTCCATCAGCAGCGAGTTCAGCAGGTCGACGGCGAGGACGTGGTCGCCGCCGTCCGCGGCCTCGAAGACGGCGCGCAGCCGGCCCCGGACGTTGCGGAAGCGCGTCACGTCGGTGTCGGTGACCCGGCGCGCCATCTGGACGCTCTCGCCGAAGAGGGCGCGGACGGCCTCGACCGAGGTCAGGGCGTCCTTGTTGCGGGCCGGCTCCTCGGTGTTGACCAGGCGCACGGCATAGTCCGAGTAATGGGCCAGTTCCACTTGTAGTCCTTACGGATGCGGATTAGGGTTGCGGATCAGAGTTCGCGGTAACAGCTGGTACTAATTCGAGGGTATTACGGAACGGGGCGGAGGGGTTCGCGATGGCAGAGGCTGAGGCCACCACCGACTGGCAGGCCTGGCAGGACAGCTGGGACCGGCAGCAGGAGTGGTACATGCCCGACCGCGAGGAGCGGTTCCGGGTGATGCTCGACATGCTGGAGGCTGTGGCGGGCCCCACCCCCAGGGTGCTGGATCTGGCGTGCGGTACGGGAAGTATTACGGACCGCGTCCTCAAGCGGTTCCCGGGAGCGGCGAGCACCGGCGTGGATCTGGACCCGGCGCTGCTGACGATCGCGCGGGGCCACTTCGCGGGCGATTCCCGGGTCTCCTTCGTCACCGCCGACCTGAAGGACCCGCAGTGGACCGCGGCGCTCCCCCACGGCCGCTACGACGCCGTCCTGACGGCCACGGCCCTGCACTGGCTGCACAGCCCGCAGCTGGCCGTCCTCTACCGGCAGCTGGCCCCGCTGCTGCCCGAGGGCGGCGTCTTCATGAACGCCGACCACATGCCCGACCCCTCCACCCCGCGGATCAACGCGGCCGAGCGCGCCCACCGGCACGCCGGCATGGACCGCGCCAAGGCGGCGGGCGTACCGGACTGGGCCGAGTGGTGGGCGCTGGCGGCCGCCGACCCGGTACTCGCCGAGCCGGTGAGGCGCCGCTTCGAGATCTACGGCGACCACGCCGACGGCGACACCCCGGACGCGGCCTGGCACGCGCGGGCGCTGCGCGAGGCGGGCTTCGCGGAGGCGCGGACGGTGTGGTGCTCGCCGTCCGACGCGATGGTCCTGGCACTGAAGTAGGACCTTCGCCGGAACATCGGAAGACCGGCGCCGCGCGCGCACGCGGGAGGGCGGCACGGTGACCGTGCCGCCCCTCCCGGATGACGGATGACCGTCCTGCGCTCGGCGCCGACCGCTCAGAGCACCTTGGACAGGAACGCCTTCGTCCGGTCGTGCTGCGGGTTGCCGAGGACGTCGCGCGGGTGGCCGGACTCGACCACGACGCCGCCGTCCATGAAGACGAGGTTGTCGCCGACCTCGCGGGCGAAGCCCATCTCGTGCGTGACCACGACCATGGTCATGCCCGACTCGGCCAGGTCCCGCATGACGTCGAGGACGTCGCCGACGAGCTCCGGGTCGAGCGCCGACGTCGGCTCGTCGAACAGCATCAGCTTCGGCTCCATCGCCAGCGCGCGGGCGATGGCCACGCGCTGCTGCTGGCCGCCGGAGAGCTGCGCGGGGTAGTTCCCGCCCTTGTCGCCGAGGCCGACGCGGTCGAGCAGCTTGATGGCGCGCTCGCGGGCCACCGCCTTGGACTCGCGCTTGACCATGACCGGCGCTTCCATGACGTTCTCGATGGCCGTCATGTGCGGGAAGAGGTTGAAGCGCTGGAAGACCATGCCGATGTCCCGGCGCTGGGCCGCGACCTCGCTGTCCTTCAGCTCGTAGAGCTTGTCGCCCTTCTGGCGGTAGCCGACGAGCTGGCCGTCGACGTACAGCTTGCCGCCGTTGACCTTCTCCAGGTGGTTGATGCACCGCAGGAAGGTCGACTTGCCGGAGCCGGAGGGCCCGATCAGGCAGAACACCTCACGCGGGGCGACCTCCAGGTCGATGCCCTTGAGGATGTGCGCGGCGCCGTAGGACTTGTGGACGCCCTCGGCCTTGACCATGGCAGTCGTCGTCATCAGGCCACCGCCTTCCGGTTCGAGAGGCGGGTGAGGTTCGCCTTGATCTTCTGCAGCGGCGTGGGCGGCAGGGAGCGCAGCGCACCGCGGGCGTAGTGCCGCTCAAGGTAGTACTGGCCGACCGAGAAGATGCTGGTCAGGGCCAGGTACCAGATCGACGCGACGAAGAACATCTCCATGACCGCGAACGACGTGGACGCGATGTCCTGGGCCGCGCGCAGCAGGTCGAAGTACTGCACGGCGACGACCAGCGACGAGGTCTTGAGCATGTTGATGAACTCGTTGCCCGTCGGCGGGACGATCACGCGCATGGCCTGCGGGAGGACGACGCGGCGCATGGTCTGCGTCCGGGTCATGCCGAGGGCGTGCGAGGCCTCGGTCTGGCCCTCGTCGACGGACTGGATGCCCGCGCGGACGATCTCCGCCATGTACGCGCCCTCGTTCAGGCCGAGGCCCAGCAGGGCGGCCAGGAACGGCGTCATGACCTGGGTCATCTCGTCCTTGTAGAACCCGAGGTTCAGGATCGGGAAGATCAGGGCGAGGTTGAACCAGATGAGGAGCTGGACGTACACGGGGGTGCCGCGGAAGAACCAGATGTAGAACCAGGCGATGGTGCTGGTCACGGGGTTCTTCGAGAGCCGCATGACGGCGAAGAGGACACCGAGGACCAGGCCCAGCGCCATGGAGGCGATGCTGATCCAGATGGTGTTGCCCAGGCCCCTGAGGATCGTGGGGTCGAACATCTTCTCGGGCACGGTGGCCCAGCGCACGTTGCCCTGGGAGAAGGCGTAGGCGAGGGCCGCGGCGAGCGCGATGACGACCACGGCGCTGATCCACCGGCCGTAGTGGCGCACCGGGATGGCGCGGATCGCCTCGGGGGGGACGGCCCCGGCCGGCGGGGTGTCCGCCGGGCCGGAGGCCTTGTCGAGCTTGTCAGTCACAGTGACTGCCCTTCAGTGGTGCAAGGAAGACGAAGTACGAGGGGAGTACTCCGCGTAGGTCACTGGCCGGCGTTGATCTTGGCTTCGGTCACGGCGCCGGAGCCGGCGTTCCACTTGTCGAGGGCGGCCTTGTAGGTGCCGTCCTTGATGATCGCGTCCAGCGCCTGCTGGAGGGCGTCGCGGAGCTCGGTGTTCTTCTTGTCGACGGCGATGCCGAAGAAGCCGGCGTCCGTCGGGTTGGCGATGGCCTCGAAGTCGTTGCCGCCGCCCGCGGTCTTCGCGATGTACGCGGCGACCGGCGAGTCGTTCAGGTCGGCGGCGGCGCCGCCGGCCTTGACGCGGGTCTGGGCCTCGGCGTCGGTCGGGAAGGACTCGATGGAGAGCTCGCCCTTGCCGTCCTTCTTGCACTTCTCGGCCTGGTCCTTGGCGGACTGCTCGTAGGTGGTGCCGCGCTGGACGGCCACCTTCTTGCCGCACAGGTCGTCGAGGGTCTTGATGCCCTCCGGGTTGCCCTTCTTGACCAGGATGCCGGTGGAGGCCTGGAAGTAGTCGACGAAGTCGACGCCCGCACCGGTCTTGTTGCCCTTGTCGTCCAGGCCTTCCTGGCGGGCCTTGGTGTCGGTCAGCGAGGACATGACCACGTCGCTGCGGCCGGTCTGCATGCTGCCGATCAGGGTGTCGAACGTGCCGGACTCGAACTTGAACTCCACGCCGAGCTGCTTGGCCATGGCCGCGGCGATGTCGGGGTCCACACCGACGATCTTGCCGCCCTCGGTGAACTCCATCGGGGCGTAGGTGGCGTCGGTGCCGACCTTGATGACGCCGGCGTCCTGGATCTTCTTCGGCAGCTTGGAGAACAGCGGCGCGCTGCTGTTGGCCGCCTGGCCCGACGGCGTCGACGAGCCCTTGTCGGTCTGGTCGCCGCAACCGGTGAGGATCAGGGCGCCGGAGACCGCGATCGCTGCGACCGCGGCGATCCGGGACCGGGCGGCGGTCGTACGACGGGTGGTGCTTGCGGTCATGAGCAGGTTCCTCCGGCTGAGCAGGGAAAAACAAGCGAGGACGGGTCGGGCACGCACCTTCGAGTGTCGCGACCTCGTGCGGTTACGGCATCTTGCCATTCGGACTGACGCATTCAGGCAGTTCGTCAGGTCAAAATCGGATAACGGGTGCCCCGAAGTGCCCCCCATGACTGCGGAGCGGGCGCCCATGCGCCGAAGGAACCGCTGTGACCTGGCCTTTTTGACGGATTATTTACGGAGCGTCTCGGCCGTTGGACCGAGCTCTTTGGACCTTTCGCCGAAAACCGGACAAGAGGCATCCAGTCCAGCCGGAATCGACTCGTCTGGGTGAGTGTTCTTCGGGTACAACGGATCCTTACACCCCTCATCCGGGGCTCAGGGCGCGCGTGCGGCGCGCCCCGCGCGTTCGAACCTCCCCTCCGCGGAGGCGGGCCAACCGCCGATGCGGAGTACGGACGCGGTGCCCGCCCACCCCTTAACCAGGAGTGGCCAACCCTCAATGATTCAAAGACTTAAGGGGTCTAGAACAGTGGCAGCGGAGATCGTCAATCCTCGCAGCGACAGCGTTACGGACAACAACCCGGACGCGGTGTTCGCACTGCACCGGGGCGGCAAGATGGCCGTTCAGGCCACGGTGCCGGTCCAGAACAAGGACGACCTGTCCCTCGCCTACACGCCCGGCGTGGCGAAGGTCTGCACCGCGATCGCGGAGCAGCCCGAGCTGGTGAACGAGTACACCTGGAAGTCCAACGTGGTCGCGGTCGTCACCGACGGCACGGCCGTGCTCGGACTCGGTGACATCGGGCCCGAGGCCTCCCTTCCGGTGATGGAAGGCAAGGCCATCCTCTTCAAGCAGTTCGGCGGTGTCGACGCGGTCCCGATCGCGCTCGCCACCAAGGACACGGACGAGATCGTCGAGACCGTGGTCCGGCTCGCCCCCTCCTTCGGCGGGGTGAACCTGGAGGACATCTCCGCGCCCCGCTGCTTCGAGATCGAGCGCCGCCTCCAGGAGGCCCTCGACATCCCGATCTTCCACGACGACCAGCACGGCACGGCCATCGTGACGCTGGCCGCCCTGCGCAACGCCGCGAAGCTCACCGGGCGCACGCTCGGCGACCTGCGCGCCGTGATCTCGGGCTCCGGCGCGGCGGGCATCGCCATCGCCAAGATCCTCGTGGACGCCGGCATCGGCGACGTGTGCGTCACCGACCGCAAGGGCGTGGTCTCCGCGGACCGCGCGGACCTGACGGACGTGAAGGCGGAGATCGCCGGCCTGACGAACAGGACCGGCCTGACCGGGTCGCTGGAGCAGGCCCTCGCCGGCGCGGACGTCTTCATCGGAGTCTCGGGCGGCACCGTGGCCGAGGAGGCCGTCGCCTCGATGGCGAAGGACTCCTTCGTCTTCGCCATGGCCAACCCGAACCCCGAGGTCCACCCGGAGGTCGCGCACAAGTACGCGGCCGTCGTGGCGACGGGCCGCTCGGACTTCCCGAACCAGATCAACAACGTGCTGGCGTTCCCCGGCATCTTCGCGGGCGCCCTCAAGGTCCGCGCCGCACGGATCACCGAGGGCATGAAGATCGCCGCCGCCGACGCCATCGCGGGCGTCGTGGGCGACGAGCTCGCCGCCGACTACGTGATCCCGTCGCCGTTCGACGAGCGCGTCGCCGAGGCCGTCGCGGCCGCGGTGGCCGCCGCCGCCAAGGCCGACGGGGTGGCCCGCCTGGGCTGACCGCCGCACCGTGCGTGGAGGGCCCGGCCGGATGCGTTCCGGCCGGGCCCTCCACGTGTGCGCCCGCCCGCGGCACGCACCCTCCCCGCCCCCGAACGGGGAGGGGCCGCACCGCGTCGGCGAGTCGTTCGAGGTACCGCTGCGCGGGCCTCGGACATCCCGGAGCAAGCACGCCCGAAATGACAGGCTCATGACGAGTCCGGCCGCGCCGGGCTGAATACTACCGGCCGAAATGACGCGGTCCTGTCATTCCGCTTAGCGTCCGGAATCCGTCAAGACCACAGGTACAGACCGTAGTTGGGCATGCGACAGACAGTTCCGTTCCGGCGCAGGCGCCCTCTGTCCGAAGGACGCCGCCACTCCCCCGAACGGTTCCCGCCCCGGCCGTACGCGTCCCCCCGGCGGCCGCGGCGGCCGCCGGCCCGTACCCGCCGCCGGTGCGACGAAGGCCTCACCCGCGATGTGCCGACAGGTCTGGCACCGCCGCCTACCGGGCGGTAGCGTCGCGGCATGTTCGCTGCCTATGCCGCCCGTATCGACCGTGACCAGCCGCTGAGCGGCCTCGAACTGGGCGAGCGCCCGGCTCCGGCGGCCCGCCCCGGCTGGGTGACCGTGAACGTCAAGGCCGCCTCCCTCAACCACCACGACCTCTGGTCGCTGCGCGGGGTCGGCCTCGGCGAGGACAAGCTCCCGATGATCCTCGGCTGCGACGCCGCCGGCATCGACCAGGACGGCAACGAGGTCGTCCTGCACTCGGTGATCGGCCAGAGCGGCCACGGCGTCGGCCCGGACGAGCCCCGCTCGATCCTGACGGAGCGCTACCAGGGCACGTTCGCCGAGCAGGTGTCGGTCCCCGCCTGGAACGTGCTGCGCAAGCCCGCCGAGCTCTCCTTCGAGGAGGCCGCCTGCCTGCCCACGGCCTGGCTGACGGCGTACCGGATGCTCTTCACCAACGCGGGCGTCCGGCCGGGCGACTCGGTCCTGGTGCAGGGGGCCGGCGGCGGCGTCGCGACCGCCGCCATCGCGCTGGGCAAGGCCGCCGGGCTCCGGGTGTACGCGACCAGCCGGGACGAGGCCAAGCGCAAGCGGGCCGTGGAGCTCGGCGCCGCGGACGCGTTCGAACCGGGCGCCCGCCTGCCGCACCGGGTGGACGCGGTCATCGAGACGGTCGGCGCGGCCACCTGGTCCCACTCGGTCAAGTCGCTGCGCCCCGGCGGCACCCTCGTCATCTCCGGCGCCACGAGCGGGGACCGCCCCGCACACGCGGAGCTCACCCGGATCTTCTTCCTGGAGCTCAAGGTGGTCGGCTCGACGATGGGCTCGAAGGACGAGCTGGAGGACCTGCTGTCGTTCTGCGCGGCGACGGGGCTGCGGCCCGTGATCGACGAGGTGCTGCCGCTGGACCGGGCCCGCGAGGGCTTCGAGAAGCTGGCCGCCGGCGACCTGTTCGGCAAGGTCGTCCTGACCGTCTAGGGGGTCTTGCGAAAGTCCTGTGCGGTGCCCGCGGTGTCCGGTGCGTGCTCTCGGCGTACCGGGCGGAACCTCTCGTACCGGGCGTACCCGGGGCTTCGGCCGGTGCGGCGGGAGTGCGTGCCGGGCGCCGTGGGCGCCGTGCGGGACCCTCGCAACACCCCCTGGCCCGGAACGGCGGCGCTCCCCGCCGCCCCGCCCGCCGGTGCGGCGGAGGGGGCGGGGGCAGGCCGGCGTCAGCGGGCGGGCCTGAGCGCCGCCGCGATGCGGGCGGCCGCCGCCGCCAGGTGGGCGTGCGCCTCCTCCAGCTGGGCGGCGGTGACGCCGTGGTCGCGGGCGGCGTCGCGGACGCCGTCGCGGAAGCGGTCCAGCAGCCGGTCCAGGTCGCGTGCCGGGTCGCCGGTGCGCGGCACGTCGGCCGCCCAGCCGGCGGCCTCCGGAGCGGGTGCGCCCCCAGCGGCCGTACGGGGGGCCTCGCCCGCCCGGGCCGCCCCCGCGGCGGCCCCGCCCCAGCCACCGGCCCCGGCGGCACCGCCCGCGCCGCCGCCGAGCCAGCTGCCGGCCAGGCTGCCCAGCATCCCGCCGGACTTCGCGAGCTGCTCCTGGAGCTGCGCCGCGAGCCGGGCGACCTCCTCGCGGGCCCGCTCCTGCGCCTCCCTGGCCTGGCGGCGCGCCTGCTGCGCCTCCTCGCGGGCGCGGCGGCTCTCGTCCTTGGCGCGGCGGGCCTGCTCCTTCCACTCCTGGCGGGCCCGGCGCATCTCCTCCTTTGCGGCCTTCCAGGACTCGTCCTCGACGCGGGTCTGCGTCGCGGAGGCCTCGGCCAGCATCTCCCGGCGCAGCGCGCCGGCCGCGCCGCGCACGTCGTCGCGGATCTCCGCGGCCAGCTCGGAGACCGACTCGCGGATCTCCAGCTCCAGGTCGGCGAGCTCGCCGCCCCGGCCGGCCAGCTCGGCGCGCCCGGCGTCGGTGATGGAGTACACCTTCCGCCCGCCCTCGGTGGCGTGCGTGACGAGGCCCTCGGCCTCCAGCTTGGCCAGGCGCGGGTAGACGGTGCCCGCGGAGGGGGCGTACAGGCCCTGGAAGCGCTCCTCCAGCAGGCGGATCACCTCGTAGCCGTGGCGCGGCGCCTCGTCCAGCAGCTTGAGCAGGTAGAGGCGGAGTCGGCCGTGGGCGAAGACGGGCGGCATGTCAGAGCACCTTCTTGTCGAGCGCGAGGGGGGCGGCCGGCGCGTCCCCGGCCGGGCGGCGCAGCAGGGCGATGGAGCCGGAGACGGTGGTGGCGCGCAGGCTTCCGCTGCCCGCTCCCAGCTTCCCGGTGATGCGCTTGGCGCCCATCTGGCCGGATACGTGGAGCTCCTCGAAGCCGTTGGAGATGCCGCCGGTGGCGGTGTTGGCCTCGACGCGGGCGTCCGCGGGGTGCGGCAGGCGGACCGCGACCTGCCCGGAGACGGAGTTGAGCGCGACGTCGATGCTGCCGGCGGGGTCCAGGTCGATCAGCATGTCGCCGCTGACCGAGTCGGCCCGTACGCGCCCGGCGGCGCCGTCGACCACGGTGAGGCCGCCGGAGACGGTGCGGAAGCCGAGCTCGCCGGTGACGGACTGGGCCTCCACGCTCCCGGAGACGGTGTGCGCCTTGACCGCGCCGGAGAGCCGGACCAGCGTCAGGTCGCCGGAGACGGTGTTGGCGTCCACGCCCCCGGTGATGCCGGAGACGACGGCGCCCGCGCCGAGCGCGACGACGCGGACCCGGGTGCCGGCCGGGACGGTGAGCGTGGCGGTGGCGCTGCGCTCCCAGGCCTTGCGGCCCTCGGCGGGGCCGGACCAGGCCTTCCACGGCTTGCTCTCGAACCACTCGCGCAGGCCCTGGGCCCCGTTCCAGGGCAGGTCCTCGTAGGAGACGGTGAGGATGCCGTCCTCCTGGACGACGTACAGGGGCGGGCCGTCGACCGCGGCGACTTCCAGGCGGGCCGGGCCCTCGTCGGCGACGACGTTGACCGTTCCGCCGGCGATGCGGACCCGCAGCTCGGCCACCGGGGCGTCGAAGGCGATCTTCTGCGGCTCCCCCACCGACCACGTCTTCTGCTCTGCCATGGTGCTGGCCCTCCTCGGCACATACGACGGCACGCAACATATCGCGTCTTCTTTCCAACACGATATATCGCGGCTTGTCGAAGTCAAGGGCGGCCGCGCGGGAGCGGGCATGGAGAGGGCGCGGCGAGGGACGGCCCGGGAGGCGGCCGGGAGGCGGCCGGGCAGGGGGCCGGGCGGCGGACCGGCGGAGAAGCGGGGGGGGGCGCGGCCGCGGCTACGAGGCGGCGAGCAGCGGGCTCGCGTGGCGGCGCAGCCAGGCCCGGTACGCGGGTGAGGTGTGGGCCGCCTCCAGGTAGGCGGCGCGGAGGTCCTCGAAGGCCTCGGGGTGTTCGCCCGGCCGCGTCGCCAGCAGCAGGCGCACGGCGAGCGGGTCCCCGGCCAGCGGGCGGATGGCCATGTCGGCGCGGGGCCCGGAGGTGGGCTGGCAGGGGGCGACGGCCTCGCCGGAGACGATCAGCGAGGAGGCGGTGTGGTAGTCGGCGTGCAGCACGGGCGGGTCGAGGCCGGCGGCGGCGAACACCCGGCGCAGGCCGTCCCATTCGCCGTCGACGGAGGGGTCGACGGTCCACCGGTCGCCGGCCAGGTCCTGCAGGTCGACCACGCCCCGGCGGGCCGCGGGATGGTCCGGGGACATCGAGACGAACTGCGGCTCCCGCTCCACGAGGACCCGTAACTCCAGCCCCGGCGGGACCCGCAGCGGGCTGCCCTCCACCTCGTGCACGAACGCGACGTCCAGCTGGCCCGAAGCGACCATCCGCAGCAGGGCGTTGGGCGAGACGTCGACGAACAGGGAGGTCTCGGTGTCGGGCCACCGGCGGTGCAGCCGGCGCAGCCACCCCGGCAGGGCGCGGCTGGCGGTGGAGCCGAGGCGGAGCCGCGGGCCGCTCGCCATCGCGCGGGCCTCGGCGACGAGGGCGGCCATCCCGTCGAGCAGGGGGCGGGCGCGGCCGAGGACGCTGCGCCCGAAGGGGGTGGGCCGGCAGCCGGTGCGCTCGCGCAGGAACAGCTCGCCGTCCAGGGCGCGTTCGATGCGGCGCAGCTGGGTGGTCAGGGAGGGCTGGCTCACACCGAGCTGCCGGGCGGCCTTGTGCAGGCTGCCGGCGTCGGCGATGGCGCAGAGCGCGCGCAGGTGCCTCACCTCGAGCTCCATGGACCGAGGGTAGGTCGGCCGCGGCGCACTTCACCAGCCACTGATACCCCCTCGAATCCCGCCATTCTCACGGAAGTCGACTCGCCGAAACCTTGCGATAGGACGGTGCTATCGGGGGCTGACATCATCCGCGGGCCCCGCATGCTCCCGCAGACTCCGGTACCGAACAACCCACCCCCCACCGGATTTCGAGTAGGAGCACCCCACATGCGCCACTCCCGCATATCCCGCAAGACCCTGCTGGCAGCCGCCGCCGGCCTCGGCCTCGCCACCGCGCTCGGCGTCGTCCCCAGCGCGGGCGCCGCCCCCGTCCCCGCCGGCAGCGCCGCGACGTACGCCGCCTACGAGCGCTCGCAGGAGAACCAGGCCGCCACCAAGGCCTTCTTCGAGGCCGTGCAGCGCTCGGTGGCCGAGCAGCGGGCCGCGAACCCCGGCGCCGCCGTGGTCACGGTCACGTACAACACCCGCTACGCGCCGAGCTTCCGCACCCAGATCGCCCGCTCCACGCAGATCTGGAACAGCTCGGTGACGAACGTCCGCCTCCAAGAGGTCTCCTCCGGCGGCAGCTTCTCCTACCGCGAGGGCAACGACCCGCGCGGCTCGTACGCGAGCACGGACGGGCACGGCCGCGGCTACATCTTCCTCGACTACCGGCAGAACCAGCAGTACAACTCCACGCGCGTGACCTCGCACGAGACGGGCCACGTGCTGGGGCTGCCCGACCACTACTCGGGCCCCTGCTCCGAGCTGATGTCGGGCGGCGGCCCCGGCACCTCCTGCACCAACGCGACCCCGAACAGCGCCGAGCGGGCCCGGGTGAACCAGCTGTGGGCCAACGGCTTCGCGGCGTCCGGCCTGGACGCCAAGGGCTGAGCCTCCCCCTGCACAGGGCGCGGTGAACACGGGCCCCGCCCCCGGAATCGTCCGGGGGCGGGGCCCCGCGCGCTCCGTGCTGCGTGCGCCGCGTACAGCCCCGGCGTCAGGCGCCAGGCTCGGCGACCGGGTGGGGCTTGCGCCACATCGGCCACATCAGTGGCCCGTCCGGCAGGCTCACCGCCTCGCCCGTGAACTCCCAGCCGAGCCGCTCGTACAGCCGCCGGCTGCGCTCGCTGCTCGCCTCCAGGTACGCGGGCACGCCCTCCCGGTCGCACCGCTCCAGCACCGGCCGCATCAGGGCGGTGCCCAGGCCCTCGCCCTGCCGGTCCGGGGAGACCGCGATCATCAGCAGGTACTCGTGCTCCTCGGACGTCGGGTGCACGGCGCCGGTCAGCCGGCCGACCAGCTCGCACCGCTCGTTGTCCGGGTCGGCGACGGCGCGCATCAGGGCCGGCACGTCGCCTTCGGGCCCGCCGTCCTCGGGGGCGCCCGCCGGGACGCGCAGCCACAGTGCGGCGGCGGACCCGTCGGCCGCGTAGTCGATCCGCCCCTCGGCGAGGGCGACGTCCACGAAGACGCCGAGGAACTTCCCGTGCACGGCGGCCCGGTGCGCGGCGTCGGGGAAGACCCAGCAGCTCACCGGGTCGTCGCGGAAGGCCTCGTCGAGCAGCCGCGCCACCGCGTCGCGGTCCGTCCCGTCCGCCTGCCGTATCTCCAGAACCACTGGGCACACCCTTCAGCCGCGTATCGACAAACGCAAGCGATCCTAGAGTTGGGCCCCCACGCCGGAAAGCCCTGTTCCGGCACCATGCAGTGCCGGAACAGGGCTTGCGCCCGCCCGCTCAGCGGGTACGGCGCGTGACGAACTCCGCCAGCGCCAGCAGCCCTCCCGCCGCCCCCAGGTCGGGAACGGCCCGCGACAGCTGCTGCACCGCCCGGCCCATCCGGTCGGCGGCATGGGCCTGCGCCCAGTCCCGCCCGCCGGCCCGCTCCACCGCGTCGGCGGCGCGGCGTACGTCCTCCCCCTCCATCGGGCCCGCGTACAGGGCGGCGAGCTCCTCGCCCGCCTCGGTGCCCGAGGTCAGGGCGGCCACGACGGGGAGGGACTTCTTGCGGGCGAGCAGGTCGGCGCCGGCGGGCTTGCCGGTGTGCCCGGGGTCGCCCCAGATGCCGATCAGGTCGTCGATCAGCTGGAAGGCCAGTCCGGCCTCGCGGCCGAAGGCGTTCATCGCCTCGACCTCGTCCTCCCCGGCGCCCGCGTACAGGGCGCCGAGCGCGCAGGAGCAGCCGAGCAGGGCCCCGGTCTTGGCCGTCGCCATGACCAGGCACTCCTCCAGCGGGACCTGCGGCCGCTGCTCGAAGGCGCAGTCGGCCTGCTGCCCGGCGCACAGCTCGACGATGCAGGCCGCGAGGCGGGCAGCGGCCGCCGCGGAGGCGGGGTGCGGGTCCTCCGCGAGCAGCCGCAGGGCGAGCGCCATCATCGCGTCGCCGGTGATGATCGCGTCCGCGGTCCCGAACACCGTCCAGGCCGTCGGCCGTCCGCGGCGCGTGGCGTCCCGGTCGATGACGTCGTCGTGCAGCAGCGTGAAGTTGTGGGCCAGTTCGACGGCGACCGCCGCGCGGACCGCCGCGTCGGACGCGTCGGCCGCGGCCGCGCCGTCCGGCCCGGCGAGGGCACGCGCCGCGGCGAGCACCAGGGCCGGCCGGATGGCCTTGCCCGCACCGCCCGCCGCCGCGGTGCCGTCCGCGGCCTCCCAGCCGAAGTGGTACATCGCCACGCGCCGCATCGAGCCGGGCAGGCTCCCGACCGCGCGGCGCAGCAGCGGGTCGACCGCGCCCCTCGCCTGCTCCAGCAGGGCCGCGGCCTCCTGCCCCTCGCCGGCCGCGACCGCCTCAGTGGTGCCCATGGGTGCCCCCCTCCCCGGTACTCGCCGCCACGCCGCTCAGGCGCGGCGGGCGATCTCGACGTTCTCCAGGACGCCGAGCGCGTCCGGCACGAGCACCGCCGCGGAGAAGTAGGCCGTGACCAGGTACGAGATGATCGCCTGCTCGCTGATGCCCATGAAGCGCACGGACGTGCTCGGCTCGATCTCGTCCGGGATGCCCGGCTGGTGCAGGCCGACGACGCCGGACTCCTCCTCGCCGGTGCGCATGCACAGGATGGACGTGGTGCGGGCGTCGCTGATCGGGATCTTGTTGCAGGGGAAGATCGGCACGCCGCGCCAGGTCATCACGCGGGTCCCCTCGACGTCGACCGTGTCCGGGTACAGGCCGCGCCTGTTGCACTCGCGGCCGAAGGCGGCGATGGCCTCGGGGTGGGCGAGGAAGAGCCGGGAGCCGCGCCGCATGCTGAGCAGCCGGTCCATGTCGTCGGGGGTGGGCGCGCCGCCGTACGGCTGGATGCGCTGGTCGTACTCGGCGTTGTGGAGCAGCCCGAACTCCGGGTTGTTGACCATCTCGTGCTCCTGGCGCTCGCGCAGCGCCTCGACCGTCAGCCGCAGCTGCTGCTCGGTCTGGTTCATCGGGTGGTTGTAGAGGTCGGCGACGCGGGTGTGGACCCGCAGGACCGTCTGCGCGAGGGACAGCTCGTACTCGCGGGGGCGGGCCTCGTAGTCGACGAACGTGCCGGGCAGGGTGGGCTCGCCGCGGTGGCCGGCGGAGAGGTCGATGGCGGCCTCGCCGTAGTCGTTGGTGTGCCGGCCGGGCGCGGAGCGTACGGCGTCCACGTGCGCGCGGAGGGAGTCGGCGCGGTCGGCGAGCATCCGGAAGTCCTGGGCGGACAGGACGAGCGCGGTGCCGGAGGTGACGGCGCGGGCCGTGTACTCCCAGATCGCGTCGTCGTCGACGAGGCAGTCGTCGCCGAAGTAGGCGCCGTCGGCGACGGTCCGCAGGACCGCGTCCTCGCCGTACGGGCCGGGGCCGATCTGCTCGACGCGGCCGTGGGCGAGCAGGAAGACCCGGTCGGCGGCGCTGCCGAAGGAGGTCAGCTCCTGCCCGGCCTCGAAGTCGACCTGGCGGCACCGCTGGGCGAGCTCGGCCAGGACGTCCTCGTCCTCGTACGTGCGCAGCAGAGGGAGCTCGGCGAGCTCGGCGGGGATGACCTCGACCCGGGACCCGGTCTTGACGAACTCCACGCGCCCGTCGCCCACCGAGTAGCTCAGGCGGCGGTTGACCCGGTAGGTGCCGCCCTGCACGGACACCCAGGGGAGCATCTTCAGGAGCCACCGGGAGGTGATCTCCTGCATCTGCGGCACGGACTTGGTCGTGGTTGCCAAGTTCCGCGCGGCCGACGGGGCGAGACTCCGCTGGGGAGTCGCGGCCTCGGTTCCGGAACCCGCCTGCACCGACATGTGCTTCCTCTCGCTCACTCCACGGATCTGCGGCAGAAGCCTTTCAGCACACACGGTGGTGGGACCATTACACAAAAGAGTGGGACTACTCCGTCGGAGTGGCGGGCACCCTCTCCGGTTCACCTCGGCGCCCCGCGGGCCGGTGTGAAATTTGCATGACGGATGCCAGTTTTCCTAGGGTGCGGGCATGCGCCTGACCCGATTCACGGACCTGGCCCTGCGCGTCCTGATGCGCCTGGCCGTCGCCGAGGGGGACCTGCCCACCACGCGCGACGTCGCGGCGGTGATGGAGGTCCCGTACACCCACACCGCCAAGGTCGTCGCACGGCTGCGCCGCCTCGGCCTGGTCGAGGCGCGCCGCGGCCGCGGCGGCGGCCTGGCGCTGACCGCGGCCGGCCGGGCCGCCTCGGTGGGCGGCGTGGTCCGCGAACTGGAGGGCGCCGGCGACGTCGTGGACTGCGACGGCGAGACCCCCTGCCCGCTGCGCGGCGCGTGCGTCCTGCGGGGCGCCCTGCGCCGGGCGCAGGAGGCGTTCTTCGCCGCCCTGGACCCGCTGACGGTGGAGGAGATGGTCGCGGCACCGACAGGCCCGCTGCTGCTCGGCATCTCGGGCCGCGGCGGACCGGCGGACGGCGGGCCCCCGGGAGGGCGGGCCGAAGGTCCCTGACCCCCGGGCCGGACGGCCGCTTCGCACCGGCCCCGCACGCCGTAAAACTTGCATCCGAAATACCCATTACCCGTAGCCACCAGGCGCACCACCGCACGCACGCGAGGAGTACCGATGCTGTCCGAGAAGTCGGCCGAGACCGTCCGCGCCACCCTGCCCGCCGTGGGAGCGGCCGTCGGCGACATCGCGGAGCTCTTCTACACGAAGCTCTTCGCGGCCCACCCCGAGCTGCTGCGCGACCTGTTCAACCGCGGCAACCAGGCCGCCGGCGTGCAGAAGCAGGCCCTCGCCGGCTCCATAGCCGCCTTCGCGGGCCACCTCCTCGCCCACCCGGGCACCCGCCCGGACGCGATGCTGAGCCGCATCGCGCACAAGCACGCCTCGCTGGGCGTCACCCGCGAGCAGTACCCCGTCGTCCACAAGCACCTCTTCGAGGCGATCGCCGAGATCCTCGGCGACGCCGTCACCCCGGAGGTCGCCGAGGCCTGGGACGAGGTGTACTGGCTGATGGCGAACGCCCTGTGCGCCATCGAGGAGCGGCTCTACGCCGAACAGCAGGTCGCCGCCGGCGACGTCTGGCGCCCCTGGCAGGTCACCGCCCGCATCGAGGAGACCGCGGACTGCGCCACCTTCCACCTCGCCCCCGCCGACGGTTCCCCCGTCCCCGCCGCCAAGCCCGGCCAGTACGTCTCCGTGCAGGTCGAACTCCCCGACGGGGCCCGCCAGATCCGCCAGTACAGCCTGACGGGCGCCCCCGGCTCGCCGACCCGCGCCATCACCGTGAAGCGGATCCGCGGCGCGGCCGCCGCCGGCCCCGACGGCGAGGTCTCCAACCACCTCCACGACCGGGTCACCGTCGGCGACGTCCTGCGCGTCTCGCCCCCGTACGGCGACCTCGTCCTGCAGGACTCCGACGCGCCCGTGCTGCTCGCGTCGGCCGGGATCGGCTGCACCCCGATGCTGTCGATGCTGGAGCACCTCGCGGAGAGCGGCCGCACGGCGCCCGTCACCGTCCTGCACGCCGACCGCTCCCCCTCGGACCACGCACTGCGCTCCGACCACCGCGCCCTCGCGTTGAAGCTGACCGACGCCACGGCCCGCTTCTGGTACGAGGCCGGCGCCGAACCCGGCGACGCCGAGGGCCGCATGGACCTGGCGGACGTCGAGGTCGCCCCGGGCACGACCGCCTACCTGTGCGGGCCGCTGCCCTTCATGCGGGCCGTACGGGAGCAGCTCCTGGCCAAGGGCGTGCCGGCCGCGGACATCCACTACGAGGTCTTCGGCCCCGACATGTGGCTGGCCTCGGCGTAACGGCACGCGACGCGTGGGGCGTGCGGGCCGGCCGGTACGGGGCCGCCCTGTCCGAATCGGCTCGCACGCCGTACGAATGCCCTAGCCACGCAAGGACCCCCTCCCCTACACCGTAGGGAACGGGGTCGCCACGCATGGTGACCGCAACGCACCGCAAAGGAGGCGGTCCATGGCCGCACCCATGTCCGCGGACCGGTTCATCGACGCACTGCGCAACGAGGGCCTGACCATCGTCGAGGTCGGCGCCTGGCGCACCCACAACCGCAACCACAAGGGCCCGTGGGGCCCCGTACACGGAGTGATGGTCCACCACACCGTCACGCGCGGCACGGCGTACACCGTGCAACTCTGCCGCGACGGCCATGCGGCCCTCCCCGGGCCGCTCTGCCACGGCGTGATCACCAAGGACGGCCGCGTCCACCTCGTCGGCTACGGCCGCGCCAACCACGCCGGGTCGGGCGACCGGGACGTCCTCGCGGCGGTGATCGCCGAGAGGCGGCTGCCGCCGGACAACGAGCGCGACACCGACGGCAACCGCCACTTCTACGGCTTCGAGTGCGAGAACCTCGGCGACGGCCGGGATCCCTGGCCGGCCGTCCAGCTCGACGCGATGGCCCGCGCGGCGGCCGCGGTCTGCCGCGTCCACGGCTGGACGGAACGCTCGGTGATCGGCCACCTGGAATGGCAGCCGGGCAAACCGGACCCCCGCGGCTTCACGATGAACTGGTTCCGCACCCGCGTGGCCGCACACCTGAACTGACCCACCCGTACCGGGGCGGCCCCCGACAAGGCCCGCGGGCCGCCCACCCCGAGGCACCTCAGCCCCCACAATGGACGGGTGAACCGCCCCGCGAACCTTGACGTGCTCTTGCAGCCCCGCCCGCCGTCCCCGTTGCAGGAGGTCCGTGACGAGCGGTTCGAGCGGTGCGGGGTGCGGCTGCTGCTCAAGCGGGACGACCTCGTGCATCCCGAGCTGCCCGGGAACAAGTGGCGCAAGCTCGCGCCGAACCTGCGGGCCGCCGTGGCGGGCGGGTACCGGGAGCTGGCGACCTTCGGCGGGGCCTACTCCAACCACCTGCGGGCCACTGCCGCCGCCGGGCGGCTGCTCGGGCTCGGCACCGTCGGCGTCGTCCGCGGCGACGAGCTCGCCGGGCGGCCCCTCAACGACTCCCTCGCCCGCTGCGCGGCCGACGGGATGCGCCTGCACTTCGTGTCGCGGTCCGACTACCGGCGCAAGGCCGAGCCCGCGGTGCTCGCCCGGCTGCTGGAGGACGCCGGGGCGGGCTCCGCGTACGCCGTGCCCGAGGGCGGCAGCAACGCCCTGGCCCTCGAAGGCTGCGCCGCGCTGGGCCGGGAGCTGCGGGGCGTGTCCGAAACCGTCGCCGTCGCCTGCGGGACCGGCGGCACCCTCGCCGGGCTGGCGGCCGGACTGGCGCCGGGTCAGCGCGCCCTCGGGGTGCCGGTGCTGGCCGGCGGGTTCCTCGGCGGCGGGATACGTTCCCTCCAGCAGCAGGCCTTCGGCGGCCCCGCCGGGGACTGGAGCCTCGCCGAGGGCTTCGACCACGGCGGCTACGCGCGCGTGCCCGCCGCCCTGGAGGCGTTCGCCTCCGGCTTCGAGGAGCGGCACGGCGTCCCCGTCGAGCGGATCTACGTCGCCAAGCTGCTGTGGGCGCTGGCCGAGCTGGCGGAGCGCGGCGGGTTCCCGCGGGGCAGCGCCGTCACGGCCGTCGTCACCGGCCGGCCCTGAGCGCCCGGGCCGCGCGGCCCCCGCCGCGCCGCCCCGGCGTCAGCCCGTCTCCTCGCGGTAGGCCGCCGCCTCCTCCAGGTCCAGGCGGCGCAGCAGGCCGCGCAGCATCTCGTCGTCGATGCGCCGTTCGTCCCGGAGCGCGACGAACACCTCCCGCTCGGCGGCGATCATCTCCCGCGCGAGCCGCCGGTAGACGCCGTCGGCGGACTCCCCGGTCAGCGGGTTCACCTCGCCGAGCCGCTCCCACACCGCGTTGCGGCGCCGTTCCAGCACCGTGCGCAGCCGCTCCGCGAGCGGCGGCGGCAGTGCGTTGCGCGGTTCGGCGAGCAGTTCGGCGAGCCGCTCCTCCGCCGCCGCCGAGGCCTCGCTCTGGGCCTGCGCCTCCGCCAGCGTCTGCGCCTTGGCGTCGGGGGCCGGCAGCCGCAGCAGCCGGATCAGCGGCGGCAGCGTCAGGCCCTGCACGACCAGGGTCGCGATGACCGTCGTGAAGGTGAGGAACAGGATGAGGCTGCGGTGCGGCACGTCCATCGGCACGGAGAAGGCGATCGCCAGCGACACCACCCCGCGCATGCCGGCCCAGGCCACCACGAAGGCACCCTTCCAGGTGGTGTCCGCCTCGCGCGCCCGGATCCGCGCCGACAGCCGCAGCGGCAGGAACGTCGCCGGGAACACCCACACGAACCGGGAGACGGCCACGGCGGCGAACACCGCCAGGGCGTACCAGGCCGCGGCCGCGCCCTCGTACTCCCCGAGCCCCTCCAGGACCACCGGCAGCTGGAGGCCGATCAGCGCGAAGACCACGGACTCCAGGACGAAGGCGACGACCTTCCACACCGCCTCCTCCTGGAGCCGCGTCGCGAAGTCCACCTGCCAGTTCCGGTGCCCGAGGTACAGGGCGACGACGACCACGGCGAGGACGCCCGAGGCGTGCACCCGCTCCGCGGCGGCGTACGCCACGAACGGGATCAGCAGCGCCAGGGTGTTCTTCAGCAGCGGGTCCCGCAGCCGCAGCCGCAGGTGGTGGATCGGCACCATCAGCAGCAGGCCGACGCCGACCCCGCCCACCGACGCGAGCAGGAACTCCGCGATCCCGCCGGCCCAGCCGGCGCTCGTGCCGACGGCCGCCGCGAGCGCGACCCGGTACGCGGTGATGGCGGTGGCGTCGTTGACCAGGGATTCCCCCTGGAGGATGGTCGTGATGCGGTGGGGCAGGCCGAGCCGCCGGGCGATCGCGGTCGCCGCGACCGCGTCGGGCGGCGCGACGACCGCGCCCAGCACCAGCGCCACCGGCAGGGGCAGCCCCGGCACGAGCAGGTACGCCGCGTACCCGACGGCCAGCGTCGCGAAGAGCACGTAGCCGACGGACAGCAGGGCGACGGGCCGCGCGTTCGCCCGCAGGTCCAGGTACGAGCTGTCCACGGCGGCCGTGTGCAGCAGCGGGGGCAGCAGCAGCGGGAGCACGACGTGCGGGTCCAGCTCGTACGCGGGCACCCCGGGCACGTACGAGGCCGCCAGCCCGGCGGCGACGAGCAGCAGCGGGGCCGGCACCGGCGTCCGGCGGGCCGCACCGGCCACCGCCGCGCTGCACGCCACCAGTGCCACCAGCGGCCATACCTGCATCGGCAGCTCCACCTCGCTCGTCGCGCCCGCGGCCGCGGGCTCCTGCCGCGGCGCCCGCCCGTCAGTACGCTGGCCATCATGAGCGAGTGCACCCACGTTCCCGGACTGCCGCGCCCCGAGCCCGCCCCGGCCGCCCTGACGTGCCCCGAGTGCGCGGCGCTGGGCAGCCACCCGGTGCAGCTGCGGATGTGCCTGGCGTGCGGGTACGTCGCCTGCTGCGACTCATCGCCGCACCGGCACGCCTCGGCGCACTACCGGGCCACCGGCCATCCGGTGGTGCGGAGCTTCGAACCGGGCGAGACGTGGCGGTGGTGTTTCGTGGACGGTTCGATCGTCTGAGCAGCGGGTAGGTCAACCCTCCGCCGGCTCCCCCGATTTGAGCTCGCAGACCCCTAGCCACTGTGCGTACCCGTGGGCATACCATCAGTCACCGCACGTAGGCGCGGGTGTCGCGGACGGGTGTGATGAGGGGTGCCGCGACACGATCGACCGGATCGCGGTAGCGTCACCGGCGAACAGAGCTCGTACCACCTTGGAGGTGAGGGTGTCCCAGATCGCAGGCGAGCCCGGGACCCAGGACTTCGTGGAAGTCCGGCTGCCCGCTGCGGGTGCCTACCTGTCGGTGCTCCGAACGGCCACGGCCGGCCTCGCGGCACGTTTGGACTTCACCCTCGACGAGATCGAGGACCTCCGCATCGCGGTGGACGAGGCCTGCGCGATCCTGCTCCAGCAGGCCGTGCCCGGCTCCGTCCTCAGCTGCGTGTTCCGGCTGGTCGACGACTCGCTGGAGGTGACCGTGGCGGCGCCGACGACCGACGGCCGGGCGCCCGAGCGCGACACGTTCGCGTGGACCGTCCTGTCGGCGCTCGCCGGCAAGGTCGAGTCCGCGGTCGAGGAGGACAACACGGTGAGCATCAGCCTCTACAAACAGCGCGGCGCGGGTCCAGGGCCGGCGTGAGCGGCGGGGAGATCCCGGTGCGGGGCGGGGATCGGCCCCGGGCACGGCACGAGGTCGACGGCGGCATCCCGGAACAGCAGCACGCCCGGCCGCACCCGGCTGACGCGGATGCGGACCACGGCTTTTTGGACTCGGCGGAGCGACGGGCGGGCCCCATGAGCGAGAACCAGCACCAAGAACCACAGGCGGCGCGGCCACCCGCGGCCCGTGAACCGGACCTCGGCCCGGAGCCCGCGGCCCTCCCCGGCGCGCACGCCGGCGAGGAGGCCGCGGCGGGCGCGGCCGCGGAGCTCCCGGTGACCCCGGTGAGCCCGCCGCCCCTGCCCGATTCCCGCGACCGCAGCGGCGCCCGCGCCCTGTTCGTCGAGCTGCGGGCGCTGCCCGACGGCTCGCCGGAGAAGGCCGAGCTGCGCAACCGGCTCGTACGGATGCACCTGCCGCTGGTGGAGCACCTGGCCCGGCGGTTCCGCAACCGCGGGGAGCCGCTGGACGACCTCACCCAGGTCGCGACGATCGGCCTGATCAAGTCGGTGGACCGGTTCGACCCGGACCGCGGGGTGGAGTTCTCCACGTACGCGACGCCGACCGTGGTCGGGGAGATCAAGCGGCACTTCCGGGACAAGGGCTGGGCGGTCCGGGTCCCGCGCCGGCTCCAGGAGCTGCGGCTGTCGCTGACGACGGCCACGGCCGAGCTGTCGCAGCAGCACGGCCGCTCCCCCACCGTCCACGAGCTGGCCGAGCGGCTCGGGATCTCGGAGGAGGAGGTGCTGGAGGGGCTGGAATCGGCCAATGCGTACAGCACGCTGTCGTTGGACGTCCCCGACACCGACGACGAGTCGCCGGCGGTGGCGGACACCCTGGGCGCGGAGGACGAGGCGCTGGAGGGCGTCGAGTACCGCGAGTCGCTCAAGCCGCTGCTGGAGGGGCTGCCGCCGCGGGAGAAGCGGATCCTGCTGCTGCGGTTCTTCGGCAACATGACCCAGTCGCAGATCGCGCAGGAGGTCGGCATCTCCCAGATGCACGTCTCCCGCCTGCTGGCCCGCACGCTGGCCCAGCTGCGGGAGAAGCTGCTGGTCGAGGAGTAGGCGGGCGGGCCGGAGGGCCGGCCCGCCCCGCGCGCCCGCGGCTACTGCGGCGCTTCGCCGATGCCGAGCGCCCTGGTGGCGGTCGGGTTCACCAGCAGGGCGACGACCGCGACGGCGGCCGCGGCCAGCGCCGCCGCGGCGGCTGTCATCGCGCCGCCCGTGGTGTGGAGGGTCCAGGCGACGGGCAGCGCCATCAGCTGGGTGATCAGGGCGGGTCCGCGGCTCCAGCGGCGGCCCAGGCGCAGTCCGCGGGCGGCGGCCAGCGGCAGCGCCGCCAGGGCGATCAGGGTGAGCCCGCCGGTCTCCGCCTGCTGCGCGGAGTCGACGTCGCCGGCGACGCCGACGAAGAGCAGGTAGACGCCGAGCCCGGCGAGCGCCAGGCCTTCGAGCGCGGTGAGCGCGGCGGCGGCGGTGAGCCGGCCGGGCAGCGGGGCGGCGGGCCGGTCGGTGGCGGGGGTGGGCTTGGTACTCACCCCAGCAGGGTAGCCGCGCGCCCGGCCCCCGGGAGGGGACGGGCCGTATGGGCCGCGTGTGGACGGGTCGGTAGGCTGGCGTCCATGCGTGCACTCCTCGTGGCCAACCCAGCAGCGACGACCACCAGTGCGCGCACGCGCGACGTCCTGATCCACGCCCTGGCCAGCGAGATGAAGCTGGAGGCGGTGACGACGGAGTACCGGGGGCACGCCCGGGACCTCGGGCGGCGGGCGGCGGAGAACGGCGTCGACCTGGTGGTGGCCCTCGGCGGCGACGGCACCGTCAACGAGGTGGTCAACGGGATCCTCCACGACGGGCCCGACCCGGACGCGCTGCCCCGGCTGGCGGTGGTTCCCGGCGGGTCGACGAACGTGTTCGCCCGGGCGCTCGGGCTGCCGAACGACGCGGTCGAGGCGACGGGCGCCCTGCTGGACGCGCTGCGCGAGCGCCGCGAGCGGACGGTCGGCCTGGGTTTCGCGGCAGGCGTCCCGGGCACGGAGGACGAGTCGGTCCCGGCGCGCTGGTTCACCTTCTGCGCGGGCTTCGGCTTCGACGCGGGCGTCGTGGGGCGGGTCGAACAGCAGCGCGAGCGCGGCAAGCGGTCGACGCACGCCCTCTACGTGCGGCAGCTCCTGCGGCAGTTCTGGGAGGAGCCCAACCGCCGGCGCGGGACGGTGACGCTGGAGCGTCCGGGCGCGGATCCCGTGCACGGCCTGGTGCTGTCGATAGTCTGCAACACCTCCCCCTGGACGTACCTGGGGAACCGGCCCCTGTACGCCTCCCCGGAGGCGTCGTTCGACACCGCACTTGACGTACTGGCCCTCAGCCGTTTGTCAACTTCGGCCGTCGCGCGGTACGCCACACAGCTCCTGACCTCGACTCCTGAGCGCGGCCCGCAGGGCAAGCACGCCGTGTCCCTGCACGATCTGACGGCGTTCACCTTGCATTCGAAGGTTCCCCTTCCGTTCCAGATGGACGGAGACCACCTCGGCTTGCGCACCAGCGTTCAGTTCACAGGCGTACGCCGTGCACTGCGTGTGATTGTGTGAGTGGAAGGCCCCAAAGTCCTTTCACTCGAACGTTTACGCGCCAGTCCACCCTCAAGATGTAGGGCTGTGACCTAGTAGACACCGATGAATCAAAAAAAACTTTCCGGAAGGGGTTGTATCCCCGTCCGAGGTTTGCGAATCTCTTCATGGCGATCGGGACGGCCCGCAAGACCCGGCACTCCAACAGACCGCCAGAACCCCTTCCACGAGTCTCCGGCCCACCTCTGAGCAAGCCGGGTGGTCGCCCTTCCCTCCGGGGGGATTCGTGAAAGCGTTCACATTCACAAGCAACGTGCCCGCAATACAAGGAGATGGAGCAGCCATGGACTGGCGTCACAACGCCGTTTGCCGCGAGGAAGACCCGGAACTCTTCTTCCCCATCGGCAACACCGGTCCTGCGCTGCTGCAGATCGAGGAAGCCAAGGCCGTCTGCCGCCGCTGCCCCGTCATGGAGCAGTGCCTGCAGTGGGCGCTCGAGTCCGGTCAGGACTCCGGCGTCTGGGGCGGTCTCAGCGAGGACGAGCGCCGCGCCATGAAGCGCCGCGCCGCTCGCAACCGGGCGCGCAACGCCAGCGCCTGACATCGACTTTCGAGCCTCGAGCTGCAGCGCGCAGCACCACCGACAGCGCTCAGCACCGTGCTCTCAGCCCCGGAACGGGACCTCCCCCAGCCACCGCTGGACGGTCCCGCCCGGGGCTCAGTGCTGTCCGGGCACTACGTACGGTCACCCTCCGCCCCGAGGCCGCCGCCACGGCTCCGTCACCCCCGGTGACGGAGCCGTCGTCACTTCTGGGGGCTGACGGGCACGTCCAGGACGACCCTGGTGCCGCGCGGCTCGGCCCGGACCATGTCGAAGGTGCCGCCGAGCTCGCCCTCCACCAGCGTCCGGACGATCTGCAGGCCGAGGTTGCCGGCGCTCTTCGGGTCGAAGCCCTGCGGGAGCCCGGAGCCGTCGTCCAGCACCGTGATCAGCAGCCGCCCGTCCGCCCGTCCGGTGCCGCTGCGCGCCGCGGTCACCTCCACGGTGCCGCCCTCCCCCTGGGTGAAGGCGTGCTCCAGCGCGTTCTGCAGGACCTCGGTCAGCACCATCGACAGCGGGGTGGCGACCTCGGCGTCCAGGATCCCGAACCGCCCCACGCGCCGGCAGTCCACCTTGCCCGGCGAGATCTCCGCGACCATCGCGATCACCCGGTCGGCGATCTCGTCGAACTCCACGCGCTCGTCCAGGTTCTGCGAGAGCGTCTCGTGCACGATCGCGATCGAGCCGACGCGCCGCACGGCCTCGTTGAGGGCTTCGCGGCCGCTCTCCGAATCCATCCGCCGGGCCTGCAGCCGCAGGAGCGCGGCCACGGTCTGGAGGTTGTTCTTCACCCGGTGGTGGATCTCCCGGATGGTCGCGTCCTTGGTGATCAGTTCGCGTTCGCGACGGCGCAGCTCGGTCACGTCCCGGCAGAGGACGAGGGAGCCGATCCGGGTGCCCTTCGGCTTCAGCGGGATCGCGCGGAGCTGGATCACCCCGCCGTTGCCCTCGACCTCGGTCTCGCGGGGGGCCCAGCCGCTGGCGAGCTTGGCGAGCGCCTCGTCCACCGGGCCGCGGGAGGGGGCGAGTTCGGCGGTGGTAGTGCCGAGGTGCTGGCCGACCAGGTCGGAGGCCAGGCCCAGCCGGTGGTACGCGGACAGGGCGTTGGGCGAGGCGTACGTCACGACGCCGTCGGCGTCGAGCCGCATCAGGCCGTCCCCGACGCGCGGCGAGGCGTCCATGTCGACCTGCTGGCCGGGGAACGGGAAGGTGCCCGCCGCGATCATCTGCGCCAGGTCCGAGGCGGACTGGAGGTAGGTCAGCTCCAGCCGGCTCGGTGTACGGACGGTGAGCAGGTTGGTGTTGCGGGCGATCACTCCGAGTACGCGGCCCTCGCGGCGCACCGGGATCGACTCGACGCGGACCGGGACCTCCTCGCGCCACTCCGGGTCGCCCTCGCGCACGATGCGGCCCTCGTCGAGGGCGGCGTCCAGCAGGGGCCTGCGGCCGCGCGGCACCAGGTGGCCGACCATGTCGTCCTGGTAGGAGGTCGGGCCCGTGTTGGGGCGCATCTGCGCGACGGAGACGTACCGGGTGCCGTCCAGGGTCGGCACCCACAGCACCAGGTCGGCGAAGGAGAGGTCGGAGAGCAGCTGCCACTCCGAGACCAGGAGGTGCAGCCACTCCAGGTCGGTCTCGCCGAGCGCGGTGTGGTGGCGTACGAGGTCGTTCATGGAGGGCACGTGGCGAGCGTACCCCGGCCTCGGGCCATGACTTTCCCCACGGCGACTACCGGGGAGTATCCAGGAGGGGCGTACTCCGCGTAGGGTTGGAGGAAGTGACGGGTTTCCCAACCCCGACATTGGATGGACAGAACAGAATGGTCTAGTCCACAATTGACGTAAGCTTCCGCCCTCCCCGCACAGGAGGACGGATCGAGGTGGGCCGCGCGCTCTGCCCTGACCGCGCAGGCAGCCTCCCAACGGCCTTCGGGAACCGCACACCCGTCGGCCGTAAGTACTCCGGGCTACGGTGCCGGGCGGGTTGAGGGTCCCGCCCCGGCACCGTGGCCCAGAGGAATCCCGGGGCCCTTCTCTCCTTCTCCGCGTACGGCTTGCCGGCCCTTCGGCCGCTCCCGGCGCACTCCCGAGGCGCACTCCCGTTCCGCTCCGCGGCCGCGCCTCCGCGCACTGCCGCCGCGCCGGCGCCTCCCCCGTACCCGCCCCTGCCCGCAGGCCGTGTCCGCGGATCGGGACGACCATGGAAGAAGGCCGGATTTCCCGGCCCGCGCCGTCCCGACTCTGTTAGATTGGTCTATACCACCCATCACTCCAGATCGGCAGGCCACGCGTGGAAGTTGTCATCGTCCCGGACGCCAAGGCAGGCGGCGAGCTCATCGCGGAGGCCATGGCCGCCCTGCTCCGCCGCAAGCCCGACGCCCTGCTGGGCGTGGCGACCGGCTCCACCCCGCTGCCCGTGTACGAGGCCCTCGCACGCAAGGTGAGGGCCGGCGAGGTGGACGCGTCCCGGGCCCGCGTCTGCCAGCTCGACGAGTACGTCGGCCTGCCCGCCGGGCACCCCGAGTCCTACCGCGCCACCGTGCTCCGCGAGGTCGTCGAACCCCTCGGCCTGCCCGAGGCCTCCTTCATGGGCCCCGACGGCTCCGCCGAGGACCTCCCGGCCGCCTGCGAGGGCTACGACCGCGCCCTCGCCGAGGCCGGCGGCGTGGACCTCCAGTTGCTGGGCATCGGCACCGACGGTCACATCGGCTTCAACGAGCCGTGCTCCTCGCTCGCCTCGCGCACCCGCATCAAGACGCTGACCCAGCAGACCCGCGTCGACAACGCGCGCTTCTTCGACGGCGACCTGGAGCAGGTCCCGCACCACGTGATCACCCAGGGCATCGGCACCATCCTCGACGCCCGCCACCTGGTGCTGCTCGCCACCGGCGAGGGCAAGGCCGAGGCCGTCGCGCAGACCGTCGAGGGTCCGCTGTCCGCACTGGTGCCGGCCTCCGCGCTGCAGCTGCACCGGCACGCCACCGTCGTCGTGGACGAGGCCGCCGCCTCGAAGCTGAAGCTGGCGGACTACTTCCGCCACACGTACGCGAACAAGCCCTCCTGGCAGGGCCTGTAACCGTCTGCGGCGCCCCGCTTCGCGGCGGGGGCGCCGCAACCCGCCGCAGGCCGAAGGCCGGGCCCCCTCCACAGGGCCCGGCCTTCGGTGTCTCCGTGCCGCCGCCCGGGCCGCCGGCACCCCACGCGCCGACGGACCGGGGACGGGCGCTCAGCCGCCCGCGATGACCTCCGCGGCGGCCCGCCCGCACACGCGCGCGGCGCCGTGCGTGGCGATGTACAGCGCCCCGCGGGGCTCGGCCCGGGGCAGGCCCATCTCGACGACGACCGTGTCGGGCCGGACCGCGACGAGCCGGTCCAGGACCTCGGCCATCCACGCGTGGCGGTGCGCGTCGCGGACCACGGCGACGACCGTGCGGCCTCCGGCCGCGGCGAGGACGTCCTCGGCCGAGGCCCCCTTGGGGAAGACGCCCGAGGCGGTGCCCGGGAGCAGCTCGGCCAGCTCGCCGGCCAGGCCCCACGGCGTCTCGTGGCCCACCGCGATGTTCGCGACGGGCGCGAGGGTGGCCACGTACGGGGCCGTGAGCGGGGCGGGGGTGCCGGAGACGGTGACCGCGCGGCGGGCCGCCTCCAGGCCGATGCCGGGCGCGCCCCCCTGCGGCGCGCCCGGCACCGCGCCGGCCCCGGCCCGGGCGGAGGCCGTCCACCCGGCCAGGGCCCGGACCCGGGCGGCGGCGTCCGCGAGCCGCTCCTCGGGCAGCGTCCCCTCGCGCACGGCGGCGACGAGGGTGTCGCGCAGCCGCAGCACGGTGGCCTCGTCGGCGAGCCCGCCGCCGACGCAGATCGCGTCCGCGCCGGCCGCGAGGGCGAGGACGGAACCGCGCTCGATGCCGTACGTCCCGGCGATGGCGTTCATCTCCATGCCGTCGGTGACGATGAGGCCCTCGTAGCCGAGCTCCTTGCGCAGCAGGCCGGTCAGGATCTGCGGGCTGAGCGTGGCCGGCCGGGTCGGGTCGAGGGCCGGTACGAGGATGTGGGCGCTCATCACGGCCTTGGTGCCGGCCTCGATGGCGGCCCGGAAGGGGACGAGCTCGCGGGCTGCAAGGGTGTCGAGGTCGGCGTCGATGCGCGGCAGCGCGTGGTGGGAGTCGACGTTGGTGTCGCCGTGGCCGGGGAAGTGCTTGGTGCAGGCGACCACGCCGGTGGCCTGGAGGCCCTCGACGTAGGCGGCGGTGTGCCGGGCCGCGAGGTCGGTGTCGGCGCCGAAGGAGCGGACGCCGATGACCGGGTTGTCGGGGTTGGAGTTGACGTCCGCCGAGGGGGCCCAGTTGAAGTTGACGCCGCACTCGGCGAGCCGGCGGCCCAGCTCGCGGGCGACCTCCCGGGTCAGGCCGGTGTCGTCGACGGCGCCGAGGGCCAGGTTGCCGGGGAAGGAGGAGCCACCGCGGACCTCCAGCCGGGTGACGTCGCCGCCCTCCTCGTCGATGGCGACGAGGATGTCGTCCCGCTCGGCGCGCAGCTGCGCGGTGAGCGCCGCGAGCTGCCCGGGCGAGGCGATGTTGCGGCCGAAGAGGCCGACCGAGACCAGGCCCTCGGAGAGGCGGCGCAGCAGCCAGGCGGGGGCGGTGGTGCCCTCGAAGCCGGGCTGGAGGACGGCGAGCGCGTCGCGGGCCAGGGCGTCGTCCTGCCCGCCGGGGGCCGCGGTGCCGTGCGCAAGGACAGTCATGGCGTTTATCCCTTCACGGCGCCGGCGGTCATGCCGCCGACGGCCTTGCGCTGGAGGAAGACGAAGATGACCAGGACGGGGACCGCGAAGAGCGAGGACGCGGCCATGGTGGCGCCCCAGTCGTTGCCGAAGGCCGTCTGGAACTGGGTCAGCCACAGCGGCAGGGTCTGTGCCGCCTTGTCCTTGTTGAGGATCAGGACCATGGCGAACTCGTTCCAGGCGGTGATGAAGCCGAAGAGCGAGGTCGACATCAGGCCGGGGGCGAGCAGCGGGAAGATCACCTTGCGGAAGGCCTGGCCGCGGGTGCAGCCGTCGATCTGGGCGGCCTCCTCCAGGGTCACCGGGACGGCGGCGATGAAGCCGCGGAGCGTCCAGATGGTGAAGGGCAGCACCATGACGAAGTAGATCGCGGTGAGCAGGCCGAGGCTGTTCAGCATCTCGGCGTCCCGGGCGATCATGTACATGGCGATGACCATGACCTCCCAGGGGGCCATCTGCGCCATCATCACGCCGAGGACGAGCCCCTTGCGGCCGGCGAAGCGCATGCGGGCGATGGCGAAGCTCGCGGCGAGCGCGACGAGCAGGGCCAGCAGCACGGCGCCGACGGTGACGAGCAGGCTGTTGCCGACGTACGTCCAGAAGAACTCGACCCCGGTGGCCTTGGTGAAGTTCTCCAGCGTCGGCGTGAAGAAGAAGACGGGGTCCTTGGCGAGGATCTCCCCCGACGGCTTGAAGGCCGAGGAGAACATCCAGTAGACGGGGAAGAGGAAGAGCCCCGCCAGGGCCAGGGCGCCCAGGTTCTTCACGACGGCCGCCGGGCGCAGCGGGCGCCGGGTGCGCAGGCGCGGGCGCCGGGGGGCGGCGGGGGCGGACTTCGGCGCGGTGGTGGTGCTCACTGCTCCTCCTCCTGCTTCAGGATCAGGCGGAAGTAGAAGGACATGACGACGACGAGCATCACGATCGTCAGGACGGAGATGGCCGCGGCGAGCGCGTAGTGGCCCTGGCTCTGGCCCTCGACGAACGCGAAGACCGGCAGGGTCTCGGAGGCGCGGTCGGGGCCGCCGCGGTTCATCGCGTACACCTGGGTGAAGGCCTTGAAGACCCAGATGACCTCAAGGAAGGTGGTGACGAGGAAGAACGGCTTGAGGTTGGGGAAGACGACCTGCCAGAAGGTCTGCCAGCCGTTCGCGCCGTCCATGCGGGCGGCCTCGTACAGCTCGCCGCCGACCGTGGTCAGGCCCGCGTACATGTTGAGCGCGACGAAGGGGACCGAGCCCCAGACGACCAGGACGGTGACGATCACCAGGGTGGACAGGCCGGTCTCGAACCAGTTGTGCTGCTCGTAGCCGGAGAAGCCGAGCGTGCGCATCAGCCAGTTCATGACGCCGAACTGCTCGTCGAACAGCCACTGGAAGACGGTCACGGAGGCGACGATCGGCATGGCCCAGGCCATGACGAGGGCCATCGACAGCACGAGCCGCATCCACGTGCCGAGGCGGTTCAGCAGCAGCCCGATGAGGCTGCCGACCACCATGATCAGGGCGACGTTGGCGGCGGTGAAGAGGAAGGAGCGCAGGACCACGGTCCAGAACTGCGCGTCGCCGAGCAGCTGGGTGTAGTTCTCGACGCCGTGGAACGGCGCCCTGCGCTGGATGAACTCGATCTTGTCGACCTTCTGGAACGACAGGATCACGTTCTTGGCGAGCGGGTACAGGAGCAGGGCGGCCATGCTGAGCACGGCCGGCGCGACCAGGAGGTACGGCAGCCATCCCGAGGGGAGCGCCCCTCTGCGCCCGCGAGGAGCCGGGGCCGCCTCCGGGGCGCCCGCGGGCCGCTGCGGCGGCTGCGGCGCCTTCGGCCCTCCGGGCTCGCGGGGTGCGTCCTGTGGAGCGGTCGCCGCTCCCTGGGAGTGCACGGTCATGTCTTGTTTTCCTCGCGGTTGACGTGGCGACCGGCGGGCGGCCCGCCCGGTCGGCGGCGGGCGGGCGGCGCGCCTGCGTCCCTCCCTGCGCCCCGGGGGCGCGGCGGGCGCCGCCGGGGCGCCTGCCGCACCCCCGGGTGCGTTCACTGCTGTGCTGCGCGGGCCGTGCGGCCCGGGCGGGGTGTGGCGCCGCAGCAGGTGCTGCGGGGCGTCACTTGTTGATGCGGTTCGCGATCTCCTTGTCGGCCTCGGCGCCCGCCTTGGCCGGGTCCTCGCCCTTCAGGACCTTCGTCATGAACTCCTTGAGCGGGTTCGGCTCGGTCTCGACGTTGGCCCAGCCCGGGGTGACCGGGGTGATGCGGCCGTTGACGCCGGCCTTGCCCATGGCCTCGGCGAAGGAGCCCGGGGCCGGGGTGAAGTTGGCGGCGGCCTGGTTCGGCAGCAGCGAGCCCTTGACCTCGGCGGCGTACTTGGTCATCTGGTCCTTGCCGGTGGCCAGGGCCAGCCACTCCTTGGCGAGCTCCTTGTTCTTGGAGCGCTCGGCGACGGCGAGGTTCGAGCCGCCCAGGAAGACGGTGCCGGGCTTGTCGGCGGTCTTGCCGGGGATCGGGAAGTAGCCGAAGTCGGCCTCCTTGCCCGCGTCCTTCAGCGCCTTCTCGGCACCGCCGGCCTCCCAGCCGAGGCCGATCCAAGAAGCGACCCCGCCCTTGGGGACGACGTCGGTGGACTGCTGCGGGGTGGCCTCGTCCTTGTCCTTGGGGGCGGTGGAGTAGGACTGCAGCTTCTTGTAGAACTCCATCGCGGAGGCGGCCTGCGGGGTGCCGAGCCCGCCCTTCCACTTGCCGCCGTCCTTGACGGCGAGCTCGCCGCCCTCGTCCCAGATCAGGCCGGCCAGGACGTACCAGCTCTGGCCGGGCAGGTAGATGGGCTGCGTGTTCGGGTCCGCGGCCTTCAGCTTGTCCAGGCCGGCGATCCACTCGTCGCGGGTCTTCGGCGGGGTGACGCCCGCCTTCTCGAAGGCCTTCTTGTCGTAGACGACGACGCGGTTGGCGGCGTACCACGGGGCCGAGTACAGCTTGCCCTCGTACTCGGCGGACTCCAGCATGCTCTTCGGCCAGGCGTCGGCGCCGAGGCCGCCCTTGTCCTTGGTGAGGTCCGCGAGGCCGCCGGTGACGGCGTAGCCCGCGGTCTGGGTGTTGCCGAGCTCCAGCACGTCCGGCGGGGTGCTCTCGGAGAGGGCGGTCGTCACCTTCTCCTGGATGCCCTTCCACGCCTGGACCTCGACCTTGACCGTGACACCGGGGTGCTTGGCCGAGAACTCCTTGTTGACCTCGTCGATCCAGGCCTTGGGTGCGGAGCCGTCCATCACCCAGACGGTGATCTCCTTGGCGCCGCCCGCGTCGGCCGTGCCCTTGTCGTCGCCACCGTTGCCACACGCGGCGACACCGGCCATCATGCCCGCGACACCGACCGCCGCGATGAGCTTGCGCTTCACGCCACCCTCCTCAGGGATGCTGCCTGCAACTTCCCTTGCCCGCCGCGGTGACATGCACCTATTACTGCCCGTTGGGCCGGGATCTGATCCATATTGGTGTAGACCAGTAACCGGAGCTTGGCCTAGACCTTTAGGGGTGTCAAGGGTCTAATGATCGGGGGCCCGGTCCCGTTACCGGACCGACACCTGGGGGAGGGAGGAGGCCCGCCCTCCCACCCGTGTCACGATGTGACCGCACATATCGGAGGAGCCGGTGACGGCAGTGAAACTGGAGTCGGGAAGGCGGGCGGCGATGGCCACCGAAGGGGCGACCACCGAGCCGGAGGGCGGGGCGGCCACTCGCACCGCGCGCGTGCCCAAGTACTACCGACTCAAGAGGCACTTGCTCGACATGACGGAAACGCTGCCCCCCGGCACGCCCGTCCCCCCGGAGCGCACGCTCGCCGCCGAGTTCGACACCTCCCGGACCACCGTCCGCCAGGCCCTCCAGGAACTCGTCGTCGAGGGCCGGCTGGAGCGCATCCAGGGCAAGGGCACCTTCGTCGCCAAGCCCAAGGTCTCCCAGCCCCTGCAACTCTCCTCCTACACGGAGGACATGCGCGCCCAGGGCCTGGAGCCCACCTCCCAGCTCCTCGACATCGGCTACGTCACCGCCGACGACACCCTCGCCGGCCTGCTGAAGATCACCACGGGCGGGCGCGTGCTGCGCATCGAGCGGCTGCGCCTGGCCAGCGGCGAGCCCATGGCCATCGAGACGACCCACCTGTCCGCCAAGCGCTTCCCCGCCCTGCGCCGGTCGCTGGCCAAGTACAGCTCCCTCTACACCGCCCTCGCCGAGGTGTACGGGGTCCGGCTCGCCGAGGCCGAGGAGACCATCGAGACCTCCCTGGCCACCCCGCGCGAGGCCGGACTGCTCGGCACCGACGTCGGCCTGCCCATGCTGATGCTCTCCCGGCACTCCCTGGACGCCGACGGCGAGCCCGTGGAGTGGGTGCGCTCGGTCTACCGCGGAGATCGTTACAAGTTCGTCGCCCGACTCCGGCGCCCCGCCGTCTGATCCGTAGTTGACTCTCGTTCCGCTGTGCGGACGGGGGCTTACGCACACCGGGCGGCCCCCGTAGATTCCCTGCACTCACGCAGATGATCAACGAGGGGACGAGGATCATGCCGGAACCGGAAGCAACAGGTACACCACGCACCGAGGCGGGTCCGGGCGCGAGCCCGGGCTCGCCTTCCGCATCGGGCCGCATGACCCCGAAGTCGATCGCGGTATGGGTGCTCGTGGCCCTCGCCGGGGCCGCCGGCTGGGCCGTGCTCGCCCTCTCCCGCGGCGAGGAGGTCTCCGCCGCCTGGCTGCTCGCCGCGGCGCTCGGCTCGTACGCGATCGGCTACCGCTTCTACGCGCGGTTCATCGCGCACCGCGTGCTGAAGGTCGACAAGACGCGGGCCACCCCCGCCGAACGCCTCGACAACGGTGTCGACTTCCACCCCACCGACCGCCGGGTGCTCTTCGGCCACCACTTCGCCGCCGTCGCCGGCGCCGGCCCGCTGGTCGGCCCCGTCCTCGCCGCGCAGATGGGATACCTGCCCGGCACCATCTGGATCGTCGCCGGCGTCATCTTCGCGGGCGCCGTCCAGGACATGGTGACGCTGTTCTTCTCCACCCGGCGCGACGGGCGCTCGCTCGGGCAGATGGCCCGGGACGAGATCGGCCCCGTCGGCGGCGCCGCCGCCCTGGTCGCCGTGTTCGCCATCATGATCATCCTGCTGGCGGTGCTCGCGCTCGTCATCGTCAACGCCCTCGCGCACTCCCCCTGGGGCGTCTTCTCCATCGGCATGACCATCCCGATCGCCCTCTTCATGGGCTTCTACCTGCGCGTGCTGCGGCCCGGGCGGGTCACCGAGGTCTCCGTCATCGGCGTCGCCCTGCTGCTGCTCGCGATCGTCGCGGGCGGCTGGGTCGCCGAGTCCTCGCTGGCGTCGACCTTCACCCTGGAGAAGGAGACGCTGATCATCTGGATGGTCGCGTACGGCTTCGTCGCCTCCGTCCTGCCGGTGTGGATGCTGCTCGCGCCCCGCGACTACCTCTCCACCTTCATGAAGATCGGCACGATCGCGATGCTCGCCCTGGGCGTCGTCATCGCCATGCCGACCCTGCGGATGCCGTCCGTCACGGAGTTCGCCTCCCGCGGCGACGGCCCCGTCTTCGCGGGGTCCATGTTCCCGTTCGTCTTCATCACGATCGCCTGCGGCGCCCTGTCCGGCTTCCACGCCCTGGTCTCCTCCGGCACCACCCCGAAGATGATCCAGAAGGAGACCCAGGTCCGGGTCATCGGCTACGGCTCGATGCTGACCGAGTCCTTCGTGGCCGTCATGGCGATGATCTGCGCGACGATCATCGAGCCCGGGCTGTTCTTCGCGGTCAACTCCCCCGCCGGCGTCGTCGGCACCACCGTCCAGAGCGCCTCCCAGGCCGTCGCCGACTTCGGCTTCGCCGTCTCGCCCGAGTACCTCGCCCAGGCCGCGAAGGACGTCGAGGAGAGCAGCCTGCTCTCCCGCACCGGCGGCGCGCCCACGTTCGCACTCGGGATGTCGGAGATCTTCTCGGCTGTCGTCGGCGGCGTCGGCATGAAGGCGTTCTGGTACCACTTCGCCATCATGTTCGAGGCGCTGTTCATCCTGACCACGCTCGATGCCGGCACCCGCGTCGGCCGGTTCATGCTCCAGGACACCCTCGGCAACGTGCACAAGTCCTTCAAGGACGTCAGCTGGAAGCCGGGCGTGTGGCTGGCCAGTGCGCTCGTCGTCGGCGCCTGGGGGTACTTCCTGTGGGTCGGCGTGAAGGACCCGCTGGGCGGCATCAACCAGCTCTTCCCGCTGTTCGGCATCGCGAACCAGCTGCTCGCCGCGGTGGCCCTGGCCGTCTGCACGACGCTGCTGGTGAAGTCCGGCCGGCTCAAGTGGGCGTGGGTGACCGGCGTGCCGCTCGCCTGGGACGTGGCCGTCACCCTCACCGCGAGCTACCAGAAGATCTTCTCGGACGACGTGAAGGTCGGCTTCTTCGCCCAGCGCGAGAAGTACCAGGAGGGCATCGAGGCAGGGCAGGTCCTGAAGCCCGCCAAGAACATGGACGAGATGCACACCATCGTCACCAACGCCACCGTGGACGGGGTGCTGTCGGCGCTGTTCGCGCTGCTGATCCTGATCGTGCTCCTGGACGCGCTGCGGACCTGCGTCAAGGCCGTCCGCGACCCCGCGTCGGCCACGCTCTCGGAGGTCCCGTGGACCGAGTCGAAGATCATCGCACCGGCCGGGCTCATCGCGACGCGCGAGGAGCGGGCCGAACTCGCCGCGGCCGGCCTGGAATCCGGCGGCGGCCGCGTGAAGGAGCCGGTGGCATGAGCGGCGGCGTCCGCGGCGCCCTGGCGAAGGCGCGGTACTACGTACGGGAGTTCTCCGGCGAGGCGGCGTACGACCGGTACGTCGCGCACGCCCGCTCCCACGATCCGGACGCCGAGGTCATGACCCGCCGCGCCTTCGAACGCGCCCGCACCGACGCGCGTGAGGGGGACCCCCGGGGCGGCTTCCGCTGCTGCTGAGGGCTGCCGTGACCGAGGTGCCCGCCGGTCATCCGGCGGGCACCTCCGTTGTGCGTGGCCTCAGCGCACCCAGTCCTTGAGCGGCTCGGTCGAGAAGGAGAAACCGACCGGGTCGGGCAGCTCGACGTCCTTGCCGAAGGGGACGGTGCGCACGGTCTCGTACAACTGCCCGTCGGGCTCGCTGTGGACCCTCACCAGGCAGTTGTCCCGGTCGATCAGGACGAAGACGGGGATGCCCGTCTCTGCGTACGCGCGGGGCTTCTCCTTGCGGTCGCGCCCGTCCGTGTCGGAATCGTACGAAGTGACTTCGACGACCATCAGGACCGGGGCCGGATCGGCCCACTCCCCCTGACCCTCGAAAGCGCCATCCGGCGCCATCGAGGCGTCGGGGCGCGCGCGACCCGACCGGTACTGGTCGACCTTCAGTCCGCGTTCGACGTGCAGCCACTGCTCGGGCCGGTGCTGCATGCAGATGCGGGCGAGCCACACGACGATCCGGTCGTGATCCCCATCCGGCATCGCCTTGACCCCCAACTTCCCGCCGATCAACTCCAGACGCAACCCCTCGATCTCGCGGGCTGCTATCCGGGCGAGGGTCTCGAACTCTTCGGTCAGGATCTGGGGGCGGTCAGCCATCACGGTCATGCCTCGCTCGCTTTCCTCGGCGGTGCTGCTTCCGACGATAGCGCCGGGCGCCCACCCCCGTCCGGCACTCTCGGCGGAGCTGACGCCCCTCACCTACCGACTGGAGCTGTGAGGACACGCTCAGCGAAGGCAGACACAACATCTAGGGGGTCACACAGAGGGCGCCCACCACATGTATGCTCATCCTCGCTGTCGCCGCAGGGGAATCCGGTGGGAATCCGGAACTGTCCCGCAACGGTATGAAGTACACCCATCGGTGTCACCGAAGTCCGACGACCTGCCGACAGTGCGCCCGGCTCGACCGAACCGGGTGCCGACCACGTCCGGGCCTCGCGGTAGGGCCTGCGGACGACGCGCGGTGCCGCCCTTGCCGGGCCCTGCCCGCGCGCGCCCGCTCGCGCCCGCACCGCCGGTGCCCCGGAGCCGAGCGAGGGAGAGCTCCCCCCGTGACCATCGCGCCTTCCGCACCGCGCGCCGAGTCCGACCCGTCCGACCACGGAGCTGAGGCCGGGGGCCCCGGGGCCGCGCTGCTGCGCACCCTCACCGAGCTGACCGCCGACCTTCCCGACACCGACCCCGGCCGTGTCGCCGCCGCCGCGCTCCGCGGCCGCAGCGCCGCCGCCGACGAGGCCGAGCTGCGCGGGCTGGCCACCGAGGCCGCCGCCGGCCTGATCTCGGAGGACCCGGCGTACTCCCGGCTCGCCGCCCGGCTGCTGACGGTCGCCGTCGCCGAGGAGGCCGCGAGCCAGGGCTCGACCTCCTTCTCCGCGTCCGTCGAGGTCGGCCACCGCGAGGGCCTGATCGCCGACCGCACCGCCGAGTTCGTCCGCCTCCACGCGAGCCGCCTCGACGCGCTCGTCGAGCACACCCTCGCCGAGGGCGCCGACGACCGCTTCGGCTTCTTCGGCCTGCGCACCCTGCACAGCCGCTACCTGCTGCGCCACCCGATCACCCGCCAGGTCATCGAGACCCCGCAGCACTTCATGCTGCGCGTCGCCTGCGGCCTCGCCGCCGACGACAGCGCCGCCGCCGTCGAGGAAGTCGCCTCCCTCTACCGGCTGATGAGCCGCCTGGACTACCTGCCGTCCTCGCCCACCCTCTTCAACTCCGGCACCCGGCACCCGCAGATGTCCTCCTGCTACCTGCTGGACTCCCCGCTGGACGAGCTCGACTCGATCTACGACCGCTACCACCAGGTGGCGCGCCTGTCGAAGCACGCCGGCGGCATCGGCCTGTCGTACTCGCGCATCCGCGCCCGCGGCTCCCTGATCCGCGGCACGAACGGCCACTCCAACGGCATCGTCCCGTTCCTGAAGACCCTCGACGCCTCCGTCGCCGCCGTGAACCAGGGCGGCCGCCGCAAGGGCGCCGCCGCCGTCTACCTGGAGACCTGGCACGCGGACATCGAGGAGTTCCTGGAGCTGCGCGACAACACCGGCGAGGACGCCCGCCGCACGCACAACCTGAACCTCGCGCACTGGATCCCCGACGAGTTCATGCGCCGCGTGAACGCCGACGGCGAGTGGTCGCTGTTCTCCCCGTCCGACGTCCCCGAGCTGGTCGACCTGTACGGCGAGGAGTTCGACGCCGCCTACACCAAGGCCGAGCAGGCCGGGCTCGCCAAGAAGACCATGCCCGCCCGCGAGCTGTACGGCCGCATGATGCGCACCCTCGCGCAGACCGGCCAGGGCTGGATGACGTTCAAGGACGCCTCCAACCGGACCGCGAACCAGACCGCGCTCCCCGGCACGGTCGTCCACTCCTCCAACCTGTGCACCGAGATCATCGAGGTCACCAACGACGGCGAGACCGCCGTCTGCAACCTCGGCTCGGTCAACCTCGGCGCGTTCGTGCTCGCCGAGACCGGCGAGATGGACTGGGAGCGCCTGGACGAGACCGTCCGCACGGCCGTGACCTTCCTCGACCGCGTGGTGGACATCAACTTCTACCCGACGGAGCAGGCCGGCCGCTCCAACGCCAAGTGGCGCCCGGTGGGCCTGGGTGCGATGGGCCTGCAGGACGTCTTCTTCAAGCTGCGCCTGCCCTTCGACTCCGCCGAGGCGAAGGCGCTGTCCACGAAGATCGCCGAGCGCATCATGCTCGCGGCGTACGAGGCCTCCGCGGACCTCGCGGAGAAGCACGGCCCCGTCCCGGCGTGGGCGGAGACCCGTACCGCGCAGGGTGTGCTGCACCCCGACCACTACGGCACCGAGCGGGCCTGGCCGGAGCGCTGGGAGGCGCTGCGCACCCGGATCGCCGAGACCGGCATGCGCAACTCGCTGCTGCTGGCCATCGCGCCGACGGCGACGATCGCCTCGATCGCGGGCGTGTACGAGTGCATCGAGCCGCAGGTGTCGAACCTGTTCAAGCGCGAGACGCTGTCGGGTGAGTTCCTCCAGGTCAACGCCTACCTGGTGGAGGACCTGAAGAAGCTCGGCGTGTGGGACGCGCAGACCCGCGAGGCGCTGCGCGACTCGTCCGGCTCGGTTCAGGGCTTCAACTGGATCCCGGCCGACGTCCGCGAGCTGTACCGGACGGCGTGGGAGATCCCGCAGCGCGGCCTGATCGACATGGCGGCGGCCCGGACCCCGTACCTGGACCAGTCGCAGTCGCTGAACCTGTTCATGGAGACGCCGACCATCGGCAAGCTGTCGTCGATGTACGCGTACGCCTGGAAGCAGGGTCTGAAGACGACCTACTACCTGCGGTCGCGTCCGGCGACGAAGATCGCCCGGGCCGCGTCGGGCGCCGCCGTCCCGGCCGCCGCGACCCCGCTGCCGCAGGCCGTGGACGCCGACGCGCTGGCCTGCTCGCTGGAGAACCCCGAGTCCTGCGAAGCCTGCCAGTAACCCGCTCCCGCCACCCGACCACCACTCCTGGAGGACGGCGCCGCGCGCGCCGACTGCTATGACCGACAAGAACCTGCTCGACCCCGGCTTCGAGCTGACGCTCCGCCCGATGCGCTACCCGGACTTCTACGAGCGCTACCGGGACGCGATCAAGAACACGTGGACGGTGGAGGAGGTCGACCTCCACTCGGACGTGGCCGACCTGGCGAAGCTGACGCCCGCCGAGCAGCACATGATCGGCCGCCTGGTCGCGTTCTTCGCGACGGGCGACTCGATCGTGGCGAACAACCTGGTCCTGACGCTGTACAAGCACATCAACTCCCCGGAGGCGCGCCTGTACCTGTCGCGCCAGCTGTTCGAGGAGGCCGTGCACGTCCAGTTCTACCTGACGCTGCTCGACACCTACCTGCCCGATCCGGACGACCGCGCGGCCGCCTTCGCGGCGGTGGAGAACATCCCCTCCATCCGCGAGAAGGCGCAGTTCTGCTTCAAGTGGATGGACTCGGTCGAGAAGATCGACCGGCTGGAGACGCAGGCCGACCGCCGCCGCTTCCTGCTGAACCTGATCTGCTTCGCCGCGTGCATCGAGGGCCTGTTCTTCTACGGCGCCTTCGCGTACGTGTACTGGTTCCGCTCGCGCGGCCTGCTGCACGGCCTGGCGACCGGCACGAACTGGGTCTTCCGCGACGAGACCATGCACATGAACTTCGCGTTCGAGGTCGTGGACACGGTCCGCAAGGAGGAGCCGGAGCTCTTCGACGACGCGCTGCGGCAGCAGGTCACGGACATGCTGAAGGAAGCCGTCGAGGCGGAGCTCCAGTTCGGCCGCGACCTGTGCGGCGACGGCCTGCCCGGCATGAACACCGAGTCGATGCGCGAGTACCTGGAGTGCGTCGCCGACCAGCGCCTGGTGCGCCTCGGCTTCCCGCCGGTGTACGGCTCGCAGAACCCGTTCTCGTTCATGGAGCTCCAGGGCGTGCAGGAGCTGACGAACTTCTTCGAGCGCCGCCCGTCGGCGTACCAGGTCGCGGTCGAGGGCACCGTCGACCTGGACGAGGACTTCTGACGGCTGCGGCCCGCCGCGGCCGCTCCCGCACCACCTCCGGATCGGCCGGCGGCTGCCTCGCGCAGCGGCCGGCCGATCCGGCGTTTCCGAGCAGACCGCATGGCAGGAGATCCACGTACGCCTGGGTTCCTGCCAGACTGTGGTCGTGCTGAAGAACGTGGCTGTGGCGCTGATGCCCGGGGTGGCCCCCTTCGAGCTGGGCATCTTCTGCGAGGTGTTCGGCATCGACCGCAGTGCGGAGGGGCTGCCGGCGTTCGACTTCGCGGTCTGCGCGGCGGGCGACCGCCGCACCCCCGCCGGCGACGGGCACTTCGACGTGGTCGCCCCACACGGGGTGGAGCGCCTGGACGAGGCGGACCTGGTCTGCGTCCCGGCCGACCGCGGCGCCGCCGCGCGCACGTACCCGGAGCCGCTGCTGGCGGCCCTGCGCCGGGCCGTGGACCGCGGGGCGCGGGTACTCAGCGTGTGCAGCGGCGCCTTCGTGCTGGGCGCGGCCGGGCTGCTCGACGGCCGGCGCTGCACGACGCACTGGATGCACGCCGAGACCCTGGCGCGTCGCTTCCCGCGGGCCGTCGTCGACCCCGGCGTGCTGTACGTGGACGAGGGCCCGGTGGTGACCGCCGCGGGCACGGCCTCGGGGATCGACGCCTGCCTGCACCTGCTGCGGCAGGAGCACGGCGCGGAGGCGGCGGGGGTGGTGGCCCGGCGGATGGTGGTGCCGCCGCACCGGGACGGCGGCCAGGCCCAGTACATCCGCCGCCCGCTGCCCCGTGCGTCCGGCGACGCGGTCGGCGGGGTGATCGCGTGGATGGCAGGCCACCTGGCCGAGGAGATCACCGTCGAGCAGCTCGCGGAGCGGGCCCGGATGTCCCCGCGGACCTTCGCGCGCCGCTTCCTGCAGGAGACGGGGACGACCCCCTACCAGTGGGTGCTGCGGCAGCGCGTGCTGCTGGCGCAGGAGCTTCTGGAAGCCACGGACGACACGGTGGACGCCATCGCGGGCCGCTGCGGCTTCGGCAGCGCGGCCGCACTGCGCCACCACTTCCTGCGGACCCTCGGCACGACGCCGAACGCCTTCCGCCGCACCTTCCGCGGTCCGGGCGGCACGGCGGCCTGAGGCCGGGGGCCGGCCGCCGCGCCGCCGCGGACCGCCTCGCCGCGTCAGTCGTTCGGCACGGTCTCGTAGCGCGGGGTGCCCTCGGCCATCTGCCGCAGGGCGTCCTTGCGGTCCCGCTTGGAGAGGCGGTCGATGTACAGGTAGCCGTACAGGTGGTCCGTCTCGTGCTGGAGGCAGCGCGCGAAGTAGCCGGTGCCCCTCACCTTGATCGGGTTGCCCTGGGCGTCCTGCCCGGTGACCTCGGCGTAGTCCGGGCGGGCCAGCGAGGCGTAGGCGGTCGGGACGGACAGGCAGCCCTCGTTGGAGTCGTCGAGGACGCGGGAGCCGGCGGGCAGCTCCACGAGCCTGGGGTTGACGACAACGCCGGTGTGGCGGACGCCCTCGTCGTCCGGGCAGTCGTAGACGAAGACCTTGGCGTCCACGCCGATCTGGTTCGCGGCGAGTCCGACGCCCTCGGCGGCCTTCTGGCTGGCGAACATGTCGTCGATCAGCTTGGCCAGTTCGTCGCCGAACTCGGTGACGTCCTTGCACTCGCGGTGCAGCACCGGGTTGCCGACCACCGTGATGGGACGGGCGGTGCCGCGCTCGCGGTGGGCGAGCTCGCGCGCCTCACAGTCCTCGGTGTCCACGACGTAACCGTCGTCGTCCACCGCGATGACCTCGTTCTCCTGCTGCGCCATGTCCGCCGTAAGCCTTCCGTGGGTCGACCCGTTCACCGATTGTGCCGGTACAGCCTACGGTGCCCGGTCAGCAGACTTCTTCGAGATCCCGCCAAGCACGGGTGTCGGGGCTGTCCGCGACCCAGCCGTCGAGGAGCCCCTGCACCAGGCCGGCGGGCGCCGCGATGCCGCACTCCCGCTCCGGCACCCACAGGGAGCCCGATCCGGCCGTGCGGTGCCCGAGCGGCCCGGGGTGGCCCGGTTCGCTGTGGTCGTGCGGGTCGAGGTGCTCCCCGTCGCCCTCGCCGCTCGGCATCGCGCTCTCGGAGCAGGTCCGGCACAGCAGCCGTACGGAGGAGGACCAGTCCTCGGCGGCGAACCCCGCGTCGGACGCGAGCTGTTCGAGCGCGTCCCGGTCGGACTCGGCGGCGGCCTCCAGCAGCACGACCCAGGTCGGCACCGGCGAGGGCGCCCACAGCTCGATCTCGTCGAAGACGGGGTAGGAGGGGCCTGCCGCGGTGATGCGCTCGCCGTTCGGCACGCCGTCGTGCAGGACGACCTCGCCCCAGCGCCGCCCCGAGGAGGGCAGCGGGATCGACAGGACCTCGATGCGGGCCGGATCGAGCCGGCGGCCCCAGACGACCTCGGCCTCCCCCTCGGGGGAGAGCCGCACGGCCGCGCTGCCGAGTTCCATGCCGACCGGTTCGCCGCCCTTGCCGTACGGGTCGCCGGGCACCTTCAGCCCGTACGCCTGCCAGGCCCGCCGGGCCAGCGGCCAGTCCTGGAGGGCGGTCGCCGCGATGCCGACGTTCCACCAGTCGGGGGCGCCGGCCTCCCGGTCCAGGAGGGCGACCGCCCGCAGGCCCGCGGCGCGCGCCTGCTCCCAGTCGTGCCGGAACTTGTGCAGCAGCGCCAGGTTGAACCACGACTCGGACAGCCAGGGCTCCAGGTCGGCGGCTCTGGTCAGCAGCGCACCCGCGTCCTCGTACCGACCGTCGCCGATCAGTGTGAACGCTCGGTCGGTGGCCTGCCGCCACGAGGCGGAGGGCCTATGCCGTACCTTCCCGAAGATCCTCACGATTCCCGCCTGCCGGTCCAACGGTGAAGCCTTGCGGACACCCTCACGGACGCTCCTACTCGCATCCAACCATGCCCACTCGGACGGCCGCTCATTACCCATGGGTTACCCCGGCGGGAGGGGGGTGACTCCGTCACGTCCGGCCCGGAAAAACGGCTCGGCCCCCTGATGCGGGGGCCGGTTTCCGGCGCCGCTCCGTACGAACGCCCGCGGATTGGCGCCTTCGGGTGAACGGGGCGGCGGGGCCGCCCGCGGCGCGGTCAGCCGGCGGCGGGATCGGCGGTCACGTCGTGCTCGGGCACCGCCTGCCCGGAGCGGATCAGGTCGATCCGCCCCATCACCTTGGCGCGCAGGTCGCTCGGCACGTCGTCCGAGCCGCAGCACCGCTTCACCAGCTTCTTCACGGCCTTTTCCAGGCCGTACTTCTCCAGACAGGGATTGCACTCGCCGAAATGCGTCTCGAACTTCGTGCAGTCGCTGTCGGGCATCTCGTGGTCCAGGAACTCGTACAGGTGGTCCAGGACCTCGGAGCACTCCGTCTCGTGCGGCTCTCCGCAGCTCATGAGCCCGAGCCTTTCAGGTCGTTCGACTCTCCCGCGCCGGCGGGGACCAGCCCGCGCTCGCGGGCGTAGTCCTCCAGCATTCCGCGGAGTTGACGGCGGCCACGGTGCAGCCGGGACATGACCGTACCGATGGGTGTACCCATGATGTCCGCGATCTCCTTGTACGCAAAGCCCTCCACGTCGGCAAGGTAGACCGCGATGCGGAACTCCTCCGGAATGGCCTGGAGCGCCTCCTTCACGTCCGAGTCGGGCAGGTGGTCGAGTGCCTGCGACTCGGCCGACCTCAGGCCCGTGGACATGTGCGACTCGGCGCGCGCCAGCTGCCAGTCCTCGATCTCCTCCGCCGCACTGCGCTGCGGCTCGCGCTGCTTCTTGCGGTAGGAGTTGATGAAGGTGTTGGTCAGAATGCGGTAGAGCCACGCCTTCAGGTTGGTGCCCTCACGGAACTGGTGGAAGGACGCGTACGCCTTCGCGTACGTCTCCTGGACCAGGTCCTCGGCGTCGGCCGGATTGCGCGTCATGCGCAGCGCGGCCGAGTACATCTGGTCGAGGTAGCCGAGGGCGTCCCGCTCGAAGCGCGCATTGCGCTCGGCGGCCGTCTCCTCCGCCTGGCCTCCGTCGGTCCCAGCGACAGGACCCACCTCCTCCGACTGCGTGGCGGCTCCGAGTGCGGACCCGCTCGAATCGGAGAATAGTCGACCATCCCGGCCCTCCGCCGCCCGGAGCGGGCCCCGCCTGGGCCCGGGCAGGACCGTCCATTCGAGCCCTTCGGCCTGCGGACGGCTCTGGCTGATGACCTGGGTCATGCGCTTGCTCTCCTCCGACGCGGTCCCCTGCGTTCCGACATCCGGACAACGCCATGGCCGGGCCGCGCATTCCCCTCCCGGGCGGGCTCTGCCGAATCCGTCAGGTCGCGGCGGCTGCGGCCGGGACCAGCCGGTCCAGCCAGTCGGCAACGCCCTCGGTGATCGCCTCCAGGGCCTCCTCCTGGGTGCGGGATCCCTTCTTCGGCACCGCGAAGCCGTGGTCGGCCCCGGCCGCCTCCAGCAGTTCGTACGCCGGCGGGCCGGGCGGCGGGAACTCCTCGGGCCGCCCGAACGGGTCCCGGCCTCCCTGGACGACCAGGACGGGCAGGCCCGCCCCGGTCAGCTCCGCGGCCCGGGACCGCTCGGGGCGGCCCGGCGGGTGCAGCGGGAACGCCAGCGCCAGCACCCCGGCGGCGCCGAGGCCGGCCCCGGTGCGGCAGGCCACCCGGGCGCCCGCGCTGCGCCCGCCGGCCACGACCGGCAGGCCGGGCTCGGCCAGTGCCGGCCACAGGCCGCGCCAGCCCTCGTCGAGCACCTTGGGAGCGGCCGCGACCCTCCGGCCGGCGACCCTCCAGGGCTGCTCGACGAGGGCGACCGTGACGCCGCGGCCGGGCAGGCCGGCGGCCAGCGCCTGCAGGTCGCGGGCCTCGATGCCGCCGCCCGCACCGTGGCCGAGGGCCAGGACGAGCCGGGCCCCGCCGGCCGCGGGGTACCAGGTGATGCGGGCCTCGCCCGCGGGGGTCTCGACGCTCCGGGTGCGCGTGGTCATGGCCCCATCCTGCCGTTTCAGAACAGGGTCGCCTCTTCCGGCGCGTCGAGTTCGGCCAGCAGCCCGGGGCCGTTGTTGCGGACGCTGCTGACCGCGGTGGAGACCGGGTAGGCGCGCATCAGCCCGGCGGGCGGGGGTGCGAGGAGCTCCTGGAGCGCGCCGTCCGCGTCGGTGTTCGCCGGGTCCAGCCAGGCGTCCCACCGGTCGGGGGTGAGCGCGAGCGGCATCCGCGGGTGGATCTCGGAGAGCGAGCGCGGCCCGTCGGCGGGGGCCGCGGCCAGCGGGGCGGTCTCGGCCTCCGTGGTGACCACCGAGCAGGTGGCCCACCAGGCGCCGGGGCGGCCGGCGGGCACGGCCGGGTCGCGCCAGAACTCGTAGATGCCGGCCATGGCCAGGACGGAGCCGTCGGCGGGGAGGACGAAGTAGGGCTGCTTGCGGGAGCGCTTCCCGAGGCCTTCGACCTCCAGGCGGCGCTCGTCGTGCCCGGTGGCCCACTCGTAGTAGCCGTCGGCGGGGACGATGCAGCGGCGCTGGGCGAAGGGGCGGCGGAAGGACGGCTTCTCGGCAAGGGTCTCCGCCCGGGCGTTGATCATCCGGGCGGCTCCGTCGGCGTTCGCGGCCCAGGAGGGCACGAGCCCCCACTTCACGACGCGCAGCTGGCGAACCGGACGCGGGCCGGCGGCGTCCTTCAGGGGGCGGTCGAGGACGATGCGGACCTGCTTGGTGGGTGCCACGTTCCAGTCGGGTGCCAGGGCCTCCTCGGGCTCCCAGCGCTCGACGCCGAAGAGTTCCGCCAGCTCCTCGGGGCTGCGACTCGCTGCATACCGTCCGCACATGGCTGCCACACTGCCATGTCACCCGACCACCACCGCAAGGAGCCCGCCACCCCATGGACAGCAGCACGACCGCCGGCCTGTGGGACCGGCTCACCGGAATACAGGAGGCGCCGGCCACGTGGCTGGTGATCGCGACGGGCCTGGCCGCGCTGGTGCTGGTCACGCCCGGGCCCGTGTGGCGGGTGTCCCGCAACGCGGTCACCATCGCGCACGAGGGCGGCCACGGGCTGCTGGCCCTGCTGACGGGCCGCCGCCTGGACGGGATACGGCTGCACTCGGACACCAGCGGGGTCACCGTCAGCCGCGGCAAGCCGACCGGCCCCGGCATGATCCTCACGGCGGCCGCCGGCTACACCGCGCCGTCCCTGCTCGGCCTCGGCGGGGCGGCGCTGCTGTCCGCGCACCGGATCACGCTCCTGCTGTGGGCGGCGACGGCCCTGCTGCTGGCGATGCTCCTGATGATCCGCAACGCGTACGGGGCGCTGACGATGGTGCTCACCGGCGGAACGTTCGTCCTGGTCTCCTGGCTGGCCCCGGCGCAGGTGCAGGCGGCGTTCGCCTACGCGGCCGTCTGGTTCCTGCTGCTGGGCGGGGTCCGGCCGGTCTTCGAGCTGGGCGCCAAGCGCCGGCACGGCGGGGCGCCCGATTCGGACGCGGACCAGCTGGGGCGCCTGACGCACACCCCTGCGGTGCTGTGGCTGTTCCTCTTCCACGCGGTGGCGCTGTGCTCGCTCATCGGCGGCGGGCGCTGGCTTCTCAACCTCTGAGACCGCGCCCCGGGGCGAGGCTCGAACACGATCGGGCCCTTCGGGGAGCCACTAAAGTGGTGGCCATGACCGACACCCCCGCGCCTCCCGCCCTCTGGCCTGCCCCGCACGCAGACGGGACCGTCCACGCCACCGTCACCGTGCCCGGGTCGAAGTCGGTCACCAACCGCGCCCTGGTGCTGGCCGCGCTCGCCGCCGAGCCCGGCTGGGTGCGCCGCCCGCTGCGCTCGCGCGACTCGCAGCTCATGGCGGACGCGCTGCGCGCCATGGGCGTCGGCATCGAGGAGACCGCCTCCTCCAGCTCCGGCGACGCCGCCGGCGGCGAGGCCTGGCGGATCATCCCCGCGGCCCTGCACGGCCCGGCCTCCGTGGACGTCGGCAACGCGGGCACTGTCATGCGGTTCCTGCCGCCCGTCGCGACGCTCGCCTCCGGCGACATCCGCTTCGACGGCGACCCGCGCTCCTACGAGCGCCCCCTCGGCCAGGTCATCAACGCCCTGCGCGGCCTGGGCGCCCGTATCGACGACGGCGGCCGCGGCGCGCTGCCCATGACCGTCCACGGCGGCGGCGCCCTGGAGGGCGGCCCGATCGAGCTGGACGCGAGCAACTCCTCGCAGTTCGTCTCCGCGCTGCTGCTGTCGGCGCCCCGCTTCAACCAGGGCGTGGAGGTGCGGCACACCGGCGCGACCCTGCCGTCGATGCCGCACATCCGGATGACGGTGGAGATGCTGCGCGCGGCGGGCGCCCAGGTCGACACCCCGGAGGCGGGCGGCGAGAAGAACGTGTGGCGGGTCTCGCCGGGCGCGCTGCTCGGCCGCGACCTGGTGGTGGAGCCGGACCTGTCGAACGCGCAGCCGTTCCTCGCCGCGGCCCTGATCACCGGCGGCACGGTCACCATCCCCGACTGGCCGCGCCGCACCACCCAGCCCGGTGACGAGCTGCGCCGCATCTTCACCGAAATGGGCGGTTCCTGCGAGGTGACCGACGCGGGCCTGGTCTTCACCGGCAGCGGCAAGATCCACGGCATCGACGTGGACCTCGGCGAGGTCGGCGAGCTGACCCCGGGCATCGCGGCCGTGGCGGCGCTGGCCGACTCGCCGTCCACGCTGCGCGGGGTGGCGCACCTGCGGCTGCACGAGACGGACCGGCTGGCGGCGCTGACCGCGGAGATCAACGGTCTCGGCGGCGACGTCACCGAGACCGCCGACGGACTGCACATCCGTCCGCGGCCGCTGCACGGCGGGGTGTTCCGCACCTACGACGACCACCGGATGGCCACCGCGGGCGCGGTGATCGGCCTGGCCGTCGAGGGCGTGCAGATCGAGAACGTGGCGACGACCGCGAAGACCCTGCCCGACTTCCCCAGGATGTGGACGGACATGCTCGCGGGAGCGGGAGCGTAGGGCCCGGTCATGCGCAGGTACGGCAAGCACACCGACGAGGACGACATCCGGGCGCGGCCCAACCCGAAGGGCAACCGGCCCCGGACCAGCAAGCGGCCCAAGCACGAGGACGCGGCCGAGGGCTTCGTCCTCACCGTCGACCGCGGCCGGCTGACCTGCCTGGTGGAGGACCGCACGGTCGTCGCGATGAAGGCCCGCGAGCTGGGCCGCAAGGCGGCCGTGGTCGGCGACCGGGTGTGGCTCGTCGGCGACCTGTCGGGCGGGAAGGACACCCTCGCGCGGATCGTGCGGATCGAGGAGCGCAGGTCGGTGCTGCGGCGCACCGCGGACGACGACGACCCGTACGAGCGGGTGGTCGTCGCCAACGCCGACCAGCTGGCGATCGTCACGGCGCTGGCGGACCCCGAGCCGCGGCCGCGGATGATCGACCGCTGCCTGGTGGCCGCGTACGACGCGGGACTGGAGCCGCTGCTGGTGCTGACCAAGTCCGATCTGACGTCCCCGGACAAGCTCCTTGAGGTGTACGCCTCGTTCGGCCTGGCGTACGTGGTGACCAACCGCGAGGAGCTGGCTGTTGGCGAGGCCGCCGAGCGGGTGCGCGAGCGGCTGGCGGGCCGGATCACCGCCTTCGTGGGGCACTCGGGCGTCGGCAAGACGACTCTGGTGAACTCGCTGGTCGGCGAGGGCCGCCAGCGTGCCACGGGCCACGTCAACGCGGTGACGGGCCGCGGCCGGCACACCACCACCTCGGCGCTGGCGCTGCCGCTGCCGTCGGGTGACGGCTGGGTCATCGACACCCCGGGCGTGCGCTCGTTCGGCCTGCACCACGTGGACCCGTCGCGGGTGATCCTCGCCTTCCCCGACCTGGTGCCCGGCACCGAGGACTGCCCGCGGGCGTGCAGCCACGACGAGCAGGACTGCGCGCTGGACGCGTGGGTGGAGGAGGGGCACGCCGATCCGGCGCGGCTGGATTCGCTGCGCCGGCTGCTGCGCACCCGCGAGCGCCGCGAAGGGGACTGATCGTCCGGCGGGGTTCGGCGGGATCCGCCGGGGTTTGCCGCGGCCGCCGTCCGGTGAATGCATAAGCGCACCGAGTGACGCGATGTCACCTTGAGGCGGGGAGGCATTCGCCATGGCGTGGCTGCTGGTCGTCGTCGCCGGACTGTTGGAGACCGGTTTCGCGGTCTGCCTGAAGCTGTCGCACGGGTTCACCCGGCTGTGGCCGACGATCGCCTTCGCCGCCTTCGCGGTCGGCAGCTTCGGGCTCCTGACGATGGCCCTGAAGAAGCTGGACGTGGGCCCGGCGTACGCGGTGTGGACGGGCATCGGGGCGGCGGGCACGGCCGTCTACGGCATGGTGTTCCTCGGCGACCTGGTCTCCACCCTCAAGATCGTCTCGATTTCGCTGGTCATCCTCGGCGTCATCGGACTCCAGCTGTCCGGGTCGGCCCACTGAGCAGCCGCAGCAGCCCGAGCAGCTCCCCCAGCCCGCTCTCGCGCGCGGGCGCGACCACGTACGACAGCGCGAGGCGCACGGCGAGCTCGCACCGGTGCGCGGCGTCGGGCGCGGCGAGCACCTCGGCGGCCCGGTCGCGCACCGCACCGGCCAGCTCCCCCGGACCGGGCGCGGGTACTCCGGGCCGCGCCCCGCGGCCGGGCGGGGCCGGGAGGTTGCCGTCCCAGTGCCCGGTCAGCAGGGCGCGTACGAGGGGCCGGGCCGCGGCGGCCCGCACGGTCCACTCGGCGAGGGAGGCGAGGCGGTCGCCGCTCCCGGCGGCGGGGGCGCGCAGGACCCGGTCGACGCCGTCGAGGTACCAGTCGGCCTCGCGGCGTACGAGGGCGCGGCCGAGGCCCGCCTTGCCCCCGAACTCGTTGTAGAGGGTCTGCCGCGACACCCCGGCGGCGGCCGCCACGTCGACCATCCGCACGGAGGGCCAGGGGCGCGCCGAGAGCGCCGCTCCCGCCGCCTCCAGCAAGGACTCCCGGGCTGTCGGCATCTGTGCCCCTCCCTGCTTGACTGACCGCCAGAGTTGACGGGCCGACAGATCCTGTCAAGGGCGCCCCGGAGCCCGCACCGCGGACACCCCTCGCCGGGCCCCGGCCGTCCCGATAAAGTGCCGGACATGCCCTCTTATGACGATGACCTGCGCCTCGCCCTCGAACTCGCCGACGCCGCGGACGCCGTGACCATGCAGCGGTTCCGTGCCCTCGACCTCCAGGTGGAGACGAAGCCGGACATGACGCCGGTGACCGAGGCGGACCGGGCGGCGGAGGAGGCGGTCCGGGCCGGCATCGAGGCCGCGCGGCCCGAGGACGCGATCCTGGGCGAGGAGTACGGGCTGAAGGGCAGCGGCCCCCGCCGGTGGGTGGTCGACCCGATCGACGGGACGAAGAACTACGTGCGCGGGGTCCCGGTGTGGGCGACGCTCGTCTCGCTGATGGAGGAGGGCGCCGACGGCGGGTTCCGGCCCGTGGTCGGCGTGGTCTCGGCGCCCGCCCTGGGCCGGCGCTGGTGGGCGGCCGAGGGCTCGGGCGCGTACGCCGGCGGGGCGCTGGGCGGCGAGCCGCAGCGGATCGGGGTCTCGCGGGTGGGCTCCCTGCGGGACGCGTCGTTCGCGTACTCCTCGCTGGGCGGGTGGGAGGAGCAGGGCCGGCTGGAGGGGTTCCTGGAGCTGAGCCGGCAGTGCTGGCGCACCCGCGGGTACGGCGACTTCTGGCCGTACATGATGGTCGCGGAGGGGTCGCTGGACCTGTGCGCGGAGCCGGAGCTGAGTCTTTGGGACATGGCGGCGATCGCGGCCGTGGTGCAGGAGGCGGGCGGCCGGTTCACCAGCCTGGACGGGGTGGACGGCGTACACGGCGGCAACGCGGCGGCGTCGAACGGGCTGCTGCACGAGGAGATGCTCGGATACCTGCGCCCCCGCGCCTGACGGCGCACGCGGGCCGCATACCGGGAACCGGGTGCACGCCCTCTTGTTGGCCCCCGGCGCGCGTGGGAGTCTGAAACTCCTCCCCTTGTGCGCTTGTGAATGCCTTCTCGAAGTGCGGGCGGAGGACTTCATCCAGGAGGTGGCCTCTTCATGCTCGTCCGTGACGCCATGAGCACCGTGATCCTCACCCTCGGCCCCACCCACACCCTGCGCCAGGCGGCCTGCCTGATGTCCGGCCGCCGGGTCGGCGCAGCCGTCGTCCTCGACCCCGAGCACAGCGGCATCGGCATCCTGACCGAACGGGACGTCCTCAACTCCATAGGCGCGGGGCACGACCCCGACCGCGAGTCCGTAGGTGCGCACACCACGAACAACGTCGTGTTCTGCACCCCCGAGGCGCCCCTCGTGGAAGCCGCCGAGGCGATGGCCCACGGCGGCTTCCGGCACCTGATCGTGCTGGAGGACGGCGGGCCAGTGGGCATCGTGTCCGTCCGCGACATCATCCGCTGCTGGGTGCCGGCCCGGCGCGGCGCCGCCGTACCGGCCTAGCGGCCCGGGGACAGGCGCGGGAACGGCAGAACGGCAGAACGGCGACGGGCCGGCGAGCCCCCGAGGGGCTGCCGGCCCGTCGCGCGCCACGGCAGCGGCTCGTCAGCCGCGCAGGGCCTGGACCGCGGCGTCCAGCCGCTTGCCGAAGTCGCCGTCGGCCTGGCGGAAGTTGCCGATCGCCCGCTCGACGATGTCGTCGCGGGAGACCTTGGCGATGAAGCCGGCGAGGTTCTCCACGAGGCGGGCCTTCTCGTCCTCGGACATGAGGCGGTAGAGGGCGCCGGCCTGGACGAAGTCGTTGTCCTCGGCGTGCACCGGGGCGGCGTGGTTGCCGGTGGCGCCGGCGACCGGGACCGGCTGCCACAGCGGGCGGTCGGTCTGGTGCGGGCCGCCGAAGCTGTTCGGCTCGTAGTTCTTCGCACCGCCGTGGCGGCCGTCGTAGAGGATCCCGTCGCGGGAGTTGGTGCGCGCCACGGTCGCGTGCGGGCGGTTCACCGGCAGGTGGTCGGCGTTGATGCCGACCCGGTAGCGGTGGGCGTCGCCGTAGGCGAAGAGGCGGCCCTGGAGCATCTTGTCGGGGGACGGGCCGATGCCGGGCACGAAGTGGGCCGGGGAGAAGATCGCCTGCTCGACCTCGGCGAAGATGTTCTCGGGGTTGCGGTTGAGCTCCAGCCGGCCGATCTCGATCGGCGGGTAGTCCTCGTGCGGCCACACCTTGGTGAGGTCGAACGGGTTGAAGCGGTACGCCGCCGCGTCGGCCGCGGGCATGATCTGCACCTGCACGGTCCAGGTCGGGAAGTCGCCCCGCTCGATGGCCTGGCGCAGGTCGCGCTGGTGGCTGTCGGGGTCCTCGCCGGCGAGCCTGTCGGCCTCGGCCTGGGTGAGGCTCCGGATGCCCTGGTCGGTCTTGAAGTGGTACTTGACCCAGAAGACCTCGCCGGCCTCGTTGTTCCACTGGTAGGTGTGCGAGCCGTAGCCGTTCATGTGGCGGTACGAGGCGGGGATGCCGCGGTCGCCGAACAGCCAGGTGACCTGGTGGGTGGACTCGGGCGACAGGCTCCAGAAGTCCCAGACGTTGTCGGCCTCGGTGGAGCCGGTGTACGGGTCGCGCTTCTGGGTGTGGATGAAGTCCGGGAACTTGATGGCGTCCTTGATGAAGAACACCGGGGTGTTGTTGCCGACGAGGTCGTAGTTGCCCTCTTCGGTGTAGAACTTCAGCGCCCAGCCGCGCGGGTCGCGGACGGCGTCGGCGGCGCCGAGGTTGCCGGCGACGGTGGAGAAGCGCAGGAAGGTCTCGGTCTGCTTGCCGACCTCCGACAGGAACTTCGCCCGGGTCCACTGCGTGACGTCGCGGGTGACGGTGAAGGTGCCGTACGCGCCGGCCCCGCGGGCGTGGACGACGCGCTCCGGTATGCGCTCGCGGTTGAAGTGGGCGAGCTTCTCCAGCAGCAGCTGGTCCTGGACGAGGACCGGCCCGCCGAGGCCCGCGGTCTCGCTGTTCTGGTTGTCCGCGACCGGAGCCCCGGCCTCCGTGGTGAGCGGTCCCTGCGTCACGTGCGCCTCCTGCGTCATCGCGCCATGTCCTGTCCGTGGTGCGTTCGTCTTACACACGATCCTACGATGGACTTTGTCCAAGTCAAGCAGAGATCCAAGTCCACACGGGATCGGGACTTACACCCGGTCCCCTCACTGTTAGGCTGGTGTGCATGAGTGACCTGCTGGAACGACTTCGCGCACGCGGATGGCGCATGACCGCACAGCGGCGCGTGGTGGCGGAGGTGCTCGACGGCGACCACGTGCACCTCACGGCCGACGAGGTGCACGCCCGCGCCGTGGACAAGCTGCCCGAGATCTCCCGCGCGACCGTCTACAACACCCTCGGCGAGCTCGTGACCCTCGGCGAGGTCCTGGAGGTGTCCACGGACCGCCGGGCCAAGCGGTACGACCCGAACGCCCACCGGCCCCACCAGCACCTCGTGTGCGCGCAGTGCGGGGCGATCCGGGACGTGCACCCCTCGGGCAACCCGCTGGCCGACCTGCCGGACGCGGAGCGCTTCGGCTTCACCGTGTCGGCGGTCGAGGTGACCTACCGCGGCCTCTGCCCGGACTGCGCGGGCGTGTAGCCGCGCGGCCGCGGCCGCAGGGAGAGCGAAGGAACACGAGGAGGGCCGGGGGCGGACAACCGCCGCCGGCCCTCCGGCATGTGCGCATGTGCGCGGCGGGCGGGGCCGCGGCGGCGGGCTTGCGGTTGCGATGCGCCCGACCGTGGGAACGCCGAAGGCCCGGATCCAGAGGATCCGGGCCTTCGTCTAGTAGCGGGGACAGGATTTGAACCTGCGACCTCTGGGTTATGAGCCCAGCGAGCTACCGAGCTGCTCCACCCCGCGTCGGTAGACCCCACCGTACGCGAGGGATCGCCGCAGATGCAAATCCATTGGGTGCCGCACCGGCCGCACGGCTGCGGGCGCGCGCGGCGGGGGTCAGGCGGACAGCTCCTCGGCCAGCGCGTCGCGCAGCCGGGCGGCCCGCTCGGCGACCTCGGCCGGCCCGAGCTCCATGGCGCGCAGGCACCACTTCTGCCCCTCCGCGAGGTCGCCGTGGCGGGCGGCGAGCAGGGCCAGGCGCAGCGCGGCCCGGCCGTGGCCGGCGACGGCGGCGCGGGTCCACCACAGGGCCGCCTCCGGCTCGTCACCCTCCCGGGCCAGCAGCAGCCCGAGGTTGAACGCGCCGTTGCGGGAGCCGGCCTCCGCCGCCTCCCGGTACCAGCGGGCCGCGACCGCCGTGTCCCCGCGGGCCGCCGCCAGCATGCCGACCCGGACCTGGGCGCGCCGGTGCCCGAGCTCGGCGGCGCGCTCGTACCACTCCTCGCTCTCGGTGCGCGCGGCGCCGACCGGCTCCCCCAGGGCCGGCGGCTCCGGAGGCGGGGCCAGCGACTCCAGCAGCGCGGCCAGCCGGAACGCGGCTTCGGCGCTGCCGCCGCCGGCCGCGCACCGCAGGTGCCGTTCGGCCGCGCGCTCCTCGCCGTCGCGGACGAGCGCGATGCCGACCTGGAGCGCGGCGTCGGTGTGGCCGGCGGCGGCCGCCCGCTCGTACCACTTCAGCGCGGTCCGGTCGTCGTCGCGGCCGGCGTAGAGGATCCCCAGGTTGAAGGCGGCGTCGACGCTGCCCGCCTCGGCGGCCTTGGAGAACCACGGCTCGGCCCCCGCGGCGTCGCCGACCTGGAGCAGCATGATCGCGAGCGCGTTGGCCGCCTCGCGGTGCCCCGCGTAGGCGGCCCGGCGGTACCACTGCTCGGCCTGCGCGGTGCGGTCCTGTGCCGCGCACAGCAAAGCAAGGTTGTACGCCCCGTTCTGGTCGCCCGCGTCCATGGCGATGCGGTACCACTTCTCCGCGGTCTCGGTCTCCCCGCGGGCGGCGTGCAGGGCGCCGAGCGCGTTGGCGGCGTTGCCGTCGCCGTCCTGGGCGGCCCGCTTCCACCAGGAGACGGCGCCCTCCTCGTCGCCCGCGTCGCGCAGCAGGAAGCCCAGGGCGCAGGCGGCGCGGGCCTCGCCCTGCTTGGCGGAGGTCAGGTACCAGCGCCCGGCCTCCTTGAGCTCGCCGCGGGCTTCCAGCAGGGCTCCCAGGTGCAGGGCGGCGCGCCGGTGCCCGCGGGCGGCGGCCTGCCGGTACCACTGCTCGGCTTCGGCGGGGTCGCCCTTGCGCAGGTGGCGGGCCAGGCGGTAGGCGGCCTCGCGGTGTCCCTGCTCGGCGGCCTGCCGCAGCCACCGCTCGACGCCCCTGTCGCCGCGGTGCTCCAGGAGCTCGGCGAGCCCGTACGCACCGAGGGCATGGCCGGATTCCGCCGCCTGGCGGAGCCAGTACTCGGCGGCGGGCTCGTCGCCGCGCTCGCGGAAGTGGCGGCCCAGGGCGTGCGCGGCGGGCGCGGAGCCTGCGACGGCCGCGACGCGCCACCAGCCGGCGGCCTCCTCGGGGTAGCCGCGCTGGAGCAGCAGGACGCCCAGGTTGTTGGCGGCGGCGCGGTCCCCCTCCGCCGTCGCGCCGCGCAGGTAGGGCTCGGCCCCGTCCAGGTCGCCGCGGCGCAGCAGCAGGGCTCCGAGCACGCTCATCGCTCCGGGGTCGCCTCGGTCGGCCGCCACGCGGTGGCGCGCCTCCAGTTCGGCGTCGCTCGCCCCGTCGGCCTCGGCGAGGACTTCTTCCGCGAAGCCCGCATCGGTCGGGGCGGTCTGCGCGTTAACGGCCCGAGCCTCCTCTTTGACTGCTGCACCCGATCCGGTTTCGGCCGACCTCACAAACCGCCCTGTCTCCAGCAGAGTTGACCTGTCCCCCATATATCCCATCGTCGCATCACCTGCTACCCGCGTACACCTGGTATGTCGCAGCCTGTGAGGTCACTACAGCGTTTTGTCGACATGCCCACAGAGAGACAAGTCAAACACGCTCCCACGTCAACTCACCCGTCTCAGCTACCTCATGCCCCCACGCGTCGATTCCGGACATGACGAAGGCCCGGATCCCATGGGATCCGGGCCTTCGTTTTCAGTAGCGGGGACAGGATTTGAACCTGCGACCTCTGGGTTATGAGCCCAGCGAGCTACCGAGCTGCTCCACCCCGCGTCGGTGACACCACAGTATCACGACACGGGACCGAGCCATTACCGCGTTCAGCCGGCCGGCTTGGGGGCCGCCGTCTTCGCCTCCGCGTCGATCGCCCGCTTCAGCGCCGCCTGCAGGTCGGCCTGGGCCTTGCCGTAGGCCGCCCAGTCTCCGGCCTTCATCGCCTTGTCCGCCTCCTCGATCGCCTTCTGGGCGTCGGAGAGGGCGGCCTTGACCGTCGGGTCCTGCGGGGCCGGAGGCTGCTGCGCCGTCCCGTCACCCGGCTGGTTCGGCGGCACCGGCGTCGTCGGCGCCTCCGCCCCGAAGACCACGTTCAGCGCCTTGTCGAGGGTGTCCTCGAAGGCCGTCTGCGTGCCGTACGTCACCAGCACCTTGCGCAGCAGCGGGTACTTCAGGCCGGAGCTGCGCACGTACACGGGCTCCACGTAGAGCATCTTGCCCTCGATCGGGACGGCGAGGAGGTTGCCGTACTCCACCTCGGAGTCGCCGCCGCGCAGCAGCCGGATCGACTCGGCGATCTTCGGCTCCGACTGGAACTTGCTCTGCACCTGCTTCGGGCCGTCGACCGGCTTGCTCGTCGGCATCTTCAGGATGCGGATCTTGCCGTAGTCCTTGGAGCCCGGGTCGGCGTTGACCGACATGAACGCGCTCAGGTTGTCCCGCTCGTTCGGCGTGAACGTCGTCGTGAGCGAGAAGACCTGGTCCTTCTCCGCCTGGCCCGGCGTCTTCAGCGACAGGTAGTACGGCGGAACCGCCGTGCCGGCCTTGTTGGTCGGGTCGTCCGGGACGGCCCAGGCCTCACTGCCGCTGAGGAAGGTCTGCGGGTCGGTGACGTGGTAGCGGGTGAGCAGCTCGCGCTGGACCTTGAAGAGGTCCTGCGGGTAGCGCAGGTGGTCCATGAGCGGCTTGGAGATCTCGGACTTCGGCTTGACCGTGCCGGGGAAGGCCTTCATCCAGGTCTTCAGGACCGGGTCCTGGGTGTCCCACTGGTAGAGGCTGACGGCGCCGTCGTAGGCGTCGACGGTGGCCTTGACCGAGTTGCGGATGTAGTTGACCTGGTTCTCCTGCGCCACCACCGCGCGCTGGCTGTTGGTCAGCGAGTCCGCGGTGCTCTGGCCCAGCGTGGTGCGCGAGGCGTACGGGTAGCCGTTGGTCGTCGTGTACGCGTCGACGATCCACTTGATCCGGCCGTCGATCACCGCCGGGTAGGGGGCGCCGTCGATCGTCAGCCACGGGGCGACGGCCTCGATCCGCTCCTTCGGGGTGCGGTTGTAGAGGATCCGCGAGCCGTCGCCGATGGCACCGGAGTACAGGATCTGCGGCTCGCTGAAGGCGAGGGCGTACGCGGCGCGGTTGACCGGGTTGTCGAGGTTGACGCCCGACTTGCCCTCGTAGCTCGTCTCCTTCTCGCCCCTGTCGTCCGAGTAGTCGAGCTCCTTCTGCGGCCCGCCGACGATCGAGTACTGCGTCGTCCGCTCGCCGTAGTAGATCCGCTGCTCGAAGTCCGTCCCGAACTGGCCGCGGGAGGGCAGGTCGGACTGGGTGAAGTCCGGGGCGCCCTGGTCGCCGACCGTGGTGCCCTTGGCCGCGACCACGCCGTACCCGTGCGTGTACTTGAAGTGGTCGTTGATCCAGTTGTTCTTCGGGATGCCGCCGATGTTCAGCTCGCGCAGGCCGATGACCGTGTCCTGGCCGTTGTAGCGGTCGACGGCCAGCGTCGACGGGAAGGCGTAGTAGCCCTTGACCTGCTGGAGCTGCTGGAAGGCCGGGGAGACGATGTTCGGGTCGAGCAGGCGGATGCTCGCCGTGGTGGCGGCCTCCTGGCGCAGCTTGGCCTTGTCCTGCTCCTGCTCGCTGTCCGGGTAGTCCGTGACGTCGGACTTGTCGATGCCGTAGGCGTCCCGCGTGGCCTGGATGTTCTTCTGGACGTACGGGGACTCCTTGGCCTGCTCGTTCGGCTGGACCTGGAACTTCTGCACGATGGCCGGGTACAGCCCGCCGATCAGGATCGCGGAGAGCACCATCAGGCCGAAGCCGATCACGGGCAGCTGCCAGGTGCGGCGCCACAGCGTCGCGAAGAACAGCACCGCGCAGATCGCGGCGATCGCGACGAGGATCGTCTTCGCCGGCAGGTAGGCGTTGGCGTCGACGTAGCGCAGGCCGGTCCAGTTGTCCGCGGCCTTGAAGTCACTGGACTTCACGGCCAGGCCGTACCGGTCGAGCCAGTACGCGACCGCCTTCAGCGTGACGAAGAGGCCCAGCAGCACCGACAGGTGCCCCGTGGCGGCGGCCGTGGCGCGGGCGCCGGGGCTGGTCACGCGCAGGCCGCCGTACAGGTAGTGCACGACGACGGCGGCGATCACCGAGAGCACGGCCGCGGCGAAGCCGAAGCCGAGGAGGAAGCGGTACCAGGGCAGGTCGAAGGCGTAGAAGGAGACGTCCAGCCCGAACTGGGGGTCCTTCTTGCCGAAGGGCACCCCGTTCACGTACATGAGCCACGTCTTCCACTGGCCCGCCGCGGAGGCGCCGGCGATCATGCCAACGAGCGCGGAGATGCCCAGGAGCAGCCACTTCTTGTACGGCGCGACGCTCATCCGGTAGCGGTCGAGGCTCTGCTGCTCCACCGACATCGCGCTCAGCGGCGGCCGCAGCCGGTGGGCCAGCCAGATGTTGAAGCCGACCGCCCCTGCCATCAGCAGGCCGAAGACCGCGAACAGGCCGATCCTGGTCCACAGGGTGGTGGTGAACACGCTCGAGTACTTCACGGAGCGGAACCAGAGCCAGTCCGTCCAGAAGCCCGCGAACATGATGAAGGCCATGCCGAGGACGGCCAGCACGCCCAAGGTCATCAGAAGAGTGCGGGCGCGCCTGGACGGGCGGCCGACTCTCATCCGTGGCCCCGAAGGGCCTGAGCCGCGGTCCGGCATCTGGAAAGCCAAGGTGGGCACCTCGAAAGCTGGGTCTCGTTACTGGACGTTTCTTTACCTGGGCCCTTGATGGTAAAGCCCACTCCTGCAACTTACGGAGGCTTCCGTCAGTTCCCGGTATGCGCCGGAAAGGAGGCAGGATGTTGTCCATGTCCAACGTTTCCCCCTCCCCCGGCACGCCGATGGCGGCCAGCCCGCTCACCCGCGCCTGCCTCGAGATCGACGAGTACGCGGCCGGACTGGGCTGGGACCGGCCCGCCCGGCTGTTCGCCCTGGTCGACACCGCCCGGCTGCGCCGGCAGGAGCCGCGCCTCGCCCACCAGCTCGGAGTCGACGCGGACGACGCCGGCCGGACCTCGCTGACCCCCGTCGAGCAGGACGAGCTGCCCGCCGGGATGCCCCTGGACAAGTTCCTCGGCACCATCGCCTGGCCCGATGCCGTCGTCGGCTGCGCCCTGACCGTGGAGCGGCTGATGCTGCCCCCGTCCGCGGAGGCGTCCGTACCGCAGGGGCTGAGCGACAAGCAGCTCGCGAAGTGGGTCGCCGCGCACCCGGAGCGCCAGGAGGTCCGCCTGACCGTGGCCGTGCTGCGCGACGGCTCGCGCGAGTCGGCGGTCCGGCTGCGCGAGAAGGACTCCCCGACCGAGGTGCTCACGGGCGCGAGCCTGGTGCCGGGGCTGGCGGAGGCGCTCGCCGCGACGTTCTCCTAGGGCCTGTATTGAGTTGCCCCGTGGAGCAAGGAGCGGCGTTCGGTGCGTGCCCTCGGTGTGCGGGACGAATGTCCTCGTAGCGGAGCTACTAGGACATTCGGCTCGTGCGCCGAGGGTGCGTGCCGGGCGTCGCGACGCCGCGGGGCAACTCAATACAGGCCCTGGGCCTGTACCGCCCCCTCGGCGCCGCCTGCGGGGCGCCGGTCAGGAGTCGCCGCACTGCGGCACGCCGGCCGTGTCCCCCTTGGCGATCTTCTCCAGGGACTGCACGGCGTCCCCGATGGCGGAGACCTTGACGAGGGTCAGGCCGTCGGGGACGTTGGCCGCCGCCGAGGCGCAGTTGTCCGCGGGGGTCAGGAAGTAGCGGGCGCCTGCCTTGCGGGCGCCGATCGTCTTCATCTGGATGCCGCCGATGGGCCCGACCTTGCCGGCGTCGTCGATGGTGCCGGTGCCCGCGACGAAGCGGCCGCCGGTGAGGTCGCCGGGCGTCAGCTTGTCGACGATGCCGAGGGCGAACATGAGGCCCGCGCTCGGGCCGCCGACGTCGGCGAGCTTGATGTCGATCGGGAACGGGAAGGTGTGCGCGGTGCCGGCCCGGATGCCGACGATGGCGTGCCCGTCGCCCTCGGCCTTCGCCGTCGTGATCCCGACCTTCCGGGTCGCGGGCGCGCGGCCCGCCTTCCGGGCCTCTTCGGCCTCGGCGGCGGGTACGACCGCGAACTCGACGGGCTCGCCGGCCTTGTGCCTGGTGACGAGCTTGGCGACGTCCGCCGGGGCGGTGACCGGGGTGCCGTCGACCGTCTTGACCTCGTCCCCGGCGTGCAGCCGGCCCTCGGAGGGGCTGCCCTTGACGACGGAGGAGACCACGACGCGGGTGGGGACGGAGATGCCGAGCTGCTTCAGCGCGGCGACCTTCGCGCTCTCCTGCGACTGGCTGAACTCCTCGGCGTTCTCCTGGGTGGACTGCTCCTCGGTCTTCCCGTTCGGGTAGAGGTTCTCGTGCGGGACGACGATGTTGTCGCCGGAGAGCCAGCCGTGCACCGCTTCGAGCAGGTTCATGTCGTAGTCCGCGCCGGTGACCCGGACGGTCGTCATGTTGAGGTGGCCCGTCGTCGGGTACGTCGTGCGGTCGCCGATGCTGATGACGGGCGCGCCGCGCGACTCGCCCAGCGTGTTCACGGTCGGACCGGGGCTCATCTCCGAGTACGGAACCTTGACGAACACCCCGGCGCAGAGCAGCGCGAACAGCATGAGGGTGGCGGCGAGCATCGTCGCTGTGCGGCGTGGCATGCAATCGACAGTACGGGACGGTCCTGTGCGGCGGCCGCCCGGGCCGTTCGCCCCGGCCGGTGTGCGCGGGGTGCGGCGGGCGGTGCCGGCGGGGGCTCAGGCGGAGTCGGTCGCGGAGTGCGCCGCCGCCCCGGCCCGGGCGCCGTCGGGCCGGTCCATCGCCTCGCGGAAGCGGGCGTAGCCGGCAAGTTCGGATATGTCGCCTTGGGTGCGGTCGCGGGCCGCCCAGCTGCCCCATATCGCCGCGCCGATCGCGGCGAACAGCGGAATCAGCAACCACGCCAGTGACGCCATGGACGTGCCTCCCTGCCCCTGGGAATGTGCGTGTCGTTGGTGGCTTCAACGCTCCTGCCCAAGGGGGGGTTACGCAAATCGAGGGCGTGTTGCGCGGCCGAACGGGTGGGACAGTACCGCCTCGTCCGGCCGGCGCCGCGGGCGGGGTCCCCCCGGCGTGCGGGGGCCGGCTCAGCAGGCCCCGACCCACTCCTCGGTGCCGTCGGAGAAGCGCTGGTGCTTCCAGATCGGCACCTCGTGCTTGAGGTCGTCGATCAGCATCCGGCAGGCCTCGAAGGCCTCGCCGCGGTGCGGGCACGACACGGCGACGACGACCGCCAGGTCGCCGACGGACAGGTCGCCGACGCGGTGGACGGCTGCCAGCGCCCGCACCGGGTACTTGGCGGCGACGCGCTCGGCGATGCGGCGCATCTCCGCCTCGGCCGAGGGGTGGCAGGAGTAGCCGAGCGATTCGACGTCCGCGCCCCCGTCGTGGTTGCGCACCGTGCCGACGAAGAGCGTCGTGCCGCCGGTCTCGTCGTCGCCGACGGCCCGGAAGACCTCGTCGACGGAGAGGGGGGTGTCGCGGATCGCGAGCAGCCGGATCGGGTCCTGGGCGGCCTGCTCGCCGGGGTGGTCGAAGTGCGGTGCCATGGGGCCATCGTGCACCACCGCTCCCACCGCGCGGTATAGCCGTTTCGACCGGCTGTGCCGGCCCGGCGTATGGAGCCTCCTACAGGGCCGGCCGCGGCCGGCCCGCGGGGGCGGGCCGGACGGGGTGCGGCAGGACGTCCGTCAGATGCCGCGGCGGCGGCGCGCCCGGCGGACGACCGCGGCCGCGCCGAGCAGCGCCACCGTCGCGCCCGCGGCGCCCGCGGCGGTGGCGTCCTTGCGGCCGAGCCGCCGGCCCGCGACCGTGTGCCGGCCCGCGACCTCCTGGAGGAGTTCGGCCAGCACCTCCTCGTTGGTCCAGCGCGGCCGCCAGCCGGCGGCGTGCAGCCGGCTGACGCTGACCACCCAGGGGTGCATGGTGTAGGCGAGGTCGCCGGCCGGGGACGGCGTCAGGCCGATCCGGTGCAGCCGGGCCGCCGCGCCGAGCGCGACCGCCGAGGGCAGCTCCATGCGGCGGATGCCGCTCAGCTCCTCGACCTCGTCCTGCTCCAGCCAGCCCTCGCAGCCGACGGCGAGCTCGCCCTCGACCTTCTCCAGCGCCGCGTACTCCAGGGCGCTGACGAGGTCCTCGACGTGGCAGAACTGCCAGGTCGGGCGGGATCCGGCCACGACGAGGAGGCGCGGGGACTCGAAGTAGCGGGTCAGGGCGGTGTCGGTGCCGCCGACGAGGACGGCGGGGCGGACGACGGTCACGTTGAGGCCCGGGTGGGCGCGCGGCGCGCGGCGGCCCAGCCGCTCGATCTCCAGCAGGTCGCCGACGCCGGTGGCCTCGGCGGTGGCCCGCAGCTCGGAGTCCTCCGAGAGGGGGAGGTCGTTGTCGGGCAGGGCTCCGTAGACCATGGCGGAGGTACAGAGGACGACCCGGTGGACGCCGGCCGCGGCGGCCGCGGTCAGGACGGTCTGGGTCCCCCGGACGTTGTACGCGGTGCGGGCCGCGGGGTCCGTCTCCAGGTCGAGGTCGAGGGCGAGGTGGACGACGACGTCGCTGCCGCGCAGCTTCTCGGCGATGGCGGGGTCGCGGACGTCGAGGACGTGCCACTGGGCGGCGGCGCAGTCGCCGCGCCGCTCGTCGATGGCGACGACCTGCTTGACCTCGTCGGAGGCGGCGAGGCGGCGGACCAGGGCGGCGCCGACGCCGGAGGCGGCGCCGGTCACGGCGATCACCGGGCTGTTCCGGCGGGGGCCCGCGTGGTTTCGCGGCTGGCGAACGCCGTGGGCGCTGTCACCGTGCTCGGGGCGGTTCTCGGCGTCGTCGGGCTCGTGAACCTGCGGATCTGGGGAACTCACCAGGCGTCTCCAGCGGTTGTCTTCAGTAGGGACGCGCCCGTGACGCGTACCCACCAGGTGATGTCCATCCTGCCGCAGCCCAGGAGTCGGCGGAGCACCGAGCCCGGAACCGGGAGTGGTGTCTACGCTGGTTGGTGTTGTCGGACCACTTGCCCGCCGGCTCCCGCCGGCGGCCCTACGAGCCGAGGAAACCCGTGAGCGACACCCCATTCGGATTCGGCCTTCCGCCGGAGGAGCCGGAGAACGGCGACGAGGGCAAGAAGAAGGGCGGGCAGGGCGGCCCGAATCCGTTCGGGTTCGGCGGCTTCGGCCTGCCCGGCGGTCCGGGCGGCCCGGGCGCCGGGGACAACCCGTTCGCGGCCATGTTCGGCGCGATGAACCCGGCCGACCTCGGCGCGGCCTTCCAGCAGCTGGGCCAGATGCTCAGCTACGAGGGCGGCCCCGTCAACTGGGACATGGCCAAGGACGTCGCCCGCCGGACCGTCGCGCAGGGCACCCCGGACGGCGTGAAGGACACCAGCGTCGGCATCGCGGAGCGCTCCGCCGTGGAGGAGGCCGTGCGCCTCGCCGACCACTGGCTGGACGACGTGACCTCGCTGCCCTCCGGCGCCACGACGGCCGTGGCGTGGAGCCGCGCCGAGTGGGTCGAGGCGACCCTGCCGGTGTGGAAGGAGCTCGTCGACCCCGTCGCCGAGCGGGTCGGTGCGGCCATGGGCGGTGTCCTGCCGGAGGAGATGCAGGCCATGGCGGGCCCGCTGCTCGGCATGATGCGCTCCATGGGCGGGGCCATGTTCGGGCAGCAGATCGGCCAGGCCGTGGGCGTCCTCGCCGGCGAGGTCGTCGGCTCCACCGACATCGGGCTGCCGCTGGGCCCGGCGGGGAAGGCGGCCCTGCTGCCGCTGAACATCGAGGGGTTCGGCAAGGACCTCGGCGTCCCGTCGGAGGAGGTGCGGCTGTACCTCGCACTGCGTGAGGCGGCGCACGCCAGGCTCTTCGCGCACGTGCCGTGGCTGCGCTCGCACCTGTTCGGCGCGGTCGAGGGGTACGCCCGCGGGATCAAGGTCGACACCTCCAAGCTGGAGGACGTCGTCGGGCAGATCGACCCGACCAACCCGGAGCAGCTGCAGGAGGCGCTCCAGGGCGGCATGTTCCAGCCCCAGGACACCCCCGAGCAGAAGGCCGCGCTGGCCCGCCTGGAAACGGCGCTCGCGCTGGTCGAGGGCTGGGTGGACGCCGTTGTCCACGCGGCGGCCAAGCCCCGCCTCTCCTCGGCGGACGCCATGCGCGAGACCATGCGCCGCCGCCGCGCCTCGGGCGGCCCCGCGGAGCAGACCTTCGCGACGCTGATCGGGCTGGAGCTGCGGCCGCGCCGGCTGCGGGACGCCTCCCGGCTGTGGGCCTCGCTGACGGACGCCCGCGGCGTCGACGGCCGCGACGGCCTGTGGGAGCACCCGGACATGCTGCCCACGGCCACCGACCTCGACGACCCGGACGGCTTCGTGCACCGCGAGCACCTGGACTTCTCCGAGCTCGACAAGATGCTCGGCGAGGCCGCAGAGCGGCGCGGCCGGGACGGCAAGGGCGGGCAGGACGCCAAGGACGGGCAGGGCGGGCAGGGCGGGCAGAACGGCCCGGATGGCCCGGACGGCCGGGAAGGCGAGGACGGCGGCGAGGGCGAAGGAGCGAAGTGAGCCTCCACGAGGACGCGGTCCTGACCCTCAAGGGGTACGAGGGCGTCGACGGGGAGCAGCGCGCCCTGCGCGACGTCTACCTGGAGCACCTCGCCGCGCACCCGGACGGGATGTACAAGCCGTGCCGGGCGGGGCACGTCACCGGCAGCGCGCTGGTGGTCGACCCGTCGCGCGGCCGGGTGCTGCTGACCCTGCACCGCAAGCTCGGCATGTGGCTGCAGATGGGCGGCCACTGCGAGCCGGGCGACGCGACGCTGGAGGCGGCCGCGCTGCGCGAGGCCGTCGAGGAGTCCGGCATCGGCTCCGGCCTGGCGCTGCTGCCGGGCGGGCCGGTGCGGCTCGACCGGCACCCGATCCCGGCGCCGTGCAACTGGCACCTGGACGTGCAGTACGCGGCGCTCGCGCCGGCCGGTGTCGAGGCGGAGATCAGCGACGAGTCGCTCGACCTGCGCTGGTTCCCGTACGCGGAGGTCGGCGCCGTGGCCGACACCTCGGTCGTGCGGCTGGTGGAGGCGACGCTGGCACGGCTCTGACCGGCCGGATGTGAAGGCAGGCGAGGGGCGGCCCGCGGTGTGCGGGCCGCCCCTCGCGCCGTACTCGGGGCCGCAGGTGCGGCCGTCGGGCCGTCGCGGTCAGTTCCAGGCGTTGTTCTGGTTCTGGCCGCGCGCCCCGTGCTGGCCCACGCCGAACTGTGCGGCGACGCCCTGTCCGAGCTGGGCGTTCTGCGGGGGCAGCACCTCGCTGGGCTGCACCAGGGCGAAGCCGGTGCCGAGGAAGCTGAGCTCCCAGCCCTCGCCGGTGCTGCCGCGGCGGCGCCACACCCCGCTGGAGTGGGTCTGGGCCTGCATCTGCACGCGCAGCGAGGTGGACCAGGCGACGACGGCGTCGGCGTCGGCGTTGACGTACTTCTCGGGCGTGACCTGGAGCATCAGCGGCTGCCCGGAGGTCATCAGGGCGACCTTGCCGCGGCCCGAGATGTTCAGCTGGTACTTGCCGGAGCCGGAGATGCCGTACTGGCTGTCCACCGCGATGACCTCGGTGTGCAGGGCGGAGTCCAGTGCGAGGACGTAGCTGCTGTCGACGGTGAGGCCCTCGTGGTCGACGTCGACGACGTGGACGTACTGGGCCAGGTTCGCCAGGTAGACGGTGCCCTGGCCGGAGCAGCGCATCAGGTCGAGGCCCTCGCCGGTGTTGCGGCGGGCGCTGCGCTGGCTGCCGCTCTGGTACTCGCCGTCGAAGTCGATCAGGCCCTGGTAGGCGACCATGGCGCCCTTGCGGGCCAGGACGTCGTCGGTGCCGGTCAGGGAGACCCGCAGCAGCTGCGGGTTCTGGACGGCGTAGCGGTCCGGGGACTGCTGCTCGGCGTGTGCGAAAAGTGAGCTCTGCATGGTGGTGTCCGCTCCCCCTCAGCCCCGGGTCCGGAGCCGGTCGCTGCTGTCCTCGCTGGGCTGTACGACGACGATGCCCTGGCCGGAGAAGGCCATCTGGTAGGCCTCCCCGCTGCCCCGGCCGATCATCGACGAGGCCTTGAAGCTGCGCTTGCCCTTCACCTTGAGGTTCGGGGACCAGGCGACGAGCGCGTCCGGGTCGACGTACGTCTCGTCCTCGCCGCGGCCGCAGTCGACGACGATCGGGGTGCCGCGCGAGGTGATCGCGACCCATCCGGTGCCGGCGACCTGCACGTTGAACAGGCCCTGGCCGGCGAACTTGGCCAGGCCCTTGACGCGCTCGACACCCCACTGGAGGTGGGCGTCGAAGGCGAGGAGGTTGGTGCCGTTGACCGAGAGGGCGTCGTTGTCGAGGTTGACGACGACGACGTCCGCGCCGTAGTCGGCGAGGTAGAGCAGGCCGTCGCCGCTGCACTTCATCACCGGCGCGCCCTCGCCGGTCAGCCACTGCGAGGCCATCTGGCGCAGGGCCGGCGGGTTCGGCTCGTACTGGATGAAGCCCTCGTAGGCGACCATCGACCCGGTGCGGGCGAAGAGGTCCTGGCCGGTCTGCATGGCGACCTTGAGCATGGACGGGCCGTGGTTCTCCATGCGGGCCGTGACGGGGGTGGGGGCGTAGCCCGCGAGCTGCTGGTTCATTGCGTTCATGACGGGCTCCCTCAGACCTCGTACGGCTGGACGACGATGAAGTTGCCGGGTGCGCCGCGGAACTGGAGGTTCACGGTCTCCCCGCTGTGGCCGGGGTAGGCGTTGCGCCGCAGTCGGACCTGACTGGAAACGATCACCTGGGAGGCGGCCGACCAGGCCACGATCGCGTTGCTGTCGGCGAAGGTGGTCGGGGTGACGGGAAGCACGACGGGCGTGCCGTGCGTCTTGACGACCACGGTGCCGGTGCCCTGGAAGAGCATGGTGAAGAGGGCGCCGCCGGGGATGCCGTGGCCCTCGATGCGGCGGACCTCGTGGTGCAGCGACTCGTCGAAGGCGAGGACGTTCTCGGCGGAGACGCAGATGCCGTCGCCCTGGAGCTCGACGGTGTGCAGGTGGGCGCCGTTCTCGGCGAGGAAGACCTGGCCGCGGCCGGTGCAGCGCATCAGCTGCATCTCCTGGCCGGTGGCGTTGCCGACGACGCGGCCGGCGAAGCCGGCGCCCTTGTAGCTGAAGTCGACCTTGCCCTGGTAGAGGACCATGCTGCCCTGGCGGGCGAGGACGGGCTGGCCGCCCATGGCGAGGTCGACGCGGACGAGCTGCTGGTTCTGCGCGGTCCAGCGGGCGCCGGTGGGGGCCTCCTTGTACACCTGCAGTGCTGCGCCGAGGCCGGGGCCGGCGGCCCGGGGGGCCTGGCCGGGGACGGGCTGCGGGTACGGGCCCGGGGCCTGTGCCGGGACCGGGGCCTGGCCGTACGGGGCCGGCTGGCCGGGGACCTGGCCGCCGAAGGAGGGCTGGGGCTGGTGCGGGGGCTGCTGGCCGTAGGGCTGCGGGACCTGGCCGTACGAGGGCTGCGGTGCCTGGCCGTAGGACGGGGTGCCGGGCTGCTGGCCGTACGGAGCCTGGGCCGGCGGGGCCGGCGGGGCGATCGGCGCGGCCATGGTGGGGGCCGAGTGCACCGGGGCGGCGGGGGCCGGCTGCTGGTACTGCGGTACGGGAGCCTGGGGCTGCTGGGGGGCCTGCGGCTGCTGCGGGGCCTGCGGCTGCTGCGGGGCGGGCGGAGCCTGGGGCGCCGGGGCGGCGGGGGCGGCGAACGACGGCGCCGGGGCGGCGGGGGCGGCGAACGACGGCGCCGGGGCGGCGGCCTGCGGCGGCGCGAAGCCGGGCGCCGCGGCGGGGGCGGCGGCCGCCGGCGCCTGCTGCTCCGGCTCCTCGGCGACCTCGCCGCCGAAGTTCTGCAGCAGGGCGGCGAGCCCGCCGTCGAAGCCCTGGCCGACGGCGGCGAAGCGCCAGACGTCCTTCAGGTAGAAGTCGCCGAGCATCACGGCCCGCTCGGTGCTGAACTCGGCGCCGGAGAAGGAGTACCGGACGACCTCCTCGCCGCCGGCCACGATCCGGATGTAGCCCGGTCCGATCTGCGACATCTGTCCGTCGCCGTCGATGGTGGCGGTGAAGGACAGCTTGTGGATGTTCGCCGGGATGCGGTCCAGCGTCACGCGGAACGACTCGGTGTCGCCGGCCTGCGCGCCGAGCTGCTGGATGGACTCCTCCGGCGACTTCGGCTGGTTGTAGAAGACGAAGTAGCGGTCGTCCGAGAGCCGCTCATCGGCGTCGAGGCCGAAGCAGCTGATGTCGAAGGCGAGCCCGGGGCCGGCGATCTGCACACCCACGTACAGGTCGGTGCCCGCCGTGAGATCGCTGATCCTGGCCTTGTGACCGCGTTGGAATTCCCTGGCCATACGTAACGACCGTCCCCCATCCCGACAGTGAATTGCGTGGCGCACAGGCTAGCCGCATCCGACGACATCCGGCCAAGCCGGTATCAACCCGGTATCCGGCGCCAGCGGCGGGCAGGCCCCGGCGGCGTGCGGGTGCGCGCCGCCCTTCCGGCTCATCCTCCGCGCGCGGGCGGCACGTTGGGGTGCCGTTCCGCCGCGGCCACCCCTTCCAGGTAGCCGCGGGCCCGCTCGGTGCGGGGGTACGCCTCCAGGAGTTCCCAGAAGCGCGGTCCGTGGCCGGCCACGAGGAGGTGGGCGAGCTCGTGCAGCAGCACGTAGTCGACCACGTACTCGGGCATCCCCTGGAGGCGGTGCGAGAGCCGGATGCTGCCCTCGGCGGGGGTGCAGGAGCCCCAGCGGGTGTTCTGGTTGGCGACCCAGCGCACCGAGCTCGGGCGGGCGCGGCCGCCGAGGTACTGCCCGGACAGACGCTCGGCGCGCCCGATCAGTTCCCCGTCGCCCACGGTGTTCCGGCTCTCGCGGGCGGCGAGCTTGTCGAGCATGGCCCCGACCCAGCGCCGCTCCTCCGCCTCGGACATCCGGGCGGGGATGAGGACGATGGTGCGGTCGCCCTCCCGGTAGGCGGACACGGTCTTGCTGCGGCGGGCGCTGCGGCGGACTTCGACGGCGCGCTGCGGTGGGTCGGCGGACACGCCTTCGACCGTACCCGGTCGCGGCGGGCGGGGGGTCCGCGCTCCGCGGTTCGGACGGGGCCGACGGGAAACGGTGCGGAAGAGCGCGGAACGGCGCGGAACGGCGCGGAACGGCGTGAAATACGTGCCCGTTCTCCATCTCATATGCCTTATAGGCCTTGCCTGTGGACAAATACGGGCGGCCGGGGCCGGGTGCGGGCACTGTTGCGGGGACGGGTGGCCGAGGCGGTGCGGGGCGATGGGCGGACGTACCGGAGGAAGGGGAAGCCGTGTATCCGAAGGTGAAGCCGGCCCTGGCGAGGGCGTGGCGCGATCTGCAGACGGTCCAGTTCGGGGTGACACCGGCGCACGCGGTGGTGCTGGGCCCGGTGGACACGGCGACGGGGTCGCTGATCGACCGGATCGACGGGACGCGGGGCATGGACCGGCTCCGCGAGGAGGCGTCGGCGATGGGCCTGCCGGCGGGGCAGGCGGACGGGCTGGTGCGGCGGCTGGCGGCGGCCGGGCTGCTCGACGACGCCACGGCGGGCGGCCCGCCGGCCCAGGCGGTGCGCAGCAGGCCGGAGACGCTGGAGCGGCTCGGGCCCGACCTGGGGTCGCTGTCGCTGGTGCACCGGGAGCCGGGGGGCGACCTGCGCGGGGTGGCGGCGCGGCGGGCGATACGGGTTGTGGTGCGGGGCAGCGGCCGGGTGGGCGGTGTGCTTGCGGCGGTGCTGGCGGCTGCGGGTGTGGGCCGGATCGAGGTGCTCGACGGGGGCCGGGTGGAGCCGGCCGATGTCGCTCCGGGCGGGCTGGGGCCCGGCAGTGTCGGCCGGCTCAGGGCCGAGGCGGCGGCGGCGCTGGTGCGGGAGGCGGCCCCGGGGCGGGCTCCGCGGTCGGCCGGGAGGGGCGGGTACGAGACGGGGCCGGCGCTGGTGGTGGTCGCGCCCCGGGACGGGCTCCAGTCCTGGGCGCCGGATCCGGGGGTGGCGGCCGACTGGATCGCGACCGGGGTACCGCACCTGTACGCGGGGGTACTGGAGGGCACGGGGGTGGTGGGTCCGCTGGTGCTGCCGGGGGTCACGGCGTGCGCGGGATGCATGGAGCGGGAGCGCGTCGACCGGGATCCGGCCTGGCCGCGGATGCTGGTGCAGTGGCGCTCGGCCCACCGGCGCCGGACGGCGGCCGCCTGCGATCTCGGGCTGGCCACGGCCGTCGCGGGGCTGGCCGCGGCCCATGCGCTGTCGTTCCTCGACGGGGAGCTGCCGGCCTCCACGGCCGCCCGCTGGGAGGCTGCCCTGCCGGCCCTGCACTGGGAGCGGACGGCCGTGGCGCCGCATCCGGACTGCCCGTGTGCGGCGGCGGTTGTGCCGGCGGGGCAGGAGGCGGGGGCATGAGGGCGGCGGGCGTGAGGGCGGCGGGCGGCGGCTGCCCGCGGGCCGGCGGATGCGGGCCGGAGGGGCCGGGAGGGGCCGGGAGGGGCCGGGAGGGGCCATGACAGGATGCGCTGTGACGCAGGTGCGGGGAGGGCACCCCGAACCGCCGCCTGCGGCACGGCACTCTGGGAATTGGAGGGGCGCATGTCTGATCTTCCCCGGAAGGCGGTCACCCGTACCGTCAAGCTGGCCGCTCTGCCGCTCGGCATCGCGGGCCGGGCCACCTGGGGGCTGGGGAAGCGGATCGGCGGCAAGTCGGCGGAGATCGTCGCGCGCGAGATCCAACAGCGCACCGCCGACCAGCTGTTCCGCACCCTCGGCGAGCTGAAGGGCGGTGCCATGAAGCTGGGGCAGGCGCTCTCCGTCTTCGAGTCGGCCCTGCCGGAGGACTTCGCCGGTCCCTACCGGGCGGCTCTGACCAAGCTTCAGGAGGCGGCGCCGCCGCTGCCCGCGCAGACGGTCCACCAGGTGCTGGCCGAGCGCCTCGGGCCGGAGTGGCGTGAGTCGTTCCGGGAGTTCGAGGACGAGCCGGCCGCGGCGGCGTCGATCGGGCAGGTGCACCGGGCGGTGTGGCACGACGGCCGGGAGGTGGCCGTCAAGGTGCAGTACCCGGGGGCCGGGGAGGCACTGCTGTCGGACCTGCGCCAACTGGGGCGGTTCGCGGGGCTGCTGGGGCCTCTGGTGCCGGGGATGGACCTCAAGCCGCTGATCCACGAGATGCAGGAGCGGGTGGCGGAGGAGCTCGACTACGCCCTGGAGGCCGAGGCGCAGCGGACGCACGCGGAGGCGTTCGAGGACGATCCGGACGTGGTGGTGCCGCGGGTGGTGCACCAGGGCGAGCAGGTACTGGTGACGGAGTGGCTGGAGGGGACCCCGCTGTCGGAAGTGATATCCGGCGGCACCCGGGAGGAGCGGGACCGTGCGGGGCAGTTGCTGGCCCGGTTCCTCTTCACCGGCCCGGCGCGGACGGGGCTGCTGCACGCGGATCCGCATCCGGGCAACTTCCGGCTCATCGAGGGGGAAGAGGGCCGGCTGAGGCTGGGCGTGCTGGACTTCGGCACGGTCGACCGGCTGCCGGGCGGCTGGCCGGAGCCGATCGGCACCTCGCTGCGGATGACGCTGGAGGAGGACGCCGAGGGGATATACGGGCACCTGTGCGGCGAGGGGTTCGTGCGGGAGTCCATCGAGCTGGATCCGCAGGCGGTGCTGGAGTACCTCAAGCCGATCGTCGAGCCCGTCGAGGCGGAGGAGTTCACCTTCACGCGGTCGTGGCTGCGCGGGCAGGCGGCCCGCATCGCCGATCCGCGGTCCCCCGCACACCAGTTGGGCCGGCAGATCAACCTGCCGCCGTCGTATCTGCTGATCCACCGGGTGACGCTGAGCACCATCGGGGTGCTGTGCCAGCTCGGGGCGACGGTGCGGCTGCGCGGCGAACTGGAGTCGTGGCTGCCGGGGTTCCTGCCGGGGGAGTGAGCGGGCGGGGGCAGCGGCCGGCGGTCACCACCAGGACGAGTCGAGGCGGCCCTCGATCGCGCGGAGGTTGGCGCGGGCGCAGTCCACGCAGAAGTACTGTCTGGTCCCGTTCTCGACGGAGCAGGTCCAGGTGGGCGGGGCGCCGCCGGGGGACCGTGTGCCGCAGCGCGCGCAGACGGCGGGCTCGGGCTCGGTTCCCGACGGGTCGGGAGGGGGGGTCTGCTGGTCCACCTCCAGACGATATCCCCGCCGCGGCTGCGCGGCACCGCAACGCACCGGGGGGACCGGTCCGTGCGGACCGGTCCCCCCGGAGTGGCCGGTGCGCCGCCGGTTCGCCGCCGGGGTGGTGGCGGCGGGGCGGCGCGGCGGCTGCTGCTCGTCAGTGCATGACGGCCATGGCGAGGGCCCGCCGGGCGCGCAGCGAGACGCGCTCGGCTCGCCGCTGCATGCGGCGGGCGGCGACCAGGCGCAGGGCGCGACGCTCGGCGTCGGCCTCACGCATCCGGTCCTCCATATGGGCACGGGCCAGGGCTTCTGGGATGAGTTGCATTTCGCGGGTCCTGTTCTGACGCGAGGTGATCGCGCCGGTGGTGGTGAAGTCTGCGGGGGCGGAGCCGTGCGGCTTCTCGCTCGTCGTGTGGGCGGTCATGGGGGCCTGCTTCAGGGGGTCGTGCGTCAGGGGGCGGTCGATGGTTCCGGTGGCTTTCATGCCGAGGCAACCGGGTTCTTGCGCGGGCGGCCGCGGGGCCGCTTGCGGGCCACGACCACGCCCTGGACGAAGAGCTCGCCGCCCCAGACGCCCCAGGGCTCGCGGCGCTCCAGCGCGCCGGCGAGGCAGGCCTCGACGAGCGGGCAGGTGCGGCAGAGGGACTTCGCGTACTCGACGTCGGCCGGGGACTCGGCGAAGAAGACCTCCGGGTCGTAGGTGCGGCAGGCGACGGGTACGCCGAGGTTCTCGATGGCGTCGTCGAGCGCGGTCAGCGCGGTGAGGGGAGTCAAGGCGGAGTCCTCCGGGACTGCGGGCGGGGAGATCGTCTGGGTCTGCGGTACGGACGGGGCGTGCGCTTCGAGTTGCACGGTGTTTTCTTCCTCGTCTTGTTCGTCTAGTCGTTCCGGCCCGGTTCGGCCGGGGGCGGCTGGTACCTGGTCTTGCCAGTCCCGAGGCTCCTTCGGTCTGCCGTCCCCGTTCGGGGACAAACAGAAGGGCCGCGGATCCCGGGTGGGGTTCCGCGGCCCTGAAGGCGCCGGCCTGATCGCTGGATCAGGCTGGATCACTCCAGGGTTCGAGCCCACGGAAGGCCCACATCAGGTGGTGCTGCTGCTTCGTCTGCTTCGTCTTGGATCCGGCACCGGCCGCGGCAAAGCCATAGGCGTGAGCCTGGGCTTCTGCCTTTACTGCCACCGGTGCCTGGGTCGGTCGCTCATTCCGCTCGCTCGCGAGCAGCGCGGCGGGCGCGGCAGGCAGGACGCAGCTGTCGGCGGAAATCGCGGACAGACCGGTACCCGTGAGCGGGAGGAGCGAGGAGGAGCCGAGCGTGCAGGAAGCGGCGACCGAGCGATCGGTCATTGCGGTGGTGTTGATGAAGCTGGTCACTGGTCTCGCCTCCTCTCGGCGTCTCGGGGACGGGGCCCGGGGGCCTGTCCCATGCGTATTCGGATAAGTACAGCACAGAGCCGGAGCTTCTCAGAAGCCACCGTTTCCGTTGCTAAGAACCTATGGGGATCCGGCGGGCATGTGCAAACTATTTTTCCGACGAGTTTTCACGCGTCGGCGCCGCCCCCTCCGGCGGGCTCCCTGCCTGCGCAGATGGCGAGGACGTCGGCCCCGTACCGGTCGAGCTTGCGGCCGCCGACTCCGGGGATCACCGCCAGCTCCCCCGCCTCGCCGGGCGCCGCTTCCGCGATCGCCATCAGCGTCTTGTCGGTGAAGACGCAGTAGGCGGGCAGGCCCTGCCGGCCGGCCTGGATCCCGCGCCACGCGCGCAGCCGCTCGTACAGGCCCTCGTCCATGTCGGACGGGCAGTCCTCGCAGCGCATCAGCTTCATCTCGCCGGCCTCGGTCAGCGTCCGGCCGCAGACCCGGCACCGGACGGGCCCGCGGCGGGCCCGCCCGCGGGCCGGGCCGCGCTCGACGCCCGCTCCTCCGCCGCTTCCGGGGCGGGAGGCGCGGCCGCCGGAGCCCGGGCGCAGGCCGTTCAGGAAGCGGCTGGGCACGCGGGAGGGCCTGCCGCCCGGGGAGCGCGAGAGGGCCCAGGAGAGGGTCAGGTGGTGGCGGGCGCGGGTAACCCCGACGTAGAGGAGGCGGCGCTCCTCCTCCACCTGCTCGTCGGTCTTGGCGTAGGTGATCGGCAGCATGCCGTCGGTGAGGCCGACGAGGAAGACGGCGTCCCACTCCAGGCCCTTCGCCGCGTGCAGCGAGGCCAGGGTGACGCCCTGGACGGTCGGGGCGTGCTGCGCGGCCCGGCGCTCCTCCAGCTCCACGGCGAGGTCCGCCAGGGTGGCCCCGGGCCGGGCGCGGGCGAAGTCCTCGGCGAGGCGGACCAGCGCGGCCAGGGACTCCCACTGCTCGCGGACGGCCCCCGAGCCGGCGGGCGGCTCGGGGCGCCAGCCGGTGGAGCCGAGGACGGCGCGGACCTGGGCGCCGAGCTCGACGACGTCGTCGAGGAGGGGGTCGTTGCCGGCGGAGCGGGCGGCGCCGCGCAGGGCGAGCAGCGCCCTCTGCACCTCGGCCCGCTCGAAGAACCGCTCGGCGCCGCGCAGCCGGTAGGGGACGCCGGCATCGGCGAGGGCCTGCTCGTAGACCTCGGACTGGGCGTTGATGCGGAAGAGGACGGCGATCTCGCCGGCGGGCACGCCGGCGGCGATGAGGTCGCGGATCCGGGCGGCGGTGCCCTCGGCCTCGGCGGGCTCGTCGGCGTACTCGGCGTAGACCGGGTCGGGTCCGGGCTCGCGCTGGGAGACCAGTTCGAGGCGGTGGTCGGCGGCCCGGCCGCTCGCCTGGGCCAGCAGCCCGTTCGCGAGGTGGACGACCTGCGGGGTGGAGCGGTAGTCGCGGACCAGCCTGACGACGGTGGCGTGCGGGTAGCGGCGGCGGAAGTCCAGCAGGTGGTCGGGGGTGGCGCCGGTGAAGGAGTAGATGGTCTGGCCGGCGTCGCCCACGACGCACAGGCTGTCGCGGTCGCCGAGCCACAGCTCCAGCAGCCGCTGCTGGAGGGGGCTGACGTCCTGGTACTCGTCGACGACGAAGTGCTGGTACTGGCTGCGGACCTGCTCGGCGATGTCGTGGCGGTCCTGGAGGATGCCCACGGTCAGCAGCAGCACGTCCTCGAAGTCGATCAGGACGCGGTCGCGCTTGAGCTGCTCGTACATCCCGTACAGCTGGGCGATCTCGGCCGGGTCCCGGGGGGCCTCGCGGCCCGCCTTCCGGGCGGCCGCCGGGTAGTCGGCGGGGACGGTCTGGGTGGCCTTCGCCCACTCGATCTCGCCGGTGGCGTCGCGCAGCTCGCCGCGGTCGAGGCGGATGCCGCAGCGGGCGCCCGCCTCGGCGACGAGCTGCACCTTCCGCTCGACGAGGCGGGGCGGCTCCCCGCCGATCGCCCGGGGCCAGAAGTACTGGAGCTGGCGCAGGGCGGCCGAGTGGAAGGTCCGCGCCTGGACCCCGCCCGCGCCGAGCGCCCTCAGCCGGCCGCGCATCTCGCCGGCCGCCCGGTTGGTGAAGGTGACGGCCAGCACACTGGCCGGGGCGAGCTGCCCGGACCGGACGCCGTAGGCGATGCGGTGGGTGATCGCCCGGGTCTTGCCGGTACCGGCTCCGGCCAGCACGCACACCGGTCCGCGCAGGGTCGTGGCGACCTCGCGCTGCTCCGGGTCCAGGCCCTGGAGCACCGCGTCGGCCGGGCCGTCGGACCCCCCGGTGCCGGAAGGGAAGGACGGGAAGGGCGTTGCTGCTGTCACCCCGCCATGCTGCCAGGTCCGCCGGTGCGGGCGGGACCGGCCGTCCACAGGCGGGCCGCCGCGGTCGTACTTGACGTACCGGGCGCCCCGCGGGTGCGGGAATGGCTCCGGGGTCCCGTACGTTCGAGTACTCGGACCACCCCAGGCCCACACCCCACGAAGGAGCGCAGCATGCAGGACACGGGTTCCGTGACGATGTACAGCACGACCTGGTGCGGCTACTGCCGCCGGCTGAAGAGCCAGCTGGACCGGGAAGGCATCGCGTACAACGAGATCAACATCGAGCTGGACCCGGAGTCCGCGGCGTTCGTCGAGAAGGCGAACGGCGGGAACCAGACCGTCCCGACCGTGCTCGTCGTCTCGCCGGCCGGCACCGAGTCGGTCATGACGAACCCCAGCCTGGCCCAGGTGCAGCAGGCGCTCGCCGTCTGACCGCGGCCCCGTCCGCGGACGGGCCCGAGTGCGGAAGGCCCCCGCCCGCCGGCGGGGGCCTTCGCGCGTCCGCGTCCGCGAGCGGGGGCGCGAGCGGGGGCGCGAGCGGGGGCGGGGGCGGGTGCGGTCGGTTACGCGGTGCGTGCGAGCGGCCGCGGCAGGGGCTTGCCGTACCAGCGCTCGACCAGCCGGGCCGCGATGGAGATCCCCGACGGGGGCAGCACCTCGCCCGACTCGATCGCCTGCCGCAGGTCCTCCCGGGAGAACCAGCGGGCCTCCTCGATCTCCTCGCCGTCGACGGCTATCTCGGAGGAGACGGCGCGGGCCGTGAAGCCCAGCATCAGGCTGTACGGGAACGGCCAGGGCTGGCTGGCGACGTACTCGACCTCCCCGACCCGGACGCCCGCCTCCTCCCAGACCTCGCGGACCACCGACTGCTCTATCGACTCGCCGGGCTCCACGAACCCGGCCAGCGTCGAGAAGCGCCCCTCCGGCCAGTGGACCTGCCGGCCCAGCAGCGCCCGGTCCTGCCCGTCGGTGACCAGCATGATCACCGCCGGGTCGGTGCGGGGGTAGTGCTCGGCGCCGCAGCCGGGGCAGCGGCGGATGTGCCCGGCGGCCGCGACGACGGTGCGCTCGCCGCAGCGGGAGCAGAAGCGGTGCATCCGCTGCCAGTTCTCCAGGGCGACGGCGTGGACCATCAGCCCGGCGTCGCGCGGCGACAGCAGCATCCCGGCCTCGCGCAGGCCGGCGGGGCGGGCCGACTGGTCCATACGGCCGGGCAGGGAGTCCTTCTGGAGCGCGAAGTACCGCACGCCGTCCTCGTCGGTGCCCAGGAAGTAGCGGTGCGTTTCGGTGAGCGGCGCCTCGAAGGCCGGGGTCATGACGATGCCGGTGCCCCCGTCGGGGGTGTCGTCGATCAGGACCTGGCCGCCGGAGACCACGAAGACCCGCGTCGTCGGGTGGCTCCAGGCGGCGGCGAGCCAGGCCTCGTCGAGGCGGTGGTGCGCGGCGCGGTCGATGCCGCCGGGCTCGGCGAGCGTGATCGGGTGCTCGGTGTGGGTGCTCACAGGTGCTTCCAATTCCCCCGGGGCGTGGTCGGGCAGGCTGGGTGGCGCGTGACTCGTGCGGCTCTTGGGTGCGGTGCGGTGCGCGGCGCGGGCAGCGGGGCGGGCGGGCCGGCCGGCGCGCCGGTCTAGGCGGCGGGCCTCCAGTGGGCGGCGAGGTCGGTCCACAGGTGGGCGGCGGTCTCGACGCCCTTGAGGAGCAGGTCGAGTTCGACCTTCTCGTTCGGCGCGTGCCAGCCGTCCGACGGCACGGAGATGCCGAGGAACAGCACGGGCGCACCGAGGACGTCCTGGAGATCGGCGGCGGGCCCGGAGCCGCCCTCGCGGGTGAAGCGGACCTTCTGGCCGAAGGCGCGCTCCATGGCGCGGACGACGGACCGCAGCGCCGGGTGGCCGAGCGGGGTCAGGCAGGGCCGGGTCGGGGCGCCGAAGACGAGGGAGTGGCGGATGCCGTCGGGGACGCGGGCCGCGACCCAGTCCCGCACGGCGGCCTCGATCTCGTACGGGTCCTGCCCCGACACCAGGCGGAACGACAGCTTCAGGTGGGCGGAGGCGGGGACGATGGTCTTGCCGCCGGGGCCCTGGTAGCCGCCGCCGATGCCGTTGACCTCGGCGGTGGGGCGGGCCCAGACGCGCTCCAGCGTCGAGTAGCCCTTCTCGCCGGCCGCGGCGTGCGACTTGGCGGTGCGCAGCCACTCGTCCTCGTCGAACGGCAGCTCGGCGATCAGCTGCCGCTCCTCGTCCGTCAGCTCGGCGACGTTGTCGTAGAAGCCGGGGATGGCGACCTTCTCGTCGGCGTCGTGCAGCGCGGCGACGAGGCGGGCGGCGACGGTGGCCGGGTTGGGCACGGCCCCGCCGAAGGCCCCGGAGTGGATGTCCTGGTCGGGGCCGTGCAGGTCGATCTCGCAGTCGGCGACGCCGCGCATGCCGGTGCAGACGGTCGGGGTGGTCTCGGACCACATGCCGGTGTCGGAGACGATCACGACGTCCGCGGCGAGCCGGGCGGCCTCGCGCTCGACGAGGGCTCGGAAGTGCGCCGACCCTGACTCCTCCTCGCCCTCGACCAGCAGCTTCAGGTGGACGGCGGGCGCTTCGGCGCCGGTCGCGGCGAGGTGCGCGCGGACGCCGAGCGTGTGGAAGAACACCTGGCCCTTGTCGTCCGCGGCACCCCGGGCGTACATGCGGCCGTCCTTGACGACGGGCTCGAACGGCTCGGTGTGCCAGCCGTCGGCGAGCTCGGCGGGCTGCACGTCGTGGTGGCCGTAGACCAGCACGGTCGGCGCCCCCGGGTCGTCGCTGGGCCATTCGGCGAACACGGCGGGGGCGCCGGGGGTCTCCCACACCTCGGCGACGGGGAAGCCGGTCTTGGCGAGGTGGGCGGCGAGCCACTCGGCGCTGCGTCGTACGTCGTCCGCGTGCTCCGGCTGGGCGGAGACCGACGGGATGCGCAGCCACTCGGCGAGGTCCTCGAGGAAGGCGTCGCGGTGGGTGTCGATGTACGTGCGGACGACGTTGTCCGCCGGGGTTTCGCTCATGTCCACGAGCCTATCCGCCCGTCCGGCGGCCGCTGTCCGGGCCCATTCTGCCTTGGAGGATCCGCTCAAGGCGGTCCCGGCCGGGCAGGTTGCGGGGCCGGATGACGCGGCCGCTGCGGACGTGCAGGAAGGCGGCGGACACCCGGCGCAGCGGGGTGCCGGTGGTCTCGGCCCAGGCCAGGCGGTACACGGCGAGCTGGAGGGGGTCCGCGTCGGTGCCGCGGCCGGTCTTCCAGTCGACGATCTCGTACGCGTACGGGGAGCCGGCGGGGGCGCGGTAGACGGCGTCGATGCGGCCGCGGACGACCCGCCCGGCCAGGGTGAGCTGGACGGGCACCTCCAGGCGGTGCGGGACGCGCTCGGCGTACGGGCTCCGCTCGAAGGCCTCCTTGAGGCCGGCGAGGTCGGCCTCGTCGGCGACCTCCTGGTCGGAGCCGGGGAGGTCGGCCGCCGGGTCGAGGACGTCGAGGAAGGGCAGCGGGAGCTCGGTGAAGCGGGACTCCACCCACGCGTGGAAGCGGGTGCCCTGGCGGGCGGCGGGCTGCGGCGGCCGGGGCATCGGGCGGGCCAGGTCCCGGGCGAAGCCCTGCTCGTCGGCGGCGAGGCGGAGCAGCTGGCTCGCGGACAGCGAGGCGGGCAGCTCGACGTCGCGGACGGCGGCCCGCGAACGGCGCAGCTCGCCCTCCAGGGCGTCGAGGTCCCGGTCCCAGGAGGCGACGGCCCGCGCCTCCTCGGGGCTGAGCCCGGCCTCCGCGTGCCCGGGCCCCCCGCCGGAGCCGCCTCGACGGGCGGCGGGCACGGTGCGTGCGGGCACGCCGGCGCCCTCCTCGGGCTGCGGCTCGTCGGCCGGGGCCTCCCACTCCCCGTCCCACAGGTCGTCGGCGGGCGCGGCCGGATGCACGGCAGCGGCCCCCGGCCCGGACGGGGGCCCGGACGGCTCCACGGGCGCGGGCACGGCGGGGCCCGCCTGCGGCCGCTGCCCGTCGGCCGGGGCGTCGGCCCAGTCCCCGTCCCACAGGTCGTCGGCCGGCGCGGCCGGATGCACGGCAGCGGCCCCCGGCCCGGACGGGGGCCCGGACGGCTCCACGGGCGCGGGCACGGCGGGGCCCGCCTGCGGCCGCTGCCCGTCGGCCGGGGCGTCGGCCCAGTCCTCGGGCCACAGGTCGTCGGCCGGCAGGTCCGCCGGTACGGCGGCGGCCCGGCGCTGCGGGTCCGGTTCCGCTTCGGGGGCGGTGCGGCCGGCGGCGGACAGGTGGGATTCCACCAGGGCCGCGGCCCTGCGCCGCATCTCCAGGGAGTTCCGGTCCAGTGGCAGCGGCCAGGCGTGCTCCGCCTCCTTCGCCGCCGTCAGCGACGGGTTCTCCTCCTCCGGTTCCGGTTCGGGGGCCCAGGCCTCGATCTCACCGTGCCCGGCGGCACAGTGCGCGTACAGGGCCTCCAGGAACGGCGACGGCCCCCGCGGCTTCTTCTGCGACGGACCCCACCAGTGCCCGGAGGCGAGCAGCAGGGAGCGCGGGCGGGTGAAGGTGACGTAGCCGAGGCGGAGCTCCTCGACCGCCTTGTGCTCCTTCAGCGCCGCCTTGAACGACTTCAGGCCCGCCGAGGTCCACTCGGGGTCCCCGGGCAGGGTGGCCGCGTCGCCGCGCAGCGCGTACGGCAGGACCTTCGGGTACGAGGTCCACGCCTCCGGCGGCTTCTGCTTCGGGAAGGAGCCCGCGCACAGGTCGGGTACGACGACGACGTCCCACTCCAGCCCCTTGGACTTGTGGGCGGTGAGCACCTTCACCGTGTTGTCCCCGCCGGGCAGTGCGTGGTCGAGGCCCTTCTCGTACTGGACGGCGGTCCGCAGGAACCCGAGGAAGGCCAGCAGGGAGGCCTCGCCGTCGAGGGAGGCGAAGCCGGCCGCGACGTCGAGGAACGACGACAGGGTCTCGCGGCGGCGCGCGGCCAGGGCGTGCGGGGAGGCCGACAGCTCGACGTCGAGGCCGGTCGCGGCCAGCACCCGGTGCAGGACGTCCATCAGCGGGTCGGCGAGGGAGCGCCGCAGGTCGCGCAGCTCCTGCGCCAGGTGGGCGAAGCGGACGCGGGCGTCCGCGGAGAACGGCAGCCCGTCGTCCCCGCCGGAGCCGCCGGAGCCGCCGGAGCCGCCCTGGCCGTCGAGGAAGGTGTCGAGGGCGTCGGCCAGCGAGACGACCTCGGCCGGGTCGACCCCCTCCACGGCGGCGGCGAGCCGCCCGTCCGGGTCGGCCTCGCCGCGCGCCCGGCCGACGAGCAGGCGGGCGCGCCGGCCCAGCAGCGCCAGGTCGCGGGCGCCGATGCGCCAGCGCGGGCCGATCAGCAGCCGGACGAGGGAGGCGTTGGCGCCCGGGTCCTGGAGCACCTCGCAGACGGCGATCAGGTCGGCGACCTCGGGCAGGTGGAGCAGCCCGGACAGGCCGACGACCTCGACGGGCACCTCGCGGGCCGCGAGCGCGGCCTGGATCTGCGCGAAGTCCCCGGCGGAGCGGCACAGCACGGCGATGTCCCGCGGTTCGGTGCCGGTGCGGACCAGGTGGGCGACGGAGTCGCCGAGCCAGTCGAGCTCCTCGGCGTGCGTGGCGTGCAGCGCGCAGCGGACGGACCCGGCCTGCTCCTCCCCCGGCGCGGGCCGCAGCGCCTCGACGCCTTCGTGCATGGCGCGCAGCGGGGCGGCGAGCCCGTTGGCGAGGTCGAGGAGGCGGCCGCCGCTGCGCCGGTTCTCGCTGAGGGAGAAGCGGGTGGCGGGGGTGCCGTCGGCGTGCGGGAAGTGCTCGGGGAAGTCGTCGAGGTTGGCGACGGAGGCGCCGCGCCAGCCGTAGATGGCCTGGCAGGGGTCGCCGACGGCGGTGACGGCGTGCCCGGTGCCGCCGCCGAACAGCCCGGACAGCAGCAGCCGCTGCGCTACGGAGGTGTCCTGGTACTCGTCGAGGAGGACGACGCGGAACTCGTCGCGCAGCAGCGCCCCCACCTCGGGCCGGGTGGTGGCGAGCTCCGCGCACAGGGCTATCTGGTCGCTGAAGTCGAGGAGGTCGCGGGAGCGTTTGGCGGCGCGGTAGCGCTCGGTCAGCTCCAGCAGTTCGAGGCGGCCGCGGACGGCCTCGGGGACCTTGCGGAGGTCCTCGTTGGTCAGCCGGGTGCCGGCCAGCTCGTCGAGCAGCGCGGTGTCGTACGCGCGCAGCCGGTCGGGGCCGACGAGGTGTTCGGAGAGTTCGGAGTCGAGGGCGAGCAGGTCGCTGACGAGGTCGGGCAGCGATTTGGTGAGGGCCGGGTAGGGGCCGGGCGCCTCGCGCAGGACGCGGGCGGCGAGCTGGAAGCGGGTGGCGTCGGCGAGGAGGCGGGCGCTGGGCTCCAGGCCGATGCGCAGGCCGTGGTCCTTCAGGAGCTGCCCGGCGAAGGCGTGGTAGGTGGAGATGCGGGGCTCGCCGCCGGCGGCGTCCGCGGCGTCGGGCCCGGCTGCCGGGGCCGGGTCGGGGTCGGTGACGCCGGCGCGGGCGAGGGCGGTCCGGACGCGTTCGGCGAGCTCGCCTGCGGCCTTGTTGGTGAAGGTGAGGCCGAGGACCTCGCCCGGTGCGACCGTGCCCGTGCCGACGAGCCAGACCACGCGGGCGGCCATGACGGTCGTCTTGCCGGATCCGGCGCCGGCCACGATGACCTGCGGGGCGGGCGGCGCGGTGATGCAGTCCAGCTGTTCGGGGGTGAACGGGATGCCGAGGAGCTCCTTGAGCTGCTCGGGGTCGGTGAGGGGGGACGGGCGCGCGGACACCCGGAAAGGCTAGCCGTCCGGGCCGACACCGCCCGCGACGCGGCTCACACCGCCGGGTGCGGGCGGGCGTTTGCGGGGCGCCGCGGACCGGGCTCCGGTACGGCCCCCGGAGGCGCTCCGGGGCCGCTCCGGGGCCGCGGAGGCCGTGGCGCGCCGGGGGTGACGGCGCGGTGCGGCCGGTGGACGGCGGCGGCCGGGCGGCTCGCGCGGCCTGCCCGGCCGGGGCGGGCTGTGCGGCAGCTCACTCCACCGTCTGGCGGCCCTCGGGGCGGGCGCTGCACGAGCTGCGGAAGGAGCAGTGGTCGCAGTGGCGGCCGGGGGCGGGGGCGAAGCGCTCGTCCAGGACCCGCCCGGCGGCCGTGGCCAGCAGGTCCCCGACCCACTCGCCGGACGGCCCGGGCGGCAGCGCCTCCTGCGCCTGCACCTTGGGCGCGGTGTCGCCGCCGTCGCGCTTGGCGGCGCCCTGCCGCAGCTGGACGAGCTCGGCGCCGCCGGGCTCGGGGCGCAGCCCGTCGAAGACCTCGTCGACGGCGCCCTCGCGGACGGCGAGCTGGTAGACGGCGAGCTGCGGGTGCCGGGCCACCTCGTCCTTCGTCGGCGCCGCCTTGCCGGTCTTGAAGTCGACGACGTACGCCCGCCCCTGCGGGTCCGCCTCGACGCGGTCCATGGAGCCCCGGATCCGGACGGCGTACTCGCCCGCCTCGAGCGTGACGTCGAAGTCGTGCTCCGTGGCGACGGCCGTCCGGCCCCCGCGGTCGGTGGTGTGCCAGCGCAGGAAGCGCTCCAGCGCGGCGCGGGCGCTGTCCTTCTCCTGGCGGGACTTCCAGGGGGCGTCGAAGGCGAGGGCGTCCCACACGGAGTCGAGGCGCTCCATGAGGACGTCCAGGTCGGCGGGGGTGCGGCCGGAGGCGACCTCGTCGGCGAGGACGTGGACGACGTTGCCGAAGCCCTGGGCGGCGGTGGCGGGGGCGTCGGCCTTGACCTCGCGGCCGAGGAACCACTGGAGGGAGCACGTGTTGGCGAGCTGGTCCAGGGCGCTGCCGGACAGGGCGACGGGCCGGCTGCGGTCCCGCAGCGGCACCCGGCTGCGGGTGGGCTCGTACAGCCCCCACCAGCGCTGCGGGTGCGCGGCGGGCACCAGCGGGCGGCCGTCCTCGTCGGTGAGCGCGGCGAGGCGGGCGAGGCGGCGCGCGGCGGCGTCCCGCAGCGCGGGCGAGGCGGCCGGGTCGACGGTGGTGGCGCGCAGCTCGGCGACGAGCGCCGGGACGGCGAGGGGGCGGCGGGGCCGGCCCGCGACGTCCTTGGGGGGCACGCCGAGCTCGGTGAGGAAGCGGGAGGGCTGGTCGCCGTCCTCGGCGGCGGCCTTGACGGCGGTGACGACGAGGCGGTCGCGGGCGCGGGTCGCGGCCACGTAGAAGAGGCGGCGCTCCTCGGCGAGGAGCGAGCCGGCGCCGAGGGGCTCGGCGAGGCCGTCGCGGCCGATGCGGTCGGCTTCGAGGAGGGAGCCGCGGCGGCGGAGGTCGGGCCAGAGGCCCTCCTGGACTCCGGCGACGACGACGAGGCGCCATTCGAGGCCCTTGGAGCGGTGCGCGGTCATCAGCCGGACCGCCTCACGGCGGCTGGCGCGGCGGGTGAGGGTGTCGGCGGCGATGTCCTCGGCTTCGAGCTGTTCGAGGAAGTTGAGGGCGCCGCGGCCGCCGGTGCGCTCCTCGGCGCGGGCGGCGGTGTCGAAGAGGGCGCAGACCGCGTCGAGGTCGCGGTCGGCGTTGCGGCCGGCGGGCCCGCCGCGGCGGGCGCTGCGCTCCAGGCGCTGCGGCCAGGGCGTGCCGTCCCAGAGGGTCCACAGGGCCTCTTCGGCGGTGCCGCCGCCCTGGAGGAGCTCGCGTGTCTTGCGCAGGAGCAGGCCGAGGCGCTGGGCGCCCCGCGCGTACGCCGGGTCGTGCGCGACGAGGCGCTCCGGCTCGGCGAGGGCGCGGGCGAGCAGCACGTCGGAGGGAGCGGGCACGGCGGTGCCGGCCGCGCGCTCCTCGTCGCGCAGGGCCCGCCCGAGCCGCCGCAGGTCGGCGGCGTCCATCCCGCCGAGCGGCGAGGCGAGCAGCGACAGCGCCGCCTCGGCCCCGATCCACCCGGTGTCGCCCCCGCCGCCGTGGGCACTCTGCCCGTCGGCGTCCGGCGCGCCGGCGCCGGCGGGGGCCGCCGCGTCGGGGTCGTGCGCCGGCGTGGCGGTACGGCCGTCGGCGGCGTCGGCGGGGCCGGGGGTGCCCGCGGTGGCGGCCTGCGGGGTCGCCAGGGCCACCGTGCGGAGGGCCGTCAGGAGGGGGGCGACCGCCGGTTCGTGGCGGAGGGGGATGTCCGTGCCGTCCGTCTCGGCGGGGACGCCCGCCGCGATCAGGGCCCGCCGCATCGCCGGCAGGGTGCGGCCGCCGGCGCGGACCAGGACGGCCATGTCCTGCCAGGGAACGCCGTCCTCCAGGTGGGCGCGGCGCAGGATGTCCGCGATGTTGTCGAGCTCGGCGCCGGCCGTCGGGTACGTGTACACCTCGACGCGGCCGCCCTCCCGCGTCGGCGTGAGCCCCCGGTGTGCGCGGACCGCGTCCGCGGGCAGCCGCGGCACCGGCATGCGGGTGGTCAGCAGCCGGGTGGCGGCCAGGACGGCGGAGGCGGAGCGGCGGCCGACCGTCAGGGCCCGTACGGCCGCGCCGGGGAACGCGCCCTCGAAGTCGAGGATGTTGTTGATGTCGGCGCCGCGGAAGGCGTAGATCGACTGGTCGGGGTCGCCGAAGGCGACCAGCGTGCCGCCGGGCCCGGCCAGCGCACGCAGCAGCCGCAGCTGCGAGGCGTCGGTGTCCTGGAACTCGTCCACGTAGATCACGTCGTACGCGGCGGCCAGGCCGGGCGTCCGCTCGGCGAGCAGCACGGCGCGGTGCAGGAGCTCGGCGTAGTCGAGGGTGCCCTGCATGTCCAGGACGTCGAGGTACTCGGCGAGGAAGGCGGCGGCCGCCTTCCAGTCGGGCCGGCCGATGCGGGAGGCGAACGCGTCGAGGGCGGCCGGGCCGAGGCCGAGCTCGCGGGCGCGGGCGAGGACGGCGCGCACCTCGTCGGCGAAGCCCCGGGTGGTGAGGGCGGCCCGCAGGTCGTCGGGCCAGCGGATGGAGCGGATCTCGCGCTGCCCCTCCAGCAGGGTGCGGACCATGACGTCCTGCTCGGGCCCGGACAGCAGGCGCAGCGGGTCGGCGAACAGGTCGGTGTCCTGGTGGGCGCGGACCAGCCCGTAGCAGAAGGAGTGGAAGGTGGTGGCCTGCGGGGCGCGGGCGCCGCCGAGCCGGAGGGCGGCGCGGTCGCGCAGCTCGACGGCGGCCTTGCGGCTGAAGGTGAGGATCAGGATCCGGGCGGGGTCGGTGCCGGCCTCGACGCGGGCGGCGGCGGCCTCGACCAGGGTGGTGGTCTTGCCGGTGCCCGGCCCGGCGAGGACGAGCAGCGGTCCGCGGGTGTGGTCAACCACCGCCTGCTGCGCTGCGTCCAGCACAGGGGGCTCCGCTCGCCCCGGCCCGCTGCGCACGAGACGGTACGCGTCGGGGGTTCGCGTACGCAGCCGCTCGGGGCGGTCGGTGGAAGAGGTGATCACGTGAGGTGCCGGTCCTGGTGTTCGTGCTGCGGGGCGTACGGGTCCTGCGGCGTCCGCGGTCGCCGAGCGGGCGCCCGCCGGGGGGCCGGCCGCGACCGCCGAAGAGGCAACGCTACGGCAAGCGGCGCACCCCGTGCAGTTCCCCGAGGTCCGGCCCCGGATGCGCCCGGCACGGCGGCCGCGGCGGCCGCGGACCGCGCGCCGGGGCCCCGCCGCGGGGCGGAGCGGGCGGGTGCGCGGGAGTCCGGGCGGGCGGGCGGCGGTCCCCCGTCCGGGCCCCGGGGCCGGCTCTCGACCGGCGCGCGGGGTGCTCCGTGGCGGAAGCTGTCAGATGTGACCCTCGTCGCCCGCCGCGCCGTCCCCGCCGCCGTCCCAGCGTGCCCGCGGCATGTCGAGCCGGGCCTCGCCGCCGGCGGTGAGGCGCAGCGGGGTGGACTCGGCCCGGTAGTGCTCCAGGGCGCGGGGCTCGCTGCCGGGCAGGGGCCGGCCGTCGGCGCGCACCACGCGCCACCAGGGGACGGCGCCGCCGTACAGGGCCATGACGCGGCCGACTTGGCGCGGGCCGCCCTCCCCGAGCCATTCGGCGACGTCCCCGTAGGTCATCACCCGGCCGGGCGGAATCCGCTCGGCCGCGTCCAGTACGCGCTCCGCGTAAGCGGGCAGCTCCTCGCTCATTCCGCCCATGGTGCCGGACGGGGCGGACCGCTGTGCGGAGCGTTTCCCTCCACACCGGCGCGCACCCTGCCGCCCCCCGGGGCCGCCCGGCCGTGCCACCATCTTCCGGGCGGTGAGTGGTGATACGCGATCAAGAAGAGACGGCTGTGACGACGAAGGAGCAGGGTGTGAGCCCTCCGGACGGCGCGACCGAGGACGACGGCGCGCGCCCAGAGCCGGGCCCGGAGCCGCACCCCGGCATGCCCCGCGACGAGGCTCCCGGCGCGCCCGCAGACGGCCCGGCGGCCGCCGCCGCGGACGCGGCCCGCACCGCCGGGGACGCCGCCGCCGCGAATGCCTCCGCCGTTGACGCCGCCGCCGTTGACGCCGCCGCGGCCGGTGCCGACGAGGTCGAGGTCGACGAGCCGCTGCTCGCCGCCCGCGTGCACCGTCCCTCCGACCTCGTCCGCTTCCTCGTCGGCCTGCTCGGCATCGCCGTCGTCCTCGCCATCGCCGCCTTCGCGCACGGCACCACCGCCGGCCTGGAGGACGACATCAGCCAGGGCACCCAGGCCGCCCCCGACCTCCTGATCAAGGTCGCGGGCCTGGTGTCCAGCATCGCCGTCCTCCTCGTCCCCGTCGCCTTCGCGATCGAACGGCTGATCAAACGCGACGGGCTGCGCATCGCCGACGGCGTCCTCGCCGCCGTCCTCGCCCACGGCGTCACCCTCGCGACCGACCTCTGGGTCTCCCAGGCCGCCCCGGCCACCATCCAGGACGCCCTGACCCGCGCCGCGGGCGCCGGCGGCGCGCCCACCGACCCCGTGCACGGCTACCTCGCGCCCGTGATCGCGTACATGACCGCCGTCGGGATGACGCGCAGGCCGCGCTGGCGGGTCGCCCTGTGGGTGGTGCTGCTGCTCGACGCCTTCGCGATGCTGGTCAGCGGCTACACCACCCCGTTCTCGATCATCCTGACGGTGCTGATCGGCTGGAGCGTCGCGTACGGCACCCTCTACGCGGTCGGCTCCCCGAACGTGCGCCCCACCGGGCAGAACCTCCTCGCGGGCCTGCGCCGGGTCGGCTTCCAGCCGGTGAGCGCGGCGCGCGCCGAGGTCCCGGAGGGCGACGCCTCGGATGCCAGCGACCGGGGGCGCCGCTACCACGTCACCCTGGAGGACGGATCGCCGCTCGACGTCACCGTCGTCGACCGGGAGCAGCAGGCGCACGGGTTCTTCTACCGGGTGTGGCGCCGCATGACCCTGCGCGGGATCACGACGCGCCGCTCCCTGCAGTCGCTGCGCCAGGCGCTGGAGCAGGAGGCGCTCCTCGCGTACGCGGCGATCGCGGCCGGCGCGAACGCGCACAAGCTGATCGCGACCTCCGAGCTCGGCCCGGACGCCGTGATGCTCGTGTACGAGCACCTGGAGGGCCGGCCGCTGGACGCCGTCCCGGACGAGGAGATCACCGACGAGCTGGCCCGCCACGCCTGGGAGCAGGTACGCGCCCTGCAGTCGCGCCGGATCGCGCACCGCCGGCTGACGGGCGACGCCCTGCTGGTGGATCGTTCCGGCAGGGTCATCCTCACGGATCTGCGCGGCGGCGAGATCGCGGCCGGCGACCTGGTGCTGCGGATGGACATCGCGCAGCTGCTGACCACGCTCGGCCTGCGGGTCGGCGCGCAGCGCGCGGTCGCGTCGGCGGTGTCGGTGCTCGGGCCGGACGCGGTGGCGGACTGCCTGCCGCTGCTCCAGCCGATCGCGCTGAGCCGGTCGACGCGGGCCACGCTGCGCCGGCTCGCCCGGGAGCGGGCGGACCGGCAGCGGGAGGCCGTGCTGGAGTCCTCGCGCGCGGCGAAGGCGGCCCGCGAGGCGGCGGCCGGGAAGGCGGGCGCCAAGGCGGTCCCCGCCACGTCGGCGGCCGAGCGGAAGGCGGAGAAGCGGGCGCTGGACGATGCGCTGGAGGATGCCCGCGAGGAGGACCTGCTCAGCCAGATCCGCAAGCAGGTGCTGCTGATCCGGCCGCAGGCGCCGGTGGAGCCGGCCCGGCTGGAGCGGATCCGGCCGCGCACCCTGGTGTCGTTCATCGCGGGCGCGTTCGGCGCGTACTTCCTGCTGACGCAGCTGGCCCACGTGGACTTCGCGACGATCGTCGGCGGGGCCGAGTGGGGCTGGGTGGGGGCGGCGCTGGCGTTCTCGGCGCTGACGTACTTCGCCGCGGCGATGAGCCTGCTCGGGTTCGTGCCGGAGCGGGTGCCGTTCCTGCGGACGGTGGTGGCCCAGGTGGCCGGCTCGTTCGTCAAGCTGGTCGCCCCGGCGGCCGTCGGCGGTGTCGCGCTGAACACGCGGTTCCTCCAGCGGGCGGGGGTTCGGCCGGGGCTGGCGGTGGCCAGTGTGGGCGCCTCGCAGCTGTTCGGGCTGGCGGCGCACGTCCTGCTGCTGCTGGCGTTCGGCTACCTGACGGGCACGGAGAAGACCCCGGAGATGACGCCGTCCCGGACGGTCATCGCCGGCCTGCTGACGGTGGCCGTGCTGGTCCTCGTCGTGACGGCGGTGCCGTTCCTGCGGAAGTTCGTCGTGACGCGGGTGCGGGCGCTGTTCGCCGGTGTCGTGCCGCGCATGCTGGACGTCCTCCAGCGGCCGCAGAAGCTGATGACGGGCATCGGCGGGATGCTCCTGCTGACCGGCTGCTTCGTGATGTGCCTGGACGCGTCGATCCGCGCCTTCGGCGGCGGCGAGGCGCTGAGCTACGCGAGCATCGCCGTCGTGTTCCTCGCGGGCAACGCCCTCGGCTCGGCCGCGCCGACGCCGGGCGGCATCGGCGCCGTGGAGACGACGCTGACGCTGGGCCTGATCGCGGCGGGCCTGGACAAGGAGGTCGCGATCTCGGCGGTCCTGCTGTTCCGGCTGATGACGTTCTGGCTGCCGGTCCTGCCGGGCTGGGTGTCGTTCAACTACCTCACCCGCAAGGAAGCGATCTAGGTGCCGCCGCAGGAAGCGGCACGAGCGGCCGGCAGAGCCCTCGACGAGCGAGCTCGGCGAACTCACCCGAGCCGAGGCGAACCACCTCCACGGACGTAGCGAAGCGAATCGCCGACGCCGTGCCCGCGCCCGGAGGTAGCGTCGAAAGCGCCAACCGGACCGACGACCCCACGGTGAACTCATGAACGCGGCAGCACCGGCAACCCCGGTGATCGACACGCATGTGATCCTGCGCGACGGCGACAGAATTCTCTTGTCGCAGCGCGGCGGACCGTATGGCTACGGCCGGTGGCACGCCCCCTCGGGCAAGCTCGACGCCGGCGAGCCGCTCACCGTGGGCGCTGCACGTGAGCTGCGCGAGGAAACCGGCGTCGAGGTGGACCCGGCGCACCTGCGGCTCGTGCACGTCGTGCACCACAGGCAGAGCCCCGAGGTCGAGCGCATCGGCCTGTTCTTCGAGGCCACCGTGTGGAACGGCGAGCCCGTCAACCGCGAGCCCGAGAAGTGCCTCGATCTCCGCTGGTGGGCCGTTCACGCGCTGCCCGACGACATCATCGAATACCCCGCGGCAGGGCTGCTCGGCTACCTGAACCGCGACGGCGACCGGGTTCTCACCGAACACGGCTGGCATTAGTCCTGCGGGGAGCCGCGCCGCGGGCCCCGGCACCCGAACGGGCTCGTGCGGGGGCGGGGTGTGCGGGGGCGGCGGAGGATGGGGGCATGTCGAGACACGTCCTCCGGACGGCCGCCGCCGGCGCCGTCGTCCTCGCCGTGGCCGGGGTCGCCGGCTGCTCCGGCGGCGGAGGCGGCGCCCCGTCCCGCGCCGACGGGACCGGGTCGGCGCCGCCGCCGCTGAAGTGGGGCGCCTGCGCCGCCCCGACCGCCGCCCAGGGCGGCGGTCCCGCTCCGCCGAAGGACTGGCAGTGCGCCACGCTGCAGGTGCCGCTCGACTACGCCGACCCCGGCGGGGAGACGATCCCGCTCGCGCTGATCCGGGCCCCTGCCCGGGACAAGGAGCGGCGCCTCGGCTCCCTCGTGTTCAACTTCGGCGGCCCGGGCGGCTCCGGCGTCAGCACGCTGCCCGGCGCGGCCGAGGAGTACCAGGCGCTGCGCTCGCGCTACGACCTGGTGAGCTTCGACCCGCGCGGGGTCGGCGCCAGCGCGCCCGTGCTGTGCCAGACCGACAAGCAGCTGGACGCGTACTACGCCGCGGACAACACGCCGGAGACGCCGGCGGAGGAGAAGGAGTTCGCGGACGGGATCCGCCGCTACCACCAGGCCTGCGAGGCCCGGTCGGGGAAGGTGCTGCCGTACGTCGGCACGGAGAACGCCGCCCGGGACCTGGACCGGATCCGCCAGGCGCTGGGCGACGAGAAGCTGAACTACTTCGGCATCTCGTACGGCACCGAGCTGGGCGGGGTCTACGCCCACCTGTTCCCGGAGAAGGTCGGGCGGGCCGTCTTCGACGCGGTCGTCGACCCGACGAAGACCTCCGAGGAGAGCGCGCTCGGCCAGGCGAAGGGCTTCCAGCTGGCGCTGGAGAACTTCGCGCAGGACTGCGTGGACCGCGGCGACGAGTGCCGCCTCCAGGGCGCCACCGCCCAGGAGGTCGAGGACACGGTGGTCCGGCTGCAGGAGAGCCTGGCGCAGCAGCCCATCCCGGGCCTCGGCGGGCGCATGCTGACCGACTCCGCGGCGACGAACGGCATCGCGCAGGCCCTGTACTCCCAGGAGCTGTGGCCGCTGCTGGAGCAGGGCATCGACGAGGCGGAGGGCGGGCAGGGCCAGCTGCTGATGGCACTGTCCGACGCGCTGAACGGGCGGCAGGAGAACGGCCGCTACAGCAACATCGGGGCCGCCAACACGGCGGTCAACTGCGCGGACTCCAAGCAGCGGTTCACGCTGGAGCAGACCAAGGAGCGGCTGGCGGAGTTCCGCAAGGCCTCCCCCGTCTTCGGGGACTTCCTCGGCTGGGCGCTGATGGGCTGCACCGGCTGGCCGGTCAAGGGCGCCTGGGAGACGCCCGACGTGTCGGCGCCCGGCTCCGCGCCGATCCTGGTGATCGGCAACACCGGCGACCCGGCGACCCCGTACGAGGGGGCGCGGCGCATGGTGGAGCGCCTCGGACCGGGGGTCGGGGTGGAGCTGACGTACGAGGGCCAGGGGCACGGCGCGTACAACAGCGGCGACCCGTGCGTGCAGAAGGCGGTCGACGCCTACCTGCTGGACGGGACGGTGCCGTCCGGCGGCACCGTCTGCAAGGCCGCCTGACCGGGCGGCGGCCACCGGCCGGCCCCTGCCCCCGCGCCGTCGCGCGCGGGGGCAGGGGCCGGAAGAACGGACGGGCCTGCGGGCGGGCCTGCTAGTAGACGGGCTTCTGGGGCTCGACCTGGTGGACCCAGCCGATGACGCCGCCGCCGACGTGGACCGCGTCCGCGAAGCCGGCGGACTTCAGGACCGCCAGGACTTCCGCACTGCGGACACCCGTCTTGCAGTGCAGGACGATCCGCTTGTCCTGCGGGAGGTCCTGGAGGGCGGTGCCCATCAGGAAGTCGCCCTTGGGGATCAGCCGCGCGCCCGGGATGGAGACGATCTCGTACTCGTTCTTCTCTCGGACGTCGATGATCTCGATGTTCTCGCCCTCGTCGATCCACTCCTTGAGCTGCTTCGGAGTGATCGTCGAGCCGGCGGCCGCCTCCTGGGCCTCCTCGGACACGACGCCGCAGAAGGCCTCGTAGTCGATGAGCTCCTTGACGGTCGCGTTCGGGCCGCACACCGCGCAGTCGGGGTCCTTGCGGACCTTGACCTGGCGGTACTGCATCTCCAGGGCGTCGTAGATCATCAGGCGGCCGACCAGCGGCTCGCCGACGCCGGTGAGGACCTTGATGGCCTCGGTGACCTGGATGGAGCCGATGGACGCGCAGAGCACGCCCAGGACGCCGCCCTCGGCGCAGCTCGGGACCATGCCCGGCGGCGGGGGCTCCGGGTAGAGGCAGCGGTAGCAGGGGCCGTGCTCGGACCAGAAGACGGAAGCCTGGCCGTCGAAGCGGTAGATGGAGCCCCACACGTACGGCTTGCCGAGGAGGACGCAGGCGTCGTTGACGAGGTAGCGCGTGGCGAAGTTGTCGGTGCCGTCGACGATGAGGTCGTACTGGGAGAAGATGTCCATCACGTTGTCGGCTTCGAGCCGCTCTTCGTGGAGGACGACGTTCACGTACGGGTTGATGCCGAGCACGGAGTCGCGGGCGGACTCGGCCTTGGAGCGGCCGATGTCCGACTGGCTGTGGATGATCTGGCGCTGGAGGTTCGACTCGTCGACCTCGTCGAACTCCACGATGCCCAGCGTTCCGACGCCGGCCGCGGCCAGGTACATGAGGGCGGGCGAGCCGAGGCCCCCCGCGCCCACGGCCAGCACCTTCGCGTTCTTCAGGCGCTTCTGGCCGTCCATCCCGACGTCAGGGATGATCAGGTGGCGGGAGTACCGACGGACCTCGTCGACGGTGAGCTCGGCAGCCGGCTCGACCAGGGGTGGCAGCGACACGGGGACTCCGTAGATCGGTATGCGTGAACGGTGGTTCTTCCCGTAACACTGCCACGCCCTTCTTCATTCCGAGACACCCGGTCCGATGCGTGAGACGATTTCGTCCCAGTACGCGGGCATTGACGCCCAGGGGTCTCCGTTGGGGGCGCCGCGCCGGTCGGTGAACCAGATCGTCCCGGCGCCCTGCCAGCGGGCGATCCGCAGCGCCTCCTCCAGGTGCGTGCGCGGCACCCCGTGGACGAGGTGGCAGAACCGCTCCGGCGGGTGGTCGGCGGTCCACTCCGCCACCTGCGACCAGCGGTAGTCCGTCCAGGCCCCGGCGAAGGTGACCAGCTGGTCGGCGATGTCCGCGTAGCCCTCGTGGGGGTGGGTGCCGTGGCCGAGCACGATCCGCACGTCCTCGCCGAGGCCGCGCAGGGTGTCGGCGACCCGGCGCACTTCGGCGAGCCCGGACCGGTCGGCCGGGGCCCCGTCCAGGTAGAACCCGTCGACCCGGTACCAGTCGGCGAAGCGGTGGGCGTCGGAGACCAGCTCGCCGAACGTCCGCTCGCCGCCCCGCATCGCGAGATGCCCGAGGACGGTGCCGCCGGCCCCGCGGAGCCGGCCCACCGCCTCGGTGCAGTGCGGGTCGGGCCGGGAGCCGGGGCCGTCGGTGACGTTCAGCACGGCCCAGTGCAGGGGCGTGCCGGGCCGGGTCAGCTCGGCCCACTCGACGGGCGCGAGGAGCGGGTGCGCGTAGCCGGGGATGCCGAGGCCGACGCGGCCGGAGCCGGTGGCGGCGGCGGCCGGGGCGGGCGTGGTCAGATGCGGCACGCCGCCTCCATCCAGATGTCCGCGAGGGACTCCTCCAGGTTGATCCGGGGCCGCCAGCCGAGCCGGTCCCGGGCGGTGCGGACGTCCGCCTGCTGCCAGGCGCCGCAGCCGTCCGGGTAGGGGTACGCGGCTGCGGGCGGGGCGGCGGCCAGCTGCTCGGCGGTGGCCTCGGAGCGGGGAGCGCCGATCGCGGCGAGGGAGGGGGCCCGGCCGTGGCTGCCGTGGAGCGGCCCGTGGCCCTGGGGGTGTCCGCCCTGTGGGACGTCGATCTCATGGAGGGCGCCGCCGTAGCCCGCGACCCGGGCGAGGACGGCGGCGGCGTCGCGGAGCCGGACGGCGCGCCCGGTCCCGATGTTGACGACGCCCTGCGCGGCGGACAGGGAGGCGGCGTGCACGGCGCGCGCCACGTCCCGGACGTCGACGAAGTCCCGCTGGACCCCGAGGCCGCTGAGCTTCAGCTCGCCGTCCCCGGACTGCATGGCGCGCCGCATCGCCTCGGCGAGCCGGCCGAGCGGGGAGCCGGCGGGGGTGCCGGGCCCGACGGGCGAGAAGACGCGCAGGACGACGGCGTCGAGGCCGGAGCCGAGGACGAGCTCGGTGGCGGCGAGCTTGCTGACCCCGTACGGCCCGCCGGGTCTCGGGACGGCGTCCTCGGCGGTGGACGAGCCGGGCTGGCTGGGCCCGTACTCGGCGGCGCAGCCGAGCTGGACGAGGCGGGCCCCGCAGCCGCTGCGGCGCAGGGACTCGCAGATGGTGGCGACGGCGACGGTGTTGTGCCGGGTCAGCTCGCGGGCGCCGCCGCGGGTGGCGCCCGCGCAGTTGATGACGACGCCCGGGTGGACGGCGTCGAGGAAGCGGGTGAGCGCGCCGGGGCTGCCGGTGGCGAGGTCGAACCGGACGTCGGCGTCGTCGCCGCGGCCGAGCGCGGTCAGCTGGACGGCGGGGTCGGCGAGCAGCCGGTCGGCGACGTAGCGGCCGAGGTATCCGTTGGCTCCGATCAGCAGCACCCTCATCGCGCGGTCCCTCGGTTGGTTGGCTGGCCGGTCATGCGGTGTCTCCTTCTTCTTGGGTCGGGCGGGAGGGGTGGGGCGGGGCGGGCCTTCGCCGCTTCCGGTCGGCGCGGGGGCGGGCGGCCCTCAGGTCCGGGTGTGCGCGGAGGCGCGCGCCAGGACGGGCAGGGCGAGGGCGAGGAGGCCGGCCGCGGCGGCGGGCGCCGCGGGCGCGGCGGGGACCGCGGCGACGGCGAGCGCCGCGGCGACGGGCGGCCAGGGGGCGCCGTGGCAGAGGAGCAGCCGTGCCAGGAACAACAGCACGGCGAGCGGCACGGCGGCGGCGAGCGGCGCCCCGGCGAGGGCGGCGGCGCCCGCTGCGGCGGCGGTCTGGGCGGCGGCGGCCGCGAGGAGCAGCGGCCGGGCGGAGGCGGCGAAGTCCTCCAGGGCGCGGCTGGCGGCGAGCCGGCGGCGGGCGCGGGCGGCGAACGCCGCGGCGGCGAGGTGGCCGGGGGCGGCGGCGAGCGCGAGGGCGACGCCGAGGGGGGTGCCGTGGCGGTGGACGGCCCACCCGGCGGCGGCCGCGGCGGCGAGGTGGACGGCGAGGGAGCCGCGGCCGCGGGGGGCCCGCCCGGTGGCGGAGGGCCGGGCGAGGGCGGCGACGGTGGCGGCGACGGCGAGGGCGCCCGCGTACGGCAGGGCGGCGGCGGCCGCGGCGAGGGCGGCGGCGCCGGGCAGCAGGGCGAGGCCGATGCCGCGCAGGGCGCGGGCGTCGCGGGGGCGGGCCGCGGCGGGCTCTGCGGGCTCGTGGCCGCGGGGGGTGCGGGCGTAGAGCTCCTCGGCGAGGGAGAAGACGTCCCGGTGGCGGAAGCGGGCGGCGGTGCGGTCGGTGATGCCGCGGGCCTCCAGGCCGGCGGCGATCTCCAGCGGGTCCACGGCCTGCTCGCACAGCGCCCGGTGCCGGTGCAGCAGGGTCTTGACGGGGTCTCCGGCCGCCCGCCGGCGGGGGGCGGCGGCGACGGGCGCCGCAGCCACGGCTTCGTCGGGGGTCATACGGTCGCCTCCGTGGTGGGGGCCGGGGCGGGTGCGCCGGCGGGGTCCCCCGCGGCGGCCGCCGCGTCGGGGTCGGGATCCGGGTCGGGGTCGGCCCAGCCGGGGCTGGTCCAGTGGCCGGGGACGCGGGCCTCGGGGGGCTGCCCGAAGGGGACGCCGGCGCCGGGCCGGGCGGGTCCGCGGGCGAGGAGCCGCAGGTAGGCCGCCCGGAAGGCGGCGACGTTCTGCTCGACGGTGAACAGCTCCAGGGCGCGGGCCCGGGCGGCCGCGCCGAGCCGCTGGGCCCGTTCGGGGTCGCGCAGCAGGGAGAGGCAGGCGTCGGCGAGGGCGCGCGGGTTGCGGGGCGGGACGACGAGGCCGGTGCCGCCGATGACCTCGCACACCGCGCCGACGTCGGTGGAGACGGTGGCCCGGCCGCAGAACATCGCCTCGGCGAGCCCGGCGGGGAAGCCTTCGACGACGGAGGAGAGGACGGCGACGCGGCCGCTGCCGTAGGCCTCTGCGGCCGTTGCCGTCCCGGGCCCGCCGAGGTCCTCGAACGAGACGGGGTTCTCCCCGGCGGAGACGGCGTCGGCGGCCTCGTCGGGGAAGAGCTGGGCGGCCAGCGAGCGGCAGTCGGCGAGGTAGCCGGGGACCGCGGCGGCGGTCCCGAAGATCCGCAGCCGGGTGCCGGGGGCGGCCTTGCGGACCTCCGCGAAGGCGTGGAGCAGCCCGACGAGGTCCTTGCCGGGCTCGATCCGGCCGACCCACACGAGCGTGTCGGGGTCGCCGCAGGCGGGGTCCTCGCCGACGGCGGCGAATCGGTCCGCCTCCATGCCCGGGTAGACGGTCTCCATCCGGTCCCGGGTGGCGCCGCACCGCTCCTGCCAGCGGCGGGCGTGGGCGTTGCCGGGCGTGAGGAGGTCGGCGCGGGCGTAGATCTCGCAGGCGAGCCGGACGTGGAAGGCGGCGAGGAGGGCGCGCACGGCGGGCCGGCCGCCTTCGGGGCGGTCCAGGTAGTGGGCGCGCAGCCGCACCCCGTACTCGGTGACCAGGAGCGGCACTCCGAAGAAGCGTTTGGCCAGCAGTCCGGGGAGGGCGGCGACCCCGCCCGCGGCGGCGTGGCAGACGTCCACCTCGCGGAGGTCCTCGTACCAGTCGAGGGACAGCGGGCGCAGCAGCCGCTCCAGGGCGTCGGCGAACTCCAGCAGGTCGGCCACCTGGGCCTGCCGGACGGAGCGGCGGGCGCCGGGTGCCCGGCAGGCGGACTCCACCGTCCGCACGGCGGTCTCCGAGCGGAGGGCCGCGTACATGCCGCCCTGTTCGCGGGCGAGTTCGGCGAGCCCGTACAGTCCGGCGGCGAAGGGCTCGGCGCGGCCGGTGCAGATGCCGTCCACCAGCTCCCCGTAGGAGTCGGCGAACCGGCGGCGCTCGCGCCGGGAGTGGGTGCGGCCGTCGTCGGCGGGCGCCCACAGCGGGGCGGTCCAGACGCGGGTGACGTGCTCGGGGAGCACGACCCGGCCGCGCTCCTCCTGTTCGGCGCTGCGGCTCAGTGCGTAGAGCTCGAACTCGTGCTGCGGCAGCCCGCGCACGAGGCGCTCGCACCACAGCCGGCCCTCGCCCGCGGCATACGGATAGCCGCCTTCGGTGAGCAGTCCGATCCGCACGAATGGCACCCCCGAATCTCCGGTCGTGGCGGCGGCCGCCGGTCCGGCGACCGGCCGCGGGAGAAGCCAAGCGGATGCGCCGGTGGCGCGGCGGACGGTTGTCCGTCGCGCCACCGGAAGGGGTGAAGAGTCGTAACTTTCCCGTACGGTTCGCGTTCGAGCGCGCTACCTGTAGGGGCACCGCGAGGGTCGGCAAGCCGCGGAGCGAAGCGCTTTGCGGCTGCCGGGCTGTCCGGCGGGCCGACTTCCCGCCTGCCGTCCGCCTGTCCGGCCGACCGTCAGTTGCCGGGGAACACCCAGGGGTTGGGCTTGCAGCGGATCCCGTTGATCTCCAGCGACTTGGTCTGCTGCTGCATGATCGGGGCGGGGGCGCCCGGGGTCTGGCAGTTCACGTGCCCGTGGCCGAGCCGGTGGCCGACCTCGTGGTTGATGAGCATCTGCCGGTAGGCGAAGATCTGGTCCGCCCCGTACGTCGGCGAGCCCTGCGCCCACCGGAACGCGTTGATCATCACGCGGTCGGTGTTGGCCGAGTCGCAGGAGACGTTCTCGATGGTGGTGTCCAGCCCGGACTTCGCGCACCACACGCCGGTGGTGCCGGGGCTGGCGAGGGTGATGACGAAGTCGGCGCTGCCGCCGGGAACCCGCTCGAAGGTCTTGCGGCCGCCGTGGGCCCAGCTGCGGTCGTCGTTGAGGGTGCGGTGCACGGCCTCGGCGAAGAGCTGCGCGTCCATGCCGAGCCCGGTCTCGACGTCGACCCGGTAGCGGACCACGTCGCCCTTGCCGGGGGCGGCGGCGACGCCGGGGACCGTCTCGAAGGTCCCGGGCCCCTTGAGCTTCTCGTCGATCGGGAGCTGCTGGGCCATCTTCTGCTCGTACGTGAGCTCCGGCGCGGGCGCCGGGGCCGCGGGCGGCGCCTGCGGGACGGCCCGGCCGTCGGAGCGGGAGGCCGCGGACTGGCCGGGCATGGCCCGGTCGCCGGCCGTGCCCGCGGCGCGCGGGGAGGCGGACTTGCCGTCGGTGTCGGCGCTCATGTGGCCGGCGACGACGACGGCGAGGACGGTGGTGACAGCCGCGGCGGCCATGCCGGTGTAGGTGAGGGCCTTGCGGCCGCGCCCCGTGCCGGCGGCACCGGCCTGCGGTTCCTCGGCGTCGTCCGCGCGCGGGGCGGGCACCCGGCGCTGCGGGCCGGTGGAGGCGGGGTCGTCGGGGGCGTCCGCGCCGGGGCCGGAGTCGTGGAGAACGGTTTCGGCTGCGGACCGGGGGCCGCGGGCGGAGTCCGCGCCGCCGCCCGGGAAGCCCTGCCAGTCGCCGTACACCGGGTCGGGGCCGGCGCCCCACGCCCCGCCGGGCTCGCGCTGCTCGGGGTGGCCCGGGCGCCGGTCGTACGGTGAGCGCTGCTCCCGGTACGCAGCGTGCCCGCCGGGGAAGGCGTGCTCGCCGTATCCGTACTGCCCGTGCTCGTACTGCTCGTGCTGCTCGTGCTGCTCGTTCTGGTACTGCTGCCCGCAGGACTGCCCGTACGGCTGGTGCTGCCCGTACCCGTCCTGTCCGTACCCGTACTCCTCGCGGGCGCGGCCCTGCCCGTACGGGTCCTGCTGCCCGGCGGCCGGCGGCGCGGCGGGGGCGGCCTCGGGGGGCCGGCCTGCCGGAGCGGGGCCCTTGCGGCTGTGTCGTCCCAAGGTGCTCAGCCTCTGCCGTCGTCGGTATATCGGACATGTTTCCCGGTGTCGTCCAGGAGTTCCCGGAACGCCCTGGCCACGACGTCGGGGCACTCCATCATCGCCACGTGCCCGGCGGCGGGCAGGCACAGCAGGCGCGCGCCGCGGAACGCGGCGGCGGCCTTGCGGGCCATGCGGTAGGAGACGAGCTGGTCGCGGCCGCCGTAGACGAGCAGCGTCGGGGCCAGCACGCGCTGGGCCTGCCGCCACAGTCCGTGCTGTCCGCCGAGGGTGTAGGCGTCGACGATGCCGCGGGCGGTGCGGCTCATCGCGTCCCAGAAGTAGGGGAGCGCCATGCGCCGCTCCATCTCCTCGACGGCCTGGGCGAAGGCCTCCGGCGGCACCAGCGAGGGGTCGCCGTAGCAGAGCTCGGTGACGCCGCGGGTGCGCTGCTCGGCGGTGAGGCCGCGGGTGAGCCGGTCGACCAGCGCGGCGGTCCCGGGCAGGGCGAGGAGGCCGGTCGGCACGGCCGACCGCTGCACGCGCAGCTCGGGGAGGGCGGGCGAGACCAGGGTCAGGGTGCGCACCAGGTCGGGGCGGGCGGCAGCGACGCGGGTGGTGACGGCGCCGCCGAGGGAGTTGCCGACGAGGTGGACGGGGCCGCGGCCGGCGGCGTCGAGGTGCCGGATGACGGCGCGGGCCATCGCGGTGACCGAGTAGTTCCGGTCGGCGGGCGGCGGCGACCAGCCGAAGCCGGGCAGGTCGACGGCCTCGCCGTCGACGCGGTCCTCCAGGCGGGCCATGAGGGCGGACCAGTTGGTGGAGGAGCCGCCGAGGCCGTGCACGAACAGGGCGGGCGGCAGTCCGGCGCCGGCGGTGGCGGGGCGGAACCGGACGGCGAGTTCGAGGCCCGGCAGCCGGTCGGTGCGCAGCTGCTCCCCCTCGGCCACCCGGGCGGCGCCGGCCCGGGAGGACGGCTCGGCGGCGGAGCGCACACCCGGCAGCTCGGTCGAAGACATGCGGGCAATGTTACGAGAGGATCACGTCCGGACTCCTGTGTTCGGCGTCACAGGCCGGGGACGGCCGCGTAGCGGTGCACGGGCGATCCTCCTAGGCTTTGGGGTAGGCAGGACCAGGGGTGAGGGAAGGTGGAGAGCCTGATGAGTGTCGACCCCGCAGAGCCGGACACCTTCCGGGACCAGTTCCGGGAGTCGCTGGACGCGGAGGCGCCGGAGGCCGACGCGGCGGAGCAGCTGGCGGAACTCCGGCCCGATGACGACGAGGACGAGGACGAGCGTGTCACGGGGGTGGAGCGCGGCGAGGCGGCCGACGGCGACGCCGCCGAGCAGGCGCGCGTGGTGCCCCTGGACGAGGAGGACTACCGCTGAGCCGTCCACCGCTGCCCACTACCGCCCGGTAACCCGCCAGGGCGTTCTGACCAGCGCCTCCGGGTGGTCCGCAGAGCGAGAAAACTCGGCCGGAACCCCCCGCATGCGGTTACCGAAAAGTACGATGGCGGGCGCGGCGCAGAGCGCACTGTGCATGAGAGAAAGTGGGAGGCGGCGTGACAGCCATCGAGCAGACGGAGGCAGCGCGTCCTCGGGGCACGCGCCTGCCGCGCCGAGCCCGACGCAACCAGCTCCTGGGCGCGGCCCAGGAGGTCTTCGTCGCGCAGGGGTACCACGCGGCGGCGATGGACGACATCGCCGAGCGGGCCGGGGTCAGCAAGCCGGTGCTCTACCAGCACTTCCCCGGCAAGCTGGACCTGTACCTGGCGCTGCTGGACCAGCACTGCGAGAACCTGCTCCAGGCGGTGCGCGGGGCGCTGGAGTCGACGACGGACAACAAGCTGCGGGTCGCCGCGACCATGGACGCCTACTTCGCGTACGTGGAGGAGGAGGGCGGCGCGTTCCGCCTGGTGTTCGAGTCCGACCTGACCAACGAGCCCGCGGTGCGCGAGCGCGTCGACCGGGTGTCGCTGCAGTGCGCGGAGGCGATCTCCGACGTGATCGCGGAGGACACGGGGCTGTCCCAGGACGAGTCGATGCTGCTGGCGGTGGGCCTGGGCGGCGTCTCGCAGGTGGTGGCCCGGTACTGGCTCTCCAGCGAGAGCCCGGTCGCCCGCGACAAGGCGGTGGGCCTGCTGACGTCGCTGGCCTGGCGCGGCATCGCCGGCTTCCCCCTGCACGGCGCGGACGGCGCCGCGGCGGGCCCGGCCGCCTGACCGCCCGGACCGGCCGCGGGGCGGCGCCGGCCGCACCGGTCCGCGCCGCCCCGCGCTGTTCGCTGCGAGCGTGCCCGGAGCACGGCTCGCCCGTCCCCTCTGCGGGCTAATGTGGACCGGTACGGCGCGGCTGATCGCGCACAACGACCGTCGGAGGGACGAAGCCGTGGAGGTCAAGATCGGCGTGCAGCACGCACCCCGGGAGATCGTGCTGGAGAGCGACCTGAGCGCCGAGGAGCTGGAGCGCATCGTCGCGGCCGCGCTGACCGGTTCGGAGCCGCTGCTCAGCCTCACCGACACCAAGGGCCGCCGGGTCCTGGTGCCGTCCGACCGCCTGTCGTACGTGGACCTGGGCGAGCCGAACGTCCGCAAGGTCGGCTTCGGCGCGCTCTGACGCGGTGTCGGGCGTCTGCAAGGGCGTCCGGGAACTGGCCGAAACGGCCCGGCGGTTGCTTCCGCCGGGCCGTTTCCGCGTCTTCCGCTTCGGGTAGGACGGCTCTGACCTGGTTCGGCTCCGGCCTGCGGGAGGCCCTCATGCTGCTGCTGGAAGCGCTCGGCTCCGCCCTGTTGGGCCTGGCCCTGGCCGCGGCGGCGGTGCGCCTGCTCGCCCGGCGCCTGCCGGCCGCCCGGCTGGTGCTCGCCAGCGGGGTGCTCGGCGCCCTGTTCGGGGCCTGGCTGACGGGGTACGCGCTCGGCCCGGGGCACGCCAGTCCGATGGCGACGCTGGCCGGCGCGGTGCTGGTGTCCGCCGTGGTGCTGTCGCTGCTGCTGCGGCCGGGCGGGTCCGCCGGCGGCCCCCGCCGGGCTCCGTTTTCGCTTCCGTCGCGGGGCTGACCGTCCCCGCGCGCCCCGATCCCGCACCGGACGCCGCCCGCCCGGCGGCCCCTCCGGCGGATCCTGACGCCTCGGCCCCGGTGCGCGGTGCGCGCGCCGGGGCCGCCGTACGGCCGCAGCCGGAACCGCCGGTGTCAGGCGGCGAGGCCCAGGGCCGCCATCCGCTTGGTGTGCGCCTTGGTGATGCGGGCGAACATCTCGCCGACGGCTGCCAGGTCGAAGCCGGCCGCCATCCCGTCGACCCCGCCGACGAGCATGGTCGACAGGGCGTCGCGCTCGGCGACGACCCGCTGCGCCTGCGAGAGGGCCTCGCCCATCAGGCGGCGCGCCCACAGGGCGAGCCGGCCGCCGCAGCGCGGGTCGGCCTCGATGGCGGCGCGGACCTTCTCCACGGCGAAGCCGCCGTGGCCGGTGTCGTCGAGCACGCCCAGCACCAGGGCGCGGGTGTCCGCGTCCAGGTGGCTGGCGACCTCGCGGTAGAAGTCACTGGCGATCGAGTCGCCCACGTACGCCTTGACCAGGCCCTCCAGCCAGTCCGACGGGGCGGTCTGGCGGTGGAAGTCGTCGACGCCCTTGGCGAAGGGCTCCATCGCGGCGGTCGGCTCGGCGTCGATCGCGGCGAGCCGGTCGCGCAGCCGCTCGAAGTGGTGGAACTCGGCGGCGGCCATCTTCGCGAGCTCGGCCTTGTCGTCGAGGGTGGGCGCGAGCTTCGCGTCCTCCGCGAGGCGCTCGAATGCGGCCAGCTCGCCGTACGCGAGCGCGCCCAGGAGGTCCACGACGGCGGCCCGGTACTGCGGCGAGGCCGAGGCGGTCGCCCAGTCCTGGGCGGCGATGCCGCCGGACCCGGCGGAGGCGCCGTCGTCGGCGGGCGTTGCGTTTTCTACGGTCGACATGGTCCGCACAATAGCCCGCCCCGGGGACGCCGAGGCCACCACGTCGCACGACGTCCCGTACACCCGGACGCGACGACCAGGTGAATTCACCAGACACGCCTGCGGGAATCCGGGGTACAGTGGTAATGCGCCTGCCGGATACTCGGCGGGCCACCCGAATGAGGATGCCCGGTCGGTGGCCCGATCGGCTCCAACCCGACCGCCCTCGGTGATGCGTACGTCCATGCGTACCGCGTCCGAGAGGGGCCCCCTCAGCGGCGCAAGCGCTTGAGCGAAGGCAGTGGTCCCGCGCAGCTTCGCACGTCGCAGTACGGCAAGCACGGCACGGTGGACCCCCTCGCCGCCTCGCACCGCGTCTCACAGAAGAGGCAGCACCCTGACTACGTTCCGAGAACTCGGGATCTTTCCCGAGACCGCCGAGGCCCTCGAAGCCGTCGGCATCACGACCCCCTTCCCCATCCAGGAGATGACCCTCCCCGTCGCCCTCTCCGGCACGGACGTCATCGGACAGGCCAAGACCGGAACCGGCAAGACGCTCGGTTTCGGCCTTCCGCTGCTGGAGCGCGTCGTCGTCCCCGCGGACGTCGAGGCCGGCCGGGCCACGCCCGACCAGCTCACCGACTCCCCCCAGGCCCTCGTCGTCGTCCCGACGCGCGAGCTGTGCACCCAGGTGACGAACGACCTGCTGACCGCCGGAAAGGTCCGCAACGTCCGGGTCCTCGCCATATACGGCGGACGCGCGTACGAGCCGCAGGTCGAGGCGCTCAAGAAGGGCGTCGACGTCATCGTCGGCACGCCCGGCCGCCTGCTCGACCTGGCCGGCCAGCGCAAGCTCGACCTGTCGCGCGTCAAGGCGCTGGTGCTGGACGAGGCCGACGAGATGCTCGACCTGGGCTTCCTGCCCGACGTCGAGAAGATCATCAACCACCTGCCGGCCAAGCGGCAGACGATGCTGTTCTCGGCGACCATGCCGGGCGCCGTCATCGGCCTGGCCCGCCGCTACATGACGCAGCCGACGCACATCCGCGCCACCTCGCCCGACGACGAGGGCGCGACCGTCGCCAACATCACGCAGCGCGTCTACCGCGCGCACAACATGGACAAGCCGGAGCTCGTGGCCCGCGTCCTGCAGGCCGAGGGCCGCGGACTCGCCATGATCTTCTGCCGGACCAAGCGCACCGCGGCGGACATCGCCGAGCAGCTGGAGCGGCGCGGCTTCGCGGCCGGCGCCGTCCACGGCGACCTGGGCCAGGGGGCGCGCGAGCAGGCGCTGCGCGCGTTCCGCAACGGCAAGGTCGACGTCCTGGTGTGCACCGACGTCGCCGCGCGCGGCATCGACGTCGAGGGCGTGACGCACGTCATCAACTACCAGACGCCCGAGGACGAGAAGACCTTCCTGCACCGGGTCGGCCGCACCGGCCGCGCGGGCAACAAGGGCACCGCGATCACGCTGGTCGACTGGGACGACATCCCGCGCTGGCAGCTGATCAACAAGGCGCTGGAGCTCGACTTCCACAACCCGGTCGAGACGTACTCCACCTCCGCGCACCTCTACGAGGAGCTGGGGATCCCCGCCGGCACCAAGGGTGTCCTGCCGCGCGCCGAGCGCGTGCGGGCCGGTCTGGACGCCGAGGAGATCGAGGACCTGGGCGAGACCGGCGGCCGCGGCGGCCGGGGCGGCCGCGGCGAGCGCCGTCCGGCGGCCTCCGCCGAGGCGGAGCGCCCGGCCCGGACGCGGACTCCGCGCCAGCGCCGGCGTACGCGCGGCGGTGCCGAGGTGGCCGAGGCGGCCGAGGCGGCTGCGGCCGCGGCTCCCGCCGCGGTGGCCGAGGTTTCCGCCGCCGAGGCGCCCGCCGCGGTCGCGGACGAGCCGCGCAGGCCGCGCCGCCGGCGGACCCGGGTGTCGGCGGCGGACGCCGCCGCTGCCGCCGTCGCCACGGCTCCGGCCGTCGAGGCTCCGGTCGCCGGCGTGCCCGCCGCCGAGGCTCCTGCCAAGGCTGCGCCGGCCAAGGCCGCTGCCGCGCCGCGCCGGGCCGCCCGGACCCGCAAGCCCACCCAGACCTCGATCCTGGCGGCGGCCGCGGCCGCGCCCGTCGAGGCGCCGGTGCTGCCCGCCGGGCCGGAGCCGGACTTCCAGATCGCGCCGCCGGCCGAGCCCGTCCGGGCCCGCCGCACCACGCGTGCCCCGCGCAAGGCCGCCGCTGCCGCTCCGGCCGCGGCGCCCGCAGCGGTCGCCGAGGCCCCTGCGGCCGAGGAGGCGCCGGCCAAGCCGAAGCGCACCCGCACCCGCAAGGCCGTCGCACCCGCCGCGGAGGCTCCGGTCGCCGAGGCCGCCGCTGCCGCCGAGGAGGCGCCGGCCAAGCCGAAGCGCACCCGCACCCGCAAGGCCGTCGCACCCGCCGCGGAGGCCTGAGGGCCCCCGTAGCACCGTGGCACGGGCCCGGCTCCCCTCTCGGGGGGCCGGGCCCTCGGCGTTCCCGGGCAGGGCGGCCCTCGGAGTGGACGCCTTCCTACGGGCCGGTAACCTCGGGCCATGAGCAAGCCGCCCCGCCTGACCCTCCCGTCCGACGCCCGCGCGTACCGCCTGACCACCGCCCGCGGCGACTTCGCCGTGCACGAGGCGGGTGCGCCGGAGCGCGGCACCGCCCTGCTGGTTCCCGGGTTCACCGGGAGCAAGGAGGACTTCATCGGGCTGCTGGAGCCGCTGGCCGCGGCCGGGTACCGGGTCGTCGCGGTCGACGGGCGCGGGCAGCACGAGACGCCGGGGCCGCGCGAGGAGTCCGCGTACGCCTTGGAGGAGCTGGCGCGCGACGTCCTCGCGCAGGCCGCCGTACTCGGCGGCGCGGGGCCGCTCCACCTGCTGGGGCACTCGCTGGGCGGCCTGGTCGCGCGGGCCGCGGTGCTGCGGGACCCTGCGCCGTTCGCCTCGCTGACGCTGATGAGCAGCGGGCCGGGCGCGATCTCCGAGGAGCAGCAGGCGCGGACGAAGCTGCTGGTGGCGGCGCTGGAGGCGATGCGCGAGGACATGGCAGGCGTGTGGACCGCGATGCGCTCGTACGATCCGGAGGACGCGCTGCCGGACGCGCCGGAGCTGGAGGAGTTCCTGCGCGGCCGCTGGCTGGCGACCGTGCCGGAGCAGTTGATCGCCACGGGGCGGGTGCTCGTCTCCGAGCCGGACCGGGTCGACGGGCTCGCCGCCGTGGACCTGCCCAAGATGGTCGTCTCCGGCGAGGTGGACTACGCGTGGCCGGTGCCGCTGCTCGACGACATGGCGGATCGTCTCGGGGCGCGGCGGGTGGTCGTGGCGGGGGCGGAGCACTCCCCGAACGCGGAGAACCCGCAGGCCACGGCCAGGGCCCTGGCATCGTTCTGGGCGTCCGTGGACCACAGGTAGTTAGCCTGGGAAAAAATTTCTTTAGCGTAGGGAATGTTTCTCTCCTCCCCTCGGTTGGAACAGTGCAAGGAGAACACTGACGAAGGGAGAAGCCGTGCGCTTCGAGATTCTGCGCCTGGACGACGTCGACGGATCGGCCGTGGACAGCACCGTCGTGGACGCGGCCTCCGTCAACCGGATCGTGCAGCAGGCGGCCTCGATCGGCCAGCGCATCCTGATCCGACCGGCCGAGAGTGCGTCCTCCTGACGCTTCGCCCGCACACGCCGAACGCCCCCGCACCATCCGGTGCGGGGGCGTTCGCATGCGCGGGCGCGCGGGGCGTCAGGCGCCGCGGACGACCTGGAGCACGCCGTTGATGATCTGCTGGACGGCGATGGCGGAGAGCATCATGCCCGCGAGCCGCGTCACGAGGACGACGCCGCCGTCCTTGATGACCCGGATGATCACCAGCGAGTAGCGCATCGTCAGCCACAGGACCGCGTGCATCGCGACGATCGCGGCCCAGACCGAGACCTGCCCCGCGACGCCGTCGGCCTTCTGCACGGCCAGGATGACGGAGACGATGGCACCCGGACCGGCGAGCAGCGGCATGCCGAGCGGGACGAGGGCGACGTTGACGTCCTTGGTCTGCTTCGGCTCGTCCGTCTTCCCGGTCAGCAGGTCGAGGGCGATGAGCAGGAGCAGCAGACCGCCGGCGATCATCAGCGCCGGGACGGAGACGTGCAGGTAGTCGAGGATCTGCTGGCCGCAGATACCGAAGACGGCGATGACGCCGAAGGCCACGCAGACGGCCTGCCAGGCCATCCGGCGCTGCACCTTGACGGGGCGGCCGGAGGTCAGGGCGAGGAAGATCGGCGTGATCCCCGGAGGGTCCATAATCACAAAAAGCGTGAGAAATAGGGATCCGAAGACGGCGAAGTCGAACACAGTGATGCCTTGCAGAGAGAGGGGTGTTTCGCAGGAGGGTGCTGGGGGCGGGGCGTGCGGGCGCGGGCCCGGCGGCTGCCGGGCGGGGCGGCCTTACGCGCGCGTGTCTCCGCCGGCGCCCGGGACGGGGAAGGCCCCCGCCGCGCGGCGCGTGATCTCGCCGTAGACCTCCGGGTCGGTGGTGTAGTCACCGAGGCGGCAGGTCTTGCGGCTGCCGTGGTAGTCGCTGGAGCCGGTCACGAGCAGACCGAGGTCGCCTGCCAGGCCGCGCAGCCGGGCGCGCGTGGCGTCGTCGTGGTCCATGTGGTCGACCTCGATGCCGTCCAGTCCGGCGGCGGCGAGTTCGGCTATCGCCGACTCGGGCACACAGCGGCCGCGCTTGACGGCGGCGGGGTGCGCGAACACGGTGACGCCGCCGGCCGCCTTGACCAGGCGTACGGCCTCGAACGGGTCGAGCTCGTGCTTCTCGGCGTAGGCGCGCCCGCCGTCCGCGAGCCAGTCCGGAGTGAACGCGTCCGACACGGTGGGCACGACGCCGAGCTCGACGAGGGCGGTGGCGATGTGGGGCCGGCCGACGGAGCCGCCGGCGGCGATCCGGGAGACCTGCTCCCAGGTGACGTCCACGCCGAGGCCGCGCAGCTTGGCGATCATCGCCTGGGCGCGCGGGGTGCGGTCGTCGCGGACGAGCTCCCGCTCGCGGGCGAGCTCGGGCTCCTCGGGGTCGAAGAGGTACGCGAGCATGTGCATGCCGATACCGTCGAGGCGGCAGGAGAGCTCCATGCCGGGGACGACGGTCAGCCCGGCAGGGGCGGCCGCGATGGCCTCGGCGTGCCCCGCGACGGTGTCGTGGTCGGTGAGCGCGACGACGTCCAGCCCGGCGGCGGCCGCGGCGCGGACCAGCTCGGCGGGGGTGTCGGTCCCGTCGGACGCCGTGGAGTGGGCGTGCAGGTCGATGCGCACGGCCATGGCTCCAGGGGTCGGGGTTGCGGGGACACCCCAGGATAACGCCCGGCCGCGGCCCCTCCGTCCCCCGGTCCGCCGCGGCGCCCCGGCGACCGCCCCGCCCAGGGCGGCGGCGACGGCACTGCGGCGGACGCCTACGGGCCGAGGATCCGCGGGCTGAGGGCCCCGCAGGGCAGCATGTCCACCTCCGCACCCGCCTCGCGCAGGTCCGTCAGGACCAGTTCGTCGTACATCAGGAGGCCCGACTGCTCGGGCCAGGCGACGGCCCACAGCCACAGGCCCCGCGCCTCCCCGGCGAAGACGGCCCGGTCCTCGGGGGCCCCGTTCACGTGCCACAGCGGTGTCGGCCGGCCGCCCGCGACGACCTTGGCGTGCGGCGGGGAGGAGACGTCGATGGCGGAACCGGGGTCGGGGCCGTCGATGCCGGCGTAGCGGGAGCCGAGCCCGACGCCCAGCTCCTCGGCGATCAGCAGCAACTCGCCGGGGCCGCCCAGCGGTCCGGGCCCGGAGCAGGCCACGGCGGTCGCCCTGCCCCCGCTGCGGTCGTCACCCGCCGCCGCCACCCCCGTGAACAGCCACCCCACCGGCAGCGGCCACGGCATCCACACCGGGACCCGGGCCCGGTGCACGACGACCTCCAGGGCCTCGACGCTGGGCGGGACGACGGGCTGCAGGGGGTGCACCGCGCCGTGCACCGCGCACTGCCAGGAGTCGGAGAAGAGTCCGGGCGCCCTGACCCGGCCACCGCACTTCGGGCAACTCGGTTCGCCCCTCATAGGAAGCCACGCTCCTCCCCGCCCGGCGCCCCGTCAAGACACGATCACCCGGTCGGATGCCTCAGTCCAGCGCCACGGACGTACGCAGCGGGTCGCGCAGGTCCGTCCCCCGCGCCAGCCACCTCTCCTGGAGGGCCGCCGCGCCGTGGACCCGCTTCCAGGCGGCCTCGTTCGCCGTCATCGGCAGGAGCGGAAGGAACCGCACCGGCTCCATCGGCTCGTCCAGTTCGAGGTCCTCGACGAGCCCGCCGGGCTCCGCGACGAGCACCGAGGTGAACGGCGCGCCCTCCCACAGCGGCTCGCCCACGTCGAGCGACGCACCGGGCGCCACCACCAGCCCCTCGACCTGCGGCGAGGCGGCGAGCACGGCGAGCGGCCGCAGCACCCGGTCGGTGGGCGCCAGGCCCGCCCGCACCGTCAGCACCAGCTCGGCCCGCGGCCCGCGCAGCGGGTCGGCGACCACGGCGGTCGGGTCGGCCATCGGGGACGCGGACATGCCGAGGGTCGCGTACCGCACCAGGCCGTCCCCGGTGAAGCGGAGCACCTCGATGCGGTCGGTGCCGAGGAACGTGACGGCGGCGCGGGCGTCGGGCTCGCCGAGGGCGCTGCGCAGCCGGGCTTCGACGAGAGCCAGAATTTCTGCCATGCGCCGAGCATAGAACTCGTATCAGGCGGGTAAAGGGCGGGTCTTGACCATCCGTCGGCTGATAGTGTTGACCGCTGGTCGGGGCCGCACCGCAGAAGCGGTGCCTCGGGGCCCCGGCGACAGGACGTCCCCCACGGGGGACCGGCCGGAGGAGGTGGGGACTGCCGTGGACCGAAGTCGATCGTGCAGTACCAATCGCTCTTCCGCCCCTGGTACGGGCGCACCCTGCCCCGTTTGATCATCCGATCAGCAGAAGAGCGACGGCGGAACGTCTGTCCTCCCGTCCCTTTCCCTCCGCCCCTGCCGGCGCGCCCGCCGCCGGCAGTCCGCGTCCACCGGAGGGATCTCCCACCCCGCACGGCCGCGGCCGTGCGTGCGAAGGAGCCTGCCATGTCGATGCTGCCCTACCTCCGTGCCGCCGTCCGACCGGCGCTGCGCAGGTCCAACCCCGTCCAGCCCGGCTACGACGCCACCCGCGACCCCTCGGCGAGCAGCGCCGTGGTCGACTGCGCGGTGTACCGCGACGGCCGGCGCGCCCTCGGCTCGGCCTGCCTGACGCCCCGTGAGGCGATCCGGCGGGTCCGCGAGGACGGCGGCTTCGCCTGGATCGGCCTGCACGAGCCGACGGAGGAGGAGTTCGCGGGGATCGCCGCCGTCTTCGGCCTGCACCCGCTGGCCGTCGAGGACGCCGTCCACGCCCACCAGCGGCCGAAGCTGGAGCGCTACGACGACACCCTCTTCACCGTGTTCAAGACGATCCACTACGTGGAGCACGCGGAACTGACGGCGACCAGCGAGGTCGTGGAGACCGGCGAGGTGATGTGCTTCACCGGCACCGACTTCGTGATCACGGTCCGGCACGGCGGGCAGGGCTCGCTGCGGGGCCTGCGCCACCGCCTCCAGGACGACCCCGAGCTGCTGGCCAAGGGCCCCTCGGCGGTCCTGCACTCGATCGCCGACCACGTCGTCGACGGGTACATCGCGGTCGCGGCGGCGGTGCAGGACGACATCGACGAGGTGGAGAACGCGGTGTTCGCCGCGCCCGCCAAGGGCGTCGCGCGCGGCGGCGACGCCGGCCGCATCTACCAGCTCAAGCGGGAGGTGCTGGAGTTCAAGCGGGCCGTGGCCCCGCTGCTGCGGCCGATGGAGCTGCTCAGCGAGCGCCCGATGCGGCTGGTGGACCCGGACATCCAGAAGTACTTCCGCGACGTCGCCGACCACCTGGCGCGCGTCCACGAGCAGGTCGTCGGCTTCGACGAGCTGCTGAACTCGATCCTCCAGGCCAACCTCGCCCAGGCGACCGTCGCGCAGAACGAGGACATGCGCAAGATCACCTCCTGGGCGGCCATCATCGCCGTGCCGACCATGATCTGCGGCGTGTACGGGATGAACTTCGAGCACATGCCCGAGCTCAAGTGGGAGTACGGCTACCCGATGGTGATGGCGAGCATCGTCGGCATCTGCTTCACCATCCACCGGGCACTGCGCCGCCACGGCTGGCTGTAGCACCCGCCGGGGCGCCGGCCGCCGGACCCGTCCGAGCCCTCCCCTACCCTGGTCCGCATGACTCTCAGCACGCTCGACCTGGCCCTCGTCGAGGAGGCCACCAAGAAGTCCGGCCTGATCTGGGTCCGCGGCGCCGGCGCCGACCGCGCCCTGTGGCACGCCTGGGTGGACGGCGCGGCGCACGTGCTGGGCGACGGCCCCGGCGAGCAGCCGCTGCCGGGCCTCGCCGACGGGGCGACGGCCGAGGTCACCGTCCGCAGCAAGGACAAGGGCGGCCGGCTGGTGGCCTGGACCGCGGCCGTACGGGAGCTGCCCCCCGGCGGCGGCGCGTGGGAGGCGGCGGTGGCGGAGCTGAAGGGCAAGCGGCTGAACGCCCCCGACTCCGAGGAGATGACGGCGCGCTGGGCGCGCGAGTGCCGGGTGCTGCGCCTGGAGCCGGTCGCGGCGAGCACCGACCTGCCCGACGGGTCGCTGGCCGCCGTGCCGGTCGGCTCGCCGGCGGTGACGCGGCGGCCCGTCCCGGCGGGCCTGCCGAAGCTGCTGCTGAAGCGGCGGAAGGCCGACCGCGGGGCGTAGGGCCTACCCCGTCGGGTTGGAGCCCTGCCCCGACCCCTTGCCGGTCGGCGCCGGGGCCGGGCTGCCGCTGCCGGACTCCTTCGTCGTCGGCAGCTGGGAGCCGTAGTCGAGGGTCTGGTCCGCCGGCGGCGGGTCCAGCTGCACCGGCTGCCCCCAGTCGCCCAGGTCGACGGTGCCCGCTCCGCCGGCGCGCTCCATCCGCAGCGGGTAGGGGGTGCCCTCCAGGGAGACCGCCAGCTTTCCGCCCCTGCCCTTGTCGGCGGTGACCTGGACGGCGCGCGTGGGGCCGACCTTGGTGTAGTCGCCCTTGGCGAGCTTGCCATCGAGGCCGAGGAGCCCGTCGAGCAGGACGTGCATGTCGGTGAAGCCGCGGAACTGCTTGTAGGTGGGGTCGCTCTCGGGGACCTTCACGTACTTGTCGCCGAGCTTCCCGGCCGCCTCGGAGGTCCCCCAGAAGGCGGCGCTCGCCTTGAGGTAGAGCTGGTCGCCGATGCGGAGCAGCTGGAAGGTGTCCTCCTTGGACTTCACCTCGCCGGAGCCGCCCTCCTTGCCGAGGCGCATGTCGAGGGTGAAGGTTTTTCCGCTGCTGACGAGGGTGCCCGACAGGTGCACGGAGGAGGCGGCGCCGGCGGCGGCCTTCGCCTTGCCCTCGATCTGGGCCGCAGAGAGCTTGCCGACGCCGTTGGTGCCTTCGTCGGGGTCCGCGCCGCAGCCCGTCCCGGCGACAGCGAGGCCCGCGAGGACGACACCGGCGACGGCGGCGCGGCGCAGCCGTGCGGCGGGGGAATGGGCGGTCACGGCGGGTGCCTCTCGTCGTGCTTGCTGGGGCAGCAGGCAGCGTACCCGCCCGTAGGCCGTCGGTCGGAGGGTGCCCGCGGCCGGCGGGCGGGCGGCCGGCGGCGCACCCCGGGCGGACGGCCCCACCAGGACGGCCGTACAGCCCACGGGCTAGCCTGAGGGACGGCAGGCAGGACCGTGGACCGACACTCTGGGAGGCGCTGGAATGGCCGGAGGCGCCCCGCGGATCTTCGTCTCGCATCTGTCGGGTGTGCCCGTGTTCGATCCCAACGGCGACCGGGTGGGCCGGGTCCGCGACCTCGTGGCGATGCTGCGCGTCGGCGGGCGGCCGCCGCGGCTGCTGGGGCTGGTGGTCGAGGTGGTCAGCCGGCGCCGGATCTTCCTGCCGATGACGCGGGTGACGGGCGTGGAGTCGGGCCAGGTCATCACCACCGGCGTGGTGAACATGCGGCGGTTCGAGCAGCGGCCGACGGAGCGCCTGGTCCTCGGCGAGCTCCTGGACCGGCGGGTGCGGCTGACCGCGACCGGCGAGGAGGCGACCGTCCTGGACGTGGCCATCCAGCAGCTGCCGGCCCGCCGCGACTGGGAGATCGACAAGATCTTCGTACGCAAGGGCAAGGGGGGCGCGCTGCGCCGCCGCGGCGAGACGCTGACCGTGGAGTGGTCGGCCGTGACCGGCTTCTCGCTGGAGGAGGAGGGGCAGGGCGCCGAGAACCTGGTCGCCACCTTCGAGCAGATGCGCCCGGCGGACGTGGCGAACGTCCTGCACCACCTGACGCCGAAGCGGCGCGCCGAGGTGGCGAGCGCCCTCGACGACGACCGGCTCGCGGACGTCCTGGAGGAGCTGCCCGAGGACGAGCAGGTCGAGATCATCGGCAAGCTGAAGGAGGAGCGCGCCGCGGACGTCCTGGAGGCGATGGACCCGGACGACGCCGCCGACCTGCTGTCGGAGCTGCCCGAGGACGACAAGGAGCGGCTGCTGACCCTGATGCGGCCGGACGACGCCGCGGACATGCGCCGGCTGCTGTCGTACGAGGAGAACACGGCCGGCGGCCTGATGACGACGGAGCCGATCGTGCTGCGGCCCGACGCCACGGTCGCGGACGCCCTGGCGCGGGTCCGGCAGGCCGACCTGTCGCCGGCGCTGGCCGCGCAGGTGTACGTGTGCCGGCCGCCGGACGAGACGCCGACGGGCAAGTACCTGGGCACGGTGCACTTCCAGCGGCTGCTGCGCGATCCGCCGTTCACGCTGGTCAGCTCGATCGTCGACACGGACCTGCCGCCGCTGCGGCCGGACGCCTCGCTGCCGGCCGTGACGAGCTACCTGGCCGCGTACAACATGGTCGCCGTGCCCGTCGTCGACGAGGGCGGCGCGCTGCTGGGCGCGGTGACCGTGGACGACGTGCTGGACCACCTGCTGCCGGACGACTGGCGGGAGACGGACCTCCACTCCGAGGAGGTCTCCGGTGGGCGGTGAGCGGCGGGGCGACCCGGCGCGCGAGCGGCGCCGCGAGCAGCTGCGGGTGCGGCGCGAGCTGGCGCGGGAGCACGCCCGCGAGGACGCGCGGGAGCACGGGCTGAGCGGCCGGGAGGAGGAGGCCTCCGAGCGGCTGCGGTCGCGGGCCGCCGCGACGGGGTCGAGCGCACTGACCCGCTCGGCGCGCGTACGGCTGGACCAGCCGCGCGCGGACCGGCGGCGGCTGCTGCCGGTGTACGACCCGGAGGCGTTCGGCCGGCTGTCGGAGCGGGTGGCGCGCTTCCTCGGCACGGGCCGGTTCATCGTCTGGATGACGCTGGTCATCGTGCTCTGGGTGCTGTGGAACGTGTTCGCGCCGGCGCACCTGCGCTGGGACCAGTACCCCTTCATCTTCCTGACGCTCATGCTGTCGCTTCAGGCCTCGTACGCGGCCCCGCTGATCCTCCTCGCGCAGAACCGGCAGGACGACCGCGACCGCGTCAACCTGGAGCAGGACCGCAAGCAGAACGAGCGGTCCATCGCCGACACCGAGTACCTGACGCGGGAGATCGCGGCGCTGCGGATGGGCCTGGGCGAGGTCGCGACACGCGACTGGATCCGCTCGGAGTTCCAGGACCTGATCAAGGAGATGGACGACCGGCGGATGTTCCCGCAGGAGAGTGACGAAGGCGACCGCTAGCGGCCTTTCCGGAGGCACGCTACCGCGCCGTACCATCGACGCATGGCTACCGACACAAGCTCCGCCGCCGTGCCCGAGCAGGACGCGATCCTGGACGCGCTGGCGACGGTGAACGACCCCGAGATCCACCGGCCGATCACCGAGCTCGGCATGGTCAAATCGGTGGAGATCGGCGACGGCGGCGCGGTCGCGGTCACGGTCTACCTCACGGTGTCGGGCTGCCCCATGCGGGAGACCATCACCAAGAACGTCTCGGACGCGGTCGCGAAGGTCCCCGGGGTCACCTCCGTGGAGGTGACGCTGGACGTGATGAGCGACGAGCAGCGCAAGGAGCTGGCGGCCACCCTGCGCGGCGGCACCGCCGAGCGCGAGGTGCCGTTCGCCAAGCCGGGCTCGCTGACCCGCGTGTACGCGGTCGCGTCCGGCAAGGGCGGCGTCGGCAAGTCGTCGGTGACGGTGAACCTCGCTGCGGCGATGGCGGCGGACGGCCTGAAGGTCGGTGTCGTCGACGCGGACATCTACGGCCACAGCGTGCCCCGCATGCTCGGCGTGGACGGGCGGCCCACCCAGGTCGAGAACATGATCATGCCGCCGTCGGCGAACGGCGTGAAGGTCATCTCCATCGGCATGTTCACCCCGGGCAACGCGCCGGTCGTCTGGCGCGGCCCGATGCTGCACCGCGCGCTCCAGCAGTTCCTCGCGGACGTCTTCTGGGGCGACCTGGACGTGCTGCTGCTGGACCTGCCGCCGGGCACCGGCGACATCGCGATCTCGGTGGCGCAGCTCGTGCCGAACGCGGAGATCCTCGTCGTGACGACCCCGCAGCAGGCCGCGGCCGAGGTCGCCGAGCGGGCCGGCTCGATCGCCGTCCAGACCCACCAGAAGATCGTCGGCGTGGTGGAGAACATGTCCGGGCTGCCGTGCCCGCACTGCGACGAGATGGTCGACGTGTTCGGCACCGGCGGCGGCCAGAAGGTCGCCGACGGCCTGACGAAGACGGTCGGCGCGACCGTGCCGGTCCTGGGCTGCATCCCGATCGACGTCCGGCTGCGGGAGGGCGGCGACGAGGGCAGGCCGGTCGTCCTGTCCGACCCGGACTCCCCGGCGGGTGCGGCGCTGCGCACGATCGCGGGCAAGCTGGGCGGCCGGGCGCGCGGCCTGGCCGGCATGTCGCTGGGGATCACCCCGCGCAACAAGTTCTGAGGCGTTCGGACGAAGGGGGCACCGCCGGCGGCGGTGCCCCCTTCGGCGTGTCCGGGTGCGGCTACTCGTACGCGGCGAGGTCGCCGATGACGGCGAAGCCGATCCCGTAGGCGCTCATGCCGCGGCCGTACGCGCCGAGGTGGACGCCCGCGGGGGTGGTGCCGGCGAGGACCCAGCCGAACTCGGACTCGCGGTAGTGGAAGGGGGTCGGCTCGCCGTCGACGGGCAGCGACAGCGTCGACCAGTCCGGGCCGTCGAGGTGGTCGGCGAGCTCCCAGGCCGCCTCGGTCTGCTGCTCCAGCCAGTCGTCGCGCAGGGTGTGGTCCATCTGGCCGGGCCAGCTGTACGCGAGCAGGCCGGAGCCGGCCAGCCAGGCGGCGGAGGAGACCGAGGTGGCCTCCAGGACTCCCGTGCCGTCGCTGCTGCGGCGCAGCGGGTTCGCCGCGACGGTCACGACGACCGCGAAGCGCTCCTTCTCGCCGGTGGCGAGTTCGCCGCGGACGGACGGTTCGTCGCCGTGGCCGGTGGAGCCGTGCTCGACGCTGCCGTCGGCGCCGGTGCCGACCTGCATCAGCCAGCGGTGTCCGGTGAAGGCGTCGTCCAGCCCGTACCAGGGGAAGCCGGCGCGGCGGAAGCCGTCGCCGGCGGTGCGTCGGGCGGCCGGGACGGGGGCGGCCGCGGTCTCCTCGTGGGGCGGAGCGGCGGTGTGCGGGACCGCCGCGGCAGGGGCGGCGGGTGTGGCCGGCGGGGCGGTCGCGGCGGGTGCGGCGGCGGGTGCTTCGGGTGCTTCGGCGGGCTGTGCGCCGACCCGGCTACTGCTCGTCGTCTCCATCGATGGGGCCTCTCGTTCCGTGGGGTCCGGAACGGCCCGCCCCCCTCGGGCGTCCTGGGTCCGGACTCATGGAGGATAGCCACCGGACCGCGGATCGCCGGGCAGGACGGGGCTCAGGTGGCGTCGGCGTCGAACGGAGTGCGCTGCTCGGAGGACGGGGCGGCGGGCTTCTTCACCAGGTCCGGGCCGGAGCCTGCGGGAGCCTGCGCGGGCTCCGGGTCGCGGCCGTTGACGGCGTCGGTGACGTCGTTCAGCTCCTGGCGGAGGTCGAAGCTGCTGCGGATGTCGCTGAGGTCCTCGTTGGTGGAGAGCTGCTTGCGGATGAACGTCTTGGGGTTGAGGTCCTCGAACTCGAAGTCCTTGAAGTCCGGTCCGAGCTCGGAGCGGATGTCCTGCTTGGCGCTGTCGGAGAAGGCGCGGATCTTGCGGACGAAGCCGGCGACGTCCTGGACGACCTTCGGCAGTTTGTCCGGTCCGAAGACGAGGATGGCGAGGACCACGATGGTGACCAGCTCGAGTGCGCCTATGTCGTTGAACACCTTGCCGCTCCTCGGCTCTCTCCACGTCGGGCCACGACAACGGTACCCGGCCGGGCGCCCCGGGCCCTACATCGGTCCACCATCATCCCCGGTTCGGCAGCGGGTCACGACCCTTCCGCGGAACCGAGCACGAGCCGGACGGTCTGCTCGCGGCCGTCCCGCACGAGGGTGAGGCGGAGCGGGTCGCCGGGGCGGCGGGCGCGGACCTTGACGATGAGCTCGTCCCCGCCGTGCACGCGCACACCGTCGACCTTGGTGATCACGTCGCCGGGTCGGATGCCGGCCCGGGCGGCGGGCCCGCCGGGGGTGACGGCGGGCCTGCCGCCCTCGCCCTGCGCGCCGACGCGGGCGCCGGCGCCGGGGTACTGCATGTCGAGGGTGACGCCGATGACGGGGTGGGTGGCGCGGCCGGTGCGGATGAGCTCCTCGGCGACGCGCTTGCCCTGGTTCACGGGGATGGCGAAGCCGAGGCCGATACTGCCGCTCTGCCGGTCGGAACCGGTCTTCTCGGCCCCGCGTATGGCGCTGTTGATGCCGATCACACGGGCCTGGGCGTCGAGCAGCGGGCCGCCGGAGTTGCCGGGGTTGATCGGCGCGTCGGTCTGGAGGGCGTCGACGTAGCTGATGTCGCTGCCGTCCTTGTCGCCGCCGGCGGTGATGGGCCGGCCGGTGGCGCTGATGATGCCGGCGGTGACGGTGTTGGACAGGTCGAAGGGGGCGCCGATGGCGACGACGGGGTCGCCGACCCGGACGCCGTCGGAGTTGCCGAGGGCCAGGGGCTTCAGCCCGCGGACGCCGGAGACGCGGACGACGGCGAGGTCGTAGCCGCTGTCGCGGCCGACGACGGAGGCGGTGGTGCTCTCGCCGGTGCTGAAGGTGACGGTGACGTCCTTGGCTCCGGCCACGACGTGGTGGTTGGTGAGGATGTGGCCCTGGCCGTCGAGGACGAACCCGGTGCCGGTGCCGCCGGAACCGCTGCCGCGGACGTGGAGGGTGACGACGCCGGGCAGCGCGGCCGCGGCGATCCCGGCGACGCTGTCCGGGGCCCGGTCCCTGTTCTCGGCCGCGGCCTGCTGGAGTTCGAGGCGGGTGCTGCTGCGCCGCTCGGCGAGCACCCCGAGCCAGCCGCCGGTGCCGCCGGCGAGCAGGGCGATCCCGAGCCCGAGGGCGACGGCATGCCGCAGCCGTACGACCGTCCCCCGAGCCGCCGCGCCCCGATCGGGCATGCTGAACGCCCCCGCCTGCCACGGGTCGTACGCGCGCTGCCCGGCCCCCGAGCCGGACCAGCCCTCGGCGGGGGCCGCGTCCTGAGCGGGGAGCACCACCGGCCCGGGTTCGACGGACGGCTCCTCCGAGGCAGCCGGCGGAACCGGCCGGGCGTCGGCGGGATGCCCGTCCGAACCGGCGGGCACGGGGCCGGCCTTCGCGAGCGGTACGGGATCGGGCCCGGCGGGCCGTCCGTCCGCGGCAGCGGCCGGGACGGCAGCGGGCTCGGCGGCCGGGACCGGGCCCGGCTCGGCGGGTGGGGCGGGGTTCGGGCATGCGGCGGCTGCCGGTGCCGCCGCCGGGGCCTCGGCGGGGCCGGTCCGCCGTGGCGGAGTCGGCTGGGACTGTTGCTCGTCGGCCATGGGCGCTCCCCGGATTGCCTGCCGCCGCAGGGCGGCGCACCTGCCGGAGATTCAACCAGGTCGGCGCGCGGCGGAGGATGGCGGCCCGAGGTCCGCTCGTCGCAGGTGCGCCGGTCCTGCCCGCGGTGCCGGCGCCCTGCGCCGCAGGGCGGTGGGCCGCGCGGACGGCCCGACAGCGCGGACGGCCCGACAGCGCGGCGGGTGCCCCTGCCGGACCCCGCAGGCCCGGCGCCCCCGGCGGCAGGGCCCAGGGGTTCCCCGGAGGCGGCAGCCGCGTCCTGTCCCGGCCGGGCCGGGACAGGACGGGCGGGCGGCCCGGGTCAGCGGAGGAGCGAGACCGGGCGGGAGGGTGTGTGGGCGGACGGGTGGAGCGGAGGGAGCGGGCCTTCCTCCTGGGGGTCGGCGGTGGGGCCGGGGCGCCGCGCCCGGTCGCGCACGACCGCGTCGGCAACGGACACGGCGCCGCCCGGAGCGCTGCCGGGGGCCGGGCCGGACCCGGAGGCGGGGGCCGCCGGCACGGCGGTGCCGGGCCGGGTCGCGGGTGACTCGCCCCGCACGTTCGGCTCGATCGTGTTCAGCGGGTACGTCCCGCCCAGGGCGATCGCCGCCAGGGACACCGCTCCGGCGGCGACGAAGGCGAGGCGCCGCCGGGGCCGCCCGACCTCGGCGATGCGGAAGCCCTCCTGCGGCGGTTCGGGCACCCGGTACCCGAACAGGTCCCCGCCGGGCGGTCCCGCAGGCCCCTCGCCGGGCAGTCCCTGGAGCCGGGCCAGCAGCCCGGCGGACAGCGGCGGCGGCGCGCTCTCGACGAACATGGCCTTGAGGCGGCGCTGCGCATCCGCCTCCGCCCTGCACTTGGGGCAGGTCGCGAGGTGCGCCAGCACCCGCTCCCGCGTGTCGTGGCTCAACTCCCCGTCCACCAGGGCGGCAAGGCGGTCGCCCAGGTGCTGCTCGGCAGGGGACGGACTGACTCCGGTCACGGGGCTCCGCCCTCTCCCCCGCTGCCCGGGACGCCCACGGCCACCCCGGCCAGCGCCCGCTGCTCGGCCCTGGCCTCGGGCGAGCGGTGCTTGAGCGCCTTGCGCAGGTGCGAGCGGCCCCGGTGGATGCGGCTGCGGACGGTGCCCAGCTTCACGCCGAGCGTTGCGGCGATCTCCTCGTAGGACAGGCCCTCGATGTCGCAGAGCACCACCGCCGCGCGGAACTCGGGCGCGAGGGTGTCCAGCGCCTGCTGCACGTCCGCGTCGAAGTGCGTGTCGTGGAGCACCTGCTGCGGGGACGGCTCGCGGCTTGCCAGCCGCTCCGCGGCGTCCTCCCCGAGCGCGTCGAACCGGATCCGCTGCTTGCGGCGGACCATGTCGAGGAACAGGTTCGTGGTGATCCGGTGCAGCCAGCCCTCGAACGTGCCGGGGGTGTAGGTGGACAGCGAGCGGAAGACCCGGACGAAGACCTCCTGCGTGAGGTCCTCGGCATCGTGCTGATTGCCCGTCAGGCGGTAGGCGAGGCGGTACACCCGGGCACTGTGCGTGCTGACGATCTCCTCCCACGTAGGAGGGGTCCACGCCTGCGGGCCCGCATCGGCGGCAAAGGTCGCGGTGGGTGCGGTCACGGCGGAGTGGAAACGGTCAGCGGTGTCAGTCACGGATTTCGGCTCACCCGCCGACCAGAAGAGGCGTCTCCAGACGCCCCCACGATCCACAGGCGCAGCCGCACCTCCCCTATCGGCTCTGGTGGTGTCCAGTGGAGCCCCTACCATAGCCACCCCTCCCGTCAGCTCCGGATAAGCTTTTTTGCCCTAACTTTGCCTTGGGTGTCGGGGGCCGCCGCACCGTTCTGACCGGTGCCGCCCCATCCATCCCCTCTGCGCCCCGCCCGGGGCCCTTCCCGCCTTCCGGCATAGGTCCGCTGCCCTTTCCAACGCCCGGTCCCATCTGCGGGTTCCCGACGCCAGCGGATACAGTCACCGTTGCGCCAACTAAGGGGACAGGAGAGGGTCATTACCGGCAACCGGCAGACGAGCTGGGCGTTCGCCGACGCGTTTGTCGCCGAGGACGACGCTCTGCGGTGGGCCCGCGACCGGGCCAGGGAGGCGGGCCTGCGCTCCGTCTCGCCCGGCACCGGCGCCGCGCTGCGCCTGCTCGCCGCCAGTGCCGACGCCAAGGCGGTCGCCGAGATCGGCACGGGCACCGGCGTCTCCGGTATCCACCTCCTGCACGGCATGCGCCCGGACGGGGTGCTGACCACCGTCGACCCGGAAGCCGACCGGCAGGCCTTCGCCCGCCAGGCGTTCCGCGCCGCCGGCTTCGCGGGCAACCGCGCCCGCTTCATCCCCGGCCGCGCCCTCGACGTGCTGCCCCGCCTCGCCGACGGCGGGTACGACCTCGTCTTCTGCGACGGCGACCCCACCGAGTCCCTGGACTACCTCGCCGAATCGTTGCGCCTGCTGCGCCCCGGCGGGCTGGTGTGCTTCGAGGGCGTCTTCTGCGACGGCCGCACGGTCGACTCCGCAGCCCAGGAGGCGGACGTCCTGCGCGTCCGCGAGCTGCTGCGCAGCGTCCGGGAGAGCCCGGCGCTGGAAGGGGCCCTGCTGCCGGTCGGCGACGGCCTGCTGTGCGCCGTGCGGCGCTGACCGCAGCCGTACGGCACCGGGGGTGCACCCGCCGCCCGGGATCAGCGCAGCAGGGCGAAGGTGAGCCCGGTGACCGCCCCGAGGGCGGTGCCCGCGGCGACCTGGGCGGGCGTGTGCGCCCGCAGGACGAGCCGGGACCAGCCGACGGCCGCGGCGGGCAGCGCCGCGAGAAGCGCGGCCGGCCCCCACGCCAGGAAGAGGACCACGACGGTGCCGCCGGCCACCGACATGTGCACGGATATCTGCCAGCCCACGGTGACCAGCAGGGTCGTCGCGAGCCCGACGAGCATTGCGGCGACCAGGGCGAGCACCTCGCGGGGCGCGCCGAAGGCGTGGCCCAGGGCCATCGCCGCGGCGACCGAGCCCAGGCTCAGCCCCATCGGCACGATGCGCTGGCGCCGGACCCGTATGTGCTGGTCGGTGAGGGCGCCGCGGCGGACCCCGATCCGGACGATGCCGATCGGCACCGCGCCGCAGAACAGGGCGGCGAGCAGGCCCCAGCCGAGGCCGGCCGCCGTCCCGGTGCTGTGCAGGCCGATCGCCAGCAGCAGCAGGACGACGAGGTGGGCCGGCGCGAGGGCGTCGGACAGGACCCGGGCGGCCTTCTGGCGGGGCGTGCAGTCGGCGAAGACGGGCGGGGCGGGAGGGGCGGCGGTCACGGCTCGGCTTTCGGGAGGCGGCGTACGCCCGCCCCGGCGCGGAACGGGCCGCGGCACCGGGGGAAGGGATCCGGAGGGGCCGGGCAGGGCGGACGCGGCACGGTCGGGGGTGGATGCGGCGCGCGGCGGCAGGCACGCGGGCCGTGCGGGCGCTGTCGCGGCGGTCGCAGCGGCTGCGGCGGCCGGGCGCTGTGCGGTGCTCGCGCTCCGGCGTGCGCACCGTACGGACAACGCTGCCCCGGCCGCGGATCGCGGGCGGGGCAGCGCAGAGTATGCAGAGTGCAGTCGGTCTTGCCGACGGGTCAGCCGACGACCTTCTTCAGGGCGTCACCCAGGGCGTCCGCCTCGTCCGGCGTCAGCTCGACGACCAGCCGACCGCCGCCCTCGAGCGGTACGCGCATGACGATGCCCCGCCCCTCCTTGGTGACCTCGAGCGGGCCGTCGCCCGTCCGCGGCTTCATGGCCGCCATGCTCGTTCCCCTTCCTGAAACCAGCTCATCGTCAGCCGACGGCCCCATTCAGGCGCCTGGAACCCGGCATCGAACACATTGCTTCCCGGCCATTATCCCGCATGTCAGGACCCGATGACCAACATCGGAAGGGAACGCTTGGGCAACGCGCTCTGCCAAAACCACTCATTTCGGGGACCTGCCTGCGATACTGCGCGCGCTCCGCGCGGGCGCCGCGGCCGCTTTCTTTGACGCACATCACATGCCCCCGGGCGGCCCGGTCCGCCATGCTGGCCCTTGCACCAGCCGGTACCGGCCGGTAGCCCAGCCCGCGACGAAGGGGGACCCCCGACATGGCCGACAGCGTGCTCTACGACGTCACCGACGGACTCGCCACCATCACGATCAACCGTCCCGACGCCATGAACGCCATGAACACCGAGGCGAAGGTCGCGCTCCGCGACGCCGTCCGGGCGGCCGCCGGCGACGCGGCGGTACGAGCCGTGCTGCTGACCGCGGCCGGCGACCGCGCCTTCTGCGTCGGCCAGGACCTCAGGGAGCACGTGCAGAACCTCCAGGCCGACCGGGAGACCGGCTCGTCGCTGACCATGGCCACGGTCTCCGAGCACTACAACCCGATCGTGCGGGCGCTGGCGGAGATGCCGAAGCCGGTCGTGGCGGGCGTGAACGGCGTCGCGGCCGGTGCGGGCTTCGGCTTCGCCCTCGCCGCGGACTTCCGGGTCGTCTCCGAGACCGCGTCCTTCAACACGTCCTTCGCCGGGGTGGCGCTGACCGCCGACTCGGGGGTCTCCTGGACGCTGCCCCGCCTGATCGGCGCCTCGCGCGCCGCCGACCTGCTGCTCTTCCCCCGCTCGGTGAAGGCGCAGGAGGCGTACGAGCTGGGCATCGCCAACCGGCTGGTCCCGGCGCAGGAGCTGCACGCGCAGGCCGAGGCGGTGGCGCGCACGCTGGCCGCCGGGCCCACCGTCGCCTACGCCGCGCTGAAGGAGTCCCTTGCGTACGGGGCCTCGCACTCCCTCGCGGACGCCCTGGAGCGCGAGGACGTCCTGCAGACCCGGGCGGGCGCCTCCGAGGACCACGGCATCGCCGTCCAGGCCTTCCTGGCGAAGCAGCCCCCGGTCTACCTCGGCCGCTGACCCGGCGCCGGCTCCCGCCCCGCGCCGCCCTCCGGAGCGGCCGGGGCCTCCGGAGCGGCCGGGGTGCGGGCGGTGCAGTCGGCCAGGTGGTCGTTGACGAGCCCGCAGGCCTGCATCAGCGCGTAGGCGGTGGTGGGCCCGACGAAGCGGATGCCGGCCTTCTTCAGCGCCTTGGCGAGCGCCGTCGACTCCGGTGTCACCGCGGGGACGTCCGCGATCGACGCCGGGGCGGGGCGGCCCGGCTCCGGGGCGTGCGACCAGACCAGGGTGTCCAGCTCGCCGGGCTCCCAGTCGGCGAGCACCCGCGCGTTGGCGAGCGTCGCGTCGATCTTGGCGCGGTTGCGGATGATCCGCTCGTCGGCGAGCAGCCGCTCGGCGTCCCGGTGGTCGAAGGCGGCGACGGCCGCGATCTCGAAGTTCGCGAAGGCCGCGCGGAAGCCCTCGCGGCGCCGCAGGATGGTCAGCCAGGACAGCCCGGACTGGAAGGCCTCCAGGCACAGCCGCTCGTACAGGGCGTCGTCCCCGTGGACGGCGCGGCCCCACTCGGTGTCGTGGTAGGCGGTGTAGTCCTCGGTGGCCAGGGCCCAGGGGCAGCGCAGGGCGCCGTCGGCGCCGGCGAGGGCGGTCACCGGGCGTCCTTGGAGAGGTCGACCGCGGTGGGCTCGTGGTCCTGCTCGGGCTCCGCGGCCTCCGCCTCCCCGGACTCCGCGGACGCCTCGGACTTCCCGGGCTCCCCGGGGGCGCCCCCGGCGGCGGCCGCAGCCCCGGCAGCGGATCCGGCGGCCGCCGGCCGCCCGGCCGTCGCCACCGACGCCGCCAGCTCGGCGATCCGGGAGTCCCGCTCGGCGAGTTCGGCTGCGAGGCGCTCCAGTACGTCGTCCACCTCGGCCATCCGGTAGCCGCGCGGCGCGACCGGCAGCCGCAGCGCCGCGACGTCGGCCGGGGCGACGGGGCGGGTCTCGGGGAGGGCGTCGGCGACCCGGTCGGGCTCCGCCTCGGGCAGGACGGCCTCCGAGCCGCCCCCGATCACGGCCAGGGTGACCGCGGTGACGACCACGACCAGCGCGATCAGCAGGAACCAGAACACGATCAACTCCCTGAGAGACTTGCGGGGCACCTCCCGGCGGCGGCCGGTGGACCACCAGATGACCAGGTTAAGGTCGCAGACGGGGCGCGAGGGCCCCCTGAGGAGGAAAGAACGGGATGCTGCGACTGGGCAGGCGCGAGTTCGACACCCACGAGCCGGTGATCATGGCGATCGTGAACCGGACGCCCGACTCCTTCTACGACCAGGGCGCGACGTTCCGCGACGAGCCGGCCCTGGAGCGCGTGGAGCAGGCGGTGGCCGAGGGCGCGGCGATCATCGACATCGGCGGGGTCAAGGCGGGGCCGGGCGAGCACGTGGACGCGGCCGAGGAGGCCCGGCGGACGGTCGGCTTCGTCGCCGAGGTCCGGCGCCGCCACCCGGACGTCGTGATCAGCGTCGACACCTGGCGGCACGAGGTCGGCGAGGCGGTCTGCGAGGCCGGCGCGGACCTGCTGAACGACGCCTGGGGCGGGGTCGACCCGAAGCTGGCCGAGGTCGCCGCCCGGTACGGCGCGGGCCTGGTGTGCACGCACGCGGGCGGGGTCGAGCCGCGGACCCGGCCGCACCGGACCGCGTACGACGACGTGATGGCGGACATCCTGCGGGTCACGGTGGGTCTGGCCGAGCGGGCGGCGGCCCTCGGCGTCCGCCGCGACGCGATCATGATCGATCCGGGGCACGACTTCGGGAAGAACACCCGGCACTCCCTGGAGGCGACCCGGCGCCTGGCCGAGATGGCGGAGACCGGCTGGCCGGTGCTGGTGTCGCTGTCCAACAAGGACTTCGTCGGCGAGACCCTGGACCGGCCGGTCAAGGAGCGCCTGCTCGGCACGCTCGCCACGACCGCGGTGTCGGCCTGGCTGGGCGCGCAGGTCTACCGGGTGCACGAGGTCGCCGAGACGCGGCAGGTCCTGGAGATGGTCCGGGCGATCCAGGGGCACCGGGAGCCGGCGGTGGCCCGCCGGGGACTGGCCTGAGCCGGGCCCCGGCGGTCACGGCACTACGTGCCGGCGTTCACTTGCCGACTTCCTTGGTGACGAGCGCGATGGCCTCTTCCACGTCGTCGGTGACGTGGAAGAGGTACAGGTCGCGCTCGGAGGCCTTGCCCTGGGCGATGACCGTGTTCCGGAGCCACTCGACGAGCCCGTTCCAGTAGTCCGTGCCGAAGAGCACGATCGGGAAGCGGGTGATCTTCTGGGTCTGGACCAGGGTCAGGGCCTCGAACAGCTCGTCCAGCGTGCCGAGTCCGCCCGGCAGGACGACGAAGCCCTGGCTGTACTTCACGAACATCGTCTTGCGGACGAAGAAGTACCGGAAGTTCAGCCCGAGGTCGACGTGCTGGTTGAGCCCCTGCTCGAAGGGCAGCTCGATGCCGAGGCCGACGGAGACCCCGTTCGCCTCCCGGGCGCCCTTGTTGGCGGCCTCCATGGCGCCGGGGCCGCCGCCGGTGATCACGGCGAAGCCGGCCTCGACGAGCGCGCTGCCGATGCGGACGCCGGCCTCGTACTCGGGCGAGCCCGCCGGGGTGCGCGCCGAGCCGAACACGCTGATCGCGGGCGGCAGCTCCGCCAGCGTGCCGAAGCCCTCGATGAACTCCGACTGGATGCGCAGGACCCGCCAGGGATCGGTGTGCACCCACTCGGAGGGCCCGACCGTGTCCAGCAGCCGCTGGTCGGTCGTGCTGCCCGCCTGCACCTGGCTCCGGCGGCGCAGCACCGGTCCGAGCTGCTGCTCCTCGGGTCGGCGGACGCCTCCCTCGGCATCGCGGTGGTTGCCCATGATGTGCTCCCTCCTGCTGATCGTTTGATCAGGGTAGGCGCACGGAGGTGACGGGAAGGGTAATTCAGGAGGTCAGCCAGGCGCGGAGTCGTTCCTCGCAGTGCAGGATCGCCTTGGTGTCGACCCGTTCGTCGACCTTGTGGGCCAGCAGGGCGTCGCCCGGGCCGTAGTTGACGGCGGGGACGCCGAGCGCGCTGAAGCGGGAGACGTCGGTCCAGCCGAACTTGGGCATGGCGCGGCCGCCGACGGCCTCCATGAAGGCCTTCGCGGCGGGGTGCGAGAGCCCGGGGAGGGCGCCGCCGGAGGAGTCGTCGACAGTGAGGGCGGTGACGCCGCAGTCCGCGAAGACCTCCTCGACGTGGGCGAGGGCGTCGGCCTCGCTGCGGTCGGGCGCGTAGCGGAAGTTGACGGTCACGGTGCAGGCGTCGGGGATGACGTTGTTGGCGACGCCGCCCTCGATGCGGACCGCGTTGAGGCCCTCGTGGTACTCCAGGCCGTCGATGACGGGCCGGCGCGGCTCGTACGCGGCCAGCCTGGCCAGGATGGGGGCCGCGGCGTGGATGGCGTTGGAGCCCATCCAGCTGCGGGCGGAGTGGGCGCGCTCGCCGGAGGTGTGCAGCAGGACGCGCAGGGTGCCCTGGCAGCCGCCCTCGACCTCGGCGTCCGAGGGCTCCAGGAGGACCGCGAAGTCCCCGGCGAGCCAGTCGGGGTGGGCCTCGGCGATCCGGCCCAGGCCGTTGAGGTGGGAGGCCACCTCCTCCTGGTCGTAGAAGACGAAGGTGAGGTCGCGGTTGGGCTCGGGCACGGTCGCGGCGATGCGCAGCTGGACGGCGACGCCGGACTTCATGTCGGTGGTGCCGCAGCCCCACAGGACGCCGTCGCCGTCGAGGCGGGAGGGGACGTTCCCGGCGATGGGCACGGTGTCGAGGTGCCCGGCGAGGACGACGCGCTCGGCGCGGCCGAGGCGGGTGCGGGCCACGACGTTGTTGCCGTACCGGTCGACCGCGAGGTGGGGCAGGCCCCGCAGGGCGTGTTCGACGAGGTCGGCGAGGGCCTTCTCGTCGCCGCTCACGGACGGGATGTCGACGAGCCTCGCGGTCAGCCGGGCTGCGTCGAGGGTGAGGTCGAGCTCGGTTTCGGACATGCCCCGACCCTAACGCGCCGTGCTGCGGCGAACGTCTCACGTCCGACCGGTGGACGTGCGACGTGGCTCAAGTACGGTGGGCCGCGTGTCACGAAGCGATCACTCCCGCCCCCGCCGCCGCCGTAGGCTCCGCACGGCTGCCGGCCTGTGCGTCCTGCTCGCGCTCGCCGGCTACCTCGTCGTCCGCTTCGAGTCGATGGGCGGGGGCGGCGCACCGCACTGCACGGCCGCGGATTCGGCCGGGGACGGCTCCCCCGGAGGCAGCCGCCGTACGTACGACATGACGCCCGAGCAGGCGGCGAACGCGGCGACGATAGCCGCGGTCGGGGTGGCCAAGGGGCTGCCCGACCGGGCGGTGACCATCGCGCTGGCGACGGCGATGCAGGAGTCGGCCCTGCGCAACCTCGACCACGGCGACCGGGATTCGCTCGGGCTGTTCCAGCAGCGGCCCTCACAGGGCTGGGGGACGCCGGAGCAGATCAGGGACCCCGTGTACTCGGCGGGGATCTTCTACGACCGGCTCGTCAAGGTGAAGGGGTACTCGCGGCTGCCGCTGACCGAGGCGGCGCAGAAGGTGCAGCTGAGCGGTTATCCGCAGGCGTACGCCAAGCACGAGCCGGACGCGACGGTGCTGACGGCTGCGTTCGCCGGGTCCGGCGAGCTGACCTGCGGCGGGCCCGCGCCGGCGGCGCCGGGGGATCCGCAGCGGGTGCGGGGCGAGCTGGAGCGGATCCTCGGCAGGAGCGGGCTGCACGCCTTCCCCGAGAAGCCGGCCGCGGCGGCCGGCGGCGCGCAGGCGGCGGACGCCGAGGTCGCGCTGGCGGAGAAGCCGGACGGCGGGGAGCAGGCGGCGCGCGGCAGCCGGGCCGTCGCCGGCTGGGCGATCGCGAACGCGCCGTCGCTGGGCATCGCGCGGGTCTCGTACGCGGACCGCAGCTGGGTGGCCGGCGAGAAGAAGGGCCGCTGGCAGCCCGCGGGCGCGGACGCGAAGGGCGGCGCGGACACGCGCGGGGCGCAGCGGGGCCAGGTCCGCATCTTCGTGAAGGGCTGAGCCGGGGACGGGGCTCCCGGCCGCCCGCTCGCGCGTACGGGATGTCCCCCGCAGGGGGCGGATCGCGGGTGGGCGCGGGGCGGCTTCCGGGGCGGCTTCCGGGGCGAGGAAGCGCTGGTCGGTCGGCATCCAATGGGCTTGTCCCGGAAGCCGATTAAACGATGCGTTACCGATCCTTTACCGAAGGGCGCCGCAACCCGCCCCGCCCCGCGGGCGGTTGTAGCGGGCGTACTCAGCCGCTACCGCTTAGGAGCAACATGTCCCTCCCCCTGACCCGCCGGATCGCCCGTACCGCGCTGCTGCTCGCAGCCGGGGCCGCTCCCGTGGTCGGTGCGGCCGGCGCGGCCAGCGCCGCGGGCCTGGACTCGTCCCTGCCGCAGCTGGGCGCCCTCACCGGGCCGCAGGCCGCGGACACCGCCTCCGAGGCCGTCCCGGCCGCGCCCGGCCAGGTCGCCGACACCGCGGGCGCCCTCCTGGGCGGGCTGCCGGCCTCCGAGGGCCTGCCGACCGGCGCCGTCCCGGCCGGCGACCTCGCAGGCGCGGTCCCGGCGCAGGGCCTGCCGACGGACGCCCTGCCGACCGGCTCCCTGCCGACGGACTCGCTGCCGCTGGGCTCCCTGCCCCTGAACGGCCTCGCCGGCTGACGGACCCGCAGGACGCCGAGGGGGCCGGGAGCGCTTGCCGCTCCCGGCCCCTCGGCCTGTCCGCGCCCGCCGTCAGGCGAGCCGCTTGACCGCCGCACCGACGCGCTCGTCCGTCGCGGTGAACGCGACGCGCACGTGCCGGGCGCCCGCCTCGCCGTAGAAGTCGCCGGGGGCGACGAGGATGCCCAGGTCTGCGAGGTGGGCGACGGTGTCCCAGCAGGGCTCGTCGCGGGTCACCCACAGGTAGAGGCTGGCCTCGCTGTGCTCGACGCGGAAGCCGTGCGCCTCCAGGGCCGCCCGCAGCGCCGCGCGCCGGGCGGCGTAGCGGCCGCGCTGCTCCGCGACGTGCGCGTCGTCGCCGAGGGCCGCCACGGTGGCCGCCTGCACCGGGGCCGGCGTCATCATGCCGCCGTGCTTGCGGATCTGGAGGAGCTCGCCGAGGACGTCCGCGTCGCCGGCGGCGAACGCCGCCCGGTAGCCCGCCAGGTTGGACCGCTTGGACAGGGAGTGGACGGCGACGAGGCCCTCGTAGGAGCCGCCGCAGACGTCGTCGTGCAGGACCGAGACGGGCTCGGCCTCCCAGCCGAGCTCCAGGTAGCACTCGTCGCTGAAGACCAGGACCGAGTGCTCCCGCGCCCAGGCCACGATGCGGATGAGCTCGTCCTTGGGGATGACCGCGCCGGTCGGGTTGGAGGGCGAGTTGAGCCACAGCAGCTTCAGGCCGGCCGGGTCGAGCTCGGTGGGGTCGTCGTAGACGACGGCCTCGGCGCCGCAGAGCCGCGCGCCGACCTCGTACGTGGGGTAGGCGAGCCGCGGGTAGGCGACCTTGTCGCCGGGGCCCAGGCCGAGCTGCGTGGGGAGCCAGGCGACGAGCTCCTTGGAGCCGACGACGGGCAGGACGTTGCGGTGGCCGGCGGCGCTCGCGCCGAGGCGGCCGCGCAGCCAGCCGGTGATCGCGTCGCGCAGGGCGGTCGTCCCCCACACGGTGGGGTAGCCCGGGGAGTCCGCGGCGGCGACGAGGGCCTCGCGGATCAGCCGGGGCACCGGGTCCACGGGCGTGCCGACGGAGAGGTCGACGATGCCGTCGGGGTGCGCCGCGGCCGTCGCCTTGTACGGCTCCAGCTTGTCCCACGGGAAGACGGGAAGGCGTGAGGATACTGCGGCCACGGTGCTCTCTGCTCTCTCGTGCGGTCCGGTGCGGCGGGTGAACGGCTCGGTCCCGCGCGGCGCGGGGCCGTACGGGACCGAGGTGCGTTCCGCCCGCGTGGGGGCAGCCGTCAGTGGCCTTCGCCCATGGGCGGCAGCGCGGCGATGAAGGGGTGATCACGCTCGATCAGACCCAGCTTCGAGGCACCACCGGGCGAACCGAGCTCGTCGAAGAACTCGACGTTCGCCTTGTAGTACTCCTTCCACTCCTCCGGAGTGTCGTCCTCGTAGAAGATGGCCTCGACCGGGCAGACCGGCTCACAGGCGCCGCAGTCGACGCATTCGTCCGGGTGGATGTACAAGGACCGCTGGCCCTCGTAGATGCAGTCGACGGGGCACTCTTCGATGCATGCCTTGTCCTTGACGTCGACACAAGGCTCCGCGATGACGTAGGTCACGCTCTCGTTCCTCCTCGGTAGGGCTGTCCATATCGCGCGGGAGCGCGGCGTCGTCGATGCCCACGCCTAGTATCTCCGTTCCCGGGCACGATCCGAACAGGAGGGGCGGACAGAGCTGTGGAAATCACTGCCGGTGGGCTGCTGGAGATCCGTATCACCCCCGCTGACGTGGGTAAACGAGTCTCCGTACGACGGTCGGACGAGGGGCCGGACGGCAGGCCCGCGTTCACGGACACGGTAGGGGTTCTCACATCCTGGGACCGGGGTGTGCTCACGATCACACGCAAGAGCGGGGAATCCGTCCGCATCGCGGAATCCTCGCTGGTGGCGGGCAAGGTCGTGCCCGCCGCGCCGGCCCGCCGCAGGGGGCCGGCGGCCTCCTTCGAGGAGCTGGCGCGGGTCGGCGCGCGGGCCTGGCAGCCGCTGGAGAGCGAGCGGCTGGGCGGGTGGACGCTGCGGGCGGCCGCCGGGTTCACGCGGCGCGCCAACTCCGTCCTGGCGCTCGGCGACCCGGGGATACCGCTCGGTGAAGCACTCGCCCGGGTGACGGCCTGGTACGCGGAACGAGGACTTCCGCCCTATGTGCAGGGGGCGACGGGGGCCGCGGGCACCCAGGAGGTGCTCCTCGCGGAGCTGGAGCGGCGCGGCTGGCGGCGCGAGGTGTCGGCGGAGGTCCGCACCGCCGCGCTGGCGCCGCTGGCCGACACCTCCGCGGACACCGCGGCCGTACGCCTGTCCCGGACTCCGGACGGGGAGTGGCTCTCGCGCTACGGGCGGGTCGGCGACCCGGAGACGGCGCGCCGGGTGCTGGAGGCCGGGCCGTCGGTGTGGTTCGCGACCGTGCCCGGGGCCGCGATCGGCCGCCTGGTCGTGGACGGCCGGTGGGCCGGCTTCGCGGCCGTCGAGGTCGCCCCGGAGCGGCGGCGCGAGGGGCTGGCGACGGCGGTGATGGCCTCGCTGGCCGCACGGGCCCTGGAGGAGGGCGCCTCCGCGGCGTGGCTCCAGGTCGAGGCCGGCAACGCCGCGGCCTGCGCGCTCTACGACGGCCTGGGCTTCGCCCCGCACCACGCCTACCACCACTACCGGCAGGCCCGGACGTGATCCCGGGGAGCCGGGAGCAGTTCGCCGAGGAGGCCCGCGCGGAGCGGCCCGACCTGGCGGTGCTGTGCCTGCTGCTGGCGGCCGAGGCCGACCCGGCGCTGGACGAGCGGGGGGTGGACGCGGCCCAGATCGAGCTGGACCGGCTGGCCGGCATGCTGCCCTACGGGCTGCGCGGGGCGCGGGCGTGGGCGTCGGCCGTGACGGAGCTGCTCGGCGGCCGGATGGGCTTCCACGGCACGCCCGCGGACTACGAGAGGCTGTCGTCCTCGCTGCTGCACGAGGTGCTGCGGCGCCGGCGCGGCCTGCCGATCCTGCTGTCCGTGGTGTGGCTGGAGGTCGCCCGGCGGGCGGGCGCGCCGGTGTACGGGCTCGGGCTGCCGGGGCATTTCGTCGTGGGCTTCGGCGACCCGGAGGAGGGCGTGGTGGTGGACCCGTTCGCGGGCGGCGCCTCGCTGGGGACGGGGCCCGCGGAGCAGGCGGCGGGGCCGCGCACGCCCGCCCGGACGCTGGACATCGTGCTGCGGATCCTGAACAACATCCGGGCGTGGGCGGCCGCGCGGCCCGAGCAGTCGGGGGTCGCGCTGTGGGCGCTGGAGCTGTCGCTGCTGCTCCCCTCGCACCCGGCGTCGCTGCGCTACGAGCGGGCGAAGCTGCTGGTGGATCGCGGCCGGTTCACCGCCGGGGCGGCCGAGCTGGAGGCGTACGCGCAGGTGGTGGAGGCGGTGGACGCCGAGGCCGCGGCGCGGATCCGGTCCGAGGCCCGCGCGGCGCGCGCCCTGCTGAACTGACCGCCCGCGGGGAGCGGACCGGCGTACGGACGGCGGCGGCCCCCGCCCCCGGTCTCGCGGGGCGGGGGCGGTGTCCGTGTCCGTGCCGGGCGGCGGGCGACGCCGTCAGTTGGGGTTGGTGTCGATGGTGACGGTGCGTTCGGCAGCGGTCTTGCCGCGCAGGGCCTTGCCGAGGGCCCCGGCGACGTCCTGCGGGGAGACCGGGGTCTTCTCGCCCGTGCCGCGGGTGATCAGCACGCCGTCGAAGCTGTTGCCGTAGATGGCCTTGAGGGCCTCCAGGTCGTACTTCTCGACGAGCTTGCCGTCCACGGCCTGCATGCTGAGGATCTTCGGCAGCGACTTGGGGCCGAACGGGATGGACTTGGGCCCGGCCTTGACGGTGGCGATGCCGGACATGGCGGGCTCGGCGAACTCCTTCATGGCCCGGTCGAGTTCGGCCTGGTTCACGGCCGGCTCCTTGGTCGTGACCGGGAGTTCGACGGCGGCGGCCGAACCGGTGGCGACCATGTCGCGGAACGCCTTGGTGACGAGCTCGGCGGAGGCGCCCGTGTCGAGGGTGGTGCCGGCCTTGCCGGGGACGGCGACGGCCTTGCCCGTGTCGAACTTGATGGTGCCCTCGGTGACGGTGCCGGCGGTGCCCGCCAGCTCCTGCAGGGCGACCTGGAGCTTCTCCTCGTCGACCGGCATGACCGGGTCGGCGACGCGCTCGTTGCCGAGGAGCGAGCCGATGACGGTGACCGGGTTGTAGTCGCTGCCCGCGGCGTTGCGGACGGTGGTCTGGGCGTCCAGGCTCAGGCCGGCCTTCTCCGGCTTCAGCTCGACCGGCTTGCCGGCGACGGTGAGCTGGAGCGGCGTGGCCGCGCGGTTGCCGAATGCCGTCTGGAGCTTGGCGACGGCCTCGTCGCGGCTGCCGCTGATGTCGACGCCGAGGACGGTGGTGCCCTTGGGGACGTCCGAGTGGTTCAGCAGCAGGCCGGCTCCGTACGCCACGGCGACGAGGGAGACGGCGCCGCCGCCGAGCAGGACCAGCTTCGAGCGGGCCTTGGCGACCTTCGTCGGCTTCGGCGCGGCCGCCTTGGCGGGCCGGGGCGCCGCAGGCCGGTCGGCGGACGGCTGCGGGGCGCGGGGAGCCGCGGCGCCGGCCGGCGCGGCCGGGCCGGACGGGGCGGCGGGGCCGGGCGGCGGGACCGGGGTGCGCGGAGCGGCACCCGTGTCGGGGCCGGGCCAGTGCGGGGAGGCGTCGGGGCGCGGGCCGTCGACGGGGAAGGACCCGAGGGCGGGGCCGCCGGTGGGGCCGGCCGGGCGGCCGGGGCCCTCGGGGGCGCCGAAGGCGGGGAACGGCTCGGTGGCGGGGCCGCCGTCGCCGGGGAAGGGCTCGGCGGCGGGTCCGCCGTCGCCGGGGAAGGCGGGGAAGCCCTGCGTGGCGCCGACGCCGGCGCCGGGCCCTGTCGGCGGCGGGACCGGCGGGCCGGCGAAGCCGGGGCCGGCCGGGGCGGGCGGCGGCGGGCGAAGCCCTGGGGGGCGCCGCCGGCCGCGGGGGCGGCGGGCGGGGCGAAGCCGGCACCCGGGGCACCGCCGCGCACGGGCGGGGCGGGGTGCGGACCGGCAGCGGTTCGGGGCGGCCGGGGTGCGCGCGGGCAGCGCGGAGCGGGGCCCTCCGCGGCGGGGCGCGCTTCGGCAGCGCGGGGCCGCCGGGGCGGCGGTGGAGGCTGCGGCCGCCTGGGGCGGCTTGCGCGGGGCGAACCAGTTGTTCGCCTGCGCTTCCGGCTCGGCCGCCGGCTCAGGCGCCGCGGGCGCGGGCGCGGGCGGCGCGGCCGGCGCGGACGCCCGCGGCGGCTCGGGCTCGGCGCGGGGCCGGTCGGCCGGGGCCGCGGCGGCCTCGGCCTCCGCCTCCGCTTCGGCGACGGGCTTGCGCACGACCACCGGCGGGATCGGCCGCGAACCCGGGATGTTGATCCGGATCCGGGTCGTCAGGGTGGTCTCGGTCTTCGGCCCGTCGGTGTCGGGCGTGGACGGGTTCGAGGTCACAGAGTTCTCCTCCGAGGCAGTCGCCGCTGGGTCCGTGGACGGGTACTGGCCGGATCCGTACGGCTGCGTGCCCGAGGGGTAGGCGGCTCCACCGCCCCCCTGGGGCCCGGTGGACGGACTGTCGGTTTCACGACTCAAGGCAGGTTCTCCCGGTTGGCTCCGCCGCCCGTCGTTGCATGCTCGGGCAGCTCGGCGGCCCGACCACCATACTGTCCGCGGCACGGAAGCAACTGAGCTGGTGGAATCCCAGGTTCCCCTTCATCTTCCCCAAGCCCCCGGCGCGGGCCGCCCCGCAGGCCGCCCAACGGCCCGCAACTGACACCGCGACCGAGTTCAACGGCACGTCACTCCGCGGACGGGGCGGCCTGAACGGGGCGGTGGAGCGGACCGGAGAGCGTGGCACAGATCACAGCGGCCACCGTGCCGCCCAAAAGGTAGGCGTACATGGCGATTCCGGACGAACCGAGCAGGAAGTCCCCTTCGGGGCGCGGGGTGCCGACCACCACGTACGCGAGGAACCAGCCGACCGCGCCGGCGCCCACCCCGAGGCCGCTGCCGTCGGCGATCCTGCCGCCGAGGAACAGGCCGAAGGCGGCCAGCACCGCGAGCACCAGCCCGCCCGGGAACCACAGGTCGACGACGAGCCAGCCGGCCAGGCCGACCACCGCGCCGAGCACCAACAGCCCGGCCAGCAGCGCGATCCGGCCGGCGGTCCAGGGCCGGGTCACGCCTCGACTCCCGCGAAGAGGTCGTGCTCGCGCCCGCCGGGGCCGGCGCCCGGGGCGCCCTGCACCAGCTCGTAGAACTCCTGCGCGAACAGCGGCTGCGCCAGGTCGTTGGAGAGCGCGAAGAAGGGGCCGTCCACGGCGATCTGGGTGGCGTGCGCGCGCATCGCGGCCGCCTTGGCGGCGACGAAGCGCTCGTCCGCGGTGATTTCGGCGGTGATGCGCTCGTCGGGCACGACGCCGGGGACGTCCTCGGGCGAGGCCACTCCGGGGAACGGCACCTTCTCCCCCGCCTCCCGCAGCCGCGCGAAGCCCTCCTCGACCGCGGAGCGCGGCACCCGGTTCCAGTAGACCTTCCCGATCCGGTGCGGCTCGCCCAGGTCGCGCCGGTACGCGCCCTCGGCGGCGAGTTCGGCGGCGCGCATGGCGACGCGGTGGGCCTGGATGTGGTCCGGGTGGCCGTAGCCGCCGTCCGGGTCGTAGGTGACGAGGACCTGCGGGCGCAGCTCCCGGATGACCTCGACGAGGTGTGCGGCGGCCTCGTCCACGTCGGCGGACCAGAAGGAGCCGGGCCGGCTGTTCTGGGGCAGGCCCATCATCCCGGAGTCGCGGAAGCGGCCGGGGCCGCCGAGGAACCGGTGGTCGGTGACGCCCAGTTCGGCCATCGCGGCGGCGAGTTCGCCGGTGCGGTGGGCGCCCAGGGCGTCGTCGCGGTCGGCCGCCAGGTGGGCGAGGGAGGGCGGGATGACCTCCCCCTCCTCTCCGAGGGTGCAGGTCACCAGAGCGACGTGGGCACCCTCGGCCGCGTACTTGGCCATGGTGAGGCCGTTGTTGATCGACTCGTCGTCCGGGTGTGCGTGCACGAGGAGCAGACGACGGGCGGGAAGACCGTTCATGGGGCCAAGCGTAGTGCGGTGACCGGCGGCCCGGGGCTTCAGAGCTTGAGACCGCTGATCATGCTGGCCACGTTCGAGGTGAGCTGGGTGAGCGTCGGCGCGATGGTCGAGCTCGCCAGGTAGAAGCCGAGGAGCACACAGACGGCGGCGTGTCCCGCCTTCAGGCCCGATCGCCGGACCAGCAGGAAGACGACGATCGCCAGCAGCACCACGGCCGAGATCGAGAGTGCCACGGCGTTTCACCTCCACGTCGAGCGGACATCGGTACGCGTACTCGTACTCAGTGCTCGGCGGAGTCATACCCACCGTGCGCTACGGATCATAACTATCCGTACCAGCGCATCGATCGAATTCCGGCAGCACGAGGGGCGCACCCCGCGCATGCGCAGGGTCACGGGGACGGCCGCGCGCGGGGCGCGTACGCCGGCTCGGCCGGTTGCCGGTGCCCGCACGGCCGCCCGGCATCCGCACGGAGAAGCCCGCATCTCATGACAGATGCCACCGATTCGCCTTGTTGGCAAGCGAATTGGGGCAGCCGCGGCAGGGGCGCCGGGGTATCGGAGAGGGTGCCGCCGCCACGCGGCGAAACCATCTCGGTGGCTGGAAATGATCGGTGCGGGAACCGGTTGCGGCCCGACAGGGCCTAGCCGCCGTGCAGCGGCCCCGGCGGCGGCGGGGGCGGGGGCAGCTCGCCCTCCGCCGGCACGACGTGCTTCTCGGCGGCGAAGTGACAGGCCGACGGGTGCGCCGCCGGCCCCTCGGGGAAGGCCTGCGGCACCGCCAGCAGCGGCACCTCGTCGGCGCACCGCTGCTGCGCCTTCCAGCAGCGGGTGCGGAAGCGGCAGCCCGACGGCGGGTTCGCCGGCGAGGGCACGTCCCCGGTGAGGATGATCCGCTCCCGGTGCGCGCGGGCCTGCGGGTCCGGCACCGGGACGGCCGACAGCAGCGCCTGCGTGTACGGGTGCGTCGGGTGGTCGTAGATCTCCGCGTCCGTCCCGGTCTCCACGACCCGCCCCAGGTACATCACGCCGACGCGGTCGGAGATGTGGCGGACGATCGACAGGTCGTGCGCGATGAAGACGTAGCTCAGGTCGAACTCGTCCTGGAGCCGCTCCAGCAGGTTGACGACCTGCGCCTGCACCGACACGTCGAGCGCGGAGACCGGCTCGTCGGCCACGATCACCTCCGGCCGCAGGGCGAGGCCGCGGGCGATGCCGATGCGCTGGCGCTGGCCGCCGGAGAACTGGTGCGGGTAGCGGTTGACGTACTCGGGGTTGAGCCCGACGACGTCCAGCAGCTCCTGCACCCTGCGGCGCCGGTCGCCCTTGGGGGCCGCCTCGGGGTGGATCTCGAAGGGCTCCCCGATGATGTCGCCGACCGTCATGCGCGGGTTCAGCGAGGTGTACGGGTCCTGGAAGACCATCTGGATGTTGCGGCGGACGGCTTTGAGCGCCCGGCCGGACAGCTTCGTGATGTCCTCGCCCTTGTACGAGATCGCGCCGGCCGTCGGGCGCTCCAGGTTGACCAGCATCCGCGCGACGGTCGACTTGCCGCAGCCGGACTCGCCGACGATGCCGAGGGTCTCGCCGCGGGCCAGGCCGAAGGAGACCCCGTCGACCGCCTTGACCGCGCCGATCTGCTTCTTGAAGAGGATGCCGCGGGTCAGCGGGTAGTGCTTGACGAGGTCGCGGACCTCCAGGATCGGCTCAGCCACCGAGGCACTCCTTCCAGAAGTGGCAGGCGCTCGTCCGGCGCGCGGGCGTACCGGTGACCGGGTACAGCGGCGGGACGTCGGTGCGGCAGATCGCCTGGGCCATGGGGCAGCGCGGGTTGAAGGCGCAGCCGGGCGGGATGTCCACGAGGTTGGGCGGCAGGCCCTTGATGGCGTACAGCTCCTGGCCCATCTGGTCCAGGCGCGGGATGGAGTCGAGCAGGCCGCGCGTGTACGGGTGCGCGGGCGCCCGGTACAGCTCGTGGACGGGTGCCGCCTCGACGATCCGGCCCGCGTACATGACGGCGATCTTGTCCGCGACGTCGGCGACGACGCCGAGGTCGTGGGTGATCAGGATCAGGCCCATGTTCAGCTCGCGCTGCAGCTCCGCGAGGAGGTCCATGACCTGGGCCTGGACCGTCACGTCCAGGGCGGTCGTCGGCTCGTCCGCGATGATCAGGGAGGGCTCCAGGGCGAGGGCCATCGCGATCATGATGCGCTGGCGCATGCCGCCGGAGAACTGGTGCGGGTAGTCCCCCGCGCGCTGCCGGGCCGCCGGGATCCGCACCCGGTCCATCAGCTCCACGGCGCGCGCCCGGGAGTCCTTGCGGGACATCCCGCGGTGCACCTCGAACATCTCGCCGAGCTGCGCGCCCACGGTGAGGACCGGGTTCAGCGCGGACAGCGCGTCCTGGAAGATCATCGCCATCCTGGCGCCGCGGACCCGGCGCCGCTCGTCCTCCTTCATCCGCAGCAGGTCGCGGCCCTGGAAGAGGATCTCGCCGCCTGCGATGCGGCCGGGCGGCACGTCGAGGATGCCCATGACCGCCTGGGCGGTCACGGACTTCCCGGAGCCGGACTCGCCGAGCACGGCGAGCGTCTCCCCTTCGTCGACGGAGTAGTTCACGCCGTTGACGGCCTTGGCGACGCCGTCGCGGGTGCGGAACTCCACGTGGAGGTCGCGGACTTCGAGCAGCATGGGGCCGGCACTCCTCAGCGCAGCTTGGGGTCGAGGGCGTCGCGCACCGCGTCGCCGAGCATGATGAACGCCAGGACGGTGATGCTGAGCGCGCCGGCCGGCCAGAGCAGCATGTGCGGGGCGTTGCGGATCTGCGAGGCCGCGTTGGAGATGTCGATGCCCCAGGAGACGGTCGGCGGGCGCAGGCCCACGCCGAGGAAGGACAGGGTGGCCTCCAGGGCGATGTACGTGCCGAGCGCGATGGTGGCGACGACGATGACGGGCGCAACGGCGTTGGGTGCGACGTGCCGCAGCAGCAGCCGGGTGTTGCCGGCGCCGAGCGCCCTGGCGGCCTGGACGTAGTCGTTCTGTTTGGCGGTGATGACGGAGCCGCGGGCGATGCGGGCGATCTGCGGCCAGCCGAGGAGCACGATGAAGCCGACGACCGGCCAGACGGTGGTGCTGGTGACCACGGACAGGAAGACCAGGCCGCCGAGGATGACGGGGATGCCGAAGAAGATGTCGGCGACGCGGGAGAGCGTCGCGTCGCCCCAGCCTCCGAAGAAGCCGGCGAGGCCGCCGAGCAGCGAGCCGAGCAGGGCGGCGCCGAGGGTGGCGCAGACGCCGACGGTGATGGAGGCGCGGGCGCCGTACACGGTCCGGGTGTAGACGTCGCAGCCCTGGGTGTCGTAGCCGAAGGGGTGGCCGGGGGCGGATCCCTGCTGCGATTTGGACAGGTCGCACTGCAGGGGGTCGCCGCTCGCGATGAGCTGCGGCCAGATCGCGATGACGACGAGGAAGGCGATCAGCAGGGCGGAGACGACGAAGACGGGGTTGCGGCGCAGCTGGTGCCAGGCGTCGGACCACAGGGAGCGGGCCTTCGTGCCGGGTCCGGGTGAGCCGGGGCCGCCTCCGAGGGGCTTCTCCAGGCTTTCCGCTTCTTCGAGGGCCAGGTCCATGGCGCCGCCCGCTCCGGTGGGTGCGATGGCTTCCTTGTCGCCGGGCTGCAGCGGGTCGTACGGCTCAGGCATAGCGGATCCTCGGGTCCAGGACCGCGTAGAGCAGGTCGACGAGCAGGTTCGCCAGCAGGAAGACGATGACGAGGATGGTGACGAAGCCGACGACGGTCGGGGAGTTGTTGCGCAGGATGCCCTGGTAGAGCTGGTAGCCGACGCCGTGGATGTTGAAGATCCGCTCGGTGACGATCGCGCCGCCCATGAGGGCGCCGATGTCGGTGCCGATGAAGGTGACGACGGGGATGAGCGAGTTGCGCAGCAGGTGGCGGGTGATGACCCGGTGGCGGGGCAGGCCCTTGGCCACGGCGGTGCGGACGTAGTCGGCCTTCGTGTTCTCGGCGATGGAGGTGCGCGAGAGGCGGGTGACGTAGGCGAGGGAGACGAGCGCGAGGACGATGCCGGGCAGGATCAGCTCGTTCAGGGGGGCGTCCGGGGAGACGGTGGGCCGGACCCAGCCCCATTTGACGCCCAGCAGGTACTGCAGCAGGTAGCCGGTGACGAAGGTCGGCACGGAGATGACGACGAGGGTCAGGACCAGCAGGGTGGTGTCGATGGTCCGGCCCCGGCGCAGTCCGCTGACCACGCCGAGGGTGATGCCGACGACGATCTCGATCGTGATGGCGACGAGCGTCAGGCGCAGGGTGACGGGGAACGCCGAGGCCATCAGCTCGGTGACCGGCTGGCCGTTGAAGGCGGTGCCGAAGTCGCCCTGGAAGATCTGGCCCATGTAGTGCAGGTACTGCTCCCACAGCGGCCGGTCGAGGTAGAGGTCCTTGCGGATGCGGGCGGCGGTCGCCGGGTCGGGGGCCTTGTCGCCGAACAGCGCGGCGACCGGGTCGCCGAGCGCGTACACCATGATGAAGATCAGGAACGTGCTGCCGATGAACACCGGGATCATCTGGAGCAGCCGCCGGATCACGTAACGTCCCATGGACTGCTCCGGGGGGTGGGTGGGCCGGTGTGTCCGCCGGGCGGGTCAGCTGACCTTGATCCGGTTGTAGACGGGGACGCTGAACTGGTTGAGCGCGACGTCCGAGAGGCGCTCGGCGTACCCGGCGCTGCCGTTCTGGTACCAGAGCGGGATGGACGGCATCTGCGCGGCGAGGATCTTCTCCGCGTCCTGGAACTTGGCGATGGCCTGCGCCGGGTCGGCCTCCTGGTTGGCCTCGTCGACCAGCTTGTCGAACTGCGGGTCGCTGAACTTGCCGTAGTTGGAGGAGGCGCCCGTGTAGTAGAGCGGCTGGAGGAAGTTCTGGATCAGCGGGTAGTCCGCCTGCCAGCCCGAGCGGAAGGGGCCCGTCAGCTTGTAGGAGCTCTGCTGGTTGCGGAAGTCGGCGAACGTGCCGACCGGGTTGACCGTGCACACGGGGCCCTCGCCGAGGGCGTTGTTGATGCTGTTGCAGACGGCGTCCATCCAGTCGCGGTGCGATCCGGTGTCCACGTTCGACGTGAGGGTGACCTTGCCGCCGGGCAGGCCGCCGCCCTCCTGGATCAGCTGCTTGGCCGCGGCCGGGTCGTAGGTGCAGGCGTCGCCGCACAGGGCCGGGTTGAAGCCGCCCTTCTCGCCGAGGGCGGGGGAGGTCCAGTCCTTGGCGGGGGTGCGGGTCTCCCGGAAGATCTGCCGGGTGATCTCGTCGCGGTTGATGGCCATGGAGATGCCGCGGCGGACCTTCTCCATGCCGGGCTTGCTCCACTGCGGGTCGTACAGCGGGAAGGTGAGGGTCTGGATGATCAGGGCGGGCTGGTTGATGTACCGGTCGCCGAGGTCGTTCTTGACGTTCTTCAGCTGCTGGGCGGGGATGTCGTCGACGAGGTCGAGGTTGCCGGAGATCAGGTCCGTGTAGGCGGTGTTGTTGTCGGTGTAGACCTTGAGGTCGACGCCGTCGTTGACGGCCTTGTCCTCGCCGGGGTAGCCGTCCCACCGGCGCAGCTTCATCCCGGTGCCCTTGGTGTAGGAGTCCACCGTGTACGGGCCGTTGCCGACGGGCTTGTCCAGCCAGGCGGCGTGGTCGGTGAAGAAGGCCTTCGGCAGCGGGGAGAAGGCCTGGTAGCCGAGGGTGTCGGGCCAGGTGGAGAACTTCTTGTCCAGCGCGACGGTGAAGGTCTTGGCGTCCTTGACGACCAGCCCCTTCATCGCCGTGGCGGTGGGGTCGCCGGAGGAGGGGTGGACGTCGTCGTAGCCGGCGATGTCCGAGAAGAACGGGGCGTTGTTCTGCTTGTTGCGGACGTCCGCCCCGTAGTTCCAGGCGTCCACGAAGGACTGGGCGGTGACGGGCTCGCCGTTGCTGAAGGTCCAGCCGTCCTTCAGGGTGACGGTGAAGTTCTGGCTGTCCTGCGTCTCGATCCGCTCGGCCAGCATGTTCTGCGCCTCGCCGGTCGCCGGGTCGTAGCGCACGAGCCCGCGGAAGAGCATGTCGAGGACCTTGCCGCCCTGCACCTCGTTGGTGTTGGCCGGCTCCAGCGGGTTCTGCGGATCACCCCACGAGGAGCTGACGATGCCCGCCTCGCCGCCGCTGTCGCTGCCGCCGCCGCAGGCCGTCGCCGCGAGGGCGACGGCCACCGCGGCTGCGGCCCACCTGGCGTGCGTGGCTCCGCGCATGGAGTGCCTCCTACTGGCTCCCGGGACTCGCTTCGGGGCCAATGTCCCCCCATGTGGGTGCCGGCGCACGCCCGGCTCGGCCGATTGCACCCGTGGGGAAAGCCGCTGTCACCCGAGCGGGTGCAAGGGCAGCTCCCAGGTGTCCACCGCGTAGTGCAGCCGCATGCCGTGGGCCTCGTACAGGCCGAGCGCCCCGGTCGCGTTGCGGGTGTCGACGCCGAGGCCGAGGGTGTCCCGGCCGCGGGCCGCGTAGGCCGCGAAGGCGTGGCGCAGCAGGTACCCGCCGATGCCGCGGCCGCGCACCTCCTTGCGGACGCCGAGGTGGCTGACCCAGGCCATGCTCGCGCGGTCGTCGCGGGTGAGGAGGACGGCGGCGTCGCCGTGGCCGGGCAGGCTCGCGATCCACACCAGGGACCAGTCGAGGCGGCGGCCGTCGATGTGGTCGAGCCAGTTCTCGTACGGGCGGTCCACATGCCCGAAGTGGGCGGCGAAGGACTCCTCGACGAGGGCGTGGGCGCGGGCCGGGTCGGCCGGGTCGCTGCCGCAGTGCCGCAGGGCGAGCCCTGCGGGCGGGGCGGGCGGCAGGTCGGCGGCCGGGTCGAGGGCGCGGGTCATCACCTGGTAGTGGCGGATCGTGCGGTAGCCGCGGCCGGCCAGCAGGCCGAGGTCCAGGGTGGGGGCGCGGTTGAGCTGGAGCCGCAGCCGGCCCTGCGGGGCCCCGGCGGCCATCTCGCGGGCGCGGTCCTCGATCCGCTCGAAGAGGGCGGTGGCCGCTGCGTCGCGGCCGGGCAGCACGTAGTGGTCGCAGTCCGCGCGCCCGGGCCCGGAGTCGGCCCAGACCATGCCGTATCCGACGAGCCGGCCGTCCTGGAAGGCGAGCCAGGAGTCCGTGGAGAGGTCCACGCCGGGATGGTTGAGGTCGGCTTCGACGGAGGCCAGGTCGGTCTCGGGCCTGCCTATCTCGATCTCGTCGACGGCATTGAGCAGGGCGCAGATGTCGGCCGCGTCCCCCGGTCCGGTGGGGCGCACGGTGATCACGTCGGTCATCGGGCCACTGTCCGCGAGGCGCCCGCGCGCCGCAACGCGTTTTCCCGGGGCGGGGGAACGCCGGGGCGCCCGGCTCCGGACGTGTCCGGTGCCGGGCGCCCCTCGGGTGCGTCCGCTGGTGCGGTGGAGGTCAGACGGCGAGGACCGCCCGCTCCTCCGCGAAGTGGCAGGCCGACTCGTGCGCCGCGAGGGTGTTCTGGCCCTGGTAGCGCTCGGGGACGGCGAGCAGCGGCTGCTCGGTGGAGCAGATGTCCTGCGCCTTCCAGCAGCGGGTGCGGAAGCGGCAGCCCGACGGCGGGTTGGCCGGGGACGGGACGTCGCCGGTCAGGATGATCCGCTCGCGGCCTTCGCGGGCCTCCGGGTCCGGGACCGGGACCGCCGACAGCAGCGCCTGGGTGTAGGGGTGCGTCGGGTGGTCGTAGATCTCGTTGTCGGTGCCGATCTCGGCCATCTTGCCGAGGTACATCACGCCGACGCGGTCGGAGATGTGCCGGACGATCGACAGGTCGTGCGCGATGAACACGTACGACAGGTTGAACTCGTCCTGGAGCTTCTCCATCAGGTTGACGACCTGCGCCTGCACCGACACGTCGAGCGCGGAGACCGGCTCGTCGCAGATGATGATCTCCGGGTTGAGCGCGAGGCCGCGGGCGATGCCGATGCGCTGGCGCTGGCCGCCGGAGAACTGGTGCGGGTAGCGGTTGATGTACTCGGGGTTCAGACCGACGACGTCCAGGAGTTCCTGGACCTTGCGGCGCCGGTCGCCCTTCGGGGCCACCTCGGGGTGGATCTCGAAGGGCTCCCCGATGATGTCGCCGACCGTCATGCGCGGGTTCAGCGAGGTGTACGGGTCCTGGAAGACCATCTGGATGTTGCGGCGGACGGCCTTGAGGGCGCGGCCGGACAGCTTGGTGATGTCCTGGCCCTTGTAGAACACCTCGCCGGAGGTGGCGCGCTCCAGGCTCATCAGCAGCTTGGCGACGGTGGACTTGCCGCAGCCGGACTCGCCGACGATGCCCAGGGTCTCGCCCTGGTAGAGGTCGAAGGAGACGCCGTCGACGGCCTTGACCGCGCCGACCTGCTTCTTGAAGAGGATGCCCTGGGTCAGCGGGAAGTGCTTGACCAGGTTGCGCACCTGGAGGATCGGCTCGCGCTCGCCCTTGGTGAGGTCAGCCATGGATCTGCTCCTTCCAGAAGTGGCACGCGCTGCCGCGGCCCGGCAGCTCGGTGCCGTCCTGCTCGGTCACCCGGTGCAGGACCGGAACGTCGGTGCGGCAGACGTCCTGCGCCTTCGGGCAGCGCGGGTTGAAGGCGCAGCCCGAGGGGATGTTCAGCAGGTTGGGCGGCAGGCCCTTGATCGCGTACAGCTCCTGGCCCTTGAGGTCCAGGCGCGGGATCGAGTCGAGCAGGCCGCGGGTGTACGGGTGCGCGGGGCGCTTGTAGATCTCGTGGACCGGGGCGGTCTCGACGATCCGGCCGCCGTACATGACGGCGATCTTGTCCGCGACGTCGGCGACGACGCCGAGGTCGTGGGTGATCAGGATCAGGCCCATGTTCATCTCGCGCTGGAGTTCCGCGAGGAGGTCCATGACCTGGGCCTGGACCGTCACGTCGAGGGCCGTGGTCGGCTCGTCGGCGATGATCAGGTCGGGCTCCAGGGCCATCGCCATGGCGATCATGATGCGCTGGCGCATGCCGCCGGAGAACTGGTGCGGGTAGTCGCCCACGCGCGCCTTGGCGGCGGGGATCTTCACCCGGTCCATCAGTTCGACGGCCTTGGCGAGCGAGTCCTTCTTCGACATGCCGCGGTGGACGCGGAACATCTCCCCGAGCTGGGCGCCGACGGTGTGCACCGGGTTCAGCGAGGAGAGCGCGTCCTGGAAGATCATCGCGATCTTCGAGCCGCGGATCTTGCGGTACTCGTCCGCCGGGAGCTTCAGCAGGTCCTGGCCCCGGAAGAGGATCTCGCCGGAGGGGATCTTGCCGGGCGGCATGTCGAGGATGCCCATGATGGCCTGCGCCGTCACGGACTTGCCGGAGCCGGACTCGCCGAGGACGGCGAGGGTCTCGCCGGCGTCCACGGAGTAGGAGACTCCGTTGACGGCCTTGGCGACGCCGTCGCGGGTGTGGAACTCAACGTGCAGGTCGCGCACTTCGAGGAGGGGGGTGCCCTCGCTCGCGGCGCGCGGCGCCGGGACGTTCGTGGTCTTGTCGTTGCTGGTCAACGTACGCCCTTCCTCAGCGCAGCTTCGGGTCGAGGGCGTCGCGGACCGCGTCGCCGACCATGATGAACGCGAGCACGGTGATGCTCAGGGCGGCGGCCGGGAACAGCAGGACGTGCGGGGCCTGCAGGAAGCGGTCCTTGGCGTCGCTGATCATCAGGCCCCAGGAGATCTCCGGGGGCTGGACGCCGATGCCGAGGTAGGACAGGGCCGCCTCCGCGCCGATGTACACGCCGAGGCTGATCGCGCCGATCACGATGACGGGGGCCACCGCGTTCGGGAGGATGTGCCGCAGCGTGATGCGCATGGTGCTCGCGCCGAGGGCGCGGGCCGCCACGACGTAGTCGTTGTTCTTGTGCTGCAGCACCGACGACCGCATGATGCGGAAGATCTGCGGCCAGCCCAGGGTGGCGAGGACCGCCGAGACCGTCCAGGCGTTGCCCTCGCGGCCGGACATGATCAGCATGCCGCCGAGGAGGAGCGGGATCGCGAAGAAGATCTCGGTGATGCGGGACAGGATGCTGTCCACGAGGCCGCCGAGCCAGCCGGCGAGCAGGCCGAGCGCGCCGCCGACGGTGAGGACCAGGGTGGTGGTCACGACACCGACGATGACGGAGTTGCGGGCGGCCCAGATGGTGCGGGTGTAGATGTCGCAGCCCTGGACGTCGAAGCCGAACCAGTTCTCGCCGGTCGGCGGCTTCAGGGAGTTCTGCAGGGTGCAGGCGTTCGCCGCGAACGGGGTGCCGGAGGTGAACCAGCCGGGCACGGCGGAGAGCACGAGCATGCAGAAGACGAGGAAGGCGCCGATCAGGAAGATCGGGTTGCTGCGCAGGTCGCGCCAGGCGTCGGACCAGAGGCTGGCGATCCGCTCCGGCTTCTCGTCCTTCTTCCCGCCCGCGGGGCCGCTGGCGGCGGTGCCCGCGGAGGGGGCGCCGGCGGTCTGGGTGTCGGTCATCGAGTCCTCCACCGAAGTCGTGTCACGCATAGCGGATCCTCGGGTCGAGCACGGCGTAGAGCAGGTCCACGATCAGGTTGGCGAGCAGGTAGACGAGGACGAGCAGCGTCACGACGCCCACGAGCACGGTGCCCTGGTCGAGGCGGATGGCCTGGGCGATCAGGCCACCGATGCCGTTGATGTTGAAGATGTTCTCGGTGATGACCGCGCCGCCCATCAGGGAGCCGAGGTCCGCGCCGAGGAAGGTGACGATCGGGATCAGCGCGTTGCGCAGGGCGTGGTTCACGACCACCCGGCGCCGGGGCAGGCCCTTGGCGACCGCGGTGCGCACGTAGTCGGCGCGCATGGTCTCCATCAGGCTGGTCCGGGTCAGGCGCGTGACGTACGCGAGGGACGTCGAGGCCAGGATGAAGCCGGGCAGCAGGTACGCCTTGAACCCGTCCGACTCGTTGAAGGAGACCGGGAAGAAGTCGAACCCGAGTTCCTTCAGCTCGACTCCGAGGAGGAGCTGGAGGACGAAGCCGGTGACGAACACCGGGATGGAGATGACCAGCAGGGTGGAGATGAGGACCAGCTGGTCGAGGAACTTGCCGCGGCGCAGCGCGGCCATGATGCCGGCGGTGACGCCGACGAGCGCCTCGATGGCGAAGGCCACGATGGCGAGGTTGACCGTGTACGGGAAGGCCTCGGTGATGAGGTCCAGGACCTGGCGCCCGTTCAGGGTCTCGCCGAGGTTCCCCTGGAGCACACCGGTCAGGTAGTTCCAGTACTGGACCAGGAAGGGGTCGTCGAGGTGGTACTTCTCGCGCAGCATCGCGGCGACGAGGGGGTCGGCCTTCTTTTCGCCGGCGAGGGCCTGCACGGGGTCGCCGCCCAGCGCGAAGGTGAGGAAGTAGATCAGGAAAGTGGCACCGAGCAGAACAGGGATCGCCTGTATGAGTCGGCGGATGAGGTAGCGGCCCATCAGACCTCCAGCAGTTGAACAGGGGCAGGGGGCAGGCGGACGGAACCCTTGTTCCGTCCGCTTGCCCCCGAGTCAGTTCCCCTTGGTGAAGAAGCGTGTTAGTTGAGTTCGACGTTGGCCAGGTCCATGCGGCCCTGGGCGTCGATCTCGACGTTCTTCACGGACTTGGAGTAGGCCGAGGAGGACATGTAGGTGAAGACCGGGATGTACGGCAGGTCGCGGATGATGATGTCATCGGCCTGCTGGTACAGCTTGATCGAGGCGGCCGGGTCGACGGTCTTGTCGGCCTCGTCCATCAGCTTCTCGAACTCTTCGTTGACGTAGCCGCCGTAGTTCGAGCCGTGGTCGATCGCGACCTTCGAGAAGATCGGACGCAGGTAGTTCTCCGCGGCCGGGTAGTCCATGGACCACGCCATGCGGAAGGCGCCCTTGTACTTCTTGTCGCCCAGGTCGGTGAGCATGTCGCCGAACTTGGCGAACGGCTTGGGGGTGACCTCGACGCCGAGGTTCGCCTTCAGCTGGTTGGCGACGGCCTCGATCCACTCCTTGTGGCCGCCGTCGGCGTTGTAGCCGAGCTCGATCTTGTTGCCCGGAACACCGCCCGCCTGGGTCCACAGCTCCTTGGCCTTGGCCGGGTTGTAGGTGCCCGCCTCGCCCAGGGCGCCCTTGCGGTAGCCGGGGATGATGGGGCTGATGAAGTCGTCGGCCGGCTTGCGCGTGTTGTTGAAGATGGTCTTCGTCAGCGCCTCCCGGTCGATGGCCATGGAGATCGCCTTGCGGATCTCGACCTTGCCGAAGGCCTCCGGGTTGGTGGAGATCGGCAGGCCGACGTAGCCGACGCCCGACTCCGGCTTGTAGATGTAGCGCTCGCCGAACTCCTGGGAGACGGTGGCCATCGCCGAGGTGGGGAGCTTGTCGACGATCTGGATGGTGTCGGCGCGCAGGTCGTTGTACGCCGTGTCCAGGTTGTCGTAGATCTTGAAGGTGACGCCGTCGAGCTTCGCCTTGCTGCCGGCGTAGTTCTCGAAGCGCTTGACCTTGATCTGCTTGTTGTGCTCCCAGGCGCCGTCCATCTGGAACGGGCCGTTGCCGATCGGGGCCTCGCCGAACTTCTTCGGGTCGGCCTCGAACGCCTTCGGCAGCGGGTAGAAGGCGTTGTAGCCCAGCATGGTCTTGAACTGCGAGAAGGGCTGCTTCAGCGTGACGGTGAAGGTCTTCTCGTCGACGACCTTGAGGCCCTTGAGCTCGGTGGCGGTGGGCTTCTTGTCCTTGCCCGGCGCCAGCTCGTCGGAGCCCTCGATCTTGGAGAAGAAGGGCAGGCCCTCGGCGGCGTTCTCCTGGTTGGCGCCCCAGTTCCAGGCGCGGACGAACGACTGGGCGTCGACCTTCTCACCGTTGTGGAAGGTGTAGCCGTCCTTCAGCTTGATGGTCCAGGTCTTCGAGTCCTGGGTGTCGATGGACTCGGCCACCGCATACTTCGGCTCGTTGGTCTTGTTGTCGTAGTCCACCAGGCCGGTGAAGAGGGCGTTGAGAACCTCGGCGCCCTCGGACTCGGCGGTGTTCTGACCGATCAGGCCGTGCTGCGGCTCGCCGAGCACCACGGTGATGTTGCCACCGGACTTGGCCTTGCCGTCGCCTTCCTTGCTGGTGCTGCAAGCCGTTGCAGCCATCGCCACGATGACGGCACCGGCGACCCACTTGGCGCTCGTTGCTCCGCGCATGGGTAATTGCCTCCTCAGGAGTCACTGTCGATACGTGACGGAACCCGGCCCGCTGACACCCCTGACAGCGAAAACCGGCCCCATCGTGTGTGCTCGTGAGTCGACGCTCCCCACAGCGTGTGACCCATTGACCCGAGCTCAATGGAGCCATCCTCAGGGACCGCCCGACCGTAAACCACACTTCAGTGGTCTCGTTTTCACAACATCGATCCGCGCCAGAAACCCGAAATCCGGACAAAGGGAACAGAGACAGACACGCGCGAAACGGACGGTTGACTCACCATCCGGAGCGCGACGGTCGGAATGCGGACAACTGAACACAACAATCCGCTTGACAAACGCGAACAGCCCCCCTCGCCACGGGACTGCGTGGCGAGGGGGGCTGCCCTGCGGTGCGGCGCGACCGGCGGGTCGGCCAACTACCGGACTACTTGGCGGCCTTGGCGCGCGAGGCGGTGCGCGAGCGCTCCTTCTGGTCCAGGACGACCTTGCGGATGCGGACGGCCTCCGGGGTCACCTCGACGCACTCGTCGTCGCGGCAGAACTCCAGGGACTGCTCCAGGGAGAGCTTGCGCGGCGGAACGATCGCCTCGAACGAGTCGGCCGACGAGGACCGCATGTTCGTGAGCTTCTTCTCCTTGGTGATGTTCACGTCCATGTCGTCGGAGCGCGAGTTCTCGCCGACGATCATGCCCTCGTACACCTCGGTGCCGGGGTCGGTGAACAGCACGCCGCGCTCCTGCAGGTTGGTCATCGCGAAGGCGGTGACCGCACCGGCGCGGTCGGCGACCAGCGAGCCGTTGTTGCGCGTCTGCAGCGGGCCGAACCACGGCTCGTGGCCCTCGTGGATGGAGTGGGCGATGCCCGTGCCGCGGGTCTGCGTCAGGAACTCCGTACGGAAGCCGATCAGGCCGCGGGACGGGACGACGAACTCCATGCGGACCCAGCCGGAGCCGTGGTTGGACATGTTGTCCATACGGCCCTTGCGGACGCCCATGAGCTGGGTGACGGCGCCCATGTGCTCCTCGGGCACGTCGATCGTCATGCGCTCGACGGGCTCGTGGACCTTGCCGTCGACCTCCTTGGTGACGACCTGCGGCTTGCCGATGGTCAGCTCGAAGCCCTCGCGGCGCATCTGCTCGACCAGGATGGCGAGCGCGAGCTCACCGCGGCCCTGGACCTCCCAGGCGTCCGGGCGGTCGGTGTCGAGGACGCGGAGCGAGACGTTGCCGATGAGCTCGCGGTCCAGGCGGTCCTTGACCTGGCGGGCGGTGACCTTGCGGTCCTTGACCGCCGCCTTGGCGTCGGCGCCCTTGCCGGAGCCGCCGCGGCCGACCAGCGGGGAGGTGTTGGTGCCGATGACCATGGAGATCGCGGGCTCGTCGACCGTGATCAGCGGCAGGGCGACCGGGTTCTCCGGGTCGGCCAGCGTCTCGCCGATCATGATGTCGGGGATGCCGGCGACGGCGCAGATGTCACCGGGGCCGGCCACCTCGGCCGGCTTGCGGGTGAGCGCCTCGGTCATCATCAGCTCGGTGATGCGCACGTTGGAGATCGTGCCGTCGCGCTTGATCCACGCGACCGTCTGGCCCTTGCGCAGCTCGCCCTGCTCGACGCGGAGCAGCGCGATGCGGCCGAGGAAGTTGTCGGCGTCGAGGTTGGTGACGTGGGCCTGCAGCGGCGCGTCCTCCTCGTACGTCGGGGCCGGGACGTGCTCCAGGATGGTGGAGAAGAACGGCTCCAGGTTGTCGCTGTCCGCGGGGACGGTGCCGTCCTGCGGCTTGGTCAGCGAGGCGATGCCGTCACGGCCGCAGGCGTAGACGATCGGGAACTCGATCTGGTCCTCGTCCGCGTCCAGGTCCAGGAACAGGTCGTACGTCTCGTTGACGACCTCGTCGATCCGGGAGTCCGGGCGGTCCGTCTTGTTGATGCAGAGGATGACGGGCATCCGGGCCTGCAGGGCCTTGCGGAGCACGAAGCGGGTCTGCGGCAGCGGGCCCTCGGAGGCGTCCACCAGCAGGACGACGGCGTCGACCATCGACAGGCCGCGCTCGACCTCGCCGCCGAAGTCGGCGTGGCCGGGCGTGTCGATGATGTTGATCGTGATCGGGGCCCCGCCGTCCTTGGGGTGGTACTTCACCGCCGTGTTCTTGGCGAGGATCGTGATGCCCTTCTCACGCTCCAGGTCGTTCGAGTCCATCATGCGGTCGTCGAGCTGCTGGTGGGCGGCGAAGGCGCCGGCCTGCTTGAGCATGGCGTCGACGATGGTCGTCTTGCCATGGTCGACGTGGGCGACGATGGCGACGTTGCGGATGTCGTGGCGCGTGGGCACTGCGGCGCTTCTCCCGGGATCGTGGATGGCGTCGCGTACGGTCCGGCACGCGCGCCCTGGCCGGGAGGAAAACCTGCCACGGCCTTACCCCATCCTACGTCGGATGGCGGGAACCGCCCGCCGGGGGGTCTGTCAAGAGGCCGTACGACTGAGACCGGCCGGGATGCGGGGTGGGGGCTCCGGCCGTGGTGGAACGGGTACTGCCGCGGGTCAACGGGTATCCACGACCTTGCCCGCCGGGGATCCGGCGGGCAAGGGAATTGAGTCACTTCTGAGCTTGTGACCCGCGGGTCACCCCCGGGTACACCGGATTGTCACCGGTTCTTCTCCTTTGCCTCCCCGCTGTCCGTCCCGGCCGCCTTCGCGGGCTTCTTCCACCCGATGTCCTGGTAGCGGGGGGCGGCCATGCCGAAGGCGCCCGCGTTGGCCACGTTCGGCTTGACGGCCACCAGCTGCGGCCGCTGGAAGAGCGGGATGGAGCCGGCGGCCGCCCAGATCCGGGCGTCGGCCTTGCGGATCAGCTCCCGGGAGGCCTCCTCGTCCAGCTCGCCGACCGCCTGGTCGAACAGCTGGTCGATGTGGTCGGTCCCGACCCGCGTGTAGTTCTGCTCGACCATGAGCGAGCCGTCGGCTGCCGGCTCCGGCTTGGCGAAGATGGGGCGCGCGTCGGTCGCCGGGTAGGCGGTCGCCGGCCACGAGTACAGGGCGAGGTCGTACTGGCCCGAGGCGACGTGGTCCTTGAAGAAGCTCTCGTCCGACACCTTCGTCGTCTCGGTGTTGACGCCGACCCTGCGGAGCATCTGCGAGATCCGCTCCCCGACCGTGCGCAGCGCCTCCGAGCCGGGGCCGGAGGGCACCACGAAGCGCAGCGTCAGCATCCTGCCGTCCTTGGCGAGCATGGACCCGGAAGTGCGGGTCTGCTGCGCCGGGGCGGGGGCGGGCGAGGCGTCGCCGTCGGCTCCGTCGGCTTCGTCGGCGTCCTCGGCGCGCTGCGGGGCGCCCTTGGCGTCGGCCGGCGTCCCGGCCGCCGCCGCGGACAGCGCGGCCGCCTGGGCCAGCAGCACCGCCTTCTGCTGCGCTGCGAAGGGGGCGGGCGCGAGGACCGGGGAGGGCTGGTCGGCCGCCGTGCCGCGGGCCTCGCCGTTGCGGCCGTCGTCCTGGCCCACGATGTACAGGCCGTCGTTTCCGGTGCCGGGGCCGGACGCCGCGGACGGCGTCTTCCCGTCGTCCTGCGGCTCGGCCTCCGGGCCGGCCTTGGCGCCGGCCGGCTCGGTGATCCGGCCGTTCCGGCGCCACCCGGCGTCCGCGAGGAGCGCCTGCGCCGCCTTCGTGTCCTGGCCGCCGAGCGCGTCGCTGTTGTCCGCGTACGCCCGCTGCCCGGCCAGCGCCACATGGCTGCCGACCGGCCGGGCCGGCAGGCCCAGGGGCTTGAGGACGAGCTCGGCGAGCTCCTTGCGGTCCAGGGCGCGGGCCACGGCCCGGCGCACCCGCTCGTCGGCGAGCGGGCCGGAGGCCCCGTTCAGGGCGAGCTGCGTGTAGGCGGGCTCCAGCGACCGGCGCACGGTGAAGTTGCGCAGGGCCGCCTGCTCGGCCGGGTAGCGGGCGGCGGCCTCCTGGGCCTTCGCCCGCAGCTCCTCCTCCGCGGCGGCCTTCGCCTCGTCGGTGCCGTGGGCGGCCGCCCAGGACAGCGTCGCCGCGGCCGCTGCGGCCGCCGGGTCCGCCTCGGGGGCGGGGGCGCCTGCCGCGCCGGCCGGGGTGCCCGCCTCCTTGCGGGCCCGCTCGATCCGGTCGGCGCCGGCCCGGTCGACCTCGGCCATGTCGACCTTTCCGGCGGCGAGGGCCGCCGGGCGCTCGGCCCGGGGCACCGCGGTCAGGACGAGGGTGTCCAGCTTGGCGGGCCGGCCCCACCAGCGGGGGTTGCGGGTGAGCGCGGCGGTGCCGGTCTTCTTGTCGACGGCGCCCAGGTTGAAGGGGCCCGCGGTCACCTTCAGCGTGCCGCGGGCGCCCTCGTTGAAGGCGTCGGGCGTGCCGGTGACCTGCTTGGGGTAGAGCGGGGAGAACAGCGAGCGCCAGTCGGTGTACGGCTTGAGGAAGGTGACCCGCACCTCCAGGTCGGTCTTCCCCTTCTCGATCTTCTCGATCCGCTCGTAGCCGGCGTTGCGGGCGGTCCAGTACGCGGAGTCCTTGCCGCTCAGGGCCCGCCACTGCGAGACGAAGTCGGCCGCGCCGATCTCCCGGCCGTCGCTCCAGACGGCCTGCTGGTTGAGCTTGTACAGGACGACCTGCTTGGGCTCCCGCTCGACGATCTCCGCCTTCTCCAGGAAGTCCGGGTTCGCCACCGGGCGGCCCTTGGCGTCCATCGTGAACAGCTGGGGCAGCACCGCGCCGGCGATCCGGCCGGTGGTGGCGTCGGCGTCGGCCTGGAAGGTGTTCAGGGTGTCCGGGAGGCTGTCGACGGCCCAGCGCAGCACACCGCCGTCGGCGACCTTCTCGCGCGCGGTGGGCGCGATGTCCGGCCCCGCGGCGGCGGGGCCGGCGTCGTCGCCCGAGCCGCAGCCCGCGAGCAGCGGCAGTGCGAGGACTCCCGAGGTCAGGAGCGCCAAGGGCCTGCGCCTTCTACGGGACATGGGTGCCACCTCCGGGCGGGCGTGAACGACGTGAGACGGCGGGCCGGCGGTTTGATCACGTTTGGCGGTATTTGCGGCTGATCACACCGGGTGCCGAGACACACTGAAATCGACCGCCCCGCGCGCCCCCGGCAGCCGGCCCCCGCCACGCCGCGAAGCCCACCCGTGCGGACCAATTCCGGTGCCGGCGGGGCGGCCGTTCGCCCGGGAGGGGGATGGGAGAGGGCGCGGGCAGGGGCGCACGGATCGCGCCTGCGCGCCTCTATTCGGTGCACGTCCCCTTCACAACCGGGGACGGGAGGCGCGACACTCGCAGGCGCACATGAACGTTGCCGCCGCTACCCGCGGAAGTGAGGGCAAGTCATGTCCCAGCAGGACGAATTGGATGCCGTCCGGCGCAGCCTCGACGAGCTGGCGCGCAAGGTGGAGCAGCTGGAGCGGCGGACCGCGCCGCAGCCGCCTGAACGCGCCCGGCCTGCGGCCGCGCAGCCGCTCCCGATGGTGGCCATCCCGGACGCCCCGTACGACAGCGCGCTGTGGACCGACAGCGACGACGAGGGCCTCGGCGCCCGCGGCCGCCGGGCTCCCTGACCGCCCGCGGGCGCCCCGCGCGCGCCGGCCGCCGCCGGCCCGCCGCCGCCCGTGCCCCGCCGCACACCCCCGGGCCCGGCCCCCCGCGGGCCGGGCCTCCCGGGCCACCCCCGACCACTCCACCCGGAGTCCCCTTTGGCCACAGGCACCCGACCTCCCCGCCCACCGTCCGGCGTCCACGGCGCCTCCCGCGCCGCGATCCGCGCCCGCCACCTGCGCACCGACCGGTGGTGGCTGGCACCCGCCGGCACCGCGGCCGGGCTGCTCGCCTTCGTCGCCTACTCGACGTGGCGGGCCTTCGCGAACGCCGACTACTACGCGGCCCCCTACGTCTCCCCCTTCTACTCCCCCTGCCTGGCGGAGAACTGCGAGGAGATGCGCGGCGGCCCCAACCTCGACCTCGTCGGCAGCTGGTGGGGCCTGTCCCCCGCGCTGCTGATCCTGGTCTTCCCGCTCGGCTTCCGGCTGACCTGCTACTACTACCGGAAGGCCTACTACCGGGGCTTCTGGGCCTCGCCGCCCGCCTGCGCCGTCGCCGAGCCGCACTCCCGGTACACCGGGGAGACCCGCTTCCCGCTGGTCCTGCAGAACCTGCACCGCTACTTCTTCTACGCGGCCGTCCCGGTCGCCGCGATCCTCACGTACGACACCGTCCTCACCTTCCGCGACGCGGACTACGCGTGGGGCCACATGGGGGCGGGGACGCTGCTGTTCCTCCTCAACACGGTCCTCATCTGGGCCTACACGCTGTCCTGCCACTCCTGCCGGCACATCATGGGCGGCCGCCTGAGGCACTTCTCGAAGCATCCCGTCCGCTACCGGCTGTGGGGCTGGGTCAGCCGCCTGAACGCCCGCCACATGCAGCTCGCCTGGGCCTCGCTCGTCAGCGTGGCCGCCTGCGACCTGTACGTGTACCTGCTCGCCACCGGAGCCTTCACCGACCCGAGGATCTTCTGACATGGCCCAAGTCGACCGGCAGCAGTGGGACGTCGTCGTGGTCGGGGCGGGCGGCGCCGGCCTGCGGGCCGCCATCGAGGCACGCGAGCGGGGCGCCCGTACGGCCGTGGTCTGCAAGTCCCTGTTCGGCAAGGCCCACACGGTGATGGCGGAGGGCGGCATCGCCGCCTCCATGGGCAACGTCAACGGGCGCGACGACTGGCAGGTGCACTTCCGCGACACGATGCGCGGCGGCAAGTTCCTGGGCCAGTGGCGGATGGCCGAGCTGCACGCCCGGGAGGCCCCCGACAGGGTCTGGGAGCTGGAGACCTGGGGCGCCCTCTTCGACCGCACCCCGGACGGCCGGATCTCGCAGCGCAACTTCGGCGGGCACGAGTACCCGCGCCTGGCGCACGTCGGCGACCGGACGGGCCTGGAGCTGATCCGCACCCTCCAGCAGAAGGTGACCGCCCTCCAGCAGGAGGACCTCGCCGCGCACGGGGACCACGAGGCGCGCCTGAAGGTCTTCCAGGAGTGCACGGCCACGCGCGTCCTGAAGGACGGCGGCCGCGTCGCGGGCGCCTTCTGCTACGAGCGGGAGAGCGGCCGCTTCTTCGTCCTGGAGGCCCCGGCCGTGGTCCTCGCCACCGGCGGCATCGGCAAGTCGTTCAAGACCACCTCGAACTCCTGGGAGTACACGGGCGACGGGCACGCGCTGGCGCTGCTCGCCGGCGCTCCCCTGCTGAACATGGAGTTCGTGCAGTTCCACCCGACGGGAATGGTGTGGCCGCCGTCGGTGAAGGGGATCCTGGTCACCGAGTCGGTGCGCGGCGACGGCGGGGTGCTGCGCAACAGCGACGGCAGGCGCTTCATGTTCGACTACGTCCCGGACGTCTTCAAGGACAAGTACGCGCAGACGGAGGACGAAGCCGACCGCTGGTACGAGGACCCCGACGGCAACCGGCGCCCGCCCGAGCTGCTCCCCCGCGACGAGGTGGCCCGCGCCATCAACGCCGAGGTCAAGGCAGGCCGCGGCTCCCCGCACGGCGGGGTCTTCCTCGACGTGTCGACGCGGATGCCGCCCGAGATGATCAAGCGGCGACTGCCGTCCATGTACCACCAGTTCAAAGAGCTGGCGGACGTGGACATCACGGCCGAGCCGATGGAGGTGGGGCCGACCTGCCACTACGTGATGGGCGGCGTCGCGGTCGACTCCGAGACGGCCGCGGCCCAGGGCGTCCCCGGGCTGTTCGCGGCGGGCGAGGTCGCCGGCGGCATGCACGGCTCGAACCGGCTCGGCGGCAACTCGCTGTCGGACCTGCTGGTGTTCGGGCGGCGGGCCGGACTGCACGCCGCGGCCCTCGCGGCGGCGCCGGGCCCGCGGCCGGAAGCCTCCCCGGAGCAGGTGGACGCCGCCGCGGCGGAGGCCCTGGCCCCGTTCCACGCGCGGGAGGGCGCGGAGAACCCGTACACCCTGCACCAGGAGCTGCAGAGCGCGATGAACGACCTCGTCGGCATCATCCGCCGCGAGGACGAGATGGCGGAGGCGCTGCGCAGGCTGGCCCTGCTGCGGGAGCGGGCCGCCCGGGCGGGCGTCGAGGGGCACCGGCAGTTCAACCCCGGCTGGCACCTCGCACTGGACCTGCGGAACATGCTGCTGGTCAGCGAGTGCGTGGCCCGCGCGGCCCTGGAGCGCACCGAGAGCCGCGGCGGGCACACGCGCGAGGACTGCCCGGCGATGGAGCGCAGCTGGCGGCCGGTGAACCTGCTGTGCCGCCCGGTCGAGCCGCCTCCGCCGGACCCGGCCGCGGGCCGGATCCGGCTGGAGCGGGTCCGCACCGAGCCCATCCGCCCCGACCTGCTCGCGCTCTTCGATAGGGAAGAACTCGTCAAGTACCTGGCCGAAGAGGAGCTCCCCGCGTGACGACATACGACGCCCGCTTCCGGATCTGGCGGGGCGACGCCGACGGCGGGGACCTGAGGGACTTCACGGTCGAGGTGCACGACGGCGAGGTGGTCCTGGACGTCGTCCACCGCCTCCAGGCCACCCAGGCCCCGGACCTGGCGGTGCGCTGGAACTGCAAGGCCGGCAAATGCGGGTCGTGCAGCGCGGAGGTCAACGGGCGGCCGCGGCTGATGTGCATGACCCGCATGTCGGTCTTCGACCGGGCGGAGACGGTCGTGATCACCCCGCTGCGGGCCTTCCCGGTGGTCCGCGACCTGGTGACGGACGTGTCGTTCAACTACCGCAAGGCGCTCGAGGTGCCCGCCTTCGTGCCGCCGCAGGGGGTCGGGCCGGGCGAGTACCGGATGCAGCAGGTCGACGTGGACCGCTCACAGGAGTTCCGCAAGTGCATCGAGTGCTTCCTGTGCCAGGACACCTGCCATGTGGTGCGCGACCACGAGGAGAACAAGGAGGCCTTCGCCGGACCGCGCTTCCTGATGCGCGTCGCCGAGCTGGACATGCACCCCCTGGACGCGGCGGCCGCGGCGGGCCTGGACCGCCGGCGGACGGCGCAGGAGGAGCACGGGCTGGGCTACTGCAACATCACCAAGTGCTGCACGGAGGTCTGCCCCGAGGGCATCCGGATCACCGACAACGCGCTGATCCCGCTGAAGGAGCGGGCCGCCGACCGCAAGTACGACCCCCTGGTGTGGCTGGGGAACAGGATCCTCCGGCGCCGCCCCGACACCGAGTAGGCCCTGCGCCGCCCCTCCCGCCGCCGGGCGGGGCGGCGGCGCTGCGGTCGCGGCGTCCCGGAGGCGGTCATACGCTCCCTGCGTGACCCCGTCGAGACGCACCCCCGCCGGGAGGCCCGGCCCCCGGGCCGGGCTCGCGCTGGGTGCCGCGCTGCTGGCCCTTGGCTGCTGCGCGGTGGCCGGGGCGCCTGCCGCCCGGGCCGAGGACCCCGTCAGCCTGTCGGAGCAGGGCCAGGTCACCGACCGGGTGGGGGCGCTGCGCGGCCGGGAGGCCGAGGTCGCCGCCGCGCTGGACCGGCTGTACGACCGCCGCCGCATCCAGCTGTTCGTGGCGTACGTACGGGACTTCTCCGGGCGCTCCCCGCAGGGCTGGGCCGACGCCACGGCGCAGCGGAACGGCCTCGGGCGGGACGACCTGCTCCTCGCGGTGGCGACCGGCGACCGGCAGTACGGCTATTCGGCCGACACCGCCTCCGGATTCACCGAGGACCAGCTGGCGGAGGTCGCCCGCGAGGCCGTCGAGCCCGCCCTGCGCGCCGACGACTGGGCGGGCGCGGCGATCGGCGCGGCCGACGGCTACGACGCGGTGCTGGCCGGCCGCCCCGTCACGCCGCCGCCGATCACACCGGGCCCGGCGGACCCGGGCGGCGGCGGGTCGGGCCCGGGCTGGGCGGGGGACCTGGTGCTCCCGGTCGTCGCCGTCGGCGCGGCCGGGGCGCTCGCCGCGTACGCGTACTCCCGGCGCCGCCGCGGGGCCGGGCGGGGCGGCGACCGGACGACGACCGGCTGGGGCGCGCAGCCCGCGACGGCGACGGCGGTGCCGCTGCTCCAGCTCGACGCGCGGGCGCGGGCGCTGCTGGTGGAGACCGACGACGCGGTCCGCACGTCCGCTGAGGAGCTCGGCTTCGCGGCCGCCGAGTTCGGTGACGAGGCGGTGGCCCCCTTCACCCGGGCGGTGGAGTTCGCGGAGGGCGAGTTGACGGCCGCGTTCCGGCTGCGCCAGCAGCTCGACGACGCCTACCCGGAGGACGACGCGGCACGGCGGCGGATGCTCGACGAGATCGTGGCCCGGTGCAGCGAGGCGAACCGGCGCCTGGACGCGGAGGCGGCGGACTTCGACCGGCTGCGCGACCTGGGGCGCAACGCCCCGCAGGCGCTGGCCGCCGCGCAGGAGCGGGCGCGGGACCTCGCGGGGCGCACGGCGACGGCCGCGGCGACGCTGACGGCGCTGCGCGGCCGGTACGCCGACTCCGCGTCCGGGCCGGTCGCCGGCCACGCCGAACGGGCCGGGGACCGGCTGGCGTTCGCCGGGGAGCAGCTCGACGCGGCGCGGGCCGCCGTCGGGGCCGGGGACACCGGCCGGGCCGCCGTGCACGTACGGGCCGCCGAGGGGGCCGTGGACCAGGCGGCGATCCTGGTGGACGCGGTGGAGCGGCGGGCGCAGGAGCTCGCGGAGGCCGCGGGGAAGCTGCCCGGGGCGCTCGCGGAGACCGACGCGGACCTCGCCGACGCGCGCGGGCTGCTCGCCGCGGCCGCGGCGGGGACGCCCGCCGGGGACCTCGGCGGGCGGATCGCGCGGGCGGAGGCGGTGGCGGCCGCCGTGCGGCAGGAGGTCGCGGCCGGCCGGTACGACCCGCTCGACGCGCTGCGCCGGATCGAGGAGGCTGACGCGGCCCTGGACGAGGCCCTCGCGGGGGCCCGGGAGCAGGAGTCGGGCCGGCGGCGGGCGGCCGCGCTGCTCGACCGGGCGCTGCTGACGGCGCGCAGCGCGATCGGGGCGGCGGCGGACTACGTGGTGACGGCCCGCGGCGCGGTGGGCAGCGAGGCCCGGACGCGGCTGGCGGAGGCGCGCCGGCACCTGGAGCGGGCGCAGGCGCTGGCCGAGCCGGACCCGCCGGCCGCGCTGGCGGAGGCGCAGCAGGCGGACGGACTGGCCCGGCAGGCGCAGGAGCTGGCCGAGCGGGACGTACGGGAGTACGGGGACCCGTACGGCGGCCCGGGCGGGCCCGGCGGCGGGCGGGGCGGCATGGGCGGGGCGGTGCTGGGCGGGATCATCCTCGGGGGGATCCTGCGCGGCGGCGGCCACGGCGGGTACGGCGGCGGATACGGCGGCGGCTTCCCGGGCGGCTTCGGCGGGGGCGGGGTGTTCGGCGGCGGCGGGGGCGGGCCGGGCTCGTTCGGCGGGGGCGGCACCCGCGGCCGGATGGGCGGCGGGGGCCGCTTCTGAGCCTCCCCGCACGCCGGTGCGCCGCGTGCGCCGCGGGGCGCCCGCCCCGTCCCCTTCGTTCTCCCGTCCCGACCCGAGGAGCGCTGGACCGATGAGCAAGCAGACCGTCCTCGGCCGCGTCGCCCTGCTGGCGCGCGCCAACATCCACGCCCTGCTGGACCAGGCGGAGGACCCGCAGACGATGCTGGACCAGCTGATCAGGGACTACACCAACAGCATCTCGGAGGCCGATCAGGCCGTCGCGACGGTCCTCGGCGGCCTGCGGCTGCTGGAGGCGGACCGCGACGAGGACGTGGCGGCGGCCGCGGAGTGGGGCGGCAAGGCGCTCGCGGCCAGCCGCAGGGCGGACGGGCTGCGGGCGGCCGGGTCGGCGGCGGAGGCGGACCGCTTCGACGGGCTGGCCCGGGTGGCGCTGGAGCGGCAGCTGCGGGCGGAGCGGGAGGCGGCCGACGCGGAGCCGGTGATCGCCGCGCAGTCGGAGGTGGCGGGCCGGCTCCGGGAGGGGCTGGACTCCATGCGGGGCAAGCTGGCCGAGCTGACGGCGAAGCGGGACGAACTGGTGGCGCGGGCGCGGACGGCGGAGGCGCAGAACCGGATGCTGGACGCCGTGCGCAGCATCGACGTGACGGACCCGACGAGCGAGTTGGGCCGCTTCGAGGACAAGGTGCGGCGGGAGGAGGCGCGGGCGCTGGGCCGCGAGGAGCTGGCGGCCTCCTCCCTGGACGCACAGTTCGAGGCGCTGGACGGGCTGGCGCGGGCCGAGGAGGTCGAGGCCCGGCTGGCGGCGCTGAAGTCCGCGGGCCCGGCCTGACCGGCCCGCTCCGGCCCGGCCCGCACCCGGTTCAGCCGTACAGGCCGAGGAGCTGCTCGGCCGACAGTCCGCCTTCCGGTTCGGCGGAGGCGCCGGGCAGCGGGAGTTCGAACCAGACCGTCTTGCCGCGGTGGGTCCGCCGGGTCCCCCAGCCCGCCGACAGCAGGCCGACCAGCTGCAGGCCGCGCCCGCCCTCGTCGGTGTCGCGGGCGCGGCGGCGGCGCGGCTGGACGAGGTTGGCGTCCCACACCTCGCACACGAGGGTGCGGTCCAGCAGCAGCCGCAGCCGGATGTCGCCCTCGCCGTACCGCAGGGCGTTGGTGACGAGTTCGCTGACGAGCAGTTCGGTGGTGTCGAGCAGCCCTTCGAGGCCCCAGGCGGGCAGTTTGGCGCGGGCGAGTTCCCGGGCGCGGCCCACCGAGCGGGCGTCGCGCGGGAGGTGCCAGTCGCCGACCGCGTCGACGGGGAGCCCCTGGACGCGGGCCATGAGGAGGGCGATGTCGTCCTCGCCGTGCCGGGTGTCGAGCGTGTTCAGGACGTGGTCGCAGATGTCCTCCAGCGGCCGCGCCGGGTCGGTGAGGGCGTGGCGCAGCCCGCGCAGCCCCTCCTCCAGGGGGTGGTCGCGGGACTCGACGAGGCCGTCGGTGTAGAGGGCGAGGAGGGCGCCTTCGGGGAGGTCGACCTCGACTTCCTCGAAGGGTTCGCCGCCGACGCCGAGCGGCATGCCGGGCGGCACCTCCAGCAGCAGTCCGGCGCGGGGGGCGGATCCCGGCTCGGCGGGTTCGACGAGGACCGGGGGCATGTGGCCGGCGTTGGCGATGGTGCAGCGCCGGGTGACCGGGTCGTAGACGGCGTACACGCAGGTGGCGAGGTAGACCTCGGAGCGGTCGGCGTCGCGGGAGTGGAGGGCGGCCCGGGACGCCTGCTGGGAGCCGCCGGGGGCGCCGAGGCCGCGGGCGATCTCGTCGAGGGCGGCGAGGACTTCGGCGGGCTCCAGGTCGAGCAGGGCCAGGGTGCGCACGGCGGTGCGGAGTTCGCCCATGGCGACGGCGGCGCGCAGTCCGCGGCCCATGACGTCGCCGACGACGAGGGCGGTGCGGTGGCCGGGCAGTTCGATGACGTCGAACCAGTCGCCGCCGACCTCGGTGGCGGCGTTGCCGGGGAGGTAGCGGCAGGCGATGTCGAGGCCTGCGGCCTCCGGGTCGCCGGGCGGCAGCAGGCTGCGCTGGAGGATCAGGGCGCGTTCGTGTTCGCGCCGGTAGAGGCGTGCGTTGTCGATGCATACGGCGGCGCGGGCGGCGAGTTCGACGGCGACGGCGCGGTCGCGTTCGCCGAAGGGCTCGCTGCCCTTGGTGCGGGAGAACTGGGCGAGGCCGACGACGGTGTCGTGGGCCACCAGCGGCACGACGAGGGTGGACTGGACGAGGTCGTCGGGTCCGCCGCTTTCGATGAGGCGGGGCCGTGCGGTGCGCAGGGCGAGCGCGCCGGGCGAGGCGGGCGGGTAGCGGTGGACGTCGCCGACGGCGACGGGGGTGCCCGGTCCGGAGAGGGGGGCGCCGGAGACTGCGGAGGAGAAGGCGACGCGCCGCAGCGGTGCGGACGGGGCGCGGCCGGCGCCGAGTCCGGGCGGCAGGGAGGGCACGCCGGGGCCCTGCGGGCGGGCGGGCCGGTCGTCGTCGCCGAGGAGGAGGCCCTGGTAGAGGTCGACGGCGGCGAGGTCGCAGAAGCCGGGGACGGTGACGTCGAGCAGTTCGCGGGCGGTGGTCTCCAGGTCGAGGGAGTTGCCGATGCGGTGCCCGGCCTCGTTGAGGAGGGCGAGGTTGCGGCGGACGCCGGCTGCTTCGCGGGCGGCGAGGTGGCGCCGGGTGACGTCGGTGCCGAGGCCGGCGACGCCGATGGGCCGGCCGCTGCCGCCGTGGAGGCGGTAGAGGTTGATGGACCAGTGGCGGTTCTCGCGGCTGCCGGGGGCGGCGCCGCTGATCTGGAGGTCGGTGACGGACTCCCCGGTCTCCAGGACGCGGCGCAGGGCCTCGGCCATGCGGTCTGCCTCCTCCGGGGGGAGGTAGTCGTGGACGGTGCGGCCGCGGTGCTCCTCGGCGTTGCCGCCGAAGACGGTGGCGAAGCGGCGGTTGGCGCGCTGCACGGTGAGGTCGGTGCCGAACAGGAGGAAGCCGAAGGGAGATTGGCCGAATATGGCCTGTGAGGCGGCGAGGTCGGATTCGATGCTGCGCAGGGCGCGTACGTCGACGACGAGGCACAGCGCGGCCCGCTCGGCGGCTTCGGTGAGGGTCGGCATGACGTAGATCTCGGCGATGCCGTGGGCGCCGGCGCCGCCGGGGATGCGGAAGGGGACGTGGCCCGTCCACTCCTTGCCGTCGAGGATCTCGGCGACGCGGCGGTGGGCGCCCGCGCGGAGGCCGGGCGGCATGAAGGCGTCGACGGGGTCGCGGCCGACGGCCTCCGCGGCGGCCAGTCCGAAGAGTTCCTCGGCGCGCAGGCTCCACTGGTCGATGAGGCCGTCGGGTCCGATCGAGAAGGAGGCGGCCTTGACGTGGTCGTACAGCGAGCCGGGCGGGCTGCTGTGCCACAGGGAGTCGTGCCACGCCTCCCCCGGCACACGTGCCTGATGTGCCTGCGCAGGTATCTCGCTCACGCGACCGTCCCCTCCAGCTCACCGCAACCGGACCGGCCATGACCGAAGTATTCAGCACCGCGGCCCCGGACGGCACGGCGTCCCCGATCACGAAAAGGTCCCGACTGTTTCGAGCCATGCCCGGTGATCGTCAGCCACCCTCCACCTTGTTACTCACCAGGAAGAGCCAACTCGAACCACACGGTCTTGCCCGACTTGCCGTGGCGGGTGCCCCAGCGGCGCGCGGAGACGGCCACCAGGTACAGGCCCCGGCCGCCCTCGTCGTCGGCTCCGGCGGCGCGTTCGCGGGGCGGATCCGGAAGCGGATCGGAGACTTCCACGAGGAGGGCGGGTCCGAGCGAGGGGTCCCCGTCGACCTGCTTGCGGCGTTCCAGTCGGACGCCGATGGGGCCGGAGGCGTACCGCAGCGAGTTGGTGACCAGCTCGCTGACCAGCAGGACGGTCACCTCGCCGACGGACTCCAGCCCCCAGGAGTGGAGCGTGCCGCGCACGGCGTGGCGGGCGGTGCGGACCGCGCCGGGCTCGGCAGGGAAGGCCCATTCGGCGCATTCGCCGTCTGTGTCGATCACGCCGATCACTTCCCGGGCCGGGGGCGGCGGCCGTCCGGTCCGGCGGGGACGACGCCTGGAGGTTCACTACGCAAATAGGACCAATAGCGACATACCCGATAATCGTGGCGGCGTACCACCCGACTTGCATGCCCCGGCGCACTGTGGCGCGGACGGCCGAGCGCACGAGCGGTGCGCGCCCCCGTGCGACCCGGTGTGCTCCGGGTCAGGGCGCCGCCCGGGTGCCGCCGGCCCCCTCCTCGGCGGCGTGCGCGGCGCGCAGCCGGCGGCCGATCTCGGCGACGGCGGGGCGGTCCTGGTCGAGCCAGTCCACCGACGCCAGTTCGTCGGGGGCGAGCCAGCGCAGTTCGTCGTGGTCCTCCAGCGGCTCGGGCTCCCCGGCGAGCAGGCGGGCGGTCCACACGTGCAGGACGAGTCCCGGCCGCAGCGGCCACTCCCCCGGGATGCGCTCGACGGGCTCGGTGTGCACGCCGAGCTCCTCGCGCAGTTCGCGGACCAGCGCGTCGGGGGCGGACTCGCCCGGTTCGGCCTTGCCCCCGGGCAGCTCCCAGCGGCCCGCCAGTTCGGGGGGCGCGCTGCGGCGGGCGGCCAGCAGGCGGCCCGCACGGCACAGGGCTCCGCCCACGACCACTCGATCCGTCATGGGCGGAGCCTATGCCACTGCCGTGATGCTCAGTTCGTCGTGGCGGTCTGGCCGATCCGCTCGACCCAGTAGAGCTGCTCGTGTCCACGGTGGTCGAGGCTCTCGACCACCTTCTGGGCCTCGGCCCGGGTGGGGTACCGGCCCACCCGGTAGCGGTTGCCGTTGTCGTCCTGACGTATGACCAGCCACGGAAGCAGGGCACCGCTGTCGTTCATCGCGTTTCACCCTCCGCCGATCCACGTGCCCGGGCAGCCGGTCCGCCGGCCCGGGAAACCGCATGGTGCATATGCCGGAGCTTACGCCCGACCTTTACTGAGCGGATACAGGTTTTTACGAAGAGATACCTTGCAGGCGTACGCATCCGGCCATGCGTACGAGTGAGCCGTGCGCGCCGGCTGCGGACCGGCGCACGCGGGCCCGGCAGCGGGCCGGACCGGCCTGGTCTGCGGAGCCGCGGGGCGGCAGGGGCGGCGCCGGGGGCGCGTACGGAGCGGTGCGCCGGGGCATCGGCGCAGGACGGGGCGATCACGATCGCACCGAAACCCGCCGCCTGCCGGGCCGCCGCGCGGCGGCCCGGCAGCCCGGCAGCCCGGCGGCTCCCTCAGCGCACGGGCAGGTGGTAGGCGAGCCGGTAGCGGTCGGCGGGCACGACCACGTCGGCGGTCTCCACGGGGCGGCCGGAGGCGTAGTAGGTACGGCCAATCACCAGGACGACGTGCCCGGGGACGCCGCCGAGGACCAGCAGCTCCTCCGCGAGGCCGGGCCGCGCACCGACCTCCTCGACCACGTTGTCGACGACGACGTCGATGGCGGCCATGCGGTCCACGACGCCCGAGCCGCCCAGCGGCCCCTCCTCCGGCAGCATGACCGGGGTCCGGCCGGTGAGCGCCAGCGGCTCCCAGGAGGTGGACAGCATCATCGCCTCGCCGGCGTCGCGGAAGACGTACCGGGTCCGCATGACCCGCTCCCCCGGCTCGATGCCGAGGCGCTCGGCGATCGGCGCGGGCGCCCCGGCCTGCTCGCTGCTGGAGTCCCAGGTGCCGCGCGCACCCGCCTCGGCCTGCTCCTGCCGGAACGGGGTGGAGGGCCCGCCCGCGCGGTACCCCGAGCGGGCCACCCGCCGGGGCACGGGCTGCTCCCGCACGTACGTCCCCGACCCGGAGCGGCCCTCGACGAGGCCCTCCGCCATCAGGACCTTGCGGGCCTCCAGCGCCACGGTGTCGGAGACCCCGTACTCCTCGCGGATCCGGGCCTGGGAGGGGAGGCGGGCGTGCGGGGGCAGGGAGCCATCGACGATCTTCCGTCGGAGATCCCCGGCGACGCGGAGATAGGCCGGCTGCTCACCGAAAGCCACTGGGCACTCCCATCAGGTTGACAGACAGCCACACCCTGGCAACGGTCGGTTGTACGCCGCAAGCGAAGGCCACCGTTTCACCCGAAGTGATGAAAGGCAGGTCAGTCAAACCCCTTGCCGCACGGTGTCCCCGCCCGTCCGGCGCCGCGCCGGCTCCGGCTCCGGCTCCGGCTGCGGAGCGGAGTCCGGGCCCGCTTCCGGGTCCGGATCCCCCTCCGGCTCCGGATCCTCCTCCGGCTCCGCGGGCCCTCCCGTCCCCGGCCGCTCCTCCAGCCAGTCCGGCACCGTCGTCGCGAGCCCGAACGCCCCGCGCAGGTTCCGCTCCGCCGTCACGGTCAGCACCCGCGCGGCGCGCTCCCACGCCTCCCGGAAGCCGTCCGGGCGCACGGCCTCCCCGGCCCGCTTCCACTCCGCCCGGGATGCCTCGACCTCCTTCAGCCGGACCCCGGCGGGCTCGGCGAGCTCCGGGCGCGCCAGCGCCTCCCGGAGCACCCCCGCCTCGCGGGCCAGCGCCCGCTCCACCGACCGGGCCCACTCCCGGTACGCCGGGAGCGCCTCGTCGAGGTCCTCGTCGGGGGCGCCGCCCCGGGCCAGCTCCGCCTCGTTCGCCGCGCCGAGGTAGGCGGCCTGGTCGGGCCGCAGCATGCCGGCGTCCCTGCGCAGGCTGCCGCGGTGCTCCTCCTCGGTGGTGCCGATGACGCACAGCAGGTGCCGGTCGCCGTCGCCCCACGAGTCGCGGGAGGGGGCGAAGTAGAACATGTCCGCGTACGGGGGCAGGGCCCAGGTGTCCATCGCGTACGCGTCCTGCGCCCGCCAACAGGCCTCCGCGGCGCTCCGCTTGGCCTTCCGGCCGCCCGGGTACGCCGGCCGGCCCAGCAGCGTCGAGGAGGTCACCTCGCCCTGGTGGACCTCGGCGCAGTCGATCCGGTAGAAGAGCGGGTCCTCGTCGAGGAGGTCGCCGCCGGGGACGTTGAAGCAGTCGCCCGCCTGGAGCTCCTCGGGGACGGCCAGCTCGCCCGCCACGCTCTCGTACTGCTCCAGGGCGTCGAGCCGTTCGAAGAGCGGCCCGGCGGCCTGCACGACGGTGAACAGGGCCGCGACGGTGGTCACCAGCGACACGGCAAGGCCCGCGAGGGCCAGCGGCCGGCCGCGCTCGCCCTTGCGGGAGATCTGTACGAGCGCCACGACCGCGAGGACGATGCCGAGCGGCGGCAGGCACAGCAGCCCGACGAGCAGTGAGGCCGGCGCGAACCCGTTCAGCTCCGCGTCCCCGTCCGCCTGCGGCGACGCCGCCGGCCGTCGGTGCGGCGGCGGCCAGGCGTGCGGCGGCGGGGTGCTCACGGGCGCAGGGCTCCATCCCGGGGGGTGCGGAGGCGAATGCGCGAAATAGTACGCAGCGGGGGCGACCGCGGTGTCGGTCGCCCCGCCGCTCGCCCGGCGCCCCTGCGGGCGGTCCGGGCTCAGCCGGTGCAGGTCGGGCCGCAGGCGGCCCCGTACCGGATCAGAACTGCAGCGCCCACGAGTCGATCTTGCCGGTGTCGAGGCGGGCGTTGTCGTTCACGCGCAGCTTCCAGGTGCCGTTCGCGGTCTCCGAGGAGGCGTTCACGGTGAAGGTGCGGATGATGTCGTTCGCGCTGCCGCCCGAGCGGTTGTGCAGGTTGTAGGCCGTGCCGTCGGGGGCGATCAGGTCGACCTTGAGGTCGCCGATGTAGGTGTGCTTGATGTCGACCGCCACGGTCAGGGCCGCCGGGGCGCTGCCGGACACGCCGCTGACGGTGACCGGGGACTCGGTGGTCGCGTTGTCGTTGATCGCGTAGTCGGCGGAGTTCTCGAACCGCGGGCCGGGAGGCGTGGTGGTGCCGCCGCCGACGTACAGCAGGCGGTTCGGGGAGCCGGAGCCGGGGCCGGTCACCACGTTCGGGGTGGCGGCGGCGGTGAGGGCCTGGGCGACCTGGGCCGGCGTGCTCGCCGGGTTGTCCGCCAGGTGCAGGGCGGCCGCGCCCGCGACGTGCGGCGCGGCCATCGAGGTGCCGGAGATGGTGTTGGTGGCGGTGTCGCCGGTGGCCCAGGCGGAGGTGATGGAGGAGCCGGGGGCGAATATGTCGAGGATGCTGCCGTAGTTGGAGAAGCTGGACTTGGCGTCCGAGCTGGTGGTGGAGCCGACCGTGAGGGCCTCGGCGACGCGGGCCGGGGACTTCGTGCTGGCGTCGGTGCTCTCGTTGCCCGCGGCGACCGCGTACGTGACGCCGGAGGCGATCGAGTTGCGCACGGCCGTGTCGAGCGCGGAGTCGGCGCCTCCGCCGAGGGACATGTTGGCGACGGCCGGCTTGACGGCGTTGCGGGTGACCCAGTCGATGCCCGCGACGACCTGGGCGGTCGTGCCGGAGCCCTGGTTGTTCAGCACGCGCACGCCGACGATCTTGGCCTTCTTGGCGACGCCGTACGCGCCGCCGGCGACGGTGCCGGCGACGTGCGTGCCGTGGCCGTGGCCGTCCTGGGCGGTGTTGTCGTTGTCGACGGCGTCGTAGCCGTAGGAGGCGCGGCCGCCGAAGTCCGTGTGGGTGATGCGCACGCCGGTGTCGATGATGTAGGCGGTGACGCCCTCGCCGGCCTTGTCCGGGTACGTGTAGCTGCTGTTCAGCGGGAGGGCCCGCTGGTCGATGCGGTCCAGGCCCCAGGACGGCGGGCTGGGCTGGGTGCCCTGTGCGCCGTCGATGGTGAAGACCCGGTTCTGCACGACCGACTTGACCGCCGGGTCGGCGGCGAGCTTGCGGGCCTGCGCCTCCGAGACCTCGACGGAGTAGCCGTTGAGCGCGGCGCTGTAGGTGCGGTCGATGGTCGCCCCGTACTTCCGGGCGACGGCCTTGCCGCTCTCGGCGGTGGAGCGGGCGGCGGAGTCCTTCAGGGTCACGATGTAGCTGCCCGCCACGGCGCCGGGGGCGCCGGCGTTCTCGATGACGCCCTGGGGCGCGCGGTCGGCCGCGGACGCGGGGAGCGCGGCGGCGGCGCCGAGCGCGAGGGCCGCTACGGCGGTCACGCCTACGGCGGCGGCCTTCCGGCGGGTGCGACGCATGGACATGTGGGGGGTCCTCCTCGTCGGTGGAGCTCTGGGGATGGCGGCGGAACGGCGGACATTAGGCCATGGACATGACAAGACCGGGAACGCCCGGCACGGCGCCGCCTGTCGAAAGGTTGACCCAGCCCGCCGGGATCCCACAAGGGGACGGCAGGCGCGTAACATCCGTGCCACACAACGGCCATGAAAGAGCAAAGGTGCTCCGCACATGACGCACGCAATCCCCGGATACGTCTGCCCCGACGACGGCACCCGAGCGGACGTGCGGACCGCCCCGTGGTGCTGCCCTGTCTGCGGCGGCCCCTGGGACCTCGACTTCGCACCGGATCCGGCCAGCTCCCTCGACCCGGCGTCCGGGCCCAACTCGCTCTGGCGCTTCGGGTCCGCGCTGCCCCTGCCGGGGGCGTTCTCCGTGACCATGTCGGAGGGGAACACCCCGCTGCTGCCGCTCGGGGAGCGGATTCACGCCAAGCTCGACTTCCTGATGCCCACACTGTCGTTCAAGGACCGCGGCGCGGTGATGCTCGCGGAAGTGGCCCGGCGACTGGGCCCCGAGCGGGTCGTCGCGGACAGCAGCGGCAACGCCGGAACGGCCGTGGCGGCGTACTGCGCACGCGCCGGACTGAGTTGTGAAGTTTTCGTGCCCGAGGGCACCTCCGCGAGGAAGACCGGCCGGATGCGCGCGCACGGCGCGGCGGTACGGGTGGTTCCGGGCGGCCGCGAGGCCGCCGCGGCCGCGGCGCGCGCGGAGGCGGACCTGCCGGGCGTGTTCTACGCCAGCCACGTGTACAACCCGTACTTCCTGCACGGCACCAAGACGTTCGCCTACGAGGTGTGGGAGGAGCTCGGCGGCCGGCTGCCGGAGGTCCTCGTGCTCCCCGTCGGCAACGGCACCCTGCTGCTGGGGGCCGCACTGGCCGCGCAGGAGCTGGCCCGGCGCGGGGTACGCCCGCCGGCCCTGTTCGCGGTGCAGGCGGAGGCGGTGTCTCCGCTGGCCGCCGCGTTCGCCGCCGGCGCCGAGGACGCCGGCCCGGCGGAGCAGCGGCCCACCCTCGCCGAGGGGATCGCGATCCCGGCGCCGCCGCGGGCCCGCCAGATCCTGGCCGCGGTCCGCAAGTCCGGCGGCACCTTCCTGACCGTCTCGGAGGAGGCCCTGGCCGCCGCCCACCGGGACCTGGCCGGGCGCGGCCTCTTCGTCGAGCCGACGGCGGCCGCCTGCTGGGCCGCGGTCGGCCCCGCGGCCCCCTCGGACCCCCTCCAGGGGCGCACGGCGGTACTGCCGCTGTGCGGGGCGGGCCTGCCGGCGCCCACGGCGGCCTGAGGGGGGCGGGCAGGCGCGGCGGACCGCCGGCGCCGCAGCCGGCCGGCCGGCGGCCTCGCAGGGCGGACCGGCCGCAGGCAACCGCGTACATGGCGGAAAACCGCCAGCCGCGGCCGCCGGGAGCTGGTCAACTGGCCTGATGAACCGTGCTGTTGACCTTGCCCGCCGCTTCACCGCCCTTCACGACCCCGCCGCCCCGCTGGCCCTGGCCAATGCCTGGGACGTCGTCAGCGCCCGCCTCGTCGAGGCCGCCGGTGCCCCCGCCGTCGCCACGACCAGCGCCGGCGTCGCCTGGTCCCTCGGCGCACCCGACGGGGACGCGCTGGCCCGCGACCGGGCCGTCGACCTCGTGGCCCGGGTGGCCTCCGCCGTCTCCGTGCCCGTCACCGCCGACATCGAGGGCGGCTTCGGCGCCGACCCGGCGGCCGTCGGGGAGACCGTCGCCGCGGTCCTCGCCGCCGGGGCCGTCGGCGTCAACATCGAGGACGGCGGCCGGGCCCCCGCCGAGCACGCCGAGCGCATCGCCGCCGCCCGGGCCGCCGCCGATGCCGCCGGGATCCCGCTGTACGTCAACGCCCGCATCGACACCTACCTGTTCGGCCTCGGCGACCCCGCGGGCCGCCTCGACGAGACCCTGGCCCGCGCCTCCGCCTGCCTGCGCGCGGGCGCCTCCGGCATCTTCGTGCCCGGCACCGCCGACCCGGCCGTCGTCGCCGAGCTCGCCAGGGGGATCGACGCCCCCCTCAACGTGCTGGCCGGCCCCGGCGGCCCGTCCGTCGCCGCGTTCGGCGCCCTCGGCGCGGCCCGGGTCAGCCTCGGCTCCCGGGTGGCGGAGGCCGCGTACGGCGTCGTACGGCGCGCCGCGGAGGAGCTCCTCGCGCACGGCACGTACACCGCGGTCGCGGACGCCCTGCCGTACGGCACACTGAACGGCCTGCTCAAGGGCTGAGCGCAGCGGGGCGGTCCCGGGGCGGTACGGGCGGGCGCGGGCCGTCAGTCCTGCGCGGCCCGCTCGTACAGCGCCCGGGCCCGCTCGTCGAAGAGCGCCGCGGTGGAGTCCACGTCCGTGTCCCCGCCGCTCAGTACGCCGATCAGGTGGCCGGGGCTGCCCGGGCCGCCCCGGTCGGCGATGAAGGGGCTGCCGCTGGTGCCCGTCCAGAAGCCGGCGCAGCCGATGTACAGCATCGCCGGGTCGTCCTCGTCGTGGGCGGTCCGGGTGGAGCAGGAGACGGGCCGGTTCTCCGGGTTGCGGGCCGACTCCGGGTAGCCGACGACGGTGACCTCCCGCTCGTACCCGGAGGTCCAGTCGGGGACGGGCGCCTCCCGGGCGCCGCCGACCGCCTCCTGGACCGCCTGCTGGACGGTCCGGCCGTCCTCGTCCGGCTCGACGCTGAGGAAGGCGTAGTCGGCGGTGTCCTCGCCCCACCGCGTCCACCGCTCGTCGACGTGGACGGCTTTGACCTTCCACACCCCGAGCGGCTGCCGGCCCGCGCCCTCGCCGGTGAAGGCGGGGGCGAAGGACAGGTCGCCGATCTCGCGGCCGTCGTGCGCGACCTCGCCGGGCTCGCCGTCCTCCCCGGCCGGGGCGACGCAGTGCGCGGCCGTCGCCACGACCGTCCCCTTGGGGCTGTCGACGACGCTCGCCGTGCACCAGTGCTCCCCGTTCGCCATGAGCACGCCGACTCCGGGGAAGGGGTGGACGGCGCCGGCGTCCTCGTCCACCGCCTGGGCGAAGGCGACGGCCAGGGCGGCCGCCACCCCGGCGGCCGCCGCCGCGGACGCCCCCCGCCTCACGGCGGTCAGCGCACGCCGGGGTCGGGGGTCGGTGCAGACATCACCTTGCTGATCCACTCCAGGGAGCCCTCCCTCATGCCGCGCACGTACGACTTTCCGTTGTGCTGACCATCCTGGATCACCTGCAGCCGGGTGTGCACGGGGCCCCTGCCGTACTCCTTCATGAACTTCTCGGCCTTGTCGCGGCCGGACTCGGCGGTGCCGATCTGGAAGTTGACGTAGACGTCCGGGCCGCCGGCGGCGATCAGCCGGGCGGCGAGCTTCTCGGGGTTGTTCTCGTCCATCGCCTGCCTGTTCCCCTTCCACAGCGGGGAGTCGGGGACGATGTCGATGCCGCTCGCGATGACCGCCTTGAAGCGGTCGGGGTGCTTCAGGACGTGCTTGAAGGCGCCGAAGCCGCCCGAGGAGGAGCCCATGAAGGCCCACCCGTCGCGGGAGGTGAAGGTGCGGAAGTTGGCCCGGGTGAAGTCGGGGACGTCATCCGCCATCCAGGTGCCCATCTTCGGCTGGCCGGGGATGTCCGAGCCGTCGAAGTGGTTCTTGGTGTCGGCGTTGATCACCGGCATGACGAGGATGAAGGGCAGGCTCTTCCCGGCCTTCGCCCCGTCTGCCACGGCCTGCTGGAGGCCGAGGCCGGGGCCGGTGCCCCAGTAGTTCTTCGGGTAGCCGCGGCCGCCCGGCAGGGAGATCAGGACCGGGAAGGCGCTCCTGGCGTACTTCGGGTCGTCGTACTCCTTGGGGACCCACACCCACACGTCGCCGGTGAACCCGGACTTCGGCCCCTTCAGGGTCGTCTTGGCGATCTGCGTGCCGTCCGGCAGGCGGCTGGTGCGGATGAACGAGGCCTTCGGGCCGGTCGGCAGGCTGACCCCGGACGGGACGGCCTCGGCGGAGGCCGCCACGGGCTTCTTGGTCTTCTCGAAGGACATGGGATCCCCTATGTCCGAGAAGAGGCCGAACTTGTAGGCGGCCGCACCGCCGCCGGCGGTGAGCACGAAGGCGAGCCCGCCGCCGATCAGAAGCCTGCGCAGGCGCCTGGGGCGGGGGCGGCCCGCGGTCACGGGGCCTTCCCCGGCCGCGTCGCGGCGCTCGCCCTGAAGCTGGTCATGCTGCACGGAATTGTCCCGTTCCCTCTCCGGCGCCCGCTGGGGGCGCGGGGTCGGACCGATCGGTCCCCCTTACACCCCTTACAGAGGGCTCAACGACGGGGAGGGTTGCCTGGGACGGGTGTGACGTGGGGCGCGTGAACCGCGGCGGCCCCGCCGCACGCGGGGGCGACGGGGCCGCGGCGTCCTGCGGATCCCGGGGGCAGGTCAGCCGGCCTCGGGCTTGGGAGCCTTGAGCACCTTGCTGATCCACTCCAGGGAGCCCTCCTTCATGCCCCGGACGTAGTGCCAGCCGTTGTGCTCGCCGTTCTGGATGTCGCGGATGGTGGTCTTGATGGGTCCCTTGCCGTACTCCTGCTGGAACTTGACCATCCGGTCCTTGCCGCCCTCCTTGGTGCCGATCTGGAAGTTGATGTACACCTCCGGGCCCTTGCGGTCGATCAGCTTCTTGGCGAGCTTCTCCGGGTTGTTCGCGTCCATCTCCGCCTGGTGGCCCTTCCACAGCGGGGAGTCCGGGACGATCTCGCCGCCGCTGGCGATGACGGCCTTGAACTTGTCCGGGTGCTGGAGGACGGTCTTCATGCCGACGAAGGCGCCGGACGAGGAGCCCATGAAGGCCCAGCCGTCGCGGGACTTGTAGGTGCGGAAGTTCGCCTTGGCGAAGTCCGGGACGTCCTCGGCCATCCAGGTGCCCATCTTGGGCCGGCCGGGGATGTCGGAGCCGTCGTAGTAGTACTTGTTGTCGGGGTTCAGCACCGGCATGATCACGACGTACGGCAGGCTGGTGCCGGCCGCGACTCCGTCGCTGATGGCCTTGTGCAGGCCGAGGCTGCGGTCGGCCCAGTAGTTGGTCGGGTAGCCCTCGCCGCCGGGCAGCGCGATGAGCACCGGGAAGCCGCTCTTGGCGTACTTCGGGTCGTCGTACTGCTTGGGCGCCCACACCCACACGTCGCCGGTGAAGCCGGACTTGGCGCCCACCAGCGTCGTCTTGGCGACGATCGTGCCGTCGTCGAGCTTGGCGGTCTGCTTGAACTGGGCCTTCGGGCCGGTCGGCATCTGCACGTCAGGGTCGCCGCTGGGCGCGGCCTCGGTCGGCGCGCCGCCCGCCTTGCCGGCCTCGCCACCGGAGCCGGAGGCAGGGGTCTTGCCGAAGCTGACGGCCTCGCCGTTGCCGGAGAACCACTCCAGCTTCCAGGCGGCGAAGCCTCCGCCGCCGAGCAGCAGGGCGAGCACCACGACGGCGCTGATCCATATCGCGCGGCGCGAGCGGCGGGGGCGCGGCTCGTCGTCGTACGCGTCGTCGTACCCGCCGTCGTACCGGTCGCCGCCGTCCGGGTGGGGACGCGGGCCGGGGGGCGGCGGGACCGGGGGGCCGGCCTGGTACGGCCCGCGCCCGTGCTGCTCGTACTGCTGCTGCTCGTACTGCTGCTGCCCGGCCTCGCCGTACGGGGCCCCGTACGGCGCGCCCTGCGAGGCGTACGGCTGCTGCGGCTGCTGCGGCTGCCCGGCCTCGTACGGCCCTGCGGGCCTGTGCTGCGGGTGCGGCTGGTCGTCAGGCCGCGGGCGCTGCGGGTACTGGTGCACGAACTTGGCTCCGAACGGTCATGGCTGCCCCCGGGGCTGGGACAAACGGCTGGACTTCCCCCTGGTTCTGATGTGCGAATCGCGCAGTCAGTTCCCGAACGCGGCAGAAAACCTGGCCGGGCCGCAGCCTCGCGACACCTCCCGCCCCGTCGTCACCTCTGGGCGTCGAGCACCTCGCCGCACCGCCCCAGCAGCCGGACCAGCAGCTCCCGCTCCTCGTCGGTGAAGGCGGCGGCGAGCGCCCGCTCCACCCGCACCGCGCCCGCGTCGGCCTGCTCCATGACGGCCCGGCCCTCGGCGGTGAGGCGGGTCTCCAGGACGTTGCGGTGCCACTCGTGGGGGCTGCGCTCGACGAGCCCGCGCTCCTGGAGGTTCTTCAGCACGGTCGTCATGGTCGGCGGCGTCACCCCGCACAGCCGCGCCAGGGCGGCGGCGGAGATGCCGGGCTTCTCGGCCAGCCAGAGCAGGGCCGCGTACTGGGGGACCGTCACCCCGGCGGGCTTGAGCGCGGCGTTCTTCGCCGCGAGCAGCGCCTGCTCGGCCCGCTTGACGTGCGAGCCGATCCGCTCCTCGGGGGACATGGAGGTCATGCGGCCATCCTAAGCCCCTTGCATTCATTAGACCTCTAACATAAATTCGCACCCACCAATTCGGAAGAGGTCACACAATGCTGTCGCAGCAGAAGAAGAATCTGGCCGTAACGCTGCTCGCGCTGGCCGCGTCGGTGTCGGCCGGGGCCGGCCCGGCGGCGGCCGCCCCGGCCGCGCCCTCCGCGCACACGGTGGCGTCGCACGCCCGCATCTCCACCGCCTTCACGCTCCCCGGCGAGCGGGTCTACCCCGAGGGCATAGCCGCCGACCCGCGCACCGGCGCCGTGTACGTCGGCTCGTACGCGGACGGCACCGTCTACCGGGCCCTTCCCGGCCGTTCCCGCGCCGAGGTGTTCCTGCCGGCCGGCACGGACGGCCGCCGCACGGCGAACGGCCTGCGCACCGACGGCCGCGGGCGCCTGTGGGTGACCGACTCCACCGCCGGCGTCACGGTGTACGACACCCGCTCCGGAACCCGCCTGGCCCGCTTCGACGTCCCGGGCACCGGCCCGCGCTTCGTCAACGACCTGACGATCACACCGGACGGAACGGCATACCTGACGGACAGCATCCGGGCCGTGGTCTACCGCGTCACCCGCGCCCAGCTCGCGACGGGCGGGGGCGTCCTGCAACCGGCGTACGACCTGACCCCCACGCTCACCCGCCTCCCGGACCGCCGGTTCAGCCTCAACGGCATCACGGCCGACCCGCGCGGCCGCTACCTGCTGACGGTCGACATGGTCGCGGGCGAGCTGTTCCGGATCGACCTGTGCAGCGGCGCGATCACGCGCGTCGCCCTGGAGGGCGGCAACCTCCGCAACGGCGACGGCATCGACCTCGCCGCGGACGGCACCCTCCGCGTCGTCCACAACACGACGAACACCCTGACCCGCTGGCGCACGAACGGGGACGGCACCCGAGCCCGCCTGACCCGCACGGTCACGGACCCGTCCCTCCAGATCCCGACGACCCTGGCCCACACCCGCGGCCGCACCCTGGTGGTCCGCTCCCAGTTCGACAGGGGCGGCCCGGCCGGCAACAACGGCGACCCCACGGCCTTCACGATCGCGGAGGTCCGCGGCCTCTGACCACGGAAGGCGGCCCGGGACGGCTGCCGGGCGGCCCGCCCGGAGCCCCAGTCGGCAACGATCGAGCATGGTGCACGTCCATCCACCACACGGACCGCGAAGAGGGCCGCCGCCCGCACCGGGCCTGTCCACAGCAGCCACTCGGCACTCTTGGGCGCATGGCCGACCCCTCGCCGGGCATCCCGATCGAGGACTTCGTGGGCGAGACGCCGGCGCGCGGTAGGAGCGGTTCACCCCAGCACCATCCCAGCACGGGCGGGCAGCCCGGCACGACCCGCGCTGCGCGAGCGGTCAGTAGCGGTACCGGGCCGCGAGGATGACGATCTCCTTGCCGGTCACCAGGTAGACGAGGCGGTGTTCATCGTCGATCCGCCGCGACCACGCCCCGGGCAGGTGGTACTTCAGCGGCTCCGGCTTGCCGATACCCGTGAAGGGGTCACGCCTGACGTCCTCGATGAGCCTGTTGATCCGGGCGAGCATCTTGCGGTCGTTCTTGAGCCAGGACGTGTAGTCCTCCCAGCCCTGATCCTCGAAGACAAGCCTCACGCAGCACCCGTGTCCGCCGAGTCAGGATCGATCAGCTCGCGCTCCGACACGTTGATGTTCGCCAGGGCGTTCTCGTACGCCTTGAGCAAGCGACGGGCGTTCGCCGGGGAGCGCAGCAGGTACGAGCCCTCACGCAACGCGGCATAGTCCTCGGCCGAGACAAGTACGGCGTTGCCGTGCTTGGAGACGATCTCAATGGCCTCGTGGTTCTCGTTGACCTTCTTGATCAGCGGAAAGAGTTCCTTGCGGGCTTCGCTCGCAGTTATCGACATGACCTGACCTCTCTCCTCAAGTGGTACCTGATAACGTACCACTCTCGGCGCGCATCAGGCGGGCCGTACGGCTGCCGGGTAGTCAGATTTCCCAGCACCATCCCAGCACGGGCAGCGCCAAGGGGCCGGCTCCCGGCGGAGTCGGCCCCTTCTGACCTGCATGTCTGCCACGTCAGCGACGTGGTGTTATTTCATCCGCTCACACGTTGCAGCGGAATGTCTGCGGCCCGACCCTGACCTGCGACGGAGCCCCGCACAGGGCCCTGACCTGGGGGTTCTTCGTTGACATGCGTTGGCTCCCGACGGCCGTTTACGGGTGTCCTGCGGACTGGCTGCGGACTGGCGGAGGCCGAGAAATCCATGGCGCACCGGCGGGGCCTGCAAGGAGACTGCGCAGGTGAGCGACTCCTGCCCCTGCCCGTGCTGCGGGCACCGCGTGCTGGGCGCGATGCTCGGCTCGTACGAGATCTGCCCCGTCTGCTTCTGGGAGAACGACGGGGTCCAGTTCCGCTGGCCGACCATGTCCGGCGCGAACAAGGTCTCCTTGATCGAGGCCCAGCGGAACTACCAGGACTTCGGCGCCTGCGACGAACACGGCCGGCGGTACGCCCGCCCTCCGGCCGACGACGAGCCCCTCGACCCCGCCTGGCGCCCCATCGATCTGGCACGGGATTCCTTCGAGGACTGGACAGCCGAGGACCGCGCCCCGTGGCCCGATGACCGCTCGGTGCTCTGCTGGTGGCTCCCCACTTTCTGGCGCCGGGACCACCCATGACCACTCACATCGAGAGACTCATCCAGCAGCTCGACGACTCGACCGGCCCGTCCTACGACGCCCGCGCAGAACTGATCGGCATCGGCTCCGACGCCATCCCCGCCGTCCCCGCCATCATCGACGGACTGCCCTCCCTCGGCGGCTTCGGGCAGCTGACCGCCATCGAAGTCTTCGAAGAGGTGGCGGACCCACGCTGCGGCCCCGCCCTGATCGCCCACCTGGACAGCGACGACTCCACCGTCCGGGAATGGGCGGCGATGGCCCTGGCGAGCCTGAAGATCGACGGCGCGGTCGAGCCCGTACGCCGCGCCTATCGCGCCTGCCTGGAACGGGCGACGCCACCGGACTGGAGCGAGCCGGAAGGCATCCGCTGGGCCCTGACCGAACTCAGCGCCCGCACCCCTGTCGTCCCGCCGCTCACCGCGCGCCTACGAGCCACCGCGGCGGACAACGCCCCAGGCTGGCCCTCGACCCAGTTCACCGAGATCATCAACGACCTGACCGACCACGCCCAGGTGATCCTCTACTCCCAGTTCTGGCGAGTGGAAGCCGGCGGCACATACGGCGTCTCCGGCCCCGCCCTGGACTGGGAACTCGCCTGGACCGCGCCCTGGGAACACCTGGTCGAAGAGTCCCGCACCTGGTCCCTGCTGGAAGCCTCCGAAGCCCCCGCCAGCGACAACATCTTCGTCGCCCCCACCTGGATCGACCGGACCGACCTGCACCCGGAGAGGTGACCGATGCCGTCCCAGCACCCCGAGGAAGTCGGCTACGGCCGTGTGGTCGAGAGCTACGTGACGAGGACGTACGGCGGCCTCCCGCGCTTTCTCGTACTGAATGGCGGGCGGTTCCTGGGCCCCCGGTGGTGGCACACCACCCGCTTCACCCGACACCTGCTGAATGACGCCGCCGCAATCACCGACGAGGAACTGGAAGCCCTCCTCGGGTACGAATGGCGCTCGCGCCTCACCGCCGCCTGGCTGATCGGCGTCGACCGCCGCGAACGGTTCCGGGCACGCATCGGCGACCTGCTCCTGGCCAGCGAGGTCTGCTACTCCGGCAGCGCCTACTGCTTCGCCCTGGCCCGCTTCGGCACCCACGCCGACGCCGAGATCCTCACCGCCTACCTCGACCACTACCTCCCCCGCACCGACCTCCACTACGACCAGCCCGCCGCCCTGGGCGCCCTCCTCCGCCTCGACGCCCACCTCGGCACCCACCACGCCGACCGCTTCACGGAGCCCGACGGCCTCTGGGACGAGTGGGTCAAGGGCGTGGGACGCCTCGGCTACCCCAGCCACACCCCCGCCGAACAACACCGCTGGACGGACCTCCAGTGCGACTTCGCCAACGGCTGGACCTCGCGATGGCCGTAGACATCTGCCTGCGGTTCCGTGAAGTCCACGCGCGGCTGCCCCCGACGTCCCGCTTGGGCACTCAGTAGCGCGTGTACGGATCGGTCAGCGGCAGCGGCGTCCGAGCCGCCTCCAGAGCCGACTCCGGAAAGGCCGGGCCAGCGGTGTAGAAGCGGGCACGGGTACGGCCGACCGGAGTCAGGACGTCACCCGCGACCAGGTCCCGCAGGTCACGTTGAGCCCGTTGCAGGCTCAGGTCCTCCGCTCGTTCGTAGCGCGTACGACGCACCCGCCCGGACATCGCCACGTCATGCAGAGCGGAAACCACCCTCTCCTCCAGCCCCCGGACTTCCGCGAACTCACCCAGCAGAAGCCACACTCGACTCGAGCGATCCAGGCGACTGCGTACAGTCTGCGCCTGCTGGTGGTACGCGGTGAGGTTGAAACGGACCCAGTCGGAGACGTCCTGGTCGGGGCGGTAGCTGGCTCCCCTGCGCTGCAGCTCGCGGTAGTACTCCCACGTATTGCCGGGGCGTCCCAGCCATGCCTCGATCGAGGAGAACTCAGGGGCCAGTTCTCCCTCCCTCGCGATCATGAGCGTTTGGAGGGACCGGGACATACGGCCGTTTCCATCCGCCCACGGGTGGATGGAAACAAGATGCAGATGCGCCATGGCGGCCCGTACCAGCGGGTGGCTGCCATCGTTCGCGTTCAGCCAATCGACCAGTTCGCCTGTCAGCGCAGGCACGTCGGTCGCCTCCGGCGCCGTGTATGCCGCGATGCTGGGGTCGCGAGTGTCCGTGACGTACACCGGTCCCCGCCGCCACTGCCCGGCAGGCTTGCGCGGGGCGTGCCGGTGTCCCTGCAACATCCAGTGGAGCGCGTTGAGCAACTCCTTGCTGTAACGGAAGTCCGCGACATCGTGCAGCGTCTGGATGTAGGTCATCATCCGCTGACAAGCGAGCGTCTCCTCCCGGTCCTCATCGGAGACGTCGACGTCGCGCTCTCCTTCCAGAAGGTCCTCGACATCGACCGTGGACACTCTGAAGCCCTCGATCGAGTTGGAGGCCGCCACCGCATCCGCGGTCAAGAACTTGCGCAGTCCGTCGGTCCACTTCGCCGGAGCGGACCGGACCTGCACGCGCAACGAGCGGCGAAGGTCGTCGATCTCGCCGAGAACACGTTGATCCTCGGCTTTGAGGGCGGGCGTGGGAAAGAGCACGACCCCACGATAGATTGACGCAAATATTGCGTCAATGCGTCACCGCGTGTCGACGATGGCACCGAGTCCACGCGAGAACGAGAAGAGGGGTCGAGCCCGCGAGAGGCGTCGACCCCGCATCCCCACCAAGCCAATCGTCATGGCGTACGGCGATTGACCGATCACACATTGAAGCGGAACGTTCAGCGCAGGGCCATGACCTGCGAAAACGCGGTTCTGGAAGTGGTTGTCCAGCACCAATCCAGCACCGTGCGGGTTGATCCAGGACATCCAGCACGCGCGTCCGCGGCGGGGGCAGGCCTCCCGCCGGCGACATTGTGTACACATGGGACACTCGGTACGCTTGCGCGCATGACGCAGCCACTGCCCATAGAGTCCATTCGCGACGTGCGAGCACACCTGGCGGAGGTCGTGGAGCGCGCAGACCGCGACGATGTACCCACAGTGATCACGCGCCGAGGCAAGGAAGTCGCGGCCGTCGTCTCCATTGAGGTGCTGCGCAGGTACCAGGAGTGGGAAGAGCGCGAGATCAATCGGATCATCGACGAGCGCATGGCCAACCCAGCACCCGGCATCCCGATCGAGGACATCATGAGGGAGACGCTGGCGCGCGGTGAGTGAGTACCGAACCGCCTTCCGCCCCGAGGCGCAGGCCGAGCTTCGGAAGATCCCCCGCGACGTGGCGCTGCGCATCCTGGCCAAGCTGACCGAGCTGGAGACCGACCCTCTCGGCTTCAACACCACCGCACTCGCGTCACAGCCGGAACGACGCCGTCTTCGCGTCGGCGACTACCGCGTCGTCTACACGATCGACAACGGCGAGTTGGCGATCTGGGTCGTTCACGTGGGACACCGGTCCACCGTTTACGAGACCTGATCACCCGCTGACTCCACGTCAGAACATCCAGCACCCATCCAGCACGGTGACGACGAAGGGGTCGGACTCGACAGAGTCCGACCCCTTCTGAGCTGCACATTTGACCAATCACGTCACGTACAGCAAGTGCACGACTACACGTTGAAGCGGAACTCCACCACGTCGCCGTCCTGCATGACGTAGTCCTTGCCCTCCATGCGGGCCTTGCCCTTGGCGCGGGCCTCGGCCACCGAGCCGCAGTCGACCAGGTCCTGGAAGGAGATGACCTCCGCCTTGATGAAGCCCTTCTGGAAGTCGGTGTGGATCACGCCGGCCGCCTCGGGGGCCGTGGCGGCCTTCTTGATCGTCCAGGCGCGGGCTTCCTTCGGGCCGGCCGTCAGGTACGTCTGGAGGCCCAGGGTGTCGAAGCCGACGCGGGCCAGGGTGGCCAGGCCGGGCTCCTCGGCGCCGACGGACTGGAGGAGCTCCATGGCGTCCTCCTCGTCGAGCTCGGCGAGGTCCGCCTCCAGCTTGGCGTTCAGGAAGATCGCCTCGGCCGGGGCGACCAGCGCGCGCTGCTCCTCCTTGAAGGCGTCGTCCGTCAGCTCGTCCTCGTCCACGTTGAAGACGTAGAGGAAGGGCTTGGTCGTCAGGAGGTGCAGGTCGTGCAGCAGCTCGGCCTTGTCGGAGCCCTGGACGATGCCCTGCGAGAAGAGGGTGTCGCCCTTCTCCAGGATCTCCTTCGCGGCCTCGACCGCCGCGACCTTCGGGCCGATGTCCTTCTTGATGCGGGCTTCCTTGGCCAGGCGCGGCAGGACCTTCTCGATGGTCTGCAGGTCGGCGAGGATCAGCTCGGTGTTGATCGTCTCGATGTCGTCCTTCGGCGAGACCTTGCCGTCGACGTGGACGACGTTCTCGTCCTTGAACGCGCGGATGACCTGGCAGATCGCGTCCGACTCGCGGATGTTCGCCAGGAACTTGTTGCCCAGGCCCTCGCCCTCGCTCGCGCCGCGCACGATGCCGGCGATGTCGACGAAGTCGACCGTGGCGGGCAGGATCCGCTGCGACCCGAAGACCTCGGCCAGCTTGCCCAGGCGGGCGTCGGGCACACCGACGACGCCGACGTTCGGCTCGATGGTGGCGAACGGGTAGTTGGCCGCCAGCACGTCGTTCTTGGTCAGGGCGTTGAACAGGGTCGACTTGCCGACATTCGGCAGGCCGACGATTCCGATCGTGAGCGACACGTTGGCGACTTCCCGTAGCTGGAGGGGGCGACGGCCCGGGCGCGGGCCACCGGACAGTTTACTTTCCGATGAGCGGCGGTCGGTGTACGCGTGTCCCCGCACGGATCGGAGGGCCGCCGCGCCTAGTTTGGTGGGGTGGAGCCATACAGGACGCGTCCGGCGGATCACCCGCAGCGACAGCAGCCGCGGCGCCCCGCCCGCGGCGGGCCCGCCGCGGCCGGTGTCCCCGCGCAGGGCGGCGGCCGGCCGCGGCCCCTGCCGGTGCGGCGCGGCCGGCTGCCGCGGCCGCGGTTGACGGGGCTGGGCGGCGGTCTCTTCGCGTGCGCGTCGATGCTGCTCGTCGCCGGGCTCGCCTGGCTGCTGTTCGGCGGCTCGCTGTTCGTGTACGGGCTACTGTTCGTGCCGGTGGCGTCCGCGACGGCCCTGTGGGTGCGGCCTGCCGACCTGGTGACCGCGCCGATCTCCGCGCCGATCGCCTTCGCCGCCGGGGTCTGGCCGATCTCCGGGGACTCGGGCGGCTTCGGCGCGCAGGTCATGGGCGTGGTGTCCGCGCTGTCGCTGCACGCCGGCTGGCTGTACGCGGGCACGCTCGCCGCCGCGCTCATCGCGGTCGTCCGCAAGGCGGTGCTGATGGGGCGGCGGAGGGTCCCCCGCCGGGCCGGCTGACCTTCCGCCCGGCCGGCGAAGCCGCCGCCCCCCGCCCTACCGCGGCGCCGACGTCCGCGCCGCCATCGCCGCGCCGACGATGCCCGCGTTGTTCTGCAGCACCGCCGGGACGATCTCGGCCCGGATCCCCTCGATCAGCGGCAGGAACTTCTCCGGCTTGCGGCTGACGCCGCCGCCGAGGATGAAGAGGTCCGGGGAGAACAGCATCTCCACGTGCGCCAGGTACCGCTGCAGCCGGCGCGCCCACCGCTCCCAGCTGAGGTCCTGGTCCTCCTTGGCCTTGACCGAGGCGCGCTTCTCCGCGTCGTGCCCCCTGAGCTCCAGGTGTCCGAGCTCGGTGTTGGGGACGAGCCTGCCGTCCGTGAAGAGGGCGCTGCCGATGCCGGTGCCGAGCGTGAGCATCATGACGGTGCCGCCGCGCCCCTTGCCGGCGCCGTACGCCATCTCGGCCACCCCGGCCGCGTCGGCGTCGTTGAGGACGGTGACGGGCCGGCCGCCGAGCCGCTGCGAGAGCACGTCCGCCGCCGCGACGCCGATCCATCCCGGGTCCATGTTGGCGGCCGTACGGATCGTGCCGCCCGTGACGACGCCGGGGAAGGTCACCCCGACGGGGCCGTCCCAGTCGAAGTGGCGGACCACCTCGACGACGCAGCCGGCCACCCCGTCGGGGGTCGCCGGCTGCGGTGTCAGAACTTTGTGGCGCTCCTGCGCCAGGTCGCCGCGGTCGAGGTCCACGGGCGCGCCCTTGATCCCCGTACCGCCGATGTCCACACCGAAGAGCTGCATGGACTCACGGTACGGAACCCGCTACTGGTCTGCGACCAGGCCCGCGGCTTCGGCGCGCAGGTCCCGGCGGAGCTCCTTCGGCAGCGAGAAGGTGATCGACTCCTCGGCGGTCTTGACGATCTCGACGTCCGCGAAGCCCCGCTCGGCCAGCCATTCGAGCACCTGCTCGACGAGGACCTCGGGGACGGAGGCGCCGGAGGTCAGGCCGATGGTGGTGACGCCGTCCAGCCAGGCCTCGTCGATCTCGCTCGCGTAGTCGACGAGGTGGGCGGCGCGCGCGCCGGCGTCGAGGGCGACCTCGACGAGGCGGATGGAGTTGGAGGAGTTCTTCGAGCCGACGACGATCACGAGGTCGGAGTCGGCGCCCATCGCCTTGACGGCGGCCTGCCGGTTGGAGGTGGCGTAGCAGATGTCGTCGCTCGGGGGGGAGACGAGCAGCGGGAACTTGGTCTTGAGCGCGTCGACCGTCTGCATCGTCTCGTCGACGGACAGGGTGGTCTGCGACAGCCAGACGACCTTGGACTCGTCGCGGACGACGACCTTGTCGACGTCGTCGGGGCCGTCGACGATCGTGATGTGGTCCGGGGCCTCGCCGGAGGTGCCGATGACCTCCTCGTGGCCCTCGTGGCCGATCAGGAGGATGTCGAAGTCGTCCTTGGCGTACCGGACGGCCTCCTTGTGGACCTTCGTGACGAGCGGGCAGGTCGCGTCGATCGTGGCGAGCCTGCCGCGGGCCGCCTCCTCGTGCACGACGGGGGCCACGCCGTGCGCCGAGAACATCACGATGTTGCCCGGGGGTACCTCCTCCGTCTTCTCGACGAAGATGGCGCCCTTCTTGCGGAGCGTCTCGACGACGTACTTGTTGTGCACGATCTCGTGGCGGACGTACACCGGCGCCCCGTACTGCTCCAGGGCCTTCTCGACGGCGATCACGGCTCGGTCCACGCCGGCGCAGTAGCCGCGCGGGGCGGCGAGCAGGACGCGGCGGGAAGCGGGAGCAGGGGCGGCGGCAGCACTCATGCGGTCCATCGTACGGGGGTGCCGCGCAGCCGGTACGCCCGTACGGGCGCGGCGGCGGCGCGGGCGGCGGGGCGGGCCGCGGCGCGGGTACGGCAGACGGTGTCGGTGCGGGCGGCTAGCCTGCCTGCATGGGTCTGAATACGTCGGCCGAGGCGCCGCTGCCCGTCGGCCAGGTGTCCCGGCTCATCGGGGGCTGGATCGACCGGCTCGGCCAGGTGTGGGTGGAGGGGCAGATCACCCAGCTGTCGCGGCGGCCGGGGGCGGGGGTGGTGTTCCTGACGCTGCGCGACCCCGCGCACGACGTCTCGATCGGCGTGACCTGCTTCCGGCAGGTCTTCGACGACGTCGCGGACGCCGTGACCGAGGGCTCGCGGGTCGTGGTCCTGGCCAAGCCGGAGTGGTACGCGCCGCGGGGGCAGCTGTCGCTGCGCGCGGCGGAGATAAGGCCGGTCGGGATCGGGGAGCTGCTGGCCCGGCTGGAGCGGCTCAAGCGCTCGCTGGCCTCCGAGGGGCTGTTCGCGCTGGACCGCAAGAAGCCGCTGCCGTTCCTGCCGCAGCTGATCGGGCTGGTGGTGGGGCGGGCGTCGGCGGCCGAGCGGGACGTCCTGGAGAACGCGCGCCGGCGGTGGCCGGCGGTCCGCTTCGAGGTGCGCAACGTGGCGGTGCAGGGGGTGCACGCGGTGCCGCAGGTGGTCCAGGCCGTCAAGGAGCTCGACGACCTGCCCGAGGTCGACGTGATCATCGTGGCGCGCGGCGGCGGCAGCGTGGAGGACCTGCTGCCGTTCTCCGACGAGGAGGTCGTCCGGGCCGTCGCCGCGGCCCGCACGCCGGTCGTCTCGGCGATCGGGCACGAGCCGGACTCGCCGCTGCTGGACCTGGTCGCGGACCTGCGCGCCTCGACGCCCACGGACGCCGCGAAGAAGGTCGTACCGGACGTCGGCGAGGAGCTGGAGCGGGTGCAGCAGCTGCGCGGGCGGGGCCTGCGCGCCGTGCGGGCGCTGCTCGACCGGGAGGAGCGGGGGCTGGCGCATGCGCTGGCACGGCCGGTCTTCGTGCACCCGCAGCGGATGGTGGAGGCCCGCGAGGACGAGCTGGAGGCGCTGCTCGGGCGGAGCCGGCGGACGCTGCGGCACCTGCTGGACCGGGCCGACTCGGAGCTGGCGCACACGCTGGCGCGGGTGGTGGCGCTGTCGCCGGCGGCGACGCTGGAGCGCGGGTACGCGGTGCTCCAGCGGGCGGACGGGCACGTGGTGCGCTCACCTGAGGAGGCCCCGCCGGGCGAGGAGCTGCGGGCGCGGGTCGCGGAGGGCGAGTTCTGCGTCCGGGTGGCCGACAGCGGGCCCGCGGCGGGCGGCTGAACGGGCCGGGCGGCGGCCGGACGGGCCGGCGGCGGGAGGGCTCCGACCGGGCGGCGGGAGGGCTCCGACCGGGCGGCTGCCCGGCCGACTTGACGAATCATGTGCATGTTGCACCTGGGTGGACGAGATCCGAGGCGGAATGGGAATGGCAGCAGAGAACACTGCGCTGGGCTACGAGCAGGCCCGCGACGAGCTGATCGAGGTCGTCCGCAGGCTGGAGGCGGGAGGCACCTCGCTGGAGGAGTCGCTCGCGCTCTGGGAGCGGGGCGAGGAGCTGGCGGCAGTGTGCCGGCGTTGGCTGGAGGGCGCCCGCGCCCGGCTGGACTCGGCGATCGCCGCGCGCGAGGAGACCGGGGAGGGCCGGGAGGGCGGGGACGCCTGAGGCGGCCGGGGCCGGAAGCCGGGCCTCCGCGGCCGTCGGCCGGAGGGTGATCCTAGCCACTGGCGGCCGGATTTAGTTGAAAGTTCGACTAATTTCGGCGTACAGTCAGTGCATCGCTGCACCTCTCCGCATGGAAGAAGGCTTTCCCATGTCCCTCGTTCTTGACCCCGCCGCCCAGGACCTGCTGTTCCGCGAGGCTCGCACCGCCAACACCTTCTCCGACGAGCCGGTGACCGAGGAGCAGGTCCAGGCGATCTACGACCTGGTCAAGTACGGCCCCACCGCCTTCAACTCGACGCCGCTGCGCATCACGCTCGTGCGCTCCCCCGAGGCCCGCGAGCGCCTCGTGAACCTGATGGCCGAGGGCAACCAGGCCAAGACCGCCGCCGCGCCGCTCGTCGCGATCCTCTCCGCGGACAACGAGTTCCACGAGGAGCTGCCGGCCCTGCTGCCGCACTTCCCGCAGGCCAAGGACATCTTCTTCAGCGAGCGCCCGGCCCGTGAGCAGTCCGCGGTGATGAACGCAGCCATGCAGGCCGCGTACTTCATCGTTGGCGTCCGCGCCGCCGGCCTGGCCGCGGGCCCGATGGGCGGCCTGGACTACGCGGGCGTCCAGAAGGAGTTCCTCGACGACGACCACACCCCGCTGATGGTCGTCAACATCGGCAAGCCCGGCCCGGACGCCTGGCACCCGCGCGGCCCGCGCCTGGCCATCGACGAGGTCATCACCACCGTCTGACGGCCGCCCGCCCACCCCGCACGCACGCGAAGGCCCCGCCTCCCGGTTCCCCCGGGGGTGCGGGGCCGTCCGCCTGTCGGGACGCCTGGCGCCCCGGTCGGCCTACCCGGCCTGCCCGGCCGGAGCGGGCGTGTCGGCCTTCTTGAACTCCAGCGCCGCCGCCATCGTGCCGAGGTCCTCGAACGGCGCGGTTCCGGTCACCACCGTCACGTGGCCCTGCTCCTGCCGGACCAGGGCGTCGTACTTCTCGCCCTCCCAGCGCTCCCACTCCACGCCGCCGACCTGCTGCGTCTGCCCGGTGGCCTTCGCCTTCTGGGTGACCTCGGACAGGTACCCGGCGGAGGAGTCGCTGGACTGCTCGACGGCGACGTACTGGTTCCGCGGGTCGAGGAAGCCGAGGTGCCAGCGGTGGGCCTCGCGCCGGTCGAACGTCACCGAGGTCGCCCGCCACTCCTTTGGCAGCCCCACCGGCGCCGCGAGCGGGTACGGCGCCGCGCGCCGGGCGGTGAGCGTCTCCACCCGGTAGTCGACGACGTGCGTCGGATCGGCCTCGTCGTCGTGCGGGACGAACATGTAGATCCCCGCCACGACCACGCCGATGACCGCCAGCGACCGGACCATGTCCCAGACCGTCTGCTTGCCCTTCATACCTGCCACGCCCCCATCGTCCCCCATCGCCGGCGGCGATCTCCGCCGGGGTGGGTGCGCCGGGCGCGCGGCGCGCCGGGGCGCCGTACCCATGGCGTACGCAAGGCGTCCGCTCAGGACAAACCCCTGACCGATATTCCGCTCATACGTGACCCGGTCTGCTCAGTTTGTCGACGTGACGATAGAGTTCCCACACCCTCACCTTCCCGGCCGTCGTCGTACAGAAAGGTGCGCTCCGATGACCGAGCACAACCTGCCGCCCCAGCTCGAAGTCGCCCCCGAGGCCCCCGACCGCAACCTCGCCCTGGAGCTCGTCCGGGTGACCGAGGCCGCCGCCATGGCCGCGGGCCGCTGGGTCGGGCGCGGTGACAAGATCGGCGCCGACGGTGCGGCGGTCAACGCGATGCGGACCCTGATCTCCACCGTCTCGATGAACGGCGTCGTCGTCATCGGCGAGGGCGAGAAGGACGAAGCCCCGATGCTCTACAACGGCGAGCGGGTCGGCGACGGCTCCGGCGCCGAGGTCGACATCGCCGTCGACCCGATCGACGGCACCACCCTGAACGCCAAGGGCATGCCGAACGCGATCGCCGTGCTGGCGGCCGCGGACCGCGGCACCATGTTCGACCCGTCCGCGGTGTTCTACATGGAGAAGCTGGTCACAGGCCCGGAGGCGGCCGACTTCGTCGACATCAACGCCCCGGTGTCGGTGAACATCCGCCGCGTCGCGAAGGCCAAGAACATGGCCGTCGAGGACGTCACCGTCGTCATCCTGGACCGCCCCCGCCACGAGGGAATCGTCCGGGAGATCCGCGAGACGGGCGCCCGCATCAAGTTCATCTCCGACGGCGACGTCGCCGGCTCGGTCATGGCGGTCCGCGAGGGTACCGGCGTCGACCTCCTGATGGGAATCGGCGGCACCCCGGAGGGCATCATCTCGGCCTGCGCCATCAAGTGCCTGGGCGGTGTCATCCAGGGCAAGCTGTGGCCCAAGGACGAGGCGGAGCGGCAGAAGGCCGTCGACGCGGGCCACGACCTGGACCGCGTCCTGACCACGAACGACCTGGTGTCCGGCGAGAACGTCTTCTTCGTCGCCACCGGCATCACGGACGGCGAGCTGCTGCGCGGTGTGCACTACCGCTCGGAGACCGCGACGACGTCCTCCCTGGTCATGCGCTCGAAGTCGGGCACGATCCGCAAGATCGACTCCACGCACCGCCTGTCGAAGCTGCGCGCGTACAGCGCGATCGACTTCGACCGGGCGCAGTAGCGGCTGGAGCGCCCGTACGAGCGCACCCGGGCCGGCGGCTGCCGCCGGCACAGCGAGAGGGGCGGTTCCCGTGTGCGGCGGGACCGCCCCTCTCGCGTGCCGTGTACGGGGCTCAGCCCGCGGCGGCTATCGTCCCCGCGCCCGGGGTCTGGCGGAGTTCGGCCGCGCGGCGGCGCCTGCGGGCGAGCACGACGCGGCGCTCGGCGGCGGTGAGCCCGCCCCACACGCCGTACGGCTCGGGCTGCAGCAGGGCGTGCTCACGGCAGGCGACCATCACGGGGCAGCGCGCGCACACCCGCTTGGCGGCCTCCTCGCGGGAGAGCCGGGCCGCCGTGGGCTCCTTGGAGGGGGCAAAGAACAGTCCCGCTTCGTCCCGGCGGCACACCGCCTCCGCGTGCCAGGGGCCGTCCTCTTCGTGCCGCGCCGGCATCCGCGGCCTCGGCACGGCTGTCGGACGCGCCTGAAGGCTCTGTACGGCGGCTACCTGCAGGGACTGATGCGGCGGATGCTGCACGGTCTACTCCTGACGACGGATACGCAAGCGAGAGACGATGCACCTGTCCCTACCCGCTGTACGCGGCCCTATGCACTGCGTGCGGCGCGGCCGGGACTCCGGCGGAAGTAGACCGAAATGCGACCTCGGAGCTGCCCGGCGCCCGGCGCCCGGCGCCCGGAGTCCGGCGTCTACTGGAGGTGCTTGCGGAGCTTGCGGGCGAGGTCGACGAGGCGGGCGCCGAGCTTCGGGCGGGCCTCGATGTTCCCGAGCAGGGCGAATCCGCGGATGATCACGACGGGGGCGTTCGGGTCGACGCTGCCGGCGGTGTTGCCGCTGACCTCGAAGTTCCCGAGGACGCCGCTGCCGTGGCCGCGGAGGGTGACGTTCTCCGGGACCAGGACCTCCACGTTGCCGAGGACGCACGTCACCTCGATCTCGGTGACCTGCTGCTCGAAGACGGCCTCGGTGAGGTCGATGCTGATGTCGCCCATCACCGACACGGCCCGGGTGTGCGCCGGCGGGCGCCAGCGGCCCTTGCGGGCGCTGCTGCTGAACACGGCGACGACCGTCTCGGCAGGGCCGGGGCGCGCGCCGGAGCCCATGCCGGCGTACGCGGGGGCGTACGCGGCCCCGGCGGGCGCGGACCCGGCGGCGGATCCCGGTGCCGGGAGGTCCTGGACCAGCACGTCCAGCTCGGCGATGGTCTTGCGGGCGTACAGCGAGTCGAGGCGCTCGGAGTGCTCCTCCGGCGTGAGCCGGCCCTCGGCGACGGCGTCGGCCAGGATCCGCGCGATCCGGTCCCGGTCCGCGTCGGAGGCGCGCAGGCCGCCCGGGGCCGGGGCCGCGGGCGCGGCGGGGGCAGCTGGCGCGGCGGGCGCGGCGGGGTGCTTTTCCAGGTCCATGTCAGCAGTCTAGCGAGACACGATAGATCGCGATAGTTCCCAGTGAGCCTTACCTCACAGACAAGCGCCCACAGGGAGGTCCTACGCTGGTTGCGCGCTGCCAATCCGGTCGCCAGCGCTCCCGCCGAGTGAGGATGACTGCCGTCATGCCAGAGTTTGCGTACACCGACCTGCTGCCCCTGGGCGAGGACACCACGCCGTACAGGCTGGTGACCTCCGAGGGCGTCTCGACCTTCGAGGCCGACGGCCGTACGTTCCTCAAGGTCGAGCCCGAGGCGCTGCGCAAGCTCGCCGAAGAGGCCATCCACGACATCCAGCACTTCCTGCGCCCGGCCCACCTCGCGCAGCTGCGCCGCATCATCGACGACCCCGAGGCCTCCGCGAACGACAAGTTCGTCGCCCTCGACCTGCTGAAGAACGCCAACATCGCGGCCGCCGGGGTGCTGCCGATGTGCCAGGACACCGGCACGGCGATCGTGATGGGCAAGCGCGGCCAGAACGTCCTGACCGCGGGCGGCGACGAGGAGGCCCTCTCCCGCGGCATCTACGACGCGTACACGCGGCTGAACCTGCGCTACTCGCAGATGGCCCCGCTGACGATGTGGGACGAGAAGAACACCGGCTCGAACCTGCCGGCGCAGATCGAGCTGTACGCGACGGACGGCGGCGCGTACAAGTTCCTGTTCATGGCCAAGGGCGGCGGCTCGGCGAACAAGTCCTTCCTCTACCAGGAGACCAAGGCCGTCCTGAACGAGGCCTCCATGATGAGGTTCCTGGAGGAGAAGATCCGCTCGCTGGGCACGGCGGCCTGCCCGCCGTACCACCTGGCGATCGTCGTCGGCGGCACCTCCGCCGAGCACGCCCTGAAGACCGCGAAGTACGCCTCCGCGCACTACCTGGACGAGCTCCCCACCGAGGGCTCGCCGCTCGGCCACGGCTTCCGCGACCTGGAGCTGGAGGAGAAGGTCTTCGAGCTGACGCAGAAGCTCGGCATCGGCGCCCAGTTCGGCGGCAAGTACTTCTGCCACGACGTCCGCGTGGTCCGCCTCCCCCGGCACGGCGCGTCCTGCCCCGTCGCCATCGCCGTGTCCTGCTCCGCGGACCGCCAGGCCGTCGCGAAGATCACCGCCGAGGGCGTCTTCCTGGAGCAGCTGGAGCGGGACCCGGCGCGCTTCCTGCCGGACACCACCGAAGAGCACCTGGACTCCGCGTCCGACGTCGTCTCCATCGACCTGAACCAGCCGATGAAGGAGATCCTCGCGACGCTGACGAAGCACCCGGTCAAGACCCGGCTGTCGCTGACCGGCCCGCTGGTCGTGGCGCGCGACATCGCGCACGCCAAGATCAAGGAGCGGCTGGACGCGGGCGAGGACATGCCGCAGTACCTCAAGGACCACCCCGTCTACTACGCCGGCCCGGCGAAGACCCCCGAGGGCTACGCCTCGGGCTCCTTCGGCCCGACCACGGCGGGGCGCATGGACTCGTACGTCGAGCAGTTCCAGGCGGCGGGCGGCTCGAAGGTCATGCTGGCCAAGGGCAACCGCTCGCAGCAGGTCACGGACGCGTGCGGCACGCACGGCGGCTTCTACCTGGGCTCGATCGGCGGCCCGGCGGCGCGCCTGGCGCAGGACTGCATCAAGAAGGTCGAGGTCCTGGAGTACGAGGAGCTCGGCATGGAGGCGGTCTGGAAGATCGAGGTGGAGGACTTCCCGGCGTTCATCGTGGTGGACGACAAGGGCAACGACTTCTTCCAGAACCCGGCCCCGGAGCCGACGTTCACCCACATCCCGGTCCGCGGCCCCGGCCTGGCGTAGCCGGCACTCCCCCGCCCCCAGAGAGCCCCCGGCGCCGACCGCCGGGGGCTCTTGCCGTGCCCCCTCCCCAGCCCGCGGGAAGCCGCCCAGGGCGCGCAAGAGGTCTGTCCCTGGCAGCTTCTGGCCTGAGAGGGGCATCTGTCACGCAAGTTCGTGCAAGTCTGGTGCGCCCGAGAGTGCCTGCGGCGCAGGCTTGCACACAGAGATCGTCAGCCCCGAGCGAGGAGGACACCATGGCTCTGCACAAGCTTGGCAAGGACCCTGAGAGCAAGGACGGCGGCTCGCCCACGATCTACCTGGACGACGCCACTGACACGTACCTGGTCCAGGGGTTCAAGGTGACGGGCGCGGAACGCAGGCAACTGCTGGACATCCCCGACCATGAGGATGTCATCGAGCTGCCGCGACGCATGGTGCAGTTCTTCTTGGAGGTCAAGGGTGCCGACGGTCCCGTCGTTTGAGGAGCTTCTCGCTTCCACCGAGCACAGCGCGATCCATCTGGAGATGCGGGACGGCTACATGGAGTCCGATCCCAGCTTCACGGCCTGGAAGCAGGGCCTCCGCGACCTCCCCGAGGACAACGACCCTGAGATCCGCCACTGGCTGAAGTGGGTCCGCAAGGCCACGGACAGGGGCGTGTCCATCCGCCGAGCCCGGGTGTTCTCCGTCCCGGAATCGGACTACCTCCGGTTCGAGCACCACGTCTCGGACGCCAACGTGAAAGCTGGGGAGGAGATCCGGTGGCTTCCGCGCCGCAACGCTACTGACATCGCCTTCCCGGGCAACGACTTCTGGGTCTTCGACAACAAGACCGTTCTCGTCCTGCACTTCGACGGGAACGGCGAGAGCGCCCCGGGCGACTGGTTGGAGATCACCCAGGACCCGACGATCCTGAAGCTGTGCGTGGGCGCGTTCGAAGCCGTCTGGGAGCGGGCCACGCCGCACTCGGAGTACCAGCCCACCTGACGCCTGCCCGCCCGTGAACACGTCACCTTCATCAGCAGTCCAAGACGCCCGTGCCGCCCTCGGCAGGCGGCTGCGAGACATTCGCAAGCCGACCGGCCTGACAGCGCGGGCGCTGGCCGCGCGTGCGGGTTGGAGCGAGTCCAAGGCCTCTCGCATTGAGAACGGCAAGACTCCGCCCTCAGACCAGGATCTCCTTGCCTACGTCACCATCTGCGGCGTCCTGGAAGAGTACGAGGACCTACGCGCCACGGCCCACGGCATCGACGAGATGTACGTGGAGTGGAAGCGATTGCAGCGCGCCGGCCTCAAGCACGCCCAAGAGGCCCACGTTCCCCTGTACGCCCGGACGAGCCGTTTCCGCATCTACGAGCCCGGGGTGATCCCGGGCCTGCTTCAGACGGCCGACTATGCGACCGCCATCATGAAGCGGATCGTGGCGTTCAGGCAGATCCCGGACGATGTTGAAGCAGCGGTCAAGGTGCGCATGCTGCGTCAGCGCTACCTACACGACGCCCATCGGCACTTCGGGATCGTGCTGGAGGAGTCGGCGTTGCGCTCCCGTTTCGGTGGCCCGGACGTCATGGCTGCCCAACTCGGACACCTCCTTCAAATCGCCGTGCTGCCCAACGTCAGCCTCGGCGTGGTCCCCATGAGCGCCGAACGGGTCATGTGGCCCGTTGAAGGCTTCTGGATCTACGACGACAGCCAAGTGATCATCGAGCTAGCCACGGCACAGGTGACCGTGAAGCAGCCCAGCGAGATCGAGACGTACGCCCACATGTTCGCTGAGCTGGCCAAACTTGCCTGCCATGGGCGGCCCGCACGCGCATTGATCGCGGAAGCCATCGCCGCACTCGGGTGATTCCCTGCAAGGTCGTGCAAGTTCGTTGAGGCCGTCCTAGCCCCCTTCCTAGGGTCATGACATCGACCGGGAAGTCATCGGGAGGGGTGCTGTGGCCACCAGTACGGACACGTTCGAGTACGCGACGTACACCGCAAAACGCGAGACGTGTGCGTCGTGCAGCATGCCCATCCCCCTTCACCAGCTCGCCCGACGGGGAATGCTCGGGCAGAAGGACGGCCCGCCGAAGGTCGCCTACTGGCACACCCGGTGCGTCAACGCGGACGGGTCGCGCCGATGACGCGCTCAGTCCTCCGGCACACCGAGCACCGAATCATCAGAGACCCCGAATCCACGCCCACCGTGGTGGCGAGCTGCCTCTACGAGGGTTGCGGGTGGGCTGCTGTTCCCGGCCCCGACGTAGCCGAGGTGGATCGGCAGTGCATGACGCACACGGGCCTGAACGCTGGTCACGGCCGCTTTCTCCGAGGGTTCGAGGACATTGCCCTTGTTCATCGGGTCGGTACGACCTGACACAGGCCCCCGTCCCGACGGGGGCGGGTAGCAGGCAAGCCACGACAGGAAGGGGGTGATCCGAGATGCGCGTAAACGACCCGGGCGACAAGTCCGGTGGTACCGGCGGGGACCAGTTCCCGCCCCCGCCTACCGCCTGATCTCACCCACAACAGAAGGAGTCTCGCTATGACGACCATGGTCGAAAGCCCCGTCGCCTTACGGCGGGGGCGGGACCTCGTCAGTCCCGAGCTGTTCGAGAAGGTGTCCGAGTTCTGCGCCGAGGAGTACAGGCACGAACTGGCCACGGCCCGCAACATCGTGGACCAGGCCCTTGCCTTCCTCAAGGTCATGGGTGACGCCCGCGCGTTCGGCATGACCCCCTCCCAGGTCGTTGACCCGGGCTGGCACTCGTTCGCGCTCCACACCCGCGCCTACGCCGCGTGGTGCCAGGAACAGTTCGGCTACTTCCTGGACCACGAACCGAAGGCCACCGTCCGCACGCGGCCGCTGATCGGCTCCGTGGTCGAACGCGTCAAGGCGGCCGGCTTCTACGTCGACGAGCGGATGTGGGGCGCCGCGAAGGGCTGCAACCCGCCCGCCTGCTGCGGCGACGGCGACGGGTGCTGACTCACTCCCAGGACACGCGGGTCAGGTCGTGATCCGCTCGTACGAAGGAGGGCCCGGGCACGTCACAGGTACCCGGGTCCTCCCCTGAGCGAAGGTACCGCCCATGGCATCCGACGAGGGTCTGACCGGCAGCAGCCGGGTCACCGTGTTCGCCATGTTCGGCGTGGTCTTCGGCTACACCACGCACCACCTGGACGGACGGCGAATCGGAGACGTCGCAGTCGTCGGCCCTCTGACCCCCGGAGTCGAGTGGGGACGCCTGTGGCAGATGGCCCGCATCTGCGGACGGCCCACCGCCAGCGAGAACGAACTGGCGCAATGGGTGCTCACTCAAGCCACCCGCGCCTTCGTCTGCGGCAGCGGCCGCATCGGGCAGTTCCGGGAACGGGGGTGGAAGCTGGAGCCCGGCGGCAAGCGCGTCCGGTTCGATGCGGTCTACGCCAACCGCGACCACCTGTGGACAGGGAACCTGACCGTCGAAGGCCTCACCCCGGACCAGGTGGCAGAGCGCCCGACGCTCTACCGGGCCTGACCTCCTTCCGCGGCGGTGGGCCGGGTGCGGAGGTGCCGGGTGGTGCGGCGTGTGCCGGCGGTGCCCTGTCGGGGGGCCGGGGGGTGGGGCTATAGCGTGGGGCGCATGACCTACCAGGCGTTTTCCGGGGCCCGCGGTGTGCGGGTCGTCGCCCACCGCGGGGCTTCGCACGAGCACCCCGAGCACACGCTCGCCGCCTACCGGCAGGCCATCGCCGACGGGGCCGACGCGCTGGAGTGCGACGTGCGGCTCAGTGCCGACGGGCGGCTGGTGTGCGTGCACGACCGGCGTGTCGACCGCACCTCCGACGGGCGGGGGATCGTCTCCGCCATGACGTACGAGCAGCTCGCCGCGCTCGACTTCGGCTCCTGGAAGGGCGCCGGGCACCGCGGCGCGCAGGTGCTGCTCTTCGAGGACCTGCTGAAGGAGGCCCTCGCCGCGGGCCGGCCCGTCGGGCTCGCCGTGGAGACGAAGCACCCGACGCGGGCCGGGGGCCGGCTGGAGGCCGAGCTGGTGCGGGTCCTGAAGGACCACGGGCTGGCCGACGGGGCGGAGGGGCTGGTGGAGGTGATGAGCTTCTCCCGTACCGCGCTGATGCGGCTGCACCGGCTGGCGCCGGGGCTGCCCGCGGTGTACCTGATCGAGCGGGCCGTGCGCCCGCCGCGGCCGCCGTTCGCGGGCCACGCCGGGCCGGGCATCGACCTCGTCCGCAAGGACCCGGGGCTGGTGGGGCGGCTGAAGGCCAAGGGGCTGCGGGTGCGGGTGTGGACGGTGGACGAGGTCGAGGACGTCGAGCTGTGCCTGCGCCTCGGCGTGGACACGCTGATCACGAACCGGCCCCGGGAGGTACGGGAGTACCTGGACCGGCGGTGAGACACCCGCCGGTCCGGCGGCCGGCGCCTTACGTGAAGCGCTGGGCCGGCGTGCCGTCGCACGGTTGGAGGCGGGCCGGCCGGCGCGGGTCCGTGACCGTCAGGCAGAGGCCCGGGGCGGCGGCGGGCCGCAGGGTGCCGCCGTCGCGGAGCCACTGCTGGTTGGCCCCGCCGTGGCAGTTCCACAGGACGGTGCCGGTGCCCGCGCGGTAGTCGCCGCCGGGGACGTCGAGGCAGCGGTCGTGGGTGAGTTCGGTGTGGAGCGAGCGGCGGTGGGCGTCGTACCACCAGCCCTGGTTGCGGCCGCCGTGGCAGTCCCAGGCGAGGACGCGGGTGCCGTTGGCGCTGGAGGCGCCGTCCGCGTCGAGGCAGTTCGCGGTGGCCGGGTGGCGCAGGGGGCCGAAGAGGTCGTCCCAGGCACCGGGGGTGAGGACCGGGGTGCCGGTGGAGGCGGGGTCGGCGCAGGAGGCCTCGCGCAGTCCGGAGGCGTACAGCTGGGTGAGGCAGGACGCGAAGGCGGCGTGCCCGCGGGTGTTCGGGTGGAAGGACTGGCGGGCGGTGTCCTCGTCCCACGGGAAGTGGTCGGCGAGGTCGAGGTACAGGCCGCGGGCCCAGGTGTCCTCCATGCACACCTCGTGGCCGTGGAAGAGCCGGGAGTTGTCGAGGTAGACGGCGCCGGAGGCGCGGGCGGCGGCGCGGATGCCCTCCTCGAAGGCGGGGACGGCGTGGTTGCGGCCCCAGGCGGCGTCGGAGTCGTACCCGGCGCAGCCGCCGGGCAGCTTGCCCGGGAAGGCGGGGTTGTCGCGGAAGTCCGGGCCGATGGGGCTCGGGTATCCCATGACGACGAGGCGGTAGTCGCCGTCGGCGTAGCCGGCGTCGCGCATGGTGGTCCTGAGGTCGGCGACGGTGGCCTCGACCTTGGGCCGCAGGGCGTCGACGCGGGCCTGCCAGCCGGGGGCGTACGCGGGCTCGCAGGCGCCTTGGGAGAGGATCCAGCGGGTGACGCAGTCGGTCATGACAGGGCCGAACTGGAGGTCGTCGTTGGCGCCGGCGACGAGCAGGACCATGGTGATGCGGGTGTTGCGGGCCTTGATGGCGAGGGTGTCGCTCTGGACGAGTTCATCGGCGTACTGGGGGGTGCCGCCGATGCGGATGTTGCCGGTGTACGCGCCGGAGCAGGCCGCGTTGAAGGTGAGGTCGGCGGGGATGCCGGTGCGGTGGACGGCGGCCTCGGGCGAGCGGTGGCACTGGTTGGCCGGGGTGTTGGTGGCCGGGTCGTAGGTGCCGGTGCCCTCGCCGGAGATCTCGCTGTCGCCGAGGGAGATCAGAGCGGTCTTGCGCGCGGCCATGGGGCGGACGGCCGGGTCGCCGTAGATGCGGGTCGCCTCGGCGGCGCGTACGGCCTCCAGCGCGGCCGGCAGCGGCTTGCCGGCGGTGGTGGTGGCGGTGCTGGCGGTGCCGGCCGCCGCGGCCGCCGGCGCCGCGTGGGCCGGTGGGGTGACGGCGGTGGCGCCCCCGAGGGCGGCCGCGGCCGCCGCGAGGGCGGCGAGGGTAGATCTGAGCCTGGGTTTCGCACCTGTACGTGTCATGTACGCCTCCCCGAGATCGCTGTTACCGCCGGTATGTACCGAGCGGCAGGAGAGAAGGGAACACGTCGGACATGACGATTGCTCAACTTTGCAAGGAGGCAACGAACATGACGGACGGACACCAGCAGGACGCCGGCACCGGTACCGGTACCGGTACCGGCACCCACCGCATCGAGCGCGACTCCATGGGCGAGGTCAGGGTCCCCGCGCACGCCAAGTGGCGGGCCCAGACCCAGCGGGCGGTGGAGAACTTCCCCCTCTCCGGCCAGCGCCTGGAGCGCGCCCACATCGAGGCCCTCGCCCGCATCAAGGCGGCCGCCGCCAAGGTCAACGCGGACCTCGGCGTCATCGCGGACGACGTCGCCGAGGCGATCACCGCGGCCGCCGCCGAGGTCGCCGAGGGCCGCTGGGACGACCACTTCCCGGTGGACGTCTTCCAGACCGGGTCGGGCACCTCGTCCAACATGAACGCCAACGAGGTCATCGCCACCCTCGCGACCGAGCGCCTCGGCCGGGACGTGCACCCCAACGACCACGTCAACGCCTCGCAGAGCTCCAACGACGTGTTCCCCTCGTCCATCCACATCGCGGCGACGGCCGCCGTCACCCGGGAGCTGATCCCGGCGCTGCGCCACCTCGAACTGGCCCTGGAACGCAAGGCGGCCGAGTTCGCCGAGGTCGTCAAGGCCGGCCGCACGCACCTGATGGACGCCACCCCGGTCACCCTGGGCCAGGAGTTCGGCGGGTACGCCGCCCAGGTGCGCCTCGGCATCGAGCGGCTGGAGTCGGCGCTGCCCCGGCTGGCCGAACTGCCGCTCGGCGGCACCGCGGTGGGCACCGGCATCAACACCCCGGCCGGCTTCTCGGAGGCCGTGATCGCCGAGGTCGCCGCGGCGACCGGGCTGCCGCTGACGGAGGCCCGCAACCACTTCGAGGCCCAGGGGGCGCGCGACGCGCTGGTGGAGGCCTCCGGCGTGCTCCGCACGATCGCGGTGTCCCTGACCAAGGTCTGCAACGACCTGCGCTGGATGGCCTCCGGCCCGCGCACGGGATTGGCCGAAATCAACCTCCCGGACCTGCAGCCGGGCTCCTCCATCATGCCGGGGAAGGTCAATCCGGTGGTCCCGGAGGCCGTCCTGATGATCGCGGCGCAGGTGACGGGGAACGACACCGCGGTCGCCGTCGCCGGGGCGGCGGGCAACTTCGAGCTCAACGTGATGCTCCCGGTGATGGCCCGGAACCTGCTGGAGTCGATCCGGCTCCTCGGCTCCGGCAGCCGCCTCCTCGCCGACCGCACCGTGGACGGCATCACCGCCAACACGGCACGGGCCAGGGAGTACGCCGAGTCCTCCCCCTCCGTGGTCACCCCCCTCAACCGCCACATCGGCTACGAGGAGGCCGCCCGGGTCGCCAAGCGGGCGCTCGCGGAGCGGAAGACGATCAGGGAGGTGGTCCTGGAGTCCGGCTACGTCGACCGCGGCGACCTGACCCTGGAGCAGCTCGACGAGGCCCTCGACGTCCTGCGCATGACCCGGCCCTGACACCGCCCCGCCGGGGACGGCGCAGGGACCGGATCCGGTCGTTTCCCGCCCGCGAACCCCTCCGTGACCTGCACCGCAGCGGCCGCGGCCGCCCCAGCCCTAGTATCTGCGCATGACAGGTACCGCAGGCCGCGGGGGCGGCGAGGCTCAGGGCGTCCGGTGGGGGCGGGGCGAGCAGGTCCTCTGGCGCTACCGCGACCACGCGCCCGGCGGCCTGGCGGGCGCGGTCCACATCTGCCGCCCGGTTACCGTGGTCGAGGACACCGACGAGCTGCTGGCGGTGTGGATGGCGCCCGGCACCGAGTGCGTCAAGCCGGTCCTGGCCGACGGCACCCCCGTCCACGAGGAGCCGCTCGCGACGCGCTACACGGCGCCGCGCACCACGGTGCGCTCCCGCTGGTTCGGCACCGGCGTGCTGAAGCTGGCCCGGCCCGCCGACCCGTGGTCGGTGTGGCTCTTCTGGGAGCCGGGCTGGCGGTTCAGGAGCTGGTACGTGAACCTGGAGGAGCCCCGGTCGCGCTGGTCGGGCGGCGTCGACTCCGTCGACCACTTCCTCGACATCTCCGTCTACCCCGACCGCACCTGGACGTGGCGCGACGAGGACGAGTTCGCGCAGGCGCAGCGGGCGGGCCTGATGGGCCCGGAGCAGGCCCGCCGCGTGCAGGAGGCCGGCCGGGCCGCGCTGGAAGCCGTCAAGGCGTGGGGGTCGCCGTTCTCGGACGGGTGGGAGGACTGGCGCCCCGATCCGGCATGGACGGTTCCGGCCCTGCCCGGGGACTGGGACCGCACCCCGGCGCATATGACCTCATGAGACCCTTGATGCGCCCCCGGGGTTGAACCGTAATATCTCCCTCCGCAAGGTCCCCTGCGCGCCGCACCCCTGCCGCCCGGCCGCAAATCACGCGCAGTACGCGGCACTTGACGGGAGGTCAACGCGGAGAGAGGTAACGAGCGGGACGCGGAACCGCGGGGCGGTGGTGCCCCCGCCGCTGAGCGGGTATACCGCGACTGACCGAGTTGAGTGCAGCGCACATCGAGCGCAGACGGACGGAATGCCACGCGTGACGGAGTACCCCACCTCGCAGGAGGGCCCGCAGCCTGCCGCGGCCGCCGCGACACCGGCCCAGGGCGGCCCAGGCCTGCCCGCCGGGGCCGGCGGAGCCGCGGACGGGCGGGGCCGCGGCGCGTCCGGCGGCGGCTGCGCGGACGAGCTCGGCCACGGGAAGGCTCCGGCCCCGGCCGCCGAGGGCGTACGCGACACGGGGGCTTCCGGCGCCGGCCCGGTCCGTGCCCACGCGGACGGGGGCATCGGCCCCGACGTGCCGCGCCAGCGCCGCACCCGCGACGGCGCCGCCGCCCGCAACGCGTCCGCGGCGGCCGCATCCGCCCTGCCGGCCGCCGCGCCCGGCGCCGCCGCCGGCCCGGCCCCGGAAGCAGCCGCGGCCGCACCCGCCGATCCCGCCGGTCCGCAGGCTCGGCCGCCCGGTCCCGACGACGCCTGCGGCCCCCTGCCGGAGGCCACCGCCGACACCGCCGACGCCGCCGAGGGCGCGTCGCCGGCCCGCCGCGAGGGCGACCGGCTGCGCTTCGTGGGAGCCGCGACGCGCCGGATCGCCCGCGGCATCGACCTCGACGAGATCGTGCTCGGCCTGTGCCGGGCCACCGTCCCGACCTTCTCCGACGCCATCCTCGTCTACCTGCGCGACCCGCTCCCGGTCGGCGACGAGCGGCCCGTCGGCCCGGTCGTTTTAAGGCTGCGCCGCACCGACCGCCTCCGGCCGATCGACGACCTGACCGGAGCCGAGGGTGCCGGGGCCGCGGGGGGCGCCGGCGAACTCGACTTCAGCCAGCTGCCGCTGCTCGGCCCGCAGGGGGACCTGCCCGCCGCCGAGCTCTGCGAGATCATGCCCGGCGGGGCGCTCGCCGAGGTCCTCCGCGGCGTCCGCCCGGTCTTCGGCTCCTCCGCGGGCGCCCAGGACGCCCTGCCGGAGCTGCTGGGCGCCGGGCATCCCGTCCCGCGCGGCCGGCGGGCCATCCTGGCCCCGCTGCGCGGCCGGCGCCGGGTCATCGGCGCGGCCGTGTTCCTGCGCAGCCCGGAGCGCCCCGCGTTCGAGCAGAACGACCTGCTGGTCGCCGCCCAGCTCGCCACGCACACCGCCCTCGGCATCGACAAGGCCGTGCTGTACGGCCGCGAGGCCTACATCGCCGACGAGCTGCAGCGCACCATGCTCCCGGACAGCCTGCCCCAGCCGACGGGCGTCAGGCTCGCCTCCCGCTACCTGCCGGCCGCGGAGACCGCCCGGGTCGGCGGCGACTGGTACGACGCCATACCCCTGCCCGGCAGCCGCGTCGCGCTCGTCGTCGGCGACGTCATGGGGCACTCCATGACGTCCGCGGCCATCATGGGCCAGCTGCGGACCACCGCGCAGACGCTGGCCCAGCTCGACCTGCCGCCGGCCGAGGTGCTGCACCACCTGGACGAGCAGGCGCAGCGGCTCGGCTCCGACCGCATGGCCACCTGCCTGTACGCCGTCTACGACCCAGTCTCGCACCGCATCACCATCGCCAACGCCGGCCACCCGCCGCCGGTGCTGCTGCACCTGGGCGGCCGGGCCGAGGTGCTGCGGGTGCCGCCGGGTGCGCCCATCGGCGTCGGCGGCGTCGACTTCGAGGCCGTCGAGCTGGACGCGCCCGCCGGGGCGACCCTGCTGCTGTACACCGACGGGCTGGTGGAGTCCCGGCTGCGGGACGTGTGGACGGGCATCGACCAGCTCCGGGAGCGCCTGGCCACCACCGCGCAGCTGACGGGCCTGGACCACCCGCCGCCGCTGGAGGCCCTCTGCGACGACGTCCTCGACATGCTCGGCCCCGGCGACCGGGACGACGACATCGCGCTGCTCGCCGCCCGCTTCGACGGGATCGCGCCGAGCGATGTCGCGTACTGGTTCCTCGACCCGGAGGAGACCGCGCCCGGGCGGGCCCGCCGCTTCGCGCGGCGCGCACTGACCCGCTGGGGGCTGGAGGAGCTGGAGGACTCGGTGGAGCTCCTCGTCAGCGAGGTCGTCACCAACGCGGTCCGCTACGCGGAGCGGCCCGTCACGCTGCGCCTGCTGCGGACGGACGTGCTGCGCTGCGAGGTCGGCGACGACTCCCCGCAGCTGCCGCGGCAGCGCCGCGCCCGGGAGACCGACGAGGGCGGCCGCGGCCTGTTCCTGGTGAACCGGATGGCCCGCCGCTGGGGTGCGACCCGGCTGAGCAGCGGCAAGGTGGTCTGGTTCGAGCTGTCGCTGCCCGCCGGGCGCGACCGCCGCTGACGCCGGCCGCCGCCGCAGGACCGCCGTGCGGAGACGGCCGCGGAAAGACCGCCGCCCCGCAGCATCAGTGCTGCGGGGCGGCGGTCGTTCACGGCTGTTCCTGCTGCTGGAAGGGCGGCAGGACGGGCGGGCTGGCCGAGCTCTTCGTCGGGTCCGGCTTGATCGAGCCGCTCTTGGTCGGGTCCGGCTTGCCGGAGCTCTTGCTCGGGTCGGGGCTCGGCGAGAGCTTGCTCGGGTCGGGGCTCGGCGAGAGCGGGCTGCCGCTCGGCGAGGGGCTCGTCGAGCTGGGCGAGTTCGACGGGGAGCTGCTGCGGGACGGGGTCTGGACGGCGCCCATCTCCGCCTCGGAGAGGTCGAACTTCGCGGTGTTCACGCCCTTGAGGGCGGCCAGCGTGTACGCCTTCCAGATGTCGGCGGGGAAGCTGGAGCCGCCGGCGCGGCCGCCGCCCGCGGTACCGGTGAGGGTGACCTGCTTGCCGGTGCCCGGCTCCTCGCCGAACATCGCGACGACGGTGACGAGTTCGGGGGTGTACGCGGTGAACCAGGCGGACACGTTGGACTCGGTGGTACCGGTCTTGCCGGCGGCCTCGTACGCGGAGCTCTTGACGGCCTTGCCGGAGCCGTCGTTGACGACGCCGGTGAGGACCTTGGTCACGGTGTCGGCGGTCTCGCGGGTGATCGCCTGGCTGCCGACGGCCTCGACCTTCTGGAACTCGCGGATGCTGTGCTTGGCGCTCTTGATGATCGAGGGGGTGACCCTCTTGCCGTGGTTGTCGAGGGTGGCGTAGACGGCGGCCATCTCGACGGTGTTGGCGCTCATCGTGCCGAGCGACATGGCCGGCTTGTCCTCGGGCCAGCCCTCGCGGTCCTTCATGCCGAGCTGGAGCGCGGTCTTCTTCGCGTTCTGCGGCTTCACGTCGACGATCATCTGGGCGTAGACGGAGTTCACCGAGTAGTTAGTGGCCTCCTGCACCGTCATCATCGGGTCGCCGTAGTTCTTGTTGTCCTGGTTCTGCGGGTTGAACGGGATCTTGCTGCCGACGACGGGGCGCTTGCTGGTGCCGTCGTAGAGCGCGTTCGGGGTGATCGGCTTCTTGTCCTGGGTGACGGCCTTGGTCTCCAGGGCGGAGGCCAGCACGACCGGCTTGAACGTCGAGCCCGGCTGGTAGTCGGTGCGCAGCGCGTTGCTCGCCCAGTGGTCGGCCATGCCGGTGCCGCCGTACATGGCGACGATGGCGCCGGTCTTGGGGTCGACGGAGGTGGCGCCGGCCTGGACGGAGGCGTCGACGGGGCGGTCCTTGCGGTTGAGCTTGGACTCCAGCTCGTCGTCGACGGCCTTCTCCAGTGCGGCCTGCTTCTTGGGGTCGATGTTGAGGACGATCTCCCAGCCGCCGGCCTGGAGTTCGGCCGCGCTCATGCCGGTCTGGCGGCGCAGTTCGGCGTCCGCGGCCTGCTTCAGGTAGCCCTTCTGGCCTTCGAGGCCGGGGGCGGGCTTGGGCTTGATCGGCTCCTGGAACTTCAGGGTCTCGCGCTTGGCCTGGTCCAGCGCGCCCATCTCGACCATGTTGTCGAGGACGCCGTTGAAGCGGATCATGACGAGCTTCTTGCCGCGCTCGCTCGCGGTGGCCCAGTCGTAGTCGCTGGGGGCCTGGAGGAGGGCCGCCAGGTAGGCGCCCTGCTCCAGGGTGAGCTTGCTGGAGTCGACGCCGTAGTAGGCCCGGGAGGCGGCCTGGATGCCGTACGCGCCGCGGCCGAAGTAGCTGGTGTTCAGGTAGCCGGCGAGGATGTCCGGCTTCTCCATGCGCTGGTCGACCTTGAGGGAGATCACCAGCTCCTTCACCTTGCGCGTCGGCGTCTGGTCCTGCGTCAGGTAGAAGTTCTTGACGTACTGCTGGGTGATCGTCGAGCCGCCTGCCTTGCCGCGGCCGGTGACCGTGTTGAACAGGCCTCGGGCGACGCCCATGAAGTCGACGCCCCGGTCCTCGTAGAAGGACTTGTTCTCGATGGCGATGAAGGCGTTCTGGACCTCCTCGGGCACCTTGTCGAGGGTGACGATCTCGCGGTTCATCTTGCCCTCGCGGGCCATGACGGTGCCGTCGGCGTACTTGTAGGTGTTGCTCTGGAGGGTCGCCTCGGCGTTGGGGTCGGGCTCCTCCACATAGAAGTAGAGGCCGACGAGCGCTGCCATGCCCAGCAGCATCAACCCGAAGAAGGTCCCGAGGACCTTCTTCCAGGTGAAGAAGCGGCGTATACCGGTCCGCTTGCCGGCGCGCCCCTTTCCGTCCGCGCGCCCGCGCGGCGACCGCCGCGCGCTGCGCTGCTGCTGCGCCCTACGCGCATCTGCTCGGCCCATCGCTCCCGCTCCGCTCGAATTCCCCCCCGACGTCAGCTCTGAAAGCTAACACCGGAGGTTGTGACAAAGGTTTGCCAAGCCTGACCAATTTCGGTCAATTCGGACGTGAGAATCAGCACCCACATCAAGGGAACCGACGCGCACCGGCCGCCCAGGGTTGCGGAAACCGCAAAAAGTGATATCACTTTGCTAGGCCCACGGGGGGCCGCCACCGAAGCGAACGGGGCATACCATGACAAAAACCACAGAGGCCGGGACCGGCATCCGCGAGTTCCCGGCGCGCAGCGTCGGCGGCGGGCTGGCCCTGCTGGCGGGCCTGGCGGGGGTCGCGGGCGGCGTCTGCCTCATCGCCCTCGGGGCGGAGGGGGACGGGACCACCGCCCAACCGGCCCTGGTGGCAGGGGGGATCATCCTGGTACTGCTGGCCGTGCTGGCGATGTGCGGGCTGAACACGGTGGCCCCGGGCGAGGCCCGCGTGGTCCAGCTCTTCGGCCGCTACCGCGGCACCGTCCGCACCGACGGCCTGCGCTGGGTGAACCCGCTGACCTCGCGGAAGAAGATCTCCACCCGCGTGCGCAACCACGAGACGGCCGTCCTGAAGGTCAACGACGCCTACGGCAACCCCATCGAACTGGCCGCGGTCGTCGTCTGGCGGGTCGAGGACACCGCGCGCGCCGTCTTCGAGGTGGACGACTTCACCGAGTTCGTGGAGACGCAGACCGAGGCGGCCGTCCGGCACATCGCGATCGAGTACCCCTACGACGCCCACGACGAGGGCGGCCTCTCCCTGCGCGGCAACGCCGAGGAGATCACCGAGAAGCTCGCCGCCGAACTGCACAACCGGGTCGAGGCGGCCGGCGTGCACATCGTCGAGTCCCGCTTCACCCACCTCGCGTACGCTCCGGAGATCGCCTCGGCGATGCTCCAGCGCCAGCAGGCCGGCGCGGTCGTCGCGGCCCGCAAGCAGATCGTCGAGGGCGCCGTGGGCATGGTCGAGCTGGCCCTGAACCGCCTGACGGAGGAGGACATCGTGGAACTGGACCCCGAGCGCAAGGCCGCCATGGTCTCGAACCTGATGGTGGTGCTCTGCGGCGACCGCGCGGCCCAGCCCATCGTGAACACGGGGACGCTCTACCAGTGAGCGGCGCCGGGCGGGCCGGCGGGGAGCGGGCGGCCGGGCAGCGGGCGGCAGCCGGCCGCGCCGCCCGCAAGCAGGTGCTGCTGCGCCTCGACCCCCAGGTGTACGAGGCCCTCGCCCGCTGGGCGGGCGAGGAACTGCGCAGCGCCAACGCGCAGATCGAGTTCCTGCTGCGGCGCGCCCTGGCCGAGACGGGGCGGCTGCCGGGCAGCGCCGCCCCCATTCCGCCGCGCGGCCGGCCGCCCCGCTCCTCCCCCGGCCCCTGACCGGCCGTCAGCCCGTACGGGGAGTGCGGCCCAGCAGGACGAAGCCCTGCTCCCGGGCCGCCGTCCGGTAGCCCGCAGCCCTGTCCCGGGCGAGCGCGAGGGCTTCGTCGCGGGCGCTCAGCGGCCAGCGCAGGTGCGGCGCGACCTGGGTGTCCACCAGGATCCACTCCGGGTCGGGCCGGCCGGCCGGCCACCCGTACAGGCTGACGCTCGTCCGGTTCGCCAGGTGTGGCACGAGCCCGTCGGAGGCCTGGACCCGCGCGCCGTCGGGGATCCGCGCCATCATCCGGTGGGCGGCCGCGATCCGCGGGTCGGCCCGCCACATGTCCGGATCGGCCAGCCTGCCCAGCGAGGACCCGGGGAGCAGCAGCAGGCAGACGCCCGCCGCGCCGGCCAGGGCCCGGTGCAGGCCCGCGCCGGCCGTGCCGCGCCGCTCCAGGGCGTGGACGAACGCCGCGAAGACGACCGGCATCGCCGTGAGGGAGTAGTGGTAGCCGGTGCCCCAGTGCGGCGCGTAGTCCGACAGGCCCCGCCACAGCAGCGTCGGCACCGCGACCAGCAGCAGAGGCGAGCGCAGGGCGAGGAAGAGGGTCGGGGCGAGGAGCAGCACCAGCGTCACCGCCTTCTCCCCGGGGGTGGCGAGCCCGAGCGTCGCCTTGTACAGCAGCGCCGCGAAGCCGCCGCCCGCGCCGTCGGATCCGCCGAGGAACCCGGCGTAGAAGTACTCCCCGCGCGGGTTCAGGGCGGGCAGGACGACGAGCACGGCGAGCAGGGTCCAGGCCGCGCCCGCGGCGGCGGTGGCGAGCCCGAGCCGCCGCCGGCCCGGCCCGCCGCGCCAGGCGATCAGCAGGCCGATGGCGGCGACCGTGGCGCCCATGTCCTCCTTCACCAGCAGGAGCGGCAGCGCCCACAGCGCGGCGGCGCGCAGCCGGTCCTGGCCGAGGGCCGCCAGCGAGCACGCCAGGAGCGGGACGGCGAAGGCCCATTCGTGGAAGTCGAAGCCGACCGCGTTCGCGACACCCCAGGACAGCCCGTAGGCCAGGCCGACGACGGCGGCCGCCGCGCCGCCGAGCACCCGCCGCGCCCACAGCGCGAGCGGCAGGACACTCGCCGCGACCAGGGCGGCCTGCGCGACGAGCAGCGTCCGCGCCGACGGGAACAGCAGGTAGGCGGGGGCCAGCAGGGCGAGGACCGGGGAGAAGTGGTCGCCGAGGACGGGGAAGCCGGGTCCCTTGACCTCGGAGACCGGCAGGCGGCCCTCCGCGTACGAGCGGACGGCCTGCTCGAAGATCGCCAGGTCGAAGCTGTGGGACAGCAGCCGCTCGTGGGTGCGCAGCGAGAGCGTGGCGTAGGCGAGGAAGAGCCCCGAGACGAGGGCCCACATCCACAGCGGCGGGGGCCCGCCCCGGCCGGCGGCCGGCGGGCCTCCGGCGGGCTGCGGGCCCGCCCGGTCCGGCGTACCGGACTGCTGCGGCGGGAGCGCGGCGGTGTCTGCGGGGGGTGCGTGCATGGCGCGCCTTTCGGGGAGCAGGACCGGACCGGTGCCCCTCAACGTGCCAGCCGGCCCGCGGGCCGCGGCCGAGCCGCCGCGCCCGCCGCGCGGGGTCCCCACGAATGGCCGCACGCTCTCCCCCGCGCCGGCCGGCGGCCGGAGCAGCACCCCCTATTCGGCGGGCCAGACCGGCAGCGGGCGGACCGCCTCGCGCAGGGCGGCGGCGACGGCCCGGAACTCCTCCTGGCGGGCCGTGCCGGTCCGCATCGCGAGGGCGATCCGCCGGGAGGGGGCCGGCTCGGCGAAGCAGCCGGTGGCCAGGTGCTCGTTGCGGGCGGTCTCCAGGCGCAGCGCGGTGCGCGGCAACAGGGTGACGCCCAGTCCCCCGGCGACCAGTTGTACGAGGGTGGAGAGCCCGGCGGCGGTCGTGGTGACGTCGGCCCCGTCGGTCCGCCCGGCCTCGCGGCAGATGTCGAGGGCCTGGTCGCGCAGGCAGTGGCCCTCGTCCAGCAGGAGCAGCTGGAGGCCGCGCAGCTCCTCGCGGGGGATGTCGCGGCGCCCGGCGAGGGGGTGCTCGCGGGGGGCGAGGAGGACGAAGTCCTCGTCGAAGAGGGGCAGTTCGGTGACGCCGGGGACGCCCAGCGGGACGGCGAGCAGCAGCAGGTCCAGGCGGCCGGCGGCCAGGCCGTCGAGGAGGGAGGAGGTCTGCTCCTCGTGGACCTGGAGGTCCATGCGGGGGTAGCGCCGGTGGAACAGCGACAGGACGGTCGGCAGCAGGTAGGGGGCGACGGTGGGGATCACGCCGAGGCGCAGAGTCCCGGTGAAGGGGGCGCGTACGGCCTCGGCCTCCTCCAGGAGCTCGCCCATGGCGTCGAGGACGGAGCGGGCGCGGGCGGCGATGCGCTCGCCGGCCGGGGAGAGGAGCACCTTGCGGGTGGTGCGCTCCAGGAGCTGGACGCCGAGGGCCTCCTCCAGCGCGGAGACGGCGCCGGAGAGGGCGGGCTGGCTCATGCCGATGGCGGCGGCCGCGTCGCGGAAGTGCAGGTGCTCGGCGACGGCGGCGAAGGCGCGCAGCTGCGCGAGCGTCGCCTGCTTGGTCCCCTTATTACTGACCGCCACTGATAGGTACCTCCGATCACCCGGCACAAGACTAGCTATTTCTGCAATCAATGCAGCTGTGTCAGCATGTGAGATACGTCCAACCCCCTCGGAAGACGCCCAGAAAGGGCGTTTTTCCTGCTGCAAGGAGAGCACGTGCTCACTGTCGGTGACAAGTTCCCCACCTACGATCTGACCGCCTGCGTCTCGCTCGAGGCCGGCAAGGAGTTCGCGCAGATCGACCACAAGACCTACGAGGGCAAGTGGCGCGTGGTGTTCTTCTGGCCGAAGGACTTCACCTTCGTCTGCCCGACCGAGATCGCCGCCTTCGGCAAGCTGAACGACGAGTTCGCCGACCGCGACGCCCAGGTCCTCGGCGTCTCCGGCGACTCCGAGTTCGTCCACCACGCCTGGCGCAAGGACCACGCCGACCTGCGCGACCTGCCCTTCCCGATGCTGGCCGACTCCAAGCACGAGCTGATGCAGGCCTGCGGCGTGCAGGGTGCGGACGGCTTCGCGCAGCGCGCCGTCTTCATCGTCGACCAGAACAACGAGATCCAGTTCTCCATGGTGACCGCCGGCTCCGTCGGCCGTAACCCCAAGGAGGTCCTGCGGGTCCTCGACGCCCTGCAGACGGACGAGCTGTGCCCCTGCAACTGGACCAAGGGCGAGGACACCCTCGACGCGGGCGCCCTCCTGGCCGGTGAGTGACGGATGTCCCTCGACTCCCTGAAGGCCTCGATACCGGACTTCGCCAAGGACCTGAAGCTCAACCTGGGCTCGGTCATCGGCAACAGCGGCCTTCCGCAGCAGCAGCTGTGGGGCACGGTCCTGTCCTGCGCCATCGCCGCCCGCTCCCCGCGCGTCCTGCGTGAACTGGAGCCGGAGGCGAAGGCCGCCCTGTCGCCCGAGGCGTACACGGCCGCCAAGTCGGCCGCGGCCGTCATGGCGATGAACAACGTCTTCTACCGCACCCGCCACCTGCTCTCCGACCCGGAGTACGGCACGCTGCGGGCCGGCCTGCGGATGAACGTCATCGGCAACCCGGGCGTGGAGAAGGTCGACTTCGAGCTGTGGTCGCTCGCGGTCTCCGCGATCAACGGCTGCGGCCAGTGCCTCGACTCGCACGAGCAGGTGCTGCGCAAGGCCGGCGTCGACCGCGAGACGATCCAGGAGGCCTTCAAGATCGCCTCGGTGATCCAGGCCGTCGCGGTCACCCTCGACGCGGAGGCCGCCCTCGCCGCCGAGTAGCAGCCGCCCCGCGCAGGGAGACCCGTGCAGGGAGAGGGGCCCCGCAGCCGTCCGCCGGCTGCGGGGCCCCTGGCGTTCGGGAGCTACTTCCGCAGGCCGCCCATCAGGGCGCGCATGTCCTCGATCATCGCGGCCTTGACGGCGTCCTCGTCGGGCCCGGGTGTGCCGCCTCTCTTGTCGACGTCCCCCAGCCAGGTCACGGACAGCGTGAACACCGCCCCGCCGTCGAGGACCCGGAGCCTCGGCCCGCTGATGAACGCGGGCGCCTCCACCATCAGCGCCCGTTCCCCGAGCCCCGGCACCTCGGCCGCCTCCGCGGCCGCCGCCGCCGACAGCGCCTCCGGGAACAGGCCGCTGCCCTGGCCGAACTCGACCGCCGGGTCCGCCTTCTTGTGCAGTTCGACCAGGACCTGCATCTGGTACGAGGTGCCGCCCTCCTCCCACTCCGTGAAGTACTCGCAGTGCGCCCAGTCCACGGCCGGGCCCTCCCGGTGGCTGGGGTGGCGGGTCATCACGGGCGCGGTCGCCTTCACCAGCGTGTCCAGGCCCGTCTCCCGGCACAGGTTCTCCGCGTGCCGGTACGCGATGCGGGGCGTCGTGGCGTAGCGGTCGCGCAGCTCCGGCACGGCCGCCCACCCCGCCGACGCGAGCACGGCCCCGGCCAGCGCCCACGCCCACGGCCCGCGCGGACGGCGTACGCCGGCCCGGTCGCCCTCCTCCGGCGGGGCCTGCGCGGGCCGCCCCGCCTGCCCGGCCGGCCGGTCCGCGCCCCACTCGCCTTCGAGCTCAGGCTCGCTGATCACTGCCGGCCTCCGGGGCGGCCTGCTCCGCTGCCGTCGCCCCCTGCGGCCCCGGGCCGATCGCGGCGGCCGCGAGCAGGTGCTGCTCGCGCGAGTACGCCTTCAGGTAGCCGACGACCGTGTTGGTGACCGCGACCAGCGGGACCGCGACGACCGCCCCGCCGATCCCGGCGACCATGCCGCCCGCCGCCACCGACAGCACCACCGCGAGCGGGTGGACCCGTACGGCCCGGCCCAGGATGAACGGCTGGAGGACGTGCCCCTCGATCTGCTGGACGGCCAGCACCACGGCCAGCACCAGCAGGGCGGTGACCGGGCCCTGCGTCACCAGGGCCACGACGACCGCGAGCGCCCCGGAGACGACCGCGCCGACGAGCGGGATGAAGGCGAAGAGGAAGATGAACACCGCGAGCGGCACCGCCATCGGCACCTTCAGGACGTAGAGGCCCAGGCCGATGAAGATGGCGTCGATGAGCGCGACGAGGACCGTGCCCCGCACGTAAGCGGTCAGCGTCCGCCAGGCGCGCGGTCCGGCTCCGGCCACGCCGGGGCGGGCGGCCGCCGGGACCAGGCCCAGGGACCAGGTCCAGATCCGGCCGCCGTCGTAGAGCAGGAACAGCGTCGAGAACATCGCGAGGAGGATCCCGGTCAGCACCTCCACCAGGACGGTGACGCCCTGGAGGCCGGCGGAGGTGATCTGCTCGGTGTTGGTGCCGATGGTCTCGCTGAGGTTCTTGGCAATGTCGTTGATCTGCTTCTCGGTCACGTGGAACGGACTGTCCAGCGCCCAGAGTTTGAGCTCGTCGATGCCGTCGCGGACCCGGTCCGAGAGGTCGTCCAGGTTCTCCATGACCTGCCAGACCACGAACCAGCCGACGAGCCCGATGACGACGAAGCCCAGGACCGCGGTGACCGACGTCGCGAGGCCGCGCGGCAGGCCGAGCCGGCGCAGCCGGACGACGAACGGCTGGAGGAGCGCGGTGACGAGCAGGGCCGCGGCGAACGCGAGGACGACCAGCCGGACTTCGCTGATCACCTTCATCAGCACCCACAGCATCCCGGCGAGCAGCAGCAGCCGCCAGCTCACCTCGGCGGCGACCCGCATCCCCCACGGGATCACCGCCGCGGGGTGGGGCCGCCCGTCCGGGCCGGGGCGGACCGGGTGGCCGCAGTGAGCGGCGGGAGCGTCCGGCACGGCGGCGGGCGCGGGCGGCACGGCGGGGGCGGCGGCAGGGGCGGGGGCGGCGACCGTCTCGACACCGGCGGTCTCGGCCTCCACGGACGCGCGCCGCGCTTCGAGCCGCGCCTCCATCCGGCTCAGTCTGCTCCCGAGCCGGCCCAGCCAGCCTGGCCTCTTCGCCATGTCGTTCCTCTCCCCCGTCCTCGGACACGCCTCGAACGACCGTACACGCGGGAGCCCCGCACCGTTGGACGGTGCGGGGCTCCCCGGGGTCCGGGCGTACGCGCCCTGCTGCGGGCTCTAGTACCAGCCGTTGGCCTGGTGGAAGGTCCAGGCCGCGCAGGGGCTGCCGTAGCGGCCGTTCATGTAGTTGAGGCCCCACTGGATCTGGGTGGCCGGGTTGGTGCGCCAGTCGTCGGCGACCGAGGACATCTTCGACCCCGGGAGCGCCTGGACCAGGCCGTAGGCACCCGAGGACGGGTTCACGGCCTTGTAGTTCCAGGTGGACTCCTGGTTGATGATGTTGGAGAAGCACTGGAACTGGCCGGCCGGGACGATCTGCCGGGCGATCTCCTTGACCTGCGCCACGGTGTAGGAGCTCTGCGGTGCGAAGTCCGAGGCGCTGCGGGTCGCGGAGCGGCTCGCGGCCTGCTCCTTCTCCTCGCGCTCCTTCTTCGCCTTCTCGTCCGCGGCCTTCTGCGCCTCGGCCTTCTTCGCCTTGGCGTCCTCGGCTGCCTGGAGGCGGGCGGCCTCCTCGGCGGAGCGGCGGGCGTCGGCGTCGGCGCCCTGGGCGAGGGAGTCGGCCTGCTGCGCCAGGGATCCGCTCTGGATCTGGGCCTGCTCGCCGACCGGGATGTCGGTGAGGAGCGTCGCCCCGGACGCGGTGGTCTCGAGATCGTTCGAGGCGGGGTCGCCTGCGGCGACGCCCACGACGGCGCCGACGGTGGTGACCGCGGTGGCCGAGGCCACTGCGAACCCCCGGACCGAGATCCGGCTCACACGATGTCCTTCCAGCAGCGTCCGCGTGACCGGGCGGGCGCAAGAGTGCCCCTTGACGCTGGCCTCCGTGGAGCTTCGGTCACTGGAGGCGCGGACCCGTGGGCAACTCCCCTGCGGGGGCTGCCGCGTGATGCTCGGGCGGCATACGGCGGAACGACTGTGGAGTTGTGGTGCTGCGCGCGCACCTCACAGGAGGTACGGCTGTGCCGTATGCGGGGCCTGACGGAAAACAGACTCTGCCGGACCCCGACGCCGCAAGGCAATTCCGCGTTGCGTGGGAAAGGTCACACCTGCCGTACCGCTGCTGTTTCGTACGAAGGGCTGTGCAGCGGGGCGCCGCCCGGCTAGGCTCCTGTGCCTTTGCCGGGCGGCGCCAACTCCGCCAGCCGCTATGGGTGTTTTGCCCCGCGGTGTCTTACAGGGTCTCCAGCATCTCCGTGACGAGGGCGGCGATCGGGGAGCGCTCCGAGCGGGTGAGCGTGACGTGCGCGAAGAGCGGATGGCCCTTCAGTTTCTCGACGACGGCGACGACTCCGTCGTACCGGCCGACCCGCAGGTTGTCCCGCTGCGCCACGTCGTGGGTGAGGACGACCCGCGAGTTGGCCCCGATCCGGGACAGAACGGTCAGCAGCACGTTCCGTTCGAGGGACTGCGCCTCGTCCACGATGACGAACGCGTCGTGCAGGGAGCGGCCGCGGATGTGCGTGAGCGGCAGGACCTCCAGCATCCCGCGGTTCAGCACCTCCTCGATGACCTCCCGCCCGGCCACCGCCGAGAGGGTGTCGAAGACCGCCTGCGCCCAGGGGCTCATCTTCTCGGACTGGTCGCCGGGCAGGTATCCGAGTTCCTGCCCGCCGACCGCGTACAGCGGCCGGAAGACCATCACCTTCCGGTGCTGGCGGCGCTCCAGCACCGCCTCCAGGCCCGCGCACAGCGCCAGCGCCGACTTGCCGGTGCCGGCGCGGCCGCCCATGGAGATGATGCCGACCTCGGGGTCGAGCAGCAGGTCGAGGGCGACGCGCTGCTCGGCGCTGCGGCCGTGCAGCCCGAAGGCCTCCCGGTCGCCGCGCACGAGGCGGACGCTGCCGTCGGCGGTGATGCGGCCGAGCGCCTTGCCGCGCTCGGACTGGAGGATGAGACCGGTGTGCACGGGCAGTTCGGCGGCCTCGGGGACGTACAGGCGCTCTTCGGAGTAGAGGAGGTCGACCTGTTCGCCGGAGAGGGCGAGCTCGCTCATGCCGGTCCAGCCGCCGTCGGTGATGGCGAGCTCGGCGCGGTACTCCTCGGCGAGCAGCCCCACGGAGGAGGCCTTGATGCGCAGCGGGAGGTCCTTCGAGACGACCGTGACGTCGTAGCCCTCGGCCTGGAGGTTCCGGGCGACCGCGAGGATCCGCGAGTCGTTGTCCCCCAGCCGGAAGCCGGCCGGGAGGACGCCGGGGTCGGAGTGGTTGAGTTCGACGCGCAGCGTGCCGCCCAGCTCTCCGACGGGGAGGGGGGCGTCGAGGCGGCCGTTGCGGACGCGGAAGTCGTCCAGCAGGCGCAGGGCCTGGCGGGCGAAGTAGCCGAGCTCCGGATGGTGGCGCTTGGCCTCCAGCTCGGTGATCACGACGATCGGGAGCACGACCTCGTGCTCGTCGAATCGCGTGACCGCGTTGGGGTCCGCCAGCAGGACGCTGGTGTCGAGGACGTAGGTCCGCCTGTCGGGCAGGCGGCGCTTTGTGCTGGTCACCACGGAAGGACGTACCCCCTCGGAAGAGGTCGGGCCATGAAGACCGGACCGGTCGTCGGCACCCCTGCGAGGGCCGAATTCCGGCCCTCCCGTTCCGTCCGTGCGAGCCGCACGCGCGTCCTGGTGCAAAGGGCCTCCCGGGCGGACGACCCCGTGCCGTCCGCTGAGACTCGACACCCGTGGATCGGGCGTCGACCTGAAAGGGGTATTCCCCGAACCGCCTCGGCCATGCCTTGGCATATGACGGACGCTCGGTGAACCCCAGGTGAAAGCCTCGCGGCGGACGGCGGGGGCGCAGGGGGGCGTAAGGGGGCGTCAGGAGCCCCCGGCCTCAGACCCCGTAGCGGCGGTGGCGGGCTGCGTAGTCGCGCAGCGCGCGCAGGAAGTCGACCTTGCGGAAGGCCGGCCAGAAGACCTCGCAGAAGTAGTACTCGGAGTGGGCGCTCTGCCACAGCATGAATCCGGACAGGCGCTGCTCGCCGCTGGTGCGGATGACGAGGTCGGGGTCGGGCTGGCCGCGGGTGTAGAGGTGCTCGGCGATGTGGTCGACGTCGAGGACCTCGGCGAGCTCCGCGATGGTGGTGCCCTTCTCGGCGTGCTCCAGGAGCAGCGAGCGGACGGCGTCGGTGATCTCCTGGCGGCCGCCGTAGCCTACGGCGACGTTGACCAGTATCCCGTCGATGTCGCGGGTGGCCTGCTCGGCCTCCTTGAGCACGGACTGGGTCTGCGCGGGGAGGATGTCGAGGTTGCCGACGTGGTGGACGCGCCACCGGCCGTCGGCGGCGAGGCCGAGGACGGTGTTCTCGATGATCTGGAGGAGCGGGCGGAGCTCGACCTCCGGCCGGTCGAGGTTGTCCGTGGAGAGCATCCACAGGGTGACGACCTCGACGTCGGTCTCGGTGCACCAGCCGAGCATTTCGGAGATCTTGTCGGCCCCCGCCTGGTGGCCCTGCTCCGTCGTGCCGCCGGACGCCTTCGCCCAGCGCCTGTTGCCATCCAGGATCACGCCGATGTGCTTGGGCGACGCGGCATGGTCGAGGCGGCCTTCCACCCGGCGTGCGTACAGCCTGTACACCAGGTCGCGCAGCTTCACGATCTTCCAGCCCCTCCGTGCAGTGCCCCCGTGCGAAATGCGGTCCCTCCCCCGGGCCGCCACATTACTGCGCGGCGGGATCGGGTACCCAACTCGGTCTGTCACAGGTCCGTGATAGGGAGGACATCGTGACTGATACCAATCCCTATCGGGCAGAGCCGACGCGCTACGACGCCATGGAGTACCGGCGCACGGGCCGCAGCGGCCTCAAGCTCCCCGCGATCTCCCTCGGCCTCTGGCACAACTTCGGCGACGACAAGTCCCTGGAGACCCAGCGGGCGATCCTCCGCCGGGCCTTCGACCTCGGGGTGACCCACTTCGACCTGGCGAACAACTACGGCCCGCCGCCCGGCTCGGCCGAACTGAACTTCGGCAAGATCCTTTCCCAGGACTTCGCCCCCTACCGGGACGAGCTGGTCATCTCGACCAAGGCCGGCTACTACATGCACCCCGGCCCGTACGGCGAGTGGGGCAGCCGCAAGTACCTGCTGAACTCGCTGGACGCCTCGCTGAAGCGGATGGGCACCGACCACGTCGACATCTTCTACTCCCACCGCTTCGATCCGCAGACGCCGCTGGAGGAGACCATGGGCGCCCTGGCGTCCGCGGTGCACCAGGGCAAGGCGCTGTACGCCGGCGTCTCCTCCTACACCGCGGAGCAGACGGCGGAGGCGGCGCGGATCCTGCGCGGCATGGGCGTGCCGGCGCTGATCCACCAGCCCTCGTACTCCATGATCAACCGCTGGACGGAGGAGGACGGCCTGCTCGACACCCTGGAGGCGGCGGGGATGGGCTGCATCGCCTTCGCGCCGCTCGCCCAGGGCCTCCTGACGGGCAAGTACCTCCAGGGCATCCCGGAGGGCTCGCGCGCCTCGCAGGGCAAGTCCCTCGACCCGGGCCTGCTCTCGGAGGACGTGCTGCGGCGGCTGCAGGGCCTGGCGGGCATCGCGGACCGGCGCGGGCAGTCGCTGGCGCAGCTGGCGCTGACGTGGGTGCTGCGGGACGAGCGGATGACCTCGGCGCTGATCGGCGCGTCGAGCGTCCGGCAGCTGGAGGAGAACGTGGCCGCGCTGGCCGGTGCGCCTCTGACGCGGGAGGAGCTGGCGGAGATCGACTCCTTCGCGGTCTCCACGCCCGGTACGAACATCTGGGCCCAGCGCGGCTGACCTGCACTTTTCCGGCGGGGGGCGGTCGCGGGGCCGGAAAAGGAAAACGGGCCGGTCCGTGGGGGGGATACGGACCGGCCCGAGGGGGTTCCACCATAACCCTTCGTAAAGCGTGATGCGTGCATCGGCGCCCGACGATTACGCTCCGAAACCGCCCAGCAGCAATCCGGTGAGGGCTCCGGCCGCCATGAAGGGCCCGAAGGGGAAGGCCTGCTTCCGCCCGTTCGGGCTGCGCAGGACCAGGAAGAGGCCGTACAGGGCGCCGTAGAGGAAGCCCAGGAAGGCTCCGAAGAGCCATACCCCCCACCCGTACCACCCAAGAGCGATGCCCAGGGCGAGCGCCAGCTTGACGTCCCCGAAGCCCATCCCGGCCGGGTTGATCAGGAACAGCAGCAGGTACGCCGCCCCCAGCGCGGCCCCGCCCAGCAGGGCGAGCCGCCAGGAGCCGGCGGCGCCCGGCGCGAGGGCGGCGGCTCCCAGCCCGGCCGCGGCGGCCGCGGCGAGCGGCAGGGTCAGCAGGTCGGGCAGCCGGTGCACGGCGAGGTCGACGAGGGCCAGCAGGACGAGGACGGGCGCCAGCCCCGCGAAGACGGCGGCCTCCGGCCGCGGGCCGGCCGCGGCGGCGAGCGCGGCGCAGACGCCGCCCGCGACCAGCGCGGTGGTCCCGCTGCGCGCCCCGTAGCGCAGCCCGCACTCCCCCGCGGCGGCGGATCCGGCGGGGCGGCCGGGGCAGCGGGCGGGGCCGAGCCGCCCGCGCAGCGGGTGCCCCTGCGGGCAGTGGGTGCGCCAGGAGGCGCCGGGCTCGACGGAGAGCCGGTACGCGGCGCGCGGCAGCAGCCACCCGGCGGCCGCCCCGTACCCGGCGGCAACGATGATCACGACCACGCCCACCCGCCCGAAGGTAGGCCCCGCCTCCCGCGCCGGGCATGGGCCCGTGGACCCAACCGGCGGCCCGGCGGGCCGGTCTACTGTGGCGGCATGGCGGGCGGGCGGCAGTGGGCGGACGGCGGGGCGGAGCTGCGGATCGGCGCCGGGGGCGTGCGGGTGCCGCTGGAGGTGGCGGCGTCCTGGCGGGCCCGGACGCGCGGGCTGCTGGGCCGCGACGGGATCGCGGGCGGGCTGCTCCTGACCCCTGCGGGCAGTGTGCACACCTTCGGGATGCGGTTCGCGATCGACGTGGCCTACCTGGACCGGGACCTGCGGGTGCTCGCACTGGCCTCGATGGCGCCGGGCCGGCTGGGGCTGCCGCGGCTGCGCTCCCGGCACGTCCTGGAGGCGGAGGCGGGCGCCATGGCGGCCTGGGGGCTGGCGGTCGGCACGCGGGTGGCGGTGGTGCAGCCGGGGCCTGCCGCGCCCGGGTAGCCGCCCCCGCGGACGCCCGGCCCGGGGTGGGACGCGGCCTCGGCCGGCGGTAGGTTGGGGCGGTTGGGCTGGGGTGTCAGGGGAGCGGCATGACGGAGAACGTGCGCGTGAAGGCGCTGGAGCAGATCATGCCGGCGACGCACGGCGCCGACGAGGACATCGACTGGCGGGCCGCGGAGGCCCTCTGGAACACCCGCTTCCCCGCGGATTTCGTGGCGTTCATGGGCCGTTTCGGCGCGGGCTCCATCAACGGCGAGGCGAGCATCCTGCCGCCGCTGCCCCAGCACGGCCCGCAGTGGGACCCGCCGGGCATGGCCGAGGAGACCGGGAACGCCCGGCAGTTGTGGCGGGACGCGGGCGGCCGGGCCGCGCTGGACGCCGACCCGGCCACGATCATCGCCTGGGGGGTCACGGGCGGTTCGGACATCCTGTGCTGGCTGGCCTGCGACCCGGATCCGGACCGGTGGCCCGTCCTGGTCGTCGGCCGGCACACCGCGGAGCCGTTCGCGGTGTACCCGTACGGGATGGCCGAGTTCCTCTACCGGCTGTGCTCGGACGAGTTCGACGTGAGCCCCGTCGGGCTGACCTTCTGGGACGGCGGGCACCTGAGCTTCGTCCACTGGCGCAAGGCGCAGCGCCGCTGGCAGGAGGGCCGCAATCCGGAGACCGGCGACCCCGACCCGTACGCCGGCGAGTTCGGCCCCTGACCGCGCGGCCCGCGGCGCCCCCGGCGTCGGCGGCCTGATCCGCTCCCCCGCAGCACCCGAAGCCCGTTTCCGGCCGCACCGGCCGGAAACGGGCTTTCCACATTTCTACGCGCGTCCGGACAATCGGGCCGCCAGCGGAATATACGAGCCGTAAAAGCCGCGCTTGGAGCAATGGACACAAGTTCCGCCCCCATGGGGCCAATCCGCCCGGCTCGGGGCAGAATTCCGGCCGTCGGGCCACCGGCGGACACCCCGGTCCGGAGCCCCCGCAAGCAGCGACGGAACTCGGAAGAATTCAGGGAAGAACACCGGTGCAACGAAGAACTTTCGGCGCGGGCGCGGCAGCAGTCGTGCTCGGACTCCTGGCCCCGCTCGCCGGATGCGGATCCGGCGCCGGCTCCGACAGCGGCACGATCCGCCTGGTCGCCGCGGAATACGGCGGGGACAAGGCCACCAGCTCAAGGCCCTTCTGGGACCGGGTGGCGAAGGAGTTCACCGCCGCACATCCCGGCAGCGCGGTGGAGGTTCGGCTTCTCCCGTGGGCGGATGTCGACCGCGAGGTGTCGCGGATGGTGAAGGAGGGAAAGGCGCCGGACATCGCCCTCATGGGCTCCTATTCGGATTTCGCGGCGGACGGCCGGCTGTATTCCGCGGACGAAATCCTCCCCGTGGCCTCAGAGGCGAACTTCCTCGCGCCGCTCGCCGAGGCCGGCTCGATCGGGAACACCCTGTACGGCCTGCCGTGGGTGGCGAGCAGCCGGCTGCTCTTCTACAACGAGGCCCTGTTCAGGCAGGCGGGCCTGACGACCGCCTCGGGGGCGCCGGCCGCCCCGAAGACCTGGTCGGAGCTGAGGAACGCGGCGAAGGCGCTGAAGAGCAAGGGCGTGAAGTTCCCGTACGCCATGCCGCTCGGCCCGGAGGAGGCGCACGCCGAGGCGATGATCTGGGAGCTGAGCAACGGCGGCGGCTACTCCGACAGCGCCGGCAACTACAGCCTGGCCTCGGACCGGAACATCGAGACGTTCCGCTGGATCCAGGACAACCTGGTGGGCCCCGGCCTGACGGGCCCGGTGGCGCCGGCCGGGCTCAACCGGGCGGACGCCTTCGCCGCGTTCCTGCGGGGCGAGGTCGGCATGCTCAACGGCTACCCCTCGCTCGCCCACGAGGCCCGCGCCCGGGGCATCGGCGTCGGGGCCGTCGCCATGCCGGTCTCCGACTCGCTGGCCTCCGGGGCGACCCCGCCGACCATGGGCGTCGCCGACTGGATCATGGCGTTCCGGCAGAACGGCAAGCGGGACGCGATCGGCAGGTTCCTGGAGTTCCTCTACCAGGACAGGAACCTGTCGGAGTTCGCGGGCCGCTACCACCTGCTGCCGTCGACGGTGTCGGCGACGCGGACCCCGGCCGGCGCGATCGACGACAACGACCAGCAGTTCCTGACGGCCCTGAGGGGCGCCCAGCTGTACCCGGTGAACGACCCGGCCTGGGTGGAGGTCAGCGACACCATCAAGCGGAACATAGGCCGGGCCGTCGAGCCGGGCCGCGACCCCAAGGCGGTGCTGGAGGAGATCGCCGCGAAGACGTACCAGGCCAGGAAGAGGAACTGACCGCCGCCCCGGCGGCGGCCCGCCCTCAGTGCCCGCGGTGCTCCGCCGAGAACGCCGTCCGGTGGTTCTCGCAGCTGGAGTTCCACGGCATGGAGCCCCGGAGGGTCCCGTAGCCGGTCCGGGTGACGGACCACTCCACCGTGTACTCGCCGGTGTCGCAGGCGATCCGCTTGCCGCCGGGCACCTTCTCGCGGCCCGTCGCCGGCCGGTCGGCGAGCTCCCGGTGCACCTCGACGGCCGTCCCGCGGGAAGCGGAGCGCACGGTGGCGTGCAGCACGATCGGGTGCCGGCCGTCCTTGGTCGTCACGGCCTTCTTGACCAGCAGCGAGTCCGACACCGCCCAGCCGAAGTCGAACTCCGGCTCCCACGCCAGGGTCTTGGGGTCGCCGGTCCGCCGCTCGTGGTCGGGGGCGGCGGGGTGGCCGGGGCGCGGCACCGTCTTGTACCGGATGCCGGGGTAGAAGCGCAGCTGCGCCTCCACCTTGTGCATCTCGTCCTTGGTCCACAGGGACTTCATCGCCTTGTCGGCGCCGGCCGGGTCCTGGAGGTAGGTGCCCTGCGCGGCGGTGGCGGCCTGGCCGAGGAGCGGCGCGAGGGCCGCCGCGGCGGCGGCGACGGTGAGGGCGGCGGTACGGGTGCGCTTCATGCCCGGTCCAACGGGGCCCCGCGGCGGCCCGGAACGACGCCCGCCGCCCTTTCACCCGTACGGGAGCCCGCACGCCCGCGGCGCCGTCCGCGCGCCCGCGGGGGCGGAGCCGCGGGCGGGGACGTGCTACGCCTGGCCGGTCTCGAAGCGGCTGATGCGGTCGCCCTGGACGGTGAAGCGCCAGGCGGTGCGCATCTCGCCCCAGGTGTCGTTGCGGTAGTCGGCGACGAGCCGGCGGCCGCCGTCGGACTCGGACTGGACGTCCATGTGGCCGCCGGAGTCGAAGATCTCGCGGTCGATCCACTCGTGCAGGTCGCGGTCGGTGCCGTCGTCGGACATGGTTGCGTCGGGGGTGAGGAGGGCGAGGAAGGCGTCCCTGTCGTGTGCGTTGACGGCGGCGACGAAGGCGCTGACGACGGGATCGGACAGCTTGGCGGGCGCGATGGCCACGGGGGACCTCCTGGTCGGGCGGGCGCACGGGTGTGCGCAGGATCAGGGAACACCCGGCGGGCGCGGCCGCCGCCGATCCTCACCCGTTCGCCGCCCGGCGGCGTGTCAGGGGGCCGCGTGTGTCAGGGTCCGGTGGGTCAGGGCGTGTCGGGGGCGGTGCGGACGGGGAAGCCGGTGGGGCGGCCCTGCTGCTCCAGCCAGTCGAGGATCTGGCCGAGGGCCTCCACGGTCTGCCGGCGGTCGCCGCCGCCGTCGTGGAGCAGGATGGTCGGGCCGTTGCCCAGCTCCCGTTTGACGGTGCCGACGATGGCGGGGGCTCCGGGCTTCCGGAAGTCCTTGGTGTCGACGTTCCAGCCGAGGGGGCGCATTCCGGCTGCGGCGGCGATGCGCCGGCTGTCGGGGGTGAACGCGCCGCCGGGGGCGCGGTAGTACTCGACGCGGGCGCCTTCGCCGGCCGCCTCCTCGATGAGCTTCTGCGCGTCGAGGATCTGCTGCTCCTGGTAGGCGACGGGCTTGCGGTCCATGGCCGTGTCGTGGTCCATGGCGTGGTTGCAGAGCCGGTGGCCTCCGGCGACGACCTTCTTGACGAGGTCGGGGTGGGCCTTGGCCCGGGGGCCGACCATGCAGAAGACGGCCTTGGCGCCGTGCTGCTCCAGGACGGCGAGGATGCGGGGGGTCCACCGGGGGTCGGGGCCGTCGTCGATGGTGAGGTTGACGGCGCCGGCGCCGCCTTCCGAGGCGTGGGCTATGTCCTCGGGTATGCGCTGTACGGGGGTCTCGGGGCCCTTGGGCCCGCCCTTGGCGCCGTCTTCGGCAGCGCCCTTGGCGCCGTCCTCGGCGGTGCCGGCCGGGCCGGCGGGGTCCGGGCCGGCGAAGGCGGCCACCCCCCACACCGTCATCGCCGCGGCCGTGACCGATGCCGCGACGGCCACCCGCGTGCGCACGCCCGTCCGGCGTGCTCGTGCCGTGAATTCCCTGAGGCCCATGAGGCGTCCCCTCCCCGATCGGCGTTCCCGTCGGCCCTTCTGTGGGTCAGGACGTGCACGCCCGTGCGAGGGGTTCCCACCAATGGCCCCAAAAGGCCTGGTAGAGGACCTTGGTCCTTGATCGTACGAAATAAAGTCCTGTCGCCCCGCGGGGCGGCCGGGGCCGGAGGGAAGGGGGCGCCTGCGGCAGGGCCCCGGCCCGCTCGGGGGTCCGCGGGGGCCGGGGCCGGGGTCGTACGGGCTGCCGGGCGGCGGCCGGTCAGCGGGCGACGGGCGCCTGCGGGGCCGCGGCGGGGGCCGACCCGGGGGCGCCGCCCGCGGGATCGGCGGCCGGAGCGGGGCCGGAGCCGCGCAGCGGGACCTCCTTGACGAACCAGGCCGCGGCGAAGCCCAGTACGGCGACGAACGCGCCGAGCAGGAACGCGGAGTGCGTGCCGGCGGCGACCGCGTACTGGTACGCCTCGCGCACCGCCTCCGGCAGCTTCGCCAGGCTTGCCGCGTCGAGCTGCGCGGAGCCGACCGCGCCGGCGGCCTCGGGGCCGAGGCGTTCGGTCATCGCGTCGGTGACCCGGCCGGTGAAGAGGGAGCCCATGAGTGCGACGCCGAACGAGCCGCCGAGGGTGCGGAAGAGGGTGGCCGTCGAGGAGGCGACGCCCATGTCCTTCATCTCGACGCTGTTCTGCGCCACCAGCATGGTGATCTGCATGAGGAAGCCGAGGCCCGCGCCGAGGATGGCCATGTACACGCCGGAGAGGAGGCGGCCGGTGCCGGTGTCCATCTGCGCCAGCAGGTACAGCCCGGCGACCATGAGGGCGCCGCCCGCGATGGGGAACACCTTGTACCTGCCGCTGTTGGTGGTGACGCGCCCCGCGATCAGCGAGACGGCCATCATCGACAGGAGCATGGGCAGGAGCAGCAGGCCGGAGTTGGTGGCGGAGGCCCCCTGCACGGACTGCTGGAAGAGCGGCAGGTAGAGGACGGCGCCGAACATGGCGAAGCCGACGAGGAAGCCGATCACCGACATGAGCGCGAAGTTGCGGCTGCGGAAGATGTGCAGCGGCATGACGGGCTCGGCGGCCCTGGTCTCGGCGAACAGGAACGCGGCCGTGGAGACCGCTCCGACGGCGATCAGGCCGACGATCTCGGCCGAGCCCCAGGCGTACTCGGTGCCGCCCCAGGTGGTGACGAGGACGGTGGAGGTGATGGCGACGGTCAGCAGGGCCGCACCCAGGTAGTCGATCCTGCCCTGGGCCTTCTTCTTCGGCAGGTGCAGGACGGCGGTGACCATGGCGAGCGCGACGGCCCCGAGCGGCAGGTTGATGTAGAAGGACCAGCGCCAGCCCATGTGGTCGGTGATGGTGCCGCCGACCAGCGGGCCGCCGATCATGGCGAGGGCCATCACGCCGGCCATCATGCCCTGGTACTTGCCGCGGTCGCGGGGCGGGATCAGGTCGCCGATGATCGCCATGACGCCGACCATCAGGCCGCCGGCGCCCAGGCCCTGGACGGCGCGGAAGCCGATCAGCTGGCCCATGTCCTGGGCCATGCCGCTGAGCGCGGAGCCGATCAGGAAGATCACGATGGAGGCGAGGAAGGAGCCCTTGCGCCCGTACATGTCGCCGAGCTTGCCCCAGATGGGGGTGGAGGCGGCGGTGGCCAGCGTGTAGGCGGTGACCACCCACGACAGGTGCTCCAGGCCGCCGAGCTCGCCGACGATCGTCGGCATCGCCGTGCCGATGATCATGTTGTCGAGCATGGCCAGCAGCATGGCGATCATCAGCGCCATGAGGACGACCCGGACGCTGCGCGGCTTCACCCCCTCCGCCGCCGCCCCGGCCTCTGTGGCATTGTCGACCATGATCCGCTCCCCGTTGCATGCCGGTTGCCGGACGGCAGTCCCGCGCGGCCCGCTCCTGCGTGCACGCGGTGTACTTACCTGCCGACCGGCTAGTTCACTACACTGGGGAAGGTAAGCCCGCCACTAGCCGGGCGTCAAGCAAGCAGTGTGGGGAGAGGCATGTCCAGCAGCAGTCCGCAGGGGCGTCGAGGCAACACCCGCCAGCGCATCCAGGACGTCGCGCTGGAGCTCTTCGCCGAGCAGGGGTACGAGAAGACGTCGCTGCGTGAGATCGCGGAGCGGCTGGAGGTCACGAAGGCGGCGCTGTACTACCACTTCAAGACCAAGGAAGACATCATCATCAGCGTCTTCGACGACGTCACCCGCCCGATCGACGAGCTGATCGAGTGGGCGCAGCAGCAGCCGCGCACCCTGGAGACCAAGCGGGAGGTGCTGCGCCGCTACAGCGAGGCCATGGCGGCGGGCGCGCAGCTGTACCGCTTCATGCAGGAGAACCAGGCGACGATGCGGGAGCTGAGCATCGGCGAGACGGTCAAGCGCCGCCTGTTCACCCTGGTCGAGCTGCTCCGCAACGACGACGGCCCGCTGACGGACCAGGTCCGCTGCGTCAGCGCCCTCTTCACCCTGCACGCGGGGATGATGTTCCTCCAGCACGTGGAGGGCGACCCGGAGGAGACCCGGGTCGCGGCCCTGGAGGTCGCCACGGACCTCATCACCCGCGCCCACCACGCGTCCTGACGGGCCGTACGGTGGCGTAGCCGCGGGCTCGGCCGCCAGCTCGGGCGGCGCCGGCCTGTGGGAAGCCGCCCGCAGGCCGGCGCCGCGGTACGTACCGGGATCCGGCCGACCCGGGCACTGGCCGCAGCCCCCGGCACTCTGGGACGGCAAGCGAGCGCGAACCGGTACGGCCCACGGTGCGTACTACGGCGATGCCGGGAAGACCGCCGGACCGAAGCGCACCGGGGCGTGCCAGGGCTGCGTACCGACCACCCAGGCCACGTTCAGCGCGCCCTGCTTGTCCACGGCGAGCGCGGTCAGCAGATCGCGCGCCTGGTTCGCCATGGCGACGGGGGCTCCGGGCGGGAAGACCGCCGGGCCGAACCGCACCGGGGCGTGCCACGGCTGCGTACCCACCACCCACGCCACATTCAGCGCGCCCTGCTCGTCCACCGCCAGTGCGGTCAGCAGGCTGGGCTGCTGCTTGGCCATGGCCACCGGCGCACCGGGCGGGAAGACCGCCGGACCGAACCGCACCGGCGCATGCCACGGCTGCGTACCCACCACCCACGCCACATTCAGAAAGCCCTCCCTGTCCACCGCGAGCGCGGTCAACAGGTTGTCGTTCTGCTTCGCCATCGCCACCGGCGCACCCGGCGGGAAGACCGCCGGACCGAACCGCACCGGCGCATGCCACGGCTGCGTACCCACCACCCAGGCCACGTTCAGCGCGCCCTGCTTGTCCACGGCGAGCGCGGTCAGCAGATCGCGCGCCTGGTTCGCCATGGCGACGGGGGCTCCGGGCGGGAAGACCGCCGGGCCGAACCGCACCGGGGCGTGCCACGGCTGCGTACCCACCACCCACGCCACATTCAGAAAGCCCTCCCTGTCCACCGCGAGCGCGGTCAACAGGTTGTCGTTCTGCTTCGCCATCGCCACCGGCGCACCCGGCGGGAAGACCGCCGGACCGAACCGCACCGGCGCATGCCACGGCTGCGTACCCACCACCCACGCCACATTCAGAAAGCCCTCCCTGTCCACCGCGAGCGCGGTCAACAGGTTGTCGTTCTGCTTCGCCATCGCCACCGGCGCACCCGGCGGGAAGACCGCCGGACCGAACCGCACCGGCGCATGCCACGGCTGCGTACCCACCACCCACGCCACATTCAGAAAGCCCTCCCTGTCCACCGCGAGCGCGGTCAACAGGTTGTCGTTCTGCTTCGCCATCGCCGGACGCGCTCCGGAGAAGGCGGTGGACGGCTGCTGGGGCGGCGGGACCGGGGCACCGCCGGGTGGGATGGCCTGCTGCCCGCCGATGTTGCCTGCCGCGAGGTACCGGCAGACCAGGATCCAGCCGGTTGCGCCGCTGTCCCCCACCGGCACGCCTTCCTTCACCCCGCAGCCGACCTTGGTGGTGGGCGACGCCGGGTTCATCCACACGATCTGCGAGTAGTGCCCCCACGCCTTGTAGTTGGTTCCGGCGGCCGCGCCGCTGTTGACCGGGGCGTTGTTGTCGGCGTCGAACGCGGGCTTCTCCGCCATCCAGCTGAAGGAGACCGACGGGTCGAAGGCAACCAGGGGGCGTGCCGGCCCCGGCGAGGAGTTGAGCAGGTTCTCCCCCTGGTTGCCGTTGGTGGCGCGGCTGCTGTGGTGGAGCCCGCCGCCCGCGCTCGAGGCGGGATCGTCGGCCCATGCCTGCGCGTCGCAGGCGACCTTGGCGTCCCAGACCACGGGGGTCGCGGTGAGGCCGGGGTTGTACTTCCGGGCGGCGTCGCGGCGCGCGTCGTTGTGGGCCCGGACGATCGCAGCGGCATCGGCGTCGTTGATCTGCGAGCCCGTACCGGGCGGAGGGTCGGAGGACGGGCAGGTCTCGCCCCTGGCCTGGACGGCACCGGCGGTGCCGGCCGTGCCGGCCACGGGGCCAAGGGCCGGATCCCCCTGCCCGAAGGCGGGCGGCGACGCCGGACCCATCATGATCAGACCGCAGGCGAGTGCAGCCGCTGTTGCGAAAGAGTTCGGTTTCATCGGGCACCTCTGAACTCCGGTGGAGGTCTCCGGTCACCGGGCGCAGGTCACCGCGCTTCCAGGTGATGAGACCACCGTCGCCCGTTCGGCGTACATCGGCCGCCCGGCGAGAACGTCATTGCGCCACTCGGGTGAATTCGGCGCAGAGGATGTGCCGACCTTCTGCGGCATGCCCCCGCACCCTCCCGCGCCCTCCCCTGTCGAGGCGCACTCAGTGCAGGCGCCGGTCCGCCTCGCGGATCGGGACGTCGTTGATGCTGGCCTCGCGGCGGGACATCAGGCCGTTGGCGTCGAACTCCCACTGCTCGTTGCCGTGGCTGCGCCACCAGCGGCCGTCGGCGTCGTGCCACTCGTACTCGAAGCGGACGGAGATCCGGTTGCCCGTGTACGCCCACAGCTCCTTGCGGAGCCGGTAGTCGAGCTCTCGACTCCACTTGTCCGCGAGGAAGGCGCGGATCTCGGCGCGGCCGGTGAGGAAACGGTCGCGGTTGCGCCAGACGGAGTCCTCCGTATAGGCGAGGGCGACCCGCTCGGGGTCGCGGCTGTTCCAGGCGTCCTCGGCGGCCTGCACCTTTGCGCGCGCGGACTCCTCGGTGAAGGGCGGCAGGGGCGGGCGGACGGCGTCGGTCACGGCGGTCACCTCTCGGCAAGGGCGCAGCAGCGGAAGGCCGCCGGCGCGGGGCAGGGGCGCACACAAAGCTGAGAACGGTCGTTCTCAGTCAGGCGCAACGCTAGAGAACGATCGTTCTCAGCGCAAGGGGGACTGGGTTACGCTGCCGCCATGGACGACGAAGAGGCCCGCACCCGGCTGCTCGACGCGGCGGAGGCGCTGTTCTACGCAGAGGGCATCCAGGCCGTCGGCATGGACCGCATCCGCGCGGAGTCCGGGGTACCGCTGAAGCGGCTCTACAGGCTGTTCCCCGCGAAGGAGGCACTGGTCGCCGGCTACCTGGAGCGGCGCGACCGGCGCTGGACCGGCAGCCTGCGGGCGGCGGTCACGGCGGCCCCCGCCGATCCGGTGGCCGCCGTCTTCGACTGGCTGGCCGCATGGTTCTCGGAGCCGGGGTTCCGCGGGTGCGCGTTCCTGAACGCGTACGGCGAACTCGGCGCGGGCGGCCCGGCCGCGGTCCTGAACCCCGTACGCCGCCACAAGGCGGAACTGCGAGCGCTGCTGGCGGACGCCCTCCCGCCAGGGCCGGACCGCGGGGAGCTGACCGAGCAGCTCCTGATCCTGGTCGAGGGCGCGACGGCGGTGGCCGCCCTCGCTCCCGGCCCCGAACCCGCCCGCCGCGCGGCTGCCACCGCCGCGGCCCTCCTGCGGGCGGCGGACGGCCGTGCCGGCTAACCGCCGGTGACGGCGCCGGAGCCGGTGCTGCGGGGGAAGGTGATCTCGACCCGGCGGTTCTTCTTGCGGCCTTCCTCCGTGCTGTTGTCCGCGATCGGGTAGTCCTCGCTGTAGCCGCGGACGTCGTAGACCACGCCGGGGACGGTGACCGTCTTCGCCAGCTCGGCCTGCACGGCGTCCGCACGCTGCTTGGACAGCACCTGGCCGTGCTCGTAACTGCCCTGGTCGTCGGTGAAGCCGAAGACGCGGATGCGGACGGCCTTCTGGGTGTTGATCTCCTGCGCGATGGCCTGTATCCGGGCGGCGGCGGCCGCGTTGAAGACGGCGCTGTTCTCGGGGAAGAGGACCTCCGACTGGAGGGCCATCATGACGGTCTGGTTGGTCTCCTGGCGGCGCTGCTCGCCGCCGAGGTCCTCGACGACCTCGGCGATGTCGAGCACCTTGACGGGCGCGAGCGTCCCGCCCTGGGGGATCTTCAGGCCGGGGGCCTGGGAGTCGATGGGGACGGGGGCCGCGGCGGAGGGCTCCGTGCCGGGCGGGACGGACGGCTTGACGTCGTCGGCGGCGGCCGTGCCGACGCCGATGCCGGCGGCTTGGAATCCGGCCATGAGCATGCCGATCAGGGCTGCTGACGCGGCGACGCGGTGGCGTGTCGTCATGGGGTCACCCGGAAATCTTGATCGTCGCCGAGGCGAACGTCGGGAGGTTGAACTCGACCTCGGTCGTGCTGGCCGGCGGAGCCGGGAACTGCGCGAAGAACGGCACCGTCTGACCGGCCTCGATGGTGGACACCCCGGTAGTACAGAGGCACCGTCCGTCGGTGTCCCGAAGCACGTAATACCGCTTCTTGCCGACCTTGTCAGTGAGAGACACTCCGGCCACAGAGGTCCCGCTCGCTGTGAGTTCGTTCCCCCGCCACGCCGTCGTGTTGACGAAGGCAGTGTTGCCAGTGTTCTTCAGTTGGCCGCTCACGGTCAGAAAGCCGCCGGACTCACGGATTGCCGAATTGATGGCAAGCACCATACCCCCCTCACCGTTCGCCGTGGCGATGACTTGCGCCGGGTCGGCAGCGGCCGAGGGAGCACTGCCTTGTGAGCTGCCGGGCTGAGGCTGCGCGGCCGACGCTTTGGGATCCCCCTCGGAGCCGTCACCCTTGCCCCCGCATCCGGCCAGCGTCAGGGCGGAGAGCGCCGCAACCGCGATGGCTGCTCCCCCGCGGACCGTCACCCTGTACCGAATGCTCATCCTGCAGCTTCCTTCTCTGTTGTCCGTTGTCAGTCGACCAGTCGCACGGTGAAGAGGCGCCTTGCCAGTTGGGTCAGCGACCCCGGTTTCGCGAGGTCCACGGTGAGCAGCTTTCCGTCGCACATGAAGCTGACGCTTCCCGCGCCCTGCGAGGGGCCTGGACTGGGCGTCGGTCCGGGTGTCGTCAAGGTCGGTGCTGGCTGCGGGGCGGAGCGCAACTCGCATTGGGGTTTGATGAGCGCCTTGGCTGTTGCCTTGCCCCTCATGGCCTCCGTACCTGGAACGACCGACTGACCGATGGCTTCGTCCGTCGTGGCGGTGACCGTGACGAGCGGGATCTCTGCTTGACAGTCCGCACGGGCACCGTTCCGCGCAGCGAAAGCGACCGCCTCCTCGCAAGCCCCGCGCCCCGTGAGCAGATCCCCGTGGGCGACTTGTCTCCAGCCCTCCAACGTCAGGCCGGATAAGTCGAGGCCCAGGAACACGCGGTCCCTCGCCTCGCCCGCGGCAGCAAGTGCAGCAGCATCAGCCGCACCCTGGGCATTGCTGCGGGCAACCCCACCCCTGCCCACGACGAAGAAGGCCAGGGAAGCGAAGAGCATCCCTGTGATCACCACGATGTAGATGGGGAAGGCCTGCCCACGGTCACGACGCCCCCAAGCGATCACTTGCCCGCCGTGATCCCTGCAACCTGCGACTTGATCTTGTTGGTGATGTCCTGCCCGATGCCCGTGCCCACGATCGCGCCGATGATGACCACCACCACGAGGATGATTCCCAGGTACTCGAAGGCCGTCTGGCCGCGGTCGCGGGTTCGGGGCGTGGTGTACCGCTTCCGCATCCGCGCCAGGGTGCTCTGCATCATGAGGGGTCCCTCCCGGTCCGGTGGCGCTGTCGGTCTGCGGACCGTACGGCGCGTTACGGTTCGTCACCAAGGGTCCCGGGGCCCAATTGCGGACCCACTGTGCGCGGTGTCTAGCCACGTCCCGTCACCCCCGGGCGGGCGGTTCCCAGCCAGCGGGCTATCGCCTCGCTGCGGGTGGTGCTGTGGAGCTTGGCGAAGATGCGGTTGATGTGGTTCTTGACCGTCTTCTCGCTGATGAAGCACGCGGCCGCGATCTGCTGGTTGCTCATTCCGGACGCGATCAGGTCCATGATCTCCGCCTCCCGCGAACTCAGCCCGAACAGAACAGAGTTGTGCAGCCGCTCCGGAAACTGTGCCACAGTTCGTTGCGGTTGCGAAGAGGCGCGGAGTTCTGCGAGGAGCGCGTCGGCGGCCGTCGGCGTGAAGTGGGCGCGGCCCTCGCGGACGTCGCGGACCGCCCGGACCAGGTCGTCCGCCGTGAATTCGCCGTGCACCAGGTAGCCGCCGGCGCCCAGCAGGAGCGTTTCCCGGATGATTTCGGCCTCGCAGCTGTACGTCAGCATCAGCACCGGCGCCAGCCGCACCAGGTGCGGGAGGGCCGAGATGCCGTCGACTCCGGGCATGCGGACGTCGAGCAGGACGACGTCCGGGGCGTGGCGGCGGGTGAGGCTGAGGGCTTCGCGGCCGTCGGCGGCCTCGGCGGTGATCTCGAAGCCGCCCGCCGCGCTGAGGAGGGCGGCGAGGCCGGCGCGGACGACGGGGTTGCCGTCGGCGATGAGGACGCTCAGCGCTGCCATCAGCCGCCTCCGAGCAGCGCGCCGAAGTCGACGTCGGCCCCGTACACGAACCCGCACACGAGCAGGATCAGCGTCCCGGGCAGCATGAACATGGTCACCGCGAAGGTGGCCTTGGGGACGGCGCGGGCGGCGCGGCGGCGGGCGTTCTGGGCGTCGGTGCGGCGCATGTCCTCGGCGATGGCGATCAGGGTGTCCACGATCGGGGAGCCGAGTTCCTCGCCCTGCTGGAGGGCGGTGACGAACTGGGCGACCTGTTCGGAGTCGTTGCGGCGGCGCAGTTCGTCGAAGGCCTGGCGGCGGCTGACGCCCATGTCCATCTGCTGGAGGGTGATGCGGATCTCGTCCGACCAGGGGCCGTCGTACTTCTCCGCGACGCGTTCCAGGGCCTGCCGGAAGCCGAGGCCGGCGCTGACGACGACGGCGAGGACGTCGAGGAAGTCGGGCAGGGTCCGCTCGATGTGGTCGCGGCGCATCCGCATCGCCGACCACAGTCCGGCCTCGATCCAGAACAGGCCGAAGGCGACCATCAGCAGCGCGGGTACGAGCTGCCCGTTCAGCAGCATCGCGAACGCGCCGACGGCGCCGAGGAAGCCGTAGACGGCGCGGCGGGCCGCGTAGCGGTCGATGGTGAGGCCGGCGGGGTTGCCCGCCATGTCGATCTGGCGGCGTTTGCGTGCCACGCGGGCGGGCCCCATCAGGCGCAGCACGAGCGGCGCCCAGCGGATGCCCAGCCGGTCGACGGCGGAGCCGACGGCGGTGGTGCGGGTGGCGCCGACCTCCAGGGCGAGCGCCAGGTCGGACGGGAGTTTCGTCTCGGCCCGGTAGAGCCGGATGCCGTGGAAGATCCCGAGGACGGAGGCTCCGAGGGCCAGGGCCAGCAGCAGGGCGGTCACGTCGGCTCGCTCCCCCTCACACGTCGATCTTCGATAGGCGGCGGATCAGCACGAACCCGAGGGTGAACAGGCCGAGTGCGACGAGCACGGCGCTCTGGCCGAGGAACGCGCCGGTCATCCGGTCCAGTGCGCCGGGCATCATCAGGTTCACCAGCAGCAGGGAGCCCAGGCCGATCGCGGGGACCAGGTAGGCGGTGACGGTGACCTGGGAGAGCTGGGTGCGGATCTCGCGCCGCGTCTCCTTGCGCTGCTCCAGGGTGACCGTCAGGTTCCGCAGCGAGCCGACGAGCGCGCCGCCGGCCCGGGCCGAGAGGACCAGGGTGGAGACGAGGACGACGAGCTCGCGGGAGGGAAGCCGTTCGGCGATCTCGCCGAGGGACTCCTCGATGGAGTGGCCGACGGCGAGGCGGTCGGCGACGCGGGCCAGCTCCTCCCCGGCGGGCGCTTCGAGCTCCTCCGCGGCCATGGCGATGGCGGTGCGCAGGGCGAGTCCGGCCTGGGTGGCGTTGGCGAGGATGCGGGCGAGTTCGGGAAGCTGGTTGATGAACCGCTCGGTGCGCCGGGCGCGCTGCCAGTCGAGGAAGGCGCCCGCCGCCCACAGGCCGACGAGGCCTGCGACGGGGCCGAAGAAGGGGGCGAGCAAGCTCGCCGCGAGGAGCCAGATCCCGGCGACGGACATCAGCATGTAGACGAAGAACTCGCCGGGGGTGAGGTCGAGGCCGGTGACGGCCAGCTTGCGCTCGATGCGCCGCCCGAGAGCCGTCCCGCGCAGTCGGCGGTCGACGCCGGGGAAGCGGCGGCGGCGTCCGGCCGGCACGGGGGCGCCGTCGGAGGCGAGGCGGGCGATGAGGGCGGCGCGCTGGGCCCGGCCGGCGAGGTAGACGTGGACGCCCGCGATGACGAGGACGCAGGCCAGCAGGGTGGTGCCGAGCGTGACGGCGATGAGTGGGTTCACAGGGCTGTCCGGGTGGCGAGCTGGTCGTCCGACGTGGCGACGCCGAAGGCCTGCGGGATCGGCTGGTTGTTCATGTAGAGGCGGTCCGCGACGCGGCGCGGCAGGGGGTGGTACTCGAACCAGCCGTGGACGCGGCCGTCGGCGCCCATCGGCCGGGCCGCGAAGCGGCAGACGGTGGTGATGCGGAAGGGTTCGCGGCCGTGCGAGTCGAGGACGGCGATCTCGGTGACGCGGCGGGAGCCGTCGCCGAAGCGGGTGAGCTGGACGACGATGTCGACGGCGCTGTTGATCTGGTCCTGGAGGGCCTCGAAGGGGACCTCGACCTCGGACATGGAGGCGAGGGTCTGCAGGCGCATGAGGGCGTCCTCGGCGCTGTTGGCGTGGACGGTGGCGAGGGATCCGTCGTGGCCGGTGGACATGGCCTGGAGCATGTCGAGGGTCTCGCCGCCGCGGACCTCGCCGACGATGATGCGGTCGGGGCGCATGCGCAGGGAGTTGCGTACGAGGTCGCGGATGGTGATCTGGCCCTTGCCCTCGACGTTCGGGGGCCGGGACTCCAGGCGGATGACGTGTGCCTGCTGGAGCTGGAGTTCGGCGGAGTCCTCGATGGTGATGATCCGCTCGCCGTCCGGGATGAGGCCGGAGAGGGCGTTGAGGAGGGTGGTCTTCCCGGTGCCGGTCGCGCCGGAGACGATCACGTTCATCTTCGACTGGACCAGCCCGGCGAGCAGCATCAGCATCTGCTCGTCGAGGGAGCCGAGGGAGATCATCTCGTGCAGGGTGAAGGCCCGCGGGAAGCGGCGGATGGTCAGCGTCGCGCCGGTGAGGGAGAGCGGCGGGATGATGACGTTGACGCGCTCCCCGCTGGGCAGGCGGGCGTCGACCATCGGGTTGGCCTCGTCCACGCGCCGGTTGACGGTGGAGACGATGCGCTCGATGGTCTGCATGAGCTGCTCGTGCGAGGCGAAGCGGAGCGGGAGCTGCTCGACCCGCCCGGCGCGCTCCACGAAGATCTGGTCGGGGCCGTTGACCATGATCTCGGAGATCGACGGGTCCTCCAGGAGCGGTTCGAGGACGCCGAGGCCGAGGGCCTCGTCCACGACGCGGCGGATGAGCTGGGCCCGTTCGGCGGTGGAGAGGACGGGCCCCTCGCGGCTGATGATGTGGCCGAGGACGCGCTCCAGCCGGCCCCGCCGCTCGGCGGGGGCGAGGGCGGACATCTCGGCGAGGTCGATCTCCTCCAGCAGCTTGGCGCGGTAGGAGGAGACCAGCAGGCCGTCCTCGCGGGGGCCGTGCCGGTCGTCGGGTGTGGCGACCCGGGAACGCAGGCTCATGGTCCGACCTCCGGGTCGTCGTTGGGCATCACGGCCGTCGCCCGGGCGTCGTCGAGGGACAGGCCGGGCACGAGGGACGTGATCGGGATGGTGACGGTGGCGGTCACGGCGTCGGCGTCGGCGGCGACCTGGACGCGCGGTTCGAGCCCGGACCGGACGGCGGCCGCCCCGGCGGCGGTCCCGGTGCCGGGCTCGCGGGCCTCGGCGCGGGCGGCGGTCCGCGCCGCGGTGTCGGCCTGCTCGTGGACGTACGCCACCCAGCCGAGCTGGATCGCGCACAGGGCGACGAACAGCAGGATCGGGATGAACCCGATGTACTCCAGGGCGACCTGCCCGCGGTCGCCGGGCCGGGGGGGCCGGAGTGGGAACCCGGGTCGGGGTCGGGGTCGGGGCATCTAGTCCTCCTTCTCCCGCACCGCGCCGGCCTCGCCGGTGATGGACCCGAAGCTCAGCGACGGGTGGAGCACCGGGATTTCGAGCTTGACGGTCGCCTTGTACAGGCGGCCCTCCGCACGGCAGTCGGCTGTCATGCCCCAGGCGCTGCCGATGTGCTCGCCGGCGGCGGCCGCGCACGCGGCGCCGCCCTTGACGGCGCCCGCGCGGGCCGCCTCGTCCGCCGCGTTCCCGGCGAGGGAGAAGGCGTACCCGATGAGGACGCACTCCCAGACCGCCGCGACGAGCAGCAGGATCATCGGGACCATCCCGGCGAACTCGACGGCGACCTGCCCGCGGTCGCCTGCCGCGGCGCGGATGCGGCCGGGACCGCCGCGCCCGCAACCGGGGCCGCGCCCGCGGCCGGCGGGCGGTCTGCGCGCGGCCACCGGTCAGCCCTCCCGGCCGCGGCGCGGCCAGGGCCCGAGGGAGCCGCGGTCGCCGCCGCCGCGGCGCAGCCGGGCGACGGGGCCGGCGGCGCGCACGGCGAGGGCGGCCCCGGAGGCCCGGCCGCCGCCCGCGGTGTCCCGGCCGGGGAGCGCGGCCTGCGGCCCGTCGGCTCCTGCCGGGTCGGCGGGGGCGGCGAGCAGGCCGAGTTCGCCGGCGACGGTCCACAGGGCCTGTTTGACGGCGGACCGGTTGTCGAGGTCCTGGAGGCGGCCCGCGTCCACGACCGGCTGGAGCTCCTTGAAGGCCGCGGGCACGGGCGTCTTCGCCACCCGCGTCTTGGTGATCTTCTCGATGAGGGAGGGCTGGATCTCGGTGTGCTTGCTCCAGCGGTTGACGACCATCACGGTGTCCTCGGCCTTGCGGACCTGGAGCCGCTCCCACATGCGGACCATGCGCTTGGCGGCGCGTACGGAGACCACGTCCGGGGTGGTGACGAGCGCGGCGGTGTCCGCCATCTCCACCACGGCCGCGTTCGCGCCGGTCACCTGGGTGCCGCAGTCGACGACGACGAGTTCGTAGCGGCCGCACAGGGCGGTGACGACGTGCCGGGCGGCCCGGTCGTCGACCTCCTCGCCGCGTTCGCCCTCGGCGGGTGCGAGGAGCAGGGCGAGGCCGGTCCGGTCGTCGTAGACGGCGTCCTGGAGGACGCGCGGGGAGATGTCGTGGATGCCGGCGAGGTCGGCGATGGAGCGGCGGAACTGCACGTCGAGGTACGAGCCGACGTCGCCGGCCTGGAGGTCCATGTCGACGAGGACGGTGCGCCGCCCGGCGGCGGCCGCGGCGAGGGCGAACTGGACCGCGGCGAGGGTGGTGCCGACGCCGCCCTTGGCTCCGGCGACGGTGACGACGCGCCCGCCGGGGCCGCCCGGCGCGTCGGCGGGGCGGCCCAGGTGGCGGCGTACGCCCGCGGACCACTGGGCGGCTGCCTGGACGCGTGCGGCGAGCTCCTCGTACGAGGGCGGGAGGCCGATCAGGCCGCGCGCGCCGGAGTCCATGGCGGCGGAGAAGAGGGCGGGGCCGGTGTCGGAGGAGAGCAGCACGACACCGACGGCGGGGAAGCGGAGGGCGACTTCGCGGATGAGGTCGAGGGCGGGGACGGGCCCGATGCGCTCGTGGACGAGGACGACCTCGGGCAGCTCGTCGACCGATCCGGCGGCCAGCCGGGCCAGGGTGTCGAGGAGCGCGCCGGAGTCGGGGAGCGGTGCGGCCGGCTCGGCGTCCGGGAGCTGGCCGAGGAGGGCGGAGAGGGCGCGCGCGGCGTCGGCGTCGCCGGCGGCGGGGAGGATTCGGGTGGTCATCCGGGCCTCACTTGTCCCCGTCGAGGGTGTAGGTGCGGTCGGCCGCGCCGGGCGCGGAGTCGGTGCCGGGCGCCACGAGGGCCAGGCGTACGTGCTCCGCGAAGGACTCGGCGTACGCGACGCGCTGGGTGTCCTTGGTGTTCAGCGCGAAGGTGATGGGGACGGCCTCGGCGGGGCCCCGGCGGTCGGCGTCCTTGTCGAGGGGGGTGAGCTTGCCGACGTTCAGGACGCGGGCGTTGGCCACGATGATCACGGAGCGGGAGGGGTCGCCCTCCTTGGCGCCCTTGAAGGTGGCGATGATGTTGACCTTGGCGCCGGAGTAGATCTTGCCGGCGACGCCGGTCGCCGCGTCGATCATGATGGCGATCTCCTGCTCCCCCGGTTGCAGCTGGGGTTTGTCGACGAACATGTCGCTCTGGAGCAGCGAGCCCTTCCTGAGGGTGGTCAGGGCGATCTTGTCCTTGAGGGTGGCGAGGTCGTCGACGGCGGTCTCGGACAGCCAGCGCCTCGGGATGCTGACCTCCTCGAACTGGGCGGCGGTCAGCGGGCTGTAGGGCGCGATGTCGGCCTTGGCGCGGTAGGCGGTGGTTTCGGCGCCGACCTTGGAGTTGACGTCGCCGATCACCACGAGGACCCCGCCGAACGCCGCCAGGGCGCACAGGACCGACAGGAGCAGCAGGATGACGCCGCGGCGCTGGCGTGAGTTCATGTGCCGTACTACCTCGCCGTTCTTCGTTCGTTCGGGCCGGTCGGTCGTGGGGCGGTGGGGCGGTGGTGCGGTGCCGGTGGGGCGGCGGTTCGGCGGGCGGCGGGGCCGGCGGGGCGGCCGGCCGCTCAGCGTGCGGTGCCGGTGCGGGCGCTCGTACGGGCGCCCGGGCGGGCGGCGGCCTCCGCGGCGGGCGGCGGCGGTGCGTGGAGCGGGGCGGCGCAGAAGCCGCAGCGGTCGCCGATGAGCTCCAGGCCGCACCAGCGGCACTCCTCGCGGCGTACCGAGGCGACGAGTTGGTAGAGGACGGACAGGTCGGGGATGCCGGCGGCGAACTCGACGAGCTTCGGCGTGCCCCACCAGGCGGGCGAGTCGGCCGGGAGCGGATTCTCCATGACGCCCTGGACCTGCCAGGCGGGGGCGAGTGCGGCGGTCACCCAGTCGGAGGAGAGCTGGCCGCGGGCGAAGGTCAGCTGGGTGGCGTAGGCCGGTCCGGGCGGCATGCCCTCGGGGAGGGCGCCCGCCGCGGCCGGGGCCTTGCGGGACCGGCCGCGGCCGCCCGCGCCGTGCGCCCGGCGGCTCCCGGATCCGGCGGCGGCGGCCTGGCCGAGGCGGGCCAGGTGGGGTACGGGGTGGGCGAGGACGGCGAACTGGGCGCCGGGGGACCAGGAGCGGGCGTGCGCCTTGAGGCTGACGTCGACCCGGTCGAGCCGGGCGACGGAGCCGAGGACGGCTCCGGTGTGGACGTAGTGGGAGAGCAGGCGGGCGGCCGCGGCGACGACGCCGGGGCTGAAGTCGCAGACGGCGAGCTGGCGCAGCTGGCGGACCAGCAGGGCGGTGCCCAGCGGGGGCAGGTCGACGTCGAGGAGCGCGATCCGGTCGGTTTCGAGGATGGCGCGGACGGTGCGCAGCCGGCGGACGGTCGCGGCCGGCAGCCAGGGCGGTACGACGGCCAGGACGTGGCTGTGCCGCTCCAGCAGGGAGGCGGTCTCGGCGAGGGCGTCTTCGAGGCCGATGCGGTCGGGCGGGGTGAGGACGGCGGCCGGCGGGGTGTGCCGGTCCGGGGCCGGCAGCACCAGATCGGCGCTGGTGACGGCAATGGCGACCGGCATGCGCATCCCCCTGTTCACCCCGTGCACCGCGCCTCCCCCGGCTTCCGCCGGACGGTGCCCCCGAACGGCCGCGGCGGCCGCGGCGGCCTGCGCGACCGCAAACGGCCGACCTGCTTTCCCCCGTGCCCCAGCACCATATCCGCGTCTCCCCTGGCGGGGCAGGGCCTTGGGAATTCCCGTGCGGTGCGGACCGGTCGCAGGTGGCCGGAAACCCGGACAACCGGGATCGGGCGGCCGATCAGTTCAAGCCACACTGCAAAGACCATTGACAGCACGATTGGTCTGGACCAAGTTGAAGTGCCGGCCCCCCACCGCCGCTCCACGGCCTCCCGCGCCCCCTTCCGCATCCCTGTTCACCTCCCCTACTCCCCCCACGGAGTCCTCGTGAACCGCTTACGCGCACTCGCCCTGCTGGGCGCCGCGACCCTCACCGCCGGCGGCCTGACCGCCCTGTCCGCCGGCACCGCCCGGGCCGCAGACGTCGACGTCGCCCGCAACGGCGGCTTCGAGTCCGGGCTCACACACTGGACCTGCAGCCCCGGCAGCAGCGCCACCGCCTCCGGCCCGGCCCACACCGGGGCCGCCGCGCTGCGCGCGGCGCCGTCGGGCCTGGACAACGCCCGGTGCAGCCAGACCGTCACGGTCAAGCCGAACTCGACGTACACGATCGCCGCGCAGGTCCAGGGCTCGTACGTGTACGTCGGCGCCTCCGGCACCGGCACGCAGGACGTGTCGGCCTGGACGCCCGGGTCGGGCGGCGGCTGGCAGCGCCTGTCGGCCACTTTCACCACCGGCCCGAACACCACGCAGGTCACCGTGTACGCGCACGGCTGGTACGGCCAGCCGGGCTACGCCGTCGACGAGTTCAGCGTGGTCGGCCCCGACGGCGGCGGCCCGACGGACCCCGGCCCGTCGCTGCCGGGCGCCCCGGCGGGGGCCGCCGTTTCCGGCCAGAGCGCGAACTCCCTCACCCTGGCGTGGGACGCGGTCGGCGGGGCCGCCGGCTACCACGTCTACCAGGACGGCGTCCGCGTGCGGACGGTCTCCGGCCCGCCCGCGCAGATCACCGGGCTCGCCGCCTCGACCTCGTACTCCTTCCGGGTGAGCGCGTACAACGCGGCCGGGGAGGGGCCGCAGTCGGCGCCGGTGACCGGCACGACGACCGGCGGCGACCCGGGCACCCCCGGACCGCCGGTGCCGCGGCACGCCCTGACGGGCTACTGGCAGAACTTCGACAACGGCGCGGCTGTCCAGCGGCTCTCCGACGTGTCGCCGCAGTACGACATCATCGCCGTCTCCTTCGCCGACGCCACGGCGACGCCCGGCGCGATCACCTTCAACCTGGACAGCGCGGGCCTCGGCGGCTACACCGTCGACCGGTTCAAGGCCGACATCGCCGCGAAGAAGGCGGCCGGCAAGTCGGTGATCCTCTCCATCGGCGGCGAGAAGGGCACGATCACCGTGAACGACGCGGCCTCCGCCGCGAACCTGGCGGACTCCGCCTACGCCCTGATGCGGGAGTACGGCTTCAACGGGATCGACATCGACCTGGAGAACGGCCTCAACCCCACCTACATGACCCAGGCGATGCGCGCCCTGTCGGCGAAGGCCGGGCCCTCGCTCGTCATCACGATGGCCCCGCAGACCATCGACATGCAGTCCACCTCGGGCAGCTACTTCCGGACGGCGCTGAACATCAAGGACATCCTCACCGTCGTCAACATGCAGTACTACAACAGCGGCTCGATGAACGGCTGCGACGGCAGGGTGTACTCCCAGGGCTCGGTCGACTTCCTCACCGCGCTGGCCTGCATCCAGCTGGAGGGCGGCCTCGACCCCTCGCAGGTCGGCATCGGCGTGCCGGCCTCCCCGAGCGGAGCGGGCAGCGGCTACGTCTCGCCGACGGTCGTCAACAACGCCCTGGACTGCCTGACCCGGGGCACCAACTGCGGGACCTTCAAGCCGTCGAAGACGTACCCGGGGCTGCGCGGGGCGATGACCTGGTCGACGAACTGGGACGCCAAGGCGGGCAACGCCTGGTCCAACGCGGTGGGTCCGAAGGTTCACAGTCTGCCGTAGGCGGTACCAGTGGGGGTGGCTTCGAAGGAATCTGGCCGATTTCCGGTTCTTGACCTGGACATGCCACAAGAGCACGCTGTGCCCGTCCGCACGGCTACCCCCACCTCCCCACCCAGGAGAACGCATGCGGCTCCACACACGACGCAGGGCCGCCGTCACGGCGGCCCTGCTCGCCCTGGCGCTCGGCGCACCCGCCTACGGCATGAGCGCGACGGCGGCCCCACCGCCCAGCCCCTCCACCGCCACCCTCGACGAGTCCGTCACCCAGTACGAGATCAAGGGCCCGGCGACTCCGGCCGAGCGAACGGCCCTGCTCCGTACGGGTGTTTCCATCGACGAGGTCGACGCCCGCTCGGTCGTCGTCAGCGCCGACCCCCTCCAGGCGAAGGCCCTGCGCCGCCTCGGCCACGAGCTCACCCCCCTCGGCGGCCCGCCCGACCGCTCCGAGCGCGGCGTCCAGGCGGGCCCGGCGGACTTCCCGTCCGCGGACTCCCGCTACCACAACTACGCCGAGATGAGCGCCGAGATCGACCAGCGCATCGCCCAGTACCCCGCCATCATGAGCAAGCGGGTGATCGGCAGGTCGTACCAGGGCCGCGACATCGTCGCCATCAAGATCAGCGACAACGTCGCCGCCGACGAGAACGAGCCCGAGGTCCTCTTCACACACCACCAGCACGCCCGCGAGCACCTCACCGTCGAGATGGCGCTCTACCTGCTCAAGGAGTTCGGCTCCACCTACGGGACCGACGCCCGCGTCACCCGCATGGTCGACAGCCGCGAGATCTGGATCATCCCGGACCTCAACCCCGACGGCGGCGAGTACGACATCGCCACCGGCTCCTACCGCTCCTGGCGCAAGAACCGCCAGCCGAACTCCGGCTCCTCCTACGTCGGCACCGACGAGAACCGGAACTGGAACTACAAGTGGGGCTGCTGCGGCGGCTCCAGCGGCAGCAAGGGCTCCGAGACCTACCGCGGCTCCGCCCCCGAGTCGGCACCCGAGGTGAAGGCCGTCTCCGACTTCGTCCGCAGCCGCGTCGTCGGCGGCAAGCAGCAGATCAAGGCCGCCATCGACTTCCACACCTACAGCGAGCTCGTGCTCTGGCCGTACGGGTGGACGTACAACGACACCGCCCCCGGCCTGACCGCCGACGACCACGCCGTCTTCAAGACCGTCGGCACCCGCATGGCGAACAGCAACGGCTACACGCCCGAGCAGTCCAGCGACCTCTACATCACGGACGGCTCGATCGACGACTGGCTGTGGGGCAGCCAGAAGATCTTCGGCTACACCTTCGAGATGTACCCGTCCGGCTTCGGCGGCGGCGGCTTCTACCCGCCCGACGAGGTGATCGACCGCGAGACCTCCCGCAACCGCGACGCCGTCCTCCAGCTCCTGGAGAACGCCGACTGCATGTACCGCTCCATCGGCAAGGAAGCGCAGTACTGCACCGCCTGACACGGCCCCCCGCCCCGCCCCCGCGCGGGCGGGGGCACCCCCTCACCGGGACGCCCCCGCCCGCGCCTGCGCCCGCGCCGCGCCGCCGCCCGCGCGCCGCGCCCGGAACCGCCCGGCGTTGCCCCGCCGTCCTCGGGGAGGTAAGACAGCACCGAACAGCAGCCGCCCCGGCCGCCCGCCCGACGCGGCGGCCGGCGCAGCGCGAGGAGGAATCCGCATGGCCAGCGCCGAGGCAGCCGGGCAGCAGCCGCACCCGGTCCCCGCAACGGGCGGGCAGCCGGCCCGCACGACGGTCCGGGAGGCGGTGCGGGAACTCGACCGCGAACGCGTCGACCACCGCTTCAAGGGCCTCCCGCCGGACGCCGCGGGCGCCGGGCTCACCGTCGGCGAGCTGGCCGCCCAGCACCGCGACCTGCACACCGGCGGCTTCACCACCCCCGTCCTCACCCTCGACGGCGAGGCCCTGGACCACAACCTGGCCGCGCTCGCCGCGTTCTGCGACCGGCACGGCCTGGAGTTCGCCCCGCACGGCAAGACCTGCATGGCCCCCCGCCTCTTCGAGCGGCAGCTGGAGCTGGGCGCCTGGGGCATCACCGTCGCCATGCCACACCAGGCCCGCGTCTGCCGCGCCTTCGGCATCCGCCGGATCTTCCTCGCCAACGAGCTCGTCGACGCCCCCGCCCTGCACTGGGTCGCCGCGGAGCTCGCCGCCGACCCGGAGTTCGAGTTCGTCGCGTACGTCGACTCCGTCCGCGGGGTCGCCCTCATGGACGCCGCCCTCGCCGGCCGCACCACCCGCCCCGTCGACGTCGTCGTGGAACTCGGCGCCGGCGCCGAGGGCCGCACCGGGGTGCGCACCGCGGCCGAGTGCCTGGAGGTCGCCCGCGCCGTGGCCGCCGCGCCGACCCTGCGGCTCGCCGGCGTTGCCGGCTACGAGGCCACCATGCCCGGCGCCGACGCCGACAGCGTCCGCGAGTGGCTGCGCCGGCTCGTCGCCCTCGCCGCCGACTTCGACGCCGCCGGGCTGTTCAAGGGCACCGGGCTGGAGCGGATCGTCGTCAGCGCCGGCGGCAGCGAGTGGTTCGACGCGGTCGCCGAGGTCTTCGCCGGCATCCCCGAGCTCACCCTGCCCGTGCAGCGGCTGCTGCGCTCCGGCGCGTACGTCTCGCACGACCACGGCTGGTACTCCGGCCTCACCCCCTTCAACCGGCACCCCGAGGAGGGCGGCCTGCTGCCGGCCTTCCGCCTGTGGACCCAGGTCGTCTCCCGGCCCACCCCCGGCCAGGCCTTCGTCAACGCCGGCAAGCGCGACATCGCCTACGACCTCGGCCTGCCCGAGGTGCTCGCCGTGCGCGGCGCCGACGGCACCGAGCGGCCCGGCACCGGGATCACCGTCGTGAAGCTGTCCGACCAGCACGCCTGGCTGGAGACGGCGCCCGGCACCGGGCTGGAGGTCGGCGACCGCGTCGCGCTCGGCATGGCGCACCCCTGCACGATCTTCGAGAAGTGGCCGCTGATCCCGGTGACCGGGCCCGACGGCACCGTCACGGAACTGGTCCGCACCTTCTTCTGAACGGCGCCGCCACCGCACCCGATCCGCTCACCCGGGGGGGGCAGGGCATGGACCTGGTGTTCCGCGGGGCCCTCGTCGTCGACGGCACGGGCGGGCCCCCGTACACGGCCGACGTCGCCGTGCACGGGGGCCGGATCGCCGGGATCGGCCGGATCCGGTCCGGCGGCCGGCTGACCGTCGACGCCGCCGGGCTGGCCCTGGCCCCCGGGTTCACCGACATGCACGCCCACAGCGACCTGGCGCTGCTCCACGACCCCGACCACACCGCCAAGGCCGCCCAGGGCGTCACCCTGGAGGTCCTCGGCCAGGACGGCCTCTCCTACGCACCCGCCGACGACCGCACCCTCGCCGAGGTGCGGGCGGCGATCACCGGCTGGAACGGGCCCGGCGAGGACGCCGACTTCACGTGGCGCACCGTCGGCGGCTACCTGGACCGCCTCGACCGCACGGGCATCGCCGTCAACGCCGCCTACCTCGTCCCGCAGGGCACCGTGCGCGCGTACGCCGTCGGCTGGGAGGACCGGCCCGCCGCGCCCGCCGAGCTCGACCGGATGCGCGCCCTGGTCGCCGAGGGCCTCGCGCAGGGCGCGGTCGGCATGTCGTCCGGGCTCACCTACGCGCCCGGCATGTACGCCTCCGCCGGCGAACTGGCCGCACTGTGCCGGGTCGTCGCCGCGTACGGCGGCTACTGGTGCCCGCACCACCGCTCGTACGGGCGGGGCGCGCTCGACGCGTACGCGGAGGTCGTCGCCCTGGCCCGGGAAGCGGGCTGCGCCCTGCACCTGGCGCACGCCGTGATGAACTTCCCGGAGAACGCGGGCCGCGCGCCCGAGCTGCTGGCGCTGCTGGACGCGGAGCTGGACCGCGGCGCCGACATCACCCTCGACAGCTACCCGTACACACCGGGCTGCACCACGCTCGCCGCGCTCCTGCCGGGCTGGGCGGCCGCGGGCGGGCCGCGGGCGCTGCTGGCGCGGCTGGCCGACGGCGCGGAGGCGGAGCGGATCCGGCACACGATGGAGGCCGACGGCTCGGACGGCTGCCACGGCGTGCCGGTGGACTGGTCGGCGGTGGAGGTGTCGGGGACGGCGGACCCGGCGAACGGCGCGTGGGTGGGCCGGCGGCTGCGCGGCTGGGAGGAGGCGCGGCGGCTGCTGCTGGCCGACCGGCTCGGGGCGACCGTCCTGCAGCACGTGGGACACGAGGGCAACGTGCGGGAGGTCATGCGGCACCGCGTCCACACCGGCGGCTCCGACGGCATCCTGCGGGGCGCGAAGCCGCACCCGCGGGCGTACGGCACCTTCCCGCACTACCTGGGCCGGTACGTGCGCGAGCTGGGCGTGCTGTCGCTGGAGGAGTGCGTGGCGCACCTGGCGGGCCGGCCGGCGGCCCGGCTGCGGCTGCCGGACCGCGGGCTGGTGCGGGCGGGGTACCGGGCCGACCTGGTGCTGTTCGACCCGGAGACGGTCGCCGCCGGCGCGTCGTACGCGGACCCGCGGGCGCTGCCCGCCGGAATCCCGCACGTCCTGGTCGACGGGCGGTTCGTGATGCGGGAGGGCCGGCGCACCGGGGTCCTGGCGGGGCGGGCGGTGCGCCGCACCCCGTTCCGGGGGCGCTGACGCGCCGTACGCTGGGGCGCATGATCGCTTTCGCGCCCGCGGCCGTCCTGCTGCTGCTGTTCCTGGTGAGTGTGTGGGCAGACCGCCGGCGCTTCCGCAACGCCGTCCTGCTGGGCCTGACCCTCATATGGGCCTCGATCGGGGTGCTGTTCCTGATCCCGTCGCTGCCGCCGCTGCTGGGGGTCGTCGCGGTGGCGCTGGTCCTGCTGGTGCCGGCGCTGGGCACGCTCGCGCTCGCCGGCTTCCTCGTCGGCAACGGCATCACGATGCTCCGGCGGGAGGGCCGCAGCCCCGCCAACCTGCTGTCGCTGGCCGCCGGGACGGGGATCCTCGGGCTGATCGCGCTCGTCGCGTACGTCGCCGACCGGGGCTCGCCCGCGATGGACGCGGCCGTCGGCGGGCTGGTGCTGCTCGTCGCCTACGTCTCGTTCCTGTTCGTGTGCTTCCTCGCGTACGCCTTCCTGTACGGGCGCACCCCGGTCCGCGGCGACGTCGACTTCGTGGTGGTCCTCGGATCCGGCCTGCTCGGCGGCGAGCGGGTGCCGCCGCTGCTGGCCTCCCGCCTGGAGAAGGGCCTGCGGCTCCAGGCCGCGCAGGCGGCGCGCGGCGGGCGGGTGCCGCTGCTGCTGGCGTCGGGCGGTCAGGGACCGGACGAGAAGGTCCCCGAGGCGCGGGCGATGGCGGACTGGCTGCTCGCCCAGGGCGCGGCGCCCGAGCTCGTACGGCTGGAGGACCGCTCCCGGACGACGGACGAGAACCTCGCCTTCAGCCGGGAGGTGATGGAGGCGGAGGCCGGTCCGGACTACCGGTGCGTCGTCGTCACCAACAACTTCCACGCCTTCCGCGCCGCGATGACGGCACGGAAGGCGGGCGTGAACGGGCAGGTGGTCGGTTCGCCGACCGCCCGCTACTTCTGGCCGAGCGCCACCATCCGCGAGTTCGTCGCCGTCTTCTGGGAGCACCGGGTGGTCAACCTGGTGGTCTGCGGGGCGATCGCGGCGGCGACTGCGGTGGCGGCGCTGGCGGTGTAGCGGGAGGGGGCGGAGCGGGGCGGAGAAGGGGGCACGGGGCGGGTGCACCGCGGCTCCCCCCTTGGCAGCCGCGGGCCACCCGCCCCGTCCTCACGCGGGGAGGCGTGTCAGAGGCGCTGCCACAGCGCGGGGACGTTCGGCGGCTCCCAGCCCGTCTGGGCCTGGTGGCCCTGCAGGCAGCGGTAGCTCGCGCCGCCGTACGTGACGGTCGCGCCGGCCGTGTAGACGGCGCCGGCCTTCCAGGTGCCGCCCGGCTCGGGGTCGCCGGGGCCGGGGCCCGGGTCGCCGCCGGTGGTCTTCAGGGTCAGCCCGTAGGCGGAGAGGATCGGGTTCAGCGGCTGGAAGAAGGTGGTGCCGCCGCTGGAGCAGTTGCCGGAGCCGCCCGAGGTGACGCCCTGCGCCTGGCTGCCGGAGATGTAGGACCCTCCGGAGTCGCCGGGCTCGGCGCACACCGTCGTGCGGGTCACGCCGGAGATGGTGCCCTCGGGGTAGGTGACGCTGGTGTTGTGCTGCTGGATGGTGCCGCAGTGCCAGCCGGTCGTGGAGCCCGAGCGGCAGACCGACGCGCCGACAGGCTGCAGGACCGAGCCGGTGACCTGCACGTTCGCGCCGCCGCTGCCCTTGACGTACGGGGTGGCCGTCCAGTTCGTGTTCGCGGCGACCCAGGCCATGTCACTGCCGGGGAACACCGACGCCTGGAAGGAGCCCTGGGCGACCCGGTTGAAGCCGGTCGTCGTCGTCCCGGCCCGGCCGCAGTGCCCGGCGGTGGCGAAGCCGTGGGTGGTGCCGCGGGTCACCGGGAAGCCGACGGAGCAGCGGCCGCTGCCGTTCATGTAGTACGCGTCGCCGCCGCGCAGGTCGTACAGCGGGCGCGGGGCCTGCGCGGTCGGCACCACGGTGACGAGGGAGGTGTCGGTTCCGGTCGCGGCGAGCAGGCGGGCCGCGGCGCCGGGCTCGGCCTCCTCGACGACGAGGGTGTTGGTGCGGGGGTCGACGTAGCGCACCGGGGTCCCGGGGGTGGCGGCCCGGTCGAGGGCGGCCTTCGCGGCGTCGAGGGAGGCGAGGGAGCGGGTGACGACGACCGGCCGGGCGCCGGCGGCGCGTATCGCGGCCGTGTCGGAGGCGCGGGTCGTGGCGACGGACAGGGCGGCCGTGTCCGAGCCGTCGACCCAGGCGCCGGCGAAGGCGGGGCCGAGGCGGCTCTGCAGGCGGGCGGCGGCGGCACCGGCCTCGGCCTCGTGCGCGAGGCGGGCCCTGGCCCGGTCCGGGCTCAGCCCGAGGTCGCGCTGCATGGCGGCCAGCAGCTCGGGCTGCGCCTCGGCGGTGCGCAGGGTCTCGGCGGCGGTCGGCACCGGGGCGGTCCGGGCCGCCGGCTCGGCGGCGGCCGTCCCGACGGCTGCGGCGAGCAGCAGGCCGGCCGCGGCCAGGGCGGTACACGCCGACCGGGCGTGTCGCTTGGGCATGGGGGGTCCCTTCGGTCTTCGGCGGGGATGCGGAAACCGTAGGGACCCCAACAGGCTTGCGGGTACTGCCGGTTGGCCCCTCCCCCGGTGTTATGCCCGGCCGGGCGGGGCCGGGCGCCGGGCGGGCGCCGGGCGCCGACGTGCGTTCATGGGGGTGCGGCCGGAGGATGGGGGCACCAGGCAGGTACTCCTAGGAGGCAACCGATGGGAACAGAATCGGACCAGCAGCGTGAGTCCGTGACCCCTTCGTCGAAGCTGTTCACGGGTGGGGAGCGGGCGTACGACCCCGAGGACCTCGTCATGGCGACGGGCGCCGACCCGACTCCGGAGCGGGTCGAAAAGGCCCGGAAGCTGATCGAGAAGGAAGGCCCGAGGGTCATCGAACGCTACCTCCCGTAGCTGCGGCCCCGGCCCGCCCCCACGGGGGCGGGCCCCGCCCGCCCACCGGCCCCGAGCCGGGGAACGGGCCCGACACCCACCCCGTGCGGCCCCCTCGCCGGCAGGGCCGTAGGTCGCCGCGCCCGGCCGCGGAAGCCCGCGAGGCGGTTCCGGCCTCCTCGGCCACACACAAGCCGACGGCCGACGCCGACCGACTCAGCCCCGCCGGCGCCTGAGGCGCGGCCCCGGCCGGAGCCCCCACACCCCCGGCACCAACGGACCCCGCCGCGCCGCGCCCCGCACCCGGCCCCGCAGGCCGCCCAGCCCACGCCAACGGCCGACGCCGGCCGACTCCAGCCCCGCCAGCGCCTGAGGCGCGGCCCGGCCAGAGCCCGCGACACCCGGCACCGTCCCACGTCAACGGCCGACGCCGACCCACCCCAGCCCCGCCGGCGTTTGAGGCGCGGGTCCGGGCAGAGCCCGCGACACCCCGGCACCCGGCCGACCCCGACCCGCCGCCGCCAAGACCAGCCCCGCCGGCGCTTGAGGCGCGGCACCGGGAGGAGCCCGGGCCCTCCCGGGGTCAGGGGTGTGCGGGATCCCGCGGCGGAATCAGGGGTGCACCGCCGTGGGGGTCGGCGAGGCGCGGGTCATCGCCTCGGCGTGGGCCGCGCGGGCCTGGGCCAGGACGTGGGCGGCGCGGGCCGCGGCCCGCCCGGCGGGGTGCCAGCCCAGCAGGTGCCGCCACACCAGCGGGGTCCCGGCCAGCGGCCGGGTGGCCACCCCCGGGGTCGCCGGGAACGTCGCCCGGCACAACCCCACCGCCCGCCCCACCTGCACCAGATGCACGCAGGAGGCGGTGTCCGCCTCGTACACGCAGGCCGGCGTGAACCCGGCCCGCACGCACGCCGCGGCGAAGCAGTCCCCGAAGCACCCGTCCCCCGGCACGTCGGTCCACGCCTCCGCCGCCAGCTCGGTCAGCTCGATCTCGGCCCGCCGCGCCAGCGGGTGGTCCTCGGCGAGCATCACGTGCACCGGGTCCCGCGCGACCTCCATCCACGCGAGCCGCCCCGGCTCCGGCGGCGGGCTCTCCCCGCACACGCCGATCAGCGCGAAGTCGAGCCGCCCGTCGGCGACGGATCCGGCGATCTCGCGCTCCGACCAGGAGGTGTGGGTCGTCACCGGCACCCCGGGGTCCTGCCGGGCGAGCCGGTCGACGAGCCCGCCGAGCAGCGGCCCGTGCGTCCCGCCGATGCGGTGGCCGGCGGTGCCCTGGCGGGCGAACCGGGTGGCCTCCTCCTGGAGTTCGCACACCGCGGGCAGCAGGACCCGTGCCCGGTCCAGGACGAGTTCGCCGAGCGCGGTGGCCCGTACGCCGTCCCGTCCGCGGACGAACAGCGCCCCGCCGAGCGCCCGCTCGATCCGTCTGAGCTGGGTGCTGAGGGCCGGCTGGGCAAGTCCGAGCCGGGTCGCGGCGCGGGTCAGACTCCCGGCGTCCGCGACCGCCCGGATGACCTTGAGATGCCTCAACTCCAGATCCATGCAAAGAGCTTGGTCCAGACCACCTCGCTTGCGCTACGGGTGGGACGACCGTATCCGGATCCGCCGGAGGATCGTTGACGCTCCCGGGGTCCGCTACTCGGAGGCACAGCATGCAGACGATCACCGTCGACTGGGACCACCCCGCCGATCCGCGCCCCGGCTCCGTCCGCGACCACGTCCGCGACTACGCGGCCACCGGCGGCCAGGACGGCCAGCTCTGGCACGGCGTGCCCACGCTCCTGCTCACCACCGTCGGCCGCCGCACCGGCCGCACCACCCGCACGCCCCTCATCTACACCGAGGACGAGGCGCGCCTGGTCGTCGCCGCGGCCGCGTGGGGCGCCCCCGTGCACCCGGACTGGTACCGGAACCTGGCCGCGCACCCGGAGGTCCGCGTCCAGGTCGGCCCGGACATCGCGCCTGCCCTGGCCCGCACGGCCGGAGCGGACGAGCGCGAGGTCTACTGGCCGGCCCTGGCCGGCCTCTGGCCCGCTCTGGAGGACTACCAGGCCAGGGCCCGCCCGGCCCGCACCATCCCGCTCGTCATCCTGGAACCCGTCCGCCGCACCGGCCCGCTGCCACCGCGATAGGTCTGCCGCCCCGCCCGGCGAAGGGGCCGCGGTCGACTGCCGTGACGGACCGGGCCGGGGGCCGACAGTGCGACTGCACGCCTGCCCAAAGTCGGGAAAGGGCTGCCTGCGGCCGATGGGCGGGCTCCCCCGGAAGAGGCCGGCTGCGGAGCCGGACACGCGCACGGAGGCCCTGGCCGCGCCGGTCTGGCTTCCCGCCTGGCAGCAGGGCATCTCGCATCGGTTGCCCTGCCGGCTTCGGGCGCTGTCCGGGTCTGGCTGCCCCTGACTCCGTCACACGAGCAGGTCAGGGCGATCGGGCAGCTGTTGGACACGGGGACAGAACCGATGCGGGACCTACGCGGGGAGTGCTGGATTGTCCCGAAGGACCACTACCTGCCCGTCCTCGACAAGATGTCCAGGCGGCGCTCACAAGGAGCCCTAGGGTGTTTCGCCTGGATCAGCGGGACGGCTGCGCCCATGCGCCCTGCATATGCTCCCGCGTGCCTCTCCCGCGAGCCGGACCGCACCCCGACCATGAGCATGCCCGCCGGAACGATCACCGGCGAGCGGCGGCGCCGGCCTGCCTGTCGACGCCCCGTCCCGCCCGCGTCGCCGCACCTGCCGGGAGTCCGCTCCGGGCAGCGGCGACGGCCCCTACGAGAGGACCGTGTTGGCCACACCCCCGCGCACGCGCCTGACCCGCATCGCCACGTTAGGCGCCGTGCTCCTAGCCGCCGTGGCGGCCGTCCCGCTGACGGCATCGCCCGCCGCCGCCGCCAACCCGATCTGTCTGAGCGGCAAGCTCCTCTACGACTACCAGGCCGCCGAGGAGGGCCCGTCCAAGCCCACCCGCACCAAGCCCGTCCGCAACGCCAACCTCGAACTGTGGGGCCGCGAGAAGCCCACCGATCCCGCGCGCCGGCTCAACAGCACGACCTGGGACTACACCTCGGTCTACGACGGCTCCTTCAGCCTCTGCCACACGCCCGTCACCACGACCACGATGAGCAGCATGTGGGTGCGGTTCGACGCCGAGAGCACCCGGCTGTGGAAGGTCGTGGACGCCAACGGCGCCACCTACACCATGAACTCGCCGGTGCTGCAGAACGTCTCCGCGAGCACCTCCGTCGGTGACCTGAAACCCCCGTCGCAGACCTCGCGGGCCTGGCACGCCTTTGACACCCTCAACCTGCTGTGGTGGTACCGCGAGAACCCGGTCAGCGATTGCTGGAGCGCTCACGAGCCGAGCAACTGGTCCTGCACCGAGCTCACCGTCAAGTGGTACCCCGGTTCGACCGACGGGCCGCGCTACGGCCTCGACAACACCGTCTACCTTCCCGACACCGACCCCGACTCCGAGACCATCGTCCTGCACGAGGGCGGCCACTTCCTCATGCACCGTCTCTACAACGGTGCCATGCCGCCCAACAGCGTCTGCTCCCCGAACATCATCTGGCAGGCCAGTTCCCGGCCCTGTGCGTGGGTCGAGGGCTTCGCCAACGCCACCGCCTCCTACCTGCTCGGGGGCAACCGCCACGTCTGGGCGGACGGCAGCAGCAGCGAGTACGTCTACGGCGGCGGCTGGGACACCGGCGACCAGGTTCCCGGAAACGTGACCGGTGCGCTGCTCGGCCTCTGGCGGGAAGTCGACGGCGGATGGCAGGGCACCATCAAGGCGCTGACCGCCAACAAGCCGGCCGCCTTCGCCGAGTACTTCAAGAACGTCCGCCCCGCCGCCAGTCCGCCGCTCGCCACCACCGGCACGGCGCTCCACATGACGGCCCGGCACACCATCCACTACGCCGTGACGGTCGTCGGCGACGGCAAGTACCACGGGCTGACCAACGGCAACAACCTCGCGTTGCGACGGGCGGACCCCTGCTGGGTGGGAAACACCAGCAGGACGAACATGAGCGCCTACGACACCTCCGTCCCCGAGCAGCGCTGGAAGCTGGACGCCAACGCGGACGGCACCGTGCGGATCACCGACGGCTGCCCCACCCCTCGGGCCCTGACGTCCTACGGGCAGTACAACGCGGTGGCCGTCCAGACGATCGACCCCGCGGACGCGAGGCAGAAGTGGACGCTCGCCCAGAACGACAGCGGCACCCTCACCCTCACCTGCCAGGCCACCGGCCGCGTCCTCACCACCGTGACCGGCCCGGGAGGCACGCAGACCACCGTCATGTCGGCGGACAGCAGCGACAAGACCCAGCGCTGGGCCATCCTCCCCTAGGTCGGTTCTTTCGGGTCAGCTGACCAGATGAAGAGGGCGGCGAACCGGCCACGCCGTTTGCGGTTCGCGGCCCGGTCGGAAGGCCGCGGGATCACCACCCGGATCCCACGTCGGCGGAGACGGGCGCGGACCGCACGAGAGGAAGAGGCCGTGTCGGCCAGGACCATTTCCGGGGTGGTCCTGGGCCGGCCGATCTGCCGCGGCACCCGCACTCGGACCATGGCCTCGGGAAACGCCGGTGTGTCACCGGCCTGCCCCGGGGTATGGAGAAACGCCAGGGGTCGACATCGTCTGTCCGAGGCGAGGTGGATCTTCGTGGTCAGCCCGCCGCGGGAGCCGAGGGCATGGTCGTTCGACTCGCCGGCCAGGGCCCCTTTTGACGGGCTCCGGCAGCGTGCTGATGAGCCCGGACGATGGTGGAGTCGACCGAGACGATCCGGTCGAGGTCGCCTTCGGCGTCGGCCTGGGCGGGCAGGGCGGTGAAGACCTTCTCCCGGGTGCCGTCGGCGGCCCGCTTCCTCAGCCGGTCACGGGCGCCTTTCCAAGACCCGAAGTGCTCGGGCAGGTCCATCCGCGGAGTGCCGGTGCGGTACGCGAACGCGATCGCGTCGATCACCTGCCCGTGCCCACTGGGCGTCCGTCAACGACCCACGTCAACCAACGATCAGATGATCCGAAGGACACTCCCTAATCGAGTTCCCTGGCGAAGTGGAACGCGACGATGTCGAACCGCTCGCGGAGGTAGAAGCGGTGCGCCCCGGTGCGGTGTGTGCCCGAGTCGAGGTCCAGGAGGCGGCAGCCGGCCGCGCGGGCCCGCTCCTCCAGGTGGGCGAGCAGGGCGCGGCCCACGCCCCGGGAGCGGGCGCGGGCGGCGGTGACGAGGTCGTCGACGTACAGGCGGCGGATGTCGACGGTGTTCGCGACGATGCGCCACCCGGCCGCGCCGACACACGCGCCCCCGTCCTCGTAGGCCGCGCTGAAGCGCAGGCCCTGCGGGTGGCCCTCGGCGTGGATCTCGGCGAAGAGGTCGGCGGTCAGGTGCGGGCGCAGCTCCCGCAGTACGGGCAGCAGGTCGGCGGTGAGCCGCGGGTCGCCCGGCTCCAGGTCGATGATCTTCATCGGCCCACGGTACCCGGGCCGTCGGCCGGGGCGTCCGCGCCGCTGCGGCCGCCGTCCGCCGGGCCGCGGTCCTCCGGGCCGCCGCCACCGCCGCCGCCGTCCGCGCCGCCGAGGAAGCCTCCCGACTGGTGCCGCCACAGCCGCGCGTAGGCGCCGCCGGAGGTGAGCAGCTCCTCGTGGCGGCCCTGTTCGACGATCCGCCCGCGGTCGAGGACGATGAGCCGGTCCATGGCGGCGACGGTGCTGAGCCGGTGCGCGACGACGAGGGCCGTGCGCCCGGCCATGAGCCGCCACAGCGCTTCCTGGACGAGGATCTCGCTCTCGGAGTCGAGGGCGCTGGTCGCCTCGTCGAGCAGCAGGATCGGCGCGTCGCGCAGGATGGCGCGGGCGAGCGCGACCCGCTGCCGCTGCCCGCCGGACAGTTTGACGCCGCGCTCGCCGACGAGCGTGTCGAAGCCGTCGGGCAGCACGTCGGCGAACTCGGTGACGTGTGCGGCCTCGGCCGCGCGCCGGACCTCCGCGTCGGTGGCGCCGGGGCGGGCGAAGGCGATGTTCTCGCGGAGGGTGCGGTGGAACATGGCCGGGTCCTGCGGCACGTACGCGATCAGGCTGCGCAGGTCGGCCTGGCGCAGCCGGCTGATGTCGCGGCCGCCGACGAGGATGCGGCCGCCGTCGACGTCCGTCATCCGCAGCAGCAGCCTGGTCAGGGTGCTCTTGCCGCCGCCGGACCGGCCGACGAGCCCGAACCTGGCGCCGCCGGGCACGGCCAGGTCGAGTTCCTCGAAGAGCGGCCGGGCGCCCTTGTGGGCGAAGGTGACGCCTTCGAAGCGGACGTCCGCGGCCCGCGGCGGCGGCGCCGGCTCGGGCTCCGCCGGGTCGAGGACGGTCGGCGGCTCCCGCAGCAGCTCGGTGAACTGCGCGGCCTCCGTCATCGACCGCTCCAGGCGGCGGTAGATCTGGTTGAACTCGAACATGATGCGGGTGGCGTTGCTGTAGTAGGTGAAGGCGACGACGACGGCCTCCACGCCCTGTCCGGTGCCGCCCCCGCCGCCCGCGGCGGCGACGCTGCCGCCGACGACGGCGACCGCGATGAGCAGGCCGAGGGCGTTGGTCAGGACGGACATCGGCGCGACGACCGTGTCGATGCGGAGGTTGCCGTAGTCCCAGGCCCGCAGGGTGAGCCGGCGCGATTCCGCGACCCGCGACCGGTGCTCCTCGGCCTCGCGCCGCTCGGCGGCGAACGCGCGGACGGTGTCCATGTTGGCCAGGCTGTCGGAGACGTGCCCGGAGACGCGGGCGATGGCCGCCTCGCGCCGGTCGACGAGCGCCTGCCGGCGGCGGACGAGCGGTGCCACGCACAGGGCGGTGACGGCGATCATCGTCAGCAGCCCGGCGACGAGCAGCGGTTCGTACTGCCACAGCACGACCGACCCGAACAGCAGCGGCACGAACCGGCCGACGACGGCGAACGCGAGGGTGTCGACGAACTCCTCGAAGCGGGAGGCGAAGCCGAGGACCCGCTTGGTCAGCGACCCGGCGAAGTTGTCGTGGAAGAAGGCGGCGTCCTTCGCGAACAGCTCGTCCACGCCGATCACGTAGAGCCGTTCGATGCCGAGGGCGTCGAGCCGGTTCAGGCAGTGCACGCCGAGCCGCCAGAGCGCTTCCGCGAGGAGCAGGACGCCGGCGAAGCCGAGCACGTAGGGCAGGCTCGCGGAGAGGCCGGCGCCGCCGTCGGCGATGCGGCCGACGAGCTTGGCGACGACCAGCGGCGCCAGGTAGTTGACGCCGATGTTGCCGAGCGCCGGCAGCAGCATCGCGGGGAGCGCGAACCGGCGGAGCCGGGCCAGCTCCCTGCCGTAGTAACGGAGCGCGAGGGCCACCGGGCCGCGGCCCGGTGGCGCCCCGCGCGGTGCGGAACGTGTTGCGGACGGTCCCATCGCCACCCCGGGGTGTCGTACCGGCAGCCCGCCGGCCGCCTTCCCGGGCGAGGCCGCCGCCCCGGAAGCCCCGCGGTGCCGGGCGGCGGTGCGGGGGGCGGGCAGACAGGCAGTGTCCCGTGGGGACACGTTCCGCGTCCAAGCGTTTACGGAACGCGACGCCGGGCCGCCCGCGTGTGCGCCGGGGCGCGGCGGGGTCAGGCGGCGCCGGCCGCCTGCTGCGGCTCGCGCCACATGGCCCACAGGGTGGGGCCGCCGCCGGGGAGGGCGATCTCCTCGCGGACGGTGAAGCCGAAGTGCTCGTAGAAGGGCAGGTTGTCCGCCTTGGACGACTCCAGGTACGCGGGCATGCCGGCCGCGTCGGCCTTGGCGAGGCCGGAGCGCAGCAGGGCCGCGCCGTGGCCCTGGCCGCGGGCGGCGGGGTCGGCGCCGATGGCCGCGAGGTACCAGTGCGGCTCCTGCGGGGTGTGGGCGGCGGCCGCGCCGATGGCGTCGCGGAACAGCCCGGCGCGGTCGCCGAGCACCTCCAGCAGGGCCTGCTGGGTCTCCACGTCGGGCACGCCCAGCTCGCCGGCCTCGGGGGCGACCCAGAAGGCGGCTGCGGAGGCGGTGCGCTCGCAGACGCCGTGCCGGACGTAGTGCCGGGTGAAGAGGGTGGTGAAGTACTGGGCCAGGCGCTCCTCGCGCGAGGCGGCGTCGGGGAAGAACCAGCACATCATCGGGTCGTCACCGAAGGCGCGGGCCAGGTTGCGGCCGATCTCCGGGGCGTCTGCGGCGGTGGCCGCCTGCGGGATGTTCGCTATCGACATACGGGTCATTCTGCACATCGCCTTCAGGCCTCCGCAGGCCGGGTCGGACCCACCCGTTCGGGACAACGCCCCGGCCCCCCGGGCAAGTTCCCGCCGACCCGGGCGCACCGCCGTCCACAGTGGCGCCGCGTCAGCTGACGCGGCGCCAGGCGGGCTTCTAGAGGTACTCGCGGGCGAACTCCACGGCCCATTCGACCGCGGCGACGGGGACACTCCCGGACTGGGGGTCGACGGCGAGGCGGGCGCCCTCCCAGCCCTGGCCGTGCTCGCGGTAGATGGCGAAGTAGCCCTCGCTGCGCACCCGGCCGCCGCTGCGGCCGTCGCGGTGGGGCCGTACCAGGAACTCGATCGCCCGGTCGTCCCCGTCCGTTCCCACGGTGGTGATCGCCATGTCGCCGACTATGAAGTCCACTGCTCTGCCTCTCCGTCCCCGCTGCTCCCGGAAGGACACCTTCCGCCAGGGCGCGGGCCGGCCGCATGAGTGCGCGTACTCAGGAGCCGTACTCAGGAGCCGTGCCCGCATCCGGCGGCGCCCCGCGCGGCAGCGGGGTGACGAGCGCAACACCACCCCTGCCGGGCGTATGCGGACACACCGATTCCGCAGGTGGAGCGCGGCCGCGGCCCCCGTTTCCAAGGCCCAGCACACCCCCGCCCTTCCCATCGCGCGAACCGGGACATACCCCCCTCCGATCCTGCGCCGGAATCCCCAGCGGGCCCGGCGCAGGGCCCGTAAGCTCCCGTCATGCAGGTGATCCAGTCAACGAAACTCGCCAATGTCTGCTACGAGATCCGCGGCCCCGTCCTCGAAGAGGCGATGCGGCTCGAAGCGGCAGGTCATCGCATCCTCAAGCTGAACACCGGCAACCCCGCGGCCTTCGGCTTCGAGTGCCCGCCGGAGATCCTGGAGGACATGCTCCGCAACCTGGGCGACGCCCACGGCTACGGGGACGCGAAGGGGCTGCTGTCCGCGCGGCGCGCGGTCATGCAGCACTACCAGACCAAGGGCATCGAGCTGGACGTCGAGGACATCTACCTCGGCAACGGCGTCTCCGAGCTGATCCAGATGGCGATGCAGGCGCTGCTCGACGACGGCGACGAGGTCCTCGTCCCCGCGCCGGACTACCCGCTGTGGACGGCGTCCGTCTCGCTGGCCGGCGGTACCGCCGTGCACTACCGCTGCGACGAGCAGTCCGACTGGATGCCGGACCTGGCCGACATCGAGCGGAAGGTCACCGACCGCACCCGCGCGATCGTGATCATCAACCCGAACAACCCCACCGGCGCCGTCTACGACGACGAGATGCTGCGGGGCCTCACCGACATCGCGCGCCGCCACAACCTCATCGTGTGCTCGGACGAGATCTACGACCGGATCCTCTACGACGGCGCCACGCACACCAACACCGCGGCGATCGCGCCCGACCTGCTGACCCTCACCTTCAACGGCCTGTCGAAGAACTACCGGGTCGCCGGCTACCGGGCCGGCTGGATGGCGGTGTGCGGCCCGAAGCAGCACGCCGCCTCGTACATCGAGGGCCTGACCATCCTGGCGAACATGCGCCTGTGCGCGAACATGCCCTCGCAGCACGCCGTGGCGACCGCCCTGGGCGGCCGGCAGTCGATCCAGGACCTGGTGCTGCCGGGCGGGCGGCTGCTGGAGCAGCGCGACACCGCATACGACCTGCTGACCCAGATCCCCGGCATCACCTGCGTGAAGCCGAAGGGGGCGCTCTACCTGTTCCCGCGGCTCGACCCGGCCGTCTACAAGATCAAGGACGACCGGCAGATGGTCCTCGACCTGCTGCGGGCCGAGAAGATCATGGTGGTCCACGGGACGGGCTTCAACTGGCCCGAGCCGGACCACTTCCGGATCGTGACGCTGCCGGCCGCCCCCGACCTGGCGGATGCCGTGACCCGGATCGGCAGGTTCCTGGACGGCTACGGCCAGCACTGACGGCGGCGGGCCGCGCCCGCGGTCGAGGGACGCCCGAGGGGCGGTGGAGGGGTCCGGCCCCGCTCCACCGCCCCTCGGTCCAGGATCAGGAAAAATTTTAGAACGAATCCAATGTAAGATGGTCTCCTGACTTTCGGGAGGCCACTCATGTACGAGCCGATCCGGACCAAGCCGGTCGTCCAGCGTGTGGGCGGCCGCCACTCCGACTATCCGCACAGCACCCGCGCCGAAGCGCTCGACCACCAGCTCGCCGGGCACCTGACCGCCCTGCTGGCCGTCACGGACGCGCTGGGGCTGGGCGACGCCGGCGACCGCATCGCCGCCCAGGTCGGCCGGCTGCGGGGCACCGCCCCCGCCCGGGAGCCGCACGACCCCGCCGCGGACCCCGCCGCCCTCCACCGGCGGGCGCACGACCTCGCCGGCCGGGCGCTGGTCGTGGCCGCGTCCCGCGCCGACACCACCGTCGCGATCCTCGCCGCCGAGCTGATGGACGCGCACACCGCCGCCCTGGGCCGGTTCTCCGGGAACCTCGCCGGGCGCCTGTGACGGCCCCGGTCCGGGGCCGCGGAGGCTCCGGACCGGGAGCCATGACGCCGTACGCCCGCCCCGGAGCGCGCATCCCCGTACGCTCCCTTCCGCCGCCCGCGGTCACGGCGCGGGGGTGAACTCCGCCCCCGCGACCCCGCACCACGGCACCGCCGCGAACGGCCACACCGGCCCGACGACCTCGCCCCGCTCGACGGCCTGCGGAGCCACCCCGGGAATCCGGACCAGGGCCTGCGCGGCGCGCCCGCCCGGCCGGGCCCCGTCGTCGTCGCGGAACTCCACCGTCACCACGTACGCCCCCGCGCCGCCGGGCCGCCCCGAGGCCTCGACCGCGGCGACCACCCTCCGGCTCGCCGGGTCGACCCGGCACCCGGTGACCCGTACGTCCTGCAGCGCGTCGCGCGGCGGCGCGGCGGCCGGCCCGCCGCCGCCCCACACGTACAGGCCCAGCGGTGTGAACACCAGCACCGCCGCCACCGCGGACAGGCCGAGGAGCCGGCCGTGCCGCTTCAACGCCGTCATCGCACCCATCGCGCCCAGCCCATCACCTCCGGCGCGGCCCCCGCGCCCTGCGCGCCCGCGCCCAGGAGACGATCCTGGCGGTCCGGCGGGCCCGCTGCCAGCATCCGCCGATGCGTACGCCGTTTCGAAGAGGGACCGGTCGGCCACCGTGCGCTCACCCGTCTCGCCGTGAAAGTGCCTGTCGACGGGAGCAGGCTGCCCGCCCGCGGGCCGCGGGACGCATCGCGGTGCCCGCGGAACGGGCGAGCGGGCGGAACGCGCGAGCGGCGGGCCCCCGTGCACCGGGGGCCCGCCGCCGGCGGGTGCGCGCGGCCCGCCCGGAGGAGCACGAAGACTCTCCGGGACGGCCCGCGGCTGCGGTGGGAACCGCTTGGTCGGGGGCTCCCACAGCGGTGGGAATCGCTTGGTCGGGGACTCCCACGTTCAAAGGGCCCTGGTTCAGGGCGTGTTGCGGCTCAGCCCAGGCGCTCCACGAGCGCGTGGTACTGGTCCCACAGCTCCTTCGGCGTGTGCTCGCCGTAGGTGTTCAGGTGCTCGGGCACCAGGGAGGCCTCGTCCCGCCACACGTCCTTGTCGACGGTGAGGAGGAAGTCGAGGTCCTCGTCGGCGATGTCGAGGCCGTCGAGGTCGAGGGCGGCCTTGGTCGGCAGGATGCCGATCGGGGTCTCGACGCCCTCGGCGGTGCCGTCGAGGCGGCCGACGATCCACTTCAGGACACGGCTGTTCTCGCCGAAGCCGGGCCACACGAACTTGCCCGCGTCGTTCTTGCGGAACCAGTTCACGTAGTAGATCTTCGGGAGCTTCGCGGCGTCCGCGGAGGCCCCGACCTTGATCCAGTGGGCCATGTAGTCGCCCATGTTGTAGCCGCAGAACGGCAGCATGGCGAACGGGTCGCGGCGCAGCTCGCCGACCTTGCCCTCGGCGGCGGCGGTCTTCTCGGAGGCGATGTTCGAGCCGATGAAGACGCCGTGGTTCCAGTCGAAGGACTCGGTGACCAGCGGGACGGCGGAGGCGCGGCGGCCGCCGAAGAGGATCGCGGAGACCGGGACGCCCTTGGGGTCCTCCCACTCGGGGGCGATCGTCGGGCACTGGGCGGCCGGGACGGCGAAGCGGGCGTTCGGGTGGGCCGCCGGGGTCCCGGACTCCGGGGTCCAGGGGTTGCCCTTCCAGTCGATCAGCTCGGCCGGGGGCTCCTCCGTCATGCCCTCCCACCAGACGTCGCCGCCGTCCGGGGTGAGCGCGACGTTGGTGAAGACGGTGTTGGCGTACATCGTCTTCATGGCGTTGGCGTTGGTGTGCGCGCCGGTGCCGGGGGCGACGCCGAAGAAGCCGGCCTCCGGGTTGATCGCGTACAGGCGGCCGTCCTCGCCGAAGCGCATCCAGGCGATGTCGTCGCCGATGGTCTCGACCGTCCAGCCGGGGATGGTCGGCTCCAGCATGGCGAGGTTGGTCTTGCCGCACGCCGACGGGAAGGCCGCGGCGACGTAGCGGGCCTCGCCCTGCGGCGGGGTGAGCTTCAGGATCAGCATGTGCTCGGCGAGCCAGCCCTCGTCGCGCGCCATGACGGAGGCGATGCGCAGGGCGTAGCACTTCTTGCCGAGCAGGGCGTTGCCGCCGTAGCCCGAGCCGTAGGACCAGATCTCGCGGGTCTCCGGGAAGTGCGAGATGTACTTGGTGGTGTTGCACGGCCACGGCACGTCGGCCTGGCCCTCGGCGAGCGGGGCGCCGAGGGTGTGGACGGCCTTGACGAAGAAGCCGTCCTCGCCGAGCTCGTCGAGCACGGCGCTGCCCATGCGGGTCATCGTGCGCATGGCGACCGCGACGTAGGCGGAGTCGGTGATCTCGACGCCGATCGCGGAGAGTTCGGAGCCGAGCGGGCCCATACAGAAGGGGACGACGTACATCGTGCGGCCCTTCATGGAGCCGCGGAAGATGCCGTTCTCGCCGGTGAAGATGTCCTTCATCTCCGCCGGGGCCTTCCAGTGGTTGGTCGGGCCGGCGTCCTCCTCCTTCTCGGAGCAGATGAAGGTCCGGTCCTCGACGCGCGCGACGTCGGAGGGGTCGGAGGCGGCGTAGTACGAGTTCGGGCGCTTGGTCTCGTCGAGCTTGCGGAAGGTTCCCTTCGCGACGAGCTCCCCGCACAGGCGCTCGTACTCGGCCTCGGAACCATCGCACCAGACGACGCTGTCCGGCTGGGTGATCGCCGCGATCTCGTCGACCCAGGCGATCAGGTCCTTGTGGTTCGTCGGGACGGATGTGGGAGCCGCGTTGTCGCGCGCCACGATTGCTCCTTGTTGAGGGGTTCGTTTGGTGTATGCCCCGTGGGGGCTGCGACCCGGACGCTTCGCGCTCCGCTCATCCGGTGCCGACCGCACTCATCTGATCATCCGGTGCGTGTGCGCATATGTCCAGGGGGCCTCTCACGTGAGCATCGCCACTCCCGTCAATCTTCCGTAAAGCACACCATGAGAAACCTACGGACCCGTAGGTAGCATGTGGACCATGACTTCTGACGCCGCAGTCGTGCGGGAGGCCGCTGCGGCGGCTGCCGCGCCGGAGGCCAAGCCGCTGATGCGCGGCTGGCTGCACGCAGGGATGTTCCCCGCCGTCGTCGTGGCGGGCCTGGCCCTCATGGCCTTCACCGACTCCACGCGCGCCCGGGTGGCGTGCGGGGTGTACGTGCTCACCGCCTGCCTGCTGTTCGGGATCAGCGCCGTGTACCACCGCGGAAACTGGGGGCCGCGCGGCGAGGCGGTCCTGCGCCGCCTCGACCACGCCAACATCTTCCTGATCATCGCGGGGACGTATACCCCGCTGACCGTCCTGCTCCTCCCGCCCTCCACCGGACGGACGCTGCTGTGGGCGGTCTGGATCGCGGCCGCGGCCGGGATCGCCTTCCGGGTCTTCTGGGTCGGCGCCCCGCGCTGGCTCTACACCCCCTGCTACATCGCGATGGGCTGGGCGGCCGTCTTCTTCCTGCCCGACTTCCTGCGCGCCGGCGGCATAGCCGTCCTCGTCCTCGTGGTGGCCGGCGGGCTGCTCTACAGCGCGGGAGGGGTCATCTACGGGATCAAGCGGCCCAACCCCTCACCGCGCTTCTTCGGCTTCCACGAGGTGTTCCACTCGCTGACGCTGGCCGCGTTCGTCGCGCACTACGTCGGCATCTCGCTGGCGGCCTACCGGCACTGACGGGCGGGGCGCCGGACGGGCGGGGCGCCGGCGGGTCAGGAGCCCGCCGGCCCGCCGAGCTGCGCGGCGAGTTCGGCCGGGTCCGCCGTGGGCCGCGCGCACACGAAGTGCCGGCACACGTACGCCGCCGCCCTGCCCTCGACGGGCGTCCGCCCGGCCAGCAGCGGGAACTCGCCGTCGGCCGCGCCCGGTCCGCCGTCCGCCGCCGGCTCGCCGACCGCCACGACCGCCCCGGGGGCCGTCGCCAGGAGCGCCGCCCGGTGCAGCTCCGCGCGTGCCGGATCGTCCGCCCGGCCGACCACGGCCACCTCGCGCGGCCCGTCCAGCAGCGCCTCCGCGACCGCCAGGCCGTGCCCGATGAAGCGCGGGGCGCGCGGGCCGAGCGCCCGCACCACCCCGAGCGCCCGCTCGGCCGCCGTGCGGTGCGCCTCCGAGCCGGTGTGCGCGGCGTACGAGAGCAGCGCGCCGGCCGCGGCCGTCCACCCGGAGGGCGCGGCGGTGTCGGTCGGGTCCTGCGGCCTGCGGATCAGCCGCTCCGCATCGTGCGCGGTGTCGTACAGGGAGCCGTCCCCGGCGGTGAACCGGTCCAGCACCAGGTCCAGGAGGAACCCGGCGAACTCCAGCCAGACGCCCTCCCCGGTCACCGCGGCCAGCGCCAGGAACCCCTCGGCGACGTCCCCGTAGTCCTCCAGCACCCCGGCGTTCGCCCCGACCTGCCCGTCCTTGCTGGTGCGGGCCAGGCGCGGGGCGCGCCCGTCCTCCGCCCGGAAGTGGACCCGTACGAGCAGGTCGGCGGCCTCCGTGGCCCGCTCGACCAGGTCCGGCCGGTCGAAGTACGCCCCGCACTCGGCGAGCGCGGCGACCGCCAGGCCGTTCCACGCGGCGACGACCTTGTCGTCCCGGCCCGGCGCGGGCCGTGCCGCGCGCGCCGCGAGCAGCCGCTGCCGGATCCCGGCGATGCGCCCGGCGTCGACGACCGGCCCGTCCTGCGGGAGCCGGAGCACCGAGGCGCCGTGCTCGAAGGTCCCCTCCTGCGTCACCCCGAAGCAGGCGGCGGCCAGCGCCCCGTCCTCCGCGCCGAGCACCTCCTCCAGCTGGGCGGGCGTCCACGCGTAGTACGCGCCCTCCGCGGGCTTCCCGGTCCGCGGGTCCTCGCTGTCGGCGTCGAGCGCGGAGGCGAAACCGCCCTCGGGGGTGCGCAGCTCCCGCACCATGAAGTCGGCGGTCTCCAGCGCCACGCGCCGGGCCAGATCCGACCCGGTGGCCCGCCACAGGTGCGCGTAGACACGGCACAGCAGCGCGTTGTCGTAGAGCATCTTCTCGAAGTGCGGAACCAAAGGTCCACCGCTCCTCGGTGTGAGTACGTACCGGTGGAAGCCGCCCCCCACCTGGTCGTACAGGCTCGAACGAGCCATCGCGCCGCAGAGCCCCTCTGCCATCTCCAGCGCCGCCACGGAACCGGCACGCGTGTGGTGGCGCAACAGGAACTCGACCACCATCGACGGCGGGAACTTGGTGTCTCCCTTGAACCAGCCGCTCGCCGTGTCGATGTCCCGGGTCAGTTGGAGGAGCGAGAGGGCCTGGGTCTCGTCGGTGGGCAACCCTGCGGACTCGATACTCAGCTCCCGCCCGGCAAGATCCTTGGTGATCTTCGCGGCGACTTCGCCCACCTCGTCGCGTCGGCTCGTCCATGCGTTGTGGACACCTTCGAGTACCTGCCGCAAGGACGGCATCCCATGGCGGGGCTCCGGCGGGAAGTACGTTCCGAAGTAGAACGGCTCCCCGTCCGGCGTCATGAACACGGACATGGGCCAGCCACCCTGCCCCGTCGAGGCCTGCACCGCCTCCATGTAGACGGCGTCCACGTCCGGCCGCTCTTCACGGTCCACCTTGACGGACACGAAGTGCTCGTTCAGGTACGCGGCAGTGTCGTCGTCCTCGAAGGACTCATGCGCCATCACATGGCACCAGTGGCACGCGCTGTACCCGACGCTCAGGAACACGGGGACATCGCGCCTCCGGGCTTCTTCGAACGCGCCGACCTCCCACGGCCACCAGTCGACGGGGTTGTCCGCATGCTGGAGGAGATACGGGGACGTGGCCTGCGCAAGTCGGTTCGGCATGCCCCCATCCTTGCGCACCCGCCTCCGCCCCGCCCATGCGCCACAGCAGGGGCAGCGCACGAACGGGGCAGCAGGGTGTCTGCTCAGTGCCCGCGCGGCCGGACCCGCTGACGAGGTGCCGCACCGCTCTGCCGCCACTGCCCGTCGCAGACGAACAGGGGAAGCCCGAAGTACGCCCCGCGGGGCACGCACGACGGGCGCCCGCCTCCGGGTCCGTGGGGCACCCGTCGGCGCACGCGGGCGCTCCGGCGCCCAGCGGCGGCATCCACCGGCCCTCCGAGGCTGCCCGTACGCCCGTCGGGATCGCCCGTCAGGCGCACCTGCACCGGGGCCGGTCCGGGCACACCGGGCGTGGACGCCCTCACTCGGAGTCTGCTGAGCAGATCGCCTACCGAAAACGGACAAGGCCGGTCCGGAAGACTCAGCCGCGTTGCGTCGAACTCAGTTCCCGGTGGCCGTGTCCTTCTTCGACAGCCAGTCGAACTCGAGCCGCTCCAGGATCGGGGTGTGGTCTCCCTGCCGCCGGGCGGGTTTGACCGTGATGCCCTTTTCCCCAAGGGCGCACTTCAGGAGCATCCGCTTGTCCGCCGTATCCGACGCTTCCCACGCCTCGCTCAGGATGCCGATCTGCGCAAGGGGCGAGAGGTCTGCCTCCGCGTCCAACGCTTCAAGGGCTGCCGTGGTGGACTCGATAACGGCGCGCTGCCCGTCACTCAGCTCCTCGAAGCGCTCTTCATCCATCTTCCCGTACACGTAGAAGTCGTCTTCGAGCTTCTTCACACGCCGCTGGGCCGCCTCAAGGGCCTTCTGCGCCTCATCCTTCTTCGCCTGCGTTTCGGGGTCCGCGAAGGCAAGCCACCGGCGGGCAATTTCGATCACCACCGGGTCACTGAGGTCTGCGCAGCTACCCGCCCAAGCCGCTGCCGACGGCGCCGTAGGGCGCGGGCGGGCGCCGGCGGGGGCCGGGCGTGGATATATGCGCCGTGGGGGCGGGTGCGGGGTCAACTGGCTCTGATCTCGCTCAAGTTGTGTCGCGCATCGGGGGGTGCGGTCCCACACTTGGGGCACGTTGCCGGAGCTCTCTTGAGGGGATGCCGATGCGGGACAGCCATCGCGGTGAGGCCGAGCGGCTGCTGGAGCGGGCCGTGGACGAAGAGGCCCGGCGGGCAGCCGGTGCGGGGGCGCCGTTCGACAGGGCCGCGCTGCTGACCCGCGGGCTGGAGTCGCTGGACTCCCTCGCGGCGAGCGCCGCCGAGGAGTACGAGGCGTACGTACGGGCGCTGGACGCCTCGGACGCCGGGGCGGAGTCGCTCGGCGAGGCCTTCCGGCGGCAGAACACCTCGACGGCGCTGCTGGTGACGGCGGTGGCGGCGGCCGCCGCGGCCGGCGCGGACCTGTCGCTCGGGTTCCCGGTCGGGGCGGCGCTGACCGCCGGGGCCGTCACCGGGGTCGCGGGCGCGGCGGCGGCCGTCGCGAAGGTGACGGCCGGGCACCTGCCTGCCGCGAACCGGCGGGCCGGCGAACGGGGACGGCCCGGCGGGCCCGAACAGCTGCGGCTGAAGTGGCTGACGGCTCTTGAGGTGCGCGGGATACGGCCGTTCCTGGAGCAGCAGCGCGCGGTGGCGGCCGCGGCCCGCGCGCCCCGGCTACCGCGGCCGGCGGCCGCGGTACCGCCGCTGCGCGGCGGCGACCGCAGTGCGCAGGCGCGGCGGCGCAGCGTGCTGGAGCAGTCCTTCGGGCAGCTCCCGGAGCCGGCCGCGGGGTTCACGGGCCGGCGGGCCGAACTGGCCCGGATCGCGCAGTGGGTGCAGGCGGCGCGGGCCAGTACGGAGACCCGGCCGGTGGTGGTCGTCCTGCACGGCGGGCCGGGCGTCGGCCGGACGGCGCTGGCCCTGCGGGCGGCGGACGCGCTGCGGGACCAGTTCCGCGGCGCGTGCGTGGTGGACCTGCGCGGCGGCTCGCCCGGCGGGCGGACGCCGCTGCCGGTACGGGAGGCCCTGCTGCACCTGCTGAACCGGCTGGGCGCGCCGCGCGAGCAGCTGCTCTTCCGCGAGGGCTCGTCCGCGGAGCAGCAGGTGCGGCGGCTCGGAGAGCTGTACCACCAGCAGTTGCAGGGGCTGCCGGTGACCGTGGTGCTGGACGACGCGGTGGACGCGGAGCAGGTCCGTCCGCTCGTGCCGGAGCGGTCCGAAAGCCTGGTGCTGGTCACGGCGCGGGAGCCGCTGGAGCTGCCGGGGCTCGCTGCATGGGTCCATCAGCTGCCGGTGCAGCCGCTGCCCGCCGCGGAGGCGGCGGACCTGGTCCGGGCAGTCGCTGCCGCGGCCGCGGCCGGGGCCGCGGCCGGGGCCGGGGCGGGGGCGGGGGCCGGATCCGGTGACCGGCCGGACGACGCGGCCGTGGCGGAACTGGTCGCCCTGGGCGCCGGCCTCCCCCTGGCCCTCCGCGCCCTGGCCCCCACGGCCGCGCCGCGGAAGGCCCCCGCCGCCGCGGGCGGGGTGCCCGGGGCCCGGGGCGAAGGCTCCGCCGGGGCCCCCGCAGCAGGAGGCCAGACCGTGTCCGCGGCACCCGAGCGCACGAGGGGAGGCGTTGCCGGGGCGACCCCCGACCGGCACCCGGCCGTTCCTGCGGCGCACGGGGACGAGGCCGCAGACGCGGCGACCGCCGCCGGGAGCGAAGCGGCCGGCAGACCGGCCGCGGGCAGCGGCCAGGACGCCGCCGGAGCGGCCGAGGTCCGGGCCCGGGCCGTACCCGCGGCGGCCGACGGTCCCGCCGGCGCCGACACCGGCGGGACCGCCCCCGGGGGCGCCGGCCCGGTACTCGTAGGCGCGGGCCCCTCCGGTCAGGTGCTGGAGCGGGCGCTGGCCCGGGCGTACGGGCGGCTGCCCGAGGACCGGCAGCGGCTGTTGCGGCGGCTCACGCTCGCCGGGCGGGCCTCCCTCGGCCCGTCCGCGGCGGCCGCCCTGATCGGCACCGGCCCGGTCGAGGCCGCCCGGCTGCTGCACGAGCTTGCCCGCGCCGGCCTCCTGGACCACGTACGGGGCGAGCGGTTCCGCATGCACGACGCGGTGCGCGCCTACGCGGCGGCGCGCCTGGCGGCGGACGGGGACCGGGCGGGCGCCTCGGCGGCGCACGGCCGCCTCATCCGCGACTACGCGCAGCTGGCGGACACGGTGATCCGGATGGTCGACGGCCAGACGTCGACACGCTCCGGCCACTTCGGCGGGCACGGCTTCGCCTCGCTGGAGGCGGCGCTGCGCTGGCTGGACGAGGAGTCGAGCTTCATCACGGCGGCCCTGCGCCACGCCGGGGACGTCGACGACCTCCAGGCGGTACTCGACCTGCTGGGCGCGCTGTGCGACTTCTGCCTGCTGCGCGGCGACCTGTACCGGCTCGGGGAGATCGACGAACTGACGCGGGCGGTGGAGGCGGCCCGCCGGGGCCGGCCCGGCCAGGGCCGTCTGGTGCGGTCGGTGCAGTGGCGTACGGGCATCGCGGCGCGCCAGCTCGGCGAGCTGGACCGGGCCCGCACGACGCTGTCGTCGGTGGTGGACCAGTACCGGGAGGCGCGGCAGGACGCGGGGGCGGCCATGGCGCTGGTCTCGCTCGGGATCACGCTGCACCACCAGGGCCGGCTTCGGGACGCCGCGGCCCGCATCCGGGAGGCGCTGGAGCTGCAGGAGCCGGCGGAGCTGGCGGGCGACCGGGCGTGGGCGCTGCACGCGCTGGCGGCGGTCGAGCGGGACTCGGCCCGCCTGGCGGAGGCGCTCGGGCTGCTGCGGCGCTCCCTGGCGCTGCACCGGGAGCACGGGAGCGTGCACGGCGAGGCGTGGGCGCAGTTCCAGCTCGGGCAGGTGTACCTGCGGCTCGGGGAGGTCCCGCAGGCGGAGGAGGAGCTGCACCGGGCGCTGGACCTGTACGGGCGCACCCGCGACGACCGCGGCCGGGCCTGGGCGATGACGCAGCTGGGGCGGGCCCGGGTGGTGGACGGCGACCCGGGCCCGGCGGTGGAGCGGCTCCGGGAGGCGCTGGCCCGGCACCGGGAGGCGGAGGACGCCCGCGGCGAGGCGTGGACGCTGTACTACCTGGGGCAGGCACTGGAGGAGGCCGGGGAGCCGGACGAGGCCGTGCGGGAGCTGGAACGCGCCCGGACGATGTTCTCGCGGATGCGGGACGTGTACGGGCTGGCGCACGCCCGGCACCACTCGGGGCGCGTGACGCGCGACGTGCGGGCGGCCCGGACCGGCAGCCTCCGCAACTCCGGCTTCGCCCGGCAGCTGCTGGTGGACGCGCGGGCGGACTTCCGGCGCATCGGGCTGGCCCACGGCGAGGCGTGGACCTGCCTGGAGCTGGCGGTCGTCGACGCAGGCAACGACCGGACGCCGCAGGCGCTGGACCTGTGCGAGGAGGCGGCCCGGCTGTTCATCTCGTACGGGGACCGGCGCGGGGAGGACTGGGCGCGGTTCATGCGCTGCACGCTGCTGCCGTACGCGGCGCCCGGCGGCGGCGCGGAGGAGGCGCGGGCGGAGCTCGCGCGGCTGTCGGGGGCCCCGCACCCGGTGCGGGATGGGCGGCTGGCGGACTGCCTGGAGGCGTACGCGGTGGTCCTGGCGCGGGGTGTGGACCCGGCGGAGGGGTGGCAGGGGTGGCGCCTGTCGATGGTCCCGGACCTGCACGCACAGGAGGTCATGGGCGTCCCGATGCCCCCCGCGCCCTGACGCGGCAGCCGCCGCACCGCCTGCGGAGGCGCGCACCCCGGCTGCTCAGGCGGGCCGCCGCGGCATGGCCTTCGTACGCCGACCCCGCACGCGGGAGCCGCACGGCCTGGTGCCGCAGCCGGGACCGACGCGGGACGTGCAGGCCGGCACTCCGCCCGCAGGCGGCGCGGGCGCCGAGGGCGGGCGGCAGGCGCGGGCGCGGTACGCCGGGCCTTGCGCCGGGCGCATCCGCGGGCCCGTACACCGGGCGCGCGCCCCGGGGCCGCCGCTCCGGTGGGAAGGCCGGCTGCGCCGCCGTGCCACGGGGCGGGAGGCAGCGGGGCGGCCGCGGTGGCGGCAGGCGGGGGTGGCGGCTGCGCGGGCCGGCGGGCCCGTCCGGGGCAGGCGTCCCCGCGCGCCCGCGGCACGCCGCCGCGTCCGTGGCGCGGACGCCGTACGCCGGTTCCGTGCGCGGCGCGCGCCGGGAGTCCGCCCCCGGCCGCACGCCGCCGCCCGGCGGCGCGGGCGCGGGCGTGCGCGGACGCCGCCCCTCCGGTGGGCCGGGGAGGCGGCGGGGGCGCGCCCGCGGCGGAACGCCGCAGGCGGGAGGGCGCTATGCCGCCTTGTCGCCCGCCCCGGATGCGCCGGAGGCACCGGCCGGTGCCGGCTCGGCGGCCTCCTGGAAGTCGACCTTGCCCATGTGCCGGTTCATCGACTTCATCAGCCCCCACACCGCGAGGGCGAGGGCCGCGAACACGATGAAGCCCAGGACGCCGGGGGTCACCTTGTTCTTGTCGAAGGTGTCGCCCGCGAGCGGGAGGAGCTGCGTCAGTGCTGCGTGGGTAGCGCTCATGACGGGACATTCTCCCGGATGCCCGCGAAGAGGTCGGACTCGGGGAGGGAGGTGTCGACGAGGGACTTCGCGAGCTCGTACTCCTCGGTGGGCCAGACCTCCTTCTGGATCTCCATGGGGACGCGGAACCAGCCGCCGTCGGGGTCGATCTGCGTGGCGTGCGCGATGAGCGCCTTGTCGCGGATCTCGAAGTAGTCGGCGCACGGCACGTGCGTGGTGAGCGTCCGCTCGGTGCGCTCGAACTCCTTCCAGCGCTCCAGCCACTCGCCGTACGGGGACTCCATGCCGCGGGCGAGCAGCGCCTCGTGCAGGGCGATGGTGCGCGGCTTGTTGAAGCCCTGGTTGTAGTAGAGCTTCTGGGGCTGGAAGGCCGGGCCGAACTCGTCCTCCGGGTACTTCCCGGTGTCGGCCGCGCCGTCGAACGCCACCATCGTGATCTTGTGGGTCATGATGTGGTCGGGGTGCGGGTAGCCGCCGTTCTCGTCGTACGTGGTGATGACCTGCGGCCGGAAGGCGCGGATCTTCTTCACCAGGCGGCCGGCCGCCTCGTCGACGTCCTCCAGGGCGAAGCAGCCCTCGGGCAGCGGGGGCAGCGGGTCGCCCTCCGGGAGGCCGGAGTCGACGTAGCCGAGCCACTCCTGCTCGACGCCGAGGATCTGGCGGGCCTCCTCCATCTCCTTGGCGCGGACCTCGTGGATGTTCTCCTCGATGTACTTGTCACCCTGGAGCTTGGGGTTCAGGATCGAGCCGCGCTCGCCGCCGGTGCAGGTCACGACCAGCACGGGCACCCCCTCGGACACGTACTTGGCCATCGTGGCCGCGCCCTTGCTCGACTCGTCGTCGGGGTGCGCGTGGACGGCCATCAGTCGCAGCTGCTCGGTCAAGACAGGATCCTCTGTGATTCGTCAGGCGGACGGCTTCTATAGTGACCGAACCGGGGGGTGGAAAAATTCCGGGGTGAGACCGGAAATTCCAACGCCCGCCCGGCCTCCCGGAAGGAACGATCATGAGCACGGTGCGCGAGGGACTGCCCGAGGGCCGCTACGGCCGGTCGGCGGACGAGCGTGCGGACCGCAAGCTGAAGATCGTCGGCTCGGTGCTGGGGGTCGGCCTGCTCGCCGTGGTCGGCTGGATCGGCTGGGACTACGTAGCCGGTCAGACGGTCAGCGCCGAGGTGATCAAGTTCCAGGTGGTGTCGGACTCCGAGGTGCAGGTGCACCTGGAGGTCCGCAAGGACGCCTCGGTCGCCGGGGTGTGCACCCTGATCTCCCAGGACCGCGGCCACGGCGAGGTGGGCCGGGCCGACTTCGCCTTCCCGCAGCGGGCGTCGCGGGTGGACGAGGTGGTGTCGCTGAAGACGACGGCGCGCGCCACGGCGGTCGAGCTCGTGGGCTGCCAGGCGGCCGGCTCCGCAGGCTGAGCCCCCGCCTCCGCCACCGCCTCCCCTGACGCCTCCGCTTCCCCTTCCGTCGCCGCTTTCCCTGCCGTCTCCGCGGGCCGGCCCCCGTGGCCCGGCCGCTGCCGGAGGCGGCCCGGTTCGGACGTCCGTCCGGACACTTTCCTGCTCACGGGCCCGATGACACACTTCATACACACGGTGTCCTCCCCCTTTTCTTCCCGAATTGTTAGGCTCGTGGTTTCGCCCGCCACCGGCGGACAAGCAGTCCCCTGTACCGACGAGGAGCACCCGTGACCCAGACGAGCGACAGCGTCACCTGGCTGACCCAGGCGGCGTACGACCAGCTGAAGGCCGAGCTGGACTACCTCTCTGGTCCCGCCCGCACGGAGATCGCAGCGAAGATCGCAGCCGCCCGCGAGGAGGGCGACCTGCGTGAGAACGGCGGTTACCACGCGGCCAAGGAGGAGCAGGGCAAGCAGGAGCTCCGCGTGCGCCAGCTGACGCAGCTGCTGGAGAACGCGAAGGTCGGCACGGCCCCGGCCAGCGACGGCGAGGTCGCCCCCGGCACCGTCGTCACGATCGCCTTCGACGGCGACGAGGACGACACGATGTCCTTCCTGCTGGCCTCCCGCGAGTACGCGTCGGGGGACATCGAGACCTACTCTCCGCAGTCGCCGCTCGGTGCCGGCGTGCTCGGCAAGAAGATCGGCGAGGAGGCCGGCTACGAGCTGCCGAACGGCAAGACGGCCATGGTCAAGATCCTCGACGTCAAGCCCTTCACCGGCTGACCGCACCGGCTGACCAGCAGCTCCGCCGCCGGCCGCATGCCGCAGCCCCCTCGGGACGTCCGTCCGAGGGGGCTGCGGCGTACCGGTGCCGGGCTCACTCCGCGCGGCGGTACCTGCGCACCGCCAGCGTGCGGAACACCGTGACGATCAGCACCGACCAGAGCACCGACGCCGCCACCGGGTGCTCCATCGGCCAGGCGTCGGACGGCGACACGCCCGGGTTGCCGAAGAGTTCGCGGCAGGCCTGGACGGTCGCGCTGAACGGGTTCCACTCGGCGATGGGCTGGAGCCAGTCCGCCATGTTCTCGGTGGGCACGAAGGCGTTCGACACGAAGGTCACCGGGAAGAGCCAGATCAGCCCCCCGGAGGTGGCGGCCTCGGGCGTGCGGACGGACAGGCCGATCAGAGCGCCGATCCAGGAGAAGGCGTAGCCGAGGAGGAGCAGGAGGGCGAAGGCCAGGAGCGCCTTCGGGATGCCCTCGTGGATGCGCCAGCCGACCAGCAGCGCGACGATCGCGAGGACCCCGAGGGTGAGCGTGGTCTGCGCCAGGTCGGCGAGGGTGCGGCCGGTGAGGACCGCGCCGCGTGCCATCGGCAGGGAGCGGAAGCGGTCGATCAGTCCCTTGTGCATGTCGTCGGCGATGCCCGCGCCCGCGCCGGCCGTGGCGAAGGTGACGGTCTGGGCGAAGATGCCCGCCATCAGGAACTCGCGGTAGCCGGCGGCGCTCGTAGAGCCGCCGATCATCATCGAGCCGCCGAAGACGAAGCTGAACAGCACCACGAACATGATGGGCTGGACCAGGCCGAAGACGACCATCTCGGGAATCCGGGTCAGGCGCAGCACGTTCCTCTGCGCGATGACCAGGGAGTCGCCCAGGCTGCTCATTCCGACCACTTCCCGCCCGCGCCGGTCCGGTCGTTCCCGTCGTTCCCGTCGTTCCGGCCGCCGCCTTCGCCTTCGCCTTCGCCGTTCAACGCGGCCGCGTGGCCCGTCAGGGAGATGAACACGTCGTCCAGGGTGGGTCGGCGCAGGGCGATGTCGTCGATCTCGATGCCGCGGGCGTCCAGCTCGCGGATCACCTCCGCGAGCAGCCGGGCGCCGCCGGAGACCGGCACCGTCAGCCTGCGGGTGTGCTCCTCGTACGCCGTGCCGCCCTCCCCGAAACCGGCGAGCACGGCCCGCGCGTCGCCGATGCGCTCCCGGTCGTGGACGACGACCTCGACGCGCTCCCCGCCCGTCCGCGCCTTGAGCTGGTCGGAGGTGCCGCGCGCGATGACCCGGCCCTGGTCGACCACCGCGATGTCGTGCGCGAGGTGGTCGGCCTCCTCCAGGTACTGGGTCGTCAGCAGCAGGGTGGTACCGCCGGCCACGAGTTCCTGGATGACGTCCCACAGCTGCTGGCGGTTGCGCGGGTCCAGGCCGGTCGTCGGCTCGTCCATGAACATCACGGGCGGCCGGACGACGAGCGCGGCCGCCAGGTCCAGGCGCCGGCGCATGCCGCCGGAGTACGTCTTCGCGATCCGGTCGGCGGCGTCCGCGAGGTGGAAGCGGTCGAGCAGCTCGTCCGCGCGCGCCTTCGCCTCCCGGGCGCCCAGCTGGTAGAGCCGGCCGACCATCCGGAGGTTCTCGCGGCCGGTGAGGTACTCGTCCACGGCCGCGAACTGGCCGGACAGGCCGATGGAGCGGCGCACCTCTTCGGGATGCCTGAGGACGTCGACACCGGCGACGACGGCCCGGCCGGCATCCGGCCGCAGGAGGGTGGTCAGGCAGCGGACGGCCGTCGTCTTCCCCGCCCCGTTCGGGCCGAGCAGGCCCAGGACCGTGCCCACGTCGAGGTCGACGCCGTCCAGTGCCCGTACGTCGCCGAAGGTCTTCACCAGGCCTTCGGCATAGATGGCGCCCGGCATGAAGGTCCTCCCCACGGGGAGCGGGACAGGGTCGTTTCCCCCGCAAAGCCTAAGGTGGCGGCGGCTTTCCCGCGCGCGGTTCCGGCGAACCCGGCGCCGCCGGTCAGCCGATGACCGCGTACCCCGCCCCGTGCAGCGCCCGCGCGACGGCCGCGCAGTGCTCCGGGCCCTTCGTCTCCAGGTGCAGCTCCACCTCGACCTCCGCCAGCCCCAGCCGCGGGTCGGTGCGGACGTGGCTGACGTCGAGGACGTTCGCGTCCGTGTCCGACAGCACCGCCAGCAGCCCCGCCAGCGCGCCCGGCCGGTCGGCGACCCGCAGCCGCAGCGACAGGTAGCGGCCTGCCGCGGCCATGCCGTGCCGCAGGATCCGCTGGAGCAGCAGCGGGTCGACGTTCCCGCCGGACAGGACGGCCACGACCGGCCCGTCCGCGTACCGCTCCGGCTCGGCGAGCAGCGCCGCCACCGGGGCGCAGCCGGCCGGCTCGACGACCAGCTTGGCGCGCTCCAGGCACAGCAGCAGGGCGCTGGAGAGCTGGTCCTCGGTGACGGTGCGGACGTCGTCGAGGAGCTCCCCGATGATCTGGAAGGGGACGTCGCCGGGGCGGCCCACCTTGATGCCGTCGGCCATCGTGGTCGGGCTGTCGATCGCGACGGGGTGGCCCGCGCGCAGCGAGGGCGGGTAGGCGGCCGCGCCCGCCGCCTGCACCCCGACCACCCTCACGTCGGGGCGCAGCGCCTTGACCGCGACGGCGATGCCCGCGGCGAGTCCGCCGCCGCCGATGCCGACGAGGATCGTGCGGACCTCCGGGCACTGCTCCAGGACCTCCAGGCCCAGCGTGCCCTGGCCGGCGATGACGTCCCGGTGGTCGAAGGGGTGGATGAAGACGGCACCAGTGCGCTCGGCGTGGTCCTGGGCCGCGGCGAGGGTCTCGTCGACGACCTGGCCGTGCAGGCGTACGTCGGCCCCGTACTCCTGGGTGGCCGCGACCTTCGGCAGCGGCGCCCCGACCGGCATGTACACGGTCGCGTGGACGCCGAGGAGGGCGGAGGCCAGGGCGACGCCCTGCGCGTGGTTGCCGGCGCTCGCCGCGACGACGCCGGCGGCCCGCTGCTCGGGGCGCAGGCCGGCGATGCGGACGTAGGCGCCGCGGAGCTTGAAGGAGCCGGTCCGCTGGAGGTTCTCGCACTTGAGGTGGACGGGGGAGCCGGTGAGCGCGGAGAGGTGCCGGCTGCCTTCCATCGGCGTGACCCGGGAGACGCCCGAGAGCATCTTCTGCGCCCCCCGTACGTCGTCGAGGATGACCTGCGGGACGGGCTGGGGCACGCGGTAGTTCATGGGGCCAGTCTCGCAGCCCGCGCGGATCGGGGCGTACGCCCCGGATCGCCGCCCGGGGAGCGCACGGGGAGCGCCCGGGGCGGACCCGGCACAGTACGTACAAGGGGCGAAATCCGGCCATGCGGGACGGGTACGCGGGGTTCGTCCGTACCGGCTTCGTCCCGGTCGTATCAGTTCTTCCACGGGGCGTACGAGCCGCCGCGGGGCCGCGTACGCTGTCCCCCATCCTTGTCGGCCCCACGTGAAGAGAGCACGGCCATGCCTTCCAACCCGGCCAATTCCGACCTGCCCGCGGTGGCCGAGACACCCGCAGACGCCGGTCTCCTGGACGCGCTCCAGCACCAGGTGGCCGTCTTCGCGCGCCGCGCCGAGCAGACCCGCCTCGGCGGGGTCGGGCAGGCCCGCAACTCGATGGACCGCGCCGCGTACCTGCTGCTGAACCGGCTCGACCTGGAAGGCCCGATGGGCGTCAAGGCGCTCGCGTGCGGCATGGGCATCGACTCCTCGACGGTGACCCGGCAGGTCGCCCCGCTCGTGGACAGCGGTCTCGTCAAGCGGACCTCGCACCCCGAGGACGGGCGGGCCGTGGTCCTCGCCCTGTCCCCGCGCGGCCTGGCCCGGCTGGAGGAGGTCCGGCACTCGCGCCGCGAGCTGATGGCGCGCGTCACCGACGGCTGGAGCGAGGAGGAGCGCGAGTCCTTCACCGCGCTGCTCACCCGCTTCAACGGCTCCCTGTCGGAGCTGATGGGCAGCGTCTCCGAGGCCGGCCCCGCCTCCTGAGCCCACCGGCTGCCCGGGCGGCCCTGGCCCTCCCGGCGGCGTCCGACCCCTTGACCGGGGCGTGGGCGCTGCCCGCACCATGTCTCCTGTGGACCACCGATCGGGGCGCCGGGCCGAGTTCGAGGCGTTCGTCGCGGGGGCGGCGGGGCGGCTCCTGCACGTCGCCGTGCTGCTGACCGCCGAGTCGGGCGCAGGTGCCGGGCCGGGTGCCGGGTCCGGTGCCGGCTCCGGCTGTCCGGGGGCCCGGCGGCTCCTCGCGGGCGCGCTGGCCCGGACGTACGCCGACTGGCGCCGGGTCCGCGGCGACGACCCGTACGACCACACCCGCCGCGAACTGTGCGCCGCCTACGCCCGCACCGCGCGCCGCTACCGCGGCGGCCCCGGCGTCCTCGCGCGGCTCGCGCCGCAGGAGCGGCTCGCGCTGGTGCTGTGCGTCCACGAGGGCGTGCCCGAGGAGGTCGCGGCCGCGCAGCTGGGGCTGCCGGCCGACCGGATACGGGCGCTGACCGCCCGCGCCGTCGCCGCGATACGGACGGGGCGGGAGGCCGCGTGAGATCCCCGGACCGCAGGGAAGAGCAGGTCAGGCGGCTGCTGGCCGGGCCGCACCCGCCGGTCCCGACCGGCCTCGCGGCCGCCGCCGCGGCCCGCGGGGACCGGCTGGTCCGGCGCCGCCGGGCGCTGCGCCGGATCGGCTGGGTGCTGCTGTTCGCCGCCGCGGCCGCGTTCGCCGTATGGGCGTCCCTGGCCCGGCCCTGGGAGATCCCGCCGAGCGAGGTCTCCCCGCCGCTGCAGGGCTGGTAGGCGCCGCGCCCGTCCCCGCTCGGCTCGCCGGGACGGGCGCCGCCCGGTGCGTACGGGCCCGGCCGGTGCCAGGCCCCCGTACGCCGGGTGTCCGGGTGCCCGGGTGTCAGCCCAGGGCCTGCGTCAGGTCCGCGAGGAGGTCGTCGGCGTTCTCGATGCCGACGGACAGGCGCACCAGGTCGCCCGGCACCTCCAGCAGCGAGCCCGCCACCGAGGCGTGCGTCATGCGGCCCGGGTGCTCGATCAGGGACTCGACGCCGCCGAGGGACTCGCCGAGCGTGAACAGCTTCGCCCGGTTGCAGACCTCGACCGCCGCCTCCTCGCCGCCGGTCACCCGGAAGGAGACCATGCCGCCGAAGTTGCGCATCTGCTTGGCCGCGATCTCGTGGCCCGGGTGGTCGGCCAGGCCCGGGTAGAGCACCGTGTGCACCTTCGGGTGCCGGGTGAGCAGCTCGGCGACCTTCGCGGCGTTCTCGGCGTGCCGGTCCATGCGCACGGCCAGCGTCTTGATGCCGCGCAGCACGATCCAGGAGTCGAACGGGCCGGCCACCGCGCCCATCGCGTTCTGGTGGTAGGCGAGTTCCTCGCCGAGGGCCGCGTCGGCCGTCACGAGGGCGCCGCCGACCACGTCGGAGTGGCCGCCCATGTACTTCGTCAGCGAGTGCACGACCACGTCCGCGCCCAGCGCCAGCGGCTGCTGGAGGTACGGCGAGGCGAACGTGTTGTCGACGACGAGCTTCGCGCCGGCCGTGCGCGCGATGTCCGCGACCACCGCGATGTCGGTGATGCCGAGCAGCGGGTTGGAGGGGGTCTCCACCCAGATCGCCTTCGTCTTCGGGGTGATCGCGGCCCGCACCGAGTCCGGGTCCGAGGTGTCGGCCACCGACCACTCGACACCCCAGCGGGAGACGACCTTCGCGAACAGGCGGAACGTGCCGCCGTAGGCGTCGTTCGGGATGACCACGTGGTCGCCGGGCGCGAGCAGCGTGCGCAGCAGGCAGTCCTCGGCCGCGAGCCCGGACGCGAAGGCCAGGCCGCGTACGCCGCCCTCCAGCGCCGCGAGGTTCTCCTCCAGCGCGGTCCGGGTCGGGTTGGCGCTGCGGCTGTACTCGTAGCCGCCGCGCAGGCCGCCCACGCCGTCCTGCTTGTACGTGGAAACCTGGTAGATCGGGGGCACGACCGCGCCGGTCAGCGGGTCGGCGGTGTTCCCCGCGTGGATCGCGCGGGTCTCGAAGCTCTGGTGCTCGTGGCTGTCGTGGCTCATGGGCAGAGCCTAAGGCCCCCGGGCCGGTACGCCACTTCGGCTGCGCTGCCCGCCGCCGGATCCGCAACGCGCCGTCCGCACGCGTCCGCCACCGGCCTCGGCCCGGCCCTCTGCCCGGTCCCGTCCCGGGCCGCTCATTGGCCTCGGCACGGGTCGGTCTGGTTCGCTTGAGGGCATGGAGATTCTGTGGTTCCTGATCGCGATGGGCCTGCTCGTGGCCGTCCTCAGCCCGTACATACGGCGCAGGAGGGCCGGGCTGCGCCTCGTCGAGCCCGGCAGCCCGGACGCGGCGGACCCCGCGAACTACGGCTTTGCCCGGCAGGAAGACCTCGACGTGCGCGTCCCCGGCCCCGACGAGGACCTGATGGACGCCCTCGCCGCGGTCCAGGGCACCGGGCAGTGGCAGGCCGCGTCGCAGCTGCTGGCCGGCACCCCGAAGGAGGGCGAGCTGCGCTGGCAGCGCGTCCAGGCCTTCGGCGGGGCCGCCGCCCTGGAACTGGCGGCGCAGCCCGGTACGGGCGCCCAGTGGCTCAAGTCGTGGCGGCTGCAGGCCGAGAAGGACGCGGGCGGCGCCCAGGTCCACGCCGAACTGCTGGTGCAGCAGGCCTGGCGGCACTCCGGCGGCGTCGGCTCGGACGACCACCGGATCATCCTGGAGGAGGCCCGCGAGGCCTGCCGCAAGGCGGCGCTGCTCTCCCCCGGCGACCCCGTCCCCTACCTCACGGAGCTGGCGGTCGCCCGCGGCCTCGGCTACCCGGAGGCCGAGTTCGACCGGCTGTGGGCGCAGATCATCGACCGCGCCCCGCACCACATGGGCGCGCACCTGGCCGCCCTGCAGTACTGGTGCGAGAAGTGGCACGGCTCGCGCGAGAAGGCCGACGCGTTCGCGCACGCGGCCGCCGCCCGCGCCCCGAAGGGCTCCCTGCTCACGGCGCTGCCGCTGTTCGCGGTGTACGAGCACACGCCCGAGGTGGTGCTGACCAACTACTGGGAGAGCGCCGTCGTCACGCGCGCCGTGGAGGGCGCCATGTACGCCGTGCACCACGCCCGCCCGGACGACCCGGTGCTCCCGCTGGTCCGGCACATGCTGCTGTCCTTCCTCGTACCGATGGAGCGGTGGGCGGAGGCCATGGAGCAGGTGCGGCACATCGACGGCTACGTCGGCGCCCTGCCGTGGTCGGCCTCGCAGGACCCGGCGGCGCAGTACGCGGTGTACCGCGCGCTGGCGGTCGCCGGGTACGAGGCGAACGGGGGGTCGCCGGCGACGCTGCCGCACTGACCGGGCGCCGGCCGCGCCGAGGGGGCGGGCCGGCGGGGGCGGCCGGGGGTGGACGTTCCGGGTGAAAGCGTGCAGTGCGTGGTCGGCAGGTTGCCGTGGGCGAGGGGCAGGCCGCATGATCCCCTGCAAGGCCGACCGGCCGGCCCGGTGCCGGCCCGCCACTGACCATGGCGCGGCCGGAGCCCGACCAGCACGCCCCACCGGCAGACCGGGTGCGCGGCCGACCACCGCGCGCGGCCGGCGGGGCGTCCGTACCGCACGTTCCCGGGGGGATCTGTCCTACATGGGCGCTTCGCCGCGCGCTCCGCGCGCCTTCGTCCTGCCCGCAGGCTTCCGTCTGCGCCGCAACGCCGTGCCGCTGCGCGGGTCGGGGGCGCGTTCGTGAGCGGGCGCACCGCGCGGGGGCTGCTGCCCGCCGTTCTCGGTGTGTTCGGTGTGCGGCCGGTCCGGCAGGCCGCCTCCCGCTCCGGCGGCGGGCCCGCCTGGGCGCAGGAACAGGAGCGCGCCGCGCAGGCCGGTGCGGTCGGTGCGCTCGGGTTCGTGCCCGAGGGCGAGCTCGACACCGTGCACGACCAGCCCGTCACCGCCGACGAGGCCGCCTGCCTGGGCGCCGTCGCGTGCGGGGACTGGGGGGCCGCCGCCGACTGGGTTGCGGCCGCAGGGCGGGACTGGGAGGAGCGGCGGCGCCGGGTCGGCGTCCTCGCCGGGTCCGCCGCGCACGACGGCGCCTGGCTTGCCGCGTGGAAGGCCGCCCGGCCGGGCGACGCGGCGGCGGCCCTCGTCGGCGCGGACGCCGCAGTGCGGGCCGCGTGGGACGTGCGCGGGGCCCGCGGTGCGGCGCGTACGCAGGAGCAGTTCCGGCTCTTCCGCGAGCTGCTGCTGGCTGCGCAGCGCGCCGCGCACGCCGCGCAGGAGGCCGCCGATCCCGCCGACCCGGTTCCGTACGTCGTCGAACAGGGCGTCGGTACCGGCCTGGGGTACCCGCACGAGCGGTACGAGGAGCTGTGGGGGCGGATCACCGCGCGGGCGCCCCGGCTGCTGTGCGCCCACACCGCCGCCGTCGAGTACTGGACGGCCCGGTGTCGCGGCTCGCACGAGCTGGCGCTCGGCTTCGCCCGCCGGGCGGCCGAGGGGGCGCGGCCCGGGGAGCTGCTCGGCCTGCTGCCGCTGATCGCGTACTTCGAGGACGAGTCCGGGGAGCAGGGCCTCCAGGACCACTACAGGCGGCCGGAGGTCGTCGAGGCGGTCGACGCGGCGCTCGCCGACCTGGCTGCGGCCGCGCCCGGCGACCGGCGCACGGCGGCGATGCGGCACATGCTCGCGTGGATGCTGTTCTGGCAGGACCGGGACGCGGAGGCGGTCGAGCAGTTCCGCGCCGTCGACGGGTACGTCGGGGCACTGCCGTGGACGCGGCACGCCCGGCCGGAGCGGCGGTACGCGCACGCCCGCGACTGGGCGGCCCGCGTCGCGGCCCGGCGGGCATAGCGGGCGGGAATCCTGCGCGGCCCCGGTCCGTTGAACAGTCATCCAAGGAGGCGATCCATGTTCTCGTACCGGCGCACGCCCGAGCTGCCCACCGCCGAGGAGGCCCTCGCCGGCCGCCCCGAGCCCCTCTTCGCCCTGCCGCCCGTGCACACGGTCCTCGGCAACCCCCTCGCGGGCCCCTACCCCGCGCACCTGGAGACGGCGGACTTCGGGCTGGGCTGCTTCTGGGGCGCGGAGCGGAAGTTCTGGCAGGTCCCCGGCGTGTGGACCACGCTCGTCGGCTACCAGGGCGGCTACACGCAGAACCCGACGTACGAGGAGGTGTGCTCGGGCCGGACCGGCCACACGGAGGTCGTCAGGGTGGTCTTCGACCCGGCTGCCGTCTCGTACGGGACCCTGCTGAAGGTGTTCTGGGAGGCCCACGACCCGACGCAGGGCTTCCGCCAGGGCAACGACGTGGGCACCCAGTACCGCTCGGCGGTCTACACGCACTCCCCCGCCCAGCAGTCCGCGGCCGAGGCCTCGCGCGACGCCTACCAGCAGGTACTGGCCTCCTCCGGGTACGGCCCGATCACGACGGCGGTCCTCCCGGCTGCCGACCGGCCCTTCTGGCCTGCGGAGGCCTACCACCAGCAGTATTTGGACAGGAACCCGGCCGGGTACTGCGGGATCGGCGGGACCGGGGTGTCCTGCCCGATCGGCATCGCGCCGGCCGCCGGCGGGTGAGGGTGCGGAGGTCCCGCCCGGTGCGGTGAGCCGGGCGGGGGCCGGTCAGATCGTGGACGCGTCGATGACGAAGCGGTAGCGGACGTCGCTCGCGAGGACGCGCTCGAAGGCCTCGTTGACGCGGTCCGCGGCGATCACCTCGATCTCCGCGCCCAGGCCGTGCTCGGCGCAGAAGTCCAGCATCTCCTGCGTCTCGGCGATGCCGCCGATCATCGACCCGGCGAGGGTGCGGCGGCCCGTGATCACCGAGAAGAGGTTCAGGCTGACCGGCTCCTCCGGGGCGCCGACGTTGACGAGGGCGCCGTCGACCTTCAGCAGCGCCAGGTAGCGGTCGAGGTCCACCGGGACTGCCAGCGTCGAGACGATGAGGTCGAAGGTGCCGGCGAGCTCCGTGAAGGTCGCGGGGTCGCTCGTCGCCCGGTAGTGCGTGGCTCCCAGGCGCAGGCCGTCCTCCTGCTTGCGCAGGCTCTGCGACAGGACGGTGACCTCCGCGCCCAGCGCGTTCGCGATCTTCACGCCCATGTGGCCGAGGCCGCCGAGCCCGACGACGGCGACCTTCTTGCCCGGGCCCGCGCCCCAGTGCCGCAGGGGCGAGTACAGGGTGATGCCCGCGCACAGCAGCGGTGCCGCCTGGTCCAGGGGCAGGGCGTCGGGGATGCGGACCGCGTAGTTCTCGTCCACGACGAGGTGGGTGGAGTAGCCGCCGTACGTGGGCTCCCCGCTGCGGTCGAGGGCGTTGTAGGTGCCGGTCATGCCCTCGACGCAGTACTGCTCCTGCCCGCGCAGGCAGTACTCGCAGGTCCGGCAGGAGTCGACGAAGCAGCCGACGCCGACCCGGTCTCCGACCGCGTACCGCGTGACGCCCGGCCCGACCTCGGCGACGACGCCGGCGATCTCGTGGCCGGGGACCATCGGGAAGATCCCCTCGCCCCAGCCGTCGCGGGCCTGGTGGATGTCGGAGTGGCAGATACCCGCGTACTTGATCTCGATGAGGACGTCGTGCTCGCCGACGGGGCGGCGCGGGACGGTGGTGCGCTCCAGCGGCGCCTTCGCGGAGGGGGCGGCGTAGGCGGCAACCTGGGTGACGGACATGGGTGTGCTCCTCGGACAGGCAGATCATGCGGTGGTCACACCCTGTCGGATCCGCGGGCCGCGACCCAGACCCCTGGCGTTCCTACGTCTGCCGTTCCTATCCCTGGCGGGGTCAGGCTCGCGCCTCCGGCGGGGGCGGCCGTCCGGCGATACTGGGCCGATGGACCAGCTTGATCCGCGTTCCGAGCTCGGCGAGTTCCTCCGCAGCCGGCGCGCCCGGCTGCGCCCGGCGGACGTCGGCCTGCCGGACCACACCCGCTACCGCCGCGTGCCCGGCCTGCGCCGCGAGGAACTGGCCCACCTCGCCGGGGTGTCGGTGGCGTACTACACGCGCCTGGAGCAGGGCCACGGGCAGAACGTGTCCGCCGAGGTGCTCGACGCGATCGCGCGGGCGCTGCGCCTGGACGGCACCGAGACCGCCCACCTGCGCCAGCTCGCCCGGCCGCGGCCCCGCCGCCGCCGGCAGGCGCACCGGCCGCAGCGGGTGCGCCCCGAGCTGCGGACGCTGCTCGACGCGATGGACGGGGTCCCGGCGTACCTGGTCGGGCACCGGCAGGACGTCATCGGCTGGAACCGGCTCGCGGCGGCCGTGTTCGGCGACTTCGGCGCGCTGCCGGCGCAGGAGCGCAACCTGGTGCGGATGGTGTTCCTGGACCCGGCCACGGCCGAGCTGTACGCGGACTGGGAGTGCCGGGCCTGCGAGGTCGTCAGCAACCTGCGCATGTACGCGGGACGGAACCCCGACGACGAGCAGCTGACCGCGCTGGTCGGCGAGCTGTCGGTGAAGAACGAGGAGTTCCGCCGGCTGTGGGCGGCGCACACGGTGGCGGACAAGACGCACGGCGTGAAGCGGCTGCGGCATCCGCTGGTCGGGGCGCTGGAGCTGTCGTTCGAGACGCTGGCCCTGCCCGACGACTGCGACCAGCGGCTGGTCGTCTACCACGCCGCGCCCGGGTCGGCGTCGCAGGACGCGCTGCGGCTGCTGGCGTCCTGGTCGGCCCCGTCGGCTCCGTCGGCCGCGCCCGGCTCTCCGGAGTCTTCCGCGTCCGCCGCCCCGCCGGCCGCTACGGCGTGAGCTGCCAGACCGCCGTACCGCGTTCGCGCCGGTAGCCGAGGGTGGCGGGCCTGCGCCTCGGCGAGCATGCGGAGCGTCACGGCCCGGCCGAGGCCCTTCCCGCGGTGGCGGGGGACGACGACCGTGTCGTACTGGGGGCGCGCGGCCCGTCCGGGTCGGGCAGGACGAGTCCGGTGTACGCGGCCGCCTCGCCCTCCGGGGTGACGGCGGCGACGGTGGGCATCGTGCTCCCGCGGTCGAGGGCGAGCTGCCGGGCGGCGTGCAGGCGCTGCGGCGTCCAGGAGGCGGTCTGCACGTTCGGGTCCCCGGTGGGGGCGTCCTCCCTGGCGCCGTGCGCGGCCGCGGCCGCCTCGGCCCAGGCGTCGGAGACGGGCAGGTCGAGGGCGGGTATCGCGTGAGGGGTCGTCATGCGCCGGGCCCCCGCGGGGGTGGGTCGGCGGGCGCGCGCGGATTGCGCGGGCGCCCGGAACGCCGGACGGCGGGGAGCCGCCGGGGCTCCCGCCGTCGGCGGTGGTGCGGATGGTGCGGGTGCGGCGGCCCCGGTGTCGGGACCGCCCCGTACGGGCCGTCAGACGGCCGAGCCCGCCTTCCAGTCGGCCCAGCCGAGGTTCCAGCCGTTGAGGCCGTTGTCGGGCTTGATGGTCTTGTCCGGGGAGTTGACCACCGTGACGACGTCGCCGATGAGCGAGTTGTCGTAGAACCAGGCGGCCGGCTGGTTCGGGTCGCCCGCGCCCTTGACGTCGTTCAGGCCGACGCAGCCGTGGCTGGTGTTGACGCTGCCGAAGATCGAGTCGGCGCCCCAGTAGTTCCCGTGGAGGAACGTGCCGGAGGTGGACAGCCGCATGGCGTGCGGGACGTCCTTGATGTCGTACTCGCCCTTGCCGTCTGCGTCGGTGAAGCCGACGGTGGCGCCGTTCATCCGGGTCTCCTTGAACTTCTCGGAGATCACCATCTGGCCGTTGTACGTCGGCGTCGCCGGGGAGCCCGCGGAGATCGGGATGGTCTTGATGACCGCGCCGTCCCGGGTCACCGTCATCTTCTTCGTCTTCACGTCGACGGTGGAGACCTGGCTCCGGCCGACCTTGAAGGTGACCGTGCGGTTCTGCACACCCTGGACGCCGGGAGCGCCCTGCACGCCGTCAAGCGCCATCTTCATGGTGACGGTGGAGCCCGCCTGCCAGTACTTCTCCGGGCGGAAGTCCAGGCGCTGGGCGCTGAACCAGTGGCCGACGACCTCCTGGCCCGAGCTGGAGGTGACGTTGATCGCGGACTGGACCGCCTTCTTGTCCTTGATCGGCTTGTTGAAGGTGATCGAGACCGGCATGCCGACGCCGACGGTCTGGCCGTCCTCCGGCACGAAGGAGCCGATGAAGCTGTTCTCCGGCGAGACGGTGCTGAAGGAGGCGTTCTCGTGCGCCTCCTTGCCGCTCTCGTCCTTCGCGGTCGCCGAGAGCGCGTACTTCGTGGAGCGCTTCAGCGGCGCCTCCGGCTTCCAGCTCTTGCCGTCGGCGGCGATCTTGCCGGCCACCGCGGCGCCCTCGGAGGTCTTCAGCTCGACCGCCGTCAGCGTGCCGTCGGCGACGGAGACGGCGGTCGAGTCCAGGCTCGCGTTGTCCGTGCCGTCCTTCGGCGTGATCGTGATCTTCGCCTTCGACGCGTCCTTGGCGGCCGCCGCGTCGACCTCGGACTGGGACTTGTTCGCGTCCCCGCCGCCCGCCTTCTCGTCGCCGCCGGTGCACGCCGTGAGCATCAGTACGCCGCCGAGCAGGGCGGATATGGCCCCCATGGACCTTCTCCGCAGCTTGCTGTCCGTCCTCACACGCCACTCCATCGTTGCCTGTACCCCCCGGGGCCGTCCCAGGGCAGGGGGACATGCCCCCTGCCACTGACCAGTCAACGCGTTGACGGACGGGATCGGTTCCACATTCCGTTTGAATGTGGGCAACCCCACGATCAGGCGCTGCCGGGCTCTCTGTCGAAGTCCCCATCTTCCTCGCCCAGGTCCCACTCCAGGGACTCGGGGTCGTATTCGACGGGTTCGCTGCTCCAGGAGGCCTGGACGAGCTCCACGCCGGGGATCTCCGCGACGAGGTCCGTGGGGTCGACGAGGTAGGCCAGGGCCTCCGACTCGTCCTCCCGTACGGCCGACTCGGCGTGGCCGCGCTCCTCGTCCGGCATGAACTCGTCGGCGTCGATGTGCTCGAGTGCGGCGCCGGTCAGGGCGCCGGCGTCGGGCACCTCCAGCACCAAATCGACCCGAAGCCGTACGTATCGTGATGTGTCAGAAGGGTTCATACGACGGAGCGTAAGCCCGGGGAAGCCCCGGCTTTCCCGCGACCCGCCCCTTTCCGTAGCATCACCGCACACGGCCAATTCGCTGCTTCCGCAAGGGGGATCGCCCCGTGTCCGCACGCCGTCCGCTGCTCACCGCCCTCGGGGCGACCACCCTGCTCGCCGCCCTGTGCTTCGTGCCCTCCGCGGGCGCCGCCGCGCCCGCGGGGTCCATACCGGCCCCCGCCCCCGCCACGGCGCCCCGGACGGCGGACGCGGGCGGTCCGGGCACCGTGACCACGGCCGCCGCGGCCTCCGGTACGGCCGCGGGCCGCCCGGCCGCGCAGGCCGGCCTGACGCTCGCGGACACGGGCGGCGTCGACACCACCCCCTACCTGCTGGCGGGCACGGCCTGCCTGATCGTGGGCGCGGGGTCGGTCACCTTCTCGGTACGCCGCTCGCGCGGCGCGTAGGCCCGGGGACGGGCCGCCCGTACGGGCGTACACACGGCGCGGGGCCGCGCCCGGGAGTGTCCTCCCCGGGCGCGGCCCCCGTCGTGTGCGCGGTGCGCGCGGCTGCCGTCAGGCGAGCGGGCCGGTCACGGCCTCGACCGCGGCGACCAGGGCGCCGGAGCGGACGAACGCGTCGGCGGCGGCCAGGTCGGGCGCGAGGAAGCGGTCCGGGCCGGGGCCGCCGATGCCGGCCGCGCGGGCGGCCTCGATGGCGGCGAGGCTGGCGGGGGCCGCGGTGAGCCCGTGGCGCAGCTCGATGGCGCGGGTGGCCGCGTACAGCTCGATGGCGATGACGCGGGACAGGTTGTCGACGGCGGTGCGGAGCTTGCGCGCGGCCGACCAGCCCATCGAGACGTGGTCCTCCTGCATGGCGGAGGACGGGATGGAGTCGGCGGAGGCGGGGACGGCGAGCCGCTTCATCTCGCTGACCAGGGCGGCCTGCGTGTACTGGGCGATCATCAGCCCGGAGTCGACGCCGGCGTCCTCCGCGAGGAAGGGCGGCAGGCCGTGCGAGCGGTTCTTGTCCAGGAGCCGGTCGGTGCGCCGCTCGGCGATGGAGCCGAGGTCGGCGGCGGCGATGGCGAGGAAGTCCAGGACGTAGGCGACGGGCGCGCCGTGGAAGTTGCCGTTGGACTCGACGCGGCCGTCGGGCAGGACGACCGGGTTGTCGACGGCGGAGGCCAGTTCGCGGGAGGCGACCAGGGCGGCGTGCGCGAGGGTGTCGCGGCCGGCGCCGGCGACCTGCGGGGCGCAGCGCACCGAGTAGGCGTCCTGGACGCGGGGCGCCGACTCCTCCTGGTAGTGGCCGGTGAGGCCGGAGCCCTTGAGGACGGCCGCCATGTTGGAGGCGGAGGCGCCCTGGCCGGGGTGGGGGCGGATGGCGTGCAGCTCGGGCGCGAGGACCTTCTCGGTGCCGAGCAGGGCCTCCAGCGTCAGGGCGGCGGTGATGTCGGCGGAGGTGTACAGCCGGTGCAGGTCGGCGAGGGCCATGAGGAGCATGCCGAGCATGCCGTCGGTGCCGTTGAGGAGGGCGAGGCCCTCCTTCTCGCGGAGGACGACCGGCTCGATGCCGGCCTCGGCGAGGAGTTCGCCGGCGGGGCGGACGGTGCCGTCGGGGCCCTCGGCGTCGCCTTCGCCCATCAGGGTGAGCGCGCAGTGCGAGAGCGGGGCGAGGTCGCCGGAGCAGCCCAGCGAGCCGTACTCGTGGACGACGGGCGTGATGCCGGCGTTGAGGACGTCGGCCATGGTCTGCGCGACCGACGGGCGGACGCCGGTGTGGCCCGAGGCGACGGTCTTCAGCCGCAGGAACATCAGGGCGCGGACGACCTCGCGCTCGACGCGCGGGCCGAGGCCCGCGGCGTGCGAGCGGACGATGTTGCGCTGGAGCTGGGCGCGCAGCTCGGGGCTGATGTGCCGGGAGGCCAGGGCGCCGAAGCCGGTGGAGACGCCGTAGACGGGCTCGGGCTTGGCGGCGAGGGCGTCGACGATCCCGCGGGCGCGGGCGAGCGCGTCGAGGGCCTCTTCGGAGAGCTGGACCCGCGCGTTGCCGCGGGCGACGGCGATGACGTCCTCGGGGGTGGTCCCGGAGGTCCCCACCACGACAGTGTGCATATCCATATTCAGCACCCTACGGACTGAATCGCTTCATGTCACTAGCGACTTTCACGAGGACCTCTTACGCCGCCCCGGGCCCCGCGGCCCGCCGCACCCCGGCATCAGGCCCGCCCCCGGAACCGCCGCCGCTCGCCCCGCTCCCCGCGGGCTGCGGCGTCGGCCAGGCGGACCACGGCGGTGTCGCGGCCGGCGACGACGGGGCCGCCGGAGCGGGCGGCCTTGGCCTTGTACTGGGCGGCGTCGGCGAGCCGGAAGAGGCGGCGGGAGGACTGCACCGGACCGATCGGGTCGCCGGTGGAGGCGACCCCGCAGGCGACCCCCTCGCCGAGCTCCAGGCCGCCCGCGCGCCGGCACAGCTCCTCGCTGACGCGCACCACGTCGTCGGCCGGCGGACCGACGCTGACCAGGCAGAACTCGTCGCCGCCGAGCCGGGCGGCCAGCGCGCCGGGCAGCATGGCCCCGCACAGGCTGAGCACGGAGCCGAACCGTTCCAGCAGGCGGTCGCCGGTGGCGTGGCCGAGGGTGTCGTTGACCCGCTTGAGCCCGTTGAGGTCGCAGACGACGAGGCTGACGACGGCCCCGTCGCGCCGGTGCGCCTCCAGCGCCTCGTCGAGCCGCATGTCGACGGCCCGCCGGTTGGCGAGCCCGGTGAGCGGGTCGGTGAAGGCCAGCCGCCGGGCCTCCTCCAGCCGGTCGGCCTGCGCCAGCCCGGCGGCGACGACGGCGGCCAGGACGCCGGCGAACTCGGCGTCGTCCTCGTCGAAGTCCGGCAGCCCGTCGTCCCGGGCCACGTACAGCTCGCCCCAGGCCCGTCCGCTGAGCACGATCGGCGCGACCACGCAGGTGCCGCGCCCGCGCCGGCGCAGGGCCTCGCCGCGGCGCCCGGGGCGGCCGCCGCCGGCGTGCTCGACCCAGGCGTGCGGGCCGCCGCCGCCGGCCCACAGCTCGTGCAGGAACTCGGCGATCTCGGGGAAGTCGTGCACCGGGTACGACTCGTCCTCGGGGAACTCGGCCTCGCCGGGCCGGCGCTCCCCCTCGTTGACGAGCACCCGCAGCCGGCCGCGCTCCCGCTCCCAGGCGGAGATCGCGGCGAACGAGCCGTCCAGCGCGAGGCGCGCGGCGCGCGCCGCGGCGCGCACACTGTCCCGCGGTGCGGCCGCGGCGGCCATGGCCTGCGCCAGGCCCACGACGGCTCGCAGCCGCCCGTCGAGTCCCATCACCCCAGGTTAGGGACTTTTGTCCGCATTCGTGACGGTGCGGGCCGGGAACCCGCCCGCGCCGCGCCGCCCGCGCCGCCCGCCCCGCACCCCCGCCCGCGGGCCGCCGTCAGACGCCGGGCCAGTTCGGGCGCCGCTTCTCGTTGAACGCCGCCACGCCCTCGGCCCGGTCGCCGGAGAAGGCCACCGTCCGCCAGGCCGCGTCCTCGATCTCCAGGCCGGCCGCCAGGTCCATGCCGTGGCCCAGCCGCAGCGCCCGCTTGGCGGCCCGCAGCCCCACCGGCGAGTTCGCCGCCATCCGGCCCGCCAGCTCCAGGGCCTCCTCCCGCGCCCGGCCCGCCGGGACGAGGGAGTCCACCAGGCCCAGCGAGAGCGCCTCGGCGGCCTCCACCCGCCGCGCCGTGAAGATCAGCTCCGCGGCCCGGGCCGCGCCGACGCGCCGGGGCAGCAGCTGCGTGCCGCCGCCGCCCGGGATCACGCCGACGGACACCTCGGGCAGGCCCACCACGGCCGTCTCGTCCGCCACGATCACGTCGCAGGCCAGGGCCAGCTCGAAGCCGCCGCCGAGCGCGAAGCCGTGCACCGCGGCGATCGTCGGCATGGGCAGCTCCAGCACGCCCCCGTACGCGCCGCGCGTGGTCGGCCGCTGCCGCACCAGCTCGGCGTCGGAGAGGGAGTTGCGCTCCTTGAGGTCGGCTCCCACGCAGAAGGCCCGCTCGGCGGCCGAGGTGAGGACGACGACGCGGGCGGAGGGGTCGGCCGACAGCTCGGCGCAGGCGGCGCCGATCGCGCGCGCCATGGCGGTCGAGACCGCGTTCATCGCCTTCGGGCGGTCCAGGACCAGCTCCACGACCCCGTCGCCGCCGTGCCGACGTACCGATACGAACTCCGACTCCACCGACACAGGGACCCTCCCGGTTAACGAACGTTACCCGGGGATCTTAGGCTTCCGCCGCGTCAGCGACCAGGGCTCCACGACGCCCAGGCCGCGCACCGGCCGCTGCCACATCGGCTGGAGCGCGAAGCGGTACGAGCCGCCGCCCAGCTCGGCCTCGGCCTCCTTCTCCGAGACGGGTGCGGCGCCCGTGCGGCCCAGCTCCTCGGCCATCGCGCCGTCCACCAGGACGGCGTCCTTCGGCGCTATGGAGGTGAGCCGGCTGGCGAGGTTCACCGTCGTCCCGAAGACGTCGCCCATGCGCGTGGTGACCGTGCCGAAGGCGATGCCGACGCGCAGCTCGGGCATCAGCCGGTCGGCCTCCATGGTCTCGATCAGCCGCAGCGCGATCTCGGCGGCCGTCGCCGCGTCGTCGGCGACGTACAGCACCTCGTCGCCGAGGGTCTTGATGAGCCGGCCGCCGTGCGCGGCGACCAGGTCCGCGGAGGTCGTCTCGAAGGACTCGACGAGCTCGCCGAGCTGCTCCTCCTCCAGGCGGCGGGTGAGTCGGGTGAAGCCGACCAGGTCGGCGAAGCCGACGGCCAGCCGCCGGTCGACCATCTCCTCGTCGTCGGCGGCCTGGACGACCCGGCCGGTGGCGGCCGCGAGCTGGCGCCGCCACACGTAGACGAGGAACTCCTCCAGCTCGGGCAGGAGCAGCTCGACCAGGGGGTAGGTGACCTCGGTCCGGGTCATGCCCGGTTCGGGGGGCTCGGTGAGCCCCTCCAGGAAGGAGTCGATCTGCCATTCGGCCAGCCGGGCGGTGGTCTGCCCGGTCGAGCGGGCCACCTGGACGGCCATCGGCTCGCTCAGCAGCCCGGCCTCGACGAGGCCGGCGAGCCGGCGCAGCGCCAGGACGTCCGCCTCGGTCAGGGCGCGGGCCTGCCCGATGTCGGCGAAGCCCATAGCCCGCCAGAAGCGGGAGGCGAGCTCCATCGACACGCCGGCGCTGCGGGCGGCCTGGAACGGCGTGTACCGGCGCTCCGCGCCGAGGATCAGCTGCTCCAGCCGGATGGCGAGCGGGTCCGCCGTGGGCTGGGCGGTGTGGTCGACCTCGTGGTGGGGAGTGTGCCGGTCGCGTCCGATCGGCATCCCCGGGCCGGGGCCGCCGTCGCCCGGGGAGGACGCGCCGGACGAAGGGTCGTCGACGGTCAAGGGCCGCCTCCTGTCCATTTCCGTGCGCACTGCCCTGCCGAACCGGTGATCGCCGGGAGACCCGCCGAACGCCTAAACCATACGGCAGGTGTGCCGTAGCTCACTCCCCACTCCCGTCACCTTCGGCGGCCGCGGGGCCGCGGGCTCACCCCGCGGGCCTCAGGTGCACCACGTCCCCGGCCCCCACGGCCTCGCGGGAGCCGTCCGCGGTGCGCAGGACGAGCCGTCCTTCCGCGTCGACCGCCTCGGCCGTTCCGGTGAGCGTGCGCCCGCCGGGCAGCTCGGCCCGCACCTCGCGGCCGAGGGTGGCGCAGCGGGCGGCGTACGCCTCCAGCAGGCCGGAGGCGGCCGGGTCGCCCGCGGCGGCGCGCCAGTCGGCGTACGACTGCTCCAGGGAGCGCAGTACGGCCTTCAGCAGCGGCTCGCGGTCGGTGACGGCGGCCTTGGCCAGCAGCAGCGAGCCGGCCTCGGGTACGGGCAGCTCCTCGCGGGTCAGGCTGACGTTGAGGCCGATGCCGATGACGACGCCGTCCGCGGTCCGCTCGGCGAGGATCCCCGCGGCCTTGCGCTCCTGGCCGTCGACGGCGACCAGCAGGTCGTTGGGCCATTTGAGGGAGGCGTCCACGCCGGCGGTCCGCTCCAGTGCGGCCGCGGCGGCCACGCCGGCCAGGAGCGTCAGCCAGCCCCAGCGCTCCTGCGGGACGGCCGGGCCGGGCTTGAGGAGGACGGAGAAGAACAGCCCGGAGCGGGCGGGCGCCACCCAGCTGCGGTCCAGGCGGCCCCGGCCGGCGGTCTGCTCCTCGGCGACGAGGACGGCGCCCTCGGGCAGGCCGCCGGCGCGGGCCGCAAGCTCGGTGTTGGTGGAGCCGGTGCTGGGGACGACCTCCACGGAGGTCCACAGGCCTCCGCCGGCGGTCAGGGCGCGCCGGAGTGCGGCGGTGTTCAGCGGCGGCCGGTCGAGGCTCGACCAGCGGTCGGAAGGGGCCCCGGAGGAAGCCCCGCCTGGGGCATCGGATGGCGTCATGCAACCCAGATTAGGTGTGTCAAACGCCGCACTGCCGAGCGCCATGCCCGCCGATACGCTACGCACCAGTAGCCAGCAGTAGTCATTCAATTGACCAGGCAGTTGACACCACACAGGGAGCCGCGACCCCGATGTCACAACCCTCCGAGCCGATCGACATCCACACCACCGCGGGCAAGATCGCGGACCTGCAGCGCCGTATCGACGAGGCCACCCACGCCGGCTCCGCCCGGGCCGTGGAGAAGCAGCACGCCAAGGGCAAACTGACGGCCCGCGAGCGGATCGCCCTGCTGCTGGACGAGGGCTCCTTCGTGGAGCTGGACGAGTTCGCCCGGCACCGGTCGACCAACTTCGGCCTGGAGAAGACCCGCCCGTACGGCGACGGCGTCGTCACGGGCTACGGCACGGTCGACGGCCGCCCCGTGGCCGTGTTCTCGCAGGACTTCACGGTCTTCGGCGGCGCCCTGGGCGAGGTCTACGGCCAGAAGATCATCAAGGTGATGGACTTCGCCCTGAAGACGGGCTGCCCCGTCGTCGGCATCAACGACTCCGGCGGCGCCCGCATCCAGGAGGGCGTCAGCGCGCTCGGCATGTACGGCGAGATCTTCCGCCGCAACGTGCACGCGTCGGGCGTCATCCCGCAGATCAGCCTGGTCGTCGGGCCGTGCGCAGGCGGCGCCGTGTACTCGCCGGCCATCACCGACTTCACCGTGATGGTCGACCAGACCTCGCACATGTTCATCACCGGCCCGGACGTCATCAAGACGGTCACCGGCGAGGACGTCGGCTTCGAGGAGCTCGGCGGCGCCCGCACCCACAACGCCACCTCGGGTGTGGCCCACCACATGGCGGGCGACGAGAAGGACGCCGTCGAGTACGTCAAGTCGCTGCTGTCCTACCTGCCGTCGAACAACCTCTCGGAGCCGCCGGCCTTCCCGGAGGAGGCCGACACCGCGGTCTCGGAGACGGACCTCGAACTGGACGTGCTGATCCCGGACAGCGCGAACCAGCCGTACGACATGCACACCGTCATCGAGCACGTCGTCGACGAGGGCGAGTTCCTGGAGACGCAGTCGCTGTTCGCGCCGAACATCCTGACCGGCTTCGGCCGCGTCGAGGGGCACCCCGTCGGCATCGTCGCCAACCAGCCGATGCAGTTCGCGGGCTGCCTCGACATCGACGCCTCCGAGAAGGCCGCCCGGTTCGTGCGGACCTGCGACGCCTTCAACATCCCGGTGCTGACGTTCGTGGACGTGCCGGGCTTCCTGCCGGGCACCGACCAGGAGTACAACGGCATCATCCGGCGCGGCGCGAAGCTGATCTACGCGTACGCCGAGGCCACCGTCCCCCTGATCACGGTCATCACCCGCAAGGCCTTCGGCGGCGCCTACGACGTCATGGGCTCCAAGCACCTCGGCGCGGACCTGAACATCGCCTGGCCCACCGCGCAGATCGCGGTCATGGGCGCCCAGGGCGCCGTCAACATCCTGCACCGCCGCACCCTCGCCGAGGCCGAGGCCGCCGGGGAGGACGTCGAGGCGGTCCGGGCCCGGCTGATCGGCGAGTACGAGGACACCCTCCTCAACCCGTACACCGCAGCCGAGCGCGGCTACATCGACGCGGTGGCGATGCCGTCGGAGACCCGGGCGCACATCGTGAAGGGGCTGCGCCAGCTCCGCACCAAGCGGGAGTCGCTGCCGCCGAAGAAGCACGGCAACATCCCCCTCTAGCCTCCAGGAGGTAACGCTGTGGTGATCAAGGTCGTCAAGGGGAACCCGACCCCGGAGGAGCTGGCCGCCGCACTGGCGGTGGTCCGGGCGCGCGCGGCGGCGCTGGCGTCGGCGCCGTCGGAGGCGCCCCGGGCAGCCGACGCCTGGTCGGCGCCGGACCGGGTGGCGCGGCGCACCCTGCCGCACCCCGGTCCGGGCGCCTGGGCCCGCACCTACTGGCCCGGTCGGGGCTGAGAAGACGGCGTGAAGCGGAGGCGGCGCCTGAGTACCCGTACTCAGGCGCCGCACCGCTCCGCGGGGCCACGATCGGTGCATGCTGTGGTCTGACCCGGAGAACGAGCCGCCCGAGGACATGCGCGACGCGCAGGCGATGGTCCGCCGGATGACCGTCGTGGTCGTCCTGGCCATGGCGGTCGTCGTGTACGTGCTGGGCGTGGGCCACTAGGGCCTGTGCCGGGCCCGGCGGCCCGCGCCTACGATGGCGGGCATGACTGCTGCCCGGACCCTCGTCCTCGCCTCCGCCTCGCCCGCCCGGCTGAACCTGCTGCGGCAGGCCGGGCTCGCCCCGCACGTCATCGTCAGCAACTTCGACGAGGACAGCCTGCGCGCGGACTCCCCGGCGGAGCTGGCGCTCGCCCTGGCCGAGGCCAAGGCGGGCGTCGTGGCCGCCATGGACGAGGCGGCGGGCTCGCTGGTGATCGGCTGCGACTCGGTGCTGGAGCTGGACGGCGAGGCGCTGGGCAAGCCGGAGGACGCCGAGGACGCCACCGCCCGCTGGAAGGCCATGCGCGGCCGGTCCGGCGTCCTGCGCACGGGCCACTGCATCGTCGACACGGCGACGGGGCGCGCGGTTTCGGCCACCGCGTCGACGACGGTCCGCTTCGGCGAGCCGACGGACGCGGAGGTGGCGGCGTACGTGGCGAGCGGCGAGCCGCTGCACGTCGCAGGGGCGTTCACCCTGGACGGGCTGTCGGCGCCGTTCATCGAGGGCATCGACGGCGACCCGGGCAACGTCATCGGGCTGTCGCTGCCGCTGCTGCGCTCCCTGCTCGGCGAACTGGGCGTGTCGATCACCGACTTGTGGGCGTGACCGTTGCTGAGGCCGTAGTCAGGTCTCAGCATTCCGGGCATTCCGGCCCGGAAGGTCCGTCACATCACCAAAGCGTGAGAGCTTCGGCTTGAGTACGGTCTCTCGTTTCCTGCTGCCGCTGGTGCGGCAGGGTTGCGCCACCTGCCCGCCCACCCGTGGCGTTGCGGCTGCGGGTGGTGGCGCGGGTCCTACGGTCGGCTCCACGAGGCTTCGACGCCGCCGGGGCGGTGTCCTGGTCTCCGGCCACTCCGGTACCAGTGGTGCAGGCCGCCGCGAGAGCGGCGAGGTTGAGTGCGGCGTTGTCGTCCCGGTCGATGACCATGTTGCAGGCGTCGCATTCGTAGGTCCGGACGTGCAGCGGCAGTTTGGCTTTCACCGCGCCGCACCCGGAACAGGTCTTCGAGGAGGGGTACCAGCGGTCGGCTGCCACGAGGCGGGTGGCGTGGCGCTGGCGGGTCTTGTAGGCGAGCTGACGGCGGATCTCACCGAATCCGGCGTCGGCGATGCGCCGGGCCAAGCGCCGGTTGCGGAGCATCCCGGCGACATTGAGTTCCTCGACCACGATCGTGCCGTAATCGGCCGCCCCGGCCGTGGTGAGCTTGTGCAGTGCGTCCTCGCGGAGGTTCGCCACCCGGTGATGCACCCGGTTGCAGATGTCGTTGGCTTTCCCCCACCGCTTCGACGGCTTGCGTCCGGTCCTGCGGTCGGGGCCCTGCCGGCGGGACACGGTCCGGGAGGCGCGGCGCAGCTGCTTGCGCGCGGCGTCGTAGTGCCCGGGATTCGCGACGGTGCGGTTCTCGCCCGTGCTGTCGGCCATGACCGCGAGGGTCTTCACCCCGAGGTCGATCCCGACCGCCACGCCTGGGCGCGTCACGCGCCGAATGTGCTGCTTCACCTCGGCCTGGAAGGAGACGAGCCAGCGTCCCCGTTCGTGTCGCACGGTCGCGGACAAGACGCGGGCGGTCCCGGCCTGGATGCGGGCGTGGAGGTCGGCGGTGGGTTCGTGGGTGCGGATCGTGCCCAGCCTCGGCAGTGTCACATGCCGGCCGTCGCCGTCCACGCGGATGGTGCCGGTGGTGAACCGGCAGGCCAGACGCGCCTTCCGCTTCGACTTGAACCGGGGCGCACCCATGCGCTTGCCGCGCCGAATGCCCTGCTTGGACTTCGCGTAGTTGTCGAACGCGGCGGCGGCGTTCGCGAGACCGGTGGAGTACGCCTCCTTGGAGTTCTCCTCCCACCACCCGGCGAACCGGGGGTCGGTGTGCTTGGCCTCGTTGAACGCCTTCCGCAGCGACGGAAGCGACCACGGCCGCCAGCCGGTCAGCGCATCCGCGGGGACGCCGTAGGACTCCTCCGCCTTGCGCTGCCACCAGGAAGCGGTCACCCAGCCGACGGCCCAGTTGTAGGCGGCGCGCTCGGCGCCGCAGTGCGAGCGGAGTGCTGCTTCCTGGAAGGCGTTCGGGTCCAGGGCCAACCGGAACGCCTGCACCTGGAACCCCGGCTGCGCCTGGAATTTCTTCACTCGTCGGCCTCGGCGGTCGCCACGGCCACCGCGCGGGCGGCCCGGTTCTTCGCCGCCCGCCGCCCGTACAGGCGGGCGCACATCGAGGTGAGCACCTCGGTGATGTCCCGTACGAGGTCGTCGGCGGTCTCGGCGGTCTCGGTGGGGTCGAGGACGACCAGGCGCCGCCCCGACGCCGACAGGACCGCTTCGAGGTGCTCGACACCGAAGTGGGCCAGCCGGTCGCGGTGCTCGACCACGATCACCGCGACCTGCGGGTCGGACAGCACCCGGTGCAGCTCCCGGCGCCCGCCGTTCACCCCGCAACCGACCTCGGTCACGACCTCGGCGACGGCCAGACCCAGCCCGTTCGCACCCGCCACGACCCGGGCCACCTGCCGGTCAAGATCCGCTTTCTGGTCGACCGACGACACGCGGCAGTACGCCACCACCCGCCCCGCCTCCACGACTGCGGCCGGAGCAGGCTCATCGACCAGCCACGTCCCCGACGGCGCCTGGCGGACCGGCACGGGCATCTTCCCGTCCCTCACCCACCGCCAAGCGGTCTGGTAGCTCACGCCCTGCTGACGGGCCCACTCCGAAAGCTTCACAAGACCAACGTACGCAAGACAGCCGACTAGAGGTGACTATGAATGACCAGGAAACCTGTAGCAGCCTTCACCCCCTCGGGCGGCCGTCCGCCTCGCCGCGCCCGCGGGCCGCGTACTGCGTGAGGACGTAGACGAGCAGGCACAGGGCCAGCATCAGCACGGCGAAGGCGCCCCAGCCGACCAGGCCGACGGCGAGCGCGCCGAGCACGGCGTGGGTGACGGCGGCGCAGACGAGCACGACGCGGGCGAACCGCCCGGGGGCGCGGTCGCGGACGGCGGCCGCGGCGAGCAGGACGGCGCACAGCAGGAGGAAGCCGGCCGTGCCGGCCCCCATCGCGTACGTTGCCATGACCATGACATCCGGATCCATGCCGGCGATGGACATCGACTGGCTCTGCGTCGTCCGCCCCAGGACGAAGTGGACAAGCGCCAGCACCAGCGCCTCGGCCGCGAGCACGACGGCACCCAGGCCCGCCGCGAGCCTGCGCAGCACCACGTCCACGACCCCACCCCTTCCTGCGGAAACGGGCCGCGGGCCCACTCGACGCCTGGAGGCTACTAACGGGTAAACGTACGGACAAGGGGTGTGCACGGCCCGCTTGCGGAACGCCCCGCGGACGGCGGCCGCGCAAAGAATCTGTGGGCCGTTCGTAGGGAATCCACAAAGAATCGCCGGGGCCCGCTGAGCGGGCGGACAGAGACCGTGGCTACCTGACGGGGTTACTGTGCAGTCGGGGATCCCCCTGACCTGGGGCACCACTTGGACTTTCCTCGATCGAGGCGGACTCGAATCACACTCCGTGTGGGCAAGGTCACCTCTAGGAGAGGGTCGTAAGGCCGTGTGGGCAGTCCCTAAACTCAGCTTGTTTCAAGGAGGGAGCCATCGTGCGCAAGGTGCTCATCGCCAACCGTGGCGAAATCGCTGTCCGCGTTGCTCGGGCCTGCCGGGATGCCGGGATCGCGAGCGTAGCCGTCTACGCCGATCCGGACCGGGACGCCCTGCACGTCCGCGCGGCCGACGAAGCTTTCGCGTTGGGCGGTGACACCCCGGCCGCGAGCTACCTGGACATCTCCAAGGTCCTCCAGGCGGCCGCCGACTCCGGCGCCGACGCCATCCACCCCGGATACGGCTTCCTCTCCGAGAACGCCGAATTCGCGCAGGCCGTCCTCGACGCGGGCCTGACCTGGATCGGCCCGCCGCCGCAGGCCATCCGGGACCTCGGAGACAAGGTCGCCGCCCGCCACATCGCGCAGCGCGCCGGCGCCCCGCTGGTCGCCGGCACCCCCGACCCGGTGTCGGGCGCCGAGGAGGTCGTCGCCTTCGCCAAGGAGCACGGCCTGCCCATCGCGATCAAGGCCGCCTTCGGCGGCGGCGGCCGCGGCCTGAAGGTCGCCCGCACGCTCGACGAGGTCCCCGAGCTGTACGACTCCGCCGTCCGCGAGGCCGTCGCCGCCTTCGGCCGCGGCGAGTGCTTCGTCGAGCGCTACCTCGACAAGCCGCGCCACGTCGAGACCCAGTGCCTCGCCGACAGCCACGGCAACGTCGTCGTCGTCTCCACCCGCGACTGCTCGCTCCAGCGCCGCCACCAGAAGCTGGTCGAGGAGGCCCCGGCGCCGTTCCTCTCCGAGGAGCAGAACGCCGAGCTGTACCGCGCCTCCAAGGCCATCCTGAAGGAGGCCGGCTACGTCGGCGCCGGCACCGTCGAGTTCCTCGTCGGCGTCGACGGCACGATCTCCTTCCTGGAGGTCAACACCCGCCTCCAGGTGGAGCACCCGGTCACCGAGGAGGTCGCCGGCATCGACCTCGTGCGCGAGATGTTCCGCATCGCCGACGGCGAGGAGCTCGGGTACGGCGACCCGGTCCTGCGCGGCCACTCCTTCGAGTTCCGCATCAACGGCGAGGACCCGGGCCGGAACTTCCTGCCCGCGCCCGGCACCGTCACCAGGTTCAGCGCGCCGACCGGCCCCGGCGTCCGCCTGGACGCGGGCGTCGAGTCCGGGTCGGTCATCGGCCCGGCCTGGGACTCCCTCCTGGCCAAGCTGATCGTGACGGGCGCGACCCGCGAGCAGGCGCTGCAGCGTGCGGCCCGCGCGCTGGCCGAGTTCGAGGTCGAGGGCATGGCCACGGCCATCCCGTTCCACCGCGCGGTCGTCGCCGACCCGGCGTTCGCCCCGACGGACGGCACCCCGTTCAAGGTCCACACCCGCTGGATCGAGACCGAGTTCGTCAACGAGATCCCCGCGTTCGCGGCCCCCGCGGCCGACGAGGCCGAGGACGAGCCCGGCCGAGAGACGGTCGTCGTCGAGGTCGGCGGCAAGCGGCTGGAGGTCTCCCTCCCGTCGTCCCTCGGCATGACCCTGGCCCGCACGGCCGCGGCGGGCGGCGCCAAGCCGAAGCGCCGCGCGGCGAAGAAGTCCGGCCCCGCCGCCTCCGGCGACACCCTCGCCTCCCCGATGCAGGGCACGATCGTCAAGGTCGCCGTCGAGGAGGGCCAGCAGGTCAACGAGGGCGACCTGGTCGTCGTCCTGGAGGCGATGAAGATGGAGCAGCCGCTGAACGCGCACCGCTCCGGCACCGTCGTCGGCCTGACGGCCGAGGTCGGCGCCTCCCTCACCTCCGGCGCAACGATCTGCGAGATCAAGGACTGACACGCTCAACCCCGAACGCCGGCGCGCTCCCACGAGCCGCCGGCGTTCGCGCGTCCGTTTCCGCCGGCGGCAGAACGCCGCCCGACCGGACTCGGTGGTCACTAGAGTCAGGCCCATGACGACGGTGAGGACGCGCACGATCGCGTACGCGGCCGACGGCCTGACGATGATCGGGCACCTCGCGCTCCCGGCCGGTGCCGACCGCCGGCCCGGGGTCCTGGTCGGGCCCGAAGGGGTGGGGCTCAGCGACGTCGAACGCGGCCGGGCCGACGCGCTCGCCGAGCTGGGATACGTGGCCTTGGCCTTCGACCTCCACGGCGGACGCTACCTGGGCGACCCCGAGGAGATGCTGGCCCGCTGCATGCCGCTGCTCGCCGACCCCGGCCGGATGCGGGGCATCGGCCACGCGGCGCTCGACGTGCTCCGCGCCGAGCCGCGGACCGACCCGGACCGGATCGCCGCCGTCGGCTACGGCACCGGGGGCGCGATCGCGCTGGAACTCGGCCGCGACGGCGTCGGCCTGCGCGCGATTGCGACGGTCAACGGACTGACCACGGGCCGCCCGGGCGAAACGGCACGCATCGGCTGCCCGGTATGGGCGGGGGTCGGGTCGGAAGACCCGATCATGCCGCCCGCGCAACGGGACGCATTCGCCGCCGAGATGCAGGCCGCGGGCGTCGACTGGCGCCTCGTGGTCTACGGCGGCGCCTTGCACGCCTTCCACCACCCGCCGGTCGGCCACACCGTGCGCCCCGGCGTCGGCTACCACCCGCGGCATGCGCAGCGCGCCTGGCGGGACGTCGTCGACCTGCTCGCGGAGTGCCTGCCCCTCGCGGAGTGACCCGGCCGCCGTGATGCGGGGCTCCGCCCCACAAGCTTGCGCGGAGCCCCGCCGGGGATCCGGTGCCGCCCGCGCCGGGCGAAGGGCAAGCCCCGCCGGCGATTGAGGCGTCGGGCCGGGGGCCGGTCAGCGGCGGCGGAGGTCTGCCACCCTGCGGTCCTGGGACTGGGGGTCCAGGAGGGACGCCGGGGCGCTGCGCAGGGGGGTGGCACCGCGGCGCTGGACCGGGAGGGGGCCCTCGCGGCGGGGGCGGCGGCCCTGCATGCCGTCCACGCCGGAGGCGGAGCCGGAGGCAGCCGTGCCGGCCACGGTGATCTGGACTCCCTGGTCCGCGAGGGCCTGGAGTTCGGTGGCGGCCCGGTCGTCGTGCGGCGGCGGCTCGTCCGTGACGAGCCGGGTCATGACGTCCGTCGGCACCGTCTGGAACATGGTGTCGGTGCCGAGCTTGGTGTGGTCCGCGAGGACCACGACCTCCGCGGCCGCCTGGACCAGCGCCCGGTCGACGCTCGCCGACAGCATGTTCGACGTGGACAGCCCGCGCTCGGCCGTCAGGCCGCTGCCGGAGAGGAACGCGCGGGAGACCCGCAGGCCCTGCAGCGACTGCTCGGCTCCGCTGCCGACCAGCGCGTAGTTGGACCCGCGCAGGGTCCCGCCGGTCATGACGACCTCGACCCGGTTGGCGTGTGCCAGGGCCTGGGCGACGAGCAGGGAGTTGGTGACCACGGTCAGCCCCGGCACACGGGCGAGCCGGCGGGCGAGCTCCTGGGTGGTGGTGCCCGCGCCGACGACGACGGCCTCGCCCTCTTCGACGAGGCCGGCCGCGACGTCGGCGATGGCGGTCTTCTCCGCCGTGGCGAGGTGCGACTTCTGCGGGAACCCGGACTCGCGGGTGAACCCGCCGGGGAGGACCGCACCGCCGTGCCGGCGGTCGAGGAGTCCTTCGGCCTCCAGTGCCCGCACGTCCCGCCGTACGGTCACTTCGGAGGTCTGGACGACGCGGGCGAGCTCCCGGAGCGATACCGCTCCGTTCGCGCGCACCATTTCGAGAATCAACTGGCGACGTTCTGCAGCGAACACGAAACTGACAGTAACCCGGGCGACCGTCTGCTTTCAGCTCCTTGCGCCGGAATACCGAAGTTGTCCATAAGGCGGGGGAGTTAGTGGTATACGCGGTCGGTCGGGTGTCCCCGTGTTCCGCCGTCCAGGCCGACACCGCCGCCAACCTCCGCTGTTTATGCGGAGGTTGGCCGGATTTGCGGCCTGTCAGCCTTCGCCTTCCGTCTTTCGGGTCTGAAGCTGGCGCGCCACTTCCGCGATCGATCCCGACAGCGAGGGGTACACGGTGAACGCGTTTGCGATCTGCTCGACGGTCAGGTTGTTGTCGACGGCGATCGAGATCGGGTGGATCAGTTCGCTCGCGCGCGGCGAGACGACGACGCCGCCGACGACGATCCCGGTGCCGGGGCGGCAGAACAGCTTCACGAAGCCGTCGCGGATGCCCTGCATCTTGGCGCGCGCGTTCCGCAGCAGCGGCAGCTTGACGACGCGGGCGTCGATGCGGCCGGCGTCGACGTCGGCCTGGGTGTAGCCGACGGTCGCGATCTCGGGGTCGGTGAAGACGTTCGAGGAGACCGTCTTGAGGTTCAGCGGGGTGACCGCGTCGCCGAGGAAGTGGTACATGGCGATGCGCCCCTGCATGGCGGCGACGGACGCGAGCGCGAACACGCCGGTGACGTCGCCGGCCGCGTACACGCCGGGGGAGGTGGTGCGGGAGACCTTGTCGGTCCAGATGTGGCCGGAGTCCTTGAGCCGGACGCCGGACTCCTCCAGGTTCATGCCCTTGGTGTTGGGGATGGCGCCGACGGCCATCAGGCAGTGGGTGCCGGTGATGACGCGCCCGTCGGAGAGGGTGACCTCGACGCGGTCGCCGACCCGCTTGGCGGACTCGGCGCGGGCCCGCCCGACGACGTTCATTCCGCGGCGGCGGAAGACGTCCTCCAGGACGGCGGCGGCGTCGGGATCCTCGCCGGGCAGCACCCGGTCGCGGGACGAGATCAGCGTGACGCGCGAGCCGAGGGCCTGGTAGGCGCCGGCGAACTCGGCGCCGGTGACGCCGGAGCCGACCACGATGAGCTCCTCGGGGAGCTCCTCCAGGTCGTAGACCTGCGTCCAGTTCAGGATGCGCTCGCCGTCGGGCATGGCGTCGGGGATCTCGCGGGGGGTGCCGCCGGTCGCGATCAGCACGGCGTCGGCCGTGAGGATCTGCTCGGTGCCGTCGGCGGCGGTGACGATCACGTCGCGCGTGCCGTCGATGCCCTGCGGGCCGCCGAGGCGGCCGCGGCCGCGGATGACACGTGCGCCCGCCCGGGTGACGGAGGCGGTGATGTCGTGCGACTGGGCGAGCGCGAGGCGCTTGACGCGGCGGTTCACCTTGCCGAGGTCGACGCCGATGATGCGGGCGGACTGCTCGACGGGCGGGGTGTCGTCCGCGACGACGATGCCGAGCTCCTCGTACGAGGAGTCGAAGTTCGTCATGACCTCGGCGGTCGCGATGAGGGTCTTGGAGGGCACGCAGTCGGTCAGGACCGATGCGCCGCCGAGGCCGTCGCAGTCGACGACGGTCACCTCCGCGCCGAGCTGGGCCCCCACCAGGGCCGCCTCATACCCGCCGGGTCCGCCGCCGATGATCACGATCCGGGTCACGAAAACTCCGCCTCACGTATACCCGGCCGAGCGCCGCCCCGGCCGGGGCTTCCGGGGGGTCTCCCCGGGGGATGCATTCCGCCCTCCATTGTCCCGCACGCTTCAAGGTGCTTCTCCCCCGGTCCCCCGGCCGGCCCCGCCCGCGACTCCGTACGGGCTATGCCACCGGGCAGGCGCCCCGGCCCGCCCCTCCCGTACCCTCGACTCCATGTCGCTCTACGCCGCGTACGCCGGCAACCTCGACCCGCGGCTGATGACGCGCCGCGCCCCGCATTCGCCGCTGCGCGGAACGGGCTGGATCAACGACTGGCGGCTGACCTTCGGCGGCGAGCAGATGGGCTGGGAGGGCGCCCTCGCCACCATCGTCGAGGCCCCCCGCCAGCAGGTCTTCGTCGCCCTCTACGACATCGCGCCCCTGGACGAGGACTCCATGGACCGGTGGGAGGGCGTCGGCCTCGACATCTACCGCCGGATGCGGATCCGCGTGCACACGCTGGACGGCGAGGAGGCCGCCTGGTGCTACGTGCTGAACGGGTACGAGGGCGGCCTGCCGTCCGCGCGCTACCTGGGCGAGATCGCCGACGCCGCGGAGTCCGCGGGCGCCCCGCACGACTACGTGATGGAACTGCGCAAGCGCCCCTGCTGAGCCCGCCCCGCGCGCCCGCCGGCACCCGGCGGCCGTCTGCGTTATCGCAGGTCGCGGGCGTGCGGCCGAACCGGACGCCCCCGGCGCAGCAGGACGATTCGGCGGAAACGACAAGGCAACGATCCGAACACCGTGAGCAGCGCCATCTACGCGCGTAGGCGATAAGCGGCTACGCTCGTCTGCGTGAACGCATCTGTTACCGACCCCCACGCCGCCGCAGACGCCGCCGCCGCGCGCCTGCGCGAGCTCACCGGCGCCGAGACCCACGACGTCGCCCTGGTCATGGGCTCCGGCTGGGCCCCCGCCGCGGAGGCGCTCGGCACCCCCGAGTCCGAATTCCCCGTCACCGAGCTGCCCGGCTTCCCGCCCCCCGCGGTCGAGGGCCACGGCGGCAAGATCCGCTCGTACAAGATCGGCGACAAGCGCGCCCTGGTCTTCCTGGGCCGCACCCACTTCTACGAGGGCCTCGGCGTCGCCGCCGTCGCCCACGGCGTCCGCACCGCCGTCGCCGCGGGCTGCAAGACCGTCGTGCTGACCAACGGCTGCGGCGGCCTGCGCGAGGGCATGGCGCCCGGCCAGCCGGTCCTGATCAGCGACCACCTGAACCTGACGGCGGCCTCCCCGATCGTCGGCGCGAACTTCGTGGACCTGACCGACCTGTACTCGCCCGCCCTGCGCGCGATGTGCAAGGAGATCGACCCGACCCTGGAGGAGGGCGTCTACGCCCAGTTCCCCGGGCCGCACTACGAGACCCCGGCCGAGATCAACATGGTCCGCGTCCTGGGCGCCGACCTCGTCGGCATGTCCACGGTCCTGGAGGCCATCGCCGCCCGCGAGGCCGGCGCCGAGGTGCTCGGCATCTCCCTGGTCACCAACCTGGCGGCGGGCCTGTCCGGCGAGCCGCTGAACCACGAAGAGGTCCTCCAGGCCGGCCGCGACTCGGCCGCCCGCATGGGCAAGCTGCTGACCCAGGTCCTCGCCCGCATCTGAGGCACCGGCACCGTACGAGAGACAAAGGCGGAAGTAGTGCAGGAACAGGACGACCTGATCACCCGGGCGCGCGCCTGGCTGGCCGAGGACCCCGACCCGGAGACGGCGCAGGAGCTCGCCGGCCTCATCGAGGCGGGCGACACCGCCGAGCTGGCGGCCCGGTTCTCCGGCACCCTCCAGTTCGGCACCGCCGGGCTGCGCGGCGAGATCGGCGCCGGCCCGATGCGGATGAACCGCTCGGTGGTCATCCGGGCCGCGGCGGGCCTCGCCGCGTACCTGAAGGCCCAGGGCCACGCCGGCGGGCTGGTGGTGATCGGCTACGACGCGCGCCACAAGTCCGCGGACTTCGCCCGCGACACCGCCGCCGTCATGACCGGTGCCGGCCTGCGCGCGGCCGTCCTGCCCCGCCCCCTGCCGACGCCCGTCCTCGCGTACGCCATACGGCACCTCGGCGCCGTCGCCGGCGTCGAGGTGACCGCGAGCCACAACCCGCCCCGGGACAACGGCTACAAGGTGTACCTCGGCGACGGCTCGCAGATCGTCTCCCCCGCGGACGCCGGGATCGCGGCCGAGATCGCCCGGGTGGACACCCTGGCGTCCGTGCCGCGCCCGGAGTCCGGCTGGGAGGAGCTCGGCGAGGAGGTGCTGGAGGCGTACCTGGCCCGTACGGACGCGGTGCTGACGCCGGGCTCCCCGCGCGGCGTGCGCACCGTCTACACGGCCATGCACGGCGTCGGCAAGGACGTCGTCCTGGCGGCGTTCGCCCGGCACGGCTTCCCCGAGCCGGTCCTGGTCGCCGAGCAGGCCGAGCCGGACCCGGACTTCCCGACGGTGGCGTTCCCGAACCCGGAGGAGCCGGGCGCCATGGACCTGGCCTTCGCGAAGGCCGCCGAGGTCCGCCCGGACATCGTCATCGCGAACGACCCGGACGCCGACCGCTGCGCGGTGGCCGTCCCGGACGCGGCGGCACCCGGCGGCTGGCGGATGCTGCGCGGCGACGAGGTCGGCGCGCTCCTCGCCGCCCACCTGGTCCACAAGGGCGCGCAGGGCGTCTTCGCCGAGTCGATCGTCTCCTCCAGCCTGCTCGGCCGGATCGCGGAGGCGGCCGGCGTCGGCTACGAGGAGACCCTGACGGGCTTCAAGTGGATCGCCCGCGTCGACGGCCTGCGCTACGGCTACGAGGAGGCGCTCGGCTACTGCGTGGACCCCGAGGGCGTCCGCGACAAGGACGGCATCACCGCCGCCCTGCTGGTGGCGGAGCTGGCCTCGGAGCTCAAGGAGCAGGGCCGCACCCTGACCGACCTGCTGGACGACCTGGCCATGGCCCACGGCCTGCACCACACCGACCAGCTGTCGGTCCGCGTGGAGGACCTGTCGGTCATCGCGAACGCGATGGCGCAGCTGCGGGCGCAGCCGCCGGCCTCCCTGGCGGGCCTGCGGGTGGTCTCGGCGGAGGACCTGAACCGGGGCACGGACACACTCCCGCCGACGGACGGCCTGCGCTACTACCTGGAGGGCGACTACAAGGCCCGGGTGATCTGCCGCCCGTCCGGCACGGAGCCCAAGCTGAAGTGCTACCTGGAGGTCGTCGTCCCCGTGGCCGAGGCCTCCGACCTGGCGGCGGCCCGCGTCCGCGGCCAGGAGGTCCTGGACGCGGTCAAGAAGGACCTCTCGGCGGCCATGGGCCTCTGAGCCCGCCGCCGAAACGCCCGTACGGGCCCCGGACCCTCGCGGTCCGGGGCCCGTCGGCGTTCTGGCGGGACTACGCCGCCACCCAGCCGGTGAGCGCGGCCCAACTGGCCGGGGCCACGTCCAGGACGGGACCGCCGTCGACCTTGGAGTCCCGGACGTGCACGACGTGCGGGCAGGCGGCCACCTCCACGCAGGCCCCGCCTTCGTCGTTGCTGTGGCTGGAGATGTGCCACCTCGCGGAGACCTCTACGCATGCGTCTCCCTCGTCACCGCTGTGGCTGGACTTCCGCCAGTCGTAGGCGACTTCGACGCACGCCCCGCCCTCGTCACCGCTGTAGCTGGACTTGAACCACACGAGTTCGGTGCTCATGACTCTCCTAGCAGCCGGTCCAACAGCCCCTTGGTCTCTGCCACGTTGAGGGCCTGGGACCGCAGCATCGCATACTTCTGCGTGAGGATGCTGACCTCGTTCGGGTCGCGGACGAGGAGGCTGCCGCGCTGCGTCTCGGAGTAGGCGAGGTGCTGGAACTGGGGTGTTTCCACGAGGATGAAGGGGCCATTGAGCCCCGCCTGTGCGGTGAGTCCCAGCGGCAGCACCTGCACCGAGACCGACGGCATCTCCGCACACTCCCGCAGGTGCCGGATCTGCTCCCGGTACACATTCGGCCCCCCGATCCGGTCCCGCAGGGCGGGCTCCCAGATCACGAACGAGAGCGTCGGCGGCACGGCCCGGCGCAGTATCTCCTGGCGCTTCATCCGACGCGCCGTCTGGAGTTCGACCTTGGCCTCCCCCACGTACGGGACGCGGCAGGACAGGACGGCGCGGGCGTAGGCCTCGGTCTGGAGCAGGCCGGGCACGATCATCGTGTCGAACCAGGACAGCGCGAGGGCCTCGCGCTCCCGCTCGAAGTACTCCTCGGCCCAGGCCGGGATCATGTCGACCTCCGGCATCCGCAGGGCGGCGACGGCGAGCACTCCGGGGAGTCCCAGGGCCCGGTCCATCCGCTCGGCCACGTCGGGCATCAGGACGCGCCGCCCCTGCTCGATGGAGGCGATGGTCTCGCAGTCCATGTTGACCAGGTCGGCGAGTTGGCTCTGGGTGAGCTTCTTGGCGACCCGGCCGGTGGCGACCTGCTCGCCGATCATCTTCATCGCGGTGGCGTTGGGCCGGGGCGGCCTCTTCCGTGGTGGCATACGCGTGGACTGCCACCCGCGCCTGCGACTCAATCCCGTACCGACCCGTACTCCTCGACGAGTACGGGTCGGTACCGCATCCCTTGGGCGATGACCCGAACGGACTTACGGGCAGCGCGCGTTGGTCAGCCGGTCGGTGTCGGCGCAGGCGTCGCGGCCGACGGCACCGGGCGGACCAGCTCGCCCAGCGTCGGGACCGACTCCGGGCGGGCGCGGACGGCGTCCGTGCACTCCCAGGCGCGCGGCGGGTCGCTGTCCGGGCCGCCGAGGACGACCGGGCCCGGTCCGGCCGAGACGGTCTTGTTGCCGGCGAAGGTGCACACCACCTGGGCAAGCGCGACCGGCGGCAGGTCCTCGGGCTTGCGGCTGAGGCGTACCGTTCCGGCGGGGTCGGCCGCCCGCAGCGGGGCGACCGTCAGCCCGTTGGGGACGGAGGTCGTGAAGCCCGCCTCCCGCTCGTCGTGGCCGGGCTCCCGCTCCAGGGCGGCCAGCAGCGCCTCCGCGGCTGCCAGGGCGGCCGTCCGGGCGGGCTTCTTCTCCGCCGCCATCGGGACGATCCGCTCGACCCCGACCAGCTGCGAGCCGCACACGAGCTCCACGGTCGCCCGGAAGCCCTGCGCCCCGCCCTGCTGGGCCGGGATGTCGCAGGAGACCCGCGAGGGGGCCGGCCCGACGTCGACGGGGACGGTCGTCGCCCGGATCCCGCACCCGGCCGTCAGGGACGCCAGCACCCCCGCGACCGCGGCCGCCGCGGCCGCCCTACTCCTGCGCGCCGCCACCGGCGATCACCTTCCCCACGTCCACCGGCAGGCGCAGCGTGAACAGCGCGCCGCCTCCCTCCGCGTTGGCCGCGGTGATCTCGCCGCCGTGGATGTGCGCGTTCTCCACGGCGATGGACAGGCCCAGGCCGCTGCCGTCGGACTTCGGGCGGGACGCGCTGGCCTTGTAGAAGCGGTCGAAGACGTGCGGCAGCACCTCTTCGGGGATGCCGGGGCCGTTGTCGCGGACCGCGATGACCAGCCACTCCCCCTCGACGCGCACGGAGACCCGCACCGGCGAGCCGCCGTGCTTGAGGGCGTTGCCGATGAGGTTGGCGAGGATGACGTCGAGGCGGCGCGGGTCGAGCCGGGCGACGATGCCGCGCTCGGCGTCGAGTTCGACGGCGTCGAGCCAGGCCCGGGCGTCGATGCAGGCGGTGACCTGGTCGGCGACGTCGACGTCGTCGATGACGAGGCGGGCCGTCCCGGCGTCGAAGCGGGTGACCTCCATCAGGTTCTCGACGAGGTCGTACAGCCGGCGGGTCTCGCTGACGACGAGGGTGACCGCGGGCGCGATCATCGGGTCGAGGTCGTCGACCTCCTCCTCCAGCACCTCGGCGACGGCTGTCAGCGCGGTGAGGGGGGTGCGCAGCTCGTGCGACATGTCGGCGACGAAGCGGCGGCTGGCCTCCTCGCGAGCGCTCATGTCGGCGACCTTCTTCTCCAGCGCCTCGGCCGTCTTGTTGAAGGTGTGCGAGAGGTCGGCGAGTTCGTCGTTGCCGGAGACGTCGAGCCGGTGGTCGAGTTCGCCCTCGCCGAGGCGGCGCGCGGCGTCGCCGAGCCGCTGGACGGGCTTGAGGACGGTGCGGGCGGCCACCTGCGCCAGCAGGGCCGAGCCGAGCAGCGCCAGCACGGTGGCGATGGCGAGGGACCAGCCGAGGGTGTTCAGGTCGTCGCGCTCCTGCGCGAGCGACTTGTACATGTAGCCCGTCGGGCCGCCGCCGACGATACGGGTGCCGCCGACGAGGTACGGCTTGCCGTGCGGCTTCGTGCGCTGCCAGTACATGTGGTACTCGGCGTCGTGCGCGGCAGTGGCCTTCTGGCGGTCGTTCACGGCCCGCCGCAGGGACTCGGGGACGTCCTCCAGCCGGAAGGCGTCCGGGCCGGCCGCGCCGTAGACCGTACGCCCGTCGGGCCGCTCGTCCAGCAGCAGCACGCTGTATCCGGGGGCGCTGCCGGCCATCAGGTCGGCGGTGCGCTGGAGTTCCTCCGGGGTGGGGTCGGCGGGCAGGGCCGCGGCCCGGTCCTGCATCTCCTGCCGGAAGTCGCCGAGGGCGGCCTCCTGGGTGCGGGTCAGGACGGCCTCGCGGTTGAGCCAGTACGCGATGCCCGAGGCGGACACGGCGGCGACCAGCGCGACGAGGGAGAAGACCAGGAGGAGCCGCAGCCGCAGGCTGGTCCAGCGAAGGCCCGCGAACAGAGCGTTGATCACTGCGGCGAGTCCAGGCGGTAGCCGACCCCGCGGACGGTCCGGATGAGGGTCGGGGAGGACGGCACTTCCTCGACCTTGGCGCGCAGCCGCTGGACGCAGGCGTCCACGAGGCGGGAGTCGCCGAGGTAGTCGTGCTCCCACACCAGCCGCAGCAGCTGCTGGCGGGAGAGGGCCTGGCCGGGCCGGCGGCTGAGCTCCAGCAGCAGCCGCAGCTCGGTCGGGGTGAGCTGGAGGTCCTCGCCGTTCTTCGTGACCGTCATCGCGGCCCGGTCGATGACCAGGGACCCGAAGACGGCCGAGTCGCTGGCCTCCCGCTCGCCGCGGCGCAGGACCGCCCTGATCCGGGCGTCGAGCACCCGGCCCTGGACGGGCTTGACAACGTAGTCGTCGGCGCCCGACTCCAGGCCGACGACCACGTCGATGTCGTCGCTGCGCGCGGTCAGCAGGATGATCGGCAGCTGGTCGGTGCGGCGGATCCGCCGGCACACCTCGAAGCCGTCGATCCCGGGCAGCATCACGTCCAGCACGATCAGGTCCGGGCGCTGCTCGCGCAGCATCTTCAGACCGTCCTCGCCCGTCGCCGCAGTGGCCACGCGGTGGCCCTGGCGGGTCAGGGAGAGTTCGAGGGCCGTGCGGATGGCGTCGTCGTCCTCGATCAGCAACAGGAAAGGCACGGCCACATTCTGTCCCATGGGCAGTCGGGAGTTCGACCGTCGTGCGCGGAGCGGCGCCGCGGGGGGTGCGGCGCGGCGCTGTGACACGCCTGTGACAGTCGGCGGACAGCCCGGTTATGTCCGGGGGGCAGGCTTCTACCAACGCACCGAGCAGGAGCCCGGTAACCGAAGCAGACCTACGACGGGGGGCGCGAGATGAACACGCTGCACAGCACCACCACCAGCGCGGTTGTCACGCGGCTGCACGATGTGAACCGCCGGGCGGGTGCCCGGTCGGTGGCGGTCGCCCGTCCCCGGCAGGCGCACACGGTGGCCATCGACGCGAACACCTACCGGGCCGCGGCTCCCGCCGCCCCGACCGGGCCGGCGCCGCGCCTGTCCTCCGACTCGGAGGCGGAGTTCACCGCGTACGTCCGGGAGCGGCGGGCCGCGCTGTACGCGACGGCCTTCCACCTGACGGGCGACCGGCACGAGGCGGAGGACCTGCTCCAGAGCGCGCTGTTCTCGACGTACCGGGCCTGGGACCGGATCAGCGACAAGGCGGCCGTCGGGGGCTACCTGCGCCGCACCATGACGAACCTGCACATCAGCGCCTGGCGCCGGCGGAAGCTGAACGAGTACCCGACGGAGGAACTGCCGGAGGCCGCCGCCGACACCGACGCGATGCGCGGGACGGAGCTGCGCGCGGTGCTGTGGCAGGCGCTGGCCCGCATCCCGGAGCCGCAGCGCACGATGCTGGTGCTGCGCTACTACGAGGGCCGCACCGACCCGGAGATCGCGGAGATCCTGGGCATCAGCGTCGGCACGGTGAAGTCGAGCATCTGGCGCTCCCTGCGCCGCCTGCGCGACGACGAGGTGCTGAGCTTCGGCCGCGACGAGTCCGAGTCCTTCGAGGAGCTCGTCGCGTAGCCGGAAAAGACCACTGGCCGGGGGGCCCGTCCTACGGGGGTGGGACGGGGGCCATTGGGGGGGATGGAGGCGGGATCATGCGGTCGGGGGTCCGCAGGGTCCCGCCTTCGCACGTCCGCGGCCGGGGGGGGGTGAGGCCGGGTCAGGCCGCGGCGGCGGGGGCGCGGTGGCGGCCGGCCGCGGCGGCGGCCAGGCGGCCCAGGGCCTCGTCGCGGCCGCAGGGGTGCGCGCCGAGGGCGGTGTGGCGGGCGACGATGCCCCGCTCGGCCCGCATCAGGCGCAGGCCGCGCCGCAGCAGGAACAGCACGGACTTGCGGCCCTCGCGCAGGTCCCGGAGCAGGCGGCGGCGGAAGGTGGTGGAGGGCCGGCCGCGCAGGCAGATCGCGTCGGCGAGGAGGCCGAGGTCCTGGCAGCGGGCCGCTATGTCGGCGGCGAAGATGCCCTCGGCGATGAACAGCGGCGCGCCCGCGGTGTCGAGGGTCTCCGTGCCGGTGCGGGAGGACGTCGAGATGTCGTAGACGGGGACCTCGGTGCGGCCGGTGCGGCACAGGTCGGCGACCGCGGCGACGGCGGTGTCGGCGTCCCAGGAGAGCGGGGAGTCCCAGTCGATGTCGGAGCTTCCCTCGACCAGGGGGAGGGACGGGTCGCCGGCCTCCTTGTAGAAGTCGTCCAGGCGGAGCACGGGAAGCCCGGACCGGGCGGCCAGCGAGGACTTTCCGGAACCCGAAGGACCGGTCAACAGGACGACACGCGCAGGCGAAGGAGAGGAGAAGCTCACGGGACACCAGTGTGACGCATTCCCCCGCGCAGGGGATGCCATATGCGGGCGGTTGGTATCCAGGATCACACCTCCACTACGCTGCGTGCGCACGCGAACACGACCACAGGCGGGAACCCCATGGCACGTCACGCAGCCCCCGGCACGTCCAGCGCCCTGCGCTCCGCGCGCTCCGCGGGCCTCACGCTCTCCATGGCCGGCGCGGCCCTCGCGATGGCGGCCGGCGGCGCCGAGGCGGGCGAACTGTCGGTCCCGGCGGCCGTGTCCGGCGTCGTCGACCCGATCGCGAACCTGAAGGTGAACCCGCTCGCCAAAACCGGGGTGGACCCCCTGGACAACGGCATCGCCACGAAGGTCGCGGACTTCCCGGCGGTCGGCACCGGCATGGTCACCGGCGCGCTCACCCAGGGCCCTTCGGTCAGGGAGCTGCCGACGGCGGCCGTGTCGTCGCTCCTGGGGCCCGTCCTCCCGCAGTAGGCGGCCCCGGGCAGCAGAAGGGCCGTCGGCGGCACAGGTGTGCCGCCGACGGCCCTTCCCGCGTTCCGCGCGGGGCGCGGTCCGGCTAGTAGCTGGAGCCGGAGGCGCCGAGGGAGCCGGTCGGGTGCCAGACCGTCTTGGTCTCCAGGAACGCCGTCATGCGCGACGTGCCCGGGTCGGCGCTCCAGTCGTCCACAGGCTGTGGACGCAGGACGCGCTTGAGGTTGTCGGCCGCCGCGGTCTCCAGCTCCTTGGCCAGCGCCTCGCCGGCGCCCGCCAGGTCGATCGCGTTGACGTCCTGGTGGGCCGCCAGGTGCGGGCCCATCTCGGAGGCCTTGCCGGAGAGGACGTTCACCACGCCGCCGGGCAGGTCGGACGTGGCGAGCACCTCGCCGAGGGACAGCGCCGGCAGCGGGGCCTTCTCGGAGGCGATGACGACGGCGGTGTTGCCCGTCGCGATCACCGGGGCGATCACCGAGACCAGGCCGAGGAAGGACGACTCCTGCGGGGCGACGACCGCGACGACACCGGTCGGCTCGGGCGTCGACAGGTTGAAGTACGGGCCCGCGACCGGGTTGGCGCCGCCCACGACCTGGCCGATCTTGTCGGTCCAGCCCGCGTACCAGACCCAGCGGTCGATCGCGGCGTCCACGACGGCGGCCGCCTTGGACTTCGACAGCCCCTCCGCCTCGCCGACCTCGCGGACGAACTGCTCGCGGCGGCCCTCCAGCATCTCGGCGATGCGGTAGAGGATCTGGCCGCGGTTGTACGCGGTCGCGCCCGACCAGCCGCCGAACGCCTTGCGGGCGGCGACGACCGCGTCGCGGGCGTCCTTGCGGGAGGAGAGGGGGGCGTTGGCCAGCCACTTGCCCTTCGAGTCCGTCACCTCGTACACCCGGCCGCTCTCGGAACGCGGGAACTTCCCGCCGACGTACAGCTTGTAGGTCTTGAAGACGTTCAGTCGCGTGGTCGACTCAGACATCGAGGTAGGCCTCCAGACCGTGGCGACCGCCCTCGCGGCCGAAGCCCGACTCCTTGTAGCCGCCGAAGGGCGAGGTCGGGTCGAACTTGTTGAACGTGTTGGCCCAGACGACACCCGCGCGGAGCTTGTTCGCGACGGCCAGGATGCGCGAGCCCTTCTCCGTCCAGATGCCCGCGGACAGGCCGTACTGGCTGTTGTTGGCCTTCGCCACGGCCTCGTCGGGCGTGCGGAAGGTCAGCACCGACAGCACCGGGCCGAAGATCTCGTCGCGGGCGATGGTGTGCGCCTGGGTGACGTTCGTGAACAGCGTCGGGGCAAACCAGTAGCCGGAGGACGGCATCTCGCACGCCGGGGACCAGCGCTCGGCGCCCTCGGCCTCGCCGGTCTCGGCGAGCGCCGTGATCCGGGCAAGCTGCTCCGCGGAGTTGATCGCGCCGATGTCGGTGTTCTTGTCGAGCGGGTCGCCGAGGCGCAGGGTGGACAGGCGGCGCTTGAGGGAGTCCAGCAGCTCGTCGTGGATCGACTCCTGGACGAGCAGGCGGGACCCGGCGCAGCAGACCTGGCCCTGGTTGAAGAAGATGCCGCCGACGATGCCCTCGACGGCCTGGTCGATCGGCGCGTCGTCGAAGACGATGTTGGCGCCCTTGCCGCCCAGCTCCAGGGTGAGCTTCTTGCCGGTGCCGGCGACCTGGCGGGCGATGGCCTTGCCGACCGCGGTGGAGCCGGTGAAGGCGACCTTGTTGACGTCCGGGTGCGCGACGAGCTCGGCGCCCGCGTCCCCGTAGCCGGGAATGATGTTGACGACGCCCTTGGGCAGCCCGGCCTGGCGGCAGATGTCCGCGAAGAACAGGGCCGACAGCGGGGTCGTCTCGGCGGGCTTGAGGACGACGGTGTTGCCCGCGGCGAGCGCCGGGGCGATCTTCCACGCCAGCATCAGCAGCGGGAAGTTCCACGGGATGACCTGGCCGGCGACGCCGAGCGGGCGCGGGTCGGCGCCGTAGCCGGCGTGGCCGAGCTTGTCGGCCCAGCCCGCGTAGTAGAAGAAGTGCGCGGCGACCAGCGGGAGGTCCGCGTCGCGGGTCTCCTTGATCGGCTTGCCGTTGTCGAGGGTCTCCAGGACGGCCAGCTCGCGGCTGCGCTCCTGGATGATCCGGGCGATGCGGAAGAGGTACTTGGCGCGCTCGGCGCCGGGCAGGGCGGACCACTTCTCGAAGGCCTTGCGGGCGGCCTTCACGGCGCGGTCGACGTCGGCGGCGCCGGCCTGGGCGACCTCGGAGAGGACCTCCTCGGTGGACGGCGAGACGGTCTTGAAGACCTTGCCGTCGGCCGCGTCGGTGAACTCGCCGTCGATGAAGAGGCCGTAGGAGGGGGCGATGTCGACGACCGAGCGGGACTCGGGAGCCGGTGCGTACTCGAATGCAGATGCCATGGTGATCAGTCCACCGTCACGTAGTCGGGACCGGAGTAACGGCCGGTCGTCAGCTTCTGGCGCTGCATCAGCAGGTCGTTGAGCAGGCTGGAGGCGCCGAAGCGGAACCACTCGCTGGTCAGCCAGTCCTCGCCCGCGGTCTCGTTGACCAGGACCAGGAACTTGATCGCGTCCTTGGTCGTGCGGATGCCGCCGGCCGGCTTCACGCCGATCTGGATGCCGGTCTGCGCCCGGAAGTCGCGGACGGCCTCCAGCATCAGGAGGGTGTTGGCCGGGGTGGCGTTGGTGCCCACCTTGCCGGTCGAGGTCTTGATGAAGTCGGCGCCGGCGAGCATGCCGATCCAGGAGGCGCGGCGGATGTTGTCGTACGTCGACAGCTCGCCGGTCTCGAAGATGACCTTCAGGCGGGCGGCGGTGCCGTCCTCGCGGACACACGCCTCCTTCACGGACCTGATCAGCTCGTACGTCTCCAGGTAGCGGCCGGCGAGGAAGGCGCCACGGTCGATGACCATGTCGATCTCGTCGGCGCCGGCGGCGACGGCGTCGCGGGTGTCGGCGAGCTTGACGGGCAGCGCGGCGCGGCCGGCCGGGAAGGCGGTCGCGACGGACGCCACCTTGACGTCGGCGCCGTTCAGGGCGGCCTTCGCGGTGGCCACCATGTCCGGGTAGACGCAGACCGCTGCGGTCATGGGCGTCGTACGGTCGGTCGGGTCGGGGTGGACGGCCTTCGCGGCGAGCGCACGGACCTTGCCCGGGGTGTCGGCACCCTCAAGCGTGGTCAGGTCGATCATCGAGATGGCGAGGTCGATGGCGTACGCCTTGGCCGTCGTCTTGATCGAACGGGTCCCGAGCGCGGCCGCGCGGGCCTCCAGGCCGACGGCGTCCACGCCGGGCAGCCCGTGCAGGAAGCGGCGCAGCGCACTGTCGGACGTCGTCACGTCGGCGAATGCGGTGAGGGTGGTGGGCATGGTCACCAGACGAGCATATCTACGCGCGTAGCGGCCTGTCACCCCCCAAGGCTGCACATCTGTGCGGGGTCGGCCGCATCCGTGCTGTGAGGGGTGTGCAAAGGCGCTGGTCACCGCCGTTACACGGCCATGACGGGAATCCGACGGTCCGGCCGAAACCCGCGCATAGATTTTTCCCAGCAGCCCGCCAGACCTCCCGGACCACGGACCACGGCCCGACCCGGCGACCGCCCGCCCCGCCCGAGAACGCGCGGCATGCGACTCTCCCGCCTATCCTCGACACAGCTCCAGGAGCCGTGATGCGTACCGCCCCCGCCCTCCGCACCCCGCTCGTCACCGCCGCCCTCGCGGGCGCGCTGCTCTGGCCCGCCGCGAGCGGGGTGTACACGGCCGTCGCCGCGCAGGCCCCGCAGGGCGCGTCCGCGGCGTACGGCGGGGATGCCGCGTCGGACGGCGCCGACCGGTACGCGGGCGAGCCGGTGTACATCGGCGAGGGGCTCGTCGCGGTGCTGCGGAACGGGCCGGAGGGCCCGGAAGCCTGGATCCGCGCCGTCGGCACCCAGTGGAAGCCCGGCGACCCGTACATGGTGCGGGTGCTCGCGCTGCTGGACCGGAGCCACCCCGGGGACACCGTGAACGGGCTCGGGCTGCGGCTGGCCAAGGCGGACACCGGTGCGCCGGTGCTCGTCGTCACGCAGGACGGGGCGACGGCCTCCTACCCGCTGCCGGCGAAGGGCGCGGCCGTGAAGCCGGCCGCCGCCCGGCCCGCGGCGGCGTCCGCCTCGGCGCCTGCGTCGGCGCCTGCGGAGGAGGCCGCGGCCCCGGCCGTGCAGGCGGGGGCGGCGGCCGCGCCCGCGGCGCTCGTCACGACGGCGTCCGCCGCAACCGCGGCGGAGGACGGCGCGGTCGCGGTCGCGGCGGGCGCCGGGCTGGTCGCGATCACGGGCGCGACGGCCGCGGCCCGGCTGCTGCGCGCGCGCCGCGGCGGCGCCTGACCCGCCCGTCGGGCGGCCGGGACGGGGGCCGCGCAGGGGGTCGTCGTCCGGGGGCGGGTGAGGCAGAATCGGGCGCATGAGCAGCCAGCAGCCTCCTGACGAGCCGGTCTACGACGACCGGGTCTACCGCTCCCCCATGGCCGTCGTCACCGGGGTCCTGCTGCTGGCGCTGATCGCATGGCTCTGCGGCGACGCGATCGTCCGGGGTGAGGGTTCGGCCCGCTGGTTCGGGGCCGCCGCCGCCCTCTTCGCGGTGCCGATGATCGTGGCGTTCACGATGCGCCCGGCCGTCTTCGCCAACGAGGACCGGATGCGGGTCCGCAACCCGTTCCGCGTGATCGAGCTGCCCTGGGCGGCCGTGGACACGGTGCGCGCCGGGTACTCCGCCGAGGTGCTGGCCGAGGGCTCCACCTACCAGCTGTGGTCCGTCCCCGTCTCGCTGCGCGAGCGGAAGAGGGCGCAGCGCGGGCGGCTCAGCCGCCGCGGCGGGCTGACCGGGCGCGGCCTGACCGTGAAGCCGTCCGGGCCGGAGGCCGGGGGCGGCGCCGCGGACGGCTCCGCCGCCGAGCCGCAGCGGGCGTCCGCGGACCGGGTCGTCGACGAGCTGCGGGAGCTCGCCGAGCGCGGGGCCTCGCGCGCGGGCGCCCAGGGCGGCGTACGGGTGCGCTGGTCCTACGAGGTCATCGCACCGGCCGCCCTGGGCGCCGTGTCGCTGGTCGTGCTGTTCGCGCTGCGCTGAGGGTCGTCAGACGCGGGCGTCCGGCGGGTACCCGGGGTCCTTGCACAGGGCCCAGATGACGAAGATCGCGATGGCGATGGCGATCACCGACCACCAGGGCTGGTACGGCAGCCACAGGAAGTGCGCGATCAGCGACAGGCAGGCCAGTGCGATGCCGGCGATGCGCGCCCACAGGGCGCCGTTCTTGAGCAGGGCCAGGCCTGCCGCCAGGGCCAGGATGCCGAGGATCAGGTGGATCCAGCCCCAGCCGGTCAGGTCCAGCTTGAAGGTGTAGTTGCCGATGCGCTGGTAGACCTCGTCCTCGGCGATCGCGGCGATGCCCTCGAAGATCGCGAGCACGCCGATGACGGCGAGCATGACGCCGGCGAACACGGTGCCGCCGGTCGCCCAGTCGCCGGTGCCGCCGGGGCGGCCCGCGGGTGTCTGAGTGGGTGTGGTCGCCATCGCGCCACCTGGCCTCTCGCTCGAACGGGTGGGGCCATTCGAGCGTGCGGGGGCCGGGCCGCCCGGGCGAGCTGCCGTGGGCCGAACGGGTGACGGGCGCCCGGTCTCCGCGCCTGCCTGCCCGGCTGCCCGGTGCCCGGCCCGCGCCGTCAGAGTTCGCAGTCGATGCGGACGTTCGTGCCGGACTCGCCGTCGCAGTCGTCCGTGCCGGTGAGGCCGTTCAGGGTGTCGTTGGCCGGGCCGCCGCGCAGCAGGTCGTCGCCGGATCCGCCGGTGAGGAAGTCGATGCCGCCCGCCGTGCCGACGGAGTCCCGGGCGAACCGGGAGTCGGTGTTGTCGCCGACGATGAGGTCGTTGCCGCCGCGGCCGTCGATCACGTCGTTGCCGGCGGTCGCGCCGGAGGGGTCGCCGACGCCGCTGTCGCCGGCGAGGACGGTCTCGTCCGCGCTGCCGCCCATGATGCGGTCGTTGCCGGAGCCGACGGCCTTGCCGGAGTAGGCCCGGTGGTCGCCCCAGGCGCCGTACCCGCCGTCCGCGCCGAGGTCGATCAGGTCGTCGCCGCCGCTGCCGGCGGTGTCGCCGAGGACGGAGGCGCTGTCGCCGACCGCCTGGCCGGTCTCGCCCTCGCCCTCCAGCAGGACGTCGTCGCCGGCGCCGGTCGCACCCCGGAAGCCGCTGGAGTCGCCGGTCAGGCTGTCGCTGTCGCGGCCGCCGTCGAGGCGGTCGTCCGCCCCGCCGGTCGCGCGGTCGCCCGCGCTGTCGCCGATCAGGGAGTCCTCGCCGTCGCCGCCGAAGAGCAGGTCGGCGGAGGCGCCGTCGGCCGTGCCCTGCACGGCGAAGTGGTCGCCGACCAGGGTGTCGGCCCCGCCGCCGCCGACGAGGTGGTCCCGGCCCGTCGGGCCGGAGGCCCCGCCGGTCCAGGCGGCGTCGTCGCCGACGAGGAGGTCGGCGCCCGGGCCGCCGTCGGCCTGGTCGTCGCCCGCCCCGCCCGCGATCCTGTCGTCGCCCGCGCCGCCGAGCAGGACGTCGCCCTCGCCGAGGCCGCAGATCAGGTCGTTGCCGTCGCCGCCGTCGAGGACGTCGCGCCCGGGCGTGCCGATGAGGACGTCGTCGCCGGGCGTGCCGCGCGTACCGGTGGCGGCCGCTCCGAAGCAGGTCGCGGCCGCGCCCGCCGTGTCCGCCGCGTGGGCCGGGAGCGCGCCGAGCCCGGCGAGGGCGGCCGCCAGGACCTGCGCCCCGACGAGGGCGGCGATCCTGCGGGCGGGCCGGGCGGGCCGGGCGGGGCCGCGGAGGTCTCTTCGGGGTCCGGGCATGGCGCTCTCCTTCCGCGGCATCCGGTATGCGTCGCGTGGCGCTCACTGTGCGTGGCGCAGGCCGGTGCCCGGGAGGGGCGCGTCCACAGCCGCCGTATTTTCATCCGATCGGCTTCTCGTACGACTCACCTTGCCGGAGGCATACGGAACCGAAGCCGCCACAGGCTGCGTCCACGCAGGTGTGCAGCGTCATGAGGCCGGCCACTGCGCCGCCACCGCCCTACACCTGCGGCTCCGGCTCCTCGGCGGGGCCCTGCTGGTCGCCCACCTGCTCCTCGTCGGCTGGCTCACCCTGCGCCCGCTGGACGTGCCGTGGGCGGCGGCCGCGAACCTGACGCCGTTCGAGGGCATCCGCGCCGACCTGGAGAACGGACCCGTGGCGGCGGCCCGCCGGATCGGCGAGGGCCTGGCGCTGCTGGCCCCGCTCGGGGTGCTGCTGCCGCTGGCCGGCGGGAGCCTGGCGCCGTCGCCGCTGGCGGCCTGGTCGTCGCTGGTGCGGACCGCGGCCGCGGGGGTGCTCGTCTCGATCGGCATCGAGATGCTGCAGAGCTCGGTTCCGGGGCGGGTCGTGGACGTGGACTCGGTGCTGCTGAACACGGCGGGCGTGGTGCTGGCGCACGTCGCGGTGGTCCCGGCGGCGCGGGCGCGGATGCGGCGTACGCGCGCGGCGCGGGCCGAGGCCTCTCAGGGGTCCACCCCGAGAATTGCCAGGGTCGGGCTCGGCCCTTGGACCGACGTTCTGTCTGCGGTGCCGCGCGAGTATTGAGGCATCACGGAAAACCCCGTGAATATCTACGGAGGAGATCCCATGAGCGCCCTTGTTCGCCCCCGTGACGGCCGCTGGATCGGCGGCGTCTGCGCCGGACTGGCGCGCCGGTTCGGAATGTCCGCGAACACGATGCGGCTGATATTCGCCGTCTCGTGCCTGCTGCCCGGGCCGCAGTTCCTGATCTACCTGGCGCTGTGGCTGCTCCTGCCGAACGAGAAGCCGTCCGCCGCCGCCTGGTGACGGGCGGGCCGCCGCCCGGGTTGCGGCGGCCCGGCCCGTGCGGCGTCCGCGGCCTGCGGTTCAGGCCGCGCGGCGGACCTTCTCCAGCTGCTTGTCGGCGACCTCCTGCGGCACCTGCGCCTGCTGCCCGGCGGCCGCCACGTTGAGGGCCATCAGGCGCACGATCGTGTCGCCCTCGCGGACGACGACCACGTGGACGTGGGCGGAGACGCCCTGCGCGGCGGCGGTGGTGGTCCAGCTGACGGTGTCGTCGCCCGCCGTGCGGTATCCGGCGGCGCGGACGTCGCGGTAGCTGCCGCTCTGGTTCTGGACGGTGGCGGTGAAGCCGGTGCCGCAGGCGGCGACGGCGTCCTTCAGCCGGGAGACGAGCGCCTTGGCGTCCCGCTCGGCGTAGGAGCTGACGGAGGCGGAGACCGCGAGGCCGACCTCCTTCTGGGAGCCGATGCCGCGGTTGACCGTCTCGCGGGCGGCCGGGTCCGGCTTGTCGCCCATGATGTCGGCGAGGGGCTGGCAGGTCCTGCGGTCGGCCTGGGGCTGGCCGTCGGGCGCGGCCGGGTTCTTGCCCTGGGCGGAGACCTGGTAGCCGGGCAGGTCGCCCGGGGCCAGGGCGGAGCGCTCCAGCCTGCTGCCGCCGGACGGCGGTGCGGCCGGGGCCGGGGAGGTGCCCGCGGAGGGCGTGCCGGCGGGTGCGGTGACGGGGGCGGAGCCCTTCTGGTCCGGCGCCTTCCCGCTGCCGGGGCCGCTGCCGCAGGCGGTGGCCCCCAGGACGAGGGCGGGCAGCAGGGTGGCGGCGACCGCTCCGGTGGTGGTTCGTGGCTTCGTACGCATGACCGGCGACCTCTCCCCCGGCGGTTGCCGGGCGCGTCCCGCCCGGGCCTCGGCGGGCGGTTGGCGGGGATCCTGGCACACGGCGCCGCGCGGCGCACACCTGGTCGAACCGGCGTGCGCCGCGCGGGCACGCTTGCGAATCGAAGGGGATCCGGGGACGGATCCGGGGTGGGTCAGCCGCCGAGGGCGCCGTTCAGCGGGAGGCCGCCGAGGGTGGGGCCGAGCGCGTTGGCCAGCTCGCCGACCGGGGCCGCCGGGTCGCTGGACTCCTGGCCGTCGGCGTTGACCTGCTGCTGGCTGGTGAGTCCCTGGAGGGCGCCGGTGGCGGTGCCGAGCGCGTCGGTGAGGCCGACGGCGGGGGTCGCCGAGGCGGTTCCGGCAGCGGCGGCGGCGAAGGCGGCACCCATGGCGGCGGCACCGAGCATCTTGGCAGCTGACTTCTTCATGAAGGATGTCCTTGCGACGGGGAACTGGGCGGCTCCGCAACCTAGCCACTGCAAACCGGCGCCCGCAAACATCGGGAAATACGAAGAAGCGCCCGGGAATTGCTCTTCCCGGGCGCCCCCCTTTCGTCAGGCCGTGGCCTGGGTCCCCACAGAACCGCTGGTGGAGGCGGTCTGCCGGAACAGCCATTCCGACTTCAGCTCGGCGTAACCCGGCTTGATGACGTCGTTGATCATCGCGAGTCGTTCATCGAAAGGAATGAACGCGGACTTCATCGCATTGACGGTGAACCACTGCATGTCGTCGAGCGTGTAGCCGAAGGCGTCGATCAGGTGCTCGAACTCGCGGCTCATGCTGGTGCCGCTCATCAGCCGGTTGTCGGTGTTGACCGTCAGGCGGAAGTGCAGCTTGCGCAGCAGGCCGATCGGGTGTTCGGCGTACGAGGCCGCCGCGGCGGTCTGGAGGTTCGACGTCGGGCACATCTCCAGGGGGATGCGCTTGTCGCGGACGTACGAGGCGAGGCGGCCCAGCGTGACGGAGCCGTCCTCGGCGACCTCGATGTCGTCGATGATCCGCACGCCGTGGCCCAGGCGGTCGGCGCCGCACCACTGGAGGGCCTGCCAGATCGACGGCAGGCCGAACGCCTCGCCCGCGTGGATCGTGAAGTGGTTGTTCTCGCGCTTGAGGTACTCGAACGCGTCGAGGTGGCGGGTGGGCGGGAAGCCCGCCTCCGCGCCGGCGATGTCGAAGCCGACGACGCCGCTGTCGCGGTAGCGGTTGGCGAGCTCGGCGATCTCCAGCGCGCGGGCGGCGTGGCGCATCGCGGTGAGCAGGGCGCCGACGCGGATGCGGTGCCCGGCGGCCTTCGCGCGGCGCTCGCCCTCGCGGAAGCCGTCGTTCACGGCCTCGACGACCTCTTCGAGGGTCAGGCCCGCCTCCAGGTGCTGCTCGGGGGCGTAGCGCACCTCGGCGTAGACGACGCCGTCCTCGGCGAGGTCCTCGGCGCACTCGGCGGCGACCCGGAAGAGCGCCTCCTTCGTCTGCATGACGGCGCAGGTGTGCGCGAACGTCTCCAGGTAGCGGGGCAGGGAGCCGGAGTCGGCGGCGTCCCGGAACCAGGTGCCCAGCTTGTCGGCGTCGGTCTCGGGCAGCTTGTCGTAGCCGGTCGCGCGGGCCAGCTCGATGATCGTGCCGGGGCGCAGTCCGCCGTCGAGGTGGTCGTGGAGCAGCACCTTCGGGGCACGGCGGATCTGGTCCGGAGTGGGCGGGTTGGAGGTCTCGCTCGTCATCTGCGCACTGTAACTCCTACGCGCGTAGAGCGCGTCGGCGGCGTGAGGCTCCGATATCCAACAGAGACCGTACGGAGGGGGTCGCGTACACCTGTCAGTCTGAGACTGTTCCGCCATGTCACATCTTGCGCCGCCGGCGCGCGGGGCCCGCCTGGGGCGGGCGTCCGGCGCGAACGGCTCGGTCTCGACGGTCAACGGCGTGGTGCTCCTCCTCCCGGGCGGGTCCCGGTGGGCGCCCGGCCCGGTGCGCCCGCTCGCGCGGGCCCTGGCCCGGGCGGGCGGGGCGGACGGCCTGGTGGTGCACACGCTCGCGTACGGCGGCCGCGGCTCCCCCGAGCAGGACGCGCGCTGGGCGGCGGACGAGGCCGTGCGCCGCTACGGGGACGTCCCGGTCTGCCTCGCCGGGCACGGCGCCGGCGGGCGGGCGGCCCTGCTCGCCGCGGACCACGAGGCCGTCAACTGCGTCGTCGCACTGGCCCCTTCGCTCGGCGCGGCCGCCGACCCGGACTCGCCCGAACCGGTGAAGCAGCTCTCCGGCCGGCAGGTGCTCCTCGTGCACGGGACGAACGACTCCCGCAGCGATCCGGAGTCCTCCTTCCGGCTCGCCGAGCGCGCGAAGAAGGCGAACCGGGCGACCTGCCGCTTCGAGGTGCACTCCGACGGCCACCGGTTACGCGAGCACCGGTCCGAAGTGGTCTCCCTGGCCGTGGACTTCGTCCTCGGGGCGGTGCTGTGCGCCCGCTTCTCCCGCCCGGTGGCCGACGCCCTGGCCGCCCCGCCGCCGATCGGCCTGCGCATGCCGCTGGCCTCGGGGTTCGGCCGTTCGCTGCGCGGCTGAGCAGGGGCCTGCGGCGTAGAGTGGAAGAGGACTCGGGGGCAGCGCGCTCCGGGAGGCGATGGCCATGGCCATGGTCCGCAGGAACTTCGACAAGGCCGACGAGACACGGCCCTTCGTGGACGGCACGGGTCGGCTCGACCTGATCCAGGTGGAGGGCGGAGCCGTCGGCCGCGCCGTCTTCGAGCCGGGCTGGCGCTGGTCGGAGCACATCAAGCCGCTGGCCGGCACCGACAGCTGCCAGTCCGCGCACACCGGGTACGTGGTGAGCGGGCGGATGCACGTCGTCATGGACGACGGCGAGTCGGACGACTACGGGGCGGGCGACTTCATGCAGGTCACGCCGGGCCACGACGCCTGGGTCCTCGGCGACGAGCCCTGCCTGGTCATCGACTGGACCGGCTTCGCCGGCTACGCGAAGCCGACCGAAGGCTGAGGCCCGCGTTCTGGGGCGGCGGCGGCCGCACCGGTCCACCGCGGGCCGGCCGTTCCGCCCCCTCTCGGTCGGACGGCCCCGGGCTGCCGGGTGCGGCCACCGCCGTACGCGCATCTGCGCACCGGGCGGCCGCCGTACGGCGGGACGCGGCCTGGCAGGATGCGGGCAGCCGTGGTCGTCGGCCGTCCGCGCACCATCCCGCCGATCCGCGCTTCCCCCTCCCGGTGCCCCCACTCTGCCGGTTCCGGACGCCTGGGATCCGCCGGGCCGGGGGTCGTCTTGCCGCCTTGCGGGAACACGAGGGGTTTACGAACAACCGCAATCCGGGACGAATACGCACATGCCCGCCGAGGAACCCGCACCTGCCGCCGGAGGCGAACTGAGCCCCGCGGCCCGGCGCCTTTACGCGTACGCCGTCGAGCGGCACTCCTTCGCCCCCGCCGAGGCCACCGCCGCTCTCGGGGCCAGGGCCGCGGCGGCCATCGCGGAGCTGGCCGCCGCCCACCTGCTCCAGCGGGCCCCCGGCAGCGGCGGCGAGCGGTGGTGCGCCGTCGCCCCGCGTGCGGCGGCCGCCCGGGCACTGGCCCCGCTGGCGCTGCTCGTCCGCGAGACCCACGACGAGATGGACCGGCTGCGCGGCCGACTGGAGGCGCTGGTGCCGGCGTACGAGGCCGGGGCGGCCCTGCGCGAGCGCACCGGGCCGGGGAGCTGCGAGCTGGAGACGGTCACCGACCTCGGGGCGGTGCGGGCGCTGATCACCGAGCTGGCCGCGGGATGCGAGCGCGAGCTGCTGACCTCGCAGCCGGGCGGCGCCCGCCCGCAGGAGACCCTCCAGGAGGCGATCGGGCGGGACGAGTCGCTGCTGGCGCGCGGGGTGCGGATGCGGACGATCTACCAGCACACGGCGCGCTACTCCCGGCCCACGGCCGCGTACGTGGAGCGGGTGACGGCGCTCGGCGCGCAGGTGCGGACCCTCGGCGACGGGCTGATGCGGATGCTGATCTTCGACGGGCACACGGGGCTGATGGCGGTGCCCGACCGCACCGGGGCCGCCCTGGTGGTGCGCGAGCCGAGCGTCGTGCACTTCATGGCCTCCGCCTTCGAGCGGTCCTGGCTGAAGGCGGAGCCGTTCCCGACCACGGTCAGCCCGGAGGCCGCACGGACGCTCTCGGACGAGCTGCGCCAGACGATCGTCCGGCTGCTGTCGGAGGGGCTGGAGGACAAGGTCATCGCGCGCCGGCTCGGCATGTCGGAGCGGACCTGCCAGCGCCACATCGCCGGAATCATGCGGGCGGTCGGCGCCAAGTCCCGCTTCCAGGCGGGCTACCTGCTCTCGGCGGCCGGGCCCGCCTCCGCGGCGGAGGCCGCGGAGGGGCCGGCGGCCGGCTCCTGAACCGGGGCGTGCCACTCCGGGATCAGCCGGCCGCGGCGGGACAGCAGGAACCGCTTGAACTGCGCGACCGGCGGGGTGTCGGGATGGCCGTCGAGCCAGGCGACGCCGATCTCGCGGACGGCCCGGGGCGCGGTCACCGTCAGCTCGACCACACCCGGCCGGGGGACCGCGGGAGGCGGCAGCAGGGCCACCCCGAGGCCGGCGGCGACCAGGCCGCGCAGCGTCTCGGCCTCCTCCCCCTCGAACGCCACGCGCGGGGCGAACCCGGCCTCCGCGCACAGGTCGTCGGTGATGCGGCGCAGGCCGTAGCCCGGCTCCAGGGTCACGAACACCTCTTCGGCGGCCTCGGCGAGGCGGATGCGCTTGCGGACGGCGAGGCGGTGGTCGTCGGGGACGACCAGGCGCAGGCGCTGCTCGTCGAGGCGGCGGGCCACCAGGTCGGGGGCGTCGGGGAGCGGCGACGTCAGGCACAGGTCGAGCTCGCCGGCGCGCAGCCGCTCCAGCATGGCCTCGCCGTAGTTCTGGACCAGGGAGAAGCGGACGCCGGGGTGGTCGGCGCGGAAGGCGCGGATCAGGCCGGGTACGGTCTCGGGGCCGAGGGTGTGCAGGAAGCCGAACGCCACCTTGCCGTGGGCCGGGTCGGCGTCCTGCTGGACGGATCCGGCGGCCCGGGCGATCTCGGCGAGCGCCTTCTCGGCGGAGGCGAGGAAGGTCCGCCCGGCCGTGGTCAGCGCGACGGTGCGGCCGCGGCGCGCGAACAGGGAGACGCCCAGGTCCTGTTCGAGGCGGACCATGGCGCGGGAGAGGGTGGACTGCGGGACGCCGAGCTCGTGGGCGGCGCGCGTGACGTGCTCGTGGCGGGCGACCGCGGCGAAGTACGCCAGCCGCGGCGCCAGCAGACTTGTCACGGCCATGTCTTCTTCGTAACGGTTCGCTGACATGCGCCCTCCTGAACAGCGCTGATGCACCAGTGGATCGATTATCGCGATTCTGTGCATTGGACGCATGAAACGGGCCGGGTCTACGGTCGTTGCATGCCTCCCGCTCATACCGGGGCACCCGTCCGCACGGGTGCCTCCACCCCGTCGTCCCCGAAGCCCCTCCGCGCCCACTCCCCCGGCCGCCCCGGCTACCGCCGGATGAGCCTCGCGCTCTTCGCCGCCGGACTCGCGACGTTCGCCCTCCTCTACTCCACCCAGGCGCTGCTGCCGGCGATCTCGGACGGCTTCGGGGTGACGGCGGGTCAGGCCAGCTGGACCGTCTCCGCCGCGACCGGCGCACTCGCCCTGTTCGTGCTGCCGCTGAGCGCGCTGTCCGAGCGCTTCGGGCGGACCCGGCTGATGACGGTCTCCCTCGCGGTCGCCGTCGGCGTCGGACTGCTGGTGCCGTTCGCCCCCGACCTGGAGTGGCTGGTCGTGCTGCGGGCCGTCCAGGGCGCGGCGATCGCCGGCGTCCCCGCCTCGGCGATGGCGTACCTGGCGGAGGAGGTCGAGCCGAAGGCGCTGGTCGGCGCGATCGGCCTGTTCGTGGCGGGCAACTCCATCGGCGGGATGAGCGGCCGCATCGCCACCGGCTGGGCGGCCCAGGCGTGGGGCTGGCGGGCCGGCCTGCTGACCGTGGGCGTGCTGGCGCTGGCCTGCGCCGCCGCCTACCGGGTGCTGCTGCCGCGGGCCCGGTTCTTCCGCCCGGCGCCGCTCGCCCCGCGCGCGGTGGGCGCCGCCGTCGCCCGGCACCTGCGCGACCCGCTGCTGCTGCGGCTGTACGGGATCGGCGCGCTGTTCATGACCGTCTTCGGGGCCGTGTACACGGTGATCGGCTACCGGCTCGTCGAGGAGCCGTTCTCCCTCGGGCAGGGCGTCGTCGGCTCCGTCTTCCTGATCTACCTGGTCGGTACGGCGTCCTCCGCGGCCGCGGGAGCCCTGGTGGCGCGGGTCGGGCGGCGCGGGGCCCTGTACCTGGCCGTGGCCACCACCGCGCTCGGCCTGCTGCTCTCGCTCGCCGACGCGCTGGCCGCGGTGCTGGCCGGGCTGGTGCTGATCACCGCGGGCTTCTTCGCGGGCCACGCCGTGGCGTCGGCGGCGGTCAGCCGCACCGCCGCCACGGGCCGGGCACAGGCCTCCGCCCTGTACCAGTCCGCGTACTACCTCGGCTCCAGCGCGGGCGGCACCCTCGGCGCCCTCGCCTACCACACGGGCGGCTGGGCGGCGACGGCCGGGATCGCGCTGCTGGCGGTGCTGGGCGTCGTCTCGATCACCCTGTACGGCTCGCACGCCGCCCGCGCGGAGCGGCGCCTGCCGGTGCGGGCGGCCGCCGCCCGCTGACAGACCTTCCGGCGAACGCGTCCGTGCGGGGACGCGCGGCGGGCCCCGGGCGATCCCCGGGGCCCGCCTCCTCTTCTCCGGGGCCGGCCGGCGGCGCCCGGCACCGCTCGCCCTGCGGCTGTCGGACCCCTCGGGTAGGTTCCAGTCCATCGGGACCGACCAGGGGGAGCGGCACACATGACGGACACCGGCAGCCTCGGCACCGCCTCGGCGGGCGCACGCGAGGACCTGGACGCGGCCCTGGACCGCTACCGGGTCGAGCTCACCGGCTACTGCTACCGCATGCTGGGCTCCGCGTTCGACGCGGAGGACGCGGTGCAGGACACGTACGTACGGGCCTGGCGCGGCTACGCGAAGTTCGAGGGCCGCTCCTCGCTGCGCTCCTGGCTCTACCGGATCGCCACCAACGTCTGCATGGACCTGCTCAGCGCGGGCAGCAGGCGGGCCCGCCCGATGGACCTGACCTCGCCGCAGCACCAGGCCTCGGCGGTGCTGAACGAGCGGCCGGAGGTGACCTGGCTGGAGCCGGTCCCCGACGCCCGGGTGCTGCCGCAGACCGCCGACCCGGCGGAGGCGGCGCTGGCCCGGGAGTCGGTCCGGCTCGCGTTCATGGCGGCGCTCCAGCACCTGCCGCCCCGGCAGCGGGCCGTGCTGATCCTGCGGGAGGTGCTGGCCTGGAAGGCGGACGAGGTCGCGGCGCTGCTGGAGACCACCACCGCCTCCGTGAACAGCGCGCTCCAGCGGGCGCGGGCCACGCTCTCCGCCCGGCCGGTCCGCGACAGCGAGGCCGCGGACCCGCTGGACGCCGGGCAGGTGCAGCTGCTGGAGCGGTACCTGTCCGCGTTCGAGGCGTACGACATCACCGGGCTGACCGCGCTGCTCCACGAGGACGCTGTGCTGTCCATGCCGCCGTACGACCTGTGGCTCCAGGGCCCCGCGGACATCGCGGCCTGGCACCTGAACCAGGGCATCGGCTGCAAGGGCTCCCGCCTCGTCCCGACGACCGCGAACGGGCTGCCCGCCTTCGCCCAGTACCGGCCGCGGCAGGACGGCCGGCCGGGCCACGTCCCGTGGGCGCTCCAGGTGCTGGAGGTGTCAGGGGGCCGGATCGCCGGGCTCAACGCCTTCCTCGACACCGACCGGTGGTTCCCCCTGTTCGGGCTCCCGGAGGAGCTCCCCTAACCCGGCGAAGGCGAGCAGCGCCCGCAGCTCGGGCCCGGCGCCGGTCACCGTCAGGCTGCACCCGAGGCGGCGGGCGGTCAGCCGCAGCCGGGCCAGGGTGTCCACGGCCCCGAGGCCCGGCGGCCCGATCCCGCCGAGGTCGCACACCACGGCGGCGGCCCCGGCCGCGTACAGCTCCGCCAGCCGGAGGCAGGCGGCGGGCGCGCCGCCCGCCGCCACGTCGGGCCCGGTCAGGGCCAGCGTCGGTTTCGTCATGCCGGTAGGACCGCAGGGGCCGCCGGAACTCATCGCACGGCCCCGCACACACGGGAGCGGGCGGGGCGGGCGCGCGCGGCGCCTGCCCCGCCCGCTCCGCGGCGGGCGGTCCGGGATCAGGCGATGCGGTCCAGGACGATCGGGTTCGCGGTGAACGCGGTGCCCGCCGGGGCGATGTCGTACGAGCCCTCCAGCGACGCGAGGGCGTAGTCGAACTTCTCCGGGGTGTCGGTGTGCAGCGTCATCAGCGGCTGGCCCGCGGTGACCTGCTCGCCCGGCTTGGCGTGCAGCTCGATGCCGGCGCCGGCCTGCACCGGGTCCTCCTTGCGGGCGCGGCCCGCACCCAGGCGCCAGGCGCCGACGCCGACGGCGTACGCGTCGAGGCGGGTCAGCACGCCGGACTCCGGGGCGGTGACGGTGTGCTGCTCGCGGGCGACGGGCAGGGCCGCGTCCGGGTCGCCGCCCTGGGCCTGGATCATGCGGCGCCAGACGTCCATGGCGGAGCCGTCGGCGAGGGCCTTGGCCGGGTCGGCGTCCTTGATGCCCGCGGCGTCCAGCATCTCCTTGGCCAGGGCGATGGTCAGCTCGACGACGTCGGCGGGGCCGCCGCCGGCGAGGACCTCGACGGACTCGCGGACCTCCAGCGCGTTGCCGGCGGTCAGGCCGAGCGGGGTGGACATGTCGGTGAGCAGGGCGATGGTCTTCACGCCGCTGTCGGTGCCGAGGGCCACCATGGTGGAGGCCAGCTCGCGGGCGTCCTCGATGTTCTTCATGAAGGCGCCGGAGCCGACCTTCACGTCGAGGACGAGCGAGCCGGTGCCCTCGGCGATCTTCTTGGACATGATCGAGGAGGCGATCAGCGGGATGGCCTCGACGGTGCCGGTGACGTCGCGCAGGGCGTACAGCTTCTTGTCGGCGGGGGCCAGGCCGTCGCCGGCGGCGCAGATGACGGCGCCGGTGGTGTCCAGGACGTGCAGCATCTCCTCGTTGGAGAGCAGGGCGCGCCAGCCGGGGATGGACTCCAGCTTGTCGAGGGTGCCGCCGGTGTGGCCGAGGCCGCGGCCGGAGAGCTGCGGGACGGCCGCGCCGCAGGCGGCGACGAGCGGGGCGAGCGGCAGGGTGATCTTGTCGCCGACGCCGCCGGTGGAGTGCTTGTCGGCGGTCGGGCGGGAGAGGGAGTCGAAGTTCATCCGCTCGCCGGAGGCGATCATCGCGGCGGTCCAGCGGGCGATCTCGGACCGGTTCATGCCGTTGAGCAGGATGGCCATGGCCAGCGCCGACATCTGCTCGTCGGCGACGACACCGCGGGTGTACGCGTCGATGACCCAGTCGATCTGCTCGGGGCTCAGCTCGCCGCGGTCCCGCTTGGTGCGGATGACGGAGATGACGTCCATGTGGTGCTTCCTTCTACGCGCATAGAGGGGTGTGGGTGGTCCGCGGGACTGCGACGGCCCTCCGCCCCGCAGGGCGAAGGGCCGTCGGCACGGTTATCTCAGGTGGTCGGGCCCGAAGGCCTGGGGCAGCATCTCCGCAAGCGGGAGGATCCCCTTCGGGGTGTCCACCAGCAGCTCGGGGCCGCCGAACTCGAAGAGCAGCTGGCGGCACCGGCCGCACGGGACGAGCACGTCGCCGTTGCCGTCGGCGCAGGTGAAGTGCGTCAGGCGGCCCCCGCCCGTGGCCTGCAGCGCGGAGACCAGGCCGCACTCGGCGCACAGGCCGAGCCCGTAGCTGGCGTTCTCCACGTTGCAGCCGGTCACGGTGCGGCCGTCGTCCGTGAGGGCGGCGGCGCCGACCGGGAAGCCGGAGTAGGGGGCGTAGGCCCGGGACATGGCGTCCCGGGCGGCCGCCCGCAGGGCCTCCCAGTCGGCGTGGGTCGCCGTCGTCACTTGCCCTGGCCCTTGCGGTACGGCATGCCGTCCGCCTTCGGCATTCTCAGGCGCTGTGCCGAGAGCGCCAGGACCAGCAGCGTCGTCACGTACGGGGCCGCGTCGACGAACTGGCTCGGGACGGCGTCGGTCAGGGTGTACCAGACGAACAGGCCGGCCGCGCAGGCCGCGGAGATGGCCGCCTGGACGTGCTTCTTCTTGTACAGCTGCCAGACGACGACGGCCACGAGGAGGATCGCGAGCAGCAGCAGCATCGCGTGGACGTTCTCGGCACCGCCGCGCAGCTTGAGGCTGTAGGTGAAGCCGAAGAGGCCCGCGCCCAGGGACATGCCGCCCGGCATCCAGTTGCCGAAGATCATCGCGGCGAGGCCGATGTAGCCGCGGCCGCCGGTCTGGCCCTCCTGGTAGATGCCGGTGGAGACGATCGCGAGGAACGCGCCGCCGAGGCCGGCCATCGCACCCGAGACGATCACGGCGATGTACTTGTACTTGTAGACGTTGACGCCGAGGGACTCGGCGGCGACCGGGTTCTCACCGCAGGAGCGCAGCCGCAGGCCGAAGGCCGTGCGCCACAGCACCCACCAGGTGGCGGGGATGAGGAGCACCGCGACGACGGTCAGCAGCGAGAGGTTGGTGACCAGGCCGCCGACGACGCCGGCGACGTCGGAGACGAAGAACCAGTGCTTGGCCTGGAGGGTGGCCAGCCAGTCGGAGAGCCCTGGGATGGTGATCTCCGTGATGGGCTCGATGCGCGGGGACTGCTTGGAGGAGCCGCCGGGGGCCTCGCCGAAGGTGAAGTTCGACAGGTACTGGGTGAAGCCGATGGCCAGGATGTTGACCGCCACACCGGAGACGATGTGGTTGACGTTGAACGTCACGGTGATGATCGCGTGCAGCAGGCCTCCGAGGGCGCCGCCGACGAGGCCCATGACGACACCGGTCCAGGGGCCCCACTGGTAGCCGGCCCAGGCGCCGAACCAGGTGCCGAGGACCATCATGCCTTCGAGGCCGATGTTGACCACGCCCGCGCGCTCGGCCCACAGGCCGCCGAGGCCCGCGAGGGCGATCGGCACGGCGAGCTGGAGGGCGCCGGAGATCTGGCCGACGGACGTCAGGTCGTCGGCGCCGGAGATGACCCGGACCAGCGAGATCAGGGCGAGGCCGCCCGCGATGATCAGCAGGATCCAGGGGAGGGTGAGCTTGCGGCGTCCGCCGCCCTTCTTGGGCGCGGCGCTCGTCGCGGAAACGGTGCTGGTGCTCACGCCTTGACCTCCTTGTCGGTCTTGATGGCGTGCCCGGCGGCGAGCTCCTCGCCGACCTTCTGCTGCTGGCGGCGGATGCCGTAGCGGCGCACGAGCTCGTAGCTGACGACGACCGCGATCACGATCAGGCCCTGCATGATCGTGCCGATCTCCCTGGCGTAGCCGGCGGTGTCGAGGCCGGCGGAGGCCTTGTCGATGAAGGCGATCAGGAGGGCGGAGAAGAAGATGCCCACCGGGTGGTTGCGGCCGAGCAGGGCGATGGTGATGCCCGTGAAGCCGACACCGAGGGGGAAGGACAGGTTGTACGTGTGCGACTCGCCGAGCAGGAGCGGCATGCCGGTGAGGCCGGCGACCGCGCCGGAGATGAGCATCGACGTCATGATCATCTTCTTGGCGTCGACGCCGGACGCCTGCGCGGCGGACTCGCTGGCGCCGGTGGCGCGCAGGTCGAAGCCGAAGCGGGTCCGGTTGAGGACGAACCAGTAGACGATGCCCAGGGCGAAGGCGACGAAGGTGAAGCCGTAGATCTCCAGGCCGTCGCCGACGGTCAGCGCCGGGAACCAGCCGGACTCGGCGATCTTGCCGGTGGTGAGGTCGTTGGACCCCTCCTCCTGGACGCCCAGGTTCGTCGGGAGGAGCAGCCAGGCGATCAGGGCGGTGGCGATGGCGTTCAGCATGATCGTCGAGACGACCTCGCTGACGCCTCGCTTGGCCTTCAGGACGCCCGCGATGCCGGCCCAGAAGGCACCGGTGAGCATGGCCACGGCCACGATCATCAGGATGTGCAGCGGACCGGGCAGCGTGACGGCGGCGCCGATGACGGCCGAGACCATCGCGGCGAGGCGGTACTGGCCGTCGACACCGATGTTGAAGAGGTTCATCCGGAAGCCGATGGCCACGGCCAGGGCTGCCAGGTAGTAGATGCCCGCCTGGTTGAGGATCAGGATCTGGACGTCCTCGTAGCTCGCCTGCTCCACCATGATCTGCAGCGGCTCGACCGGGTTCACGCCCGAGGCCGCCAGCACGATCATGGTCAGGGCGAAGGCGCTGACCAGAGCGAGCGCCGGGCCGGCGGCCGCGAGCAGCAGCCGGTCCTTGTCGATTTTCTTCATCAGGCCTCGTCCTCCGTCGTGTCACCGTCGGCAGCGGCGGAAGGGTTGTCGGTGGCTTCCAGGTGGCCGCGGGCGGCACCCGTCATGGCGGTGCCGAGCTCCTCGGGCGTGATCGTCGCCGGGTCGGCGTCCGCGACCAGGCGGCCGCGGTAGATGACGCGCAGGGTGTCGGACAGGCCGATCAGCTCGTCCAGGTCGGCGGAGATCAGGAGCACGGCCAGGCCCTCGTGGCGGGCCTCGCGGATCGCGTCCCAGATCTGCGCCTGCGCGCCGACGTCCACACCGCGGGTGGGGTGGGCGGCGATGAGGAACTTCGGGTTGTGGCTCATCTCGCGGCCGACGATCAGCTTCTGCTGGTTGCCGCCGGAGAGCGAGGCCGCGGTCACGTCGATGCCGGGGGTGCGCACGTCGTACTCGCGCACGATCCGCTCGGTGTCCTTGCGGGCCGCCTTCGGGTCGAGGATGCCGCGCTTGGAGTTGGGCTGCTCGGTGACGTGGCCGAGGATGCGGTTCTCCCACAGCGGGGACTCCAGCAGCAGGCCGTGGCGGTGGCGGTCCTCGGGGATGTAGCCGATGCCGCCCTCGCGCCGCTTGCGCGTCGGCTTGGCCGAGATGTCCTCGCCGTCGAGGGTGACGGTGCCGCCGTCCGGGTGGAGCATGCCCATGAGGGCCTCGATGAGCTCCGTCTGGCCGTTGCCCTCGACACCGGCGATGCCGAGGACCTCGCCCTTGTGGATGGTGAAGTCGATCCCGGCGAGGACCTCGCGGACGACGCCGTCGGGGTCGGTGGCGGCCAGCCGCAGGTCGGAGACCTTCAGCATGGGGACGTCGGTGACCGTCGACTCGCGGGTCTCCGGCGAGGGCAGCTCGCTGCCGACCATCAGCTCGGCGAGCTGCTTGGTCGTGGCGGTCTTGGGGTCGGCGGTGCCGACGGTGGTGCCCCGGCGGATGACGGTGATGTCGTCGGCGACCTTCAGCACCTCGCCCAGCTTGTGCGAGATGAAGATGACGGTCAGGCCCTCGGCCTTGAGCTCGCGCAGGTTGTCGAAGAGCGCGTCGACCTCCTGCGGCACGAGCACCGCGGTGGGCTCGTCGAGGATGAGGGTGCGGGCGCCGCGGTAGAGGACCTTGAGGATCTCCACGCGCTGGCGGTCGGCGACGCCGAGGTCCTCGACGAGCGCGTCGGGGCGCACGCCGAGGCCGTACGCGTCCGAGATCTCCTGGATCTTCTTGCGGGCCTTGGCGCCGATGCCGTACAGCTTCTCGCCGCCGAGGACCACGTTCTCCAGGACGGTGAGGTTGTCGGCGAGCATGAAGTGCTGGTGGACCATGCCGATGCCGCGGGCGATGGCGTCGCCCGGGTTGTTGAAGGAGACCTGCTCCCCGTCGACGGCGATGGTGCCCTCGTCCGGCTTCTGCATGCCGTAGAGGATCTTCATCAGGGTCGACTTGCCGGCACCGTTCTCACCGATGAGGGCGTGGACCGTGCCCTTGCGGACGGTGATGGCGATGTCCTTGTTGGCGACGACGCCGGGGAAACGCTTCGTGATGCCGTGCAGTTCTACGGCAGGGGGGCTGGACGCGTTGATGACGCACTCTCCTTGGCGCGGAAGGAGCTGGAAGCCGGTGTGGCGGGGGGACAGGGCGGGGGGAGAAGGTATCGCGTCCACGATGCCTCTACGCGCGTAGCACTGTCGGAAGTGAAAACTTGCGACCATGCGGCCACAAGGAACACGGAACGCGGCCCGGGGCCCGGGAGCGGTGAGACCGCTTCCCGGACCCCGGAGACCGTTCTACCTCACGTCAGGGTAGGCCTTACGGCGCGGTCTTGACGTTGATCTTCTTGGCGATGATGTCGGCCTTGGCCTTCTCCACCGCGGCCTGCAGCTCGGCCATGTTCTTGTACTCCGGGTTGGAGTCGGCCAGGCCGACACCGTTCTTGTCGAGGCCGTAGCGGATCTCGCCGGACTGCGGCGAACCGTCCTGGACGGACTTGATCAGGTTGTACACGGAGCCGGACACGTCCTTGGTGACCGAGGTCAGGATCTTGTCCTTGTACTTGGCCAGGCCGGCCTGGTTGTACTGGTCGGAGTCGACGCCGATGGCCCACTTGCCGGCGGTGGCGGCGGCCTCGATCGCACCCGAGCCCGCGAGGCCCGCGGCGGCGTAGATCACGTCGGCGCCGTTGTCCAGCTGGCCCTTGGCAGCGGCCTTGCCCAGGTCGGGCTTGGCGAAGCCGGAGAAGTCCGGCGGCTGGCTCAGGTAGGTCGACAGCACCTTGGCGTTGGGGTTGGTGTCCTTGACGCCCTGGGTGAAGCCCGCCTCGAACTTCTTGATCAGCGGAACCTCGACGCCGCCGATGAAGCCGACGGTGCCGGTCTTCGAGGCCTTGGCGGCGGCGACGCCGGCCAGGTAGGAGCCCTGCTCCTCGTTGAAGACCAGGTTGGCGATGTTCGGGCCGGTCTTCGACGCGTCGTCGATGAGGCCGAAGGTGGTCTTCGGGAACTTCGGGGCGACCTTCTCGATCGCGGCGCCGTACGCGAAGCCGACACCGATGACCGGGTTGTGGCCCTTGCGCGCGAGCTCGGTGAGGCGCTGGACCTTGTCGGCCTCGCTCTCACCCTCGGTGGGCTCGGCTTCCGCGCCCTTGACCTGCAGTTCCTTCTCGGCCTTCTCCAGACCCGCGTACGCGGCGTCGTTGAAGGACTGGTCGCCGCGGCCGCCGATGTCGTAGGCGATGGCTGCGGACTTCTGCCCCGTCTCCGTGGAGGAGGCGGAGTCGGACGAGTTCTTTCCGCCACAGGCGGTGGCCGAGAGGGCCAGCGCCGCGGACGCGATGCCCACGGTGGCGATCCTGGTGATCCGGCGCAAGGGGAGGCTCCTTCAAAACCTGACCGAAAGCGCCATGACCGGCGCTGGTTTCGCGGCGATCGTAACGCGCGTAGATGTCAGTTAAGAGCCCGTTCAGGAGTCGTTATCGGATCGTCGCGAACCGGACAGTGACCGGTTGGTGACTGCCGAGGCGTCCAGCCCTTGTGTATCAAGGGCTGGACAGCTGTGCCGGGCGCCGCTCAGATGAGGTGAAGATTTTTACCCGACCGGGCTTCCACGGCGGCCGTCGAGCAGGGCCGCGGCCGTGAAGAACTCCACTCCGACGGCGATCGCGTCCTCGTCGACGTCGAAGTCGCCCCGGTGCAGGTCCTTCTTGACGGAGACGCCCGGAGGGTGGACGCCGAGGCGGGCCATCGCGCCCGGGACGTGCTCCAGGTACCAGGAGAAGTCCTCTCCGCCGAGGCTCTGCTCGGTGCCCTCCACGGACGCCGCCCCGCAGCGGGCGGTCATGGACTCGCGCAGCAGCTCGGTGACGGCCGGGTCGTTCACGACCGGCGGGACGCCGCGCACGTACGTGATCTCCGACTTCGCGCGGTGCAGCGAGGCGATCTCGTCGATCGCGGCGTGGATCTGGTCGGGGGCCTCGTGCCAGGCGTTGATGTCGAGGCAGCGGATGGTCCCGGACAGCTCCGCGCGCATGGGGATGACGTTGCAGGCGTGGCCGGTCTCGATCCTCCCCCAGGTGATCGACATGCCGGAGCGGGCGTCCATGCGGCGGCCCACCACGGCCGGCAGGTCCACCGCGACCCGCGCCGCGGCCGTCACCAGGTCGGTGGTCAGGTGCGGCCGGGCGGTGTGGCCGCCGGGCCCCTCCAGGGTGACCTCCAGCCGGTCGCAGGCCGAGGTGATCGCGCCGGTCCGCAGGCCGATCTTCCCGGCGTCGACGCGGGGGTCGCAGTGCACCGCGATGATCTTGCCGACGCCGTCGAGGACGCCGGCGGCGATGGCGTCGGTCGCCCCGCCCGGCAGCACCTCCTCCGCCGGCTGGAACAGCAGCCGCACCGGGCGGGGCAGCAGGCCCTGCCGGTCGAGCTCGGCGAGCACCAGCCCGGCGCCGAGGACGACTGCCGTGTGGACGTCGTGGCCGCAGGCGTGGGCCCGGTCGGGGACCGTCGAGCGGTAGGGGACGTGGGTCTTGGCGTCGGGGATGGGAAGGGCGTCGATGTCCGCACGCAGGGCCAGCATCGGCCGGCCGCCGTCCCAGGTGCCCACGTCGCACACCAGCCCGGTGCCGGACTTCAGCACGCGTGGGCGCAGGCCGGCTTCCTCCAGTCGGGCCTTGATGGCCGCCGTGGTGCGGAACTCCTGGTGTCCTAGCTCGGGGTGCATGTGCAAGTCCCGGCGGAAGGCGATCAGTTCGGCACGCAGGTGGTCCGGCAGCTTCCCCGGCAGCTCGGGCTGGGAGGGCACACCGGGCAGGACGGTCTGGGACTCGCGGGACATCAACTGGTTCACCCGTTGAAGGGTAGGCGCACGAATGGTCCAACTGGATGGAGATCAGCAAAAGTTCATGCCGTCAGGGGAAAAAAACCAAGCCTCTGGACGCATGACCGGTTGCACCCAGGGGTAAACTCGCGCGCTCATCCGGCCCCGTGGCCGCCCGGACCGCCGTTGCGTACGGGGGCGTGTGGACGGGCGTGGACGGGGAGCTGACGGCGCCTCGGCCCATCGCACGGCGCGCCGAGCAGCGTGCGCGCCCCCTGATGTCACCCCGTGGCGAGCTTGGCCGCGAACCCGAGGAAGAGGACGCCCGCGGCGGAGGTCGCCCCGGCGCTCAGCCGCCGGCGGCGGCGGAAGGCGGCCGACAGGCGGGTGCCGCCGAATATCAGCAGCGTCAGGTAGAGGAAGCTGCCCAGCTGGAGCAGGGCGCCCAGCAGCAGGAAGGACAGCGCCGGGTAGGCGTAGCCGGGGTCCACGAACTGCACGAAGAAGGAGACCAGGAAGAGGATCGCCTTCGGGTTGAGCAGGCTGATCACGACGGCCCGCCGGTACGGCCGCTCCCGCTCGGCGGCGGCCTCCCCGGCCGGCTGCGGCTCCGCCGCGCCGGGCTCGTCCCGCCCGGCCCGCGACCGCCACAGCGTCCAGGCCCCGCGGAGCATCCCGACGGCGAGCCAGGTCAGGTAGCCGGCGCCGAGCAGTTTGACGACGCCGAAGAGCAGGGGGCTGGTCTGGAGCAGCGCCCCGGCGCCCGCGGCCGCCAGTGTCATGAGGACGGCATCGCCGGTGAAGACGCCGGCGGCGGCCTTGTACCCGGTGCGCACGCCGCGCCGTGCGGCGACGGAGAGCACGTAGAGGGAGTTCGGCCCCGGCAGCAGGATGATCAGGAGGAGGCCGGCCAGGTAGGTCGGCAGATCGGTGACGCCCAGCATGGGCAGGAGTGTTCCACAGGGTTGCTGCTGTCGCGCCAGGTGTTTCACCATGTGGAACCGGCAGGCTCGTACGCCCCCCAGACCCCGCGCAGGGTCGTGCACACCTCCCCCACCGTCGCGCGGGCGCGGAGCGCCTCCTTCATCGGGTACAGGACGTTGTCCGCGCCCTCGGCCGCCCGGCGCAGCGCGCCGAGCGCCGCCGCCACGGCCGCGCCGTCGCGCTCCGCCCGCAGCCGGGCGAGGGCCTCCCGCTGCCGCTCCTCGATGGCGGGGTCGACGCGCAGCGGCTCGTACGGCTCCTCCTCGTCGAGGGCGAAGCGGTTGACGCCGACGACGACCCGCTCGCCGGCGTCGGTCTCGCGGGCGATGCGGTAGGCGTTCCGCTCGATCTCCGCCTTCTGGAAGCCGGCCTCGATCGCGGCGACCGCCCCGCCGAGGTCCTCCACGCGCCGCATCAGAGCGAGGGCCGCCTCCTCGACCCCGTCCGTCATCCGCTCCACCGCGTAGGACCCGGCGAACGGGTCGGCGGTGTGCGGGACGTCGGTCTCGTGCGCGAGGACCTGCTGCGTGCGCAGCGCCAGCCGGGCCGCCTTCTCCGTGGGCAGGGCGATCGCCTCGTCGAAGGAGTTGGTGTGCAGCGACTGCGTCCCGCCGAGGACGGCCGCCAGGGCCTGGACGGCCACCCGCACGAGGTTCAGCTCGGGCTGCTGCGCCGTCAGCTGGACGCCCGCCGTCTGGGTGTGGAACCGCAGCATCTGCGACTTCGGGTCGCGGGCCCCGAACTCCTCGCGCATGACGCGCGCCCAGATGCGCCGGGCGGCCCGGAACTTGGCGACCTCCTCCAGCAGGGTGGTGCGGGCGACGAAGAAGAACGACAGCCGGGGGGCGAACTCGTCGACGTGCATCCCGGCGGCCAGCGCGGTCCGCACGTAGGCGATGCCGTCGGCGAGGGTGAAGGCGACCTCCTGCGCGGGCGAGGCCCCGGCCTCGGCCATGTGGTAGCCGGAGATGGAGATGGTGTTCCAGCGGGGGATCTCGGCGCGGCAGTACCGGAAGGTGTCCGCGGTCAGCCGCAGCGAGGGCCCGGGCGGGAAGATGTAGGTGCCGCGGGCGATGTACTCCTTGAGGATGTCGTTCTGGACGGTGCCGGTGAGCCGGTCGCCGGCGATGCCCTGCTCCTCGGCGACGAGCTGGTACAGGAGCAGCAGCAGGGCTGCGGGCGCGTTGATGGTCATCGACGTGGAGACGCGGTCGAGGGGGATCCCGGCGAAGAGGGCCCGCATGTCGTCGAGGGAGTCGACCGCCACGCCGACCTTGCCGACCTCGCCGTGGGCGAGCGGGGCGTCGGAGTCGTGGCCCATCTGGGTGGGCAGGTCGAACGCGACGGACAGGCCGGTGCCGCCCGCGTCGATGAGCCGGCGGTAGCGGGCGTTGGACTCGGCGGCCGTTCCGAAGCCGGCGTACTGCCGCATCGTCCACGGCTTGCCGGTGTACATCGTCGGGTAAATCCCTCTTGTGTACGGATACGCTCCCGGTTCGCCCAGTTTGACCTCCGGGTCCCATCCCGTCAGGTCCCGCGGCCCGTAGACCGGTTCGATGGGGTTTCCGCTCTCGGTGCTCGCCATGTGACCAAACCCTCCGTAGAGCAAAGGGCCCCGGGGCTGATACAACCTTCCCCGCGACGGCTGCGGGCCGTCCCCTGACGGCCGCTGGTCACAATGGCGCAACATCCCGTCCGCGTGTGCAACTCTCCACGCCCGCCAGGCATCACCTAGGTACACGAAGCAGAAATCCCGGGGGGACAGCCATGCACCGCCAGAAAGCCATAGTCCGCGCGCTCGGAGCGGCCGTCGCCGTCGCGCTCGCCGCGACGGCGTGCGGACCGTCGGAGTCGGCGCCGGCCGGCGCCGCGTCGGCGGTGCCCTCGGCGTCCGCGGCGCAACCTTCGCCCTCCGCGTCGCCGTCCGACGACGGCAAGGCGGCCTCGCCCTCGCCGTCCGCGTCGCAGTCGGCGTCCCCGTCCGCCTCGGCCTCGCCGTCCCCGACGGTCAAGGCGATCATGGCGAACGGCGACGACAGCGAGCAGGTCCGCGAGCTCCAGGCCCGCCTGAAGCAGCTGAAGCTCATGTCGGTGAAGCCCACCGGCTTCTACGGCTCCAAGACGACCTCCGCCGTCAAGTCCTTCCAGGCCAAGAACGGCCTGCCCGCCACGGGTGCGGTCGACGCGGCCACCTGGAAGAAGATCCAGGCCATGAGCAAGAAGCCCACCGCCGACGAGCTGCGCCCGCCCGCGGTCAACGAGGCGGACGCGCCGGACCCGCGCTGCATGCAGGGCCGGGTCATGTGCATCAGCAAGGAGAGCCGCACCCTCGCCTGGATGATCGACGGAAAGATCATCTCGACGATGGACGTCCGCTTCGGCTCCGAGAACACGCCGACCCGCGAGGGCGAGTTCAGCGTGGGCTGGAAGGCCAAGGACTGGACGTCGACGATCTACCACACGCCGATGCCGTACGCGATGTTCTTCAGCGGCGGCCAGGCGGTGCACTACTCGGCGGACTTCGCGGCGCGCGGCTACAACGGCGCCTCGCACGGCTGTGTGAACGTCCGCGACAAGGGCAAGATCGCCGCGCTGTTCGACCAGGTGAAGGTCGGCGACAAGGTCGTCGTCTACTGGTGACCCGCAGGCCGGCGCCGGAGCCCCCGCCCAGGGGCCCCGCCGACACGAGCCCGGGTGCCCGGCCCTGCCGGCGCCCGGGCTTTCTGCTGCCCGCGGGCGGCCCGCAGGGGGCGGCCAGCAGGGGGCGGGGCGAGGTGGCGGGGCGCTTCGGTGCGCGCAGGGCGCCGTACCGCGGGGAGGGGGAGGGAAGGGGGGCGCGGGCAGGGCCGGGGGAACGAACCCCGCCCGCGCCGTGTGCGCAGAGCCCAGGGGTACGGGGGGAACCCCGGCTCTTGCGCGGCCGATGACCAGTCGGCTCGTTCTGTACTGCGCCGCGGGTTCGAAAAGTGTTACAGCGGCTCCGCGCCCACCTCGTGTTTCCCTCCGAACGCGCCCCGCCGCGGACGCGCGGGGGGCGGGGGGTCAGCGGAAGACGGGGACGGGGGCGGACGCCGTCGGGCCCGGGAGGGCCGGCCGGTCCGCGGGCGCCTGGCCCAGCCGGGGCGTTTTCAGGACAGCACCCGGTTCGGCGCGGTCGCGGGGGGCCGTGGAGCCGCCGGACTCGCGGGGGCCGTCGAGCAGCATCTCGCAGTAGTGCGGGATCTTCGCGATGCCCTGGGCCAGCCGGGAGAGCCGGTCGCGGCGGTCGGGGTTCATCTGGCCCGAGCGGTACGCCTCGCAGAGGTCGACCGCCTTGCGGCGCGTCTCCCGCTCCCGTTCGAGCAGCGTGGCGCCGCCCAGGGTCTCCTTGCCGGTGCCGCGGGTGCTGCCGCCGTCGGTCGCCGTGTCCGGGGCCGTGCCGGTGCCGCCCGCGCCGAGGCCCGGCTCGCCGCCGCCGCCGCGGCCCTGGCCCGCGCCCGTCTCCCCGCCGGGGGTGGCCGGGGTGCCCGAGGGCGGCACGGCGCCGTCGCCGCGGAACGGCGAGGGCACGAGCTGCGGCGGGGAGGAGGGGCGTACGGTCTGGCCCGGCTGCGCGGGGTCCTCGTCGGCGCTGAGCGACACCGCCGGGGCGGGGCCCGCGGTGTCGTGGGTGATCCGGTCGAGCAGCCCGGCGCCCGCGGCCGCGGCCAGCCCGCCGACGGCGACCCCGGCCAGCGCCGCGGCCAGCGCGAAGCGCGCCGGGCGGCTGCCGCGCCGGCCGCCGGCGGAGCCATGCGCCTGCGCCGGGATACCCGCGGAGGGCGCCCTGCCGAGTTCCACCAGGGGGACGGCCGCACCGTCCGCACCGGAGGGCTCCGCCTCGCCGGCGGCTCCCGCCGCGGCGCGCGCGGCGCGGAAGGCTGCCACCGCGGCGGCCTCGCCGGGGAGTTCCGCATCCGGGGGCGCCGGCGGCGGCACCAGCATGTCGAGGGCGGCCCGCAGGCGCGCCTCGGCCTCCGGGTCGCGCGGATCCGCGCCGTCGGAGGCAGGTGCGCCGCGCAGCACTCGTTCCGAGGCAGCCCGGTCCAGCCACCTGTTGCGCTCGTCGGCCATCACATGTCCTTCTGCGTCCGCCAACGTGAATGCGTCACACCGGTTTGTTCCACGAGGCCGCCGCCCCGGCCGCCTCGCTGTGCGGGAACCGCGTCGAGGTCCCGCTCGCCCGCGGTGTCCCGGCCCTGGCCACCGGCATTATGGCCGACGGCCGCGGCCGCCCTGGAGCCGGCCTCCGCCTCCGGCGCGGGAGAGCCCTCGGCCCCGAGCAGCTCCGCCAGCTTCTTCAGCCCGCGGTGGGCGGCGGTCCGCACGGCCCCCGGGCGCTTCCCGAGGGTCTCGGCGGCGCTCTTGGCGTCCAGGCCGACCACGACACGCAGCACGACGGCCTCGGCCTGGTCCTGCGGAAGCCGCGCGATCAGCTCCATGGTGCGGCCGGTGGACAGCGCCTCCATCGCCAGGGCCGCGGTGTCGCTGTCGGCGGCCCGGCCCGTCAGCTCCGTCTCGTCCCCGCCGACGGCGGGGCGGCGTCCGCGCATGCGGATGTGGTCCAGCGCCCGGTTGCGGGCCACCCGGGCCGCCCAGCCGCGGAAGCGGTCGGCGTCGCCGGTGAAGGTCCCGAGGTCGCGGGCGATCTGCAGCCACGCCTCGGAGGCCACGTCCTCCGCGTCGGAGTCCCCGACGAGGGTGCGGACGTACCCCAGCAGCCGCGGGTGCACGGCGCGGTACACAGCACGGAACGCGTTCTCGTCGCCGTCCTGTGCCGCGAGCACGGCGGCGGTCAGCTCCGCGTCGTCCCCCAGCAAAGTCCCCAACCCGTTCACTGTCCTGTACGTGTGGCGCAAATCAGCACGTTACGGCTTTCAAGTACCTTCGTCCACGAGTTGTACGGCCTGCAATCAAGCGTGCGCGAAGCGGGGTGTGACACAAAACGCACGCGCGGCGCTGAGGAGGGTACGGGCTTGTCGCACGAGCCCGTACGGACGGCGACCGGGGCCTCTCCTGTGGGGGGTGGCGGCCTCGGTCGTCTTCCACCCCCTCCGGCGCGCTTCCGCGACCCTCTCCCCGCCTCCCGGCACCCCTGGTGTGCGCGCAGCCGGACATCCCGCTCATCCTTTCGGCTTACTTCCGGGTGAAAACCCCGAATCGGTACAGCGGACCGCGTCCGGCGTCGCTAGCGTTGCGGCACACCCGCACCGCGCCCCGAGGAGCCCCCGCTGTCGAGCCACCTTCCGGCGCAGGCCCGCGGCAGCTCCGCCCTCTCCGGCGACCGCGGCCTGGCGCGGTTCAACGCCCTGCCCGCCGAGCTCGCCGAAGCCGTGCTGCTGCAGTGCTGCGGCAGCCCGCGGTGGGCGCAGCAGGTGGCCGCGCACCGACCGTACCCGGACGCGGGCGCTCTGCGCGCCGCGGCCGACGAGGCGTCGTACGACCTGTCCGACTCCGATCTCGTCGGGGCGCTGGCCGTCGAGCCGCCGGCGGAGCTGGCCGACGGCGCGCCGTACGCGGCCCGGCTCGCGCTGGACGCCGCCCGGGCGGAGTACGAGCGCACGTTCGGGCATTCCTTCGTGATCTGCCTCGACGGGCATCCGCCGGAGGAGCGGGCCGGGCAGCTGATGGCGGCGATCCGCCGCCGGATGGGCCTGGAGGTGGAGGAGGAGCGGGCGATCTCCGCGGAGGAGCTGCGCCGGCTCGCGCTGGCCCGGCTCGCCGACCTGACGGACCGGCTCGCTTCCCGCGAAGGGGTATCAGCGCCTAAACGGGGCGATTCGCCCGTGCGGGATAGGCCGTCCGTGCCTGTTTGATCACACCGGCGGACCCCGCGCGAAGGAACCGACAAAGCGTCGCTACGATGTCCGGGGCCGGTGGACCGTACCCGGCCGGGCCCGACCGACAACGAAGCCGGCTGGCCCCCGCCCCGCTTCCGGAGGGTTTTCCGTGCCGGCTGGAACGCTGTACCGCGGCCGGGAAGGAATGTGGTCCTGGGTGGCTCACCGAGTCACCGGCGTCCTCATCTTCTTCTTCCTGTTCGTACACGTCCTCGACACCGCTCTCGTCCGCGTCTCCCCCGAGGCGTACGACGACGTCGTGGCGACTTACAAGACCCCGATCGTCGCGCTGCTGGAGTACGGCCTCGTCGCCGCCATCCTCTTCCACGCGCTCAACGGTCTCCGTGTCATCGCCGTGGACTTCTGGTCCAAGGGGCCCCGCCACCAGAAGGCGATGCTCTGGTGGGTCATGGGCATCTGGTTCGTGCTGATGGTCGGGGCCCTGTACCCCGTGCTCGGCCACGCAGCCGCTGAACTGTTCGGGAAGTGACGCGCATGTCCTCTGACACTTCTTCCGCCAAGGCCATCGGCGACGTGGAGGGCGTGAGCCTCTACGACGTCGACAACCCGGCTCCGTACATCGAGGCCCCGCGCAAGCGCACCGGGAAGACGCCGCGCTCGACGCGCGGCAACTTCGAGATGGCCGCGTGGCTCTTCATGCGCCTCTCGGGCATCGTCCTCGTCGTCCTGGTCATCGGCCACCTCCTGATCCAGCTGGTGCTGGACGGCGGCGTGTCCAAGATCGGCTTCGCCTTCGTGGCGGGCCGCTGGGCGTCCCCGTTCTGGCAGGTCTGGGACCTGCTGATGCTGTGGCTGGCCATGCTGCACGGCGCCAACGGCCTGCGTACCGTGATCAACGACTACGCGGAGCGCGCGAACACGCGCCTGTGGCTGAAGGGCCTGCTGTACACCGCCACGGTGTTCACCATCCTCCTGGGCACGCTGGTGATCTTCACCTTCGACCCGAACATCCGCTAGGCAACGGGGCTGAGGCGACAACATCCCATGAAGATCCACAAGTACGACACCGTCATCGTCGGCGCCGGCGGCGCGGGCATGCGCGCCGCCATCGAGGCGACGAAGCGCAGCCGCACCGCGGTCCTGACGAAGCTCTACCCCACCCGCTCCCACACGGGCGCCGCGCAGGGCGGCATGGCCGCCGCGCTGGCGAACGTGGAGGAGGACAACTGGGAGTGGCACACCTTCGACACCGTCAAGGGCGGTGACTACCTGGTCGACCAGGACGCCGCCGAGATCCTGGCGAAGGAGGCCATCGACGCCGTCCTCGACCTGGAGAAGATGGGCCTGCCGTTCAACCGCACCCCGGACGGCACCATCGACCAGCGCCGCTTCGGCGGCCACTCCCGCAACCACGGCGAGGCGCCGGTCCGCCGGTCCTGCTACGCCGCGGACCGCACCGGCCACATGATCCTCCAGACGCTGTACCAGAACTGCGTCAAGGAGGGCGTGGAGTTCTTCAACGAGTTCTACGTCCTGGACCAGCTGATCACCGAGGTCGACGGCGTCAAGAAGTCCGCCGGCGTCGTCGCGTACGAGCTGGCCACCGGCGAGATCCACATCTTCCAGGCGAAGGCCGTCATCTACGCCTCCGGCGGCAACGGCAAGTTCTTCAAGGTGACCTCCAACGCGCACACCCTCACCGGTGACGGCCAGGCGGCCTGCTACCGGCGCGGCCTGCCGCTGGAGGACATGGAGTTCTTCCAGTTCCACCCGACGGGCATCTGGCGCATGGGCATCCTGCTGACGGAGGGCGCCCGCGGCGAGGGCGGCATCCTCCGCAACAAGGACGGCGAGCGCTTCATGGAGAAGTACGCGCCGGTCATGAAGGACCTCGCGTCCCGTGACGTCGTCTCCCGCTCCATCTACACGGAGATCCGCGAGGGCCGCGGCTGCGGTCCCGAGGGCGACCACGTGTACCTGGACCTGACGCACCTCCCGCCGGAGCAGCTGGACGCCAAGCTGCCCGACATCACCGAGTTCGCGCGCACGTACCTCGGCATCGAGCCCTACACGGACCCGATCCCGATCCAGCCGACCGCGCACTACGCCATGGGCGGCATCCCGACCAACGTCGAGGGCGAGGTCCTGGCGGACAACACCACCGTCGTCCCCGGCCTGTACGCGGCCGGCGAGGTCGCGTGCGTGTCGGTGCACGGCGCGAACCGCCTGGGCACCAACTCGCTGCTGGACATCAACGTCTTCGGCAAGCGGTCCGGCATCGCCGCGGCGAGGTACGCCGCCGAGAACGACTACGTCGAGCTGCCGGAGAACCCGGCCGAGCTGGTGGTCGACCTCGTCGAGCGGCTGCGGAACTCCACGGGCACGGAGCGGGTCGCGGACCTGCGCAACGAGCTCCAGGAGACGATGGACGCCAACGTGTCGGTGTTCCGCACGGAGCAGACCATCAAGACGGCGGTCGAGAAGATCGCGGAGCTGCGCGAGCGCTACAAGAACGTCTCGATCCAGGACAAGGGCAAGCGGTTCAACACGGACCTGCTGGAGGCCATCGAGCTGGGCAACCTGCTCGACCTGGCCGAGGTCATGGCCGTCTCGGCCCTGGCCCGCAAGGAGTCCCGCGGCGGCCACTACCGCGAGGACTACCCGAACCGCGACGACGTCAACTTCATGCGCCACACCATGGCGTACCGCGAGGTGGCGGCCGACGGCAAGGACTCCGTCCGGCTCGACTACAAGCCCGTCGTCACCACCCGCTACCAGCCGATGGAGCGTAAGTACTGATGGCCACCCCGACCCTCGTGAAGAAGGACGACGCGGCGCCGGCCGCCGACTCCCCGTACATCACGGTCACGTTCCGGATCCGCCGATTCAACCCCGAGGTCTCCGACCAGGCGGAGTGGCAGGACTTCCAGATCGAGATCGACCCGAAGGAGCGCGTGCTCGACGGCCTCCACAAGATCAAGTGGAACCTGGACGGCACGCTCACCTTCCGCCGCTCCTGCGCGCACGGCATCTGCGGCTCCGACGCGATGCGGATCAACGGCAAGAACAGGCTCGCCTGCAAGACGCTGATCAAGGACATCAACCCGGAGAAGCCCATCACCGTCGAGGCCATCAAGGGCCTGACCGTGATGAAGGACCTCGTGGTCGACATGGAGCCCTTCTTCCAGGCGTACCGGGACGTCATGCCGTTCCTGGTCACCACGGGCAACGAGCCGACCCGTGAGCGCCTGCAGTCCGCCGAGGACCGCGAGCGCTTCGACGACACCACCAAGTGCATCCTGTGCGCCGCGTGCACGTCCTCCTGCCCGGTGTTCTGGAACGACGGCCAGTACTTCGGCCCGGCGGCGATCGTCAACGCGCACCGCTTCATCTTCGACTCGCGTGACGAGGCCGGCGAGCAGCGGCTGGAGATCCTGAACGACAAGGACGGCGTGTGGCGCTGCCGCACCACGTTCAACTGCACGGACGCCTGCCCGCGCGGCATCGAGGTCACGAAGGCGATCCAGGAGGTCAAGCGCGCCCTGATCACGCGCCGCTTCTGAGCCCTCGGGCCGTACGCACCACCCGCGGGGCGCCGCCCCGGTCGACGACCGGAGCGGCGCCCCGCGGCGTGTTCCCGGAGGAGGGGCGATTGCGCCGGGCCCGGGGGCGGGCGGCCGCTTCTGTGCGAGGATCGGCCGCATGAGTGACCAGCAGCCGAATCCCTACCCGAGCGGCAACGGAAGCCCCGGCAGCCCGAGTTACGGGTACCCGCAGCCGTACCCGGCGCCGCCGGCCTACCAGCCGACCGTCGGCGGGGCGGGCATCCCCTCGCCCGCCCAGCCCCCGGCGATGCCGCCGGGCCCCGTCCCGGGCTACCCGTCCGCGCCCGTCGCGGGGGCGGGCGCGGGCGGTGCGGGCCTGACGATCGGGGACATCACCATCGCGGGCGACCAGATCATCACCCCCTCGGGCACGATGCCGCTGCGGGGCGCGATGTGGAACGCGACGGACTTCTCCCGCACCGAGACGAAGATGCCGACGCACGCCATCGTCCTGGCCATCGTGTTCTTCCTCTTCTGCCTGCTGGGGCTGCTGTTCCTGCTGATGAAGGAGAAGGTCACCACCGGGTTCATCCAGGTCACCGTCACCAGCGGCGGCCGCCACCACTCCACGATGATCCCGGCGACGGACCAGAACACCTTCCACTGGGTGATGAGCATGGTGAACCAGGCCCGTTCGCTCAGCATCTGACGGCCCGGCGGGCGGACCCGCGGGCGGCTCCGCGGGCGGGGGCGGGCCGGTGCCGGGGGCGGCTCCGGTGTCGGGGGCGGGCCGGTGCCGGGGGCGAGGAAACCGGGGGCGCGGGGCGGCCGCGGTCCGCCAGGATGAGGCCGTGATCAATACTCTTCCCGCCCATGACACCGCAGGTCCGGCCGACGGCCCCCCGCTGGTGCTGCTGCACTCCTCCGTCTGCGACCGCCGGATGTGGCAGCCGCAGTGGGAGCCCCTCGCCGCCGCCGGGTTCCGGGTCGTCCGGATGGACTTCCGCACCTGCGGCGACTCGCCGCCCGCGACCGCCCCCTACCGCGACGAGGACGACGTCCTCGCCCTGCTCGACGCCCTCGGCACCGGGCGCGCCGCCCTGGTCGGCTCCTCGTACGGCGGCCGGGTCGCCCTGCAGGTCGCCGCCCTGCACCCGGACCGGGTGTCCGACCTGGCGCTGCTGTGCCCCGCCGTCGACGGCCACGTACCGGGCCCTGAGCTGCGCGAGGTCGGCGACCTGGAGGACGCGCTGTTGGAGGCGGGCGACATCGACGGGGCGGTGGAGCTCATGGTGCGCACCTGGCTCGGCCCGTCCGCCGACGACCGCACCCGCGACCTGGTCCGCGCCATGCAGCGCCGCGGCTTCGAGGCCGCGCTGTCGGCGGCGGAGGACCACGAGCTGCCCCCGCGCGAGGCCGACCTCGGCGCGGTCACCGCCCGGACCCTCGCGGTCGGCGGCGCGCACGACCTGCCGGACTTCCGCGAGATCGCGGCCTCCCTCCCGGGCCGCATCCCCGGCGCCCGCCACGTGGAGCTGCCGTGGGCGGGGCACCTTCCGTCGCTGGAGCGCCCGCAGGAGGCCACCGCCCTGCTGCTGGAGTTCCTCGGCGGGCGCGGGCGCTGAGGGCCGCGGCGGACTCCGGGAGCCCGCCGCGCGCACCCGCACCCTCTCGCGCCGTTTGCTTGAACCTGTTCAAAAAGAGGCCTACAGTCAGTCCTGCCAACGAGTTGAACACGTTCAAGGGGGGCGAGGCATGGACCTCACCGTCGTCGCGTACGTCATCTACCTGCTCATCAGCATCGGCCTCACCATCTGGGTCGCCCGCACCCTCAGCCGCAACGGGCGGATCTTCATCGCGGACGTCCTGCACGGCAACGAGAAGCTCGCCGACGCCGTGAACCACCTGCTGGTCGTCGGCTTCTACCTCGTCAACATCGGCTTCGTGACGCTCTACCTGCGCTCGGCCGACACCATCGACACCGCCCGCACCCTCTTCGAGGCCCTCTCGGTCAAGCTCGGCGTGGTCCTGCTGGTCCTCGGCGTGATGCACCTGGGCAACGTGTGGGTGCTGAACAAGATGCGGCGCCGCGGCATCATGGAGCGCCGCCAGGTCCCGCCCGTCGCCCCCCAGGGCTGGACAGCGCCCCCCGCGCCCCAGGGCTGGACCGAGCCGGCCGGGGCCTGACCGATGGCCCCCGAGACGCAGGGCGCCCCGCCCGTCAGGCAGCTGACGGTCCTTTACGACGCCGACTGCCCGCTGTGCGTGCACATCCGGCACTGGCTCCTCGAACAGCACCTGCTCGTCCCCCTGCGGCTCGTCCCCGCCGGGTCCGACGAGGCCCGGCGGCTCTACCCCGGGCTCGACCACGCGGCAACGCTCCGCGAGATCACCGTCGTCGGCGACTCCGGACAGCTGTGGACCGGCACCGACGCCTTCATCGTCTGCCTGTGGGCGCTGGCCGAGCACCGGCCCAAGGCCGAGTGGCTCGCCACCCCGGCAGGCCGCCCCTTCGCCCGGGGTGCCATGTACACGGCCTCCGCCTGGCGGCAGGCCGTGCGGACCGGACCCGGCGGGCCGTCCGCGGCGGATACGGCCGGGGAGGAGGCGGAGGATGCGCAGGAGGCCGCCTGTGGAGACCACTGCCCGCCGCCCCGATAGGCTCGTACACCGTGACTGATCAGAAGGCTCCCAAGAGCGAGCAGACCCGCACGCTCATCCTCGAAACCGCACTCCGCCTCTTCCAGGAGCGCGGGTTCGACAAGACGACCATGCGGGCCATCGCCAAGGAGGCGGGAGTATCGGTCGGCAACGCCTACTACTACTACGAGTCGAAGGAACACCTGGTCCAGGGCTTCTACGACCGGATCGGCGCCGCCCACCAGGCGGCGGTCCGGCCCGTCCTGGACCGGGAGACCGACCTGCAGAAGCGGCTCGCAGGCGTACTGACGAGCTGGCTCGACGTCGCCGAGCCCTACCACGAGTTCGCCTCCCAGTTCTTCAAGAACGCGGCGGACCCGGAGAGCCCGCTCAGCCCCTTCTCCCCCGAGTCGGAGCCCGCCCGCAAGGCCGCGATCGACATGCACCGCGAGGTGCTGGCCGGAGCGAAGACCAAGGTCCCGGACGAACTGGCCGACGTCCTGCCCGAGCTGATGTGGCTCTCGCAGATGGGGCTCGTCCTGTACTGGGTCTTCGACCGCTCGCCCGGCAGCGTCAAGACCCGGCGGCTCGCGGAGCGCGGCGCGCAGCTCACGACGCGCGGCATCGTGCTGGCCCGGTTCCGGGTGCTGCGCCCGCTCGTACGGGAAGTGCACGAGCTGTTCGCGGACTTCCTGCCCGGCATGGCGCAGACGGCCGTCTCCCGGGGCAAGCGCGCCTCGGACCCCGACCCGGACCCCCAGCCGGACGCCGAGGCGGAGGCCGAGGCGGCCGCCCCGGAGCCCGCGAAGCCCCGCCGGACGCGGCGCTAGGCCCGGCCCTCCTCGCCGACCACGACGGCGGCCTTGCCCCGCACCCCGCCGGCCGCCAGCAGGCGCAGCGCCTCCGGTACGTCGGCCAGCGCGAACCGGGCACCCACGACGGGTGTGAGGCGGCCGGCCTCGACGAGATCGGCCAGCGCCTCCAGGTCGGCGCGGCGCGTCTTGGCCACGAACACCGCCAACCGCTGCCGCACGAACGGCGCGAGCGCCAGCGCGGCGAACTGCCGCCGCAGGCCGAGCCAGTCGCCGGCGTCCTCGCCGCCCGCGATGACGAGCGTCCCGCGCGGTGCCAGCACCGCCCTCAGCCGGGACAGCCGGCTGCTCCCGCCGATGTCCAGGACCACGTCGTAGCGGCGGCCGGCGGCCGCGAAGTCGGTGCGGGTGTAGTCGACCACGTGGTCCGCGCCGATCGCGCGGACCAGGTCGGCCTTGGCGGTACTGCACACGCCGGTCACCTCGGCGCCCAGCGCCTTGGCCACCTGCACGGCGTACGTCCCGACGCCCCCCGAGGCCCCGACCACCAGGACGTGCTGCCCCGGCCGGACCCGTCCCGCGTCCCGCAGGCCCTGGAGCGCCGTGAGCCCGGACACCGCCAGCACGCCCGCCTCCTCGAAGCCCAGCCGGGCCGGCTTGCGGCAGATCCGGTCGGCGCGGGCCACCGCGTACTCGGCGAAGGAGCCGGACGCAACGCCCCAGACCTCGTCGCCGGGCGCGAACGCCGTCACCCCGGGACCCGCGTCCTCGACGGTGCCCGCGACGTCCTGCCCGACGGCCGGGTTCCGCGGCCGTCGCAGCCCGAGGACCGGCCGCACCACGTAGGGCAGGCCGGCCATGAGGTGCCAGACGCCCCGGTCGACCCCGGCCGCGCGGACCCGCAGCAGCACCTCGCCCTTCCCGGGCGACGGCCGGGGCACCTCGGCCAGGCGCAGCACCTCGGGGGGCCCGTAGCCCTCCTGGACGACCGCCTTCATCACTCCGGCCCGCGTGGGGGCCGCTGCCGCCCGTCCGGTGGGTTCCATGCCGTCCGCCTCTCTCCCGTACTAAGTACGACTTACTTAGTACGGTACCCTTCGGGCAGCAGTCAACCCACGAGTTGCCCACGGAAGGCGAGATGGCCAAGCACGCTCCGCTCACCCGGGAGCGGGTGCTCGCCGCGGCGGTCCGCGTCGCGGACGAGGGCGGCATCGCCGCCCTGACGATCAGGTCCCTGGCGCAGGAGCTCGGCGTCAGGCCGATGTCGCTGTACCACCATGTGTCGAACAAGGAGGCGATCGTCGACGGCATCGTCGACGCCGTCTTCGCCGAGATCGACCTGCCGCCCGCCGACGCGGACTGGCGCAGCGCGCTGCACCACCGCGCCCACTCGGCCCGCGCCGTACTGCGCCGCCACCCCTGGGCGACCGCGGTCATGGACTCGCGGTCCCACCCCGGCCCGGCCACCCTGCGCCACCACGACGCGGTGATCGCCACGCTGCGGCGGGGCGGCTTCCCCTTCGCGCTCGCCGCGCACGCGTTCTCGCTGCTGGACAGCTACGTCTACGGCTTCGCACTGACCGAGGCGGCCCTGCCGTTCGAGCCCGGGGAGGTGGAAGGGGCCGTCGCGGACTTCCTCGGGCAGTTCCCCGCGCAGGCGTACCCGCATCTCGCGGAGTTCGCCCGGGAGCACGTCATGCAGCCCGGCTACGACCACGGCGCCGAGTTCGACTACGGGCTGGACCTCATCCTCGACGGCCTCGAACGCCGCCTCGCCCCCTGATGCGGCCGGAGCGGGCGGGCGGCGGGGCCCTGCGGGGGCGCGGGGTCAGGCCTGGTACGAGGCCAGTTCGACGACCGTGATGTCGGACGGGGCGCCGACCCGGACCGGCGGGCCCCAGGCGCCCGCGCCCCGCGACACGTACAGCTGGGTGTCGCCGTAGCGCTCCAGGCCGGCCACGGTCGGGTTCGCGAGGTCGGCCAGGTACTCGCCCGGCCAGAGCTGGCCGCCGTGCGTGTGGCCCGACAGCTGGAGGTCGACCCCGTGCCGGACCGCTTCGTGGATCACGACCGGCTGGTGGGCCATCAGGACGGCTGCGCGCCCGCGGTCGCGGTCCCCGAGGGCGGCACGGAAGTCCGGGCCGGCGCCCTCCCGCTCCCCCTGGACGTCGTTGACGCCCGCCAGGTCGAAGTACGGCAGCATGCGGCGCGCGTTCTCCAGCGGGGTCACGCCCAGTTCGCGGACGTGGTCGATCCACTGCTGCGCGCCGGAGAAGTACTCGTGGTTGCCGGTGACGAAGAAGGCGCCGTGCCGGGCGCGGAGCCGGGCGAGCGGCTCGGCCGCGGGACCGAGGTCGGCCACGTCCCCGTCGACGAGGTCGCCGACGATCGCGATCAGGTCGGGCTGGGTGCCGTTGACGGCCTCGACGACGCGGGCGGTGTGCGCCCGGCCCAGGACCGGGCCGATGTGGACGTCGCTGACGACGGCTATCCGGAAGCCGTGCGCCGCGCGGGGCAGCTTGGCCAGCGGCACCCGCACCCGCTTCACGCTCGGCCCGCGCAGCACCCCGTACGTCCCGTACCCGACGGTCCCCGCCGCGGCGGCGGCCGCGGCGCCGGCGAGGGCGCGGGCGACGAACACCCGCCGGCTCAGGCCGGCGGCCTCCGCCCCCGCGTCCGGGTCGGCGGCGGGAGCGGCTCCGGCCCCGGGGGCCGTGTCGGCGTCGGGCTGCGCCGGGTCGCGCGGGCGCTCCGGGGGCGGCCCGCCCGCCGGAGCCGGCCGCGGAGGCGCCGCGGCGGAGGCCGCCGCGCCGGCGGACGCGGGCTGCGGCTCCGGGTCCGGCTGCGGCTGCGGCTGCGGGTCCTCGGTCCGGGGCTCCGGCCGCGCGGCCGCGCCGCGGCCGGAGCCGCGCCGGAGCAGGACCGCGCGCACCGGCTCCGTCACGAGGACGGCCATGCTCAGGTACAGCAGGACGGCCAGCCAGAGGTAACCCGGCCAGGCCACCGCCTGTTGGACGGGGAAGGGCGCACCGGCGCGCCCCGCGGTGAGGGCGGCCAGGGAGAGGAGCGGCAGGGTGAAGGCGAGCACGGTGCCCACCCGGCGGGCCGCCCCGCCCGGACGCGTCGTGTCGCGCACCAGGCGGACCCACAGCCACCGGTGGACCAGTGCCAGCACGGACAGGACCAGCAGGACGGCCGCGACGGCCAGGGCCGCGCTCATTCCGGCCGCTCCCCGCGCGCCTCGCGCCGCAGGGCGAGTACGCCGCGCAACCCGATCACCCCAACGGCCGTCCCCAGGAGAAAGGACGACACCGCCAGGAGAAGGTGTACCCAGAAGTACGCCGTCGGCTCGCCGGCGGCGTCGAAGGCCAGGCCGCTGCCGTTCCGCCACAGGTTCCGGACGAAAGACACCCAGATGAACCAGCTCCACACTCCGAACGCGAGCAGGAACCAGGAGGCGGCGCGGCTGAGTTTCATGCACCCAGTATCGGTTCGGTCCCCAGGACGGACGCGCCGGGGTGGGCTGTCCCGGCGTTGGTTCGCCCGACTTGGCCGGTCCCCGAGGGCGGGGAGCCGATCGGGATGTACGTTCACCTGCGTGTCTGCAAAGAAGACCGCGCTCGCGGTCCTGTCCGCCGCGCTGCTCGTCCCCTCGCTCCTGACGGTCCCCGCCCACGCCTCGCCGCCCGCCCCGCCGGCCGACGGCAAGGGGCAGCCGCACCGGGCGCCCGCCGCGCCCCCGGAGTCGATGTCCACCGTGGGCGGCGCGCTGCTCGGCAAGCCGGGCGTGCAGGTGAGCCCGCTGGCGGGGGCGCCGGCCCTGCCGGCGACGCTTACCGGGCGGTCGTGGATCGTCGCGGACGCCCGCACCGGCGAGGTCCTCGCTGCGAACAACGCGCACTGGCGGCTGCCGCCGGCCTCCACCATGAAGATGCTCTTCGCCGACACCCTGCTGCCGAAGCTCCCCAAGGACCAGGTCCACCGGGTCACCTCGGAGGAGCTGTCGGAGGTCGGCTCCGGCTCCAGCCTGGTCGGGGTGAAGGAGGACCTGGAGTACTCGGTGCACGACCTGTGGCTGGGGGTGTTCCTGCGGTCCGGGAACGACGCCGTGCACGTGCTGTCCGCGATGAACGGCGGCATCGAGAAGACCGTCCGGGACATGCAGGCGCACGCCGAGGAGCTCCAGGCCCTCGACACGCACGTGGTCTCGCCCGACGGGTACGACGCCGCGGGGCAGGTGTCGAGCGCGTACGACCTCACCCTCATCGCCCGCTCCGGGCTGCAGAAGGCGGACTTCCGCGAGTACTGCGGCACGGCCAGCGCGAAGTTCCCCGGCCTCCAGTACGGCGGGACGCGCGAGTACTTCGAGATCCAGAACACCAACCGGCTGATGACGGGCGCGAGCGGGCTCTCCCCCTACAAGGGCATCGCGGGGGTGAAGAACGGCAACACCACGATGGCCGGCTCGACCTTCACCGGCACGGCGCAGCGCGGCGACCGGCAGCTCATCGTCACGGTGATGAACCCGTCGGGCGGGCTGAACTCCGTGTACCAGGAGACCGCGGACCTCCTCGACTGGGGCTTCGCCGCGGCCGGCAAGGTCAAGCCGGTCGGCGAGCTGGTCCCGCCGAAGAGCGCGGACACCTCCTCCTTCGGCTCCCCCGCCCAGACCCACGACCGTGAGGCGGCCCCGGCCGCGGCGGGCGCCGGGGAGGGCGGTGGGCGCGGCGCCGCCCTCGCGGTCGCCGCCGGTGCGCTGGCCGTGGTGGCGGCCGGGTCGTACGCCTTCAACCGGCGCTTCCCGGCGGGCCGTCGCCGCCGTCCGGAGGAGGAGCTTTTGCCGTAGCCGTCCACGCCGCGCAGAGCAGCAGGAGCCTCGCCGTGAAGTTGATCCACAGCAGGAGGGCGACGGGCACGCCGAAGGCGCCGTACATGCTCTTGGCGGCCACGCCCCGGATGTAGCCGCCGATCAGCAGCTTCAGCAGCTCGAAGCCGACCGCGCCGATCAGCGCCGCCTGGACCAGCGCGCGGCGCGGCGGCTCGACGCCGGGGAGGAGGGTCAGCAGGTACAGCAGGAGCAGGAACGCGGCGAGGACGCCGACGCAGAACGCGCCGCCGCGCAGCAGCAGTCCGCCCGCGCCGTCCTGCGGGATGCCCAGCGAGGAGCCGGCGCGTCCGACGGCGCTGGAGCCGATGACCGAGGCGGCGGCCGAGGCGAGGACGGCCGCGCCGAGGCCGAGCAGGACGAGTGCGTCCTTGCCCTTGCGGACGACCGGGTTCTCCCCCTCGTCGTCGTCCTTCTCCCACACCGCGCGCAGGCACTCCCGCATGGAGCCGACCCAGCCGACGCCGGTGAACAGCAGCAGCGCGCCGGCGACGACGCCGATGGTGGCGGCGTTCGCGACGAGTCCGGGCAGGTCCAGCTGGTCGGAGATGCCGGGCACCTGCTCGGCGAGGCGCTGCTGGAGCGTGTCCAGCTCGTCCTCGCCGAGGGTGGCCGCGCCGATGGCGGCGGCGACGGTGATCAGGGGGAAGAGGGCGAGGAAGCTGATGAAGGTGATCGCGGCGGCGAGCCGGCTCCAGTGGACGCGCTCCAGGCGCTGGTACGAGTGCCAGGCGCGGGTCTGCATGAGCCGGGCGGCCGCCGGGCCGACCACGGGGAGTTTCGTCAGCCATTCCATGAGGTCACCGTAAAGGAGCCGACGGAAATAGCCGCGATTGCCGCTTTCGCGCACTACGGTCGTCGTTTGTGACTTTTCGCCCGGGCCTTCACCCGTTCCCGCGCCTGGTCCTGCGCGCCGTGCTGTTCCGCACCCGCCGGGCCCTGCGCCCGCTGCGCCGGGAGGCGCGGCGGCGTCAGGACTGCCGGGGGGCCGCGTCGGCCGCCGTCCCGGCCGCCTCGTCGACGGGCGAGCCCGGCTGCGCCGGGACGGCGCCGGCGGCGGCGTGCCCGAAGGGGTACTCGCGCAGTTTGCGCCAGACGCCGTCGGAGCCCTGCTCGTAGAGCGCGAAGCCGGTGCAGTCCCACGCGGCCCGGTAGTCGGCGAGCTCGGCGAAGGCCCGGTCCATGGCCTCGTCCGGGATGCCGTGGGCGACCGTGACGTGCGGGTGGTACGGGAACGCGAGCTCCCGGTCGAGCGGCCCGTCCGGGTCGCGGACGAGCCCCTGGAGACGGGTGCAGCCCTCGCCGCCCTCCACGACCCGGACGAAGACGACCGGGGAGAGCGGGCGGAAGGTTCCGGTGCCCTCCAGGCGCATCGGGAACGCCGCGAAGGCCTCCGCGACCTGCGCGAGGTGGGCCCTGATCCCCGGCAGCCGCTCCGCCTCGACCTCGGTCGGCGGGACCAGCGTGATGTGCGTGGGGATGCCGTGCGCGGCAGCGTCCCCGAAGCCGGCGCGCAGCTGCTGGAGCTGGCTGCCGTACGGCTCCGGGACCGCGATCGAAACGCCGAGCGTTACGGTCCCCACGTATCTCTCCTTGGTCGTCTGCTGCTGCCGGCTGCGTGCTGTGCCGCCCGGCCCCAGTGTGGGGCCAGGGTCCCCCGGATGGCCAGGCCCTTCCGTCCCGCCGGAGGGCCCGGCGGCCCGCGTCAGTGCTTGGCGGGGAGGAATCCGAGCCGGTCGTAGGCCTGGGCGAGGGTCTCGGAGGCGACGGCGCGGGCCTTCTCGGCACCCTTGGCCAGGATCGCGTCCAACGTCTCGGGGTCGTCCAGGAATTCCTGGGTGCGCTTGCGGAAGGGTGTGACGAAGTCGACCATCACGGCGGCCAGGTCGGTCTTCAGGGCACCGTAGCCCTTGCCCTCGTAGCGGGCCTCCAGGGCCGGGATCGACTCCCCCGTGAGGGTGGAGTAGATGGTGAGCAGGTTGCTGACGCCGGGCTTCTTCTCCGCGTCGAACCGGATCTCGGTGCCCGTGTCGGTGACCGCGCTCTTGATCTTCTTCTCGGTGGCCTTGGGCTCGTCGAGGAGGTTGATCAGGCCCTTGGGCGAGGACGCCGACTTCGACATCTTGATCGCGGGGTCCTGGAGGTCGTAGATCTTGGCGACCTCCTTGACGATGTGCGCGGAGGGGATGGTGAAGGTCTGCCCGAAGCGCTGGTTGAAGCGCTCGGCGAGGTCGCGGGTCAGCTCGATGTGCTGGCGCTGGTCCTCGCCGACCGGGACGGCGTTCGCCTGGTAGAGCAGGATGTCGGCGACCTGGAGGATCGGGTACGTGAACAGGCCGACGCTGGCGTTGTTGACGCCGCCCTTGGCGGACTTGTCCTTGAACTGCGTCATCCGGCTGGCCTCTCCGAAGCCGGTGATGCAGTTCATGACCCAGCCGAGCTGCGCGTGCTCGGGGACGTGGCTCTGGACGAAGAGGGTGCAGCGCTCGGGGTCCAGGCCGGCGGCGAGCAGCTGCGCGGCGGAGAGCCGGGTGTTCGCGCGGAGTTCCTTCGGGTCCTGCGGCATGGTGATCGCGTGCAGGTCGACCACCATGTAGAACGCGTCGTGCGTCTCCTGGAGGGCGACGTACTGGCGGATCGCTCCGAGGTAGTTCCCGAGGTGGAACGAGCCGGAGGTGGGCTGGATGCCGGAGAGCGCGCGGGGACGGTCAGAAGCCATGGGCCCATTCTCTCAGGTGCGGGGGCCGGCTCCGGCCGTTCGGCGGCCGGAAGCCGCCGGTTCGGGCGGGGGCCGGGCGGGGCCTCCGGCGGCGGTGGCGCCGGGGGCCCCGCCGCGGCGCGGCTGCCGGGCGCAGCCGGGTGGCCGGATACCGGCCCGGCCGGGCGACCGGTTTCGGCCGGGGAGCCCCGGGGCAGGCCGCGCGGCCGGCGGCGGGGCTCCCCGGGCGGTCAGGCCAGCGGAAGGCCGGGGGCGGGGTGGGCGGCCATGAGGTCCGCGACCTCGGCGCGGATCGCGGCGAGCGCCGGCTCGTCCCCGGCCGCGGCGGCGTCGACCGCTCGGGAGATCCACTCGGCGACCTGCGACATGTGCGCGGTGCCCAGGCCGCGGGAGGTCAGCGAGGGGGTGCCGATGCGGATGCCGGAGGGGTCGAACGGCTTGCGCGGGTCGAAGGGCACCGTGTTGTAGTTCACGACGATCCCGGCCCGGTCGAGGGCCTTGGCGGCGGTCTTGCCGGGGACCCCCTTGCCGGTGAGGTCGATCAGCACCAGGTGGTTGTCGGTGCCGCCGGAGACGAGGTCGAAGCCCCGCTCCAGCAGGGCCTGCGCGAGGGCCTTGGCGTTGGCGACGACCGCGTGCGCGTATCGGGTGAAGGCGGACTGGGCCGCCTCGTGCAGGGCGACGGCGATGCCGGCGGTGGTCTGGTTGTGGGGGCCGCCCTGGAGGCCGGGGAAGACGGCCTTGTCGATGGCCTTGGCATGCTCCTCGCGGCACATCAGCATCGCGCCGCGCGGGCCGCGCAGCGTCTTGTGCGTGGTGGTGGAGACCACGTCGACGTGGCCCACCGGGGAGGGGTGGGCGCCGCCGGCGATGAGGCCGGCGATGTGGGCGACGTCCGCGACGAGGACGGAGCCGGCCTCCTTGGCGATCGAGGCGAAGGCCGCGAAGTCGATGGTGCGGGGCAGGGCGGTGCCGCCGCAGAAGATGATCTTCGGGCGTTCGGCGAGGGCGAGGTCGCGGACGGCGTCGTAGTCGATCAGGCCGGTGTCCGCGGACACGCCGTACTGCACCCCGCGGAACCAGGAGCCGGTGGCGGAGACCCCCCAGCCGTGCGTCAGGTGGCCGCCCATCGGCAGCGCCATGCCCATCACCGTGTCGCCCGGCTTGGCGAAGGCCAGGTACACGGCCAGGTTGGCGGGCGAACCGGAGTACGGCTGGACGTTGGCGTGGTCGACGCCGAACAGGCCCTTCGCCCGCTCGACGGCCAGCGCCTCGACGCGGTCGATGTTCTGCTGGCCCTCGTAGTAGCGGCGGCCCGGGTAGCCCTCGCTGTACTTGTTCTGCAGCACGGTGCCGGAGGCCTCCAGCACGGCCGCCGACACGTAGTTCTCGCTGGGGATCAGGCGCAGGGTCCGCGCCTGGAGGTCTTCCTCGGCGGCGACGAGCGAGGCCAGCTCGGGGTCGGTCGCGGTCAGGGCGGGATGGCGGGGCGCGGTCACGGCGGCTCCTCCGGGGTCGATGTCGTATCTCGTCCCCGCGAGGCCCAGGCGGGCGGCCCTGTGTGCGGTCGTGCGCGCACGACTCCCCCGGAGTCCGTTCCCCGTGCGCCAGTCGCCGTGCGTACCGCCCACCTTAGCCGCCGCTCCCGCCGGGATGTTTCCGCGTCCGGTATACGAGCGACGTATAGCGGTGTAGGACGTATAGCGGTACAGGAGGTACGGGTTCGGGGCCGGCACCCCGCGGCCCTCCCCCCGGCCGCCCCGCCCGCCCCGCCCGTGACCGACGATCGGAGACCCCGTGTCGACCACCGCAGATGCCATCGCGTCCGCCGAGGCGCACAGCGCGCACAACTACCACCCGCTGCCCGTCGTCGTGGCGACGGCGGAGGGCGCCTGGATGACCGACGTGGAGGGCCGCCGCTACCTCGACATGCTCGCGGGCTACTCCGCGCTCAACTTCGGCCACTGCAACCCCCGCCTGCTGGCCGCGGCGCGGAAGCAGCTGGACCGCGTCACCCTCACCTCGCGGGCCTTCCACCACGACCGCTTCGCGGACTTCTGCACCGAGCTCGCCGCGCTGTGCGGCAAGGACATGGTCCTGCCGATGAACACCGGTGCGGAGGCCGTCGAGACGGGCGTGAAGACGGCCCGCAAGTGGGGCTACGAGGTCAAGGGCGTCCCGGACGGCCACGCCAAGATCGTCGTCGCCGCGGACAACTTCCACGGCCGGACCACCACGATCGTCAGCTTCTCCACCGACCACGAGGCCCGCGACCACTTCGGCCCGTACACGCCCGGCTTCGAGATCGTCCCGTACGGCGACCTGACCGCGCTGGCCCACGCGGTCACCCCGAACACGGTGGCCGTACTGCTGGAGCCGATCCAGGGCGAGGCGGGGGTGCTGGTGCCGCCGGCCGGCTACCTCAGAGGCGTACGGGAGCTGACGCGCGAGCGGAACGTGCTGTTCATGGCGGACGAGATCCAGTCGGGCCTGGGCCGGACGGGCCGGACGTTCGCCTGCGAGCACGAGGACGTCGTCCCGGACGTGTACCTGCTCGGCAAGGCGCTCGGCGGCGGCGTCGTCCCGGTCTCGGCGGTCGTCGCCGACCGGGACGTCCTCGGGGTGTTCAAGCCGGGCGAGCACGGCTCGACCTTCGGCGGCAACCCGCTGGCCTGCGCGGTGGGCCTGGAGGTGGTGGCGATGCTGCGCACCGGCGAGTTCCAGCAGCGGGCGGCCGAACTCGGCGACCACCTGCACCGGGAGCTGAACCTGCTGGTCGGCGGCGGCGCGGTGACCGCGGTGCGCGGGCGCGGCCTGTGGGCGGGCGTCGACATCGACCCGGCGCACGGCACGGGCCGGGAGGTGTCGCAGCGGCTGATGGAGCGCGGCGTGCTCGTGAAGGACACGCACGGCGCGACGATCCGGATCGCGCCGCCGCTGGTGATCGGCAAGGAGGACCTCGACTGGGGCCTGGACCAGCTGCGCGCGGTGCTGGCGACCTGACCGCGCGGCCCCCGGGCCCCGTCGCAGCGGGGTCCCGGAGGGCCGTGTCCTAGAGGATGACGTGGGGCAGGAAGCGGGCGTACTCGTCGGTGACCGGCCCCGCGGACTCGCGGATGCCGAGGCCCGCCGCCTCCTCCTCGACGACCCAGGCGCCGAGCACGACGCGGTTGCCGTCGAAGTCGGGCAGCGGGGAGAGGGCCTGGTAGACGTAGTTCTCGCCCTCGGCCGGGGTGAAGGGCCGGGCGTCGGGGCCCGCCGGGTGCAGGGCCACGCCGGCGCCCTCGCGGCCGAGCAGCGGCTTCGCGGCGAAGCCGGTCGTGCCGGCGAGCTCGCGCGGCCCGTCGAGGTAGGCGGGCAGCAGGTTGGGGTGGTCGGGGAAGAGCTCCCACAGGACCGCCAGCAGCGCCTTGTTGGAGAGCAGCATCTTCCACAGCGGCTCGATCCAGCAGGTGGTGCCGTCGCCGCCGCCGTGGTCGTACGTGTCGAGGACGTGCGGGCCGAACGCGTCGGTGGCCAGCCACTCCCACGGGTAGAGCTTGAAGCAGCTGCGGATGAAGCGCAGGTTCTGGTCCACGAAGCGGCCCGACAGGCTGTCCCAGCCGATCTTCTCGACGGCGAGCGCCTCGGTCTCCAGGCCGGCCTGCTGGGCGGTCTCCTCCAGGTAGACCACCGTCATCAGGTCCTCGCCGATCTCGTCGGTCTCCGAGTGCGCGAAGTGCACCGGTCCGGGCGGCAGCAGTTCGGCCTGCCGCCGCCAGGCGTCGACGAGCCGCTCGTGCAGGGAGTTCCACTGGTCGGCGCCGGGGAAGCGCTCCTCCATCCAGAACCACTGCGGGCTGGCCGCCTCCACGAGGGAGGTCGGGGTGTCGGCGTTGTACTCCAGCATCTTGGCCGGGCCCGTGCCGTCGTAGCACAGGTCGAAGCGGCCGTAGAGCGAGGGCTGTTCGGCGCGGCGCCGCCAGGACTCGGCGATCAGCGAGGCCAGTCGGCGGTCGGTGATGCCGAGGTCGGCGAAGCGGTCCTCGGCGACGATGTGCTCGGCGGCGGCCAGGCACATGGCGTGCAGCTCCTCGACGACCCCCTCCAGCGCCTCCACCTCGGGGAGCGAGAAGGAGTAGTAGGCGCTCTCGTCCCAGTAGGGGCGCAGGGAGTCGTCGGGGTAGCGGGTGAGCGGGTAGATCAGGCCCTGCTTCTCGACCGTCTGCTGCCAGCCGGGGCGGGGTTCGATGGTGTGGCGCCGCAAGGGGCTCAGCCGCCGCTGGAGGAGGAGTGGCCGCCGATGCCGCCGCGGGTGACGGCGGACTTGTCGAAGCTGCCGCCGCTGACCTTGTTGCCGGAGACGCTGCCGCCGTAGTAGTACGCGGCGTGGCCGCCCCTTCCGCTGCTTCCGCTCTTGCACTCGCGGTTGTTGAGCTTCTCCAGGGTGACGCGGTCGACACAGCGCTTGTCCGGCTCCTTGCTGCTGCCGCAGGCGACGAGTGCCGCGGCGAGCAGGCCCATGCCGCCGATGGCGACGCCGCCGGAGCGCATACGGCGTCGGGTGCTGGTGCTGCTGCTGCTGTCCATGGCCGACAGACTAGAACGCGGTGTCGAGGGGATGGAATCCGGCCGTGGAAACCTGCGCGGCCCCTCCATGATCTAGAGTCGCTTTTCGTGCTGCTTGGGATGGTTTGCGCGCTGGGTGCGGCGGTCTGCTACGGAACGGCATCCGTTCTGCAGGCGGTCGCGGCGCGGGCGGCGGAGCCCGGGACCGGCTCCGGGGTCGACGCGGCGCTGCTGTGGCGGGCGGTGCGGCAGTGGCGATATCTCGCCGGTCTGTGCCTGGACGGAGCCGGCTTCGTCCTCCAGGTGGCGGCGCTGCGGCACGTCCCGATCTACGCGGTGGGCGCGGCCCTCGCGGCGAGCCTGGCCGTGACCGCGGTGGCCGCGGCGCGGCTGCTGCGGGTGCGCCTGAGCCGCGCCGAGTGGACGGCCGTGGCCGCGGTGTGCGCGGGGCTGGCGATGCTCGGTCTGGCCTCGGGCCCGGAGGGGTCGGGTACGGGGCCGGCCTGGCTGGGGTGGGCGCTGCTCGCGGCCGTGGGCGCGGTGCTGGTGGTCGGCGCGGGGTGCGGGAGGCTGCCGGACCGGGCGCGCTCGCCTGCCCTGGGGCTGGCGTCGGGGACCGGGTTCGGGGTGGTCGAGGTGTCGGTGCGGCTCGTCGACGGCTTCTCGGCGGCCGACCTGCGCAACCCCGCCCTGTACGCGCTGCTGTCGGGCGGCGGCGCGGCCTTCCTGCTGCTGACGTCGGCGCTCGCCCGCGGGTCGGTCACCGCCGCCACGGCGGGCATGGTGCTCGGGGAGACGGTCGGCCCGGCCGCGGCCGGCGTGGTGTGGCTCGGCGACCGCGCCCGCGAGGGCCTGGCCTGGCTGGGCGTTCTGGGCTTCGCCGTCGCCGTGGCCGGGGCGCTCGCCCTGGCCCGCTTCGGCGAACTCCCCGCCGCGCAGGACGCCTCCCGCCCTCAGCCGGCCCCGTAGAGGGCGCGGGCGCGGGCCGCATCGCAGCGGCCGTCGGGCCCGAGGGCGAGGAAATGCTGCGTCTGCCACGCCTGGGTGGCGCAGGCCTGACGGCTCGTCGTCTGCGCCCACGGCGGATAGACCCGGAAGCCCCGCTTCCCGCCGGAGCCGCCGCGGGAGACGACGCCCCGATCGCACAGCACCCCGGTCGGGAAGACGAACTGCCCGCGGCCGCCCGCGTCGCGGACGGCGACGACGAAGAGGTCCACCCCGTCGGCGGTGTCGAAGGGCCGGATCGGCCCCTCCCCCGACCGCTGCCACACCGTCACGAACAGGCCCGCCTTCCGCGGGGTGGTCCTGGCCGCCCGGAACCGGACCGCGCGGCCGTCGAGCGTGAACGCGCAGGCCGCGTACTCCGCGCTCTCCGGCTCGGGCACGGGCGGGGTGCAGGCGAAGCCGCCCGGGTCGTACACGGCAGTCTTCGCCGCCGTCAGCTCTTCGTGGAATCCCGTCCACGCCGGGTCAGCAGCCATCCCCCCATCCTGCCACCGCCCTCGGACATGCGGCTCCGGCCGGCCGTCCCGCCATCGTGCCGCCGCCCTCCGAGGTCACGGCAGGGACGCCGCCAGCGCCGCGAGCGACGGCGACCAGGCACTCGGCGGCGGGGTTCCGTAGCCGACGACCAGGGCCTCGCGCGGCGGCAGCCCGGCGTCCGGGTGGGCATGCCGGGAGAGGGGCTCCAGCGCCAGGTCGTGCCAGGCCGCCGCCCGCAGCACGCCCTCCTGGCTGCCCTCCGGGAGGTCCAGGACCGCGTGCAGGCCGGCCGCGATCCCGGAGACGGCGACCCGCCCCGCCACCGCGGCCACGAGCTCGTCGCGGCGGCGCCGGTAGCGCTGCCGCATGCCGCGCACGTGCCGGTCGTACGCGCCGGAGCGGATGAACTCGGCGAGGGTGAGCTGGTCCAGGACGCCCGACGCCAACTCCGCGGGCCCCTTCGCGGCGAGCACCTCGTCCAGCACCCCCGCCGGCACCACCATCCAGCCCATCCGCAGCCCCGGCGCCAGGGACTTGCTCGCCGTGCCGAGGTAGACCACCCGGTCCGGGTCGAGGCCCTGGAGGGCGCCGACGGGCTGGCGGTCGTAGCGGAACTCCCCGTCGTAGTCGTCCTCCACGACCAGCCCGCCGGTGGTCCGCGCCCAGTCGACGGCGGCGGCCCGCCGGCCCGGCGTCAGCGCGACCCCCGTCGGGAACTGGTGGGCGGGGGTCAGCAGCACCGCCCCTGCGGCGAGGCCCGGCAGCCGGGTCGTGCACGCCCCGGCGGCGTCCACCGGGAGCGGCACCGTCCGCAGCCCCCGCCGCTCCAGCAGCCCCCGGTGCACGGCCAGGCCGTACCCCTCCACGGCGACCTCGCGGACGCGGCGGGCCCGCAGCACCTTCGCCAGCAGGGCCAGGCCGTGCGTGAAGCCCGCGCACAGCACGATCCGCCCCGGGTCCGCGTACACCCCCCGCGCCCGCGCCAGGTAGCCCGCGAGGGCCTCCCGGAGCTCGGTGCGGCCCCGCGGGTCGGCCGCGTACCCGAAGGCCTCGTTCGGCGCGGCGGCCAACGCCCGGCGGGCCGCCGCCAGCCAGGCGGCGCGCGGGAAGCCGCCCAGGTCGGGGCTGCCCGCCGTCAGGTCGTACGCGGGCCCCCGCCGCACCGGCGGCCGGGGCGGCGCGGCGGCCCCGGCTCCCGGACCCGGCCGCCGCGGCCGGGCGCGCTCCGCGACGCGGGTACCCGAGCCCTGGCGGGCCGTCAGCCACCCCTCGGCGACGAGTTCGGCGTACGCCTCGGCGACGGTGTTGCGGGCGACGCCGAGGTCCGCGGCGAGCGAGCGGGAGGACGGCAGCCGGGTGCCCGGCGCGAGGCGGCCGCTGCGCGCGGCCTCCCGCAGCGCCTCGGCAAGGCCGGCCCGCAGACCTCGCCCGGCGGAGAGCTCCAGGTGCAGGTCGGCTCCGGAAGTGGCCCGTGATTCCGTCATGGAGATGGACCATATCCGCGGTCCGCCTGCTCCGTAGGGTGAGGCCATGACCACCGACGAGACGCAGCCCCCGGCCCCTTCCGACCTGTGCGCCGAGCACACCCCCCGCATGAACATGGCCCGCCACGTGCCCGAGATCTACAAGGCCGTCGTCGCCCTGGAGACGGCCACCCGCAAGGGCATGGACCCGGTCCTCCTCGAACTCGTCAAGATCCGCGCCTCGCAGCTCAACCACTGCGCGTTCTGCCTCGACATGCACACCAAGGACGCCCTGGCCGCGGGCGAGAGCGTGCAGCGCATCGTCCAGCTGAGCGCCTGGGAGGAGTCGCGGCACTTCTACACCGAGCGGGAGATCGCCGCGATCGAACTGACCGAGGCCGTCACGGTCCTGACGGACGGCTTCGTCCCGGACGAGGTGTACGAGCGGGCCGCGAAGCACTTCGGGGAGCAGGAGCTGGCCCAGCTCATCGCCGTCATCGCGACGATCAACGTCTGGAACCGCTTCGCCGTCACGACGCGGATGGTGCCGGGCGGCTACACGCCGGGCGGCCCGCGCGGCTGACAGGGCGCGGGAGAACGGCGAAGGGGGCCCCGGGCGCTGCCGCGCCGGGGCCCCCTTCGCCGTGTCGCGTCGATGCGCTCGCGGACGCGTCGATGCGCGCACGGGAGAACTCGTTGACGTCGAGGCCCTGGACGATCTCGTACTTGCCGTCCTTGCAGGTGACGGGGAAGGAGGAGATCAGGCCGGCCGGGACGCCGTAGGAGCCGTCCGACGGGATGCCCATGGAGGTCCAGTCGCCCTCGGCGGTGCCGTTGACCCAGGTGTGGACGTGGTCGATGGCGGCGTTGGCGGCGGAGGCGGCCGAGGACGCGCCGCGGGCCTCGATGATGGCCGCGCCGCGCTTGGCGACGGTCGGGATGAACTCGTCGGCCAGCCATGCCTGGTCGCCGATGACCTCGGCAGCGTTCTTGCCGGCGATCTCCGCGTGGAAGACGTCCGGGTACTGGGTGGCGGAGTGGTTGCCCCAGATGGTCAGGCGCTTGATGTCGGTGACGTCGGCGCCGGTCTTCTTCGCCAGCTGCGAGATCGCGCGGTTGTGGTCCAGGCGGGTCATCGCGGTGAAGCGCTCGGCCGGTACGTCCGGGGCGGCGGCCTGGGCGATCAGGGCGTTGGTGTTGGCCGGGTTGCCGACGACGAGGACCTTGATGTCGTCCGCGGCGTGGTCGTTGATGGCCTTGCCCTGCGGCTTGAAGATGCCGCCGTTCGCCGACAGCAGGTCGCCGCGCTCCATGCCCTTGGTGCGGGGGCGGGCGCCGACCAGCAGCGCCACGTTGGCGCCGTCGAAGGCCTGGTTCGGGTCGTCGAAGATGTCGATGCCCTTGAGGAGCGGGAAGGCGCAGTCGTCGAGCTCCATGGCGGTGCCCTCGGCGGCCTTCAGGCCCTGAGGGATCTCCAGGAGGCGGAGCCTGACCGGCACGTCCGCGCCGAGCAGGTGACCGGAGGCGATGCGGAAGAGCAGCGCGTAGCCGATCTGGCCGGCGGCGCCGGTGACGGTGACATTCACAGGAGTGCGGGTCATGGCCTTCTCCGTTAGACAGCTGGCGGTGGGGCGTCCCCGCCCCGTGTGCTGGCGGACGCCGCTTCCCTGCGAATCTTGACGTGAAGAGACATCCGGCGTCAGGCTATCCGACTCCTCACGGGCCCAACCCCCCGGTCCGTGTGGTCCGCGGCACACGGACCGGGCGGGTTCGAAGGCCGGCGGGCCGCTGCCGCCGCGGATTCCACCCGCCGGGCTCGCCCGGACGGGTGGATCGGCAGCCGGCCGTCAGCGGACGGTGAAGCGGACCGCGTCCTCCAGGAACGGGATCTCCAGCAGCGGGTCGGGCCCGACGACCAGCGCCAGCAGCGTGATCGCCGCGCCCAGCACCCCGTACGTGATCATGTCGGTGAACCGGGAGCGGACGGCGAGCATGCCGACGTCGGGCAGGGCGCGCCGCAGCACGGCGGCCGCGAGCAGGGCCACCCCCATCACGAGGCAGCCCGCGCGCACGGCCCCCAGCGCGGTGCTCAGCAGGCCGATCGCGGTCGCGGCGAGGACGCTGAGCATCGGCCACTGGCGGGAGGTGAGCGCGGTCCCGGGTCCGGCCCGGCCGGCGCCCTCGGGGCGGGCCGTGTCCCGGGTGAGGGACGGGAAGCGGCGCGACTTCGCCGCCGCCGCGGCGGCGCCCTGCCCGGCGCCCTGCCCGGCCCCCTGCTCAGCCTGCACTGGCGGCCTGCCGTTCCGCTGCCTCGACGACGTTGACGAGGAGCTCCGCGCGGGTCATCGGGCCGACGCCGCCTGGGTTCGGGGAGATCCAGCCGGCGACCTCGGCGACGCCGGGGTGCACGTCGCCGACGATCCTGCCGTCCTCGTCGCGGGAGACGCCGACGTCGAGGACGGCCGCGCCGGGCTTGACGTCCTCCGGCTTGACCAGGTGCGCGACGCCCGCGGCGGCCACGACGATGTCGGCCTGCCGCAGCAGCGACGCCAGGTCGCGGGTGCCGGTGTGGCAGAGCGTCACCGTGGCGTTCTCCGACCTGCGGGTCAGGAGCAGTCCGATGGAGCGGCCGACGGTGATGCCGCGGCCGACGACGACCACGTGCGCGCCGTTGATCTCCACGCCGTGGCGGCGCAGCAGCTCCACGATGCCGTTCGGGGTGCAGGGCAGCGGGCCGGGCTCGTTCAGGACGAGGCGGCCGAGCGAGGCCGGGTGGAGGCCGTCGGCGTCCTTGTCCGGGTCCATCAGCGTCAGCACGCGGTTGGTGTCGATGCCCTTGGGCAGCGGCAGTTGGACGATGTAGCCGGTGCAGGCCGGGTCCTCGTTCAGCTCCCGGACGACCGCCTCGATCTCCTCCTGCGTCGCCGTGGCGGGCAGTTCGCGGCGGATCGACTCGATGCCGACCTCGGCGCAGTCCTTGTGCTTTCCGTTGACGTACCAGCGGCTGCCCGGGTCGTCCCCGACCAGCAGGGTGCCGAGCCCGGGGGTGATGCCTTGGGCCTTGAGCCTCTCCACACGGGCGGTCAGCTCGGACTTGATCGCGGCTGCGGTGGCCTTGCCGTCGAGAATCTGGGCGGTCATGCGTCCATCCTCCCGGATCCGGGGCCCCGGGTTCCAGTCGTGCCGTCCGGCGCGGCCCGCGCGGCGGCGGGCGCGGGCCGGGCCGGGCCGGGCGCATGTCACGGCCCTGCACCGTTCGTTGCACGTGCACGACAGGTGGCGCGGCCGCCGCCCCGACCGCTGGACAAGTCCGGGCCGCTCCGCCGACGATGGCGGGACAAGATTGCCGCGGGCAGTGCCGGGGGGCGGACCGCAGACCGGAACGGCCTCCGATGCGTGCCGTGCGTCCCCGCACTTCCACGGAGGAACACCGCAAGATGAGCTTCGGAGACCCGAACAACCCGTACGGGCAGCAGCCGCAGGGCCAGCCCGGCTACGGCTACCCGCAGCAGGGGCAGCAGGGCGGCTACGGCTACCCGCAGCAGGGACAGCAGGCGTACCCCGCGTACCCGGCCGGCGGCTTCCCGGCTCCCGGCGGACAGGTGCCCATGCCGGGCGGGGTGAAGGCGGCCCGCGTCATCCTCTACATCCTCGGCATCCTGCAGGCCCTGATGGGCGTGCTGATGCTGCTGGGCGGGGCGTTCTTCGCCTCGGTGTTCGCCGATTCCTCCAGCTCCACGGCGAGTGACGCGGGGGCGGTCGCGGGCGGCGTCTTCGCCGTCGTCGGGATCGTCTTCATCGCCTTCGCGCTGTGGCCGGTCCTGACCGCCGCCAAGATGGCCAAGGGCCGCGGCGGCGTCCGCGGCTCCGGCATCGCCTTCGGTGCGGTGCAGACGCTCTTCGCCGGGTTCAGCGTGCTGAGCAACGTGGTCGCCCTCGGCAGCTCCGACGGAGCCCCCGCCATCGCCCTCTCGATGGTCCTCTCGGTGATCTCGCTGGCGCTGGGGATCTGGATCATCGTCGGCCTCGCCAACGCGGCTGCCAGCGCCTACTTCGGCCGTCCGCAGTACTGAGGCCCGGCGGGGGCGCCGCCCCCGCGGACGGCGAAGGCCGCGTCCCGCCGTCGGTGCGGGGCGCGGCCTTCGCCGTGTGCGGAGCTGCTCAGTGGAAGAAGTGCCGGGTGCCGGTGAAGTACATGGTCACCCCGGCGGCCTTCGCGGCCTCGACGACCTGCTCGTCGCGGACGGAGCCGCCCGGCTGCACGACGGCCTTGACGCCCGCGGCGGTCAGGATCTCCAGCCCGTCCGGGAAGGGGAAGAACGCGTCGGACGCGGCGTACGAGCCCTGCGCGCGCTCGGCGCCGGCCCGCTCGACGGCGAGGCGGGCGGAGTCGACGCGGTTGACCTGGCCCATGCCGACGCCGACCGAGGCGCCGTCCTTGGCGAGCAGGATCGCGTTGGACTTCACGGCCCGGCAGGCCTTCCACGCGAACGCGAGCTCGGCGAGCTCGGCGGGGGCGAGGGCCTCGCCGGTGGCCAGGGTCCAGTTCGCCGGGTCGTCGCCCTCGGCCTGGAAGACGTCGCTCTGCTGGAGGACCGCGCCGCCCGAGATCGGCTTGAGGTCGCCCGGCTGGTGCGGGCTGCCCTCGACGCGCAGCACGCGGATGTTCTTCTTCTTCGCCAGGACCTCGACCGCTCCGTCCTCGTAGGCGGGGGCGGCGACGACCTCGGTGAAGATCTCCGCGATCTGCTCGGCGAGCGCGACGGTCACCGGGCGGTTGACGGCGATGACGCCGCCGAAGGCCGACAGCGGGTCGCAGGCGTGCGCCTTGCGGTGCGCCTCGGCGATGTCGGCGCCGATCGCGATGCCGCACGGGTTGGCGTGCTTGATGATCGCGACGCACGGCTCTTCGTGGTCGTAGGCGGCGCGGCGGGCGGCCTCGGTGTCCACGTAGTTGTTGAAGGACATCTCCTTGCCGTGCAGCTGCTCGGCGTTGGCGAGCCCGCCCGGCTGCCCGTCGGTGTACAGGGCGGCGGCCTGGTGCGGGTTCTCGCCGTAGCGCAGGACGGCCTTGCGGTCCCAGGCGCCGGCCAGGAACTCGGGCAGCACGGCCTCCGGCTCGGGGGCGTACGCGTTCGTGAACCAGGAGGCGACGGCGACGTCGTAGGCGGCCGTGTGCTGGAAGGCCTCGGCGGCCAGGCGCTTGCGGGCGGCCAGGTCGAAGCCGCCGCCGCGGACCGCGGCGAGGACGTCGCCGTACCGCCCGGGGCTGGTGACGACGGCGACCGAGGGGTGGTTCTTCGCGGCCGCGCGGACCATGGACGGGCCGCCGATGTCGATCTGCTCGACGCACTCGTCGGGGGTGGCGCCGGAGGCGACGGTCTCCCGGAACGGGTAGAGGTTCACGACGACCAGGTCGAACGGCTCGACGCCCAGCTCGGCGAGCTGGCTGCGGTGGTCCTCCAGGCGCAGGTCGGCGAGGATGCCGGCGTGCACGCGCGGGTGCAGGGTCTTGACGCGCCCGTCCAGGCACTCGGGGAAGCCGGTCAGCTCCTCCACCTTGGTGACGGGGACGCCGGCGGCGGCGATGCGGGAGGCGGTCGAGCCGGTCGAGACGAGCGCGACGCCCGCCTCGTGCAGGCCGCGGGCCAGCTCCTCCAGTCCCGTCTTGTCGTAGACGCTGACGAGCGCGCGCCGGATCGGTCGCTGCGACGTCGTGGTGCTCTCTGCGGCGGTCACTGGATCGTTACCTTTCGTCCCTCGATGCGGTAGCCGTGCCGGGCCAGGCGCCCCACGACGTCGACGAGCAGCCGGCGCTCGACTTCCTTGATGCGCTCGTGCAGAGCGGCTTCGTCGTCCCCGTCCCTGACCTCGACGACACCCTGGGCGATGATCGGTCCGGTGTCCACGCCGGCGTCCACGAAGTGGACGGTGCAGCCGGTGACCTTCGCCCCGTACGCGAGCGCGTCCCGTACGCCGTGGGTGCCGGGGAACGCGGGCAGCAGGGCGGGGTGGGTGTTGACGAAGCGGCCGCCGAAACGGCCGAGGAACGCCTTGCCCACGATCTTCATGAACCCGGCGGAGACGACGAGGTCGGGAGCGTGGGCCGCAGTGGCCTCAGTGAGGGCGGCATCCCACTCCTCCCGGCTCGCGTAGTCCCCGACCGGGCAGACGAAGGTCGGGATGCCCGCCTTCTCGGCCCGCTCCAGGCCGGCGATGCCGGTGCGGTCGGCCCCCACGGCGACGACTTCGGCACCGAAGCCCTCGGCGCCGCCGGGGTGGGAATCGATGGCGTCGAGCAGGGCCTGGAGGTTGGTGCCGGATCCGGAGACCAGGACGACCAGGCGGGAGGCGGCCATGACAGGCCCTTTCTCGCGTGGGTGCCGCCCGGGGCGACCCGGGGGCGCGGCGTTCGTCTTGTGCGGTCGTACGAAACTTCGACACCCCGGGATACGGGGGACCCTACGAAGCCGCCGACCGCCTGCAACGATACCGGCACACCGGACGGCCCACGGGGGACGGGGGGACGGCCGACGGGTAGCGTCTGGCATACAGGCCGCGAACGGCGTGGTGAGAGGGGGCCGCGCAGCACTTCGACGCACGCCGCCCGCGACGCATTCCGACGCCGGCGCCCCGCACGGGCGCGCCCGGCGTCCACGACACAGGGGAAGTAACGCACTCGATGCCGGACCGCCGCCAGCCCGACTCCTCCACCGACGACAACCCCTTCGCGGCTCCCCCGGAGGGCCGGCCCGACCAGCCGTGGCGGCCGCGCCCCGGCGGTGGCGGCGGCCGCCCCGGCCAGGACCCCTCCCCCGGCGGGCCGACGGGACCGGGCGGGCCGTCCGGGCCGGCGCGCTGGGACCCGACCGACCCCGTGCAGCGGCGGGCCCGCTATGCGCTGCTCGCCGGCATGTGGGGGTTCTTCTTCGGGATCTTCGGGATCCCGTCGGTGGGTCTGCTGCTCGGCGCGCTCGCCGTGTACTGGGGCGTCAGCGGCCTGCGGGGCAAGCCGGCGGCGGCGCCCGGGGCCGCCGCGGACGCCTCCGGGGCGGGCGCCCGCCCGGCCGGCGGCGCGAGCACCGGGGGCGGCCTCGCCGCACTCGGCCCGGCGGCCGGCCCGCAGCGGGCGGCCGCGGTCGGCGGCATCGTCACGGCGGCGCTGGCGATCGTCCTGGCCCTGGGCTCGTACGGCGTGCAGATCGCCTACAAGGACTTCTACGTCTGCCGCGACGACGCCCTGACGAAGGCGGCGGAGCTCAAGTGCAACGACCTCCTGCCGGACAACGCGCTGGGCAAGGTCCTGAAGGTCCGCCAGTAGCCGGCAGGCCGGCGCTGCGGCCGCCCCCGCGGTACGGGAGCGGCCGCAGCCGGCGTCAGCCGGCCGGGCGGCGCCTGGCCAGGACGCGGGCCCCCGCGACGGGCGGGGCGAGCGGGCGCGCCGCCGGGACGGGGACGGCGCCCGGGCCCGATACGGCCCCGGCGCCCGCCGGGTCCGGGTCCGGGGCCGGGGCCTCGGCGGGGTGCTGCGGGAAAGGCCCGGGCGGGAGGCCTGCGGCCGGTGCGGACGCCGCCGCCGCGGCGGTCGGAGCACGGTCTTCCCGGGCTGCGCCCTGCGGGGCCGGGCGGGCCGGGGCGGCGGGCAGGCCGATGCCGAGGCCCCTGACCACCGTGAGGCGGCGGGAGCGGCCCCCGGACGGGGTGTCCGCCGACGGGGCGGACGGCTCCGCGGGCGGCGCCGTCGGTTCCGGGCCGAGGTCCGGGACCAGCGTGCCCGCCGTGCGGCGCAGCGCCTCCCAGCGGACCTCCCGCCCCCCGCCGGTGTGCCACTCGTCTCCGGCGGCGAGGGCCTCCTCCTCCGCCTCGGCGGCCTTCCGCACCGGCCGCGTCCGCCACGAGTGCACCGCCACGGCCAGGGGAACGGCCGGCACCAGCGTCCACGCGAAGGCCGCCGCGCCGGTCGCCCACCACACCGGCCCGAACTCCGCCAGCCGCCCCGAGCCGAGCGGCCCGCCCGAGACCGCCGCGAGCCCCGCCATCAACAGCCCGCACACCAGCGCCCCCAGAGCCGCCGTCAGCGCGGTCTCCGCGCGCCGCACCTCCCGCGCCCTGCGCACCGCGAACCACCCCACCACCAGCCCGGCGACCACCGGGAGGACCGCCGTCGCGCAGGTCAGCGCCGTCCCGGGCCCCTCCGGCGGGAGCGCCGCCAGCAGCGGGAACCTGGGCAGGGCGGGCGCCCCCTCGAAGCCGAGCGGGGTGGCGGAGGCACCGCCGCCGAGGGCGAAGCCGGGCCCGAGGGCGTACGCCGCGCCCCACACCATCGCGTTCGGCAGCAGCGCGAGCGCGAGCAGCAGGACCGCGAAGCGGCCCGACCACACGCCGGTCAGCGCGAGGAAGGCTTCTTCCACCTCCTTGCCGTGCCAGGCCAGCGAGAGGCCGACGAGCAGCGCCCCGCCGCCGGCCAGGGAGAGCGCCCCGGCCGTCCCGGCCCGGACCGCGACGGCGTACCGGGGCCGTACGACCGCCCGGCGCAGCGCCTCGGGAACCCAGCGCGGGAGCGGGCCGAGCGGGCGGCCCTTCGCCGCCCACACCCCGGCGGCCGCGGCGAGCACCGCCACGAGGGGGACGTGCCAGGCGGCGCTGAGGGGGTCGGCGGGCATGGGGCCGCCGGCCGCGTACACGGTGGCGAGGCAGCCCACGCCCAGGTAGCCGCAGAGCACGGCGGAGAAGACGACGCTCGCGGGCAGCACCTCGTCCCCGTCGCTGCCGTCGCCGGAGGCGCTGCCGAGGCGTGCGGCGCGGCGCATGAGGAGGGCGGGCAGGGCGATCAGGAGCAGCGGCGTCACCCCGACGGGTGCGGGCACGCCGGAGAGGGTGTCGTAGCGGACGAGTTCGGTGCCGTGGGCGAGCAGCCACAGGCCGGCGGCGAGGTGCAGGGCCCCGCCCGGCCCGCTGTCGGGGTAGGGGGAGCTGATCCACAGGACGATCACGAGGACGGCGAGGAAGCCGAGGCCCAGGCCGGCGGCGACGGCCCCGCCGAACACGCAGGCGGCGGCCTCGGGCGAACGGTTGCGCCGGGGGGCGGCGTGGCGCGGCGCGGTCGGCAACGGCGCGTCGCGGTCGGTCAATTGCGTCACTCCGCCATGGTGCCCTCGACACGCGCTATGAGTGGTTAATAGGCGAATGTCCGTTGTGTCGCTCAATATACGTTTATGTACTTTTTCGTGCAGGTTTGCCGCGGTCGGCAGGGCGCGGGGAGTGAGGCATGACGGAGAGCACCGGGGAGCCCGCCGGGCTTCCCACGCCCGAGGACCGCCGCCGGCTCCGCGAGGCGGCGGACCTGACGTGCGAACAGGTCGCGGAGCGGCTGGGGGTCACCGCGGCCGCCGTCCGCTCCTGGGAGGCGGGCCGCGCGCACCCGCACGGGCACAAGCGGGCCGCGTACGTGCGCCTGTTGGCACACGGATCCGGCAGGTCCGGCGGATCCGGCGCCGGGCCCGTACGGCGCCCCTCCGCGGACGGACCGTCACGGGCGCCCGACGGCGGGCCGGTTGCCGGCCCCGCCGCACCAGGGGACTCCGCGGTCGGACCCCCCGCCCGCGCCCCGCGCCGCCCCGCCGCCCGGCCCGCACCGGCACACCGCCCCGGCCGGACGGGTCCCCCGCCCGTCCGCCCCGGCTCCGAGGCGGCCGCGGAGCCGGCCGCGCCGGCGCAGAGCCCGTACGCCGCCCCGCCCGGCCCCGCCCCGGAGCCCGGCCCGTACGCCGCCCCGGCCGGCCCCGCCCCGGAGCCCGGTCCGTACACCGCCCCGCCCGGCCCGGACCCGTACGCCCCGGCCGGCGCCCCCTCGGCGGGTGCCGCGGGGGACGGGAGCCGCTCGGGCGCGGACGGGCCGGCCGGTCCCCGCCCGGCCCCGGGCGGGGAGGACACCCGGGCGGCCGACCCAGCCGACGAGGTGCCCGAGGCGGCGGACCCGGGGCCGGTCGACGGGCCGCGGGCCGCGTTCGACGCCCTGTACCGGCGTTCCGCCACCGCCCTGGCCCGGCAGGCCTACCTGCTCACCGGGAACCGCGGACTGGCCCTGGAGGCGGTGGAGCGGGCGTTCCAGCAGGCCTGGGCGCGCTGGCCCGAGGTGGCCACCGACCCCGACCCGGTCGGCTGGGTGCGCGCCGCCGCGCACGAGTACGCCCTCTCCCCCTGGCACCGCTTCCGCCGCGCGCACCGGCACCCCGAGCCCCCCGCCGGATCCGTCGACCCGGCCGACCGGGTCCTGATGGACGCGGTGCTGGCGCTGCCGCCGGTCCACCGCCGCACCGTCCTGCTCTACCACGCCGTCGGCCTCGACCTCCCCGACACCGCCGCCGAGACGGAGGCCACCACGCCGACCGCCGGCCACCGCCTGCTGCACGCCCACGACGACCTCGCGGGCCGCATCCCCGCGGTGGCCGCGGCACCGCCGCAGGAGCGGGCGGCCCTGCTGCACGAGCGGCTCGGCGCGCTGCGGCCGCCCGTACGGCTCGTGCCGCGCCCGGCCGCGGTCGTCCGCGGGGCCGCCGAGTACCGCGCCCGGCGCTGGTCCCGCACCGTCGCCGGGGTGACCGCGCTGCTCACCGCGGCCACGGCCTACACCCTGGCGACCGCCCCCACCCGGTACGAGCCCCCGGTCCACCCCGGCACCAGCGTCTCCGGGGTGCCGCCGCTCAGCGGCCCCCAGCGGCTCACCGAGCAGAGCCGGCAGCTCCGGGAGAAGCTGCGGTCCGACCCGGCCGCCCAGCCCGACCGCCTGGAGCCGCGCCCGTACGGTGTCCGCGGCGCCGCCGGGCGGCACCGCGAGGCGGCTGCTAGGCCTTGCTGAGGATCTCGCGCGCCAGCTTGGCGGTCTCGGTCGGCGTCTTGCCGACCTTGACGCCGGCGGCCTCGAGGGCCTCCTTCTTGGCCTGCGCGGTGCCGGAGGAGCCGGAGACGATGGCGCCGGCGTGGCCCATGGTCTTGCCCTCGGGGGCGGTGAAGCCCGCGACGTAGCCGACGACCGGCTTGGTCACGTTCGCCTTGATGAAGTCGGCCGCGCGCTCCTCGGCGTCGCCGCCGATCTCGCCGATCATGACGATCAGCTCGGTCTCCGGGTCGGCCTCGAAGGCCTCCAGGGCGTCGATGTGCGTGGTGCCGATGACCGGGTCGCCGCCGATGCCGACGCAGGAGGTGAAGCCGATGTCGCGCAGCTCGTACATCATCTGGTAGGTCAGCGTGCCGGACTTCGACACGAGACCGATCTTGCCGGGCTTGGTGATGTCGCCCGGGATGATGCCGGCGTTGGACTGGCCGGGGGTGATCAGACCCGGGCAGTTCGGGCCGATGATGCGGGTCTTGTTGCCCTTGGCGCTCGCGTACGCCCAGAAGGCGGCGGAGTCGTGCACCGCGATGCCCTCGGTGATGACGACGGCCAGCGGGATCTCGGCGTCGATCGCCTCGACGACGGCGGCCTTGGCGAAGGCCGGCGGGACGAAGAGGACGGAGACGTTCGCGCCCGTCTTCTCCATCGCCTCGGCGACCGAGCCGAAGACCGGGACCTCGGTGCCGTCGAAGTCGACGGTGGTGCCGGCCTTGCGCGGGTTCACACCGCCGACGATGTTCGTGCCGTCGGCGAGCATCAGCTTGGTGTGCTTCATGCCCGTGGCACCGGTCATGCCCTGGACGATGACCTTGCTGTCCTTGTTGAGGAAGATAGCCATGGTGAGTCTGTGACCTCGTCCCTTTACTTCGCAGCCGCAGCGAGCTCGGCGGCCTTGTCGGCCGCGCCGTCCATGGTGTCCACGCGCTGGACCAGCGGGTGGTTGGCGTCCGAGAGGATCTTGCGACCGAGCTCGGCGTTGTTGCCGTCGAGGCGGACGACGAGCGGCTTGGTGACCTCTTCGCCCTTGTCCTTGAGCAGCTGGAGGGCCTGGACGATGCCGTTGGCGACCTCGTCGCAGGCGGTGATGCCGCCGAAGACGTTGACGAAGACGGACTTGACGTCCGGGTCGCCGAGGATGATCTCGAGACCGTTGGCCATGACCGCGGCGGAGGCGCCGCCGCCGATGTCCAGGAAGTTGGCGGGCTTGACGCCGCCGTGGTTTTCACCGGCGTACGCGACGACGTCGAGGGTGCTCATGACGAGGCCCGCGCCGTTGCCGATGATGCCGACCTCGCCGTCGAGCTTGACGTAGTTGAGGCCCTTCTCCTTGGCCGCGGCCTCCAGCGGGTTGGCGGCGGCCTTGTCGACGAGCTCCTCGTGGGACGGCTGGCGGAACTCCGCGTTCTCGTCGAGGGAGACCTTGCCGTCGAGGGCGATGACCTCGCCGGACGCGACCTTGGCGAGCGGGTTGACCTCGACGAGGAGCGCGTCCTCGGCGACGAAGGTCTTCCACAGGGTGACCAGGACCTCGGCGACCTTCTCGGCGACCTCGGCCGGGAACTGCGCCAGGGCGACGATCTCGCGGGCCTTCTCGATGGAGACGCCCTCGTTGGCGTTCACCGGGACCTTGGCGAGCTTCTCGGGGGTCGTCGCGGCGACCTCCTCGATGTCCATGCCGCCCGCGACCGAGGCCATGGCCAGGAAGGTGCGGTTGGTGCGGTCGAGCAGGTAGGAGACGTAGTACTCCTCGAGGATCTCGGGAGCGGTCTCCGCGATCATCACCTTGTGGACCGTGTGGCCCTTGATGTCCATGCCCAGGATGTCCGTCGCGCGGGCGACGGCCTCGTCCGGGGTGGCGGCGAGCTTGACGCCGCCGGCCTTGCCGCGGCCGCCGACCTTCACCTGCGCCTTGACGACCGACTTGCCGCCCAGCCGCTCGGTGGCCTCGCGAGCCGCCTCAGGCGTGTCGATGACTTCACCGGCCAGCACCGGTACACCGTGCTTGGCGAAGAGGTCCCTCGCCTGGTACTCGAACAGGTCCACGCGCGTCCGTCCCTTGTCTTCAAAGATTCGCAGTGATTCGCGGTTGTCTGCGTGGGCGTGCCGCGGAGGGCAACGTGACGGCTCTGTCACAAGGGAGGCGCACACGGTGACCGTGGACGCGGCATGTCCGTCTCGCAGGTTATCCCCGGGACACCTGCCGCCCTAAATCGCAGATCACACCGGCGCGGTGATTCCCCTCACAGATCGGCCGACCGGTGAGCTGCGAATTCGTGCGATCTGACCATTTCCCGTACGGCGGATACGGGCTCCCGGTCAGGGCACGGGCAGCGGCCTCCCCTCGATCGCCGCGGCCATCACCTCGGGGAACAGGTCGGGCGTGCAGGCGAACGCGGGCACGCCGAGCGCGGCGAGGGCCGCCGCCTGCTCCCGGTCGTGGGCGGGGGCGCCCTCGTCGGACAGGGCGAGCAGCGCGACGAACGCGGTCCCGGCCGCCCGCATCGCCGCGACCCGCTTGGCCATCTCGCCCCGGATGCCGCCCTCGTGGAGGTCGCTGATCAGGACGACGACGGTGTCGGCGGGCCGGGTGATCCGGGACTGGCAGTAGGCCAGGGCCCGGTTGATGTCGGTGCCGCCGCCGAGCTGCGCGGCGAAGAGGACGTCCACCGGGTCGTCGACCAGGTCCGTCAGGTCGGCGACGGAGGTGTCGAAGGCGACGACGCGGGTGGAGAGCGACCGCATGGAGGCCAGGACGGCGCCGAAGACGGAGGCGTAGACGACCGAGGGGGCCATGGAGCCGGACTGGTCGATGCAGAGGACGACCTCCTTCCGGACGGAGCGCGCCGCCCGGCCGTACCCGACGAGCCGCTCGGGGACCACGGTGCGCTGCTCGGGCAGGTAGTTCCCCAGGTTCGCCCGGACGGTCCGGCCCCAGTCGATGTCGGCGCGGCGCGGGCGGGCGGTGCGGGCCGAGCGGTCGAGGGCGCCGGTGACGGCGGCCCGGGTGCGGGAGGCGAGCCGCTCCTCCAGCTGCCGGACGACGCCGCGGACGACGGCCCGCGCCGTCTCCCGGGTCGTCTCCGGCATCGCCGCGCCCAGCGACAGCAGGGTGCCGACCAGGTGCACGTCCGGTTCGAGGGCCTCCAGCATCTCCGGCTCCAGCAGCAGCGCGGACAGTCCGAGCCGCTCGATGGCGTCGCGCTGCATCACCTGCACGACGGGGGCGGGGAAGTACCGGCGGATGTCGCCCAGCCAGCGGGCCACGGCCGGCGCGGAGCCGCCGAGCCCGGCGGACCGCTCCCCCGCCGCCCGGCGGGAGCCGCCGCTTCCGGCGCTGCCGGCGGGGCTGTCGTAGAGCGCGCCGAGCGCGTCGTCCACGGCCCGGTCCCGGCCGGCCAGTACGCAGCCCGTGCCGTCGGCGCCGGTCCCGCCGAGCACGAGCCGCCACCGCCGCACCCGCTCCGCGTCCGCCGCCGCACCGCCGTCCGTCCGGTTCATCCGCACCGTCCCCCCGTCGTCCCCCGGCCGGCGCACCGCCGTCCCGTCCTGCTCACCCGCACCGTCCCCCCGGCCGCCGCCCGCGGCGCCACTCCTCCCCTTCATCAGCACCGTCCCCCGGCCGTCCTCCGGTCGGCGGCCTCCAGCAGCAGCCGGGCCAGGTCTGCGGCGGCGTCGGCGCGGGCCGCGTCCGGCTCCGCGGCGAAGCCCTCGGGGGCTCCGGCGCCGGCCGCCGCGCGCCGGGCGCCGGGGCCGCGCCGGGCCAGTTCGCCGAGCGTCCGCCGCACGCCCGGCTCGTACGCGCCGAACGTCCTGCGCAGCAGCGGCAGTACGTCGGTGAACGCGTCCGCCGGCACCGCGGCGAGCCAGGAGTCGACGAGGCCGAACAGCCGGTCGTCGTGGACGAGCAGCGTGCCGCCGCCGGCGCCGGCTCCGGCGAAGCCGTCGATCCAGCCGGCCGCGTCCGCGGGGGCGGCCGCCGGCGACAGCGCCAGCCCCATCAGCCGCGCCGCCTCCGGCGCGGGCAGCCGCCCCTCGTCGAGCAGCAGCCGCACCGCCCGCCCCCGTATCGCCCCGGGCACGCCGTCCCGGGCGCCGAGCGCGGCGAGGACCGCCGCCCAGCGCCCCTGGAGCTCCTCGTCGTCCAGCAGGCCGACCGCCCGGTGGACGGCCTCCACGTGCCCGCGCATCCCGGCCGCCGCCTCGGTGTCGAGGCCGGCGGCGCAGGCGGGCGGCAGGGCCACGCAGATCCGCTCGGCCAGTCCGCGCGCCACCGCGCGGAGGGCCGGGGCGGCGGTGCCCCGGACGTCCCCGTACCGCAGGGCCCGGGCCAGCGCGGGCAGGGCCTGCGCCAGCCGGGCCGCGTCGGTGTCGAGGGCCGCCAGGTCGGCGAGGGCCCGCAGCACCCGGGGCAGCGCCTCGGACAGGCCGGCCAGCAGGCACCGCTCCGCCAGCGCGGTCACCTCGGCGAGTTCCCGGGCGGCGGCCGCGTCCGCCGCGGCCTTGGCGCCGGCCGCGGCGAGGACGGTGGTGCCCCAGATCCCGGCCTCGGCCACCCGCACCGCCAGCTCCGGATCCCAGCGCAGCCGCCACGTCTCGCGGAACGTGCCGGTGCCGGGCCGCGAGGCCGCCGGCCGGCCCCAGCCGATGCCGAGCAGCCGCAGCCGGTGCAGCAGCAGCGACCGCGCCGCGTCCGTCGGGCCCCGCAGGTCGAGCTCCAGCTCCCGCTCCTGCGGCTCGGCCTTCAGCCGCAGCGAGCGCTGCTGCCGGACGAGGTCCCGCTGCAGCGGCACCGCGGGCGCGCCGTCGGGGACCCGGCCGAGGACGTCCCCGACGACCAGGCGGTCCTCGACGAGCGCGAGCGGCACCTCGGAGCCGTCGCACATCACCGCCCGGACGGCCTCCAGTGTCTCGGCGAGGCCGGGCGCGGGCCGGCCTCGCACCGCGGCGAGGGTGTCGGCGAGCCGGACCGCCTCGATCACGTGCGCCGGGGAGACCGGCAGGTCCTCCTGCCGGAGCAGCGCGGCCGCCCGGGCCATCCACCGCTCGACCGGCCGGTCGGGGGCGGCGGCCAGGTGGGCGTACCAGCCGGGCGCGGCGACTCCGGCGCCGTAGCCGCCCGCGCGGGCGAGCCGCCGGTGCGTCCAGGGCACCCAGGCCGTCTCCACCCTGGTCCTGGGCAGGCCGGCCAGCAGCCGCCGGTCGGCGGCGGCCGTGGTCGCGGCGCGCAGCGCCGGGACGTGCCAGGCGCCGCACACGACCGCGCAGCCGTCGCCGAACTCGCGGCGGGCGGCCCGGATCCGCTGCCGCATGTGGGCCTCGCGGACCAGGTCGCGGGGGCGGCCGCCGATCGTGCCCGAGGCGTCCTCCGGGCCGGCCCCGCGCACGGCCTCCATGGCGTCGCCGAGCGCCTCGAACACGGCCAGGGGGTCGGCGGTGGCCTCGCCCGGCCCTCCCCGGTGCTCGACGGTGTCCTCCCACCAGCGCTCGGCGTCCTCGTACCCGGCGGCCGCGGCGAGCGCGCCCAGCGGGTCGGGCCGCGCGGTGCCGCCCGCCGGCTCCCCGGCCTCCGAGGCGGCGAGGGTGTGGGCGGCGGGCAGGTCGATGAACCGTACGGGGACGGGCGGCTGCTGCTCCTGCGCCCAGCGGATGGCGGCCCACTCCGGGGAGAACGCGGCCAGCGGCCAGAACACGGCCCGGCCGGGGTCGTCCGCGGCGTGCGAGAGCAGCGCCACGGGCGGCCGCATCCCCGGGTCGGCGGCGAGCGGCAGCAGCGCGTCGCCCTCGGGAGGGCCCTCGACCAGGACGGCCGCCGGCCGGGCGGCCTCCAGGGCGGCCCGGACCGCACGCGCCGACCCGGGGCCGTGGTGGCGGACGCCCAGCAGCAGCGGCCCGCCGCGGGCGGGCGGTGCCGCCGGGCTCATGGCGCCACCTCCCGGCAGGCCCGGTAGAAGTCCTGCCAGCCGTCCCGCTCGCGGACCACGGCCTCCAGGTACTCCTGCCAGACGACCCGGTCGGCGGCCGGGTCCCGGACGACCGCGCCGAGAATCCCGGCGGCCACGTCGGACGGGCGCAGCACGCCGTCGCCGAAGTGCGCGGCGAGCGCCAGGCCGTGGGTGACGACGGAGATGGCCTCGGCGGTGGACAGGGTGCCGCTCGGGGTCTTCACCCTGGTGCGGCCGTCGCCGGTGACACCCTCGCGCAGCTCGCGGAAGACGGTGACGACGCGGCGTATCTCCGCCAGCGCGTCGGGCGCCGGCGGCAGGTCGAGGGTGCGGCCCAGCTGGTCGACGCGCCGGGCGACGATGTCGACCTCGGCGTCGGCGGTGGCGGGCAGCGGCAGCACGACGGTGTTGAAGCGGCGGCGCAGCGCGCTGGAGAGGTCGTTGACCCCGCGGTCGCGGTCGTTGGCGGTGGCGATGAGGTTGAAGCCGCGGACGGCCTGCACCTCCTGGCCCAGCTCCGGTATGGGCAGGGTCTTCTCGGACAGGATGGTGATGAGCGCGTCCTGGACGTCGGCCGGGATGCGGGTCAGCTCCTCGACGCGGACGGTCGCCCCCTCGGCCATGGCCCGCATGACCGGGCTGGGGACGAGGGCTTCGCGGCCGGGGCCGCGGGCGAGGAGTCGGGCGTAGTCCCAGCCGTAGCGGACGGCCTCCTCGGGCGTCCCGGCGGTGCCCTGGACGAGCAGGGTGGAGTCCCCGCTGACGGCGGCCGCGAGGTGCTCGGACACCCAGGTCTTGGCGGTGCCGGGGACGCCGAGCAGGAGCAGCGCGCGGTCGGTGGCGAGGGTGCTGACGGCGACTTCGACGATGCGGCGCGGGCCGACGTACTTCGGGGTGACGGCCGTGCCGTCGGCGAGCGTGCCGCCGAGGAGGTAGGTGGCGACGGCCCACGGGGAGAGCTTCCAGCGGGGCGGGCGGGGCCGGTCGTCGGCGGCGGCCAGGGCTTTCAGTTCGTGTGCGAAGGCGTCCTCGGCGTGCGGTCGCAGCGCCTGGGCGCCGGTGCCGTTCCCCTGCGTGTCCATCGTCCCCCTCCGATGCTCCGCAGCCGTTCCCGACTGCTGCCCCCACGGTGCACCACGCCACTGACAACGAGCCGCCCGCGCACGGTTGTTGCAGGTCAGGTCGATTGTCAGTGCCGGTCCCTACGGTGGTTCCCATGACTGACCAACAGGTCCGCCACACCGTGGAGCAAGGGCCGTCCCGCGCTCGCGGCGCCCCGCCGGAGGCGCCCGAACCGGGACGGGGGGAGGCAGGTCCGCAGACCCTGACCGGAGGTTCCGCTTCCGGTCGGGCGGCGGGGGCGCGGGCCGCACCCGCAGACCCGGAGGCGGCGCGGCGCCGGGCCGAGCGGAGGGCGGCCCGGATCTGCGCCGGCGTCGCCGAGTTGGAGCAGCGCCTGGCCGACCTGGTCCGCGAGGGGCTGGCCGGCCAGGAGCAGGCGGGAGCCGCGTTCTGGGAGGAGGCAGCGGCGCGCATGGTCGACGCCCAGGCGCCCGGACTGGCCGCCCGGGTGAGGGAGTTGGGGGCGATACCCGGTTGCGGGCCCGGCTGGCCCGCCCGGATGCTGGAGGAGGGCGCGCTGCTGCACCTGCTGAACCGGGGATGGCTCGGTCTGGCAGGCCTGCCGCAGCCGCTCGCCGCGACGGTACGGAGCAGGGTGGGGCTCCCGGACACCGGCGCGGAGGGGGAGGCCGTACGGGACCGCTGGCTGGTGCTGGCCCAGTACGACTCGGTGTCGCCGGACGGCCGGCTCACCACCCGCCGGACATGGCTGCGCGGGACGGGGAGCGGGCGCCCGGCCCTGGTACTGGACTTCGGTCCGCCGGGGCGGCCGCCGCGGCTCGCGCTGCCGGTCGGACGGGTGGTGGAGGCGGAGGCCCGCTTCCGCCCCGGAACGGCGGGACTGCGCGCAGACCTCGTGGAGGGGCACGGCGCGGGGGCGCCGTGCGGGCAGGCCCCGGAGGGGGTCGGCACCGGGGCGGCACTCGACGCGTACGGGGCGGCGCTGCGGGAGGACCCGTGGCTGGAGTCCTGGCCGGTCGTGCTGGGCCCCGTGGTCCCGGTACCGGGCGATCGGGGCTGGCAGCTGGCCGACGCCGAAGGCGGCGGCGCCCTGCCGGTCACCTCCGGCGGGGGCCGGCCGCCGGCCGGGCTGTGGCAGCTGGCCGCCCTGTCGGGCGGCGCGCCGGTCACGGTCTTCGGCGAGTGCGGCCACCGCGGCTTCACACCGCTCACGGCCTGGGAGCAGGGCTGCCCGGAGCCGGTCGCCCTGACCGGCTGAGGGGGCCGGTCCGGGGCCGCACCAAGGGGAGGGAGCACGGGCGCGGGGGCGCCCGTGTGCAAGGACGACAAGCCGGGGGGCTCGGTCATGAACGACAACCACGCCAGCTGAAAGGCCGGACACGACGACGACAGGCCGCTCCGGTCCCGCGGAGGGGGCGGGACCGGAGCACGGAGAACACCGAGAGGGAGGGGGCACGATGACCGCCGCGGCCGGGGAGGAGCGACACGGGGAGGGCTGTGGGGACCGGGGGGACTGGGGAGCTGGTCGGGGCGGCGCTGCTCGGCACCGGGCGCCGCCGCGGCAGTCCGCGGGAGCTGCTCGACGCCGCGGCCGTGCACACGCTGCGCCGCCGCGCCGGGCTGCGGCCCGCCGAGGCGGCGCCCCGGCCGCGGCCCGCACCGGCGGACCCGCGGCCGGAGCCGCCGGAGCCCGCCCGCCGGCGGCTCGCCCAGCTGCTGGCCGGCCGCGCCGGGGCGGGCGCCGGGTCCGGGCGGCGGGGGGCCGCGCCGGACCTGGCGGAACTGCTGCCGCAGTGGCTGGCGGCCGCCGGCCGGCACGGCTACCGGGCGCCCGCGGCGCTGCTGCCGGCGCTGCTCGACGCGGCCCGGGCCCGCAGCGACCTGCGCCCGCAGGCCCTGGCCCTGGCCGGACCGCGCGGGATGTGGCTGGCGGGGCTCAACCCCGACTGGCGGTTCGCGCTGCGCGCCGGGGCGGGCGGGGGGCTGCCCGACCCGGAGGACGCCGCAGCGGTGCGGCAGCTGTGGCAGGAGGGGCTGTTCGCGGAGCGGGCGGGCCTGCTGGGCGCGGTACGGGCCCGCGATCCGGCGGCGGCGGTGCGGCTGCTGGCATCCACCTGGGCCGCCGAGCGCGCCGAGGACCGGCTGATGTTCCTCGACTCGCTGCGGGTCGGGCTGTCCGCCGGGGACGAGCCGTTCCTGGAAGCCGCCCTGGACGACCGGAGCCGGAACGTGCGGGCGACCGCCGCCGAGCTGCTGTCGGCGCTGCCGCAGTCCGCGCTGGCCGGGCGGATGGCCCGGCGGGCGCTCGCCTGCGTCGGGCCGGACGGCGTGGCCCCGCCGGCCGGGTGCGACGCGGGCATGCTGCGCGACGGGGTCGCCGAACGGCCGCCCGCCGGGCGCGGCGAGCGCTCCTGGTGGCTGGGCCAGCTGGTGGAGGCGGCGCCGCTGTCCTGCTGGCGGGACCGCTTCGGGGGGCTGGACGCCGCCGCGGTCGTGGCCCTGCCGATGCCCGGGGGAGAGGGCTGGGCCGAGGAGCTGCACGCGGCGTGGTGCCGGGCGGCGGTGCGGCAGCGGAACCCGGAGTGGGCGGCGGCGCTGCTCGGCTCTCCGGCGGCCCCGACCGCGACCGCCCCGGGCACGGCCTCGCTCGCCGAGCGGGCCCGGCTGCTGTCGGTCCTGCCCGAGGGGGAACGGGCCGGCTGGGTGGCCCGGTTCGTCGGCGCGCACGGGCTGTCCGAGGCGTTCCAGCTGCTCGGGGCATGCACCGTGCCGTGGGCCGGGCCGCTCGGCCGGGCCGTGGTCGACGCGCTCGACGCGGCGCGGGAGGCGGGCGGCTACCCGTGGAGCTTCAGCGGGGTGATGGGGCTGGCCGAGCGCTGCCTCGACCCCGCCGAGGCCGACCGGCTGGAGGCGCTGACCGCGGCCGCGCAGCCGGCGGCGGACCCCGGTGGGACCGCGGGTGCGGGCGCGTACTGGGCCGAGGCCTTCCAGCGGCTGACGGCCACCCTGCGGCTGCGCGCGGCGATGCTCGCCGAACTCGCCCCGGAGCCCGCCGTGTGACGGGCCGTGGGACGCACCGCCGTGGGACGCACCGCCTGGCGGCCGGCACTCCCCGGGAGTGCGGGCCGCCCGGGGCGGCGCGGTCAGCGGTGGATGTTCTCCCGCACCCAGTCCACGATCGACGTCGTCGTCGCGCCCGGGGTGAAGATCGCGGCCACGCCCTTCTCCTTGAGCGGGGCGATGTCGTCGTCGGGGATGATGCCGCCGCCGAACACCTTGATGTCCTCGGCCTCGCGCTCCCGCAGCAGCTCCAGCACCCGGACGAACAGCGTGTTGTGGGCGCCCGAGAGGATCGACAGGCCGATCGCGTCGGCGTCCTCCTGGATGGCGGTGTCCACGATCTGCTCGGGCGTCTGGTGCAGGCCCGTGTAGATGACCTCCATGCCAGCGTCCCGCAGGGCGCGCGCGATCACCTTCGCGCCGCGGTCGTGGCCGTCGAGACCCGGCTTGGCCACCACCACACGGATCGGACCGGTCACACCCATCGCACTGCCTCCCGAGTGAACGAACGTTAAGCACAGCATCGCGCACGCCGCCGTTTCACGGTCAAGCGGGAGGGGGAAATCACACGTGGGACGGCGTTGATTCACCGCCGGGGGAGCCGCACCGCCAGGCACCGCGCCACCGTACCGACAGCCGCACGGCACGGCGGCGCGGTCGGCAGCAGTCCCAAAGGTCTTAGGGGAGGCCGTCGATGGGGCTGTCGCCGTGGCTGTCCGCGCCCTTTTCCGCATCCGCCCGAGCCGGGGTCCTGGAGGCCGTCCTGTTCGGCGCCCACGTGGTGCACTACCCGACCGGGATCCGCCAGGAGAAGCCCGCCGCGCCCGGACCGGGCGGCGTGCACCCGCCGGTGCTGCTGCTGCACGGCTTCACCGACAACCGGTCCGTGTTCGTCCTGCTGCGCCGCCGCCTCGCCGCGGACGGCGGCCGACGGGTGGAGGCGTACAACTACTCGCCCCTGACGCGCGACGTGCGCGCGGCGGCCGGGCGCGTCGCCCGGCGGGTCGAGGAGCTGTGCGAGCGGACGGGCCGGGAGCGGGTGGACCTCGTCGGGCACAGCCTGGGCGGGCTCGTCGGCCGGTACTACGTCCAGCGGCTCGGCGGCGACGCGCGCGTCCGCACCCTCGTCACGCTGGGCTCGCCGCATTCCGGTACGCGCGTCGCGCCGTTCATGGACGCCCACCCCCTCGTCCGGCAGATCCGCCCGGATTCCGCGCTGATCGCCGAGCTGCGCGCCCCCGCCCCCGGCTGCCGCACCCGGTGCGTGGCGTTCTGGAGCGGCTGGGACGAGCTGATGGTGCCGGCGGGCACCGCGCGCATCGAACACCCCGACCTGGCGGCGGAGAACGTCGAGGTCAGGGGGGTCGGGCACCTGGCGCTGGCCGTGCATCCGGCCGTCGTGGCGGCGGTGCGGCGGGTCCTCGACGGGCCGGGTCCGGCGGCCGCGGAGACACGCGGCGAGGCGGCGCCGGCCGCCTGAGCGCACACCCCCTCCAAAGTCGAACAAATTTCGAACTCAAGGCCAAGGCTGGGCATGGGACCGGCCGAAAGACGGCCGAATGCCCGGTTCCGCTCAGCCGGAACCCCTCCGAAGATTGTCGTGGCCAGTGACCGCCGGGTACAGTCACGCCACTGCTCTCCCCAGGGATTCCCCCGTCCCTGGCCACCCAGGCCCCCACTGCCGAGGCGAAAGAGAAGTTGGTGAACGACCGCCCCTCGTCGGGCCTGTACCCCGATCCCGGGTACGACGGCCTTTCGACCACCACTTTCGCCGGTGACTCCCCCTACGTTTCCTACGAAACGCAGGGCCAGGGGTACGACTACACGGCGTACGGCACCTACGACACCGGCACCACCGGCGCGTACGACGCCACCGCCTGGACGGCCGCCCCCCAGACGGACTACGCCCAGGACGGCTACCTGCCGACGATCCCGGCCCAGGGAGCACACGAGGAAGCCGCCACCGGCCAGTGGGACACCGGCGCCTGGACCGCTCCCGGCACCGACTACCAGTCCACGGCCGCCGCGTTCGGCTACGACCAGACCGGCCAGTGGGCGGCACCCGGCTACGGCACCGCCGGCACGGACACCGGCGCCTACGACGCCACCGCCTGGAACACCGTCCCCCAGGACCAGCAGCAGACCCAGACGTTCTCCTTCGCGTACGAGGCCGAAGCGCAGCAGCAGGACACCGGCTACGCGGACGACGCGTACACCGGCACCGCCGTGTTCGAGGCGGTCGCGGAGGATGCCCTCGCGCCCGGCTTCGAGCCCGACGCCGCACCCGCCCCCGAAGCCGGCGCCGACGACGCGTACGACGCGCCCTCCCCCGTGCACGACATGCCGACGCAGGCCATGCCCGTCACCCCGGCGCCCGCCGGCCCCGCCTCCGGCCCGCGGGCCTCGCGCCGCGCCGGCGCCAAGTCCGGGCACACGGCCGGCGGGGGCGGCCGCCGCCGCACCCCGGCGAAGCGTTCCGCCCTGCTCACGGTGGCGGTCCCCTCCGCATGCGTGGTGGGCGTCGCCGGTGTCGCCGCGGCCTCCGTCGGCGGCCTGACCGGCAGTGAGAAGCCCGCCGAGGACACCACCACGATGGCCGCGCCCGACCCGGCGTCGGTCAAGCCGGTCGCGGCCAACAGCAAGCTCGACACCCAGCTTGAGGCGCTCAGCGCCGACGCCGGGGACTTCGCGGACCGCGCGAGCCGCACGCAGGAGCGCATCGACCTGCGCCAGCGCCAGGACGAGGAGCGCAAGCGGAAGGCGGAGGAGGAGGCCGCGAAGGAGGCGGCCCGCCCCAAGTTCGCCATCCCGGTCGCGCAGCGCGGCCTCAGCGCCTCCTTCGGCCAGGCCGGCGGCATGTGGATGTCGGTGCACACCGGCATCGACTTCCCCGTGGGCTACGGCACCCCGGTCATGGCCGCCACCGACGGCACCGTGCGCACCCAGTGGAACAGCGCCTACGGCAACATGGCGATAGTGACCGCCCCCGACGGCACCGAGACCTGGTACTGCCACCTCAGCAGCACCAAGATCCGGTCCGGCAAGGTGAAGGCGGGCGACGTCATCGCCTACTCCGGCAACTCCGGCAACTCCACCGGCCCGCACCTGCACTTCGAGGTCCGGCCCGGCGGCGGCGCCGCCGTCGACCCCCTGGCATGGCTGCGCGGCAAGGGCCTCAACCCGTCCTGACACCGCCGGACAACCGCAAAACCCCGAAGTGGGCCCGGGCCGTCGAGGCCCGGGCCCACTCCCGTTCCGCGGCGTCAGAGCTTCTGCACCGGTGCGTACCGCAGCAGCAGCCGCTTCGGCTTGGCGTCGCCGAAGTCGATGGTCGCCTGCGCGTCGGCGCCGGCGCCCCGCACCTCCATCACCGTGCCCAGCCCGAACTGGTCGTGTGTCACCCGGTCGCCGACGGCCAGCGCCACGACCGCCTTCTCCGTGGCCCGCCGCGTGGCGAACCCGGACGGGCCCGAGCGCGTGCGCGCCGAGGACAGGAACGCCTCCGGCGAGGTGCCGAACGAGGCCTTGCCCGACCCGTAGCCCTGGCCGCGCACCGGTCCGGCCGGCTTCTGCGCGGCGCCCGTGCGCTTCCACTGCAGGTACTGGGCGGGGATCTCCTCCAGGAACCGCGACGGCGGGTTGTAGGAGGGGGTGCCCCAGGCGCTGCGCATCGCGGAGCGCGTCAGGTAGAGGCGCTCGCGGGCGCGCGTGATCCCGACGTACGCCAGCCGGCGCTCCTCCTCCAGCTCCTTGGTCTGGCCGAGCGCCCGCATGTGCGGGAAGACGCCGTCCTCCATCCCGGTCAGGAACACGACCGGGAACTCCAGGCCCTTCGCGGTGTGCAGGGTCATCAGCGTGATCACGCCGCTGCCCTCGGTGTCCTCGTCCGGGATCTGGTCGGAGTCGGCGACGAGCGCGACCTGCTCCAGGAACTCGGCCAGCGTGCCGCCGCCCGCCGCGGCGCCCTCCTCCGCGCCGGCCGCGGCTGCGCCGCCCTCGGCGCGGGCCTGCTCGAACTCCAGGGCCACCGCGGCGAGCTCCTGGAGGTTCTCGATCCGCGTCTCGTCCTGCGGGTCGGTCGAGGCCTGGAGTTCGGCGAGGTAGCCGGTCCGCTCCAGGACGGCCTCCAGCACGACGGCCGGGCCGGCGCCGGACTCGGCGATCGTGCGGAGCTCCTCCATCAGCACGTTGAAGCGCTTCACCGCGTTGGTCGAGCGCGCGGCCATGCCGTACGCCTCGTCCACGCGCCGCAGCGCCTGCGGGAAGGTGATCTTCTCGCGCAGGGCGAGGGCGTCGACCATCGCCTCGGCGCGCTCGCCGATGCCGCGCTTGGGCACGTTCAGGATGCGGCGCAGCGGGACGCTGTCCTCGGGGTTCGCCAGGACGCGCAGGTACGCGAGGATGTCGCGGACCTCCTTGCGCTCGTAGAAGCGGACGCCGCCGACGACCTTGTACGGGAGGCCGACGCGGATGAAGACCTCCTCGAAGACGCGGGACTGCGCGTTGGTCCGGTAGAAGATCGCGACATCGCCGGCCTTGGCCTCGCCGGCGTCGGTGAGCCGGTCGATCTCGTCGGCGACGTACTGGGCCTCGTCGTGCTCGGTGTCGGCGACGTAGCCGGTGATGACGGCTCCGGCGCCGGCCTGGGTCCACAGGTTCTTGGCGCGGCGGTTCTCGTTGCGCTCGATGACCGCGTTGGCCGCGGAGAGGATCGTCTGCGTCGAGCGGTAGTTCTGCTCCAGCAGGATCGTCGTCGCGTCCTTGTAGTCCTCCTCGAACTGGAGGATGTTGCGGATCGTCGCGCCGCGGAAGGCGTAGATCGACTGGTCGGCGTCGCCCACGACGCACAGCTCGGCCGGCGGCAGGTCCGGGTAGCCGGTGCCGACGAGCTCGCGCACCAGCGTGTACTGGGCGTGGTTGGTGTCCTGGTACTCGTCGACGAGGACGTGCCGGAAGCGCCGCCGGTAGTGCTCGGCGACCTCGGGGAACGCCTGGAGCAGGTGGACGGTCGTCATGATGATGTCGTCGAAGTCGAGCGCGTTGGCCTCGCGCAGCCGCCCCTGGTACATCGCGTACGCCTGGGCGAGGGTCTTCTCGAACCCTCCCCCAGACTCCGTCCGGGAGGTGCCCCCAGCTGCCTGGGCGGCGAAGGCGTCCTCGTCGATGAGCTCGTTCTTGAGGTTCGAGACCTTGGCGCTGAAGGACTTCGGCGGGAACTTCTTCGGGTCGAGGTCCAGGTCGCGGCAGACCAGTGCCATCAGGCGCTTGGAGTCCGCCGCGTCGTAGATCGAGAACGAGGAGGTGAAGCCGAGCCGCTTGGACTCGCGGCGCAGGATGCGCACGCACGCGCTGTGGAACGTGGAGACCCACATGGCGCCGGCGCGCGGTCCGACGAGCTGCTCGACGCGCTCCTTCATCTCGGCGGCGGCCTTGTTGGTGAAGGTGATCGCCAGGATCTGCCCGGGGTGGACGTTCCGCGCGGCCAGCAGGTGGCCGATGCGGTGGGTGAGCACCCGGGTCTTGCCGGAGCCGGCGCCGGCCACGATCAGCAGCGGGGAGCCCGCGTGGACCACGGCGGCGCGCTGCTGCTCGTTCAGCCCGTGCAGCAGGGCGGCCGGGTCGATGACCGGCCTGGGGGTGCCGTCGCGGTAGTAGGCGTCACCGCTCAGGGGCACGTCGAAGCGGCCCTCGAAGAGGTCGTCCGCGCCGGGCTCGGGGGCGCGGTCGTCCGCGTACTCCTCGGGCGGCGGCGGCTCCTCGTCGGAGGGGGTGAGGTCCGCCAGGAAGCTGTCGTCAAAGAGGCTGCTCATCGCCTTCCGAGTCTAGGGGGCGGCGGGGACACCCGGCCCCGGCCCGGAGGAATCGGCCGTATCTCACACCGGCGCCGACCCCCCGGCGGGGCCCCGTGAGGGCCCCCGTACGCTCGACCGCATGGACGTACTCATCAATGTCTTCGTCGGCCTGCACATCATCGGGATCGCCTCTCTGCTGGGCGGTTTCCTGACCCAGATGAAGGCGATGGGTGCCGGCACGGCGCGCTTCACGCCCGCGATGCTGCACGGCGCGCTGACGATGCTCGTCACCGGCGTCCTGCTGGTCGGCTTCCGCGAGATGGACGGCGGGACCGTCAACCACATCAAGATCGGCGTCAAGCTCGCCGTCCTGTTCGTGATCCTCTGCCTCGTCTACGTCAAGCGCGACGAGGAGCGCGTCGACAAGGCCCTGTTCGGGACCGTCGGCGCCCTGACGGTGGTCAATATCTTCGTCGCCGTCCTCTGCCGCTGATCGCCGGGCCGCCAGAACCGGTCGCGTCGGGACACTTTGCGGTCATCCCGCCGTCCGACCGCCGCCCCGCCCTCTAGCGTCCTCCTCCGAGCCGAGCCCGACCGGAGGAAGGACGTGAGGCCCGCGTGGCCAGTCATCGAAAGCCCAGGCAGCGCCCGCTCCGCGGCGGCACCGTCCGGACCGCCGCCACCCTCGCCCTGGCGGGCGCTGCCACCGCCACCGCCCTCGAGGGCACCTCCCACGCCGATCCGCGGCAGACCCCCGCCGGGATCAAGGCGGAGGTCGACCGGCTGTACGAGGAAGCCGAGGCCGCCACCGAGCGGTACAACGGGGCGAAGGAGAAGGCGCAGGAGGCCCGGCGCACCCTCGACGGGCTGCGCGACGAGGCCGCCCGGCGCACCGACAGGCTGAACGAGGCCCGCCGCACACTCGGCGCCCTCGCCGCGGGCCAGTACCGCAGCGGCGGGCTGTCCCCCGCCGTCCGCCTGGCGATGTCCGACGACCCGCAGGACTTCCTGGACCGGGCCGCCCTGCTGGACCGGGCCGGCGACCGCAGCGCCGCCGAGGTCGCCTCCGTACGCCGGCAGCTCGACGAGGTCGGCAGCCTGCGCAAGGCGGCCGCCGGGCACCTCGCCGAGCTGCGCGAGCGGGAGGGCGAACTCGCCCGCCACAGGTCCGCCGTCGAGTCCAGGCTGGAGGCCGCCCGGCGGCTGCTGGCCCGGCTGACCGCCGAGGAGCGCGCCGCCTACGGGGCCGGAGGCGGAGCCGGGCAGGCCGGGGCCGGGCAGGCGGCGGCCGTACCCGCCCCGCCCGCCGACGGCTCGCGCGCCGCCCGCGCCGTCGCCTTCGCGTACGGCGCCGTCGGCAAGCCGTACGTCTGGGGGGCGACCGGGCCGGGAGCGTACGACTGCTCCGGGCTGACGCAGGCCGCCTGGCGCGCGGCCGGGGTGTCCCTGCCGCGCACGACGTACACGCAGATCAACGCCGGCCGGCGGGTCGCCCGCGGCGAGCTCGCCCCGGGCGACCTGGTGTTCTTCTACTCCGGCGTCACCCACGTCGGCCTCTACGTCGGCAACGGGCAGATGGTCCACGCCCCGCGGCCGGGCTCGACGGTCCGCGTGGCGCCGATCGACTCGATGCCCTGGGCGGGGGCCTCCCGCCCGGCGTGAACCGCCGGACAGGCTCTGGCTACGGGGCCTTGACCTGGGTGCCCAGCCAGGCGAAGACCTCCGGGAGCTGCCGGACCCAGGCGTCGATGGTGTGGCCGCCGGTCGTCTTCTGCACCTCGATCCTCGTCGGGTGCTGCGCCGCCTGCTGGAGCGCGATCCCGGCCTGGTAGCCGTCGTTCTGGCCGCCCGTGATGAGCAGGGAGACCGCGGGCGGCGCCGGCGCGGCCTTCAGCATGGTGTGCAGGTTGTGCTGCTGGCGCAGGACCGGGTCCTCGCGCAGCAGGGAGGCGGGCTCCATCCCCGGGTCGTTGTAGCCGGACATGGATACGGCCGCGGCGTACCGGTCGGGGTGGGAGATCGCCAGCTTCGTGGCGCAGTAGGCGCCCGCGGAGTACCCGGCGACGCCCCAGGAGCGGGGGTCGTCCGAGGCGCGGAAGTTGTCCGTGACCATCTTGCGGACGTCGACGCTGAGCCAGCTGTCGGCGTTGACGCGGCCCGGGATGTTGGCGCAGCCGGTCTCGGTGTCGCCGAGGAGCATGGTGCGCGCCGAGACGAGGATGAAGGGCTGGACCTGGCCGTTCTTCATGAGCGGCTCCAGCTTCTCCACCACCTTCAGGCCCTTGAACCAGGACTTGCCGGAGCCGGGCATGCCGGGGATCAGCTCGACGACGGGGAACCTGCGGTCCTTGTACGCCGGGTCGTCGTACTGCGGGGGCAGGTAGACGAGGACGTCGCCCTTGACCCCGGAGATCTGCCCGTCGAGCTCGGTCGCCTGGACCCGGCCGCCGGGGATGTCCTCGACGGGGCTGAACTTCTGTCTGACCTTCGGGACCTCGTCGACCTTCTTGCCGCCGAGGCCGTCGGGGCCGAGGTCCTCGGCGGCCTGGACGTAATCTCCCGTGCCGACGAGGTCGCCCCAGGTGGTGTAGAAGTTCTGCTCGCGGTTCACCCCAATGAACACCAGTGCGATGGCAGTGGCCTGGGCGAACACCATCATCAGCACGCGGGTGAGGGCGCGCACCGCGGCAGGGCCGCGCACCTTGCTCCACACGGCCAGCGGCAGGAAGACGGCGATCGCCGTCAGGGCGATCGCCGCCACGAACACGGGGGTCCCGGTCAAGCTCGTCACGCCAGCCAAGAACGCCGCGACCCGCCCCGAGGTTCCCCATTCACCCTGCGGTGTGTGTCACAGAACGTGTCGGGCGGCGGGCCGGCACCGCCCCGCGGGTCCCACCGGCCCCGCGGGCCTCTCTCATCTCACACCAGGCGGCGGGCCGTCGCCCAGCGCGTCAGCTCGTGCCGGTTGGACAGCTGGAGCTTGCGCAGCACCGCGCTGACATGGGACTCCACCGTCTTCACCGAGATGAACAGCTGCTTGGCGATCTCCTTGTACGCGTAGCCGCGGGCGATCAGCCGCAGCACCTCGCGCTCGCGCTGCGTCAGCCGGTCCAGGTCCTCGTCGACCGGCGGGGCGTCCGTCGAGGCGAACGCGTCGAGGACGAAGCCCGCGAGCCGCGGCGAGAACACCGCGTCGCCCTCCTGCACCCGGAAGACCGAGTCGACCAGGTCGGCGCCGGTGATGGTCTTGGTGACGTACCCGCGCGCACCGCCGCGGATCACCCCGATGACGTCCTCGGCGGCGTCCGACACGGACAGGGCCAGGAAGCGCACCGGGTTCTCGGCGGCGGCCGTCAGCGGGGCGCACCGCCGCAGCACCTCGACCCCGCCGCCGCCGGGGAGGTGCACGTCGAGGAGGACCACCTCGGGCCGGGTGGCGGTGATGACGGTGACGGCCTGGTCGACGTCGGCCGCCTCCCCGACGACCTCCACCCCGGTCCGGGCGGTGTCGCCGATCTCCGCCTGCACGCCCGCGCGGAACATCCGGTGGTCGTCGACGAGCACCACCCGGACCCGCCGGCCCGCCGCGTCCGCCGCGTCCGCCTGTGCGTATCGCTCCGTCATGCCGCTTTCGCCGCCCTCTCCATCTCCAGCTCGACTTCCGTGCCGCCGTCGGGCGCGGACCGCAGCCGCGCGGTCCCGCCGTTGCGCTGCATCCGGCCGATGATCGATTCTCGTACGCCCATGCGGTCGTCCGGTACCGCGTCGATGTCGAAGCCGGGCCCGCGGTCCCGTACGGACACGAACACCGTCTGCCCCTCCACCTCGGCGTACACCTGCACCGGGCCCCCCTGGCCACCGTACTTGGCGGCGTTGACCATCGCCTCGCGCGCGGCCTGCACCTGCGCGCCCAGCCTCTCGTCGAGGGGGCAGTCGCCGACCACGACCACCTCGATGGGCACGCCGTGGTGGTCCTCCACCTCGGCGGCGGTCTTCTTCACGGCCTCGGCGAGGGTGGCCGGCTCCTCGGCCTCCTCCTTGCCGGTGCCCTCCGGCTTGTAGAGCCAGTTCCGCAGCTCGCGCTCCTGGGCGCGGGCCAGGCGGCGCACCTCGCCCGCGTCGTCGGCGTTGCGCTGGATCAGGGTGAGGGTGTGCAGGACGGAGTCGTGGACGTGCGCGGCGACCTCGGCGCGCTCCTGGGCGCGGATGCGCATCAGGCGCTCCTCGGACAGGTCCTGGGTCATCCGGATCAGCCAGGGCCCGGCGAGCAGCGCGATCCCGGCGAGGACGGCGAGCGCGGCGGTCAGGACGTTGCCGAGCTGCGCGGCCGAGCCGCGGACGACGATGAAGAGGGTCAGGCCGATGCCGACGAGCGCGATGCCCGCGCAGGCGCGGGCGAGCTGGAACATCCGCCGGCTGCCGCCCGGCCCGGCCGCCCAGTGCTCGCGGCGGGCGTTGTCGGCCTGGCGCCAGACGAGGACGACGCCCGCGCCGACGAGCAGCGTCGGCCACACGTAGCGGCCCGAGGCGCCGCCGGACTGCACCTTGGAGAGGAAGATGCCGGCGCCGACGCACAGCGCGACCAGGGCGGTGATCTGCCCCCTGGCCGGTTTGCGCAGCCGCCGGCCGCCGTCGGGGAGGGTCTCGAAGAGCTCGTGGAAGGAGCGGCCCCCGCTGCGGCCGCCCAGGCCGAGCGGTACGAACACCCAGAACGCGGCGTACAGCAGCACGCCGAGCCCGTCGCCCCAGACGAACAGCCCGAAGAAGGCGAGCCGCACCCACACGACCGGCAGCCCGAGGTGCCCGGCGAGCCCGCGGGCCACGCCGCCGAGCATGCGGCCGTCGGCGCTGCGGTACAGGCGGCGCTGCGGCGCCTCGTCGGCGGGGTCGGGGGCGTGCGGGGTGCGCGGTGCGGCGGAGGCGGGCATGCCACCGATGGTCACACGCGCGGGCGGTGCGGGGCATCAGGGCATCCCCCCACCGCTCCCGGCGGGATCTCAGGGTCGCACCAGGGTGGGGCCCCGATGCCCGGCGCCGCGGGGCGCCTCCACCATGGAGCCATGACCGAGCACGACTCCCCGCCGCCGGCCGCTTCCGGGACGGCGGGCCCGAAGGCGCCCGGGGCCGCAGCGGGGCGGCCCTCCGACGGCTCCTCCGACCGGCCCGCCGAGCGTCCGCCCATGCGCCGCAGCAGGCGCGACAAGGTCCTCGCCGGCGTGTGCGGCGGCCTGGGCCGCTACTTCGACCTCGACCCCGTCATCTTCCGGATCGTGCTGGGCGTGCTCACCGTCACCGGCGGTGTCGGGCTGCTCTTCTACGGCGTCGCGTGGCTGGTGCTGCCCGTGGAGGGGGAGGAGGACAGCGAGGCGAAGAAGCTGCTGACCGGCCGGGTCGAGGGGACGACGCTGGCCGCGCTGTTCGCGGCGCTCGTCGGCTGCGCGGTGTTCCTGTCGATGCTGGACAACGGCGGGCTCGCCGCGTTCTCCGTGCTGGTGGTTCTCGCCCTGGGCGGGGCCGCGTACTGGTCGCAGCGCCACCGCGGCACGGCAGCCCCCGAGGCGGAGCCGCAGGCTGCGGCCCGCCCCGCCCCGCCGGAGACGCAGGCGCCGCCGGCGCCCGGTACGCCCTCGTGGTGGCGGGACCCGCTGGTGAAGGACGGCACGACCGGCCCGGTCGGCAGCTCCGGCTACCTGTGGGGGCCGGACGACTCGGCCGACCCCGCGGAGCCGGGCGGCAAGGGCCCCGGCAACAGCCCGCGCGGTGCGCGGCCGGGCGGGCCGGGGCGGCCGCGCGGCGGCATCGGCGGCCGGGTCTTCGTGCTGGCCGTGCTGGCGGGCGCGGTGGCGACGGCGGCCGTGTGGGAGGACAGCACCCTCTCGCACGCCCTGCAGATCGGCCTCGCCTCGGTGCTCGCGGTGTTCGGCCTCGGCCTCGCGGTCAGCTCGTTCCGCGGCCGTACGGGCTTCGGGACGATCCTGCTGGCCCTGGCCACGGCCGGGCTGCTGGCGGCGTCGGCGGCGCTGCCCGCGGAGATCGGCACCGACTGGCGGGACGTGCGCTGGCGGCCCGCGGCGGTGGCCGACGTGCAGCCGGTGTACGAGTCCGGCACCGGCATCGCCACCCTGGACCTCAGCCGGCTCGACGTGCCGGAGGGCAGCACGCTGACCGTGCGCGCCGGCATCGACGCCGGGCTGCTGAAGGTGATCGTGCCCCGCGAGGTCACCGCCCGCGCGGAGGCCTCCGTACGGCTGGGCGACATCCGGATGCCGGACGACACCCGCTCGTACGTGCGCATCCGGGGCGAGGGCGAGACCCGGCGGGAGACGGTGGCGCCGGCCGACGGCACGGAGGCCGGCGGAACGGTGGAGCTGCACCTCGAAGCGGGTGTGGGACAGGTGGAGGTGGCCCGTGCGGCGTCATGAGTTCCAGCCGGGCCGGTTCCTGGCCGGCCTCGTCCTGACCGCGGCGGGCGCGCTCTACCTGCTCGACGCGGCGGGCGAGATCGACACCCCGTGGTTCCTGGTGGTCCCGATGGCGACCGGCGGCCTGACGCTGGCCGCGCTGGTGGGGCTGGTGGCCTACGCGGTGCGCCGCGACCGCCGCAGTCTGGCCGGCCCCCCGGACCGGGCGGACCGGATCAGCGAGTCCGCCGACCAGTAGGGCGCCCCGGCGAGCACCAGCGGCGTCCACGCCATCAGGTAGGCGAGATCGTTTCCGTAGTAGTACGGGGCGACCTGCCAGGACACCGTGAGCCACAGGCTGAGCGAGATCAGCAGGCCGCCGAGGGCCGCGAGGCGGGTCAGGAGGCCGGCGAGGACACCGAGGCCCACCAGGATCTCGCCGACGGCGATGGCCAGGGCGAAGGCGACGGGCGAGCGCAGGGCCAGGTCCACCAGCGCCGGGACGGCGGAGGTGTCGCGCACCCCGCGCATCAGCTCGCCGATGGAGCCGGTGCCGGAGGCGGACAGGAAGGCGGGGTCGGTCAGCTTGTCCAGGCCCGCGTAGACGAAGGTCGCGCCGAGGAAGATCCGCAGCGGCAGCAGCGCGTACCGGGCGGCCCGGTCCCGCAGTCCGGGGGCGGGGGCGCCGCGGTGGGCGGCGGGGGCCCGGTCGGCGGCCTCGCCCGGCTCGTGGTCCCCGTACGCGGCGGGGTCGTCTGTTCGGGTCACGCCCCCATGTCTACCCGCTTCACTCGGCGACGTCGATGGTGCAGCGGTTGGATTCCACCCCGGCGGCCGTGACCACCTGCACCTCGACCCGGCCCGGTTCCACTTCGGCCGGGACCGGCACCGTCAGGGCCGTGTCCGACGGGTTCGCGAACCCGCCCGCCACCGGAACCAGCGGCACGTGCACGTGGACCGCCCCGATCCGGACCACCAGCCGGGCCAGCATCTCCGGGGTCTGCGCCCCGGGCGGGACGAAGCCCACCCCGCGGATCTCGATGTCGTCGCCGGGCCGGACGGCCGCGTCCAGGTCTCCGGGCTCGCGTCTGCGGACCACGGACAGCACGAGCGGCCGGGTCACCTCCGCGGACTTCGCGGCCAGGTACACCGCCGCCGACAGGGCGACGAGCAGGGCCAGCGCCCACGGCAGCCGCGGCAGCCGGTCCGGGAACCGGGCCAGCGACACGGCCGCGTACGCCAGCACCACCGTCGAGACCAGGACGTACTGGGCGTCGGGCAGGCTGCCCCGGCCGGCGTCGTCCGTGAGCAGGTCGGCGCCGCGCGGCCGGTCCGCGGGCAGCTTCTGCAGCCGCTGGCCGAGGATCCGCACGGCGACGACGCGGCGCACCAGCACCGCCACCGCCGAGGTCAGCGCGACGATCGACAGCAGCGGCAGCGTCCGCACCAGCCCGAGGCCCTCGTACAGCGCCTGCCGCTCCGGGCCGGGCGCGGAGGCGGCCAGCCGCAGCGCGGGCAGCAGCCCGGCGAACGCGGTCAGCAGCAGCCAGGCCGCGGGTACGGCCTTCGAGGTGGACAGCCGGTTGTCCTCGCCGACCAGCGGGGCCAGCAGCCCGCCGCGCACCGGCTGGGCGCGGGCGGCGAGGGTGAGCAGCCCGGCGAGGAAGGCCGCCGCGAGGAGGGCGGCGGTGCGCGCGGGCGACCAGCCGGTGCCGAGGGCGGTGCCGACCTGGACGACGAGGAGGATCCCGGCGGCGATCCACACGGCGAGGACGGCCCGCCGGGAGAAGACGTGCAGCCAGGAGCTGCCCGCCTCGCGGCCCCGGTCGGCGGCCGTGCGGGCGGAGAGGGCGAGTTCGTCGGAGACCCACTGCCGGGACGCGCCGGCGGACCGGGCGACCGCGGCGGGCAGTCCGTGGCCTGCGGCGAACGCGTCCCGCTTCTCCAGGAACGCCGCGACCGCGCGGCGGTGCCCCTCCTGCGCGCCGTGCGGGCAGTCGTCGCAGGTGCATGCGCCGCCGTGGGTGCTTCGGGAGATCTGTTGGACAGCCACGTGCCTGCCGCCTCTCTGAACTACGGTGCGATGCCAGCGAATTGTGCACCACTGCGGCAGTGCTCCGGATTGCGCACGATGTCAGAGCAGGTGATTGTCCGTTCATGATGTTGACGTCACCCGGGCGGCGTACGGGTGTCAGGGCGCGGCGGACTCCCGCAGCGGCTGGTAGGCGGCCCAGGCGGCGAGGTCGGTGCCGAACCGCTCGCGCGCGGCGAGGGCGCTGCGGTGTCCGATGGGCGCGGGGCGGCCGGCGGCGCGGGCGGTGAGCTGGACGCGGGCGGCCCGCTCGGCGGCGACGGTCCACCAGGCGGCGGCGTCCACGGTGGCGCCGACGGTGAGCACCCCGTGGTTGCGCAGGACGAGCGCCTTGTACGGGCCGAGCGCGCGGGCGATGCGGGCGCACTCGGCGGGATCGGCGGCGCCGCGGGTGTACTCGTCGACGAGGGCGTGGTCCTGGTAGAAGGCGCAGGCCTCCTGGGTGAGGGGGGCGATCAGCTGCCCGAGCGCGGCGAGCGCCCTGCCGTACGGGCCGTGCGCGCGGACCACGGCGACCGCGTCGGGCCGGGCCCGGTGGACGGCTGCGTGGAGGGCGAAGGAGAGCCCGTTGACGCGGCGCCCGCCCTCCAGGACGCGCCCGTCGGCGTCGACGAGGAGCAGGTCCCCGGCGGTGAGGGCGGTCGCCGCCCTCCCGAAGGGGTTCACCCACAGGCAGTCCGGGTGCTCGGGGTCGCGGGCGGTGGCCAGCGCGGCCGGGTCCTCCTCGAAGCCGAGCCGCGCGAGCAGGCGCAGCGCCCCGGCGAGCCGCTCCTTGCGGTGGGCGCGCTCCCGGTCGGGTTCGTCGTGGACGGGCGGCATCTCGAAGCGGAGCCGGTCCACGGGCACGGGTGGGGGCTGGTCCGGCATCGCGGCCCTCCTCGGTCGGCGTCGGCCGGCCGCGGGGCCGGCGCGCGCACGGTACCCGCGCGGCCCGCAAGTGGCCAGGGGCAGGGCGGCGGGCGCGGGCGGATGCCGGCGAAACGGCGGAGCCGCCGGCCCCGGGCGGGGGCGGCGGCTCCGTCTCACGTGCGGCGCGGGGCCGGCGGCGGGATCACTCCCACTCGATGGTGCCCGGCGGCTTGCTGGTGCAGTCCAGGACGACGCGGTTGACGTCCTTGACCTCGTTGGTGATGCGGGTGGAGATCCGGGCGAGCACCTCGTACGGCATGCGCGTCCAGTCCGCGGTCATGGCGTCCTCGGAGGAGACGGGACGCAGCACGATCGGGTGGCCGTAGGTGCGGCCGTCGCCCTGGACGCCGACGCTGCGGACGTCCGCCAGGAGCACGACGGGGCACTGCCAGATCTCACGGTCGAGGCCGGCGGCGGTGAGCTCCTCGCGGGCGATGGCGTCGGCCTCGCGGAGCAGGTCCAGGCGGTCCCTGGTGACCTCGCCGACGATGCGGATGCCGAGGCCGGGGCCGGGGAAGGGCTGGCGGTGGACGATCTCGTCGGGCAGGCCGAGCTCCTGGCCGACCATGCGGACCTCGTCCTTGAACAGCTGGCGCAGCGGCTCGACGAGCTGGAACTCGATGTCGTCGGGGAGGCCGCCCACGTTGTGGTGGGACTTGATGTTGGCGGTGCCGGTGCCGCCGCCGGACTCCACGACGTCCGGGTAGAGGGTGCCCTGGACGAGGAAGGCCACCTCGGGGCCGCCCTCGGCCTCGGCGATGATCTCGGCCTGCGCCTGCTCGAAGACCCGGATGAACTCGCGGCCGATGATCTTCCGCTTGGTCTCGGGGTCGGAGACGCCGGCGAGGGCCGCGAGGAAGCGCTCCTGCGCGTCGACGACCTTCAGCTGGACGCCGGTCGCGGCGACGAAGTCCTTCTCGACCTGCTCGGTCTCGCCCTTGCGCATCAGGCCGTGGTCGACGTACACGCAGGTCAGCTGGGAGCCGATGGCCTTCTGGACGAGGGCCGCGGCGACCGCGGAGTCCACGCCGCCGGAGAGGCCGCAGATGGCGCGCTTGTCGCCGACCTGCGCCTTGATGGCCGCGACCTGCTCCTCGACGATGTTGCCGGTGGTCCAGGTGGGCTTGAGGCCGGCGCCGCGGTAGAGGAAGTGCTCCAGGACCTGCTGGCCGTGCGTGGAGTGCATCACCTCGGGGTGGTACTGCACGCCGTACAGCTTCTTCTCGTCGTTCTCGAACGCGGCGACGGGCACGACGTCGGTCGAGGCGGTGACGGTGAAGCCCTCGGGGGCGGCGGAGCAGGCGTCGCCGTGGGACATCCACACCGACTGCTCTGCGGGAGTGCCCTCGAAGAGGGTCGAGCCGGTCTTGCTGACGCTCAGCGGGGTGCGGCCGTACTCGCGGGCGCCGGTGTTGTCGACGGTGCCGCCGAGGGCGGTCGCCATCAGCTGGAAGCCGTAGCACATGCCGAAGACGGGGACGCCGGCCTCGAAGAGCGAGCGGTCCAGCTGCGGGGCGCCCTCCTCGTACACCGAGGACGGGCCGCCGGACAGGATGATCGCCTTGGGGTCCTTGGCCAGCATCTCGGCCACGGGCATCGTGCTCGGGACGATCTCGCTGTAGACCCGTGCCTCGCGGACGCGGCGGGCGATGAGCTGGGCGTACTGGGCGCCGAAGTCGACGACGAGAACCGTGTCCGGGGCGCTGTCGTGGGCGGCGGAGGGTGCTTCTGGCACGGGGGCGGCCTTCCGGCGGAAGAGGGGGCTGTTTTGTCAATTCTAACGGGGGACGCGCGGGCCGTTTTCGTCTCACCATCCGAACCGGTTTGGCCCCGGGCGGCCGGCGCGGCAATAATCCGGTTCGTGCGCAGGCAGCTGAGCTTCCTCTTTACCTATGGCACCGGACGGTCCGGCAGCCATGGGTCCTCGTGATGCTCGCGCAGAGCACCTGACTTCCCGCAGCGCCCCGGTCCGGCAGGACCCGGGCGCTGCGGCGTTTCCACGGTCCTGCGGGCCCCTACCGACAGGAGACCCCCGCCATGACCGCCACCGCCACCGCCACCGCCGTGTCCCCCGCCGCCTCCGCCGCGGACGCGGACCCCGAGCAGCTGATCGCGGCGTCCCGCGACCGCATCGACGCCATCGACGACCGGATCATCGGCCTGATCCAGGAGCGGATGGCCGTCTCGACCGTCATCCAGGAGGCCCGGATCGCCTCCGGCGGCCGCCGCGTGCACCTGTCGCGGGAGATGGAGGTGCTGTCGCACTGGAGCGACGCCCTCGGCAAGCCCGGCACCGCCCTCGCCATGACGCTGCTGGAGCTGTGCCGCGGCCGGGTCTGAGGCGGCCCCTCCAGCCGCCTGTTCGTCACCCGTCCGGCCCGTGACCGGCCCGGCGGACCTTCGTTGGTGTGGGTGGCCGCGTCAGCCAGGCGCGGGTCCAGCACCACGCGTGGCTCCGCCGGAGCGATGAGGCGTACGACCCGTGGGACGTGCGTCGTGGGACCTCGCTCCTTCGCGTGACCGGACGGCAGGGGACAGCAGGCCGGTCACACCGACGACGGCCGGCCCGGGGACGCCCGGGCCGGCCGTTCGCGTACCCGCGCCCTTCCCCCGCCCCCTCCCCCGCCCGCCCCACCCGCCCCGCCGGCCCCTCGCACCCCGGCTTCACCGTGTGACCGAGCACACACGCATGCCGGCGCCCCGCGGGTACAACCTTCGGGGGCGAGCGCCTGTCACCTAGGTACCGCGGCGGGTACCGCGCTCGGAGGGGGAGCGCGGTACCCGCCGCGTATCAGTCGGCCCGCAGCTCGGCCGCCGCCCCGGGGCGGCGCGGCGGGACCCCGGGCACCGGGAGGAGCGGCAGCCGCAGCGCGCCGAAGGCCTCCTCGGGCACGGCCGGGCGGACCGGCTCCACCGGCGCGAGCCGCACGTACGCCGCGCCCTGCTCGGGGCGGGCGTCCGGCTCGCCCTTGTTCGGCCAGTACGCCATCGCCCGCTCGGCCTGCGCCGTGATCGTCAGCGAGGGGTTCACCCCGAGGTTCGCGGAGACAGCCGCGCCGTCCACGACGAGGATGCCCGGGTGCCCGTACAGCCGGTGGTACGGGTCGACGACGCCCTCCTCGGCGGTGGCGCCGATCGGGCAGCCGCCGAGGAAGTGCGCCGTCAGCGGCGTGCCCATGAGCTCGCCGACGTTGCTGCCGGCGAAGCCGCCTATCTCCTCGGCGAGCAGGGAGGCGGCCCGGGTGGCCGCCTCGATCTGCACCGGGTTGGGGGCGCCGTGCCCCTGGCGGGCCGTGAGCAGGCCCCTGCCGAGTCCGCGGGGCTTGCGGTACGTCGTCAGCGAGTTGTCGACGGACTGCATGACCAGCCCGATGATGGTCCGCTCCGACCAGCGCCGGTTGGAGAGCGAGCGCAGCAGCTGCACCGGGTGCTTCGCGGTCCGGGCGAGCCAGCCGCGCACGCGGTGCGGGCCGTAGGGCACCTGGAGCACGGTCAGGAAGCCCATCGCGTTCGAGCCGCGGCCGTAGCGGACGGGCTCGATGTGGGTGTCCGCGTCCGGGTGGACGGAGGAGGTGATGGCGACGCCGCGGGTGAAGTCGGCGCGCCGGCCGGGGCCGTGGCGCCTGCGGTAGCGGCGGTCGTCGGTCTGCGCGCCGACGAGCCCCTCGGAGTTGGTGCGGGTCAGTTCGCCGAGGCGGTCGGAGATCCGCGGGAGCAGCCCGGTGTCCTTCATCCGGTGCAGCAGGGTCTGGGTGCCGTACGTGCCGGCGGCGACGACCACGTACCGGGCGCGCAGCTCCCGGGAGGTGCCGCGGCGGCGGGCGTCGGTGGGGACGGTGCGGACGCGGTGGCCGCCGTCCGGGTGCTCGGCGACGGCGGTGACGGTCGTCATGGGGTGGATGACGGCGCCGGCGCGCTCGGCGAGGTGGAGGTAGTTCTCGGTGAGGGTGTTCTTCGCGCCGTGCCGGCAGCCGGTCATGCACTCGCCGCACTCGGTGCAGGCCCGGCGGGCGGGGCCGGCGCCGCCGAAGTACGGGTCGGGGACCTCCTGGCCGGGCCGGGCCGCGGCGGTGCCGCCGGCGTCGGCGCCGTCGCCGAAGAAGACGCCGACCGGCGCCATGTGGAAGGTGTCCCCGACGCCCATCTTCTCGGCGACGGCCTTCAGGTGGACGTCGGAGGCGGTCGTCGTCGGGTTGAGCCGCACCCCGAGCATCCGCTTGGCCTGCTCGTAGTACGGGGCCAGCTCCTCGCGCCAGTCCGTGATGTGCGCCCACTGCCGGTCCTCGAAGAAGGCGGTGGGCGGCACGTACAGGGTGTTGGCGTAGTTGAGGGAGCCGCCGCCGACGCCGGCCCCGGCCAGCACCATCACGTTGCCGAGGAGGTGGATCCGCTGGATGCCGTACAGGCCGAGCGCCGGCGCCCACAGGTAGCCCCGCAGGTCCCAGCTGTTGCGCGGGAGGGTCTCGCGGGTGAAGCGGCGCCCCGCCTCCAGGACGCCGACCCGGTAGCCCTTCTCGGCCAGGCGCAGCGCCGAGACGGAGCCTCCGAAGCCGGATCCGATGACGATGACGTCGTAGTCGTACGGCTCTGACACTGGGGCGCCTCCTTGGCGGCCGCGGGACGGGGCGGGGGCGGGGCGGGTCGGGGCGGCCGCGGCACTAGCGGAGGCGGAGGGCCTTCATCAGCCGGAGGCTGCGCGTCATGAACGCCGCGTACGCCTCGTCGTCCATGCCGAGCGAGGGCGCCATCGGCAGCAGCCGCTGGTGGGCGACCGTCTGCGCCTCGGTGTACTTGAGGATGCCCTCGGAGCCGTGCCGGCGGCCGAGGCCGGAGTCCTTCATACCGCCCATGGGGGCCCGGACGCTGCCGTAGGCCGGGGCGTAGCCCTCGTTGATGTTGACGGTGCCGGTGCGCAGGCGGGCGGCGACGGCGCGGCCGCGGCGGGCGTCCTTCGTCCACACGCTGGAGTTGAGGCCGTAGGGGGTGGCGTTGGCCTGGGCGACGGCCTCGTCCTCGTCGGTGAAGCGGTAGACGGAGACGACCGGGCCGAAGGTCTCCTCGCCGCAGACGGCCATCGGCGCCTCCACGCCGTCGAGGATGGTCGGCTCGTAGAACAGCGGGCCGATGTCGGGGCGGGCGGTGCCGCCGGCGACGAGGGTGGCGCCCTTGGCGACGGCCTCGTCGACGTGCCGGCGGACGGTCTCCAGCTGGCGCTCGCCGACCAGCGAGCCCATGTCCGCGCCGTAGGCGAGGGAGCTGCCCAGGCGCATGGCCTTGGTGCGGGCGGCGAACCGGGCGAGGAACTCGTCGGCTATGGAGGCGTGGACGTAGAGCCGCTCGATGGAGATGCACAGCTGGCCGGCGGAGGAGAAGCAGGCGCGGACGGCGCCGGCGGCGGCCTTCTCGACGTCGGCGTCGTGGAGGACGAGCATGGCGTTCTTGCCGCCGAGTTCGAGGGAGACGCCGACGAGGCGGGCGGCGGCGCCCTGCGCGACCTCGCGGCCGGTGCGGGTGGAGCCGGTGAAGGAGACGTAGTCGGCGTGCCGGACCACCTCGGGGCCGACGACGGGGCCCTCGCCGAGGACGACCTGGAAGACCTCGGGGGGCAGCCCTGCCTCGACGAGCACGTCGCGTGCCCACAGGGCGGTCAGCGCGGTCTCGGTGTCGGGCTTCATGACGACGGCGTTGCCGGAGGCGAAGGCGGGCAGGGCGTCGCCGACGGAGAGTTCGAGGGGGTAGTTCCAGGGGGCGATCTGGCCGACCACGCCGCGCGGCTGGCGCAGCTCGGTGACCTTGGTGAGGGTCGGCATCGCGCCGGTGTGGCTGCGCGGCCGCAGGTAGGCGGGCGCCTTGCGGCCGTAGTGGCGGGCGGCGACGGCGACGGCCTGGACCTCCTCGTGGGCGTGCAGCCGGGCCTTGCCGGTCTCCAGCTGGATCAGGTCGAGGACCTCGGCCTGGCGGGCGAGGACCAGGTCGTGGAAGCGGAGCAGGACGGCGGCGCGGCGGCGTACGGGCACGGCGGCCCAGGCGGCCTGGGCGGTACGGGCCCGCGCGAACGCCTCGGCGACCTCGGCCGGGGTGGCCTCGGGGAGGTCGGCGAGCTTGGCCCCGGTGAACGGCGTGTGGTTCGCGGTCCGCCCGGACCCGATGACGCCGCGGGTGAGGCGGGCGACCAGGTCGGGGGTCACCACGTCCGCGGCGGTGCGCGCGCCGGCGGGGGCCGGGGCGACCGGGTTGGTGGGCTGCGGGGCAGGGCGGAGGAGGGCGGTGGCCGGCGAGTCCGTCATGGCGGTGAGCGTATTGCGCCCGGACCCCTTTGGGTACCCGTCGGTAACCGGATTTTGCCATATCCGCCAGCGATCACTGGCAGGATGGCCGCGCCCGCGGCCGGCGGGGCGGCAGCGGCCTCAGCCGGCGGGCGGCGCCCAGCCCTTGAGCACGGTGTCGAACTGCGCCCGGGTCGTCTCCCAGGTGGACGTCGGGCCCGACATGTACACCGCGTACTCGGTGCCGTCCGGGGCGATGTACATCTGCTCGATGGCGCGGCGCGGTCCGGCGTGGACGCCCTTCTCGGTCCAGGTGAACTCCCACAGCGCCGCGCGGGTGGTGTCGCGGAAGGTGTTCTGGTTCAGCCGCTGCCGCTTGTAGTCGGTGCGCCGGCTGACCTGCTTCTCCAGGTCGAGCACGTGCGCGTACGCGGTGTCGTAGTCGGGCGTGGGGTCGACGGCGATGCGGATGAAGTGCCTGCCGTTGTCCGGTGTGTAGTCGATCTGGTTGCCGTCCATCTGCCGCTTCCAGCCGTCCGGCACCCACAGGGTGAAGCCCTCCGGGTCGGTGACCTCCTTCCAGCCCGCGGGCGGGGAGGCGTCCTTGGCGTCCTTGTCCCCGGCGCCGCCCTGCCGGTCGGGGGCACTCGCGTTGCGGTCGGCGCCGTCGCCGCCGACCCCGTCGCCGGTGTACTTCAGCAGCCCGAAGACCGCGCCGCCGCCGACCAGCGCCGCCACCAGCGCCACCGCCGCGGCCCGCCTGACCCGGCCGGCGCTGGAGCGGGGCCTCTCGGCCGGCTCCGCCGGACCGGCCGGCAGGGCGGCCGTCCCTCCCGCGCCGCTCGCCGCGGGGGCCTCCGGTTCGGCCTCCCGCGCCCCGGACAGCTCCTGCGGGCTCACCGCGCGCGTCGGCACGTACGCCTGCGCCGCCCTCGGCTCGCGGCCCTCCATCACCTCCAGCAGCATCCGCTCCGTCTCCTGCGCGGAGGGCCGCTCCTCGGGGTCCTTGCGCAGCAGCGCGGTGATGACGGGCCCCAGCGGACCGGACTGGCGCAGCGCGGGCGGCTCGTCGTTGACGACGGCCTGCAGGCTGGAGATCGGCGAGGTGCGGCGGAACGGCGAGCGGGCCTCGACCGCCGTGTAGAGGGTCGCCCCGAGCGACCACAGGTCGGACGCCGGGTCCGGGGTGCCGCCCGTGACGCGCTCCGGGGCCAGGTAGTCGATGGAGCCGACGATCTCGCCCGTGCGGGTGATGGAGGAGTCGCCCTCGATCGCGGCGATCCCGAAGTCCGTGAGCAGCACCCGCCCGTCCCTGGCGAGCAGCACGTTGCCGGGCTTGACGTCCCGGTGCAGCACGCCGACCGCGTGCGCGGCGCGCAGCGCGCCGAGGACGTGCAGCCCGATCCGGGCGGCCTCGCGGGGCTCGATCCGGCCGGCCGCCTTGGCCGCCTCGGCGAGGGACGGGCCGTCGACGTACTCCATGACGATCCACGGCCGGTCGTCGTGCTCGAAGACGTCGTGGACGGTGACGACGGCCGGGTGCTGGATGCGGGCGGCCGCGCGGGCCTCCTTCTGCGTCCGGGCGTGCAGGACGTCCCGGTCCGCCTGGGCGACGTACAGCCCGGCCGTCAGCTCCTTGACGGCGACGGTCCTGCTCAGGAGGTCGTCGTGGGCGCGCCACACCTTGCCCATGCCGCCGCTGCCGATGGGCTCCACGAGCCGGTACCGGCCGGCGAGCACTGCGCCCGCACCTGTCTGCTGTTCCACGATCCCCGCCACTCTGTGCACTTCGGGCCAGATTACGAAGCGCACGGGGCAGCCGGTACACGGAGGGCGCGGTTCCGGCAGCACTGTGACGCAATTGCCGTACTGATTTGCCGTCAGAAGCCTCTCATCCGCCCGATTTGTAACTTCCGGTCGCCTTCTCGAAGACCTCGGTCACCTTGCCTTCGCCGTCCTGCGGGCCCATCACCATGACGACGTGGTAGCTGCCGCCGAGCGCGACGACGAAGTTGCGCGCGACGACGCTGCGGCCGGTGCCGTCGATCCACGTGTACCGGCCGGTCGCCCGCAGCTGCTGACCCACCTTGGTGGTCTTCACGTCGCCGCCGCTGGCCCACGTCGAGGACCGGTACGGGGCGAGCTCCGGCTCCTTGTCCTTCTGGTAGGTGGCCGGGTCGGGGCTGCCCTCGACCTTGTCCCGGCCCGGGACGACGATCAGGACGTACTGGCCGTCGGTGTAGCGGACCTGGCCCGCCTCGTTCATGCCGCGGCGCTCCCAGCCCTGCGGGACGGCGATCTCGAAGTGCTCCGGGTCCTGTTGGACGGTGTAGCCGGGCGGCGCGGACGCCGGGGCCTGCGGCGCGGGCTGCGAGGGCCCGGGCGTGGCGGAGGGCGCCGGAGAGCGCGGGGCCTGCGGGGACGGCGTCTCCGTTTTCGCCACCGGCGTCTGCGAGGCGGCGTCCCGGTCCTGCCCCTCGCCTGCCCGCGGCAGGAACAGCACCGCGTACGCCACGGCCCCGGCGGTGAGGGCGAGGACCCCGGCCAGCAGGACCCGCCCGAGGCGGCGGGGGCCGCGCCGGGGCGCCGGGTTGCGGTGCCGGCCGTGCAGGTCGCCGCGCCGGCGCACGGCGGGCAGGCGGGCCGGGTCCGGCTCGGCGGGCGGGAGCGCGCCGGGCGCCGCGTCGGGCTCGGGCGCCGACCGCACGAGGGAGCGCAGCCAGCCGCGCAGCTCCTCGAAGTCGGGGCGCTCGGTGGGGTCCTGGCGCAGCAGGGACTCCACGACCGGCCGCAGCGGGCCGCACTCCTCCGCGAAGGCGGGCGGTTCGGAGCAGACCATCTCGACGAGCTCGGCGGCGCTGTCCTCCGGGTACGGGGGGTGCCCCTGGACGGCCCGGTAGAGCAGCGCGCCGAGCGCCCACAGGTCGGTGGCCGGGCCGACGGGCGCCGCGATCTGCCAGGGTCCGGCGACGGTACGGGCCTGTTCCGGGGCCCACCGCTCGGTGACGGCCCCGACGACGGCCATCCGCGTCTGCCGCGCCCGCTCGGCGTCGAGCCCGGTCCGCGGCCCGCGCGCGGCGGCCCCCGGCGCGGGCCGGCCTCCGCCGGCGCCTTCGGCCGCGGCAGGGTCGCCTCCCGGGGCGGCCGCCGGGGCGGCGGGGCTCCGGCGCGGGCGCCGGGCAGCCGCGCCGGGACGGCCCCGACCGGACCGCCGCCATACGCGGCCCGGGGCCGGGCGCTCCCCGCGGGGGCTCCCGCCGTGGCGGGGCGGCGGGGCCGCCCGGGCGGCCGGGGGCGTTGTGCAGGCCCGCCGGGACCGGCCCGGCCGGGCCGGCGGGGCGTGGGGAGGCGCGCCGGGATCGGCCCGGCGGGACCGCCGGCGGGCGCGGCCAGGGGGCGGGAGTCCCCGCCGGGGGCGTCGGGCCGGCGGGCCGGGGCCGGTCCGGCCGGGCCGCCGGCGGGCGCGGGAAGGCCGGGGGCGTGGAGGGGAGCGGTGTCGTCGTCGGCGTGCCGGTAGCCCTGGGGCAGGCCGGGCGGCAGGGCGGCCTGCCGGCGCGGGGTCGCGCCGTGCCAGGGCACATCCGCTCCGGCATGCGGGCCGTCATCCGCGGGACCACCGCCGGACCGGCCGGGCGGCGCCGGGGCCGGGGCGGGGGCCGGGGGTGCGGGCGGGGCGGAGGGCGCCTCCGCGGGCGGCGCGGCGTCCCCGGCCTCTCCGGCCTCCGCCGCCTCCGCCGCCTCCGGGGTCTCCGGGGCCTTGGGGCCGCCGTACGGGTACGCGTACCCCTGCGGCAGCTTCGACCCGATCGGCCGCCGCTCCGGGGCGGAGCCGGGCGCCGCCTCCGCGGGGACCCGCGCGGTCGCGGACTCCGGCCCCGGCCCGTGGGCGGCAACGGCTCGGGACGCACCGGCCTCCGCGGCTCCGCCACGCGGCCCGGTCTCGTATCCGGGGGCTACGAGCGGCGCACGGCCCGCGGCGCCGCCGGGCAGCAGGCCGCCCTCCCCCGCCGCACCGCCGCCGAGCAGGCCGGCGCCGTGCGCGTCCCGCCCGGGCACGATGTGGTCCGCATACCGCGGCCCCACCACGGCCCCGGGCAGGCCCTGCGCGTCCCGGCCGGACAGCCCCGGCGGCTCCGGGACGGCGCGGCCGGTGGTCCCCGGACCGGGCGGGGCCGACGGGCCGCCGCCGGACGGCAGCGGCGGCCCCGGGGCGACGTGGTCCGCGTACCGGGGTCCCGCCGCGGGACCGGGGTCGGCCGGCGGGTCGATGCCGGGCGGCAGCGGCCGCTCGGGGACGGCGCGGCCGGTGTGTCCCGGGGCGGGCCCGGCCGACGGGGCGTAGCCGGGCGGGAGCTGGGGGTTCGGGGACGTGTGGTCCGCGGGGCGGGGGGCCGTTTCGTAGCCGGGGGCGATCAGGGGGGCGTACGGGGGCGCAGCGGGGGCGGGCGGGGCGCCCCAGGCGTCCTCCGCGGGCGGGTCGTCGTCCTCGGGCGGGACCGGGTCGTACCCGCACAGCGCGTCCTCCGCGGCGCCGGCCGCGAGGCCGGTCAGCACGACGCGCCCGTCGTCGCATATCAGCACGGTCCGCACCGTGATGTTGCGGTGCGTCCAGCCGTGCGCGTGCAGCACACGCAGGGCCGTCAGCACGTCGGAGGCCACCTCGGCGGCCCGGTACGGCGTCAGCGGCTCCTCCGCGAGGAGCGCGGCCAGCGGCCGGGCGGGCACCAGCTCGCTCACTATCCACAGTGAGCCGCCTTCGGCGAACACGTCGAAGACCTGGTCCAGCCGCGGATGGTCGGGTACGGACGCCGCCGCCTGCGCCGCCGCGATCGCCCGCCGCACGGCGGGGAGTTCGCCCGCCGGGCGCCGCCCGGGGCCGGAGGGGTACGGGGGCCGGGGCGCCTCCGCGGCGTACCCGGCAGCCTCGCCGTCGACCAGCTCGGCGTCCACGATCTCGGGTAACGGCACCTGCCGGACCAGGACTTCCTGCCCGCTCCGGGTGTCGAAGGCACGGGTCTCGGCCGGCTCGTACTCGTCCGACGGCGGCAGCGGCAGACGGTAGCGGCCGGCCAGGATCCGCCCCGCGTAGTCCTCCACTGCGCCTCCCCCGAGCCGGGGCCGTCTCCCTGCGGCCCCCGCTGACACGATACGTCGCCGGGGGCTCCCGCGTCCCGGACCCGGAAAGGCTTGTCAGCCCAGGGGCTGGAACGTCGCGAAGGCCGTGTCGCGCAGCTGCCGGCACTCCGGGCCGTCCCACTGGTCCGCCGCGCAGCTGATCATGATGGCGTAGCCGCGTGCGGCGTCCACCTTGAAGCCGCGGTCGAGCACGCGGACCTTGATGCCCTGCTGCTCCCGCTCGAACTCCCAGTCGGCGACGGTGGGGTAGTCGCGGTAGCCGACCGCGTCGATGCGGATCGTCCGGTAGCCCTTGCTGCTGCGGGCGACGGCCGGGGCGAGCGCCGCCCAGGCGGCGCGCGCGTCCTCGCCGGGGCGGCTGGTGAAGTCGACCTGGATGCGCGGGAAGCCGCCGTCGCGGCTGTATATGGCGCCGGAGTTGTCACCGGCGGTGTCCGTGTGGCGGAAGTCCTGCGGCATCGCCATGGAGAAGCGGAAGCCGAGGTCCGTCACCGTGGCGAAGCCGGCGGGGAGCCCGGCCGCGGGACCGCCCGGGTCGGAGCCCTGGCCCTGGCCCTGCGCGGACGCCTGGCCCTGCCCCTGCCCCTGCCCCTGCGCCTGGCCGGGGCTCTCCTGCCCGCTCGGCGTCTGCCCCTGGGCCGACGGGCTGCTGCCGCCCGCCCCGCCCCCGGTGGAGCCGGCGTCGCCGGTCTTGCCGGAGGGGCCCGGGCTCGGCTTGCCGGAGGCCGTCGGCCCCGGGGCGCCCTTGCCCTGCTCCTCGGAGTCTCCGCCGCTGAACGCGTACACGATCAGCGACCCGATCGCGGCCAGCGCGACCACCACGCCGACGATGGCCAGCCCGATGGTGCGGCGCGACATGACGTCCGTCAGCGGCGCCGCGACGGGGCCGGTGCGCGCGCCGCCGGAGGCGGGCGGCTCGGCGGCGGTCGCGGCCGCCGCCGTGGCGGCGGTGGCCGCGGCGGCCTTGCGGGCCGCCTTCAGCGCGGCGCGGGCGCGCTCGCGCTGCTCCTTCTCGCGGCGCTCGCGCTCCTTCTTCTCCGCCTTCTCGGCGGCCTTGTCGGCGGCGGCCTTGGCCGCGGCCTCCTTCGCCGCGGTCAGGGAGATCTGCCGGGTCTCCTCCACGGCCGGGGCCAGGACCTCGACGGCCTCCGGCTCCGGCATGTTGACCACGGCGGTCAGCATGACCCGGGCGCGCTCCTCGTCGAGGCGCCGGGCCGGGTCCTTGACCAGCAGGCCGTAGATGACCTCGGTCAGCGGGCCGGCGTTCTTCGGCGGCTCCACCGGCTCGGTCATGACGGCGGTGAGCGTGGCGAGCGCGGACCCCTTGTCGTAGGGGGGCACCCCCTCGACGGCGGCGTAGAGCAGGCCGCCGAGCGACCACATGTCGGCCGGCGGGCCCGGCTTCTGGCCGCGGGCGCGCTCGGGCGAGATGTACGAGGGTGCGCCGACGAGCATGCCGGTGGAGGTGATGGACGGGTCGCCCTCGACCTGCGCGATGCCGAAGTCGGTGAGGACGACGCGGCCGTTGGCGGCGATGAGCACGTTGGACGGCTTCACGTCACGGTGCAGGATGCCCTGGCCGTGGGCGGCGCGCAGCACTTCGAGCACCGCGAGGCCGACCTCGGCGGCCCGGCGCGGCGTCAGCGGGCCCTGTTCCCGTATGAACTCGGCGAGGGAGGGGCCCTCGATGAGCTCCATGACGATCCACGGACGGCCGTCCTCGTCGACGACGTCGAAGACGGTGACGGCGCCGCCGCTGCGGATCCGGGCGATGGCCTTGGCCTCGCGGAGGGTGCGGGTGATGAGGCGGCGCTTCTCGTCCTCGTCGACGCCGTTGCCGAAGCGGAGCTCCTTGACGGCGACGGTGCGGCCGAGGGTCTCGTCCTCGGCGCGCCAGACGGTGCCCATGCCGCCCTTGCCGAGCACCTCGCCGAGCCGGTAGCGGCCGGCGAGGAGCCGGCCCTCGCGGCCGCTGTCGTCGGCGGCCTTGACGGCCGCGGCCTTCACGGCGGCGGCGACGGCGTCGGCCTTGTCGATGATGGGGTTCCCGGACGTCGTGCGGACGGCGTCGGCCTGCGCCCCGGCCTTCGGCTTCGCCTCCTCGCCCCGGGTCGAAGCGGAACCGGCCGCCGCAGCCGCGTCCTTCGCAAGGCCCGGCTTCGCATCCTCCGGCTCCGCCGAACCGGATGCGGTCGCCGCCGCGCCGCCCTTGGCGAGGTCCGGCTTCGCACTGGCCGCACCGGCCGAAGCGGAATCCGGCGCGGCAGCAGCACCCTGGGACGGGCCGGGCTTGGCACCCTCGGACCGCTCCGAAGCGGAACCACCGCCGGCAGCAGCGCCCTTCGCCAGGCTCGGCTTCGCGTCCTCCGAAGCGACCGCAGCGGAACTGTTCGCGGCTGCGCCTGCCAGGGGCGCAGCCGGCTTCGCATCCTTGAGGTCAGCCGAAGCGGAATCAGACGCGGCAGCGCTGCTCTGCACCGGGCGCGGCTGCGGGTTCTGCGGTGCGGCGGAAGCGGATGCGGCCGGGGCGGCGCCGGCCTTCGGGTTGGCGGGCTTCGCGGTCTTCGGGTGCGCGGAAGCGGAACCGGTTGCGGTGGCGGGGCGGGGCTTCGCGAGGGAGGGCTTGCGGGTGGCGGGCTCCGGACGGCCGGCGGCAGCGGACGCGGCGTCAGCCGGCGTGCCCCCGGGCGGATTCGCCGCGGCACGGGCGGCAGCCGCACCGGCGGCCTTCGGCTTCGGGGAGGCGGATCCGGCCGCCCCGCCGTCCTCCGGCGCGGGGGCAGCCGCAGGGGCGGCCTTCGGCTTCCCGAGGTCGGGCTTCGGGGAGGCGGATCCGGACTGCCCGGTGTCCTGGGGCCCGGCGGCGGCCGCACCGGCGGCCTTCGGCTCCGCAGCGCCCGGCCCGGCCTCAGCCGCCGGCGTCCGCGCAGGCGGGACGGCCTTCACAGACGGCTCCGGCTCGCCCGACACGGGCTTCGCCCGGCCCTGCTCCGCCGCAGGCGAATCGGTGTGCTCCGGCTTCGACATGCGTCCCCTCTGCGATCGTGCCGCCTGCTCCGGCTGCCCCGGCGCCCGCCGGAGTGCCCGGCGGCCCGCCCCGGGAGAACCCGCGCGATAACCCGCCCCGGCAGAACCCTTATTGTTCCTCACTCCGCAACGGACGGGAGCCCCGGGTCCGCGGTTCCCCCCTCCGGATCGCGGACTTACAACGGAACGATGTCGGGCGCGCCCAGCCTGGCGGCATCCGCCGTCTGGTCGTCCGGCTGGCGCTGCGATTCGCGCTCCGCCTGCACCCTCTTCTCGTAGTGCTCCACTTCCTTCTCGATCTGCTGCTCGTCCCACCCCAGCACCGGGGCCATCAGCTCGGCGCACTCCCGCGCCGAGCGGGTCCCCCGGTCGAACGTCTCGATCGAGATCCGCGTCCGGCGGGTCATCACGTCGTCGAGGTGGCGGGCCCCTTCGTGCGAGGCCGCGTAGACCACCTCCGCCCGCAGGTAGTCCTCCGCCCCGCCGAGCGGCTCGCCGAGCGAGGGGTCGGCCGCGATCAGGTCCAGCAGCTCGTCCACCATCGACCCGTACCGGTTCAACAGGTGCTCCACCCGCACCACATGGAGCCCGGACCGGGCGGCGATGCCGGCCCGGCCGTTCCACAGGGCCCTGTACCCCTCCGCGCCCACCAGCGGCACGTCCTCGGTGACGCAGTCGGCGACCCGCTGGTCGAGGCCGTGCACCGCCTCGTCCACCGCGTCCTTCGCCATCACCCGGTACGTCGTGTACTTGCCGCCCGCCACGACGACCAGCCCCGGCACCGGGTGCGCCACGGTGTGCTCGCGGGACAGCTTGCTCGTCGCGTCCGACTCGCCCGCCAGCAGGGGCCGCAGGCCCGCGTACACGCCTTCCACGTCATCCCTCGTGAGGGGGACGGCCAGGACCGAGTTGACGCGCTCCAGCAGGTAGTCGATGTCCGCGCTGGACGCCGCAGGGTGCGCCTTGTCGAGGTCCCAGTCGGTGTCGGTGGTGCCCACGATCCAGTGCCGGCCCCACGGGATGACGAACAGGACCGACTTCTCCGTCCGCAGGATCAGCCCGGTGGTCGAGTTGATCCGGTCCTTCGGCACGACGAGGTGGACGCCCTTCGACGCCCGGACGTGGAACTGGCCGCGCTCCGCGATCAGCACCTGCGTGTCGTCCGTCCACACCCCCGTCGCGTTGACCACCTGGCGGGCGCGGACCTCGTACTCCCGCCCGCCCTCCACGTCCTGCACGCGCGCGCCGACGACCCGCTCGCCCTCGCGCAGGAAGCCGACGACCCTCGCCCGGTTGGCGCAGTGCGCCCCGTACACCGCGGCCGTCCGCACCAGGTTGGTGACGTACCGGGCGTCGTCCATCTGGGCGTCGTAGTACTGCAGGGCGCCCACGAGGGCGTCCTTGCGCAGGGCCGGGGCCACCCGCAGGGCGCGCCGGCGGGAGAGGTGCCGGTGCACGGGCAGGCCGCGGCCGTGCCCGCTGGAGACGGACATCGCGTCGTACAGGGCGACGCCGGAGCCGGCGTAGAGGCGCTCCCAGCCCTTGTGCCGGAGCGGGTAGAGGAAGGGCACGGGCCGGACGAGGTGCGGGGCGAGCCGCTCCAGCAGCAGGCCGCGCTCCTTCAGCGCCTCGCGCACGAGGGCGAAGTCGAGCATCTCCAGGTAGCGCAGGCCGCCGTGGATCAGCTTGCTGGACCGGCTGGACGTCCCGGACGCCCAGTCCCGCGCCTCGACGATCCCGGTCCGCAGGCCCCTGGTCGCGGCGTCCAGCACGGTGCCCGCGCCGACCACGCCGGCGCCCACCACGAGCACGTCCAGTTCCCGCTCGGCCATCCGGGCGAGGGCGTCGGCGCGCTGCGCCGGCCCCAGTGTCGCTGTCCTCACGGCTGCCTCCCGTCGGTGCGGGCCGCGCCGGCTCGGCGCGGGCGGTCCCGCTCACGTCCCCCGCCCTCGATTCTGACCCGGCACTCCCGCATCAGCCACCGCCTGTGGACAACACAACGGAGACCATCACCCCGTAATACGACAGATCGGTCATATATACGCCTAGTCTGACATCGCGCCAGCTCATCGGAGGCCCCCGGGATCCACAGGACTTGCGCACCCAGCCTCTCCATGCATGCCAGGGAAGGGACGGCACCACCCCATGCCCGCAGACCTCGCCGTCATCGGACTCGGCCACCTCGGCCTCCCACTGGCCCAGGCCGCCGTCGCAGCAGGGATCGAGACCGTCGGCTACGACATCGGCCCGGCCACCGGTTCCACTCTCACCGCCGCCGAGGTCCGCCGCATGTCGGCCGCCGGCTTCCGGGTCACCGCCAACCCCGCCGACCTCGGCCGGGTCCGCACCGCCGTCATCTGCGCCCCCACCCAGCTCGGCGCCGACCGCGCCCTCGACCTCGGCGCCGTCGGCGAGGCGGGCCGGGCCCTGGCCGCCCGGCTGCGCCCGCACACCACCGTGATCCTGGAGTCCGCGGCCCACCCGGGGACCACCGAGGAGTACCTGCGCCCGATCCTGGAGTCCGGCTCGGGCCTGCGCGCCGGCCGCGACTTCCACCTGGCGTACTCCCCCAGCCGCCACGACCCCGGCAACCGCACCCACACCATCGCCAACACGCCCAAGGTCATCGGCGGCCTCACCCCCGCCTGCACCGAGTCCGCCCACGCCTTCTACGCCCGCATCGCCGAGAAGGTCGTCCGCGCCCGCGGGCTGCGCGAGGCCGAGACCGTCCAGCTCCTGGAAACCAACTACCGGCACGTGAACATCGCGCTGATGAACGAGATGGCCGTCCTCTGCCACGACCTCGGCGTCGACCTGTGGGACGTCATCCGCTGCGCCGAGACCAAGCCGTACGGCTTCCAGGCCTTCCGCCCCGGCCCCGGCGTCGGCGGCCACAGCGTCCCCCTCGACCCCAACTACCTCCCCCACACCACACGCACCCCCGGCCACCCCCTGCGCATGGTCGGCCTCGCCCAGGAGATCAACGGGCGGATGCCCCAGTACGTCATCCAGCGCTGCGCCACCCTGCTGAACGAGCACGGCAAGTCCGCCCGCGGGGCCCGCATCCTGCTCCTCGGCGTCACCTACAAGCCGGACCTTGCGGACCAGGAGGGCTCCCCGGCCCCGGAGATCGCCAGCCGCCTCCTCGACCTCGGCGCGCTGATCAGCTACCACGACCCGTACGTCGCCGGCTGGCGGGTCCGCGACCAGCCGGTCCCCCGCGCCGAGTCCCTCTACGAGGCCGCCGCCACCGCCGACCTGACGATCCTCCTCCAGCACCACCGCACCTACGACCTCCAGGGCCTGGCGGTCAAGGCGCAGCTGCTCCTGGACACGCGCGGGGCGAGCCCGGCCGGCGCCGCCCACCGGCTCTGACCGGGTACGCCGGAAGGGCCGGCCCCCCGTCTCGGGGAACCGGCCCTTCCGGCATGGCGTGCGTGCGTACGGCCGCGGGGCCGGTCAGCCGTGGTGGTGGCTGTCCGCGACGGTGACCTCGACGCGCTGGAACTCCTTCAGCTCGCTGTAGCCGGTGGTGGCCATCGAGCGGCGCAGCGCGCCGAAGAGGTTCATGGAGCCGTCCGGGGTGTGCGACGGGCCGGTGAGGATCTCCTCGGTGGTGCCGACGGTGCCCAGGTGGACCTTCTTGCCGCGCGGCACGTCCTCGTGGACGGCCTCCATGCCCCAGTGGTGGCCGCGGCCGGGCGCGTCGGTGGCGCGGGCCAGCGGGGAGCCCATCATCACGGCGTCGGCGCCGCAGGCGATGGCCTTGGGCAGGTCGCCGGACCAGCCCACGCCGCCGTCGGCGATGACGTGCACGTAGCGGCCGCCGGACTCGTCCATGTAGTCGCGGCGGGCGGCGGCCACGTCCGCGACGGCCGTGGCCATCGGGACCTGGATGCCCAGCACGTTGCGGGTGGTGTGCGCGGCGCCGCCGCCGAAGCCGACGAGGACGCCGGCCGCGCCGGTGCGCATCAGGTGCAGGGCCGCCGTGTAGGTGGCGCAGCCGCCGACGATGACCGGGACGTCGAGCTCGTAGATGAACTGCTTCAGGTTCAGCGGCTCGGCGGCGCCGGAGACGTGCTCCGCGGAGACCGTCGTCCCGCGGATGACGAAGATGTCGACGCCCGCATCGACGACGGCCTTGGAGAACTGGGCGGTGCGCTGCGGGGAGAGCGCGGCGGCGGTGACGACGCCGGAGTCGCGGACCTCCTTGATGCGCTGACCGATCAGGTCGGCCTGGATCGGGGCCGCGTAGATCTCCTGCAGGCGGCGGGTCGCGGCCTCCTCCGGCAGCTCGGCGATCTCGTCGAGCAGCGGCTGCGGGTCCTCGTGGCGGGTCCACAGGCCTTCGAGGTTCAGGACGCCGAGGCCGCCGAGCTCGCCGATGCGGATCGCGGTCTGCGGGGAGACGACGGAGTCCATCGGGGCAGCCAGGAACGGGAGCTCGAAGCGGTACGCGTCGATCTGCCAGGCGATGGAGACCTCCTTCGGGTCCCGCGTCCGCCGGCTCGGGACGATGGCGATGTCGTCGAACGCGTACGCCCTGCGGCCGCGCTTGCCGCGCCCGATCTCGATCTCAGTCACGTGTGGTGGCCTTTCCTCTGGGTCTGCCCGTCCAGTATCCCCGAAGGGCGGGCGCGCGCGTCCCGGCGACCGCTGTGCGGACGCATGCCGCGGGGGCGGGCCCGTTCCCGGACCCGCCCCCGTGGCGGCTGTCAGCCCTGGCGCGAGTAGTTCGGCGCCTCGACCGTCATCTGGATGTCGTGCGGGTGGCTCTCCTTCAGCCCCGCGGAGGTGATCCGGACGAACCGGCCCCGCTCCTGGAGCTCCGGCACCGTGCGGCCGCCGACGTAGAACATCGACTGGCGCAGGCCGCCGACGAGCTGGTGGACCACCGCGGACAGCGGGCCGCGGTAGGGCACCTGGCCCTCGATGCCCTCGGGGATGAGCTTGTCGTCGCCGCCCACGCCCTCCTGGAAGTAGCGGTCCTTGGAGAAGGACTTGCGGTCGCCGCGGGACTGCATCGCGCCGAGGGAGCCCATGCCGCGGTACGACTTGAACTGCTTGCCGTTGATGAAGAGCAGCTCGCCGGGGGACTCCTCGCAGCCGGCCAGCAGCGAGCCGAGCATCACCGTGTCTGCGCCGGCGACCAGGGCCTTCGCGATGTCGCCGGAGTACTGCAGGCCGCCGTCGCCGATGACGGGGACGCCCGCGGCCTTGGCCGCCAGGGCGGCCTCGTAGATGGCGGTGACCTGCGGGACGCCGATGCCGGCGACGACGCGGGTGGTGCAGATGGAGCCGGGGCCCACGCCGACCTTGATGCCGTCCGCGCCGGCGTCGACCAGGGCCTGCGCGCCGTCGCGGGTGGCGACGTTGCCGCCGATGACGTCGACCGACGCGTTCGACTTGATCTTGGCGACCATGTCCCCGACGAGGCGGGAGTGGCCGTGCGCGGTGTCGACGACGATGAAGTCGACGCCGGCCTCGATGAGGGCCTGGGCGCGCTCGTAGGCGTCCCCGGCGACGCCGACCGCGGCGCCGACCAGCAGGCGGCCCTCCTTGTCCTTGGCCGCGTGCGGGTACTTCTCGGCCTTGACGAAGTCCTTGACCGTGATCAGGCCCTTGAGGACGCCCGCGTCGTCGACCAGCGGCAGCTTCTCGATCTTGTGGCGGCGCAGCAGCTCCATGGCGTCCACGCCGGAGATGCCCACCTTGCCCGTGACGAGCGGCATCGGGGTCATGACCTCGCGCACCTGGCGGCTGCGGTCGGACTCGAAGGCCATGTCGCGGTTGGTGACGATGCCGAGCAGCTTGCCGGCGGCGTCGGTGACGGGCACGCCGGAGATGCGGAACTTCGCGCACAGCTCGTCGGCCTCGCGCAGCGTCGCGTCCGGGTGGACCGTGATCGGGTCGGTCACCATGCCGGACTCGGAGCGCTTGACCAGGTCGACCTGGTTGGCCTGGTCGGCGATGGACAGGTTGCGGTGGAGCACGCCGACGCCGCCCTGGCGGGCCATCGCGATCGCCATGCGGGACTCGGTGACCTTGTCCATGGCGGCGGACAGCAGCGGGATGTTGACCCGCACGTTCCGCGAGATGAGGGAGGAAGTGTCGATCTCGTCCGGGGCCATGTCCGACGAGCCCGGCAGCAGCAGGACGTCGTCGTACGTGAGTCCGAGCGCGGCGAATTTGTCGGGCACTCCGTCGGAGTTGACAGTCATGACACCTTCCCAAATGGTCTTGCCCAGCGCGGATGTCCATGCTAACGGGATCGGGAGGCGTCTCATTCCACGAGCGAGATCACTCCCAAGTTTCGTGGATTCCTCCTAGGGAGCGGCATGCGGCCGGGCCCACCCGGGAATCCGCCGCCGTCGGCCCGGCCGCTACTGCTCGGCCAGGGCCCGCAGCCGACTGAGCGCCCGGTGCTGGGCCACCCGGACGGCGCCGGGGGACATGCCGAGCATCTGGCCGGTCTCCTCGGCGGTCAGGCCGACGGCGACGCGCAGCACGAGGAGCTCGCGCTGCGTCTCCGGCAGGTTGGCGAGCAGTTTGCGGGCCCAGGCGGCGTCGCTGCTGAGCAGCGCCCGCTCCTCCGGGCCGAGGGAGTCGTCCGGCCGCTCGGGCATCTCGTCCGACGGGACGGCCGTGCTGCCGGGGTGGCGCATGGCGGCCCGCTGGAGGTCGGCGACCTTGTGCGCGGCGATCGCGAAGACGAACGCCTCGAAGGGGCGGCCGGTGTCGCGGTAGCGCGGGAGCGCCATCAGGACGGCGACGCAGACCTCCTGCGCCAGGTCCTCGACGAAGTGGCGGGCGTCACCCGGGAGCCGGGAGAGCCGGGTGCGGCAGTAGCGGATGGCCAGCGGGTGCACGAAGGCGAGCAGGTCGTGGGTGGCCTGCTCGTCACCGTCCACGGCGCGCCGGACGAGGTCGCTGACCGCCCCGGCGCCGCCGCCCCTGGCGGCTCCGGTGGGCCCTGTGGCCGCGGGGGAGCCCATGGCCTCGTCGTCGCGCATCAATCCATGGTGCCTTGGCGCCGGAGTGTTCGCGGCATCGCGGCCCGTGTTGTGCGCCGAAGCGTTATGAGCGGGTGCGCCTGGACTCGTCACTGCACGCTCCCCTCCCGCTCGCCCGAATGCTTTCCGAGGCCCCATCCCAGAAAATGCGCCACACACTCAAGCATGCGGCATCGCGCACGAAGCGACACGTCCCCCGGATCGTGCCCCGCCAATCCCCGGCCACGCACGGGGGTGGGGCCGGGCGGCAGGGCGGGGAGCGGGGCGGCGGACGGCCCGGGGCCGGCGGCGGTCCGGGGCCCGGCGGCGGCGCCGTGGGCGGGCGGGGCGCGCCGGGCGCGCCGCCCCGTCCGCCGTGGCGGACGGGACCGGCTCAGCGTCCGGCCTGCGGGGGCGCGGTCAGCGGACGAGGCCCCAGCGGAACCCGAGCGCCACGGCGTGTGCCCGGTCCGAGGCGCCCAGCTTCTTGAACAGCCGGCGGGCGTGCGTCTTGACCGTGTCCTCGGAGAGGAAGAGCTCGCGCCCGATCTCCGCGTTGGACCGGCCGTGGCTCATGCCCTCCAGGACCTGGATCTCGCGCGCGGTGAGGGTGGGCGCGGCGCCCATCTCGGCGGAGCGGAGCCGGCGCGGGGCCAGCCGCCAGGTCGGGTCGGCCAGGGCCTGGGTGACCGTGGCCCGCAGTTCGGCGCGCGAGGCGTCCTTGTGCAGGTAGCCGCGGGCGCCGGCGGCGACGGCCAGGGCCACGCCGTCGAGGTCCTCGGCGACGGTGAGCATGATGATGCGGGCGCCCGGATCGGCCGAGAGCAGCCGGCGCACCGTCTCCACACCGCCGAGCCCGGGCATCCGTACGTCCATGAGAATGAGGTCGGAGCGGTCGGCGCCCCAGCGGCGGAGGACTTCCTCGCCGTTGGCAGCCGTCGTCACGCGCTCGACGCCGGGCACGGTGGCAACCGCGCGACGGAGCGCCTCTCGGGCAAGCGGGGAGTCGTCGCAGACGAGGACGGAAGTCATGACCGCCCTCCGGAGCTGCTGATGCGCGTCACCTTGAGCCTCCAGGCTTGGTACGTATCGTCACCTGTGCGGTCGATGCTCTCGGACACCTGTCCGGGAGGTCATTGGTTCAACCGCCTTCGCTCTCTCAACGATGGTCACTCGAAAGAGTTACGGGTCGGACGGACACCTTCGGCACTCTACGTGAGGACGCGATCACATCGGCGGCGCCACTCGCCACCTGCCCTCCATCTGTCCTCCATCTGGAGCTATGCCCTATTTGGCGGCTTTCCTTCCGTTTCGCCTGTGTCTGAGGCTAGATTCCCAATGAGTCATATTTACATCTACTAGGACAGTAGGTGTGGTGGCTCGGACCGTATCCGTCTCAGTACCGGCACCAACGAGGACTACCCATGGCAGATTTCTCCCGCCTTCCCGGACCGAACGCCGACCTCTGGGACTGGCAGCTGCTGGCCGCCTGCCGAGGGGTCGACAGCTCCCTCTTCTTCCACCCGGAGGGCGAGCGGGGCGCGGCCAGGAGTGCGCGCGAGGCCTCGGCTAAAGAGGTCTGCATGCGATGCCCGGTGCGTTCGGAATGCGCCGCGCACGCGCTGGCCGTCCGCGAGCCCTACGGGGTGTGGGGCGGCCTCACGGAAGACGAGCGCGAGGAGCTGATGGGGCGTGCCCGCCATCGGCTGATCCCCGCGTCGAGCACGATCGGACGGATCACACCGGACTGAGCCGGGTCCGGCGCAGCGAAGAAGGAACGTTTCACCAGCCCGCTGCGGGCGCTGCCCGCCGCTCGCGGCGGGGCTCAGCGCGCCGCGGCCCGCTCCAGCTCGGCGAGGGTGGCGGCGACGGCCGGCACCCGGGCCAGGTCGGGCAGCGTCAGCGCCACGATCTCGCGCTCGACGGGGGGCTCGACGGCCACGGTGCCCACGCCCTTGGCGCGGACGGACTCCACCGCGAGCTCCGGCAGCACCGCGACGCCGAGCCCCGCCCCGACCAGGCCGGCGACGGCCGGGTAGTCGTCGGTGGCGAAGTCGATGCGCGGGGTGAAGCCCGCGTCCTCGCACACCTCGACCAGGTGGCGGCGGCAGCGCGGACAGCCCGCGATCCACGGCTCGTCCGCGAGTTCCGCCATGCGGACCCCGGCCGAGCCGGCCAGCCGGTGGCCCTCGGGCACCAGCCCGACGAGGCGGTCCGTCAGCAGGGGCCGCACGACCAGGTCCTCCCACCCCTCGGCAGTCGGCGCCCCGGCGCCGCCGGCATGCGGGCCGGCCGGGTCGGAGCCGGCGTAGCGGAAGGCCAGGGCCACGTCGCAGTCGCCGTCGCGCAGCATCTCCACCGAGCGCGGCGGCTCCGCCTCGACCAGCGAGATCCGCGTGCCCGGGTGCTCGGCGCGCATCGCCGCCAGCGCCGTCGGCACCAGGGTGGAGCTGCCGCTGGGGAAGGAGACGAGCCGGACCCGGCCGGCGCGCAGCCCGGCGATGGCGGCGACCTCCTCCTCCGCGGCCGTCAGACCGGCGAGGATCCCCGCGGCGTGCCGTACGAGGGCCTCGCCGGCCTGCGTGAGGCGCATCTCGCGGCCGGCACGGACGAGCAGCGGCGTGCCGGCCGACTGCTCCAGCGCCTTCATCTGCTGGGAGACGGCGGGCTGCGTGCACCCGAGTTCGCGGGCGGCCGCGGAGAAGGAGCCGGTCCCGGCGACGGCGCGCAGGATCCGGAGATGACGTGCCTCGATCACCCTTCGAGCATAAGCCCGGCTTTGACGGTGACGCACACAAGGGCGACCGGGCTTTGGGGCGCTGGGTTAGCGTGTCCCCCATGGCGCCCATGCATGTGATCTCCGTGAACGTCGGCCGCGCGGCCCCCTCCGAACACACCGACTCCCCGAGCGGGCTGACCGGCATCGGCAAGCGGCCGGTCGCCGGCCCCGTGCGCGTCGCCGCGCCCGGCCCGCGCGGGGTCGGCGGCAGCGGCGTCGAGGGGGACGGCATCGGGGACCTGCGCCACCACGGCGGGGACCACCAGGCCGTCTACGCGTACGCCCGCGAGGACCTCGACTGGTGGGAGGCCGAGCTGGCGCGCGAGCTGCCCGGCGGGATCTTCGGCGAGAACCTCACCACCGCGGGGATCGACCTGACCGGCGCCCTGGTCGGCGAGCGGTGGCGGGTCGGCGCGGAGGCCGTCCTGGAGGTCGCCTCGGCCCGCATCCCGTGCCGGACCTTCCAGGGGGTGCTGGGCGAGCGGGCCTGGGTGAAGCGGTTCACCGGGGCCGTGCGGCCGGGGGCGTACCTGCGTGTCGTCCGGGAGGGGCGGATCTCGCCCGGCGACCCGATCGAGGTCGTCGGCCGGCCGGACCACGACGTCACGGTGGGGCTGTGGTTCCGGGCCTTCACCACGGAGCGGGAGCTGCTGCCGCGCACGCTGGCGGCGGGGGCGGCGATGGAGCCGAAGGCCCACGAGAAGGTGCAGGCGTACCTGCGCAGGCAGGCGACGGTGCCCGCGAAGTAGCGGGGCCGCCCGGGGGGCGGGGCGGCGACGGGCTAGGTTGCGGTCATGACGACTGCGCTGATCACTGGTTCCACGGCGGGCATCGGCGCCGCCTTCGCCCGCAGGCTGGCCTCCCGGGGCCACAACCTCGTCCTGGTGGCCCGGGACACCGCGCGCCTGCACGAGCAGGCCACCGAGCTGCACGACCGGCACGGCATCGAGGCCGAGGTGCTGACCGCGGACCTGTCGACGGAGGAGGGCATCGCGGCGGTCGAGGAGCGCCTCGGCGACCGCACCCATCCCGTGGACCTGCTGGTCAACAACGCGGGGTTCGGCAACAAGGGCCGCTACCTCGAAGTCTCCATGGCCGACGAGCTGACCATGCTGAAGGTCCACGTCGAGGCGGTGCTGCGGCTGTCCTCGGCGGCGGCCGGGTCCATGCGCGAGCGCGGGCGGGGCGGCATCGTGAACGTGGCCTCGGTGGCGGCGTTCGTGCCGCGGGGCACGTACGGGGCGAGCAAGGCCTGGGTCGTGCAGTTCACCCAGGGGGCGGCGCGCGACCTGGCGGGGTCCGGGGTGCGGATGATGGCGCTGTGCCCGGGGTTCGTGCGGACGGAGTTCCACCAGCGGGCGGGCATGGGGACGGACAACATCCCCGGCTGGATGTGGCTGGACGCGGACAAGCTGGTGGCCGCCGCCCTCGACGACCTGGCCCGCGGCCGGACCGTCTCCATCCCGGATCCGCGGTACAAGGCGCTGATGGGCGTGGTGAAGCTGACTCCGCGCGGGCTGCTGGGCGGGCTCTCCTCCCGGACGGGGCGCAAGTACGGGCCCCGGTAGAGGGCCTTTCTTCCTAAGATGGGGATATTCGACCCAGCCCGGGAGATGCCATGACATTCGTACAGATAGTTGATTACGAAACAAGCAGACCCGAGGCCGTGGGCGTGCTCTTCGACCGGTACCTGGAGCAGTCCAACGGCAGGCGGACGGTGACCCACAGCCTGATCGGCAGGGACCGGGAGGCGGAGACGCACTACGTGGACGTCGTCGAATTCCCCTCGTACGAAGAGGCCATGAGGAACTCTCACCTCCCGGAGACGGACCGGATGTTCCGGGAGATGGTGGCCCTCTGCGACGGGATGCCGCGGTTCACCAACCTGGACGTCGTCCGGGACGACCATCCGGGCGCCCTGCTGGCCGACCGGGTGTTCGACGACATCGCCGTCAAGGGCGATCTGGGCGCCGTCGCCGAGGTGTTCGCGGCGGACTACCGCCACCACGACGTCATGGGCCCGGCCGGCCGCACCGGGCGCGAGGCGGTCGTCGAGGACGTGTCGATGTGGCGCACCGCCTTCGACTTCGACTTCGCGCGCGAGGCGCAGACGGCGCAGGACGACATCGTCACCACGCTGTGGACCTGGACCGGCCGCCACAAGGGCGCCTTCATGGGGGCCGCCCCGACCGGGAGGACCTGCACCATGACCGGGACGACGGTCTTCCGGTGCCGGGACGGGATGATCGCGGAGGGCTGGTGGCACTACGACGCCATGGGCCTGATGCGGCAGATCGGAGCGCGGGGCTGACGGCGCGGGGCTGACGGCAGCGGATACGGCGACGGCCCCGGCCGCTCCCGCCTTGCGGCGGTGGCGGCCGGGGCCGTCGCCCGGTGTCCGGCCGGGGGCTCACACCCCCGCGGGATCAGTGGCTGTGGCCGTGGCCGTGGCCGTGCCCGTGGCCGTTCGCCTCTTCCTCTTCCTTCTTCTCGACGACCAGGGTCTCGGTCGTGAGCAGCAGGGAGGCGATGGAGGCGGCGTTCTCCAGGGCGGAGCGGGTCACCTTGACCGGGTCGATGACGCCGGCCTTGACCAGGTCGCCGTACTCGCCGGAGGCGGCGTTGAAGCCCTGGCCCTTGTCGAGCTCGGCCACCTTGGAGGTGATGACGTAGCCCTCAAGGCCCGCGTTCTCGGCGATCCAGCGCAGCGGCTCGACGGCGGCGCGGCGCACGACCGCGACACCGGTGCCCTCGTCGCCGGTCAGGTCGAGGTTGCCCTCCAGGACCTTGACGGCGTGGACGAGCGCGGAACCGCCACCGGAGACGATGCCCTCCTCGACCGCGGCGCGGGTCGCGGAGATGGCGTCCTCCAGGCGGTGCTTCCGCTCCTTCAGCTCCACCTCGGTGGCGGCGCCGACCTTGATGACGCAGACGCCGCCGGCGAGCTTCGCGAGGCGCTCCTGGAGCTTCTCGCGGTCCCAGTCGGAGTCGGTCGCCTCGATCTCGGCCTTGATCTGGTTGACGCGGCCGAGGACGTCCTCGGAGGAGCCCGCACCGTCGACGATGGTGGTGTCGTCCTTGGTGACGGTCACGCGGCGCGCGGTGCCCAGGACGTCCAGGCCGGCCTGGTCGAGCTTGAGGCCGACCTCCTCGGCGATGACGGTGGCACCGGTGAGGGTGGCCATGTCCTGGAGCATCGCCTTGCGGCGGTCGCCGAAGCCGGGGGCCTTGACCGCGACGGCGTTGAACGTGCCGCGGATCTTGTTGACCACCAGGGTCGACAGGGCCTCGCCCTCGACGTCCTCGGCGATGATCAGCAGCGGCTTGGAGCCGCCCGCCTGGATGACCTTCTCCAGCAGCGGCAGCAGGTCCTGGATCGAGGCGATCTTGCCCTGGTGGATCAGGATGTAGGGGTCCTCCAGGACCGCCTCCATGCGCTCCTGGTCCGTGACGAAGTACGGCGACAGGTAGCCCTTGTCGAAGGCCATGCCCTCGGTGAACTCGAGCTCCAGGCCGAAGGCGTTGGACTCCTCGACGGTGATGACGCCGTCCTTGCCGACCTTGTCCATCGCCTCGGCGATGAGCTCGCCGACCTGCTGGTCCTGAGCGGAGAGCGCGGCGACGGCGGCGATGTCGGACTTGTCCTCGATCGGGCGGGCGGTCGCGAGGAGCTCGGCGGACACGGCCTTGACCGCGGCGTCGATGCCCTTCTTCAGGGCGGCCGGGGAGGCGCCGGCGGCGACGTTGCGCAGACCCTCGCGCACCAGCGCCTGGGCCAGGACGGTGGCGGTGGTGGTGCCGTCGCCCGCGATGTCGTTGGTCTTGGTCGCCACCTCCTTCACCAGCTGCGCGCCGAGGTTCTCGTACGGGTCGTCCAGCTCGACCTCGCGGGCGATGGTGACACCGTCGTTGGTGATGGTGGGGGCGCCGAACTTCTTGTCGATGACGACGTTGCGGCCCTTGGGGCCGATCGTCACCTTGACCGTGTCGGCCAGCTTGTTGACGCCGCGCTCGAGGGCGCGACGGGCGTCCTCGTCGAACTTCAGGATCTTCGCCATGGGAGCGGTTCAGCCCTCTCGAAAACTAGGGTTCAAAGAACCGCGCCCCTCGCCGCCCGGCAATCAGCGGGGTGACCAGGGGCGCAGCTCAAAGCAGTGCTGGGAGAAGTGAACTACTTCTCGATGATCGCGAGCACGTCGCGAGCCGAGAGGACGAGGTACTCCTCGCCGCTGTACTTCACCTCGGTGCCGCCGTACTTGCTGTACAGCACGACGTCGCCGACGGAGACGTCCAGCGGCAGGCGCTGGCCGTCCTCGAAGCGGCCCGGGCCCACGGCGAGGACGACGCCCTCCTGGGGCTTCTCCTTCGCGGTGTCCGGGATGACCAGGCCGGAGGCCGTGGTCTGCTCGGCGTCGAGCGGCTGGACCACGATGCGGTCCTCAAGCGGCTTGATGGCAACCTTGGAGCTGGCGGTCGTCACGATCCGACCTCCCCCTTCGGAGATCTCACGGGGTTAACTGTCTGAGGTGGCGACCAGGTGGATCCGTCGTCGCGGGTGCCGGACCTGCCCGTCGCTGTGTTGGCACTCACCGGGGGCGAGTGCCAGGTGCGAGACTATTCCGGCGATTAGCACTCGGTCAAGCGGAGTGCCAACACGCTCCGCCGTCGTACACCTTCCGGCCACTCCTGGGCCGAATACCGCGCCTCCTCGCAGCGGTTCGGGGCAACCCCTGGGCGGCCGGGGACGTCGTAGAAGATATGAAGATAAAGCGCCCGAATGCGGACGAGATCACTCCGGCCGGACCCGGCGCGCCGTGCGGGGCCTGAAGCCCCTCACGCCGGCGGGCGCGCGCCGGCGCACCGAGGCCCTGCTGCTCGCCCTCACCGTCGGCATCACCGTCCTCGGCCACGCGAGCGCCGGCCTCGCGCTGAACGGCGTACTCCCGGCGAGCCTGGCCGACTTCGCGGCCAGCATGAGCCTGCTCGCCCTCGCCGCCCACCTGGGCGTGCGCCGGTTCGCGGCGTACGCCGATCCGCTCGTCCTGCCCCTGGCCCTGCTGCTGACAGGGCTCGGGCTGGTGCTGCTGCACCGGCTCGACCACGCGTACATCGAGCAGTACGGGGGCGACGCGTACGCGCCCGGCCAGCTCGTGTGGACGGTCGTCGGGGTGGCGGCCTGCCTGCTGGTACTGGCCCTGCTGCGCGACCACCGCCGGCTCCAGCGGTTCATCTACCTCACCATGGCGGCGGCGCTGGTGCTGCTGGCCGCGCCGGCCTTCTCCCCGGCGGACACGTACGGCGCCAAGCGGTGGATCGTCGTCGGCGGGCTGTCGGTGCAGCCCGGCGAGTTCGTGAAGATCATGATCGCGGTGTTCTTCGCGGGCTACCTGGTGGTCCACCGGGAATCGCTGGCGCTGACGGGCCGCCGGTTCCTCGGCATGCAGCTGCCGCCGATGCGGCAGCTCGGCCCGATCGCCACGGTGTGGGTCCTCTCGCTGCTCGTCCTGGTCTTCGAGCGCGACCTCGGGACCTCGCTGATCTTCTTCGGCGTCTTCGTGGTCATGCTGTACGTGGCCACCGAGCGCACCGGATGGATCGTGTGCGGCCTGGTCATGGCCGCGGGCGGCGCCTTCGCGGTCGGCTCGGCCGAGCCGCACGTCAAGGCGCGGGTGGCGGCCTGGCTGGACCCGCTGTCGTACTACCGGGAGCAGCGGCCGCCGGGCGTGACCTCGGACCAGGCGGCGCAGGCACTGTTCGGCTTCGGCAGCGGCGGCATGTCGGGGACGGGGCTGGGCCTCGGCCACCCCGAGCTGATCAAGTTCGCCGGCCGCAGCGACTTCATCCTCACCACCGTCGGCGAGGAGCTCGGCCTCGCGGGCGTCATGGCCGTCCTGCTGCTGTACGCCCTCCTCGTGCAGCGGGGGCTGCGGATGGCGCTCGGCGCCCGCGACCCGTTCGGCAAGCTGCTGGCGGTGGGCCTGTCGGCGGCGCTGGCGCTCCAGGTGTTCGTCGTGGCGGGGGGTGTGACCGGGCTGATCCCGCTGACCGGCAAGGCGCTGCCGTTCCTGGCGAAGGGCGGCTCGTCGCTGCTGGCCAACTGGATCATGGTCGCGCTGCTGCTGCGGATCAGCGACAGCGCGGAGCGGCTGCGCGAGGCCGACCGGCGCGCCCCGGCGCCGTCCGCCGCGCCGGCGTACGCGCGCCCGGCCCCGGCGGTGCCGGGCCGCTGACCCGGCAGCCCGGAGGCGCGGGGATCCCGGGCCTCTTCCGCCCGCACCGGGTCCGGGCGGCCGTCCGCACCGGGCCGCAGGCCGGGGAGCCGCAGGGGCCGTGCGGGCCGGGACCGTCAGGGCCTCAGAGGTAGTCCTCCAGGCGGCCTATGCGGAAGCCCTGCTCCTGGATGCTCCGCAGCATGTTCGCGGTCATCTGGACCTCGGTGGCGCCCTTGAGCTCGGCGGGGCCGCGGAAGTGGGCGAGGACGATGTCGCCGGGCTTGAGGCCGGAGCCCTCGGCGTACTGGAAGTCCTTGATCTGCATCGACGCCCGCCACAGCACGACCTGCGAGATGCCGCACTCGGCGGCGGCCCTCAGCGTGTCGTCGTTGTAGTTGCCATAGGGCGGGCGGAAGAGGGGCGGCTTGGTGCCGAAACGCTTCTCCAGGCGTTCCTGCTGACCGCATATCTCCTTCTTCTGCGCGGCGAAGGGCAGGGTCCGCAGGTTCGGGTGCGTCAGCGTGTGGTTGTTCACGGTGCTGCCCGAGCCGTTGTCGCGGAGCTTCTCGAAGTGCCCGTAGTCGGACGAGGCGGCGCTGTCCGTGAGGAACATGCTGATCGGCAGCCTGAGGTCGGCCGCCATCTTCAGGAACTCGGGGTCCTTCTCGGCGCCGTCGTCGAAGGTGAGGAAGACGGTCTTCTCGCCCGGGGGCAGGGGTATTCGGTCCACGACCTGCGCCTTCCCGGGCGCGCCGGGCGGCAGGGCCGGCTTCTGCGCCGGCTTGGGGGCGTACTCCAGGGGCGCGGCGAGCCCCCACTTGCGGTACGCCTGGCCGTCGGCCGCGGAGGCCGACGGGGAGGAGGCGCCCGGCCCGGCCCCCTGGTCCCCGGCCGGGGCGGAGGACTCGGACCGGGCGGTGTTGCGGCCCAGCCGCTCGATCGGGTCCACGCTGTTCCCGCATCCCGCCAGGGACAGCGCCAGCGCGCCGGCAGCGAGTGTGGCAGCCGTCAGCCGGCGCGCGTCCTTCACAGGTAGTCCTCCAAGCGGGCCACGGCGTAACCCTTGTCCGTGACGGTCTTCATGACGTGGCGGATCATGTCGGGCATGGTGCCCTTCCAGTCCTCGCTCCCCCGGAAATGCGTGAGGATGATATCTCCGGGATGCAGGTCGCGGTCCCATTCACGGTAGTCCATCCGGTTCGGGAAGCCTTCGGCGTTCCACAGCGGAACGGCCTTGATGCCGCAGGACTTTGCCGCGCGCAGGGTGTCCTCGTTGTAGTTGCCGTACGGCGGCCGGAAGAGCGTCGGGCGCTTGCCGAAGGTCTTCTGGATGGTGTCCTGCTGGCCGCAGATCTCCTCGCGCTGCTTCTCGTAGGAGAGCGCGGGCATGTACCGGTGGTTGAGGGTGTGGTTGTTCAGGGTGACGCCCGCGGCCTGCATGGCCTTGAAGTACGGGTAGTTGTCGCGGATGAGGTAGTCGCTGACGAACGCCGTGTACGGGATCTTCAGCTCCTGCATCATCCTCAGGAACTCGGGGTCCTTCTCCGCGCCGTCGTCGATCGTCAGGAAGACGACCTTGTCCTCGGTCGGAACGGTGGTGAAGACCGGGGGGAGTTCGTCGTGGCCGTCGACCTCGAAGCCGTCGCGGGTGGTGATCTCCGGCTTCTCCTCGGGGGCCGGAGGGGCCACGAGGGGCGGCTTGTCGAGCTTCCACTTCTTCGCCGCGGCGACGACCGCCAGCCGGGCGGCCTTCTGCTTCTCGGCGTAGGTGCCGGCCGCGCCGGCCGCGCCCGGCGCCTCGGCGCCCTTGCCGGACTTGGCGGGGGCGGGTGCGCCGGAGTCCTTCGAGGAGCCGCACGCCGTGCCGAGGGCGGCGACGAGCAGGGCGGCGGCCGCGACACCGGCCCGCCCGCCGAGGGGGCCGGCCGACGACCGGCGACCATGAAGCGCCTTATGTTCCTTTTGTCGTACTAGCTGCATAGCAGCGCATCCTGGCACCGCACCCGCGCGCCGCCCCGCCGACACCGCGGAGCGGAGGGCGGTCTTCAACCGACTGGCCCACACTGGCCGACAATGAACGGGTGACCCCCGAAGACTTCGCCGCCCTCCTGACCCCCGAGGGCCGCACCCTCCTGGACTCCCTCCGCGACTACGACCCGGGCAAGGAGCTCGCCGTCGCCACCCGGCTGCGCCGCGACCACCCCGCCCCGCTCGTCTCCGCCGCGCTCGGACAGGCCCGGCTGCGGCAGCGCGCGGTGGCGAAGTTCGGTGCGGAGGACGCCTTCCGGATGTACTTCACGCCCGGCGGCGCCGAGATGGCGACCCGCGCCTCCGTGGCCGCGTACCGCGCCGGCCGGCTCGCCGCCCTCGGCGTGCGCAGCGTCGCCGACCTGTGCTGCGGCATCGGCGGCGACGCCCTGGCCCTGGCCCGGCGGGGCATCCGGGTCCTGGCGGTGGACCGCGACCCGCTGACCGCGGCCGTCGCCCGCGCCAACGCCGCGGCGCTGGGCCTGGCCGACCTGGTCGAGGTCCGCGAGGAGGACGTCGCGGCCGTCGACACCTCCGGGTACGACGCCGTGTTCGTCGACCCCGCCCGGCGCGGCGGCCGCGGCCGGGTCTTCGACCCGGAGGCCTACTCGCCGCCGCTGTCCTGGGCGGCCCGGGCGGCCGCCGCGGCCCCCTGCGGCGCCGTCAAGATCGCCCCCGGAATCCCGCACGAGGCCGTCCCCGCGGGGGCCGAGGCCGAGTGGATCTCCGACCACGGCGACGTGAAGGAGGCCGTGCTGTGGTTCGGCACGGCGGCCGAAGGGGCCGCGGGCGCCGCGCCCGGCGCCGGCCCCGCCGTACGCGCCACCCTGCTGCCCGGGCCACGCTCCCTGCACGCCGCCGGACCGCTGCCGCCACCCCCGGTCGGGCCCGTGGGCCGGTACCTCTACGAGCCCGACGGCGCCGTCATCCGCTCGCACCTCGTCGCCGAGGTCGCCGGCCGGCTCGGGGGCCGGCTCATCGACCCGACGATCGCCTACGTCACCGCGGACGAGCTGCGCGCGACGCCGTACGCGACCGCGTACGAGATCACCGACGTGCTGCCGTTCGGCCTGAAGACCCTGAAGGCCCTGCTGCGGGAGCGCGGCGTCGGCACCCTGACGGTGAAGAAGCGCGGCTCGGCCATCGAACCGGAGGAGCTCCGCCGGAAGGTCAAGCCGCAGGGGCCGAACGCGGCGACGGTCTTCCTCACCCGCGTCGCGGGCGCCCCGTCGATGCTGATCGGGGCGCCCGCCGCCGCTGTGTGAGGGCCCGCCCGCCCGGTCAGCGGGCGGGCGACGCCTCGACCGACTCGAAGCGCCAGCGGTGGACCGGGCGGGCGGCCAGGCCGGCGGGCGGGGCCGGGAGTTCGGGCAGGACGGCGGACAGGCCGTCCTCGGCCTCCCACCAGGTGACGACCAGCACCCGGTCCTGCGGCGCGCGGAACACCTCCCGCCGCAGCGGCTCCCCCTCCGGGGCCTGTGCGCGGGCCCAGGCCAGCAGCTCCGGCCCGCGGCCCTCGGCGGCCCGGGCCTCCCACATCAGCGCGACGGTGCTCACGAGTACAGGTTGTCCTTGCTCAGCTCGTGCACGTGGTCGTGGTCGTGCGCATGCCCGTGCCCGTGGCCGTGGCCGTGCTCCTCCCCCGCGGTGCCCGGCACGTGCGGGTCCGTCACCGGCAGCGAGGAGTCCGCGGACAGGTCCCAGTCCGAGGCCGGCCGGTTCCGCCGGACCATCTCCGCGCCCAGGGCCGCGACCATGGCGCCGTTGTCGGTGCACAGCTTGGGCCGCGGCACGCGCAGGACGATGCCCGCGTCGTCGCAGCGCTCCTGCGCCAGCGCCCGCAGCCGGGAGTTCGCGGCGACGCCGCCGCCGATCATCAGGTGGTCGACGCCCTCGTCCTTGCACGCGCGGATCGCCTTGCGCGTGAGGACGTCCACCACGGCCTCCTGGAAGGACGCCGCCACGTCCCGCACCGGCACCTCCTCGCCCGCGTTCCGCTTCGCCTCGATCCAGCGGGCCACGGCCGTCTTCAGCCCGGAGAAGGAGAAGTCGTACGCGGGGTCGCGCGACCCGGTCAGCCCGCGCGGGAAGTTGATCGCCTTCGGGTCGCCCTCCTTCGCGAGCCGGTCGATGACGGGCCCGCCGGGGAAGCCGAGCTGCAGCACCCGCGCGATCTTGTCGAATGCCTCGCCGGCGGCGTCGTCGATGGTCGAACCGAGCGGCCGCACGTCGGAGGTGATGTCCGGGGCGAGCAGCAGCGAGGAGTGCCCGCCGGACACCAGCAGCGCCATCGTCGGCTCGGGCAGCGGCCCGTGCTCCAGCTGGTCGACGCAGATGTGCGAGGCCAGGTGGTTCACCCCGTACAGCGGCTTGCCGAGGGCGTACGCGTACGCCTTCGCGGCGGACACGCCGACGAGCAGCGCACCGGCCAGGCCGGGCCCGGCGGTGACGGCGATCCCGTCGAGGTCGCGGGCGCTGACCCCGGCCTCCTCCAGGGCGCGCTCGATGGTCGGGACCATCGCCTCCAGGTGCGCGCGGGAGGCCACTTCGGGCACGACCCCGCCGAAGCGGGCGTGCTCGTCGACGCTGGAGGCGACGGCGTCGGCCAGCAGGGTGGTGCCGCGGACGATGCCGACGCCAGTCTCGTCGCAGGAGGTCTCGATGCCGAGGACGAGCGGTTCGTCAGCCATGGGTCTCACCTTGTACGGGTCCGTCCGCGGGGACGGAGTGTGCGGGATCGGAAAGGCGCATCACGAGCGCGTCGACGTTGCCGGGCTGGTAGTAGCCCCTGCGGAAGCCGATCGGCTCGAAGCCGAAGCGCTCGTAGAGCTTCTGCGCGCGGGTGTTGTCCACCCGCACCTCCAGCAGCACCTCGGCGCACTCGAACGCGGTCGCGGCGCGCAGCAGGTCGGTGAGCAGCCGGGCGCCGAGCCCGGTCCCCCACTGGTCGCGGGCGGCCGCGATGGTCTGGACGTCGGCCAGGTCGCCTGCGGCGGCGAGCCCGGCGTAGCCGACGAGGCGGCCCGCCGCGTCCTCCGCGACCACGTAGTGACGGGTGGCGCGCGGGCCGCGGGAGTGGGCGAGCTCGGACCAGAACATGCCGGCCGACCAGGCGTCCTCGGGGAAGAGGTCCTGCTCCAGTTCGAGCACGGGCCCGATGTCCCACCAGCGCATCGGGCGCAGGGCGGCGGCGCCGGCGTGCGGCGGCGCCGGGAGTGGGGGGCCGGGCGACGGGCGGGCGGTCACTGCGGGGTGACCACCTTGTAGTTCTTGGGCACCTGGGCGTCGGGCCGGCGCAGGTACAGCGGGACCGGCGGCAGGAAGTCCAGGCCGGCCTCCAGCCGGTGCGCGGCCAGTGCGGCCAGCGCGGCGGCGCTCTGGTGCTCGGGGTAGCGGGCGTCGGTGAAGACCTGCGGGTACAGGCGGGCGCCCTGGCCGACGGCGGGCAGCCCGGCGACCTGCTCGGCGATGTCGGCCGGGCGGTCCACGGCGGGCTCGCCGACCCGGGTGAGGGGGTCCTCGTAGCGCGCCCAGTAGACCTCCTTGCGCCGTGCGTCGGTGGCGACGGTGAAGGGGCCCTCGATGCCGGCGGCCCCCGCGGCGTACGCGAGCCCGTCGAGGGTGCACAGCCCGTGGACGGGGATGCCGAGGACGGCGGCGAAGGTGGTGGCGGTGGCCAGGCCCACGCGCAGCCCGGTGTAGGGGCCCGGGCCGACCCCGACGACGATGCCGGTGAGGGCGTCGAGCTTCAGCCCCGCCTCGGCGAGGACGCGGTCCACGGAGGGGAGCAGCAGCTCCCCGTGGCGGCGGGCGTCGACCTGGTGGGACTCGGCGACGGTCTCGCGGCCGTCGTGGAGGGCGACGGTGACGGCGGGCGTGGCGGTATCTACGGCGAGCAAGAGCACGCGAACAGCCTACGACTCCCCGGGCCCCGGCCCTTGCGGCCGGTCGCCGGGCACCCCGGCTGCTACCTTCGACCCAGGCATCGGCCGGGACCGGGGGCCGGGGGCGCACCCGCCGGCGGGGCGGCCGGCCAGGGGAAGCACGGAGAGGTGGAGCAAGGTGGCAAGCAGAAGCTCGGGAATCGTGGCCGGGCTCACCGTCGCGGCGCTGGCCGCGGTCGGCTTCCTCGGCTACCAGGCCTCCGCGACCGCGCCCGCGGCTCCCGCGCAGACCCCGCAGGCGGCGCCCTCCGCCGCGGCGGCCGCTCCGGCGCCGGGCCCGGAGAAGCCGGCGGCCGTGCCGGCGGACTCCGGCACCGGTGTGCGGGTCGTGTACTCGCTCGGCCAGAAGCGGGTGTGGCTGGTCGGCGAGGACGGCCGGGAGCCCCGGACGTTCCCGGTGATGCCGAGCACGGTCCACCCGAAGACCGGCACCTACCTGGTGAGTTCGCGTTCGGGCGCGGTGACCGGCTCGGACGGGGTGCCCGTCGAGCACGTGGTGCGCTTCGCGAGCGCCGACGGCGTCGTGGTGGGCTTCAGCGCGCGCACCGACGGCGGGATGCCGCAGCCGGACCCGGCGAAGAAGACCGGCGGCATCCGCATGAGCCGGGCCGACGGCGACGCGATGTGGGCGTTCGCGACGATCAACTCGAAGATCGTCGTCGTTCCCTGACCCGGCGCCGGGCGCGGATACACCCGTTCGGAGGACGGCTTCCCGGCAGCGGAGGGTCAGGCGGCCTCGGATTCCGGTCCGGGCTGCGCGAGCGGCCCGCGGGCCGCTGCGCCGCGGCCGGGGGCGGCGGTGTCGCGTACGGGCCGGGCCTGCTCGCGGGCGGGGGGCGTGGAGACGGCGGTCGCCGCCGCGCAGGCGGCGAGGAGCGTGCCCATGGGGACGGCGGCCGGGCGGTGGTCGCGGGGTGCTGCTCCTGTCGACATGGCTGCCCTCCTGGCCCCGGGCCGGCCGTACTTAGGTAGGCCTAACCTGCCCTCTGTACCATGTCACCACGGGTGCCTCATCCGGCGCAATATCTTCCCGACAGGTTGTCGGCACGTTTTCCCCGGCGGCAGCCGCCCGTCCCGCCCCGCGCGCCTCAGCCCGCGGCCCGCAGCCCGGCGAGCGCGTCCGGCGCGGCCCAGCGGGCGCCGACCCCGTGCACGGTGACCTCCCGTACGTCGTCGAGGACCTCCTCGTGCCCGACGGCCCGCGCGATCACCACGTGCAGCCGGTCGTCGGAGAGCTCCTCCACCTTGCCGTCGCCCCACTCGACGACGACCACGGACTCGGGCAGCGACACGTCGAGGTCCAGGTCCTCCATCTCGTCGAGCCCGCCGCCCAGCCGGTACGCGTCCACGTGCACCAGCGCCGGCCCGGTCCCCAGCGGCGGGTGCACCCGGGCGATCACGAACGTCGGCGAGGTCACCGCGCCCCGCACGCCGAGCCCCTCGCCCAGCCCGCGCGTCAGCGTCGTCTTGCCCGCGCCGAGCTCCCCGGTCAGCAGCACGAGGTCGCCGGGGCGCAGCAGGCCGGCGATGCTCCGGCCGAGGGCCTGCATCGCCCCGGGCGAGTCGACGGTGATGCGGGCCCGGGCCGCGGCCTCAGGTCCCTGCGGGCCCGGACCCGGCTGCGGCACCGGGCTGCGGGGGGCTTCCAGCGGTACGTCTTCCATGTCCGCCAACGTTAGCCGCTGCGGGCACCGCTCCGGTGCGGGCGAACAGCTCCAGGAGCAGCCCTGTCACCGTCTCCGGGTACTCCAGCATCATCAGGTGCCCGGCCCGCTCCAGGACGACGAGCTCCGCGGCGGGCAGGGCGTCCTTGATGGCCTGGCTGTGCGCGGCGGGCGTGATCATGTCGTGGTCGCCGGCGATGACGGTGACCGGGATGTCCCCGAACCGCTGGAGGGCGTCCGTCTTGTCATGGGCCTGGAAGGCCGGGTAGAACTCGGCGACCACGTCGATGGGGGTGTGCTCGATGAGCCGCTCCGCGAACCGCGCGACCCCGGGGTCCACCTCGCGGGGCGCGCCGAACGAGTACAGCTTGACCATCCCGGCGAAGAGGTCGGCGGTGGCCCTGCGGCCCCGCTCCACCAGCTCGACCTGGGATCCGAGCACCTTCAGGACGGGCGGCAGGATGCGCCGGACCGCGCCGAGCCCGACGGCGGGCAGCCCGTACGTCACCTCGCCGAGGCGGCCGCTGGAGGTGCCGACCAGGGCGACGCCGACGACGCGGTCGCGGACCAGGTCGGGGTACTGGTCGGCCAGCGCCATGATCGTCATGCCGCCCATGGAGTGCCCCACCAGGATGAGCGGGCCCTCGGGGGCGGCGGCGTCGATGACGGCCTTCAGGTCGCGGCCGAGGCAGTCGATGGTGACGGGCTCGCCGTCGGCCTGGGCGAATCCGCGGGCGCTGCGGCCGTGGCTGCGCTGGTCCCAGTACACGGCGCGGACCGTCCCGCGCACGGCGGCGCGCTGGAAGTGCCAGGAGTCCTGGGCGAGGCAGTATCCGTGGCAGAACACGACGGTCGGGGCGGGCTCGGTGCTGGGCCGCAGCCCCGGGCGGGCCCGCTCGGCGTCCTGGGCCGGCTCCTCCACCTCGTAGTGCAGCTCGGTGCCGTCCTCCGCGTACGCGGCGCCCGCGGTCCCGCGCAGGGAGCCGTAGTCGCCGGCGGCGTCGAGCGCCAGGCGCGCCTTGCGGCGCACGCCCCGCCCGACCGTGATCCGTTCGACGGCCACGCCGGCCGCCGCACCGGCGGCCACCACGCCGATGACGGCCCCGGCCCAGCCTGCTCTGCGCCAGTTCTCGCTCACGCGGTCCCCACTCAGCCGTTGCGGTAGACGCGGGGCACGCGTGCTCCGATGCGGGTGACGATCTCGTAGGCGATCGTGTCCGCCGCCTGCGCCCAGTCCTCGGCGGTGGGCTCGCCGTGCGCGCCGCTGCCGAAGAGGACGGCCTCGTCGCCCGGACGGACGCGCCAGGGGCCGTGGTCGCGGCCGAGGTCGACGACGAACTGGTCCATGGCGACGCGGCCGGCGATGTGGCGAATCCTTCCTCCGACCGCGACCGGGCCGCGGCCGGAGGCGTGCCGGGGGACGCCGTCGGCGTACCCGGCGGGGATCAGCGCCAGGTCGGTCTCGGCGCCGGTGGTGTAGTGGAGGCCGTAGCTGACGCCGTGCCCGGCGGGCACCGTCTTGACCAGGGCGACGGAGGCCTTCAGCGACATCGCCGGACGCAGGCCCAGCTCCGCGGAGGTGCCCAGCTCGGGCGCGGGCGACACCCCGTAGACGGCGAGCCCGCAGCGCACCAGGTCGTAGTGGCTCTCGGGGAGGGTGAGCGTCGCCGGGGAGTTGGCGATGTGCCGGACCTCCGGCTCCAGGCCCTCCTTCTCGGCGTACGCGAGCATGTCCCCGAAGGCGGTGAGCTGGAGCGGGATCGACGGGTGCCCCGGCTCGTCGGCGCAGGCGAAGTGCGACCAGATCCCGGTGACGCGCACGCTGCCCGCGGCCTCGGCGGCCGCGGCCGCGCCGACCAGCTCGGCCCAGTCGGCGGGCTGGCAGCCCGCCCGGCCGAGCCCGGTGTCGGCCTTCAGCTGGATGCGGGCGGGGCGGCCCGCGGCCCGGGCGGCTTCCTGCACCTCGCGCAGGGCCCACATCCCGCTGACGGACACGTCGATGCCGGCCTCGACGGCCTCGCGCCAGGGGCCGCCCGGCGTCCACAGCCAGCACAGCAGGGGCGCGCCGATCCCGGCGGCGCGCAGGGCGAGCGCCTCCTGCGGGGTGGCCGTGCCGAGCCAGGCCGCGCCGGCCTCCAGCGCGGCGCGGGCGCAGGGGACGGCACCGTGCCCGTAGGCGTCCGCCTTGACCACGGCCATGAGCGCGGCCCGGGGCGCCCGCGCGCGCAGGGCGCGCACGTTCTCCCGTACCGCGTCCAGATCGATCTCGGCGTACACGCGCGTCGGTGTCTCGTTCATCGCCCCCAGTCTCTCAGAGGCCGTCCCGGGCCGACCGCAGGGCGTGTACCGGCCCTGTCACAGTCGATCCGCCCGGACCTGCGGCGGACCGCCCCGCGGGGGCCCGCGGCGGGCCTACGGTGCGTCAGGAGCCCTGCACCGCGCGCCAGGCCGCGGGCAGCGCCGCGGCCACCTCCTGGGCGAGCAGCGGGGCGCCGGCCGCGGCGCGCCCGGCGGCCAGGCCGTGCAGGTACGCCGCCGCGGAGGCCGCGTCGGCGGCCGGCAGACCGGCCGCGAGGAGGGAGCCGGCGAGGCCGGACAGGACGTCGCCGCTGCCGGCCGTGGCGAGCCAGGGCGTTCCGGTCGGGTTCACCCGGACGGGCCCGCGGCCGTCGCACACCAGCGTCGTCGAGCCCTTCAGCAGCACCACGGCCCCGAACCGGCCGGCCAGCTCCCGTACGGCCGCGAGCCGCCCCGACTCCACGTCCGCGCGCGGGACGCCCAGCAGCGCGGCCGCCTCCCCCGCGTGCGGCGTCAGCAGGGTCGGCGCGGTGCGGGCGCGCAGCACCGCCGGGTCCAGGCCGCGCAGCCCGTCCGCGTCCACCAGCACCGGCACCGGCTCGGCCAGCGCCTGCGCCGCCTCCGCGGCCCGGTCGCCGCCGAGGCCGGGCCCGACCACCCAGGCCTGCACCCGGCCGCGCCCGATCAGCGTCTCCGGGTAGCGGGCCAGCACCTCCTCGTGCGCCGGGCCGACGTAGCGCACGGCTCCGGCGCCGCCGCGCAGCGCGCCCGCCACGGCCAGGACGGCCGCGCCCGGGTACTGCGCCGATCCGGCGACGACGCCGACGACGCCGCGGCTGTACTTGTCGCTCGCCGCGCCGGGCCGCGGCAGGAGGGTCGGGAGGTCGGCGTCCTCCAGGGCGGCGGCGGCCGGGGTGCCGAGCGCGGCGGGGTCGAGGCCGATGTCCACCAGCCGCACCTCGCCGGCCAGGGCTGCGCCGGGGTCGACGAGGAGTCCCGTCTTGTACGCCCCGAACGTGACGGTGGTGTCGGCCCGTACGGCCGCCCCGGCGACCTCCCCGGTGTCCGCGTCCACCCCGCTGGGCAGGTCCACGGCCACGACGGGCGCACCGGGCGGGATCCGCTCCGCCAGCGCCGCCGCGGCCGGGCGCAGCCCGCCCTGCCCGCCGATGCCGAGCAGGCCGTCCACGACGAGGTCCGCGCGGTCGGGCACCGCGGCGGACAGCCGGCCGCCCGCGGCGCGCAGGGCCGCCAGCCCGCCCGGGTGCACGCGGCCGGGGTCGGCGGGCACCGCGGTCACCGCGGCGCCGCGGCGGGCGAGCCGGGCGCCCGCGTACAGGGCGTCGCCGCCGTTGTCGCCCGGCCCGACGAGCAGGACGACCCGGGCGCCGTACACCCTCGGCAGCAGGCCGGCGCAGGCGGCGGCCAGCCCGGCCGCCGCACGCTGCATCAGGGCGCCCTCCGGCAGCCGCGCCATCGCCGCCCGCTCCGCGGCCCGCACGTTCTCCACGCTGTAAGCAGTACGCATGGGCCCAGCCTGCCCGATCGGCGGCGCGGCAGCCGTCAGCCCTCGGCGATGACGACGGCCGAGGCGACGCCCGCGTCGTGGCTGAGCGAGAGGTGGAAGGACTTCACGTTCAGCTCCACCGCCCGCGCCTCGACGGTGCCCCGCACCCGCACCCGCGGCTGCCCCGTCTCCTCCACGTACACCTCCGCATCGGTCCACAGCATGCCGCCGGGCGCGCCGAGCGCCTTGGCGAGCGCCTCCTTCGCGGCGAAGCGGGCGGCGAGCGAGGCGATCCCGCGCCGCTCGCCGCTCGGCAGAACCAGCTCCGACTCGGTGAACAGCCGCTGGGCCATGCCCGGCGTCCGCTCCATCGACACGCCGAAGCGCTCGATCTCCGCCACGTCGATCCCCACGCCGATGATCACGACGGCGACCCCCCGCTCTCTCTGCTACTCCACGGTCACGGACTTCGCGAGATTACGCGGCTGGTCCACCTCGTTGCCGCGCGCCGTGGCCAGTTCGCACGCGAACACCTGGAGCGGCACCGTCGCCACCAGCGGCTGGAGCAGCGTCGGGGTCGCCGGGATGCGGACCAGGTGGTCGGCGTAGGGGACGACCGCGTCGTCGCCCTCCTCGGCGATGACGATGGTCCGCGCGCCGCGCGCCCGGATCTCCTGGATGTTCGAGACGATCTTGTCGTGGAGGACGGAGCGCCCCCGCGGCGACGGCACGACCACCACCACCGGCAGGTCCTTCTCGATCAGCGCGATCGGGCCGTGCTTGAGCTCGCCCGCCGCGAATCCCTCCGCGTGCATGTACGCGAGCTCCTTCAGCTTCAGCGCGCCCTCCAGGGCCACCGGGTAGCCGACGTGCCGGCCGAGGAACAGCACGGTGTCCTTGTCGGCGAGGGACCGCGCCAGCGCCCGCACCGGCTCCATGGTCTCCAGGACGGCCTCCACCGCCCCGGCGATGTCGGACAGTTCGCGGACGACCGCGCCGACCTCGTCGCCCCACTTCGTGCCGCGCACCTGGCCCAGGTAGAGCGCGACCAGGTAGCAGGCCACCAGCTGGGTCAGGAACGCCTTGGTCGAGGCGACGGCCACCTCCGGGCCGGCGTGCGTGTACAGCACGGCGTCCGACTCGCGGGGGATCGTCGAGCCGTTGGTGTTGCAGATGGCGAGCACCCTCGCGCCCTGCTCCCGCGCGTGCCGCAGCGCCATCAGCGTGTCCATGGTCTCCCCGGACTGCGAGATGGCCACGACGAGCGTCCGCTGGTCCAGGATCGGGTCGCGGTAGCGGAACTCGCTCGCCAGCTCCGTCTCGCAGGGGATCCGCGTCCAGTGCTCGATGGCCAGCTTGGCGATGAGTCCGGCGTGGTAGGCCGTGCCGCAGGCCACGATCACCACCTTGTCGACCTCGCGGAGCACGGAGGCGGGGATGCGCACCTCGTCGAGGGTGAGGGAGCCGCTCGCGTCGATGCGGCCGAGGAGGGTGTCGGCGACGGCCTTGGGCTGCTCGGCGATCTCCTTGAGCATGAAGTAGTCGTAGCCCCCCTTCTCGGCGGCCGAGGCGTCCCAGTCGACGTGGTAGGCGCGGACGTCGGCGGGCGAGCCGTCGAACCGGGTGACGGTGACGCCGTCCCGGCGCAGCTCCACGACCTGGTCCTGGCCCAGCTCGATCGCGGAGCGGGTGTGCGCGATGAACGCGGCCACGTCGGAGGCGAGGAAGTTCTCGCCCTCGCCGACGCCGACGACGAGCGGGGAGTTGCGGCGCGCGCCGACGACGGTGTCCGGCACGTCGGCGTGCACGGCGACCAGCGTGAAGGCGCCCTCCAGGCGCCGGCACACCCGGCGCATGGCCTCCGCGAGGTCCCCGGCCGCGTCGAACTCCTCGGCCAGCAGGTGCGCGGTGACCTCGGTGTCGGTCTCGGAGTCCAGCCGGTGCCCGCGGTCTTCGAGTTCGGCGCGCAGCGCGGCGAAGTTCTCGATGATGCCGTTGTGGACGACGGCGACCCGGCCCGTGTTGTCCAGGTGCGGGTGGGCGTTGGCGTCGGTGGGGCCGCCGTGCGTCGCCCACCGGGTGTGGCCGAGCCCGGTGGAGCCGGGCGGCAGCGGATGGGAGACGAGCTGCTTCTCCAGGTTGACGAGCTTCCCGGCCTTCTTCGTCGCTGCGAGCTCCCCGTCGGCGACGACGGCGACGCCCGCCGAGTCGTAGCCGCGGTACTCCAGCCGCTTGAGTCCGGCGATGACCACATCGAGCGCCGACTGCGCTCCCACGTAACCCACGATTCCGCACATGGCGCGCAGCGTACGCCCGAGTTGACGCCCCGTCCCGCACCCGGCCGAAACGAGAACCCCGCCGCGGCGAACGCGCCGGAGCGGGGTTGACGTGCTTCGAACGGGACTTCGGTCAGCCGAGCTTCTTGACCTGCGCGTCGACGACGGCCTTCGGCTGCTCGGCGGTGCCCTTCAGGCTGACCGCGGAGAAGGTCGCCAGGGTGTTGCCCTTGCGGACGACGACGAGCTGCGTCGAGATCTTCTCGCCGTCGGCGTCGCTCTCGACCGTGTACGCCAGGGCGGCGTCGCCCGCGGTGACCGGGGTGCCCGCGGACACCTTGCTGATCTTGCCGGTGTCGCCGGCGCTGGTGGCCGTGTAGCCGCCGGCGCAGGCCGTGCCCGCGGCCTTCAGGGCGGCGAAGGCGTCATCGGCCCCCTTGCCGTCGTACGAGGCGACGGTCACGGCCGTGGCGGAGGCGCCGAGGGCGTCCATCGCGGCCTTCACCTTCTCCTCGGCGCTCGCGTTCGCCGCCGGCTCCTTCGGCTTGGCGACGACCTTGGTACGGGCGGCGCCGGTGGCCGTCCCGACCGGGGCGAGGCTCTGCGCCCTGACCAGCGGCAGGCACTCGGGCTTGTCGCTGGTGGCTGCGGCACCGAGGGCGGCCTCCGCCCCCGTGGCCTCCTTGATGAGGTGGTCGGGCAGGTCGGCCTGCTTCACGATCACCGAGGCCATCTCGGCGTCGGTCTTGCCCTTCGCGGCCGGGGCCGCCGAGGAGGCGGCGGGGGCCGGGGCGTCGGCCTTCGCCTCGCCCTTGGAGTCGGACGAGCCGCACGCGGTGGCGAGCAGCGCCAGGGACACGGCGGACGCGGTCATGACAGAACGACGGACGAAGGTGCTGCGCATGGTGGAACTCCCCCGGAAGCGGTTGCGAAACGACGAGAACGGTCCGGCGCGGCGCCACTCCCCGTGGAAGAACCCGCCCGGAAACGTTCTTGATCGGAAATCTACGCGCCCGCTCCGACAGCACCGCCATGAATAAAGCCCTGCGGCGTGATCGTGACAGCAGTGAGACCGAAACCCGCTCCTGCGCCACGTGACCGACCCCACCACCCACGCACGGCCCCCAGCCCCGACAATGGAGTGTGATCACTTCGCCGCCACGAAGCAGCACGCCGGACCCGGACTGCGGGACGGAGCGCCCCGGCCGGCCCGAGCGCACCCCGCGCCGGACCGAGGCCTCCCCGTACGTGGACCTGACCCGGGCCGAGTGGAGCGCGCTGCGCGAGCGGACGCCGCTGCCGCTGACGGCCGAGGAAGTCGAGCGGCTGCGCGGCCTCGGCGACGTCATCGACCTGGACGAGGTCCGCGACGTCTACCTGCCGCTCTCCCGCCTCCTCAACCTGTACGTCGGCGCCACCAGCAACCTGCGCGGCGCGCTGAACACCTTCCTCGGCGACGCCGGCGGCAACGGCCACGGCAGCCAGCAGGGCACCCCGTTCGTCATAGGCGTCGCCGGCTCCGTCGCCGTCGGCAAGTCCACCGTGGCCCGCCTGCTCCAGGCCCTGCTGGCGCGCTGGCCCGAGCACCCCCGCGTCGAGCGCGTCACCACCGACGGCTTCCTCTACCCGATGGAGGAGCTCCGGCGGCGCGGCCTCACCTCCCGCAAGGGCTTCCCCGAGTCCTACGACCGCCGGGCCCTGACCCGCTTCGTCGCCGACATCAAGGCCGGCAAGGACGAGGTCACCGCCCCGGTGTACTCCCACCTGATCTACGACATCGTGCCCGGCGAGCGGCTCGTCGTCCGCCGCCCCGACATCCTCATCGTGGAGGGCCTGAACGTCCTCCAGCCGGCCCTTCCCGGCAAGGACGGCCGGACCAGGGTGGGCCTCGCCGACTACTTCGACTTCAGCGTGTACGTGGACGCGCGCGCCGAGGACATCGAGCGCTGGTACCTCAACCGCTTCCGCAAGCTGCGCGCGACCGCCTTCCAGGACCCCTCGTCCTACTTCCGCAAGTACACGCAGGTCTCCGAGGAGGAGGCCCTGGAGTACGCGAAGACGATGTGGCGGACGGTCAACAAGCCGAACCTGCTGCAGAACGTCGCCCCGACCCGCGGCCGCGCCACGCTGGTCGTCCGCAAGGGGGCCGACCACAAGGTGCAGAAGCTGAGCCTGCGCAAGCTCTGAGGCTGCGGTGCGGCCCCGCCGCCCCGGGACAGGGGCCGGATACGGCGGTGGCGCGCCCGGCGGTACCGGATGACCCGGCCGCCGGGCGCGCCACCGCGCGCATGAGGCACTTTCTAGCCGAGGGCCGACTTCACCACGTCGGCCAGGCGCCCGGCCACCGCGCGAGCCTGCTCCAGGTCGGCGGCCTCCACCATGACGCGCACCACCGGCTCGGTACCCGACGGGCGCAGCAGCACCCGACCCGTGGTGCCGAGCTCGCGCTCGGCGTCCACGACGGCCGCGGCCAGCTCGCCGGAGGTGGCGACCCTGGTCCGGTCGACGTCGCGGACGTTGACGAGCACCTGCGGCAGCCGCTGCATGACGCCCGCCAGCTCGGCCAGCGGCCGGCCCGTCGCCGCGACCCGCGCCGCCAGCATGAGGCCGGTCAGCGTGCCGTCGCCGGTCGTCGCGTGGTCCAGGATGATCACGTGGCCGGACTGCTCGCCGCCCAGCGCGAAGCCGTGCTCCTTCATCGCCTCCAGCACGTACCGGTCGCCGACGCCGGTCTGCACGACCCGGATGCCCTCGGCCTCCATGGCCAGCTTGAAGCCCAGGTTCGACATCACCGTGCCGACGACCGTGTCGCCGCGCAGCGAGCCGGCCTCGCGCATGGCCAGCGCCAGGACGGCGAGGATCTGGTCCCCGTCGACCTCGGCGCCCGAGGCGTCGACCGCGAGGCAGCGGTCCGCGTCGCCGTCGTGGGCGATGCCCAGGTCGGCCCCGTGCTCGACCACGGCCTGCTTGAGCAGGTCCAGGTGGGTGGAGCCGCAGCCGTCGTTGATGTTCAGGCCGTCCGGCTCGGCGCCGATCGTGATGATCTCGGCGCCCGCCCGGGCGAAGGCCTCGGGCGACACGCGGGCGGCCGCGCCGTGCGCCTCGTCCAGGACGATCTTCAGCCCGTCCAGCCGGTTGGGGAGCACCCCGATGAGGTGGGCGACGTACTTGTCGAAGCCCTCGTCGTAGTCGCTCACGCGGCCGACGCCCGCACCGGTGGGCCGGTCCCAGGGCGCGCCGGTGCGGTGCTCCTCGTAGACGGACTCGATGCGGTCCTCCAGCTCGTCGGCGAGCTTGTGGCCGCCGCGGGCGAAGAACTTGATCCCGTTGTCGGGCATCGCGTTGTGGCTCGCGGAGAGCATCACGCCGAGGTCGGCACCCAGCGCACCGGTGAGATACGCCACCGCCGGAGTGGGCAGCACACCGACGCGCAGGACGTCCACGCCCGCGCTCGCGAGGCCGGCGACGACCGCCGCCTCCAGGAACTCGCCGGAGGCCCGCGGGTCGCGGCCGACCACCGCGGTGGGGCGGTGGCCCTCGAAGGTGCCCGCCTCCCCCAGCACGTGGGCTGCCGCCACGGAGAGGCCGAGCGCGAGCTCCGCCGTCAGATCCGCATTGGCGACGCCGCGTACACCGTCCGTCCCGAAGAGTCGTCCCACAGTTGTCCTCCCACGTTCGCGCTTCGCTTGAGACCGCTAGTTATTCCGCTTGTGGCGGTAAACGAACCGCCCCGGCAGCACGGAGAGTGCTGCCGGGGCGGTTGGTGCTGAACAGCAGGCGCAGATTAGCGCTTGCTGTACTGCGGAGCCTTACGGGCCTTCTTCAGACCGGCCTTCTTGCGCTCGACCGCACGGTCGTCGCGGGACAGGAAGCCGGCCTTCTTCAGCGCCGGGCGGTTGTTGTCGACGTCCGCCTCGTTCAGCGCACGGGCGACACCCAGGCGCAGGGCGCCGGCCTGGCCGGAGACGCCGCCACCCGCGATGCGGGCGATGACGTCGTAGCGGCCGTCGAGCTCGAGCAGCTTGAACGGCTCGTTGACTTCCTGCTGGTGCACCTTGTTGGGGAAGTAGTCCTCAAGGGTGCGACCGTTGATCTTCCACTTGCCGGAGCCCGGAACGATCCGGACGCGGGCGATGGCGTTCTTGCGGCGGCCCAGGCCGGCGGCCGGCTGCGGGTCGCCGAAGCGGCCGGCAAGGGACTCGGAGGTGTAGTCGCCCTCGGCGACGACCTCGGACTCGGTGGTGTACTCCTCGACGCCCTCGAACTCGTCGACGGGGGTCTCGGCGGTGGTCTCGGCCACGATGCTCCTCAGAATTCTCTACGTCTTAGGGGGTGGCCGGAACTACTGCGCGACCTGGGTGATCTCGAACGGCACCGGCTGCTGGGCAGCGTGCGGGTGCTGGTCGCCCGAGTAGACCTTCAGCTTCGAGAGCATCTGACGGCCCAGGGAGTTCTTGGGGAGCATGCCCTTGACGGCCTTCTCGACGGCCTTCTCCGGGTTGTTCGCCAGCAGGTCGTCGTAGCGCACGGAGCGCAGACCGCCCGGGAAGCCGGAGTGGCGGTAGGCCATCTTCTGGGTCGCCTTGTTGCCGGACAGGTGGACCTTGTCGGCGTTGATGACGATGACGAAGTCGCCCATGTCCATGTGGGGGGCGTAGGTCGGCTTGTGCTTGCCCTTCAGGAGGGCAGCGGCCTGGGTCGCCAGACGGCCGAGGACAACGTCCTTGGCGTCGATGACGAGCCACTGGCGCGAGATGTCGCCGGGCTTGGGGCTGTACGTACGCACGGTCGTATGCCTTCGCTTCTTCAGTGATGGGTTCTCCCCCGAGCCTCGCGGCCCGAAGGGAAGGGTCCTGACAAGGCCACCACGGACGATCACGACAGCCCTGGTGCACTACGGGGACGCAACCCGTGTGCACCGCTGGTCATCGGCCCGGTGGACCGGCGTAAGGCCCTTTCACGTGAGAATGAGCAAGCCAATACGCATAACGAACCAGCAGAATACCCGCGGTGCCCCGGAAGGGTCAAAACGCAGCCCTGGACCCCGCCTCCGCGGGCTCCGCCGTGCGCTTGGCTCCGGGCCCCGGAAGGGTCCCTGCGATCCGTACGCCCACCAGGTTAACCCGGGCCGGCCGCAGGCACCGCCGCATCAGCGCCACCGCCAGCACACACAGCGTGAAGCAGTCCTTGAACGCCCGCCGCTTCGCCTCCAGCTGCGAGGGCCACGGCACCCCCGCCGCCTGCGGGAACAACGCCGCCCAGAACCACGGCGAGCGCGGCGCCGACCCCGCGCGCACCGCCGAGGCCAGCAGCAGCGGAACCACCACCAGCAGGTAGTGGTCGAAGGAGGGCCGCGAGACCAGGAATGCGGCGAGCATCACCATGCACGCCGTCTCCGCGAGCCGCAGCTCGCCCCCGTCCCGGTCGTCCTCCCGCCGCCAGCGGCACCGGGCCGCCCACAGGCCGCCCGCGGCCCCCAGCCCCGCGAGGAGCACCGCCACCGGCTCCGGCACGCCCAGCCGGGGCAGCACCGCGATCGGCGAGGCGTCCCAGGGCAGCGCGTACGAGTCCTGCCCCTGGAGCAGGAACGGCAGCGTCTTGGTGAAGAACAGCGACGGGCTCGGCATCAGCAGCGCCCCCGCCAGCGACAGGCCCAGCGGCACCAGCACCGCCACCGCCAGCCCCCGCCAGCGCCGGGCCAGCACGAACAGCAGCCCCAGCGGCACCAGCATCGGCTTGCAGGCGATCGCCAGCCCCACCACCAGCCCAGCGGCCGTCCAGGACCGCCGGTGCGCGAGCAGCAGGGCCGCGGGCAGCGCGGCCGCCGACACCGCCGTCCAGTTGCCGATCAGCACGAGGTTCTCGTACGGCCGGAAACCGACCGCCAGCAGGGCGAACCCGCCGACCGCGAACCGGGAGCGCGCCGGCACCGAGAACAGCCGCAGCGCGGCCCACCAGCCGGCCGCCAGCAGCGCCGACATCCCCATCGGGAGCACCCACCGCAGCACCGGCACCGGCAGCAGCGCCTCCGGCACGGCCATGAGGACCGCGCTCGGCAGGTACAGGAACCGCTTGTCCTCGTACGGGGAGCCCCCGGCCAGCAGCGTGTCGGCGGCCTTCACCACGAAGGCGTTGTCCGAGCCCCAGCCCGCCCTCAGGCTCGTCGAGACGGCGATCCCGACGACCACCGCCGCGCAGACGGCGATCCACGGCGCCGGGGCCGGCAGAAGCAGCCGGCGGGCCGCGCGGCGCCGCGCGGCCCGGTCGCGGACATCCCAATTCCTGAGCCAGGTCCCAGGCCGCAGCCGCACAACGCCTCCCCCACCGAGCGCCCCGGGGCGGCAGCCCCTAGCGCTTCCGTTCGACCCTGCGTTCGTCCCAGACGGGCTCCTGAGTCTCCCGCACCACACCGTCCGAACCGAAGACCAGGAAGCGGTCAAATGTGCGCGCGAACCACCGGTCGTGGGTGACGCACAGGACGGTGCCCTCGTACGACTCCAGCCCGTCCTGCAGCGCCTCCGCCGACTCCAGGTCGAGGTTGTCCGTCGGCTCGTCCAGCAGCAGCGCCGTGGTCCCCGCCAGCTCCAGCAGCAGGATCTGGAAGCGGGCCTGCTGCCCGCCCGACAGCTTCTCGAACGGCTGGTCGCCCTGGCGCTCCAGCTCGTAGCGGCGCAGCACCGACATGGCGCCGCCGCGGTCCTTGGCGTGCTCCGTCCACAGGATGTCGACCAGCGAGCGGCCGTACAGCTCGGGATGGGCGTGGGTCTGCGCGAAGTGGCCGGGGACCACCCGGGCGCCCAGCTTCCACTCACCCGTATGGGCGACCGGCCGCTCCCGGTCCCCCGCCAGCAGCCGCAGGAAGTGGGACTTGCCCGAGCCGTTCGAACCGAGGACGGCGACCCGCTCGCCGTAGAAGACCTCCAGGTCGAAGGGCTTCATCAGGCCGGTCAGCTCCAGGTTCTTGCAGGTCAGGGCGCGGACACCGGTCCGCCCGCCCTTCAGCCGCATCCGGATCTCCTGCTCCCGCGGCGGCTCCGGCGGCGGGCCGGCCTCCTCGAACTTCCGCAGCCGCGTCTGGGCGGCCGCGTACCGGGAGGCCAGCTCGTGGCTGACCGCGGCCGCCTGCCGCAGCGTGACCACCAGCTTCTTCAGCTGCGCGTGCTTCTCCTCCCAGCGCCGCTTCAGCTCCTCGAAGCGCGCGAAGCGCTCCTTGCGCGCCTCGTGGAAGGTGTCGAAGCCGCCGCCGTGCACCCACACGTCCGAGCCGTCGACGCCCGGCTCCACCGCGATGATCTTCTGGGCGGCCCGGGAGAGCAGCTCCCGGTCGTGGCTGATGAACAGCACCGTCTTGCGGGTGGCCCGCAGCTGCTCCTCCAGCCAGCGCTTGCCGGGCACGTCGAGGTAGTTGTCCGGCTCGTCGAGCAGCAGCACCTCGTCGGGCCCGCGCAGCAGGGCCTCCAGCACCAGGCGCTTCTGCTCGCCGCCGGAGAGCGTGCGCACCTCGCGGAACTGCGCCTTGTCGTACGGGACGCCCAGCGCGGCCGTGGTGCACACGTCCCACAGCGTCTCCGCCTCGTACCCCTGGACGTCCGCCCAGTCGCTGAGGGCCTGCGCGTAGGCCATCTGCGCGGCCTCGTCGTCGACCGTCATGATCAGGTGCTCGGCGCGGTCGACGGCCCGCGCGGCCTCCCGGATCTGCGGATGGGCCACCGACACGAGCAGGTCCCGCACCGTCGTCTCGTCCCGTACTGACCCCACGAACTGCGGCATGACCCCGAGGCCGCCGGTGGCGGTGACGGAGCCGCCGTGCGGCTGGAGCTCGCCGGCGAGCAGCCTCAGCAGGGTGGTCTTGCCGGCCCCGTTCGCCCCGACGAGGGCGGTGACGGACCCCTCCCCCACCCGGAAGGAGACGTCGGGGAGCAGCACCCGCCCGTCGGGCAGGTAGTACTCCAGGTGGCCGGCTTCGAGGTGTCCCATGCGGGGCATTCTCGCGGCCCCGGGGCGGTCCGCCCAAACGGATTACGGAGGCGGGCCGCCGCGGCGGCGGACGGGGCGCTCAGCAGCAGCCGGCGCCGGGGAGGGTGCGCATGTTGCGGGCCTCGCGGCTGCGGGCGGCCAGCAGCTCGTCGGCCGGGTAGCCGACCTCCTCCAGGGTGAGCCCGTGCGGCTTGACCACGTGGACGGAGGAGTCCCGTACGCCGGCCCGCAGGATCCTGCCCGGCCAGTCGGCGGGCCGGTGCCCGTCCCCGACGTGCAGCAGGGCGCCGACCAGGGAGCGCACCATGTTGTGGCAGAAGGCGTCGGCCCGGACCGTGGCGGTGACGATGCCGTCCGCGCCGCGCTCCCAGGACAGCTGCTGGAGGGTGCGGATGGTGGTGGCGCCCTCGCGCCGGCGGCAGTAGGCCGCGAAGTCGTGCTCGCCGAGCAGCTCGGCGGAGGCCTCGTTCATCGCGCCGACGTCCAGCGGCCACGGGTGCCACAGGACGTGGCTGCGGCGCAGCGGGTCGACGCCGCCCTGGTGGTCCCCGACGCGGTAGGCGTAGCGGCGCCAGACGGCGGAGAAGCGGGCGTTGAACCCGGCGGGGGCCTCGGCGACCCTCCAGACGCGGACGTCGTGCGGGAGGCGGCCCGCAAGGCGCCTCAGCAGCTTGTCGCCGTGCTCGGCCCACACCTCCGCGGCCAGGTCGAACTGGGCCACCTGGCCGCGGGCGTGCACGCCCGCGTCGGTCCGCCCGGCCACGGTCAGCTCAACCGGGCGGGGCAGCCGCATCACGGTCTGCAGGGCCGACTCCAGCTCCCCCTGGACGGTCCGCAGCGTCCGCTGCTTCGCCCAGCCGGAGAACTGCGTCCCGTCGTAGCTCAGGTCCAGCCGTACCCGGACGTGCCCGGGCTCCACCTCGTCACTCACGCGACCGATCCTCTCAGGCTTCTCTTCACACACATGCAGAAGCGGGCCCGCCCCCCGGAAGGGGCGGGCCCGCTCGGAGCCGTTCAGGCAGGAGGGATCCCGGGGGATCAGGCCTCCTTGGTCTCCTCGGCGTCGGCGTCGGCGGCCTTGGCCTCCGCAGCCTCGGCCTCCTTGACCGCACGCTTGGTGGCGGCCTCGGCCTCACCGGTGGCCTGCTGGGCCACGGTCAGGGCCTCGACGAGCTCGATGACCGCCATCGGGGCGTTGTCGCCGCGACGGTTGCCGATCTTGGTGATGCGCGTGTAACCACCGGGGCGGTTCTCGAAGCGCGGGGCGATCTCGGTGAAGAGCGTGTGGACGATGCTCTTGTCCGTGATCGTCTGGAGGACCAGGCGACGGTTGTGGATGTCGCCCTTCTTCGCCTTGGTGATCAGACGCTCGGCGACGGGGCGCAGGCGGCGGGCCTTGGCCTCGGTCGTCGTGATGCGGCCGTGCTCGAAGAGCGCCTTCGCGAGGTTCGCGAGGAGAAGCTTCTCGTGCGCGGCGCTGCCGCCCAGACGGGCACCCTTGGCGGGACGCGGCATGGTGTTACTCCTTCGTATCTGCACCGGCCGTGTCAGGTACCGGTGTCAGTTCCCCCGCGGCGGCCGCCGCGGGGAAGTCTTCGTGGTGCCGCCGGCGGTCGGGGCGGGGCCCCGGCCGCCGGCGGCGGCAGATCAGTACTGCTCGGTCTCGACGAAGCCGGCGTCGGCGTCGTCGTCCGCGCCGAACGCGTCGGCGGCGGCGGTCGGGTCGAACCCGGGCGGGCTGTCCTTCAGGGCCAGGCCCATGCCGGCGAGCTTCGCCTTGACCTCGTCGATCGACTTCGCACCGAAGTTGCGGATGTCGAGCAGGTCGGCCTCGGAGCGGGCGACGAGCTCACCCACGGAGTGGATGCCCTCGCGCTTGAGGCAGTTGTAGGAGCGGACCGTGAGCTCCAGCTCCTCGATCGGCAGCGCCAGGTCGGCGGCCAGGGCGGCGTCCGTGGGGGACGGGCCCATGTCGATGCCCTCGGCGTCGATGTTGAGCTCGCGGGCCAGGCCGAACAGCTCGACCAGGGTCTTGCCGGCGGACGCCATGGCGTCGCGCGGGCGCATGGCCTGCTTGGTCTCGACGTCGACGATCAGCTTGTCGAAGTCGGTGCGCTGCTCGACACGGGTCGCCTCGACCTTGTAGGTGACCTTGAGCACGGGGCTGTAGATGGAGTCGACCGGGATGCGGCCGATCTCCTGGCCCACCTGCTTGTTCTGGACGGCGGAGACGTAGCCGCGGCCGCGCTCGACGGTCAGCTCCATCTCCAGCTTGCCCTTGCCGTTCAGGGTGGCGAGGACCAGGTCCGGGTTGTGCACCTCGACACCGGCCGGGGGCGCGATGTCGGCGGCGGTGACCAGGCCGGGGCCCTGCTTGCGCAGGTACATCACGACGGGCTCGTCGTGCTCCGAGGAGACGACCAGCTGCTTGATGTTGAGGATGAGGTCGGTCACGTCCTCCTTGACGCCCGGCACGGTGGTGAACTCGTGCAGGACGCCGTCGATGCGGATGCTGGTGACAGCGGCACCCGGGATCGAGGACAGGAGGGTACGGCGCAGGGAGTTGCCGAGGGTGTAGCCGAAGCCCGGCTCCAGGGGCTCGATCACGAACCGGGAGCGGTACTCGTCGACGACCTCTTCGGTCAGCGAGGGACGCTGAGCGATAAGCATGTCTTTTCCTTCAGTCGTGGACGCCCACTATTTGACGCCCGACGGGTGCCGTCCCGGAGGACGGCCGGTGTAGCAAGGGTACGGGCGGCACGGCCCCCGAAGGGGTCGTACCGCCCGGACACTCAAGGACGCACAGGCGCGCTTGCGTCAGACGCGGCGGCGCTTCGGCGGACGGCAGCCGTTGTGCGGGGTGGGGGTGACGTCCTGGATCGAGCCGACCTCGAGGCCGGTGGCCTGGAGGGAGCGGATCGCGGTCTCACGGCCGGAGCCGGGACCCTTGACGAAGACGTCGACCTTGCGCATGCCGTGCTCCTGCGCACGGCGGGCGGCCGACTCGGCGGCCATCTGCGCGGCGAAGGGGGTGGACTTGCGCGAGCCCTTGAAGCCGACGTGGCCGGCGGAGGCCCAGGAGATCACGTTGCCCGAGGGGTCCGTGATCGAGACGATCGTGTTGTTGAACGTGCTCTTGATGTGGGCGTGCCCGTGAGCGACGTTCTTCTTTTCCTTGCGGCGCACCTTCTTGGCAGCGCCCTGACGACCCTTGGGGGGCATGTCAAACTCCTACGGGAGGTGGTCGGTCCTACAGCGCAAGACCGCTGAACAGGACTACTTCTTGCCCGGCTTCTTCTTGCCGGCGATCGCGCGACGCGGGCCCTTGCGGGTACGCGCGTTCGTGCTGGTGCGCTGACCGTGCACCGGGAGGCCGCGACGGTGGCGGATGCCCTGGTAGCACTGGATCTCGATCTTGCGGCGGATGTCGCCCTGGATCTCGCGGCGGAGGTCACCCTCGGTACGGAGGTTGGCGTCCACGTACTCGCGGATCTTGACGAGGTCCTCTTCGGCCAGGTCACGAACGCGGGTGTTCGGGTTCACGCCGGTCGCGGCGAGGATCTCCTTGGACCGGGTGCGCCCGATACCGAAGACGTAGGTGAGTGCGATCTCCACACGCTTTTCGCGCGGGATGTCGACACCGGAAACGCGTGCCATTCAATGGCTCCTGTGTGTTCGGGGGTCTTCCGCAGAACCGCTCCCGACCGCCGACCGCCGAAAGGCGGTGGTACGTCCGGGTCCCCGGCCCCCGCCGGAGGTATCGCCGGCCCTGTCGGGCTGGGCGGGTCCTGCGTATGTACGTTTTCTTACGTCGCGCGAAGAACTGCGAAGTGCAGGTCGGTCGGCGTGCGTCAGCCCTGGCGCTGCTTGTGGCGCAGGTTGTCGCAGATGACCATGACCCGGCCGTGACGGCGGATCACCTTGCACTTGTCGCAGATCTTCTTGACGCTCGGCTTGACCTTCATGTGTCTGAGGTTCTCCGGGTCAGTGCCACCACCCGCACCGGGACCATCGCCCAGGCAGGAGTGAGAGCAAGATCTACTTGTATCGGTAGACGATCCGGCCACGCGTCAGGTCGTACGGAGAGAGCTCCACCACGACCCGGTCATCAGGAAGGATGCGGATGTAGTGCATGCGCATCTTGCCGCTGATGTGCGCGAGGACCTTGTGACCGTTCTGGAGCTCCACCTTGAACATGGCGTTCGGGAGGGACTCGATCACGGTGCCCTCGATCTCGATGGCACCTTGCTTCTTGGCCACGCTTCGCCTTTCGAATCGGCTACCTTGATCGGCCACGGGCATGGAGATGCACGCAAGCCGACGAGTCAGTCTACGTCAGGGCACCCAGAAAGACGAATCCGGAAAGTTTGCCCATGAGTCTAGATCATTAAGCGATGGGGTCGGGGGCCGTGGTGACCCCGTACTCCGCCAGCTTCGCCTTGCCGCAGTCCGGGCTGGTCAGGACGATCGGACCGGCCTCCGTGAGGGCCACCGAGTGCTCCCAGTGCGAGGACCAGGTTCCGTCCGTGGTGACCACCGTCCAGTCGTCGGCCAGTACCTCCGTCCGGGCGGTTCCCAGGGACACCATGGGCTCGATCGCCAGGCACAGGCCCGGCACCAGCCGGACGCCCTTGCCCCGCTTGCGCGAGACGTAGTTCAGCAGGTGCGGGTCCATGTGCATCTCGGAGCCGATGCCGTGGCCGCCGTAGTCCTCGATGATGCCGTACTTGCCGCTGGACGGGCGGGGCTGGCGGCGGATGTAGCCCTCGATGGCCTTGGAGATGTCGACCAGGCGGTTGCCGTTCTTCATCGCCGCGATGCCGGCCCACATCGACTCCTCCGTCACCCGGGAGAGCTCGACCAGCTCCGGGGCGTGCCCGGTGCCCACGAAGGCCGTGAAGGCCGCGTCGCCGTGCCAGCCGTCGACGATCGCGCCGGCGTCGATCGAGATGATGTCGCCGTCCTTGAGGACCGTCTTGTCGTCCGGGATGCCGTGGACGACGACCTCGTTGACCGACGTGCAGATCGTGGCGGGGAAGCCGCCGTAGCCGAGGAAGTTCGACTTCGCCCCGGCGTCGGCGATCACCTTGCGGGCGACCATGTCCAGATCCCGCGTCGTGGCGCCCGGCACGGCCGCCTCACGGGTCGCCGCGTGGATGGCGGCGACGACCAGCCCCGCCTCGCGCATCTTCGCGATCTGCTCGGGGGTCTTGATCTGGACCATGGGGCACTTCCACCTTCGGATCTGCTGCTTCGGGTTCACTCAACAGTACGGCCGCGGCGTCCTCCGGACACCGCGGCCGACCTGCACCACAGGGGTACTACTTCTTCAGGGCGTCCATCGCGCGCTGCGTGACGTCCGCGACCTCGCCCAGGGCCGGGATGGTCACCAGCAGGCCCTGCGCCTTGTAGTAGTCGATGATCGGCTCGGTCTGCGTGTGGTAGACCTCCAGCCGCGTCCGGACCGTCGCCTCGGAGTCGTCGTCGCGCTGGTACAGCTCGCCGCCGCACTTGTCGCAGACGCCCTCGGTCTCCGGCGCCGCGTACACGACGTGGAAGACGTGCGACGAGTCGTTGCGGCAGATCCGGCGGCCGGCGATGCGCTTGACCACCTCGTCCTCCTCGACCTCCAGGTCGAGGACGGCGTCCAGCTTCATCCCCGCGGCCTGGAGCATCACGTCCAGCGCCTCCGCCTGCGAGACGTTGCGCGGGAAGCCGTCGAGGAGGAAGCCCTTCTCGGCGTCCGGCTGCTCCATGCGGTCCTTGGCCATGCCGATCGTGATCTCGTCGGGGACGAGGTCGCCGGCGTCCATGAACGCCTTGGCACGGCGGCCCAGCTCGGTGTTCTGGCTGATGTTGGCCCGGAACAGGTCGCCCGTGGAGATGTGCGGGATCGACAGGTTCTTCGCAAGGAACGCGGCCTGCGTTCCCTTGCCCGCACCGGGCGGTCCGACGAGGACGATACGCATCAGCGGAGGAACCCTTCGTAATTGCGCTGCTGGAGCTGGCTCTCGATCTGCTTCACGGTTTCCAGACCCACACCCACGATGATGAGGATGCTCGTCCCGCCGAACGGGAAGTTCTGGTTCGCTCCGAAGCCGGCCAACGCCATCGTCGGCACTAGAGCGATCAGACCCAGGTACAGCGACCCCGGCCAGGTGATCCGGTTGAGCACATAGCTCAGGTACTCGGCGGTGGGTCGACCGGCGCGGATACCCGGGATGAACCCACCATACTTCTTCATGTTGTCTGCAACTTCCTCGGGGTTGAACGAAATCGCCACGTAGAAGAAGGCGAAGAAGACGATCAGGAGGAAGTAGGTGGCGATGTAGTACGGGTGGTCACCCGTGACGAAGTGCTTTTGGATCCAAACCGCCCAGTCTGCGGTGGATCCGCTGAACTGCACGATCAGCGCCGGGATGTAGAGCAGCGACGAGGCGAAGATGACCGGAATCACACCGGCCTGGTTCACCTTGAGCGGGATGTAGGTCGAGGTGCCGCCGTACGCGCGCCGGCCGATCATGCGCTTCGCGTACTGGACCGGGATGCGCCGCTGCGCCTGCTCGACGAAGACCACCAGGGCCACCATCGCGAGGCCCACCAGGATCACCACGCCGAACTCGACCCAGCCGTCGGCGATCTTGCCCTGGAGCTTGATCTGCCACAGCGCACCGATGAAGCCGGCGGCGATCGAGATGAACATCAGGATGGACATGCCGTTGCCGATGCCGCGGTCGGTGATGAGCTCACCGAGCCACATGACGAGGCAGGTGCCCGCGGTCATGGTGACCACCATGACGATGGTCGTGAAGACGGAGCGGTCCGGGACGATCTGCGCGGCGACCGGGCAGCCCTGGAAGAGGGCGCCCGTGCGGGCGGTGGCGACGAGGCCGGTGCCCTGGAGGATGGCGAGGGCGACCGTCAGGTAGCGCGTGTACTGCGTGATCTTGGCAGTACCGGCCTGGCCCTCCTTCTTCAGGGTCTCCAGCTTCGGGATGACCACGGTCAGCAGCTGCAGGATGATGCTCGCCGTGATGTACGGCATGATCCCGAGCGCGAAGACCGTGATCTGCAGCAGCGCACCGCCGCTGAACATGTTGACGAGACCGAAGAGGCCGTTGCTGCTTCCGGCCTGGTCGACGCAGATCTGGACGTTCTTGTAGCTCACGCCGGGAACCGGGATGTGGGACCCGAGCCGGAACAGCACGATGATGCCGAGCGTGAAGAGCAGCTTCTTGCGCAGGTCGGGCGTCTTGAACGCCCGGGCGAACGCGGTGAGCACGGTGCCTCCTGCGACCCCCGCGCTACTGCGTCAGAGGTGACGGTCTGAGGTTCGACGAATACGTACAAGCAAAGGTGCAGGCCACCTTACCGGCGACTGCGCCCCCCGTGGAACGACCAACCGGGGATGCCCCATATGTGAGGCATCCCCGGTCGGGTTTACTCGCTCTGTGTCACGTGGCCGTCTGGATCAGACGAGCTCGGTGACGGTGCCGCCGGCGGCGGCGATCTTCTCCTTGGCAGAGGCGGAAACGGCGTCCACCGAAACCGTCAGCGCCACGGAGATCTCGCCCTGGCCCAGGACCTTGACGAGCTGGTTCTTGCGAACCGCACCCTTGGCGACCAGGTCGGCCACCGTGACCTCGCCACCCTGCGGGTAGAGCGCGGCCAGCTTGTCCAGGTTCACGACCTGGAACTCGGTGCGGAACGGGTTCTTGAAGCCCTTCAGCTTCGGCAGGCGCATGTGGAGGGGCATCTGCCCACCCTCGAAGCGCTGCGGAACCTGGTAGCGGGCCTTCGTACCCTTGGTACCACGACCTGCCGTCTTACCCTTGGACGCCTCACCACGACCCACGCGGGTCTTGGCGGTCTTGGCGCCCGGGGCGGGACGGAGGTTGTGGGCCTTGAGCGGGCTGCTTTCAGCCATGATCAGTCAACCTCCTCAACCGTCACGAGGTGGCGGACGGTGTGCACCATGCCGCGGAACTCGGGGCGGTCCTCCTTGACGACCACGTCGTTCAGGCGCTTGAGCCCGAGCGAACGCAGGGTGTCGCGGTGGTTCTGCTTGCTGCCGATGTACGACTTCGTCTGCGTGATCTTGAGGCGGGCCATCAGACACCCGCCCCAGCACGCGCACGGAGAAGAGCCGCGGGGGCGACGTCCTCGAGCGGCAGACCGCGGCGGGCCGCGATCTCCTCGGGACGCTGCAGGCCCTTGAGGGCCGCCACGGTCGCGTGCACGATGTTGATCGCGTTGTCGGAGCCGAGCGACTTCGACAGGATGTCGTGAACGCCGGCGCACTCCAGAACGGCGCGCACCGGGCCACCGGCGATAACACCGGTACCGGGGGAAGCAGGCTTCAGCAGGACGACGCCCGCAGCCTTCTCGCCCTGAACCGGGTGCGGGATGGTGCCCTGGATGCGGGGGACGCGGAAGAAGTTCTTCTTCGCCTCCTCGACACCCTTGGCGATGGCCGCGGGAACTTCCTTGGCCTTGCCGTAACCGACACCCACGGTGCCGTCACCGTCGCCCACCACGACCAGCGCGGTGAAGCTGAAGCGACGACCACCCTTCACAACCTTGGCGACACGGTTGATCGCGACAACGCGCTCAACGTAAGCGGTCTTCTCGGCGGCAGCGCCACCGTCGCGACCCTTCCGGTCCCGCCGCTCGCCGCCACCGGCACCGCTGCCGCGGCGCTGGGGTCCAGCCATTGGATTACCTCTCTCTGTTACGTCCGTGAGTCCCGGAACCGGGGCTTAGAACTTCAGCCCGGCTTCGCGGGCGGCGTCAGCCAGAGCGGCAATGCGCCCGGCGTACCTGTTGCCACCGCGGTCGAACACGACGGCCTCGACACCGGCGGCCTTGGCGCGCTCGGCGACCAGAAGGCCGACCTGCTTGGCCTGCGCGGACTTGTCACCCTCGCCGCCGCGGACCGACGCGTCCAGGTGCGACGCCGACGCAAGGGTGTGACCCTTGAGGTCGTCGATGACCTGGGCGGTGATACCGCGGTTCGAGCGGGTCACGACGAGGCGCGGACGCTCCGCCGTACCCGAGATGCTCTTGCGGATGCGGATGTGGCGGCGCGCCTTCGCAGCGCGCTTGTAAGCGTCGCCCTTGGCGATCTTCACACCGTATGCCATGGCTTTACTTACCAGCCTTTCCGACCTTGCGGCGGATGACCTCGCCCGCGTACTTGACGCCCTTGGCCTTGTACGGGTCGGGCTTCCGCAGCTTGCGGATGTTGGCGGCGACCTCGCCGACCTTCTGCTTGTCGATGCCCTCGACCGAGAACTTGGTCGGCGACTCGACCTTGAAGGAGATGCCCTCGGGGGCCTCCACCAGGATCGGGTGGCTGTAGCCGAGCTGGAACTCCAGGGCGGAGCCCTTCGCGGCCACGCGGTAACCGACACCGCTGATCTCGAGCGCCTTGGTGTATCCCTGGGTCACACCGGTGATCATGTTGGCCACCAGCGTGCGGGACAGGCCGTGGAGGGCCTTGTTCTGACGCTCGTCGTTCGGACGGGTGACGTTCAGAACGCCGTCCTCGCCCTTAACGATCTCGATGGGGGCGGCAACGGTGTGGGAGAGGAGACCCTTGGGGCCCTTCACCGCGACCGTGCGGCCATCGATGGTGACGTCCACGCCGGCGGGAACCGGGATGGGGAGCTTGCCGATACGAGACATAGCTTTTCCTCCGTTCCCGACTACCAGACGTAGGCGAGGACTTCCCCACCCACGCCCTTCTTCTGCGCCTGCTGGCCGGTCAGGAGACCGTGGGACGTGGAGATGATCGCCACGCCCAGGCCGCCGAGGACCTTCGGCAGGTTGGTGGACTTCGCGTAGACACGCAGACCCGGCTTCGAGATTCGCTTGATGCCGGCGATCGAGCGCTCGCGGTTCGGACCGAACTTCAGCTCGAGGACGAGGTTCTTGCCGACCTCGGCGTCCTCGACCTTCCAGCCGGTGATGAAACCCTCCTGCTTGAGGATTTCCGCGATGTGCGACTTGATCTTGCTGTGCGGCATCACGACAGAGTCGTGGTACGCCGAGTTAGCGTTACGCAGACGAGTGAGCATGTCTGCGATCGGGTCAGTCATGGTCATGAATCGGCCTTCGGCCTCTCTCGCCGGGGTTTCCTGTATGCGCCATCCCTCTCCCCACACAGGGGCGGGACGGGTGCGGCGCGGGGACCTACGGCGTAGTAAGTCGACGGGCGGCGGACGCCCAACCCCACTAGCCTACGCCATGGGGCTGGGCACTCCGCCGACCCAGATGCTTACCGAGAGCGTCCGGAACCCTCAACACCCAAGGGGTGAAGGGATTACCAGGAGCTCTTGGTCACGCCCGGCAGCTCGCCACGGTGAGCCATCTCACGGAGGCACACGCGGCACAGGCCGAACTTGCGGTACACGGAGTGGGGACGGCCGCAGCGCTGGCAGCGCGTGTAAGCACGCACACCGAACTTGGGCTTGCGGGCAGCCTTCGCGATGAGAGCCTTCTTCGCCATCTCGCTTACGCCTCCTTGAACGGGAAGCCGAGGTGACGGAGGAGCGCGCGGCCCTCAGCGTCGTTGGTCGCCGTGGTCACCACGGTGATGTCCATACCCCGGACGCGGTCGATCTTGTCCTGGTCGATCTCGTGGAACATGACCTGCTCCGTGAGACCGAAGGTGTAGTTGCCACGGCCGTCGAACTGCTTCGGGGACAGGCCGCGGAAGTCGCGGATGCGCGGCAGCGCGAGCGACAGGGTGCGGTCCAGGAACTCCCACATGCGGTCGCCACGGAGGGTGACGTGGGCACCGATCGGCTGACCCTCGCGCAGCTTGAACTGCGCGATGGACTTGCGGGCCTTGGTGACGGCCGGCTTCTGACCGGTGATCGTGGTGAGGTCGCGGATGGCGCCGTCGATCAGCTTCGAGTCACGGGCGGCGTCGCCGACACCCATGTTCACGACGATCTTGACGAGGCCGGGGATCTGCATGACGTTCTCGTACTGGAACTCTTCACGCAGCTTGCCCGCGATCTCCTCGCGGTACTTCGTCTTCAGACGCGGAGTGGTAGCCATCAGATGTCCTCACCCGTGCGCTTGGCAACGCGGATCTTGTTGCCCTCGTCGTCGAAGCGGTAACCGACGCGGGTGACGACCTTCTTGCCGTCCTTCTCCACGACCAGCTGGACGTTGGACACGTGGACGGGGGCCTCGGTGATGACGATGCCGCCGGCCTGGTTCTGCCCAGCCTTGGTGTGCTTCTTGACCCGGTTGACACCCTCGACGAGGACGCGGTTCTCGGCGGGGAAGGCCGCGACGACCTTGCCCTGCTTGCCCTTGTCCTTGCCGGTGATGACCTGGACCAGGTCGCCCTTCTTGATCTTCATGCTTACAGCACCTCCGGCGCGAGCGAGATGATCTTCATGAACTTCTTCTCGCGCAGCTCACGGCCGACGGGGCCGAAGATACGGGTGCCGCGAGGGTCGCCGTCGTTCTTCAGAATGACGGCGGCGTTCTCGTCGAAGCGGATGTACGAGCCGTCCTGGCGGCGGCGCTCCTTGACGGTGCGAACGATGACCGCCTTGACGACGTCACCCTTCTTCACGTTGCCACCGGGGATCGCGTCCTTGACGGTGGCGACGATGACGTCACCGATGCCCGCGTAGCGGCGACCGGAGCCACCGAGAACACGGATGCAAAGGATCTCCTTGGCACCAGTGTTGTCGGCGACACGCAGTCGCGACTCCTGCTGGATCACGTCTATCTCCTGATTGTCTGCCGGTTCCCGGCGGGGGCCTCACTGCGAGGCGGGCCCCCACCGAGCCTGGCGGAACGAACCTGAGGGAAGTCCCCTCAGGTGATTACTTGGCCTTCTCGAGGATCTCGACGATGCGCCAGCGCTTGCTCGCCGACAGCGGACGCGTCTCCATGATGAGGACACGGTCGCCGACACCGGCAGCGTTCTGCTCGTCGTGGGCCTTGAGCTTGTTCGTACGGCGGATGACCTTGCCGTACAGCGCGTGCTTGACGCGGTCCTCAACGGCGACGACGACGGTCTTGTCCATCTTGTCGCTGACGACCAGACCCTCACGGGTCTTGCGGAAACCGCGCTCGGTCTTCTCAGTCACGTTCTTCTCGCTCATCAGGCGTTCTCCACCGTCTCGATGCCGAGCTCGCGCTCGTGCATCAGGGTGTAGATCCGGGCGATGTCCTTACGGACGGACTTGAGCCGGCCGTTGTTCTCCAGCTGGCCCGTGGCCGCCTGGAAACGGAGCTTGAACAGCTCTTCCTTGGCCTCGCGCAGCTTGGCAACGAGCTCCTCGTTGCCCAGCTCACGCAGCTCGGATGCCTTGGTTCCGGCCGCCATCACGACTCACCTGCCTCGCGCTTGACGATCCGGCACTTCATCGGCAGCTTGTGAGCCGCACGAGTCAGAGCCTCACGCGCAATCTTCTCGTTCGGGTAGGACAGCTCGAACATGACCCGGCCCGGGTGCACGTTCGCGATCCACCACTCCGGGGAACCCTTACCGGAACCCATGCGGGTCTCGGCGGGCTTCTTCGTCAGCGGACGGTCCGGGTAGATGTTGATCCAGACCTTGCCGCCACGCTTGATGTGGCGGGTCATCGCGATACGAGCCGCCTCGATCTGGCGGTTCGTCACGTACGCCGGGGTCAGCGCCTGGATGCCGTACTCGCCGAACGAGACCTCGGTGCCGCCCTTGGAGACACCGCCGCGCTTGGGGTGGTGCTGCTTGCGGTGCTTGACCCTACGAGGGATCAGCATGTCGGTCAGGCCTCCGTTCCGGTGCTCTCGGCCGGAGCGGCGGCAGCGGCCTCGGCCTTGGGGGCCTCGGCAGCAGCAGCCTGCTGCGGCTTGCGGCCACCACGGCCGCCGCGCTCGCCACCGCGGCCACCACGGCCAGCGGGACGGTCGCCAGCGCCGGCGCCACGGGCCGGGCGGTTACCCGCGCGGGCCGCAGCGTTCTCGGCGCGAACCTCGGCGATGTTCTTGACGTCGCCCTTGTAGATCCAGACCTTCACGCCGATGCGGCCGAAGGTGGTCTTGGCCTCGAAGAAGCCGTAGTCCACGTTCGCGCGCAGGGTGTGCAGCGGCACACGGCCCTCGCGGTAGAACTCGGACCGGGACATCTCGGCGCCGCCGAGACGGCCGCCACACTGGATCTTGATGCCCTTGGCGCCGGCCTTCATGGTGCCCTGCATGCTCTTGCGCATGGCACGGCGGAAGGAGACGCGGGAGGACAGCTGCTCGGCAACGGCCTGGGCAACCAGCTGGGCGTCGAGCTCGGGGTTCTTGACCTCGAGGATGTTCAGCTGGACCTGCTTGCCGGTGAGCTTCTCGAGGTCGCCGCGGATGCGGTCGGCCTCGGCGCCGCGGCGGCCGATGACGATGCCCGGACGAGCGGTGTGGATGTCCACACGCACGCGGTCACGGGTGCGCTCGATCTCGACCTTGGAGATGCCGGCGCGCTCCATGCCGGACGTCATCATCCGACGGATGGCGACGTCTTCCTTGACGTAGTCCTTGTACAGCTTGTCGGCGTACCAGCGCGACTTGAAGTCGGTGGTGATGCCGAGCCGGAACCCGTGCGGGTTTACCTTCTGGCCCATTACCGGGTTCCTTCCTTGCTGCTGACGACCACGGTGATGTGGCTGGTCCGCTTGCGGATCCGGTAGGCACGGCCCTGGGCGCGCGGACGGAACCGCTTCAGGGTCGGGCCTTCGTCAACGAACGCCTCGCTGATGAACAGCGAGGAGGCGTCCGTGTGGTTGTAGTTGTGCGCGGCGTTGGCAATGGCGCTGTCCAGCACCTTGCCGACCGGCACGCTCGCGGCCTGCGGGGCGAAACGCAGGACCGCCTGAGCCTCCGTGGCATCCATGCCACGGATGAGGTCCACCACGCGGCGGGCCTTCATGGGCGTGACGCGGATGTACCGCGCCTGGGCCCTGGCTTCCATGGTTGTCCCTTCGGTGTAAGTCATAGTCGTTCCCACCCCGCTTCTAGCGGCGCTTCGACTTCCGGTCTTCCTTGACGTGGCCGCGGAAGGTGCGAGTCGGCGAGAACTCGCCGAGCTTGTGGCCGACCATGGACTCGGTGACGAACACCGGGACGTGCGTCTTGCCGTTGTGCACCGCGATCGTGTGACCCAGCATGCTGGGGATGATCATCGAGCGACGGGACCAGGTCTTGATGACGTTCTTGGTACCGGCTTCGTTCTGAGCGTCCACCTTCTTCAGGAGGTGGCCGTCAACGAAGGGTCCCTTCTTGAGACTGCGCGGCATCTAAACCCGCTCCTAGCGCTTCTTGTTCGTCTTGCGGCGGCGGACGATGTACTTGTTCGAAGCCTTCTTCGGCGAACGAGTACGACCCTCCTTCTGACCCCACGGGGAGACCGGGTGGCGACCACCGGAGGTCTTGCCCTCACCACCACCGTGCGGGTGGTCAACCGGGTTCATCGCGACACCGCGGACGGTCGGGCGGACGCCCTTCCAGCGCATGCGGCCGGCCTTGCCCCAGTTGATGTTCGACTGCTCGGCGTTGCCGACCTCGCCGACCGTGGCGCGGCAGCGGGCGTCGACGAGACGGATCTCACCGGACGGCATGCGGAGGTGGGCCATGGTGCCCTCCTTCGCAAGCAGCTGCACGGAGGCACCCGCGGAGCGGGCGAACTTCGCACCGCCGCCGGGACGCAGCTCGATGGCGTGGATGGTCGTACCGACCGGGATGTTGCGCAGCGCCAGGTTGTTGCCGGGCTTGATGTCGGCCGTCGGGCCGTTCTCGATCCGGTCGCCCTGCTGCAGGCCGCGCGGCGCGATGATGTAGCGCTTCTCGCCGTCGGCGTAGTGCAGCAGCGCGATGCGCGCGGTGCGGTTGGGGTCGTACTCGATGTGCGCGACCTTGGCCGGCACGCCGTCCTTGTCGTGACGACGGAAGTCGATCACGCGGTAGGCGCGCTTGTGGCCACCGCCCTGGTGGCGAACGGTCACACGACCGGTGTTGTTACGGCCGCCCTTGCTGTGCAGGGGGCGGACCAGCGACTTCTCCGGCGTGGACCGCGTGATCTCGACAAAGTCGGCGACGCTGGAGCCACGACGGCCCGGGGTCGTCGGCTTGTACTTGCGGATACCCATTTCTCAGTCCTCGTCCGATTCCGGACGACTCAGGACTCCGTTAGGAGGCCTGGCCGCCGAAGATGTCGATACGGTCGCCCTCAGCGAGGGTCACGATGGCGCGCTTGGTGTTGGCACGCTTGCCGAAACCGGTGCGGGTGCGCTTGCGCTTGCCCTGGCGGTTGATCGTGTTGACCCCGGTGACCTTGACCGAGAAGACCGCCTCGACGGCCTGCTTGATCTGGGTCTTGTTGGCGCCGGGCGCGACGATGAACGTGTACTTGTTCTCGTCGAGAAGCGCGTAGCTCTTCTCCGAGACGACCGGCTTGATCAGCAGGTCGCGCGGGTCAGTGAAGGTCTTGCTGGTAACGGTCGCCTCGGACATCAGGCGTCGCTCCCTTCGGTCTCATCGGCCTTGGGGCCAGACACGAAGGACTCCAGCGCGGCCTGGGTGAAGACCACGTCGTCGGAGACGATCACGTCGTACGTGTTCAGCTGGCCCGGCTCCAGGATGTGCACCTGGGGCAGGTTGCGGGCGGACAGCCACGCGGCCTCGTCGGAGCGCTCGACGACCAGGAGCAGGTTCTTGCGCTCCGTGATCTTGCCGAACAGCGTCTTGGCGGCCTTGGTGGAGACGTCACCCTCGACCACGCCGGTGACGACGTGGATGCGGGAGTGGCGCGCACGGTCCGAGAGGGCACCGCGGAGGGCGGCGGCCTTCATCTTCTTCGGGGTCCGCTGCGAGTAGTCACGCGGCACGGGGCCGTGGACGACGCCACCGCCGGCGAACTGCGGAGCGCGGGTCGAACCCTGACGGGCGCGGCCGGTGCCCTTCTGGCGGTACGGCTTCTTGCCGCCACCGCGGACTTCGCCGCGGGTCTTGGTCTTGTGCGTGCCCTGACGGGCCGCAGCCAGCTGCGCGACGACGACCTGGTGGATCAGCGGAACGCTGGTCTTCGCGTCGAAGATCTCCGCGGGGAGCTCGACGGTACCGGCCTTGTCGCCTGCCGGCGAAAGGATGTCAATGGTGCTCATTACCTCAAGCCCCCTTGGCCGCGGTACGGACCAGGACGAGGCCGCCGTTCGGACCGGGGACCGCGCCCTTGATGAGGAGCAGACCCTTCTCCGCGTCCACCGCGTGGATGGTCAGGTTCTGGGTGGTGACGCGCTCGTTGCCCATACGACCAGCCATGCGCACGCCCTTGAAGACGCGCCCAGGGGTGGCGCAGCCACCGATCGAACCGGGGGAGCGGTGCTTGCGCTGCACACCGTGGCCGGCGCCGAGGCCCCGGAAGTTGTGCCGCTTCATGACACCGGCGAAGCCCTTGCCCTTGCTGTTGCCCGTGACGTCAACCTTGACGCCGGACTCGAACACGGCCGCGGTGATCTCCTGGCCGAGCGTGTACTCGGCGGCGTCGGAGGTGCGGAGCTCCACCAGGTGGCGGCGGGGGGTGACGTCGGCCTTGGCGAAGTGGCCCTTGAGGGGCTTGTTCACCTTGCGCGGGTCGATCTCGCCGAAGGCGATCTGGACCGACTCGTAGCCGTCGGTGTCGTTGGTACGGACCTGGGTGACGACGCAGGGGCCGGCCTTGACGACGGTGACCGGGACGACACGGTTGTTCTCGTCCCAGACCTGGGTCATGCCGAGCTTCTCGCCCAGGACGCCCTTGATCTGCTTTGCCATCTTCTCGACGCCTCTCAGAGCTTGATCTCGATGTCGACGCCGGCCGGAAGGTCCAGGCGCATCAGCGAGTCAACGGTCTTGGGCGTCGGGTCGAGGATGTCGATCAGGCGCTTGTGCGTGCGCATCTCGAAGTGCTCGCGCGAGTCCTTGTACTTGTGCGGCGACTTGATGACGCAGTACACGTTCTTCTCAGTGGGCAGCGGCACCGGGCCCGCGACCGACGCACCAGTGCGGGTCACCGTCTCGACGATCTTCTTCGCCGAGGAGTCGATGACCTCGTGGTCGTAGGCCTTGAGCCGGATGCGGATCTTCTGTCCCGCCATGGCTACTCCGTAGTCCTGTCTCTTGTGGAAACGCTCTGGCCCTCGGCCGGCTGTGGATCCCTCCACCGCTCCTCTCCGACCCACGCGGTCGGGCGTGTCGCACTCCCTCTCAGAAAATTCCCATACGGAAACTCCCTGTCCAAGGGGGTGCGGTCCCAGGACCGCGATTCGGGGGAGGAACACCCGCCGAGCGCCTGGCCGGCACCGTGCTGACGCTTCCCGGAAGATTCCCGTACTTCCGCCCCATTGCTGCCCCGGGGGGCAGATAAAGGCGACGAGTACCGTGGGACTCGCTTCCGGTCCTCCCGGCGGGAGGCGCGCAGCATCGACACTCAGCCGAGCAACTTGAGTAGTCTGCCATACGAGGCGCACACCTGGCCAATCGGGCGGAAGAGAATACCCCGCCACGGTGAGTGGTCAAACAGCGCCACGCGGCGAGCCCGCCCGGCCCGGAGCAGCGCGTACGGCGGCGGGGGCCTCCCGGGTCATGTCCGGAAGGCCCCCGCCGCATCGTTTCCGCGCGGAATCGTTTCCTCAGGTCACTGGGCGAAGTAGCCCGTGATGTCGGCGATCAGGTCGACCCGGCCGGAGTTGTTGTAGAAGCTCACCTTGCCGTCCACCACCGGCACCACCACGAGGTTCGGGATGGTGAGGCCGGGCGTGAAGTTCAGGTTCGAGGCGCTCGTGCGCGTCGTGCCGCTCGGGTACACCGACACGAAGCTCGCCTCGGTCGGGTTGGTCGCCGTCACGTTCAGCACCACCGCGGTCACACCCGTCGCCGGGACGCCCTGCACGCCCGCCACCGGCAGGGTCACCGTGCCGCCGCCCGAGACCGGCGCCTTCGGCACACCCAGGCCCTCACGGGTGTCCATCAGCCGCTTCGGCCCGATGTTGAAGTGCGACGAGCCCGCCGACCCCGCAGCGAAGTAGCCCGTGATGTCCGCGATCAGGTCGACCCGGCCGGAGTTGTTGTAGAAGCTCACCTTGCCGTCCACCACCGGCACGACCACCAGGTTCGGGATGGTCTGGCCGGCGGTGAAGTTCAGGTTCGACGCACTCGTACGGGTCGTCCCGCTCGGGTAGACCGACACGAAGCTGGAGTCCGTCGGGTTGGTCGCCGTCACGTTCAGCACCACCGCGGTCACACCCGTCGCCGGGACGCCCTGCACGCCCGCCACCGGCAGGGTCACCGTGCCGCCGCCCGAGACCGGCGCCTTCGGCACACCCAGGCCCTCACGGGTGTCCATCAGCCGCTTCGGCCCGATGTTGAAGTGCGACGAGCCCGCCGACCCCGCAGCGAAGTAGCCCGTGATGTCCGCGATCAGGTCGACCCGGCCCTGGTTGTTGTAGAAGTTCACCTTGCCGTCGACGACGGGGACGACCACCAGGTTGGGGATGGTCCGGCCGGCGGTGAAGTTCAGGTTCGACGCGCTGGTGCGCGTCATGCCGTTCGGGTAGACCGAGACGAAGCTCGCCTCCGTCGGGTTGGTCGCCGTCACGTTCAGCACGACGGACGTGACGCCCGTGGCCGGGACGCCCTGGACGCCCGCGACGGGCAGGGTGACCGTGCCGCCCGGCCCCACCTGGGCCTTCGGCACGCCGAGGCCCTCGCGGGTGTCCATCAGCCGCTTCGGGGTGACCGGCACGAACGTGGCCGGGCTGACCTCGGCGAGGACGCTGACCGGCAGCGAGGTGGACACGGCGCCGTTCGCCGCGGTGGCCCGGACCTCGACCTGGTGGCTGCCGGAGGGCAGCACCGCGCCGGCGGAGCGGGCGGTGCCCGGCACGGTCGCGACCGGGGAGCCGTCGACCAGCAGCTCGAACTTCGCCAGCCGGTCGCTGGGCGTGCTGGTGCTCCACTCCAGGATGACCGGGCCGCCGGTCTGGTGGACGGTGCCCGGCTGGACGGGCTTGCCGTTCAGGGTGGTCGCCTTCAGCTGTGCGGCGGGGCCGGCGGCGCGGACCGCGTCGAGCTGCGCGTAGAGCTGGTTGCCCGGGCACTGCGTGTTGAAGCCGTCCCGGTGCCCGGAGACCGCCTTGAACGGGTAGGCCTGCCCGGCGGTGAAGGACTTGCCGAAGAAGTTGACCTGCGTGGCGCCCGCGGTCAGCATGGCGGTGCCGTTCATGTCGCTGTCGTACTGGCCGTGCTTGTACGCGGCGATACGGGCGATCGCCGCCTGGGCGGCCGGGCTGCTCCCGCCGGAGGTGTAGTCGCCGAGGACGGCGATGCCCGCCGACTCGGCGTTCCAGCCGTAGGTGTGCGCGCCGAGGACGGGCTGGTCGATTCCGCCCTGCCGGCCCTCGAAGATCGTGCCGCACTTGTCGACGAGGAAGTTGTAGCCGAGGTCGCGCCAGCCGTTGGTCTTCACGTGGTAGACGTGGATGCCCTGGACGATCGCGGCCGACTGCGAGCAGTCGTACGGCTGGGTGTCCGCGGTGTGGTGGACGAAGACGGCCTTGACCTGGCCCCCGGGGAGGTAGATCGGCCCCTCGTCGTTGAGGGACTCGTCGGCGCCCCACTCCTGCCGCGTGACGACGGCCGGCTTGGGGGCGGTGGACGGCGGTCCCGGTTCCGCGGTGGTCGCGGCGAAGGCCGCCGGGTCCGCGTTCAGGGTGCCGCTGCGCTCGGCGGCGCCGGCCTTGCCGCCCGGGTCGACCAGGTTGAGCTCCATGCCGGCGGGTATCGCTCCGCCCTTGACGCGGACCTCGGCGCCGTCGGAGGCGCCGACCCACACGGGCTCGGTCGCACCCTTCGCGCCGGGGCGCGGCCCGTCCATGCCGGGCTTGATGGGCTCCAGTTCGATCCAGCGCGACCACTTGCCCGTGCGGGCGTCGCGGGCGCGGGCCTCGATGGTCCCCTCGACCTTGGCTGCCGGGTCCGTCCAGGAGACGCCGAGGAGGCCGAACGGCTCGGTGTCCTGCCGGGCGAGACCGGCCTCGCCGGCGCCCTTGGCCTTCAGCGCGAGCTTGTGCACCTCGCTCGCGACCGGCCCCCTGGCCTTCGACTTGCTGCTGTAGGCCGTCGATCCGCCTGTGCCTGCCCCGGGCCCCGGCTCGGCGCCCGCCGTGGCCTGGACGCCCAGGACCGCGGCGGCACCGAGCACGGCAGCCAGAGCCGTCCCCCGTACACGATTCAGTTTCACGTTGTCCTTCCCACCCCTTGGGCCCGTACGACCCGGTGAAGACACGGTTGTTGGGGCGGATGCTACTTGCCCGCTCGAACAGGGGATCGGGTGGGGTCCGGGCGGCTGCCGGGAGGGAGGGAACGCGAGGGCCCCCGGTCCGCCGCGCGCACGCGGTGGGCCGGGGGCCCGGGCAGCCTTCCGGCGGCGCCTACTTCTTCCCGGACTCGGCCTTCTTCGCGGCCTCGGCCTTCCTGACGGCTTCGGCGAGCTCCGCCATCCGGTCCCGCTCGATGTCCGTCCGCGACCGGACGCCCTCGGGCGCCCTGTGCCCGCAGACGGACGGCCATTCGTCGGCCAGGATGCCCGCGCACCAGATGAAGTCCTGGATGGGGGCGGGCTTCCAGTCCCGCTTCTTGATGTCCTCGCACTCCCCCTTGACGGGCGAGTAGCGCGGGCAGGTGCCGTCGCGCTCCTTCAGGGTGTGCGCCCGGTAGGCGTCGATGCCCATCTGGTCGACGTCCTGCGAGGGCATGTAGCGGTTGACCGACCAGGAGGCGCCCATCGCCGCGAACAGGGCGGTCACGCAGATCATGCCGGCGGCGAGCTGGCGCACCACGCGCTGCGGGACGACCCGGCCCGCGGGCGGGCCGCCGTCCGGGCCGGTCCGCGGGCGCAGGGTCCGCTCGACCCACCCGGAGCCGCGGCCGACGGCGGCCATCATGCCGAGCACGGCCAGGATCATCAGGCAGTACATGATGATCCAGGTGGTGCGGGGGTAGAGCTGCACGGCCTTCTCGTGGGCCATCTGCGAGGCGAACCAGAAGCGGGCGAACCAGGCCCCCGCGAGGACCGCCGCCGCCGTGCGGACCATGATGCTCCGCAGCCCCAGGCCCAGGCCGAGGCCCACGGCGAACAGCAGGAGCAGGGCGAAGCCGCTCTGCCCGGCCATCTCGCCGGCGGCCGGCCAGGTCTGGTACGTCAGCGTCCCGGACCGGTCCGAGACCCAGCCGAGGACGTAGCCGGGGTCGGCGTACACGGAGAGGAACGCGTACCGGTCGGGGTTCTCCGCGCCCAGCCGCACCATCTGGTACAGCAGCGGCGAGGCGACGGCCCCGGCCACGGCCACGGTGGAGCCGACGAACAGGCCGGCCTTGCGGGCGGCCCCGCCGCCGCGGCGCCACGGGAAGAGGAACGGCGCGAGGACGGCGACGCCGGGGGCGGCCCACACGTACCAGCCGGAATACCACAGGAACAGGGCGCCGAAGACGACGCCGAAGCCGGCCCCGCGCAGCACCAGCTGCCGGGTGGTGCGGCCCTCGGGCCGGCGCATCTGCCGCAGCCAGTACCCCAGCAGCGGCAGCAGCACGATCATGACGACGTGGCTGTACGGGCGGATCGGGTCGAGGAACAGCACGGCCGCCGGCACCGCGATGAGCAGCGCCCAGAAGGGGCGCAGCAGGGTCCGCCAGGCGAGGTACGCCATCGGCCCGGCGACCGCGGTGAAGAAGATCTGCAGGTCGTGCAGGGCGAAGCCGGTCTCGCCGCGGCCGTGGTAGCGGATCTTGGCCCAGAGGGCCATCAGGGCCGGGAAGGCGGGCGGGTAGATGCCCGACATCCCCTCGTCGTGGAGGAACGAGTTGGCCATGGCGATCAGGACGCCCGGGTCGCCGTCCTGCCCGCCGAGCGGGTGGGGCGTGCCGCGCAGGGCGACGACGACCCCGCCGGCGATGATGCCGGTGGCCAGGCCGGCCAGCGCCGCGCACACCAGGCGCTTGGCCAGGGCGTGCCGCCGGGCCGAGCCGCGGTAGGCGGTGTAGAGGAGGAGGGCGAGGAGCGGCAGGCCGAGGACGGCCGCGTACTTCTGGAGCGCGGCGAGGCCGCTGACCTGTCCGAGGCGGACGATCGGGTTCACCACGATGTGCCGGCTCAGCAGCATGAAGCCGAGGGCGGCCGCCAGGCTGACGACCGCCTCGGCGAGGGCGCGCACCCAGCGGCGGGAGAACCACTCCCGCAGGCGCCCGGCGGCCGCCGCGGCCGGGCCGGCCCCCGTCCTCGTTCCGGCTGCGGTGCCGCCGCGCGTGGCACCGGGCTCTGCGATGGCCTCGGGGGCCAGGTGTGTCATGTCCGTCCAATCCGGATGCGGGGGGAACCGCGCGGCGGGGCCGGGGGGGGGCCGCGGTCTGGGGTGTGCGGGGCGTCAGTCGGCTCGCTGTCCGGCCGTGAACGCGTGCCGCGCGAGCGTACGCAGGCCTTCGCGGTTCCCGCGGCGCAGCGCGCCCGGCAGCATCGTGATCGCGTGGAGGCGGGAGGCGCTGCGGAAGCGGGCCGCCTTGGCGGCCTTGTGCCAGCCGCGGGCGTCCATGCGGGCGGCGACGGCGGAGAAGTACCGCTCGGCCTCGGTGAAGCGGGTGCCGGAGAACGCCTGGAGCGAGGACTCGCTGACGGCGTGGCGGCGGTAGCGGAAGACGGTCGTCGACTCGTCGACGACCATGTCCTCGCCGGCCTCCAGGAGGTCGACGACGAGTGCCAGGTCCTGGATGACGCTGTACTCGTCCCGGAAGTTGATCTTCCGGAGGGCGTCGCCGCGCCAGCAGATCGACGGGAAGTACAGCCAGTTGCCGCGCAGCACGCTGGTGGCGAGCTCCTCGCCGCCCATCACGCGCCGGCCGTCGACCTGCGGGGCGTACAGGCGCCGCTTGGCCTGGTCGGCGAGTCCGTGGGCCGGCCTGCCCTCGCCGTCGATGACCTCGACGCCGGGCTGGACCATGCCGATGCCCGGGTGCTCCGCGAGGATGCCGCGGACGGTCTCCAGGTAGTGGGGGTGCAGCAGGTCGTCGCAGCCCATGATGACGACGTGGTCGGCCTCGGAGAGGTAGACGCACTTCTGGAAGTTCCTGGTGATGCCGAGGTTCTGCTCGTTGCGCAGGTAGGTGACGCGGCGGTCGCCGAGCGACTCGAACCAGCCCGGGACGTCCGGCTCCTTCCCGTCGTCGATGACGACGAGGCGGAAGTCGGGGTCCGTCTGGGCCAGGACGCTGCGGACGGCGTCCTGCATCAGCTGCACGTCCCCGTAGTAGGGGAGCATGAAGTCGAACGTCGCCACGGTGTCAGGCCTTCACCTTCGTGGAGCCGGCACCGGCGCCGGCACCCTCCTCGGGCTTGCCGAGGCGCTCGTCGTTGTGGCGGGCGCCCTCGTTGAGCGCGACCGTGCGGGCCAGGTCGGTGATCTTCTTCTCCAGCGAGCGGAAGCGCAGGAAGGTGTTGAGCGTCAGGAAGCCCATCGCCAGCACCATCACGTACAGCACGAGGTCGGTGCCGCGGCCGACGCCGAGCTTGTGGGCGAGCCAGGTGACGTCCGTCGGGCGGAGCACCGCGTAGACGTTGACGACGACGAACACGGAGAACGCGATGCGCTTCCACGCCCGGTTCTTGGCCTGGCCCCAGGTCCGTATGAAGACCAGGGCCATCGACAGCGAGCCCGCGATGAGGAGCAGCTGAATCCAGAAGTACTTCATCAGCGGTCACGCTCCCGCATGGTGATGTCGAAGACGATGTTCACGCCGTTGATCAGGGACTGGCCCTTGGCGCGCGAGTACTCGGTGTAGAGGATGTCCACGGGGACCTCCGCGACGCGCAGGTCGGACCCGGCGAGGAAGCCGACGATCTCCGACGCGTGCGCCATGCCGTTCATGGTGATGTTCAGCTGCTCGGCGGCCTTGCGGCTCAGCACGCGCAGGCCGTTGTGCGCGTCGGTCAGCTTCAGCTTGCGGGCCGTCGGGCTGACGGCGGCGGCGGTGCGCAGCACGACCCGCTTGATCCACGGCACCTGGCCGTTCTGCTCGATGAAGCGGGAGCCGAGGACGACGTCGGCCTCGTCGCGGCGCAGGACCTCGACCATCTTCTCGACGTCGGCGGTCTGGTGCTGGCCGTCCGCGTCGAAGGTGGCGAAGTAGCGGGCGCCGGGCTGGGCCAGGGCGTACTTCAGGCCGGTCTGCAGGGCGGCGCCCTGGCCGAGGTTGACCGGGTGGCGCACCAGGTGGGCGCCGGTGGTGGCGATGTGCTCGGCGGAGTCGTCGGTGCTGCCGTCGTCGACGACGACGATGTGGGGGAACGTCTTGCGCGCATCCTCGACGACCCCGGCGATCACCTGGCCCTCGTTATAGGCCGGTATGACCAGCCAGACATCGTCGTATTGGGACACGGTAGCTCCAGCGGAAAGTGGCACGTTCGCGTGCGCGTTGATCGGTGGGACGTCGTGGGCCGGCATGGTCACTCCCCGACCGCCCCGGCGCCCAGCGGGCGTGCGGCGCCCTCGTGCCCGGACCCCCCGGTTGCGCCCGGAGCCCCGGGGAACCTCAGCCTCAGCACGGCCAGCATACCGAGCACGGTCGCCAGGGAGCCGAGGGCGTAGGCCAGGATGACGCGCAGGGCCACCTCGCCCGGCGCGAAGGTGACGCCCACGAGGACGGCGGTGCCGACGGCCCAGCACAGCAGCTGCAGGTGGTGCCGCTTGAAGACCATCAGCGCCTGGCCGAGCACCATCGCGAACATGTACGCCACGGTGCCGGCGGACAGCAGGAAGAAGTCGAGGCAGCCCAGGACGGGGCGGGCCCCGAAGAGGACCTCGATCAGCCAGGGGCCGAGCGCCGTCGCGGGGATGCCGCCGGCCAGGCCGAGCATGCCGACGACGACGGCGATCCGGCGCAGCATCGCCGAGAACGCCGCCCTGTCGCCTGCGGTGAACGCGGCGGTGAGCCCGCCCAGCAGCGAGGCCTGGAGCGAGCCGAAGACGAACAGCGGCACACGGGCCAGGACGAGGGCGTTGAGCAGGGCGGCGATCAGCACGCTGTCGGTCGGGGCGAGCAGCTTGGTGCTCATCACCGCGGCGTTGACGACGACCTGCGACAGCAGCGTCGAGAGGATCAGCAGGCCCAGACCGCCCGTCAGCTCCCGCCAGGAGACGGCGCCGCCGGGCCCGGCGGCGCGCAGCAGCGGCGGCAGCGTGACGAGCATCGCGGCGACGGGCGCGAGCGCGAGGACGAGGCTGAAGGCGAGCGCGGAGTCCAGTCCGAGCACTGCACAGCCGAAGGCGAGGAGGATCCGCAGGCCGCCGTCGAGGCCGAGTTGGAGCCCGTACGCGCCGAACCGGCCGAGGCCGGCGAGCACGCCGCGCGTCAGGTAGCAGACGGCCATGCCGGTGAAGGCGCCGCCGAGCGCGGCGACCAGGCCGCGGTCGCCCTGGAAGAGGAGGTCGGCGATCGGGCCGGCGCCGAGGGCGAGGACGAGCAGGGTCGCGCCGAGCATCGCCGCGGTCATCAGGGTGGCCCGGCGCAGCACGGGGGCGGCGCCCTGGCCGAGGACCGTGCGGGCGGCGACGATCCGGGTGAGCTCCTGCTCGACGGGGAAGAACACGCCGATGCCGACGGACATCACGATCGTCCACAGGACGGAGACGTTCGCCATGGCCTCGGTGGAGAGGCTGTGCCCGGCCACGCCCAGGTGGACGTACGAGGCCGCGCCCAGCACGACGGTGCCGCCGGCCACCGCGACGGTGCCCGGCGGCAGCGCCGCGGTGGCCTTGCCCAGCAGGGCCTTCATCCCGTACTGCCCTCGCGGGCCCCGGCGGCGAGCCGGGTGAACTCGGGAGTGGCCAGCGCCTCGGCGAGCTGCTCGCGCCAGTCGGCGAGCGGGGCCAGGCCGGCCTCGGCCCAGCGGTCGTGGCCGAGCACGCTGAACGCGGGGCGCGCCGCGGGGCGGACGAAGGCCGCGGAGGTGGTGGGGCGGATCCGCTCCGGGTCGAGGCCGGCGAGCCGGTAGGCCTCGCGGGCCAGTCCGAACCAGGTGGTGCGGCCGCTCGCGGTGCCGTGGTAGACGCCGGCCGGGGCGCGGCCCGCGAGGGCGGCGAGGCCCACCTCGACGAGCCGGTGGGCGAGCGCGCGGGACCAGGTGGGCTGGCCGTGCTGGTCGTCGACGACGTCGAGGGTGTCGCGCTGCGCGGCCAGCTTCAGCATGGTCGCGACGAAGTTCGGCCCGTGCTCGCCGTACAGCCAGGCGGTGCGGACGGTGTAGCCGTCCTGCGGGAGCAGTTCGGCGACGGCGCGCTCGCCCGCGAGCTTGCTGCGGCCGTACGCGTTGAGCGGGCCGGTCTCGGCGTCCTCGCGGTACGGCTCGGAGGCGTCGCCGGGGAGCACGTAGTCGGTGGAGACGTGCAGCAGGCGCGCGCCGGCGTCGGCGCAGGCGGCGGCGAGGACGCGGACGCCGGTGCCGTTGACGGCGGTGGCGGCGTCCTCGGCGGTCTCCGCGCCGTCGACGTCGGTCCAGGCGGCGCAGTTGACGACGACGGCGGCGCCCTCGACGGCTGCCCGGACGGCGGCGGCGTCCGTGACGTCGAGGTCGGCGCGGCGCAGGCCGGCCGCCTCGATCCCGGCGTCCTCCAGTACGGCGAGGAGGTCCCGGCCGAGCATGCCGGCGGCGCCGGTGACGACCCAGCGCCCGGCGGCGGACGGCACGGCGGGGGTGGCGGAGGCGGTCACTTCTGCAGCGCTGCCTTGTCCTTGAGCGGCTCCCACCAGCCGCGGTTCTCGCGGTACCAGGCGATGGTCTGCGCGATGCCGTCCTCGAAGCGGACCTGCGGCTCGTAGCCCAGCTCGGCGTTGATCTTGCTGATGTCGATGGAGTAGCGCAGGTCGTGGCCCTTGCGGTCCTCGACGTGCTCGACCATGTCCCAGCCGAGGCCGGCGGCCTCCAGCAGGACGCCGGTGAGCTCCTTGTTGGTGAGCTCGGTGCCGCCGCCGATGTTGTAGACCTCGCCGCCGCGGCCCTTGCGCATCGCCAGGTCGATGCCCCGGCAGTGGTCGGAGACGTGCAGCCAGTCGCGGACGTTGCCGCCGTTGCCGTACAGCGGGACCTTCCGGCCGTCCATCAGGTTGGTGACGAACAGCGGGATGACCTTCTCCGGGAACTGGTAGTGCCCGTAGTTGTTGGAGCAGCGGGTCACCACGACGTCCATGCCGTGCGTGCGCGCGTACGCCAGCGCCAGCAGGTCGGAGGAGGCCTTCGAGGCGGAATACGGGGAGTTGGGGACCAGCGGCCACTCCTCGGTCCAGGAGCCCTCGCTGATGGAGCCGTAGACCTCGTCGGTGGAGATGTGCACGAAGCGGCCGACGCCGTGCTTGCGTGCGGAGTCCAGCAGCACCTGGGTGCCGACGACGTTGGTCATGACGAACGGGCCGGCGCCGGCGATGGAGCGGTCGACGTGCGACTCGGCGGCGAAGTGCACCACCACGTCGTGACCGGGCATCACCGCGTCGACGGCTTCGGCGTCGCAGATGTCGCCCTTGACGAACTTGTAACCGGGGTGGTCCGCGACCGGCGCGAGGTTGGCTTCGACTCCGGAGTAGGTCAGCTTGTCGAAGACCGTGATCTGGGCCGATGCATCCGCACCGAGCTGCTGGCGAACAAATTCTGAACCGATGAAGCCGGCGCCGCCGGTCACGAGGATGCGCATAGTACGAAGAGTCTAGCCGCTTGTCCTACCACCCCACCGGCCCGGAGCGCCTCACTCCGCTTGCTCTCGCATAGGGTTGTGCCCATGCGTGGAATTCTCTTGGCCGGCGGAACCGGATCCCGACTCTGGCCGCTGACCCGGGCAGTCTCGAAGCAGCTGCTCCCCGTCTTCGACAAGCCGATGATCTACTATCCGCTCTCCACCCTGGTCATGGCCGGAATCAGTGAGATTCTCGTCATCACCACGCCGGAGGACCGGGCGCAGTTCGAGCGGCTGCTCGGCGACGGCTCCCAGTTCGGCCTGCGGCTGGAGTACGCGGTCCAGGAGCGCCCCGAGGGCATCGCCCAGGCCTTCGTCCTCGGCGCCGACTTCATCGGCGACGAGTCCGTCGCCCTGATCCTCGGCGACAACATCTTCCACGGCAGCGGCCTCGGCACGCGCCTCGCCGAGCACACCGGTGCCAAGGGCGGCCGCGTCTTCGCCTACCCCGTCGCCGACCCGACGGCCTACGGCGTCGTCGAGTTCGACGAGAAGGGCCAGGCCATCTCCATCGAGGAGAAGCCGGCCAAGCCGAAGTCCCGCTACGCCGTGCCCGGCCTCTACTTCTACGACAACCGCGTCGTGGAGATAGCCAGGGGCCTGAAGCCCAGCGCCCGCGGCGAGTTGGAGATCACCGCCGTCAACGACGCCTACCTCCAGGCCGGCGAGCTCAACGTCACCATCCTCGACCGCGGCACCGCCTGGCTGGACACCGGCACCTTCGTCTCCATGGTCCAGGCCTCCGAGTTCGTCCGCGTCATCGAGGAGCGCCAGGGCTTCAAGATCGGCTGCATCGAGGAGGCCGCCTGGCGGGCCGGCCTGATCGACGACGCGCAGCTGCGCACGCTGGCCGAGCCCCTGCTCAAGAGCGGCTACGGCCAGTACCTGCTGAACCTGCTCGACGAGGAGGCGGCCAAGTGAAGTTCCGCGAACTCTCCCTCGAGGGCGTCTTCGAGGTCACCCCGCAGCTGCACGGCGACCCGCGCGGCCTGTTCACCGAGTGGTACCGCTTCGACAGGCTCGCCGAACTCACCGGCCACCCGCTGAAGCTGGCCCAGGCCAACCTGTCGGTCTCCTCCCGCGGCGTCGTCCGCGGCATCCACTTCGCCGACGTGCCGCCCGGCCAGGCGAAGTACGTGACGTGCGTGCGCGGCGCCGTGCTCGACGTCATCGTCGACCTGCGGGTCGGCTCGCCGACCTTCGGCCGGTGGGAGGGCGTCCGCCTTGACGACACCGACCGCCGCGCGGTCTACATCCCCGAGGGCATGGGCCACGGCTTCTGCGCCCTCACCGACGACGCCACCCTGTCGTACCTCTGCTCCGAGACCTACAACCCGACCGGCGAGCACTCGGTGCACCCGCTCGACCCCGACCTGGGCATCGACTGGCCGGCGGAGGTCCCGCTGCTGTCCGCCCGCGACGAGGCCGCGCCGTCGCTGGCGCAGGCCGTCGAGACGGGTCTGCTGCCCGACTACGCCGCCTGCAAGGCGTTCACGGAGTCGCTGCGCACGGCCTGACGGCCGCTGCACCACGTACGCAAGAGGGCCGTACCCCCGCGGGGGTACGGCCCTCTTGCGTACGCGCCCCCGGGCGGCGCGCCCCGCCCGGGGGAACAGCCAAGGCCCCTCCCCCGCCGCCGGAGCGACAGGGGAGGGGCCCTGGTGTCAGACACGGAGCCCGCTCGCGCGGACTACCAGGTCAGAACGTGAAGGAACTTACTTCACGATCTTGGTGACCTGGCCGGCGCCCACGGTGCGACCACCCTCACGGATGGCGAACTTCAGGCCCTCCTCCATGGCGACCGGCTGGATCAGCTGGACGGACATCTCGGTGTTGTCGCCCGGCATGACCATCTCGGTGCCCTGCGGCAGGGTCACAACGCCCGTCACGTCCGTGGTACGGAAGTAGAACTGCGGACGGTAGTTGTTGAAGAACGGCGTGTGGCGGCCACCCTCGTCCTTGGACAGGATGTAGGCCTGGGCCTCGAACTCGGTGTGCGGGGTGACCGAGCCCGGCTTGATGATGACCTGGCCGCGCTCGACGTCCTCGCGCTTGATGCCGCGGAGCAGCAGACCGACGTTCTCACCGGCCTGGCCCTCGTCGAGCAGCTTGCGGAACATCTCGATGCCGGTGACCGTGGTGGTGGTCTTCTCCGGGCGGATACCGATGATGTCGACGGTCTCGTTGACCTTCAGGACACCGCGCTCGATACGGCCGGTGACGACCGTACCGCGACCGGTGATGGTGAAGACGTCCTCGACCGGCATCAGGAACGGCTTGTCGGTGTCGCGCGGCGGGGTCGGGATCGACTCGTCGACGGCAGCCATCAGGCCGAGGAGCTTCTCGCCCCACTCCTTGTCGCCCTCGAGCGCCTTCAGCGCCGAGACGCGGACGACCGGGAGCTCGTCGCCCGGGAACTCGTACTCGGAGAGGAGCTCGCGCACCTCGAGCTCGACGAGCTCCAGGATCTCCTCGTCGTCCACCATGTCGGCCTTGTTCAGGGCGACGACGATGTACGGAACGCCGACCTGGCGGGCCAGGAGCACGTGCTCCTTGGTCTGCGGCATCGGGCCGTCGGTGGCGGCGACCACGAGGATGGCGCCGTCCATCTGCGCGGCACCGGTGATCATGTTCTTGATGTAGTCCGCGTGACCCGGGCAGTCGACGTGGGCGTAGTGACGCGCCTCGGTCTGGTACTCGACGTGCGCGATGGAGATGGTGATACCGCGCTGGCGCTCCTCGGGAGCCTTGTCGATCTGGTCGAAGGCCGAGGCCTCGTTCAGGTCCGGGTACGCGTCGTGCAGCACCTTGGTAATGGCGGCCGTGAGGGTCGTCTTACCGTGGTCAATGTGACCGATGGTGCCGATGTTGACGTGCGGCTTAGTCCGCTCGAACTTCGCCTTCGCCACGGGGGTCCTCCTGGAGAGTGGTTCTGTACGCCTTACTCATCGGCGCCAGGTGATCTTTGCTGGAAAGCCGGTCCCCGGGGCAACAGGTTTTTCGGAAGAATCTCCTGCTGCCCCGGAGGTTCCGGTGACAAGCCTAAAGCGTGTACTCGGGAGAGTTACTCGCCCTTGGCCTTCGCGATGATCTCCTCGGCGACGTTCCGCGGAACCTCGGCGTAGGAGTCGAACTGCATCGAGTAGCTGGCGCGACCCGAGGTCTTGCTGCGGAGGTCTCCGACGTAGCCGAACATCTCCGACAGCGGCACGAGGCCCTTCACGACGCGGGCGCCGTGACGCTCCTCCATGGCCTGGATCTGGCCACGGCGGGAGTTGATGTCGCCGATGACGTCGCCCATGTAGTCCTCGGGCGTGGTGACCTCAACGGCCATCATCGGCTCGAGGAGCACGGGGGACGCCTTGCGCGCGGCCTCCTTGAAGGCCTGCGAACCGGCGATCTTGAACGCGAGCTCGGAGGAGTCGACCTCGTGGAAGGCACCGTCGAGAAGCGTGACGCGGACGCCCGTCATCTCGTAGCCGGCCAGGATGCCGAACTGCATGGCCTCCTGCGCACCGGCGTCGACCGAAGGGATGTACTCCTTCGGCACGCGGCCACCGGTGACCTTGTTCACGAACTCGTACGCCGGACCGTCGGTCTCGGTGATCGGCTCGATCGCGATCTGCACCTTGGCGAACTGACCGGTACCACCGGTCTGCTTCTTGTGCGTGTAGTCGTGGCGCTCGACCGCCTTGCGGATGGTCTCGCGGTACGCGACCTGCGGCTTGCCGACGTTGGCCTCGACCTTGAACTCGCGCTTCATGCGGTCGACGAGCACCTCGAGGTGCAGCTCGCCCATGCCGCCGAGGATGGTCTGGCCCGTCTCCTCGTCCGAGTGGACGTGGAAGGAGGGGTCCTCCTCCGCGAGACGCTGGATGGCGACACCCAGCTTCTCCTGGTCACCCTTGGACTTGGGCTCGATGGCGACCTGGATGACCGGGGCCGGGAAGTCCATGGACTCCAGGATGACCGGCTGCTTCTCGTCGCACAGCGTCTCACCGGTGGTGGTCTGCTTCAGGCCCATGACGGCGACGATGTCGCCGGCGCCCACCGAGTCGATCTCCTCACGCTTGTTCGCGTGCATGCGGTAGATCTTGCCGATGCGCTCCTTCTTGCCCTTGACGGAGTTCAGCACCGCGGTGCCGGCCTCCAGGCGGCCCGAGTAAACCCGGACGAAGGTGAGCTTGCCGAGGTGCGGGTCGCTCATGATCTTGAAGGCGAGCGCGGCGAGGGGCTCCTCGTCCGACGGCTTGCGCTTCACGACGGTCTCGGCGTCCTTGACGTCGTGGCCCTCGATGGCCTCGATGTCGAGCGGCGACGGGAGGTAGCGGACGACCGCGTCGAGCAGGGGCTGGACACCCTTGTTCTTGAACGCGGTACCGCAGAACACCGCGGTGATCGTCGAGCCCTCGCCCTTGCCGGAGCCCAGGATGATGCGGCGCACGGCGGCGTGCAGCTGCTCCTCGGTCGGCTCCTCGCCGTTGAGGAAGAGCTCCATGATCTCGTCGTCGTTCTCGGCGACGGTCTCGACCAGCTTGCCGCGCCACTCTTCGGCGGCCTCGGTGTGCGTGTCGGGGATGTCGACGACGTCGTACATCTCGCCCTTGGTCGCCTCGGCGGACCAGACCAGCGCCTTCATGCGGACCAGGTCGACAACGCCCTGGAAGTCCGCCTCGGCACCGATCGGGAGCTGCATGACGATCGGAACCGCGCCCAGGCGGTCCTTGATCATGTCGACGCAGCGGTGGAACTCGGCGCCCGTGCGGTCGAGCTTGTTGACGAAGCAGATGCGCGGCACGCCGTAACGGTCGGCCTGGCGCCACACCGTCTCGGACTGCGGCTCCACACCGGCGACACCGTCGAACACGGTGACGGCACCGTCGAGGACGCGGAGCGAGCGCTCCACCTCGACCGTGAAGTCCACGTGGCCCGGGGTGTCGATGATGTTGATGGTGTGGTCGACGTCCTCGAGCGGCCAGTGGCAGGTCGTCGCGGCAGACGTGATCGTGATGCCGCGCTCCTGCTCCTGCTCCATCCAGTCCATCGTGGCAGCGCCGTCGTGGACCTCACCGATCTTGTACGAAACACCGGTGTAGAACAGGATGCGCTCGGTGGTGGTCGTCTTGCCCGCGTCGATGTGGGCCATGATGCCGATGTTGCGCACCTTGGCCAGGTCAAGCGAAGTGGTAGCCATAAGGCTTCAGTCTTCTCTCGGTCTCGATGTGGGTTGCGACTACCAGCGGTAGTGCGCGAAGGCCTTGTTGGACTCGGCCATCTTGTGCGTGTCCTCGCGCTTCTTGACGGCCGCACCGAGGCCGTTCGAGGCGTCGAGGAGCTCGTTCATGAGGCGCTCGGTCATGGTCTTCTCGCGGCGGGCGCGGGAGTAGCCCACGAGCCAGCGCAGCGCGAGGGTCGACTGGCGACCCGGCTTGACCTCGACCGGAACCTGGTAGGTCGCACCACCGACGCGGCGGGACTTGACCTCCAGCGACGGCTTGACGTTCTCCAGCGCGCGCTTCAGCGTGATGACCGGGTCGTTGCCGGTCTTCTCGCGGAGGCCTTCCATGGCGCCGTAGACGATGCGCTCGGCGGTGGAGCGCTTGCCGTTCAGCAGGATCTTGTTGATCAGCGAGGTGACAAGAGGAGACTGGTAGACCGGGTCGATGATGACCGGGCGCTTCGGGGCGGGGCCCTTACGAGGCATTCTTACTTCTCCTTCTTGGCGCCGTAGCGGCTGCGGGCCTGCTTGCGGTTCTTGACAGCCTGGGTGTCAAGCGCACCGCGGATGATCTTGTAACGAACACCCGGCAGGTCCTTCACACGGCCACCACGCACGAGCACGATCGAGTGCTCCTGCAGGTTGTGTCCCTCACCCGGAATGTAAGCGGTGACCTCGATGCCGGAGGTCAGACGCACACGCGCGACCTTGCGGAGCGCCGAGTTCGGCTTCTTCGGGGTGGTCGTGAACACACGCGTGCAGACGCCGCGGCGCTGGGGCGAAGCCTCGAGCGCGGGCGTCTTCGTCTTCTCGACCTTGTCCTGCCGGCCCTTCCGGACCAGCTGCTGGATCGTAGGCACTACTTCTCCGGTTTCTGTGTGCCGTGTAGTGAAGCTAACCTGGAACGTTCCCCGACCCACGCGGTCGGGTGTGTCGGATCCGGCAGACCCCCGCGCAAGCGCGGGAGGACGTGGATCGCGGCGGCTTGTGCGGCCCGCGTGCGGTTGATGGACACGCACGGGAGCCCAGGCACACCCCAGGCACAAGGTCTGAGCGTACCCACCCCATCCACTCCGGTCAAAACAAAGGCCCCGCCGCCGCCGCGCCTGCGGGCCCGCGGCCCGTGCCGCGTCTGGCCTGCGGGCTCCCGGGCCGTGCCCGGCGCCGGGATGTGGTATGGGCCCCGGCCGCCTGCGCCCGCCCCCGCGGCGGTCCGGCGGCCGTCCCGCGGCGGTCCGTCGGGGCCCCGCCGGACCACTACACTGCCCCCCGATTCCCCCCGAATGGCACGACCAGCAGGGAGCGCGACATTGCGGACGGCCACCCCGGAGCCGAAGGCAGCGGACAGCCCGGCCCGGCCGCCGGACGCCGCCTGCAGCCGCCCGGTCCTCGCCCGCCTCCGCGCCCCGCTGTCGGCCTTCCTGCTGACCGCTGCCGCCGTCTGCACGGCCTGGGCCGCCCGGGGCGCCTTCCCCTTCGGCAGCCTCGGCCGGGCCGTCAACGACCAGGCCAACCAGTACGTCCCGTTCCACCGCGGCCTGTGGGACCTCGCCCACGGGCAGGCCGCCGGCGACCTGCTGTTCACCTGGCGCGGCGGATTCGGACAGCAGTTCCTCTCCGACTACCACACCTACCTCGGGAACCCGTTCTCCTGGGCGGCCGTCCTCGTCCCCCGCGACCACGTCGACCTCGCCGTCTTCGCGGTCACCCCGCTGACCACGGGCACCGCCGCCGCGGCCATGGCGGCCTACCTCGGCCGGCTCCGGCCCGGCCCCTGGTGGCAGCGCGGCGTCCTCGGCGCCTGCTACGGGCTGTGCGGCTGGGCCCTCAGCGACGCCTCGTACATCCCCATGTGGCTGTGGGGCCTCGTCGCGCTGCCGCTGCTCGGCATCGCCGTCGAGTGGTGCATCGAGGGGCGCCGCCCGCCCGGCGCCGCGCTGCTCGTCGCGCTCGCCTGGCTGGGGAACTTCTACACCGCGATGATGGCGACGATGGCCGCCTGCGTCCTCCTCGCGGTCCGCCTGGCCACCCTGGAGACGACCGGCCGGCAGCGGCTGCGCGCGCTCTGGCGCGCCGCCACCGCCGCGGCGACCGGGATCCTGCTGACCCTGCCCCTGCTGCTGCCGGCGTTCCTGTCGAGCGGCGCCGCCCGGCAGACGCAGGCCGCGGCGTTCCAGCCTGTGGGACTGGACGTCCTGCTCTCCGGGATGCTGCCGGCCACGCACCTGTGGGGCGGCCGCCCCCGCCTGTACGTCGCCTCGCTCGCCACGGTCCTCGCGCTGGCGTTCCTCTTCCACCCGGCGATCGCCCGCCGCACCCGCCTGGTGTGGGGCGCCGCGACCGTCCTGGTCCTCGTCTCCTTCCAGTTCCCGCCCACCCAGTACCTCTGGCACGGGCTGGCGGTGCCCAACGGCAACCCGTACCGCGAGACCTTCGTCTTCAGCGCCCTGCTGGTGGTCCTGGCCTGGCTCGCCCTGGCCCACCGCCCCCGCCCGCTGCATGCAGCGGCGGCGGCCGCGGTGCTCGCCGCCGCCGCCTTCCTGCTGCGCCGCACCGACGACTTCGGCGGCTGGACCTGGCCCGCCGTCCTGGGCGGCGGCGCCCTGTCCGTCCTCGCCGTGGCCCTGCTGCACCACGGCGCGAGGCACCGCCTCCTCGTCCCGTCGGCGGCCGTCCTGATGGCCGGCCTGGTCTTCGCCGAGTCCGCGGCAGCCGCCTGGAACGCCGACGTCCGCCGCGCGCGGGAGCGCTGGGCCAAGCCCGCCGCCACCAGCGGCCCGTCGATCGCCGCGCACACCGAGGCCGTCCGGCAGGTGAACGGCTGGCCCGCATACCGGACCGACTCCGGCACGCCGCAGACCTCGTACAACGACGCGCTCGCGCTGCGCGCCGAAGGCCCGCAGTACTACAGCAGCTACCTCCCCGAGGCCACGTACAGGGCGCTGGAGCCCCTCGGCTACGGCTTCAAGAACGACGGCCGGACCTTCTTCGGCGCGGACAACCCCGTCCTCGACGCGGTCTTCGCGATCGGCGCCCGCGTCCGCCCCGGCCCCGTCGCCGGCACCTGGACGGCCTCCCGCTTCCCCGCTCCCCCGCTCGTGACGGTCCGCAGCGCCCCCTTCACCTCGCCCCACCCCGCGGACAGCGTGTACGCCCGCCAGGAGAACGCCCTCGGCGCCGCGGTCTACCGGGTCCCGGAGCCGACCGCGGACGGCACGCCGCAGCAGCGGACGTACACGGCGCACTGCACCCCGGGCTCGGAGGCGTACTGGTACTCCCCCGGCCTCACCGGCACCCTCTCCCGCCCAGGCGGCGAGCGCCGGCTGGACGGCAGGACCACGGGCGTGGTCCGGCTCGGCCCGGTCCCGGCGGACGGCGCGCTCACCGCGACCGTCCGCGCCCGGGGCGGGAGCACCGCCACGGCGGCAGCCGCCGAGTCCCACCCGATCGGGTGCCTGGACCGGGCAGCCCTGGACGACGCGGTCGCCCGCCTCACCCGTACGGGCGCCACCGCGGTCCGCACCGGCGGCCACTCCCTCCGGGCCGACCTCCCGCCGGGCGCCGCGGGCACGGCGGTCGTCGCGACGACGGCGGTCCCGGGCTGGCGGTGCACCGCCGACGGCCGCCCCGCCCCCCTCACCCCCTTCCACGGCCTGCTGGCCGCCCCCCTTCCCCCGGGCGCCCGCACGCTCGCGTGCACGTACACCCCGCCGGGCCTCCTCCCGGGCCTCGCCGGCGCCGCCCTGGCCGCCCTGGCCCTGACGGCCGCCACCGCCTTCCCCCGCCTCCACCGCCGCCTGCGCGCCCCCGGGCGCGCGTGAGCGGCAGGCTCCCAAGGCCCCGCGGAAACGGCGAAGCCCCCCGCCGCTCCTCTCGGAGCGGCGGGGGGCTTCTGTGTGACCTCAGCCGTTGTACGGGCCGTAGTCGTAGTCCTCCAGCGGGACCGCCTGGCCGGAGCCGGTGCCGAAGGGCGAGTAGTCGATGTCGTCGTAGCCGACGGCCGAGTACATCGCGGCCTTCGCCTCCTCGGTCGGCTCGACCCGGATGTTGCGGTAGCGGGCGAGGCCCGTACCGGCCGGGATGAGCTTGCCGATGATGACGTTCTCCTTGAGGCCGATGAGGCTGTCGGACTTGGCGTTGATCGCCGCGTCCGTCAGGACTCGGGTCGTCTCCTGGAAGGAGGCGGCCGACAGCCAGGACTCCGTCGCCAGCGAGGCCTTGGTGATACCCATCAGCTGCGGACGGCCGGAGGCGGGGTGACCGCCCTCGGTGACCACACGACGGTTCTCGGTCTCGAAGCGCGAGCGCTCGACGAGCTCGCCCGGCAGCAGCTCCGCGTCGCCGGACTCGATGATCGTCACGCGGCGCAGCATCTGCCGGATGATGATCTCGATGTGCTTGTCGTGGATCGACACGCCCTGCGAGTTGTAGACCTTCTGGACCTCGCCGACCAGGTGCACCTGGACGGCGCGCTGGCCGAGGATGCGCAGCACGTCGTGCGGGTTGGTGGCACCCGCGGTGAGCTTCTGGCCCACCTCGACGTGGTCGCCCTCGTGGACGATGACCTTGGCGCGCTTCGAGATCGGGTACGCCGTCTCGTCGCTGCCGTCGTCCGGGGTGATGACGATCTTCTTGGTCTTCTCGGTCTCCTCGATCCGCACGCGGCCGGCGGCCTCGGAGATCGGGGCGACACCCTTCGGGGTACGGGCCTCGAAGAGCTCGACGACACGCGGCAGACCCTGGGTGATGTCGTCACCGGCCACACCACCGGTGTGGAAGGTACGCATCGTCAGCTGGGTACCGGGCTCACCGATGGACTGGGCGGCGATGATGCCGACCGCCTCGCCGATGTCGACCAGCTTGCCGGTGGCCAGCGAGCGGCCGTAGCAGAAGGCACAGGTGCCCACCGCGGACTCGCAGGTCAGGACGGAGCGGGTCTTGACCTCCTCGACGCCGTTGGCGACGAGGGCGTCGATCAGGACGTCGCCCAGGTCGACGTTGGCCGGCGCGATGACCTTGCCGTCGACGACCACGTCCTCCGCCAGCATGCGGGCGTAGACCGAGGTCTCGACGTCGTCGGCCTTGCGCAGGACGCCGTCCTCGCCGCGCGACGCGATCTTCAGCTTCAGGCCGCGGTCGGTGCCGCAGTCCTCCTCGCGGATGATCACGTCCTGCGAGACGTCCACCAGACGACGGGTCAGGTAACCCGAGTCGGCGGTACGCAGGGCGGTGTCGGCCAGACCCTTACGGGCACCGTGGGTCGAGATGAAGTACTCGAGCACGGACAGGCCCTCGCGGAACGAGGCCTTGATCGGACGCGGGATGGTCTCGTTCTTCGCGTTCGACACCAGACCGCGCATACCGGCGATCTGCCTCATCTGCATCATGTTTCCTCGGGCACCCGAGTCGACCATCATGAAGATGGGGTTGGTCTTGGGGAAGTTCGCGTTCATCGCCTCGGCGACCTCGTTGGTCGCCTTGGTCCAGATCGCGATGAGCTCCTGCGTGCGCTCGTCCTTGGTGATCAGACCGCGCTCGTACTGCTTCTGGACCTTCTCGTCCTGGGCCTCGTAGCCCGCGACGATCTCCTTCTTGGCCTCGGGGACCACGACGTCGGAGATGGCCACGGTGACGCCGGAGCGGGTCGCCCAGTGGAAGCCGGCCGCCTTCAGGTTGTCGAGCGTCGCCGCCACGATGACCTTGGGGTAGCGCTCGGCCAGGTCGTTGACGATCTCGGAGAGCTGCTTCTTGCCCACCGAGTAGTCGACGAACGGGTAGTCCTCGGGCAGCAGCTCGTTGAAGAGCGCACGGCCCAGCGTGGTCTTCAGGCGGAAGCTGTCGCCCGGCTGGAACTCCTGCTCGCCCTCCTCGGCGACCGGCGGGACCCAGCCGCGCGGCGGGATGGTGCCCACCGGGAAGCGGATGTCCACGGACGCCTGGAGCGACAGCTCGCCGGCGTCGAACGCCATGATCGCCTCGGCGGTGGAGCCGAACGCGCGGCCCTCGCCCTTGACGTCGCGGAGCTCGCCGTCCGTGGTCAGGAAGAACAGACCGAGGACCATGTCCTGGGTCGGCATCGTGACCGGGCGGCCGTCGGCCGGCTTGAGGATGTTGTTCGAGGACAGCATCAGGATGCGGGCCTCGGCCTGCGCCTCCGCGGAGAGCGGCAGGTGGACGGCCATCTGGTCACCGTCGAAGTCCGCGTTGAACGCGGTGCAGACGAGCGGGTGGATCTGGATGGCCTTGCCCTCGACCAGCTGCGGCTCGAAGGCCTGGATGCCGAGGCGGTGCAGCGTGGGCGCACGGTTCAGCAGCACCGGGTGCTCGGCGATGACCTCTTCGAGGACGTCGTACACGACGGTGCGGCCGCGCTCGACCATGCGCTTGGCCGACTTGATGTTCTGCGCGTGGTTCAGGTCGACCAGGCGCTTCATCACGAACGGCTTGAAGAGCTCCAGCGCCATGGCCTTGGGCAGACCGCACTGGTGCAGCTTCAGCTGCGGGCCGACGACGATGACGGAACGCGCCGAGTAGTCGACTCGCTTGCCGAGCAGGTTCTGGCGGAAGCGGCCCTGCTTGCCCTTGAGCATGTCGGACAGCGACTTCAGCGGACGGTTGCCGGGGCCCGTGACCGGGCGGCCGCGGCGGCCGTTGTCGAAGAGCGCGTCGACGGCCTCCTGGAGCATGCGCTTCTCGTTGTTCACGATGATCTCGGGGGCACCGAGGTCGAGGAGGCGCTTCAGGCGGTTGTTGCGGTTGATGACGCGGCGGTACAGGTCGTTCAGGTCGGAGGTCGCGAAGCGGCCACCGTCCAGCTGCACCATCGGACGCAGGTCCGGCGGGATGACCGGCACGCAGTCGAGCACCATGCCCTTGGGGCTGTTGCTGGTCTGCAGGAACGCGGAGACGACCTTGAGGCGCTTGAGCGCGCGGGTCTTCTTCTGGCCCTTGCCCGTGCGGATGATCTCGCGGAGGCGCTCGGCCTCCTCCTCCAGGTCGAAGGACTCCAGGCGCTTCTGCAGCGCCGCGGCACCCATCGAGCCGTCGAAGTACGTGCCGAAGCGGTCGCGCAGCTCGCGGTAGAGCAGCTCGTCGCCCTCGAGGTCCTGGACCTTGAGGTTCTTGAAGCGGTTCCACACCTCGTCGAGGCGGTCGATCTCGCGCTGCGCGCGGTCGCGGAGCTGCTTCATCTCGCGCTCGGCGCCCTCGCGCACCTTGCGGCGCACGTCGGCCTTGGCGCCCTCGGCCTCCAGCTCGGCCAGGTCGGACTCGAGCTTCTTGGCCCGGCCTTCCAGGTCGGCGTCGCGGCGGTTCTCGATCTGCTGGCGCTCGACGGAGACGTGGGCCTCCAGCGACGGCAGGTCGCGCTGGCGGCGCTCGTCGTCGACGAACGTGATCATGTACGCGGCGAAGTAGATGACCTTCTCGAGGTCCTTCGGCGCGAGGTCCAGCAGGTAGCCCAGGCGCGACGGGACGCCCTTGAAGTACCAGATGTGGGTGACGGGGGCGGCGAGCTCGATGTGGCCCATCCGCTCGCGGCGCACCTTGGCGCGCGTGACCTCGACGCCACAGCGCTCACAGATGATGCCCTTGAAGCGGACACGCTTGTACTTGCCGCAGTAGCACTCCCAGTCCCGGGTGGGGCCGAAGATCTTCTCGCAGAAGAGGCCGTCCTTCTCGGGCTTCAGGGTGCGGTAGTTGATGGTCTCCGGCTTCTTGACCTCGCCGTGCGACCAGGTACGGATGTCGTCCGCGGTGGCAAGGCCGATCCGCAGCTCGTCGAAGAAGTTGACGTCGAGCACTGTGCGTCAATCCCTCTTTCGGGGTCGTGTCTCAATCATGGTCTGAACGGTCCCGGGGACGGCCGGGGCTCTACGCGAGAGCCCCGGCCAGGCCCGTCAGACCTCTTCGACGCTGCTCGGCTCGCGCCGGGACAGGTCGATACCGAGCTCCTCCGCGGCGCGGAAGACGTCCTCGTCGGTGTCGCGCATCTCGATGGACATGCCGTCCGAGGACAGCACCTCCACGTTGAGGCAGAGCGACTGCATTTCCTTGATGAGCACCTTGAAGGACTCGGGAATGCCCGGCTCGGGAATGTTCTCGCCCTTGACGATGGCCTCGTAGACCTTCACGCGGCCGGTGACGTCGTCGGACTTGATGGTCAGCAGCTCCTGGAGGGCGTACGCGGCGCCGTAAGCCTCCAGCGCCCACACCTCCATCTCACCGAAGCGCTGGCCACCGAACTGCGCCTTACCACCCAGCGGCTGCTGCGTGATCATCGAGTACGGACCGGTCGAACGGGCGTGCAGCTTGTCGTCGACCAGGTGGTGGAGCTTGAGGATGTACATGTACCCGACCGAGATCGGGTCCGGGAACGGCTCGCCGGAGCGGCCGTCGAACAGGCGCGCCTTGCCGGACGGGAGGACCAGGCGGTCGCCGTCGCGGTTCGGGATGGTGTGCTCGAACAGGCCGGCGAGCTCGTCCTCGCGGGCGCCGTCGAACACGGGGGTGGCGACGTTGGTGCCGGGCTCGACGCGGTCGGCGCCGATGGCCTTGAGCCGCTCGGCCCACTCCTCCGCCAGGCCGGAGACGTCCCAGCCGCGGCTGGCGAGCCAGCCGAGGTGGATCTCCAGGACCTGCCCCGGGTTCATTCGGGACGGGACACCCAGCGGGTTCAGGATGATGTCGACCGGGGTGCCGTCCTCCAGGAAGGGCATGTCCTCGATCGGGAGGATCTTGGAGATGACACCCTTGTTGCCGTGGCGGCCGGCGAGCTTGTCACCGTCGGTGATCTTGCGCTTCTGGGCGACGTAGACGCGGACCAGCTGGTTCACGCCCGGGGGAAGCTCGTCCCCCTCCTCGCGGTCGAAGACGCGGACGCCGATGACCTTGCCGATCTCGCCGTGCGGGACCTTCAGCGAGGTGTCGCGGACCTCGCGCGCCTTCTCACCGAAGATCGCGCGGAGCAGGCGCTCCTCGGGGGTCAGCTCGGTCTCGCCCTTCGGGGTGACCTTGCCGACCAGGATGTCGCCGGCGACGACGTCCGCACCGATGCGGATGATGCCGCGCTCGTCGAGGTCGGCGAGGACCTCCTCGGAGACGTTCGGGATGTCCCGGGTGATCTCCTCGGGGCCCAGCTTGGTGTCGCGGGCGTCGACCTCGTGCTCCTCGATGTGGATCGAGGAGAGGACGTCGTCCTGCACGAGGCGCTGCGACAGGATGATCGCGTCCTCGTAGTTGTGGCCCTCCCACGGCATGAACGCGACGAGCAGGTTCTTGCCCAGCGCCATCTCGCCGTTCTCGGTGGCCGGACCGTCGGCGAGGACCTGGGCCTCGATGACCCGGTCGCCCTCGTTGACGATGACCTTCTGGTTGACCGAGGTGCCCTGGTTGGAGCGGGAGAACTTGGCGACCCGGTACGTGGTGTACGTGCCGTCGTCGTTGGCGACGGTGATGTAGTCGGCCGAGACCTCCTGGACGACACCGTCCTTCTCCGCCTTGATGGAGTCGCCGGCGTCGACGGCGCAGCGGTACTCCATGCCGGTGCCGACGAGCGGCGCCTCCGCCTTGATGAGCGGAACGGCCTGGCGCATCATGTTCGCGCCCATGAGGGCGCGGTTGGCGTCGTCGTGCTCCAGGAAGGGGATCATCGCGGTCGCGACGGACACCATCTGGCGCGGGGAGACGTCCATGTAGTCGACGTCCGTGCCGGGCACGTAGTCGACCTCGCCGCCGCGGCGGCGGACGAGGACGCGGCCCTCCGCGAAGCGCAGGTTCTCGTCCAGGCGCGCGTTGGCCTGGGCGATGACGAAGCGGTCCTCCTCGTCGGCGGTCAGGTAGTCGACCTCGTCGGTCACCTGGGCGTCGACGACCTTGCGGTACGGCGTCTCGACGAAGCCGAACGCGTTGACGCGGCCGTAGGAGGCGAGCGAGCCGATCAGACCGATGTTCGGGCCTTCGGGGGTCTCGATCGGGCACATGCGTCCGTAGTGGGACGGGTGCACGTCGCGGACCTCGAAGCCGGCCCGCTCACGGCTCAGACCGCCGGGGCCGAGCGCGGAGAGGCGGCGCTTGTGGGTCAGACCAGACAGCGGGTTGTTCTGGTCCATGAACTGCGACAGCTGGCTGGTGCCGAAGAACTCCTTGATGGAGGCGACGACCGGCCGGATGTTGATCAGGGTCTGCGGCGTGATCGCCTCGACGTCCTGGGTGGTCATGCGCTCGCGGACGACGCGCTCCATGCGCGCCAGGCCGGTGCGGACCTGGTTCTGGATGAGCTCGCCGACGTTGCGCAGGCGGCGGTTGCCGAAGTGGTCGATGTCGTCGGTCTCGACGACGATCGAACGGCCGGACTCGCCGATGGTCTCGGTCTCGCCCGCGTGGAGCTTCACGAGGTACTTGATCGTCGCGATGATGTCGTCGACGGTCAGCACGCCGGCGTCGAGCGGCTCGTCGGCGCCGAGCTTCTTGTTGACCTTGTAGCGGCCGACCTTCGCGAGGTCGTAGCGCTTGGGGTTGAAGTAGAGGTTCTCGAGCAGCGTCTGCGCGGCCTCACGGGTCGGCGGCTCGCCCGGACGCAGCTTGCGGTAGATGTCGAGCAGCGCGTCGTCTTGGCCCTGGGTGTGGTCCTTCTCCAGGGTGGCGCGCATGGACTCGTACTCGCCGAACTCCTCGAGGATCTGCTCGGTGGTCCAGCCGAGGGCCTTGAGGAGGACGGTCACGGACTGCTTGCGCTTGCGGTCGATGCGGACACCGACCATGTCGCGCTTGTCGACCTCCATCTCCAGCCAGGCACCCCGGGAGGGGATGATCTTGGCGGAGAAGATGTCCTTGTCGGACGTCTTGTCGATGGAGGAGTCGAAGTAGACGCCGGGGGAGCGCACCAGCTGCGACACCACGACACGCTCGGTGCCGTTGATGACGAAGGTGCCCTTGTTGGTCATGAGCGGGAAGTCGCCCATGAAGACCGTCTGAGACTTGATCTCACCGGTCTCGTTGTTCGTGAACTCGGCGGTGACGAAGAGCGGCGCCGCGTACGTGAAGTCGCGCTCCTTGCACTCGTCGACGGAGTTCTTCGCCGGCTCGAACCGGTGGTCGCGGAAGGTCAGCGACATCGACCCGGAGAAGTCCTCGATCGGCGAGATCTCCTCGAAGATCTCTTCCAGACCGGACTTGGTGGGGACATCGAGTCCACTCTCGAGCGCCGACTCGACGCGGGACTTCCAGGCGGCGTTGCCGAGCAGCCAGTCAAAGCTCTCGGTCTGCAGCGCCAGGAGGTTCGGAACCTCGAGCGGCTCCTTGATCTTTGCAAAGGAGATGCGCAGCGGGGCGGTGCTGGCACCGTTGTTCGTATTGGTCGAGGCGTTGCGCGAGGCGGCCAAGAGGGGGTCCTTCCGAGGGCTCGGACTCACTACGCGCGTACCGGTCCCAGCTGACACATAGACCAAAACCCCAGGTCAGGGCGTATCAATCGTGTGTGCTCAAGCGTGGGCATGCCCCTGGCGACGGGCAGGGGGCAGCTAACAGGCAGCGCAAAGGGTCAGTGTAGCCACTCGGCTCACTGATGTCCAGACCAGGTTTCCGGCAACCGGCAACAGGCCTTCCCCTTGTAGATCAACGCCGCGGCTCTCGTACACAGAGCGCGTATCAGTACTGCCCTCTTCGTAGTCGATCCATGCCTCGGATCCCCGACCGGTGCCCCGGACCGCGGATCGAGCTGGCGACGGTCCTGAGAATTGCGCGCCGCGTGCCGTTCGTCAAGGCCCCCTGCTCCGTGCGGATCATCTCGGACACCCGGCACGGGGCAACGATGATCACCCTACTCCCCAACGACAGCTGGGCAAATCAGGCACCCCGGGTACGCCGAAGGGCGACCACCCGTGCGGGTGATCGCCCTTGGCAGGGGCCTGGAGGGGCCCCGGGGTGTTACTTGACCTCGACCGAGGCGCCGGCGCCCTTGAGGGCCTCGGCGGCCTTGTCAGCGGCCTCCTTGTTGACCTTCTCGAGGACCGGCTTCGGGGTGCCGTCGACGAGGTCCTTGGCCTCCTTCAGACCCAGGGAGGTCAGCTCACGCACGACCTTGATGACCTGGATCTTCTTGTCGCCGGCGCCGGTGAGGATGACGTCGAACTCGTCCTTCTCCTCGACGGCCTCGGCGGCCGGGGCACCCGGGCCCGCGATGCCGGCAACGGCGACCGGGGCGGCGGCGGTGACGTCGAACTTCTCCTCGAAGGCCTTCACGAACTCGGCGAGCTCGATGAGGGTCATCTCCTCGAACTGAGCGAGCAGGTCGTCCTGAGACAGCTTCGCCATGATGGGCGATCCTTCCACTAATTCGGCTGGTGCCGAGATGTATCGAAAGGCGGGCGTAACGGCCCGCTACGACCCGCGCACTAGGCGGCGCGGATCAATGCGCGAGCCGAATTACTCGGCACCGCCCTGCTCGTCCTGCTTGGCACGAAGCGCTTCCACGGTGCGGACGAGCTTCGAGGGCAGCGCCTGGAAGAGCGCGGCAGTCTGGGACTGCTTGCCCTTCATGGCACCGGCCAGCTTGGCGAGCAGAACCTCGCGGGACTCGAGGTCCGCAAGCTTCTTGATCTCGTCGGCGGACAGCGCCTTGCCGTCAAGGACACCGCCCTTGATGACGAGCTTCGGGTTGTCCTTGGCGAAGTCACGCAGAGCCTTCGCCGACTCCACCGGGTCACCGGTGACGAAGGCGACCGCGGTCGAACCAGCAAGGTGCTCGTCCAGCGCGGTGATCCCGGCCGAGTTGGCCGCAATCTTGGTCAGCGTGTTCTTCACCACGGCGTACTGGGCGTTCCCACCGAGCGAACGGCGCAGCGTCTTGAGCTGCGCAACGGTGAGCCCCGTGTACTCGGTCAGCACAGCGGCGTTCGAGCTGCGGAACATGTCCTCCAGCTCGGCTACCGCGGCAGCCTTGTCGGGCCTTGCCATAGAGCGTCGGCCTCCTTCCGGGTGATGAGGACCGCGCAGAAGGGGCTGGACAAAACAAAGCGCCCCGGGCGCAGGCGCACGGGGCAACGCTCGACCAGGACCGAAATCCTGGGAGCCTTCCACAGTCACCTGCGCGGGTCGCCCGCTTTCAGCGGATCCTTCGGCCACCGCCCCCTTGCGGGCGCGGCAACGACCAGCGGTCTTTGGCTTCCGTGGAACTGTACGTGACCGCGTCCCGGGAGGGCAAATCGCCCTCCCGGGCCCCTGCCGGACCCCGGGCCGGGCGGGGCGGGGTGAGAGGCAGGGGCGCGGGCGGCAGGCGCCCGTACGGGCGCCTGTCAGCCTTCCTGGGTCAGCTGGGCGAGGTCCAGGACCTGGTCGGCCGGCGGGGCCGCGATGTCGACCGGCTTGTTGACGTCGAGGAACTTGACGGTCATGTCGAGCGGGCCCTCGGTGCCCTCGCCGCGGGTGCGGAACTGCCTGGTCTGGTGGTTCTCGTCGATCCAGATGTCCATGGCCAGGCTCTTGATGCCCTGGGCCTCCAGCGCCTGCAGGTTCTTGCTCCGGCGCTCCTTGGCCTCGGGCGTGCCCGCGGCCGAGGCGGCGCGCAGCTCGTCCAGCGTGACGGTGCCGCTGAGGTGGGTGGTCTTCTGCCCGTCGACGGTCTCCTCGCCGACCGTCTTCAGGTCCTTGGCCGCGCTCATGTCGCCGGCCCTGTCGCCCGGGTTCTCGCCCTGCTGGGCGCCGCCGAGCCGGTCGAGCTTCCTGGCCGCCTCCGGGTCCAGGGACTTGAGGTCGAACTTCAGGTACTTGCCCTCGGCTCCGAGGTACAGGGCGCCGTCGAGGAGGCGGATCTCCACGTTCTCGCCGGGCTTCTCCGGGTTCGCCATCTTCATGGCGATGGCCGCGGTGGGCTTCAGCCGCATGGAGGCCTCGCCGGAGACGGTCTGCCCCGCGGCCGTGCCCGCCATGGTGTAGCGGACGGAGGTGATCTCCGCCGCCTTCGCCTTGGTCTTCTCCAGGAAGGCCGCCGGAGTGACCTCGGCCGGCTTCGGCGCGGCCGCGGAGGGCGCCGCCGCGGCGCCGTCCTTCTTGGCGTCCCCGGCGCCCTTGCCGTCCTCGCACGCCGTGGCTCCGCCGGCCAGCAGGACGGCGGCCAGGACCGCCCCGAGGGCCTTCTTGCGGTACGCGTTCATTCTGTTCCCCACCCCTGATGCAGTGATCTTCAGCTCGCGGACCTGTCGCACCGGCCGCGAGACAGTAGTGACTCTATGCCATGCCTCTGACACGCCTCGCACAGGGGCCGAACAGCCGGAAACGGGAACGGGCCCTCCGCCCCGGTGAGGGGGCGGAGGGCCCGTTCAAGGTGCCACTGGCGGGCCGCAGGGCGGCCCGGAGCCGTCAGGCTCAGACCGCGGCCGGGTCCTCCTCGACGAGGAGGTTGCGGGTGCGGTTCGGGTCCAGCTGGATGCCGGGGCCCATGGTGGTGGTCAGGGCGGCCTTCTTCAGGTAGCGGCCCTTCGCGGCGGACGGCTTCAGGCGGAGGATCTCCTCCAGGGCCGCGCCGTAGTTCTCGACCAGCTGCTCATCGGAGAAGGAGACCTTGCCGATGATGAAGTGCAGGTTCGAGTGCTTGTCGACGCGGAACTCGATCTTGCCGCCCTTGATCTCGGTGACGGCCTTGGCGACGTCCATGGTGACGGTGCCGGTCTTCGGGTTCGGCATCAGGCCACGGGGACCGAGCACGCGGCCGAGGCGGCCGACCTTGCCCATGAGGTCCGGGGTGGCGACAACCGCGTCGAACTCGTTCAGGCGGTTGCCCTTGGCGATCTCGTTGATCAGCTCGTCGTCGCCGACGATGTCGGCGCCGGCGGCAGTCGCGGCCGCAGCACGGTCACCGGTCGCGAAGACCAGGACCCGGGCGGTCTTACCGGTGCCGTGCGGGAGGTTCACGGTGCCGCGGACCATCTGGTCGGCCTTGCGCGGGTCAACACCCAGGCGGAAGGCGACCTCGACGGTGGCGTCGAACTTGGTGGCGGACGTCTCCTTGGCGAGACGGACGGCCTCGAGCGGGGCGTACAGCTTCTCCCGGTCGACCTTGGCGTCCGCAGCGCGGAGGGTCTTGCTGCGCTTCACTTCTGCTCCTGTTTATTCGCTTCAGGCATGGAGTCGTGGTCCGGGCCAGCGCTTGGCCCTGCCACTGGGTGGTGCGGGAAGGGGGCTGGTCAGCCCTCGACCGTGACGCCCATCGAGCGCGCGGTGCCAGAGATGATCTTCATGGCGGCGTCGATGTCGTTGGCGTTGAGGTCGGGCATCTTCAGCTCGGCGATCTCGCGGACCTGGGCGGCCGTCAGCTTGGCGACCTTGGTCTTGTGCGGCTCGCCGGAGCCCTTGTCCACGCCCGCGTGCTTCAGGATGAGGCGCGCGGCCGGCGGGGTCTTGGTCACGAAGGTGAAGGAGCGGTCCTCGTAGACCGTGATCTCCACCGGCACGACCATGCCGCGCTGCGACTCGGTCGCGGCGTTGTAGGCCTTGCAGAACTCCATGATGTTGACGCCGTGCTGACCCAGCGCGGGGCCGACCGGCGGGGCCGGGTTGGCGGCACCGGCGTTGATCTGGAGCTTGATAAGCCCCGTGACCTTCTTCTTCTTGGGAGGCATTGCTCTCTCCGGGTCCTAGTGAGAGTTTTCGCCGCCGATCCGGTCATCCGGATGGAGGCATACCGCACCACGATAACGGGTATCGGTGCGGGGCTCGAAACCGAGCAGGTCAGACGAGCCCCGAGGGGGCTGTCTGACCTGTCCGGAAGCTGTGGTTCAGAAGATCAGTTCTTCTGGATCTGGTCGAAGCTCAGCTCGACCGGGGTCTCGCGGCCGAAGATCTCGACGAGGCCCTTGACCTTCTTCGAGTCCGGGTTGATCTCGTTGATGGTGGCCTGGAGCGTCGCGAACGGGCCGTCGGTGACGGTGACCGAGTCGCCGACCTCGAAGTCGAGGACCTCGATGGTGCGCTTGACGGCGGGCGCGGGCAGCCCGGCCTCCTCGGCGGCCTGCTTGGCGGCCTTCTCCTGCGCCTCCGGGGCGAGCATCTTGACGATCTCGTCCAGGGTCAGCGGGTACGGGTCGTAGGCGTTGCCCACGAAGCCGGTGACGCCGGGGGTGTTGCGGACGACGCCCCAGGACTCGTTCGTCAGGTCCATGCGGACGAGCACGTAGCCGGGCAGCTTGTTCTGCCGGACGTTCTTGCGCTCGCCGTTCTTGATCTGGACGATCTCTTCCTCGGGCACCTCGGCCTGGTAGATGAACTCCTCGACGTTCAGCGAGACGGCGCGCTGCTCCAGGTTGGCCTTCACGCGCTTCTCGTAGCCCGCGTAGGTGTGGATGACGTACCACTCGCCGGGCAGCAGGCGCAGCTCGTCGCGGAGCGCCTGGACCGGGTCGACGGGCTCGGCCTCCTCGGCGGCCTCCTCGGCCTCGGCGTCGGCGGCCTGGGCGGCCTCGTCCTCGGCCGCGGCCTCGGCGGCCTCCTCGGCCGGGGCGTCCTCGTCCTCGACCTCGTCCTCGGCGTGCAGCGCGGCGTCCTCGGCGTCGGCGAGCTCTGCCTCGTCCGGCTCCACAGCGTCTGCCGCCTCGACGGTGTCGAGCTCGTCCTCGACGGACTCGACGGAGTCGTGGCTCGCGTTCAGGTTCGGGTCAGACACGGTGGCTGCTTCTTCCTGGATACAAAAGGTGGTGGAACATGCGAAAAGGGGCGGCACCCATCAAGGCGCCGCCCTCCGCGGGGATCAGCCGAAGACGAACTTGATGGCTTCCTGGAACCCATAGTCAATCACGGTCACCAGACCGATCATGATGACGACGAAGACAATCACCACGGTGGTGTACGTCGAGAGCTGCTTGCGGGTGGGCCAGACGACCTTGCGGAGCTCCGCGACGATCTGGCGGTAGAAGAGCGCGAGCCGGCCCAGAGGACCCTTCTTGCCGCGCTTGCCGCCCTTGCGGGCCTTCTTCTCGCGGGCTTCGTCCTCGGCGTCAGGCTTGTCGATGGAGCCCAGGGCGTCCGTCACGTCTCTCACCTGAATCCGGGTCGGGGCCGTGGCCGCGCCCGGTTGCGCCGCACGGCGTTGCATCGAAGTACGTACCTGCGCACACATCCGAGAAGGAGTGTGGAGCAGGGCCGGAGGGACTCGAACCCCCAACCGCTGGTTTTGGAGACCAGTGCTCTACCAATTGAGCTACGACCCTTTGTGCACCCCAACCTACCGCATCCGGGCGAGTGCACGGAGTGCTCACGCTCTGGAGTGGTCGGCGAGGTCCAACGACAGGTGAGTGTACGTGCTCGAGGCCCTGACGTCGAACAGAGCGCGTGATCCGGCTGGTCGGTCCGATGTCCGGAACGGTGTGCCGCCGCCGCGGGCGGTCTGGGACGATGGCCGCATGACCTCTGCAACGCCTTCCTCCGAGCGCCGCGTGTCCGCCCGTATCGGCGCCATCTCCGAGTCCGCCACCCTCGCCGTCGACGCCAAGGCCAAGGCCCTGAAGGCCGCCGGGCGCCCGGTCATCGGCTTCGGCGCGGGCGAGCCCGACTTCCCGACTCCGGACTACATCGTCGAGGCGGCGGTCGAGGCCTGCCGCGACCCGAAGTTCCACCGCTACACGCCGGCCGGCGGTCTGCCCGAGCTGAAGAAGGCCATCGCCGAGAAGACGCTGCGCGACTCCGGCTACGAGGTCGACGCCGCGCAGGTGCTGGTCACCAACGGCGGCAAGCAGGCCATCTACAACGCCTTCGCCGCGATCCTCGACCCGGGTGACGAGGTCATCGTCCCGGCCCCGTACTGGACCACGTACCCGGAGTCCATCCGTCTGGCCGGCGGCGTCCCGGTCGAGGTCGTCGCCGACGAGACCACCGGCTACCGGGTCTCGGTCGAGCAGCTGGAGGCGGCCCGCACCGAGCGCACCAAGGTCCTCCTCTTCGTCTCCCCCTCGAACCCGACGGGCGCGGTCTACAGCGAGGAGGACGCGAAGGCGATCGGCGAGTGGGCCGCCGAGCACGGCCTGTGGGTGCTGACGGACGAGATCTACGAGCACCTGGTCTACGGCGACGCCAAGTTCACCTCGCTGCCCGTCCTGGTCCCGGCGCTGCGCGACAAGTGCATCATCGTCAACGGCGTCGCGAAGACGTACGCGATGACCGGCTGGCGCGTGGGCTGGGTCATCGGCCCGCAGGACGTGGTCAAGGCCGCGACGAACCTCCAGTCGCACGCCACCTCGAACGTCTCCAACGTGGCGCAGGTCGCCGCCATCGCCGCCGTCTCGGGCAGCCTGGACGCGGTCGCGGAGATGCGGAAGGCCTTCGACCGCCGCCGCCAGACGATGGTCCGGATGCTGAACGAGATCGACGGCGTGTTCTGCCCGGTCCCCGAGGGCGCCTTCTACGCGTACCCGTCGGTCAAGGAGCTGCTCGGCAAGGAGATCCGCGGCAAGCGCCCGCAGACCTCCGTCGAGCTGGCCGCGCTGATCCTGGACGAGGCCGAGGTCGCGGTCGTCCCGGGCGAGGCCTTCGGCACGCCCGGCTACCTGCGCCTGTCGTACGCCCTGGGCGACGAGGACCTGGTCGAGGGCGTGTCCCGGATCCAGAAGCTGCTGGCCGAGGCCAAGGCCTGACCCACGCTCCGGAGCGGCGCCGACCCCGTGGGGACGGCGCCGCTCCGTCGTTTTCCGGAGCCCCGATCCAGCCCCGCCGGCGTTTGAGGCGCGGGGTCCGGGGCGGAGCCCCGTGCGGGGTCCGGGGCGGAGCCCCGTGCGGGGTCCGGGGCGGAGCCCCGTGCGGGGTCCGGGGCCGCAGGCCCCGGTTTCGGGAAGGGGCGGGGTGGGGCCCGGCTCCGCGCAGCGGCCCACCCACCGCCATCGGCCCCGATCCCGCGTTCGGACGGGACCCCGATCGGGAAAACCCTCCCGCCGGGCGCCGCGGTACGGCAGGATCACCAGATGGAGCACGTACGCGATCTGACGCTTCTGCCGAAAGCCCATCTGCACCTGCACTTCACGGGGTCCATGCGGCCGTCGACCCTGCTGGAGCTCGCCGACAAGTACGGCGTGCGCCTCCCGGACGCCCTGACCGCCGGGGAGCCCCCGAAACTCCGCGCCACCGACGAGCGCGGCTGGTTCCGCTTCCAGCGGCTGTACGACGCCGCCCGCTCGTGCCTGCGCCGGCCGGAGGACATCCGGCGGCTGGTGCGGGAGGCCGCGGAGGAGGACGTCCGCGACGGGGCCGGCTGGCTGGAGATCCAGGTCGACCCGACCTCGTACGCCCCGCACCTGGGCGGGCTGATCCCGGCGGTGGAGGTGATCCTCGACGCGGTCGAGTCGGCCTCGCGGGACACGGGGCTCGGGATCCGCGTCCTGCTCGCCGCGAACCGCATGAAGCACCCCCTCGACGCCCGCACGCTGGCCCGCCTCGCCGTCCGGTACGCCGACCGGGGGATCGTCGGCTTCGGGCTGTCCAACGACGAGCGCCGCGGCATGGCCCGCGACTTCGACCGGGCGTTCGCGATCGCCCGGGAGGGCGGTCTGCTGGCCGCGCCGCACGGCGGCGAGCTGACGGGCCCGGCGTCGGTGCGGGACTGCCTGGACGATCTGCACGCCGCGCGGATCGGGCACGGGGTGCGGGCCGCCGAGGATCCGGCGCTGCTGCGGCGGCTGGCGGACGCGGGGGTGACGTGCGAGGTGTGCCCCGCGTCGAACGTGGCGCTCGGGGTGTACGAGCGTCCGGAGGACGTGCCGCTGCGGACGCTGTTCGACGCGGGGGTGCCGATGGCGCTGGGCGCGGACGACCCGCTGCTGTTCGGGTCGCGGCTGGCCGCGCAGTACGAGATCGCCCGCCGGCACCACGGGTTCACGGACGCGGAGCTGGCGGAGCTGGCGCGCCAGTCGGTGCGGGGGTCGGCCGCGCCGCAGGAGGTGCAGGACAAGCTGCTGGCGGGGATCGACCACTGGCTGGCGGGGTAGCGGGCGCGGCGGTGCGGGGGCGCCCCGGGCCGGGGTCAGCGGGCGCGGGTGAGGCGGAGGTCGCCGTGCCAGCAGTCGGCGCGGACGCGGGCGCCGTCGTCGAAGGAGAGCTCCAGGCGGGCGCGGCCGGCGCCGGGGGCGGCGAATTCGGCGACGCCGGCGACGTTGGCGCCGACGTGGGGCAGGAGGGCGTGGTCGCCGAGGTCCTCGCCGACGTCGATGCGGCCCCACTCCCCCATGTCGTACGGCTCGTGGGGGGCGGCGGACTCGACGATGAGGCACCGGTCGGAGCCGGTGCTGATGCGGGTGGAGTCGCCTTCGCTGTCGATCAGCCAGACGTCGAGGGGGGCCTCGGAGCGCTCCCCGTCGCAGACGTGCCAGGACGCGACGATCCGGCGGATCGTGCGTCCCACGAGGCGGGCGGGGTCCGTTCCGGCCCCGTGCAGTGGGCAGTGCATGGCGGCGCCGGGGCTCCTTCAGAGGCTGACGCCGACCGTCACCGGCTCGTTGACGAGGGTGACGCCGAAGGCCTCGCGGACGCCGGCGACGACCTCGCGGGCGAGGGCGAGGAGGTCCTCGGTGGTGGCCTCGCCGCGGTTGGTCAGGGCGAGGGTGTGCTTGGTGGAGATGCGGGCGGGGCCGGTGCCGTAGCCCTTGGTGAAGCCGGCCTTGTCGATCAGCCAGGCGGCGCTGGTCTTGGTGCGGCCGTCGCCGGCGGGGTAGGCGGGCGGGACGGTGCCGGTGCCGAGGCGGGCCTCGACGCGGGCGAGGAAGGCGGCGAAGGCCTCGTCCCCGAGGATCGGGTTGTGGAAGAAGGAGCCTGCGGACCAGGTGTCGTGGTCGTCGGGGTCGAGGACCATGCCCTTGCCGGCGCGCAGCCGCAGGACGGTCTCGCGGGCGGCGGCGGCCGGGACGCGGTCGCCGGCCTCGACGCCGAGGGCGCGGGCGGTCTCCGGGTACTTGATCGGCGCGGACATGCCGCCGGCGTCCTCCAGGGCGAAGCGGACGCGCAGGACGACGTACCGGTCGGGGTCGTGCTTGAAGAGGCTGTCGCGGTAGGCGAAGGCGCATTCGGCGGCGGTGAGGGTGACCGTCTCGCGCCGGACGCGGTCGTAGGCGACGACCTCGGTGATGGTGTCGCAGACCTCCTGGCCGTACGCGCCGACGTTCTGGATCGGGGTCGCGCCGGCGGAGCCGGGGATTCCGGCGAGGCATTCGATGCCGGCGAGGCCGGCTTCGACGGTGCGGGCGACGGCGTCGGACCAGTTCTCGCCGGCGGCGAGCTCCAGGCGGCTGCCGTCGAGGTGGAAGCCGGTGGTGGCGATGCGCAGGGCGGTGCCGTCGAAGCCGCGGTCGCCGATGACCAGGTTGCTGCCGCCGCCGATGACGAGGAGCGGGGTGCCGCTCTCGTCCGCGGCGCGGACGGTCTCGACCACTTCGGCGTCGGTGGTCGCGGTGACCAGCCGGGTGGCGGGGCCGCCGAGGCGGAAGGTGGTCAGGGGGGCGAGGGGGGCGTCGTGGAGTTCCTGCACGGGGACAAGAGTACGGTCCGTGCCCTCCGCATCCCTGCGGGGCCACGGACCGTACGGGTGCCGGTGCCGGTGCCGTGTGGCGGCCGGTCAGGCGAGGGCGACGACGGCGCGGGAGCGGCCGAGGACCTTCTGGCCGGCGGCGGTGGCGACGAGGTCGACGCGGACCTGGTTGCCGTCGAGCTTGGCGGCCACCTTGGCGGTGACATCGATCACGGCGCCGGTGCCGTCGTCGGGGACGACGACCGGGTTGGTGAAGCGGACGCCGTACTCGACGACGGCGCCGGGGTCGCCGGCCCAGTCGGTGACGACGCGGATCGCCTGCGCCATGGTGAACATGCCGTGGGCGATGACGTCCGGGAGGCCGACCTCCTTGGCGAACCTCTCGTTCCAGTGGATCGGGTTGAAGTCGCCGGAGGCGCCGGCGTACTGCACGAGGGTGGCGCGGGTCACGGGGAAGGACGCGGCGGGCAGCTCGGTGCCGACCTCGACGTCGTCGTACTTGATCTGCGCGGTCATCGTCAGGCCTCCTCGGGGGCGCGGGAGACGAGCTTCGTCCACGCCGTCACCACGTGCTCGCCGGTCTCGTCGTGGACCTCGCCGCGGATGTCGATGATGTCGTTGCCGGCCATGGTCCTCACGGCCTCGATGGTGGAGGTCACCGAGAGGCGGTCGCCGGCGCGGACGGGGCGGGTGTAGGCGAACTTCTGGTCGCCGTGGACGACGCGGCTGTAGTCGAGGCCGAGCTGCGGGTCGGCGACGACCTGCCCGGCGGCGGCGAAGGTGATCGCGAACACGAAGGTCGGCGGGGCGATCACGTCCGGGTACCCGGCGGCCTTGGCGGCCTCGGGGTCGGTGTAGACGGGATGGGCGTCCCCGACAGCCACCGCGAATTCGCGGATCTTCTCCCGGCCGACCTCGTAGGGATCGGTGGGCGGGTAGCTCCGCCCGACGAAGGACTGGTCGAGCGCCATGGCTCCCTACCTCCTGCTTGGACAAGTGGAAATGATCGCGGAAACGACACGAGGCCGCCCCCCTTTGCAGGGGACGACCTCATGACGTTGCCTGAATCGGAGACTTCGCCAGTGTCAGCGGGTCTCGCGGTGCGCCGTGTGCGAGTTGCAGCGCGGGCAGTGCTTCTTCATCTCAAGACGGTCCGGGTTGTTGCGCCGGTTCTTCTTGGTGATGTAGTTCCGCTCCTTGCACTCCACGCAGGCCAGCGTGATCTTCGGGCGGACGTCGGTGGCAGCCACGTGAGTGCTCCTTGACGGACTAATGGACGGATCGAACGCATAAAAGAGTAGCCGATCGGGAGACCGACCCCGCAATCGGCTACTGTGGGTAGCGGCGACCGGACTTGAACCGGTGACACAGCGATTATGAGCCGCTTGCTCTACCGACTGAGCTACGCCGCTTTGATGTGATCGGCTCCCCGCCCTAAGGCGGGGGGCCTCTCTCACCAGAGCCCCAATGCGGAATCGAACCGCAGACCTTCTCCTTACCATGGAGACGCTCTACCGACTGAGCTATTGGGGCGAGCGAGGAAGACATTACACGGTTGCCCGCCGATCGCCCAAATCCATTGCCGGGGCCCGCCCGCGGGGCCCCTCCGGGGCCTTCCGGACCGGGCCGCGACCGGGCGCGCGGGGCCCCGGGAAGGGACCCGCGGAGGGCGTCACGGGCTGCCGCGGCGAGCGGGCACGGCGGTACGACTATTGCGCTCCTCCGCGATGCCGGCAGCCCCGCACCCTAGGCTCGCCGGAACGCGTGATCTTGGGCCGCGGGCCGAGCCGACCGGTCCGGGACCGCCCCGAGCCCCGCAGGAGCGCGATGTCCGACAGCCAGCCGCCGCAGCCGCCCCCGTCCCCCCGCAACGGCCGCGGCGACGGCGGCGGCCGGGCCCCGCGGCCCCCCGGCGGCGCACCCTCCCCCGGCGCCCCCCAGGGCCGGGGCCCCGGCCCGGCGCACCCGCCCGGCCCCGCGGCGGCGGCCGCCGCCGAGTCCGCCGCCCTGCTGCTGGCCGGCGCCCGCCTCGCCGACGGCCGCCTGGTCGACGTACGGCTCGGCGGCGGCCGCGTCCAGGCCGTCGGGGCGGCGGGCAGCATGCCCTCCGGCGCCTCGGCCCGCGTCGACCTCACCGGCTGGCTGCTGCTGCCCGCCCCGGCCGAACCGCATGCCCACGGGGACACCGCCCTGACCGCCGACTGCGCCGGGCCCGTCTCCTACGCCCCCGACGAGGTGCAGCGCCGGGCCACGGAGGCCGCCCTGCTCCAGCTCGGCCACGGCGCCACCGCCGTCCGCTCCCACGTCCGGATCGGCGGCGCGCACGGCCTCGGCCCGCTGGAGGCCGTCCTCCAGGCCCGCCGCTCCCTCCGCGGCCTCACCGACCTGACCGCCGCCGCCGTGCCCCGGCTGCTCACCGGCACGGCCGGCGCGGACGGCCGCGCCATGCTCCGGGACGCCGTCCGCATGGGCGCCTCGGTCGTCGGCGGCTGCCCCGACCTCGACCCGGACCCCGCGGGCCACCTCGAAGCCGTCCTGGGCCTCGCCTCCGAGCACGGCTGCCCCGTGGACCTGCACACCGACGGCGGCGACCCGGACCGCCTCGCCCGGATCGCCGCGATGGCCCGCGGGCTGCGCCCCGGCGTGGTGATCGGCCCCTGCGGCGGGCTGTCGCGGCTGCCGCTGGAGGCGGCGCACCGGGCCGCCGACCGGCTGGCCGAGGCAGGCGTACGGGTGACCTGCCTGCCGCAGGGCGACTGCGCGGCCCTGGAGCGGCGCGGCCTGCGCACCGCGCCGGTGCGGCTGCTGCGGGCCGCCGGGGTGCGGGTCGCGGCCGGCAGCGGGGCGCTGCGCGACACCGGGAACCCGGTCGGCCGCGGCGACCCCCTGGAGGCCGCCTACCTGCTGGCGTCGCAGGGCGGGCTGCGGCCCGCGGAGGCGTACGAGGCGGTCGGCTCCGCCGCCCGGGAGGCGATGGGCCTGCCGGAGGTGCGGGTGGAGCCGGGGGCTCCGGCGGAGCTGCTCGCGGTACGCGGGGACCGGATCGCCGGGGTGCTGTCGCTGGCGTACAGCCGGATCGTGGTGCACCGCGGGCGCGTGGTGGCCCGTACGAGCGCCGTGCGGGAGTACTGCGACTCGGCGGTCGCGGTGGCCCTCGACCTTCCCCGGCAGGGCCGGATGGAGCCGGGCCCCTGAGCGGGCGGCGGCCGTGCGCGGGCGGGCGGGCCCGGGTCGTCGTACGGTCGCCTCATGCGCATCGTCATCGCGGGTGGACACGGTCGGATCGCGCTGCGGCTGGAGCGGCTGCTCGCCGCGCGCGGGTACGGGGTCGCGGGCATCGTCCGCGACCGCACGCAGGAGGACGACCTGCGCGAGGCGGGCGCGGAACCGGTGCTCTGCGACCTGGAGTCGGCCACCGTCGACCACGTGGCGGGCATCCTGGCGGGCGCGGACGCCGCCGTCTTCGCGGCCGGCGCCGGGCCTGGCAGCGGGGCCGCCCGCAAGGACACCGTGGACCGGGGCGCGGCGGTCCTCTTCGCGGACGCGGCGGAACGGGCCGGTGTGCGCCGCTTCCTGATGGTCTCTTCGATGGGCGCGGACGCCCGCCACGAGGGCGGCGAGGTGTTCGACGCCTACCTGCGGGCAAAGGGCGAGGCGGACGACCACCTGCGCACCCGCCTCGGCCTGGAGTGGACGGTGCTGCGGCCCGGCTCGCTGCTGGACGAGCCGGGGACCGGGCTGGTGGACCTGGAGGCCTCGACGGGCCCCGGGGCGGTGCCCCGGGACGACGTGGCGGCGGTGCTGGCGGAACTGGTGGAGACGCCGGCGACGGCGGGCCTGACGCTGGAGCTGGTCTCCGGCCCGGTGCCGGTGCCGGTGGCGGTGAAGGCGGTGGCGGGCAACTGAGGCCGCGTCCGGACCGCCTGAGGCCGCCTCAGAAGTCGGCGGTCACCTTGTCGTCGGACCGCCCGACGGAGTCCTGCGCGAACTGCTGCTCGTAGGCGGAGCGGATCCGCTCGATGCGGACGCTGCGGACGCCGGCGTCCTTCTCCGGGTACAGCAGGACGACCTCGTAGGACTGCTCCCGGATCATGGCGCCGTCGCCGGCGCGCCAGCGGCCGACGCCGTCGAGCACCGTCAGCCCCTCCGGGAACGCGGGGGTGATCTCCCGGTCCAGGAACCGGGTGAACTCCTGCTCGGTGACGGGCGGCAGGCCGCCGGGGCGGTCCGTACCGAAGTACAGGCGCGTCTCCCGGTACGGCTCCGGCTCCGGCCCGTCCAGGGCCGCTCCTACGATGGCGGGGATGCCTGCGCCGATGAGGGCGGCGAGCACGCCGCCTCCGACCTTTCCGCGGGTGTCTGAGATCCACTTCACGCAGGGTGAACGAACAGGGGACGGGGACGATGCGGCGCTTGCGGGGCTCCGACGTCGAACGGGCGGCGGCCGGAATGCTGTCGGCCCTGTCACCGCACGGGGGCAGGGACTGGACGGTCCGGGCGGGTTCACTCGAATGGTCGTGCTGGACGACGGCGGCGCACGTCGCGCACGACCTGTTCGCGTACGCGGCCCAGGTCGCCGACCTGTCGGCCCTGGTGCTGGCCCGCCTCTTCCCGGACGCCCCGGCGGCGGGTCCGCGCCCCGACGCCCTGCTGTGGTCGGCGGGCCGCGCAGCCCTCCCGGACCGCCCGCGCCGCACGTCCTGGTCCTGGCAGGCGGCCCTGCCCCAGGACGGCTAGGCGGAGTCCATGACGGCCTCGACGATGTTCGAGATCCAGTGCCTGATCCGGTGCCACCGGCTGCAGAACCGCTTCGGCCTGCGCCGCCCGCCGTCGACCAGCGGCTTCCCGCACCGTCGGCACAGCCCCGCCCTGTACGTCCTCCCACCCATGCCCCGACACTAACGCGCCACCCGGGGAACGCAGAACGGCCCCTGATCGCGTTTCCGCAGATCAGGGGCCGTTCCTCCAGTGTGGCGGCGCCAGGATTCGAACCTGGGTAGGCTAAGCCGACGGATTTACAGTCCGCTCCCATTGGCCACTCGGGCACACCGCCATGGGATGTCGCCTTCCGAGACCGCTTTGCGGCGGTGCTCCCTGGCAACGACGTAAACAATACCCGATGCTCCGGGGTGCTCCGCCACCGGATTGATCAGCGCTTGCGCCATCTGCGGTGGCTAGGCTTTGCGGAGCGGGCCGGGCATGGCCGGCCGCGGCCCTCCGGGGCACCGACAGCCGACTTCAAGGAGCCACAGCACATGGCCGACTCCAGTTTCGACATCGTCTCGAAGGTCGAGCGGCAGGAGGTCGACAACGCCCTCAACCAGGCCGCCAAGGAACTCTCGCAGCGCTACGACTTCAAGGGCACCGGTGCGAGCATCGCCTGGTCGGGCGAGAAGATCCTGATGGAGGCGAACTCCGAGGACCGCGTGAAGGCCGTCCTGGACGTGTTCGAGACCAAGCTGGTCAAGCGCGGCATCTCGCTGAAGGCGCTCGACGCCGGTGAGCCGCAGCTGTCCGGCAAGGAGTACAAGATCTTCGCTTCGATCCAGGAGGGCATCTCCCAGGAGAACGCCAAGAAGGTGGCGAAGATGATCCGCGACGAGGGCCCGAAGGGCGTCAAGGCGCAGGTGCAGGGCGACGAGCTGCGCGTCAGCTCCAAGAGCCGCGACGACCTGCAGGCCGTCCAGGCGCTGCTCAAGGGCAAGGACCTGGACTTCGCCATCCAGTTCGTGAACTACCGCTGAGCCGGGTGGCCCCCGGCCCGGAAGGCGCCTCCCGCCGTCGCCGACGGCCGGGGGGCGTTCTGGTGTGCACCGGGGGCGGCCGGCCTGCGGGGCGTGGGCGGCGGGCCGTGGTGCGGGGGCGTCAGGCGCCGTCCGGACGGCCGGGCTCCCGGTCTTCCGCGCGGCCGGCGTCGGCCTCGGCTGCGGCGTCGGCCGAGTCGTAGCCGACGAAGTACGTGGGGCGGCGCTGGACGGCGGTGTAGATGCGGCCGATGTACTCGCCGAGCAGGCCGACGCAGATCAGCTGGACGCCGCCGAGGAACAGCATCGCGACGAACAGCGAGGTCCAGCCGGGCACGGTCCGGCCCAGCAGGAACACCACCAGGCTGGCGCAGATCAGCAGGAGGCAGGCGACGAAGCTGACCGCGCCGAGCCAGGTCGCGATGCGCAGCGGGGCGGCGGAGAAGTTGGTGATGCCGTCCGCGGCGAGGCGGATCATCTTGCTCAGCGGGTACTTGGTCTCGCCCGCGACGCGCTCGCCGCGCCGGTAGGTGACCTGGCCGCTGGGGAAGCCGAGCCAGGGGACGAGGAGCCGGTAGACCTGGTGCTGGTCGGGCAGGGCCTTGAGGGCCTCGACGGCCTCGCGGCTGAGCAGCCGGAAGTCCCCGGCCTGTGCGGGCACCTGTTTGCCGACGAGGCGCCGCATCAGCCAGTAGTAGGCGCCGGCGGTGCGGCGTTTGAAGCCGGTGTCGGTGCTGCGGTCGGAGCGGACGCCGTAGACGATGTCGAGGTTCTCGGCGCGGGCGAGGTCCAGCATCTCCGGGACCTTCTCGGGCGGGTCCTGGAGGTCGGCGTCGAGGCTGGCCACGTAGGCGCCGCGGGAGCGGTGCAGTCCGGCGCGGAGGGCGGCCTGGTGGCCTGAGTTGCCGCGGAGCCGGATGATCCGCAGCTCGGGCCAGTCGGCGCGGTGCTTCTCCAGGAGTTCCGCGGTGCCGTCGGTGCTGCCGTCGTCGACGGCGAGGACCTCGTAGGGGGCGCCGGTGCCGTCGAGGACCGGGCGGAGCCGGGCGACGAGGGCGGGGAGGGCCTCCTCCTCGTTGTACATCGGCACGATGACCGACAGGGTCGTGCCCGTGCGCGCTGCCGACACTGGTTCTTCCTGACCGTGGGTTGCTTCGGTACCGGGGCGCCTGCGGGCCGCCTATCGGGAGGCGAACGGGGCGTCGGTGGGGACGATCTCGCGGCCCAGCGGGAGCAGGGAGAGCGGGACCATCTTGAAGTTCGCGATGCCGAACGGGATGCCGATGATCGTGAGGCACAGCGCGATGCCGGTCGCGATGTGGCCCAGGGCCAGCCACCAGCCGGCGAGGACGAGCCACAGCACGTTGCCGACGCAGGACGGGGCTCCGGCGTCGCGCCTCTCGACCGTGGTGTACCCGAAGGGCCACAGGGCGTAGACGGCGATGCGGAAGGCGGCTATGCCGAAGGGGATGCCGATGATCGTGATGCACAGGAGCACGCCCGCGAGGCAGTAGCCCAGGAACAGCCAGACGCCGCTGAGGACGAGCCAGATGACGTTGAGGATGGTCTTCACTGTCTGCGGCCTGCCATCTGTTCGAGCCGGGCGATGCGCTCGGCCATCGGGGGGTGGGTGGAGAACATCTTAGAAAGGCCCTGGCCTGGGCGGAACGGGTTGGCGATCATCATGTGGCTCGCCGTCTCCAGCCGGGGCTCGGGGGGCAGCGGGAGCTGCTTGGTGCCGGCGTCCAGCTTGCGCAGGGCGCCGGCGAGGGCGAGGGGGTCGCCGGTGAGCTGGGCTCCGGATGCGTCCGCCTCGTACTCGCGGGAGCGGCTGATGGCGAGCTGGATGACGGAGGCGGCGAGCGGGCCCAGGATCATGACCAGCAGCATGCCGAAGAGGCCGGGGCCCTCGTCGTCGCTGGACCGGCCGACCGGGATCAGCCAGGCGAAGTTCACCAGGAACATGATCACGGAGGCGAGCGCTCCGGCGACGGACGAGATCAGGATGTCGCGGTTGTAGACGTGGCTGAGCTCGTGTCCGATCACGCCGCGCAGCTCGCGCTCGTCGAGTATGCGCAGGATGCCGTCGGTGACGCAGACGGCGGCGTTGCGCGGGTTGCGGCCGGTGGCGAAGGCGTTCGGCGCGGCGGTCGGCGAGATGTAGAGCCGGGGCATGGGCTGGCGCGCGGAGGTGGAGAGCTCGCGCACGATCCGGTAGAGGGCGGGGGCCTCGAACTCGCTGACGGGGCGGGCGCGCATCGCGCGTAGAGCCAGCTTGTCGCTGTTCCAGTACGCGTACGCGTTCGTCGCGAGGGCGACCAGGACGGCGATGATCAGGCCGCCCCGGCCGAAGAGGCTTCCGATGACGATGATGAGTGCGGACAGCCCGCCGAGGAGTACGGCGGTCTTCAGCCCGTTGTGCCGGCGGTGCACGGTACGCCCTCCAAGTGGTGCGGCGGGGAACCTCGCGGGGGTCCACGGTCCAGTGGACCCTCCCTTCCAGGTCAACGCGAGGTGGGGGCGCGTGGTTCCCGCGGCGTACGGGGCGGGGCGCGGCGGCGGCCGCCCCCGCGGCCGGGCCGGGGCGGGGGCGGGCGGTCGGCGCGGCCGCTGCTCCGTCCGGGTGACGCCGGAGCGGGCGCGGTCGCGGCGGGGCGGCCGGGCGAGGGCGGCCGGCGCCGGCCGGGGCGAGGGCGGCCGGCGGGGCGGCCGGCGGTCAGTGCGGGAAGAGGGTGCCCGAGGCGAAGCGGAGGACGGCCTGCGGGGCGCCCGAGAGGACGACCGAGACGGCGGCCGTGACGGCGATCGCGGCGGTGACGGGCCACGGGGCCCGCCCGCGCGCCCCGGCCGCCCCCGCGGCGCCTTCCGCGGCGCCTTCCGCGGCGCCTTCCGCGGCGCCTTCCGGGGCCCGGAAGAGCAGGGCGGTCCAGCGCAGGTAGTAGTACAGGGCGATGACGACGTTGGCGGCCATCACGACGGCCAGCCAGCCCAGTCCCGCGTCGACCGCGGAGCCGAAGACGGCGACCTTCGCGAACAGCCCGATGATGCCCGGCGGCAGGCCGGCCAGGCAGAGCAGGAAGAACGCGAGCGCGAGGGCGGCGGCGGGCCGCTCGGCGTACAGGCCGCGGTAGTCGGCGATGCGGTGCAGCGGCTTGGTGCGGGCGACGAGCGCGGCCACGGCGAACGCGCCGAGGTTCGCGGCGGCGTACATGAGCGCGTAGGCGACGGTGGCGCCGATCTCGTCGCGGCCGGAGTACGCGGCGGCGGCGATCGGCACGAGGAGGTAGCCGGCCTGGCCGACGGACGACCAGGCGAGCAGCCGCACCGCGCTGTGGGGGCGGGCGGGGTCCTGCCGGACGGCGGCCGCGTTGCCGAAGGTCATGGTGAGCGCGGCGAGGACGGCGAGGGCCGGGCCCCAGATGTCGGAGTAGGCGGGGAAGGCGATGACGGTGACGAGGATGAGGCCGGTGAAGCCGACGGCCTTGCCGATCACGGAGAGGTATCCGGCGATGGGCAGGGGCGCGCCGACGTAGGTGTCCGGCACCCAGAAGTGGAAGGGGACGGCCGCGGTCTTGAAGGCGAAGCCGACGAGGGTGAGCGCGACGCCGGCCATCGCGAGGGTGTCGAGCTGTCCGGGGACGTGGTCCAGCCGGTCGGCGACCTGCTCCAGGTGGAGGGAGCCGGTGGCCGCGTAGACGAGGCTGATCCCGAAGAGGGAGACGGCCGTGGCGGTGACGGAGGAGAGGAAGAACTTCAGGGCCGCCTCGGAGGACAGCCGGTCGCCGCGCCGCATGCCGACGAGGGCGAAGGCGGGCAGGGAGGCGACCTCCAGGGCGACGATCAGGGTGGCGAGGTCGCGGGAGGCGGGCAGCAGGGCGGCCCCGGCGGCGGAGGAGAGCAGCAGGAACCAGTACTCGCCGTCCGGCATGCGGGCCTCGCGGACCGCGGTGACGGACAGCAGGGCGGTGACGAGGGCGCCGGCCAGCACGAGGAACTGGATGACGAGGGTGAAGTGGTCGGCGGTGTAGCTGCACGCGCCGGGGTCGCCGGTCAGGCAGAAGGTGCTGCGGTCGCCGGCGCGCAGCGGCAGCAGCAGGGCGGTGGCGGCGGCGAGGCCGGCGATGGACAGCCAGCCGAGGAGCCGCTTCGTCCGCTCGGTCGCGAACAGGTCGGCGACGAGGACGGCGAGGGCGACGGCGGCCGGGACGACGACGGGGGCGATGGCGAGCCAGTCGATGCTCTGGACCAGGCCGGCCGCGGGTTCTGCGGCGGTCGTGGCGGTGGCCGCGGCGGCGCCGCCGGTGGTGGCCGCGTGCAGGGCCGTCATGCTTTGCCTCCTGCGAGGAGCTTCTGGACGGCCGGGTCGGTGAGGCCGAGGAGGATCGCGGGCCACAGGCCGGCGAGGACGGTGAGGGCGACGAGCGGCGTCCAGGCGGCGAACTCGTAGCCGCGGACGTCGGCGAGGGCGGCGGGGCCGGCCGGCTGCGCCGCGGGGTCGCCCATGCAGACGCGCCGGACGACGACCAGCAGGTAGGCGGCGGTGAGGAGGGTGCCGAACGCGCCCATCGCGGTCCAGGTGAGGAAGGCGGGGCGGGACAGGCCCTCGGCGGGGTCGAACGCGCCGAACAGGGCGAGCATCTCGCCCCAGAACCCGGCGAGTCCGGGCAGGCCGAGCGAGGCGACCGCCGCGAAGGCGAGGAGCGCGCCGAGGCGCGGGGCGCGGCCGTAGAGGGCGGCTCCGGTGGCGCCGGCGAGGGTGTCGAGGTCGGCGGTGCCGTAGCGGTCCTTGAGGGAGCCGACGAGGAAGAAGAGAAGGCCGGTGATGAGGCCGTGGGCGATGTTGGCGAACAGCGCGCCGTTGACACCGGTCGGGGTCATGGAGGCGATGCCGAGGAGGACGAAGCCCATGTGGCCGACGGAGGAGTACGCGATGAGCCGCTTCAGGTCGCCCTTGTTGCCCTTGCGGGCCAGCCACAGGCAGGCGAGGGATCCGTAGAGGATGCCGACGGCGCCGAAGGCGCCCAGGTACGGGGCGACGGTCTCCATGCCGTCGGGGGTGGCGGGCAGCAGGATGCGGACGAACCCGTAGGTGCCCATCTTCAGCAGGACGCCGGCCAGGAGGACGGAGCCGACGGTGGGGGCGGCCGTGTGGGCGTCGGGCAGCCAGCTGTGCAGCGGCCACATCGGGGTCTTCACGGCGAGGCCGGCGCCGATGGCGAGGACGGCCAGCAGCTGGGTGGTGGCGGTCAGCCCGCGGCCGCCGTCGGCGGCGAGGGCGGTCATGTCGAACGTGCCGGCGTGCAGGCCGAGGAGGAGCAGGCCGAGCAGCATCACGACGGAGCCGAGGAGCGTGTACAGGATGAACTTCCAGGCGGCGGCCTGCCGCCGGTCGCCGCCCCAGCGGGCGATGAGGAAGTACATGGGGATGAGGACCGTCTCGAAGGCGAGGAAGAACAGCATCAGGTCGAGGACGGCGAAGGTGGCGAGGGTGCCGGTCTCCAGGACGAGGAGGAGCGCGGTGAACGCCTTGGCGGAGGGGCCTGCCGGCAGCTTGAAGTAGCTGTAGAGCGCGCAGAGGAAGAACAGCAGCGCGGTCATCACGAGGAGGGGGAGCGAGATGCCGTCGACCCCGAGGTGGATCCGGACGTTCAGCGCGGGGATCCAGCTGATGTCCGTGGTCGCCTGGAAGCGGGAGGGCTGGTCGTGGTCGAAGCCGGCGGCCAGGGCGAGGACCGCGGCGAGGACGGCGCCGGTGACGGTCACGCCGTGGCGGAGCACGGCCTGTTCGGGGTTCCTGCCCTTCAGGCCGGGCGGGGGCGGCAGCAGGGCCGCGGCGGCACCGAGGAGGGGTGCGGCGACGGCGAACGCCAGGAGGAGCTGCATCACGGACGGGCTGATATCGATCACGGCTGGCTCACGGCTCACGATCCGGCGTTGAGGTTGGCGAGGACGGCGGTGGCGATCGCCAGGACCACGGCGCCGGCGAACAGGGCGCTCAGGTAGCTCTGCACGTTGCCGGTCTGGGCGCGGCGGACGAGGCTGCCGAGCAGCCTGGTCCCGGCGCCGGCCCCGCCGACGTACGTGTCGACGACCTCGCGGTCCAGGAAGCGGACGAGCCCGGCGGCGGCGCGGACGGGCCGGACGAACAGCCGGTCGTAGACGGCGTCGAGGTGGAAGCCGGCGGCGGCGTGCCGGTAGAGCGGTCCGAGCAGGGCGCGGCCCGGGTCGGGGGCGGGGCCGGCCGGGACGGCGGGGTGGTCGTGGGTGACCTCGGCGACCTCGGGGGCCTCGGCGGCGGATTCGGCGGCGGCGACGGAGGCGGGCACGGGCTCGGCGCTGCGGTAGGAGCCGGCCGCGGCGGCGGCGACGGCGCGCTGCCACAGGCCGTAGGTCAGCAGGGCGCCGACGGCGGCGGCGCCGGTGCCGAGGACGGTGGTGGCCGCGGTCGGGGTGAGCTGTCCGCCGTCGAACCAGTCGGCGAGCGGGACGGCGGCCAGTCCGAAGGCGAGGGAGGGGAGGGCCAGCAGCCACAGGACGCCGGTCATGGCGAGGGGCTGCCTGCCGTGGTCGGGGGCGGCGGCGCCGCGGCCGCGGAAGGCCATGAGCCACAGGCGGGTCGCGTAGGCGGCGGTGAGGAGGGCGGTGAGCACGCCGGAGGCGAGGACGAGCCAGCCGGCGGCGGCGGGGACGGCCTCGGTGTGGCCGGCGGCGGCGTTCTCGGCGGCGACGAGGACGGCTTCCTTGGAGAAGAAGCCGGCGAAGGGCGGGATCGCGGCGAGCGCGAGCAGGCCGATCGTCATGGTCCAGAAGGCGTCGGGGACGCGTCGGGCGAGGCCGTCCATGCGGGCCATGGCGGCGAGGGAGTTGGTGCCGGCGGCGTGGATGATCACGCCGGCGCCGAGGAAGAGGAGGGCCTTGAAGGCGCCGTGGGACAGGAGGTGGAAGACGGCGGCGCCGCGGTCGCCGACGGCGAGGGCGCCGGTCATGTAGCCGAGCTGGCCGATGGTGGAGTAGGCGAGGACCCGCTTGATGTCGTCCTGGGCGAGGGCGGCGAGGGCGGAGCCGGCCATCGTGACGGCGGCCATGGCGGCCATCACGAGGAGCGCGGCCCGGGAGGCCGTGAAGACGGGGAGGAGGCGGGCGATGAAGTACACGCCGGCGGCGACCATCGTCGCCGCGTGGATCAGCGCGGAGACGGGGGTGGGGCCGGCCATGGCGTCGGGGAGCCAGGTGTGCAGCGGGAACTGCGCGGACTTGCCGGCGACGCCGGCGAGGAGCAGCAGGGCGATCACGGTCGGGTGGTCGAGCCCGCCCGCGGCGACGGAGCCGAGGATGTCGGTGATCTGGAAGGAGCCGGTGTCGGCGGCGAGCGCGAACAGGCCGATCAGGAAGGGGACGTCGCCGAGCTTGGTGACGAGGAACGCCTTGAGGGAGGCGGAGCGGGCCGCCTCGGTCTCCCAGTAGTGGCCGACGAGGAAGTAGGAGCAGATGCCCATGACCTCCCAGCCGACCAGCAGCACCATCAGGTCGCCGGAGTAGACGACGAGGAGCATGGCGGAGGTGAAGAGGGAGACGAGCGCGGCGTACGAGGGGTAGCGGGGGTCCTCGCGCAGGTAGGCCGTCGAGTACAGCTGGACGCAGGTGGAGATGGTCGCGACGAGGACGGCGGTCAGGGCGGCGAAGCCGTCGAGGTGCAGGGACAGCTCGATCGGTACGGAGCCGGTGGGGGTGAGCTCGGTGGCGGCGTCGAGGGCGGGTCCCCCGCCCTGCCGGACGGCGACGAGCACGGCGAGGACGGCTGCGGCCAGGGCGGGGAGGACGGCGAGGGGGCGGACGAAGCCGGGGGCGGTGCGCCCGAGGAGGAGGCCGGCGGCGGCGCCGAGGAAGGGGAGGAGCGGGACGAGGACGGCGAGGGTGGTGGTGCTCACGCGGCGACCTCCGGCCGGGCGGTGCCGGTCGTGCCGGTCGTGTCGGGTTCGCGGGTTTCGGCGGTGTCGCGCAGCCGGTCGACGTCCGAGGTGCCCCGGTTGCGGTAGACCATCAGCACGATCGCGAGGCCGATGCCGATCTCGGCGGCGGCGATGGCGATGGTGAAGAGGGTGAGGGCCTGGCCGGCGTGGAGGGTGTCGCGCAGCCAGACGTCGAAGGCCACCAGGTTGAGGTTGACGGCGTTGAGCATGAGCTCGACGGACATCAGGACCAGGATGGCGTTGCGGCGGGCCAGGACCCCGTAGAGGCCGGTGCAGAAGAGGAGCGCCGCGAGCACGGCGGGGTAGGCGAGGTGCATCAGCGCTCCCCCTGGTCGGTGGCGTCGGCGGGTGCGGCGGCGGTGTCCGCCGTGTCCTTGCGGGAGAGCACGATGGCGCCGATGAGGGCGGCGAGGAGGAGGACGGACAGGGCCTCGAACGGCAGCACCCAGTGCCGGAAGAGGATTTCGCCGGTGACCCGGGTGGAGCCCTGGACGGGGCCGTCGAGGTCGATCCAGGTGGTGCGGAAGGCGTCGACGACCACCCAGACGAGTGCGGCGGCGGCGGTGGAGGCGACGCCGAGGGCGACCCACCGGTTGCCGGAGTCGGCGTCCGGGGAGCGGCCGATGGGGGCCTTGGTGAGCATGAGGCCGAAGAGGAGGAGGACGACGACGGAGCCGAGATAGATGAGGACCTGGACCCAGGCGATGAACTCGGCGGTGAGCAGCAGGTACTCGACGGCGATCCCGCCGAGCGCCACGACCAGCCACAGGGCGGCGTGGACGAGTTGGCGGGTGGTGACGGTGACGAGGGCTGCGCCGAGGGTGGCGAGGCCGACGAGGACGAAGGCGATCTCGACGCCGGTCGGGGAGAGGAAGCCGCGCTCGGCGGCGGCCGTCGCCGCGGTGGCGAGGGCGGTGGATGCGGGGGTCACGCGTCCGCCTCCCCGGGGGCCGGGCGGCCTGCGGCCGGGTCGGCGGAGGCCTGCTCGGCGGCTGCGGCAGCCGCGGCGGCAGCGGCTTCGGCCTTGTCCGCCGCCTTGCGGGCCGCGGCGAGCTCCTTGGGCTCCTCCGCGGCGGGGTCGAGGGCGGGCGGGGCGGGCACCGTCCACATCCACTGGCGGAGCTTGTCGCGCTCGTGGGTGAGGTCGAGGATGTCCGTCTCCGCGTACTCGAACTCCGGCGACCAGAAGAGGGCGTCGAAGGGGCAGACCTCGATGCAGATGCCGCAGTACATGCAGAGGGAGAAGTCGATGGCGAAGCGGTCGAGGACGTTGCGGCTGCGCTCGCGGCCGCCGGGGGTGGCGGCGGGCACCGTCTCCTTGTGGGAGTCGATGTAGATGCACCAGTCGGGGCACTCGCGGGCGCACAGCATGCAGACCGTGCAGTTCTCCTCGAACAGGCCGATGACCCCGCGGGTGCGGGGCGGGAGTTCGGGCTGCACCTCGGGGTACTGGGCGGTGTGCGAGCGCTTCGTCATCGTGCGCAGGGTGACGGCGAGGCCCTTGGCCAGGCCGGATCCGGGGATGGGCATCAGTTCATCGCCACCTTCACGATGCCGGTGAGCGCGATCTGGGCGAGCGCGAGCGGGATGAGGAGGGTCCAGGCGAGCTTCTGCAGCTGGTCCTCGCGCAGGCGCGGGTAGCTCACGCGGAGCCAGATCACGACGAAGGCGAGGACGGCGGTCTTGAGGAGGGTCCACACCCAGCCGTCGGCGACGGGCCCGTGCCAGCCGCCGAGGAAGAGGACGGTGGTCAGGGCGCAGAGGACGACGATGCCGGCGTACTCGGCGAGGAGGAACAGGGCGAAGCGGAGGCCGGTGTACTCGGTGTACGCGCCGAAGATGATCTCGGAGTCGGCGACGGGCATGTCGAAGGGGGGCCGCTGGAGTTCGGCGAGCCCGGCGACGAAGAAGACGAGCGCGCCCGTGATCTGCCAGGGCAGCCACCACCACTCGAAGGCGTCGACGATGCCGGGCAGGGACACGGTCCCGGCGGCCATGGCGACGGAGGCGGCGGTGAGCAGCATGGGCAGCTCGTAGGCGAGGAGCTGGGCGGCGGTGCGCAGGCCGCCGAGGAGGGAGAACTTGTTCGCGGAGGCCCAGCCGGCCATGAGGCTGCCGAGGACGCCGACGCCCATGACGGCGAGGACGAAGAACACGCCCGCGTCGATCGCCTGCCCGACGGCGCCCTCGCCGGGGCCGACGGGGATGGCGATGAGGACGAGGAGGTAGGGGAGCAGGGCGACGGCCGGGGCGAGTTGGAAGATGCGGCGGTCGGCCCCGGCGGGGACCACGTCCTCCTTCTGCGCGAACTTCACGCCGTCGGCGACGAGCTGGGCCCAGCCGTGGAAGCCGCCCGCGTACATGGGGCCGAGGCGGCCCTGCATGTGCGCCATCACCTTGTGCTCGGTCTGCCCGACGACGAGCGGGAGCACGAGGAAGACGGCGAAGACGACCAGCAGCCGCAGGGCGACGTCGAGTGCGTCGTTCACGCGTCGCCTCCGTTGTCGGGTGTGGGGTCGGGGGTGGTGGTCTCGGCGGAGTCGCTGCCGCTGCCGCTCCGGGTGCCGGTCGCCGGGGTGTCCGGCTCGGCGGCGGGGGCGGGGGCGGGTCCCGGTTTGCGCTCCCGGTCGGCCGGGGGCTCGGTTTCGCCGAAGGCGGGCTTGGGGTCGTGCCAGGGCGCGTCGGAGCTGCGCCGGGCGGCGGCCTTGCGGGCGGGCCGCTCCTCCCCCGCGGCTGCCGGGGCCTCTCCCCCGCCGGGCGGGGCCGCGGGCGCGGTGGCCTGACTGGCGGAGCCGTCCGCCGCGGACCGCGTACGCCGCGCCGGACGCACCGGAGCCTCCGCACCCTCAGCCGGAGCCGGAGCGGCGGCCGCCTGGCTCGCCGAGCCCTCCGACACCGACCGCATGCGCCGCGCGGGCCGCGCCGGAGCCTCCGCACCGGCCGCACCCTCAGCCGGCGCCGGAGCGGCGGCCGCCTGGCCGGCGGAGCCGTCGGCCGCCGAGCGGGTGCGGCGGACCGGTGCGCCCTCGCGCGGGGTGCGGGCGGCCGCGCCCGCGGCGCGCGCGGTGCGGGCCGGGCGGGCGGGGGCGGGCGGGAGCTGGCCCTTGAGGGGGCCCCAGTCGTTGGGGTCGGGGACGCCCGGTGGCAGCATCTGGCGCCGCTTGGGCCCGTCGGCCTCGGCGCCCTCGCCCGGCTCCTTCGCGCCCGGCCAGGCCTTCGCGACGCGCGCGGCGAGGACGAAGTCCTTGCGCAGCGGGTGGCCCTCGAAGTTCTCCGGCAGGAGCAGCGGCGCCAGGCCGGGGTGGTCGGTGAAGACGACGCCGAACATCTCGTGCGTCTCGCGCTCGTGCCAGGCGGCGCCCGCGTACACGGCGACGGCGGACGGCAGCGAGGCCGCCGCGTGCGGGACGGTCGTGCGCAGCAGCAGGCGGCGTACGCGGCGGTTCTCCAGCGCGACGACGTGCGCGCAGATCCGGAAGCCGGTGCCGGGCTCGTCGACGGCGCTCAGCCAGTCGAAGTAGGTGCAGCCCAGCTTGTCGCGGGCGGTCTCCAGCGCGGAGATCCAGCTGCCGGCGGGGACGTCGACGGTGAGGACGCCGTACGAGCTCTCGGCGACGGCCTCGGCGCCGAAGACGCTGGCGGCGGCGTCGGGCAGGGTGTCGTACGGGTTCATGCGCCGCCTCCCGGGGCGGGCGGGGGCGTGACCAGCCCGCTGGTGAGCTGCGGCACCGAGGGCGCCTGCGCGTACCGCTCGGCGAGCGACTCGCGGGCGATCTTCTCCTGGAGCTTGAGGATGCCCTGGAGCAGTGCCTCGGGGCGGGGCGGGCAGCCGGGGACGTAGACGTCGACGGGGATGATCTGGTCGACGCCCTTGGTGACGGAGTACGAGTCCCAGTACGGGCCGCCGCAGTTGGAGCAGGCGCCGAAGGAGATGACGTACTTCGGCTCGGGCATCTGCTCGTAGAGCCGCTTGAGGGCCGGGGCCATCTTGTCGGTCACCGTGCCCGAGACGATCATCAGGTCGGCCTGGCGGGGGCCCGGCGCGAAGGGGATGACGCCGAGCCGGATGAAGTCGTGGCGGGCCATCGACGCGGCGATGAACTCGATCGCGCAGCAGGCGAGGCCGAAGTTGAAGACCCACAGGCTGTAGCGGCGGCCCCAGTTCAGGACCACCTTCATCGGCTCGGGGGCCAGCCGGGACAGGACCCCGAGGCGCCGGGGCTCCGGCAGCATCTGGGGCTCGGGTGTCACGTCCATTCGAGGACGCCCTTCTTGTACGCGTAGAGCAGGCCGACGGCGAGGAAGCCCAGGAAGACGAACATCTCCACGAGCGTCGTGGCGCCGTAGCCGGCGGCGGCGAACACCGTCGCCCACGGGAAGAGGAAGATCGAGTCGACGGCGAAGATGACGTAGAGAAAGGCGTAGACGTAGTAGCGGACCTGGGTGTGCGCCCAGCCCTCGCCCACGGGGTCGACGCCGCACTCGTACGTCAGGAGCTTCTCGGGGGTCGGGACGACGGGGCGCAGCAGGCGGCCCGCGCCGAAGGCGACGGCCACGAAGAGCAGGCCGAGGACCGCCAGCAGGCCGACGGCCGAATAGCCCAGGAAGTAGTCCGCGGCGAGCACGGTCACGGTCGACACCGTTGGTTCGGACACGTCCGTTCCTCGCTCCCTGGCCACTGTCGACGATCTGGTACGGACGGGAGTCTAGGGCCTGCCCGGAGCGGGGTGGGGTTATCCCCCGTTCACCGCGGCCCGGCTCCCCCATGGCAGCGGCCGCGGGCGTCTTGGCAGGCTGTGCGGCATGACCGCACTCCCTGCCGCTGCCGACGACGACCGACCGCCTCCCGTGCGCCCCGCCCTGGGGGCGGTGACGTGGAAGGAGATCGCCCACCTGCTGGCCAACCTGCCGGCCTCGCTCGTCGGGTTCGTGTGGACGCTGACGATGGTGGCGACGGCGGGCGGGCTGTCGGTGACGGTGGTCGGTGTTCCGCTGCTGGCGGCCGGCCTGGCCGTGTCCCGGATGGTGGGGCGGTGGGAGCGGGCGCGGGCTCGGCTGCTGCTCGGCGTGCGGGTGGAGGAGCCGTCCGCGCTGCCGGGTCCGCGGCGGGCGGGCGGGTTCCTGGCGTGGCTGTGGTCCGCGGTGACGGACCCGGTGGCCTGGCGGGCCGTTCTGTACGAGCTGGTACGGCTGCCCTGGGGGGTGCTCACCTTCACGGTAGCGCTGACGGGCCTGTTCATGCTGTGGCCGGTGCTGCCGTACGTGGCGCGCGCGCTGACGAACGTGGACCGGGTGCTGGTGCGGGTGCTGCTGTCGCCGTCGGACGAGCTGGAGCGGCGGATCGCCGAGCTGGAGTCGGACCGCGGGGTGGTCGTGGACACGGCGGCCGCGGACCTGCGGCGCATCGAGCGGGACCTGCACGACGGGGCGCAGGCCCGGCTGGTGGCGCTGGCGATGGGGCTGGGACTGGCGAAGGAGAAGCTGGAGGAGGACCCGCGGGCGGCGGCGGCGATGGTGGACGAGGCGCACGGCGAGGTGAAGCTCGCCCTGAGGGAGCTGCGGGACCTGGCGCGCGGCATCCACCCGGCGGTGCTGACCGACCGCGGCCTGGACGCCGCCCTGTCGTCGGTCGCCTCACGCTGCACGGTGCCGGTCGCCGTCGCCGTCGACCTGCCGGAGCGGCCCGCCCCCGCCGTCGAGGGCATCGCCTACTTCACGGTCTCGGAGCTCCTGCAGAACGTCAGCAAGCACGCGCAGGCCTCCTCCGCCCGCGTCGAGGTGTGGAAGTCGGGGCCGCGGCTGCTGATACGCGTCGCCGACGACGGGCGGGGCGGGGCGGCGCCCTCCGGGGGCACCGGCATGGCGGGGCTCGCGGAGCGGCTGGAGGCGGTCGACGGGGTGTTCGCCGTGGACTCCCCGCCGGGCCGGGGGACGGTCGTGACGGCCGAGCTGCCGTGGCGGGCGCGCGGCTGACCGCGCGGGGGTGGGGTTAACCCCCGGCCGGGGAGGCCGACGCACCTCATGGACCGGCCGGGCCCCGGCGGGGAGGGTGAAGGGGCGGATCAAGCGGACCCGAGGGGAAGGCGGACGGAGCATGGACGGCGGCGGCGCGGTGGCGGGCAGGGCAGGCCGAGCAGGCGGGAAAGGCGGGGCAGGGCGGGCCGGCGGGGCAGGCGGGGCAGGTCGGGCCGGCGGGGCAGGGCGGGGGCTCGGCGCGATGCTGTCGGCCCCGGTGTCGGCGCGGGCGTGGCGGGAGTTCGCGTACGTGCTGCTGTCGCTGCCGCTTGCGGTCGTCTACTTCTCCCTCGCGATCACCGGGCTGAGCCTGGCCGCCGGGCTGCTGGTGACCTTCGTGGGGATCCCGGTGCTGGCCGGGGTGCTGCTGGTGTGCCGCGGGTTCGGGTGGCTGGAGCGGGCCCGGGCGCGCGTCATGCTGGGGGCCGAGGTCGCCGAACCGGAGCCCCTGCCGGCGGGCCGGCCGGGAGCGGGGGCCGCCGGGGGGCGCGGGCTGCTCGGCGCGGTGGCCGCGCTGCTGAAGAGCGGGAGCGCCTGGCGGCACGCCGTGTTCGCGGTGGTGTGGTTCCCCTGGGCCGTGTTCGCGTTCTGCACCGCCCTGACGCTGTGGACGACCGCGTGGTCGCTGCTGCTGTACCCGCTGTGGTTCTGGGTGTTCCCGGTGTTCACGGACCAGCCCGGCCTCCAGCTGTTCCAGGACGGCGAACACACCGTCCACCTGGACGGGCCGGCGGAGGTCGCGCTGGCCTTCCTGGCCGGCCTGGTGCTGGTGTCGGCCGCGCCGTGGGTCGTACGGGGCCTGGCCGCGGTGGACCTGCTGCTCGTCCGCGGGCTGCTCGGGCCGTCCCCCCTCGCGCACCGCGTCTCGGAGCTGGAGTCGGACCGGGGTGTGGTCGTGGACACGGCGGCCGCGGACCTGCGGCGCATCGAGCGGGACCTGCACGACGGGGCGCAGGCCCGGCTCGCGGCGCTGGCGATGGGGCTGGGCCTGGCGAAGGAGCAGGCGGCCGAGGACCCGCAGGCCGCCGCCCGCCTGGTGGACGAGGCGCACGGCGAGGTGAAGCTCGCCCTGAGGGAGCTGCGGGACCTGGCGCGCGGCATCCACCCGGCGGTGCTGACCGACCGCGGCCTGGACGCCGCGCTCTCCTCGGTCGCCTCACGCTGCACGGTGCCGGTCGCCGTCGCCGTCGACCTGCCGGAGCGGCCCGCCCCCGCCGTCGAGGGCATCGCCTACTTCACCGTGTGCGAGCTCCTCCGGAACGTCGGCGACCACGCGCGCGCCACCGCCGCCCACGTGGACGTCTGGAAGTCGGGGCCGCGGCTGCTGGTCCGCGTCGCCGACGACGGGCGCGGCGGGGCCCGACCGGGCTCCGGCGGTACGGGGCTGGCGGGGCTCGCCGAGCGGCTGGGCGCGGTGGACGGCGTGCTCGTCGTCGACTCGCCCGACGGCGGCCCCACCACCGTCACCGCCGAGCTGCCCTGGCGCTCCCGCTGACCGGGCGGCGCCCCACCTGCCGGAACCCACAGCTCCGCTGACTGCCCCTCCCGAACGCGCCCCCTGTGCGCCCCCGTACGCGCCCCCGGCCTGGAATGCTTGGCCGCGTCGGCACAACGGACGAGTGGACGCGGGAGCTGCGGGATCGTGGAAGACAGGGTGCGGGTGGTCATCGCCGAGGACTCGGTGCTGCTGCGGGAGGGGCTGACGCGGCTGCTGACCGACCGGGGGCACGACGTCGTCGCGGGCGTCGGGGACGCGGAAGCCCTGCTCAGGACGGTGGACGAGCTGGGGGCCGGGGGCGCGCTGCCCGACGTGGTCGTGGCCGACGTGCGGATGCCCCCGACGCACACGGACGAGGGCGTCCGGGCGGCCGTACGGCTGCGCCGCAGCCACCCCGGGGTCGGGGTGCTCGTGCTGTCGCAGTACGTGGAGGAGCAGTACGCCACCGAGCTCCTGGCCGGATCCAGCACCGGCGTGGGCTACCTCCTCAAGGACCGGGTGGCCGACGTCCGCGAGTTCCTGGACGCGGTGGTCCGCGTCGCCCGCGGCGGCACCGCGCTGGACCCGGAGGTCGTCGCCCAGCTGCTGGGGCGCAGCCGCCGGCAGGACGTGCTGGCGGGGCTGACCCCGCGCGAGCGGGAGGTGCTGGGGCTGATGGCGGAGGGCCGGACGAACTCGGCGGTGGCCAAGCAGCTCGTGGTCAGCGACGGCGCCGTCGAGAAGCACGTCGGCAACATCTTCATGAAGCTGGGCCTGTCGCCCAGCGAGGGCGACCACCGGCGCGTCCTGGCGGTCCTGGCCTACCTGCGCTCCTGACCGCCCCTCCGGGCCGGGCGCCTCCCGGGGATTCACACCTTTTCCTGAACGCCGCCGAAAAAATCGGAATGGGTGAATCCCCGGGATTGCCGCGGAATCTCGCGGAATTCTGACCGGAGGCCGTCTTGTGCGGCGGTCCGGAGTATGAATGTCCCCGATATGGGCAGGCCCGGCGTCGTAGGGTGGGCCTTGGAGCGGCAACGCCACGCCTCGAAGGAGGTCCAGTTCAGTGACCAGTCAGGTCAGTAGCCCAGCCGAGCAGGCCGACGGGGCCGGCGGCGCCGAGCCGGCAGTCGTCGGCGAGCAGAGGACGCCCCCGGGTCCGGGCGGCGGCGGGAAGGAAGTGCGCCGCCTCGACCGGGTGATCATCCGCTTCGCGGGTGACTCGGGGGACGGCATGCAGCTCACCGGCGACCGGTTCACCTCGGAGACGGCGGCCTTCGGGAACGACCTCTCCACCCTGCCGAACTTCCCGGCCGAGATCCGGGCCCCCGCCGGCACCCTGCCCGGCGTCTCCTCGTTCCAGCTGCATTTCGCGGACCACGACATCCTCACGCCGGGCGATGCCCCGAACGTGCTGGTGGCGATGAATCCGGCCGCGCTGAAGGCGAACATCGCCGACGTTCCGCGCGGCGCGGAGATCATCATCAATACCGACGAATTCACCAAGCGCCCGATGGCGAAGGTCGGCTACGACACCTCGCCCCTGGAGGACGGCTCCCTGGGCGCGTACAACATCCACCCGGTGCCGCTGACGACCCTCACGGTCGAGGCGCTGAAGGACTTCGGGCTCTCCCGCAAGGAGGCCGAGCGAAGCAAGAACATGTTCGCGCTGGGCCTGCTGAGCTGGATGTACCACCGGCCGACCGAGGGCACGGAGAACTTCCTGCGGCAGAAGTTCGCCAAGAAGCCGGACATCGCCGAGGCGAACGTCGCGGCGTTCCGCGCGGGCTGGAACTTCGGCGAGACGACCGAGGACTTCGCGGTCTCCTACGAGGTGGCCCCGGCCACCCGCGCGTTCCCGACCGGCACCTACCGCAACATCTCCGGGAACCTCGCCCTGTCGTACGGGCTGATCGCCGCGAGCCGGCAGGCCGGCCTGCCGCTCTACCTCGGCTCGTACCCGATCACCCCGGCCTCGGACATCCTGCACGAGCTGAGCCGGCACAAGAACTTCGGCGTGCGGACCTTCCAGGCCGAGGACGAGATCGCCGGCATCGGCGCCGCGCTCGGCGCGGCCTTCGGCGGCGCACTCGGCGTCACCACCACCTCCGGGCCGGGCGTGGCGCTGAAGTCGGAGACGATCGGCCTGGCGGTCTCCCTGGAGCTGCCGCTGCTGATCGTGGACATCCAGCGCGGCGGCCCCTCCACGGGCCTGCCCACCAAGACGGAGCAGGCGGACCTGCTCCAGGCCATGTACGGGCGCAACGGCGAGGCGCCGGTGCCGATCGTGGCCCCGCGCACCCCGGCGGACTGCTTCGCCGCAGCCCTGGACGCGGCCCGCATCGCGCTGACGTACCGGACGCCGGTGTTCCTGCTGTCCGACGGGTACCTCGCCAACGGCTCCGAGCCCTGGCGGATCCCCGACCAGGAGGAGCTGCCCGACCTGCGGGTCGCCTTCGCCGACGGGCCGAACCACACCCTCCGGGACGGCACCGAGGTCTTCTGGCCCTACAAGCGGGACCCCGAGACGCTGGCCCGCCCGTGGGCCGTGCCGGGCACTCCCGGCCTGGAGCACCGCATCGGCGGCATCGAGAAGCAGGACGGCACGGGGAACATCTCCTACGACCCCGCCAACCACGACCTGATGGTCCGCACCCGCCAGGCCAAGGTCGACGGCGTCGAGGTGCCCGACCTGGAGGTCGACGACCCGGACGGCGCCCGGACCCTGGTCGTCGGCTGGGGCTCCACGTACGGGCCGATCACGGCCGCCGTCCGCCGGCTGCGCCACGCCGGCCTGCCGGTCGCGCAGGCCCACCTGCGCCACCTCAACCCCTTCCCGCGCAACCTCGGGGAGGTGCTGCGGAGCTACGACACGGTCGTGGTGCCGGAGATGAACCTCGGGCAGCTCGCGACCCTGCTGCGGGCCCGCTACCTGGTCGATGCCCGCTCGTACACGCAGGTCAACGGCATGCCGTTCAAGGCGGAGCAGCTCGCGAAGGTACTGGAGGAGGCCATCAATGACTGAGGCGACCGACACGGCGAGCCTGCTCTCTCTGGTCCCCAGGGCCGAGGCCCGCCAGTCCATGAAGGACTTCAAGTCCGACCAGGAGGTCCGCTGGTGCCCCGGCTGCGGCGACTACGCCGTGCTCGCCGCGGTGCAGGGCTTCATGCCGGAGCTCGGGCTGGCGCGGGAGAACATCGTCTTCGTCTCCGGCATCGGCTGCTCCTCGCGTTTCCCGTACTACATGAACACGTACGGGATGCACTCCATCCACGGCCGGGCCCCCGCCATCGCGACGGGCCTGGCCACCTCCCGGCGCGACCTGTCGGTGTGGGTCGTCACCGGTGACGGCGACGCGCTGTCCATCGGCGGCAACCACCTGATCCACGCGCTGCGGCGGAACGTCAACCTCAAGATCCTGCTGTTCAACAACCGGATCTACGGGCTGACCAAGGGGCAGTACTCCCCCACCTCCGAGCTCGGGAAGATCACCAAGTCGACGCCGATGGGCTCCCTCGACGCGCCCTTCAACCCGGTGTCGCTGGCGCTGGGCGCGGAGGCGTCGTTCGTGGCGCGCACCGTCGACTCCGACCGCAAGCACCTCACCGAGGTGCTGCGGGCGGCCGCGGACCACCCGGGCACGGCGCTGGTGGAGATCTACCAGAACTGCAACATCTTCAACGACGGCGCCTTCGACGCCCTGAAGGACAGGGACCGGGCCGAGGAGGCGGTGATCCGCCTGGAGCACGGGCAGCCGATCCGCCTCGGGGCGGGCGGCCGCAAGGGCGTCGTACGCGATCCGGCGACCGGGGACCTGGAGGTCGTCGAGGTCACCGCGGAGAACGAGGCGCGCGTCCTGGTCCACGACGCCCGGGCGGCAAGCCCCACCACGGCCTTCGCGCTGTCCCGGCTGGCCGACCCGGACACCCTGCACCGGACGCCGATCGGCGTCTTCCGCAGCGTGGAGCGGCCGGTGTACGACACGCTCATGGCCGAGCAGCTGGAGACGGCCGCCGAGGCGAAGGGCGGGGGCGACCTCGCCGCGCTGCTCGCCGGCAACGACACCTGGACCGTCGTCGGCTGAACTTGTCGGCGCGCCGATCCCCCGGCCCGGGGCTCCACCAGGAGCTCCGGGCCTCGTCGTGTGCGGTGCGCGCCGCCCCGGCGGGCCGTCGCCGCGGGACGGGATGACGGGCCCGCACCGCAAGGAGGACGGGCCCGCACCCCGAGTACTTTCAAAAAGTTAGCGCTCTCTGTAAGGTGGCGTGTGAGCCGGGGAGAGGCCCCGCGCCCACTGCAAGGGAGCACCCGCCATGAGCATCGTCGTCACCGGAGCCACCGGAGCCCTCGGCCGCCTCGTCGTGGAGGAGCTGCTGGCCCGTGTCCCCGCGGCCGAGGTGGCCGCCGTCGTCCGGGACGGGGCGAAGGCCGCCGACCTTGCCGGGCGCGGGGTGGAGATCCGCATCGCCGACTACGACTCCCCCGAGAGCCTGGCCGGCGCCTTCCGCCGGGGCGACCGCGTCCTGCTGATCTCCGGCAACGAGGTGGGCCGGCGCACCGCGCAGCACACCGCCGTGATCGATGCGGCGAAGGCCGCCGACGTGTCCCTCCTCGCCTACACCGGCATCCTCGGCGGCCCCGAGGCCGACTTCGAGCTGGCGGCGGAGCACAGGGCCACCGAGCAGGCCGTCCTCGACTCGGGCCTGCCTTACACCTTCCTGCGCAACGGCTGGTACCACGAGAACTACACGGGCCACCTGGCCGGCGTCCTGGAGCACGGCGCCGTCGTCGGCAGCGCGGGCGACGGGCGCGTCGCCTCCGCGGCGCGCGCCGACTACGCCGCCGCAGCGGCAGCCGTCCTGACCGGCGAGGGCCACGAGAACACGGTCTACGAACTCTCGGGCGACACCGCCTGGAGCCTCGCCGAGTACGCGGCCGAGGTCGCCGCGCAGTCCGGCCGCAAGGTCGCGTACACCGAGGTGCCGGCCGACGCCCACCTGTCGATCCTGACCGGCGCCGGGGTGCCCGAGGGCTTCGCGGCGCTCCTCGTCGACGTGGACGCGGCGATCTCCCGCGGCCGCCTCGCCCACACCGGCGGCGACCTGTCCCGGCTGATCGGCCGGCCCACCACGCCGATCTCCGCCGCGATCTCCGCCGCCCTGGCGGGCTGACCCGCCGCCCGCACCCCGCGCGCCCCGCCGCCGGGCGGAATCTGCGAGTCCGCCCGGCGCCGGCCGCACAAGACCCCGGATCTGTCATGAGTATCTCGCCGTTACGGGCATGACATCCGGGCTCCGCAGCGCTAAGTTCGTCGTGAGGTTGGCCGGAATGCGACGGGAGGCCTTCGTGAAGGCGGAGAACGAGCAGCGCACGGGTCTGCTCTACGGATTCGGCGCGTACGGGATGTGGGGCCTGGTTCCCCTGTTCTGGCCGCTCCTCAAGCCGGCCGGGGCGGTCGAGATCCTGGCCCACCGCATGGTGTGGTCGCTCGCCGTCGTCGGCGTACTGCTGCTGGCCCTGCGCCGCTGGGGATGGATACGCGAGCTCGCGCGGCAGCCCCGCAAGCTCGGCCTGACCGCGCTCGCCGCCTCGGTGATCTCCGTGAACTGGGGCCTGTACATCTGGGCGGTCAACAACGGCGCGGTGGTCGAGTCCAGCCTCGGCTACTTCATCAACCCGCTCGTCACCATCGCCATCGGCGTCCTCCTGCTCGGCGAGCGGCTGCGCCGCGCCCAGTGGGCGGCCGTCGGGATCGGCTTCGCCGCCGTGGCGGTGCTCGCCGTCGGATACGGGCGCCCGCCGTGGATCTCGCTGGTCCTCGCCTTCTCCTTCGCCGCGTACGGGCTGATCAAGAAGAAGCTCAACATGGGCGGCGTCGAATCGCTGGCCGCCGAGACCGCCCTGCTCTTCCCGCCCGCCCTCGCCTACCTCGTCTGGCTCGGCCTGCAGGGGCAGGCCGCCTTCGGCTCCGAGGGCCTCGCGCACTCGGCGCTCCTGGCCTCGACGGGACTCGTGACCGCGGTGCCGCTGGTGTTCTTCGGGGCGGCCGCGATCCGCGTCCCGCTGTCCACGCTCGGCCTGCTCCAATACCTCGCGCCTGTCTTCCAGTTCGCCCTCGGCGTCCTCTACTTCCGCGAGGCCATGCCGACGGAGCGCTGGATCGGCTTCTCCCTCGTCTGGGCCGCACTCGCCGTGCTGACCTGGGACGCCCTCCGCACCGCCCATGCCACGCGCGCCCGCCTGGCGGCCGCCGGGGCGGCAGCCGCCGATTCCGCCCCCCTGCCCGCCCCGGTGCCCGCTCCTTCCGCTTCCGCGGCCGCCGCGGCGCCGGCCGCCCCGGCGCCCGAGCGCGCGTAGGACGGCGCCCCCCGCGCCCCACGGCCCCCGCGATCCCCGTCACGCCACCCGCGTGACGGGGATCGTCCGTTTTCCGAACGACCCTGACCGGATCGCGGTCTTGACGGATGGTCATACCCTCACTCAACATCGGGCTCGCACTGACGCACGACTGCTCACCGCCATCCCCGCACGTTCCGTTCAATCCCCAACGGAATTCCCGGAGCCCCCACATGAGCCTGTCCGTCTCCAGGCGTCTTGCCGCCGCGACCGCGCTCGCGCTCGCCGGCCTGTTCGCCGCCACCGCGCCCGCCGCCCAAGCCTCACCCCCAGCAGCGGCCGCGGCCCCCACGCCGCCCGACATCCCGCTGGCCAACGTCAAGGCCCACCTGTCGCAGTTCCAGACGATCGCCAACAACAACGGCGGCAACCGCGCCCACGGCAGGGCCGGCTACAAGGCCTCGATCGACTACGTGAAGGGCAAGCTGGACGCGGCCGGCTTCACCACCACGGTGCAGACCTTCACGTACAACGGCACCACCGGCTACAACCTGATCGCCGACTGGCCGGGCGGCGACCCCGCCTCGGTGCTGATGGCCGGCGCGCACCTGGACTCGGTCAGCTCGGGCCCCGGCATCAACGACAACGGCTCCGGCTCCGCGGCCGTCCTGGAGGCCGCCCTGGCCGTCTCGCGCGCCCAGCTGCAGCCCACCAAGCACCTGCGGTTCGGCTGGTGGGGCGCGGAGGAGCTCGGCCTGGTCGGGTCGAAGTACTACGTCAACAACCTGCCGTCCGCCGAGCGCGCGAAGCTCTCCGGCTACCTGAACTTCGACATGATCGGCTCCTCGAACGCGGGCTACTTCGTCTACGACGACGACCCGGCGATCGAGCAGACCTTCAAGAACTACTTCTCCGGCATCGGCATCCCGACGGAGATCGAGACCGAGGGCGACGGGCGCTCCGACCACGCCTCCTTCAAGAACGTCGGCATCCCCGTCGGCGGCCTGTTCACCGGCGCCAGCCGCACCAAGACCTCGGCGCAGGCGCAGAAGTGGGGCGGCACCGCCGGCCAGGCCTTCGACCGCTGCTACCACTCCTCCTGCGACACCACCTCGGCCATCAACGACACCGCCCTGGACCGCAACAGCGACGCCATCGCCTACGCGATCTGGCACCTGGGCGCCTCCACCCCGGTTCCGCCGGGCCCGTCGTTCGAGAACACCGCCGACGTGAGCATCCCGGACTACCCGGGCTCCGCGGTGAGCTCGCCGATCACGGTCTCGGGGGTCGCGGGCAACGCGCCGGCCACCACCAAGGTGGACGTCAACATCGTCCACACCTACCGCGGGGACCTCGTCGTCGACCTGGTCGCCCCGGACGGCAGCGTCTACAACCTGCACAACCGCAGCGGCGGCAGCGCCGACAACATCGTCGGGTCCTACACGGTCAACGCCTCCTCCGAGACGGCCAACGGCGTGTGGAACCTCCGGGTCCGGGACGCCGCCGCCCAGGACGTCGGCTACGTCAACAGCTGGAAGATCACCTTCTGACGGTGTCTCCGCGCTCTACGCCTCCCCGCCGCGCAGCCCCGGGGAGGCGTCGAGCGGTTCCCTGATCAGGGCGCGCAGCTCCTCGGCCACGGCCCCGACGTCGGCCCGGCCCAGCTTCGCCGCCTCCACGAGGTCGCCGAGCTCCTCGGGCGAGGGCAGCTGCTTCGCCCCGGCGACGCGCAGGTAGGAGCGGGTGGCGGCGGCCGCGTAGAACTCGTTCATCGGCGATTCGAGCGCCGGGCACACCGCGAGGGTGTGCAGGAACGCGGCGGCCCGCCACGCGGTGTCCGGGGCGGGCTGTTCGGGCACCAGGACGAGGTCGTTCCGGTGGCGGGCGACGGCGGCGGCCACCCCTGAGGGATCCCACACGGCGGGATCCGACGGCAGATGGTGGGCCAGAGCGGTCCAGGCCCACTCCATGGTGATCTTCAATTGCCGAACCGCTCCTGGAAGTAGCCCCAGTGGACGGCGAACTCCTCTATCCCGGAGAGGAAGTTGCTCCGGTCCTCGTCGAGTTCCCGCTCCGTGACCTCGGTGATCAGCGCGGTGACCGTCGTCCCCATGGCCGCCGCTCGCGCCTTGAGGCGGTCGTGGAACTCCTCGTCCAGGCGGATGGTGACGTGTCTCGACATGCCTGACACGGTACAGCGGCCCCGCTGTACGCGGGGCCGGAACGGGCCGGGGTGGGCGGGGACACAGTCCCCGCCCACCCCGGTGTGCGCCGCGCGGCCCGTACGGCCGCCGCGGCCGGTCACCTGTCGGCGTTCGCCGCCTTCAGCAGGGCGTCCTTGGTGACGGCGCCGGCGTAGACGCGGCCGTCGTCGGTGATCAGGGCGTTGACCACCCGGGTGGAGAAGACGCGGCCCTCACCGAAGGAGCCCTTCACCTTGTCGCCCAGGGAGTCCAGGAACTGCTTGGCCTCCTTCGGCGCGTTCTTGTCGTTCTCGATGTCCTTCAGGCCCCGGCCCGCACCGGTGTCGATCCGGGCGATCGCCGACCAGCCCTCGCCTATGACCTTCGAGGGGCCGGCGGCGCCGGCGCCGCCGGTGACGGCCTCCAGGCCGGGGAAGGCCTCCAGGCCCTTGAACTCCTTCTCGTGGCCCGGCCCGCGGCCGCCGGGCGCGCCCTCGGTGACCTTGGCGCCCTTGGGGGCGGTGAAGGCGAAGGTGTCCGCGGCGGGCCTGGCGAAGTCGACCTTCGTGAAGCCGGCGTCCAGGATCGGCTTGCCGCCCTCCACCGAGAGCACCTGGACGCGCAGCGGCACGCCGTTCTGCGCGTCGACCGCGATCTTGGCGGAGGAGAGGGTCGAGCCGCCGTGCTTGGGCTTGAGGACCAGCTGGTAGGCGTCCCGGCCGGCGACCTGCGCGGTCTCGCCGACACTGACCTCGGTGGTCGGGCCGGCGGCCTCCAGCACCTCCTTGGCCACCTGCTGCGGGGAGGCGCCGGCCCGGTCGGCCGTCTTGTGGCGGTCCCCGCCGGCCGCCCCGGCGTCCTTCTCGTGCCAGACCTCGTTGGCCTTGCTGTCGTAGGCCCAGACCTCGGCGCCGTTGTGGATCAGGCTGTACTCGTCCTTGCCGTCGACGAACGTCAGCTTCTGGCGGTCGGGGCCGTCGGCCGCGACGCGCAGCGTGTGCGTGCCGTTCGCCAGCTGCGCGAGCTTCTCCTGCGGGTCGGCCGAGCCGCCGGCGACGCCCCCGCCGCCGAGCAGGCCGCTCGCGAAGGACGGCAGCCCCAGGTCCGTGGTGATCTTCGCGCTGCCGGAGAACTGCTGCACGTCCGACGCGGCGATCTTCTCGATCAGCTGCTGGGCCGTCACCTTCGGCAGCTCGGGGCTGCCGGCGTTCGCGAAGGCCGGGACCATCGCCACGGTCGCGGCGGCCACACCCGCCACCGCGACCGGTACGGCGTACCGGGCGGCCTTGCGGGTCTTGTCGTTCGTTGCCATGTCTGCCCTGCCTCTTCGTCTACGGGGGCTCTTCGTCGCTTCCGGTGGGGTGTCTCCATGGGACCAAACGGGCGGGGTCCGGGGCGTCACCCCTCGGACTCAACTGCGCGTACGCCCAGGGGATGACACGGCGCGGCCTCCCCCTCCCCCACCCGTAGGGGACGGGGGCCCCGGTACTCCACGTGGGTGCTGATGATCCTTTTATGTGTCATATGTCCCCTTCGCGGCTTACGGCGTGAGTAAATCTCCACCGGCCCACCGGCCCACCGGCGGACGGCGGGCCCGGCGCGGGCGCCAACGCGGCGCCGCAGCGAGAAGTGGAGGACTGATGACCCTGCTCCCACGAGGTGCCTCGCGGCACCGGCTGACGGCCGCGGCCGTCGCTCTGGTCCTGGGGTTGACGGGCACCGGAGCGCTGCTGGGCTCTCAGGCCGCCGCCGCCCAGCCGACCCAGGCGCGGCATGCGGTGGCGGGCACCTCGGCCGCCGGTCCACGGGCGGCGCTCGCGGACTGTCCCCCCAGCCCGCTGTGGGCGAACACCGGCGGCACCGCCCGCCGGCTCATCCAGTACGACACGGAGGGCGGCGTCCTCTCCTCCGCCCCGGCAGTCCGCGACTACGGCGACATCGCCTTCAGCGCGGACGGGACGAGGCTGTACGGGGTCGACTTCCCCGGCAGGGGATCGACGACGCTCTACACCCTCGACCCGGTGACCGGGGCGGAGACCGCGAGCGTCCCGGTCACCGGTCCGATCGCGGACCTGAGCGCGCAGGGCTCGTCCGCGGTCAACGGCCTGACGGCGCGGGCGGACGGCATGCTGATCGCCGGCTCGTTCGGGACCGGCCGGATCTTCCTCATCGATCCGGCCACCGGCGCGAGCAGCGCGGCGCCGTACGCGTTCCCCGCCGGATTCGTCTCCGCGGGCGACTTCCTGACCCTGGCCGACGGCGACATCCTGGCCTTCGCCTCCCCCGCGGGCCAGACCAGCGCCCCGTCCGCGGTGTTCCGCATCCATCCCGACAACACCGTGACCCAGATCGGGACGATCCCCCAGATGTTCGGGGGCGCACTGTCCGGCGGCAGCGTGTACGCCTTCGGCTCGGCGGGGGACATCTACCGGCTCACCAGCCTGCCGACGGCGGAGTCGGCGGAGCCGCTGCCGGTCACCGTCGTCGAGGCGACCGGCAGCCCCTTCTTCGGGGCCACCGCGCTCCAGGACGCCGGGCAGTGCCCCGAGCCCGCGTACACGGTGGAGAAGACCGCGTCGACCGCCGGGCCCGTGGACCCGGGCGACACCGTCACCTACACCGTCACGGTGACCAACACCGGCGAGGTCCTGGCCAACGCCGCCTTCAGCGACGACCTGTCCGGCATCCTCGACGACGGCGCCGTGGTACCGGGCTCGGTGAACGCGTCGACGGGGACGGCCGAGCTGGACGGCCGGACGCTGGCCTGGAGCGGGCTGCTGCCCGCGCAGGCCACGGCCACCGTGACCTACCAGGTCCGGGTCGACTCGCCGACCGCCGGCGACCACAGCCTCCGCAACACCGTCACCCCCACCGCCCAGGGCGGCACCTGCACCGCGGCGGGCAGGTGCACGGTCACCGTGCCCGTCACGTCCGCCGAGCCGAGGCTGCGGATCCGCAAGGACGTCGAGGAGAGCGCCTTCACGAAGGCCGGCGAGGTCCTGCACTACACCTTCGAGGTGACGAACACGGGCACCGTACCGGTCAGCGACATCCACCTCACCGACGACGGCCCCGGCACCCCGCCGGTCACCTGTCCCGCCACCACCCTGGCCCCGGGCGCGTCCATGACCTGCACCGCCACCTACACGACGACCGAGGCCGACGTGAAGGCCGGCCGCATCAAGAACACGGCGACCGCCACCGGCCGGGGCCCCGACGGCACGACGGTGACCACGACGAGCAACCGGGTCACCCTGGTGGCCTGCCCCTGCAAGGACGACTGCTCGCACGTCGAGCGCCACAAGGTGAAGATCGCGTCCAAGAAGCCGGTGAAGATCCACAGCGGCCCGGGCAGCGACCAGGAACCCACCGGCACGCTCAAGGCGCACTCCCACACGTCGGTGATCTGCCAGACGAACGGCGAGGACGTCGAGGGCAACCCGGTCTGGTACCGCCTGGCCGACGGCCGCGGCTGGATCCCCGCCCGCCACGCCCAGGCCGACTCCGCGATCCCGCCCTGCAGCTGACGCCCCGACGGCTCCCCGGACCGCCCGGTGCGGCCGGGGGGCCGCCCCTGTCAGGGCGCCGGATCAGGCATCGGACCGCGCGCCGTCCGGGGCCGTGCGCACGGCGCCGCTCACCGGGCGATCGCCCGGGCCAGCCGCCGGTCCAACTCGCTGTCGAGGTCCTGCACCTCGGCAGGGGTCGGAGCGTGGCCGCTCCACTCCTTCAGCGCGGCCCGCGCCTGCCCGGCTTGCCCGGCCCGCTCCTGCGGGGCGGGCAGGGTTCCGGCGAGCCGGACCAGGTAGGCGCGCAGTGACAGGCCCTCCTCCGCCGCCGCTGCGGCGAGCCGGTCACGGGCCTCCTGGGAGATGCGGAGACAGACGTCGGGCCCCATCAGGCCTCCTCCACCCGGGCGGGTTACGGACGCGTACCGCGCCCAGGGTAGGCCCTGGCACGGCAACGGTCCTGCCGTACTAGCCCGCGCGGTGGACCACCGCGTCGCAGAGTTCCTCCAGGGCCGACTTCGCGAAGCACTCCGGCAGGGGGGCCAGCGTGGCCCGCGCCTCCTGCGCGTAGCGGACGGTGTCGCGGCGGGCCTGCTCCAGCGCGGGGTGGACCCGCAGCCGTGCGAGGACCTCGGCGTGGCGGGCGTCGTCGGCGAGGTCGCCGTCGAGGAGGCGTACGAGGTCCAGGTCGGCGGGGTCGCCGCCCTGCTCGGCCCGCTCCCGCAGCAGCAGCACGGGCAGGGTCGGGATGCCCTCGCGCAGGTCGGTCCCCGGCGTCTTGCCGGACTCGTGCGAGTCGGAGGCGATGTCGAGGACGTCGTCGGCGAGCTGGAAGGCGGTGCCGAGGCGCTCGCCGTACTGGGTCAGGATGTCGACGACGGAGTCGTCGGCGCCGGACATCAGGGCGCCGAACCGGCCGGAGACGGCGATCAGCGAGCCGGTCTTGCCGGCGATGACGTCGAGGTAGTGGGCGACCGGGTCGCGGCCGTCGCGCGGGCCGGCCGTCTCCAGGATCTGGCCGGTCACGAGGCGCTCGAAGGCCTCGGCCTGGATGCGCACGGCCTCGGGGCCGAGGTCGGCGAGGATGTGCGAGGCGCGGGCGAAGAGGAAGTCGCCCGTGAGGACGGCGACCGAGTTGCCCCAGCGGGCGTTGGCGCTGGGGACGCCGCGGCGCACGTCCGCCTCGTCCATGACGTCGTCGTGGTAGAGCGTGGCCAGGTGGGTGAGCTCGACGACCACCGCGGAGGGGACGACCCCGGGCGCGTACGGGTCGCCGAACTGGGCGGCGAGCATGACCAGCAGCGGCCGGAACCGCTTGCCGCCGGCCTTGACCAGGTGCTGCGCGGCCTCGGTGATGAAGGGGACTTCGCTCTTGGTGGCCTCCAGCAGACCCGCCTCGACGGCGGCCAGTCCGGCCTGGACATCGGCCTCAAGAGCCTGGTCCCGCACGCTCAGTCCGAACGGCCCGACGACGGTCACGAGGGGTACTCCTGTCTGCTGACGATCACGCTGACGATCACCTGGATTGTCGATGTGTCGCTGCCATCACTCAAGCCAGCGTATCCGGTCCGATTTCGATCACGGAGAGCACCCGTCGTGCCGCCGTCCCCGCACTGTCCGATCCACCCCGGTATGTTCGGAAAAAGCCGAAAGAAACCGGAGCGCACGCCTTGCCCAGACCCGTGATCGACACGGCGGAGCCCGCGGAGCCGGCGCCCGCAGGGGCCGGACAGCCCGGCCTCCGCCCCCATGGTCCCGCGCGCCCGCGCCGCAGGCGGACGGCTCGCCGACCGGACGCCGGCCCCGCACCGGCCGGGAGCACGGCGGAGGCCCCCGTATGAGCGTCCGCACCGACTTCCCGTACGGGACCGCGCGCGAGGATGTCCGGATCCCGATGCCCGACGGCATCGCCCTGTACGCCCGGATCTGGCGCCCGGTGACCCCGGAGCCGGTGCCCGCCCTGCTGGAGTACGCGCCCCACCGGCTGACCGACCGCACCGCTCCCCGCGACGCCCGCCGCCACCCCTGGTACGCCGGCCACGGCTACGCCTCGGTCCGGGTGGACGTCCGCGGCCACGGCTGCAGCGGCGGCGTGCCCGGCGGCCCGTACGCGCCGTACGCCCGGGGCGGCGACGGCCCGGAGGCCGCCGACGGGGTCGCGGTGGTGCGCTGGCTGGCGGCGCAGCCGTGGTGCACGGGGGCGGTGGGGATGTTCGGCATGTCCTGGGCCGGCGCACTGGCCCTGCGGATCGCCTCCCTGGCGCCCGACGCGCTGCGCGCCGTGGTCGCGGTGTGCGCGGCGGACGACGCCTTCGGCGGCGCCGCGCCCTACCTGGGCGGCTCGGTCGTCGCCGCGGACGGGCACGCCGGGTCGGCGGCGCTGCTCGCGCTGGCCGCCCGGCCCCCGGACCCCCTGTACGCCGGCGACGACTGGCGCGAGCAGTGGCTGACGCGGCTGGAGGCGCTCGACCCGCCCTCCGGCACCTGGCTGGCCCACCAGACCCGGGACGCCCACTGGGCGCACGGCGGCCTCTGCGAGGACCCCGCCGCCGTCCGGGCGGGCGTCCTCGCCGTGGGCGGCCTCCACGACCCGTACCGGGACACCGTGCTCCGGCTGGTGTCCCGCCTGCCGCCCGGCCGGGTCCGCGGCCTGCTCGGCCCCTGGCCGCACGCCTACCCCGACCGCGGGCTGCCGCCGGGCCCGGCGATCGGCTTCCTGCAGGAGACCCTGCGCTGGTGGGACCACTGGCTGCGGGGCGCGGCCAACGGGGTGATGGACGAGCCGCTGCTGCGGACCTGGATCTGCGCCTCCCGCCCGCCGGCCACCGCGTACGGGGAGCTGCCGGGGAGGTGGGCGGGCGAGGCCGCCTGGCCGCCGCGGGCCGTCGCACCGGTCACGTACGCGCTGCGGGGCGAGCCGGTGGAGGTGGCCTCGCCGCAGCACACCGGGCTGGACGCGGGCCGGTTCGTCCCGCGCGGCGGCGACGCCGACCTGCCGCCCGACCAGCGGGAGGAGGACGCGAAGTCCGCGTGCTTCGAGTTCCCCGTCGCGGCCGGGCAGCCGGTGGAGGTGCTGGGCCGGCCGCAGGTGGCGCTGCGGCTGCGGCTGGACGTCCCGCACGGGCAGGTCGCGGCACGGCTGTGCGACGTCGCCCCCGACGGCTCCTCGACGCTGGTCACCCGCGGCGCGCTGAACCTGTCCGCGCGGCTCGGCCCGGAGAAGGCGGTGCCGTGGCCGGCGGGGGCGTACGAGGACGTCGTCCTCGACCTGGGCGCCGCCGCATACGCGTTCCCGCCGGGGCACCGCATCCGGCTCGCCCTCTCCTCCGCGTACTGGCCGTGGCTGTGGCCGCGGGCCGGGTCGGAGGCGGGCTGGACGCTGGACCCGGCGGGCAGCGCGCTGGTCCTGCCCGTCCGCGGCCCGTCGCCGCAGACCGACGCCGGCGTCGGCTTCGCGCCGCCCGAGCAGGCGCCGCCGCTCGGGGCCGTCGTCCCGGAGACCCTCGACCCGCCGCGCCCGCCGCGGCGGGTCGTCCGGGACGTCGCGGCCGGGACGTGGCGGCTTGAGGCGGCGCCCCGGCCGGAGTGGCGCAGGATCCACCCGGACGGGCTGGAGTACGCCGAGGACGCGGACGAGGAGTACGCGATCCGCGACGGCGACGCCCTGTCTGCCCGCGTCCGCTGCACGTGGCGGATCCGGCTGCACCGGCCCGGCCTCGGCTGGGACACCGTGGTGGAGGCCCGCTCGGAGACCTCCTGCGACGCGGACGCCTTCCACACGGAGGACGAGCTGCTGTGCCGGGAGGGCGGGGAGGCCGTCTTCCACCGCACCTGGCGCCGGAGCCACCCGCGCACGGGGGGCTGAGGCCCCGCGCCGGGCGGCGCCGGGGGCCGGCCGCGCCCCCGGCGCACGCCGCGCGCCGCCCGCCGGGCGGCTCAGCCGTAGAGGCGCTCCAGCACCACCGCGATGCCGTCCTCCTCGTTCGACAGCGTCACCTCGTCGGCGACCGCGACGAGTTCGCGGTGGGCGTCGGCCATGGCCACCCCGTACCCGGCCCACGCGAACATGGGGACGTCGTTCGGCATGTCCCCGAAGGCGATCGTGCCCGGCCCCCCGACCCCCAGCAGCTCCGCCGCCAGCGCCAGCCCGCTCGCCTTGCTCACCCCCGGCGGCTGGAGCTCGACCGTGTGCTCCCCCGCCATCGTCACGTTGACCATGTGCCCGACGACCCCGCGGGCGAGCCGGGTCAGCTCGTCGTCGTCGAGCGCCGGGTGCTGCAGGAGCACCTTCGTGATCGGCGCCGCCCACAGGTCCGCGCGCCGGCGCACCCGGACCGTCGGCAGGTGCGGGTGCGGCATCCGGTAGCCGGGCCCTATCAGCATCGCCGCGTCGACCCCCTCCTGGTCGACGGCCGCGTACACCTCGCCGATCTCGGCCTCGATCTTGCCGAGCGCCACCTCCGCCAGCTCACGGTCCATTTCGACGGAGTGCAGCAGGACGCCGCGCGCCGTGTCGTACAACTGCGCGCCCTGCCCGCACACCGCGAGCCCCGTATATCCCAACCTGTCAAGAACATGGCGTACCTGCGGTACGGGGCGCCCGGTGACGATGATGTGCTGCGCGCCCGCAGCGCGCGCCGTCGCGAGCGCCGTGTACGAGCGGGCGGAGACGGTGTCTCCGGCGCGCAGCAGGGTCCCGTCCAGATCAGTGGCGACCAGAGAGAAGGGGAGGGCCGAAAGCGGGGCGGAAGTCACGGCGCAAGGATACGGACCCCGTTGGACAAGTCCTACAAATAGCGCCCGAATCCGGCCTCCCGCAGGCCCCACCAGCCACGTAACGTGTCAACAAGCCCCCGGGACACCCCCCGGGCCGCATCGAAAGCGAGGCAGTACCCCATGCCCCAGCAGAGCCCCCTCGATGTCCCCGAGGGCGACCCGTTCGGGCCGCACAACCTCCCGTACGGCGTCTTCTCCACCGGCGGCGACGCCCGCCGCCGGATCGGCGTGCGCATCGGCGGGCACGTGCTCGACGCCGGGGCCGCCGCCGAGGCGCTCGGCTCCCCGTACGCCGGCCTGCTCGGCCACCCCTCGCTGAACCCGCTGCTGGCCGCCGGCCGCACCGCCTGGCGCGACGTGCGCCGCGCCCTGACGGCCTGGGTGACCGACCCCGGGCACCGGGAGGCCGTGGAGCCGCACCTGCTGCCGCTGGACGCGGTCACCCTGCACCTGCCCTACGAGGTCGCCGACTACGTCGACTTCTACGCCAGCGAGCACCACGCCACCAACGTGGGCCGCATGTTCCGCCCCGACGGCGAACCGCTGACCCCCAACTGGAAGCACCTGCCGATCGGCTACCACGGCCGCTCCGGCACCATCGTGGTCTCCGGCACGGACGTCGTCCGCCCCTCCGGGCAGCGCAAGGCCCCCTCCGACCCGGCGCCGGTCTTCGGCCCGTCCGTCAAGCTCGACATCGAGGCCGAGGTCGGCTTCCTGGTCGGCACCCCCTCCGAACCGGGCAGCCCCGTCGCGCTGGGCGACTTCGAGGACCACGTCTTCGGCCTCTTCCTCCTCAACGACTGGTCCGCGCGCGACATCCAGGCCTGGGAGTACGTCCCGCTGGGCCCCTTCCTCGGCAAGTCCTTCGCCACCTCCGTCTCGGCGTGGGTGACCCCGCTGGAGGCCCTCGACGCGGCCCGCACCGCACCGCCGGCCCGCGACTTCCCGCTGCTGCCCTACCTCGACGACGCCGACGCCGACCGGCCCGGCGGCTTCGACCTGCACATCACCGTCTCCGTCAACGGGCAGGAGGTCGCGCACCCGCCGTTCGCGACGATGTACTGGACCGCCGCCCAGCAGCTGGCCCACATGACGGTGAACGGCGCCTCCCTGCGCACCGGCGACGTGTACGGCTCCGGCACCGTCAGCGGCCCCGAGGTCGCCCAGCGCGGCTCCCTGCTGGAGCTGACGTGGAACGGCCGCGACGCCATCGAGCTCGCCGAGGGCAAGCGGACGTTCCTGGAGGACGGCGACACGGTCACCCTCACGGCCTGGGCCCCGGGCCCGGCGGGCACCCGCGTGGGCCTGGGCGAGGTCACGGGCCGCATCACCCCCTCCCGCTGACCGTCCCCGTCCGGCGGGGCGGCGTCCCGCCCCGCCGGACGGCAGGCACATATGCCGTCCGCCGATGACCCCGGCACGGTCAACACGCCGCACCCCGGCCACCCGTGCGGGCGGATCCCCGCGGATTCCCCGGCAGCGGTCCGCCCCCGGGCTACAGACTCCGGCCGTGGAAGCACCGACGGAACCGGAACACCCCTGGCCGCGCCCTCCTGACGGCGGCTGGTGCGCGGACGACCTCGACACGCTTCCGGACCTGCCTCCGCACACGGAGCTGATCGACGGCAGCCTGGTCTTCCCGACCCGGCAGAACCTCTTCCACATGCTCGCAGTGAGCTTCCTCGAACAGCAGTTGAGCGCCGCGGCCCCGGACGGCTTCGACGTCCTCCGCGAGTTCACCATCGACATCGACCGCTGGAACCGCCCCGAACCGGACGTGATCGTGGTGGCCGGCGGGGAGGTGGAGGACCTGGACCAGACCCGTCTCCCCGCCGAGTCGGTCCTGCTCGCCGTCGAAGTGGTCTCCCCCGGAGGGGTCACCCGCGACCGCGAGACGAAGCCCGTCACATACGCCCGCGCCGGGATCCCGCACTTCTGGCGGGTCGAGAACCGGGACGGCCTGGCCATGGCCTACGTCTTCGAACGGGAGCCGGCCACGGGCGTCTACACCGGCACCGGCATCTTCCACGGCCGCCTCGAGGTGGCCGTTCCCTTCCCCGTCATCGCCGACCTCACCGAGATCACCTCGCACCACCGCAGCTGAAACACACCGGGGCCCGGCTCCCCCGAAGGGAGCCGGGCCCCGGCGCATCCACCCGACAACCGGTCAGCGCACGAACGTGCTCGCCTGACCCGCCAGGTCCAGGAAGTACTGCGGCGCCAGGCCCAGTACGAGCGTGACCGCCACGCCGACCGCGATCGTCGTCATCGTCAGCGGCGACGGCACGGCCACGGTCGGCCCGTCCGCCTTCGGCTCGCTGAAGAACATCAGGACGATCACCCGGATGTAGAAGAACGCGGCGATCGCGGACGAGATGACGCCGACGACGACCAGCGCTCCCGCGCCACCCTCCGCCGCCGCCTTGAACACCGCGAACTTCCCGGAGAACCCGGAGGTCAGCGGAATGCCCGCGAAGGCCAGCAGGAACACCGCGAAGACCGCCGCCGTCAGCGGCGAACGCCGCCCCAGCCCGGCCCACTTCGACAGGTGGGTCGCCTCGCCGCCCGCGTCCCGGACCAGCGTGACCACCGCGAACGCGCCGATCGTGACGAACGCGTACGCGCCCAGGTAGAAGAGCACCGACTGGACGCCCTCCGCCGACGTCGCGATGACACCGGCCAGGATGAAACCGGCGTGCGCGATCGACGAGTACGCCAGCAGCCGCTTGACGTCGGTCTGCGTCACCGCGATCACCGCGCCCGCCAGCATCGTCACGATCGCCACGCCCCACATCACCGGCCGCCAGTCCCACCGCAGACCCGGCAGCACCACGTACAGCAGGCGCAGCAGCGCGCCGAACGCGGCCACCTTCGTCGCCGCGGCCATGAAGCCGGTCACCGGCGTCGGGGCGCCCTGGTAGACGTCCGGGGTCCACATGTGGAAGGGCACGGCGCCCACCTTGAACAGCAGCCCCGTCAGCACCAGCGCCCCGCCGATCAGCAGCAGCGCGTCGTTGCCCATGGTGTCGGCGAGCGCCGGGTCCATGTGGGCCGTGGTGCCGTCGACCACGTCCGCGATGGCCGCGTACGAGACGGAGCCCGCGTAGCCGTAGAGCAGGGCGATGCCGAAGAGGAGGAACGCCGACGAGAAGGCGCCCAGCAGGAAGTACTTCACCGCGGCCTCCTGCGACATCAGCCGGTGGCGGCGGGCCACGGCGCAGAGCAGGTACAGCGGCAGCGAGAACACCTCCAGGGCCACGAACAGCGTCAGCAGGTCGTTGGCCGCGGGGAAGATCAGCATGCCGGCCACGGCGAACATCGCCAGCGGGAACACCTCGGTGGTGGTGAACCCCGCCTTCACGGCGGCCTTCTCGCCCTCGCTGCCCGGTACGGACGCCGCCTGCGCGGCGAAGGAGTCCACCCGGCTGCCGTGCGCGGCCGGGTCCAGGCGCCGCTCGGCGAAGGTGAACACCGCGACGAGCGACGCCAGCAGGATCGTCCCCTGGAGGAAGAGGGCCGGCCCGTCCACGGCGACGGCCCCCATCGCCGCGATCTGCGCCTTCTCCCCCGCATGCCCGCTGACGGCGAGCCCGACGACCGCCGCGAACGCGGAGGCGAGCGCGGCGACGGCGAGGAACACCTGGACCGGGTAGCGGCCGCGGCGCGGCACGAACGCCTCGACGAGGATGCCGAGGATCGCCGCGCCCACCGCGATCAGAATGGGCGACAGCTGCGCGTACTCGATGTGCGGGGCCGGGATCCGGTCCGCCGGCGCCTGCGCGGCGAGCGCCCACAGGCTGTGGGCAGCAGTTGCGGTGCTCACTGGCCCGCCTCCCCGTTCTCGGCCCCGACCGCCACCTCGGGCTTCGGGTCCTTCTGCTTCACGTCGGACATGGTGTGCTCCACCGCCGGGTTGACGATCTCGGTCAGCGGCTTCGGGTACACGCCCAGCCCGATCAGCAGGGCGATCAGCGGGGCGACCACGAGGAGTTCGCGCGGCCGCAGGTCGGGCATCCGGCGGACCTCCTCCTTCACCGGCCCGGTCATCGTCCGCTGGTACAGCACCAGCGTGTACAGCGCCGCGAGGACGATGCCGAAGGTGGCGACGATGCCGGCGACCGGGTACCGGGAGAACGTGCCGACCAGGACGAGGAACTCGCTGACGAACGGCGCGAGCCCGGGCAGCGACAGCGTCGCCAGCCCGCCGATCAGGAACGTGCCCGCCAGGACCGGCGCCACCTTCTGCACCCCGCCGTAGTCGGCGATGAGCCGCGAGCCGCGCCGGGAGATCAGGAACCCGGCGACCAGCATCAGCGCCGCCGTCGACAGCCCGTGGTTGACCATGTACAGCGTCGCGCCCGACTGCCCCTGGGAGGTCATCGCGAAGATGCCCAGGATGATGAAGCCGAAGTGCGAGATCGACGCGTACGCGATCAGCCGCTTGATGTCCCGCTGCCCGACCGCGAGGAGCGCGCCGTAGACGATGCTGACCAGCGCCAGGGCGAGGACCACCGGGGTGGCCCACTTGCTCGCCTCGGGGAACAGGCCGAGGCAGAAGCGGAGCATCGCGAAGGTGCCGACCTTGTCGACGACCGCGGTGATCAGCACGGCGACCGGCGCGGTGGCCTCGCCCATCGCGTTCGGCAGCCAGGTGTGCAGCGGCCACAGCGGCGCCTTGACCGCGAACGCGAAGAAGAAGCCGAGGAACAGCAGCCGCTCGGTGTTGGTCGCGATGTCCAGGGTGCCCGCGGCGCGGGCGGCGGTGATCTCCTGGAGCGAGAAGTTCCCCGCCACCACGTACAGGCCGATCACCGCGGCCAGCATGATCAGACCGCCGGCCAGGTTGTAGAGGAGGAACTTGACCGCCGCGTACGAGCGCTGCGCGGCGGCGTTCTCGTCGGTCCCGGCGTGCGCCCGGTCCCCGAAGCCGCCGATGAGGAAGTACATCGGGATGAGCATGGCTTCGAAGAAGATGTAGAAGAGGAAGACGTCGGTGGCCTCGAACGAGATGATCACCATCGCCTCGACCAGCAGGATCAGGGCGAAGAAGCCCTGCGTGGGCCGCCACCGCGGCGACCGGGTCTCCAGCGGGTCGGCGTCCTTCCAGCCGGCGGCGATGACGAAGGGCACCAGCAGGGCGGTCAGCCCGATCAGTGCGACGCCGATGCCGTCGACGCCCAGCTCGTAGCGGACCCCGAAGGCGGGGATCCACGCGTGGGACTCGGTGAGCTGGTAGCGCTCGCCGCCCGGGTCGAAGCGGGCCGCGACGAGCCCCGCCAGGGCGAGCGTGGCCAGCGAGAACAGCAGCGCCAGCCACTTGGCGGCGGTCCGGCGGGCGGCCGGGACGGCCGCCGTGAGGACCGCGCCGGCCGCGGGCACCGCGGCCGTCACCGTCAGAAGCGGGAAATCCATCTCACACCGCCCTCATCAGCAGGGTCGCGGCGATGAGGATCGCCGTCCCTCCGAACATCGAGACCGCGTAGCTGCGGGCGTAGCCGTTCTGCAGCTTGCGGAGCCGGCCCGACAGGCCGCCGACCGACGCCGCCGTCCCGTTGACCACGCCGTCGACCAGGCTGTGGTCGACGTACACGAGGGAGCGGGTCAGGTGCTCCCCGCCGCGCACCAGCACGACGTGGTTGAAGTCGTCCTGGAGCAGGTCGCGGCGGGCGGCCCGGGTGAGCAGGCTGCCGCGCGGCGCGGTCGCGGGGACCGGCCGGCGGCCGTACATCGCCCAGGCGATCGCGACGCCGACGACGAGTACCGCCATGGTGGCCAGGGTGACCGTGAGGGCGCTGACCGGCGGATGCCCGTGCTCGTACCCGGTGACGGGCTCCAGCCAGTTCAGGAACCGGTCGCCGACGGCGAAGAACCCGCCGGCGAAGACGGACCCGAAGGCCAGCACGATCATCGGGACGGTCATGGACTTCGGGGACTCGTGCGGGTGCGGCATCTCGCCGGGGCGGTGCCCGGCGGACGGCTCCACGTCGGCGGCGGCGTCCGCGTCGGGCGCCGGCTGCCAGCGCTTCTCGCCGAAGAAGGTCATCAGCATGACCCGGGTCATGTAGAACGCGGTGATGGCCGCGCCGAGCAGGGCGACCGAGCCGAGGATCCAGCCCTCGGTGCCGCCCTTGGCGAAGGCCGCCTCGATGATCCGGTCCTTGGAGAAGAAGCCGGACAGGCCGGGGAAGCCGATGATGGCGAGGTAGCCGAGCCCGAACGTGACGAAGGTGACCGGCATGTAGCGGCGCAGGCCGCCGTACTTGCGCATGTCGACCTCGTCGTTCATGCCGTGCATGACGGAGCCGGCGCCGAGGAAGAGGCCGGCCTTGAAGAAGCCGTGCGTCACCAGGTGCATGATCGCGAAGACGTAGCCGATCGGTCCGAGGCCGGCCGCGAGGACCATGTAGCCGATCTGCGACATCGTCGACCCGGCCAGCGCCTTCTTGATGTCGTCCTTCGCGCAACCGACGACGGCACCGAAGATCAGCGTGACCGCTCCGACGATCGCCGTGACGAGCTGCGCGTCGGGCGCCCCGTTGAAGATCGCGCCGGAGCGGACGATCAGGTAGACGCCGGCGGTGACCATCGTCGCCGCGTGGATGAGGGCCGAGACGGGCGTCGGGCCCTCCATCGCGTCCCCGAGCCAGGACTGCAGCGGCACCTGCGCGGACTTGCCGCACGCGGCGAGCAGCAGCATCAGCCCGATCGCGGTCAGCATGCCCTCGGAGGTCTCGCCGGCCGAGGCCAGCACCGGCCCGAACGCGAACGTGCCGAACGTGGTGAACATCAGCATGATCGCGATGGAGAGGCCCATGTCGCCGACCCTGTTGACCAGGAAGGCCTTCTTCGCGGCGGTCGCCGCGCTGGGCTTGTGCTGCCAGAAGCCGATGAGCAGGTACGAGGCGAGGCCGACGCCCTCCCAGCCGACGTACAGGAGCAGGTAGTTGTCGGCGAGGACCAGCAGCAGCATCGCCGCGAGGAAGAGGTTGAGGTAGCCGAAGAAGCGGCGGCGGCGCTCGTCGTGCTCCATGTACCCGATCGAGTACACGTGGATCAGCGTGCCGACCCCGCTGATGAGCAGGACGAACGTCATCGACAGCTGGTCCAGCCGGAAGGCGATGTCCGCCTGGAAGCCCTCCACCGGGATCCAGCTGTACAGGTACTGCCGCATGGTCCGGTCGTCGGCGCCGCGGCCCAGCATGTCGGCGAACAGGACGGCGCCGATGCCGAACGAGGCGGCCGCGAGCAGGGTGCCGAGCCAGTGCCCGGCCCTGTCGAGGCGCCGGCCGCCGCACAGCAGCACCGCCGCTCCGAGCAGGGGCGCCGCCACGAGCAGCGCAATCAGATTCTCCACTGTGTACGCCCCTTACAGCTTCATCAGGCTGGCGTCGTCGACCGAGGCCGAGTGGCGGGTACGGAACAGCGACACGATGATCGCGAGGCCCACCACGACCTCGGCGGCGGCGACGACCATCGTGAAGAACGCGATGATCTGGCCGTCGAGGTTGCCGTGCATCCGGGAGAACGCGACGAGCGCGAGGTTGCAGGCGTTGAGCATCAGCTCCACGCACATGAACAGCACGATCGTGTTGCGCCGGATCAGCACGCCCGCGGCGCCGATGGTGAACAGCAGGGCCGCGAGGTAGAGGTAGTTGACCGGGTTCACTGCGGGGCCTCCTCACGGCCGAGCCGCTCCGCCGAGCGCCGCTCCAGCGCCCTGAGGTCGGCGAGGGCCTCGCCGGAGACGTCGCGGACCTGGCCGCGGGCGCGGAGCGTCTTGCTGACGGTCAGCTCCGAGGGGGTGCCGTCCGGCAGCAGGCCCGGCACGTCGACCGCGTTGTGCCGGGCGTACACGCCGGGCGCGGGCAGCGGCGGGAGCTGGACGCCCTCGCGGATGCGCCGCTCGGACAGCTCGCGCTGCGTCGCGGCCCGCTCGGTGCGCTCGCGGTGCGTGAGCACCATCGCGCCGACGGCGGCGGTGATCAGCAGCGCGCCGGTCAGCTCGAAGGCGAAGACGTACCGGGTGAAGATCAGCTGGGCGAGGCCCTCCACGTGCCCGGCCGAGTTGGCCCGGCCCAGTCCGTTGAAGTGCTGCAGGGAGGCGTGGCCGATGCCCGCGATGAGCAGGATGCCGAAGCCCAGTCCGCACAGGACGGCGAGCCAGCGCTGGCCCTTGATGGTCTCCTTCAGGGAGTCGGCGGCGGTGACGCCGACCAGCATGACCACGAAGAGGAACAGCATCATGATCGCGCCGGTGTAGACGATCACCTGGACCACGCCCAGGAAGTACGCCCCGTTCGCGAGGTAGAACACCGCCAGGATGATCATCGTCCCGGCGAGGCTCAGCGCGCTGTGCACGGCCTTCTTCATCAGGATCGTCGCCAGCGCGCCGATCACGGCGACCGTGCCGAGGATCCAGAACTGGACCGCCTCGCCCGTGGAGGTGGCCGTTGCCGCGGCGGCGACCGCGCTCATGCCCCCACCCCCTCGGCGGCGCCCCGGTCCTGCGGGGCCTCGCCCTTGGACGCGGCCTGCTGCCGCTCGGTCCCGGGGGCCGCCCCCGTCACCTGGCCGCGGTAGTAGTCCTGCTCGTCCGTGCCCGGGTACATGGCGTGGGGCGCCTCGACCATGCCCTCGGTCAGCCCGGCGAGCAGCTCCTCCTTGGTGTAGATGAGCGACTCGCGGCTGGCGTCGGCCAGTTCGAACTCGTTCGTCATCGTCAGCGCCCGCGTCGGGCACGCCTCGATGCACAGCCCGCACAGGATGCAGCGGGCGTAGTTGATCTGGTAGACGCGGCCGTAGCGCTCGCCCGGGGAGTAGCGCTCCTCCTCCGTGTTGTCCGCGCCCTCCACGTAGATGGCGTCCGCGGGGCAGGCCCACGCGCACAGCTCGCACCCGATGCACTTCTCCAGGCCGTCCGGGTGCCGGTTGAGCTGGTGCCGTCCGTGGAAACGCGGTGCGGTCGTCTTCTGCTGCTCGGGGTACTGCTCGGTGAGGCGCTTCTTGAACATGGCCTTGAAGGTCACGCCGAAGCCGGCCACCGGGTTCTGCCACTGTTCGTCAGGCATTCTCCGCACCCTCCTCTCGGTCGCTGTCGTTGTTCGCCCCGCCGCTGGCGATGAGCTCCCGCTCCCGGCGGGGCCGCCGGCGCGGTACGGGGGCCAGGTGCTGGCCGGGCTTGGGCGGTACGGGGAACCCGCCCGCGAGCGGGTCGAACGGCTCGGCCCCGGGGGCGGCCGCCTCCGCGGCCTGGGCGGCCTTCTCCCGCCGGTCGCGGAAGAAGTCCGCGAGGAAGGACAGCAGCAGGACCGCGACGACCGCGCCGCCGACGTAGAGGACGATCTGGGAGAAGTCGTACGCCTCGTTCCGCAGCGCCCGCACGGTCGCCACGAGCATCAGCCACAGCAGCGAGACCGGGATGAGGACCTTCCAGCCGAGCTTCATCAGCTGGTCGTAGCGGACGCGGGGCAGGGTGCCGCGCAGCCAGATGAAGAAGAACAGCAGCAGCTGCACCTTGAGCACGAACCACAGCAGCGGCCACCAGCCGTGGTTGGCGCCCTCCCAGTACGTGGAGATCGGCGCCGGGGCCCGCCAGCCGCCCAGGAACAGGGTGACCGAGACGGCCGAGACGGTGACCATGTTGACGTACTCGGCCAGCATGAACATCGCGAACTTGATGGACGAGTACTCGGTGTTGAAGCCGCCGACGAGGTCGCCCTCGGACTCCGGCATGTCGAACGGCGCCCGGTTGGTCTCGCCGACCATCGTCACCACGTAGATGATGAACGACACCGGCAGCAGCACGATGAACCAGCGGTCTGCCTGCGCCTCCACGATCGCCGAGGTCGACATCGACCCCGAGTAGAGGAACACCGAGGCGAACGCCGCGCCCATCGCGATCTCGTAGCTGATCATCTGGGCGCAGGAGCGCAGGCCGCCGAGGAGCGGGTACGTCGAGCCCGAGGACCAGCCGGCGAGCACGATGCCGTAGATGCCGACGGAGGCGACCGCCAGGATGTACAGCATCGCGATCGGCAGGTCGGTCAGCTGCATCGTGGTGCGCTGCCCGAAGATCGACACCTCGTTGCCGGCGGGCCCGAACGGGATCACCGCGATCGCCATGAACGCGGGGATCGCCGCGACGATCGGCGCCAGCACGTAGACGACCTTGTCGGCGCGCTTGACGACGATGTCCTCCTTCAGCATCAGCTTCACGCCGTCGGCAAGCGACTGGAGCATGCCCCAGGGGCCGTGCCGGTTCGGGCCGATGCGCAGCTGCATCCAGGCGACGACCTTGCGCTCCCACACGATGGAGAACAGGACGGTCACCATCAGGAAGGCGAAGCAGAACACCGCCTTGACGAGGACCAGCCACCAGGGGTCCGTGCCGAACAGGGACAGGTCCTCGGCAGCGAGCACTACCGCGTTCACGCTCCCACCTCCGCAGTGGTGCCGCCTGCGCCGGCCGGGGTCGCCGGGCCGATCCGTACGAGGGTGCCGGGCAGGGCGCCGCTGTCCGCGCGGACCCCGGAGCCGGTGGAGTTCAGCGGGAGCCAGACCACCCGGTCGGGCATCTCGGTGATCCGCAGCGGGAGTTCGACCGTGCCGGACGGACCGGTCACCGCGAGGAGGTCGCCGTCCTTGACGCCCGTCTCGGCCGCGGTCGCCGCGGAGAGCCGGGCGCTCGCCTCGTGCCGGGTGCCGGCCAGGGCGTCGTCGCCCTCCTGGAGCCGGCCGAGGTCGAGGAGCAGCCGGTGCCCGGCGAGGACCGCCTCGCCGGCCGCGGGCCGGGGCAGCACCGCCGGGGAGCCGGGCTGCGCCGCGGGGCGCTCGCCGGCCCACCGGCCGAGCCGGTCGATCTCCCGGCGTACGGCGTGCACGTCGGGCAGGCCCAGCGGCCGGTCGGCGGCGTCGGCCAGCATGTGCAGGACGCGGGAGTCGGCCGGGGCGAGCGGGCGGGTCATCTGGTCGGGCTTGAGCGCGGCCTCGAACGGCCGCACGCGGCCCTCCCAGTTGACGAACGTGCCGGCCTTCTCGGCGACGGCCGCGACCGGCAGGACCACGTCGGCGTGGTCGGTGACCTCGCCGGGCCGCAGCTCCAGGGAGACCGTGAACGCCTCGCGCAGCGCGGTCCGCGCCCGCTCGGGGTCGGGCAGGTCGGCGACCTCCACGCCCGCGACGAGCAGCGCGGTCAGCCCGCCGCCGGCGGCGGCCTCGACGATCTGCCCGGTGTCGCGGCCGTAGCGGTGCGGGAGCTCCTGGAGCCCCCACGCGGCCGCCACCTCCCCGCGGGCCCGCGGGTCGGTGGCCGGGCGGCCGCCGGGCAGCAGCGACGGCAGGGCGCCCGCCTCGATCGCGGCGCGCTCCCCGGCCCGCCGCGGGATCCACACCAGCCGGGCCCCGGTCGCGGCGGCCGCCCGGACCGCCGCGGTCAGCCCGCCGGGCACGCCCCCGAGGCGCTCCCCGACGACGATGACCGCGCCGGGCTCGCGCAGTGCTTCGGCGGCGGCCTCGCCGCCCTGCTCCAGGCCGGTGCGGGAGGCGAGCGCGTCCAGCCACTCCGGCTCGGTGCCCGGTGCGGCGGCCAGCAGGGTGCCGCCCGCCTTGGCCAGGCCGCGCGTGGCGAACGGGGCCAGCGCGAAGGTCCGCTGGCGGCGCTTGCGGAAGGCCTTGCGCAGCCGCAGGAAGACCCCGGGTGCCTCCTCCTCCGCCTCGATGCCGGCGAGCAGCACCGCCGGCGCCGCCTCCAGCCCGGCGTACGAGACACCCTGCCCGTCGAGGTCGACGCCGCGGCCCGCGACCTCCGCGGCCAGGAAGTCGGCCTCCTCCGCGCTGTGCACGCGGGCCCGGAAGTCGATGTCGTTGGTGTCGAGGACGACCCTCGCGAACTTGGCGTACGCGTAGGCGTCCTCGACGGTCAGCCGCCCGCCGGTCAGGACGCCGGCGCGGCCGCGGGCCGCGGCCAGTCCGGCAGCGGCGGCGGCGAGCGCCTCGGGCCAGCTCGCCGGCTCCAGGACCCCGTCGGCGTTCCGGACCAGGGGCGTCGTCAGCCGGTCGGGGCGCTGCGCGTACCGGAACGCGAAGCGGCCCTTGTCGCAGATCCACTCCTCGTTGACCTCGGGGTCCTCGGCGGCCATGCGGCGCATCACCTTGCCGCGCCGGTGGTCGGTCCGGGTCGCGCAGCCGCCCGCGCAGTGCTCGCACACGCTCGGGGAGGAGACGAGGTCGAAGGGGCGGGAGCGGAACCGGTACGCGGCCGAGGTGAGGGCGCCGACCGGGCAGATCTGGATGGTGTTGCCGGAGAAGTACGACTCGAAGGGGTCGCCCTCGCCGGTGCCGACCTGCTGGAGCGCGCCCCGTTCGAGCAGCTCGATCATCGGGTCGCCGGCGACCTGCGTGGAGAAGCGGGTGCAGCGGGCGCAGAGCACGCACCGCTCCCGGTCGAGGAGGACCTGCGTGGAGATCGGCACCGGCTTCTCGTAGGTGCGCTTGCGGCCCTCGAAGCGGGAGTCGGCGTTGCCGTGCGACATCGCCTGGTTCTGCAGCGGGCACTCGCCGCCCTTGTCGCAGACCGGGCAGTCCAGCGGGTGGTTGATGAGCAGCAGCTCCATCACCCCGCGCTGGGCCTTCTCCGCGACGGGGGAGGTCAGCTGCGTCCGGACGACCATCCCGTCGGTGCAGGTGATGGTGCAGGACGCCATCGGCTTGCGCTGGCCCTCCACCTCGACGATGCACTGCCGGCAGGCGCCGACCGGGTCGAGCAGGGGGTGGTCGCAGAAGCGGGGGATCTCCACCCCGATCTGCTCGGCGGCGCGGATGACGAGGGTCCCCTTGGGCACCGACAGCTCGACGCCGTCGATGGTCAGCGAGACCAGGTCCTCCGGGGGCACGGCGGCCCCTCCGCCACCGGTGGGGGCATTCGTGGTGACGGTCATGCGTTCACCTCCGTGTCGGCCCAGAGGACCGACTTCCTGGGGTCGAAGGGGCAGCCCTTGCCCGTGACGTGCTGCTCGTACTCGTCGCGGAAGTACTTCAGCGAGGAGAAGATCGGGCTGGCGGCGCCGTCGCCGAGCGCGCAGAACGACTTGCCGTTGATGTTGTCGGCGATGTCCTGGAGCTTGTCGAGGTCCTCCATGGCGCCCTTGCCGGCCTCGATGTCGCGCAGCAGCTGGACCAGCCAGTAGGTGCCCTCCCGGCAGGGGGTGCACTTGCCGCACGACTCGTGGGCGTAGAACTCGGTCCACCGGGTCACCGCGCGCACCACGCAGGTCGTCTCGTCGAAGCACTGCAGGGCCTTGGTGCCGAGCATCGAGCCGGCCGCGCCGACGCCCTCGTAGTCGAGCGGGACGTCGAGGTGCTCGTCGGTGAACATCGGGGTGGAGGAGCCGCCGGGGGTCCAGAACTTCAGCCGGTGGCCGGGGCGCATCCCGCCGCTCATGTCGAGGAGCTGGCGCAGGGTGATCCCGAGCGGGGCCTCGTACTGGCCGGGGCCGGCGACGTGCCCGGACAGCGAGTAGAGGGTGAAGCCGGGGGACTTCTCGGTGCCCATCGCCTTGAACCAGTCCTTGCCGCGGTTCAGGATCGCGGGAACCGAGGCGATGGACTCGACGTTGTTCACGACGGTGGGGCAGGCGTAGAGGCCTTCGACGGCGGGGAAGGGCGGCCGGAGCCGGGGCTGGCCGCGGCGGCCTTCGAGGGAGTCCAGCAGCGCCGTCTCCTCGCCGCAGATGTAGGCGCCCGCCCCGGCGTGGACGGTGATGTCGAGGTCCATCCCGCTGCCGAGGACGTCCTTGCCGAGGTAGCCGGCCTCGTACGCCTCGCGGACCGCCTCGTGCAGGCGGCGCAGGACGGGCACGACCTCGCCGCGCAGGTAGATGAACGCGTGCGCGGAGCGGATCGCGTAGCAGGCGATGACCATGCCCTCGATGAGGGAGTGCGGGTTGGCGAAGAGGAGCGGGATGTCCTTGCAGGTGCCGGGCTCGGACTCGTCGGCGTTGACGACGAGGTAGTGCGGCTTGCCGTCGCCCTGCGGGATGAACTGCCACTTCATCCCGGTGGGGAAGCCGGCGCCGCCGCGGCCGCGCAGCCCGGAGTCCTTCACGTAGGCGATGACCTCGTCGGGGGTCATCGCGAGGGCCTTGCGCAGCCCCTCGTAGCCGTCGTGGCGCCGGTAGGTCTCCAGCGTCCACGGCCGCGGCTCGTCCCAGAACGCCGACAGGACGGGGGCCAGCAGCTTCTCCGGGCTCGTTCCGTTCTCGTGCATGGCGGTCGCCACCGTCATCACTCCCCCTCCTCGCCGGTCGCAGCGGCCCGCGGGTGCACGATGCGCCCCTGGTGCGGGGCTTCGCCGCGCGCGATGCGCAGTCCGATCAGGGAGGCGGGTCCGGCGCCGCCGCTCGCCTCCACCGCTCCGGGCCGCTCGTCGGGGAAGCCGGCGAGGATCCGGGCGGTCTCCTTGTACGTGCACAGCGGCGCGCCGCGGGTCGGTTCGACGGGGCGGCCGGCGCGGAGGTCGTCGACGAGGGCCTTGGCGGACTCGGGGGTCTGGTTGTCGAAGAACTCCCAGTTCACCATCACGACGGGTGCGTAGTCGCAGGCCGCGTTGCACTCGATGTGTTCGAGGGTGACCTTGCCGTCGGGGGTGGTCTCGCTGTTGCCGATGCCGAGGTGCTCCTGGAGCTCCTCGAAGATGGCGTCGCCGCCCATGACCGCGCACAGGGTGTTGGTGCAGACGCCGACCTGGTAGTCGCCGGAGGGCCTGCGCCGGTACATCGTGTAGAAGGTGGCGACGGCGGTGACCTCGGCGGTGGTCAGGCCGAGGGTCTCCGCGCAGAACCGGATGCCGGTGCGGGAGACGTGGCCCTCCTCGGACTGGGTGAGGTGGAGCAGCGGCAGGAGGGCGGAGCGGCTGTCGGGGTAGCGGGCGATGATCTCCGCGGCGTCCGCGGCGAGCCGCTCGCGCACCTCGGCCGGGTAGTCGGGGGCGGGCGGCTGGGGCATGCCCAGGCTCACCTCTCGACGGGCGGGGCTGGCTGTCATCGGTCGACGCCTCCCATCACGGGGTCGATGGAGGCGACGGCGACGATGACGTCGGCGACCTGGCCGCCCTCGCACATCGCCGCCATGGCCTGGAGGTTGGTGAACGACGGGTCGCGGAAGTGGACCCGGTAGGGGCGGGTTCCGCCGTCGGAGACGACGTGGACGCCGAGTTCGCCCTTGGGGGACTCGACGGCGGCGTAGGCCTGGCCCGCCGGGACGCGGAAGCCCTCGGTCACCAGCTTGAAGTGGTGGATGAGTGCCTCCATGGAGGTGCCCATGATGTTCTTGATGTGGTCGAGGGAGTTGCCGAGGCCGTCGGGGCCGAGGGCGAGCTGCGCCGGCCAGGCGATCTTCTTGTCGGCGACCATGACGGGGCCGGGCTCCAGCCGGTCCAGGCACTGCTCGACGATCCGCAGGGACTGCCGCATCTCCTCCAGGCGGATCAGGAACCGCCCGTACGAGTCGCACGTCTCCGTGGTGGGGACGTCGAACTCGTAGGTCTCGTAGCCGCAGTAGGGGTCGGCCTTGCGCAGGTCGTGCGGCAGGCCGGCGGAGCGGAGGATGGGGCCGGTGGCGCCGAGGGCCATGCAGCCGGTGAGGTCGAGGTAGCCGACGTCCTGCATGCGGGCCTTGAAGATGGGGTTGCCGGTGGCGAGCTTGTCGTACTCCGGCAGGTTCTTCTTCATGGTCTTCAGGAAGTCGCGGAGCTGGTCGACGGCGCCGGGGGGCAGGTCCTGGGCGAGGCCGCCGGGGCGGATGAACGCGTGGTTCATGCGCAGGCCGGTGATCAGCTCGAAGATGTCGAGGATCAGCTCGCGGTCGCGGAAGCCGTAGATCATGATCGTGGTGGCGCCGAGCTCCATGCCGCCGGTGGCGATGCAGACCAGGTGCGAGGAGAGCCGGTTGAGCTCCATCAGCAGGACGCGGATGACGGTGGCGCGGTCGGGGACCTGGTCGGTGATGCCGAGGAGCTTCTCGACGCCGAGGCAGTACGCCGTCTCGTTGAAGAACGGCGTGAGGTAGTCCATGCGCGTCACGAAGGTGGTGCCCTGCGTCCAGTTCCGGAATTCGAGGTTCTTCTCGATGCCGGTGTGCAGGTAGCCGATGCCGCAGCGGGCCTCGGTGACCGTCTCGCCGTCGATCTCCAGGATCAGCCGCAGCACGCCGTGGGTGGAGGGGTGCTGGGGGCCCATGTTGACGACGATGCGCTCGTCGTCGGCCTTGGCCGCGGAGCGGACGACCTCGTCCCAGTCGCCGCCGGTGACGGTGTAGACGGTTCCCTCGGTGGTCTCGCGGGACGCCGCGTGGTGGTTCGTGGACATCAGCTGTACGACCTCCGCTGGTCGGGAGCCGGGATCTGGGCGCCCTTGTACTCGACGGGGATGCCGCCGAGGGGGTAGTCCTTGCGCTGCGGGAAGCCCTGCCAGTCGTCCGGCATCATGATCCGCGTGAGGGCCGGGTGGCCGTCGAAGACCAGCCCGAAGAAGTCGTAGGCCTCGCGCTCGTGCCAGTCGTTGGTCGGGTAGACGGAGACCAGCGAGGGGACGTGCGGGTCGGCGTCCGGGGCGCAGACCTCCAGCCGCACGGTGCGGCCGTGGGTGATCGAGCGCAGGTGGTAGACGGCGTGCAGTTCGCGGCCGCGGTCGCCGGGGTAGTGCACGCCGCTGACCCCGGTGCAGAGTTCGAAGCGCAGGGCGGGGTCGTCGCGGAGGGTGGACGCCACCCGGACGAGGTGCTCGCGGGCGATGTGGAAGGTGAGCTCGCCGCGGTCGACGACCGTCTTCTCGATGGCGTTGGCGGGCAGGAGGCCCTGCTCCTCCAGGGCGCCTTCGAGCTCGTCGGCGACCTCGTCGAAGTAGGAGCCGTAGGGGCGGTGGCTCGGGCCGGGCAGGGCAACGGTGCGCACCAGGCCGCCGTAGCCGCTGGTGTCGCCGCCGGCGCGGGCGCCGAACATGCCCTTGCGGACGCCGATCACCTCGGGGCCGGCGGACTCGCGGGGGGCGGGGACGGCGCCGTCGTCGCCCGGGGTGGTGCCGGGGGTGGTGTCGCTCACCGGAGCAGCCCCTTCATCTCGATGGTGGGCAGGGCCTTGAGGGCCGCGGCCTCCGCCTCGCGGGCCGCCTCTTCCCGGTTGACGCCGAGCTTGGAGCTCTGGATCTTCTGGTGGAGCTTGAGGATCGCGTCCACGAGCATCTCGGGGCGGGGCGGGCAGCCGGGCAGGTAGATGTCCACCGGGACGATGTGGTCGACGCCCTGCACGATCGCGTAGTTGTTGAACATGCCGCCCGACGATGCGCAGACGCCCATGGAGATGACCCACTTGGGGGCGGGCATCTGGTCGTAGACCTGCCGCAGCACCGGCGCCATCTTCTGGCTGACCCGGCCGGCGACGATCATCAGGTCGGCCTGGCGGGGCGAGCCGCGGAAGACCTCCATGCCGAAGCGGGCGAGGTCGTAGCGGCCGGCTCCGGTGGTCATCATCTCGATGGCGCAGCAGGCGAGGCCGAAGGTCGCGGGGAAGACGGACGCCTTGCGCACCCATCCCGCGGCCTGTTCGACGGTGGTCAGCAGGAAGCCGCTCGGCAGCTTTTCTTCCAGTCCCATGGGAATTCAGCCCCTCAGTCCCATTCCAGGCCGCCGCGGCGCCAGACGTAGGCGTAGGCGACGAAGACGGTGAGCACGAAGAGCAGCATCTCGACGAGCCCGAAGATCCCCAGGGCGTCGAAGGTGACGGCCCAGGGGTAGAGGAAGACAACTTCGATGTCGAAGACGATGAAGAGCATCGCCGTCAGGTAGTACTTGATCGGGAAGCGACCGCCGCCTGCGGGCGTGGGAGTCGGCTCGATGCCGCACTCGTACGCCTCCAGCTTGGCGCGGTTGTACCGCTTCGGGCCGATCAGCGTGGCCATGACCACGGAGAAGATCGCAAACCCTGCGCCTAGGGCGCCGAGCACGAGGATGGGCGCGTAGGCATTCACGCTCCTCGCTCCTTCCAGTCGTCCTGGACCGTTGGACCGCTGCGCCGGCGCCTGGTGCCCCGCCCCTCGGGGATCTTGTGCATGTGAGGCAGTTCACAAGCCGGGCTGGTGCGCATCCTATGCCCGTCGATCTGTGATCTGCGACACGGGTGACAGGACGGAGTTTGTGATCTCCACCACCTGACGAACGATCATGAACCCCGATGAGGGGTGATCTTCGTACGCGAAGCAGCCACTTGATCACCAACCGTGACATCGGGGCGTGTTACCCCAGGTAGAAGCGGGGTTGCCCTATCAAACGATGAGGTGTGCAGGCAAATTTGGCCGGATCTCTCCCTGCGTGGTAAGGCGATCCGCGTCGCTCGACCGGGGGACGGGGTGCGGACGGGAGTGGACGCGTGCATCCGTTCACGAGCCTCCGGCCCCCGCCCCGCCGCCCGCGGACGATCTTTCGGCCACCCTTCCGCGGGCTTCGGGTCACGGGCAGGCCACGGACACCTCTCGGCGCGATTTCGGTGTGACCTGTGTCACATCAGAATCAGGCGTTCCGAAGCCGGGCTTGGCCAACGGTGCGCCGGGATGGTAGGCCCTGGATCAATTCGGACTTATTGCTGAAACGCCTTGATCACAGGCCTGTGAGGGGCTGTCTGATTTGTCCGTTACGGCGTCAATAAGACGCGCGCCGCGTCCGGTTCGCGCCCCTCGCGGCGCAACTGTGGCGCACACCACGTTTCTTGAAGGGACAGCGGGCCCCCTGATAGCGGTTGTCCTCATGTCCCACACCGCTCACATACCCAGCCACCGGAAGCCCCGTCGCAGCGCCTCGAAGCTCGCGGTACGCGCCGGAGTTGCCGGTGGCGTCCTCAGCACGCTGGCGATGGCCGGCACGGCGAGCGCGTCCCCCGCCGCCGAGCCGGTGACCGAGACGATGGAGATGCCGGTCCTCGACATGGACCTGGCCTCCGAGGTCTCCACCGCCGTCGCCGCCGCCGCCGAGAACACCCAGGCGGCCGCCGTCGACGGCGAACTGAACGCCCAGGAGGAGAGCGCCCGCACCGGCGCCGCCGCCGAGGCGAAGAAGGCCAAGGAGGCCGCGGAGAAGAAGGCGAAGGAGGAGGCGGACCGCAAGGCCGAGGCCGAGCGCGCCACCCGCAACGCCGAGCGCACCGCGCTCAAGAGCACCTCCGCCGCCGCCTCGGCCGACAGCAGCCAGGGCGTGGGCACCGTGACCGCCCCGAAGGGCTCCGCCGCGGCCATCATCAGCTTCGCCCGCGCGCAGGTCGGCAAGGCCTACGTCATGGGCGCCACCGGCCCGTCCGCGTTCGACTGCTCCGGCCTGGTGCAGGCCGCGTACCGGCAGGCCAGCGTCTCCCTGCCGCGCACCTCGCAGGCGCAGTCCTCGTTCGGCAAGTCGGTCTCGCTGAGCGCCCTGCAGCCGGGCGACATCCTGTACTGGGGCTCCAAGGGCAGCGCCTACCACGTCGCCCTGTACGTCGGCGGCGGCAAGTTCGTCGGCGCGCAGAACCCCAGCACCGGCATCGTCGAGCGCAGCCTGAGCTACGACCGCCCCACGGGCGCCGTCCGCGTCCTCTGACGCCCGACACCCCGTCACCCGCCGCCCCGCGCCCCGCGGTCGGCACCCCGTACGGCGAAGAGCCGGCACTCCCCCGCTCGGGGGAGGAGTGCCGGCCCTTCGGCATGCCCGTACGCGCGTTCGCAGCGTCACCCCCGCCCCGCAAGGCTCCGGCGGTCGCGGGAGGCCGCCACAGGGCCGCCCAGGCCCCTTCCCGGGCCCGCCCGGGCCGGCCGTCGCGTCCGCGGCCGACGGGCAGACCTCCGTACAACGCCCGAGCGGGCCGCCGCGGAAGTTCCGCGGCGGCCCGCTCGGGCTGGGACTCAGGCCTTGGGGGCCACCTTCGACAGGCCGTTGATGATGCGGTCCATCGCGTCGCCGCCCGTCGGATCGGTCAGGTTCGCCAGCATCTTCAGCGTGAACCGCATCAGCACCGGGTGCGTCAGGCCGCGCTGCGCGGCGACCTTCATGACGGCCGGGTTGCCGATCAGCTTCACGAAGGCGCGGCCCAGCGAGTAGTAGCCGCCGTAGGTCTCCTTCAGCACCTTCGGGTACTGGTGCAGCGCCCGCTCCCGCTGGAGCGCCGTCGCCCGCGCGGCCGCCTGCACCACGACGTCCGCCGCGATCTTCCCGGACTCCATCGCGTAGGCGATGCCCTCGCCGTTGAACGGGTTGACGAGGCCGCCCGCGTCGCCGACCAGCAGCAGGCCCTTCGTGTAGTGCGGCTGCCGGTTGAACGCCATCGGCAGGGCCGCCCCGCGGATCGGCTGCGTCATGTTCTCCGGGGTGTAGCCCCACTCCTCCGGCATGGACGCGCACCACGCCTTGAGGACCTCGCGCCAGTCCAGCTCCCGGAAGGCGGAGGACGAGTTGAGGATGCCGAGGCCGACGTTGGAGGTGCCGTCGCCCATGCCGAAGATCCAGCCGTAGCCGGGCAGCAGCCGGTCCTGCGGGCCGCGCCGGTCCCACAGCTCCAGCCAGGACTCCAGGTAGTCGTCGTCGTGCCGCGGCGAGGTGAAGTACGTGCGCACTGCGACGCCCATCGGGCGGTCCTCGCGCCGGTGCAGGCCCATCGCCAGCGACAGGCGGGAGGAGTTGCCGTCCGCGGCGACGACGAGCGGGGCGTGGAAGGTGGCCGGCGTCTTCTCCTCGCCGAGCTTCGCCTGCACGCCCGTGATGTGCCCGGTGCGCGGGTCGCGGACCGGCTCGCCGACGTTGCAGCGCTCGTACAGGCGGGCGCCCGCCTTCTGCGCCTGCCGGGCCAGGGTCTCGTCGAAGTCGTCGCGCTTGCGGACGAGCCCGTAGTCGGGGAAGGAGGCGAGTTCCGGCCAGTCCAGCTGGAGCCGCTGCCCGCCGCCGATGATGCGCAGGCCCTTGTTGCGCAGCCAGCCGGCCTCTTCGGAGATGTCGATGCCCATCGCGACCAGCTGCTTCGTGGCGCGCGGGGTCAGGCCGTCCCCGCAGACCTTCTCCCGCGGGAACGCCGTCTTCTCCAGCAGCAGGACGTCCAGTCCGGCCTTGGCGAGGTAGTAGGCGGTCGTCGAGCCGGCGGGCCCGGCCCCGACGACGATCACGTCCGCGGAGTGTTCGGAGAGGGGCTCGGTCACTGCGGGGTCTCCCGAAGGCTCGATAAGGGGTGCCCATGGGCACAGGACATGTGCAGTCTATGCAGCGAGAGAGATCGTGAATCCGAAGGGCTACCCGATGACAAGCTCGCCGACCACGCCGACCACGCCGCTCCCGGCGGCCGCCCGGCCGCTCCCGGCGGTCCGGCTGCGCGTGCCCACCGACGAGGACGCCCACGCCTGGCACCGCGTCTTCGCCGACCCCGACGTGATGGAGTTCCTCGGCGGGCCCGCCGAGCTGTCCGCATACGAGGAGATCACCGCCCGGCAGCGGATGCACGACGCCCGGCTCGGCTACTGCCTGTGGACCCTGCTGGACGCGGACGGCGAGGTCCTCGGCTTCACCGGCGCCCAGCCGTGGCCCGAGGACAAGGCGTGGGGGCCGGTCGGCGAGATCGAGATCGGCTGGCGCCTCGCCCGCCCCGCGTGGGGCCGGGGGTACGCGTACGCCGCCGCGCTGACCACCCTGGAGCGGGTCCGCGCGGCCGGCGTCCCCCGCGTCGTCGCCATGGTCGACGACGCGAACACCCGCTCGGCGGCGGTCGCCGAGCGCCTCGGCATGACCCTGGAGGAGGTCTTCCCCCTCCCCGGAGGCCGCCGCACCGGCCGCCGGTACGCCCTCGCCCTGTGAGCCGGCCGCGCCGGACGGTCAGAAGACGGACAGCCCGGTCAGGGTCGTGAAGCGGTCGAGCGCGGCCACGCCCGCCACCGAGTTGCCCCGGCTGTCCAGGCCGGGGCTCCACACGGCGAGCGCGCACCGGCCGGGGACGACCGCGACGATCCCGCCGCCCACCCCGCTCTTGCCCGGGAGGCCCACCCGGTAGGCGAAGTCCCCGGCCGCGTCGTACGTCCCGCAGGTCAGCATCACCGCGTTGACCTGCTTGGCCTCGCTGCGGGTCAGCAGCCGCGAGCCGTCGGCGCGCAGCCCGTGCCGGGCCAGGAACAGGCCCGCGCGGGCCAGGTCCGCGCAGCTCATCGCGATCGAACACTGCCAGAAGTAGTGGTCGAGCAGGGCGGGCACGGGGTTGTCGATGTTCCCGTAGGAGGCCATGAAGTGGGCCAGCGCCGCGTTGCGGTCGCCGTGCTCGTGCTCGGAGGCGGCGACCTCGGCGTCGAAGGAGACGTCCGGATTGCCGCTCTCCGCGCGGAGGAACTCCAGGAGTTCGCTGCTGGCGTCGCCGGTCAGGGTCTGGAGCCGGTCGGTGACGACGAGGGCGCCCGCGTTGATGAACGGGTTGCGGGGGATGCCGTTCTCGTGCTCCAGCTGCACCAGCGAGTTGAACGGGTTGCCCGACGGCTCCCGGCCGACCCGCCGCCACAGGCTGTCGCCGCCCTCGGCCAGCGCCAGGGCCAGCGCGAACACCTTGGTGATCGACTGGGCGGAGAACGGCACCCGCCAGTCCCCCACCCCGTGGACGTTCCCGTCGAGGTCGGCGACCGCCATGCCGAAGTGGCGCGGGTCCACCTCGGCGAGGGCCGGGATGTACTCGGCGGGCGTGCCGCTGCCGATCAGCGGGGCGACGTCCGCCGCGATCCGCTCCAGCAGTCCCGCGAGGTCCTGGGCTCCGGTGTCCACCGCCACCGCCCGCTCAGGCCTTGAAGCCGCGGTGCAGGGCGACGATGCCGCCGCTGAGGTTGCGCCAGGCCACCCGGGACCAGCCGGCCTTCTGCAGCAGCGCCGCCAGCGCGGGCTGCTCGGGCCACTCGCGGATCGACTCCGCGAGGTACACGTACGCGTCGGGGTTGGAGGACACGGCCCGCGCGACCGGCGGCAGCGCGCGCATCAGGTACTCCGTGTACACGGTGCGGAAGGGCGCCCACGTCGGCTGGGAGAACTCGCAGATGACGACCTGCCCGCCGCGCCGGGTCACCCGGTACATCTCGCGGAGCGCGCCCTCGGTGTCCTGGACGTTGCGCAGCCCGAAGGAGATCGTCACCGTGTCGAAGACACCGTCGGCGAAGGGCAGCCGGGTGGCGTCGCCCGCGGTCAGCGGCAGCCAGGCGTGGCGCTTCTTGCCCTCGCGGAGCATGCCGAGGGAGAAGTCGCAGGGGACGACGTACGCACCGGTCGCGGCGAACGGCAGGGAGGACGTCGCGGTTCCGGCGGCGAGGTCGAGCACCTTCTGGCCGGGGCGGGCGGCGACCGCCCGGGCGACCTCCCTGCGCCAGAGGCGGGCCTGTCCGAGGGAGAGCACGTCGTTGGTGAGGTCGTAGTTCGCCGCGACCCCGTCGAACATGGAGGCGACTTCGTGCGGCTGCTTGTCCAGGGATGCGCGGGTCACTGGCGTGGGCCCCTCAGATGGTCCGGAGTACGTACTCCCCCATCCTCTCAGGCCGCCCGCCCCCGCCGCGGCGGGGCCACCCCCGCGCCCGGCGGCCGGCGGCCGGCCTGCCGGCCCCGCGCCCCGGGTGCGGGCCGACTGTCCGCCGGCACCCCGGCGTTACCGGCACGTACTGGCCCCGAGGACAGTTACGCGCAGGCGGTGCGGCAGGGTTTACTGGGGCGGCGCGGCCCGGTGACGGTCACCACCCGCGGTTCCCCGGCCGCCCCGCGCGGCCCGGAAACCATGCGGCAGCCGCGAGCAAAGGGCTTCAGCATGCCGGCAGGCCGCAGCGCCACGGGCCGCACCACCACCCGACGCCGCACCTCCGCGGCAGCATCCGCACCCCGCGGGCCGCGCGCCCGCCGCCGCGCCGAGCGGCGCAGGCGGCTCCGCCGCACCCTCCTCGTCTCGGCTTCCTCCGTCGCCGCCGCGGCCGCCCTGTGGACCGCCTGGCCGTCGCCGGAGACGGCGGCCGTCGCGAACGGGCGGGGCGCCGCGGCCAAGGCCTCCGGCGAACCCGACACCTCCACCCACACCGAGGACGGCGGCGCCTCCCGCTCCTCCGGCTCCGGCGGCCGCAGCCCCGCCGCATCCCCCTCGCCCTCCTCCTCCCCCTCGCCGCAGCCCTCCGGGAAGGCCGGTGCCGTCCCGACCTCCGGAGACGGCGTCTTCACCCCCTCCACCCGCACGGGGCAGCCGCAGGGCAAGGGCCCCGCCCGCCGCTGGCGCGTCGAGGTCGAGGGCGGCAGCGGCATCGACCCGAACACCGCCGCGCAGGCCGTCGAGGCGATACTCGGCGACAAGCGCGGCTGGATCCGGGACCCCGCGTACGGCTTCCAGCTCGTCGGCGCCGGACAGCCGGTGGACTTCACCGTGAAGATCGCCACCCCGAAGACCACCGACCGGCTGTGCGAGGTCGTCACCCCGGAGCTCGTCGGCGAGACGAACTGCCGCGCCGGACACGACGTCGTCGTCAACCTCAAGCGCTGGCAGGAGGGTTCGCCGCAGTTCAAGGGCCCGGTGGAGGAGTACCGGGCGCTGATCGTCAACCACGAGGTGGGGCACGAGCTGGGCCGCGGGCACGAGTCCTGCCCGGCCCCCGGCAAGCCTGCGCCGGCGATGATGCAGCAGATCAGGGGGCTGTTCGGCTGCGTCGCGAACGCATGGCCGTACACCGAGAACGGAACCTACTTGTCCGGTCCCGCCGTCCCTTAGAGCAGGGAGATCCGGTGAGTCGACCGTCCGGGCCGTGACGGCCGGGGGCGAGGAGTGGAAACGTGCGTGTCGTCAGCTTCAGCGTCCCGGCCTGGTTCCCGGCGTACGGGAGGGAGACGACGGCCCGCCGCTCCGAGGTCCAGCTGACCGAGCAGGAGTCGGCCGTCTTCCTGTGCCTGGCGACCGGCGCGTCGAACGCCGAGCTCGCCCGCGAACTCCACCTGTCCGTCAGCACGGTGAAGTTCCACGTCCACAACATACGGGCCAAGCTGGGCGGGATCAGCCGCCTCCAGGCGTGCCTGCTGGCCGCCCTGGCCCGCCAGGAGGGGACGCTCAGCGCCGGCGGTGCAGCAGCCGTCCGCCGATGACGGTGGCCACGCACTCCGCGGACCCCGCCTCGCGCAGGGACCCGGCCGCGGCAGCGAACACCGCGAACCGGGCGGGCCCGCCGGCCGCCACGACCCCGTGGAAGGCGTCCCGGACATCGGCCGGGCCCTCGAACGGATCCGCCGGCACCGCCCGGCGCACCCCGGGCGCCGCACCGGGCGCCCCGGGCGCCCCTTCGCCCGCGGCCGGAGGCAGCAGTTCCAGGCCCGAGCGGGCCACCGCCGTCCGCACCGCCGGGACCGTCAGCCGCCCCGACACCGCCACGACCCCGCGGGCCAGCAGCCTCTGCGTGGCGCGCCGCGCGCTGTTGCCGCGGCGGGCCTCCGTCAGCGCCAGCGCGGCCAGCTCCGCGGCGCCGGTGATCGGCTCGGTGCCGAGCCGGTCCGCCTCGAACTGCCCGTCCGGGTAGTACGCCTCCTCCAGCAGCTCCCGCGCCCCGTGCACCACGAGCCCCGGGGTGAGCAGGCCGGGCCAGCGCCGCACCCGCGCCTGCGGGGCGCGCGCGCCGAGCTCCTCGTACGGGCCGACCGCGGTGATCCGCCCGCCGTCGACGAGGACCGCCCCGCCGGGCAGCGGCTCGGCCCCGCGCCCGGTGAGGAGGACGTCGGCGCAGTGCAGCGTCAGCACGGCCGCATCACTCGGCGGGGATGAGCTTCAGCTCGGGGTGGGCGGTGCCGCCCTCGATCGCGACGGACGAGATGTGCGAGACGACGCGGTGGTCGACCGGGTCGTCCGCCGGGTCCGTGTGCACCGCGAGGTGCTCGTACGTCGTGGCGCGCTGGGCGGGGACGCGGCCCGCCTTGCGGATCAGGTCGATGATCTCGTGCCGGTTGGAGCGGTGCCTGGCGCCCGCCGAGGAGACGACGTTCTCCTCCAGCATGATCGAGCCGAGGTCGTCCGCGCCGTAGTGCAGTGACAGCTGTCCGGCCTCCTTGCCGACCGTCAGCCAGGAGCCCTGGATGTGCGCGACATTGTCGAGGAAGAGGCGCGCGACCGCGATCATCCGCAGGTACTCGAAGACGGTCGCCTGGGTGCGGCCCTTGAGGTGGTTGTTCTCCGGCTGGTACGTGTACGGGATGAACGCCCGGAAGCCGCCCGTCCGGTCCTGCACGTCGCGGATCATCCGCAGGTGCTCGATCCGCTCGGCGTTGGTCTCGCCGGTGCCCATCAGCATGGTGGAGGTGGACTCGACGCCCAGGGTGTGCGCCAGCTCCATGATCTCCAGCCAGCGCTCGCCGGACTCCTTCAGCGGGGCGATGGCCTTGCGGGGCCGCGCCGGCAGCAGCTCGGCTCCGGCGCCCGCGAAGGAGTCCAGGCCGGCCGCGTGGATGCGGCGGATGGCCTCCTCGGCGCCGACCCCCGAGATGCGGGCCATGTGCTCGACCTCGGACGCGCCGAGGGAGTGGATGACCAGCTGCGGGAACGCCTTCTTGATCGCGGAGAAGTGCTCCTCGTAGTACTCCACGCCGAAGTCCGGGTGGTGGCCGCCCTGGAACATGATCTGCGTGCCGCCGAGCTCCACGGTCTCCGCGCAGCGGCGCAGGATGTCGTCGAGGTCGCGGGTCCAGCCCTTCCGCGTGTCCTTCGGGGCCGCGTAGAAGGCGCAGAACTTGCAGGCCGTCACACAGACGTTGGTGTAGTTGATGTTCCGCTCGATGATGTACGTCGCGATGTGCTCCGTGCCCGCGTAGCGGCGGCGGCGCGCGGCGTCGGCGGCCGAGCCGAGGGCGTGCAGGGGGGCGTGCCGGTAGAGGTCGAGCGCCTCCTCCGCGGAGATCCGGCCCCCCTCGGCGGCGCGGTCGAGGACAGACTGGAGAGCGGCCTGGTCGGTCACCGGTGCGTCACCCTTCGGCGGTGTGTCAAGAGGTCCGGACCGATCCAGCCTACGCCAGGGCCCGGACCGGGAAATCACCGGATGCGGGTCAGGTCCCCCTCGGGGTTTCCGGCGGCCGCGTCGCCCGACTTGTAGTGCAGGGTGCCGTTGTCGTTGAGGGAGAAGCGCTCGTCGGAGGAGCCGTTCGAGCAGATGCCGGGAGCCGGGTTGGGGCCGCCCGACGTGTCGAGGACCAGCGAGCGGTCGGTCGCGGAGACCAGCTTCCAGTCGCCGCTGCAGTCCGTGCCGAGCAGCGGCAGCACCGACTTGTCCCGGCCGACGACCTCCCCGGTGCGGCCCGCCCTGATGGTGATCTCGAACTCGGCGGGGACGCCCATGCGGGCCGTGGTCACCGTGCCCTTCCAGGTCCCGACCAGCTCCTTGGGGACGTCGGCGCGCGCCTTCGGCGCCGACGGGCCGGGCGTGGCGGGCGAGGCGGGGCCCTCGCCCGAGGCCGACGGCGGGCGGGCGCCCGCGTCCCGGCCGCTGCCGCCGGTGCCGGGGAGGAGCCCCAGCCCGTACAGGCCGCCGGAGAGCGCCGAGACGAAGGCGGCCGCGGCGAGGACCACGGTGCAGCTGACGCGCCGCCCGGCCGCCGTGAAGGCAAGGCTGCGCCCGGCGGCCCGGCCGCTGCCCTCTCCGCCCGCGCCGGTGCCGGCACCGGCACCGGCACCGGCACCGCCCGTAGCGGAGCCGGCGGCCCCGGAGCCGGCGGCGCGCGGCCCGGGCAGGGCGCCGCCCGCGGTCTGCGTCGGCGCACCGTACGGGCCCGCCGGCGCGTCGTACCCGGGGCCGGCCGGGCCGCCGTACGAGGGGTCGGGCGCCCCGAAGGCGCCGGCGGCGGCCCCGTACGCGGGCGTGGTGAAGGGGACCGGGCCCGAGGCGGCCTCCTGCTGCGGGCCGGGCTCCCCGGCCTCCAGGTCGAGCAGGGCGACGGCCGCCCGGCTCGCGTCCTCCAGCACGGCCGCGGGGAGCCGCCCGGGGGCGAGCAGCGCCCCGTCGAACGCGTCCGCGACGGCCTGCGGTGCGGGCCGGGCCGCGGCGTCCTTCGCCAGGCACGCGGCGACCAGGTCGCGCAGCGGGCCGGCCGGGACGGCGTCGAGGTCCGGCGGCTCGTGCACCACCTTGTAGAGGAGAGTCGCCGAGTGGTCCCCGCTGAACGGGGGCCGGCCCGACGCGGCGAACGCCAGCACCGCGCCGAGGGAGAAGACGTCGGAGGCGCCGGTGACACCGCGGCCGAGGATCTGCTCGGGGGACATGTAGCCGGGCGAGCCGACGGAGACCCCGGTGGAGGTGAGGGAGGCGGTGCCGTCCGTGGCCCGCGCGATGCCGAAGTCGATCAGGCGGGGGCCGTCGGGGGTGAGCATCACGTTCGACGGCTTCACGTCGCGGTGGACGAGGCCCAGCGCGTGGACGGCGGACAGGGCGCGGGCCAGGCCCTCGCCGAGGGCGCGCACGGCCGGCTCGGGCAGCGGCCCGTGGGCGGCGACCGCCGCGCCGAGGGACGGCCCGGCGACGTACCCGGTGGCCACCCACGGCACCGGCGCGTCGGGGTCGGCGTCGAGGACGGGCGCGGTCCACTCGCCGCCGACCCGGCGGGCGGCCTCGACCTCGCGGCGGAACCGGGCGCGGAACTCGGCGTCGGCGGCGAAGTGCGGGTGCACGACCTTGACGGCGACCGTACGGCCGCCCCCGCTGCGGCCCAGGTAGACGCGCCCCATGCCGCCCGCCCCGAGCCGCCCCAGCAGCCGGTACGCGCCGATGGTCCGCGGTTCGCCGGCTTCGAGCGGCTGCAACACGTCCCCTCCCCCGTGGTCCGGGCCCCCCGGGGCCCCTCTACTCGCTGCGCGGGCTGATCACCGTGTGCTGATCGCCAGCCGCCACCTTAGGCGGGCCTGGCGCCCGCCGGGGCGGATCCGGCGCGCTCGGGGCCGGCGGGCGGGGGCAGTATTCCCCGTGGGCGGGGGCCTAAGGGGACGGCGCGGATAAACGGGGCGGGCGCACACCGCATGAATGAAGGGCGAATTCCCGATAAACGGATCACGCCGCGGAGATCGCCGACCGCACCCGTCGCGAGGACCGGAGCGGAACGGGAGCGGAACCGGGGCAACCGCCCGGAAATCGATCACACCGCCTGATCAGACTTTCAGCAGCTCCACCGCCACGTCCGCCGGATAGCCCGTCGGGGAACCCGTACGGCGCGCGAATTCCCGTACGCCCGCCAACTGTTCAGGGCCGAAACGGAAGTCGAGCGTCGTGAAGTACCGCTCCAGCAGGGCGGCGTCGAAGGCCTCCCAGCGCGCGGCCTGCTCGGCGACCTTGGCGACCTCCTCCAGGGAGATGTCCCGCGAGTCGAGGAACGCCCCGTGCACCTGCCGCACCACGGCCGGCTCGCGCTCCAGGTAGTCCTTCCGGGCCGCCCACACGGCGAACACGAACGGCAGCCCGGTCCACTCCTTCCACATCTGCCCCAGGTCGTGGACCTCCAGCCCGAGCCGCGGCGCATCGTGCAGCGAGGCCCGCAGCGCGGCGTCCCCGATCAGCACCGCCGCGTCCGCCTCCTGCATCATCAGCCCCAGGTCGGGCGGGCAGGTGTAGTAGTCGGGGCGCACCCCGTACTGCTCGGAGAGCAGCAGCTGCGCCAGGCGGACGGACGTGCGGGAGGTCGAGCCGAGCGCGACGCGCGCCCCGTCCAGCCGCTCCAGCGGCACCTGCGAGACGATCACGCAGGACATGACCGGGCCGTCGCAGCCGACCGCGAGATCGGGGAACGCGACGAGCCCGTCGGCATGGCGGAGGAACTCCACCAGGGTGATCGGCGCGATGTCGAGACGGCCGCGGACGAGGTGCTCGCTCAGCTTCTCCGGCGTGTCCTTGGTCAGCTCCAGGTCCAGCAGCGTGCCGGTTCTGGCCAGCCCCCAGTACAGGGGAAGGCAGTTCAGGAACTGAATGTGGCCCACCCGGGGCCGGCTGCGATACACGTCCACATCGCGAGACTAGCTGGCGGCCCCGCGTCAGCCTTCGCGCGGGTCTCAAACGTCCGGGTGACGTGATCTTTCCCTCTGGTCTCGGCCGCGGTGTGCATGCTAGGCTCGACGCAAGTTGCAGTTTGGTTTCCCTTGCAGTACGAGGCCTGCGGAGAATGTGACCCGCGGGCTTTTGTAGTTTTCAGACTTCTTAGCAGGTTCTGGAGCAGGGCGACCCTTTGGCCCATATAGGAGGGCTCATGGCTACCGGAACCGTGAAGTGGTTCAACGCTGAAAAGGGCTTCGGCTTCATCGCCCAGGACGGCGGCGGCCCGGATGTCTTCGTCCACTACTCCGCGATCAACGCGTCTGGCTTCCGCTCCCTCGAGGAGAACCAGACCGTGAACTTCGACGTCACCCAGGGTCCGAAGGGCCCGCAGGCGGAGAACGTCACCCCGGCCTAATGCCCGGGGCCAACCATCGCGGTTGGAAAGCACCACCCAAGGAGCCCTGCCTCCTCCGCACGAGCGGAGGAGGCAGGGCTCCTGCCTTTTCCCGGCCCGATCGGGGCTCGGCAGGGGGAAGCGAAACGGCGGCCGCCCGCCACCGTCAGGGGAACGGTGCCGGGCGGCCGCCTCTGGTCCTGCGGTCCTGCGATCCGCCTACCGCCGGGCGGAGGCCGCCGCCGGGGCCTTCGGAGTCTCCGGGGCCTTCGGCTCCGGGCTCTCGCCGGAGTCGGCCTTCGCAGTCACCTCCAGCTTCAGCAGCAGCACCACGTTCTCCTTCGTGGTCAGCCGCACGTGGTAGATGCCGGGGGCGACGTCGGCCGTGAGCAGCTCGGGCAGCGCGATCACACCGTCGGCATCCGACGGGTCGAGCTCCACCCGGAACAGCTTCTCGCCTTCCTTCGCGCCCTCGAAGTACGGGCCCTTCGCCTCCGCCGGGTCCACCGGCACCCACGCGCCGGCCTCGTTCTTCTCGACCAGTTCGGCGGTGGCCTGCGTACCCGCCACCGGCTTGCCGGCTGCCGTGGCCTTCACCCGGACGCCTTCCAGCGGCGTCCCGGCGACGACCTCCAGCGGCTTGTCCGCGCCCTTACCGGTCGGCGCCAGCAGGTCGGCGACCGGGGCCGGCTTCGGGGTGACGGTGCCGGTGAGGTTCACCGTGAACTGGCGGGTGGTGTCGTAGCCGGAGGCGCGCAGTGTGAACGTGCCGCCCTTCGGGCCGGCCTTGAGGCCCGGCGCGGCCGCGATGCCCTGCGCGTCCGTCTGGACCACGAGGTGCGAGCGGCCCTCCGTCCCGAAGTGGGTGCCGCCGGTGGTGTCCTCCTCGACGGCGAACAGCACGTGCTGCCCGACGGCCGGCTTGCCGTCGCTGAGCAGCGCCTTGACGCGCGGCACCGCGGTGAACGCCGTACCGGCCTCCGCCTTCAGCGCGGCGCCGTCGACCGCCTCCAGCTTCGCCAGCTGCGCGGGCGCGGGCTTCTCCGGCTCCGGCTTGGGCTTCGGCTTCTCGGGCGTCGGCTGCGGGGCCGGCTTGGCGGGCGTGGTCGCCGGCGTCGACGGCTTCGCCGGCGTGGCGGGCCGCGGGGTCGGGAGCACCGGCGTCGCCGGCGTCGGGTACGTCCCGACGGGCGGGTTCGCGACCTCGGTCGCGCCGCTCTGGTACTGGCGCATGTAGCCGAGCACCGTGTTCACGTACTCGCGCGAGTTGTTGTAGCTGAGGATCGCGCGGTCGAGCTGCGCCGGGTCGGAGAGCTTGCGGTCGCCGGCGCACAGGTAGAGCCCGGCGCCGAGCGCCGCGTCGTAGATGTTGTTCGGGTCGCGCTTGGAGTCGCCGTTGCCGTCGGCGCCCCAGGTGGCCCAGGTCGAGGGGATGAACTGCATCGGGCCGACGGCCCGGTCGTACGCGGTGTCGCCGTCGTACTCGCCCTTGTCGGTGTCCTTGATCTCGGCGAAGCCCTGGCCGTTGAGCTGGGGGCCGCGGATCGGCTTCTCGGTGTAGCCGTCGGCCTTGAGCCCGTACCCGGAGGCGTGGACGGACTCCACGCGGCCGATGCCGGCGAGCAGCTGCCAGGGCAGCTTGCAGTTCGGCAGCGCGGCGGCGACCGCCGTCTCGGCGCGCTTGTACGCGTCGAGGGCGGTCGCGGGTATCCCGCTGGCCCCCTCGCCCGCGACCGCCCCGCCGGCCGGCGGCACGGCCGGGTCGGCGACGTCCTGCGGCAGGTCGAGCCGGGCGTCACCGCGGTCGGTGGCCTGCGGGCTGTCCGGGGTGGGCTCGGACTCGCCCGCATCGGCGGTCGGCGGGTTGGTCACGACGGCGGCGGTCGTGAGACTGGCCGCGAGCGCGGCCGTACACAGGACCTTGCGCGAGGTGTTGACAAGGTGACGGTGAAGCGGCTTCACAGTGCGGCGATCCCCCCAAGGCGGCCGGCAGGTTGTACGGCGGGTCGAGCCGTGAATATTCACTGTCTATCAGGTATTCCAAGACGACTCACCGCCGCCCCGGCACTTCCATCACACCATTCGTCTCGTCTTCCACCCCGCAACCGACAGAACGCCCAGGAGGCGGCGGGGCAGGGGCATTTGGGCGGTTTCGACGGGGTGTGGCGGGGTGCGGGGGAAAGGGCAGGAGCCGAGCCGAGCTCTCGGAATCGAAGACGCGCCGACAGAGGGGGCGAGAGCGAAACCCGACGACTCGGGGTCGGTTGATGCCGGGGGTGTCCCGGCAGCTGCGGCAGGGGATCTCACACCGTCGTCGGTGTGGCTCGCAGGCCGCCGAGCAATGCGGCCAGGTAGCGGTGCGCGGTGTCGATCCGGTCCGCGGGAGCGCTGCCGTGTACCTGTACGGCGTAGGCGATGCCGCACATGAGCGGGACCAGATCGGCTGCGGCCAGGTCGGGACGGACCGCCCCGGCCGCGCGGGCCCGGTCGAGAAGTGCGCTGCCTGTCGACCACAGGGACTCCTTGAGTTCCGTGGTGCGTGGCAGGGCGTCGACGGAAGCGGCGGCAACCGGCGCCAGGGAGGCGTCGGTGACCTGCGCCTCGACGGTGCGGGTCAGGAAGCTCTCCAGCGCCCGCCAGGCGTCGGTGTCGGCCAGCGCCTGCCTGCCGTGGGCGGTCAGGGCCTCCAGGCGGGGGGTGGCGACGGTCTCCAGGAGCGCCTCGGGCGTGGCGAAGTGGCGGTAGACGGTGCCGACTCCGAGTCCGGTGCGGCGGGCGACGTCGTTGAGCTGCAACGGTGTGCCCTGGTCGACCAGTTCGCGGGCGACGGCCACGATCCGGTCCCAGTTGCGGGCCGCGTCCTTGCGCAGTGGTGTCGTCGGCATGGGGACATACTAATTGGATAGCTCATCCGGATGGCCCCGCCGCCCGTGCCGGGGCCGGGCTTGGCGGGTCAGGGCGCCACGAGGGGCGCGTGCTGCCGGCTGAGTCGGCGCACGGCATCGGCGACGCGGGGGTCGGTGGCCGCGCGCAACGGCGTTGCCGGGCGTGCGGTGGCGCCGATGACGATGCCCGTCCGGCCTGCCAGGGACTCGTCAGTGGCGGCGGCGATGGAGGACTTCGCCGCCTCGGATGCCGGGCCCGCGGTGGAGCGTTCGAACGTGCGGCGCACCAGCGGCCACAGCAGCCGCAGGGCCGGTGAGACGATCTTCGGGTCGGACAGGGTGCCGTTGGTCATGTCGGTCGCGGCGCCTCCGGGGTCGGCGGCGAAGACCGAGACGCCCGAGCCGTCGAGCCGTGACGCCAGGTCGAGCGTGTAGGCGAGGTTCGCGAGCTTGGCGCGGCCATACCAGTGGAAGCCGTAGTAGCCGCCGGGCGGCTCGACGGCGTCGAACACCCGCTTGGCGACACCGACCGCACCCGAGGTCACGTTCACAATCCTGCTCGGCGCACCGGCCGTGAGCGTGGGCAGCAGCAGTTCCGTCAGCAGGTACGGCGAAAGGTGGTTGACGACGAACGACGCCTCCACACCGTCCAGCTCCTGTCGATCCGCGAACATCGCCCCGACGTTGTTCACCAGCACGGCCAGCGGTTCGCCGGAGGCGGCGTGGTCGCCGGCTATCCGGTCGGCGAGCGCGCGCACGCCGTCGAGCGAGCCGAGGTCGGCGGGCAGGAACCGGGCAGAACCCGCCGGGTTCACCGCGCCGATCCGCTCGACCGCCCGGGCGCCCCGCTCGGCACTGCGCCCGACCACGGTGACTGAGAATCCGGCGGCAGCCAGCCCCAGAGCGGTCTCCAGGCCGATGCCGGCGGTCCCGGCCGTGACCACAGCCGTCTTCCCCATACGTTCCTCCAGCCCAGTGATTCGGATAGACCATCCGCTTATTGGCGACAGTACCACAACCGGATGACTCATCCGTTTGTGGTACCACACGGGGCTGTGCCGCCCTGCGAAGCCCTCGCAAGCACCAGACCCCGAAGCCTTCAGCGGGCGGGTCCGACATGGCCCCGGAGCAGGCCCGGCCTAGGTGGATGCCGCACGCGAGCGAGTCGAGCGGTCCCGGGTAGGGCGGGAGGAGCTCGTGTCGGTGCCGGCCGAGGAGAGTCCGGTGGATACGACGGTTTCCGTGCCGTCTGGTGGTGAGATCGCAGCTGCCGTGGGATCGGGCGGCTCCAGCGCGGGGGCTGGCGAGAGGCCGCCGGTGTGGCGGCCGGGCATGGGCGAGGATCTGCTCGGCGTCCAGATGATCAACCGCTGCCGCTCGAACAAGATCCGGTTTGCCACAAGGCGCTCAACGGCTGGGGCGGGGCGGCAGTCGCCACCGGGGCCGTCAGTTCAGCGGCTGGCTGCACCCTGCTGGCTGCTGCGGTGGACCACGAAGCGCCCCAGCTAGCTTCCCGCCCTCCACCTCCGGCGGCCAGCCGCCGGACTGACAGCGCCCCTGTAGGGATCTGCCGCGCGCCCCGGCCCCTGACGGCCGCCGGGCGCCGAGCCGAGGGCGCCCACGTAGCGATCCGACGCGCTCCTGTCTCCGGATGATGCTCTGGACGTCGTTTCGCTACGTCACGGCCCACCCTGCTCCCGCCGACGGGTCTGCTGATGCCGGTGAGGTGAAAGGGGCCCGCGGGGCGGGAGGGCAGGGGCTCTGATGGCCCTGAATGGTCCAGGTACCCCCTGGCCGTTCCCCTGGGGGCGTCCCGGCAGAAAAAATGCCTCCGGGGCGGGTCGGTCGGTCAAGGGTCGCCCGAAGGGCCATCGCGCAGCGACGCGCCCAACGGGCGCGCCCTTGAGGGACCGGCACGCCCCGGACACCATCAACTGCCCGGGACACCCCCAGTACCACTCCCCACCCCGACCCATCGGCCCCCGCCCACACCGCCCCCCGCCGCTGAGCCTCGGCTCCGACCCATCGGCTCCCGCCGACGTGCGTCCCGCGTCACACCCCCGACCCCGACCCACCGGCTCCCCCTCCCCCTACTCCACCCCCGGGCACGACCGCGTCCCCGACGCCAATTCGCCGTCGACCAGGAACGCGTCCGCGTACGCACGGACGCACGCGGACGCCGTGTAGGCGGTGTGCCCGTCGCCCTTGTAGTCCAGGACGACCGCCGACCCCAGGCGCTGTGCCGTCTCCTCCGTCCACCGGTACGGGGTGGCCGGGTCGCCGCGGGTGCCGATCAGCAGCATGCGCGGGGCTCCCGGGTGGTCGATCTTCCGGAGGAAGTCGGTGCCCGCGGGCCGGCCGTAGCACGCCAGGACCGTGCCGAGTTGGCGCGGCCCGAAGATGCGCGAGGCCTGGCGGAACCGGTCCCGCAGTCCGGCGATCCGCCGCTCGACGACGGCGGGCGCGGCCTTGTCACTGCCGCGGTCGGGGTCGTCCGCGCAGTTCACGGCAGCCATGGCGGCCTCGGCGTTGTCCATCGGGACGGGGGCGGGGTCGGGGTCGGGCTCGGCTTCGAGGTCGGCCGGGACGCCCTCGGCAGGGGTCGCGAGGCGCAGGAGGCCGGTGGGGTCGTCGTGGCGTTCGACCCGGGCCAGAGCGTCGGCGAGCGCCGGCCACGACGTACGGGAGTACAGCGCGGCGGCGATGGCGGTGACGGCGTGCTGGCCGGTGAAGACGGCCCCGTCGGCATCGACGAGGGGATGTACGTCGAGGTAGGCGACGAGGCTGTCGGCGCGCTCCTTGGCGGCGCGGGTGTTCGTCCCGTACACGCAGCCTTCGGCCCGGCGGGTGCACCAGGCGAGGAAGTTCTCCAGCGCCCGCTGCTGGCCCTCGGCGGAGACGAGCGCCTGCTCGGTCAGCGTCTCGACGAGGGTGTCGACGCCGTCGAGGACCATCCGGCCGACACGGTGCGGGTATTGGGCGGCGTAGACGGCGCCGAGGCGGGTCCCGTACGAGAAGCCGAGGTAGTTCAGCTTCGCCTCGCCGAGGGCGCGGCGGATGAGGTCCATGTCGCGGGAGACGTGCACGGTGCCGATGTACGGCAGGACCCGGCCCGAGGCGCGCTCGCAGCGTTCGACGACGGCGCGCAGCGCCGCCAGTTGCGCGGCGGCGTCGCCGCGGGCCGCTCCGGGGTCGGGCGCCATGGAGCCCCCGCAGGTGACGGGGGCGCTGCGGCCGACGCCTCGGGGGTCGAAGGAGACGAGGTCGTACCGCTCGCCGAGGTCGGCGAAGGCCTTGGCGTCGGCGGCGAGACCCTCGACGCCGGGGGCGCCCGGCCCGCCGAAGTTGAGGAGCAGCGACCCGAGGCGTTGCGCACGCGGTCCGCTGGCGGGGATGGAGGCGAGGGCGAGGTCGATGGTGCCCTTGGCGGGGTCGGCGTGGTCGAGGGGCACCGCGAGGGACCCGCAGCGCATGCCGTCCGGCACGGGCTGCCCGGGGCAGGGACCCCACCGGATCCGGGACGCGGCGGGCGTCGCCGCGGGGGCCGGGCGCTGCGGGTCGGCGGGCAGTACGGCGAGGGCGAGCAGGCAGGCTGCGCCGACCACGGCGCCGGTGCGGGCACGGTGCACTGCACACTCCTCGGGCCGGCCCCCCGATCCCGTCAGCCCACGATAAACGCCCCACCCCGCGCCCGCCCCCGGAGCAGTCGGACTCCCCTCCCCTCACATGTCTCACCTGCGACAACACGCCAAATGGGGGACTGCACTGTCCGGTTCCGGACATCTTTGCGGCTGTTTCTCCGGAAGCCCGGAGCCCGCCCACACCCCCTGGTAGCGTCGCGTTCCGTTGCGAACGCGACGGCAAAGACAGACGTCGGCAAAGAGGGCCGACGGGGGGACACCATGGGTTTCGAACAGGACTGGCGCCAGCCGCCGGCCACCTCATCCGAGCACGGGTCCATGCGGCTGAACTCCGCGCCGCCGTCCGGGCCTCTCCTTCCCGGCGCCCAGGACTTCGGGTCGACGCCCGCCGAGAAGAAGACCGCGGCGAACACCATCGAGAACGACCTGGAACCGAGCACCAAGAAGGCCGGGGACCACGCGGACGAGGCGTCGAACGGCACGGTGAAGGCCTTCGACGGGTGGAGCACCGCAGCCGGTCTGAAGAAGGTGCTGGAAACCTGGGACCGGCAGGTGACCGGGTTGATGGGCAGGCTGGCATCCGAGAAGACCGCCTTGCGCGGCACGTCGAACATGTTCCTGCGCAACGACATCACGACCGGCGAGGGGTTCAATCTCGTGAAGCCCGCTCCGGACTCGAAGCTGAACGGGATCTAGGGGGCGGAGCAACCGTGCTGACGTATCACGAGGTCATGACGACGGACTTCGGGCACCTGCTCACTGCCGCGACCAAGTGGGATTCCATGGCCGGTGAGTTCAAGAAGGTCGAGGAACGCTACCGCGACAGCGTCCAGAAGATCACCATGGGCGGGCAGGCGTGGACCGGTGTGAGCGCCGGTGCAGCCCACACCAACTTCGCGGGCACCCGCTACGAGTACACGGCCGCGCAGACACAGGCGAAGGCCATCGCCGGACTGCTGCGTGACGCGCACGAGCAGTTCACCGACCTGAAGAAGAAGGTCGAGTCGGCCCGCGACGACGCGGTGAAGGCCGGTATGAAGGTCTCCGACCAGGGCCGGTGCAGCTTCGACTACGCGAAGGTGGACGCGGCCACGGCGAACGCGGCCCGGCATGATCCGGACCTGAAGAACACCGAGAACGCCTGGACACAGCACATCGACAGCGCGGTCCGCGCTCTGGACGACGCCGACCAGGGTGTGAAGATCGCACTGGAGGCGGCCTGCGCGGACGGCTACGGCGACAAGAACGACACCACGCTGGGCACGGGCTTCAACGGTGCGGCGCAGGGCGACGTCGAGGTGTACGAGGCGCGGAACGCCGAGAGCATCGCCACGCGCCTGGCCGGGGGCGAGAAGATCCCGCCTGCCGAGATGGCGGAGCTCCAGCGGTCCTTCCGCGACAACTCGGGCAAGCCCGAGTTCAGCCAGGTGTTCATCAACGGGCTGGGTGCGAAGGGCACGATCGAGCTGACGAACCGGCTCAGCGACGAGATCCACGTCAGGAACCCCGCGAACAAGGGGGACTACACGGATCTCCAGAAGGGCCTGGGGGCGACGCTCGCCTCGGCGACGAAGGACCCGAACTCGGAGACGTACAAGAAGTTCCGGGCCGACATGCAGAAGGAGGGACTGGAGCGCCGAAACACCTCCTTCACGGACACGCGACTGGAGAAGGTGTACGGCTACCAGTCCCTGGTCACGCTGATGAGCCAGGGCGGGGGCGACTACTCGAAGCAGTTCCTGCACGACATCGGCGACGACATCATGAAGGCGGAGAAGGACAGGGACGACATCTGGGTCATGAAGGGCGGCGCGTACAGCGGGGAGCGGACCGGCTGGTTCGCCAACGACCCGATGGACGGGCTGCTCGGCGTGATGAGCCACAACCCGGAGGCGTCGGCTTCGTACCTGAAGGACGAGGACCGGATGAAGCACCTCATGGAGCGGAACTGGGAGGTGGTCCTGCAGGCGAACGAGCACGGCAACGCCGTCCACTACTCCCCCGGGCTCGACAAGGACGAGAGGGCAGGCTTCTCGGCAGCGCTGGTGGCCGGCGCCACCGGCATCGACCCTTCCTCGGACAACCCGAAGTTCGTCGAGCACTCCGCCGACAACAAGGCCGTCTTCAAGAACGCGATCAGCGAGTTCGCGGAAGCCGGCGACGACCTCCCCGAATCCCTGCGCGAGCCGATGTCCACCATCCTGGTGAACCACTCCGGCACGGTGCACGAGGTCACCAGCAGCGTGGACATGCGGTCCCTGCCGGTCGAGCAGAACGACATGTACGAGGTCATCAAGCAGGTCTCCAAGGACCAGGAGGCCTACGGAAACCTGAACGCCGGAATCAACCAGGCCATGGTCCACGAGATCCACGAGACGGGAAAAAAGCACCCTGAGGAATCTCTCTTGCGTGCCGCCCGGACGGTGGGTTTCCTGGAACAGGCCCGCACGGACGCCGTCGGGCCGGCGGAGCAAGCCGCCTGGGACGAGAAATGGATGTTCGACACAGCGATCGGCTACCTGCCCGCCTACGACTCGGAAGTCCAGGCAGGCTTCGACTACGTGGTCGACAAGTGGCTGGCGGATGAGCAGAAGCACATCGACAAAGCCTTCGCGGACGGGACCTACGAGGCCTTCCAGAAGCGCACTAATCAGCTGATGGCGCTGACGGATGAGTGGATGCGTCAGCACGACCAGGAGGGCGACCGGTTCAGGCACCAGTCCGCAGTGGACGAGGCCGCCGGGGCTGGTGCCGCCCGCGCCAAGGCCGTTGCCCCACCGGAGAGTGGAGCCGCAAAATGAGGTGGTCGCTAGCTGAGGTAGCTACAGGTACCACCCTGATGGTAGCCCTCGTGGCCTGCGGCACCGCTGACGAGGCCATCCCAGGGAAGATCTGCGGCACACCCATCTCCCCCGATCTATCCGGGCCGCTGTTGAGGCCGCACGGAAAGATCGAAGAGGCCAGCATGGTGGACCGAAACCAACCGAAGGTAACAGCGCCTTGTGTCATCACCGTGGACGGTAAACGTGCGCTGAACTTCCGCTTCGGTTGGCACGAAGGCCCACCTGGGGACCTGCTGACATACTCTCGCGAGAACAAAGTCTTGGAGCTCACGGAGCCCGCCAGGGTGGACCTCGGCTTCGAGGACTCCGTGCTCGGCAACGAAGGAGCCACGGCCACAGCCCCCTGCAAGACAGCAGAGGGCGACCACTTCACCCTCACTGTGCAGGTACTGCGGGCCGACAAACTGAAGCGCACTCTCCGGCCCGCCGTCGAGGCGTTCATGCGCACCTACATGGCGGAAACCCTGAAAACCCTGAACTGCGGCTGAGACCTGCAGACCCGGAACTACCCTGAACGCCGGCAATCACCGACAGGGGAACTGTCATGATCTCCGCACGAGCCGTGACCGCACCAAGTCGAGTTACGGCTGCGGCCACCGCAGGTGCCGTCCTCCTCCTGGCTCTAACAGCATGCCGCACTGCCGATAAAGCCCTGCCCGAGGCGATATGCGGCACGCCCATCTCTCCCGACCTATCCGGTCCACTGCTGCGCCCACACGGGAAGATCGTCGAGGGAAATCTGCTGAAGCAGCCGAGGCCTGGGTTGATTCCCTGTGAGGTGCTTGTGGACGGTAAGCGCGCCCTCACGATCCGGTTCGGCTTTCACGACGGCCTACCGGCCGACCTGCTGGTCCGCTCCCGCGAAAGCACGATCGTCGGGCTGACGGACCCGGTGCGGGTGGACCTCGGCTTCGAGGACTCCGTGCTCGGCAATGAGGGCGCCGCCGCCACGGCCCCGTGCAAGACGGCCGGCGGCGACCACTTCACCTTCAAGATGAAGGTGAACCGGGCCAGCCCGCTGAAGCGGGATCTTCGGCCTCACGTCGAGGCGTTCACGCGTGCCTACATGGCGGACACCATGAAGACCCTCGGCTGCCGTTGAGTCGCCGCCACGGCGTTCAGGGCTGTTGCCCGTACAGGGCGTCTATCTCCTCCGCGTAGTCGCGGACGATCGCGGCGCGGCGGAGTTTCAGCGACGGGGTGAGGTGGCCCCTCGCCTCGGTGAACTCGCCCGGCAGGACCGCGAATCTGCGGATCGACTCCGCGCGGGAGACCAGGCGGTTCGCGTCGTCCACGGCGCGTTGGAGTTCGGCCAGGAGGTCCGGGGCGCGGAGAAGTTCGCGGGTCGGGACGCCTTCGCGGCGCCGCATCGCGCGCCAGTGGGCGATGCCGTCGGGTTCCAGGGTGATCAGGGCGGTGACGTACGGCCTGTTGTCGCCGACGACGAGGCACTGGCCGACGAGGGGGTGTGCGCGCAGCCAGTCCTCCAGGGGGGCGGGGGCGACGTTCTTGCCGGCGGAGGTGATGATCAGGTCCTTCTTGCGGCCGGTGATGGTGAGGTAGCCGTCGGCGTCGAGTTCGCCGATGTCGCCGGTGGCGAGCCAGCCGTCGGGGCGGGTGGGCGGCTGTGCGGTGTTCCAGTAGCCGGCGAAGACGTGGCGGCCGCGGAGGAGGATCTCGCCGTCGTCGGCGATGCGGACGGCGGTGCCGGGGAGGGGCCAGCCGACGGTCCCGAGGCGCGGTTTCTGCGGCGGGGTCACCGTACTGGCGCCGGTCGTCTCGGTCAGTCCGTAGCCCTCGAAGACGTCGATGCCGGCCCCTGTGTAGAAGGCGGCGAGGCGTCGGCCGAGGGGTGAGCCGCCGCTGATGACGTAGCGGACGTGGCCGCCGAGGGCGGCGCGGATGCGGCGGTAGACGAGGGGGTCGTACAGGGCGCGGGCAGTGCGCAGGCCGATGCCGGGGCGGCCGTTCTCGGCGGCTTCGCCGTAGCGGCGGGCGATGCGGGCGGCGCGGTCGAAGGAGGAGGCGCGGCCCATGCGCTCGGCGGTGGCGCGGGCGGTGTTGTAGACCTTCTCCAGCACGTACGGGATGGCGAGGAGGAACGTCGGGCGGAAGCCGGCCAGGTCGGCGAGGAGGTCGTCGGTGCTGATGCTGGGCGCGTGGCCGATGCGGACGCGGGCGCGGAGGCAGCCGACGGCGACCATGCGGCCGAAGACGTGGGAGAGCGGGAGGAAGAGGAGGGTGGAGGCGGGCTCGGTGGTGGCGGAGCGGAAGACGGGGTGGAGGAGTTCGACGGCGTTGTCGGCTTCGGCGAAGAAGTTGCCGTGGGTGAGGACGCACCCCTTGGGCCGGCCGGTGGTGCCGGAGGTGTAGATGAGGGTGGCGACCGATTCGGGCGTCCGGGCGGCGCGGCGGGCGTGGACGACGGCGTCGGGAATGTGCTCGCCGGCCTTGGCGAGCCGGGTCAGGGCGCCCGTGTCGAACTCCCACAGGTGGGCCAGCCAGGGCAGGTTGGCGCGTTCGGCGCTGATGAGGCGGGCCTGGGCGGTGTCCTCGACGGCGCAGGCGACGGCGCCTGAGTCCTGGATGATCCAGCGCGCCTGGAGGGCGGAGGAGGTCGGGTAGACGGGTACGGTGACGAGTCCGGCGGCCCAGGCGGCGAAGTCGAGCAGGGTCCACTCGTAGGTGGTGCGGGCCATGAGCGCGAGCCGGTCGCCCTCGCGGAGCCCCTCGGCGATGAGGCCCTTGGCGACGGCGAGCACCTCCGCGGCGAACGCGGCGGCGGTGACGTCGTGCCAGGTGCCGTCGGGGTGCTTGCGGGAGAGGACGACGGTGTTGGGGGCCTCGCGGGCGTTGTGGAAGGGGATGTCCGCGAGCGAGCCGCCGGCGGGGACGGTGGCCAGCGGCGGGACCTCCACCTGGCGCACGACTCCGTCGACGACGGTCCGTACGGGCTCCACCGGTTTGGGGGCGGCCCGCATGACGTCCGCGTTCATGGCGCTCTCCTCCGCTCGACACGGGAGTTACCGCGTACCGCGTTCACCGCGTTACCGCCGGTAATTTACCCACGGGTAACGGGGCTGGGCCAGACCCCGGTGAGCGGAGTTGGCGGAGGAAGAGCGGAGGAACGGGGAAGGGCCGGCCCGGCCGCTGCCGATGCCGGCCCAGGCGGCGGCCGGGCCCCAGGCGGCGGCCAGGCCGCCCGCCGCCGTCGGCCGGCCCCGGACCGCCGTCCCGTCGGTCGGCCCGGACCGCCGTCCCGTCAGCCGGGAGCCCGGGTGCAGAGGTGCACGGATTCGCTGCCGCCGCGCTCGCGGTGGACGATGCGCAGCACCCCGTCCCGGTAGGTCGCCTGCAACTGCTGGCCGTCGCCGGTGTCCTTGTGGCCGGGCGGCTTCCACGGGAGCAGCAGGGAGGCGCCCTCACCGACCTCCTTCGGGACGGTGAGGGCCTCGCCGCCGGTGAGCCGGTTGACGCCCTTGGGGGCGGCGTGGACGTCGATGCGCAGGTGGCCGCCGCGCAGCAGCCAGGATCCGGCCCAGGTGACCGGCTTGCCGTCGGCGCCGTCCCAGTCGATGGTGAAGCCGCCGTTGCCGCCGCCGTCGGCGAGGACGGTGGCCGTTCCGGTGACGGTCGGGCCGCCGGGCGTCGTGGATTCCAGCCGCCACCCGCCCTTGGCGAAGGCATCGAACGCCCTGGCCAACACCCCGGCGGTGGTCGGGCCGGGCTCCGCGGACGCGGAGCCGGCGCCCGGGGCGGCGGTCCCTGGGGGCGCCGTCGGTGCGGCCGTCGAGGGGGCGGGCGCCGGGCCCGTGCTGCCGGCCGGGGCGGGCGCCGCGCCCGTACCGCCCGAGCCGGCCGTCCCCGCGCCCTTCCCCGTGCAGGCTGCCGCGAGGGCGGCGCCCGCGCCGAGCGCGAGGTAGCGCAGCGCGTTGCGCCTCCCGATCAGGCGGGCTGCCGCCCGGGCCGCCGCCTGGGCCGCCCGTATGTCCTGCATTGCCTTCACCCGTGCCATCAGGCCCCCGTTTCCTGCTCGTTGGACAACGGTCGCCGACTATAGGGCCGGCCCGCGGCCCGGAACCGCGCCGGGGGTGGGCGGCGTCCTGCGCCGGGCCTGGGCCCGGCTGGCTGCGTACGGCCGCCCCGGTGTGAGCCGCGGCGTGCGCGGACAGCGCCGCAGCCCCCGCCCGGACGCGGCGTGCGCGGACAGCGCCGCAGCCCCCGCCCGGACGGGGCGGGGGCTGCGGCGGAGGTGGGGCCTGGGCCGGACGGGGTCAGGCGGCGGGTGCGACCGCGGCGCGACCGTCGAGCGGGGAGGCCTCGTCCAGCGGGGAGGAGGAGGCTCCGGCGTAGGCCTCCTTGTCCAGGATGCCTTCGCGGGCGGCGACCACGACCGGGACCAGCGCCTGGCCGGTGACGTTGGTCGCGGTGCGGACCATGTCGAGGATCGGGTCGATCGCCATCAGCAGGCCGACGCCCTCCAGGGGCAGGCCCAGGGTGGAGAGGGTCAGGGTCAGCATGACCGTGGCGCCGGTGAGGCCGGCGGTGGCGGCCGAGCCGACGACCGAGACGAAGGCGATCAGCAGGTAGTCGGTGATCGTCAGCTGCACGTCGAAGATCTGCGCGATGAAGATCGCGGCGAGGGCCGGGTAGATCGCGGCGCAGCCGTCCATCTTCGTGGTGGCGCCGAACGGGACGGCGAAGGAGGTGTACTCCTTCGGGACGCCGAGGCGCTCGGTGACCTTCTGCGTCAGCGGCATCGTGCCGACGGAGGAGCGGGAGACGAAGGCCAGCTGGATGGCCGGCCAGGCGCCCTTGAAGAAGTGGATCGGGTTGACCTTGGCGACGAGCGCGAGCAGCAGCGGGTAGACGCCGAACATCACGAGCGCGGAGCCGACGTACACGTCGGCGGTGAAGGTGGCGTACTTGCCGATGAGGTCCCAGCCGTAGCTGGCGATCGCGGTGCCGATGAGGCCGACGGTGCCGATCGGGGCGAGGCGGATGACCCACCACAGCGCCTTCTGGAGGAGCTGGAGGATCGATTCGGCAAGGGTCAGGACGGGCTGCGCCTTGTCGCCGAGCTGGAGGGCGGCGATGCCGGCGACGGCGGCGAGGAAGACGATCTGCAGGACGTTCAGCTCGGTGAACGGCGTGACGATGTCGGTCGGCACGATGCCGGTCAGGAAGTCCAGCCAGGAGCCGGTGCGCTTGGGCAGCTGGCCGTCCTGCGGGGTCAGGCCGGTGCCTGCGCCGGGGTTCGTGAGGAGGCCGATCGCGAGGCCGATGCCGACCGCGATCAGCGACGTGATCATGAACCAGAGCAGGGTGCGCGAGGCGAGGCGGGCGGCGTTGTTGACCTTCCGCAGGTTGGTGACGGACACCAGGATCGCGAAGAACACGAGCGGGGCGACGGCCAGCTTCAGCAGCTGGACGAAGAGGTCGCCGACCTTCTCCAGGGTGGTGGCGAGCCAGCTGACGTCCTGGGTGCGGGCGAGCCAGCCGAACAGGACGCCGAGCACGAGACCGGTGACGATCTGCGCCCAGAAGGGGAACGTGAAGGAGGCCTTGGCGGGGGCCTGGGGGGTCGCGGACACGGACACTCTCCGAGTGGGGGGCACAGCAGGGGTGGGGAAAGGGGTGTGTGGGTTCAGCGACAGCCGCAACAGGCCGCGGACACACAGCGGCAGAGGTCGACGTGCAGGCGCGCCACGAGCGGGACGCTCGTGATCATTTGGGGCGCAACCGGGGTCAACATGTTTAACACGCTAACACTTTCCCTTTGAGAAACTCAAAGGCGGACTTTGAGCCAAGGTCATCAAGCGCCCGCGGCCCCCTTCCCCAGGGCCGGGACCGCCCCCGGAAACGCCGAAGCCCCGGCGGCCGGGGGTGTTCCCGGCGCCGGGGCGCTCGTCGTGTGCCGTGTGAGGAAGCCGACTCTCGGATCCTCAGGTGCCCAGACCCTCAGGCCGTCAGGCCCTCGGCCGGGCCTCAGGAGCCGGCGCGGGCGGCGTCGTCGGCCGCGTCCTCCTGGGAGCGGTTGGCCGCGAGGCGCCCCTTGGCACCGGCGACGCGCTCGGAGATCTGCGCGGACATCTCGTCGCGCTGGCGGCGCAGCAGGACGAACGACAGCGGGGCGGAGAGGACCAGCGCGAGGAGCACGACCCAGGCGGGGTTCGCGTCGCCGAGGCCCGCGGGGACCCAGCCCACGTTGACCAGGACGGCCACGAGGAGGAGGCATCCGACGAAGATGCCCAGGCGCATCGCGGTGTAGCGGATCGTCGCGCTCGGCTTGAAGGACACGGTGACCCCTTCTTCGGTTCGTCGGTTTCGTCGTGGCGTGTCCGTCCAGTGAAGCACGCCCGTACCGCACCCGGCGCCGCCGGGGTCGGCCCCCTGCGCCGCCGAGTGCGGCGCAGGGCCCGCGGTGGGCGTGAGTCAGTGCAGCGGCAGCAGCATGATGATCTCGTCGCGGTCGTCGCCGGGGGCCGCGCGGATGGCGTCCGGGATGCGGCCGACCTCCTTGTAGCCGCAGGCGGCGTAGAAGTGCTCCAGGCCCAGGCCGCCGCGGCAGGAGAGCCGGATCGCCTCGACTCCGTCGAGGGTGCGGGCGGCGTCGGCGACGGCCTCCATCAGGGCGCGGCCGGCGCCGCGGCCCTGGAGGGCGGGGTCGACCATGACGGTGTACGCCCACACCCAGTGGGCCATCAGCCGGTGCGTGTTGAGCGCGAGGAAGGCGCAGGCGCGGACGCGCCCGTCGGCGTCGCGGCCGACGACGAGGCGGTGGCGGCCCTCGGCCATGGCGACGAGGTGCTTGACCATCTCGGGGCGGATGTCGTCCTGCGTCACCGGCGCCACGAAACCGACGGCGCCGCCGGCGTTGCTGACGTCCGTCCAGAGATCGACGATCCCCTCGCGCAGGGCGGGGTCGACGACCGGATCAACCGTGAAGGTAAGAGTCACAGGCCAAGATTATCTATTACGAGCCTGCCGGACAACGGGGCACGGATCAACGGCGCGCCGCCCGGGCCCCGCGGCAACGCGAAGGCCCCGGCCTCCGTACGGAGACCGGGGCCTGGGGCCGGGGGCCTGGGGCCGGGGGCCTGGGGCCGGGCCTGCGCCCCGGGCCTGAGCCCGGGGCCACGCATGCGGGCAGCCGCGCGCCCGCCGCCGGGTCAGACGCGCATCGCCTGCGGCGTCTCGCGCAGCGACGCGTCCGGGCCGGGGTACTCGCGGATGACCTCGTAGCGCGTGTTGCGCTCGACGGGCCGGAAGCCGGCCTCGCGGATGAGCTCCAGCAGGTCGTCGCGGGTCAGCTTGTTCGGGGTGCCGTAGTTGTCCGCGTCGTGGGTGATCTTGTACTCGACGACCGAGCCGTCCATGTCGTCGGCGCCGTGCTGGAGCGCCAGCTGGGCCGTCTGGAGGCCGTGCATCACCCAGAAGACCTTGACGTGCTGCACGTTGTCGAAGAGCAGCCGCGAGACGGCGAAGGTCTTCAGCGCCTCGGCGCCCGTGGCCATCGTCGTGCGGGCCTGGAGCCGGTTGCGGACCTTGCCGTCCTTCATGTCGACGAAGTCGTGCTGGTACCGCAGCGGGATGAAGACCTGGAAGCCGCCGGTCTCGTCCTGGAGCTCGCGCAGCCGGAGCACGTGGTCGACGCGGTGGCGCGGCTCCTCGATGTGCCCGTACAGCATCGTGCTCGGGGTCTTCAGACCCTTCTCGTGCGCGAGCCGGTGGATGCGCGACCAGTCTTCCCAGTGGGTGCGGTGGTCGACGATGTGCTGGCGGACCTCCCAGTCGAAGATCTCCGCGCCGCCGCCGGTGAGGGACTCCAGCCCGGCCTCGATGAGCTCGTCCAGGATGTCGGAGGCCGACATCCCGGAGATCGTCTCGAAGTGGTGGATCTCGGTCGCCGTGAACGCCTTCAGCGAGACGTTCGGCAGCGCCTCCTTCAGCGCGGACAGCGAGCGCGGGTAGTACCGCCAGGGCAGGCTCGGGTGCAGGCCGTTGACGATGTGCAGCTCGGTGAGGTTCTCGCTCTCCATGGCCTTGGCCAGGCGGACGGCCTCCTCGATGCGCATCGTGTACGCGTCCTTCTCGCCCGGCTTGCGCTGGAAGGAGCAGTAGGCGCACGACGCGGTGCACACGTTCGTCATGTTGAGGTGGCGGTTGACGTTGAAGTGGACGACGTCGCCGTTCTTGCGGGTGCGCACCTCGTGGGCGAGGCCGCCCAGCCAGGCCAGGTCGTCGGACTCGTAGAGGGCGATACCGTCCTCACGGGTCAGCCGCTCGCCGGAGCGGACCTTCTCCTCCAGCTCGCGCTTCAGCCCAGCGTCCATCGGCCGGTCGCCTCCTCAGTGTCCTGCTCTGCCCGGTAGGGCCTGCCAACCCTGCAACCGTACTCTCAGCGCTCGGCGGGCAGTTCCCCGACCCGGTTCTCCCACTTCGTCGACAGCACGATCGTGGTGCGGGTGCGGGAGACGCCCTTGGTGCCGGAGAGCTTCCGGATGATCTTCTCCAGGCCGTCCACGTCGCTCGCGCGGACCTTCAGCATGTAGGAGTCGTCGCCGGCGATGAACCAGCAGTCCTCGATCTCGGCGAGGTCCCGCAGGCGGCGGGCGACGTCCTCGTGGTCGGCGGCGTCGGAGAGGGAGATGCCGATCAGCGCGGTGACGCCGAGGCCGAGGGAGGCCGCGTCGACGGTCGCGCGGTAGCCGGTGATGACACCGGCCGACTCCAGCCGGTTGATCCGGTCCGTGACGCTGGGGCCGGACAGGCCGACGAGCCGGCCCAGCTCCGCGTACGAGGCGCGTCCGTTCTCCCGGAGTGCCTGGATGAGCTGCCTGTCCACCGCGTCCATATGCCTGGAGCCTTCCATTGTTCGGCGATGCTGCAAGTTTACGTATAGAATCAAAGGCGCACAGGGTCAACACCCTGTGAATCTGTCAACAGATCAATGACGATCTTCAGGAGTGGTGTACCCGTGTACACGATCGAGATGGCCTACGCGCACATGCGACAGCTTCAGGAGCTGGCCAACCGATCCCGCACCGACAAGCCCGCAGCCGCCTACCAGGTGGACAGGACCCGCAAGCCGCACACCGCGAAGAAGCGCTAGCCACCGCTTGCCTCCCGGGAGCGGGACGCTCCACCGAGCTCCCCCTCCCACCGGCGGTACAGCCCGTGCGGCACCCCTGCCGCGTCGAGCACCCGCCCCGCGACGAAGTCCACCAGGTCCTGGATGTGCGTCGCACCCGCATAGAACGCCGGAGAGGCGGGCAGCACGACCGCGCCCGCCTCGTCCAGCGCCACCAGCTGCTTCAGCGTCTGGCCGCTCAGCGGGGTCTCCCGCACCGCGACCACCAGACGGCGCCGCTCCTTGAGCGTCACGCTCGCGACCCGCTGCAGCAGGTCCTTCGACAGCCCGAGCGCCACCCCCGCCACACAGGCCGTGGACGCCGGCACGATCAGCATCCCCTGCACCGGGTACGAGCCCGAGCTCGGCCCGGCCGCCAGGTCCCCCGCGGCCCAGTACCGGACGTCGCCGTCCGGCACCGCGAACACCCCGGGCTTGCCGTCCGCGCCGCGGGCCAGCCACTGCGCGAGGTCGTCGCGCCAGTGCGCGTCGCGGAAGGCGATGCCCGTCTCGTCCAGCAGGGTCAGCCGCGCGGCCCGGCTCACCACCAGGTCCACACTCTCGCCCGCCGCGAGCAGCCCCCGGATCACCGAAGCCGCGTACGGCGTCCCGGAAGCCCCGGAAACCCCCACCACCCAGGGGGTGCGCTTGCGCTCTGTCATGGCTACGAGACTATCCGGCCACACCGGGCGGGCACTCGCTAAGGTGTCCCGGACGTTCCCGGGGGGAACGGAGCACGACACCCAGGGGGCGAAGCGGATGAGCAGCAGCACGATCGAGCCGACATGGAGCCGGACGGAACGGGCCAAGGCGGCGGCCAAGCTGATGCTGGGCTGGGTGGCCCTGCTGTGGGTCCTGGAGGCGGTGGACTACGCCACCGGGCACGCCCTCGACCAGTACGGGGTGGTGGCCCGCGAACCGGACACCCTGCCCGGCGTCGTCACCGGGTCCTTCCTCCACTTCGGCTTCGACCACGTCGCCTCCAACAGCGTCCCGCTGCTGGTCCTCGGCTTCATAGCCGCCCTGTCCGGCATCCGACGCTTCCTCGCGGTCTGCGGGATCATCATCGTGGCCGAGGGCCTGGGCACCTGGCTGATCTCCCCGCCCGACACCATGACCCTGGGCGCCTCCGGGGTGGTCTTCGGCCTCTTCGGCTACCTGCTGGTACGCGGCTTCGTGGAGCGCAGGGTCCTCGGCGTCGCCGTGTCCCTGGCCATCGCCGCCTACTGGGGCACCACCATGCTCACCGGCATCCTCCCCCTCCACGAGGGCATCAGCTGGCAGGGCCACCTCTGCGGCCTCGTCGCGGGCATCGCCACGGCGGTCTACCACCGCCGCCCGACGCCGCCCCGCCCGGCGGGCGCCCGGCTCACGGGCTGACGGCAGAGGGGTCCACGGGCAGCCCCGAGGTGTCGACGGTGAGCTTGCCGATACCGGTCTCCACGACGACCGTCCCCCCGTACGCGACGGTGTCCGTACCCAGGTAACCGTCGGGGCCGGGGTTCCAGAACAACACGCAGTGCGCCTTGTAGGGGTCGAAGACGAGGTAGTGCGGGATCCCTCGGCGGGCATAGGCGCGGGGCTTCACGTCGTAGTCGTTGCGGCGGCTGCTCGGCGAAACCACCTCGACGGCCAGCTCGATCAGATCGGGCGAGTAGGCGCTGAGGTTCTTGGCCACTTCGGCGGCCGGGATCACGGCGAGGTCGGGGCAGAACTCGTTGTCGCCGTCGAACGGGATCGCGACATCGCTGAGGAAGCCCCACTGGTCGGGCATCTGGGGCTTCAGCGCACTCCACAGGTGCCAGATGGTGGCGTTGTGGTGCGGCTTCAGCGGACTCATCACGATGGCGCCCTCGACAATCTCCATCCGGTAGCCCGGGAACATGTCCTCGAACCGGCTGAGCTGTGAGTGCAGGCGGTCGCTCTCCGAGACGGTCACGTCGGCCTCCCTGTCCATGCACTCGATGGTAGGCCGCACGGTACGCATGTGGGCGGGGCATGCGCAGCCCCGTTCGGGCGGAGTCGTTCTTTCGGGTTACCAGTGCAGGCCGCGGACCACCAGGTCCAGGAGGGCGCACGCGAAGAGCGCGATCCCGATGAAGCCGTTCACCGTGAAGAACGCCCGGTTCAGGCGGGACAGGTCGTGCGGGGTGACGATCGTGTGCTCGTAGAGGAACGCCGCGACGACGACCGCCAGGCCGATCCAGAACAGCACGCCCGCGCCCGTGGCCACCGCGTACCAGGCCAGGAGGGCCGTGGTGACGGCGTGGGCGCCGCGGGCGCCCCACAGGGCGGCCGGGACGCCGAAGCGGGCCGGGACGGACCTGACACCCTCCGCCCGGTCGGCGGCCACGTCCTGGCAGGCGAAGATCAGGTCGAAGCCGCCGATCCACACGCCGACGGCCAGGCCCAGGATCACCGCGTCCCACGACCAGGCGCCGGTCACCGCGAGCCAGGCGCCGACCGGGCCCATCGCCTGGGCGAGGCCGAGGATGGCGTGCGGGTAGTTCGTGAACCGCTTGCCGTACGGGTAGACCACCATCGGCACGACCGCCACCGGCGCCAGCATCAGGCACAGCGGGTTCAGCAGGGCCGCCGCCCCGAGGAACACCGCCAGCGCGATCCCGGCCCCGGTCCACGCCGAGCGGACCGACACGGCGCCGGTGACCAGCTCGCGGCCCGCGGTGCGCGGGTTCCGGGCGTCGATCTCGCGGTCGATGATCCGGTTCGCGGCCATCGCGAAGGTCCGCAGCCCCACCATGCAGACGGTGACGAGCAGCAGCTCGGACCAGTGGACGGTGCGGTCGGCCTGGAACATCGCGGTCAGCGCGGCGATGTAGGCGAAGGGCAGCGCGAAGACGGAGTGCTCGATCATCACGAGCCGCAGGAACGCCTTCACCCTGCCGGGGGCCTGCGGTGCGGCGGGCCCGGTGCCGGGGCCGGCGACCCCGTCGGCGGTGGTCATCATGCGAGGGCCCTCCGGAAGTCCGCCAGGTCCGCGAGCAGGTCAGCGGTCGCCACCGGGCCCGTGGCGAGGGTCCAGGGGCCGCCGTCGTGGCCCTCGGGCGGGGTCACGCGGGCGGTGAAGGCCCAGCCGCCGTCCGCCGGGGCGCCGTCGAGGGCGAGTACGTCGCCGGCCTCCACCGTGAACGGCCCGGCGGCCGCGACGGCCGCCTGGAGCTGCTCGGCGAAGCCGTCGGCCTCGGTGTCGCGCAGTCCGGGCAGCTCGAAGCCGTCGCCTTCGCCGTCGTGCTCGGTGAGCAGGGTCCAGACGTTGCCGGGTCCGGCGAACTCCTCGGGGGAGACGCCCGCCTCCCGCGCCGCCTGGACGAGGTCCGGGTCGGCCGGGTCGAGCTGCGGGCGGACCAGGGCCACGTACGCGGTGTCGTCGCCGAGGAACAGGGCAGGGCCGGCCATGGCGCCGGCGCTCACAGCCCGTACTCCTTCCAGCGCCGGTCGACGAGAGCCGCCGTCGCCGGGTCGGACTCGACCATGTCGGGCCAGCCGCCGTCGCGGGTGTAGCCCTCCTCGGGGAGCTTCTTCGTCGCGTCGATGCCCGCCTTGCCTCCCCAGAACTGCTGGTAGGAGGCGTGGTCGAGGTGGTCGACGGGGCCCTCTACGACGGTGAGGTCGCGGGAGTAGTCGGTGTTGCCGAGTGCCCGCCAGGCGACCTCGTGCAGGTCGTGGACGTCGCAGTCCTTGTCGACCACCACGATCAGCTTCGTCAGGGACATCATGTGCGCGCCCCAGATCGCGTGCATGACCTTCTGGGCGTGCTTGGGGTACTTCTTGTCGATCGAGACGATCGCGCAGTTGTGGAAGCCGCCCGACTCCGGCAGGTGGTAGTCCACGATGTCCGGGACGATGATCTTCAGCAGCGGCAGGAAGAACCGCTCCGTGGCCCGGCCCAGCGGGCCGTCCTCGGTGGGCGGCCGGCCGACCACGATGGACTGGAGCAGCGGCCGCTTCCGCATCGTGATGCAGTCGATCTTCAGCGCGGGGAACGGCTCCTGCGGGGTGTAGAAGCCGGTGTGGTCGCCGAACGGGCCCTCGGGGAGCATCTCGCCGGGCTCCAGCCAGCCCTCGACCACGACCTCCGCCTGCGCGGGGACCTGGAGCGGGACGGTCTTGCAGTCGACCATCTCGATCCGCTTGCCGGCGACGAACCCGGCGAACAGGTACTCGTCGATGTCGCCGGGCAGCGGCGCGGTCGACGCGTAGGTGACGGCCGGCGGGCAGCCGAACGCGATGGCGACCGGCAGCCGCTCGCCGCGCTCCGCGGCGACCGCGTAGTGGTTGCGGCTGTCCTTGTGGATCTGCCAGTGCATGCCGATGGTGCGCTTGTCGTGGCGCTGGAGGCGGTACAGGCCGAGGTTGCGGACGCCGGTCTCGGGGTGCTTGGTGTGCGTCAGGCCCAGGTTGAAGAACGAGCCGCCGTCCTTCGGCCAGGTGAACAGGGCGGGCAGCCGGTCCAGGTCGACGTCGTCGCCGGTGAGGACGACCTCCTGGACGGGCGCCGCGTCCGCCTTCACCTTCTTCGGCGGGACGTGCACCATCGAGCCGAGCTTGCCGAAGGCCTCGCGGACGCCGACGAAGCCCTGGGGCAGCTCCGGCTTGAGCAGGCCGCCGATCTTCTCGCTGATCTCGGCGTAGGACTTCAGGCCGAGGGCCTTCAGCAGGCGGCGGTCGGTGCCGAAGACGTTCATCGCCAGGGGCATGTCGGAGCCCTTGACGTTCTCGAACAGCAGGGCCGGACCGCCCGCCTTGTTCACTCTGTCGACGATCTCCCCTACCTCCAGGTACGGGTCGACTTCGGCCTTGATGCGCTTGAGGTCGCCCTCCCGCTCCAGGGCCCGGAGCAGCGAGCGGAGATCGTCGTAAGCCATAGGGGCCAGTATCCGTCACCGGATACGCTGGACCTGTCACCGGGGCCGTCGATGCGAACCCCGCCATTGCTCACAGGGGGCTGCTCCACATGATCCGGGCGCTGATGTTCATCCTGCCGCTGGCGCTGACGATCTATGCGTTCATCGACTGCCTCAACACCCCCGAGGACGAGGCCAAGCACCTCCCCAAGGTCGTCTGGGTCATCATCATCCTGCTCTTCTGGATCGTCGGCCCGATCGTCTGGTTCGCCGCGGGCAAGATGCGCCGTCCTCCGGTGGGCGGCCGTACGCCCTCCGAGTGGCACCGCAACCACCGGCACGAGTGGGTCGCCCCCGACGACAACCCGGAGTTCCTCAGCTCCCTCCGCGAGGAGAACAAGAAGGACGAGGCCCTCCTCAAGGACTGGGAGGCGGACCTGCGGCGCCGCGAGGAAGAGCTGAAGCGGCGCGAGCAGGGCGAGGAGAAGGACAAGGGGCAGTCCTAGCGGGTGTCCCGCCACGGTCTCAGTGGGGCGGGGCAGCCGATCGCCCCGGGCCTGGGGCCGTGGCCGTCAGCACGGCTTCCAGCCGCTCGAAGCGGTCATGCCAGACGGCCAGGCCGCGTGCGCAGTCGCTGTCGGAGCCGTGCCGGTCGTCGGTGAAGCGGACCAGCGTGGAGTCCGTGCCCAGCGGCTCCAGGTAGAAGCGGATCCGGTCGTTCTCGTCCACCGTGTACTCCGCGACCCGTTCGACGTCCCAGGCCGTGACCCGGCCCGAGACCGTCTCGTCCTCGTCGAGCCAGTGCAGGGTCACGGCCCCGCCCAGGTGCCGTTCCAGCACGTCCGCATCCGCGAGCCAGCGGCGCAGCCCCTCCGGCGTGGTCAGGGCCGGCCAGACCGTCTCGTAGGCGCACGGCAGGTGCGGCTCGAAGTGCAGCAGGTAGCGGTCGCCGCTCCGGCGCTCGCTGGTGCCTTGCGGTGTCGGCATGGCACCAGCGTCGCCCTGGAGGCGCGGCCGCGCACCTCGGGCCCAAGCCCGGGGTGCGCAGCCGCGCGTGTACGGAGGACCGGGGGCTCAGACGCCCGCGTACGAGTGCTTGCCGTTGAGCAGGATGTTCACGCCGTAGTAGTTCCAGACCCAGCAGGCGAAGGCGAAGAGGGCCAGGTAGGCGGCCTTGCGGCCCTTCCAGCCGGCGGTGGCGCGGGCGTGCAGGTAGGCGGCGTACGCCACCCAGGTGACGAAGGACCAGACCTCCTTGGGGTCCCAGCCCCAGTAGCGGCCCCAGGCGTCGCCGGCCCAGATGGCGCCCGCGATGATCGTGAACGTCCACAGCGGGAAGACGGCCGCGTTGATGCGGTAGGAGAACTTGTCGAGCGAGGCGGCCGACGGGAAGCGCTCCAGCACCGAGGCGGCGATCTTCGAGGGGGTGCCGCCGGAGGCGATCTTGGCCTCGTACGAGTCGCGCAGCAGGTAGAGCACGGCGCCGGCCGCACCGAGGTAGAAGACGGCGCCGCAGAAGATCGCGGTGGAGACGTGGATCCACAGCCAGTACGAGTGCAGCGCGGGGACGAGCTGGTCGCTGTCGGTGTACAGCCAGGTGGTGGCGACGCCGAGGTCGAGCAGGACGGTGGTGATCAGGATCAGGCCGAGCCAGCGGACGTTCTTCTTCAGGGCGAGGAGCGCCAGGTACGTGCCGACGGCCACCGTGGAGAAGGTGATCGAGAACTCGTACATGTTGCCCCAGGGGGCGCGCTGCACGGAGGCGGCGCGGGCGACGACGCCGCCGGCCTGGAGGAGGAACCCGAGGACGGTCAGTGAGACGGCGATCCGGCCGTACAGGTCGCCCTGGGCGGTGCCGCCGGCGGCGCCGGGGCCGTCGGGGACGTCGCGGGAGCCGGGCGCGGACCGGGTGACGACCTTCGGCTTGTCCAGGACGGCGGTCGTGCCCTGGGAGCGGACCTGCACGGCGGGCGCGGCGGCCGCGGCGGGTGCGGTCGTCAGGGCCGCCGCGGTGCGGGCGACCTTGCTGCGGCTGCCGAAGGTCCACTCGGCGATGTGCGCGAGGAAGGCGAGCGTGTAGACCGCCATCGACGAGTAGACGAGGTAGTTGCTGATCTGCGCGAGGTTCTCGTTGACCTCGGCTGCGAGCGGCGTCATCCGCGCTCTCCTTCGACGGTTTCCGTGACAGGTCGTTCGGGCGCCGTGGGCGCCTGCTCGTGGAGGGCGGCGGCGAGCTGCCCCAGCTCCTCGGGGAGCCTGGCGGACTCGCTGCGGCCGAGTCCGGCCATCTCGACGACGGTGGTGCCGTCCGGGCCGGGGACGGCGCGGACCCAGATGCGGCGGCGCTGGATGAACAGCGACGCGGCGAGGCCGCCGATGGCGGCGACCGCCCCGCCGAGGGCGAGGCCGCTGCCGGGCTGGGCGGTGACGGAGAAGGTCGCCCAGCGCTCGATGCCCTCGAACCTGACGGTGCCGGCGCCGTCGGGGAGCTCCATGGTCTCGCCGACGAGCATGCGCTTCTTCAGCAGCTGCCCGTCGGCGTCCTTGAACTCCTTCATCTTGGCGGTGTTCAGCTGGTACACGTTCTGCGGCAGGCCGGAGTCGACGCCGAGGCTGCCGTGGTAGGCGCTGAGGGCGAGGACGGGGAACTTCAGGTCGGGGAACTGGGAGAGCATGGTGCCCTGGCCGGCGCCCGCGAAGGTCGGCACGAAGAGGGCGTTGAAGCCGAGCTGCTCCTTGACGCCGTCCTTGTTGCGGTAGCCGTCGGTGACCTTGACGGCGCCGGAGGAGCTGAGGTTGCCGTCGAACGGCAGCATCGGGACGGCGTCCTTGTAGACGACCTTGCCGGAGGGGTCGGTCACCGAGATGACCGGTGCGTAGCCGTGGCCGAGCAGGTAGACCTTGGCGCCGTCGACCTCCAGGGGCTTGTTGACCTGGATCCGGCGCTTCTGCGGTGTGCCGTCGGCGCCCTTGTGGAAGGTGACGTAGGCGGTGAAGTCGCGGGCGGTGCCCTTCTGGGGGCCGGATTCCTCGTAGCTGGCGGAGAAGTCGTCGAGTGTGAAGGAGAACGGCGGCAGGTCGTCGGTGCTGAAGAAGCTTCCGGACTTGAAGTCGTCGTACTGGGTGAGGGTGTTCGCGAAGCCGCTGCCGCGCAGGACGAGCTTGCCGCCCTCCGACTTGAAGAGCTGGCCCCAGGCGAACGCCACCAGCATCACGATCAGCGACAGGTGGAAGACGAGGTTCCCGGCCTCGCGCAGGTAGCCCTTCTCCGCGGCGACGGAGCCCTTGCCGGGATCGGTGCGGAAGCGGCCGCGGCCCAGGAGGGCCCTGGCGTGGGCGAGGACCTGCTCGGGCGGGGTGTCGGTGCGCCAGGTCGCGTACGCGGGCATGCGGTCCAGGCGGCGCGGGGCGCCGGGCGGGCGGCCCGTGAGCTGGCCGACGAACTGCCAGGTGCGGGGGATGATGCAGCCGATGAGGGAGACGAACAGCAGCAGGTAGATCGCGGAGAACCACACCGAGCTGTAGACGTCGAAGAGCTGGAGCTTCTCCGCGACCGGCACCCAGAACGCGTGGTCGCGCTTCCAGTCGGCGACCTTCAGCTCGTCGACCTGGTTCTGCGGGATGAGGGAGCCGGGGATGGAGCCCAGCGACAGCAGGAACAGCAGGATCAGCGCGACCCGCATGGAGGTGAGCTGCCGCCACATCCAGCGGGCCCAGCCGAGCACGCCGATGCCGACGGGGCCGGGGCCGTCCTCCGCGGGGGCGGTGGACAGCTGGGCGCCGGCGGCGGAGTCGGAGGAGTCGGCTTCGGAGTCGGCCCGGCCGGTGCCGGGGCGGTCGGAGGGTTCGTCCGCGGGCGGGTGCTGCGCCTCTGCGGACGCCTTGTCGGTCGTACTCATGTCCGTGTAGTCCTCAGATCCCCACCGTGAAGCCTTGGGTCCAGCTCTGCATGTCGTTCACGATGCTGCCCCACACTCCTGTGACGAGCAGCAGGCCGGTCGCGATCAGCATGCCGCCGCCGATGCGCATCACCCACGCATAGTGCCGCTTCACCCAGCCGAACGCGCCCAGCGCCTTGCGGAACGCGACCGCGGCGACGATGAACGGGATCCCCAGGCCCAGGCAGTAGGCGACGGTCAGCAGGGCGCCGCGCCCGGCGCTGGCCTGGTCGAGGGAGAGCGTGGTGACGGCGGCGAGGGTCGGGCCCATGCAGGGGGTCCAGCCGACGCCGAAGAGCACCCCGAGCAGGGGCGCGCCCAGCAGGCCGGCCGCCGGCTTCCGGTGGAAGCGGAACTCGCGCATCGTCAGGCCGGGGATCGCGCCCATGAAGAACAGCCCGAGGAGGATGACCAGGCCGCCCATGACCCGGGAGATGACCTCCTTGTTGCCGAGCAGGACGCTGCCGAACTGCCCGAAGAGGGCTCCCGTCGAGACGAAGACGGCGGTGAAGCCGAGGATGAACAGGCTCGCGCCGGCCACCATGCGGCCGCGCCGGGCCTCGGCGAGGTCGGCTCCGCTGACGCCGGTGACGTAGCTGAGGTAGCCGGGCACGAGCGGCAGCACGCACGGCGAGAAGAAGGAGACGAGGCCCGCCAGTACGGAGATGGGCAGGGCCAGCAGGAGGGCGCCGGACAGGACCGTGGTGTTCACGCCAGCCGGCTCGGCGGCCAGGGTGAGGAGCTCGGGGACCACGGGGTCACTGCTCCGCGAGCAGCGGGTCGATCATCGAGCGCAGCTGCTGCTCGCCCAGCGGGGCCAGGGTGCGCGCGGCGATCTTCCCCTCCTTGTCGAGGACGATCGTGGAGGGGATGGCGTTCGGGTTGAGGTTGCCGGCCGGGAAGCGGAGCAGGAGCTTGCCGGAGGGGTCGTACAGACTCGGGTACGTGATCTTGAAGTCGGCCTCGAAGGCGGCCGCGTTCTGCTTGCTCGTGTCGCGGGTGTTGATGCCGACGAAGGCGACGGGCTTGCCGGCGTCGGCGAGCTCCTGGGACACCTTCGCGAAGGACGGTGCCTCGGCCCGGCAGGGCGGGCACCACGAGCCCCACACGTTGAGGACGACGATCTTGCCCTTGAGCTCGGTCGTGTCGAGGGTCTTGCCGTCGACGGTCTCCCCGTCGAGCTTCGGCGCGTCGACGCGCTCGCCCTTGGCGACGGTGGAGATGCCGCTGGGGCCCGTCACGTAGTTGCCGCCGGATCCCGAGGACTTGGCGCCGTCCTCGCACGCCGTCAGGGTCAGGGCGCCTGCGGCGGCCACGGCGGTCAGCAGGAGGGCGCGGCCGCGGGCGGGGCGGCGGCGGGGGGCGCGGCCAGTTCTCATGTGAAAAGTTTCGCATGAGCGATTTGCCGATCTTCCGCGCCCCCCGGGGCCGGTGACAAGCCGCTGGTCAGGCCCCGAACGCCTTCGACTTGCCCTTGACGGGCCGCGCGCCGGCCAGCAGGTGCGGCGGGACCAGGTCGCGGGCGGGCTCGCTGTAGCCCACCGACACCAGACGGTCCCCCTGGTACGTGAACGAGGTCAGCGACGCCAGCGTGCACTGCCGGCGGCGCGGGTCGTGCCACAGGCGGCGCTTCTCCGCGAAGCTGCGGACGATCCAGATCGGCAGCTGGTGGCTGACCGCGACGGCCTCGTGGCCGCGGGCCGCGTCCCGCGCCGCCTCGATCGCGCTCATCATGCGGACGACCTGCTCCACGTACGGCTCGCCCCAGGACGGGCGGAACGGGTTGGTCAGGTGCCGCCAGTTGCCGGGCCTGCGCAGCGCGCCGTCGCCGACGCCGAAGGTCTTGCCCTCGAAGACGTTCTCCGCCTCCAGCAGCCGGGCGTCGGTCGCGATCTCCAGGCCGTGGGCCTTCGCGACGGGCTCCGCCGTCTCCTGGGCCCGCTCCAGCGGCGAGGAGACGACGTACGCGACGTCGCGGTCCCGGAGGTGCTCGGCGACCCGGTCGGCCATGCGGCGGCCCAGCTCGGAGAGGTGGTAGCCGGGGCGGCGGCCGTAGAGGACGCCGTCGGGGTTGTCGACCTCGCCGTGGCGCATCAGGTGGACGACGGTGGTGTCGCTCATGCGGAGGCCTCCGGGGCGGCCTGCGCGGCGGCGCGGGCGGCGGCGGGCAGGGCGGCGGCGATCCGCTCGACGGCGGCGTCGTCGTGGGCGGTGGAGACGAACCACGACTCGAAGGCGGACGGGGGCAGGTAGACGCCCTGCGACAGCATCGAGTGGAAGAACGCGTTGAAGCGGAAGGACTCCTGCTGCTTCGCCTCGTCGTAGTTGCGGACGGGGTCCGCGGTGAAGAAGACGGAGAACATGTTGGAGGCGGTCTGCACCCGGTGGGCGACGCCCTCCTTGGCCAGCGCGTCCGTGACCAGGCCCTGGATCCGCTCCGAGACGGCGTCGACCGCGGCGTACGCGGCGTCGTCGAGGAGGCGCAGCTGGGCGAGGCCGGCGGCGGTGGCGACGGGGTTCCCGGACAGGGTGCCGGCCTGGTAGACGGGGCCGGCGGGCGCGAGGTGGGCCATCACGTCGGCGCGGCCGCCGAACGCGGCGGCGGGGAAGCCGCCGCCCATGACCTTGCCGAAGGTCATCAGGTCGGGGCGGACGCCGTCGACGCCGTACCAGCCGGCCCGCGAGGTGCGGAAGCCGGTCATGACCTCGTCGGAGATGTACAGCGCGCCGTTGTCCCGGCACAGGTCGGCGAGGCCCTGGTTGAAGCCCTCGGCGGGGGTGACGACGCCCATGTTGCCCGGGGCGGCCTCGGTGATCACGCAGGCGATCTCGCCCGGGTGCGCGGCGAACGCGGCCCGTACCGCTTCGAGGTCGTTGTAGGGGAGCACGATGGTGTCGCCGGCCTGGGCGCCGGTGACACCGGGGGTGTCCGGAAGCGCGAAGGTCGCCAGACCGGAACCGGCGGCGGCGAGCAGCGCGTCCACGTGGCCGTGGTAGCACCCGGCGAACTTCACGACCTTGGAGCGGCCCGTGAAGCCGCGGGCCAGGCGGATCGCGGACATGGTCGCCTCCGTACCGGAGGACACCAGGCGGACCTGCTCGACCGGCTCGATCCGGGCGGTGATCTCCTCGGCGAGCGCCACCTCGCCCTCGCCGGGGGTGCCGAAGGAGGTGCCGCGGGCCACCGCGGCCTGGATGGCCTCGACCACGGCCGGGTGGGCGTGGCCGAGGATCATCGGCCCCCAGGAGCAGACGAGGTCGACGTACTCGCGGCCGTCGGCGTCGGTCAGGTACGGACCGGTACCGGACACCATGAACCGGGGCGTTCCGCCCACGGCGCGGAACGCGCGGACCGGAGAGTTCACGCCGCCGGGCGTCACGAGGGACGCGCGGTCGAAGAGAGTCTGCGAGACTTTGGCTTCATACGGGTACGGGTAGCTCACACGAGCCATGGTCTCATCAGGCCGCGACCGACTTGCGGACGGGCGTTTCACCGCGCCGCCCCGGGGGAGGTCACTGCCATGATGATCAGGCTGCGTGGCGGCAGCCGCGGGGCCGGGGCAGGCAAGACCAGTCGGGTGGAGATATGCAACGCGGTGGTGGACCGGGCGAGGGTACGGACGACCTCGACCCGAAGCGCGCCCGCGAGGCCCGCGAAGCCCGCCGCCGCGGCAGGCACCGCCGCCGCGCCGCGGACGCGGCCGAGCCCGTGCCCGCGCCGGCCGCGGAGGAGCTCGACAGCCTGGCGCCCAAGGGCCGCGGCATGGGCGTGACGTACAAGTACTTCGGCGCGCCGGACGGCGCGACGGCGGCCCGCGTGCCCGTGACCATGCGGCCGGAGGAGCTCGGCGGCGACGAGCTCGGCATGGGCGGCATGTTCACGAAGATCAAGCCGGAGACCATGGCGGCGATGGTGCTGACCGGCATCCAGGGCATACCCCTGCACAAGGTGCCGCCGCTGGAGCTGGTCGTCCTGCACCCGGACTACGCGGTGGTCAAGCTGCCGACGACGGTCGTGGACCCGCTGCGCGACGTCGGCGAGGAGTCCGTCGGCGCGGCCGCGTTCATCTGGTCCACGGTGCCCGACCGCGGGGGCCCGCGGGACGCGTTCAACGTCTACCAGCTGCTGCACGAATGGCAGGATTTCAGCCAGCGCCTCCACGAGGCGGGCCACCAGCCGTACTGCCTGGTCTGGCCCTGACCGGCCGCCGCGCGCGGGGTGCGCCCCGCACCGCCCGCCGCGGTGCGGCCGGGACCCCGTAATTCGGCCGCGCGGGCAGCCCCGCGATGGCATCCTGGGCAGCGTGAACGGACCCGGCATCCACCTCACCCTCGCCCCTGAACTCCGCCTGTTCGCCCCGCCCGCCCGGCGCGCCGAACGGGTCCCGACCGCCACGGACGGAGCCTCCAGCCTCGGCCACGTCGTCGAGTCCGCGGGTGTCCCGCTGACGGAGGTCGGCCGGCTCCTCGTCGACGGCCGCGAGGAGCCCTTCTCGTACGTGCCCCGCCCCGGCGAGAGCGTCGAGGTGCTCGGCGTGGACCGGCCGCAGCAGGTCGCCGGCGCCCCGCTGCGGTTCCTCCTCGACGTGCACCTGGGCACCCTCGCGCGCCGCATGCGGCTGCTCGGCGTGGACGCCGCCTACGAGAACGAGGACATCGGCGACCCCGCCCTCGCCACCCGCTCCGCGGACGAGCGGCGCGTGCTGCTCTCCCGCGACCGCGGGCTGCTGCGCCGCCGCGAGATCTTCGCCGGCGCGTACGTGTACAGCGACAACCCCGACGAGCAACTGCGGGACGTCCTGGGCCGGTTCGCGCCCGCGCTCGCCCCGTGGACGCGCTGCACCGCCTGCAACGGGACACTGCGCGACGCCGACAAGGAGAGCGTCGGCGACCGCCTGCAGAGCGGCACGCACCGCTCGTACGACGTGTTCGCGCAGTGCACGTCCTGCGAGCGCGTCTACTGGCGGGGCGCGCACCACGCCCGCCTGGAGCGCATCGTCACCGACGCGGTCGAGGAGTTCGGGGGCGTGGCGGCGCCGTAGGGCCTGTCCGCCGCGGGTGCGCGCCGGTCAGAAGGCGTAGGTGTCGCCCGTGTCCAGGGCGAGGACCGCGTGCTGGTTGTTGGCGAGGTCGCGGTCGGCGGCACCGCCGTCCCACCAGGTGTCGATGCGGACGACGACCTCGGGGACCGGCTCCTTCAGGCCCAGCACGAGCCCGATGTGCCGGCCCTGCCCGTGCCGGGGCAGCGGCCCGGTCTCGCAGACCACCTCGCGCGCCCCGGCCCGTACGCAGCCCGCCGCCAGGTCCTGCCGGTCGGCGAGCTCGGCGGACAGGCGCAGCCGCACGGTGGAGTCGGGGAGCTCGGAGGGCCCCTCGTTCCACGGCACGAGCCACACCCGCAGCTCGCCCCGGGAGAGGGCGACCCTGCCGTGGTAGGCCACGTCGGCCTCCGGGGCGGCCGCGGCCGCCGCGGCAGGCCCGCCGGGGTCCGGGCCGGCGGTCCCGGCTGCCGCGGCCGCGCCGGGGGCGCCGCACAGCAGCCCCACCGCGCCGGCCAGACCTGCGAACCCCATCACCACACTGCGAGCGGCACCACGGCGCACCGCCACCACCTCCTCGTCCACGCGCGGAGGCTAGCCCGCAGCCGCACCCGGCCGGTCGGACCATCACACGAACGAGGGCGGGTCCTCCCCCATCCGGCAGGCCCCCGCACCGCGGCGGGCGGGCCCGTGCCCGGCAGCGGCCCGCGCCTATGCTGGCGGTTGTCCGCCGTACGAACACACACACACGCACGCGCGCACCCCACCGCGCGCGGGCGCCATGCAGGAGGAGCCGCACATGAGCACGGCCACCCGGACCGCCGTAGTCACCGGCGCGAGCAGCGGCATCGGCGCGGCCACCGCCCGGCAGCTGGCCGAGGCCGGCTACCGCGTCGTCCTCACCGCCCGCCGCAAGGACCGCATCGAGGACCTCGCCGCCGAGCTGGGCGCGGCCGGGCTGTCCGCGGCCGCGTACGCCCTGGACGTCACCGACCGGGCCGCCGTCGACGCCTTCGCCGCCTCCCTCGACCGCTGCGACGTCCTGGTCAACAACGCGGGCGGGGCGCTCGGCGCCGACCCGGTCGCCACCGGCGACCCCGCCGACTGGCGCACGATGTACGAGGTCAACGTCATCGGCACCCTGCACGTCACCCAGGCCCTGCTGCCCGCCCTGACCGCCTCCGGCGACGGCACCGTCGTCGTGCTGTCGTCCACGGCGGGGCACGGCACGTACGAGGGCGGCGCCGGCTACGTCGCCGCGAAGAACGGCGCCCGTGTCCTGGCGGAGACGCTGCGCCTGGAGATCGTCGGCCTGCCGGTGCGCGTCATCGAGATCGCCCCGGGCATGGTCAGGACGGAGGAGTTCGCGAAGACCCGCTTCCGCGGCGACGAGGAGAAGGCGGCCAGGGTCTACGCGGGCGTGGCCGAGCCCCTCACCGCCGAGGACGTGGCCGACACGATCGCCTGGGCGGTGACCCGCCCCTCCCACGTCAACATCGACCTCCTGGTCGTCCGCCCCCGCGCCCAGGCCTCGAACACGAAGGTCCACCGCGAGCTCTGAGCACCCCGGCCGCGCCCGGGGCACGAGCCGGGCGGCCCCTCAACCCCGTCCGGGTGACTGCGCACGCCCTGACGCTGACTCCCCGCCGACCTGCTGCTCGACGGGGACCCGGGCTGACCCGGAACCGACGGAGGAGCCCCGGCCGGCCGGTGCCGGCCGGGGCTCCTCCGTCCCCCCGTGTCCGCGTGCGGGCTCAGCCCTTCACGCAGATGACCTGCCTGAGCCTGGCCACGACCTCGACCAGGTCGGTCTGCTGGTCGATGACCTGCTCGATGGACTTGTAGGCGCCGGGGATCTCGTCCACCACGCCCGTGTCCTTGCGGCATTCGACGCCCCTGGTCTGCTCCGCCAGGTCCCGCGCCGAGAACCGCTTCTTCGCCGCCGTGCGGCTCATCTTCCGGCCCGCCCCGTGGGAGGCCGAGTTGAAGGACAGCTCGTTGCCGAGGCCCTTCACGATGTACGAGCCCGTGCCCATCGAGCCCGGGATGATCCCGTAGTCGCCGCTGCCGGCGCGGATCGCGCCCTTGCGGGTGACCAGCAGGTCCATGCCGTCGTACCGCTCCTCCGCCACGTAGTTGTGGTGGCAGCTGATCTCCCGCTCGAAGGAGACCTTCGCCTTGCGGAACTCCCGCCGGACGACCTCCTTGAACAGGCTCATCATCGCGGCCCGGTTGTACTTGGCGTACTCCTGCGCCCAGAAGAGGTCACTGCGGTACGCCTCCATCTCGGGCGTCGCCGCGAGGAAGACCGCGAGGTCCCGGTCGACGAGGTTCTGGTTGTGGTCGAGGCCCCGCGCCACGCCGATGTGGTGGTCGGCGAGCTCGTTGCCGATGTTCCGGGAGCCCGAGTGCAGCATGAGCCACACCGAGCCCGCCTCGTCGAGGCAGAACTCGATGAAGTGGTTGCCGCTGCCCAGCGTGCCGATCTGCTTCGCCGCCCGCTCGCGCCGGAACTTCACGGCGTCCGCGAGGTGGTCGAAGCGGTCCCACAGCCGCGCGTACCCCTCCACCGGGAACCCGTACAGCCGGTCGGCGTCGACGGGGTCGCGGTGCATGCCCGCCCCGACCGGGATCGCCCGCTCGATCTTCGACCGGAGCCCCGACAGGTCGCCCGGCAGGTCGTTCGCCGTCAGGGAGGTCTTCACGGCGGACATGCCGCAGCCGATGTCGACGCCGACGGCCGCCGGGCAGACGGCGTCCTTCATCGCGATCACCGAGCCGACCGTGGCGCCCTTGCCGTAGTGGACGTCCGGCATGACGGCCAGGCCCTTGATCCACGGCAGGGTGGCGGTGTTCTGGAGCTGCCGCATGGCACTCGGCTCGACGGACGCCGGATCGGTCCACATCCGGATGGGGACGTGCTCCCCCGCAACCTCGAAGTGCGACATAACGGCTTAATCCCCCGAAAACCATGGAAAAATCAGAATCTGCAAAACCCTCGCTCATGCCCCCAAAGCAGACAGGGGACCGGCGCCGGGACCGGCGTGTGCGATAGACATTGTGTCCATCCGCGCCCAAAGCGCGGCAACGCATTTTCCTGACCGCCGGGCGGCCGGGGCGGTCGAAGGGAGCCAGAGGACGTGCAGCGCAAGGCGGTACGGCGGGTCCTGCCGGGCATCGCGGTGCTCACCGCACTCATGGCCGGCATGGCCGGCCTGACCGGGTGCACCGGCGGAGGCGGCGGCGGGGCCGACACCGATTCGAAGTCCGGCGACAGCTCCCCCTCCCCCGCGCCCGCCGGGAAGTACCGCAGCCTGCCCTCCCCCTGCCGGTCGGTCGACGGCAAGCGGCTGCGGACCATGCTGCCGGCCGCGCCCGGCCTCACCGAGGAGGACCGCGAGCGGATCTACGCCGGGGCCGCCGACACCTCCTACGACGCCGACCGGCACGTCGGCTGCCGCTGGAGCGCGCAGACGCCCGAGGAGACCCGCCTGCTCTCGGTCGGCTTCGAGCGGGTCGTCTCGTACGACCGGACCGCCATGAGCGACGACGACAAGGCCCGCCAGGTCTACGTCCGCCGCCTCACCGACGCCCGCCTGCCCTTCCCCGGCCCCGCCGCCACCCCCGGCGCCCCGGCCTCCCCCGGCGCCGCCCCGGCGTCGAGCCCCGCGCCCGCGGCCCCGCCGGCCTCCCCGCCGCCGGCCCCCACCGGTGCGCCCCCCGCCTCCGGGTCCCCCGCCGCGCCGGGCAGCGGCGCACCCACGCCGTCGCCGTCCCCGTCCGAGCTCGGCTCCCGCGTCCTCGAAGGCCTCGGCGCCGAGGCGTTCATCGAGGACAAGCTGGGCGCGGCCGGCGCCAGCGCCGCCCAGTCCCGCACCGTGCGGGTCGTCTTCCGCACCGCGAACGTCATCGTCACCGTCGAGTACAGCGTCCAGCCCGCCGTGCCTGGCGCCGTCCCCTCCAGCACCGAAACCCAGGACAAGGCGCGGCAGCTGGCGCAGGCGCTCGTCGAGCGCTTCAGCGACTGACGGCGGCGGCCGGGGCCCCGCGGCACCCCGGCGCGACACCCCGGCGTGACGGCGCGCACAGCAGCCGCGCGCCCGGTGGGGCTACCGTTGCACGGGTCCCGCGCCCGCGCCGCGTCCGTACCGCGCCCCCACCGCTCCACACGAACGCGTCCCTCAACGTAGTGAAGGAACCATGCACCGATCTGCTTCGCGCCTCACCCGGGTGCTCGCCTGCGCCGCCGTCGTCCCGGTCATATTCGCCGCCGCCGGATGCTCGTCCGACTCGGACAAGGGCAAGGGCTCCGGATCCGGCGACGGCAAGAAGTCCGGCGCGTCGGCGTCCGCCACGCCTGGCGGGAAGCCGAAGGTCGAGCTGGAGAAGGCCCGCTTCGCCACGCTCCCCGAGCCGTGCAAGACCCTCCAGTCCAAGACCGTCGAGACCCTCGTCCCGGACGCGAAGGACACCAACGGCACGGCGACCAAGTCCAACGACCTGGGCAGCCGCGCCAGCTGCTCCTGGAACGGCCTGAAGACGGACGGCCTGAAGGGCTCCCAGTACCGCTGGCTGTCGGTCTCCCTGGTCCGCTACGACTCCCACGCCTCCCTCGGCAGCGCCACCAAGCGCGCCGAGGAGCAGTACGCCAAGCAGATCGAGACCGCGAAGGCCACCGAGGGCGCGACCGACGTCAAGGCCGAGGCCGTCGCCGAGACCGGCGACCAGGCCACCTCCATCGTCTTCGGCGTGAAGAAGGACGTGGACTTCGCGAACACGACGGTCGTCGCGCGCACCCACAACGTGGTCGTCACCCTCGACTACAACGGCGCCGCCTACGAGGGCGCCGGGGCACCGGATCACGCCAAGCTGCTCCAGGACGCCGTCGCCGCGGCCAAGGAGATCGTCGCCTCCGTCGACGCCGCCAACCAGGAGCAGAAGCAGCCCGAGCAGCAGCCTTCCCCGGCCGCGTCCCAGTAGCAGGCACCGACGCCGCGGCGCGCAGCGGACCGGGCACCCTTACTGGAGGCTGACATTCAGTCACCCGTACAGTCACCCGTACGCTGTGCCTGCCGTGGCACGACAAGGGGAGGAGATCGCGGGTGGCCGCGATGCAGCTGACTCGTACGCACCGAATACTCATCGGCGTGGTCGTCGCGGGTGCCGTCGTCATCGCGGGGATCGGCTTCGCGGGCTCGTACTCCGCGGTCCGCGAACTCGCGCTGAAGAAGGGGTTCGGGGACTTCTCGCTGGTCTTCCCGATCGGCATCGACGCGGGCATCTGCGTCCTGCTGTCGCTGGACCTGCTGCTGACGTGGATCCGGATCCCCTTCCCGCTGCTGCGCCAGACGGCGTGGCTGCTGACCGCGGCGACGATCGCGTTCAACGGCGCCGCGGCCTGGCCCGACCCGCTGGGCGTCGGCATGCACGCGGTGATCCCCGTGCTGTTCGTCGTCACCGTGGAGGCGGCCCGGCACGCGGTGGGCCGGATCGCCGACATCACCGCGGACCGGCACATGGAGGGCGTCCGCATCACGCGCTGGCTGCTCTCCCCCATCCCCACCTTCAAGCTGTGGCGCCGGATGAAGCTGTGGGAGCTGCGCTCCTACGAGCAGGCCGTCGGGATGGAACAGGACCGGCTGATCTACCAGGCCCGGCTCCAGGCCCGGTACGGGCGCGCCTGGCGCCGCAAGGCGCCGGTCGAGGCGCTGATGCCGCTGCGGCTGGCCCGCATCGGCGTACCGCTGTCGCAGACGGCCCCCGAGGGGCTGGCCGCGGCCGGCATCGAGCCCGCGCTGCTGCCGCCCGTGGAGACGGCGGCGACGGCCCCCGCGCTGGCGGCGGGCGCGGCGGCCGCGCAGTCGCAGGCCGTGGCCGTGGCCGGTCCGGGCGGACAGGCGCCGCAGGGCCCGCACGGACAGCCGGTGCCGGCCGGGCCCGGGCAGGACGCGCAGCCCGGGGTGCAGGCGCAGCCCGGGACCCCGGCGCAGCCCGAGACCCCGGCGCAGGCCGAGGCCCGGGCGGCCTGGCTGCAGGCCCACGGCCTCCCGCACCACGCTCCGCCGCCGTTCGCCGTGGATCCGACGGCCATGCCCGCGGCCCACAACAGCGCCTGGTTCGCCGCGCCGAAGGCTCCGCAGACCGCGTACGAAAGCGGCTACAACCCGCAGTACGTCGAGGGCCTGGAGCCCACCCCGGTGCTGCCGCCGACCGGCCCCGAGCTGCCGGACACCGAGCAGGACCTGGCCGACCGGCAGGCCCTCGCCGCCCAGCTCGAGGCCCGCGCCGCCCAGCGCGCCCTGGACGCGCAGGCGGAGACCGACGGCCAGGGCGCCCTCTTCCCGGCCGCACCGGAGGGGGCGGCGTCCGCGGAGGCGGAGGCGGAGGCCGAGATCGACGAGGTGAAGTTCGCGGAGGCCGCGTACGAGGTCTTCCGGGCGTACATCGACGAGAACGGCGGCTTCCCGACCCCGGAGCAGCTGGAGATACACCTCCAGGACCGCATGGGGATCGTGCACCCGCGCAGCGCCTCCGCCCTGCGCCGCCTGATGCCGGAGCTGAAGCAGCGCTACCAGCGCGACCTGGAGAACGAGCACATCGCCTGAGCGCCTCCGGCACCGCCCGGGCGGTGAGGAAGCGGAAAGGGGGCCCGCCGGACGTCCGGCGGGCCCTCCGTCGTACGGCCGGTCAGACCGCCAGCAGCTTGCGGACGCGGTCCGCGCCGACCGCCAGCAGCAGCGTCGGCAGGCGCGGGCCGGTCTCACGGGTGACGAGCAGGCGGTACAGCAGCGCGAAGAAGCTGCGCTGCGCGACCTTCAGCTCGGGCGTCGGCTTGGCGTCGGGCTCCAGCCCGGCCATCACCTTCGGCACGCCGTAGACGAGCGTGGTCAGCCCGTCGAGCGACCAGTGCGAGTCGAGGCCCTCCAGCAGCAGCGCCAGCGAGCGGCGCGCCTCGTCGTCCAGGGAGGCGAGCAGCTCCGTGTCGGGCTCCTCGCGCACCAGGGTCCGCTGGTCGGCCGGGACCTGGGTGGTGATCCAGTTCTCGGCGCGGTCCAGGCGGGGCCGGACCTCGTCGAGGGAGGCCAGCGGCTGCGACGGGTCGAGGTCCGCCAGGATGCGCAGCGTCTGCTCGTCGTGGCCGGCGGTGATGTCGACGACCGAGGCGAGCGTGCGGTACGGCAGCGGGCGCGGGGTGCGCGGCAGCTCGTGCGAGGCGACGCGCACGGCGCGGGTGTGCGCGGCGGCGTCGGCGGGGAGCACCGAGCCGTCGGCGACCTTCGCCTCCAGCTTGTCCCACTCGTCGTACAGGCGCTGGATCTCCTGGTCGAAGGCGATCTTGAAGCTCTGGTTCGGCCTGCGGCGGGCGTACAGCCAGCGCAGCAGCTGCGGCTCCATGATCTTCAGCGCGTCGGAGGGGGTCGGGACGCCGCCCTTCGAGGACGACATCTTGGCCATGCCGCTGATGCCGACGAACGCGTACATCGGGCCGATCGGCTGCTCGCCGCCGAAGATGTGCACGATCTGGCCGCCGACCTGGAAGGACGAGCCGGGCGAGGAGTGGTCGACACCGGACGGCTCGAAGACGACGCCCTCGAAGGCCCAGCGCATCGGCCAGTCGACCTTCCAGACGAGCTTGCCGCGGTTGAACTCCGACAGCTTCACCGTCTCGGTGAACTCGTCCTCGGTGCAGACGTACGTCAGCTCGGTCGTCTCGTCGTCGTACGAGGTGACCTTGGTGAAGTCCTTGCCGCACTCGCCGCAGTACGGCTTGTACGGGAAGTACTCGGCGCCCTCGGCGCTGCCGTCGTCCTCGCCGGCCGCGCCGGAGCCCTCGGCGGCCTCCAGCTCGGCCTCGTCGACCGGCTTCTGCGACTTCTTCGCGGCCTTCGGCTTGGTGCGGTACTGGGCGAGGACGGCGTCGATGTCGCCGCGGTGCCTCATCGCGTGCAGCACCTGCTCGCGGTACGCGCCCGAGGTGTACTGCTCGGTCTGGCTGATCGGGTCGTACTCGACACCGAGCTCGGCCAGGGCCTCGACCATGGCGGCCTTGAAGTGCTCGGCCCAGTTCGGGTAGGGGGACCCCTCGGGCGCGGGCACGGAGGTCAGCGGCCGGCCGATGTGCCCGCCGTGCGACTCCTCCGTGACGCCCGCAATGCCCTTGGGCACCTTGCGGTAGCGGTCGTAGTCGTCCCACGACAGGACGTGGCGGACCTCGATGCCGCGGCGGCGGATCTCGTCGGCGACCAGGTGCGGGGTCATGACCTCGCGCAGGTTGCCCAGGTGGATCGGGCCGGAGGGGGAGAGTCCGGACGCGACGACGACAGGTTTGCCGGGTGCTCGGCGCTCCGCCTCGGCGATGACCTCGTCCGCGAAACGGGAGACCCAGTCGGTCTCGGTGCTGCTCTGAGCCACGACACGTCCTTCTATCTCGAATGCTGGCTTCAGCCATTCTCCCAGACGGAACCCGCCGCTCCTTGGTTGCCCGGCGGCCGGTACAAGGAGCCCGGCGGCCGGTACAAGCCGGGAAACGGGATGCGGCCGCGTGGGATACTCGGCCCTTGTCGGAACGAACAACCCCGCGCCCCGGCGGACACCGCGCCAGGGGCACACTCACAGGAACGGCAGCTCATGGCCTCGGTCCCTTCCCTCGCCTCCTCCGTCCACCAGCGCGTCGCCGACGCCCTCGCCTCCGCCCTGCCGGAGGCCGGTGCGGCCGACCCGCTGCTGCGACGAAGCGACCGGGCCGACTTCCAGGCCAACGGCATCCTGGCGCTGGCGAAGAAGGCCAAGGCCAACCCGCGCGAGCTGGCGGCCACCGTCGTGGGCGGCCTCGACAAGGGCGGCGTCATCGAGGAGATCGAGGTCTCCGGCCCCGGCTTCCTCAACATCACCGTCTCCGACCGGGCGATCGTCGAGACGCTCGCGGCGCGCGCCGCCGACGACCGCCTCGGCGTCCCCGTCAACCCGGACGCCGGCACCACCGTGATCGACTACGCGCAGCCGAACGTGGCCAAGGAGATGCACGTCGGCCACCTGCGGTCGGCGGTCATCGGCGCGGCGATGGTCGAGATCCTCGAATTCACCGGCGAGCAGGTCGTGCGCCGCCACCACATCGGCGACTGGGGCACCCAGTTCGGCATGCTCATCCAGTACCTGATCGAGCACCCGCACGAGCTGGACCACAAGGCCGCGGAGCCGGCCGCCGGGGACTCCGACGCCGCCGAGGCGGCCGGCGAAGAGGCCATGTCCAACCTGAACCGGCTGTACAAGGCGTCGCGCGCGCTCTTCGACGCCGACGAGGAGTTCAAGACCCGCGCCCGCGCCCGCGTCGTCGACCTCCAGGCCGGCGACGAGCAGACCCTCGCCCTGTGGCAGCGGTTCGTCGACGAGTCGAAGATCTACTTCTACTCGGTCTTCGACAAGCTCGACATGGACATCCGCGACGCCGACATCGTCGGCGAGTCCGGCTACAACGACATGCTCGCCGAGACCTGCCGCCTGCTGGAGGAGTCCGGCGTCGCCGTCCGCTCCAACGGCGCGCTGTGCGTCTTCTTCGACGAGTACAAGGGCCCCGACGGCCAGCCCACCCCGCTGATCGTCCAGAAGTCCGACGGCGGCTTCGGCTACGCCGCCACCGACCTGTCGGCGATCCGCGACCGCGTCGGCAGCCTCAAGGCGAGCACCCTGCTGTACGTGGTCGACGCCCGCCAGTCGCTGCACTTCAAGATGGTCTTCGAGACCGCCCGCCGCGCCGGCTGGCTCCAGGAGGGCACCAAGGCCGTCCAGCTCGCCTTCGGCACCGTGCTCGGCGCCGACGGCAAGCCGTTCAAGACCCGCGAGGGCGAGACGGTCCGGCTGGTCGACCTGCTCGACGAGGCCGTCGACCGGGCCACGGCCGTCGTCCGCGAGAAGGCGGAGAAGGCCGGCCTGAGCGAGCCCGAGATCGTCGAGAACGGCCGGCACGTCGGCATCGGCGCCGTCAAGTACGCCGACCTGTCCACGTCCGCCGCGCGCGACTACAAGTTCGACCTCGACCAGATGGTCTCGCTCAACGGCGACACCTCCGTCTACCTCCAGTACGCGTACGCCCGCATCCGGTCCATCCAGCGCCGCCTCGCCGACACCGCGCCCAAGGCGCACCCGGAGCTGCCGCTGGCGCCGGCCGAGCGCGCGATGGGCCTGCACCTCGACGGCTTCGGCGAGCTCATCGCCGACGCCGCCGCCGAGTACGCCCCGCACAAGCTCGCCGCGTACCTGTACCAGCTCGCCTCGCACCTGACCGCCTTCTACGACCAGTGCCCCGTCATGAAGGCCGACACCCCGGAGCAGCAGGAGAACCGCCTCTTCCTGATCGACCTGACGGCGCGGACCCTGGCCAAGGGCATGGGCCTGCTGGGCATCCGCACCCCCGAGAAGCTCTGACGCCTCGCGCGTCCCGCCTGCTCCGCGACGCCCCCGGGCCGGCAGCCCCGAGCTGCCGGGCCGGGGGCGGCTCCGTTTCGGGCGGGTGCCGCCAAGTACGGTGTCCCCGGCGGCCGTTGACGGAACCGGCGGTCGGTACGGGGAGGGCACGCACACGATGAAGGCAGGCGTCTACCTGGCGCACCCGCGGAGCGGGAGCTTCAACCACGCGCTGTTCGAGGCCGTCACGGCCGAACTCGCCGCCCGCGGCTGCGAGGTGCACGCGCACGACCTGTACGCGGAGGGGTTCCCGCCGCTGCTCGCGGCGCAGGAGACGGAGACCGTCGACGCGCCCGCCGCCGCCACGGACCCGCGGGTCGAGGCGCACCGCCGCGAGGTCGCCGGCCTCGACGCGCTGGTCTTCGTCCACCCCAACTGGTGGGGCATGCCGCCGGCCGTCCTGGCCGGCTGGGTCCAGCGGGTCCTCGTCCCCGGCGTCGCCTACAAGCTCGGCACGGCGCAGGGGGAGCCCGCCGGCCTGCTGCGCGCCGACCGCGCGCTGGTCCTGAACACCTCCGACACCCCCGAGGAGCGGGAGGCGGGCGAGTTCGGCGACCCGCTGCAGCGCATCTGGGCGGCGTGCGTCCTGCCGTACACCGGCGCGCGCGACGTCCGCCGCCGCGTCTTCCGCACCGTCTCCGACTCCACACCGCGGCAGCGCACCGCCTGGCTGGCGGAAGCCCGCGCCCTGGCCGCCGCCCTGGTCACGGACCCGCCCGCCGCCTGAGCGCCGTCCGGGACCCGGCAGGCCTGGCGACGGACCCGTGCGAGTCCGTACGATCACCTGACCGCGGCCGCGGCCGGGGGGTCCGGGGAACGGCACCGCGGGAGGCATGGGGAGACCGATCGTGGACCCGTTACGACTGGCACGCACCGCACTGCACGTCCTCACGGAGGCGGACGCCGGGGACACCCCGGCGCAGACCGCGCTGCCCGCCCGCATACGAAGGCTGACGGAAGACCGGCTGCGCGCCACCGCCTCGGGCACGGTGGCCCTGCACCGCCTGCGGACCGCCCCGGGCGGCGCCTCGACCACCATGGCCGAGATCGTCCTGGCCGACGAGGCCGACCGGGACCCGGCCTTCGCGGCGGCGCTGCGGGAACTGCTGGAGGAGCTGGGGGAGGCGCCCGGGGCGCCGGAGGCCTCCCCGCCGGAGCGGGACGCCGGACGGACGGGCCCTGCGGCGGAGGCGGCGCCCGCGGAGGCCGCGGCTCCGGCCCGGGCTCCCGGGGCGGCTCCGGACCCGGAGCCCGCGGCGCCGCAACCGGCGCAGGCCGCGCCGCAGCCCCTGCCGGGGACATCGCAGCCGTGGAAGGCGGGCGGGGACGGCCCGGGACGGGCCGGACCGGAGGCCGCGCCGGGCCCGCAGTCCGCCCCCGCCGGGCCGGCGCGGGCAGTCGGGCGGACGCCGCCGGCCGGGCGGGCCGTGCGGGCGTCCTTCCTCGCCGGGGCGGCCGCCACCACGGCGCTCGCCGCGACCGGCGGCCGGGTGCCCGGCTTCCTGTGGCCGCTGCTGCTGGTGCTCGCCGTCACCGGAATGGCCTGCGCGCGCTCCGCCGTTCGCCGCCCGTTCCGTCCGCTGCCGGCGGCGGGCCTGCTGCTGAACCTGGCGGTGCTCGCCCTGCTCCTCGCCGACGCCGTCACCGGCCGGGCGTTCTAGCGGGGACCGACCACCCGTTCGGCCCGATTCCTGCCGTCCGGGCCGGGGGTAGGGACGTGCCGTCTGTCCGTCCCTCCCCACCCGCCCCGGAGGCCCCGTGCCCCTCATGACCGGCTCGTACCGGCCCGGCACCCCGTGCTGGATCGACCTGATGGTGCCCGACCAGCAAGCCGCCCTCGACTTCTACGCCGGCCTCTTCGGCTGGACCGGCGAGATCGGCCCGCCCGAGACCGGCGGCTACTCCGTCTGCGAGTACAAGGGGCAGCCGGTCGCCGGGATCATGAAGGCGATGAACCCGGACGGCTCCGTCCCCGACCCGATGCCCCCTGCCGCCTGGACCACGTACCTGGCCGTGCACGACGTGCACGAGGTGGTCAGAGCGAGCACCGCGGCCGGCGGCGGCACCCTGGTCGACCCGACCGAGGTCATGGACCTCGGCCGGATGGCCGTCCTCTCCGATCCCACCGGCGCCGTCTACGGCATCTGGCAGGCCGGTACCTTCCAGGGCGCCGGAATCGTCAACGAGGACAACACCCTCGCCTGGAACGAGCTGGCGACCAGCGACCCCGCCAAGGCCGCCGCGTACTACGCCAGGATCCTGCCGATCACCCCGGCCGCGTCCGAGATGCCGGGCGCCGAGGGCTACACCGAGCTCAAGGTCAACGACCGGGTCGTCGGCGGCATGATGTCCCTCGACCGTCACCCGAAGGGCACCCCGCCGCACTGGCTGCCGTACTTCCGCGTGGCCGACGCCGACGCGGCCCAGACCGCCGCCGAACGCGCCGGCGGCAGCGTCATGGCCCCCGCCTTCGACATGCCGGCCGGCCGCATGGCCGTCCTGGCGGACCCGCAGGGCGCGGTGTTCGCGGTGATCACGCCGAGCGAGGCTCCGGAGCAGCCGGACCCGATGTGACGGGCGGGGCGGCCCTTTGCCGCCGCTGACGGGCCGCCGCCGACGAGCCGCCGCCGACGGGGCGGAGGCGGGGGCGGCCCGGAGGGGCCGTCGGTTCAGTAGTGGTACCGGACCTGTGCGACCTCCACTGCTTGGTCCTGGATCCGGTACACCAGCCGGTGCTCGTCGGTGATCCGCCGAGACCACCAGCCCGACAGGTTCTCCTTGAGCGGCTCCGGCTTCCCAGTGCCTTCGAAGGGTGTACGCCGGATTTCGCCGATCAAGCGGTTGATCCGCTTGAGGATCTTCGGGTCGGCAGTTGCCCAGTACGTGTACTGCTCCCATGCCCGGCCCGAGAAGACAACTTTCACGCGGCGGACCCGGCTTCTTCCTCGTCGTCGACGCTGATCAGCTCTCTGGCCTGGCCTTGTCCGGCATCCAGCTCTGCGATCGATTCCATCAGGATCTGCGCGTTTCGCGGCGAGCGCAGGAGATAGACCGTTTCCTGCCAAGAGCGGAAGTCTTCAGCCGACATGATCACCACGTCACCGTGCTCCCGGGACGTGACCTCTATGGGCACGTGGTCTTCGTTGACCTGCCGGATCAGCGGATAGAAGCGCTGACGGGCCTCATTGGCTGACATCGACATGGCTGACCTCCCATGGACCACAGACGCAGTCATAGTCGTACGGGATTACCGTACCAGTCCCACCGTCGGGCCGACCCTGCATCGACCGCAGGCCGGTGCCGGCGCCGGTTGCCCCGTTCGCCGGCGCGCCGAACTCGCACCAGACCGACTTGCCCGGCTGCCTGGGCAGCACGCCCCACCGGTCCGAGACCGCCTCGACGATGCGCAGCCCGTACCCGTCGCCGACCCGGGTGCGGGACAGCCCGGGGCCGCTGTCGTGCACTTCCAGCCGCAGGCCGCCCTCGTACCGCCGGAGCCGGACGCGGTAGTACCGGCCGGGCGGGACGCCGTGGCGGAGGGCGTTGCCCGCGAGTTCGCTCACACAGAGCAACAGGTCGTCGCGGTGTTGGGTGACACCCCACACGTCAAGTGTTTCTGCCGTGAACTGCCTGGCCATGGCGACGGTTTGGCGCGAGCGAGCGAAGTAGCGGTCCCTCATCCGGGCGGGTTCAATCTCCTGGATCACGGGGCGATCGTCGCCGTCCGTCACTACCGTGTGCAGGGCGACCGCCCGTACCGATCCGTTGGTACGGGCAGGCACGGGTACATCGCGGGCGCAGGTGGGGAGTCCGGAAAACATGCCGCCGAGGAAACGCGTACCGAAGAACGGCACCGCCCTGAAGATGGTCGGGGCGCAGGTGGCCGTACTCCGGGTCAGGAAGGGCCTGACACAGCGCCAACTGGCCAAGTTGGTGCGGATGGAAGAGGAGACGATCGCCTCGATCGAGCAGGGCAGACGCGCCCTGATGCCGGACGTGGCCGAGACGATGGACCGGGTCCTGGAGTCGGGCGGGGTGCTGGCGGCGGGGGTGGAGAAGCTGCCGGCGGTGGATCAGGTGCCGGAGTGGGCTGAGGGGTTCATGGACCTGGAGCGGGAGGCTCTCGCCCTGTCCTCGTACCAGAACCAAGTCATCCCTGGCCTGCTCCAAACCGAGGCCTACGCCCACGCGGTCTTCACCAACGAAATCCCGGCACTGAGTCAGAAGAAGATCGCAGAGCGCGTCGCTGTACGGATGGCCCGCCAGGAGATCCTGCACCGACAGGATCCGCCAAACCTGAGCTACGTGATCTCCGAGGCGGCGCTTCGAGACCAGTTGGGCGGTCCGGACATCCACCGCGAGGCGCTCCTGCATCTGCGCGCCTGCACCGATCTGCACGGCGTGACCGTCCAAGTGATGCCCTTGGGGCGTCACACTCACGCGGGTCTCTCAGGCCCCTTCGTCCTTATCGTGACACCGGATCTGCAACACCTTGCGTACGCCGAAACGCAACGTGGCAGCCAGCTAATCTCCGACCCCAACGAGGTCAACATCCTGTCGGCCAAGTATGCGATGCTGCGGTCTCAGGCCCTCAACCCGGAAGAGACAACGGGCCTGTTGGACGGGTTGCTAGGAGAGCGATGAGCATCGCACTGAAGTGGTTCAAGTCCAGCTACAGCACCGAGCAGGGCGGCGACTGCCTGGAGGTCGCCATCGCTTGGCAGAAGTCCACCTACAGCGGCAGCGAGGGCGGCGACTGCGTCGAGGTCGCCACCTGCCCCGGTACCGTCCACGTCCGGGACTCCAAGGTCATCGACGGTCCGGTGCTGAGCCTCGCTCCCGCCGCCTGGACGGCGCTCGCCGGGTGGGTCGCGGGGCGGTAGCCGCGCCCCGCGGCAGCGGGTGTCGGCCGGGGCCCGGCCGACACCCGCTCATTCGCGGATCAGGGAGACAGCGGGTAGGAGTGCCGGCCCGTCGCCTCGTCGATCTCTCCGTGCGCCTTCTGCAACATCTGGGACGCGAGATCCATCAGCGCCCGCGCGCCCGCGATCTCTTCCCCGACCCTCAGCTGCGCCGGGTCGGAGGGGTGACGCATGGCGTAACCGCGCGCCCGCATCTCGGAGCCGTCACCGAGTCTGACCATGGCCGCCGCAGTGGTGCGGTGTCCGTCCTCGGTGAATTCGAGCTCCACGTGCCACCCGACCAGTGTGGACATGGTGCATCACCTCCAGGGGCTCACCCTTGTCCCTCCAGGGTGCTCCCGGGGTGGGCAGGATGCGAGCGGGGCGGGCGGGGTAGAGGGGAGGCGGCGGGGGCGGGGTTCGGCGGTGGCCGATCGATCCGGGTCGGGAGTGTGACCGGGGGAGTCCCCGGCAGTTGATGGTGTCCGGGGCACCCCCGGGGGAACGGCCTGGAGAGACGAAGACCAAAGAGGCCGATCAGAGCCCTGGCCCTCCCGCTCCGGCCGCCACATCCAGCCCCACCGGCATCATCAGAACCGTCGGCGGCAGCCGGGTGGGCTCTGCTGTCGGGAAACGACGCCCGGAGCGTCATCCGGAGACAGGAGCGCCCCGGATCGCTACGTGGGCATCCTCTGCTCAGCGACTATCGGCCGTCAGGGGCCGGGAGGCGCGTCAGATCGCTACGTGGGCGTCGTTTGTCGGCGGCTGACCGCCGTGGGCGGGAAGAGGTGGCACGGCGCCATGCGGACCTTCTTCTCCCCCATGCCGTGGACTGTAGCGGTCAGGAACCGCTTTCGTACCGGCCCACCCGGTCCGAGACGTGCTGGAGGAGAGGGCTGAGGCGGTCGACGATGCCCTGGTAGTCGCGGGTGGCGCCGTCGGACCACTGGCCCAGGCCGACGACCATCGAACGGCCCCGGCCGGTGAACGACTGCACCATGCCGCTGTCCGGCGGAAGGGTCTTCAGGCCCGATCCGGGGGGCGGCGCCTGGGCGCCGACCTGGTAGTCCGTCGGGTTGCCGCCGAGGCGCATCACCAGCGTGACGGTGTCCTGCGGGTCCCTCATGGTGAAGACCGCCAGGTTGAACTGGTTGTTCTGGGCGTCCTTGTAGAGGGCGACGTGCTCGCCGAGACAGCCCTTGCCCGCCTCGATCATGTTCACGAGGGCCGGGCCGACCGAGTCGGGTTCGGTGCACGACTTCAAGGTCACGGCTCCCACCTTGGTGAAGTCGCCGCCCTTCCCGTCGGGCACCCGGTCCGGGAAGGCGTCGGCGAGCGGGATCACCGGCCGGTCCGATGCGCTGGGCACCGCCTCGGGCGCGGCGGCCGCCTCCTGCCTGCCGGCGACGGTCTCCCCGCCGACCCTCGTCAGGACGAAGAAAACCACGCCCGCAACGACCAGGCCGATCACCAGCTGCAAGGCAAGCGGAACGTTCCGCTTTTCAGTCATGCTCACGACGAACACCCTAGCGAGCACCGCTGACACCGCAGGTCACAGCCACATTCCGGTTCCGTCGCCCGGCCTGACCCGAGACGGCCGCCCGTCGCCAGACAAGAGGAGCACGTAGCGATCCGATGCGTCTGCCCGCCCCGGACGGCGGTCGGCCGCCGAGCCGACGGCGCCCCCGTAGCGATCTGCCGCGCCGCCCCCGCCCCTGACGGCCGATAGTCGCTGAGCCGAGGACGCCCACGTAGCGATCTGGGGCGCTCATGTCTGCGGATGATGCTCCGGACGTCGTTTCGCTACGTCACGGCACACCCGGGCTTCCGCCGTCGGGTCGGCTGATGCCGGTGGGGCGAAAAGAGCCCCCGGGGCGGGAGGGAAAGGGCTCTGATGGCCCTGAATGGTCCACGTACCCCCTGGCCGTTCCCCTGGGGGCGTCCCGGCAGAAAAATGCCTCCGGGGCGGGTCGGTCGGTCAAGGGTGGCCCGCCAGGGCCATCGCGCAGCGACGCGCCCAACGGGCGCGCCCTTGAGGGACCGGGCCGCCCCGGACACCATCAACTGCCCGGGACACCCCCAGTCGCGTCTCCGCTACTGACCCATCGAATCCCGCCAAACCGCACCGCGGCCGCCGCACATCCGACGCCGAGTCGCCGGCTCCCGCCGTCACACCCCCGACCGGCGCCGGTCACCGCTCACGCCGCAGCCACCCCGCGACTTCCGTGGCCCAGTACGTCAGGATCGTGTCGGCGCCCGCCCGCTTGATGCCGGTCAGGGTCTCCATGATGGCGCGGTCGCGCTCCACCCAGCCCTTCTCCGCGGCCGCCTCGATCATCGCGTACTCGCCGCTGATCTGGTACGCGGACACCGGTACGTCGACGGCCTGGGCGACCCGGTACAGGATGTCGAGGTACGGGCCGGCCGGCTTCACCATCACCATGTCGGCGCCCTCCTCCAGGTCGAGCGCCAGCTCGCGCAGCGACTCGCGCGCGTTGGCCGGGTCCTGCTGGTAGGTCTTGCGGTCGCCCTGGAGCGAGGAGGCGACGGCCTCGCGGAAGGGCCCGTAGAACGCGGACGAGTACTTGGCGGTGTAGGCGAGGATGGCGATGTCCTCGTGGCCCGTCTCGTCCAGCGCGTCCCGGATGACGCCGACCTGGCCGTCCATCATGCCGCTCGGCCCGACCACGTGGACGCCCGCGTCGGCCTGGACCTGCGCCATCTCCGCGTACCGCTCCAGCGTCGCGTCGTTGTCGACGCGCCCCTGCGCGTCGAGGACGCCGCAGTGGCCGTGGTCGGTGTACTCGTCCAGGCACAGGTCCGACATGATCACCAGGTCGTCCCCGACCTCCGCCTTCACATCCCGGATCGCGACCTGGAGGATGCCGTCCGGCTCGGTACCCGCAGTCCCCAGCGCGTCCTTGTTCTCGTCGGCGGGAACCCCGAAGAGCATGATGCCCGCGACGCCCGCCTCGACGGCCTCGGCGGCGGCCTTCCGCAGGGTGTCGCGGGTGTGCTGGACCACGCCCGGCATCGCCTTGATCGGCAGCGGCTCGCTCAGACCCTCCCGGACGAACGCCGGGAGGATCAGGTCGGAGGGGTGCAGCCGGGTCTCCGCGACCATCCGCCGCATGGCAGGGGTGGTGCGCAGCCGGCGGGGCCGCGAGCCGGGGAAGGATCCGTACGCGCTCATCTTCAGTCGCCTCTTCGAGCTTCGACAGCAGTCGGGGTCGGGTCCCAGCCTAGGGCCGGGCCCGCCCCGTGAAGCGTGAGGGCCCGGGTGCGGCTGCACCCGGGCCCTCGGCTCCGCTCGTCGGCCAGGACGTCCCTCAGGTCGTCCGGCGCCGCCGCGCCCCCGGCCGGCGCTCGCTCGGCCGGGACACCGACTCGCCGGCCTCCTTGGCGGCCTCGCGGCGCGCCGCGCCGTACTCGGCGAGGGCTTCGGCGAGCTTGCCCACGCTCGGCTCCGGCGACAGGACGTCGACGCGGAGGCCGTGCTCCTCGGCGGTCTTGGCGGTCGCCGGGCCGATGCAGGCGATGACGGTGACGTTGTGCGGCTTGCCGGCGATGCCGACGAGGTTGCGCACCGTCGAGGACGAGGTGAAGAGCACGGCGTCGAAGCCGCCGCCCTTGATCGCCTCGCGCGTGTCCGCCGGCGGGGGCGAGGCGCGCACGGTCCGGTAGGCGGTGACGTCGTCGACCTCCCAACCGAGCTCTATCAGCCCGGCGACGAGGGTCTCGGTGGCGATGTCGGCGCGCGGCAGGAAGACGCGGTCGATCGGGTCGAAGACCGGGTCGTACGGCGGCCAGTCCTCCAGCAGTCCGGCGGCGGACTGCTCGCCGCTCGGCACGAGGTCGGGCTTGACGCCGAACTCGACGAGGGCGGCGGCGGTCTGCTCCCCCACCGCTGCGACCTTGATGCCGGCGAAGGCGCGCGCGTCGAGCCCGTACTCCTCGAACTTCTCGCGCACCGCCTTGACGGCGTTCACCGAGGTGAAGGCGATCCACTCGTAGCGGCCGGTGACGAGGCCCTTGACGGCGCGCTCCATCTGCTGCGGGGTGCGCGGCGGCTCCACGGCGATGGTGGGGACCTCGTGCGGCACGGCGCCGTAGGAGCGGAGCTGGTCGGAGAGGGAGGCGGCCTGCTCCTTGGTGCGGGGGACGAGCACCCGCCAGCCGAACAGCGGCTTCGACTCGAACCAGGCGAGCTCCTCGCGGCGGGCGGCGGCGCCCTGCTCGCCTACGACGGCTATCACCGGGCGGGTGCCCTCGGGGGAGGGCAGGACCTTGCCCTGCTTGAAGACCTGGGCGATGGTGCCGAGGGTGGCGTTCCAGGTCCGCTGGCGGGTGGTGGTGCCGCCGACGGTGACGGTGAGCGGGGTGTCGCCGGCGCGGCCGGCGGCGACGAGCTCGGCGCAGGCGGCGGGGACGGTCTCCAGGGTGGCGGAGACGACGACGACGCCGTGGCCGGAGCCGACCTCGCTCCAGCACTGCGCGGAGGCGTTGCGGGCGTCGACGAAGCGGACGTCGGCGCCCTGTTCGCCGCGCAGCGGGACGCCCGCGTAGGCGGGGACGCCGACGGCGGTGGCGACGCCGGGCACGACCTCGAAGGGGATGCCCTCGCCGGCGCAGGCGAGCATTTCGGAGGCGGCGTTGCCGTCGAGGCCGGGGTCGCCGGTGACGGCACGGACGACCCGCCTGCCGGAGCGCGCGGCCTCCATGACAAGATTGGCGGCGTCCCGGATCACCGGTACTCCGGCGGCCGCTGACGCCTCGTCAGCGATCGTCAGCTGTGGCGTGTCCACTCCGGCGCGCGCGTGCGTGCGGACGACCTCGAGCACCTCGGGCTCCGCGATGAGCACATCCGCGGCGGCGAGCGCCTCGACGGCGCGCAGCGTCAGCAGTCCCGGGTCGCCGGGGCCCGCACCGAGGAAGGTGACGTGCCCGTGCCCGGCGGCGGCGACGGGGAGAGCGGAGGTGGTGGGACGTGAGGGGTTCAAAGGGATCGCTCCCCCATCAGACCGGCCGCGCCCTTGGCCAGCATCTCGTCCGCGAGTTCGCGGCCGAGCGCCATGGCCTCGTCGTGCGACTGGGGCACGGGACCGGTGGTGGACAGCTGCACGAGCGTCGCGCCGTCGAGGGTGCCGACGACGCCGCGCAGGCGCATTTCATTGACAATCTGCCCGTCGGCCAGAAGGTCGGCGAGCGCGCCCACGGGGGCGCTGCAGCCGGCCTCCAGGGCGGCGAGCAGGGACCGCTCGGCGGTGACGGCGGCCCGGGTGTGCGGGTCGTCGAGCTTGCCGAGGGCGGCGATGAGGTCCGCGTCGGACGCGAGGCACTCGACGGCCAGGGCTCCCTGGCCGGGTGCGGGCAGGACGCTGTCGACCGACAGGTGGTCGGTGACCTCGCCGCTGCGGCCGATCCGGTTGAGGCCGGCGGCGGCGAGGACGACTGCGTCGAGCTCGCCGCTGTGCACGAAGCCGATGCGGGTGTCGACGTTCCCCCGGATGGCGACGGTCTCGATGCGCTTGCCGAGGGTGCGGGCGTAGTGGTGGAGCTGGGCGGTGCGGCGGGGCGAGCCGGTGCCGACGCGGGCGCCGTCGGGCAGCTCCGCGAAGGTCAGGCCGTCGCGGGCGACGAGCGCGTCGCGGGGGTCCTCGCGCAGCGGCATGGCCGCGATGACGAGGTCCTCGGGCTGCGTGGTCGGCAGGTCCTTGAGGGAGTGCACGGCGAAGTCGACGTCGCCGCGCAGCAGGGCGTCGCGCAGGGCGGTGACGAAGACGCCGGTGCCGCCGATCTGCGCGAGGTGCTCGCGGGAGACGTCGCCGTAGGTGGTGATCTCCACGAGCTCGACGGACCGGCCGGTGACGGCGCGCACCGCGTCGGCGACGTGCCCCGACTGGGACATGGCGAGCTTGCTGCGCCGCGTGCCGAGCCGGAGGGGCTGGTCGGAGCGTGAATTCATGATGCCCGTCCTGAGTCGTGGGTCTGGTTGGCCTGGCCGGCCGCGGCCGCCCCGTCGGCCCGGCTGACGGAGGCCACCGTCTGCGGGTCGAGGTCGAAGAGTTCGCGCAGGGCGTCGGCGTACCCTGCGCCGCCGGGCTCGCTGGCGAGCTGCTTGACGCGCACGGTGGGGGCGTGGAGGAGCTTGTCGACGACGCGGCGGACGGTCTGGGTGACCTCGGCCCGCTGCCGGTCGTCGAGGTCCGGCAGGCGCCCGTGGAGGCGTGCGACCTCCATGGCGACGACTTCCGCGGCCATCGCGCGCAGGGCGACGACGGTGGGGGTGATGTGCGCGGCGCGCTGGGCGGCGCCGAAGGCGGCGACCTCGTCGGCGACGATGCCGCGTACGGCGTCGACGTCGGCGGCCATGGGGGCGTCGGCGGAGGCCTCTGCGAGGGACTCGATGTCGACGAGGCGTACGCCGGGGATGCGGTGCACGGCGGCGTCGATGTCGCGGGGCATGGCGAGGTCGAGCAGGGCCAGGCGTACGGGGGTGCCGTCGGCGTGGCTGCGGGTGCCCTTGCGGGGCTGCCGCTGGGCGGCGGCCTCGCCCTGGTCGGCCCAGGTGCCGTGGAGTTCGAGGTCGGTGGCGTCGACGCCGGTGAGGGCGGCGCGCCCGGCGGCGGCCGGCGCGTCGGCGGGGCAGCCGTCGGGGCCGGGGGCGCCGGTGAGGGTACGGGCGACTCCGGCGTCGGCGAGGCGGCCGCCGGCCGCGGCGACGGCGGCGAGGCGGGCGACGACCTCGGGGTCGAGGCCGGCGGGCAGGGCGGCGGGCCGGGCCGGCGCGGGGACGGCGGTGCGCGGGCCTGCCTGCGCGGGGAGCGTCCGGGGCGCCGCGGCCGGGGTGTGGGCCAGGGCGGCGGCGACGTCGTCGCCGGTCAGGACGAGGCCGGTCGCTCCGGTGCAGGAGACGACGATGTCGACTCGTGTCAGTTCGTCGGCGACGGCGGCCATGGCCACGGCCCGGGCGGTCACGCCTGTGCCTGAGGCAACCAGAATCTCGACGAGACGGTCGGCGCGCGCGGCGGTCCGGTTGGCGACGACGACCTCGGCGGCGCCGACCCGGGCGAGGGTGGCGGCGGCGAGGGAGGACATGGAGCCGGCGCCGATGACGAGGGCCCGCTTGCCGGCGGCCCAGGACTCGACGGGCTCGCGTCCGGCGGCCAGCTGCTCCAGGCCGAAGGTGACGAGCGACTGCCCGGCCCGGTCGATGCCGGTCTCGGAGTGGGCGCGCTTGCCGACCCGCAGGGCCTGCTGGAACAGGTCGTTCAGCAGGCGGCCGGCGGTGTGCAGCTCCTGGCCGAGCGCGAGGGTGTCCTTGATCTGGCCGAGGATCTGGCCCTCGCCGACGACCATGGAGTCCAGTCCGCAGGCCACCGAGAAGAGGTGGTGGACGGCCCGGTCCTCGTAGTGCACGTACAGGTACGGGGTGAGCTCTTCGAGCGCGACGCCGCTGTGCTGGGCGAGGAGCGTGGAGAGTTCGGCGACGCCGGCGTGGAACTTGTCGACGTCCGCGTACAGCTCGATGCGGTTGCAGGTGGCGAGCACGGCGGCCTCGGCGGCCGGTTCGACGGCGAGGGTGTCGTGCAGCAGCTTCGCCTTGGCGTCGGCCGACAGCGAGGCGCGCTCCAGCACGCTCACGGGCGCGCTGCGGTGGCTCAGTCCCACGACGAGGAGGCTCATGCCGGCATCACCGCCGGGACGTCGCCCTCGGGTCCGGGCTTGCGGGCGCCGGAGGCGGGGCGGGCGGCGGGCGGCACGACGGCGGAGGCGTCCGCCCCGGCGCCGGCGGAGGCAGCGGAGGGCGCGGTGGCGGCGCCGGCGGCGGGGGCCGGGGCGGCGGAGTCCTCGCCGGCCTTGCGCTGCTCGTGGAAGGCGAGGATCTGCAGCTCGATCGACAGGTCGACCTTGCGCACGTCGACGCCGTCGGGGACGGAGAGGACGGTCGGCGCGAAGTTCAGGATGGAGGTGACGCCGGCGGCGATCAGCCGCTCGCTGACCTGCTGGGCGGCGCCCGCCGGGGTGGCGATGACGCCGATGGACACGCCGTTCTCCCGGATGATCTTTTCGAGGTCGTCGGTGTGCTGGACGGGCATGCCCGCGACGGGCTTGCCGGCCATGGCCGGGTCGGCGTCGATCAGCGCGGCGACGCGGAAGCCGCGGGAGGCGAAGCCGCCGTAGTTGGCGAGGGCCGCGCCGAGGTTGCCGATGCCGACGATGACGACGGGCCAGTCCTGGGTCAGGCCGAGCTCGCGGGAGATCTGGTAGACGAGGTACTCGACGTCGTAGCCGACGCCCCGGGTGCCGTAGGAGCCCAGGTAGGAGAAGTCCTTGCGGAGCTTGGCGGAGTTGACGCCGGCGGCCGCCGCCAGCTCCTCGGAGGAGACCGTGGGCACCGAGCGCTCGGAGAGCGCGGTCAGGGCGCGCAGGTACAGCGGAAGCCGGGCGACGGTGGCCTCGGGGATACCTCGGCTGCGGGTCGCCGGTCGGTGAGTTCGGCCAGTTGCCACGATGCTCCTGCGGGATGAGCGGGGCTGAAGGCGGTCCTCTGTCCCCAGACCGCCCCGTCGACAGCAGGCTATGTCTTTGTGAACGCGTGCACAAAGATTGTGTCCGCTTTGTCCGACCAAAGTGACCGGGGTCACGCGCCGTGGGGCTGCGGCCGGACGGCGCACAACGCACCGAACCCGTTCAGATCCTGCCGGGGGCAAACCGACACACACTCCTCACCCATACGCCCCCGAGATCCCACAAAACGCCCATGATGGTAGCCGTCGGGCGGTCAGCCTTCCAACGCCCGGCGCAGCCGGTCCGGGTTCACCCTCCAGAAGGTGTGCTGCTCGCCGTCCACGAGGACCACCGGGATCTGCTCCCAGTGCCGCCGGTAGAGCTCCTCGTCCTGGGAGATGTCCTTCTTCTCCCACGGCGCGCCCACCTCGGCGCAGACGCGGGCGACCACGGCCTCGGCGTCGTCGCACAGATGGCACCCCGGCTTGCCGATGAGGGTGACCATCCGCTCGCCGGGGCTCTTCTTTTCCTTGCGGCGCAGCAAAGGGCTCATGCCCCCATTCTCACGCCCCGCGCGCCGACCCCCGTGCGCCGGCCCCCGCGCACCGAGGAGTTCACGCCCCGGCAATCGCGCGGTTTCGGGAAGTCCCGAACACAGTGGCTATGCTCGCGTCATGGCCGCTCGAGGATGGCTCACCCCCCGTAGGCGCTCCGCCACCGCGCGGAGCGTGCTGGCAGGCGAGGCCTCGGCCGAGGCCGCCCGCAAGACCGCCCAGGTCCTCGAAGCGGAGGCGCCTGCGGAGGCCGCCGGGCCCGAGCCCGCCCTGCCCGAGGCCGTCGAACCGGAATTCCCGGTGGCCGGGGACGACCTGGCCGCCGCCTTCTTCGACCTCGACAACACCGTCATGCAGGGCGCGGCGATCTTCCACTTCGGCCGCGGCCTGTACAAGCGGGAGTTCTTCCGCCGCCGCGAACTCGCCCGCTTCGCCTGGCAGCAGGCCTGGTTCCGGCTGGCCGGGGTCGAGGACCCCGAGCACATGCAGGACGCCCGCGACAGCGCGCTGTCCATCGTCAAGGGGCACCGGGTCAGCGAGCTCATGTCCATCGGCGAGGAGATCTACGACGAGTACATGGCCGAGCGGATCTGGCCGGGTACGCGCGCCCTGGCCCAGGCCCACATCGACGCCGGCCAGAAGGTGTGGCTGGTGACGGCCGCGCCGGTCGAGACGGCCACGATCATCGCCCGCCGGCTCGGCCTGACGGGCGCCCTGGGCACGGTCGCCGAATCCGTGGACGGCGTCTACACCGGCCGCCTGGTCGGCGAGCCGCTGCACGGCCCGGCGAAGGCGGAGGCGGTGCGCGCGCTGGCGGTGGCGGAGGGCCTCGACCTGGAGCGGTGCGCGGCGTACTCCGATTCGCACAACGACATTCCGATGCTGTCACTCGTCGGGCATCCGTACGCGATCAATCCGGACACAAAACTGCGCAAGCATGCCCGTGAGCACGACTGGCGGCTGCGCGACTATCGGACCGGCCGCAAGGCCGTGAAGGTCGGCGTCCCGGCGGCCGCCGGGGTCGGCGCGATCGCGGGCGGCGCGGCCGCCGCCATCGCCCTGCACCGCCGCCGCAAGTAGCCTCCGCGGCGCCCGGGCGGCCCGCCGCCTGCACCGGAGCACCCCGGCCGCCCGTACGGCGGCGAGCGCGCCGACCCGCCGGGCCGCCCGGCGCACATTCCCCCAGCCCTACCCGCGCAGGCGGGCGGGCACGCACGCCTGCGCGACCCGGTCCCGAGCCAGCCTGGAACTGCCCATTCCGCGCCATCGACCGATCAACAAGCGATCACCAATTGCGACCGAATATGCCTTCGACACGCAACAGAAGTGTCGGAATCGATGATTTGTGCAACTGGGTGTAGTGCCGCCTGTACGAAGCGTTATTCTCCTCAGACGCATGCCGCCGCCCATCTGTCGCCACGACGGGTGAACGGCCTCGCACTGCACGTGATGGAAGCTCTGCCTCTGGGAGTCCCGTGTACCCACCTGTCGGGGTTGACGCCTCGGGCCTGGCTACGCTGCGCGCAACGGTCCTGGACCACCTGCGCGGCTTCGTCCCCACCGCGTACGCCGTCCCTGCCCTCGCCGCCGGCCTCGGCCCGGCCGGTCCTTGCTATGCCCTGGCCGACGGCGGAGCGACGGTGGGCAGACGCGGTCGCGCGGCCGGCACCGCCACCACCGGCACCACGGCCCCGGCCGCCCGCCGGCCCACCGCGGACAGCGACCAGGCCCGCATGATGGACCTGGTCGAGCGCGCGCAGGCCGGCGAGGCCGAGGCGTTCGGCCGGCTGTACGACCAGTACAGCGACACGGTGTACCGGTACATCTACTACCGCGTGGGCGGCAAGGCGACCGCGGAGGACCTCACCAGCGAGACGTTCCTGCGCGCCCTGCGCCGCATCTCGACCTTCACCTGGCAGGGGCGCGACTTCGGCGCCTGGCTCGTGACGATCGCCCGCAACCTCGTGGCCGACCACTTCAAGTCCAGCCGCTTCCGCCTCGAAGTGACCACGGGCGAGATGCTCGACGCGAACGAGGTGGAACGGTCCCCCGAGGACTCGGTGCTGGAGTCCCTCTCCAACGCCGCCCTGCTGGAGGCGGTCCGCAAGCTCAACCCGCAGCAGCAGGAGTGCGTGACCCTGCGCTTCCTCCAGGGCCTGTCGGTCGCGGAGACGGCCCGGGTGATGGGGAAGAACGAGGGCGCCATCAAGACCCTCCAGTACCGGGCGGTGCGCACCCTGGCCCGCCTGCTCCCGGAAGACGCCCGCTGATTTCCTCCCCGACGGCCCCCGCCCCGCCGCCGCAGGCCTCCCCCCACCCCTTCCGACCGCTCACCATCCACACAACCGGTGACCCCTCGATGACGCTGTGGTCCGATCATCCTTCGTCCGTAACCCAACTGCCGCGCCGCTCGTTGTGCGGGATGCAGGCTCCCTTTGGACGCGCCCTGCCCGAAGCCGCTCACTCGAAAGGGTGGATGTGCTCAAGGAAGGCAACCTTCCGGACACCTTGGGGAGTCGATCGTCATGACGAGAGGAGGTGCCGCCAGTGATCGCGAACGTGACTCCGCACCGGCGGGCGAACGCCTTCGCCCAGGCCCTGGAGGATCGGAACCCGTCGTCCGACCTTTCCGAACCTGACCCGGCGGCCGAGCAGTCCGAGGCACCTGCCGAATCTGCCGACCACGAGCGGTTGTTGGCCCTGGCGAGCGTGCTCGGCGAAATGCCGCGCCCGGTGCTGGACCCCGAGGTCAAAGTGGTGCAGCGAGCGCAGCTCGTGGCCGCCATGGAGGCCATGGTGATGGAGGAGAGGGCCGGAGGCGGTGCCGCTTCGGACCCTCAGCTGCCCGAGCAGCGGGCCGGCCGCGGCGCCCACCGGGCGACCTCGCTCCGGAAACTGCGGCCCCGCTCCCGCTGGTCCAAGGGCATCGCGGCAGGCGGCCTCACCGTGGGTGTGGCCGCGGGGGCCTTCAGCGGAGTCGCCGCTGCCAGCACGGACGCCCTCCCCGGTGACACCCTCTACCCGGTCAAACGGGGCATGGAGGACCTCAAGCTCGGCATGGCCGACGAGGACGCCGACCGGGGCGAGCTCTACCTGGACCAGGCCTCGAACCGCTTGTCGGAGGCGCGCCGCCTGATGGAGCGCGGCCGAACGGGCGTCCTGGACCACGAATCGCTGGGCGCGATCCGCCGCGCCCTGGACGGCATGAAGCACGACGCGGCCGAAGGCCACCGACTGCTCCAGGCCGCGTACGAGCGGGACGGCTCGCTGGGCCCGATCCAGACGCTGTCGTCGTTCTCCCGCTCCCACCGCGACGCATGGGGCAGGCTCCGCGACAAGCTCCCCGCCCAACTGGGCGACGTCGGCGGCGAGGTGGAGTCGGTCTTCCAGGCCATAGACGATGACGTGGCGCCCCTCCAGGCCCTCCTCCCGAAGGCTCCGGAGCAGACGCAGGGCAACGGCGGCGCCCCGGCCCGGCCGAGCGCCCCGGCCGGGCAGCAGCAGGCCCCGGCGCCGGGCGCGGGAGCACCCGCCGCAAGCCAGGCCCCGGACGCACCGCCCGCCGCGCAGCCGACACCGGCTCCCGGCAGCGGCCTCCTCGGCGGTACAGGCGACCTGCTGAAGCCTCCGGCGCAGCCCACGCCCGGCTCGACCGCGGGGTCGCAGGCCCCGCAGCCGGAGATCACCCTCCCGCCGCTGCTCCCCGGCCTGCTCCCTGGCCTGGGACTGACGGCGGAGGACGCCGAGTAGGGCCCCGCCCTGCACGGCACGAGGTGCCCGGCCCCCGCGGGGGACCGGGCACCTCGTCCTGCCGGACGCCGGAACGATCCGGGCGTCAGAAGAAGACGGACCTCCGCTGCACCAGCAGCTTGTACAGCGTGTGCTGGATCTGCTCGCGCACCTCGTCCGTCAGGTTGAACATCAGCATCGGGTCCTCCGCCGCCTCCGGCGGGTAGCCGTCCGTCGCGATCGGCTCCCCGAACTGGATCGTCCACTTCGTCGGCAGCGGCACGGCCCCGAGCGGGCCCAGCCACGGGAACGTCGGCGTGACCGGGAAGTACGGCAGCCCGAGGAGCCGCGCGAGCGTCTTCGCGTTGCCGACCATCGGGTAGATCTCCTCCGCGCCGACGATGGAGCACGGCACGATCGGGGTGCCCGCCCGCAGCGCCGTCGACACGAACCCGCCCCGCCCGAACCGCTGGAGCCGGTACCGGTCGCCGAACGGCTTCCCTATCCCCTTGAACCCCTCGGGCATGACGCCGACGAGCTCGCCCGCCTCCAGGAGGCGCTGCGCGTCCTCCGCGCACGCCAGCGTGTGCCCGGCCTTGCGCGCCAGCTCGCCGACGACCGGCAGCATGAACACCAGGTCCGCCGCCAGCAGCCGCAGGTGACGCTGTGCGGGATGCCGGTCGTGGACGGCGACCTGCATCATCAGCCCGTCCAGCGGCAGCGTCCCGGAGTGGTTCGCCACGATCAGCGCCCCGCCCTCGGCCGGGATGTTCTCGACGCCCCTGACCTCGACGCGGAAGTAGCTGTCGAACAGCGGCCGCATCAGGGACATCAGGACCTGGTCCGTCAGCTCCCGGTCGTAGCCGAACTCGTCGACCTCGTACTCGCCCGTGATGCGGCGCCGCAGGAACGCCAGCCCCGATGCGAGCCGCCGCTCCCAGCCGGGACCCTCCGCGCCGGCCCGCGGGCCGGACGGAGCGCCGTCCGCGCCGTCGCGCGGCCCGCCCGGGACCGGTGTGCCGGCCTCCGGGCCCGCCTCGGCGTCCGGCGCCGGTGCGGGGCCGGGCACAGCGCGGACGGCGCGCCGGTCGGCGCCGCGCCGCCGCGGCCGGTCCTCGTCGAACGGAATGACCTTGGCGTCCGCCACTATCGCTGCGCTCCCTCGTCGGCTCCGGCAACCCCGGCGTCCAGCATGCCCGCGACCCGGTCCACGGCCCGGGCCAGCCGCTCCGGCGGCAGCAGCCCGCTACCCCGGCCGGCCGCGAAGTCGGCGAACGTCTCGGAGGTCGAGTACATCGGCTTGAAGCCCAGCACCTCCCGCATCTGCGCGGTCTCCACGACCCGCCCGTGCGTGAGGAGCCGGATCTGCTCGGGCGAGAACTCGGTGACCCCGACCACCCGCAGCGCGGCCCCCACCCAGCCGACCGCGGGCTGCGCGAGCGGCAGCGTCGGCCGGCCCAGCCGCCGCGCGCACTGCGACAGCAGCAGGACACCGTCCCCGGCGATGTTGAAGGTGCCGCTGTTGAGGGTGCCCCGCCGCGGCTCCTGCGCCGCCATCCGCAGCACCTCCAGGACGTCCTCCTCGTGGACGAACTGCAGCCGCGGGTCGTGGCCGAGCACGGTCGGCAGGACGGGCATCGAGAAGTACTCGGCGAGCGCCGAGTCCGCGTACGGGCCGAGGATGTTCGCGAACCGCAGGACGCACACCGCGACGTCGGGCCGCCGCCGGGCGAACCCCCGGACATACGACTCGACCTCGCCGGCGTCCTTCGCGAAGCCCGGCGGCGGCTGCGACTTCGGCTGGGTGGTCTCGGTGAAGACGGCCGGATCCCGCGGGGTGCCCCCGTACACGCTGGTACTGGACTTCACCACGAGGCGGCGCACCGTGGGCGACTTCTGGCAGGCGCCCAGCAGCTGCATCGTCCCGATGACGTTGGTCTCCTTGACGGCGCTGCCCGTGCCGCCCGTCGCGGAGCTGCCCCCGGTGACCGCGAGGTGGACGACCGTGTCGACGGCGTGTTCGGCGAGGACCCGCGCCACGGACGACTGCCGGATGTCGGTCCGGACGAACTCGGCGCGCCCGAGGTTGTGCGGCGGCGGGACCGCGTCGACGGCGACGACGCGCTCGACCTCCGGGTCCCGTTGGATCCGCCGTACGAAGCGGCCTCCCAACTGCCGGGCAGCCCCGGTCACGAGCACGACCTTCCCCACGAGCCCCGCGCCTCCCTCGTCCCCGCCTGTTCCCGGCTACACCGCAGCCCCTCCACCAAAGGATGGTGGAGGGGCTGCGGAGAACACGTACAGCTGCCGTTTACTTCTTGTTACGGCGCTGAACGCGGGTGCGCTTGAGCAGCTTGCGGTGCTTCTTCTTGGCCATCCGCTTACGCCGCTTCTTGATAACAGAGCCCACGACTACCCTCGCTCACTTCTCGGAACATCCCCGCGCCCGCGGGGATCGGTGCGGGGCGTCTGGGCCCACACGACCTACGTCGGCCTAGCCTACCCGCCCGAGCTCCGAGCTTGTAATCCGAGGCGACCCGAAGGTGGCCCAAAGGTGTCGCGGGCCCCACTCTCAGGCCGACTCCACCCCCACATAGGACTCTCGGAGGTACTCGTGGACCGCGGTCTCGGGGACCCGGAAGGACCGGCCCACCCGGATTGCGGGCAGATGACCGTTGTGCACCAGGCGGTACACGGTCATCTTCGACACTCGCATCACCGAGGCGACCTCCGCCACGGTCAGGAACTGAACCTCACTGAGAGGCCTCTCGCCAGCAGCCATGACACACCTTGACCTTCCGTGCATGACGGGCACCGGCTTCCCCTCCGGTTACTCCTCGTCGTCGCACGCTCACTCCCCAGATTAGGGGCGCGTGATACGAGTGGGGAAGAGGAGCTACGGCCACTCCTGCGCGCCCGGCAGACTCGCCCGGTCCAGTAGATACCGCGTGAGCGGTCTGTAGTAGTCCGCGCGCACGCCGTCATCAACCGGAACCGCCACCGCGACGCGCCCCTCGGCCTCCCCGACGAAGACCGCCGGATCGTCCGTGTCCGCCAGCCCGATCGCGTCCACACCGAGCTGACCTGCACCGCAGACCCACCCGTGGTCCCCGATGACCAGCTGCGGCAGCGGCCCTGCGCCCTCCGCGAGGGCCTCCAGCGCGATCCGAACCGGCAGGGGTGAATGGGTGTGCGCGCCGGTGGCACTCCCGGGAGGCCGCGCGCCGGGTGCTCGCACCAGCGCGACCCCCCGTACGTAGTCGAGGCAGTGCGTGCGTACCCCGAACCGGGTCGCGACGTCGATGCGCGCGCCCTGCGCGGGGGTGAGGACGACACAGCCGGCCGCCGACAGGGCCCGGGCCAAACTGGCGTAGAACTCCAGGAGGCGGTGGGGGTGGCCGGTGCCGAACAGGACGGGTTCCCGGGCGGCCGCCGCCGCTCCCAGCCGCTCCGCGAACGCCCGGAGCGCGGCGAGGGTCCGCTCCGGGTCGATCAGGTCCGGGCCGCTGACGTGGGCGGGGTCGGCGGAGACCCCGCATCTGTCCGCCATGAGGTGCAGGAGTTCCCGCTCGCCCCAGCCGGGTTCGGGGTCGAGGCCGAGGAGCGCACGGGGGTCGCCGGCCGCGAACAGCCGGTAGCTGCGCAGGCTCTCCTCGCGGGTGGTCGCGACGGGCCCGGCGAGGCGGGCGGCCAGCAGGTGCGCTCGCAGTGCGCCGGTGCTCAACACCCGTCCGATGCTGCCGCACCGGGCCCGGCGGGGTGCCGGTTCGGGCGGGATTGCGCACAGTTGGCGTAACGATGCTTCACCTGTGCCGCCCGGGGTGCGGGCGGGGCGGCGTACCGGCTAGGGGAGCATCCCGCGGAGCGGGAACACGGCCCGCCGGGCGGCGAGGACGGCCTGGTCGGCGCGGTCGGCCGGGTCGTAGCCGGCGTCCCAGTCCCGCCAGGCGGCGTCCCGTCCGTCGGTCATCCGGCCCGGCGCGAGCTGACGGGTCCGCGCGTACACCTCGTCCCGCCAGGAGGCGGGTAGGGCCGCGGCGGGGTCGACGGGCCGGTGGGCGGCGATCCCGACGAGGTGGGTCCAGGAGCGGGGCACGACGTCGACGACGGCGTACCCGCCGCCGCCGAGGGCGAGCCACCGGCCGCCGGCGTGCTCGTGGGCGAGCCGGTGGCAGGATTCCTGGACGGCGCGCTGGGCGTCGAGGGACACCGCCAGGTGCGCGAGCGGGTCCTCGAAGTGGGTGTCGGCGCCGTGCTGGGTGACGAGCACCTGCGGCCGGAAGTCGGCGAGGAGTTCGGGGACGGTGGCGTGGAAGGCCCGCAGCCAGCCCTCGTCTCCGGTGCCGGCGGGGAGGGCGATGTTGGCGGCGGTGCCTTCGGCTCCGGTCCCGCCGGTCTCCTGCGGCCAGCCGGTCTGCGGGAAGAGGGTGGCGGGGTGTTCGTGCAGGGAGACGGTCAGGACCCTCGGGTCGTCCCAGAACGCCGCCTGGACGCCGTCGCCGTGGTGGACGTCGACGTCCACGTAGGCGACGCGTTCGGCGCCGAGTTCGAGCAGGCGGGCGATGGCGAGGGCGGCGTCGTTGTAGACGCAGAACCCGGAGGCGCCGCCGGGCATGGCGTGGTGGAGTCCCCCGGCGAAGTTGACGGCGTGGGCGGCCTCGCCCCGCCAGACGGCCTCGGCGGCCGCGACGGACTGCCCGGCGATGAGCGCGGACGCCTCGTGCATGCCGCGGAACGCCGGGTCGTCGACGGTGCCGAGCCCGTACGACCCGTCGGCGGCGCCGGGGTCGGCGGACGCGCCGCGGACGGCGGCGATGTAGTCCTCCCGGTGCACGAGCCGCAGGGTGGAGTCGCCGGCGGGCGGCGCGGACCGCACCTCCACCTCGCGGTCCAGTCCGAAGGCGCGCACGAGGCCCATCGTCAGGGCCAGGCGCACCGGGTCCATCGGATGGCTCGGCCCGAAGTCATAGCCGGTCACGGCCTCGTCCCACATCACCAACCCGCGGCTGCTCATGCGGGACACCGTATAGGGCGCCGCCGGAGCCGAACGAACGGGCGTACAGCAGCGTGACCAGCACGAGGGCAGCCGGTACGAGCATCGCCCCGCGGGGGCTCCAGGCGTCGCCGAGCGCGCCGACGAGCGGTGAACCGATGAGGAATCCGGCGTAGTTGAAGATGTTCAGCCGGGCGACGGCGGCGTCGGAGGATTGCGGGTACAGCCGCCCGGCGGCCGCGAAGGTCTGCGGCACGATGACGCAGAGCCCGAGTCCGAGGAGCGTGAACCCGGCCATTCCGGCCCAGGGTCCGGGCGCCGCGGCGACGACGGCGAACCCGCCGGCGGCGAGGACCGTCCCGGCCCGTACGACGGCTGCCGCGCCGAAGCGGCGCACGCCGAGGTCGCCGACGGCGCGCCCGGCGAGCGTGGTGGCCATGTACAGGTTGTAGGGGAGCGTGGCAAGTTGCTCGGAGCCGCCGAGGACGTCCAGGACGTACTTGGCGCTCCAGTTGGAGACGGTCGCGTCGCCGATGTACGCGCACGTCATCACGGCGCAGAGCGGCAGCAGCGGCCGGAAGCCGCCGGTTCCGGCAGCGTCCTGCGGTGTCCGGCCGGTCGGCGGCGGACCGGGCCGGTCTGCGGTGTGGAGGGGGCCGGCGGCAAGGATGCCGGGGAGGAGTACGGCGGCTGCGGCGAGGTAGGTCGCGGGCAGCCCGAGGTGCCAGTGGGCGGCGGCCCAGGCGGCGGACGCGCCGGCGATCCCGCCGAGGCTGTAGGCGGCGTGGAAGCCGAGCATGATGCTGCGGCCGTAGCCGTGCTGGAGGCTGACGCCGAGCATGTTCATGGACGCGTCGAGCGCGCCGACGGCCAGCCCGAACACGGCGAGCGCGGCGGCCGCGTGGCCCAGGGTGCGGCCGGCGCCGACGCCGAGGAGGGACAGCAGGACGAGCGGCTGCGACCACCGGAGCACGGCGGCGGGCCCGACGCTCCGGGCGAGGCGCCCGGCGGCGACGCTGCCGACCCCGGCCAGGACCGGCACGGCGGCGAGGAAGGCCGGCAGCAGGGCGTCGGATATCCCGTACCGGTCCTGGATCGCGGGGATCCGCGTCACGAGGAGCGCGAACGCGACGCCTTGGGCGAGGAAGCAGAACCCGAGGGCGCCCCGCGCACGCCGCAGCCGAAGATCCTCCGTCATGGCGGCACAGCGTACGGCCGGGGCCTACCTGTGGGTAGGGATCTCACACGGGTAGTTCGAGGAGGCGGGGCAGCTCCTTCATGTCGGAGAAGTGGCCGGTGGCGCCGGCGAGCCGCTCGGCGGGCATCATGCCGGTGAACCCGTAGACGTCCATGCCGGCGGCGAGGGCGGCCTGGACGCCGAGCGGGCTGTCCTCGACGACGACGCAGCGGGCGGGCGGCACGCCCATGCTGCGGGCGGCGTGCAGGAAGAGGTCGGGGGCGGGCTTGCCGCGGCCGACGTCCTGGGCGCTGAAGACGATGCCGTCGCCGAACCACCGGCCGAGCCCGGCGGCCCGGTGGCCGACCCGTATCCGCTCGTGGCTGCCGGAGGAGGCGAGACAGTACGGGACTTGGTGCGCGGTGAGTGCGGCGAGCACGTCCTCGACACCGGGGACGGGGGCGAGTTCGCGCGCGAACGCGGCGAAGGTCCGCGCGTGGAGGGTGTCGTCGAAGTCGTCCGGCAGCCGCTGACCGGTCCGCTCCCGGACGAGGTCGTGGACGCGGTGCACGGCGGCGCCCATGTAGTCGCGGACGGAGTCCTCGTAGGAGGTGGGGTGCCCGAGCTCGGTGAGGTACCCGGCGAGGATGGTGTTGGCGACGGGCTCGCTGTCCACCAGCACACCGTCGTTGTCGAAGATGACGAGGTCATAGCGCATGCCCCCAACGTAGACGCACCCCCTGTTGCCCTGCGGATACGCTGGTCGGGCACCCACCAGGAGGAGTCCATGGCCGATCTCACCCCCGAGCAGATGCGCCGCCTGCACGACTTCGCGGAAGAGCTCGCGGCGCTGGCCGAGCACCAGGAAGACCAGTGGAAGGTGCAGACCACCGACGGCCAGATCTTCCTCACGATGATGAGCCCGACGGCTCCCCATGGCCTGAACGTGGTCCGGCTGCGTCGGCAGATCGAGGCGCAGACCCCGGAGGTCATCGCGCTGAGCGACACGAACATGGGAGATCCGGAGACCGGGTTGACGAAGGTCCCCGACCTGATGGTGATCGCGGAGGAGGACGTCGACGACACCGCGAAGGTCGTGAACTCGCGGGACGTCATGCTGGTGGTCGAGGTCGTCTCACGGACGAACTCCCTGACGGACATCCGCGACAAGCTGCTGGACTACCCGAAGATGGGAATTCCGCTGTACGTCATGGTGGATCCTCGGAAGGACAGGAAGACGGTCACGGTCCACAGCGACCCTTCGCGGGGACCCGACGGGATCCGCTTCCGCAAGGAAGTCCCCTACGCCTTCGGGGAGACCGTCACCGCCGGCCGATGGTCCCTCGACACGACGTCTCTGAAGAGCTATCCCGCCGAATGGTGAGGGCGGGGCATTCCCCCCCTGAAACGCAGGAAAGCCCCGCACCAGAGCTGGTGCGGGGCTTTCCCACAATGATTGTTCGGCGGCGTCCTACTCTCCCACAGGGTCCCCCCTGCAGTACCATCGGCGCTGAAAGGCTTAGCTTCCGGGTTCGGAATGTAACCGGGCGTTTCCCTAACGCTATGACCACCGAAACACTATGAAGTTGAACTCAAGCCGGCAATGGCGAGTTCGTTGCTTCAGAACTAACACAGTGGACGCGAGCAACTGAGGACAAGCCCTCGGCCTATTAGTACCAGTCAGCTCCACCCGTTACCGGGCTTCCACATCTGGCCTATCAACCCAGTCGTCTACTGGGAGCCTTACCCTCTCAAGGAGGTGGGAATACTCATCTTGAAGCAGGCTTCCCGCTTAGATGCTTTCAGCGGTTATCCCTCCCGAACGTAGCCAACCAGCCATGCCCTTGGCAGGACAACTGGCACACCAGAGGTTCGTCCGTCCCGGTCCTCTCGTACTAGGGACAGCCCTTCTCAATATTCCTACGCGCACAGCGGATAGGGACCGAACTGTCTCACGACGTTCTAAACCCAGCTCGCGTACCGCTTTAATGGGCGAACAGCCCAACCCTTGGGACCGACTCCAGCCCCAGGATGCGACGAGCCGACATCGAGGTGCCAAACCATCCCGTCGATATGGACTCTTGGGGAAGATCAGCCTGTTATCCCCGGGGTACCTTTTATCCGTTGAGCGACGGCGCTTCCACAAGCCACCGCCGGATCACTAGTCCCGACTTTCGTCCCTGCTCGACCCGTCGGTCTCACAGTCAAGCTCCCTTGTGCACTTACACTCAACACCTGATTGCCAACCAGGCTGAGGGAACCTTTGGGCGCCTCCGTTACCCTTTGGGAGGCAACCGCCCCAGTTAAACTACCCATCAGACACTGTCCCTGATCCGGATCACGGACCGAGGTTAGACATCCAGCACGACCAGAGTGGTATTTCAACGACGACTCCACAACCACTGGCGTGGCCGCTTCACAGTCTCCCACCTATCCTACACAAGCCGAACCGAACACCAATATCAAACTGTAGTAAAGGTCCCGGGTCTTTCCGTCCTGCTGCGCGAAACGAGCATCTTTACTCGTAGTGCAATTTCACCGGGCCTATGGTTGAGACAGTCGAGAAGTCGTTACGCCATTCGTGCAGGTCGGAACTTACCCGACAAGGAATTTCGCTACCTTAGGATGGTTATAGTTACCACCGCCGTTTACTGGCGCTTAAGTTCTCAGCTTCGCCCCACCGAAATGGAGCTAACCGGTCCCCTTAACGTTCCAGCACCGGGCAGGCGTCAGTCCGTATACATCGCCTTACGGCTTCGCACGGACCTGTGTTTTTAGTAAACAGTCGCTTCTCGCTGGTCTCTGCGGCCACCCCAGCTCAAGGTGCAAGACCTATCACCAGGAATGGCCCCCTTCTCCCGAAGTTACGGGGCATTTTGCCGAGTTCCTTAACCATAGTTCACCCGAACGCCTCGGTATTCTCTACCTGACCACCTGAGTCGGTTTAGGTACGGGCCGCCATGAAACTCGCTAGAGGCTTTTCTCGACAGCATAGGATCATCCACTTCGCCACAATCGGCTCGGCATCAGGTCTCAACCTTGTATGAGGGACGGATTTGCCTACCCCTCGGCCTACACCCTTACCCCGGGACAACCACCGCCCGGGCTGGACTACCTTCCTGCGTCACCCCATCGCTTACCTACTACAAGTCCGGTTCGTCGGCTCCACCACTTCCCTTCACCCGAAGGATCCAGGACGGCTTCACGGACTTAGCATCGCTCGCCTCGATATTGGGCGTTTCAAAGCGGGTACCGGAATATCAACCGGTTGTCCATCGACTACGCCTGTCGGCCTCGCCTTAGGTCCCGACTTACCCTGGGCAGATCAGCTTGACCCAGGAACCCTTAGTCAATCGGCGCACACGTTTCTCACGTGTGTATCGCTACTCATGCCTGCATTCTCACTCGTGAACCGTCCACAACTCGCTTCCGCGGCTGCTTCACCCGGCACACGACGCTCCCTACCCATCACAGCCTCCGTTGGGAGTATTACTGCAATGACACGACTTCGGCGGTACGCTTGAGCCCCGCTACATTGTCGGCGCGGAATCACTTGACCAGTGAGCTATTACGCACTCTTTCAAGGGTGGCTGCTTCTAAGCCAACCTCCTGGTTGTCTCTGCGACTCCACATCCTTTCCCACTTAGCGTACGCTTAGGGGCCTTAGTCGATGCTCTGGGCTGTTTCCCTCTCGACCATGGAGCTTATCCCCCACAGTCTCACTGCCGCGCTCTCACTTACCGGCATTCGGAGTTTGGCTAAGGTCAGTAACCCGGTAGGGCCCATCGCCTATCCAGTGCTCTACCTCCGGCAAGAAACACACGACGCTGCACCTAAATGCATTTCGGGAGAACCAGCTATCACGGAGTTTGATTGGCCTTTCACCCTAACCACAGGTCATCCCCCAGGTTTTCAACCCTGGTGGGTTCGGTCCTCCACGAAGTCTTACCTCCGCTTCAACCTGCCCATGGCTAGATCACTCCGCTTCGGGTCTAGAGCGTGCAACTCAAACGCCCTGTTCGGACTCGCTTTCGCTACGGCTTCCCCACACGGGTTAACCTCGCTACACACCGCTAACTCGCAGGCTCATTCTTCAAAAGGCACGCAGTCACGAGGATCCGAAGATCCCGACGCTCCCACGGCTTGTAGGCACACGGTTTCAGGTACTATTTCACTCCGCTCCCGCGGTACTTTTCACCATTCCCTCACGGTACTATCCGCTATCGGTCACCAGGGAATATTTAGGCTTAGCGGGTGGTCCCGCCAGATTCACACGGGATTTCTCGGGCCCCGTGCTACTTGGGAGATGAGCAAGCAAGCCGCACAGATTTCAGCTACGGGGTCTTACCTCTACGCCGGACCTTTCGCATGTCCTTCGCCTATCCATACGGTTTCTGACTCGCCCAGCCGCCGGCAGACGACTGAAGCTCATTCCCACAACCCCGCATGCGCAACCCCTGCCGGGTATCACACGCATACGGTTTGGCCTCATCCGGTTTCGCTCGCCACTACTCCCGGAATCACGGTTGTTTTCTCTTCCTGAGGGTACTGAGATGTTTCACTTCCCCTCGTTCCCTCCACACTGCCTATGTGTTCAGCAGCGGGTGACAGCCCATGACGACTGCCGGGTTTCCCCATTCGGACACCCCCGGATCAAAGCTCAGTTGGCAGCTCCCCGGGGCCTATCGCGGCCTCTCACGTCCTTCATCGGTTCCTGGTGCCAAGGCATCCACCGTGCGCCCTTAAAAACTTGGCCACAGATGCTCGCGTCCACTGTGTAGTTCTCAAACAACGACCAGCCACCCGTCACACCCTGCCGAAACAGAGCTTTACCGGGGCCGGCACTGAAGACTAGCCAGACGGCCGTGCCTTCAGGACCCAACAACGTGCCAAGCGCCAGCGCTCTCCGTGTTCTCTCTTCCACGCCCAAGGGCAGTACTGGGAGACCTTTCGAGTCACTCGCGCCAACTAATCAACGTTCCACCCATGAGCTGACCGTGCAGAACGTTTGCCTGCAATCGGTACTGTGCTCCTTAGAAAGGAGGTGATCCAGCCGCACCTTCCGGTACGGCTACCTTGTTACGACTTCGTCCCAATCGCCAGTCCCACCTTCGACGGCTCCCTCCACAAGGGTTGGGCCACCGGCTTCGGGTGTTACCGACTTTCGTGACGTGACGGGCGGTGTGTACAAGGCCCGGGAACGTATTCACCGCAGCAATGCTGATCTGCGATTACTAGCGACTCCGACTTCATGGGGTCGAGTTGCAGACCCCAATCCGAACTGAGACCGGCTTTTTGAGATTCGCTCCACCTCACGGTATCGCAGCTCATTGTACCGGCCATTGTAGCACGTGTGCAGCCCAAGACATAAGGGGCATGATGACTTGACGTCGTCCCCACCTTCCTCCGAGTTGACCCCGGCGGTCTCCTGTGAGTCCCCATCACCCCGAAGGGCATGCTGGCAACACAGGACAAGGGTTGCGCTCGTTGCGGGACTTAACCCAACATCTCACGACACGAGCTGACGACAGCCATGCACCACCTGTATACCGACCACAAGGGGGCACCCATCTCTGGATGTTTCCGGTATATGTCAAGCCTTGGTAAGGTTCTTCGCGTTGCGTCGAATTAAGCCACATGCTCCGCCGCTTGTGCGGGCCCCCGTCAATTCCTTTGAGTTTTAGCCTTGCGGCCGTACTCCCCAGGCGGGGAACTTAATGCGTTAGCTGCGGCACCGACGACGTGGAATGTCGCCAACACCTAGTTCCCAACGTTTACGGCGTGGACTACCAGGGTATCTAATCCTGTTCGCTCCCACGCTTTCGCTCCTCAGCGTCAGTAATGGCCCAGAGATCCGCCTTCGCCACCGGTGTTCCTCCTGATATCTGCGCATTTCACCGCTACACCAGGAATTCCGATCTCCCTACCACACTCTAGCCAGCCCGTATCGAATGCAGACCCGAGGTTAAGCCTCGGGCTTTCACATCCGACGTGACTGGCCGCCTACGAGCTCTTTACGCCCAATAATTCCGGACAACGCTTGCGCCCTACGTATTACCGCGGCTGCTGGCACGTAGTTAGCCGGCGCTTCTTCTGCAGGTACCGTCACTTTCGCTTCTTCCTGCTGAAAGAGGTTTACAACCCGAAGGCCGTCATCCCTCACGCGGCGTCGCTGCATCAGGCTTTCGCCCATTGTGCAATATTCCCCACTGCTGCCTCCCGTAGGAGTCTGGGCCGTGTCTCAGTCCCAGTGTGGCCGGTCGCCCTCTCAGGCCGGCTACCCGTCGTCGCCTTGGTAGGCCATTACCCCACCAACAAGCTGATAGGCCGCGGGCTCATCCTTCACCGCCGGAGCTTTCCACCGCGGAAGATGCCTTCCGCAGTCGTATCCGGTATTAGACCCCGTTTCCAGGGCTTGTCCCAGAGTGAAGGGCAGATTGCCCACGTGTTACTCACCCGTTCGCCACTAATCCCCTCCCGAAGAAGGTTCATCGTTCGACTTGCATGTGTTAAGCACGCCGCCAGCGTTCGTCCTGAGCCAGGATCAAACTCTCCATGAATGTTTACCGGTCATCCGGTGCACACACACGTAGAGCGGGCCAGTCATGCCGGAATAGGACCGACTGACCACTGCGTCCTCGCTGTGTTGTTGCCTGCAAGCACTTCCAGAGGAAGCCTCACAGGTCTTTTTCAAAGGAACCTCATCCACCGGAGTGGACGGGGTATCAACTTCTGGCGTTGATTTTTGGCACGCTGTTGAGTTCTCAAGGAACGGACGCTTCCTTTGTACTCACCCGCAGTAACACTTACTGGGGCTTTCCTCCGGGCTTTCGTTCTTCTTTCCTGCGTTTCCGACTCTATCAGAGTCTTTCGCGCTCCGCTTTCCGGGGTTTTCGCTTTCGCGCTTTCCCTTTCCGGCGGTTTCGACTCTATCAGACCCTCTCGGGGCTGACTCCCAGTCAGCGGGATTCGCCTTGGGGGCCGTTGGGCCCCTGCGGCGTTGTGAGACATTAGCGGATTCCTCGCCCCCGATGCCAATCGGCGGCTGCGTCCTGGAACGCGGATTCCCCATTCGCAAACACGCATGAAAACGAGACGGCACAGCGCGCCGTTCGCTCAGGTGTGTGGTGCGGAATGGCTGTCCGGGGACCGACCGCAGTCGGCGCTCACGTCGGACAACTCGAAGAACCTTACGGACGGCGCAAGGGTGTGTCAACTCCCGCGCCGGGCGGCCCGTCGGCCGCTACTGTGGCCGTCATGACCACGCGCGCACTCGTGCCGAACCTTCGCTGGTGGCCCGCCTGACGGCGGCCGATCCACCACGCGAGCACGTACGCGCTCACGGCCGCCGCCTCGGCGGCCGTTTTTCGTTTCCTCCCCGCATCCGCGGAGTGGCCTGGCCGCCCCACCAGCCGGCGGCCGCCACACCGACACGGACAGGGAGAGACACCGACATGACGCGGATCTTCAGCGGGATCAAGCCGACCGGCCACCTGACGCTGGGCAACTACCTGGGGGCCGTACGGCAGTGGGTCGAGGCCGAGCACCAACCCGACGACGCCCTGTTCTGCGTAGTCGACCTGCACGCGCTCACCGTCGAGCACGATCCGGCGCGGGTGCGCAGGCTCAGCCGGCAGGCGGCGACCCTGCTGCTGGCGGCCGGGCTGTCGCCCGACCGGTGCACCCTCTTCGTCCAGAGCCACGTCGACGAGCACACACGGCTTGCGTACTTGCTGGAGTGCACCGCCACGGACGGCGAGCTGCGGCGGATGGTCCAGTACAAGGAGAAGGCCGTACAGGCCAGGGGTGCGGGGGCGGGGGTGCGGCTGTCGCTGCTGACGTACCCGGTGCTGATGGCGGCCGACATCCTCGCGTACGGGGCCGGGGAGGTGCCGGTCGGGGAGGACCAGCGGCAGCACGTCGAACTGACCCGGGACCTGGCCGTCCGCTTCAACCAGCGGTACGGGCACACGTTCACGGTGCCGCGGGCGGTCCACCCGGCGGTGGCGGCGCGCGTGATGGACCTCCAGGACCCCACGTCGAAGATGGGCAAGTCGTTCGGGGACGGGCCCGGGGTGGTGTTCCTGCTGGACGAGCCCGAGGTGGTACGGCGGAAGGTGATGCGGGCCGTCACCGACAGCGGGGACGGCGGCGTCGTGTACGACCGGGCCGGGCGGCCCGGGGTCGCGAACCTGCTGGACATCCTCGCCGCCTGTACGGGCGGGGACCCGGCGGCCCTCGCCGACGGGTACGCCGGGTACGGGGCCCTGAAGCGGGACGTGGCCGAGGCGGTGGTGGAGGTGCTGCGGCCGCTGCGGGAGCGGCACGCCGAGCTGGCCGCGGATCCCGCGGCGGTGGACCGGGTGCTGCGCGAGGGCGCGGCGCGGGCGAGGGCGCTGGCGCGGCCGGTGGTGGACCGGGCGTACGAGGCGATCGGACTCCTGGCGCCCTGAGGCGGAGGACGGCGCGGCCGGGGCGGGACTGGGTCCGCTTCCGCCCCGGCCCGGCTCCGGCCGGCGTCAGCTGCTGCCGGTGGCGAGCTCGCGGCTGCGGTCGCGGGCCGCTTCGAGGGCGGCGATGAGGGCGGCGCGGACGCCGTGGCGTTCGAGTTCGACGATCGCGTTGATCGTGGTGCCGGCCGGGGAGGTGACGGCCTCGCGGAGCTTGACCGGGTGCTCGCCGCTGTCGCGGAGCATGACGGCCGCGCCGATGGCGGCCTGGACGATGAGGTCGTGCGCCTGGGCGCGCGGCAGGCCGAGGAGGATGCCGGCGTCGGTCATGGCCTCGACGAGGTAGTAGAAGTAGGCGGGCCCGGAGCCGGACAGGGCCGTCGCCGCGTCCTGCTGGGATTCGGGGACGCGGAGGGTCTTGCCGACGCCGCCGAAGATCTCCTCGGCGTGGGCGAGGTGCTCGGCGGTGGCGTGGCTGCCGGCCGAGATGACGGACATCGCCTCGTCGACGAGGGCCGGCGTGTTCGTCATGACGCGGACGACGGGCGTGCCGGCGGCGAGCCGCTCCTCGAAGAAGGACGTGGGGATGCCGGCGGCGCCGCTGATGACGAGGCGGTCCGCGGGGACGTGGGGGGCGAGTTCGTCGAGGAGGCGGCCCATATCCTGCGGCTTGACGGTGAGGATGAGGGTGTCGGCCCGCTCGGCGGCCTCGGCGTTGCTGACGGCTTCGACGCCGTAGCGGGCGCGCAGTTCCTCGGCGCGTTCGGGGCGGCGGGCGGTGACGAGGAGCTGCCCGGCGGGCCGGCCGCCGCGGATCATGCCGCTGAGCAGGGCCTCGCCGATCTTTCCGGTACCGAGGACTGCGACTGTCTGGGTCATGCGGTGTCACCTCGTCGAGCTGGCTGGCTGGCTGCTGCTGTTGCTGCGGGCGCACGGGCGGGCGCGCCCTCCCACCTGCTCATCCTTGCACTCGCGGGCCCGGCGGCGAGGGGGTGTCCGCAGTGCGGTCAGAGGGTGCGGCGACGGCGATGCCGCGATGCCGTCTCGGCTACCGCTTGCGCCTGGGCCCGCGCGCGGCCGGGTTGCCCGCACGGGAGCTGCGGCGGCGCTCGTACTCGGCGACGGCGCGCTCGTACTCGGCGCGGCGCAGGCCCTCGCCGGGCGCTTCGGCGAAGCAGCGCAGGAAGTACGCGATGAGGGAGCCGATGAAACCGATGGTCTTGAGGCCCTTGAGCGCGGCCTCGTCGGAGGACGGCGCGGGCCGGCGGCTGAAGGAGTCCCAGGTCTTGACGAAGGCGATGGCGCTGCAGATCGCGAAGAGGACGACGACGGAGATGTTCAGGAACGAGCCGGCGTTGCCGATCTCCAGGCCCTCGTAGGAGAGGCGGAGCAGGACTGCCGCGGCGGCGGCCGTGATGATCGAGCCGGCACCGGCGGCGACCCGGCGCAGGGCGTACCCGCCGTCGTGGTGGAGCCAGGTGGTGCCGAAGAAGCGGATCGGCTCCGGCTCGGGGCCTCCGGCGGGCGCCGCCGGGGCCTTCGCGGCCGGCGCGGCGGGGGTCTTCTCGGGCTGGTCGTCGCTCACACCGGCGATTATCCCCCGGCGGGCGCGGCCCGGCCGGGGCGTCTCACGCGGCGGACGGGTGGCCGGGTGGCCGGCGGCGGCCCCGGGTGCTGTCGCCCCGGGGCCGCCGTGCGGGCGGGTCAGCCGCAGAGGCCGGCGACGTAGCCGTCGCTGCCGGTCTTCACGTACGCGTCGGAGACGAACTCGCCGTTCCCGATGCAGTCCCAGATGTTCGACGTGCCGTACGGGCCCGTCACGGTCGTCCCGCTGCACTGGCAGCGGATGCCGACCCATGCGCCGTACGGCAGGACGCGGACGATGGAGTGGTTGGTGCCCGGCCCGCTGCGGACGTTCACCCGGTAGCCCGGAGCGATCGGAAAGGTCGGGAAGCCGGAGCCGGACGCCGTGCTCTGGACTTGGCCGGAATCGTTCTCGACGGACATGCGTGATCTCCCCCCGGAAATGCTGCGGTGCGCAACCCGCGCAGGGTAGCAGGACCCTTGTGGCCCCGTACGGGGCATCGACTAGGCTCCGTCGGGGGTGGTGGAGCGGTGCAGTCGCGGCGTGCGGACTGGGTGGGCTTTCCGGAGTACGCCGGGCAGTACCGGCTCGAAGGGGTGCTCGGCTCCGGGGGGATGGGCGTCGTCCATCTCGCCACGTCCGGGTCGGGGCTGAAACTCGCCGTCAAGATCGTGCATCCGCAGCATGCGGTCGACCCCGAGTTCCGGGCGCGTTTCCGCCAGGAGGTCGCCGCCGCGCGGCGGGTGAGCGGGGCCTTCACGGCGCCCGTCGTGGACGCCGACCCGGACGCCGAACGGCCCTGGATGGCGACCCTGTTCATCGACGCGCCGACGCTCGCCGAGCGGGTCCGCGAGCGGGTCCTGGACGCCGCCGAGCTGACGCGGCTCGCCGCCGGGCTCGCGGAGGCGCTGCGGGACATCCACCGGGCGGGCGTCGTGCACCGGGACCTCAAGCCGGGGAACGTGCTGATGGCGCCCGACGGGGTCCGGGTCATCGACTTCGGGATCTCCCGGCCCGCGGACAGCCAGCTGCGCACGGAGACCGGCAAGCTGATCGGGACGCCGCCCTACATGGCGCCCGAGCAGTTCCAGCGGCCCCGCGAGGTCGGCCCGGCCGCGGACGTCTTCGCCCTGGGGGCGGTGCTGGTGCACGCGGCGACCGGGCGCGGGCCGTTCGACTCCGACAGCCACTACCTCGTCGCGTACCAGGTGGTGCACGGCGAGCCCGACCTGAGCGGGCTGCCGGAGCGGCTCGCCCCGGTCGTGGCGCGGTGCCTGGCGAAGGACCCGGCGGACCGGCCCACCGCCGGGGAGCTGATCGCGGAGGTGCGGGCGGTCGCGTACCCGACCGGCGAGGACACGCAGGCGTTCATCCCGCAGCCGCGGCCCCGCCCGGCCGCGGAGGCGGTAGGGCGGGCCGGCGCCGAGGACGCCACGCACGTACGGAGCCGCGCGCCGGAGCCGGAGCCGGGGGCGGGCGCGGGCGCGGGCGGGGACGGCGGCGCCGGGGGGCCGGGCGAGGCCGGCGGGCCGCGGCCGCGCGCCCGGCGCTGGTCGCGGCGGCGGCGCGGTGCCGTCGCGGCCGCGGTGCTGGCGGCGTCCGCCCTGGCGGCGGGCGGCGTGTACGCGGCCGGCTCGGACGGCGGGGAGTCGCTGGCCGCCCGTACCGCCGGCCGGAGCGCGCCCCCGCAGCAGCCGCCCGCCCCGTGGGCGGTCACTCCGGGCGGTCCGGGCGGACCGGCTCAGGGCGGTGCGGGCGCCGCGTGCGCGGCGGACGGAACGGCCCTGTACTGCGCGGGGGCGGGCCTGGCCGCGGTACGGCTCGACGCGGCGGACGGGACGGCCGTGTGGAGCGTGCCGGCCGCCGGCCGGAGCGCACCCGGGACCGCGCAGGAGGCCCCGCTGCTGGCGGGCGGGCTCGTCCTGACCGCGGCGCCGGGCGCCGGCCTGCTCCAGGCGCGGGACCCGGACACGGGTGCGGAACGGTGGCGGCACCCGCTGCCGGGCGGCGCCCGGGCGGTCGCGGCGGGCGGGCACGTCCTCGCCGTGTCGGCGTCGGGGACGGCGACCGCGCTGGACCCGGCGACCGGCGCGGTCCGCTGGACCAGGCAGGTCGGCGGCACCGGCACGCAGTGGTGGGGCGGCACGCAGGATCCCGCGGGGCCCGCCCTGTACGCGGCCGTGCCCGACGGCGACGGCTCCGCGACCCGGGTGGCGGCGGTGGACCCGGCGACCGGCGCGGCCCGCTGGCAGCTGCGCACGGCCGGGCTGCTCCAGCCGGTCGGGGCGGCGCAGGGCGGGCTGTTCCTGCTGGACAGCGACCTGGAGGGGAAGACGGAGGCGGTCGTCCGGATCGACCTCGGCACCCGCGCCGTGAAGCGGGTCCGCCCGGGCACCCCGCTCTACCAGACGCAGGCGTCGGTCGGCGGGGACGGCGTCGTGTACGCCTTCGGCGCCTCGGGCGGCCTGGCGGCGATCGGCCCGGCGAAGGAGCAGTGGCGGCTGGAGACGGGCCTGGCGGTGGCGTCCCGGCCGGTCTTCGCGGACGGCCGCGTCTTCCTGTCCGCGCCGGACGGCCGCCTGCTGGCGGTGGACGCGGCCGCGGGCCGCCCGCTGGGCCAGACGAAGCCCCGTATGGCGGCCGCCCCGAACACCTTCACGGCAGCCCTGCCGGCCCCGGTCGCGGCGGCCGGCCGCGTCTTCGCCTCCGCCCCGGACGGCACGGTCTTCGCTGCGGACGCCGCCCGCCCGGCCGCCTGGTAGAGCGGCCCGCGGCCTGCGCATTCGGCCGTGCGTGCGCCACTCCCGAGGTGACAGCCGCATCTCCGAGGAGGGATGATGATCTCCGTCTCCGTGGACCAGCGGGCGCACGGCCGGGGGGGCCGGGGGGAACAGGCCGGGCCGCCGGCGCGCCGTGCACCGCACCCTTCGTGGTCCACGCCCAATTCCGTGCGCTAAGGAACTCCTCTGGTGCGTCCCACCCGCGTGGCGACCCTGTTGACCGCAGGCCTCGTCACCCTCCTCGGCATGCCCGGCGCCGCGGCCGCCGCCGACACGCCGTCCACGCTCTACGTCGACAACCGCGACGCCTCCCGCTGCTCCGACGCCGGCCCCGGTTCGCAGGCCGTCCCGTACTGCACGCTCTCGGCCGCGGCCAAGGTCGTGCAGCCGGGGCAGACCGTGAAGATCAGGCCGGGGAAGCAGTACGACGAGTCGGTCACCATCGACCGGTCCGGCGAGCCGGGACGGCCGATCGCCTTCGCCCTGGATCCGGTCGGGGACCGCCGTCACGCGGAGCCGGCCTACACCAGGGCAGTGACCATCCGTGGAGCCTCCCACGTCCGGCTCAGCGGTCTGCGCGCCTTCGGCGGCGTCACGATCAGCGGTGCTGCCGGGATCCGGCTGGAGGGCGTCTCCGTGACGAAGGGCAACCTTCCCGACGCACTCCTCGTCGAGGGCAGCACGGACGTGCAGGTCGTCCGCAGCGAGATCGCCGGCGTCCGGATCGCGGGCGGTTCCCGCGACACCGTCGTGAGCCGCAGCATGCTCATCGGCTCACGGGGTCAGGCCGTCACCGCGGTGGACGCGCCCGGAACGATCCTGACCAACAACATGATCGTCGGGTACTGCGGGGCGATGGCCTCCGTCGGCGGCGGCTCGACCGGCAGCGGACTCTTCAACAACGTGCTCCACAACAGCCGCACTTCCGACCACTGCAAGTCGGCCGAGCCCCGCCAGGGCATCGCGGTCGCACCGGGTGCCGTCGAGGGCACCCGCGTCGACTACAACCTGACCATCGCGAATGCCCCGCTGCAGCAGGTGTACGCCTGGTCCGGCGCGGTCCATCCGACGCCCGAAGCCTTCCGCGCGGCGACCGGCCAGGGCGCCCACGACCTGCTGACCTCGGATCCCCGTGAAGCGAGCGTCTCGCTCGCCGTCGACTCCGCCGACGCGACGGCTCCCGGCGTGACCACCACCGACTACGACGGCTACCCGATGTCCGACGACCCCCGGGTGCCCAACACCGGGCGCAACGGCGGGTACCTCGACCGCGGCGCCCGCGAGACGCACGACTTCCTGTCCAAGGTGTGGATGGACGTCGAACCGTCCTGGGCGCCGGCCGGCACCCCCGTCGAGGTGCGGGCGTACTCGGACAGCAAGTGGCCGACGATGATGAGCTACCGGGTCGACTTCGGTGACGGCAGCGCCCCTGTCGCCGCGGTCGACTCCGGGGACGGTGCGCCGCGCGCCTCGCACGTGTACCGCTCCCCGTGCGAGTGCAAGGTCACGGTGACGGGCGTCAACGGCGGCGGAACCACCTTCTCCGACGAGAGGACCGTTCGGGTCACCGCGGCCACCCCGCCTGCCGCGGCCTTCACCGCCGAGCCTGTCCTGCCGGCCTCGGCCGACCCGAGCAGCCACGTACGGCCGCTGACGGTGCGGATCGACCCGTCCGGCACGACGGCTCCCTGGCCCGTGCGGTTCGTGCATGTCGACTTCGGGGACGGCTCCGGGACGAGCACCGAGCACACGGGCCCCGTCGAGCACACCTACGCCCGCCCCGGCACCTACGGGGTGACCGTCACCGTCCGCGACTCGCAGGGGACGGAGACCACCGCCACCCGGAGGGTGCAGGTCGACTACGCGCCGTCCGCGTACACCGCCGTCGCACCGTTCCGGCTGCTGGACAGCCGCACCACCGGCAGCGCCCTCCACAGCGGGGGGCCCGTCCAGGTGGCGCTGCCCGTCGGGCAGGCCGTGCCGGGCCACGCCCTCTCCGGCGGCATGGCCGCCGCCGTCCTCAATGTGACCGTCACCGGCGCGACCGAGGACACGCACCTGAGCGTGTGGCCGTCGGGTCAGCCGCGGCCCGCGACGTCCAACGTGAACGTCCGGGCCGGCGGCACGTCCTCCAACACGGTCACCGTGCCTGTCGGCGCCGACGGCCGGATACAGGCGCAGCTCAACTCGGGCCGGGCGGAACTCGTCGTCGACTTCGCCGGCTACTACCAGCCCGGCGCCGGCCACCGGTTCACGCCGGTCGCCCCGACCCGCCTCGCCGACACCCGCACAGCGGGCGGCGCGCTGGGCGGCGGGCAGATCCGCACGGTCAAGGTCGCCGGAACCGCGGGTATCCCGGCCGGCGCGACCGCGGTCGCGCTGAACCTGACGGGAACGGGCGCCACCGCAGACGCGCACGTCATCGCCTACCCCGATCCGGCGCGGCGGCCGGCCACCTCGAACCTCAACGTCGAGCCCGGCAAGGACAAGTCCAACCAGGCGATCGTTCCCGTCGGCCCGGACGGGACCATCACCCTGTGGACCAACACCGGCTCCACCCACGTCGTCGTGGACGCGGTCGGCTGGTACGGCAAGGACGGCCGGGCCCTGTTCACCCCCGCAGTGCCCAAGCGCCTCGCCGACACCCGCACCACCGGCAGGCTCGCCCCGGGTGCGACCGCCGCGGTCACCGGCCTGCCGGCGGGTGCCGTCGGGGCCGTCCTCAACGTGACGGCGACCGAGTCCACCGGCGCCGGGTTCCTCACCGTCTACGCGGCCGGCGCGGCGCGCCCCGCGGCCAGCAGCGTGAACACCCGGCCCGGGGACACCGTCCCCAACCACGTCACCACGCCCGTCTCGGGCGGCGGTGCGGCCGTGTGGAACAGCTTCGGCGGCAGCACGCACGTGATCGCCGACCTGCTCGGCCACTTCACCCAGCCCTGACCTGGCCCGGGTGCACGGAAGCCCCGGCCCGCCGCAGGTGCGGCGGCCGGGGCTTCGCGGTGGGTGCGTCAGCCCGTCAGCTTCGAGACGTCGCGGACCGCGCCCTTGTCGGCGCTCGTCGCCATCGCCGCGTAGGCGCGGAGGGCGGCCGAGACCTTGCGTTCGCGGTTCTTCGGGGCGTAGACGCCGCCGAGGGCCTCGCGGCGGGCCTCCAGCACGGCCTCGTCGACGAGGAGGTCGATCGAGCGGTTCGGGATGTCGATGCGGATGCGGTCGCCGTCCTCGACGAGGGCGATCGTGCCGCCCGAGGCGGCCTCCGGGGAGGCGTGGCCGATGGACAGGCCGGAGGTGCCGCCGGAGAAGCGGCCGTCGGTGATCAGGGCGCAGGCCTTGCCGAGGCCGCGGCCCTTGAGGAAGGAGGTCGGGTAGAGCATCTCCTGCATGCCGGGGCCGCCCTTGGGGCCCTCGTAGCGGATGACGACGACGTCGCCCTCCTTGACCTGCTTGGAGAGGATCTTCTCGACGGCCTCGTCCTGGGATTCGCAGACGACGGCCGGGCCCTCGAAGGTCCAGATCGACTCGTCGACGCCGGCGGTCTTCACGACGCAGCCGTCGACGGCGATGTTGCCCTTGAGGACGGCGAGGCCGCCGTCCTTGCTGTACGCGTGCTGCACGGAGCGGATGCAGCCGTTCTCGGCGTCGAGGTCGAGGGACTCCCAGCGCTCGGACTGGGAGAAGGCCGTCGCGGAGCGCTTGCATCCGGGGGCGGCGTGCCACAGCTCCATCGCCTCCGCGGAGGCGGTGCCGGAGCGGGCGTCCCAGGTGGCGAGCCAGTCCTCCAGGCCCCGGGAGTGGACGGTGGTGACGTCCTTGTTGAGGAGGCCGCCGCGGTGGAGTTCGCCGAGGATGGCGGGGATGCCGCCGGCCCGGTGGACGTCCTCCATGTAGTAGGTGCCGCCGGGGGCGACGTTCGGGGCGACCTTGGCCAGGCAGGGGACGCGGCGGGAGACGGCGTCGATGTCCTTCAGGTCGTAGTCGAGGCCGGCTTCCTGGGCGGCGGCCAGGAGGTGCAGGATCGTGTTGGTCGAGCCGCCCATGGCGATGTCGAGGGCCATGGCGTTCTCGAAGGCCTCGCGGGTGGCGATGTTGCGGGGGAGGACGGATTCGTCGCCGTCCTCGTAGTACCGCTTGGTGATCTCGACGACGGTGCGGCCGGCCTGTTCGTAGAGGGCGCGGCGGGCGGTGTGGGTGGCGAGGACGGAGCCGTTGCCGGGGAGGGCGAGGCCGATGGCCTCGGCGAGGCAGTTCATCGAGTTGGCGGTGAACATGCCGGAACACGAGCCGCAGGTGGGGCAGGCGTTCTCCTCGATGCGCAGCACGTCCTCGTCGGAGACGTTCTCGTTGACCGCGTCGACGATGGCGTTGATCAGGTCGAGTTTGCGGACGGTGCCGTCGACGAGGGTGGCCTGGCCGGCCTCCATGGGGCCGCCGGAGACGAAGACGACCGGGATGTTCAGGCGCATCGCGGCCATCAGCATGCCCGGGGTGATCTTGTCGCAGTTGGAGATGCAGATCAGGGCGTCGGCGCAGTGCGCCTCGACCATGTACTCGACGGAGTCGGCGATCAGGTCGCGCGACGGCAGCGAGTAGAGCATGCCGCCGTGGCCCATGGCGATGCCGTCGTCGACGGCGATGGTGTTGAACTCACGGGGGACGGCCCCTGCCGCGCGGATGGCGTCGGAGACGATCCGGCCGACCGGCGCGAGGTGGGTGTGGCCGGGGACGAACTCGGTGAAGGAGTTGGCGACCGCGACGATCGGCTTCCCGATGTCCTCGCTCGCTACGCCCGACGCACGCATGAGGGCGCGGGCGCCCGCCATGTTGCGGCCGTGGGTGACAGTGCGGGACCTCAGCTCGGGCATCGGGTTCACTCCCCATGAGTGCGGTGGCGCCGGGGCGCCGCCGCGACTGCGGATATGGCTCGGTTACGAGGCTACGCCCCCGGACCGGGATGCGGACAGCCGGTCCGGATGCCGGGACGGGAGGGTCAGTCCTCGGTCAGGTGCCGCTGCCGGGCGGGCGCGGCGGGGGCGGTGCCCGCCTGCGCGGCGTTTCCGGTCACGGGCGGCGCGCCGGGGCGGTGGCCAGGTGGAGCCGGGTGAAGGCGAGGGCCTCGGCGAGGTCGGCCTCGCGCTCGGCGGAGGACATGGCCCTGCGGGTGTTGACCTCGATGACGACGTGCCCGTCGAAGGAGTTCGCGGCGAGCCGCTCCAGGAGCTCGGCGCAGGGCTGGGTGCCGCGGCCGGGGACGAGGTGCTCGTCCTTCGCGGAGCCGTTGCCGTCGGCGAGGTGGACGTGCGCGAGGCGGTCGCCCATCCGGTCGACCATCGCGGTGGCGTCGGTGCGGGCGGTCGCGGTGTGCGACAGGTCGACGGTGAAGTGCCGGTAGTCGTCCTTGGTGACGTCCCACTCGGGCGCGTAGGCGAGCATCTCGCGGTCGCGGTAGCGCCAGGGGTACATGTTCTCGACGGCGAACCGGACGCCGGTCTCGTCGGCCATGCGCCAGATGCCGGTGACGAAGTCCCGGGCGTACTGGCGCTGCCAGCGGAACGGCGGGTGGACGACGACGGTGCTCGCGCCGAGCCGCTCGGCGGCGGCCTGCGCCCGCCGGAGCCGGATCCACGGGTCGGTCGACCAGACGCGCTGGGTGATCAGCAGGCAGGGCGCGTGGACGGCGAGGATCGGCACGCCGTGCCGGTCGGAGAGGCGGCGCAGCGCGTCGATGTCCTGGCTGACCGGGTCCGTCCAGACCATGACCTCCACGCCGTCGTAGCCGAGGCGCGCGGCGATCTCGAAGGCGGTCGCCGTCGACTCCGGGTAGACGGAGGCGGTGGAGAGGGCGACTTTCGCGGTCGGGACGCGGACGGGTTCTGCCACGGGGACAGGGTACGGGCCCCGCGCGGCCGGGGGCAGACCGGCCGCCGCGGCCGGCCGGGCCGGGCGCGGCATCAGGTGGGCAGGTGGTCCAGGCGGCGCAGGATGACGCCCTCGCGCAGCGCCCACGGGCAGATCTCCAGCTCGTCGATGCCGAAGAGGTCCATGGCGCCCTCGGCGACCAGGGCCCCGGCCAGCAGCTGGGCGGCGCGGCCCTCGGAGACGCCCGGGAGGGTGGAGCGCTGCTCGACGGTCATCTCGGAGAGCTTGGGCACCCACTCCTCCAGTGCCTTGCGCGAGAGTTCGCGCTGCGCGTAGGGGCCGTCTGCGGAGCGGGCGGCGCCGGCGATGCGGGCCAGCTGCTTGAACGTCTTGGAGGTGGCCACGACGTGGTCGGGGGTCCCGAAGCGGCTGAACTCGCGGACGACGCGGGCGATCTGGGCCCGCGCGTGCCGCCGCAGGGCGCGGATGTCGGCCGGCTCCGGCGGGTCGCCCGGCAGCCAGGCCGAGGTGAGGCGGCCTGCGCCGAGCGGGAGGGAGGCGGCCGCGTCCGGGTCCTCGTCGATGCCGTAGGCGATCTCCAGGGAGCCGCCGCCGATGTCGAGGACGAGCAGGCGGCCCGCCGACCAGCCGAACCAGCGGCGGGCGGCGAGGAAGGTGAGCCGCGCCTCGTCCTCGCCGCTGAGGACGGCCAGGTCGACGCCGGTCTCGGCCTTGACGCGGGCCAGCACCTCGTCGGCGTTGGTGGCCTCGCGCACGGCGCTGGTCGCGAAGGGCAGGACGTCCTCGCAGCCCTTGTCCTCGGCGGCCTGCGCCGCGCCGGCTATCGCCGAGACGAGGAGCTCGATGCCGTCGCGGGTGACCGCCCCGTGTTCGTCGAGCAGCTGGGCGAGGCGCAGCTCGACCTTGTGCGAGTGCGCCGGCTGCGGGCGCGCGCCGGGGTGCGCGTCCACCACCAGCAAGTGGATCGTGTTCGACCCCACATCGAGGACACCGAGTCTCATAAGGGGAAACGCTACTGTGCGGCGGGAGCCGGGGGTGCCCGAAGAGCGGCATAGGCTTGGTTGCGTGCCACACACCAAGAAGGCCGACAAGCCCAAGAGCGGCAAGAACGGCAAGAGCGGCAAGAAGGCCGATGCGGTAGGACCCGCCGCGGCCGCGGGCGACGAGACCGGCCTCGACTTCCCCCGGGCGTGGGTGGAGTTCCCGGACCCGGCGGACGACGAGCAGGTCTTCCGCTGCGACCTGACGTGGCTGACCTCGCGCTGGACATGCATCTTCGGCAGCGGCTGCCAGGGCATCCAGGCCGGCCGGGCCTCGGACGGCTGCTGCACGCTGGGCGCGCACTTCTCGGACGAGGACGACGAGAAGCGGGTCGCGGAGCACGTGGCCCGGCTCTCCCCGGAGCTGTGGCAGTTCCACGACGTGGGCACCGGCACCGGGTGGGTGCAGAGGGACGAGGACGGGGAGCGGCAGACCCGCCGGTGGGAGGGGGCGTGCATCTTCCTCAACCGGCCGGGGTTCCCGGCGGGCGCGGGGTGCTCGCTGCACATCCTGGCGCTGCGGGAGGGGCGCGAGCCGCTGGAGACGAAGCCGGACGTGTGCTGGCAGCTGCCGATCCGGCGCACCTACGAGTGGATCGACCGGCCGGACGACACGCGGGTGCTGCAGGTCTCCATCGGCGAGTACGACCGGCGGGGCTGGGGGCCGGGCGGGCACGACCTGCACTGGTGGTGCACGTCGGCGACGTCGGCGCACGGCGCCGGGCAGCCGGTGTACGTGTCGTACCGGGCGGAGCTGGTCGAGCTCATGGGAGCGGAGGCGTACGCGGAGCTGGTGCGGCTGTGCGAGGCCCGGCTGGCGTCGCTGCTGCCGATGGCGCCGCACCCGGCGGACCCGCCGGGCCCGCCGGCGGCGGGGTAGCGCGGGCGGCCGGCCCGGGTGCCGGGCCGGCCGCCCGGGACGCCGGGGCGGTCAGCGCTGCGGCGGGGCGGGCGGCGGGGGCGGGTTCTGGTCGCGGCCGGTGGTGCCGAACTGGTCCTTGAGCCGCTCCTGGGCCGTGTCGACGTGGCGGGCGTACTTGCCTTGCGTCCTCTTGTCGACCATGTCGCCGCCCTTGTCGACGGCCTGGTCCACCTTGGACTCGTGTCCCTTCAGCATCTGCTTCAGCTTGTCCAGCATGCTCATCCGGACCTCCTGGTCCTCCGGGGTCCCCCGCTGGTTCCAGGGTGGCCGCGGTGATCTGTGCGCGCACCTCGTGGGCGGGGCGCGGCGGTCACGGAGCGGGGTCGGCGGGGGGTGGGGGAACCGTTCCTCCGGGGTCGTCCGGCGTGGCGGTGGGCGTGGGCTCGGGGGTCCCGGAGGGTGTCGGCTCGGGTGTCGGGGTCGGGGTCGGGGTCGGTTCGGGGGTGGGTGTCGGGGTGGGCGTCGGCGTCGGCTCGGGGGCGGGGGGCTCGCTTCCGGCCGGTGCGGGGCGGCCGCTGCCGCGTACGGCGACGACGGCGCCTCCCGGGTCGACGCCGACGCGGGCGGTCCAGGGGCCGACGGGCTCGGATGCGCCGTCCACCGTGATCAGGATCCGGGCGGAGTCGCCCGGCGCCAGCGTGCCGGCGGTCCGGCTCGCGCGGAGCCAGGGGCCGTCGGAGGAGAGCCGCCAGTGCACCGGGGCCCCGCCGGAGGCGGTCAGGGTGAGCACGGTCGTTGCGCCGTCGGCGGAGGCGGAGACGGTGAGCCGGCCCGGGGCGCCGGGCCGGTCGGGGGCGGCCGGGGCGCCGGTGCTGATCACCTCGACGGAGACGGAGGGCGAGGGTCCGGCGAAGCCGGGGGCGCCGGTGGTGCGGCCGGTTCCGCCGGTGTTCTCGTACGCCCGCATGGGGCTGCCGCCCGCCCGGCCCGGCGGGAGCTCCGCCTCGCCGGCCGAGATCCGCGTGGCGTCGGCGCCGGCGGGTTCGCCGGTGCCGGGGCCGCCGCGGTGGGTCGTCCACAGGGCGAGTACGGGCGCTGCGACGACGGTCGCGACGACGGTGGTGGTGACGGCTCGGGCCCGCAGCCGGTCGCGGCGGGCGGCCCGGTCGCGCGGGTCCACGGGGAAGCCGGTGCGGTCGAAGCGCGGGGCGGGCCGGCCGCGGCTCCGGCCGGGCCGCTGGAGTGCGGCGTGCACGGCGGTGCGGGGGGCCTGGACGAGGGGGAGGGCCGCCTCGATGCCGCAGGAGCCCGGCCAGGGGGAGGCGGCGTCGACGCGTTCGGCGAGGCGGCGGCAGCGCGGGCAGTCGTCCACGTGCCGGACGAGCTCGGTGCGCAGGGTGGTGGACAGCAGGAGCTGCCCGCCGCCGGTGAGCCGGGAGACGGAGGGGCAGCCGCCGGTCTCGACGACGGCGAGGGCGGCGCGGGTGCGCTCCACTTCGCAGGCCGCGCCGGCCAGCAGTTCGCGGGCGCCGGCCTCGGGGGTGCCGAGGACCGCGGCGAGCTCGGGTACGCCGAGGCGGTGGCGGACGGCGAGTTCGAGGGCCTCGCGCTGTTCGGGCGTGGTGCCGGCGGCCTCGGGCCAGGCGAGCCGGGCCAGCTCGGTGCGCCGGTGCGCGGCGGTGTCGCGGGGGCGGTCGCCGGGGGCGCGGTGCGCTTCGGTGTGCTCCGGCGCACGCTGGGCGGTGTGCGCCCCCTGCCGGGTCCCCTGCCGGGTCCCCTGCCGTTCCGCGAGGCGGCGCAGGCAGGCCCAGCGGGCGAGGGCGTAGAGCCAGGCGCGGCGGTCGCTCTCGTCGGGGCAGCGGCCGGGGTGCCGCTCGGCCACGGCCAGGACGTCGGCGAGGACGTCGGTGGCCGTGTCGTGGTCGCACAGGACGGACAGGCAGTACGTGAACAGGCCGTCCAGGTACGGCTCGTGCCGGAAGGGGGGCGCCTGTTCTCTTTCGCGCCCCTCGGGGGGCGTGCGCCCGTGCGCCCGTTGCGCGCCGGAGCGCCGGGCGGGGCTTTCCTGGTTGCTGCTGTTCACCCTGGCGAAGGTAGGCGGCAGCCCGCCGGGAGCCGTGAAGCCTTGAGCTGTTTTAGCCCTTACGGGTGACGAGATCGAACAGCCGCTGACCGCCCGACTGACGCCGGGCTGTCGGCGCCTGCCGTTACGGTGGGCGCCATGGCTGCCCGTACATCCCGCTCGTCCGCCAAGGACCGGCCCTCCTACCGCTGCACCGAGTGCGGCTGGACCACCGCCAAATGGCTCGGGCGCTGCCCCGAGTGCCAGGCGTGGGGCACCGTCGAGGAGATGGGGGCGGCCGCCGTGCGGACCACCGCGCCCGGCCGCGTCTCGACCGCCGCGCTGCCGATCGCGCAGGTCGACGGCAGGACGGCGACCGCCCGCAGCACGGGCGTCGACGAGCTGGACCGGGTGCTCGGCGGCGGCCTCGTCCCCGGCGCCGTCGTCCTGCTCGCCGGCGAGCCGGGCGTCGGCAAGTCGACGCTGCTGCTGGACGTGGCGGCCAAGGCCTCCGGCCCCTCCCACCGCACCCTCTACCTCACCGGGGAGGAGTCCGCGAGCCAGGTGCGGCTGCGGGCCGACCGCATCGGCGCGCTCAGCGACCACCTCTACCTCGCCGCCGAGACCGACCTGTCGGCCGTCCTCGGCCACATCGAGGCCGTGAACCCCTCGCTGCTGGTCCTGGACTCCGTCCAGACCGTCGCCTCCCCCGAGATCGACGGCGCGCCCGGCGGCATGGCCCAGGTCCGCGAGGTCGCCGGCGCCCTGATCCGGGCGTCCAAGGAGCGCGGCATGTCGACGCTGCTCGTCGGCCACGTCACGAAGGACGGCGCCATCGCCGGCCCGCGGCTGCTGGAGCACCTGGTGGACGTCGTCCTCGGGTTCGAGGGCGACCGGCACGCCCGGCTGCGCCTGGTGCGCGGCGTGAAGAACCGGTACGGCGCCACCGACGAGGTGGGCTGCTTCGAACTGCACGACGAGGGCATCACCGGCCTCGCCGACCCCAGCGGGCTGTTCCTGACCCGCCGCGCGGAGGCCGTCCCCGGCACCTGCCTGACCGTCACCCTGGAGGGCAAGCGGCCGCTGGTCGCCGAGGTGCAGGCGCTGACCGTCGACTCGCAGATCCCCTCCCCGCGGCGGACCACCTCCGGGCTGGAGACCTCCCGCGTCTCGATGATGCTGGCCGTGCTGGAGCAGCGCGGCCGGATCACCGCGCTCGGCAAGCGGGACATCTACAGCGCCACCGTGGGCGGGGTGAAGCTGACCGAGCCGGCCGCCGACCTGGCCGTCGCCCTGGCGCTCGCCTCGGCCGCGAGCGACGTCCCGCTGCCGAAGAACCTGGTCGCCATCGGGGAGGTCGGCCTGGCCGGCGAGGTCCGCCGGGTCACCGGCGTGCAGAGGCGCCTCGCCGAGGCCCACCGGCTCGGGTTCACGCACGCGCTGGTGCCCGCCGACCCGGGGAAGGTGCCCGCCGGCATGAAGGTCACGGAGGTCGCGGACATGGGCGATGCGCTGCGCGTTCTGCCCCGCCGGCGCTCCCGCGAGACGGCCCGCGAGACGGCCCGCGAATAGCCCCGGGAGGGCCTGCGGGCGGGCGTGTGCGGGGGTCCCCCGGGGCGCACCTGGCGAAGCCACGGCGGGCGCGCAGCGGGCGCCGGTAGACTTTGTGCTGGTCCGCCCGGCCCTACGCAGGCGGCGCAACCCGCGACCGGAGGAGTGCAGTGGCAGCCAAGGACGGGGCAGCAGCATCCGGGAAGTCGGGCGCGAGCTCCAGGCAGGAGGCCATGATGCGTGCCTCCCTGAGCGCGGTCGCACCCGGCCAGCCCCTGCGCGACGGCCTGGAGAGGATCGTCCGCGGCAACACCGGCGGCCTGATCGTCCTCGGCATGGACAAGGCCGTCGAGGCGATGTGCACGGGCGGTTTCGTCCTGGACGTGGAGTTCACCGCGACCCGGCTGCGGGAGCTGTGCAAGCTCGACGGCGCACTCATCCTCGACAAGGACCTCACCAAGATCCTGCGGGCCGGCGTGCAGCTGGTCCCGGACGCCTCGATCCCGACGGAGGAGACCGGCACCCGGCACCGCACCGCGGACCGCGTCTCCAAGCAGTGCGGGTTCCCCGTCGTGTCCGTCTCGCAGTCGATGCGGCTGATCGCCCTGTACGTGAACGGGGAGCGCCGCGTCCTGGAGGAGTCGGGCGCGATCCTGTCCCGGGCCAACCAGGCGCTCGCCACGCTGGAGCGGTACAAGCTCCGGCTGGACGAGGTCGCGGGCACGCTGTCGGCGCTGGAGATCGAGGACCTGGTCACGGTGCGCGACGTCACGGCCGTCGCGCAGCGGCTGGAAATGGTCCGCCGGATCGCGACGGAAATCGCGGAGTACGTGGTCGAGCTGGGCACGGACGGGCGACTGCTGTCGCTCCAGCTGGACGAGCTGACGGTCGGGATCGAGCAGGAGCGGGAGCTCGTCATCCGGGACTACGTGCCCGAGCCGACGGCCAAGCGGTCGCGCACCGTCGAGGAGGCTCTGCCGGCCCTGGACGCGCTGACGCACCCGGAGCTGCTGGAGCTGGGCATCGTGGCGCGGGCGCTGGGGTACACGGGCTCGCCCGAGACGCTGGACTCGGCGGTGTCGCCGCGCGGCTACCGGCTGCTGGCGAAGGTGCCGCGGCTGCCGGGCGCGATCATCGAGCGGCTGGTGGAGCACTTCGGCGGGCTGCAGAAGCTGCTCGCGGCCGGCGTGGACGACCTCCAGGCCGTCGACGGGGTCGGCGAGGCCCGCGCCCGCAGCGTCCGCGAGGGGCTGTCCCGCCTGGCGGAGTCCTCGATCCTGGAACGCTACGTCTGACGGACGCGGGCGGGGGCGGGGCCACGGGGGCCGGCGTTCCCGGCCCCGCCGCGCCTACTCCGGCTTCAGCACGAACGAGGTCCGCGCCACCGGCAGTCCCGGGGCCTTGGCCTCCACCACGTAGGTGTCGGGGACGGCCGCGCCCTGCGGGGGCGTCTGGCACTGGTCGGCAGCGCTCGGCTTGCGGTCCCACTCGACGGTGTGCCTGGTCTCGCCCTGCGCCGGCACGCGGAAGAACGCCGTGCCCGCGCCCTGCGGGCAGTCCGCCGAGGACCAGACGGCCTTGCTGATGCCGGCCTGGAGGATCGTCACGACGGCCTGCCTGGGGCCGAGATCGACCTTGCAGGTGGATCCGGTGATGTTGCGGGCGATCAGTTCCAGACGCGGCTTCTCGCCCGCCTCGTACTCGTTCTTGGCGCTCTTGACCTCCCACTGGAGGGCGCTCGTCGAGCACGTCGGCAGCGGGGAGTCCGCCGGCACCTGCGCCGCGGCCGCGCCGCCGGCCGCACCGGCGCCGCCGCCCGCGCCCGCCGCGGAGCCGGAGTCGGCGCCGGAGCCCGCGCCGCCGCCCGAACCGGAGCTTGGTTCACCGTTCTTGGCGGTTCCGGCGCCCGACTCGGTTCGCCCGCCCGGGGCCTGACTGATCGCCGGCCCGGTGCCCGAGGGCCCGGGTGTGATCGAGGCCGCCGGGTCGGGTCCGTCCTGGCCCTTCCCGTTCGTACTGGAGGTGCCGCCACCGGAACTGACCGCCCATACGGCGAGCAGCGCGATGAGCGCCACGACGGACGCCAGGACGGCCCTCCGTCGCCAGTAGATGGAGGAGGGGAGCGGCCCGACCGGATTGCGCATAGATCCCACGGACGGAACTCTACGAGAATCCGGGGCCCGAACCGCGCCCTACATGCCGCACATCCGCCCGGTTCTGCCGATGATCATCCTGGAGGCGGAGGGCGCGGGGAGGACTATCAGCCAGGGGTGGCACGCGGCCGCCCGCGGGCGTTGAGTACGGTCGGTCACCATGGACACCTCGGACCTCTACCGCGACATCACCGACTCCGCCCGCTCGGCACCCGGTTGGGTGCAGACGGCGTTCGAAGTGTGGACCGAACTCGGGCTGCTGATATTCGGTTTCCTCTTCATAGCCGTGTGGTGGCGCGCCCGCGGGCAGCGCAGCCCGCGGGCGGTGTCCCTCGCGGTCCTCGCGCCCCTCGCCACCGCGTTCGCGTACGTGGTCTCCGAGACCGTGAAGGTCCTCGTCCAGGAGGAGCGGCCCTGCCGGGCCGTCGCGAACGCGGCCGCCTCACTCTCCGTGTGCCCGGAGCCGGGCGACTGGTCCTTCCCCAGCAACCACTCCGCCATCGCGGGCGCCGCGGCCGTCGCCCTCGCCCTGGCGCTGCGCCGGCTGGTGCTGCTGACCCTGCCGATTGCGGTGCTGATGGCGTACTCCCGGGTCTTCGTCGGCGTGCACTACCCGCACGACGTGGCCGTGGGCCTGGTGGGCGGCGGGATCGTCGCCGCCCTCTTCGTCCTGGCGCTGACCGGGCCGGTCGGCCGGATCGCCGCGTCCATGCGGGCGAGCGGCAACGCGACGGCCATGTGGTTCACCGGTCCGGGCTCCGCACGCCGGACCTGAAACGTGCCAGGATGCGGTAGCCATGACTGCATCCCGGACGACCACCACCGCACCCGCCGGCTCCCCCGGTGCCGCCGGCGCCCCGGCGGCCCCCCACCCGCTGCACGCGCCGGTCATCAACTGGTTCGACGAGCACGCCCGCGACCTGCCCTGGCGCCGCCCCGAGGCCGGCCCGTGGGGTGTGATGGTCAGCGAGTTCATGCTCCAGCAGACACCCGTGAGCCGGGTCCTGCCCGTGTACGGGCAGTGGCTGGCCCGCTGGCCGCGCCCCGCCGACCTGGCCGCCGAGGCCCCCGGTGAGGCCGTACGCGCCTGGGGGCGGCTCGGTTACCCGCGGCGCGCGCTGCGGCTGCACGGGGCGGCCGTGGCCATAACGGAGCGGCACGGCGGCGACGTGCCGCGGGACCACGCGCAGCTCCTGGCGCTCCCCGGTATCGGCGAGTACACGGCGGCCGCGGTGGCCTCGTTCGCGTACGGGCAGCGGCACGCCGTGCTCGACACCAACGTCCGCCGGGTCTTCGCCCGCGCGCGGACCGGCGTCGAGTACCCGCCGAACGCGACCACCGCGGCCGAGCGCCGCCTGGCCCGCGAGCTGCTGCCGCAGGACGAGGCGACCGCGGCCCGCTGGGCGGCGGCCTCCATGGAGCTCGGCGCCCTGGTGTGCACGGCCCGCAACCCCGACTGCGCCCGCTGCCCCGTGGCCGGCCAGTGCGCGTGGCGGCTGGCCGGCAAGCCCGCGCACGACGGGCCGCCGCGGCGCGGGCAGACGTACGCGGGGACGGACCGGCAGGTCCGCGGCAAGCTCCTCGCGGTGCTGCGGGACGCGGTCGGGCCGGTTCCCCAGGCGGTGCTGGACACGGTGTGGAACGAGCCCGTACAGCGGGCCCGCGCGCTGGACGGGCTCGTGGCCGACGGGCTGGTGGAACCGCTGTCCGGCGGCATGTACCGGCTGCCGCAGCATCCCGCCTCCGACTGACTGATCCATTCCGCTTTTTTCGGGGAAAGCCCAGCTCACAGGCGTTGTTACACAACCTATGGGTGTCCGTGCGCCCACCGCAGGCTGGCCCGCACAGGCTCGTGACAACGCCTCCGTACCTTCGGGTCCGTTGCAGCGGACGAGCGGTGCACGGAACGGAGGCGGTCGGAGATGGCGCACGGCGAGGTACTCGGCTTCGAGGAGTACGTACGCACCCGGCAGGACGCGCTGCTGCGCAGCGCCCGGCGCCTGGTCCCGGACCCCACCGACGCCCAGGACCTGCTCCAGACCGCCCTCGTGCGCACCTACGGCCGCTGGGACGGCATCGCCGACAAGTCCCTGGCCGACGCCTACCTGCGGCGCGTCATGATCAACACCCGTACCGAGTGGTGGCGCGCCCGCAAGCTGGAGGAGGTCCCCACCGAGCAGCTCCCGGACGCCTCCGTCGAGGACGGCACCGAGCAGCGCGCCGACCGCGCCCTGCTGATGGACATCCTCAAGGTGCTCGCCCCCAAGCAGCGCAGCGTCGTCGTGCTGCGACACTGGGAGCAGATGAGCACGGAGGAGACCGCTGCCGCGCTGGGCATGTCCACGGGTACTGTGAAGAGCACCCTGCACCGCGCACTGGCCCGGCTCCGGCAGGAGCTGGAGAACCGGAACCTGGACATGCGCGCGCTGGAGCGCGGTGACCACCGCGGTGACCCCACCATCCGGTACGAGAGGCGTGAGCGGTGCGCGGCCTGAACGGCCAACTCCTGAGCGGCAAAGGGCCGCTGGTACTGATGTCGGCGGGGACGATCGTCCTCGTCGGCACCGTGCTGTTCGCGGTCGGCTGCTCGGCCGCGGGGACGGGGCTGCGCGACGGCGGCCCCGCCCGCACGGAGACCGTCGCGAAGAGCGGCTCGCCGCCGGCCCCGGCGGGCACCGCGCCGAGTGCGCCGGGCGGGTCGGGGAAGCCGTACCAGAAGGTCGACCCGGTCGCCCTGCTGATGGCGGACCCCAAGGTCAACCCGCAGGTGAAGCGGGACCTCAAGCCCTGCACGGGCAAGGAGTACCCGGTCGACGTCAGCTACGGGAAGGTCACCGGCGGCCCGGCCGCCGACATCGTGGTGAACGTGCTGTCCTGCGCCGACGCCCTGGGCCGCGGCTCCTACGTGTACCGGGCCGAGGACGGCAGGTACGAGAATGTGTTCTCGGACGAGCAGCCGCCCGTCTACGCGGAGATCGACCGGGGCGACCTGGTCGTCACCAAGCCGGTGTACGGCAAGAGCGACCCGCTCGCCTACCCCTCCGGCGAGGACGTGGTCACCTACCGCTGGGACGGGGAGAGGTTCACCGAGCACGACCGCGTGCACACCGACTACAGCAACATCGACGGCGGGGCCCTGCCCGCCCCGGCGGTCAGCCCGAAGGGCTGAGGCGCCGCGCCGGCACCCGGGGCGACCCGGCGCCGGCAGACCCAGGACCCGGGCCCGGGCGGCCCGCCGACGAAGCGAAGATACCGAGGCGAGGCGTGCGCATGGCCGAGACCCATGTCCTGTTCGTGGAGGACGACGACGTCATCCGCGAGGCCACCACCCTGGCGCTGGAGCGCGACGGGTTCACGGTCACCGCCATGCCCGACGGCCTGTCGGGCCTGGAGTCCTTCCGGGCCTGCCGGCCCGACATCGCCCTCCTGGACGTGATGGTGCCCGGCATGGACGGCGTCAGCCTGTGCCGCCGCATCCGCGACGAGTCCACCGTCCCCGTGATCATGCTGTCGGCGCGGGCCGACTCCATCGACGTGGTCCTCGGCCTGGAGGCCGGCGCGGACGACTACGTCACCAAGCCGTTCGACGGCGCCGTCCTCGTCGCCAGGATCCGGGCCGTCCTGCGCCGCTTCGGCCACGCAGGCGGCCCGAACGGGGCCGGCGGGCCCGGCGACGGCGGGCCCGGGAACGGGATCCTCGCCTTCGGGGACCTGGAGGTCGACACCGAGGGCATGGAGGTCCGCAGGGCGGGCGCGCCGGTGGCGCTCACCCCGACCGAGATGCGGCTGCTGCTGGAGTTCTCCTCCGCGCCCGGCACCGTGCTCTCCCGGGACCGGCTGCTGGAGCGGGTCTGGGACTACGACTGGGGCGGCGACACCCGTGTCGTCGACGTCCACGTGCAGCGCCTGCGCACCAAGATCGGGCAGGACCGGATCGAAACGGTCCGCGGCTTCGGATACAAGCTCAAGGGATGAGACGCTTCACCTTCCGCACGGGCATCCGCTGGAAGATCGCCTCGGCCATCGCCGCCGTCGCCGCGCTCGTCGTCGTCGCCCTGAGCCTCGTCGTGCACAGCGGCGCCCGGACCTCGATGCTCGACAGCGCCCGAGAGGTGCAGCTCGACCGCGTCCAGTTCATCGCCCGCAACGTCGAGGCCGGCCGCAAGCCGCCGATGGGCGCCAAGCTCAACGACCCCGACCTGCCCGCGGAGTTGCGGGAGAAGGCCAAGTCGGGCCGGCGCGGCACCTACATCCAGGAGTCCCGCAGGGGCCTGCCCGAGGTGTGGGCGGCGGTGCCGCTCGGCAACGGCCAGGTCCTCTCCCTGCACACCACCTTCAAGGACAGCGCCAAGCTGGTGCGCGACCTCGACCGGGCGCTGGTCGTCGGCTCGCTGACCGCCGTCGTCGCCGGCGCGGCCTTCGGCGTGCTCATCGGCGGGCAGATCTCCCGGCGGCTGCGGAAGGCCGCCGCCGCCGCGCAGCGCGTCGCCCACGGCGACCCCGACGTGCGGGTCCGGGACGCCGTCGGCGGCGTCGTCCGCGACGAGACCGACGACCTGGCGCGCGCGGTCGACGCCATGGCGGACGCCCTCCAGCAGCGGCTGGAGGCCGAGCGGCGGGTGACCGCGGACATCGCGCACGAGCTGCGGACCCCGGTGACGGGCCTGCTGACGGCGGCGGAGCTGCTGCCGCCGGGCCGGCCGACCGAGCTGGTCCTGGACCGGGCGCGGGCCATGCGGGCGCTCGTCGAGGACGTCCTGGAGGTGGCCCGGCTGGACAGCGCGTCCGAGCGGGCGGAGCTCCAGGACCTGGCGCTGGGCGAGTTCGTGGGGCGCCGGGTGGCGGCGCAGATGCCGGAGGCGACCGTCCGGATCGTCGCGGACGAGATCGTCAGCACCGACCCGCGGCGCCTGGAGCGGATCCTCGGCAACCTGCTGGCGAACGCGGCCCGTTACGGGCGCCCGCCGGTCCAGGTCGACGTCGAGGGCCGGGTGGTCCGGGTCCGCGACCACGGCCCCGGCTTCCCCGAGGCGCTGCTGCGGGAGGGCCCGAGCCGGTTCCGCACGGGGTCGACGGACCGGGCCGGCGGGGGCCACGGGCTGGGGTTGACCATCGCGGAGGGGCAGGCGCGCGTGCTGGGCGCACGGCTGACGTTCCGGAACGTGGCCGCCCCGGGCGGCTCGGACCAGGAGGGGTCCGCCGCGGGTGCGGTGGCCGTCCTGTGGCTGCCGGAGCACGCGCCGACGGCGACGGGCAGCTTCCCGATCGTCCGGCTGCCGGAGTGAGCGGCGGCATACGGGGGATGGGACCGGGTCGTACGCCTGTACGGCGGCGTGTTCTAGCATCCCTGGCATGACCGACGGCAAGCATCCCCCGAACACCCCGCAGCCCGAGCCCGCTCCGGGGAACAGCGGCTACGGGTTCCCGCCGGTCCCGCCGGCACCCGGCGGCGGCTACGGCTTCCCGCCCGGACAGCCCGCGGCGGGCGGCGGCTTCGGCCCTCCGCCGGGCGGGGCCGCCCCGCAGGGCGGCTACGGCTTCCCGCAGGCGGGCGCCCCGAACCCGTACCGGCAGGACGGCACCGGCGCACCGGCCGGAGCGGGAGCGCCCGGAGCGCCGGGAGCGCCCGGCGGGCCGTTCCAGCAGAATCCGACCATGCCGCCCGCGCAGTGGCCGCCGGCCGGGCTGCCCGTCCACGAGGCCCCGGCACCGGCGCCGTTCTACGCGCAGCAGTCCGGGCAGCCCGACTGGGAGGCGCTGGCCGACCGCACGGCGTCCGAGCGGCGCAAGAAGAGGACGTGGGGGATCGTCGGCGGCGCGACCGTGCTGGCGCTGCTCGCCGGCGGCGGCGCGTTCTGGCTGCTCGGCGGGGACGGCGGGGAGCAGCCGCAGGCGGACGGCCGGCCGGCGGCCTCCGAGCCGGGCTCGCCCTCGCCGAGCGGCTCCAAGAGCAAGAAGCCCGTGGACAACAGCCCCACCGTCAAGGACGACCCGACGCAGATCCGGGACCGCGCCGGCAAGGCGCCGCTGAAGATGGGCCCCGACGCGGGCGTCTTCCCGATCGACAAGCGCTTCGAGATCCGCACCAGGGGCGGTGAGAACTCCTACGCGGAGTCCGAGAAGCAGATCGTCGACACGTCCAAGAGCTTCACCGTCTCGGCCCGCGTCTGGGTCCGCTCCACCAAGGGCCGGCAGATCGCCGTCAGCCAGGGCAACGAGAAGTCGTCGTCGTTCGCGCTGGGCCTGGACCAGGTGAAGGGGAAGCCGGCCTGGGTGTTCCGCGTCCAGACCGGGGACCAGGGCGCGGACGCCACGACCGTCGTCGTCAGCGGCAAGAGCTCGAAGATGGAGAAGACCTTCGCCGAGCTGACCGCGACGTACGACGCGGAGCGCAAGCAGATCGCCCTGTACGTGAACGGGAAGAAGGCCGGCGAGGCGGCGGTTCCCGGCATCCACGACGCGAAGGGGCCGCTCCAGCTGGCGCGGGTCCGGCACGAGGACAAGTGGACGGCCGCGTGGAACGGGGCCATGGACAGCATCCAGACCTATGACAAGGCGCTGTCCGCGGCGCAGGTCGACACGCTGAAGCCGGGCAAGGCGAATGCGTCGGTCGAGCCGACCGGGGCCTGGCTGCTCTACTGAGCCCGCCCGGCGGGGGAATCCCCGCCGGGCCTGCCGTGCCGTTCGGAGGGGCTCCGGGTCAGAGGGTGACGCCGGCGGCGCGCAGGAAGGCGACCGGGTTGACGGAGGAGCCGTAGTTCGGGGTGGTCCGGATCTCGAAGTGGAGGTGCGGGCCGGTCGAGTTGCCGGTGTTGCCGGAGAGGGCGATCTGCTTGCCCTTCGCGACCTTCTGGCCGACCTTCACCTGGATCTTGGACAGGTGCGCGTACTGCGAGTAGGTGCCGCCCGCGTGCTTGACCACGACGGCGTTGCCGTAGGCAGGGCCGTCGCCGCCGCCGTTGGGGCCGGCCTTGACGACGACGCCGGCGGAGACGGACTTGACCGGGGTGCCCACCGGGACGGCGAAGTCCTGGCCGGAGTGCTTGCGCGACCACAGGTTGCCGCCCTTGCCGTACGTGGCGCTGAGCGTGTAGGTGGAGAGCGGCTTCTGCCAGGCGCCGGCCTTGGCGGAGGCCTGGGCGGACGCCTGCGCGGCGACCAGCTCGGCGGTGGCGGTCAGGCTGGTGGGGGCCTCGTCGGCGAACGCGGAGCCGGTCCCGGCACCCAGGGCCAGGGCCGCACCGATGGCGGTTGCGCCGATGGCGAGACGGGTACGGGGGGTGGTGACGCGCTTCGCGGACATGAAAGACCTCCGGGGCCGGGGACAAGGGCAGTCAGGCATCAGGCGGCCCGGCACGCTGTGCGACCGGGTGCCGGGCTTGCCCCTCATTGGTAACCCGCGCCCCACGCCATCCCCAAACGTCCCTTTTACTACCCCGGCTCGTAGCCGGGGGTCGTGTGACGCAGGCCGTAGACCGCCCGCTGCCAGCACTGATGCCAGGGGCAGGGTGGGGACAAATCGGACACTGGATCTACGAAAGGTCATAGGACGTCCGTTTTGCCCTGTGCCCCTTGTCACCGGCCGGAGGCCCCTGCGGGCCCTGCGGGGCGGGTTCCGCGGCCCGGGGAGTGCCCGCGGGGGCGCCGCCGACGCAAAGGGCGGCCCCGGAACCGAGTGGTTCCGGGGCCGCCCTGGTGCGTCAGGCCGCCTGTGCGGACCGCGCGGTCACGCGCCCTTGCTCAGGTCCGGGCCGGAGCCCGTCGCCTCGATCGGGGGGAGGTCCGGCAGGGCCGACTTCTCCTCGCCGCGGAAGGTGAACTTGGCGTCCTCGCCCTCACCCTCCTTGCCGACGACCACGATGTGGCCCGGGCGCAGCTCGCCGAAGAGGATCTTCTCCGACAGGATGTCCTCGATCTCGCGCTGGATGGTCCGGCGCAGCGGGCGGGCGCCCAGGATCGGGTCGTAGCCGCGCTTGGCGAGCAGGAGCTTCGCGTCGCCGCTCAGCTCGATGCCCATGTCGCGGTCCTTCAGGCGCTCGTCCACCTTGGCGATCATCAGGTCGACGATCTGGATGATGTCGTCCTGCGACAGCTGGTGGAAGACCACCGTGTCGTCGACACGGTTCAGGAACTCGGGGCGGAAGTGCTGCTTCAGCTCCTCGTTGACCTTGGCCTTCATGCGCTCGTAGCCGGTCTTGACGTCGCCCGTGGCGGCGAAGCCCAGGTTGAAGCCCTTCGAGATGTCCCGGGTGCCCAGGTTGGTGGTCATGATGATGACCGTGTTCTTGAAGTCCACGACCCGGCCCTGGGAGTCGGTCAGGCGACCGTCCTCCAGGATCTGGAGAAGGGAATTGAAGATATCCGGGTGGGCCTTCTCGACCTCGTCGAAGAGGACGACGGAGAACGGCTTGCGGCGCACCTTCTCGGTGAGCTGGCCGCCCTCTTCGTAGCCCACGTAGCCGGGGGGCGAACCGAAGAGGCGGGAAACCGTGTGCTTCTCGCTGAACTCCGACATGTCGAGGGAGATCAGCGCGTCCTCGTCGCCGAAGAGGAATTCGGCGAGCGTCTTCGACAGCTCGGTCTTACCGACACCGGACGGGCCGGCGAAGATGAACGAGCCGCCGGGGCGCTTCGGGTCCTTCAGACCCGCACGGGTGCGGCGGATCGCCTGGGAGAGCGCCTTGATGGCGTCCTTCTGCCCGATGACGCGCTTGTGGAGCTCGTCCTCCATGCGCAGCAGGCGCGAGGACTCCTCCTCGGTCAGCTTGAAGACGGGAATGCCGGTCGCGGTCGCGAGGACCTCGGCGATGAGCTCGCCGTCGACCTCGGCGACGACGTCCATGTCGCCGGCCTTCCACTCCTTCTCGCGCTTGGCCTTCGCGGCGAGGAGCTGCTTCTCCTTGTCGCGGAGGGAGGCCGCCTTCTCGAAGTCCTGCGAGTCGATCGCCGACTCCTTGTCCCGGCGGACACCCGCGATCTTCTCGTCGAACTCGCGGAGGTCCGGCGGTGCGGTCATCCGGCGGATGCGCATCCGGGAGCCGGCCTCGTCGATCAGGTCGATCGCCTTGTCCGGCAGGAAGCGGTCCGAGATGTAGCGGTCGGCCAGGGTGGCCGCCTGCACGAGGGCCTCGTCCGTGATGGAGACGCGGTGGTGGGCCTCGTAGCGGTCGCGCAGGCCCTTGAGGATCTCGATGGTGTGCGGGAGCGAGGGCTCCGCCACCTGGATCGGCTGGAAGCGGCGCTCCAGGGCCGCGTCCTTCTCCAGGTGCTTGCGGTACTCGTCCAGCGTGGTGGCGCCGATGGTCTGGAGCTCACCGCGGGCCAGCATGGGCTTGAGGATGCTGGCGGCGTCGATCGCGCCCTCGGCGGCGCCCGCACCGACGAGCGTGTGGAGCTCGTCGATGAACAGGATGATGTCGCCGCGGGTGCGGATCTCCTTGAGGACCTTCTTCAGGCGCTCCTCGAAGTCGCCGCGGTAGCGGGAGCCCGCGACCAGGGCGCCCAGGTCCAGGGTGTAGAGGTGCTTGTCCTTGAGGGTCTCGGGCACCTCGCCCTTGACGATGGCCTGCGCCAGGCCCTCGACGACGGCGGTCTTGCCGACGCCGGGCTCGCCGATGAGGACCGGGTTGTTCTTGGTGCGGCGGGACAGCACCTGCATGACCCGCTCGATCTCCTTCTCGCGCCCGATGACCGGGTCGAGCTTGGATTCGCGGGCCGCCTGGGTGAGGTTGCGGCCGAACTGGTCCAGGACGAGCGAGGTCGAGGGGGTGCCCTCGGCCGGGCCGCCTGCGGTGGCCGACTCCTTGCCTCCGCCGGAGTAGCCCGAGAGCAGCTGGATGACCTGCTGACGGACCCGGTTGAGATCGGCGCCCAGCTTCACCAGGACCTGGGCGGCGACGCCCTCGCCCTCGCGGATCAGGCCGAGCAGGATGTGCTCGGTGCCGATGTAGTTGTGGCCGAGCTGGAGGGCCTCTCGGAGCGAAAGCTCCAGGACCTTCTTCGCCCGCGGGGTGAAGGGGATGTGCCCGGACGGGGCCTGCTGGCCCTGGCCGATGATCTCCTCAACCTGCTGGCGAACAGCCTCGAGCGAAATCCCGAGGCTCTCCAGGGCCTTAGCGGCGACACCCTCACCCTCGTGGATCAAGCCCAGGAGGATGTGCTCGGTGCCGATGTAGTTGTGGTTGAGCATCCGGGCTTCTTCCTGAGCCAGGACGACAACCCGCCGCGCGCGGTCGGTGAACCTCTCGAACATCGTTTATCGCTCCTCAGAGCGGTCGGGCAGTTCGGGGTCGGTCCCCGCCCTGTCCTTCCGCATGCTAGTCCCGCGGGGCGGGACAGCTCATTCCAACTGCCGACATCCGTCCGCGGCTCACCCCCGTGTCCTGGGGAAAACCGGCTCCAACAGCCGACAACTGCTCCAACCCGATGGTGCGAGACGATGTTCCCGCAGGCCAGGCAGATACCCGTCACACGTGTACGCCGATGGCGAACGGAACCGCTCAAATCAGCGTGTCGCCCCGATCCACTAGGAATGTCTTACCCGTGCACACTGACACTCCATGCCCGCGGCACCGCGTCCCTCCGCTACGGGCGAACACGATTCCGTCCCGAATGCGGGACTCCGCCGGCGGCGGGCTTTACGTTCCGCACCTGTCGGGACGCCCAGCGTAACCCGGCGGGCCTCCCGGAGTTGCTCCGGGCATGGCCTTCACCGTTCCGCCGCCCCGCTCCGCCCCGGACGCCGGATTCGACTCCTGGTACGAGGACGTCCTCGGCTGGCCCGTGGTGGGCGGCCCGCCCGGCGCACTGCCCACCGGGATCCGGTTCGACGCCCTGGAGCTGCCGTCCGATGCGGGGGCGGAGCTGCTGCGGCGGACCGTGCCGACGGGTCCCGTCGCCCTGGAGGGCGGCCGGATGCGCTTCCTGCTGGCCGCGGGGAGCGCAGACGAGCTGGGCGGGCTGCTGGACTGGCTGGAGTGGGGCGGGGTCGCCCTGGACCTCACCGCCCTGGGTGGGGGCGGTGCCTTCACCGCCCCGGTCCCACCGGGGCGGTGGCCGCGGGGAAGCCTCCGGGGGGCCGCCGTGTGGCTGCGGCCCCCCGGACCGGGGTGCGAGGCCCTGCTGCCCGCCCTGCCCGGTCCCGGGCGGGGCGGCGGGGCCGCGGACCGGCCCGATCTCGTGCGCCTGGTAGCCGCGGCGGCGACGGAGTGCCACCGGGCGCGGCTGCGGCGGCGCACGCCGCTGAGCGGTCAGCCCTTGGCGTTCTCGTAGGCCTCGCGGATCTCGGCCGGGACGCGCCCGCGGTCGTTGACGTTCATCCCCTGGGCCTTGGCCCACGCGCGGATCTCGGCGGTGTCCGGGTGTCCGGAGCCGGAGGCGGCGCGGCCCTTGGCGCGGCCGGCTGCGGCACGGCCGCCGGTGCGGCGCCCGCTCTTGGTGTACGGCTCGAGCAGACCACGGAGCTTTTCCGCGTTGGCGGTGGTGAGGTCGATCTCGTAGGTCTTGCCATCCAGAGCGAACGTCACGGTCTCGTCCGCCTCGCCACCGTCGAGGTCGTCGACAAGAAGGACCTGAACCTTCTGTGCCACCGGATTTCCTTTCATCGAAAAGCAGTACGCGGAAAGGAAACCGCTTTTCCGGGGAAAACACAAACCCCCGGGGAGAGGTTCAGGACCGCAACGGGGAGGGAAACGTGCGCGATTCGGACATAGGCCACAGGTGCGCGGACCCCGGGAAAAGCCGCCGTGATCGATCAGAGACGCAGAAGCATGCGGCTGTTGCCCAACGTGTTCGGCTTCACCCGTTCGAGACCGAGGAACTCGGCGACGCCCTCGTCATAGGAACGGAGGAGCTCCATGTAGACATCGGTCTCGACCGGGGTCTCCCCGATCTCGACGAAGCCGTGCTTCGCGAAGAAGTCCACTTCGAAGGTGAGGCAGAAAACCCGGCTGACGCCGAGGGCGCGGGCGGTCTCCAACAACTGCACGAGCAGGAGGTGGCCGACACCGCCCCCCTTCACGTCGCGGTCGACGGCGAGAGTGCGGACTTCGGCGAGGTCCTCCCACATGACGTGGAGAGCGCCGCAGCCGACGACCACGCCGTCGGAGTCCCGTTCGGCCACCCAGAACTCCTGGATGTCCTCGTAAAGGACGACGGGGGCTTTGTCGAGGAGGATCCGCTGGTGCACGTACTGGTCCAGCAGTCTGCGCAGTGCGCGGACATCGCGGGTGCGGGCACGGCGGATCGTCACCGTTTCTGCGGGGGCAGCGGAAATGTCGGCCATGGCCGGACGCTATCGCCCCGGTGCCGCGGCCTGCCCGGCGGAGCCCTCCGCGGCCGGCGGCTCCTGCGGGGGCGGCTCGGCGGCGGCCGGGGCCTGCGGGGCCGGTTCGGCGGCCGCCTCGTCGTCGTGCTGGACGATGCGGATGGCGTCGCGGAGGGCCTCGCGCTGCTCGGCGGACATCATGCCGAAGAAGGCGACCAGGGCGGCGGCCGGGCTGTCGCTGGTCGACCAGGCCTCGTTCATCAGGGCGGCGGAGTAGGCGGCCCGGGTGGAGACGGCCGTGTAGCGGTAGGCGCGGCCCTCGGCCTCGCGGCGGACCCAGCCCTTCTGGTGGAGGTTGTCCATCACGGTCATGACCGTGGTGTAGGCGATGGACCGCTCCTGCTGGAGGTCCTCCAGGACTTCCCTCACCGTGACGGGGCGGTTCCACTGCCACACCCGCGTCATGACGGCGTCTTCGAGTTCTCCCAAGGGCCGGGGCACACCTGCACGATAGTGCGGAATGTACGGAATTGCCCGGTCATGCGCGCGGAAAGGGGCACAAAAATCGGGCGCACGGCCGGAAGGCCGTACGCCCGGGTCGTGCTCGGCCCGTCAGGGCTGCGACTGCCGGGCGGACTCGGCGCGGGCGAGCGCGGCGTCGACGGCCGCGTCCTCCTTCGCCTTGTTGGCGCCGCCCTGGCTCTTCACGATCGTCACGATGAGGGCGATGAAGAACGCGGCCATGACGACGGGGGGAAGGAGCGCGGAAACGTAGTCCATGCCCCCCAGCGTAGCTACCCGGCGGCCAGGTCCGCCGCCGGGGGCGGGGTCGGCCTGCGGCGCGGCGGGAACACCTCGCCCGGGGTCGGTACGGGCCGCTGCGCGGGCCGCTCGCCCGGCCGCTCGCCCGGCCGCTCCGCGGGCCGCTGGGGCCGGGCCGGCTCCTTCGGGCCGGGCTTGGGCCGCGGCGGCGGCTCCTGGCCGCCCTCCCGGCCGCCGGCCAGTGCCAGCAGCCGGGTGCGCGGCGGGCCGACGACCGGCCTGCGGCGGGGCAGGGGGTGCTCGGCCGCGGTGCGGATCCGCTCCAGCAGCGCCTCGGCGGCCGGGTGCGGGCGCAGGCCGCGCAGGGCGTCCAGGTCCTCGGGGAGCGGCTCGCAGCCGGCGGCGAGGGCGTCCGCGAGGAGTCCCAGGTAGCCGGAGCGGCTGCCGGGGAGGGCTCTGCGGTAGCGGTCGAGGTCGGCGAGGAGGAACGCTCTGAGCCGGCCCGCCTCCCGGGCCGCGTCGTCCACCGCCTGGGCGAGGTGCAGGCAGTCCTGGACCTCGGCGGCCGTCGGCGGGGCCGGTGAGGGCTGGAGGGCACGGGCGAGCGTGCGCCTGAGCACGCGCAGCTCGGCGGCGCTGAACGCCATGCCGCCGCGGGTTCCGTAGGGCGTGGGCATGGGCCGAAGATACGCGCTAATCGGACAAAATCCCCTGATCGTCGCGTTTGCGGCGCGGCGGCCGGGCGGCGCCCGGGGGACCCGCGGCGACCGGCCTGCGTCAGCCGTGCTCCTTGACGGCCCGCAGGAAGTCGGCCCACGCGGCCTGCGTGGTGGCCAGGACGAGGTGCGCCGGGTCGCTCAGGTCGGCGACGCGCACGAGGTGGCCGGGGGCGGCGGACACGTAGACGCAGGCATCTCCGTCGCCGCAGTACGAGGACTTCTGCCAGGCGGGGTGAGCGGTCATGTGGTCTCTCCTCCGAGGGACGGGCTGGTGCTTCCCGTGGTGGGACGGTAACTCCGGGGCGGGCCCCGTTCGGCTACTTCGGCCGAATTCGGTGCGTCGTGGCCGGTTCCAGGCGGGTGGCGAAGGATTCCACGGCGCGGACGACGTCCTCGGCGCTCCACTCCAGGCCGGGCGCGCCCACCTCCGCCTCCGTCACGGACAGGCCGGGCACGGGCCCCGGCGACCAGCTGCGGAACAGCATCGTGCCGGTCTCCTCCGCGAGCCGGATCCCCGCCTCGGTCAGGAGGTCCGCCGCGTACGGCAGCCACACCTGGAACTGGTGGGTGTGCGGCTCCTCCGGATGGATCCGGAACCAGGGCGTCCCGGCGGCGGCGAAGCCCTCCCGCAGGGCCTTGGCGACGGTCCGCGCGTGGGCGACGTACAACGGCAGCCGGGGCAGCTCCCGCTCCAGTCCGGCCAGCGCCGACAGGGCCTGCGGGAACTGGCGGAAGACCTGGCCGCCGTAGCGGTGGCGCCACACCCGGGCCTCCTCCACCAGCGCGGCCGGCCCGGCGAGGGCGGCCCCGCTGAGGCCGCCCAGCGACTTGTAGAAGGAGACGTAGACGGAGTCGGCGAGTCCGGCGATCTCGGGCAGCGGGCGGCCGAAGCGGACGGTGGACTCCCACAGCCGGGCCCCGTCGAAGTGGACGACCGCGTCCCGCTCCCGGGCCGCGCCGACGAGCTCTTCGAGCTCCTCCCAGGACGGCAGCAGGAAGCCGGCGTCGCGCAGCGGCAGCTCCAGCACCAGCGTCCCGAACGGCTCCGCGAGCCCGGCGACCTCCTCGGCGGTCGGCTGGCGCGGCTCCCGCGTCGGGTGGACCGTGCGCAGCCCCGAGACCAGCGACAGGGCGCCGCCCTCCCACACCTCGGGGTGGCTCATCGGGTGCAGGGCCACGACCGGGTTGCCGGTGCGGCCGGCCCAGCAGCGCAGGGCGACCTGCTGGGCCATGGTCCCGGAGGGGAAGAAGGCGGCGGCCTCCATGCCGAGCAGCTGCGCCACGCGCTCCTCCAGGCGGGCGACGACCCCGTCGCCGTACAGGTCCGCCGGCTCGTCGGGGTCCGGGGCGGCCAGGTCGGCGAGCAGCTCGCCGACCGTGGCCTCGCCCGCGCCGCGCCACAGCGTGCGCCGCGCGGTGCGGGCGGCCGCCACCAGCCGGTTCGCCCGCTCGATGTCATCCGTCATGGCCCAGATCATCGCTGATCGCGCCCGGCGGCCAGGGGCTAGCATGGCGGCGTATCGTCCGGTACCCCCGCGGACTGGAACGGAAGGCCCTTCCCGCGTGAACGCACCCCATCCGACGGAACCCCCGGATCCGTCCGCCCGGCCCGCCCGGCTGTCCGTCGGCGTCGTCGGGGCCGGCCGGGTCGGCCCCGCGCTGGCCTGCGCCCTGCGGCTGGCCGGCCACCGGCCCGTCGCCGTCTCCGGCGTCTCCGACGCCTCCCGCCGCCGCGCGGAGCGGATGCTGCCCGGCGTGCCGCTCGTCCCGCCCGCGCGGGTGCTGGAGCTGGCCGACCTGGTGCTGCTGACCGTCCCCGACGACGCCCTGCCCGGGCTGGTGCAGGGCCTCTCCGAGACCGGCGCCGTCCGGCCCGGGCAGCTCCTCGTGCACACCTCGGGCCGGTACGGGGCCTCCGTCCTGGACCCGGCCCGCCGTGCGGGCGCGCTCCCGCTGGCGCTGCACCCGGCGATGACCTTCACCGGCACCGAGGTCGACGTGCAGCGGCTCGCAGGCTGCTCCTTCGGCGTCACCGCCCCCGAGGAGCTGCGGCTCGCCGCGCAGGCGCTGGTCATCGAGATGGGCGGCGAGCCGGAGTGGATCGCGGAGGAGGCCCGCCCGCTGTACCACGCGGGCCTGGCCCTCGGCGCCAACCACCTCGTCACGCTGGTCGCGCAGGCCATGGAGCTGCTGCGCAAGGCCGGCGTGGAGCACCCGGACCGGATGCTCGGCCCGCTGCTGGGCGCCGCCCTGGACAACGCCCTGCGCTCGGGCGACGCCGCGCTGACCGGGCCGGTGGCCCGGGGCGACGCCGGCACGGTCGCCGCGCACGTGTCGGAGCTGCGCAAGCACGCTCCGGGCACGGTCTCCGGATACCTGGCGATGGCCCGTACGACGGCCGACCGCGCGCTGGCGCACGGACTGCTCAAGCCCGAACTCGCCGAGGACCTCCTGGGGGTCCTCGCAGACAGCGCCGACGCCGCGGGCGGCGCCGAAGGGAGCGACGGCCGGTGAGCCGCGACCTGCTGCTGATCGACACCGCCGAGGAGCTGGCCAAGCTGCCGCGGGCGGGCTCCGGCCCGCGGGCCGTCGTCATGACCATGGGCGCCCTCCACGAGGGGCACGCGACCCTGGTCCGCACCGCGCGCGAGCAGGCCGGGCCCGAGGGGCAGGTCGTCGTCACCGTCTTCGTCAACCCGCTCCAGTTCGGCGCGAACGAGGACCTCGACCGCTACCCGCGCACCCTCGACGCCGACCTCGCCCTGGCCCGGGAGGCCGGCGCCGACGCCGTGTTCGCCCCGGCCGTCGAGGAGGTCTACCCCGGCGGCGCGCCGCAGGTCCGGATCAGCTCCGGGCCCATGGGCGGGCGGCTTGAGGGCGCCACCCGGCCCGGGCACTTCGACGGGATGCTCACCGTCGTCGCCAAGCTGCTCCACCTCACCCGCCCCGACCTGGCCCTCTTCGGCCAGAAGGACGCCCAGCAGCTCGCCCTGATCCGGCGGATGGCGACCGATCTGAACTTCCCCGTCGAGATCGTCGGCGTACCGACCGTCCGCGAGGACGACGGGCTCGCCCTGTCCTCCCGCAACCGCTACCTGAACACGGCGGAGCGGCGCACCGCCCTCGCCCTGTCCCGGGCCCTGTTCGCGGGCCGCGACCGGCTCGCCGCGCAGGCCGCGCTGCGCGCCCGCGCCGAGGCCTCCCCCGCCAGCGACGAGCGGGCCACCGCCCTCGCCCGGCTCGGGGAGATCCGGGCCTCCGCCGACGCGCACGCCGTGTCCGCCGCGGGGACGGGCCTGCCCGACGCCGTGCGCGCCGCCTCGCTGCACGTACTGGAGGAGGCCGGGCGGCTCGACCCGCCGCTGGTGCTGGACTACCTGGCCCTGGTGGATCCGGAGGACTTCACCGACGTCGGCCCGGACTTCACCGGGCGGGCCGTGCTGGCCGTCGCCGCAAAGGTCGGCGCCACCCGGCTGATCGACAACATCCCATTGGAGTTCGGAGCACACTCGTGAGCACCCCTGGCGCAGCCTCCGCCGGCACCGGCATACGGCTGCACGCGCCCGCACCCGGCTGGGCCCTCGACGCCGACGTCGTGGTCGTCGGCTCCGGCGTGGCCGGCCTGACCGCCGCCCTGCGCTGCGCAGCCGCGGGCCGCAGCACCGTCGTCGTCACCAAGGCCCGGCTGGACGACGGCTCCACCCGGTGGGCCCAGGGCGGCATCGCGGCCGCCCTCGGCGAGGGCGACACCCCCGAGCAGCACCTGGACGACACCCTCGTCGCGGGCGCCGGGCTGTGCGACGGGGACGCGGTGCGGCTGCTGGTCACCGAGGGGCCGGACGCCGTGCGGCGCCTGATCGCCTCCGGGGCCCGCTTCGACACGTCCGCCGAGACCGGCGAGATCGAGCTGACCCGCGAGGGCGGCCACCACCGGCGCCGCATCGCACACGCCGGGGGCGACGCCACGGGCGCCGAGATCTCCCGGGCACTCGTCGAGGCCGTCCACGCCGCGGGGATCCGCACCGTGGAGAACGCCCTGGTCCTGGACCTGCTCCAGGACGCCGGGGGCCGCACCGCCGGCGTCACCCTGCACGTCATGGGCGAGGGCCAGCACGACGGCGTCGGCGCCGTCCACGCGCCCGCCGTGATCCTCGCGACCGGCGGCATGGGCCAGGTGTTCTCGGCGACCACCAACCCGTCGGTGTCCACCGGCGACGGCGTCGCGCTCGCGCTGCGCGCCGGGGCCGAGGTCTCCGACCTGGAGTTCGTCCAGTTCCACCCGACCGTGCTCTTCCTCGGGCCCGACGCGGAGGGGCAGCAGCCGCTCGTGTCGGAGGCGGTCCGCGGCGAGGGCGCGCACCTCGTCGACGCCGACGGCGTCCGCTTCATGGTCGGCGCGCACGAGCTGGCCGAGCTCGCGCCCCGCGACATCGTCGCCAAGGGCATCATGCGCCGCATGCAGGAGCAGGGCGCGCAGCACATGTACCTGGACGCCCGGCACTTCGGCGCCGAGATGTGGGAGCAGCGCTTCCCGACGATCCTCGCCGCCTGCCGCGCGCACGGCATCGACCCGGTCACGGAGCCGATCCCGGTCGCGCCCGCCGCGCACTACGCCTCCGGCGGCGTCCGCACCGACCTGCAGGGCCGCACCACCGTGCCCGGCCTGTACGCGTGCGGCGAGGTCGCCTGCACCGGCGTCCACGGCGCGAACCGGCTGGCGTCGAACTCGCTGCTGGAGGGCCTGGTCTTCGCCGAGCGGATCGCCGAGGACATCGCCCGCACGCAGCCCGCCGGCACCGGCCCGGGCATCCCGGTGCCCTCCACCGGCCCGCTCCAGCCCGCAGAGGCGCGCCAGGAGGTCCAGCGCATCATGACCGAGGGGGCGGGCGTGCTCCGCTCCGCCGAGTCGCTGCGCCGGGCCGCCGCCGCCCTGGAGGACCTGTACGCGACCGCGCTGTCGGCCCAGGAGGCCGACGGCAAGACCGCCGTGCCGGGGACCGAGACGTGGGAGGCCACGAACCTGCTGTGCGTGGCCCGGGTCCTGGTCGCCGCCGCGCTGCGGCGCGAGGAGACCCGCGGCTGCCACTGGCGCGAGGACTTCCCCGAGCGCGACGACGCCGCCTGGCGCCGCCACCTCGTCGTCAGGCTGTCCGCCACCGAGAAGCGGGCCCTGGTCGTCACCACCACCGACTCCGCGGACTTCCCGTCCGTACAGCACCCCCTGAGCCAGGAGCAGTCAACGTGAGCACCCCCGAACTCCCCCTGATCGAGCAGAACGAAGGCGGCTGCGGCGACGGCTGCGGCTGCGCCGACGGCGAGGAGAGCGGCCTGGACCCGGCGCTCGCCCGGCTGCTGGCCGAGGCCGGGCTGGACCCGGTCGAGGTCGAGGACATCGCCCACATGGCGCTGGCCGAGGACCTCGACGGCGGCGAGGACGTCACCACGGTCGCGACCGTGCCCGAGGACGCCGAGGCCGTGGCCGACTTCGTCGCCCGCGAGGACGGCGTCGTGGCGGGCCTGCGGATCGCCGAGGCCGTCTTCTCGGTCGTCTGCACCGAGTCCTTCGAGGTCGAGCGGCACGCCGAGGACGGCGACGCGGTGCAGAAGGGCGACGTGCTGCTGTCGGTGCGGGCCCGCACCCGGGACCTGCTGACGGCCGAGCGCAGCGCCCTGAACATCGTGTGCCGGCTGTCCGGCATCGCGACGGCCACCCGCCGCTGGGCGGACGTCCTGGAGGGTACGCAGGCGAAGGTCCGCGACACCCGCAAGACGACGCCGGGCCTGCGCTCCCTGGAGAAGTACGCGGTCCGCTGCGGCGGCGGCGTCAACCACCGCATGTCGCTGTCGGACGCCGCGCTGGTCAAGGACAACCACGTCGTCGCCGCGGGCGGCGTCGCGGAGGCGTTCCGGGCCGTGCGCGAGGCGTTCCCGGAGGTGCCGATCGAGGTCGAGGTCGACACGATGCACCAGGTCCGCGAGGTCCTCGACGCGGGCGCCGACCTGATCCTGCTGGACAACTTCACGGTGCCGGAGACCGAGGAGGCCGTCGCGCTGGTGGCCGGGCGGGCCGTCCTGGAGTCCTCCGGCCGGCTCACCCTGGACACGGCCCGCGCGTACGCGGAGACGGGCGTCGACTACCTCGCGGTGGGCGCGCTGACCCACTCCTCGCCCATCCTCGACATCGGCCTCGACCTGCGCGAGGCGGTGTAACCGGTGCTGCTCACCATCGACGTGGGCAACACCCACACGGTGCTCGGCCTCTTCGACGGGGAGGAGATCGTCGAGCACTGGCGGATCTCCACGGACCCGCGCCGCACGGCCGACGAGATGGCCGTCCTGATGCAGGGCCTGATGGGCACGCACCCGATGCTGGGCAGCGAGCTCGGCGACGGCATCCACGGCATCGCGATCTGCTCGACGGTGCCGTCGGTGCTGCACGAGCTGCGCGAGGTGACCCGCCGCTACTACGGCGACGTCCCGGCGGTGCTGGTCGAGCCCGGCATCAAGACGGGCGTGCCGATCCTGATGGACAACCCCAAGGAGGTCGGCGCGGACCGCATCATCAACGCGGTCGCGGCCGTCGAGCTCTACGGCGGCCCCGCGATCGTGGTGGACTTCGGCACCGCGACCACCTTCGACGCGGTGTCCGCCCGCGGCGAGTACGTGGGCGGGGTGATCGCCCCCGGTATCGAGATCTCGATGGAGGCGCTCGGCGTGCGCGGCGCGCAGCTCCGCAAGATCGAGCTGGCCCGGCCGCGGCACGTGATCGGCAAGTCCACCGTCGAGGCGATGCAGTCGGGCGTGGTGTACGGGTTCGCGGGCCAGGTGGACGGGGTCGTGACCCGGATGGCGCGCGAGCTGGCCGGCCCGCACGGCGACCCGGACGACGTGCGCGTGATCGCGACCGGCGGCCTGGCGCCGATGGTGCTGGGCGAGTCCTCGGTGATCGACGACCACCAGCCGTGGCTCACCCTGGTGGGGCTGCGCCTGGTCTACGAGCGCAACGCCCCGAACTTCGGCTGACCGGCCGGCCCCCGCGGCCCCCGCTCCTAGCAGGGCCGCGGGCGGGTCAGCAGGCGGCGGACGGCCGCGCGCCAGGGGTGTTCCGCCGCGCGGCCGTCGACGACCGCCTGGAACCGGGCGTACGTACGGGCCGCGCGCACGGCGGCGACGTCGTGGCGGCCCGGCGGCGGGGGCGGGGCCTCCTGGCGCTGGGCCGCCCGGTACGTGTCGATGAGGTACTGCTCGATCGCTGTCATCCCTCCACCCTGGACCCGTCCGGGCCGAACCGCACGACGATTGGCAACCGCCGTCAATCGACCGGGTCGTGCCTGGTCAGGAGGGTCCGTACGGCCAGAATGGCCCGATGAGCGTCACCATCGACATCGCCGGGCTGCCCGACGAGCGCATCGCGTTCGCGCCCTCCCCGCTCGCCGAGCTGTGCATGGCCCTGCACGCGCTGTCCCAGCCCGCCCACCACCCGGAGCTGGCCTCCTGGACGGCCGCCACGGCCGCCTGCCTCGACCCGTGCGTCGCGGACCGGCTGCTGGAGGGCGACTTCATGTGGCGCAGCTCGTTCGCCGACATATTCATGGCCTTCGCGGGGATCCCCGGCGGCAGCGGCCTGCCCGCGGGGACGCTCGCGGAGGAGCTCGACGTCCTCGACCGGCTGGACGACGAGCGGTTCGTGACGGCCGCCCTGGAGCACTGCTGGCTGGCGCTGTACAACGAGGGCGGCGGGCCGTCCCCGCTGACCGACGCGGGGGCGCGGGCCAGGGTGCTGGAGACGGCCGCGGCGCGCGGGCCCGGCCGGCTGGAGTTCTCGCTGCGGCTGCTGGACGACACCGCGTCCGTACGGGTGTGGCTGCGGCGGCTGCTGGAGGACTGCGACGAGGCGTTCTTCGCGCAGACGTGGCGCCGGGTGGGGCCGGAGCAGGCCGCGGACGCGCGGCACAAGGCGGAGGTGCTGCGCCGCAGGGGGCTGGCGGCCGCGCTGGAGGAGGTCTCCGGTGCCCTGAGCGTCGATCCGGAGCGGACCGTCATCACCGCGGACAAGATGGTGCACGGCACCGCGACCGCGACCGATCCCCGGATAGGCCCCGGACTGGTGTTCGTCCCGACGCACTTCGGCTGGCCGCACCTGCTCGTGCTGCACGCCCCGGGCTGGCGGCCGGTCGTGCACTACCCGGTGCGCCGGCCCGAACTGCCCTCCCCGGGCTCGGTCGAGACGCTCCGCCGCCGAATGGAGGCACTGGCGCACCCCATGCGGATGATGCTGTGCCGGAGTCTGGCCCGGGCGCCGTACACGACGAGCGAGCTGGCGCGGGTGCACGGCATCACCCCTCCGGAGGTGTCCCGTCACCTTTCGGCCCTGAAGAAGGCAGGTCTGCTGCATACGCGCCGTCAGGGCCGATATGCGCAGCACCAGTTGGATCTGGGGGCGGTTGCCCGGATCGGACCCGACTTCATCGAGGGCGTCCTGAGGTAGAGACAGCCGGTTTCGAACCATACGGATGTACCGATATATGGAATTCACAAACCGGAATCAGTGAAAACTCTGGCCAGATCCGCCTCCCCGTCTATAACGTGCGTCCACCACTCCCCCCACGTAGCGCGTTTCGCTTCCGTGTGTCCGCTCGCACCCGTCGTGGAAGGACCTTCATGCCGTCACGCCGTATAGCTGCCGCGACCGCCGCCCTGGCTGCCGCCGCCCTCGCCTCCCCCCTGCTCCTGGCCGGACCGGCCGGGGCGACCAGCCCGCAGAGCGACGCCGCCCGCGCCGACGCCCTGGCCAGGAAGCTGGTCAAGGACTCCACCGGCAAGGGCGCCTACAACCACCTGAAGGTCTTCCAGTCGATCGCCGACTACAACAACGGCCACCGCGCGGCAGGCTCCAAGGGCCACGTGCAGTCCGCCCAGTACGTGGAATCGGTGCTCCGCAACGCGGGCTACAAGGTCTCCCGCAACGAGTTCGAGTTCACGTACGTCGAGACGGTCGCGGAATCCCTGAAGGTGAACGGCGCGAACGGCCGCGACGTGCCCATCCACCTGATGACGTACACCGCGAGCGGCCCTGAGGACGGCATCACGGCGCAGCTCGCCGCGGCTCCCGTCGACGCCGACGGCACCAACGGCTGCGAGCCCGGCGACTTCGCGGCGGGCGCCTTCACCGGGAAGATCGCCCTGGTCAAGCGCGGCGGCTGCACCTTCGCGGTGAAGCAGGCCAACGCGGCGGCCGCCGGCGCGGTCGGCGCGGTCATCTACAACAACACCGACGGCGCCCTCAACGGCACCCTCGGCGACCCGGCCGCCGGGAAGATCCCGACCGGCGGCGTCACCCAGGCGGACGGCGAGAAGCTCGCCGCCGAGGCCGCGGCCGGCCCGGTCGAGGTCACCCTGGACATCCGCGAGCTGCGCGAGCAGCGCAAGACGTTCAACGTCATCGCGGAGACGAAGGGCGGCGACGAGAACAACACCGTCTTCCTCGGCGCGCACCTGGACTCGGTCGCGGCCGGTCCGGGCATCAACGACAACGGCTCGGGCTCCGCCGGCATCCTCCAGGTGGCGCAGCGCCTGGCGAGCAGCCAGAACAAGGTCAAGAACAAGGTGAAGTTCGCCTGGTGGTCGGCCGAGGAGTTCGGCCTGCTCGGCTCCGAGGCGTACGTCGGCGGCCTGACCGAGGCGCAGAAGAAGCAGATCAAGCTGTACCTGAACTTCGACATGATCGGCTCGCCGAACGCCGCCTACTTCGTCTACGACGGCGACGACTCCGACGGCGTCGGCGCCGGCCCGGGCCCGGAGGGCTCCGCCCAGCTGGAGCGCGGGATCACGGACTTCCTGGACTCGAAGAACATCCCGCACGAGGGCACCGACTTCACGGGCCGCTCGGACTACGGCCCGTTCATCGAGGTCGGCATCCCCTCAGGCGGCACCTTCACCGGCGCCGAGGGCATCAAGACCGCGGCGCAGGCGGCGAAGTTCGGCGGCGAGGCGGGCAAGGCCTACGACCCGAACTACCACGCCGCGGGCGACGACCTGTCCAACATCGACAAGAAGGCCCTGGACATCAACGTGGACGTGATCGCGGACGCGGTCGGCCACTACGCCCACGACCTGGCGCCGCTGTCGCGCCCGGTGGTCTCGCAGCCGACCGGCGGCAACGCCGGCAGCGGCGGCGGCCTCCACGACGGCCACGGCCACGAGGTGACCGAGTAGGACCGGGGCTGAGCAGCGCCGGCGGCAGCCGGCCTGCGGGAACGGTCCGGCGGGGCCGGGCGGTGCACGTCACCGCCCGGCCCCGCCGCGCGTCCGCGGGAAGGCCGCTCAGGCCTGCGGCCAGGCCTCCACGCCGACCGGCTGGACCAGCCACCCGAAGTCGCCGAGGCCGCCGCGGGCGGTGAGCTCGGCCGCCTCCCCGGCCGCCGCGAGCGCCCGTACGTACGCGGCCGGGTCGGACGAGGCCAGGGCCAGCGGCGGCCGGGCCCCCGAGACGCCGAGCGCGGCCAGCGCCTCCCGCTGGGTCAGCAGCACCGCGCCCGGCCCGGCGCAGGAGTCGAGGGCGACGTGCGCGGTGACGTCGCAGCTGCCGTCCAGCACGGGCGGGACCTGGCGGCCCTCCCGGAAGCCGGCCAGCGTGCCGTGCGGGGGCCGCCCCGCACGGGTGTGCGCGTAGTCGACGGCCACCGCCAGGCCCCGGTCCAGCGTCGCGACGGCCGCCGCCCACGCCTCGTCCCGCGGCCGGCCGATCTCCGCCCGGCCCGGCCCCGGCCACCAGCGCGCGAGCCACTCCCGGTCGGCGCCGTCCACCGGCCCGCCCGGGGTCTCCGCGCCGTCCGGGCCCACCAGGACGTAGCGCCCGTCCTCGGCCACGTCCAGGGGGACGTTGTCCAGCCACTCGTTGGCGAAGAGCAGCCCCACCGCGCCCCGCGGCGGCTCGGCCGCCCAGGTGATCCGCGGGTCCAGCCCGGCCGGCCGCCCCGCCTTCTCCACCGCGTACGGGCGCACCCGCGCGGCCGTCTCCTGCGGCAGCGCCGCGAGCACCCCGGCCAGCAGCTCCCCGCGCCCGGCGCCGATGTCGACCAGGTCCAGCCGGTCCGGCCGGCCGAGCTGCCCGTCGACCCGGCACAGCAGCCGGGCCACGGCCCGCGCGTACAGCGGGGAGGCGTGGACGGAGGTCCGGAAGTGCCCGGCGGGGCCCGGTCCGCCCGGGCGCACGTAGAAGCCGCCGGGCCCGTACAGCGCCGCCTCCATCGCCGCGCGCCAGCCGACCGGGCCGCGGCGTCCGTCCTCAGTGCTCATCCTCCACAGGCTAAGCTCGGCCTCCACCTTGCGGAGTACACGTCCGGAGGACGGATCGCCCCTGTGGTTGACTCCAGCACCTATCCCGTCTTCCTACCCTGATTACGTGCAGCGCCTCTACGACTTCTTCCGCAGACACCCCACGGGGGTCGACACCTTTTGGGCTGTCCTCCTGTGCGGGATCGCGCTGCTCGAGGTCGCCGGCTCGGGCTCCGGCTCCGCCGCCAAACTCCTCGCGGTGCCCTCGGTCGCCGCCATGGGCGCGGCCGTCGCCCTGCGCCGCCGGTGGACCCGGTCGGTGTTCGCGCTCGCCGTGGGCGCCGGCGCCTACCAGCTGCTGGCCGGCGTCCCGATCCACACGGCCGACTTCGGCATGCTCGTCGTCCTCTACACGGTGGCCGCCTCGGCTGCCGTCCCGCGGTCCCTGTCCCGGGCCGCCTTCGGCACGGGGCTGGCCGCGGCCCCGCTCTACTCACTGCGCTTCCCCGTCGACAAGGGCGACAGCACGGCGAACGTCCTGTTCACGCTGTTCGCCATGGTCCCCTTCGCGCTCGCCTGGGTGCTCGGCGACTCCCTGCGCACCCGCCGCGCCTACTACGCCGAGCTCGTCGAGCGGAACCAGCGGCTGGAGAAGGAGCGCGAGGCCCAGGCGAAGGTCGCGGTGGCCGCGGAGCGCGCCCGGATCGCCCGCGAGCTGCACGACGTCGTCGCGCACAACGTCTCGGTGATGGTGGTCCAGGCGGACGGGGCGGCGTACGTCATGGACGTCGCGCCGGAGCAGGCCAAGGAGGCCCTCCAGACGATCTCCGGCACCGGGCGCCAGGCGCTCGCCGAGATGCGCCGCCTGCTGGGCGTGCTGCGCACCGGCGAGCCGCAGGAGTCCGAGGACTACGTGCCCCAGCCGGACGTGGAGCAGATCGAGGTCCTCGTCGAGCAGGTGCGCGCGGCCGGCCTCGACGTCGACTTCGAGGTGGAGGGCGCGCCGCGCAAGCTGCCCACCGGGGTCGAGCTCACCGCCTACCGGATCGTGCAGGAGGCGCTGACGAACACCCGCAAGCACGGCGGCCCGGACGCCAGAGCGAGCGTCCGCCTGGTGTACTTCGACGACGGCCTCGGGCTGCTCGTCGAGGACGACGGCCGCGGCGCGGCGCACGAGATGTACGAGGACGGCGGCGCCGACGGCGCCGGGCACGGGCTGATCGGCATGCGCGAGCGGGTCGGTATGGTCGGCGGAACCCTGGACGCGGGCCCGCGTCCCGGCGGCGGCTTCCGGATCAGCGCGCTGCTTCCGCTCAAGAAGAGTTGACGAGGACGAGGTCGAGGTAACTGATGTCCATCCGAGTGATGCTGGTCGACGACCAGGTGCTGCTGCGCACGGGCTTCCGGATGGTGCTCGCCGCCCAGCCCGACATGGAGGTCGTCGCCGAGGCGGGCGACGGCCTGGAGGCGCTGGAGGTGCTGCGCTCCACCAAGGTGGACGTGGTCCTGATGGACGTGCGCATGCCCCGGCTGGACGGGGTGGAGGCGACGCGGCGCATCTGCGCGGCCCCCGAGCACCCGAAGGTCATCATCCTGACCACCTTCGACCTGGACGAGTACGCCTTCTCCGGCCTGAAGGCCGGCGCGAGCGGCTTCATGCTGAAGGACGTGCCCCCGGCGGAGCTGCTGGCCGCGATCCGCTCGGTGCACAGCGGCGACGCCGTGGTGGCGCCGTCGACGACGCGCAGGCTCCTGGACCGGTTCGCCCCGATGCTGCCGACGGGCACGCAGGAGCCGCAGAACAAGGAGATCGAGCGGCTGACCGAGCGCGAGCGGGAGGTCATGCTGCTGGTGGCGCAGGGCCTGTCGAACGGCGAGATCGCGGCCCGGCTGGTGCTGTCGGAGGCGACCGTCAAGACGCACGTGGGCCGGATCCTGACCAAGCTGAACCTGCGCGACCGGGTGCAGGTCGTCGTCCTCGCCTACGAGTCGGGCCTGGTCCGGGCCGGCGGCGGCGCCGCGTAACCGCCCGCCCCGCGGCCGGCCCGGCCCGGTGTCAGCCGGCGGCCATCCAGCGGTCCGGGCGGGCGCCCGCCCGGGAGGTCCGCGAGCGGTCCGCCTGGGCGGCGAGCAGCGCGGCGGCCTCGTCCGCGGCCCGCAGCCGGGCGGTGACCGTGCCGTCGGCCCCGTGGTCGACGTGGACGTCGCCCACGCCGCGGGCCCGCTGCCAGGGTCCCTGCGTGAGCCGGACGCTCTGCACCTTGGCGTGCGGGACGATGTCCGTACGCCGGCACAGCCGGCCGTGGCGGGCCGCGAAGACCTCCGGCGAGACCGCCAGCGCGTACCCCTTCCACCACACCGGCACCACCCAGCGCGCCGCGCCGCGCGGCGCGGGCGCGAACTCCAGGGCCTCCGGGTCGGCGCCCGGCAGGATCCGGGCGATCAGCTCCCGGGCCGCGGCCCGGGTGGCCACCGGGACGAGCACCCCGTTCTTCGAACCGGCGACGGACAGCTCGACGCGGACCCAGCCGCGCCGCCGCCACAGCAGCGGCTCCACGATCCGCACGGACTGAACCCGCCCCGGCGGGACGGTCTCGTGGGCCCGGTCCAGCATGCCGTGGTCGAGGCGGAGCCCGTCCGGGGACTCGGCGACCCGCCAGTCGTACTCCTCCAGGAAGCGGCCGAACGTGCCCGCCCAGGCCGCCGCCAGGACGGGAAGGAGCGCGGCGAACGCCCACGGGCCGTCCGCGTACCACGACACGGCGAACGCGGCGGCCGCCGCGGCGGGCACGGCCGCCCAGGCCGACAGCGTCAGCGCGAGCGACACCGCCAGGTCCCGGGGCCGCACCCGCAGCAGCTCGCGCTGCGGTGCCTCCCCCACGCCTGCGGCCTGCTCGGGCGCGAAACCTGCGGCGCGGGCCAGCAGCTCGGCGCGCAGCGCGACGGCCGTCCGCTCGTCGAGGAAGGCCAGCTCGTCCTTGTCCTCGGTGCCGATGACGTCGAGCCGCAGCTTGGCCACGCCGGCCACCCGGGCCAGCAGCGGCCGGGTGACGTCCACGGCCTGGATGCGGTCGAGCCGGATGTGGGCGGTGCGCCGGAAGAGCAGCCCGCTGCGGATGCGCAGCTCGGTGGCGGTGACCGCGTACCGCGTGAACCACCAGCTCAGGAAGCCGTACGCGGCGAAGAACGCGACGAATGCGGCCAGCACGGCGGCCCGCACCACCGGGGAGAGGCCGCCGGCCCACTCCGCCACGCGGTCGCCCTGCTGGGCGGCGATGCCGAAGGTGGCGGCGATCGGCACCCAGGCGCGGCGCAGCGGCGTCAGCACGTGCAGCCGCTGCTCGGCGCCCGGCTCACCGGCGGGCGGGGGCGGCGCGGCGGCGGGCGCGGGGGCTTCCCCGGGCACGGGGTCGGTCGCGCCGGAGGGGTCGGAGGGGCCGCAGCGGCGGCCGGGTCCGTCGGTCACAGGCCCGCCGACCTGGCCTCGCCCAGCTCGGTGAGCCGGTCCCGCAGCCGCTCGGCCTCGGCCGGCGCCAGCCCGGGGATCTTCGCGTCCGTCGCCGCGGCCGCGGTGTGCAGCTGGAGGGAGGCCAGCCCGAAGCGGCGCTCCAGCGGCCCAGAGGCCACCTCGACGAGCTGCATCCGCCCGTAAGGGACCACGGTCTCCTCCCGCCACAGCACCCCGCGGCCGATCAGCAGGTCGTCGGCGCGCTCGGCGTACCGCCAGGACCGCCAGTTCCGCTCCAGCAGCCACCAGCCCCAGGCCAGCACCGCGAGCCAGAACACCCCGCACACCGCCCACACCGGCCCCCAGAGCAGCGCGGGCACCACGGCGCTCACGACGGCCGGCGGCACCGTCCACAGCACCAGCAGCAGCCGTCTCAGACCGAGCAGTCCCCCGGGCAGCCGCACCCACTCGGGCCGGCCCGTCCCGTCCTTCGTCCCCGTTTCCATGCGTCCACCCTATGACTGCGACAATGCCCGCATGACGGAGACCACGGTCGGCATCGGCGGCGCGGCGGAGAGCACGGACATGGTGCTCAACATCGGACCGCAGCACCCCTCCACGCACGGCGTGCTGCGGCTGCGCCTCGTCCTGGACGGCGAGCGGATCGTCAGCGCCGACCCCGTCGTCGGCTACATGCACCGCGGCGCGGAGAAGCTCTTCGAGGCCCGCGACTACCGGCAGATCGTCATGCTCGCCAACCGCCACGACTGGCTGTCGGCGTTCTCCAACGAGCTCGGCGTGGTCATGGCGGTCGAGCGGATGCTCGGCATGGAGGTCCCCGAGCGGGCCGTCTGGACGCGGACCCTGCTCGCCGAGCTGAACCGGGTCCTGAACCACCTGATGTTTCTCGGCTCCTACCCCCTGGAGCTGGGCGGCATCACACCGATCTTCCACGCGTTCCGGGAGCGCGAGGAGCTCCAGGCCGTCATGGAGGAGGTCTCCGGCGGCCGCATGCACTACATGTTCAACCGGGTGGGCGGCCTGAAGGAGGACCTCCCCGCCGGCTGGGCCGCCCGCACCCGCGCCGCCGTCGCCGACGTCCGCAGCCGCATGGACGTCTACGACAAGCTGGTGCACGGCAACGAGATCTTCCGCGGCCGCACCCGGGGCGTCGGCGTCCTGTCGGCCGAGGCGGTCCACGCGTACGGCGTCTCGGGCCCGATCGCCCGCGCCTCCGGCGTCGACTTCGACCTGCGCCGCGACGAGCCGTACCTGGCGTACGGCGAGCTCCAGGACGTCCTGGAGGTGGTCACCCGGACCGAGGGCGACTGCCTGGCCCGCTTCGAGTGCCTCCTGGACCAGACCCACAACGCGCTCGACCTTGCGGACGCCTGCCTGGACCGGCTGGCCGAGCTGCCGCCCGGCCCGATCAACCAGCGGCTGCCGAAGGTGCTGAAGGCCCCCGAGGGCGCCACCTACGCCTGGACCGAGAACCCCCTCGGCATCAACGGCTACTACCTCGTCTCCAAGGGCGAGAAGACGCCGTACCGGCTGAAGCTGCGCTCGGCCTCCTACAACAACATCCAGGCGCTGTCGGTGCTGCTGCCCGGCACCCTCGTCGCCGACATGGTGGCGATCCTCGGCTCGCTGTTCTTCGTCGTCGGCGACATCGACAAGTAGCGGGCGCCCAGGGCCCGTTAGGGTGCGGGGATGACCTCAGGCATATGCACCGGCCCCGCCGGCGACGGCGGCGGCACGCCCGCGGAGGACATCGGCGGGTACCTGCGGCGGCTCGGCTTCGCCCGGCCGCCCCGCCCCACCGCCGAGACCCTCTTCGCCCTGCAGCGCGCCCACCTGGAGCGCGTCCCGTACGAGAACATCGACATCCAGCTGGGCCGGCCGCCCGGCATCGACCCGGCGCTGTCCGCGCGCCGCTTCGCCGCCGGGCACGGCGGCTACTGCTTCCACCTGAACGGCGCCTTCGCGCTGCTGCTGGAGGAGCTGGGCTTCGACGTGACGCGCCACGTCGCGGGCGTGCTCGGGGCCGCGGACCGCGAGCGGCGCGACGTCAGCGGCGACCACCTGGCGCTGACCGTCCGCGTGGACGGCGGGGAGTTCCTCGTCGACGCCGGGCTGGGCGACGGGCCCCACGAGCCGCTGCCGCTGCGGACCGGAACCCACCGGCAGGGGGCGTTCGCGTACGGGCTGGAGCCGCTCGGCGGAGACGCGCCCGGCTGGCGGTACACGAACGAGGCCGCTCCGTGCCCGGTGGTGAACTTCCTGTCGGCGCCGGCCGCGACGGCCGACTTCGAGGCCGTCCACGCGCGGCTGTCCACCGCGGAGGACTCCGGCTTCGTACGGACCTTCGCGATGCTGCGGCGCGACGCGGACGGCGTCGACGCCCTGCGCGGGCGGGTCCTGCACCGCACCGACCCGGTCAAGGGGGACACCGAGCGGGTGCTGGGGACGCCGGGCGAGTTCTGGTCGGTGGTCGGCGGGCTGTTCGGCCGCGACCTCGGCGGGCTGACCGAGGAGGACCGGGCGGCGCTGTGGGAGCGGGTCGAGCGGGCACACGAGGCGTGGCTCGCCTCCCGGGCGGAGTCCGACGGGCCTTAGCCGGCCCGGGCGGAGTGTCGGTGCCGCAGGGCAGACTGGGGGCATGTCCCACTCACCCCGACGCGCCTGCCCCTCCTGCGGGCGCGACTGCGCCGTGACCGCCGGCCGGATCGCCCGGCACGACCCGCCGGCCGGGCGGGACCGGGGCGCCCTGGTGTCCTGCCCCGGCTCCCGGGCCCGGGTGGTGCTCGGCGCGTCCGCGCCGACGCTGGACGGCTTCGTCCTGCCGGAACTGCCCGGCCAGCTGCCGCTGTTCTGAGCAGGGGCGGCACGCGGGGCCGGGCAGCCTGGCGGATACGGGCGGCCGGGGGCGGGAGGCGCGGATCAGGAGATGGCGCTGCGCAGGCGGACGACGTCGATCGGCTCGGTCTCGTCGTGCTCGGTCAGGTCGATGACCTGGCCGGCCTCGTCCTGGCCGGCCTCGTCCTGGCCTGCCTCGTCCTGGCCTGCCTCGTCCTGCCCCGGCGCGTCCTGACCGGCCCCGCGTGCTCCGGCCTGGGCCGGCTCGCCGCGCTCGGCGGCGGCCGGACGGGCCTGCGGCACCGCGGCCGCCCGGTCGGTCTCCGCCTTGTGGGCTTCGAGGGCCTCGGCGCCGACCACGTCCGCGAGGTCCTCGTCCTGGACCGACTCGATCGCCGCGCGCGCCCGGTCGGCGCTCTTCGTACCGAAGAAGTCGAAGCCGCCCATCGTGCGGGGCGCCGGACGGCGCGCGGCCTGGTACGGGGCGACGGGTGCGGCGGGGCGGCGCGCAGGCAGGGCGGCGCCCTCCCCGGCCGCCGCAGGCGGCGCCGGCGCGGCGGGCTCGGCGGGCGCCACCGGCTCGGCGGGGGACGCGGGGGCGGGGGCGGCATCCTGCGGGGCGGCGGGCCCGGCCTCGATGGCCGCCGGACCGGCGGCGCGCTGCTCGGCCTTGCGGGCGAGGGCGGCGAGCGCGGCGTGGGCCCGCGCGTACCCGACGGAGGTGGGGGCCCCGCTCGACGTGCGCTCCTCGGTGACCGCCGGGAGCTCCCTGGGGGCGTCGGCCGGGGCCGCGGTGGCCTCGATGGCCAGGAGGCGGCGGCCCTCCAGTGCGCTGGCCCGCTCGGTCTCGGCGGTGGCGTAGCGGCGCAGCAGCGCCGCGTGCTCGCCGCGCAGGCCCGCGAGTTCGACCCGCTTGGCCCGCAGCTTGCCGTCGAGCCTGCCGCGCAGGACGCGGGCCTCTTCGAGGGCGGCCTCCAGCTCGGCTATCCGCTCCTCGGTGCGCCACTCGTCCTTGACGCGCTCGCGCGCCAGCTCGGCGACGCGCCGGCCCGCGGCGCGGTCCCAGCTGCGCATGAGGACGGCTCCTGCGATGCCCGCGGCCGCCGCGAGGGCCGCGAGCAGCCGCAGCACCAGGAGCTGGTCGACCAGCCAGGCCGCGGCCGCGCCGGCGAGGGACACACCGGCGACGGCCGTCGGGGTGAGCAGCCGGTGCAGGGGTTCGGGATTGCGGTGGCGTCCACGGGGCATGGCCAGAAATTTACAGGGCGTGGGGGGCATGTGGGGGTGTCGGCGGGCAATCTGTTCCCCGCCCGTTGCCTGCCGTGCCCGCGCGGCCGTCAGCCGGCCAGGCCTTTGGCCTTCAGGTAGGCCTTCGCGACGTCCGCGGGCTTCTCCCGCAGGGCGTCCACCCTGCGGTTGAGGTCGGCGAGGTCGGCAGTGGTGAGCGTCCGGGTCAGGCCGTCGAGGGCCGCCGCGACCTCGGGCGCGCCCGCGTCCCTCGCGTTGACCACCGGCAGGACGTTGTCGGCGTTCTGGAGCTTCCGGTCGTCCTCCAGCAGGACGAGGCCGTAGCTGTCGAGCGTCGCGTCCGTGGTGGTGGTGAGCACCAGCTGGGCCGCGCCGTCCTTGACGGCCTGCTTGGCCTGCGGGGTGCCGACGCCCTTCGGGTCGATGCCGGAGACCGTGATCCCGTACGCCGTCTTCAGCCCGGGCGCGCAGAAGGGCCGTACGGAGCACTCGTCGCCGGCGGCGATCCGCACCGGCAGGCCGGACTTGCCGAGGTCGGAGAGGGTCTTCAGGTTGTTCTTCGCGGCGTACTCCTTCGACACGGCGAAGGCGTTCTGGTCGACCGCCCCGCCCGCCGGGAGGACCTTCAGGCCGAGGGGGCCGGCCAGCTTCTCCAGGGCGGCGACGGTCGCCGCGGCGTCGCTGGACGCGACGGGCTTCTCCTGCGGCGCGTTCGGCCCGTTGACCTTGGCGTTGAGGAACTCGGCGAGGGTGGCGGCGTACTCGGGTACGACGTCGATCTCGCCCTTCTCCAGCGAAGGCTCGTACAGCTCGCGGTTGTTGACCGTGGTGACCGAGGTGGTGTAGCCGGCGTGGCGGAGCACCTGCGCGTACAGCTCGGCGAGCACGTTCGACTCGGTGAACCCGGCCGCACCGACGACGAGGGTGCCCTTCCCGCCGCCCGCCCCGCCGGAGGCCGCGGCGTCCTTGCTCTTCTCCAGGCTGTCGCCGCCGCAGGCGGTGAGCGAGGCGGCCAGGGCGAGCGCCCCGAGGGCGGCTCCGAGGGTGCGGACGGGCTTGCTCATGGGTGCTCCTCCAGGGGGCGGTGGATACGGGCGGGGGCGGCCGCGTCAGCGCGCCGCCGGGCGCGGGAACAGCCGGTCGACGGCGAGGAGGGCGCCCTCGACGAGCAGTGCGAGGCCCGCCACGAGGAGGGCGCCCGCCACGACCTGGGCGGTGTTGTAGGTGTTGAACCCGGCCGTGATGATCCGGCCGAGGCCGCCCTGGCCGACCATCGCGGCGATCGTGGCCGTAGCGACGACCTGCACGGCGGCCGACCGCACTCCTGTCATCACCAGCGGCCGCGCCAGAGGGAATTCGACCCGCAGGAGCAGCTGGCCCGCGGACATGCCCATGCCGCGGGCGGCCTCGACCACCGACCGGTCCACCCCGCGCACGCCGACGTAGGCGTTGGTCAGCGGCGGCGGGACGGCGAAGAGGACGAGCGCGGCGACGGTCGGCACGTGGCCCGCGCTGCGCAGCGGCGAGACCATGAACAGCGCGAGCACTGCGAACACCGGCACGGCGCGCCCGATGTTGGAGAGGTTCACGGCCAGGGCCCCGCCGCGGCCGGTGTGGCCGAGCCACAGGCCGACGGGGAGGGCAAGGGCGCAGGCGAGCGCCAGCGCCGTGCCGCTGACCAGGGCGTGTTCGGCGAGCCGGTGCCACACCCCGTTCTCGCCCGACCAGTTGGCGCCGTCGGCCAGCCAGTCGAGGACTCCGCCCGGTACGCCCACGTTCAGACCTCCCCGTTCCGCGGTCCCCGCCGCCGCCCGCCGTCGGCGCCGTCGGCGACGGCCGCGCGCGCCCACGGCGTCAGCAGCCGCTGCACGCCGAGCAGGAGCAGGTCCGCGGCGACGGCGAGCAGGACGCACAGCAGGGAGGCGGTGAGCACCTGGGCCTTGAAGTTGCTGCTGACGGCCGGGGCGATGAGGTTGCCGAGGCCGCCCTTGCCGACGATGGAGCCGATGGTGGTCAGGGCGACGGTGGAGACGGTCGCGATCCGCACCCCGGCGAGCAGCGCGGGCATCGCGAGCGGGAGTTCGACCTGCCACAGCAGCCGGCCCGGCCCGTACCCCATGCCGCGGGCGGCCTCCCGCACCTCCTCGGGGACGGCCTCCAGCCCGGCGAGGGTGTTGCGGACCAGGATCGTCAGCGAGTACAGCACGAGGCCGGTGACGACGAGGGCGGCCGACAGCCCGAACAGCGGCAGCAGCAGCGAGAACATGGCCAGCGACGGGATCGTGTAGAGCAGGGTGGTGAGGCCGAGCACGGGCGCGGCCCAGCGCCGGCCCCGGCGGGCCAGCAGGGCGAGCGGCACGGCCACGGCGAGGCCGGTGAGGACGGAGGCCGCGGTGATCCACACGTGCTGGACGGCGGCGTCGGTGAGCTCCTCGGAGCGGGAGGCGACGTACTCCCAGCACAGCCAGTCGTTCGCCACCAGGCAGCCCTGCCCGGCCATTGCCCACCCCCTCACCTGCCGACTCCCGTACGCCCGTCCGGATCGGGCGTACTCCGCGACCCTATCCCCCGCTTCCCCGGATGGCCGGAACCATTCGCACAAGGGCAGCACTTCCGTCACATCCCGTCACGCGTCCGCGCCGCGGGTGCGCAAGGATGGCAGGGTGATCAGATTCGAGCACGTGACCAAGCGCTACGCCGATGGGACGACGGCCGTCGACGACCTCTCCTTCGAGGTGGCCGAGGGAGAACTGGTCACCCTGGTGGGCCCGTCGGGCTGCGGCAAGACGACCACCATGAAGATGGTGAACCGGCTGGTCGAGCCGACCTCCGGCCGGATCCTGCTCGGCGGCGAGGACATCGCGGCCGCCGACCCGGTGCAGCTGCGCCGCCGCATCGGCTACGTCATCCAGCAGGTCGGGCTCTTCCCGCACAAGACGGTGCTGGAGAACACGGCGACCGTCCCGCAGCTCGTCGGCACCCCGAAGGCCGCCGCCCGCGCCCGGGCCGCCGAACTCCTCGAACTCGTCGGCCTGGACCCGTCCGTGTACGGGGGCCGCTACCCCGCACAGCTGTCGGGCGGGCAGCGCCAGCGCGTCGGGGTGGCCCGCGCGCTCGCCGCGGACCCGCCGGTGCTGCTGATGGACGAGCCGTTCGGCGCGGTGGACCCGGTGGTCCGCGAGCGCCTGCAGAACGAGTTCCTGGCCCTGCAGAAGACGGTGCGCAAGACGATCCTGCTGGTCACGCACGACCTGGACGAGGCGGTCCGGCTCGGCGACCGCATCGCCGTGTACGGGGCGGGCACCATCGAGCAGTTCGACCGCCCGGCCGCCGTGCTGGGCGCGCCCGCCAACGCGTACGTGGCCTCCTTCGTCGGCGCGGACCGCAGCCTGAAGCGGCTCGCCGTCACGCCCGTCCGGGCGGCGGACCTGGAGCCGGCGGCCGGGGGGCCGGCCCCGGCGGCCACCGTGCCGCTGGGGTCCTCGCTGCGTGAGGCGCTGGCCGCGCTGCTCCGGCAGGACGCGGGGCGGATCGGCGTGGCGGACCCGGAGTCGGGGCGGCTCGCGGGCGTCCTGACCCCGCAGGGCGTGCACCGGGCGCTGCGGCGTGCGGAGGCCGCGGAGACTGCGGAGTCCGGGCAGGCCGGGGAAGCCGGCGGGGCCGCGGACGCCGGGGCCGGCGGCGGCTCCTGACGCGGCGACGGGCCCCGGAGACACGGAAGACCGGCCGCGGGGGCCGGTCTCGTCCGGGGTGTGAAGGCGCCGCCCCGGTGCTCGCCGGGGCGGCGGTCAGGCCTGGATGCGGTTGCTCATCCACACCAGCATGGGCGGGATCTCGCGGCGCCAGGTGTTGAAGTTGTGGCCGCCGCTGTCGAGGATGATCGAGGAGACCCGGTCCGGTCCCTTCACCAGCTTGATGAACTTGCGGGTGTCCTCCAGGTTGGGCTCGCCCTGCTCGCTGCTGGTGACGAGGAACGAGGTGCCCGACGGCTGCCTGCGCTCCATGCTGTGCAGGATGTCGGCGCGCTTCCTCAGGTTCTCGTCGCCCTGGAACAGGTTGCCCGTGGTGGCGTCGTTCGGGGCCTCGTAGTACGCGGACAGGCCGGCCGCGGCGCCGAACGTCTGCGGGTAGTGGGCGGCGATCTTCAGGGCGCAGTAGCCGCCCGTGGAGTTGCCGATGAAGCCCATGTTCTCGGGCTTCTTGCCGACCCGGAAGGTGTTCTGGATCGCCTGGGGCAGGTCCTGCGCGAAGAAGGTCTCCGTCTGCGGGCCGCCGGGTATGTCGACGCACTCGGTGTCCCGCGGCGGCGCGACGGTCGGGCGCAGCATGACCAGGATCATCGGCTTCATCTTGCCCGCCTTGGCCTGCTTGAAGGCCGTCATCGGGTAGTTCAGCCCTTTGATCAGGTTCTCCGCGGTGCCCGGGTAGCCCGTCAGCACGACGGACGCCGGGAAGTTGGCGTCCTTGTGCTGCGGCTGGAAGTACTCCGGCGGCAGCCACACGTAGCCGGGGCTCGTGATCTTCGACTTCTCCCCGGTTATGGACACCTTGAGGATCTGGCCGCCCACCTGGGGCTGGGCGCCGCCCGGGACGTCGAGCTTCTGCTTGTCGACGACCTTGATGTCCTTGCTGCTCAGGGAGTGGTCGACGACCTTGCCGACGGAGGTCTCCCTGCCGAGCAGGTCCGCCCAGGAGCCGTAGAAGGAGAACGACTGGTTCGCCGCGAGGCCCACCGCCGCGAAGATCGCCAGCTGGGTGGCCAGCAGGAGGCCGATCCGGCCGAGCATCGCACGCCATGTGCGGCCCGAGAGCCGGGGCCAGAGGTAGACGGTGGCCGCGAAGAGCAGCACACCGGCGGCGACGGCCAGCGCCAGAACCGTGTTACTGGTGAGACCCATGAGCAGTCAGTCGACTTTCTGATGGCAGGACTGGATTTTCTCGACGAAAGAGTGAACCCGCTCGGCCCGGGCGTCGTCCTAGGGGACGCACCACACTCCGGAGGCTGTCGTCGCGGCCTTCGGCCACATGATCTCTCGCGGAGCAACGGGAAGCGATGTCTAGCAGGATAGATGGCGATAAGTCGGGACAGGTTCCGAGCGGGGTGCGCCGAATCCTCCGCGGACCACGGCCTGAATCGGTCCCCGGGCTGGTGGGTACGGCCGTCACGATCGTCGGCCTCCTCGACATCGCCGCGGGCGTCTTCCCGCGGTTCAGGCACAGCCGGATCCACGCGGTCACCGAGGTGCTGCCCGGTTCGCTGGGCCCCTTCGCCGCCGCCCTGTCCATCAGCGCGGGCGTGCTCCTCCTCCTGCTCGCGCACGCCCTGAAGCGGCGCAAGCGCCGTGCCTGGCGGGCCGCCGTCGTCCTGCTGCCCGCGGGCGCCGTGGCGCAGTTCACGTACCGGCACTCGATCGCCGGCGTCGTCATCGCCGCACTGCTGCTGGCGCTCCTGCTGCGCCACCACGGCGAGTTCAAGGCGCTGCCCGACCCGCGCAGCCGCTGGAAGGCGCTGACCAACTTCGTGCTGATGAGCGCCGGCTCCATCGGCCTCGGCCTCGTCATCGTCAACTCCCACCCCGGCCGCGTCGTCGGCCGCCCGGGGATCTACGAGCAGATCACCCACGTGGTATATGGCCTGTTCGGCTTCGAAGGACCCGTGGATTACGCCGGACGGGTGTCCTGGACCGTCGGCTACTCCCTCGGCGCCCTCGGCATGCTGACCGCGCTCACCACCATCTACCTGGCCCTGCGCCCCGAGCACCCGGCCGCCCGCCTCACCGCCGACGACGAGGCCAGGCTGCGCGAACTCCTCGCCCGGCACGGCGGCCGCGACTCCCTCGGCCACTTCGCGCTGCGCCGCGACAAGGCCGTCGTCTTCTCCCCCAGCGGCAAGGCAGCCGTCACCTACCGCGTGGTCTCCGGCGTGATGCTCGCCTCCGGCGACCCCATCGGCGACGTCGAGGCCTGGCCCGGCGCCATCGAGCGGTTCATGGAGGAGGCCAAGGCCCACTCCTGGACCCCCGCCGTCATGGGGTGCAGCGAGACGGGCGGCGAGGTCTGGACCCGCGAGACCGGCCTGGACGCCCTGGAGCTCGGCGACGAGGCCATCGTCGACGTCAAAGACTTCTCCCTCACCGGCCGCGCCATGCGCAACGTCCGCCAGATGGTGAAGCGCATCGAGCGCAACGGCTACACCACCAAGGTCCGCCGCGTCGCCGACCTGACCGAGGAGGAGCTGGAGCAGGTCCGCGGCGCCGCCGAGGCCTGGCGCGGCACCGACACCGAGCGCGGCTTCTCCATGGCCCTGGGCCGGGTCGGCGACCCGGAGGACGGCGACTGCATCATCGCCACGGCCCACCGCACCGAGGAGGGCGACACCAGCCCCTTCGGCGACCTCAAGGCCATCCAGCACTTCGTGCCGTGGGGCAGGGACGGCATGTCGCTGGAGCTGATGCGCCGCGACCGCGCCGCCGACCCGGGCATGAACGAGCTGCTGATCGTCGCCTCCCTGGAGGCCGCCCCCTCCCTCGGCATCGAGCGGGTCTCCCTGAACTTCGCGATGTTCCGCTCCGCCCTGGCCCGCGGCGAGAAGATCGGCGCCGGACCGGTCCTGCGGATGTGGCGCAACCTGCTGGTCTTCCTCTCCCGCTGGTTCCAGATCGAGTCGCTGTACAAGTTCAACGCGAAGTTCCGCCCCCGCTGGGAGCCCCGCTTCGTCGTCTTCCGCAGCACCGGCGACCTGCCCCGCATCGGCTTCGCCGCCATGCAGGCCGAGGGCTTCGTGACGCTGGCCCTGCCGCGGCTCTTCGCCGCCCGCCGCCGCCCCAGGCCGGTGCGCGACTGCGCCCACGCCCACCTGCGGACCGCCGCCGCCCCGGCCAAGGCCCCGGAGCGCGAGGTCCAGGCGGCCTGACCTTCGCGGCTGCGCCGCAGCAGCCGTACGCACGGCCCGGCCCCGGTCCGCCCGGGGGCCGGGCTCCGTGTTTCCGGGGGCCGCGCACCCCCGCTCCCCGGGCCGGGAACCGCCCGGGCCGTGCCCGCAGCGGGGCAGCCCTACCCTGGGACCATGAACAACACGCACGGGGCCGTCGGCAGGGGCCAGGTCGCAGGCCTGCCGGAATGGGACCGCTGCGGGGTCATGGGCGTCGTCAACGTCACCCCCGACTCCTTCTCCGACGGGGGCCGCTTCTTCGACACCACCGCCGCCGTCAAGCGGGGCCTCGACCTCGTCGCCCACGGCGCCGACCTCGTCGACGTCGGCGGCGAGTCCACCCGCCCCGGCGCCACCCGCGTCGACGAGGAGGAGGAGCTGCGCCGCGTCGTCCCCGTGGTCCGCGGCCTCGCCTCCGAGGGCGTCACCGTCTCCGTCGACACCATGCGCGCCTCCGTCGCCGCCCGGGCCGTCGCGGCCGGCGCCCGCCTGGTCAACGACGTCAGCGGCGGCCTCGCCGACCCGGCGATGGTGCCCGCCGTCGCCGCTGCCGAGGTGCCCTTCGTCGTGATGCACTGGCGCGGCTTCAGCGCCGGCATGAACAGCCTCGCCGTCTACGGGGACGTCCTCGCCGAGGTCACCGCCGAGCTCCGCGACCGCATCGACGCCGTCGTCGCCGGAGGCATCGCCCCCGAGCGGCTCGTCGTCGACCCCGGGCTCGGCTTCGCGAAGAACGCCGAGCACGACCTGGCCCTCGTCGCCCACCTGCCCGAGCTGCGGGCCCTCGGCTTCCCGCTGCTCGTCGCCGCCTCGCGCAAACGATTCCTCGGCCGGGTCCTGGCCGGCGCCGCCGACGCCGCGCCCCCGCCGGCCCGCGAGCGCGACGCCGCCACCGCGGCCGTCTCCGCCATCGCCGCCCACCAGGGGGCCTGGGCCGTCCGGGTCCACGAGGTACGGGCCACGGCCGACGCGGTTCGGGTGGCCCGCGCCGTGGAAGGGGCTCTGTGACCGGTCCCGCGCCCGAGGCTCGAACCACCTGGAAAGGGGCAAGGTGAGCAGAACCGACATCGAAGCGGTCGAAGAGGTCAACACGGCTTTCTACGAGGCCATGGAGCAGGGGGACTTCGACACCATGTCGGCGCTCTGGCTGGAGGACGAGGTCTCCTGCGTGCACCCCGGGTGGCCCGTGCTGACCGGCCGCGGCGAGGTGCTGCGCTCGTACGCGCTGATCATGTCGCACACCGACTACATCCAGTTCTTCCTCACCGACACCAAGGTCGCCGTCCTGGGCGACACGGCCCTGGTGACGTGCACCGAGAACATCCTCAGCGGGGGCCCTGCCGAGGACGGCGGGGAGCTCGGCCCGCTCGTCGGCCAGCTCGTCGTCGCCACGAATGTGTTCAGACGCACATCCGAGGGCTGGCGGCTGTGGTCCCACCACGGGTCCCCGGTCCTCGCGGACACCGACGAGGACGACGAGGAGGCCTCCGGCTGACCCCGAGGGCAGGCCGGGGGCCCGTTCGCAGGTAGATTCGACGGCGGACGACGCCGACCGCACTCGGCGCAGGCCCAAGGATCCGGGGAGTCCCGGACCGCAAGCACTACGAAGCAGGAGTGATTCGCGTGGATCGTGTCGCGCTGCGCGGCCTCAAGGCCCGCGGGCACCACGGCGTCTTCCCCCGGGAGCGCGAGGAAGGCCAGACCTTCATTGTCGACCTCGTGCTGCACATCGACACCCGCCCGGCCGCGGCGGACGACGACCTGGCGAAGACGGTCCACTACGGCGTCGTCGCCGAGGAGGTCGTCGCCGTGGTCGAGGGCGAGCCCGTCGACCTCATCGAGACCCTGGCGGAGCGGATCGCCCGGCAGTGCCTGAAGCACGACGCCGTCGCCGAGGTGGAGGTCGTCGTCCACAAGCCGGACGCGCCGATCACCGTCCCCTTCGACGACGTGACCATCACGATCACCCGGAGCCGCGCGTGAACAACGGACTGAACGCCCAGAGCGACCCGACCGTCCAGCCGGTCCCGGCGTCCGTCGTCGAAGCCGTCGACGCCGCCGACGTCACCCTGTCCAACCCGAAGTGGGCCGTCATCGCCCTCGGCTCCAACCTGGGCAACCGGATGGAGACCCTCCAGGGCGCCGTCGACGCCCTCGGCGACACCCCCGGCATCCGGGTCAAGGCCGTCTCGCCCGTCTACGAGACCGAGCCGTGGGGCGTCGAGCCCGGTTCGCAGCCCTCGTACCTGAACGCGGTGGCGCTGGTGAAGACGACCCTGCCGCCGTCCTCCCTGCTGGAGCGCGGCCACGCCATCGAGGAGGCCTTCGACCGCGTCCGCGAGGAGCGCTGGGGGCCCCGCACCATCGACGTCGACATCGTCGCGTACGCGGACGTCGTCTCCGACGACCCCGTCCTCACCCTGCCGCACCCGCGCGCCCACGAGCGGGCCTTCGTGCTGGCCCCCTGGCACGACGTCGACCCCGAGGCGCGGATCCCCGGCCGCGGGCCCGTCGCCGGCCTGCTGGACGGGCTCGGCCGGGGCGGCGTCACGCCGCGCCCCGACCTGGAACTCCGCCTCCCCGAGTAGTCGTTAGCCTGGTCACTGCCAGACTGCCGGGGAACCGGCGCGAAAAGCGGGGAGCAGGCACGTGAAGCAACTGAAGCCGGCCGTCCTGGCGGGCATCTTCTCCGTGGCCGGGGTGCTGTCCTGGGCGGGCGCCCGGCTGTGGAACGCCTACGGCAGCCTGCCCGGCGTCCCCCTGGCGGCGCCCGTCGTGCTCGGGGTGATCGCCGTCGTGCTGCTCGCCACGGCGCTGTCGCTGCGCTCGCGGCTGAAGGCGCAGCGCGAGCGCCGCCCCGACGCGAAGGGCGTCGAGCCGCTGATGGCCGCCCGGGCGCTGGTCTTCGGGCAGGCCAGCGCGCTGGTCGCGGCGCTCGTCGCGGGAATGTACGGCGGCGTGGGCGTCTTCCTCCTCGCCGACGGCCTGGAGGTGCCCGCCCGCCGGGACCAGGCCTGGTACGCGGCGTTCTCGGTCCTCGCGGGCATCGCCGTCATCGCCGCCGCCCTGTTCCTGGAGCGCGTCCTGAAGCTCCCGGAGGACGACGACACCGCCCCGCCGCAGGCGCCCTCCCGGGCCTGACCGCCTCCGCGGCCCCGCCCGGCGGCCGCGGGCCACCGGGCGGCACACCCGCCCGCACACCGGCGGGCTGCGGCGTCAGCGGGCCATTATCAGGCTCATGGCCTCGCTGCGGGTGGCAGGGGCGCGGAGCTGGCCGCGGACCGCCGAGGTCGTCGTCTTCGCGCCCGGCTTGCGGATGCCGCGGACCGACATGCACATGTGCTCGGCCTCCACGACGACGATCGCGCCGCGCGCCTCCAGGATCTCCATCAGCGAGTCCGCGATCTGCGTGGTCAGCCGCTCCTGCACCTGCGGGCGCCGGGCGTAGACGTCGACGAGGCGGGCCAGCTTGGACAGCCCGGTGATCTTCCCGCTCTCCGCCGGGATGTACCCGACGTGGGCGACGCCGTGGAAGGGCAGCAGGTGGTGCTCGCAGAGGGAGACGATCTCGATGTCCTTGACCAGGACCATCTCGTCGTGCCCGAGGTCGAACGTCGTCGTCAGGACGTCCTCCGGCTTCTGCCACAGGCCCGCGAGGATCTCGCGGTAGGCCCGGGCCACGCGCGCCGGCGTCTCCAGGAGGCCTTCCCGGTCCGGGTCCTCGCCGACCGCCAGGAGCAGCTCGCGGACGGCCGCCTCGGCCCGCTTCTCGTCGAACACGCCGATCGTGCCCTCGCCGTCCAGGGTCACTGGGTCGGTCATCTGTGCCTCGTTCCTGTCCTCGATCACACGGGCATACGAAAATGCCGCGCCCCCCAGGCTAGAACCCGGGGGGCGCGGCATCCATTCCGGGGACCCGCCCCGGCCTGCGCCTACTCGGCGCGGTCCTCCGCGACGGGGTCCTTCTCGACCGACACGGCGGCCGAGGTGCCGTTCGCCGCGTTCGTCAGCTGGAGCTCCTTCGGGGAGAGCACCGGCGGGCGGGTCGACGGGGTGCGGTGCGCCGAGCCGGTCCAGGCCGGGCGGGCCGGGCGCTTGACCACCGTGGAGAAGATCTCGGCGATCTCCTCCTTGCCCAGGGTCTCCTTCTCCAGGAGGGCCAGGACCAGGTTGTCCAGGACGTCCCGGTTCTCGACCAGGATCTCCCAGGCCTCGTTGTGCGCGGTCTCGATGAGCTTCTTGACCTCTTCGTCGACCAGCGCCGCGACCTCTTCCGAGTAGTCCCGCTGGTGCGCCATCTCGCGGCCCAGGAACGGCTCGGTGTTGTCGCCGCCGAACTTGATCGCGCCGAGCCGCTCGGTCATGCCGTACTGGGTGACCATCGCGCGGGCCGTGGCCGTGGCCTTCTCGATGTCGTTCGCGGCGCCGGTGGTCGGGTCGTGGAAGACCAGCTCCTCCGCCGCGCGGCCGCCCAGCATGTAGGCCAGCTGGTCGAGCATCTCGTTGCGCGTGGTCGAGTACTTGTCCTCGTCCGGCAGGACCATGGTGTAGCCCAGGGCCCGGCCGCGGGACAGGATCGTGATCTTGTGGACCGGGTCGGAGTTCGGGGACGCCGCCGCCACCAGGGCGTGGCCGCCCTCGTGGTACGCGGTGATCTTCTTCTCCTTGTCGGACATGATCCGGGTCCGCTTCTGCGGGCCCGCCACGACGCGGTCGATCGCCTCGTCCAGCATGTGGTTGTCGATCAGCTTCTTGTCCGAGCGGGCCGTGAGCAGCGCGGCCTCGTTCAGCACGTTCGACAGGTCGGCACCGGTGAAGCCGGGGGTGCGCCGGGCGACGGCCGACAGGTCGACGTCCGGGGCGACCGGCTTGCCCTTCTGGTGGACCTTGAGGATCTCCAGGCGGCCCTGCATGTCCGGCCGGTCGACGGCGATCTGCCGGTCGAAGCGGCCCGGGCGCAGCAGCGCCGGGTCGAGGATGTCCGGGCGGTTCGTGGCGGCGATCAGGATGACGCCGCCCTTGACGTCGAAGCCGTCCATCTCGACGAGCAGCTGGTTCAGGGTCTGCTCGCGCTCGTCGTGGCCGCCGCCGAGGCCCGCACCGCGGTGCCGGCCGACGGCGTCGATCTCGTCGACGAAGACGATCGCCGGGGCGTTCGCCTTCGCCTGCTCGAACAGGTCGCGCACGCGGGAGGCGCCGACGCCGACGAACATCTCGACGAAGTCGGAACCGGAGATCGAGTAGAACGGGACGCCCGCCTCGCCGGCGACGGCACGCGCCAGCAGGGTCTTGCCCGTGCCGGGCGGGCCGTAGAGCAGGACGCCCTTGGGGATCTTCGCGCCGACGGCCTGGAACTTGGCCGGCTCCTGCAGGAACTCCTTGATCTCGTGGAGCTCCTCGACGGCCTCGTCCGATCCGGCGACGTCCGCGAAGGTCGTCTTCGGGGTGTCCTTGGTGATGAGCTTGGCCTTCGACTTGCCGAAGTTCATCACCCGGGAGCCGCCGCCCTGCATCTGGTTCATCAGGAACAGGAAGACGACGACGATGAGGACGAAGGGCAGGAGCGAGAGCAGCACGCTCAGGAAGGGGCTGGTCTTGTCCGGGGCGACGGAGTACCCGTCGGGGATCTGACCTGCTTCGTACTTGGTCTGGAGGCTCTGGGCGAGCTGCACGCCCTGGTCTCCGATGTAGTTGGCCTGGAACTTCGTCCCGGACTTGTCGCCGAGCTTCTCGTTCTTCTTCAGGTCAATCTTGATCATCTGGCTGTCGCCGGTGGTCAGGCGCGCCTGCTCCACCTGGCCACTGTTGATCGCCTTGATGACCTCGCTGGTGTCCACCGACTTGTAGCCGCCGCCTGAGCTGACGACGTTCATCAACACGACCACGGCGAGGACGGCCAGCACGATCCACATGACCGGCCCACGGAAGTATCGCTTCACGTCCATCCATACGGGACGCAAGGCGCCCCGTCCCTCCTGCCCGTAGGTAAATGCTGCTGTGAGTAAAGACTGTTCTTCGGAATGTACCCCTGAATTGTCACCCGCGGCCCCGTGGGACGGCTGACAGAACTGCTTTCCCCTGCTTCAACGGCGGGGGGCGGCCGGGGGTTCCCCGGCGGGGACCCCCGTCGGAGGCCCCGCGCAGGAGGTGCGTCAGCCGCCGTAGACGTGCGGGGCGAGAGTGCCGACGAACGGCAGGTTGCGGTACTTCTCGGCGTAGTCGAGGCCGTAGCCGACGACGAACTCGTTCGGGATGTCGAAGCCGACCCACTTCACGTCGATGGCGACCTTCGCGGCGTCGGGCTTGCGCAGCAGGGTGACGACCTCCAGGGAGGCCGGCTGGCGGGAGCCCAGGTTCGACAGCAGCCAGGACAGCGTCAGGCCGGAGTCGATGATGTCCTCGACGATCAGGACGTGCTTGTCCTTGATGTCGGTGTCCAGGTCCTTGAGGATCCGCACCACACCCGAGGACTGGGTGCCGGCGCCGTACGAGGACACCGCCATCCAGTCCATGGTGAGCGGGGTGGACAAGGCGCGCGCCAGGTCCGCCATCACCATCACCGCGCCCTTGAGGACGCCGACGATGAGCAGGTCCTTGCCCGCGTACTCCGCGTCGATCTTCGCGGCCAGCTCGGCCAGCTTCGCGTCGATCTCTTCCTTGGTGATGAGCACCGACGCCAGGTCGCTGCCCATGTCCTTCTCGTCCACCCGCATCACTTTCGTTGTCGGCCGGGACCCCGGGGGCGACCCCGGAGGACTCAGCCGTGTTTCAGCACCTATCAGCCCTGCCGGATGACAAGTCTGCCACCCTGGCGCCGGGCCTCCACCCGGCCGGGCAGGTTGATGGCGCCCTGGCCCCGCCATCCGGTGATCAGCCGGTCGACTTCCTCGATGTGGCGGGCGAAGAGGGAGCCGGCCGGGGAGCCCGCCGCGACGACGGCCCGGCGCAGCACGCGGCGGCGGACGGCCGGGGGCAGGGCGTAGAGCTTGGCGCACTCCAGCCGTCCGTCGTCGTCGCGTACGCCGGCCTCGGCCTCGGCCGCCCAGGCGTCGAGGGCGTCCGCGTCGTCGCGGGAGAGCTGGGCGGTGCGGGCGAGCGCCTCGACGACGCCCTTGCCGAGGGCCTTCTCCAGGGCGGGCAGCCCCTCGTGCCGCAGCCGGGAGCGGGTGTAGGCGGGGTCGATGTTGTGCGGGTCGTCCCACACGGGCAGCGACTGCACCATGCACGCCTTGCGGGCGGTCTGCCGGTCGACCTGGAGGAAGGGGCGGCGGTAGCGGTGGGTACGGCCGGGGGCGCCGTGTCCGCCGGGCCCGGCGGAGACCTCGGGCATCCCGGACAGCGACCGGATGCCGGAGCCGCGGGCCAGCCCCAGCAGGACGGTTTCCGCTTGATCGTCCCGGGTGTGGCCGAGCAGCACGGCTGCGGCGCCGAACCGGTTCGCGGCGTCGTCCAGGGCGGCGTAGCGGGCGTCGCGGGCCGCGGCCTCGGGGCCGCCCTCGCGGCCGACGCGCACGGTGACCGCCTCGACCGGGTCCAGGCCCAGGGCGGCCATGCGGGTGGCGACCTCGGCCGCGCGCAGGTCGGAGCCCGGCTGGAGGCCGTGGTCGATGGTGACGCCGCCGGCCCGGATGCCCAGCTTGGGCGCCTCGAAGGCGAGGGCCGAGGCGAGGGCCATGGAGTCGGCGCCGCCGGAGCAGGCGACGAGGACGAGCGGCGGGCTGCCTGCCCCGGGCGCCGGGAGGAGCGCGCCCCGGCCGGCGCCGCCGCGGACGGGGGCGGGCCGTTCGGCGAGGTCGGTCAGGACGTCGTGGAGAACGCGGCGGACCGCCAGGCGTATCGCCGCGACCGCAGGATGGGGACCCATGTCCGGTGCCCTTCGGTGGAGTTTCGTCAGATGCCGTGGGAGGCCGGGAGCGGCCTCCGCGGGATGGGCGGTTGTCACTCAGAGTGCGTCGATGGTGACAGAACCGAGCCGTCCTCCGAGCATCGCACGCCCTTCAACGCCCCACGGTCCCTCGGACGGGTGACGCTCGTTCCCCCCGGGCGACAGGTTTACGCCTGCCGGGTCACTCCCCTTCGCCCGGTTCGCCGCCCCTGCCGTGCACGCGGGCCACCCAGTCCGCGGGCCGGGCGATCTCCGCCTTGGTCGGCAGCGTGTTGGGGGAGGTCCACACCCGGTTGAAGCCGTCCATGCCGACCTGCCCGACGACGGCCCGTACGAAGCGCTCGCCGTCGCGGTACTGGCGCAGCTTGGCGTCCAGGCCGAGGAGCTTGCGCAGCGCGGCATCCAGCCGGCCGGCGCCGGTGGCGCGGCGCTGCTGGAACTTCTCGCGGATCTCGGCGACGGACGGCACCACGTCGGGGCCGACCCCGTCCATCACGTAGTCGGCGTGGCCCTCCAGCAGGGACATCACGGCGGTGAGGCGGCCCAGCACCTCGCGCTGCTCGGGCGTCTGGACGAGTTCGACGAGGGTGCGGCCCTCGTCGCCGCGCTCGGCGTCGGGGCGGGCCCCGGCAAAGGCCTGGGCGGCCTCGCGCAGCCGCTCCAGGAGGGCGGCCGGGTCCATCTCGGTGGCGCCGAGGAAGCTCTGGATCTCCGCTTCGAGGTGGTCGCGCAGCCAGGGCACGGCCGTGAACTGGGTGCGGTGCGTCTCCTCGTGCAGGCAGACCCACAGCCGGAAGTCGTGGGGGTGCACGTCCAGCTCGCGCTCGACGTGGACGACGTTGGGGGCGACGAGGAGCAGCCGGCCGCCGGCGGCGGCCCCGGAGCCGCGGGAGAGGTCGCGCTCCAGGGGCGCGAAGGTCTCGTACTGGCCGAGCACGCGGGAGGCGAGGAAGCTCAGCAGCATGCCGAGCTCGACGCCGGTGACCTTGCCGCCGACGGCGCCGAGGACGCCGGCGCCGGGGGTGCCGGCGCGGCGGTCCTGCATCTTGCCGAGCAGCGGGGCGAGGAGTTCGCGGAAGCCGGCCACGTTGGCCCGGACCCAGCCGGCCCGGTCGACGACCAGGACCGGGGTGTCGGGGACCTCCGCGCCCTCGGGGATCATGCGGGTGAACCCGCGCACGTGGCGCTCCGAGGTCCTCGCGTGCCGGCGCAGCTCCGCCACCACGGCCCGGGCCTCGTCGCGCGTGACCTCCGGACCCGGCCGGACCAGCCGCGTCGCGGTCGCCACCGCGAGGTTCCAGTCGACCATCTCGGCACCACCGATGCTCGTCATGCGTCAACGGTACGTGGACCCGGGCCGCTGCGGATCCCCCGCGCAGCCGCCGGTGTCCGCGGGGCACCGCCCTAGCGGGCGGCGGCGACGGCCGCGGCGAGCCGGTCGAGGCGCTTCTCCGCGGCGGGGCCGTCGGGGGCCTCGGCGCTGAGGAACGCGAAGGCGAGCAGCCGCCCGGAGGAGTCCACGACGGTGCCCGCGAGGGCGTTCACCCCGGTGAGGGTGCCGGTCTTGGCGCGGACGAGGCCGGCCGCCGGGGAGTCGCCCGCGTTGCGGGCCCGCAGCGTGCCGGTGAACCCGGCGACCGGCATCCCCGTCAGGAGGGGCCGCAGCTCGGGGTGGTCCGGGTCGGCGGCCTTGGCCAGGATCCCGGTGAGCAGGCTCCCGGTGAGGCGGTCGGCGCGGTTCAGGCCGCTGCCGTCGGCGAAGCGCGAGCCGGCCGTGTCCAGGCCGAGGGAGGCGAGCCGGTCGGCGACGGCCTTCTCGGCGCCCTCGAAGCCGGCGGGCCGGCCGGAGGCGAGGGCGGTCTGCCGGGCGAGCGCCTCGGCGATGTCGTTGTCGCTGTGGGTCAGCATCCGCTCGACGAGCCCGGAGACGGGGGTGGAGAGGGTGACGGCGAGCGGCTGGGTGCCCGCGGCGGGCCTGGCCCGGGCGGGTTCGCCGGTGACGGTGATGCCGCGTTCCGCCAGGAGGGCGGCGAAGGAGCGGGCGGTGTGGGCGGCGGGGTCCTCGATGCGCGCCACGGGCCCGGAGACGGAGTCGTCGGGCCGGGCCTCGTCGGCCATGAGGGGGCTCACGAGGGCGAGGTTGCCGTTGACGCCGATCGGGTGCCGGGCCGGGCCGGTGAAGAGGCTGTCGTCGTAGCCGAGGGCGACCCTGTCCCGGCCGGTGGCCCTGAGGGCCTGGGCGGTGTCGGCGGCGAGCGCGACGAGGCTGCCGCCGGAGCCGGCCGGGGGCTTCTTCTTCGCGGTGAGGGAGGGGTCGCCGCCGCCGACGAGGACGATCTGCCCGGGGTCGGTGCCGGGGGCGACGGTGGTGCGGATGCGGTGGTCGGGGCCGAGGGCGGTCAGCGCCGCTGCCGCCGTGGCGATCTTGGTGGTGGAGGCGGGGGCCATGGGCCGGCCGTGCCCCGACTCGAACAGGACGCGGCCCGTGGCGGTGTCCACGACGGAGGCGGTACGGGCGCTGCCGAGCGCGGGGTCGTCCAGCAGCGGCCGCAGCGCCTCGGCGAGCCCGGCGGGCTCCGCGGCACCTGCCGCGCCGGCGGCCTGCGCAAGGCCCGGGCCGATGCCGGCGAGCACGCCGGGGGCGCTCGGCGCGGGCTGCGGCAGGGGCGGCGCGGCGTGATCTGCGCCACCCGCCGGTTCCCAGGAGGCGGCCCTGTCCCGCTCGGCCTTACGCTGACCGGAGTCCCAAGGACCGGCCGCGGACACCGCGGCCACCGACAGGGCGAGACCGGCGGCGGTCGACCCCGCGATGAGCTGCCACGTCTTGACCAGAGGCACCTCGCACCAGCCCCTTTCGCGATCACGTATGTGCGTGAGGGACACTTAACCACTGCGTCTTGCCGCGAGCATGGCACCCCACCCGGCAGGGCTGGGCCCGGACGCGCTATCACTCGAGCAACGAAGCTGATCATGGAGGAGCAGGACGTGGAGTTCGACGTCACCATCGAGATCCCCAAGGGTTCGCGGAACAAGTACGAGGTGGACCACGAGACCGGCCGGATCCGCCTGGACCGTCGCCTGTTCACCTCCACCAGCTACCCGACGGACTACGGCTTCGTCGAGAACACCCTGGGCGAGGACGGCGACCCGCTGGACGCGCTGGTCATCCTGGACGAGCCCACCTTCCCGGGCTGCCTGATCAAGTGCCGCGCCATCGGCATGTTCCGCATGACCGACGAGGCGGGCGGCGACGACAAGCTGCTGTGCGTGCCGGCCTCCGACCCGCGCGTGGAGCACCTGCGCGACATCCACCACATCTCCGAGTTCGACCGCCTGGAGATCCAGCACTTCTTCGAGGTCTACAAGGACCTGGAGCCGGGCAAGTCGGTCGAGGGCGCCAACTGGGTCGGCCGCGCCGAGGCCGAGGCCGAGATCGAGCGCTCCTTCAAGCGCCTGCAGGAGCAGGGCGGCCACTGAGGCCGCTCCGGCCCGCCCCGGCGGGCCGGTGAGGGCTCCCGCGAGCCCCTGCCCCGTCCGAGGCGGGCGGCGCCCCACCGGGTGCCGCCCGCCTCGGCGTTTCCCCGGGGCGCGGGCCCGTGGTCGCCCCGGACGAAACCGTTCCGCATACTGATACCCGGGCCGGCCAGGGACGGGAGGACGCGTGGCGGAGGCCGAGGGATCCGGGGACGAAGAGGACCGGAAGCCGCAATCCGACGAGGCGCACAGCGCCTTCTCCCCGCCGCCCGGGGCCGGACCGGAGCCGTTCGGCGACGACCAGCCGACCTCCGAGTTCACGGTGCCCGAGGGGCTGCCCCTGCCGCCGCCGGAGCCCCCGGAGGGCTCGGCGTTCGCACCGCCCTCCACCTACAGCGCCCAGCACTCCCCGCCTGCGTACGTGCACGGCCCCGGGCTGCCGCTCGCGCGGACGACCGAGTCGCCCTGGCAGGACCGGATGCGCACCATGCTGCGCATGCCGGTGGACGTGCGGCCCGTCCCCGAGCCCGTGCAGCGGCACGGCGAGGCGGGGCCCGCCGTCGGCCGCGTCCTCGACCTGACCCTGCGCATCGGCGAACTGCTGCTCGCCGGCGGCGAGGGCGCCGAGGACGTGGAGGCCGCGATGTTCGCGGTGGCCCGCAGCTACGGGCTGGACCGCTGCGAGCCGACCGTCACGTTCACCATGCTGTCGATCAGCCACCAGCCGTCGCTGGTGGGCGACCCCGTCTCGGCGAGCCGGACCGTACGCCGCCGCGGTACGGACTACAACCGGCTCGCGGCCGTCTTCCGGCTCGTGGCCGACATCAGCTCCCCCGAGGCCGAGGTGACGCTGGAGGAGGCCTACCGGCGCCTCGCGGAGATCCGCCGCAACCGCCACCCGTACCCGACCTGGGTGCTCACCGCGGCCACCGGCCTGCTGGCCGGCGCCGCCTCCGTCCTCGTCGGCGGCGGCGTGATCGTCTTCTTCGCAGCCGCGATCGGCGCCATGCTCGGCGACCGGCTCGCCTGGCTGTGCGCGGGCCGCGGGCTGCCGGAGTTCTACCAGTTCGTCGTCGCCGCGATGCCGCCCGCGGCACTCGGCGTGGGACTTGCCCTGACCGAGCTCGACGTCCTCGCCTCGGCGGTGATCACCGGCGGGCTGTTCGCGCTGCTGCCCGGACGGGCGCTGGTCGCGGCCGTGCAGGATGGCCTGACCGGCTTCTACATCACCGCGTCGGCCCGCCTGCTGGAGGTCATGTACCTCTTCATCGGCATCATCATGGGCGTCCTGGTGGTGCTCTACCTCGGGCTCCAACTGGGCGCGGCGCCCCGGCCCGAGGAGGCCCTGCAGATCACCCAGCGGCCGCTGATCCAGATCGCGGCCTCGATGGTGCTGGTGTTCACGTTCGCGATCCTGCTCCAACAGGAACGTTCCACCGTGTGGATCGTGACCCTCAACGGGGGTGTCGCCTGGGTGACCTTCGGCGCCCTGCACTACGCGGGCGGGATCCCGCCGGTGCCCTCCACCGCCGTCGCCGCCGGGCTCGTCGGCCTCTTCGGGCAGCTCTTCTCCCGCTACCGCTTCGCCTCGGCCCTGCCGTTCGTCACCGCCGCGATCGGACCGCTGCTGCCCGGCTCGGCCACGTACTACGGGCTGCTGCTCATCGCCGAGGACGAGCTCAACCGCGGCCTGGGCTCGCTCACCAAGGCCGCCGCCATCGCGCTGGCCATCGCCATCGGCGTGAACCTCGGGCAGGAGGCCTCGCGGCTCTTCATGCGGATCCCGGGGGCCGCCAGCGCAGCCCGCCGCCGCGCCGCGGCCAAGCGCACCCGCGGGTACTAGGGCCAACGAAGCGGCGCCCCGCGGACCGCTGCGGGTCCGCGGGGCGCCGTACCGGGCCGTGGGGCCCGCGCCGTGCCGTCGGGAGGGTCAGCGCTTGGCGTGGCGCCGGCGCTCGCCCTGGCTGCCGCCCGGACCGCTCTGGCCGGGGAGCTCGGCCGCCGCCCTGCTCTCCTTGCGGGCCTTCAGGACCTCGACGACGACCGGGATGACGGAGACGAGGACGATGCCGACGAGGATCGGCTCGATGTTCTCCTTGATGAAGTCGATCTGGCCGAGCCAGTAGCCCGCGACCGTGATGCCGGTGCCCCAGGCGATGCCGCCGATCACGTTGTACGTGAGGAAGGTGCGGTACTTCATGGAGCCGGCGCCGGCGACCATCGGGGCGAAGGTGCGGATGATCGGGACGAACCGGGCGAGCACGATGGCCTTGGGGCCGTGCTTCTCCATGAACTCGTGCGCCTTGTCCAGGTTCTCCCGCTTGAACAGCTTGGAGTTCGGCCGGTTGAAGAGCTTCGGGCCGAAGTACTTGCCGATCATGTAGCCGACCTGGTCGCCGACGATCGCCGCGATCGTGATCAGCGTGCACACGAGCCACAGCGGCTGCTTGATGTACTCGCCGTTGGCGACGAGCAGGCCCGCGGTGAACAGCAGGGAGTCACCCGGGAGGAACGCGAACAGTCCTGATTCCGCGAAAACGATGACCAGGATGCCGATCAGACCGAAGTGCGAGATCAGATAGTCCGGGGACAGCCATTCGGGGCCGAGCGCAAGCGTGTACACGGGTGCCGGTCTCTCCTGGATCGGGGGGCGTCCGCGGATGAAGGGGGTGGAGCGGACGGAGGGGATCGTCTCAATTATCAACGCTCACGGCCACCACCCGGTTCCAGGTACCGGATGGCGGCCGTGTGCGATCAGGCGGGATCAGGCGCGGCGGACGGCGTTGGCGATGATGGCGTCCCGGAGGAACACCGCCAGACCGGGACGCACCGTGTCGTAGAAGGCAGTGAAGCGCTCGTCGGCCACGTACATCTCCCCGAGGCAGGTGTGCATCTCGTAGGGGCAGGTGTAGTGGTTGCGCTCGATCCAGCCCCGGTGCTCCTCCGCCAGGTCCATGGCCTGCTCGGACTCCGGGTCGGCCCCGGCGTCCAGCAGCGCGGCCAGGCGCCGGTTGAGGTCCTCCCCCTCGGCCATGATCCGCTTCCAGTCGTCCTTGGTGTAGGACGCCGCCCTGCGGGCCGACTCCCGGTAGGCCTCGGTGCCGCCCCAGCGCTGCTCGGCCTCCTCGGCGTACTGGTCCGGGTCGTGGGACCCGAACACCTCGAACTTCTCCTCGGGCGTGAGGTTGATGCCCATTCTGTTCGCCTCCATGGCTTGCTCCACGGCCTTGGCCATCTGCTGGAGCCGGGCGATCCGGTCGGACAGGAGGGAGTGCTGCCGGCGCAGGTGCTCCCTCGGGTCCGAGTCCGGATCGTCCAGCAGGACCGCGACCTCTTCCAGGGGGAAGCCGAGCTCCCGGTAGAACAGGATCCGCTGCAGCCTGTCGAGGTCGGCGTCGTCGTACCGCCGGTGCCCCGCACTGCTGCGGCTGCCCGGCGAGAGCAGGCCGATCTCGTCGTAGTGGTGCAGGGTGCGCACCGTCACCTTGGCGAACGCGGCGACCTGGCCCACGGAGTAGCTCATGGCTTCCGCCCTTTCTCTCGCCTTCGACTCTCCCCCCTCACGCCGCGTGAGGTGCAAGCCGGCGCGGCCGGGGCCGCGCCGGAGGCCGTCCGGGAGCCGGGCGGGGAGCGGGTCAGGAGGCGGGCGGGAGCGGGTCAGGAGGCGGGCGCGCCGTCCTCGGCCTGGGCGCGGGCCACGAGCTCGAACGCGGTCGCGCCGTCCAGGGACTCCCGGATGATGTCGGCGTGGCCCGCGTGGCGGGCGAACTCCTCCACCAGGTGCAGCAGCAGCCACCGCATCGACACCCGGGCGTCCTTGGGGAACCAGGGCGTCTCCGGCAGGGGGAAGGTGGCGTCGAGGTCGGGCAGCTCGCGGATGAACTTCTCCAGCTCCGCGGTGACGCCGTCCCAGAAGGCGAGGATCTCGGGGATGGTCTCGGTGCCGACGAGGCGGAAGCTGTCGCCCCAGCTCTCCGCGCTCTGCTGGCGCTCGTTGGTCTGCTGCTGCGCCAGCCGCAGCCAGTTGAACTCGACCTCGGCGCTGTGCTTGGCCAGTCCGGACAGCGAGAGCCCGCTCGCGCTCGGGTGGCTCGCCGCCTGCTCCTCGGTCAGGCCGAGGAGCGCGCGGCGGAGTCCGGCGCGCTGGGCCTCGACGTAGGACAGGAGCGCGCCGCGCTCGTCGCCGTGAGCCTCGGGCGTGACGAAAGTGGGCATGGACCTACCGCCTTCTGTGCCGTGTGCCGTCCTGCTGACACCCACCACGTTAGGCTCCGATGCGGTCAGGACGTGTCCTATTTGACGAGGCCGGGGGCGGCCGCGCGCGTCAGGATCCGTTGTCCGGGCGGATCGCGGGAAGCTCCGTCATGGGCTTGGGCAGGAGGGCCTTCGACAGGTCCTGGGCGCCCTTCTCGTCGAGCCCGTACATCGCCTCGTAGATCTTGCGGACGGCCGGTCCGGAGGCGCCCGAGCCGGTGCCGCCCTGGGAGATCGTCATCACGATCGCGTAGTCCTCGGTGTACGAGGCGAACCAGGAGGTGGTCTGCTTGCCGTGCACCTCGGCGGTGCCCGTCTTGGCGTGCATCGGGATCTGCTTCTGCGGCCAGCCGCCGAAGCGCCAGGCCGCGCTGCCGGAGGTGACGACCGACTCCAGGGCGGCGTCCACGTCCTTGAGCAGCTTGGCGTCCATGGGGAGCCGGCCGCGCTCCTTGGGTGCGATTTCCTCGACGGAGGTGCCGTCCGCGCTGACGACGGCCTTGCCGATGCTGGGCTGGTGCAGCGTGCCGCCGTTGGCGAGGGCCGCGTACACGGAGGCCATCTGCAGGGGCGTGACGAGGGTGTCGCCCTGGCCGATGGAGTAGTTGATCGCGTCGCCCTCGCGCAGCTGGTTGCCCTGGCGGCAGTTCTCGTAGGCGATCCGCTCGGCGAAGGTGCCGTTCTTCTTGCCGTCGCGGCACCAGGCGGCCTTGTTGGCCTCGAAGAAGTCCTTCTTCCACTGCCGGTCGGGGACGCGGCCGCCGACCTCGTTGGGCAGGTCGACGCCGGTCGGCTTGCCCAGGCCGAACTGGTGGGCCGTTTTCAGGAACCAGTCGGCGGGGTCCTTCTTCGGGTTGATCCCCCCGTCCTTCTTCCACTCCCTGTCGGCGAGGTAGTAGTAGACGGTGTCGCAGGAGACCTCCAGGGCGCGGCCGATGGTGATGTCGCCGTATCCCTGGGACTCGAAGTTGGTGAAGGTCTGCCCGCCGACCGAGTAGGAGCTGGGGCAGGGGTAGCGGGCGTTGAAGGGGTAGCCGGCGTTGACGGCGGCGGTCGAGGTGACGACCTTGAAGATGGAGCCGGGGGCGGCCACGCTCTGGATCCCCCGGTTCAGGAGCGGGTAGTTGGAGTCCTTGTCGGTGAGGGCCGCGTAGTCCTTGGCGGAGATGCCGCCGACCCAGGCGTTCGGGTCGTAGGTCGGGTTGGACGCCATGGCGACGATCCGGCCCGTCTTGGCCTCCATGACGACGACGGCGCCGGAGTCGGCCTCGTAGTTGCGGTGCGTGTTGCGGTCGTAGCCCTTGCGGGCCTCGATCATCGCGTTGTTCAGCTCGCGCTCGGCGACCGCCTGCACGCGGGCGTCGATGGAGGTGACGATGTTCGAGCCGGGGGTGGGCTTGTCCGCCTTGGCCAGGCCGATGACCCGGCCGAGGTTGTCGACCTCGTAGCGGGTGATGCCCGCCTTGCCGCGCAGCTCCTTGTCGTACGTGCGCTCCAGGCCGGAGCGGCCGACCTGGTCGGAGCGCAGGTAGGGCGAGTCGGTCTTCTTCGCCTTGGCGATCTCGGCGTCGGTGACGGGCGAGAGGTAGCCGAGGACCTGGGAGGTGTTGGCGCCGTCGGGGCCGGCGTAGCGGCGTACGGCGGTCGGCTCGGCCGTGATGCCGGGGAACCGCTCGGCGTGCTCCCTTATCTCCAGCACCTGCTCGGTGGTCGCCTCGTCGGTGATCGGGATCGGCTGGTACGGCGAACCGTTCCAGCACGGCTTGGGGGTCTTGGCGTCGCACAGCCGCACGCTGTTGACGACGTCGTCCGGGTTCAGGCCGAGGACGCCCGCGAGGCGGGTGAGGACCTCCTTGCCCCTGTCCTTCATCTTGCTCAGCTCGGTGCGGCTGGCGGAGACCACCATGCGGGTCTCGTTGTCGGCGAGGGGGACGCCGCGGGCGTCGAGGATCGAGCCGCGCACGGCGGGCTGGACGACCTGCTGGACGTGGTTGTTCTTCGCCTCGTCCGTGTACTCGTCGCCGTTGCGGATCTGGAGGTACCACAGGCGGCCGCCGAGGGTGAGCAGCAGCGAGAAGACGACCACCTGGATGACCACCAGGCGGTTCTGGACCCGGGGCGTCCGCCCCGTCTCCGGAATGTTGCTCACGTGAGGACTCCCCCGAAACGCTGCCCGCCGCCGACTCCGCCGAGTCTAAGGCGGGCGGGGGTCAGAGGGGGAAGGTGCTCCTGCCGTGCTGCACGGAGATCCACTTCTGGGTGGTGAAGGCCTCGACGGTCGACTCGCCGTTCAGCCGGCCCAGGCCGGAGGCCTTCTCCCCGCCGAACGCGGCCAGCGGCTCGTCGCCGATGGTCGAGTCGTTGACGTGGATCATGCCGGTCTCGATGCGCTCGGCGAAGCGGATGCCGCGCTCGACGTCACGCGTGTGGACGGCGCCGCTCAGGCCGTACGGGGTGGCGTTCGCCATGCGGACGGCCTCCTCCTCGCCGTCGAAGACCATCAGCAGGGCGACCGGGCCGAAGATCTCCTGCGTGAGCAGCGGGGAGTCCTCGGGGATGCCCGTGAGCACGGTCGGCTCGACGAGGTTGCCGCGCGTGGCGCCGCGGACGAGCGCCCGGGCGCCGGAGGCGACGGCGCGGTCGACGAGCGCGGTGAGGGCCTCCGCCTGGAAGGAGTTGATCAGCGGCCCGATGTGGGTGTCGGCCTCGCGGGGGTCGCCGGTGCGCAGGGCGCGCACGCGGGCGGTGAACCTGTCGGTGAACTCCTCGGCGATGCGGGTGTCGACCAGGATCCGGTTGGCGGCCATGCAGACCTGGCCCTGGTAGACGAAGCGGCTGAAGACGGCCGCCTCGACGGCGTAGTCGATGTCGGCGTCGTCGAGGACGACGAGGGCGCTGTTGCCGCTGAGCTCCAGGACGGTGCGCTTGAAGTGGCGGGCGGCGACAGCGCCGACGTGCCGTCCGACGCGGTCGGAGCCGGCGAAGGAGATCACCTTCGGGACAGGGTGGGTCAGGAGGGCGTCGCCGATCTCGGCGATGTCCGTGACGAGGACGCTCAGCAGCCCGGCGGGCAGGCCGGCCTCCTCGAAGATGCGGGCGATGACGCCGCCGCCGACCACGGGCGCGTTCTGGTTGGGCTTGACGACGACGGCGTTGCCGAGGGCGAGCGCCGGGGCGGCCGACTTCATGGTGACGAGGAAGGGGAAGTTGAAGGGGCTGATGACGGTGACGACGCCGACGGGGAGGCGCTGGACGCGGCTCTCCTTGCCCGGGACGGGCGAGGTGAGGATCCGGCCCTCGGGGCGTACGGCGAGCTGCATCGCCTCGCGGATGAACTCCTTGGCGAGGTGGATCTCGTACTCGGCCTTGGGACGCGTCCCGCCGAGCTCGTCGATCATCGCCTCGACGATCTCCTTCTCGCGCTCCTCGGTGATCCGCAGGGCCCGCTCCAGGACGGCGCGTCTCGCGTAGGGGCTGGTGGCGGCCCACTCGCGCTGCGCGCGCTCGGCGGCCCGGTAGGCCTGGTCCACCTGCTCGACGGTGGCCACGGTGATGGCGGCGAGCTTCTCCCCGTTGTACGGGTTGACGTCGATGATGTCCCAGGAGCCGTTGCCGGCCAGCCAGGTGCCGTCGATGTACTGGTGAGCCAGGTCCTCGAATATGGACATGCCATCCCTTACTGCGAGCGCGCACCCGGGCGCTGCACCCGAGACCGTTCGGTCATGCACTGATCAGACGTCATAGTACGTGCGGATCAAGACAGTTGGAGGAGGCCGCGCAGAAGATCCCGGGTCTGGCCGGGGTCCGGGCAGTCGGCCTGGAGCCGCTCCATCGCCCGCTCGTACTGCGCCACTTCCTCGTCCTTGTCCAGGTAGAGGGCGCTGGTGAGCTGTTCCAGATAGACGATGTCCTGGAGGTCGGACTCGGGGAACCGCAGCAGGGTGAAGGCCCCGCTCTCGCCGGAGTGGCCGCCGAAGGAGAACGGCATCACCTGGAGCTGCACGTTCGGCCGCTGCGAGACCTCGATCAGGTGCTCCAACTGGCCCCGCATGACGTCCCGGCCGCCGTACGGGCGGCGCAGCGCGGCCTCGTCGAGCACGGCGTGGAAGACGGGGGCGTTCTCGGAGACGAGGACCTTCTGCCGCTCCAGGCGCAGCGCGACGCGGCGCTCGATCTCCGCCTTGCCGGCGCCGGGCATGCCGCGGCTGACGACGGCGTGCGCGTAGGCCTCGGTCTGGAGGAGGCCGTGCACGAACTGCACCTCGTAGATGCGGATGAGGGACGCCGCCCCCTCCAGGCCGATGTAGGTCTGGAACCAGCCGGGCAGCACGTCGCCGTAGCTGTGCCACCAGCCCGCCGCGTTGGCCTCGCGGACGAGGCCCAGGAGGGACTCGCGCTCGGTGCCGTCCGTGACCCCGTAGAGCGTGAGGAGGTCTTCGACGTCCCTTGCCTTGAAGCTCACCCTTCCCAACTCCAAGCGGCTGATCTTCGATTCGGATGCGCGGATCGAGTAGCCGGCCGCCTCACGGGTGATGCCGCGGGATTCTCGGAGTCGCCTGAGCTGTGAGCCCAGGAGGATGCGGCGCACCACGGAACCGCCTGCTTCTGCGGTCACTAGTCCTGCCCTCCCCATCGCCATGGATACGCGTGGTCTGCGCGTGTGTGCTGCATCGCTGGGCCCCCGTGTCCCCAGGGCTCGCAGTCTGCCACCAAAACGCATCGGCCCGTACTCGTTCTGTAACGGAATCCGGGCTGCCGTAGAAGAAGTCCGTAAGTGTACGTAGGAAGAAATGAGCAAGAACCATCACGGGTGGGGACAGGTCCGGCGCGTGCACGTGCATCTGCCCTTGCATCCAGCTTCTGCATTCGGAACGATGGTGCCGCGCACCTGCGTGCTCTTCGCGCCGGCGCCGGACCGACCCACCCCGCAGTTCTTTCTGGACGCAAGCCGCCGCCACGTCCGCGAATCCCGGGAGTGCCTCGCATGGGGACGAATGGATCGACCATGCTCGAGCCGTTACGGCAGGGCCTGCCCCCGGTCGACCCCACGGCTGTGTCCGGGTCTGCCTCCTGCTCCCTCCCCGCCCGCTTCGAGGCGGTGCGCGGGGCCCGTACGTTCACCCGCTCGACGCTGGCCCAGTGGGGCCTCGACGAGCGCTTCGACGACGTGGCCCTCGTCGTCTCCGAGCTCGTCACCAACGCGCTGCGCCACGCCCTTCCCGGGGACCCGCGGCCGCCGGGGGCGGGGAGCGGAGAGCCGGAGGCCGCCGTGCGGCTGCACCTGATGCGGTGGAGCTCCCGCCTGGTGTGCGCGGTGCGCGACCCCAGCGAGGACCGGCCGGGCGGCACGTTCGAACCGGAGCACACGGAGGAGAACTGCGACCTGGAGTCGGGGCGCGGACTGTTCCTCGTGGACGCCTACAGCGACAGCTGGGGCTGGCACCCGCTCGCGGGCCGGCTCACCGGCAAGGTCGTGTGGGCGCTGTTCATGCTCCCCGAGTAGGCGGCGGCGCGGCGGGGCAGGGGTTCCGCACGGCGCACCGGCCGGGATCGATCATGAACGATCGATCCCGGCCAGTGCACGTGCACGGCTGGATCTGTGGCACCGTTCCAGAGTCTTCCGAGCCCGGCCCTCAGTGGATCAGGTGGTCGAACTCGCCGTCCTTGACGCCCAGGAGGAGCGCCTCGATCTCGGCCGGCGTGTAGACGAGAGCCGGTCCGTCCGGGAACCGCGAATTGCGCACGGCGACGGCGCCGCCCGGCAGTTTCGCGAACTCCACGCAGGAGCCCTGCGAGTTGCTGTGCTTGCTCTTCTGCCAGGTCACCCCGTCGAGTTCTGCAGCTGCCATCCCGTTGTACGCGTGGTCCACAGGAAGCCCCCGATAGTGCAGATGTCAACTCCACCGGATCATAGCTGTGTTCACGGGCGCCTGCATGGGCAGATGCACGTGCACGCGGAGGGTGCTGCCCCGGTCACGGTGAGGGGCAACGGAACCAAACCCTCCGCTGACGGGGCGGCAACAGAGGGCTACGGAGCCAGCGGACGGCGCCGCGCGCCGTCCGCCACCCTGGCCTGATCTGCGGCGGCCGTCCCGTCGTTCCACCCGTCAAGGTCGGTCGCCCCGCGCAGCCGGGTGCTGACGGTCTTCGGGAACATCTCGTCGGCCCGGGCGGTGACGGCGACATCGCGGGCCACCAGCGCCGGCAGGTTGTCCGGCGCCCCGCCCGCCGTGTGCTCCGCCGTCTCGGCGAGCCGCTGGCCGAGCCGACTGGCGTAGGCGAGCAGGAACGACTGCCGGAACGTCTTCGTACGCTTGCGGCCGCCCGCCCGCTGCCCGGCCTCCGCCCGCGTCATGGCGGCCGTCCCCTGCACGAGCAGCGAGGTGTACAGCAGCTCCACCGCCTCCAGGTCGCTCTCGAAGCCGACCACCGTGGAGAACCCGAAGGCGCTGTTCCACACCGCCCGGCACCGGTTGGCCCCGGCGACCGCGTCGAGCAGCACCGCCTTCGCCTCCTCGTACGGCGGCTCCACCCCGATCCGGCAGGCCGACGGCGCCTGCACGGGCGCCTTGCCGCTTGCCGCGAGCAGGGCTTCGTCCACGGTGTGCCGGGCCATCAGCTCCTGCGCCTTGGCACTGAGCGCCTCCGCCTCCTCCGGGTACGGGGTGGCCTCGGCCTTGGCCAGGAGCGCCCGGATGCGGCCGAGCATGCGCGGCTCGATGTGCACGTGCGCGAGGGCATCGGCAGCAGGGTCCCCCGGCACAGGGGCGACCGGCTCGATCGCCGGAAGCCGGATCAGCAGCCGGAACACCTCCAGCACGGCCGTTGCCAGCGAGAACCGGTCCGCCCTCTCCCGCCGGGCAAGCCGCTCCCCGTACCCGGAGTCGTCGCCCCACCACACCTCGGCGGCGGTCCACCGCTCGGGCAGCCGCGCATAGCGGCGCGCCTCCGCCGCGACCAGATCGGCGGTGATCCGCAGATGCCGCTCGGCAAGGTCCCGCCGCACGAGCCGCATCACGTCCGCGGGCTGCCACCCCCGCTCCCAGGCCTGCCGCAGGTACCCCTCGCCCCGTGCGAGCAGCTCCCGCGCCACCCCGCCCCACTGCTGCCCGTCGGCAGCCAGCAGCGAGGCCCCGGCATCCAGCCCGGCATCCCCCTGCCCATAAAGCGCCAGCTCACAGCCCCGCTCAACAATGCCCTTCACCCCACCACCTTCCCACGCCGCCGCCCTCGCCCCCGCACCCCGATCCCCCGCACCCCGACCGCCTCCACCGGTCAGCGCGGGCGGGCCCCGCGGCCGCAGGCGGCAGCCGCGGCACACGGACCGAGCCGCAGCCCCGCTGTCAGCCCCCGGTGGGACACTCGCATGCATGAGCGACCCCGCACCCCGTTGGGCCCTGGCCGAAGACGCCGAGGGCCACTGGCAGGCGGCCGCCCTGACCCCCGCCCCCACGCCCCCCGTCCGCGTACGCGACCCCGCGGAGGCCGTCCGCACCGCCCCCGCCGGGACCCGCTGGATCTGGCGCTCCACGGCGGCCGTGTACCCCCGCCTCCTGGCCGCCGGCCTCCGCGTCGACCGCTGCTACGACATCGAGGTCGCCGAGCTGCTGCTCCTCGGCCACGAGGGCCGATCCGGCGAGCCCCGCTCGGCCGCGGCCGCATGGGCCCGCCTCACGGGTGCGCCCGTACCGCCCGATCCTCCGGCGCGCGCGGCAGCGCCCGGCGCGCAGGACTCCCTGTTCGATCCGCAGCCCGCGCCCCTTCCCCTCGATGCGCTGCTCGCCGTCTACGAGGACCAGACCCGCCGCCACGGCGCCGCCGCCCACCCGGACCGCATGCGCCTGCTGACGGCCGCGGAGTCGGCGGCGTTCCTGATCGCGGCGGAGATGCACCGCGCCGGCATGCCGTGGCGGGCGGACACCCACCGCGCCCTGCTCACGGACCTGCTGGGCGAGCGCTACGCAGGCGGCGGGGAGCCCCGCCGCCTGGCCGAGCTGGCGGACGCCGTGTCCGCGGCGTTCGGCCGCCGCGTCCGCCCCGACCTTCCGGCGGACGTCACGAAGGCCTTCGCCCAGGCGGGCATCCGCCTGACCTCGACCCGCCGCTGGGAGATCGAGGGCCTGGACCATCCGGCCGTCGCGCCGCTCCTCGCGTACAAGAAGCTGTACCGCATCTACACCGCGCACGGCTGGGCCTGGCTCCAGGACTGGGTCAGGGACGGCCGCTTCCGTCCCGAGTTCGTCCCCGGCGGCACCCTGACCGGGCGCTGGGTGACCAACGGCGGCGGCGCCCTGCAGATCCCCAAGGTCATCCGCCGGGCGGTCGTCGCGGACCCCGGCTGGCGCCTGGTCGTCGCGGACGCCGACCAGCTGGAGCCGCGGGTGCTCGCCGCGATCTCCCGCGATCCGGCGTTCATGGCGGTGGCGGGCCGCGCGGAGGACCTGTACACGGCAGTATCCCGCCAGGGCTTCTCAGGCGACCGGGAGATGGCGAAGATCGCCGTACTGGGCGCCGTGTACGGCCAGACGTCCGGCGACGGCCTGAAGAACCTGGCTGCGCTGCGCCGCCGCTTCCCGCAGGCGGTCGCGTACGTGGACGAGGCGGCGCGGGCCGGCGAGGAGGGCCGCCTCGTGCGGACCTGGCTGGGCCGCACCTGCCCGCCGCCCGCACGCTCCGGCCCGGCCGGCGAGGACCCGTACGGCGAGGCCGGCATCCCGCAGGAGCCGGACACCCCTCCCGCGGACGGGACTCCCACCCGGAACGACGCCTGGACTCCGAGCTACGCCTCGACGAACACCCGGGCCCGCGGCCGCTTCACCCGCAACTTCGTGGTGCAGGGCAGCGCCGCCGACTGGGCGCTGCTGATGCTGGCAGCGCTGCGGCAGTCGATCGCGGCCGCGGGGATGCGGGCGGAGCTGGTGTTCTTCCAGCACGACGAGGTGATAGTCCACTGCCCGGCCGAGGAGGCGCAAGCGGTCGCGGAGGCGGTCCGCGCGGCCGGCGACCGCGCCGCCCGTATCGCCTTCGGCGACACTCCGGTCCGCTTCCCGTTCACCACGGCGATCGTGGAGTGCTACGCGGACGCCAAGTGAGGATCACTTCCCGGCGGCGGGCTGAGCGGGCAGCGAGAAGACGTTGTCGGGAGACACGATCCTCGTGATGGCCTCGCCGAACAACGTGCTCGGCTCCTCCCCCTCGGCGGAGATGTCGGTGTTGAGCAGCACCACCAGCGTCGCCTGCGCCTCCGGCAGGTACAGGGTCAGGGACTGGTAGCCCGGCAGGGACCCGTTGTGCCCGACCCAGCCGTGGTCGAGGAAGATCCCCAGCCCGTACCCCGTCCCGGGCAGCGCCGGATCCACGTCAAGCCGCTCCTTCTGCGTCTCCGGCTCCAGCAGCGTGCCGGTGGCGACGACGCGGGCCCACTTGCGCAGGTCGGCGAGGTCGGAGTACATGGCTCCGGCAGCCCACCCCCACGACGGGTTCCAGTCGGCGGTCTCCTCGACCTTCCCGTCGGCGGTCTGGTCGGTGTACCCCTGCGCGTGCGGCGTCGGCCACGCGGCACCGGGCGGCAGCGCTGTCCGCTTCAACCCGGCCGGCCTGACGACCTCATCTGCAAGGAAGTCACCCAGCCTCCTCCCGCTCACCTTCTCGATGACGAGCCCGAGCAGGATCAGGTTGGTGTTGCAGTAGTCGAACTTGGCGCCCGGCTCGAAGAGCACCGGATGCTTGAACGAGTACGCGAGCAGCTGCTGCGGCGTGAACGGCCGCTGCGGATCACTGGTCAGCGCCTTGAAGAACCCCTCGTCCTCGGAGTAGTTGAAGAGCCCGCTGCGCATCCCGGCGAGCTGCCGCAACGTGATCCGGTCCCCGTTCGGAACACCGGATACGTACTTCCCGATGGGATCGTCGAGCCCGACCTTCCCGTCATCGACGAGCCGCAGCAGCGCGGTGACCGTGAAGGTCTTGGTCTCGCTCCCGATACGCATGTACAGACCGGTGTCCATGGGCGCCCCGGTCGCCTTGTCGGCAACACCGAACGTACGGACGTACTCGCCCTTGCCGGGCGCCGACACGGCCACCATCACCCCGGGCACCCGGGCGTCGACCATGACCTTCCGCACGGCATCATCCAGCTGCTGCGCCACGGCGGGCGTGATCCGGACGACATCCCCGTCATCCCGCACGGGCGCCGCAACACGAGTCGGCGCTCCCGCCTCCAGGGCGTACCCGGGCGCCCCGCCGAGCGGCACCGCCACGAGCCCCGCCGCGACCACTCCCACCGCCGCCTTGCGCCACCGTGTCACCATCCCGGCCTCCCAAGCAGAGCCCCTTCCACGCTAGCCCCGCCCCCCACCCCCGGCGACCGCTGCCCACCACATCGGGCCGCGGAGGCGCAGGTAGAACGGCCTGCGCCCATCGGGCCCAAGGCACAGAAAAAGCCCAGGTCAGAAGCATCTGACCTGGGCTGTATCCGAGCCGCCTTCGGGATTCGAACCCGAGACCTACGCATTACGAGGGCCCGCAAGATCATCCCGCCTGGTGCCGGGCGGTACCGCAGAATCCCGTTTCCCCAGGTCAGAGACTTCCGACCATGACCACCATGACGCTGGGTCCACCCTAGTGCCACCCAGTCCGCTCACGCAGCGCTCACGCAAGATCGGCCAGTGGCAGCCCTGCGGGCCCTCTGTTCCTCCTCCCAGGGGGAGTAGGGCAAACGGTGCGGGGCTCATCTCAGCCAAGCAGTTCGGTGGCTAGCTGATCCAGCTCCCTGGCATTGGAGGAACCTCAACGGTGGCTTTCTGATCACGTAGGTCGTGTACCGCTGGCCGGATACCAGCGCCATCCAGGACAGGCCACCGGCCGGGACAGGCAGCTCCTGCTGTATTCCAACTCCCGTCGAAGACGCTCACGGCCCACCCTTCACGTGATCGCGGCTGTACGGAACACTGAGCGTATGCCGGGGTGGCGCGCACCGCCGTACGAGGCATGCTGGCCGGCCGCCCGCCCAGCGGGCCGACATGCGGGACACCTCGGTGCAGGGCCCCGAGCACTGATACGTCGCCGGGGGGAGAGACCGCTCAGCTTCTTCGCCGACGCGGTGCGCCCCAAGCAGGGCCTGGTGGTAAGCGAGACACCGAAGAAGAGCAGGACTCCCACCTGCAGTGATGCACCTCCCCTGCGGGTCTCGCATCACACACCGCGTCCCGTTCTTCACGCTCGGCGGACGATTGTCAGTGGTGCGCAGTAGGCTCACCCCTCGCCCTGAAGGGCGAGGCCTGTCCGTTTCGCACCCGTAAAATCGCTGGTGGAGCGGGATCGGTCACTGGCTTTCGTTAGCCGCACGGGCCCTGATACACAGAGATGAGTGGACCTTGATGGAGGAGCTGACCTTGGACCTGGAGAACCCGCGTCCCACGGAACCGGATGCATCCCCGGAGGCGGTGCCCCAGCCCCAGGTCACGACGCTCGGCGAGGGCCAGATCGTCGACTACATCACCAACACTCCGGTCAAGGACTCCCCAAAGGAGAGGGTACGCCAGCGCATCGCCCGGGCCCTGTTCCACGAGCACGGCATCTCACCCGGTGACATGGCGGCGGACTTTCCCATCACGGTCAGTACGGATGGGGCCCGCACCCGGAAGAAGAAGGCCGACATCGCGATCTTCGCACACGGCACCGAGCACTCCGAGGAGAACCTGCGCCGGGTCGTGGTCTGCAAGCCGGAGCCCAAGCGCGGCAAGAACGTGATCAAGCTGCGCGAGCCCGCGCAGGCCCAGAAGGATCTTCAGGAGCTCAAGGACCTACTCGGCGCCGAGGACCGCCCGGAGTGCACCGACGGCATGTGGACCGACGGGGTCGACTTCTTCTTTCTCAAGAAGATCGTCAACAGGTTCGGCGCGACGTACGAGGACCGCAGCGACTGGGACGTCGCGCCCGAGAGCGTCGGCAGCCGTACGGTCGTCTCCCATCAGCGACTGCGTCGAGCCGAGCCGGAAATGCTCAAGACGACCTTCCGCCGCTGCCACAACTATATTCACGGCAATGAAGGCATGCCGAAGGACGCCGCGTTCTGGCAGTTCCTCTACCTGCTCTTCGCCAAGATGTACGACGAGCGCAAGAGCCGCGGAACGGGCCGCGCCCGGTTCCGGACAGACATGACAGAGCCGTTCTCCGACGAGGGCCGGGCCGCCATCCGGAAGCGGATCGAGAGCCTCTTCGAGGAAGTCAAGGCCGAGTACGCGCCACTGAATGTCTTCAAGCCGACGGACGAGATCACGCTGTCCGACCGGGCCCTGGCGTTCATCGTGAGCGAGCTTGCCCCGTACGACCTCGGCGGCACCGACGTCGACGCCAAGGGCGTTGCCTACCAAGAGCTGGTCGGCACCAACCTGCGCGGTGACCGTGGCCAGTACTTCACTCCGCGCGGCGCCGTTCGGCTGATGGTGGAGATCCTCGACCCGAAGGAGGACGAGACCGTCCTCGACCCGACCTGCGGCACCGGCGGCTTCCTTCAGGCCACGCTCAACCACCTGCACCACACCTGGCAGAAGGAAGACGGAACGTTCGGCTTCCCGGACAGCCCTGAGCAGCAGGAGCGCTACCGGGACAAGCTTCGCGCCTACGCCGACAAGCACCTGTTCGGTTCGGACTTCGATCCGTTCCTGGTGCGCGCCACCACCATGAACATCATGACCCTGGCAGACACCACAGGGAACGTCTTCCACATGGACTCCTTGGCCTTCCCGCGAGGGCATCTGTCGGGTGTGGAGCCCGCGAAGGCGAAGATCCCGCTCGGTGAGACCGTGGACGTGCTGCTCACCAACCCGCCCTTCGGCGCGGACATCCCGATCAGCGACGAGTCGGTACTGGGGTCGTTCCGAGACGGCGTCGCCAAGTCCTGGGGGCGAGACAAGGACACCGGCGAGCTCGTGGAGAGCATCAGCAAGCCGACGAGCATGGCTCCCGAAGAGCTGTTCATCCAGCGAGCCATCGAGTGGGTCAAACCCGGCGGCCGTGTTGGCATCGTCCTGCCCAACGGCGTTCTGTCCAACCCTGGCCCCACTGCCGAAGCGATCCGCCGCTACATCCTGGAGCAGTGCTGGGTCCTCGCCAGCGTCGAGCTGCCGGTGGAGACCTTCATCGTCGACGCCAACGTCAACATCCTGACTACGCTGCTCTTCCTGAAGAAGAAGACCGCCCAAGAGGTGCGCAACCACCGAATCGGTACCGAGAAGCCCTACCCGGTGTTCATGGCCGTCGCCGAGAAGGTGGGCTTCGACCGGCGCGGCAATGAGCTGTACAAGCGCCACCCGAATGGTGATGTGGTGATGGAGGCGACGGTCGAGCGCGAGCGGATCAGGATCAACGGAAAAGACGAGGTCCGCGAGCTGAAACGGAGCCGGCCAGTCGTCGACAACGACCTGCCGGTCATCGCAGAGAAGTACCGGGAGTTCCGCGCGAAGTACCCCATGCCAGGGGCCGATCCGCGCGCTGCTTCCACCGGCGGCCAAGCATGATCACCAGAGTCGAGGCGTACCAGTACCGGTGCTTCCGTGCGCTGGCGGTGGATCTCGGCCAGTTTCAGGTACTCGCCGGACCCAACGGCGCTGGCAAGACGACCCTGCTAGACATCCCGGGGCTGCTAGGCGATCTGCTGCGACCGCGGCAGACCGTGGCCGACGCGTTCCTCGTACCGCAGGACAATGTGGCGGTCCCCCGCGCGCACACGCTCCGCGAGCTGGTGCACTGCAACCGTGGCGGCACCTTCACTCTCGCAGTCGAGGCACAGCTGCCCGACGAGCTCGCCCGGGAGTTCGCGGCGGAGACGGTTAGCCCGCACCCCCCGACTCACGTGCGGTATGAGGTCAGCCTGGAGATCTTCAACGACACGCTCCAGGTCGCCGAGGAGTACCTGTTCCTGTTCAACGAACATCGCAACCGGCCGCTGCTCGGCAGCACCCTGCAGGGACGACCTACCGGTGCGAACCGGACGCCAGCGCACCGCGAATGGCGTTACGTCGTCCGGCGCGAGCGCGGCGACGACCCGTACTTCCGCTCGGAGCTGCCCCGCGGGGCGAAAGGCACCACCAGGCGTGTCCCCGCGGAGCAGCTCGCTCTGGCGACACTCCCTCAAGACCGCGACCAGTACCCCGCGGCCCTCTGGTTCATCGAGCTGGTTCAGCAGAACGCCGTCTCATACGCCCCCGACTGGGGAGTACTACGCCAGGCGTCCCCTCCCGGCGACCGTCTCTTGCCACTGCGGTCTGACGGCCGCAACGTCCCATGGCTAGCGCTCGGCCTGCGGGAACAGGATCCAGATAGCTACCAGGCGTGGGTGGAGCACGTCCAGACCGCGCTGCCTCAGATCGACACGGTGGATGTGCGCGTACGGGACGAGGACCGCTACGCCTACTTCGACGTCCAGTACCAGGGCGGCCACCGCGTTACTAGCAGCGGCCTGTCCGATGGCACCCTGCGGGTGCTGGCGTTGGCCCTTTTGCCCTACCTTCCGCAGCCTCCACGGATACTCGTCACAGAAGAACCTGAGAACGGCATCCATCCACGGGCGATCGAGACCGTCGTCCAGTCGCTGGCATCGATGTACGACACACAGGTGTGGGTATCCACTCATTCGCCGCTGGTTCTGGCTCACGTGGAGCTGAGCGACGTGCTGGCCGCCCGCCTCAACGGTGACGGACAGGTCACCGTTGTCCCGGGCGACCAGCATCCGCGGCTCAAGGACTGGCAAGGGGCACTCGACATCGGCACGCTGTTCGCGGCGGGGGTACTGAGTTGACGACGGAACGACGGGTCATCTTCCTGCTTGCCGACGGGGCGATGGAACAGATGCTGCTCGGCTTCTTCGTCCGGGATCAATTCCACAAGCGGCTCGGTTGTGCCTCGTTCACGTACGAGACGGTCGTGGCCCCCACTAAGGATCCGGGCGTCTACAACACAGCGCGGGAACTGCTCCGACCGTACGAGCGCGACGAGTCGTACGCCGTCGTACTCGTCGACGCCCAGTGGGAGGGCAGCCCCGGCGCAGCCGCGATCCGGTCGCGGGTCGAAGAACAGCTCGACGGGGTGTGGAAGAGCTCGGCCGTGATCGTTCTCGAACCCGAGCTAGAGGTGTGGTTCTGGCGCGATCACCCCGAGCTCGGAACGGTACTGAATCTCCCCCGGCAGCACCGCGGCACGCCGGTGCGAGAGCTGTTGCCCGCCATGGGGCCCGCTTCCTGGCCACCTGGGCAGGCAAAACCGACCGACCCCAAAGAAGCACTGCAATTCCTACGGAAGAGCAAGCAGTATCGTGCGGACAAGTCCAACGCCGTCTTCAAGCGGGTTGCAGCGCTGTCCACCAACGGCTGCACCGATCCCGCGTTCCAGCGCCTACAGTCCACCCTCCGCACCTGGTTCCCCCCGGAGTACGCCTCGTGAAGCTCGTCAGCCTGTCCCATCCCGTCATGTCGGATTGGCTCGCCGACCAGGGGTTCCGGATGGATCCTTCCCCCTATTTGTCGGGGGCGTTGGAGGCTCGGAAGCTGCTGGAGCGGTTGCCCAACACTGTTACGCTTAGGGACATTACGACCGGCATCTTTCATGCAGGGCGGTTCAGCCGCCGATGGATCCAAGATCCCGATTACGGAATCCCGTTCTTTTCAAGCACGGACATCCTGGAAGCAGATTTCTCCTACCTACCGCTCGTCGCCAATAAATCAGCCGCGGAGAACCCCAGGCTTCTGATCAAGCCCGGTTGGACGCTAATTACACGGTCGGGAACGGTAGGCCGAATCGCATACGCCCGGCCCGACATCGACGGCTTTGCGTGTAGCGAGCACGTGCTCCGAGCTGTCCCAGACGTAAATCGGATCCCGTCCGGCTACCTGTACACCTTCCTGCGCAGCAAGTTCGGCGTCCCGATGATCGCGAGCTCGGCGTACGGCGCGATCATCCAGCACATCGAGCCACACCACATCGCCGACCTGCCCGTACCTCGGTTTGATGCGAAGCTGGAAGAACGGATCCACCGCATGGTGGAAGTCAGTGCCCGACTTCGCGCCCGCTCCCAGGCTGGCCTGGTAGCCGCAACAGAGGACTTCTTCAGAAGCGTCGACCTGCCCGAGCTGATCGACGTTCGCTGGCATCAGCAAGAGCGGGACCTCGGGTTCGAGGTGGAGGAGATCGGGCCGACCACCCTGCGGGCACTCAACTTCGCTCCACGGGCCCGGCGCCTCATCGCGAAGCTCGGCTCAGTGCCGGGAAAACCTCTCGGTGAGATCTGCACTGGGGGCCAGTTGGGCTCAGGGGCCCGTTTCAAGCGCATCGACGCCGACCCTGAACACGGCGTGCAACTAGTAGGTCAACGGCAAGGGTTCTGGCTCCGCCCAGAAGGCCGCTGGATCAGCGCCGAACAAGCTCCGCCGGGAATCTTCGCACAAGATGAGACGGTCATGATCGCGGCCCAGGGAACGTTGGGCGAGAATGAGGTCTTCTGTCGCCCCCTCTTCGTGACCGGAAGCTGGTTGAATTACGTATATACGCAGCATTTCTTGCGCATTGTTAGCGGAGATCCCGAGATTCCTGGTGCATACCTCTTCGCCTTCTTCCGTTCTGAGGCCGCGTTCCGCCTCCTGCGCTCCCTGAGCGTAGGAGGCAAACAACAAGACATCCACGAAACCCTGCGAGCCGAGATCCCGATTCCTCTCGCCGCTCCCAAAGCCCGCCACCGCATCGCCGAAACAGTCCGCCGCGCCTACCGCAACCGCGACCGCGCCGATGTCCTCGAAGACCAGGCGCTAACCCTGCTGACCGAAGCCATCGAGGAGGCCGCTGCCTGATGGGTGCCAGGATCGTTGCCGTTGGGGAGGCCGTCAACGATGCCGAGCGGCGGGTGATTGCGTATCTGCGCGATCAGGGATCGGACGACTGGACGGTCCTGCACTCTGTCGAAATCCCGCAGCGAGACGAGCTGTTCGAGGTCGACCTCGTCGTGGTCACCGGGCACGCCGTGTACGTCATCGACGTCAAGGGCACCCGGGGCCGCATCGAGGTCGAGGGAAGCCGGTGGCATCCGGCGAGGCGCGCACCGTTCAGGAGCCCGTTGCCCAAGTTGCGCGGCCACGCCAAGAAGCTGAAGAGCATCCTGGAGAACGCGCACCCGCAACTGGCCCGTGTCTACACCGACGCGCTCGTCGTGCTGCCGGCCCCTGACGCAGTACTGGTCGATCACACGCCGGACCAGCGGGACCTCAAGGCGACCGTGACACTGCCCGAGCTGATCGGTCGTCTCGCCGACGCCGGCCGCGTACCTGTGGCGACTCGCCCTGTGGACGCCGACATCTCGGCGCACCACGCGACGATCGTCGACACTGTCCAGGGCAGCTCCCGTGCCCCGTCCGGCCCGCTCCGCTTCGGGAGCTGGGAGGTGATCGAGCGGCTCAGTGAGTCTCAGCGCGCTCCCGGCATCGACGTACTGGACGAGTACCGGGCGAAGAACGCCCTCGCCGTGCAGGGTTCGGGCACGGTACGGCTGTCGGTACGCGCCGCCGACCCGTACGCTCCCGCCGCGGACCGGTTGATGTGGCAGAAGCAGATCGGGATCGCGTACGAGGCGCTCGGCAAGCTGCCTCCTCACCCGCATATCGTCGGGGTGCGGGACTTCTTCGCGCTGGATGACGAGAGCGCGTACGTCACCGTCTACGACGACGTTCCGGGCCATGCCCTGCGGCTTCATCTGGGGGAGGGGGCCGACGACCCCCTGACGGCGGACGCGAAGCTGCGGACCATCCGTCACATCCTCCTCGGCCTGGCCCACGCACACAGCCGCCGCATCGCGCACCGCGAGCTCAGCCCGTCCACCGTCCTGATCACGCAGGACGGCCGGGCCGTGCTCACGGGCTTCGACTACGCGAAGACGGCGCAGCAGCGCGGGCACACCGTGATGCACCAGGCCCGTGCCGCTGCCGAGACGGCATACCTGGCGCCTGAGTGCCATGCCGATCCGAGACGGATGCTCGAACCCGCGGACATCTACGCTGTAGGTGTCATCGGCTTCGAGTTGCTCACAGGGCATGTGCCGTTCTCCTCCGCCACGGAGCAGGCCAGTGCGGGCGGCCGGCTGCCCGCCAGTGAGCTCGAAGCCGCCGGGGTCCGCACCGAGCTGGCGCACTGGCTGCAGACGTTGTGCGCCACGGATCCCAAAGAGCGCCTGACAGCTGTCGAAGCTCTGCGCAGACTGGATCTCGCGGTGGGCGCGCAGCGTGCCCCGCGGAAACGTCTGAGTTCCGCGGCTCCGCCCGCGCCGCCCGGCACTCCGCCACCGGCACCCGCGGCAGCTGCCGATGGGCCCCGCGACCCCTCGTTCTTCAAGAACCTGGCCGCCGACTTCCAGCTCGGCACGAAGTACATCGTGCGCAACCGGCTGGGCCGCCCCGGTTCCTTCGGCGTCGCCTACCGGGTGTACGACACGATAAGGAACGTCGACCGGGCAGTGAAGCTCGTCCTGCACGACCGCGACTCGCCGCTGGAGCGGCTGCGCCGCGAGGCGAGCGTTCTGGAGCGTCTGACCAGTGCCCCGCACCCCAATGTCGTGGCAATGGTAGACGCCGACCGGTTGCTGCCTCCGGACAACTACCCCTATCTCGTGTTCGCGTTCGTCGAGGGCAGGGACGTCAGCGAAGTGATCCTCGACGGCCGGCTCGGCCCGGCCGATGTACTGCGCCTCGGAACCGACACGGCCCGCGGGCTCGCGCACATCCACCGGCTCGGGGTGTGGCATTGCGACATCAAGCCCAGCAACCTGCTGTGGACCGACGACGGGGTCAAACTCATCGACTTCGGGATCGCCAAGACCGCGGACTCCTCCGAGGGGCACACCCACACCAGTCCCCGCTATACTCCGCCCGATCTGGATGAGGTGCCTGCCGACGGCAGCGGTTTCGCCGACCGTGATCTGTTCGCCCTGGGCGTCACGATGTACGAGGCTCTCACGGGCGGACAGTATCCGTGGGGAGACGTCGGTAACCCGCCGCCCGGTATGCAGGCCCTTGATCCGCGCACCATTTTCAGCGGCTTCGGCGATCTCTCGCCCGGGCTGGTGGAAATCCTGCTGAGGGCCGTCTCACCGTACCGTGCGGAGCGCTTCAGCTCGGCCGAGGAACTGCTCTCCGCTCTGGAGGCACTGGGAGCCGCCCGTGTGCCTGTGCCTCGGTCCACCCAACCAGAGGACGCCGACCCTGCCACCCTGTCCCCGGCCGCCCCGGCTGCCGAACCTGTGCCCAACACCAACTCGTACGTGGCCCACTTGCAGACGCTCTACAGCCAGAGCCACCGCAGCAACCGCGGCACCCGCGGCCTCGACCCTCAGGGCATGCAGGTGTACGTCGAGACGGCCCTGGACCGCGCGCTGGTCCCTGCTCTGCGCGCGGGAAAGCACGCGCTGGTCATCGTCACCGGTAACGCGGGCGATGGGAAAACCGCGTTCCTGGAGAGCTTCGAGGCCCAGGCGCGCAAACTTGATGCCCAGTTCGGACCCGGTCGCCTCAACGGCAGCGTTTTCACGCTCGACGGACATCGCTTCCGAACCAACCATGACGGCAGTCAGGACGAAGCCGATACCGCCAGCGACGACGTACTGGAGGACTTCTTCGCACCGTACGCCGGCGAGGACGCCACCGGCTGGGCTGGGCGGGGGGAAACTCGCCTGATCGCGGTGAACGAGGGACGCCTGGTGGACTTCCTCAGCCATCACCACGAGCGCTTCCCACTCCTGTCCAAGCTGGTCAACATCGGCCTGGCGGGCGGGGAAACCGGTGACGCGGTCGCCGTGGTCAACCTCAACGCGCGTGATGTGACCGCCCGCCCGGCCGACGAGGAAGGCGATCCTGTCGACGGCGAGTCGATTCTGGAGCGGATGCTGGACCGCATGACGCATGAGCGCTTCTGGGAGGTGTGCGCGTCCTGCGACATCGCCGATACCTGCTACGCGCGGCACAATGCCCAGACGTTCCGCCACCCTGATGCGGGTCCACAGGTCAAACGCCGGCTACGCCGGGTCTACGAGCTCACTCAACTGCGCGGTCGGCTCCACATCACCCTGCGCGATCTGCGTTCCGCTCTCGCCTACACGCTCACCTCTGGACGGGACTGCGCGGAGATCCACGCAGTGCACGCGGCTGACGAGGCACAACCCCTGCTCGACAGCTACTACTTCTCCGCCTACCTGGGCACCCCGCCGGCTCCGAACGGACTGCCCAGAGAGCAGGACCGGCTGCTGAGGCTGCTTCGGGAGACGGACGTTGCCGCTCCGCCCCAGCCGCAGCTGGACCGGCGGCTCGACTACACCGGGCTCATCGACGACCGCGCCTTGGTCGCCATCGACGGACGCTCCGATCGGGACAGGCAGCTGATCGCGGCGCAGTTCGCCAGGCTGGCGCGGTCCACCTCCGCGCTGTCGGAGGACATCCTCGCGCACCGCCGCCATCTGAGCGCGGCCCGGCGGCTGCTCTACTTCGAGCTCCGGGACGACGCGCGTGCCGAGCGAATGCTGCCCTACCCCTCCGCACTGCGATTTCTTTCTCTGCTCGCCTCACCGACGGCTGCCGCGGCGGCCCGGGACGAGCTGCTGTACGCGCTCAACCGGGGAGAGGGGCTGGCAGCGCCGGACCGGATCGGTGAGGCCATGGCGTTGAAGCTGCGTACCGTGCCGCACGGCACGGTACGCAGCTTCCGGCTGTTTCCCGCGGCGGGCTTCACGCTGGAGCCTGGGGACGCCCCAGCCTCGATATACGTCGAAGGCAGCCGGACGGCACTGCGACTGCGCTACCAGGATCCTGACGGGCGGCAGGGAGCCGAGGCTGAACTGGCCATCGGGCTCGACCTGTTCGAGCTGCTGCAGCGCTTCGCCCAGGGGTACCGACCGGGCGTCGCCGACATGCAGGGGCAGCAGCTCGCCCTCGCTGTGTTCAAGAATCGGCTCGCCTCGGCGCCGTACCAGGAAGTGTTGCTCACCGCCCACGGACACGATCTGCGCCGGGTCCACCGCACACCGGATCATGCCCTGCACATGGAGGACCTGTCCGCCGTGTCCGGTGACGGGGACGAGGAGGAAACATGGCGCTGACCAGTGTGCACAGCAAGTTCCACCATCCCGGTGTGAGCCGTGTCGACTACAAGACGCTCCACATGGACCGGGTCCTGACCGCTTTCCTGGCCCGCTTGTGGCATCGCGGTCTGCCGAGCAAGCTCAGTCGCGCCGGAGATCTCACCGTCGACGACTTCGTGGACCTCTTCCTGGCCAACCCCGATGTCTTCGAGGGCTTCGACCGGGACACGACGACCCGCTGGGTGAACACACACCTGATGGATCTGGTCAACCGGGGCCGGGTGAACGAGGCAGTGGCGGGCCCCCGCCCGCTGCACGGCTTCACCTACCGCTTCCGCAACAGTCGCAAGTCCCGTCCGTACGGGGCTGACGAGCAGCTCTACGAGATGCTCGCCGAGACGCCCAGTGCGCTGCAGGAGCTGCGGTCGTTCTTCTTCTCTGACGTGGACCGGACCACCGGTGCGATCAAGCCGGGTCCTGACACCGACGTGGAGACGCAGGCGCTGCTGCACCTGGTGAGCAAGGCGTACGGCAAGGTCGAGGACCGGCCGGATACGAGCAAGCCCCGCAGGCCCTATCCGTTGCTGTGCCGGGAGCCCGCGCGGCTGCTCGCGGAGGACGTCATGCGGCTGCTCTACCACCAGGAGCACATGCCGCGCACGGTCCTGGTGGAGTACTTGAAGATCCTCTTCGCCTTCCATCTGGCGCTTTACCACCTGCGGATGATCAAACTGCTGCCCAGAGCGGTGGCCGCCGGCACCGTGGACACCTCGTGTGCGAGTGGGCACAAGGGAGCGGATGCGGCCCATCAATGCCCCTACCGCGTCCACCTCTTCGTGGACGTCGAGGGTGTCCCCGGCACCCCGACTGCCCTTCTCGCGGAGCACAGCGCCAGCGTGTGGTACGGCCGCATCCAGCGGTTCGTCAAAGCCACGTTCGAGGTGAAGAAGCTGGACGAGTTCGCCGAGCACCTGATGACCAAGCGTCGCAAGCTCACCGCCCCCCAGGGCCGTCCCTACTTCTCGGCCGCCGAAGTACTGGCCTTGCTGGGCAAGGGGTACAAGAGCGAGCGGGACAACTTCTTCGATCAGCGCGTGAACGGGGTGCTGGACGACGAGATCGACCCGCCCGCAGAGGTACGGCAGATTGCGGACCTGGGCCTGAGCCCGTTCGACGAATACATCGAGATGCTGCTGCACTACAAGGGCCGCTACCACCGCGGATACATCGTCGACTGCCTGGACTCCCTGCTACTGAAGAACCGGCCCGGCGCGCTGCTGGCCCAGCCGCGTGGCACCCGGGGCGAGCGCCGCTTCGTCCTCGACGCACGACTGCTGGAGATTCTGCTGCAGATTTCGCTGCTGCGCCCTGGGCCTGACGGGAATCTGTCGACCTCGCCCATGCGTATCGACGAGTTCCTCGCCGTACTGCGCGAGCGCTACGGCCTTTACGTCGACCAGCTGCCCGACTCGGACGGTTTCACGGGCGCCGACCTCGACGACCAGTTCGCGCTCCGAGCGAACTCCGCCGCTTTCACCCATCGCCTCCGCGAGATCGGCTACTACCAGGACATGTCGGACGCCTATCTGACGCAGACCATCACTCCTCGCTACTCCATGGGTACGACGCCCGGCGCGGAGGTGGTCCGGTGAGCACTGTGGGACTGACCGAGCCGAGCACCGCAGATCTGCGCGATGCGCTGGAGGGCGTGCTGGTGCCCCGGCTCACGTCTCTGCTCGCCTCGCGCGACGCGGGCCACTGCATGCGGGTGACCGAAGTGGACGCCGCCCTCGCGGCGCGTCTGGTGCGCAGGCTCAGGAGCGCCAACGGCGCAGGGGCCGAGGTGTGTCTGCTGGGGCCGGCACGGGACACCGAGGAAGGCAGCGAGCTGCGGGATGTCACAGTGACCAGCACCAAGCTGGTCGAGCTGCGCAACCGCACGGACCAGCCTCAGTCGGACGGCGCTGCCGGACCCCTTCTCGTCTTCGTGCCGCCGGGGCTCAGGGCCAGCGCAGAGGACTCCTTCGGTGTCGCGACCTTCGAGGAGATCTCTCTCGGGGACAGCTACGACCTCCTCGCCGCCCAGCTGCTGGACGAGGTGCCGGCCACGCTGCGACCAAGCGTGGAGGAGCTGCTCGCGCTCCTGGGCGAGGTCCCCGACCAGCGCGCGAGTGCACGGGCCCGTGCCGCGTACCTGCTCACTCTCAAGGCCAACGGCTACGGAGAACAGGCCGCCGGCGCCGCGGTCTTCCATTTCGGCCTGGTTCCGGACTTCGAGCTGTTCGCCCAACCGGGTGAGGTGCGGGAGCGAGCCGACCGCAATCGCGACCTCGTCGACAAGCTGACCGAGTCCGCCCGCTCGGAGCGACAGCGGGTGCTGGAACTCGGGCTCATTGACTCGGAATTCGCTGGCCGCCTGGCCGGATTCGTGGCCCGTTGCGGGCTGGAGGACCGCGTCGCGTGGACGCGGCGTATCGTCATCGACCGGGAGAACTGGGCGCTTTCTTTCGGGAACTGGCGCCTCGACGACCGCCAGCGTGCCTCGATCTCCATCGATGTGCAGGAACTCGGACTGCCCCGCGCAGGTGACGTGCCCGACGATCTGGCCGCGTACCCCGCGTTGTCCGCCATAGCTGGCCAGCCCTACCTGCTGGCCGGTCCGAAGGGCGTCAGCGAGCTCCTCGCCCAATTCACGGTCGACCCCATCCCCCGCAAGGTGGAGGGGCTCGCCCGATTCCGTGTGGAAATCGCGTCGGAGAAGTCCGGGCCGGTCGGCCGCAGCACCTCAGTGAAGAAGGCTGCCAAGGCCGAACACAAAGCGAAGCTGCCCAAACTCACGAAGATCGACTGGGACGAGGGGTGGCACTACCTCACCGTCACACCGCTCGACGACCAGGAACAGCCTCTCGATGTCGAGTCGGCCGGCGACGGTCTGCCAGGGGGGCAGAGCGAGCGGTTCTACGTCGTGCCCGATGCGGAGACGGAGGAGCCACCAGAGCGCAGCGCCGGCCGGTACGAGGGTGTCGTACAGGCCCTGCGCGACCTTCAGTTCCAGGCGCTAGCGAACGGTGACGACCCGGCACGTGTCGCACTCGGCGAAGTCCGGTGGAAGGCAGGCACCGGCCGCGCCCAGCAACGGACGCTGAGCGCCCGGGTCAGCGCCGCCGGGACGGTGGACATCCGTCTCTCCCCCACCCTCACTGTGCTTCAGCAGCGCATCCTCGCGGCGGCAGACCGGCCGGGGCTGTGGCAGCTCAGCCTGGGACCGGCGAGTGCCGGAGATCCTGTGCTCGATGCCGATGACGGGTTGGTGGCCTCGCTGACCGGTCGGACGGCCGAAGCCTTCGACGCCTTCCTCGCGGCGAGGCGGGGCTATTTCTCCGCACTCCGCGGCGCCGGCGACGCGGCAGAGGAAGAGAGTCTCCTGGTCACCGAGGCCGTCGACTTCTCGGCGGTGCGCATAGAGCTCGCCGCATATGCGCAGGCGTACACCGAGCTCATCGCGGCGCAACTGCACCACCTGGAGCGGGCCGGGGACACGGAGCGGGCGTCAGTTCTCGTCCGTCTCGCCCAGATCCTGCAGTTCGACTGCGTGGCCGCGACGCTCACCGATGGGCTTGGACAACGCCACCACGTCCTGCTCGTGGCTCCTACGCACCCGCTACGCGCCCTGTGGCTGGCGACCTGGTCGGCCCTGGGCGCCGACTGGATCACGCGGCTGACGGGCGCCGACCGGCGCCAGGTCATCGCCGCTCGCGGCTCGCTGATGGACGAACTGTCCTCGCTGGGGTTTCCCTTCGCGGTGCCGCGGCGGGACGGACGCCTCCTGGTGGCTGCGGAGAACCTCACTCCGTACTGGGGGGCCTATCTGCCTAGTGAGGTGGAAGACCCACGCGGGCTGCTCGGCCAACTGGCCTCAGTTCTGCGACTGCCGGCTGCCACATCCGGTACCGGTGCCGGGTCCACCGGTCTGTCAGGCACGCATCTCGCAGACCGCGTGGAGCGCTATGTGCGCCTGCATCCGTATGTCCACACCCTCGTCATGAACGTGGTGAACGCGGGGCGCGGTGAGCTGCTCGCCGACATGCTGCTGGAGCTCCAACGGCGGGAGGTGACGCGGTCTCTGCGCTTCGACCTGCGTCTGTGTGTTGGCGATCCGGAGGCGCCGGAGGCGGGAGAGGCGCTCGCTGAGCTTCTGCGCGCGGAAGCCCAGGTCTCGGCCGCCGAGGCGGAAGCGTTCCTCAACCCTTCAGGGGGCGCGTTCCAGGCGAAGCTGGCCTTCTCCGTCCGGTCGGTGGACGAGTTCACTGCCAACCCTGGCGACTTCGACGCGCACCTCACCGTTCTCATCGATGCCTTCGGCGGGGAACAGCTCGGCTCAACCCAGCACGAGGACATCGCGCACGCGCCGGTCCACGGACTGGTGCAGGCGATGGCATCGCGGTACGTGGAGAACGGACAGCAGGTCGCGTGGCGCAAGTTCCCCCGGCACGGCGAAGCACCGGTTCTGGACGATGCCGAGGACCTCACCACACTTCTCGGCCACCTCCCCGCGCTCATGGCCTCGGCCGCCGCGAGTGTCGCCACCGCAGGCCGCGCACTGCGGCACGTCCCCTGCACCGTGCTCGCCCTGGAAACCGCGGACCGCGCTCTGCTGTACCAGGCCCATCAAGTCAGCGACTGGGTCGTCACCATCGACCGGACCTTGGGGCTGGAGTACTTCGACCACTCCGGCGATGACGGACGCCCCGAGTACGTCATCGACTACGTGCCGCAGGCAAGCGGAACTCTGGGCCACCAGATCATGGTCAGCTCCAAGTCCGTAGACGAACTGCGCGCCCTGCTCGGTCCGGTCGCCGCGGACCACGACCTGGATATCGACCAGCGGCACCTTCACACATTCTTCGACCAATTGCGGCTGCTGTCGGGGAACCTGGCCTTCAAACTGGCGTCCGCCGCTCCCACCCAGCGCACCGAAGTCCTCGGCCTCTCGCTCGCCCGGCTCTACCTCGACTACCAGGGGGTCCTCACCAACCAGATCATCGTCCCATTGGACGCACACCCAGAGCTGTATCGCGAAGCACGCCGCCAGGTGCGAGAACTGGGTGACTCCCTCTCCTTCCACCGCAGCGATCTGGCCCTGTTCCACCTCGACGACCGGCGCAAGACGATCACCTGCCGCCTGGTCGAGGTCAAGTGCTACACAGCCCTGAACAACATCGGCGCCTACCAGCAGCTCAAGGCGAAGGTCGCCGAGCAGCTCGAGCGCAGCCAGGACGTTCTCGCGACCGCCTTCGACCCGCATCGCAGCACTCCAGACCGTGTCGACCGCGGTGTGAAGAACCTCGCGCTCAGCTCCTTGCTCCGCTTCTACCTGACACGTGCCTTCCGCCACGGCACGATGGGCAAAGCCCCGTACGAAGCAGCACACCGCCTTCTGGACCGCCTCGACGACGGCTATACGCTCCAGTTCACCCGCAGTGGACTGGTCTTCGACCTCGCCCGATCGGGCACCGACCGGGAACTCGACCACGCCATAGAGTTCCACCGCATCGGCCGCGACCTGATCAAGGAACTGATCGACGCGATCCCGACTGTCCAGAACAAGGTCCAGCCGCAGCCTCAGGACCTCGAACCGTCTGATGACGTTCCCGATGGCAGCAGCGGGGATCCAGCTGCCACTCTGTCTCGGCTCGATCTGACAGTGCCCCGGATCACCGACGCCGCGTTCCGCGCGCCAGAGGTCGAAGACGTACCCGCCCCGCCGGCATCGGACCGAGAGACACCTGCCTCCCCAGAAGCTGTGGAGTCGACATCAGGAACGGCCCCCACGGACACCGCTCCTGGCCCTCAGCAGCCGTCCCCGTCGACCACGCTGAGTGATTCGCCACAGACACAGGCAAGGCCGGAGGCCGCGTCATCGCCGCCGGTCGTCAGTTCTACGGCGTCCCATGACACACCGGCTACCGACGTGCCCCGCGTCGTTCCCTCACTCGTTCCGGACGCGTTCCTCGGCGTCATGCGCCCGTCCCCTCAGTACGGCGTACTCGGTGACATCGCCAGCCGCACCATCGCCCTCGACCTCTATGAGACGCACACCATCAGCCTGTTCGGCGTCCAGGGCGGCGGCAAGAGCTACACCCTGGGCAGCATCATGGAAATGGCCTCCCTCCCGGCACCCCCCGTGAACGAGCTACCGCATCCGCTGGCGACGGTGGTCTTCCACTACAGCCAGACGCAGGATTACGCGCCCGAGTTCACGTCCATGGCGCATCCGAACGACGACGAGACGCAGCTCCGAACGCTCAAGGAGCGCTACGGAGCACAACCCAAAGCCCTCCAGGACGTCCTGCTCCTCGTGCCGGCGGCCCAGCTCGCAGAGCGGCGCTCCGAGTACCCAGGTATCGAGGTGCAGCCCCTCACCTTCGCGTCGAACGAACTGCAGGCCGCGCACTGGCGCTTCCTTATGGGCGCGGTCGGCAACCAGTCCGTCTACATCCGCCAACTCACTCGCATCATGCGAGCCCACCGGGACAACCTGAACCTGGCGGCCATCCGCCAGGGCGTGGAGGAGTCCGAACTACCCGATCACCTGAAGCGGCTGGCGCAGGAACGGCTCAACCTCGCCGGCGAGTACATCGACGACACAACGCGCCTGACCAGCCTGGTTCGGCCGGGCCGGCTGATCATCGTCGACCTGCGCGACGAGTTCATCGAGAAGGACGAGGCACTCGGACTGTTCGTCGTTCTGATGCAGCTGTTCGCGGAAGCCCGCGACGGCGGCGAGCACTTCAACAAGCTCGTCGTGTTCGACGAGGCTCACAAGTACATCGACAGCCCGGACCTGGTGGCAGGGCTGGTTGAGACCGTCCGAGAGATGCGCCACAAGGGCATGAGCATCCTGGTCGCCAGCCAGGACCCACCCTCGGTCCCGATCTCCCTGATCGAACTCTCCGACCATGTCATCCTGCACAAGTTCACCTCCCCCGCGTGGCTCAAGCACCTGCAGAAGGCCAACGCCGCGCTCTCCACACTCAGTTCCGACCAGATGTCGCGACTGCAGCCTGGCGAGGCATACGTGTGGGCAAGCAAGGCCACCGACCCGGCGTTCACTCACGGGGCCGTACGCATCCGATGCCGCCCGCGCGTGACCAAGCACGGTGGTGCCACCAAGACGGCTGGCGGAGGACAGTAGCCCGGACCTCGGTCACGGGCATTTAGCCGAAACACTGCATTTCAGCAGCCGCATCCAACAGGGGAGAAGCATGTCGCGCAGCACGTCCGGAGAGCTCACGGCGCAGCGGGAAGAGTGGTTCCGTGAGATCCAAGAGGGGCTGCTGTGGCACGTGAGGGATGTCCCGGCCCTGGGCAAGGACCGCCTGCGCGACGACCTCGGCGAGCCCAGGCTCATCGGCTCCATGCTGGTCGCGCGGGTCGCCGTCCAGCTCGCCCGGGGCGAGAGCACATCGAACATCCGTGACATGCTCGCCGCCAGCCCACTATTCGCGGCGCCCGGCCCTGATACCGAAGAACTCACCAAACTCATCGGCAAGATCCAGTTCGGGTTCGAGCACGACGGTCTGGCCAACACCGTTGTGGTACTCGACGGCCTGGGCCTGCTCCCCTGGAGTCCGGAGAGCACCTACATGCTGCTGATCGAATACTGGGCTGCCCAGCGGGGCCGTACTGTGCCTCGTTCGCGTGTGGAACGGGAGCTGAGCGAACTGTGGGACACAGCGGACTCACGTGTCCTCGCGGCGCACTCCTCACTGCCCGCCTTCCCGCTGGAGGGGTACCCCGACCTGTGGGAGAGGCTGAAGGCCGAGCCGGACTTCCGGGTCGGCAATGCCGGAGCTATGACGCTGACCCAGCGTGGTGGCGGCGACCAGGCCTGGGAGCGCTGGATGTCCACCCGCCCCTGGAGCACTCTCAAGGCACGCCACTTGGTGAGCCTTGGCGGCGATCTCGTACGCTGCCAAGCCGCGCAGCGCGCTCTGGGCCATCTCCTCGATCAGGCTCCGTCAGGCGATGAGTTCCGCAGGGTTCTCGTGCGGACCGCGGAGATCATCCAGGAGCAGCTGGAACGCATCGCGCTGGCCGTGGAGGGCATGAGCGCCATCGAGTACGAGCTGCTGCGTGAGCGCAGCAAGGACGAGCACTTCCAGTACGGCTGCCTCGCCACCTTCCAGAAGCATCTGCTGAAGCGATACCAGATCTTCTCCCCCTTCCTTGAGCACGAAACAACACACGGCACATGGGGCCCGCTCCCCTGGTGGTCGATCGCCCTTCACGACGAACGCGAACGGCAGGCGGCGGAGGAGCTGCTTGTGCGCGGCGGCATGCAGTTGGGCATCATCGCCAAGACCCACGATGCTGACGAACTCGTCATCGCCTGCCAGGAGCCGGGGCTCGGGCCGTCGGGGCTCGCCGCCCGCCTCCGCTTCGACCTCCGCGACGCCGTGCACGCCTGCGAGCTGCTACTTCTTGCCCGCCGACAGTCCGTGGCGGTGGACTTCCTCACGGAGCACATCGACGAGTGGGACGATCGCGAAGTGAACCTCGTCGGCACTCTGGATATCGCAATAGGCGGCGACATCAGTGCGACGCTCGCCGACATCGCGACGCGTGCCCTGCGCCGACTCATGCCAGGTGCGTCAGGACCAGCCCTTTACCATGACGCGGTCCCGGCGCTTGAGCGACTCCTGAAGTCGTCACGGCTCCCCGAGATCAGCCGCCACCCGCGGTAGCGACCGTGTCAACCTCCTGCCGTCATGACATGACGACCACGTCCGACGGCGGCCGGACCACCGCCGAGGAGCGTGTCGCGGAGATCCTGGGCCGCTACGGGGACGACAGTGTGGTCGGGCGGTTCATCCGTCGGGCGGCGCCGGAGATCTTCGCCGCCATCGGGCATGTGGAGGCCGCGCTGGCGGCTCAGCCGAGGTAGGGGTAGGTGCCAGCGAGGTAGTCGCCGATCTGCTGGCGCATGTTGGCGTGGATGTCGTACTGATCGAGGTCGGTCGGCTGGACGAAGCGGACGCCGTCGGCTTCGTCGTTGATCGTGGGCTCACCGCCGACGGGACGGCCGATGTAGGTGTTCTCGTACTGCTGGCGGATCTCGCCGTCGGTGTACGCCACGATGTGGTCCGGGTTGGTGTAGACGCCGGGGAAGCCGGTGATCTCGGCGACGATCCCCGTCTCCTCCAGGCACTCGCGTACCGCGCACTCGGCGGCGGTCTCGCCGATGTCCTGGGCACCGCCGGGCAGCGCCCACTGGCCGGTGTCACGGCGGCGCTGGAGCAGCATGGCGCCGCTGTCGTCGACGACCAGCAGGTTGCTGGCGGGGATGAGGGTGTTGGCCTTGGGGGCGTCGGGGTCGTTGTAGTACTCAGTCCTGCCCATGTGCGGCTTTCCTCTCCTGATCGGGTGAGCACAGCCGTACTCGGACACCGGTGGAGCCCGATTTCGGCCAGGTCGTGCGCCATCGCCGTGATCGCGTTGCGGGGGACTTTCAAGGTCCCTATTCTCGTGGGCAACGCGTAGACGGAGACGAGTAGCCAAGGATCACGCGAGCAGAGAGAGCCGCCGGTAGCTGGGAAGGCGGACTCGCACCCGAGGTGAAGACCCTCCTGAGCGCGGGGAGGAACGGCCCCATGGCCCAATGCCCCGCCGGTTCGCCCCCGTCACAGGGCTGAATGAGGCCGCTGCCCTCGGGTGGCGGCGAAAGTGCGGTGGTACCGCGAGTTCCCTTCTCGCCCGCACTCCCAAGGGATCATGACGACGCCCCTGGAGGGCTGCGATGATCCACACTACGAGCCGCGTTCTGACCTCTGACCTACGCGGCCACATCGACCAGACCGTCTCTGTCTCCGGCTGGGTGAACGCACTCCGGCTGCAGCGCAAGATGCAGTTCGTGATCCTGCGCGACCACTCCGGCATGGTCCAGGTGACCCACAAGCGCGACGGCGGCCCGCTGGAGGCCGTGCTCGAGTCCCTCACCCCTGAGTCCGCCGTACGGATCACCGGACGCGTCGTGGACGCGGCCCAGGTCAAGCTCGGCGGCCTGGAGCTCGTACCCGAGTCGGTCGAGGTGCTGAACCTGGCCGAGACGCCGCTGCCGATCGACGAGCACACCGGGCCCGAGCACCGGCTGGACTGGCGGTTCCTGGACGTCCGGAAGCGGGAGACCGCGCAGCTGGTGTTCGCCGTGCAGACGACCCTTGAGCAGGGGCTGCGGGAGTACGCCATGGAGCATGGCTGCACGGAGATGCACACCCCGAAGCTGATGGGGACCGCCTCGGAGTCCGGGGCGGAGGTGTTCAAGCTCGGGTACTTCGACCGGTCGGCGTACCTGGCGCAGTCGCCGCAGTTCTACAAGCAGATGGCGGTGGCGGCCGGCATCGACCGGGTCTTCGAGATCGGGCCGGTCTTCCGTGCCGAGCCGTCGTTCACGTCCCGACACGCGACCGAGTTCACCGGTGTGGACGTCGAGCTGTCGTGGATCGACGACGTCGAGGACGTGATGGCCTTCGAGGAGCAGATGCTCGCCCACGCCATCGCCAAGGTCGCCGAGGTCCACGGGGAGCGGATCCGGGAGGTCTTCGGGGTCGAGGTGGCAGTGCCGGAGGCGCCGTTCCCGCGGATCACGATGGCCGAGGCGCAGGAGGTCCTGCGGGCTGGCGGTTGGGACCCGGAGGGGGTGAAGGAGGACCTGGACCCGGACGGTGAGCGTCGGATCGCCGCCCACATGAAGGAGCAGACAGGGCACGAGTTCGCGTTCATCACGCACTACCCGGCGAGCATCCGGCCCTTCTACCACATGCGCCCTGCGGATCGGGCGGACCTGACGCTCAGCTTCGACCTGCTGTGGAAGGGCCTGGAGATCACCACCGGCGCCCAGCGCGAGCACCGCTCCGACGTCCTGCTGAAGCAGGCGGAGGAGAAGGGCATGAGCACCGAGCCGATGCAGGACTACCTGAACATCTTCCGCTTCGGCTGCCCGCCGCACGGCGGCCTCGGCGCCGGCCTCGGGCGGATCCTCATGGTCATGCTCGGCCTGGACTCCATCCGCGAGGCGGCCTTCCTGTTCCGCGGACCGAACCGGCTGACTCCCTGATCGATTGCGTACGTGCCGCTGCCCCCGCCGCCGTCTGGCGGTGGGGGCAGCGGCACGAGGTGCTCAGTAGCGGGTGTGGCCCAGGTCGAGGGTCCATGCTTCGGCCGGGTTCTTGTCCCAGTGGGACCGGAGGGCCAGCTCGCGGTCGGCGTAGCGTCCCTGGTGACACAGGCCGCCGTGGGAGATGGTCACGCTGAGCGCGAGCGGGGACTCGGTGGTGACCCAGTGCGGGGTGAGGGCATGGCTCCACAGCTGGTCGCCGGGGTGCATGGTCACCGACTGCCGGTCCGCCTCGCGGTGGGCCGGAGGTTCCTCGGCGGTGGTCTCCCCGATGACGGCGGCTTCGGCCGTGAGGTGCTTGTCGGGGTTGTGGTAGCTGTGGAAGGTCTTGGTGCCGTGGACCTGCCAGACGAGGCCGTGCGAGTTGTCGTTGTGGTACGTCGAGGTGGCCCCCCGGGAGGACAGGAAGAGGATGGGCGCGCACCGCTGCCAGGTGAATCCCTGGGAGGCGAGATACGTGCGCCAGGGGGTCATGACCTCGTCCTGGAAGCCGTCCAGGAGTTCGCCGTAGAACCGGGAGAGGTTGAAGTGCACCAGGCGGAAGGGCCAAGTGGTGATCTCCTCGACCGGGGCCGTCCGGAAGGCGGCCGTGCGGTCCATGCGGACCTGCCAGTCTTCGTCGCCGAGGATGGTGAAGCGCACCTCCTCGTCCCGGCGGATGTGGTCGAGGATGTCGATGGCGGGCATGAAGAGGTAGTCGAACGGGACGTGCAAGCGGAAGTTCGGCGGATGCCTCCAGCAGGCGGTGAAGTTGTGCGGGTCGGTGACGGAGACCGGTGCGTGCACGATGGCTCCTTGGGCTCAGGCCGCCGCGCCGGCGTGCGACGCGGGGCGGCAGATGGCGGCGCAGTCGGGTCCGACACGGTCCTTCGCCGGCGCTTCGAGGAAGCCCCTGATCTCGGCACGCGGGGCCTGGACGCTGACCCCGTCCGCGCCGTAGGGACAGCGCCGTAACTCGCCCCCGGCGGACAAGTAGAGGGTCGCTGACCGGCAGGGGTGGCCCTCGTCGTCGGACAGCTGCATCCGACGCAGATCATCGAGGTACGACCGGTACGCGTTGGACAGGCGGAAGCGCCCGGCAAGGGTCTCCGTGTCAGCCTCTCTGAGCTTCACAGAGTCCTGGAGCGATCCGCCGGACCTGACTAAGCCCTGCTCGGTGAGGAGTACGGGGCTGAGCTGGACCTCAATGCCTGTCCCGGCGACGAGGCCGGCGATCTGCGCGGCTTCCTCCTCCGCCACGTCCAAGTAGGTCAAGTGAAGTACCTTCGCCGGAACGTCCACGGCCAGCAGTGTTGCAACGGCGGAGGCCACGGTCCGCGTCGTCCGGCCAAGAGCCATCGCGCCCTCGGAATCAGCGGAGACGGTTACGTTGGTCAAAAGGTGCTCGACCTCCGTGAGGGCGGTGACCTCGGCCTCGGTGCGGGCCGAGGTCACCATGGACACGGACATCCCGAACTGGTGGGCCAGGCGGACGAGCTTCCGGAGCTCCGGATGGTGGGTCGGCTCGCCTCCGGTCAGGCACACGCCCTCCACCCCGGTCTCCCTCAGCCGCGACAGGGCCCGGGCGTAGGTCTCGACGGTGAGGAAGCCATGAGCCCGGTCGGCCCGGAAGCAGAATCCGCACGCGACCTTGCAGTGGCCGGCCGTGGAGACCAGCGCGGTACGGGCGGGGGTGCTCATTGGACCCCCGTGTTGTCCCAGACCGCGATGGACATGGTGCTCGTGTAGAAGGCGCACATCTGCGGGTCCGGGGTGTCGCCACCGATGAGGGCCTGCTCGTTTCGGGACGGGCCGCCGCAGACGGCCAGGGCCGGGCAGTCGCCGCAGGCGGGGATCGGGGCGACCTTCTTCGCCGCGGCGGCCAGCAGGCCGGGCTTCTGGCGGAGCTCGTCCACGGTGTGGAGGAACGAGGGCTCCGTGAAGTTGATGTCACACACGCTGACCCGGTTGCCGGGCAGCAGGGCGGCGTTCAGGCTTCGGTCGCCCTGCATGTGGTCGAACAGCATCGGCCGTCGGGTGTCGAGGGCCTGGAAGGCGCGGTCGAGGACGGAGAAGAGCATCCCGCCCCTGCCGAGCGCGGTCAGGCGTGCCTCGTACAGCTCGCGGGCCAGCTCGGCGCCGTTGACTCGCCACTCACCCCCCGTGGGGATGGGGGTGTTGACGTAGATGAACTTCAGGCCGAGGTCGTCGATGATCCACCGCACGGTCTCGGCCAGGCGCCCGATGTTCGATGCCGTGGGGGTGAGGTTGCAGCCGACGTGCAGGCCCTTGGCCGCGACCAGGCGGCCGACGTTGCGGCGGATCCGGTCGTCGGCAGGCTGGCCGCCCAAGAGGAGCCGGTTGGCGGAGTTGATCCCAGGCGGGCCGTCGATGGAGATCCCGACTCCGTACTCGCGCTGCACGAAGTGGTCGAGGGCCTCGTCCGTGAGCCGGGCGCCGTTGGTGACGACGGTGCGGCGGACGCGTGCGACGCCGTAGCGGACGGCGAGGGTGTCGGCTAGCTCGTCGCCGTACTTCATGAGGTCGAAGCGGATGGTCGGCTCGCCGCCGAACCACTGGATCGACACTTCCTCCTGGCCGGCGTTCTGCTCGAACAGGAACTCCAGGCCGGTGGCGAGCTCCTCCTCGGTCATGTCCGGCTTGCCGGTGTTGGTGTCGACGAAGCAGTACGTACAGGCCATGTTGCAGCGGTCGGTGAGGACCACCCGCAGCCCGCTGATCCGTTGCGGTGTCGGGTCGAATCCGAGGGCCTGGAGGCGGTTGTGGAGTGCTTCACGGCGGTCGGCGGAACGGCCGTCCTGCGTGAAGCCGAGCCCGGCGAGGGCTTCATGGGTCGCGGTCGGGGAGACTCCGGCGAGGTCAGCGACCTCGCCGGAGTCGAGAAGCACACTTTCCAGGGTGACCGGGTCGAGGAGGACAGCCTCCCCGGCCCGGTCGTACTGGAAGTACTTCCCCCACAGCAGCAGGGGAGCGGCCACTGGGTCAGGCCGCCGTTTCCTCTTCGGCGATGCCCAGCTCGGCCATCACGGCGCGGACCTGCTCCTCGGCGCCAGCCTGGAGCTGGGCCGAGGCCGCGGGGCTGCCACCGTCGGAGAGGACGATGACGCCGGGCAGCGTCGGGTTCGGCACGATGACCGTGAGGCCGGCGGGCTCGGTGCTGATGACCATGATCGCGTCGTTCAGCTCGACCCAGTCGGTGCGGTCCTTGAGCGCGTCGAGGATGCGACCCTGCTTCTCGCGGAAGGAGGCGCGCTCGCCCATCCACACACCCGCCTTGGACTTGGAGTCCACGACGTCCGCGTAGATCAGGTGGTTCTGCTTCTCTTTCCTGGGTTTCGGCATGCCGATCTCCTTGTTGGAAGGGTGACTGCCCGGTTGGGCAGCTCTGATCCGCTCTGCTGGCCGCCACTCGGGATGCCATACAGCGCCCCCGAGCGGTTTGGTGCACGGCGCCCACGGGGCGCCGTTCCCCGCGCGTGGCCGACTGGTGACTGGCAACACGAGCGGGAAGTCTGTTCAGCTCCGGGCGCCGTTGCCCCGCACTGACTGGACGGTGGTCACCGAGGGTCCGCCGCCACATTGGAAGCCAGCGGGAGCAGGGGCTGGAGAGAGCCGGGGTCCGCCGTCCACTCGCGGCCCGAGTCGTCCAGCGGGCGCATGTGCGCCACCCTCTTGACCACCCGCCCGGTGATCTTCGACGTGTAGATCAGAACAGTGCCGACGGTTCCGCGCCGCCCGCTGGACGGCTGTGCGACCTCTTGGCCGAGCAGCCGGTGACCGGGGTCGTCCGCCACCCAGAGGTTCGCGTCGGTGGTCGTGGTCACTGGGCACCTCCGAGACCGAGGAAGGCGTCGAACTGGGCAGAGCTCCAGGTGGCGGGATCACCCTGTTCGGCCCGGAACACCTCCGCCGCCCGCGGCAAGCGGCGCCTCTCCAACGACGGGCCCGCGTCAGTCTCCGCGTACGGGGCGACGGCTGCCTCGTACTGCAGGTTGGTCGCACCGGGGGTTCGGCGGGGAAGCCGGGGGCTGCTCACGATCCGTTCCCTTCACTGAGCTCCTTGGGGTGGCGTAAGAGTCCCTCCGGTGCGGGTGTCACGGCCATGACGCCGCAGATGTCATCTGGCGCCCACTTGGGTGTGTGGGGTGTCATGGAGGTGGCATCGGCATGTCATGTGCGCGGATTCCATTGCGGATCAAGCCGGTTGGCCGGTAGTCAACGGAGAGGACGGGGTGTTGTGACCCGTCTCCTGACTTTGAGGGAGCGACCGATGCACGATCCGGCCACCCTGTTACGCGTATTGGTCCAGCAACGACGCTGGCGGTACCGGGACTTCGCTGCAGCCTTCGCGCGGGCGGCCTCACAGGCCGCCTTACCGGGTCTGTCGGTGTCCGAGGCACAGTTCCGGCGGTGGACATCGGGCCGGATCAAAACCCTGCCGGGACCGGACACGTGCCGGGTGCTTGAGCGCCTGTTCGAGGTGGAGACCGTCGCGCTTTTCGGTCCTCCGCCTACGCCGTCTCCGACGACGTCGGGGGCTCCTGTTGCGTACGACCTCGAAAGTGACATTGCAATGACCGCACGTGACGCCGCAGACGAGGCGGGTGCTGCCGCCGCGCAGTGTGTATCCGACACCACCATCGACCAACTTCGCGACGACGCCCTTGCTCTCGCCCGCTCCTACGGGGCTGTGAGCGCGTTCGACATCTTCCGGCGGGCCAGGGTGCTTCGTACGGAGGCGGAGCACCAGCGGGGGCTGACACAGGTGCCCGCCCAACAGCAGGACCTGCTGATCGTGGCCGGGCAGGCGTGCGCGCTGCTGTCGACCGCCGCATTCGACCTCGGCTCCCTGGACGACTCGGCTCGGCTTGCTCGGTCGGCAGCCCTGTACGGGGAGATGGCTCGGTTCGATCCGCTGCGCGCCTACGCGACCGGGTCCTTGGCGATCTGTGCCTACTTCACGGGGCGCCCGTCGGAGGCGGTACGGCAGGCCCGGACAGCGCTGGCCTATGCAGGCTTGGGGGACACGGCTCGCCGTCGGTTGCTGTCCATCGAGGCCCGCGCCCACGGACACCTCGGAGACCACGAGCGGGCGACCCGGGCGCTCGTCGCATCGACCCGCCAGGATCGCGGGGAGCGCGACGAGCTGCACGATGGTGTGGGCGGCGAGTTCGCGTTCAGCGAGGAGCGGCTGTTGATGTCCAACGGCACGACGGCCCTACTCGTCGGCGACGGGGCAGGTGCCGAGGCCACCGCGCAGCGGGCGCTGGATCTTGTCTCGTCCCGGCCGCCGGCCCGGCAGTCGGCGTCCGTACGCGGGAAGGCCGCGGCCGACCTCGCAGCCGCGCAGCTCCTGCGGGGCGACCTGGACGCGGCGACGGTGACGCTGGAGACGGTCTGGGCGATTCCTGAGGACCAACGCGTGGCTGGGCTGCTGGAGCGCACCGGGAGCTTGAGGCGGGCGCTGACCGCCCCCGCGTTCAGGGGGGCGGGCGCGGCGGTCACGCTGGGCGAGCGGATCGAGGAGTTCGGCCGCCGCTCAGCGCCGAGGCAGTTGGGTACTGGGCGAGGGCTGCTCGCCATCGATTCCTGATCCGCTCACCCTCCTTACGCGTGGCCGAGGGCAGCGAGGATCTGGGCCTCCTTGTCCGGGTCCACGCCGTGTTCGGACCACCTCGGGTGCTCGACCGGTCGTCCGTCCGCCTGCATCCACGCCCAGGTATCGGCAATGGTGTCCGCGAGCGGGCGGCACCGGAGCCCGGCGGCTGCGGCACGGGAGGCATCGACGGACCACACGCCGGCATGGGTACGCCACAGCGGAAGCTCCGTCCACTGCTTGACGGCGTGCGCTGTGAGGGTCGCAGCGTCGGTCCACACCGGATGGCCGATGCCGCCCGTGACCGCGAGGCATGCGCTGATGAAGTCCGCCCAGCTGATGCCCTCGGGGTGGGCGATGTTGAAGGCCCGCCCTGGGGTACCGGCCGCGGCCTGATCGACGGCGAAGGCGGCGACGTCGCGCACGTCGACGGGCTGGAGGCGCTGCTCGCCCGGCGCCGGGACAACGATCGGGCCGCCGCGATGGGCCCTGGTGAGCCACCACGGGAGTCGGCCGACGTACTCGCCGGGGCCCAGGATCACCCCCGGCCGTACGAACACCGAGTCGTCCCCGAACGCGGTCCGCACCGCGGCCTCTCCGCCGGCCTTCTGGAATCCGTACTTCGTCGGGCTGCCGTCGGGGCCGGTGTGTCCGAACGACTCGTCCGCGTCCGGTGGGCACTCCAGCAGTGGGGAATCCTCAGTGAGCGGGTGGTGGGGCCAGCCCTGGTAAACGGACACCGTGGAGACGTGCACCCACCGGACGGCAACCGGGCGCAGGGCCTCGGTGGCGAGGAGCACATCACGAGGCGAGAACTCGCTGCTGGAGGTGTCGATGACGGCATCCCACGGCCCTTGGCTGGCCAGCCGCTTCACGTCGTCGGGGTCAGTCCGGTCACCGCGGACCGTGTCGGCGCCCTCTACCGCACCGGAACGGCCACGGTTGAAGGTTGTCACCTCCCAGCCCCGTCGCAGAGCTTCGTCAACAATCGCGCGGCCGAGGAACCAGGTGCCGCCCATCACCAAAATCCGCATGGGGTCGACCCTGTCACGAAGCACCGGGCGGGCACCATCCCGGCCCTGGTCGAGGCTGGCGGGATCTGGACAGTACGTGGAGCCCAGTAGCGCTGCGCCGTAGAGATCACACGGCGATATTCCGGATCCGCGAGGGGTCGCTGTTGCTACCGTCGCTCTGGAATCCCCATCCCACTCGCTGGATAAAAAGGATCCCCTCATGCATGACGCCCGCGCCCTGATCGAAATGGGTGCCGAAGCTGTTCGTAGGCTCGCTCGTCGCGGATACTCCCTGGACCTGTCCCGGCTGGAAGACCTCCAGTCCCGGCGCAACCAGAACATCCGCTCAGCCGATGAGCTGCGGACGGAGGCCAAGCGGGTGGCGAGCGAGGTCCAGCAGACGGCCAAGCAGGGCGGCGACATCTCCAAGCTGAAGGAGCGCGCCCGCGAGCTGAAAGACCAGATCCGGGACATCGATGCCGAGCAGGAGCAGGTGCAGGAGGAGCTGCGCGAGCTGCTCCTGACCATCCCGAACCTACCCGACGACGCGGCCCCCGACGGCGACTCCGAGGAGTTCGCGGTCGAGATCCGCCGGGTCGGCACTCCGCCGGCCTTCTCCTTCGAACCGAAGGACCACGTCGACCTCGGCGAGGCCACCGGCATCCTCGACTTCGCCCGCGCCACGAAGCTCTCCGGCCCGCGCTTCGCGGTCTCCCGCGGCGCCGGCGCCGCCCTGGAGCGGGCTCTGGCCACCCTCTTCCTCGACATCCACACCCGGCGCCACGGGTACGTCGAGCACGCCGTCCCCTACCTGGTCACTCGCAAGACGATGACCGGCACCGGCCAGCTGCCGAAGTTCGAGGAGGACCTGTTCAAGACGGGCGTCGCCGACCGCGACCTGTTCCTCATCCCGACGGCCGAGGTCCCGCTGACCAACCTCTACGCCGACGAGATCATCCCGCCGGCCGAGCTGCCGCTGGCCCTGACCGCGCACACCCCGTGCTTCCGCTCCGAGGCCGGCTCCTACGGCCGTGACACCCGGGGCCTGATCCGCCAGCACCAGTTTGCCAAGGTCGAGATCGTCCAGATGGTCGACCCGGCGGACGCGGCTGCCACGCTGGAGACGATGGTCGGCCATGCCGAGGCGTGCCTGAAGGAGCTCGGCCTCGCGTACCGCGTCGTCAAGCTGGCCGCCGGTGACACGGGTTTCTCGGCCCAGCTCACGTACGACATCGAGGTCTGGATCCCCAGCCAGAACACCTACCGGGAGATCTCTTCGGTCTCCAACTTCGGCACGTTCCAAGCCCGCCGCGCCAACATCCGCACCCGCGGCGAGGACGGCAAGCCCAAGCTCGTCGCCACCCTCAACGGCTCCGGCCTGCCCATCGGCCGCACCCTGGCCGCGCTCCTCGAGCAGTGCCAGCAGCAGGACGGCTCGATCGTCCTGCCCGAATCCCTCTTCCCGTACCTCGGCTTCCGCCGCATCTCGGCGGACGGAACACCGGAGGCATAGCGAGTACTGGGCTCTGTTCGGCGAGCTCCGAGTTCCGCGGCCGTTGGTTGCTCGATTCATCGAGGGCGAGTTGCGTCGGTAGGCGCAAAGCCTCTGGGGGCCAGGGCGTTTCGGCGCTGGCCCCCAGAGGGCGTCATGAGATCAAGTCGGGCTACGGAGTCACGGGCTGAGGACGTGACTCCGGCGGTGCTGGCCATCCATCTCAAAGGACCCGGTGAGATGGGGGGCGGACTTGGCCCACCTTCCGAATGATCTTTCGTTGCCGGGTCTCACGGGCAGGCTCAGGGGAGGTTGCGCTCCCGCCATACAGCGTCCATTTCGGTGAGCGCGGTCATCGCGTGGGCGATGGTCTCGCGGGTAACGGCGCGGCGCGGTGCCTCGTATTGGGGGTCGTACCTGACGAAGGTCCTGGAGCCCCGTGTCTGCGCCAGAGACGTTACGACGTCGCAGAGAAGATACGTCGCGACCCTGCGCTGCCGTTCGACTTCCTTGATACGACCCTGGTGCTTGTTCCAGGCATGAAACGCGGTGAGTTCACCCGCGATGACGCGGTCGGCGAGGTCAGGGGCATCGGTGCGCAGGCGGGCGAGGTGCTGCTGGCTGACTTGTGCACGGACCTTGTTGGTGAGTGCGAGCTCGTGCGCCTTGTCCAAACTGACAGCACGCGTGATGACTGGCTCGATGAACTCGGGCTCGTGTCGCATGACCATGTCGGCCAGCTCCAGTCGGCCAATGGAGACACCGGTCTTCTCACTGAGGGAACGCATCGCCTCCTCGGGGGAGGGGTGCTCGTTCGTCTCGGTGACGGCTTGGGCCTTGATGGCGATCATCGCCGCCTGTCCCGTGGTCAGGTTGCGCTGGCCGATGTTGACGGACAGGGCGTACCCGTCGGGATCACCGCCTTCGTAGGTCGTGAAGCGGGGTTCGACTCCGAGGGCCTTGCAGACGGCGAGTCGGTGGCGGCCGTCGAGGAGGGTTCCATCGGGGCCGAGGACGATCGGGTGGCGCAGGCCGTGGGTCCTGATCGACTCGGTCAGCTCGTGGAGCTCCTCGTTGGTGAGCGGCGGAAACATGGCAGCGGTGGGGTGGAACTTCAGGGTGGTGCTCCTTGTGGTGTGGGTGTGCCGACAGCACCGTGCGGGTGCTGTACGTCTGGGTGGAGTTGGGCGCGGGCCCGTGCATGTAAATGGTCTGGGGAATCCCCGGTTTGGCTAACCGGGGATCGTCGGCTATACATGTCGGCCCTCTCCCGGCGATCGCGTCCGGATCCGCCTGTGGCCTCGGGCCCGGAGAGCGGCCACGGTGGCGGCGGCCACCTGAGCACAGCTGCGGTGTGCTGCGGGGGAAAACGTGTCCTGCTGGGGTGCAGGGCGGGTGCCAATGGCGAGATTCCAGGGGTCAGCGTCGCGGGCGGTTGGGTCGGCCTCCGGGTGCTACTGACGGCATTGAAGCGGTGGCCCGCCGGCCGGTCACCGACGCCGTGGTGCGGCGGCGGGCGGCTTCGGCCCGAGGGTTCGGGCTGGGGTTGCGGCTGGTGTGTTGGAGACGGGTGATCAGGACGCGGGCGGGCTGGCGGGCTGTGGCTAGTTCGCGCTGGGCTGCGGCCTCCTTCAGGAGCTGGTGGGGTTGGTGGCCTCGGGCTTCCGCGTCGGCGAGGACGGCGGCGAGGGCGGGCCAGCTGGGGTCGGTGAGGATGCGGTCTGCGTGGTCGGGGACGGCGGCGCGTACGTCGTGGGCGAGCGTGCGGCGTATCTCCTGCTTCGGTTGACGCTGTTCGAGTACGACGAGCGTGGGGGCGAGGGCCTGGTCGGCGGCTGCCTGCAGGTGGTGGAGGGCCCGGCGGGCGGCGTCGGCTTGGTGGGCGTGGCCCTTGGCCTCGTGCCAGCGGTTGGCGATGATCCCGGCCCACAGGAGGGCCGCGATGAGGGCGGCGAGGGCGCTGCCGTCGGGGCCGGTGGCGGTGTGGACGATGTCGCGGGCCGCGTGGCGGATGGCGTGGGCGGCGCGGTCTTCCGCCCGGACCTGGGAGCGCTGGGCTCGTGCGAACGCCTTCGATGCAGCCTGGAGTTCGGCGCGGAGGCGGGTGGGGGCTTGCTGGGCGGTGGCTTCGAGGAGTTCACCGAGGGCGGTGATGTGCGCCTGGGCGTGGGTGTCGTCGGCGAGGTCGGTACGGAAGGTGTCGAGGGCTTCGGTGGCCTGGTGCCAGGGGGTGGCCGGCCGGTTGCGGCGGGCGGTGGGGTGTTCCTCGGGCTGGCCGGCTTCCAGGCGGGCTTGGAGCTTGGGGAGGGTGAGGTCGGGGGCGATCTTCCCGCCGGGGTGGAAGATCTGTTCGCCGTCCTTGTTGAGGTCGCCGGGGCGGCCTGCGGCGTAGCCGAGGAGGTCCCCGGAGGGGCCGCGCCTGGCCTTGATCGCGATGCCGTCGGCTTCGAGGTAGGCGAGGAGTTCCTCGGCGGTGCGGGCATGGGGGATGGCGGCGCGGATGCGGTCCTGGAGCCACTCGCGGCTGGTCTGTTCCCAGCCGAGGCGCTGGGCCTTGTGCATCTCAGCCTGGGTGGGGACGCGGGTGCCGGTGCGGTCGCCCTTCCTCAGGCGGCGCAGGCCGTAGTCGTTCTCGATCTGGCGGCAGGCGTCGCCGACGCGGATGCCGCTGTCGTGGAGCTTGGGGCGGCGGCCGTCCTCGCGGACGGTGGTGGCGAGGATGTGGATGTGGTCGTCGGCGTGGCGTACTGCGATCCAGCGGCAGGACAGGTCGTCGCCTTCGGGGGCGATGCAGGCCGCGGCAACGATGCGCTGGGCGATCTCGCCCCACTCGGCGTCGGAGAGGTGGCGGTCTTCGGGAGCTGCGCGGACGGGGCAGTGCCAGACATGGTCGGTGATCTTCTTGCCGAACTCGCTGTTGCGGAGGCGTACGGGCTCGTCCAGGTAGCGGGCGAGCTGGGTGAGGGTGGCGTTCTCGTCGCGGCCGGGGTCGGGCATGCCGAGCATGGCGAAGCCGGCCACGATGTGCGGGTCGGTGTGCTCGTCGTGACGGCCGGGGCCGTAGAGGTAGGCGAGCAGTCCGCGGGTGTTGGCGCCGGCGGGCTTGATGGCGGCGATCACGATCGTCAGACCTCCCTCGGGTCGGCGGGCTCGCGCAGGGCCTCGGCGATCACCGTGAGCAGGTCGTGGAGTTCGTCGAGGCGCTGGCGTATGTCGGGCGGGGTGAGGTCGCTGTTCAGGGCGCGAGCCATCTGGTTGATGTTGACGCCGATGCGGTTGCACTGGCGGAGGACCTGGGCGCGGAAGACGTGGGTGCGGCGGCGATCCTCGGACAGGGGGAGGTTGGCGGTGAACCGGCCGTCGATGAAGGCCAAGACGATGTCGGCGGCGAGGCCGGATTCGCCCTTGTAGTTGTGCTCGGCGGCGGCCTCGATCAGGCGGGCGCGCTCGGTGCGGGTGAAGCGCAGCGGGCCGACACGGTCGGTGCGCTTGTTGCCGGTGAAGCGGCGGATCGTGGGCTGAACGCTCTGCACCGTCGGCTCACCGGCGGCGGGCTGGGGGCTGGGTTCGGCGCGGAGGATCTCGCGCTGGATGGCCTGGAGCTTGTCTTGGTCGGGGCTGCCCTCGGACCCGACCCCCCGGTCTGGCGCCCCCTGGCGCTGGGCCGTCTCCGCCACCCCCGGGGCGGAGATCCCCGAGGGCCGGCCTTGAGTCGGACTCGGGGTACTACTGGCTCCGCCAGGGGCCGTCATCCCGAACGCACGCTGCCAACGGTCTATCAGACTCGGCGACTTCGAGACCGGCGAGGGCGTGGAGTCGGGGTCGTTCGGGTCGAGCGTCACAGGGTGCTTCTCCGATGCGGGGGTGGCTGCTGGCGATGCGGGACAGGCGAGGTCGGCAGGCGGGCGCCAGCGGCATTGGCAGAGGTTGCGGCGCGCGGTCAGCGAGGAGATGACCGGAAGTCCGACGGTCCCCGGAATAGGCGGATGGCTGCCCCGGTGCAGGAGACCGGGGAGTGCGGATCGCGGGCTGGGTGGGGACGGGGACCGGTGGTCGGGGACGCGGGTTCTACGGTGATCGCCGGGGGACCGTGGCCAGCAGGCAGCCACGGTCCCCGTCCGGCCTTACCGGCGTTGACCTGCGGTGAATATCGGTCAGCGTCCGGGGGCGGTTCCACTGAGGGCTTGCTGCCTGCGGAGGCCCACGAGATCCTTCTTCACCTTCCCCAGGCGCTCGTTGCTGATCGAGTGGCCCTCGGCTTCGATGGCCGCCCGCATCTGCTTCAGCGTCGGCTTGCCTTCCAACTTCTCCACGATCGCGAGGAACTCGTCCAGGTCACCGGTTGTGGGTCGGCCGACCTTCCGGGAGGGGACGGCGGGCGGGTCGGCTTTGTGCGGACCGGCTTCCAGGTCCGACTCCTCGGCAGCCTCGGCGGCGTTGTCACCGGAATCCTCCGGCTCCTCGCCCGCGGGTACGGGCTGGCGTTCGAAGGCTTGCCCATCGTCGGGCGGGAGCTGGGCGGCGATCGCCACAGGGTGGTGGCGGTCGTCCGAGGGACGTGGGGTTGCGGGTTCTGCGACGTGCTGGTGGATCTGCCGCATCAGGGCACCGAAGGCCATGAGGGCGGCGGCCGGAGGGATGGCGGCGATCACGTAGTCCAGGAGCGGGACCTCGGTGGTGCCGCGTGTGCCGTAGACGCCGGCCACGTTCAGGGCGATGGATCCGAGGGAGCCGGTGGCGGTCAGTGTAATCGCCCACCAGTCGGTCACCCGCCGCAGGCTGGCGCGGAGCATCAGGAGCTCGCCGGAGACGATGAACGCGTCGAGGGTGGCGGGCCAGGCCCACTGGCGTTTGGGGGCGTCACCCAGGCCGTGGCGTCCGGCGACCTCGGCCAGGTGGGCGTACGAGAGCCAGAAGCCTGCGGCGGTCAGAGCGACGATCACGAATCCGGCGGCGGCCAGGACGTACCGCTCGGCCCGGGTGGTTTTGTGCGTGGGGGTGGGTGTGGTCAAGCGGGTGCACTCCAAGGGGTGAGGTGTGGCCACCGGACTGGGTGGCTGTGGAGGGTGGGGACTCGTCCCACTCGTCCTGTCGCTGGTCAGGGCAGGTACGGGTGCTCGGCTGATGTCGAGTCGACTCGTTGCACCCGTCCGATACCGCGTGCCGGACGGTCGGTGAGACGAGTGGGGGACGAGTTGGTACGGGTGCCGACTCGCGCGTCCTGGGAGCCGCTTGGCGGGCGGTTGCACGCTTTCGACGGCAGGTTTCACCAGGTCAGCAGGCTGGTGATGTCGAGTCGACTCGTTGCGCCTCCCTCACCCGTCCCCGCGCTGACCTGCGCGGGGACGAGTGGGACGAGACGTGGAGGGTCAGGCGCCGGTGGTGGGCAGGGCCTCTGCGGCGGGATTCTCCGGCGGGCAGTACCGGGTCCAGGCGTCGGTGAACTGCGCGGGGGTAAAGCCCTTGGCCTGGTTGCCGTCGGGGAAGCGGCGGTTGCCCGAGCCGATGCCGTAGTCATCGAGCAGGATCTGCAGGCCGCGCGGGGTGAGCCCCTTGGGGCTGTGCTCGGACCACGGCGCCTCTGGGTCGGCGTTGAGGAGGTCCAGCAGGTGGGTGGTCCGTAGCGCGGGCGGATTGCCCACACTCGCGAAGGCTTTCCGGATGTCGGTCAGAATACGGATCTTCAGCCCACCGTCCTGGTCCCGGCCGGACTCGTAGTCCGTCATGGCCTTGCACGCCGTACGGGCGGTCATCGGCCAGCGTCCGCCCGCGAGGTCGGCGACGCTGATCAACGGCTCCCACGTGTCGGCGGCGCGGTCGTCGACCGGGAGCTTGGGCTCCAGCGCGATGGCCTCGTCGCGCACGCTGGCCAGCCAGGCCGCGAGCCGTTCCCGCAGCGCCCTGACCGCCAGGTCGTCGCGGCCGTAGCGCCAGGAGGCGACCTTCTCGCTGCGGGCGCGGCGGCGCATGCGGATGACCACGGACCGGTCCATGATCGTGTCGGGCAGGTCGCCGATGCCGGCCAGGGCGGCCATGGCGAAGGTGGAGAACTTCTGCACGTCGTGGTTCGGGCCCGAGACGCGCAGGGTGGGGCGGTTGCGCTGATGTCCCGCGTTGAGCAGGCCGCGTATCTCCTCGTTCTTCTCCGCGACTTTCGCCGACCCGAAGATCGTGTCGACCTCGTCCACCAGCAGGGTCGGCGGGTTGTCCTCGCTGATCGAGCGGAAGATCGCCGCCGCGGACGCATTGACCGTGATCAGCGGTTCGTGGACCGCCTCGATCAGGACCTCCAGCAGCCGCGACTTCCCGCACCGCCTTGCCGGTCCGACCACCGCGAGGCGCGGGGCGTGCTGCCACACCGTCTGGAGGTGTGTGGCCGCCGCCCACAGCGTGGCGGCGGTCAGGGCCTCCTCGCTGGGCATCACTACGTACCGGCGGATCGTGGCGCGCAGCTCGTCCAGGATCGCCTCCCCCTCTGACGCGGGGGTCGACGGTGCGGGCGGGGGAACTTCCGCCTCAGCGGGGCCTTCGACGGGTGTGTCGAGTCCCCAGGCCGGTGCGTCGTGCAAGTGGGCGCCGGGCTGGCCGGGGACCGCGACCGCAGGCCAGGTCGCCTTGGCAGGTGCGGCAGGGGGCGTGGATGTCGTAGGTTCCAAGGGGCAGCTCCTTCTCGTGTGGCCGCGTGCGTGCTGGCCACTCGGGTTGACCGTGTGGTTGCGGGTGGGGATGTTGCCGGGGCCTCCGACGTTGGCGCGTCGGAGGCTCACTTGTTTGCCGTGATCCCTTGGAGGAGCCGGGCGACGACGAACAGTACGTCCGACCCCTGGCACAGTCCAGCGTTTCTGTGTCAGCTCCGCGCAGAATGGTCTGCTACCTTCTCTCGCCCTCAAGCGGCCAGTCCCAGCAGGTTCACCAGGTCTGCGGTCACCACGCGGTACGCCTTGCCCAGCCGCAGGACCTTGCACGGGTACTCGCCCCGCTTGGCCAGCTCGTAGCCCTTGCTTCGCCCGAGACCCAGCGCACGGTTGCTGGTGTCCAGGTCAATGGCTGCCGGTAGGGCCAATATCTCCTCGCGACCCATCCCCTTCGGCCCGGTTTCAGTCGGGTTCTCGCGCACGCAGCGACTCCTCTCGTCACAGCCGTCGGCGAACGCGGTCCTCACGTCCGGCTCCGGGCCTACGAGAAACAAGTCTGTTCGAGCTAATGTGTCTCCATGACACAACGTGGATTCGATGATGAAGACGAGGACGACGTCCCAGAGTGGGTGGACCAAGTCATGGCAACCGTGGCCAAGGAGGTGCGACGACGCAGGAAGGAATTGGGCATGAGCGCCCAAGAGCTCGCCGATGCCTGTGAGGAGATCGGCCACCGGATCCCGCGCAACGTGATCGCCAACATGGAGTCAGGCCGCCGGGCCAGCCTCCCCTTGGTCGACGTCATGGTGCTGGCCGAGGCACTCCACACGAACCCGATCTGCCTGATCTACCCCGTCGGCTACGTCGAAAGGGTTCAGAAACTCCCCCTGCGGGACAGCGAGCAGACCTGGGGCGCCATGCGGTGGTTCACCGGCGCCGAACCCGGTGAGCCGCTCGCTCTCGACCGCATGCTGCGCCTGTTCCATCGGCACGAGAGCGAGCAGCAGGCCCTCAATGCCGCCGAATCCAGCGAGCAACACGAAGCCTGGAAGGCCAAATCGGCCAGCAACGCCACTCAACGCGAAGAGGCCCTCAGCGCCCAAGCCTTCTACGCAGAAAGAGCAGCGCTCGCCAAACAACGGCTGCGCAGCGTACGCGCCTCCATCCGTGAGGAGGGCGGCACACCCCCGCATCTGATGCGAACCCGGTTCATGAGTCCGTTCGACGACGGCTACGAAGAGGAAGACATTTGAAGGGTTCTACCTACCGCCGCTGCTCCTGCCGCGACCCCAAGTCCGGCAAGGAACTCGGCGCTTCCTGCCCCAAGCGCAACAGCAGAAACCACTGCACCTACTCCATACGCCAGGAGCTGCCACCCCGCGAGGACGGCAGCAGGCGGTCGTTCGCCCGTGGCGGCTACACCAACGCCAAGGCTGCGCAAGCCGACCTCGACCACGTTCGTGCCCTGCTCGGGCTCGCCGAGGCCGACGACCCCGAAGGCACCCAGCTGCTTGCCGAGATGCTGGCGGAAGTCAGCGGCGAGAAGCTGCCGCTGCCCGACGTGGAGGAGACCCGGCGACGCCTCAAGGCCGGCCAGGACCTCGTCGGCAGCCTGACCGTCGCCGAGTGGCTGGACCGGTGGCTGGCGGGCAAGCGCATCCGGAAGTCGGGCATCAGCCGGTACGAGACCGACATCCGCGTGCACCTGAAGCCTCACATCGGCCACCGGCGCCTCGACCGGCTGCGCGTGAGTCACCTCAGCGAGATGTTCACGGCCATCGCCGACGGTAACGCCGAGATCCTGGAGCAAAACGCCCAGCGGCGGGCAGCCGTGAAGGAGTTGGCGACGATCCCGTGGAAGGGGGCCGAGAACCGAGCTCGCCGGAAGGCACTGAAGGAGGCGATCGACGCGATGCCGGCCTTCCGTCGCGTGACCGGCCCTGCCACGCGGCAGCACGTGAAGGCCACGCTCCGCGCGTCCCTGAACGACGCGATCGGGCAGCAGATCATCACGTTCAACCCTGCGGCCCACGTCGAGATCGACCCGGTGCGCAAGCCGAAGGCGCTGGTGTGGACGGACGAGCGGGTCGCCAAGTGGGAGCAGACCGGCGAGAAGCCCTCCCCCGTGATGGTCTGGACGCCGGAACAGACGGGCGCCTTCCTCGACTTCGTCGCCGACGACCGGCTGTACGCGATGTGGCACCTGATCGCGTTCCGCGGTCTGCGGCGCGGCGAGGCGTGCGGGCAGCCCTGGTCGGAGACCAACCTCGACCGGCACTCCCTCACCGTGACCGGGCAGCTCGTCCAAGACGGTTGGGAGGTCGAGGCGTCGGAGCCGAAGACGGACAGCGGGTTCCGCGTCGTCGCGCTCGACGACGACACCGTCGGCGTCCTGGAGCGGCACCGCATGCAGCAGGAGGCCGACCGTTTGGAGTGGGGGTCGGCCTGGGTGAATACCGGCCTCGTCTTCACCCAGGAGGACGGCTCCTGGCTCCACCCAGGCAAGGTGACGGATCTCTTCGAGCGGCTCGTCGCGGCCTCCGGGCTGCCGCCGATCCGGCTGCACGACCTCCGGCACGGCGCGGCCACGCTCATGCTGGCGGCCGACATCGACATCAAGATCGTGTCGGACACGCTCGGGCACAGCGACACCCGGATCACGCGCGACATCTACCAGAGCGTGCTCCCCCACGTCGGCAAGAGCGCCGCCGAGGCCACCGCCAAGCTGGTCCCCCTCCAGCGCAAGGCCGAGCAGGAAGAGCAGGCCCGTAAGGCCGCCAAGAAGGCCAAGCAGGCCGCGAAGGCGAAAGCCAAGGGGAAGAAGAAGGCCAAGGCCAAGAAGGCTGCCAAGAAGGGCTGACGGCCCCTCCGCTCACGCATCGCTCACGCACGCAAACCTGCGGCACCCCCGCCGCATGCCCTGCCATGCCCCGAGCAACAGAAAAGGCCAGGTCAGAAAGTATCTGACCTGGCCTTTCTCTGAGCCGCCTTCGGGATTCGAACCCGAGACCTACGCATTACGAGTGCGTTGCTCTGGCCAACTGAGCTAAGGCGGCACCGCCGGTAGACAAGTGTTCCCCTGGCGGGGTTCGCTCATCAGCAGCGGCGCCTAGTCTACAGGCTCGGGAGGGGTGCCCCGAACCGAGTTCCGGGGCGGGCCGCCGCCGCGACTTACGTGCACTTTTTGCCGTTCTGCGGCGGCTTGCCCTCCAGGAGGTACGTGTTGATCGCGTTGTCGATGCACGTGCTGCCGCGGCCGTATGCCGTGTGGCCGTCGCCGTCGTAGGTGAGGAGGACGCCCGAGTCGAGCTGGCCCGCCAGGGCCTGCGCCCACTTGTACGGGGTCGCCGGGTCGCGGAGGGTGCCGACCACGACGATCGGCGCGGCGCCCTTCGCCGTCAGGGGGCGGGCCGCCCCGGTGGCCTTGACCGGCCAGTACGTGCAGTTCAACGCGGCCCAGGCCAGGCCCGTGCCGAACACCGGGGACGCCTTGCGGAACGACGGGAGGGCCGCCTGGACGGCTTCGGGGCCGGAGAAGGAGGGCGGCTGGTCGAGGCAGTTCACAGCGGCGTTCGCGTACATCAGGTTCGCGTACCGGCCGTCGGGCTCGCGCTCGTAGTACGTGTCGGCGAGGGCGAGGAGGCCCGAGCCGTCGCCGTCCTGCGCCGCGGCGATCGCCTCGCGCAGCTGCGGCCAGGCGCTCTCGTCGTACAGGGCGGCGATCACGCCCGTCGTGGCGAGGGACTCGCCGAGCGGGCGGGCCGGGTCGCCGCTGGGCACCGGCTCCGCGTCGAGCGCCGTGAAGAACTCCCCGAGCCGGGCGGCCACCGCGTCCGGCCCTCCCTTGCCGAGCGGGCAGTCCGGCTGCTTCGCGCAGTCCCGGGCGAAGGAGCGGAAGGCGGTCTCGAAGCCGGCGGTCTGGTCGCGGTTCATGTCGATCGCGGAGCGGGAGGGGTCCATCGCCCCGTCCAGGACGAGCCGGCCGACCCGGGCGGGGAAGAGGTCCGCGTACGTGGCGCCGAGGAAGGTGCCGTACGAGGCGCCGACGTACGTCAGCTTCTCGTCGCCGAGCACCGCGCGCAGCATGTCCATGTCGCGGGCGGCGTCGACCGTGGAGACGTGCGGCAGGATGCGCTCCGAGCGCTCCCGGCAGGCGGCCGCGAACTCCTTGAAGGAGGCGACGAGCCGGGCGCGCTCCGCCTCGTCGTCGGGGGTCTGGTCCACCTGCGTGAACTTGTCCATGCCCGGCCCGGTCAGGCATTGGACGGGGCTGCTGCGGTCCACTCCGCGCGGGTCGAAGGACACCATGTCGTACTGGGCGCGTACGGACGCCGGGTAGCCGATGCCGGCGAAGGCCTGGAGGTAGCCGATGCCGGAGCCGCCCGGTCCGCCCGGGTTGACGAGCAGCGAGCCGAGGCGCTTGCCGGGGCCGGTGGCGGGGCGGCGGGCGATGGCGATGTCGATGTCCTGGCCGGACTCGGGGTGTGCGTAGTCCAGCGGGGCCTTCATCGTGGCGCACTGGAAGCCGGGGACACCGCAGTCGCGCCAGGCCGGCTTCTGCTCGTAGTACGGGCGCAGCGCGGCCGGGACGGCGGTCGGCTGTGCGGACGGGGTGGTGCCGCGGACCGCGGAGGCGGAGGCGCGGGAGGCCGTCGAGCCGTCCGAGGTGCAGCCGGAGAGCAGCAGCCCGGCCGCCGCAAGGGCGGTGCCGGTGGTGCGCAGGAGGCGACTGGTGTCCATCCTCGGAGACTACGTGCCGACGGGCGGCCCGGCCGGGTGGGCGCCGGGCGGCCGCCCGGACGGTGCCCGGTGTTCGCGTGCCGCCGCCGGGCGGTTCGCTCGTACGGGTGAGCGGTCAACCGCGGTCGACCAGGGCGGGCCGGCGGCCTCCGGCGGCCCCGGCGGCCTCCGGCGGCTGCGGCGGGCGGGCGGCCCGCCGCAGCGGGGCACGGCGGCTGTCAGCCCGCGCGGAGTGCCATCGTCATGGCCTCGACCGCGAGGAGCGGGGCCACGTTGCGGTCGAGGGCCTCGCGGCAGGCGCTGATCGCCTCGATCCGCCGCAGGGTGCGCTCGGGGCCGCCGGCCCGGGCGACCCGTTCGAGGTCGGGGCGCAGGTCCTCGTTGGCGAGGGCGAGGGCGCTGCCGAGCTGGAGGGCGAGGACGTCGCGGTAGAAGCCGGTGAGGTCGGTCAGGGCGAGGTCGAGGCTGTCGCGCTGGGTGCGGGTGCGGCGGCGCTTCTGCCGGTCCTCCAGCTCCTTCATCACGCCGGCCGTGCCGCGCGGCAGCCGGCCGGAGGTGCCGGCTCCGGCGCCGAGGGCGGCCTTCAGCTCCTCGGTCTCCTTCGTGTCGACCTCCTCGGCGAGCTGCTTGGCGTCCTCTGCGGCGGCGTCGACGAGCTCCTGCGCGGCCTTCAGGCAGCCGCCGACGTCGCCGACGCGGAGCGGCAGCCTCAGGACGGAGGTGCGCCGGGTGCGGGCGGACTCGTCCTGGGCGAGCCTGCGGGCGCGGTCGAGGTGCCCCTGGGTGGCCCGGGCGGCGAAGGCGGCCATGTCGGGCGGGATGCCGTCGCGCCGCACGAGCACGTCCGCGACGGCCGCGACGGGCGGGGTCCGCAGCGTCAGGTGGCGGCAGCGGGATCGGATCGTGGGGAGCACGTCCTCCAGGGACGGGGCGCACAGCAGCCACACGGTCCGCGGAGCGGGCTCCTCCACGGCCTTCAGGAGGACGTTCGCGGCGCCCTCGGTCAGGCGGTCGGAGTCCTCCAGGACGATGACCTGCCAGCGGCCGACGGCCGGGGAGAGCTGGGCGCGGCGGACGAGGTCGCGGGTCTCCTTGACGCCGATGGACAGCAGGTCGGTCCGGACGAACTCCACGTCCGCGTGCGTGCCGACCACGGTGGTGTGGCAGCCGTCGCAGAAGCCGCAGCCGGGCTCGCCGCCGAGGGCCCGGTCGGGGCTGGTGCACTGCAGGGCGGCGGCGAAGGCGCGGGCCGCGGTGGCCCGGCCTGAGCCGGGCGGGCCGGTGAAGAGCCAGGCGTGGGTCATCTTGGACGCGGCGGGCGGCTCCTGCCCGGCCTCCACGGCCGTGACCAGGGCGTCGGCGTCACGGGCGGCCGCGGCAAGCTGTGCCTGCACCCGCTCCTGGCCCACCAGGTCGTCCCACACGGGCATCCCGCCCACCGCCTTCCAGGTACTGCTCATGTGCCATCCGCCATGCCGGCCGCACGGCCGCCGCCGGCCCGGCGCGTGCGCCCTCCAGTGTGACGCCCGCCGCCGACAGTCCCGACCACACGCCGGGTCCCTGCCGGCTGCCCGGCCCGGTGCCGGCCAGGCACCGCGACCGGGACCACGGCCGCAGGTGCGGCTTCGGGGCCGGGCGCCTCCACCCCCACCTGCGGGTGCCCCGGGCGCCTCCCGGCGCCGGCATGGCCGAGCGCGCGGGCACCTCCGTGGCCTGCGTGCTGCCCGGTCAGTGGCGGCGGCGGCCGTTCTCGTCGTCTTCGTCGTCGTGGCGCGGGCCGAGCAGTTCGTCCGCCAGGGTCGGCATGTCGTCGTCCCCGGCGGCGTCCTGCGCCCACGACGGGCGTGCGGCGCGCGGCCGGCCCGCTTCGTCGAGGAGCGGCAGTTCGCGGGTCACGTCGTCGTCGGAGTCCCGGAAGATGCCCGGCGGGACCCGGTCCGCCGGGTCGCGGTCGGGGCGCCGGGCCGTGGGCCTGACCGCCGAGTGCGCCTGGGGGCGCGGCCGGGGCGCGTCCGGGCGTACGGGCGGCAGGACAGCCGTCTCGTCGGCCGGGTCGGAGGCCGGCACAGGCGGCAGTACGGAGGTCTCGGCCGCCGGGTCGACCCGGTCGGCGGCGGGCCCGGCCGGGTCCGCCTTCGGCATCGGCACCGTCTGCGTCACGTCGTCCGGGCGGACGACCCGCTTCTCCACCGGCGGCCGGACCACCGGCGTCTCGACCGTCACCGCGTCGTCCGGGTGCGGCTCCTTGGTCATGGAGACCCGCGGGGCCGCCGCGGCCTTGCGGGCCGCTTCCGCCGCGGCGGCGGCCGCCTGGGCCTCCGCCAGCCGGCGCGCCTCCTCGGCCTTCAGCAGCGCCTCCTCGGCGCGCCGCTGCTTCTCCCGGCGCCGCTCCTCGGCCTCGGCGCGCAGCCGGGCCTCCTCCTCCGCCTCGCGGCGCAGCCGCTCCTGCTCGGCGGCGCGGGCCTTCGCCTCGGCCTCGGCGCGCAGCCGTTCGGCCTCGGCGCGGGCGCGCGCCTCCTCCTCGGCGCGCCGGCGCTCCTCCTCGGCCTGGCGTGCGGCGGCCTCCTCGGCGATCCGGCGCGCCTCGGCGAGCTCCGCCTCGGCCCGGAGGCGGGCTTCCTCGGCCTCGCGGGCCCGGCGGGCCTCCTCCTCGGCGCGCTGCCGCTCCTCCTCTGCCTTGCGGGCAGCCTCCTCCTCGGCGCGGCGCCGCGCCTCCTCCTCGGCCTCGCGGCGCGCCTCGGCCCGGGCGGCCTCCTCCGCCTCGGAGAGCGGGAGCATCCGGTCCAGGCGGTGGCGTACGACGGTGGCCACCGAGTCGGGGTCCTGCCCGGCGTCGACGACGAGGTAGCGGCCGGGGTCGGCCGCGGCCAGGGTGAGGAAGCCGGCCCGGACCCGCTGGTGGAACTCGGCGGGCTCCGACTCCAGCCGGTCGGGGGCTTCGGTGAACCGCTCGCGGGCGGTCTCCGGGGAGACGTCGAGCAGCACGGTCAGGTGGGGGACGAGCCCGTCGGTCGCCCAGCGCGAGATACGGGCGATCTCGGTCGGGGACAGGTCCCGGCCGGCGCCCTGGTAGGCCACGGAGGAGTCGATGTAGCGGTCGCTGATGACGACGGCGCCGCGCTCCAGGGCGGGCCGGACCACGGTGTCGACGTGCTCGGCGCGGTCGGCGGCGTACAGCAGGGCCTCGGCCCGGTTCGACAGCCCGGCGGAGGAGACGTCGAGCAGGATCGAGCGCAGGCGCTTGCCGACCGGGGTGGCGCCCGGCTCGCGCGTAACGACGACCTCGTGGCCCTTGCCCCGTATCCACTCGGCCAGGGCCTGGACCTGGGTGGACTTGCCGGCGCCGTCACCGCCTTCGAGGGCGATGAAGAACCCGGAGCCGGCCGGGGCCTGGAGCGGCTCCCCGCCGCGCAGCGCGTCGCGCAGGTCGCGGCGCAGGGGTACGCCGCCCCGGTCGTCGGCCTTGGCGAGCACGATCACGGCGACCGGCAGGAGCAGGACGCCGACGAGCATCAGCGTGTACGCCGCGCCGCCGTGCCGGAACACCAGCTCGCCGGCGGTCAGCCGGTGGGGGCCGATGCCGGCCGCCACGACGGGGGCGAGAAGCGCCCCGAGGCCGACCGCGACCCGTACGACGGCCTGCAGGTGCTCGGTGACGCGGCCGCGGCGGAGCTCCTCGGTCTCCTGGTCCAGCAGGGTGTGCCCGGTGTTCGCGGCGACGCCTGCGGCGGTGCCGGCGAGCAGCGACAGCAGCAGCACGGTCGCGGTGTCGGGCACCAGGCCGCTCAGCAGCAGCGCGGCGCCCGCGACCGCCGTGGCGAGGGCCAGCAGGCGGCGCCGGGACAGGGCGGGCAGCACCTTCCCGGCCTGGGTGGCGCGGATGCCGGCGGCGGTGCCGCCGAGCAGGGCCAGGACGAGCAGCGCGAAGGTGGCGGGACCGCCGCCGAGGTCGTACGCGTGGAGCACGGCGACGGCCGCGGCACCGGACACGGCTCCGGCGACGGCCGCGCAGGCCAGGACGAACAGCGGGATGGAACCGGTACGCCCCTTGTCGGGCCGGTCCCCCGCCTTGGGGGCGCGCAGCCCTTCCAGCGGCGAGCGCGGCCGCGGGGTCCGGCTCTCGGGCAGGACCAGCGGGACGAGCAGCGACAGGGACGCGGCGAACAGTCCGGCCGCCACGTACGAGCCGAGGGCGGCCTGGTTCGCGGCGAGCCAGTCCACGCCGAGGGCGAGCGCCTTGCCGATCAGGGTGGCGGCGAGCAGCACGGCCGCGGCGGCGGGCATCGCGGCGAACGAGGTGCGCAGGGTGAGCCGGCGCAGCGCGTCCAGGTGGTCGGGCAGCGGCCGTACGGCGGCGCCCTCGGGCGGCGCGGCGGGCAGCAGGCCGGGGGCGGCGCTGTCCTTGGCCGTGGTCCACAGCCGCTCGGCGGCGCCGGCGACGAAGACGGTGGCGAGCAGCGCGGTCAGCGCGTGCGCCGGGATCCAGTCGAGCCACAGCGGGGCGACGACGAACAGCCCGATCCGGATCCCGTCGGCCGCGATCATGGTCCAGCGGCGGTCGAGCTTGCCGCCGGGGGCGATGAGCCCCGCGAGCGGGCCGAGCAGGACGGCGCCGAAGAGCAGGGTCGCGGCGATGCGGACGCCGAAGACGGCCGCGATGGTCAGGGCCCAGCCGCGGTAGCCGCCGCCGAACACCTCCTGGGAGACGCCGGTCTGGAAGGCCAGCAGCACCAGGACCAGCAGGGCGAGGGCGTCGCCGATGCCGCTCACGAGCTGGGCGCTCCACAGCCGCCGCAGCCGGGGTGTGCGCAGCAGGGCGCGCACCGCCCGCTCGCGGGAGTCCGCGGCGAGGGCTTCGTCGTAGGAGGGGTTCACGGGGGCGGTCACGCCAGTCGGCTGCTCGGCTCGCGTCATCCGCCCAGCCTATCCGCTGCGCCGGACGGCTGCGGAGGCCTGTGGACAACCCCGGCGGCCCCCGCCTCGCGCCCCTCCGAACCCTCCTGCACCGCCTGCAGGGCCGGCTCCCGGCCGGGGCCGGACGCGCGGCGGGACGGTACCCCGCGCGCTCGCGCCGGTACCGCCCCGCCGGACCCTGAGGTCCTCAGGTCCTGAGGTCCTGAGGTCCTGCCTAATCCTCGGCCGTGGCCGCCGCTGCCGTCGTCTTCGCAGCCGCGGCCTTCGCGGTGGCCGTCTTCTTCGCGGCCGTCTTCTTCGCCGTCGTCGTCTTGGCCGCCGAGGTCTTCTTGGCGGCGGTCTTCTTCGCGGCCGTCGCCTTCTTCGCCGGGGCCTTCTTCGCGGCGGTCGCCTTCTTGGCCGTCTTCTTCGCCGGCCCCTTCGCCCGCTTCTCGGCGAGCAGCTCGTAGCCGCGCTCGGGCGTGATCGTCTCCACGTCGTCGTCGCGCCGCAGCGTCGCGTTCGTCTCGCCGTCCGTCACGTACGGGCCGAAGCGGCCGTCCTTGACGACGACCGGCCGCTCGCTGACGGGGTCGGTGCCCAGCTCCTTCAGCGGGGGCTTGGCCGCCGCCCGCCCGCGGACCTTGGGCTGGGCGTAGATCGCCAGCGCCTCGTCGAGCGTGATCGTGAAGAGCTGCTCCTCCGACTCCAGCGACCGCGAGTCCGTCCCCTTCTTCAGGTACGGGCCGTACCTGCCGTTCTGGGCGGTGATCTCCACGCCCTCGGCATCGGTGCCCACGACGCGCGGCAGCGACATCAGCTTCAGCGCGTCGTCGAGGGTGACCGTGTCCAGGGACATCGACTTGAACAGCGAGGCGGTGCGCGGCTTGACCGCGTTCTTGCCGGTCTTGGGGGTGCCCTCGGGCAGGACCTCGGTCACGTACGGCCCGTACCGGCCGTCCTTGGCGACGATCTGGTTGCCGCTGACCGGGTCGGCGCCCAGCTGGAACTCTCCGCTCGGCTTGGCGAAGAGCTCCTCCGCGTAGGCGACCGTCAGCTCGTCCGGGGCGAGGTCGTCGGGCACGTCGGCCCGCTGGTGGCCCTCGGCGTCCTTCTCGCCGCGCTCCACGTACGGCCCGTAGCGGCCGACGCGCAGCACGATGCCCTCGCCGACCGGGAAGGAGGAGATCTCCCGGGCGTCGATCGCGCCGAGGTCGGTGACGAGCTCCTTCAGGCCGCCGAGGTGGTCGCCGTCGGCGGGCACGATGCCCGAGGCCTCCTCGGAGCCGAAGTAGAAGCGCTTGAGCCACGGCACGGCCTGGGCCTCGCCGCGGGCGATGCGGTCGAGGTCGTCCTCCATCTTGGCGGTGAAGTCGTAGTCGACGAGCCGGCCGAAGTGCTTCTCCAGCAGGTTGACCACGGCGAACGACAGGAAGGACGGCACGAGGGCCGTGCCCTTCTTGAAGACGTAGCCGCGGTCGAGGATCGTGCCGATGATCGACGCGTACGTCGACGGGCGGCCGATCTCGCGCTCCTCGAGCTCCTTGACCAGCGAGGCCTCGGTATAGCGGGCCGGCGGCTTGGTGGCGTGGCCGTCCGCGGTGATCTCGTCGGCGGCGAGCGCGTCGCCCGCGGCGACCTGCGGCAGGCGCCGCTCACGGTCGTCGAGCTCGGCGTTCGGGTCGTCCGCGCCCTCGACGTACGCCTTCATGAAGCCGTGGAAGGTGATGGTCTTGCCGGAGGCGGTGAACTCGGCGTCCCGGCCGTCGCGGGCCGTGCCGCCGATCCTGACGGTGACCGAGTTGCCGGTCGCGTCCTTCATCTGGGAGGCGACGGTCCGCTTCCAGATCAGCTCGTAGAGCCGGAACTGGTCGCCGGTCAGACCGGTCTCGGCCGGCGTGCGGAAACGATCACCCGAGGGGCGGATCGCCTCGTGCGCCTCCTGCGCGTTCTTGACCTTGCCCGCGTAGACGCGCGCCTTCTCCGGCAGGTAGTCGGCTCCGTACAGCTGCGTGACCTGCGCCCGGGCCGCGGCCACGGCCGTGTCGGACAGCGTCGTGGAGTCGGTTCGCATGTAGGTGATGAAGCCGTTCTCGTACAGCTTCTGCGCCACCTGCATGGTCGCCTTCGCCCCGAAGCCGAGCTTGCGCGAGGCCTCCTGCTGGAGCGTCGTCGTACGGAACGGGGCGTACGGGGAGCGGCGGTACGGCTTGGACTCGACCGAGCGGACCGCGAAGGAGCTGTCCGCGAGGGCGGCGGCCAGGGCGCGCGCGTTCGCCTCGTCGAGGTGGAGCACCTCGGGGTTCTTCAGCTGTCCGTTCGCACCGAAGTCGCGGCCCTGGGCGACGCGCTTGCCGTCGACGGTGTTCAGGCGTGCGACGAGGGTGGACGGGTCGGACGGGTCGCCGGCCCGGCCGGTCGAGAAGGTGCCGGTCAGGTCCCAGTACTCGGCGGAGCGGAAGGCGATGCGCTCGCGCTCGCGCTCGACGACGAGGCGGGTGGCCACGGACTGCACGCGGCCCGCCGACAGCTTCGGCATGACCTTCTTCCACAGCACCGGGGAGACCTCGTAGCCGTAGAGCCGGTCGAGGATGCGGCGGGTCTCCTGGGCGTCGACCATGCGCTGGTTCAGCTCGCGCGGGTTGGCGACGGCGTCGCGGATCGCGTCCTTGGTGATCTCGTGGAAGACCATGCGGTGGACGGGGACCTTGGGCTTGAGGACCTCCTGGAGGTGCCACGCGATGGCCTCGCCCTCGCGGTCCTCATCGGTGGCCAGGAAGAGCTCGTCGGATTCGGCCAGCAGCTCCTTGAGCTTCCTGACCTGGGCCTTCTTGTCGGCGTTGACGACGTAGATCGGCTGGAAGTCGTGCTCGACGTCCACGCCGAGGCGGCGCACCTCGCCCGTGTACTTCTCGGGTACCTCCGCGGCGCCGTTCGGGAGGTCGCGGATGTGCCCGACGCTCGCCTCGACGACGTATCCCGGGCCGAGGTAGCCCTTGATCGTCTTCGCCTTGGCAGGGGACTCGACGATGACGAGTCGGCGGCCGCCCTGTGCGGTCTCGCTAGTCGGGGACAACTTGGCTCTTCTCTCCGGTCGGCACTCGGTCGCAGTACGGCGACGCTGCGGAGTGTGACGGTACAACCCGCCCCCGTGTCAAACGGCACAAGCCCGCAACGGCCACTCGAACGGTAACCCGACTAGTGCCATTTCTGCCGCCCGGATACCCCGCCGGGCCCGTCCCGATCACCGGCCCGAGTGGCCAGGGGGCCGTCTGGCCCCGCCCCCGCACCCGTCCTGACGTCCGGCTTTGCCCCGAGAGCCGCGGCCGGCGGAGCGGCCCGGGTCAGAGATGTGCGAGGCACCACGCCCCGAGGCCCAGCGACACCGCCGCGCCGAGCAGAGCCGCCGGGAGGGCGAGCGAGGGGCGCACGCCCTCGGCGACCGGCGCACCGCGGCGTACGCACGCCCCCGTCCAGGCCAGCAGGGCCGTCCCGTACAGCAGGAACACCGCTGCCGCGAACACCGCCGGACCGCGCTCCATGCCGTTCCCCCCATCGTCGCAAGGCCGCCCCGGGGCCCCGGCGTCCCCCCGGTACCCCGGGGCCCCTGCGGCCGTGCGCCCTTCCGCCGGGGAGCCTGCCAGCCGCGGGGGAACGGCGGGCGAACCCCCGGTGACGGCTCAGTGGTCGGCGACCGGCTCCAGGAACCCCTGCTCGACGAGCAGCCGGATCGCCTCCGGGGTCCGGTCCCGCAGCCCCACCGGATCCTCCTGCACCAGCTGCGCGATCGCGTCGAGGATCCGGCCCGCGCTGAGCGAGCCGTCGCAGACGCCCGCGAACCCGGCCCCGACCGTGTCGACCTTGGTGGCCCGCCGCATGCCGCGGTTCTGCCGCAGCACCACGTGCTCGGGGTCCTCCGCGCCGGGCGCCCCGACCTGCTCCTGCACGACCTCGCCGGCCAGGACGAAGCGGGCCTCCAGCAGGGCCGCGTCGTCGTGGTCGCGCAGGTAGTCCTGGCGGGCGAAGTGCGCGGCGACCGCGTCGCCGAGCGGCTGCTCCACCGGGTGGGGCCACTCCTCGATCACGATCGACGGCTCCTGCGCGCCGCTGCGGCGCAGCGTGATCCACCCGAAGCCGACCGCCTTGGTCTTGCGGGCCTCGAACTCGTCGAGCCATTCCTCGTACCGGCGCGCGTACTCGTCCGGAGCGGTGCGGTGGTCGCCCGCGTCGCGCAGCCACAGCTCGGCGTACTGGGTCACGTCCTGGACGTCGCGCTGGACGATCCAGGCGTCGCAGCCGCGCGGCACCCAGGAGCGGACGCGGTCGCGCCAGTCCTCGCCCTCGACGTGCTGCCAGTTGCCGAGGAACTGCGCGTAGCCGCCGGGGTTGAGGTGCGCGCCGGCCTGCTGGACGAGCGTGCGGCACAGGTCGTCGCCGCCCATGCCGCCGTCCCGGTACGTCAGCCGGGCGCCGGGGGAGATGACGAACGGCGGGTTGGACACGATGAGGTCGTACGCGGCATCCCCGACGGGCTCGAACAGCGACCCGAGGAGCAGTTCGGCCTCCGGCGCCCCGGACAGCGCGAGCGTCAGCCGGGTGAATTCCAGGGCGCGGGGGTTGACGTCGGTGGCGGTGACGCGGGTGGCGTGCCCGGCGGCGTGCAGCGCCTGGATGCCGGATCCGGTCCCGAGGTCGAGGGCGCTGCCGACGGGGGTGCGCACGGTGATCCCGGCGAGGGTGGTGGAGGCGCCGCCGACGCCGAGGACGACGCCCTCCTCGCGCGAGCCGATCCCGCCGGCCCCGCCGACCGCGCAGCCGAGGTCGGAGACGATGAACCAGTCCTCGCCGTTCGGGCCGCCGTACGGGCGGACGTCGACGGCGGCGCGGACCGCGTCCCCGCCGCCGGCCTCCTCCGCGCGGTGCAGCCAGCCGTCGGCGAGCGCGGCCTCCAGGGGCAGCGCCCGTGCGGCGTCTGCGGCCGGCACGGTCTGCCGGAGCAGGAACAGCCGGACCAGGCTCGCCAGCGGGCTGCTGCCGGCGCTCCGGGCGGCGCGCAGGGCGGGCACGGTCTCGCTGCGGGCCAGGGCGGCGTAGGCGGGGGCGCCGAGCAGGTCGAGCAGCCCGTCGGCGGTGAAGCCGGCGGCGAGCAGCGCGGTGCGGAGTTCGGCGGCGCGGTCGGGCGTGGGGAGGCTGGAGGTACTCACGCGTCCATTGTGTCGGCCGGCGCCGCCGTTCCGTGCGGCGCGCGGCCGGGCGGCGGGGCGGCGGGGTCCGCCGGGCGGGCTGCCCGGCGGTCCGGCGGCCCTGTGGATCAGCCCGTCGGCGCGGGGGCCGCGACCTTGCAGCCCTTCTGCGCGTTCAACGCCTTCGCCATGCCGCTCGCGTTGAGCTCGTTGAAGGCGTTCTTGCTGCCCTGGTTCGCCGCCTCGATGTCGGCGCTGAGCGCTTCGAGGCCGTCGGCGAACTTCGCCGGGTCCTTCGCGTCCAGCGCGTCGATCTTCGTCTTCACGTCCGCGTAGCCCTTGGCCGCCGACTCGAAGCCGCCGGCCGACGCGTCGAGCGTGGACTGCCCGTCCTTGACGGGCGGGACCCCGGCATCGCGCAGGGCCTTGGCCATCGCCGTGTACGCGTCGGCCTGCGTCTGGAAGGCGGCGGAGTCGACCTTCTGGACCTCGTCGGACTTGCTGTCCTGTGACGAGACGCGCTTCATCTCGGCGTTCGCCTTCTCGACCTTGTCCAGGTGCGGCTCCCAGACGTCGCAGACCTTCTTGGCCCAGGCGTTGGCCTTCTCGTCGCCGTCGTCGCCGCAGCCGGACAGCACGAGCACCAGCGCCGCACAGCCGGACACCGCGGCCGCAAGCTTCTTGTTCACCGGATCGGTCCCTTCGAGGAGGCTCTCCGCGGGGAAGATACACGGCCGCTGTCGCCCGTCGCGGAAAGGCGGACGGGCGGCGCGCCCGTACGCGCCGCCCGTCCGCCTCCGTGCCGGGCCGCCGAGGGGGCCCTCCGGGTCAGGAGACCACCGCGGGGTCGGATGGCTTGGCCACCCGTTCGGCCGCGGCCCCGTCGCCGCCTTCGCCGACGGCGATGTCGCGCCGCTTGGAGACGTAGACCGCGGCGACGATGACGGTGATGGCGACGGCCGCGACGATCGCCCGGACGGTCGGGCTGGTGTCGGGGCCGTAGCTGAACTGCACGACGGCCGGCGCGATCAGGAGCGCCACCAGGTTCATCACCTTCAGCAGCGGGTTGATGGCCGGGCCGGCGGTGTCCTTGAACGGGTCGCCGACGGTGTCGCCGATGACGGTCGCGGCGTGGGCGTCGCTGCCCTTGCCGCCGTGGTGGCCGTCCTCGACGAGCTTCTTCGCGTTGTCCCAGGCCCCGCCGGAGTTCGCGAGGAACACCGCCATCAGGGTGCCGCAGCCGATGGCCCCCGCCAGGAACGCGCCGAGCGCGCCGACGCCGAGGACGAAGCCGACCGCGATGGGCGCCATGACGGCGAGCAGGCCGGGCGTGGCGAGCTCGCGCAGCGCGTCCTTGGTGCAGATGTCGACGACGCGCCCGTACTCGGGCTTCTCCGTGTAGTCCATGATCCCGGGGTGCTCGCGGAACTGGCGGCGCACCTCGTAGACGACGGAGCCGGCGGAGCGGGACACGGCGTTGATGGCGAGGCCGGAGAAGAGGAAGACCACGGCGGCGCCGAGGACGAGGCCGACGAGGTTGTTGGGCTGGGCGATGTCGAGGCTGAGGTTCATCTCCCCGGCCTTCGCCCCGACTTCCTTCACCGCGGTGGAGATGGCGTCGTTGTACGAGCCGAACAGCGCGGCCGCGGCGAGCACGGCGGTGGCGATGGCGATGCCCTTGGTGATGGCCTTGGTGGTGTTGCCGACCGCGTCGAGGTCGGTCAGGACCTGGGCTCCGGCGCCCTCGACGTCGCCGGACATCTCGGCGATGCCCTGGGCGTTGTCGGAGACCGGGCCGAAGGTGTCCATGGCGACGATCACGCCGACGGTGGTGAGCAGGCCGGTGCCAGCCAGGGCCACCGCGAAGAGCGCGAGCATGATGGAGGTGCCGCCGAGCAGGAACGCGCCGTAGACGCCGAGGCCGATCAGGAGCGCCGTGTAGACGGCGGACTCCAGGCCGACCGAGATGCCCGCGAGGACGACGGTGGCCGGCCCGGTGAGGGCGGACTTGCCGATGTCGCGGACGGGGCGCCGGGTGGTCTCGGTGAAGTAGCCGGTGAGCTGCTGGATCAGGGCGGCCAGGACGATGCCGATGGCGACGGCGACCAGGGCGAGGATCCGGGGGTCGCCGGGGTGGTTGGTGATCGCCGCGTTCTCGACGCCGACGAGGTCCTTGTACGAGGACGGCAGGTACGCGTACACGGCGGCGGCGACCAGGGCCAGGGAGATCGCGGCGGAGATGAAGAAGCCGCGGTTGATGGCGGTCATGCCGCTGCGGTCGGAGCGGCGCGGTGAGACGGCGAAGATGCCGATCATCGCGGTGACGACGCCGATGGCGGGGACGATGAGCGGGAAGGCGAGGCCGAGGTCGCCGAAGGCGGCCTTGCCGAGGATGAGCGCGGCCACGAGGGTGACGGCGTAGGACTCGAAGAGGTCGGCGGCCATGCCCGCGCAGTCGCCGACGTTGTCGCCCACGTTGTCGGCGATGGTCGCGGCATTGCGCGGGTCGTCCTCCGGAATGCCCTGCTCGACCTTGCCGACCAGGTCGGCGCCGACGTCGGCGGCCTTGGTGAAGATGCCGCCGCCGACACGCATGAACATCGCGATCAGGGCGGCGCCGAGGCCGAAGCCCTCCAGGACCTTGGGGGCGTCGGCGGCGTAGACCAGGACGACGCAGGAGGCGCCGAGCAGGCCGAGGCCGACGGTGAACATGCCGACGACGCCGCCGGTGCGGAAGGCGATCCGCATCGCCCGGTGGGAGACCTCGGTCAGGTCCTTGGCGGGCTCGCCCTCGGCCGGGGTGGCCTCGCGCGCGGCGGCGGCGACGCGGACGTTGGCCCGGACGGCAAGGCGCATGCCGATGTAGCCGGTGGCCGCCGAGAAGAGGGCGCCGACGAGGAAGAAGGCGGAGCGGCCCGCCCGCTGGCCCCAGTCGTCGGCGGGCAGCAGGAAGAGCAGGAAGAACACGACGACGGCGAAGATCCCGAGGGTGCGCAGCTGCCGGCCGAGGTAGGCGTTCGCGCCTTCCTGGACCGCCGCGGCGATCTTCTTCATGCTGTCGGTTCCCTCGTCGGCGGAAAGTACCTGGCGGACCAGGACCTGCGCGACGACGAGTGCGGCAATTGCGACGGCCGCGATCACCATGACGATGAGCCGGTTGTCCTCGGTGAGTACTGCGGCTGCCAGATCGGCGGTGCCGTCCGGCGCGTTGGGGGTGAAGAGCCCCGTCATTCGTCCTCCTTGACGTGATGAGCTCAAGATGTGGACGGATTGTAGGGACCTCTTCCGCATCAAAACAGTGCACGGGAAACGGAATTGGCCTGCTCTTGCACCCCACCAATAGATTGCGTCACTCCATTACCCCCGAAAGAAGTAATGGGGCAAAGGCATTGACGCCTGGTCATTGATCCGTAATACCGGTCCGGGAACGAGAAAAGGCCCTGCTCGGCAGGGCCTTCAATAAGATCCAAAAATATTCAGGGAGTACCGGCTAAGGCAGTTCGCCCTCGCCCGTCCCCGAGACGGGCCAGCTCATGCGGATGGTGCCGCCGGCCTCGCCGCTGATCACCTCGACGTCGTCGACGAGACCGCTGATCACGGCGAGCCCCATCTCGTCCTCCGCGTCGCCGTCCGGGTCGAGGGCCGCCTGCAGACCCGGCACGGTCCCGCCGGACGGGCCGGGCACCTCGTCGCCGACCTCGATGGAGAACGACTTCTCCTCCTCGGTGAGCACCACCCGGACGGGCGCGGTGAGCCCGTTGCTGAGGTGCAGTCCGACGGCGCGTGAGCAGGCTTCGCCCACGGCGAGGCGGACCTCGTCGAGCACGGCTTCGTCCACGCCGACCCGCCGCGCCACGGCGGCCGCGACCAGGCGGGCCGTGCGGACGTGCTCGGGCTGGGCGCTGAAGCGGAGTTCAACGGTGGCCATTGCGTCCCCCTCGGACTGGGCGTGCCTTGCAGAGGCCCGGACCGCATGCGGCCCGCGCCCCCGCTCCTCTCCGGCGCCCCCGCTGCCCGGGCCGGCGTACGGCCGCGCCCGGGGCGGGGACGGACGTCAGTCGGTGGCGGCGACGGCGTCCTCCACCGTCGTGTGGATCGGGAACACCTTGGTCAGGCCCGTGATGCGGAAGATCTTCAGGATGCGCTCCTGGTTGCAGACCAGCCGCAGCGAGCCCTCGTGCGCGCGGACGCGCTTGAGGCCGCCCACGAGCACACCGAGGCCGGTGGAGTCGAGGAAGTCCACCCGCTCCATGTCGACAACCAGGTGGTAGCTGCCGTCGTTCACCAACTCGACCAACTGCTCGCGCAGCTTGGGCGCGGTATACACATCAATCTCGCCACCGACCTCCACGACCGTACGGTCGCCGACAGTGCGAGTCGACAGGGACAGGTCCACGGATCCTCCAGCACCTTGCTATCGAGCGGCGCCCCCCAGGGGCCTCCCCCACCCGCGGGCGGGGGAGAGATTGGCTGCCGCGATGGCATTCAACCACTTACCGGCAGGCGCGCACGACGCCTTCCGTCCATTGTCCTGCACGCCGGTGACACACTCGGTTCCAATGGCCAATACTCACCGCCCCGGCCGCCATAGGGCGCCCGGGGACCCGAAACCCGCTCCCGGCACGGTCCTGGACCGCCTGTCACGGGGGCCGGAGAGGGCTGCACGCATCACTCATACGGAGCACTTGCCCCCTCGGGAGGGCCGTCATGCAGTGTGGCCCGACCGCATCCGGACGGATGTCGTGGCCGCGATCCGCTCCGCGGGTGTCGAGCACCCCTGGGCGCACCAGGCGGCGGCCGCTGAGCACGCCCTGGACGGCGAATCCGTGGTGGTCGCCACCGGAACGGCCTCCGGGAAGTCGCTGGCCTACCTGGCGCCGGTGCTGTCCGCCCTCGCGGACGGCTCCGAGGCTCCGAACGGGCGGGGCGCGACCGCCCTGTACCTGGCCCCGACGAAGGCGCTCGCCGCCGACCAGCGGCGCGCCGTGCGCGAACTGGCGGCGCCGCTCGGCACCTCGGTCCGCCCCGCCGTGTACGACGGCGACACGCCGGTGGAAGAACGCGAATGGGTGCGCCAGTACGCGAACTACGTCCTGACCAACCCCGACATGCTGCACCGCGGGATCCTGCCGGCCCACGCCCGCTGGTCCTCCTTCCTGCGTGCCCTGCGCTACGTCGTCGTCGACGAGTGCCACACCTACCGGGGCGTCTTCGGCTCGCACGTGGCGCAGGTGCTGCGCCGGCTGCGGCGGCTGTGCGCGCGCTACGGCGCCGACCCGGTGTTCCTGCTGGCGTCCGCCACCGCGAGCGACCCGGCGGCCGCCGCCTCCCGCCTGACGGGCCTGCCGGTCCGCGAGGTCGCCGACGACGCCTCCCCGCGGGGCGAGGTGGTCTTCGCCCTGTGGGAGCCGCCGCTGACCGACCTGCGGGGCGAGCGGGGGGCCCCGGTGCGGCGCACGGCCACGGCCGAGACCGCCGACCTGCTGACCGACCTCGTCGCGCAGGGGGTCCGGACGGTCGCGTTCGTCCGCTCGCGGCGGGGCGCAGAGCTGATCTCGGTGATCGCCCAGGAGAAGCTCGCCGAGGTGGACCGGTCGCTGCCGGGGCGGGTCGCCGCCTACCGCGGCGGCTACCTGCCGGAGGAGCGGCGGGCCCTGGAGGCGGCCCTGCACTCCGGCGAGCTGCTGGGACTGGCCGCGACGACGGCGCTGGAGCTGGGCGTGGACGTGTCCGGGCTCGACGCGGTCCTGATCACCGGCTATCCGGGGACCCGGGCGTCGCTGTGGCAGCAGGCGGGCCGGGCCGGCCGCTCCGGCCAGGGCGCCCTGGCCGTGCTGATCGCCCGCGACGACCCGCTCGACACCTACCTCGTGCACCATCCGGAGGCGCTGTTCCGCCGGCCGGTGGAGGCAACCGTCCTGGACCCGGACAACCCGTACGTCCTGGCCCCGCACCTGTGTGCGGCCGCCGCGGAGGCCCCTCTGACGGAGGCGGACCTGCCGCTGTTCGGCCCGGCCGCCCGGGAGCTCGTACCGCAGCTGGAGGCGGCGAAGCTGCTGCGCCGGCGGGCCACGGCCTGGCACTGGACGCGCCGGGAGCGGGCCGCGGACCTGGCGGACATCCGGGGCGGGGGCGGCCGCCCGGTGCAGATCGTGGAGGCCGGCACGGGGCGGCTGCTGGGGACGGTGGACGAGTCGGCCGCCCACACCGCCGTCCACGACGGCGCCGTCCACCTCCACCAGGGCCGCACCTACCTGGTGCGGCACCTCGACCTGGAGGACTCCGTCGCCCTCGTCGAGGAGGCCAGCCCGCCCTTCTCGACGACCGCCCGCGACACCACCGCCGTCTCCGTGCTGGAGACCGACGCCGAGATCCCCTGGGGGGACGCCCGGCTCTGCTACGGCTCGGTGGAGGTGACCAACCAGGTGGTGTCCTACCTGCGCCGCAAGCTGATCACCGGCGAGGTCCTCGGCGAGGCCAAGCTGGACCTGCCGCCGCGCACCCTGCGCACCCGCGCCGTGTGGTGGACGGTCACCGAGGACCAGCTGGACGAGGCGGGGATCACCCCGGAGATCCTCGGCGGGGCCCTGCACGCCGCCGAGCACGCCTCCATCGGCCTGCTGCCGCTGTTCGCGACCTGCGACCGCTGGGACATCGGCGGCGTCTCCGTCCCCCTGCACCCGGACACCCTGCTGCCGACCGTCTTCGTCTACGACGGCCACCCCGGCGGAGCCGGCTTCGCGGAGCGGGCCTTCCACACGGCCCGCGCCTGGCTGACGGCGACCCGCGACGCGATCGCCGCCTGCGAGTGCGAGGCGGGCTGCCCCTCCTGCATCCAGTCCCCGAAGTGCGGCAACGGCAACGACCCGCTCCACAAGCGGGGCGCGATCCGCCTCCTGACCCGCCTCCTCGCCCACGCCCCGGACGCCCCCGGGACCGACCCGCAGCCGCCCGCCCCCTGAGCCGTGCGGCTCCTCCGCGGCCGGAGGCGGTGCGTCCTCGGCCGAGGACGGGCCCGCGCGGGCCGTGATCACCGGGGTGAAGGGGCCCGCGGCGGGGCGGGCCGCAACCTCGGCCACCTCCCCGTGGAGGAGGCAGGCGGCGACGGAGGCGCCCTGCGCCGCCGCCACGCGCCGGGCGGCGGCGCACGCGGCCTCGGGGCCGCGGGCCCAGGTGGCGGCCGCGGCGAGCGCCCCCAGGTCGGCGGCCGCCGCCGCGCGGTGGCGGGCGGCCACCGCCTGGCCGAGCAGCAGCACCCCGCCGAACACCGCCCCCAGGGCGGTGGCCACGAGGGCCGCCCACACGGTCGCCGAACCCCGGTCGCCCCTCATGGCGGCGGCCCCACGCTGTCCTCGGCCAGGGCCGCCGCCCGGGCCCCGAGCCGCACCTGCAGCCCGGCCGGCCCCGGCGCAGGCGCCTCCACCCGAACGTGCCACAGGTCGCCCTTGCGTTCGATCACCACCTCGGCCCCGGCCGGGGCGGCCGACCGGGCTGCCGCGGCCGCGTCCTGCCCCGGCTCCGAGCGGGCCGCGGCCCGGGCACCGACCCGGGCCGCGTCCACGCAGCGGATCTGCGCGGCCGCCGCCATCAGGGCCCACACGAGCAGGGCGGCGAACAGCACCAGGGCCGGAATCACCAGAGCCGCCTCCGCGGTGGCGAATCCGCCGTCGCGCGGCCGGGCCGGAGCAGTCCGCGGACTTTCCTCAGAAAGGCACATCGAGTGCCTTTCCGATGGTCGACTGGAGCGCCGTGGAGACCACGTCGCTCGTCACCACCTTGTACAGGACCGCGGCGAACGCACACGCCGCGATCGTCCCCATGGCGTATTCCGACGTCGACATCCCGGCGTCCCCGGCCCGCCCGCCGATCACCGCCCGCACACGAAACCAGATCATCCTCATGGCAACCTCCTCTGCAAATTCATGCACTGACGTTCTCTCAGCTTCTTTTGCGCCCCACCCGCCACTTCTGATTCCTTTTCAGCGGGCGGAGAGCATGCCGGTCGCCATTCCGATGACGACCGGGGCCACACCCACCGCCAGGAACGCGGGGAGGAAGCACAGCCCCACGGGCGCCGTGACGAGGACCGCCGCGCGCTGCGCCCGGGCCTGCGCCGACCGGGCCCGCTCCTCGCGCAGCGCGCCCGCCAGGCGGGCGGCCTGCTCGGCGGTCGGCGCACCCGTGCGGGCGGCCCGCTCCAGGCACTGTGCGAGCGGAGCCGCACCGGGTATCCGGGCCAACCTCCCCCACGCGGCACCCGGTTCGCCACCGAGCCGGACCTCCGCACCGGCCAGGGCAAGCCCGTCGCCGACGGGCCCCCCGAGCGACTCCCCGACCGCTTCCGCGGCCTGCACCGGCCCGGCTCCGGCCGCCAGGCAGGCCGCCAGCAGGTCCGCGGCGAACGGCAGCCTGCGCTCCGCCTCCCGCGGATCCGCCGCCCCGGCCGGATCCGGGCGGGTCCGGCGCCGCAGCCGCCGCACCGCGAGGGCCGCCACGCACCCCGCCGGAGCCCCGACCGGGCCGCCGACGAGCAGCCACACCGCGGCCAGCACCGCCGCCGGGACCGCCCACTCGCCAGCGGCGCTCCGCACCCGCGGTCCGGGGGCGGTCCGCCGCCGGACCGGCGGCAGCGCCAGCACGGAGGCCGTTCTGCGCCGGGCGGCCCGCGTCCGCAGCCGCAAGGCGACCGCTGCGGCCGCACACAGCACGGCCGCCGCGAGGCAGAGCACTGCCCCCAGCCTGTGGACGGCCAGCGCGCCGGTCACCGCTCCGCCTCCCGCACAATGCGGCTGCACCACAGCAGCCCCAGCCCCTCCAGCAGGCTCCCCGCGACCAGACAGCCCCAGCCGACGGGGGTGTGCAGCAGCACCCCCAGAGGGTCCGCGCCCAGTCCCGAGCCGATCAGCAGCCCGACGAGCGGCAACAGGGCGAGCACGGCAGTCGTCGACCTGGCTCCGGCCAGCTGGGCCCGCAGCGACTCCTGCCGGTCCCGCTCGGCGCGCAGGGCACCCTCCAACCGGTCCAGTCCGGCGGCGAGGCCCGCACCGCCGTCCACCGAGATCTGCCAGCAGGCCGCCATGCCGACCAGCCCCTCCGCTCCCGGCTCCCGGGCCGCCTCCCGCAGCGCCGCCGGCACGTCCCCGCCGAACGCGGCTGCCGCCAGCACCGCCGTCTCCGCCGGCCCGGGCGCCCCGGGGCCGACGGCCGACCGGCGCAGGGCCGCGGTGAGCGCCTGGCCCGGCTGGGCTCCGGCCCTCAGCTCCCCCACGGCCGCCCCGCACAGGGCGATGACCCCGGCCCGGCGCGCGGACCGCTCCCGCTGCCGCTGCCGCGCGCGCAGCCAGCGCCGCAGCAGCGGCACCGACGCAGCGCCCGCCGCCAGCGGGATCACCGACGCGCCGAGCAGCGCGAGCACCAGCCCGGCGCCGAGGCCGACCCACTCCCGCCGGCTCTGGGCCCGCACCCGGACCGCGGCTGCCCACACCTGCCCGCGCCCCGGCCCGCGCGGCTCGGCGCCGCCCCCGGCCACAACGATCCGGGCCCGGCGGGCCGCCCGCTCCCCGCCGGCCAGCGTCCAGGCGGCCGCAGCCGCGCAGAGGACTCCGGCGAACACCGGCACGGGCGCCGCAGCCGCGGCGCTCACCGCGCACCGCCCAGCAGCGGCCGCAGCCGCTCCCAGCCCTGCTCCCGCACGAAGCCGCGGGAGGACCAGCGCAGCGCGGGCACCGTGACGACCAGACCGGCGGCGTCCCGCTCCAGTACGTGCACCTCCGCCACCCGGCGCCGCCCGGCCCGGTCCCTGACCAGGTGGACCACGAGCGTGAGGGCGGCCGCCAACTGGCTGTGCAGAGCGGCCCGGTCGAGGCCGGCGGCTGTCCCGAGCGCTTCGAGCCGGGCCGGGACGTGCACCGCCGCGTTGGCGTGGACAGTGCCGCAGCCCCCCTCGTGACCGGTGTTCAGGGCCGCCAGCAGGTCGGCTACTTCGGCGCCCCTCACCTCGCCGACGACGAGCCGGTCCGGCCTCATCCGCAGCGCCTGCCGGACCAGGTCGGCCAGGGTGACGAGCCCGGCCCCCTCCTGGTTGGCGGGCCGCGTCTCCAACCGCACCACGTGCGGATGGTCGGGGCGCAGCTCGGCCGAGTCCTCGGCGAGGACGATCCGCTCCCCCGGGCCGGCGAGCCCGAGCAGGGCGCTGAGCAGGGTGGTCTTCCCGGTTCCGGTCCCGCCGGAGACCAGGAAGGACAGCCGCGCGCCGATGACGTCCCGGAAGAGGTGGTGTCCGCCGGGCGGCAGGGTCCCCGCCTCGACGAGCTCGTCCAGGGTGAAGGCCCTCGGCCGGACCACACGCAGGGAGAGGCAGGCGGAGCCGACGGCGACCGGGGGCAGCACCGCGTGCAGCCGGGTGCCGTCGGGCATGCGGGCGTCGACCCACGGGCGGGCGTCGTCGAGCCGCCGCCCCGCCACCGCGGCCAGCCGCTGGGCGAGCCGCCGGACGGCGTCCGCGTCGGGGAAGGTGACGGCGGTCAGTTCGAGCCCGCCGCCCCGGTCGACCCACACCCGGTCGGGGGCGGCCACGAGCACGTCGGTGACGGCGGGGTCGGCGAGGAGCGCCTCCAGGGGGCCCGCGCCGACGAGCTCGGACCGCAACTGGGCTGCGGTGCCCAGCACTTCGGCGTCTCCGAGGAGCCGGCCCTGGGCCCGCAGGGCCGCCGCCACCCGGGCCGGGGTCGGTTCGGCGCCCGTTTCGGCAAGCCGCTGGCGCACCGCCTCCAGGAGTACCGCGCTCATGCCGTCACCTCCCGGTCCGGTACGGGCCCCAGGGCCCGCCGCCAGAAGCCGTCGCAGAAGCGGGCGAGCGGCCCGCGCCCGTGCGCCCCGGGCGGCTCGCCCTCGGCGACGCGCCCCGGCAGGCCCACCTCGACCGGCACCTCGCCTGCGAGCGGCGCGCCCAGCAGCCCGGCCACCGCTTCGGCGTCGAGCCCGCCGGAGCAGCGGCCTCGCACGACCACGCGCACGTCCCTGGCGGCGATGCGCACGCCCGCGGCGACCCGGCCGGCGGCGGCGACCGCGCGCAGTTCGCCGGGGACGACCAGCAGTACGAGGTCGAGCTGGGCCAGGGCTTCGGCGACCGCCTCGTCGACGCGGCGCGGCAGGTCGACGACGACCACCCCGCCGCGCCGGCGGGCGGCGGCCACGACCGAGCGCACTGCGGCCGGGGGCACCGCCACCCGCTCCCCGCGGTCCCAGCTGAGCACGCGCAGCGCGTGCAGTTCGGGCAGTGACTCCTCCAGGGCTCCGGCGCCGACCCGGCCGCGGGAGCCCGCGAGGTCGGGCCAGCGCAGGCCTGCGGCGCTCTCGCCGCCGAGCAGGACGTCCAGTCCGCCGCCGAGGGGGTCTCCGTCGATCAGGACTGTCCGCTCCCCGGCCCGCGCGGCGCGGACGGCCAGGGCGCAGGCGAGGGTGGACGCTCCGGCGCCGCCGCTGCCGCCGATGACTCCGACGGCGAGGGCGCTGCGGCCGGCCCCCTCCGCCACGTCGGCGATGCGGTCGACGAGGCGGCCCTCGGCGCCGGGGAGCCGCAGCACCTCCTCGGCGCCGATCTCCACCGCGCGCTGCCACACCGCCGGGTCGCCCCCGGCCCCTTCCCGGCCTACGAGGAGGACACCGCCGCGCCGCGGGGCTCCGCGGACCCTGCGGGCCGCGTCGTCCCCGACGAGGACGAGGGGCGCGGACTCCCATCCGGTGCCGGGCGGCGGGGCGGGCGGGGCGCCGCCCGCTGCGCCACCGGGTTTCGCGCCAGGGGCCCCGCCGTCGGCGGCGCGGCCGCCTCCGCTTCCGTTTGGCGCCGGCAGCCCGTGGTGCACGTACGGCTCGGCTCCCGCGGCGGCGCACAACCGCAGCAGGTCGTCCAGGAGCAACGGGTCCTCGGTGATGATCAGCGGGCGCCCGCCCGGCGGCACCGCCCCGGCGGGGAGTTCCGCTGTCCGGATTCCGCCTGCCCCGCTCCGGTTCGGCACTTTGCACGTCTTCGATCCAGCCACGATCTCCGGCCCCTTCTCGCTGCAAATCCCGGCGCCGCGGACTTCGCGGCCCGCAATCACCGTGCAGCGATCCGGAAAAAGAAGTGGATCTTGCTCGAAAACCGTGGACAACGGGAGCCTTGTGAATAACTCCGCCACCCTCACGGGTGAGTTCCCCAGCGCTGCGGAACCATCACGCACCGTGACGAGTCCTGAGAGGTGGAGGCCGGCACCGCGCCGGCCCGCCACGGAAGGGCAGGGGGGCGGCAGTGAGCGGTGGAGACCGGCGGAAAGGACGCGAACCGCGTCCGGACATGCGACGACCCCCGCCGGGGGGGAGAGCGGGGGTCGTCCCCACGGTCCGACTCGGGGGGGGAGGAGCCAGACCGGGTTAGCACGGTCGCGAACGATCCGTGACTTCCATGGTGTACCCGAGAGCCTTCTCAGGCAAACCCACGCGCCACACCTTACGCCGAATGGTGGGCGCATATGCTCGGGGCGTGGAAATCCAGCCCTTGCCGCACTCGTCGCCCCGCACCGCAGCCTTCTTCGACCTGGACAAGACGGTCATTGCGAAGTCCAGCACGCTGACGTTCAGCAAGTCGTTCTACCACGGCGGTCTGATCAACCGCCGGGCCGTGCTGCGCACCGCGTACACCCAGTTCATCTACCTGGTCGGCGGCGCCGACCACGACCAGATGGAGCGCATGCGGGAGTACCTGTCCGCCCTGTGCAAGGGGTGGAACGTGCAGCAGGTGCGGGAGATCGTCGCCGAGACCCTGCACGACCTGATCGACCCGCTGATCTACGACGAGGCGGCGTCCCTCATCGAGGCGCACCACACCGCGGGCCGCGACGTGGTGATCGTCTCGACCTCCGGGGCGGAGGTCGTCGAGCCGATCGGCGAGATGCTCGGCGCGGACCGGGTCGTCGCCACGCGCATGGTGATCGGCGAGGACGGCTGCTTCACCGGCGACATCGAGTACTACGCGTACGGGCCCACCAAGGCGGAGGCAGTGCGGGAGCTCGCCGAGTCCGAGGGCTACGACCTCTCCCGCTGCTACGCGTACAGCGACTCGATCACCGACGTCCCGATGCTGGAGGCAGTCGGCCACCCGCACGCGGTCAACCCCGACCGGGCGCTGCGGCGCGAGGCGGCGGCGCGCGAATGGCCGGTGCTGGTGTTCAACCGGCCGGTGCGGCTCAAGCAGCGGCTGCCGGGATTCTCCATGCCCGCGCGCCCGGCCCTGGTCGCCGCCGCGGCAGTCGGCGCGGCAGCCGCCACCGCGGGCCTGGTCTGGTACGCGAGCCGCCGCAAGGCCGGCGCCCTGGCCGCGGCCGCCACGGCCGCGAGGGCCGCCAGCGCCTGAGCCCCGCCGCGCCCCGCCGCCCGCCGCGGCCCCGGACCGGCCCGCCCGGCCTCCGGGCGCCCGGTTCACCCCCGTACGCCCTGGAAAGTAAAAAAAATTGCCAGGGGTTCCGCTTATCCCGGAAGCGGAGTACAAAGGAGTCACGGCCCGCGAGACCGAAGAACATCCGAGAGGATCATCTTTAGAACGCAGTAAGGCCCCACGGACCGAATGCACGAACGCCGAGCACCCACGCGACGTCGACCCGTCGATTACGGGCCAGCCGCACCAGGTAACCGGGCAAAGACCCCGACCTGATGGGCACATATCGAGGACGCTTGGTAACCCGGCGGGAGTGCCAGCGGCGACACCAGAGCAGGACGGTGTCGCCGCAACCCGTTTGTACGGGCTCCCCCGAGGGCCGGGCCCTCGGGACGGGCGGCCGGGCCCTCAGGACAGGCCGGGGCCCTCAGGCCGCGCCGCGCTGGAGCGCCTCGCACACCGCCGTCGACTCGCGGACGCCCAGCTCGACTGCCCGGCCGCAGTGCGCGATCCAGCGGCCCATCCCGTCGGGCGTCCCCGACAGGTAGCCCTCGAAGGCCTCCAGGTAGGCGTCCCGGCCCTGTTCGGCGTGGCCGACCTCGGCAGGACAGACGGCCTTCGGGTCCAGGCCGCTGTTGATCAGCACGATCCGCTCGGCGGTCCGCGCCACCAGCCCGTTGCGGGAGGCGAAGGGGCGCAGCGCCAGCAGTTCGCCGTGCACCACCGCCGCCATCACCAGTGCCGGTGCGGAGCTGCCGGCGAGGACCAGCCGGGACAGGCCGTCCAGCCGGCCCGCGACCTCGTCGGCCGAGGGCAGCGGCTGCGCGACCAGGGGCTCGTCCACGGGCTCCCCGGCCAGGCGCGGGCGGCCCACCGCGTCGCCGTCGGCCGTGGAGCCCACCGCCACCAGGTGCAGGCGGGCGAGCACCCGCAGGGGCGACTGGCGCCAGATGCTGAGGAGTTGGCCCGCCTCCGCGGTGAGCCGCAGGGCGGCGCCTACCGTGCGGGCCTCCGCGTCCGCGCTGAAGTCGGTGCGGCGGCGCACCTCCTCCAGCGCCCAGTCCGCCCCGGACAGGGCGGCGCTGGCGCGGGCACCGCGCAGGGCGGCCTCGGAGGTGATCTCACCGCTGCGCCGGCGCATGACGCGGTGCCCGTAGACCCGGTCCACGGCCTTGCGTACGGAATCCACGGCTTCGGTGACGCCCGGCAGGGAGCCCAGGGCGGCCAGCGGGTCGGCAGCGCTACTCATAGGTAGGGAGCCTACGCACTGCCGGGCCGTGCCACCGACCCCTCCTTGGAGTGGTCTTGCCCACTCATTCACACCACCCACAGCGATCGAACGACTACCCTTCGTGAACATGAAGATCGCTTTCGTCGGAAAGGGAGGCAGCGGCAAGACCACCCTGTCCTCCCTCTTCATCCGCCACCTCGCCGCGGCGGGCGCGCCCGTCGTCGCCGTTGACGCGGACATCAACCAGCACCTCGGCGCCGCCCTCGGCCTCGACGAGGCGCAGGCCGCCGCCCTCCCCGCCCTCGGTGCGCACCTGCCCCTCGTCAAGGAGTACCTGCGGGGCTCCAACCCGCGGATCGCGTCGGCCGATTCGATGATCAAAACGACGCCTCCCGGCGCCGGATCGCGCCTGCTGCGCGTCACCGAGGACAATCCGGTCTACGCGGCGTGTGCGCGGGAGGTGCAGCTCGACGGCGGGGCAGTACGGCTGATGGCCACGGGCCCGTTCACGGAATCGGACCTGGGGGTCGCCTGCTACCACTCGAAGGTCGGGGCGGTGGAGCTCTGCCTCAACCACCTGGTCGACGGGCCGGGCGAGTACGTGGTGGTCGACATGACCGCCGGCTCGGACTCCTTCGCCTCCGGCATGTTCACCCGCTTCGACATGACCTTCCTGGTCGCCGAGCCGACCCGCAAGGGCGTCTCCGTCTACCGCCAGTACAAGGAGTACGCGCGGGACTTCGGGGTTGCGCTGAGGGTCGTGGGGAACAAGGTGCAGGGCGAGGACGACCTGGCCTTCCTGCAGGACGAGGTGGGCGAGGACCTGCTGGTGGCGGTCGGGCACTCGGACTGGGTGCGGGCGATGGAGAAGGGCCGCCCGGCGCCGTTCGCGCTGCTGGAGGAGGACAGCCGGCGGGCCCTGGAAGCGCTCCGGGGGGCAGCCGACGCCTCGTACGCCCTCCGCGACTGGGAGCGCTACACGGCGCAGATGGTGCACTTCCACCTGCGCAACGCGCAGAGTTGGGGCAACGCCAGGACCGGGATCGACCTGGCGGCCCAGGTCGATCCCGGTTTCGTCCTGCGCGAGGGCTCCGCCGACGGGCCCGCGGCGGCGGAAGTCCCCGCGGCGGCGGGACTGCTCAGTCCTGCGCCGCTTCCTCTGCGGCAGGCCCCGCAGCCGGCTTGACCGCGGCTCCGGCGGACGGGGAGGCGGGCGCGGCCGTCAGGAACTTCGCCCAGCCCTCCTTCGGGGCCTCGCCGACGCCGAGCGTCCGCATCCGTTCCAGGACCTCCGGGTCCTGGGCGTCGAGCCAGTCGACCAGCTCGCGGAACGGCACGCAGCGGACCTCCGGGCGGGTGCAGGTGCCCTTGATGGTCTCCTCGACGGCCCGCATGTACGTGCCGCCGTTCCAGGACTCGAAGTGGTTGCCGATGATCAGCGGGGCGCGGTTGCCCTGGTACGCGCGCTCGAAGGCCTGGAGGAGGCCGTCGCGCATCTGGTTGCCCCAGTAGACGTGCTGCGAGGGGTCGCCCTGGGTCGTCGTCCCCGACTGGTTCACCATGTAGTTGTAGTCCATGCTCAGCGTCTCGAAGGCGCGGCCGGGCAGGGGCACGAGCTGGAGCGGGATGTCCCAGAGGCCCTCCGTCTTCTTGGGCCAGACCTGCTTGGAGATACCGCTGGAGTCATAGCGGAAGCCCATGCCCTTGGCGGCGAGCATGAAGTTCTTCTGCCCCTCCAGGCAGGGTGTGCGGGCCCCGATGAGCTCCTTGTCGTAGTCGAACGGCAGCGCCGGCAGGTCCTTCAGGCCGGAGTTGGTCTTCCAGTTCTTGACGAAGGACTTGGCCTGGTTGATCTCGCTCTTCCACTCCTCGACGGACCAGGTGCCGACGCCCCCGTCGGGGCCGCAGAAGTGCCCGTTGAAGTGGGTGCCGATCTCGTTGCCCTCCAGCCAGGCGGCGCGGATCTGGGTGGCGGTGTCCTTGATGCCCTGGAGGTCGCCGAAGCCGATGTCGGAACGGCCCGGGTCGTGCTGCGGAGCCACATAGAGGGAACGTTTCTCCTCCGGGAGCATGTACACGCCGGAGAGGAAGTACGTCATCCGGGCGTTGTACTTCCTGCCGACCTCGCGGAAGTGCGAGAAGAGCTTCTGGCTGTCCTCACCGGCACCGTCCCAGGAGAAGACCACGAACTGCGGGGGCTTCTCGCCGGGCTTCATCCGCTGCTGCGCGGCCACACGGGGCTGCGGGCCGGTGTACGCGGTCGAGCCGTCGCCGATCGGCCGGTTGACGCTGCCCGGGGCCTCCGGCGCGGCCGCGCCCTCCTTCCCTCCCGGCCCGCGGGCGGGGCCGGCGGACTCCGAACCGCTGCACCCGGCGGCGCCCAGCACCAGCGCCATGGCGACCAGGCCGCCGGCGGTCTTCTTCGTGGCGGCGATCATCCGTCCACCTCTCCTCGCTTGCCTCGCAGGACTTCGCTTCCGGGCCGCAACGTCCCACGCCGCACCCCTCGGAGATGGTGTGACAAGCCGTAAAAAATGCTTATTCAGCAGGGAGGGGGAATCTCTAGGCCGTTTGCCCGTATTACCCTCCGCAGTGCTTTACTCAGCATTACCTTTCATTTACTGAGTGTTGAGACGCCGTAGATGTCCGCATCGAACGGCGACCGTATTCGACTGCCGACGACTGCTTTCTGCTGATTCCCGCCGCTTCATCCCTCACAGAGGAGACGGGACCCCGTGACAGCCACCTTCTCCAAGCCCCCCGCCGGCACCCTCGGCACCAAGCCCGACGCCCCTTCCCCACCGGGCCGGACACCCGACCGGACCGGCCTGTCGGCGGACTTCTCCGCCTCCCTCACCGTCTTCCTCATCGCCCTGCCCCTCTCCCTCGGCATCGCCCTCGCCACCGGCGCGCCGCTCCAGGCAGGCCTGGTGGCGGCAGCCGCCGGCGGCCTCGTGGCCGGCTACTTCGGAGGAGCCCCGCTCCAGGTCAGCGGCCCGGCAGCAGGACTCACCGTCGTCACCGCCGAGCTGATCCAGCGGTACGGCTGGCGCACCACCTGCGCCATCACCGTCCTCGCCGGCTGCTGCCAGCTCGGCCTCGCCGCACTGCGCACCGCCCGCTCCGCCCTGATGGTCAGCCCGGCCATCGTGCACGGCATGCTCGCCGGCATCGGCGTGACGATCGCCCTGGCGCAGCTGCACATCGTCCTCGGCGGGACCCCGCAGAGCTCCGCCCTCGCCAACGTCCGCGAGCTGCCCTCGCAGCTGGCCGACATCCACCCGACCGCCCTCGGGATCAGCGCGCTCACACTGGTCCTCCTCATCGCCTGGCCGCGGCTGCCCGGGCGGGCCGGCCTGGCCCTGCGCAAGGTGCCCGCCGCGCTCGCCGCCGTCGGCACCGCCACCGCGGTCGCCGCCTTCGCCGGCCTGCGGCTGCCCCGCGTGGACCTGCCCTCCTGGCGCAGCCACGCGCTCCCCGAGCTGCCCGAGGGCCCGGTTCTCGGGCTCATCGCCGCCGTCCTGACCATCACCCTGGTGGGCAGCGTCGAGTCCCTGCTGTCCTCGGTCGCCACGGACAAGCTGATCGCCTCCGAGCGGCCCACCGCCTCCCGGCCGCCGCGCGCCGACCTCGACCGCGAGCTCCGCGGCCAGGGCGCGGCGAACATCGTCTCCGGCGCACTCGGCGGCCTGCCCATCACCGGTGTCGCGGTCCGCAGCGTGGCGAACGTGAAGTCCGGAGCGATGAGCCGCAAATCGGCCATGCTGCACGGCTTCTGGGTGGTGCTCGCGGCCGGGCTCCTCGTGCCCGTCCTCGACCTCATCCCGCTGGCGGCGCTGGCCGCGCTCGTCATGGCGGTGGGCGTGCAGATGGTGAGCATCACCCATATGCGGACGGTCACCCGCCACCGGGAGATCGCCGTGTACGCGACCACCATCGCGGCGGTCGTCCTCGGCGGCGTCCTGGAAGGCGTCGCCGTCGGGATCGCGGTGGCCGTGGTGCTGGCCCTGCACCGGCTGGCCCGGACGAGGATCACGGTGGAGGTGCGGGACGGCGTCCACCACCTGGCGGTACGCGGCCAGCTGACCTTCCTCGCGGTGCCGCGGCTGAGCCGGACCCTGGCGCAGATCCCCCACCAGGGGCATGTGGTCGTGGAGCTGCAGGGCTCCTTCATGGACCACGCCGCGTACGAGACGCTGCACGACTGGCAGGAGTCCCATCTGGCGCACGGCGGCACGCTGGAGGTGGACGGCCCTCCGGCGGAGCCGGGGACCGGCACCGTGCCCGCTTCCCGAGCGGCTTCCGCTTCCGGCTCCGGCCACCAGTGCTGCCGGCCGTGGACCCCGTGGAAGAACCACTGCGACCACCAGGCGGTCGGCGAGCGCACGCACCCGGAGGCGGCTCCGGTTCCGTCCGCGTCGGCCGACGCCGGCCGGGCGGGCCCCGCGGCGGACCCCGGCTCCGCCGCGGACGGGGCCGGAGCTGCCGCGGCCCCGCGCAACCGCGGCGCCAGCCGTCTCGCCAGCGGGATCACGGCCTTCCAGCGGGACACCGCGCCGCACGTCCGCGACGAGCTGGCCCGGCTGGCCCGCGAGGGGCAGCGGCCCTCGCAGCTCTTCCTCACCTGCGCGGACTCCAGGCTCGTCACCAGCATGATCACGGCCAGCGGTCCCGGCGACCTGTTCACCGTCCGCAACGTCGGGAACCTGGTGCCGCTGCCCGGAGCCGAGACCGGGGACGACTCGGTCGCCGCGGCCATCGAGTACGCGGTGGACGTGCTCCAGGTGGACAGCATCACCGTGTGCGGGCACTCGGGCTGCGGGGCCATGCAGGCACTGCTGAACTCCGCGCCCGGAGAGTCGGCGACGCCGCTCGGCCGGTGGCTGCGGCACGGCCGGCCGAGCCTGGAGCGGATGGACAGCCCGCACCACACCTGGGCGCGGATCTCCGGCCGGCTCCCGGCGGACGCGGTGGAACAGCTGTGCCTGACGAACGTCGTGCAGCAGCTGGAGCACCTGCGGGCGCACGAGTCGGTGGCCCGACGGCTCGCGGAGGGCACGCTGGAGCTGCACGGCATGTACTTCCACGTGGGCGAGGCCCAGGCCTACCTGCTGTCCGAGGGGGAGGACTTCTTCGACTGCCGCGTTTTTGACAGTGTCGGCGGGCGTACCTGATCAGGACGCGCCCGAACCGATACCCTCCCGTTTCCGTGCCATCGTTCGGCCCCTTCCCCCGTCCGGCGGGAGGGGGCCGCTCGTGTGCGGGGGACGACGCGCTATAGGTCTAAACCAATTTCGGGTTACCCCTTGTCACCGGCCCGTTCGACTGATGAGCTATGCCCGGGGACACAACGGACACCCTGGGAAAGGGAGATGTCGTGAGCAACGAGAGCCTGGCCAATCTGCTCAAGGAGGAGCGGCGGTTCGCTCCGCCTGCCGGTCTGGCGGCCGAAGCGAACGTGACGCAGGCGGCGTACGCACAGGCCGCGGCGGACCGGCTGGGTTTCTGGGCCGAGCAGGCCCGCCGCCTGACCTGGGCGCAGGAGCCGACCGAGACCCTGGACTGGAGCAACCCGCCGTTCGCGAAGTGGTTCGCCGACGGGACCCTCAACGTCGCCTACAACTGCGTCGACCGGCACGTCGAGGCCGGCAACGGCGACCGGGTCGCGCTCCACTTCGAAGGCGAGCCGGGCGACACCCGCACGATCACCTACGCCCAGCTCAAGGACGAGGTGTCCCGCGCCGCGAACGCCCTGGCGGAACTCGGCGTCACCGCCGGCGACCGCGTCGCGGTCTACCTGCCGATGATCCCCGAGGCCGTCGTCGCGATGCTCGCCTGCGCCCGCATCGGCGCCGCCCACTCCGTCGTCTTCGGCGGGTTCTCCGCGGACGCCGTCGCCTCCCGCATCCAGGACGCCGACGCCAAGCTCGTCATCACCGCCGACGGCGGCCACCGGCGCGGCAAGCCGTCCGCCCTCAAGCCGGCCATCGACGACGCTCTGGCCAAGTGCCCGCAGGTCGAGCACGTCCTCGTCGTCCGACGCACCGGCCAGGACACCGCCTTCACCGAAGGCCGCGACGTCTGGTGGCACGAGATCGTCGACCGCCAGAGCAGCGAGCACACCCCCCAGCCCTTCCCGGCCGAGCACCCGCTGTTCATCCTCTACACCTCCGGCACCACCGGTAAGCCCAAGGGCATCCTGCACACCTCCGGTGGCTACCTCACGCAGACGGCCTACACGCACCACGCCGTCTTCGACCTCAAGCCCGAGACCGACGTCTACTGGTGCACCGCCGACATCGGCTGGGTCACCGGCCACTCGTACATCGTCTACGGGCCGCTGGCCAACGGCGCCACCCAGGTGCTCTACGAGGGCACGCCCGACACGCCGCACCAGGGCCGCTTCTGGGAGGTCGTCCAGAAGTACGGGGTGACGATCCTCTACACCGCCCCCACCGCCATCCGGACGTTCATGAAGTGGGGCGACGACATCCCCGCCAAGTTCGACCTGTCCAGCCTGCGCGTCCTCGGCTCGGTCGGCGAACCCATCAACCCCGAGGCGTGGATCTGGTACCGCAAGCACATCGGCGGCGACCGCTGCCCGATCGTCGACACCTGGTGGCAGACCGAGACCGGCGCGATGATGATCTCGCCGCTGCCCGGCGTCACCGAGACCAAGCCGGGCTCCGCCCAGCGTCCGCTGCCCGGCATCAGCGCCACCGTCGTCGACGACGAGGCGGCCGAAGTCCCCGACGGCGCGGGCGGCTACCTCGTCCTGACCGAGCCGTGGCCGTCGATGCTCCGCACGATCTGGGGCGACGACCAGCGCTACACCGACACCTACTGGTCCCGCTTCCCCGGCCGCTACTTCGCCGGCGACGGCGCGAAGAAGGACGAGGACGGGGACATCTGGCTGCTGGGCCGCGTCGACGACGTCATGCTCGTCTCCGGCCACAACATCTCCACCACCGAGGTCGAGTCCGCCCTCGTCTCCCACCCGGCCGTCGCCGAGGCCGCCGTCGTCGGCGCCGCCGACCCGACCACCGGCCAGGCCATCGTCGCCTTCGTCATCCTCCGCGGCACCGCCAGCGAGGACGACGGCCTCACCGCCGAGCTCCGCAGCCACGTGGCCGCCACCCTCGGCCCGATCGCCAAGCCCAAGCGCATCCTGCCGGTCGCCGAGCTGCCCAAGACCCGCTCGGGCAAGATCATGCGCCGCCTGCTGCGCGACGTGGCCGAGAACCGCGCCGTCGGCGACGTCACCACTCTCGCCGACGCCACGGTCATGGACCTCATCCAGACCAAGCTGCCCTCGGCGTCCTCCGAGGACTGACCGCCGGCACCCGCCCGTTGACCGGGGCATCCGACGCGACCGCCGCGCCGGATGCCCCGGTCGCGCATAAGGTGGCGATCGTCCGCTGCAAGCCCGCGCACACCCGAGGTGCCACCCGTGGCCGCGCCCCGCCCGCCCCACTCCCCCGACTCCCCCTCCCGCCGTGCGTTCCTCGGCCTCCTCTCCCTGCCCGAGCGCCGCTACGTGGCGGACGCCCTGCGCACCGAGACCGTCGGCGGCATCGTCCTCCTGGCAGCCGCGGTGGCCGCCCTGCTGTGGGCCAACATCCCCGCGGTCTCCGCGAGCTACGACACCGTCCGCGACCTGCACTTCGGCCCCGCCGCGCTCGGCCTGGACCTCTCGCTGCAGCACTGGGCGGCCGACGGCCTCCTCGCGATCTTCTTCTTCGTCGCCGGCATCGAGCTCAAACGCGAACTCGTCGCGGGCGACCTCAGCGACCCCAAGGCGGCCGCCCTCCCCGTGATCGCCGCCGTCTGCGGCATGGCCGTGCCCGCGCTGGTCTACACGGCCGTCAACACGGCCGGAGGAGGCTCGCTCGGCGGATGGGCGGTCCCCACCGCCACCGACATCGCCTTCGCGCTGGCCGTGCTCGCGGTCCTCGGCACCTCGCTGCCGTCCGCCCTGCGCGCCTTCCTGCTCACCCTCGCCGTCGTCGACGACCTCTTCGCCATCCTGATCATCGCGGTCTTCTTCACCGGCGACATCCGCCTCCCGCAGCTCGCCGGCGCCCTCGCCGGCCTGGCCCTGATGTGGATCCTGCTGCGCACGGGCGTCCGCGGCTGGTACGTGTACGTCCCCCTCGCGATCGCCGTGTGGGCACTCATGTACAACAGCGGCGTCCACGCCACGATCGCCGGCGTGGCCATGGGCCTCATGCTCCGCTGCACCCGCAGGGAAGGGGAGGAGCACTCCCCCGGCGAGCACGTCGAGCACCTGGTGCGGCCCCTGTCGGCTGGCATCGCCGTGCCGCTGTTCGCCCTGTTCTCCGCCGGCGTCCCCCTCTCCGGCGGGGCCCTCGCCGAGGTCTTCGCCCGGCCGGAGCCCCTCGGCGTCGTCCTCGGCCTGGTCGTCGGCAAGACGGCCGGCGTCTTCGGCGGCACCTGGCTGGCCGCGCGCTTCACCCGGGCCGAGCTGAACAAGGACCTGGCCTGGCCGGACGTCCTCGCCGTGTCCGGACTCGCCGGCATCGGCTTCACCGTCTCACTGCTGATCGGCGAACTCGCCTTCGCCGACGACCCCGTACTGGCCGAGGAGGTGAAGGCCGCCGTCCTGGTCGGCTCCCTCATCGCCGCCGTCCTGGCGGGCGTGCTGCTCAAACTGCGCGACCGCACCTACCGCGCCCTCACCGAGGCGGAAGAGCGCGACGAGGACCACGACGGCATCCCGGACATCTACGAGGCCGGCAACCCGCAGTACCACCTGCGCATGGCGCGGATCCACGAGGACAAGGCCGCCGAGCACCGCCGCCTGGCCCGCGCCGCCGCGGCCGCCGCGGGCTCCGAAGCGCCCGGCGGCACCGCCGAAGGGGCGGCCGGGTCCAGCGGAGCGGGCGACCGTCCGGCATGATCTGAACTGAACGCTTGTGTCCGACGGAGGACAGCCGCCGGCAGACGACAGAGGGAGAGAGCGATGACCGCAGTGGACCAAGGGGCGCAAGGAGCCGAGCGCACACTCGGCCAGCTGGTCGCCTCGGCCACCGCCGAGATGTCCGCCCTGGTGCACGACGAGATCGCCCTCGCCAAGGCGGAACTCCGCCAGGACGTCAAGCGCGCGGGTATCGGCGGCGCCGCCATCTCGGTCGCAGGGGTGTTCGCCCTGTTCTCCCTGCCCGTGCTGAGCTTCGCCGCGGCGTACGGGATCCACAACCTCGGGCTCGGCCTCGCCTGGTCGTTCCTCATCGTCGGCGTGGCGTTCCTGCTGTTCGCGGCCCTGCTCATCCTGATCGGGAAGTCCAAGCTCCAGAAGGTCAAGCCGCCGGAGAGGTCCATCGCCTCCGTGAAGCAGACCGCGGCCGTCGTCGGCACCGTCAAGCCGCATCCGCGGCCGTTGAGTGACAAGGCGGTGGGTGTGGCACGCTCGTCCTCATGACAGCGAGCGCACCGGACCCCAGCACACCGCCGACCACCGCGACGGCAGTGCGCCTCGACGGGCCGTGGACCCACCGGGACGTCGCCGCCAACGGCGCCCGGTTCCACGTCGCCGAGCTCGGTGACGGCCCGCTCGTCCTGCTCCTGCACGGCTTCCCCCAGTTCTGGTGGACCTGGCGGCACCAGCTGACCGCCCTCGCCGACGCCGGCTACCGCGCGGTCGCCATGGACCTGCGCGGTGTCGGCGGCAGCGACCGCACCCCGCGCGGCTACGACCCCGCGAACCTGGCCCTGGACGTCACCGGGGTGATCCGCTCCCTCGGCGAGCCGGACGCCGCGCTCGTCGGGCACGACCTCGGCGGCTACCTCGCCTGGACGGCCGCCGCGATGCGGCCCAAGCTGGTGCGCCGCCTCGCCGTCGTGTCGATGCCCCACCCGCGGCGCTGGCGGTCGGCGATGCTCTCCGACCTCGGCCAGACCCGGGCGAGTTCGCACATCTGGGGCTTCCAGCGCCCGTTCGTCCCCGAGCGGCAGCTCGTCGCCGACGACGGGGCGCTCGTCGGCCGGCTCATCCGGGACTGGTCCGGTCCGCGGCTCCGCGAGGACGGCTCGGAGGACGACCTCGCGGTCTACCGGCGGGCCATGTGCATCCCGTCGACCGCCCACTGCTCGATCGAGCCGTACCGCTGGATGATGCGCTCCATGGCCCGGCCGGACGGGCTCCAGTTCAACCGCCGTATGAAGATGCCGGTACGGGTGCCGACGCTGCACATGCACGGCTCCCTCGACCCCGTGATGCGCACGCGCAGCGCCGCCGGATCCGGCGAGTTCGTCGAAGCCCCGTACCGGTGGCGGCTGTTCGACGGACTCGGGCACTTCCCGCACGAGGAGGACCCCGTCGCCTTCTCGTCCGAGCTGATCGGCTGGCTGAAGGACCCCGAGCCGGACCGCTGAGCGACCTGACGGATTGCCGGACCCGCGGTCCTACAAGCATTCAATTGCCGCGCGCATAGGCCAATTGGAGGCCGCAGAAGGGGTTACGGACGTTCGGGCCCGGGCACAGCACGTTGTATGGGCTGGACGCACGACCACGGTGACACCGCACGCGACCGCCGCCCGGCAGCGACGCCGGGCGCGTACGGGAGGACGGGCCGCGAGGGCCACGACCCACGGCTCGGAATCCCGCGTATCCTGCGCCGCCGGGCCCGCTGGTTCTCGGCCCGGCTGCGCCACCAGCGCACACCGTAGCCGCGCGGGCCGCAGCCCGGGCGGGCCCCCGCGGCCCCGCAGCTCAGCGGCCCCCGGTCACAGGGCGCACCCCTGGGTGTCGGCGCGGCGGTCGTTCGTCTTCCCGAGCCGGATGTCGTCGCGGACCTCGTCCGCCGTGAGCGCGTAGCCGGTGTTCGGGTCGTCGAGCGACTTGGCGAAGACCACCCCGTACACCTTGCCGTCGGGCGTGAGCAGCGGACCTCCCGAGTTGCCCTGGCGGACGGTCGCGTACAGCGAGTACACGTCGCGGCGGACGGTGCCGCGGTGGTAGATGTCCGGGCCGTTGGCGTTGATGCGGCCGCGGACGCGGGCGGAGCGGACGTCGTAGGCGCCGTTCTCCGGGAAGCCCGCGACGATCGCGTCACTGCCGCTGCCGGCGTCCTTCTCGGTGAACTCCAGCGGCGGCGCCTTCAGCTTGGGCACGTCCAGGACGGCGATGTCGCGCTCCCAGTCGTACAGCACGACCTTGCCGTCATACAGCTTGCCCTCGCCGCCGACCTGCACGGTCGGCTCGCTGACGCCGCCCACGACGTGCGCGTTGGTCATGACGCGGCCCGGGGCGAAGACGAACCCGGTGCCCTCCAGCACCTTGCTGCAACTCGGCGCGGTCCCGACGACCTTCACGATCGAGCGCTTGGCCGCCTCGGCGACGGGGCTCGTCGCCAGCGCCGGGTCCGGTTCCCGTACCGCGGTGATCGGCTCGTTGGAGAACGGGCTGAAGACCTGCGGGAAGCCGTTGCGCGTGAGGGCGGAGGAGAAGTCCGAGAACCAGGTGTTCGCCTGGGCCGGGAGCACCCGCGCCACGCCCAGCAGCACCTTTGAGTTGCGGACCTCCTTGCCCAGCGTGGGCAGCGAGGTCCCGGCGAGCGCCGAGCCGATCAGCCACGCCACGAGCAGCATGGCGACGACGTTGACGACGGCGCCGCCGGTCGCGTCGAGGGCCCGCGCCGGCGACCACGTGATGTGGCGGCGCAGCCGGTTCCCCAGGTGGGTGGTGAAGGCCTGCCCGATGGAGGCGCAGATGATGACCACGACGACGGCGGCCACCACGACGGTGGTGGACACCTGGGTGCCGTCGTCGGTCACCTGGTCCCAGACCAGGGGAAGCACCGACACGGCGATGAGACCGCCGCCGAGGAAGCCGATCACCGACAGGATGCCGACGACGAAGCCCTGGCGATAACCGACGATCGCGAACCACACGGCGGCGACCAGCAACAGGATGTCCAGCACGTTCACATGGGCCACCGTCTCATGCGCGCCAGTCGAGCGGGACCTGCCGCGAGCGGTCCCAGGGCCGCTCCCATCCCGCGAAGTGGAGCATGCGGTCGATCACCCCGGCGGTGAAACCCCAGACCAGGGCGTCGTGCACGGTGAACGCCGGGCCCAGGTGGCCGCTGGGGTGGACGGCGGTGGCGCGGTGCGCGGGGTCCGTGAGATCGGCCACGGGCACGGTGAAGACCCGGGCCGTCTCGGCGGGGTCGACGACGCCGACCGGGCTGGGCTCGCGCCACCAGCCGAGGACGGGCGTGACGACGAACTCGCTGACCGGGATGTAGAGGCGCGGCAGCACGCCGAAGAGCTGGACCCCGGCAGGGTCGAGCCCGGTCTCCTCCTCGGCCTCGCGCAGGGCGGCCCGCAGCGGGCCGGTGGTGTGCGGGTCGCCGTCCTCCGGGTCGAGGGCGCCGCCGGGGAACGAGGGCTGGCCCGGGTGCGAGCGCAGGCTGCCGGCGCGCTCCATCAGGAGCAGCTCCGGGCCGCGGGCGCCCTCCCCGAAGAGGATGAGGACGGCGGACTGGCGGCCGCGACCGTCCTCGGGCGGCAGGAAGCGGCTGAGCTGGGTCGGGCGGACCGTGCGCACGGCCTCGGCGACGGGGCCGAGCCAGCCGGGCAGGCCGTCGGTGGTGACCACCGGGGCGGGCGGCAGGCCGTGCGGCCTGCCGCCCGGCCTGCCCGGTGGGGCGGCCGCCTGGGCCACGCTGCTGTCGTCCCGTGCTCCGCGCGTCATGGGCAATCCCTGTTCCCTGCCGTCGTGCCGTGCCGTGCCGTGCCGTGCTGTGTGCTGTGCCGCCTGCCGTCGCCGGCGCCGTCCCGCACCGGGACAACGCCCCGCCGGCCCGGTTCCGTTCCTGCGCGGGTCCGCCCCGTGTGGCGGGCCCGCCGACCTGCTCAGGACGCCGCCGCGCCGCCGTCCCCCGTACTGCCGCCCGCGGTGCCGGCCGTACCGCCGGCCCCCGGCCGCTGCGCCGCGGGCTCCGACGGCCGGGCCGGGCTGCCCGGGTAGTCCGGCGGCGGGCTGAGCCGCTGGCCCGGCTGTCCGCCCTTCTCGTACTTCAGGAGCTTCTTCGCCTTCTCCGGGTCCGTCTCGCCCTCCCCGTACGCGGGGCACAGCGGGGCGATCGGGCAGGCGCCACAGGCCGGCTTGCGGGCGTGGCAGATGCGGCGGCCGTGGAAGATGATCCGGTGCGAGAGCATCGTCCACTCGCTCTTGGGGAAGATCGCGGCGATCTCCGCCTCGATCTTCTCCGGCTCCTTCTGCTCGGTCCACTTCCAGCGCAGGACCAGCCGCTGGAAGTGGGTGTCCACGGTCAGGCCGGGGACTCCGAACGCGTTGCCGAGGACGACGTTGGCCGTCTTGCGGCCCACGCCCGGCAGGGTGACGAGGTCTTCGAGCCGTCCCGGGACCTCGCCGCCGAAGCGGTCGCGCAGGGCGGCGGACAGCCCCAGCAGGGACTTCGCCTTCATCCGGAAGAACCCGGTCGGCCGGATGAGCTCCTCCAGCTCCTCGGGGACGGCCGCGGCCATGTCCTCGGGGGTCGGGTAGGCCGCGAACAGCGCGGGGGTCGTCTGGTTGACCCTCAGGTCGGTCGTCTGGGCGGACAGAACCGTGGCGACGAGCAGCTCGAAGGGGTTCCGGAAGTCGAGTTCCGGGTGGGCGTACGGGTAGACGTCGGCCAGCTCCCGGTTGATCCTGCGGGCCCTGCGGACCATGGCCAGGCGTGATTCCGTTTTCTTGGCCGAAGCTTTGCCCGCGGGCTGCGCGCGCGCCGTCGGCGGCTTCGAGGGCGCCTTTCGGGGGGCTTGTTCGCCCACAGCTGAATCGGGCGCGAGCGTCACTCCCGCGGACCCCTTGGCCTGTGCTCTCACCGGCTTATTGGACACCCGGCCAGCCTAAGGCCGGCCGCGTACACCCGCCCGGACCTCTGGTAACACCACTCCGTTTGGGCGCCCGCAGCACAGCAGGCCCGTACGTCCGGCATCCTTGTGATTGATCGCACTGTTTGAGCCGTCCGGCAAAATGGGGAACACGGTCCCCTGAGCTGGTCGACATAGGAGAGAGACTCGTGGACGACGTTCTGCGGCGCGCCCCGCTCTTCGCGGCGCTCGATGACGAGCAGGCCGCGGAGCTCCGCGCCTCGATGAGCGAGGTGACTCTCGCGCGCGGTGACGCCCTGTTCCACGAGGGCGACCCCGGTGACCGGCTGTACGTGGTCACCGAGGGCAAGGTGAAGCTGCACCGCACCTCCCCCGACGGCCGCGAGAACATGCTGGCCGTCCTCGGCCCCGGCGAGCTGATCGGCGAGCTCTCGCTCTTCGACCCGGGCCCGCGCACCGCCACGGCGACCGCCCTGACCGAGGTCAAGCTCCTGGGCCTGGGCCACGGGGACCTCCAGCCCTGGCTGAACGCCCGCCCCGAGGTCGCGACCGCGCTGCTGCGCGCGGTGGCCCGCCGCCTGCGCAAGACCAACGACCAGATGTCCGACCTGGTCTTCTCCGACGTCCCGGGCCGTGTCGCCCGGGCGCTCCTGGACCTGTCGCGCCGCTTCGGCGTGCAGTCCGAGGAGGGCATCCACGTCGTCCACGACCTGACGCAGGAGGAGCTGGCGCAGCTCGTCGGCGCCTCGCGCGAGACCGTGAACAAGGCCCTGGCCGACTTCGCGGGCCGCGGCTGGCTCCGCCTGGAGGCCCGCGCCGTGATCCTGCTGGACGTCGAGCGCCTGGCCAAGCGCTCGCGCTGACCCCCCGCGCCGACCGGCACCGCCCGAGCGCGGCGGAAGCAACGGGAGGGGCCCTGCCCGGGCGGAACCGGGGCAGGGCCCCTCCCGCGCTTCCGCAGCACCTCAGGCACCCCAGGAGCCCCTTCCGCCGCAGCGCGAGGCACAGTAGGGCCATGGGCGAGCAGCGGGGCGTCGACGCGAACGGCTACATCGAGCGGGAGGGCTCCCTCGGCCGGATCCGCGAGCCGTTCACGCCCGTCGTCGCCGCGGCGCGCCTGCGGATCCGTGACGCCTACGGGCCCCGGCTGCACAGCGCCTACCTGTACGGGTCGGTCCCGCGCGGCACGGCCCGGCCCGGCCGCTCCGACCTGGACCTGCTGCTGGCGCTGCACCACGAGCCCTCCGGAGACGACCGGGACACCGCCGAGGTGCTGGCCCGCACCCTCGACGAGGACTTCCCCCAGATCGACGGGGTGGGGCTGCTGCTGTACGGGCGGGACCGCCTGCTGAGCGAGCAGGAACGCCACGACATGGGCTGGTTCCTGGCCTGCCTGTGCACCCCGCTGCTCGGCCCCGACCTGGCCGAGGACCTGCCCCGCTACCGCCCCGACATCCGCCTCGCCCGCGGGACCAACGGCGACCTGGCCGACCTGCTGCCCGCCTGGCGGCAGCGGCTCGCCCGCGCCGAGGGCCCCGCGGAGCTGCGGCGGCTGGCCCGCGGCTGGTCCCGGCACCTGGTGCGCACCGGATTCACGCTGGTGATGCCGCGCTGGGGCGGCTGGACGAGCGACCTCGCCGAGTCCGCGGAGGTCTTCGGCCGGTACTACCCGGAGCGGGCCGCCCAGATGCGGGCCGCGGCCGCGCTGGCACTGGAGCCCGCGGCCGACCGGGCCGCCGTACGGGACCTGGTCGAGGACCTCGGCCCGTGGCTCGCCGCCGAGTACGCGGCCCGCATCGGCACGAAGGGTGGGTGAGGCGGCCGGGCGGCCGCCCCGGGTGTCGGCGCGTCGTCGGCTCAGGCCGTCGTCGGCTCAGGCGCGCCCTCGGCTCAGGCGCGTCAGGCGCTCAGGCGCGTCGGGCGCTCAGGCGGGGTCCGCCTCCAGCTCCGCCAGCGCCTCCACCGCCGCCTTCGCCTCGGCCAGCCCCGCGCCCGTCGCCTCCCGGTACGCCTTGATCGCGGACACGGTGCGGCCCTCCCGCAGCAGTGCCCGTACCTCCTCCAGGCCGGCCGGCTCGGGCTCCTCGACGCCCAGGTGGGCCAGGAGGAGGCCGAGGCGCCGCTCCAGCCGCTCCGCGCGCCGCTCCAGGGCCTTCATGCGCAGGCTGACGGTCGACGTCATCCACGCCGCGACGGCGAGCAGGACGAGCAGCAGGTAAAGGGTGGTCACTCGGGCCCCCCGGGGATCAGTCCGTGATCTTGAAGGTACTCGAGTTGTGCGCGCACGGACCATTCGGCCGCCGGCCACAGCGACCTGTCGACGTCCGCGTAGACGTGGGCGACGACCTCCTCGGGGGTCGTGTAGCCGTCCTCGACGGCCGTCTCGACCTGCGCGAGCCGGTGCGCGCGGTGGGCGAGGTAGAACTCCACCGCGCCCTGCGCGTCGTCCAGGACCGGGCCGTGGCCCGGCAGGACCGTCCGGACCCCGTCGTCGACGGTCAGCGAGCGCAGCCGGCGCAGGGAGTCCAGGTAGTCGCCGAGGCGCCCGTCCGGGTGCGCGACGACCGTGGTGCCGCGGCCCAGGATCGTGTCGCCGGTCAGCACGGCCCGGTCGGCGGGCAGGTGGAAGCAGAGCGAGTCGGAGGTGTGCCCGGGCGTGGGGACGACGCGCAGCTCCAGGCCGCCGGTGCGGACGACGTCCCCTGCGGCGAGCCCCTCGTCGCCGAGGCGGAGCGCCGGGTCGAGGGCGCGGACCCTGCTTCCGGTGAGTTCGGCGAAGCGGCCGGCGCCCGCGGCGTGGTCGGCGTGGCCGTGCGTCAGGAGGGTCAGGGCGATGCGCTTGCCCATCCGCTCGGCGGTCGCCACGACCGCCTCCAGGTGCCCCTCGTCGAGGGGCCCGGGGTCGATGACGACGGCCAGGTCGGAGTCGGGCTCGGCGACGATCCAGGTGTTGGTGCCGTCGAGGGTCATCGCCGACGGGTTGGGCGCGAGGACGTTGTAGGCGCGCGGGGTGGAGCGGCCGGAGGCGACCGCTCCGCGGGGACGGCCGGGCAGTGCGGCGGCGTCGGTCACGAGGCACCTCCGAAGCTGACGCGCTTGGTGAACTCCTCGTGGCCGGGCCAGCTGAGCACCACCTCGCCGTTCTCCAGCACCGCCTGTGCGAGCACGGGCGCGAGGTCCTGGCCGGGGGCCGCCGCGAGGGCGCCGGCGGCGCTCCCGTACGGCTCCAGCGAGCGCAGGGTGGAGATCGTCGGCGGCATCATCAGCAGCTCGCCCCGGTCGTAGCCGGCCGCGGCGTCGGCGGGGCGGATCCACACCGTCCGGTCGGCCTCGGTGGAGACGTCCCGGGTCCGCTGCCCCTCGGGCAGGGCGGCCACGAAGAACCAGGTGTCGAAGCGGCGCGGCTCGAACTCGGGCGTGATCCAGCGCGCCCACGCGCCGAGCAGGTCCGAGCGCAGCCGCAGCCCGCGCCGGTCGAGGAACTCCGCGAAGGACAGCTCGCGGGCGACGAGTGCCTGCCGGTCGGCCTCCCAGTCGTCGCCGGTGGTGTCCCCGACGACCGTGCCGGCGCTCTCGCCCGCGAGGAGGACGCCCGCCTCCTCGAAAGTCTCGCGGACCGCCGCGCAGACGATGGCCTGGGCGGTACGGGCATCCGTGCCCAGCCGCTCCGCCCACTCCCCGAGGCCGGGGCCGGCCCAGCCGACGAGGTGCTCCTCGTCGCGCGGATCGACGCCGCCGCCCGGGTAGGCGTACGCGCCGCCCGCGAAGGCCATGGAGGTGCGGCGGCGCAGCATGTGCACGACCGGCCCGGCGGCGGTGTCGCGGAGCAGCATCACGGTCGACGCGCGGCGGGGCTCCGCCGGGGTCAGGCTGCCGTCCGCGAGGGCGCGGATGAGACCCGGCCACTCCGGCGGGTACCACTGGCCGCCGGCGGGGCTGGTTCCGGGTGTCTGCTGCTGTCCCTGCTCACCGTTGGGCATGCGGGGATGCTACGGCCATCCGGCCCGATGTTCGAGGGCCGCACGCCGCTGCGGGCAGCGCGCCGCAGGCCGGGGGGTGTGCCGCAGGCCGGGCCCCGCGCCGCGGACGGCGTACGGGCCCGGCCTGCGGGACGACGGCGGTGCCGGTCAGGCGTCGGGCAGGAGCTCGACCTGGATCTCGATCTCGACGGGCGCGTCCAGCGGGAGGACGGCGACGCCGACGGCGCTGCGGGCGTGGACGCCCTTGTCGCCGAGGACCGCGCCGAGCAGCTCGCTGGCGCCGTTGAGGACGCCCGGCTGGCCGGTGAAGTCGGGGGCGGAGGCGACGAAGCCGACGACCTTCACGACGCGCGCGATCCGGTCGAGGTCGCCCGCGACGGACTTGACGGCGGCCAGGGCGTTCAGCGCGCAGGTCGCCGCGAGCTCCTTCGCCTGCTCGGCGGAGACCTCGGCGCCGACCTTGCCGGTGACCGGCAGGCTGCCCTTGACCATCGGGAGCTGGCCCGCGGTGAACACGTAGGCGCCCGACCGGACGGCCGGCTGGTACGCGGCGAGCGGCGGGACGACCTCGGGCAGGGTCAGGCCGAGTTCGGCCAGCTTTGCTTCGACGGCGCCGCTCATGCCTTCTCCCGCTTGAGGTAGGCCACGAGCTGCTCCGGGTTGTTCGGGCCGGGCACGACCTGGACGAGCTCCCAGCCGTCCTCGCCCCAGGTGTCCAGGATCTGCTTCGTGGCGTGGACCAGCAGCGGGACCGTCGCGTATTCGAACTTCTTGGTCATGGGGGCGAGCGTATCGCCTGCCGCGGGCGGGCCGCGCCGGGCGGGGCGGGGCCGCGTCCGGGGGGAGAGGGTCCTGCGCGGCCCGGGGAGCGAGTGGTTAGGCTCAGAGGCTGTGAGCAGGCTCCAGGTGGTCAGCGGCAAGGGCGGAACCGGGAAGACCACGGTCGCCGCGGCACTCGCGCTGGCCCTCGCGCGCGAGGGCAGGCGGACTCTTCTGGTGGAGGTCGAGGGCAGGCAGGGTATCGCGCAGCTCTTCGGGACGGAGGCGCTCCCCTACGAGGAGCGGAAGATCGCCGTCGCAGCAGGCGGCGGGGAGGTGTACGCGCTCGCCATCGACGCCGAGCAGGCGCTGCTGGACTACCTCCAGATGTTCTACAAACTGGGGTCGGCGGGCCGCGCGCTGAAGAAGCTCGGCGCGATCGACTTCGCGACGACCATCGCGCCCGGGCTGCGGGACGTGCTGCTGACGGGCAAGGCGTGCGAGGCGGTCCGCCGCAAGGACCGGTCCGGCCGGTACGTGTACGACCACGTGGTGATGGACGCGCCGCCGACGGGGCGGATCACCCGGTTCCTCAACGTGAACGACGAGGTGGCGGGGCTGGCCCGGATCGGGCCGATCCACAACCAGGCGCAGGCCGTCATGAAGGTGCTCAAGTCCCGCGAGACGGCGGTGCACTTCGTGACGCTGCTGGAGGAGATGCCCGTCCAGGAGACAGCCGACGGGATCGCCGAGCTGGCGCAGGCGGGCCTGCCGGTGGGACGGGTCGTGGTCAACATGGTCCGTCCGCACCACCTGGACGACGAGGCCCTGCGGGCGGCCGGCGAGCTGCGCGGGGACGTGGCGCACGCCCTGTCCCGGGCCGGGCTGGGCGGACTCGCGGAGCGGCTGGTGGACCCGCTGCTGGAGCAGGCTGCGGAGCATGCGGGCCGGGTGGCGCTGGAGCGGGCGCAGCGCCGGGTGCTGTCCCGGCTGGAGGTGCCGGCGTACGAACTGCCGCTGCTCGGCACGGGGATGGACCTCGCCGGGCTGTACGAGCTCGCGGCCGAGCTGCGCAAGCAGGCGGACGAGGAGTGAGCGGGCCCGTGGGCCCGGCGGCGGGCGCCGCAGCGGGCCGGGGAGCGGAAGCGGAAACGGGATCCGAAGCGGGATCGGGAACGGGGACGGGGGCGCGGATCGGGATGGGAGCAGGCATGGACATGCCGCCGGAGCTGGTCGTGGACCGGCTGCTGGACGACCCGGGGACCCGGATCATCGTGTGCTGCGGCGCGGGCGGGGTCGGCAAGACGACGACGGCGGCGGCGCTGGGCCTGCGGGCGGCGGAGCGCGGCCGGAAGGTGGTCGTGCTGACCATCGACCCGGCGCGGCGGCTGGCCCAGTCGATGGGCATCGACTCGCTGGACAACACCCCGCGCAAGGTCGCGGGCGTGGCCGGCGGGGGCGAACTGCACGCCATGATGCTGGACATGAAGCGGACGTTCGACGAGATCGTCGAGTCGCACGCGGACGGGGACCGGGCCGCCGCGATCCTGGCGAACCCCTTCTACCAGTCCCTGTCGGCCGGCTTCGCCGGCACGCAGGAGTACATGGCGATGGAGAAGCTGGGGCAGCTGCGGGCCCGCGACGACTGGGACCTGATCGTCGTGGACACCCCGCCGAGCCGGTCCGCCCTGGACTTCCTGGACGCCCCGAAGCGGCTGGGCTCCTTCCTGGACGGGAAGTTCATCCGAGTGCTGACGGCTCCGGCGAAGGTCGGCGGCCGGGCGGGGATGAAGTTCCTGAACGTCGGCATGTCGCTGATGACGGGGACGCTCAACAAGCTGATGGGCGCTTCGCTGCTGGGGGACGTGCAGACGTTCGTGGCGGCGATGGACACGATGTTCGGCGGGTTCCGCACACGCGCGGACGCGACGTTCCGGCTGCTGCAGGCGCCGGGCACGGCCTTCCTGGTGGTCGCGGCGCCGGAGCCGGACGCGCTGCGGGAGGCCGCGTACTTCGTGGAGCGGCTCGGGGCGGAGCGGATGCCGCTGGCGGGGCTGGTGCTCAACCGGGTGCACGGGAGCGGCGCCGGACAGCTGTCGGCGGAGCGGGCGCTGGCGGCCGCGGAGAATCTTGAAGAAGGCGGCATTGTGGATCAGGAGGCCGGGAAAGCTGGTCTCGGTGCCCCGGCCGCCCACTCCCCCGCGGGCGGAAGCGCACCGGAATCGGAAGGCGTCGAGGCGGGCGCCGACGCTGACGCCCCGGAGGGCGCCGATGTGGAGGGCATCACGGCAGGACTGCTGCGCCTGCACGCCGAGCGCATGCAGCTGATCGCGCGCGAACAGCGCACGAGGGACCGCTTCACCTCGATGCACCCCGACGTGGCGGTGACCGAAGTGGCGGCCCTTCCCGGCGATGTGCACGACCTCGCCGGGCTGCGGGCCATCGGGGAACGCCTCGCGGCCGGGGTGCCGGCCGGAGCGTAGGTGTCCGTACGCACGTACATACGCACGGCTGCGGGGGCGGGCGGTGGGCCTACCCTGCTGCCGCGTACGTCTCGTACGGCACGTCGATCTCCGCGTCGACATCCACGGTGAGGATGCCCGTGCTGCGCTCGTACTCCGTGCGGGCCGTCTCCAGCAGCCGCCGCCACGAGGTGACGGTGGGCCGCCTGCGCAGCAGTGCGCGGCGCTCCCGCTCGGTCATTCCGCCCCACACGCCGAATTCCACACGGTTGTCGAGCGCGTCGGCCAGGCACTCCGTACGCACCGGACACCCGGTGCACACTGCCTTGGCCCTGTTCTGTGCCGCTCCTTGAACGAACAGTTCATCCGGATCGGTAGTGCGGCAGGCTGCCTGCGCACTCCAGTCGGTAACCCAGCCCATCCCGGCGCCGTCCTCTCCCGAATCGAGGCTCCCCCACGGCGGTAGCGGCATATTCACCGCTGCCAGTTGAGGACGTTACGGAAGGCGAGCACAGTGCAACACCCCCGACGGGCCCAATCTTGGATGGCCCGAACGGACTATGGGTAAGCGGCAGATCACCCGACGGAGTGATCCGGCGACATGCCCGACCATTCCGGCGATTCGGATGAAATCGGCGAAGTGGTGACGAGCGGCCATCCGAGTGAGGGGCGGGATTCGGACATCAGTCCACCCCATTCGGGAAGGGTGAAAATCAAGCCGAGGGGTTGATGTCGCACCACACTGCTGTGACAGTTGGGGACAGCTTAGGCCAAGGCATTCGCGCGTGTCCGGTGAATGAGAACGTAGGCTGCCCTCCATGGGAAAGAAGCGCTCGGGCGCCGGGCTCACGGGGCCGCAGCAGGCCGCCAAGTTCCTCGGCCTGTCCGTCCTCTCCGGCGTCGTGCTCGCCGGCATCGCCATCCCGGGCGCCGGCGCCCTGGGGCTCGCCGCCAAGGGCACCGTCGAGGGGTTCGACGAGATCCCGGCCAACCTCAAGACACCACCGCTCAGCCAGCGCACCACCATCCTCGACGCCGAGGGCGGCCTGATCGCCACCGTGTACTCCCGCGACCGGCAGGTGGTGCCGCTGACGGCCATCTCCCCGTACATGCAGAAGGCCATCGTCGCGATCGAGGACTCGCGCTTCTACGAGCACGGCGCGGTCGACCTCAAGGGCATCCTGCGCGCGGTCAACCGCAACGCACAGGAGGGCGCCGCCGCACAGGGCGCCTCGACGCTGACGCAGCAGTACGTGAAGAACGTCTTCGTCGAGGAGGCCGGCGACGACGAGACGAAGGTCCGCGAGGCCCAGGAGAAGAGCCTCGGCCGCAAGATCCGCGAGCTGAAGTACTCGATCCAGGTCGAGGAGGAGCTCGGGAAGAAGAAGATCCTCGAGAACTACCTCAACATCACCTACTTCGGGCAGCAGGCCTACGGCGTCGAGTCCGCCTCGCAGCGCTACTTCAGCAAGCCCGCCAAGGACCTGACGCTGGAGGAGTCGGCGCTGCTCGCCGGCCTGGTGCAGTCGCCGAGCCGGTACGACCCGGTGAACGACTCCCAGGAGGCGATGAAGCGCCGGAACGTCGTCCTCCAGCGGATGGCCGACGTCAAGGACATCTCGCAGGCCGAGGCGGACGAGGCGAAGGCCAAGCCGGTCCAGCTGAAGGTGACCCGGCCGAAGAACGGCTGCATCACCGCCGTCAAGGGCGCCGGATTCTTCTGCGACTACGTGCGCAACACCTTCCTGACCGACCCGGTCTTCGGCAAGACGCGCGAGGAGCGCGCCAAGCTGTGGAACCGGGGCGGCCTGACCGTCCGCACGACGCTCGACCCGCAGGCGCAGGACTCCGTCAACGAGTCGATCAAGGACCACGTCAACCAGGACGACAAGATCGCCACGGCGGTCACCCTGGTCCAGCCCGGCACCGGCCGCGTGCTGGCGATGGGCCAGTCGAAGCCCTACGGCTTCGGCAAGAACGAGACCCAGATCAACTACTCCGTCGACAAGCGGATGGGCGGCTCGAACTTCGGCTTCCCGACCGGCTCCACCTTCAAGCCGTTCGTCGCGGCAGCCGCGCTGGAGCAGGGCATCTCCCCGGGCCGGGTCTACAACTCGCCCTACCAGATGCAGTACCCGAGCCCCGTGCAGACCTGCAGCAACAAGCCGTGGGTCAACACCGACAACGAGCGCCTGGAGAACGAGCAGGAGTCCGAGGTCGGCCCGTACGGCATGACCCAGGCGATGGCGAAGTCGGTCAACACCTACTTCGTCGAGATGATCGCGGAGACGGGCCTGTGCCCCGTCACCGAGATGACCACCAAGCTCGGCGTCATCCCGGCCGACGGAACCAAGCTGCCCGAGGTCCCGGCCATCGCACTCGGCAGTGAGGGCATGTCCCCGCTGACCATGGCCAACGCGTACGCCGCCTTCGCCAACCGCGGCGTCCGCTGCACGCCCGTCTCGATCGAGTCGATCACCGACTCGCACGGCAAGGCGCTGTCGGTGCCGAAGTCCAAGTGCGAGCGGGTGATGTCCGAGCGGACCGCCGACACCATCAACACGCTGCTGCTCGGGGTGGTCGACTCCGGCACCGGTACGCAGGCCGGCCTGACGGACCGGCAGAGCGCCGGCAAGACCGGCACCACCGACAGCCGATACAACGCCTGGTTCGTCGGCTACACCCCGAACATGTCGGGCGCGACGTGGGTCGGCTCCGGCGGCGCCAAGCAGGTGTCGATGGAGAACATCACCATCGGCGGCAGGTACTACGACAAGGTCTACGGCGGCGGCCTGCCCGGCCCGATCTGGAAGCAGGCCGTCAGCGGCGCGCTCGCCGGCCGGGAGGTGGCGACCTTCACCACCGTCGGCCTGCCCGACTCGGGAGCCGCAGGCGGCAGCGCCCGGCCCGGCACCCCGACCACGCCCGTCAAGCCCGCCAAGCCGAACAAGCCCGGCGGGGACGGCAAGCCCGGCGGGCGCCCCGGCGGCCAGACCGGCGGCCAGGCCATCGGCGGCGCGGCGACCGGAGGCGGCGCCACCGGCGGCACGCCGACCGACCCGTTCCCGGGGATCACCCTGGAGCCCGGGATCATCGGCGGCCGCGACACGCAGTAGGCGGCGGCACGGCACACAGCAGGGCTCCGGCCGCCGAACACCTCGGCAGCCGGAGCCCGTGCCCGTGCAGTGCGGTGCGGTTGGTTACGCGAGGTGCTTCTTGACGGCGGCGGCGACGCGCCCGCCCTCGGCCAGCCCCGCCACCTTCGGGCTCACGATCTTCATGACGGCGCCCATGGCCCGCGGCCCCTCCGCACCGGCGGCCCGCGCCTCCTCGACGGCCTGCGCCACGATCGCGCCGAGCTCGTCGTCGGTCAGCTGCTTGGGCAGGTACGTGTCGAGGAACTCGCCCTCGGCCGTCTCCCGCGCGGCCTGGTCGGCCCGGCCGCCCTGCGCGAACGCCTCCGCCGCCTCACGGCGCTTCTTCGCCTCCTTGGCGATCACCTTGAGGACTTCCTCGTCGGACAGGACGCGCGCCTCCTTGCCCGCGACCTCCTCCTTGGTGATGGCGGCGAGGGTCAGCCGGAGCGTGGACGAGTGGAGCTCGTTCCGCTCCCTGATCGCGGTGGTGAGGTCTTCCTGCAGCTTGGCCTTGAGCGTGGTCATGACCCGAGTCTGCCAGGTGCGGGGGCGGTGGCGCCCGCCGGTTTTCCCCGTCTGAGACGATGGGGCCATGCGCGCGCGTTACGGAGTACCACTGAAGGTCACCGCCGGAATCGCGGCGGTGGGGGCCGCCGGAGTGGCCTATGCCGCCGGATTCGAGGCCCGGTCGTTCCGGCTGCGCCGGGTCACCGTTCCCGTCCTCCCCGCGGGGATGCGGCCGCTGCGCGTCCTGCAGGTCTCCGACATCCACATGGTCTGCGGGCAGCGCAAGAAGCGGGCCTGGCTCCAGTCCCTGGCCGGGCTCCGCCCCGACTTCGTCGTCAACACCGGCGACAACCTCTCCGACACCGAGGGCGTGCCCGAGGTGCTCGACGCGCTCGGCCCGCTCATGTCCTTCCCCGGCGTTTACGTCTTCGGGTCGAACGACTACTACGGGCCGCGGCTGCGCAACCCCGGCCGCTACCTGATCGAGAAGATGCAGGGCCGACACGGCCTGAACGGCAACAAGCCGGTCGTCGGCGCCGTCCACAACCCGTGGGAGGGCATGCGGGACGCCTTCGACGCGGCGGGCTGGGTCAACCTCACCAACACGCGCGGCCGGCTCAAGCTCGACGGCCTGGAGCTCGCCTTCACCGGCCTCGACGACCCGCACATCAAGCGCGACCGCTACGAGGAGGTGGCAGGCGGCCCCGAGCCCGACGCCGACTTCTCGATCGCCGTCGTGCACGCCCCGTACCTGCGCAGCCTCGACGCCTTCACGGCGGACGGCTACCCGCTGGTCCTGGCCGGCCACACCCACGGCGGGCAGCTGTGCATCCCCTTCTACGGGGCGCTCGTCACGAACTGCGACCTGGACACGGACCGCGTCAAGGGCCTCTCCACCCACGAGGCGGCCGGCCACCGCTCCTACCTGCACGTCTCCGCAGGCTGCGGCACGAACCGCTTCACGCCGGTCCGCTTCGCCTGCCCGCCGGAGGCCACGCTCCTCACCCTCACCCCGAAGCCCTGACCCCCGGGCCGCACCCCCGCGAAAACCGGATTTCGTCTCCGGCCGCGGGTCCGCTAAAGTAATCGATGTCGCCAGGGCAGCAGCCCGACAGGGCGGCGATCGGGGTGTAGCGCAGCTTGGCAGCGCGCTTCGTTCGGGACGAAGAGGTCGTGGGTTCAAATCCCGCCACCCCGACAGAGTAAGTGCAGGTGAGGGCCGGTTTCCCTTCGGGGAGACCGGCCCTCTTTGCATGCGTTTCCGGATGTGGGATGTCAGCTGGATGTGATCTTGAAACGGGATGTCGCCCGGATGTCAGCGGTTCGCGGCGCGTTCCTGCAACAGGCGGTCGAGGACCGGCACCGGGGACCGGGGCGCGAGGAGCAGCCGGGCGTCGAGGGACTCGTTCCACACCTCGGTGAGCTGCTCCATGAGGAGCGCGCGCATGGAGTCGGTGACGTGGGAGTACCGGGCGCTGACTGAGCTGTCCTCGTGGCCCATCCGGTCGTCCATGAGGACCTTGGGGGTGCCGAGCTCCTCCATGAGCGTGCGGTGCCCGTGACGGAGGCCGTGGCGGGTGAGCCGGTCCTCGATGGGGAGCCAGCACGCCTCTGCTCTGCCGGCAGCGCCGCGCCCGCGGACGGGGACGCCGGGCCAGGGTCCTCCGGTGACGGGGACGGGGTGGGCGTCCTGGGGGGCCTTCTTGGGGTACCAGCCGGTGGCGGCCGGGGTGAAGATCCATGTGCCGTGGCCGGAGCGGCGCCAGTGGGCGGCCTCGCGCGACGGCCCGGTCTGGCGGACGAAGCCGACTTCGGCGATGGCCTTCTCGACGCGCTCGCGGGTCGCCTGGCGGACGGCGTCGGGCCGGTTGAGGACGTTCGACACCGTGCCGGTGGACACCTTGGCGAGCTCGGCGACCTGGCGGAGGGTGGGGCCGGGCTGGCGGGTGCCGCCGGTCCCCCGGCCGCTGTAGACGTACGTGCGGCCGTGGCAGGGGCAGGGCTGGGGCCGGGTCCGGGCGATGTGGTCGGCGACCAGGCGGGAGAGGAAGACGGGGGCGTCGACGGTGCGATAGCTGTCGTCCTTGGGGGGACAGCGGGAGAAGTCGCCGGTCTCCAGCTCGTACAGCTGCCACTCGATCACGAACGTCCGGGAGTTGGGGCGGGCGAACTCCGTTTCCAGACCGACGAGTTCGCCCCACCTCATGCCGGTGTACGTCTTGTGGATGTGGGCGACGAACTCGTCATCGCGGCCAGAGAGGAGCGCCGACCGTTCGGCGATCAGCAGGGAGCCGAGCATCGTCGTGATGGCCTTCTCGGGTCCGCGCTTCCGGCCGCGCCCGTGCCGGCGTCCGCGACCACGCTTGCGCTCCGCGACGTTCTTGTCCGCGTGCCCGGCCTCGACGGCGTCGGCGAGGAGCCGGTGGAGCAGGGAGCGGTAGGTGCGGACGCTGCTCGCGGCGAACTGCTGCAGCTGCTCCTTCTCCCACTTGTCGACCATGGCTTCGGTGATGTCCCGGATCGGGGTGTCCTCGAAGGTCGGCGTGAGGTGGGCGAGGCTGCGCGGGTAGTTCTGCATGGTCGAGTCGGCGAGGGCGAGGGCCTGGAGCTGCTCGCGGGCGAAGGGGCCGAAGGTGACGGCGGCTGAGGCGGCGGCCTGCTCGGGGGGAACCCAGCGGCCTCGCTTCGCTGCCTCGAACGCCTCGACCTCCGCCTTCTGGGCGGCCTTCTCGGCGGTCGTCTTGGTCGGGTAGCGGACGGCGCGGCCGTCCGCGTCGACGACGTACCCCTGTGCCTTGCGGTCCGGGCGCTGGTAGCAGGCCCGGTAGTACGTGGTGCCGCGCGATGTGCGCTTCTGGGCGTATGCCACGTCAATACCCCCCTGGTGCGAGTGCTTCGGCGACCTGGCGGGCGGTATGGCGGCCCGTCGCGAGGATCGCGGTGAGGTTCTTCTCGTCCTGTGCCGTGAAGCGGTCGGCGTTCAGGAGGAGCAGGCCGTCAGCCTGGTCGTGGTCGATCCAGGCCACGACTCCCCGGGGGGCTCCTTCAACGCGGTGCGCTCTGCGGCAAAGCCGCTCTGCCATGCGTGCTCCCAACCTCGGGGGGCGGGTGCTTGTCCGGTATATCCCCCCTGATGGTTTGAAACGGTAGTCACAGGTAATGCGGAAGTAACGCAAAGGCACCCGAAAGGGCACCAATCCGTTCGCGCGTTCGGTTAGTCGTCGACCGTGACCTCGATGCGCAGGGAGCGCAGTGCGGCGAGGAGCTCCTCCGGGGGGGTGCCTTCCTCGCCCCGGATGACGATGGTGGCGCGGACGCGGCCGGAGGGCGTGACGACCTCTTCGACGCGGGAGCCGAGCAGGGGGCCCTCCCTGAGTGCTTCCTGCACCAGGGTGGAGAGTCCTGCCGGCAGGGGGTCGGCTGCCGGTGCGGGCGGGGCCGGTTCTTCCGGCGGCTTGAGGGTCGGCGTGCCTCCGGCCAGGACGTCGCTGATGGAGTCGTCGGTCCAGCCGACCAGGTCCGCGTACGCGCGGACGGTGTGGGTGACGCGGGCGATGGCGCCCCGCTCGATGTTGTGGAGCGCTCCGCGCTTCACGCCGATCGCAGCCGCGACATCCTGCTGCTCCATGCCGAGCTCGATGCGCGCCGCCTTGAGCGACTTGCCGAGCTGGGCCCATTCACTGCTCATGACACCCATGATGCCGCACCCCCCTGCAACAGCAAGGGCGCACGGGCAGCGCAGATGGGCGCATTCGTTGCGCCCCGTGTTGCAGAAGTGTGTCTAGTGTCTGGCGCTGCCGGTCGGGTGAACGTGCATCGACTGCACCCAGAAGTGTCGGAGATGTCTTGCATCCGTGTGCAGTGTATGTCTAGTCTCACGACGTGATCCCGAACGGCACCGCCATCAAGGCACTCCGTGAGGTTCAGTCAATGAGCCTCCGTGACCTCGCCCGCCTTGCTCAGACATCTGCCGGCCAGCTCTCGCGCATCGAGCGGGGGAAGGCCGGGGCCGGTGAGGACCTGCTCTTCCGGCTGGCGGAGGCGCTGGCGGTGCCCGTGGCCGACATCACACGAGGAGAGATGGTGACCATCACCGCAGAGCCGACGGCGGACGTCGTCGAGAACAAGCGCCCGAAGAGGGTGCCGAAGCAGGCCACCCGTGACGTCCCGTACCCGGGGACGCCGGAGGGCGCGGTCTTCCACTACAGCCCGGAGGAGGCGGCCCGGTTCCTGCCGTGGTCCGCGCTCCAGCTCAAGCGCAAGGCGTACGCCCGCGAGATCCCGTTCAACGACGGGGCGTCGAGGGTGACGTTCACCGGGATGGACATCCGGGAGATCAGCGCGATGACCGCTGTGCGTCCGCTGAGCGAGACCGCCCGGCCGACCAGCGTCGCCAGCTAGGCGACCTCTTCCCGGCGACGACACCGGGGGACGACGGGCCATGCCCGGCCTTGATCGCCGCCCCCAGCGCCGCCGGTACCTCACACACTCACGAAGCGAGGAACCATGGAGAAGAACTGTAGCGGGCACAGCTCCCGCGACTGCCACCTCTGCGCGCCGCTGCGCCACCCGTCTCAGCTGAGGACGCGCCGCGCGCTCTCCGCTCTGCCCCGGCAGGCGCGGGCCGAGAAGACCGGCGGTGCCGCCTGATGGCCGCCCCCGTCCGCCGCAAGGCGATCCGCCTGAACCGTCGGCCGATCGGCGACGTCGCCGAGCCCCGGCTGCTGCTGAGCGACAACCCGGGCTGGTTCATGACGTGCATGAACCGCGTGATCGTCGACTTCGAGCGCGGGGAGGACCCGGCGACGGCCGGGTGGACCGCCGTCGACCCGATCAAGTGCGCCGCTGAGATCGAGGCCCTGGCCGGTATCCGGCGCCTCGCCCACTTCCGGGAGCTGCCCCGTGTCTGACCTGATGACGCCTCCCCTGTTCGACCTGGAGGGCGCCCCCGCGCCCCGGGGACTGCTGGACGCGCCGACGGCGCGGCTGCTCCTGCCGGCCGACGCCTCTGAGGAGCAGTGGCACGAGGCCCGGCGCGGGGGGATCGGCGGCTCGAACGTCGCCGCAATCCTCGGGCTGGGGAACACGAAGTACGCGTCCCCGCTGCACGTGTACGAGGAGAAGCACGGGCGGTCGACGTTCTCCGGCAACGAGTCGGCGGAGATCGGCACGGAGATCGAGCCGTTCCTGGCCCACATGTTCACCAAGCGGTCCGGCATCCGCACGGCGGAGGCCCCGGGGACGCTGGTCCACGTCGATCACGACTGGATGCGGGTCAACGTCGACCGGCTGACGTTCGAGCGTCCGGGCCCGGCGTCCGGCGTGCTGGAGCTCAAGAGCCGGTCGGAGTACCAGGCGGCCGAGTGGGAGGACGGGGCCGTCCCGGACGCGCCCGCGGTTCAGTGCCATTGGGGCATGGCGGTCGGCGGCTGGGACCACGGCTTCGTCGCCGCCCTCGTCGGCGGCAACAAGTTCCGGTGGGTCCGCCTGGAGCGCGACGAGGAGATGATCGGCTACCTCGTCGACTACTGCGGCCGGTGGTTCCAGCGGCACGTCGTCGAGGGCTTCCCGCCGGACCCCGACGGCTACGAGGCGACGACCGACCTGCTCGCGAAGCTGTGGTCCGTCAAGGCCGAGACGATCGCGGAGATCGGCGTCGAGCAGGCGAAGGCGCTCCGCGCCCGCCGGGCCGACATCAAGGCCCGGGAGAAGGCGGTCGCCGAGGAACTCCGGCTCGTCGAGAACGAGATGCGGATGCTGACCGGCGAACACGAGATCGCGACGGCCGACGGCAAGCCCGCGTGGTCGTGGAAGGCCAACGGGACGTTCGCGGCGAAGCGGTTCGCGGAGGAAGAGCCGGAGCTCGCCGCGCAGTACACGCACCAGGTCGACGCCCTCGACGTCGACCGGCTCAAGGCCGAGAGGCCCGACACGTACAACGCCTACCGCGCCCGCGTGCTGCGCGTGCCCGCGAAGGGGATCTGACCATGGCTCTGAACACCTTGAAGGACCGCGTCCGCATGGCGACGGCGGAGAAGCCCGTGAAGGCGGCGGCCGTGCCGGCCGTGGTCGTCGAAGGGGCGACGGGCGAGGAGCTGCGCGCCGCCGAGCAGGCGGAGGGCGGCAAGGCGACCGACACCGTGATGGCGTGGCTGGAGCGGTACGGCGACGACTTCACGGCGGCGCTCCCCGCCCACGTCGACACCGGGTCGTTCATGGCGGCGGTGAGGGCGGCGCTGCCGGCACTCTCGCGGTGCACCCCGGCGTCGCTCCTCCAGGCGCTCCTGACCTGCGCGCGGTTCGGGCTGCTCCCGGACGGCAAGCACGCGGTCGTCAAGGCGGAGGGTGCGACGGCCGTCTTCATCCCGATGTACCAGGGGTACGTCGAGCTGATGTATCGGTCCGGGCGGGTGGGGTCGGTGCACGTCGGGCTGATCCACGAGCACGACGAGTGGTCGTTCGAGCCGACCGCGCCCGCGCCGCTGGACTTCACGCACAAGCCGCGCGTGGACCTGCCGAAGGCGGAGCGGGGGCCGGTGATCCTGGCGTACGCCTTCGCGTGGATGACGTCGGGCGCCCGGTCGGCGGTCGTGATGCTGTCCCGGGAGGACGCGGAGGCGATCCGCGACGAGTACAGCCAGGCGTACCGGCGTGCGGAGGACTCCGGCCGGGCGGATTCGTTCTGGCACCGGGACTTCAACGCCATGTGGTCCAAGAGCGCGTTGCGGCGGCTGCACAAGCTCGTGCCGATGTCGGCCGAGCTGGTCGCGCTCGCCCGCGTCGACGACGCCGGGGACGCCGGGCAGGTCCAGGTGATCCACGCGCCGACCGGCGACGGGGCGGAGCTCCTCGCGGAGGCCGACGAGGCGCACGAGCGCGCGGAGGACTCGCAGGCCCCGGAGGACGCCCGGGAGCGACCGGTGTCCCGGACGCGGCGCCAGCCGAAGCGGCAGTCCCGCGCTGAGCGGCGGGGGGCCCGCCGGTGATCTGGCCTCTGTGGCCGCTCGTTCCGGCCGTCGTCGTCTCGTACGACGGCGGCCGGTCCGCCTCCCGGCCCCTTCCCGGGGCCGGGCGCGGGGGGTGTGCCTGATGACGACGACTGTGCTCGTCCTCGCCGCCGTGCTGTGCGGCGTGGCCCTGGTGGCCCTGGCGGCCGTCCTGGAGCGGCGTTCCCGGCCGGGCCGGACCGCCGGGTTCCGGGTGGGGCCGCTGTGGGCCTGGTGCCCCGCTGAACGCGCGCTGATGCCGCATCGGGTCGATGCCGGCAGCCGCCGGTGCATCTCGTGCAAGACCTCGACCCCGACCAATCACCTGATGGAGGGCTGATGACCGAGACGTTCGGGCCGGAGTACGTCCGGCCTGCACAGAGGGACTGTCCGCGCTGTGCCTGCTGCACGGAGGTGCTGTGCGACCGGGGGCGGAACAGTCTCCACCGCTGCGTGGGGCTGACCCCGGAGGAGCACCGGGAGACCGTGCACGGGTGCCCGTGTTCGGCGGAGTCGACGCGGGGCACGGCGGCGTGGCGGATCGCGCAGGTGCGGGCGACGCGTCTGGCCCGTGAGCTGCCGCTGACCGGCGACGTCGAGGCGCTGCTCAGGTCGATGGCGGCCGGGGCGCGGGTCGAGGACCCCGACGGCCTGTTCCCGCAGTTGAAGGTCCGGGGGCTGGGTCAGCTGGTGCACGGTATGCCGGCCATCACGCCCCTGGGCCACACCTATCTCGCCGGGCGGGACGACGTCCGGTCGGTGACGGGGGTGCGGGTCGTCGACGTCGACATGCAGACGCGGACGGCCCGGGTCGAGGTCCCGGCATGGCGGCCGGACGAGACCGTGACGGTGCTCCTGGACCAGGTCCTCAGCGACACCAGGTTCCCGCCGGACCTCGTGGCCGGGCGGTGGTTCGAGGCGGAAGCGAACTATGAGGCGCCGAGCGCTGAGCGGCTCGTGCTGACGTACTTCCGGGCGGCCGTCCCGGCGGAGGCCGCCGCTGCCGACGTCGAGACCGACGACGGCGGCCCGGGTGGTTCGGAGTGAGCGCCGAGACGCTGACGGCGGGGAGCAGCCTGCTCCCCGCCGGGGGGCGCGAGTTGGACCGGGAGCGGGCGCGGCTGCTCGCCTCCGCCCTCGCCCCGGAGGCGACGGAAGGCAAGCTGATTTGGCTGCCGGGGGAACCGGCCACGAAGGCGCGGCCGCGGTTCGGTGCCGGTGGGCGGGCGTACAAGAGCGACGAGGACGAGCAGGCGGAGGCCGCTACCGGCTGGCTCCTCCGGCGCGCCTTCCGGCAGCCCTGGACCGGGAACCTGGCCCTGGGCGCCGTGTTCTTCCGGTCGGACCGGCGGCGCGTCGACGCGGACAACATGATCAAGCACATCTGTGACGCCGGTAACGGCATCGGCTGGGTGGACGACGCGCAGATCACGGCGGTGTACGGGGTCGTCGAGCTCGACGCCGTGGAGCCGCGGACGGTGCTGGTGGTCTGCCGGCACCGGTCGTCGCTGGACCGTACCGAGCTTCCGGCCCGGAAGGGCGGGCGGCGGTGACGGACGAGGACATGGCCGCGCTGGACGCGGCCGGTGGATCGCTGGAGCCGGGTGCCCCGGCCGTCCGGCGGGGCGGCCGTCGTCCGGCGGTCGGGGAGACCTGGCGGGACGCGGTCGACCGGCACACGGTCGCGGTCGAGGGCGGACACCTGCACTGGACGGGGGCGACCGGCGCGAACGGGACGCCGGTCGTCGCGGTCGGGGGTCAGGTCGAGACCGGTTACCGGCTGGCGTTCCGGTGGCATCACGGGCGGGAGCCGGTGGGGCAGGTCCGGCCGACGTGCGGCTACGGCGGGTGCATGACCGGGGGGCACCTCGCCGACCGGCAGCTCCGCGAGGAGAGGCGGGCGTGATGTGGCTGGACGTGCTCTTCGGCTACATCGCGGTCGTCGAGACGGTCACCGAGACCGCCGGGGTGTGGCTGCCGGTGGCGGGGGCGGCCGGGCTGGTGTGGGGGGTCCTCCCCCGGGGGGCGGGGCGTCCGGACGTGTCCGGACAGGGCCCGGACGAGTGGGCGGACATCGACGCCGAGGAGTCCGCATGAGGGGGCCTGACCTGCAAGGACAGCTGTCCGGACATGTCCGCTGGACGTGTCCGGACCTGTCCGGACACAACGACGAGGAGTCGCTTATGCCGCGCCCCAGCCGGTACGCGCCGGACAACCTGCCCCGGCCCCGGCACTGGATGGACGACGCCGTGTGCTCCGGCATGGAGACCGCGGTGTTCTTCCCGGTCGGCTCGAAGGGCGTCCCGGCGAAGGTGCACGCGGAGTACGCCAAGAGCTTCTGCAGGCGGTGCCCGGTCCGGTCGACGTGCCTCCAGCACGCGCTGACGTTCCGGGAGGAGTACGGGGTGTGGGGCGGGCTCGACGAGGACGAGCGCGCCGAGCTGCTGCGCGAGGCGCGGCGGGCGGCGGAGCGTCAGCGCCGCCAGGAGCGCGCCGCCCGGGAGAAGGCCGCCAGGGAGCTGGAGGCGGCCCATGCGGACGCGTAGCGCCATGCCGGCCGCCGTGGAGGTTCCGCCCGTGCTCCTGGACTGGCGCGCGGCCCGGCACTTCGCGGAGACCGCGCGGCCGTGCTGGCACTGCGGTGCCCCGACGCATCTCCGGGACGAGGACAAGCGGCCCGCCGACAAGGTGTGCGCCGAGCGCGCCCGCGCGGAGGTCCTCGCGGTCGTCGCGACGTACGGCGGACAGGGGCGGCTGTGACCGGCCCCGGCCCGCTCAACGAAAGAGAGGAAGACCTGATGACGGACGAGCAGAAGACCCCGGTGCGGCGCGGTCCGCGCGGCCCGCAGGAGCGGCGCCCGCGCCGCCGGGGCCAGGAGCGGGAGAAGCTCCGCAGCGACCTGGCGAAGGGGTACGACAGCGGGGCGTCGATCCGCATGTTGGCCGACGACTACGAGCTGTCGTTCGGGCTGACGCGGACGCTGCTCCTGGAGGCCGGGGTGACGCTCCGGACCCGGGCGCGCCGGTCGGGGGCGGTGGAGAAGTGAAGCCGCGCCCGGGTGTGACGGTCGGGGTCGTCGCCCTGGTCGTGCTGCTGCTCCTGGTCCTCGCGGCCGGGTGCGCGGCCGACCGGGATGACGACGGGTGCGGGTGGTTCGCGCTCGCCGCCGCGGCGAAGCCCGCACCGCCCCGCCCCGCCCCCGCTGCTCCTGCTGCTCCGGCTCCGGTGCGTAAGGCGCCGTCGCTGGACAAGCCGCCGGTCCGTAAGGCTCCGGCCACCCCGGCCGGTCCGGCTGTCGACCATGCCCCGGTCGTGCCGGCACCGGCCCCGACGAAGACGAAGCGGTCGCGCCTCGACGTCGACCTCGACGTCGACGTCTGCGACTGACCGACCCTCCCCACACTCACGAAGGACATCCCCCTCATGGCATACGCACCACAGACCGAGCCGCGGATCGCCCGCGACGGCAAGAAGTACCGGCCCCGGGTGAAGGGCGAGGCGCGGCGGCTGCTCGCGGAGGACTTGAAGGAGAGCTACCTGATCGGGTCGCCGATCCGGGAGCTGGCCGAGTCCCGCGACCTGGCGTTCGGCACGGTCCGCAAGCTCCTCGGCGAGGCCGAGACGCCCATGCGCCCGCGCGGTGACACCCGCCTGCCGTCCCCGTACTGACCCGCCCGTTCCAACCCGGGGGCCGGACCGCGCCGGTTCGGCCCCCGCCGTCCTTTCTGGAGCCCCTGTTGAGCATCGACCCCGCTACCCTGCCGCGCCTCTTCCACGGCGGTGTGTCCGGCCTCAAGCCGGGCGACCTGGTCGTCCCCGGTCATCACCGGACGGTCGACGGCTGCGCGGTCTGCGCGGCGCGTGCTGCCGGCCGTTTGCACGTGGTGCCCGGCGTGGGGGTGATCGACCCTCCGACCGGGCGCCCTGACCGGGTGTACGTCACCAGCGACCGGGAGTACGCCCGGTTCTACGCCTCGATGGCGGTCCTGGGCGACCTGTACACGGTCGAGCTGACGACCGGGGTCGAGGAGTCGACGGAAGACTTCTTCCCGACCTGGAGCGCGCCGTACGCGGTCGTGACGGGGGTCGTCAGCCGGGCCGTCCGGCTCACCGACAAGCAGCGCGGGACGCTCGTCCGGCGCTGGGGCGCACTCGAGCACGCCCGCCGTCGCGAGGCGTACGGCATCGGGGCCGCCCCCGACGAGGACGGCCCGCGGTGAGCCGGAGGTCAGCCCTGAGTCTGCTGACGCTCCGCTTCGGCTGCCTCCGCGACGTGCAGGGGGACGAAGGCCGCGATCGGTCGGCCACCGTTCGTGATGTACGTCGTGGCGCCCTGGATGCTTGCGTGGACGACGTCCGCGAGGCGAAGCCGGAGGGCGCTGACGGACACCTCCCGGCCCACCGGGAAGTCCTTGGCGAGGGTCTCCGGCGTCCCGGACCCGGCGCGGTTGTAGAGCGGCTCCTCGGTGCCGATGGCGAGCAGCTCGGCGCGCTCCGCCTCCGGGCGCGACGGGTGCCATTCCAGCGCCCGCTTCGTGACCAGCGGCCACCACGGGGCTGTGCCCTCGTGCTTCTTGAAGCGGGCGTCAGGGTCGGTCGTGATGCCGATGTACAGCAGCCGTCCCCCTGCGTCCGTGAGGCGGTACAGCGCCGTCCGGCGGTTCGGGTCGAGCTTGGCCACAGCGAACCTCCGGGGTCAGGTCTGCCGGCCGAGCGCCCTGACGGCTGCCTCGTAGAACTCCGGCGTGACGAGGCAGATCTTGCGGCGTCCGCGGACGGTCAGGGCGGTGACGAGGTCCCGTTCGCGGGCGTCCTCGATCAGCGTCGTGAGCTGGGCGCGGGCGTGGGTCAGCGGGAGCTCCTGGACGCCGTCCTCTGCGCGCTCCGGCTTGGGCGGGGCCTCGACGGTCCCCTTCTGGCTTGAAGGCATGACCAGAGTGTACCTAGTGATCAGAATTTAGCTAATGGTGAGACTTGCCAAAGATTAAAGATCACGTCATGATGATCCCCGAGTAGGCACGAAGTGCCTGGTCACAGGCTTACGCCTACCTCCCCCAACCACCCAGTAGAGAGCTGAGGCGCCCGTGAGGATCATTCGCTCACGCCTCACCTGCGACTACCTCCAGTTGCCGAACGCGACGGCGAGGGACAGCCGGTTGAGCCACATGGCTCGCGGCATCCTCGCCGAGCTGCTGAGTCGGCCGGACGGCTGGACCGCTACGGCGGACGACCTGTGGCGCGAGTCCGTGAAGCGACACGGCAAGGCGTCCCCCGGACGTCGGCAGTTCCGGGCCGCGTTCGCGGAGCTCAAGGTGCACGGCTACATGGGATCCATGCCGGCCCAGCTCGACGGCGGGCAGCTCGGAACCGTGCTGACAGTTCGGGACATTCCGGTCGTCACCGACGTACCGCACGCCGGTACGTCGGGCCGACCTGGGAAGACGGGTATCACCGCAGGTCAGACCGACGTACCGGCGTCTGGTACGTCGGAGCGACCTGGGCAAACGGACGTTTCCGCAGGTCAGACCGACGTACCACACGCTGGTACGTCTTATAGAAGACGGGAAGAAGAAAACGGGGAGAAGAAGAAAACGGGGGAGTCTTGGGCTGACGCCGTAGGCCAACCTGCAAGTGGCTTCGCGAGTGCGGGAAGCCGGTCCGGCGCGGCGAAGGCAAGCCAGCAGGACGAAGGCGGCTCCGCCGCGTCGGCGAAGACCTCCCCTCGCCCCAAGACGTTCAAGACCCGGCCCCGCCAGACCTCCCCGGGCTTCGACCTGGTCCGGGCCGCCATCCCGGCGGAGGTCGCCCGGCCCGGTACCCGGCTGTACCCCGGACTCCACCGCGCCATCGAGGACCTGCTGACCGGCAACCAGGCGGCCGGCATCCCCCGTCGCACCCCGGAGCAGGTCCTCGCCCGCCTCAACCGCCGCTGGTACGGCGAGAAGGCCGACGCCCGGTCGGCGCCCGGTTACCGCGGCTGCGAGCGGTGCACGTCCTCCGGCTGCCAGGCTCCGCGCCGGAGCCACGACAACCCTGACGGCTGCGACCGCATCCGGAACCGGAGCTCGTGGCTCGCCGCTGCTCTCCTGGCCCAGGACTGCGCCGACCCCGGGTGCGAGGACGGCCAGATCATCGACGGCGGAGCCTGCCCGCTCTGCGCCGAACGCGCCGCCGAGCAGCGGGCGATCACCGCCGCCGCCGAGAAGGCCGCCGCCCGCTGGAAGACCGACATCGCGGCCTCCCAGGACGCCGCCGCCGCCCGGTCCGTCGTCGACGCCTGGACCGCCCGCGAGAAGCAGGAAGACCACCGCTTCCGCTCCCAGCTCGCCGCCGCCGGCATGTACGGCTCGCTGCTGGACCACCGCGTCGAGCAGCACATGGCCGGATGGCGCGACCGGAACCCCCGGCCCAAGATCCCCGCCCAGGGAGCTCAGGCCCCGGTGCAAGGGGCGTTCCTCCTCGCCTGGCCCGAGTCCCCCGCCGGACAGACGGCAGGCCCTGAGAACGCCGCCCAGCTCCCCGCCCGCCGCAAGCGGACCGTCGTCTGCGACGGCTGCGACCAGGGCCACCGCACCGACCTGCCCGACACCCTGTGCCCCACCTGCCGCCAGGGAGCGACCGCATGAACCCCGACTACCTGCCGGCACTGGGCGCCTCGCTGCGCAACCTGGGCCAGTTCGCCGCCGCTCACGAGGTCGACGACCGCACCCTGGCCGACATCGCGGCCGAGCTCGACCGCGCCCGCGCCGCTGTCGCCGGAGCGCGCGGACAGCGCACCGCGAACCGGTGCGGCCGTCACCCCGGCGCCCCTGCTGACCCCACCTATCAGAACGGGTGCCTGTTCTGCGGCCCCGCCACCCGCCGACCGGCCACCCCGGTCCCCACCGACTTCACCCCCGGCGACGTCCTCCGGTTCTACGACGAGCACGGCCACGAAGCCGCTGCCGACAGGTTCGGCCCCCAGGCCGTGACCCGCGCCATCGCCCTCCGGAACCGCCACCCCTCGACCCGGCGCCCCGGACTCCCCGCCGCGCCGCCCACCGAAGAAAGCGAGTACTGACATGACCGACCACACCGACCTGCTGGGGCCGGACGAAGAGACCTTGTACGGCCCGATGTCGCTCGTGAAGCGACAGATCGCCGTGGCCCTGGAAGCTAAGGCCCGCGCGGTCACGACCAGCGAGGAGCTCCAGGACGTCCTCAATGACGTCCGGTGGCTGAACATCATCGCCCTCCGGGTCCTCGGCGCGGCCGTCATCTCCCGCGCCAGCGGCGGCGCTGACCCCGGTGCCGCCGGGTACGAGAGCCTCGAAGGACCGGCGATCGCGTACCTGGAAGACATCGCCCGCTGCGACCGGAGCCACGCGGGTGCACTCCTGCACTCCTTCCGGCTCCAGGACGCGGCCAGGCACGCGGCCGTGAGCGCTAGGCGCGACATCGAGCAGGCCGACGGCAAGCCCCTGGACGGCCCCCGGTGACCGACGTCTGGCCCGACATGACACCGATCCCGGAGGGCTATTACGCCATCCCGGACCCGGACGACCCGGCGACGATGACGTACTGGCGGCGCGCGATCAGCCCGAAGGCCAGCGTCCTCAAGGCGTGGCCCGCGAAGGCGTGGAACGGCCCGGCCGTCCCTCGTCGCGCGGACGTCCCGGAGGACCCGGCGGACCGCGCGGCCTTCGCCGCGGCCTGGACGGAGTCCCGCCGCGTCTACATGACGAAGGTCATCGACACGATCCTCGCCGAGCTCGACGACGCCCGCCGCCGCTTCTCGACCTTCGCCATCCGCTGCTGGTCCTGCGGCCGGACGCTCCGCGACGAGACGTCGAAGACGTACGGCATCGGGCCTGAGTGCCGGTCGGGCATGGACCCGGCCGCACTGGCCCGGTTCTGCGTGCCGGCAGTCGGCCGGATCCACGTCGAGCACCTCGCCACCGTCGAGGACGGCCCCCGGTGACCGGCGGCCCGCTCCCCAAGGGCGCGTTCACGGCCAGCCCGTGCCGCGCCTGCCGGACCCCGAAGCCGGTCCGCTGGTACCTCTGCGGCCCCTGCTGGGACGCCCTCCCGGCCGCCGCCCGCCGCGCCCTGAACAAGCGCGACGGCAAAGCCTTCATCCGCCTCCGCGAGCTCCACGCCCATGTGGACAGCGAGCAGCCCCTCGAAGAACTGGAGATCACCCCATGACCCTCACCGCCGACACCTGGAACTCCCGCCAGGAGATCGCCGAAGCCCTCGAAGCCGCGGGCTGGGTCGGCGACCCCGGCGACGAGCTCGGAGTCCTCCGCCACCCCTCCGGCGCCGTCTGGGCCGTCCTGAACGACTCCGGAGACTGCGGAGTCGACTGCCCGAACGGGTCCGTCATCGAATTCCCCTCCTCGACCCCGGACCCGGTCATCATCGCGACGGCGCTCGCCGCGTCCGGCCAGACCGACCCCGCCCGCATCGTCCGCCTGGAGGAGCGCGACGCCTGGCTGAGCTGCCTGGAGTCCGCCGGGCTGGACAACTGGCACGGCGTCGACGTCGCCCGCGAGCTCCGCGACCAGGAAGGTGCCGGCCGATGACCGCCCACCCCGCCGAGCTCGACGCGGAGGCCCGTACCGCGGCCGTCGTCCGGCTCTTCGCAGAGGTCGTCACCGCCCACGAGCGGAACGCCCTCACCCGCCTCGCGCTCCGTGCCGGCCTGATGTGGCGCTGCCACCGCTGCCGCGCGGACTACTACCCGACCACCGCCGCCTGCACCTGCGGAGCTCCCCGCCCCGACGGTCTTGCCTGACCCGAAGCCGACGACCGGCCACCCCCTCGCTTGACCCGAGGGGGCGGCCGGTCCCGGCCACCATCCCATCCCTGACCCGAAGGACACCACCACCATGGAAACCGACCCGGTCGAGACCGTCCTCCAGGCCGTCGCCCACGCCCTCCACGGCGACTACGACCACGCGCTGACCCTCATCCAGCCCCTCATCGACGAGGGCCCCGGCTCGACGTACGCGACGCTCTGCGTCCTCGCCCACGTCGCTTCCCGCCCCGCCCGCGAGCAGTACGGCCCCGGCCACATGTTCGCCGTCGACGTCCAGGGCCCCGACGGCCCCGGCTCCGTCGACGAGCTCCCCCCGGCCCTCCGCTTCGCCGCCCGCTTCATCGCCGCGAAGGCCAACGGCGACGACGACACCGCCATGGCCCTCTTCCACACCGTCGCCGAACACGCGGACACCCACTGCACCGGAGACCTGGCCGCCGCGATCAGCGTCGTCTTCGACATGGCGACCGCCGCCGCCGGACAGCTCGTCATCGCCCGCTTCCCCCAGACAGACGACCCGTCGTGACCCGCGCCCGCATCCTCGCCATCGTCGCCTACGCCCTCGCGTACACCGGGGCCGTCGTCGCCGCGACCGAAGCCCACGCCGACGGGCACACCGCGTACGCCGTCGCCCTGTTCGCCACGGCGGCCGGGCTGCTCCTCGCCATACGGCGCGAGCACCGGCACGCGGCCGACCTCATCCGGACCGCCGCCGCCTACCGCCACCACCAGCCCGTCGACCCCGACCACGACGCCGCCGTGGAGTACGCCACCGCCGTCCCCCCGGGCTGCCGCTGTGAGACCTGGTGGACCTCTCTCGGCGACCACCACCACCCCCGATGCCCCGCCCACATCCACATCTGGAGGGACCAGTCATGACCGGCCGCCAGCTCCCGCCCGACTGCCCGTGCCCCCGCGTCCGCCACGCCGACGGCTCCCCCCTCGTGATCCCGTCCGCCGACTGCCGGCACCACGGCGCGCACCTCCGCCCGCTGCCGCCCGCGACCGTCACCCCCATCCGCCCCGGCCTCGACCTGCCCGCGCTCGCCTCCGTCGTCTGCGACCAGGACCGCGGCGAGTCCCCGTTCGGGTGGAGCGACCCGGCCCCCGCCGACATGCCGGCCGCCCGCCCGGCACCCTGACCGACACGACGAAGGAGACCCGCGTGCACCTGCTCACCGCCGCCGACACCGACCGGCGCCACCCGTTCCGCCTGTCGGACCTGCCGTATGACGACCACTGGGAGGGCTACGTCCTGGGCCAGGACGACGTCCACCGCTTCCTGTGGATCTGGCAGGGCTTCAACATCCGCGTGATCGCCGTCCCGCACGGCGACACCACCGGCTATGACCACGCCTGGTGTTACCCCCGCGACCCGGCAGCGGTCGAGGCCGCGATCGAGCAGTGGGACCCGGACGTCGAGGACGAGCCCCTGGGGTGGCACAAGCGCGCCACCACCGAACCGCGCCGCGCCCCGCACCGCGACCGTGACCGCGCGTACAACCGGCCCCGCTGCCGGCACGGCGACTACATCCACGGCACATGCCGGACCACCAACTGCCCCGACGCCCCCGGCGGACGCCGCTGACCGGCCTCCCGGACCGCCTACCATCCTCTGTCCCCCGCAGCGCCCGCCGCGGGGGACAGCCGCGTTCCCGGGAGGACCCCAGCGTGACGATCACCGACACCACGGCCACCACCGTCCCCGACACCGCCGAGCCCCTGCCGGCATACACCGGAGCCGACACCGTGTGCGTGATGTGCTCGCACACCAGCGCCTTCACCCGCTACCAGGCGGAGCGCTTCCGCGTCCTCCGGGAGTTCAACGGCAAGGTCGAGCGGTACGCCCACCTCACCGCCCGCCTTGAGCGCCAGTGCCAGAACTGCGACTACCAGTGGGACGAGGCACTCAACCCGCCCGCCGTCCCGGCCGCCCCGGCCCCCCGCCCGCTCCTCGCCGTCCCGGCCGACGTCGCCACCCTCACCGACCCGGTGCGCACCGCCACCGTCCCCGTGGTCGTCACCGCCCCCGAGGACCGGCCCCAGCCGACCGTGGAGCACCTCCCCGCCCCGTCCAGTACCGTCGCGCCGGTCCCGCTCCACGAGAAGCCCCAGGCCCCCGCCACGGCCCCCGCCGGACCGACCAGCTTCGCCGCCCCCGACACCGGAGATGACGCATGATCCACACCAGCCACTTCCCGGTCGACGCCCTCCGGATCACCCCCACAGGCAGCGAGGCCCGACTCCTCAACCCCTGCCCGGTCGCCCTCGAACTCGCCCCGCACATCTCCGACGACATGACACGGCTGGAGCGGTACGACCTCACCCTGTCGGTCAACATCGCCCCCGACCACCTCAACGACGACAGCCTCCGCGAAGCCCTCGCCCCCGTCCTCGCCCCTCTGACCGAGATCCCCACCGGCAGCCCGTGGCAGATCGAGACATGGACCGCCACCGCCGGCACGGAAATCCCCTGGCAGAAGACGACCCTGGCCCGCGTCGACCAGGTCGACACCGGGGCCCTGCACCTCGAACTCGTCGAGCCGGAGGAGACCGACGACTTCGCCCCGTACGTCCGCGTGACGTTCCTCCGCGCCGTCGCCCGCCCCGGCGAAGACGGCCACTTCTACCGGGTGAAGTTCGGCGCCGACGACCTCGCGCCCCCGTCAACCATGGCCGACGCATGAGCACCCCCGGACACACCCCGGACACGTCCGGACAGCGTCCGGACAACCACGGCGGACACGTCCGGACACCGATCCTCGTCGGCGAGACGATCGACTGCGGACCCCTCCCCACCAGGCCGGACACCGTCCGGACACGTCCGGACACCGACCCCCCGGACACGTCCGGACGCGTCCGGGTCGAGTACCGCGCCCGCGTCCCCCGCCACCTCATGGCCGCCGCCTTCGCCGAAGCCCTCGACCTCATCGCCCGCGAGACCCGCACCCCACAGGAAGACCTCGATGACGCCTGACCAGGCCCACGCCCGCGCCGCCCTCATCCTCATCCGCCGACTCGTCCAGAACCACGGGCTCACCGTCGAGGAAGCCGTCACCGCCGTCGCCCAGCGCCGCCGGGGCGAGACCGGCCCCCACACCCAGCTCGTCGCCCGCGAAGCGACCGCCGTCGTCCGCGAGGCCGCCGCCCCGATCCGCGCCGCCCTGGAAGCCCTCCGCCCCGCCTTCGCCGCGGCGACCGCCGCCATGGCCGAGCTCGCCCGCGCCCTCCGCGCCGCCATTCCCTCCCAGCCCGCTGCCAGCACCCACCGCGACCGGCCGGCATGGGCCACCCCCTACGGGCCCCCGCCCCGCCAGCGCCGGTTTCAGTGACCCGCCTCACCCACGCACCGCCCACCCGTGGGCACACCGCCCCCGCCCGCCCGGCCACCATGAACGCCAGCACCGCAAGGAACCGCCCCGTGGACGATGACGACGACGTCGAGACCAGCCCGACCCTCTACCGCCCCGCCACCGCCATCCGCGTCACCCCCTACACCGACACCGGCGCCCCCGACCTCGACCGCGCCGTCCGCTTCCGCTTCGACGACCACCCCCTCACCGCCACGTACGCCTACCGCCGCCGCCTCCCCCCACTCACCGCACCCCCCTTCACCCACCCCGAGACCCTCCCTGCCCTCGTCGGCTTCACCGCCCCCCGCGACCACCCCGACCCCGACACCCTCGACGCCCTGACCGCCCACTTCCGCACCCTCGACGCCTACGCGACCGTGGACACCTGGAGCCCCGACGGCAACGGCTCCTGGCTCTACACCCTCATCACCTGCTGGCAGCACGTCACCGAAGACTCCTGGCCCGACCTCGACCCCGGCACGCCCCACCGCCTGATCGCCATCGGCAAGGCCCTGCCGGCACCCCGCCCCTACCCCTGGCCCGCCCCCGTCGAGTGGGGCATCCAGGCCGGGCACGCCGTCGTCCTCGCCGCCGAGCACGTACCCGACCCACCCACCTGAGGAGAACCCCGCCCATGCCCGCGCACCCCGGCACCCGCTTCGCCGCCGCCTACGCCGCACTCACCGCCGCCCACGAGGTCGGCGACTACCTCGTCCAGCGCGACACCGACGCCGCGGCCAAGGGCCACCCCGGCCACGAAGGCGCCGCCGCCTGCGCCCGACACGTCCTCTCGTACACCGCCACCCAGGCCGCCGCCCTCTGGGCCGCCAACCGCGCCTTCGGTCTCGGCATCCGCCCCGGCCGCGCTGCCACCGCCCTCGCCCTCTCCGCCGCCACCCACTACCTCGCCGACCGCTGCGCCGGACGCTGGGCCGAGACCGGCGACGACGCCCCGCTCCTCGTCCGCGCCGCCCACGCCACCGGCAAGGGCCCATGGCTCACCCGGGACCGCGGTGCCGGCCCGCTCCTCGACCAGGCATGGCACAAGGGATGGATCGCCCTCGCCGCCGCCGTCACTGCGGGACAGCCCTGACCAGCCCGGACACCGTCCGGACACCCCGCCGGACACTGTCCGGACACGACGAAGCCCCTCCCGCCGGGAGGGGCTTTGTGGCGTGCACCGTTCGCCGCGGCTCAGGCTACCGGCGCCACCGATAAACGGCTGATGAACACGCAGCTCACGAGGTGCCGGCATCGCCCTCCGTGTCCGCCTTCGCCTTGGGCCGCTTCGTGACGCCCGCGATGATCTCCCGGACCCGGCCGAAGCTGATCCCGGTCTCGGCTGAGATCTTCCGCAGCGACTTGCCGTCGTCCTGCATCTCCTGGAGCGCCGCCTGCCGCATGGCCCGCACCTTGCTGTGAACGTCCGGCCACTGTTCGAGCAGCTCCGTCAGGCGCTTCACCCGCTCCGCGGCTGGCTGGTCCGCCGCGCCGAGTGTGTCGATGGAGTCGAGCACCCGCTTCACCTCCTGGTCTAGCTGAGCGTCTTCGTCGCCCACGTTCACCCCTTCGGAACCCGGACGGCCCCGACGACACGCCGTGTGGGGTACCCCCCACGAGAATTGTTGTGTAGGGTACCCCGCACGGGAGGCAATCGGGAACCGCCTCTCTACGCGAACGGCCCCCGGTCGGGGCCTCAGAAACGCCGACCGGGGGCCACGCCAGACCTGACACGACAGGAGCTGACGCATGGCACAGCGTACTGATCTGAAAGTCGTCGACGAAGGGGCCCACGCGGTTCTCCTCGCCGTCGCCGACCACTTCACGGCCACGCACCCCACCGACGTCCTTGAGCAGCACTCGCTGCTCATCGCGTTCGGCGCGGAGGCGTACAAGCTCACCGACCGCAGCCTGACCGGCGGCGCCACCGAGCTCGCCCGTACCGCCCTCGCGCTCGCCCCGGCCCCGGCCGACGACGTCACGCGCGGCGAGTACGCCCTGATCCTCCGCCGCACCGTCGCGGAGGCCGGGCACGACTGGCCCGACGGCGAGAACGACCCGGCCATCCCGCGCATCACCGGTATCCCCGGTCCGCGCACGGAGCCGACCCCGGTCGCCGTCCCCCGGCCGCGCCCGGAGCAGCAGAAGGGCGGTGCCGCCTGATGGCCGCTCCCGTCTGCTGCGGACGCCCGATGCGCCGCGACGGCGCACAGCTCGTGTGCCGGAAGTGCAAGAGCTGGACCCAGCCCGGCGTACTCGCCCACCACTCCGGCGACTCCGACCCCGACCCCGACGAGGCCCTGCGCCGCGTCCTCGCGCACGAGAGGCGGATGGGCCGATGACCGAGCAGGAGAAGGCCGCCGCCGCCTACAAGGCCGGAGCCGCCCAGCGCGACCCGCAGGCCGTCCGCGACGCCAACGCCAACGCCAAGGCCAGCGGCAACCAGGCCGCCGGACGGGGTGGTTCCCGATGACCGAAACCGAGCGCGACGCGATGCTCAAGAAGCTCCGCGAGACGAACAACCGGTCGAGCAACGGCGGAGGTGCTGGCAAGTGAGCGCCTTCGACTGGCTCAAGGGCGGCAACGACCGCGCCCTGGCCGACGGCCGGTATGCCGGCCGCGAGTCCGCCACCGACCGGGCCGCCCGCCTCCGCCGCGAGGGCCACCGCGCCCGCGTGTTCCGCGACGGCGACGCCGCCGGAACCGAGCCCCGCCGACGACGGATCGGCAGGGCCTAGCCCACAGACCGGGCCGGACCCGTCCCCCCATTCCTCCGGGGGCGGGTCCGGCCTGTACGTGCGTGACACCCAGAGAGGAAACCCCGATGGACGACCCCACCCAGCACCGGATCCCCGGCGTGAGGTACCGCACCGAGACCCGATACCGGCCCGTCACTGCCCACGTCTTCGGCGACGAGGTCACCGAACAGGAGCCGTACGACGTCGACGTCCCCGTACCGCCCCGGGACTGGGACCGGATCCTGTTCCGGTTCGTCCTCGCCGTCGCGATCCTCTCCACCGTCATCGCGGCCGTCTGGTCCACCGCCGCCATCGGCACCCTCCTGGAGCTCGTCGTCACCGCGACGATCGCGTACGCCGCCGCGTCCCTCTTCGAAATGGTCTGGATCGTCTGCCTCGCCGCTGAGCGACTGCTGCAGACGACCCCGGACCGCGCCCGGCCCGTCCGCGTCATCGGCTGGATCGCGCTCCTCGTCGTCGCCGCCTGCGTGATCGTCCACGGCTTCCACAAGGGCGAGCCCGCTGCCGGCATCGTCGGCGGAGCCGTGTCCCTCATGGCCAAGGGCTCGTGGTGGGTCGTCTTCCAGGTGAAGAACGTCCGCCTCCGCCCCCGCGTCGCCCACTGGCTCCAGCGCCGCGTCGAGGAGACCGCGGCGGAGGAGTACCTCCTGGCCGCGCGCCAGCAGCTCGGTGGCCGCTCCGCCTACAACGCGGCCGTGTACGGCCCGGCTGAGGCGCAGGCCGCGCGCGCCGCCGTCCTCGCGTCCCGCGACGCCGAGCAGCCCCCCGCCCTCCCCGCCCAGGCCCCGGCCGCCCCGGCCGCCGTGGCGCCGCCTGCCGCCCCCGTGGCGGCCCCGGCAGCGCCGCCCGCCCCTCCGGCCCCGGCGCCTGCTCCGGCCGCCCATGTCGCCGCTCCAGTCGCTCCAGTCGCTCCGGTCGCTCCGGTCGCTCCCGCCGTGGCGCCCCCGGCCGCTCCTGCGGCGGCACTCGAGAACCCGGTCCCTCCGGTCCCTCCCGCCGACCCCGCCCAGCCCGCCCCCCCGGCGGAGCAGCAGGTCACCGAGATCACCCGCCCCAGCATCGCCGCCGTCTGCCGGCAGGAGATCGGCGCCAACCCGAAGGTGACCGACGCCGAGCTGGTCGACGCCGTCCGTAAGGCCGGACACCCCGACAAGCCCAACCTCCCCGACACCGTCCGGCGCAGCGCGCTCCGGATCGACCCCACCCGAAAGGCGTCATGACCCTCGCCCTCGTCCTCGTCGTGGCCGCCGCCGTCGCCTGGTACCTCCAGGCGCGGCGGGGGCCCGGCGCGGGCGCCTCCGCCGCCGCCGAAGCCCGCCGCCTCCGCAGCCCCCTGGTACGCCTCGCCGACCTGATGGGCGTCGAGACCGCCCGCGGCCGCCGCGCGGACCAGTGGACCGCCGGGGCGGTGGGGGAGCGGACCACCGCCGCCCGCCTCGCCCCCCTCACCCGGGAGGGCTGGACCGTCCTCCACGACCGCGCCCTCCCCACCGGCCGCGCGAACCTCGACCACCTCCTGATCAGCCCGGCCGGGGTGGTCGTCGTCGGCGACACCAAGCGCTGGTCCGCCCGCTACCCGCTCACCGTCCGGAACGGCCGCCTCATGCACGGCGACCACGACGTCACCGACCGGCTGCGCGGCCTCCGCCACGAGACCCGCACCGTCGCCAAGACCCTCGACTGCCCGGCCATCCCGCTCGTCTTCATGGACGGCCCGCCGATCCCGGCCGGTCAGCTCCTCTTCGACGGCATCCGCATCGTGCCGGCCGACCAGGCCATCACCGCCCTCCGCGCCATCGCCCGCCGCCACCGTGCACGCGGCGCCCACCCCGGCCGCCGCGCCGCCGCCCTCTTCCCGCCCTACCGAAGGACCTGACCCGTGAGCGACACCACCGAGGACGAGGCCCCCGAAGAGGTCTCCACCGAGGGCGAGCAGCCGTTCCGCGTGCGGGACGTCTTCCAGTTCCGCCGCCAGCCCAAGCAGGCCCCGGAGCCGGAGCCGCAGGAGCGGACCGCCGAAGGGCTCCCCATCCCGCCCAAGCCCACGGACGACCCGATCGTCATCCCCCAGGTGTCCAAGGAGCCCGCCGCGCTCCGGGTCGGCGACCGCGCCCCGAACTGGTGGGAGCCGAAGCCGATCATCAGCGCCGACGACCCCCCTCCCCGAGACACCATCGTGTGGCGCAACGGCAGGCCGTACGACGTGCCGGCACCGGCCCCGAAGATGTGCGACCACCCGGAACCGCACGCCGTCCGCTCCCGCCCCGACAACCGGCTCGTCGCGTTCTGGTGCGCGGACTGCGAGACCCAGCTGCCCGTCCCCGACGACTTCGACGAGCTCGACGACGAGACCGCCGAAGACGACGGCGACGGCGAGCAGGCGGACGGCGACCCGGTCCCGGAGAAGGTCCGCCGCCGCTGGGGACTGCGCGGCAACGGCACCAAGGACTACAACCGGCCCGCCTACGCGAAGAAGGTCGAGAAGCAGTCCCTCGTCGACTGGTGGAACGGCCGGGACCGCCGCACCGCCTGGCTGCTCTACAACGGCACCGCGCTCGCCGCGGGCTTCTCCATCGGCGTCCCGCAGTTCTTCACCGCAGAGGTCGCCTACCTGGCCGCGACGTACGACTCGTGGACCGACTTCTACGTCTGCGTCTGGTACGGCGTCGCTGCCGGCATCTGGGTCTGGGACCACCGCTCACGCACCTGGTTCCCGCCCTTCGCCCTCGCCGCCCGCATCCCCCTGATCTCCATGGTCGTCGGCTCCCTGCTGTACGGCACCGCCGACCTCACCGTCTGACCCGTACCCCAGAAGGAACCCACGCCATGAACTCCCTGATCGGCACCCTCGGACCGGTCGGCCTGGCCCTCGTCCTGACCGTCGTCCTCATCTTCGGCACCAAGGGCGACGGCCAGGCCAAGGCCCTCAGCTGGGGCTGGTGCCTCTTCCTCTCCGTCCTCGCCGGAGCGTCCTACGCCGCCGCCGGATGGCCGTTCACCCTGGTCCGCAGCCTCGTGAACGACCTCGTCCAGCTGCTCAACAGCTTCATCCCCGGCGTCACCCTCCCCGCCATCGGCATCTGCATGGCCGCGATCATCGCCTGGAAGAAGCTCAGCCGCCGCGGCGTCTGCATGATGGGCATCCCCTTCTGGTACGTCGCCTCAGCCTCCGACGGCGGTCTCGGCATCCTCGCCGAGAAGATCGCCGCAGCCGCCCAGCAGCTCGCCTCATGAGCGCCCACCTCTACGCGGTCCCGGACCCGGCCCCGGACGAGACACCGGGGGAGCGCCCCGCCCCCGTCCGGGCCGTCCCCCCGCTGCCCGCCAGCGCCCCCCTGCCGGCACCCGCCGACGACGACCACCCCGGCCCCGTCGAGGGCCCCCTCGACGACGACCAGGAGCAGCACGACCACGAGGACGCCCCGGGGGAGCAGCACGACGACGACCTCCAGGAGCACCAGGACGACGAGGACGACCCGGGGGAGCAGCGCCGCCGCGCGCTGACCCTCCCCGACCTCCGCCCGTACTACGACGTCCGCCCCCTCGCCCAGCTCGGGCCCCTCGCCGTCGAGGTCGGGAAGACCGGCGGCCCCCCGCTCCTCCGCTTCATCGCCCGCGAGCTCCGCAACGTCGGCCGGATGCTCCTCTGGTACGCGGGCGGCACGATCGTCCTCGCCCGTATCCTGCACGGCTGGCTGTCCGGCACCATCGGCAAGAAGCCCAGCGTCGGCGCCCGACTCGGCATCGCGGCCTTCGTCGTCTACGCCCTCGTACAGACCGGCATCCAGTTCCCCGCCGCCCCCTGGATCATCCTGGGCGGCTTCCTCGTCGTCCTCGTCCTCGCCAGCGCGGGCGTCATCCGGGTTCCGGAACGCAAACCGGCGAAGCAGGCAGCGAAGGGCAAGACCGCGAAGGACGAGAAGGTCGAGAAGACGACCAAGGAGAAGGTGCCGGCCAAGCCCGACGACGCCCCTGCGGCCGTCGAGAAGGAGGACGCCCCGGCCGCCCCCCGCAAGGGCCTGCTCGCCCGCCTGGCGGCCCTCCGGGAGACCCCCGACGACGCCCCGGCGGAGACCCCCGACGAGGCCCCGGAAGAGGACGACGACGAGGCCCCCGACGAGGACGACGACGGTGCCCCCGAAGACGCCGGAGACACCCCCGCCGCACCCCCGGAGGACCCCCCCGCCGGGCCCCCTCCGGCACCCTCCCGGGACACCCTGATCCGGGCCCTCCACCACCTCTACCGAGGGGGCAGCGGGGTGCTCCACACCACCCTCCGCGCCCACCTCTCACTGCCCGACACCAGGGCCGTCAAGCGGCTGCTGGACGAGGCCGGCATCACCTACCGGAATGGGGTGCGCTCACCGGCCGGGAACGGGCCCGGCACACACCATCACGACTTCCCGCCCCTGCCCCCCTCTCAGGGGTCCCCCCAGGGGGCCGGTGTTGTCGCAGGTCAGCCCGCCAACAACAACAACGCCAACATCGCCAACGCCCCGGAAGAGGGGGGCGACCGCTGGACCGCCGAGGAGATCGCCAAGGGGTACCGGTTCGTCCCTGATCCGGAACGGGGCCCGACCGCCTGGATCATCCAGCATCATGAGGGGAGGTGATCTGAAATGACGGAGGCAGCGATGGCGGGGTACCAGTACCGGTGTGACCAGTGCCGGACGACGTCGCACCCGGTGCTCACCCGGACCGGTCTCGACGAGGAGCGGAACAAGCACCGGCGGCTGTTCCACGGCGGTCACATCCCGGACGGCGAGCGCGTCATCGAGCCGGAGCCGTTCCACTTCTCCGACGTCCCGCCGGGCCAGTGGCTCGTCGGCACCATCATGATCCTGATCGTCGTCATCGGTGCCTGGATCCGGCTCACGTAGCCAGCCGCCCCGGAGCACAGAGAGGGCCGCACGCGGTGATCGCGTGCGGCCCTCTCGTCGTCTCTCCGCGGTACGCTCCGGCCCCCCGTTCGGCAGGTGAAGGAGGTAACGGTGGAGGCGACGACGGCGCTGGTGTGCGTGCTCCTGGGCGGCTGTGTGGTTGCGATCGTGACGGTGGTCGCGAAGGCGTACGTGGACGTCGCGCGGATCCAGGCCGGCACTCCCCCGGAGGGCAAGCGCCGCTGACCGGGGTCAGCCGTCGACCCTGCCGGCAGCGCGCTTCTTCGGCTTGATCGCGCGGACGGTCGGCTTCCGCTTCCGGGGGATGTCGTACTCCCTGGCGATCTTGCGGACGGTCTCCTGCGTGTACGGGATCTTCTCGTGCCCTGCCACGTCGGCGTTGGTGAGCTCAGGGTTCGCCCGCAGGTCGTCGGCGACCGCGTCGTACACGGCTCTCTGGAGCTGCTGCACGCGCTCCCTGGCCGCGTCGAGTTCTTCGAGGGCGGAGAGCAGGGTCGGGCTGGGGGTGTATTTCTCGGTCATGCCCAGCAGTGTTGCACAACTCGACTTGGACAGGGAAGGCGACCCGACGGGATCACAACGGCGAGCGCGACACGCTTAGACACGCATGGTTGGCCAACTTGACTTGTGCAAGCGGGGTTGGATACAGTCCTCTCAGTCGGGCACCCCGCCCGACGAGAACGAGGGAGTTCCCCATGACCACGATCACCACCGGCGCCGCCCAGGTCGGCGAGGGCCGCACCCCCCACTACATCCGGACGGACGGCTTCCACGCCAAGACCCTCTGCAACCGGATGAGCTCCCGCCTCTTCACGGACGCGCAGGTCGCCAAGCTCGGCAACTTCTGCAGGGCGTGCGTCAAGGCCCTCGCCGAGCTGAACGCCCCGGCCGTCGAGGCCCCCGCCGTCGAGACCGTCGACGCCCCCGCCGCTGAGACCGCCGAGAGCACGCCGGCACCGGCCCCGGCCGTCCACCACTTCGACAGCACCGAAGAGGCGTACAACGCCACCCAGTGCCGCGACGACATCGACGACGGCGACGTCCTCGTCATCGAGACCGCCGGAGTCGTCGGCTTCCTCCGCTCCGCCTGGCCCGGCGCGATCACCACCGCGCACGGCGAGCTGCACACCTTCACCGCCTCCGCCCGCTCCATCGACGACGGCAAGTACGCCGCCAGCGTCGACCTGGCCGAGCAGATCGCCAACGAGCACGGGTTCGAGGTCAACGAGCTCCACGCCACCCCGGCCCCGGCCGTCGAGGACACCCCGGCTGCCCCGGTCACCTTCGAGCAGGGCGACCGCGTGCTCTGCGTCGACGGCCTCGCCCGCACCGTCAAGTACGTGGACGTCGTCGACGGCCGCCGCTGGGTCCACACCACCGACTACAGCGCGTGGCTGGCCAAGGACAGCGTCCGCATCGACGACAGCCGCGTCCCGGCCGCCAGGGAAACCGCCCTGTCCGCCGCCGCCGCCATCCGCAACGGCGGAGAGACCCCGGACCCGGAGGCCGTCGCCGAGCTGGGCGCCGCCCTCCGCTACCTCCGCCACGCCGACCCGGCCGCCCACGCCGACCTGATCGCCGACGCCCCCCGCCGCACGATCCGCGTCATGCGCGCCGACGTCGCCCCCGGCGACGTCCTCCAGGAGCAGGGCCCCCACACCGTCCTCGACGTCTGCATGACCGGCGAGGACACCGAGGATGCCCGCTGGTGGGCGAAGATCCTCGGCGCCACCAAGGACGTCCGGGCGTACACCGGCCGCAAGCCCTGGAACACCGCCCTCCGCCTCGACCTCGCCCGCACCGACGAGGTCACCGTCCAGCGCCCCCTGCCCACCGCCCCCGCCACGGACCAGGACACGGCCGACACCACCGTGCCCGAGGACATGCCGGCACCGGCCCCGGTCGACCCCACCAGCCCGGAGTTCGCCCCCTTCCCGTCCTACAAGGCGCCGGAGCGCTTCCACGCCGACGTCGAGACCCGCCTCGCCTTCCCCGGCCACAACGAGGACCGGATCACGATCCACCAGACCGGCCGCCCCGACGCCCTCCACTACATCGCCCTCCCCCACGTCGCGGAGCGCACCGCCGCCACCGTGCTCGGCGCACTCGGCTGGGAGCTCGTCGACGGCCTGGAGTACATCGCCAGCATGAACATGGAGCGCGGCCAGGTCCGCCGCACCGAGCCCACCACCGGCCCGGAGGCCGACGAGCTCCGCGCGGCGCTCCTCCGCCACACCGTCGCCCGCGCCACCGCCCTCGCCGACCACTCCGGCGCCCGCCACTTCCGCGCCGTCATGCCGGCAGACGGCGGCCCGTACCCCATCGGCTGGACCTACCGCACGACCGGCTACGGCGACGCCTGCGCCTTCGGCTGGGTCACCGCCCAGGGCCGGGGCATGAACCGCGTCGGCGTCCCCACCCGCGAGGAAGCCGAAGCGATCGTCCTCGACTGGCACGCCACCGGCCAGGACTCCCCCACCCACACCGGCATGGTCGACGTCCTGACCGACCTCCCCGCCCGCGAGATCGGCGCCGTGTCCGTCGTCCTGCGCGGAGCCACCGAGCGCGTCGACGGCCCCGTCCAGACCGTCACCGCCGCCCAGGAAGCCGTCACCGGCTTCTACCCGGCCGCCGACAGCTTCGAGCCCGTCACCACGCAGGACGGACTCCTGGGCTTCACCTTCCAGGTCGGCCGACTCCACAGCGCCCGGTACGGCTGGGTCACCCGCTTCGGCACCTACGGCAAGAGCCTGGAGCGCTACCGCTCCCACGCCAGCGCCATGCTCCCCGCCCAGGTCGCCGACGACCAGCGCGCCGCCGGTCTCGACGTCCCCGCCCCCGCCCCGCTCCCCTTCGCCACCGGCGGCCCCACCCCCACCCCGGAGGGCACCGTCTGCGTCCACGGCCACACCGAGCGCCCCGGCGACCCGACCCGCCCGGCCGCCGTCTGCGACGCCAAGGCGTCCGCCGACACCGTCGGCGTCTTCTCCGACGAGGGATGCGTGGACGCCCGTGACTGCGCCGTCCAGGCCGCCCAGATCGCCCACGACCTGAACCACGAGGACGAGACCGCACGCGAAGCCCTCGACGCCGACACGCCCCTGTACCGGTGGGCCGTCGTCTGCCCCGACCACGAGGAGCAGCCCGCCATCGGCTGCGAGGACTGCGCCACCGACGACCAGGGCGACGAGGGCGACGAGGTCGAGCCGGAGCAGGACACCGAGCAGGACGCCGGCATGGAGCAGCCGGTCACCTTCGCCGCGGGCGACCGGGTCGTCTGCGCCGACGGAGTCGCCCGCACCGTCAAGGGCATGGCCCCGGCCGTGACCGGTGAGCCCGCCCGTGTCGTCGACGAGGACGGCGCGGAGTGGATCGCCGCGAACTGCCTCCCCGCCAACCCGTCCGACGTCGGCACCGCCCGCGACGCCTGCGCGGGCGCCGCCGCCCGGGTCAGGGAGCTGGACACGCAGAGCCCGGAGTGGCGCGAGGCCCTGGCCGAGCTGGGCCGTCAGCTGGACTACCTCAAGGCCGCTGACCCGATCACCCGGGCCGCCCTCGTCCAGGACGACGCGGAGACCGCCGCCCGCGCCCTGCACGCCGACGCGAACGGCTTCACCGGCATCTACCCGGACGGCGCGGCGGCCCCGGTCGCCTGGTCGTTCCGCGTCGGGACCGGCGACGGCGCCCGGTACGGAGTCGTCACCGTCGACTGCCAGGTGGCCCCCATCGGCCTGTACGAGTACCGCACGACCGCCGAGCGCGCGTTCCTGCACGGCGCCATGCCGGCCAACGGCTGACCTCCCCACCCCGGACGCCCCCGCCTCCCCGTCGAGGTGGGGGCGTCGGCGCGCCCCGGCGGATGCGTTCACGCAGGTCACAGGATGCGGCGCGACACGCAACACGTGTTGGACAACTTGACTTGCGCAAGCGGGGTTGGATAACGTCTCTCTCGTCAGGACGGGCAACGGGCCCGGCCGGTACGGAGGGACACACCATGAGCAAGACCACCCAGGTCGCCGCCCGCACGATGGCCGCCCTCGTCGAGGCCGAGACCGCGCTCACCGCCGCCCGCCGCGAAGAGGCGCGCACCGCCGGTATCGCGACCCGCGCCGCCGCCCGCGCCAAGCTCGCCCGGACCGACGCCGTCACCGCCCGCCGGGAGCTCGCCAAGATCGAGCGGACCGGCGGCAAGGGCCTCAAGGTCGCCGCCCGCAAGGCCGAGACCCGCGCCGCCAAGGCGGAGCAGCTCGCCGAGACCGCCCGCGACGCGAAGGCCACGGCGACCGCCGCCCGCCGCGCCGCCCGCGCCGCCGCCCGCCGCCTCGACCGCATCGCGCTGCGCGCCGCCGCCGCCGCCACCCGCACCGTCGCCAAGATCGCCACCCGCCTGGGCGAGACCGCCCTCACCTCCGCCCCGGCGGAGGACAAGGTCCTGACCGCCGACGAGATGCCGGCAGTCGAGGAGATCGAGGCCCACGGCGCCCGCTTCGACGACCTCGACCAGCGCGCCAAGGAGCTCGCCAAGCTCGCCGACGCGGAGAAGAAGTGGCTGCGCCAGCTCCCGGTCGGCATCTACGGCCGCGTGGTCATCACCCGCACCCCCGGCCGGTCCGTCCTCGACGGCGACCAGATCGCCCTGGACTACGTCGCCCAGGGCCTCACCCCGCCCCGGAAGGCGACCCGCACGACCTTCAAGGTCGACGCCACCGCCCTCCGCGCCCCGGCCGCCGACGAGGCCCCCGCCGCCGCCTGACCCACCCCGGCCGGGCCCCCGGGCCCGGCCCCCGCTGAACACCCCCTGACCTGCCTGAACACCCGCTGAACACCCCTGAACGGAAGGACCCGCCATGCAGCTCACCACCACACACGGCATCTCCGCCCTCCGCATCACGGACGGCCAGGACCCGGAGCTCCTCCGCTACAGCACCGCGACCGACGCCGAGCAGCTCACCGAGCTCCTCGCCGAGTTCCGCACCGCGTACGCCGACCGGGCCGACGTCCGCATCGACGTCACCGGCTGACCGACACTCACCGGCCCGGCCGGCATGACCGGCCGGGCCCCCACCCACCAAGAAGGGCGCACCATGCAGACCATCCCCACCCGCCACATCTCCGCCGAGCTCAAGCGTCAGCTCACCGCCGCCTTCCCCGGCGTGAAGTTCTCCGTCCGCAGCGACACCACCGCCCTCTTCGTCCGCTGGACCGACGGGCCGAGCACCGCCGCCGTCGACGCCATCGTCCACAAGATGAAGGGGAGCCACTGGAACGGCGAGGACCGCGGCTACACCCGGACCGGCAACACGATCACGGTCACGATCAACGGCGAGCAGGTGACCGGCGAGTCGCTCGTGGACCACACCACCACCGAGTGCGTGCTGTCCGACGAGGTCCGCGCGGAGGCCACCCGCCTGTGGTCGGAAGCCCACGACGGTGCCGAACCGGCCGGCATGGCCGCCTCCTTCGTCTGCGGCGACCAGATCATCCGGGAGCACTGGGGGCCGACCCAGGTCCTTGAGATCGCGAACAAGGTCGTCCTGCCCGCCCGGTGGGCCGCCCACCTCAAGGCGCACAAGGCGAAGCCCGCCCCGAAGGCGACCACGCGCGCCCGGAAGACGACCCCGTCCACGGCCCCCAGCGCCCCCCAGGCGCCCGCCCCGGACGCCCCGGCCCCGGAGGACCGGCGGCCCGTCGTCATCGCCCACAGCGCCGACCGGGGCATCTACGTCACCGGCACCCGCCGCAGCGACGGCATCGCGCCCACCATGCGCGCCGCGGGCTTCGAGTGGAACAAGACCCGCCCGCGGTACTGGTACCTGCCCGACACCCAGGGGGCGGAGCACGCCGACCGCGTCGACGAGGTGCGCGCGGCACTCGAGCACGCCGGCATGACCTTCGGCGCCACCCCGGCCCCGGCGGACACCTGCTCCGTGTGCGGCAAGGAGGACTGCGCCAACGAGGTGTGCGGCACGGAGCGCCCCGCCACGGCCCCCGCCGTCCCGGCCCCGGCCCCCGCGCCGACCGCCCCGGCCCCGGCCGCCCAGCGCCGCCCCAGGACCGCCCGCACGACCGACGAAGACGCCGTCCTCGCCGACGTCCGCGACTACATCAAGGACGCCCCCGGCATCGGCGCGAACACCGCCGCCGCCTCCGCCGCCATCATCGGCCGGAAGGTCCAGGCCGGAGTCATCCGTCAGGACCGGCTGACCGGCACCCTCACCGGGGCGACCGCCGCCATCACGGCCAAGGCCGTCCGGGACATGCGCGAGCAGGGCCTCACCCACGAGCAGATCCGCCAGCGCCTGGAGCGCAAGCGCGCGGAGGCCCAGCACGCCCGGGACCTGGGCCGGGTCACCGTCGCTGACGCCATGATCGCCGCCCATGCCGGCATCGTCGCCGACGAGGAAGCCCAGGCCCGCGCGGAGCTCCCCGCCGCCCCGGCCCCGGAGCTGGAGCCCGCCGCGCCCCGCCGCCTGGAGCTCGTCGCCGCACCTGCCACCCCGGCCGTGCCGGCAGGGCGGCCCGGCATGGACGCGGGCACCCACCGCGTCGTGAACACGGGCGAGGACATCGAGGACGGCACCGCCGCCGCCTTCCGCTGCCTCGACTGCGAGCAGCGGGCGCGACTCGTCGACTTCGACACGCTGACGTGCACCGACGGCGCGGAGTCGGCGCACCACTTCAACCGGGCGCACCGGCTGCTCAACGACATCACGTTCCGCGACGCGACCCGCTTCGACCTCGTCGACGAGCTCGGGTTCTTCGGCGACGAGACCGGCCGCCCCGTCACCCTCAGCCGGGAGGACGCGGAGGTTCGCCTGTCGGCCCTGCTGCGGAAGGGCGCCGCACACAGCTGGTTCCGCGGTGAGCTCCGGCTGCGCCTCGACGGCCGGGCGGCAGCGTCCGTCAGGCCCGGCCCCGACGCCCCGACCCCGGTCGCCTCCGGCATCAGGTACCGGGGGATCCACGTGCCGGCATCGATCGCCCAGGGCTGGAAGGGCGACCCCGGTGCGGCGTGGCGTGCGGGCGTCGACGCCGGTCTGGCGCACACCGCGACGGGGGCGCACACCCCCTGACCAGCGGCGCGACACTCCGAACCAGCTTGCACAAGTTGACTTGTGCAAGCTTGGTTGGATAACGTCTGCGTCGAGAGGTCGGGGGGATCGCCCCCGGCCCCCGATTCCGGAGGTCCCGATGGCGCGTCGCTCTCGCTACGTCCCCAAGCACCGCGAGGGCGACCGCTGGATTCAGGACACCCTCCCCCTCCACACCGAAGGAGCCGACACCATGGCGCTCGTCCCCACCCCCAAGACCCCCACCGTCGCCGTCTCCCGCGAGCTCCGCCGCCTCGGCCTGGAGCAGGGCCCCGGCAAGGACTTCCGCGTCACCGGCCACGTCGTCAAGGGCGAGCGCCGCCACACCAACGTGCTCCTGCTGACCGCCAAGGCCCGGCAGACCGTCGCCGACCACGCCGACGACCTGGAGACCTGGCTCGCCGCGGGCCCCTTCCCCTTCACCGTGTCCGTCCGCTACTCCAGCAGCGGCCAGCCGCACCCCTCCATCCACAACGGCCCCATGGAGCGCATCCGCGAGGACAAGCCCACCGAGGAGACCGCCCCGGAGGAGCTCGTCGAGGACGTCGCCGCTGCGCCCGTCGAGGACGTCGAGGAGACCGCCCCCGCCACCGTGGACGCCCCCACCACGGCCCCGGCCGACGCCGACAACGTCGAGGACGCCGAGACCGCCGACGCCCCGGAGGAGCCCGCACAGCCGGTCGTCGACTACAGCGAGCAGTACAAGCAGCAGTGCCAGGCGAACGCACTCGTCTGGTCGACCAAGCAGGCCGCCCACGTCCGCGCCGCCGCCGCCGGTCACCTGTTCCGTGACGACTTCGCCGACGCCTTCCGCTGGAGCACCGACCGCGCGAAGACCGGCCGCCGCGTCTCCGGCAGCTTCCTCGCCCCCCTGCAGAACGCGGGCTTCCTGGTCATCACGGAGGCCGGAGCGGACGGCCGCCGCCTCGTCGAGGCCACCCCGGACGGACGCCGCGCCATCTTCGTCTGGGACGCCCAGAAGCCGGAGCCGACCGAGCGCAACCACAAGCAGGAGCGGATGCCGCTCAACCCGCTGATGTGGGGCGAGGAAGCCGCCCGCCGCACCGCCGCCGCCCGCGCCGACGAGGAGCGCCGCCGCGTCGAGCGTGACGCCTGGTGGGCCGGGCACCAGGAGCGCCGCGCCGCCGAAGACGCGGAGGAGCCCCTGCGCGCCGCCTGGGTCAAGGTCGAGGGCATCACCAACCCCTTCGCCAAGCGCCCCAAGGGCTGGACGCCCACCAACGAGCAGGTCGCCGAGCATGCGCTGGACGCGGAGGTCGTCGCCGCCCTCCGCCTGGAGGCCGCCGCCCTCATCACGGCCGCCACCGAAGCGGCTGCCGCCGCCGCTGCCGGCAGCGAGGAGACCGCCACGGACACCGACCCGTGGGGCGACTTCCGCGAGGGCGACATCGTCGCCGTCGAGGGCCGCCCGGGGGACTGGGAGCTGATGGCCCGGACCGACCGGCCCGGCGTCTGGGACATCGAGACCGCCCGCGCCGACGACCGGGAGCAGGCGACCGCCGAGACCCCGGCCCTGTCCGTCCTCGACGACGCCCCGCACGTCCGGCGCGGTGACCTCGTCCTGCAGCACTACCCGGAGCAGACCCGCGCGGCCGTCGTCGGCGACGTCTACCGGCTGGGCCGCTGGGTCGCGGTCAAGCACGCCACGGACGAGCACGGCGGCACGATGCTGGATGACGTCGCCACCCTCACCGTCGTCACCCAGGAGCAGCTGGACGCCGCCGTGAGCCTGCCCGTCGAGGACGGCGAGCACCGGGGCCGGATCCTGGAGGTGCTCGTCAGCCGCCACGCCGGCATGTTCCGCGTGACGTGCCAGTGCCTCGACGGCATGGAGGTCTGCCGGGGCGGGCGCCGGATCGGGTACTCCAGCAGCGTCGCCGCTGCCCGCGCCCTGTGGGAGTGGCACGCGGCCGGGCAGACCGGCGAGGCCCCGGAGGACTTCGCCGACACGGCAGAGCCCCAGGCGCCCGCCCAGGCCCCTGCTCCGGCCCTCGCGATGGCCGCCTGACCCTCCCGACGTACCGAAGGCCGGACGCCCCGCGCGCCCGGCCTTCGGCGCGTCCGCACCCCCTGACCTGCGTGTATCCGACACACCCCCCATCCATCCAACTTGACTTGCACAACTAGGGTTGGATAACGTCTGTGTCGAAGGGAGGGCCGCCCGGCCCGACCCGCCCCCCATGCCCGGAGGACACCATGCGCAAGGCCGTCACCACTCACACCCTGTCCGTCTTCGCCGCGGCCACCGCCGCCGGCATGACGTTCGCGGACATCACGGTCCTGCTCGTCCGGATGACCTCCGCCCAGGTCTCCGCCTGGAAGTGGGTCGGCGACGAGATGCGGGGCGAGGACCCCGTGGAGGGCTACGAGGTGCGCGACACCACCGGCGCCCTGCTGGGCGTCATCCTCCCGCTGGGCCACAAGGGCACCCGGCTGCACACCGAGTGGTACGACCCGCAGGCGGACGACCTCTTCCCCGCGGGCGAGACCGCCAACGTCACCACCCAGGGCATCGCCCGCATCCTCGACGCCCGCACCCGGAACGTCGGGGCCGTCCCCACCGGGGAGGACTTCGCCCCCGCGCCCGTCCAGCACATCCGCAACCAGGCGTGCCCCTTCTCGTACTGCTTCGACGCCGAGTGCGTCGACCACGGCCCGGTCTGGGCCGAAGCGGCCTGACCTCCCACCACCCCCGCCGGGCCCCCACCGGGGCCCGGCCCCCACCGAAGGGACCAGCGCGATGACCACCACCTTCACCTTCCCGTCCGGCACCACCGTGGACCTCCCCGCCGGCATGACCCTGTGCCGCACCCCGGACGCCGTCACCTACGACTGCCTCCGCGTCATCCCCGTGGGCACCACCCCGGCCGGGCGGCGCGTCTTCTCGTCCTTCTCCTGCGCCGCGTACTCCCGCGCCGCCGACGTCCTCGACCAGCGGCGGGAGGTCGCCGAGCGCGACGAGTACGTACGCCGCGCGGCGGCCAAGGGCCGCCCGACGGGCCGCCTCCAGGAGAGCCGTGACCACCACGCCCGCATCCTCGACCGGATGCTCAAGGAGTACGCGGAGGACCCGGCCCCCTGCACCTGCGCCGACTGACCCCCGCACACCGAAGGCCGGACGTCCCGCACGTCCGGCCTTCAGCGCGTCCACACCCTGTGACCTGCGTGTATCCGACGCGCTGCGCCATTCCAACTTGACTTGCACAACCAAGGTTGGATAACGTCTCTCTCGTCAGGCCGGGCGAACAGCCCGGAGGACGGGCCGATCACTGCACCCCGGGAGAGAACGATGACCAAGGCTGAACTCGCCGCCCAGATCATGCAGACCCGCGCCCTCCGGAGCGCCCCGCCCCAGAGCCCGGAGGGCATCAAGCGGACGGCGAAGGAGCAGCGCCGGTTGGAGCGACTCCCCAAGGCCGAGCTGGTCGCCCTGCACGCCGAGTACCACCACATCAGCGACGACACCGCCGCCCTCGTCGAGCTGGTCACCGAAGCCCTCGCCGGCATGAACGTGATCATCACGGTCGCTCGCGGCACCGTCCGGGTCGAGCAGTCCATCGCGGAGTTCGGCCCCGCCCGGATCGCGGGATTCGACGCCACGGGCCGCGCCCTCCGCGAGGCCGGGTTCTCGTACGACTCCGGCGGCTGCACCTGCTTCATCAACGCCCTCTGACCTCTCCCGCCCCGCCCCGCCCCCGTATCCGCTCCCCGGAGGACACCATGCGCACCATCCCCGCCACCGCCCTCGCCGCCGCCGCCAACGCCCGCGCCCTCGCCGACATCGTCCGCAGCCGCTCCGCCATCCACCCCGCCGCCGAGACCCTGCTCGCCATCGCGGCCCTGCTCATCACCGCCGCCGAGAGCCTGGAGACGACCGAAGCCCCGGTCATGGACGGCATCACCGTCACCAACACCACCCCGGCCGAAGCCGCCTTCGCCCTCATGGAGGCCCAGGCCCTCGCCCTGGACAACCCGCAGGCCGGCATCTCCGACCACGTCATGTACTACGTCACCGCGCCGATCACCCGCCGCGCCCCCGAGCTCCCCGCGCTCAACCCGGCCAGCACGCAGATGGCCCGCCAGGAGATCCGCCTCCTGACCGGCATCGCCCTCGCCGCCGACGCCCTCAAGACCAGCACCGACGACACCGGCCGGCACGGCGCACTCGAGAACCTCGTCGCCCTGCACCGCAACTTCGACCGCCTCGCCGCCGCCGTCGCCGTCGACAACGCCCGGCCCTGCAACCGCCGCTGACGCCCCACCCGGGGGCCGCCCGACCCGGCGGCCCCCGCCCTTCCCCGCACCCGCCACAAGCCGACAGGAGCCCGCCCATGCGCCGCAACTACGCCACCGCCCAGAACACCGGCACCGACCCGATCCAGTGCGACGCCACCGCGATCCACACCGCGCCCTCCGGCGCCCGCGCGTACGTGCTCCTGGACGGCATCGGCCGCAGCGACGAGGTCCGCGAGTGGACCATCACCGCCGCCCGCCGCCTCGCCCGCGCCGCCTCCCGCCGCGCCGACGCGGAAAGCGGACTCCGCCACGTCTACCAGCGCTACGCGGAGGAGCGCGCCCCCTGGGGGGCGTCCGGGATGCCGAAGGCCGCCGCCGTCGTCGCCGTCACCGTCCCCGGCGAGGGGCTCACCGTCGCCTGGTGCGGCGACTCCCGCGCCTACCTGCTCCAGGCCGGCATCAGCCGCCGCCTCACGCAGGACCACAACAAGCGCCGCGTCTTCCCGCCCACCGCCACCAGCCCGTACGGCGGCAACCGGAACCACATCACCTCGTGCCTGGGCGCCACCTACACCGACGACGAGCTCCGCAACTACTTCGGCCACCCGGCCATCGAGACGACCACCGTCGACATCACCGGCCCCTGCCGCCTCGTCCTCGCCTCTGACGGCGCGTACGAGCCGCACGAGGACGCCCGGCACGACCTGTACACCGAGCTCGACGACGACCCGCTGACGACCGTCGCCCGCGACTTCGTCGACCTCTCCGTGAGCACCGCCATCAAGGCCACCCACGCCGTCGACCCGAACGACGTCTACGCGGACAACGCCACCGTGCTCCTCGCCGACCTGACCCCCTGACCAGCCCGGACGGTGTCCGGACACGTCCAGCGGACACGTCCGGACACCGTCCCCCTCGACCCGACCAGCACCCGACGAAAGGCGCACCCATGGCCACCATCGAGATCACCCACACCCCCGAAGACGGCACCCTCGTCGACGGCGACACCGTCAAGGGCGACGGCACCGGCGACATCCTCAAGGCCCACGGCTTCCGCTGGTTCCGCTCCCTCCGCCAGTACGGCATCCCCCAGTCCCGCGACCGCGCCCCCCGCATCGTCGCCATCGAGAACGCCGCCGACGCCCTCCGCGCCGCCGGACACACCGTCACCGTCGACGTCTCGACCGCCGTCCGGGACAACGCCACCGTCCAGGACACGACGCACAAGCGGCTGGAGGACCGGCGCGCGGCCCTCACCGCGAAGGGCGAGAAGCTCGCCCGCACGGCCGACGCCCTTTACCGCGCGTCGGACGCCATGGTCGCCCACCTCCCCCTTGGGCAGCCCGTCGCCCCCGGCCGCAAGGGCCGCGCCCACCGCAACCTCCTGGAGCGCAGCGTCGACACCGCCATCCGGTCGGCGCTCACCGCGCAGGAAGCGGAGCGGATGCCGGCACGGGTCGCCGGATCCATCCGCGCGGAGGCGGAGAAGCAGCGCCCCGACGTCGTCGCCCGCAGGGTCGCCCGCCGCGAAGCCGAGCTGCGCCGCCTCGACCGCCAGATGCAGAGCCTCGCCGAGCACCACCCCGAAGCGACCTCCGGCCGCCTGTACCGCCAGTACGAGGGACAGCGCGCCGAGCTCGTCGAGCGCATCGACGGCGACCGCGCCGTGCTGGAGCAGGCGAAGCAGGCCGGCACCTTCGGCCGGTACTCGAAGGACAACGTCCGCAAGGGCGACCTCGTCCGCGTCCGGGGCCAGTGGCGCCAGGTCGCCCGCGCCAACGCCAAGACCGTCGGCGTGACGACCGGCTACTCCTGGACGGACAAGTACGGGTGGGAGGAAGTCACCGGCCACCGCCCCGCCGACAGCTGACGCCCCGGCGGACACGTCCGGACACCCGTCCCGGACGTGTCCGCCCCCGCGTCCGGACAACCCCGCCGGACGCCCCTCCCGGACACCGTCCGGACACGGCGCCCCGGACATGTCCGGACAGCGTCCGACCAGCAGGAACACCCCGCGCGGACACCACCCCGGACAGCCGTCCGGACATGTCCGCCCCCGCCCTCCGGACACGTCCGGACAACCCAGCGAGGACACCATGACCGGCGACTCCACCAGCTTCCAGGGCATCCTCGACGCGATGCTGAGCGCGTACGAGCGGGACCACCCGGGCGAGCAGCCGCCCACCCCGCCCACGTCCACCCCGTACACCCAGGCGCGCGAGCTGCCGCCCGTCGACCCCGCCGTCCCCTCCGCCCACGTCCGCACCGCCTACCACCTCCGCCAGGGCCCGAACATGGCCAACGGAGAGCACGCCGTACTCGACCAGCCGCTGAACGTCGGCAGGCTCACCCGGGCCGCAGGCGACGCCCTGTGCAAGCCGCAGGCGAAGTTCTGGGGCCTCTACGAGAGCCCGGACCGCACCGTGTCGTGCCCCCGCTGCCAGACCATGGCCGAACGCCACGGCATCACCATCCGGACCACGGTCGCCCCTCCGACCGGCCCCCTCGTCGTCATCCCCTGCGCCACCCGCAAGCTCAACCGCCCCGCCCCCGCCGGGAAGCTCTACCAGGGCAGCTATCACCGCGCCTGCCGGCAGACCGCCGACGCACTGACCGCCACGGGCGGCACGACCGTGATCCTCTCCGGCCGCCACGGCATCCTCCCCCTCGACCGGATCACCGCCCCGTACGAGATGCGCATGGGCGACCCCGGCAGCGTCACCCCGGAGCAGCTCCGCCAGCAGGCGCACGAGCTCGGTCTCGCCGACGCCCGCACGGTCGTCGTCCTCGCCGGAGCCCTCTACGTCACCGCCGCCCGGGAGGTGTGGCCGCACGCCTCCGCCCCGCTCACCGGGCGCGGCATCGGCCGCCAGCTCCAGCGCCTCGCCGAGCTCCGCGCCGAACCCCTCTTCCCCTCGCCTGACCCCACCCCCCCCACGAAGGGCCTGCCGGCAGCCGCCCGGCAGGCCCTTCCCTGTGCCCGTCCCACCCCCTCCGCGCGGGCTTATCCTTCCTGGCCGCAAACCGTCGCCGACCAGGGGATACCGCCCATGACCGCCCAGGCCACCTACGTACGCACGGAGCCGCGCCCCCTCGCCGACCTCTCCCCGTACCCGGGCAACGCCAAGAGGGGCGACGTCGCGACGATCCTCGAATCCCTCTGCCGGAACGGCCAGTACCGCAGCCTCATCGTCCGCGAGACCGACCCGGGCGCCCTCGTCGTCCTCGCGGGCAACCACACGTTGCAGGCCCTCGCCGCCCACGGCCCCGGCCCGTGCGGTCTCACGACCAAGGCCGACGGCGAGGAACGGCCCTGCGCCCTGTGCCGCGGCGAGGACTGGACCCCCGAAGCTCGCTGCGAAGTCGTGCACTGCGACGACGACACCGCGCGCCGGATCAACCTCGTCGACAACCGATCGGCGGAGCTGGGGACCTGGGACAGCGAGGCCCTCGCCGAGCTCCTCACCGGCATGGGCGACGACCTCACCGGCACCGGGTACAGCAGCGGCGACCTGGACGACCTGCTGACCGCCCTGGACGAAGCGAACGACGACGGGCCCGACGACGAGGAACCAGAGCCGGAGCAGGGCGAGCAGCCCGCCCCCACGGCCCCCACGGCCACCCCGGCCGCGCCCGACGCCCCGCCCCCGCCGCCGCCCGGCCACGTCCACCTCACGCTCACCTACCCGGCCGCTGACCGCGACGAGGCGGACCGGCTCATCACGACCGCCCGCGCCGCCGTCCCCGACACGGACGCCCCGGCCGTCGTCCTCTCCGCGCTCCGGCTCCTCGACGACGTCCTGACCCGCCGCCAGCAGCCCGCCCACGACGTCCCCGTGACGGCGCTCCTCGCCGCTGCCGGCATCGCCCACGAGTGAAGGCGAGACCCCGATGACGACCGCCGTCGCCCTCCCGGCCCCGACCCGCCGCCGACGGCCGCGCCGACCCGAACGGCTCCTCGGCCAGAACAGCGAGCTGCGTGCCGACGGAGTATGGAACTGGACCCTCCCGGCCCTCGCGACCCGCCTCCCGGACGGACGGACCGTCAACACCTGTCCGGCCGCCGGAGTCTGCGCCCTGGCCTGTTACGCAAGATCGGGGACCTACAACTTCCCGAACGTCGTCGCCCGCCACCAGCAGAACCTCGCGTACGTCCTCGACGACCTGACCGGCTGGCAGCGCCAGATGGCCGCGGAGCTCGCCCACCCTCGCCATGCCGGCGGCTGGATCCGCATCCACGACGCCGGAGACTTTTTCAGCGATCACTACCTGGCCGCCTGGCTCCGCCTAATGGCCTTCCGACCTGCGGTTTCCTTCTACTGCTACACCAAGGAAGTCACGAGGTTCCGCCGCCTCGTCGAACCCGCGCCGCCCCGCAACTTCCGCTGGGTCTACAGCCTCGGCGGACGGGAGGATCACCTCCTGCGGCCGGGCGACCGCATCGCCGACGTCTTCACCGACGATGCCGCGATCCGCGCCGCGGGCTTCCACTCCCAGGACGCCAACGACCTCCTCGCCGTCCTCGGCCCCGCCCCCGTCGGCATCCCCGCGAACAACATCCCCCACTTCCGCAAGCGCATGGCCGGCAGGAGCTTCGGCGAGTGGCAGGCCGAACGCGACGCCGCCCGAGCAGCCCGCCAGCGGCCACGCTGACCACCCCCGCCAAGCCCTTATCCTTCTCCGCTCCACCCGCCGTCACCAGGGGATACGACCATGACCCACGCGACGTACGTCCGTATCGCCGAGCTCCCCCTCACCAAGCTGAAACCCTTCGAGGGCAACGCGAAGAGAGGCGACGTCGACGTCATCCTCGACAGCCTCCGCCGGAACGGCCAGTACCGCAGTCTCATCGTCCGCGAGACCTCCACGGGGAAGGGCCCGTTCACGATCCTCGCGGGCAACCACACCGCCGACGCCTTCAAGCTCCACGGCCCCGGCGACTGCGGCCAGCTCGTCACGGCCGGCACCGAGACCCGCCCGTGCGGGATCTGCGGCAACGACGCGAAATGGAAGCCGGTCGCCCGCTGCGAAGTCATCGACTGCGACGACGACACCGCCCGCCGCGTGAACCTCGTCGACAACCGCAGTGCGGCACTCGGCTCGTACGATGACGCCGCCCTCGCTGAGCTCCTCTCCGGCCTCGACAACCTCGACGGCACCGCGTACGTCGACGACGACCTCGACGAGCTCCTGAAAGCGACCGGCGCCCTGGGCGAGCAGAGCGCCGAGTTCCTCGCCAGCTTCATGGAGCCCGCCGCCGAGCAGCCCCCGGCCGCCCCGGCCGCCGCCGCGCCGCCCGCCCTCAACCCGTTCTCCGGCGTCGACAGCCAGGCCGGGCCCCCGCACACCGCCCCGCCGTCCACGCTGCCCCAGACCGGCACAGAAGACGCCCACGCCCCCGCCCCGGCCCCGGTGCCGTACTCGCCCGGCGTCCACACCGGCCCGACCGCGTACGACGGCCCCGGCGCCCGCTCCCACCCCGGCGAAGGCATCGAGATCCCGCCGCCCGTCCAGATGGTGCCGCTCCAGTGGGTGTTCACCCTCGACCAGCGCGACACCGTCCGCGCCGCCATCAAGGCCGAGCAGGCCGCCAACGGTCACGACACCGGGGCCCTCGCCCTCACCGCGATCTGCGCCGCCTACCTCCAGACGACCAGCGAGGCATCATGACCACCCGCACCGCCGACCTCTCCCGCCTCCGCGAACGCAGGTGGCCCCCGCCGCCCTCGATGAGCGCCGACCGGGCGGTGACGATGGCCCTGTACTCCGGGACCTGGACCAGCGGCCCGTACACGCACGACGTCGAAGAGGCGATGAAGGAGCTGACCGGCGCCCCGTACGCCGTGGCGTTCCAGTCCTGCACCGCGGCCATCCACGCCACGCTCCTCGCCCACGGCGTCCGTGCCGGCACCCCGCTGCACACCCCGGCCTTCGGCTTCGCCGGCACGCTCACCGGCGCTGCGCACATCGGCGCCCGCCTGCTGTACCACGACGTCGACCCCGACACCGGGAACAGCATCGACCCCCTCCCGGCACCCGGTGCCGTCGTCCTGACCCCGGACCTGCACGGCGTGCCCCACACCCTGCCCCGGGACCAGGTCATCACCGACGCCTGCCAGTCCCTCGGCACCCTCGTCAACGGCCGGCACCTGGGCGCCGCTGGTACGCACTGCTGGTCGTTCTCCGCGACCAAGCTCGTGTCCGCCCCCGACGGCGGAGCCGTCACGACCGACAACGAGGACCTGGCCGACGACCTCCGGCAGCTCCGCGACTACGGAGCCGAACCCGGGCACCCCCGCGCCAACGCCCTCATCACCCGGCCCGGCCACAACTGGCGGCCCACCGAGCTGTCCATGGCGATCGCCGTCGACGAAATCCGCTTCCGCCTCCCCCTCGTCGCCCCCCGCGCCCGCGACGTCGGCGCCCGCCTCCGCGAGACCCTCGCCGACACCGGCCTCTGGCACCAGCAGGTCCCTGCCGGCACCGAGCCCGCGTTCCACAAGATCCGCACCGGCCTCCCCGGAACACCCCCAAGCCGCTACCGGGCGCTCCGGACAGCGCTCCGCGACGCGAACGTCCCCACCCACGACTGGGGCACCATCCCCCTCCCCGCACACCCCACCTTCGCCACCGGCCCCGGCCTGGGGCCCCACGTCCCGGCCGCGGTCACCCTCGCCGACTGGACGTTCTGTCTCGGCACCGAGCAGTGCCCGCCCTGGACCTGGACCGACGAGGAAACCGACCTCGTCGCCCACACCCTCGAAATGATCATGGAGTCTCTGTGAACGACACCGTCCGCGTCGACATCATCGGCACCGTCCGCATCGGCATCATCGGCGTCGGCAACTGCGCCCGCGCGCTCCTGGAAGGCGTCTCGTACTACACCGTCCACCCGGAGGACACGACCGGCCTCTCCCACCCCGCCATCGCCGGATACACCCCGGCCGACGTCGTCCCCGTCGCCGCGTGGGACGTCGACGCCGACAAGGTCGGCCGCCAGCTCTGGGACGCCCGCACCCGGGGCCAGAACCTCGACGTCGGCATCCCGCAGGACGGCCTCAAGCCGATCGCCGACGGGGTCACCGTCAGCCGTGCCCCCGCCCTCGACGGTGCCGGCACCAAGTACCGCGAGCGCATCACGGTCGACGAGACCGCCGAGACCCCGGAGGACGGCGCCGCCCGTATCCGCGAGGAGATCCGCGCGGCGGGCGTCCAGGTCCTCGTGAACTACCTGCCGGTCGGCAGCCAGGCCGCCACCGAGTGGTGGGCACAGATCGCCCTCGACACCGGCTGTGCCTTCGTCAACAACATCCCCGTCTTCATCGCCCGCGACGAGGCATGGCGCGCCCGCTTCCGGACGGCCGGTCTCCCGCTCATCGGCGACGACATCAAGAGCCAGCTCGGCGCCACGTACGTCCACCGCATCCTCGCCCGCGCCTTCTCCGACCGGGGGATCACCCTCGACCGGACGTACCAGCTGAACGTCGGCGGGAACATGGACTTCTACAACATGCTGGAGGCCGACCGCCTCGCCACGAAGCGCGTGTCGAAGTCCAGCGCGGTCACCGACGCGTACGCCGGAGACCTCGACCCGGACAACGTCCACATCGGCCCGTCCGACTTCGTTCGCTTCCTCGGCGACACGAAGAAGGCGTTCATCCGCTGCGAGGGCCGCGGCTTCGCCGGAGCCCCGATCGACATGGAGCTCCAGCTCACCGTCCCCGACAGCCCGAACAGTGCCGGCATCGTCATCGACGCCGTGCGCATCGCCAAGGCCGCCCTCGACCGCAACGACCCGAGCGCCGATGAGTGGGCGTCCGCCTGGCTGTTCAAGGCCCCGCCGCGCCCCGTCGCCCAGGACAGCGACACCGAAGCCCGCCGCCGCCTCGACGCCTGGCTGACCGGGGCCTGACATGCGACGAGTCCTCAAGGCCAAGACCGCGTACAGCAACGACGACGTCCAGCGCGTATGGGAGTCGATCACCGACTACGTCACCGAGGAAGAAGCCGACCGCGCCGTCATGCTGGCAGCAGCGGAAACCCGCCTCGTCCTCGACGGCCGCACCGACGAAGCCGTGTACGGCTGGTCAGGCGGGAAGGACTCCATCGCCCTCCAGGTCGTCATGGAGCGTGCCGGCGTCAGGCGCGCCCTGCTCGGCACGCTCCCGCACCTGGAGTTCACCGCCTACCTCGACTGGGTCGCCACCTACCAGCCCGACGGCCTCACCCACTACGGGAACACCGCGATCACCCCGGCCTGGCTCGCCCAGCCCCAGAACGACCGCTACCTCTTTCCCGCCAACTCCCGCGACGGCTACCGCTGGACCCTCGTCGGTACCCGCTGGGCACAGCACCGCTACCAGGAAGAGCACCGGCCCCGGCTCCAGATCTACGGGCGTCGGACCGCCGACGGCAACAGCATCCCGAACACCCCGTACGGCATCCACGAGACCCGGAACCTCACCTCGTACTGCCCCCTCCGCGCCTGGTCGCACGAACTTGTCCTCGCCGTCATCCACTACAACCAGCGCCCCCTGCCCCCGGTGTACGGCTTCCCGAACGGCTGGAAGACCGGCACCGGATCCTGGCCCGGCCGGAGGGTCGGCGACCGCGACGCCTCGTTCGCCGAGACGTACGCGATCGAACCCGGCCTCATCCACGCCGCAGCCCCCGACCTCCCCGCGGCCGCCGACTGGCTCGCCCGCAACACCTGATAGGGGACCGGATGACCGACACCGGCACCCGTGACGGCTGGCGCCCGGAGGGCACCCCGATCGACGCCGAGCACGTCCGCGGCTACACGGCGAAGTTCAGCCTGCCCCGCCTCGCTGCCGGCAGCGACGTCTACACCCTGGCCTGCGAGCGCACCGCGTACGTCCTGGAGCACCACGACCGGGCCCTCATCGCGTTCTCCGGCGGGAAGGACTCCACGGCCGTCCTGAACGTCGCCCTGGAGGTCGCCAACCGCGACCCCCGCCTACACCGGCACCTCCCGCTCCGCGTCGTCTTCTTCGACGAGGAAGCCATCCCCCGGGAGACCGAGGAGTACGTCCGCCGCGTCTTCGCCCGCCCCGACGTCGCCGGAGAGTGGCTGTGCCTGCCCGTGCAGCACCGCAACGCCTGCTCCCGCCGCTCCCCGTACTGGTGGCCCTGGGCCCCGGAGGACGAAGCGAAGTGGTGCCGCCCCCTCCCGCCGGAGGCGATCACCTCCCTGCCCGGCTTCCCCGTCTGGCCGGCATCCGAGCGGCTCACGATCCCCAACGTCAACGGGCTCCTCGCCCCGCCCCCGCACACCACGGTCACGCTCATGGGCATCCGCGCCCAGGAGTCCCGCATCCGCGCGCTCGCCGTCCGCCGCCGCCCCGTCGACAACTACCTGGTGCGGCACAGCCACGGCCGCGACCGCCAGGCCGCCGCCGTCGACCACGGCAACCTGTGGAAGGCATACCCGATCTACGACTGGCGGACCGAAGACGTCTGGGCCGCCGCACGCGTCCACGGCTGGGACTACAACCGCGCCTATGACCTGATGGAGATGGCCGGGGTCACCCCGGCCGCACAGCGCTGCTCGCCCGCCTTCGGCGAGGAGCCCCTGCAGAAGCTCCACGTCTACGCCCAGTGCTTCCCCGACGTGTGGGCCCGCATGGCGGAGCGCGTCCCCGGCGTCGGCGCGGCGGCCCGGTACGCGCGCACCGAGCTGTACGGGCTCGGAGCGAAGAAGCCCGACAAGCCCGCCGGCATGACCTGGCCCGACTTCATCACCCACTACCTCAACCAGCACGGCCCGAAGGAACAGCGGTACATCGCCGGACGGGTCAGCGAGTCCCTCGTCCGCCACTACCGCATGACAACCGACCCGATCCTGCCCCGCTCCCCGCACCCCGTCACCGGCCTGAACTGGAAGTACCTCCTCGTCCTCGCGATGCGCGGCGACTTCAAGCACCGCCGCCAGGAGGTGAAGCAGCTCACCGACGGCACCGCCGCCTCGTACTGGGCCAAGTACACCGCCGAGCTCGCCGAGCTCCTCGCCGACGGCACCACCCCGGCCGAGCTCGGCCACCCCCGCCCACTCCCTGCCGACCCGTACGCCCTCGCCCCTGCCGAGCACCTGCCCCAGGAAGGCCCCTGATGACCGACACCACGCCCGGCGGCTGGCTCCCGGAGGGCGCACCCCTCGACGTCTACAAGAACGGCTATCAGCCCAAGCAGAACCGGCCCCGCCTCGCCGCGGCCGCCGACGTCTACACCATGGCGCTGGAGCGCATGGAGTACGTCCTCGACACCCACGACCGGGCGTTCGTCTCCTTCTCCGGCGGGAAGGACTCCACCGCCATCCTGAACGTCGCCCTGCACGTCGCCCACGCGGTGCCGGCACTCCGCCGACACCTCCCGCTCCGCGTCGTCTTCTTCGACGAGGAAGCCATCCCGCAGGAGACCGAGGAGTACGTCCGCCGCGTCGGGCAGCGCGACGACGTCGCACTCGAGTGGTACTGCCTGCCCGTGCAGCACCGCAACGCCTGCTCCCGCCGCTCCCCGCACTGGTGGCCCTGGGCCCCGGAGGACAAGGCGAAGTGGTGCCGCCCCCTCCCCCCGGAGGCCCGGACGACCCTGCCCGGCTTCCCCCTCTGGCCGCCCGAGCAGCGGCTCAGCATCCCGAACACCAACGGGCTCCTCGCCCCGCCCCCGCACACCACCGCGTGCCTCATGGGCATCCGCGCACAGGAGTCCCTCATCCGCGCCCACGCCGTCCGCCTCCGGTCCGTGGACAACTACATCGTCAAGTACGACATCAGCAAGAACCGGCAGGCCGCAGCCGTCAACCACGGCAACCTGTGGAAGGCGTACCCGGTGTACGACTGGCGGACCGAAGACGTCTGGGCCGCGACCCGCCTCCACGGCTGGGACTACAACAAGGCGTACGACCTGATGGAGATGGCCGGCATCGGCCCGTCCGGTCAGCGCTGCTCACCCGCCTTCGGCGAGGAGCCCCTACAGAAGATCCACATGTACGCCCAGTGCTTCCCCGACGTCTGGGCCCGCATGGCCGAACGCGTCCCCGGCATCGGCGCCGCGTACCGGTACGCCCGCACCGAGCTCTACGGCTACGGCGGGAAGCCCCCCAAGCCCCCCGGGCAGACCTGGCCCGAGTTCATCACCCACTACGTCCGCAAGCACGGCGACCACGTCCAGCACAAGGTCGCCAGCCGCATCGCCGACGTCATGGCCCGCCACTACCGCAAGACGACCCACCCCATCCTCCCGTCCGCCCCGCACCCCGACACCGGACTCAACTGGTCGTTCCTCCTGACCCTCGCCATGCGCGGCGACTTCAAGGAACGCCGGCAGGAGTCCAACCAGCTCATGCGCGCCGACACCGCCGACCACTGGGTGACGTACACCGCCGAGCTCGCCGAGCTCCTCGCCGACGGCACCACCCCGGCCGAGCTGGGCCACCCCCGCCCCCTCCCCACGGACGCGTACGCGATCGTCCCCGACCAGTACAAGGACCTCACCCGATGACCAGCCCCGCCCCGTTCCGCGCCCCGGTTGGAGCCGACCAGCAGCCCGTCAGCGCCGTCCGCTGGATGCCGCGCGAGCAGCTCACCGCGAACTCCTGGAACCCCAACAAGCAGGCGCCCCCGGAGCACCGCCTGCTCAAGACGTCGATCCTCGAAAACGGCTGGACCCAGCCCATCGTCGCCCGCGACCAGGCCGACGGCACGTTCGAGGTCGTCGACGGCTTCCACCGCTGGACGATCGCCGCGGACAAGGACGTCGCCGCCCTCTCCGACGGCCTCGTCCCCGTCGTCGTCCTCCCGCCCACGGACGCCGCGACCGCCCGCATGGCGACCGTCCGCCACAACCGCGCCCGCGGTACTCACCACGTCCTCGGCATGGCCGAGATCGTCGACGACCTCCTCAAGCTCGGACTCACCCCCGACGAGATCAGCGCCCGCCTGGAGATGGACCCCGAAGAGGTCGACCGCCTCGCCGACCGGGGCAACATGCTCGCCCGCCACGCCCCCGACACCTTCAACCAGGGCTGGACCGTCGGCTGACCGCCGGCACGCCCCGCCCCCTCACCTCGACGACGACCAGGAGCACGACCATGCCCGCCACCGCCCCCGCCACGACGATGAAGATCACCCCCGACGACGAGAACGAGGTCCACGACGTCCTCGCCTTCCGCGACCCCGGGAACTGCCACGTCACCCCCGTCGTCCAGTTCCCCCCGGAGATCGCCGTCGCCGTCACCGACGCCCTCCGCGCCCTCGTCCAGTCCGCGCACCGCGCCCCCGTCGCCACCACGCCCGACGTCGACGGCATCACCCGCGCGCAGACCTTCGAGGAAGGCGACGTCTACATGCTCGCCGCCCCGTACAGCGGGTACGAAGCGGACAGGTACCTCATGGACTTCTACGACGTCGTCGACCGCGACATCTGCAGCAGGATGCACCTCCACACCGGCCTCCGCTTCGTCCGCATGATGACCGGCCCCGACACCCGCATCCGCGTCAGCAGCCTCGCCCCCATCCGGATCACCGACGTCCCCGGCGTCACCACCTTCCGGCCCGAGACCTTCACCGACGACCACCCCGACGTCCCGGCCGGACACCACCGCACCCGCTACAACCTCGTCGTCCCGCCCAACTCGTGGGCCGACATGCAGGTCCCCCGCGGCGTCTCCCACCAGTTCAACGCCCACGGCCCCCACGCCGTCATCGACTCCGTCCACCCCGAGGAGTCCATCGAGACCTTCCGCGAGCGCATGAGCGGCTTCAAGATGATGGCCCAAACGATCTTCCTCGCCGACGAGCAGCCCGCATCCGACTCCTGCACCCTCCCCTAGCACCCCGACACCACCCCGTCCCCCACCCCCGGGACCACGCTCCCACCCCCTCCACACCCACACCACACCCCACCCCGCCACCACCCCACCCCGACCACCACCCCACGACGCCCCCACAAACCCCCAGGTCACAGCCACGCCCGCATGGTTGAAAGCGAAACCTGGACACACAGAGCCCCCCGGACGACGAGGAGAACACCCATGGGAGCCTCGCCCCGACAGCGCATGTCCGCCGTAGAACGACGCATCCAGGCCCTACAGCTCCACCTCGCCGGAGTCGACTACCGCACGATCGCGAAACAGGTCGGGTACGCCGACGGCGCCGCCGCACAGAAGGCCGTCGACCGGGCCATCGAGGAGAGCATCGCCCGGGGCCACGAGGACACCGACACCATCCGCACCCGGGAGGTCATGCGCTACAACCGCCTCCAGGCCGCCCACTGGGGCAAGGCCGTCAAGGGCGACACCAAGGCGAGCGACGTCGTGCTCAAGTGCATGGCCGGCAGGGAACGCCTTCTCGGTCTCGCCGCCCCCAGGAAGATCAACATCGAGGCCCAGAAGCTCGGTGACGAGATCCTCGCGATCCTCGCCGACGCTGCCGACGACGAGGACGAGCAGGGAGCAGCGCCGTGACGCGCGGCCCGGCCGGGGGAGGGGGCAGGGGTGGCGACGGCGAAGGAGCTTGAGCAGCACGTCCGGGACCTCGTCCGCGCGGGCGACGTCGCGACGCTCCGCGCCGTCCGGGACCGGGTGGCCTCCCGGCGTACCCAGAAGGCCGCCAGACGGGCGATCAGGTACATGCGCGACCCGGTCGGCTGGGCGCGCGACGTCATCGCCTGGAAGCCCGGCCAGAGCCTCACCACGTACCAGGCCGACGCGATCGGGCTCCTCCCGGAGAAGAAGCGCGTCGCGATCCGGGGCCCTCACGGTCTCGGCAAGACCGGCATGGCCGCGCTCGTCGTGCTCTGGTTCGCGACGACCCGGGACGCTGCCGGCATCGACTGGAAGATCCTGACGACCGCCTCCGCCTGGCGCCACCTCGCGGTCTACCTCTGGCCCGAGATCAAGAAGTGGGCGCGGCTCATCCGCTGGGACGTCCTGGGGCGCCCCCCGTTCCGGGAGAACGCGGAGCTCCTCGTCCACAGCATCAAGCTCCGGTTCGGCGCCGCGTCCGCCGTCGCGTCGACCAAGCCCGAGCTCATCGAGGGCGCGCACGCCGACAGCCTGCTCTACCTGATCGATGAGGCGAAGGTCGTCCCCGATGGCACCTGGGACGCCATCGAGGGCGCGTTCTCCGGCGGCCAGACGTCCGGGCTCCCGGAGGCGTTCGCCCTCGCCATCTCGACGCCTGGGCCCCCGTCAGGCCGGTTCTACGACATCCACAGCAGGAAGCCGGGGTTCGAGGACTGGCACGTACGCCACGTCACCCTCGCGGAGGCCGTCGCTGCCGGCAGGATCTCCCCGGAGTGGGCGGAGCAGCGCGCCCGCCAGTGGGGCCGCGACTCCGCCCTGTACGCCAACCGCGTCCTGGGGGAGTTCCACGCGTCCGACGAGGACAGCGTCATCCCCCTCGCCTGGGTCGAGGCGGCGGTCGAGCGCTGGCACCTCTGGGACGCCGCTGGGCGCCCGCCCCTCGACGGCCGCCAGGTGATCGGCGTCGACGTCGCCCGCGGCGGAGGAGACAGCACGGTCCTCGCCCACCGCACGGGTCTCGCGATCACCGAGCTGGAGATCCACGACCGCGAGGACACCATGCAGACGACCGCCCGCGTCCAGGCCGCTGTCCTGCGCCGCCCCGGCGCGGTGCCGGCAGTCGACTCCATGGGCGTCGGCGGTGGCGTCGTCGACCGGCTCCGGGAGCTCGGTGAACCCGTCCTCGCCTACACGGGCGCTGCGAAGAGCAAGATGCGGACGAGGGACGGCGAGTGGGGATTCACGGCCACCCGGTCAGCGGCGTACTGGCGGTGCAGGGAGCTCCTCGACCCGGCGTTCGGCGCCGAACTGATGCTGCCCCCGGATGACCTGCTGCTCGCCGACCTGACCGCCCCGACGTGGGAGGTGAAGACCGGCGTCCCCCCGAAGATCCAGATCGAACCGAAAGAGGACCTGATCGCCCGGCTGGGCCGCTCCCCGGACCGGGGGGACGCCGTCGTGATGGCCCTGTACGCCGAGCTCCTCGCCTCGTCGACGATCCTCTCCCCGGCCCGGACCGGACAGGGGAGCGCCGCCGCAGCGGCCCGCTACGGGCGCACCATCGGAGGCAGCACCGCCACGAGAGGAACCCGCTGACATGACCACCCGCATTCCGCCGCACAGGCAGTACACCGTGCCGCGCATCTCCCTCGCTGACATCGAATGGCAGCTCAGACGGTCGGAGGTCCGCGCGCTGGTCGGCAGCGACCTGCCCCGCCTCGCCGCCCGCTGCGGGCTGACGCCCGATGAAGCCCTGAACTACCTGGCGACCGCGCCCCGATGGCTCCTCGCGCCTGCCACGAGCTAGGCCGCCTGCCGGCAGGGGGCCGGTGGCCACCGGGTGCGGATCAATCCCGGCGCTTCCCATGGGCACTGGCGTCAAGCCGACCACCGGCCCCCGGCCCGGCAGTGTAGACCCGCCGCGCCCCCGCCTGGCGCCCGCTGTACGGGCCGGTGCCGGCACGGCCACACTGGGCAGGTGATGAAGCTCCCGCGCCTCCCCTGCGCGCGCTGCGGACGCCCCACGGCTGCCGGCCCCGTCGCCGGTCGCACGTCGAAGGGCCGGATGTGGCGCCACGACGTCCCCGGCCAGACCCGCGAACCCGGCAGCGCCCTCGTGTCCTGCATGGGATCGCTGGAGATCGTCGACCTGCCGCAGCCCGGTCGCCAGCTGGAGCTCGACGAGACCGACACCCCGGACACAACAGACGCACCGGAGGGCGACCCGTACGGCACCGCGCACCTCTTCTGACCCCACCCCGTTCTTTGATCTAAAACGGCGGTTGACCTGCGCGAACACCGCCGGACCCCTCCCCCGGGAGTGGCCTATCATCCTCGCTCGACCTCGTCAGGATGATCTCCACCCCAGGGGACACACATGATCAGCCTCGCCGCCCTTGTCCTCCTGGCCGCCGCCAGCTACCGGGGGACACAGCTCGTCGTCCACGACTCCATCCTCGACCCCGCCCGTGACCGGGTGATCGGCTGGCACGAGAAGCGACCCGACTCCGCCCTCCGGACCGCGATCGTGACCCTGATCTCCTGCGTCTACTGCACCGGCTGGTGGGTGTCCGGCGCCTTCCTCGCCGCCTGGCTCCTCGCCACCGATGCCTGGCACGGCACGCCGCTCCTCGTCCACGGCATCGAGTGGTTCGCCGTCGCCGGGGCGGCGGTACTCCTGAACCGGTGGGACGACACCAGGGACGGCCACTGATGGCCCGCCGCGCGCTCACCGCCGCCGCCTCCCGGTACACCACCCGCCGCCTCCGCGCGCGGACGACCACGGTCGACCAGGGATGGCAGCTCCGCGCCTGGGACATGTACGACTCCACCCCAGAGGTCCGGTTCGCCGCGAACTGGGTCGCCAACGCCATGTCCGGGCTCACCCTCTTCGCCGGACGGCGCGGCCCGGACGGCAAGGTCGAACCCGTCCCCGACACCCACCGGGCCGCCGAGCTCGTCGCCAGCATCGCCGGAGGCCCCGACGGCCAGGCGCAGATGCTCGCCGACTTCGGCCCGCACCTCGTCGTCCCCGGCGAGGCATGGATCGTCATCCGCCCGACCGTCAAGGACGAGGTCGTCACGGGCGAGACCTGGCACGTCCTGTCGGTCAAGGAAGTCAGCACCCAGGGCTCCAAGATGGTCGCGGAGATCGACGGCTTCCCCGTCGAGGTCCCGGAGTACGACGAGGACGACCCCGACCCCGACCCGGCCGCCCCGGTCGCGATCCGCGTCTGGGAAGCCCACCCCGCCCGCCAGATCGAGGCCGACAGCCCCGTACGCGCCAGCATCGGACTCCTCGAAGAGCTCCAGCTGCTCAACGCCGCCGTCGCCGCGATCGCCCGCTCACGGCTCACCGGCCGGGGCATCCTCCTCGTCCCCAAGGGCACCAAGTTCCCCGGCACCCCCGCCCAGGGCGACGCCGAAGACGACCTGATCGACGTCCTGATGACCGTCGCTGAGACCGCCTACCGGGAGCCGGAGTCAGCAGCCGCGACGGTGCCGATCATCCTGGAGGTGCCGGCCGAGACGATCGGCGACATCAAGCGCCTCACCTTCGAATCCGACTTCGACGAGCTCGCCATCAAGCTCCGCGACGAGGCCATCCGCCGCTTCGCGACCGGCCTCGACGTCCCGGCGGAGATCCTCCTTGGGATGGGCGGCATCAACCACTGGGGCGTCTGGGCCCTCAGCCAAGAGGCGATCCGCCTGGGGGTCGAGCCGCGCGCCAAGACCGTCGTCCACGCCCTCACCACCCAGTGGCTCCGCCCGATCCTCGAAGCCGAAGACGACCCGGACGCCGACGACATCCTGGTCTGGTACGACTCCAGCGGCCTCCGCGTCCGCACCAACCGCTCCGAGACCGCCCTCAAAGTGTTCGAGGCCGGAGGCATCAGCGCTGAGGCCCTGCGCCGCGAGACCGGATTCGACGAGGCCGACGCACCCAACCCCGGCGACGCCCCCACCGACGAGGGCGACGGCGAGGAAGACGACCCGCTGCCGGCAGACGAGACGAACAGCGAACCGGAGCAGAACCCGGACGCCGAACCTGTCGCCGCCGTCATCCCGGCCCGGCCCGGCGAGGGCATCCTCGCCGCCGCTGACGGGCTGATCTGGGCGGCCCTGACGACCGCGGGCAAGCGGCTGCTGAACTCCCCCGCCTGTCCCCGCTCCGAACGCGCCCGCTGGACGAGCACCGACCCCGCCCGCCTCCACACCCTGCTGCCCGTCGACGCCGCCCAGGTCGAGCAGCGCAAGCTCCTCGACGACGCATGGACCCGCACCCCGGAGCTCGCCGCCCGGTACGGCCTCGACCCGGAGTGCCTGACCGCGTCCCTCGACGACTACACCCGGTCTCTCATCGCGGCCGGTATCGACCACGAGTACGGGCTGATGGAGAAGGTCGTCGCCCCCTGTGTCGGAGCAGCGGCATGACCCGCCGCCACACCCCACGCCCGGCCCCCGCGGCGCGCCCGCACTGGGCCGGGCTCGCCCTGCACCACGGCACTCTCAACACCGGCTGGTGCCCCACCTGCAAGGCCGAGACCCTCATCACCACCGACCTGCTGCTCCTCGCCCCGGAAGGCGTCTCCGCCGTGGGGACCTGGTCGTGGTGCGAGATCTGCGACGACCCATCGAGCCCGCTGCCGCCAAGGAGGATCGACCGTGGCCGCTGACCGCGACCGGCAGTTCGACCAGGCCGAAGCCGACTTCACCCGGGCCGTCGCCGACGCCCTGGAGGAGACCGCCGACGAGTTCGCCCGCGCCGTCGACGGCGCCACCGAGCTCGTCGCCGCCCGCTTCTCCGTCGGCCGGATCGCCCGCATGTGGGGCGCCCGGGTGTCCGGGCTCGTGTCCCGGCTGCTGGGCAACGTCGAGACCGCGGCGGAGGCTGCGGCGGACGACGTCGGGACAGAGCTCCCCGAAGGCTGGGACGACCTCCCCGGCCGGCACGAGACCGGCCGGGAGCTGCCGCCCGGCATCGGCCAGTACGTCGAGACGACCGAACACCTCCTGAACGCGGTCGGGGAGCGCCTCGCGGACGTCGCCCGCCGCGAGCTCGCAGAAGGGCTTGACGCGGGCGAGGACGTCGACGCCCTCCGGGACCGCCTCCGCGCCGCGTTCTCCCGCGAGGGGGCCCACCTGGGCCCTGGACGGGAACACCTCATCGCCCAGACGGAGAGCACCCGGGCATGGAACACCGGCACCCTCGCGGCCGGTGAAGCGCTCACCGGGCCGGACCGGCCGCTCGTCAAGCAGTGGCTCACCCGCAACGACCGCAAGGTGCGCCCCGACCACGCCCGCGCGAACGGTCAGATCCAGCTCCTCGACGACCCGTTCACCGTGGGCGGGGTGCAGATGTCCGCCCCCGGTGACCCGACCGCGCCCCCGGCTCAGGTCTGCAACTGCCGCTGCCGCCTGGGGTTGGCGACCGCCGACCGGTCCGCCGCCTACGAATCGCATCCCGCTGCGCGGGGCGACGTCTTCGATCCGAAGGAATCCGACATGGCCGGCAGAGAGACCGTCACCGCCGCCGCCCAGCACACCGGCGCCATGATCGCCCTCGTCCCCACGGAGGCCGACGCCCGCCGCCTGGCCCTCGACGTCGACGGCGCCGAACCGTGGGAGGAGCTCCACCTCACCCTCTTCTACCTGGGCGAGGGCGCCGACTGGTCGGAAGACCAGCGCAACGAGCTGATCGCCGGTCTCCGCGCCCGCCTCGACGAGCACGGACTACCGGACGACCGGATCCACGGGCGGGCGTTCGGCGCGAACATGTGGAACGCCGACCGCGACAGCCCGTGCTGGGTCTGGGCGGTCGGAGACGACCCCGACCGGCCGCAGGACGCCCCGACCCTGGAGTCCGCCCGCTGGGCCGCCACATACGCCCTGGAGGACACCCACGGGCCCGGCATCCCCCAGCAGCACACCCCATGGGCCGGGCACGTCTGCGCGGCCTACAGCGACGACCCCCAACTCCTCGCCGACCTCAACGAGAGGCTCGGGCCGATCACCTTCGACCGCATCCGCGTCGCCTTCGCGGGCGAGCACACGGACATCCCGATCGGGCCACCGACCGACGACGACCAGGCCCAGGAGGCCCCCATGAACACCGAGGACACCGAGGAGCGGACAGCGGCCGGCATGGCCGCCCGCCCCTGGCACAACCCCGGCGACACCGCCCTCGCCTACGAGAACGCCGAGACCGGCGACGGCAGAGTCTTCCGCCCCGGCTCCATCTACTGGTCCGGGGCCGGGCCGTGGCCGCTCCAGTACGCCGACGAGATGCTGATGGGCCACGAGGGCGCGGAGCTCGCCGGGGCGATCCAGACCGTCAGCCGGGACGGCGACCGCATCCCCGGCACGGGCGTGCTCTACCCGAACCTGCCCGCCGGAGCCGACGCCCTGATGATCCTGGAGGAGAAGGGCCCCCTCGGCGTGTCCGTCGACCTCGACGACGTCAGCGTGGAGTTCGTCGACCGCACCGACAGCGCCGACGAGGACGAGGGCGAGATCCTGTTCCTCGCGTCCCTGTCCGCCGCGTCGCTGCTCCGCCTCGATGACGGGTCCTGGTCGCTGACCGCGTCGACGGCCGCAGAGTGGACCGCGTCCGGGACGGCCCTCTCCCGCACGGGCCGTGTGGCGCAGCTCATCACCGGCCCCGGCGGGCGCGTCCCGGCCGCCGCCGTCCGGGCCGCCCTGGAGCCCACAGGCACCCTCACGGCAGCCGCCGGAGACCCCGACGACCAGAGCAAGGGCACGGTCGTCCACCGGGAGAGCAGCGGCGACCTACTGATGCGCGTGACCCGGGCCCGGCTGCGGGGGGCGACGCTCGTCGCGATGCCCGCGTACGACCAGGCGCGGATCGTCCTCGAAGGCACCGACCCCGACCAGCAGCCGGACCCGGAGCCGGAGCCGTTCGACGACGAGGAGATGCAGGCCGCGGCGCGCCCGTCCGAAACCCACCTGCGGGTCGTCGAGTACGTCAAGGGCTCCCCGGTCGCCGTAGGTGCGCGCGACGTCGCCCGCGCCCTGGGCATCCGCATGGACACCGCGCGCGGCCACCTGGGCCGCGCGGCGAAGGCCGGCAGGGTCGTCCGCCTGTCCCGTGGCCTGTACGTCGGCCCGAACACGACCGGCACCGACGCCACCGCCGCCGCGGTCGACGAGACCGCGCTGACCGAGCTGGAGGCGTCCGCCTGGTCGGCGATGCGGGAAGCGCCCCCGATGCCGGCAGCCTGGTTCAAGGAGCCGACAGCGGAGGAGCTCCCCCCGGGGTCCGGCGGGGTGCACTACGCGGACGGCCGGGTGTACGGCTGGGTCGCACAGGCCGGGGTGCCCCACGCGGGCTACCCGGGCAAGAAGATCACCATCGAGCGCCTCGCGCGGGAGGGCCTCGACTTCTCCCACTTCCTCCGCACGGAGTTCATCCTCGACGACGGCAGCCCGGTCCGGGTCGGCGCGATGACGATGAACGTCGGACACGACGGCGACGGCGCCCAGTGCGATGACGCGGTCTGCCAGTTCGACAACTCCGGGACCGTCGGCGCGATCGTCACCGTCGGCCTGAACGCCGGAGGGCTCTGGTTCTCCGGGGCGGGCGCGCCGTGGCTGTCCGACTGGGACCGGAAGGTCTTCAAGACGTGCCAGCCGAGCTACCACCTGCGGGCGCGGCGCGGCGGCGGCTGGGAGCTCCGCGCCGTCCTCGACGTCCCCGTCCCCGGGCACTCGTCGCCGCTCGTCGCCGCCGTCATCGAGCGGTCGAACCTGGCGCTGGCCGCGTCCGCCGCCGGACAGCGTCCGGACAACGCTCCGGACAACCCCGGACACGACCCGGACGCCGCCCCGGACACGGCCGCTGACCTGCCCGGACATCGTCCGGACAGCGCCCCGGACAGTCGTCCGGACGTGCCCGGACAGCGGCAGCCGCTCCTCAGCTCCCACGTCGACGCCGTCGCCTCCGCCCTCATCACGAGCGTCCCGTTCGTCGAGGGCCTGGCCCACGCGATCGTCACCGTCCAGAACGCCCAGGCGGCCCGCCGCGCGGAAGTCGCCGAGCTCGCCCAGTCCATCGCCACCGGCAACGGCGACCCCGCCGCCCGCGACGAGGTCGAGCGCCTCGCCGCCGCCGTGTTCACCACCACCCCGGCCGCCGCCGCTGCCGGCACCACCACCGGAGGAGAAGCCTGATGGGCTGCGCCTGCAACAAGAACAAGCGCCAGTACGAGGTCGTCGCCGAGAACGGCAAGGTCGTGTTCACGTCGGGCATCGAAGCGACCGCCAACACGGTGGCCAAGCGCTACCCCGGCAGCACCGTCCGAGAGCAGCCCAAGGCCACCGCCGCGAACGGAAAGGGGTAGTCGGCCCCACATCGTCGGCAGCGGCGCTAGACGTCTGGCTATGCTGGCTTCTAGCGCCGCTGGTTCTGGGCCGGGCTCCCATCTCGATCACCTGATGGAGAGCTGCCCCCATGGCATTCGAGTTCCCTGAGGACATCACGCCCCTCGACGACGTCCAGCTGTCCGAGCTCCTCGACGCCGCGATCGCCGAGTTCGAGACCCGGTCCAGCGCCACCAGCATCACGACGGAAGACCTCGACGACATCCGCGCCCTCGCGGGGAACATCGAGACCATCCGCACCGAGCAGGCCGGGCGCCTCGAAGCGGCCCGCCAGGCGGCGGAGGAGATCGAAGCCCTGTCCGCTCAGGTCCGTGGGCCGGCAGCGGAGCCGGAGGCCACCGACGACGCCCCGGCCGCCGACGCGGACCCGGAGGGCGGTGCGGAGCCGGAGGCGACCGACGACGCCCCGGCCGCCGAGCCGGAGCCCGTCACCGCGGCCGCGCCCCCGCGCCCGGCGATGAACCTGGCCGCCATCCGCCGCCAGCCCCAGCGCCGAGCGGTGCCGGAGCCGACGCCCCCGGGCACCCGCTTCACCGCGTCCGTCGATGTCCCCGGCCACCGCCCCGGCAGCGCGCTGGAGTTCACCGACCTCATCCCGGGCACGATCGCCCGCGCGAACGCCCTCGCGAAGACCGGCGGCGGGAAGTCCCTCGTCGCCTCGTACATGCACCCCTTCCCGGACGACCTCGTCGTCAACGACGCAGGGTCGGCCCCGGAGGGCACCACGGTGTCCCTCGCCGCCTCCGGACAGCGCCGCCTGCCCCAGGGCGACCTGGTCGCCTCCGGCGGCTGGTGCGCCCCGTCAGAGACCGTGTACAGCATCGCTGAAGTCGCCTGCCCGGACATGCTGTGGGACGCGCCCGAGATCCAGCTCAGCAGGGGCGGCATCCGGTACTTCAAGACGCCGTCCCTCGACATCGCCGCGATGACCTGGGTGCACACGGAGGCCGACGACATCGCGGGCAACACCAAGCCCTGTTTCACGATCCCCTGCCCGGACCCGCTGGAGGTCCGGTGTGACGCGGTCGGCGTCTGCCTGGAGTCCGGCATCCTGACGCAGCGCCACTTCCCGGAGCTCACCGCGTTCTACCTGCGCCTCGCGATGGTCGCGCACGAGATCCGCGTCAAGCAGGAGCTCTTCACGGCCGCCGTGGCCACGGCCACCCCGGTCCCCCTCGCCGCGACGTTCGGCGCCCTCTCCCCGGTGTTCTCCGCCGTCGCGCTCCAGGCCGCCGACATGATCGAGCGTCACTCCTTCTGTGACTCGATCAGCCTCGAAGTCGTCTTCCCCTGGTGGACCCGCAACCTCTTCCTCGCTGACCTGGCGCGCCGCAACGGCGTCTCCATCGACGACGTCACCACCGCCCAGGTACAGGCCCTCTTCACGCCCCTCGGCGTCCGCATCCAGTGGGCGCGCGGCATCGGTGCCGGTGACGGCGTCCTCCCCGGAGGCATCGGCGGACCCGCCCCCGCCACCGTGTGGCCGGATGAGGTCAGCTTCCTCATCTACCCGGCGGGTCAGATCCAGATCGGCCGTGGCGCTGAGGTCAACCTCGGCGTGATCCACGACTCGAACAAGTTCGTCACCAACGACTACACCGCCCTCTTCTCGGAGGAGTGCAACGCCCTCGTGGACCGGTCGGTCGACACTCGCCTGGTGACCGTCCCCGTCTGCCCGTCCGGCGAGACCGGCGCGCAGACGCTCATGTCCTGCCCCGCGGCCTGACCTCCGCCCCCGTACGCGCGGCGGCCCCGTAGACCTGACTGCGGGTCCGCCGCGTCACCACGAGACGACAACGGAGGCGCGCGATGCCCTCAGCAGGACTACGCCGGTACGTCGAGGCCGTTCCGGGCACGCCGCTGCCCCACGGGATCCTGTCCGGCTGCACGACGGTCATCGACGTCACCGACCCTCACGAGCTCCTCGGTACGGAGTGGCGCCCGCTGTCCTGCGCGGACGCCCATGACACCGACTGGTGCCCGGACGGCGACCCGCCCGACCCGGTGCCGGCGAAGGAGTTCGCACGTCCCGGCGTGTGCTCGGCGCCGCCGGTCGCGATCTACGCCGGGGCGGAGTGCTCGACCGTCGGCTGGTCGTACGCGGAGGCACTCGAGCACGCGACCCAGACCCTCCGCATGGGCGAGCAGCGCGCACTCGAAGAGTGGTTCATGCGCGAGTTCCTCTGTACGGAGGGCGAGGACCTGACCCCCGAAGCCGGGGCGCTCTCCATCGCCCAGGGCGTCGGCGCCCTGGAATCGTGGCTCGGTGTCGAGTACGGCGGCACCGGAGTCCTCCACGTCCCGGTCGGGGCCGGGGCGCTGATGGGCTGCTGCAACCTGATCCGGTTCGTCGACGGCTCCCCGGAGACGGCGGTCGGGAACTGCATCGTCTTCGGCGCCGGATACGCGATCAACGTCGGGCCCCCGGACTGCACGGTCGCCGAGCCCGGTGAGGGATGGCTGTACGCCACTGGGCCGATCCGTGTCCGCCAGGAGCCTCCGGTGCCGGTACCGGACGACGACAGCCAGGCTGTCGACATCCGCACCAACGACCGCCGCGTCCTCGTCGAGCGCGGGTTCGTCGTCGAAGTCGCCTGCTGCAGGGCCGCCGCCGTCCGCGTCCGGCTCTGCGAGTAGGGGGCCGGTGATGAGCCATCTGATCCACGTCCAGCCCGCCCCGGAGCAGCGGCGCGCCTTCGCCGTCTGGGCCACCCAGCAGACGCCGAAGGTCCGCACGGTGTCGCCTTCCGTGTTCGCCGTCCCTGCCGGCCTGTTCACCGCCGTCCCCGAAGAGGTCCTGATCGGGTCGACGGTCGACGGGCACCGGTACGTCTCCCCGTACGAGGACGAGCCCGGACAGCCGCCTACCGCGCTGGTCGGCGAGCAGGGGCCTGAGCTCCTGGTCCCGATGCGGGAAGCCGTCCCGGGCGACCGCCTGCCGGACCTCCCAGAGGGCGCGTACGGGCCTGACAGTGTCCCGCTCGCCCCTCCGGACTTCGCGCCGCTGGAAGACGCTCCAGCCGCCGACGAAGGCGACGACGAGGGCGACCACGGGGGCGACGACGTGCCGGCCGACGGGGCGCACGTCTGCGAGGACTGCGGCCGGTCGTACGCCTCCGACCGGGGCCTGGCCACCCACCGCCGCAAGAAGCACGGCAAGGGAGCCTGACCGATGCCCTCACCTAACGGCTACTTCGACTGCGGGACGTCGACGAACGTCACGCGGAACTGGTGGCGTCAGCAGCTCACGCACGACGTCACCAGCCCTCCGTGGGACACGGATCAGGCGGCCGGGTACGAGTTCGAGATCAACATCGGTACTGCGGCGGCCGGGCCGTTCAGCGCCGCCCCGCTGACCGCGCTGAGCAACGAGTGCGCCCCCGCGCCGAGCAACCGGCTGGGGTTCTCCACGGCCGATCAGACCGTGTTCGGCGTGGGCGGCCCGGCCGAGCTGCTGGCCGACACGGATTACTGGCTGGAGATCGTCCTCTACGACGAGACCGACACGGAGGTGGACCGGTTCGTCTGCGGCCCGACGCACACCGAGCCGTACCCGACGTTCACGTGCCTCGTCCCGGACACCACCGAGACCAGCGGCGACGTGGCCCTGGGCGCGACGTCGGGGCGGGTGAACGTCTCCGGCCCGTGCAACCAGGACAGCGTCGTCTGGGAGATCGCCACGGCCCCCGGCGGCCCGTACACCGCTGCGCCCTCCGAGCCGGTCGACGACCTGTCGCCGTCGCACACCTTCACCGGACTCACCGAGGGCACCACCTACTACTACCGGGCCCGCTTCACCGAGCAGGCGCAGGGCGGCGGCGAGTACCTCGTCACGCAGGAATGTTCATTCACCACCCTGGAGGGTTCCGTGACGACTCCGCCGTTCCAGCCGCTGCCGTGCGACTCCGGCGGGGCCGGGGCGGACGCGGTCGACGTCGAGCAGATCGTTCTGTGTGACCTCGACGCAGAGGGCAATCTCCTCGGGACCGCGCTCGCGGTGTACGAGTACGACACCGAAGGCAACCCGACCGGCGCGCCCACGTTCGTGGACCCGGCCACCGGCAACCCGTACGTCCCGCAGGGCACCCTCCAGCCCTGCCCGGACGCCGCCTGTTTGCCGCCGATGCAGTTCTGCCAGACGTCGACCACGACGGGCCCTGTGGAGCACCCAGGCCGGCAGTACGACATCACCCTCCCGATCAACCCCGGGTTCGCGGTCCAGTCGCTCCAGGTCGACGCGGTCAGCCACGCGGCTGGGATCACCTGGGAGGTCGACGACCCGGACGGCGAGACCTTCCGGGAGGAGCTGACCACCTTCATCGAGGGGCGCGTCCCGGCGGCGGCCACGGTCACCATCACGAACCCGAATGCCGGCGTGCCCCAGGTGTGCGGCGCGGCCCAGCCGATGACCGTGCACATCGAGTGCGTGCGCCTCGACCAGAGCCCGCCGGACCTGATCGAACTGGTCTACAACGCGGGCCAGGACCTTATCCAGAACCCGGCGTACAACGAGTTCCCGCCGCTGGACCCGCCTGTCTCTCAGGGCAACTACGGATTCCGGCTCCTGTCCCGGGAGGACGACCCCGGGCCGTTCCCCGGGAACCAGCCTGCCAACGACGCCCTGTGCACGAGCGTCGCGAACCGAGGCTGGGAGACCAACGACGTCGGCCGGACCTTCGAGATCTGGGGACAGGACATCGTCAACGGGTCCAACGTGACCCCGACCCCCCGCGGTACCCCGGTCCAGGAGATGACTTCGGACGGGCCGCCGCCCGGCGGCCTGAGCACCATCTGGCAGACCTTCCAGGCGCCCGCGACGGGCAACTTCATCATCCGGGTCGTCCACGGCGCGCGTGATCCGGGGGAGACGCACCGGATCACGCTGGACAACGGCGACACGGATGACGCCCAGAACGGCGACCTGATCGATGACACCAGCAACCCGGCCAGTGTCACGAACAACGGCGGCCCGAACCCGTGGACGCAGTTCTCCCAGACGATCCCGCTGAACGCCGGCAGCACCTACACCCTGGCGCTGTCCTCCACTAACCCTGTCTCCGGCGCCCGTGGTGGCCTGTTCACCGACATGCGGGCCTACATCGACCGCCCGGACCGGCGCGCGACCGCCACCACCGACGACGACACCTGTGTGGTCGTCACCGAGGAGACGACCACCAACACGATCTGCTCGTTCTGGCAGCCGCAGTGTGCAGGCGGCGCCGTCGTGGGCTGGCAGAAGGTCGACACCGGCGAGACCCTGACCAACGCCGAGTTCTGGGCGCAGGTCCCCACCCCGGGATGCTGCCTGCCCGAGACGAGCGAGGGCGAGGGCGGCTCTGCGCTGTCCAACATGCTCGCCTCCGACATCGTGTGCGCCACGGTCGGCGGTGTCCCCCAGAACGCGATCCGGGTCATGGTCACCGACCCGTCCGGCGGCACGCTCCAAGTGCTGTTCCTCGGCACTGACGGCGCCCCGATCGCCCCGGACACCTGGACGCCCGGCCCGTGCACCACGAGCCGGTACATGGCCGACCAGATCCTTTGCGACGACAACGGGCCATTCCTCCGCAAGTACGTCCAGTCCCTCGACGCCACCAACCAGGCGCAGCTGAACAGCTTCCGGGACTTCACCCTCGGCGGAGGCGGGTACACGGTCGTCGGCGAGGTCCGGCAGTGCGGCGCGACGGACGTCGAGATCGTGGAGCTGTGCGACCGGCAGCCCAACAACGTCGTGATCCCGTTCCTGCGGCGGATCATCTTCGACGCCAACGGCGACGTTATCGCTTCCGAGAACGTCGACCCGGACGGCAACCCGTACAACCCGACCGGCACCGTCACGACCTGCTCCGTCGGCAGCGGGGACCTTGAGAACCTGGTGCTCTGCGACGTCCAGCTCGACGGCACGGCGGTGCCGTTCCTCCGGTCGGTGCTGTACCTGCCGGCACAGGGCGGCTTCGCGGGCGCAGTGAACGACTGGGAGCTGGACGGCACGACGCCGTACACGGTGACGGGCACGGTCCAGCTCTGCCAGCCGGACACCGCCGACCGGGAAGCGATCTGCTACACGCTGACGTCCACCGGGGACACCCTCCACGCGGGTTGGGCGCGGCACCAGGACTCCATCCCGAACACCCCGGTTACCCCGAACGGGCTCGCATTCTTCGACGCGCTCGGGAACTTCCTCGACCCCACGGCGGACGGCTTCACGGTCGTGCCGTGCGCCGCGGCGTCGACCTCGGCCGGCACGGTCGCCGACAGTGAGTCGGTCGTCCTGTGCGACGTCAACGCGGGCGTCCCGACCCGGTTCGTGAGGACGTACGTCCGCGACGCTGACGGTCTCGTGACCGCCGTGGTGGACAACACCTTCGCGGGCGGTACGTACACGCCCACCGGGGCGGTCGGCGCCTGCGCGGAGGCGGGCGACAGCGAGTCGTTCATCCTGTGCGACAGCGCGGGCACCCCGAACCGGTTCATCCGGACGTACACCTACGGGGCGAACGGCGCGGTCTCCGGGTTCACCGACACCACCCTGGCCGGTGCGCCGTTCGTGCCGACGGGCGCGGTCGGGGTCTGCGCCCAGACGATCCAGTCGGACACGGACTTCGTGGAAGAGGTGCTGTGCGACGGGAACGGCACCCCGTTCATCCGCCTGTTCCGGTTCAACTCGGTCACGGGCGTCCTCGTCTCCACGACGAACACGACGCTGGCGGGCGCCGCGTTCGCTCCGGTCGGCACGGTCGGGCTCTGCTCCGACTGCTGCCCGCAGGTCATCGCCGACGAGCTGTGCACGAACACCGGGTCGGGCCGGGGCACCGCGATCCGGGCGAACAACGGCACCGTGACCCTGATCGACTCGGTCACGGGCGCCACGATCACCCAGGCGAACATCGTGGCGTGCCCCGGCAGCACGGTAGCGACCCTCACGGCACAGGGCCGGGTGGTCGGGGACGCTGACGCGGCGTGGACTCCGGGCGCGGACGTGGCCGGCACGCTGACCAGCGTGACGCTGACGGTCCTGTCCGGGACCGCCACGGTGACCGACGCGGACGGGACGGTCATGGCCGGTCTGCCCGCCGGATACTCCGCGACGTGGACGGCGGAGGACGCGAACACGTTGACCGGCCCGCAGTCCATCGACGCCATCGGAGGCAACACCGCGGTGGTCTGGACGCAGCGCTAGGGACGTCGTCGACACGGGGCGGGCTCCAGGGCCCGCCCCGTCCTACCGGAAGGAGGCAAGACGATGCCCGTCCCGTGTAACTGCTGCTTCATCGGAGAGACCGGCTGCGCGCTCGTCGGCGTCCAGTTCACCGGGGTCGCCGAGACCGCGTCACAGGCCGGGTGGAACCCGACGAACCTCGCCCTCACGATCGACGGAGTCACGAACTCCAGCGCGCTCTCCGGGTACACCACGACGGTGGGGAACACCCCGAGCACGACGCTCCGGGTCGAGTACACCCACACCAGCCCACAGGGCCGGGTGCGGGGCCTCAAGTTGTGGAACCAGGGCGGGGGCATCCTGACCGACGCCGACGGGCTGAACCACTTCACCGCCGAGTTCTACGCCGGGGCGACGCTGCTGACCACGCAGACGTTCCAGAGCGCCAACGGGCCGGGCCCGACCGTCCACACGCTCCCCCTTGGGCTGGAGCTGACCGGGGTGGACCGGGTCGTCTTGCGCACCCTGGACAAGCAGATCGGCGGGAGCGCCGCCCCATTCTGGCGGGAGCTCCAGCTCCTCACCTTCGAGACGGTGTTCGCGTGCCGACGGGGGACCACGCTGGAGTGGTACGACCAGTACGGCAACCTCGTCGCCAACGCGGACGTCGTGAGCTGCGACCAGCCCACCCCGTTCACCACGCCGACGCTGACGATGACCTCCGGCGCGTTCGGGGACGACCCGTCAGGCACGGCAGAGAACATGTGCGACGTCGTGCCGGCCCCGTCCTCCGCCACCGGGTGGACGCTCACCGGGGCCTGCTACGACCCGGTCGTCGGCAATCCGTCCTTCACGTGGACCAGCGTCAGCACGGTAGAGATGAGCTTCGGCGACAACGGGAACGGGCAGCCCTCCGGCGCGGCCTTCATCGCCTTCACCGCCGCCGGGTTCCCCGCGATCACGTGGCCTACCAACCTGATCGGGATGGACGTCGGGGAACAGCGGCTCTCGAACGTGTTCGGGGGCGGCCATCGTGCCCGCCTGACGTACCTGTCCGGGCCGCCTCAGTCCGCCTCGTCGGGCACGGTCCGGATGAACGGGGGGAGCACGCTCGCCGTCCACTTCAACAACGTGTCGGTGCAGCCCCCGATCCGGTTCCGCCTCGAACTCCTCAACACCTAGCTCAGGAGCCGTTGTGAGTACGTCAGGAAGTTTCACCCCGCCCGGCACTCCAGAGTGCGCCTACGCCCCGCGCATGACCCGCGCGGAGGCGCTGGCGCTGGCGGCCGGGGGCGGGCTGCGGGAGAACTGCGTGGTAGTCCTGCACACGGACACCCCGACGATCGGCACGGCGGGGAACACGAGCCCGACCGAGATCGAGCTCAACCCGGTCAGCCCGACCGCCTTCGGCCAGACGGCGCGGGTCCTCACGACCTTCGCCCCGGAGGCGTGGCCGGGCATCTACGACCTCGCCGCGAACAAGATCACCGAGCTGCGCGACGACTTCGGGAACACCGTGAAGGACGTGGACGCTGACGCCGCCACGGTCCATACGCAATGGCCCTGGCACCTCGGCTCGGCAACCCTGCGGGACAACTACGCCGAGGATGCCGTCCTGACGGCCATGGGCGCGCAGGTAGGGGCGATCACGAACTGTCGCTTCGTCGGCTCCACGGTCGACTTCACCGGCAAGACGGCCGGGGCCTGGACGGACACGGAGGTCACCGGAGGAGCGACGGTCACGACCGGCGCGAACATGGTGGCCACCAGGTCGACGATCACCGCCGCCACGGTGTCCAACGCGGGCGCCGGGACGTTCACACTCACCGACTCCTCCGTCCTCGACGCGACGACCACGCTGACCATCACGGGGACCGCTGCCGGCAACAAGACCCTGTCCGGAGGCACGGTCATCCGGGACCGGTTCCGGATGAACATCACCGGCACCGGCAACGTGACCCTTACGGCGTCGACGTTCCTCGGGAGGCTTGCCGGTACGAGCGAGGCCGAGCTTGGCGGCGGCGGAATCCTGAGCATCTTCCGCACTCGCGTCACCCCGTACGTCACCGCGGGGCCCGCGCTGGACTTCGCGGGCAACGGCAACGCGACGCTCATCGACGGCGACATGAGCGAGTCCCGCATCCAGACGGCGGCCGGGTCGACCTCGTCCCTGAACCTGACGACGTTCACCTTCCGGCGCTCCAATGGGGTCACCGTGGCCGCGACCGGCACGGGCAGCGTCACCATGCAGCAGGGCAACTACATCGCGGGCGGAGGCATCGCCCAGAACGGGGCCGCGGTGCTCCAGATGAACGCGTGCAGGGGCAACGTCTTCATGGTCGGCGCCGCCGGGGCGACGCGCGGCCTGACCGTGACCGGGTGCTTCGGCGCGCAGTTCAACATCACCCAGAACGGCACCGGGTCCACCAACACGGACTCTGTCCTCCAGTCCTCCGGGATGGGGACGACCACGATCAACCTGAACTCGGCCCTGGCCGGCACGCCGTCCCAGAGCTTCGTCCGCCTCGCGCTGACCAATGGGGCGACGCTGAACGTCGAGGACCCGGCCCTTCCCCAGCCCATCGACAACTCGACCATCGAGACCCAGGCGACTGTGAACGTCCAGCCGGGAGGCACGTTCGTGCGGTGCCGGGTCGCGGGCGAGTCCACGCTCAACACGGGCCCGCACTCGCACGTCAGCTCCGTGATCGAGGGCGGCCAGTTCACCAAGACCAGTACCGGCGCGAACGTCGGTCGGCTGGTCAACAAGGCATTCGACGACTGGGTGTAGGCACGTCCGACCGGAGGCTAGACCATGCCCCTGCACAACACCGACTCGCTGGTCATCGAGACGGCGACGGCCGCTGAGTCGCTGCCCGACCCGACGGGCGTCGCCGGGCGCACGCACGACCTGACCAATACCGGCCTGGCCACGGCCGTGTGGACGTCCTCAGGGCCCGGGAACCCGTTCACCGTCGACGGGGTCCTTGCGGCCTCCCTGAGCGTCTTGCGCGGGCGTACGAGGCGGGTGCAGTCGGACGGAGCGACGTGGGTCGTGGCCCCGACTGCGGCCCGCCGGGTCTTCGCCGGTACGGCGGTCTCAGACGGGGCGGGGAACGCGACCTTCACGTTCAGCCCAGCGTTCCCCGTGGCGCCGGTCGTGTCTGTGGGGCTCCAGACCACGAACACCAACGCGACGGAGGCGAGGGTCACGGCCCTGTCGGCGTCCTCGTGCACGGTCAACGTCCGCCAGTCTCCCGGTGTCGTGATCTTGGGCATCTCGGTTCTGCAGGTGCCTCAGCCTCTTGTGGGCGCGACGGTGCACCTGCTGGCGATCGAGCCGGGTCAGGGAGTCTGATGCCCTACAGCGACAGCGAGGGCAAGGGCACTGCCGGCACCTGGTACCGGGAGATCGCACCGCTCACGGTCGTCGACATCGGAGCCGGGTCCGGCACGTACGCCCAAGAGCTCCGGGAACGGCCCTGCGCGGCCCGCTGGACGGCCGTAGAGGCGTGGGAGCCCTACGTCTCCCGGTTCGGCCTGCGCGGCCTGTACGACGCCGTTGTGGTCGCTGACGCCCGGCGCCTGGTCGGCCCGTTCTACCGGGCGGATCTGGTCATCGCCGGTGACGTCCTGGAGCACATGCCGCGCCCGGACGCTGTCCGGCTGCTGACGAAGGTCCGGGCGCACGCCCGCCACTTGATCGTCTCGGTGCCCGTCCTGCACCTGGACCAGGGCGCGGTGTACGGCAACCCGTACGAGACGCACGTCGACCACTGGACCGCCGACGGGATGCGGGCGGAGCTGTCCCGGTCCGGGACGATCCGCGGCGAGCTCGTCGGCGACGTCCTCGCCTACTTCTGGTGGTCCCGGTGAGAATCCTCGCGTTCCTGCCCGCGTACGAGCAGCAGGCGCACTTGCGGTCGATGGCCGCTGCCGGCCATGACGTCCACGTGGTCATCTCCGGGCGCGCCCAGCCGGGCCCGTGCGCGGACGAGGGCGTGAGCCTCTCCGTGGGCCGGGGAGCGGCCGGGCCGTGCGTCGAGGACGGCATGTCGTTCTGGGGGCTCGGCTTCTGGTGGCACGCCTTGCAGACCGTGCGCCCGCAAGTCGTGGTCGTCGACCGGCGGGACGCGAAGGTGCTCCGCCTCACCGCGGGCCTGTCCGACGTGCGCCGCCTGGTCATCGATCAGGGGGACATCGACGTCGGGGAGTTCGAGGAGGCGTGTGTCCGGCTCCTGCCTGCGCCGGCACGGGCCATGGCGCGCACGCCGATCCCTGACGACCCGCTCGCCGGGCAGCCGGTGAAGGTCGTGGCGTGGATCCACTACGGCGTCCCCTACCGGCGCGCCGGGTCGGAGACGATGCTGCACACGATGATGCGGGCTCTCAAGGCTGCTGGGCTGCCGGTCCTCGTCGTCTGCTCCTCGATGCCGGACTCCCCGCCGTCCTGGGAGGTCGACGGTGTCCCGTACGTGCGGCTGGGCACGCAGCCCGCCGAGCTGTTCCTGACGGGGATGCGGCCGGACGTCCTGATCACGCACCACAACTACGCGGCTCGCGCGACGGCCGTCGCCCGCAGGATCGGGGCGCGGCCGGTCATGCTGATCCACTCCGACCTCGATTACTCCGCCCGGTCCCTCGCGGCCCGGCCCGACCTCGTCGTCATCAACACGGAGTGGGTACGGGCCTCGCTCGCACCCCGGTACGTCGAGGTCCGGGAGATCCCGACGCTGATCGTGCGGCCCCCCGTACGCCCGGAGGAGCACCGGACGGAGGCGGCGGGGGACCGGGTGACGCTGGTCAACATGTCGGCCGACAAGGGCGTACAGACGTGGCGGGCGGTCGCGGGCGAGCTGCCGCACCTGCCGTTCCTCGGCGTCGCCGGGGCGCACGGCCAGCAGCTCACCATGCCTCGTCCGCCGAACGCGCGGATCATCGGCCAGACCTCCGACATGCGGCGGGACGTGTGGGCCCACACGCGGGTGCTGCTGATGCCGTCCCTGTACGAGTCGTACGGCATGGCGGCCGTCGAGGCGCTCGCCTCCGGCATCCCCGTCATCGCGCACCCCACCCCGGGGCTCCGGGAGGCGCTCGGCGACGCCGCGCTGTTCCTCGACCGGGCCGACGTCGGGGCCTGGACGGAAGCGGTCGGCGAGCTGTACGCGGACGGGCCGCGGAGGGCGGCGGCCGTCGCCGCGGCGTACGCCCGCAGCGAGGCCCTGGCCGACCAGGCGCGGCGGGAGCTCGCCGCGTGGGCGGACACGGTGCGGGAGCTCGCTGCCGGCAGCGCCGTGCCGCGCCGTTCGGCCGGGGCGTAGCGGGTCGTCGGCCCCCGGGCGGGGGGCGGGCGCCTGGCTATGCTGGGCGGTAGCTGCTGGTTCTGGGCCGGGCCTTCACCTCGTGCACGCCGTACAGGCGTGAGGAGGAAGCCCGATGGCCACCTGCTGCCGCACTACGTGCTCCTGCGTCATCAACGCGGGCGACCGCATCACGATCACCGGCAACGGGTCGGCGACCTCCCCGTACGTGATCAGCGCCGATCAGACCGTGGTCCAGGTCACGGACACCGACACGGTGGACATGACGATCTCCGGCACGGGGTCGGCCGGGTCGCCGTACAACATCAGCAGCGTCGTCAAGCTCGACGCGACGCCTCCGGGCGGCGGGACGAACCTCATCCAGTCCAACGCTGAGGGCCTGTACCTGGAGTGCGCCCAGGTCCGGACGTGCTTCTCTGCTGGTGACGGGCTGGACTACAACGCGGCTACGGGCGAGTTCGACGTCCAGATCAGCGGCCTGCCGGGCAACACGACGACGATCGGGGGCGACGGCGGTGTCTACACCGCGTCGTCCGGCCAGGTCGAGGTCGACGACACCGACACGGTGGACATGACCCTGGCCGGCACCGGCACGGCCGTGGACCCGTACGTCGTGACCGCGGACGTGATCCTCGACCCGACCCCGCCCGGCGGCGGGACGAACCTCATCGGCTCCGGTCCGGAGGGCCTGTACCTGGAGTGCGCGCAGGTCCGGACGTGTGTGTCGGCTGGTGACGGGCTGGACTACAACCCGGCCACGGGGGAGTTCGACGTCCAGATCTCCAACCAGCCGGGCAACACGACGACGATCGGCCCGGACGGAGGGGTCTACACCCCGGCCGCCGGGCAGCTCGTCGCCCAGGACTCCGACACCATCGACCACACGCTGGCCGGCACGGGGACGCCCCTGGACCCGTACGTGTTGACCAGCGTCGTCAAGCTGGACCCGACGCCTCCGGGCGGCGGGACGAACCTGATCGGCCAGACCGGTGAGGGCCTGTACCTGGAGTGCGCGCAGGTGCGGACGTGCTTCACCGAAGGCAACGGCATCGACTACGACCCGGTGACCGGGGTCATCGCGGCCCGCATCTCCACGGACGGTGGCAACGCTGTCCAGTTCGGGGGCGACGGCGGGCTGTGGGCGCCCGTCGGCGGCGGGGGCGGCGGCACCATCGTGCAGGTCTCCGATACGGCGTCCATCGACTCGACGCTCACCGGCACCGGCACGGCTCTCGACCCGTACGTGATCTCTTCGGACGTCCGCCTCGACCCGACCCCGCCCGACGGCGGGACGAACCTGATCCGGCTGGGCGCCGACGGCCTGTACCTGGAGTGCACGCAGGTGCGGACCTGCTTCACCGAAGGCGACGGCATCGACTACGACCCGGTCACCGGGGTGATCGCGGCCCGGGTGTCGACCGACCCGGGCAACGTGACGACGTTCGGCGGCGACGGCGGGATCTACACCCCGGGCGGCGGGACCACGATTCAGGCGCTGGACACGCCGACCGTCGACACGACCGTGACCGGGACCGGTACGGCGCTGGACCCGTACGTCGTGTCGGGTGCGGTGATCCTCGACCCGGCGCCCCCGGGCGGCGGAACGAACCTGATCAACGCCGGTCCTGACGGGCTGTACCTGGAGTGCGCCCAGGTGCGCACCTGCTTCTCCGCTGGTGACGGCGCGTCGTACGACCCGGTGACGGGCCTGATCTCCGCGCGGCTGTCGACGGACGCCGGGAACGCGACGATCTTCGGTACGGACGGCGGGCTCTACAGCACGGCCGCCGCGCTGGTGACCGGCTGTGGTCTCGACGGGGCGGGTACCGCGCTGGACCCGCTGATCGTCGCGCCGGAGGCCGGTCAGGAGGCGTGGCCCTGGACGTGCGACGTCGCGACCGAGTCCACGCTCAAGTGCGACCCGAACACCAACCGCCTGTGGACCCCGCCGGAGCACTTCTCGGCGGAGGATCACATCTACGTGGAGCACTTCCTCGGCGGCGTCCTCGACCCGATCGGCCCGACCGGCGGCTGGTCCGTCATCGACCCGGGCGCGATCCAGCAGTTCAACGTCCCGCCGAACTTCATCGGGAACAACTGCCGGCCGTGGGGCTACGTCATCACGAACAGCGGCGACTTCGACCTGGAGTTCAGCGCAGACGCGGTCTTCGAGGTCGGCTACGTCGTCATCCAGGACGGCGGCGCCCCCCAGGTCCGCCCGCTGTGGGGTCAGCTGACCCCGCTCGGCGTCGCCGGGCACATCCGGGCGAGCGGCTCCGCGAACGAGGCGCTGTGGAACATCCCGGCGACGACCGGCTCCAACGTCACCATGTTCCCCGCCATCAACGTGATCGCCGGAACGGTGACCATCAACAACTGGACGTCGGACGCCACGATCGTCACGACGACGAACACCCCGTAAGGAGCCCACGATGGCGCACGTCTACTACCGGTCGCCGGACAGCACGTCCGTCCGGAGGTCCGGCGGCTTCTTCCCCCCGCCGGAGGGGTGGGTGGAGATCACGGCGGAGGAGTACGCCGCGCTGCTCGCCGAGCACCGGCCGCCGCAGCCGGTGAACATGGGCGGCCTCGTCCGGTCGGCGTCGACCGCGCCGAAGACCAGGGCGGCGGCGAAGTCCAAGGGCAAGTAGGACGGGAACGCCACGGCTTGCGGCGCTGCTACCTCGCTATGCTGGGGTGGTAGCGCCGCTGGTTCTGGGCCGGGCCAACACCCCCTGGTGTGTTGGAGGCCCTGATGCCCTGTCCCCTGATCGCGAACGCGGACGTTATCCGCGTGACCCGCCTCGACAGCTGCGGCCGTCCCGTCTGTGGCGAGGACAACGGCTTCGTGTTCGACTGCTTCGCGACGCTCGCCATGAACCCGAACGTCGACGAGGGCGAGGACGTCGAGTACCGGGCCGCGAACGGCCGGCAGTGCGGGTTCAAGCGCGGGTGCCCGACGTTCAACGGGTACGACGTCGAGCTGTCGTTCTTCGCCCTGTCGCCGGAGTTCATCGAGCTGACCACGGGCAACCCGGTCGTCTTCGGCTACGACGGTGCGCCGATCGGGTACGACGACTGTTCGGTGCAGTGCAACACGGGCTTCGCCCTGGAGCTCTGGGCGGAGGTCATCGGCGAGGAGTGCGTGGAAGGCGCGGAAGGTCAGTGGATCTACTTCCTGCTGCCGTGGATCACGAACGGGCTCCTCGGCGACATGGAGCTCGGGAGCACGGCGGTCGACCTGACGCTGACCGGGTCGACGCGGGCCGGAGGCGGGTGGGGCGTCGGCCCGTACGACGTCATGCCGATCGATGCGGCGAACACCCCGGGGACGCTCCTGACGCCGCTGGGGAACACCTGCCACCGCAGGACGTTCACGACGACGATCGCGCCTCCGACCGTGGTCTGCGACTACACGCCGGTCACCGGTGGCGTCTGCCTGGCGTCCTGACGTGGAGGCGCCCGACCTGGTCGTCCCGGTGCGGGAGGGCTACCAGAACCAGCAGCTCAGGTATGCGCTGCGGTCCTGGGCGGCGAACCTCCCGCACCGTCGGGTGTGGCTGGTCGGCGGCTATCCGCAGTGGGTGCGCGGTGCCGGCCATATCCCGACGAGGCAGACGGGCACGAAGTGGCAGAACACGACGGTGGCGGTCCGCGCGGCGTGTGAGCACCCGGAGGTCTCGCCGACGTTCGTGCTGTGCGATGACGACTTCTTCGTGATGCGGCCGGTCGACGGGGGGATGCCGGTGTACCACCGGGGCCCGGCCGACCGGGTAGAGGCGTACTACGCGGCCCGGCAGACCGGGGCATACCTGCGCGGCCTGCGGGAGACGAGGGCGCTGCTGGCGGAGCTCGGGCATCCGGCCCCGGTGTCGTACGAGCTGCACGTGCCGCTGCCGGTCGAGAAGGCCGGCATGGTGAAGGCCCTCGACGCTGGCCGGCATATCGACGTCCTTCACAAGCGGACGCTGTACGGGGTCCTCGCCGAGATCGGTGGCGAGGAGCTCCAGGACGTGAAGGTCATGCACCGCGGGCCGCGTGGCTTCGGGCCCGACAGCGCGTTCCTGTCGACGATGCCGGACTCCTTCGACAACGGCATGGTGGGCCAGTTCATCCGCCGAGCATTCCCGGCCCCGTGCCGGTACGAGACTCCCGGGAGGGCGTGATGGCGCTACAGGTCGGCCCGTGCGAGGCGTGGCCCACCGCGCTGTGCTGTGACGTCCCGGAGGGGATGGAGCAGGCGGAGGTCGACCGGTGGACGGCGGTCGCTTCACAGATCCTGTGGGCCCTGTCGGGGCGCCGCTGGGGGCCGTGTCCGGTCACCGTGCGGCCGTGCCGGAAGACGTGCCTGGACTCGTACCCGCTGGCGGTGACCTGGGGGTCGGCCGGGCCGTGGATCCCGTACATCGGCTCTGACGGGCTGTGGCGGAACGCGTCGGTCTGCGGGTGCCGTTCGGACTGCTCCTGTGGCGAGCTGTGTGAGGTGTATCTGCCGGGGCCCGTGTACGACGTCACCGAAGTGAACGTCGACGGGGAGGTCCTGGCGCCGGAGGCGTACCGGGTCGACGCGCCGGGGCGGCTGGTGCGTACCGACGGGGGGTGCTGGCCGGACTGCCAGGACATGGGCGCGCCTGCCGGCAGCGAGGGGACGTTCACGGTCACGTACCGGTGGGGGCTTCCCCTCGACGAGGCGGCGACCGCGGCCGTCAGCGAGCTCGTGTGTCACTTCCTGAGCGGCTGTTCGCCGGGGGCGTGCGGCTGCAAGGTGAACCGGCGGGTGACGCGGCTGAGCCGGCAGGGCGTCGACATGGAGATGCCGGACCCGACGATGCTGTACTCGGAGGGCCTGACCGGGCTGCCGCTGGTCGACATGTGGCTGATGGCGGTGAACCCGTACCGGCTGGCGTCGCCTTCGCGGGTCTACAGTCCGGACTTCAGGCGGCCCCGGGTGACGACGTGGCCGTGACCCGGCCGGGAGAGGACTGAGCCGTGTCGCTCACACCGCTGGCCATCAACGACGTCGCTGAGGCGGTCCTCGCGTGCGTCTGCACGGCCCTGGACGCCGCTGCTGTCGACGTCGAGGGGCAGCCGGGGTGTCCGGACTGCCGGGCCTGTCTCGTGCCGGGACAACCGGCCTGGGACTCCTGCGAAGACCCGTGCAGCGACGACGAGGCCGGGGGGCAGCTGTCGGTGTCGGTCGTCCGGACGTACCCGACGAGCCTGGAGGAGTTCCCGTCGCCGATGGGCGAGAAGCGTCTCGTCCAGGGCGTGAGGGGCTGCACTCCGCCGTCGGTGATCGCGGTCGAGCTCCTCGTGACGCTGCTCCGGTGCGCCCCGACGATGGACGAGAACGGGTGTCCGCCGTCGTGTGAGGAGCTGTCGCGGGCGGCCCGGGTGCTGCATGTGGACATGGTGACGGTGCAGAACGCGCTCCTGTGCTGCCTGCCGGGGACGTCGACGAGGCCGCGCGGGCGGATCTTCTCGCTGGGGCAGCAGCGGGCGGTGGGCCCGGACGGCGGGTGTGTGGGTGTGGAGCAGCGGGTGACGGTGGCGTTGCCCGGGTGTCGTTGTCCGGAGGAGTCCTGATGCCGGTCGAGGTGAGCATTCCGCCGGGCCAGTTGGCGCGGTTGCTGCGGCTGCGGAACGGGACGGTCGCGCGTCGGCTGGCGGCCCGGACGGAGCGGACGGCGCGGATCGCTGAGCGGGAGGCTCCGGGCCGTATGGGCCGGTTTGTGTCCTGGGAGGTGACGGAGGGCCCGCAGGGGCTCCAGGGGGTCATTACGTGCGATCACCCGGCCACCAGGTTCGTGCTGGACGGGACGCGTCCGCACCTGATCCGGCCGCGCCGCCGGAAGGCGCTGAGGTTCGAGGTCGGCGGCGACGTGGTGTTCGCGAAGCTGGTGCGGCATCCGGGGACGAAGCCGAACAACTTCCTGGGTCGTGCGCTCCGGTTGGGGCGGTAGAGCGAACCCCCCGGGCAAGGAGTGACCCGGGGGGTTCGGTCGCCGACCGGGACCGGCGTACCCGCGTAGGGAACGGTATCCCGTCGGGGGAAGATGCTCATGCCGGGAGCCTTCCGCGTCCTCGTGGCCGGCATACGCGACTTGAGGTAGATCAGCGGTTGGGCGGGTGCCTTACCCTTCCCCGTACGCCGCTGGTTCTGGGCCGGGCGTCCGCACGGGAGATCTTGGAGCCACCCGTGGCCAACAAAACATTCGCTCTCAACGTCGACCCTCACGAGGCGACGATCGGTGACGTCACCCTGCTGTTCCAGCCGGAGGTGATGGGCGACGAGTTCTTGGACGCGTACGAGCAGCTCCAGACGTCGCAGAAGCGTCTCGGTGTCGACGTGTCGGAGCTGTCGAAGGCGTCCCCCGCGGACCTGCGCCGGACGGTCGGGGCGCTGCGGGTGTTCCTGGCGTCGCTGATGCTGCCGGAGTCGGCGGAGGTCATCGCCCGGTGGGACGTCGTCGTCGGTGACGACGAGGTCGTGGACACCTTCCAGTCGCCGGAGGCCGCGGAGGAGAAGGCGGCGGGGGTCGAGGGCGCGCGGGTCGAGAACCGTTCGCTGCGGCTGCCGGACCGGATCCTGGTGCAGCTCCTTGAGTGGGTCGTCGAGCTGTACGGAGGTGGGGCGGGGAAGCGCCCTCCTACGTCGTCTACCGGCTCCTCGCCAGCGTCGCGGCCGGGTGGGACGCCTGGGAGGGCAGTCTCGCGCTCCAGGGGGTAGACGTCCGGCGGTGGCCGCTGCGGACGATGCTGGCCGCCGCTGAGGCCGCGATGGACCAGACGGCGGAGGACGAGAGTGAGCGTCAGCGGAACCGGGCGAAGCTGTACGCGCCGCCGCAGGGGTGGCGTCCTGCTGCGGGTGAGCGGGTGCGTGTACCCGGTGCCGGCATGACGAGGGCGCAGGCGCAGGCGTTGACGGCGCAGCTGGCGGCGGAGGACGCACGGCTGACGGGCAGGCGTAGCGGCTAGTCTGGTCACGCCGCTGGTTCTGGGCCGGGCAATCATCACGCACGCGTGAGGTTGCCCCGTGGCCGACGAAGAGGACTACGGCGTCGGCCGGATCACGATCGTCCTCGACGACACGGAAGCGGTCGCCGACGCGCGGGATCTCGGTCGTCGGATCGAGCAGGCGCTCAACCGCAGTACGCGGACCATCGGCCAGACGATCCGCCGGAACATCGAGCGCGGTCTGCGGGCCGCGGTCGACGTCGTCGTACAGCCGGACCTTGACCGGTTTGACCGGGAGCTCCGTCGCGGGCTGCGGAACCTGGCGCCGGTCTCGGTGCCGGTCGTCGCTGACCTGGACCAGTTCCAGGCGTCGATCCGTCGGCTGCTCCTCGCGACCGAAGAGGCGACGGTCCAGACCCTCCCGGACCTGAGCCGGTTCGACTCTGAGCTGAGGTCCGGGGCGGAGGGGCTGCGGTCCGTCGTCGTGCCGGTGGTGCCGGACCTGGACGGCTTCGACCGGGCGTTGCGTGCCGGCATCGAGACGTCGGCCACGGTGACGGTGCCGGTCGCGCCGGACCTGGACCAGTTCGACGCGCTGCTCCGGTCGGAGCTGGCGACGTCGGCCACGCTCCTCGTGCCGGTCGCGCCGGACCTGGACCAGTTCGACGCGCTGCTCCGGTCGGAGCTGGCGACGTCGGCCACGCTCCTCGTGCCGGTCGCGCCGGACCTGGATCAGTTCGACGCGTTGCTCCGGTCGGAGCTGGCGACGTCGGCCACGCTCCTCGTGCCGGTCGCCCCGGACCTGGACGGCTTCGACGCGGCGCTACGTGCCGGCCTGGCGACGTCGGCCACGGTCACCGTGCCGGTCGCCCCGGACCTCGATGGCTTCGACGCGGCGCTACGTGCCGGCCTGGCGACGTCGGCCACGGTCACCGTGCCGGTCGCCCCGGACCTGGGCCGGTTCGAGCAGCAGCTCAGGGCCGGTCTGAGGTCCCTGCCGGACGCGGCGGTACGGATCACCCCGGACCTCACCCGGTTCCGGCAGCAGCTCACCAGCGGTCTGCGTGGGCTCCCCGACGCCATGGTCCGGGTCGCCCCGGACCTGACCCGGTTCGCCTCGCAGCTCCGGGCCGGGCTGCGGTCCCTGCCGGACGCCGTGGTTCGGGCGACGCCGGACCTGACCCGGTTCGCCTCCCAGCTCCGGGCCGGGCTGCGGTCCCTGGACGATGTCCGGGTGCGGGTCGTCCCGGACCTGTCCCGGTTCGACCGGGGGCTCGTGAGCGGGTTGCGGGACCTGGACGGCATCAACATCCCGGTGCTCCCGGATCTGTCCCGGTTTGATCGGGCGCTCCTGCGTGGGCTGCGGGATCTGGACGGCATCAACATCCCGGTGCTCCCGGACACCTCGGTGTTCGCTGAGCGGCTGCGGGCGGCGCTGGCGGGCGAGGAGTTCGAGGTCACGGTCGTCCCGGACCTCGACGGGTTCGATGCCCGCATCCGGGCCCACAACGCCCCGGACGTCACGGTCAACGTCGACGCCGACACCGACCGGTTCTCTCGCGCGCTGGCTGGTCTGGCGGGCGTCGCCGGGCGGGTGGGCGGGGCCCTGGGCGGGCTGCTCCGGTTCGGGGCGATCGGCATCGCGGCGGCGAGCGCGACGACGTCGATCGTCGGCCTGGGCGCGGCGCTGGCGCCGATGGTCGGGATCGTCGCGGCGGCGCCCGCGGTCATCCTCGGGTTTCAGGCGGCGCTGGGCGGGCTCAAGCTGGCGTTGCAGGGCGTCGGCGATGCGTTCAGCGCCGCGCTGACGGGGACCGCTGAGGAGTTCACCAAGGCGCTGGAGGACCTCTCTCCGGCGGCGCAGGCTGCGGCCCGTGAGGTCCGGGCGTTGCAGCCCGCGTTCGAGGACCTGCGGTCGTCGGTACAGGACGCGTTCTTCTCCCAGCTTGAGGGGGAGATCACGAAGGTCGCGGCGGCCCTGGGGGGGCCGCTGGAATCCGGGCTGTCGCGGATCGCGGCCGGGTGGGGGCGGGCGGCCCTGGGGGTCACGGGCTACCTCCAGGGGGCGCAGGGCGTCAGCAACGTCGAGAGCATCCTGAACGCTGCCGGCCTGGCGGTCGACGGGCTTGCCTTGACGACGAACAAGCTGACGGCGGGCTTCCTCCAGGTCGCCGCGGTCATCTCCGACCGGTTCGGCGCTGAGCTCCAGTCGGGGATCTCCGGTCTCGGCGAGCGGTTCGGGGAGTTCCTCCAGCGGATCGCTGCCGGCGGTGACGCGGTGCGCTGGGTCGACCAGGCGCTTACGGCGTTCGCCCAGTTCGGCGACCTGCTCGGGAACATCGGCGACATTCTGTCGGGGGTCTTCCAGGCGGCGAACGTCTCTGGCGGCGGGTTCCTCGCCAACCTCCAGCAGATCACCCGGTCGTTCGCCGAGTTCGTCAACTCGGCGCAGGGCCAGGAGGCGATCGCCAACGTCTTCCGGACGCTGGCGACGATCGCGGCGCAGCTCGGGCCGATCCTCGGCGCGCTGGTGACGCAGGTCGGTGCGATCGCCCCCGCGCTGGCCCCGGTGTTCACGACCCTGGGCCCGGCGATCGTCTCGCTGATCAACTCGCTGGGTCCGGCGCTGGCGGAGATCGCCCCGGTGCTCGACGTCGTCGCGGGGGCCCTCGCTGAGGGGCTCGCGGCGATCGGTCCGAGCCTGGGGCCGCTGGGTGCGGCGATCGCGTCCGTGGTGGCCGCGCTGACACCGCTGCTGCCGCTGGCCGGTGAGCTCGTCTCGGTGATCGCGCAGGCGCTCGCCCCGGTGCTGCAGGTCCTCGCGGAGGCCCTGGCGCCGATCATCACGGCCCTCGTCGGGGCGCTGCTCCCGATCCTGCCGCCGATCACCGCGGCGTTCGTCCAGCTCGTCAACGCGCTGCTGCCGCTGGCGACCGGGGTCGGTGCGGCGGTCGCGCAGATCATCGCGGAGCTCGCGCCGCTGCTGGCGTCGGTGGCGACGGTCCTCGCGCAGGTCGTCGCCGCACTGACGCCGCTGATCACGGCGCTGGTCAACGCGCTGCTGCCGGTGCTGCCGCCGCTGATCGAGGCGTTCTCTGCGGTCGTCGCGGCGCTCCTGCCGGTGCTGCCTCCGATCGCCGGGCTGGTCGCCGCGCTGGCGCCGCTCGTCGTCCTGGTGGTGCAGCTCCTCGCCCCGGTCCTGGAGATCGCGGCGGCGTTCGTCGGCTGGCTGGCGATCAGCGCCGTCGTCCCGATCATCCAGGGTGTCGTCGGGGTGCTGACGGGGCTGGTGACCGGGCTGACGTCGACGATCACGTTCATCACCGGCCTGCCGGCACGGATCGTGTCGGCGCTGTCGTCGCTGGGCTCGTCGGTCTCGACGTTCTTCTCCGAGCTCTTCACGTCGATCGGGTCGGCGCTGTCGACCGGCTTCACCGCGGTCGTCACGTTCTTCTCCGAGCTGCCGGGGCAGGTGCTCGGGGCGCTGCGGACCGGGTTCAACGCGGTCGTGGCGTTCTTCGTGTCCCTGCCGGGGCTGATCGGCGCGGCCCTCGCGGCGTTGCCGGGGCTCCTCGTCGACGCGTTCGTCAACGCCGTCGCCGCGGTCGGTATCGCCCTGCTCACGGCCCTCGCGGCGATCATCTTCATCTTCTTCCGGCTGCCGACGATGATCGCCGACGCGCTCGTGTCGCTGGGGGCGACGCTGGTCCAGCTGTTCGTGTCGGCCTTCAACTCGGTGTCCGCGGCGACGACGTCGTTCATCTCGGCGACGATCGCGTTCTTCCAGGCGCTCCCGGGTCGGGTGGCGTCGGCGATCTCCTCGTTCGGGTCGCGGGTCCTGGCGGTCCTGACGTCGGCGTTCAACTCGGCGCGGTCGGCGATCACGTCGTTCCTGTCGTCGGCCGTGGCGTTCTTCCAGGCGCTCCCGGGGCGGGTGGCGTCGGCCATCTCGTCGATCCCGGGGAGGCTGTCGAGCCTGTTCCGGTCGGCCGGGTCGTCCGCGCTGGCGGCGGCCCGGTCGTTCGGGTCGTCGGTGGTGTCGTTCTTCTCCGGGCTGCCGGGGCGGATCGGGTCGGCGCTGTCGTCGATCGGGTCTCGGATCGCGGGAGCGTTCTCGAGTGCGCTCGGTCGCGCGAGGAGCGCGGTGTCCTCGCTGATCTCCTCGATCGTGTCGCTGTTCTCGACGCTGCCGGGCCGGTTGGTGAACGCGCTGGGGAACATCGGGGCGCGGATCGTCAGCAAGATCAAGAGCGGTCTGCCGGCAGCGGTCCGGGCGGTGCTGCCGTTCGCGGAGGGCGGTGTCGTGACGTCCCCGGTGGTCGGCCTGGTCGGCGAGGCGGGGCCGGAGGTCATCATCCCGCTGACGAAGCCGCAGCGGGCGGCGGAGCTGGCGGAGAAGTCGGGCCTGCTCGCGCTCCTCGCGAAGCAGGGGGCGACGGCTCCGGCGAAGGCGTCGAGGCCGCAGCAGCCGGTCCAGCGGAACGTGACGAACGTGTGGAACATCCAGACGCGGGTCGACGACCCGATGGCGATCGCTCAGCACCTGTACGGGCGGGTCGCGCGGGCGGCGGGAGTGTGAGCCGATGATCTTCGACTATGCGGACTTCGCCTGTACCGAGATCATCAACTCGGTTCGTGCGGCGACGTATTCGCAGCTCTACTGTCTGCCGATCGAGTGTGACGCGTGCCCGGAGCTGCCGTGTGCGCTGGACCATGGTGACCTCCAGGCGGACCCGTACGAGCCGTACACGGACCCGGCGACGGACGAGGCGCCGTGGTACGACCCGGCGGTGCCGGCATCGGCGGACGTGCTGGGGTTCATGGGCCTGGACGTGACGGGCTTCCACTCGTCGACGATCTCCCGGACGCCGATCCCCCTCGTCGGGGACGGGTCGGCGCTGGGCATCGCGCGGCGGGCGCACCGGGTGATCACGTACACGGTGCTGATGATCGTGCGGGACGAGTGCGCGCTGTCGTACGGGCTGGAGTGGATGGCGGCGGCGCTGACGGGCTGCTGTGAAGACGGGTGCGACGGGGCCGAGCTGGGGGTGTTCGCGTGCTGCCCGGAGTGCGAGGGCTGCGACGCGATGCGGTACCTGTACAACGTCGGCCTGCTGGAGGGGCCCACGGTCGAGTCGCTGGAGTACCTCAGTGACGGGATCCTGGCGCGGATCACGTACAGCCTGATCGCGGGGACGCCGTGGATCTACCGGAACCCGATCGCGGCGTCTGAGACCTGGTACGACCTGACGGCCGGCACGGTGGTGGTGACGGACCCGGATACGGTCTATGACGAGTGCGAGGGCGCCGCTGACTGCCTGGAGGACCCGGACTGTCCGTCGCCTCCGAGCATCGTGCGGGTGCCGGTGCCGGTCGACCCGTGCTATCCGACCGGGTCGGCGACGTTCCTGCGGACGGTGATCTCCATCCCGACGACGGACGTGCCGAACCGGCTCGACATGGTGCCGGTGCTGGAGCTCGACGTCGGGGCGACGGACCTGCGGCGGCTGGTCGTGCGGTTCCGGTCGTCGCTGACGGGCGCGGACTGCGCGGACGCGCTCCTCGACCCGTGTTCGGTGTGCGCTGATCTACAGATCCCGTTCCTGCCGGCAGGGTCGAAGCTCGTGGTCGACGGGCGGACGCAGCGGGCGACGGTGGAGTGCGAGACGGAGCTCGTCGGTACGTCGACGACGTCCCCGCCGCTGTACGGGGCGCAGGGCGACGCGTTCCAGTGGCCGGTCTTCCAGTGCCCGGAGGGCATGTGTATCGAGATCCTGACGACGCAGGCGTCCACCGGGGCCGGGACCATGGCGCGGGTGCTGATGGTGACCCGTTCGGACGCGGGGTGATGTGACGTGTCCGGGAGGCTGGGGTGTCCGCAGCAGTATTCGGCGGTGATCCATTGGCGGGGCGGGTCGAGGCCGTTCACGTCGCCGGGGGTCGACGGGCTGACGGGGGTGTCGTGGAACCGGACGGTGAACGACACGTCGGAGGCGTTCATCACGATCGCCAAGGGGGAGGCGCCGGACTGCTGTGGGCTGCTGGGGGAGATCGAGCCGTACATCCATGAGCTGTCGATCTACCGCGACGAGGAGCTCGTGTGGCAGGGGCCGGTGGTGCGGACGGTCGAGTCGCGGTCGACGTTCCGGGTCGAGGCGCGGGACGTGACGGAGTGGCTGGCGCGGACGATCAACACGCAGGTGCTCCGGTACGTGAACGTGGGCGACCCGGTCATGCCGGCCGGGCCGGTCCAGGGCATCGCGGAGTCGATCATCGACCTGAACATCAGCGACCCGGGGTTCTCGACGCCTCCGGACTGGTGCAACATCCTCCCGTTCATCGTGCGGGACGACTCGCCGGTCCTCACGCGGTTCGAGAAGGACGGCAGCACGGACGCGGCGATCTGGCTGGTGCCGGTGTTGAAGATCCTGGACGAGGAGCTCGTGCCGCGTGGTCTCCAGTACACGACGGTGGGGCGGCGGATCGTCCTGGGGCGCCCGCAGACGGCGGCTGACCGGCCGCTGGCGACGCTGACGCTGGATCACATCGCCGGGGACGTCGAGGTCATCAAGGACGGGCCCAGCGGTTCGGCGATCACGTGGGCGACGAACCAGGTCCGGGAGGACATCGCCGACGCGGCGTTCGGCCTGTCGGGCTTCACGAACACGGCGTACGGGCGGCTGGACAGCTTGGTCCTCTCGCAGGCGGAGGACATGGACGGGTACGACCTGCTGCAGCTCGCGCAGGCGTCGCAGGTCGGCCGGTTCCCGGTGCCCATCGGGATCAGCGTGCCGAACGGGTCGAGGCTGACGTCGGACGCCCCGGTGCTGATGGAGGAGCTCGTGGCCGGCACCCGGCTGAACGTGATCACGACGGGGATGTGCTCGAACGTGACGGTCGCGTACCGGCTGACCGATGTGGATGTGGAGTGGGGGGACGCCGGGGAGCAGGTCGCCGTGTCCCTGGTGCCTCTCGGCAACGACCCGGCACCGCCGACACCGTAGGAGGAGCTGTGACCGCAGTACCCGGACAGCGCGCCGTCCAGCAGCCGTTGCGTGCCGCTATGGCGACGCAGCGGGCGATCGGGCGGGCGCTGTCGACGAACCTGGGGGCGCCGGTCTCGGCCCGGGGCGTCGCGATGCTCGACGGCGCGTACTTCGACGTCGATCTGTCGGGCGCGCGGTCGCGTATGGTGCCTCGCGGTCCGGTCCGGGCCACCCTGCGGGACGCCGTCGACGACTCGCCTCCGGACACTGTCCGGCCCGGTTGTCCGGACAGTGTCCGGACGGTGTCCGTGCAGGTCACGGCTTCGCCCCCCGATCGTCCGGACGTCGGTCCGGACATGTCCGCTCCCTTGTCCGGACAGTGTCCGGACAGCTCTGATGACCATGGAGGTCCTGATGACTGAGCCCACCGAAATCTCCGAGACCGGCCCGGCGGAAGGTCCGGTCACGGCGCCCTCGACGCTGCCGTCCCCTGCGGTCGGCCGGATCGTTCACTACGTCAGCCACGGGTCGCCGGTCCTGGAGGACGGGACGCAGCGGTACCGGGCCGTCTGCCGGGCGGCGGTCATCACGGAGATCCCGGACGGCGACCCGGTGTCGGTGCTGTCCCTCGCCGTGCTGAACCCGACCGGGGTGTTCTTCGATCAGGCGGTGCCGTACTCGAAGAACGCCGACGGGACGTGCGCCGCGGGGACGTGGCACTGGCCGGAGCGGGTCTGATGTCGGCGCCGCTGTCGGCTGACCGGCTGCTCCGGGCGCTCCTCGACGAGGGCCTGGTCGTGCACGAGGTCGGGGCCTGGCGGACGAGGAACCGGAACCACGTCGGCCCGTGGGGCGGCGTGCACGGGGTGATGATCCATCACACCGTGACGCGGGGGACGGCGGAGACCGTCCGCATCTGCCGGGACGGGTACACGGGTCTCCCGGGGCCGCTGTGCCATGGGGTGATCGCGAAGGACGGGTCCGTGCACCTGGTGGGGCACGGGCGGGCGAACCATGCCGGCCTGGGTGATCCGGACGTGCTGCGGGCGGTGATCTCCGAGACGCGGTTCCCGGTCGACGACGAGGCGACCGTGGACGGGAACCGGGCCTTCTACGGGTTCGAGTGCGAGAACCTCGGCGACGGCGTCGACCCGTGGCCCGCGGTTCAGCTGGAGGCGGTCGAGCGGGCGGCGGCGGCGCTGTGCCGGGCGCATGGCTGGGGGGCCGGGTCGGTCCTCGGTCATCTGGAGTGGCAGCCGGGGAAGCCGGACCCGCGCGGGTTCACGATGGACGCGATGAGGGCCCGCGTGGCGGGTCGGCTGCACGTCCCGGCGCCTCCGCCCCTCCCGGTGCCTGTACGGCCGGTGGTGGACCTGTCGCGGCTCCGTGCGGCGGCGCTGTCCGATCCGGGCCGGGCCGACCGGCGGGTGTCGTACCCGGGCACGTTGGTCGTCGAGATCGCGCTCGTCGACGAGGGGCTTCTCGCGTCGCCGTACGCGGACGGGCACTTCGGGTCGGCGACGGTCGAGGCGTACTCACGTTGGCAGGAGCGTCTCGGGTATCGGGGACGTCGTCCCGGGCAGGCGGCGGACGGCGTGCCGGCCGTGGCGTCGCTGTCCGCGCTGGCGAGGCGGCGCGCGTTCGACATCGTGGCCTGACGGGAGGTGAGTGCTGTGCCGGATGCTGAGACGGTTCTGCTGTGGGCGGGGGCGCTGGCCGGGGTGTCGGGGCTGGTCGCGGTGCTGGTCCGGTTCGCGCGGGCGGCGGCCCGGACGTGGGAGCGGGTCGACCAGTTCGTTGACGACTGGTACGGGCAGCCGGAGAGGGCCGGGGTTCCGGCGCGGCCGGGGGTGCTGGAGCGGGTCGCCCGGATCGAGCAGGAGCTATGTCCGGATGAGGGCGGTTCGCTGCGCGCGGCGGTCGACGAGGCGAACCGCCGGTTGGCGCGCCTGTGCCCGGACGAGCCGGACGCCGGGCCTCCGGCGGGGGGCTGAGAGCAGGGTGTCCCGCTCCCACGGCTCCGGGAGCGGGGCACCCTTCGCCCTGCCATGCTGTCTCGACGGTCGAGCGTGAGGAGTGCAGGGTGGCGGGAACCGAGCTGGACGACGTTATGGCGGCGCTGCGGGCGCGGCCGGTCGCGGAGGACTGGGCGGAGATCCTCGCCGCGCAGAAGGCCGCCCAGGCCGCGCCGCCCCCGCCGTCGCTGATCCCGTACCCGGTGTTCCCGTACGGGCTCGGGTCGGGTCTCGGTGGCGTCGCCCGGTTCGAGTGCCAGCGGCCGGGCTGCGGGTGGGCGGTCGAGGTGAACGCGGACGTCGCGCCCATCGAGCCGCTGATCCTGCCGGCAGGGTTCACGGCTGACGACGTGTCGGCTGCGCTCAGCGAGCGGGCGGGCGTCCGGGTCGAGACGCAGCGGGCGGAGCTGGAGCGGGCGTTTCGGGAGCATCTCGGCGAAGTGCACCCGGAAGACGGGCCGGGTGCGGCACACTGAGCGGACCGCGCCCCGCGGCCCCGGACCCGATCGCGCACTCCCCCCCGTTGTGCGGTCGGGTCCGCCGCGTCGAGGGCCCGCTGTCAGACGGCGGTCGTATCGTGGCGTTGTCCACCCGATGCTGCTGCGCTACTCGGACATGAAGGCGCCCGCTCCCCTGGAAAGGAGCGGGCGCCTTCGCCGTGCCCGGGTCAGGCGTGGGCGAGCTGCCAGGACCGGGCCCGCTCGTCGAGCTCGGCGGCGGCGCCGACGCCGCGGCGGTTGAAGATGTGGAGCTGCCGGCGGATGGAGACCACCTGTTTCACCGCGCGGTCGGAGTACACGCCCTCGAAGTGGCCCAGGGCGTGGGACCAGGTGGTGCACGCCTGTTCCAGGTGGCCCTGGGCGGCCTGCTCGCGGCCGAGTGCGCTCATGGAGAGGGCGGTGACGCGGGAGAGGCCGCCGCCGTTGGCGGTGCCGTAGCTGCGCCCGGCGGATGCGTACTGCTTGGCCGCGTTGGGGTGGTCGCGGAGGGCGCGGAAGACCTTCGCGGAGTGCGAGGCGACGGCGGCCCGTGGCGCGCCGGAGAGGGTCAGCCAGTACGGGAGTTCGTCGTTCTCGCCGCGGATGGCGAGGTCCTGGGCCCGGCGGACCTCCGCGACCGCTTCGGGTCCTCGTCCCGCCGTGGCGAGGGCGCGCGCCCGGCAGACTACGAACATGGAGAGCAGGCCGGGACCGGCGCGGCCGGTGGCGAGGGACAGGGCCGCGTCGGCGAGGTCGAGGGTGTGCTCCGGGCGGGCGATGTCCATGCCGTTGTGGGCCATGATCCGCAGGACCCACGCCTCATGGAGGGGGTTCTCGGCCTCGCGGGTCAGACCGAGGGCCTGGAGGTAGTAGCGCTGGGCGAGGCCGTGCTCGCCCGCGTCGTACGCCTTCCATCCGGCGAGGAAGGTGAACGAGGCGGCGGCCGTGAGCGCGTCGGCCCGGAGGGACTCGTTCGCGACGCGCGCCCGCGCGAGGTCGGCGACGTCGGTCCGGAGGTACTGGACGACGGCTGACCGGCCGTGAAGGCCGCCCTGGCGCTCGTCGATGGTGGTGAAGGCGGTGAGCATGGAGCGCACGGCCGCGATGTCGCCCTCGCCAATCATGCGCCCCCGGGCGCCGGTTGCGCGCTGCTGTGCTTCTGCTGCCTGTGCGAGGCCGAGAGGCAAGGCAGCGGCGGCAACGCTGTAGGCGGCACCGGTCAGTATCTTCCTGCGGTTGATGTCGGCCTCCCCGATTCGCCGTACGATGTCCACTGGATCGGGTCCGATGCCCACCCCAAGCCGGGCATCGGGCCCGTCGCCATGTCCGGGGTCCTCCCAGCCGAACGTGCTGGGGGTGAGGTGCCGGCCAAGGCGGCGGGACAGGGCTTCGGCAATGTATGCGCCGGTGGCGGGCGCGGGTGGCCTGCCTGCGATCCAGTGGGAGACGGCGGACTGGTTTGTCCGCAGGGTCTCGCCCGCCTCCGCCGCGATGCGGCGGACGTCGGCGGCGAGCTGGCTGTACGTCAGACCCGCGTCCTGAACGGCGAGTCGGAGTCTTTCGTTGCGCGCACGTGGCTGAGTCACGGAGCGTTCACCCTCCCAAGCAGGGCGTTAATACCGGTAATGCGAATGAGCGTTGACCGGTGCTGTCCATTCCACGGTAACGGCGGGTTGCATGGCGTGGGTCACATCGATCCGCATTGATGCCGCTTGGGGGCATGGATGACCGACGTCAGTAGGGCCGTCGTCACCTCGGTGACGACGAGCAGAGAGCGGGCGCTGGCCGGGGGGCACTGGCTCCTCGCCGCTGCACCCGATCGGAAGCAGGCCCGCGTTGACTGGGCGGAGAAGGGCGCTGCCTGGCTCCGGCCGGGTGCCCTGTTCGCTCCGGTGGTCGTGCCGGCCCGGGTGGTTCATGCGGCGGTCGGGCTGTCGTCGCCGGAGGAGTGCGCCGGTCCCCTCGCGGAGGTCCTGGAGAACGGCCCGCTGTTCTTCGACCCGGCGGGCTTCGGAACTGACGGCGCGTACACGGCGCTGCTCCCGGTGAGCGTCCGGCGCCTGCACATCCCTCCGGGGTTAGTCCTGCCTCCGGCCCGCGCGCTGCTGCGGGTGCCCGCCCCGGAGGTCCGTGAGCGGGTCGAGGGGGGCCCGTGGTGGGTCGTCCCGCTGGACGGGCCGGGCCTGCTGTGCCCCTTCGACCGGGTCGCCGTCCTCGCCCAGCTCGGGCGCGACCGGCTCCGCGCGGAGAGGGGGGAGGGGGGTGAGTGACGCGGCCGGGGTCGGGGAGCAGGGTAGAACTGTGCGCCTTGCAGTCTCAGGCGCGGTCGACGGCGCTGATGCCGCCAGGCCGGTGAGGAACGGAGCCGGCATGACCGTGTACCCGTCAGCTGAGGTCGAGCCCTACTACACGGCGACGCTGCCGAGGGTGCCGGAGTCCGCGCGCCGTGCCCGGTCGCTCGTGACCGCCGCGCTGGGCCGCTGGGGCCTGGAGGAGTTCGAGGATGCCGCGTGTCTCGTGACGACCGAGCTGGTGGCGAACGCTGCCGCTCATGCCCGTTCGGACTCCCTGCTCGTGCGGGTGGAGAGGATCGGGCCGCGCGCGGTGCGGGTGGCGGTCGTCGACCGGTCGAAGGTCCTGCCGTGTCCTCGCGATGCCGGGCCCGACGAGGAGTCGGGGCGCGGTCTGTGGCTGGTGGATGCGCTGAGCGGCGGGCGCTGGGGGGCGGACCCGCTGAAGTGGGGCAAGAGGGTGTGGGCCGTCCTCGGAGGTGCGGCGTGAGCCCCGCGGCGGAACAGGTGTTGTACGTCGTCGTGCTGGTCGCCCTGATGGCGGCCCTGCTGGTAGGGATCTCCGGCCAGTGAGCGGCGCGGTGTGGGATGCCGGCCGGTGCTGGCGATGCGAGGCGGACGACGTCCCGGTCATATGGCTGGGGCCGGTGCAGACGCAGGAGCACGGGGCCGGGCCGTTCGCCGCGTGCGAGCCGTGCATCCGGCGCCTGGAGCAGCTCGTCGAGACGCACCACATGCAGGCCGATCGGTCGGCCTGACTGAGACTCCCGCCCCCGGCGCGCGACTTGATCGGGCGTCCGGGGCGGGCTCCACTGCACCATTCAGCGATCGACGGAGGACAGGATGACCATCGCAGTTCAGCCGACCACCCTCGCCCGTACCCGCGACCCGGAGCAGCTCCTCAACGCCGTGGCGCCGCACATCGAGCACCTCACGGTGAACGTGATGGACGGCGGCACTCTGTGGGAGCGGGAGATCGCCCTGCTGCTCCGCGACAACACGATGGTCCGGAACATGGCCGAGAGGATTCTCGGCCAGGCCGTGGCGTACTCGCTGTGCGCCATGGAGAACCCGGGCGTCCACCTGGGCGTGGGGAAGCTCGTCGACATCGGCGTCCATCAGCTGATCCTCGACACCCCCGTGTACTTCGCGCTCTGCAAGGTCTACAACGGCGGCGCGTACAAGCACCACGCGCCGTTCATCCAGCGCAGGAGCGACGGCCTGTGCCTGCGTACCGCGGACTTCCTCGCGGCGGAGGGCTGGGACGTCGACGCCGAGCTGTGGGCGATCGATGGCGCGAACTGCTCGCCTTGCGACAGCAAGGTTCCCGACAGCCACTGACCGCGTCCTACGCTGGCCCCTGCTCTCCCCCGTGGGAGGGCGGGGGCCTTCCCCTTCGATCACCGAGAGAGGCGCCGTGCCCGCACAACACGACATCGCAGCCGAGACCGAGCTCTGGGACACCTATGCCGGCAGCGCGTTCCAGGACGACATGGAGCCGACGTTCTGCTGGACGCAGTACGCCGGGCACGGGCCGGGGCCGGAGGTCCTGGGCGACCCGGGGTCGGTCCTGGAGCTGGGTTGCGGGACGGGGCGGGCGCTCGCCCTGCTCGCGGGGCGGGGTGTCCGGGCGACCGGGGTCGACCTCTCTCCGGTCATGGTGAAGAAGGTGACGGAGCGGTGGGCCGGCACGGGGGCCGACTTCGTCTGTGGGGAGGTGCTGGAGACCCTCGCGGCCGACGAGGCGACCTATGACGCGGTGTATTCGATCTTCGGGGCGGTGTGGTTCACGGACCCGGCGAAGCTGTTCCCGCTCGTCGCGGAGCGGGTCCGGCCGGGCGGGGTGTTCGCGTTCTCGCACCCTCCGGCGATCCCGGGGGCGTACGGGCCGCAGGGGATGTACAAGGGCGGGTTTGCCGGCAGGGCGATGTTCACCTACCGGTACAGCTACACGCCGCGGCGGTGGACGGGGTTCCTGGAGCAGGCGGGTTTCCGTGACGTCGACGCCCGGGTCCTCGACGCTCCGCAGGAGGGGCACATCGGGACGCTCCTCGTGACGGCCCGCCGATGACCTGCTAAGACTTGTCGCGTACTTCTGGCGTTTCTGGATGTCAGCTGGATGTCAGGGGTCGGGATTAAGGAGTTGGTGGGGAGTGCGTCAGAAGTACGGCAGAAGTCGCCGCGCGCTGAAACACCGCGACGGCACCCCCTCTGACCAGGGCGTTCGGGGCGGAGCGGCGCAGGTCAGCGCCGCGCGGCCCGGCGGCGCTTTCGTAGACGTCCTAATTCGGGACGAAGAGGTCGTGGGTTCAAATCCCGCCACCCCGACTTCGTAAGTGCAGGTCAGGGCCGGTTTCCTTCGGGGAGACCGGCCCTGACTGCGTTGTATCTGGGTGTCATCTGGGTGTGATCTTGAAACGGGGTGTCACCGCTCGGCGGCGCACTGCTGCAACACATGCGAGGAGACGAGCCACATGGACCAGACGTGGGACGGCGTGCGGAGGCTGCGCGGCTGGCTGGACGAGGAGGACCAGGCCGCGGCCGGCGACGTGCGCCTGCTGCGCGTGCTCAAGATCGGTGAGGAGTTCGGGGAGGCAGCGGAGGCCATCACAGGGGCCCTCGGCGCCAACCCGCGCAAGGGCAACAGCCACACCTGGGAGGACGTCGAGAAGGAGCTGTGCGACGTCATCGTGACTGCCCAGGTGGCCCTGCTCACGATCAACCCGGAGGCGGAGAAGGTACTGGACGCGCGAGTGCAGAGGCTCCTGGAGCGGCTGAACCCCAGCTAACCCTCAGCGCGAACGCACCGCTGTCCCGGAGTCCGGGAGACTGGGCCCGGGGCAGCGGCATTCCCCGGCCGGGTCTCACGTGGCGGGGCGTTCGGCCGTGACGAGGAGGGTGGCGGCAGGCCGGGGGCCGTCGCCCGCGGGCAGCTCCTCGACGCGGATGTCGGTGAACCCGGCCTGGTCCAGGACCTTGGTCCACACATGCTCCTGCAGCACCCACCGGTGCATGGTGGTGCTCTCGCCCCCCGGGGTCTTCGCCGGCACCTCGGCGGCCGTGACGTCCGGCTGCGCGGGCTTGCCGGACAGGTACTGGGCGAGGGTGGAGAAGACCAGGTGTCCACCGGGGCGGAGTGCGTCAGCGGCGGCCGGGAGCAGCTCGCGTGGGTCGGTGAAGTCCACCGCCCCGAAGTGGCTGTAAAGCACGTCGTAGGCGGCCGGGTTGGCGCGAAGGTGGGCGACGACGTCCGCGTGGACGAGATGCAGGCGCGGGGCAAGGTCGGCGTACAGGGAGGTGGCCATGCCGTGCTGGGCCGGGGACGCGTCCACCGCGTCGATCCGGTTCGGGGCGTGGTGCACGGCCAGGTGCGCGGCGTGGCGGGCGGCGCCGGCGCCGAGGTCGGCCACGGTCTTGCCGGTGAGGTCGCCGAGGACTTCCGGGCCCGGCCCGTCCTGCTGGTCCCAGGTCCAGCGGAAGGAGTCGGGGACGGCGTGGTCCTGCGCGGCGCGGGCCCGGCCGTAGTGGTGCCATAGGTCTGTGGTCGTGGTCGTCACCCGCGTCATCCTGGCGGCACCGCGCGGGGGCTGCTGCCGGTTCGGGCGAAAGTCACCCGGGCGTGCCTCGGCGGCCCGAGCCGTGGGCCCGGACCGCCGAGGGCGTCACGTGGGGGTCAGTGCGAGTCGTTGCCCGGGTGGCAGGGGCCGCAGTCGGCGGCCGCGTCCGGCATCCGTCCGGTGATCAACTGGCTTTCCTTGCAAGGCGTTTGCACGTTGTGCAAGCGGTCTCGACGGGCGCCGTCCCGCGCCCGTACCGTGATGACCCCCGGTCGTGCAGCAGGGGGAGGGACCAGTGCCCGGTGACCCGCTCTGGAACAGCGCGAAGGTCAGGAACTAGTCGCCCGGCGACAACCGGGCGGACTCGTACGGTTGGGCCGTGAGCACCGCGGACGGACACTCGCCGAACTCGGCGAGCACCTGGGGTGCTCGGCGGCGACGGTCTCGCGGATGGAACGCCGTATCCAGGTCACCGACCTGGAATGCCCGGGGCGTCTTTGTGGACGAGGCCCTGGCCCGCAGCGGGCATGCCGTGGGCGAGCTGCACCTGCCGAACCGGGCCCGCCACGCCCGGATCGCCGCGGCCTCGGACGCCGCGCGGCGGGCCGGGGCGGGGCTGTGGTCCGGCTGCCCCGCCTCCCCGAAGCCATCGCCGCCCGCCTCCCCGGCGCCCGAGACGCCCGAGGCCCCCGAGGTGCCCGCCGCCCCGGCCGGGCTGCCGCCGGGGCCGCCGGCAGGCGTACCGGACGTCGACTGTTCCGACCTGGACGGGCCCGTGTGGGTCGGGGACGCCGATCCGCACCGGCTCGACCGGGACGGGGACGGCATCGGGTGCGACAGCCGGTGAGAAAGGGCAGCAGACGCCCTGGCAGGGTGGGTCCATGGCTGAACTGAATGGGCAGCCCGTTCGGGTGCGGGAGATGCAGGCGCTCGCGCTCGTCAATTACGGGCACTTCACGACCATGCGGGTCGAGGACAGGCGGGTGCGGGGGCTCGGGCTGCACCTGGAGCGGCTTCGGGAGGACTGCCGGGTGCTGTTCGGGGCGGCCCTCGACACCGGGCGCGTAAGGGAGTTGGCGCGGCGGGCCGTGCCCGCCTCCGGGGCGGTCACGGTGCGGGTCACCGTCTTCGATCCGGGGCTCGACCTCGGCCGGCCCGTGGCCGCCGGCGACCCGCACGTCCTCGTGACCTCCCGGCCCGCCGGCGGGTCCGCGCCGCCCCCGCTGCGGGTGCGGTCGGTCGCGTACGCGCGGGACCTGCCCCGGGTGAAGGGCGTCGGCCTGTTCGGCGGGCTGTACCAGCGGCGGCAGGCGCAGGCGGCCGGCTTCGACGACGCGCTGTTCACGGACCGCGGGCAGGCCGTCACCGAGGGCGCCACCTGGAACATCGGCTTCTTCGACGGCAGCCGGGTGGTGTGGCCGGACGGCGAGTGCCTCGACGGGGTGACGATGCGGCTGCTCAAGCAGGTCCACCCGTACGGTTCGGCGACCGTGCGGCTCGGCGGCGTCGCGGGCATGGAGGCCGCGTTCGCCACGAACGCGGCCGTCGGGGTCCGGGCCGTGAGCCTCGTCGACGGGGCGGCGTTGGCCTCTTCCCATCCTGTCGTGGACCGGCTGCGCCGCGCCTACGAGGACATCCCGGGGGAGGTGCTGTAGGGCCCGCGCGTCAGCCCGTCACAAAGCAGAACTCGTTGCCCTCCGGGTCGCGCATCGCCTGGAAGGAACCCTGGTCGTCGGTGACCGTCCCGCCGGCCGGGGCGGCCCCCAGGGCGACGGCGCGGGCCACCGCCGCCGGGAGGTCATCTACCGCCAGGTCCAGGTGCAGCCGGTTCTTCGCCGACCTGCCCTCCGGGACCGGCTGGAAGGCGAGCTGGGCGACCCCGGGCAGTTTCACGTGAAACCATCCGCGGGCCCGCTCTACGGGCTCGACCCCGAAGAGCTGCGCCCAGAAGCGCACGAGCTCCCCCGGCTCCCGGCAGTCCACGACGATCTGGTGCAGGCGTACGCGCATGCCGGCAGCGTACGGCCCCGGCTCCCGCGGGCGCCCGGCCGGGGCGGGGGAGACGATGGGGGCATGGACACGCCGTCGCCCGCCGACGTGAGCGGGCCGCCCCGGATCGCCGGACCGGGCGAGGGGATCGGCGCGGACGAACTGGCCCTGGCCGCCCGCAACCACGGGATGCCGCTGGAGGCGCTGCGCTACGAGGTCACCCCGCCCGGCCTGCACTACGTACTCGTCCACTACGACATCCCCGCCGCGGACGCCGGTGCGTGGCGGCTCACCGTGGACGGCCTGGTCCGCACGCCGCTGCGGCTGGATATGGCGGAGCTGCGCGCCCTCCCCTCCGTCACCCGCCGCGTCACCATGGAGTGCGCGGGCAACGGCCGGGCCCGGCTGGAGCCGCGGCCGGTCAGCCAGCCGTGGCTCGTCGAGGCGGTGGGCACGGCCGACTGGACGGGCGTCCCGCTGCGCACCGTGCTCGACGCCGCCGGTGTCCGCCCGGGCGCCGTCGAGGCCGTCTTCACCGGCGCCGACCACGGCATCGAGCGCGGTGTCGAGCAGGACTACCAGCGCAGCCTGCCGCTCGGCGCCGCCGCCGGCGACGACCCGGGCGTGCTGCTCGCGTACGCCATGAACGGCGGGCCGCTGCCTCCGCAGCACGGGCACCCGCTGCGGCTGGTCGTCCCCGGCTGGTACGGGATGGCGCACGTGAAGTGGCTGCGGGCGGTCACCCTGGTCGCGCGGCCGTTCACCGGCTTCCAGCAGGCGGTCGCCTACCGGTACCGGCGCACGCCGGACGAGCCGGGCGAGCCCGTCACGCGGATCGCCCCGCGCGCCCTGCTCGTACCGCCCGGCTTCCCCGACTTCATGTCGCGCACCCGTCTCGTGCGGCCGGGCCCGGTGCACCTTGAGGGCCGCGCCTGGTCGGGCTTCGGGCCGGTCACCCGGGTCGAGGTCAGCACCGACGGCGGGCTGACCTGGGCGGACGCGGACCTGGCGGCGCCGGGTGGGGAGCGCTTCGCCTGGCAGGGCTGGCACTCCGAGTGGGAGGCGGCTCCGGGGCGGTACGTGCTCGCGGCGCGGGCAGCGGACGCCGCCGGGCACGTCCAGCCGCTGGAGCAGCCGTGGAACCGCGGGGGCTTCGGGAACAACCTCGTGCAGTACGTGCCGGTGCTGTGCGCGTGATCAGGGGCGCTGGGTGTGGTGGTCCGCGGCCAGGTCCGCCAGTCCGGTGCGGACCAGGTCCATGAACGCGGCCGTCGCCGCGGGATCGACCCCGCGTCCGGCGGCCAGCCCGCGCAGGTGGTCCAGGACGGCCGCGACGCTGGTGAAGCCCCCCACGGGCCGCAGCAGCCACAGCCGTCCGGGAGGCCGGGGCGGCAGGCCGAGTGCGGCGACGGCCTCGTCGGTCTCGCGGTCGAGGCCGCGGAGGTCCGGGCCGGCCAGCGGTTCGGCGCGGACGTCGGTGATGCGGCCGTGCCCGTCGAGGACGGTGTCGACGGCCCAGTGGGTGGACCGGTCGGGGATCCAGGTGCGGTCGGCTGGCGGCCACACGTACGGGAGGAACACCCAGGCCGCTTCCTCGGGGGCGGGCTCCCAGCCGAGCGCCTCCAGCTCGCGGACCTCCGGCAGCCGGTCCGGTTCCTGTTCGCTGCGGCCGGAGCGGCGCTGTGCGAGCGGGTGCGGTGTTCCGTCCTCGTCCCACGACATGCGCGAGAGGCTACCGGCGCCGCGGGCCGGCACGGGTCAGCCCCGCCGCTGCGGCCCTTTCAGGGGGTCGGAGGCGGCTCGTCCGGCTCCGCCCGAGGCGAAGAGGGAAGGGTGCGGCTGTCGGCCCGGCGACGCGCAGGCCGATGCGGTGTCACGTCGCCGCGGCCTCACGGCGGTTCACTCTGGCCGCGGCCGAAGTCCACCTCCTCGGGAGGGGCGCCGGGCGGCCAGGACAGCAGCGCCGGCGCCGGAGGGGTCTCGGCGACGACCCGGCCGTGCGCGGCGACGAGGCGGGGGCGGACCTGGCGGCGGAGCGCCTCCTGCGGGGTGGGGGCGGGCAGCAGGACGAAGGAGCCGGGGCCGCCCTCCGCGATGCCGTACTCGGCGTCCGTCAGGCCGAGGACGCGGGCGGCCCGGGTGGTGACCATCGCGAACGCCTCCGGGATCTCGGCGGCGCCGGTCAGCTGGGCGGCGTACAGGCCGACGAGGGCGGTCTGGAGGGGGTTGCCGGTGCCGAGCGCGTTCCAGGGGTCCATCACGTCGTCGTGGCCGAAGGCGACGTTCACCCCGGCGGCCAGCATCTCCTTGACCTGGGTGAGGCCGCGCCGCTTGGGATAGGCGTCGAAGCGGCCCTGGAGGTTGAGGTTGGCGAAGGGGTTGGCGACCAGGTTGATGCCGGAACGGGCCAGGAGCCGCTGGAGTTTGAGGCTGTACGCGCCGCCGTACGAGCCCATGGCGGTGGTGTGCGAGGCGGTCGCCCGGTCGCGGAGCCCGGTGCGCAGGGCGTGCGCGGCGAGCACCTCCACGAACCGCGAGTGCTCGTCGTCGATCTCGTCGCAGTGCGCGTCGACGCGCAGGCCGTGTTCCTCGGCGAGGGCGAAGGCGATGCCGAGGGAGGCGACGCCGTCCTCGCGGGTGTCCTCGTAGTGCGGGATGGCGCCGACGACGTCCGCGCCGCGGGCGACGGCCTCGCGGAGCAGTGCCTCGCCGCCGGGGAAGGAGACGATGCCCTCCTGGGGGAAGGCGGTGATCTGGAGGGTCATGAAGTCGCGGACGCGGTCGCGGAGCTCCAGCAGCGCCTCCAGGGCGGTCAGCGCCGGGTCGGTGACGTCGCAGTGCGTCCGTACGTGCAGGACGCCCTGCGCCGCCTGCCAGCGGAGCACCTCGGTGGCGCGGGCGAGGACGTCGTCCCTGGTCAGGGTGCGTTTGCGGGCGCTCCAGCAGGCGATGCCCTCCCAGAGGGTGCCGGAGGTGTTGGGCCGGGGGTCGCCGGCGGTCAGGGCGGTGTCGAGGTGGATGTGCGGCTCGACGAAGGGGGCGCTGAGCAGCCCGCCGTCCGCATCGATGCGGACGGCGGCGGGCGGCGGGGAGCCGTGGGCGCCGCGTGCCCCGTGTGCCTCGTGGGGCCGGATGCGGGCGATCCGCCCGTCGTCCCCGACGTGGACGTCGTACAGCCCGGGGCGCACCCCGGTGCCGCCTGCCTCCGGCAGCCGGGCGCCGCGCACGGTCATCCGCATGGGCACACCCTAGGCCGCCGCCCGGCCGACGGGGGCCGGTTCAGTCTTCAGCCGCGTTTGGCCTGGGCTTTCTGCTGCATGCCGCGTGTCTTCGCCGAGAGGTACTGGGCGTCGCGGGCGGCGGACTTCGCGCGGGCTTCCGCCGCGGTGTTCTTCGCCCGCTCCCGCTGGCGCTCCGCGGCCTGCGCCGCGCCGGCGCGCTCCTTCTTGGCCATGGCCGTCCTCCTCCTCGGTCGCCCGGGTCTCGCCGGAGGCGTACGTACGCCCTCCACTGTCCTCCGGTTCGCGGCCCGCGGCATCCCCGCGGGGGCCCCGGCCGACCGCGGCCCATCGGTGCGCGAGGCCGATCGGCTTACATAGGGGCATGACTGACAACACGGCCCCGCCGGCCCCGTCCATGCCCGACTGGGAGAAGCGCTTCCGGGCGCCGCGCGTCGGACTGCCCGAGTGGGCGCCGGACGCCCCCGACCGCTCGCTGTTCGTGTCGAACGCGACGGGCACCTACGAGCTGTATGCGTGGGACCGGGCCACCGGTGCGCAGCGGCAGGCGACGGACCGCCCGCACGGCACGACCGACGGCACGCTCTCCCCGGACGGCGAGTGGATCTGGTGGTTCCGCGACACCGACGGCGACGAGTTCGGCGTCTGGGTGCGCCAGCCGTTCGCGGGCGGCCCCGACGAGCCGGCCGTCCCGGGCCTGGAGCCGGCGTACCCGGCCGGCCTGGCGCTCGGCCGGGACGGCACGGCGGTCGTCGGCCGGTGCACCGACGAGGACGGCTCGACGGTCCACGTGGTGCGGCCGGGCGGCGGACCGGTGGAGATCTACCGGCACCGGGAGTCGGCCGGGGTGGGCGACCTGTCGCGGGACGGGACGCTCGTCGCGATCGAGCACACCGAGCACGGCGACGCCATGCACTCGTCCCTGCGCGTCGTCACCCTCGACGGCGTGACCGTCGCGGAACTCGACGACTCCCGGGGCGGCACCGAGGAACTGGGCCTGGAGGTCCTGGGCTTCGCACCGGTCCCGGGAGACACCCGGCTGCTGGTCGGGCACCAGCGGCGCGGCCGCTGGGAGCCGATGGTGTGGGACGTGGCCACGGGCGCCGAGACGGACCTGGCGCTCGACCTGCCGGGCGACGTGGCCGCCGAGTGGTACCCGGACGGCTCGGCGCTGCTCGTCGAGCACGGCTTCGAGGCCCGCAGCGAGCTGTGGCGCTACGACCTGGCGGCGCGGGAGCTGACCCGGGTGGACACTCCGCCGGGGACGGTCTCGGGGGCGACGGCCCGGCCGGACGGAACGGTCGAGTACCAGTGGTCGTCGGCGGCCGAGCCCCCGGCGGTGCGGTCGACGGCGGGCGGGGTCGTCCTGGAGCCGCCGGGCTTCCGGCCGCCCGGCTCGGTCCCGGTGGAGGACGCCTGGGTGGAGGGCCCCGGCGGCCGGATCCACGCGCTGGTGCAGCGGCCCGCCGGCCGCGGCGAGGGCCCGTTCCCGACGGTGTTCGAGCTGCACGGCGGCCCGACCTGGCACGACACGGACGCCTTCGCGGCGGGCCCGGCTGCCTGGCTGGACCACGGGTTCGCGGTGGTCCGGGTGAACTACCGCGGCTCGACCGGGTACGGGCGGGCCTGGACGGACGCGCTCAAGCACCGGGTCGGCCTGATCGAGCTGGAGGACGTCGCCGCGGTACGCGCCTGGGCGGTGGGCAGCGGACTCGCCGACCCGGCGCGGCTGGTGCTGTCGGGCGGCTCGTGGGGCGGCTACCTGACACTGCTCGGGCTGGGCACCCAGCCCGAGCAGTGGACGGTGGGCCTGGCCGCCGTGCCGGTCGCGGACTACGTGACCGCGTACCACGACGAGATGGAGGCGCTGAAGTCCCTGGACCGGACGCTCTTCGGCGGCACGCCGGAGGAGGTCCCGGAGCGCTTCGCGGCGTCCTCCCCGCTGACGTACGTGGACGCGGTGCGGGCGCCGGTGCACATCGCGGCAGGCGTGAACGACCCGCGATGCCCGATCCGGCAGATCGAGAACTACGTCGACCGGCTGGCGGCGCGCGGGGCGGTGCACGAGGTGTACCGCTACGACGCCGGGCACGGCTCGCTCGTCGTCGAGGAGCGGATCAAGCAGGTCGGCATGGAGATCGACTTCGCGTTGAAGCACCTCCCCCGCTGAACCCCGCCACCGCGGCCGCGGTGCACCCCCCGTACCGTGGTGGGGTGCACCGGTTTCTCCTGACCCCGCGGTGGTGGGGGATCAACGTCTTCGTCGCGCTCGCCGTCCCGTTCTGCCTGTTCATGGGTTCGTGGCAGCTCGGCCGGTTCGAGGACCGCGTCGCCACGCACCGCGAGGCCTCCGCCGAGCGGCCCGCCGGGGAGGCCGCGGCCCCGCTCGCGTCGCTGCTGCCGGTCGACAAGAAGACCTCCGGCCGACTGGCCTCGGTCTCCGGGGAGTACGCGGAACAGCTGCTCGTCCCGGAGCGGCGGCTCGACGGGAAGAACGGCTTCTACGTCCTGACGCTGCTGCGCACCGACTCCGGCAAGGCGGTCCCGGTGGTCCGGGGCTGGCTGCCGGGGGCGGTGGACCCGGGCCGGGCGCCGGCGGCGCCGACCGGGCGGGTGGAGGTCACGGGCGCCCTGCAGGCCTCCGAGACGTCCACCAGCAAGGGCGTGTACTCCCGCGGCGGGCTGCCCGCCGGGCAGCTCGGCGTCATCAGTGCGGCCTCGCTGGTCAACATGGTGCCGTACGAGCTGTACGACGCGTGGCTGACGGTGCAGACACCGGCGGACGGGCTGACTCCGGTGCCGGCGCAGGCGCCGACCAACACGGGCCTGGACCTGAAGGCGTTCCAGAACCTCGGCTACACCGGCGAGTGGTTCGTCTTCGTCGGGTTCGTGCTGTTCATGTGGTTCCGGCTGTACCGCCGCGAGGTGGAGGCGCTGCGCGACGCCGAGGCGGGCCTGCTGCCCGACGGCGCCGCGCCCTCCCCTGCCGCCGCCGCTCCCGAGGGCGCGGGCGGCGGCCCGCAGGTCACTGCTTCGGCTCGTCCAGCGGAATGACGCCCGTCCGGTAGACGGTCCCGCCGCAGGCGGCGGGGATCGTCGTCTGCGTGGTCGGGGCGGCCGCACCCGCCGCGGCCGGGGTGTGCGTCACCTCCACGCCTGCCGTCTCCGGGGCCGGCACGGTGCCCTGGTCGGCGCTGCCCGTCGTGCCGCCGCCGGCGTCCGTACGCTGCTCGTCCTGCGGGGAGCCGCCGGCCGGCGGGGCGCTGCCGGTGCCGGAGGAGGCGGCCGGGCAGGACTCGCCGGAGGGCACCCAGGCAAAGCGGACCTCGTAGGCGGTGTTCGGCCGGAGCACCAGCAGCGGGGCCTCCGCCGCCGGGTCGGGCAGCTTGGCGGCCGGGTCCCCTGCCGTGTGGCCGACGACGGCGACGCCCTTGCCCGCCGCGGACGCGCTCACGGACGCCGCCGTGACGGTGTCCGGGCCGGTGACGGTGCAGCCGCGGGCGGAGACGTTGGTGACCTTGAAGCTGCCGTAGACCTTGCCGTCCGGCTCGGGCGCCTGGGCGCTGCCGCGCACGCCGAGCTGGTCGGCGCTGCACCCGGGGGGCGTGCCCTGGGCCGTCACCGGCGGCATGGGTCCGGATCCGGGGACGGCAGGGCCGCCCGAGGGGCCGCGGGACGCCTCGGGGCCGGTGGTGCTGCCGCCGTCCGGCGATCCGGTGCCCGAAGGGCCGGGGTCGGCGGTGCCGCGGTCGGCGGTGCTGCCGCCGTCGGGGGCGGTGTTCGACGTGTGGCCGCCGTCGTGGCGGGTGCCGGAGCCGCCTGCGGGCGCGGGCTCCTGTCCGCGGCCCGCCATGGCGGAGTGGCCGCCGGCGGTGCCGCTGCCGGCGGTGGTGCCCAGGTGGAGGGCCGTCGGTACGCCGGCCCCGGCCAGCAGCACGGCCGCGGCCGCGCCGACGAGGGCCCGGCGCCGCCGGGTACGGCGGGCGGGGACGGCGTGGCGCAGCCGCGCCAGGGCGCCGTCGGAGGGTTCCAGTCCGGCGACGGCTGCGTGCAGCAGGGTCCGGAGCTCCTGCTCCTCGCCGCCGCGCGGCCCGGTGTGGTCGACCATCATGACTGCGCAGCCTCCATCGCCACACGCAGCGCGGCAATGCCCCGCGATCCGTACGCCTTCACCGATCCGAGGGAGACGCCGAGGGTGTCGGCGACCTGGGCCTCGGTCATGTCCGCGAAGTACCGCAGCACCAGCACCTCGCGCTGCCGCCGCTGGAGCCCCCGCATGGCCCTGATGAGGTCGTCGCGTTCCAGCTGGTCGTACGCGCCCTCTTCGGCGCTGGCCATGTCCGGCATCGGCTTGGACAGCAGCTTGAGGCCGAGGATGCGGCGGCGCAGTGCGGAGCGGGAGAGGTTGACGACGGTCTGGCGCAGGTACGCCAGGGTCTTGTCCCGGTCCCGGACCCGGTTGCGGGCCGAGTGGACGCGGATGAACGCCTCCTGGACGACGTCCTCGCAGGATGCGGTGTCGTCGAGGAGCAGGGCGGCAAGGCCGAGGAGGGAGCGGTAGTGGGCCCGGTAGGTCTCGGTGAGGTGGTCGACGGTGGTTCCGGCGACGATCTCCCGCGGCTCGGCGGCGTCCCCGTCCACGGCCTCCTGCACCTCGGCGGCCTCGCGGGCCGCGGCGTCCTCGGGTGCCCCTTCCCCGCCGGAGGCGCCTGCGCTACCGCGCGGCGCGGGCACGAGGCCGCCCCGGGTCGGCACCCCTGACAGCGCGCCCGGCGGCACCGGGACGGTCACCGGGAACCCGCCGGACGGGCCGGGACGTCGCCGGGGCGCGGCGATCGTGCTGCGCACCGGGATGCCGGCGAAGTCGAGAAGTGCCTCTGCCACGCCCGTTGGACACGCGTCCCCCCGCCAGGGTTGTACGCGCGAGGCTGCTTCACCAGCAATATGTTCATTGCCCTCATGCGTACTCGCTCTTCCTGATTGCCCCAGTCCGTCCAGGCGGCAGTCAGGCCATCACCTTGATCTAGGGATCAGCACCTGATCCTACAAAGTGCATTACGCGAATTCAGCAGCGATCAGTTCCGCGGTCTGGACGGCGTTGAGCGCGGACCCATGGAGCAGGTTGTCCGCGCAGACGAAGAACTCCAGCGAGCACGGGTCGTCGAGGGAGGCCCGCAGCCTGCCCGCCCAGGCGGGGTCCGTGCCCGCCGCGTCGACGGGGGTCGGGAACTCGCCGGCCGCCGGGTCGTCGACCACGACGACACCGGGCGCCGCCTGGAGGACCTCCCGGGCCCGGCCGGCGTCCACGGCGCCGTCGAAGCGGGCCCGCAGGCTCAGCGAATGGCCGGTCAACACCGGTACCTGGACGCAGGTCACGGCGACCGGCAGGGCCGGGAGCCGCAGGATCCGGCGGGTCTGCGCCCGTATCGCCAGCTCGTGCGTGGACCAGCCCCCGGCGGCGAGATCACCGCACCAGGGGACGACGTTCAGGGCGAGGGGGCCCGCGAAGGGCCCGGTGTCCTCGCCGACGGCCCGCCGCACGTCGCCGGTCATCCCGCCCAGCGAGGTCCCGGCGACCAGGGACATCTGGCGGCGCAGCGCCTCGGTGCCGGCCCGGCCGGACGCGCTGGCGGCCTGGTACGAGGAGACCGTGAGGTCGCGCAGCCCGTACTCGGCGTGGAGGGCGCCGAGGGCCGCGGCCATGGCGGCGGTGACGCAGTCGGGGCCGGCGACGATGCCGCGCGGGCGCTCCCGTGCGTCCTCGGCGTTGACCTCGGGCACCACCAGCGGAACCCGGGGGTCCTCCCGGAAGGCGGCGGACTGGTCGACCACGGCGGCGCCGCGCGCGGTGGCGGCGGGCGCCCAGCGGGCGGAGACGTCGGCCGGGGTCAGGAACACCGCGACGTCGCCGCGGCCCATGCCGTCGAAGGCGTCCTCGGTGAGGGCCAGCACCTCGGCCTCCTCCCCGCGGACGGCCAGCAGGCGGCCGGCCGAGCGCGGGGAGGCGATCAGGCGTATCCCGCCCCAGACGTCCGCCCGTACGGACAGGAGCTGGAGCAGGACGGAACCGACCGCGCCGGTCGCCCCGACCACGGCGAGCACCGGGCCGGAGGACCGGGCGGGGGTCATCGTCCGGTGCCTCCGTAGACGACGGCCTCGTCGCTGTCGGAGTCCAGGCCGAAGGCCGTGTGGACGGCGACGACGGCGGCGTTGACGTCGTCCTGGCGGGTCACGACCGAGATGCGGATCTCCGAGGTGGAGATCAGCTCGATGTTGACGCCCGCGTCGGACAGCGCCTGGAAGAACGAGGCGGTGACGCCCGGGTTGGTCTTCATGCCCGCGCCGACCAGGGAGATCTTGCCGATCTGGTCGTCGTAGCGCAGCGAGTCGAAGCCGATCGCGGCCTTCGCCTTCTCCAGCGCGTCGATGGCCTTGTGGCCCTCGGTCTTGGGCAGGGTGAAGGAGATGTCCGTCAGGCCCGTCGCGGCGGCGGACACGTTCTGGACGATCATGTCGATGTTGATCTCGGCGTCCGCGATGGCGCGGAAGATCGCCGCGGCCTCGCCCGGCTTGTCCGGGACGCCGACGACAGTGATCTTGGCTTCGGAGACGTCGTGGGCGACTCCGGAGATGATGGCGTGCTCCACCTGCTCGTCCCCTTGCGACTCGGGCTTCTCGTTGCTGACCCAGGTACCCGGCAGTCCGGAGAAGGACGAGCGGACGTGGATCGGGATGTTGTAACGGCGCGCGTACTCGACGCAGCGGTGCAGCAGCACCTTGGAGCCGGAGGCGGCCAGCTCCAGCATGTCCTCGGAGGAGATCCAGTCGATCTTCCGCGCCTTCTTCACGACGCGCGGGTCGGCGGTGAAGACGCCGTCGACGTCCGTGTAGATCTCGCACACCTCGGCGTCGAGCGCCGCCGCGAGCGCGACGGCGGTCGTGTCGGAGCCGCCGCGGCCCAGGGTGGTGATGTCCTTGCTGTCCGCGGAGACGCCCTGGAAGCCGGCGACGATGGCGATGTTGCCCCCGTCGAGCGCGGTGCGGATGCGGCCCGGCGTGACATCGATGATGCGCGCCTTGTTGTGGACCGAGTCGGTGATGACGCCTGCCTGGCTGCCCGTGAACGACTGGGCCTCGTGGCCCAGGTTTTTGATCGCCATGGCCAGCAGCGCCATGGAGATCCGCTCTCCGGCGGTCAGCAGCATGTCGAATTCCCGCCCTGCAGGCATCGGGGATACCTGCTCGGCGAGATCGATCAGCTCGTCCGTAGTGTCGCCCATCGCGGAAACCACGACGACCACCTGGTGGCCGTTCTTCTTGGCATCCACGATCCGCTTGGCGACGCGCTTGATGCCCTCGGCATCGGCTACGGAGGAGCCTCCGTACTTCTGCACGACAAGGCCCACGTGCGCTCCTCGCTCATTCCTGTACTGCGGTCGCGGGCCAGTGTAACGAGCGACCGCAATACGGCCGACGTGTACCACATCATGAGACCTTCGGTTCAGCCCATGATCACACCAAGCGGCGCCGTGCCACGCGGCGCCGTGCCGCGCCGCCCGCGGGGGCGGCTGTCTTCCGCTACCGCTCGCCGACCGGGTTGCGGACGGGCCGGCGCCCGACGTTCCCGAGCTCCTCGGCCATCACCAGGCCGGCCTGCTCGGCGAGGTCGTCCTCGGCGAGGTCCTCGTCCGTGTCGAGCCCGTCCAGCGCGGCCAGCGGCTGGTCCAGCCGCACGTGCGCAACGAGGGACTGGAGGGCGCGCAGCGTCGCCGAGGCCGTCTGGCCCCAGTTGGAGAAGTACGAGAACTGCCACCACCACAGCGCCTCGGCCGTCCGGCCCGCCCGGTAGTGCGCCAGGCCGTGCCGCAGGTCGGCCACCACGTCGGCCACGTCGTCGGAGATCCGGTGCGCCACCGGCGCCTTCCGCGGCTCGTACGGGTCGAAGACCTCCGAGTAGACGTCGACCGGCTCCAGCAGGTACGCGAAACGCTCGCGGAGTTCGTCCACGTCCGGCTCGGGGCCCAGGTCCGGCTCGTAGCGCTCGTCGGGCAGGACGTCCTGGTAGGCGCCGAGCCTGCCGCCCGCCAGGAGCAGCTGCGAGAACTCCAGCAGGAGGAAGGGCACGGCGCTGTCGGGGTCCTCGCCCTTGGCCACCTCGGTGACCGCGACGATGAACGACTCGATCTGGTCCGCGATCTGGACGGCGAAGTCGTCCGGGTCCTGTCCCAGGGCGTGCAGCGTTGCGTCAGACATCGAGAAGTCGCCTTCCTTCAAAGGCACGCCCGAGCGTGACCTCGTCCGCGTACTCCAGGTCTCCCCCGACGGGGAGCCCGCTGGCCAGGCGGGTGACCTTCAGGCCCATGGGCTTGATCATGCGCGCGAGGTACGTGGCCGTCGCCTCGCCCTCCAGGTTCGGGTCAGTGGCCAGGATCAGCTCGTTCACCGCGCCGTCCGCGAGCCGCGCGAGCAGCTCGCGGATGCGCAGGTCGTCCGGGCCGACGCCCTCGATGGGGCTGATCGCCCCGCCCAGTACGTGGTAACGGCCGCGGAACTCGCGGGTCCGCTCGATCGCGACGACGTCCTTCGGCTCCTCCACCACACAGATCACGGAGGTGTCGCGGCGCGGGTCGCGGCAGATGCCGCAGCGCTCCTCCTGCGCCACGTTCCCGCACACCGCGCAGAACCGGACCTTGTCCTTGACCTCCAGCAGGGCGTGCGCGAGGCGCCGGACGTCCGTCGGCTCCGCCTGCAGGATGTGGAAGGCGATCCGCTGCGCGCTCTTGGGCCCGACGCCGGGCAGCCTGCCCAGCTCGTCGATCAGGTCCTGGACCACGCCTTCGTACAACGGAACGCCTTCTTTCGCTATCGGGTGGGGGTGCGGGGAGGGGGGCTAGAACGGCAGGCCGGGGATGCCGCTGCCGCCGCCCAGGCCCTGGGCCAGCGGGCCCAGCTTCTGCTGCTGGAGCGCCTGGGCGTTCTCGTTCGCCGCCTGCACGGCGGCGACGACCAGGTCAGCGAGGGTCTCGGTGTCCTCCGGGTCCACCGCCTTCGGGTCGATCACCAGCGCGCGCAGCTCACCGGAGCCCGTCACGGTCGCCTTGACCAGGCCGCCTCCGGCCTGCCCGTCGACCTCCGTGCGCGCCAGCTCCTCCTGGGCCGCCGCGAGGTCCTGCTGCATCTTCTGGGCCTGCTGGAGCAGCTGCTGCATGTTGGGCTGACCGCCACCGGGAAACATCAGGTGATTCACTCCGTACGTCGGGACGCTTGGTCAATCCGAGCCTACGTGCTCACCGCGCGCAGCGCCCTACGCCGAGAGGACCAACTCTTTCGAGTGAGGGGCGCGGCGTGCGCACCGCTGATGGGGACCTTCCTGCGGGCGGAAAACCGGGGATTCCTCGCCCACCGGCCGCCATTCGAAGGTAGGAAAGGGCATGCGCACCATTTAGCACACGCGCACCACCACACGTCAGCGCAGCAGAGGGAGCGCCGGGTGAGCCAGCCGGAGATGCAGCCCGAGGGGCCCGCCCGGGATCCCCGGGAGCCCCGGGACCCCCGGGAGGAGGGCGGCGGACCGATGGCGGCGGGCGACCTGACCGGGGGGCCGTTCCCCCTGGGGGACTGGGGCGAGCCGGCCGAGCGGCTGGACGAGCTGTACCGGCGGGTCGAGGCCGACGCGCTGCGCACCGCCGAGTGGTACCTCTCCGACCGGGCGTTCAAGCGGCGGGGCGCGCGGATCCTGCGGGCGGGAACCGCTGCCGGCGCGGTCGCCGGCGCCGCGATGCCGCTGCTGGACCTGGCCGGGGCCGCGCACGGCGCGTCGCAGTACGGCTACCTCGCACTGCTGCTGAGCGCCGCCTGCCTGGCCTGCGACCGGTTCTTCGGCCTCACCTCCGGCTGGATGCGCGACGTCGCCACGGCGCAGGCGGTACAGCGCCGCCTGCAGACCCTGCAGTTCGACTGGGCCTCGGAGAACGTGCGCGAGGTGCTGGGACCCACCGAGGGCACCGCCAGCGAGGCCGCCGAGCGCTGCCTGACGGTCCTGCGCCGCTTCTCGGAGGACATCACGGAGCTGGTGCGCTCGGAGACGGCCGAGTGGATGGTCGAGTTCAGCGTCGGCCCGGCGCCGCTGGTGATGCAGTCCCTCGGCGGGTCCGCCGGCCGCGCCTCGGAGGCCGGCGCGCCGCCGGCCCGCTTCCCGCTCCCGCCGGGGACGCGCCCGAACATGCCGCGGCAGCGGCCGCCCGAGCAGCCCCGCTGACCTGCGGCGGGGACGCGGGCGGGCGCGGGCGGCCTCAGCTGAAGATGATCATCGAGCCCTGGCCGAGGCTCCGCGTCGCCGCCGCGTGCAGGCCCAGCCACACGTGCCGCTCCCGCGCGAAGGGGCTGTCGTCGTACGGGATCGGCCCCGCCGGCTCCTCCAGCGACGTCGGCCGGCCGGGCGGGGCCGGCGCCACCGGCGGGTTCGCCGGGTCGATCCCGATCGCCGGGGCCACCACCGCGAGCTCCCGCAGCAGGCCCTGCGCCGAGCCCAGCGGGCCGCCCCCGGCCAGCAGCTCCTCGTTGGCCAGCGGCGCCGGGAAGTCCACCGGCACATACGCGCCCGCGTGGTCGTAGTGCCAGACCAGGTGCGACTGCTGGGCCGCCGCCTCGAACATCTCCAGCAGCTGCTCGTAGTCCCCGCCCAGCTCGTCGACGGGCGTGACCGGCAGTCCGCAGACCCGCAGCAGGTAGGCCCGCCGCAGGAAGTGCAGGGCGTCGTAGTCGAACCCGGCGACCGGGGCGACGTCCCCGCTCAGCCCCGGCATGTACGCGAAGACCGGGACGGACGGCAGCCCGGCCTCGCCCAGCGCCTTGTCGTACGAGGCGATCTCTTCCGCGAAGGGGTTGTCGGCGCTGTGGCACAGCACGTCGACAAGGGGAACCAGCCACAGGTCACAGGCCACTCGGGCTCCGATCAGTCGTTGTCGCGCCGATGCCGTCAGCGTAGTGCTCCGGACACGCGGAGCGAAGGGCCGCGCAGAACCCGGGGGCCGCCGGGGGCGGTCTCCGGCCACCGGGCGGCCTGGCGCCCGGAGACCTGCTACCGGCGGCCCACCCGCCAGACCCAGGCGTCCCGGACCCGCTCCGGCTCCGCGCCGAGCAGCCCCGTCAGCAGGCTGCGCAGCTCCTCGGCCCGGTCCTGGGAGGGAAGCACCACGGCGCCCGCCTTCCAGTGCGCCAGGTCCTGGCGGGCCTGCTCCCGCCACTCCGGGGTGGCCTCGGGGGCCGGGGCGCCGTAGCGGACGTCCCGCAGCAGGTTCGACAGGTGCCGCGGCGGGGCCCCGTAGATGCCGATGCGCTCCTCGCCCCACGGGCCGTTGAAGTAGCCGCCGGCCAGCCGGAAGCCGAAGTCCGCCTCGACCTGCCAGTGCAGCGCGTCGGCCTGGCCCGGGTCGGGGAGCGGCACCGGGACGAGGGCCTCGCCCTCGCGGACGTAGTCCTTCCAGGCGCCCGAGGTGATGAACGCGGGCACCGGCGCCCGGTCCCGTACCGCGAGCGGCAGCGGCAGCACCGGGATCACGGCAGCGGCCGCCGCGAGCAGGCCGAGCGTCCGCAGCTCGCGCACCCGGGCGCGGGCGGCCCCGTCGAGGGCCAGCGCCAGCAGGATGCCGAGGATCGGGGCGCACACCATCGCGACGCGGCCCTCGATCACCGACTCGAACAGCGGCGCGTGGGCGAGCGCCGCCCAGGGGCCGGGCAGCACGATGTCGGTGAGCGGCAGCCGCACCCGGGGCCCCAGCGAGAGCAGCAGCGCGGCGGTGCCGGTGAGGGCCAGTGCGCGGATGCCGGGCCGGCGCCACAGCCAGACGCACACGGCGGTGCCGAAGGCGAGCAGCGGCCAGCCGTAGAAGGCGTTCTGCTCGGTGGTGTTCATGGAGAGCCGGGCGGCGGTCTCGGCGTCGCCGAAGAGGGACCGGGCGGCGTACTCGATCAGCGCGCGCGGGCTGTTGCCGGCGTTGTCGCCGTGGAGGACCGAGTGGTAGCTCTGCGGGCCGAGGAACTGCCAGTACAGCGGGACCGCCACCAGCGGCAGGCACACGGCCAGCGCGATGGCGAGGCCGCGCGCGAGAGGCCGCGCGGCGGCCAGGGCGCGCCGCCGGTCGACCGCCAGGTACGCCAGGCAGAACAGCAGCATGCCGAGCGCGGCGATGAGCAGCGGCTCCTCGCCGATGAAGATCTGGTACGCCGCGAACAGGCCGAGCAGCACCCCGTCGCGGACGACGCGGCGGCCCTCGCACAGGCGCAGGGCGCGGTCGACGATCAGCGGCAGCATGAAGAGGACGACGAAGTTCGGGTGGCCGTTGGCGTGCGAGACCATCGGCGGCGCGAACGCGGCGAGCGCCCCGCCCGCGGCGGCGGCCCACCGGCTGCGGACGAAGCGGCGGCGGATCAGCCAGTACCAGGTCCAGGCGCTGGCGGCCATGCCGAGCGTGAGGACGAGGGCGAAGGTGACCGTCTCCCCGAACAGCAGCGTGATCGGGATGAACGGGACGTTCAGGCCGAGCATCGTGGCGTTCGCCATCAGGTTCACGCCGTCGGGCATGCCCTGGGCGGTGGTGAAGAGGGGGTTCCGCAGGTGGGTGACGTTGTCGGCGACGACGCCGGTGAACCACTCCCACTGGTTCTGGTCCTGGAGGGCGTCGCGCAGGTAGCGGCCGTCGAGGTCGGCCCACAGGCCGTGGAAGAGGTAGAAGGACAGGGCGAGGAACACCCCGGCGACGGCGAGGCCGCCGGCGTTCAGACGCCACAGGTCGGCGAGCGCGCGGCGGCGGCCGCCCGCGGGGCGGCGGCCGGGCGGGCCGGTCGGCGCGGCGGAGCGGCGTACGGGCGCGTCGGCGACGGCGCCGGGTCCGGCCTCGCGGCGCAGCAGGCGGGTCACCTCGGCGTCGACGGCGGGGCCGTCGAGGGTGGAGGCGGCGAAGGCGGCACGCGCCCGGTCGCCGTCGAGGAGGGCGAAGGCGCAGGTGTCGGCCCGGAAGCCGGGGACGCCGGGGATGCCGAGGGCGCGGACGAGGCGGCTGCCGGTGCGGCCGAGGACGGCGACGGGGAGTGCGGAGGCTCCGGGGGTTCCGGGCGCTTCGGCTGCTTCGGCTGCTTCGGCTGCTTCGGCGGCCGGTGTGTGCGGGTCCCGGTCGGCGGGGAGGCCGGCGGGCGGGGCCAGGAGCGGTTCGAGGCGGTCCAGTTCCTCCGGCGGCACGCCGAGGCCGGCGTCGGCCAGGAGGATGCGGCGACCCGTGGAAGCGGCGACTCCGGCGCGCAGGGCGGCGCCCTCGCCGCGGGGGGCGTCGAGGCGGACGAGCCGGATCCGCGGATCGGCGGCAGCCTCGGCCGCGACGGCGGCGGCGGTGTCGTCGTCGGAGCCGTCGTCGGCGACGACGAGCTCCCAGGCGCCGGGTCCGGTTCCGAGGCGGGAGTCGAGGTGCTCGCGGAGGGCGGCGGCCGTGGCGCGGATGCGGTGCCCGTCGCGGTAGGCGGGGACGACGACGGAGAGGCCGGCGGGCGCGGCGGGGCCGCCCGGGGCAGCGGCCGGGCCGGGCAGGGTGGTGGCGGCGGAGTCCGCGTTCGCGGCGCTCATGCGTCGGCCGTCGTCAGCGTGGCGGCCCAGTCCAGGCCGTGCTGGTTGTACGCGTGCACGAGGCGGCGCACCTCGTCGGCGTCGCCGCGGGTGACCGCGTCGATCAGCTCGTTGTGGCCGGACCACAGCCCGGCGTTCAGGTCCGGTGCCGCCTTCAGGTGCGGCACGGCGAAGGCCCAGCACTGCACGCGGATGCGGTGCAGGAAATCCGAGATGTACGTGTTGCCGACCAGCCCGCTCAGCTCCCTCCAGAAGCGCAGGTCGTAGCCGATCAGCACTTCGAGCGAGCCGCTCTGCACGGCCCGACACGCCTCTTCGGCCCGACGGCGCACCGACACCAGCCTCTCGCCGCAGCCGGGCGCGGTGCCGCGCTCCACGAGCCGCCGGAAGATCCCGTCGACTATGAGCGTACGGGCCTCGATCATCCCCCGGAAGTCGTCCAGGGTGAAGGCGCGCACGCGGAAGCCGCGGTGCTGGTCGGATTCCAGCAGTCCCTGCGCGGCGAGGTCGACGAGCGCCTCGCGCACCGGCGTCGCGGAGACGCCGTACTGTTCGGCGATCTGCTTGACGGTGAACTCGGTGCCCGGTGGCAGGCGCCCGGCCAGCACCTCGTCGCGCAGCGCGTCCGCGATCTGCCGGCGGAGTGTGTTGCGGGTGACGGCGGCGCTGCCTGCCATGGGGGTCCTTACTCCTTGGGGTGAACTTCGGACACCTTAGGGCAGGCAGCGCGGCCGAAAACCGATCGATTCGGTGCTGTTACCGAGTTCGCCCCCGGTCAGGCGGAGGCCGTGTGCCGGTCGGCGACCGTGAGCGCCTCGTCCAGCAGGGCCAGGCCCTCCTTCGCCTCGGCCTCGGTGACGGTGCAGGGCGGGACGACGTGGACGCGGTTCATGTTCACGAACGGCCACAGCCCGGAGGCCTTGCAGGCGGCCGCGAACTCGGCCATCGGCGCGTTGTCCGCGCCGGCGGCGTTGTACGGGACGAGCGGCTCGCGGGTCTCCCGGTCGCGGACGAGCTCGACGGCCCAGAAGGCGCCGAGGCCGCGGACGTCGCCGACCGACGGGTGGCGTTCGGCGATCTCGGCAAGGGCCGGTCCGATCACGTTCCGGCCGAGGTGGGCGGCGTGCCCGACGACGCCCTCCTCCTCCATCGTGCGGATGGTCGCGACGGCGGCGGCGCAGGCGAGCGGGTGTCCGGAGTAGGTCAGTCCGCCCGGGTAGGGGCGGGTGGCGAACGTCTCGGCGATGGCTGCGGAGATGGCGACGCCGCCGAGGGGGACGTAGCCGCTGTTGACGCCCTTCGCGAAGGTGATCAGGTCGGGGGTGACGCCCCAGTGCTCGGCCGCGAACCAGCGGCCGGTGCGGCCGAAGCCGGCCATGACCTCGTCGAGGATGAAGACGATGCCGTACCGGTCGCAGAGCTCGCGTACGCCGGCCAGGTAGCCGGCGGGCGGCACCATGATGCCGGCGGTGCCGGGGACGGTCTCCAGGATGATCGCGGCGATGGAGGCCGGGCCCTCGAAGGCGATGGTGTCGGCGAGGTGGGCCAGGGCCCGCTCGCACTCCTCCGCCTCCGTGGTCGCGTGGAAGGGCGAGCGGTAGAGGAAGGGCCCCCAGAAGTGGACCACCCCGGCGGAGCCGGTGTCGGAGGGCCAGCGGCGCGGGTCGCCGGTCAGGTTGATCGCGGCGGCGGTGGCGCCGTGGTAGGAGCGGTACGCCGAGAGGACCTTCTGGCGGCCGGTGTGCAGGCGGGCCATGCGGACGGCGTTCTCGACGGCCTCGGCGCCGCCGTTGGTGAAGAAGACCTTGTCCAGGTCGCCGGGGGTGCGCTCGGCGATGAGGCGTGCGGCCTCGGAGCGGACGTCGACGGCGAAGCCGGGCGCGAGCGTGCACAGGCGGCCGGCCTGCTCCTGGATGGCCGCGACGACCCTGGGGTGCTGGTGGCCGATGTTGGTGTTGACCAGCTGGGAGGAGAAGTCGAGGTAGCGGCGGCCGTCGTAGTCCCAGAAGTACGCGCCCTCGGCCCCGGCGACGGCGAGCGGGTCGATCAGGGCCTGGGCGGACCAGGAGTGGAAGACGTGGGCGCGGTCGGCGGCCTTGACGGTGGCGCCGTCCGCGTCGGCGGGGAGATGAGGGGTCATGCGGCCACGCTAGAAGTGCGCAGGTGGGAGGGGGTATCGGCGGAGTGTATGGGGGTCGGGGCCGGGCCTCGGCAGTCTGTCGCCGGGCGGCGCGGTACGGGCGGGCGCGCGGCGGTCACGCGGCGGGCACAAGGGTTGACAGCATGCTGACGTAATGACAGCCTGCTGTCATAAGCAGCCGGTCGACAGGGCGGCCGGGCGGACCTGCGGCGGCGCCGCGGCGGACCCGGAGCAGCCCGCCGATACGCACGGGAGGCGATCCACATGACCGCGAACCGCTCCGACAAGCCGGTCCACCTGGCCGTGTACGACACGTACGCGGACTGGGAGACGGGCCACACCACGGCACACCTCACGCAGCGCGGGTACCGCGTCCGGACCGTCGCGGACGACGGCCGACAGGAGGTGACCACCATGGGCGGCGTCCGCATCCGGCCCGACGGCGCGCTGTCGGACTTGTCGCCGCAGGACTCCTCCCTGCTGATCCTGACCGGCGCGGCGCTGTGGGACACCGGCGACGAGCTGGCCCCCTTCGCGGCGAAGGCGGCGGAGTTCCTGGCCGCCGGGGTTCCCGTCGCGGCGATCTGCGGGGCCACGGCCGGCCTGGCGCGCGCCGGGCTGCTGGACGGGCGCGCCCACACCAGCGGCGCCCCGGCCTACCTGGCGGAGCAGCCGGGCTACGCGGGGGCAGAGCAGTACGTCGAGGCCGACGCGGTGACGGACGGCGACCTGATCACCGCCGGGCCGACGGAGCCGGTGGCGTTCGCGCGGGAGGTCTTCGCCCGGCTGGACGTGTACGGGCCGGAGGTCCTCGACGCGTGGTACCGGCTGTTCCACGACTCGGACGCGAGCGCGTTCCCGGTGCTGATGGCGGCGGCGGAGCGCGGGGATGCCTGAGCGCGCGGCGGCGGGCGGGACCGCGGCCGGAAGCGGCCGGGGCGGAGGCGGCGGAGGCAGCGGAGGCGGCGGAGGCAGCGGAGGCGGCGAAGGGCTGTCGACTCGGGAGCGGCAGGAGCTGCTCAGCGCGGCAGCGCTCGGCGTCTTCGGCCTCAACGGCCGGTTCCTCGCCCTCTCGGAGGAGCTGGCCCGGCCGGCCGGGCTGACCGCGGCGCGCTGGCAGGTGCTCGGCGCGGTCCTGCGGGAGCCGCTGCCGGTAGCCGGCATCGCCCGCGCCATGGGCATCACCCGGCAGAGCGTCCAGCGCGTGGCGGACCTGCTGGCCGCGCAGGGGCTCGCCGAGTACGTGGCCAACCCCGCGCACCGGCGCGCGAAGCTGCTGCGCCCCACCCGCGAGGGGCGCGCGGCGGTCGCCCGTATCGGACCGGCGCACGCGGCGGCGGCGACGGCGCTGGCGGAGCACCTCGGCGACGAGGCGTTCCGGGAGGTCGTGGCCGCACTGGACCGGCTGGCCGCGGCCATGGACGCCCTCCCCGGGCCGCCCGCTCCCCCGTCCGGCGACTGAGCCTGCGCGGGCGGCGGCGTCAACGGCGCTGCGGCCAGCGCTTGTTGGGTGCGTGGACACCCCGGGCGGCGAGATCGCCGGCGCGTGTTTACGGGACGGGCAACGGCCAGGACTCGGCGCCCCGTCGGCGCCAGGCCGCGCGGACGGCCTGCGCACGGGCGCCGGGGGCGCCCGCCCCCGCGTGCGCCGGGCCCTTGACCGGGTGGCCGGGCTGTCCTGACCGGGTTCGGCGTGCGCGTCGCGACGGCGGCCTGGCCTGCCGGCCCCGGTCAGGCGAGCCGGTCGAGTTCCCCGCCGATGGCGGTGCGCAGGCCCTCGTGCCGGGTGCCGAGTTCGTGCTCGGTCCCTCTCCAGTGCTCCTCCCCGTACAGCCAGACGGGCAGTCGGACCAGGTCGGCCGGCTCCCAGTCGTAGCGGGGCCAGACGTGCGCGTGCAGGTACGGGTCGGTGTTGCCCAGGATCTCGATGTTGACGCGGCGGAAGGCCGGGTCGAGGCGGCGGCAGGCCAGTTCGACGGCCTCGGCGAGCCGCTCCATGTCGGCGAGGTACGCCGCCCTGCGCGGCCGGGGCAGGTCCGAGAGCCGGGTCACCGAAGGGTCGTCGGTGAGGAGGACGGAGTAGCCGGGCAGGAACTGCCGGTCCCCGATCACCGCGAAGCCCTGGTCGAGGCGGCGCATGACGGTGGGGTTCTCCCCGCGGTGCGCGCTGCCTATGCGGTCGCTGCGCCAGTCGGTGTCGATCATGCGTCGAGCGTAGGCGTCCCCTGCCGGTGAGGGCCTGGAAAGGGCGGGGATCGGGCCGCCGCGGGATGCATCCCGGAGGCGGATCCGTCGGCCTGCCGGGTGCAGGCGGATAGCTCGCAGGTCTCCCCTGTCATACCTGAGAGCCATTCAGAAAGGGCGCTCTGCGGCGGGACGCGGGCGATGGCCCCTGATCCATAGCTTCGTCATGGGAGGCGGGACCCGGCCGCAGAGGTCGCACCCGCTCCCACCGGCAGCGCGACATGCGCAGGACGAAGGAGCAGGGACCGCCATGACCAGCCGACGCGAAGGACGCCCCGGAGGCCGCCGCGAGGGACACCGCCTGCGCGGCCGCCTGCGCCGCACCCTGCTGGCCGGCGCGGTCGCCGCGGCCGTGGTGCTGCCCGTGTCCGCGGCCGCCTCCCCGGCCGTGCCCGCGCCCATACCGGCCGCCGTCGGCGAACAGGAGCCGCTGCAGGCGGTGTACGCCGCGCACCGCACCGGTCTCGCCGAGGCCGCCCGCATGGCCGCGGACGCCGGCCGCCCCGGCCGGGCGGACCGGCTGCACACCATGGAGGCGGGCGGTGCCGCGCAGTTCCTCGCCTTCGACGGCAGGGGGACGGGCCGCGCGGTGGAGGTGTTCGGCGACCTCGCGACGGCCGACCGGATAGCGGTGCTCGTCCCCGGATCCGACACCACGCTGGACACCTACCAGCGGTTCCGTGAGGGCGCCTCCGCCCTGCACGTGCGGCTTTCCGCAGCGCACCCCCGGGCCGCGGTGGTCGCCTGGCTCGGGTACGACACGCCGGGCACCGTCAGCACGACCGTCCTGACCGCCGACCGGGCCGACGAGGCCGCCGCCGAACTCGGCCCGTTCCTCTCCCACCTGGCGCGCCTCGCCGGGCCCGGGGCCCGGATGTCCCTGCTGTGCCACTCCTACGGCACGGTCGTCTGCGCCCGCACGGCCACCGGCTCCCCCGTCACCGATGTCGTCCTGTACGGCAGCCCCGGCACGGGCGCCGACTCGGCGGCCGACCTGCCCACCGCTGCCCGCGTCTGGGCCGGCCGCGGCGGGTCGGACTGGATCGGGAACGTGCCGCACGTCCGCCTCGGGCAGGTCGGCTTCGGCACCGACCCGGTCGACCCGGCCTTCGGGGCCCGCCCGTTCCGTGCCGGCCCGAGCGGCCACAGCGACTACCTGAAGCCCGGCAGCGAGTCCCTGGACAGCCTGGCCGGCATCGTCCTCGGCACCGCCGGCGGCGGTGCGGGGCGGGCCGCCGCCACCCCGGAGGTGCCCCGTGCTTAGGCTGCGCGCCCGCTGGTCCGCCGTCGCCGACCGGGTCGAGGCGGGCACTCCCGCCGACCGGGACCGGTCCGTGGACGCCCTGCGGGCCCTCGCCATCCTCGGCGTGGTGCTCGGCCACTGGCTGGTGACGGCGATGACCTCCTCGGAAGGCGCGCTCGCCACCACCAGCCCGCTGGCCCACATGCCGTGGCTGGCACCCCTGTCGTGGTTGTTCCAGACGCTGGCCGTGTTCTTCTTCGTCGGCGGCCTCGTCGCCGCCCGCGGCCACGCCTCCGCCCGGGAGCGCGGCGTCCCGTACGGGGCCTGGGTGGGGCAGCGGTTGTCCCGGCTGTTCCGGCCGGTCGCCGCGGTGCTCGCCCTGTGGACGGTGGCCGCGGGCGGGATGCTGCTGGGCGGGGCCGCGTGGGGCACCGTCCACGCGCTGGTGCGGCTCGTGCTGTCGCCGCTGTGGTTCCTGCTGGTGTTCGCCGTGCTGACGGCGGCGACGCCGCTGGCGGTGCGGCTGCACCCGGTGTGGCCCGCGGCCGTGGTGGCGGCCGTGGACCTGTGGCGGTTCGGATTCGGCGGGCCGGAGTGGGTCGGCTGGGTCAACGTGGCCGCCGGCTGGCTCGTCCCGTACACCCTCGGTGCGGCCTGGGCGCAGGGGCGGCTCGACCGGCGGGGCCCGGCCCTGGCGCTGCTGGCGGGCGGGGCTGCGGGCACGGCGGTGCTGGTGCTGTGGGGCGGCTACCCGGCGTCCATGGTCGGCGTGCCCGGTGCGGCCGTGTCGAACCTGAACCCGCCGACGTCGGCCGCGGTCGCGTTCGGGCTGGCGCAGTGCGGGCTTGCGCTGCTGCTGCGGGGGCAGCTGGCGCGGGCCGCGGTCCGGCCGCGGGTGTGGGCGGCAGTCGCCCTGCTGAACCTGTCGGCGATGACCGTTTTCCTCTGGCACCAGACGGCGATGATGGCCGTCACCGCGCTCGGCCTCACCTCCCCTGTCGAACTGCCCGGCCTGCACACCGTCCCCGACTCGGCGCTGTGGATACCCGCCCGGCTGCTGTGGCTTCCGGTGTTCGCGGCCGCGCTGACCGTGTGCCTGGCCGCATTCCACGCGCACGAGCGGGGCGGGCGGGGCCGACAGGGCCGGCAGGGCGGCGCCGGTGCCGCGGCCGGGGACGGCGGCGCCTTCCGTCCGGTCGGGCCGGCCCGGAGGCGGGAGGCGTCCCGTGTCTAGGGTGGACGGCGTGAAAGAGCAGCACAGCACCCCGGCCGCAGGCCCCGGTTCCGGTCCCGGCGCGGACGCCGGCCGGCGGTTCGGGGCGCTGCGGACCCTGGCCGCCGGGCTGTTCACGCTCGAACGGAACCCGCTGCCGGGGATGTCCCGGCCGCGTTGGCTGGCCCGGCTGCCGCATCTGGCCCTCGGATACGTGGCGGTGCTCTGCACGTTCCTGACGACCGAGCAGATGTCCTCCCACTACGGGGTGAGCGGCGGCTACCCGCTCCTGGCGGCCGTGGCGGGCGGCGCGTCGGTGGTCCTCGCCATGTTCCGGCCGATCGCCGGATGGTGGCTGGCGCTCGCGTCCGCGTTCATGGTGGCCGTGCAGACGCAGGGCAGTGCCGGCGAGGGGCAGAGCTGGCCGTGGACGCCCGCCGGCGTGGTGCTGTTCGCCTTTGTGGTGCTGCTGGTCGCACTGCGGGTGCCGGCGCGGGTGACCACGGCGGTGGTCGGGCTGTCCGTCGCGCTCGGCGCCCTGGCCGAGGTGCGGTTCCGGCCGGCGGGCAGCGAGAGCACGATCCCCGCCACCCTGCTGCTGTTCGCCTTCGCCGGCGTGCTCGGATACGCCCTGCGCGCCGGCCGCCTGGCCCGCAGCAAGCTCGTCGAACAGGAGACGCTCACCGAGGAGGAGCGGGCCCGCCGGGCCCTGCTGGAGGAGCGCAGCCGTATAGCGCGCGAACTGCACGACGTGGTCGCCCACCACATGTCGGTCATCTCGATCCAGGCGCAGGTCGCCCCGCACCTGGTCGAGAACCCGTCACCGGAGCTCAGGGAGAACCTGGCCGGCATCCGGGAGAACGCCCTGGAGGCCCTCACGGAGCTGCGGCGGGTGCTGGGCGTGCTGCGCTCGGAGCAGGCCGCCGACCCGGCCGACCCCCACCATCCGCAGCCCACCCTTGCCGAGTTGGAGGGGCTCGTCGGCAACGTGCGAAGCGCCGGGCTGGAGGTGACCACGGCGATCGCGGGCATCCGGCGGCCGCTCGCGCCGGGCGTGGAGCTCACCGCGTACCGGATCGTGCAGGAAGCCCTCAGCAACTGCCTGCGGCACGCCCCCGGATCGCAGGTGGAGGTCGGCATCGCGTACGGGCCGCGCGAGCTGCACCTGTGCGTCGCCAACACGGCGCCGGGCCGGAAGGCCCCGCCCTCGCACGGTGCGGGGCACGGGCTGCTCGGCATGCGGGAGCGGGCGGGCATGCTGGGGGGCGAGCTCGCCGCGGGTCCGCGGCCGGGCGGCGGGTACGAGGTGAGCGCCGTGCTGCCCGTGGACCCTCGGACGAACGACTAGAAGGACGCCATGACGACGACGACCCGACCGATCAGGGTGATGATCGCCGACGATCAGATGATGGTGCGGCAGGGCTTCACGGTCCTGCTCAACACGCAGCCCGACATAGAGGTCGTCGGGCAGGCCGTGGACGGCGCGGACGCCGTGGCGAAGGCCGCCGAACTCGGCCCCGACGTGGTGCTGATGGACATCCGCATGCCGGGAATGGGCGGCATCGAGGCGACGTCGGTGATCACCGCGTCGGGCTCCGAGGCGAAGGTGCTCGTCCTGACGACCTTCGACCTCGACGAGTACGTGTACGAGGCGCTGCGGGCCGGCGCGTCCGGGTTCCTGCTGAAGGACGCCTCCGCGGACCAGCTGGCCGAGGCGGTGCGGGTCGTCGCGGCCGGTGAGGCCCTGCTGTCCCCGAACATCACCAAGCGGCTCATCACCGAGTTCTCGCGGCTCGGTGCACCGCGCGCCCCGTCGAAGGCGCGGATCGCGGAGCTGACCGAGCGGGAGACGGAGGTGCTCGCGCTGATCGCGCAGGGGCTGTCCAATGCGGAGATCGCCGCACGGCTCGTCGTGGCCGAGCAGACGGTGAAGACGCACGTGGGGCGGATCCTGGTGAAGCTCGGCCTGCGGGACCGCACGCAGGCGGCGGTCTTCGCGTACGAGACGGGTCTGGTCCGTCCGGCGGGCTACTGAGGGCCTCGGGTAGTACCTGAGGGGGAGGCCCGCAGATCCCCTTGTGCGGCGACGCGGACGAGAGGGCCGCAGACCTACGGTGGTGCCATGACCGAGAAGACTTCCGGGGCGAATCCCGGGACCCCCGAGATCCGGCTGGCTTCGGGAATCCTCCGGAGCCTGCGCGAGGAGCTCCTCACGGACGCTTTCGCGTACCGGCCGCTGCCGCCGATGCGCACGGACGGCCCGCTGGTGCGGCGGCTCCCCGCGGGGATACGGGCGAAGGCGCCGTATCTGCCGCACGCGGTGGTCGCCGGCACCGCCCTGCTGGTGGCGCTCACCACGCTCGGCGTGCACGACTTCCTGTGGCCGCCGGCAGCACTGCTGCTGGGCGCGGTCGCGGCGGCGCCGGTGCTGATGACGCTGGTCCGGCCCGTCGGGGCGTTCTGGGCGGCCCTCGCGTCGACCTCGGCGCTCGCCGTGGCGGGCGCGGGGGACGGGTCGACCTGGCCGTGGGGACCGGCGAGCTTCGTCGCGTACCTGTTCACCGTGACCGTCGTCGCGATGCGGACCCGGCCCCGGACCTCGGGCTGGATGTGGCTGGTCACGATGCTGTTCGGGATATCGGCCTCCGTCCTGGCCGGCGGCGACTCGGGCAGCGTTGTCCCGATCCTGTTCCTGCTGGCGGTGTCGCTGCTGGTGGTGACGGTCCGGCACACGCGCCGGGAGGCGGAGCAGGAGGTGAGCGCCCAGGCGGAGGTCACCGCGGTCGAGCGGGACCGGCGGACGCTGCTGGAGGAGCGGACGACGATCGCGCGCGAGCTGCACGACGTGGTGGCCCACCACATGTCGGTGGTGGCGATCCAGGCGGAGGCCGCACCGTACCGGGTGAAGAACCCGCCGCAGGAGCTGGAGGCCGCGTTCGCGACGATCCGGGAGAACGCGGTGGCGGCGCTGACGGAGCTGCGCCGGGTGCTGGGAGTGGTCCGCTCCGAGGACTACGAGGCGCCGGACGCCCCGCAGCCGACACTGGCCTCGCTGGACGGGCTCGTCGCCAATGTGCGGGAGGCCGGCCTGCGGGTGGAGAAGACGGTGACGGGTGCGGTGCGGGAGCTGCCGCAGGGAGTCGAGCTGTCGGCGTACCGGATCGTGCAGGAGGCCCTGAGCAACACCCTGCGGCATGCGCCGGGAGCGGCCGCCGGCGTGGAGGTGTCGTACGTGCTGGGCGGGCTCGGCATACGTGTCGTCAACGGGGCGCCGACCGGGGACGTGCGGCCCTCGCCGGGTGCGGGGCACGGGATCACGGGCATGCGGGAGCGGGTCGCCATGCTGGAGGGGCAGATGACGGCCGGGCGGACGGCGGAAGGCGGATACGAGGTGGCGGTGTTCATACCCGTGCGCGGGCAGGAAGCGGCTCTGGAGACGGCGCGGGAACAGGCATGACGATCAGGGTTCTCATCGTCGACGACCAGATGATGGTCCGGGAGGGCTTCTCGGTCCTGCTGAACGCGATGGACGGCATCGAGGTGGTCGGCGAGGCCGTCGACGGGCGGGAGGCCGTCGCGCAGGTGGCGGCGCTCGGTCCGGACGTGGTGCTGATGGACGTCCGGATGCCGGTGATGAACGGGCTGGAGGCCACGCGGGAGATCGCCGCCATGGGCACGGACGCGAAGGTGCTGGTCCTGACGACCTTCGACCTCGACGAGTACGTGTACCAGGCGCTGCGGGCCGGGGCGTCCGGGTTCCTGCTGAAGGACGCCTCCGCCAGGCAACTGGCCGAGGGGGTGCGGGTGGTGGCGTCCGGGGAGGCGCTGCTGGCGCCGACGGTGACCAAGCGGCTGATCTCGGAGTTCTCACGGCTGTCCGCGGCCCCCCGGCCGGTCGACGCTTCCAGGGTGGGGGAGTTGACGGACCGGGAGACGGAGGTGCTCGTCCTGATCGCGCAGGGCCTCTCCAATGCGGAGATCGCGGACCGGCTGGTGGTGGCCGAGTCCACCATCAAGACGCACGTCAGCCGGATCCTGGTGAAGCTGGGCCTGCGCGACCGGACGCAGGCGGCGGTCTTCGCCTACGAGACCCGCCTCGTCACCCCCGCATAGCCGGCCCGACGCGGTCCGGCTGCCCGGCAGGGGTCGCAGCACTAGGCTGCGGGCATGGGCTTTGATCCGTGGGATGCCGCGTTCGTCGCCGACCCGTACCCGGCCTACCGGGAGTTGCGGGAGCAGGGCAGGGCCGTCTGGTGCGAGGCCACCGGGCAGTGGCTCGTGCCGCACTACGCCGACGTGAGTGCCCTGCTGCGCGACCGGCGGCTCGGGCGGACGTACCTGCACCGCTTCTCGCACGAGGAGTTCGGGCGTACGGCGCCGCCGCCGGAGCACGAGCCGTTCCACGTGCTCAACGACAACGGGCTGCTCGACCTGGAGGACCCGGCGCACGGGCGGGTGCGGCGGCTGGTGTCGAAGGCGTTCACGCCGCGGACGGTGGAGCGGCTCGCGCCGGCGGTGGAGCGGCTCGCCGGGGAGCTGGTGGGCCGGCTCCTCGCCGACGGGGGCGGCGACCTGCTGGCGGTGGTCGCCGAGCCGCTGCCCGTGGCGGTGATCGCGGAGCTGCTGGGGGTGCCGGAGGAGGACCGGGGGCTGCTGCGGCCGTGGTCCGCGGACATCTGCGGGATGTTCGAGCTGCGGCCCGACGAGGAGACCGCGCGGCGGGCCGTGCAGGCGAGCACCGAGTTCAGCGCCTACCTGCGTGAGCTGATCGCCCGGCGGCGCCGGCAGCCCGGGGAGGACCTGGTCTCCGGGCTCATCGCGGCGCACGACGAGGAGGGGCGGCTCAGCGAACAGGAGATGATCTCCACCTGCGTGCTCCTGCTGAACGCCGGCCACGAGGCCACCGTGAACACGACCGTCAACGGCTGGTGGGCACTCTTCCGCAATCCCGGACAGCTGGCCGCGCTCGACCGGGAAAAGTTGTCCACAGCTGTGGATGAGCTGATGCGCTACGACACCCCGCTCCAGATGTTCGAGCGGTGGGTCCTGGACGACATCGAGATCGGCGGCGCGGTCATCCCGCGCGGCGCGGAGGTCGCTCTGCTGTTCGGCTCCGCCAACCGCGACCCGGCCCGCTTCGCGGACCCGGACACCCTCGACCTCTCCCGCACCGACAACCCGCACCTCAGCTTCGGCGCGGGCATCCACTACTGCCTGGGCGCCCCGCTGGCCCGCCGCGAGCTGGCGGCCTCCTTCGGCGCGCTCCTGGCGGACGGCGTGCCCCCGCTGAAGCTGGTCCGCGAACCGCAGTGGCAGCCCGGGTACGTGATCCGCGGGCTGCGGGAGCTGATCGTCGAGTTCTGAACGCCCCGCCCCCGCGTGCTATGGTCCACCCAAGGCCTCCGGCTCTCCCTGACGGGAGCGAACGGAGGCTTTTTTCATGCCTTCTGACGCCTCATCAACATCGCGCGCGCCCGTGCCGCCGGGAGCCCGTCCCGGGTACCGGGAGCTGCTCCGGAACCGGGAGTTCGCCGGGCTCTTCGCGAGCTTCGCCCTCACCGCCGCCGCGAGCGCCCTGTCCGGGTTCGCCCTCGGCAGCCTCGTCGACCGCCAGACCGGCTCCCCCTTCCTGACAGCGGTCAGCATGTACGGGGCGACCTTCGCGACCGTGCTCGGGGCGCTCACCCTGATGTCCGTCGCCGACGGCAGCCGCCCCCGCCGCACCCTGCTCGCCCTCCAGGGCGCCTCCCTCGCCGGCATCGCCGCCCAGGCCGTGCCGGGTCTGCCGCTCACCGCCCGCTTCGCCCTGCTCCTGGCCCTCGGTTTCTTCCAGTCCCTCGGCACCGGCACCCGCATGGGCCTGCTCGCCGAGATCGTCCCCGCATCCGCCTACGCCCCGGCCCGCTCGCTGATGAACATCACCGCCGGCGCCGTCTCCGTCCTCGGCTACGCCTCCGGCGCGGTGCTGGTGCGCGCGATCGGCCCGCACGGGCTGTTCGCTGCCGCCGCCGCGCTCACCGCGCTCTCCCTGGCCGCCGTCGCGGCCACCCTCCGCGAGCGCTCCGTCCGGCTCGCCCGCCGCCCCGGCCTGCGCAGCACCTGGGCCGGCAACACCGAACTGCTGGGCCGTCCCGGCCGGCGGGCCCTGCTGCTGAACCTCTGGGTGCCGAACGGCCTGGTCGTCGGCTGCGAGGCGCTGTTCATCCCGTACGCCGGGCAGTACGCCGGCCACCTCCTGGCCGCCGCGTCCGCGGGGCTGCTCCTCGGCGACCTCGCCGTCGGGCGGCTCCTCACCGCAGGGGGCAGGCGCCGCGCCGCCTTCCCCCTGCGGCTGCTGATGGCCGCGCCCTTCCTGGTGTTCGCGCTCCACCCGCCGCTGCCTGTCGCCGCCGTCGCCGTGTTCCTCGCCGGCGCCGGCTTCGCGGCCACCCTGCCGATGCAGGAGCAGCTCCTCGCGCTCACCCCGGACGCGGTCCGCGGCCAGGTCCAGGGCGCGGAGTCCGCGGGCCGGATGACCTGGCAGGGCATCGGCGCCGCCCTCGCCGGCGCCGCCGCCCAGGCCGTCGGGCCGGCGACGGCGATCACGGGGCTCGCGGCCGCCTCGCTCGCCGTCACCGTCCTCTCCCGCCGCCGCGTGCTGCGCGAGACGGCCCGTACGCCGGTCAGCGCGGCAGGATGAGCCCCCAGGCCGCCGGCCGCACGGTCCACGTCCGCCGCCGGACCGGCCCGGAGACCGCCGCGTCGGCCCGGTAGCGGAAGTCGGCGCCCGCCACCGTGACCGCCGCGGCGCGGGCCCGGACCACGGCGCCCTCCGCCCGGACGGCGACCTCCGCCAGGCCGCCCCCGCCGGGCGCGACCGCGACGTCGTCGACGGGGCGGTCCACGTCGGCCAGCACCACCCCGTCGGCCTCCACCCGCAGCCGGTGCCCCGCGGCCGGCGCCGCGGGCGGCCCGGCGAGCGTCCGCACCAGCGACCGGTAGGCGCTGCGCACCGACGCCCCGCCCGCCCGGGGCGCGGGCGGCCGGACGGGCGGGATGCGCAGTCCGCCGAGGACGACGCCGTCGCTGTCGTCGACGAGCAGGTCTCGGACGCCGACGACCCCGTCCAGGGCCGCCCGCGCCGCGGACACCGCCGACAAGGGGACCCCCAGCAGCCGCGCCAGCCCCAGCGAGCCCGCCTGCCCCACGGGAACCACCGAGAGGGCCTCCCCGTCGAGCTCCCGCTCCCGGTGCAGCAGCCCGACCGCCCGTACGAGGGCCCGGTCGTCGCCGACGATCACCGGCCGCCGATGGCCACGGCGGGCGAGGGCCCGCGCGAACTCCTCCGGCGACTGGGGGAGGCAGATCTTCGCCGCCGCCCCGGCCGACAGCACGTCCCTCGCGATGCGCACGGACTCTCCGTCGAGACGGCGCGCGACCGGGTCGACGAGCACGAGCAGGCCGCCGACCGGCGCGCCCGCAGGGCTCATGGTGGGCTCCGGAGCCGACACCTCGGTCCTTCCTCGGGTAGCATCTTTGTGCAAGAGGCCCTTGCGCTATTGCGCCAGGGCCTTCGTCTATTCCGGGGTACCGGTCCGACGGCCCAGCCTGCGGTGTACATCGTCGTACGCCCCCTGGCCTTGGACATGCCCCATCCGGAAGAGGTGTACGCCTGTGCCCGCTCTTGTGCTGCTCGGAGCTCAGTGGGGTGACGAGGGCAAGGGGAAGGCCACCGACCTGCTCGGTGGATCCGTTGACTACGTGGTGCGCTACCAGGGCGGCAACAACGCCGGCCACACGGTCGTCGTAGGCGACCAGAAGTACGCGCTGCACCTTCTCCCGTCCGGCATCCTGTCCCCCGGATGCACCCCGGTCATCGGCAACGGCGTCGTCGTCGACCCGTCCGTGCTCCTGTCCGAGCTGCGCGGGCTGAACGAGCGCGGCATCGACACCTCGAAGCTGCTGATCAGCGGAAACGCCCACCTGATCACGCCGTACAACGTCACCCTCGACAAGGTCGGCGAGCGCTTCCTCGGCAAGCGCAAGATCGGCACGACCGGCCGCGGCATCGGCCCGACGTACGCGGACAAGATCAACCGCGTCGGCATCCGCGTCCAGGACCTCTACGACGAGTCGATCCTCATCCAGAAGGTCGAGGCGGCGCTGGAGAACAAGAACCAGCTGCTCGCCAAGCTGTACAACCGCCGCGCGATCGAGGCCGCCGCGATCGTGGAGGAGATGCTCCAGTACGCGGACCAGATCAAGCCGTACGTCGCGGACACCACCCTGATCCTCAACAACGCGCTCGACGAGGACAAGGTCGTGCTGTTCGAGGGCGGCCAGGGCACCCTCCTCGACGTCGACCACGGCACGTACCCGTTCGTGACCTCCTCGAACCCCACCGCGGGCGGCGCCTGCACCGGCACGGGCGTCGGCCCGACCCGGATCAGCCGCGTCATCGGCATCCTGAAGGCCTACACGACCCGCGTCGGCGCGGGCCCGTTCCCGACCGAGCTGTTCGACCAGGACGGCGAGGACCTGCGCCGCATCGGCGGCGAGCGCGGCGTGACCACCGGCCGCGACCGGCGCTGCGGCTGGTTCGACGCCCCGATCGCCCGCTACGCCACCCGCGTGAACGGCCTGACGGACTTCTTCCTGACCAAGCTGGACGTGCTGACCGGCTGGGAGCAGATCCCCGTGTGCGTCGCGTACGAGATCGACGGCAAGCGCGTCGAGGAGCTGCCGTACTCGCAGACGGACTTCCACCACGCGAAGCCGATCTACGAGAACCTGCCGGGCTGGTCCGAGGACATCACCAAGGCCAAGACCTTCTCCGACCTGCCGAAGAACGCGCAGGCGTACGTGAAGGCCCTGGAGGAGATGTCGGGCGCCCCGATCTCCGCGATCGGCGTCGGCCCCGGCCGCACCGAGACGATCGAGATCAACTCGTTCCTCTAGGCCTCCGGACGGGACGGCCCGACACCCGTCCGCCGCAAGGGGGGCGGTGCACCGCACGGTGCACCGCCCCCCTTCGCGTTCCGGTCAGTCCGTCTCGTAGACGCCGAGGCAGTCGACGATCACGTCGACCGGCTGCCAGCCCTGGTTCCAGAAGTCGATGACGGCGCCCGGCCCGGCGGGCGTCTGGACGAGGTTGGGCACGGTCATGCCCGCACCCCAGTTCAGGGAGGAGGAGAGGGGCCGCTCCGGCTTCGCCGCGATGCCCTTCTGGTAGTCCGCCCACGTGTTCGGGTCGGGGGCGACCGACAGGTGGCCGGCCTCGGTCGTGTTGGTGACCGTGGTGTTCAGCACCCAGCCCGCCGGCGGCACCGGGGATTCGCCGGTGAACGGCAGCGGGAGGTAGTCGCGGGCCGGGACGGGGCCGCGGGGGCGGTGCCGGCTGTCCTCGCGGGTGTCCGCGAGCCGGAACGGGTGGAACGGCCGGTAGGCGGCCCTGCTGTCGGGGCTGTAGTAGCCGACCACGTCGACCACGACGTCGGCGCCCTTCCAGCTGCCGTTGCGGACGCTGATCTTCCCGTCCGCGCCCACCGGCACGACCACCGCGTTGGCGACGGTCTGCCCCGCCGTGAAGTTGACGCTGGACGTGCTCGGCGCCGACTGGCCGCTCGGGAAAACAGTCAGGTGCCCGGCCTCCGCCGGGTTGGTCGCGGTGACGTTCAGGGCGACCGCGGTGGCGCCCTTCGGGACCTTCCCCGCCCCGGCGGCCGCCACGGTGAAGGCCCCCTGGCCGGGCACCTGCCCCTGCGCGGTGCCGAGCCCCTCGCGGGTGTCGACGAGGCGCGCCGGCGCCAGCGGGGTGTAGCCGGCTGCCGCGGACCGGGTGAAGTAGCCGGTCACGTCCGCGATGAGGTCCACCGGGGCCCAGCCGCCGTTGAAGAGCTCGACGTGGCCGTCGTCGCCCACGGGGACGATCACCAGGTTGGGGACGGTCTGCCCGGGCGCGTAGTTGAGGTTCGAGGTGTCCGGCCGCCGGGCGCCCTTCCCGGCGAACGCGGTGACGTACCCGGCCTCGACGGTGTTGGTCACCGTCACGTTCAGCGCGACGGCCGTGGCTCCGGCCGGGATCCGGGCGTTGCCGGCGGCCTTCACGCGGGCGCTGCTGCGCCCGGCGACCTTGGCCTTCGCGGCACCCGTCCCGTCGCGGGTGTCGAGGAGGCGGGTCGGCGCGTGCGCGGTGAACTCGGCGCCCGCCGTGGTGACGATGACCTTGTTGACGGCCCGCACGTTGTGCGCGGCGTCGGTCACCGTGTACGTCACGGTGTAGGTGCCGACCTCGGCGTACGTGTGGGCGTGGTCCAGGCGCTTGATGTCGGCGGGCTCGGTGATCTCCGCCGTGTCCTTCGCTCCGTCGCCCCACTCGACGGTGACGGACGACGGGCCGCGGACGTCGAGGGCCGCGGCCTCCAGGTGGATGCCGTGCGCGGTGAACATCCCCGCGTGCAGGTCGATCTGGAGGCCGTCGTGGCCGATCGGGCCGTCGCCCAGCGGGGTGCGCACGGTCCAGTAGGGCGGGGCCGTGTACGACTGCGGGTCGGAGGCCCCTGTCACGGCGGCCGGAGCCGCCGGGGCCGCGTGGGCTGCTCCCGGCGCCAGTACGGCGGCTGCCGCCACGAGGGCAGCCGGAAAAACGAGTCGGTGGCGGAGCACCGTTCCCCCCTGAGGTCTATCACTCGAACCCGTGATCGGATTCGGACGCCCAGGTTACCGATCAGGCCATGGCTTGATCACAGCGGGCGGGGCCCCGGAGGGGGCGGGCGGCTCACCCCCCGCCCGCTCCCAGCAGGGCGTCGATGCCCGCCTTGATCCGGTCGGGCGACACCTCCCGCTCCGCCGTCAGGTGCTCGAACAGGCTCGGGACGAAGGGAGCGAGCAGCAGGTGGGCCAGGACCGGCGCGTCCGCCTCCGGGCGGGCCTGCCGCAGCAGCAGGGACACGTGCGTGTGCAGGGTGAGGTAGGCGCCGCTGCCGTACCGGGCTCCCGGCGACGCAGCCTCGGCGGCGCCCATCACGGCCCGGCAGGTGGAGAGCCGATCGGCCAGCGCGTGCAGGAACGCGCGCAGCCGCTCCTCCGGGGGCGCCCCGGGGCCCAGCGGGGGCGGGCCGGCGAGGAACGCCTCCTGGAAGCGCTTCTCGTCCTCGTCCAGCAGGGCGAGCAGCAGGCCGCTGACGCCGCCGAAGCGGCGGTAGACGGTGCCGACGCCGATGCCGGCCGCGTGCGCGACGGCGTTCATCGTGACGGCATCCGGCCCCTGGTCGGCGAGCAGCCGCGCGGCCGCGTCCAGGATCCTGCGCCGGTTGCGGGCGGCGTCCGCCCGCTCCGGCGGGGCCTGGCCCGTGACGGGCAGCTCGGTGCGGCTCATGCAGGCAGGCTACCGGATCCGCTTGCCAAACGGATTTCTATCCGATTGACTCTGCTCCAGCGAAAGCGGATAGCGATCCGCTTCACCAGGAGGAGATTCACCATGGGTGCCAAGGTCGCCGTCGTCTACTACTCGTCCACCGGGAACGTCCACGCCCTCGCGCAGGCCGTCGCCGAAGGCGCCGAGAAGGCCGGCGCGGAGGTGCGCCTGCGCCGCGTGCCCGAACTCGCCCCGGACGCCGCCATCGACGCCAACCCCGCGTGGCGCGAGCACGTCGAGGCCGCGAAGGACGTCGAGACCGCCACCCTCGACGACCTCTCCTGGGCCAACGCCTACGCGATCGGCTCCCCCACCCGCTACGGCAACATCGCCGGCCAGCTGAAGCAGTTCCTCGACACCACCGGCGGCCTCTGGCAGCAGGGCGCCCTGGCCGACAAGCCGGCGACCGGCTTCACCAGCGCGCACAACGCCCACGGCGGCAACGAGTCCACGCTCCTCGCGCTGTACAACACCTTCCACCACTGGGGCTCGGTCATCGTCGCCCCCGGCTTCACCGACCCGGCCGTCTTCGCCGCCGGCGGAAACCCGTACGGCACCTCGCACCCCGGCGGCAGCGGCCCCGTCACCGAGGAGGCCCTCGCCGCGGCCCGCCACCAGGGGGCACGGCTGGCCCGCTTCGCCGCCCGCCTCGCCGCGACGGCCTGACACCGGCCGCGGCCGACGGGTGCCGCCTGGGCCTGCGCACGGCGCCCGCGCCTACCAGGCCAGCTGCGCGACCTCCTCGGCCACGACCGCGCAGGCGTCCGCGCCCGGGTCGATCAGCGGGAAGTGCCCGACCCCGTCCAGCAGGGTCAGCCCCACCGTCTCGCCGGCCCGGGCCGCCGCCTCCACGTACGACTCGGCGACCGCCGCCGGCACCACGATGTCCTCCCGCCCGTGCACCACGGCGGTGGCGATCCCCGTCGGCAGCAGCACCGCCGGGTCCGCGTACGGCGACCGCTCCGCCAGGTGCGCCGCGCCGCCCAGCAGCTGCTCGGCAGCCCCGCCGCACACGCCGAGCCTGCCCGCGACCTCGAAGTCCGCGATCGGCGCCAGCGCCACCACGCCGCGCAGCGGCGGCGGTTCGGGCAGCCGCCAGCCAGCCGGGGCTCCGGCGGGCAGCACGTGCCGGGCGGCCGCCCACAGCGCCAGGTGGCCGCCCGCCGAGTGCCCGGTGACGACCGTGCGCCGCAGGTCCGCCTGCGGCAGCGCGGAGGCGGCCAGCCCCGGCAGGGCGTCCATCGCCGCTGCGACGTCGTCGAAGGTTTCCGGCCAGCGCCCCGCGACCGGGCCGTCCGCGTCCTGGTGCGGCAGCGAACTCCCGCGCCGGTACTCCACGTTGGCCACGGCAAAACCCCGCCGCGCCAGGAAGTCCGCCAGCGGCGTCACGTGCGCGCGGTCGTACGGGGCGCGCCAGGCCCCGCCGTGCAGCAGCACCACCAGCGGCGCGGAGGCGGCGGAGCCGTCCCCGGCCCGCGGGGCGTAGAAGTCCACGACGTGGTCGGGGTGTTCCCCGTACGCGGCGGTCGCGTCGGGCGCGACCGGCGGGTGGGCGAAGGCCGAGGCGGCCTCGGCGGCGTCCCGTTCGACTGCGGGATCCGACATCGGCTCCACCTCTCGTAACGCGTGGGACTGGTGTTCCGGTGTTCCGGCAGAGCGGGACCGTATCAGGCCGGAACAGGCCTGTCCCGGGGAGTCGGTTTCCCGTCACGGGCCCCGGCACGGGAGCGGGCGGCGACGGGCGGGACCGCGCCCCGCCCGCCCCGTGCCGTGACGTTTCGCCCCGGGATCACCCGAAAACGTGACCCAGCGTCCGGGCCGCGCGCTCCGCGTCGGCGAAGCCGACGTACAGCGGGGTGAAGCCGAACCGCAGCACGTCCGGGGCGCGGAAGTCCCCGATCACGCCGCGTGCGATCAGCTCGTCCATCACCGCGCGGGCACCCTCCGTGCGCAGCGAGACCTGGCTGCCGCGCTCGGCGTGCGCCGCCGGAGTCACCGACTCCACCCGGCCCTGCGGCACGTACGCGGCGACGCACTCCAGGAAGAAGTCCGTCAGCGCGAGGGACTTCGCACGCACCGCCTCCACCTCCACCCCGTCCCAGGCGTCGAGCGCCGCCTCCAGGGCGAGCATCGAGAGGATGTCGGGCGTGCCGACCCGCCCCCGGACGGCGCCCGCGGCGGGCGCGTACTCCGGGGTCATCGCGAACGGTTCCGCGTGCCCGTTCCAGCCGGGCAGCGGCGAGTCGAAGCCCTCCTGGTGGCGTTCGGCGACGTACAGGTACGCGGGCGAACCGGGGCCGCCGTTGAGGTACTTGTACGTGCAGCCGACCGCGAAGTCCACACCGTGGGCGTCGAGCCCGACGGGCAGCGCGCCCGCCGAATGGCACAGGTCCCACACCGCCAGCGCCCCCGCGGCGTGCGCGGCGCGCGTCAGACCGGGCAGGTCGTGGAGCCGGCCGCTGCGGTAGTCGACGTGGTTGAGCAGGACGGCGGCGGTGCGCTCCCCCATCGCCGCGGCGGCCCGCGAGGGGTCCACCGGGACGGCGGTCAGCCCCGTCATCCGGGCGGCGGAGGCGGCGATGTAGCCGTCGGTCGGGAAGGTGGAGGCGTCCACGAGCAGCTCGGTGCGGCCGGGCCCGGCGAGCCGGGCCGCGCCGACCAGCGCCTTGAACAGGTTGACGCTGGTGGAGTCGCCCACGACGACCTGCCCGGGCGCGGCGCCGACGAGCGGGGCGATCCGGTCGCCGATCCGCTCCGGCGCCGTCCACCAGGTGCCGCTGCTCCAGGACCGGATCAGCTCCGTCCCCCACTCGCGGGAGACGACCTCCGCGACGCGCTCCGGCACTCCCGCGGGGAGCGCGCCGAGCGAGTTGCCGTCCAGGTAGACGACACCGTCCGGCAGGGTGAAGCGCTTGCGCAGCCCGGCGAGCGGGTCGGCGGCGTCGAGTCCGGCGGCGCGCTCGGCGAGCTCCGCCGCGCGGCGGGTGGTCGGCTCAGACATGGCTGCGCGCCGTCCACAGCTCGGGGAAGACGTTCTTCGACGCGCGCTTCTCCAGCCAGCTGACGCCGGCCGAGCCGCCCGTGCCCGTCTTCGCGCCCATCGCGCGCCGCGTGGCGACGAGGTGGTCGTTGCGCCAGCGCCACACCAGCTCGGCGACGTCGGTGAGGGCCTCGCCGAGGCGGTGCAGGTCGGGATGGGCGTCGGGGTCCCCGTACAGGGCGGTCCACACGGCCTCGACCTGGGGCGAGGCCTCGTAGCGCCGCGACAGGTCGCGGTCGAGGACGGACTGCGGGACGGGCAGGCCGCGGCGGGCCAGCAGCCGCAGCACCTCGTCGTACAGGCTCGGCTCGTGCAGCGCCTTCTCCAGCTCCGCGTGGACGCGCGGCGCGCCGCGGTGCGGGACCAGCATCGACGCCGACTTCTCGCCGAGCAGGAACTCCATCCGCCGGTACATCGCGGACTGGAAGCCCGAGCCCTCGCCGAGGGCGCCGCGGTAGGAGTTGAACTGGGCGGGGGTGAGCTGGGCGAGCGGGCGCCAGGAGGCGTTGAGGGCCTCCAGCTCGCGGAGGGATCGTTTCAGCGCGTCCATCGCGACGGGGACGCGGTCCTCCCGCAGGGCCCTCGCGGCCGTCTCCCACTCGTGGACGATGACCGTGAACCACAGCTCCATGACCTGGGTGGTGACCAGGAAGACCATCTCGCCCGGGTCGTCCGAGCGGGGGTGCTGGAGGTGGGTGAGGACGTCCGCCTGGACGTAGTCCTCGTACGGGGTCGTGCCGGCGAAGTCGAGGTTCGGGGTGTCCGAACCGGCTCCGGAGGCATCAAGGGTGTTCGACATCGCTGTCTCCTCGACACGTGCTTCCGGGTAGCGGTCCGCTCCTTCCGAAAGGGTGTGTGGAGCCCCGGTCCCCTGTGCGCATCATAAAACCGCTCCCCCCGGGTGCTCCAATGGTGCGTGACGGTCGTCACACACGCATTTCACACACCGGCAGTGGGAAGCACGACATGACCGAGCAGGAGTGGCTGGACAGCCTCGCGGCCCGACTGCCGGAGCGGAACCTGGAATGGGTGATGGACCTCGCCGGAATCTGCTCCACGGAGTGGACTGGCGACAAGCCCCCGACAGGGGAGACCTCCCCGCCCTCCGCGGCGGCGGGCGCCCTTCATGACAGCGACGCGTCGACACCAATCGGCTCCAGCCCGCACCCACCTGCCTGATGCCTGCACTTGGCGACACCCAGCGCCGGGTACCCGACCCCGCGAGGCGCCGTCGGCGGCGGTGCAGGCCAGGTCGATGCCGGGGAAGCCCCCGGCGAGTCGCGCACGGCGTTCGCGGATGCGGTGGCGTAGATCGGCAGGAAGCCCCAGCCATGCGTGCGTGCGGCCGCCGGCCTGCACCGCAGGCGACGCGGCACCCGACCGACGATCACCGCCACCGCGGCGGGCGGCAGGGTGAGTGAGAAGACGATCAGTCCGAATCCATTGCCACTCCATGGCACGCTTCCTCGGTTCGCGTGCCGGCACGTGGACGGGTCAGGTTGGGTAGGGTTGCCTCGAACACAGGAACGGTTACGCGGGCTTTGGTGCGCCCTATGCCGGCGAGATGCTCTCGGGGGATGGGCGTTGCTGACGTATCACGAGGCCATGGCCACCGACTTCGGCCTTCTCGATACCGCCGCGACGGGGTGGGACAAGGTCGCCGAGGAACTGAAGAAGGTCGAAGGGCGCTACAGGAGCGCCGTCCTGCCCATCACAACCGGCTCCGGCTGGGTGGGGGTCTCGGCAATCGCCGCCAACCGCCGGTCCGTCGGCACCCACTACGAGTATCTGGCGGCGCAAACCCAGGCAAAAGCCACTGCCAAGGTGCTGCGCGCGGGGCGTGAGCGATTCGCTGAGCTCAAGAAGGTCCTTGATTCCGCCCGCGCGGACGCTGTGGCTGCGGGCATGAAGGTCTCGGAGCAGGGTCGTGTCGCCTACGACTACGACCGACTGACCGGCCAGGAGCGCGCCGACCTCCAGGCGGATTCCAAGGCCCTCCAGAGTGTCAAGGAGAACGAAGGGGCCTGGGCCGAGCACATCGATGCCTGTGTGAGGTCTTTCGACGAGGCGGACAAGGACCTCAAGGCGTCACTGGAGACCGTGATCACGGACACCATCGGCGGCGGAAACGCGAACGATATGACCTTCGGCAGCGGATTCAACGGCCAGGCGAAGGGTGACATGATCGCGGCCGCCCCGCCGAAGGCCGGGGATGAGGTCTCTCTCGACCTCAGCTCGCTGATGATGAATCCGAAGACGGAGACCCTGAGCATGTGGTCGGCGCGCGCTCAGGGTGACATCGTCGCCAGACTCTCGGGCAACCCGGAATGGGGCAAGCTCTACTCCCGTTACGTATCAGGTGCCGTCTCCCTCGCCGCCTTCGCCAGGGCGACCGGTGTCACGGTCCCCGGCGTGTCCGCCCTGATCCAGGCCTACCGCAATCCCGGCGTTCCGCTGAACGCCCCGGGCACCCTGACCGCGCGCCTCATCAACGGCAGCATGAACGTTCCCGGGACCGCCAACGCCCTGAACGGCGTCTCCCCTGCCGTCCGATCGGCCCTAGGCGGCTCCCATGCGGTGGCTGCGCAGTACGGCTCATACATGAAGAACGGCGCGCTCATCACTCCCACAGCGAGTCAGGCAAACCTCCTCACGGTCGCCGAGAGCGGCGGCCTGGCCAATGCAGCCAAGGCGGCCGGTGCGATGCGGGGGCTCGGCGTCGTCGGGTCCGCGGGTGCAACGCTCTACGGGGTCGCGAACCTCTCCACCTATGACTCGGAGAAGATCGCGAACAACCCCGACAAATTCGCCTCCGACCTGACGGGCACCGCATTCAACGCGACCCTCACTGCCGCGATGATCGCCCCGAACCCGGTCACGGTGGGCTTGGCCGTCGGCACGGGTGTGATCTATGCCGGTGCCCTTGTCTGGGAGAACCGGGAGAACATCGCCGACGCGTGGAACACGTCCACCGACTGGGTGGGGGACAAGGCGGAGGATCTCGGGAAGGGAATCGCGTCCGGCGCGAGCAAGGTCGGCAAGTTCCTCAACCCCTTCGACTAGGAGCACGCGTTGACCACCTCGTTCGAGATGACAAGAGCACACACCAGACGCACACGCGATTGGTCGGGCACGTCCGAGGAGTTCGGCGCGATCGAAGTGTTCAGTCCAAAGGATCTCGGTCCCAAGGATGGAACGGGTGCGAAGGTACAGGGCACTGTGATTCCGACGGCGCTCCTGACCGGGTTCTCCCTCTTTGGCGGCGATCCACGGCTGACGGGCGCCCAACTGTGGGTCGCCGACGAGAAGGTGAGGCTGCGAAGGAACCCCTGGGCGGTGAGCCGTGAGCGGCGCGCACTACGTCTGACGAACGAGGGGGTGGACTACCGGTGCACTGCGGTCAGCCGGAAGAAGTACGCCTTCACCCGCCCGGGACTGGCCGTCACGGTCACCGAATCGGGGTTCGGGAGGAAGCGGCGCCGCCTCACGGTAGTGATCGACGGTCCTGCCGAGCCGGTCGACATCTCCCTGGCGGTGCTCTTCTCCCGTGTGAACCGCTCTCAGCTGACCCTGGGCGGTGCCTTCCGCGCCGGCTTCTCAACGATCTTCAACCTCTTGGCCGACAACGCAGCGCGGAGCTGACTGATGCCTTCCTATGACAGCGCCCGATCCCGCTTCCGGCTGGCTGAGGACCACCTGGCGCTGCTGATCCACATGATGAGCGGGGAGCCGCTGCCTGCCGGGTACGGCGCCGCTGCTGCCGAACTGCAGCACTCCGGGCTCGTGAGCGAGACGGGAGAGATCTCCGTCCAGCTCGTCCCTCTGCTGGAGACTCTGGCCGCACCCGAGGTGGCAATCAGCGCGGAGGTAATCGGCCAGCAGGGCGTGCTGAACCACGGGCTGGCGGTCGGTGAGACGTACGTCTTCTCGCACGAGGAATGGCCGGGGCAGCGCGAGGTCGAGTACGCGCAGGTCGAGCCGAAACTGCTCGTATGGTCGCTGGCCTTTCTGGTGAACCTGCGGCAGGCCGATGCGCTCGATGTCGCGGTGCCGTACATAGAGACATCCATCGGGACGATGGACGTTGGGCTTGCCGCCCTGGACGGCCCGGCGGACGACGACGCGCCCGAACGGATCCAGCGGGCCCTGACCGAAGTGGGGGACCTCACCGAGCCCGCCCTCTCCCTCTTCTCCCACTTGCTCACCGAACTGCGCGCGCACTGGCGGCTCACCTCGGCGTGGCACGGCCGGGACGGCGGGCAGCTGACGGTCGGTGTACGCGGATTCGGCATCTGGGACTGCGGTCCGCTGGGCTACTGGCACCGGGAATCCCCGTCCGAGCCGGTGCACGAGGGCCAGGTGGGACCGGACAGCCCTCTGGTGCTCCGTCCGGTAAACAGCAAGCGCATATGGGACATGATGACCGACCTCCTCCCCGGTGAGAACGAGGTCCGGGGGCCCCAGAGCAACGGAACCGGTGCAGTGCGCGACTGAACATCACGGTGAACCGGATGCGCGTCAAAGCGCCTTGGGCGGCGTATCGGCCATCGCCTTCTCGTACCAGGCCCACAAGGCGATCAGGCTCCCGTGGTCCGCTTCAAGCTGCGGCACAGTCTTCGAGTCGTGGCCAGGCAAGAATCTTCCGCCGGTAGGGGTGCCACCGCACCGGCAGCCGCAGGCGTGGCCCTCATCCGTCATCATCGTCGGGACCCTTCCCCGGGGGGGAGGTTGCATGTACTCGGCGCTATGTGTTGGTCAACAGCAGACGAGGATGCCGCCGAGGCCGATGACCCGGAAATGCGCGCTCCGCACAGATCGTTTCGTCCACCCGTGCGCGGGCCCGCTCGACCGTCTCCTTGGACGGGACACCCATCTGATCGGCCCACGCCTCGTAGATGGCCGGGTAGGGGGATGACCTGCTCCGCATCTTCGGCATAAACCGGTCGTGAACGAACGAAGCCGGGCCCCGATTGCTACGTGGCCCGCCTGCCGTTTGTGACCTCGTCATCTGAGCACCGGCTCGATGTCCGCAGGGTCGAAGATCGGCCCCCTGGACGCGGGCTTGATGACCACCGCGCGGAAGACCTTGAGGACGGCGACCCGCTGCTGCTCGATCGTCAGCTTCTCCCATCGCTTCCGGATGTCGACGGGGCCAGCCGTAAACGTCGCGGCCTCGGCGCAGTGCAGGACTCGCTCCCTCCGCAGTTCCGCGATCTGCAGCATCCGCTTGATCTTGGAGTCGTCGAAGAAGCCGCCGCTGTGGGACCGGACTCCCTTGTCCCGCCAGTCGCGCGCGATCGACGCCCACCAAATTCCGCCCAGGAAGTCCTTCACCGCCGTGCGGAGGTGCTCGGCCTCTTCCGGGACCAGCGTCCTGCGGTCGTCGCGGTTCCAACCGTACGGCGCCCGGCCGCCGGGGAGCCTGCCCTGCATCGCCAGCTCCAGGTGCTTGCGCTTCGTGCGCCGCGAGGTGTCCGCCGAGGATTTGTTGGCGATGGTGACCTTGATCCGGGCGATGAACCGGCCGTTCTCCGTGGAAAGGTCGATGTCCGACGCGGAGACGGAGTCGAAGACGAGATGGCGCTTCCCGCGCTCGGCATCCTCATACTCGTCGATCCATGCCCCCAGTTCGCGCGGCTGACGCGTAAAGCGGTCGATGTCCCAGGCGACGACCCCGTCGATCCGCCCGGCCTTCAGGTCTTCAAGCATCTGTCGGAATTCGGGGCGCACCGTCTTGCGCTTGTACGCAGAGAGGTCGTTGTCCTCGTAGACCTTGGCGACCTCCCACCCCCGGGCGGCGCAGTGCAGCCGGCAGTCCTCCTCCTGCCGCGCGACGCCGAGACCCTAAGCCTCGTCGTCCTTGCTGATCCGGGTGTAGATGCCCACGTGTACGGTCCCGGAGGACCCCCGTCGTGCCGCCATGCGCCGGGGCGTCGCATGGCGCCACCGGTTACATCAACTGCCATTCTCATCTCTCCTTGGTCCACGGCCGATATCCCTCGCGGGCATCTTGGATGCCATTCCCCGAGTGGCAGACTGCTTCCATGACGACGCACAAGAACCTGCTCGGCGGCCCGGAGCCGACGTACCTGCCGGAGAATGAAGAGGCGTACCGCCTCCTGAGTGAGGAGTCCCTGCCGCCGGCCGAAGTGGTGGCGAAGGATCCCACCTTCTCGCTCGCCTGGGCGATGCTCGCCGACGACGCCTTCGAGGCGGGGCGCGTGGTGGAGTCGTACGCGTACGCGCGCACCGGCTACCACCGGGGTCTGGACGCACTGCGCCGGGCCGGATGGAAGGGACACGGCCCCATCCCTTGGGAGCACCGGGCCAATCGCGGGTTCCTGCGATGCCTCGCCGCCCTCGCTCGCGCCGCCGGCGAGATCGACGAGAAGGACGAGACGGAGCGGTGCTGGCAGTTCCTCAAGGACAGCAGCTCCGAGGCGTACGCCGAGCTGAAGCGGTAACCATCACCACAGGTGAAACATCTGTGCCGCCGTCACTCAGACAGCGACGGCGGCACGGGAAGCAGGAATCACACGATCACATGTAGCGCCGTGCTCCCACGGCACCGGGCCGTGGCCCTTCCAGCCGGCGCGGCGCAGCGCGTCGAGCCCGCGGTGGTAGCCGGTGCGCGCGTACGCGTACGCCTCGACGCTGCGGCCCGCGGCGAACGCCTCGTCGGACAGGACCGCCCAGGCGAGCGAGGACGTCGGGTGCGCGGCGGCCACCTCGACGGCGGGCGTGCCCGCGGCGATGGCCTCGCGGCCCGGCTCGTCGGGGAGGTGGGTGGGGGCGGGGCCCCCGAGCAGGTTCTGGTGAATGGACATGCCCCAAGTCTGGGGCATCCGCGTCCCGTACGGCGGCCTTCCCCGGCGCGCTGCCCGGCATGCGGCACCCCGGCGCCGCGCCCGCCGCGCGCCCGGCGGTGGCGGGCCCACCGCCACCGCAGCCTCCGGCGGGGGGTGGTGGGCGCCCCACCACCCGGCGGCCGAGCCGTGTGCCCGGCGCACCTCCCCGCGGCGGGGGGCCGCGGCGGACGGTAGGGGGGCCATCGACGAAGGGGAACTCGTGAACGCCGCCACCAGCACCCGCACCGCCGACCGCACCGCCGCCGCCCTCACCGCCTCCGGCAGCCGGCCCGCCGGCACCCGCGCGGCCGCCGCCGCCACAGCAGCAGCGGCCGGCGCGAACGGCGCGGCGTGCGCGGACGGGGCCGTCGAGGAACTGTGCTCCGCGGTGTTCGCCTCCCTGCGCCGCAAGGACCAGCGGGAGCGCGGCCGCCAGTACGTGCAGGGGCTGCTCACCGCCGAGGGCCGCAAGTCGATCCGCAACATCGCCCTCCAGCTAGACCGGGCGGGCGCGGCCGGCGGCGCCGGCGCCGCGGCCGCGGAGCAGAGCCTGCACCACTTCATCGCCGCCTCGACGTGGGACTGGCAGCCGATCCGGACCGCGCTGGCCGAGTACCTGGGGCGGACGGCGCCGCTGACCGCCTGGGTGGCGCAGCCGATGGCCATCCCCAAGGGCGGCGAGCACTCGGTGGGCGCCGGGCACCGCTTCGACCCGCACCGGGGCCAGATGTTCCGCGGGCAGCAGGCGTTCGGGCTCTGGTACACCTCCGCGCCGGTGGTGACGCCGGTGGGGTGGCGGCTCTTCCTCGACGAGGAGTCGGCGCCGGCGCCCTCGCAGGACTCGGTGCAGGAGTGCGGCACCGGCGAGGAGGAGTCGTACGCGGGCTGCGCGGTCAGCGGCGTGCTGAACGCGGTGCGCGAGGCGCGGCTGCCGGTCCGGCCGGTCGTCCTGGACGTGCGGGACATCGCGACGCGGTCGACGCTGCACCGCTTCGCCGAGGCGCGGGTGCCGGTGGTCGCCCGGATCGGTGCGGAGGCGCGGCTGCTGGTGACCGACCCGCGGGTGCCGGGGTTCGGCGCGGGCACGATGGCCGCGCGGGACGTCCTGCAGAACGTGCGGGGGCTGCGGATGCCGGTGGAGTGGCCCGACCCGGAGGTGCCGGGCGCGCGGCGGACGTCGCTGGTGGCGGCCGTACGGGTGATGGTCCCCGACCCGGCGCAGGGCCGGCGGCGCGAGGTGCTGCTGTTCGGCGAGTGGGAGGCGGCGCGCCGGCTGCCGACGCAGCTGTGGGTGACGGACATGGTGCGCACCGACCCGGCTGCGCTGGTGCGGATGACGAAGACGGCGCTGCGGGTGTCGGCCGCGTCCGCGGCGAGCGTGCAGCGGGTGGGCCTGCGCGACTTCTCCGGCCGGTCGCTGCCCGGCTGGCACCGGCACGTGACGCTGGCGTCCGTGGCGCACGCGGCGCTCTGCCTGGCCGCGCCGGCGGCCGGAGCCCCCGGCTCCGTCCCGGTCGCCGTCCCCCGTACGGCCGGTACAACCGACGCCGCTCCGGTTCCGGTCGCGGTTCCGGTGGCGGCCCGCGCGGGCGCGCTCGCCGCCGCGCGGGGCCGGCACACCGCCGCGGTACGCCGGCCCGCGCTCGCGGCCCTCTGAACGCGGCGGGGCCCGGCGCCCCCGCCGAGCGGCGGGAGCACCGGGCCCCTTCTCCGTGCGTGTGTCCGGGCCGGTCAGGGCGCCGGCCGGCCGCTACTTCAGGCGGGTGCCCGTGGAGCGCAGGTCGGCGCAGGCCTGCAGGACGCGCTTGGCCATGCTCGCCTCGGCCAGCTTGCCCCAGGTCCGCGGGTCGTAGGTGGACTTCCTGCCGACCTCGCCGTCGACCTTCAGGACGCCGTCGTAGTTCTTGAACATGTGGTCGGCGACCGGGCGGGTGAACGCGTACTGGGTGTCGGTGTCGAGGTTCATCTTCACGACGCCGTTCTCCAGCGCGGTGGCGATCTCCTCCTCCGTGGAGCCGGAGCCGCCGTGGAAGACGAAGTCGAACGGGCTGGTCTTGCCGTACTTCTCGCCGACGCCCTGCTGGAGGTCCTTCAGCAGCTCCGGGCGCAGGACGACGTTGCCCGGCTTGTACACGCCGTGCACGTTGCCGAAGGAGGCGGCCAGCAGGTAGCGGCCCTTCTCGCCCAGGCCGAGGGCCTCGGCGGTGCGGATCGCGTCGTCGACGGTGGTGTACAGCTCGTCGTTGATCTCGTGGGTGACGCCGTCCTCCTCGCCGCCGGTCGGGGTGATCTCGACCTCAAGGATGATCTTGGCGGCGGCGGCGCGGGGCAGCAGCTCCTGCGCGATGGCCAGGTTGTCGGCCAGGGTCTCGGCGGAGCCGTCCCACATGTGGGACTGGAAGAGCGGGTTGCGGCCGGCCTTGACGCGCTCCTCGGAGACGGCGATCAGCGGGCGGACGTACCCGTCCAGCTTGTCCTTCGGGCAGTGGTCGGTGTGCAGCGCGATGTTGACGTCGTACTTCGCCGCGACGATGTGCGCGAACTCGGCCAGGGCGACCGCGCCCGTGACCATGTCCTTGCTGTGCTGGCCACCCAGGAACTCCGCACCGCCGGTGGAGATCTGGATGATGCCGTCGCTCTCGGCCTCCGCGAAGCCGCGCAGGGCAGCGTGCAGGGTCTGGCTCGAGGTCACGTTGATGGCCGGGTAGGCGAACTTGCCTGCCTTCGCCCGGTCGAGCATCTCGTTGTAGACCTCGGGGGTTGCGATGGGCATCTGTCCGCTCCTCTGTTGTGCGGGGAGTGTGCGATTGCTGACCCTGACCTGGGGGCGACGTAACCGTCGCGCCTATCTTTCCACGCTCCGCGTGTCACTCGACCCGCGCCGGCCGCTGCGATTTCCGGAAATCAGGCCACCGGGTGAGAAACCCGCAGCTCAGAGCGGGTTTCGCGGCGGCCGGCCGGGCTCCGGGGAAGCCGGTGGGCGGTCCGGCATGCAAGACCGGCCGCGGATGCGCCGCGGCCGGTCCCCGTCGCGGGCGCCCCTCGGGGCCGCGCGCTCAGGCCAGGCCGAGGTCCCCGAGGCGGTAGCCGGTCAGGTACGGCAGGCCTGCGGCGGCGATCGCGTCGGCGGCGCCGCGGTCCACGATGGTGGCGACGGCGACGACCTCGCCGCCGGCCTCGCGGACGGCCTCGACCGCGGTCAGCGGGGAGCCGCCGGTGGTGGAGGTGTCCTCGACGACGAGGCAGCGCTTGCCCTTGACGTCGGTGCCCTCGATGCGGCGCTGCATGCCGTGCGCCTTCTGCGCCTTGCGGACGACGAACGCGTCGAGGCGGCCGCCGCGGGCGGCGGAGGCGTGCAGCATCGACGTCGCGACCGGGTCGGCGCCCAGGGTCAGGCCGCCGACGCAGTCGTAGTCGAGCTCGGCGGTCAGGTCGAGCATGACCTGGCCGACCATGGGGGCCGCCTCGCCGTCGAGGGTGATCCGGCGGAGGTCGATGTAGTAGTCGGCCTCCTTGCCGGAGGAGAGGGTCACCTTGCCGTGCACGACGGCCTTGTCCTTGATCTGCTGCAGAAGCGCATCGCGTACGTCACTCATGGCCCCGAGCTTAGTTGCGTGCGCGCGGGCGCTACGACAGACGGCGCCAGGCCCAGGTCATGGAGACCTCCAGCGGGTCCACCGGCGTCACCAGGCGCGGCAGCGTGTTCAGGCCGTTCGGCGGCCCGGACTGCGGCTCCACGCAGACGGCCTCCGGCTGCTCGTCGTAGACGACGACCCACTCGGCGCGGCTGGTCACCTTCAGCTCCAGCTCGCCGGGCCAGGTCAGCACCGCCTCGACGCCGTAGGGCATGCCGAAGCAGTCGTCCCACGGGCCGGGCTGCGGGTCGGTGCGGCGGCCGGTGGGGAGGTGGTCGGGGCCGCGCTCCTCCTGCCAGACGGGGTCGAAGTCCAGGCGGACGTCCTCGCCGCCGGCGCCGAGGTTGCGCAGGAACCAGGGGTGCCAGCCGGCCTGGGCGGGGAAGGAGTCGCCGTACGTCTCCACGCCCATGGCGAGCGTCAGGGAGCTGCCGCCCGGGTCGAGGCTGACGGTCTGGGTGACACGGCCCGGGTAGGGCCACGGGTCGGCGAGGTCGTACGTGAACGCGGCGTCGGTCGCGGTCACCGCGGCGGGCGCCGGGCGCCAGGCGGCGTCGCGGCCGAAGCCGTGGATGGCGTGCGGCGGCTGGTTGACGGGCAGCTTGTGCACGGCGGCGCCGTCGCGGAACTCGCCGTACGCGGTGCGCCCGCACCACGGCACCATCGGGAAGCAGCCGTAGTGCGCGCCCTGGCGCAGCAGCTCCGTCCCGTCGATGCGCAGGCTGCTGATCCGGCAGCCGTTCTCCTGGTCGACGGTCACTTCCACGCCGCCGGCCGACAGTTGCGTACTCATGCGGCCGAGCCTAGTGCTGTGACCGGGAAGGTTTGCCGGGCCGAGGCGTACGGTGCGGTGCACCGCCGGGCGGAGGTCCGTGGCCTGTGCCGGATGTGCGTGCGCGGGCCGACGGTCCTGCCGGTGGGAGCTCAGCGGCGGCGGCGCAGGGCGCGGCCGATGACGACCGCCGAGGCGAGGGCGAACGCGGCGGCCGGGGCGATCCAGCGCAGGCCGGCCCCCGCGGCGGCGGACGCCGGTGCGGGGACGGGGGCGTAGCGGCCGCGCGGGGGCGCGTGGTCGACCTCCTCGGCGCTGCGGCCGATCATCGTGCGGCGGGCGTGGGCGGCCTCGGCGGGGGGCTGGGCGGCGCCGTACGCGTCGGTGTCGCGCATGCGGTCGAGTTCGCCGAAGTCGGATACGCCGCCGAGGTCCTCGAAGTCGCCGTCGAGGAAGGGGTCGAGGGAGGAGGGCGGCACCTCGGTGTCGTACACCGACGGGGTGGCTCCGGCGGTCTCCCCGGCTTCGGTGTCCCCGGCTTCGGTGTCCGGTGCGCCCTCCCCGGCGGTGTCCCCGGTGTCGGCCGTGCCGGCGGTGCCCGCGTCCGGGGCGTCCGGCGCGTGCGGCGCGTGCGGTGCTCCGGCCTGGACGGCGAGCTGGGCTGCGGCCTTGTCCAGCAGCCTGCGGACGGCGGCCTCGACGGCGTCCGGTGCGAACCCGGCGGCCCGCCCGCCCGCCTCGCCCGCGGCGGTGAACTCCAGGGAGCTCCCCTCGCCGGCCGGGGCCAGCCGCAGGTCCACGGTCAGCTTGACGGTGCCGCTGCCCCGGATCTCGACTCCCTCCCCCTCGACGGTGAAGCGGTCGCCGCCCCGGGCGGCCACGGAGAGGCGGCCGCGGTAGGTGACGGTGTTCCCGCCGACCCGCAGTCTCAGCCGGCCGGCGACCTGGCCCGGGGCCGCCTCCGCGGCCGCGGCGTCGGCGTCCTGCTGGAGGCCGGGCACGCAGCGGGCCACCCGGGCGGGGTCGCGCAGCACGGCGCGGAGGCGGTCGGCCGGTACCGGGAGGAAGACCTGATGCTCCATGCAGTCGAGCCTACCGACGCGGGCCGCCCGCGGGCCCCCCGCGGCGCACCGCGATCCGCGGGAGCGGTCAGGAGTAGCGCGGATGCGGGAGCGTCGACGGCGGCAGCCCCGCCACCCGGGTCCGCTCCGTGTCGCGGGCGGCGTCGCGCAGGGACCGGGTGGTCAGCGAGCGCAGCGCGGGCGTGCCCTGGTCGACGCGCAGCTCGGGGGCGTCCGGCCCGCGTCCCGCGAGGACGAAGCCCCACTCCTGCGGCGGTGCGTCGCCGGCCCGCGGGCTGCGGTCGGGCCCGGCGAACCCGGCGAGGCGGCCTCCGGCGCTGTAGGGGGCGGTGGCGAGGCCGGCCGCGCGGAGGGTGGCGTCGACGGTCCAGAACGTACGGGGGCGGGCGGCGGGGGAGCCGGCGTGCACGGCGAGGCGGCCTCCGGGGGCCAGGGCGCGGGCGGCGAGCCCGTAGAACTCCTGCGAGTACAGCTTGGTGCTGGGGGTGACGCCCGGGTCCGGCAGGTCGGAGACGATGACGTCGAAGCGGAGGGCGGCCGCCGGGCCGCGCAGCCAGCGGAACGCGTCCTGCGTGACGACGGCGGTCCGCGGGTCCTCGTAGACGCGGCCGTTCAGTGCGGACAGCACCGGGTCGGTGCGGGCGAGGCGGACCACGCCGGGGTCGAGGTCGACGACGGTCACGGAGGCCACGCCGGGGTGGCGCAGCACCTCGCGGGCGGCGAGGCCGTCGCCGCCGCCGAGGACGAGGACCCGCTCGTGCGGGCCGGTCATGGCGGGGTGGACGAGCGCCTCGTGGTAGCGGTGCTCGTCGTAGCCGCTGACCCGCAGGCGCCCGTCCAGGAACAGGTCGAGGGAGCGCGGCGGGCCGCCGGCGGGGCCGGTGATGACGAGCTCCTGCATGCCGGTCTGCCGGGCGACGCGGACCTCCCCGCCGTAGACGGCCCGGCGGGCGACCTCCTCGAAGTCGTCGGCGAGGACGGTCGCGGCGCCGAGGACGGCGAGGACGGCGGCGTTCACGGCGAGGAGGAGCCGGCGCCAGCGGGGGGTGAGGTCGCCGCGGAAGAGCCACAGGACCAGGGCTGCGCCGGCGACGGCGTTGACGGTGCCGGTCAGGAGGGCGCCGGTGAGCTGGCCGAGCACCGGCAGCACCAGGAAGGGGAAGGCGAGGCCGCCGACGAGGGCGCCCACGTAGTCGGCGGCGAACAGGTCGGCGACGGCGCCCCCGGCGTCCTGCCTGCGGATCCGCTGGATGAGGGCCATCAGCAGCGGGATCTCCGCGCCGATCAGCACCCCGATCAGGAGGGAGAACGCGACGAGCGCCGGCCGGGACTCGCCCAGCCAGGCGAAGGTCGCGTACAGCGCCATCGCCGACAGCCCGCCGAGCAGGGCGAGGCCCGCCTCGATGAGGGCGAACCCGACGGCGGGCCGGGTCCGCAGCCGCTTCGCCAGGAGGGATCCGACACCCATGGCGAAGACCATGACGGACAGCACGACGGACGTCTGGGTGACGGAGTCCCCGATGAGGTAGGAGCCGAGGGCCAGCAGCTCCAGCTCGTAGACGAGGCCGCAGGCGGCGCAGACGAAGACGGTGGCCAGGACGAGGAGTCGGCCGGTCCGGGGCCGTACGGGGAGGGCGGCCGCCGGCGCCGCCGCGGCCGGCGGCTCCGGAGCCGGGCGCACCCGGCGGGGGACGGAACGGTCGATCATGCAGCGAACCGTATGTCACCGCCCACGGGCATCAAGTCACCCACATGGGTGCAAGTACCCTCCTGTTTCAGCCGGTTGGCGCAATGCGCCGGGCCGGTGCAGCGGGGTCGCGAGACCCTGCGCCCCCGGCCCCGGCGGTGATTTGTGCAGCGGAGGGCGGCTGCGGCGCCGGGGCGGGGGCGCACCGGCGGCTGTCAGGGCGCGGCCGGCTCCAACGCGCCGGCCGGTGCACCCGCGCGCACCCCGACCCTCGTACGGGTGGCCACCAACTGGCCTTCCTGCGGGTATGCGTGCCAGGTCCGCCAGCGCACCTGCCCCTCGTGGCGCTGCGCGAGCATCGCGGTGAAGGCGTGCGGGCTGCCGGGAAAGGTTCCGGCCAATCCGTTCGGGTGGTCCGCGACCAGGGCGAGCAGCTCCTGGGCCCGGCCGGCGAAGGAGCCCTGCGACAGGGTCTCGACGCGGGCGGCGAACTCGTACTCCCAGCCGCTCATCCGCTTCGCCACGCCGAGCGGGAGGGGCGTGCTGCTGCCGGGCATGCAGGCGACCGTCTCCGAGCAGACGACCTCGCCCTCCTCCAGGAGCACCTGGTGCGAGGCCCCCAGCAGGCGCAACTCCACCTTGGCACCGTTCAGTTCGAGGTTCAGCACGGCCAGGGCGGGCAGCCGGCCACGGCCCAGGGCCCAGGCCAGGTCGGCAGCACGCGTGTCGGTGTAGGTGGTCTGGAGGGTCGTGAGCATGAGTCGGCTCCGCAAACGCGCGAGGGAGAGGGGCCGGACCCCGCCAGCGGTGGTCAACGGGTGGGGGGAAACCGGCTCGGGTCCGCAGGAGATCCCGCGGGGCCCGGGGACTGGTCTACTCAACCGAGGGAATCATGAAAGGCACGGCACTCACAGCGTTTTTACCCAACTTGGTTGGGTTTACATCCCCGCGGGGGCCCGCCAGTTCACGTGTTCACCGGCAGCATTTCCGAACCCCGCCGCCTGACCCTTCCGGGTGATGGATACGGGGGCGCCCGGCGGCTTCCGTGCGCCGCCGGGCGCTCCGTGCGCGCGGTGCAGCTGCCCCGTGTCAGCTGCCGCCGCCGCAGCCCCCGCCCCCGCAGGACGAGGACGAGGAGGAACCGCAGGAAGAGGAGGAGGTTCCGCAGGAGGAGGACGAGGACGACCCGCAGGACGACGTGCCGACCCACCACCCGGAGTCGGTGGAGGACGACGAGGACGACGAGGACGAGGACGAGCCGTGCCGCCTGACCGCGGGCTTGGACAGGGACGTGGCGGGCTTGGCGGCGGCGAACCTGGCGGCGACGGCCACGATGACCCCCACGCCGACAACGAGCACGGCCACCAGTATCAGAACACCCAGGACCATCCTTCGACCCCCTTTGCCTAGGCCTCGGTCGCCCGAGGAGCGGGATCCCCTCGTCCCGCGTGCAGCAACGATTCCCGGCGGCCGCCTCGCCCAAAGCGCACTTGAGCAACTCCAGAGGTTCGCCCCAGGATGGCGCCCATGACCGAACCCGCGGCCGGCCGCCGCCCCCTCCTCAACCGCCGTCTGGCGTCCTTCGGCACGACGATCTTCGCGGAGATGTCCGCGCTGGCCGCGCGCACCGGCTCCATCAACCTCGGCCAGGGGTTCCCCGACACCGACGGGCCCGCACAGATCGCCGAGGCCGCCTCCCGCGCCGTCCTGACCGGGCTCGGCAACCAGTACCCGCCCGGCCCGGGGGTCCCCGAGCTGCGGGCCGCCGTCGCCCGCCACCAGGAGCGGTTCTACGGCCTGTCGTGGGACCCGGACGCCGAGGTGCTGGTCACCGCGGGTGCGACCGAGGCGATCGCCGCGTCACTGCTGGCGCTGCTCGAACCGGGCGACGAGGTCGTCGCCCTGGAGCCGTACTACGACTCGTACGCCGCCTGCATCGCCATGGCCGGCGCCGCCCGCGTCCCGGTCACGCTCCGCCCGCACGGCGGCGCGTTCGCCCTCGACCTCGACGAGCTGCGCGCCGCGGTCACCCCGCGGACCCGCCTGCTGCTGCTGAACAGCCCGCACAACCCGACGGGCACCGTACTGGGCCCCGCGGAGCTGGCCGCGGTCGCCGAGCTGGCGGTGGAGCGGGACCTGCTCGTCGTGACGGACGAGGTGTACGAGCACCTGGTCTTCGAGGGCGTCCACACACCGCTGGCGTCGCTCCCGGGCATGCGCGACCGGACGGTCACGATCTCCTCGGCCGGCAAGACGTTCTCGTTCACCGGCTGGAAGGTCGGCTGGGTCACGGCCGTGCCGGAGCTCGTCGCGGCGGTCCGCTCCGCGAAGCAGTTCCTGACGTTCGTCTCGTCGGGGCCGTTCCAGTACGCGGTCGCGGAGGCCCTCGACCTGCCGGACTCCTACTACGCGGACTTCCGCGCGGACCTGGCGGCCAAGCGGGACCTCCTCGCCGGCGGCCTGGCCGCGGCGGGCTTCGAGGTGTTCCGCCCGCAGGGCACGTACTTCATCACCACCGACATCACCCCGCTGGGCGAGAAGGACGGCCTGGCGTTCTGCCGCTCCCTGCCGGAGCGGTGCGGCGTCGTCGCCATCCCGAACCAGGTCTTCTACGACGACCGCACAGCGGGCGCGACCCACGTCCGCTGGGCCTTCTGCAAGCGCACGGTTGTTCTGGAAGAGGCGGTTGAGCGCCTCGGTCGGCTGTCTCGCTGAGCGCGAGCCGGATGGACGTGCAGGCACGGGGCCCGGCCGTTCAGCCGGAGCCCGTGCCGCACGGGAACTACGGGTTACTCGGTGTCCTTCGGGTGCCGCGTGGATGCGTAGACCAGGATGACGGTCGATGTCTCGGGGCTGACCAGATAGCGCACACGGCCGCCACTCGTAACCTCGAACTCCCATTGCTCCAGCGCGGAGCCCTTCCACTCCTTGGTGGCGAGCCGCCCGCGCAGCTGGTGCTGACGGTTCCAGTGCTCACGCGACAGCGGGTCGGTGCGCAGCGCCTCCAGGCAGCGGTGGGCACTGGGAAGCGCCGCGCGACACAGCTCCTCCCACCCCGCCACCGCCTCCGTGGTCCCGAAGACCACGTTCCACCCGCTCAGGGGCGGCACGCTGACGCGATCGCCCTTCTTCGGGCTCACCCGCCCACCTCGACCGGCCCCAGATCATCCCCGTCGAGCGGGCGAAGAGCCTCCCTGAGCTGCTCCGGGTCCGCGTTGACACGAGCCGTCGCCCTCCAGGAGACGAGCGCGCGGTGCACGGCCTCCCGCGCGCCCAGCTCCGCCGCATCGGACAGCGCTTCCAGGAGTTCCACGGTGAACGCGCGCATCTCTGCGTCGTCCAGATGCCGCACCCAAGGGAAGACTTCGGGCAGCGCCAGCAGGAGCGACCGGGCTCCGTCGTCGTGCTTCATGAGCGCGAGGAAGAGCCGGGACGCCGTCGTGAGGTTCTCCTCGGTGCGCTCCGCGTGCAGGGCAGTCGTCAGCACCATGTCGGGTGCGTCGCGATGCGTAACCCGCAGAACACCGAGGGCGGCAGCCCGGGCGGCCACGGCCTTGGGGTTTCTTGAAAGGTCCGTGAACGAGACCGACTCGGGCTCGGCTCCCAGGTAAGCAAGGCTCATACTCAGACTGTACTCAGACTGTGTTCTGAGTGCCACAGTCTCCGTGGTCGCGCGCTGCTCATGCCTTGCCCTGGAGCAAGCGGACTGGTCCTCCAGGAGGCGGGCGCCCGCCTCGGGCGGCTCGCTGCGTGACAGAGCCCGGTCGGGCGCCGCGGTCAGGGGACCGCGGGCCCGGCCGGGCTCTTGTTCGGCGGCGGGGAGGAGTCAGGACTCCTCGTCGTCCTTGCCGTCCTCGCCGGCCTCCAGGTCCTTCTCCAGGCCCAGCTGCTCCACGAGCCACTTGTCGAACTCGATGGAGGCGCGGACCCAGCTGACCGTGGAGGACACGAAGTGCTCCAGGCTGACGCCGGTGCCGATCAGCATCTGCGCCTCGCCGATCAGGCGGACGGAGCCGTCGTCGTGGGTGTGGCTGTAGACCTTCGGCCACAGGGTGCGGCGGTTCCAGTCGTCGATCGTCTCCAGGAGCCTCGGCTTCTCCTCGATCGCGTGCGGACGGTCGTAGAAGGTGCGGACGGAGAAGACCTGCTGCTCGGCCTCACCGCGGAACATGAAGTAGGTGCGGAATTCCTCCCACGGCGCCGCGAGGTCGCCCTCGTCGTCGACGACGTACTTGAGCTCCATCTGCTCCAGCAGCTGCTTGACCAGATCCTGGTCGGGGACCACGGGGCCCGCCGGTCCTGTGGCCTGCGGTTCGGGCTGCTGCCCTCCGAAATTCGGAATCGAGGCCGGGTCGATGCTCACCGTGTTCTTCCCTTCGTGCGGATGGTGTCATCCTCCCCCATGGCGCCTACCCCGTGTCCAGCCCCGCACGTGCGATCCGCTCCGAGCGGACACGATTGGTCCGCCCGGAGCCACCGCAGGCCGCCCCCGCCGGGCCTATTCGGCCCGGCCGACGCGGAGGCCGTCGTCGGCGACGTCGACCCGGACGGTGTCGCCGTCGCGGACCTCTCCGGCCAGGATCTCCTTGGCGAGGCGGTCGCCGACGGCCGTCTGGATCAGGCGGCGCAGCGGCCGGGCGCCGTACGCGGGGTCGTTGCCCTTGTCGGCCAGCCAGGCCAGCGCCGCGGGCGTGACGTCGAGGGCGAGGCGGCGGTCGGCCAGCCGCTTGGCCAGCCGCGCCACCTGGAGCTCGGCGATCCGGGCCAGCTCCTCGCCGCTGAGGGCGGAGAAGACGACCAGGTCGTCGAGGCGGTTGAGGAACTCCGGCTTGAAGGAGGCCCGCACCGTCTCCAGGACCCGCTCCCGCTTCTCCTCGGGCGTGGCCGTCGGGTCCGTCAGGAAGTGGCTGCCGAGGTTCGAGGTCAGGATCAGGATGGTGTTGCGGAAGTCGACGGTGCGGCCCTGGCCGTCGGTGAGCCGGCCGTCGTCGAGGACCTGGAGCAGGATGTCGAAGACCTCGGGGTGGGCCTTCTCCACCTCGTCCAGCAGGACGACGCTGTACGGGCGGCGGCGCACCGCCTCGGTGAGCTGTCCGCCCTCCTCGTAGCCGACGTACCCGGGCGGGGCGCCGACGAGCCGGGCCACGCTGTGCTTCTCGCCGTACTCGGACATGTCGATGCGGACCATGGCGCGCTCGTCGTCGAAGAGGAAGTCGGCGAGCGCCTTGGCCAGCTCGGTCTTGCCGACGCCGGTGGGGCCGAGGAAGAGGAACGAGCCGGTCGGCCGGTCCGGGTCGGCGATCCCGGCCCGGGTGCGGCGCACCGCGTCGGAGACGGCGCGGACGGCCTCGCCCTGGCCGATCAGGCGGCGGCCGAGCTCGGCCTCCATGCGCAGCAGCTTCTGCGTCTCGCCCTCCAGGAGGCGGCCGGCGGGGATGCCGGTCCAGGCGCCGACGACGTCGGCGATGTCGTCGGGGCCGACCTCCTCCTTGACCATGGTGTCCTTCGCGGCCTCCGCCTCGGCCTCGGAGGCCTCGTCGAGCTCGCGCTCCAGGGCCGGGATCTCCCCGTAGAGCAGCTTGGAGGCGGTGTCGAAGTCGCCGTCGCGCTGGGCGCGCTCGGCCTGCCCGCGCAGGTCGTCCAGGCGCTCCTTGAGCTCGCCGACGCGGTTGAGGGACTGCTTCTCCTTCTCCCAGCGGGCGGTCAGGCCGCGCAGCTCCTCCTCCTTGTCGGCGAGGTCCTTGCGGAGCTTCTCCAGGCGCTCCAGGGAGGCCGGGTCGGACTCGTTCTTGAGCGCCAGCTCCTCCATGCGGAGGCGGTCGACGGCGCGCTGGAGCTCGTCGATCTCCAGCGGGGAGGAGTCGATCTCCATGCGGAGCCGGGAGGCGGCCTCGTCGACGAGGTCGATGGCCTTGTCGGGCAGGAAGCGGGAGGTGATGTACCGGTCGGACAGGGTCGCGGCGGCCACCAGGGCGCTGTCGTTGATCTGCACCTTGTGGTGGGCCTCGTAGCGGCCCTTGAGGCCGCGGAGGATCGCGACGGTGTCCTCGACGGTCGGCTCCGCGACGAGGACCTGCTGGAAGCGGCGCTCCAGCGCCGGGTCCTTCTCGATCCGCTCGCGGTACTCGTCGAGGGTGGTCGCGCCGACCATGCGCAGCTCGCCGCGGGCCAGCATGGGCTTGAGCATGTTGCCGGCGTCCATGGCGGAGTCCCCGCCGGCCCCGGCGCCGACGACGGTGTGCAGTTCGTCGATGAAGGTGATGATCTGGCCGTCGCTGGACTTGATCTCGGCGAGGACGGTCTTCAGGCGCTCCTCGAACTCGCCGCGGTACTTGGCGCCGGCGACCATCGCGCCCAGGTCGAGGGCGACGAGGCGCTTGTTGCGCAGGGACTCGGGGACGTCGCCCTTGACGATGCGCTGCGCCAGGCCCTCGACGACGGCGGTCTTGCCGACGCCGGGCTCGCCGATCAGGACGGGGTTGTTCTTGGTGCGGCGGGAGAGGACCTGGACGACGCGGCGGATCTCCTGGTCGCGGCCGATGACGGGGTCGAGCTTGCCCTCGCGGGCTGCTGCGGTGAAGTCCGTGCCGAACTTCTCCAGGGCCTTGTACTGGCCCTCGGGGTCGGGGGTGGTCACCCGCCGTCCTCCTCGTGCGGTCTGGAAGGCGTCCAGCAGCTTGGCCGCGGTGGCGCCCTGGGCGGTGAGGACCTCGCCCGCCGCGCCGCCCTTGGCGGCGATGGCGATCATGAGGTGTTCGGTGGAGAGGTAGTCGTCGCCGAGCCTGCCCGCCTCCCGGTCGGCCTCGGCGAGGACGGCGAGGAGTTCGCGGGTGGCCTGCGGGGGCGCGACGGTGGAGCCGGTGGCGCTGGGCAGGGCGGCGAGCAGCCGCTCGGCGCCGGCGCGGACGGCGGCCTGGTCGGCCCCGGCGGCGGCGAGGAGGTCGGTGACGTTCTCGTTGTCCTCGCCTGCGAGGAGGGCGAGGAGCAGGTGGGCCGGGGCCAGGTCCGTGTGGCCGTCCTTGACGGCGCGGCTGGTGGCGTTGTTCAGCGCGTCCCGGCTCTTGTTGGTCAGCTCGGCGTCCACGGGCGGCTTCTCCTCTCCCTACGGATACGGGTCAGGGGATACGGGTCAGGCAGGATCTGACAGAGACAACGTGCGCAAAGTTGAGTCTATTCCACTCAAGGCCGGGATCGTAGTCTCGGGGCATGTCCCATGACGTCCTCCACCCGACGCCCGAGTACCTGGCCTTCTGGCGGGAGCGGCACGTGTGCACGCTGACCACGCCCCGCCCCGACGGCACCCCGCACGTGGTGCCGGTCGGCGTGACCTACGACCCCGGCGCCGGGCTCGCCCGCGTGATCAGCAACCGGCACAGCAAGAAGGTCCGCAACGTGCTGGCCGCCCAGGCGTCCCCGGCCGGCGCGGCCCGCGTCGCGGTGTGCCAGATGGAGGGGCGCCGCTGGGCGACGCTGGAGGGCCGCGCGGTCGTCCGTACGGAAGCGGAGGCGGTCGCCGAGGCGGTGGCGCGCTACGCGGAGCGGTACGGGCGCACGCCCTCGCCGAACCCGGACCGGGTGGTCATCGAGATCGCCCTGGACCGGGCGATGGGCCGCGCCTGAGCGGGGCCGCCCGCCGGGCCGGCCCTGTCCGGTTCTGCTTGTCCGGTTCGACTACTGGACGCGGACATCACAACGGCGCCATCGTGGTCAGGTCCACGATGGCGCCGTTGTGTGGGGGAAGCACCTGGGGCGATCTGCAACGACGGGGGAATCGCCTCAGGCACTGCGGGGGGTGGCGGTGGTGATGTCGGGTTCGAAGAGCTGGTGGTCGCGCTGATCGAGGTTCACGAAGACCATGCCGTAGCGCACCTCGCAGCGGACGGGCTGCGGCGCGCCGCGGGGGCGGCGCAGGCAGCGGTAGGCCCGGACGTCCTCGTCCTCCTCGCGCGTGATCACGATCGGCTGGCCGAAGAGGGTGACCATCAGCGAGTCGCCGACCTGGGGGATGGCCGTCGCAAGGTCGATGAACTGCCAGCCGGAGCGGTATGCGGAAGCCATCTCGCGGCGGAAGCCGCGGTCGTCGGGGGTCATGCCGCGCTCTCCACGACAAGTCCGGCGGACGCGGTGTCGGCGGGGGCGGAGCGCCATCCGCTGTCCAGCGGGGCGGCACGCCATCCGCTGTCCATCGACGGCTCACGCCATCCGCTGTCCTCCAGCAGCGCCGCCCGGATGTCCGCGGCACCTCCTCCGGCGCCCCCCAGAGTGGCCCCGGCGAGTCCCAGACCGGCCACAGCCGAGAAGATGACGGTGGCAAGCGCCGAGCGAAGCATTCTCTTGTTCATGGTCGGCTTCGTCCTCACTTGATGAAATCCTCTCCCCCGCCTGTCAGACGATGGCTCATTCAGGCACGTCGCTGCCACAGGGACGATGCATCATGTTCTTGCATGTTCAGGACCCTGGGGGGTGGAGATTTGGCACTAAACACAACAAAAGCGACACATCCCCACGCGGTCACCGACCTGTGCAGCGAGGGCGCACGGCTCTACACGAGCGCGCTGCGGACCGGTCGCATTGCACGTGCGGACGTGAAAACGGCTCCTTGCCTGCTCGATCTGGCGTTGTTGCAGCCGGATCCCGATGACGTCAATTCGCTCCGCCCGGTTCCCCCGGCGGTCGCACTGGCCCAGCGGCTGCACCCGATCGAGCGCGAGATCCGCGACCGCCGGCGCGACTCCCTCGAACTGTCCGAGGCATTCGAGCCGTTCCTCGCCATCAGCGCGCAGGCACCCGCCAGCACCCACGCCATCACCGTGCTGGAGGGCTTCGACGCCATCAACGCCGCCCTCAACCTGGCCACCGCCGAATGCCACACCGAGATGCTCACCGTCCAGCCCGGAGGCGCACGCCCCAGTCTGGAGCTTACGGAAGCCCTGGAGCGGGACCAGCCGCTCACCGACCGCGGTGTCCGAATCCGTACCCTCTACCAGCACACCGTCCGCCACAGCCGCGGCACCCTCGCGTACATCGACATCCTGAAGGCCGGCAAGGTCGAGGTGCGCACGCTGGAGGAGCTCTTCGAGCGGCTCATCATCTTCGACCGCACCGTCGCCTTCATCCCCGCCAGCGACGACCGCCAGGTCGCCCTGGAACTGCGCCACCCCGGCCTCGTCGACTACCTCATCAAGGTGTTCGAGCAGCTGTGGCACCGCGCCGTGCCGCTCCAGGAGGAGGTCACCTACCGGCACACCCGCGACGGCATCTCGGGCGTCCAGCGCACCATCGCCCAACTCCTCGTCGAGGGGCACGTGGACGAGGCGATCGCCCGCCGGCTGGGCATGAACGTTCGGACCTGCCGCGCGCACATCGCCAAGCTCGCCGGCATCCTCGGCAGCGGCAGCCGCGCCCAACTCGGCTTCCTCATAGCCCGGTCGGGGATCCTGGAGGAGGACGACCCCGACTGAGCAGGCGGCGGGCCCGGCAGGCCCGCGCAGAGCCCCGGGCCGGCCCCTGCGGGCCGGACGCGCAAGGCCCCGCCCGGAAACACCGGGCGGGGCCTTGCGCGCGCTGTACGGGCCTCCAGCGGCCCCGGGCGACGGGCCGGGGCGGGGCTGCGGTCAGTCCGCGGACCGCTTCGGCGCGGGCCGCCAGACGACCAGGGCGTTGCCCCCGACCGGCGGCTGGTACTTGACCAGATCCCGCCGGTACGAGGCGTGCACCTGGGCCTCGCGCTGCTGCATCACCGCGGCCGCTCCGTCGACCGCGGCCGACAGCTCGGCCACGCGCGCCTGGAGGGCGGCCACCTGGTTCTGGAGTTCGATGATGCGCTTGATGCCGGCGAGGTTGATGCCCTCGTCCTGGGACAGCGCCTGCACCGTGCGGAGCAGCTCGATGTCCCTGGCCGAATACCGGCGGCCGCGGCCCGCGGTCCGGTCGGGGGAGACCAGCCCGAGACGGTCGTACTGGCGCAGCGTCTGCGGGTGCAGGCCGGAGAGCTGGGCGGCCACCGAGATCACGTAGACCGGGGTCTCGTCGGTCAGCTCGTACGCCCCGCCACCGAACCGCGGCTGTCGTCGGCGGCCGTCCATGTCATGCTCCCTTCGCGGACTCGAACAGCGCGGCGCGCGGGTCCTCCGACACCGTCGCGTCGCGGTACATCTCCAGGGCCTCGCGGGCCTTGTCCGACAGCGTGGCCGGGACCGCGACCTCCACCGTGACGAGCAGGTCGCCGCGGGTGCCGTCCTTGCGGACGGCGCCCTTGCCGCGGGCGCGCATCGTACGGCCGGACGGGGTGCCCGGCGGAAGCTTCAGCGTCACCGCAGGGCCGTTCAGGGTCGGGACCCTGATGTCGGCGCCCAGGGCGGCCTCGGTGAACGTGACGGGGACCGTCACGGTCAGGTTGTCGCCCTTGCGGGAGAACACCGGGTGGCTGCCCACGTGGACCACCACGTACAGGTCGCCGGCGGGTCCGCCGCGCTCGCCCGGCGCGCCCTTGCCGCGCAGCCGGATCCGCTGGCCGTCGGAGACGCCCGCCGGGATCCGGACCTGCATCGTCCGGGAGGACTTGGCGCGGCCGCTGCCGTGGCAGACCTCGCAGGGGCTCTCCGCGATCAGGCCGCGGCCCTTGCAGTCCGCGCACGGGTCGGTCAGCGAGAAGCCGCCGCCGCTGCCCCGCGACACCTGGCCGGTGCCGACGCAGGTCGGGCACACCCGCGGGGTGCCGTTCTTGTCGCCGGTGCCCGAACAGGCCTTGCAGGGCGCCTGGGAGGACATCCGCAGCGGGACCGTGGCCCCGTCCACCGCCTCCGTGAAGGAGAGGGTGACCTCCGACTCGATGTCCTGGCCCCGGCGCGGCTGGGTCCGGGCGCCCGGGCCGGCGCCGCCGCGGTTGAACAGCCCGCCGAACACGTCGCCGAGGCCGCCGCCGCCGCCGAAGCCGCCCGCGCCGGGCTGGGAGCCCCCGAAGAGGTCCCCCAGGTCGAAGTTGAACGAGCCGCCCGCGCCCGGGCCGGGGCGGAAGCCGCCGTTCCCGAACAGGGCGCGGGCCTCGTCGTACTCCTTGCGCTTCTTGGCGTCGCCGAGGACGTCGTTCGCCTCGGAGATCTCCTTGAAGCGCTCCTCGGCCGCGGCGTCGCCCTTGTTGGCGTCCGGGTGGTACTCGCGGGCGAGCTTCCGGTACGCCTTCTTGATCTCGGCCTCGGTGGCGTCCTTCGGGACACCGAGGACCTTGTAGTAGTCCTTCTCGACGAAGTCCTTCGTGCTCATCCCCGGTGTCCCTCCTCCCGTGCCTTCACCTGACCGCGCTCGCGGACGTCAGCCCTTTTCGGGAGCATCCGCGTCCTTGTCCGACGGCGCGTCGCCCTCCCCGGACTCGGACTTGGGCGCCGCGCCCGGCTGGGGCTCGGCCACGGCGACCCGTGCCGGGCGGATGGTGCGCTCCCCGATCCGGTACCCGGGCTGCAGGATCGCCACGCAGGTCGTCTCGGTGACGTCCGGCGCGTACGAGTGCATCAGGGCCTCGTGGATCGTCGGGTCGAAGGGCTCGCCCTCCTTGCCGAACTGCTGCAGGCCGAGCTTGGCGACTGCGGTCTCCAGCGATTCGGCCACCGACTTGAAGCCGCCGACCAGCTCGCCGTGGTCCCGCGCCCGGCCGATGTCGTCCAGGGTGGGCAGCAGCTCCGTCAGCAGGTTCGCGACCGCGATCTCCTTGACGGCGACCCGGTCCCGCTCCACGCGGCGGCGGTAGTTCTGGTACTCGGCCTGGAGCCGCTGGAGGTCGCCGGTGCGCTCGGCGAGGGCCGTGCGCGCCTGGTCCAGCTGCGCCAGGAGGGCCGCGTCCGCGTCCTGCGCGGCGGACGTGGCGGACCGTGCTCCGGAGTCCCCGGCCGGGGCCGCCGGCTCCTCCGCGGAGGAGTCGGCGGTCTTCGGCTCGGCGGCGTCCTCAGGGGCGGCGCCGTCGGGGACTTCGGGCTTCTCCTCGAAACCCGCGGTCTCCTCCGGCATCAGTGCGCGCCCTTCGGCTTGTCCTCGTCGACGATCTCGGCGTCGACGACGTCGTCGTCGGCACCGCCGGCCTTGGCCTGGCCGGCCTCACCGGCGCCGCCGGCGGCCTGGGCGGCCTGCGCGTCGGCGTAGATGGCCTGGCCGAGCTTCTGGCTGACGGCGGCGACCTTCTCGGTGGCGGTGCGGATCTCGGCGGTGTCCTCGCCCTTGAGCTTCTCCTTCAGCTCGGCGACGGCGGCCTCGACCTCGGTCTTGACCTCGCCCGGGACCTTGTCCTCGTTGTCCTTGACGAACTTCTCCGTCTGGTAGACGAGCTGCTCGGCCTGGTTGCGGGTCTCGGCGGCCTCGCGGCGGCGCTGGTCCTCCTCCGCGTACTGCTCGGCCTCCTGGCGCATCCGGTCGACCTCGTCCTTGCCGAGCGAGGAGCCGCCGGTGACGGTCATCTTCTGCTCCTTGCCCGTGCCGAGGTCCTTCGCGGTCACGTGCATGATGCCGTTGGCGTCGATGTCGAAGGAGACCTCGATCTGCGGGACGCCGCGCGGGGCCGGCGGCAGGCCCGTCAGCTCGAACATGCCGAGCTTCTTGTTGTACGCCGCGATCTCGCGCTCGCCCTGGTAGACCTGGATCTGCACGGACGGCTGGTTGTCCTCGGCCGTCGTGAAGATCTCGGACCGCTTGGTCGGGATCGTGGTGTTGCGCTCGATGAGCTTGGTCATGATGCCGCCCTTGGTCTCGATGCCGAGGGACAGCGGGGTGACGTCGAGGAGCAGGACGTCCTTGACCTCGCCCTTGAGGACGCCGGCCTGGAGGGTGGCGCCGATGGCGACGACCTCGTCCGGGTTGACGCCCTTGTTGGCCTCCTTGCCGCCGGTCAGCTCCTTGACGAGCTCGGCGACGGCGGGCATGCGGGTGGAGCCGCCGACGAGGACGACGTGGTCGATCTCGCTCAGGGCGATGCCGGCGTCCTTGATGACGTTGTGGAACGGGGTCTTGCAGCGCTCCAGGAGGTCGGCGGTCAGCTGCTGGAACTGGGCGCGGGTGAGCTTCTCGTCCAGGTGCAGCGGGCCCTCGGCGGACGCCGTGATGTAGGGCAGGTTGATCGTGGTCTCCGTGGAGGAGGACAGCTCGATCTTCGCCTTCTCGGCGGCCTCGCGCAGGCGCTGGAGCGCCATCTTGTCCTTGGAGAGGTCGACGCCGTGGCCGTTGGCGAACTGCTTCACCAGGTAGTCGACGACGCGCTGGTCCCAGTCGTCGCCGCCGAGGTGGTTGTCGCCGTTGGTGGCCTTGACCTCGACGACGCCGTCGCCGATCTCCAGCAGCGACACGTCGAAGGTGCCGCCGCCGAGGTCGAAGACGAGGATGGTCTGGTCGTCCTTGTCCAGGCCGTAGGCCAGGGCGGCGGCCGTCGGCTCGTTGACGATGCGCAGGACGTTCAGGCCCGCGATCTCGCCGGCCTCCTTGGTGGCCTGGCGCTCGGAGTCGTTGAAGTACGCCGGGACGGTGATGACCGCGTCGGTGACCTTCTCGCCCAGGTAGGCCTCGGCGTCCCGCTTCAGCTTCTGCAGGATGAAGGCGCTCATCTGCTGCGGGTTGAAGTCCTTGCCGTCCAGGTTGATCTTCCAGTCGGTGCCCATGTGGCGCTTCACCGAGCGGATGGTGCGGTCCACGTTCGTGACCGCCTGGCGCTTGGCGACCTCGCCGACGAGGACCTCGCCGTTCTTGGCGAAGGCGACGACGGACGGCGTGGTCCTGGCGCCCTCGGCGTTGGTGATGACGGTGGGCTCGCCGCCTTCGAGAACGCTGACGACGGAGTTAGTGGTGCCCAGGTCGATGCCGACCGCACGTGCCATTTCGATTCCTCCAGCTGACTTGAGTGGAACAGACTCAAGGGTGCCCCAACGACCGCGCGCCGTCAACAGAGGTGAGTCGGGGCGGCTCAACTTTTATCCCGGTCTTATGCTCAGCCGCGAGCGGACGTCAAGCGGGCGGGGCCGAGTGGGGGACGCAGGCGCCCGCGCGCTGCGCGGCGCCCGGCGGCGGGGGCGGCGGCAGGGCACGGTGCCTGCATGCCGCTGCCGCCCCTCCCCTTCCCCCGGGTCCGGTTCCCCCGGGTCCGGCGCCCCGCCCGGCGCACCGGCCCCCGCCCGCGGCCCGCGGCCCCGCGGCCCTCGCCGCGGCCGCCCCGGCCCGCGCTGCGGATGCCGCGGCCCGCGCTGCGGGTGCCACGGGTGCCCGCGTATCCGGCCAAGCGGGCCTTCGACCTCGCCGCGGGCCTCCTCCTGCTGGCCGCGGCCCTGCCGGCGCTCCTCGCCGCGGCCGCCGCACTCTTCCTGGCCCGGCCGCGCGCGGGCCGCAGGATCCTGCTGCGGGAGCCGGCGGCGGGGCTCGGCGGGCGGCCGTTCCGCACCTGGCGGCTGCGCACCGCGGGAGCCGGGCGCGCCGGGGCGGCGGTCCGGCGGTGCGGACTCGACGCGCTGCCGCAACTGCTGAACGTGCTCCGGGGCGAGATGTCGCTCGTCGGTCCGCGGCCGCAGGCCCGTACGGACCGGCCCGACAGGCTGCTCGTACGCCCCGGCATGACCGGGTTGTGGCAGGTCAGCGCCCGGTCGGACCTCCCCTGGGAGGAGATGGCCCTCCTGGACAGGCACTATGTGGAGAGCCACTGGCTGGGGATGGATCTCGCGATCCTCGCCCGGACCCCCCGCGCGGCCCGTGCACACAGGCATGCCTGAGCGACACAGATCACCGCACGCTCACCTACAGTGCAGCGCGGAGAATGGGTAACCTCAAGCCTTGACTCAATAAGTTACTGCTTAGTAAGTCCCGCCCGAGGAGCCCTCCCATGCAACTCGCCGCGATCATCGTGTCGCTGGTCCTGACCGTGGTCGGCGTCGCGCTGCTCGCCCGAGCCGTGGCGCAGATCTACCGGTTCGTGAAACTCGGCCAACCCGTGCCGGCGGGCAGCCGCACGGACGACCCGAAGGCCCGAACGCTCACCCTGGTCCGCGAGTTCCTGGGCCACAGCCGGATGAACCGCTGGGGCATCGTCGGCTTCGCGCACTGGTTCGTGGCGATCGGCTTCCTGACCCTGCCGCCGACCCTCGCCCAGGCGTACGGCCAGCTCTTCCAGGCCGACTGGACGCTGCCGGTCCTCGGCGGGTTCCTGCCGTTCGAGATGTACATCGAGTTCATCGGCCTGATGACGGTCGTCGGCATCGCCGTGCTGATGGTGATCCGCCTGCTGTCGCTGCCTTCGCGGGCCGGCCGCAAGTCGCGCTTCGCGGGCTCGAAGGCCTGGCAGGCGTACTTCGTCGAGTACGTGATCCTCACCATCGGCCTGGCGATCCTCGCCCTGCGCGGCCTCGAGGGCGCCATCCACCACGTCGACTCGTACGAGCCGGCGTACTTCGTGTCGTACCCGCTGGTGCTCGCGTTCGACGGCCTGTCGCTGCCGGCCCTGCAGAACGCCATCTACTTCACCGCCATGATCAAGATCGGCACCTCGCTGATCTGGATGATCACGGTCTCGCTGAACACCAACATGGGTGTCGCCTGGCACCGCTTCCTCGGCTTCCCGAACATCTGGTTCAAGCGGAACGCCGACGGCGCGACCGCGCTCGGCGCGCTCCAGCCGATGACCTCGGGCGGCAAGGAGATCGACTTCGAGGACCCGGGCGAGGACGACGTCTTCGGCGTCTCCCAGGTCGAGCAGTTCTCCTGGAAGGGCATCCTCGACTTCTCCACCTGCACCGAGTGCGGCCGCTGCCAGTCGCAGTGCCCCGCCTGGAACACGGGCAAGCCGCTCTCCCCGAAGCTCCTGATCATGTCGCTGCGCGACCACGCGCACGCCAAGGCCCCGTACCTGCTGGCCGGCGGCGGCAAGACCATGGAGGGCGAGGAGAAGGCGACCGAGGAGCAGCTCGCCGGCGTCCCCGCGACGGCCCTCGCCGAGGCGGAGCGCCCGCTGGTCGGCACGGCCGAGGAGAACGGCGTCATCGACCCGGACGTGCTGTGGTCCTGCACCACCTGCGGTGCGTGCGTCGAGCAGTGCCCGGTCGACATCGAGCACATCGACCACATCGTCGACATGCGCCGCTACCAGGTCATGATCGAGAGCGCGTTCCCGTCCGAGGCGGGCACGATGCTCAAGAACCTGGAGAAGAAGGGCAACCCCTGGGGCCTGGCGAAGAAGCAGCGCGTCGAGTGGACCAAGGAGGTCGACTTCGAGGTCCCGATCGTCGGCAAGGACGTCGAGGACCTCACCGAGGTCGACTACCTGTACTGGGTCGGCTGCGCGGGCGCGCTGGAGGACCGGGCCAAGAAGACCACCAAGGCCTTCGCCGAGCTGCTGCACATGGCGGGCGTCAAGTTCGCGATCATGGGTGGCGAGGAGAAGTGCACCGGCGACTCGCCGCGCCGCCTGGGCAACGAGCCGCTGTTCCAGCAGCTGGGCCAGGAGAACGTGGCCATGCTGAACATGGCCTTCGGCGAGGACGACGAGGACGAGTCGACGAAGAAGCCGAAGTCCGCGAAGAAGATCGTCTCGACCTGCCCGCACTGCTTCAACACCATCGCGAACGAGTACCCGCAGCTGGGCGGCGAGTACGAGGTCATCCACCACACGCAGCTCCTCCAGCACCTCATCGACGAGGGCAAGCTGCTGCCGGTGACCCCGGTCGACGGCCTGATCACCTACCACGACCCCTGCTACCTGGGCCGCCACAACAAGGTCTACACGCCGCCGCGGGAGATCATGTCCGCCGTCCCGGGCCTGCGCCAGCAGGAGATGCACCGCCACAAGGAGCGCGGCTTCTGCTGCGGCGCCGGCGGTGCGCGCATGTGGATGGAGGAGCGGATCGGCAAGCGCATCAACAACGAGCGCGTCGACGAGGCCCTCTCCCTCAACCCGGACATCGTGTCGACGGCGTGCCCGTTCTGCCTGGTGATGCTGACCGACTCGGTGAACGGCAAGAAGAACGACGGCCAGGCCAAGGAGTCCGTCCAGGTCGTGGACGTGGCCCAGCTGCTCCTGGAGTCGGTGAAGGCCCCGGCCCCGACGGAGGCCGAACTGGCGGAGGCGGAGGCGGCGGCCGCAGCGGAGGCCGAGGCCGAAGCGGCGGCGAAGGCCGAGGCCGAGGCGGCGGCGAAGGCCGAGGCCGAGGCGGCGGCGAAGGCCGAGGCCGAGGCGAAGGCAAAGGCGGAAGCCGAGGCGAAGGCAAAGGCGGAAGCCGAGGCGAAGGCAAAGGCCGAGGCGGAAGCGAAGGCGAAGGCAAAGGCAGAAGCCGAAGCGGCGGCAAAGACCGAGCCCGAGCCCGAGCCCGAGGCGGAAAAGGAGCCGGAGGCCGGCAAGGCGCCGGAGGCCGAGGCGGAGGCCGACGGCGACGCGGCCGAGGCCAACACGGCCAAGTAGCCCGAACCGCAGCCCGGATCGGCTCAGCGCAACCGCGCCGGAACGGCCGGCCCCCGCCCGGGGGCCGGCCGTTCCGCTTCCCCGGCCCGGCCCGCCCGGCCGCGCACGCCAGGGGGGACAGCCCCCCGGGGTTCCCCTAAGGGATGTCACAGCTCAGCCGCAAAGGGTGCTTAATCCGGCACCGACTGCACCCGATTGCGCGGGACCAGGTACGTTCGATCACGTGGCTGGATTCAGGATCGGACGCGGCAGGGACGACGACCGCGCACAACAACCCCCGCGGCAGCAGCCGTACGGTCAGCAGCACCCGCAGCAGCAGCCGCAGGGGGCGCCGTACGGCCGACAGCCCTACCCTCCCCAGCAGCAGTGGCCGCAGCAGGCCGCGAGCGGTAGCGGGGGGCACGGCGAGCCCGAGTACTTCGACCCGTACGGGCACCCGCACGGCCACCAGCAGGGGCAGCACCAGCAGCCCCCGCAGGCGTACCCGCAGCAGCCCCCGTACGGCCCGCCCGGCGGCAGCCAGGGCGGCCACGGCGGCGGCTCGTACGCGAACGACAACCCCGGCCACACCCAGGTCTTCGCCTACGGCGAGGACCCGTACGGCCCCCCCGGCACCTACCAGGCGGACGGCGGCGCGGCAGCCGCGGCCCCGGCCGGCCCGCGGCTGCCGTGGAAGGAGCTGCTCAAGGGCATCGTGATGCGCCCGGGGCCGACGTTCTTCCAGATGCGCGACTACCCGGTGTGGGGCCCCGCGCTGATCGTGACGTTCCTCTACGGCCTGCTCGCGGTCTTCGGCTTCGACGAGGCCCGCAAGGACGTCATCAGCGCCACCCTCGCGAACGCCGTCCCGATCGTCCTGAGCGCCGGCGTGGCGTTCGTCATCTGCGGCCTGATCCTCGGCGCCGTCACCCACACCCTGGCCCGCCAGCTGGGCGGCGAGGGGGCCTGGCAGCCGACCGTCGGCCTGTCGATGCTGGTCATGTCGATCTCTGACGCGCCGCGCCTGATCTTCGCGGTGTTCCTCGGCGGCGACAACATGTTCGTGCAGGTGCTCGGCTGGGCGACCTGGGTGGCGGCGGGCGCGCTGTTCACGTCGCTGATCAGCAAGTCGCACGACCTGCCGTGGCCGAAGGCGCTGGGCGCGTCCGCGATCCAGCTGGTGGCGCTGCTGTCGATCATCAAGCTCGGCACCCTGTAGGGGGGTCCGCAGCGAGAACGAAAGGGCCCGCCGCCGCACCTGCAGGGTGCGGCGGCGGGCCCTTCCGCGTCCGAAGACGCCCGGCCGCGGCTCAGGCGTCGAGGATCTGGCCCTCGCGCTGGACGACGGGCGGCTCGACCGACCAGGGGAACTCGATCCAGTCGTCGGTCCGCTTCCAGACGTACTCGCACTTCACGAGCGACTGGGGCTTCTCGTAGATGACCGCGGAGCGGACGTCGGCGACGGTGCCGACACAGAAGTCGTGGACGAGCTTGAGCGTCTTGCCGGTGTCGGCGACGTCGTCGGCGATCAGGACCTTCTTGTCGGAGAAGTCGATCGCGTCCGGGACGGGGGCGAGCATGACCGGCATTTCGAGGGTGGTGCCGACGCCGGTGTAGAACTCCACGTTCACGAGGTGGATGTTCTTGCAGTCCAGGGCGTACGCCAGACCGCCGGCGACGAAGACGCCGCCGCGCGCGATGGACAGGATGATGTCCGGCTCGTAGCCGTCGTCCGCGATGGTCTTCGCCAGCTCGCGCACGGCGCGGCCGAAGCCCTCGTAGTTCAGGGACTCGCGTACAACACTCATGCCTCGTGCCTCACCTGGGTGCGGTGGAAGTTCTGGAAGGAGCGCGAGGCCGTGGGCCCGCGCTGACCCTGGTACCGCGATCCGTACCGCTCGCTCCCGTACGGGAACTCGGCGGGCGAGCTGAGCCGGAACATGCACAGCTGCCCGATCTTCATGCCGGGCCAGAGCTTGATCGGGAGGGTGGCGAGGTTCGACAGCTCGAGCGTGACGTGGCCGGAGAAGCCGGGGTCGATGAACCCGGCGGTCGAGTGCGTCACCAGTCCCAGGCGGCCCAGGCTGGACTTCCCCTCCAGCCGGGAGGCGATGTCGTCGGGCAGCGAGATGACCTCGTACGTCGAAGCGAGCACGAACTCGCCCGGATGCAGGATGAACGCCTCGTCCCCCTCGGGCTCGACCAGACGGGTCAGGTCCGGCTGCTCGATGGCGGGGTCGATGTGGGCGTAGCGGTGGTTCTCGAACACCCGGAAATAGCGGTCGAGACGCACGTCGATGCTGGAGGGCTGCACCATCGACTCGTCGAACGGGTCGATGAGCACCCGTCCGCTGTCGATCTCGGCCCGGATGTCTTTGTCGGAGAGAAGCACGTCCCGAGGATACGCAGTGGGCGCGAGCCGCCCCCAATCGAGTACGGCGCCCGGGCCGCGGCGCCCGCCGCGGGGGCGGGGCGGCCGCGGACGGCCGGGACGCCGTGACGCCTACCGCTTGACGGCCGCCCCGACGGGCACGGCGTGCCTCAGCCGGGCGCACCGCGGACACCGCAGCAGCCGTCCCGGCCCGATCCGGCCGGCACCGAGGTGCTGCAGCGGGAACGAAGCGGTGCTGAACACATGCCCTTCGGCACAACGGACGACGGTGTTCTCCATCGAGTCCCTTTCCCCAACCTGCCGTACTGCGACGAATCGCCACATTAGGGGATGATCGAGACCGCGCTCCAGCCGCCACCCCGCGGCCCGCCACACCGGTACGTTACGCCCCAACTCCCGCCCCCGCGACGGCCGGTGCACCCCGCAAACACAAGACGACCCCGCGGCCGATTCACCGGGGGTCGATCATGAGGTAGAGTGTGCAACGGTACCGCTCCAGACCCCTGGAGCGACCTGCGGATGTAGTTTAATGGTAGAACATGAGCTTCCCAAGCTTATAGCGCGGGTTCGATTCCCGTCATCCGCTCCACAGCAAAGCCTCAGGTCAGCGACCTGGGGCTTGTTTGTTGTCTAGACCTATCGGGCCACGCGCGCCATTCGCGTGCCACATCTTCCCTAACGGGGCGTCAGGTTGCCGCCGCGCCCCCAGCGCGGATCACCTCGCCCGCGCGGTGCGGCCGGGTGCCAGCGCGGGAAGCGGGGACACGTGCGTGCGGGCGGCCCCGGACAGGCCGGAGTGCCCGCGGTCAGCCGGCACTCGCTGGAGCCGGGCGATGGCGTCGATACCGGCGGCGAGCCTGCGCTGGTGCTCCTTGGTGGCATGCTGGTAGATCAGCTGGGCCCGCTCCGAGGGCTGGCCCGCGCGGACCATGAGACCCTTCAGCTCGGCACCGGTGTCGGCCTCGAGGGTGTTCCCGGTGTGGCGCAGGTCGTAGAAGCGGAACTCGTTCGGCATCCCGACCGCATCGCGGGCCTTGCGCCACTTGCGGCCGAAGGACGTACCTCGCAGGGGTGCGTCCTTCTCCCCCACGAAGACCAGCCCCTCGGGCCCGTCCTGCGCGAACCACTCCAGGTGCCGGCGGGCGTCCAGGAGAACGAAGCTCGGCAGCATGATCTCCCGCTTGCCCGCACGGGACTTGGGATCCCTGATCACCCTGCGGCCCGTGTTCAGCTCCGGGGCGGCCCTGCGTACGCGGACCGAGCCCGCGTCGAGATCGACGTCGGCGCGTGGGGTTCGTCAAGGCCCTGGCGGCGCAAACCGACACCAGCCCCGCCATCGCCCGCTGGGACACAGGCGCCGTACTCACCGTCGTCACCCGCCTCACCGTCGTCACCCGCCTCGCCGGCGCCGACCTCCTCGCACGCATCCTCCACCAGCTCCCCACGGGCTACGCGTTTCTCTTCGGCCAGGCCGGACTGCCCCAGCCCCAGCCCGCCGCGTGATGCGGTAGTCGCCCGAAGGCGCGGGTCGGCACCCATCCTGAGTGACGGCACGTGCAGGTGCCATGAGCGGACCGCGGGCCCAGCGTGATCCACACGTGGGCCCGCGAGAACGGCTAGTGCTGGACCGGCGTCAGTGGCTGTGGGAAGTGTGGCCGTCCGCTGCCGGCTCGGCGGGTGCCTTGGCCGGGGGATCCTGCTTGACGGGAGCCTGGTCCGGCTTTGCGGGGGTTCCTGTCGTGGAGCCGTGGTCGTGGCTGTGGCCGTCTGAGCCGATGGTGCCGGCGAGGGCGGTCATGCCCAGCCAGACGAGGGCCGAGAGGACGACGACACCGGCCGCGAACGGGCTGACGAGGTGCTGCCAGCGCCCCTTGGAGTCCTTGGCGACGAACGCGACATACGACATGAGCAGGCCGATGGGGGTCATCCAGGCACTGCGCTCGGGGAACTGCTCGAAATGCTGGATACCGCCGCCGACCATGCCGACACCGAAGGACAGCAGCAGGGAGAACGCGACCAGCGAGACCGCCTGGCTCAGCACCGGCCGCTCGTCGGCCAGCACGAACTCGTTGACGATGGTGCCGAGGAGGAAGACGAAGGCGCCGACGACGCAGATGATCGCATACAGCGACGGGTTGATCGGGTAGTGGACGACGGCACCGGCGATGAGGGCGGCGCCCATGAAGTAGAGCATCTGGCCGCTGTAGCGAGCCGGGAGGGACTTCTTGTCGAAGACCGGGCGGCGGTGTTTCGTGGCGGGAGTCTGGTGGCGCTCGGGCTCGAGAACGGTGGTCACGCGGGTAAGGCCTTTCGGATCTTGGTGTGTGAGAGCAGGCAGAAGCCGCGCCGGCACCAGTGGTGCGGCGCCAGGCTGATGCAGCTCTCAGCAGCGCAGGATCGAAAGTCGGTACAGACACGGCGGGTCGCCGGTGCGGCTGGCCCAGGGGCGCACGCGTACTGCCCAAAGCTGGAGGACGCGGTTGGAGACCCTGTGCCTGATGGCGAACGTGAACAGGGCAGCGACGATGCACAGCAGCGCCAGACAGCTCTCTCCGACTCCGCCGTGGTCGCAGGGGGATTCCCTGTCCGGGCTGCCCGGTGTTTCGGTGACAACCCCAGGGGTGCCGTCCGGGTGCGCGTGCTGGGCCTTGTCCCCTGCGTCGACGAGCGGGAACGCGGCAGCATGCCCGCTGTGGTCTGGCTCGTGTGAGGCCAGGACGTGTATCGCGAAGAGGGCAAGCACCACCGCGAGGAGCGTTGCCCGCAGCAACGCTCCCGAGTGACGGTCGCGACGGACCTTGCCTGAGCTCACACTTCACGACCGTAGGAGGGCTTGGTGACGGGAAGGCCAACAGGGGCCCTCCACCCGGGACGGGAGGAAGATAGCACCGGATGTGGATGTGTCTGCGCGGCGTCCACAGCCTGGGCTGCAACGTCGTGGTCGTCGTCGAGTCCGGCGGCGGCGAACGAGCAGACGCCGACAAAACAGGAACGGTTTCGGTGGGATGAGGGAGAGACCTCGCGTCCTGTTTCCGTCTGATCGTCGAGGTGCGCGCGGTGGCGTCGATTCTGGGTTTGCTGGAGGAGCGCGAGGCGGCTGCTCGTGTGCGGGCCGAAGAGCTTGCGGAGGCCGCCGCGCTGGCGGCTGCGGTGCTGGAGGCCGCCGAGGTCCAGCTGCAGCGGCGGGTGATCGCGCGCGAGGAACTCGTTGATGCCCTGGCCGTGTCCGCGGCCGAGACCGCCGTCATCACGGAGGACGGAGGGGAGAAGGTCGCGCCGCACGGGCCCGACCCTGAGCCCGTGGCCGCGTCGGCACCGGGGGCCGTGGTGCCTGCGAAGAAATTGCGCCCTCGCGCCAGGCACGCCGCCGGGAATCGCGGTAGCGGGTTCGGGCCGTCACCGCGCCGACTACAGCCCGCACAGCGCCCGATACCGCCGGTCCGCCGACGCGCCAGGCGCCATTCCGTTACCCACTGTGCATGACCCGTAACATCTGGTGTGGAAATGATCCGCGCCCTCGGGCTGCAGAAGGCGAGAGAAATGATCGCGCGAAGAGACGTGCTCGTAGCCGGAGCCGCTGGCGGGGCGTCATTGGTTCTTCTAGGACCCAGTGGAGCCGTGGCACTCCCGAAGGGGACCGGGGCGGCGCCAGGGGCCGGGGCTGTCGGCACGTTCCCGGCCCCCACCCTGGACCCCACGACCATTCCGAAGTACGTCACCGACCTGGTGATCCCGCCGGTGATGCCGAAGGCCCGACACCAGCAGCGGCACGGCCTCGACACGTACGTCATCGGGGTCCGGCAATTCAGCCAGCAGGTACTGCCGTCCACTCTGCCCGCCACCACTGTGTGGGGATACGGCTCGCTCGGGGACGACAGCACGTTCAACTACCCGTCGTTCACCATCGAGGCCAAGACCGACCGGCCTGTCCGGGTGACCTGGGTGAACGATCTCGTCGACAGCCAGGGCCGTTTCCTCCCGCACTTGCTGGCGGTCGACCCCACCCTGCACTGGGCGAACCCGCCGGGCGGAACGAGCGGGCGTGACTCCCGGCCGACGTTCACCTCGACGCCGGGTCCGTACACCGGCCCCGTACCGATCGTCACTCACCTGCACGGTGGGCATTCCACCGAGGAGAGCGACGGCTACACCGAAGCGTGGTACCTGCCACGCGCGAACAACATCCCTGCTGGATACGCCACCGTGGGCTCGTTCTACAACGAGTTCCGGGACAAGTTCGCCGATGCGCACGGCCTGAAGTGGGATCCGGGTACCGCGACCTTCCAGTACGCCAACGACCAGCGGGCATCGACCCTCTGGTTCCACGACCACACCCTGGGTCTGACCCGGCTCAACGTCTACGCCGGACCCGCCGGCTTCTATCTGCTCCGCGGCGGTGAGTCCGACCTGCCCAAGGGGAAGCTGCCCGGACCGGCGCCCGCCTACGGAGATCGGCCGGGTACCCGGTACCACGAGATCCCCCTGGTCATCCAGGACCGCTCGTTCAACTCGGACGGCTCGCTGTTCTACCCCACGAGTCGGGAATTCTTCGACGGGTTCGCGGGGCCGTACATTCCCACCACCGATGTGTCCCCCATCTGGAACCCCGAATTCTTCGCCAACACCATGGTGGTCAACGGCCGGACATGGCCGAAGCTCGAAGTCGAGCCGCGCCGCTACAGGCTGCGCTTCCTCAACGGATGCAATGCCCGGTTCCTCATCCTGAAGATCGCGAACAGCCCGACCGCCCGGCCGGCTCAGTCGGCCGTACCGTTCTGGCAGATCGGCAACGAAGGCGGGTTCCTGCCCGCACCGGTGCGGCTGGAGCGGCTGCTGCTGGCCAACGCGGAGCGGGCCGACGTCATCGTCGACTTCACCGGAATCCCGGAGGGGACCGAGCTGTACCTCATCAACGAGGGCGCGGACGAACCCTTCGGCCGGGGCGAACCGGGCGTGGCCTTCCCCGTGGCAGATCCGGCCACCACTGGGCAGGTGATGAAATTCGTGGTCGGCCCACTGGCGAGCAAGGACACCAGCATCCCGCCGGACCGGCTCAGGCTGCCCAGGATCAGGCCACTCGGCTCGGCGAGCGTGACCCGTCGGCTCTCTCTCACCGAGGCGAATTCCAGCAGCCCCCTGGTGCCGCCGGGAACACCTGTCCAGAACTTGCTCGGGACGCTCGACGCAGCCGGCAACCCGGTGGCACTCGCCTGGGCCGACCCGGTCACGGAGAACCCAAGGCTGAACGCGACCGAAACATGGGAGCTGCACAACTTCACTGTGGACGCCCACCCGATCCACATCCACGAGGTGACGTTCGAGGTGGTGGACCGGCAACCGTTCAACGGGGCACCCATTCCGCCGGACAGCTGGGAGCGCGGCTTCAAAGACACCGTGATCGCCTATCCAGGAGAGATCACCCGGGTGAAGGCACGATTCGACCACCCTGGCCGCTTCGTCTGGCACTGCCACATCGTCGAGCACGAGGACAACGAGATGATGCGGCCATTCCAAATCGGAGGCAGGAGCAAGCAGGACCACTGACGGGTCAGCGTCCGTGGTCGCCCGCAGCAGTCGGGCCACCACGGACGCGGTCTACCTCAAACAGCTCCGGCCCGTGCTCGCGAAGGGGCCGAATCACCGGCTGGTGGCAGTGGCCCTCGGCTTACCGCCCCTGCCCTCCGGCAGGCCGGCACGGCAGCTGCGACCGCACCGCCGCCCATTCCGTGTCCGTCATGTCGGACGGGTACACCCGCGGCCAGTCGGCCAGTCCGCCGCTTTCCCGTACGCATGGGCGAGGCAATCGCATGACACGGCCGGCAAGTTGAACGACACAGCCAGGCAAGCGGTGGCGGAAGCGCTCGGCTATCCCAGAGAGCTGCTCGACTGGCCGGATGAGCCAGTCGGGCTCGGGCCCTCAGGCTTCTACCACCGCAAGCAGTCCGGCCTGGGCGAGACCGCGCTCCAGCGCATCGAAGCCGAGGTCACCCTGCTCCTCATGCAGCTCCGCCGACTCGAAGCCAGCGTCGGCATCGAGCCGATCTACCGACTCCCCGTCCTCGACGCCGACGAACACACTCCAGAGCAGGCCGCGGCCGAGATCCGCGCAAGCTGGCTCCTGCCTGACGGCCCGGTGCACGACGTGATCCGGACCGTTGAGAGGGCAGGCGTCGTTGTCGTGCGACGCGACCTGGAGTCTCCCAAGATCTCCGGAGTACGGCAGCGCCTTCGCCCTCCACGCTGCCTGAGCGCCTGGGACTGGACAACGGCGCAGCGGGTGACTGAGGCCGATCTCCGCTCCGCCGGGCAGCCGCTACCGGCTGGCGGAGCGCTCGGTAGCGGCTGCCGCTAGTCTCCCCGGCCCTTCTTGCCGTGCTGCTTCTTCCGGTCCTTCCCGCCGCCTTCGTCCTCGCTCTCTTTGCGTTCACCATCCGGGTTGTCGGACGCCGTAGGCCCGGGCGAGGACAGGGAGGGTGAGGGGCGCGGCGGGCTGATCACCGAGCCGGACGGATCCGCTTGCGGGGTCTTGTTCGAACCCTCGGACGAGAGCCAGACCATCCCCATCAGGGACGCGGCGACCAGGACAACAATCCCGGCGATCAGCCGTGTTGCTCGCGGCATGGAGCGGACCCACGCGGTGATCCTGCGGGACTGTCCGGGCGCTGCACGGTGCCCGCCGGCAAGCGGCGGTGCTGTCAGGGCAGGCATGTGAGCGGTCTCGGCCGCGGTCGGTCCCGTGGGCGCCTTCCCGTACGCGGTCGGCGGTGCCGTCGAGGGACGGGGAGCGGCGCGGCCCCGCCACGATTCCGTGGCGAACCATTCGGCCACGTGCTGTGCCGTCGGACGGTCCTCCGGCTGCTTCGCGAGAAGCCGCAGCAGGTACGCCTCGAACGCGGCCGGCAGATCCGTGCCCAGCTGCCGTGGCGGCACCGGCTGTGCATCGACGTGCTGGTAGAGCACACCGGTCGTGGTGTCGGACTGGAACGGCGGGTGTCCCGTGAGCAGTTGATACAGCACGCAGCCGAGCGAGTACACGTCGGACGCGGGACCCGCCTGCCGGCCCAGGGCCCGCTCAGGCGCCAGATAGAGACCGGTCCCCAGGATCTGGCCGGTGGAGGTAAGGGCCGCGGAGGGATCGTCGACGAACTTGGCGATGCCGAAGTCGGCGATCTTGACCGTCCCGGCGGCATCCGTCAGGAGATTGCCGGGCTTTATGTCACGGTGCACGATGCCCTGCCCGTGGGCTGCCGCCAGTCCGGCAGCCGCCTGTGCGGCGATGCGGGCCACACGCTCAGCCGACAGCCGGCCGTCCCGTTCCAGTTCCCCGGCCAGGCTGGCGCCCTCGACCAGTTCCATCACGAGGTAGAAGCGGTCGTCCCAGGACCCGAAGTCGAAGACTCCCACCACATGGGGATGGTTCAGACGCGCGGCGGTCTGCGCTTCGAGGCGGAAGCGGTCGCCCGCCGACGGATCGGCGGCTCCCCCCAGCAGCAGCTTCACGGCAACCGGCCTGCCCAGCACGTGGTCAGAGGCCCGATAGACCTCTCCCATGCCACCGCTGCCGATAGGGGCGTCCAACCGGTACCGCTCTGCCACCAGCACGTGCGCACATCCCCGATTCTCGTGAGCGACCCAGACGAACGCGGCCCGCACTCGGCAGCAACAGCTCGTGCTCAGGGCTCCGCGGCGGCCTCAGCCTACCGACACCAAGAGGCAGTGCAGGGAGCGCCGTTCGTCCAATGGCCGACCTCCCTCCTGACGATGTCCGCCCTACTCTCACCCGGCCCCGCCCCCACCGACTATGGGCTCGCTCAACGACTGGCGCGCCGTTCAGGCGGTGTCCGCCTCCACGCGCAGGTCGGCCAGGCGCCATCCCAGCATGCCGTCGGTGAGTCGCAGGGCTTTGCGGCCGTGCCGGTGCGTACGGCGTCGTGGGCGAGGACGCAGTAGGCGCCGCGACAGTAGGCGACGACCTCGATGTCGCCGGGCAGTTCGGCGATGCGTCCGGCGAGTTCCCAGGTACTCGGCGCCGACCAGGCCAGCGATCGCGCCTCGATGGTATTCCGTCGCACCGTCTCCTTCGTCGAGCGGGCGCAGAAGGCCGGTCTTCTGCGGACGGACATGCCTGCCCCGTGGCTCGCGTCGACCTTCTGCAGCATCGCCGAGACCGCTTGGGAGCTGACTCTGGAGGGGCACATGGGGGCACGACAGGCGCCCGATTTCATCCAGGGCATCCTGCGGCAGGGCGTCTTGACCTGAGGATCCCGGCCCCCGGCCGCCGGGGCACCACCCCGCGGACACTCTTCTCACGGCGTCTTCCCCACAGGACGAATCCCGACGGGCGTGCCGCGCAGGACGACGTATCCGACCGCGAAGGCGACGATCGCCTCCGCCCACAAGAAGGCCGTGTAGTCCAGCAGACATCCGATGGGGGGCGCGCCGGGCGCTGTGTTGCGGAAGGCTGCCAGCGCGAACAGGGTCGCGGCCATCCAGCCCATGGCCGGCCAGAGCAGCCCCCTGCGCGTCCCTCCGATCACCAGGGCTCCCACAGCGACGGCGAGGGCCAGGGTCCACATGACGAGAAACACCAGGCTGACCATGGCGAACGTGCCGCGACTGCGCAGAAGCGAGACAACGAGACCCGGCTCGGGACCGGCGCTGCCGGTGGCGCGCTGGGTGAACAGCGGGGCCGCCTCGTCCAGCCTCAGCTCGACCGGCACCGGCCGCCCGTCGGCCGTCGCCGAGAAGTAGAGCTCCGCCGTGCAGCGGTCGAAGGGATAGTCGGCGAACTCGCCAGTTCGACCACCAGGTCGTGGGCACCCACAGGCTGCCCGGCGGGGAACGCCAGGGACCGACACGGCACAAGGGAATAGACCGGGCAAGTAACACGCAATACGGGTGTCTTGCCGCCGGGCATCGGAGTGTGAGGTTGCGCCTCGGCTCCGCCCGGCCACGACGTTCGCCGCGAGTTCCGCCCGCTGGGCCGCTCGTACACCCAGGGCCTGGTCCCAGGGAGAGACACATGGCCCCCGGGCAGGCCGAACGGCCCATCGTGATCCTCTGCGGCGGGGCACACACTGGCAGGAGGAACCCTTCGAGGAGGTGAGCCAGTGATGTACTGGCATGACGGCGGAGGCTGGGCATGGATGGCCTTCATGCCGTTGCTGTGGATCCTGCTCATCGGTCTGGTCATATGGGCGGTGGTACGACTCACCCAGCACCCCTCCTCCCGCAGTGGCGCCACCGACCGCGAGAGAGGGCCGGGCGAGACCCCTGAGGAGATCCTCGACCGGCGCTTCGCCTCCGGGGAGATCGACGCCGCCGCGTACTCCGAGGCGCGCAGGAAGCTCGCCGAGCACCGGCCGAGACCCCGATGAGAACCGTGCCTCGTGGTCGGAGAGTGCCGCTGGCGGTGCTGGTCGTCGCGGTGTCGGCGCTGATCACGTCGTTGGTGTGGGTGGTCGGCGCCGACACCTGGCGGCCCGGGCCACGGGCGATGACGGGGGCCGTCTTCCAGGAAGGCCCGGTACGCGACTTCTCCGATGCCGAACAGGCGGCCCAGCGGTTCGCCGACCGCTGGGACCTGCGCGTCGGGGAAGTCATGCGGTTCAGTGACGGCTACTACGCACAGCTTCTCGACGCGCGCGGCAGGGGCGCCACGGAGGTGCTGATCGACCCGGGGAGCGGCACCGTCCACGTGGAGTTCGGCCCGGCGATGACGTGGAACACCGCGTACGGCATGATGGCGCGGCCCGTCGAGACCGGCTCCCGCACGATCGCCTCCGGTCAGGCCGTGCGGATCGCCGACCAATGGCTGGAGCAGTACCGGCCCGGCCTGCGCGCCGCCGAAACGACGGCGTTCCCCGGCTACTACACGCTGCACACCCTGCGCGGCGACCGGATCACGGGCATGCTGTCGGTCAACTCGTCCACGGGACAGGTGTGGTACCACACCTGGCACGGCGAGTTCCTGGGTACGAGTGAGCACCCTCCAGCCTCTCGGACGCCATGAGGTCTGCGCCGCGGCCTCCGGGTTCAGGGCTCGTGCTCGTGGCGGAGTCGGGGACCGACAGCCGCGTCCGCCGCGGACGCGGCGGCATGAGCGGCACGCGCTTGCGGTGCGCGGGACACTGGCTCAGGGAGCATCCTGCCTTCGACTCGTCGGGAGATGAGGCACATGTCCCACCCGCCGGAGAGGAACGGTCCCCGGATCCCGGGGACCGGGGACAAGGGGCGCAGCACGGCGGTACTCGATGTGAGGGGGCTGAACTGGGCCTCTCAGCAGAGCACCGTCGCCGCCGTGCTGGGTCGCCGGCCGGGTGTGCTGGACGTCGAGGTGAACCCGGTCGCCCAAGAGGCCACCGTGGTGTTCGACCCGCGCAGCACGTCGCTGGCCGAGCTGCGCCTCTGGGTGACGGAGTGCGGCTACCACTGTGCCGGGCAGTCGGTGCCCAGGCACATCTGCGACCCCCTGGCCGAGCCGGACCCACCCCTGCCGGCCCGGCCCGCGCCCGCCGGACCTACGGCGCCCGTCGAGCGTCCCCCTCATCCGCCCGCGGCCCCTCCGGGGGTTCACGCGCCCGGGGAGGCGCGACCGCCGCACGAGGCCATGGAGCACGGCAGGCACGCCGGTATGTCGATGTCGGCGATGGTCGCCGACATGCGCAACCGCTTCCTCGTCGCGGTGTTCTTCTCCGTCCCGATCGTGATCTGGTCGCCGATCGGTGAGGACGTACTCGGCCTCCACGCCCCCGTGCCGTTCGGTCTCCGGCAGGACGTGTGGGCGCTGCTCCTGAGCCTGCCGGTGATCTTCTACTCGTGCACGATCTTCTTCACCGGCGCGGTGCGGGCCCTGCGGGCCCGCACCCTCGACATGATGGTGCTGGTCGCCGTCGCCGTCGGCGCCGGCTGGGTGTACTCGCTGGTCGTCACCCTCACCGGGGGCGGTGACGTCTTCTACGAAGCGGCCACCGTCCTGGCTTCGTTCGTCCTGCTCGGACACTGGTTCGAGATGCGTGCCCGGGGCGGGGCCAACGACGCCATCCGCGCGCTCCTGGATCTCGCCCCGCCCAGGGCGCTGGTGCTGCGCGACGGCGAGCCGGTCGAGATCCCGACGGCCGAGGTCGCCGTCGGTGACCTGCTCCTGGTGCGCCCCGGCGCGAAGATCGCCGCCGACGGCGTGGTCGAGGAGGGCGAGAGCGACGTCGACGAGTCGACGGTGACCGGTGAGAGCCTCCCCGTCCACAAGGCACCGGGGGACGAAGTGGTCGGCGCGACCGTCAACGCCAACGGCACGCTGCACGTCAGGACCGTCAGGATCGGCGCGGACACGGCACTGGCCCAGATCGTCAAGCTCGTGCAGGAGGCGCAGAACTCCAAGGCCCCCGGGCAGCGGCTGGCCGACCGGGCCGCCTTCTGGCTGGTCTTCGTCGCGTTGATCGGCGGCGCGCTCACCCTGGCCGTGTGGCTGCTGGCCACCGACCGGCCGTTCAGCTCCGCCATGCTCTTCGCCATCACGGTCGTCGTCATCACCTGCCCCGACGCCCTCGGCCTGGCCACCCCGACGGCGATCATGGTGGGTACGGGTCTGGGCGCCCGGCGCGGAGTGCTGTTCAAGAACGCGGCAGCCCTCGAAGCCTCCGCCTCCGTCCAGACCGTCGTCATGGACAAGACCGGCACCCTCACCAAGGGCGAGCCGGAGGTCACCGACGTCATCACGGCCCCCGGCGCGGACCCGGACGAGGTACTGGGGCTGGTCGCCGCCGTCGAGCGGCAGTCCGAGCACCCCCTGGCTGAGGCGGTCGTCCGTCACGCCGACGGCCGCGGTGTGCCGCGGGCCGAGGCGCGCCACTTCGAGAACGTACCGGGCCAGGGTGCGACCGCCGTGGTCGACGGCCACCGCGTCGCCGTGGGGAACCGGCGCCTGGCGGCACGCGAAGGCGTCGGCCTCGGTCCGCTCGCGGAGAGGCGGGACGAGCTGGCCGCCACCGGCCGCACCGTCGTCATCGCCTCCGTGGACAGCCGGGCGGCGGCGATCATCGGCATCGCCGACGCGGCACGGGACACCTCCGCGACCGCCGTCGCGGAACTCCACGCCCTCGGCGTCGAGGTCGTCATGCTCACCGGCGACAACGAGGCCACCGCCCGGCGCATCGCCGACCAGCTGGGCATCGACACCGTCATCGCCGAGGTGCTCCCGGGCGAGAAGGCCGCGAAGATCGCGGAACTCCAGCGCGGTGGCACCGCGCGCGGGGAAGGCCCGGGCCGCAAGGTCGCCATGGTCGGTGACGGCGTCAACGACGCCCCCGCCCTCGCTCAGGCCGATCTCGGCATCGCCATCGGAGCCGGCACCGACGTCGCCATCGAGACGGCCGACCTCGTCCTCATGCGCTCCGATCCGCTGGACGTACCCCCTGCCCTGCGCATCGGACGGGGCACCCTGCGCAAGATGCGGCAGAACCTCGGCTGGGCCGTCGGCTACAACGCCATCGCCCTCCCCATCGCCGCGGGTGTCTTCGAACCCGCCACCGGGCTCGTCCTGCGACCCGAGATCGCCGCCCTGTCCATGTCGGGCTCCAGCGTCATCGTCGCCCTCAACGCCCTCGCGCTCAAACGCCTGCACCTGCCGCGGCGCGCAGCAGGAGCCCTCTTCGATCCCGCGGCGGAGACCGGAAGGCCGAGCCTGCCCGAAGAACGGTGACGGACGGGGGACAGGCGGCGTGACAGCCGACTCGCACCGTCACGGCAGATGCCCACGTCTCCGTGCCACAACGTGCCAGCAGCAGCGGTGAACAGCGGTCACCAAGAGGTCTGACGGGACAGCCAGAACAAAGCCATCGGCGGGCATTCGCGCAGTTCAGAGGCCATACACAGGCCCACGTGCCGGGTGATTCCCAAGCTTATAGCGCGGGTTCGGTTCCCGTCATCCGCTCCATGACAAAACCCCAGGTCAGCGACCTGGGGCTTCTTCATTGTCTAGACCTCCTCAGGCGCCCTGCACCACCTGTGCACCACCTGCCCTCTTTTCCTGCTCCTCCCGCACCTTCTCAGCGAGGGGAAGGCCATCGGCGACCTGGTCGCCCTGAGGGACTCCAAGCAGCCCCGAGCAGACCCCGCTTGTGCCGGTAGGTCTGAGCCCAGGCCGGGGCCAGGAGAGGGTCCAAGCCCGCTACCACCGCAGCAGCCGAGTCAGCCAAGGACTAGGCTGGGGATTCGTCTCCGAAGACTGCTACAAGCTTGAGCTGCCCTCCCAGCGCCGCCACGCAGGAGGCCAGGGTCTCGGCTTCAGAGCGCCTCACCTCGCCTCTCTCGATGGCTGAGACGCGGCCCTGAGTGGCACCCAAGATCTCCGCGACCTGGTTCTGCGTGATGTGCTGACGCTTCCGCACCTCCGCCAAGCGGTACGCCCGAACCTCGGCAAGCATCTGCTGCGTCCCTGCCTGACAGGTGTCGTGGTCATCGCGGTGATGCCACCCAGGTAGGTCAGAGCGGGCAGTGCGGCGGGGATGTCGTCGGTGGTCACGAAGGGGAGGGCTCGGCGGGATCCCGTGCGCGCACGACCTTCCTCCTCTAGCTGTCGCCGGCGGTGCCGCGGTTTCGGCGGTCGGTCTGCTGGTAGATGTCCGGAAGGCCATCGGCGTCTTCATCGAGAGTCTCGGCCTCCCACAGGCGGCGGTAGATCCCGTTGCGGCGCTTGACCAGCAGCGCGGCCACGGCTGCGGCGATCAGCGAGCCGATCAGGACGGCGGCCTTGATGTGCTCGGCATCGGCCGGGTCGGGGAAGGCGAGCTCGCCGATCAGCAGGGCCACGGTGAAGCCGATCCCGGCCAGCACCGCCACGGCGAGCACGTCCGCCCACGCCAGGTCCGGGTTGAGGCGGGCCCGTGTGAACCGGGCCGCCAGGTAGGTGCCGGCGAAGATTCCCACGGTCTTGCCCACGACCAGGCCGAGGACCACGCCCAGCGGCTCCGGGCGTGTGAACACCTCGCCCAGTGAAGCGGCCGAGATGGCCACCCCGGCGGCGAACAGGGCGAACAGCGGCACGGCCACACCGGCCGAGACCGGCCGCAGGAGGTGCTCGGTCCGCTCCCCGGGCGATGCCTTCTCGCCCTGGTCGCGGGTGGTGCGCAGGATCAGGCCCATCGCCACGCCGGCCACGGTGGCGTGCACCCCGCCGTTGTACATCAGCGCCCAGATCGCCAGCCCGAGGGGCACGTACCACCACCAGCCGCGGACCCGGTAGCGCTGGAGCAGGTAGAAGAGGACCAGCCCGGCCACCGCACCGCCGAGCGCGGCCGGGTTGAGGTCGGCGGTGAAGAAGACGGCGATGACCAGGATCGCGCCCAGGTCGTCGACCACGGCCAGGGTCAGCAGGAAGGCCCTCAGGGCGGAGGGCAGGTGGGTGGAGAGCACCGCGAGGACTGCGAGCGCGAAGGCGATGTCCGTGGCCATCGGCACCGCCCAGCCCTGCGCTCTTCCCCCGCCGAGCCCGGTGGTGGCCAGGTAGAGGGCGGCAGGGACGGCCATGCCGCACAGTGCGGCGACCACCGGCAGGGCCGCGGTGGCCGGGGTGCGCAGCTCGCCCACCACCAGCTCGCGTTTCAGCTCGATCCCGGCGACGAGGAAGAAGACGGCCAGAAGACCGTCGGCGGTCCAGTGCTCCACCGAGAGGTCCAGGCCGAGCGCGGGTATGCCGAAGTGGGCGTCGCGTATCTGCTCGTACGTTCCGCTGATGGGGGTGTTCGCCCACGCGAGCGCCACCACGGCCGCCGCCAGCAGCACCAGCCCGCCGACCGTCTCGGTGCGCAGGGCCCGCGCCACCCGTACACGCTCCGGCCACGGCAGCAGGGCGAGGAAGACGGAACGCTCACGCGGGGCAGCAGGCATACGGGTCCTCCGGGGCATCGGCAAATGGCACACGCGCCCTTGTTCGCTGACCAGGCTTCCCGGCACACACCGCATCTCTTGACGCGTTCTTTACGCACCATCGGTCCCCACCTGCCAGGGCGGACGAGCACCCTCGGGGATGCTGTTCAGCCTCGGCGGCGGGCGGCAGGGTCGCGCTCGGCGATGTGCCGGGCCACCGCGTCGACGCCTGGACGCGCGTACCGCTCCACGGAACGGACGGAAGCGTGCCGGGAGCACGCCGGAAGCATGGCGGTGGAGGGGCCCGTCCTCGGCGTCGTGGGTCGGGGGCCCTGTGGCGGAGCCGGTGCAGGGTCGATACGGGCTCGGCAGGGTCCTCACATCACCGGAGCGGGCGGTGGCGGGCGGAGCGGCGGGTGCGCAGGGCCATGTAGAGGAGGTCTGCCACGAGTACCGCGATGCCGATGAAGAGCAGGAAGAGGAGTCCGTCGGCGACGACGCCGATGAGGCCCAGGATGATCGCGACGATGATCAAGGCGAGGAAGAGTGTCATGGGGGCCGCCTCCCCGGCGGTCGGGGGCTCAGCGTCGGGCGAGTTGCCGTTCGCCGTTCGCACCGGGTTCGTAAGCGAGGCCGTAGTGGCGGAAGACGGCTTCCTCGTCCTCGAAGGGCAGGACACCGTCCGTGCCGATGGAGGGGCTCTGTTTCACCAGTTTCCTGTCGTGGGCGACCCGCACGTACCCCGGCCCCACCGTCGCCCCTTCCAGGGGGACGAACACCAGGCGGTGCCGAGTGGGCAGGCCGACGCGGACCGTCGCCATGGCCGGTTCGTCGGTGCTGGTGTCGACGTAGACGGATTCCAGTTCGCCGATCTTGTGGCCGTCGGGGTCCATCACGACCTGGTTGCGCCACTCGCGGATGTCCGCCGTCTGGATCATGTCTCTCCTCCCTGTTCGGCCGCCGGTGGGGGAAGCGGGGCGACGAGGAGCTCGGTGGCCTGCGTGATGTTGTCGGCGTGGACCGCGCGGGCCATGGCCGTGCGGGCGGCAACGGGCTCCGTGTCCGGCGGAACCACCATCAGTGCGAAGTGGTCCTTGTCGCCTCGGGTGACCAGGACGGTGTCGTCACCGACAGGGAAGGAGTCGAGGTGGACGACCCGGTCGTCGATGATCAGCCGGGTCGGAATCCCGTCCCAGGCGGTGGCGTCCAGGCCGACCCGGGTGATGGGTCCGAGGTGTTCGGCCAGCACGGACACCAGCGCGGGGAGCTCCTGCTCCACGTCGCGGGTGCGCGGCCACCAGGCCCCGTCGAGGACGCCCTGCCGGGAGTGCGTCGTCTCCAGCCGGAGCAGCGCCGTACCGGGCCGTACCGCCTGGTGGATCTCGTCCGGCAGGAGCCTCTGGGGCGTGGACGGGATGTCTGAGTCGGCCATGATTGGATCCGCTCGTCTACGGGTGAGCCGCAGGGGCCCTCGTGGCCTCACCTGGGTGCTGCCGGGCCAACGGCGGGCGACTGTGCCGTCACCTCACGGTAACCCCGTCGCACGCCTGTCCGCCCGTCGCCGCGCACGCGTCCGTACGGACCGGAAGCTTTTCCTCATAAAAGGCCGAAAACGGACCGATCGGACGTACGCTGGAAGTACCGGAAGTACTTCGAGCACCAGCTTCCACGCAGGTGTCATTTCCGGGGAACACGAAAAACCGGGCTGTCGACGGGCAGCCCGGGGGCAGGTCCGCCATGACCACCACCCTCCACAGGACAGCGAACCGCGCCCTCGACCCAGGACTTCCGGTCCGCCTGTCACTCACCCCGAAGACCACGCTCACCGGTCGTCTCGACGGCGCTTGGTGGCCCCGTTCACGCGACCTGGCAGCCGAGCTGCCGGCGCTGGTCGACGCCCTCGAAGGGCGCTGGGGCCGCATCACCCGCGTCCTGGTGAACCCCTCCCACTGGCCGGTCGTCCCGCACAAGGTCGCCGTCATCGGCCACGTGCTGCACTCGGGCTGGTTCACCGAGCAGGACCCGGACAAGATCATTCTGCTGTCCTACACGACCGGCCGCTGCGACCTGCTCGTGATTCCGCCCGAGACCGACCCGGCCTCCGCGGCCCGGCTGATGACCGCCGCCGCCCTCCCCGGCAGCGTCCTCACCGCGGGCGCGCTGATGTCCGGCGAGGCCGCGACCGGCCGCCGCATGCGGGAGGCGCGAAGCAGCGAGAGCGCCTGGGAGAGTGAGGGAGGGGCCGGCCCGGCACCCCAGCCGCAGCCGCAGCCGCAGCCGCAGCCGCGCCCAACGGCGCACCCCGCCGTCGGCGCGCGGATGATTCCGCTGCCGGGACACACCGGGAGGTGAGGGCATGGAAACCGTGATCACCCTCCTGGCAGGCGCTCTCCTGATCGCGCTCGGCACACGCCTGATCCACCGGCTCAACGCCCAGCACGACGCACGCATAGCGGCCCACCGCTTCAGCGACCCCTACCCCTCCCTCAGCCGTCCCCCCGGCCAGGGCAACCCCGGGCCGCCCGAGCACATCGCCCATCGCCGGCCCACGGGCTCCTGGCCCTGACCGCAGACCGCTCCTCCGACCGAAGGCCGCGGGTGGGGCACCCGACAGCAGGGACAACCCACCCGCCGGCCTCTCGCCTTCGTCCCGAACGGAGCACACCGTCTTGCGTCCCACCGAGAACGAGACCCTGCCGGAGGCGGGTCACACCGAGATCCGCATCGTCTCCGCCACCCCCGAGGCCGCCCGCGCGGTCGCCGAGGTGATCCGCCGGTGCTTCGCCGGGGCGGAGCACCGCAGCTACCCCGGGCCGGGCGGCGGCACACGGCTCCACCTCACCGTCGACACCAAGACCGCCGCCGGACCCGCCCGCACCTGGCTCGCCACCAGCAGACAGCCCACCGGCTCCGGACCTCACACCGAGGAACCCTGACCGGTCACGAACGACCGCCACGCACGACGACAGGACCACGCGGCCATGGCGACACTCCACGAGCGGCAGCGGTACCGCCGACAGATCCTCCAGGCCCTCTACACGGCCGCCGAAGGCAACCGCCTGCTCGGTATCACCGGAGCCGCGCTCAACCACGACCTGCGCATCCCGGAGCAGGACCTCGCCGCCGCCTGCTCCTACCTCGCGGGCGAGGGACTGGTCACGGTCGACTGGGAGCCGGGAAACACACCCGCGATGGTCTCGCTCACCCATCAGGGCATCCGCCTCATGGAGGCGGAGGAGGAAAAGGGCGACTGAGCCGGTCCACCTCAGGCCCAGGCGGACTCGAAAGGGCCCGGAGAGGGCGACGCGACGACCCGCGACCGGGCCCCGCACAGCGGAGGCCGAGTGGCGCGACCGGCAGCCGAGATGCATCCTGGAGGCCGCGTCTCTGGTCCGCGCCGCGCCCGCCCCCGGCCGCCGCAGGGCCTCGACACCCGCCCCGTACGGCATGACCCGAACCAGGCCGTCGCCGCTCGGTTGGAGGCAACGGGATGGCCGTCGGACGGTTCGGGAAACCCGATCGCTCGGAGAGCTTCGGAGAGGAACTCCTGGGAACGATCCTGGACCGCGCCGACGAGCTGCCGCCCCACCGGGTCGGACTGGTCGTCGCCGAGACGGTGGCCCGGCTAGGCGGCAGGAACCCGCAGATCCTGCTCCAGGACTACGGGCAGCAGAGGCTCGTTCCGCTGCTCGCCGAAGGGCTGACGGGCGGCGAGCCGCTGTCCATCGACGGCTCGGACGCCGGCAGGTGTTTCCTGACGTCGCTCCCGGTCGAGCTGGCGGTGGAAGACGGAGTACGCGTCCACGTGGCGCTGCTGGACGGCGGCGTCCTGGCCGTCACCCTGGACGCGGTCGACGAGGAGGACCGCCGACTCCTGCGCAGGATCGCGGGGCTGGTCGCCGACCTGCTGCAGACCAAGAACGGCCACACCGATCTCTTCTTCCGCACCCGCCGCGGCGAGCCGATGAGCGTCGCCGCCGAGATCCAATGGGCGCTCCTGCCACCACTGGCGATGACCATGCCGCGCGTCGCCGTCGCCGGAGTCCTGGAGCCCGCCTACGACGTCGCGGGCGACAGCTTCGACTACGCCCTGAACGGCGACACCTTCCACCTCGCCGTGATCGACGCCATGGGCCACGGCCTGGACGCGGCCACCATGGCCACCGTGGCCATCGGCGCGTACCGGCACGCCCGCCGCATCGGCATCGATCTACCAGAGATCTACCTCTTCATGGACCGGGCCGTGGCCGAGCAGTTCGCCCCCGACCACTTCGTCACCGCGCAGATGCTGGAACTGGACACGACCACCGGCCATCTCCAGTGGGTCAACGCCGGACACCCCGCCCCCGTCCTGATCCGCAAGCACCGCGTCATGGGCCGCCTGGACAGCCCCACCACCCTGCCCGTGGGCTTCGGCGGAGCACAGCCGCAGGTCAGCAGTGTGCTGCTCGAGCCGGGGGACCGCGTCCTCTGCTTCACCGACGGCCTGATCGAGGAACACGAGAGCGGCCAGGAGCAGTTCGGCGAGGAACAGCTGCTCGACTGGGTGAACCAGCTGGAGAAGACGGACCGAGGCGTCCGCGCGGTGGCACGGGACCTGTCCCACACGCTCAAGCGAGCACGCGGCGAAGCCACCTCGGACGATGCCACCCTCGTCCTGGTCGAGTGGCGCGGCTGATCCACCGCCGTGCCACAACGTGCCAGTAGGGGCGGTCAGCAGCGGACAACAACGAACCCGGGGAGACAGCGAAGACGCGACGCCAGGCTAACGTTTCCGCAGGTCAGATGCGATTCCACGGCGCAAGCGCCGGGTGATTCCCAAGCTTATAGCGCGGGTTCGATTCCCGTCATCCGCTCCATAGCAAAGCCCCAGGTCAGCGGCCTGGGGCTTGTTTACCGCCTACTGGGTCGCCGCCCGTCGGTGCCTCGGCCGCGCCGGCGACGACGTCAACCAGGTCGCCCGCGCCTTCGTTTCGGCCTCGGGACCGGTCCACGGACGGGCCGAGTCTCGTGGTCGAGGGTGAGGGCATACGGGCCCAGGTGCCGGGCCCATCGGATGGTGTCCTGCAGGCCCCGGTCGAAGTTCCGTGCCGGATGGTGCCCGAGGGGGCGACGGGCCTGGGACAGGTCGGGGCGCCGCGTGATGGTGTCCGGGCCCGGCGACGCTCCGTGCCTGGGGGGCGCGTTCGCGGCGGATGCGCCGGTCGGGGCCGGGAGAGCAGTGCGCCCATCGGCGTCCGCGCCGAGGTCTTCGCCCACAGCAGCGGGCTCGCCGTGACGCTGCAAAGCACGCCGGGTTCGGACCTGATCGAGCGCCGTCCTGTCCGTACCGGCAAGGGCTGCTTCATCGGCGCGGGCAGCGTCGTCCGGGGTGCCGGGACGGTGATGACGGGCCCGGGCCGCCTCTCGGCCGGACGGGTGGTCATGCACACGGCAGAAACGATCACTCCCGTGCCATTGGCATACGCCAGGGGCTCCCGGCGGGACGTTGGTGGCGCACCCGCCGGACAGACCGGCGGGATCGCGAGAACGGAGAGAGTCATGAGCGCACCCACCCTGCCCGCAGGCGTCGTCGTCATCAGCCCGCCTGAGGGCGCACCCTGCCCGCAGATGACCCTGGGGCTGTGGCGGCACTACAACCGCGCAGGCGAGGCATACGGGATCGGCCCCGGTTACAAGGTGGACCTCGGCCTCCTGCCCCTGCCCGGCGGCGACACCATGTCCAAGAACGTGTCGTCATGGTTCAACAACACGGACACCGACGCGAAGCTGATCAGCAAGAAGGGCACGCGCATCCTGAAGGCCGGCGAGAAGCTGGAAGAGCCGGCGGAGCACAACGACACGGTGGAACGGATCGAGTGGCAGGTCTGACCACGACCGGCTGACGCGCGGGGTGAGTGCCGGAGACGGCGCCCACCGTGGCGCTCCTTCGGCCGGCTCCGTGCCACGACGTGCCCGTGGGGGCGGAGAAACAGCGGTCCGCAAGGGGTCGGCGAAGCGGCCAGACCAGAGCCGGAAGTGACCGTTTCCGGAGGTCAGAGGGCGTTCGCGCACCCCGGTACCGGCTGATTCCCAAGCCTCTGGCGCGGGTTCGGTTACCGTCATCCGCTCCACAGCAAAGCCCCAGGTCAGCGACCTGGGGCTTGCTTGTTGTCCTGGCCTTTCGGAGCCAGGGCACTGCGAGCCGGTACGTGAGACGGGCTCCGAGGACGAGGGGCGCGAGGTGGATCTGGAGTTCGCTCACGAGTCCGGCGTCGATGAACTGCCGTACGGTGTCGGCACCGCCGGAGATCTGGACGTCCCTACTCCCTGCGGCCCGGCGTGCTTGGGCCGGCACGCTGTCGATCCCCTCGGTCGCAAAGGTCAAGGGCCTGGCACCCTGCCGCACCTACGGTTCCCGACGCGCGCGGGTGAGGACGAAGAGGAGGCGCGGAAGGGCGGGGGCCCGTCGGCTCTCGATGCCGAAGACCCCTTCGCGGATGCGCATCCCGCCGTACCGGGCGGGTTGTCGGGGCCGGAGTCGGGAGCGGAGATGAAGCCGTCCAGGGGCATGCCCAGACTGGCGAAGACCCTCCTCACACCTGCTCCCCGGCGGTGAAGAAGTCCGCCAGGACGGGGGCGAGGACGGCGGGGGCGATGGTGTGCTCCTGCCCGGGAAAGACCCGAAAAGTGAAGTTGTCTGCCAAGGCGGCGAATTCACGGGCGCCGGTGAGCATGTGCGGTGCACCGGCGTCGCCGCTGCCGACGAGGACGGGAACCGTCACGGACTGCCAGCGGTCGGCAGGCAGAGGACGGCCGGACATGGTGCCGCCCATGACCCGGCCGTCGTAGGGCAGCGTCCGGGCGACGGCCTCCATGCCCGCCCAGAAGGGGGCCTGCCGCATGGCGGCGACGGCCTCGGCGGGCATGCCCACGGCCGCGGTCATGAAGTACGCCACCGCATCGCCGTACGCCCTCTGTTCCACCAGTTCGTCCAGGTGGGCGACGTAGTCGGCGGGCAGCGGCGGACGGCTGTCGTCGGTGACGAAGGGCGGCTCGTACAGGGCCAGCCGGGTCACGGCGCTGCCCCGCGCCGCGGCCTCCAGCGCCAGGACGGCGCCGGAGGACATGCCGAAGAGCATGGCCTCGCCGCCGGCGTGCCCGATCAGGGCGTCCAGGTCCTCGACCTCACGCTGCACGTCGTACGCCGGGCTGTCGCCGCTGTCGCCCCGTCCGCGGCGGTCGTACGTGATCACCGTGAAGCGCTCGGCCAGCAGGGCGGCGAGCTCCGCCGACTCGTGCCGTGTCATGAACGCTCCCCCGACGAGCACCAGCGCGGGGCCGGATCCCCGCTGCTCGAAGGCGATGGCCGTGGCGTCGGCCGAGAAGACCTTGTCCATGTGAAACCCCCCATAGGTGTGCGGGTCTGCCGTGAGACTCCACCCGTTCGGAACTGGACCGTACAGTACTCGGTCGAGTACTGCACGGTCCAGTACTCTTCGGGTGCACCGGCGACGACGGGCAGGAGGAGTCGAAGATGGACAGCCGTTCGGCACGCAAGCACCAGGCGATCCTGGATGCCGCGACCACCGTGTTCCTGGACAAGGGGTATTCGGGGGCGAGCATGGACGACATCGCGAAGCTGGCAGCGGTCTCCAAGCAGACCGTCTACAAGCACTTCGCGGACAAGGAGAAGCTCTTCGCCGCGATCGTCATGGCCACCACCGACCGCATCGACGGCATGATCGACCTGGTGGCCGAGGTGCCCGCCGACGCCGACGCCCTGGACGAGAACCTGACTCGTCTCGCCCGCCGGTTCCTCGCAGCCCTCACCCAGCCCCAGGTCATCCAGCTGCGCCGACTGATCATCGCCAACGCCGACACCTTCCCCGCGCTGGGAGCCGCCTGGTACGAGCACGGTTTCGAACGGGTCCTGGCCACCCTGGCGGCCACTTTCGAGCGCCTGACCGACCAGGGAGCACTCAAGGCCGACGACCCCATGCTGGCCGCCCACCACTTCGCCGGACTGCTGCTGTGGATCCCCGTGAACCGGGCCATGTTCCACGGCGGCGTCCAGCACACGGAGGCCGACCTCGACCTCTACGCGACGGCCGGCATCCGCGCCTTCCTCGCCGCGTACCGGGCACCAGGCAGCCCGTGAGAGACGGCGGGCCGTACCGTGCCTACCTGCCGGGTGTCGGGGTGGCACCGTTCCGGGTGGATGAAGGTGAGCCGGTGGCATTCGTCGCGGAATGCGGCAGCGGGCAGGAGCAGCAGGTGCGCTCCGGCCGGGATCAGCGTTCCGGCGAGGTCGACTTCGCGGGTGGTATTGCGTAGCCGGCCGGCCAGCGGCAGGTCAGGACACAGGGTCTCCTCGAAGGCCTCAGACCGGAGGCCGGTGCGACGGAGTTCCCGCGAACAGGCGGGACGGATCCCCGCATGGGCGATCAGGTTGCCGAATCATCGCGTCCATCACGCTGCCGGCCCGTACCGAGTGGTCGCAGACACGGAACATCTGCCGGGCATCACACGCCTCCTGTGCGCCATCCGCGCCTGCCGGGGCGCCGTACGTTGCTCGCGAGGTCTCGCGATCCGCCGCCACCCGGGTAGCGGGCCGCCACGGGGTTCACCGACCGCTGTTCTCGGCGAGAGTGTGGGCGACGAGAGCGTTGGCGTGGCCGTGGCCCAGGCCGTGCTCGGACTTGAGCCAGTTCACGAGCTCCATGTGCCTGGTCAGCGGGGAAGAGCGGATGAGGTCCTTCCACTCGGCGATCGGACGGCCGTACTTCTTCTCGATGGACGGGAAGTAGGCGGCAGGGCCCTTCACAGCGGCGGTCACGGGTATCCCCTTCTGTATGTCACAGCGGAATGGGCTGGTTGGTGTCGATGGTGCCTGTGGGAGACGCGGTCCGTCAGGGGGTGCCCGGAGCTGCGGCCAGCCGGGCCGTCACCGCGGTCAGCCACAGCAGGCCCAGTCCCGCACCGGCGGTGAAAGCCAGGACGGAGACGGCCGAGGCCATGAAGCCGGCGAGGACGGCCACCGGTACGAGGCGGGTGGCGACGGCCCATCCCCGCAGGCCGCGCGCGGCGAGCGGACGGGCCAGGACGACGAACGCCGCGCACAGGGCGAGGTACCCGGCCAGCCCGCCAGCCATGTGGACGGCACCGTGCACGCTCATCACGGTCGCCTCGGGCGAGCCGGCGGGGAAGCCTGCCCCGGCGTCGGCCGGAAACACCGCGGCGGTCCAGAAGGACAGGGCGAACACGCCGACCAGGACCGGGCCCCAGGTCCCGCCCGGCATACCGCGCAGCACCCACCGCATGCCCGTCGCACCGGCGAGCAGCAGCGCGCCGGCGAGCAGGAAGTTCGCCGTCTGGATCCATCCGGAGTCACCGAGGGCGAGCTGGCTGATCGCGTTCCGGGTGAAGTCGAAGCCGTCCCGCACCATGCCCTGGGCGAGCCCGGCCGCCAGGAACAGCGGACCTGCCACCACGCCGCCGCTCGCCGTCCATCGTGCCGCGGGGCGCGGGGCGGGCGCGTGGGAGACGGTGTCGCGCGGGGCGGTCAGCGTGTGAGGCATGGCGGGCCTTCCTTCCCTCGGTGGTTTCGCTTGTATGACCGGCGGCAGGAGGCGAAGTCATCGCTCCCGGCGGTGTGCACTGGATCACATGCACCCCGGGGCGGCTCCCTCTGCGCACGCGCCACCGGGAAGGGGGTGCCGCACGTGCCGGCAGCGGCGCTTGCAGGCGGACACCATGGTGCGAGGGAACGACGGGACGCCGGCCTCGAACCGGCTCGCGCGCAGGTCGAACTCCCTTTACACAGACCTCGCGCCGGGTGATCCCCAAGCCCGGGGCGCGGGTTCGGCTTCCGGCATCCGCTCCGCGGCGGAAGCAGTCCTGAAGATCCGGTCCAAGTGGTGGCGGAGCACCGCAATCGCCGACTCCGGGCTGCGCTGGCCCACGAGGATGCTGGTACCCATGGCCGCCGCCATCGCGAGCAGGCTGATCGCCTCCGTGCGCGCGTCGGCGTCCGGGTCTGCCAGGCCGGCCGCCTGCGCCTGCTCAAGGAGCCCGGCCAGGGCGTTCTCCGCAGCGTCGGGCTTGTCGATGAACGGCTGCGCAGCCAGCGCCCCGTCGGTGACGGACAGGATGGCGTAGGAGCTGTACAGCAGGTGGAACGTCCGGCTCTCCTCGTCGGTGGGCAGCGAGGCCAGGAGCAGCGCCTCCACGGTGGCGCGCGCGCCCGGGTTCGGGCCGGCAGCAGCCAGGCGCGCCCCCACCCTTGCAGTGAAGCGGTCGGTCAGGTGCCGGAGGCCGTAGAAGAGCAGCTTCTCCTTGGTCTCGAAGTAGTACTGCACGAGCCGGAGCGACACACCGGCCTCTGCGGCCACGTCGCGCATGCCGACGGCATGCAGCCCCCGCCGCCCTGCGACCCGGATGAGCGCCTCGGCAATCTGGGCGCGCCGCTCCTCGTGGTCCACCCGCTTCGGCATGGTTCCGTGTCTCCGCCCGTCGTCGGTGGGGCCGTGCTCTCCTGCCCGGGCCTTTCATGATACCGGCGTACCATTTTGATGGTACGGTCGTACCACAACCAGGGGACTTCACCGGAGGTGCCGCCGTGCCCGAGAACAAAGCCCGCGTACGCCGAGATGTCGGCCGCTACGTCAACGACGCCTTGCGCGACCGCTACTTCGCCGCCGCCGACGCCCTCTACGCGATGGGGGCGCCCGCCCGCTCCGAGACGGACGTGGAGACCAGCTTCGGCACCACCCACGTCTACCGGTACGGGCCCTCGGACCCCGCCGCCGAGTCCCGGACCCCGATCGTCCTGATCCACGGCGCCGGCTACAGCTCGGCGATGTGGTACCCCAACACCCCTGGGCTCAGCCTCGACCGCCCTGTCTACGCTCTCGACACGCCCGGCGATGCAGGCCGCAGCGTCCACCGCGAGCCCATGTGGCAGCCGGAGCGTGCCGCCCAGTGGATGGACGAGGCCCTCGACGCGCTCGGCCTCGACCGGGTCCACCTCGTCGGCTCCTCCTACGGCGGCTGGCTGGTGCTCAACCAGGCCCACCGGCGGTCCGGACGGCTCGCCTCGGTCACCGCCCTCGACCCCGGCGGCCTGGAGAAGGTCGGTCTGCGCTTCTTCGCCTGGGTCTTCGTGAGCCTGTTCGCCACCTTCGCCCCGAAGGCGCTGCGTCCCCGGCTCGCCAAGTGGCTGGACCAGCCGGTCATCGCCGTCCCCGAGATGCGCAAGTGGATCCAGCTCGGCGCCCGCGCGTACCGGATCCGCCGCCCCGCGCCGCTGCCGCTGGACGAGGACGCGCTGCGGTCCATCCGGACCCCGCTCTACGTCATCATGGGCAAGCACAGCCTGCTCGTTCACCCCAGGCGGCAGCTGGAACGCGTACCGCGCCTCGTCCCCGGAGCCCGCGCCGAGATCATCACCGCGACGGGGCACGGCCCGCAGATCGACCACCCCGACGTGGTCAACGCCCGGATGCTGTCCTTCATGGACGACGTCGACTCCCCCCGCCCCGCCGCGGTCGAGGCATAGGGCTCGCGCACATGCGCCGCGAGCCGCAGCGGACCTCGGGCCGGGGCGTCGGCGGGAGTTGGGACGCCGGCGGACACACGGAGTCCGCGCGGGCCTCGGCCCGGTGCCGCCCGGCGGCCGAGGCCCCGCGCAGGGCCGCCTGCCCGTCCGGGCGCATCGGGCCGCAGCGGCAGAAGCAGACCAACAGCGCCGCCGGAGCGGGGAACATGGCGGCGAACCGGCCGCCACGCCCGCGCCCGCGGATCCGCGAGATCACCTGACCGGCGGCACATGTCCGCGACGGGCCACCGGATGTGCTGGGGCAGGTGTGCGATGCACCCTCCTACGAGTTAATCGCGCTCTGCCTATTCGGCGGCATTGTCGGATGATCAACAATGCGAGTCCGGTTATTTTCGGCACGATTTCAGTCATGTATGTGTTTGTATTAACCCCCCTCCCCACCCCTCATCTGTTGTAGCTGCGCGAAATTTCCTGCGTAATATGCGGCGAGCGACACACCAGGGCTTCCCGGGCGAACGGTAGGGCCCGGTACGCCACGCCCCCCACAGGAAATGGCCTCTTGATGAAGCTGAAAATCCAGGCGGCCCGGCGCCGCACTCTTTCCGGCTGGCTGTCCTCGGCCGTCGCCGTCACGATTGCCGCTGTAATGGTCGCCGGATTGCCGACACAGGCAATCGCCATCGCGACACCCGTGCCGCTGGGCACCACCGCCAGCTACTCCGTCCTGGCAGGTCAGGGAGTCACGAACACCGGTCCCTCGGTACTCGACCACGACCTTGGGACGCACCCGAACCCGGCCATCACCGGGTTCCCGCCCGGACTGGTGCTCGGCGCGGTGCACGCTGCGGACGCCGCGGCCGCTCAGGCCAAGAGCGATCTGATCGTGGCGTACAACCAGGCGGCCGGACAGGCACCGGACTTCGCGCTCGCGGCCGGGATCGGCGGGGGCCAGGAACTGCTTCCCGGCGTCCACAGGGCCACATCCGGTGTCTGACTCACCGGCGACCTGATCCTGAACGCCGGGGGCAACCCCAACTCGGTCTGGGTCTTCCAGGTTCCCGAAGCCCTGACCACGGCGTCCAGCAGCCGGATCCTCCTCACGAACGGCGCTTCGCCGTGCAACGTGTTCTGGCAGATCGGGAGTTCGGCGACCATCGGCACCACCTCCACGTTCGTCGGCACCATCATGGCTCTGACCTCCATCTTCGTGAATCAGGGGGCGAACATCGAGGGCCGGGCGCTGGCCCGTGAGGGCGAGGTGACCCTCAACAACAACAGGATCTTCCTCGGCGGCTGCGCCACCGGCGGCACGACAACCGGGACCACCACCGGAACCACCACCGGAACGACCACCGGCACGACCACCGGAACGACCACCGGAACGACCACCGGCACGACCACCGGCACGCCGACGGCCGGCACGACGACCGGCACGACCGTGGGTCTGATCGGTGGCGGCCTCCTGGGCGGCCCGATCGTCGACCTCGTGTCCGGCGGCACCTCGGGGAACATCGCCGGCAACACCTCCGGGAACACCGCGGGCAACACGGCCGGGAACACGGTCGGTGGGAACACCATCGGGGGGAACACCACCGGCGGAAACGTCACCGGCGGGCAGGGCGGCAAGCCCGGCGCACCGGACCACGGCGGGCCGGGCCGGGACCACAGCGGCCTGGAACACCACGGGCCGGAGCACGGCGGCCCGGGCGACGGGCACGAGGAGGCACCCGGCAAGCCAGGCCACGACCACGGGCACGAGGAGGCACCCGGCAAGCCGGGCCATGACCACGGCCGCGACGGCACGGGGAAGCCGGACGACCACTACGGCTACGGCAACAAGCCCGCGGGCATCGAGGGCTAGGCAGCAGCCTGCACGAAACCCGATCACCGAAGGGCGGCGCGCGGCGGGATGCTCATCGAGTCCGCCGCGCGCCGCCGGTGAGAGTCGCGCAGGTACCTCAGGCGATCAACAGACATGAGAAGGACCGGGTGGGCGGTGTCGAGCGGGATTGAATCTGCGGACGTGAAGGAACTCCCTCAGTCCGATTCCGGTCCGGTCCCCGTGCAGCGCCCTGGCGAAGCGGTCAGACCGGGCGGGTCCCCCATGGGCGTTCGTGCACTGAAAGCGGGGCTGCACACCGCCGTGGCCCTCTGCCTGGTGACGGCCCTGGTCCATATCGCCCTGGTGTTCCTCCACGTGGCCCCCGCCAGCCCCGTGTCGAAGCGGTACAGCTCCCAGGTGAATGGATGGGTGTTCCCGCTCTTCGAACAGAACTGGCGGCTCTTCGCCCCGGACCCCGACTCCTTCAACCGAAAGATCCTGGCGAGAACCGCACACACCGACTCCACAGGATCGGTGCAGGTGACCCCCTGGTTCGACCTGGCTGCGGTGGACCATTCCGCAGTCGACCACAATCCGTTTCCGAGCCACACGTCCCAGAACCTGCTGCGCCGCGCCTGGACCTCCTACGTCGAGACCCACGGCGGAAGTGACACGGCGCGCTCGGAACGCGCCGTGATGCTGCAGACGTACCTGCGCAACATCGCCGCGGACCGCTTCGCCGCCCACCACGGCGGCCGCGCCTTCGGCTTCATTCAGCTCCGGGTCGTCACACTGCCCGTTGCCGCGCCCGGCGCACCGGCCGGGAACCGCCCGCCGGCACCCACCGAGGACCGGCTCCTGCCCTGGTGGAAGGTGACCCCCCATGGGAAATGAACAGGCCCCCCAGCACCCTTCCACGGCAGCCGGGCCGCACCACCCGCCGGGCCAGGAGACTTCGATCGCCCTCGCGGCCCGCCGCCGCCTGCTCGACCGGATCGGCGCCCTGTGGGCGCTTCTCACCGACCGGCCGATCTCCCTCTACGCCGCGTCGGTCCTGCGCATCGGCTACGGGCTGCTCTACCTGGTCTTCCTGCTGCGCGAGTTCCCGCACCGCGACGAGATCTGGGGCCCCGGCTCCCCTTGGACGCCCGCGCTGGCACACCAGCTCTTCGACCAGACGGGCTGGAACAGCATCCTGATCCTGTCCGACAGCCGCGCCTACTTCGAACTCTGCTACGCGGCGGCCCTCCTCACCTCCGCGCTGTTCATGCTGGGCTGGCGGACCCGCGCCATGTCCATCCTCTTCGCCGTCGTGGTGACCTCCTTCCACGCCAGGTCGATCTTCATGACGGACGGAGGCGACAACCTGGTCCTGCTGATGGCCCTCTACCTCGTCCTCACCGCGTGCGGTCGGCGCTGGTCCCTGGACGCACGCCGAGAGCGGCTCAGGGCGGCTCGTGCGGACCAGGCACCGGAGCCGGTGAGGCGCTTTCACGCAGAGCAGCTCCGGGCCGCCCGCACCACCTTGACCACGGCGGTGCACAACTGCGGGATGCTCGTCATCGCGGCACAGGTCTGCTTCCTCTACGGATCGTCCGGCCTGTACAAGATCCAGGGCTCCACCTGGGGCGGCGGCACCGCCCTCCACTACGCGCTGAACCTCGAGCTCTTCCAGCCCTGGCCCGCGCTCTCCCACCTCGTGGACGAGTACCCGATGGTGATCGCGATCGCCGGCCACGTGACGGTGCTCCTGCAGGTGGCCTTCCCGTTCGTGCTCTTCGGCCGACTCAAGTACCCGGTACTGACCGTGCTGCTGGGCATGCACCTCGGCATCGCGGTGCTCCTGGGGCTGCCCCTCTTCTCCGGCGCGATGATCGTCGCGGACGCCGTCTTCCTTCCCGACCGCTTCTACGCCTTCCTGCCTCACCTGTGGCGGCGCGCGGCCCGGCGCACGGGGATGCGGCGGCCGGCACCCGGCCGGGCGGCGGGGTCAGGAACCGTACCGCCGCAGGGCAGGACCCGCGTACCCGGCACCGGGCGCCGAGCCGCCCCTGCGCCGAAGGACACCACGCCGGCCACCGGGCTCGCGTCCGACCCGTCCTCGGCACCGATCGGCCGACCCGCCCTCTGACGCCGCCACATCGGGGACGGGCGTCACCTGCGTGCCTCGCTTCGGCGGCGAGAGGGTGCAGAGTGCGGCGGTGCGTGTCAGCGTCGTCGGTGAGGCATCCGTACCCCACTCATCAAGAGGAGTCGCCGTCATGGGCGGTACGCAGGACAAGCCCCAGCCGGGCAAGGGCAGCGAGGCGCAGCAGCACCACCGCTCCGGAGACCCCGCTCACCCCCGGCCGGGCAAGTCATCGCGCGCGCAGGGCCGGAAGCAGGACCAAGCGGAGACCTCCCACCGCCGCGAGGACGACCTGTTGCGCGAAGAAGACCTGCACGACGAGAACCTCTGACCGGAACGCCCCTCGCACACCCGCAGGGCCCGGCCGCCGGTCCGGAGCGACCCGGCCGGGCCCCGTCACGGACCACCCTCCAGGGCCTGCCCCTGGCAGGCAGGGGATGGAGCCCGCTCAACGGCACCGGCCGTCCGCCGGCGGGGCTCAGCGGCTGCGCGAGTGGTCGTCCGGTGACGGTTCCGGGCCGGCGTACACCTTGATGACGTCCTCGACGAATCTCCGGGTGCCGTCCGGGCTCAGTGCCCGGGCCTGCACGTGCGCGTACATGTCGCTGTAGCGCCGCACGTCGGATCGCTTCTCCAGGTAGAGGTCGCTGGTGAACCTCTCCAGATACACCACGCTGCCGTCGGTGGCCTCAGCGAAATCGAGCAGCGTGAACTGTCCCGCGACACCCGGGTGCGCACCGGCGTCGTGGGGGAGAACCTGCAGGGTGATGTGCGGCTGGGCGCTGATGCGGATCAGGTGTTCCAGCTGTGCGCGCATGACCTCGCGGCTGCCCACGACGCGCCAGAGCACCGATGCGTCCATCACAGCCCACAAGCGCAGCGGAGTGCCCGTGGTGCGCAGGCGGTCCTGGCGCCGCATCCGCACCTCGAGCCGTCTGGCGGCCTGTTCGGCAGTGGCTTGAGGGATCGTTCCTGCGATGACGGACCGCGCATAGGCGGAAGTCTGCAGCAGGCCGGGGACCACCTGGGCCTCGTAGCAGCGGACCGCGGCCGCTTCGCTCTCGAGACCGATGTAGGCGCCGTACCGGATGTCGTCGTAGGCGTGCCACCAGCCCTGCCGGCCCGATTCCCTGGCCATCCGCATCAGATCGTCCACACGCCGCTGGTCCCGGACTCCGTACAGCCCGCAGAGGTCTCGCACGTCGCGTGGCTTGACGTTGCGGCGGCCGTTCTCCAGCAGGCTGATCTTGGGCTGGGAGATCAACAGGCGTGCCGCCACCTGTTGCGTCGTCATACCGCTGATCTCCCGGAGCCGCCGTAGCTCCGAGCCCAGTCGGCGCCTGCTGACGGTGGGGTTTCCAGTGACACCCACGGCGGACGTACCTCCACTCCGAGAACCCTGCCTGGCGAGAAGACTGCCACGGCCGGGCCGGCCGGACGTGCCTTGGCCGCGCGTCATACACGGCGATTCACACCGGGCGCAGTCCCGCCCTCCTGCGGCCGGGAGCCGCGGTCGGGGCCGCACCGTGCAAGCGCGGGACCTCCCGCGAAACGCCGCACTCGGGGGTTCAATTTTCTGTTTTCGCCGCTGCAGATTTTGGCGGGTGCCACCGGGAGGGTTTTTACCCCCGCCGCGCGCAGCGAAATAAGCCGCGCACAAAAACCTCTCGGGCGTGCTACTGTCGATCCCAGTTGCAGTTTTGGTACCCATGAATTTCAAGCGCTTCGCCCGGCCTCCGTGCCGCACTGAAGCGCTTCGTATTTCCGGTTATTTCCGGCAGGGCATCATCGCGGCGACACGGCATCCGCACAGTGCGGACGCCTGCGTACTGCCCCAAAGGAGAAAAACATGGCTGCTGGCACCGTGAAGTGGTTCAACGCGGAAAAGGGCTTCGGCTTCATCGAGCAGGACGGCGGCGGCGCCGACGTCTTCGCCCACTACTCGAACATCGCCACCCAGGGCTTCCGCGAGCTGCAGGAGGGCCAGAAGGTCACCTTCGACATCGCGCAGGGCCAGAAGGGCCCGACGGCCGAGAACATCGTTCCCGCCTGACGCCGACGCGCATTTCACAGCTGGGGCCCGCATCCTTCGGGGTGCGGGCCCCAGCTGCACGCGTTTCACACACCCACTCCCCAGGGGCGCACAAAGAGCAGCATCCGCATTCCGTTCGGCTCGTTCTCGTTATTCCCTGCCGTGTTCTCCACCGCGGGAATTCCCTGACACGTGCCGCATCAGGGAAGGTTCTGAATGAACCGCACACGCACGAACGACCGTCCCCGGCGCATGCGCGCCGTCCGAGGCGAATTCGCCCTGCCGGAGACCCTCACGCCCGCGCTGCCCGCCGTCCGCGCCTTCGCCGAGCTCGACATGCCGGCCGCGCTGCTGGCCGCCCTCGGCGCCCAGGGGGTGACCGTGCCCTTCCCCATCCAGGGCGCAACGCTGCCCAACACCCTCGCCGGCCGTGACGTGCTCGGCCGCGGCCGCACCGGCTCCGGCAAGACCCTGGCGTACGGCCTCGCCCTGCTGGCCCGTACCGCCGGTCGGCGCGCCGAACCGCGCCGACCGCTCGCCCTCGTCCTCGTCCCCACGCGCGAGCTGGCCCAGCAGGTGACCGACTCCCTCGGCCCGTACGCCCGCGCCGTGCAGCTGCGCCTGACCACAGTCGTCGGGGGTCTGCCGATCGGCAGGCAGGCCGGGGCGCTGCGGGGAGGCGCGGAGGTCGTCGTGGCCACGCCCGGACGGCTGAAGGACCTCCTCGACCGGGGCGCCTGCATCCTGGACGACGTCGGCACCACCGTCCTCGACGAGGCCGACCAGATGGCCGACATGGGGTTCATGCCGCAGGTCACCGCGCTCCTGGACCAGGTGCGGCCCGACGGGCAGCGGATGCTCTTCTCCGCCACCCTCGACCGCAACGTCGACCGGCTGGTCCGGCGCTACCTGACCGACCCCGTCGTGCACTCGGTGGACCCCTCGGCCGGTGCGGTGACGACGATGGAGCACCACGTGCTGCACGTCGACGCCGCCGACAAGCACCGGACGACGACGGAGATCGCGGCGCGCGACGGCCGGGTGATCATGTTCCTGGACACCAAGCACGCCGTCGACCGGCTGACCAGTGACCTCCTGAACAGCGGGGTGCGTGCCGCCTCCCTACACGGCGGCAAGTCCCAGCCGCAGCGCACCCGCACCCTCGCCCAGTTCAAGACCGGCCACGTGACCGTGCTGGTCGCGACGGACGTGGCGGCGCGCGGCATCCACGTCGACAACCTCGACCTCGTCGTCAACGTCGACCCCCCGACGGACCCCAAGGACTACCTCCACCGGGGCGGCCGTACCGCCCGCGCCGGGGAGTCCGGCAGCGTCGTCACCCTCGTCACCCCCGACCAGCGCCGCGACATGACCCGCCTGATGGCGGCCGCCGGCATCACCCCGCAGACCACCCGGGTCCGCTCCGGCGAGGAAGCCCTCAACCGCATCACCGGCGCCCAGCCGCCCACCGGCGTCCCCGTCGTCCTCACCCCGCCGGCCGCCGAACGGGCGAGGCGCAGGACGTCCGACCCCGGCAGGCGGCGCCGGCCTGCTCCGACGGACCGCCGCACGAGGGTGCGGCAGACCGGGCTCGACCCGGCGGCCTGAGAGCCGCATGAGCAGGAAACCGGCACATCTCTTCAGGAGGCACCTTGTGACACCGGCCCGGATGCAGCCCCCCGTGTCGAACCCCGGCTCGAACCGCTTGCACCGCTCGCACCGGACGGTGCGCGACGCGATGGAGGCGACAGGGCCGCAGGTCTGCGACGACATGACGGTCGAAGTGGCCCTGGCCGTCATGGCCGGCGCCCGCGCCGGCCATCTGCTCGTCAGCGACGAGCACGGCCTGTGCACCGGGCTGGTCACGCGGGCCCGGCTCACCGCCATCCGCGACAGCCCGGCCTACACCGACCGGGCCCGACTGCGCGACGTCCTGGGCGGCCGCGGGCCGTTCACCTCGCCCCTGACCGCCATGGCCGAAGCCGAACGGGCCATGCGCCACCGCAGTGTCGACCTCCTGCCCGTCGTCGACGAAGAGGGCAGCGCCGTCGGCGTCCTCGACCTTGCGCGCTGAACCACGCCGCGCGACACGACCGTTCCCCTTCCTTTCTGTGAGGCCTCATGCGCTGTGTCATCGCACGTTTCCCGTTCGACCTGACCAAGAGCGGTGTCCTTGAGTCGATGAAGGGCATTGCGCCCGAGCCGGTCACCGGCGCATCGGTGACCATCGGCCGCCGCACCTACCCCGTCAAGCAGGTCGGCCAGATCATCACCGGCCAGGACCGCCGCGACTTCAGCGCCGGCGAAGTGCTCCGGGCCATGGCCCGGCTCGGGTTCACGTGCCACACGGCCCCTCCGGCCGCCGGGGCGACGGGCCTGCTCGGCCTGCTCCCGCAGGAATCCGCGCTGCTCGGTGCCCGCCGGAACACCTGACGGACACGGTCGGCTTCCGTCGGCACGCGAAGCGAAGAGGGCCCGGGCTCCGGTCAGAGACCCGGGCCTTCGTCGTTCTCCGCGGCCCTGCCGCCCCGCGGGCCCGCCGGGCGGTGGAGTTCGGCCAGCAGGATGTCGGCTGCCCCGATGACGTTGTCGGCGTGGACGGCGCGGGCCATGGCCGTACGGGCGGCCTCGGGCTCGGTGGCCGGCGGGACGACCATGAGGGAGAAGTGGTCGTTTTCGCCGCGGGTGATCAGGACGGTGTCGTCGCCGACGGGGAAGGAGTCGAGGTGCACGACCCGGTCGTCGACGACCAGGCGGGTCGGGATGCGGTTCCAGGCGGAGGCGTCCAGGCCGACCCGGGTGAGGGGCCCGAGGTGCTCGGTCAGAGCGGTGATCAGCGGCGGGAGCTCCCGCTCGACGTCACGCGAGCGGGGCCACCACGCACCGTCGAGGAGGCTCTGCCGCGCCCCCGTCGTCTCCAGCCGGAGCAGCGCGGTGCCGGGTGCCACGGCCGCGTGGACCTCGTCCGGCAGGAGGCGCGGCGGCGGGGCGCCGTCGTGCGGGGAAGTACCTGCGTCGGTCATGATCAGTCCGTCCGTCCGGCGTGGTGCCGCGGCTGCCCGGTCCCGGGCTGCGGTGGCCGGCAGGCGGGGCGACGGCCCCGTTCCTTCACCGTACTCCGCGGGGCCGCGCGGACACGCCGCTCCCCGCCGGGGAACCGGTCGGCACCGCGCTCCGGACGTACCGTGGAGGTACCAAGGCCGGTCCGGCCCGCTCCGGGCGTCGCGGGCGGGCCTCCTTCGGGAGAAGAGGACGGTGCAGCGTTGGACCGCCACGAGCCAGACGCGGAGGCCATGCCGCCGCCGGGCCATGCCGAAGTGCGGATCGTCTCCGCCACCCCGGAAGCCGCCCGCAGGGTGGCCGACGTGCTGCGCCGGTGCTTCGGCGGCGACGAGCAGCGCAGCTATCCCGCCCCGGGCGGAGGCACCCGCCTCCACCTCACCGTCGACACCGACCACGCCGCCGAACCGGCCCGGTCCTGGCTGGCCACCAGCAGACCCCCGAGCGGCACCGGCCCGCACTCCGAGGAACCCTGACCGGCCCGCGGGGCTCGGCGCGTCCGGTTCCGGCGCGGAGTACGTTGGAGGTACCGGGAGTACTTCGCACAGCCGCCCTCACGCGGATGTCGTTCCCGGCGATCACTAGGCCGGGGCGCCCGCAGGCGTCCCGGGGACGGGTCCCGGTCTCATGGCCACCACCGCTCCCACCCACCAGGCGCGCCTGGCACTCACCCCGCACACCTCCATGGCCGGCCTGCTGGACGGCGCCTGGTGGCCGTACTCACGCGATCTGGCCGCCGAGCTGCCGCCCCTGGTGGACGCGCTGCGGGACCGCTTCGGACGCGTCACGCGCATCACCGCGAACCCCGCGCCGTGGCCGCCGGCCCCGTACAGGGTCTCCGTCGGCGGATACGCCGTGCACATCGGCTGGTTCACCGGCCAGCCCCGCGACACGATGATCCTGCTCTCGTACAGCCTCGGCCGCTGCGACCTGCTCGTGCTTCCCCCCGAGACCGAACGCGCGTCCGCCGCGCGCCTGATGGCCGCCGCCTCCGCCCCGGGCAATGTCCGCACCACGGACACCCTCATGGCCGACGAGGACGCGACCGGCCGCCGCCTGCGGGAGGCACGGGCCGGTGGGGGGGACCCTCAGGCGGAGGGCGACACCTCCCCGCAGCCCCGCCCCGTGGTGGGGGCGCGCATGATCTACGTGCCGCGGAGCACGTGGAGGTGACGCCTGCCGTCCCCGCGGCGGTACCGCCGCTCCCCGGTCGGGAGAAGTGCCCCGCTGCTGCGCCCACGCGCCCTCGTCGGAGACCGGGGCGTTCGTCACCGTGCGGCTCTCTCGTGCCCTCGACGCGCCCTCCGCGTGCCCCAACGCAGGGCTGCGCTGCTCGGAGCCCCCGCCGCATGCGGCGTGCGCCCTTGCGGCTCGCACGGTGCACCGCGTCCCCAGGTTCTACGGCACAGCTGCATCGCCATCATGACACCTATAGTGCTACTGTCATTAGCATCATGTTGCTGAGACTGGACACCACGGACAGCCGCCCCCTGCACGAGCAGGTGGCGGGAGCGATCCGGCGGGCCATTGCCGAGGGCGAGTGCGCGCCGGGGGACCGGCTGCCTCCGGCGCGGGACCTGTCCCGCGCGCTGGGCGTGAACGCGAACACCGTCCTCCGCGGGCTGCGCGCCCTGCGGGACGAGGGGGTGCTGGAGTTCCGGCGCGGGCGCGGCGTCACCGTCGCCGAGGCCGCCGACCAGCGCGCGCAGTTGCTCGACCGGGCACGGCAGTTGGTGGCCGACGCGGCGCACCTCGGCTACAGCAAGAACGATCTCATCGCGATGATCAGGGGGCTTTCGTGACTGACCGTACGAAGAGGGACGGCGCCCGGTGGGGGGCGGCGATATGGGCGGCCGGCGTGCTGGCCGTCCTGGCCGCACTCCCCCTCTCGGCGAACAGGCGGCTCCCGGAGCGGCTCGCCACGCACTGGGGGGACGGCTCCCCTGACGGTTCGATGCCGCTGTGGGCGGCAGCGCTCCTCCCGGCGGCGCTCTGGGCCGTACTGGTCCTCTCGCTGTCCTTCGCCGGGCGGCGGGGCGGCTCACCCTCGGGAGGGTGGGTCGGGGCTGCGCTGCTGTCCGGGGGCGTCTTCCTGGCGGGCACCCAGGCGTCGATCGTGCGGGCCAACCTGGACCGGGCCGACTGGAAGGACGCCGGCCCGGTCGACACCGGAGTGGTGGTCACCGTCGCGGCTGCTGCGGCCGCAGGGCTGCTCGGCTGGGTGGCCTGGCGGCACGCGGCGCTGCCCGCTGCGCCGGGGCAGCCCGTCGGAGGCGCCGTCATGGAGATCCCGGCCGGGGAGCGCCGGGTCTGGCTCTCCCGTACGTCGAACCCCTGGCTCCACCTCACCGCTGCCCTCACGGGTCTGATCGCCGTCGCGGCCGCCGCGGCGGCCGCGGGTGGGCTCCTGACCGGTATGCAGTGGGCGGTGATCACCCCGTTCGCGAGCGCCTCGGTCCTGGTTCTCGCCTGCTCCTCGGTGCAGGCGCGCGTGACCGGGGCCGGCCTGGAGGTCTCCTTCGGCCCCCTGGGCCGACCGGTCCGCCGCTGGACGGCCGCCGAGATCGTGTCGGCGCGCTCCGAGGACCGCTCCCCGGCACAGGTCGGCGGCTGGGGCTACCGGCTCGGCGGACTGGGCACCACGGTCATGCTCCGGTCCGGCGAGTGCCTGGTCATCCGCCCCCGCGAGGGTGCCGAGTTCGCTGTGAGCGTCGACGACTCCGAACGCGGCGCCGCGCTCCTCAACGCCTACTGCGCAGGCCGGCAAGCGGACGCATGAGCCCGGTCCCCGCCGTCGCGGAGTTCGCCGCCCGTACCCCGAACCACCCTCCGGGGCTTGCACGTTGGGGCCACGGGGCGGAGCGGGCGGGAAGGACCGCGGCGTGGTGCGCCTGCCCGATGCGGCATACGAGGCACCCGGCGCGGCCGTGACGGGCGGCGCGGCCGTCCTGCCCCTCCCCCCGCCGCAGCCGCGCGCGGGGCCGTCAGGCGTGCTTGTCCGACGGCTGGCGAACGGGCTGCACCGACCAGCTCGGCGGCTCGTCGCCGCCCGCCTCCTCGTCGGCCTCCGCGTCGGCGGCCGTCGCGTGGACCCTGCCCGGCGCGTGGTGGACCGGCGCGTACACGGCGTAGAGCTGCATCGGCTCGTCGCCGATGTTGGTGACGTTGTGCCACGTGCCGGCCGGCACGAAGATCGCCCAGCCGTCCTCGACCTCCTGCTCGAAGTCCAGCCGGTCCTTCGCGGGGCCCATCTGGACGCGGCCCCGGCCTGCGTCGAGCCGGAGGAACTGGTCGGTCTCCGGGTGCGCCTCCAGGCCGATGTCCTCGCCCACCGGGATCGACATGAGGGTCAGCTGCAGGTACTTCCCGGACCAGGCGACCGTGCGGTAGTCCGTGTTGCCGACCGTCGCCTTCTCGAGGTCGAAGCTCTGGGGGTCCGGCCCGATGTCCTTGATGTTCATGCCTTCTCTCCGGTCAATGAGGCGGTACGAGAGCCGTCGATTGCCGGTCGGACTCACCCGCCGCGCGTGTCGTGCTGCGGCCCGTACCCGGCTCCCGGCGTCACTGCGGAAGGGATCCTTCCCCGCCAGCATGCCACGATGCGTGATGCCGGATGTCGTCTGTGTCACCCGGCGTGGCGGGCCCGGGACTCCCGGAGTCGGCCCGGGCGGGTGGTGTGGCGGGCGTCAGGCGGTGTGGAGGGCTTTGAGGGCCGTCCGGAGGTCTTCCCTCAGGTCGGCCGGGGACTCGAAGCCGACGTGCACGCGGATCAGGGGGCCGCGGCCCGACCAGGTGCCCGGGAGGCGGCCGGCGGCGGGGTCGGCGGGGACGACCAGGCTTTCGTAGCCGCCGTAGCTGTGGCCCAGGCCGAAGATGCGGAAGGCGTTCAGCATGGCCTCCACGGCGGGCTTCGTGAACCGCGGGTCCAGCTCCACGCCGAACAGGCCCGCCGCGCCCGTGAAGTCGCGGCGCCACAGGGTGTGGCCCGGGTCCTCCGGGAGGGCGGGGTGGAGGACGGATGCCACGCCGTCCTGGGCGGCGGTCCAGCGGGCCAGGTCCAGGGCCTGTTCCTGGTGGCGGGCCAGCCGGGGGCCCAGGGTGCGCAGGCCGCGCAGGCCCAGGTAGAGGTCGTCGGCGCCCGCGCACTGGCCGAGGCGGATGGCCGCGCCGCGGATGAGCGGGTAGCTCTCCTGCGTGCAGACGATCGCACCGAGGATGCTGTCCGCGTGCCCCGTCAGGTACTTCGTCGCGGAGTGGACGACCGCGTCCACGCCCGCGCCCAGCCCCAGCGGCCGGCAGAAGGCGGGGGTCGCCCAGGTGTTGTCCGCGATGGTGGCCACCCCGCGGGCCCGGCACACCTCGGTGATCGCCGGGATGTCCTGGACCTCGAAGGTGGTCGAGCCGGGGGATTCCAGGTAGAGCAGGCGGGTGCGGGGGCGGATCAGCGCGTCGATCGCGGCGCCGGTCGCGCACGGGTCGTAGTACTCGGTCTCCACGCCCAGGGCGGCGAGCGAGTCGCAGAACTTGCGGGTCGGCAGGTAGACGGAGTCGCTGACGAGGATGTGGTCGCCGGCCCGGACGTACGCGAGGATCGCCGTGGTGATCGCCGCGAGGCCGGAGCAGGTCGCCACCGTGGCGTGGCCGCCCTCCAGGACGGTCAGGGCCTCCTCGAAGGCGCGGCCGGTCGGGGTGCCGAAGCGGCCGTAGACCGGGGTGCCGCGCTTGAGCGGGTCGGCCTGGGAGGCGTCCATCTCGGCCGTGTCGCGGTAGAGGGCCGTGGAGGCGCGGTGGACGGGCGGGTTGACGTAGCCGCCCTGCCGGCCCGGGTCGGAGCCGGCGTGGACGAGCTGTGTCTCCGGGGAGAGGGGTGCCTCGTGTGTCATCGGGTCGCCGCCACTGCCTGTTCGGGTTCGGTCGGTGCCTGCGCGGCGGTACGGCGGCCGGCGCCCAGCAGGGCGGCGAGGAGGGCCGCGCCCGCGGACTGGGCCGCCACCGCCAGCCAGAACGCGTCGATGTCGCCTGCCGCCTGGTAGTGGGCGAAGACGAAGCCGCCGACGACACCGGCGAGGAGTCCGCCGATGCCGGCGGTCAGCCGCTGGACGCCGAAGGCGAAGGCCGGATTGCCCGGCACCCGGTCGACGAGTTCCAGGTCGCAGCGCAGGAAGAGGAAGATCTCGCCCAGCGTGAAGAGGGCGGTGCCCGCCAGCAGGGCGGGGATGCTGCCGAGGGCCATGGCCGCCGTACCGAGGGCCATCAGCGCGAACGAGCCGGCCACCAGCAGGCGGTAGTCGGCACGGGCGATGCGGTCGGCCCACACCGGCTGGAGCACGACCACCATGGCGCAGTTGAGCAGCATGACCCAGCCGAGGACCTGGATGTTGCCGACCCCGGCCGCGTACAGGCCCATGAAGCTCTGGAAGAAGAAGTAGACGTAGAAGGCGAGGGACGTGAAGAGGATCGGGCGGAGCGCGGAGCGGAGCGCCGCCCGCCTCCCCCGGGTCCCGGCCCCGGCGCCGACCGGGGCCGCCTCCGCCGGCGGTTCGGCCGGTCGGCGTTCCACCGGCTTCAGGGCGGCCTGGTGCGCCGCGGTGATCAGCGCGAAGAGCGCGGCGAGGCCGATCAGCAGCAGCACCGGGTCGGCGTCGACGAGCAGCGCGGCGAGCAGCGGTCCGAGCCCCATGCCCGCGTTGAGGGCGGCGCTGCTCACGCCGAGGAAGAGCGGGCGCAGGGTGTCGGACACGCTGGTGACGATGTACGCCTTGTTCGCGGGGAGGTACAGCGCCGGGCCGGCCGCCACGAGGACGACGGCCGGGTACGCGACCCAGGGCACCGCGACGGCCAGGCCGAACAGCACCAGCCCGACCGTGCGGAGGGCCAGCGCGAGCACCATCGTCCGCTTGAGCCCGAGCCGGTCCACGACCGGGCCGCCGAGGATGCTCCCGCCGAACTGGATGAAGGTGGCCACCGCCACCAGGACGCCGGCCACCCGGACGTCCATGCCGACGGCCTCGACCATGAGCACCCCGATGAACGGGGTGACCATGTAGCTGCCGAGGGCGACGACGAAGGACAGGCCGATCAGGGCCTTGAGGCCGGACGGCAGCCCGGTGAACGTGCGCCATGCAGCCGCCGGTCCGCCGCCGCGGCCGGTCCGCTTCCCGGTCACGGTGAGCCGCTCCCTCCGGCCGCCCCCGCCCCGGTGGCGACCGGGCGGTCGGAGGGCATGCCCCACTCGCTCCACGAGCCGTCGTACACGGCGAGACCGCCGTACCCGGCGAGGGTGGCGCCGAGTGCGAGGACGCAGGCGGTGACGCCGGATCCGCAGCTGAAGTACAGCCGCTCGCGCTCCCCGGCAGCGGCGGCGAACGCCGTCCGCAGCTCGTCCGCGGGGCGCATCAGCCCGCCGTCCCGCTGGAGTTCCCCGAAGGGCAGGCTGGCGGAGCCCGGCATGTGGCCTCCGCGCAGGCCGGGGCGCGGCTCGGGTGCGGTGCCGGCGTACCGCTCGCGGGTGCGGGCGTCGAGGACGGCGGCGGCCGGGTCGGCGAGGGCGGCGGCGACGGTGTCGGCGTCCACGAGCAGGCCGGGCCGGGGCCGGGCGGTGAAGTCGCCGCGGGGGCCGTCGTACGCGGCGGCCACGGGCTCGGCGGGGTGGCCGGCGGCGGTCCAGGCGGGCAGGCCGCCGTCGAGGACGGCGACCCGGTCGAAGCCCATGGCGCGCAGCATCCACCAGGCGCGGGCGCTGGAGTAGATGCCCTGCGCGTCGTAGACGACGACGGTGTCGGTGTCGTGCACGCCGAGCGCGCGCATGGCCTCGGTGAACTGCGGGGCGCCGGGCATGGTGTGCGGTACGGCGGAGGTGTGGTCGGACAGGTCGCCGTCGAGGTCGAAGGGCCGGGCCCCGGGGATGCGCAGGGCGGCGCCGCGGTGGGCGCCGACGGAGGCGTCGAAGAGGACGGTGCCCGCGCCCTCCCCGAGCCGCGCGGCGAGCCAGTCGGCGGAGACGAGGGGGCCGGGCAGGCCGCCGTCGGCAGTTCCCGCAGCAGGGGCGGGGGATGCGGTCGCGTCGTTCATGCGGTGCCTCCGGAGGAGTCGGCGGGCCGCCAGCGGGTGTTGTCGGAGAACCAGCGCGCCACGCGTTCGAGGTTGGCCGCCACATCCTCCTCGGTGTCCCCGTCGACCACATAGCCGGCCAGGAACAGCCCGGACTTGACGCCGCCGTGGAACTCCTGGCCGACCGTCCCGGTCAGCATCGCCTCGCGGACGCACCCGGGCCGGTCCGTGCCCGCCCCGGCGGCCGGGAGCTGCTCCAGCACGCCGTTCTGCGGCGGGATGCACAGCGCCCCGGCGGGCCGGTACGCGGGGGTGCCGAGTGTCGGGGGCAGGCCGCACTCCGCGTACAGCCACTCCTTGTCCAGGTCGATGCCGAAGGCGTGCCGCACCATCGAGCTGATCATGCCGCCGCCGGTGCGGCTGGCGATCTCGCAGAAGACCAGCCGGTCGTCCGGAGTGATCCAGAACTCGGCGTGGAAGGCGGTCTGCGGCGGGGTCGGCAGCTCGGCGAGGACCGCCCGCGCCGCCTTGACCAGCCGGTCGTACGCCGGGTCCTGAGGGGTGAGCGGCAGGTTGGCCACCCAGTCGTTGTCCCGGAAGGACAGGCAGTCGTGGAGGTAGCGGAAGGGGTGGACGAAGACCACCTCGCCGCCCGCGACCAGCCCGTCCACGTGGTACATCTGGCCGGGGACGAACGCCTCGACCTCGCTGGAGCCGCGCCACGGGCTGGCCAGGTACGCGTCCAGCTCCGCCTCGTCGCGGATGATCGCCGCGCCCAGCGAGCCCGACTCGGACACCGGCTTGATGACGACCGGGTAGCCGTGCTCGGCGACGAATCCGAGCGCGGTGTACGCCGAGTCGAGCCGCCGGTAGGCGGGGATCTCGACGGGCCCGCCCGCGAGGTGGTCCTTCATGACGACCTTGTCGCGGAAGGCGAGCGCGCTCGCGGTGTGCTGGCCGGGCAGGCCGAGCAGCTCCCGCAGCTGCGCGGCCCGTACGACGTCCGCCTCGGCGCGGGCGAAGACCGCCTCGACCGCGAACTCGCGGGCCAGGCGAAGCGCGGTCTTCTCGACGAGCTGGTTGGTGTCGTACGCGTCGAAGGCGTGCACGTGCGGGAGGTGGGAGTATCCCGCCGCGTACTCCGTCGCGGTCACGATGACCGGGGTGATCCCCGAGCCGGCCAGCCACTGGTCGTACGGGGTTTTGGAGTGGGGCGTCTTGGCGAAGACGAGGACGTGGCGCATCGCGGCGGTCTTTCTCTCGGGTCAGGACGGCGTCAGGACGGCATCGGAGCTGCGGCGGGGCCGCGGCGTCAGGACTGCGCGTCGACGAGGAGCGGCAGCCGGCGCCGCTGGGGGACGCGGGAGATCAGGCCGAGCTCCTCGGACAGCTCGGTGGCGAAGCAGCCGTCCTTGTAGACGCCGGAGAGGCGCTTGGCGGTGAAGGCCTCGATCGCGTCGTGGTCGAACTCGACGTCGTAGGCGGTGTGCTCGCCGTCCTCGCCGGTGGTGACCGTGCGGACGAGGATCCCGAGGTGCGGCTCGAAGGTGTTGACGCAGCCGACGACGTCGCCGATCTTCTCGCGGCGGCCCGCGGGGCTGTCGGAGAGGACCTCCTCCTGGGCCGGGATGGCGGCGAACAGCTGGCGGCCGGCGCGGCACCAGCCGACGTGGGAGGGGAAGCCCATGGCCTTGATGCCGAAGGTGCCGAAGTCCTCGCTGACGCCGAGCTGGAAGCGGAGCGGGATCGTCTCGTGGACCCACTTGAAGTCGCGGTACGCCTGCTCGATCTCCTCGCGCGTCAGGCGCAGCTCGGGGTGGCGTCCGCCGTGGTCGGTGAAGTTGTTGAAGCGGACGGTGTCGACGCCGAGGTTGTTGAAGTAGTGGGCGTAGCGCTCCAGGGAGGTGCGGCCGTGGTTGTGGCGGCCGATGGTGACGCCGATGTTGACGCGGAAGGCGTCCTCGGGGGCGACGCCCTTGTTGTACTCGGCTATGCGGCGCAGCACCTCCTCGGTCTCCGCGCCGGAGAAGACGCCCTTGATGGGGTACGTCTTGTGGTCGGTGACCTGCAGGTTCTCGTCAATCACGCCGTGGTAGGTGATGGAGATGGTGCCGTAGCCGTTCTTGACGGCCAGGTCGAGGAGCTCGGTCCAGTTGTCCGCGAGCAGGGGGCGGCCGCTGGTCCAGGCGTCGCCCTTCTCCATCGTCTCGGTGGGCGTGTGGTCGGCTTCCTGGCGGAACTCCCGGTTGTTGGCGGGGCCGTAGAGGCGCATGAACTCGCCGTCGTAGGCGAAGCTGTCCACGTAGCGGGGGTAGACGTGGTAGCCGTGCGACTGGAGGCCTTCCAGGATGCGGGGGCCCTCCTCCATCGCGAAGGATTTGTCGTAGACCTTCTCGTAGTTGACGAACCAGCAGTGCGTGCACTTCTGGCCGCAGGTGTTCTTGCCTACCTTGGTGTCGAGGTCGAGGTAGATGTGGATGTCCTCGGGCTTGATGTCCTTGAAGGGCATCGAGAACGGGGCGTCTCCGTGGAAATCGTAGGAAATGGGCGCGTTCTGGACAGACATGTGTTCCCCCCTGCGGTTGCGGTGGCGTGATCGGTGGAGAAGTGACGGTGTGACGGGCCGCGCGGGGCCGTGCCCCCGGACGTGCGGGGTGCTCGTCAGAGGTTCGGATCGGGTGCGGTGGTGACCACCGGGTGGCCGATCAGCTCCGTGACGGCTGCCGCGCATGCGTCGGTGTCCGCTGCGGTCAGGACGGCCATGCCCAGCCGGTCCGAGGAGGAGCGCAGGGCACCGACCGGGTCGCCCGGGCGGACGGACACGTCCCAGGTGTGGACGTCCCCGTGGGCGAGTACGGGCGGCGGCGCGACGGCCGTCACCCGCCCGGGCGGGGCGGTGAGGAAGACGGTGGCGGCCGCGGCCGCCGCGGCGGGCCCCCGGACGACCTCGGCGCCGACGGCCCAGCCGAGGGCGGCGCGGCGCCACTCGACGCCGGTGGTGAGGCGGACCAGGTCGGCGATGCCGTCGCCGCCGAGGCGGGTGTGGGTCTCGATCACGACGACCTTGTCGCCGTCGACCTTGACCTCGGTGTGGCTGGGGCCGTCGGTGACGCCGAGGGCGTCGAGCAGCTCGCCGACGGCACGGGCGACCAGCTCCTGCCGGCGCGCGTCCAGGGACGGCGGCGGCATCATGTGGCTGACCTCGATGAACCCGTCGGTGGTGCCCTTCTCGGCGATGCCGTGGACGGTGTGCCGACCGGCCGCCGACAGGGCCTCGACGCTGAACTCGCGCCCCTCGGCGAACTGCTCGATCAGGGTGGCGGCCGTGCGGCGGTCGGCGGGGAGTGCGTCGATGCCCTCGACCAGGGCGATGGAGGTGCTGCCGACGCCGTCCACCGGCTTGGCCACCGCCCGGCCGTGGGCGGCGAACAGGCGGGCCACGGCCTCGGCGTCGTCGCCCGCCGCGAAGGCCGGGTTCAGGTGCGGGGCCTCGCGCTCCAGGATGCGCCGCATCTCCAGCTTGTCGCGGGTGGCCCGTACGGCGGCCGGGTCGACGCCGGCGACGCCGAGCCGGCGGGCCGCCAGGGCGGCCGGCTCCAGGCCCAGCTCGGTGAGCGAGACGACGGCGGCCGGCGCCAGCGGCCGCAGGACCTCGTCGGTGAAGGCGAGGAAGGCGGGCAGGTCCAGGAAGTCGGCGGTGAGGACCCTGGCCCCCGGGTCGAGGGCAGGCGCGCCGGGCAGCTGCACGTGCACCGACTCGGCGGGCAGGGCCGCCGCCTCCCGGGCGACGGTCGGATTGGCCCCGACGATCACGAGGACCGCCTCACCGCCCCCGTCCGCCGGCTGATTCCGGCCCGGCACGTGCCGGTCATGCCGCATTCCATCTGCCGCCCCCACTGCACCTACTTCCCCCGTACCGCTCGCCGACCATTCGTTCGACCGGCGCGGTGAGAAACATCGCAAGCCTGCTCAGCAGCTGTCAACGGTTTCCCACACAACCGGAATTCACTTCTCCGAATTGCCGGCGCCCCCGTTTCGCCCCGCGACCCCGTTCACAGCAAGGGGGCGGGCGCCCCGGGGGCCGGCGGCTCCCTTGTGGCCGAGACCCGCCGGTGCGAACTGTTTCAGCTGAATTTCAGGCCGCCCCGACACCCGACAATCCCAAAAAGAGCGACATTCCCTCCCGCCGACAGAATATTTTCGGCCAATACGGCGCCGGGACGCCTGTCCGGTGAAAAACCGCATGCATACACCGCGACGGCCGGGCCGCGGTCGGCCGTCCGAGGCCCGCCCCCGGGCATGCCGCAGGGACCGGCCGGTCGTTCGCACCGGTCGGCCCCTGCGTCCTGCCTGCGTCAGTGGTCGGAGAAGCTGAAGTCCCCCACCGTCCAGGCGCTCACGTCCGCGATGGCCACGCGGTACATGCCGCCCGTCTCGGGGATGCCGACCGTGCCCTGGATGATCCGGGCGACGTGGAAGTGCAGGTGGGTCGGCGGCGTGTCCTTGCGGCCCGGTCCGTCGAAGACGCCGGCGAACTCGCCCAGTCTGTCGGAATCGGCCAGGACCTCCGTCACCCGCTGCCGCCACACCGCTTCGGGGGCCAGCCGGCCCGTGATGACGGCCCCTCCGGTGATGACGGTCAGGGACATCTGATTGCTCTGCCCCGACTCGACCTTGGCGGCGAGGTCCACGAGCAGTTCGTCAGGCTTCGACATGAGGCTCGATTCTATTCACCCCGCCGCGCCGCGGGAGGGCCGAGGCCGAAGCGAATGACCGGTTCCGCCCCTCCGCCGGCGCCGCTGCAGGGTTCCGCCCGACCCGCGGACCTGCGGGGATGGCGGGCCGACTCACCCGTTACGGTGAGGCGGGGGGCGGTCGGCAGCGCGCTGACCTGCACGGGAATGCCGTCGGCGAGGCCGGAGCGGCCCGGGCCGGAGTGCGTGCCGCAGCCGGGTCCGGGCAAGCGGCCGGGAGCGTATGCGGCGGCGCCCGGCCCTCCATCGATTCCCGAAGGAGGAGCGAACGGGTGCTGTTGCTGGAGCTTGCGGTGTATTCGCTGATGGATCTCGTGCTGTGGGCGGGGGGAAGGACATGGGACCGTGCGCGTTCGGCGCGCCGCATCGCGGCGTTCGGGCGCGGCGAGGCGGTCACGGTGCGCTGCCGCTACCGGAAGGGCGCGCAGGCCCCGGCCATGGCGCGCGGGAAGATCGTCCTGAGCCGGTCGGGCACCGTCCTGGAACGGCCGGGCAGGCAGGCCCTGCGGCTCACCGGCCCGGTGTCCGCCGCGACGGGCGGCGGTCGGGGCGGGACGGCGCTGACGTGCACCGCCGCCGACCCGGCCGGCGGTTCCGGGGAAGAGGTCGTCCTGCTCCTCCTGACATGGGACGCGCAGATGGTGCGGCTCGTCGCGGATTCCGTGTCCGGCCCGGCGTGACGCAGCGGCCCGCCTGATCCGGGCCGGACGGCTGCCGCCGGCCCGGGCGGGCCCTCAGGGCTGCGGTCCGGGGGCGCAAGGAGGATCGTGGGAGGTGAGAAGAGCCGCACGCACCTGCCTCCGCCCTCCCGCCCGGGCATCCGGGCGGCGACGCCGGCAGCCACCACCCACCGGGAGGCATCCCATGCGCAAGGTAGCCGACTGCCGGGACTACCCGAGCGAGATGAACTGCACCCTCACCATCACGGGCGAGGAGGAGGAAGTGATCCGGGCCGCCGCGGAGCACGCCGCGTCCGTGCACGGCGAGACGGACACCCCGGAGCTGCGCGAAACCCTCCGGAAGATGCTGAAGGACGAGGTGCCGCAGCACGCCTGAACAGCCGCCGCGCGCGGGCCCCGGGTCCACCGGCCCGGGGCCCGTCCACGCGCAGGGCCATTCCGTCATGCGGAATTGCATTTTCGCAGTGCGGTAGCATGGGCGGTGCCAGGAACGGCGGGCGCGACCGGCCGCCCGTCCCTCACGCCAGGTCCAGGAGTGCGCAGCCATGGACAACCCCCTCCCCGCCGTGAACACGGCAGCCGCCGACGAGGCCGCCCGCGTCAAGGCCGCCGACCGCGCCCACGTCTTCCACTCGTGGTCGGCGCAGGAACTCATCGACCCGCTCGCCGTGGCCGGGGCCGAGGGCGCGTACTTCTGGGACCACGAGGGCAACCGCTACCTCGACTTCTCCAGCGCGCTCGTCTACACCAACATCGGCTACCAGCACCCCAGGGTCGTCGCGGCCATCCAGGAGCAGGCCGGCCGCCTGTGCACGCTCGCGCCCGGCTTCGCCGTCGACGTCCGCTCCGAGGCCGCACGCCTCATCGCCGAGCGCACCCCCGGCGACCTGGACAAGGTCTTCTTCACCAACGGCGGCGCCGAGGCCGTCGAGAACGCCGTCCGCATGGCCCGCCTGCACACCGGGCGGCCGAAGGTGCTGTCCGCGTACCGCTCCTACCACGGCGCCACCAGCACGGCGATCAACCTGACCGGCGACGCCCGCCGCTTCGGCAACGACAGCGCGACCGCCGGCGTCGTCCACTTCTGGGGGCCGTTCGCCTACCGGTCGCCCTTCTACTCCGCCACGCCGGCCGAGGAGTGCGAGCGGGCGCTGCGCCACCTGGAGGACACCGTCGTCTTCGAGGGGCCCGCCTCGATCGCCGCGATCGTCCTGGAGACCGTCGGCGGGGCGCCGGGCGTGCTCGTGCACCCCGACGGCTACCTGGCGGGCGTCCGAGAGCTGTGCGACCGGTACGGCATCGTGTTCGTGCTGGACGAGGTGATGGTCGGCTTCGGGCGCACCGGCCGGTGGTTCGCAGCCGAGCACTGGGGCGTCACCCCCGACCTGCTGTGCTTCGCCAAGGGCGTGACCAGCGGATACGTGCCTCTGGGCGGGGTGGCGGTCTCGGCGGCTGTCGCCGGGACCTTCGCCCGCCGCCCCTACCCGGGCGGGCTGACGTACTCCGGGCACGTCCTGGCCTGCGCCGCGGCCGTCGCGACGATCGGCGTGATGGAGGAGGAGGGGGTCGTCGAGCAGTCGGCGCGGACCGGCGCGGAGCTGCTGGGGCCGGGCCTGCGCGCGCTCGCCGAGCGGCACCCTTCCGTGGGGGAGGTGCGCGGGCTGGGCACGTTCTGGGCGCTGGAGCTCGTCCGGGACCGGGCGACGCGCGAGCCGCTCGTCCCGTACAACGCCTCCGGCGCCGACAACGCGCCGATGGCGGAGTTCGCGGCCGCCTGCCGCAAGGCCGGGCTGTGGCCGCTGACCGCCGGAAACCGGATCCACATCGCCCCGCCCTGCACCATCGCCCCGCAGGAGGTGGCCGCCGGTCTGGAGGCCCTCGACGCGGCCCTGGCCGTCGCGGACGCGCACACGGCGGGCTGACCGCGGCGCCCGCGCGCCGGCGCTGTGGGGTCGCCCAAGGGCCGGCGGCCCGGATTCGGATGATCCGTACGGGGGAGAACGGGGCCCCGGCGTGCTGCAATCCGTTCACCGGCCGTGCAGCAGGGCCGGCACCTTACGGACCGGGATGCACGTCAGTCCCGGGGCGGTCCCGAGGGGACCGGACGGCGGGGAGCGGGAGACCGCTGGACGCCGGGCGTACGGGATCCAGACCACCGGACTCCGTGTTCCCGAGGACCCGAAGGAAGACACCATGAGCAGGCACGTCCTGGCGCAGAACCAGTACGGCAAGGCCGAGAACCGCATCGTCAAGGTCACCCGCAAGGGCAGCGACGGCTCCTGGCACGAGATCCGCGACCTCAACGTCTCCGTCGCCCTCCGCGGCGAGTTCCGCGACGTCCACCTGACCGGCGACAACGCCAACTGCCTGCCCACCGACACCACCAAGAACACGGTGTACGCCTTCGGCAAGGAGCACGGCATCGAGTCCCCGGAGGCTTTCGGCATCCTGCTCGCCAGGCACTTCGTCTCCTCCCAGGCGCCCATCCGGGAGGCGCAGATCCGGATCGAGGAGTTCGCCTGGGAGCGGATCCCCGTCCCGACCCGCAAGGAGCAGCACTCCTTCGTCCGCAAGGGGCAGGAGGTGCGGACCGCGCAGATCACCTACAGCGAGACCACCGGCCTGCAGGTCGTCTCCGGCCTGAAGGAGCTGACCGTCATGAACTCGACGGACTCCGAGTTCCACGGCTACATCAAGGACAGGTACACGACGCTGCGGGAGGCGTACGACCGGATCCTCGCGACCAAGGTCACCGCCCGCTGGGCGCACTCGGCGCTCACCGCCGACGACGCCGGGCACGACTGGGACCGCTCGTACAGGAAGGTCCGGGGGCACCTGCTGGAGGCGTTCGCGCAGACGTATTCGTACTCGCTGCAGCAGACGCTGCACCAGATGGCGGAGCGGGTTCTCGACCACTGCCCCCGGGTCAACGAGGTACGGCTGAACCTGCCCAACAAGCACCACTTCCTGGTGGATCTGGAGCCGTTCGGCCTCGAGAACGACAACGAGGTCTACTTCGCGGCGGACCGCATGTACGGCCTGATCGAGGGCACCGTGCACCGCGACGGCGTCCAGCCGGTGATCGCCACCACCGACTGGATCACCGCCTGACGCGGCCCGGCGACTTTCGGCCGCGGCCTCCGGCTTTCTTGCCGAACGGTCCCTTGTCCCCGCCGCCGCCTGCAAGGAGGCTGTGCAGCTGACGAGTCGACGACCGAGGGAGCCGGTGGTCATGCACAGGCAGACGGCGATCCGCCGCTGGCGCGGCTGGACGGGCACGGGCCCGCTCTGGCTGAATTCCGTCGTCCTGCTGCTGGCCCCGTTCACGGCGGTGACGCTGCTCGCCCAGATCGGTGTGATCGCCGCTTTTGCCGCTCTCGGCGGCCTGGCCCGGCAGCTGTGGTACGGGGACTACGGACACGGAGCGGTGCACCTCGCCGCCGCCCTGATGGGGGCGGCGGCGGTCGCGTTCGTGGTGGTGTGACCCGCACCCGGGGCGGGGCGTCGACGGCGCCGCGGTCCCTCGCCCGTTCGGGGGTACGTGCGCGGGGGCGCGGGCGGTCCGCTGCACCGGGCCCGAGCTGGGCCGATGCGGGCGGGACGGCCGCGGTACGGGTGTGACGCACCCTCAACCGGCGGCGTTGTCCGCAGTGGCGGTGGACGGCCAGGGGTTCCACTGCTCTCTGTGGGACCGGCTGCCGGAGCCGGTGCATCGGACAGGGAGGGCGTTCCATGGCCCGCGCCAAGTGGGTGGTCGGCATGCTGACGGTGGCTCTGCTGGGGACGGGCATAGGGCTGTTGCGCAGTACCGAGGGTGCGCGGACCGCGCCCACCTCGGCCGACGCGCTGCCGTCGCGGGCACTGGGCCTGTCGGGGCACCGCCGGCTCGTCGAGCAGCTGGAGCACGCCGGGCAGCGGACCTCGGGCAAGGGGTCGCGGCCGTCGCGGGCCTCCGCCATCACCCCGCTGCGTCCTTCGCCACCGCGGCGGCTGCTCGTCCCGGCCCTGGGCGCGGACCTGCCCTTCCGCGCCCCCGAGGCGGGGCCGCCGGGTGCGGACGTCCCGTCAGGAGGCCGGACCGGCCAGGGCGTGCAGTCGGAGGAGGCGTACTGGGAGGCCGGGACGCCGGCGCCCGGTTCGGCCGGCGTGTCCGTGGTCTCCGCACCGGACCTGCGCCTGGCCGAGCTGCGGCGGGGCCTGACCGTCGAAGTCGTGCGCGGGGACGGCCGTACGGCCGTGTTCACCGTCGACGCGGTCTCGCCCGCCGGGGTGAGCCGGCGCGGGCAGCGGCCCGGCCGGGCCCAACTGCGGCTGGTGAGCGGTGAGACCACCACCGTGGCACGGCTGACGGGCCATCGGCGCACCGGCTGAGGCGGGGCCCTGCACCGGCTGAGGCGGGCCGGCACTGTGACCGAGCAGGCCGCTGGTGCTCCGGCCCGGCGGCCGGCGCCGCGCCGGGCTGTCGGCCGAGAGGGGGTGTCTTCGTCCTCCGGTCGGGGGCTTTCCCCGGGCTGGGCGGCGGGTTGTCCGGCGTGTCGGGGCACATCCCCGGCATGACCGGAACACGGCAGGCGCGGACGGCGGTGACGAGGGCCCTTGCAGCGGCCTGTCTCGCGCTGATGTGCCTGCTCGCCGCGTCCCCCGCCGCGTCGGCGGTCTGCGGGGAGGAAGCCGCCCGCTACGCCTCCGGGCTGCCGGGCGGTCCGGGCACTCCCGCGGAACGCGAGGGCGAACCCTCGGCCGAGCCGGAGGCCCGGGCCGTACGGCAGCCGGTGCGCGGAGCGGCCGGAGTACGGCAGTTGGCGCAACCGCCGATGTTTCACGTGGAACATTCCGGCCGGCGCGAGGTTGTCGGCCGGTGTGAGACAGCCGGCCCGGTGCCGTCCGGGCGGGCGGTGCGGAGCATGGTGCTGCGCTGCTGAGCGGGCCGAGCAGCAGCGCACCGACCCCCCACACCCCTCCAGCACCGTGAGGTCTTCGCCATGCCCATCGACCCCTTCGCCGCCCTGAACGCCCTGATCCGCGCCGAGGCCGCCCGCTTCTCGCCCCCGCCGGCGGCGGCGCCCGCGGCCCGGCGCACACCGGACGAAACCGAGTCCGCCCCGTCGGCGCCGTCCGTCCCTGAGGCGGCGGCGCCGCGCGAGACGGCGGCCGCCTCGCGGGCAGCGGCCCGCGACTGACGCACACGCGCCGGCTCCCGCTCCCCGTCGCAGGGGTGCGGGAGCCGGCGCGTGTGCGGGCTGTTCAGCCCTCGCGCTGGTAGTACCGGTAGTACGCCACCACACCGACACCGATGCCGGTGGCGAGGCCGACCCAGGCGGAGCGCAGGACGGAGTCGCCGGTCAGGCTGTACAGGTAGCCCATCGCGATACCGCCGAACGCGGCGTACGCCGCGGCGCGGGCCTCCTTGGCCATGCGGGGGCCGACCCGGGCCAGGGTGAACATGATCGCCGCGAACAGGACGCCGCACAGGATGCCGTAGAAGACGTTCGCCACCGTGACGGGGCCCGTCTGGCGGTTCATGAAGGCCGCGTAGATGCCGTAGACGAGCCCGAGGAGCAGGGGTCCGGCCAGCATGCCCGGGCTCAGGTGCAGGGGCGCCGACTGCCGGTGGTGCCGTCGGGTGGCGGGTGCCGCGTGTGCCATGACAGGGCTCCTCTCTTCCCCCATCCAGGGCACACCCGGCACCTGAGCCCGGCAAGTGGATCAACGGGCGCGGACCGCCACGGCGTCGATCTCGAAGAGCATCCGGGGCAGGGCCAGCGAGGCGACCCCGATCAGCGTCTGGGCGGGCAGGCCGGTTCCCCAGGTGTCGTGCAGGTGCTTGAGCAGGATCTCCAGCTTCGGCTGGTCGTGGTCCACGACGTAGGTGCCGATGCGGACGACGTCGGCGGGGCCGAGGCCGACGGCCGCCAGGGCGGTGCGCAGGTTGGCGAAGGCCCGGGCCACCTGCTCCTCGAAGTCGTCGGAGACGACGTCACCCGTCTCGTCGGAGCCGTACTGGCCCGCTATGAAGACCTGCTCGCCCAGGGCGGAGACGACGTGGCTGTAGCCGAAGCCGGTCGGGTCGTGGAGTTCCGCGGGGTTGGTGATGCTGCGTGTCATTGCCAGGCTCCGGATTCTGTCGGGTCGAAGGGTGCTGTCGGGTCGAAGGGTGCTGTCGGGTCGGAGGGTGCTGTCGGATCGGTCTGCGCCGGGGCGGTGGGCGCCGAGTGGGGCGCCGTTCTGCGGGTCGGGCCGGTGAACCAGGCCCGCAGCCGCTCGGGTGCCTGCGGGGCCTGCCGCTCGGCTTCCCGGCGGATGTCGTCGAGGCTCTGCCCGGCGAGGGAGCGCCGCCAGGCCAGTTCTGCGCGGGCCATGCCGCGGGCGATCGCGCACTCGGGGCCGCCGTCGGCCGCCGGGCCGCCGCCGCCCGGCCCCCGGCGGCGGATCTCGGTGCAGCGGAAGGCCTCCTCGGGCCCCTCGACCGCCGCGACCACGTCCATGAGGGTGATCTCGGCGAGCGGGCGGGCCAGCCGGAATCCGCCCCGCGCCCCCGGGGTGGAGACGAGGAGGCCCGCCCGCGCGAGCGCCTGGAGCTGCTTGTTCAGGTACGCGGGCGGAAGATCGTGCCAGGCGGCCAGGCGCGCCGCCGGGACCGCCCGCTCCGGCCCGAGCCAGGCCAGGTTGATGCAGCTGTGCAGCGCCCACTCGACGCCCTCACCCATCCTCATAACCTGGACACTAGATGTCCTGGATCGGAGGGGGCAAGGGCATTTCCCGAAACGGACGCGCCGCCACCCGACCGCAGCAGCCCGGGTCGCGGCCTCCTCCCCGGGTGCGTTCCCTGGTGACGTGCGCACCTTCATCTCGGCGGTTCTCATCGCGCTCATGACCCTCCTCGTGCCGGTGAGCGCGGTGGGCTACTGGGCCGACCGCGAGCTGGGCGACGCCGACCGCTACGCCGCCGCGATGTCGCCGCTGGCCTCGGACCCGGCCGTGCAGGAAGTCGTGGTCACGCAGACGGCCCGCGCCCTGTCGGGGCAGATCGACGCCGGGCCCTTCCAGGGCGGGATCGAGGCGCTGCTGCGCGAGGCCATCGGCTCCTTCGCCGGCACCCCCGCCTACCGGACCGCCTGGGACGCGGCCAACCGGGCCGCCCACGCGGCCTTCCTGGAGGCCCTGACCACGGGGCAGGGCAACGCCGTCACCATCGACCTGGCACCGGTCGTCGCCCGGATCCGGCAGGAGCTCGTCACGGACGGCGTGCCGCTGGCGGAGCTCATCCCGGAGACCCAGGTCTCGGTGAAGGTCATGGAGTACGACAACCTGGGCGCGCTCCGAGAGGGCTTCCGCATGATGCAGGTCGCCGGCGTCTGGCTCCCCGTCCTGACCGTCGTCCTGGCCGCGGCGGCCGTCGCGGTCGCCGTCCGCCGCCGCCGGGCCGTGGCCGCGACCGGCCTGGGGCTCGCACTGGGCGCCGGCCTGCTGTGGCTCGCGGTCGCCGCCGGCCGCCGGATCACCCTGGCCGACCTGCCGCCGGACATCGACCGGGCGGCCGCAGGCGCGGTGTACGACGCGCTGACCGCGTTCCTGCGCACCACCGCCTGGGTGGTCCTGGCGGTCGGGCTCGCGGTCGCACTGGCCGCCTGGCTGTCGGGCCGGGTGCGCCGCACGCCGTGAACCGGGCACCCCATAAGCTCGGAAGGTACCAACTGCGCAGAACGCCCCAGAGGATGCACAACCATGCGGGGCGCGGCACCACGGCAGATCCGAGACCGGCAGACGACTCGCGAGCGGCGGGGGCACCGAAGCGGACATGAGCACCGAGCACAGGGAGCGAAGCGACCGCGCACACCGCATACCGTCCGGGCTCCGGGCCCGGACACCGGCGCCCCCGGCATGGCTGCTCTCCGGGCTTCGCCCGGAGGCCGCCCCGATCCCCTGGGCCGCCGTGGCCCGCGCCGCCGTCGCCCTGTCCGCGCCGCTCGCCGTCGGCTTCGCGCTCGACGAGCCCGAGTACGGGGCGCTGGTGTCGATGGGCGCCCTCAGCGGCGTCATCGGCGACACCGCGGACGCCTACCGGATGCGGATCCTCAACATCGCCGTGCCGCAGTTCTTCGGTGCGGTCGGCGTCACCCTGGGCACGCTGGTCTTCGGACACGGCTGGGTCGCCGTCGGCGCCCTGACCCTGATCGCCCTCGTCTCCGGAATGATCTCCTCGATCGGCACGGTGGCATCCGTGTCCGGGCTGCTGCTCCTGCTCAACGCCGTCGTCGGGGCCGGGCTTCCCCTGCCCCGGCCCTGGTGGGCGGCTCCGCTGCTGCTCGCCGCCGGCGGCCTGTTCGTCCTCGCCCTCACCCTGCTGGGCTGGCCTCTGCGCGGGCGCCAACCGGAGCGGGCCGCCGTCGCCGCCACGTACCGGGCCCTCGCCGACGCCCTGGAGGCGGCCGGAGGGCCCGGCTACGACGAGCGCCGCCGCCGGCTCACGCAGACCCTCAACCAGGCGTACGACCTGGTCCTGGGCCGTCGCGCCCGCGTCCACGGCCGCAGCCCGGCCCTGGTGCGGATGCTCGCCCAGTTGAACGTCGTGATCCCGCTCGTCGAGGCGGCACCCGCCGCCCACCTGCGCGGCCGCCCCCTGCCGCCCGCCTATCCGGCAGCCGTGCGGGAACTGGCGCGGGCCGTGGAGGAGGGGCGCACCGGCACACCCGCCCTCGACCTGCCCGAGCCGGCCACCCGCGCCGAACGGGCCCTGGACGCGGCGCTGCGGCACGCGGCGCCGGTCGTCCACCACGCCGAACCCCTTCCGCACCGCATCGACGACAAGCTGGGCCGGCCCGCCGCGCTGACGGTCCGGGCGCGGCGCGCCGTACGCGACATGGCGCTGTCCCCGGCCTCCTGGCGGTACGGGCTGCGGCTCGCCCTGTGCATCGGGATCGCGCAGTCGCTGGTCTCGCTCGTGCCCGTCGAGCGCTCGTACTGGGTGGCGCTGACCGTCACCTTCGTCCTCAAACCGGACTTCGGCTCGGTGTTCTCGCGGGCCGTGCTGCGCGCCGTGGGCACCGCGGGCGGGCTCGTCGTCGCCGCCGCGGTACTCGCGGAGGTCCCCCGCGGCTGGTGGGACGTGCCCGTCATGGCCGTGCTCGCCGCGCTGATCCCGGCGTTCTCGGCGAAGGGGTACGCCTTCCAGACCGCGGCGATCACCCCGGTGATCCTGCTGCTGTCGGACCTGCTGAACCACCAGGGCTTCGACCTGATCCGGCCGCGCCTGGTGGACAGCCTGATCGGCTGCGCCATCGCCCTGGTCGCCGGATACCTGCTGTGGCCGGAGAGCTGGCGCAGCCGGATCGGGGACCGGCTCGCCGACGCGGTCGACGACGCCGCCCGGTACGTGGAGCGGGCGTTCGGGCCGCGACCGGCCACGGAGGCCGGGCTGCGGGCCGCGCGGACCGCCCGCCTCCAGGCCCGGCGGCGCATCTACCGCGACCTGTCGGGCGTGCGCAGCGAGTTCCAGCGGGCGCTGACCGAGCCGCCGCCGGCCGGAACGCGGGCAGCGGCCTGGTGGCCGCTCGTCGTCGCCGTGGAGCGGGTCGTGGACGCCACCACCGCCGCCCGGGTCCGCGTCAACCACGGGGCCCCGCCGCCCGGGCCGGACGAGGTGGAGGCGATCAGCGCCGACCTGCGCACCCTGGCCGCGGGCGTGCGGACCGCGCGGACCCCGGACCGGCTGGAGCCGCCCCCGGAGCGCTCCTGGGACGAGGAGTCCGTCCTGGCCCCGGTGCGCCACGAGGTGGCCGCCGCGCACGGCTTCGCCTCCCCCGAACGGGCCTGATGCCGGGCCGCCCGGCCCGGGGCGGGGGAGCATCGGGACATGAGCCCCCTTCCCCGGCACCGCGGCGGGCGCCGCCGCGCCGCGGCCGCCCTGCTGCTCGCCGCCGCCCCGGCGGCCGCGGCGGGCTGCGCCGACGTGGAGGGACTGCGGGACGACGGCGACCTCGGCACCGTCCACGCCCCGCAGACCCTGTGGAGGGACATCCACCCGGACCCGCCCGACCCGGGCCAGCAGCCCGGCGCCGCGGCCGTCGTCCCGGGCCTGCCCAAGGCCGCCGGCCTGGACGTCCGGTCCGTGGACGCGCTGGACATCGTGCGGGCCGACATCACGGCCGCCGCCGAACAGGACGGCGGCACCGGCCGCCTCGTCGACCCCCGGGCCGTGCAGCGGCTCGCGCTCTGTACACAGGCTGTGGACGGCGGACCGTTCTGCCCGGTGCGGCCGCCCGTGCTGCACGACGTGACCGGCGACGGCCGCGACGAGCTGATCACCGCCCTGGACGTCGACGGCCGGGTCAGCGAACTGCGCGTCTACACCGTCCGCGACGACGGCTCGATCACCCGGATCCTGTCCCGGCGCGGCGTCCTGGAGGGCGTCGAGGTGGCGGCCGAGCACCTGGCGGTCCGCGAGCCCACCTCCAACCCCGAGAAGGTGTCCGTCTCCGACTACGTGTGGGACCCGGACGCGGGGATCATGAACCTCACCGAGCTGACCCTCGACGAGTGCCCCACGCTCAAGACCGGCTCCGTCCCGTGCGCGGCGGTCCGGGGCTGAGGGGCCGGGCCGGCATGCGGAGGGCGGGCAGCCTGCGCTGGAAGATCGCCCTGACCACCACCGCGGTGTGCTGCGCGGTCGCCGCCGTGCTCGGCATCCTCGTGCACGACGTGGTCGCCCGGCAGGTCGTCGGCGAGGTCCGCAAGGAGGCCGGGATGGCCTTGGACCACGCGCTCGTCCTGTACCAGTACGGCTCCGCACACGGCGACGTGAACGCCGCCCTGGACCCGCCCGGGCTGCCCCCGCCGCTGCGCAGGCTCGTGGCCCGCGGCAGGACGGGCAGCATGGTCGGCGCGCACGCCGGGAAGCCCGTCATGTGGGCTGCCGGGCCCGCCGACGGCAAGGCCCTCGCCGTCTGGGTCCCGTACGGCGGCACGCGCTCCCGGCTGCGCGACCTGGACACCGCGATCCTCGCCGCCTCCGCGGTCGCCGCCGGCGTGGTGGCCCTGGCCGGACTGTTCCTCGCCGACCGGATCAGCAGGCGGCTGACGGCCACCGCGGCCGTCGCCCGCCGGATCAGCGCCGGCGACCTGGACGCCCGCGTCGACTTCCCGACCGCGCGGGAGGACGGGGCGGAGCAGCGGCCCCGCCACCGCGACGAGGTCCGGGACGTCGCCCAGGCGCTGAACTCGATGGCGCAGTCGCTGCAGGACCGCCTGGAGGCGGAGCGGCGGTTCACCGCGGACGTCGCCCACGACCTGCGCACCCCGCTGACCGGCTCGATCGCCGCGGCCTCCCTGCTGCCCGACGGCCGGCCCAAGGAGATGATCAACGACCGGCTGAACGCGCTGCACCGGCTCACCGAGGACCTGCTGGAGGTCTCCCGCCTGGACTCGGGCGTCGAGCACGCCGACCTGGCCCGCATCGAGCTGGGCCACGCGGTGCGCCGGGCCGTCGCCGCGGCCCGGTCGGACGCCTCGGTCCGCGTCGTGCGGGACGCACAGGTGGTCACCGACCGGCGGCGCCTGGACCGGATCCTGGCGAACCTGCTCGTCAACGCCGACAAGCACGGGGCGCCGCCGATCGAGGTGAGCGTGGAGGGCCCGGTCGTGACCGTACGGGACCACGGGCCCGGGTACCCGGGCCGGCTCATCGAGCACGGGCCGCAGCGGTTCCGCACGGGCGACCCGGGCCGCGGGCGGGGGCACGGGCTGGGACTGACCATCGCCGTCGGGCAGGCGGCCGTCCTGGGGATCGGCATCGCGTTCTCGAACGCGCCCGACGGGGGCGCGGTGACCACCCTCCGCCTGCCCGTCGGGCGGCTGACCGGGGAGTGACGGACACGGCTTGCGGGGTGTGTTTCACGTGAAACACACCCCGCAGCCGGCCGGCCACCCGTCCGGCGGATCCGGCCGGATCAGACGCCGATGTTCTTGCCGTCCTTGCGCCACACGGCCACCACGGCAGGCCGGACCAGCTTCCCGGGCCCGTCGGGCCACGCCGACGCCGGCTTCTCCACGGACGCGCCGTCAACCTCGCCCGGGTGCTGCACGGCGACCAGGATCCGCTTGTCCTGCACCAGCGGGCCGCAGGTCTCGGCGCCGCGCGGCACCGTCAGGAACTGCTTCAGCTCGCCGCGGCGCGGGCCGGCCGTCGCGACACCGAAGAGGCCGTCGTGGGAGCCGAGCTGGTTGCCGTCCGTGGAGATCCACAGGTTGCCGTGCGGGTCGAAGGCCACGTTGTCCGGGCACGAGATCGGGCTGACCTTGTCCTTCGGGAAGCCCGCGAAGTACGTCGAGGGGTCGTTCGGGTCGCCGGCGACCAGGAACAGCCGCCAGGCGAATCCGTCGCCCGCCGGGTCGTCGAAGTTCTCGGCGAATTCGAGGATCTGGCCGTGCTTGTTGATGTTGCGCGGGTTGGCCTCGTCCACGCCCGGCTTGCCGGGCTTGCCGCGGTCGGAGTTGTTGGTCAGCGCCAGGTACACGCGGCCGGTGCGCGGCGAGGGCTGGATGTCCTCGGGCCGGTCCATCTTGGTGGCGCCCGCCTTGTCGGCGGCCTGCCGCGTGAAGACGAACACCTCCTCCGCGGTCATGCCCTCGACGTGCGAGACGTTCCCGGACGGCGAGGCGGTGGCCAGCTTGATCCAGGTGCCGGACCCGTCGAAGGCGCCGTCGGCGGGCAGTTTGCCGGTGCCGTCGAACTCCGCGGCCGGGGAGTCGCCGGTCAGCTTGGCCACGTAGAGGGTGCCCTCGTCGAGCAGGGTCAGGTTGTGCTCCTTCGCCGCCCGGGAGTCGCCCTTCATCATCCGCTTCGAGGAGACGAACTTGTAGAAGTAGTCGAAGCGCTCGTCGTCGCCGCTGTAGACGACCGGGCGGCCGTCCTCGGTGAGCCGGGGCTCCGCGCCCTCGTGCTTGAAGCGGCCCAGGGCGGTGCGCTTGCGCGGCACGGAGTGCGGGTCGTACGGGTCGAGCTCGACGACGTAGCCGAAGCGGTTCGGCTCGTTGGGCTCCTGGAGCACGTCGAAGCGCTTGTCGAACCGCTCCCACTTGCGCTCGGACGCGCCGGAGGTCACACCGTAGCGCTTGAGGCGGGCGGCCTGGACGGGGTCGGTGACCTTCCCGGCGTTGGCGAAGTACTGGTTGAAGTTCTCCTCGCCGTGCAGGGTCGTGCCCCACGGGGTGGTACCGCCGGAGCAGTTGTTCAGCGTGCCGAGGACCCGGGTGCCGGAGGGGTCGGCGGAGGTCTTCACCAGGTCGCTGCCGGCGGCGGGCCCGGAGAGGCGGAACTCGCTCGTCGCGGTGAGGCGGCGGTTGAGCGGGTGGCGGTTGACGGCGGTCAGCCTGCCGCTGCGGTGGTCCTCCTGGACGACGACCACGCCGAGGCCGTGCGCGGCCCAGGCGATCTCGACCTGCTCGCGGGTCGGGTTCTCCGGGTCGTAGCCCCGGAACATCAGCTGCTCGTCGGTGTACTCGTGGTTGGCCACGAGGAGCTGCCGGCGCTCGTAGCGGCTGCCGAGCGGGAGCAGGGCGAGGAAGTCGTTGTTGTAGCCGAACTGGCCTGCCTGGGCGGCGGCGGTCTGCCGGTCCGGGTGGAAGGCGGGGGCGCCCTTGACTATGGGGTCGCCCCAGCGGATGACGACGTGCTGCTCATAGCCGGCGGGGACGGTGACCCGGTCGTGTGTGTTCGGCGCGACGGGCGTGAAGCGCAGGCCGCGCGCCCCCGCGGCGTCGCCAGCGCCGCCGGCGGCGAGCGCGTCCGCCACGGGGGCGGCGTTCGCGGGGGACCCGCTGCCGCCGACCGCCGCAGCGGTGCCGGCGGCGGTGGCGACGGTGACGACGGCGGCGGTGCGCAGCATGGAGCGGCGCGAGTAGGCGCGGGCGATGACATCGCCGACGTACTCGTTGCCGCTCGTGTTGGGAACCTCGTGGAAGCAGGCATCACCGCAGCGGTAGCGGCAGGTGAGGGCGGAACGGCCGCCCCCGTGCGGGGTGCCGATGAGCGGCAGGAGCTTGCGCACGAGAAATCCTCCGTAGCTGCACGGGCCGACGGAAAGTCGGCCGGATCCAGCGGTGACGCTAGGGCGGGCCCGCGCCGATACGGCGGCCGCGGGATGAACGCGCGGTGAACCGGGCACGTCGGAGCGGGAGTTCACGTTCAAAGCGGGCGGGCCGGGTGGAGGCCTCCGTCTTTCGGCCACTTCCGGCGGCGAGCGGAAGCCACCCGACACCTGACGCAAAAACTCCCAATTCGGCTCGTACGGCGCCGCTTCAGTGAAACGGAGGGACGCGATACGGTGCCGGTCAGCGCGGTCCGCGGGGGCAATTCCCCGTGGGGACCGGAACAAACAGGAGATGTGGGAGAAGGCCGAAAACGGACGGAACGGGCCGGGCGCCACGAAGGGTGACCCTGCCGACGTTCCAGCCGAGGGGCCGATAACCTTACGTGTCCACTCTGGGCAGGGATCAACCGCGCAGCACGGACAAAAGACGCACGCACTCATGCGAAAGGCCTGGCCCATGGGTATTCGGAGCTTGTTGCGCAAGGTTTTCGGACGGTCCGCCGAGCCGGTTCCGGAGACGACCGAGGCCACCTCCACCACCTCTTCGCCTGGCGTGCCGAACCAGGCGGATCGCAACCCGCTGGACGCGGCGGCCGAGCTCGTCGCGGCGTCCTTCGATAACCCGACCGTCCCGCCGCAGTCCGCGCCGCGCGACCGCGAAGCGGGCGCCGCCGTACTGACCGCGACGGCAGCGGACCCGACCGTCCCCGAGGCCCGCCGCCCCCTTTCCCCCTCCCAGCCGCCGCAGTCCGACACCGCTGCCGCTGCCGCGGAGCCCGCACCGGCCCCCGAAGCCGCGGCCCAGCCGGCGCCCGAGGCGGCGGAGCCCGCCGCCGCTGCCGCAGCCCCCGCCCAGCCGGAGGCCGAGGCCGCGGAGCAGGCCGCCGAAGCCGCAGCGCCGCAGCCGCAGCCCGAGGCCACAGCCGCAGCCGAGCCCCAGGCCGCGACCGGGGAGGCCGCCGCGGCCGGGCCCGAGGCCGCTGCCGAGACCGCACCCGCGGCGCAGACGGAGGCGGAGCCCGCAGCTGCCGCGACCGCGGAAGCCGAGGTCCTCGCCGAGCCCGAGGCGCAGCCCGAGCCCGCCACGGCCGAAGCCGAGCCCTCACCCGAAAGGGCCCTGGCCGAGGCGGAGCCCGAGCCCGCCGCCGCGCCCGAGCCTGCGCCTGCCGTTGCGGAGGACGAGCCCGAAGCCGCGGCGAAGGCCGAGGCCGAGCCGGAGCCCGCCGCCGAACCGGAGCCCGAGCCCGCCACGGCGGAGGCCGAGCCCGAAGCCGCAGCGGAGCCCGAGGCCGAGCCCGTCTCCGCCGCCACCGAAGCCGCACCCGCCAAAGAGCCGGAGCCCGAGCCCGCGGCCGCGGCCGAGCCCGTCACGGAGGGGCCTGCCGTCGCGGCTGCCGTCGTGCGGAAGCGGGCCCCCGAGGTGGCCGCCGCCTACAAGGCCGCCGGGCAGGTGCTCCGCGGCAAGGGCCGTACCGGGGCGCGCGCCAAGGTGTACCTGGTCCTGGACCGCTCCGGCTCCATGCGCCCGTTCTACAAGGACGGCAGCGCCCAGCACCTCGCCGACCACGCGCTGGCGCTCGCCGCGCACCTCGACACCGAGGCGACCGTGCACACCGTCTTCTTCTCCACGGAGGTGGACGGCACCGCCGACCTGGCCCTCGACACCCACGACGCCTCCTGGGCGGAGGCCCGCAACGGCGAGCTGGGCCGCATGGGCCGCACCAGCTACCACGTCGCCGTGGAGCAGGTCCTGAAGCGGTACCGCGAGGACGGCGGCGCGGGCCCGGCCCTCGTCGTGTTCCAGACGGACGGCGCCCCCGACAGCCGCCAGCCCGCGAAGCAGGCGCTCGCGGACGCGGCCGAGGCGGCACCGGAGGTCCACTGGCAGTTCGTCGCGTTCGGCGACCACGACAACAAGGCCTTCGACTTCCTGCGCAGGCTGGACGGCGCGAACACCGGCTTCTTCCACGCCGGCCCCGCCCCCCGCGAGCTCACCTCCGCCGCCCTGCTCAAGGGCGTTCTGGAGCACTTCTGAGCGGCCGCGCCCCCGCCTCGCACCGACACGAAGGCGCCCCCGCCCCGGAGAGATCCGGGGCGGGGGCGCCTTCGCCGTCCGTCGGCCGCGGCGGCCGCAGCCGCCGCGGCCGACGGCTTACTGGTGCTGCTTGACGGCCTTCTCGACCGGCTCGGAGGTCTTCGTCTCCACCGGCTTGCGCAGCGCGATGTTCAGCTCGCGCAGGCGGGACTCCTCCAGCACCGTCGGCGCGCCCATCATCAGGTCCTGCGCGTTGCCGTTCAGCGGGAACGCGATGGTCTCGCGGATGTTCGGCTCGTCCGCGAGGAGCATGACGATGCGGTCGACGCCCGGGGCGATGCCGCCGTGCGGCGGGGCGCCGAGGCGGAACGCGCGCAGCATGCCGGCGAACTCGCGCTCGACGGTCTCCGCCTCGTAGCCCGCGATCTCGAAGGCCTTCAGCATGACCTCGGGCTCGTGGTTGCGGATGGCGCCGGAGGACAGCTCGATGCCGTTGCAGACGATGTCGTACTGCCAGGCCAGGATGTCGAGCGGGTCCTTCTCCTCCAGGTCCTTCATGCCGCCCTGGGGCATGGAGAACGGGTTGTGCGAGAAGTCGATCCTGCCCGTCTCCTCGTCCCGCTCGAACATCGGGAAGTCGACGATCCAGCAGAACCGGAAGACGTCCTCCTCGAAGTGGCCGGCGCGCTTGGCGGCCTCGACGCGGACCGGGCCCATGATCTTGGAGACCTCGTCGAACTCGCCGGCGCCGAAGAACACGGCGTGGCCGGGGGCCAGGCCCAGGCGCTCGGTGAGGACCTTGACGTTCTCCTCGGTGAGGAACTTGGCGATCGGGCCGGTCAGCGAGCCGTCCTCGCCGACGCGCACCCAGGCCAGGCCCTTCGCACCGAGCGAGACGGCGAAGTCGCCGAGGCCGTCGAAGAACTTGCGGGGCTGCGCGGCGGTGTCCGGGACCGGCAGGGCGCGGACGTGCTTGCCGGCGAACGCCTTGAACTCGGAGTTCGCGAAGACGTCGGTGATGTCGACGAGCTCCAGCGCGGCCCGGAGGTCCGGCTTGTCGCTGCCGTACTTGAGCATCGACTCGCGGAACGGGATCCGCGGGAACGGGGAGGTGACGTGGCGGCCGTTGCCGAACTCCTCGAAGAGCTCGGTCATCAGCTTCTCGATCGGCTGGAAGACGTCCTCCTGCTCGACGAAGGACATCTCCACGTCGAGCTGGTAGAACTCGCCCGGCGAGCGGTCGGCGCGGGCGTCCTCGTCGCGGAAGCAGGGCGCGATCTGGAAGTAGCGGTCGAAGCCGGAGATCATCAGCAGCTGCTTGAACTGCTGCGGCGCCTGCGGCAGCGCGTAGAACTTGCCGGGGTTCAGGCGGGACGGCACCACGAAGTCGCGCGCGCCCTCGGGGGACGTCGCGGTCAGGATCGGGGTGGCCATCTCGTTGAAGCCGAGCGCCGTCATCTTCTGCCGCATCGCGGCGATCACCGCGGAGCGCAGCATGATGTTGCGGTGCATGCGCTCGCGGCGCAGGTCCAGGAAGCGGTACTCCAGGCGCCGCTCCTCGTTCACACCGTCGTCGGTGTTGATGGTGAAGGGCAGCGGGCCGGCCGCGCCCAGCACCTCGACCTCGGCGGCCTCGATCTCGATCTCGCCGGTGGGCAGGTCGGGGTTGACGTTCTCGGCGCCGCGGGAGACGACCTTGCCGTCGACGCGGACGACGGTCTCCTTGGAGAGCTTGTCCAGCGCCTCGGCGGCCGGGGTGCCGGGGCGGGCGACGAGCTGCGTGATGCCGTGGTGGTCGCGCAGATCGATGAAGAGGATGCCGCCCAGGTCTCGACGATTGTGCAGCCAGCCACTGAGCCGGACGTCGGTGTTGACGTCAGAGGCGCGGAGCTCGCCGCAGGTGTGGGACCTGTACCGATGCATCAGTCATCCAGTTCTTCGCGATACCAGGGTGGATTCAACCCTGACAAGGTTACCGTCCGGGCCGGGACCCGCGCTGGCGCGCCCGCCCGCCCCGCCCGGACGGGCACACCGGTCCGATGAGCGGCAAAGACGATCGCGGCGGGCCCGTGGTTGGATGACCGGGTGCTGAGCCCTTCGCCCTCCCTCCTGCCCGAGCCGGTGCGCCGCCTCGCCGCCTGGTGCGCCGTCGTCCTGCTGGTCACCGGTGTGGCCGCGGTCGGCGTGTGGCTGTGCACCGTCTTCAAGACGGCCGTCACCCCCGTCCTGCTCGCCCTGCTCGGCACGGCCCTGCTGGGCCCGATGCACCGGCGGCTCGTCCGGATGGGCGTCAACCGCTCCCTCGCCGCGGCGCTGACCTGCCTCGCCGTGACCGCGGTGGTCGGCGGGGCGACGTACGTGGTGGTCGCCGCCCTGATCGACACCGGCGACCAGATCGCCGGCTCGCTGCGGCGCGCCGGGCAGGACCTCGCCCCGCACTTCGGGGCCGCCGGCACCTCGCTGGAGGACCTGGCCGCGAACGCGAAGGGGCTGCTGGCGAAGTTCGGCGGGACCGCCGCGTCCGGTGTGATCGCCGGTATCGGCGCCGTCACCTCCATGCTCGCCACCGCCGTCCTCGCACTGCTGCTGATCTTCTTCTTCCTGCGGGACTCCGACCGGGCCGTGGGGACGCTGCGCTCGCTCGCGCCGAGCGCGTCCGGCGACACCGTCGAGGCGATGGCCCGCCGCGCCTTCGGGGCGGTCGAGGGCTTCATGCGCGGAACCACGTTCATCGCGCTCATCGACGCCCTGTGCATCACCGCGGGCCTGCTGGTGCTGCAGGTTCCCGGAGCGGTCGGGCTCGGCGCGCTCGTGTTCGTCGGCGCGTACATCCCCTACCTGGGGGCGTTCATCTCCGGCACGGTCGCCGTGCTCGTCGCGTTCGCCGAGCGGGGCTGGATCGTCGGGCTGTGGGCGGTCGGCGTCGTCCTCGCCGTGCAGGTGCTGGAGGGGCACGTCCTGCAGCCGGTGATCCAGAGCCGGACCGTGCAGATGCACCCGGCGGTGGTCATGCTCGCCATCACGGCGGGCGCGGGCGTCGCGGGGATCCTCGGCATGCTGCTGGCGGTGCCGCTGACGGCGGCGGCGTTCGGCGTGCTCTCCGAGCTGCGGGCGCGGTACGCACTCGCAGCCCCGGCCGCCGCCGCGGCAGCGGCTGCGGAGCCGGCGGGTCCACCGGTGCCGGCGGCGGATTAGGCCATTGGAGTAGCGGTGTTTTCCGGACAACCCCGAACCGGTCCCTGATCGTCCGAAAGCGGCGGACCCGAGGGCACCGGTTGCGCGCTGCCGTGCCCTCCTGCGCAAACGCCCGAAATGATCTGTAGGGCCCTTGGAGGCCGGACCCGTCGTGTAAAGGGAGGATTCGAGCCGGTCCGGCCGCCTCGCCCGCAACCCCCTGGTACGCGATTCGTCTTCGTGCCATCGTCGTTGACCGGACCGGGGGGACCAGCACGGCGCATGCCGCTGCGGGCGGTGCCGACTTCTCCTCTCGGCTGCACCACGACGTGTCCGCTCAGAAGAGGAGACAGCGTGCGCAAGGCAGCAAGGTTCACCGCGGTGGCGCTCTCCGCCGCCACGATCGCCCTGGGAACGGTCACCGTCGCCCACGCCGGCGACTACACCGAGAACGGGGTGCGTATCCGCTCCAACTCCACCACCAGCTCGTCGGTCCTCGGCCTCGGCTACCCGAGCCACACGATCACGCCGATCTGCTACAAGGCCGGCACCGTGATCAACGGCAACAAGTGGTGGGACAAGCACCGCAACAACAACACCGGGGTCACGGGCTTCAGCTCCATGACCCTGCTGACGAAGTGGGCCTCCGGCCACTGCTGACCGGTACGCGGATCCACCCGGGGCCGGGGCCGCTGGAATCGGTCCCGGCCCCGGGTGTGCCGCGCAGTGTACGACCACCGGCCCACCACCGAAAGGCTGATCGTGCTCCCTGCACGCCGACGGCCGCTCCTGCTGACGGCCGCCGCCCTGGCGGCGGCCGCGGCACTGGGCGGCTGCACCTCCGAACCCGCGCGGCCCGGCGGCGCGGCCGGGGACCGGGGCGAACCCGCGGTGAAGATCACCCCGCAGCCCGACCCGGCGAACGCGCCACTCCCGCTGGATGCGTACGGGTTCGACACGAGCCAGCAGAAGGTCCTCCAGCAGGCGCAGGACATCCTGACGGAGGCCTGTATGCACCGCATCGGCTTCGCCTCGTTCAAGAACACGGACACGTACGTCACGGCCGGCGCGGGCGCCCGGCGCACCACCAGCGGGATCGGGCTGGTCGACGCCGAGGCGGCCAAGAAGCACGGGTACCGGTCCGGCGGGCTGCCCGACCGGGAGGCGGGCGCGGCGCAGAAGCGCGATCCGAGCGAGACGGCCGCCCTGTTCGGCCCGCAGGACGGGGCCCCCGCGCACCCGGGCGCCCCGGAGGGCGGCTGCGCGGGCGAGGCGGCCCGCAAGCTGTACCCGCGCAGTACCACGGGGCCCGCCGGGGCCCCGGCCGGGAACGGCCTGGTCGACGAGCTCGCCCGGCAGGCCGCGGACCGGGCCCGGGGTGACAGCCGGGTCACGGCGGCCGTGACCGAGTGGAGCGGGTGCATGCGCGAGGCGGGGTTCCAGGTGAAGACGCCGTGGGAGCTCCAGCAGATGGAGGGCACCCGGTGGACCGGGCCCGTCACCTCCGAGGAGATCACGGCGGCGACCACGGACGTGTCGTGCAAGCAGCGGACGAAGCTGTCGGACACCTGGACCGCGGTCCTGGCCGCCTACCAGACGCAGCTCGTGGAGAAGCGGAAGCAGGACCTGGACCAGGAGAAGAAGCACCTCGGCGAGCAGGTCCGGTTCGCCGAGAAGGTCCTCGCGGGCGGCGGGGCGTGAGGCTCCGCGGCGCGGGCGGGGCCGCCGCCGGGGCCGCCGCCTGTGCGGCATTGGCACTGGCCGCCGTGACCGGTTGCACCTCCCCTGAATCCTCCGCCTCGGCGGACGGCCGCCCGTCCGCCGAGGCCGGGCTGCGGAACCCGGACCCGGAGGTCCGGCAGGCGTACGACGCGTACTGGGCGGCCTGGCTCACGGCGAACCGCACGCCCGACCCCGCGGATCCGGCGCTCGAACGGGTAGCCACGGGAACCCAGCTGGCGGAGCTGCGGGAGAACCTCGCGCACTCCCGTACGGCCGGGCAGGTGCTGCTGGGCGAGGTGGGGCACCGCGTGGAGGGCGTTTCCGACGCCGGGCCGGGGCAGCTGGTGCTGCACGACTGCATCGACCTCGACCGCTGGCTGATCCACGACGCGCGGACCGGCCGGCCGGTCGACCAGCTGGAGGACAAGCCGACGCAGCTGGGCGCCTTCACCCTCAAGCGGGAGGGGGAGGGCGGCCCGTGGCGGGTGGCTTCGCTCCGGGTGATCGGCGAGAACTGCTGAGCGGGAGACCGGGTTTCACGTGAAACATCAACAGCCGCCGACGGCAGACACGGACACGGAGCGGGAGGCGGGCGCAGAGCGGGAGACCGGAGCCGAGGCGGAGGGGCCGCCCGGCGGGGGCTCCGCCCCGGGCAGCGCCGGTGCCGGCGGTGCCGGTGCCGGCGGTGCCGGTGCCGGAAGCGGCGACGGCGACGGCGGGTCGCTGCGGCGGCGCCGGCGGATGCTGGCCTGGGTCGTCGCCGGTGCCGTCCTGCTGACCGGGGCCGGGGTCGCGCTCGGCGCGTCCATCCGCTCCCCCGCCCAGGTAGCCGCCGATGCGGCACCGCCGCCGCCCTCCGTCCTGTCCGACCGCGTGGAGCGCCGTGTGCTCACCTCCTCCGTCGTCGTCCGTGGCACGGTCGCCGCCGAGCAGGTGGTGGCGCTCTCGCCGGGCGCGGGGGCCGCGGCGGCCGCGGGCGGGGGCGGCAAGCCCGTCGTGACCCGGGTCGCCAAACAGCCGGGGGCCGCCGTACAGGCCGGCGAGGTGCTGGTCGAGGTGTCGGGACGGCCGGTGTTCGCGCTGGCCGGAGCCCTGCCCGTGTACCGGGACCTCAAGCCGGGAGCGACCGGCAAGGACGTGGGCCAGCTCCAGGCCGGCCTCAGGGCGCTCGGCCACTCCACCGGCAAGGACCCGTCGGGGACGTACGGCCCCGGCACCAAGGCCGCCGTCACCGCCCTCTACACCGCGCTCGGCTACACGCCCCGGCCGGCCGACCCGGGCGACACGGAGCGGATCCAGGCGGCGGAGGACGCCGTCGACGCCGCGAAACGGCAGGTCATGACGGCCAAGACGGCCCTGGCGAAGGCAAAGGAGGTCGGCGGTGCGGACACCGCCGAGGCTCAGCAGCAGCTGGCGTTCGCGCAGGCCGACCTCGCCAAGGCCGCCGGGCGGCTGGAGGCGGCCCGCGCGGCGGCGGGCCCGATGGTCCCGGCCGACGAGCTGGTCTTCCTCAAGGGCTTTCCCGCGCGGGTCGACGCAGTGCGGGCCGCGGTCGGCGAGCCCGTCCCCGAGGGGCTGCTGGTCGTGTCGGCCGGCGCACCGGTGATCCGCTCCTCGCTCCCGGCGCACCAGCGGGAGCTGGTCAAGCCGGGCATGAAGGTGGAGGTCCTGTCGGAGGCCACCGGACTGACCGCCGCCGGCACGGTCGCCTCCGTCGCCGACGCCCCCGCCCCGGCGGCCGGCGGCCCCGGCGGCGCGGGCCCGGGGGCGGCCCAGCCGGGCGGCGGCGCGGACGGCGCACCGGGCGGCGCCCCGGATCCCGGCGGGTACGCCCTGACGGTCACCCCCGACAAGGCGCTCGACGCCCGCCTCGCCGGCCAGGGCGTCCGGCTCACCGTGACGGCGGCCTCCTCCGGCGAGCCGGTCCTCGTCGTCCCGCTCTCGGCGGTGTCGGCGGGCGCGGACGGCCGGACCACGGTCACGGTGCTCGGCGCGGATCCCGCCGACACCGCCGCACGGCGCCGCGTGGAGGTCCGGGCCGGGATGTCCGCCGACGGCATGGTGCAGGTCGAGCCGGTCGGCGGCGGCGCGCTCGCCGACGGGGACCGCGTCCTGGTCGCGCGGGCCACACCGTGAGGGGGACCGCCGTGAACGGCACCCCCGCGGGCGGGCCGGCCGCGGATGCGCCGCCGGTCGTCCGCTTCGAGGGCGTCGGCCTCACCTATCCGGGCCCTCCGCCCGTCGAGGCGCTGCGGCCGTGCCGGCTGACAGTGCGGCGCGGCGAGTACGTCACCGTCGTCGGCCCCTCCGGCTCGGGCAAGTCGACGTTCCTGAACGTCGCCGGGCTCATCGACGCGCCGACCGCCGGACGGTACCTCCTCGACGGCATCGACACCGGCACGCTGCCCGACCGGGACCGCACTGCCCTGCGCGGGCAGCGCATCGGCTTCGTCTTCCAGTCCTTCCACCTGCTGCCGCACCGCAGCGCCCTGGAGAACGTCCTGCTCGCGATGGTCTACAACGGGGTCCCGCGCGGGCAGCGCGCCGCCCGGGCCCGTACGGCGCTGGAGCGCGTCGGGCTCGGCCACCGCACCGGGCACCTGCCCAGCCGCATGTCGGGCGGCGAGCGGCAGCGCGTCGCCGTCGCCCGCGCGCTGGTCGCGGAGCCGTCGCTGCTGCTGTGCGACGAGCCCACCGGGAACCTGGACACGGTGACGGCCGCGTCGGTGCTGGCGCTGCTGGACGAGCTGCACGGGGACGGGCTGACCCTGCTCGTCATCACGCACGACCCGCAGGTGGCGGCGCGCGGCGCGCGGACCGTCGCCATCCGGGACGGGATCCTGACCGAGGAGGCCGCGCCGTGAGGTTCCCCCGGCGCCGCGGGTCCGGCGGTGCTCCGGACATCCCGCCGTCCCGGCTGTCGGCCCGGGACCTGGTCTCGGAGGCGCTCGCCGGGATGCTCCAGCGGCCGGCCCGCTCCGCGCTCACCGGCCTGGGCACGGTCCTCGGCGTCGGGACGTTCGTGGCGATCCTCGGGCTGACCGCCACGGCCTCCTCGCAGATCGACAGCCGGTTCAACGCGCTGACGGCCACCGAGGTCGGCGTCCGCGACACGGCGGGCGGCGCCGACCCGCAGCTCGCCCTGCAGGTCCCCAACGCCTTCCCGCGCGACGCGGACGGCCGGGCCGGCGCCCTCAACGGGGTGGTGGCTGCGGGGGTGTTCTGGCCGGTGCCGCTCGGCGAGGCGGCGACGGTCCGCTCGGCGCCCGTCGCGGGCGAGGCCGGCGAGCGCATCCCCGTGGTCGCCGCGTCCCCGGGGATGCTGCGGGCTGCCGGGCTCACGCTGGGCTCGGGGCGGGCGTACGACTCCTTCCACGACGGGCGCGCGGAGCAGGTCGCGGTGGTCGGCCGCGCAGTGGCGGCCCGCCTGGGCATCACGACGCTGGAGAGCCGGCCAGCCGTGTTCGTCGGCGGGCACCCGTTCACCGTGGTCGGAATCGCGGACGGCGCCGAGCGCAAACCGGACCTGCTGCTGTCGGTGATGGTGCCGCGCGGGGCCGCCGAGCGGCTGTGGGGGCCGCCCGACAACGCCCAGCGGGCCCGGATGCTGGTGGTGACGCAGCTGGGTGCGGCCCGGCAGGTCGCCGCGGAGCTGCCGCTCGCGCTGCGCCCCGACCATCCGGAGTGGATGGCGGCGGAGCCGCCGCCGGATCCGCGGGGCCTGCGCTCGGGGGTGACCTCCGACCTGGACCAGCTGTTCCTGCTGCTGGCGGCGATCTGCCTGGTCATCGGCGCGGTGGGGATCGCGAACACCACGCTCGTCGCGGTGCTGGAGCGCACGGGGGAGATCGGTTTGCGGCGGGCGCTCGGGGCACGCGGGCGGCACATCACCGCCCAGTTCCTCGCCGAGTCCGCCGCACAGGGCGCGGTGGGCGGGCTGGTCGGGACGACGCTGGGCACGCTGACCGTGGTCGGGGTGTCGGCGCTGCGCGACTGGACGCCGGTGATGTCACCGCCGACGGTGGCCGCGGCGCCGCTGATCGGCCTGGTGACGGGGATCCTGGCCGGCCTCTACCCGGCGTGGCGGGCCTCGCGTACCCAGCCGGCGGAGGCACTGCGCCGCTAGTGCTGTGGCCGGAAGGTTCACCGGGTCACAGCACTGGCTGTATTGCCCTGTGACCGGGCAGAGCCCGGCCGGCCCCGGTCCAGGGGGGCGGGACCGGGCCGGCCGGGGGCGGTCCGGCCCTCGGGGGACGGGGGCTGGGCCGGATCGGGGACCTCGGCGGGTCAGGAGTGCTGCTCCGCCGTCCTGGTGCGCTCCCGGGCCGTGGTGGGGATGGTCCCCAGCCGTCCGGCCTGGAAGTCGTCGAAGGCCTGCTGGAGCTCCTGCCGGCTGTTCATGACGAACGGCCCGTAGTGCGCCATCGGCTCGCGGATGGGGCGCCCGCCCAGGAGGACGACGTCCAGGGCCGGCGTACGGGAGTCCTGGGAGGCCTCCGCGCGCAGGGTCAGCGAGCCGCCGTCGCCGAAGACGGCGGTCTGCCCGGTGTGGACGGGGCGCCGGTCGGTGCCGACGCTGCCCTGGCCGGCCAGGACGTAGGCGAGGGCATTGAAGTCCTCGCGCCACGGCAGGGTGAGCTGTGCGCCCGGTGCGACCGTCGCGTGGATCATCGTGATGGGGGTGTGGGTGATGCCCGGGCCGCTGTGGCCGTCCAGCTCGCCGGCGATGACGCGCAGCAGGGCGCCGCCGTCCGGGGTGGTCAGCAGGGTGACCTTGCCGCCGCCGATGTCCTGGTAGCGAGGGGGCATCATCTTGTCGGAGGCCGGGAGGTTCACCCACAGCTGGAGGCCGTGGAAGAGCCCGCCGCTGACGACGAGGGACTCCGGCGGGGCCTCGATGTGCAGGAGGCCGGAGCCGGCGGTCATCCACTGGGTGTCGCCGCCGTTGATGACGCCGCCGCCGCCGTTGCTGTCCTGGTGGACGAACGTGCCGTCGATCAGGTAGGTGACCGTCTCGAAGCCGCGGTGCGGGTGCCAGGGGGTCCCCTTCGGCTCGCCCGGCGCGTACTCCACCTCGCCCATCTGGTCCATCATGATGAACGGGTCGAGGTGGCGGTAGTTGATCCCGGCGAACGCGCGGCGCACCGGGAATCCCTCGCCCTCGAAGCCTCCGGGAGCGGTCGTGACGGCCAGCACCTTGCGGGCGGCGGCCTCCGGGCCCGGCTCGGCGACGCGGGGAAGCGTCAGCGGGTTCTCCACAGTCACTGCAGGCATGGTCGGAACCTCCTTCTGCACCGAGTTTAGTTGAATCTAAAACTTTCTGCCACCCACCAGAACACGGACTCCCCGCCCGCCATTCCCGCACCGGCGACCCACGTTCCGTGACATGCACCCAACACAGGGTGGAGTGAAGATCACGATCCACTTCCGGTGGCCTCCGCCCCGCCCTTCACACCCGCACACCTTGATAGAACTGACGCCCAAGGCGACACCACGATCTCGAAAACACCACGGGGGAGACGATGGGTTTCGACGAGGAATGGGCCCAACTGCGCACGGAGGCGGCGGCACGTCAGAACCCCGCCATGCGTCTGAACCAGCTCGCCGCACCGGACGGCGGCGGAGGCGGCGGCTCGGCCGACTTCGGCAGCGACGAGTCGAAGAAGAAGATCGCATCCGGAAAGCTCGGCGGCGAGGTGAAGACGCAGACGGAGACCGCCGCCAAGAAGGCCGACGAGGAGACGGCCTCCGCCATCACCGCCTTCTCGGGCTGGGACACGGCGGCGGGCCTGAAGACGGTCGAGACGACCTGGGACAACCAGGTCAAGAACCTGCTGAGCCGCCTGGCCACGGAGTCCCACAACCTTGCCGTCACACGGCGGATGTTCCTGGGGCAGGACAGCGAGATATACAACGGCTTCCGCCCGCTGCTGAAGCCCGCGCCGGAGCCCGGCGTCGAGGCGTACCGCTGACAGGGGAGCTGTAGAGCATGGGACTCACGTACAAGAAGGTCATGTCGGCCCAGTACGACAAGCTCACCGCCGCGGCCAAGGCCTGGGACGACATGGCGAGCGACTTCAAGAAGGCGGAGTCGGCCTACGCGGCCGCCACGCAGGGGCTGGCGCAGGGCAACACCACCTGGCAGGGCATAGCCCAGGGCACCGCGCACACGAACTTCGCGGGCACGCAGTACGAGTACGGGGCCGCACAGACGCAGGCGAAGGCCATCGCGGACCTGCTGCGGGACGCCCACGGGCAGTTCACGGAGCTGAAGCAGCGCCTGGAGTCGGTGGTCGCGGACGCCCGCAAGGCGAAGATGGCCGTCGACGACGAGGGCAACGTCCGCCCCGACCTGACGGCCCAGGAACGCTACGCGTACGTCCACGACCCCGACGGCCAGAAGCTGCTCGCGGACTACAACAAGGCGGCCAACGACTGGGCCGGCCAGATCAAGAAGTACGTCAAGGCCTTCGAAGACGCCGACGCCGGCGTGAAGATGGCCCTCGCCGGCGCCGTCAAGGACAGCAACAAGGACCGCGTACCCGGCGGCAAGGACGCCACGGGCAGCGGCTTCAACGCGGGCGCGAAGAGCGACATCGAGCAGTACGAGCTGGAGCACGCCAAGGACGTCGCCACCCGCCTCAACAACGGCGAGAAGGTCTCGAACGCCGATGTCGAGAGCCTCAACCGCATCCTGCGCGACAACGGCAACACCGCCTTCAAGCACCACACCGACTTCGGCCGTGACTTCGTGACGGCCATCGGCGGCGCCGAAGGAACGATCAAGCTGTCGAACACGCTCAACAACGGCGCGCACGGCAGCGACTCCGGCCGCAAGGGCCTGTACGGCGACACGAACAAGATGCTGGCGAACACCGTCTCCAACGCCACGCAGGTGGTCTTCGAGGACGGGAAGAAGAACCCTCCCTACGGCTCCAAGGAGTACCGGGAGGCGTACGAGAAGTGGTCGAAGAGCTCCGACGCGAAGTTCTACAACGACTTCATGGGCGACCTGAAGAAGGCCGGCCTGGACAAGTTCGAACTGGACGTCGCGGGTGACAAGGCCCCGATGACGCGCGGCCAGGGCCAGGAGATCCGCGGCTACCAGGGCCTCGTCACCCTCATGCAGCAGGGCAGCGGCTACTCCCCGCAGTTCCTCGGCGACCTCACCGACCAGATGATCGCCGCGGAGAAGAAGGACAAGGACGTCTGGGACCTGTACGGCAGGTTCGAGGGCAAGAAGGACGGCTGGTTCGCCAACGACCCCGTCGACGGCGCGCTGGGCATCATCAGCCGCAACCCGGAGGCCGCGACCGGCTACCTCGACCCGGCGGCCGACGGCGGCAAGAACCGTCTGGACTACCTGCTGACGGACCGCGATTGGGACATCGTGAACACCGCCGACTGGCGCGGCAACATCGAGATCGCCGGCAAGGACACCCTCGACAAGGACGTCCGCGCCGGCCTGGGCCTGGCCATCGAGGCCGCCACGACGGGCCGCACGCCGGGCTCACCGGGCGAGGAACTCGGCCGGCACAGCGAGGCCCAGGCCCGCATCATGCACGACACGATCAACCTCCTCGACTACGGCGACCCGGAGGGCAAGGAGGGCAAGTCGGACCGCACCGGCAAGGCCGGCGAGCTGCTCGCGAAGGAGGACTACGCCAACATGCGGGATCCCCTGGCCCGTGCGCTGGTCTCCTACACGCAGGACACCGGGGACATCCTGGCGGGCAACGGCACCGGCGGACGCGTCGGGAGGAACGACGAGTACGCCCACGGAGACGACTCGCGGATCCAGAACAGCCAGGCCAGCATCCTGCGCTTCATGCGGGGCGTATCCGATATCCCCGAGGGTGCGGAGCCCAAGAACTTCAACATGCTCTATCAGGCGCAACTGGGATACATGGCGGAGCAGCTCGCCTCCGAGACGTATCCCAACGGAGACGCCATCACTCCTCGCGCGGCGAAGATCGGCGAAGTCTTCGGCAGCATGACCGCGCTGGGCGGAGACCTCCGCATCGGCCAGCTCGAATCGGCGGTCTCGGAGGCCACCGACAAGAGGTTCTACGGCTACCACGTCGGAGGCGGTCTGATCACCGGGATCCCCGTGATCGGCGACATCGCTCAGCGCTCTGTCGACATCGGGGTCAACCAGTGGCTCAACGCGTTCGTCTCGGAGCAGGGCATGGTCGCCCGCGAGGATCGCTCCTCCAAGAACATGGCAGCCATGGACGCGCTTGACGCCTTCTTCACGAACTGGCACAAGGAGCAGCCGAACGCCGCGTCCGAGAGTGTGACGGGCGTGGCGAAGACCGAGGCCCAGCAGAGCTACACCTCTGGTCGCGAGAACACCATCGACGCTCTGAAAGCAAAGGTCTAGAGCAGGAACCCGGCCCGGAAGCAGGATCAAGGCAATGAAGAACAAGAAGGTGATGGCCGCCGTCGCCGGCTGCGCGGGGCTGTCAGTCCTCTCCGGGCTGTTCCTGTGGTCGGACACGAACGTGTTCGCCGCCACGGACCTGTGTGCGGGGAAGGTCGCGGGTGAGTGGGCCGCGTCGGTCCTCGACACCCGGGGCCGTGTCTCGGACGCTCCCGAGGGCCCCGGCGGCGACGCCTCGTTCCGCTGCACCGTAGCGCGAGGCGGCGTGATCACAGGGGGCGAGGAGCTGGAGATGGTGGTGAACACCGCCGTCTACACTCCGGACTTCCCGTTCCGGTCGCCCGCGTGGGAGAACGCCTCCAGCATGTCCTTCCTCACGGAAGGAGTCACCGGGGCCGTCTCGGGAAGCCGGGGCTGGGTGCTGCTGCCGGAGAAGTGCCGGGACAAGGTCAACACGGTCGTGCAGGGCGGCGGAAAGCTGCTCCCCGTGCCGAACAAGGTCCCCGTTGTCCAGGCAGAACTCAAAAAGGGCGTAGTCGATCCCCAGAAGCTCACGGGCCTGCTCGTGGACACGGCGCAGAAGGTGGCCGCCGCTGCCGGGTGTTCCACAGGTGCTCCGCCGCAGGCACCGAAGGTCCGGCAGCCCACGGACCCGGAGGCGATCACAGCCGATTCGGTCTGCCGGATCCCCGGGTTGCGACTTCCGGACAGCGCCGTCGGCAAGGCCGGCGCCAAGCTCGAAGAGCAGCGCACCAGCGGTACACCGGCAGGCTCCTGGGCGTGTGACCTGTACCAGTCCGGCGGCCAGGCCGAGGCACAGTTGTCGTTCGGTTCCAGCCTCGACCCGAACATCGTCAACGAGCAGCTCAGGACAAGCACCGGCTTCAGCGCACTGCCGGGCGCCACAGGAGTGGTGGACGGAACCAGCCGAGCCGTCCTGGCGTGCGGAGGCAAGGACCTGTTCCTGGGAGTCCGTTGGAACCCGTCCTATCTGAAGCAGCTCAATCTCTCGGACCCCTCGGACGCGGCCGCCGGGGATGTCTTCCAGTCCTTCCTCGACGCCGCCGGGAAGCAACACGGCTGCCCCTCGGTGAAGGTGCGATGACGGGCGGCTGCGAGGCGGAAGTGTGACGGAGGAACGGACTGTGGGTGCGGGGCGGCAGGGAGAGGGGACGGTGCCGGGGCGTTCGAAGCGGAAGTGGTGGGCTGCCGCGGCAGGGGTCTCGGCGGCGGCGGTCGTCGCCGGGGCGTTCCTCGCCTGGAACACCGACTTCCTGGGCGAGGAGGTGTTCTGCGACGGGGCCGTGGCCTCCGGCGATCTGAGTGCCGTCCTGGACACGCAGGGGCGCCTGTCGACCGTCTCGTCGGAGGACGACGGTCAGCCCGGGTTCTCCTGCACCGTGGAGCGGAAGGCTGCGTTCTTCGGCGGGAAGCCGTTGGAGATCGAGATGGAGACCGGGCTGCACGACCCGGACTTCGCCTTCCAGACCGCGGTCTGGAAGGACCCGTCCTCCATGGCCTACTTCTCGAACGGCGCCACCGGTGCCGTGTCGGGGAAGCGCGGCTGGGTGCTCCTGCCAGAGGCCTGCGCGGGGAAGGTCGACAGGTACGGCGGAGGGCGGAGCGACGCGGGCGCCGTCCGGACCGTCGAGGCCGTCGTGAAGCAGGGCACCGTCGACCGGACGGAGCTCGCGCGGACGCTCGTCCGGACCGCTCAGCGGGTCGCGGACAAGGCGGGGTGCGCGGCGGGTGCGAACCCGGAGGAGCCGCGGCTCCAGGCCGTGAACGAGGCGCCCACCGACCCGGGCGCGGTCTGCGGCCTGCCCGGCTTCGCCCTGCCTGCCGGCGCGCTGGTCAAGGACGCGGCGACGCTCGGGAAAGAGCAGGTCAGCGGCGGCAGGCCGGGCACCTGGGCATGCGGCCTGCACCTGGCCGGCGACGCCAAGGGGGTGCTCTGGTTCAGCGCGAGTTCCGATCCGCAGCTCGTCGACCGGATCCTCCTCAAGGGGCGGGGGTTCGATCCCCTGCCCGGTGGGGCGGGAGTGGTGGCACGGCAGCAGCATGCCGCCGTCCTCACCTGCGAGACATCCAAGGTCTACGTCTCCATGCGCGGGAGCACCGAGTACCTGGACGTGCTCTACGACCGGGGCTCCGCCGCGCCGCGGGAGGTCTTCCAGGCCTTCGTCGACGCGGCCGTCCAGCAGTACCGGTGCCCGGCGGTGCGGCTTCCGCAGAACTGACACCGCCATCGAACGCGGGGGAGGCCGTTCTCGCGGTCTCCCCCGCTGCACGACCATGCCGACCAGGCACCCACCGAACCGAAGGGGACACATGACCGCCGACTCGCCCACGCAGCACACGCCTGATCCCGTGGCCGCCACACCGGCCCCGCGGACCGAGGAGGAGCGGCAGGCCGGCCGTGTCGAGGCGTGGTCGATCGGGTGGATGATCCTGGCCCTGGTGATCTGGGGATGGTTCGCGTTCCTGCTGCTCGCCGACTACGGCCCCGACTACGGGGACAGGCCGCTGTGCCCGGGGCCGCTGGTCGGCCCGGTGTCCGAGGACACCCGGTGCGAGGACGACGCCATGCGCCAGTGGCCCGCCCTGATGGGCGTCCTCGCGCTGGCGGTCATCACGACCGTGACGGCGGCTGCGACCACCGTGTACGCCAAGGTCCTCTTCCGCCTCGCCCGCCGGGGCGGGCCGGGCGTGACGCCGCAGGACTGAGGGCGCGGCGCAGCCGGGCGCGGCGGTCGGGCTGCGGCGGTCAGCGGGGTCGGGCCGCGGAGGCGGCGAGAGCGCCGGTAGCGCAGAGGCCCGCGGTCACCGCCAGGAGCAGTACCGCTTCGAGGGCGTCCTCCTGCTGGTGGACACCCAGCACGGTGATCCGTACGTGCTTCGTCGCGCCCTCGGTGCCGCGGGGCCAGTCCACGCTGACCGCTTCGCGGGCCGCGTGCGGGTCGTCCGGGGCGAACGTGCTGTAACAGCTCGTGGTGGACCCCCTGCCGCCGGCCTGTTCGCGGCAGGCCACCGCGGTCAGCAGGCCGGGGACCCCCGTCCAGCCGAGGGCCGCGGTGGCCAGGATGCCGGTGAGGGAGGCCGCCGAGAGGAGCACCACGGCGAACGCGGCGCCCAGCACCCGCCCGGGCCACGGCCGCGCCGCCCTCGCCGCGCGGCCCGCCCGCCGCGTGCCCGTGACGTCCGGAGGACGTCTACCCATACATGCGGCGCATGGCGTAGTCGACCATCTGCTCGACCGCCTTCGCGTCGAAGACCATCCGATGGTCGCCCTCCATGTCGAGGACGAAGCCGTACCCGGTCGGCAGCAGGTCGATCACCTCGGCGCCGGTGATGACGAAGTACTTGGACTCCTTTCCGGCGTACCGGCGGAGCTCCTTCAGCGTCGTGAACATCGGGATCACCGGCTGCTGCGTGTTGTGCAGCGCCAGGAAGCCGGGAGTTTCGCCCCGGGGGCAGTAGACCTTGGAGGTGGCGAAGATCTGCTGGAAGTCCTCGGCCGACAGCGAGCCGGTGGTGAAGGCGCGCACCGCGTCCGCGAGGGAGGGCGGGGACGGCTCGGGGTACAGCGGCTGCTCGTACCCTGCCCCGGGCATCGGCTGCTGGGGCGGGGCGTACTGCTGCTGGGCGCCCGGATTCTGGTCGTAGCCGTACATGGCCGTCAGCCTACCGAGGGTGGGCGGCCGCCAGGCGCCCGGATCCGGTCAAGGGGCCCCCTTGATCCCGTCCAGGAAGGGCGCCCACGCCGCGGCCGTCACCGTGATCACGGGGCCGCAGGGCCGCTTCGAGTCCCGGACGGGGACCACTCCGCCGCCGACGCCGTCAGCGACCTCGACGCAGTCGCCGCCTGTGCCGTTGCTGTAGCTGCTCTTCCGCCAGCAAGCCGATGCCAGGTCGATCTCGGTGCTTTCCACTCGGAAGTCCTCCATGGGCAGCGACAGGATCGTGACACCCCACCGCTTCGGCCGGCGAAGGCTCGCCAGAGCCTACCGCGGGCGCGGTTCGGTGGCTGCGCTGGCTTCGGTCAGAGTCCGGCCTTGACTGCGGCGACGAACGGCCCCCATGCCGCAGCGGTGATCAGGATCGCCGGCCCGTCCGCCACCTTGGAGTCCCGCACGGGGACGACCCCGGCAGCGCCGTCTGCCACCTCGATGCAGTTCCCACCGTCGCCGTTGCTGTAGCTGCTCTTGCGCCAGACCACGGCACCCAACTCACCTAGGTTCATTGCCATTTCTGCACTCCTCGGCAGCTTGCTCGATCAAGGCCAGGGACTCCTCCGGCGGCAGCGCGGCAGCCCTGAGCCGATCGTATGACCTGCGGTACCGCTTCACGAGGGCCGGATCGTCCACCACCTGCCCGTGATACGGGCTTTCCGTGTACGCGAACGGCGGCTCGGCCTCGAATTCCATGAGCAGGAGCGGGGTCCCGAGGAACGGCTGGACAGCCGCACTCCACGGCAGGACCTGTGGAACGATGCGACGCCGACGCGCCAAAGCGGCGATGTGGTCGAGCTGCTCGGCCATTTCGGTTGACGGCAGCAGCGACTGGCGCACCAGGCACTCGTGCAGGATCGTCCAGTACTCGGGCCTCTTCGGGTCCTCGAACAGAGCTGCCCGCTGCATACGGGCACGAACCTTCGCTTCCACCTCCTCCGCCAGGTCCCGCGGGTGCGTGGAATTGATGACCGCTCGCGCGTACGCCTCGGTCTGGAGCAGGCCGGGGATGAGCGAGTTGCTCCACTCATCGATGGCCAGCGCCCGCGCCTCCGCCTCAACGACGGGCGCCAGGTACTCCGCATGCGCGCCCCTGCGGGCCTTCCGTACGTCCTCGTAGCACCGGGCGAAGAAGCCGTCTGTCTTCAGCACCCGGTCGACGTGGCGCGCCAGGTCCTCCGGCATGCGCCGGTGGCCCCGCTCGATCTCGCTCAGGTAGCTGGCCCCGTAGAAGCTTCCCTCCACCGTCTGCTGGAGGGTGAGGCCCGCCGCCTCCCGCTTCCAGCGCAGTTCCTTGCCGTAGAACGCCGGCACACTCACCGAGCCGTCGATGTCCTTGCGCGCGGCCACAAGCCCGCCTTTCCACACCTCGCACCGTGGAACCCCAAACCCTTCCCACGCTACGCCGATCGGCCGCACGCTGTGAGCGATTCGTCACGTTCCGCAGCAGCAAGGAAGCCTCATGAGCAACCCCACCGCCGACCGCCGGGCCATCGACGCCCCCATCGAGCTGCGTGCCGCCCTCGCCGCGCACGGGATCACGCTGCCCTCGCTCGACCTTCACCTCCCCTCCTACGCCGGGACGTACGACACCCCGCCGCTCATCGCCCTCGGCAACTGCAACGCCGGGACCGCGGCCCGGCTCGCCGCCGCCCTGCGGGCGGGACGCCCGTGAGGCCGTTCGCGGTGGGGCTGATCGCCGTACCGAAGGCGGTTCCGGAGGTCCGGCTCGCCGTGCGCGAGCACCTCGGCAGGCCGTGTCCGGAGCTTCAGCTCTGTGTGACGGAGCTGCTGGCCAACGTGATCACCCATGTCGGGGAGGGCACTCCCGTCACCCTGCGGATCACCGGAAGGGCAGCCCGCGTGCGGGTCGAGCTCACCGATCCCGATGCGCAGGCGCGGCCCGTGCTCCGGCGGGCGGCCGGAACCGACGAGTCGGGGCGCGGGCTGGCCCTGCTGGACGCCGTGGCGCTGCGGTGGGGCGTCGACCGGGGGGGAGGACGGCACCAAGACGGTCTGGTGCGAGCTTTGACCCTGGTCACAGTGGGCGGGCGAGGGGTTGCTTCTTATTACCGGCGGGTAGCATCATGACGTTACCGATTGGTACGTACGAGGAACCGTCCTTCCCGAGCCACAACGGAGCCGTCGCCATGGGGCACTACAAGTCGAATCTCCGCGACATCGAGTTCAACCTCTTCGAGGTCCTCGGCCGCGACAAGCTGTACGGCACCGGCCCGTTCGCCGAGATGGACGCCGAGACCGCGAAGAGCATCCTGTCGGAGATCGCCCGCCTCGCCGAGAACGAGCTGGCCGAGTCCTTCGCCGACGCCGACCGCAACCCGCCGGTCTTCGACCCCGCCACCAACACGGCTCCGGTCCCCGCCTCCTTCAAGAAGAGCTACGAGGCCTTCATGGAGTCGGAGTACTGGCGCCTCGGCCTGCCGGAGGAGATCGGCGGCACCACCTCGCCCCGCTCCCTGATCTGGGCCTACGCGGAGCTGCTGCTCGGCTCGAACCCGGCCGTCTGGATGTACTCCTCCGGCCCGGCGTTCGCCGGCGTCCTGCACGAGGAGGGCAACGAGGCGCAGAAGCGCATCGCGCAGATCGCCGTCGAGAAGCGCTGGGGCTCCACCATGGTCCTCACCGAGCCCGACGCGGGCTCGGACGTCGGCGCCGGCCGCACCAAGGCGGTCCAGCAGGAGGACGGCTCCTGGCACATCGAGGGCGTGAAGCGCTTCATCACGTCCGGTGAGCACGACATGGAGGAGAACATCCTCCACTACGTCCTCGCCCGCCCCGAGGGCCACGGCCCCGGCACCAAGGGCCTGTCCCTCTTCCTCGTCCCGAAGTTCCACTTCGACTGGGAGACCGGCGAGCTGGGCGAGCGCAACGGCGTGTACGCCACGAACGTCGAGCACAAGATGGGCCTGAAGGCCTCGAACACGTGCGAGATGACCTTCGGCGACAAGCACCCCGCCAAGGGCTGGCTGATCGGCGACAAGCACGACGGCATCCGCCAGATGTTCATGATCATCGAGTTCGCCCGCATGATGGTCGGCACGAAGGCCATCGCGACGCTCTCGACGGGCTACCTGAACGCGCTGGAGTACGCCAAGGAGCGCGTCCAGGGCCCCGACCTGGCGAACTTCATGGACAAGACCGCCCCCAAGGTCGCCATCACGCACCACCCCGACGTCCGCCGCTCGCTGATGACGCAGAAGGCGTACGCCGAGGGCATGCGCGCCCTGGTGCTCTACACCGCGGCCGTCCAGGACTCCATCGCGGTCAAGCAGGCCGCCGGCGAGGACGCCTCCGCCGAGGTCGGCCTGAACGACCTGCTCCTGCCGATCGTCAAGGGCTACGGCTCCGAGCGCTCCTACGCGCTGCTCGCCGAGTCCCTGCAGATCTTCGGCGGCTCCGGGTACCTCCAGGAGTACCCGATCGAGCAGTACATCCGCGACGCCAAGATCGACACCCTGTACGAGGGCACCACCGCGATCCAGGGCCAGGACTTCTTCTTCCGGAAGATCGTCCGCGACCAGGGCGCCTCCCTGAACCGGCTCTCCGAGGAGATCAAGAAGTTCCTCGCCAGCGCCGAGGGCGGCGAGGAGCTGGCCGCGGCCCGCGACGCGCTCGCCAAGGCCGCCGTCGACCTGGAGGGCATCGTCGGCCAGATGATCACCGACCTCACCGCCACCGGCGAGGACGTCAAGAACATCTACAAGGTCGGCCAGAACACCACCCGCCTGCTGATGGCGTCCGGCGACGTCGTCGTCGGCTACCTGCTCCTGCGGGGCGCCGCCGTGGCCGCCGAGAAGCTCGCGACGGCCTCCGCGAAGGACGTCCCCTTCTACACGGGCAAGATCGCGGCCGCGAAGTTCTTCGCGTCCCAGGTCCTCCCGGGCGTCTCGGTGCAGCGCAGCCTCGCCGAGGCCGTCGACAACTCCCTGATGGAGCTCGACGAGGCCGCCTTCTAGAGCCACGGCAGGGCGGCCGCCCCGCGGTCCGCACGGCGGCCGGACCCCCCGCCCGGGGGTCCGGCCGCTGCCGTACGCCCGGCCCCGCCCGGCCCCGCCCGGCCCCGCCCGGCCCCGCCCGGCCCCGAGCGGGCCGCGATTCCCGGGATGTCCGTGCTTCGTGGGACGCTCGTAGACATGAGTCCACAGGAGCAGCACGCCGCCGGCAGGGGGTACTCCGTCCCCACCGGGCGCCCGTACGCCCTCAGGGAGCTCCAGGCTGCCCTCGGCAGCCTCGGCGACCACCTGCGGGACCTGTACGAGGGCGCGCACCCCACCGAGTACGAGGCCGTCGCCGACGCCCTCTACGCCGCCTTCCGGACCGCCGCCGGGCTCGCGCCCGCCAAGAGCCACACCGGCTGCCCCGAGCACCCCGACGGCGCCCTCGACCCCGAGGCGCCCGACGGCTGGGGCCGCTGCCTGATCTGCAACGACCGCCGCCGCCGCGGCCTGCGCGAGCGCGGCGGCCGCGCCGGGCGCGACGCCGCCGCGCGGCTCGCCGGCCCGCCCGCCGGGGAGCAGCGCCGGCTCGGCTACCCCGTGCCCGACCCGCCGTACACCCTCCAGGCCCTCCACACGCACCTGCGGAGCGTCGAGGAGCGCCGCTTCCACCTCACCCTCTCCTCCCCCTCCGACGACTTCGTCCGGCTCGCCGACGACCTGCACCGGGCGTTCATCGTGGCCCGCGAGCTGTCCCGGCCGCGGAACGCCTCCGGCTGCTCCGAACACCCGGGGGCGCCCATCGACCCGGACGCGCCCCCCGGCGAGGCCTGTATCTTCTGCGCCGGACGCAAGAGACGCGCGCAGCGCTCCGCGGCGGCCCCGGAGATGCTCCCGCGCATCCGCCGGGGCGAGCGCCGGCAGCTGCAGCGCCGGTTCGAGCGGCCGCCGGGCTGAGAAGCCGCCGGAACCGCGGAGCACACCGTCCGCCCACCGGTCCTGCCGGCTATCCGCCGCAGTCCGGCCTAGGCGAACACGACCGTCGTTAAGGTGAACCACATGAGCTCTCCCGCCCGCTTCGACCGCGGCCACACCGACGATCTGATGACCTTCCTGACGGCCAGTCCGTCGCCGTACCACGCCGTGGCCAACGCGGCCGAGCGGCTGGAGAAGGCCGGGTTCCGCCAGGTGTCGGAGACGGACGCCTGGGACGCGGGCAGCGGGGGCCGGTTCGTGCTCCGCGGCGGCGCGCTCATCGCGTGGTTCGTCCCGGAGGGCGCCGCCGCGCACGCCCCGTTCCGCATCGTCGGCGCGCACACCGACTCCCCCAACCTCCGCGTCAAGCCGCTTCCTGACACCGGGTCGGCCGGATGGCGGCAGATCGCCGTCGAGATCTACGGCGGCACCCTGCTCAACACCTGGCTCGACCGCGACCTGGGCCTGGCCGGGCGGCTGACGCTGCGGGACGGCAGCGAGCGGCTCGTCAACATCGACCGGCCGCTGATGCGCGTGCCGCAGCTGGCCGTGCACCTCGACCGGGCGGTCAACTCCGACGGCCTCAAGCTCGACAAGCAGCGCCACATGCAGCCGATCTGGGGCCTGGGAGATGTCCACGAGGGCGACCTGATCGGCTTCCTGGAGGACGAGGAGGGGCTGGAGCAGGGCTCGGTCGCCGGCTGGGACCTGATGGTCCACTCGATCGAGCCGGCCGCCTACCTCGGGCGGGACCGGGAGCTCGTCGCCGGGCCGCGCATGGACAACCTGATCTCCGTCCACGCCGGTGTCGCGGCGCTGGCCGCCGTCGCCTCCTCCGGGAAGGCCCTCGACCACATCCCGGTGCTGGCGGCGTTCGACCACGAGGAGAACGGCTCCCAGTCCGACACCGGGGCCGACGGCCCGCTGCTGGGGAACGTGCTGGAACGTTCCGTCTTCGCGCGCGGCGGCAGCTACGAGGACCGCGCCCGCGCCTTCGCGGGCAGCTTCTGCGTCTCCTCCGACACCGGGCACGCCGTCCACCCGAACTACGCCGAGCGGCACGACCCGACGCACCACCCGCGAGCGAACGGCGGCCCCATCCTCAAGGTCAACGTCAACCAGCGGTACGCCACCGACGGCACCGGCCGGGCGGTGTTCGCGGCGGCCTGCGAGCGGGCCGGCGTGCCGTGGCAGACGTTCGTGTCCAACAACTCGATGCCCTGCGGGACGACGATCGGCCCGATCACCGCTGCCCGGCACGGCATCCAGACGGTCGACATCGGCGTCGCGATCCTGTCGATGCACAGCGCGCGCGAACTGTGCGGCGCCGAGGACCCGTACCTGCTGGCGAACGCGCTGACGGCGTTCCTGGAGGGCTGAGCCGCCCCCCGTCAGGGGAGGGCCGGGCGTGGGCCGGGTGGCGGGACGGGCGTGGGCCGGGCGGGGGGAAGTGCCGCTGAACCTCCGCGCGGGGCAGGGGCGGTGAGGGCGCGTCATGCTGTTCTGGGGCTCTCCCTCCCACCCCCTTCGGCTCCGGCCGGCAAGGAGAGTCCCGTGCCCCGTTCCCCCCGCGCCCCCCGCACGACCCGGACCCGGCGCAGCTCCGGCGCCGCCGCGCCCGCCCTCGCCCTCGCCGCGCTCGCCCTGCTCGCCGCCGCGCCCGCCCCCGCCTCCGCGATCCCGCCGCCGCCGCCCGCCGCCGCACCCGCGGCGGATCCCGCGCCGGCGGATCCCGCCCCGACGGGCCCGTCCGCGTTCCGGCTGTCCGACCCGCGGGTCATCGCGCACTACAGCCACGAGGACGGGCAGACCCCCGAGAACATCGCGCTCGACCCCGACGGCTCCGCGTACCTGACCTTCGCGCTCGCCCGGCAGGTCGCGCATGCCGACGCCGGCGGGCACACCCGCGTCATCGCCACCCTCCCCGAGGCGGCGCCGCCGGGGACCCCGGGCGCGGGCGCCGCGGCCGTCACCGGCATCGTGCGCACGCACGACGGCAGCCTGTACGTCCCGTACGTCACCGGCACCGACCGGACCGGCATCCACCGGATCCGCCCCGACGGCACCGTGGGGCTGTTCGCCCGCCTGCCCGCCGACGGCCACGCCAACGGCCTCGCCCTCGACAAGCGCCACGGCCTCCTCTACGCGGCCGACTCCCGCCTCGGCACCATCTGGCGGATCTCCCTCCACGACGCCTCCGTGACCGCCTGGGCCGCGGGCGCCCCGCTGGAGCCGGTCACGTCCGCCGGCGCCAACGGCATCAAGGTGCACCACGGCGCCGTGTGGGTCTCCAACTCCGACCGCGGGACCCTGCTGCGCATCCCCGTCCGGGAGGACGGCACGGCCGGCGCCGTCGAGACCCACGCCACCGGGCTCGCCGGGATCGACGACTTCGCGTTCGCCGGGGACGGCATGACGGTCGTCGCCGCGCTGCCCGCCTCCGACGAGGTCGTCCTCGTCCGCCCCGACGGGACCCGCAGCACCATGCTGACGCGGCGGGACGGGCTCTCCGGCCCGACGTCCGTCGCGGTCCGGGACGGCCGGGTGTACGTCGCGAGCGCATCCTCCCTGGCCACCGACAAGGACCCGAACCTGCTGGTCGCCGCCATCGAGGGCGCCGGCCGCGGAGAGTCGGCCGCCTCCGGCCCCGGCGCGGCGCACAGCGGTGCGGCCGCGGCGGGCGCCGACGAGGCAAGCGCGACATAGCGGTCCGGGGCGGCGCCGGGGGCCCGCGCCCCCGGCGCGGATCAGGCCCCGGCCTCGGCCCCGTCGTCCATGCCGGCGAGGACCAGCGGCAGCCGGGCCGCCCCGCCCTCCGCCACCTTCAGCGGTACACCCCAGTCCTGCTGGTGCACGTGGCACGCGGGGTACTCGTTGGCCGGGTCGTCGTCGCAGGACGCCGCCATCGCCGACACGTGCAGCACGCCCTCGGCGACCTCCGGGTTCAGCGCCAGCTCGCGGAACAGGTCCGTCCCCGCGCCCTCCCCCGACAGCAGCAGCTCCGGCGGGGTCGAGGACACCAGCAGCCGCGTCGACGGCCCGTACCGGGTGTCGAGCTTCTGCCCGCCCGGCGCCTGGAAGACCACGTCCAGCCGCAGTGTGCCCGGCGCGACCTCGGTCGCCGCCCGCTGCGTCCGGTGCGCGACCGCCTCCACCCGCACGGCCTCCTCCGGCAGCCGCAGCCGGGTCAGCCGGTGCCGCGCCGACTCGACGACCACGATGTCCTCGCCGTCGAGGACCGCGCCGCTCGGCTCGCGCAGGTCGGTGGCCAGCGTCGTGACCTGGCCGGTCGCCGGGTCGAAGCGGCGCAGCGCGTGGTTGTACGTGTCGCACACGGCGACCGACCCGTCGGGCAGGGCCGTCACGCCGAGGGGGTGCTGGAGCAGCGCCTGCGCGGCGTCGCCGTCGCGGTGGCCGAAGTCGAACAGGCCGGTGCCGACCGCGGTCCGCAGCACGTACCCGCCGTCCTCGGCGCGCTCGACGTACCGGAGCGCGCTGTTCTCGGAGTCGGCCACCCACAGCCGGTCCCCCGCCGCGGCGAGGCCCGACGGCTGGGCGAGCCAGGCCTCGGCGGCCGGGCCGTCGAGGAGCCCCTCGCTGGTCGTGCCCGCGGCGACGGCCACGGTGCCGGCGGCCGGGTCCCACGTCCACAGCTGGTGGACGCCCGCCATCGCGATCCACACCCGGTCCTGCCACCAGGCCACGTCCCACGGCGACGACAGGTCCACCTCCAGGGCCGGGCCGGCGGTGGGCGAGCCCTGCCACCACTGGCGGCCGGTGCCGGCGACGGTCTCCACGGCCCCGGTGGCCGGGTCGTACGTGCGCAGCGCGTGGTTGACGGTGTCGGCGACGACGACCTTCCCGTCGGGCAGCAGCGCCAGGCCCTGCGGCTCGCTGAAGGCGTCCGGCCCGAAGCCGCGCTCGCCGCTGCCGACGCGCCGGACGACGGTCTCGCCGTCCGGCGCCAGCTCGACGAGCCGGTGCCGCGTCGAGTCGGACACCAGCAGGTTCCCCGACGGCAGCACGAGCGCCTTCCCGGGGAACCGCAGGTCGCCCGCGACCGGCTCGGGCGGCACGTACGGGCCGTCCCCGCGCCGCAGCGTGCCCTTGGCGGCATGCTCGGCCTCCAGCTCTCCGACGAGCCGCTCGATGGCGTGCGCATGCCCCTCGCCGGCGTGCTGGGCGACGATGTACCCCTCGGGGTCGATCACGACGAGGGTCGGCCAGGCGCGCACGGCGTACTGCCGCCACGTCGCGAGCTCGGGGTCGTCGAGGACGGGGTGGTGCACCTCGTACCGCTCGACGGCATCGACGACGGCGGCGTGCTCGGCCTCGTGCACGAACTTCGGCGAGTGCACCCCGATGACGACGACGGTGTCGCGGTGCTTCTCCTCCAGCTCGCGGAGCTCGTCGAGGACGTGGAGGCAGTTAATGCAGCAAAATGTCCAAAAATCGAGAATTGCAATGCGTCCCCGCAGGTCGGCGAGGGACAGCTCCTTGCCTCCGGTGTTCAGCCAGCCCCCCTTCCCGACCAGCTCGGGGGCACGGACACGGGCACGGCGGGGCGCGGGGGTGGGCGCCGGGGCGGCATCGTTCATCCTTCAAGCTTGCCATTGGCCCATGAACACCGGATCACGACCGTACGACGCCGTTGTCCTGCGCAGCTACGGGATCCGCTCCACCACGGACTGGCCTCCTTGGACGCCCCGGACGAACAGGGTTCCTGTGCGCCGACTACCGCGGGGTGGGGCAAGCACGGCCGCTGATACGTCCACGAAGCCGTGTTCCTTGAGAATCAGCGCCCACACATCGGGTTCGTAGTCCCACCGCTTGACGACAGCGGGGTCTTCTTCGGGCCCGCGCTGGATGTATGACACCTGGCAGCCGTAGCACCCTTCAACCGGGGGCCGCTGGGAGAAGGCGAAGACGCCACCTGGCTTGAGGTTCGCGTGAACCATCGGCAGCAGTAGGCCGGGGTCGGTGAACCAGGTAGCGCCGAACACGCTGTAGACCGCATCGAAGATCGTGAACGTGTCTCCGAGGTAGGTGAGGGCGTCGGCCTGGTGGAGTTCCATCCCGTCCACGCTTGGCCACCGCTCGCGTGCCTTGTCGAGCTGCTTGGCGGAGAGGTCGATCCCGACGGACTTCATGCCGAGCGTTGCGAGGTGAGCGGCGTTCCCACCAGACCCGCATCCGAGATCGAGCACGCGGTCTCCCGGGTTGAGCTTGAGCACGTCGGACCCGGGGCCGTGGTCCGGGTACTGGGTCCAGTTGAACCATGTGGTCTCGCCCTTGGCGTTGGTCTTCCGCCGCTGGGGCTTGCTCTGCGAGTAGGTGTCCCATGCGGTGCTGCGAGCGTCAGTCACTACCTGTCCGTTCTCGTTCACGGCGACAGCCGCCCGGCACGATACCGGGCAGCTGAAGCTCTCGTGGGTCAGTCGCTCCGCTTGAGTCGGAGCTACTTGGCAACGGGGCTGTCGGAGCAGCCCGCGTAGCTCTGGGTGCAGTCGGCCACGCCGTCGACCGGCCAGAACTCCGGGTCCACGTCGAAGCCGGCCGATCGGATCATCTCGGCCGTCCGACGCATCGCGGCCCGGCCCTCGGCCGGGTTGTGGCCGCTGTTGCGGTCGGGGACGTGGTGGATGAACCCGCCGCCGAGCGCGTCGCAGAACTCGGCGTAGTGCTTGGTGTGGAGCACGAGCGCGTGCCAGAAGAGGTCCACGCGAAGGCTGGGTGTGGCCCTCTCCGTGGTGTTCGCGGCGACGGCGAGGAAGGCCGCCACCTGGTTGACGCCGCGCTGGCCCTGGTCGTCGGTCATCTCCGGCCAGGAGTCCTCGCGGACCATGGTGATGAGGTCGGCCCTCAGTTCCGGGGTGATGAGGTCGTACACGGTCTTCGTCGTGTCGGTGATCGTCACGTCTGTGCCTTCCTGGTCTGTGAGGAACATCGGGGGCACTCGCAGGGGGGCCAGGCGGCGGAGGCCATGGGGGTCAACGGCTTCTCGGCGCTGCTGCTGGGGTAGATCACCTCAGAGCCGAACGTCTGGCCGGAGTCGCGAGACACCCGCACGGTCATGGTCATCGTTGGCCTTCCGCTTACCCGGTCCGGTTGGTGAAGCGATGTTCCCGCCGCCGGTCGGTCGGAACGACGACACTTCGGACGTCGCCTGGGCGTCACTCAGTGGGGTGTCAATGACGTCCTCCAGGGCGTCAAACCGGTGTCATTACATGGCTGTTCGGTCTAGCTTTGATGTCATGACGACGACCGCCGTGGTGCCGAATGATGTGCTGCGGGCCGTGCGTATCGGCCTGCGATTGAGCCAAGACGACTTCGCCAAGGCGCTCCGCCGGGCAGGTGCGGAACTGGGGGAGCCAAACGAGGCTTCCAAGCGGCTGGTACAGCGCTGGGAGTCCGGCACGAGCAAGACGCCTCGGGGCGTGTACGCCAGGGCCTTAGAACGAGTCACTGGCCGTCCGGTCGAGGCACTGGGGTTCGCCCTGCCGGTGCCGACGGCACGAGTCCACGCAGACGGGAAGGGAGGACATGACATGGAGACCCCTACAACCGGTTTCACATCGGCCGCTGTAGGCGCGCAGCCCGCCGCGCAGGGGAGTGAGGAGACGTTCTCGGGGGTGTGGCTCAGCCGCTACGAGTTCTTCTCTTCGAGCCGGGGCGACTCGTACGAGGGCAAGCACTACGTCGTGATCGTCCAGCACGGGAACCGGCTGACCGTTCAGAGCCTGCCCGGGGCGAGCAGCAACCCGGACAGCCCGCTCACGCTGGATCTCACTGTCGATCGCAACGTGGTCACGGGTACGTGGGTCGAGCAGACTGCCGCAGACGGCCACTACAACGGGGCCCGCTACCACGGGGCCATCCAACTCCTGGTCGAGCCGACCGGGCGGCGTATGGCCGGGAAGTGGGTCGGCTTCGGCAAGGACTTCGACGTGAATACCGGCCCCTGGGAACTGCGGCTGGTGGACCGGTCCACGAGCAAGACGACGCTGCAGAGGTACAGCCAGCCGCCGGAGTGACATCCGACGGGGCACCTGATGGGCCGAAGACCCCACGGGGTGGGGTCTTCGGCGGGCTTTGCAGGGCGTCAACTGTGCCGCTCTCGCGCCTTCGGCGATCGGTATGCGCTGGTCAGAGCCACGGTGGGCCCGAAACTCAGCGGACGGCGAGGCGTTTGAACTCGTGGAGCAGGGCAAAGGCTGCTCCAGTGAGCTGACGACCCAGGGCACTGCCGAGGGGACGTCGCCCGCATGGGGACCCATGGGGCGACGCCCCCTTCTTGGGGGGCGCCCTGGTCGGGCCGCACCCTGCCCGCGGGCCTTTCACTCCCCCAGCTCAATCACGCTGTGCTTTCGTGCTGGGGGGGTAGGAAGTAGACCTGTGATGAGCAACCCGGAACAAGAGACTACTGCTCGTGCCGCGTCCGGCCCTCGCTGGGTGGCCTTGGCCGGCATCGCCGGAACCCTGATCGGCTCATTGGGCGGAATCGCTGGAAGCATTCTCGTCTACCAGCAGAACGAAGATACCCAAAAACGCGCCCGCGAGGAGAGGCGAGCCGATATCCGCCGAAAGAGTTACGTCGACCTGGTCTCCGAATATCAGACCTGGCAAAGCAAGGCGCTTGGCGTATCCAATATGCTGGACGCGTGGATCCTGGAGAAAGACGAGAAGGCGAGCGCGAAAACGCATCAAGCGGCTCTCGACGAATACAATGCGTCATTCGTTCCTGCCCATAGCCGCTCCTGGCAGACTGAAACGGCAGTGCTCCTCGTAGGCACCCCGAGCGCAGGCGACATCGCCCGGAAGCTGTCTGCCGCTCGCGACAAGGCCGCATTGCAGCTCTCCAACGGATTCCAGGGCGATGAGCCGTATAACGGGGAAAAGTTCGTCGAGGCCGTCCAAGAATGTGAAAGTTTGGTCAACACGTTCATTTCCAAGGTCAAAAAGGAAGTGGTCGTCTGACCTTCCGTAGAGCCCGTAACACGATCACGAGTTGTGCTTCTTGAGGCAGACCAGGTGGTGCTTGCTGCCCGCTTTCCGCCGGTCGACCGGCGACGGATCCTTCAGGCTTGCCATCCGCCCGTGGGCGGCGGATCAGTGTGCGCCCCGCTCCCGCGTCAGGCCTCCAGGAAGGTGTGGAGGGAGTGGACGAGGGCCGTGGTGAACGCGGTGCGGGTGGGGGCGGGGAGGCGGTCCAGGGAGAGGTAGGGGTTGAGGTCTTCCAGTTCGACCAGGAGGAGGCCGCCCTCGGGGGTGCGGCAGGCGTCCACGCGCTGGATGCCGTGGTCGAGGGTGTTCCACTCGATGAACGTGCGGGCGAAGGCCAGGTCCGCGGGGGTCGGGTCGTAGGGGGCCAGCTCCCAGCGGCGGTCCGGGTCGGGGGCGTGGAGGGCGTACTGGAACGTGTCGTCCACGAAGTAGAAGGAGACCTCGTACGCGAAGTCGATGCGGGGCTGGATCAGGTGCGTGCCCGGCCGGGGGGAGGGGGCGGGGGTGTAGTGGAGGCCTATCGAGTCCGCGCCCTCCTTCGGCTTGACCGCGTACGCGGCGGACCGCGGGAGAAGGTGCAGGTCGGCCGGGTCGTCGATCGTCGGGATGACCGGGAGGCCCGCTGCGGTCAGGTCCAGGAGGTACTGCTTGCCCGCCATGTCGCCGCGGCCGGTGAGCGGGTTGTAGACCCGGGTCCCGGTGGCGCGGGCCGCTGCGCGGAAGGCGTCCCACTCCTCGCGGTGGTGGATCACCGGGCCGCTGTTGCGGACGACCGCCGCGTCGAAGCCGTGCGCGAGGAGGGCCGCGGCGTCCCCGGGGTGGCACAGGGCCAGGTCGAAGTGCTCGCGCAGGCGGGAGGTGAGGTGGACGTCCTCGTCGCCGTAGCGGCGTCCGCGCGCCGGGTACGCCAGGTCGGTTACGTAGAGCAGGGCCATGGCCCCAACCTAGTCCTGCGGTCGGGCCGGGGCTCCGGCCGCCGTCGCGCCGGCCCTAGAGGCGGCGGTCCTTCAGGGCCGGGAACTGGGCGCGGGTCTCCGCGACCTTCTCCGGGTCCAGGTCGACGTGGAGGACGGTCTCCTCCGGGCCCGCCTCGGCCAGTACCTCGCCCCACGGGTCCACCGCCAGGCTGTGGCCGGCCTGTTCGACGCCCGCGTGGGTGCCGGCCAGGGCGCAGGCCAGGACGTACGACTGGTCCTCGACGGCGCGGGCCCGGTTCAGCAGGGTCCAGTGGGCGCGGCGGCGGGCCGGCCAGCCCGCGGCCACGACCAGCGTCGTCGCCCCGGCGTCGACGAGGCCGCGGAAGAGCTCCGGGAAGCGCAGGTCGTAGCAGGTGGCGATGCCGAGGGTCTGCTCCGGCAGGGCCACGGTCGTCAGGGAGTCGCCGGCCGCCATCAACACGGCCTCGCCCTGGTCGAACCCGAAGCGGTGGATCTTGCGGTACGTGGCGGCCAGCTCGCCCGCAGGGGAGATCGTCAGCGCGGTGTTGTAGAGGGAGCCGTCGCCGGCGCGCTCGACGATCGAGCCGGCGTGCAGCCAGACGCCCGCGTCAGCCGCGGCCTTCGACATCGCCTCGAAGGTGGGGCCGTCGAGCGGCTCGGCCTCGGTCTCGAACAGCTCGTAGGCGAAGGCGCCTACGGTCCACAGCTCGGGCAGCACGACGAGGTCCGAGCCGGCCTGCTCCCGTACGAGATCGGCCGCGCGGGCCCGGCGGCGGGCCACCGACTCCCCGTCGGACACCGCGATTTGGATGAGCGAGGCGCGCACACTACCACCGTTCTGGCGTTCAAGCCGCCGATTCGGGCCTACGATCGTCACACGAAAGCACTGCCGGGGTGCTCACCGGCAGCGTAGTTTGGGATTCAGTCCACCGCTTCCGGAAAACGCGCCACCGAACAGCTCGCGAGGGGTCCCCTTGACCGTCCATCCGCATCCCAGCCTCCAGCCCTATGCCGACGCGTGGACCCACTCCGTCGAGGCGATATCCGAGCTGGTCCTCCCGCTGACGGAGGGCGAGTGGAACCGGGCGACACCGTGCCCCGGGTGGTCGGTGCGGGACATCGTCTCGCACGTCATCGGCATCGAGACCGAGATGCTCGGCGACCCGCGGCCGATCCACACGCTGCCCCGGGACCTGCGGCACGTGGTGGACGAGTTCACCCGCTACATGGAGGTCCAGGTTGACGTCCGGCGGCACCACACCGCGCCGGAGATGACCTCGGAGCTGGAGTACACGCTCATCAGACGGTCGCGGCAGCTGCGCAACGAGAAGCGGGATCCGGTCACGCTCGTGCGGGGGCCGCTGGGCGACCAGGTGACGCTGGAGCTGGCGCTGCGGCTGCGGGCGTTCGACGTGTGGATCCACGAGCAGGACCTGCGGGCGGCGCTCGGCGTGCCGGGCAACTGGGACTCGCCGGGCGCGTACGTGGCGCGGGACCTGATGCTGGCGGAGCTGCCGAAGGTGGTCGCGAAGAAGGCGGGCGCGCCGGCGAACTCGGCGGTCGTGGTGGACGTCCACGGGCCGGTGGAGTTCCTGCGGACGGTGCGCGTCGACGGCGGTGGGCGCGGCAGCATCGACTCGACGCCCTCGCTGGGCCCGGCGGTCACGCTGGCGATGGACTGGGAGACGTACGTGCGCCTCGCGGCGGGCCGGGTCCGGCCGCACGCGGTCGGCGACCGGCTGAAGGTCGAGGGCGACCAGGAGCTGGCCGACGCGATCCTGGCGAACTTCGCCGTCACGCCGTAGCAGCCGGCTGCGACGCGGCCGCCGTGCGCTCGCGTTCCCGTTCCCGTTCCCGCTCGCGCTCGCGCTCGCGTTCGCGGGTCAGGGCGCGGCCGCGGAGCCGCAGGATCCGGGAGATGCCGAGGAGCTGCACGGCGAAGACCGAGGAGAAGGCGGCCCGGTAGTCGCCGTCCGTCGTGTCGAGCAGGACGCCGATCGCGAGCAGGGTGGTCATCGAGGCGAGGAAGCCGCCCATGTTGGTGATGCCGGAGGCGGTGCCCTGCCGTTCGGCCGGGTTCGCCGGGCGGGCGAAGTCGAAGCCGATCATCGAGGCGGGCCCGCACGTCCCGAGCACCGTGCACAGCGCGACCAGCAGCCACATCGGCGCGCGGCCGCCCGGCACGGCGAGGACAGCGGCCCACAGGGCGGCGGTGAGCGCGACCGTGCCGAGGGCGAGCGGGGCGCGGGCGCTCTGGCGGCGGCCTATGGCCTGGCCGTAGACCAGCCCGAAGAGCATGTTCGAGGCGACGATGAGGGTGAGCAGTCCGGCGGCGGTCGTCCGCGGCAGCCCCTGCGCCTCGACGAGGAACGGCATGCCCCACAGCAGCAGGAACACCATCGCGGGGAACTGGGTGGTGAAGTGCACCCACAGGCCCAGGCGGGTGCCGGGCTCGCGCCAGGAGTCCCGGATCCGGCTGCGGGCGGACCCGGTGCGGCCGGTGCCCGGCACGGCGGCGGCCTCCGGGCCGGCCCCGGCGCCTTCCGGGCCGTCCTGCAGGAACAGCACCAGCGGGACGAGCACCACCAGGCCCGCGGCCGCGCTGCCCGCGAAGGCCGCCGCCCAGCCCAGCCCGTGCAGGACGGGCGCGAGGACGAGGGTGGACACGAGGTTGCCGGCCATGCCGACGAGGCCGGCGAGCTGCGCCATCAGCGGTGCGCGGCGGGCGGGGAACCAGCGGGTGCCCAGCCGCAGGACGGATATGAAGGTCATGGCGTCGCCGCAGCCCAGCAGGGCGCGGGCGGCGAGCGCCGACTCGTACGAGGGCGCGAGCGCGAAGCCGAGCTGGCCGGCGGTGAAGAGGGCCGCGCCCAGGGTCAGCACCCGCTTGGTGCCGAGCCGGTCCACCATCAGGCCGACGGGGACCTGCATGCCGGCGTAGACGAGGAGTTGGAGGAGGGAGAAGGTGGAGAGGGCGGACGCGGAGACGTGGAAGCGGTCCGCGGCCTCCAGCCCGGCGACGCCGAGGCTGGTGCGGAAGATGACGGCGACGAAGTAGACGGCGACGCCGATCGACCAGACGGCCAGCGCCCGCCTTCCGCCCGGGGGGTCCGCGGGGAGGCGGGCGGGTGCGGCGGCGGGAGTTGCGGCGGGGCCGGTCACCGGCCGGTCCCCCGCACCAGTTCCGCGACGCGGCTCACGTGCGCCCGTACGGCGGCGGCCGCCGCGTCCGCGTCCCCGGCGCGCAGGGCGGCCAGGATGCCCGCGTGCTCGGCCAGCGAGCGCTCCACCCGGTCGGGCCGGTCGTGCAGGAGGGCGGTGCCCATCCGCAGCTGCCGGTCGCGCAGTTGGTCGTACAGGCCGCAGAGGATGGTGTTGCCCGAGCCGCGGACGATCTCCGCGTGGAAGGCGCGGTCGGCGGCGGAGAACGCGGCGGCGTCGCCGGCGGCGGCGTGCCGGCGCTGCTCGCCGAGGAGCGCCTCCAGGCGCTCCAGCAGCGCGGGCGGCGCGGGGACGGCACGGCGGACGGTGAACTCCTCGACGAGCAGCCGGGTTTCGACGACGTCGGCGATCTCCTGCGCGGAGACCGGCAGGACCAGCGCGCCCTTCTTCGGGTACAGGCGGAGCAGCCCCTCCGCCTGGAGGCGCAGCAGCGCCTCGCGCACCGGGGTGCGGGAGACGCCCACGGCGGCGGCGAGGCCGCCCTCGGTGAGCAGGGTGCCGCCCTCGTAGCGGCGGTCCAGGACGTGCTCCTTGACGTGCCGGTAGACACGGTCGGCGGCGCTGGGGCCGGGCGCCGCGCCCACCGCGGGGTCGGCGGCGGGTGCGGGGGCCGGGGCGGGAGCAGGGGCGGGGGCGGGCATGCGCACAGCATAGATACATGTGTCGTACATGCGTATGGCGTTCCATGATGCGGACGAGAACGGGCCGGCCCCGCTGCATCGAAGGATGTAGTCCCGCTTCGTCCACCTGCACGACGTACGGGGCCGGGCGCGCCGGGAGGCTGGAGCCATGGCACACACCACCACCCTCCCGGGGAGCCGTGTGACCGCGACCCGGCTTCCGCTGCTGGACGTCCTGCGCGGCGCCGCCATCCTCGGCACGCTCATGACCAACGTCTGGATCTTCGCCGCGCCCGGCTCCGAGTGGGGCGTGCTCCAAGGCGGTCTGGACGCCCCCGATCCGCTCGCGGACCCGTCCGCGGCGAACATCGCCGAGTCCGTGTTCCGCTTCCTGGCCGACGGCAAGTTCCTCGCCCTCCTGACCGTCCTGTTCGGCGTGGGGCTGGCCATCCAGTACGACTCCGCCGCGCGCCGCGGCGAGCCGTGGCCGGGCCGGTACCCGCGGCGGGCGGCGTTCCTGTTCCTGGAGGGAACCGTCCACTTCGTGCTCGTCTTCGCCTGGGACGTGCTGATGGGGTACGCCGTCACCGCGCTGCTGACGGCCTGGCTGCTGGCCCGCTCCGAGCGGGTGCGCAGCGCCGTGATGTGGACGGCGGGCGGCCTGCACCTCCTCCTCGTCGGGCTGCTGACCCTCGCCCTCGCGGCCTCCCCCGACGGGAAGGACCGACAGCCCGACCCGGAGGCCGTCGCCCTGTACGCCGACGGCAGTTGGGCCGACCAGGTCCGCTTCCGCCTCGACAACGCCCTCGCGCTGCGCATCGAGCCCGTCGCCACCTTCGGCCTGCTCCTCTTCCTCTTCCTGCTGGGCGTGCGCCTCTACCGGGCCGGCGCGTTCGCGCCCACCGGCGCCGGGCGCCGGATCCGCGTCCGGATGGCCCGCTGGGGCCTCGGGGCGGGCCTGCCGCTCGGGGCGGCCGTCTGGCTCGGCGGGGACGACTTCTTCTTCCTCGGGCGCTACGCCGTCGCGCCGCTCGTCGCGGTCGGCTACATCGGCCTCATCGGCTGGGCCCTCGACCGCTTCGCCCTCCCCGGGGCGGCCGCGCTCGGCGCGATCGGACGGACCGCGCTGTCCGCGTACGTCGGCCAGAACGTGCTGTGCATGCTGGTCTGCTACGGCTTCGGGCTGGGCCTCGCCGGCCGGCTCGCCGGGACCGGTCCCTGGTGGGTGATGGGGCTGTGGGCGGCGGTGTCGACGGCGCTGGCGGCCGGGTCCGTGCTGTGGCTGCGGCGCTTCGACCGGGGCCCGCTGGAGGCGGTGCAGCACCGGCTGACCGGTCGGCGCCGGGCCTGACCGGCGGCCGCCGGGCCCGGCCCGCGCCCCGCCGGGACGGGGCCCCGTACGGCCCCGGGGCGGCCCGGGGCGGCGCGGGGCGCTCAGGCGGCGCCGATCACCCGCCCCTCGTGCCAGCCCGCCCCGTCCCGCCAGTAGTGCTGGAGGCGGCGGTCGGTGCGCAGGACGACGGCCTCCAGGTTGAAGCCGAAGCTGCCCTGGAGCATCCCGGTGACGGCCTGCACGCCGTGCCCGAAGACGGCGCTGCGGCTCCATGCGGACCCGGCGGCGGCGCTGCGCCGCCAGTGCTCGACGCGGCCGCCGGCGACGGCGACGCACAGCTCGTACGTGCCGGCGGTGTCCTCGTCGGCGGCCCCGTCCTGGCTCTCGATCATGCAGGGGGCGGAGGCGGCGGCGCTGCCGAAGACCTCGCCGGGCCGCCAGGCGAAGCCGTTCGGGTCGTCGCGCCACCACCGCTGCATCCGGCCGTCCGTGCGCGCGGCGACGAGGTCCAGGCAGCGGCTGCGGGTCTGGACGAGGGCGGGCCCGCAGTGGGCGATGCCGGAGGCGAAGCGGCCGCCGTCGTTCCACGTCCAGGGGGCGCCGTTGATCCGCCACCAGTGGTTCAGGCGGCCGTCGGCGGTGCGGACGACGACCTCGAAGTTGCCGGGCTTGCCGTAGTCGCTCTGGATGAACGCCGGGGTGGAGCCGACCGCGGCGTCGCCGGGGCCGAACGCGCCGCCGTCGCGCCACGATCCGGCGGACTGCTCGAAGTACCAGTGGCGCAGCCGGCCGCCGGTCGTCACGTGCAGGGTCTCCATGTTGCGGTTGTAGGTGGAGCCGGTGACGGCGGGCTGGCCGGAGGCGTCCCACGCGAACGCGGCGGCGCGGGCCCACGGGAAGGGGGCGTCGCCCTCCCGCCACCAGTGCCGCAGGCGGCCGCCGGAGGCGGCGACCATCTCGAAGTTGCGGTGGGCGCGCCCGTTGCCGCTCTCGTAGACGTTGCCGGAGTGCAGGCGGCGCCTGGACCACGGGTCGACGTCGGTGCCGGCCAGCCCGCACTTGGCCCAGTGGTCGACGCCGGACTCCCCGTACGCGATCCGGCCGTACCCGCCGACGTGGTGGCGCGGCCCCCACGAGTTCTTGAACAGCCAGCAGCCGGCGGCGTCGTCGTAGCCGACGACCAGGACGCAGTGCCCGCCGGCGGGGCGGCCGCCGGTGCGGTGGTAGACGCCCGCGCCGAGCGCCGGGAAGTCGTCGTCCACGTCGAGGCAGGCGGTGAGCGGGCCGACGGTGTCGAGCCAGACCTTCTGCTGCTCGACGTCGCCGAGGCGGACGTACCCGCCGATGCGGACGGTCCGGCCCGACCGGTCCCAACTCGGGGTGTACTCGGCCCGCCAGGCGCCCCGCCGGTCGGCGGGCACGGACGGCGGGGGCGGGGAGTACGGCCAGCAGTCCGGGTCGGCGATGCCGCCGTTCTCCCGGATCCAGTCGAGCGCCGTCTCCGGGCCGGAGCCCTGCCCGCAGGCGAGGCGCAGCCCGTCGTGGACGTCGCCCGGGGAGCGCTCCGCCCACACGCAGTGCTCGATCCGCGCCATCGACTCGACCAGGCCGGCCGCGCCGAACGCCCCGCAGGAGCTGCACGGCGACTGGTCCTTGACCTTCGTCAGCCACGGCCGGCCCCAGCGGCCGCGCCAGTCGACCGCGGCCGGGCGCGCCCCGGGCAGCGGGCCGCGGCCGGGGCCGAGCAGGCCGTGCGCGGCTCGGCGCCGGGTCAGGTGCGGGTTTGCGCTCGGCCGGCCGGCGAGGGCGCGCAGGTCGACGGCTCCGGCCTCGGCGGCGGTCGTCGGCTTCGCCCCGGGATCCAGGCCGAGCGGCGGCCGCGGCAGCGGTTCTCCGTCGGCGAGGTGCTCCAGCACCGTCCAGCGGGCCCCGAGCGAGGCGAGCCTCGCCCGCAGCTCCCCCGCGGTGCGGGCGGACCCGTTCGACTGCTCCGGCATGGCGGCCCCCCGGCTGCTGCGCTGCGTACAAGACCCGGGAGCGTCCCCCCGCGGCCGGGCCGCGTCAAGGGAGCCCGCGCGGTCGCGCGGACGCACGGGGGTCGTACGCCGGGTGCCCGGCGCGCGCCCCCGGTCAGGCCGGGGTGGTGGGGCGTACGGGGGCCTCCGCGGGGGCGGGGACGTGGTCGGCCGGCCGCGGGCGGCGATCGGGGCGGAGCCCGTACAGGGCCCAGGGGACGGCCAGGAGGAACACGGCGCAGGCCGCCTCGAAGGCGAAGGCGTACCCGCCGGTCGCGGCGTGCGGGTCGCCCGCGGCGAGCAGGGCGGCGGTGCGGGCCTCGGCGGCGGAGGTGGTCAGGGCGAGGCTGGCGGTGGGGCCGGCCAGGATCGCCGTGTTGACGACCGCCCCGGCCAGCGCGGACTGGCCGTCCGGGACGGTGCCGACGGCGCCGACGACGGCCGCGGAGACGAGGGTGCCGCTGCCGGCCGCGAGGACCGCCAGCCCGGCGAGGACCGCGGCCTCGGAGCCCGTACGCAGCCCCGCGGCACCGATCAGGAACAGCCCCGCGGCGATGGCGGCGAGCCCGCCCGCCGCGACGGTGCGCACCCCGAAACGGGCGACGGTGCGCCCCGCGGCGAATCCGACACCGACCAGGACCGCGCTGTACGGGACGAACGCGAGGGCGTTCTGCAGCCCGGACCAGCCGCGCTCCTGCTGGAACCACAGCGCCAGGAGGAAGGCGGTGCTCGCGCCGATCGCCGGGCCGAGCAGCGCGCACACCAGGGCCGTCGCCCTGCGGCGGGAGGCGAGGAAGCCGGGCGGCAGCAGCGGGGCGGGGGACCGCCGCTGGGCGGCGGCGAACGCGGCAAGCAGCACCGCCCCGAGCGCGAGCGGGCCGAGGACGGCGGCGGCGGTCCAGCCGTGCGGGCCGGCCATGACGAGGCCGTAGCCGAGGGAGCACAGGGCGAGCGTGCCGAGGGCGGCACCCGGCAGGTCCGGGGGGACCCGTACGGGCGCGGGCCCGTCCGGCAGGAAGCGCGGCGCGAGGGCCAGGGCCGCGGCGGCGACGGCCCCGAGCACGCCGAAGCTCCAGCGCCAGCCCGGCCAGGAGGTGAGGAGCCCGCTGAGGACGATGCCGGCAGCGGCGCCCAGGCTGCTCAGCAGCCCCCAGCGGGCCAGGGCAGCGGAGCGGGCGGGGCCCTCGGGGTAGACGGCCCTCAGCAGGGCCATGGCGGCGGGGGCGGCCAGGGCGGCGCCGCAGCCCTGGAGGAAGCGGGCGCCGAGGACGAACGGCGGGGCGGGGGCGAGGGCCGCGGCCAGCGAGGCGGCGGCGAACAGGGCGGTGCCCCGGCAGAACAGGCGGCGCGGGCCGGTCCGGTCGGCCAGGCGCCCGCCGAGCAGGAGGAGCCCGCTGAAGGCGAGCCCGTAGGCGGAGCTGTCGAGGACCAGGTCGATGCGGCCGAGGCCGAGCTCCCGCGCCATGGCCGGCCCGGCGGCGAACGTCACCGACACCGAGGCGTTGAGCAGCAGTTGCACGGAGGCCAGCAGCGCAAAGGGCGCCCAGCCGGTCCGCCGCGGCGCGGACGCGGGCGCGGGCGCGGACGCGGGCTGCGGGGGATGGTCCATGGCGCGAGTCTCGCAGCGGGCGGCGGGGGTCGCGCCGGGCCGCCGGTCAGTGCGTCAGGTCGGCCCGGCGGCGTACGGGACGCGGGCCCGGGGGCGCGGTGCGTGCGGGCCCGCGCCCCCGTCGGCGGGCCGGGTGGGGCCCGTCCGGCCGTCAGGACTCCTTGGGCAGCAGGACGACGCGGCTGCCGTGGAGCTCGCCGTCCTCGATGCGCCGGTGGGTGCGGGCGGCCTCGGACAGCGGGACGCGCTCGACGGAGCGGGCGCGCAGCCTGCCGCTGCCCACCAGGCGGTTGATCGCGACGGCGGCTTCGGCGAGTTCGGCGGTGGTGGCGTGGGAGATGACGAAGCCGACGACGGAGCCGTCCTTCATGTAGAGCGGCCCGGCGGGCAGCACGGGCTGCGAACGGGCGCCGGCGAGGAGCACGATGCGGCCGCGCGGGGCCAGCACGTCGACGGCGGCGGCCAGGTCGTTCCGCCCGGAGGTGTCGATGTGGACGTCGATCCCGGCGGGGCTGCACTCGCGGATGCGGGCCGTGAGGTCCGGGTCGCGGTAGTCGAGCACCTCGGCGGCGCCGAGGGACCGGCAGTGGTCCGCGTCGCGGGCGGCGGCGGTGGCGACGACCCGGGCGCCCGCCTCGACGGCCATGGCGACCAGGGCGCTGCCCACGTTCCCCCCGGCGCCGGCGACGAGGACGGTCTCGCCGGGGCGCACCCGGCCGTGGGTGAACAGCGCCAGGTAGGCGGTGCCCGCGGGGTGCACGACGGCCACGGCCTCGGCGGCGTCGACGCCGGGCGGCAGGTGGTAGAGCCGGTCGACGGGGACGACGGCCTGCTCGGCGGCGGCGCCCTGGCGTCCGCCGTGCCCCAGGCTGTTGCACCAGACGCGGTCGCCGGGGGCGAAGCCGGGGGCGCCGGGGCCGGCGGAGACGACGGTGCCGACGAGGTCGCGGCTCACGGCGAACGGGAAGTCGACGGGGGTGCGGAAGAGCCCCGACCTCACGAAGGTGTCGACCGGGTTGACGGAGACCGCCTCGACGTCGACGAGCACGTCGGTCGGGCCCGGTACCGGCGGGTCGATCTCGCCGTAGCGAATGTTCTCGGCGGGGCCCAGTTCCTGGATGAAGGCTGCACGCATGGCCCGATCCTCGCAAGGCGGAGGCAAGCCGGAACACTGCACGAACGCGGCTTCGTCAACTCCCCTCGGGTGCAGGCCTTCAGTCCCGGGAGTCCAGCAGGCCGATTGCCGACGCAATGAGCGCGCGAGCGTCCGGGCCGTACGATGCAGCCTGTTTCAGGTTGTCGAACGCTTTCAGGTACAGCGCCACGTCACTCGGCTGTGTTTCCTTGATGGCTGCCGACAAGGTTTCCACGTGAACCCGCTGACGGTCGAATACGGTGAACGTTTCCAGCGGCCATGCCGGCCGGGGCGCCGTGAACGGTATGATTCCCAGTGAGACGGAAGGCAGCGCCATCACGGACAGTAGATGGCCCAGCTGCGCAGCCATTGCTTCCGTGCCGCCAATCCGGTACCGCAGGACCGACTCTTCGATCAGGACAGCGAATCTGTGGTCACCTTCGTGAATTACATGCGATCGCTTGAACCGCGCGGCCACGGCTTCTGTCACATCGTCCGGTGTTCCGCGGAACCTGGCGATGGAGGTCAGCAGAGCCGTCGCATATTCTTGGGTCTGAAAGAAGCCGGGAATCACGTTGGAGCAGTACACATGGAATTGCCGTGTCTGCTCATAGAGGGGTACACCCGACTCCTGCAGCCGCCTCAGCCCGGTCCGCTGGAGGCGCTTCCACTGGACATACATGGAATCGGCTTGCCGGTTGGAGGCGATCAGGTCATCGGCAAGCCCCGGCACCCCGCATGCCGCGCACCAGGATCTTATGTCCGCATCGCTGGGTGGCGTCTTGGCGTGCTCGATCCGCGACGACTTCGACTCACTCCACCCACACCGGGCAGCCAACTCTCGGGCCGTTATCCCTGCGTCGAGCCTGATTTCCCGCAGCCGAATTGCTACGGCTTCCCTGGCTGCTTGGGCTTTCGGTGAAGTGGATGACATGAATTTGGCCGCCGGTTGGACTCAGGTCGCGTGATCGCTGTGCCGCATTGCCCGATGCCAGACTTCCTCGCATACGGAAGGACGCGCGGAGTGCGAGGGCTGACTTCCACCCTGTGCAGCACCATTCCTGCCGCTTCCGCGTCAGCCCAGACGGTGGGGGCGGTGCCCAAGGTCGGGTTCGGGTCGACCCCAGCAAACCGTAGCGCCATGACGGCCTTTCCCGTCAAGCCCGCCGACGGCAAAGTGGCGTGCAAACTCGCGCAAGTTGGTGGAGTCGGCTCACGCGCGCCCTCTAGCGTCCAAAGCCCGGCCCCACCAGGACGGGTCGGCGAGTGCAAACGACCAACCATCACGAGTGAAGGAGCATGGGATGCCCAAGCACGGCGGCGGCACCGGAAGCGGCCAGGGCGGCAGTCAGCAGGACGACAGCAGTAGCGGGGCCAGGCACGGCGGGGGCGGCTCGGACGAGGGCGGCAACACGTCGGACGGCTCCGGTCCCACGACGGGCAAGCAGGCACGGTGACGACACGCACCGAAGAGGTGGGCCCTTCGGGGCTCGCCTCCGCGCTCATTGCTTCGGGCGCCTTGCCACCCGACTGGCTGCCTGCCTTCAGAGCAGTCCCGAGGGACATGTTCGTTCCCGACCGCATCTGGCCCGGTATCGCGGACGGAACCCGGCAGTCCCCCGTGGTGGATCGCACGAAGGACCCGGAAGGCTGGTTCAGGGCGGTGTACGCCGATATCCCGCTGACCACTCAGTGGGACGACGGCAGCCACACCGGGGACGGGATTGGCAAGACACCGTCCAGCTCCAGTTCCCAGCCCCACATGGTGTTCTCCATGCTGGCGGATCTCGACGTGGGGGACGGGCACAGGGTCCTGGAGATCGGCACCGGGACCGGGTGGAACGCGGGGCTGCTTGCCCACCGGCTCGGCGACGAGAACGTCGTCTCTGTCGAGTTCGACCCAGGCATCGCCGAGAGGGCCGGGGAGAACCTGCGCAACGCCGGACTGTCCCCTCGACTGGTCGTGGGCGACGGCCGGAAGGGGCACCCGGGAGGATCTCCGTACGACCGCGTCATCGCGACGTGCTCGGTCCGGGAGGTTCCCGGAGCGTGGGTGGAGCAGACCGCGACCGGTGGGCTGATCGTGACGCCGTGGGGAACGCTGTACGGCGGTGAGGCGATCGTCCGACTGACCGTGCGGTGTGGAACGGCCGCCGGGCGGTTCACGCGCTCCAGTGCTTTCATGCGCCTGCGGCAGCAGCGGGCAGACCGGCCCCCGCACGGTGCCTACCTCAAGGGCCGCACGTGGCCTGCGGATGGCGCCGGCAGAACCACCGACCTGTCACCGGCCGACGTGGGCGGGTGGGTGGAACAGTTCGCCATCGGGCTTCAGATGCCTGGGGCGTTCTGGTCTGTGGAGCGCTACGACGACGGCACGTACACGCTGTGGACCTACAGCACCGACACGCACTCGTGGGCGTCCGCCGACTACGTGCCGGGGGCCGACTCCTTCGCAGTGGTGCAGTCCGGCCCGCGAAGGCTGTGGGACGAGACGGAAGCCGCCTACCACTGGTGGGAGGGCCAGGGGCGGCCGGGCTTCGATCGGTTCGGCCTGACCGTGGACAGCGACGGGGAGCGGGCCTGGCTGGACTCCCCGGACCACCCTGTCCCCTCAGCGGGCTGATTACGCCGCACGCCCCGTCTGTGCACCGGCCCATGGCGCATGCGCGGAACACTGCACGAACGCGGCTTCGTCAACTCCCCGCAGGAGCCGGACCCCTACAGAGTCCGGGCACGCCGAAGGGCCGCCACGGGGGTGGTGGGCGGCCCTTCGGAAGGGGGGGTGTGGAGCAGCGGAGCGGCGGTCTCCGGCTTGGGGGGCGGACCGGCAGGTGAGGGTGGGGTGGGTGCTGCCGGTCCGCCGGGGGATGGGGTGAGCGGGTCGGGGTCGGGGTCAGAGCGTGTTGGAGGCGAGTGCGCGGGTTTCGCGGATCTTCGTGGCGAGCGCGGCGAGCAGCTCCTGCAGGATTTCGACGGTGGTGGCGTCGGTGAGGTTGTTGGCCTGGTCGAAGCGCTCGTGGGCGCGGAAGATCTGGAGCTCCGGCTTGACGACGACCCGGGAGTCCGTCCACAGGAACATCTGGCGCAGGGCCAGTTGCGCGCGGACGGTGCCGAAGTTCGTGGGGGCGGCGCCGGCGATGGCGATGGGCTTGCCGGTGAGGGAGGAGTCGAGGGCGGGGCGGCTCGCCCAGTCCAGGGCGTTCTTGAGCACGCCGGGAATGCCGTAGTTGTACTCGGGGGTGGCGATGAACAGGCCGTCGGCCTCGGTGATGCGGCGCCGCAGGTCGGCGACGGACTCCGGCAGCGCCTCGGCTTCCACGTCGCCGTCGTACGGCGGGATGTCCCGCAGGCCCTCGTAGACCTCGATGTCCAGGCCTCCCGGGGCGAACTTCCGGGCGGCGCGCACGAGGGCGCTGTTGTACGAGGCCGCGCGCAGGCTGCCGGAGATGGCGAGGATCCTGAGATCGGTCATGGGCTGTCCTTCCGCAGGGGCATGCGCAGCGCACGGCGGGGGCGGCCGGGGCCGTCCGCATGCCCCTGCGAGTGCGTGGTGGGCGTCGGTGGGGATGGCAGGAGTGTGGGCGGGGGCGCACCCGCGGGACAACAGGGCCCGTCGGTATCTGTCAGTTGCCGAGAACCTTGCCTCAACTGAACTGAACTGTATAGTTCACTGCAATGGGAGGGACGACCCCGTACACACGACGAGAGAAGGCATCATGACCACCCTGGGTTCCGCCGTCACCGCGGCCACCGCGATCCGCTCGGTGGCCGACGTCCTGCAGCCGCTCCACACGCTGGAGGGCGAGGGGTACCCGGTCCGCCGCGCGTTTCCGACGCCGCAGATCCCCTTCCTCGACCCCTTCCTGACGGTCGACCAGGCGGGCCCGGCGCATCTCGGGCCGGGCGAGGCCAAGGGAGCGCCCGACCGCCCGTACCGCGGCTTCGAGACCCTCACCTACGTCCTGGAGGGGGCCCTGGAGTGCGCCGACTCGACCGGCTCGCACGCCGCCCTCGCCCCGGGGGACGTGCACCGACTGACCGCCGCCGCCGGCGTCGTCCACTCGGTGGAGCCGACGCCGGCGCTCCTGGAGGCGGGAGGCCTCCAGCACCACCTCCAGCTGTGGGTGAACGTGCCCGCCGCGCACAAGGGGGCCCGGCCGCGCGCCGAGCACCTGGCGGCGGACCGGATCCCGGTCGTGCGCAGGCTCGACGGCTCCTGGTTCAAGGTGATCGCCGGCACGGCGCTGGGCGTGGCCGGACCGGTCGGGACGCCGACGCCCGTGACCGTCGTCCACGCCTGCCTCGCGCCGGGCGAGAGCGCCCGCCTGCCCGCGCCCGCGGGATGGAACACGGCGGTGTACGTGCTCTCCGGCAGCGGCGCCGTGGGCACGGCAGAGGTCTTCGACGGCGACCTGGCCGTCCTCGCGGACGACGGCGGGGCCGTACGGCTCGCGGGCGGGCCGGTCGGCGCCGACCTGCTCTTCCTGAGCGGCCTGCCGATCGGCGAACCGGTCGTCCGCAGCGGGCCGTTCGTCATGAACAGCGCCGAGGAGATCGAGCAGGCCTTCGACGACTACGCCTGCGACCGCCTCGGCCGCTACGACAGCTGACGCCCGAGCCCGCCCCGCCGTACGCGGAACCCCCCGGTGCTGCACCGCCCGGGGGGTTCCGCGCGCTGCCGTACGGGTCCCCCCGCAGCCGCCGCCGGCCGTACGGGGCCCGCCGCGGCGGCAGCGGGGCCCGAACGGAAGGCAGGGCTCAGGCGCCGGTGCCGTACTGGTTGAGGAACATGTCCACCCCGCCCTGGATCAGCCGCTCGCCGAGCTCCTCCCCGAGGTGGGTCCCGTACACCCCGTAGACCAGGTGCGGGGAGAGCACCAGCCCGGACAGCTGGAGCACGGCCAGCTCCATGTCCGGGATGCGCAGCAGCCCGCGCTCGTCCAGCCGGCCCAGCGCGGCGGCGAGGGCGGCGTGCTGGCGGCCCGGGCCCTCCTCCTGCCAGGTGCGGCCGAGCTCCGGGAAGCGGTGCCGCTCGCCGGCGATGACGTTGCGCAGCGCGAGGACGTCCGGCGTGGTCAGGCCGGCCACCCAGGTGCGGCAGGCCTCCACGAGGTCGGCGCGGACGTCGTCGGACTCGGCGAGGCGGGCCTGTATCACCGACTGGGCGACTTCCAGGGCCTCGTCGAGGGTCTGCCCGATGACGGCGTTGAAGAGGTTCTCCTTGCTGCCGAAGTGGTTGTAGACGGTGACCTTGGAGACGCCGGCCTCGGCGGCGAGCTGGTCCACGCCGGCCCCGAAGCCCTCGCGCAGGAAGACCGTGCGGGCGGCGGCCAGGATGGCCTGCCGCTTGCGTGCGGCCCGGGCACCGGTGGGCGCTCCCGCGGGGGCTGCGGCGGGCCGCGCGGTCTCGGCGGTGCTGTGTGCGGTCATGGCGCTCATCCCAACTCTCTCCGGCTGCGGGCCCAGTCTAGAACCGAACTGAACTGTACCGTTGCGTTCAGTTGAACTGAACTGTATGGTTCATCTAGCCGGGCCGCCAAGAAGGGGGCCGCAGACGGCAGTCGGAACGTCCCACCGCAGGAGGAAGCAGACATGAGCGGCACCCAGAACCCCCTCTTCAGGTCGCGGGCCCAGGTCCACGTCGCCGCCACCCCGGCCGAGGTCTACGCCGCGGTCAGCGACCTGGCCCGGATGGGCGAATGGAGCCCCGAGTGCCTCGGCGGCGAGTGGACGACCGGCGAGCCGGGCGCCGTCGGCTCCGTCTTCCGCGGCGACAACGAGCGCGCCGAGGACGTCGTCGCCTGGGCGCCGGTGGTCCGCGGCCGGTGGACCACCTACGCCGAGGTCGTCGCCGCCGAGCCGGGCCGCACCTTCCAGTGGGCCATGCACAACAGCAAGGGCGAGAAGCAGGACAGCGTCTGGGGCTTCACCATCGAGCCCGACGGCGAGGGCACCCTGCTGGTCCACCACTTCCGGATGGGCGCCGCCACCGAGGGCATCCAGGGCATCACCGCCGAGATGGACGACGCCCGCAAGCAGCAGTTCTTCGCCGAGTGGGGCGACAAGGTCGCCGGCGACCTCGCCGAGACCCTCGGCCGCATCAAGGTCGTCATCGAGAAGGAAGCTGCCTCGCAGCAGCAGGCCTGAGCCCCGCCGCCGCCCCGCACCCCGGCCGCCCCGCACCCGCACCCCGGCCGCCCCGCACCCCGCCGCACCCGGCTCCCGCCGCCCCGGCCCCCATCCGCACGTCACGTGAGAAAGGCAAGGCGATGATCCTCCAGCGCATCGGCAACAAGGGCATCCGACTCGGCACGCTCTTCGAGCGGGCCGCCAGGAAGCACCCGACGAACGTCGTGATCCTCGACCACGACCTGGACATAGCCCCGCAGCTGGGGCGCCGGGCGACGGTGGCGGAGGTCGCCGACCTCATCGACGACATGGCCTCCCGGCTCTGGGCCGCCAACGTCCGCCCCAGCCGCCGCGTGGTGGTCTACAAGTCGGACGGCTTCGACATCACCCTCCTCGCCTGCGCCGCCGTCCGCATCGGCGCCGTCCCGGTGCTGCTGTCGCCGAAGCTGGACGGGGAGACCGTCGCCGAGCTGGTCCGCCGCACCGACCAGCCCTACCTCCTCACCGACCAGAACAAGCTGGAGACGGAGCTGCCGGCCTCGGTCTTCGAGGAGGCCGAGCAGGTCCTGCTCACCTCCGGCAGCTACAAGGAGGCCGTCGAGCTCGCCTCCCTCGCCGGCTCCCCCCGCGTACCCGCCGTCACCATGCCGCCCGAGCACCCCACCCTGATCACCCACACGTCCGGCACCACCGGCACCCCCAAGCTCGCCGTCCACACCGGAGCCACCCTCCAGGCGCGCTACCGCCCGCAGGCCGCCATCACCAAGCCGCTGCTCCCGGGCCGCGAGACCATCGCAATGCACGTCTCCTTCGTCCACTCCCGGCTGATCACCGCCCTCGCCATCTCCCTCTTCCGCGGCTACCCGATCGTCGTCCTCGCCGACTCCGACCCCCGCAAGGCCGCCGACCTCTTCGCGCAGCTGCGCCCCGGCATCCTGGAGGCGCACCCCAACTCCTTCATGGAGTGGGAGGAGCTGGCGGACGACCCGCGCAAGCCCCTCGCCAACGTCAAGCTGTTCTCCAGCACCTTCGACGCCATCCACCCGCGCACCGTGCAGCGGCTGCTGGCCGCCACCGAGCGCACCGCCCCCGTCTTCGGCCAGCTGTACGGGCAGAGCGAGATCGGCCCGGCCGTCGCCCGCTCCTTCTCCCGCCGCCGCGGGCTCGACGCCGACGGCCGCTGCGTGGGCATGCCCTTCCCCGGCATGACCGACGTACGCGTCGTCAGCCGCAACGGCCTGCCGGTGTCCGAGACGAACCCGGGCTTCATCGAGGTCAAGAGCGACGGCCGGATCGTCACCTACCTCGGCGAGCAGGAGCGCTACGACAAGCAGGTCAACGACGGCTGGTGGCGGATGGGCGACGTCGGCTACCGCACCAAGTGGGGCTGCGTGCACCTGCTCGACCGCGAGGTCGACATGATCGAGGGCTTCGGCTCGACCCTCGCCGCCGAGGACACCCTCTTCACCCGGCTCGAAGAGCTCTCCGAGGTCATCATCATCCCCGACGAGTCCGGCCGGGCCGTGCCCATCGTCTGCACCCGCGACGACAAGCCGATCGACCCCGCCGCCTGGAAGGCCGCCACCGCCGGGCTCCCCCCGATGGCCGAGCCCGTCCAGTGGCGCCAGTCCGACCTCCCGCAGACCGCCACCACCAAGATCAAGCGGCTGGAGCTCGCCCGCCTGATCGCCGCCGGCACCACGTCCCAGCTCATCGAGGAGAAGATCTGACATGGCGAAGCTCATCATCGTCGGCGGCGGCATCGGCGGACTCGCTGCGGCCCTGGCCGTCGCCCGGCAGGGACACGGGGTCCTCGTCCTGGAACGCGCCCCGCAGTTCGCGGAGATAGGCGCCGGCATCCAGCTCGCCCCGAACGGCCTGCACGCCCTCGACCGGCTCGGCCTCGGCGACGCCGTCCGCTCCACCGCCGTCCAGATGGACGAACTCCGCTTCATGGACGGCGTCACCGGCGAGCGCGTCGCCGGCCTCGACCTGACCGAGGCCTACCGGGAGCGGTTCGGGAACCCGTACGCGGTCGTCCACCGCGCCGAACTGCACACCAAGCTGCTGGAGGCCTGCCGGGCCGCCGAGGGCATCGAACTGCGCAGCGCCGCCACCGCGACCGGCTACGAGCAGGACGCCGCGGGCGCCACCGTCGTCCTGGAGGACGGCGAGCGCCTCACCGCCGACGCCCTGATCGGCGCCGACGGCATCCACTCCGCGATCCGCGGCCAGCTCGTCGGCGACGGCGCCCCCCGCAACTCCGGGATCACCGTCTACCGGGCGATCATCCCGATGGAGCAGGTCCCCGAGGAGCTGAGGCACCTGACCTCCGTCACCTGGTGGACCGGGCCCGGCTGCCACTTCGTGCACTACCCGATCGCCGGCGGCAAGTACCTGAACCTCGCCGCGAGCAGCGACAACAAGGCCGTCGAGGCCGTCGCCGGGGTCCCCGCGACCGACGGCGACATCCGCCGCGAGTTCGCCTCGCTCGGCGAGGACGCCCAGCGCCTGCTCGCCCTCGGCGAGGGCTGGAAGTCCTGGGTCCTGGTCGACCGCGACCCCGTCGACACCTGGACCGACGGCCGGGTCGCCCTGCTCGGCGACGCCGCCCACCCGATGCTCCACTACGTCGCCCAGGGCGCCTGCCAGGGCCTGGAGGACGCCGTCGTCCTCGGCGACCTCCTCGACTGCGGCGCCGGCGAACTCCCGCAGCGCTTCGAGAAGTTCAACGCCGAGCGGCGCGAGCGCACCGGCCGGATCCAGCTCCTGGCCCGGGAGAGCATCAAGCTCTGGCACACCTCCGGCGCGGCCGCCTCCGACCGCAACGCCGTCCTGGCCGGCTTCAGCCGGGACGAGCTCCACGACTACGTCGCCTGGATGCACGGGCACCGCACCGACGACACCGCCACCGCCGCCACCGCCGCCGCCCTCACCGCCCCGAACGGAGACCAGCGATGACCACGACCCCGAACCACGTGCAGGTGGCCCTCATCGGGGTCGGCCCCCGCGGCCTGTCCGTCCTGGAGCGGCTGTGCGCCAACGAGCGGCACGCCCCCTCGCACGACGCGGTCACCGTCCACGTCGTCGACCCCTCGGCACCCGGCGCCGGCCAGGTCTGGCGCTCCGACCAGTCCCAGCACCTGCTGATGAACACGGTCGCCTCCCAGATCACCGTCTACACCGACGACAGCGTCCGCACCGCGGGCCCCATCGAGCCCGGCCCGAGCCTGTACGAGTGGGCGACAGGCCTCGCCGCGGCGGACGGCGCGGACGGCGCCGACCCGGCCGTCGTCGCCGAGGCCCGCCGCCTGGGCCCGAACACCTACCCCAGCCGCGCCTTCTACGGCGGCTACCTGCGGGCCGCGTTCGAACGGGTCGTCGCCGGCGCCCCCGCCCACGTCACCGTGCAGGTGCACCGCTCGCGGGCGGTGGCCATGGCCGACACCCTCGGCATCCCCGGCGGCCCGCAGGGCATCCGGCTGGAGGACGGCACCCGCCTCGACGCCCTCGACGCGATCGTCCTGGCCCAGGGGCACGTCCCGGCCCGGCTCACCCCGCGCGAGGCGAAGACCGCGAGCCTCGCCCGGATCCACCACCTGCGCTACTTCACCCCCGCCAACCCGGCCGACCTCGACCTCGACAGCGTCCTGCCCGGCGAGAACGTCCTGCTGCGCGGCCTCGGCCTGAACTTCTTCGACCACATGGCCCTCTTCACCGCCGGCCGCGGCGGCAGCTTCACCCGCGGCGAGGACGGCCGCCTCACCTACCACCCCTCGGGCAGGGAGCCCGTCCTGTACGCGAGTTCGCGCCGGGGCATCCCCTACCACGCCCGCGGCGAGAACGAGAAGGGCGCCTACGGCCGCTACCTGCCGCGGCTGCTGACCCCGCAGCGCATCGAGGAGCTGCGCGCCCGCTCCGCGGACGGCGAGGGCATCGGCTTCACCGCCGACCTGTGGCCGCTGATCTCCCGCGAGACCGAGAGCGTCTACTACGGCACCCTGCTCCAGGCCCGCGGCCGAGGCGACGAGCGCGAGGGCTTCACCCGCCGCTTCCTGTCCCTGGAGGACGCCGCCGACCGGGACTCCCTGCTGGACGTGTACGGCATCGAAGCGGCCGACCGCTGGAACTGGGAGGCTCTCTCCCGGCCGTACGGCGACCGCGAGTTCGCCGACCGCGAGGACTTCCGGCAGTGGCTCACCGCCTACCTGGAGCGCGACGTCGCCGCGGCCCGCGCCGGCAACCTCAGCGGGCCGCTCAAGGCAGCCCTGGACGTCCTGCGCGACCTGCGCAACGAGATCCGCCTCGCCGTCGACCACGGGGGCCTGACCGCCGACTCACACCGCGACGACCTGGAGGGCTGGTACACGCCGCTCAACGCCTTCCTCTCCATCGGCCCGCCGGCCTCCCGCATCGAGGAGATGATCGCGCTGATCGAGGCCGGGGTGCTCGTCCTGACCGGCCCCGGCACCGAGATCCGCGTCGACACCTCCTCCGGGCAGGCCGCGTTCACCGCCGCCTCGCGCACCGTCCCGGGCCCGCCGGTCCGCGCCGGGGTGCTGATCGAGGCCCGGCTGCCCGAGCCCGACCTGCGGCGCACCGACGACCCGCTGCTGCGCCACCTGCTCGACACCGAGCAGTGCACCACCTACCGGATCTCCGGTCCGGGCGGCGCGGGTTACGAGTCCGGCGGCCTCGCCGTCACCGAGCGCCCGTACCGGCTCCTCGACGCCCGCGGCCTCGCCCACCCGCGCCGGTTCGCGTACGGCGTGCCCACCGAGTCCGTGCACTGGGTCACCGCGGCCGGCATCCGCCCGGGCGTCGACTCCGTCACCCTCGGCGACTCGGACGCCATCGCCCGCTCGGTGCTCGCCCTGCCGCCCGCCGCGGCCGTCCCGGCCGGGGTGTCGCTGCCCGCCGAGACCGACCTGACCGGGGTCCTCGTATGAGCACCGCAGGCAGCGACGCGCTCACCGACGCGGGGCTGCTGTCCCCGGTGCGCGCCGGCACCCCGGCGGAGGAGGCCGTCTCCGACCTCGCCTGGCTCCAGGCGATGCTGGACGCCGAGGCCGCCCTGGCCCGGGCGCAGGCCCGGCTCGGGACGCTCCCCGAGGCCGCCGCGAAGACCATCACCGGCTGCGCCCGCGCCGACCGGCTGGACCTGCGCGCGCTGGCCCTGGCGGCGCGGGAGACCGCGAACCCGGTGGTCGGGCTGGTCCAGGCGCTGACCCGGGTGGTCGCCGCCGAGGACCCGGCCGCCGCCGAGTACGTCCACCGCGGCTCCACCAGCCAGGACGTCCTCGACACCGGGGCCATGCTGGTCGCCGCCCGCACGCTGCGCCTGGTCCGCGCCGACCTGGCCCGCACCGCCGCGGCGCTGGGGCGGCTGGCCGCGGAGCACCGGGACACGGCGATGCCGGGCCGGACGCTGGCCCTGCAGGCGGTGCCGACCACCTTCGGGCTGAAGGCGGCGGGCTGGCGGCAGCTGGTCCTCGACGCCGGGGAGCGGCTGGGCCGCGTCGCGGACGGCGGACTGCCGGTCTCCCTCGGCGGGGCGGCCGGAACGCTGGCCGGCTACCTGGAGTACGCCCGCATCGACGGCGGCGCCGGGGAGCAGCCGGAGGGCGTCGGATACGCGGAGCGGCTGGCGGAGGCGTTCGCCGCCGAGACGGGCCTGGCCCGGCCCGCGCTGCCCTGGCACGCGCTGCGCACGCCGGTCGCGGACCTCGCCTCGGCGCTGGGGTTCGCCGCGGGGGCGCTCGGGAAGATCGCCGTGGACGTGCAGAACCTGTCCCGGACGGAGGTCGGCGAGGTCGCCGAGCCGGCCGCGGCGGGGCGGGGCGCCTCCTCGGCCATGCCGCACAAGCGCAACCCGGTGCTCAGCACGCTGCTGCGCAGTGCCGCCCTCCAGGTGCCGGTGCTGGCGGCCGGGCTGGTGCAGTGCCTGGTCTCGGAGGACGAGCGCTCCGCCGGCGCCTGGCACGCCGAGTGGCAGCTGCTGCGCGAGTGCCTGCGGCTGGTCGGCGGCGCCGCGCACACGGCGGCGGAGCTCGCCGAGGGGCTGACGGCGCGGCCCGATCGGATGCGCGCGAACCTGCTGCTGACGGGCAGCCAGGTGGTCTCGGAGCGGATCGCGGCGGTGCTGGCGCCGGAGCTGGGGAAGGTGGCGGCCAAGCAGCTGCTGACGCGGGCGTCCGCGGCGGCGGAGGAGGGCGGCCTGCCGCTGCACGAGGTGCTGGCCGCGGAGCCGGCGCTCCAAGGGCGCTGGAGCGAGGGCGAGTTGGCGGGGCTGTGCGATCCGGGGGCGTACACGGGCGGGGCGGGCGCGCTGGTGGACCGGGCGCTGGAACGGCCCGGGCCGACGCTTGAGATTCAACTGAACTGAACTGTATAGTTCAAAACATCAGACGCCGCGCACCGAGCAGAAAGCCGAGGAGCCATGACGCCGCCGCCCGCACGTCCCGCAACCGGACGCTGGATCGAGGACTGGGACCCCGAGGACGAGGACTTCTGGCAGCGCAGCGGCCGCCGCACCGCCCGCCGCAACCTCGCCCTCTCCGTCCTCGCCGAGCACATCGGCTTCTCGGTGTGGAGCATGTGGTCCGTCCTCGTGCTCTTCATGTCGCCCGAGATCGGCTTCGCCTTCACCCCCTCCGAGAAGTTCCTCCTCGTGGTCGTCCCGACCCTGGTCGGCGCGGCCCTGCGGCTCCCGTACAGCTACGCCGTCACCCGCTTCGGCGGCCGCAACTGGACCGTCTTCGCCTCGGCCGTCCTCCTCGTCCCCGCCCTCGCCGCCTTCTGGTTCATCAGACAGCCGGGCACCGACCTGTGGGTCTTCCTCCTCATCGGGGCGCTGTGCGGGCTCGGCGGCGGCAACTTCGCCTCCTCGATGACGAACATCACCGCCCTCTTCCCGCAGCGCCTCCAGGGCTGGGCCCTCGGCATCAACGCCGGCGGCGGCAACCTCGGCGTCGCCGCCGTCCAGCTGATCGGCCTGCTCGTCCTGGCCACCGCCGGCAGCGCCCACCCCTCGTACGTCATCGCCGCCTACCTGCCGCTGATCGTGGTCTCCTCGGTCCTCGCGGCCTGGAAGATGGACAACTTCGCGGCCGTGCGCGGCGCGCCCGGCGCCCAGCGCGAGGCCGCCCGCAACCCGCACACCTGGATCATCTCCCTCCTCTACGTCGGCACCTTCGGCTCCTTCATCGGCTACGGCTTCGCCTTCGGCCTCGTCCTGCAGAGCCAGTTCGGCGCCACCCCCTTCGAGGCCGCGCAGTACACCTTCCTCGGGCCGCTCCTCGGCTCCTTCTTCCGGCCCGTCGGCGGCCTGCTCTCCGACCGGTTCGGCGGGGCGCGCGTCACCCTGGCCACCTTCTGCGCGATGGCCGCCGGGACCGGCCTGCTGCTGATGGCCTCCGCGCAGTCCTCGTACGCCCTGTTCCTCGGCGGCTTCACCCTGCTGTTCGTCCTGACCGGCATAGGCAACGGCTCGACGTACAAGCTGATCCCCGCGGTCTTCGCCCGGCAGGCGCAGGACGCCGTCACCTCCGGGCGGGACGCCGAGCAGGCCTTCGCCCGGGCCCGCCGCCTCTCCGGCGCGGTCGTCGGCATCGCCGGGGCCGTCGGCGGGCTCGGCGGAGTCGGCGTGAACCTCGTCTTCCGCAGCGCCTACAGCGGCCCCGTGAAATCCGGCGAGCCGGCCTTCACCGCCTTCCTCGCCTTCTACGCCGTCTGCATCCTCACCACCTGGGCGGTCTACCTCCGCCGCCGCCCCGCCGCCCCCGCCGGGGACGGCCGGGACGCCGCCGCGGCCGCCGCCGGCTCCGCCCGCACGGAGGCCTCCCGTGTCTGAGACCGCCACCCACTGCCCCTACTGCGCCCTCCAGTGCGGCACCCGCCTCTCGCACGACGCCGGGCGCACCGCCGTCCGCCCCGACGCCGCCTTCCCCGTCAACCAGGGCGGCCTGTGCCAGAAGGGCTGGACCGCCCCCGCGCTCCTCGACACCCCCGGCCGCCTCACCCGGCCGCTGGTCCGCGGCGCGGACGGCCGGCTCGCCCCCGCCGGCTGGGACGAGGCCCTCGACCTGGTCGCCGGCCGGCTGGAGCGGATCCGCGCCGAGCACGGCGCCGACGCGGTCGGCGTCTTCGGCGGCGGCGGCCTCACCAACGAGAAGGCCTACCAGCTCGGCAAGTTCGCCCGCGTCGCCCTCGGCACCAGCCAGATCGACTACAACGGCCGGTTCTGCATGTCCTCCGCGGCCGCCGCCGGCTCCGCCGCGTTCGGCCTCGACCGCGGCCTGCCCTTCCCCGTCACCGACCTCGCCGCCGCCGACGCGGTCCTCCTCGCCGGCGCCAACCCGGCCGAGACGATGCCCCCGCTGATGCGCCACCTCGCCGGACCGCGGCTCATCGTCATCGACCCCCGCCGCACCCCCACCGCCGAGGCCGCCGCCCTCCACCTCCAGCCCACCCCCGGCACCGACCTCGCCCTCGCCCTCGGCCTGCTCCACCTCGCCGTCACCGAGGGCCGTGCCGACCGGGACTACCTCGACAAGCGCACCACCGGCTTCGACGCCGCCTGGCGGCGGGCCGCCGCCTGGTGGCCCGAGCGCGTCGAACGCGTCACCGGCGTCCCCGTCGCCGAGATGCGCGAGGCCGTCGACCTCCTCGCCGGCGCGGCGCGGGCGTACGTCCTGACCGGGCGCGGAGCCGAACAGCACAGCAAGGGCACCGACACCGTCGCCGCGTTCATCAACCTCGCCCTCACCCTGGGCCTGCCCGGCCGCGAGGGCAGCGGCTACGGCTGCCTCACCGGCCAGGGCAACGGCCAGGGCGGCCGCGAACACGGCCAGAAGGCCGACCAGCTCCCCGGCTACCGCATGCTCGCCGACCCGGCCGCCCGCGCCCACGTCGCCTCCGTGTGGGGCGTCGACCCCGACGCCCTGCCCGGCCCCGGCCGCAGCGCCTACGAACTCCTCGACTCCCTCGGCAGCGGAGGCGGACCCCGCGCCCTCCTCGTCTTCGGCTCCAACCCCGCCGTCTCCGCGCCCCGCGCCGCCCGCATCGCCGACCGGCTCGCCTCCCTCGACCTGCTCGTCGTCGCCGACTTCGTACCCTCCGAGACCGCCGAACTCGCCGACGTCGTCCTCCCCGTCACCCAGTGGGCCGAGGAAGAGGGCACCATGACCAACCTGGAGGGCCGCGTACTGCGCCGCCGCAGACTCCTGCCCCCGCCCGGCGAAGCCCGCAGCGACCTCGACGTGCTCCACGGCATCGCCGTCCGCCTCGGCCAGGACCCCGCCCGCTTCCCGACCGAACCCCGCACCGTCTTCGAGGAGTTGCGCCGCGCCTCCGCCGGCGGCCGCGCCGACTACTCCGGCATCAGCTGGGAACGCCTCGACGCCGGCGAGGCACTGCACTGGCCCTGCCCCGAGGCCCCCGCCGGCGCCGCCCCCCACCCGGGCACGCCGCGGCTCTTCCTCGACGCCTTCGCCCACCCCGACGGACTCGCCCGCTTCGCCGAGGTCGAGCACCGCGACGCCGCCGAGACTCCCGACGCCGCATACCCGCTGTACGCCACGACCGGCCGGGTCCTCGCCCACTACCAGTCCGGGGCGCAGACCCGCCGGGTCCCCGAACTCGCCGCGGCCGCCCCCGGGTCGTTCGTCGAAATCCACCCCGACACCGCGGCCCGCCTCGGCCTGCGCGACGACCGCCCCGCCCGGGTCTCCTCGACCCGCGGCAGCACCCTCGCCACCGTCCGCCTCGTCCCCTCTCTGCGCACCGACACCGTGTTCCTGCCGTTCCACTTCGCCGGCGCCGGCCGCGCCAACCTGATCACCTCGGCGGCCCTCGACCCGCGCAGCCGGATGCCCGAGTTCAAGGTCTGCGCCGTACGCGTCGAGCCCGCCGAGGCCGCCGAGGCCGCGGGGGCACGGCCGTGAGCGCCGGCGAGGTCCTCGTCGTCGGCGGCGGCAGCGCCGCCCACCGGTTCACCGAGCGGCTCCACCACCACGGCCACCGCGGCGGACTGACCGTGCTCGGCGCCGAACCGGCCGCCCCCTACCACCGGGTCCTCCTCACCTCCGTCCTGGACGGGACGCTGCCGCCCGCCGCGCTGGACCTGCCCGCCCTGCCGGACGGGGTCCGGATGCGCACCGGGACCACCGCCGTCCGCATCGACCGCGCCCGCCGCCTCGTCCGCGCCGACGACGGCTCCGTCCACCGCTACGACACCCTCGTCCTGGCCACCGGGGCCCGCCCCGCCCTTCCCCGGATCCCCGGGCTGCCCCGCCCCGGCACCTCGGACGCGGTCACCGCCCTGCGCACCCTCGCCGACGCCGAACGCGTCCTGCGCGCCGCGCCGGACGCCCGGCGCACCGTCGTCCTGGGCGGCGGGCTCCTCGGTGTGGAGGCCGCGGCCGCGCTGACCCGGGCCGGGCACGAGGTGGCGCTCGTCCACCGCGGGCCCCACCCCCTGGACCGGCACCTGGACGCCGCCGCCGGAAGGCTGCTCGCCGGCCGGCTGGCCGGCCTGGGCGTGGAGCTCCACTGCGGGCGGCAGGCCGCCGCGTACTGCGCCGGCAAGCTCACCCTCGACGACGGCGCCGTCCTGGCCGCCGACACCCTCCTGCTGTGCACCGGCGCCGTGCCCGAGACGGCCCTGGCCCGCCGGGCCGGCCTCGCCGTCGGCACCGGGGTGCTCGTCGACGGGCGGCTGCGCACCGACGACCCGCACATCCACGCCATCGGCGACTGCGCCGAACACCCGGGCGCCGCGGCCGGACACCTCGAACCCGCCTGGGAGCAGGCGGAGTCGCTGGCCCGGCAGCTGACCGGGGCCGGGCCGCGCGAGGCCGGCTACCGGGGCACCCGGCGCGTCACCCGGCTGCGGGTGCCCGGCATCGACCTGGTCCGCCTCGGCGGACGGCCCGCCGCCGGCCCGGACGCCGACGGCAGCCCGGGCGGCGGCAGCGGTTCCGGCGCCGGCGGGGAGGCCGGCGCGGGGGCCGGCGCGGGCGCCGCCGCCGAAGTGGTCACCGTCGCCGACCCGGCGCGCGGCCGGTACGCCCGGCTCACCCTGCACGGGCAGCGCGTCACCGACGCGGTGCTGCTGGGCCTGCCCCGGGCCATCGCCGCCCTGAGCCGGCTGCACGAGCGCGGCCTGCCGGTCCCGGCCGGCCGCCTGGAGTTCCTGCTCGGCATCGAACCGGCGCCGCCGGGCGCCGACGAGCTCCCCGGCGACGCCGTCGTCTGCCGCTGCAACAACGTCACCAAGCACGCCGTCACCGAGGCCTGCCGGGCTGGCGCCGCCGACGTGGCGCAGGTCGCCGCCGCGACCCGCGCCACCACCGGCTGCGGCGGCTGCACGAGCACCGTGCGCGCGCTGTGCGGAACGGTCCGGACCGGAGGAAGCACGTCATGACAGGGAAGACCCGCACGCTCGTGGTGGCCGGACACGGCATGGCCGGCCACCGCCTGGTCGAGGAGCTCCGCACGCTGGACACGGCGGGCTCCTGGCGGGTGGTGGTCCTCGCCGAGGAGCCGCACGCCGCGTACGACCGGGTGGCGCTCTCCTCGTACCTGGACGGGCGCAGCGCCGCCGACCTCAGCCTGCCCGCCCCCGGCCTCACGTCGGACCCGCGGGTGTCGCTCCGGCTCGCCACGGCCGCCGCCTCGATCGACCGCGCCGCCCGTACCGTGACCACCACCGCGGGCGACACCATCGGCTACGACGCCCTGGTCCTGGCCACCGGCTCGAAGCCGTTCGTCCCCCCGGTGCCGGGCCGCGACCTGCCGGGCTGCTTCACGTACCGCACCCTCGCCGACCTCGACGCGATCCGGGAGGCGGCCGTGCCCGGCCGACCCGGCGTGGTCGTCGGCGGCGGCCTGCTGGGCCTGGAAGCGGCCAACGCCCTGCGGCTGCTCGGCATGGAACCGCACGTGGTGGAACTCGCCCCGCGCCTGATGCCGGTGCAGGTGGACGCGGCCGGCGGCGGCGTCCTCGGGCGGCGGGTGGCGCAGCGCGGGCTGCACGCCCACTGCGGGGTCGCGACCGCATCGGTCCAGGCGGGCCCGGACGGCCGCGCCGCGGGAGTGTCCCTGGCGGACGGCACCGTACTGGAGGCGTCCGTGGTGGTCTTCTCCGCCGGCGTGCGCCCCCGCGACGAACTGGCCGCCCCGGCGGACCTGGACCGCGGGGAACGCGGCGGCTTCCTGGTCGACGCGCTGTGCCGCACACAGGACAGCCGCATCTGGGCGATCGGGGAGTGCGCGGCCGTTTCGGGCCGCTGCCACGGCCTGGCCGCCCCCGGCTACCGCATGGCCGAATCGGTGGCCCGGCAGCTGCTGGGCATGGGCGGGGAGGCCTTCGGGGAGCCGGACATGTCGACGCGCCTGAAACTGCTCGGTGTGGAGGTGGCGAGCTTCGGCGACGCCCACGCCGGCACCGCCGGCGCCCTCGAACTGAGCCGCCTGGACGAGAAGCGGGGCACGTACGCCAAGGTCGTCCTCGGCGCCGACTGCCGGACCCTCCTCGGCGGCATCCTGGTCGGCGACGCCCGGGCCTACGCCGACCTCCTCCCCTACGTGGGCCGCCCCGCCCCCTCGGCCGCCCACCGCCTCCTGGCCCCCGCGTCCTGACCCTCCGCGCCGTGGCCCCCTCAGGCCGCCCCTCAGCCCAACCGGCGCGCTCCGGACGAGTGACGTCGCAGGACGGCGGCGGCGCGGTGGCGTGCCGCGGGCAGCCCGGACGGCTTATGGGTCTGCCGTGACCACACACCCCCTGCGCGGACGTCCCGCTCTCCTCGCCCTCGCTGCCGCCGTCCTCCTGGCCGCACCCACCGCGGCGGCGGCCACGCCGCCGGAGCACCCCCACGGCACCTTCTCCCGCCCGGCAACCACGGCTCCGGTCGGCCCCCGCCCCTCGCCTCCGGCCGACACAGCCCGGTACGTGGAGCGGTTCGAACAGCAGCTCTCCGAGTCCGGCTACGTCTCGCAGTCCGGAACGGAGGAGGTCTTCGACCTGAACCGCCGGTACTGCGAAGGCGTCGTCTTCAGCGGCCTGTGGCCCAACCCCCAGTCGCCCTACATCATCACCGGCATGCCGGAGGTCCCGGGGCAGGCACCCAACACCAACCCGCCCGCGACGTGGCGCCTGCGCCAGGACGAGGCCATCGTCCTGATCGGCACGACGCCGCCGCCGGAGGCGTACTTCTCCTTCGACCTCACCCACCTGAAGGGCTCGCTGGCCACCGGCCCGATCCTGTGGACCTCCGTGGGCGACCCGATCAACAACAAGACGGTGCGCACCCAGGGGCCGACCCCGTACAACCGGCCGTTCGCGCTGGTCATCACCGGCAACGGGCGCACCCGGGCCGAGGTCAACAGGATGCTGGAGGCCTCCGGGCTGCGCGGGGCGACGAACAACATGACGATCCCCCCGGCCCTGTACCGGCTCGGCCTCGACCGGGGCTCCGACGAGTTCCTGCTCGGCACCCGCACGCTGCTGCCCGAGCCCGGCTTCGAGAAGGCGCTCGACGCATACCGCGCCTCGCCCCCGATCAAGGCCTTCCGGGTCCGGCCGCAGAGCGGCTCCGCGGACGAGAAGAAGCCGGTGTACGCCCCCGACCCGCTGCCCGTCCCCCCGCTGCGCGTCTCCGGGACCGGGGCCACCGAACTCGACCTCAACCCCGCCCTGCAACTGCTGCGCCGGCGCATCATCGAGGCCCACCCGGGCTACGACGTGCACGAGAAGGTCGTCGAGCGGGGCTTCGAGGAATCGAACGTGGGGCTGCAGGCCAAGCTGTTCACCGATCCCCCGGTCACCGGGGTGGACGCGCTGTCCAACGACGCCGACGATCCGATCACACGGAACTTCTCCCTGCCGGACGGCTCCTTCGCCGTCGCGTACGGCGCGAACCACGCGGCCACCGGCCAGGCGACCTACTCCAGCATCACCATGTACGCCGACCGCAAGGCGGCCGTCTCCCTGGCCGCGCAGCACAACCGCGATCTGCAGGGCAGCGCGCAGGACTTCATCCCCGACCAGCCGAAGGCCGACAAGCTGTACGCCTGGACCTTCAGCCGCGCCGGAGACGCCGGACCGACCGGGCGGCACGTCACCGCGCTCCCGCCCACCGGCACTGACTTCTGTGCGCAGTACGGCACCGACCGGCCCGTCGACATGAGCACGCTCCGCCTCGTGGCCCGTGCCTACATGCAGCCCGAGACCGCCACCCGCCCCGCCCTCTCCTCGCTCCTCCTGGACCGGCTGCTCGTCTTCACCCCGAAGAAGAAGTAGCGGACCGGCACACGGCGCGCCCCCCGGGTTCGACGGGAACCCGGGGGGCGCGTGGTCGTTGCGGGCGGCCGGTCCTGAATTCCGGCCGGGGGCGGTGCGCGGCGCTCCGGTGGGCGGCGGGGGCTCCGGTGGGGCGGAGGTGCACCGGTGGGGTCGGTGCGCTGCCGGTGGGGCGGGGCCGCGCGGCGGGACGGGCGGGTCCGGACGGGCCGGGCCGGCGGTCAGACCGTAAGGCGGTCACGGGGCTGGTCGGGGGCGCCCGGTGCGGACGCTGCCGCCGCCGCGGCGGCCTTCGCGGCCCTGGCCTTGCGGGAGCTGGAGAAGCGGCGGGTGATGGGCGCCTCGACCCAGGCGTACAGGGCCCAGGAGAGCAGCACCGAGACGACGGCCTGGGCGGCGATCAGGGCGATGCCGACCGGCGTCGAGAAGAGCCCGTCGCCGAGGAGCTCGCGCGAGTAGGCGAGGACGATGTAGTGGACCAGGTAGAAGGCGAAGGAGATCTCGCCGAGCCAGACCATGGGCCGGTTGTTGAAGAGGGTCGGCTTGCTCTCCGCGTCGCGGGCGGCGAACGCGGCGATGACGAGCACGATCGGGATGAGGGTGACCGAGCGCTGCGCGTACAGGTGCTCCACGTTGAGCGCGACGCCGTAGCTCGCGGCCAGCAGCAGCGTCGACCAGACGGTGCCGATGTCGCGCCAGCGGCCGGACATGACCGCGCGGGCGACGAGGATGCCGAGCGCGAAGTCGAGGAGGCGGACCGGCGGCAGGACGTACGCGAACCAGTACTGGACGGTGGAGGTGCCGTCGGCGCCGGGCATCTGCATGCCGCCGCCGGGGATGACCGCGTAGGTCAGGGTCGGCGTGAGCATGATGGCGGCGACGGTGCCGGCGATCCAGAACTTCAGCCGGGAGGCGTCGATCTTCCTGATGCCCAGGTAGAGCAGCGGGAAGGCGAGGTAGAAGATCGCCTCGGCGCCGAGGGACCAGCTGGGCGGGTTGACGCTGAAGTTGGTGTAGAAGTCCGGCACCCAGACCTGGAGCATGAACAGGTTGAGGACGGCCTGCCACGGCTCCGTCATGACGGCCGCGAAGGTGACCAGGGCGAGGCCCCAGGTGACCACGTAGTTCGGGTAGATCTTGACGAAGCGCCGGCGCCAGAAGGCGCGGAAGGTGTCCTTCTCGCGGGCCGACCAGGCCAGGACGAAGCCGCTGAGGACGAAGAAGAACGTGACGCCGAGGGCGCCCGCCTGGGAGACGGCCTTGGCGAAGCCGTCGTTGGCCGCGTCGGACTCGAAGAGGCGGATCCACGGCACGCCGAGGGAGGCGTGGTAGAGGAAGACGAGCAGGGCCGCGGGGAAGCGGAGCCCGGTGAGCGAGTCGAGTCTGGGGAGTCTCAAAGGTCTTGAACCGTCCACTCTGTTCATGGACATGGCAAATTCGGCCCTTTCTCGGGAGGCGGGAACTGCGGCGGGAGTACGCGGGTCCGGGCCGCGGCGGCCCGTTCAGGCCGCGGCCCGGACCCGGGGGTGCGTCAGTCGCGGATGACCGTCTTGGTCCGCATGAGGAACTCACCCAGGTAGCTGTCGTGCGGGACGCCCGGCCGGATCCAGTAGGTCGGGTGGTCGCCCAGGTAGAGGTTGCTGATGGTCGGCTCCGCCAGCAGCTCGTCGATCAGCGCCTCGTCGTCCGTGAACGCGGTCAGCACCAGCGAGTTGCGCAGCGGGCCGATCCCGTCGGCGGGCGACCACGGGGCCACCCACACGCAGGGGAAGGGCAGTTCGATGCCGGCCTGCTCGGCGTCCGGCCGGTCCAGCTGGTGGACCGCCGGGCGCAGGACGGCGCTCCCGTCGCCCAGCTCCTCCACGATGCCGTCGCCTCCCAGGTGCGCGGTCGTGCCCGCGGCGCGGGCCAGCAGGAACGCCTCCAGCTTGCGGGCGCCCTCCGCCGGCTGCACCGCCAGGACGGCCTTCTCGTCCTCGGGCGGCAGGCTCGGGATCGCGGCGAGCCGCTCGGCGATCGCCTGCGCGAGGGGCGCCGGGTCCCCCTCGACCAGCACGGTGGTGGCGTTGATGCAGGCCACTCCGCCCTGGTGGGCGATGGAGTCGACGATGGTGTCGAGGTGGTCGCGCCAGTCGGTGCCCGCCGGGACGAGCATCTTCGAGCGCCCCGGGCCCTGCGGCAGCACGCGGGTGCCCGCGTACTTGCGGACGACCTCGTCGCCGCCGTACACCAGGCCGTAGTCGGCGCTGCGCAGGATCTCGTCCGCCGCGTCGTAGTCCGTGGGCAGCAGCACGACCTGGTCGGCGCCGAAGCCCGCGGCCCGCAGGGCGGAGATCAGGCGGTGCGGGGTGAACGGCTCGCGCCGCGAGGGCCGGACCGCGACCCGGTAGCCCATGGCGAGGGCCTCCACCCACAGCGAGTGCGGGCCGGGGTGGTTGCCGGCCGCGTGCACCGCGAAGACGTCGCCCTTGCGGGTCCACACGGCGCTGCCGCGGCGGGTCTCCTCAGCGCGCCAGTCGTCCACGGCGCCGACGGGGCGCGCCTGGTACGCGGCGACCGGGGCCACCTCGGTGGCCTCGATGATGGCGGCGGTCGCCGCCCGCACGACGCCCATCGGCACACCGGAGACACGGGCGACGGTGCGCTGGTACTCCTCGAAGGTGAGCCCGTCGACGATCTCCTCGGCGAAGATCCGGCCCGCCCGCGCCAGCGCCGCCGTCCGCTCGGCGGCCGGCAGGGTGCGGGCCTTGCGCAGGGCGTCCATGGCGCGGGTGACGAACAGCTTCGGCACCAGGCTCAGTTCGGCGACCGGTGCGCCCGCCACGTCGGTGACGGTCATGCGCTTGCGGGCGCGGAAGGGTCCGGAGGGCCCGAGCGCGTCGAGCGTGATCAGGCCGGCATCCACTAGTAGACCCCCTCGATGACGGTCTCGTTGTCGAACTCCTGGACCGGCGCGATGTCGGCGACGGAGTCGCCGATCTGCCAGACGCCCTCGGGGCCCGGCACCCGCGTCGCGTAGTCGCGCTCCAGGTTGTTCGGCATGAACAGGCTCTTGCTGACGTGGTGCATGACCACCTGGCCGCGCTCGCCGTACGCGACGGTCTCGCGGGTCCCGGGGTCGACGACGTCGAAGACCATGTGCGGGGCGAACGGGTCGTAGATGCACGGGTCGTCGTCCGTCAGGCCCGGGCGCTCGCTGGCGTTGCCGAGGATCATCGTCGAGCCGTAGCCGCTGTACAGGTGGGCCTTCGGGAAGACCTCGGTGCGGTACAGGTAGCGGGTGTCGGCGTCCATCTGGGTGCCGACCCAGTTGATGGCCTTGACCTTCTCGTCGATGAGCTTGGCGAGGTCCTCGCGGCGGGCCAGGCGCTCCAGGACCGGCGGGGTGCACATCAGGACGCCGATGTCCTGCGTCTGGAGCAGGAAGGCCACCTGGTCGACGATGTGCTCGGCGTAGGCGCCCGCCTCGGCGGTCTTGCCGTCGGCGATGAGCTTCTTCACCCAGCGCGGGTCGAGGTCGACGGTGAACGCCAGGCCGCCGCGGAAGGCCGTCTGCCGCTTGATGACGTCGCCCACCATGTGCGGGCCGGTCGGGGCGACGACCAGCCAGTTCACGCCCTGCGGGACGCCGTGGCGGTCCAGCTGGCCGCTGCTCCAGGCGAGCAGCCGGTCCAGCCACTCCTTCAGCAGGACGATGCGCTTGGGGGCGCCGGTGGTGCCGCCGCTCTCGTACACGCCCACCACGTCCGGGCGGTCGCCGTAGCCGCGGGGTATGAGGTCCTCGGCGCGGACGTCGCGGAGCTCGTTGGCCAGGTTCGGGAAGCGGCCGAGGTCGGCGAATCCGCCGATGTCCGTCAGCGGGTCGAAACCGAGAGTTCCCGCGCGCTCGATCCAGAACGGCGAACCCGTTTCCGGGGAGAAATGCCACCGCAGAGCGGCGCGCAGGAATTCGTCGGGGTCCGGCTGGGTGTCGAGGGGAAATTCCAGCAGGGGATCAACGGTGGACACAAATGCTCCTTCCGGGTACGGAGTATCGCCGTACTCTTCGCATCGTGCGCCGGTGCCGGGGAGGCGGTCCACGTTATTCCGCTGAGTCCGTCAACTGTCTGTGTCAGGTCAGCTGGATCCCGACCGTCCGCTTCACGCCATCCCCTTCGGGCAGTTCGTCGAGGCCGATTCCGAAGTGGGTGAGGTAGGCGTCGAGGACGGCCGCGTCCGACGTGAGCGGCTCGATCGTGCGCTGCCCGCCGTCCACCCTGACCAGGCGCCTGTTCTTCAGCGTGACGCGGCCGTCGGCCAGCGGCATCGAGCAGAACAGCTCCTGGAGGAAGGGCGAGTCGGGGCAGCTGCGCCACCACCACAGGGTCGGCGCGAAGTCGTCGAGCCGGCACGGCCGGTCGTCGAGCCGGTACAGCGGCCTGCCGTCGAGCAGCACGTCGGCGCCGCCGCCCTCCACGGGCGCGACCAGGTACTCGCCGTGCGGGTCTTTCTGCACGTCAGAGCATGTGAGGCGGAGCGGGTGGCGGCTGTTGCGGCCGAATCCGGCATCGACCAGCCACGGCTCGTCCAGCGTGACCCGCAGCGCGAGGTGACACATCGCGGGGCCCAGGCCGTCCGGCCGGTGGACCCGGCCCGGCAGGATCTCCACCCGGTAGCCGAGCGCCCGGAGCAGCTCGGCGAAGGCGGAGTTCACCTCGTAGCAGCCGCCGCCGCGGCGCTGCCGGACGATCTTGTCGACGGCCTGCTCGCCGAGGTGGATCTCCCTCCCGAGGTGGTAGTCGATGTTCTCGAAGGGCACCGTCAGGACATGCCGCTCCTGGAGGTGCCGCAGCCCTTCCAGATCCGCTTTCCGCGGCTTTTCCGCACCGATCCGCCCGAGGTATTCGGCCACTCCCGCGTCGTCCAGCATTGCGTTCTCCTTGACCATTCGAACCCGGCAGCGTACGACGAACGAAAATACACGCGCGCCCGCGGGCGGCCCGCCGATCTGACGGACAAGACGGCACCTGACAAAGTGCCCCGCCGCGCGTTGCCCTCCCCGCGCGCGCTTACCAGCATCGGGTGGTCCAGAGTCATCCGACGCGGCGTTTTTCGATGAGTCGGTGTGACTGCCCGCCCGCCGATGACGATGGAGAAACCACGGCCATGGCACCTTCCGCCGCCCACAGCCCCTCGCCGGAAGACGGGGACGTGCTGGTCCGCACCACGGCCGGCACGGTCGCCGGAGAGCGCGCCGGACGGCTGTCCGTCTTCCGCGGCGTGCCCTACGCCCGGCCCCCGGTCGGCGCACTGCGCTTCGCCTCGCCGCGCCCGCCCGTCCCGTGGAGCGGCATCCGCGACGCCCGCTCCTTCGCCCCCGAGTCCCTCCAGCCGATCATCCCCGGCAGCTCCGAGGACTCCCTGTACGCCAACGTGTGGACGCCCGGCACCGACCCGGAGCGGCCCCGCCCGGTGTTCGTCTACATCCACGGCGGCGGCTGGATGGTCGGCGGCGGCAGCCTGCCCGTGTACGACGGCGCGCGCCTCGCCGACCGCGGCGACCTGGTCGTCGTCACCTTCAACTACCGCCTCGGCGCACTGGGCTTCGGGCTGCACGAGGAGTTCACCGACCCCGATACCGGCGACTTCGCCGACTGGGGCCTCCAGGACCAGGCGGCCCTGCTGCGCTGGGTGCACGCCAACGCCGCCGCGTTCGGCGGCGACCCCGGCAACATCACCCTCGCCGGCACCTCGGCGGGCGGCGCCAGCGCCTGGCAGCTGTCCCTGCTTCCCGAACTGCGCGGCATCATCCGCCGGATCGTCCCGATCAGCGCCTGCCACGTGTGGGAGCCGTCCACCTCGCTGACCCCGGCCGACGCCCGCCTCGCCTACGAGGGCGTCGCCCGGCGCCTCGGCACCACCGTCGCCGGCCTGCGCGAAGTGCCCGCCGCCGACCTGATGAACGCCTGGGAGGACGTCTTCGGTGGCCTGCCCGGCGGCCGGGAGGTCGCCTCCGCCCGCGAGTTCCGCGGCCCGGTCGTCGACGGCCGCTGGATGAGCGCCTTCGACTGGGAGCTGCCCACCCCCGACGTGCCGGTCATGGCGGTGCACACCCGTACCGAGGGCTCCTTCTACACCGGCCCCTGCCCGCCGCAGCCGACCCCGACCCCGCCGCCCGCCGACGCGGCCGAGCTGCGCGAGGCCGTGCGCGGCGTCCTCGACAAGGGCTCCGCCAAGGTCACCGACGAACTCGTCGACTCCTGCATCGCCGCGTACCGGGAGGCGGCCGAGGCCGAGGGGCTCCCGCAGGACCCGCTCTCGCTGTGGACGGAGATCTGGGGCGACGCGCTGTTCCGCTACCAGATCGTCCGGCTGTCCGAGCGGCACGCCCGGCACGGCACCTCGCCGCAGTACGTGATGGAGTTCGCGCACCCCGTGCGCGCCCCGCACCACGGCACCCCGCACGAGGCGACCTCGCCGTTCCTCTTCGGCACGTACGCCGACACCGCCGCGATTGCCGCCACCTACCCGGTACCGCCGGAGATCCCGCTGTTCCACGACGGGCCGGGCGAGCGCGCCGTCTCCGAGACCTTCATGGACCTGGTCGCCGCGTTCGCCCGCGACGGCGTCCCCGCGGCCCCCGCCGCCCCGCAGTGGCCGGTCTTCGACCCCGGGACGCCCAGCACGCTCGTCCTCGGCGGCGAGCCGGTCGCCCGGATCGCGGCGGCGTCGAAGGCGCGGCAGCTGCGGTTCTGGGACGACGCCGGCTGGGTCCCGCGCACCTGACCGGGCGCCGCCCGCACACGAGACCGACACGCGGCCGCCCGCCGCCTCCCCGCAGGGCGGCCCCCGCACCCGTCAGACACGAATGAGGTTTCCTGCCATGGCAACACTCGACACACCCGCCGACACCGCAGCACCGCCGCAGGCGGAGGAGCGCACCACGCTGAAGGCCTGGTTCGCGGTCGTCTCCGTCGCGGTCGGCATCTTCACCCTGGTCACCGCCGAGCAGCTGCCGATCGGCCTGCTCACCTCCGTCGGCTCCGCCCTCCAGGTCTCCGAGGGCACGGCCGGCCTCATGGTGACCGTGCCCGGCCTGGTCGCCGCGCTGTCGGCGCCGCTCGTCCCGGTCGTCGTCGGCCGCATGGACCGCCGGTACCTGCTCGTGGGCCTGATGACCGTCATGGCCGTCGCCAACCTGGTCACCGTCCTCGCCCCGAACTTCGGGATCCTGCTCGCCTCCCGCGTGCTCGTCGGCGTCACCATCGGCGGCTTCTGGGCCATCGCGGGCGGCCTCGCCTTCCGCCTGGTGCAGCCCGCGGCGATCCCCCGCGCCACCGCGCTGATCTTCGGCGGCGTCGCCGCCGCGAACGTCCTCGGCGTACCGACCGGCACCCTGATCGGCGGCCTCGCCGGCTGGCGCACCGCGTTCGCCGTGCTCGGCGTCCTCGCCTTCGCGGTCCTCGTCGCCCTGCTCGTGCTGCTGCCGAAGCTGCCCGCCACCAAGCCCGTCAGCGTCCCCGAGCTCCTCGCCCAGTTCGGCAACCGCGGCGTCCGCGCCGGCATCATCGCCACCGCGCTGATCGTCACCGGCCACCTGGCCGCGTACACCTACGTCAGCCCCATGCTCCAGCAGGTGTCCGGCATCGACGAGGACCTGATCAGCCTCCTGCTGCTCGGCTTCGGCGTCGCCGGCATCGTCGGCAACTTCGTCGCCGGCGCGGCCGTCTCCAAGAACCTCGCCCGGACCATGACCGTCATCATCGTCGCGCTCGCCGCCGCGATGCTGCTCTTCCCCGTCCTCGGCCGGAGCCAGGCCGGCGGCATCGCCCTGCTCGTCCTGTGGGGCCTGGCCTTCGGCGGCGTCTCCGTCAGCCTGCAGACCTGGATGCTGAAGTACGCGCCCGACTCGATGGAGGCCGCCTCGGCCCTGTGGGTGTCCGTCTTCAACCTGTCCATCGCGCTCGGCGCGCTCGTCGGCGGCCTCGTCGCCGACAACATCGAGCTCACCACGGTCGCGTGGATCGGCGGCGCCGTGGTCCTGCTGACCGCCGCCACCCTCCCCTCGCTGCGCCTCTCCGGCAAGGCGGCGCAGTGAACCACCCGTTGGAGAAGGGAACGTCCGTGTCCACCACCGACCTGTCCGCACTCGGCGCCGAGCTGCGCGGCCCGCTGCTGCTGCCCGGCACCGACGGGTACGAGGAGGAGACCCTCGGCTTCAACCGGATCCTGCCGCAGATCCGGCCCGCCGCCGTGGTCGTCGCCGACGGCACCGCCGACATCATCGCCGCCGTCCGCTTCGCCTCCCGCCGCGGCATCGCCGTCGCCGTCCAGGCGACCGGCCACGGCGTGTCCGTGCCCGCCGACGGCGCCCTGCTGGTCAACACCCGCAACCTCACCGGTGTCCGGATCGACCCGCGCGCCCGCACCGCCCGCATCGAGCCCGGCGTGCAGTGGAGCCGCGTCATCCAGGAGGCCGCCCCCTTCGGGCTGGCCCCCCTCAACGGCGCCTCCCCCGGCGTCGGCGTGGTCTCGTACCACCTCGGCGGCGGCCTCGGCCCGCTCGGCCGCTCCTACGGCTACGCCGCCGACCACGTCAGGAACTTCGACCTGGTCACCGCAGACGGCGAACTGCTCCACGTGTCCCCCGACGACCACCCCGACCTGTTCTGGGCGCAGCGCGGCGGCAAGGGCAACTTCGGCGTGATCACCTCGATCGAGATCGGCCTGTTCCCGGTCTCCCGGCTGTACGGCGGCGGCCTGTTCCTGCCCGGCGAGCACATCGAGCGGATCCTGCCGGCCTGGCGCGACTGGACGCAGGCCCTGCCGGACGCGATGCAGTCGTCGATCGCCGTGATGCGCTTCCCCGACATCGACGTCCTGCCGGAGCCGGTGCGGGGCCGCTTCCTCGCCCACATCCGGATCGCGTTCAACGGCTCGAACGAGGAGGGCGCCGAGCTGGTGCGCCCGCTGCGCGAGCTGGTCGAGCCGGTCCTCGACACGGTCGCGGACATGCCGTACACGGACGTCGCCGACATCAACATGGACCCCACGGTCCCCGCCGTGTACTTCGAGCGCTCCACCCGCATCCGCGAGCTCGACGACGCCGCCATCGCCGCCCTGATCCCGCTGATCAAGGAGGGGGCGGACGCCGTCCGCCCCGGCATCGAGCTGCGCCACCTCGGCGGCGCGCTGGGCCGCCGGCCCGAGCACCCCAACGCCGTCCCGCACCGGGACACCGCGTACACCCTGTTCGCGGGCGCGCCGGTGTGGCCCGAACACGTGCAGGACGTACGGGAGTTCCAGGAGCGGCTGATGGAGGAGATGGAGCCCTGGAGGATCGGCGGCCCGTTCCTCAGCTTCATCAGCGCCCTGGAGAGCTCGCCCGAGCACCTGCGCTCGGCGTACGACCCGCAGACGTACGAGCGGCTCGTCGCCGCCAAGGACGCCTACGACCCGCAGAACGTGTTCCGCGTGAACCACAACATCCCGCCGACCGGGTGGCGTGCCCGGTGAGGGGGACCCGATGACGAAGGAGACGACAGGCATGCTCAGCGACGCGATGGTGGACGCCTACCTGGAGCGGATCGGCGCCCGCCGGCCCGAGCGCGCCGACATCCACGGGCTGCGGCACCTCCAGGAGCGGCACGTGCTGTCGGTGCCCTTCGAGAACATCGACTACCACGTCGAGGGCGCCGAGCTGGGCCTGGACCGCGAGTTCCTCTACGACAAGATCGTCACCCGGCGGCGCGGCGGCGGCTGCTACGAGCTGAACCCGTCCTTCGGGCACCTCCTGGAGGCCCTCGGCTACCGGGTGGAGATCCTCTCCGGGCAGGTCTTCCTGGGCGGCGCGTTCGGCGCCCCGCTCTGCCACCTCGCGCTCCGCGTCGACCTGGACGGGGAGGAGTGGCTCGTCGACGTCGGCTTCGGCAAGAACAGCCGCTTCCCGCTCCCCGTCGGCACCTCGGAGGTGCAGAAGGACCCGCACGGCGACTACCGCGTGGTGCGGCCCGAGGAGGGCGGCATCCAGGTCGAGCTGAACGGCGGCATCCAGTACCGGCTCGACGAACGCCCCGTCCGCATCGAGGACTTCCTCCCGACGCTGTGGTGGTACCGCACCGCGCCCGACTCGGTCTTCCTGCACAACCTGATCGTCTCCCACCAGAAGGAGGACGGCCGCGTCACCGTCAACGGCCGGGAGCTGACCCGCACGACCGCGGCCGGCCGGGAGACCGTCGAACTGCCCGACGACGCGGCCCTGCTGGCGGCGTACGAGGAGCACTTCGGGATCGTCCTCGACACGGTGCCGCAGCAGCCGGACGTGGACCCCGCCGTCCGCATCATCATGCAGATCGACTGAGGCCCCTCCCCTTCCGCCGCCAGGCCCTGCGCCGCATCCGGACCCGGATGCGGCGCAGGGCCTTTTCGCGGGGTTTCTCCCGGCCTTACGGGAGCTTTTCCCACAGGTCTCCTTTACGGGGCCTGCCGGAGCTCCACAGGGGCCGTGGACGGCCTTTCGGGGCTGTTTGCAGGACCGGGACGGCAAGGCCTTTCGAGGGCCGCCCGCCGCACGCCGCAACGCCCTTTACGCAGACTTGACGAATCGCCTCCTGGTCCATACCGCACGCGAATTCGACGGCCCATCATGGAAATCGAAGCCGCCGCGTTCACCGCCGGCCCCGGTAATCCATCCGTTTTCGAATCCATGGGAGAGATCCACATGCGCAAGAGCACCCGTATCAAGGTCGGCGTACTCGCGGGCGTCGCCGCGCTCGCCACCGCGACGGCCGTCACGGGCTCGGCGAACGCCGCCGCCGACGGCTCCAGCGGCTGCCTGACCCTCCCGGGCAGCTGGAAGGTCGTGGACGACAACACCGGGGAGACCTTCCTCGGCAGCTACCACGGCAGCGCCTGGGCGTCGGCCGGCACGGTCAACTTCACCTCGCCGAACAACACCACGACCGCCTCGCACGGCGAGTGGAAGCAGACCGGCTGCGGCACCTACTCCGACACCGACACCGCCCTGCTGCTCGGTGCGGACGGCAAGGCCAACTCCACCATCACGTTCCAGGCCAACATCACCGTCACCGGCCGGAACACCGCCAACTTCGACTTCGCGTACAAGATCCACGGCCTGGACGGCTCGTACGTCACCGGCGGCTCCTCCACCGGCAAGGGCACCCGCATCGGCGTCCAGCCCCGCTGAACGCGCTGAACCCCCTTCACGCCCCTTCCCCCTGTGGCGCCCGAACGGGCCCGGCGAATCCCCCCGCCGGGCCCGTTCGGCATGCGCGGGCGCCTTTCGCTGCCGCGGCAGCCGCCCGCCCGCCGCGGCCGCCACGGAAGCGGGGCCCGCGGCGCGCACCGGGAGGGTGCGCCGCGGGCCCCGCGGGCGGTACGGCGGAGGGGAGGCGGGTCAGGCGCCCCCGGCCGGCGGTGCGGGCAGCGCCGCGACGACGGCCTTGGCCTCGTCCTCCGTCAGCTCGATGCCGAACCGCTCGTCCAGCAGCGAGCGGACCTCGCCGTCCGTGATGTACCGGACCTCGCTGCCGCCGTCGGAGCGGGTCAGCGTGAGCTTGCGGTGGTTGAGGTTCAGCCGCCAGTCCTCCGCGATGCGCTCCAGGAAGACCCGCCCGGTGAAGGGCGAGCTGGAGTGCGTGGAGATGAAGTAGTTGGCCACCACGCAGTCGATGTGGTGGTGCCCCTCCGTGGCGTACCAGTACAGCGGGAACCAGCCGTCGCCCCGCTTCAGCCAGAGCACCCACTCCTTGTCGGAGCCCTCCGCCCGGGCCAGCCGGTACGTCCAGCCGCCCTGCTCGGAGACGGTCCCGTCGCGGACGGGGACCGGCTCCAGCGGGCCCTCGTCGCCGAAGCCGACGTCGGCGAGCCACGTCTCCCCGCCGACGGCCACGCTCAGCATCAGGTGCGTCCGCGGCAGCGGCTTCGGCGCGTCCAGGACCGGGCGGGCGTACAGGCGGGTCACCTCGAAGCCGAGCCGCTCCAGGAGCACCGCGAAGAGCATGTTGTGCTCGTAGCAGTAGCCGCCGCGCCGGCGGCGCACCAGCTTGTCCTGGACGGCCTCGATGTCGATGTCGATGCCGCGGCCCAGCAGGATGTCGAGGTTCTCGAACGGGATGGCCAGGGCGTGCGCCCGGTGCAGCCTGCGCAGGGTCTCCGCGGTCGGCTCCAGCGGGCCCGCGACGCCCAGGCGGTCGAGGTACGCACCGACGTCGAGCCTGTCGGCCTGCCACTGGGCGGCGCTGCCGATCTGCACCACCGGTCAGCCCGCCTGGCCCGAGGCGCCGGACTTCTTCTCGCTGTCGAGCATGGCCATGCCCTCGGCGTCGAAGCGGGTGCCGGCGACCTCCTCGGCGGGCACGGCCCGCTCGATCTCGGCGACGTCCTCGGCGGTCAGCTCCAGGGAGAGCGCGCCGAGGGCCTCGGCGAGCTGGTCGCGGCGGCGGGAGCCGACGACGGGGACGATGTCCGCGCCCTGGGCCATCGCCCAGCCGATCGCCAGCTGCGAGGTGGTGACGCCCTTGGCCTCGGCGACCTTGCCGAGGGCGGCGACCAGCTGCAGGTTGCGGTCGAGGTTCTCGCCGCTGAAGCGCGGGAAGCTGCTGCGGCCGTCGTCCTTGGCGGTGGCGCGCTGGTGGTTCCAGCGGCCCGACAGCAGGCCCCGGGCGAGGACGCCGTACGCCGTGACGGCCGTGCCCAGCTCGCGGGCGGTCGGCAGGATCTCGTCCTCGATCGAGCGGGACAGCAGCGAGTACTCGATCTGGAGGTCCGCGATCGGGTGCACGGCGGAGGCGCGGCGCAGGGTCTCCGCACCGATCTCGGACAGGCCGATGTGCCGGACGTAGCCGGCCTCCACCATCTCCTTGATCGCGCCGATGGTCTCCTCGATCGGCACCGCCGGGTCCAGGCGCGCCGGGCGGTAGACGTCGACGTAGTCGGTGCCGAGCCGCTGGAGGGTCTGCGCCAGGGAGTTCTTGACCGCCTCCGGGCGGTTGTCCACGCCCAGGATGCCGCCCGCCGGGTCGCGCAGGACGCCGAACTTGACGCTGAGGGTGAGCTGCTCGCGGTCGTGGCTCTGCAGCACCTCGCGCACCAGGAGCTCGTTGTGGCCGCTGCCGTAGAAGTCGCCGGTGTCGAGGAGGGTGATGCCCGCCTCGATGGCGGCGTGCGCGGTGGCGACCCCCTCGGCCCGGTCGGCGGGGCCGTAGAAGTCGGACATGGACATCAGGCCGAGGCCGAGAGCGGAAACCTCGGGGCCGGCCGAACCAAGTGATCGCAGCTGAGTCATATGGCAGAGCATTGCGCCGGTGTTCTGCGAAGCAGAAACAATTTCCGGCCGCTGTGTCAGGTCGCGGGAAAACACGAATGGCCGGATATCGACGGGTGCCCGGCTTTACAACCGGACACGCGCGCACAGATCATGGAATGCATGACAGAAACCATGCGCACGGTGCGTCAGGAAGCCCTCGGCGGCGCCGAAGTCCTCAACCTGACGGATTCTCCGATCCCCGCTCCCAATGCCACCGAAATTCTGGTAAAGACGCACGCCGCCGGCGTGAATCCGATCGACTGGAAGATCCGCGAATACGGATTGTGGCTGACCCCGCCGTTCGGTGTCGGCTGGGACGTGTCCGGCACGGTCGTGGCCGTCTCGCCCGGCGAGAACCGCTTCAAGGTCGGCGACGAGGTCTTCGGCCTGCCCGCCTTCCCGAACGAGGCCGCCGGGTACTCCGAGTACGTCGCCGGGCCCGCCCGCCACTTCGCCCGCAAGCCGTCCGCCCTCGACCACGTGCAGGCGGCCGCCCTCCCGATGGCCGCCCTGACGGCCTGGCAGGCGCTCGTCGACGGCGCGGACGTCCAGCCCGGCCAGCGCGTCCTGGTCCACGCGGCGGCCGGCGGCGTCGGCCACCTCGCGGTGCAGATCGCCAAGGCCCGCGGGGCGTACGTCATCGGCACCGCCAGCGCCGCCAAGCACGACGCGCTGCGCGGCCTCGGCGCCGACGAGGTCGTCGACTACACCGCCGTGGACTTCACCGAGGCCGTCAAGGACGTCGACGTCGTCCTCGACCTGATCGGCGGCGAGTACGAGGACCGCTCGCTGCGCACCCTGCGCCCGGGCGGCACCTACATCGGCGTCATCAACCCGCTCGCCCTGGACGAGATCAGGGCCAAGGCGGAGGCCCTGGGCCTGCGCGGCATCACGGTCAACGTGGCGCCCGACCACGCGGTCCTGGAGCAGGTGGCGGCCCTCGCCGAAGAGGGCCGGCTGCGCCCGCTGGTCGCCGGGACCTTCCCCCTCCAGGACGTCCGCAAGGCGCACGAACTGAGCCAGTCCCAGCGCGCCACGGGCAAGATCGTCCTCACCTTCTGACCCGGCCGGGGCGCAGGACGCCGAAGGGGCGGCGCGGACACGGAAGTGTCCCCGCCGCCCCGTCCGCGTGCGCCGTCCGGCGGTCAGCCGGCCTCCGGGGCCGCCGGGTCGAAGCCCTCGCGGCCGTGCAGCCAGGCCACCTCGTCGTACATGGCCGCGGGCGCAAGAGAGGAGAGCATCGCGTTGCGCTCCACGCGGGCCCCGCCCGCCGCGTGGTAGAGGCGGCGCCCCATCTCGCGGGCCACCAGCTGGACGCGGGCGGTGCGTTCGCGGCGTGCCGCCCCGTACTTCTCCAGGCGCTGCTCGAAATCGGCCGGGCAGCCGTCCAGCAGGCCCGACAGCACCACCGCGTCCTCGACGGCCTGGCAGGCCCCCTGGGCGGCGTACTGGAGCATCGGGTGCGCGGCGTCGCCGAGGAGGGCGACGCGGCCCTCGGTCCACCGCTCGACCGGGTCGCGGTCGCACAGCACCCACGCCTTCCAGTCCCGGCCCAGCTCCAGCAGCCGGCGGGCGGCGCCCGACAGCTCCGGGAAGGCCGCGAGGACGTCGCCGTCCCCGGTGGGGACGCCCGCCACCGCCTCGGCGGCGCCGTCGTCGCGGGTCGCGGCCAGGTTCACGTACCGGCCCGAGGAGACCGGGTAGTGGACGAAGTGCCACTTCGGGCCGGCCCACAGCGTCACCGCGTTCGGGCGCAGCTCCTGCGGAACGTCCTCCGCGGGGATCACCGTGCGGTAGATCGTGTGCCCCGACACGCGCGGCGCGCCGTCCCCGACGAGCTGCCGCCGCACCGCCGAGTGCAGGCCGTCGGCGCCGATCAGCGCGTCTCCGGTGATGCGGCGGCCGTCGGCCAGGACCGCGGCGGCCGTCCCGGCCCGCTGCTCGTAGCCGACGACGCGGTGGCGGCCCAGCAGTTCCACGCCGGGGTGCCGGCGGACCGCCTCCAGCAGCGGCAGGTACAGGTCCACGCGGTGCACGACGGCGTACGGGTTGCCGAAGCGGGCGCGGTACTCCGGCCCCACCGGCATCGCGGCGACCCGCTCGCCGGTCGTGCCGTCCATGAACCGCAGCTCGTCGACGACGACCGCCCGGTCGCGGACCTCCCGGCCCACGCCGAGCAGGTCCAGCGCGCGGAAGGCGTTCGGGCCGAGCTGGATGCCGGCGCCGACCTCGGTGAAGACCTCCCGGGACTCCAGGACCGTGATCCGGTGCCCGCGCCGGGCCAGCCCGAGCGCCGCGGCGAGGCCGCCGATGCCGCCGCCGGCGATGAGTATCTCGGCCATGGGATCTCACTCCCCTCTCGTTGTCAGTGGCGGACCGTGCTCGCGTGGGCCGGGAAGAGCCGGCCCAGTTCGGCGTGGAAGCCGGGGAAGGTCTTGCCGACGCAGGCGGGGTCGTCGAGCGTGATGCCCGCGGTGCGCAGGCCCAGCACCGAGAACGCCATCGCGATCCGGTGGTCCCGGCGGCAGGCGATCCGGGCGGGCGCCGGGGTCCCCGGGTGGATGGTGATCCGGTCCGGCCCGGACTCGGTGCGGATGCCGCAGGCGCGCAGGTTCTCCTCGACGGCGGCGATCCGGTCGGACTCCTTCAGCCGGGCGTGCCCGATGCCGTGCACGGTGATCGGGGCGTCGGCGAGCGGGGCGATCGCGCCCAGCGTCATGAACGTGTCCGAGATGTCGCCCATGTCGACGTCGAAGCCGCCGCGGAGCGCGCCCGTCCCGGTGACGGTGGTCGTGTCCTCGCCGATCTCGACGCGTGCCCCGGCCCGGCGCAGCACCTCCACGAAGCCGAGGTCGCCCTGGACGCTGGAGCGCCCGAGGCCCGGCACGGCCACGGTCGTGCCGGTGACGGCCGCCGCCGCGAAGAAGTACGAGGCGGTGGAGGCGTCCGGCTCGACGTCGAGCTGCGCGGCCCGGTAGCCGCCGGGCAGCACCTGGATCACGCCGTCGTCGAACTCGTCCACGTTCGCGCCGAAGCGGCGCATCAGCGCCTTCGTCATGTCGATGTACGGGCGGCTGACCAGCCCGGCGCCGCGCACGGTCAGCGGTGCGCGCATCAGCGGGCCGGCCATCAGCAGGCCCGTCAGGTACTGGCTGCTCAGCGAGGCGTCCACGGCGAGGTCCCCGCCGGGCAGCCCGTCGGCGCGGACGGTCATCGGCAGCCCGCCGACCGGCTCCGACACCGCGGCGGAGGCGCCGAGCCGGCCGAGTGCCTCGGCGAGCGGGCGCAGGGGGCGGGCGCGCAGCTGGCCGGTTCCGTCGAAGGTGAACGTGCCGCGGCCGGCGGCCGCGAAGGGCGGCAGGAAGCGGGCGGCGGTGCCGGCGTCCTCGCACCACACGGAGCCCCCGGCGGCGGGGGCTCCGCCGGTGCCGGAGACCTTCCAGGCGGCGTCGCCGTCCTCGGCCTCGATGTGCACGCCGAGCCCGGCCAGGGCCTCGCGGAAGGCGAGGGTGTCGTCGCTGACGAGCGGGGCGCGCAGCAGCGAGACCCCGTCGGCGGCGGCCGCGAGGAGCAGCGCGCGGTTGGTGATGCTCTTGGAGCCCGGGATACGGGCGGTCAGTACGGGGTTCACGGGTGCTCCCGGTGTCGGTGTCCGGCGCCGCGGCCGGCGCGGAACGGGGCCCGGCCCGCGGGGCGGGACCAGCCCGGGTCGCCCGCACGGCGGTGGGCGGGACGGTGTCCGGGGGCGCCGCCGCCGTGGGCCGCGGGGGTCGTCGGGTGGGATCGGGGTCGGGGGCTGCTCACCGGTTCCTCAGGGCTCCTCTGCTCGGCCGGGGGCGGGGTGTGCCGGTCCGGCCGGTCGCGTCACTCGCCGGTCTTGCGGTCGAGCACCAGGTCGTGCCCGACGATGTACGCGGCGGCGTCGGAGCAGAGCCAGACGACGGTGTCGGCGATCTCCTCGACGCTGGCCCCCCGGCCGAGCGGGCAGGGGCTGATGGCGTTGATGCGGACGCCGCGGGAGGCGTACTCGCGGGCGGCGGTCCGCGTGACGGCGCTGACGGCGGCGGTGGAGGCCGCGTACGCGCCGAGCCCGGGCAGCATGCCCTGGGCGCCGATGTTGCTGGCGGTGTTGACGATGACGCCGCCGCCGGCGCCCTCCATGTGGGCGATCTCGTGCTTCATCGACAGCCACACACCGGTCAGGTTCGCGGTCAGGTTCTGCGCCCAGGCGGCTTCGTCGATGTCGGCGACCGGCTGGGCGGGGCCCAGCTCGGTGGTGTTGTTGAAGGCGACGTGCAGCCCGCCGTGGCGGCGGACCGTCTCGGCGACGGCGTGCGCCGCACCTGCCCCGAACCCGGCGGTGGCGTCGGAGACGTCGGCGACGACGCTGTCGGCGAGGCCGCCCGCGTCGCGGATCAGCTTGACCGTTCCCTCCAGGGTCTCGGGGTGGCGGCCTGCCACCACGACGAGTCCGCCGAGCCGGGCGAAGGCGAGCGCCGCGGCACGGCCGATTCCCTCGCCCCCGCCGGTGACGAGGACGACCTTGCCGTCGAAGCGTTCAGACATCAGCGTGCTCCTGATTCTCCGCGTCGGATACCTCGGGAAGGCGCTCGGGCGAACGCCGCCGACCGACCGTCACCCTGCAAGGCGGCGGGGTGTCCTGGGCAGTCCGGCCGGTTCACTTCGTCAGGTTCCGGGAGCAGGTGACGTAATCCCCCGACCGTCTTTGACACCTCCGGCCGGGCGGTCGATGCTGCACGCCGGCCCACCGGCGGAAAAGGGAGACCAATGCTGACGCTTTCATGGACCCGACCGGTAGTCCGCGCAGGTCAGAGCGGGTCTCCCGGGCCCACGAGGGAGAGCCTGTGGCGGGCTCTGCTACACAAGGCGGAGTTTCCCACCGGATATGTTCCCGCGATTACGCAATGCCGGATCAACGAGCGCTACCCCGACGGATTCCTGCGGGAAATCCGGCGCGGGAACGCGACGTTCCTGCAGCGGGTCGTCCCCGAGGAGAGCGCCGGCCGCATTACCTACCGGCACCTGGACGACACCGACATCGCGGAGATACGCAACGAGATCGGCGAGGACGCGGACGGCCGCCTCACCCTGACGCTGAGCATCACCCTGACCGAGCGCCCGGCGGCGGCGGTGCTCGCCGGGAACACCTATCTGCGGGACCTCGACGCCGACTTCCACGCCACGCTGGACGCCATGACGGAGGGCCTGCACCGGGCCATGATGCACGCGGACGCGGAGGCGGCCCCCCACGGCCCGGGCGGGTCGTGAGGGGCCGCCTCCGCGTGCGCCGTCCCGGCGGCGGGTCAGACCGGGCCCGCCGGGGCGGCAGCCTCCGCGGCCTGCCGGAGCAGGCCGGGGCCGGGCAGCGCGGGCAGGGTGTGCACGCCCTCGACCACCGCCTCCACGTCGAAGACGGTGTACTGCACCGGGGTGCGCCCGATCAGCTCGGCCGCCCGCGGGGCGAGCGGCCGGGCCGCCGCCTCCGCGGACTCCCACAGCATCACCGCGCCCCAGCGCTCCGTCGCCGGGTCGGCGATCCAGAACTTCAGCCGCAGCCCCTCGACACCGGCGAACCGGTCGACCGCCTCGTCGCGCAGGTACTCCCGCAGCGAGGCGATGCTGTGCCCGGAGCCGGCCAGGTCCCACCAGGCGACGGTCGCCCTCATACGAGCTGCTCGCTGAGCAGTCCGGACAGGGCGTCGGCGACGATGCGGACGCCGTCCTCGGTGAGCACCGACTCGGCGTGGAACTGCATCGAGCGGAAGCCGGGCCCGCGCAGCGCGTGCACCTCGCCGGTCTCCGCCTCCCGGCACACCTCGACCGTGCCGATGCCGGGCACCTCGACGGTGTCGGCGGCGCTCTGCGCGGCGAAGGTGTTGTAGAAGCCGACGCGTTCGCGCCGCCCGAACAGCTCGATCTCCCGCTGCACGCCCTGGTTGGGCTGCTCGCGGCGGCGCAGCGGGAAGCCGAGGCGGGTGCTGAGCACCTGGTGGCTCAGGCAGACCGCGAGGAACGGCCGGTGCTCCGCGAGGAGCGTGTCGACCGCGGCCCGCAGGTGCGCGATCTTCGGGTGGTGCGCGTCGCGCGGGTCGCCGGGCCCGGGGCCCATCACGACGAGGTCGTACGGGGCGAAGCTGTACGGCTCGTCGAAGCGGGTGACCGTGACGTCGGCCTCCATGGCGCGCAGCTGGTGCTCGATCATCGCGGTGAAGGTGTCCTCCGCGTCGACCACGAGGACCTTGCGGCCCACCAGCAGCGGCACCGGCCGGGCCCGGGCGGAGTCGTCGTCCAGCCAGAAGCCGGCGATGGTCGCGTTGCGCCGGCTCAGGGCCTCCCGGACCTCCGGGTGGTCGCCGAAGCGGCGCGGCCCCGGCTGCTCGAACGCGGCGAGCAGCCCGGACGCCTTGGCGCGGGTCTCGGCGACCTCGGACAGGGGGTCCGAGTGGCGCACGAGGGTCGCGCCGACGCCGATGCTCATCCGGCCCGCCGCGTCGATGTCGGCGGTGCGGATGAGGATCGCCGAGTCGAGGGTGCGCTCGCTGCGCTCGTCCTGCCCGATGAGGGCGAGGACGCCGCTGTAGTAGCCGCGGCCCTGCGGCTCGTACCGCTTGATGACGCGGCCCGCGCTCTCCAGCGGGGAGCCTGTGACGGTCGGGGCGAACAGGGTCTCGTGCAGGATGTCGCGCGGGTCGCGGGTGGTGCGGCCCTCGATGAAGTACTCGGTGTGCGCGAGGCGGGCCATCTCCTTGAGGTAGGGGCCGACGACCCGGCCGCCGGACTCGCAGATGCGGGCCATCATCTTCAGTTCCTCGTCGACGACCATGTACAGCTCGTCGGCCTCCTTCCGGTCGGCGAGGAAGTCCATGACGCCGGGCAGCTCCGGGCCGGAGGCCGGGAACCGGTAGGTGCCGCTGATCGGGTTCATCACCGCGCGGCCGCCGCTGACGCTGACGTGGCGCTCGGGGGAGGCCCCGACGAGCGTGCGGTCGCCGGTGTGGACGATGAACGTCCAGTACGCGCCGGTCTCGCGCTCCAGCAGCCTGCGGAAGATCCGCAGGGCGGCGGGGACGGAGTAGTCGCCGATGTCGGCGACGAAGGAGCGCTTCATCACGAAGTTCGCGCCCTCGCCGGTGCCGATCTCGTCCCTGATGACGCGGCGAACCGTTTCGGCATAGGTGTCGTCGTCGATGTCGAAGTCGCCGCCGGGCACCAGCTGCACCGGATCGTCCGGGATGCGCTCCAGGACGTCGGCGAGCGGCACCTGAGCCTGCTCGGCGATCGCCATGGCGAGCAGCGGGGCGCCGTCGTCGGGCGCCTCGAAGCCGCGCTCGGCGAGCTGGCGGTAGGGGACCAGGGCGAGGACGTCCTGGCGGGTGCCGGCGCCCTCCGCGACATCCCCGAGGGGGATGTCGGCGAGGGCCGCGGCCTCGGTGAACTGGCCCGTGAACAGGTCGACGGTGCGGCCGAGGGTGGTCTCGGGGCGGTGGACCAGCGCGAAGGCCGGCGGCCGGGGCGCCAGGATCCGGTCCAGCAGGTCCTCGGTCATGCGGTTTCCCTTCCGGCGTACGCGGCCACCCGGTCGGGCAGGGCCGTCAGGAGCTCCTTGGTCGTGGTGAGGCGGGCGCAGCGGCCGGCGGCGTACTCCAGGGCCATCCGGTGCTCCTCCCAGGAGAAGTCGGCGACGGCGTCGGCGACGAGGAACGGCTGGATGTCGTTGGTGAACGCGTCGACCGCGGTCATCAGCACGCCGACGTGGGCGTACACCCCGCAGATGATCAGCTGGTCGCGGCCGGACGCCCGCATCCGCTCCAGCAGGTCCGTCTTGAAGAAGGCGCTGTAGCGCCACTTGGTGAGCATCCAGTCGCCCGGGGCGGGCGCCACCGGGTCGACGACCCGGCGGTGGTCCTCGCTCGGCCGCATGCCCGGACCCCAGAAGTCCTTCAGCAGGCCGCGCTCCGCGGGCGTCATGCCGCCCGGCTGGGCGGTGTAGGCGACGGGGATGCCGAGGTCGGCGGCGCGGCTGCGCAGCTCCCCGGCGTTGGCGGCCAGGTCCACGACGGGCTGCTCGCCCTGCGGGAACGCGGCCAGGAAGTACTTCTGGAGGTCGTGCACCAGCAGGACGGCGCGGTCGGGGTCGACCTCCCAGTCGACGGCCGAGGCCGGCAGGTCGGCCGCCGACGGCATCGGGTACGGGCTGATCGCAGGTATCCCTGCCATGCGGGTTTCCCTCTCGTTCACGGTTGGCCGGCCGGTCGCGCCGCGCGCGGGTGCCGGATTCGTCGCACTCGGCTCACTCGGCTCACTCGGCTCGTCGGGCTCGTCCGGCTCGCGGTCTCAGACACCGAGCGCCGCACCGCCGTCCACGGTGAGGTCGTGCATGGTGATGTGGGACGCCTTGTCGGAGAGCAGGAAGACGACCGCCTCGGCGACGTCCTCGGGGCGCGCCAGCTTCCCCAGCGGGATGCCGACGCGGTACGCGTCCGGTACCCCGTCGATGGAGGCCCGCGCGCTGCTCTCGTCCTGCCACATCGAGTTGAGCATCGGGGTGTCCGTGGAGCCGGGGGCGACCAGGTTCGCGCGGATCCCGAACTTGGCGACCTCCAGGCCCAGGCACTTGGTGAACATGGTCGCGGCCGCCTTGGAGGCGGCGTAGGCGGACATCTCGGTGCGGGCGGTGCCCGCCGCGTTGGAGGCGATGGTGACGATGGCGCCCCGGCGCCGCGGCACCATCCGGTTGACGACGGCCCGGGAGACGAAGAAGACCCCCGTGGTGTTGACCGCGAACGTCGTGCTCCACTCCTGGTCGGTCAGCTTGCGCGCCTCGGCGAGCCGGAGCACGCCGGCGGCGTTGACGAGGAAGTCGAGCGGGCCCACCAGCGTCTCGACGTCGTCGACGAGGGCCTCGACGTCGGCGCTGGCGGTGACGTCCGCGGGGAACGGCTCGACACGGCCGCCGGTGTCCTCCTCGACGGCCTTCGCCACCTTCCGCAGGCGGTCGGCGTCCCGGTCGACCGCCACCACCCGCACGTCCCGGGAGGCCAGGGCGCGGACGATGGCCTCGCCTATGCCGCCGGCCGCACCGGTGACGAGAGCGATCTTTCCTTCCATGATGGAGAAACCCCCTTTTTTTCGTGGCCTCAGCCGCGCCAGGCCGAGACGACCTCGACGGCCTGGTCGGAATTGAGGCGCGGGTCGCAGAACGAGGTGTACTTCTCTCCCAGCTCGTCCACGTGGTATTCGTCGGCGACGCATTCGTGCACCTGGTCGGGGGTCGTCTCCAGGTGGAGCCCGGCGGCGACTCCGCCGTTTTCCACGACGGCCTTCTGGAATTCCTCGACCTCGCGCACCACGGTTTCGACGAAACGGGTCTTGACCCCGCCGGGCGCGCTGACGGTGTTGCCGTGCATCGGGTCGCACATCCACAGCACGGGGTGGCCCGCGGCGCGGACGGCGCGCACCAGCGCCGGCAGCCTCTCGGCCGCCTTGCCCTGGCCCATCCGGGAGATCAGCGTGAGCCGGCCCGGCTCCCGCCCCGGGTCGAGCCTCCCGCAGAGCTCCACGAGGGCCTCGGGCTCCATGGAGGGTCCGACCTTCGTCGCGACCGGGTTGGCGATGGACGCGAAGAACGCGACGTGCGCGCCGTCCAGCTCGCGGGTCCGCTCGCCCATCCACGGCCAGTGGGTGGAGGTCAGCAGCTGCGATCCGTCGTCCTGGGTGCGGACCATGGGGCCCTCGTAGTCGAGCAGCAGGGCCTCGTGGCTGGTCCACACCGGGGCCTCCGCCGCCGACGGGCGGCCCCCGCCGTGCCAGCCGAGGACGGCCATGGCGCCGGCCGCCGCCCGGTACCCCGCGACCAGCCGCTGCGGGTCGGGCCGGCGCAGCTCGGGGTCGGGCTCCGGGCTGTTGACCATGTGCCCGCGGTACACCGGCAGCTCGACGCCGGCGACGGTCTCGACGGGGTTCGAGCGGGGCTTGCCGAACTGGCCGGCGAGCCGGCCGACGCGTATGACGGGCTTGAGCGAGCGGGCCTTCATCACGCCGGCCAGCACGTCCAGGAGCGCCGCCTTGCGGGCCACGTAGCCGGGGGTGCACTCGGCCGGGTCCTCGGCGCAGTCACCGCCCTGCACGATCTGCAGTTCGCCCCTGGCCGCCGCGGCGAGCAGGGTGCGCAGGGCGTCGACGTCCTCACGGCGTACCAGCGCGGGCGAGCCCGCGAGCTCGGCCCTGGCGTTCTCCAGGGCCTCTTCGTCCGGCCATACGGGCTGCTGGCCCGCGGGCAATGATTTCCAGCGTGCAACACCGTGCATGCGGCACCTCCCAGTGCTGTACCTGCCGTGACATCAGATGCATCGAGAAGTCTCTGGAACGGTGATTCCGGTGAACCACCAGACATTCCGCACTCCGTCAAGTGGAGTTGATTTCGGTCAGGTCCGAAGAGGTAATCCGAAATAAACCTGACGCATTGGCGGAGGGAAAAACGCGGGGCGTCCGCAAATCCCTTAAAGTCCGCGCCCGCCCTTCGCGGCGGCCGTTGAAATAGGCCGGAAAGCGACGGGATTCGGGGGATACTTGACACACCATCACCGGATGGTTTCCGGCGGGTGGAGCGGCGCCCTAGGGTGCTGTGCGTGGTTAGTCAAGGAGCTGGGGCGCTGCTGAGGCAACTGGTGTCCGAGGGGGTCTCGCCGTGGTTGAGCGTGCAGGACCCCGCGGAGTTCGACACCGGCATCCGGTATCCGGTACTGGGCGGCCACTTCCACAACGCCTGCGCGCCTGCGGGCACGTCGCCCGCGCAGGCCGCGCGCGCCTGTGACGCCCTGCTGCCGGTGTTCGGGGACAGCGGCGGCACCGCCGGACTCGTCTCCGTGCCCGTGCCGGACCTCCGGGCCGGCGGCGGGACCGCGCTGGTCGCGGCCGCGCGCACGGTGCACGAGAAGGTCGGCCGCCGCAACGCGGTGGTGCGCCTGCCCGCGAGCCCGGACGGGATCCGGGCACTCGCCGACCTGCTCGCGGAGGGCATCGGCGTACACGCCTCGCTCGTGTTCTCCGGCGGGCGGTGCGCGGAGGTGCTCGACGCCTACGTGGCCGGCCTGGAGCGGGCACTGGCCGCGGGCCGGCCGCTCGGCGCCGCGCCGCTGGTGGTCTCGTTCCCCGTGGGCCGCTTCGACCGCGAGGTCGGGGCCCGGCTCGACGCCCTGGGCGTGCCGGCCGACGCCGAGGTGCGCGGCGCCGCGGGCCTCGCGGTCGCGCGCCGCATGTACCGGGTGCGCGAGGAGCGGCTGTCGGGCGACTGGTGGCGCGTACTGCGCGCCAACGGGGCCCTCCAGCCGCGGCTGCTGTGGGGGCCCGGTGCGGACGGCGGCGTGGGCGCGCTCGTCGGGTGGAACACGGCGCTCGCGCTGTCCGTGGAGACGCTGGAGGCCGCCGCCCTGGCCCCGGCGCTCACCGGGGACACGCTGCTGAACGCGGACGCCGAGGCCGCGTGCGCCCTGCGCGCCCTGGAGCGGCTGGGGGTCAGCGTCCCCGACGTGGCGGCCGTGCTGGAGGCGGCGGAGCTGCACCGACTCCGGCACGGCCGGCCGGTCAGGAGGGGATCCGTGCCGGCTGCCTCTCCGGGAAGCGGGTCTTCGTCAGGGCCAGCAGCGGAGCAGCCTTGACGGCGGTCTCCTCGTACTCGGCGTCCGGGTCGGACAGGGCGACGACCGCGCCTCCGACCCCGTAGGACACCGTGCCGGCGGTGACGGTGGCGGTGCGGATGACGATGCTGAGGTCCGCGGCGCCGGTGAGCGAGAAGTAGCCGATGGCCCCGGAGTACACCCCGCGCGGACCGGCCTCCAGCCGGTCGATGATCTGCATGGTGCGGATCTTCGGGGCGCCGGTCATCGACCCGCCGGGGAAGGCGGCGCGCACGCAGTCCACGGCCGTCAGCCCGGGGCGCAGCCGCGCCCGTACGGTGCTCACCAGCTGGTGGACGGTGGCGTAGCTCTCGACGCGGAAGAGCTCCTCGGCCTCGACGGTGCCCGGGACGGCGCAGCGGCCCAGGTCGTTGCGGACCAGGTCGACGATCATGAGGTTCTCGGAGCGGTCCTTCTCGTCGCCCAGGAGGTCGGCGATGAGGGCGGCCTCCTCCTGCGGGGTGGCGCCGCGCGGCCGGGTGCCCTTGATCGGCGAGGACTCGATCAGGCCGTCGGGGCCGACCCGCAGGAAGCGCTCCGGCGAGGTGCTGAGGACGGAGAGCCCGCCGAACTGCAGGAGCGCGGCGAAGGGCGCCGGGCTGGTGCGGCGCAGGGTGCGGTACGCCGCCCAGGGGTCGAGGGAGGTGTCGGCCTCGGCCATGTTGGTGAGGCAGACCTCGTAGCTCTCGCCGGCCGCGATCTCCTCCAGGCAGCGGTCGATCAGGTGCAGGTAGGAGCCGCGGTCGTGGCGCAGCCGTATCTCCCCGCCGCCCTCCTGCGGGCGGGGCGGCGGCAGCTTGTACCCGGCGAGCCGGGCGAGCCGGGCGGCGGTGTCGGCCAGCCACCCGTCGGCCGCGGCGGCGGAGCCCGGGACGCCGTCCTCGGCGAGGGCGAGCAGGTACGTGGTGTGCTCGGCGTGGTCGAAGACGACGGCGCGGTCGGCGAAGACCATGGTGGCGTCGGCGACGGGCGAGCGGTGCACCAGGTCGCCGCCGCACTCGGCCTTCAGCTCGTAGCCGAGGTAGCCGACCCAGCCGAGGGCGAAGTCGAAGGGCAGCTCGGGCACCTCGGTGTGCAGGGAGCGCAGGTCGCTGTCGATCCACTCCAGGAAGGGCGCGGCGACGAGCCGGCTGCCGCCCCCGGCCGAGCCGACGGTGACGGTCCTGCTCCACACGTCGGCGGAGGCGGTGCGGGCCAGCGGGCCGGTGGCGTCGCCCATGGCCGAGAACCGGCCGCGGTCGCCGCCGGGCAGGCTGCTGTCCAGCCAGTAGGCGTGGTCGTTGCCGCGGAAGAGCCGGTCGTAGACGGTCTCGGGGTCCCAGCGGGTGGGCAGGCGGTGCGCGGCGACCCGCAGCCTGCGCACCGGGGCGGGGGCCGGTGCCGCGGCCGGGGGCGCCGGGACCGCGGGGACGGCCGGGGCGGCGGGGACGGCCGGGGCGGCGGCGCCGCGGACAGGGCGGCGGGCCGGGGAGCGGCGGGCGGGCCCCTGGGCAGCCTGGTGCGCGCGGGTCAGCCCTGCGAAGTTTGCAAGCAGCTGCATCCCGTACTGACTGCAAATCGACTCGGGGTGGAACTGCACGCCCCACTGCGGCCGGGTGCGGTGCCGCAGGCCCATCAGGATGCCGTCGGGCGTCCAGGCGGTGGCCTCCAGGGCGTCCGGCAGCCCGGTCACCGTGAGCGAGTGGTAGCGGACCACCTCCAGCGGCGAGGGCAGGCCGGCGAACAGGCCCGTGCCGTCGTGCAGGACGGGCGAGGTGCGGCCGTGGCGGGGCTCGGGCGCCCGGTCGACCGTCGCGCCGTGGACGTGGCCGATGCCCTGGTGGCCGAGGCAGATCCCGAGGAGCGGCAGGTGGGAGCGGTGCACGAGCTCGGTGCAGATCCCGAAGTCGGACGCGCGGCGGGGCGTTCCGGGACCGGGTGACACCACGACGTTGTCGAACGCGTCCAGTTGTGCGATCTTCCAGTCCGGGTCGTCATTTCGGACTACTTCCGGCTCCCGGCCATTCACCTCGGCCAGATAGTGGAAGAGGTTATACGTAAACGAGTCGTAATTGTCGACAAGAAGCGTACGCACGGCGAAAAATCCCCCCAGTCCAAATCAAGCCGCGAGTGGCCTGATTTCGATCAGCATGTGCTCGACCATGTCCTCTCCGTACTCCCCCTCGCGGACCCGGCGGCCGGCCACCGTGACCAGCTCCCGGCCGCAGGCGTCGGCGATGTCGTACAGCGCCGGCAGGTCCCCCCGGTCGCTGAAGTGGAGCAGCACCCGGCCCCCGGGGGCCGTCCAGTGCACCGCCTGCTCGACGAACCTGCGGTGGGCCTGGTAGCCGGTGTCGACGTACGCCCGCTCGTGCACGGTCTTGTACTCGTAACTCGCTGGCCCCATCACGTAGTTGGAGCTCCAGAAGATCGTGTCGAACCGTTCCTGCTCGCGCAGCCCGGAGAACAGGTCGCTGTGTACGGCCCGGACCTGGCGGGTGACCCCGTGCCGGTCGGCGTTCACGGCGGCGTTCTCCACCGCGGCGGGGCTGATGTCCGCCGCGACGACCCGCTCGCATCCGGCCAGCGCGGCCGTGACGGCTATCACCCCGGTGCCGCAGCCGATCTCCAGGAACGAGCCCGAACGGCGGCCCGCGTCAAGGTCGTTGAGGCCGAGCAGGTCCAGCGCCACGCTCGTGGACGGCGAGTAGACCGGCGCGAAGACCTCGTCGAAGAGGTCCCACTCGCGACCGCCCAGGGAGAACACCCGCGGCCGGTCCGACCTGGTCAGGGACAGCCTGCTGCGGAGCAGCGACCTCTCGTAGCTCTGGAGTTGGGAAACCTGTACCGCCTGGGACATGCGTACTCCTCAAGGAAGCTGCGTGGCTGGCGGCCGCAGCGGTGGGGACGCCACCGGCTCGACCGGTGATCAGCCTGCCCTTGAGTGGTCCTCGACCAGAAGGTGTCCAGATGACAGCATCACTCCGGGAGCGTGGTGGCCCGATCACCCTCCGCACCGCTGACCTGGAGCGGGGCTCGAGCGATTCTTGACCACTTCTTGCCACAAGGGATACTTTCAGGCTCGGCCATGGATTGCGTAACCGCGTTGGTGCGATCCTCAACGGCTTTATGGGGGGTCGGGGGAAGCGTCGTGGTTGACCACGCTTACGAAATGCTGGAACTGCTGAACAGAGAGGCGCCCGCCGCTGCCTTCGACGACGTGGTCCGAAAAGCCCGGGACTCCGGCCTGTCCGGGGACGCCCTCGCCCAGCTGACCAGGGCCCGGGACCAGAGCCTCGGCATCCGCGCGCTCTTCGTGCGCCGCCAGCAGCGCGAGGCCGGCCTCGCCGCCCTCGTCGACACCGCCCGCGACCTCACCCTCCCCTACGACCTCGACGAACTGCTCAAGGTCATCACCCGCCGGGCCCGCCTGCTGCTGGGTCTCGACATGGCCTGGGTCAGCTTCGACGACCCGGAGGAGGGCATCTCCCGGGTCCGCTCCGCCGACGGGCACGCCTCCGCCCTCACCATCGGCTTCGCCATCCCGATGAGCGAGGGCGGCGTCGGCCGCCGCGCCGCCGAGGGGTCCGCGCCGTTCTGGTCAGCCGACTACATGAACGACACCAGCTTCACGCACAGCCCCGTCATCGACGAGGTGGTCCAGGCGGAGGGGCTGCACGCCGTGATGGCCGTCCCGCTGCGGCACGCCGGCGCCAGCCTCGGCGCGCTGTACGTCGCCGACCGGCACGTCCGGCACTTCACCCCGGACGAGGTCTCCCTGATGAGTTCGCTCGCCGACCTCGCAACCGTTGCAATCGAGAAGGCGCGACTGCTGGAGCAGACCCGGTACGAGGTCGTCGAGCTGGAGCAGGACACCTCCCGCGCCCTCGACTCCTCCTCCACCGCCCGCCAGCTCCGCGAGACCCACGGCCGGCTCCTCGACCTCGTCCTCCAAGGGGCGGGCCTCTCCACCCTGGCCGCCGAGGCCGTCAAGGGACTCGACGGCACCCTCGTCGTCCGCGACGCCTCCGGCCGCACCCTGGCCTGCCCCGTCGGCGCGGTCCCCGAGCTCGACGAGGCGGAGGTCCGCACCGCCCTCCTCGACGCCCACACCGACCGCCAGCCCCGCAGCACCGCCGGCGGCGTCTGGGTCGCCTCCATCGCCGCGGGCGACGAGATGCTGGGCACCCTGATACTCGTCTCCGAGGAGCCGGCCACCTACCTCCAGGTGCAGCTCCTCGCGCTCACCGCCCAGGTGACCGCCGTGGTCCTGCTGATGGAGCAGGGCATGGCGGCCGCGGAGGGCCACATGCGGGACGAGTTCTTCCAGGACCTGCTGCGCGGCACCTCCCTGTCCCCGGTGCAGATCGCCGAGCAGAGCCGCCGCCTCGCCCTCAACCTCGACGAGCCGCACGTCGTCGTCATCGCGCGGCCCGAAGGCGGCGTCCAGGGGCGGGTCGCCGCCTGGGCGGCCTCGTATGCCAACCGGCACCAGGGGCTCAAGAGCGTCGACGGCGACAGCGTGGTGCTGCTGCTGCCCGGAACCGAGGCCGGCGCCATCGCCCGGACCGCCTCGAAGGAGCTCTCCGAGGTGCTCGGAAGACCCGTCACCGCCGGCTCGGCGGGCCCCGTCGAGAACCCGGCGGCCATCGTCCACGTCCACCAGGAGGCGCGGCGCTGCCTCGACGCCGTCGCCGCCCTCACCGGCGCCGGCAGCACCGCCTCCCCCGACGAGCTGGGATTCCTCGGCGTCCTCCTCTCCGAGAAGCCGAACATCGACCGGTTCATCGCCGACACCATCGGGCCCGTCCTCGACTACGACGACCAGCAGTACACCGAGCTGGTCCGCACCATGGAGGCCTACTTCGCCTCCGCCAACAGCCCCTCCCGGGCCGCCGAGTCGCTGCACGTCCACCCCAACACCGTCTCCCGCCGACTGGAGCGGATCACCGAGATCCTCGGCGAGGACTGGCAGAAGCCGACCCAGGCCCTCCAGGTGCAGCTCGCCCTCCAGCTCCAGCGCACCCGCCAGGCGCTCCGCCAGAACCGGCGCAGCGCCCCCCGGCACACCATCGGCTGACCGCGGCGCGGGAGCGCCCGGGCAGGCCGGCCCCGCGGCCCCGGTCCGCAGGACAGGCCCTACCGCTCCCCGCCCCGCTCCGTGAGGACCCGGACCGCGTGCGCCGCCGACGCCAGCGTGGTGTGCCGGTGCCAGCCGCCGAAGGAGCGGCCGCCGAAGTCGGTGATCCCGACCTTCTGCGAGACCGTCTCGAAGTCGTGCTCGACGTTCTGCGCCCGCTTCGCCAGGCGCAGCAGGGCCCCGGCGGGGGCCTGCACCATGTCGCTGACCCAGCACCGCTCGGGCCAGCCGCGCGGGTCGGTCCACTCGCCGAACAGCACCAGCGGCTCCGCCACCTGCGGCAGCTCCACCCGCACCCCCACGACGAGCGAGGTCCGCGGCCGGAGCGTCACCGGGTCCAGCCAGGTCACCGGCCGGCGCAGGGTCCGCGCCATCAGCAGCAGCTGGTGCGCGGCGAGCTCCCGGTTGCCGCTGCCGGGGAGCACCGGGTCGGTGCACCGCACCCGCATCGACCCGCGGGCCGTCGCCGTGAAGTGCAGCCCGGCCGGACCGAACCGGCGGGCCACCGCGGCCGGGTCGACGTCGGGCAGGTCGAAGACGACGGGGCGGTGGGGCTGCCCGACCCAGTCGCGCAGCTCCTCGACCGCCCCGGTGGCGCACTCCAGCGGGCTCGTCGCCAGCTCCGAGCGGTGCACGTTCGGCGACAGCGGACCGACGCTCTCGCGCCACCGGTCGGTCAGCGCCAGCCGCCAGTTCACGGGGCTGCTCTGCTCCTCCCCGACGGCCCACACGCCGAACGCGACCTGGCTGTTGACCATCTGGCCCCGCTCGGGCACGAACCGGCGGGCCACCCCGACCGACTCGGTGCCGGCCTTGGAGATCACCACCGGCTGCACGACCCAGGCGCGCGGACGCAGCGCCCGCTCCAGGTACCGGGCGAGAGCGGCCCGGACCGGGCCCCAGTCCCAGGTGGAGGACACGACGAAGTGGTGGAGGCTCTGCTCGGCGGCCCGGTCGCCGACGTGCGCGGCGATGTTCCTTATCGACTTGCGGCCCTCGGCCTTGAGCAGGCCGCGCAGGTACACCTCGCCCTTGCGGCGCTGGTCGCTGCGCGGCAGCGAGGCGAACAACTCGGCGCAGAGCTCGTCCACGACCAGATCCGGCACGAACCGGCTGCTCAGGGTCTCCAGTCGTTCGAGACTCGGTGCGCTCATGATGGATCCATCCCTTCCCCCGGCTTCTCCTCCAGCGCTTCAACCCTGCGCTCGGGGGCGGTTCGGGAACCAGGTGGAGCCGTCACACACATTCGCCCTGCGGTGCACGGCCGGTCATCAGGCCGGGACGGACCGCACACGGAAGTCGATCAGGCAGGCGAACGCCCGCCGGGCCGTTGGCCTGCTCGGGAGCCGCTCGCCCCCGCATCGAGCGCCGCCGGACCGCCGGTGGACCACCGGCCGCGCCCGCCCCGCGACCCCCCTGACGACACGAAACGGTGGCCGGACCACCACCGCGCAAGCCGCGGATGGTGGTCCGGCCACCGTCGGACGCCCCCTGCGCCCCTCAAGAGGAAGCAGGCACTCCTCTGTTCACGCCCTGCCCCGCGGACTGCCCGGCCGCGGTACCCGGCCCACCCGCCGCCGCTCCTACCGCGCGCGGAGACCGCCCCCGCCGAGGAACACGGCCCAGGCGGCCTCCCCCACTACGACGACGGGCCCCCCGGCCCGCTTGCTGTCCCGCACGGCCACCGTGCCTGGCACGTTCAACGCCACCTCGACGCACTCCCCGCTTGAGGTGCTGAACGTGGACTTCGCGAATTCGAACTGGGTCATGTCCGGAGCCCTTTGCGGATGCGGTCGATCAACTGGACGGAGTCACGTGGAGCCAGGCTCATTCGCGCTGTGCGGTCGAAGCAGCGGCTGTATACGGCGCTCTCTTCCCGGCCCTCCACCCAGACAGTAGAACCGATGCCGTCGGCATGGACCACATCGATCGCCTCGGCCTCGGTGAACGACACCACGTTGAAGGGCCCGCTCATGGAAGGGTGCCCGCCCGCACGGAACGGCAGCACCTGCACGTGAACGTTGGGAAGTTCGGCAACTTCCAACAAGTGGCCGAGCTGGGCGCACATCACCGCGGCTCCGCCGACCTCCTGCCGCAGCGCGGCTTCCCAGATCACCGCATGCACCTGGAGCGGCACTTCGCTGCGCAGCCGGTGCTGCCGCTGCATCCGGACGGCGCCGACACGCTCAATGTCGTCGGGGTCCTCCCAGTGCTCGTCGCTCACGGCCAGGGCGCGCGTGTAGTCGGCCGTCTGCAGCAGTCCGGGCACCAGAGACAGCTGCCACGTGCGTACCTTCGAAGCGACATCCTCCATCGCGATGTACTCCGCCATCGACCCTGCGGCCGGGGAGTGGAGCCACCATCCCTTGGCCTTGCGGCGTTCGCGGTCCAAGCGAGCCAGATCCAGCAGGCTCCCGACGAACTGCTCGTCGGTCATGTCGTAGAACTCGCACAGCACACGGATGTCCGGATCCCTCATCGGCACCCAACCGCTCTCCATCTTGACGATCTTCGTCGAGGTGGCGCTGATGGCCTGGGCCGCCTGCGCCTGTGTCCTGCCCGCCTCGGTCCGCAACTTGTGCAGCTCGCCGCCCAGCCTGCGCCCCAGCACCGTCGACACACGGTTGCCCTGGCCCTCTCGCATCCCACGGTTCACCGGGACAGTTTTGCGCCCCGGCCGCAGCCAGTCGACCTCACCCGTCTGGGGAAGATATTCCCCGAACGACTTGATCCCGGAGCATCCCGCCCTTACGTTCGGCGACGAACTCCTCACTGAGGAGTTCCAGTCGGCGGAAGTGCACCGTGCTGCCCGCACGGCAGAGCCACCGCCCTCACCGGGAAGGTGCGTGCAGATGGACGAGCCGATGCGGCGGGACGTACGGGACTACCCGCCCCGGCAGGACTCCGTTCCGGCGGCCCGGCGGCGAGCCGCCTGGCTCGCGGTGGCCTGGGGGCGGCCCGACGCGGCGGCCGACCTCGCGCTGGTCGCCAGCGAACTCACGACCAACGCCCTGCGCCACGGCTCGGTGCCGGGCCGGTTCCTGCGCGTCGAGATGCGGCTCACCGGATCGGTGCTGCGGATCGAGGTGACCGACCCCAGGGGTGAGAGCCGGCCCGTGGTGCGCGAGGCCGGGCACGACGAGCAGGGGGGACGCGGCCTCGGGATCGTCGGTGCCGTGGCCGACCGGTGGGGGTGCACCGGGCGGGTGGTCGGCAAGACCGTATGGGCCGAGTTCGGGGGTGCGGGGCGCCGTTAGGGTTCGACGCATGGGCAACTGGATCGCGCCGAGCGCCATAGAACGAGAGCTGTACGGGGCCAAGGCGGCGGGGGACTGGGGCGGCTACTTCGATGCGCTGGCCCGCGCCGAGTTGTTCGTCCCGCAGGACCGGCGGTTCCAGGACGCCAACCCGCGCGCCGTGTGGATGCAGCCCGTCTGGTTCCCGCAGGCGCGCGCCCAGTGCTTCGTCGCCTACACCGCCGGCATGCTGCCCCCGCCCACCCCCGACCACGTGTTCTCCCGCCACAGCCTCAGCTGGTTCGCGCACCGCATCGACCCCGGCGACCCCCCGTACCTCGCCGTGAACCCCGGCACGCCCTGCGAGGCCTTCCTGCCGGCCTCGCCCGCCGACCGCGAGGTGTGGAAGGGCCACTGGGAGCGCGCCGACCGGTACGGCCTGGAGCAGGACGCGGTGCACGCCCTGCACGTCGGGGGCCCGCTGCACGGGCCCGTCGCGTTCGGGCTGGCCTGCGGGGCCCACCTGTCCGTCCACAACGGGCAGTTCTGGAACGCCCTCGGCTACCACGGCGCCGGCTACCTGAGGGAGCGCGAGAAGCTCCGCGAGTGGTGGGGGGTCGCCACCCGCGAGGAGTGGCTGTCCACGGTGGAGCAGCTGCTGGCCGCCGACATGGTCAGCTCGGTGTGGGAGTTCGCGCTGCGCGTCCGCACCGCGCTAGCCCGCGAGTTCGCCGGCCCCGTCGACATCGAGCACTGGCGGCACGCCACCGAGGCCACCCTGCGGGCCAACGCCGAGCGCGCCGCCGAGCCCCGCCTCACCCCGGACGGCGTGACCGTGTCCCGGCCGCGCTCCACCGCGGAGATCGAGGGCGAGGTCGCGGGCGTGCAGCGCGTCATCGGCCGGATCGCCCGCTACGAGCAGCGCTTCCGCGCCGACGGGATCCTCGGCGAGGGCCGCTGGGTCCGCTCCGTCGAGGCCTGGGACTACGGCCGGGCCTCCCAGATGGCCCGCTGGGGCGTCGGCGCCCGCTTCGGAACCGTCGAGGAGGCCGAGGCCCTCGTGGTCCGGGCCGGGCGGATGTGCCGGCTGGCGTACCGCTCCTGGGAGGACCTCTCCGCCGGCTTCATCCTCGGCCGCTGCCTCCAGTTCGACGAGGAGGAGTACGGGCACTGGTACACCGGCATGGCCGCCACCCACGAGGCGCTCACCACCGACCCGGGGAGCCCCTGGCTGAACATCCCCTGGAACTAGGGCGTCGCCCGGCGGGCGAAGTGGTCGCGGAGCCAGGCCAGCAGGGCGGCGAAGGAGGGGGACATGGCGGCGTCCGACCCGGTGAAGGCCGTCGGGGGGCCGCCGTCCTCGACCGTGATCGTGTAGCCCGCCGCGTCCCTGGCGCGGCCGGGCCCGTCCGTCCCGGGCGGCGGGGTGAGCGCCGCCACCAGCCGGGCCAGCTCCGCCGCCTCGGCGGCGGGCAGGTCGGCCGTGTCGACCACCTCGGGCGGGCCGCGGTGCGTCGTGGCCGCCAGCCCGCCGTGTACCGCCAGGCTCACCCTCATCGGGCCGCCTTCAGCGCGGCCACGTCCTTGGCCAGCGCCTTCACCGCGGCGTTCAGCTCGCCGACCTGCCGGCTCAGCGCCGCCAGGCCGTCCTGCCGGCCCGCGCCGGCCGGGCCGTGCGCCCGGCTCCGCGCGATCCCCGGCGGGACGCCCCGGATCCCGACCTCCACCTCCTGCCACGCCGCGAGCACGGCCGTCTGCTCGGCGCTGTCCGCGCCGAACAGCTCCCCGGCCTTCCGGAAGGTCGTGTCCGCGAAGTCCTGGAAGCCGGCGTCCCGGGCGGACGCCCGCAGCGCCTCGTACCAGATGGACCCGGCGGCCTCCCAGGAGAACCCGCCGATCCCCGTGGCTGCCAGGTAGAACGCCTTGTTCGGGATGCCGGAGTTGAAGTGCACCCCGCCCCAGTCCCCCTCCTCCGTGTCGGGCAGGTGGACGAACCTGCTCATCCGGTCCGGCTGCGGGTCCCGTCCGAACAGCGCGTTGTGGAAGGCCGTCCCCGGCGCCTTCATCGACCGCAGCGCGTCGGCCTCGATCTCCGGGGTGAAGACCTCCGCCCCGATCAGCCAGTCGGCCTCCTCGGCGGGCTGCTTCAGCGCCCACTGGACGACCATCGCCGCCATGACGTCCGACATCGACTCGTTCAGCGCCCCGGACTGGTTGTGGTACTCGAACCCCGAGGTGTGCTCGGTGACGCCGTGCCCCAGCTCGTGGACGGCGACGCTGCGGGATCCGGCGAGGTCGGTGAACAGGCGGCCGTCCCCGTCGCCGAACACCATCCGCCGCCCGTCCCAGAACGCGTTGTTGAAACCGGTGGCGAAGTGGACGTACCCGTCCAGGCGCATGCCCCGGCCGTCGAGGGAGTTGCGCTGGAGGACCTCCTTCAGGAAGTCGCGTGTCAGGCCGAAGTTGTCGAAGACCTGGTTGACGGAGTCGTCGGCGGACTCGGGCCCGTCCTCCGTCCTGGCCACCTCGGCGAGCGGCAGGAAGCTCCCGTGCCCGGCGTCGAAGACGGTCCGCCGGCCGGCGGCCGGGGCCGCAGCCGCGCCGGCCATCTCCGCCCACACCGTCCGCTCGCCCGCCAGGCGGGCAGTGGTCAGCATCGTGCTCAGGGCGGCCCGGCGCGCAGCGCCGTCCCCGCTCTCCAGCAGCTTTTCGAGGATGTACGGGGGCATGATGCAGTTGAGTCGGCAGGTGCTGCTCATGGGACACCTCCTGGGCGGGAGGACCGGCGGTCGGTCGGTCGGCAGCGCACCGGACGGCCGCGGCCGTTCGGCGCTCGACGCGGAGGGGCTGCGCGGCGGACACGGCCCTGCGCGGGACGGCAGGAGCCGGCGGGGGCAGCGGCGGGAGAGGGGGCGTCGCCTCCGCCCGGAACCGCATCCGGGAGCGGGGCACGCCGATACCACCAGTGTCCGGCCGCGGGCAGCGCCGGGCAACCGCGCGAACGCCCCTGCCGGGCCCGGTCAGCCGCCGGCCGGGAGGTAGGAGTCCACCGCCGTGTCGAAGACGGCGCGGGCCTCCTGCATGCGGCCGGTCGGCGCCGACACCCACACGCCGTGGAGCGTGCCGTCCTGCTCCCGGCAGATGTCGTACGTGTGCCGGGGCGGCGGCCGGCGGCGGCGCGGTCGGGGCCGCCGCGGACGGGCCGGGCGCGGCGCTCAGGGCAGCAGGGCCCGTACCCCCGCCCACTCCCCGACGGCCTGCACGACCGGGTCGTCCGACTCGGCCAGCTGCGGGCCCACCGAGGCCATCCGATCCAGCAGCACCTTGACCCGCCGCAGGTGCCGGATGCGCCGCCGGGGCAGCTCCCGCCAGACCCGGGCCTGCGCAACCGCCTCCGCGGGCGCCAGGTCGATCAGGGCCAGCAGCTCCCGGCACAGCGCGGCCGGGTCCCCGCCCCGGCCGGGCCCGAACTCCCGGATCAGGTACGCCCGTACGCCCGCCCTGTCGGCGGCACGGTCCAGCGCGTGCAGCCCCGCCCAGTCGGCCCGGCGCTCGACCGCGGCCAGCGCCACCCGGCCCCAGCGCAGCCGACGCGCGTCGGGCAGCGCCTCGTCCTGCATCCCGGCGGCGGCCAGGCTGCTCAGCGTCATCGGGTGGGGTTCGTCGCCGAGCGGCGGCTCCGTGGCCAGCCAGGCCTCCAGCTCCTCCAGCGCGTGCCCGCCGGGCGGTACGGCGGTCAGCACCTGGCCGCCGGCGAGCAGGGCGGCCGCGGGGCCGGCGAGGTGCACGCGGGCCGCCCGGCCTGCGCCGAGCGAGGACTCCCGGCGGCCCTGCCGCTCGATCCAGCGCAGTCCGAGCCGGGCGTCGCCGGCGGCGTACACCTGGCCGGTGCGGGCGGCGCCGCCGATGCAGCGCACGCGGCACACCCCTCCCGAGCCGTCAGCCTCCTCGACGGAGTACACCTGCAACGCGGCGATGGGCACCGGTCCTCCTCTCACGGCGGGGAGGCTACCCCGTCACCCGTCCGGCCGTGCGCCCCGGCGGACGGGCGGAACGCGGAAGCGGCCGGCTCCCCGCGCGGGGAGCCGGCCGCAGGCCGGTGCGGTGCGTGCGCTACGACCAGGTGACCAGGCGGCGCGGCTGCTCCAGCACGGCCGCGATGTCCGCCAGGAACTTCGAGCCGAGCTCGCCGTCGATCAGGCGGTGGTCGAAGGACAGCGCCAGCGTCGTGACGTGGCGCGGCTTCACCTTGCCCTTGTGGACCCACGGCTGGAGCTTGATCGCGCCGACCGCGAGGATCGCGGACTCGCCGGGGTTCAGGAGGGGCGTGCCGGTGTCGACGCCGAAGACGCCGACGTTGGTGATGGTGAGGGTGCCGCCCTGCATGTCCGCCGGGGAGGTCTTGCCGTCGCGGGCCGTGGCGACCAGCGCGGACAGGGCCTCGGAGAGCTCCGGCAGCGTCTTGGTGTGCGCGTCCTTGATGTTGGGGACGATCAGGCCGCGCGGGGTGGCCGCCGCGATGCCCAGGTTGACGTAGTGCTTGAGCACGATCTCCTGGGCCGCCTCGTCCCAGGACGCGTTGACGTCCGGGTTGCGGCGTACGGCGATCAGCACCGCCTTGGCGATGAGCAGCAGCGGGTTGATGCGCAGCCCCGCCAGGTCCGGGTCGGCCTTGAGCTCCTGGACCAGCTTCATCGTGCGGGTCACGTCGAAGGTGATGAACTCGGTGACGTGCGGCGCGGTGAAGGCGGAGCCGACCATGGCCTGGGCGGTGACCTTGCGGACGCCCTTGACCGGGATACGGGTCTCCCGGGCGCCCGGCTCGGCCGCCGGGGCGGCCTGGGCGGGCACGGCCGCCGGAGCAGGCGCGGCGGCGGGGGCGGCGGCGGGGGCCTGCGGGGCGAGTGCGGCCGCGGCGGCGGCGTGCACGTCCTCGCGGGTCACGACGCCGCCCTCGCCGGTGGGCACCACGGAGGCGAGGTCGATCCCGAGGTCCTTGGCGAGCTTGCGGACGGGCGGCTTGGCCAGCGGCCGGTCGCCGCCGCCCGCGTGCCCGCTGCCGTTGAGCGCAGGCGCGGGGGCCGGCGCCGGGGCCGGGACGGCGGCGGCCGGCGCGGCGGTGCCGTTCTGCGCGGCCGGGACGGCCTTGCGCGGGCGGCGCTTGGTGGAGGACTGGGAGACGCCGTAGCCGACGAGGACGGGCTGGCGGCCCTCGGGCGCCGGCTCCTCGGCGGCCTCCGGCGCGGCGGCCGGGGCCTGCGCGGCCGGGGCGGCCGTCTCGGGCTCGCCGCCCGGGCCGGTCTGCACCGAGATGATGACCTGGCCGACGTCGACCGTGGTGCCCTCCTCGAAGAGGAGCGCGTGCACGGTGCCGTCGAACGGGATCGGCAGCTCGACGGCCGCCTTCGCCGTCTCGACCTCGCAGACGACCTGGCCGTCGGTGACGGTGTCACCGGGCTGGACGTACCACTTGAGGATCTCGGCCTCGGTGAGGCCCTCGCCCACGTCGGGCATCTTGAATTCGCGGATGGTCACGGGGGCTCTCCTCAGTACGCCAGCGAGCGGTCGACGGCGTCGAGCACCCTGTCCAGGCCGGGCAGGTACTCCTCCTCCAGGCGGGCCGGCGGGTACGGGGCGTGGAAGCCGCCCACGCGCAGCACCGGCGCCTCCAGGTGGTAGAAGCAGCGTTCGGTGATGCGGGCGGCGATCTCCGAGCCGACGCCGAGGAACACCGGCGCCTCGTGGACGACCACGAGCCGGCGGGTCTTCTCGACGGAGGCCTGCAGCCCGTCGAAGTCGATCGGGGACATCGAGCGCAGGTCGACGACCTCCACCGACTTGCCCTCCTCGGCCGCGGCGGCGGCCGCCTCCAGGCAGAGCTTCACCATCGGGCCGTAGGCGGCCAGCGTGATGTCGGCGCCCTCGCGGGCGGTGCGCGCGGTGTGCAGGGAGTCCGGGATGGCCTCGGTGTCGACCTCGCCCTTGTCCCAGTAGCGGCGCTTCGGCTCGAAGAAGATCACCGGGTCGTCGCTGAGGATGGCCTGCTGGAGCATCCAGTAGGCGTCGCTCGCGTTCGACGGGGACACCACCTTCAGGCCCGCGACGTGCGCGAAGAGCGCCTCGGGGGACTCCGAGTGGTGCTCGACGGCGCCGATCGCGCCGCCGTACGGGATGCGGACGACGACGGGCAGCTTGACCTTGCCGAGCGCGCGGGCGTGCATCTTGGCGAGCTGCGTGACGATCTGGTCGTACGCGGGGAAGACGAACCCGTCGAACTGGATCTCGACGACCGGGCGGTAGCCGCGCAGGGCGAGGCCGATCGCCGTGCCGACGATGCCGGACTCGGCGAGCGGGGTGTCGATGACCCGGTCCTCGCCGAAGTCCTTCTGGAGCCCGTCGGTGATCCGGAAGACGCCGCCCAGCTTGCCGACGTCCTCGCCCATGATCAGGACCTTCGGGTCCGTCTCCAGGGCCTTGCGCAGCGACTCGTTGAGCGCCTTCGCGACCGACATCTTCTCGACAGCCATCAGTGACCCTCCTCGAAGGACGCGAGGTAGGCGGCGAACTGGGCGCGCTCCTCGTCGACGAGCGCGTGCCCGTCCGCGTAGACGTTCTCGAAGATCGCCATGGTGTCGGGGTCGGGCATGGCGCGCACCACCTCGCGGACGCGCTTGCCCAGGGCCTCGCTCTCGGTCTCCAGCTCCTCGAAGAACGCCTCGTCGGCGCCTCCGGAGGCGAGGAGGTGGGCCTTCAGGCGCAGGATCGGGTCCTTGGCCTCCCAGGCCTGCCGCTCCTCGTCGCGCCGGTAGCGCGTCGGGTCGTCGGAGGTGGTGTGGGCGCCCATGCGGTAGGTGTACGCCTCGACGAGCGTCGGGCCCTCGCCGCGGCGGGCGCGGTCCAGGGCCCAGCGGGTGACCGCGAGGCAGGCGAGGACGTCGTTGCCGTCGACGCGGACGCCGGGGAAGCCGAAGCCCTCGGCGCGGCGGTAGAGCGGCACGCGCATCTGGCGCTCGGTCGGCTCGGAGATCGCCCACTGGTTGTTCTGGCAGAAGAACACCACGGGGGCGTTGTAGACGGCCGAGAAGGTGAAGGCCTCGGCGACGTCGCCCTGGCTGGACGCGCCGTCGCCGAAGTAGGCGATGACCGCGGAGTCGGCGCCGTCCTTGGCCACGCCCATCGCGTACCCGGTCGCGTGGAGCGTCTGGGAGCCGATGACGATCGTGTACAGGTGGAAGTTGTTGCCGTTGGGGTCCCAGCCGCCGTGGTTCACGCCGCGGAACATGCCGAGGAGGTTCGTCGGGTCGACCCCGCGGCACCATGCCACCCCGTGCTCGCGGTAGGTCGGGAAGACGTAGTCGTCGTCGCGCAGGGCGCGGCCGGAGCCGATCTGGGCGGCCTCCTGGCCGAGCAGCGAGGCCCACAGGCCCAGCTCGCCCTGGCGCTGCAGGGCGGTGGCCTCGCCGTCGAAGCGGCGGGTGAGGACCATGTCGCGGTAGAGCCCGCGCAGGTCCTCGGTGGTGATGTCCTCGACGAAGGCCGCGAACTCCGCGTTGTCGGGGTTCTCCGCCGCGCCGATGCGCTCGCCCTCGGGCGTCAGCAGCTGTACGAGCTGCGGCTCGGTGTTCTGCGGGGTGGCGGCGGCCTTGGCTGCGGGGGCCTTGGCGGCGCTCGCGGCGCCTGCCGCCCGCTTGGTGCCGCTGCTGCGTCGCGGCTTGCGCGCGGCAGTGCTCTCCACGGTCACGTGTTGCTCCTCCGTCGGTCCGGCTCCCGGGTTCTCCGGGGTCCAGTGCGGCTCACCCGGCTCCGTGTCCGCGCACGGGGTGGGTGCGCGTCGTGTACGGGATCCGAGCGTGACAGGTGCCCCGGCGACTGCCCTGCGCAATGCACGTTACCCAGTGCGCCGCATAACTGCGAAACCCCGCTGACCTGCGTTTTTGCTTGGATTTCCAAGTAAATCCGGGGTCGCGGGAACAACCACTGGTCACAGCCTTGCAGGGGGCCGGAACAACGGCACGTTATCCCGGGTAACGACCTGGGGGAAGGGGTGAGTGTGTGAAACTGAGTTCGTGCGCGAAGACGGAAAAATCAAGGTATTCCTCCTGGACGACCACGAAGTGGTACGGCGCGGAGTGCACGAGCTCCTGTCGGGCGAGGAGGACATCGAGATCGTCGGAGAGGCCGGCAGCGCAGCCGATGCCCTCGTGCGCATCCCCGCCACCCGCCCGGACGTGGCCGTCCTCGACGTGCGCCTGCCCGACGGCAGCGGGGTGGAGGTCTGCCGCGAGGTCCGCTCGCGGGACGAGCACGTGAAGTGCCTGATGCTGACGTCCTTCGCCGACGACGAGGCCCTCTTCGACGCGATCATGGCCGGTGCCTCGGGGTACGTCCTGAAGGCCATCCGCGGCAGTGAGCTGCTGGGCGCCGTGCGGGACGTGGCGGCGGGCCGGTCGCTGCTCGACCCGGTGGCGACGGCGCGGGTGCTGGAGCGGCTGCGGGACGGCGGGGGCGGCCGGGGCGAGGACCGGCTGGCGAGCCTGACCGGGCAGGAGCGCAGGATCCTCGACCTGATCGGCGAGGGCCTGACCAACCGGGCCATCGGCGAGCGGCTGCACCTCGCCGAGAAGACGATCAAAAACTACGTGTCCGGGCTGCTGTCGAAGCTCGGCATGGAGCGCCGGTCGCAGGCCGCCGCATACGTGGCGCGGCTCAAGGCCGAGCGCCGCGCCTGAGAAGTTCCCGACCGGTAATCACCGGAACGGCGCAATGGGCGGGCCTGCCGGCCCGGAAACGGAACTATTCAAACCGTTTCCGGGCCTGCTTTGCGTGCGGGCCGGCGGGTGTTCAGCCCGCGTCCTCCAGCTGCGGCTTCGGCGATTCCACCGGTACCGACGGGGGCTTGGACGACGGCGACGCCTTCGAGGGCGACGGCGAGGACGAGGCGGACTTCGACGCGGAGGGCGACGGGCTGGACGACGCCGACTGCGAGAAGGAGGGGCTCGGCGAGTTCCGCGTGCGGCTCGGCGGCGGCGAGAAGTCCTCCGAGGGGCGGGAGTTGCCCGAGGTGTCCGCCGAGGGGGTGTCCTGCGAGGACGACGGGCTGTTCTGCGCGCCGCCGGAGGAGCTCTGCACGGTCGCCGGCTTGCCGCCGTCCCCGCTGCCCTGCTGGCCGACGGACTTGACGGCGTACGCGACGCCGCCGGCGATGGCGACGATGGCGAGGACCGCGAACAGCCACAGCTTCCAGCGGCCGCCGCCGCGGTCGTCGTACCGGTCGTAGCCGTCGTACCCGTCGCGGCCGCCGCCCGCGCCCTGGCCGCCGTGGCCGCGGCCGTGGGCGTCGTACCCGCCGGGGAAGGCCGCGCCGTCATCCGGGTTCAGCGGCGGCACCATCGGCTGCTGGAACTGCGAGGTGGTGGCGTGCGCGGGGTAGCCCTGCGCGCCGCCCTGGGCGACGGGCATCGCGGTGGTCGGCGCGGCGCCGCCCCGGCCGTGGGGCAGGGCCATGGTGACCGGGCCGGTGTTCCAGGTGCCCGAGCCCGACCCCTGGTCCTGGAGCATCTGGAGGGCGTACTGGACGAGTCCGCGCATCTCCTCGGCGCTCTGGAACCGGTCGTCCGGGTCCTTGGCGAGGGCGCGCATGACGAGCCCGTCGAGCTCCTGCGGGATGTCGGGGCCGTCCGGCAGCTGCGAGGGCGGCACCGGCGCGTCCTGGACGTGCTGGTAGACCACCGACAGGGGCGTCTCGCCCGTGAAGGGAGGCCGCAGCGCGAGCAGTTCGTAGAGGAGGCAGCCGGTGGCGTAGAGGTCGGAGCGGTGGTCGACGGCCTTGCCGAGGGCCTGCTCCGGCGACAGGTACTGCGGGGTGCCCATGACCATGCCGGTCTGCGTCATCGTCGACTGGGCGCCGTGCAGGGCGCGGGCGATGCCGAAGTCCATCACCTTGACGGCGCCGGCGCCGGTGATGATGACGTTGGCGGGCTTGATGTCGCGGTGCACGATGCCGTGCTGGTGCGAGTAGGCCAGCGCCTCCAGCACTCCGGAGACGATGATGAGGGCCTGCTCGGGGCCGGGCGGCTCGGCGCTGCTGAGGAGGAGGTCGCGGATGGTGCGGCCCTCGACCAGCTCCATGACGATGTACGGCACCGTGTTGGCGCCGACCTTGTCCTCGCCGGAGTCGTACACGGCGACGACGGCGTGGTGGTTGAGTCCGGCGACGGACTGCGCCTCGCGCGTGAAGCGGGCCTTGGAGACCGGGTCCTCCGCGAGGTCGGCCCGCAGCAGCTTCACCGCGACGGTCCGGCCGAGCCGGACGTCCTCGGCGGCGAACACCTCCGCCATGCCGCCGCGGCCCAGGCGGTGCGTCAGCCGGTAGCGGCCGTCGCCGACCAGGCCGCCGGCGCCCCAGTGCTCAGGACCATCTGCCATCCCGGCGCCGCGTTCCTCGGGTTCGGGTGCCATGAGTCCTCGCCGTCGTCTCTCTCGGCCGCCGCGCTCAGCGGTAGGTCCTTTTTACGGTGCTCCGATGAACGCTACAGCCTCCGCACACGTCGCCGTTCGGACAATGGCACGCCGTTGCCCCGCGGTCACGGAACGGGCACCTGGCTTGACGTGTGCTTGCCCTCCGGCAGACTGGGCCCGACATGCGCTCAGCCAGACGCGTCAGGACACACCCCGAGGGGAAGCAACAGTCATGAGCCAGGACGGCAATCAGGCCCGGTACGCGGGCGGATCTCTGGCCGGTGGCCGTTACCAGCTAAGGGATTTGCTCGGCGCGGGCGGCATGGCGTCCGTCTACCTGGCGTACGACTCGGCGCTGGACCGGCAGGTGGCCATCAAGACGCTGCACAGCGACCTGGGCCGCGAGCAGTCGTTCCGCGAGCGGTTCCGGCGTGAGGCGCAGGCTGTTGCGAAACTGTCGCACACCAACATCGTCTCGGTCTTCGACACGGGCGAGGGCGAGGTCGTCTTCCCCGACGGCCGGGCCGACGCGGCCGTCATGCCGTACATCGTCATGGAGTACGTGGAGGGCCGTCCGCTGGGCTCCGTGCTGGAGGAGGACATCCGCCAGTACGGGGCGATGCCCGCCGACAAGGCGCTGAAGGTGACGGCCGACGTGCTGGCCGCGCTGGAGACCAGCCACGAGATGGGCCTGGTCCACCGCGACATCAAGCCCGGCAACGTCATGATGACCAAGCGCGGCGTGGTCAAGGTGATGGACTTCGGCATCGCCCGCGCCATGCAGTCGGGCGTCACGTCGATGACGCAGACCGGCATGGTCGTCGGCACCCCGCAGTACCTGTCGCCGGAGCAGGCGCTGGGCCGCGGCGTCGACGCCCGCTCCGACCTGTACTCGGTCGGCATCATGCTCTTCCAGCTGCTGACGGGGCGGCTGCCGTTCGACGCCGACTCGCCGCTGGCGATCGCGTACGCGCACGTACAGGAGGAGCCGGTCGCGCCGTCCTCCGTCAACCGGTCCGTCAGCCCGGCGATGGACGCGCTCGTGGCGCGGGCCCTGAAGAAGAACCCGAACGAGCGCTTCCCCACCGCCGCCGCGATGCGCGACGAGATCGCGCGCGTCCTGGCGGCCGGGCAGACCGGCGCCCCGGCCATCGTCCCCGGCGCCCACACGGGCGGCAGCGGCGCGGGCGTCGGCTCGACCGTGTTCCCGCCGCTCGACCCGGGCCTCCAGGGACCGCCCGGGCACGCGGTGCAGCAGCCGTACGCGCCGACCCCGGCGCCCGCCCCGTACGCGCCGACGCCGCCGCCTGCGGCGATGGGCCAGGGCGGCTACGCCTACCCGCCGCAGCCGCAGACGGCCCAGGGCTATGCGCCGCAGACGCCTCCGCCGTTCGCCGGCTCCGGGCAGGTCGCCCCGGCCGCGTCCGGGGCGGGCGGCCGGAAGAACATGCCGGTCGTCGTGGGCGCGATCACCGTGGCGCTGCTCGCGGTGGGCGGGCTGGTCTACGCGATCTCCGGCAACGGCGAGCAGGGCGGCAAGGACGACCAGGCGACCGGCCAGACGGCGGGCGGCCAGGCCAGCCCCTCCGGCTCCGCCAAGGCCGGGCACAAGGGCCCGGACACGACGCGCACGATCGACCCGCAGAAGTGCAAGGAGCCCACCAAGCACTACAGCGACGCGACGAAGGTGATCGCGCCGGACTTCCGGTACAAGCACCTGCTCTCGGTGAAGGAGTGCATCCAGGCGGCGGGCTGGAAGTACAAGATCGAGAAGCGCGACGAGGCGGTCTACGGCGAGGACACCGTCCTCCAGCAGCTGCCCGAGGCGGGCGGCAAGGTCGACAAGGAGGGGACCGAGTTCACGCTGGTCGTCTCCACCGGCGACCCGCAGTAGCGCCTCCGGCGGAGGCCTGACGGGCCCGTACGGGGCCGTTGTGACGACACCGGCATCCCGGGCCACCCGTGTGGGGCGCCCGGGATGCCGCTTTTGTACCACCATGTGACTCTGGGCGGGACATCTCGGCCTCCTCCCGGGCTCCGTCCCGGGGGGACCCATGCGGACGGGAGGCGCTCGCCGTGCACCGACGCCGCGCATCGCACTGGGCGGCCGGGGCGGTCCTGGCCGCCGCGGCCGCCGTCTGCGCTCTCCCTGCCGCCCCGGGCGCGGAGGCGGCGGAGCCGGCCTCCGCCGCGGTGCGGCAGGACCCCGGGGAGGGCGCCGGCCCGAAGGCTGACGGCGCGGACGGCGCCCCTGAGGCCGGCGCCGGGGACCGGCGGGACGCGCGCGGGGGCCGGGGCGATCCGGAGGGCTGGGAGAACCTGGAAGGCACGGAGGACCGGGAGGGCCTGGAGGACCGGGAGGACGGCCGCCCCGGACCGGAGAGCCTCCCGGCGGAGCCGGAGGCCCGCCGCGAGCCGGTCGACCGGGATGAGCCGGCCGAGCGGAGCGGGCGCGAGCCCGGCGGCGACCGCAGCGGCGAGGACGCCGGCATGCGCGCCCAGCTGGCCGGCACCCCCGCCGGGGCGGGCCGGCAGCGGCCCGGGCGCCCCGCGGCCGAGCCGCCGAACCCGCGGACCGTACCGGCCTCCCGCCCCCTGCCGCCCGCGCCCGCGCGGCCCGTCCCGCACCCCCCGGCCCGCCCGCCGGACGCGCCCGACGCACCCAACGCACCCGTCCCGCCCGACGCGCCCGTCCCGCCCGCGCCGGTCACGGCACTCGGCACCGGCCCGAACGAGCGCGCCGCCGACCTGGCCGCCCACCTCCTGCCGCTCGGCACCGGATTCGCCCTGATGGGCATCGGCCTCGGCTGCCTCGGGGCGCGGCTGCGACGCGGGCAGTGAACCCGCCGCGGGTGCCGCGCCGGAGCCCGCCTCCCCCTCGGGGACTACGCCGGACGATGGTTGCGGCGCACGACATACTCGGTATACATACTGAGTATGTCGATCCGCCACGGACTACTCGCCCTGCTGGATGACGGACCCCGGTACGGCTCCCAGCTGCGTACCGAGTTCGAATCCCGCACCGGCTCCACCTGGCCCCTCAACGTCGGGCAGGTGTACACGACCCTCGCCCGCCTGGAGCGCGACGGCCTCGTCGCCCCCGGCGGCGAAGACCCCGCCGGCCACACCCTGTACGCCATCACCGAGGCGGGCCGCGCCGAGCTGCGCCTCTGGTACGAGCGCCCCGTCGACCGCACCAGCCCGCCCCGCGACGAGCTCGCCATCAAGCTCGCCATGGCGGTCGGCTCCCCCGGCGTGGACATCCGCGCGGTCATCCAGGCCCAGCGGCACGCCACGGTCAAGGCGATGCAGGACTACACCCGCCTCAAGGCGCAGGCCCTGGCCGCCCTGGAGTCGGGCGCGGCCCGCGAACGCGACGACGTGGCCTGGCTGCTGGTGCTCGAACAGCTCATCTTCCAGACCGAGGCGGAGGCCCGCTGGCTGGACCACAGCGAATCCCGGCTCGTACGGCTCTCCCTGACGGCCGACCGGAGAGCCGACGGGGACCCGCCGCAGGCCGCCGACCCCGCCACCACCCCGAAACCCCGCGCGTCCCACGCCCCGCAGCGCTGACGCCGCCACCGTCCCAGGGGGGACCATGCCCGACCCGCACCCGCACCCGCACCCGCACCCGCACACCGAACGACCCGTACTCCAGCTCCAGGACCTGGGCCGCACGCACGGCACCGGCGCCACCGAGGTGCACGCCCTGCGCGGCGTCGACCTGTCCGTCTACCCCGGCGAACTCGTCGCGGTCATGGGGCCCTCCGGCTCCGGCAAGTCCACGCTGCTCACCCTCGCCGGCGGCCTCGACATGCCGACCAGCGGACGCGTCCTCGTCGAGGGCACCGACATCACCACCGCGAGCCGCAGCCAACTCGCCGCCCTGCGCCGCCGCAGCATCGGCTACGTCTTCCAGGACTACAACCTCATCCCGGCCCTCACCGCCGCCGAGAACATCGCCCTGCCCCTCGAACTCGACGGGGTCCCGGCCCGCAGGGCCCGCACCAGCGCCCTGGCCGCACTCGACGAGATGGGGCTGCGCGCGACCGCCGACCGGTTCCCGGACGAGATGTCCGGCGGCCAGCAGCAGCGCGTGGCCATCGCCCGCGCCCTGGTCGGCGACCGCCGCCTGGTCCTCGCCGACGAGCCCACCGGCGCCCTCGACTCCGAGACCGGCGAATCCGTCCTCGCCCTGCTCCGGTCCCGCTGCGACGCGGGCGCCGCCGGCATCCTCGTCACCCACGAACCGCGGTTCGCCGCCTGGGCCGACCGCGTGGTCTTCCTGCGCGACGGCAGCGTCGTCGACTCCACACTGCGCAGCCACGCCGAATCGCTGCTGCCGGGTCAGGCGGGCGGCCGGTGAAGGCGTACCACTCCTGGGTCGCGGCCCTCCGCATAGCCCGGCGCGACGCCTGGCGCGCCAAGGGCCGCAGCTTCCTCGTCCTCGCGATGATCGCCCTGCCGATCATCGGTGTCAGCGCCGCGGACGTCACCCTGCGCAGCTCGGAACTCTCGCCCGCCGAGGAGGTCAGCCGCAAGATCGGCGCCGCCGACGCCCTGCTGACCTCCTCCGGCATCGGCGGCCCCATCTACCAGCGGCCCGACGGAGGCGGCTACACGGCCGTCTCCGACCACGCGTTCCAGCAGTCCCCCGAGCCCGGGGCGGACCACGCGAGGTCCGCGGTGCCGGCCGGATCCGAGGCCCTGAAGGTCAGCACCGGCCACACCAAGATCCGGAGCCGGTACGGGCTGCTGCAGACCGAGCTGCGCGAGGTCGACACGGCCAGCCCCCTGGTCAAGGGCATGATCGTCATGGACCGCGGGCGGGCACCCGAGGAGGCCGGGGAGGTCGTCGCCACCAACGCCTTCCTGGAGGCCTCCGGGCTCTTCGTGGGCTCGCAGTTCACCCCGCGCGGCTCCGCCACGTGGTACCGGATCGTCGGCGCGTACGAGCTCCCCTCCGACCTGCACAAGATCGAGATCACCGCCCCGCCCGGCACCCTGCTCACCCCGCTCGACAAGGAGCTGCGGGCCGCCGGGGTGCCCGGGGTGGTCGCCGACGACGCCTACCTGGTGAAGACCGGGCCGGGTGGTTTCACGTGGAACATGGTCAAGGAGGCCAACACCAAGGGCGTCCTGGTCCGCTCCCGGGCCGTCGCCCTCGACCCGCCCGCGCGGTCCGACGTCCCCCTGTACGCGCTGATGGACAGCACGGGCGAGCGCGACTTCGCATCGCTGCCGGCCAGCGAGACGGCCATCCTCGCCACCGTCGTCGGCCTCGCCATGCTGGAGATCTGCCTGCTCGCCGGCCCCGCCTTCGCGGTCGGCGCCCGCCGCTCGCGCCGCCAGCTCGGCCTCGTCGGCGCCAACGGCGGCGACCGGCGCCACATCCGGGCCATCGTCCTCTCCGGGGGCCTCGTCATCGGCGCCGCGGCCGCCGTCGTCGGCACCGCGGCCGGCATCCTCCTCACCCTGGCGCTGCAGCCCCTCCTGGAGGAGCGCATCGGCGTCCGCTTCGGCAGCTTCGACCTCCGGCCCCTGGAACTCCTCGGCATCGCCCTGCTCGCCGTCCTCACCGGCCTGCTCGCGGCCGTGGTCCCCGCGATCACCGCCTCCCGGGAGACCGTGCTGTCCTCGCTGACCGGGCGGCGCGGCATCCGCCGGGCCAACCGCGTCCTGCCCTTCGCCGGGCTCGCGGCCGTCGCCCTCGGCGCGGCCATCGCCCTCTACGGCGCGACCGCCGACGCGGGCGCCACCGTCGTCGCCGGCGGAAGCGCGCTCGCCGAACTGGGCGTCGTCGCCCTCACCCCCGTCCTCGTCGGGCTGTTCGGCCGGGCGGGGCGCTGGCTGCCGCTCTCGCCGCGGCTCGCCCTGCGCGACGCCGTGCGCAACCGGGGCCGCACCGCGCCCGCCGTGGCGGCCGTCCTCGCCGCCGTCGCCGGCACCGTCGCGCTGGCCACGTACCAGCAGAGCAGCGAGGCGCAGCAGCGCGCCGAGTACGTCGCCCAACTGCCTGCCGGCTCCGGCAAGGTGGAACTGCACGAGTCCGGGCACCAGAAGTCCATGGGGGCCGTCCGCCAGGCCGTGAGCCGGGAACTGCCCGTCTCCGTACGGGCGGACGTCGCCCATGTCCAGGTCGGCAAGCCCGGCTGCGAGCGGGTGACGGGACCGGGCGACTGCGGCCGGGCCCAGATCGTCCGGCCGAAGGACCAGCGCTGCCCGCTCTGGGAGGACGGGGCCCCCGAGTTCACCGCCGCGGAGGTCAGGAGGCTGCGCCGGGACTGGCGTTGCACCGTCTCACAGCACAGCTCGATGTACGAGCTGGTCGTCGCCGACGAGAAGCTGCTCACCGCGCTCGCCGTGACCGACCCGGGCACCGTCGCCGCGCTGAAGTCCGGCAAGGCCGTCTCCCTGGACCCGCGCGACGTCAAGGACGGCAAGGCCACCGTCCGGCTCATCACCTCCGAGGCGGAACGCACGTTCGCGGGACCGGGCGAGCCGCCCGGCGAGGACAAGGTGTTCGCCGTGCACCAGGCGCCCAAGGGCACCAACGGCTACGGCATCTCCGTGGTCCTGCCGCCCTCCGCCGCGCAGGCCGCCGGGCTCACCGCCCAGCCGTTCGCTTCCTACTTCACGCTGGAGGGACCGCCGACCGAGCGGCAGCGCCAGCAGCTGGCCGCCGAGATCGACCGGATCGGCGTGGAGGCGCCCGTGGCCATCGAGTCCGGCTTCGAGCCCGAGGACACCACGGCCATGCTCGCGCTGACCGTCTTCGCCGCCCTCGTCACCATCGGCGCCGCGGGCATCGCGACCGGCCTCGCGCAGACCGACGCCGAAGCCGACCTGAAGACCCTCGCCGCGGTCGGCGCACCCCCGCGGGTGCGGCGCACCCTCAGCGGCTTCCAGTGCGGCGTGGTGGCCCTCATGGGCGTCGCCCTGGGCACCGCCTCCGGCATCCTCCCCGCGGTCGCGCTGCGGCTCGCACAGCGGCGCGAGATCGCCGACATGGCGAAGGCGTCCGGGATCGGGGAGGAGGTGCCGTTCGTGCCGATCGTGCTGCCGTGGGACACCTTCGCGGCGCTCCTCGTCCTGGTCCCGCTGGGCGCGGCCCTGCTCGCCGCCGCGGTGACCCGGTCCGCGAGCGGGATCGCCCGGCGCGCCGCCGGCTGAGCCCGACCGGCCCGTGCCGCACGGCCGGTGCCCCCGTACAGGGTGGATCACGCCCGTACGGGGGCACACCGTGTGCGTACGCACGTGTGCGAGACAATGGCCGGCATGGAGATGCCGAGGAGTGAACGGTCGCAGGACAGTCCCCCGCACGTCCTGATCGTGGGACAGGACGGGATGGCGGTCGGCGGCGCCGATGACGAGTCGCGCGAGGTCCCGGTGACGGAGATGGTCGAACAGCCCGCCAAGGTCATGCGCATCGGCAGCATGATCAAGCAACTTCTGGAAGAAGTGCGCGCAGCACCTCTGGACGAGGCCAGCCGGGTCCGTCTGAAGGACATCCATGCGGCGTCGGTGAAGGAGCTGGAGGACGGCCTGGCTCCGGAGCTCGTCGAGGAACTGGAGCGCCTCTCCCTGCCGTTCACCGAGGAGACCGTGCCCTCCGAGGCGGAACTGCGGATTGCTCAGGCACAGTTGGTGGGCTGGCTGGAAGGCCTGTTCCACGGCATCCAGACCGCCCTGTTCGCACAGCAGATGGCCGCGCGGGCCCAGTTGGAGCAGATGCGCCGCGCGCTGCCGCCCGGCGGCCAGCACGACGACGAGGGCGACGGGCCGCACGGCGCGATCCGCTCCGGCCCCTACCTGTAGCCGGGCGGCGCCGCCGCCCCGGCCGTCCCTGCCGTACCGGCCCGCGCCGGGCGGTGCCGGCCCGTCCGCCGGCATCCCGCCCGGCGCGGGCGCGTGTCCGGGGCGGGCGGCCGGGGCGCGTGTCCGGGGCGGGCGGCCGGGGCGGGCGGCCGGGGCGGGCGGGAGCCCCGTCGGCAGGGGAGATCAGAGGGTCCGGCAAGTGCGGCTCCCGTCGCGGAACATGGTCCGCGCATACTCGTGGGCATGAGCTACGACGCGATCGTCCTCGCCGGCGGCGCCGCGCGGCGCCTCGGCGGAGCGGACAAGCCTGGTCTGCGGGTGGGCGGCCGCACGCTGCTCGACCGCGTCCTCGACGCCTGCCCCGACGCCGCGGCCACCGTGGTGGTCGGCGGGCGCCGGCCCACGGCCCGGCCCGTCTCCTGGACCCTGGAGAGCCCGCCCGGCGCGGGCCCCGTCGCCGCGCTCGACGCGGGGCTGCGGCACACCACCGCCGACACGGTCCTCGTCCTCTCCGCCGACCTGCCCTTCCTCGACCGCGGCACGGTCCGCGCCCTCCTCGGCCGCCTCGCCCCGACCGGGGATGCGGAGGGCGCCCTGCTGCGCGACAGCGCCGGGCGGGACCAGCCGCTCGTCGCCGCCTACCGGGCCGAGCCGCTGCGCCGCGAGATCGCCCTGCTGGCCGCCGAGCACGGAACCCTCACCGGTCTGCCGCTGCGGGCGCTGACCGCCGAACTGGTTCTGGCCCACGTGACGGATACTGGGCCACTCGCCTCGTTCGACTGCGACACCTGGGACGATCTCGCATCGGCCCGCGCCACGATCAGGGAGCATGGGAACGTGCTGGACCAATGGATCACCGCCGCCAAGGCCGAGCTCGGCATCGACATCGACGTCGACACCAAGGCCCTGCTCGACCTCGCCCGGGACGCCGCCCACGGCGTCGCCCGGCCCGCCGCCCCCCTGACGACCTTCCTCGTCGGCTACGCGGCGGCGCGCGCCGAGGCCGCGGGGGCCGACCCGGCCGCCGCCCTGGCCGAGGCTGTCCACAAGGCCGCCGCGCTCGCGCAGCAGTGGGCCGCCGAGGCCGGGGCCGGGGAGAACGGGGCGGCACCGCAATGACCCCCACGGACGCCGACCACGCCATGCGGGCCCTCGACGAGGCGCTCGCCCTGGTCAACCCCGCCCCCGCCGGATCGGGCGGGAGCGGCCCCGCCGGATCGGGCGGCTCCGGGGGCGGCGGGCACCGGGCCGCGGCCTGGCCGCAGGCCCGTGACGCCGCCGCCCGCGCCGGCGCCGGCGTCCGGCCGCGCACCCGCCGCGTCCCCCTCGCCGACGCCCTCGGCGAGGTCCTCTCCGCGCCCCTGGACGCCCTCACCGATCTGCCGTCCTTCGACACCTCCGCCATGGACGGATGGGCCGTCGCCGGACCGGGCCCCTGGACCGTCCGCGCCGACGGCGGCGTGCTCGCCGGCTCCGGGCGGCCCGAGCCCCTCGCCGACGGCGAGGCCGTGCGGATCGCCACCGGCGCCCGGATCCCCGCCGAGACCACCGCCGTCCTCCGCAGCGAGCACTCCCGCGAGGCCGGCGGGCAGCTCTACGCCGACCGGCCCGTCACCACCGGCCAGGACATCCGCCCCCGCGGCCAGGAGTGCCGCTCCGGCGACCTGCTGCTGCCCGCCGGCTCCCTGGTCACCCCCGCCGTCCTGGGACTCGCCGCGGCCGCCGGGTACGACGAGCTCGCCACCCGCCCCCGGCCCCGCGTCGAGGTGCTGGTCCTCGGCGACGAGCTGCTCACCGAGGGCCGCCCGCACGACGGCCTGATCCGCGACGCCCTCGGCCCCATGCTCGGCCCCTGGCTGGAGCGGCTCGGCGCCGAGGTCACCGCCACCCGCCGGATCGGGGACGACGCCGCCGGCGCCGAGGCGCTGCTGGAGGCGGTCACCGGCTCGGGGGCCGACGTCGTCATCACCACCGGCGGCACCGCCTCCGGCCCCGTCGACCACGTCCACCCGGTCCTGCGCCGGGCCGGCGCCGAGCTGCTCGTCGACGGGGTGGCCGTACGCCCCGGGCACCCCATGCTGCTGGCCCGTATCGGCGCCCCCGCCGACGGCCGGCACGTGGTCGGCCTGCCCGGCAACCCGCTCGCCGCCGTCTCCGGCCTGCTGACCCTCGCCGAGCCGCTGCTGCGCGCCCTGGCGGGCCGCCGCCTGCGGCCCCGCTACGGGGCCCCCGTCCAGGGCGACGTGCCGGGGCACCCGTACGACACCCGGCTCGTCCCGGTCCGGCTGACCGACGAGCACGCCGTACCGCTGCGCTACAACGGGCCCGCGATGCTGCGCGGCATCGCGGCGGCCGACGCGCTGGCCGTCGTACCGCCGCACGGTGCGCGGTCGGGACAGGACCTGGAGATCCTCGACCTGCCGTGGGTCTCGGGAGGATGTTTCACGTGAAACTGCACGGCCATGACGCCATGGCGCGGGCGGCGGACGAACAGCTCGTCTCACGCCGCATCAAACTGCCGCGCAGGGTGGTGGAGAAGCCGCTCCGGCAGGTCGCCAAGCGGCTGCTGATGGCGCTGTTCGTCCTGCTCCTGACGGTGCTGATCGTCTGGCTCGACCGGGACGGCTACCACGACAACGCGAACGAGACGGTCGACCTGCTCGACTGCTTCTACTACGCGACGGTGACCCTGTCGACGACGGGCTACGGCGACATCGTGCCGTACAGCGACAGCGCCCGCCTGATCAACATCCTGCTGATCACGCCGCTGCGCGTGCTCTTCCTGATCATCCTGGTGGGTACCACCCTGGAAGTGCTCACGGAGCGCACCAGGGAAGAGTGGCGGCTGAGCCGCTGGAGGAAAAACTTGCGCGAGCACACGGTCGTGGTCGGCTTCGGCACCAAGGGCCGCTCGGCCCTCCAGACACTGCTGGCCACGGGACTCCAGAAGGAGCAGGTCGTCATCGTCGACCCCAGCTCCAAGGTCATCGAGATCGCCAACTCCGAGGGCCTCACCGGCGTCGTGGGCGACGCGACCCGCTCCGACGTCCTGCTGCGCGCGGAACTCCAGAAGGCGCGCCAGGTCATCATCGCCACCCAGCGCGACGACACCGCGGTCCTCGTGACCCTGACGGCCCGGCAGATGAACCGCGGCGCGAAGATCGTCGCCGCGGTCCGCGAGGAGGAGAACGCGCCGCTGCTGCGGCAGTCGGGCGCCGACGCGGTCATCACCAGCGCGAGCGCGGCCGGGCGGCTCCTCGGGCTGTCGGTGCTGAGCCCCAGCTCCGGCGAGGTGATGGAGGACCTCATCCAGCAGGGCAGCGGCCTCGACATCGTGGAGCGGCCCGTGAAGAAGTCCGAGGTCGGCAAGGGGGTCCGGGAGACCGAGGACCTGGTCGTCAGCGTACTGCGCGGGCACCGGCTGCTGCCGTACACCGACCCGCACGCCAGTCCTCTCCAGCTGACCGACCGTCTGATCACCATCGTGCGCGCCGCCCCGCCGGCCCAGCCCCCGATCAACCTCGGCCCGACCGGCTGAGCACACCGCTGCACGGACCGGCCCGGGGCGGGGCTGGCGTACGCTCCGGGCCATGCATGCGATCACGATCGAGCAGCCCGGCGGTCCCGAGGCCCTCGTCTGGGACCGGGCACCCGACCCGGTGGCGGGCGAGGGAGAGGTCCTCGTCGACGTCGCCGCGAGCGCGGTGAACCGCGCCGACCTCCTCCAGCGGCAGGGCTTCTACGACCCGCCGCCCGGCGCCTCCCCCCACCCCGGCCTGGAGTGCTCGGGGCGGATCGCCGCCGTCGGGCCCGGCGTGTCCGGCTGGGCCGTCGGGGACGAGGTGTGCGCCCTGCTCAGCGGCGGCGGCTACGCGGAGCGGGTCGCCGTCCCCGCCGGCCAGCTGCTGCCCGTCCCCGCGGGCACCGACCTGGCGACGGCCGCGGCCCTGCCCGAGGCCGCCTGCACCGTCTGGTCGAATCTCTTCATGGTCGCCCACCTGCGCCCCGGCGAGACCGTGCTGGTGCACGGCGGTGCGAGCGGCATCGGCACCATGGCCGTCCAGCTGGCGAAGGCGGCCGGGGCAACGGTGGCGGTCACCGCGGGCGGCCCCGAGAAGCTCGCCCGCTGCAGGGAGCTCGGCGCCGACATCCTGATCGACTACCGGACGCAGGACTTCGCGGCGGAGGTGAAGGCCGCGACCGGCGGCGCCGGGGCCGACGTCATCCTGGACATCATCGGCGCCAAGTACCTCGCACGGAACGTCGACGCCCTCGCCGTGAACGGGCGGCTCGTCGTGATCGGCCTCCAGGGCGGTGTGAAGGCCGAGCTGAACCTCGGCGCACTGCTCGCCAAGCGGGCCGCGGTCGCCGGGACGACGCTGCGGGCGCGGCCCCGGGAGGAGAAGGCCGCGATCGTCGCGGCCGTACGGGAGCACGTGTGGCCGCTGGTGGCGGCCGGCCGCGTCCGGCCCGTCGTCCACACCGTGCTGCCGATGCGCGAGGCCGCCGAGGCCCACCGGCTGGTGGAGTCCGGCGCCCACGTCGGCAAGGTGCTGCTGGCCGTCTGAGCCCGCCGCGCACCGCGGGGGCCGGGGGCAGGGCGCGGCAGCGCGCCGGTCCGGGCGGTCTGACCCCCGCCCGGACCGGCCGCCCCGCCCGCGGGCGGGCCTACAGGGTGCGCAGCAGCACCGCCGGGTTCTCCACGCAGTCGGCGACGTACCGGAGGAAGCCGCCCGCCGTGCCGCCGTCGCACACCCGGTGGTCGAAGGTGAAGGACAGCTGCACGACCTGGCGGACGGCGAGCTCGCCCCGGTGCACCCACGGCTTCGGGGTGATCCGGCCGACCCCGAGCATCGCGGCCTCCGGGTGGTTGATGATCGGCGTCGAGCCGTCCACCCCGAACACCCCGTAGTTGTTCAGGGTGAAGGTGCCGCCCGTCAGGTCGGACGGGGCGAGCTTCCCGGTGCGCGCCAGCTCGGTCAGCCGCGCGAACTCCGCCGTCAGCGACTCCGCGCTGCGCTCGTGGGCGTCGCGGACGACCGGGACGACCAGGCCGCGCTCCGTCTGGGCGGCGAAGCCCAGGTGCACGGAGGGCAGGCGGACGATTTCGTTCGCCGCGAGGTCGACCGTGGAGTTGAGCTCCGGGTGGCGGGCCAGCGCCGCCGTGCAGATCCGGGCCAGCAGGGCCAGCACCGAGACCTTCGGGCCGCCCGCGGCGTTCATCGCCGCGCGCGCCGCCATCAGCTCGGTCGCGTCGGCGTCGACCCAGCAGGTCGCGTCGGGGATCTCGCGCCGGCTGCGCGAGAGCTTGTCGGCGACCGCGCCGCGCAGCCCCTTGAGCGGGATCCGCTCGGCGCCGGCCGGCGCCGCGGCGGCGGTCGCCGGAGCAACGGCGGGTGCGGCGGAGACGGCGGCCGGCGCCCGGAGCGCCGCCTCGACGTCCGCGCGCAGGATCAGGCCTTCGGGCCCGGACCCGGTCAGGACCCGCAGGTCGATCCCGTTGTCGCGGGCCAGCTTGCGCACCAGCGGCGAGATGACGGGCACCGGCCCGGCGGGCCGGACGGCAGGCGCGGCCGGAGCGGCCGCTGGGGCCGGAGGGGCCGCGGGGGCGGCGGGAGCGGGGGCCGGAGCCGCGGAGGCGGGTCGCACCCGCCTCCGACGCGCCGTGCGCGAGTGGTCCGTGCCGTAGCCGACCAGGACGTTGCCCGAACCGGACTCCTCCGGCTCCTGCACCGTGCCCGCGCCGGCCGCGTCACCCGCGCCCGCACCCACCGCCACCGTGATCAGCGGTGCTCCGACGGGGAGTTCCGTGCCCTCCTCCCCGAAGCGGGCGGTGACGACACCGCCGTAAGGGCACGGCACTTCCACCATCGCCTTGGCCGTCTCGACCTCGACCACGGGCTGGTCGACGGCGACGACGTCGCCGACCGCGACCAGCCAGCGGACGATCTCGGCCTCGGTCAGTCCCTCCCCGAGGTCGGGGAGCTTGAACTCCATCACCTGCGCCATCAGTCCTCCCACTGGAGGCGGGCCACGGTGTCCAGGATCCGGTCCACACCGGGCAGGTGGTGCTTCTCCAGCATCGGCGGCGGGTACGGGATGTCGAAGCCCGTCACACGCAGCACCGGCGCCTCCAGGTGGTGGAAGCACTTCTCCTGGATGCGGGCGGCGATCTCCGCACCGGGGCCGCCGAAGCCGTTCGCCTCGTGGACCACCACGGCGCGCCCGGTGCGGCGCACCGAGGCGACGACCGCCTCCTCGTCGAACGGAACCAGCGAGCGCAGGTCGAGGACCTCCAGGTCCCAGCCCTCCTCGCGCGCCGCCTCGGCCGCCTCCAGGCACACCGGCAGCGACGGCCCGTACGTGATCAGGGTGGCGCCGGTGCCGGCGCGGCGGACGAGCGCCTTGCCGATGCCGGGCACGCCGGCCGGGGCCTCGGGGTTCCAGTCGGCCTTCGACCAGTAGAGCCGCTTCGGCTCCATGAAGACGACCGGGTCGTCGCTGGCGATGGCCGCGCGCAGCAGCCCGTACGCGTCCTCGACGGTCGCCGGGGTCACCACGTGCAGCCCGGGGGTGGCCGTGTAGTAGGCCTCGGAGGAGTCGCTGTGGTGCTCGACGCCGCCGATGCCGCCGCCGTAGGGCACGCGGATGGTGATCGGCAGGGGCATCGCGCCGCGGGTGCGGTTGCGCATCCGCGCCACGTGCGAGACGAGCTGCTCGAACGCCGGGTAGGCGAACGCGTCGAACTGCATCTCCACGACCGGCCGCAGGCCGTACATGGCCATGCCGACCGCCGTGCCCAGGATGCCGGCCTCGGCGAGCGGGGTGTCCGTGCAGCGGTCCTCCCCGAACTCCTTGGCGAGCCCGTCGGTGATGCGGAAGACGCCGCCGAGGGTGCCGACGTCCTCGCCCATCACGTGCACCGCCGGATCCGCGGCCATCGCGTCGCGCATGGCCCGGTTCAGGGCCTGCGCCATCGTCGCGGGCTTCGCCGCCACCGTCGTCACGACTGCTCCTCCGCGTCGAGCTCGGCGCGCAGCATGTCCGCCTGCTCGCGCAGCCGGCCGGTCTGCTCCGCGTAGACGTGCGCGAAGATGTCCATCGGGTTCAGGACCGGGTCGGCGTTCATCCGCTCGCGCAGGTCGGCCGCCATCTCCTCGGCGGCGTCCCTGGCCGCCTGGACGGCCTGCTCGTCCAGGATCCCGCGGGCGGTCAGCTCGCGCTCCAGCAGTGCCACGGGGTCGTGCGCCTTCCATGCCTCGACCTCGGCGTCCCCGCGGTAGCGGGTCGCGTCGTCGGCGTTCGTGTGGGCTTCGATGCGGTAGGTGACGGCCTCGACCAGGGTCGGGCCGCCGCCCGAGCGGGCCCGCCGGACGGCCTCGGACAGCACCTCGTGGACGGCGGCGATGTCGTTGCCGTCGACCAGGCGGCCGGGCATGCCGTAGCCGACGGCCTTGTGCGCCAGGGTCGGGGCGGCCGTCTGCTTGGACAGCGGGACGGAGATCGCGAAGCCGTTGTTCTGGACGAGGAAGACCACCGGGGCCTTCCAGACGGCCGCGAAGTTCAGGGCCTCGTGGAAGTCGCCCTCGCTGGTGCCGCCGTCGCCGACCATGGCGAGCGCCACCACGTCGTCGCCGCGCAGCCGGGCCGCGTGGGCCAGGCCGACCGCGTGCGGGAGCTGGGTGGCGAGCGGGGTGCTGAGGGGGGCGATGCGGTGCTCGCGCGGGTCGTAGCCGGTGTGCCAGTCGCCGCGCAGCAGGGTCAGCGCCTGGACGGGGTCCAGGCCGCGCGCCACGGCCGCCAGGGTGTCGCGGTAGCTCGGGAAGAGCCAGTCCTGCTCCTGGAGGACCAGGGCGGCCGCGATCTCGCAGGCCTCCTGGCCGACGGTGGAGGGGTAGACGGCGAGCCGGCCCTGCCGGGTCAGCGCGGTGGCCTGCGCGTTGTAGCGGCGGCCGCGGACCAGTTCCGCGTGGCAGCGGCGCATCAGGTCGGCGTCGAGCTTCTCCGCGGCCGGGGTGCCCAGCACCCGGTACGGCTCGGGGTCCGGGAGCAGCGGAGCGGCGTCCGTACGGGGCCTCCAGGCGGGCGGCGGGGTCGACCGGTGGGACGCACCTGCGCCGGGCAGCTCTTGGACCGTCATGGCGGCGTACACCTCCTCATGGGAAGCGGGCTGGGGTACCGCCCAGCGGGTGGGCTGGGGGAGGGGCGCGGCCACGGGTGTGAGGCGCCTCACCAACCGATTGTTCGGTCGATGGCGCAATTTGGCTACAGGCGGGTGCAGGCTGTGGACAAAGTGGCGCCGGGGCCCTGGGATGGATGCAGGACGTCCAGGACAGGGAGGCAGTGGGCAATGCCGGATGAACAAATGGCCGCAGCGGGATCCGCACCCGCCCCGGCCGGAGGTGCCGCTCCCGCCCCTCAGGCCCCTCCCCGCCCACTGGACCCGATCGACCGCTCGATCATGCGGCTGCTCCAGGCGGACGGACGGGCCTCCATACGGTCGGTCGCCGAGCAGGTGCACGTGTCCCGGGCGAACGCCTACGCCCGCATCAACCGGCTCATCGACGACGGCGTGATCCGCGGGTTCACGGCGCGCGTCAACCACGAGCGGGCGGGCCAGGGCGCCTCCGCCTACATCACGCTGAAGATCGTGCAGAACTCGTGGCGGACGGTCCGCGAGAAGCTCCGCGAGCTGCCGGGCGCGGCCCACATCGCGCTGGTCAGCGGCGACTTCGACGTCCTGCTGCTGGTCCACACGCCCGACAACCGCACCCTGCGCGAACTGGTCCTCACCCGCCTCCAGGCGATCCCGGAGGTGCTCTCGACGCGCACCCTGCTGGTCTTCGAGGAGACCGACCTGCTCGATGCGGGCCCCGGCGGCGGAGCCCGGGCCATCGCGGAGGAGTGACCGCCCCGCCGGTCCTGCACCGGACACGGCGGCGCCCCGGAGGCGGCCTCGCGGGCCTGCCTCCGGGGCGCCGTTTCACCGGGTCACTTCGTCTCGTAGTACCCGAACATGTCGACGATCAGGTCGATGTCGCCGAAGCTCTGGTTCCAGAGGTCGATGGTGCCGTTGGTGCCGCCGGAGCTCGCCTGCACCAGGTTCGGGACCGTCTTGCCCGGCGTGAAGTTCAGCGACGAGGACCGCGGCGGGTCCTGCCAGACGGCCGTGTTGTCGAAGTAGGACGCCGGCGAGTTGACGTCGGGGGCGACGGAGAGGAAGCCGCTGTCGCGGGTGTTGGTCACCGTCGTGTTCAGCACGTACCCGGCGATGCCCGGCTCCCCGTGGGAGATGTCCATCCAGATGTAGTCCTGGCCGGGCAGCGGGCCGCTGCCCCACTCGCGGGTGTCCAGGCGGCGGTGCGGGGTGGTGGCCATGAAGGCGCCCGAGCTGTCGGGGCTGTAGTAGCCGACCACGTCGACGATGACGTCGACGCCCGCCCAGGCGCCGTTCATGACGCTGATCCGGCCGTCGGAGCCGACCGGGACGATCACCGAGTTGGCGACCGTCTGCCCGGCCGTGAAGTTCACGTTCGAGGTGTTCGGGGCCGCCTGGCCGCTCGGGTAGACGGTCAGGTGGCCGGCCTCGCGCGGGGCGGTCGCCGTCACGTTCAGGGCCACGGCGGTGGCGTTCGAGGGCACGTACAGGCCGCCGAGCTGGGTGGAGAAGCTGGCCCGGCCGGCGACCTGGCCGCGCGGCGCGCCGAGGCCGGAGCGGGTGTCGACGGTGCGGACCGGCGTCATCGGCGTGAAGCCGCTGGAGGCGCTGCGGCTGAAGTAGCCGGTGACGTCGGCGATGAGGTCCACCGCCTCCCAGCCGCCGTTGTACAGCTCGACGGTCCCGTCCTTGCCGACCGGCACGATCACCATGTTCGGGACGGTCTGGCCCGCCTCGAAGTTGAGGTTCGAGGTGGTCGGGCGCTTGCCGCCGCCGGGGAAGGCGGTGACGTGGCCGCCCGTGGCGGTGTTGGTGACGGTGACGTTCAGGGCGACCGCGGTGGCGCCGGCCGGGATCTTCGCGTTCCCGGCGATCTTCACCCGGGTGGAGGTGTAGGGCGCGACCTTGCCGCCGCCGGTACGGGTGTCCAGCAGGCGGGTCGGTGTGTGCGGGGTGAAGTCCGAGCCGCTGGTCGAGAGCGGGACCTCGTTCACGACCTGGGCGTTGTTCGCCGCGTCGGTCACCGTCACCTTGACGTTGTACTCGCCCACCTCGGCGTAGCGGTGCTCGCGCTTGACCTCCAGGCCGGGCAGGCCGTCGGCGGTCTCGACGGTTCCGTCGCCCCAGTCGAAGGTGACCTTGAGGGTGGTGCCGGGGGCGCTGATGATCGCCGCCTGCAGCTCGACGCCGTGGGCGGTGGTGGTGCGGCCGTTCAGGACGACGGCCAGCTCCTCGTTGGCGGCGGGGGCGGGCTCCGCCTGCGCCGTGGCGTCGGACTGCGCGGTGGCGCCGGCCTCCGCACCTGCTCCCGCTTTGCCCTTCGTGCCGGGCAGGGCCTTGCGGACCGACCGCTCGGCCGGGCTGTGGAAGGTCTTGGCCTCGGGCTTGGCCAGCGGGCCGGCGTCCACGCCCCCGGCAGGCCCCCCCTTGGCCGCGGGTCGGACGGGAGCGGCCTGCGCCGCTGCGGGCACCAGGACCGTTCCGAAGCTGGCCGCCGCAACGACGGCAGCGGAGATGACAAGACGGCGGTTGCGCACCGGCCCCCCATGATGATTTTTGAACGCGCTCAGGATCGAGTCGGGCCCAGCGTACATGCCGCCGAGCCCTGTTGATCGCACAATTTTTCGGCCAAAAACCGCAGGCCAGGACGGAAGGACCCAGTCCGCTACGGCCGGGCGGTGCGCAGCCCGTCGAAGGCCATGTGGACGACCGCGTCGGCCAGCTGGCCGGGGGTGGTCCCCGGGTGCGGCCGGTACCACTCGACGAGCGAGTTCACCATGCCGAACAGCAGGCGCGTGGCCAGCCTGATGTCCACGTCCGCGCGCAGGTCGCCGTCCGCCGCGGCGGCCTTCAGCAGCTCCGCGACCTGGTGGTCGAACTCGCGGCGCCGCTCCAGCGCCCACCGCTCGGTGCGCGTGTTGCCCCGCACCCGCAGCAGCAGCGTCACGTACGGCAGTTCGTCGACCAGCACCTCGACGGTGCGCCGGGTCACGTACTCCACGCGCTCCACCGCCCGGCCGCGTACCGCGCCGGGCTCGTCGAGGACGGAGAACAGCCCGTCCAGGGCCCGGCTGACGGCGCGCTGCAGGAGCTCCTCCTTGCCCGCGACGTGGTGGTAGATCGAGGACTTCGAGATGCCCGCCGCCTTGGAGAGGTGCTCCATGGAGGTGCCGTCGTAGCCGCGCTCGTTGAAGACCTGGACCGCCACGGAGAGCAGGCTCTCCGGGGTGTAGGTGTCGCGCCTGGCGGTGGTCATGCGCCGTCCCCGTCCTGCCCGTCCGCGCCGTCCCCGGCCTCGCCGGCGTCCGCCGCGTCCTCGGCGTAGCCGAGCCTGAACAGCGCGAGGGAGGGTGCGTACCGACCGCCCGGGCAGCGCTCGTCCAGGTGGTGCAGCAGGTCGTAGGCCCAGTCGCGGCCGAGGCGGCGGTGCCATTCCAGCGGGCCGAGCGGGTAGTTCACGCCCAGCTTCATCGCGGTGTCGATGTCCTCGGCGGTGGCGACGCCGCGGGCGACGGCGTCCGCGGTGAGGTCGATCAGCATCGCGACCGTGCGGGCCACGATCATGCCGGGCACGTCGCCGATGACGGAGACCTGCTTGCCGAGCCGCTGGAAGAGGCCGACGGCCTCGGCGAGGGTGCGCTCGCTCGTGTCCGCCGAGGCGGACAGGGCGATCCGGGCGGCGCCGCGGTAGTCCGGCGAGAGGTCGAAGTAGACGACGTCGGTGAACTCGACGGACGTCCTGCCGTCGGCGAGGACCAGCTGGCCCTCGCCGGGCAGCTGGATGTACGGGCCCCCGCTGCCGGCGGCCGTGACGGCCACGCCGGCCTCCTCGATCAGGTCCACCAGCTCCGCGGCCGGCCCGAGGTCGCCGACGACGGTCACCTTCTCCGGCGCCTCCTCGGGCGCGGCGGTGTGCGGCTGCGGAAGCTGTGCGTCCGGCCCGTACGGGAACCAGCCGTGCCCCGACTTGCGGCCGAGGCGGCCCGACTGGACCAGGCGGCGCTGCGCGAGCGAGGGGGTGAACTTCGGGCTGTGGTGGAAGGACTCCCACACGGAGCGCGTGACGGCCTCGTTGACGTCCTGGCCGATCAGGTCGGTCAGCGCGAAGGGCCCCATCCGGAAGCCGCCGCACTCGCGGAGCACGGCGTCGATCGTCGCCGGGTCCGCGCCCTGCTCCTCGTACACGGCGAAGGCCTCGGCGTAGAAGGGCCGGGCGATCCGGTTGACGATGAAGCCGGGGGTGTCGGCGCAGCGCACCGGCGTCTTCCCCCAGCCGAGGACGGTGCGGTACGCGGACTCGGCGGCGGCCGGGTCGGTCGCGAAGCCGCTGACCACCTCGACGAGCGGGAGCAGCGGGGCCGGGTTGAAGAAGTGCAGGCCGAGGAAGCGGCCCGGGTGGGCGAGGCCTCCCGCGAGCTCGGTGACGGAGAGGGAGGAGGTGTTCGTGGCGAGCAGCGCGTCCGGCGCGACCACCTCTTCGAGGGCGGCGAACAGCGCCCGCTTGACTGCGGTGTCCTCGACGACGGCCTCGATGACCAGGGCGGCGTCCGCGAGGTCGGCCAGGGTGGCCGCGGATCCGATCCGGGCGGCCGCGTCTGCGGCCTCGGCGCGCTCGATGCGGCCCTTGGCCGCCATCCGCTCCACGCGGTCCCGGACGATGCCGACGGCGTCGGCGGCGAGGCCGGCGCTCACGTCGTGGACCAGGACGCGGTGGCCCGCCAGCAGGGCGACCTGGGCGATTCCCTGGCCCATGGTGCCCGCGCCGACGACCGCCACGGTGCGGGACCGCTCGATTGCTGTCATGTCCTGATCCTCCCGCACCGGGTTGTCCACAGGCCGGTCGGGCCCTCTTGTCCCGACCGATCGTTCGGTTACTCTAACTCCAGTCTGCTCGTCTTCACCCGCCCTTGCCTGAACCCAGCCGCGATCCAGTCCGATCTTGCCCGGCTCAACGAGGAGTTGGTCCCTGATGGCCGCCGAGCCCACCCGCCCCCAGACGACCGCCCTGTCGGAGCTCTCCGCCCGGCACCGGCCCACCCTCGACCAGGCGCTGGAGGCCATCCGCAGCCGCGCGTACTGGTCCCCGCACCCGGAGCACCCCAAGGCCTACGGCGAGACCGCCCCGGCCGACGGCCTGGCGGCCTTCGAGGCGCTGCGGGGCACGCGCCTGGAGCTGGACCAGCCGGGGACGGACGGCTGGACCGGCGGCGAGGTCTCCCCGTACGGCCCGGAGCTGGGCGTGGAGTACCCGCACGCCGACATGGACGTGCTGCTGCCCGCGATGAAGGCGGGCATGGCCGCCTGGCGGGATGCCGGCCCGGAGGCGCGCGCCCTGGTCTGCATCGAGATCCTGGCCCGGATCAGCGCCCGGACGCACGAGTTCGCGCACGCGGTGATGCACACCAGCGGCCAGGCCTTCATGATGGCGTTCCAGGCGGGCGGCCCCCACGCCCAGGACCGCGGCCTGGAGGCCGTGGCGTACGCGTACGCGGAGCAGACCCGCGTGCCCGGCGAGGCCGCCTGGTCCAAGCCGCAGGGGAAGCGTGACCCGCTCCGGCTGGACAAGACCTTCAAGGCAGTCCCGCGCGGCATCGCCCTGCTGATCGGCTGCAACACCTTCCCCACGTGGAACGGCTACCCGGGCCTCTTCGCCTCCCTCGCCACCGGCAACCCGGTGCTGGTCAAGCCCCACCCGCGCGCGGTCCTCCCGCTCGCCCTGACCGTGCAGGCGGCCCGTACCGTCCTGGCGGAGGCCGGCTTCGACCCGAACCTGGTGGCGCTGGCGGCCGAGCGCCCCGGCGAGGGCATCGCCAAGGCCCTCGCGGTCCGCCCCGAGATCAAGGTGATCGACTACACGGGCTCCACGGAGTTCGGCGACTGGCTGGAGGCCAACGCCCGCCAGGCTCAGGTCTACACGGAGAAGGCCGGCGTCAACACGGTCGTCGTCGACTCCACGGACGACTACAAGGGCATGCTGGCGAACCTGGCCTTCTCGCTTTCCCTGTACAGCGGCCAGATGTGCACGACCCCGCAGAACCTGCTGATCCCGCGCGACGGCATCGACACCGACGCCGGCCGCAAGACCTACGACGAGGTCGTCGCGGACCTCGCGGCCTCGGTCGGCGGCCTCCTCGGGGACGACGCCCGGGCCAACGCCCTGCTCGGCGCCCTGGTCAATCCGGACGTCAAGGCCCGGCTGGAGGCGGCGGCCGGGCTCGGCGAGGTGGCCCTCGCCTCCCGCGAGGTCGCGAACCCCGACTTCCCTGACGCCGTGGTCCGCACCCCGGTCATGGTGAAGCTGGACGCGGCCAAGCCGGACGACGCGGCGCCCTACCTCTCCGAGTGCTTCGGCCCGGTCTCCTTCGCGGTCGCCGTGGACTCCACGGCGGACGCCCTGGAACTGCTGCGGCGCACGGTCCGCGAGAAGGGCGCCATGACGGTGGGCGCGTACACCACCTCGGCGGACACCGAGCGGGCCGTCGAGGAGGTCTGCCTGGAGGAGTCGGCGCAGCTGTCGCTGAACCTGACCGGCGGGGTGTACGTCAACCAGACGGCCGCCTTCTCCGACTTCCACGGCTCCGGCGGCAACCCCGCGGCGAACGCGGCGCTGTGCGACGGGGCGTTCGTCGCGAACCGGTTCCGCATGGTGGAGGTCCGCCGCCAGGCCTGACGGCTGCGGCGGGGGCAGGGGTAGGGCAGGGGCAGGCTCAGCCGGCCTTGGGCCCGCCCCAGTGGAAGAGGGACATGGCCACGCTGGTGGCCAGGTTGTAGCTGGACACCTGGGGCCTCATCGGCAGCGACACCAGGTGGTCGGCGCGGGCGCGCAGCTCGGGCGAGATGCCGTGGCGCTCGGAGCCGAAGGCCAGCAGGGCGTCGTCCGGGAGGGCGAGGGCGCGGATGTCCTCGCCCTCCGGGTCGAGCGCGTACAGGGGGCCCTCGGGCAGGGTGTCGAGGGTGACCCGGTCCACGGTCGTCGCGTAGTGCAGCCCGGCGCCGGCCCGGACCACGTTCGGGTGCCAGGGGTCGAGGTCGCCGCGGGTCACCACGCCCGTGGCTCCGAAGCCGGCGGCCAGCCGGACCACGGCTCCGACGTTCCCGAGGTTGCGGGGGTTGTCCAGCACCACCACGGGCGCGCTCCGCGGCCGCCGGTCCAGCAGGGCCCGCCCCCGCGCCGCGTCCGGCCGTACGGCGAGGGCGGCGACCCCGGTGGGGTGCACGCGGGCGAGGAGCCCGCGCAGGTCGGCGGGGCGCAGCAGCCGCCGTACGTCGTCGAGGACGTCGGGGGCGAGCTGCGCGGCCAGTGCGAGGGCGGCGCCGGGGTCCTGGGCCACGGCGATCCGCACGTCCGCACCGAACCGCAGGGCGTGCTTGAGGGCGTGGAATCCGTCGAGCAGCACGAGCCCGTCCTGCTCCAGCCCCGCCTGCCACTCCCGCACCGTCTTGTCGCTCATGCCCCGACCCTACGGCGCCGCGCTCACCCCGCGGTGCGCACATCCGGCGGAGCGGGACCGGGGCCGGTCCCCGCCCCGCCGCCGGGGGCCCGCTGCGAGGGGAGGACCGCGGCGTCCGGTCCGCCGCCCGGCCGCGCCCGGCGCAGCCGCCGCGCGAGCCCGGTGCGCGCGCCTGCGGCCCGCGCCCCGAGCCACAGCAGGAACGCGGTCGGCAGGAACACCGCGTCGGCGGCGATCATCGCCATGGAGAAGAACGGCAGCCCCAGCAGCACCGCGATGCCCGCGTGCTCCAGCACCATCACGGCGAGCAGGACGTTCTTCACACGCCGCTGGAAGACCGTGAACGGGAACGCCACCTGCACCGCGACCGTCCCGTACGTCAGCAGCATCACCAGCGTGCCGCTGCCCGCCAGCAGCGACGACAGCTCCGGCCAGGGGCTGAAGTAGTCGAGGCCGAGCGGGTAGTACAGCGCGGTCCCGTCCTGCCACCGCGACCCCTGGACCTTGTACCAGCCGGCGGTCGCGTAGATCAGGCACACCTCGGCCGCGATGACGAGCATGCCGGCGTTGTGCACCGTGTTCGCGAGGACGTCGAGGACGGCCCGGGCCTCGCTGCGCGGCTCGTACCGGTCGGCCGTCCACCACACGGCGCAGACGACCCACAGGGCGGCGAAGGCGGCGACCCAGCCGTAGCCGAGCCGCCCGGTCACCGTGCCGAACGCGAACACCGCGCCGAGGAGGCCCCACAGCACCGGCCCGGCCGCCCCGGCGGAGGCCGAGCCGTGCCGCCGCGCCCGGCGCGCGTCCAGCGACCACACCTGCGCACACCGGGTCAGGACCAGGTAGATCGCCATCAGGTGGATGACGTTGTCCCCGCCGTCGCCCATGAACACGCTGCGGTTCTGCAGGGACAGCACCCCGGCCGCGAACACGGCGGACACCGCCCTGGTACGCCAGCCCAGGGCGAGCAGGGCGCTCGACGCCGCCGACAGCGCGTACACGGCCTCGAACCACAGGGCCGAGTCCGACCACAGCAGGACGGTGAAGGCGTGGTTGGAGTCGACGAGCCGCCGGGCCAGCTCCCAGCTCCACGGGCCGTCGGGCCCGTACAGCTCGTGCCGGTGGGGGAACTCGCGCAGCAGGAAGCACAGCCAGGTCGTCGCGAAGCCGATGCGGACGACGGCGCTCTGGTAGGGGCCGAGCGCCTCCCCGGTGGCGCGGGCCAGGGCGCGGCCGGCGGCGGCCCGGGCCCTCCTCACACCGTCCACCACGACAGCTCCCGGTGGTGGGTGCGGGTGTCGGTCTCCTCGTCGCTCCACGCGGGGGCCTCGACGGCACGCGTGGCGGAGCGCAGCTGGACCCGGACGATCTCGCCGCCGTCGGCGGGGCGGGCGGCCCGCAGCCGGTTCAGCGCGATCCGCTTGAGGTACTGCTCCGACAGTCCGCCGCGCTCGCCGACGGGCTGGTCCTCCTCGTCGTGCGAGGCGGTGAAGAAGTCCCAGGCCCGCCGCAGCTCGTTCTGGCGGGTGTGGCTGGGGAAGAAGCTGTGCCGGATGGCCTTGCCGTCCTCGGCGGAGAGGTCGCGCCACTCCTCGGTGACGAGGCCGCCGTCGCGGGTGCGGACCTGGGCGCGCGCCTCGACGGCGATGTTCTGCTGGAGGGGGTTGGGGGCGAAGAGCTTCCAGTTCTGCTCGAACTCGGGGTAGATCCAGGCGTCCACGGCCCCCGCGTGCCGCTTGCTGAGCGTGTTGGCCGGGGCGACGTGCAGGAAGACGGCCGCGAGGTGCGCGCAGGCGGTGAGGGCGACGGCGGCCAGGGCAGCCGAGGCGACGACGCGGCCGGGGGTGCCGAGGCCGGCGATGCCGGGCGCCCGGACGGGCGGCGGCGGATCGGGTGGAAGGGGCTCCTCCGCGGCCTCGCGCCCGTTCGCTTCCATCCCGCCCCGATCGTTTCGCCGTCCACAGGGTCGACCTCAGAGGTTGACACCCTACGGGGCGCCGTCTCACCATTGAAGAGCATGAACCGAACGATCGGTCGGTCGGGCGGTCAAAGGACTCTGGCAGGGGGCCGGGATGGTGGCAGTGACCCCGGAATCGGGGCAGGACTCGGGCCTCGGGGCTGACCTCGGAGCACAGCTCGCGGCGGCCTTCGACGCCGCGGTCGCGGCCGACGAGCGCGTCGAGCCGCGGGACTGGATGCCCGAGGAGTACCGTGCCTCGCTCGTCCGCCAGATGGCGCAGCACGCCCACTCCGAGATCATCGGCATGCAGCCCGAGGCCAACTGGATCACGCGCGCGCCCTCACTGCGGCGCAAGGCGATCCTCATGGCCAAGGTGCAGGACGAGGCCGGGCACGGCCTGTACCTGTACAGCGCGGCCGAGACCCTCGGCACCAGCCGGGACGAGCTGCTCGACAAGCTGCACTCCGGCCGGCAGAAGTACTCGTCGATCTTCAACTACCCCACGCTGACGTGGGCGGACGTCGGCGCGATCGGCTGGCTCGTGGACGGCGCGGCGATCACCAACCAGGTACCGCTGTGCCGCTGCTCCTACGGCCCGTACGCCCGCGCGATGGTCCGCATCTGCAAGGAGGAGTCCTTCCACCAGCGCCAGGGCTTCGAGCTCCTCCTCGCCCTCTCGAAGGGCACCCCGGAGCAGCACGCGATGGCGCAGGACGCGGTGGACCGCTGGTGGTGGCCCTCGCTGATGATGTTCGGCCCGCCGGACGACGAGTCGGCGCACTCGGCGCAGTCCATGGCCTGGCGGATCAAGCGCCACTCCAACGACGAGCTGCGCCAGCGGTTCGTGGACATCGCCGTCCCCCAGGCCGAGACCCTCGGCCTGACCCTGCCCGACCCGGACCTGAAGTGGAACGAGGAGCGCGGGCACTACGACTTCGGACCGATCGACTGGGCGGAGTTCTGGGACGTCCTCAAGGGCAACGGCCCCTGCAACGAGCAGCGGCTGAGCCAGCGCCGCCGGGCGCACGAGGAGGGCGCGTGGGTCCGCGAGGCCGCCGCGGCCTACGCACGCAAGCACGCGGCGGCACCGGCCGCGGCGGAACGGAACGAGGAGGCACGGGTATGACGCAGAACTGGCCGCTGTGGGAGGTGTTCGTGCGCTCGCGGCGAGGCCTGTCGCACACGCACGCGGGCAGCCTCCACGCGCCGGACGCCGAGATGGCCCTGCGCAACGCCCGCGACCTGTACACCCGGCGCAGCGAGGGCGTCTCCATCTGGGTGGTGCCCTCCGCCGAGATCACCGCCTCCTCGCCGGACGAGCGCGACCCCTTCTTCGCGCCCGCCGCCGACAAGGCGTACCGGCACCCGACCTTCTACGACATCCCGGAGGGGGTGAGCCACCTGTGACCGCCACCGGCACCGCCGTCTCCGCCGCCCTCGCCCTCGGCGACGACGCGCTGATCCTCTCGCACCGCCTCGGCGAATGGGCCGGCCACGCCCCCGAGCTGGAGGAGGAGGTCGCCCTCGCCAACATCGCGCTCGACCTGCTCGGCCAGGCCCGCTTCCTGCTGTCCATGGCGGGCGACGAGGACGAGATGGCCTTCCTCCGCGAGGAGCGGTCCTTCCGCAACCTCCAGCTCGTCGAGCAGCCGAACGGGGACTTCGCGCACACCATCGCCCGTCAGCTGTACTTCAGCCTGTACCAGCACGAACTGCACACGGACCTCGCCGCCGGGGACGGCCCCTTCGCCGGGCTCGCCGCGAAGGCCGTCAAGGAGACCGCCTACCACCGCGACCACGCGGTGCAGTGGACGCTCCGCCTCGGCGACGGCACCGAGGAGAGCCGGCGCCGGATGCGCGCCGCCCTGGACGCCCTGTGGAAGTTCACCGGAGAGATGTTCCAGCCGGTGGAGGGGCTCGACGGCATCGACTGGGCGGCCCTGGAGGGCCGCTGGACCGCCGCCCTGGCCGAGGTGCTGGAGCGGGCCGGCCTCGCCCTCCCCGAGGGGCCGCGCACCGGCGCCTGGGCGGCCGGAGCGGGCCGGCAGGGCCTGCACACCGAGCCTTTCGGCAGGATGCTCGCCGAGATGCAGCACCTGCACCGCAGCCACCCGGGGGCGTCGTGGTGACCGGCCCGGCCGGCTCCGGATCCGGCACCGCGACCGCGACCCGCCTGGAGGAGGAGCTGGCGGCCCTCGCCGGCTCCGTCCCGGACCCGGAGCTGCCCGTGCTCACCCTCGCCGACCTCGGCGTCCTGCGCGGGGTGCGGGTGCACGAGGACGGCCACGCCGAGGTCACCCTGACCCCCACCTACACCGGCTGCCCGGCGGTGGAGGCGATGTCCGCCGACATCGAGCGCGTCCTCGCCGGCCACGGCATCCCCGACGTGCGGGTCCGCACCGTGCTCTCCCCGGCCTGGTCGACCGACGACATCACGGCCGAAGGACGCCGCAAGCTCGCCGAGTTCGGCATCGCCCCGCCCCGCCCGCACGCGGCGGGCGGACCGGTGCCGGTCGCCCTGTCGGTGCGCTGCCCGCACTGCGGGTCCACCGAGACCGAGCTGCTCAGCCGCTTCTCCTCCACCGCGTGCAAGGCGCTGCGCCGCTGCACCGCCTGCCGCGAACCGTTCGACCACTTCAAGGAGCTGTAGATGGCCGCGACGACGCCGGCGCCCGCGCCGAGCCCCGCGCGACCCGCGCGCCACGGCGCCTTCCACCGGCTGGCGGTGTCGGCGGTCGACCGGCTCACCGACGACTCCGTGGCGCTGACGCTGTCGGTCCCCGAGGAGCTGCGCGACGCCTACCGGCACGCTCCCGGCCAGCACCTGACGCTGCGCCGCACCGCCCCCGGCGGCGCCGAGGTCCGGCGCACGTACTCGATCTGCTCCCCGGCCCCCGACCCGGCCGGGCCGGGCCCGGCGTCGCTCCAGGTCGGCGTCCGCCTGGTGGAGGGCGGCGAGTTCTCCACCTTCGCGCACAAGGAGGCCGCCGCCGGGGACGTCCTGGAGGTGATGGTCCCGGCCGGGCGCTTCGTCCTCGACCCGGCGGCCGCCCCGGCCGGCGCCCACTACGCGGCCGTCGTCGGCGGCAGCGGCATCACCCCGGTGCTGTCCATCGCGGCGACGCTGCTCGCGGCCCGGCCCGACGCCCGGTTCTGCCTGGTGCGCAGCGACCGCACGGCCGCCTCCACGATGTTCCTGGAGGAGGTCGCCGATCTCAAGGACCGCTACCCGGACCGCTTCCAGCTGGTGACGGTGCTCTCCCGCGAGGAGCAGGAGGCGGGCCTGCCCTCCGGCCGGCTCGACCAGGAGCGCCTGACGGGCCTGCTGCCGGCGCTGCTGCCCGTCGCCGACGTGACGGGCTGGTACCTGTGCGGCCCGTACGGGCTGGTCGTCGAGGCGGAGCGCGCCCTCGGCTCGCTGGGCGTGGTCCGCACCCGGATCCACGAGGAGGTCTTCCACGTCGAGGACACGGCGGCGCCCGCCGCGCCCGCGTCCGCCGCCGCGCCGGCCCACGGCCGGGTCACCGCGCGCCTGGACGGCCGCGCCGGCACCTGGCCCGTGCAGGCCGGCGAGTCCCTGCTCGACACGGTCCTGCGGAACCGGGCGGACGCGCCGTACGCCTGCAAGGGCGGCGTCTGCGGGACCTGCCGGGCGTTCGTGGTCTCGGGCGAGGTCCGGATGGACCGGAACTTCGCCCTGGAGGCCGAGGAGACGGAGGCCGGGTTCGTGCTGGCCTGCCAGTCGCACGCGCTGACCGAGGAAGTCGAGATCGACTTCGACCGCTGACACCCACCGCCGACCGCGGCCTGTCCAATTGCCGGAACCTGCCCTATCTTGACGCTCCGTCAGATACGGGGGCGGGTTCCGGCGCATCGGGAGGACGGGCAGTGGACTTCACCTTCACCGAGGAGCAGCAGGCCGCCGCGGAGGCGGCCGCAGCCGTCTTCGCGGACACCGCACCGGACGTGGTGCCGAGCCCGGCCCTGGTCTCCGGCGCCGTCGCGGACGACTTCGACCGCGCCCTGTGGTCCCGCCTCGCGGCCGCGGACCTCCTCGGCCTGGTCCTGGCCGAGGAGCACGGTGGGGCGGGCCTCGGCGCCACCGCCCTCTGCCTGGTGCTGCGCGAGGCGGGCAGGGTGCTCGCCCGGGTGCCGCTGCTGGAGCACTGCGCCACCGCCGCGGCGCTCCAGGCCCACGCCGGCCCTGAACTGGCCGCCGCCCTGCTGCCCGGCGCCGGCGCGGGCCGGCCCGTCCTGACCGCCGCCGCACACGGCCGCACCGGCCACGACCCGGCGGAGCTCGCCGTCACCGCACGCCGCGACGGCGCCGACTGGCTCCTGGACGGCATGCAGACCGCCGTCCCCTGGGCGCACGGCGCGGACTGGACCGCCGTACCGGCGCACACCGGCGGCGGGGAGGCGGTTCTCGCCCTGGTACCGCGCGGCGCGCCGGGCCTCGCCCTCGCCGACCAGTTCTCCACCAGCGGGGAGCGGCTCGCCGAGCTCACCCTGAACGGGGTGCGCGTCCCCGCGGCACACCTCATCCAAGCCCCGCAGGCCTGGGAGCGGCTGCGCGGTCTCCTCACTCTCGGGACGTGCGCGCTCGCCCTCGGCGCCGGCTCGGCCGTCCTCGGCATGACCAGCCGGTACACCGCGCAGCGCGAGCAGTTCGGTTTCCCTGTCGCCACGTTCCAGGCGGTCGCCGTGCAGGCCGCCGACCGCTACGTCGACCTGCGCGCGATGGAGGCCGTCCTCTGGCAGGCGGCGTGGCGCCTCGACGCCGACGGGGCAGGCGGCCCGCTGCCCGCGGCCGGCGACCTCGCCGTCGCGAAGATCTGGGCGTCGGAGGGCGTGCGCCGCATCGTCCAGACCGCCCAGCACCTGCACGGCGGCCTCGGCGCCGACACCGGCTACCCGCTGCACCGCTACCACGCCTGGGCCAAGCAGCTGGAGCTCCAGCTCGGGCCGGCCGCCGCGCACGAGCAGGAACTGGGCGACCTGCTGGCCGCCCACCCGCTCTCCTGAGCCCCCGCCGGGGCGCCCCTGCCAGGCCCTGTCGTCACACTCGCGTCGTCGCCCGAAGGGCAGACGGGAGTGTGACGACAGGGCCTAGAGCACGAAGGCGTCGGCGCCGGTCTCCGCCACCATCGCACGGCCGGCGCCCTGCCAGGCCTGCATGCCGCCGTCGACGTTGACCGCGTCGATGCCCTGGCGGACCAGGTACTGGGTCACCTGGGCGGAGCGCCCGCCGACGCGGCACACCACGTGGACCCGGCGGCCGTCCTCGACGGCCTCCGTCAGCTCGCCGAAGCGGGCCACGAAGTCGCTCATGGGGATGTGCAGCGCGCCCTCGACGTGGCCCGCGGCCCACTCGTCGTCCTCGCGGACGTCCAGGACAAACCCTTCAGCGGGCACCGCGGCGGCGTCCACCGAGGGAAGCGGCCCGAAGTTCATACGTCGCCCTCTCTCGTCACAGGTCAGGGCCCCCCAACTTAGCCGAGCCGGAGGCCCTGCGGCCCCGCTACGGCCGGCCGGCCAGCTCCGCGAGCAGGGCCTCCTTCTCGGAGACCTGCGCGAGCAGCTGCTCCGCGATCTCGTCGAGCAGCCCGTCCGGGTCCTCGGGCGCCATCCGCAGCATGGCGCCGATCGCGCTGTCCTCCAGCTCCCGGGCCACCACCGACAGCAGCTCCTTGCGCTGCGCCAGCCACTCCAGGCGGGCGTACAGCTCCTCGCTCTCGCCGTACCCCTGCGCGGGGGCGGCGGCCGGGCCGGCCTCCCACTCGGCGGCCAGCTCGCGCAGCTGCTGCTCCTCGCCGCGCCCGTACGCGGCGTTGACCCGCGCGATGAAGGCGTCGCGGCGCTCCCGCTCGGCGTCGTCCTGCGCGAGGTCGGGGTGCGCCCGGCGGACCAGCTCGCGGTAGAGGCGGCGGACCTCCTCCGTGGGCCGGACCCGCTGCGGCGGCCGCACCGGCCGGTCGGTGAGCATCGCGGCGGCGTCGTCGGAGATGCCGCCGGAGTCCATCCAGTCGTGGAAGAGCTCCTCGACGCCCGGCATCGGCATCACCAGCGACCGGGCCTCCCGGGCCAGCCGCAGGTCCTCCTCGTCGCCGGTGCGGGCCGCGCGGGCCTCCGCGATCAGCGCGTCCAGCTCGTCGAGGCGCGTGTACATCGGGCCGAGCTTCTGGTGGTGCAGCCGGGAGAAGTTCTCCACCTCCACCCGGAAGGTCTCGACCGCGATCTCGAACTCGATCAGCGCCTGCTCGGCCGCCCGCACGGCCCGCTCCAGGCGGGCCTCGGGCCGCTCACCGCCGTCCGCACCGCTGCCGCCGGCGCCGCCGGGCGCCCCGGCGGCGGTTTCCTCAGTCTGCTGCTCGCTCACCCGGCCAGCCTAAGGCCGGTGCGCCCGGACCGATGTTTCACGTGGAACATCGGTCCGCGAACGTGACCCGGACGGACGCCGCACCGCCGGGGCACAGCCCGGCAGCGGCCGCGGCGCCCGCCTCAGACGCCGGACTCCGCGGCGATCCGCCCCGCCCGCACCGCCGCCACCAGGTCGGCGTGGTCGGCCTCGCTGCGGTCCGCGTAGGCCACCGCGAACGCGGCGACCGCCTCGTCCAGCTCGCCGTTCTTGCCGCAGTAGCCGGACAGCAGCCGCGGATCCGCCGTGTGCGTGTGCGCCCGGGCCAGCAGCGCGCCGGTCATCCGGCCGTAGTCGTCGAGCTGGGCCGCGGTCAGCGCCGCCGGGTCCACGCTCCCCTTGCGGTTGCGGAACTGCCGCACCTGGTACGGGCGCCCCTCCACGGTCGTCCACCCCAGCAGGATGTCGGACACCACCTGCATCCGCTTCTGCCCCGACACCACCCGCCGGCCCTCGTGCTCCTCGGCGCGGGCGGCGAATCCCACCTCCGGCAGGTGCGGCAGCAGCACCGACGGCCGCGCCTCCTTCACCTGGAGCACCAGCGCCTCGCCCCGGTGGTCCACCAGCAGGACCACGTACGAACGGGTGCCGACACTCCCGGTGCCCACGACCCGGAAGGCGACGTCGTGGATCGCGTACCGGGCCAGCAGCGGCAGCCGGTCGCCCTGGAGGGTCCGCAGGTAAGGGTCCAGCGACGACGCCACGGCGGCCGCCTCCGCGTCCCCGACCCGGCGCAGCACCGGGAGGGCGTCGACGAAGCGCCGGCCGCCGTCGGGGCCCTGCTCGGTCGACTTGGCGGCGAACCGGGCGGAGGTGTTGTTGCGGGCCTTCGCCATGACCCGCTGGAGCGTGCCCAGCAGGTCGCGGGCGTCGGTGTGCGAGACGAGCTCCTCGTCCGCGATGGCGTTCCACGCATCCAGCGCGGGCAGCTTCGCCAGCAGCCGCAGGGTGCGCCGGTAGGCGCCGACCGCGTCGAGGGCGGCCGCCCGGCAGGCGTCCTCGTCGGCGCCGGCCACCCGGCCCGCCAGGACGAGCGAGGTCGCCAGCCGCTTGAGGTCCCACTCCCACGGGCCGAAGACGGTCTCGTCGAAGTCGTTGAGATCCATGACGAGCCCGCCGCGGGCGTCGCCGTACAGCCCGAAGTTCGCCGCGTGCGCGTCGCCGCAGATCTGGGCGCCGATCCCGGTCACCGGCCCGGCGGACAGGTCGTGCGCCATCAGCCCGGCCGCACCCCGCAGGAACGCGAACGGGTTCGCGGCCATCCGGCCCACCCGTATCGGCGTCAGCGCGGCCACCCGCCCGGCGTTGGACTCCTCCACGGCCTGCACCGCGTCGGGCCGTCCGGCGGGCGGCTCGAACCGGGCGTGCGCGGACCGCGGGACGCGCTCGCGCAGCGCCTTGCCGGCCTCCCTCGGCGAGCCCGCCTCGTGCCGCGGCGCGAAACCGCGGACGGCCGGGATCCGGCCGCCGTCCGCCGCCCCGAGCACCGATGCGGCCAGGCCCGCGCCCGCCGCGTACTGCTCCGCCACCGTCATCCGTGCCCCCGCCCCGACCGCCGCACTCCGCCGCGGTCCTGTTGCCTTCCGATGCCGGCGAACCTACCTACAGCCCGGCGTCCCTGGCCAGCAGGGCCGCCTGCACCCGGTTCTCGCAGCCCAGCTTCGACAGGATCCGGCTGACGTACGTCTTCACCGTCGCCTCGCTCATGTGGAGCCGCCGGCCGGCGTCCGCGTTGGACAGCCCCTCCCCGAGCAGCGCCAGGACCCCGCACTCCCGCTCGCTCAGCTCGGCGATCCGCCGCCGCGCCTCCTCGCTGCGGGCGGCGGCCCTGCCGGAGGCCAGCTGGTCGACGACGTGCCGGGTCGCCCCGGGCGAGAGGTAGGCGTCGCCCGCGGCGGCCGCCCGGACCGCGCCGATCAGCTCGCCCGGCGCCGAGTCCTTCAGCAGGAACCCGGCACTGCCCTGGCCGAGCGCCCGCAGCACGTTCTCCTTCTCCCCGAAGGTCGTCAGGACCAGCGCCCGCACCTCGGGGGCGGCCCGGCGCAGCTCGCCGAGCGCGGTCAGGCCGTCCATCACCGGCATCTGGATGTCCAGCAGCACCACATCGGGCGTGTGGGCGCGGGCGAGGTCCACCGCCTGCCGGCCGTCGGACGCCTCCGCCACGACCTCGATCGCCGGGTCCGAGGTCAGGATCATCCTGATCCCCGCCCGGATCAGCGGCTCGTCGTCAGCGATCACGACGCGGATCACCTTGGCTGTCACCCGTGCTCCTAGTGCTCGGCCTCGTACGACTGCTTGTCGACGAGCTTGCCGTCCTTGAAGCAGAACCGGAAAACCGTATCGGTTCCGAAGTCCGAGTCGTCGACCGACATCAGGGCCAGGCACTCCGAGCCCCCGGGCCGCGGCGGCCCCTTCCGGTCCAGGCCGTCCGTCAGGAAGCTGTCGCCGTCGGGCAGCCGGTCCCGCACCGACTGCTCGGAATCGCCGACGCGCACCCGGTCGTAGTCCGCCCGGCTGATCATCGCGTTGTTCGCCGACCCTATGAACAGGGCGATCATGGCCGCGAACACGATCAGGAGCGCCACCACGGCCGCCACCGCTATGCCGCAGCCCAGCGCGAGCCCCCCGGCCCGGCTGCGCCCCCGCACCGCCAGCTCCCGGTCGACGGCCGCCCAGTCCATCGGCGGCCCCCCGGCGAGCCCCCGCTCCTGCTGGCCGAAGTCGTCGGCGGCGTCCTCGGCCCCGGCCGGCTCGGCCCCGTACGGCAGCACGCCCGCGATCCGGAAGCCGCCGTCCCCGGTCGCCCCGGCGTGCACCATCCCGCCGACGAGCCGGGCCCGCTCCCGCAGGCCGGTCAGCCCCTGCCCGCCGGAGACCACCGCCCCGGCAGCCGCCGCGGGGGCCGGCCCGTTGGCGACCTCCACGACCAGGGAGTCGTCCTCGTAGCGCAGCTCGACCGCGATCGCCGCGCCCGGCGCATGCTTGTACGCGTTCGTCAGCGCCTCCTGCACGATCCGGTACGCGGCGTGGTCGCACGCCGCGGCCAGCGGCCGCGGCGTGCCCGCCGTGCCGAGCCGCACGTCGGTGCCGGCGCTGCGCGCCGCCTCGACGATCCCGGCGATACCGGCGACCCCGCGGGCGGCGGGGTGCGCCTCCTCGACCGGGGCGGGCGCCTCCACGCCGTCGCGCAGGATGCCGACGGCCTCGCGCAGTTCGTGCATGGCCGACACCGAGGCCTGCCGCAGCACGCCGACGGCCTCACGCTGGCGGTCCGTGAGCTCCGGATCGACCTCCAGGGCGCCGGTGTGCACCGAGATCAGGGCGAGCTGGTGGCCCAGGCTGTCGTGCATGTCCTGGGCGATCCGCTGGCGTTCGCGCAGCCGGGCCTGCCCGGCGACCATCGCCCGCTCCCGCAGGAGCTGCCTGTTGCGCTCCTGCAGGGCCTGCAGCAGGGTCCGGCGCTGCGACCAGTACCGGCTGGCGAGGCCGGGCATCACGGTCGTCACCAGGAACATCAGCGTGGTGAACACGACGACCAGCAGCGGCCGCATCCCCGACCACTGTTCGAGGACGCCGAAGCCCACGGAGGCGAGGAAGGCGAGGACGAACGCCGCCAGCGCCCGCCCCGCCCCGACGATCCGCCGGCCCGCGGACCAGCCGAGCGGGAGGGTGACCAGCACCGTGCCCGGCAGGAACGGGCCGACGGCCGCTGCGGCGACGAGGGTCGCCGCGGGCAGCCGCCGGCGCAGCAGGACGAGCGGGAACACGGCCGCGGCACCGAGCGCCATGCGCACCGGACCGCCGCTGTCGAGCTCCTCCACCCCGAGGCCGAGCAGCGCGACGCCCGCGGCCAGCGCCAGGTCGGCCGCGAGCATCCGGCCGGTCCAGGGCTCGGGGCCCCGCAGCCACCGCAGGCCCGCACGTGTCTTCGCCGTCACATCCACGCGACGACCCTAGACACCCGCGCGGGCACGGGTCCGCCCTCTTTCGTCGCGTTCCGGCCGACGAAAGTCGGCCGCGTCACACGGAGTTGGGGCCATGACGAAAGAACCCCCGGTGCGGATTTCTCCGAACCGGGGGTTCTGTCAGTGGGCGAGGGGGGATTTGAACCCCCACGTCCCGAAGGACACTGGCACCTGAAGCCAGCGCGTCTGCCGTTCCGCCACTCGCCCGAGCAGCGTCCCAGTGGTTCTTCCCTTTCGGTCCGTCCCCCTGGCGACGTCGAAACATTAGCACGTCATCGGGGCTGGATTCACATCGCTTTCCGGGGGCACCCGGGAGGCGACCCGGAACGCCCCTCCCGCACAGCGCACCGGGTGCGGGACACTGTCCCTTGCGCACCCCTACGATCCCTTGTGAGGACCAACACTCGTCCGCACAGGTCCCAGGGGGAACCACCCGAATCCGCCACGCGTGGATACGATCAGTAAGCAGTACAGGGCGACAGCGACGGAGGAGGTGCCCCATGGGAGTTCTGAAGCGGTTCGAGCAGCGACTCGAAGGTCTGGTGAACGGCACCTTCGCCAAGGTCTTCAAGTCCGAGGTCCAGCCCGTCGAGATCGCCGGCGCCCTCCAGCGGGAGTGCGACAACAACGCCACGATCTGGAACCGCGAGCGGACGGTCGTCCCCAACGACTTCATCGTGGAGCTGAGCACCGGCGACTACGAGCGCCTGAGCCCGTACTCGGGCCAGCTCGGCGACGAGCTCGCGGGCCTGGTCCGCGACTACGCCAAGCAGCAGCGCTACAGCTTCATGGGCCCGATCAAGGTCCACCTGGAGAAGGCGGAGGACCTGGACACCGGCCTCTACCGGGTCCGCAGCCGGACCCTGGCCGCCAGCACCTCGCAGCCCCAGGCCCCGCAGAACCAGCCGGGCGGCTACGGCTACCCGCCGGTCGCCGCGCCGCCCATGCCGGCCGGGCCGCCGCCGGGCGCCCCCGGCCACCGGCCCGGCGCCCCGGCCGGGCCCGCCGCCCCCGGCGGCGGCCCGCGGCGCCACTGGATCGAGATCAACGGCACCCGCCACCAGATTTCCCGCCCGACGCTCGTACTCGGCCGAAGCACCGAGGCCGACGTGCGGATCGACGACCCCGGCGTCTCGCGCCGGCACTGCGAGATCCGGACCGGAACGCCCTCGACGATCCAGGATCTCGGGTCCACCAACGGCATCGTGGTGGACGGGCAGCACACCACCCGCGCTACGCTCCGCGACGGCTCGCGGATCGTCGTGGGCAGCACCACCATCATTTACCGGCAAGCCGAAGGGTGAAGCGGGGGCAATGTCAGAGCTGACCCTGACGGTCATGCGGTTGGGTTTCCTGGCCGTTCTGTGGCTGTTCGTCATCGTGGCCGTCCAGGTCATCCGCAGCGACCTCTTCGGTACGCGCGTCACGCAGCGCGGCTCGCGCCGCGGCAGCGGCTCCGCGCCGCAGGCGCCGGGCCGCCAGGCCGCCGGGCCCCCGCAGCAGCGCCAGCGCCGCGGCGCGCCCACCAAGCTCGTCGTCTCCGAGGGCACCCTGACCGGCACCACGGTCGCCCTGGCAGGCCAGACGATCACGCTGGGCCGGGCGCACGACTCCACCATCGTGCTGGACGACGACTACGCCTCCAGCCGCCATGCCAGGATCTACCCCGACCGTGACGGCCAGTGGATCGTCGAGGATCTCGGGTCCACGAACGGCACGTACCTCGACCGGACCCGGCTGACCACCCCGACGCCCATCCCGCCGGGCGCCCCGATCCGCATCGGCAAGACCGTCATCGAGCTGCGGAAGTAGTACGAGAATGAGCGAGCGGAGCGAGCGAGCCGCGGCAGTCCGTCCCGCCCGGGGCACGGACCCGAGCGCGCTCCCGACCGGAGGGTGGGCAGTGTGGCTCGAGACCGGCTGTACCCCGACGAGGCGTCGACAGGGCAGGTGCACATGAGTCTGTCCCTGCGGTTCGCCGCCGGATCCCACAAGGGCATGATCCGCGAGGGCAACGAGGACTCCGGGTACGCCGGCCCGCGCCTCCTCGCGGTCGCCGACGGCATGGGCGGCCAGGCCGCCGGCGAGGTCGCCAGCTCCGAGGTGATCTCCTCGCTCGTGCAGCTCGACGACGACGTCCCGGGCTCCGACATCCTCACCTCCCTCGGCTCCGCCGTGCAGCGCGCCAACGAGCAGCTGCGCATCATGGTCGAGGAGGACGCCCAGCTCGAAGGCATGGGCACCACGCTGACCGCCCTGCTGTGGACGGGCCAGCGGCTCGGCCTGGTCCACGTCGGAGACTCCCGCGCGTACCTGCTGCGCGACGGCGTCCTGACGCAGATCACACAGGACCACACCTGGGTGCAGCGCCTCGTCGACGAGGGCCGCATCACGGAAGAGGAAGCCACCACCCACCCGCAGCGCTCGCTGCTCATGCGGGCCCTGGGCAGCGGCGACACCGTCGAGCCCGACCTGTCGATCCGCGAGGTCCGGGCCGGCGACCGCTACCTGATCTGCTCCGACGGGCTCTCCGGCGTCGTCTCCCACCAGACCCTGGAGGAGACCCTCGCCGACTACCACGGCCCGCACGAGACGGTGCAGTCCCTGATCCAGCTCGCCCTGCGCGGCGGCGGACCGGACAACATCACCTGCATCGTCGCCGACGTCCTCGACACCGACAGCGGCGACACGCTCGCCGCCCAGCTGAACGACACCCCGGTCGTCGTCGGCGCGGTCGCCGAGAACCAGCACCAGCTCTTCGACGGCGGCGCCATGCAGACCCCCGCGGGCCGCGCCGCCGGCCTCGGCCGGCAGGCGCCCCCGCCCGCCGGCGCCTTCGGGCCGCCCGGCAGCGGCGACGTCCCCGGCTACGGCTACCCCGACCAGAGCCAGTCCGGGGGCGGGTACGGCAGCTTCGGCGACCCCGAGCCCTACGACGACGGCGCCGCCTTCGACGACGGGTACGACAACCCCCGCAGGCGCCGCGGCAAAGGGCGCAAGTGGACCACCCGCACCCTGCTCCTGCTGCTCGTCGCCGGCGTCGTCGGCGGCGGCCTCTACGCGGCCCACCGCTGGACGCAGACGCAGTACTACATCGGCGTCAAGGGCGACCACGTGGCGCTCTTCCGCGGCATCAGCCAGAATCTGGGGCCGCTGGAGCTCTCCAAGGTGGAGACCGACCGCCCCGACATCGAACTGAAGTACCTGCCGCCCTTCAAGCGGAAGCTGGTGGAGGACACCATCGGCGAGGCCAGCCTCGACGGGGCCCGCAAGAAGGTCGATGAACTCGGCACCCAGGTCGCCGCGTGCAAGAAGGAAGAGGAGCGCCGCAAGGCCGAGGCGCAGAACAGCCCGACACCCGGTCCCAGCCTGACTCCCGAGGAGCAGCAGCTGGTCGGCCAGTGCCAGAAGCAGTAGACCCACGCGGGCACAGGGGGCCTGCCACACCATGAGCGTTGTCACCAACACGACCACCATCGGTGCCATCGAGCTGCCGAGCCGGCGGAACACCGAGCTCATGCTGCTCGTGTTCGCCGTGGTCATCCCGATCTTCGCCTACGCCAACGTGGGGCTCGCGATCCACGGCGAGCTGCCCCCGGGCATGCTCGCCTACGGGGGCGGCCTCGCCGTCCTGGCAGGCCTCGCCCACTTCGTCGTACGCCGCTACGCCAAGTACGCCGACCCGCTGCTGCTGCCGATCGCCACCCTGCTCAACGGCCTCGGCTGCGTGCTGATCTGGCGGCTCGACCAGTCGGAGCGGCTCCAGAACCTGGCCAAGCGGAGCTTCGGCGCGTTCTCGGAGTCGGCGCCGCGCCAGATGATGTACACCGCGGTGGCCATCGCCCTGTTCGCGGCGGTGCTGATGCTCCTGAAGGACCACCGCACGCTCCAGCGGTTCACGTACATCTCGATGGCGGCCGCGCTCGTCCTGCTGATCCTGCCGGTCATCCCGGGCCTCGGCGCGGACGTCTTCGGCGCGAAGATCTGGATCAGCGTCGCCGGCTTCTCCATCCAGCCCGGCGAGTTCGCCAAGATCGTCATCGCGGTCTTCTTCGCCGGCTACCTCATGGTCAAGCGCGACGCCCTGGCCCTGGCCTCCCGCCGCTTCATGGGCCTGTACCTGCCGCGCGGCCGCGACCTCGGCCCGATCCTGATGATCTGGGCGATGAGCCTGCTCATCCTCGTCTTCGAGAACGACCTCGGCACCTCGCTGCTCTTCTTCGGCATGTTCGTGATCATGCTGTACGTGGCGACCGAGCGGACCAGCTGGATCGTGATCGGCCTGCTGATGAGCGTCGGCGGCGCCGTCGTCGTCGGCACCTTCGCCAGCCACGTCCAGGCCCGCGTCAACGCCTGGCTCGACCCCTTCGGCTGCTACACCACCTCGGGCGCCTGCGAGCAGGTCGGCCAGTCGATCATGAGCTTCGGCTCCGGCGGCGTCCTCGGCACCGGCTGGGGCCAGGGCAACTCGGACCTCATCGGCTTCGCCGCGAACTCCGACTTCATCTTCTCCACGGTCGGCGAGGAGCTCGGGCTCTCCGGTGTGATGGCCTTCCTCCTGCTCTACGGCCTGATCATCGAGCGCGGTGTGCGCACCGCGCTGGCCGCCCGCGACCCGTTCGGCAAGCTCTTCGCCATCGGCCTGTCCGGAGCCTTCTCGCTCCAGATCTTCGTGGTCGCAGGCGGCGTCATGGGACTCATCCCGCTGACCGGTATGACGATGCCCTTCCTCGCGTCCGGCGGTTCGTCCGTCCTCGCCAACTGGGCTCTGATCGGCATCCTCATCCGGATCAGCGACACCGCGCGCCGCCCCGCGCCCGCCCCCGCGCCGTCCCCCGACTCCGAGATGACCCAGGTGGTCCGCCCGTCATGAACAAGCCGCTGCGCCGCATCTCGATCTTCTGCGGACTGCTGGTCCTCGCCCTGCTCGTGCGCACGAACTGGCTGCAGTACGTGCAGGCCGAGGAGCTCAGCACCCGCAAGGAGAACCGCCGGGTCCAGATCGCCCAGTACGCGATCCAGCGCGGCAACATCATCGTCAAGGGCGGTCAGGCCATCACCGGCTCGACGGCCACCGACGGCAGCGACTACAAGTACAAGCGGACCTACGTCAACGGCGAGCTGTGGGCGCCGGTCACCGGCTACGCCTCGCAGGCCTTCGGGTCCACGCAGCTGGAGGCCCTGGAGGACAAGATCCTCACGGGCAACGACGACCGGCTGTTCTTCGACCGCACCATCGGCATGTTCACCGGCGAGAAGAAGGCCGGCGGCAACGTCGTCACCACGCTCATGCCGGACGTGCAGGAAGCCGCCTTCAAGGCGCTCGGCAACAACAAGGGCGCGGTCGCGGCCATCGACCCGCGCACCGGCGCGATCCTGGCCCTGGTCAGCACCCCGTCGTACGACCCCGGCAGCTTCGCGGGCAACTCCAAGGCGGACGAGAAGGCCTGGGTCGAGCTGAAGGACGGCGAGGACAAGAAGCTCGTCAACCGCGCCCTGCGCGAGACGTACCCGCCCGGCTCCACGTTCAAGGTCGTCACCGCGGCCGCCGCGCTGGAGCACGGCGTCGTGAAGGACGTCAACGAGCCGACGGACACCCCGGAGCCGTACATCCTGCCGGGCACCCGGACCCCGATGGTCAACCACGCCCAGGGCTGCGAGAAGGCCAGCCTCCTCGCGGCGATGCGGGTCTCCTGCAACTCGGTCTTCGCCAACCTCGGCGACAAGGTCGGCCGCGACAACATGGTCGAGACGGCCGAGAAGTTCGGCTTCAACAACGACAAGATCGACACCCCGGTCCGCGCCTTCGCGAGCGTCTACGACAAGACGATGAACCGCGACGGCAACGCCCAGAGCTCCATCGGCCAGTTCAACACCGCGGCCACCCCGCTGCAGATGGCCATGGTGACCGCCGCCATCGCCAACGACGGCAAGCTGATGAAGCCGTACATGGTCGACCAGCTGACCGCGCCCAACCTCGACGTGGTCGAGAAGCACGAGCCGCAGGAGATGAGCCGCCCGCTCTCCGCCGCGAACGCGCAGAAGATCCAGCAGACGATGGTCGACGTCGTCGAGAACGGCACCGGAAAGCCCGCGAAGATCAAGGGCGTCACGGTCGGCGGCAAGACCGGCACCGCGCAGCACGGCGAGGGCAACAAGAAGCGCCCCTACGCCTGGTTCATCTCCTACGTCCAGAACCCGGACGGAACCTCCCCGGTCGCCGTCGCCGTCGTCATCGAGGACAGCAATGCCGACCGCGAGGACATCAGCGGCGGCGGCCTGGCCGCCCCGGTCGCCAAGGCCGTCATGGACGCGGTCCTGAAGAGCAAGATCTGACGGACGCGGTGCACCGGCGGACGGCACGGACAATGGAACGACCGCGGCGGGGCGCGAGGGCCGCCGCGGGGGACCGGACCGCCGGCGGCGCCGCCGGGCGAGCGCACTGTACCGGTCCGGTATCAGGCTGTGGCCGCCAACCGATCACCGACGATCGGCCGGTAGCCTTTGCGCGGACAGCACACCGCCGGACCACACACGGGTGCGGTCGGGACTGACGGAGAGGGCTGGAACGTTATGGAAGAGCCGCGTCGCCTCGGCGGCCGGTACGAGCTGAGCCACGTGCTCGGCCGCGGTGGCATGGCCGAGGTCTACCTCGCCCACGACACCCGGCTCGGCCGTACCGTCGCCGTCAAGACCCTGCGCGCCGACCTGGCCCGAGACCCGTCCTTCCAGGCCCGGTTCCGGCGCGAGGCCCAGTCGGCAGCCTCGCTCAACCACCCGGCGATCGTCGCGGTCTACGACACCGGCGAGGACTACGTCGACAACATCTCCATCCCGTACATCGTGATGGAGTACGTCGACGGCTCGACCCTGCGCGAGCTCCTGCACTCCGGCCGCAAGCTGCTGCCCGAGCGCACGCTGGAGATGACGATCGGCATCCTCCAGGCACTGGAGTACTCGCACCGCGCCGGCATCGTCCACCGCGACATCAAGCCCGCCAACGTCATGCTCACCCGGACCGGCCAGGTCAAGGTCATGGACTTCGGCATCGCCCGCGCCATGGGCGACTCGGGCATGACCATGACCCAGACCGCGGCCGTCATCGGCACCGCCCAGTACCTCTCCCCGGAGCAGGCCAAGGGCGAGCAGGTCGACGCGCGCTCCGACCTCTACTCCGCGGGCTGCCTGCTGTACGAGCTGCTGTGCGTGCGGCCCCCGTTCATCGGCGACTCGCCCGTGGCGGTCGCCTACCAGCACGTCCGCGAAGAGCCCCAGCCGCCGTCGAACTTCGACCCCGAGATCACGCCCGAGATGGACGCGATCGTGCTGAAGGCGCTCGTCAAGGACCCCGACTACCGCTACCAGTCGGCCGACGAGATGCGCGCCGACATCGAGGCCTGCCTGGAGGGCCAGCCGGTCGCCGCCGCCGCGACGATGGGCGCGGCCGGCTACGGCTACCCCGACCCGAACCACGCGTACGGTCCGCAGGGCTACGACCAGCCGACCACCGCCATGCGCCCGGCCGACGCCGGCCAGACGTCGATGATGCCGCCGATGCCCCCGGGCGGCGACGGCGGCTACTACCCGGACCAGGGCCCCGGCTACGACCAGGGGCACGGCCGCGGCCGGCAGCAGAAGAAGAGCCGGGCCTCGACCATCCTGCTGGTCACGGCGGGAATACTGGTGCTGGTCGGGGCGACCCTGATCGGCCGCTCCCTCTTCAGCGGCGGGGTCGACAACCGGCCCGCCGTGCCCAAGCTGGTCGGCCAGACCTTCGACGCGGCGCAGCGCAGCGCCGACAACGTCGGCCTCAAGGTGGAGAAGGCGGGCGACGAACCCTGTGCGGACCAGCCCAAGGGCAACGTCTGCAAGCAGGACCCGGCGCCCGACACCCGTGTCGACGAGGGCACCGTGGTCAAGCTGACGATCTCCGCGGGCGCTCCGCTCCAGTCCCTGCCCGACGTCCTCAACATGCCGTTCGAGGAGGCGGAGAAGGCGCTCAGGGACAAGAAGTTCCAGGTCGAGAAGAAGCTCCAGGAGTCCGAGCGGACCCCCGGCACCGTCCTGGAGCAGAGCCCGAAGCCCGGCGCGCAGGCCCAGCAGGGCTCGACGGTCACCCTGACGGTGGCGAAGGAGCCGGCGAAGTCCGAGATGCCGAACATCATGGGCAAGACCCGCGAGGAAGCGACCAAGCTGCTCAACGCCGCCAAGCTGAAGCTGGGCAGCACGACCGAGGTCGACTCGCCGGGCGCCGCGCCGAAGACCATCGTCCAGCAGCAGTACCCGGCCGGGGAGCAGCTGGCCCCGGGGACGACGGTCAACGTGCAGATCAGCAAAGGAGCACAGCCGACCCAGGTCCCGAACCTCGCCGGACGGACCCTCGAACAGGCCAAGCAAGAACTCGCGGCGCGGGGACTGACCTTCGGCCGGGTGCTGTCCGGTCCGACGGACGACAAGGCGCAGGTCGTCGGCTCCGACCCGAACGCCGGCTCGCCCGTCCAGACCGGCGCCACGGTGAACCTGTTCACCATGCCCGGCGGCAACCAGCAGGGCGGCGGCTTCTTCGGAGGCCTGACCGGCGGCCGCTGACCGGCACCCGGCCCCCGAAGAGGCCCGGCCCCCCCGCGGGAGGGCCGGGCCTCTTCCGTGCGCGCCGGCCGGCGGCCGCGTCAGCGCAGCTCGGCCGGCGGCGTCCGCTTCGCGTCGACCTTCTCGGTGCGCACCAGCTCGCCCCACACCACGTAGCGGTACTTCGAGGTGTAGACGGGGGTGCAGGTCGTCAGGGTGATGTAGCGGCCCGGGGCGGTCTTGCCCGACTCCTTGGGCACGGGGGAGATCACGTCGACGTTGTACTTGGAGGTCTGGCGCAGTTCCGCGAAGACCTTGTAGACGTACCAGGTGTCCCGCGTCTCGAAGACGATCGCGTCGCCCCTGCGGATCCTGTGGATGTCGTGGAACTTGGCGCCGTGCCCGTCGCGGTGCGCCGCCAGCGCGAAGTTCCCCGAGGCCTCCCAGGGCAGCGCCGACTTCACCGGCTCCGTGTAGTAGCCGGCGACGCCGTGGTTCAGCACCTCGGGCGACGTGCCCCGCTTGACGAGCACCTCGCCGCCGCCCATCGCCGGCACGTGCAGGAAGCCGGCGCCGCCCTGCGTGTCCAGCGCGCCGGGCTCGGCGGGGGCGCCGGCGGCGGGGGCGCTCAGCCACTGGCGGCGGATCTCGTCGCCGCGGGAGGAGGCCTGCCGGTCGGCGAGGACGTTGGTCCACCACAGCGAGTACGCCACGAACAGGCCGAGCACCAGGCCGACCGTGATCAGGAACTCGCCCAGCAGGCTCAGGAACCCGGCGAGCAGACTGCGGTTCCGGGGCGGCGCGGTAGGGGGCACTGCGGTTCGTCCTTCGGGCGGGAGAGCCGCTGCGGGCTCAGCGGGCGGCCAGCGCGGGCGGAGCGCCCTGGCCGCGGGGGCGTTCTTCGACCATCCTGCCCCATACGATCAGGCGGTAGGTGCTGGTGAACTCGGGCGTGCAGGTCGTCAGCGTGATGTACCGGCCCGGCGCCGTGAACCCGGAGCCCTTCGGCACCGGTTCGAGGACGGACACGTTGGTCGGCGGCGTCTGCGGCAGCACCGAGGCCATCTCGTACGTGTAGTACGCGTCCCGGGTCTCGACCACGATCGGGTCGCCCGGCACCAGCCGGTTGATGAAGCGGAACGGCTCGCCGTGGGTGTTGCGGTGGCCCGCCACCGCGAAGTTGCCCTGCTTGTCCGAGGGCATCGCCGTCTTCAGCGCCCCGTCCGCGTAGTGCCCGACCATGCCGCGGTCGAGCACCTTTGCCTTGCTGGTGCCCTCGGCCACGGGCACCTTCACGTCCAGTTTCGGGATGTGGAGGATCGCGAAGCCCTGGCCCGGCTCGAAGGCCGCCGGGGGCGGGGCGGCGTCCCCCTGCGGCAGCCGCTCCCAGGTCTGGCGCAGCGAGCCGGCGGCCCCGTCGGCCGTGCGCTGCGCGAGCACGTTGGTGTACCAGAGCTGGTAGGCGACAAACAGCAGCATCACCACTCCCGTGGTGATCAGCAGTTCGCCCGCCAGACGGCTCAGGACGACCACAGGGCCGCCCGAGGCGGGCCGCTTGCGCCGCCGCCCGCCCCCGCGCCTGCGGGCCCGTCTGGCGGCCTGCTGGGCGGCCCTGCGCCGCGCGGCCCGGCCCTCTGCGGGGGCGGACGGCGCGAGCGAGGTCACGCGACGGCCTTGCCCACCACCGGGGCCAGCCCCGCCGAGCGCTCGACGGCGCCCTCGTCGCCGCAGCGGACGAGCCAGTTGGCGAGCATCCGGTGGCCCCACTCGGTGAGCACCGACTCGGGGTGGAACTGGACGCCCTCGACATCGTGCTCGCGGTGCCGCAAACCCATGATGATCCCGTCCTCGGTCCGCGCGGTGACCTCCAGCGCGTCCGGCAGGGTCTGCGGCTCGGCCGCCAGCGAGTGGTAGCGGGTCGCGGTGAAGGGCGAGGGGAGCCCGCGGAAGACCCCGAGCCCCTCGTGGACCACCGGGGAGGTCTTGCCGTGCAGCAGCTCGGGCGCGCGGCCGACGACGCCGCCGTACGCGACGGCCATGGACTGCATGCCGAGGCAGACGCCGAAGACGGGGACGCCGGCGGCGGCGCAGTGGCGGACCATGTCGACGCAGACGCCCGCCTCCTCGGGAGTGCCCGGCCCCGGGGAGAGGAGCACGCCGTCGAAGCCGTCCTGGGCGTGGGCGGGGGCGACCTCGTCGTTGCGCAGCACCTCGCACTCGGCGCCGAGCTGGTACAGGTACTGGACCAGGTTGAAGACAAAGCTGTCGTAGTTGTCCACGACCAGAATGCGCGCGCTCACGGAGTGGCTCCCGATCCCTCGTCCACCGTTACGTCGTTGAACGGAAGGAGCGGCTCGGCCCACGGGAAGACGTACTGGAACAGCACGTAGACCACGCCGAGGACGAGTACGAGGGAGATCAGCGCGCGCACCCACGCGTTGCCCGGCAGGTGCCGCCAGATCCAGCCGTACATCCCGTCCGCGTCCCTTTCGCTCTCGCACCGCGTGGGCGGTACGCACACAGGGTAAAGCCAGCGGGGCTCCGGGGAGGGCCGCCTGCCCGAACCCCGGACGGGACCGGCGGGGCGGTCCCCCGGCGGGTCAGGGCGTGCCCGGCGCGGAGGGGCCGTCGGCCGGCTTGGCGTGGTGCAGGTCGACGGTGCCGGCGTAGCCGGGGAGCTTCAGCTCCTTGTGCTCGTCGACCTTCCAGCCGAGCCCGTACGCGGCGACGTACATCTGGTAGTTCTGCAGCGCCGGGGAGGCGGCGAGCGCCCGGCGCAGCGCGGCGGGGTCGCCGACGGCGCTCACCTTGTAGGGCGGCGAGTAGACGCGGCCCTGGAGGATCAGGGTGTTGCCGACGCAGCGCACCGCGCTGGTGGAGATCAGCCGCTGGTCCATGACCTGGATGCCCTGGGCGCCGCCCTGCCACAGGGCGTTCACGACGGCCTGGAGGTCCTGCTGGTGGATGACCAGGTCGTTGGGCTGCGGCTCGGGGATGTTCGGGATGCGGGCGGTGGCGTTCGGCGGGGCGTCGTTGAGGGTGACGGTGAGGCCCTTGCCGGCCAGCGGCTCCAGGCCTGCGGTGGCGCGCAGGGCGGCCAGCCTGGCGTCCTCGGCGCGGGTGCTGCCGTCGTCGCGGTCGGCGAGGGCCTCGACGCGGCCGCGGGCGGCCGCGGTGGACTGCTCCAGCAGCGCGTTGTTCTGGCTGCGCTCGTGGATGAGGTCGGTGAGCCGCAGGAGCGAGGCGTCCGTGCGGATGTTCGTACCCTTGGAGGTGTTGAAGCTGGTGACGAAGAGCAGCCCCGCCAGGGCGAAGACGGCGGCCGTGAGCAGCCGGACCGCCCGGAACCGGCGACGGGGACCCGCGGAGGAGTCGGCGGAATCGCTCAACGTACCCTTCTCCTTCAACGCCACAGGTCCACTACGCTAACGGACGCCCGGGGCAGGCAGGTCCCCAGCGCATCGACAGGAGAGCCCCTCGTGCCGAAGTCACGTATCCGCAAGAAGGACGAGTTCACCCCGCCGCCCGTGAAGGCGCAGCCGATCAAGCTGACGAACCGGAGCTGGGTCGCCCCGGTCATGCTGGCGTTCTTCCTGATCGGCCTCGCCTGGATCGTCGTCTTCTACGTGAGCGAGACCCAGCTGCCGATCGAATCCCTCGGCAACTGGAACATCGTGGTCGGATTCGGGTTCATCGCGGCCGGATTCGGCGTCTCCACGCAGTGGAAGTAGGCAGGTCGCGGGGCCCGGGCGGCTGAGCACACCGGCCGCCCGGCCCGCAAGTTCTCCCCATGAGTTATCCACAGCGTCATCCACACCTGAGGAAAAGACAGAAGATCTGTGGATAACCTTGTGGAGGGTTGACGCCGGTGTGATCAGGTGAGTGCCGCCGTCCGGACCAGCACCACCGCCGTGACCAGCAGGAACACCACCGCGCAGGCACCCCACTGGATGAGCGGCCGCTTTCCCCCGGCAGCGGGCCGGATCATGGCCGCCCCGAGCAGCAGGCCCGTGACCAGGCCTCCCACGTGCGCCTGCCAGGACACCTCCAGCCCGCCCCCGTACGGCGCGAAGGTCAGCACCAGCATCAGCGCGAGCATGACCACGACCGGGCGCATCTCCTGGCGCGTGCGCCGCACCAGCACCACCGTCGCCCCCAGCAGCCCGAACACCGCGCCCGAGGCGCCGAGCGTCGGCGTGTTCGGCGGCGTCAGCAGGTACACCACGGCGCTCCCGCCCAGCCCGGACAGCAGGTAGAGGGCGAGGAAGCGGGCCCGGCCGAGCACGGCCTCCAGCGGGCTGCCGAGGAACCACAGGGCGAGCATGTTGCCCGCGATGTGCCACCACTCCACGTGCAGGAACACCGAGGTCAGCAGCCGGTGGTACTCCCCGGTGGCCACGCCCTGCACGGGAGCGCCCCAGAACTGCACGTACAGCCCGAGCAGCTCCAGCTGCACGGCCAGGCCGGGCACGGCCAGGGCGGCGAGGAACACGGCGGCGTTCAGCCCGATGAGGACCTTGGTGACGAGGTGGGGGTCGGACTCGACCCGGCCCCCCGCCAGCGTCCGCGGGGCGTTCGCCGCCGGCCGGTGCCCCGTACCGGAGCCGCCGCGGACGCAGTCGGGGCACTGGAAGCCGACGGCTGCGCTGATCATGCAGTCCGGGCAGATGGGCCGCTCGCAGCGGGTGCAGCGGATGGCCGTGTCGCGGTCCGGGTGGCGGTAGCAGCCCGGCAGACGGTCGGTGTCCATCGGTCCCCTCGATCAGCGGCGGGGCACGGCGCGCCCCGCCGGTCCGGTATGCCCTCAGGACGGACGGGCGGGGCGGAAGGTTCCCGGCCCGGCGTCAGCGCCGCTCGACCGCCACGGACTGGATGACGACGTCCTCCAGCGGCCGCTCGGTCCGGGGGTTCGTCGGCAGCCCGGCGATGGCGTCGACGACCTTCCGGCCGGCCGCGCCCGTCACCTCCCCGAAGATGGTGTGCTTGCGCGTCAGCCACGCGGTGGGGGCGACGGTGATGAAGAACTGCGAGCCGTTGGTGCCCGGCCCCGCGTTGGCCATGGCCAGCAGGTACGGCTTGGTGAAGGCCAGGTCGGGGTGGAACTCGTCGGCGAACTGGTAGCCGGGGCCGCCGGTGCCGTTCCCCAGCGGGTCGCCGCCCTGGATCATGAAGCCGCTGATGACCCGGTGGAAGACGGTGCCGTCGTACAGCGGGTCCGTCGTCTTCTGGCCGTCGGTGGGGCGGGTCCACTCGCGCGCGCCGGTGGCCAGCTCCACGAAGTTCCGCACGGTCTTCGGGGCGAAGTTCTCCAGCAGCTCGACCTCGATGTCGCCGTGGTTGGTCTTCAGGGTGGCGTAGAGCTTGTCGGCCACGGGTCCGCCTTCCTAGTCGGCACTGTCGGTTCCCGATCCTCCCACGGAGGGCGGTACGGAGCGGAAATCGCCCACCCGGATGCCCTGTCGTGCATGCCGCCCGCCCCCAACCCAGGCATGATCCGACAAAGGGTGGAAAGGTGAACTGTGTCCGCCACCGATGAGGAGGATCACGTGACCCGCAAGGACAGCGTGCGCCTGTGCGCCGACAGCGCCCGGGACACCATGAGGCACGCAGCGGAAGTGGTGGCGCCGTACGCAGAGACCGCCAAGGAGGCGGCGGTCCACTACGCGCACGAGGCGAACGACCGGCTCGCGCCGCTGGTGGCCCAGACGGCCCACCAGGCCTCGCGGCAGGCGCGCACGGCGTACGAGTGCCATCTGCACCCGCGGCTGAAGGCCGCGCGCACGCATGTGCCGCCGAACGTCGACCGGGCCGCCGTCCAGGCCGTGCACGAGACGCGCCGCGCCGCCCGGCAGGCCGCCGACTACGCGGGCCCGCGGCTGGAGCACGCCATCGCGGCGGGCCGCCCCGTGGCCGAGGAGGCCGCCTCCCGGTCCGTGGCGGCGATCGCCGCGCTGCGCGGCCAGGTGTCGGCGCAGGAGGTGCAGCGGCTGATCAGGCGCCACGAGCGACGGGCCCGCGCCGGGCACGTCCTCAAGGGCCTCGCGGTGGCCGCGGCCGTGGCCGGCGCCGCGTACGCCGCATGGCGCTGGTGGGACCGCCAGTCGAGCCCCGACTGGCTGGTCGAGCCGCCCGCCGCGACCGAGCTGTCCTCCCGCCGGGACGCCCCGGCGAGCTTCGACGACGAGCTCGCCGAGAAGGAGCGCGAGGCGACCGAGGAGGAGTGAGCAGTTCCGCAGGCCGAACCGCGCGGGGCCCGGATCCGGTGGATCCGGGCCCCGCGCGTTCCCCGAAGGCTCAGCCCGGCAGGGTGAGCACCTGGCCGGGGTGGACCTGGTGCGGGTCGGTGCCGATGACCCCGCGGTTCACGGCGTACAGCTCCCGCCAGCGGGCCTCGTTCCCCAGCTCCCGGCGGGCGATCAGCATCAGCGTGTCGCCCTTGCGGACCGTGTACGTGCGCCTGGCGGCCCCCGCCCCGGCCCCGGGCACGGGCGCGTCGGGGGCCGCCGGGACGGCCTTGTGCGCGGCCGAGGACGGCGTCGGCGTGTGCGGCGGCCGGCCCGCCGCGGCGGGGCGGCGCGGGGCCGCGGCCCTCGGCGGGCCGGGGGCGGCCTTGGGCGGGGCCGCCGCGGCCATCCGCTCGGCGGCGGCGCGCGTCGCGTTGACCGCGTCGGTGTAGGTCGCCGCGTAGTCGGCGGAGGCCTGCCCGGCGGCCTTCCGGGCAGCGGCCTGTTTCCTCTTCTCGGATCTCAGGAAGTCGAAGAGTCCCATGTCATGCGCCTCCGGCGTGGTCTCGCCCCCCGGCTCGGTGCCTGCTGTCCCACTGTCCGCCAGGTCGCTCCCGCGGGCCCCGCGGCCGACCCGTCCGGGGGACGTCCGGCGCCCCGGAACAGCGGCTACCGGAGCCCGGAGATGTCCACCGACTGCTCCGGCGGCGGCGTGCGGGCCGGCACCGGGGCGCCGTAGTCGAGGAAGTCGGCCCGCGCGCTCCGCCCGTCCTCGCGGCCTTCGAGGCGCAGCAGGCGGGGCTCGCCCTCGGTCGCCACGTAGAAGGTGACCGTGTCGCCGCCGCGGGTGGCGGTGACGGTGACCGCCGGGCTGCCGCCGACGGTCGCGCGGCCGCCCTTGCTCAGGTCCCCGGTGGCCAGGTGCGAGGCGTAGGCCCGCTGGAAGTCCTTCAGGTCGCAGACGTCGGTGAGCTTGCGCAGCAGGGCGTCGCCGGACGTGCCGTGCAGCCAGCGGTCGCCGATCAGGGCGGCGGCGCCGTCCGCGGCGGGCGCGGGGACCTGCGACCGGAGGAAGGCCCCGTCCGGCTTCACCCAGATGTCCTGGCCCCGCTTGACGATCTCGGCGCGGCCGCCGCCGCGCGGCAGGGACACCGACCCGGCGCAGTTGCCGTCCACGTCGAAGCGGAGGTCGAGGGCGGCCTCCCCCTCCTCCCCGGCGGCGTGCGCCACCATGTGCACGGAGCGCGCCTCCGCCAGCTCCGTCCGGGCCTTGTCGACGATCGCGCGGGCGCTCTCGTCCTCGATGCCGTTGCCGGCCGGGGCGAGGCCCGTCAGCAGCGCGGCCGAGCAGCCGGCGGCCAGTACGGCGGCCGCCTTGCGGAACCGGGCCATCTCGTCACCTCCGCAGGGGAACGCCCCCCGCCCAGCGTAGGCCCGCGAGCATGGCCGCGCACATGCAAAAAAGGCCCCTGGCCTGCATGTTCGCAGGCCAGGGGCCTCTCTTCCGGTGGAGCTTAGGAGATTCGAACTCCTGACATCTGCCTTGCAAAGGCAGCGCTCTACCAACTGAGCTAAAGCCCCGGAACGCGGACGCGACCATCCCCCGGCAGAGGAGTGGCCGTTCCGCACAACAGAGTACCGGGTTCTCGGCCGCATCCCGCAAAATGATAGGGACTCCCCTCGCGCGACCACTCTCCGTAAGATGCTCGGCGAGGTTCGCACCAGCGAAGGGGAGTAGGAAGAGTGGATGCAGTTCAGCAAGAGGCCACGGCCAGAGCCAGGGAACTCCAGCGCAGCTGGTACGGCGAGCCCCTCGGTGCCCTCTTCCGCCGGCTCATAGACGACCTCGGGCTGAACCAGGCCCGCCTCGCCGCCGTCCTCGGCCTGTCGGCACCCATGCTGTCCCAGCTGATGAGCGGCCAGCGCGCCAAGATCGGCAACCCCGCGGTGGTGCAGCGGGTGCAGGCGCTCCAGGACCTCGCGGCCCAGGTCTCGGACGGCAGCGTCAGCGCCGCCGAGGCCACCGACCGCATGGACGAGATCAAGCGGACCCAGGGCGGCTCCGTCCTCAGCAGCAGCACCCAGAACAGCACCGGTTCGGGCGCCCCGACGGTCAAGCGCGTCGTCCGCGAGATCCAGTCCCTGCTGCGGTCGGTCTCCGCAGCCGGCGACATACTCGACGCCGCGAACAGCCTCGCGCCCAGCCACCCGGAGCTCGCCGAGTTCCTCCGGGTGTACGGCGCCGGCCGCACGGCGGACGCCGTCGCGCACTACGAGGCGCACCAGAACTGACGCCGCCGGGCGCGGACGGACACCACAACGGGGGATGCACAGCCATGGGTGAGGTCTTCGCCGGCCGGTACGAGCTGGTCGACCCGATCGGCCGCGGCGGCATGGGCGCCGTCTGGCGGGCCTGGGACCAGCGGCGGCGCCGGTACGTCGCCGCCAAGGTCCTCCAGCAGGGCGACGCCCACACCCTGCTGCGCTTCGTGCGCGAGCAGGCCCTGCGGATCGACCACCCGAACGTGCTGGCGCCGGCCAGCTGGGCGGCGGACGACGACAAGGTCCTCTTCACGATGGACCTGGTCGGGGGCGGCTCGCTCGCCCACCTGATCGGCGACTACGGGCCGCTGCCGCCGCGCTTCGTGTGCACGCTCCTCGACCAGCTCCTCGCGGGGCTGGCCGCGGTGCACGCGGAGGGCGTCGTCCACCGCGACATCAAGCCCGCCAACATCCTGCTGGAGGCGACCGGGACCGGCCGGCCGCACCTCCGGCTCTCCGACTTCGGCATCTCGATGCGCAAGGGCGAGCCCCGCCTCACCGAGACCGACTACGTGGTGGGCACCCCCGGCTACTTCGCGCCCGAGCAACTCCTCGGCGCCGAACCCGACTTCCCCGCGGACCTGTTCGCCGTCGGGCTCGTCGCGCTGTACCTGCTCCAGGGCGCCCGGCCCGACTCCCGCGCCCTGGTGGAGCACTTCCGCGCCCACGGCACCCCGGGCGCCCCCGAGGGCGTGCCCGCCCCGCTGTGGGACGTCGTCGCGAACCTCCTCCAGCCCGACCCGCAGAGCCGTTTCAAGACCGCCACGGGCGTCCGCAGGGCCCTTGCCGAGGCCGTGGAGCTGCTGCCGGCGGACCCGCCGGAAGCGGCCGACGTGGAGGTCTTCGACCAACTGGGCCCGCTGCCGCCGGGTTTCGGCCCGCAGGGCCCCGAGAGCGGCGCCGCGGGCGGCGGCCCGGACCCGCGGAAGGCGGCGGGGGCGGCGGCCGCGGCCGGCCCTGCGGCGGCTCCCTCGCCGCCGGGCGGTGTGCCGACGGCCGGCGCGGGGGCCGGCGAGCCGACGCGTACGGACCCGCGGGCGGCCGCGGCCGCACCGGCGTGGACACCCGCGGCGCAGCCGGCTCCCGCGCCCGCCCCGGCCGCCGCGGCGCCCGCGCACCCCGGCTCCTCCGCGACGGGCAGCTTCCACCTGGCCCCGCCGGCCCACCCCGTACCGCAGCCCGCCCGGCCGGAGCCGGCCGCGGTGGCGGCGGCGACCGCCCTGCCCGGGCCGGCCGGCCGCGGCCGCGTCGCCCCGCCGTCGAAGGCGGCCGCCGCGGCCCTCCTGGCGGCCGCGCTGCTGTGCTTCGCCGTCGGCGTGTGGGCGCTCACCCAGACGTGAGAAGGGGCCTGGGACAGGCCGTGGGCCGCGCCCGGTCGCGGGCCCGTCAGCCGGTGCGCCCGCGCCGGGCCAGCAGCAGCCAGCCGCCCAGGACGAGCAGCAGCAGCGTGCCGGTCCCGAAGCCGCCCGCCGCGACGGTGCCCATGGTCGCGCGCCGGTCCGCGGCCTGGGCCGCCTCCGGCTCCGTCAGTCCCTCCCGGGCCGCCGCGCGGTCCGCGTCGTCGACGCCGAAGCCGGACCGCGCCAGGCCCTCCGCGTACGGGGGCGGGGCCGCCGCCTTGCCCTGCACGGTCAGCCGCAGCGTCAGCGGCACGGGGACGGCGTCCTCGGTGAACTCGCCGACCTTCTCGCCGAGCGTGACCGCCAGGTAGTACCAGCCGGCGACCCGGGCCCCGCCCGCCCCGGAGCCCTTCGCGAACCGGTTCTCGTAGGCGACCGGCGCGGTGGGCGGGAGGGTGAGGCCCGCCTGCCTGCCGTCGTAGCCGGTGTCCTTGTCGTCGACCACGCTGCGGTAGGGCGTGTACAGGGTGACGCCGAGCCCGGTGGAGGCGGAGGCGAAGTCCTTCGTCAGTCTGGCCGCGGCCAGCTCGGCACCGACCGACAGCTGCTGCCCCCAGTCCAGCGGGACCCGGTAGAAGCGCGTCTGACCGGGCCTCAGGCCGTCCCGCCATACGCCCGTGCCCAGCGCGCGGGCGTCGTTGAAGCCGGTGCCGCCCTCGCGGGCCACCGGCTCGGACGCCGGCGGCTGCGGCGGGGTGGAAGGCCATCCGCTGGGGGCTGCTGCGGGGGCACTGCCGGTCTTCAGGCCGGGTTCGCGCGAGACGGTGAGCTCCACGGGCCACGGGGACCGGTCGGAGTTCTTCGAGGCCTCCCGGGTGACCTTCACGTAGTAGACGCCGGCCTGCTGGCAGTCGCCGTCCTCCTGGAGGAGGCGCACGGCCGCGGCGCCGATGGGCCGGGCGCCCAGGCCGTAGCCGAAGGTCGTCCGGCCGGGGCTGCCCGGGCAGGAGCGGCCGGCGGTGGTCATCAGCGAGACCTCCAGGCCGTCGCCGCCGGAGTCGATCCGGGCACCGGGCTTCGGCACCAGCACCGCGGAGACGTACACGCTGGAGGTGTCGTCGAGGTTCAGCCGGTAGAAGCGGCTGCCGGGGGCGAGGGTGTCGCCGTACACCGCGCCCGGCTCCAGGGCCGGGGCGTCGGCCGAGGACTCCGCGCCCTGCACCGGGCGCGCCCCGTCGGCCGTCCGGTACGCCGGCAGCGGCTCCCCGGCCGCGTACGCGGTGCCCGGCAGCCCCGCCGCCAGGCCCAGGGCCGCGGCCACCGCCGGCAGCGTCCTGCTCAGCCGCCCCATCACACCCACCCCCGCTTTTGCCGCAGCAACCACAATCTTTGCATAACGGAATAATTCGTCACAGAACAGCACGAAGCCCCGGCCGCAAGGGCAGCCGGGGCTTCGTGGATCGGCCTTCGGGTCTCACACGCCGGAACCGGAGGGCACGGAGTCGGTTGCCTCCGTCCACAGGTCCTGCTCGGCGCGGTCCGCCTGGATCTGGCGGTACACGAGGAGACCGCCGATGGCGGCCAGTGCGACCAGGAGCAGCTTCTTCACCGCGCGACCTCGTCTTTCGTCGTCGTTGGGGTACCTCTGGCCGCCAACAATACACACCGATCGATACCGTTCGGTGACCTGGGAGGCCCCGGACGGCCGAACGGCGAAGACCCCCGGGCCTTCCGGCCTGGGGGTCTTCGCCATATGTGGGGCTAACAGGATTTGAACCTGTGGCCTCATCCTTATCAGGGATGCGCTCTAACCAACTGAGCTATAGCCCCTCCGCGCTGCGCGCTGACTCCTGAAGATTAGCGCACAGACGCTGGAGTTCCCAAATCGCTGATCAGGGCCCTACTCGTCCTCGGCGAGCGTGAGCTCCACACCGCCGACGAAGCCCGCCGACAGGTTGTAGATGAACGCGCCGAGCGTCGCGAGCGCCGTCGCGAGCACGACGTCGATCACGGCGATGACCGAGGTGAAGACGAGCACCCGCGGCAGCGACATGAACGCCTGGAGGTCGAAGCCGTTGCTCTCGCTGGAGCCGGTCGCCTCGCTGATCGTGCTGCCCACGGTCGAGAAGACGCCCATGGCGTCCATGACCATCCACAGCACCGCCGCCGCGACGACCGTGCACACGCCGAGCGCGATCGACAGCAGGAAGCTGACCTTCATCACCGACCACGGGTCGGCCTTGGCCACCCGCAGCCGCGCCTTGCGCGTCCTCGGCGTCGTACGCACCCCCGGGCGCGGCGCGCGCTGCGAGGTGCCGCCCGGGGCGCTGCCGCGGGGCGCGCCGGCACCCGAGGGGGCCTCGTACGCCTGCGGCGGGTGGTACGGCTGGGGCTTCTGCTGCTGGGGCTTCTGCTGCGCCTGCGACTGCTTGCCGGCCTTCTCCTGCTTCGGCTGCGGCTTCGACTGGGATTTCGCACCGCGCGCGTCCGTCACGGTCGTCGCCCCGCCCTCGGCGTCCGCGGCCCCGGCCCGGGAGTCCGCGGCGGGGCCACGGGCACCGTCCTCCCCAGTCTTGGCCGGTCCGGCGCCCGTGGCTCCACTCACGACTTACTCCTCGTGCTCCCCGGCCGGAGGCTGTGCGCCCCCGGCTGCCTCGGCGGCCTGTGATTCGGCGGCCTCGGTCTCGTCGACCTCGTCAGCATCCTGACCCGCCTCGGCGTTCCGCGCGATACCGACCACGGCATCCCGCTTGCCCAGATTGATCAGCTGGACGCCCATGGTGTCACGGCCCGTCTCCCGGACTTCGCTGACTCGCGTACGGATCACACCACCGCCGAGCGTGATGGCGAGGATCTCGTCCGTCTCGTCGACCACGAGCGCCCCGACGAGCGAACCGCGGTCTTCCACGATCTTCGCAGCCTTGATGCCGAGACCGCCACGCCCCTGGACGCGGTATTCGTCGACCGGGGTCCGCTTGGCGTATCCGCCGTCGGTCGCGGTGAAGACGAACGTACCGGGCCGGACCACGCTCATCGAGAGCAGCTCGTCGCCCTCGCGGAAGCTCATGCCCTTCACGCCGGAGGTGGCGCGGCCCATCGGGCGCAGCGCGTCGTCGGTCGCGGTGAAGCGGATCGACTGCGCCTTCTTGCTGATCAGCAGCAGGTCGTCCTCGGCGGAGACCAGCTCGGCGCCGATCAGCTCGTCGTCGCTGCCGTCCTCGCGCTCGCGGAGGTTGATGGCGATGACACCGCCCGAGCGGGGGGAGTCGTAGTCCTTCAGCGGGGTCTTCTTCACCAGGCCGGCCTTGGTGGCCAGGATCAGGTAGGGCGCGGCCTCGTAGTCGCGGATCGCGAGGATCTCCGCGATCTGCTCGTCCGGCTGGAACGCCAGCAGGTTGGCCACGTGCTGGCCGCGGGCGTCGCGCCCGGCGTCCGGCAGCTCGTACGCCTTGGCGCGGTAGACGCGGCCCTTGTTGGTGAAGAAGAGCAGCCAGTGGTGGGTGGTGGACACGAAGAAGTGGTCGACGATGTCGTCCTGCTTCAGCTTCGTGCCGCGCACGCCCTTGCCGCCGCGCTTCTGCGAGCGGTAGTCCTCGGTCTTGGTCCGCTTGACGTAGCCGCCGTTGGTGATGGTGACGACGATGTCCTCTTCGGCGATCAGGTCCTCGATGGACATGTCGCCGTCGAACGGCACCAGCTTCGAGCGGCGGTCGTCGCCGAACTTGTCGACGATCGCGGCGAGCTCCTCGCTGACGATCGCGCGCTGCTTCTCCGGGGACGCCAGGATCCCGTTGTACTCGTTGATCTTCGCCTGGAGCTCGTCGTGCTCGGCGACGATCTTCTGGCGCTCCAGGGCGGCCAGGCGGCGCAGCTGCATCTCGAGGATGGCGTTGGCCTGGATCTCGTCGATCGAGAGGAGCCCCATCAGGCCCTCGCGGGCGACCTCGACCGTGTCGCTGCGCCGGATGAGGGCGATGACCTCGTCGATGGCGTCGAGCGCGGCGAGCAGGCCGCGCAGGATGTGCGCCCGCTCCTCCGCCTTGCGCAGGCGGAAGCGGGTCCGCCGGACGATGACCTCGACCTGGTGGTGCACCCAGTGGCGGATGAACGCGTCCAGCGACAGGGTCCGCGGCACGCCGTCGACCAGCGCCAGCATGTTCGCGCCGAAGTTGGTCTGCAGGTCGGTGTGCTTGTACAGGTTGTTCAGGACGACCTTGGCGACGGCGTCGCGCTTGAGCACGATGACGAGGCGCTGGCCGGTGCGGGAGGACGTCTCGTCGCGGACGTCGGCGATGCCGCCGATCTTGCCGTCCTTGACGAGGTCGGCGATCTTCTGCGCCAGGTTGTCCGGGTTCACCTGGTAGGGGAGCTCGGTGACCACCAGGCACTGGCGGTTCTGGATCTCCTCGACCTCGACGACGGCCCGCATGGTGATGGAGCCGCGGCCGGTGCGGTACGCCTCCTCGATGCCCTTGCGGCCCACGACGAGCGCGCCGGTCGGGAAGTCGGGGCCCTTGATGCGCTCCATGAGCGCGTCGAGCAGCTCCTCGTGCGGGGCCTCCGGGTTGGCCAGGTACCACTGGGCGCCCTCGGCGACCTCGCGCAGGTTGTGCGGCGGGATGTTCGTCGCCATGCCGACCGCGATGCCGGCGGAGCCGTTGACCAGGAGGTTCGGGAAGCGCGCCGGCAGGACCGTCGGCTCCTGGTTGCGGCCGTCGTAGTTGTCCGTGAAGTCGACGGTCTCCTCGTCGATGTCGCGGACCATCTCCATCGACAGCGGCGCCATCTTGCACTCGGTGTAGCGCATGGCGGCGGCCGGGTCGTTGCCCGGGGAGCCGAAGTTGCCGTTCGAGTCGACGAGCGGCATGCGCATCGACCACGGCTGGGCCAGGCGGACCAGGGCGTCGTAGATCGAGGAGTCGCCGTGCGGGTGGTAGGTGCCCATGACGTCGCCGACGACGCGGGCGCACTTGTAGAAGCCCTTCTCGGGCCGGTAGCCGCCGTCGTACATCGCGTACAGCACGCGGCGGTGCACCGGCTTGAGGCCGTCGCGCACGTCCGGCAGGGCGCGCGAGACGATGACGGACATCGCGTAGTCGAGGTAGGAGCGCTGCATCTCCGTCTCGAGCCCGACGGGCTCGATGCGCAGCTGCGGCTCGTCCTCCGCGGGGTTCTCGGCGGTGGGGGTGGTTTCGTCGGCCATTGCTGGTCAGAAATCCTTTCGGGCGGCCGTTGAGAGCCGACTCAGATGTCGAGGAAGCGGACGTCCTTGGCGTTGCGCTGGATGAAGGAGCGCCGGGCCTCGACGTCCTCGCCCATAAGCACGGAGAACAGGTCGTCGGCCTGGGCGGCGTCGTCCAGGGTGACCTGGCCGAGCACGCGGTGGTCGACGTCCATGGTCGTGACGCGCAGCTCCTCGGCGTTCATCTCGCCCAGACCCTTGAAGCGCTGGATCGAGTCCTCCCTGATCCGCTTGCCGTTCTGCTTGCCGAGCTCGACGAGCGCGTCGCGCTCCTTGTCGGAGTACGCGTACTCGAAGTCGTCCCGGCCCCACTTGATCTTGTAGAGCGGGGGGCGGGAGAGGTACACGTGGCCGGCCTCGACCAGCGGGCGCATGAAGCGGAAGAGGAAGGTCAGCAGCAGGGTGTTGATGTGCTGGCCGTCGACGTCGGCGTCCGCCATCAGGATGATCTTGTGGTAGCGGAGCTTCTCGATGTCGAAGTCCTCGTGGACGCCGGTGCCGAAGGCGCTGATGAGCGCCTGGACCTCGGTGTTCTGGAGGATCTTGTCGATACGGGCCTTCTCGACGTTCAGGATCTTGCCGCGGATCGGCAGGATGGCCTGGTACATCGGGTTGCGGCCGGACTTGGCGGAGCCGCCGGCGGAGTCGCCCTCGACGATGAAGATCTCGCACTTCGTCGGGTCGTTGGACTGGCAGTCGGAGAGCTTGCCGGGCAGCGAGGCGCTCTCCAGCAGGCCCTTGCGGCGGGTCAGGTCGCGGGCCTTGCGGGCCGCGACGCGGGCCGTGGCGGCCTGGATCGCCTTGCGGACGATGTCCGCGGCCTCGTTGGGGTTGCGGTCGAACCAGTCGTTCAGGTGCTCGTGGACGACCTTCTGCACGAAGGTCTTGGCCTCCGTGTTGCCCAGCTTGGTCTTGGTCTGGCCCTCGAACTGCGGCTCGCCCAGCTTGACCGAGATGATCGCCGTCAGGCCCTCGCGGATGTCCTCGCCGGCGAGGTTGTCGTCCTTCTCCCGCAGCAGCTTCCTGTCCCGCGCGTAGCGGTTGACCAGGCCGGTGAGGGCCGCGCGGAAGCCCTCCTCGTGGGTGCCGCCCTCGTGCGTGTGGATCGTGTTCGCGAAGGAGTACACGCCCTCGGTGTACTGCGAGTTCCACTGCATCGCGATCTCGACCGAGAGCATGCGCTCCTTGTCCTCCGACTCGACGGAGATGACCGTCGGGTGGATGAGCTCGCCCTTGCGCGAGTTCAGGTACTTCACGAAGTCGACGATGCCGCCCTCGTAGTAGTACCGGACCGTGCGGGCCTGCGGCTCCTCGGTCTCCTCGGCCGTCTCGGCGCCGACGGTGGCCTTCGCCGACTCGCGCTCGTCGGTCAGGCTGATGGTCAGGCCCTTGTTGAGGAAGGCCATCTCCTGGAAGCGGCGCGAGAGCGTCTCGAAGGAGTACTCGGTCGTCTCGAAGATGTCGCCGTCGGCCCAGAACGTGACCGTGGTGCCGTGCTCGTCGGTCTCCTCGTTCTTCGCGAGGGGGGCCGTCGGGACGCCCAGCTTGTAGTCCTGGGTGAAGCGGTGGCCGTCGCGCTTGACCTCGACCGCGACCTTCGTCGACAGGGCGTTGACGACGGACACGCCGACGCCGTGCAGACCGCCGGAGACGGCGTAGCCCCCGCCGCCGAACTTGCCGCCCGCGTGCAGGACGGTCAGCACGACCTCGACGGCCGGCTTGCCCTCGGACGGGACGATGTCGACGGGGATGCCGCGGCCGTTGTCGACCACGCGCACGCCGCCGTCGGCGAGGATCGTCACGTCGATGGTGTCCGCGTGGCCCGCGAGGGCCTCGTCGACGGAGTTGTCGACGACCTCGTACACGAGGTGGTGCAGACCGCGCTCGCCGGTCGAGCCGATGTACATGCCGGGCCGCTTGCGCACGGCGTCCAGGCCCTCCAGGACCTGGATCGCGGAGGCGTCGTACGAGGAGGTGACCTCCCCGTTCTCGCCGGCTGTGGACTGGTTGTCGTTGAGGTTGCCGGAATCGGCCACGAAGCGCCCTTTCTGGCACAGCACAGGCCGGACTCCGGGCCGGCGTGCGTGCCGGCGTGGAGCGGCTGCGTCGATCTGCGTTGTCAGCGTTTGTCAGCGTGTTCCCGCAACCGGGCGGGATTTGCTTCAGTCTACCGGTACCACGGACATCGATGGGGGTTTGCCGGTACCTGAGTACGCATGTGCCGCCCTGAACCTCCTCTCTCCGACTCCCCATATTCGGACCGGGGCCCAAAGAGGCTCACGCGGGCGTCCAGCGCTTCGGGCTGTCAACCTCTCATCACCGTGAGGGACGCCACGGGGACGGGCCGGTCCGCCGGCCGTGCGGAGGCGCCTGCCGACCCGTGGGGAAGGCGCGCCGGAGGCGGGCGCCGGGGCTGCGGGGGCAGGGGCGGAGGGGAGAGAGGTAAGGGGAGGGAATGGGCGAGGGGGACGGGGGCGCGGCCCGGCCCGGGGGCGTCAGCCGTAGGTGTCGCCCGGGCCCGAGCTGCCGGGGGCCCGCCAGGGACCGTAGGGCTTGGGGCGCCCGCCCGGTCCGCGGACCTTGATCAGCCGGACCGTGCCCTGGCCGAGGTCCGCGTTCAGCCGCGCGACCAGCTGCGGGGCGAGCAGCTTCAGCTGCGCCGCCCAGGCCGAGGAGTCGCACCGGACGAAGAGCTCACGCTCCTCATAGCGTTCCGGTTCGCAGTGCGCGGCGATCTCCGGCCCGACGATCTCCGGCCAGCGCTCCATCACGCCGGCCACCGCCATCGGCATCTCCCAGCCGCGCTCGGTCCGCAGCCGCTCCAGCGCCGCCATCAGCGGCATGGGGTCCCTGCCATCGGCCCGGGCGCCCGAACGCAGGCCCGGCTGGTTCCGGCGGGCGCCGCGGCCGCCGGCAGCCTGGCCCCGGGCACGCGCCTGCTCGCGGGCCGCCGCCAGGGCCTGCCGCGCCAGGTCGATGCCGGAGGGCTCCGGAGTCCTGGGCCGCTCGCCCGGAGCGTTGCTTTCGCTTCCGGTTCCGTTTCCGCCCTGCCCGTGGTCCTTCACAGCCGGGTCACCTCACCGCCGGACACCGCGAAACGCGCCCCGGCGAGGACCCCGGGGACATCGTCGTCCACCGCGGCCGTCACCAGGACCTGCTCCCCCGGGGCCACCAGTCCGGCCAGCCGCTCCCGGCGCCGCGCGTCCAGCTCCGCGAAGACGTCGTCGAGGATCAGCACCGGCTCGGCGCCCTCGGCGCGGAGCAGCTCGTACGAGGCGAGCCGCAGCGCGAGCGCGTAGCTCCAGGATTCGCCGTGGCTGGCGTACCCCTTGGCCGGCAGCTCGCCGAGCCGCAGCAGCACGTCGTCGCGGTGCGGCCCGACGAGGGTGACGCCCCGCTCGATCTCCTGCTTGCGCACCTGCGCCAGTGCCTGGAGCAGCACCTCGTACAGCTCCTCGCGGGAGCGGGCCGCGCCGCTGTCGACGGGCTCGCCCGCGGAGCAGCGGTAGGCCAGGCCGAGCGGGCCGCCGCCGGGCGCGAGCTGCTCGTACGCCTTGTCGGCCAGCGGGAGCAGCGACGCGATCAGGTCGAGGCGCTGGGCCAGCAGCTCGGCGCCGGCCCGGGCCAGGTGCTGGTCCCACACGTCCAGGGTGGACAGGTCCATGGAGCGGCCGCCGTGCCGGCGTGCCATGGCCGCGGACTTCAGCAGGGTGTTGCGCTGCTTGAGGACCCGCTCGTAGTCGGAGCGGACCCCCGCCATCCGCGGGGAGCGCGCCGTGACCAGCTCGTCGAGGAAGCGGCGGCGCTCCCCCGGGTCGCCCTTGACGAGGGCGAGGTCCTCCGGCGCGAACAGCACCGTCCGGACGATGCCGAGCACGTCGCGGGGCCTGACCTGGGAGGACCTGTTGATGCGGGCGCGGTTGGCGCGGCCCGGGTTGAGTTCGAGCTCGACCAGCTGCTGCCGGTCGCCCTGCCGGACGGCGGCGCGGACGACGGCCCGCTCGGCGCCCATCCGGACGAGGGGGGCGTCCGAGGACACCCGGTGGCTGCCCAGCGTGGCCAGGTAGCCGACGGCCTCGACGAGGTTCGTCTTGCCCTGGCCGTTGGGGCCCACGAAGGCGGTGACGCCCGGGTCGAGGGGGACCTCGGCCCGGGCGTACGAGCGGAAGTCGGCCAGGGAGAGGTGCGTGACGTGCATGCGGCGCCGACCTCCCCCGGCTCTGCTCTGCTCTGCTCTGCTGTGTGGTGCGGTGGTGCGGTGGGTGCGGCGGCTACTTCTTCTCCACCGCGTGGCCGCCGAACTGGTTGCGCAGCGCGGCGATCATCTTCATCTGCGGCGAGTCGTCCTGGCGCGAGGCGAAGCGCGCGAAGAGCGACGCGGTGATCGCCGGCAGCGGGACGGCGTTGTCGATCGCCGCCTCCACGGTCCAGCGGCCCTCGCCGGAGTCCTGCGCGTAGCCGCGCAGCTGCTCCAGGTGCTCGTCCTCGTCGAGGGCGTTGACGGCCAGGTCGAGCAGCCAGGAGCGGATGACCGTCCCCTCCTGCCAGGACCGGAACACCTCGCGGACGTCGGTGACGGAGTCGACCTTCTCCAGCAGCTCCCAGCCCTCGGCGTAGGCCTGCATCATGGCGTACTCGATGCCGTTGTGGACCATCTTCGCGAAGTGGCCGGCGCCGACCTTGCCGGCGTGGACGGCGCCGAAGTCGCCCTCGGGCTTGAGCGCGTCGAAGACCGGCTGGACGGCCGCGACGTGCTCCTTCTCGCCGCCGTACATGAGCGCGTAGCCGTTCTCCAGGCCCCACACGCCGCCGGAGACGCCGCAGTCGACGAAGCCGATGCCCCTGGCGGCGAGCTCCTCGGCGTGCTTCTCGTCGTCGGTCCAGCGCGAGTTGCCGCCGTCGACGACGACGTCGCCGGGGGAGAGCAGCTCGCCGAGCTCGTCGATGGTGGACTGGGTCGCGGCACCGGCCGGGACCATCACCCACACCACGCGGGGCGCCTGGAGTCCGTCCACAAGCTCCGCGAGGCTGTGGACGTCGGCGAGGTCAGGGTTGCGGTCGTATCCGATGACGGTGTGGCCTGCGCGGCGGATGCGCTCGCGCATGTTGCCGCCCATCTTGCCGAGACCGACGAGACCGAGCTCCATCAGGTGGTTCCTTTTGCGTTGTGGCCGTGTGTGCCGGATTCCCCCGGTGCCCGGGAGTACCCGGCTCCGAGCCTACGCCGGGCCGTCGCACACGGCGCCACGGGCGCTCCGGGCTCCGCCGTACGGGGCGCGGGGGCCGCGGGGCGTGCGGCAGGCGGGGCCGCAGCCGTCGGGGCCCGGTCCCCCGCGGGCGGCGGGAGCGGGCCCCGGTGGCGGGCGGGTGTCAGCCGGAGAGGCGCACCGGCATGATCAGGTACTTGTAGGCCTCGTCCGCCTCGGCGTCCACGGCGGGGCGGCCGCTGAGGAGCGCCGGCTTGGTGGACGTGGTGAAGCTGAGCTGGGCGGCGGGCGAGTCGATCGCGCTGAGGCCGTCGAGCAGGAAGGTCGGGTTGAAGGCGATCGAGATGTCGTCGCCCTCCAGGACCGCGTCGACCCTTTCCACAGCCTGTGCGTCGTCGGAGGAGCCGGCCTCCAGGATCAGCACGCCCTGCTCGAAGCTCAGGCGGACCGGGGTGTTGCGCTCGGCGACCAGCGCGACGCGCTTGACGGCCTCCACGAAGGGGGCGGTCTCGATCACGGCGACGGAGTTGAACTCGGTCGGGAAGAGCGTGCGGTACTTGGGCAGGTCGCCTTCGAGGAGGCGGGTGGTGGTGCGGCGGCCGGCGCCCTCGAAGCCGATGAGGCCCTCGCCGGCACCGGAGCCGGACAGCGCCAGGGTGACGGTGTCGCCGCTGGTCAGGGACTTCGCCGTGTCGAGGAGCGTCTTGGCGGGGACGAGGGCGACGGCGGAGGCGTCCGGGTTCTCCGGCTTCCACAGGAACTCGCGGACCGCGAAGCGGTAGCGGTCGGTGGAGGCGAGGGTGACGCGGTCGCCCTCGATCTCGATGCGGACGCCGGTGAGGACGGGAAGGGTGTCGTCACGGCCGGCGGCGATGGCGACCTGGGCCGCGGCGGCGGCGAAGACCTCGCCGGAGACGGTGCCGGTGGCGGTCGGCATCTGCGGCAGGGCCGGGTACTCCTCCACCGGCAGGGTGTGGAGGGTGAAGCGGGAGGAGCCGCACACCACGGTCGCCCGTACACCGTCTGTGGAAATCTCCACCGGCCGGTTGGGGAGGGCGCGGCAGATGTCGGCGAGGAGCCGGCCGGAGACGAGGACGGTGCCGTCCTCCTCGACGTCCGCCTCGACGGAGACGCGGGCCGAGACCTCGTAGTCGAAGCCGGAGAGGGACAGCGTCCCTTCCTCGGCCTTCAGCAGCAGGCCCGCGAGGACGGGCACGGGCGGCCGGGCCGGGAGGCTGCGGGCAGCCCAGGCCACCGCCTCCGCGAGTACGTCGCGCTCCACCCGGATCTTCACCGGAACCGCCTCCTGCTGTTGCTCGCTCGTCCGTCTGCCGGCCTTCGTCGTCGGCCCGCCGCTGCCGTGCCCCGGGGGCTGCGGCCCGTCGGTGCCGGGAACCAGTCTGACGTACGGCACCGACAGCGCGTGCTGCCGGCCGTCAAATCCGGAGCGAGGTGTCGGGGAGGCCTTCGAGCCGGGTTGTGCACAGGGGCTGCTTGAAAACCGATTCCGAGCTAACTGTCCATGGGGGTAGTAGTAGGGGCTGTGGAAACCGTGGATAAGCCCGTTTCCGCAGGTCAAGCCCCAGTTTTTATCCCCATGCCCTGTGGGCGGCGCCGTGGACAACACGGTGTCGCTGTGGAGAACAGAAAGTTCTGCACAGGCCATCCCCAGATGACCTGGAGTACTCCACAGCTGCGTCCCCAGTTTTCCCCCGGTACTCCACAGCCCAAACGTCGACCTTGGTGTGACGGCTTTCACTCCGGCCGGTGAGCGGGGTCACTCTGTTGCCGAACAGTGGACAGCGGTGTGGGTAAGTCATCGGAACCTGTGCACAGCATGCGGCAACCTGTGGGTTGGCGGTGGACAACGCCGTGGACGTGTCTGTGGACGGAGCGACCGTCCACAGTCTGTGGATATCTTCGGTGCACAATTCCACAGGCGGCTGACCTGCCCTGATGGTCCCTCACCAGGCAGCCCTGTGGACAGATTGTGGGTGACGAAACCCGTCCCCACCCTGTGGACCCAAGAAAGTCCCGCAATCTGTGGATAAGTTGCTCTCCAGGGGGCGTATTCGAACAGACCAGGGGCGCGCGCATGAAGAAGGGCGCCCCCGGAGTGATCCGGAAGCGCCCTGTGGATGCGTTTGGCGGAGCACCGAGAGCCCGCAGAAGGCACTTTGACGGGCTGTCGGGAGGTAGCGCACAGGCCGGCCCGCGGCTCCGCGGGCCGGCCTGTGGATGCGAGGGAGGAAGCGCCGGTCAGGCGTTCTTGATGCGGTTCGTGAGCTCGGTGACCTGGTTGTAGATGGAGCGCCGCTCCGCCATCAGGGCGCGGATCTTGCGGTCCGCGTGCATGACGGTGGTGTGGTCGCGGCCGCCGAAGTGCGCACCGATCTTCGGCAGGGAGAGGTCCGTCAGCTCCCGGCACAGGTACATCGCGATCTGCCGCGCCGTGACCAGCACCCGGCTGCGCGAGGAGCCGCACAGGTCGTCCACCGTCAGGCCGAAGTAGTCGGCGGTGGCCGCCATGATGTCCCCGGCCGTGATCTCGGGCGCCGAGTCCTCGCCCCCCGGGATCAGGTTCTTCAGGACGTCCTCGGTCAGGCCCAGGTCGACCGGCTGGCGGTTCAGGCTCGCGAAGGCGGTGACCCGGATCAGGGCCCCCTCCAGCTCGCGGATGTTGCGCGAGATGCGGGAGGCGATGAACTCCAGCACCTCCGGCGGGGCGTTGAGCTGCTCCTGCACCGCCTTCTTGCGCAGGATCGCGATGCGCGTCTCCAGCTCGGGCGGCTGCACGTCCGTGATCAGGCCCCACTCGAAGCGGTTGCGGAGCCGGTCCTCCAGCGTGACGAGCTGCTTGGGCGGCCGGTCGGAGGACAGCACGATCTGCTTGTTCGCGTTGTGCAGCGTGTTGAAGGTGTGGAAGAACTCCTCCTGCGTCGACTCCTTGCTCGCGAGGAACTGGATGTCGTCGACCAGCAGGATGTCCATCTCGCGGTAGCGCTTGCGGAAGGCGTCGCCCTTGCCGTCGCGGATGGAGTTGATGAACTCGTTGGTGAACTCCTCCGAGCTCACGTACCGCACCCGCGTCCCCGGGTACAGGCTGCGCGCGTAGTGCCCGATGGCGTGCAGCAGGTGCGTCTTGCCCAGGCCGGACTCGCCGTAGATGAAGAGCGGGTTGTAGGCCTTGGCGGGCGCCTCGGCGACCGCCACCGCGGCCGCGTGCGCGAAGCGGTTCGACGCGCCGATCACGAACGTGTCGAAGAGGTACTTCGGGTTCAGCCGGGCCGTCGGCTCCAGCGGGCCCGGGGTCGAGCCGGCGGACGGCGCCGGCGGGGCGGGCCGGCCGGGCGCCGGGCGCGGCGCGGACTGCTCGTACTGCTGCTGCTCGTAGGGCAGCGGCTGCGGATCGTACTCGTACGGCTTCTGCTCGTAGGAGCCCTGGTCGTAGCCGTTCTGGTCGTACGGGCCCTGCTCGTAGCCGCCGGACTCCGGCTGCTGGAGGTAGCCGGGCTGCGGGGAGGCGTAGGGGTCGCGCTCGGGGAAGCCGCCGAGGCGGGGCTGCTGCCAGCTGTAGTCGTCCTGCTGGCCCCCGCGGGGCCAGGTGCCGGGCTCGGGGCGCGGCTGCTGGTAGTCCGGGTAGGCGGGGCGGGCCGTCGGCAGCTGGTCGTCGGCCGGGCCGGTGTGCCCGCCGGAGCGCTGCCCGCCGTACGGCTCGTACGCGTCGCCGCGCTGCGGGGCCGGCGGCGCCATGGGGGCGGGCTCGCCGGCCGAGTCGTCGACGGTGATGGCGATGCGGATCGGGCGGCCGCACTCGCGGCTCAGCGCATCGCTGATCAGCGGGGCGAGGCGGCCCTCGAGGACGCGCTTGCCGTACTCGTTGGGCACCGCGAGCAGTGCGGTGTCGGCGACCAGGGCCAGGGGCTGGCAGCGCTCGATCCACTGCCGGTCCTTGGGCTCGATCGCCTGCTGCCCCTCCCCCAGGAGCTTGTCGAGCACCCGTGGCCACACTGCGGCAAGATCGGCAGGTACGTCAGCCACAGGGCACGCTCTCTCACAGGGGGTCCCACGAATGTGTGGTTCTTTGGGACGGTCGGGACAAAAAATCCAGGGTCAGGCAACGGTAGTCAGCGCAGCCGGTACGGTTCAAGTCGTTGTCCACAGCCTGTGCACAGCGCGGGGTGGCATCGCCTCGGTTTGACCGGATGGCGTAGCCGCGCGTACCGTAACGAGGTCGAGTTGTCGATGGCTGCTGCCGCCTGCCTACCGATGGGCGAGGATCACTAGTTGTGATCGTTGAGCGGTGCCACTCGGGCGAACACGCGAGCTTCCTCGTGGGCGCACGGTGACAGCCAGGCGATGTCCCGCCACAACGATTCATTCTCTGGAGCCCCCGAGTGAGCAAGCGCACCTTCCAGCCGAACAACCGCCGCCGCGCCAAGACCCACGGCTTCCGCCTGCGGATGCGTACGCGTGCCGGCCGCGCCATCCTGGCGAACCGCCGCAGCAAGGGCCGCTCTGCCCTCTCCGCGTAACCACACGCAGGTAGTGACGTCGTGCTGTCTCCCGACAATCGGCTGAGGCGGCGCGAGGACTTCGCGAGCGCGGTACGGCGGGGCCGCAGGGCCGGTCGCCCGCTCCTCGTCGTCCACCTACGTACAAGCGGTGCAACGGACCCGCACGAGCCGGGGGAGACTGATTCCCCGACGCGTGCGGGTTTCGTCGTCAGCAAGGCCGTGGGCGGTGCCGTGGTCCGCAACCGGGTCAAGCGCCGACTGCGCCATCTCGTGCGCGAACGGCTGACCCGGCTGCCCGCCGGTAGCCTGGTGGTGGTGCGGGCACTGCCCGGATCGGGCGATGTCGGCCCCGAGGATCTGGCCCGGGACCTGGATGCCGCCCTGCTGCGGCTCCTGGGAGGCGCAGCTCGATGAAGTACCCGCTGCTCGCTCTGATCAAGCTGTACCAGTGGACGATCAGTCCGCTGCTCGGCCCGGTGTGCCGCTATTACCCCTCGTGCTCACGCTACGGGTTCACGGCCATCGACCGGCATGGTGCGGTGAAGGGGACGGTCCTGACCGTCTGGCGGATCCTGCGGTGCAATCCGTGGACCGCAGGCGGCGTGGACCATGTCCCACCTCGTAAACGCCCGCGTTGGCACGAGCAGCTGCGCAGTGCGTTGCGTAGATCTCGCAATGCTCAAGGAGCCTGATTAGTGGACACGATTGCCAGTCTGTTCAGCTTTATCACCACGCCCGTCTCGTGGATCATCGTGCAGTTCCACTCGCTGTACGGTGCGATCTTCGGTGCGGACAGTGGGTGGGCCTGGGGCCTGTCCATCGTGTCCCTCGTGGTCCTGATCCGCATCTGCCTGATCCCGCTCTTCGTGAAGCAGATCAAGGCGACGCGCGGCATGCAGGCGCTCCAGCCGAAGATGAAGGCGATCCAGGAGCGCTACAAGAACGACAAGCAGCGCCAGTCCGAAGAGATGATGAAGCTGTACAAGGAGACGGGTACCAACCCGCTCTCCTCGTGCCTGCCCATCCTGGCGCAGTCCCCGTTCTTCTTCGCCCTGTACCACGTGCTCGCGACCATCGCCGACGGCAAGACCATCGGTGTCCTGGACGAGCAGCTCGTCGACAGCGCCCGGTCCGCCCGCATCTTCGGCGCCCCGATCGCGGCGAAGTTCATGGACAGCGAGGAGAAGGTCGCCGCGCTCGGCGCCTCCCTGACCGACGTCCGCATCGTGACCGCAGTCATGATCATCCTGATGTCGCTGTCGCAGTTCTACACGCAGCGCCAGCTGATGCAGAAGAACGTCGACCTCACGGTCAAGACGCCGTTCATGCAGCAGCAGAAGATGCTCATGTACATCTTCCCGGTGATCTTCGCGGTCATGGGTGTCAACTTCCCCGTCGGTGTCCTCGTCTACTGGCTGACCACCAACGTCTGGACCATGGGCCAGCAGATGTACGTGATCAACCAGAACCCCACCCCGGGCAGCAAGGCCCAGGACCAGTACCTGGCACGCCTCCTCAAGCACGTCTCCTCGCACGAGGGCGTCAAGGGGCGGGGCCGGAAGAAGATCGTCGCGGGAATCGTGGCCAAGGGCGCGGACCGCAACGAGAACGAGCGCAGGTTCATCGCGGCGCTGACGAAGCAGGGCCTGGCGGCCCAGGCCGACGGTTCCGTGGTCAAGAGCGCCGTGGCCACGGCGGACGCCGACGCGGCGAGCGGCGGCGCCCCCAAGCGGCAGCAGCCCAAGCGCCAGTCGAAGTCGCAGCGCCAGACGCCCTCCAAGCCCTCTTCCAAGAAGTAAGAAGGAGTCCCTCCCGTGACGGAAGGCACCACCACCGCCGCCGCCCAGAGTGGCGACACCCTCACCCGCCTCGAGCAGGAGGGTGAGATCGCGGCCGACTACCTCGAGGGTCTGCTGGACATCGCCGACCTCGACGGCGACATCGACATGGACGTCGAGGCCGACCGCGCCTCCGTGTCGATCGTCAGCGACTCGGACAGCCGCGACCTGCAGAAGCTCGTCGGCCGTGACGGTGAGGTCCTGGAGGCCCTGCAGGAGCTCACCCGCCTCGCCGTCCACCGCGAGACCGGCGACCGCAGCCGCCTCATGCTGGACATCGCCGGCTTCCGGGCGAAGAAGCGCCAGGAGCTGGCGGCCATCGGCGCCAAGGCCGCGGCCGACGTCAAGGCCTCCGGCGAGCCCCTCAAGCTCGCCCCCATGACGCCGTTCGAGCGCAAGGTCGTCCACGACGCCGTGGCGGCCGCCGGTCTGCGGAGCGAGTCGGAAGGCGAGGAGCCGCAGCGCTTCGTCGTCGTGCTCCCGGCCTGACCCCGAGCCCGAGTCCTCGGCCCCGTCTGTGTCGCAGACGGGGCCGATGTTTGTCAGCCTGGCATGGCCGGGCGGGCCGGACCCGCCCGAGCGGTGCACCCCCTCGATCCCCCTCGATCCACGCGGTACGCGATACGGAAGGACGGTCCCCCGTGACGGAGGCAGCGGAGCTTCCCCCGGCACCCGAGCAGGCGCGCGCGGTGTTCGGCGAGTTTTTCCCGGAAGCTGTGCGGTATGCGGAGCTGCTGGCCGACGCAGGGGTCAAGCGCGGCCTGATCGGCCCGCGCGAGGTCCCGCGCCTGTGGGAGCGGCACCTGCTGAACTGCGCCGTCCTCTCGGAGGTCGTTCCGGAGGGCGTCACCGTGTGCGACGTGGGCTCCGGCGCGGGTCTCCCCGGCATTCCGCTGGCCCTCGTACGGCGGGACCTGAAGATCACCCTGCTGGAGCCCCTGCTGCGGCGCACCACCTTCCTCCAGGAAGCCGTGGAGCTGCTGGGGCTGGACCACGTGACGGTGGTCCGCGGCCGCGCCGAGGAGATGCTCGGCAAAGTGCCGCCGGTACACGTGGTGACCGCGCGCGCGGTGGCTCCGCTGGACCGCCTCGCGGGCTGGGGTGTGCCGCTGCTGCGCCCGTACGGCGAGATGCTGGCCCTCAAGGGAGACACCGCTGAGGAGGAGCTGGTGGCGGCGAAGACCGCGCTGGCCAAGCTCGGTGTGGTGAAGACCTCGGTGCTCCATGTCGGCGAGGGTGTGGTGGATCCCCTGTCGACGGTGGTCCGGGTGGAGGTCGGCGAGAGCCCCGGCGGGGTGAGGTTCGCCGCCAAGCGGGCGAAGGCGGCCCGGGTGGGGCGCGCACGCCGCCGTCGCTGAGGGCGGCGTTTCTCGGGTGCGGCGGGTTCTATATAGGGCCCGTTGTGCCCGATAGGTATGGATTTCGGAGTGTCGGAGGGGTCTGAAGACTCCGTTTCGGCATCGTGTTTCACGTGAAACGTCGCTCTCTGCTGCACGGAATCATCAGTCGCGGCCGTGCGGCCGCCGCTCCCCGCTCCCGCAAGGAGACAGGGGGGACGGAGTTGTCCACAGGTGTGGATTCATCCACAGGTGCACGGGCCCCGCTGGTTCGCGACCCCGGTGACATGGCAGGCTCTGTTCAGCCCGAGCCTGATGCCGAGGAGAGTGACACCGTGCGGTCAGACGCCAACCTCGCGGGGCCGATGGCCGATCCGGTCCCCGGTCCCCGATCTGAATCGGCGGGCGGCGATGTTTCACGTGAAACACCGCCCCCGCCTCCCGTCGACAACGACGCGTCCATCGGCGCAGCCGCGTCCTTCGCGGTCGAGCCGCTGGCCCGTTCGGGCGAGGGGCTGCCGAGGCCGGCGCAGACCCGGGTCATCGTGGTCGCGAACCAGAAGGGCGGAGTGGGCAAGACCACGACGACCGTGAACCTCGCGGCCTCCCTGGCCCTGCACGGTGCACGCGTTCTGGTCATCGACCTCGACCCGCAGGGCAACGCCTCCACCGCGCTCGGCATCGATCACCACGCCGAGGTGCCGTCGATCTACGACGTCCTGGTGGACAGCCGGCCGCTCCTCGAAGTCGTCCAGCCGGTCGTGGACGTGGAAGGGCTCTTCTGCGCCCCGGCCACCATCGACCTGGCGGGCGCGGAGATCGAGCTCGTCTCGCTTGTGGCGCGCGAGAGCCGCCTCCAGCGGGCCATCCAGGCATACGAGCAGCCGCTGGACTACATCCTCATCGACTGCCCGCCCTCCCTGGGCCTGCTGACGGTGAACGCCCTGGTCGCCGGTGCCGAGGTACTGATCCCGATCCAGTGCGAGTACTACGCCCTGGAGGGGCTCGGCCAGCTGCTGCGCAACGTCGACCTGGTGCGGGCACATCTGAACCCGGCACTGCATGTGTCGACGATCCTGCTGACGATGTACGACGGCAGGACGCGGCTGGCCTCCCAGGTGGCGGAGGAGGTCCGCACCCACTTCGGGAGCGAGGTCCTGCGGACGAGCATTCCCCGGTCGGTGCGCATCTCCGAGGCGCCGAGCTACGGGCAGACGGTGCTCACCTACGACCCGGGCTCCAGCGGCGCCCTCTCCTACATGGAAGCGGCGCGGGAGATGGCGCTGCGGGGGGCCGGACTCCATTACGACGGCCGCAACGCCCACGTGGGCGCAGGCATGAACAGCACGCAGAGCATGGCGGAGGGGATCCAATGAGTGAGCGACGTAGGGGTCTGGGGCGGGGGCTCGGCGCGCTGATTCCCGCGGCTCCCCAGGAGAGGACGCCCGCAGCGGGCGCCGGGCCGGCGGTAGCGGCCTCCCTGCCGGGGCCGAGTTCCGAGCGGGGCATCGCCGCGGCGAAGCTGACCTCCCTCGCACAGGCCGATGTTTCACGTGAAACATCGATTGCGGTCGCCGAGCCGATCGACACCGTCGCGGTGGAGCCCGCGGCCGGCGAGGTGGCGGGAGCAACCTTCGCCGAAATCGCGGTGGACGAGATCGAGGCGAATCCGTGGCAGCCCCGTGAGGTCTTCGACGGAGCGGCTCTGGCGGAGCTGGTCACCTCCATCCGCGAGGTCGGGCTGCTCCAGCCGATCGTCGTGCGGCGGGCACCAGCCGGCGGCTACGAGCTCATCATGGGCGAGCGGCGCCTGCGGGCCTGCAAGGAGGCCGGCCTCCAGCGGATTCCGGCGATCATCCGGGCCACCGAAGACGACAAGATGCTGTTGGACGCCCTGCTGGAGAACCTCCACCGGGCACAGCTGAACCCGCTGGAAGAGGCTGCGGCCTACGACCAGCTGCTGCGGGACTTCAACTGCACCCACGACGAGCTGGCGGACCGGATCGGCCGCTCCCGTCCGCAGGTGACGAACACCCTCCGGCTCCTCAAGCTGTCGCCGAAGGTGCAGCGCCGGGTGGCGGCCGGAGTCCTGCTGGCCGGCCACGCCCGCGCCCTGCTCGGTGTCGATGACCCGGAAGCCCAGGACCAGCTCGCCGCACGCATCGTGGCCGAAGGGCTTTCCGTGCGTTCGGTCGAGGAGATCGTCTCGCTCATGGGCTCGGAGCCGGCGGCCGCGGTCAAGCCGAAGGGCCCCCGCGCGGGCGGCCGGGTGTCCCCGGCCCTCAGTGAGCTGGCGACGAGGCTGTCCGACCGCTTCGAGACCCGGGTGAAGGTCGACCTGGGCCAGAAGAAGGGCAAGATCACCGTCGAGTTCGCCTCGATGGAGGACCTGGAGCGGATCCTGGCGACCCTGGCTCCCGGCGAGGGCCGGGTGCTGGAGCAGGGGCAGTCCGCGGAGTGACCCTCCCGCCCGCCGAGGGGCGGATCGCGCCGGTGCTGCCGGGGCGGTCCGCCCCTTTGGCTTGGAGCGGTTTCTCCTGATTCGGGCTCTGGATACGATGCGCTCATGGGGCGTCGGTTGGTACCACTCACACTGGACAACCTGCAGGACCTGCCTCGGCGTTGCCGGTCCTGTGTGTTCTGGGAGCTGGACCCGGTCAGCGGCGAGGCCGCCGTGAAGGCAGGGACGTCCGAACTCGAAAAGGAGGGGTGGATCTCCGCCGTCCTCCTGGAGTGGGGTTCGTGCGGCCGCGTCGTCTACGTGGACGAGGTCCCCGTCGGCTTCGTGATGTACGCGCCGCCTGCCTACGTCCCCCGTTCGACGGCCTTCCCGACGAGCCCGGTCTCACCCGACGCGGTGCAGCTGATCACCGCTTGGATCAGCCCCGGGTACCAGGGGCAGGGCCTGGGGCGGGTGATGGTGCAGACCGTGGCCAAGGACCTCCTGCGGCGCGGGTTCCGCGCCATCGAGGCGTTCGGCGACGCCCGCTGGGAAGGACCCGCCTGCCTGCTCCCCGCCGATCACCTGCTGGCCGTGGGCTTCAAGACTGTTCGGCCGCACGCCATGCACCCGCGGCTGCGGTTGGAGCTGCGCTCCACGCTCTCCTGGAAGGAGGACGTGGAGTTGGCACTGGACCGGCTCCTCGGAGGCGCCCGCAAGGAGCCGGCACTGCGCCCCCTGTGAGCCCTTCGGCTCGGGGCGGGACCGGACGTGCGAAACGGGGCCGCCCCTGGGGGCGGCCCCGTTTCACGTGAAACGCGGCGGAGGCGGCTGCCGTCAGGCGGCCGGGCCCCCGACGAAGTCGCTCAGGTCGCGCAGGATGGCCGCCTTGGGCTTGGCACCGACGATGGTCTTGACGACCTCACCGCCCTGGTAGACGTTCAGGGTCGGGATGGACATGACGCCGTACTTGGCGGCCGTGCCGGGGTTCTGGTCGATGTTGAGCTTGACGATCTCGATCTGGTCGCCGTACTCGGCGGCGATGGCCTCCAGGGACGGCGCGATCTGGCGGCACGGGCCGCACCACTCGGCCCAGAAGTCCACCAGGACGGGCTTGGTGCTCTTGAGGACCTCGGTCTCGAAGTCGGCGTCGGTCACGTTCTTGAGGGTGCCGGCCACAGCGGCCTCCTATTTCTTCCTGCGGGGTGTTGAGTGGGGGGAGTCTGGGGTCAGACCGTCGCGTGGGCCTTCTCGGCATGCGAGAGGGCGGCGAGGAAGCGCTCGGCGTCGAGGGCGGCCGAGCAGCCGGTGCCCGCGGCGGTGATGGCCTGACGGTACGTGTGGTCGACGACGTCGCCCGCGCCGAACACGCCGGTGACGTTGGTGCGCGTCGAGGGGGCCTCCACCTTGAGGTAGCCCTCGTCGTCGAGCTCCAGCTGGTCCTTGAAGAGCTCGGTCCTCGGGTCGTGGCCGACGGCGATGAACAGGCCGGTCACGGGCAGCTCGGAAGTCTCACCGGTCTTGGTGTTGCGCAGCGTCAGACCGGACAGCTTCTGCTCGCCGTGGATCACGGCGACCTCGCTGTCCCAGGCGAACCGGATCTTCGGGTCGGCGAAGGCGCGGTCCTGCATGGCCTTCGACGCACGCAGCGCGTCGCGGCGGTGGACGACGGTGACGGACTTGGCGAACCGGGAGAGGAACGTGGCCTCTTCGATCGCGGTGTCGCCGCCGCCGACGACGGCGATGTCCTGGTCCTTGAAGAAGAAGCCGTCGCAGGTGGCGCACCAGGAGACGCCGCGGCCGGAGAGGGCGTCCTCGTTGGGCAGGCCCAGCTTGCGGTGCTGCGAACCGGTGGCCACGATGACGGCCTTGGCGCGGTGGACGGTGCCGGCCGTGTCGGTGACGGTCTTGATCTCACCGGCCAGGTCGACGGACACGATGTCGTCCGCGACGAGCTCGGCGCCGAAGCGCTCGGCCTGGCCGCGCATGTTGTCCATCAGGTCCGGGCCCATGATGCCGTCGCGGAAGCCCGGGAAGTTCTCCACCTCGGTCGTGTTCATCAGCGCACCGCCGGCGGTGACGGCGCCCTCGAAGACGAGCGGCTTGAGCGAAGCGCGTGCGGTGTAGAGGGCGGCCGTGTATCCGGCCGGCCCGGAACCGATGATGATCACGTTTCGGACGTCGCTCACGGGTCTCTTCCTCGTCTCTGTGGACTGCGCGCTGCTGGCCGGGGGCCGGTGTGGAGCCTCACCCCACCCAACGGATCCTAAGGCGCGTCCATTCCCTGGCCCTCCCCGTCCGGGTGCCAAGCTGTCAGCTCCGCGGGTAGGTCCTGGTCAGCAGGGGCTCTCCGGCACCGCCCGAAGGGGTGGCGGTACACCCGGTGCCCACGACGTACGCATCGACGCGGCCGGCGTCTCCGGGGTGCGGGAGGACGAGGAGGAAGACCTCCCTGCCCTGGTAGCTGCCGCGTTCGGCGGCGAGCGGGGCCTCGGTGCGGCGAGTGGCGCCGAGCACGCAGGCGGGCACGTCGGCCGCGTCCGTGCCGACTGCCCGGTCGCCGGGGGCGAGGCCCTGGCTCTGCGGGGCGTTCTCCGCTCCGAAGGTGCTGTTCCCCTCGGGAGGGGTCGCCTTCTTCGCGCCGTCGGCCGGGCCGAGGAGCCGCCGGACGCTGTCCTGGAGGCCCTGGGCGGTGTAGGTGCCCCCGGCCGGCGCCTGGGCTGTCGTACGGGGGTCGGAGGTGCGGGCGGCGGTGTCTGGCGAACCCGATCCGAACAGGCCCCCGGCCAAGAGGATGCCGACGGCGCATGCCGCGGCGCCCGCCAGTGCGGCGACGACCGCGATCCGGCGCCGGGCGCGGCGCCGGCCGGGGCCGGTTGCTCCGTCCGGGTGGCCCGAGGGCCGCCGACCACCCGGACGGGCCGCCGCGGCGCCGGAGGCGCCGGAGGCGCCCGGCTGCGCTGCTGCGTCCGCTTCCGCGCCGTCCGCTTCCGCGCCGACGGCGGCGCCGGCCCTCGGCGTGGTGGAGTCCAGCAGGGCCTCGGCCGCGAGGGCCGCGTCGATGCGTCCGGCGATGTCCGCGGGCATGCGCGGCGGCCCCGGCAGCGTGCCGAGCAGCGAGCGGATCTCCTCCAGGGACGCGAGTACGTCGGCGCACAGGGGGCACTCGGCCAGGTGGCGGCGCACCTGCGCGCTCCGGGCCGGGGAGAGCAGCCCCTCGGCCAGGTCGGAGATCTCCGAGACGTCCGGGTGCCGGATCGTGTCGGCTGCGGGAGTCACGTTCGTCCACCTCCGCCCTTCACCGTGTCTGCGCCCGGGGCTGGATGACCGGGATCTGCCGCTGGTGGGACGGGTGTCCCCGGCGTCCGGTTCCTTCCCCGCTCCGCAGCGGTGTTATCCCCGGCATTCGAGCGCAGATGAGTGAGCATCGGGACGAGCTTGGCCCGGCCGCGCGCGCACCGGCTCTTCACCGTGCCGGAGGGGACGCCCAGCACGTCGGAGGCCTCCGCCACGGAGTACCCCTGCATGTCGACGAGGACCAGGGCCGCGCGCTGGTCGGCCGGCAGGGTCCCCAGGGCGGCGAGGAGCTGGCGGTGCAGCTCCTGCCGTTCGGCCGGGGCCTCTGCGGACTCGTGGGGCTCCAGGAGGCGCTCCAGGCGCTCGGTGTCGTCGAGCGGGGCGGTCTTGCGGACGGCGGCCTTGCGGGCGCGGTCGAGGCAGGCGTTCACGGTGATCCGGTGCAGCCAGGTGGTGACGGCGGACTCCCCCCGGAAGGTGTGGGCGGCCCGGTAGGCGGAGACGAGCGCGTCCTGCACGGCGTCGGCGGCCTCCTCGCGGTCCCCGAGGGTGCGCAGGGCCACGGCCCAGAGCCGGTCGCGGTGGCGGCGCACGATCTCCGCGAAGGCGTCGGGGTCGCCGGCGGCATGCGACGCGAGCAGCTCCCGGTCGCTGCGGCCGTCCCCCGTTGCTGCGTGCATCACACCTCGCTTCTCCCGGCATGGAGACTAGGCCCTGTACGGCCCGAACACGAGGGGGCGGCCCCCCGCGTCCCGACCCGCAGACGGCGAGGGCCGCGGTGCCCTGGGACGCCCGTCCCGTGCACCGCGGCCCCAGTTCCGTGCGACCCGGCCGCGGCCGTCAGTCGACCAGGCCCATGACCTTGATCTCGTTGATGCCGCCCCGGAAGTCGCCGCCGCTCTCAGGGGGCAGTTCCGTGATGTGCACCAGCAGGTAGCGGGTCTTCACCGGAGCTTCGGGCTTGGCTTCCAGGGTCCTTCCCGTCTTTTGCAGCTTCGTGAGCTCCTGGGGGAAGTCGGAGATCGAATTCGGCGAGGAGGCGTCGGCCGCGGCAGCGCGCACCTGGGCCTTGTGGCCCGCGGCGTACATCTCCGCTCGAAGGCTGGTCACCTCCTGCACGCTGCCGAGATCGACGATGACGCCGCTTCCGTCCTCGTAGTCGGCAAGGTTGCCGAAGTTCGCCTGAGACTTGAAGTGGAGGGTGATCCATCCGGTGGAGCCGTCGCCGTCCACGGCCCTTGGCGCGTCTTCCTTCCTGATCGGCTCCCTGCCGAAGATGGTCGCGGCGCTCACCTTCAGCTGCTTGGGCTCCCGCACCTTCGGAGGCTCGCCGGTGGGGGCGGTTTGCTGTGAGCCGCCGTTGCCGCTGTCGCCCTTGCCGTGGTCGAGGAGCGTGTCGGCCAGCTGCCAGCTGCCCAGGCCCAGCGCCGTGATGAGCAGCGCGGACACGGCCCACTTCAGGACGCGGCCCGCGCGGCTCTGCAGCGGGGGCGGCGGGGCCACGATGACCTGGGCGGCCGGTGTCCCGGGGTGCGTCGGCGGACGGCCGTAGCTGCCCTGCTGGTAGGTGGTGTGCTGGTACTCGGGCGGCGCCGTGAATGCGGGCTCCGGCGGTCTGATCCGCGGCATGGCGGCGACTGCCTTGGCCAGCTCCTCCGGCGTGGTGCAGGGGGGCTCCTGCCGCGAGGCCGTGGCCCCGTCGTTGGCGAGGGCGCGCATGGCGAGCTGGCCCAGGCCGCGGTGGACGCCGGCGCGCACCTGGTCCGGGGGGATCAGGCCGACGTCCTTGGGAAGGCCGGTGAGCCCGTAGGCGTCGTTCTCGTAGGGCCAGCGCTGGGTGAGGGAGGCGTACAACAGCGCACCGATCGCTTCCGTGTCGGTGCGCTGGGGGGTGTCGCTGGTGATGCCGCGCAGGGCCGCGTTCACCGCGAGGCCGCGGATGCGGTACTGCCCGGTGGAGGTCCGCAGTATCGCGCCGGGTGTGAGCCGGAGGTGGGAGAGGCCCTCGCGGTGTGCGGCGGCCATGGCCTGGGAGACCTGGCTGACGAGCTGGTAGGCCTCGTGGGGCTCCAGGGGGCCGGTGGCGAGGAGGGAGGTCAGCTCGGTGGCGTCGGGCAGCCACTCGTGGACGACGTAGACGAGGTCGTTCTCCTCCACCGCGTCGAGGACCTGGACGAACCGGGGGTCGCCGAGCAGGGCGGAGGAGCGGGCCGCGGCCAGGACGGAGCGGGCGCGGGGGTGGTCGGCGGGCAGCAGGTGGACGCCCACGGCACGGCGCAGCTTCTCGTCCACCGCGCGCCAGCTGCTGAATCCGTCCAGACGGGTGACGCACTCCTCCAGGCGGTAGCGCCTGGCGAGCTTGTGGCCGCTGTGGAGTTCGGGGGCTGCGGCCGGTACCGCGGTCCTGTGTTCGCCGTCCTTTTCCTCGGGGACGGGTTTGTCCGCGGCTCGTCCGTTCTGGGTCTCCGCCCCGTCGGCCGTGGCCTTTGCCGCACCAGCGGCCGGCGGCTGGTCGCCGCCGTTGTCGGCCACGTCGACGGCAGCCGTGCTACGTTCCGCCACCGTCGTTCCTGCCTCCCCATCCGTTACACGCTGTCGGCCAGTCTGCGAAGCCATGCCAATTGTGCCCACAGTCCGGCGCTATGCACGACACGCGAAGGAGTGCGACGGTTGTGCGCATCAGCGCCCCATGCGTCCGCGAACCATCCCGACCATGGCGTTGAGCTCCTCGATGCGCATCCGCTTGGCGGCCAGGAGGAAGACGGCGGCCAGCGCGATGAGACCCGCGGTCAGCGACGCGAGGGAGCCGGCGACTCCGCTGCCCAGCCACTGCGTGACCGCGTACGCGGCGCCTCCGGCGACGGCGGCGGCCGGGATGCAGGCGCCGGTGAGGCGGGCGTAGGTGCGCCGCACGTGGGCGCCGTCGAGGTCGCCGCCGAGCCGCTTGCGCAGCCGCTTCCATGCGACGCCGACGCCGACGGCGTAGCCGAGTCCGTAGGCGGCGGCCATGCCGACGACGGCCCAGCGGGCGGGGAGCACGAAGAACGCGGCGGTGGAGACGGCCGCGTTGACGGCGGCCACGATGACCGTGTTGTAGAAGGGCGTGCGCGTGTCCTCGTAGGCGTAGAAGCCGCGCAGCACCACGTACTGGACCGAGTAGGGGATGAGGCCGAGGCCGAACGCCATCAGCACGTAGCCGATGTTGCGGGCGCCGTCGCCGGAACCCGCGTACAGCAGCGTGGCCATCGGGACGCCGAGGGCGAGGAAGGCGAAGGCGCAGGGCACGATCGCGACGGCCGAGGTGCGCAGGCCGTAGGAGATGTCGTCGCGGACGGCGGCCGCGTCGCCGTCGTGGGCGGAGCGGGAGATGCGGGGCAGGACGGCCGTCATGACGGAGACGGTGATGATGGCCTGCGGCATCTGCCACAGCAGCAGCGCGTAGTTGTAGGCGGTGATGCCGGTGCCGGGGTGGCCCTGCTTCTCGGCGACCGAGCCGGCCCAGGTGGCCAGCTGGGTCACGACGACGAGGCCGACCTGGTTGGCGAGGACGAAGAAGAACGTCCACTTGGCGAGGCGGGCGGCCTTGCCGAGGCCGTGGCCCTTCCAGTCGAATCGCAGGCGCGGGGCGAACCCGGCGTCGCGCAGGTACGGCAGCATCGCCAGCGCCTGCACGGTGAGGCCGAGGAGGGTGCCGAGGCCGAGCAGGCGCACGCCCTCCGGGGTGACGGTGGCGGCGCTGACACCGGAGGTGGTGAAGCCGCCGAAGGCCCAGATGAACGCCCCGAACGTGGCGATGACGACGATGTTGTTGAGGACCGGCGTCCACATCATCGCGCCGAACCTGCCCCGCGCGTTGAGGATCTGACCGAGCACCACGTGCACGCCCATGAAGAACATGGTGGGCAGGCAGTAGCGGGCGAACGCGACCGCCACGTCCATCTGGTCCGGGTCGGAGGCGATCTTCGGCGACATCATCGTGATGAACACCGGTGCGGCGAGCACGCAGATGGTGGTGATGGCGGCCAGCAGGACGACGACCAGGGTCAGCAGCCGGTTGGCGTAAGCCTGGCCCCCGTCGCTGTCGTTCTTCATGGCCCGGACGAGCTGGGGGATGAAGACGGCGTTGAGCGCGCCTCCGCCGACCAGCACGTAGATCATCGTCGGCAGCGTGTTGGCGATCTGGTACGTGTCGTTGAACGTGCCGACGCCGATCGCCGCGGCGATGACGAGGGTCCGCAGGAAGCCGGTGATGCGGGAGACGATCGTTCCGGCGGCCATCAGGGCGCTGGACTTCAGCAGCCCGGAGGCCCGGCCGGCCGGCTTGCTCGGTGCCGGGGCCGCGACGGGGGCGTCCTCGACGGCTGTGCCGGGGGTGGCCTGCTGGTCCCGGTACAGGTGCGCGAAGGCGTCGGTCTGCGGCTCGTCCTCCCCGGCAGTGGTGACCAGCGCGTCGACGCCGACGAACTCGGTGGTGCCCGGGCGGTCGCCGTACCGGAGGTGGCGGGAGGGGCCGTCCGGCTCGGGCGGCGGCGTCTGCGCCCACACGCGCGGGTCGGGGGCGGGTGCGGCCGTCTGCGGCGCCGCGTACAGCGGCCCCGGCTCCTGGTAGGTGCCGGGCGGCGGCGGGGGGTGGGAGGCCCGGTCGTAGAGGACCTCGGCCACGGGGTCCTGGGCCGACAGGTCGTGCGACCGGTAGGGGTCGCGGTCGTAGGCGTCCTGGACGTACGGGTCCCGGTCCGGCCCGGGGGCGGGCGCGGGAACCTGACCGCCCGGGTCGGCGCCCGGGTAGGGCGCGGGCGCGCCAGTGCCCTGCGCGCGGTCACCGTCGTACGGCGCGTTCATCGAAACCCCACCTCATCGTCCCCAGGCCGGCCGGCCACGGCATCGCTCAACGGTCCACTGTCTCACCCGCGCCGGACCGGCCGGTGCTTTGCGCTCCGGTGTCCGGGGTGCCGTCACTCGGCTGCATGCCGTCGGCCGGCCGCGCACCCTCGGCCGGCTCCGCGGCATCCCCGGCCGGTTCCCCGCCGTCGCCGGCCGGCTCTGCGGCCTCCTCCGCGGCGGCCCGGGCGGCCACGCGCTTGCGGCTGGCGTACATCTTGACGCCCGCCAGCACGAGGAGGAGCACACCGCCCGCGATGACGAGCATCACGGTCGGGGTGATCTCGGTCGCCTCCACTGTGAACCTGCGCTCCTTGCCGTACGGGACGCCGTTCTCGGTGAAGAGCTGGGCGGTGACCTCGACGGGTCCGCTCGCCGTCGCGTTCGCGGTGAACTTCACCGTCTGGCTGTGCCCGCCCTGGACGGTGACCTGCTGCTCCGCCTCCCCGCTCCTGCCGAACACCAGGCGGGTCGGGTTCGCCGACTTCACCCGCAGGACGAGCCCGTGCACGTCCTGGACGAGGCTGTTCTGGACGCTCACGGGGATCGTCGCGCTGTGGCCGGACAGGGTGGCGTCGGACTTGGGGACGACCTTGACCTTCTCGGTCAGGCCGACCAGGTACTGCTGGACCTGGTTGCGGTAGTGCCCGGCGTCCTGGGGGCGGCCGCGCCACGAGGTGGACATCTCGCGGTTCGTGGTGTTCCCGAACGGGATCTCGACGCGGTCGGGGGCCGTCAGGATGGCCTTGAAGTGGTCGAGCGTGTTCTGGGTGGTGCGGATCTTCTCGAAGGCGGCGACCGGCAGTTCCGTCTTGCGCAGCGCGTCGGGGTACTGGCCGGCGCCCGGCACCTGCGTGTTCACGCCCGCGTCCGGCTTGGCGGCGGCTGCGGCCTCCAGGTCCGCGGGCTGCGTCCAGCGGCCCGGCTGGAGGGCGCGGAGGGCTTCGGCCATGGACTGGGCCTGGCTGGCGGTCGGCATCCGCTGCGGGGTGACGACGAAGCTCCGCTGGCTGTCGGTCTTCTGCAGGTTCAGGGCCAGGCTGTGGGCGAGGAATCGCTGCACGGCCAGGGTGGAGTTCGAGGCGCTCAGCATGTCGCCCTCGAAGGCCGTCGACAGGTCGGCGTCGGCCACGACGGCCGTGGCGCCCGCGCCGATGGGGCGGGCCGCCGACGGGGTGTACCCGAGGGCGCCGGTCTCCTGCAGGCTGTCGCTGCGCGCCAGCACGTGGTGGGCGCCGGCCGAGGTGGCCACGTTCACGATCGACGGGTCGATCGCGCCCTCGACGGGCCAGGAGAAGTCGGTGGACGGGGTGACGTGCAGGACGGTCTCCACCGCCTGCTTCGCCTTGTCCGTGGCCGGCCGGAGCTGTCCGAGCGTGCCTGAGACGTCCTTGCCCTGGTGGGCGAGGGAGGCGATGTCGGGGTCGGCGAACGGGAGGGCCACGACCTTCTTGCTCTGGACCGCCGCCTCCAGCGAGGCGAGCCACTGCTCGGCGACGGCCTTGTTCCGGCCTTGGACGACCCGGCCGTCCGGGGTGCGGTGGCGGTAGCCCTTGGTCATCGCGTCGACCGTGTACAGCAGGTCGGGGTCGATGACCCAGGTGACCGGCAGCTCCTTGCCGAGGGAGACCATCCGCTCCAGCCGGCCGCCGGTCCGGAGCTCGTCCGCGAGGGAGTCGTCGAGGAAGACCGGGGTCTGCAGCTCGTCCGAGCCCGTCTCCGCCGTCAGGCGGGTCGTGGAGATCAGCGGCCACAGGTACGTCAGCTGGGAGCGCTTGGCGGCCGGCTCCGGCTGCCAGGGAAGGAAGGTCCGCTTGATGCCGAGGACCTGCTCGTAGGGGCGGCTGTCGGTCTCGCCGGAGAGGGAGACGCCCAGCGGGTAGACGCCCTCCTTCTCCAGCCCCAGCTTGTTCACCGGGATCGTCAGCGTGAACGTCTGGCTGACCTTGGAGGGCAGCGAGGCGACCTTCACCGAGTACGCCTGGTCGACCTCGCCGGGGTCGGTGCCCGCCCGGAAACCGGTCCGGTCCGCGGCCTCGTCGATCGAGGTGCGGTCACTCAGGGCGGACCCGACCCGGAGCCCCACGTGGGCCGCGGTGATCGTCTCGCGGCCGTTGTTGACCACCGTTCCGGAGATCGTCAGCGTGTCGCCCTTGACCGGGGCGGCGGGAGCCACTGTGGTGAGCTGCACATCCACGGAGCCCGTCGCGGCCGCGTCCGCCGGGGCGGGTGGCTGGACGAGGGCGCCGAGCAGCGGCGTCCCGCAGAGCAGGACGACGGCGCGCCGCAGCCAGCGGCGCCGGGCAGGAGCGGGGGAAGCCCCCTGGATGTCTGCCGGCTCGGCCACGCGCTAACCCGTCCCTCGCAGTGTCAGTGGTCGTCGTTCGTGCGTCCAGGAATGGTAACGAGACCCGCCGGGCGCGAGTGCCGCGCCTTGCTCCACATGATCGGCCCGGCACCGGGGCCGCCGGAGGGCGGGGTGCCGGAAACGGGGGAGCCCCCTCCGGGCGGGGCACGTACCCTTTTCTGTTGTGCCGAACGCCAATGAAGACACCCCCAGTGCCCTGAGTCAGGTGCAGAGCCGCGCGGTCAGTGAACTGCTGCGGGTCGCCCCTGCCGCCGACGAGCTCGGCCGCCTGTTCCAGGAGGCGGGATTCAGCCTCGCCCTGGTCGGCGGGTCCGTCCGCGACGCGCTGCTCGGCCGTCTCGGCAACGACCTCGACTTCACCACCGACGCCCGCCCCGAGGACGTCCTGAAGATCGTCCGTCCGTGGGCGGACTCGGTCTGGGACGTCGGGATCGCCTTCGGGACCGTCGGCGCCCAGAAGGGCGGCTTCCAGATCGAGGTCACGACGTACCGCTCGGAGTCCTACGACCGCACCTCCCGCAAGCCCGAGGTCTCCTACGGCCACTCCATCGAGGAGGACCTCGTCCGGCGCGACTTCACCGTGAACGCCATGGCCGTGGCGCTCCCGCAGAAGGAGTTCGTGGACCCGCACGGCGGCCTGGAAGACCTGCGGACGGGCGTCCTGCGCACGCCCGGCACCCCTGAGGACTCCTTCTCCGACGACCCGCTGCGGATGCTGCGCGCGGCGCGGTTCGCCGCCCAGCTCGACTTCGAGGTCGCGCAGGACGTCGTGGCCGCGATGAAGGCGATGTCCGAGCGGATCGAGATCGTCTCGGCGGAGCGGGTGCAGGCCGAGCTGAACAAGCTCATGCTCTCCGCCCACCCGCGCAAGGGCCTCGGGCTGCTCGTGGACACCGGGCTGGCCGACCGGGTGCTGCCCGAGCTGCCGGCGCTGCGGCTGGAGAGTGACGAGCACCACCGGCACAAGGATGTCTACGAGCACTCGCTGATCGTGCTGGAGCAGGCGATGGCGCTGGAGGAGGACGGCCCGGACCTGGTCCTGCGGCTCGCCGCGCTCCTCCACGACATCGGCAAGCCCCGTACCCGGCGCTTCGAGAGCGACGGCCGGGTCTCCTTCCACCACCACGAGGTGGTGGGCGCCAAGATGGCCAAGAAGCGCATGACCGCGCTGAAGTACTCCAACGAGATGGTCAAGGACGTCTGCCGGCTGATCGAGCTGCACCTGCGGTTCCACGGCTACGGCGACGGCGAGTGGACCGACTCGGCGGTGCGGCGCTACGTCCGCGACGCCGGCCCGCTGCTGGACCGCCTGCACAAGCTGACCCGGTCCGACTGCACGACGCGCAACAAGCGCAAGGCCAACGCGCTCTCCCGGACGTACGACAGCCTGGAGGAGCGCATTGCGCAGCTCCAGGAGCAGGAGGAGCTGGACGCGATCCGGCCCGACCTGGACGGCAACGAGATCATGCAGGAGCTGGGCGTCGGTCCCGGCCCCGTGGTCGGCAGGGCCTATGCGTTCCTGCTGGAGCTGCGGCTGGAGAACGGGCCCATGGAGCGCGAGGCGGCGGTCTCGGCCCTCCGCGAGTGGTGGGCTGCTCAGGCCTGATGCGGGAGGGGCCCGCGCTGTGTTTCACGTGAAACGTTGCCGCGGGCCCGGCCCGCCTGCCGGGTCAGGGGCGTGTTTCACGTGAAACACCGGGCCGCCGCCCCAGGTAGAGCGCGGTCAGGGCGTAGAGGACCGCGACGCCCACGAGGAGTACTGCCGAGCGGCCGTCCGCGGGGAGCACCAGCGAGCTGACGGCCGCGGCGGCGACGAAGGCGATGTTGAACAGCACGTCGTAGACGGAGAAGACGCGCCCCCGGAAGTCGTCGTCCACACGGGACTGCACCACGGTGTCGGTGGCGATCTTCGCTCCCTGGGTGGCGAGGCCGAGGACGAAGGCGGCGGCCAGCATGGGCTCCGGCAGGAACGACAGGCCGAGGGCGGGCACCAGGACCGCTGCGGCTGCGGAGCACACGGTGATCCAGCCGCGGGTGCCCAGGCGGCCGGCCGCCCACGGTGTGACCACGGCCGCGGCGAAGAAGCCCGCCCCCGAGACGCCCACCGCGAGCCCCAGCAGGGCGAGGCCGTCGGACTCGGTGTCCGACCAGGCGTAGCGGCAGAGCATCAGCAGCGTCACCGTCAGGGCTCCGTAGCAGAACCGCATCATGGTCATGGCGGCCAGTGCCTGGGCGGCCTCGCGGCGCTCGGCGAGGTGCCGCAGCCCCGCGGCCATCCCCCGGACGGTGAGCGCGACGCCCTGGACCACCGACGGGTGGACGGTGCCGGGCGGATGGTCCGGTCCCAGCAGGCCGACGGCCAGGCGCAGCGACATCAGCGCCGCTCCGAGGTAGAGGGCGGCGCCGAGCAGGACCACGAGGGCGTCGGAGTCGGCGGCGACGAACCGCAGCAGGAAGGCGAGGCCTCCGCCTGCGGTCGCCGCAAGGGTCCCGGCCGTCGGGGACAGCGCGTTGGCGGTGACCAGCTGGGCGGGCGCGACGACGCGGGGCAGGGAGGCGGCGAGCCCCGCCAGGACGAAGCGGTTGACGGCGGTCACGGACAGGGCCGAGGCGTAGAAGAGCCACTCGGGGACGGAGGTGGCGACCAGCACTGCGGTGATGCAGGCGAGGAGGGCCCGCAGCAGGTTGCCGTAGAGGAAGACCTGGCGGCGTCGCCAGCGGTCCAGGAGCACTCCGGCGAAGGGCCCGATGACGGAGTACGGCAGCAGCAGGACCGCCATGGCCGAGGCGACGGCGGCCGGCGAGGTCTGCTTCTCGGGGGAGAAGACCACGTGGGTGGCCAGGGCCACCTGGTAGACACCGTCGGCGGCCTGCGAGAACAGCCGTACGGCGAGCAGGTTGCGGAAGTCCCTCAGGCGCAGGAGTACGCGCAGATCACGTACGACGGGCATGAGGGCAAGGTTCACACACGAGGAGGGTCCCCGGGCAGATTGCCCGGGGACCCCGGCGGAACGGCGGGTGGAGACCGGGGGACGGCGGCCCCGGCGCTCCGGACCGGTCCTGTTTAGCGCTCGACCTCGCCGCGGATGAACTTCTCGACGTTCTCCAGCGCCTCGTCGTCGAAGTACTGGACCGGCGGGGACTTCATGAAGTAGCTGGACGCCGACAGGATCGGGCCGCCGACGCCCCGGTCCTTGGCGATCTTCGCGGCGCGCAGGGCGTCGATGATGACACCGGCGGAGTTCGGGGAGTCCCACACCTCGAGCTTGTACTCGAGGTTCAGCGGGACGTCGCCGAAGGCGCGGCCCTCGAGGCGGACGTAGGCCCACTTGCGGTCGTCGAGCCACGCGACGTAGTCGGACGGGCCGATGTGGACGTTCTTGTCGCCGAGGTCGCGGTCGGGGATCTGCGAGGTGACGGCCTGCGTCTTCGAGATCTTCTTCGACTCGAGGCGCTCGCGCTCCAGCATGTTCTTGAAGTCCATGTTGCCGCCCACGTTGAGCTGCATGGTGCGCTCCAGGCGGACGCCGCGGTCCTCGAACAGCTTCGCCATCACGCGGTGCGTGATGGTGGCGCCGACCTGCGACTTGATGTCGTCGCCGACGATCGGGACACCGGCCTCGGTGAACTTGTCGGCCCACTCCTTGGTGCCGGCGATGAAGACCGGGAGGGCGTTGACGAAGGCGACCTTGGCGTCGATGGCGCACTGGGCGTAAAACTTCGCCGCGTCCTCGGAACCGACGGGCAGGTAGCAGACCAGGACGTCGACCTGGCGGTCCTTGAGGACCTGGACCACGTCGACCGGGGCCTCGGGGGACTCCTCGATCGTCGCGCGGTAGTACTTGCCCAGGCCGTCCAGGGTGTGGCCGCGCTGGACGGTCACGCCCGTGGTGGGGACGTCGCAGATCTTGATGGTGTTGTTCTCGCTGGCCCCGATGGCGTCCGCGAGGTCGAGGCCGACCTTCTTCGCGTCGACGTCGAACGCGGCGACGAACTCGACGTCGCCCACGTGGTAGTCGCCGAACTGGACGTGCATCAGACCGGGGACCTTGGCCGCCGGGTCGGCGTCCTTGTAGTACTCGACGCCCTGCACCAGCGAGGCGGCGCAGTTGCCCACGCCGACGATGGCTACGCGAACCGAACCCATTCCGGTTGCTCCCTGTTTGTTCTCGGACGAGGCCTGCGCGGTGCAGGCCTCACTTTGCAGTTTCGTCGGGCGGGCCGGGTCGTCTCCGATCCCGTCCCGCCCGCTCACTCTCGATGAGCTCGTTCAGCCAGCGCACTTCGCGCTCCACGGACTCCATGCCGTGCCGTTGCAGTTCGAGCGTGTAGTCGTCGAGGCGCTCCCGGGTGCGGGCCAGTGAGGCGCGCATCTTCTCCAGGCGCTCCTCCAGCCGGCTGCGGCGGCCCTCCAGGACCCGCATGCGCACGTCCCGCTCGGTCTGGCCGAAGAAGGCGAAGCGGGCGGCGAAGGACTCGTCCTCCCACGTGTCGGGGCCGGTGTGGGAGAGGAGCTCCTCGAAGTGCTCCTTCCCGGCGGCCGTCAACCGGTAGACGATCTTGGCGCGGCGCCCTGCGAGTGAAGCGGCGAGAGCGTCCTCCGGGGCGCTGCCCGGTTCCTCGGCGAGCCAGCCGTTGGCGACCAGCGTCTTCAGGCAGGGGTAGAGCGTCCCGTAGCTGAACGCCCGGAACACCCCCAGCGAGGTGTTGAGCCGTTTGCGGAGCTCGTAGCCGTGCATGGGGGCCTCGCGGAGCAGGCCGAGGACGGCGAACTCGAGGATGCCCGAGCGCCTGCTCATCCGCCTGCCTCCCCTGCAACCCTGAGCCTTATGCCGAGCCGATGTATCGGCTCGATACATCCAGACGATAGAACGGGTGCCCTCCGGCGACAAGTAGCGATCTGGTGACCGGCATCACATCACCAATTCGCAGGATGCGAGTTGCCTGATTTGGGGTGAACTTCGGCACTGTTCGGGTTTTGAGCGTGCGTAGTCTTGCGGCGTGACACCGGGGGGATCGGAACTCACAAGCCGCTTCCAGGCCACTCGCCTGCCCGAGGAGTAGTCGTTCGATGAGCGAGCACCGCCGCAAACCGCCGCAGCCCGAGGGCGGCGGACGTGCCGCAGCCCGCAGGGCTGCCCAGCAGCGCCCCGGACGGGGTGCCGGGCCCGCACGCAGCGTCCCCACCGCGTCGCACAGCGGACCGTACGCAGACCCGCGAGGGGAACACGGCAGCCGCGGAGCGCGGCGAGCCCCGCAGGGACCCGCAGGACGGGGCCGCGGAGCAGGCCGCCCGGACAGGAGGCTGATCAACTACCCGCGCTCCGACAGGAACGGCTGGCAGCGCTTCGTGCCGTCCTGGAAACTGGTCGGCGGCACGGCCCTGGGCTTCTTCGCGATCGTCTTCGCGGGCGCCGGCATCGGCATCGCGGCGGTGGACACGCCCAACCCGAACCTGGCGGCCCAGGCGCAGAACAACGTCTTCTACTGGGCCGACGACACCCAGATGGTCGCCACCGGCGGCTCGATGAACCGGCAGATCGTCCCGATCGACAAGATCCCGAAGTCGATGCGGAACGCGGTGATCGCCGCGGAGAACGAGTCCTTCGAGACCGACAAGGGCGTCGACCCGATGGGCATCATGCGGGCCGTCTGGAACATGGCCAAGGGCGGCTCCACCCAGGGCGGGTCCACGATCACCCAGCAGTACGTGAAGAACACCTACCTGGACTCCGACCAGACGCTCAAGCGCAAGGTCACCGAGCTGTTCATCTCGATAAGGCTGGGTGTGTCCGAGGAGAAGAACACGATCCTCGCCGGCTACCTGAACACCGCCTACTACGGCCGCGACGCCTACGGCATCCAGGCCGCCGCGCGCGCCTACTTCGGCAAGGACTGCTGGGACCTCGACCCGTCCGAGAGCGCCTTCCTCGCCGCCGTGCTCAAGGGCCCCAACCTGTACAACCCGGACGGCGGCATCGGCGACAACGCCACGCCCGAGGAGAACACCAAGCGCGCCCACGCCCGCTGGGCCTGGGTGCTCGACCGCGAGGTGGCGGTCGGCCGCATGGACAAGGCGGAGCGGGAGAAGTACCGCGAGTTCCCCAAGCTCGTCGACTCCGAGCAGGCCCGCAGCCTCTCCGGCCAGACCGGCTACCTGGTCGAGACGGCCAAGCAGTACGTGATGAAGGTCGCGAAGCTCACGCCCGAGCAGATGGCCCGCGGCGGCTACCAGATCAAGACCACCTTCCAGAAGCCGAAGGTGGACGCCCTGGCCAAGGCGGTCGAGGACACCCGCAACGACTTCCTGGACGAGAAGGCCCGGCCCGAGCACGACACCTTCGTCCAGTTCGGCGCCGCCTCCGTCGACGTGAAGACCGGCGCGATCGTCGCCCTGTACGGCGGCCCCGGCATGGACAAGAAGTACTTCAGCAACAACGCCAACACCATCGGCGTCCCGGTCGGCTCGACCTGGAAGCCGTACGTCCTGGCGGCGGCGATGGAGTACGGGACGCAGAACTCGAACGGCCGCGGCATCTCGCCGCAGAGCAAGTACCAGGCCAACGACCTCACGGTGATCAACAACCGGGACGGCAAGCCGCTGCGCGACGCGAGCGGCAAGCCGTTCCGCCAGAAGAACGAGAGTGCCTACCCGTACGGCTACGTGACGCTGCACGAGGCGATGGAGAAGTCGATCAACGTGCCGTTCGCCCAGCTCGTCTTCGACGTGGGCCACGGCAAGGTCCGGGACGTGGCCAGGGCCACGGGCATCCTGGACTCGTCCATGGACCCGGGCAACAACGCCTCGTTCGCCCTGGGCACCTCGACGCCCAGCGCCATCCGCATGGCCGACTCGTACGCCACGTTCGCCTCCTCCGGCATCCACCGCGAGCCCTACTCGGTGCGCGGCGTCCAGAAGGACGGCCGGGACCTGCCCGGGTTCGAGCCCCCCAAGGAGGAGCGGGCGATGGACGACTCCATCGCCGACAACATCACCAAGGTGCTCCAGAACGTCGTCGAGAACGGCACCGGCACCAAGGCCCGCAAGCTGGGCCGTCCGGCGGCCGGCAAGACCGGTACGACGGACGAGAACAAGTCGGCGTGGTTCGTCGGGTACACCCCGGAGCTGTCCACCTCGGTGGCCCTCTTCCGCACCGACCCGAACTCGAAGGAGAAGGAGCTGATGTCCATGAAGGGCGTCGGCGGCACCGACTCCATCCACGGTGGCGACATCCCGGCCGTCATCTGGACCGCGTACATGAAGGAGGCCCTCAAGGGCACTCCGGTCAAGCAGTTCCCCGAGCCGGAGGACATCGGCGTGATCGCCGACGGGGCGGGCGCGCCCTCCCCCAGCCCGTCGGCGGTCCCCTCGCCGTCGGCCTCGGCCTCGCCGTCCCCCTCGGCCTCCCCGTCGCCGTCCCCGAGCCGCTCCCGCGGTGGTACGGGCCGCCCCTGCAAGCCGTGGGAGCTGTACTGCATCCCCGACGACAGCGGCGGTGCCGACGGCGGCAGCGACGGCTCGTCCGGCTCGCCGAGCCCGTCCCCCTCGGTGAGGCCGGGACGCCCGGGCGCTGTCACCAGCTGGGGCGGCAGCACGGGCTTCACGGGCTGACCCCGCCGCCCCCTGTGACGCGGAGGGCCGCCGCACCGGTTGCGGCGGCCCTCCCGCGCGTCCGGCGGCGTACGGCAGGATGAGCGCATGACGAAGGTGCACGAGGGCCGGCTTGTCCTTCCCACCCGGGAGGACGAGGTCGCCGCGGCCGGCAGCGAGTTCATCGGCGGGCCGATCGGCCGCCATGCCAGGCTGGGCGGCCACTGGCTCCACCCGGTGCGCGTCGTGGCGCTGACCGCGATCGGGATGTTCGCGCTCGGCATGGTGCAGAAGCTTCCCTGCTACAACTGGGCGTGGTTCCGCGGGGCGGGCTCCCAGTACACCCACGCCTGCTACTCGGACATCCCGCACCTCTTCGTGGCCCGGGGCTTCGCCGACGGCCTCACGCCGTACTTCGACCGGATCCCCGGCGACATGGCCTACCTCGAGTACCCGGTGCTCACGGGCCTCTTCATGGAGGTCGCATCCTGGCTGACCCCGGGCGGCGGCTCCATGCAGCACCGGGAGCAGATGTACTGGATGGCCAACGCGGGCATGCTGATGGCCTGCGCCGCCGTCATCGCCGTGTGCGTCGCCCGCACGCACCGCAACCGGCCCTGGGACGCACTGCTCTTCGCCCTCGCCCCGGCGTTCGCGCTCACGGCGACGATCAACTGGGACCTGCTGGCCATCGCCCTGACCGCGGCGGGCATGCTCGCCTGGTCCCGCGGCCGGACCCTCCTCGCAGGCGTCCTGATCGGCCTGGCGACCGCGGCCAAGCTCTATCCCGTGCTGCTGCTCGGGGTGCTGTTCGTGCTGTGCTGGCGGGCCGGGAAGTGGCGCGCCTTCGGCGCGGCGGCCCTCGGCGCGGCCGTGTCGTGGCTGGTGGTGAACCTGCCGGTCATGCTGTTCGCCTGGGAGGGCTGGCAGAAGTTCTACACGTTCAGCCAGGAGCGGCCCATCGACTTCGGCTCCGTGTGGCTGCTGATCTCGCAGCGGACCGGGAACCCGCTGGCCGACGCCAACACGTACGCGACGGGCCTGACGCTGCTGCTGTGCGCGGGCATCGGGCTGCTGACGCTCTCGGCCCCGCGCCGCCCGCGCTTCGCGCAGCTGGCGTTCCTGGTGGTGGCCGTCTTCATCCTGGCCAACAAGGTCTACTCGCCGCAGTACGTGCTGTGGCTGATCCCGCTCGCGGCGCTCGCCCGGCCGCGCTGGCGCGACTTCCTGGTGTGGCAGGCGTGTGAGGTCATGTACTTCCTCGGGATCTGGCTCTACCTGGCCTACACCACCAGCGGGGACAAGCACGAGGGGCTGCCGCCCGAGGGCTACCAGCTGGCCATCGCGGTGCACCTGCTGGGGACGCTGTACCTGTGCGCGCTGGTGGTCCGCGACATCCTGATGCCCGAGCGGGACGTCGTCCGCCGCGACGGCTCCGACGACCCGTCGGGCGGCGTCCTGGACGGCGCCGGAGACGTGTTCACCCTGGCGGACGCCCTGCGCGGGCAGCGGCAGGAGGAGCCGGAGCAGCGGGTCGAGTGGGGCGCCGCCCGCGGCGGGTGACGGAGCGCGCCCGGCGGCTGCCGGGCGGGGACGGGCGGCGGGCCCGGGGCGGACGGCCCCGGGCCCGCCGCCCTTTACGCGTCGAGGAGGCGGTCGAACTGCGTCGTGGTGTGGCGCAGGTGCGCCACGAGCTCGTCGCCGACCTTCGGCTCGGGCGCGTCCGACGGCACGAACAGGATGGAGACCTGCATGTGCGGCGGCTCGGCGAACCAGCGCTGCTTGCCGGCCCACACGAACGGCGAAAGGTTCCGGTTGACGGTGGCCAGGCCGGCCCGGGCCACGCCCTTGGCGCGCGGCATCACGCCGTGGAGGGCCTTGGGGGCCTCCAGGCCGACGCCGTGCGAGGTGCCGCCCGCGACCACGACGAGCCAGCCGTCCGAGGCGGCCTTCTGCTGGCGGTAGCCGAACCGGTCGCCCTTGGCGACGCGGGTGACGTCCAGGACGCTGCCGCGGTAGGCGGTCGCGTCGTGGTCGCCGAGCCACAGCCGGGTGCCGATGCGGGCCCGGAAGCGGGTCTGCGGGAACTGCGCCTGGAGCCGGGCCAGGTCCTCGGAGCGCAGGTGGCTGACGAACATGGTGTGGAGCGGCAGGCGGGCCGCCCGCAACCGGTCCATCCAGCCGATGACCTCCTCGACCGGGTCCGAGCCGTCCGGGCGGTCCAGCGGCAGGTGCAGGGCGAAGCCCTCCAGCCGCACGTCCTCGATCGCCGCGGCCAGCTGGCCCAGGTCCTGCTCGGAGATGCCGTGGCGGCGCATGGAGCTCATGCACTCGATGACGACGCGGGCGCCGACCAGGCCGCGGACCCCGTCGAGGGAGGACACGGAGCGGATCACCCGGTCCGGCAGCGGCACCGGCTCCTCGCCCCGCCGGAACGGGGTGAGGACGAGCAGGTCGCCGCCGAACAGGTCCTTGATGGTCGCGGCCTCGTAGGTGGTGCCGACGGCCAGGATGTCGGTGCCCAGCCGGGTCGCCTCCTCGCAGAGCCGCTCGTGGCCGAAGCCGTAGCCGTTGCCCTTGCAGACCGGGACCATTCCGGGGAACTGGTCGAGGATCTGCTTGTGGTGCGCACGCCAGCGCGCGGTGTCGACGTAGAGCGTGAGCGCCATGCCCGTCCGGAGCCTCTCTGGAAATGGCTGCTGATGCAGCGGTGCGGTGGTGTGGGGGTGCGGGGCGTCAGCGGCGCGACATGTAGATGTCGAGCGCCTTGTGCAGCACCTTGTTGAGCGGGAAGTCCCACTCTCCGACGTACTCGACGGCCTCGCCGCCCGTGCCGACCTTGAACTGGATGAGGCCGAACAGGTGGTCGTTCTCGTCCAGCGTGTCGCTGATGCCGCGCAGGTCGTAGACGCTCGCGCCCAGGGCGTACGCGTCGCGCAGCATGCGCCACTGCATCGCGTTCGACGGGCGCACCTCGCGCTTGTGGTTGGCGGAGGCGCCGTACGAGTACCAGACGTGCTGGCCGACGGTGATCATCGTGGCGGCGGCCAGGGCCTCGCCCTCGTGCTTGGCGAGGTAGAGCCGCATGCGGTTCGGGTCCTCGGAGTTGAGGGCCGTCCACTGGCGCTGGAAGTAGCTGAGCGGGCGCGGGCGGAACTTGTCGCGCACGGCCGTGACCTCGTACAGGTGCTGCCAGGTCTCCAGGTCCTCGTAGCCGCCCTGGACCACCTCGACGCCGGCCTTCTCGGCCTTCTTGATGTTGCGGCGCCACAGCTGGTTGAAGCCCTTGAGGACGTCGTCCAGCGAGCGGTTCGCGAGCGGCACCTGGAAGACGTAGCGCGGCTGGACGTCGCCGAAGCCGGCGCCGCCGTCCTCGCCCTGCTGCCAGCCCATGCGGCGCAGCTTGTCGGACACCTCGAAGGCGCGCGGCTCGATGTGCGAGGCCTCGACGTCGCGCAGCCGCTTGACCTCGGGGTCCTGGATGCCGGCCTTGATGGCGGCGGAGTTCCACCGCCGGATGACGACGGGCGGGCCCATCTTCACGGTGAAGGCGCCCTGCCGCTTGAGGTGGGCCAGCATCGGCTGGAGCCACTCCTCCAGGTTCGGGGCGAACCAGTTGATGACGGGGCCCTCGGGCAGGTAGGCGAGGTACCGCTTCACCTTGGGCAGCTGGCGGTACAACACGAGTGCGGCACCGACGAGTTCGTCGTTCTGGTTGAACCATCCGAGGTTCTCGGACCGCCACTCGTTCTTGACGTCGGCCCACGCCGGGACCTGGCAGTGGCTAGCCGAGGGCAGGCTCTGGAGGTATCCCAGATGCTGCTCTCGGCTGATGGTCCTCAGGGACAGGCTCATTCGGGGCGTCTCCTCCGGCGGCTTCGCTGGCTATGGCGCGAAGCCTACTGCGACAAGGGCGCCGCCCTTCTGGGGGACGGGTCGGTCCCGCCCCCGGTCAGCGGCGGGCGCCCTGCCGCGGAGGTGCCCCGGTCAGCCCAGCCAGCCTCCGAAGAGCCCGCCGTGGGCCATGCCGAGGAAGAAGCCGAGGCCCGACGCGCCAAGGCCGATGATCAGCGCGAAGCGCTCGCGTGTCGTCTCGGAGATGAACTGCCCGTAGCCGCCGGTCAGGATTCCGAGGAGGCCGGTCCACGAGGTGAGCAGGTGCAGGTCGTGGAAGAAGGCCGTGATGAACGACACGAAGCCGAGGACGAGGGTGGCCGCCATCAGGGCGTCCTGGACGGGGTGCGGCTTGCCGTCGGTTGCGAGCAGCGAGATGGAGGACTGGGTGCGTACTGCCTGTGCCATCGGAAAAGCACCTCCTGGCTGGGGCGGAGGGTGCTGCGGGCTGGCCGCGGCCCGGCCGGGGCATAGCACCGAGCGCACCCGTTGCCTACAGATTGTGGGGCTCCGCTGCCGGATTTCAACCGGAAGGAGTCGGCGGGGTAGTCTGTACGGTCTGCGCGGTGTCTGCTCTCAGGCGCCGTGCGGTACGCATCACGACCCTCCTGCCACGGAACGACCGTGGCCGCTGAGTCCAAAGGAGGTGGGTTCCACATGCGTCACTACGAAGTGATGGTCATCCTCGACCCGGATCTCGAGGAGCGCGCTGTCGCCCCGCTGATCGAGAACTTCCTCTCCGTCGTCCGTGAGGGCAACGGAAAGGTCGAGAAGGTCGACACCTGGGGCCGTCGCCGTCTCGCCTACGAGATCAAGAAGAAGCCCGAGGGCATCTACTCGGTCATCGACCTGCAGGCCGAGCCTGCGGTCGTCAAGGAGCTCGACCGCCAGATGAACCTGAACGAGTCGGTTCTCCGGACCAAGGTCCTCCGCCCCGAGACCCACTGAACCCCGGTTCAGCGGTAATCGGGTTCGAGTAGCACAGCAGCCAGCAGCAATCCCCGCCGAGAGGTTCATCCATGGCAGGCGAGACCGTCATCACGGTCGTCGGCAATCTCGTCGACGACCCCGAGCTGCGCTTCACCCCCTCGGGTGCGGCGGTCGCGAAGTTCCGTGTCGCGTCCACCCCCCGCACCTTCGACCGCCAGACGAACGAGTGGAAGGACGGCGAGAGCCTGTTCCTGACCTGCTCGGTGTGGCGGCAGGCGGCTGAGAACGTCGCCGAGTCCCTTCAGCGTGGCATGCGCGTCGTCGTGCAGGGCCGGCTGAAGCAGCGGTCGTACGAGGACCGTGAGGGTGTCAAGCGCACGGTCTTCGAGCTGGACGTCGAGGAAGTCGGCCCCAGCCTGAAGAACGCCACGGCCAAGGTCACCAAGACCACCGGTCGCGGCGGCCAGGGTGGGTACGGCGGCGGCCAGCAGCAGGGCGGCGGCGCAGGTTGGGGCGGAAGCTCCGGCGGCCCGCAGGGCGGCGGAGCTCCTTCCGACGACCCGTGGGCGTCCAGCGCGCCGGCCGGCGGCCAGCAGCAGCAGGGCGGCGGCGGTGGCTGGGGCGGAAGCTCCGGCGGCGGCTACTCGGACGAGCCCCCCTTCTAGGGAAGCTCGCATCCCCACTTCTTGATCACACAGGAGAGACACCATGGCGAAGCCGCCTGTGCGCAAGCCGAAGAAGAAGGTCTGCGCGTTCTGCAAGGACAAGACCGCGTACGTGGACTACAAGGACACGAACATGCTGCGGAAGTTCATTTCCGACCGCGGCAAGATCCGTGCCCGCCGCGTTACCGGCAACTGCACGCAGCACCAGCGTGACGTCGCCACGGCCGTGAAGAACAGCCGTGAGATGGCGCTGCTGCCCTACACGTCCACCGCGCGATAAGGAAAGGGTGACCGACACATGAAGATCATCCTGACCCAGGAGGTCTCGGGCCTCGGTGCCGCCGGCGACGTCGTCGACGTCAAGGACGGCTACGCTCGCAACTACCTGGTCCCGCGCGGTTTCGCGATCCGCTGGACCAAGGGCGGCGAGAAGGACGTGGCGCAGATCCGCCGCGCCCGCAAGATCCACGAGATCGCGACCATCGAGCAGGCCAACGAGGTCAAGGCCAAGCTCGAGGGCACGAAGGTCCGTCTGGCCACCCGTTCGGGTGACGCCGGCCGTCTCTTCGGCTCCGTGACCCCGGCCGACATCGCCACGGCGATCGAGGCTTCCGGTGGTCCGAAGGTCGACAAGCGCCGCGTCGAGCTGGCTGCCCCGATCAAGACCCTCGGTTCGTACCAGGTCTCCGTGCGTCTGCACGCCGAGGTCGCCGCGAACGTGGGCGTCGAGGTCGTCGCCGCCTGAGTGCCGCGTACGAAGGGCCGCACCCTCTCGGGTGCGGCCCTTCGCCGTGTTTCACGTGAAACATGCGCCGGCTGTCAGCGGGTCGCGCCGGCGACGGCCCAGCGTCCGGAGCGGGTCCGCAGCTGGAGGGTCGCCATGCGGACGAGCATCATCAGCGTCATCGCCCACCACAGGGCCGTGAGGCCGCCGCCCAGGACCGGTACGAGCAGGGCGGCCGGGGCGAACACCGCCAGGGTGGCCAGCATGGCCCAGGCCAGGTAGCGGCCGTCGCCGGCGCCCATGAGGACGCCGTCGAGGACGAAGACGATCCCGGCGACCGGCTGCGAGGCGGCCACGACGAGCAGGGCCGGCAGCAGCGCATCCTCCACTGCGGGGTCGGTGGTGAAGAGGGGCACGATCAGCGGGCGGGCAGCAGCCAGCAGGAGGCCGAGGACGGTGCCCGAGGCGATGCCCCACTGCACCATGCGGCGGCACACGGCCTTGGCCCCGTCGGTGTCCCCGGCGCCCAGATACCTGCCGATGATGGCCTGGCCCGCGATGGCGATGGCGTCGAGGGCGAAGGCGAGCAGGCTCCACAGGGAGAGCAGGATCTGGTGGGCGGCGACATCGGCGTCGCCGAGACGCGCGGCCACGAAGGTGGCGATCATCAGGACGGCACGCAGGGAGAGCGTCCGCACCAGCAGCGGCGCGCCGGCCTGGGCACAGGCCCGGATCCCGGCCGCGTCGGGGCGCAGGGAGGCGCCGTGCCGGCGGGCGCCGCGGACCACCACGGCGAGGTAGGCGCCGGCCATGGCGAACTGGGCGAGGACCGTGCCCCACGCGGAACCCGCGATGCCGAGGCCGGCCCCGTAGACGAGGGCGGCGTTCAGGCCGGCGTTGAGGGCGAAGCCGCCGACGGCGACATAGAGCGGGGTCCGGGTGTCCTGGAGGCCGCGGATGACTCCGGTGGCTGCGAGGACCACCAGCATCGCGGGGATGCCGAGCGCGGAGATCCGCAGGTAGGTCGTGGCGTGCGGGGCGACGGTGTCGGAAGCGCCCAGCAGCGAGACCAGCCAGGGTGCGGTGGGCAGGACAGCGGCGGCCACGGCCGCACCGAGCAGCAGGGCGAGCCAGATGCCGTCCATGCCCTGGCGGATGGCGGCCTGGAGGTCGCCCGCGCCGACGCGCCGGGAGACCGCCGCGGTGGTGGCGTAGGCGAGGAACACGAACACGCTCACCGCGGTGGTGAGGAGGGCGGCGGCGATGCCGAGGCCGGCCAGCTGCGGAGTGCCGAGGTGGCCCACGATGGCGCTGTCGGCCAGCACGAACAGGGGCTCGGCGACGAGTGCGCCGAAGGCCGGGACGGCGAGGGCGAGGATTTCCCGGTCGTGCCGTCGCGGTGCCGCCTTCCGCGGTTCGAGGGCTTGTGTCATGGGACTCAATCTAATCTTCCACAGGTAATAGACGCAAGGCCATTAAGCTCCTTACATGACGAGGGGTCCGGGTGTGCGCGGCACCTCGTCCGAGGCGATCTGGGGGAAGGTGCCGAGATTTTTCTCCGACGTGGGCTGTTGCCGGAGAACGTGCAGGTCAGGGCGGTGGTCAGGGGTGGTGGGTGATTTTGTCCACAGCGCTGTCCCCCGGTCCGTGCACAGCTTCGGCCGAGTTACCCACAGCATTGGGTCGGTCATCCACATCTCATCCACACAGCCTGTGGATAACAAGATTGGCTGATGCCGCCTCCGGGCCTACCGTTGTGCGTTGCCCGACCCGCCGGGAGCGGATCCGGGTGTCCCGAATGTCAGAGCCGTGCCGTAGAAGACTGGCACGGCGAGGTCCGCGCTGCGGACGGGAGGAGGCGGCCCGGTGAGTATCCCCGAGCCCACGGACGACCCCTGGGCCGACAGCGGTCCGGGTGACCGTCTCCCCACCCGCTCGCGCCGCGGCGGGGACGGCCGCGGCCGCGGGGACGAGCAGCGCGAGTCCGGCCGCGAGGGCGGCGCCTGGGACGGCGGCGGCTTCGAGCGCGTTCCGCCGCAGGACCTCGACGCCGAGCAGTCCGTGCTCGGCGGCATGCTCCTCTCCAAGGACGCCATCGCGGACGTCGTCGAGATCATCAAGGGGCACGACTTCTACCGGCCCTCCCACGAGACGATCTACCAGGCCATCCTCGACCTGTATGCCAAGGGCGAGCCCGCCGACCCGATCACGGTCGGCGCGGAGCTCACCCGGCGCGGCGAGATCGGCAAGGTCGGCGGCGTCTCCTACCTCCACACGCTGGTCCAGTCGGTCCCGACGGCCGCGAACGCCTCGTACTACGCGGAGATCGTCCACGAGCGCGCCGTCCTGCGCCGCCTGGTGGCGGCCGGTACGAAGATCACGCAGATGGGGTACGCCGCCGACGGCGACGTCGACGAGATCGTCAACAGCGCCCAGGCCGAGATCTACGCCGTCACCGAGCAGCGGACCTCCGAGGACTACCTGCCGCTCGGCGACATCATGGAGGGCGCGCTCGACGAGATCGAGGCCATTGGTTCGCGCAGCGGCCAGATGTCCGGCGTCCCGACGGGCTTCACCGACCTCGACTCCCTCACCAACGGCCTCCACCCCGGCCAGATGATCGTCATCGCGGCCCGTCCCGCCATGGGCAAGTCGACCCTCGCCCTGGACTTCGCGCGCGCCTGCTCCATCAAGAGCAACCTGCCCAGTGTGATCTTCTCGCTCGAGATGGGGCGCAACGAGATCGCGATGCGCCTGCTCTCGGCGGAGGCCCGCGTGGCCCTGCACCACATGCGCTCGGGCACCATGACCGACGACGACTGGACCCGCCTGGCCCGCCGCATGCCCGATGTCTCGGCCGCCCCGCTCTACATCGACGACTCCCCGAACCTGTCGATGATGGAGATCCGGGCGAAGTGCCGCCGCCTCAAACAGCGCAATGACCTCGCCCTGGTGGTCATCGACTACCTCCAGCTGATGCAGTCGGGCGGCTCCCGCCGGCCCGAGAGCCGCCAGCAGGAGGTCTCGGACATGTCCCGCAACCTCAAGCTCCTCGCCAAGGAGCTGGAGGTGCCCGTGATCGCGCTCTCCCAGCTGAACCGCGGCCCCGAGCAGCGCACCGACAAGAAGCCGATGGTCTCCGACCTGCGCGAGTCCGGCTCCATCGAGCAGGACGCCGACATGGTCATCCTGCTGCACCGCGAGGACGCGTACGAGAAGGAGTCACCGCGGGCCGGTGAGGCGGACCTGATCGTGGCCAAGCACCGAAACGGCCCGACCGCGACGATCACGGTGGCCTTCCAGGGTCATTATTCGCGGTTCGTGGACATGGCCAACACGTAGCATCCGGGGCATGGACGCCCTGCCTGACGAACTGCACCTGCTTCCCGCGACCCGGCGCGCGCTGCTCCACCGGATCGCCGCCGCCCAGAGCGAGGGGCGGGCGCCCTCGCTGGTCGCTGCGGTCGCCCGCGGCGGCGCCGTCGTCTGGGAGGGCGCGCGCACCTCGGCGGAAGGCCACGGGCCCGACGGGAACGTGCAGTACCGGATCGGCTCCATCACCAAGACGTTCACCGCGGTGCTCGTGATGCGGCTGCGTGACGAGGGGCTGCTGTCGCTCGCCGATCCGGTCGAGAAGCACCTGCCCGGCACCGGTGCCGGCGAGGTGACGGTCGCCCAACTGCTGTCCCACACGGGCGGGCTGGCCGCCGAGACTCCCGGCGAGTGGTGGGAGCGCTCCTCCGCGGCGCTCCGACCGGAACTCGCAGACGTACTCGGCGAGGATCCCTTCCGGTTCGAGCCGGGCAGGCGCCACCACTACTCCAACCCGGGTTACACGCTGCTCGGTTCGCTCGTCGAGGCGCTGCGGGGCAGGCCGTGGGAGGAGGCGCTCCGCGCGGAGGTGCTGGAGCCCCTGGGCCTGGACCGCACCACGGTGCAGGCCCAGGCGCCGTATGCGGGCGGCTGGGCCGTTCACCCGTGGGCCGACGTGATGCTTCCCGAACCCGCGGAGGACCTGGGACTGATGGCCCCTGCCGGCCAGCTGTGGTCCACTACCCGGGACCTCGCACGGTTCGGGCAGTTCCTGATCCACGGTGACGACCGCGTCCTCGGCGCGGCGACAGTCGCGGAGATGGCCGTCGCGGCGTCGCCTCCGGAGCCGGGGCTCGCCGACCAGGGGTACGGGCTGGGCCTGCAGCTCGTGCAGAGCGGTGCCCGGCGGATCGCCGGGCACAGCGGCTCGCTGCCCGGCTTCGTCGCCGGCCTGTGGCTGAGCGCGGCGGACGACCTGTCGGCGGTCGTGCTGGCCAACTGCACGTCCGGGCTGCCCGCTGCGACGGTCGCGGCGGAGCTGCTGCACCTCGTGGCCGAGGCGGAGCCGCGGATCCCCGCCCCGTGGAAGCCCTTCGCGGAGGAAGATCCGGTGGCCCTGGAGCTGTGCGGGCCCTGGTACTGGGGGACGGCCGCGCACGCGGTCCGGCTGCGCTCCGACGGCCACCTGGAGCTCGGCCCGGTGGCGGTGCAGGGCCGTGCCGCCCGGTTCCGCCCCCAGCCCGACGGCACCTGGGTGGGCCTGTCCGGCTACTACGCGGGCGAGACCCTGCGGGCCGTGCGCGGGCCCGACGGCACGGTGAGCCACCTCGACCTCGGCTCCTTCGTGTTCACCCGGCAGCCCTACGACCCCGAGGCGCCCGTTCCGGGCGGAGTGGACCCGCAGGGCTGGCGCGGCATCGGCTGACCTCGCCGACGGTCAGAGGGCGAGTTTGAAGCCGACGTGCGAGGCGGTGAAGCCGAGCCGCTCGTAGAAGCGGTGGGCGTCCTTTCGCGTCGCGTCCGACGTGAGCTGCACCAGCCGGCAGCCCTCCTCCCGGGACCGCTCGACCGCCCACTCGATGAACCGGGTGCCGAGACCGCTGCCCCGTTCATCGGCGTGGACGCGGACGCCCTCGATGACCGAGCGCATGGCGCCCTGGCGGGACAGGCCCGGAATGAAGGTCAGCTGGAGGGTGCCCACCACGCGGCCGTCGCGGACCGCGACCATCACGTGCTGGTTCGGGTCCGCGGCGAGCTGCCGGTAGGCCGCCCGGTAGGGGGTGAGGTCGTCCGGTGACTCGCGTGCGGCGCCCAGGGGATCGTCGGCCAGCATGGCGACGATGGCCGGAAGGTCCTCTTCGGATGCCGGGCGGATGACGGCCTCGGACAGGTCGGACACGGTGCCTTCCTTTCTCAGCCGGCGGCCACGGTCAGCGGGGCCCAGCGGCGGGTCCAGTCTCCGGGAAGGGAGGGCAGGGCGCGGGTCATGACCGCGTTGAAGGCGACGGTCTCCAGGCCGCGCTCCCTGAGCCAGGCGGTGAACTCCTCGTGGCGCACATCGACATCCGTGCGCAGGGGCCGGTCGGTCAGGGCGGCGAGCGCGGTCGTCAGGGCCTTCGCGCCCTCGGTGTCCCGTGCGATCAGCGGGCCGATCACATGTGTCTCCATGTTGGGCCACATGGCCGCGTAGCCGATGAGCCGGCCCGCTCCGTCCTCGGCGACGAGCAGGCGGTCCGCGAACGCCGGAAGCCGCGTGACCATGTGAGTGCGGTCGGTTCCGAAGACCTCGGTGTCCAGGCGCACGATCCGCGGGATGTCCTCGCCGGTGGCCGGGCGCACCACTGCCGCGGCCGGATCCGGCCCTGCCGGACCGGGCCGGAAGGAGCCCCTCAGCATCTCGGCCCGCCCCGTCGCGGCGAATCCGAGCTCCTCGTACAGGGGCTGGCCGTGGGGTGTGGCATGGAGGGTGAGCGGCACCCCCTTCAGAACGTCGTCGCACACATGTGTCATCAGTCGGCGGCCGAGGCCGCGGCGGGCGTACCGGTCGGCCACCAGGACCATTCCGATCGCCGCCAGTTCGGGCTCATCGGGGGCGGGTCCGTAGGAGGTGACGACGCAGGCCGCGGCGAGCCCGGCTCCATCGGGAGCGTCGATGCCGTAACCGGAGCCTGCGGCGAGGAGGAGCCCCCACTTGTGGTCCTCGCGCGGCCACCCGCGGTCTTGGGACAGGTCGGCGCAGCGGCGGAGGTCGTCCACGGTCAGCGCCCGGATCGGCAGGTCGGTGAGGTGTGGTGGTGTCACCCGGCCAGACTGGATCATCGCGGGAGGGGCGTCCAGGGGAATTCGGCCGAAGTTCGCCGGTGAACCGGCTGATGTTTCACGTGAAACCTGGCGGTGTTTCACGTGAAACCACGCCGGGGTTTCCGGCGGAACCCGCCGTTTCACGTGAAACCAGCCGTTAGCCTCCCTGCCATGACGCGCCTGCACCTGTTCGATCTCGACGGCACCCTGATGTACGGATCGGCCGCTCCGGTCGAGATCTCCCGGCAACTCGGCCTGGGGGCGGAGATCGCGGCGCTGGAGCGGGCCTTCAGTGCTCGCAAGCTGGACCCGCCGCAGTTCTCCCTCGCGGTGCACGCGTTGTGGGCGGAGCTGACGACGGCGCATGTCCGCGCAGCCTTCGACGGCTCCCCCTGGCTGTCGGGCATCCGTGAGGTGTGGTCGGAGATCAGGGAGCGCGGCGAGTTCTGCGCCGTGGTTTCGCTGTCGCCGTCGTTCTTCGTGGAACTGCTGCTGGAGTGGGGCGCGCACGCCGCCCACGGCTCGCTCTTCCCGCAGGTGCCGTTCGTCGGCCCGATGGACGTCGCGGGCATCCTGACGCCCAAGGACAAGGTTTCGGTGGCGGACCGGCTGTGCGAGCGCTTCGGGCTGTCCCGGGCCGACTGCGTGGCATACGGGGACTCGGCGACGGACGAGGTGCTCTTCGGGGCCGTGCCGGTGTCGGTGGCGGTCAACGCGCGCCCGTTCCTGGCCGAACGGGCGACGCACGTGTACGAGGGCCGGGACCTCCGGGAGGCCTACCAGCTCGTTGCCGCGGCACGCCCGGGAGTCGCAGCATCTTAGGAGGAAAGAGCGCCGGGAACGCGGACTTTCCCCAATCCCCCGCGGGTGTTTTCGATCGACTGGCAGGCTGTGGGACCCGGAACCACGGATAGAAGGCCGTGGCGTGCTTGTCGACCGAGACGCTCGAAGCGAGGCACCGCATGGACGCTCCGCCCACCAGACCGGCCAGACCCGCGACCCGGATATCGCCCGGGAGCGGTCGGACCGAACCGTCCCCGGACGCGGTGCTCATCCGCCGGACGCTGCAGGAGATCGCCCCCGTCGCCGACCGGGTGACGTCCTACTTCTACGCACTGGTCTTCACCCGGCACCCGGAACTGCGGGACATGTTCCCGGTCGCGATGGACACCCAGCGCGACCGGCTCCTCAAGGCGCTGCTCACCGCCGCCGAGCACATCGACGACCCCGGTGTGCTCACCTCCTACCTGCGGCGCCTCGGCACGGGCCACCGGAAGTACGGCACGCAGCCCGGCCACTATCCGGTGGTCGGCGAGGCGCTGATCGGCGCGCTGGCCCGCTATGCGACGGCCACCTGGGGAGCCGAGGCGGAGGCGGCTTGGGTGCGCGCGTACACCGCCATCTCCCAGACGATGATCGACGCGGCTGCCGAAGACGAGCGGACATCCCCGGCCTGGTGGCACGCGGAGGTCGTCTCCCACGAGCTGCGCACCCAGGACATTGCGGTGCTGACGGTCCGCCCCGACCAGCCGTACCCCTTCCTGGCGGGCCAGTACACGAGCCTGGAGACCCCGTGGTGGCCCCGGGTGTGGCGCCACTACTCCTTCGCCTCCGCGCCGCGTGCCGACGGGCTGCTCTCCTTCCACGTGAAAGCCGTCCCCGCGGGCTGGGTCTCCAATGCCCTGGTGCGTCACGCCCGGCCCGGCGACGTGCTCCGGCTCGGTCCCCCCGCCGGGTCCATGGTGGTCGACCACAGCACCGACAACGGCATGCTCTGCCTGGGCGGCGGCACGGGGATCGCCCCGATCAAGGCCCTGATCGAGGACGTGGCGGAGCACGGCGAGCGCCGGCCGGTGGAGGTCTTCTTCGGGGCGCGCAGCGACGGGGACCTCTACGACAAGGACACCCTGCTGGGGCTCCAGCGCTCGCACCCCTGGCTGTCGGTGCGCCCGGTGGTCGGCGAGGGGCTGGCCGGGCAGCTCCCCCAGGCCGTGGGCGAGCACGGCCCGTGGAGTTCGTACGACGCGTTCGTCTCGGGGCCGCCGGCGATGATCCGCAGCGGGGTGGACGAACTGCGGCGGATCGGGATCCCGCAGGACCGTATCCGCTACGACGCGGTCGGCGACCTGGTGGGCGCGGCCGTTTGACGCCCGAGACCCCCGAACCGGCGGGTTCGCGTGGGCTCAGCCCAGATCGGGCGCGTGCATGGCCCGGACCCCCTCGATGTTGCCGTCGAGGTAGTGGCGCAGGGACAGCGGGACGAGGTGGACGGCGGCGATGCCGACCCGGCTGAACGGCACGCGGACGATCTCGTACTCGCCCTCGGGCTGGTCGACCTCGGGGCCGTGCCGCTGGCCCGGGTCCATCGAGGCCAGGCGGCAGACGAAGAAGTGCTGCACCTTCACCCCCGTAACCCCGCCCTCGGCGATGTGCTCGACGGTGTCGACGAAGCAGGGCACCACATCGGTGATCTTGGCTCCGAGCTCCTCGTGGACCTCCCGGTGGAGGGCGTCGACGACGGTGGCGTCGGTGGGCTCGACGCCGCCGCCGGGAGTGAGCCAGTAGGGGTCGACGCCGGGCTTGGTGCGCTTGATGAGGATCAGGTCGTCACCGTCGAGCAGAATCGCGCGGGCGGTGCGTTTGACCACGGGACGTTCGGTCATGGGGAAAGAGTGGCCCGGGACTCCGGTTCTGAAACGCGCTGTCGGCCGGAATGCGCCGGTTCACCAGCGCGCCGCCGCACCCACCAGCAGCTCGTGGGCGCGGGCCAGGTGGGAGAGTGCGAGGCTTCCGGTGCGGACGACGAGGAACCAGGTGCGCAGCGGGGGGACGGGAGGCTCGGGCAGGGCGACGACCTCCCCGCGGTCGAGGGCCTCCCGGCACAGGTAACGGGGAAGTACGGCGAGTCCGGCGCCCGCCCGCACGCACTCCAGCACGGCCCGCAGGTCGGGGACGACGACGGTCGCGGCGTCGGGCCGGGTGTCGGGCCGGCTCTCGAACACGGCCGCCCAGTACCGCGTGGCCAGCGGCATGCTCTCGTGCACCTCGACCAGCGGAATGCCGTCGAGGGTGGCCGGCCCGGCCTCGCGCAGCCGGTCCGGGTCGACGAGCGCCGCCCAGTACGGGGCGGCGACCAGGAGGTGCTCCTCGTCGCAGAGGGCGGTGGCCGTGAAGAGCCCGCCGCGCGGCCGGACGGTGGTCGTGACGAGGTCGTGGTGGCCGGAGGCGAGGCCGTCGAGGGCTTCTGCGGCGTCGGTCCGCAGCGCCGTGCGCAGGGCGTGGCCCTGGCCGACGAGCGGGGCGAGCGCGGGCAGGACGCGCAGGGAGAGGAACTCGGGCGGACCGGCGAGGTGCAGGGTCCGCTGGGCGCCGGCCGCCTCCCGCTCGGCCTCGGTGATCCGCAGCAGGGCGTCGAGGTGCGGCGCGGCCTTGTGGGCGAGCTCGTCACCGACGGCGGTCGGGGTGACACCGCGGGAGCGCCGGTGGAACAGGGGGCGCCCCAGTTGGCGTTCGAGCGTCCGTATCTGCGAGGTGACGGCGGGCTGCGACAGCCCGAGCAGGGCGGCGGCCCGGGTGAACGAGCCCGCCCGGTGCACGGCCACGAAGGTGCGCAGCAGGGCCAGGTCCATGGCGGCCCCTCTCGGTGGGCCTTCCACTATAAATATGCCGATAGGCCCCTGTCGCTACGGTGATTGGACTCTGACGCACGGTCAACTAGCCTGGGACGCGTGGTTCTTGCGTGGAACCCGGAGGCGGTCCGAGCCAGGAGGGGGGAGGCTCGGACCGCCTTCCGCGCCTGCTCAGGGACCGGCCGCGGCCGCGTCGTCGAGGGCCCCCAGCACGTCCGCGACCAGGTCGTCCTCGTCCTCGATGCCGGCGGAGAAGCGGATGAAGCCCTCCGGGACGGCGTCGCCGCCCCACCTGCGCCGCCGTTCCGCAGTGGACCGGACACCGCCGAAGCTCGTCGCGTCCTCGACCAGGCGCAGCGCCGCCATGAACCGCTCGGCGTGGGCCCGGTCGGGCAGCGTGAAGGAGACGACGGAGCCGAAGCCCTGCATCTGGCGTGCGGCCGTGGCGTGCGAGGGGTCGCCGGGCAGTCCCGGGTGGCGGAGACCGGTGACCTCGGCCCGCCCGGTCAGCGCCTCGGCGACGGCCAGGGCGTTGGACCACTGGCGGCGGGTGCGCAGCTGGAGGGTGGCCAGGGAGCGGTGGGCGAGCCAGGCCTCCATGGGGCCCGGGATGGAGCCGATGACCTTGCGCCAGCGCCGGATGCCTGCTGCGAGTCCGGGGTCGCGGCAGACGACGTAGCCGAGCAGGACATCGCCGTGGCCGGTCAGCCCCTTGGTGCCGCTGGCCACGGAGAAGTCGGCGCCCAACTCCAGCGGCCGCTGCCCGAGCGGGGTGGCGAGCGTGTTGTCGACGGCCACCAGGGTGCCGCCCGCCCGTGCCGCCTCGGCCAGGCGCCGTACGTCGCAGACGTCCAGTCCGGGATTGGAGGGCGTCTCGATCCACAGCAGCCGGGCACCGTCGAGGGCGGCGAGCTGGGCGTCGCCGCCGGTGGGGGCTGTGCGGACGCGGACCCCGTAGGCCGCGAGCTGCTCGCGGACCAGGGGCAGCGCCTGGTAGCCGTCGTCGGGCAGGACGACGGTGTCGCCGGCCCGGGCCTGGGAGAGGAGGACGGCGGAGACGGCGGCCATGCCGGAGGCGAAGACCACGGTCTGCGCGCCGTCCGCGCCGGGGGCCTCCAGTTCGCCGATGGCCTGCTCCAGCAGGGTCCAGGTGGGATTGGTGTCCCGTCCGTAGGTGTACGGGCCCTCCACCTCCCCGGGGAGGTGGAAGTGGGCGGCGAAGACGGGGCCGGGCAGCGGCGGCTCGTTCTTCACCGGCTCCGGAAGGCCTGCCCGCACGGCGCGGGTGCCCTCCCCCGCCGCGGTGGGCGCGGAGGCCCGGCCCCCGGTGCGGTCGTTCCCGTTCATGCGGTGTGCTCCTTCACGGTGGGCGGGCCCTGCGGCCGGTCAGTCCTTGTCGGGCAGGGCCAGGTTCACGGCCCACGACACGACGGAGATGATCAGGCCGCCGAGCAGGGCGCTCCAGAAGCCATCGACGTGGAAGCTGAGGTCGAGCTGCTTGGCCAGCCAGGACGTCAGGAGCAGCATGAGGGCGTTCACGACGAGCGTGAACAGGCCCAGGGTGAGGACGAAGAGCGGCAGCGACAGCAACTTCACGACCGGCTTGACGATGAGGTTGACCAGTCCGAAGACCAGGGCGACCAGCACCAGGGTCAGCGTCCTGTGCCCCAGGGAGCTGGAGTGGTCGTCCAGCGTGATGCCGGAGACCAGCCAGATGGCCACGGCGAGGGCGGCGGCGTTCGCCAGCGTCTTGACTACGAAATTCGTCATGTGTCTGATCGTGGCAGAGAAGATCCCGGTGGGACATCGGCGGATCCGCTGATGCCGGGACACGAGAACACGAGGGGCACAACGACGATGAAGGCCTTCCGGCTGGACGAGCTCGAGGCGGAGCGCCTCGCGAACGACGGCGCCTACCTGCAGTTCCTGCGCGAGCCGAACATGTCGGTCGGCCTGTACGCGCTCGACGCCGGCCAGAGCGACCCGCAGCAGCCGCACCGCCAGGACGAGGTGTACTTCGTCGTGAGCGGCCGCGCCTCGATCACGGTCGGGGAGGAGACGACGACGGTGGCCCGGGGGAGTGTCGTCTACGTGCCGGCCGGGGTCCCGCACAAGTTCCACCACATCAGCGAGGACCTGAAGGTGCTGGTGGTGTTCTCCCCGCCGGAGGCCTGACCGCGCGGCACCGGGCCCGCGGAGGGTCCGGCTCCGGGGCGGCCCCCGGAGTCCCCTAAGGGCCGGATCAGGGGACTCCGGGGGCTCGCGGGCCCCCGTCGGCGTCCTCGGCCTCCTAGCATCGAGTCAGGAAACACGACCGTACGACGACATGCGACGCGCACGCGGACACGCGGGCGGTAGAGGAAGAGGTCGAGCCATGGACGGCATCCGAGAAACGTTCGCCGGCATGCCCTGGTGGGTGAAGTGGGTTGCGATCCCCCTTCTGGTGCTGTTCGTCTTCGGCGGCGTCATCACAAGCATCCTCGGTGCCCTGATCGGGTTCGCCTTCAAGCTGCTGCTGTTCGTGGCGCTCGTCGGCGGACTGGTCTTCCTGGTGAAGAAGTTCGGCGGGAGCAGCACGAAGTCCTCCTCGCGCGACTGGTAGCGACGGGCGGCGCCGCTGCGGCGGAGCGGCTGCAGGGTCCGCCGAGGTTAACCCGAGTGGGGGAACGTGGGGCATGCGGAAGCTCACGGCGCGCGCGACGGTGGATAGAGTCGCGCCTGTGCCGCTCCTGGGAGCGAACGCCGAAAGCACCGCTGTGACCTGCGGCTACGCCACTCATGGCCCGAGCATGACCCCCAGGACCCGCGGCGTGTGGCGGGGGCGGCCCCCGCAGGGCGGGCCCTCTGGCCCGCCGCCAGGCCTGGGGGTGAGCTGTGTCTCCGGTTCACAATGCCGGTGTGTCCACGCTGATCGGTTCGGTGCAGCGGGCGCTGCGGCTGCTCGAAGCAGCGGGCTCCCACAGCGGGGGAGCCCCGGCGAAGCAGCTCGCGCGTGAGGCCGGCCTCCCGCTGCCCACCGCATACCACCTGCTGCGCACGCTCACCTACGAGGGATACCTGCGCCGCGAGGGCGGCGTGTTCGTCCTCGGGGCCGCGGCCGGACGGCTGGCCGGCGGCGGGGTGCAGCAGAAACGTCGCAGCATGATTCTCGACTCGCTGGCCCACTTCCGCGACGCGGTCGGCGCCCCGGTGTACTTCGCGGTGTTCCGGGACGGGGAGATCGAGGTGGTGGGCGTCTCGGACACGCCCTCCGACCCGGCGGTGGAGGAGTGGGCGGACTTCCGCGCCACCGGCCACGCCCACGCGATCGGGCAGTGCCTGCTGGCCCAGTTGGACGAGGAGACCCGCCGGGACTACTACGACCGGCACCCCGTCGAGGCCATCACGCCGTACACGGTGCGGGACCAGCGCGCGCTGGAGCAGCGCATCGGATCGCTGGGCCGCATGCAGCCGGTGACGGAGCACCAGGAGTACGCGCTGGGCACGGTGTGCGCGGCCATCCCGATCACCGCGGGGGACACCGCGGCGACCATGGCGATTTCTCTCCCCTTGCACCAGGCGGAGAAGTTGCCGTGTGTAGTCGCACGACTACGGAGTGAAGTAGGCGCGCTGTTGAGCACCCTCTCGTTCTCTATCAGTATCTGAAAACTCACTCCTTGTGATCCGCGACAGCTTCCACCACCCTTGTCAAGAGGGTCTCGGGGGGTCATTCCTGGCCACTTCCACGACAGCGGGGTAGGCAATGCGCGAATCGGTTCAGGCAGAGGTCATGATGAGCTTCCTCGTTTCCGAGGAGCTCTCGTTCCGGATCCCGGTGGAGCTCCGGTATGACGCCGGCGACCCGTATGCGGTGCGCCTGACCTTCCACCTTCCCGGGGATGCGCCGGTGACCTGGGCATTCGGGCGGGAACTCCTCCTCGACGGCATCAACAAGCCGTGCGGCGAGGGAGATGTGCACGTCGCCCCCACCTCCCCCGACGAGTTGTCGGACGTCCACATCCGGCTCCAGGTCGGCAGCGACCGGGCGCTGTTCCGGGCCGGCGCCGCCCCGCTCGTGGCCTTCCTCGACCGCACCGACCGGATCGTTCCGCTCGGCCAGGAGCGCAGCCTCGGCGACTTCGAAGGGAGCCTGGAAGAGGCCCTCGACCGGATCCTGTCCGAGGCGCGGCAGAACGAGCAGAACGCGGGCTAGTGCCGCGGCCGGATCAGCGCTTGCGCCGGCGCCCCCGCCCGCCCCGGCCCGCCGCGGGGGCGCCGCCGGCGGCCTGGGAGCCGGGCCGGTCCGCGGAGACGACCAGCGCCGCCAGGGCTGTCGTCACGGGGACCGAGGCCACCAGGCCGATCGACCCCACCAGGGTCCGTACGATCTCCTCCGCGACGAGCTCGCTGTTCGCCACCGACCCCATGCTGCTGTTCGCGATCGAGAACAGCAGCAGCAGCGGCAGCGCCGCGCCCGCGTAGGCCAGGACCAGCGTGTTGACCACCGACGCGATGTGGTCCCGGCCGATGCGAATGGCCGCCAGGTAGACGGCCCGCGGCCCCATCGACGGGTCCGCCTGGTGGAGTTCCCACACCGCCGACGTCTGTGTGACCGTCACATCATCGAGCACGCCCAGCGATCCGATGATGACGCCTGCGAGCAGCAGGCCGCTCATGTCGATCTCCGGGTAGAGGCCGTGGATCAGCCCGGTGTTGTCGTCGGTGTTGCCGCTGAGGAACGCCCAGTCGATGAACACCGAGCCCAGCAGGCCGATCAGCAGCAGGGACACGAGCGTGCCCAGAACCGCGACCGAGGTCCGGGCGGTCAGGCCGTGGCACATGTAGAGGGCGACCAGCATGATCGCACTGGCCCCGATGACCGCCACGAGCAGCGGATTGGCGCCCTGCAGGATCGCCGGCAGGATGAACAGCGTCAGCACGGTGAAGCTGATGGCGAGCGAGATCAGCGCGAACAGCCCGCGCATACGGCCCACCAGGACCACGACCAGCGCGAAGAGGCCGGCGAGCACGGCCAGCGGCAGCTTGCGGTTGACGTCGATGACCGAGTACTGGAGGTCGCGGGGCGCGTCCGGCGCGTACGCCACGACGACCTCCTGCCCCTCGGCCAACTGGCGCGGCGCGCCCGGCTGGACGATCTCGAAGAAGGTCCGTCCCTTGTCGGGCCCGGTGCCGACCTCGACCGTGGCCTTCTTGCAGGAACCGTTCTGCCCGGCGACCGCCTCGCGACCCGACGGCGTGGAGGTGTCGCCGGTCGGCGGCACCTGGGAGGCGTTCACCGATTTGCAGTCGACCCTCTCCACCGCGACCACGCGCGCCTGCTCCGTCTGGCGGTCGAAGCCCACCCCGGAGCGCTCGTGCGCGGGAGCGCCGTTCGGCCAGAGCACGGCCATGCCGACGAACACGGCGGCGGCGAACGGGATCAGCACGGCCGCGATGACCTTGCGCAGGTGCTTCGAGACGGGCGCCGCCGGCCCGTGCGCGTGGCTGTGCACGTGCCCGTGGCCGTGGGAGTGGCCCGGTTCGGGGGAGCGGCCGCGGCCGTTCGGCGCGCGGCCGTCCGAGGGCGGGGGCTCGTGCGGATCGGTGGGCTCGCCGGAGGGCATCGTCGAGGGCGTCACCGGCTGATCATCGCAAGAGATGAGGGGGCCCACTGTTCAGCACGCCACAGATGACGCTAGCGTGGGGGCACCTTTGCACAACGCGGGAGCTCGGAGCACCGGGCTGAGAGGGCGCTGATCACCGTACGCGCGGACATGCGTACGGGAGGAGGCTGCGCCGACCGCCGAACCTGTTACCGGGTAATGCCGGCGTAGGGAGATCAGGTCTCATGACCATTCAGGACGCACGCACGCCTGCCGCCGGCCGGGACGCCGACGGCCAGACCGAGCGCCAGCCGGGCTGGCACAAGGGTTATGTCGCGGGCTCCCGCCCCGACATCCGCGTGCCGGTTCGCCAGGTCCACCTCACCAACGGCAAGGACGTGACGCTCTACGACACGTCCGGGCCGTACACCGACCCGCAGATCGAGACGGACGTGCGCCGCGGGCTGCCGCCGCTGCGCGAGAACTGGATCATCGGCCGCGGCGACACGGAGGAGTACGCGGGCCGCCCGGTGCGCCCCGAGGACGACGGCATCAAGCACACGTCGCCGCGCGGGGGCCTCAAGAACCTCGACGCGGTGTTCCCCGGCCGCCCGCGCCTGCCCCGACGGGGCCGCGGAGGCCAGGCAGTCACGCAGCTCGCGTACGCGCGCCGCGGCGAGGTCACCCCGGAGATGGAGTACGTCGCGATCCGCGAGAACGTCTCCCCCGAGGTCGTGCGCGAGGAGATCGCGGCGGGCCGGGCCGTGCTGCCGGCCAACGTGAACCACCCGGAGATCGAGCCGATGATCATCGGCAAGCGGTTCCTGGTGAAGGTCAACGCCAACATCGGCAACTCCGCCGTCACCTCCTCCATCGAGGAGGAGGTCGAGAAGATGACCTGGGCCACCCGCTGGGGCGCCGACACGGTGATGGACCTCTCCACCGGCCGCAACATCCACACCACGCGCGAGTGGGTGCTGCGCAACTCCCCCGTGCCGATCGGCACCGTGCCGCTCTACCAGGCGCTGGAAAAGGTCGACGGCAAGGCCGAGGAGCTGACCTGGGAGATCTACAAGGACACGGTCATCGAGCAGGCCGAGCAGGGCGTCGACTACATGACGGTCCACGCCGGCGTGCTGCTGCCGTACGTCCCGCTGACCGCCCGCCGCAAGACCGGCATCGTCTCCCGCGGCGGCTCGATCATGGCGGCGTGGTGCCTGGCGCACCACAAGGAGAACTTCCTCTACACGAACTTCGAGGAGCTCTGCGAGATCCTCGCGGCGTATGACGTCACCTACTCGCTCGGTGACGGCCTGCGCCCCGGTTCCATCGCGGATGCCAATGACGCGGCGCAGTTCGCGGAGCTCAAGACGCTCGGCGAGCTGAACACGATCGCCAAGCGCCACAACGTGCAGACCATGATCGAGGGTCCCGGGCACGTACCGATGCACAAGATCAAGGAGAACATCGACCTCCAGCAGGAGATCTGCGAGGAGGCGCCGTTCTACACGCTCGGCCCGCTGACCACGGACGTGGCACCGGCCTACGACCACATCACCTCGGGCATCGGCGCCGCGATGATCGCCTGGTGGGGCACGGCCATGCTCTGCTACGTCACGCCCAAGGAGCACCTGGGGCTGCCCAACCGCGACGACGTCAAGACGGGCGTCATCACGTACAAGATCGCGGCCCATGCGGCCGACCTGGCCAAGGGCCACCCGGGCGCCCAGGAGTGGGACGACGCCCTGTCGGACGCGCGGTTCGAGTTCCGGTGGGAGGACCAGTTCAACCTGGCCCTCGACCCGGACACGGCGCGCGAGTTCCACGACGAGACCCTCCCGGCCGAGCCGGCCAAGACCGCGCACTTCTGCTCCATGTGCGGTCCGAAGTTCTGCTCGATGAAGATCAGCAGAAGCATCACAGAGCAGTTCGGCGGTGAAGCGGACGCCACTCCGGAGGAGGTCGAGGCCGGGATGCTGGAGAAGTCGAAGGAGTTCGCGGCCTCGGGTAACCGTGTGTACCTGCCGCTGGCTGACTGACCTGCGTAAATAGGGCTGACCGACGGCATCCGGGGGGAGTCGTCGGTCAGCCTTCGTTTGTTCTGTGGACTGATCTTCAGACGATAGATCGTCCTTCAGCACATGGTCCCCGGTTCCGCCACTTCGAACCGGGACCATGTGTGTCAGCCCCTCCGGCCGGCGCCCCAGGCCAGACGACCTGAAGCGGTAGTCCACCCGCGCGGGGTCGATGTGACCGAGGTGGCGGCGTCGCGATCAGACGAGGGACGGCAGGGTGCCGCGCTGCCAGCGGCCGAGCCAGAAGGCCATGGCCGACGGCTGGTCCTGGTTATCGGTGGAGCCGTCGTGTAGCAGGTACTCCGTGGGGGCGATGTAGCCCTCGCCGGGTGCAAGTCGGATCCGGATGCATCGGATGGGGTGCCCTGCGGCGACGTGGGCGCGGTAGTCGTCCGTGCTGGGGCAGCGGTACGCATAGTCCTCGGGGTGGACTGCCCGGCAGACGGCTTGGGCGTCGAGGGCGCCCAGAAGGATGTACCGGGTTCCGGGGCCCAGATTGAGGGCGAGGCGGCGTCGGCCGGTCGTCTTCTGCCCGTAATTGAGCTTGTCCCAGTTGTCGAGATGGAGGCCGATGAGGCGGCCGTCCTGGTAGTTCTCGGTGGTGGTGATCATGTCGGGCTTGGCGAGGGCCTGACCCAGGTACTGGGCCTGTTCGTCGCCTATCTGCTGTGCCAGGTCTTCCAGCTTCCCGCCGTTCGGTGCTGGCGGCCGGACGATCTCCACCAGCGTGCTCGGCGGGGTCCACGGCGGGGCGTTCAGCGCTTGGGCGGCAGACTCGCTGAGCGGCTGCCACAGCCCGGACGGTACGACCGCCCCGTCTTCGAAGGCGGGATCCCCGATGACGGTGCGGACCGCAGCGACGTCGCACCGCCCCCGCAAGCCGCCCCGGTCGGTGAAGGCTACGTGTAAGGGCACTGGTCCTCCTGGCTCAGTCGTCGCCGAGGGTCATGTCGAGTTCGTTCACGAGGGCCTGGGCGATGTCGCTCTGCTGGACGTGCCCGATGCGGATCTTGGACAGGTTGGAGACGCCGCGGATTGTCGAGAGATCGTTGCCGCGCAGGTCGGTGTCCCGGTAGCGACCGGTGCCGAACTCGGTGAGCCTGAACGTGCATTCGGAGAACACGACGTCGGACAGGTCGCAGTCGGTGAATGTGGCCTCGGTGAAGGTGCAGCCGGCGAACGCGACGGGCCCCGTTGCTCGGACCTTTTCGAAGGTCGCGTAGTCGAATTTGCAGCCTTCGAACAGCACGTCATCGAGCACCAGGCCGTCCAGGGCGGCCCCCATCAGCTTGCAGTCGCGGACGAGCGTGCGGGTCAGCTTGCTCTCGTTCCAGCGGACCGCCCCGAGGTCGCTGCCGGTGATTTCCACCCCGTGCAGGTTCAAGGCCTCGAACTCGACCCGCTTGGAGCGCAGGCCCGTGATGCGGCCGGTGACGAGCTGGGTATCTGCAAGGCCAAGCGCCCGCAGGTCGGCGTCACCGAACGTGAAGTCCTGGAGGGCGCCGCGCGGGCTGTCGAGGGTGTCGACGGTCGAGAGGTATAGGCCGGGCTCGTCCAGGTCGGGCGTGGTGACGGTGACGTGGCCGAAGGTGCGGGTGGCCATGGTGTGCTCCTCCTTGGTGGTGCCGGGGCGGCCCTGCGCGGCTGACAGGGCCGCCCCGTTCGGTGTGGGCGGCGCTACTTGTTCTTCCAGTTGTCCCAGGTGGGCCTGTTGTCGAACACGGGGGTGGGGTTGTCCCACGTCGGCCGGTTGTCGAACGTGGTCGCGGACAGGTAGTTCTCGAAGTCGGCGTTGCTCCAGGTGTTTCCCCAGCGCGCGATGGCGGCGGTGCCGGCGGCCTCCAGCAGAGACGTGAATCCCGGTGCCGAGTCCATCACGAGCGTGGTGGCGTCAGGGGCGGTGTGTGCGGACATGTCGCGTCACTCCTTCAAGTAGGGCGATCTTCGAGGTGGTGCAGTACGAGGTACGGGTGCCGTCCATGCGGCCCCCGTGCTCGAAGTACCGGTTCGCGGGGTGTGCACCTCCGCAGAAGGCGAAGGTGGGGCAGGTGGCACGGCAGGCGTCCACGCCGTCCCAGAACTCAGTGATCCAGGGGGTGCGCTCCTCGGCTTCGGCTACCAGAACGTCCAAGTCGTCCTTGAGCACGTTGCCGGTGGTGAAGTCACCGAACCGAGGGTCGGTGAACCCGGCCAGCTCCGGGGAGAGCATGACCACGCCGCCGTCATGGGCGACGGTCGGCAGCGGATCCCACGGCGAGGACGCGGGCATGGGGGCGGTCTCGTGGCCCTGTAGGACGGCACCGGCGAAGTTGAGTACGCGCTGCACCTCGCGCAGCCGTATGACGGGGTTACCGTGCCAGGCATCCGTGAGGGCCGCCCAGAACTCGGACGCCCGCACGGGGTCGGCGTCCTTGGAGCCGGTGTTGACTCCCTCTTCCTCTTCGACGTTGACGCCGAGGGTGGTCACGCCCAGCTCGGCGAAGAACTCGTAGAAGCGGGCGGCGTCGGCCGGGTCGGGATCGGAGACCACAGCGATGGCGGAGTAGGGGATGCCGTGGTGCCGTAGTCGCTCGATTCCCCGCATGGTGACGCGGAATCCCGGGTGGCCGGCGAGGGTGATGCGGTGGGTGTTCATGTCCGCGGGGCCGTCGATGCTGACGCCCACGTGCACGTCGTGCTCCAGCAGGAACGCGCACCATGCGTCATCTATGAGTGCGGCGTTCGTCTGCACGGAGTGCTTCACGCCCCTGAATGGGGCCATGAGGGCCGTCAGGTGCTCGCGGCCGGTGGCCAGCGGCTCGCCGCCGTGCCACACCACCTCGAACGCCGGATCGTCGGCAGCCCACGGGTTGACGGACGTGGCCACGGCCTCGGCGACGGCCACCGGCATCAGGTTCTTCATCTTCCGGAACGGCAGGTAGCAATACGTGCAGTCCATGGGGAGGCACTGCGTGGTCGGCTGCATGATCACGGACCGGGGGACGGTCGCGAGCCGTAAGGCACTGTGCATCGTGCTCCTCTCGGTGTGAGCGAGTGGTGTGTGGATGGCGCCGGGGGTGCATGGGGGATCAGAACCCCCGGCGCCGTGCTCCGCCCGGCTGGCGCGGGAAGGGGCGGGCGGAGTGGTGCCCCCACCCGGGTGGTGCCTGCGCGACCACCAGGGCGGGGAGCTTGTGGGTCGCCTACGAGGGCGGTTCGACGTCCGGCACGGTGGCCGGAGGGGGTGTACTCGCCGACTGGTCCAGGTTCAGGACCTGGCCGCTGAGGACGATGGCGGGACCAGCGAGACCGATCAAGAGGAGGGAGGCGATCATGCCCCAGCCGGGCGGCGGTAACTCCCCTGGGCGGGCGTTCATCGGGGGTCCGCCTCGCGTAGGGCCTGATGGTCGGCTACGACCCATTCCCGGCCGCCGCCCTCGGGCCGCAAGAAGATCGCGCGGGGGATGGCCCTCCGTGTGGTGGGATCGACCCACTCGCCGATGAACTGCACGATCCCCTCGCGGTCTTCGGCGGGGTCCAGGACCCGGGCACCCTCGTGCAGCCAGCGAGGCAGGCGGCTCATGCGGTACTCCCGGCCTGGTCGTCCTCGTCGGCCGACTTCGAAAATCGCTCCATGCCCCGCTCGGCACGGGCCCGCAGGCCCGGACTGGGGTCGGGACTGCTGGATGCGTCCCAGGGCGCGTACTCCGGCTGACCCTGGGGCTCGTTGGCGGGCGGCCGGCGGGGGATGGACTGTGGGGCCGCGTCCTCGGCAGGCACGAGGGTGTCGAGACTGGCGGACCAGCCCGCGACGCCGCCGCCCTCGGGACACAGGCGGTAGACCGTGGTGCCGGTGTCGTTGGGGACGTCTATGACCACACCCGTGCGGGAGGTGGCGGTGTCGTACGCGAGATCGCCGCGCAGGGGCCAGCGGGGGTCAGTATCGTCTGCCTGCCGTCGTACGCGGTCATGGTCAGTGCGACGCGTAGAGGTCATGTAGCGGACCGTATGCAGCCCGCTACCCACGAATATGATTCTGTGGAATACCCGCAGATCAATCCAGCGAAAAACGTCCGGTCATGCCCCGCAGCCGCTGGCGGGTAGCGACCCGCTCGGCATAGACGATCTTCCGTAGAGTCGCCCGAGCGACGGGGTGATTGCGGACGAGCTGGGGGGCGATGCGCTCGGCGGTCTCCAGCTCGGTCAGGGCCTGGTCCCGGTTGCCGTCCCACAGCCACGCGCGGGCCAGGTCCATGTGGTGGTGCCCGAGACGGGAGTTCGGCAGAACCGAAATGTGTGCGGGGTCCGCCTCACGGTTGAGGCGAAGCGCCTTCGTCTGGTCGCTCATCTCCAGGGCGGCACTGACGCTGTGGATGATGACGTTGCCGAGGCTGAACGTGACCGAGTGCCGATCATGGATCTCGGGTCCGACGTAGGAGTTGACCCGCTCGCCCGCGGTCCGGGCCAGGGCGATGCGTTCGTCCGACCCGGCTGGGTTCCCTGCCCGGGCGCAGGAGATCGCGGCCCGCAGGTGCAGGGCGCCCCACATGCGCAGGGCGAGTGGGTCACCGGCTTCGTATTCCGTCTCGATGCCGGCGAGGGCCTTGTCCCCGAGGGCGAGCGCGTCGTCCCAGTCGGCGGAGGCCCATGTGTCCCACATCCGCATCCAGAGCGCCATTGCGGGCATCACCGGGTCGCCGGAGAGCTGCGCCGACCACGTCGCCCGCTCGCAAGCCATGGCGACCAGCTCGGGGTGTCCGAGGGCGTGGGCGGCGGTGTGCGCGAACTTGCATGCCACCGCGTAGATCGCGAACGCCTCTTCACGCTCATGGCCGGTGGACACCTCGGCGAGGGCGCGGGCCTCCCGCAGCATGTCCGGCAGCTCGGCCAGCACAGCGCCGTTCGCCGCCGCGTCCCGCAGGCGGAGCAGACGCTTCATGTCCTGCCACAGCACCTCGGACGGGCGCGGGGTACCGTCGAAGACGGGCGTCAGGTCGTAGCGGCGCAGTTCCCGCAGGATCGAGGCTGCCGAGACCTGCCACTTGGTCTCGGCTCCGCCGCCTGTGTAGGGGCGCTCGATCAGGGTGTTTGGGTGGCAGTGCAGGGCGGCGGCCACGGCGTTGATCAGCCCGGCCCGGTCCAGCTCGATCCGGCCCTTCTCCAGCTTGGACACCCAGCCCTGAGTCCGCCCGAGCGCTGCGGCGAGATCGGCCTGAGTCATCCCGACGGAGAGCCGCTGACGCCGTACCCGCTGTCCGATTCGCTCTTGCTCCTCGATGTACCCGCTCACACCCACCACCCCGATCTGAGACCACGCTTCTGACGCGAAGGTACCGCTGACACGCGACGGGCGGCGGGCCTTGACCAAGGGATCTCAGAATGCTCAGGCTCGCCTTCGGCGGTGCGATGGGATGGCGATAGCCGACATGCGGAGGACCTGACGGGGGTCCGTCCTCCGGCCCCGTCCCCCGCTCATCCGAACGCCTGATCGGCGCCTCCTACATGAGCCCCGGCACACCCCCTCCGCGCTGGAACTCGCGTGCGTCAACTCCGTTCCTGCTTTGGCAGTTGGCGATGACTGCCGCACCTGTGCATCGCGGTCGGCCGGAGCGGCTTTGGCCGGTGTCCTGTTTGGGTTGGGGTCGGGCATGTTCAGGGGGCCACGCCGCCGACACGTTCCACCTCGTCCGCGCCGGACTGTGCGGCGGCAAGAACGTCCCCGAAACCGTCCGCACGCACCCCCGCGTGTTCCTCACCCTCACCGCCCCCTCCTTCGGCCCGGTCCACAACCGCCCCACCACCAACACCGGCAAGCCCTACCCCTGCCGCTGCGGAACCTGGCACCCCGAGGGCGCCCCAGAGGTTGGTACCCCACTCGACCCGAAGACGTACGACTACACGGGGGCCGTGCTGTGGAACGCCCACGCGGGCGCGCTGTGGGCACGCTTCACCCTCAACCTGCGCCGGGCGCTGGCCGCGCATCTGCACATGACGCAGAAGGCCATGAAAGAGGTGCTGCGGGTCTCCTTCGCGAAGGTCGCCGAGTATCAGCAGCGGGGCTTGGTCCACTTCCACGCGGTCGTGCGCTTCGATGGCCCCGACGGACACACCAGCGCCCCGCCGGCCTTCGCCACCGTGGCCGCCCTCAACGAAGCCATCGGGACTGCCGTCGAAGCAACCGCGCTCGCGGTGGTCTCCGACACGGTGGGGGACCATGAGATCCGCTGGGGCAGGAAGTTCGATGTCCGGGAGATCACCGCACTCGGTGACGGCGAACTCACCGACGTCGCTGTTGCCGGGTACGTCGCGAAGTACGCCACGAAGAGCGCTGAGGACTCCGGCACCGTGGACCGGACGATGGTCTGCCGTACCTGCTCCGGCCGTGGCACTGTCGGCGGCACGATCCGCGACCTGTGCCCCGACTGCCACGGCACCCGCCAGGCAGAGCCGATCAAGAACCTTCGGGTACAGAGCCACGTCCGGCAGATGATCCGTACCGCCTGGGACCTGGGCGGCCTGTCCGAATTCGCAGACCTCAAGCTCTGCAAGTGGGCACACATGCTCGGCTTCCGCGGCCACTTCTCCACCAAGTCCCGCGCCTACTTCACCACCCTCGGCGCACTCCGCGATGTCCGCCGCGCCTGGCGCACTGCTCAGGCAGAGGCCGCCCGCGCGCGCTCCGGCCACCCCGCCCCCGGCCCGGACACCGTGCTCGTCACCGAGTCCTCCTGGGCCTACCTCGCCTCCGGCTACCGCCCCGGCGAAGAACTCCTCGCCAACCAGACACGCCACGAAATCAACCAAGCCCGCGCCGACAAGGAACGGGCCAAGACCGAAGGGGAGGTATGGGCATGAGCTGCGCAGCTCAGACGCTCACCTGTGACGAAGCCAAGGTGGACGCCTGGATCGAACGGTGCGTCTGCGACGCGCCCCCGCTCGGGGACGCTCAGCTTCGCCGGATCGGGGACATCCTCGGCGTCACCCTTACGCGGAAGCCGACCGCCACACCGGCCTGAGCTGCGTCACGTCGAACGGCTTCCGGCCCTTTCCACCCGGCTCGGCTATCACGGCGAGCAACGCATTCTGGATCATCTCCCGCTTCTGCGTCAGCGTCTTCGCCTCCCACTCCGTATCTATGTCGGCCGTCGCAGCCTCGGCTGCCGCGACCATCGCGAGGTGCTTGGCCTGGTCGGCCCGCAGCTCCTTCACCAACTGGTCCATCGGCGAGAGATTGCGGAAGAACGTCTCGTCATCAATCTGGCCCGTCTGCCAGCGCTGCTCAAGAGCGCGGCGGCGGGCCACAGCCGATTCCAACTCCTCGTCCCGGGTCCACTCCGGCACGTCCTTGGCGGCTGCGGCGGCATCCCGCTTGAGCTTGGCCCTGACAAGGGTCGAGACGTGCTTGTCCGTCTCGTCGCCGCGCTTGTACGTCTTGTTGCAGCCGCCATCTACGGTCTTCTTGCACAGGTACCCGTGGCTGTAGCTGACCCAGTCGTTTGCCTTCACGCCGGTCATCTTGTTGTTGCAGGCCGTACCGTCCTCCCGAACGGCGCCGCACCGGAGCACACCTGTCAGCAGGTACTTGTGGACGACACCGCCGGGTGACTGGCCCTTGCCCCGGCCTCGCTCCCTGATGGTGGCGACCACGGCGAACCACTCCTTCGGCGTGACGATCGCCTCCCACTCGCCGACGACCGGTTGCCCGTCCTCGTCGCGCACCAGTTCTCCGACGATCTCGCGGTATCCGCAGAGCCGGGCGTTCAGCAGCACCTGCTTCACGGTGGCGTACTGGAACGCGTTACCCCGGCTGGTGGTGAACCCGGCTTCCTTCCACTGGGCCGTCACCTCGCTGAGGGACGCCCCTGCGAGCACGTCTTTGACCGCCTTCCGGATGGCGTCGGCCTCCGCCGGCCGGAGCGATACCTTGTCGTCGTCCCAGCCGAACGGCCGCCACGCGGACACCGACTGTCCGCGGATCGCGCGGTTGCGGTGGCTGGTGCGGCTTCGGCGCTGCTTCTTCCGCGTCTCGGCGAGGGACATGGCCACCCCCACCAGTCCCTTGACCTCGAAGCCCTCGGCGTACAGGTCCTGGTGTCCGTTGGAGTCGTAGTAGACCCGATCGGGGTGGGCCGTGAAGGCGCGGAGGTACCTTTCCCAGTCCCCCGGGCGCCGGTAGAGCCGGTCATCGTTGATCGCCATGACACCGTGGATGGGGTAGCCCTCCGGCGTCCGGCCCGCCGTGAGGTCCGTGAGCATCTGCTCGAAGTCGTCGCGCACGACTTCTTCCTTGCTCGCGCTCTTGTCGTTGTCGGTGTACCGGTAGACCACCAGCCATTCGAAGCCGTTGGCCTTCTCGCCAAGCTCGCGGTGCTGGTCCTCGATGCCGTGTGCGTCCTTGGCTCGGCCGTCGAACGAGATGCGGGCGTAGCAGACCACGCACCTCATCTTCGGGTTCGCGGCGAGCATCGCCATGACCTCGGGCACGCTCGGCACCTCGGCCGGCACCCCGCGCAGCTTGCTGACTACCTCGTCTCTCGTGGCCACTGGCCCCACTCTGCTTCCTGACGGAACGGAGCCAGCAATCTAGCATGTGGCACTTCTAGTTAAGTTCTGCTCGATGAAGATCTCGCAGGACATCCGCCGCGAGCACGGCGGAGACCTGAAGGCCGAGGAGATCCAGGCGGGCATGGCCGAGAAGTCCGCCGAGTTCGCGGCGAGCGGCAACAGGGTGTACCTCCCGCTCGCGGACTGACCCCCGCCGGACCGACGGGGCGGACCCGCGACCCATGGGGGGGAGCCGCGGGCCTGCCCCGCGCCGTCGTCCCGGCGGTCCCCGGGGCCGCCGGTCGGGCGACCCGGGTGAGGCGGCTCAGACCCCGGTCGGCTGCCGGGGCGATGTTTCACGTGAAACAGGATCAGGAGAGCCGCCGCCCGCCAGCGCGAAGCCGCGGTTCGCCTCGGTCTGCCGGCGGTAGACCTCCGGCAGGTCGGGTAGCGCCAGCAGGCGGTCGCAGGCGCGCAGCGAGGCGTCCATGTCGCCGACCCAGTACGCCGTGATGGAGTGCTCGAAGAGCAGTCCCCAGCGGTACACCCAGGGGTGCACGAACAGCAGGTCCGGCGGGGCCGGCCGGTCCAGGACCGCGGTGGTGACCGCGTGTGCGGCGTGGTGGCGGCCCTGCACCCGAAGCCGCGCGGCCAGTTCGTAGCAGGCCTCCAACCGGGTCGGCCGGGTTTCCCAGGCCCGGGTGAGGGCGTCCATCGCGCCGGGCCAGTCACCGGACTCGGCGCGCAGGACGCCGGACTGGAGCAGGGCGTAATAGACCTCCTCCTCCCAGCCGCCCATGGCGGCGCGCTGCTCGTAGAGCCGGATGGCCTCGGCGGTCTCCCCCATGTCCCGCATCGTCTGGGCGAGGTAGAAGACCGCCCGCGTGTTGGAGGGGTCCCGCTCCAGCTCGGCCCCGAGCAGCCGGGCGTCCCGCTCGAACTTGTCGTGGCGAGAGCCGCCGTCCGCGTGGTCCACGATGGAGAGCGCGTCCAGGTTCTCCTGCACGCCCGGGCGGTCCTCGTACTCGCCGGGGCGGTCGCAGGTCAGGTACTCGTGAGTGGCCCCCTCGTAGCGCCACGGCAGGTCGCCGCGGACCAGCCGTTTGATCCGGTACTCCGTCGGGCCCTCGTGGCGCAGCATGTACGACTGCGCCGTGAGTTCGGGCAGCGGGCCGTTGCGCCGCAGGACGAGGTCGGCGTCGAGGAGCAGGAGGTAGTCGGCCTTGCCGCGGGCGTGCGCGATGTTGAGGCTGCGGTTGTGGCCGAAGTCGGTCCAGGGCTCCTCGTGCAGCTCGCCCGGGATGCCGTGCAGCGCCTTGCGGATGAGGTCCTGGGTGCCGTCCGTCGACCCCGTGTCGGAGATGACCCAGGTGTCGACGAGGTCCCGCACGGAGTCCAGGCAGCGCTCGATGACGGCGGACTCGTTCTTCACGATCATGCAGAGGCAGATGGTCGGCTTCACGGCCGCCGACCCTAGGGACGTGCCACCGCCTCCACGGGGCGGCACGCCGGACGGCGGCCCCGGGCGGCTGCCCCGCCCGCGGCCAAGTGGCCCTTTGTGCTCGTCCGTTTTAATGACCGGCGGGCGAGCCGGGCTGCGGCGGCGGAGGGGCCTGCACAGAGTGTCTCCTCGCGGAGTCCGCGTTCGCGTGAGGGCTTCGGGAAGGCATTCGATCCCATGTGCAGGAGGAGCGCTACATGAGTTCTGAGGACAGGACCCGATCGTCGCTGGGGCCGCTGCCCCGCCGGGCGGGCTGGCTGGCCGGCGGCACCTTCGCCTCCCTGGCGCTGGTCATGGGTGCGGCCGTCGCCGCCCCTGCCGCCGTGGGAGCCCCGCAGCCCTCCGGCGCGGTGGTGTCGGACACCGGCGACCACTGCGACCTTGCGACGGCGAACAAGGCGACGGACCCGCCGGCGGTCTCTGCCCAGCCCGCGGGCGGTGACAAGTGCAAGGTCGGGCCCACCGGTCCGCGCGGTCCCAAGGGCAAGACGGGCGCCACCGGGCCGACGGGTCCGACAGGTCCGACGGGACCGGCCGGTACCGGAGCCACCGGTGCGACCGGTGCGACCGGTGCGACGGGCCCGACGGGCGCCACCGGCCCCCAGGGCGCCAGCGGCCAGTGCTTCGACGTGGACGCCGTCCGGCCTGCGGCGGCCCGCGAGGTCAAGGCGGTGCTCGCCGACACGGTCACCTACGCCGGCATCCGCGACCTGACGCCTGCCCCCACCCCGTGGCGCTGGTACGACCTGACGGACACCGGCGAGACGTACCCGACGGACGCCTGCGCCGTGTCGGTCTCCTCACAGGCCAACATCGTCAACATCGAGGTGCTGACCACCGGCGGGGAGATCTACGAGACGAGCTGCACCATCAACCCGGGCACACCGGACGCTCTCACCTGCAACGAGGTGTGGACGGCGGCGGACCCGCAGCCGGCCGCCGGGGCCAACGGCCTCGCCCGGTTCGCGAACAAGTCCCTCTCACCGCAGGACATGAACCTCCGTCCGGCAGACGTGAACTAGAGCAGCTCCGCTCCGTCAGAGCGGCTCGCGGCTCGCGCTGCCGAACCCCGGACTGCCGAACTCCGGGCCGCTGAAGTCCGGAGCGGTGTAGCCGGGCCGCGCCCCCTGCGCAGGGGACCGCGGACTGCTGAAGTCGGGCCGGGTGTATCCCAGATCGGGGATGCGCCCGGCCGTCGGCGTGCCGGGCGCGGCATGCTCCGGCCCCGCGCCGGGGGCGGCCAGGGCGTCCCGCAGGAACGGCAGGATGCCCCGCTCCAGCAGCGCCTGCCGCCAGGCCTCGCGGGCCAGGGAGACCTCGTCGGGCGCGGCCCGGTCCTCGTCCCCTGCCACGACCTCCGTCGCCCGGTTCCGCAGGGCCGTCACCAGCAGCCCGACGACCGCGCCGAGCAGGGTGACCGCCGTCAGTGCCCCGAAGAACCACCCCGCCGTCAGCAGGGTGTCCGCGAGGGCGGGTTCGGGCTCGATCGCCTTCAGGACGTAGCCGACCAGCAGGAAGATGAGCATGGCGGCGGCTGCGAGGACCGGCGCCAGGACCGCGACGACGGCGCTGAGCCCGGCGCCGCTCTCCTCCGGGGCGTCCCCGGAGCCTCCCGACCGCGGCGTCGAGCGGATCTCCGTGCGTCGTGCATCGCGCACCTGTACGAAGCGGTCGTACTCGGCCGCTGCCGCGGCGGTCAGCAGGGCGCTGGCCCCGACCGCCATGGCCCGCAGTTGTCCGGCGCTCAGCCGCTCGCCGAGCGCGGCGAGCTCGGGCCGCTCGTGTGCGGTGCGCAGCGCCTCGTCGAGGAGCCGGTCGAATTCGGGGCGGTCCTCGGCCAGCAGGTGCGGAGCGCTGTTCATGTGCATCCCCCGATGTTCCGTGGCGGCCGGTTTCCCCGCGTGGATTCGGGGTCAGCCGGCGCAGACGGAGGAGAGCCTGCTACGGACAGAGCGATGGTAGAGGGCCCATGCCGCGCCGTGACAGGGGGTTTCGCGAATTGCCCCGCTCGTGACAAGCGTCAGTCGGCGAGCGGCAGTTGCTGCACCAGGAGCTTGCCGGCCATGGTGACGCCGCCGTCCATCGCGATGGCGAGCCCGTCCGCGTACACGTGGGGGCCGTGCACCTCGGGGCCGCGGGACTCGTCGCCGTCCTCGGTGCCGACCTCGCCGAGCAGGTACGGGATGGGGCTGTGGCCGTGCACGATGCGGCTGCCCCCGTAGGTGGAGAGGAGCTCGCGGACCGCCTGGGGGCCCGTCTCCTCGTCGCGGAAGGCGAACCGCTTGGTGAACTTGCGGAACAGGTCCCAGGTGATGTCGGCGTCGTTCCGGTTGAGCAGCTCGTGGATGGTGTCGTTGACGTCCTCGACGGAGTCGCCGTAGTCGAGGTATGCGGTCGTGTCCGAGTGCAGCAGCAGGTGGCCGTCCTCGAGGACGGCGGCGTCCAGCCGCGACATCCACTGGAGGTGGACGTCCTCCAGGCGCTCCATGTCGGTGCGCTGGCCGCCGTTGAGCAGCCAGGCCGCCTGGAACGTCGCGGTGCCGGCGCCCGAGGCGACGGGAGTGTCGCCGAACCGTTTGGCGCCGATGAGCAGCAGCTCGTGGTTGCCCATGAGGGCCTTGCAGTAGCCGCCGGCGGCGGCGGCCTCGGCGGAGAGCCGCATGACCAGGTCGATCACGCCGATGCCGTCGGGCCCGCGGTCGGTGAAGTCGCCGAGGAACCACAGGCGGGCGTTGCCTGCGGACCAGCGCCGGTCGGCGTCGATGAGGCCCTGCGCCTGCAGCTCGGCGACGAGCTCGTCGAGGTAGCCGTGGACGTCGCCGACGACGTAGAGCGGCCCGGGCCCGGTCGGGGAGTCCTGGGGGGCGTACTGGACCTGGACGGTGTCACCCGGGCCGCCGACGGCCGCGCGGGTGATGACCGGCAGGTCGCGCTGGGTGGGCGTGTAGTCGGCGTGGCCGCTGCCCTGCGCGGGCGCCCCGCCGGCCGGCGGCACGGCCGGGGCCGGCGGCACGGCCGGGGCCGGCGGCGGGGCCGGGGCCGGCGGCGGGGCGGGGGCGTGCGCCGGTGGCGCGGGCGGGGGCGGGGGCGGCGCGGATCCCGGCGCGGGCTCGCCGTAGTAGGCGGGGTACTCGCCGTAGACGGGTGCATCCTCGGGACGTCCTGCGGGCGCGCCGTACGGATGGGACTCGTCGACCGGCACCCGGAAGTCCCGCAGCGTCTCCGTCCGCATCGCGGGTCCCTGACCGGCCCCCTGAGTCATCGACCCCTCCACCACCGTCGCGCTGCCGTACACCTGCGGATCCCCCTGGCCTCCGGGTCGGAGGATCCGTGATGTCGTGCGCCCATCATAGGAATGCGGCTCGCGCTGTGTGACGCACCAGGGGTGGTGAATCCTGTGCGGAACCGATCGTTCCTGCCGCTTTCTCCCGAAATCGGCACTGTCGAATTGCGCGGCGGGGCCCCCGGCCCCGCCTGCAGGGAGGAGCGGCGGTCAGTCCTGGGCCGGTGACCTGGGCGCACTGACCGTGGTCCGGGGCCTCCTGCGCTGCGACGACGTGCGGACGATCAGCTCCGTGGGGACGACCTGCTCGACGGGCCCGCCGGTGTGGACGCCCTCGATGGCGTCGATGAGGAGCTGCACCACTGCGGTGCCGATACGGCGCGGCTTGAGGGAGAGCGTCGTGATCGGCGGCTCGGTGTTGGCGTACACGGTGGACTCGCTGCAGCACACGAGGAGCAGGTCCTCGGGGACCCGCAGCCCGTAGCGGCGGGCGGCGGCCAGCAGGTCGGTCCCGTTGGGGTCGAAGAGCCCGTAGACGGCGTCGGGGCGGTCGGGGCGGGCGAGCAGGCGGTCGGCCGCGACGGCGCCGGCGCACGGGTCGTGGGCGGGGTAGGACTCGTAGACGGGGTCCTGGCCGGTGCGCTGGCACCAGTTGAGGTAGGCGGTGGTGGAGAGCCGGGTGTAGGTGTCCGTGGTGGTGCCGGTCAGCAGCCCGATGCGGCGGGCGCCGGCGGCGGCGAGGTGGTCGAGGAGGTTGAGGACGGCCGCCTCGTGGTCGTTGTCCACCCAGGCGGTGACGGGCAGGGTGCCGGCGGGGCGGCCGTCCGAGACCACCGGGAGGCCCTGGCGTACGAGCTCGCTGACGACGGGGTCGTGGTCCGAGGGGTCGATCACGACGGTGCCGTCGAGGGCGACGTTGGACCACACGTCGTGCCGGGAGGTGGCGGGGAGGATGACGAGGGCGTAGCCGCGGGCGAGCGCGGCGGAGGTGGCGGCTCTGGCCATCTCTGCGAAGTAGGCGAACTCGGTGAAGGTGAAAGGTTCATCCCCGTACGTGGTCACGGTCAGGCCGATGAGGCCGGACTTGCCGGTACGGAGGGTGCGGGCGGCGGCGGATGGGCGGTAGCCCAGCCGGTCGGCGACCTCGCGGACGTGGCGGCGGGTGGCGTCCGGCAGCCGCCCCTTGCCATTGAGCGCGTCGGAGACGGTCGTGATCGAGACGCCCGCTGCGGCGGCCACGTCCCTGATGCCGGCCCGGCCCTGTCGGCCGGCGGCCCGCCGGGTGGTCTCGGTCCGGCTCACCTGGTGCTTCCCTGCTGCTGTCATGGCGAGCCGATAGTAGGGCGCGGTACGGCAGGGGGGCCGGGTGCATATGCACGCGTTGACAGGCACGTTTCTGCATGGTTCTAACCGTTCAATGACCATGGAAACAAAGGCATTTGTCCGCGTGGGGTGAGCTGGGCCTTTGTCGTCGGGTACGGGCATGCCAAAACGGACGCGCCCGCGCGCTGCACCAACTCACCTGTACGAGGGATGCGCGCCACGGCGCAGGCCACCGGCGCACGCATATATGCGTGCGCTCCCCCGCAATCCAGGCGCGGCCATTTTCGGGACGGCGGAATCCTCATAAGGTGAGCAGTATTGAGTCGACGGCGACGTCGGACGGGATGGTCGAGGAGGACCCCAGGTGAGCGAGAAGAGCCCGAAGCTGCGCGCCGAGCTGGACGGCATTCCGACCTACAAGCCGGGCAAGCCCGCCGCCGCAGGCGGCGCCGTCGCGTACAAGCTGTCCTCGAACGAGAACCCCTACCCGCCGCTGCCGGGCGTGCTGGAGAGCGCGGTGGTCGCCGCCGGCCGGTTCAACCGCTACCCCGACATGGCGTGCACCGACCTGGTGAACGAGCTCGCCGAGCGGTTCGGCGTCCCGGTCGACCACATCGCCACCGGCACCGGCTCCGTCGGCGTGGCCCAGTCTCTGATCCAGTCGACCGCCGGTCCCGGTGACGAGGTCGTGTACGCCTGGCGGTCCTTCGAGGCCTACCCGATCATCACGCAGATCTCGGGCGCGACGTCCGTGCAGGTGCCCCTGACCGACGGGGACGTGCACGACCTCGACGCGATGTACGAGGCGATCACGGAGCGGACCCGCCTGATCTTCGTCTGCAACCCGAACAACCCCACCGGCACGGCGGTGCGCCGCGCCGAGCTGGAGCGCTTCCTGGACCGGGTGCCGTCGGACATCCTGGTGGTCCTCGACGAGGCGTACCGCGAGTTCGTCCGCGACACCGAGGTGCCCGACGGCATCGAGCTCTACCGCGACCGCCCCAACGTGTGCGTGCTGCGCACGTTCTCCAAGGCGTACGGCCTGGCCGGCCTGCGCGTCGGCTTCGCGGTGGCGCACGAGCGGGTGGCCGCGGCGCTGCGCAAGACGGCGGTGCCGTTCGGCGTCAGCCAGCTGGCCCAGGACGCGGCGGTCGCCTCGCTGCGTGCCGAGGACGAGCTGATGGGCCGGGTCGGTGCGCTGGTGTGCGAGCGGGACCGCGTTCACGAGGCGCTGCTCGGCCAGGGCTGGACGGTGCCGGACACGCAGGCGAACTTCGTGTGGATGCGGCTGGGCGAGCGTACCGCCGACTTCGCGGCGGCCTGCGAGAAGGCCGGTGTGGTGGTCCGGCCCTTCGTGGGCGAGGGCCTGCGGGTCACGATCGGCGAGCCCGAGGCGAACGACCTCTTCCTGCACACGGCGGAGGCCTTCTTCAAGCAGATGTAGCGCCCGCGGGCGGAGCGCTCGGGGGTGCGGCGCCGCCCGGAGGGCCGATGCACGCGCCGCAGGGCGGAGGCTTACGCCCTATGCGAGCTCCACCCGGACGGGGTCGCCGGCGCGGAGGGTGGCCAGCAGGCGCGGGTCGCCGTCGAAGGAGCCGAGCACGTTGCAGGGGCTCGCAAGGCGGCACTCGCCGCTGCGCGAGATGGGCGTGGGGCCGTAGGGGAGCGCGAGGGCATCCCCTTCGGTCCAGAACGCGACGGTGCCCGGCTCGACGACCTGCCGTGCGCCGGATTCCAGCGCGACGCTGACGCCGGTGTCGAAGTAGACCTCCTCGCCCCAGGTGTGGGCCGAGGCGGATATAGGGAGCGCCTCGACCAGCGCCTTGCTGGTCGGGGTCTCCTCGAGGGTTGCGGTGAGGTGGCCGGCGGGCCAGGAGATGCGAATCTTCATGCGCGTTATTCAACAATCTGTTGAATCCATCCGCCAGGGGGACCCCGGCTGAAAGTCGCCGAAAGGGATGAGCCATAATGCTTGTGAATGTGAACGCGTTCACAAGCTCGCCTGCTTCCTCCCGGTATCGGCGGAAGCGGACGGGTCGGAAGCGGCCATCCACGGCGACCTGAAGGAGATGACGACGTGGACGTAGCTTTGGCGCCGGAGACACTGGCGCGCTGGCAGTTCGGCATCACGACCGTCTACCACTTCCTCTTCGTCCCCCTCACGATCTCCCTCGCCGCGCTGGTCGCGGTCCTCCAGACGGCCTGGGTGCGGACCGAGAAGGAGAAGTACCTCAAAGCCACGAAGTTCTGGGGCAAGCTCTTCCTGATCAATATCGCGATGGGCGTCGTCACCGGCATCGTGCAGGAGTTCCAGTTCGGCATGAACTGGTCCGACTACTCGCGGTTCGTCGGCGACGTCTTCGGCGCCCCGCTGGCCTTCGAGGCCCTCATAGCCTTCTTCTTCGAGTCGACCTTCATAGGCCTGTGGATCTTCGGCTGGGACAAGCTGCCCAAGAAGATCCACCTCGCCTGCATCTGGATGGTCTCGATCGGCACGGTGCTCTCCGCCTACTTCATCCTCGCGGCGAACTCCTGGATGCAGCACCCGGTCGGCTACCGCATCAACCCGGAGAGCGGACGCGCCGAGCTGACCGACTTCTGGCTGGTCCTGACGCAGAACACCACCCTCGCCCAGGTCTTCCACACCCTCACCGCGGCCGTCCTGACCGGCGGCGCCTTCATGGTCGGCATCGCCGCCTTCCACCTGATGCGCGGCAAGCACATCCCGGTGATGCGCACCTCGCTGCGGCTCGGCCTGGTGGCCGTCGTCATCGGCGGCGCGCTCGTCGCCGTGAGCGGCGACGTGCTGGCCAAGGTCATGTTCAAGCAGCAGCCCATGAAGATGGCCGCCGCCGAGGCCCTGTGGGACGGCGAGGAGCGGGCCCCCTTCTCGGTCTTCGCCTACGGGGACGTGGACAAGGGCCACAACAAGGTCGCCATCGAGGTGCCCGGCCTCCTCTCCTTCCTCGCCGACAGCCGCTTCGACTCCTTCGTCCCCGGCATCAACGACGTCAACAAGGCCGAGCAGGAGAAGTACGGCCCCGGCGACTACCGGCCGAACATCCCGGTCGCCTACTGGGGCTTCCGCTGGATGATCGGCTTCGGCATGGCCTCCTTCGCCATCGGCGCGGTCGGCCTCTGGCTGACCCGGCGGAAGTTCCTGCTGCCGGCCGCCCTGCGGACCGGCGAGGACGAACGGCCGCACCTGGTCCTCTTCCGCACGCCCCTCGGCGCCCGGCTGACCCGCCTGTACTGGCTCGCCGGGGTCTGGACGCTCGGCTTCCCGCTGATCGCCAGTTCCTGGGGCTGGATCTTCACCGAGATGGGCCGCCAGCCGTGGGTCGTCTACGGGGTGCTGCGCACCCGGGACGCGGTCTCGCCGGGCGTGTCCCAGGCCGAGGTGCTCACCTCGATGGCGATCTTCACCGCCCTCTACGCCGTACTCGCCGTCATCGAGGTCAAGCTCCTGGTCAAGTACGTCAAGGCCGGCCCGCCCGAGCTCACAGAGGCCGACCTCAACCCGCCCACCCGGATCGGCGGGGACGGCACCTCCGACCGGCCGATGGCCTTCTCGTACTGAGGCTGAGGGGATCCCGCCATGCAACTCCACGACGTCTGGTTCGTGCTCATCGCCGTCCTGTGGACCGGCTACTTCTTCCTTGAGGGCTTCGACTTCGGCATCGGCGTCCTGACCAAGCTCCTGGCCCGCGGCCGCACCGAGAAGCGGGTCCTGATCAACACGATCGGGCCCGTGTGGGACGGCAACGAGGTCTGGCTGCTCACCGCGGGCGGCGCGACGTTCGCAGCCTTCCCCGACTGGTACGCCACCCTGTTCTCCGGCTTCTACCTGCCGCTCCTCGCCATCCTGGTATGCCTGATCATCCGGGGTGTCGCCTTCGAGTACCGGCACAAGCGGACCGAGGAGCGGTGGCAGGCCAACTGGGAGCACGCGATCTTCTGGACCTCCCTGCTCCCCGCGTTCCTGTGGGGCGTGGTGTTCGCCAACACCGTGCGCGGCGTGGAGATCGACCAAAACAAGGAGTACGTCGGCGGCGTCCTCGACCTGTTCAACGCATACTCCGTGCTCGGTGGCCTCGTCACCCTGGCCCTGTTCACCTTCCACGGAGCCGTCTTCGCCGCGCTCAAGACCGTGGGCGGCATCCGGGACCGGGCGCGCGCACTGGCGACCCGCCTGGGCGTCGCCACCGCGGTGGCGGCCGTCGGCTTCCTCGGCTGGACGCAGGCCGCGCACGGCGACGGCACCAGCCTGGTCGCCCTGGCCGTCGCCGTGGCAGCTCTGGCCGGGGCGCTCGGTGCCAACATCGCGGGGCGGGAGGGCTGGTCGTTCGCCCTGTCCGGCGTCACCATCGCGGCGGCCGTTGCGATGCTCTTCCTGACGCTCTTCCCGAACGTGATGCCGTCCTCGCTGGACGACGCCTGGAGCCTCACGGTCACCAACGCGGCGTCCAGTCCCTACACGCTCAAGATCATGACCTGGTGTGCGGCGGTGGCCACCCCCGTCGTCCTGCTCTACCAGGGATGGACCTACTGGGTGTTCCGCAAGCGGATCGGCACGCAGCACATCGCCGACGCGCACTGAGCCCGATCCGGGTGGGGCGCCTGCCGCCCCGCCCGGCCGTCCGTCTCCTGAGGGATGTTTCACGTGAAACCGATCGACCCGCGCCTGCTCCGGTACGCCCGGTCCACCCGCCTCTTCCTGGGGGCCGTTGTGGTCCTCGGGTGCGCCGGGGCGGGGCTGGTCATCGCCCAGGCGATGCTGATCGCCGAGATCGTCGTGGGCGCCTTCGAGAAGGGCCTCGACGGCCGGGACCTGCAGACGCCGCTGCTGCTCCTGGCCGCCGTGGCCCTGGGGCGCGGCCTGCTTGCGTGGCTCACGGAGCTGGCTGCCCACCGGGCCTCGGCCGCCGTCAAGTCGCACCTGCGCGGACAGCTCCTGGACCGGGCCGCCGACCTGGGGCCCGGGTGGCTGAGCGGGCAGCGGACCGGCTCTCTGGTGGCGCTGGCCACCCGGGGCGTGGACGCCCTCGACGACTACTTCGCCCGCTACCTGCCGCAGCTCGGCCTGGCGGTGGCTGTCCCGGCCGCCGTCCTCGCCCGCATCGTCACCGAGGACTGGGTCTCTGCGGCGATCATCGTGGTCACCCTGCCCCTCATCCCGCTGTTCATGGTGCTGATCGGGCTGGCCACGCAGTCCCGGATGAACCGGCAGTGGCAGCTGCTGTCCAGACTGTCGGGGCACTTCCTCGACGTCGTGGCCGGCCTGCCGACGCTCAAGGTCTTCGGCCGGGCCAAGGCGCAGGCCGAGTCGATCCGCCGGATCACCGGCGACTACCGCCGGGCCACCCTGCGGACCCTGCGGATCGCGTTCCTGTCGTCCTTCGCGCTGGAACTGCTGGCCACCCTCTCCGTGGCGCTCGTCGCCGTGACCATCGGCATGCGGCTCGTCCACGGCGAGCTCGACCTCTACACCGGGCTCGTGGTGCTGATCCTGGCGCCGGAGGCATACCTGCCGCTGCGCCAGGTCGGTGCCCAGTACCACGCGGCCGCGGAGGGGCTGGCCGCTGCGGAGGAGGTCTTCGAGGTGCTCGAAACGCCGGCGCCCCGGCCGGTGCCGGCCGTGTCGGCCGCCCTCCCCGGACCCGGTCCGGCCGGATTCTCCCTCGACGTCGACGGGGTGTCCGTTCGGTATCCCGGGCGGGGCACGGACTCGCCCTCTGCGGTCTCCCTCACCGTCGGGCCCGGCGAGTGCGTCGCCCTCACCGGCCCGAGCGGCGCCGGCAAGTCCACCCTGCTGCAGGTGCTGCTGGGATTCACCGCGCCGAGCGCGGGCCGGGTGCGGGTCGGCGGCGCCGACCTGTCCGCCCTCGATCCGGAGCAGTGGCGCCGGCACGTCGCCTGGGTGCCCCAGCGGCCGCACCTCTTCGCGGGAACGGTCGCGGAGAACGTGCGCCTCGCCCGGCCCGACGCCTCCGACGGGGCCGTGGCCCGGGCTCTGGAGGACGCCGGAGCCCGGGAGTTCGTCGCTGCTCTGCCGCAGGGTGCCGAAACGGTGCTCGGCGAGGGCGGGGCAGGGCTCTCGGCCGGCCAGCGCCAGCGGATCGCGCTGGCCCGCGCCTTCCTCGCCGACCGGCCGGTGCTCCTGCTCGACGAGCCGACCGCCGCGCTCGACGGGGAGACCGAGGCCGCCGTCGTGGAGGCGGTACGGCGCCTCGCTGCCGGCCGGACCGTCCTGCTGGTCGTGCACCGGCCGGCGCTGCTCGCCCTCGCGGACCGGGTCGTCGAGATCGGGGCCGCGCCCTCGGACCCCGCCCCCGACGCTGCCGCCGGTCCCCCGGCCCGGGCCGCCGGCGACGGCGGCTTCCGGGGTGCCGCAGTGTCCGGCGCGGCAGAGCCGGCGGACCAGCCGACGGCGGCCGCAGCGGTCGGCGCCGCAGGGGCAGGCCACCTGCGCCGGGTCAGGGCCGCCGCCCGTGCCTGGCAGGGGCGGTTCAGGCTCGGACTGCTGCTCGGCGCACTGGCCGTCGGATGCAGCGTCGGACTGATGGCGGTCTCCGGCTGGCTGATCTCCCGTGCCTCCGAGCAGCCGCCCATGCTCTACCTGATGATGGCCGTCACGGCCACGCGCGCCTTCGGTATGGGCCGCGCCGTGTTCCGGTACGCGGAACGGCTCGTCTCCCACGACGCCGTCCTGCGCATGCTGGCCGACCTGCGCGTGTCGGTCTTCCGGCGGCTGGAGCGCATCGCCCCCGCCGGGCTGCGCGGGCAGCGGCGCGGCGACCTGCTGGCGCGGCTCGTCGCCGACGCGGACGCCCTCCAGGACTACTGGCTGCGCTGGATGCTCCCGGTCGGCACCGCCGTCCTCGTCGGGAGCGGGTCGGTCGCTTTCGCCGTCTGGCTGCTGCCCGAGGCCGGCGCAGCCCTCGCTGCCGGGCTCCTCGCCGCCGGCATCGGGGTGCCGCTGGTCAGCGGCGCCTGTGCCCGTCGCGCCGAGCGCCGGCTGGCCCCCGCCCGCGGCGAGCTCGCCACCCGGACCGCCGACCTGCTGACCGGGACCGCGGAGCTGGCCGTCGCGGGTGCCCTGGGCCGCCGCAAGGACGCGGTCGCGGCCAGCGACAGGACCCTGACGGCCATCGCCGCCCGCGGGGCGGCCGCCACCGGCCTCGGCAGCGGCCTTTCCGCGCTCGTGTGCGGGCTGACGGTCGCCGCGGCCGCGGCGTTCGCCGCCGGAGCCGTCCAGGACGGCAGGCTCTCCGGTGTCGCCATGGCCGTGGCGGTCCTGACCCCGCTGGCCGCCTTCGAGGCCGTTGCCGGGCTGCCGCAGGCGGTGCAGTCCCGGCAGCGGGTGCTCCGCAGCGCCGAGCGGCTGCACGAGGTCCTCGACGCCCCCGAGCCGGTCGCCGAACCGGAGCGCCCGGCGGAGGCCCCCGCCTCGCCCTTCCCGCTCCGCCTCACGGGCCTCACCGCACGGCACCCGGGCCAGGAGCACGATGCCTTGCACGGACTGGACCTGGTCCTGGAGGCCGGACGGCGCACGGCCGTCGTCGGCGCCTCCGGAGCCGGCAAGACCACGCTCGCCCACGTCCTCCTCCGCTTCCTCGACCCGGCCGCAGGTTCCTACACCCTCGCCGGGACGGACGCCCGCACCCTCGGCGGCGACGACATCCGCCGCCTGGTCGGCCTGTGTGCCCAGGACGCCCACATCTTCGACAGCTCCGTACGGGAGAACCTGCGCCTGGCCCGCCCCGCGGCGAGCGAGGAGGACCTGCGCCGGGCTCTGGCCGGGGCCCGGATGCTGGACTGGGCCGAGGGGCTTCCCGACGGCCTCGACACCCTGGTGGGCGAGCACGGAGAGCGGATCTCGGGCGGACAGCGGCAGCGTCTGGCCCTGGCCCGTGCGCTGCTTGCGGACTTCCCGGTCCTGGTCCTGGACGAGCCCGCCGAGCACCTCGACCTGGCGACCGCCGACGCGCTGACGGCCGACCTGCTGGCGGCGACAGAGGGGCGGACCACCCTGCTGATCACGCACCGGCTGGCCGGCCTGGAGGCCGTGGACGAGGTGCTCGTCCTGGACGGTGGAGCGGTCGTTCAGCGCGGCCCGTACGCCGAACTCGCCTCCGTGGACGGCCCCCTGCGCCGGCTGCTGGAGCGGGAGAAGGCGGCCGACGGCCTGCTGGCCGGCCTCTCCCGCTGATCGGCCGGCCCGGAGGTGCCGCCGGCGTCAGCCCCGCTGTGTGGCGAGGTCGGCGAGGATGCGCTCGATGACGACCGCGACCCCGTCCTCGTTGTTGGCGACCGTCCGGCCCGAAGCGGCCGCGATGACATCGGGGTGTGCATTGCCCATCGCGTAAGAAGTGCCTGCCCAGCGGAGCATCTCCACGTCGTTCGGCATGTCGCCGAAGGCGACCACCTCGGACGGCGAGATCCCCCGCTCGGCGCAGCACAGCTCCAGGGTGCTGGCCTTGGACACGCCCAGGCCGCTGATCTCCAGCAGGGCTGTCGGGCTGGACCGGGTGATCGAGGCGTGGCCGCCCGCAGCCGTCCGGGCCAGCTCAAGGAACTCGTCCGGGGCCAGCTCGGCGTGGTGGGCCAGAAGCTTCAGCACGGGGGCGGCGGTCTCCCCCTCCTCGTCGAGCAGTTTCTCCGCGGTCGCGACGTTGGCACCCGGATCCTGGAAGAAGGGCGGGTACAGGGGCTCGTAGTTGATGCCGGTGGTCATCTCGACCGCGAACGACGCACCGGGGGCGACGGCGCGCAGCGTCTGCACCACTGTGAGGGCGGTGGCCCGGGGCAGGGCCCGCACCTCGACGAAGCTGCGTCCCGCGTGGAGGTCGACGACAGCGGCGCCGTTCGCGCAGATCGCGAGGCCGTGCCCGTGGACGTGGTCGCTGACCACGTCCATCCAGCGGGCAGGGCGCCCGGTGACGAAGAAGACCTCGATCCCGGCCTCCTCGGCGGCGGCGAGAGCGGCCACGGTCCGCAGCGAGACGGACTTGTCGTCGCGCAGCAGGGTGCCGTCGAGGTCGGTGGCGATGAGCCGTGGGGTCGGGGTGGGCCCTTCCGGGCGCTGGGGAGCCGAGGTCACGGGTCCATCTTCGCCCATGCACCTGCGGTGACAGGTCCCGATCCGCTGACGGAGCGGCCGCGGTGGCGATGTTTCACGTGAAACAGCGGCCTGCTCGGTTTCACGTGAAACATCACCCGGCCCTGCACTCGATCGCATGAGTCTGCGTCTGAGCACGGTGATCCTGCCCGTACGTCCGTGGCACGAAGGCGGCCGCGACCAGTGGCGGCGCCCCGAAGAACCGGGCTTCCACACCGCCTACAGGTACGACCCCCTGTCCTGGCGGTCGTTCCGCGACCTTCCCTGGTTTGGCGCGATTCCCACCCTCACGGCAGTGGCAGCGGCCACTGGGCGGCTCCGGCTGGCGCGCTCGCCACCTCAGTCAGGCCTCGTTCGCCTATCGCGGCCTGAACAGGGGAAACGTACGTCGGAGGCATTATGGTCCCGCGCGAGGACGATCAGATCGCGATAAGTCGGACGCGGTTGCCACACAGCTTGGCCGTGTCGTCGACGTCGGACGTGAGTACGGCCACCGGGCCCGGCTGCGGAGCGCCGGCTCGGCGACGGTGGCATCGATCGCGTACTTGTGGCCGTGGAGACCGGTCTCCTTCAGCAGCCCGGCGGCGCTCTGGCCGCCTGCTCGGTCACCGCTTCGACCTTGACCTGGGAGAGCACCCGGTTCAGTCGTGCCGTGTTCACCCGGGCGTGCGCACCGGCACGCGATCCCGGCACGCCGTTCCTGAGACCACCGTTTGCCGGACACCGGCAGCCCGGGGCCGTCGTAACGGCCGTGATCGGACCTACCCCGCCCGGCACGTGAGACGGATCATGGCAGCGGGCGGAGAGCACTTCGGGCCGCTCTCCGTCCGACGGCAGGAGGGGAGCCTGTGGCACGCACACGCAACGTCGTCCGCCCTTCGGGGGCGATAAGCCCTTGGCCGGTGGCCGGACCGGTCGCAGCCCTCATCGCCCTGCCGGGCGGGGCGGCGGCAGGAGCGATTCTGACCGGGGGCGTGCTGTGGTTGCTGGGCCTCGGTGACGGTAGCGAGGTGGCGTACACCATCGGAGGCGCACTCGGCCTGTGGATCACCTGGTGGCCGTCTCTCCGCGCCGTTCGGACCCATTGCCTCTGGGCCTGGACCGGCACTCTCGTCGCGGCCGCCCTCGTCGCGCCGACGGCCGTCCTCTCATCGGGAGAGTCCGTACGGCCCGTGTGGTCGGCCTCCCATGACACCCAGGCCGGTGTGTCGGCTGTGGGCAGTTGGTACGACGACGGCGTCGTCGTCCGGGTACGGGAAGACACGGCGACCGCGTTCCAAGCCGACGACGGTGGTATCGCGTGGAGTTGGAGCCCTCCCGGCCGGGAGAGGATCTGCACACTGAGCCGTCGGACGTCAGGGGGCATCGGTGTCCTCGGACACACCACGGACGGCAAGTCCTGTTCGGCCGCGATCGCCCTGGACCTGGGCACGGGGCGGGAGATCTGGCGCTCCGCCATGGCATCGGTGGACCGTGTCCTGGCAGACCAGGTGCCCGACCTGATCGCTGTCACCGGTGAGACCGTGGTGCTGCCCGAGGCCCGGGGGTGGCGAGCCATCGGGCTGTCCGACGGAACGGACCGGTGGCGGGCCGCGAGCGAGGAAGGCTGTTCACCCCTTCTTTCCGACAGCGACGGCCGCACCGTGGTCACCGTTGACGAGTGCGGTGAGCGCGCCGCTCCCGCACTGGCTACGTACGCGGGTCGCGACGGCCGACGACTCAGCCGCGGCCAGGTGCCTGCTGTCGGCGCCCCGCGGTTCCTGATGGTCCTCTCAGCTGCCCCCCTGACTCTCTGGGTACACGAGAGCGACCTCCGCGGTACCCGCGCAGTACTTGGTTACGACGAGCGAGGAGACGTCCGCACCACGTTGCCGACCGACGGGCCGACGGGGGAGATCCGGATCCTGCCCGGATACTCCAGCGCGTACCTCGATGTGCTGGAGGCCCGCCCGGTCCGGTCAGCCGCCGTGGTCGGCGACACCTTGGTGGCTGCCGAGGTGCGACCGGATGACCGGCGGTGGGTATCCAGCGGCAACAAGCCGGGATACCAGTCGACACGGGGCCGGATAGCCGGGTTCTCCATGACCAGCGGCACCCGGCTCTGGAGCGTCGACACCGACGCCGAGGTCGAGGGGGTGATCCGCCATGAGGACGAGATCTGGGCGATCGGCGGCAGCAAGCTGACGGCCGTCTCCTCCCGTACTGGCCTGCGGACCCACGAGGTCGCGACGCGGGAGACCGACACCCGGTTCCCCGCCGACCTGTGGATCCTTCAATCCGGCGGGTACGCCGTCGTTCACGCGGACGGAGGCAGCGCGGCACCCGTCACCGTCCTGCGCTGAACACCGCTCGGCAGCGCCCTTCACTGACGGGTGCCACGCCGTCGGCAGTGCACCCGTCATCGCTCCGCTCCTTCCGATCGACCGCTGGCACGAGGGAGGCCGCGCCAAGTGGCGGCGGGCCGAGAAGCTCGGCTTCCACGCCGCGTACAGCTACGACCACCTGTCCTGGCGGTCGTTCCGGGACGGGCCGTGGTTCGGGGCGATCCCCACGCTGACGGCGGCAGCAGCAGCCACGCAGAACATGCGCCTGGGCACGCTCGTCACCTCAGTCAAGCCTCGTTCACCCATCGCAGCCTGACCTGGGAAACATACGTCAGGGGCGTCTTGGCCGTGCCCGAAGCGGATCAGATCGCGATGAGTCGGACGCGGTTGCCGCACAGCCTGGCCATGTCGTCGACGTCCGACGTGAGCATGGCCACCGGGCCTGGCTGGCGGAGCGCGAGCTCGGCGACGGTGGCATCGATCGCATACTTGTGGCCGTGCAAGCCGGCCTCTTTCAGCAGGCCGGCAGCGGTTCTGGCCGCCTGCTCGGTCACCGCTTCCACCTTGACCTGGGAGAGCACCCAGTTCAGTCGGGCGGTGTTCACCCGGGCGTGCATGACCTCCACGATGGTGTTGGCGCAGACCACGAGATCGGCAGCCATCGAGTGGAAGGATCGGATCATCGCGAGCACGGCCCGGTCCTGTGAGATCCAGGCGGACAGTCCTTGGGAGTCCAGTACGACGGTCTCGATGCGGTGGTTCACGCGGCGCTCGCCGGCTCCTCGTGCTCGGCCGTGCCGAAGATCCTGGCCTGGGCCGCGGCCAGCTCCTCGTCGGTGAACGCGCCGTGCTCCTCCTCGTAGCGGCGCAGCTCCTCGCCGAGCAGCTGGTGTCTGATCTGGCGGGCGACGGCCTCCGCGACGTAGCCGGAGACGTTGTCCGTGAGCCTCTTCAGCTCCGCCACCTGCTCGGTGGGCAGAGTGACCGTGATGCGGGTCGTGTCAGCCATGGAGCCAGCATACTGCGGTATGCGCATCATCTCTCGGGCTTCTCCACCTACGAGCTCAGCGCCGCCCCGCACCGAGCAGCTCGCGTAGACGGTCGCCGATCACGGACACCCCGGGGCGCGGGTCGCTCTCGTAGTACCAGGGCTTGCGCCGGCGTAGCAGCGCGTCGCCGTGCTCGCTCCAGGTGAATCCGGGCTTCCTCAGCAGTTTCCGGAACACGGTGTCCGCCGTCTCCGGGTGAGCGGCGGCCAGCCGGCGGATCGGCAGTGGCGTGATCGACTCCTCGCGCAGGTACGTGCGCAGCAGGTCCTGGTGCTGTCTGCGGCCCGTGAGGGCGGGGTCTGCGAAGAGGTCCCGCAGCATCCCGTAGTCGGCGTAGAAGTTGAGCCCGTCGACCTGGTCGTAGACGACGCCGACGGTGTCCGAGTCCGCCAGTTCTGACGGCAGCTCGAAGAAGGGCAGGTCGAGGCCGGGGGGCCGCTTGCGGCGGGCACGACCGGGCTGTGCGGCGACGGCTGCCTCTTGGCGGTGGCGGTAGCAGGCGTTGAGGAGGTCCTCGGCTTCGGCAGGCGGAAGGACCAGTTCGTCGCCACCGCAGAACTTGACGAACGCTGCCCGGTCCTCCCGCATCCGCTGCCAGCCCTGCTCGATCTTCTCGGCGTTGCGGAAGACCAGTTCGGGGTGGTGCGTGGCCAGTTGCAGGGCTGCTTGGGCGATCTCGGTGGCGCTGGACCTGGGGTAGCTCGTCATCGCCCCGGACACCAACCACGCCCCGCCGACCGAGTGGACGGGTACCAGGCAGGTGTGGAGGAATCCCCCCTTGGACACTCCGCGGAACGCCGCCCGCCCGACGTTCGAGTAGGTGCGGTACTCCAGGTCGTCGACAAGGTTCAGCAGGATGACGGCATCGCCGTCCTTGCGCCGGATCTCGAAGACGCCCTCGACCGGGTCACGCCAGCCGAGCAGCATCTCCCGGTCGGCCGCGGTCAAGTCCTTCCGGCCGGTGACGAACCGGTCCACCACGGTCGACCCGTCCGGCAACCGGTACCGCAGGATGAAGTGGTCGGTGATCCGGATCGCCTCACCCTCGTCCAACTGCCGTTCAGGCCCAGCAGCCTCCAGCAGGAGGGGTGTCAACCACCGGTCGAAGCGGGCACTCTGCGCGAAGGTGACCAGCCGCCCCTTCAATTCGGCGCTGCGCTCGATGAGATCAGCCAATGACGGTTCATGGGTGCCCTGATGGGCGCCCTGTGCGGCCTCAGCCACGTTCAGCCCTTTCGTACGAGCCGGTTCCGCGTGAAGTGGGAGGGGTCCGGCCTCAACCGGCCCAGTGACGGTACGCCTCGATCCTTCCCCGAGCTCTCGGCTCCGCTCGAGCAGGGGAGACCCCATTCGCCCCCTCGGGCGCCGGGCTGGGCAACGGCAGATCCAGGATCCCGATCGACTGCCGGACGCGACCGTGAGAGCACAACGCGACAATCCTCCCGTCCGGCGTGAGGTCGACACCGTGCACCGTCACCTCGACGCCGAGAACCGCGCCAGTGAAGGGCAGGTCGAGGTACTCCTCAAGCATGGTGAACGGACCGGTCAGCTGCTCGTCCTCGGTGTAGGCGTCGACAGTCGCCTCTTCGATCATGGCCTCAAGCTCGACCCTGTCCAGCGTGCCCATGACGCCACGGTAGCGGCCCGCATCGCGACGTCAGTGTGGCTTCCCGAATCTGCTCCGTCGGCATATCCGTGACAGCGGGAGGCCCGCGTATCGTCGAGGTCATGCGTCTGAGCACGGTGATCCTCCCCATCCACCGATGGGCCGAAGGGCAGAAGATCTGGCGGCGGGCCGAAGACCTCGGCTTCCACGCCGCGTACACGTACGACCACCTGTCGTGGCGGTCGTTCCGGGACGGTCCGTGGTTCGGGGCGATCCCGACGCTGACGGCGGCAGCGTCAGTAACGCGGAGTATGCGCTTGGGTACGCTCGTGACGTCGCCGAACTTCCGGCATCCGGTGACCCTCGCCAAGGAGCTCATGACGCTGGACGACATCTCCGGCGGGCGGGTGACGCTCGGCATCGGGGCGGGGACCAGCGGGTTCGACGCGACCGTGCTGGGGCAGGGCCTGTGGACTCCGCGAGAGCGCGCGGACCGTTTCGCCGAGTTCCTCTCCCTGCTGGACCGGCTGCTGACGGAACCGGCAGTGAGCGCGCGGGGCGCGTACTACTCCGCCGACGAGGCGCGCAACATCCCCGGCTGCGTGCAGCGGCCCCGTCTTCCGTTCGCGGTCGCCGCGACCGGCCCCCGCGGTCTGAAGCTCGCCGCCGCCCACGGCCAGGCCTGGGTGACCACCGGCGACCCGAAGCTGTACGAGGACGGCACCCCCGAGCAGTCGCTGGAGGCACTGCGGGGCCAGTCGAGCCGCCTCGACAAGGCGCTTGCCGAGGCCGGCCGGGACACCTCCTCGATCGAGCGGATCCTGCTGACCGGCTTCACGCCGGAGCGCAACACCCTGCTGCGGTCCGTGGATGCCTTCGTCGACTTCGCGGGCCGCCACCAGGAGCTCGGGTTCACGGAGCTGGTGATCCACGCGCCGATCCCCGACTCCGACTTCGCCTCGGACGAGCGCGTCTTCGAGGAGATCGCCACGGAGGGACTGGCCCAGCTGGCCCGCTGAGGTCCCCGCCGGCAGGACGGCGGGGACCGGGTCAGCCCTGGGACAGCTGGGCGAGCGTGTACTCCGCGCGCTCCAGGAGGTCGCCGACGAGCCCCTCGGGAAGGGCCTTGAACTCCTCGACGAGCGCGGCGATCCGCGCCGCGCCCGCCTCCTCCCGGCCGAGCTCCTGCTCGGTCCAGGCGGCGTACTGCTCGCACTGCAGGCGGTCGGCGAGGTGGTCCGGCCCCAGCTGCCGGTAGACCGCGGCAGCGCGCCGGCACAGGTCGACTTCCTCGCGCCTGAGTGCCTCGGTCTCCTGCGCGTCCAGGAGGCCGGCCGGCCGCGGCCCGCCGCTGCCGTCCTCCTCGCCGCCGGCGTCGTACTCCTCGGCCAACTCCTCGGACCTGACCACCTGCCGGTCGGCCAGCTGGGCCAGCTGGTACCAGGTCTGGGCCAGCTCGGCGAGCAGGTGGGGGTCCTCCGGCGCGCCGGCCAGCGCCGCGTGCAGCACGTCGGCGGCCTGGTCCATCCGGGACCGGGCGTGCGCCGCCGCGGGAGCGGTGACCTCCTCCCGCAGGGCCTGCCAGGCCAGCGACCGCAGGATCCGCGCCTCCGAGACAGGCTCGCCGCCCGCTCGCCGGTACAGCTCCAGGGCGCGTTCCCAGGCGGCCGCCGCCTCCTCCGGCAGGCCCGTCCGGGCCAGCTGGTCGGCGGCAGAGTGCGCCAGGTGTGCGTGGGGCCGCTGGTCCTCCCAGTGCTCGGCCGTTTCCGCCGCGAGGAGGTACTGCTCCGCTGCCTCCTGCGGCTCGTTCAGTTCCGCCAGCAGGTCGCCCAGGAACTCGCGGGCCCCCACCGCCTGCCCTTCCCCGTGCTCCAGGAGGTCGGGGAGCGCCGACCGCAGGACCTCCGCCGCATCGACGTGGTGCCCCTGCACCGCGTGGGCCCGGGCCAGGGTGAACCGGGCCTGCGCCCCACCGCCGGAGACCAGTCCGGCCTGGTCGAACCAGTGCGCCGCAGCCAGTGCGTGCTCCGCCGCCTCCGAGGCCGCGTCGCCCCTGCGCAGCAGGATGTCCGCGAGCGTGAGGCGGACCGCGCCCTGTGCTTCGGCGTCGGTCACCTCCGCCGCGTGCTCCAGGCCGGTACGCGCCGCCTGCTCGGCCTCCTCCGGGCGGCCCAGCGCCATCAGCACACCGGCGAGCAGCGTGAGCGGGTCGACTGCCAGCCAGGGGCGGCCCGCGGCCGCCGCCCGCGCGGCGGCCGCGTCGAGCAGCGGTGCGGCGCCCTCGGGATCTCCCTGCGACAGGGCGATGCGGCCCAGCATCTCCTCCGCCTCCGCGGCGAGGTCGGGCAGCGACCCGCGGTGGGCGGCGGCGAAGGCCGTGAGCCGGGCGGCCTGCTCCGCGGCAACCTCGGCGCCGTGCCCGTGGTCCTCCGGCGGGCCGTCACCGCCGTGGGACTCACGGGACCGAAGGTAGGGCTCCAGCCGGAGTGCGGCCAGTTCCGCCAGGGCGATCCGGCGGCCGCGCAGCGGCTCGCCGGCCTCCAGCGCCTCGGCGGCCTCGGCCCCCGCCGCGAGCAGGGCGCGGATCCGCTCGGGGGCAGCCCCGTCCTGCGCGGCAGCGCTGGCCAGCCGCAGTTCCGCCAGTGCCGCGCGCTGCGCCTGTCCGAGGGCCCGGTAGCCGTCGCGGGCCGCCGCGAGCAGGTCCGCCGCCTCCGGGGCTCCCCCGCGGGCGGCGGCGAGTGCGCGGCTGTCGGCAAGGTCGGCTGCGGTCAGCGGGTCCACGGCGCTTTCGGGCAGCGCCGCGGCCCGCGCAGCGGCCTCGGCCCAGAGCGCGTCCGCTGCGGGGTGGCCCTGGTCGCGTGCCGTGCGCGCCCGCTCCACCAGCTCGGCGAAGCCCTCCGCCGGTGCGGCCGCGTCCGCCGCTTCGGCGGCCCGCCGGGACGGCACCGCGGACGGGGGCTCGACTTCGGTCTGCGGGAGCGGCGCGCTGCGGACGCCCAGCGGCAGTACGCTCACGAGCGGCTGCCGGCCGACCCGGGCCAGGAAGCGCTCCGAGGTGCGGGGGCTGCGGTTGCGGGCGTCGAAGCGGCGGGCGATGTCGAGGGCGCTCGCGTGGAGGTGCGCGTACAGGGCGGAGACCGTGCGGGGGCCGTCCGCGTAGGGGACGGCCGGGCTGCTGCCGTGTCCCAGTTCCTCCAGCCGGCGCAGTAGCACGAGCACGCCGCCGTGGAAGTCGAGCTGGTCGTCGGCGTTGGCGAGGGCACCCAGGTGTCCGGCGTGCTCGGCCAGGATCTCCAGGCCGCGGGACTCGTTGCCGCTGAGGGCGCAGAACTCGATGTGCCGGCCGACCGACGGCAGGAGGCTCTCGTTGCCGCGCGCCAGCCGGTAGCCGCGGATGTGGTTGCGGCGGGCCTCGTCGAGGCGGCCGAGCCGCAGCAGCGGCAGCAGGGAGGCGGCCAGCACCCGGTGCGGCTCCTCCGCGCAGGTCAGGCCGCCCGTGAGGACCGGCTGCCACAGCTCCAGGGCGCGGGCGTCGTCGCCGCGCAGGGCGGCGTACTGGCCTTGGCTGTTGAGCTCGCAGGCGTGGCAGTCGCTCATGGCGTCCCGCTCGGCGGCGAGCCAGGCGCGCATCGCCCGGTCGGCGCGCTCGTCGTCTCCGGTGGCGTCGGCGAGCCACATCTCGGCCTCGCGGACGGGGCGCTCGCTGTAGCCGGCGAGCCGGTAGCGGCGCTCCATCTCCTCCAGCCAGCCGCGGGCGGAGTCCAGGGGGATTTCGGGGGAGTCGCCGATGGCCGTCCCGATCCACTTGAACTGCCAGAACAGCGTGTGGACGTCCCACCGGCCGAAGGAGCCGGGGTCCTGGTCGTACTCCTGGAGCAGCCGGGCGAAGGGGACGAGCATCTTCGAGGACTCGGCGCTGTGCAGGTAGGAGGTGATCAGGTTGTCCAGCGCCTCGCGGAAGAGCGCCTTGTCGCCGGTGGCCTCGGCCGCGCCGGCCAGGGCCTCGGCGTGGGCGTTGCGGGCGGACCCGTTGGGGGCGCTGCGGTTCTCCTGGAGGGCCTGCCGGACCTCGTCGGGCGTCATCGTGGTCACTGCGGGTCCTCCAGGGCGTCGGCGGGGTGGGTGGCCCATTCCAGGAGCCCGAGGAAGGCCCGGTTGAGCAGGGCGGTGTCGGCCGCGCGCAGCGGCCGCTGGGACATCAACAGCGCCTGCCCGTACAGGGATTCGACGGCGGTGCCGGTGAGGCCTTCATCGGGCAGGGAGGCGATGCGCCGGATGAGCGGGTTGTTGTGGTTGAGGACGAGGCGGGCCCGCGGCGCCGACCCGCGCAGCGCGCCGAGGATGCCGGTCCACAGGGAGTCGGCGCTGTCGAGGGCGGCGGTGCGGTCGCGCTCCTGGCGGGCCTGCCGGTCGTCGAGGTACAGCGCGGGGACGGAGACGGGCTGGAACGCGCGCAGCACCACGTCGCAGCCCTGTGCCTGGAGGCGGGTGCGGGCGGTGGACAGGAACGGGGCGAGGGCCAGTTCGGCCGCGGTCGGGACGGGGTCCAGCCGCTCGGTGACGGCTCCGGCGTCGAGCTCGGCGACCTTGAGCTCCGGCCGTACGGCAGGCAGCAGGGCGAGCAGGTCTGCGTCGTAGGTGTATCCGGCATTGACGACGCCGAGCCCGTGGGCGGCTGCGATCGGGGCGATCTGGCGGAACTCCTCGACGGACCGGGTGAAGTGGATCTCGGGGTGGGCGGCCGTGAACTCCTGGAGGCTCATCGATCCGTCGCTGGTCTCGAACGGCAGCCAGGGCAGCATCAGGCCGAGGAGCTCGGGGTCGTGCCGGGCGAGGGACTTCACCCCGAGGTGGTGGACGGCCAGGAACGCGGCCAGGCGCTCCGGGTCGCTCGCGGCAAGCTCGGCGAGCCAGGCGCGGATGCGGGCGCCGAGGGCCTCGCGGACGGCGGCCAGGGTCTCGTCGTCGTACAGGTTCTCACGGGACGCGGTCGGCCGGAGGGTGTCGGTGTCCAGGACGGCGCGTACGAAGAACGCCCAGTCGGGCAGCAGGTTGTCGGCCCGGTCCGTGAGGAGCATGCCCTTGAGGTGGACGCGGTGGCCGGAGCGGTGGGCCGGGCTGGTCGGCTCGGGCAGGACGTACGCGACGCCGCGGACTCCGGCGAGCGGCAGGTCGAGATCGATGCTGTCGAGCGGGGTGAACCCGAAGAGTCCGGAGCAGTGGCCGGCGAGCGCGACGCGGCGGGCGGCCGGTGTGGGGAAGGGGCGGTCCCAGACGGCGGGCCGGTCGGTGACCGGCCGCGGCTCGCCGCCCGTGCCGTTGTCGAAGGTGATGTCGTAGGGCAGGAGGGAGCCGTAGTCGCGGGCCAGCTGTTCGACCTTGGCGGGCGCCATCCATTCCCCGGCGCCGGGGCGGGCCTCCAGCTCGACGGTGGTGCCGGGCTCGCGGCGGGCGTCGTGGGGCAGTTCGCGGACGGTGTAGGTGCCGTCGTCGGCGGCGAGCCATTCGACGGGGGCGGCCTGCGGGTCGCGGGCGGAGCGGGTGGTGACGCGGATCCGGCGGGCGACGACGAAGCAGGCGAGCAGGCCGATGCCGAACTGGCCGAGGAACTCGCGGCGGGCGTTCTCCAGGCCGTGTTCGCCGCCGCGCTTGGAGCTGCGGCCGATGGTGGCGAGGAGGGAGTGCGCCTCGTCGGCGGTCAGGCCGATGCCGCTGTCCTCGATGGTGACGCGTCCCCCGGAGGCGGCGAGGCGGATGCGGATCGCGGCCTGCGGGTCCACTGCGTGCCGGGCGGTGACGGCGTCGACCGCGTTCTGCAGGAGCTCGCGGACGTAGACGCGCGGGCTGGAGTAGAGGTGGTGGGAGAGCAGGTCGACGAGGCCGCGCAGGTCCACCTGGAAGGTGTTGGCCCCGGGGTCGGCGGGGAGCGCGGCAGCGGATGCAGATGTCATGGAAAGTCACCTCGCGTTGGTGCATGGGTGGTTCGGTGATCGCGAGGTGCCCCCCCCTCACGGATCCCGGAATGGGGAACAGGTTAGGGGGATGATCTGACAGTCTGCCGGGAAATTCAGTGCGGCCCCGGCAGGCGGAGGAACCGCGGCGGTACCGCGTCCACGAGCCAGACGCCGTTGGCGCTGATCCGGAAGACGTGTCCGGCGGCCCGCATCGCTGCCGCGTCGACGCCGATGACGACCGGGCGGCCGCGGCGTGCCCCGACGCGGGTGGCGGTCTCCCGGTCGGGGGACAGGTGGACGTGGTGGCGGGCCATCGGGCGCAGGCCCTCGGCGCGGATGGCGTCCAGCGCCGCGGCGACGGTGCCGTGGTAGAGGTGCGCCGGAGGCTCGGCCTCCGGGAGGGCCAGGTCCACGGGCACGGTGTGGCCCTGGTTGGCGCGGATGCGGGTCCCGTCGACGGCGAAGCGCTGCTTGTCGTTGGCGGCGACGACATGGTCGAGTTCGGCTCGTGTGACGGGGAAGCCGTGGGCGGCGGCCGCGGCCAGGAGGTCGCCGATCTCGGCCCAGCCCTGCGGGTCGAGGTGCAGTCCGATGCGCTCGGGCTGGTGGCGCAGGTGCTTCGACATGTATTTGGACACCTTCACGGTGCGTCTGTCGTCCATGTGCCCAGCTTGCCGGGGCGTGGCCGGCTTCCGCACCGTATTTCGGCCGCTCCGGCCGAGAGGCACCCAGGGTAGATGCGTTCCGTTATGCGGAATATATTTTCCATTGTTTGCCTGCTCCGGGGGAGGACCCATGACCATCCACGCTTCCCTGCCGCGCCGCGCGGCCGCCGAGTTCGCGGGCGCCGCGGGCCTCCTCGCGGTGGTCGTCGGATCCGGCATCCAGGCGGCGGCCCTCAGCAGCGACACCGGTGTCGCCCTGGCCGTCAACTCACTCGCCTCGGCCATCGGCCTCGGCCTGGCCGTCACCCTCTTCGCGCCGATCTCCGGGGCGCACCTCAACCCCGTCGTCACCCTCGCCTCGTGGTGGGCGCGCCGCCGCGGCGGCGCCGGTCTGCCGGGCCGGGAGGCGCTCGCCTACGCCGCCGCGCAGACCGCGGGGGCCGTCGCCGGGGCCGTCCTCGCCGAGACGATGTTCGGCCGGGTGCCCGGTGCCTTCGCCACCCAGGTCCGCGGCGGCGGCCACCTCCTCGTCGGCGAGGTCGTCGCCACCGCGGGACTGGTGCTGGTGATCCGGGGCCTGGACCGCACCGGGCGGCCGCGGCTCGTTCCCGCAGCGGTGGCGGCGTACCTCGCGTGCGCGATCTGGTTCACCTCCTCCGGCTCGTTCGCCAACCCCGCCGGCACGGTGGGGCGCGCCTTCAGCGACTCCCTCACGGGAATCGCCCCGCAGTCGCTGCCCGGCTTCGTGGCGGCGCAGTTGGCCGGCGGAGCGCTGGGCCTGGCCCTCGCTGCGCTCCTCTACGGAGGCCGCGGCAGGCGTACCGCCGTACGGGCGGACGGCGCGGCGGAGCCGGCGGCAGGCAGGGCGGCCGGGATCGCCAGCTGACGCGCAAGCCCTCGGGAAGGTGCTTCGTCCACAGGTTTGCCCACAGGAAAACCCCGCTTGTCCACAGCCGGTTGGGTGGGATTTGACGGTAAACGAGTGGTCGGCCCTGTGGACCACGGCAGTCTGTGGATCACGCCATGTCGGACCCCCGACCGGCTCCGCGGCGTGCCAGGTCGTTCATCCGCCGGGCCTGCAGTTCCCGCTCGGCCGCGGCGCGGACGAACTCCGCCACATGCTCGGCGCCCACGAGCTCCTGCACTGCCCGCACGGTCTCGGCGGGCAGCGGGACGGCCGCCGTCCCGGGCGGCTGTGCGCCCCCGGCTGCCCCGAGGTGGTGCCGGAGGTGCCGGGTCGCGAACAGCCTCATCGCACGGGCCAGTTCGGCGTCCACCGTCTGCTGCGCCAGCGGGCGCAGCCGGCGGACCATCTCGGCGGCCTCCTCGGCGTCCGCGTCCGTCGGCGGCACCTGCCCGAGGTAGCGGGCGAAGACGTGCTCGGTGGTGAACTCCAGAAACCGCGAGGCGATGTGCTCCACCTGCCCGCGCAGCTCCCGCAGGTGCTCCGCGATGGCCCGCAGCGGCACACCCGCCGCATACAGCTCGGCGGCCACCGCCAGCTCCTGCGGAGAGGGCACCAGGAACTCGTCCGGACACCCGGGGATCCGCTCCAGTACGCCCAAGTCGCACGCCTCGGCGACGGCCGCGTCGTCCCGAGTTCCGCCGAACCGCTCGTCCAGCTCGGCCCGGCTGACCCGGCCCGCCTCCTCGTCCGTCCACGGTCCCTGCACCTCGGCGACGAGGCCCAGGACCCCGCCGAGCCCGCGCCCCTCGTCCCACGCTTCGAGCAGCTCCTTGATGGAGGCCAGGGAGTAGCCGCGGTCCAGCAGGCCGGCGATCTGCCGCAGCCGCACCAGGTGCGCGTCGCGGTAGACGTTCGACCGGCCGCGCCGCTCCGGCTTCGGCAGCAGGCCCCGGTCCTGGTAGGCCCGGATCGTGCGCACCGTGGCCCCGCTGCGGTGCGCCAGGTCCTCGATCCGGTACTCGGCCGCCGCCTGATCGGGCACTCCGGGCGCGGCCCCGGTCACAGGCGCGGCTCCAGCCGGGCGAGCCGCCGCAGCACACCGGGCGCGAACCGCGACAGCCACAGCGCCCCCTTGGACTCCGGTGTCACGGGCGTCACCGCCTCGTTGTGCACGACGGCCCGCAGGATGGCGTCGGCGACCTTCTCCGGCGGGAAGTTGCGCAGCCGGTACAGCCGCGCCGCGCGCACCTGTCGCCGCTTCTCCTCGGCGCCGTCCACCCCGGTGAAACGGGAGGTGGAGGTGATGTTGGTGTTGACGATGCCGGGGCAGACCGCCGAGACGCCGATGGACTGGGGCGCGAGTTCGGCGCGCAGGCACTGCGAGAGCATCAGCACCGCGGCCTTGGATGTGCTGTACGCGGGCAGCGACTTGGACGGCAGGTAGGCGGCAGCCGAGGCGGTGTTGACGATGTGCCCGCCCTGGCCGCGCTCGGCCATCTGCCGGCCGAAGATCCGGCAGCCGTGGATGACGCCCCACAGGTTGACGTCGAGGACCTTCCGCCAGTCCTCGGCGGTGGTGTCGAGGAACGGCCCCGACAGCCCGATCCCGGCGTTGTTGACGAGCACGTCGACGACTCCGTACTCGGCGGCGGTCTTCGCGGCGAGCTTCTCCATCGCCGCCTCGTCGGCGACGTCAGCGCATTCGCCCCACGCCCCGGCGGCGCCGACGAGCCTCGCCATCTCGGCGGTGCGCGCCGCGCCCTCGGCGTCCCGGTCGACGCAGACCACCCGGGCACCGGCCTCGGCGAACGCGTACGCCGTGGCCCGGCCGATGCCGCTGGCGGCGCCGGTGACGAGGACGAGGCGGCCGGCGAACCGGTCGGCGTACCTGCCGGGCGCCCTGAGCCCCGGGCCCGGGGCGCGGGCGGCGGGCTCCTCCCGGGCGGCGGCGAACTCGGCGATCCACGCGGCCAGCTGGTCGGGCCGGGTGCGGGGCATCCAGTGCTTGGCGGGCAGGGTGCGCCGCACCAGGTCCGGGGCCCAGCGCTCCAGCCCGTCGTAGAGCCGCTCGGACAGGAAGGCGTCCCCCGTCGGGGTGATCAGCTGGACCGGGGCGTGCGCGTACGCGTCGGGCCGGGGGCGGCGCATCCGCGCCCGCACGTTGTCCCGGTACAGCCAGGCGCCGTGCGCGGCGTCGGACGGCAGCGAAGAGGTCGGGTACGAGCCGGCCGGGACCTGCTCGACGCGCCGGAGGATCTCGGGCCAGCGCTTGCCGAGAGGGCCCCGCCAGGCGAGCTCCGGCAGCAGCGGTGTGTGCAGGAGGTACACGTACCAGGACTTGGCGCCCTGGCCGAGGAGCTGGGCGGCCCGCCGCGGGGTGGGCCGGCTCAGCCGCTCCCTGATCCAGTGCCCGAAGTGGTCGAGGGAGGGGCCGGACATGGAGGTGAAGGAGGCGATCCGGCCCTCGGTCCGGGCGGTGGTCACGAACTCCCAGCCCTGCACCGACCCCCAGTCGTGGCCGACGAGGTGGACGGGCCGGTCCGGACTCACCGCGTCCGCCACGGCCAGGAAGTCGTCGGTGAGCTTCTCCAGGGTGAACCCGCCGCGCAGCGGCACCGGCGCCGTCGAGCGGCCGTGCCCGCGGACGTCGTACAGCACGACGTGGAACCGGTCCGCCAGCCGCTCGGCCACCCCCGACCAGACCTCCTTGCTGTCCGGGTAGCCGTGGACCAGCACCACTGTCGGCCGGTCCCGCTCACCCAGCTCCACCACGCACAGCTCGACGCCGCCCGTGCTGACGCGCCGCTCGCGCGCCCCGGCCGGGCCCTGTCCCGCCGGCCGGCCGCCGGTCGTCCCGTCCGCCTCGTTCATGCTGCCCCCTCCTCGGCCCAGCGCCGCACGTGCGGCAGGTCGTCGTCCAGCCAGAACGCGCTCTCCTCGGGGTCTCGGGAGTCCGTGACGACGAGGATCTCCTCGAACTTGGCGCCCGTCCCCCGGAATCCCAGATGGGGCTCCACCGCCCACATGCCGGGCTGCGGCGCGTGGTCGGAGAACCGGTACGGGCTCCAGAGCGGTGACCAGCCCTCCCGGTGTCCGTGCAGGGCGTCCCCGACGAGCCCCTTGAGGGACTGCGCGCCGAACCCGAAGACGGTCGGCGACCAGCGCCGCTCCCGCACCCGGTCGACCTTGTGGGCTATGACGCCGAAGGGATAGGCGCGGTGCCGGTTCGCGTAGCCCTGCCGCACCATCAGCCGGTCCACGTTCTCGTAGATCTCGCGCAGCGACCGGCGCTCGCGGACCTGTCGCAGGATCAGCTCGCGGTGTGCGCGCAGGTCCGACAGGAGCCGGTCCTGCACCGGGTTGAGGCCGAGGCTGCCGGAGTACCCGATGTCCGCCGCATACCCCCGGTACACCGGGGCCATGTCGAGGATGAAGGGCATGCCCGGCTCGAGCGCCCGGTTCGTCGGGAAGAACTGGAGCGGCACGCGGAAGCCCGCGAAGGCCGTCCGGTCCCCGAACCAGGCGAACGGCAGGTGGAACCAGTCCCGCACGCCGTGCCCGCGCAGCCACTCCCGCTGCATGCGCGCCGCCTCGCGCTCGGTCACGCCCGGCCGCAGCTGCGCCGCGACCGCCTCGGCGCAGGCGTACGCGAGCCGCTGCACCTCCCGGAAGCCGCGCAGGTCGGAGCCGAGCCGCCCGGCGCGCGGTGCCGCGGTGGTGCCCTTCCCGGTGTCCCCAGCCATGCCAGCCGCCCGTCTCCAGAAGCCGTACCGCCCGTAACCTGCCACTGATGAATGTGACAATGCCCGGAGGCCGCGTCAAGGGGCGGGCGTGCCGCCTGTGGACAAACTTGTCCGGTTCACATCAGCCTCGCGTCAGGGTCCGTAGTCCTGAAGGCTGACACCGGACCGCCCTCCAGGTCTGACGACCGGCACGGACGCCGCCGCTAACGTCGGAGCCGTGACTGTCATCGCGACCGAAAGCCTGAGCAAGCGGTACCCCCGAGTGACCGCCATCGACCGGCTCTCCGTGGACATCGGGCCGGGCGTGACCGGCCTGGTGGGTGCCAACGGAGCCGGCAAGTCCACGCTGATCAAGATCCTGCTGGGACTGTCCCCCGCCACCGAGGGCCGCGCCGCCGTACTCGGACTCGACGTCGCCACGCACGGCAGCGCCATCCGCGAGCGCGTCGGCTACATGCCCGAGCACGACTGCCTGCCCCCCGACGTCTCCGCCACCGAGTTCGTCGTCCACATGGCGCGCATGTCCGGCCTCCCGCCGGCCGCCGCCCGCGAGAGGACGGCCGACACCCTTCGGCACGTCGGGCTGTACGAGGAGCGCTACCGCCCCATCGGCGGCTACTCCACCGGCATGAAGCAGCGCGTCAAGCTGGCCCAGGCGCTGGTCCACGACCCGCAGCTGGTCCTCCTGGACGAGCCGACCAACGGCCTCGACCCCGTCGGCCGGGACGAGATGCTCGGCCTGATCCGCCGCGTCCACACCGACTTCGGCATCTCGGTCCTGGTCACCTCGCACCTGCTCGGCGAGCTGGAGCGGACCTGCGACCACGTCGTCGTCGTCGACGGCGGCAAGCTCCTGCGCTCCAGCTCCACCAGCGACTTCACGCAGATCACGGCAACCCTCGCGGTCGAGGTGACCGACTCCGACGCGCACCCGGACGGCACGGCCGCCCTGCGCAAGGCGCTCACCGAGGCGGGCCTGGCCCTGCACGCCGGCGAGGAGCAGGGCCTGCCCGGCGCCGGCCACATCCTGCTCGTCGAGGCCACCGGGGAGAGCACCTACGACACCATCCGCGACACCGTCGCGGGCCTCGGCCTCGGCCTGGTCCGCATGGAACAGCGGCGGCACCACATCGCGGAGGTCTTCCGCGACAACGACCAGCGGAAGGGAGCCGGTACCGATGGCGCCTGACACCTCCACCCAGATCCACAACATCGGCTACCGGTCCTACGAAGGCGCCCGGCTCGGCCGCTCCTATGCCCGCAAGTCGCTGTACTCGCAGTCGCTGCGCGGGGCCTACGGACTGGGCCGCTCGGCCAAGTCCAAGGTGCTCCCGATGATCCTCTTCGCGGTGATGTGCATCCCCGCGCTGATCATCGTCGCCGTCGCCATCGCCGTGCCCGGCTCCACCGAACTGCCGATCAAGTACACGACGTACGCGCTGACCACCCAGATGATCATCGGCCTGTTCCTCGCCTCGCAGGCACCGCAGTCCGTCTCCCGCGACCTCCGCTTCAAGACGGTGCCGCTGTACTTCTCGCGCCCCATCGAGCGGGTCGACTACGTCGTCGCGAAGTACGCGGCGATGGCCTCCGCCCTGTTCATCCTCACCGCCACGCCGCTGCTGATCATGTGGATCGGCGCGCTGCTGGCCAAATTCGACTTCGCGGACCAGACCAAGGGGTTCGCCCAGGGACTGGTCTCCGTGCTGCTGCTCTCGGTGCTCTTCGCCGGCCTCGGCCTGGTCATGGCCGCGCTCACGCCGCGCCGCGGCTTCGGCGTCGCCGCCATCATCGCCATGCTGCTGATCCCGTACGGCGCAGTGACCGCGGTCCAGGGCGTCGCCTACAGCGCGGGCAGCACCGGCCCGATCGAGTGGATGGGCCTCTTCTCGCCCATCACCCTGATCGACGGCATGCAGACCGCCTTCCTCGGGGCGACCTCCGCCTTCCCGGGCGGCGAAGGCCCCTCCACGGGCGCCGGCTTCGTCTACCTGCTCGTCATCCTGGCCCTCATCGCCGGCTCGTACGCCGCCCTGATGGCCCGCTACCGGAAGGCCGGGCTGTGACCACCATCGACATCGACCACACCTCCCGCTGGTTCGGGAACGTCGTCGCCGTCAACGACGTGACGATGCGCATCGGCCCGGGCGTCACCGGCCTGCTCGGCCCGAACGGCGCCGGCAAGTCGACCCTCATCAACATGATGGGCGGCTTCCTCGCCCCCTCCACGGGCACCGTCACCATCGACGGCACCCCGATCTGGGGCAACGAGCAGGTGTACCGCCAGATCGGCGTCGTGCCCGAGCGCGAGGCCATGTACGACTTCCTGACCGGCCGGGAGTTCGTCGTCGCCAACGCCGAGCTGCACGGCCTCGACGACGCCGCTGCCCGGCGGGCGCTGGCCACCGTCGAGATGGAGTACGCCCAGGACCGCAAGATCGCGACTTACTCCAAGGGCATGCGGCAGCGCGTGAAGATGGCCTCGGCGCTCGTCCACGAGCCGTCCGTGCTGCTGCTCGACGAGCCGTTCAACGGAATGGACCCCCGCCAGCGCATGCAGCTGATGGACCTGTTGCGGCGCATGGGCGACGACGGCCGGACCGTCCTGTTCTCCTCCCACATCCTGGAGGAGGTCGAGCAGCTCGCCTCCCACATCGAGGTGGTCGTCGCCGGACGCCACGCCGCCTCCGGGGACTTCCGCAAGATCCGGCGCCTGATGACGGACCGCCCGCACCGCTACCTGGTCCGCTCCTCCGACGACCGGGCCCTCGCCGCCGCCCTGATCGGGGATCCCTCCACCTCCGGTATCGAGGTGGACGTCCAGGAAGGAGCCCTGCGCATCCAGGCCTCCGACTTCGGCCGCTTCACCGAGCTCCTGCCGCAGGTCGCCCGCGCCCACGGCATCCGGCTCCTGACGGTCTCGCCCTCCGACGAGTCCCTCGAATCGGTCTTCTCCTACCTCGTCGCGGCCTGAAGGAGCTGGCACCCATGTACAACCCCACCGTGGCCCGGCTCACCTACCGGGCCCTCCTCGGCCGCCGCCGCGCTCTGGTCCTCTTCGCGCTCCCGGCCATGCTCGTCGTCATCGCCGGTGCCGTCCGCGCCTTCACCGGGCTCGACGACAGGATCGCGGCGGACCTGCTGGGCGGCTTCGCGCTGGCCACCATGGTCCCCCTGATCGGCGTGATCGCCGGCACCGGAGCGATCGGACCGGAGATCGACGACGGCTCGATCGTCTACCTGCTCTCGAAGCCCGTGAAGCGGCCGACGATCATCATGACCAAGCTGATCGTCGCGATCGCCGTCACGATGGCCTTCTCGGCGATCCCCACGCTGATCGCCGGCTTCATCCTCAACAACAACGGCCAGCAGATCGCGGTCGCCTACACGATCGCCGCACTGGTCGCCTCCATCGCCTACAGCGCGCTGTTCCTGCTGCTGGGCACGGTCAGCCGGCACGCGGTCGTCTTCGGCCTCGTGTACGCCCTGATCTGGGAGTCGCTGTTCGGCAGCCTGGTCTCGGGCGCCAAGACCCTCAGCATCCAGCAGTGGGCGCTGGCCCTGGCCGAGAAGGTGGCCGGAGAGGGCTACGTCGACGCGACCGTCGGCCTGCCCACCGCGGTCGCGCTCCTCGTGGCCGTCACGGTCGGCGCCACCGTCTACGCGGGGCAGAAGCTGCGCCGGCTCACGCTGGCCGGCGAGGAGTAGCCACCGGCGGACGGGCCCCCAGGCACCGCATGTTTCACGTGAAACCACCGCATGTTTCACGTGAAACGCGATGCGGATCCGGCGGGGCCCGGGGCCGGCCGCAGCGGCGGAAAATCACTGGTACGGGACTCCGGCCCCGGGCAGAGTGAGCCGTGCGGGGAGCAACAAAAGGTCCGGGGCGGCCACTTCGAGCGCACCGTCAGGTGCGGGCCGCCCCGGACCGCTTCCGTGTCCGGGCCTGCGCGCGCCGTGCCTGGGGCGCGGTCGGCGGGACGGGTCCTACGCGGCGCCGAGCAGGCGCTCCAGCACCACCGCGATGCCGTCCTCCTCGTGGGAGGTCGTCACCTCGTCGGCCACCGCCTTCAGCTCCGGATGGGCGTTGGCCATTGCCACGCCGTGCGCCGCCCAGCCGAACATGGGGACGTCGTTGGGCATGTCGCCGAAGGCGATGGTGCCGGCGGCCTTGACCCCCAGTCGGCGCGCGGCCAGTGAGAGCCCGGTCGCCTTCGTCAGCCCGAGCGGCAGTATCTCCACTATTCCCGGCCCGGCCATCACGACGTCCACGAGCGAACCCACCGTCCGGCGGGCCGCGTCGACCAGGGCGTCGTCGCCGAGTTCGGGGTGCTGGATGTACAGCTTGTTCAGCGGGGCCGACCACACCGCCGCCGTGTCCTCCAGGTACAGGGCAGGCAGGCCCTCCTGCACCCGGTAGCCGGGCCCGAACAGCACGTCGCCGTCGACCCCGTCGCGGCTCGCGGCGAGCGCCAGCGGGCCCACCTCGGCCTCCAGCTTCGCCAGGGCCAGGCCGGCCAGCTGCCGGTCCAGCGTCACGGACGTCAGCAGCCGGTGCGCTCCGGCGTCGTAGACCTGGGCCCCCTGCCCGCACACGGCGATGCCCCGGTAGCCGAGGTCGTCGAGGATGTGGCGGGTCCAGGCCACGCCGCGGCCCGTGACGACGATGTGGACGGCCCCCGCCGCGGTGGCCGCGGCGAGGGCTTCCCGGGTGCGTTCCGACACGGTGCCGTCGCCACGCAGCAGCGTGCCGTCGAGATCGGTCGCGACGAGCTGGTAGGGGAACGGGGCCGGGCTCACTTGGTGATCGGCTCCAGGACCTCGCGACCGCCCAGGTAGGGGCGGAGCACCGCGGGGACGCGCACGGAGCCGTCGGCCTGCTGGTGGTTCTCCAGGAGGGCGACGATGGTGCGCGGCACGGCGCACAGCGTGCCGTTCAGGGTGGCGAGCGGCTGGGTCTTCTTGCCGTCGCGGACGCGGATCGACAGCCGGCGGGCCTGGAAGCCGTCGCAGTTGGAGGCGGACGTCAGCTCGCGGTACTTGCCCTGGGTGGGAATCCAGGCCTCGCAGTCGAACTTGCGCGAGGCCGACGCGCCGAGGTCGCCGGTGGCGACGTCGATGACCTGGAAGGGCAGCTCGAGGCTGGTCAGCCACTGCTTCTCCCAGGCGAGGAGCCGCGCGTGCTCGGCCTCGGCCTCCTCCGGGGCGACGTACGAGAACATCTCGACCTTGTCGAACTGGTGGACGCGGAAGATGCCGCGGGTGTCCTTGCCGTAGGTCCCGGCCTCGCGGCGGAAGCACGGGGAGAAGCCGGCGTACCGCAGCGGCAGCTTCTCCGCCTCGACGATCTCGTCCATGTGGTACGCGGCGAGGGGCACCTCGGAGGTGCCGACCAGGTAGTAGTCGTCCTTCTCCAGGTGGTAGACGTTCTCTGCGGCCTGGCCGAGGAAGCCGGTGCCCTCCATGGCACGCGGACGCACCAGGGCGGGGGTCAGCATGGGGATGAAGCCGGCCTCGGTGGCCTGCGCGATGGCCGCGTTGACGAGGGCCAGCTCCAGCAGGGCACCCACGCCGGTCAGGTAGTAGAAGCGCGAGCCGGACACCTTGGCGCCGCGCTCGACGTCGATGGCGCCGAGCAGCTCGCCGAGCTCCAAGTGGTCCTTCGGCTCGAAGCCCTCGGCGGCGAAGTCGCGGATGGTGCCGTGGGTCTCCAGGACGGTGAAGTCGTCCTCGCCGCCGACGGGCACGTCCGGGTGGACGACGTTGCCGAGCTTGAGCAGCAGGGCGCGGGCGGTCTCGTCCGCCTCGTTCTGCTCGGCCTCTGCGGCCTTGACGTCCGCCTTGAGCTGCTCCGCGCGCTTCAGCAGCTCCGCCCGCTCCTCCGGGGAGGCCTTGGGGATGAGCCTGCCGAGCGACTTCTGCTCGTTGCGCAGTTCGTCGAAGCGCATGCCGGACGACCTGCGGCGCTCGTCGGCGGAGAGCACGGCGTCGACGAGTTCGACGTCTTCTCCACGGGCGCGCTGCGAGGCGCGGACACGGTCGGGGTCTTCACGGAGCAGCCGGAGGTCAATCACCCCACCAGGCTACCGGCCTGAGCTTCCCTGCCTCACACCGATATCACGCTGCGTGTCGCTATGTCCTAATTGCAACGAATGGAAAACTCTGTACCCGTGGCCGGAAGTCGTCGGCCGCTCCGCGCCCGATAAAACCCGGCCATTCCGGGAAAGGGGGTGAATCCCAGCATCCGGACAGCGTCCGGGGTGCCGGCGACGGCCGATTGTCCACAGGGAAGCCGCAGCCCACAGGGTTGTCCACAGGGTGTGCGCCGTATCTGTGGACACGGAATTAGATCAATCCCGCCCACTGCGCCCTCCCGGCGAATCCCGGTTCAAACCGCCCTCACACACTCATTCGGGTGGGAATGGCTCGCCCCAAAGAGTTGATTCGTGATACGGGGATGACGCCGTTCATCTCCTGCTCTCCTGCGCGAAACCCCTTCCCGAAGGCCGACAAGTCGACCCGGGGCGCCGGAAGTGTCGACTAGTCCACAGGCCCTCCCCCGGGCCTGTGGATAACTCTGTGGGCAGTGGAGGCCGCTACGCCCGGCCGTCGAGGCACCGCGTCAGCCAGTCCGACGCCGCGGTGAAGTCGCCGTCCGAGGTTCCCGGCCGCGGCGCCCGGACGTCACTGCGGGTGACGCCCGCCCTCGGGTAGGAGCCCAGGAAGCGGACCTGCGGACAGGTCCGCTTCAGACCCATGAGCGCCTCGCTCACCCTGCGGTCGGAGATGTGGCCCTCGGCGTCGACGGCGAAGCAGTAGTTCCCGATGCCCTCGCCCGTCGGCCGCGACTGGATCAGCATCAGGTTCACCCCGCGCACCGAGAATTCCTGGAGGAGTTCCAGCAGCGCACCGGGGTGGTCGTCCCCCAGCCACAGCACCACCGAGGTCTTGTCGGCGCCCGTCGGCGCGGCGGGCCGGGCCGGCCGGCCCACCAGCACGAACCGCGTCTCGGCGTTCTCCGCGTCGTGGATCTCCGTGACGAGCGGCACCAGCCCGTACGTGGCGGCGGCGAACTCACCCGCGAACGCCGCGTCGAAGCGGCCCTCCTGCACCAGCCGCGCCCCGTCCGCGTTCGACGCGGCCGACTCCCACACGGCGTCCGGCAGGTTCGCCCGCAGCCAGTTGCGCACCTGCGGCTGCGCGACCGGGTGCCCGGTGACCGTCTTGACGTCCGACAGGGCCGTACCCGGCCGTACAAGCAGGGCGAACGCGATGGGCAGCAGCACCTCGCGGTAGATCATCAGCGGCTCGCCGGAGGCCAGCTCGTCCAGGGTGGCGGTCACCCCGCCCTCCACCGAGTTCTCGATCGGGACAAGGGCGGCCGCCGCCTCCCCGTTGCGCACGGCGTCCAGGGCGGATGCCACGGAGACCATCGGGACGAGCTCCCGGGTCGCGGCTTCCGGCAGCGTGCGGAGGGCGGCCTCGGTGAAGGTGCCCTCGGGACCGAGATACGTGAAGCGGGTGGCCGACATGCGGTCAGCCTAATGCCGGGCACCCGCCCCGCGGGGCTCCGTTCACCCTTCGGGCACCTTCACCCTTCGAGCAGCCGCTGGCCCACGTACTCGCCGTCCCGCGGGCCGGGCGGGACTGCGTACAGCCCGCTGGATTCGTGCCGGATGAACGCCGACAGGGCGTCCCCGCGGTCGAGCTTGCGCTGCACCGGGACGAACCCGCGCAGCGGGTCCGCCTGCCAGCAGATGAAGAGGAGCCCGGCGTCGGGCGCCCCGTCTTCGGCTGTGCCGTCGTGGAAGGAGAACGGCCTGCGCAGCATCGCCGCCCCGCCGTTCTGCGCCGGGGCGGAGATGCGGGCGTGCGCGTTGGCCGGGATGACTGCCTTGCCGTCGGGGCCGATCTTGTCCAGGTCCAGTGCGGTTGTCTCCGAACCGCCCGTCAGAGGAGCGCCGGTGGCTTTGTTGCGCCCGATGACCTGCTCCTGCTGGGCGAGGGACTGCTTGTCCCACTCGTCGAGCAGCATCCGGATGCGGCGGACGACCGCGTACGAACCCCCGCCCATCCACGCGTGCTCCGCCGGCCCCGGCCCCGCGGCGGGCACGAAGATCCGCTTCTCGAAGTCCGCCTCCGAGGGCTTCGGATTGTTGGTGCCGTCGACCTGGCCCATCAGGTTGCGGGAGGTCATCGGCGAGGCGGTCGCGCCGGGCGACCGGTTGAAGCCGTCCATCTGCCAGCGCACCCTGGCCGCGTCCCCGGCGTCCTTCTGGATCGCGCGGAGGGCGTGGAATGCCACGAGGCCGTCGTCGGCGCCGATCTGCACCCACAGGTCGCCGTTGCTGCGCTGCGGGTCCAGCCGGTCGGAGGAGAAGTCCGGCAGCGGATCGAGGGCCGCAGGCCGGCGGGCGGTGAGCCCTGTGCGCTCGAAGAAGGAGTGCCCGAAACCGAAGGTCACGGTCAGCGAGCACGGCCCTGCGTCCAGGGCGATCCCGGTGTCCGCCGTGGCCGCGGTCTCGCCCGCCATCAGCCGGCGGGCGGTCTCGGACCAGCGGCGCATCAGCGCGGCCGCCTCCTTCCGCCCGGCCCCAGGGGCCAGGTCGAAGGCCAACACGTGCCCCTTGGCCTGCAGGGGGGTGGTGATGCCCGCCTGGCGCTCGCCGTGGAAGGCGACCCGGGCGGCGCCCACGGCGGAAAGGCTGCCGGTGCCGCCGGACGGGGTGGCGGCGATGGCGGACTGCACCAGCGCGCCGCCCGTGGCGCCCAGCGCGAGCCCGGTGGCGCCCGCCGCGCCGACGGTGCCGAGCAGCCGGCGGCGGGAGATCTCGATGTCGGTGTTGCTCTCGGTCACGCTGTTCAGCCGATCTTCACTGTCTTCTGCACGGTCGTCTGATCGATCTCGGAGGTTCGGACGGTCACGTCGATGCGCCACTCTCCGGCCAGTGGCAGCTGGACGCCGGGAGCGCTCCAGTGCCCCGGGTCCGCCCGGTCGGCCGAGGCCGGCAGCGGGCCGACCTCCTTGGCCGGGAGGGTGAAGGCCACCTTGACCTCGGGCAGGTCGAGCGGCGCGCCGTCCGGTGACTCGGCCCACACGTGGAGGGTGTTGGAGCCGGTCCGCCCCGGGTCCAGCTCCAGCCGGACGGAGCCCTTGCCGTTCGTGCCTCCCGTGTCGAACGGCAGAGTGACCTTCACGGCCCGGTTGGGCACGGCGGGCGAGGAAGCGCCGTTGCGGCCCGCGTCCTGGATGGCGACCCGGCCCGGCTCCGTGCTCGTCAGCACGGTGGTCACGGCGAGGACCGCGACAGCCACCGCCGCCTCGGCCAGCACGGAGCGGCGCAGGCCCGCCCGTGCCGGGTCGGCGTCCCGGGCCTGCCGCCGGAGCGCCTTCTCGCGTGCTGCCCGCTGTCGGGCGAGCTGCGCGGCGCGCGCTGGATTCTCGGGCGTGTCCGCCCCCGCGGTGGGTGTTTCACGTGAAACACCCACCGAGACGGACGTTTCACGTGAAACCGCGGCCGTCTCTGCTGCCGTTGCCGTTGCCGTTGCCGCTGTCGGCTCGTCCGCTTCGGCCGACACCGCCGGTGCCTCCCCCAGCCGCGCGGTCCAGCGCCGCGAGAGGTAGGCGATCCCGACGAGGACGGGCACCAGGCCGCCCTTGATGATCAGCAGCTGCCCGTAGCTGGTACCGGTCAGGGCCTGCCAGCTGCCGAGCTGGCGCCACGACTGGTAGGCCCCGGTCGCGGCCAGCACGACGACTGCCGCAAAGGCGATCCGGGAGAACCGGCGCACGGCCTCCCGCTCCATGTCCGGCACGGTGTACAGCGCGACGAGCAGCGCGGTGAGCCCGCCCAGCCAGGTAGCCGCGGCCAGCAGGTGCAGGATGTCGACCGGCATCGCGATGCCGCTTTGCAGGCCGGTGGAGGCGTGCTCCGACAGCGCCCATGTCGCGGCGATGCCCGCGGCGAAGACGCTGCCCGCGACGGCGAGGCCGAAGAACAGGTCCGCGGCGTGCTTGCTGTCCTCCTTCCCGTCCCCCTTCCCGGCGGCCGCCTCCCGGGCGTCGGCCCCGCCCTCCGGGGCGGCGGACTGCCGGCGGGCGAACGCGCCGAACAGGACGGCGATGAAGAGGGCGGCGGCCCCCAACAGGAGCAGCCGGGAGACGAGAGCGGCGCCGGTCTTGGTCTCCAGGACCGCCTTGAGCCCGGCGAGGTCGAAGACGTCGGCGAAGTTCCCCGACCCGGTGTACGGGTGGCGCAGCACCAGCACCACCAGCGTGGCGGCGGTGAGCACGACCCACGCGCGCAGGACGAGCTTCTGCATCGGGCGCGCGGCGGCACCCCGCCGCCAGCACGCCAGGATGAAGGCGCAGGAGCCGGCGAGGACGGTGAAGCCGGCATAGGCGGCGTACCGGGCGAGCGCATAGGCGGTGCCGACGGGGCCGCCGCCCGCGTTCGCCACGGGCAGCGCCACCGTCGTCTCCGAGGGGGCGCCGATGGAGAAGGTGAACGCCCCCGCGATGGGGTGGCTGTCGGCGGAGACGGCCTGCCAGGCCACGGTGTACGTGCCGTCGGGCAGGCCCGGGTGGAGCGCGGTGCCGTACCGGATGGTCGACCCGCTGCACATGTCCCGGATCTCCCCGGTGTCCACCCGCTTGCCCCGGGGGTCCAGGACGCGGATGGAGTCGTCGCCCAGGGCGACCTTCTCCGAGAAGGAGAGGGTGACCTGGGCGGGCGCGGTGGCGACCACCGCCCCCTCCCCGGGGTCGCTCGCAGTGAGTGCGGCGTGCGCCGAGGCCGGGCCGGCCGCGGCGGACAGGAGTGCCAGCAGTGCTGCGAGGACCAGCGCGAGCCGCGGCAGTACTGCCGCGGCGCGGACACGGGCCGGGGGTGGGGCGGGGGCGGTGGCCGTCATGGCGTATCGGTCCCTCGGATCCGTCAGTGGGCGGTGGCGTGCTGGGCCTGGTACGTCCGTTCCTTCACGTCCAGCTCGACCTTGACCGGGTCGGCCTTCTCGAAGCGCAGCTCGACGGTGATCTTGTCGCCGACCTTCGGCTTCTGCTTCAGGCCCATGAACATGATGTGGTTGGCGCCGCGCTCCAACCTGAGCTCGCCGTTAGCGGGGACGTCCATGGACGGGACCTGCTGCATCTTCTGGTCCTTGGTCTCGTGGATCTGGAGGTCGTCCGAGAGCGCGCTGGTGGCGGAGACGAGCTTGTCCGCGGTCTTCGAGTCGTTCTTGATGACCATGAAGCCGCCGGCCATCTTGTCGTTGACCGGCTCCGGCATGAAGGCGCCGCTGACCGACAGCTTCGGCTTCTCCGCGGCCGGTGCGCCGGCACCTGCTCCCGCCCCGGAATCGGACGAGGAGCCGGAGTCCGAGGAGCAGCCGGATATGGCCAGTGCGGCTGCCAGGGAGAGGGCGGCGGCGAGGGTGCGGGTGGTGCGGGCGGTCACGGGTTCTCTCCCTTGGCGATCTTCGGCAGGTCTGCGGTGTAGGTGTCGACGGTCGTGTTCTCCCCGTAGAGGAGGTAGCCCTCGTCCGTCTTGGGGGAGAAGGCGATGACCTGGGCGCCGTGCATGGAGACGACGCTGCCGTCGGACTCCTTCTTGGCGGGGTCGATACCGATGCCGAGCGTGCGGGCCGCGGCCTGGATGGTGGCGAAGTCCCCGGTAAGCCCGACGAAGGACGGGTCCTGGGCCTTGAGCCACGCGCCGAGCGATTCGGGGGTGTCCCGTTCGGGGTCGGTGGTGACGAAGACGACCCGCAGGTTCTCCTGGTCGGCCTGGGGCAGCGCCTTCCGGGCGACGGCGATGTTGCTCATCGTCAGCGGGCACACGTCGGGGCAGTTGGTGTAGCCGAAGTAGATCAGCGTCGGCTTGCCCTTGGTCTGCTCACGCAGGTTCCACGGCTTGCCGGTGGTGTCCGTCAGGACGAGTTCCGGCTTGTCGAAGGGCCGGTCGAGGACCGTCGCGGTCCCCGTCTTGGCCTGGCCGGAGATCTGGGTGACCGCGTCGGTCCGGGCGGTCGGCTCACCGCCGCAGGCGGAGAGCGTGAGCGCGGCCGCCGCCGCGAGGGCGGCGGCCGTCACACGAGTGGTGCGCATGGGGGTTCCCTGGAACTGGGGGCGGGTTGGTGACGCGCAGCCGGACGGGGTCCGGATGCGCGCATGCTGCGGACGATCCGGGCGGGCCGGTGCGGCCCGGGGGATCAGGAGGTGCGGCGGCGGGCCGTCACGCCGAAGGCGACGCCGGCGACGCCGATCACGATGCCGGTGACGCCGAGGACGCGCGCGGTGGTGTCCGAGCCCTTCCCGGCGGCCGCCTCGGTGTGGCCGGGGTCGGCAGGCTTCTTGGCGTCGTCGTGGTGGGCGTCGGCAGCCTTGGCGGCGGTCAGCTTGAGGACGGGTGCCGGGGTCTGCGGCTCGGGAGCGCCCTCCTTGGCCTCCTCGATCCAGCGGACGACCTCGTTGTTGTCGTACGTCTGGATCGCCTTGAAGACCATCCGGTCGGCCTTGTCCGGCAGCTTGCCGACGGACACCGGGAACTGCTGGAACTTCCCCGGCTCGATCTTGCCGCCGCTCCACGTCACCTTCGTGACGGCCTCGTCGATCTGCTTGCCGTGCACCGTCAGCGGCTTGGCGAGCTTGCTCTTCTCGACCGTGACGGTCCAACCGGGCACGTCCTGCGGCATGACGGAGGACAGCGGCTGGTCGGCGGGGAAGTTGACCTCGACCTGCGTGGTGGAGGCGTTGTCGCGCTCGTTCGGCACCTTGAACTCAAGGGTGGCGAAGCCGCCCTTGGGGGCGTCGCCCGGCTGCACGGTGACGTGCGCGAAGGCGGGCCCGGACAGGACGAGGACGGCGCCGGCGGCGAGGACGGCGGCGGCGGAGACGCGTGAGCTCTTCATGTGAGGACTCCAGGAGGCGGGATGACGGTGGCTCCGCGCGCGGGCGCGCGGCGTACCGCGGCACCGCTGCCTCCGTGCTTTCCGTGCTCCGGGCCGGGGAGGGTGCCGCGTCAGGCTGCGAGGGCGTAGGCGGCCGGCGGCCCGCGCCTGACCACCGTGTGGTGCAGCGCCTCCCGGCCGGTGTGCGCGGCCGGATCGGCGGCGGTCCGCCGGACCCGCGGACCGGCGGCGGGCGCGGCCGCGAGCCCGGCGCCGAGCGCCCGTACGAACGCCAGCGCGGCGCACAGCGCCCGCACGGGGCCGGCCGCGGCGGAGCCGCGGGACAGCTCGACGAGCCGGAACAGGGCGGCGTCGCCGCGCCCGAGGAGCCAGCCGGCGGCGAGCGCGGCGAGCAGGTGCGCAGCGGTCATGCCGGGGTTGACCAGGCCGGAGGCCGGGGCGGCGGCGGACTCCGCCAGGCCGGCGTGGCCCGCGTGCGCCGAGGCCGCGGCCTGCGCCGCGAGTGCGGCCGGGTCGAGGCCGGCGGCCTCCAGGATCCGGCGGGCGTCCTCGGGGCCGAGCGGGACCGCATTGCCGCCGCAGACGAGCCGGGCGGCGAGTTCGCTGAGCGCGGCATCGGCGTCGGCCGCCTGCGCGGCGGTTCCGTGCTGGGCGAGCCCGAAGACGGCGTGCAGCCCGAGCTGTCCGCCGGCGAGTGCGGCGGCGAGGCCCGGCAGTGAGCGACGCCGCCCGGCGAGCGGTGCGGCGACGGCGAAGACTCCTGCGAACGCGACGGCCAGGGCCCACCAGGGGACCGCCGCGCAGGACGCGAGGGCGTGACCGACCGCGGACAGCACGACGCAGACCGCGGTGAAGACCGCGGCCCGGATCAGCCGGAGGCCGGCTCCGGCGGGCGTCGTCTGCGGGACAGTCATGGCCGGGCCATCATCGCACTGCCCTCCGCACGCCCGTACGGCAGGTCCGGAAGGTCGCCCGTGCCCGTTGTGCGTCGGCTTCACCGGACGTGTCCGGCCCTGGGTGCGGCCTTTCCGCCGCATACACGCCGGTTCCGGCGTGCCGCATCGGCCGAATGAGGGCTGCGCGGGGCGCTGGTGGCTTACGGCCCGGCGGGGGAGGCAATAGGTAACGGTATGAGCATCTGGTGGTCTCTCCAGTTGAGGCGCGAAGCCGCGAGCGTGCCGCTCGCCCGGCGTTTGCTGCTGAGGACGATGGAGACCGCGGGGGTGGACCCGGACATCTCCTACGAGCTGTCGGTGGCGCTCAGCGAGGCCTGCGCGAACGCGGTGGAGCACGGGGGCCCGGCCCCGGCCGCGGAACCGTGCGGTGACTACCGGGTCACCGCCTACCTGGACGGCGACTGCTGCCGCATCGAGGTCACCGACTCGGGTCCGGGCTTCCCGGAGCCGGGCCCGGCGGCGCTGTCCCGGCGGGCGCGGGCGGCGGCGTCCGCCCCCGCGGCCGGCGAGGGCGTCGTCGGCGAGAGCGGCCGCGGACTGTGGCTGATCGAGGAGCTCGCCGACCACGTCCGGTTCCGCAACCGGCCGGGCCGCGGCGCGGTGGTCAGCTTCGACAAGATCCTCAAGTGGCGCGACGGGGCGGCCCTGCTCCAGGTGTCGTGACGCGCCGGAGGGCGGGGCCCCGTGCGGGGCCCCGCCCTCCGGCGGGAATGCGGCGCAGCCGGTCGGCAGCATCCTGCCGGGCCGGCCGCCGTCAGCCCTTGAGGCCCGCCATCCAGGCCTCGACCTCGGCGGAGGCGCGCGGCAGCCCGGCCGACAGGTTCCGGTTGCCGTCCTCGGTGACGAGGATGTCGTCCTCGATGCGGACGCCGATGCCGCGGTACTCCTCGGGCACGGTCAGGTCGTCGGCCTGGAAGTACAGGCCCGGCTCGACGGTCAGGCACATGCCCGGCTCCAGCGTCCCGTCGACGTAGGCCTCGGTGCGCGCGGCGGCGCAGTCGTGGACGTCCATGCCGAGCATGTGGCCGGTGCCGTGCAGGGTCCAGCGGCGCTGGAGGCCCAGCTCCAGGACGCGCTCGACCGGGCCCTCCAGCAGGCCCCACTCGACGAGCTTCTCGGCGAGGACGTGCTGCGCGGCGTCGTGGAAGTCGCGGAACTTCGCGCCCGGCCGGACGGCCGCGATGCCGGCTTCCTGGGCCTCGTACACGGCGTCGTAGACCTTGCGCTGGATGTCGCTGTACGTGCCGCTGATCGGCAGGGTGCGCGTGACGTCGGCCGTGTAGAGGGAGTGGGTCTCCACGCCGGCGTCGAGCAGGAGCAGGTCGCCGGAGCGGACCGGGCCGTCGTTGCGGACCCAGTGCAGGGTGCAGGCGTGCGGGCCGGCGGCGCAGATGGAGCCGTAGCCGACGTCGTTGCCCTCGACGCGGGCGCGCAGGAAGAAGGTGCCCTCGATGTAGCGCTCGGAAGTGGCCTCCGCCTTGTCGAGGACCTTCACGACGTCCTCGAAGCCGCGGACGGTGGAGTCGACGGCCTTCTGGAGCTCGCCGATCTCGAAGTCGTCCTTCACCGCGCGGGCCTCGGAGAGGTAGACGCGCAGCTCCTCGTCGCGCTCGGCGGTGACCTTGTCGGTCAGGGCCTTCTCGACGACTGCGTCGTGGCCGCGGACCACGCGCACCGGACCGGTGGCCTCGGCGAGGGCCTCGGGGAGGTCGCGGACGTCCTTGGCGGGGATGCCGAGGAGCTGCTCGGCCTCGGCGAGGGAGTGCCGGCGGCCGACCCAGAGCTCGCCCTGGCCGGACAGCCAGAACTCGCCGTTCTCCCGGTTGGAGCGGGGCAGCAGGTAGACGGCGGCGGTGTGGCCGCTGTCGCCGGAGGGCTCCAGGACCAGGACGCCGTTCTCGGTCTGGTCGCCGGTGAGGTACGCGTACTCGGTCGAGGCGCGGAAGGGGTACTCGGTGTCGTTCGAGCGGGTCTTCAGCCGGCCGGCGGGCACGACGATGCGGTCGCCGGGGAAGCGCTCGGACAGCGCGGCGCGGCGGGCGGCGGTGTGGGCGGCCTGCGCGATCGGCTCGAGGCCGTGCAGCTCGGTGTCCGCCCAGCCGGTGCGCATGCTCTCGGCGAGTTCGTCGCTGACTCCCGGGTACAGCCCGTTCTTGCGCTGCTTGTGCGTCTGCTTGGGCTGCTCTTCTTCCGGGGTCTCCGGGGTGAGCTCGTCAGCCACGTCTTCTCCTCAGCTACGACAGGACCGGGTTGGGACCGCTTCCATCGTATGTGCGAGGGGAAGACGCAGAGACGACTGTGACAAATCAGTCAAAGCGGGCGGCCAGTAGGACGATGTCCTCCTCGGCGCCCGCCGCGGTCACCGCCGGGTCGCCCGCGGGCACCACTGTCTGCAGGACGTGCTCGCACAGCGCGCCCGGGTCCTGGCGGACCGCCCGGGGCGCTCCGGCGGCCGCGGCGTGGAGCCGCGCGTACGCCCGGTCCATCGGGTCGCCGGTGCGCCGCAGCAGCCCGTCGGTGTACAGCAGCACCGTTTCTCCTGGCGCGGGCTCGAACTCCACACTGGGCGCCTCCCAGCAGGAGAGCATCCCCAGCGGCGCGGACAGCGAGGTCTCGACGAACTCCGTGCGGCGCTCGCCCACGACCAGCGGCGGGGCGTGCCCCGCCCCCGCCAGCACGATCTTGCGCCGGGCGGGCTCGCAGTAGGCGAAGAGGGCGGTCGCGCAGCGGGCGGGCTCGGTCAGCCGCAGCAGCAGTTCGAGGTCGGAGAGGACCGCGACGGGGTCCTCTCCCTCCATGACCGCGTACGCGCGCAGCGAAGCGCGCAGCCTGCCCATCGCGGCGACGGCGCTGGGCCCCGAGCCGGTCACAGAGCCGACCGCCAGGCCGAGCGCCCCCTCGGGCAGCGGGAGGGCGTCGTACCAGTCGCCCCCGCCGCGCGGCGAGGTGAGGTGGCGGGCGGCGAGCCCCACCCCGGGTACGCGGGGAAGCCGGCTGGGCAGCAGTTCCTCGGCGACGGTGGCGAGGCTGGTGCGCGAGCGCTCCGCGTCGAGTACACGGGCGAGGTGCTCGGCGGCGTGGCGGACGTAGAGGCCGACGAGGTCGCGCTGGCGGTCGCTCGGCTCGGCCTGCTCGTCGTAGAGCCAGACGACCGCACCGAGCCGCCCGGTCGCCTCGGCGGTCAGCGGCAGCGCGTAGCTGGCGGCGTAGCCGAGCCGGGCCGCGACCTCGCGGTGCCGGGGGTCGGCCGGTGCGCCGTAGCCGCCGGTGCCGGGTGCGGCGTCGGGCTCGGGCAGCACCTCGGAGCCGCCGTGGGCGTCGGGGAGCCCGTCGAGGATCCGGCCGTAGGGGGTGGCGGCGCGCGGCACCGTCTCGATGTGTCCGAGCTCGGCGCGTCCGAGCCCGAGGCCGACCGTGGTGGCGGGGCCGAGCCCGTCGGACGGCTCCAGCGCGATCAGGCCGCGGCGGGCGCCGACGAGCGCTGCCCCGGCGCGCACCAGCTCGCGGAGCGCCGAGTCCAGGCCGGCCGTGCGGGCGAGGCGTTCGGTGAGCTCGTGGAGGGTGGTCAGGTCGGAGACCATGCCGACGAGCCGGTCCTGCACCAGCGTGCTCGGGGCGGATGCCGCGGCCGGCGCGGCGGGGGTTTGGGCCGGTGCAGCCGCCGTAGTGTGCGGGACCGCTGCGGCTGCCGGATCGATTCCGGCCACTTTCGGCGGATGGGGGGCGCTCATGGCGTCCGCCTTTCCGCCTGGTGCGATACGCCGTATAGCATCGCAAACCCCCAGATCGTGCTGCGCCGCCATCAAGGAATCCACATCTACACGCACACGAGGATCGATGTCCAGCATTGTCCCGGTGGGAATCCTGGTGTCCGTGAGGCTGCAACTCACTGTCCGGTCAAGGCTAGAACTTGGCTGGAAAAAGCGGGAACAGGACGGTTTTTGCGATCGACTGGTCGGACGTGGAAGAGGCTCCGGGTACGTAGTCGGTGTTCCCCGGGGCCAGTTGGCGCAGCCCGGCAACCGCCGGGAACCGCCCGCCAGGGGCCGCCGTCCTTAACGGAGGCAGCCGGTCTCGGTACCGGCACGGGGCCGCGTTCCTCCCGCCCCCGGCCGGACGTTCCATGAACCCGTAACAAAAGTGCACGAACCGTGTGAACCCGCTTCTGGCGGACAGTGGCGCGAAACGTGTACGTGTGGTGAGACACCGCTTGCGTGGTGTGATCAGGCCCTCGGCGTTCAACGGAAAGGAACGAGCGCACATGCGCGAGATCCTCGGAAGGCGTCTCCAGCGGATCCGCAACCGCCTGACAAACCTCCGGTCCGCCCCGGTGCAGCGCGACGACCCGGCCGTGACCTGCGCTCCGGTCGGCGCTCCCGGCGTCGGCCCAGCCGGCCCGCCCGGTGCCGCGGTGTCAGCCGTCTCCGCGGCCTCCGCGGCCTCCGCGACCCCGGAGGGCTCCGCCGGACCGGTGCCCCCGGCCGCCCGGTGCGGGTGCCCCGATCCGGACTGCCCCGTACCGGGAGCGCACCCCTTCGACCCGGGGCTGCTCGCCGCCACCACCGACCCGCGGATGGTGGCCTGGTGGTGGACCCGGCGGCCCGGCGCCCCGCTCCTGCTGGCCACCGGCGGCAGCGCGCCGTGCGCGGTGAGCCTGCCCGCCGCCGCGGCCGCACGGGCCGTGGCACGGCTGGAGGGGCAGGGCGTGCGGCTGGGCCCGGTCGCGGCCACGCCCACGCGGTGGTCGCTGCTGGTGGCCCCGTACTCGCTGGAGCGGCTCGGTGAACTGCTCTACGCCAAGGACCACGTCCCGTCCGCGCTGCGCTTCCACGGGGAGGGCGGCTACCTGCTGCTGCCGCCCTCCCCCGCCTCCGGCGGCGGGCGGGTGCGCTGGGAGCGGGAGCCCGCAGCGACCGGCGAGCCGTGGCTGCCGGACGTCGAGGCCGTCGTGGACGCCCTGGTCGAGGCGAGCAGCGGGGCCTCGGGCGGCGGCAGCCGTCTCGCGTACTGACGGACCCGCTCCGGAAGGACGCCCGTACCCGGGTCACCCGTACGGGTGCCGGGGCGGCGGGATTCCCGGTGAATTGGGCGCGGGGATCTCCACGCCCCATTCCCGCGTCGCTATCTTCGGCGAATGAATCTCCGCTTGATCGGTATCGGCGCCGGTGTGCTGATCATCCTGTCGCTCCCCTTGGCGGGTGCGATCGCCGGACCGGATTTCGCCGGTCGTGACGACGGAAAAGGCGGTGGGCTGCTCTCCACCCTCGGCATTGCCGGCCCTTCCGGCGGCACCGCCCGGGAATCCCCCGCAGCGTCCGCCGAAGGGAAGGGGCCGGCGCCCGCGCCGGCCGGTGCCGCGGTGCGCCCGGGCGAGCCGGCCCGCCCGGGGCCGGCCGAGCAGCCCCGTACGGAATCGGCGTGCGGGCCCGAACTCACCGCGCCGCAGGGGCTGGAGGCGCAGACATGCGTGCTCGCCGCCGAGGGGCGGACCTGGGGGCGCACCTACTACCGCAACACGAGCGGGCGCGCGCTGGACGCCGTCCTGACGGTGATGGGGCCCGCCGGGCGGACGGTGCAGATCCGCTGCACGGTCGGGGCGGGAGACGAGCCGGGGCTGTGCGAGACCCCGAGGGAGGCGTCGGCGGGGCCGCAGGACGCGTACTCGGCCGTTGCGGAGTTTGCAGTTCCGGATGACGAAGGGGAGCTGCTGCTGCGGTCTGGGAGCAACGCACCGGAGGCGCAGGGCCGTTGACCCGCAGCGGAAATGGAAGGGCCCGGTCGCTGGCGACGGGGGATGCACCAGCGACCGGGCTACAAGAACCGTAACAAGAGATCGCCTGTTCGCAAATTCGATCTCTGATATTCAGACACCGATTCGCAGGCGATTAGCGGGAGTTGTGACACCGGTCACCAACCCTGCACGGCCCGTCCCCGGTCGGGCCGGGCGATCAGCTGAGGGTCACCTGGCGGTTGGTGAGCCCGCCGCGCGCGCGGCGCTCGTCCGAGGTCAGCGGGGCGTCCGACGCGAGGGCCGCGGCCAGGCGCTCCGCGAATTCGGCGGCCGGCTTCTCGACGTCCTCCGCGGACACTCCGGTGGGCAGGTCCCAGACGGGGACGACGAGCCCGTGGGCGCGGAAGGAGCCGACGAGCCGGGTGCCCTCGCCGAGTGAGGAGGTGCCTGCCGCGTGCAGCCGGGCCAGGGCGTCGAGCAGCTTCTCCTCGGGGTGCGGCATGACCCAGCGCAGGTGGTTCTTGTCCGGGGTCTCGCACCAGTACGCGGCCTCGACGCCGGCCAGCTTGACCGTCGGGATGGCGGCGGCGTTGGCGCGCTCCAGGGAGGCGGCGATCTCGGCGGAGGCGTTCTGGGCGCCCTCCGCATCCGGAATCCAGAATTCGAAGCCGCTGTGCACAACCGGCTCGAAAACGCCGTCGGTGTCCAGGACGTCCTGGAGTCGCGGACCCTCGGCGGGAACCCGGCGCGCGGCGACCGGATTGCCGGGCTCCGTGGCGATCGCGCGCTCCAGCGTGTCGGCCATCTCGCGGGAGAGGTCGCCGCTGCTGGCGTCGTTCTGGAGGCCGAGCAGGACGGAGCCGTCCTCACGGCGCAGTGCCGGCCACGCCATGGGCAGCACGGTCACCAGCGTGACGGAGGGCACGCCTTCGGGCAGCCCGCCCTTGAGCGACAGTGGAACGGTCGCCGCCGGGACGAGTTCGCGCAGCGCGACCCAGTCGCACTCCCCGGGGAGCCCCTCGAAGGGGCGCTGCACGTGTGCGGTCGCGGAGTGCGAGGCGGCCGCACCGTGGCAGGCCTTGTACCGGCGGCCGGAGCCGCAGGGGCAGGGCTCGCGCGCGCCCACGACCGGGATCTCGCCGTTCTGGAGCTGCGGCTTTGCAGTCTTGGCTGCGGGGCGCTTCTTGGCCATCGTGGGTGTCTCCCGGGTGCGGCGGTACGGCTGTTGCGTCTGGGCGTGAGCCTAGCCGCTCGTACCGCCGTGGCCCGGCGGGTGCGGCCGGGGGCGCGGTCGGTGCGCGCTCCCGGCAGAGCCGCGTCAGGGAGCCAGATCGTCGAAGGCCGTCGAGAAGTCGAGGACCGGCGCCGCAACGCGCGTAGCGAAATCGTCGTGACGCGGCCCGCACGCGACGATCACCCACACGGTGACCTCGCCCGCTGCCCCGTCCCTGACGCCCCAGTCCGTCGAGAGGGCGCTGATGATGTTCAGCCCCCGGCCGCCGTGCGCCGTGACCGAGGGGGTCGACGGCAGCGGCCGCGTCGGCCCGCCCCCGTCCGTCACCTCTACCGTCAGCCTCCCGGCCCCGTCGACGCGCCACGCGGCGCGGACCCCGCCGTCCCCGGCTCCGGCCGTGTCCAGCGGCCGGCCGTGGCGGCAGGCGTTGCTGAGCAGTTCGGAGAGGATCAGCACGGCGTCGTCCACGACGGTGTCGGGCACTCCGCTGATGCGCAGCTCCTCGCGCATCCGGTGCCGCGCCTCGCTCACGCCCGCAGGACCATGGAGTACGTCCATGCACGACGACGTGGGCACTTCCTGTGCCACCACCAACGCCACCCCCGGAACCTCCTTAGCCCCACGCCAAGGTCTGGATGCCCCCCCTGCCCGGGCCGGAAACCGGCGGCGGGGAGCCCTCTGACGCATTCATGACGAGTGGTTGCGGAGGGGATGCGCCGGGGCACTCCCCGTTACCGGCGTGACTCCGGCGACGGGTGGGCAAACAGGGACGTCAGCGCCCGAGTTGTGACAGAACCTGCCGCGGCCGGTTGGTGATGATGGCCTCCACACCCAGATCAGCGCAGAGCTGAACGTCGTCCGGCTCGTTCACCGTCCAGACGTGGACGGGGTGCCCGGCGTCCTGGAGCCTGCGGATGAAGCCCGGGTTGTTGCGCACGATCCGCATGCCCGGGCCCGCGATCCGCACACCCGCCGGCAGGCGCCCGTCGCGCATGCGGGGGGTGACGAACCGCATCAGGTACACCGTCGGAACCGTCGGGGCAGCCGCCCGCACCCGGTGGAGGGAGCGTGCCGAGAAGCTCATGACGCGGACGGAATGCGGGCCCTCGGCGGGCGGCGCGTCCAGTCCGAAGCGCTTGAGGAGGAAGAGGAGGCGCTCCTCCACCTGTCCGGCCCAGCGCGTCGGGTGCTTGGTCTCGATGGCGAGCTGGACCGGGCGGCCCGCGTCGGCGACGAGCTCCAGCAGCCGCTCCAGGGTGAGGACGGACGTCCGCTCGGGGTCGGCCACCCAGTCGGGCGATTCCTCGCGGTCCTTCCAGGAGCCGAAGTCGAGGGCGGCGAGATCGGCGAGCTCCAGGGCGGATACCGCGCCGCGTCCGTTGGAGGTGCGGTTGACCCGGCGGTCGTGGACGAGGACCAGGTGGCCGTCGGCGGTGAGGCGGACATCGCACTCCAGGGCGTCCGCGCCGTCCTCGATCGCCTTCCGGTACGCGGCCAGGGTGTGCTCGGGGGCGTCCTCGGAGGCGCCCCGGTGGGCGACGACCTGGATGGGCGGCGGCGTTGCGTGGGTCACCGGGTCATGGTGCCACCGCGGAGGCCGGCGGTGCGGGGGCGGTGCCGTGGACGCGCTGCCGAGCTGCGGCGGCGGGGGCTGGGGGTGCGCCCGAAATGCCGGGCATAAAGGATGGGGGAGACGCACAGGTCCGGCTTACAGTGCTCTGACGGGTCATGGGGAACGCTTGACCCAGGAACTTGTGTGGCGCGTCGAACGTTCAGTCGGGCCGTACCACCAGTGTGAAGTCGTGTGTGACGAGGAGAGAGCGCTGTGAGCACCGAGAACGAGGGCACGCCGGCCCCGACGCCCCCTGCGGCCCCGTCGGCACCCCCGGCGGCGGCTCCCGCTTCCGAGACGCCTGCCGCATCGGCGCCCGGCGCGCCCGCGGCACACCCCGCGCCCCCGTCCGCGGCCCCCGCGGACGCCCCGCCGGCCGCGGCGACCGCCAAGCCCGCCGCCGAGCCGGCGACCCAGCAGATGCCGCCGGCCTCCGCCCCCGGCACCGAGCACACCCGGCCGATTCCGCCCGCACCGCCCCAGGCCCCGGCTGCGGCCGCGTACGCCTACCCGCAGACCCCCGCCCCGCACCCGGGCGAGGCCGCGCACGGAGCGGGCGGCTGGCCGCCCCCGCCGCCCGCGGTCCCCGCGTACGGAGCGGGCGGCGGGCACGGCGCCGGCTGGGGCGCCTTCCCGCAGGACGGCGCCGCACCGGCCAAGCGCCCCGGCAAGGGCGGCCTGGTCGCCGCGGTGCTCGCGGCGGCCCTCCTCGCGGGCGGTGTCGGCGGCGGTGTCGGCTACTGGGCCGCCGAGCGCAACGACAACGGCTTCGGCTCGACGACGATCACCGCGGGCAACACGCCCAAGGACCTCAAGCGCGAGCCGGGCTCCATCGCCGGCCTGGCGGCGGGCGCCCTGCCCAGCGTCGTCACGCTCCAGGCCTCCGCGGGCGGCGGCGACGGCGAGGGGGGCACCGGCACCGGCTTCGTCTACGACCAGCAGGGCCACATCCTCACCAACAACCACGTGGTGGCCTCGGCAGCCAACGGCGGCCGGCTCTCCGCGACCTTCTCCGACGGCAAGAAGTACGAGGCCGAGGTCGTCGGCCGGGCCCAGGGCTACGACGTGGCAGTGATCAAGCTGAAGAACCCGCCCGCCGGCCTGAAGCCGCTGCCGCTGGGCAACTCGGACAAGGTCGCCGTCGGCGACGCGACCATCGCGATCGGCGCGCCCTTCGGCCTGTCCAACACGGTCACCACCGGCATCGTGAGCGCCAAGGACCGCCCCGTCGCCTCGGGTGACGGCTCCGGCGCCAAGAACTCGTACATGAGCGCCCTCCAGACGGACGCCTCGATCAACCCCGGCAACTCCGGGGGCCCGCTGCTCGACGGCCGCGGCGCGGTGATCGGCATCAACTCCGCGATCCAGTCGGCGGGCGGCGGCGGCCTCGGCGCACCGGCCGGCTCGATCGGCCTCGGCTTCGCGATCCCGATCAACCAGGCGAAGAACGTCGCCGAGTCGCTGATCAAGACGGGCAAGCCGGTCTACCCGGTGATCTCCGTCTCCGTCGACCTCCAGTCGAAGGTCGACGGCGCGAAGATCTCCGAGCAGGGCGCCCCGGCCAACGAGCTCGTCGACCCCAACGGCCCCGCGGGCAAGGCCGGCCTGCGGCCCGGCGACATCATCACCCGGTTCGGAGACCGGCCGATCGACAGCGGCCCGACCCTCATCAGCGAGATCTGGACGCACAAGCCGGGCGACGTGGTGAAGCTGACCTACCTGCGCGAGGGCAAGCCGACCACTGTGGACATCACGCTCGGCTCGCGCGTCGGCGACAAGTAGGCGCCGACCCCACGGCGCAGGCGCCCGGCCGCCGGACCGGGACTGGCCGGATGGGGAGGGGCCGGGGGCGGGAATCCGCCTACGGCCCCTCCCAACGTCCGCTTATGCTTTCGCTGTGTTCGATTCGCGGCACATACGCACGTTCCACGAGGTCGTCGCCGCCGGCAGCTACTCGGCAGCCGCCCGCGCCCTCGGGTACACGCAGCCGGCGGTCACGCAGCAGATGAAAGCGCTCGAACGGGCCGCCGGAACTCCCCTCTTCACCCGGGTCGGCCGCACCATGCAGCTCACCGAGGCCGGGAAGTCCCTCGCCCGGCACGCCGAGTCCATCCTCGGCACCCTCACCGCCGCGGAATCCCAACTCAAGGCGTACGCCCGGCTGCGCACGGGCCGGGTACGGCTCTGCGGTTTCCCCAGCGCCAACGCCACACTCGTCCCGGAGGCCCTCAGCAGCCTGGCCACGGACCACCCGGGCATCCAGGTCGAACTCCTCGAATGCGAGCCGCCGGAGTCGCTGCGGCGGCTGGAGCGCGGCGAATGCGACATCACCCTGGCCTTCACCTACCCCGGCCTGCACGAGGAGCTGCCGGACGAGGTGGCGGAGATCAGGCTGATGGAGGACCAGCTCACGGTGCTGCTGCCCACCGGGCACCCGCTGGCCCGGCGCCGCGCCGTCCACCTCGCCGACCTCGCGGAGGAGCGCTGGATCGCGGGCTGTCCGCGCTGCCGGGCCAACCTGCTGCACGAGTGCGCCGAGCTCGGGTTCGTCCCCGACATCCGGTTCGCCACCGACGACAACCTGGTCGTGCAGAGCATGGTCGGGCAGGGGCTCGGCGTCGCCATGATGCCCGCCCTGGTGCTGCCGTCACTCTCCCTGACCCGGGTCTGCGGCCGCGCCCTCCAGCCGGCCGCCCGCCGCCACATCGCCGCGTACGTCTACCGCGACCACCTGAGGATCCCCGCGACGGCGGTGGCCCTGGACGCCCTCAAGGCGGTGGCGTCGAACCGCGTCGGCTGCTGACGCAGCCCTGTCCCCGACCGGAGGTGCAGGGCAGGCTGATCCATAAGCGCTGGTTGGGTTTTCGGGTGAGAACTGTCGTTGGACGTGATGGGTCGGCGCCTCGACGCTGCCTGTATGACCACCACCGCGCCGGCCCGCACGACCACGAGGATGGCCGCCCTCGTCCGTGAGATACGCACCGTCGTCGACCGGGGCCTCACCCCGGAGCAGACCGCCCACCAGGTGTGCGAGCACGTGGCCCCGCACCTGGGTGCGCCCGACCTGCTGACCCCCGAGCAGTGCGAGGGCAGCCCGGAACGCTACCGCCAGCACGTGCTGCACGCCGAGCCGGACGGCAGCTTCTCGGTGGTGGCGCTGGTGTGGCTGCCCGGTCAGGAGACGACCATCCACGACCACGTCTCCTGGTGCGTGGCAGGGGTCCACCAGGGCCAGGAAGGCGAGCTCCGCTACCGGCTCGTACCCGCCACGGGGGCGTCCTCCGCGCGCCTCGTTCCCACCGAGACGGTCGTCAACGGTGTGGGCGACGTCTGCGGGTTCGCCCCGCCCGGGGACATCCACAAGGTCCGCAACTCCTGCGGCACGAAGGCCATCTCGATCCACGTCTACGGAGCCGACGTCGCCCGGCTCGGCAGCAGCGTCCGCCGCGTCTACACGCTCCCCGTCGACTGATGGCCCTGCTTCACCGTCCGGTCCGGGCGGCAGACGGATCCGGGGGCCGGATTGTTTCACGTGAAACGCCGTCCTCTTGGCCGGGGTTGGCCATGGCCGCGGGCGGCGTCGGGGCGGCGTGGTGTGTGCACCGGCTGCTGCCGGGCGTACCGATGCTGACGGCGGCGGTGGTCCTCGGCATCGCCGCAGCCCACCTCCCCGGCCTGCGGCACACCGTGCGCGGAGTCGCGCGGGCCGGGCTCTCGCTGGCCGGCCGGCGGCTGATGCGGATCGGCATCGTGCTGCTCGGCCTGGGACTCGGCCTGGACCAGGTGCTCCGGCTGGGCTGGGCCACCGTGGCCATGGTGGCGGGCGTGGTCGCGGCCACGTTCCTCGGCACGGTGTGGCTGGGCCGCAGGCTCGGCCTGCCCGGCGACCAGCCGCTGCTGATCGCCACGGGGTACTCGATATGCGGGGCCTCGGCGATCGGCGCGGTGAGCCAGGTGTCGGGCAGCGACGAGGAGGACGTCGCCGCATCCGTCGCGCTCGTGACCCTGTGCGGCACGCTGGCCATCGCGGTGCTCCCCCTCCTCCAGGACCCCCTGGGGCTGTCCGACGAGGCCTTCGGGCGGTGGGTGGGCGCGAGCGTCCACGATGTCGGCCAGGTCGTGGCCACCGCGCAGACCGCGGGCCCGGACGCCCTCGGCGAAGCCGTCCTCGTCAAGCTGATGCGCGTCGCGCTCCTGGCTCCGCTGGTGGCCGCCGTCGCGTTCTCGCTGCGGGCCCGGCGCCGCGGAGCGCGTACGGCGTCCGGGCGCAGGCCCGCCCCGGTGCCCCTGTTCGTGGCCGGCTTCCTCGCGGCGGCCGTGCTGCGCGCCACCGGTGTCCTCCCCCCAGCGGCCCTGGACTGGGCGCACACGGCACAGGAACTCCTGCTCGCCGCGGCCCTGTTCGGGCTCGGGAGTGCGGTGGACCTGCCCTCCATGGCGCGGACCGGAGGCCGGGCTGCACTTCTCGGGCTGGCTGCGTGGGTGGTGGTCGCGGGCGTCTCCTACGCAGGAGTGCTGCTGACCGTATGACCTGGGGAGGGGCGGGAGTCGGCCAAATGCCGGCCGGATCCGACCGAACGTTCCGACTGTCTCCTGACTTCTCGTGCCGCGCGTGCGACCCTGCGGCCGATCCGCACCGACAGCTCTTCACCCCCACCCTGCCCGGCCCCTGCCGGACCGGGCACGGCAGAAGGAGTCTGCGTGAATCGTCATCGCACGGCAGCATCCGTCCTCCTGGCCGCAGGCGCCCTGATCGCGGGCGCCCTGACGGGAGCCGCCCCCGCGGCGGCCGCCGACGGCCCGGCCTCGTTCCGCCAGCAGCACACCGAGGGCTTCTGGACCGCCGAACGGATGCGCAGCGCCGTCCCGCTGGACGTGGTGGCGGCGCCCGGGCCGGTGCGGCACACCCCGGCCGCCACCTCGGACCGCCCCACGCTGATCGCCCCGACGCCCGCCTCTGCGGCGCTCCCCGCGGTCTCGCCGACCGCCTTCCCGCAGGCGGGCGGCCCCTGGACGGGCGGCGGGGCGGTGGTGAAGACCTCCGGCCGGGTGTTCTTCACGTTCGGCGACCGGACGGCCTCCTGCTCCGGCGACTCCGTGACCAGCGCCAACGGCAGCACGGTGATGACCGCCGGCCACTGCGTGAAGTACCAGGGCTCCTGGCACACGAACTGGATCTTCGTCCCCGGCTACGACAACGGAAACGCGCCCTACGGGCAGTGGACGGCCACCCAGACCTTCGCGACGGACCAGTGGGCGGCGAGCGAGGACATGAACATGGACGTCGGCCTGGCCGTCGTCGCCCCGCTGAACGGCCGGAAGCTCAGCCAGGTCGTCGGCGCCCAGGGCCTGCTGTTCAACGGCGGCTACAACAAGCGGATGTATGCCTTCGGCTTCCCGGCGGCGTCGCCGTACGACGGCTCGAAGCTGGTCTACTGCAGCGGCAACAGCGGCAAGGACTTCCTGCTGACCAAGGACCACAGCCTGGGCTGCAACATGACGGGCGGCTCCAGCGGCGGCCCCTGGTTCCAGGACTTCGACGAGGCCACCGGCCTGGGCACCCAGGTATCGGTGAACAGCTTCGGCTACGTCTTCCTGCCGAACCGCATGTTCGGCCCGTACTTCGGCAACGAGGCCAAGGCCGTCTACGACAAGGCCCAGAATTCCTGACCCCGATGCCTCCCACCTCCCGGTACTCTGTACCGGCCAGGTGGGTTGCCCGAGCGGCCTAAGGGAACGGTCTTGAAAACCGTCGTGGCGCAAGCCACCGTGGGTTCAAATCCCACACCCACCGCCACGGGTCGGGAAGAGCTGCCGACCGGAAGGGCGCCCTCGGTTGTGAGGGCGCCCTTTGGCTTTTGCGCTGCTTCAGCGTGCTCCGTGTCTGCCACGTCGCCGTCCGGCTGGTCAGGCGGGTGCGAAGGTGAGGCAGTCGACCTCGCTCTGCACGTAGCCGACCGAGATGCCGGGGGCGTTGCACTCGAAGTTGTTGTTGTGGCGACATGCGGAGACCTTGCAGGCGCCGACGCGGCCGGTGGTGGCCGGGTCTCCGCCCTTGCGGGACGAGGTGAAGAAGGTGTCGCAGTGCGGCGTGCGGGTGTCGCCCACGGTGATGGCCAGGGCGTGACAGGCGCTGTCACGGTTGTAGGCGCAATCCTCGACCGAGCACTGGTTTACGACGGGCATGTCCATGGTGAAGCCGCTCCTCGTGCGTGTGGGCGCCGCGTCATCCGGCGAGCGCTGGTACGGCCCCGAGCATGGCGCCGGCGGGCCGGGCCCCTCCGGCGGCAGGGCCGACGCCGGTGGGACCTCCGCCGATCGGATCAGTCGGCGCGTGCGCGGGGGCGGGAGTGGCCGGCCTGAGGCACCCGTCAGACGGGCCCTCCGCTCCTCGGTCGAGCGGTCAGACGGGGCCCACGGCTGGAGCCGGGGATCAGCCCGAAGCCCGCAGAGTGGCTTCCCCTTTCTTGTGCTTTGGTGCGTTCGGGTGGTGATTGTCGGACGATCGGCGCGGGGCGGGGCGGGCGTGCGGTTGCGGACACATCATGTCGAATGTATGCAGATCCGCCCGTCGGAACATCGCGAAACGAGGCACCCCGTCATGGCTCAGCGCATTGCCGCCCGCTCCGTGTGGACCGTGTTCACCGCCCTGATCCTCGCGGTGCTTGCCGCTCTCGGATTCCGTCGCGGCAAGGCCGCCGCGGCCGGGGTCCGCGTCGGTGAGGCGCGGGTGTGGGCCACCCCGGTGGTTCCGGCCCAGGCGGCCGCCCCGGTGGTGCGGCGCGCGTGGCCGGCGGGGGTGCGGAGTGCGGCGCTGCCTCCGACGATCAAGCAGCGGATCCGGGCCGAGGCCCACGGCAAGTCCCCCTCGGTCCGCCGGTCCGCTGCCGGTGCCACAGCCGGTGCGCGGGTCGGGGTTCTCTCCGCAGGTGAGGGCGGGGCCGCCGGTTCTGACGCCGTCGCCGGTGCGTCCGGCGAGGTGCCGGCCGTGCGCTGGTCGTCGGCCGTGCGGGCGCGGCAGGAGGGGTTCGCGCGGGCTGCGTAGCGCGTTCCGCCGGGTGTGTGCGGGGCCGCCGGGCCGGGAGACGGTGGGGTTTCCGGACGGAGCGGCCCTTCGCTTCCGCGGTGGCGACGGGGGTCTCCAAGGCTTGACAGCCGCAGTGAATCTGACGGACAGTCAGGTTTACGTGGACGTCGTGATGCCGGGAGGCCTGCACCGTGCACCTCGCTCCGACAGCAGCGCAGTTGCAGCTTCGCGCCGAGCTGCGCGCCTACTTCCAGGACCTCATGCCGGACGGCCCTCCCGCGGACCCGGAGGCCCGGCGCGCCCTGCTGCGGCGCATGGGATCCGACGGCCTCCTCGGCATCGGCTGGCCCGTCGAGTACGGCGGTCGCGGCCGCGGCGCAGACGAACAGTTCGTGTTCTTCGACGAGGCCCGCCGGGCGGGGGCACCCGTCTCCATGGTCACCCTGAACACCGTCGGGCCGACCCTGATGAAGTACGGCACCCAGGAGCAGAAGGACCGGTTCCTGCCCCGGATCCTCGCCGGCGAGGCCGTCTTCGCGATCGGGTACACCGAGCCCGGCGCCGGTACCGACCTCGCCGCCCTGCAGACCCGCGCCGTCCGCGACGGAGACGGATGGGTGATCGACGGGCAGAAGGCCTTCACCTCCAACGCCCAGCACGCCGACTGGATCTGGCTCGCCTGCCGCACCGATCCCGACGTGCCCAAGCACGAGGGCATATCGATCATCCTGGTCCCCACCTCCGCCGCCGGCTTCTCCTGGACACCGGTCGAGACGGTCGGCGGCCTGATGACGACGTGCACGTACTACGACTCCGTGCGAGTGCCCGCCGGGAACCTCGTCGGACCCGAGAACGGCGGCTGGCGGCTGATCACCAACCAGCTCAACCACGAGCGCGTCGCCCTGGCCGCCCTCGGCATGCAGGCCGAGGAGCTCCTCGGGGCCGCGCTCCGGTACGCCTGCACTGCCGACCCGGCCACCGGGGAGCGGCCCGCCGACCGGCCGTGGGTGCAGTCCCGGCTTGCGGAGGCCCATGCCCGGCTGGCCGCGCTCAGGCTGCTCAACTGGCGGCTCGTCCAGGACGTCGGGGCCGGCACCCTCGCCCCGGGCGATGCCGCCGGCGTCAAGTTCTTCGGCACCGAGACGGCCGTCGAGGTGTACCGGATGTGCCTGGAGGCCGTCGGCGAGGAGGCCCTCCTGCGCGGCGGCGAGCCCGGCGCCTTCGTCGGCGGCGAGCTCGAGCGGCTGAACCGGGCTGCCCAGATCAACACCTTCGGCGGCGGGGTCAGCGAGGTGCAGCGCGAGATCGTCGCCGTGATGCGGCTCGGCATGCGGGGCGGGAAGCGGTGACTGCGGCGGACGGCGTCGGGCCGGAGGCGGACGGCTTCCTGGCGCGCCTCAGGGCCTTCGAGGGCCGGCCCGCCGTCGCCGGGGGCCGGGGGAAGGACCCCGTCAACGCGGCGATGATCCGCCACTGGTGCGAGGCGATGGGCGACACCAACCCGGACTACTCCGGGCCGGACGCCGTCGCCCCGCCCACCATGCTGCAGGCCTGGACGATGGGCGGCCTGTCCGGGCACGGCGGCCGCTCGGGCGCCTGGGACGAGCTCCTCGCCCTCCTCGACGCCGTCGGCTGCACCTCCGTCGTCGCCACCGACTGCGAACAGGAGTACCTGCGCCCGCTGCGGCCCGGCGACACCGTCACCTTCGACGCGGTCATCGAATCCGTGTCCCCCCGCAAGACCACCCGCCTGGGCAGCGGCCACTTCGTGACCACCCGCATGGACGTGCTTGCCGACGGCGAACCCGCCGGTACCCACCGCTTCCGGATCCTCAAGTACGCCCCGGCAGCCGCCCCTGCCCCTGCCCCCGAAGCCGCCCGTGCTGCCCCCGTCTCTGCCCGCGCCCGCCGCCCCCGGCCGGTCGTCAACCGCGACAACCAGGGCTTCTGGGACGGCGTCCGCGAGCACCGGCTCCTGATCCAGCGCTGCACCTCCTGCAACGCCCTGCGCTTCCCGTGGCTGCCCGGCTGCAACGCCTGCGCGAGCCTGGAGTGGGACACCGTGCAGGCCTGCGGGGAAGCCGCCGTCTTCAGCTACGTCGTCATGCACCAGCCGCCCTTCCCGGCGTTCGACCCGCCCTACGCGGTCGCCCTCGTCGAACTCGCCGAAGGCGTAAGGATGATCACCAACATCACCGGCGTCCCCCACGACCGGGTCCGCATCGGCATGCCCGTCCGCCTGGAGTTCCTCCGGGTCGACGAGGACCTGGAGCTGCCGGTCTTCCGAGGAGGGAGCGAGGCCTGATGGACTTCCGCCCCGGGGAGGAGCAGGCTGCCGCGGCCGCGCTCGCCGCCCGTGTCTTCCGCGACCTGTCCACCCCCGAGCGGCTCGCCGCCGCCGGCTCCGGCAGCGACGCCGAGCTGTGGAAGGCGCTCTGCGACTGCGGGCTGGTCGCCGCCGTCGAGGACACCGGCCTGCTCGGCCTCGTCCTCGTCCTGGAGGAGCAGGGCCGCACCACCGCCCAGGTCCCGTACGCCGCCACCTGCACCTACGGAATCCTCCCCCTCGCCGCGCACGGCACCCCCGAGCAGCGGCGGCGCCTGCTGCCCGCCCTCCGCACGGGCGAGGCGGTGGCCACCGGGGCCCTCCCGGACCGCGGCCGCGTCACGGCCGCCCCCGGCGGCCGGCTGACCGGAACCGTCCCCTGGGTGCCGTGGCTGCGCGACGCCACCCATGTCCTCGTCCCGGACGCCGACCGGGCCCTGTGGCTCGTACGGACGGACGCGCCCGGCGCGGAGACCGGGCCTGTGGAGACGACAGCCCCCTGGTCTGCAGGGCGGCTCACCCTGTCCGGGGCCGGGGCGGAGCGGCTCGGCGGCCCGGACGCGTACACCGCGGTCCTCGCGGCCGCCCGTACCGCGTTCGCCGGCCTCCAGGCCGGGGTGTGCGCGGGCTCCCTGGCCCGCGCCGTGGAACACACATCCACCCGCGAGCAGTTCGGGCGGCCGCTGTCCGCCAAGCAGGGCGTGCTGCTGCGTGCCGCGGACGCCCACATGGAGACGGAGGCGATCCGGGTCACCGCGTACGAGGCGGCCTGGCGGATCGACGAGGGCCTCCCGGCGGACGGGCACGCGCTCACGGCGGCCTGGTGGGCCTCGGAGGCAGGCAAGCGGGTGGTCCATGCCGGGCAGCACCTGCACGGCGGGGCCGGCGCCGACCTGGAACACCCCGTCCACCGGCATTTCCTGTGGGGGCGGCAGCTGGACGCCTACCTCGGCTGCGGCAGCGAACTGCTCGCCGAACTGGGCGCCCTCCTCGCCCGCTCCGAGGACGGCCCCGGCCGTGCAGCCGCCCCCGGCCGCGCCTGCACGTCCCGGGCCGGTGCAGCCGGGGAGGAGCGCGCATGAACGTCGGCGACACGCTGGCCCCGCTGGAGATCCCGATCACCCGCACCCTGATCGTCGCCGGGGCCATCGCCTCCCGCGACTACCAGGATGTCCACCACGACGCCCACCTCGCACGCGAGAAGGGCTCCCCGGACATCTTCATGAACATCCTCACCACCAACGGACTCGTCGGCCGGTACATCACCGACCGGCTCGGCCCCGGAGCGGTGCTCCGCAAGGTCGCGATCCGCCTCGGCGCCCCCAACCACCCCGGCGACACCATGACCCTGACCGGGACCGTCACCGCCGCGGACGGGGACACGCTGGAGATCCGGGTCGTCGGCGCGAACGGCATCGGCCGCCACGTCACCGGCAATGTCACCGTGGCCCTCTCTGCCCCGCCGCGGTCGGCCGGCGGCGCCTCCGGAGGAGCGGCATGAGCCTGCGAACCCGTGACCTGCTCGGCGGCCGCGCAGCCATCGCCGGCATCGGCGCGACCGAGTTCTCCAAGGACTCCGGCCGCAGCGAGCTCCGACTCGCCGTCGAGGCCGTGCACGCCGCCCTCGACGACGCCGGACTCACCCCCGCCGACGTCGACGGCCTGGTCACCTTCACCATGGACAGCAGCCCCGAGATCACGGTGGCCCAAGCCGCCGGCGTCGGCGAGCTGTCCTTCTTCTCCCGCATCCACTACGGCGGAGGTGCCGCCTGCGCCACGGTCCAGCAGGCGGCCCTCGCCGTCGCGGCCGGCATCGCCGAGGTCGTCGTCTGCTACCGCGCCTTCAACGAGCGCTCCGGCCGCCGCTTCGGCTCGGGCGTCCAGCAGCGGGAACCGTCGGCCGAGGGCGCCGCCCTCGGCTGGTCCCTGCCCTGGGGACTGCTCACCCCGGCCTCCTGGGTGGCCATGGCGGCCCGCCGCTACCTGCACGTCCACCGTCTCACCCCCGAGGCCTTCGGGCACGTCGCGGTCACCGCCCGCCGGAACGCAGCAAACAATCCGGCCGCCTGGTTCCACGGCAGGCCCATCACCCTCGCCGACCACGCGGCCTCCCGCTGGATCGCCGAGCCGCTGCGGCTGCTGGACTGCTGCCAGGAGACGGACGGCGGCCAGGCGGTCGTCGTCACCACCGCCGAACGGGCCCGCGACCTGCGCCACCGCCCCGCCGTGATCACCGCGGCAGCCCAAGGCGCAGGCCGCCGCCAAGAGGGCATGACCTCCTTCTACCGCGACGACCTCACAGGCCTCCCCGAGATGGACGTGGTCGCCCGCCAGCTGTGGCGCACCAGCGGGCTGCGGCCCGCGGACATCGACGTGGCCGTCCTCTACGACCACTTCACGCCGTTCGTGCTCATGCAGCTGGAGGAGTTCGGCTTCTGCAAGCCCGGCGAGGCCGCCGACTTCGTGGCAGCCGGCGCGCTGCCGCTCAACACGCACGGCGGCCAGCTGGGCGAGGCGTACCTGCACGGCATGAACGGCATCGCCGAAGCGGTCCGCCAGCTGCGCGGCAGCTCCGTCAACCAGGTCCCCGGAGCGGCCCGCGTGCTGGTCACCGCCGGGACCGGGGTCCCGACCTCCGGCCTGATCCTCGGCACCGATGCGTGAGCCGGGCCCGGGCGGCCGTCCACCTTCAGGAGGTCGGGCCGTCCCCACCCCTACAACTTGAGGCGGATCCCCCTTCGGCACCTGGGGCCGATCCGTGCGGCCGTACCCGCTCCTAGCGTGGAGACATGACCACGCCTGTGTGCCCGCTCGCCTCGAACCCGACGCCGTACCCGTCGTTCTCGGCGTACGTCCGGAGCCGGGGCACGGCCCTGCTGCGTACTGCGCGCTCCCTCACACCGAACCCGTGTGACGCCGAGGACCTCCTCCAGACGGCCCTCGCCAAGACGTACACCGCCTGGGACCGCATCGAGGACCACCGCGCCCTGGACGGCTACGTCCGCCGGGCCCTGGTGAACACCCGCACGTCGCAGTGGCGCAAGCGCAAGGTCGACGAGTTCGTGTGCGACGAGCTCCCCGAGGCGGAGGCCCCGCCGGCCACCGATCCGGCCGAGGCGCAGGCCCTGCGGGACGCGATGTGGCGTGCTGTGACCCGGCTGCCGGACCGGCAGCGCGCCATGGTCGTGCTGCGCTACTACGAGGACCTGACCGAGGCGCAGACGGCGGATGTGATGGGCGTCTCGGTCGGCACGGTCAAGAGCGCCGTCTCCCGCGCCCTGGTCAAGCTCCGCGAGGACCCGGAGCTCGTCCCGGTCCGCTGACCCCGTCACTCTCCCGCGGTGCCGTCGGTGTTTCACGTGAAACACGGCCTCCCCGGCCCGGCGGTTTCACGTGAAACACCGACGGCCCCGCACACCCGCCCTCCGGGCCGCCGTCCTGTGCCGGTGCACCGTTCGCGGCCCTCCCGCCTGTGCGCCCGTCCATGACGCGCTTGCCAACAGCGTCGGGTCGCCGTGTTCGCCCCTTCCGGGTAGTGACATGCCGTGCGGTACGTGCGCAGAATCGGCAGCACTCGAAGCCGCCGCAGCGCCGCAGCGCCCACGGGAGGACGCTTTGCTGAGCACGATGCAGGATGTACCGCTTCTCATCAGCCGGATACTCCGCCACGGGATGACCATCCACGGGAAGTCCCAGGTGACGACCTGGACCGGGGAGGCGGAGCCGCACCGCCGCAGCTTCGCCGAGATCGGTGCCCGCGCCGGCCGCCTCGCCCACGCTCTGAGGGACGAGCTCGGCGTCCGGCAGGACGACCGCGTGGCGACGCTGATGTGGAACAACTCGGAGCACGTCGAGGCATACTTCGCGATCCCGTCCATGGGCGCGGTCCTGCACACGCTCAACCTGCGGCTTCCCGCCGAGCAGCTGGTCTTCATCGTCAACCACGCCGCCGACCGGGTCGTGCTGGTGAACGGGACGCTGCTGCCGCTGCTCGCACCGCTGCTGCCCCACCTGCCGACCGTCGAGCATGTCGTCGTCTCCGGCATCGGCGACCGGTCCGCGCTCGACGGGCTCGACGTGAGCGTCCACGAGTACGAGGAGCTCCTCGAAGGCCGCTCCGCCGACTACGACTGGCCCGAGTTGGACGAGCGCCAGGCCGCTGCCATGTGCTACACCTCCGGCACCACCGGGGACCCGAAGGGCGTCGTCTACTCGCACCGCTCCGTCTACCTGCACTCCATGCAGGTGAACATGACCGAGTCGATGGGGCTGACGGACAAGGACACGAGCCTTGTCGTCGTTCCCCAGTTCCACGTCAACGCGTGGGGACTGCCGCATGCGACCTTCATGACCGGCATCAACATGCTGATGCCGGACCGCTTCCTCCAGCCCGCTCCGCTCGCCGAGATGATCGAGCGGGAGCGGCCCACGCATGCGGCGGCCGTCCCCACCATCTGGCAGGGCCTTCTCGCGGAGGTGGCGGCGAACCCGCGGGACCTGTCCTCGATGCGCCAGGTCACGATTGGCGGCGCCGCCTGCCCGCCGTCCCTGATGGAGGCCTACGACAAGCTGGGCGTGCGCCTCTGCCACGCCTGGGGCATGACCGAGACCTCCCCGCTGGGGACCATGGCGCATCCGCCGTCCGGGCTGAGCGCCGAGGAGGAGTGGCCGTACCGGATCACGCAGGGGCGCTTCCCGGCGGGCGTCGAGGGCCGCCTGGTCGGTCCGGGCGGGGACGTCCTGCCGTGGGACGGGACGTCGGCGGGCGAGCTGGAGGTGCGCGGCTCCTGGATCGCGGGCGCCTACTACGGCGGTGTGTCCGGTGAACCGATCCGGCCCGCAGACAAGTTCAGCTCCGACGGCTGGCTGAAGACCGGCGACGTCGGCGTGATCAGCCCGGACGGCTTCCTCACGCTGACCGACCGGGCCAAGGACGTCATCAAGTCCGGCGGCGAATGGATCTCCAGCGTGGAGCTGGAAAACGCGCTGATGGCGCACCCGGAGGTCGCCGAGGCAGCGGTCGTCGCCGTCCCCGACGACAAGTGGGGTGAGCGGCCGCTGGCCACGGTGGTCCTCAAGGAGGGCGCCACCGCCGACTACGCGGCGCTGCGGGAGTTCCTCGCCGGTTCCGTCGCGAAATGGCAGCTGCCCGAGCGCTGGGCGTCCGTCCCGGCCGTCCCGAAGACCAGCGTCGGCAAGTTCGACAAGAAGGTGATCCGCAGGCAGTACGCGGACGGCGAACTCGACGTCACCACCCTGGGCTGAGCCGCCGGCGGGGGAGGGTCAGGCCCGCGTCAGCCACGGCCGGAGCAGGCGGCTGACGGCGGGCATGGCCACGTAGGTCATGAGAGTGCTGAAGACGGCCGCGAAGGCGGCCGTCCGCAGTACGAGGTGCAGGTCCACCAGGTACGGCCCGAGCAGCACGTTGCCGGCGAGCGAGATGGGGAAGATGGCCAGCCCCGAGCTGACCGCCATCTTCCACCGAGGCGGAGCGGGCCGGGTCGTGCCCGGTTCGGCGAACCAGGTTTCCATGCCGTGCAGTTCGCGCCGGGCCGTCTCGGTGTGGCGGTGCCCCTCGCAGTTCGCGAAGAACGCGGCCCGCTCCGGCGAGTCCTGCCAGCGCCGGAATGCCTCCTGGTCGCGGAAGCGGTGCACGAGGAACCAGGGCGCGCCGTCCCGCGACGGGCGGAACAGCCCGTACCCGAGGTGCCCCGGGAAGGCCGCGGCGGTTTCCAGGATCGCGCGCGCCCACGTCTCGAAGGCCTCCTCGTAGCCCGGTTCGACCTGGCGGGCTATGAGGAGGCTCACCTCCCCGTTGTCGGCGGGAACGGTGCGCTCGGACGTGTCGGTGAGGGCCATCGGGCCAGGATGGCTAGTTCGTGCCGATCTTGGCGAGCAGGTCCACGATGCGGCCCTGGACGTCCGCCGAGGTGGCCCGCTCGGCGAGGAAGAGCACGCTCTCCCCGGACGCCAGCCGCGGCAGCGCCTCCGGTTCGATGCCGGCAGCCGTGTAGACGACCATCGGGGTCCGGCTGAGCATGCCGTTCGCGCGCAGCCAGTCCACGATGCCGGCCCGCCGGCGCCGGACCTGCATGAGGTCCATGACCACCAGGTTGGGCCGGGTACGGGCGGCCGTCCCCGCGGCGTCCGTGTCGGCGCCCGCCCGTGCCACCTGCAGCCCGCGCCGTTCCAGCGCGGCCGTCAGTGCGGCGGCGATCTCGTCGCGCTCCTCGATCAGCAGGACCCGCGAGGGGTGCTGTTCGCTGTCCCGCGGCGCGAGTGCCTTCAGCAGCACGGCCGGGTCCGCCCCGTACGCTGCGTCGCGCGAGGCGTGGCCGAGTCCGGCCGTCACCAGGACGGGCACCTCGGCGGCCACCGCGGCGGAGCGCAGCGACTGGAGGGCGGTCCGGGTGATCGGCCCGGTCAGCGGGTCCACGAACAGAGCGGCCGGGAACGCCGCTATCTGCGCGTCGACTTCCTCACGGGAGTGGACGACGACGGGGCGGTAGCCGCGGTCGCTGAGCGCCTGCTGCGTCTGCGGGTCGGGCGCGGGCCAGACCAGCAGCCGGCGAGGGTTGTCCAGCGGCTCGGGCGGCAGCTCGTCGTCGACGGGCGGCGGCACGGGCCGGTTGACGACCTCGACGGCGCCGCCGGGACCGTCCAGCGGCTCGGGGCCCTCGGCGGCGCCCGCCTCGGGCGCCCCTATCGCGAAGGCGCGGCCCTGCGGGGCGGGCTCGGCGAGGCGGCGCCGGCGGCCGGAGCCGCCCGCAGCGTCGGGCGCCGTACCGGCAGCGGCGGCGGGGTCCACGGCGATGCCCTGGCCGATGGTGCCGAGGGCGCGCACGCTGATGGGCCGGCCCGGCTCGGCGGAGGCGTCCTGCGGCTGCCGCGCCCCGGGCACGGCGGGCCGGCCGGAGGCGTCGTCGCCGTCGGTCGCGGTCGGCGCACCGGGCACCGGCCACGTAGACGGGGCAGGGGGCTCGGCGAGGCGCCGCCGCCCGGTCGGCGGCACGGCCGCCTCCGCACCGGCGGCGGGCTGCTCGGCGGGGGCACCGGAGGGGGCCCCGGGCGTGCCGAGCGCACGGCGGGCACGCCGCCCGGCCGGAGTGTCGCCGTCGGCAGGCGCCGGTACGGGCCCGGGCACGCCGGCCGGGACGGAGCCGGGAACGGGCCCGGCGGCGGGCTTCGGAGCCTGCGCGGCATCGCCGTTCGCGCCGGCGGCCGCCGCCCCCTCGGGCGGCGGCGGGAATCCGGGGGCGCCGGACGGTGCCGGCGACGGCGTCGGGCCGGGCGGCAGCGCGAAGCCGCCTTCGGGTGCGACAGGGCGGGCGGGGGCGGCCGGTGCGCTGCCGGGCCCGCCCGGAAGGGCCGGCCCGAGGCCGGTCGCGGGGACGGGGCCGGTCGCCGGGACGGGGCCGGTCGCCGGGACGGGGCCGTCGGGACGTGCGACGGCCGCGGAGCCCAGGGCGCGGCGGCGGCCCGCCGGGTGCTCGGTCACCGGAACCGGCGGCACGGCAGGCACGGGTGGCAGCGCGGGCATGGCGCCGCCCTGCGGGGGCACGGGCCGGGCGCCGCCCTCGGGCCCGTTGTCGCCGTCGCGGCCGCGGCGGCGGCCGGTGCCCAGGCCGGCCGGGTTCACCGGGGACTGCGCGAGAGCGGCAGGGCCGGCCGGGGCGGCGTCCGCGGCCGGGGCCTCGCCGCCCCGGCGGCGTCCGGACGGCAGGGCGAGCGCCCCGCCCGCGGCGGGCTCGTCCCGGTCCTCCAGGAAGGCGTCCACCCCGCGGCGGCCGCGGCGCCCGGTCCCCCGCCCGGCCTGCGGCTCCGGCTCGGGCCCGGGTTCCGGATCGGGCTCCGGATCTGGCTCCGGCAGGGTCACCGTCCCGGCACCCGACCCGAGCGGCAGTTCCAGTACGTACGCACCGCCCGGCGCCCCGGGGACCTCGACGGTCTGGAGCACGCCCCCGTGCGCGGTCACGATGCCCCGCACGATCGGCTCGTGGACGGGGCTGCCGCCCTCGTACGGTCCGCGCACCTCGATGCGGACGACCTCGCCCCGCTGCGCTGCGGCGACCACGATGGTGGCGTCGCCGTAGCCGCTGCCCTGGGGGGTCTTCCCGGTGGCGTCCACCCCGGCGACGTCCGCCACGAGGTGGGCGAGCGCGGTCGCGACGCGGTCCGCGTCCACCTCGGCCTCGATGGTCGGCGCGTGGACGGCGAACTGGACCCGGCCCGGGCCGATCAGCTCGACGGCCGCGTCGACGCCGGCCGCGACGACGCCGTTCATGAGGACGTTCTTCTTCTTCAGCTTCTCGCTGCCCGCGTCGAGGCGCTGGAAGCCGAGCACGTTGTCCACCAGAGCGGTCATCCGGGAGTACCCGGCGGCCAGGTGGTGCAGCAGCTGGTTCGCCTCGGGCCACAGCTGGCCCCCGTCGTCGGCGGCCAGCGTGGCCAGCTCGCCGCGCAGCTCCTCCAACGGCCCGCGCAGGGACTCGCCGAGGACGGCGACGAGCTGGGCGTGGCGCGCGGCCAGGGCGTCGAAGGGCCGGCGGTCGGTGAAGGTCATGACCGCGCCGACGAGCATGTCGCCGTCGCGCACGGGGGAGGTGGTGAGGTCGACGGAGACCGGCTGCCCGGCCTTGTTCCACAGCACCTGCCCGCGGACGCGGTGCTTGCGGCCGCTGCGCAGCGTGTCGGCGAGCGGCGACTCCTCGAAGGGGAACGGGGAGCCGTCGGCGCGGGAGTGCTGGACCAGGGCGTGCAGCTCCCGGTTGCCGAGGTCGGTGGCCCGGTAGCCCAGGATCTGGGCGGCCGCCGGGTTGACCAGGACGACCCGCCCCTCCGTGTCGGTGCCGACGACGCCCTCGGCCGCGGCGCGCAGGATCATCTCGGTCTGCCGCTGCGACCGCGCGAGCTCGGCCTCGGTGTCCACGGTCTCGGACAGATCCCGGACGACGAGCATCAGCAGCTCGTCACCGGTGTACGCGGGCTGCGGCTCGCGGTAGGCGTCGCGGCCGTCGAGGTGGGCGTGGGTGACCTCGACGGGGAACTCGCTGCCGTCGGTGCGGCGGGCGACCATCCGCCTGGGCTTGGCGCGGCCGCCCTCTCCGTCACCGGGCCGGCGCATCGAGCCGGGGATCAGCTTGGAGTCGAAGTCGGGGAAGAGGTCGAGCACGCCGCGGCCCACCAGGCCGGTGCCGGGGCTCTCCATGACCTCGAGGGCGATCGAATTCGCGTTGACGACCGTGCCGTTGGCGTTGACCAGCAGCAGCGCGTCCGGAAGCGCGTCGAGTATTGCTGCGAGGCGAGCAGCGCCCCGGGATGGCCTGCTGCTCACGACGAGCTTCCTCCCTGACCAGGACTACCGGCATGTCACGGGAGGAGTCTAAGGGCACCGCCCCGCCGCGGGGTGGCCGATGTCGGGGCGGCCACCCCGGCACGCGGCATCGTCGCAGGTCAGGAGCGCCCCGCCGGAAGCACAGGTTCCAAGTTGTTCCAGCGGGCGATCTCGCATCCGTTCGTTCGCCGGAACGAGGCATTCACCTTCTGGCCGCGCCACGTTCCGGTGATGCGGGCGGTGGCCGGCCCGCCGTCCTGCAGGGTGCACATCCGCCGCTCGGGCTCGGCGGCGAACGGATCCGAGCCGTCCTGGGCGAGGCGGTCGAGGCGGGCGCACGCCCGGTCGCGCTCGGGGTGGTTCCCGCCCGTGGGGCGGCATTCGAGGACGTACTCCCCCTCCGCCCGCGGGTTGCCGGTGGCGGACACGGCGATGGTGAGGCGGTCGGGGCTGCTCAGCAGCCTGCTCAGGGGCAGCGGGGGCAGCGGGCCGGCGGCCGTCGTGGCCAGGAGGGAGGTGACGGCGAAGGCGGCGAGTCGCAGCATGGGGCACTCCAGGTCGTCCGTACGTCGTGCACCGGTACCAACGACGGGCCCGCGGAGCGCGTGACGGCCGCTGCGGCCGTGTGCCGGGAGTGATTAAGGCTTTGCCCTGTGACCGGCTGTCCTAGTACCGTGGGAGCGGATTGGTGACCGGCCCCGCGCCTGTGTCATCATCTGCACGCACCCTCCTTGCGGGGGTGTGCTGGAGGCGTCGCCTAGTCCGGTCTATGGCGCCGCACTGCTAATGCGGTTTGGGGCTTACCCCCCATCGAGGGTTCAAATCCCTCCGCCTCCGCAGCCACAGAAGCCCCGGTCCTCACGGACCGGGGCTTCGCTGCTTTCCGGACGCATCCGACGGCTGTTTCCGGACGCGGCCGCCTGCTGCACGGGCCGGCCCCCGGGAAGCGCCCGAAGCCGCGGACCGACCCGGCCCGCCCGGGCCGGCTCTCCGGCCGGATGATCGCCCTCCGGGGTGTTTCCGCAGGTCAGAGCCTGTTTGGTTAACGGATTTCGCGTCCCGGCAAGGTCCATGTATTGTTGTTCTCGCAAGGCCAACGGGGCGAAAAACCCCGAGAAGCCCAAGCACTCGTAGCTTAACGGATAGAGCATCTGACTACGGATCAGAAGGTTGCAGGTTCGAATCCTGCCGAGTGCACAGCCCAAGAGGCCCCCCGGTTCACCGGGGGGCCTCTTGCGTTGATCATGTAGCGTCGGCGCGCGCAGGGCGGTCGGGTGTGCGGGACCGCGGGAGGGACACCAGGTGGACGACATCGGCCGGGGCAGTGCCTCCGTCCTGGTTGTGGTGCGCACGGCCGTGACCGGGCGGCTCCGGGACGTCCTCTGCCGCCTGCGCGCCATCGGCGAGGTCGTGCCGGAGATCTTCTTCAAGCGGCCGGTCCCGCTGTGACGTGGCGGTGCACCGGGATCCGCTGGAGCGGAGGCCGGCCCGCCGTCGGCTGGGTCGCGGACGGCCGCGGTGAGCGGACGAGCCCCCTCCTGTACGGGGCCGCGCTCGCCTTCGCCGCCCGCGGAGAGCGGAGCTGCCTCGGCGTCCGGCGGGCCGGGAAGCGGACGCCGTGCCCGGCGGGCGCCGCCGTTCCTGCCGCGGCCGGTAACGCCCAGTGCCCCGAATGCGCCCGCCTGGACCGGTCGTTCTCGGTGGCCGCCGACACCCGCGCCGGCGATCCCCGCCCCTACCGGGTCTACCTCGCCTGGTTCGGGCCCGGGCTGGTCAAGGTCGGCATCACGGCCGAGGAGCGGGGTGCGGCCCGGCTCCTGGAGCAGGGGGCCGTGGCGTGGTCCTGGCTCGGCCGCGGCCCGCTGATGGCGGGCCGGCGCACCGAGGAGCTGCTGCGGGCCGCGCTGGGCGTGCCCGACCGGATCCCGTACGCCCGCAAGCGGGCCGTCCGCAGCCGGCTGCCCGCGGCCGCCGACCGGGCCGGTGCGGTTGCGGCGCTGCATGCGGAGGCGGCCGCTCTGGAGGGCTGGCCGCAGTCGCTGGAGCGCCTGCCGTGCGAAGTCGTCGACCACGGAACGGTGTTCGCACTGGACGGACTGCCCGATCCTGCCCGCGTGGTCACCGCGATGGCGTCCGGAGGGGCCGTCGCCGGCCGGCTCGCCGCCGCGGCCGGCCCCGACCTGCACTTCTCCGACGGGCTCGTCCTGGACACCCGCCTGCTCGCCGGCTGGGAACTCGTCGCCGCCGCGGGCCGCACCACCGACGTGCCGGTCGCTGCCGTGCCGTCCGGCGGCGGCGCCCGCCAGGACGGGCTCTTCTGACGGGAGCCGGGGCGGGAAGGTCAAATCTTGGATCCCTTCCGCCCGCAGGCCCCTTTTCCCATGGACACGGGCCGCACCGCCGCAGAGGGTGGGGGCATGACCGCCACCCCTGTACCCGCTTTCCAACCGCCTTACGTCATGGCCGTGTTCACCTCCATCCGCACGCCCGGCGACAGCGGCTACCCCGAGACCCTCGCCCGCATGGCGGAGCTCGTCCGGGAGGTCCCCGGCTTCCTCGGATACGAGTCCGCCCGCACGCCCGGCGGCCTCGGCATCACCGTCTCCTACTTCCGCGACCACGAGGCGCTCGCCCGGTGGCGCCGCGAGGAGGAGCACCGGGCCGCCATGGAGCAGGGCCGCCGCGACTGGTACGAGAGCTACACCCTGCACGTCGGGACCGTTGAGCGGAGCCACGGGTTTGACCGCGACGCCTGACGCGGTGCGCGCCTTCCGGGAGCGGCTCGGCCTGCCCGGACTGGTCGACGTGCACACGCACTTCATGCCCGAACGGGTCCTGGCCAAGGTGTGGGACTACTTCGACGCGGCGGGCCCGCTCACCGGCGTCGCATGGCCCATCACCTACCGGCACGAGGAGGCCCGCCGGGTCGAGCTGCTGCGGGAGTTCGGCGTCCGCGCGTTCACCTCCATGCTCTACCCGCACAAGCCGCAGATGGCCGCCTGGCTCAACTCCTGGTCGGCCTCCTTCGCCGCCCGCACCCCCGACTGCCTGCATACGGCCACGTTCTTTCCCGAGCAAGGCGCCGGGGACTACGTCCGGCAGGCCGTCGAGGCCGGGGCCCGTGTCTTCAAGGCACACCTCCAGGTGGGCGGCTACGACCCGAACGACGCGCTGCTCGAACCGGTGTGGGGCCTGCTCGCCGAGGCGGGCATCCCCGTCGTCGTGCACTGCGGGTCGGGGCCCGTGCCGGGCAAGCACACCGGGCCGGGCCCCGTCGCCGCCCTGCTGGCCCGCCACCCCCGGCTGGCGCTGATCGTCGCGCACATGGGCATGCCCGAGTACGGCGACTTCCTGGACCTCGCCGAGCGGTACCCGGGCGTGTACCTGGACACCACCATGGCCTTCACCGACTTCTCGGAGCGGTTCGGCGTCTTCCCCCCGAGCGGCCTCGGGCGCCTCGCCGACCTGGGCGACCGGATCCTGCTCGGCACGGACTTCCCGAACATCCCCTATCCGTACGAGCACCAGCTCGACTCCCTGGAGCGGCTCGGCCTCGGCGACGGCTGGCTGCGCGCCGTCTGCCACGACAACGGGGCCCGCCTCTTCGCCCTGGACCACTCGGGCCCGCCGGGCCGGCCGGACCGCCCCGGCGCGGGCTGACGCCGCGGAGGCAACGGCCGCAGGAGCCTCGCGGGAGTTTCTCAGGGAATTCACAGACAGGGGCAAGAACGCTCTCAGAGGCGGCCGGGACGGTGGTCGCATGACTGCGACGACCACCTCCCCCGCGTCCGCGTCCACCGGTCACTCCGCCGCCCTGGTGCGGCCCGACGGAGGGCCCTGCCGGGTCCTCGTCGTCGACGACGAGGCGCCCCTGTCCGAACTGCTCTCCATGGCGATGCGCTACGAGGGCTGCGAGGTCCGCAGCGCCGGCGACGGGGCGGGTGCAGTGCGTGCCGCCCGGGAGTTCCGGCCGGACGTCGTCGTCCTCGACGTCATGCTCCCCGACATGGACGGGCTGACCGTGCTGGGGCACCTGAGGCGCGAGATCCCGCAGGTCCCGGTGCTGTTCCTGACCGCCAAGGACTCGGTCGAGGACCGCATCGCGGGTCTGACCGCCGGCGGCGACGACTACGTCACCAAGCCGTTCAGCCTGGAGGAGGTCGTCGCCCGGCTGCGCGGCCTGGTCCGCCGCTCGGGGGCCGCGCAGGCCGCCCGCGGCGGCTCCGTGCTGTGCGTGGGCGACCTGCTGCTGGACGAGGACAGCCACGAGGTGTCGCGGGCCGGCCGGGAGATCCACCTCACCGCCACCGAGTTCGAGCTGCTGCGCTACCTGATGCGCAACCCGCGGCGGGTGCTGAGCAAGGCGCAGATCCTGGACCGGGTGTGGTCGTACGATTTCGGCGGCCAGGCCAACGTCGTCGAGCTGTACGTCTCCTACCTGCGCCGGAAGCTGGAGAGTGGACCCGGCCTGCCCCCGATGATCCACACCCGGCGCGGTGCCGGCTACCTGATCAAGCCGGCCGATCTGTGACGGGGCGGGCCCGCCCGGGGCCGGGCCGCGGTCCGGTCCGCCGCCTGCTGCGGCGCGGGCGCACCTGGTCGCTGCGGGCCCGGCTCGTCGTCTCCGCGGTGTCGCTGATCGCCGTCGTCGGCGCCGCCATCGGCACCGTCACCACTCTTGCCCTGCGCTCCTACCTCGTCGCCAAGGTGGACCAGCAGCTGAGGGGCAGCGTCGACATGGCCGGCCCCAAGGGGCCCGGCGCGGGAAAGCCCGGCCGTGACGCCCTCTGGTTCGTGGTCGCGCCCGGAACCCCGCTGGGTGCCGTCGGCATCCGCACCGACGCCGACGGCACCGTCCGCGGTGCCCACCTCTCCGCATCCGGCGGGCCCGCCGCCGACCACCGGCGTGCCCTCACCCAGGCCCAGACCGACGCCCTCGCCCGCGTCGCCCTCAAGGCGGCCGCGGCCGGGCGGACCGCCCCCGCCGACCTGGACCTGCCGGGGCTCGGCGGCTACCGCGTCCTCGCCGCCCCCGACGGCAGCATCGCCCTCGGCTACCCGCTCGCCGAGGTCGACTCCACCGTGAGGACCCTGGTCGCGGTCGAGGTGTGCGTCACCCTGGCCGGTCTGATCGCGGCCTCCCTCGCCGGCCAGGCCATGGTCGGCGTCGCCCTGCGCCCGCTGCGGCGGGTGGCCGCCACCGCGACCCGCGTCTCGGAACTGCCCCTGCACAGCGGCGAGCCCGCCCTGCACGAGCGGGTGCCCGACGCGGAGGCCGATCCCCGCACCGAGGTCGGCCAGGTCGGCGCCGCGCTCAACCGGATGCTGGGCCACGTCTCCTCCGCCCTCACCGCCCGCCAGCAGAGCGAGATGCGGGTCCGGCAGTTCGTCGCCGACGCCAGCCATGAGCTGCGCACTCCGCTCGCCTCCATCCGCGGCTACGCGGAGCTCACCCGGCGGGGCAGGGAGGAGCCCGGACCGGACACCCGGCACGCCCTGGACCGCATCGAGTGCGAGGCCACCCGGATGACCGGGCTCGTCGAGGACCTCCTCCTGCTGGCCCGGCTCGACGCGGGCCGCCCGCTCTCCCTCGCCGACACCGACCTGGCCCCCCTCGTCATCGACGCGGTCGGCGACGCCCGCGCGGCCGGGCCCGGGCACCACTGGCGCCTCGACCTTCCCGACGAGCCGGCCCCCGTCCGGGCCGACCCCGCCCGGTTCCAGCAGGTCCTGGTCAACCTGCTGGCCAATGCCCGCACCCACACTCCGCCCGGAACCACCATCACCGCCGGTGTTTCACGTGAAACACCGGCGGTTTCACGTGAAACATCCACCAAAGCCGGCCGCCCGGAGCCTGCTGTCCGCCTCCGGATCGAGGACGACGGCCCCGGTATCCCCGCCGAGCTGCTGCCCCGCGTCTTCGAGCGGTTCGCGCGCGGCGACGCCTCACGCTCGCGGACCGCGGGCTCCACCGGCCTCGGGCTCGCCATCGTCGCGGCCGTCGTCGCCGCACACGGCGGCCGCGTCACCGTCGAGAGCCGCCCGGGCCGGACCTGCTTCGAAGTCGTCCTGCCCCTTGCCCCCGAGCCCCACCCCCGGACGCCGACGACTGCGCCCGCCGAGGTCCCGGCCGCCCCGGCACCGTACTCACAGACGGGCCACAGGCTCACCACACAGCGGTGACAGCCCGCCCGGCCAGGCTTCGGGCATGCCAACCGACACTCCCGCCGGCACCCTCCCGGCACGGACGCACCTCGCGCCCGTGCCGGGAGGGCCCGTCCTCGACGTGGTGGTCCCGGTCTTCAACGAGGAGACGGACCTGGGCCCGTGCGTGCGCAGGCTCCACGACCACCTCGGCCGCACGTTCCCGTATGCCTTCCGCATCACGATCGCCGACAACGCCAGCACCGACGCCACCCCCCGGATAGCGGCCGACCTCGCCGCCCGCCTCGACGGCGTACGCAGCGTCCGGCTGGAGGAGAAGGGCCGGGGCCGCGCCCTGCGCACCGTATGGGCACGCTCCGACGCACCCGTGCTGGCCTACATGGACGTCGACCTCTCGACCGACCTCAACGCGCTGCTGCCGCTGGTCGCCCCGCTCGTCTCAGGCCACTCCGACCTGGCCATCGGCACCCGGCTGGCCCGCTCCTCCCGCGTGGTCCGCGGAGCGAAGCGGGAGCTCGTCTCCCGCGCGTACAACCTGCTGCTGCGCTCCTCCCTGGCGGCCCGCTTCAGCGACGCCCAGTGCGGGTTCAAGGCCGTCCGGCGCGACGTCGCCGAACGGCTGCTGCCGCTGGTGGAGGACTCCGGCTGGTTCTTCGACACCGAGCTGCTGGTGCTCGCCGAACGGGCCGGGCTGCGGATCCACGAGGTCCCGGTCGACTGGGTGGACGACCCCCGCTCCAGCGTCCACATCACCCGGACCGCCGTCGAGGACCTGAAGGGCGTGTGGCGGGTGGGCCGGGCGCTCGCCACCGGCGCCCTGCCGCTGGACCGGCTGGCCCGCCCCTTCGGCGACGACCCGCGCGACCGCAGCGCCCTCCCCGGCGTACCGGGCGGGCTGGCCCGGCAGCTGCTCGGCTTCTGCACCGTCGGCGCCCTGTCCACCCTCTGCTACCTCGCCCTCTACACCCTCCTCCGGTCCGGCGCCGGGCCGCAGACCGCGAACGCGGCCGCGCTGCTGCTGTCCGCGGTCGCCAACACCGCCGCCAACCGGCGGCTCACCTTCGGGGTGCGCGGCCGCGAGCGGGCCGTGCGCCAGCAGGCGCAGGGCCTCGTCGTGTTCGCCGTCGGGCTGGCCCTGACCAGCGGCTCACTCGCCGCGCTCGGCGCCGCCGCCCCCCGCCCCGGGCACGGCACCGAACTGGCCGTGCTGGTCACGGCGAACCTCGCCGCGACCGTTCTGCGGTTCCTGCTCTTCCGCGCCTGGGTCTTCCCCGACCGGCGCACCCCTGCTGCAAAGGACCACCTGCGATGACCTCGGCCGTACCGCCCCTGCACGCCCCGCCCTCCGACCGGGCCGCCGCCCCTGACAGCACCGCCGGGCGGGGGACCGCCGCCCCGGCCGTCCCCCGCCCCCGATGGGAACTCCCCGCCCTGGGAGCCCTGCTCGCGGCGACCGCCGCGCTGCTGCTGTGGAACCTCGGGGCCTCCGGCTACGCCAACTCCTTCTACTCGGCGGCCGCCCAGGCCGGAAGCGAGAGCTGGAAGGCCTTCTTCTTCGGCTCCTCGGACGCCGGCAACTCCATCACCGTGGACAAGCCGCCGGCAGCACTGTGGCCGATGGCCCTGTCCGTCCGGCTGTTCGGGCTGGGCAGCTGGCAGCTCCTCGTGCCGCAGGCCCTGATGGGCGTCGCCACAACCGCCGTGCTGTACGCGGCGGTCCGCCGCCACTTCGGCCCGGCGGCCGCCCTGCTCAGCGGCACCGTCTTCGCCCTCACCCCGGTCGCCGCGCTGATGTTCCGCTTCAACAACCCCGACGCGCTGCTCACGCTGCTGCTGACCGCCACCGTCTACTGCGTGCTGCGCGCCCTCGACGGCGCCCGTACCGGCTGGCTGGTCGCCGCCGGGGCGGTGGCGGGCCTCGCCTTCCTGACGAAGACCCTCCAGGCGTTCGTGATCCTGCCGCCGCTGGCCCTCCTGTACGCCCTCTGCGCCCCGGCCCGGCTGCGCCGCAGGCTCGGCCAGCTGCTGGCGGCGGGGGCGGCCATGGCGGTGGCGGGCGGCTGGTGGGTGGCGGTCGTCGAGCTGTGGCCCGCCTCCTCGCGCCCGTACATCGGCGGCTCGCAGACCAACTCCTTCCTGGAGCTGACCCTCGGCTACAACGGCCTCGGCCGGATCAACGGCAACGAGACCGGCAGCGTCGGCGGCGGCCGCCCCGGCGGCGGTGGCGGCTGGGGGGAGACCGGCATCGAGCGGCTGTTCTCTGCCGGTGTCGGCGGGCAGGCGTCCTGGCTGCTGCCCGCTGCCCTGGCCATGCTCGCCGCCGGGCTGGTGATCACGTGGAAGGCGGCCCGCCCGGCGGCCTCCGTGGAGTCCGCGGCGCGCGCCGCCTTCCTGGCCTGGGGCGGTCCGCTGCTGCTCACCGCGGCCGTCTTCAGCTCGATGCGCGGCATCTTCCACGAGTACTACACGGTGGCCCTGGCCCCGTTCACGGCCGCGCTGGTCGGTATGGGTGTGGCGCTGCTGTGGGAGGAGCGGGGCAGTACGGCGGCCGCGGCCGCCCTGTCCGGCACGCTCGCCCTGACCGCCTGGTGGTCGTGGGTGCTGCTCGGGCGTTCCCCGGACTTCCTGCCGTGGCTGCGCTGGGCCGTGCTCGCCGCCGGCTTGGGGGCAGCCGCGGGGCTGTTCGCGGGTGCGCGGCAGGGCCGCAGGTTCACGCGGGCCGCGGCGGCGCTGGGGCTGGCCGCGGCACTGGCCGGGCCGTTCGCGTACTGCCTGGCCACGGTGGCGTCCCCGCACACCGGCTCGATCCCGAAGGCCGGCCCGGCGGTGGCCGGCGCGGGCCCCGGCGGGCGGAGGGCCTTCGAGGGCGCCGACCTCCCGCAGGGCGCCGGCCCGCAGGGCGCCCCGGTGCAAGGTATGCCGGGCGGGATGCCGGGCCGGGACGGGCGGACGGCAGACGGCCGGATGCTCCCCGGCGGCCCGGGCGGCGCGACCGCAGGCCCCGGAGGCCCGGCGGGCGGCGCCGGCGGGCCGCGGGGTGGCGGACCCGGCGGCCCGGGGGGCGCGGGCGGCCTGCTGAACGGGACGAAGCCGAGCGGGGAGGCCGTGGCGGCCCTGCGCGCGGGCGCGGGCGCGTACACGTGGGCAGCCGCCGTCGTGGGCGCCCAGAACGCGGCGGGCTACCAACTGGCCTCCGGGGAAGCGGTGATGCCGGTCGGCGGCTTCAACGGCAGCGATCCCTCGCCCACCTTGGAGCAGTTCCGGGAGTACGTGCGGTCCGGCAGGATCCACTACTTCATCGGGAGCAGCGCAGGCCCCGCCGCCGGCGAGGGGGCCGGGATGCGGCGCGGCGGCGGGCCCGGCGGCGCCACCAGCAGTGCGATCACGGAGTGGGTGGAGGCCAACTTCACCGCCACGACGGTGGGCGGAGCGGTCTTCTACGACCTGACCGCCCCCGCGACCGCCGCCTCCGGCGCGTCCTGATCCCGCCGCCCGGCAGCCGCATGCACAGCCGCAGCCGCAGTCGCAGCCTCTGCCGCGCCCCTACTCCTGCACGGAGGGCGCCGAACCGTGCTCCGCCGGGCCGGACTTCAGCGCCACCTCCTTGATGAACACCGCCAGGAGCAGCGCGAGGAGGGCCGAAGGGGCGGCGTAGAGGAACACGTCGCCCACGCCGTGCCCGTACGCGGACTCGATGACCGCGCGCAGCGGCGCGGGCAGGGCGTCGAGGTCGGGGATGCCGCCGCCGGCGGTGCCGCCGTGGCCCATCGCGGCCGCCTTCGGGCCGAGGGCGGCCAGCCCCTCCTCGACGTAGTGGCTGACCCGGTGGGCCATGAGCGCGCCGAGCGCCGAGACGCCGACGGCGCCGCCGAGGGAGCGGAAGAACGTGACGACGGAGCTGGCCGCGCCGAGGTCGCCGGGCGCCACCTGGTTCTGGGTGGCGAGGACGAGGTTCTGCATCATCATGCCGAGGCCGAGCCCGGTGAGCGCCATGTAGACGGCGATGTGCCAGTACGGTGTGTCGTGGCGCAGGGTGCCGAGGAGTCCGAGGCCGGCGGTCAGGAGCACGCCGCCGGAGACGATCCACCCCTTCCACCGGCCCGTTTTGGTGATCACCTGGCCGGAGACGGTGGAGGAGACGAACAGCCCGCCGATCATCGGGATGGTCAGGATGCCGGACATCGTGGGGGATTCACCGCGGGCCAGCTGGAAGAACTGGCTGAAGAAGACGGTGCCGGAGAACATCGCCGTGCCCACGAAAAGGGAGGCGGCCGAGGCGAGGGCGATGGTCTTGTTCCGGAAGAGCCGCAGCGGGATGACCGGGTCGGCGGCGCGGCTTTCGGCGAGGACGAAGAGCAGGGCGAGGACGACGGCGCCGCCGGTCATGGCCAGGGTGGTCCAGGAGACCCAGCCGTAGGAGTCGCCGGCCTGCGTGACCCAGATGAGCAGCAGCGAGACGGCCCCGCTGACGAGGACCGCCCCGAGCCAGTCGACCTTGGCGTCGGCGCGGCGGACGACGGGCAGCCGGAGTGTCTTCTGCAGGACGACGAGTGCGATGACGGCGAAGGGGACGCCGACGTAGAAGCACCAGCGCCAGCCCAGCCAGTCGGTGTCGGTGATGACGCCGCCGAGCAGCGGGCCGCCGACGGTGGCGACGGCGAAGACGGCGCCGAGGTAGCCGCTGTACCGGCCGCGCTCGCGCGGGGAGATCATGGCGGCCATCACGATCTGCGCGAGGGCGGACAGGCCGCCGACGCCGATGCCCTGGACGACGCGGCAGGCGATGAGCATGCCGGTGCTCTGGGACAGCCCGGCGACGACCGAGCCGAGCACGTAGACGACGAGGGCCAGCTGCACCAGCAGCTTCTTGCTGAACAGGTCGGCGAGCTTGCCCCACAGGGGGGTCGCGGCGGTCATCGACAGCAGGGCGGCGGTGACGACCCAGGTGTAGGAGGACTGGGTGCCGCCGAGCTCGCTGATGATCTGGGGGAGCGCGTTGGAGACGATCGTCGAGGACAGGATCGCCACGAACATGCCGAGCATCAGCCCGGAGAGCGCCTTCATGATCTGCGGGTGGGTCATCGGTACGCCCGAGGCGTCGGCGGGGGCCTGGCCGGACGGGGCCTGCGACGGGCCGCCTCCCTCCACCCGGGCGGGTGTCGTGGTGGTCATGGGGGTTCCTTCGTCTAGGGGCTCTGCCGGAGGCCTGTTCGGACGCTCGTCCGGAGTCGGGCCAGCAGCGAGCACAGGGCGTCCACGTCGTGGGCGGACCAGTCGGCCAGGGCTCCGGCCAGCGCGCCGGTGTACCGGGCGCCGATCTCGGCCAGGAGGGCGGCGCCCGCGGGCGTGAGCCGCAGGATGCGGCAGCGGCCGTCTCCGGGGTCGGCGTCCCGGGTGATCCAGCCGCGGTCGGCGACATGGGCGACGTGGCGGCTGGTCACCGAGATGTCGATGCCCATGAGGTCGGTGAGGCGGCTGAGCCGCATTTCTCCATGGCGGTCGAGGATCGTCAGGACGGCCGCGGAGCCCGGGGGGCAGTCCGGCGGGAGGAGGCGGCCGAGGTCCCGTTTGACCGCGCCGATGCTGCCGAGCTGCCGGGCCAGTTCCTCGTAGCGGTCCGCCGGGGCGGTCTGCGTCGGCACCTGGCCCTCCTCCTCCGCGTGTCGTTGCTCCAGGCAACCATAGAAGCGGTTGGTTGCTACAGGCAAATGAATTCGGACGGTCCGGCGGTAAAGGAATCCCCAAAGCCGCGACGGCCGGCGGGCCGGGGAAGCCTCACCGCACTGGCGGCACCCGCGGCACTCGCGCGCGGTTCGCCGCGGTCTTCTGGACCGTCCTGCGCTGACGGTACGCGGACACCGGCACCGGGCGCCGTCAGGGCGGCTCAGCTCCAGGCGGCAGTGACCCGCCGGGTCTCCACGTGCATGCCGAGGGGGACCCGCCAGGCGTCCAGGCAGACCGTGTACGTCTGCGTCCGCGCCGTCCCGCCGGCCAGCGGCGCGGGCAGGGGCCGACGGGTCCTGACCGTGGCCCAGTCGATGCCGAAGGCGCCGATGACGTGCGTCTCGAAGGTGAGCGTCCCCGAACGGACCGCCGTGCCGCCCGTGTTGGCGATGCGGACGGTCACCTGCTCGCACCAGCGGTCCGCCGCCGGCGCGCGGACGGGCTCGCCCACGGTGACGTACGCCGGTCCGGGCGCGGGCGCGGGCACGCTCGCGGGCGGGGATGCAGGAGGCGGCGAGGCGCTCGGGGCCGGAGGGGGCGTGCTGTCCGGGGGGCTCCCCGGCGCCGGCTCGGAGGATCCCGGGGCGGGCGGTGCCTGGCTGCCGCGCCCACCGGGTGGTGCGGCGCCCCCGCCGGGTACGCCGCCCCCGGACCTGCCGGCGCCCGGCCCGTCCGGACCGCCGGCGGGCGTGCCGGCCGAGGGCGCCGGTCCGCCCGCCGGGGGCGGGCCGCCGAGCTGCCGGAACTCCACCGGCCCCCGCGGGGCGACGTTGTCGCCGGCGCGCCGCTCAGGCCCGGGCGCCGCGGCTCCGGCGGCCGTGTACCCGCCGGCCGGGGCGGCGGCGCAGCCGGCCAGGCAGGCCGCGGCCGCGCACAGGGCGAGCAGCCCCGCGGCCCGCACGTCCGGCGCGCGCCCGGAGGCGCGGGCGCGGCGGCCGGCACGGCGGCGCGCGCGATGGCGGGCGAGGGCGGCTCCTGGCCTGGGGCATCCGTCGGGCACGCGCCGCAGTGTGGCTGATGCCCCGTCATATGTGAACCCCGCCGACGCACGCGTGTGCGGCCGCCGCGTCCGGAAGGAGTCCGGACCCGGCGGCCGCGCGCGCGAGGCGTCAGTCCCCGATCAGTCCGACGCGGAGCTGTGCGAGGGTGCGCGTCAGCAGCCGGGAGACGTGCATCTGGGAGATGCCCACCTCCTCGCCGATCTGCGACTGCGTCATGTTGGCGAAGAAGCGCAGCATGATGATCTGCCGCTCGCGGGGCGGGAGTTTGGCCAGCAGCGGCTTGAGGGACTCGCGGTACTCGACCCCTTCGAGCGCGGTGTCCTCGTACCCCAGCCGGTCGGCGAGCGAGCCGTCGCCGCCCTCGTCCTCCGGGGAGGGCGAGTCGAGCGAGGAGGCGGTGTAGGCGTTGCCGACGGCCAGCCCGTCGACGACGTCCTCCTCGGACACGCCCAGTACGGCGGCGAGTTCGGGCACGGTCGGGGAGCGGTCGAGCCGCTGCGCGAGTTCGTCGCTCGCCTTGGTGAGCGCCAGGCGCAGCTCCTGGAGGCGCCGCGGGACCCGCACGGACCAGGAGGTGTCCCTAAAGAATCGTTTGATCTCGCCCACGACGGTCGGCATCGCGAACGTCGGGAACTCGACGCCCCGTTCGCAGTCGAACCGGTCGATCGCCTTGATCAGGCCGATCGTGCCGACCTGGACGATGTCCTCCATCGGCTCGTTGCGGCTGCGGAAGCGGGCGGCCGCGTACCGCACGAGCGGGAGGTTCAGCTCGATGAGCGTGTCGCGCACGTAGGCCCGGTCGGGGCTGTCCGGGTCCAGGGCGGCGAGTCGCTGGAAGAGGGAGCGGGAGAGGGTGCGGGTGTCGATGGCTTCCGGGCGGTGGGACACCGCGGGTGCTGTCGGCGCATCGCTCTTGACGAGCGTGAGCACCTTGGAGCTGCCCTGGTCTTCGGACATGCCACCCCCTTGAGGTCGCGGACGGTCGCGGACGGCGCGCCCGTCGGAGGAACGCAGCCTCAACCTGAATACCGGAGCCGGGGCTGCGGCAAACGCGGTTCAAGCAGAATGTCACATGTCGGCAACGCGCTGTAGCGCCAAGTCGACATATATCTCCAGCGATAGAGCGGATTGCGCCGGTTCTGTCGGGAAACCTGCGGCGGATCTCCACCCGATCCGGTTACGCCTCGATCCTGTTTGCGGATCGGAGTCGAGCGAAGCTCCGGGCGAGCAGGCGGGAGACGTGCATCTGGGAGACTCCGAGCTCCGCGCTGATCTGGGACTGCGTCAGGTTGTTGTAGTAGCGCAGCAGCAGGATCCGCTGCTCGCGCTCGGGCAGCTGCACGAGCAGGTGCCGGACGAGGTCGCGGTGCTCGACGCCGGCGAGCTCGGGGTCCTCGTACCCGAGCCGGTCGAGCAGGCCCGGCAGGCCGTCGCCCTCCTGGGCGGCCTCCAGCGAGGTGGCGTGGTAGCTGCGTCCGGCCTCGATGCAGGAGAGCACCTCGTCCTCGCTGATCCGCAGCCGTTCCGCGATCTCGGGAGTCGTGGGGGTGCGGCCGTGGAGGGTGGTGAGGTCCTCGGTGGCGGCGTTGACCTGGACCCACAGCTCGTGGAGCCTGCGCGGCACGTGCACGGTGCGGACGTTGTCGCGGAAGTATCGTTTGATCTCGCCCACCACGGTCGGCATGGCGAAGGTCGGGAACTGCACCCCGCGGTCCGGGTCGAAGCGGTCGATGGCGTTGATCAGGCCGATGGTGCCGACCTGCACCACGTCCTCCATCGGCTCGTTGCGGCTGCGGAAGCGGGCGGCCGCGTACCGCACCAGCGGCAGGTTCGCCTCGATGAGGGCCCCGCGGATCCGCTCGTGCTCGCGACTGCCCGGCTGGAGGCCCTTCAGCTGCCCGAAGAGGACCTGGGTGAGCGCCCGGGTGTCCGCGCCCCGGCTCTGCGGCCTGGGGGGCGCCGGAGCCTCCTCCTGGCCGTGCTGCTGGTCCTGCTGGGGGTCCTGCTGGGGTGGCACCTGAGGCGCAGTACTGGCCGGCACGGTCACGCCACCCCTTCAGATCAACCAGATCAACCACATCAACTATCCGTCAAAAGCGGTCATAGCATCACAACACATGTGCACTGTATGCAAGCACCGTATATCGCCGTGTTGAGGGCAAGTTGGGCACAATGGGGCGTTATTGGCGAAGTTGCCACGAGGGCGGGGTACACAAAAACCCCCACCCGTAGGAGTGGGGGGCCGTTCGGCCCGACGGGGCTGCCTCGGCTTACGGGTTTCAGGTCACCAGTTCGGTCATGAACGCCCCGATGCCGTGGGCGGCGTCCGAGATGCCCTGGAAGCCGATCTTCACGATGTCGGCGGCCTTGATCGGCTGCGTGATGATCACGAAGAGCACGAAGACGACGAGCCCTCCCGTGATCATCTTCTTGGTCTCCATCAGCGGTGTCGGCCTCCCCAACCGGTCCTGCCAGGTCGGGTGAGTCTATCCGGTCGGCCCGGCGCGCCGGTCTGGGCTTCGGGACCAATGGCCCTGCCGCGCGGGCCTTTTGCCGCGCCGTGCTTCGGGCGCGGCCCCGCACGATGGAGGCGGGTCCGCCGGTTGCGGCAGGAGACCGGCGGGCCCAGCCCGGCGGGTCCGCCGCGGGCCCGGGACCGCACCTCCCCCGGAAGAGTCCCGGCCCGCGGCCCCGCCGCGCGCTACTGGATGGCGCCGAGCAGCCCGAGTACCGGCGCGACGGGCGCGACGACGGGCTCCAGGTGGTTCGGGAGCTCCGCCAGCTGGTTCAGCTGGTTCAGCTCGTTGAGCTGCCCGCCGATCTCCTGGACGGAGCCCGGCACGGCCCCCTCCGGCATCCCCGCGGGACGCGGCAGGTCCGGAAGGGTGAGAGGCGCCACGGGCGCGGCGGAGGCGGCGGGTGCGGCGAGTCCCGCGGCGGCCCCCGCGAGGGCGATGGCGGCGAGCATGCGCTGGGTCTTGGTCATGCCGTGACAACGCCCGGCGGGCGGTGCGGTCACGCGGGGGGCGCCGGGGGCGTCCCGCGCTCACCGGTGCGGAGTACGGGGGTCCGCGGCCGCGGACCCGCTGAGAGGCGCTCCCGTACGAGGTCCTCCCGTACGAATCCCCCGGCACCAGGCGCTCCGCACCCCGGAAACCGCCGAGAGCCCCGGCCCTTGCGGGACGAGGCTCTCGATCGGAGCGGTAGCGGAGGGATTTGAACCCCCGATGGGTTGCCCCATACTCGCTTTCGAGGCGAGCTCCTTCGGCCACTCGGACACGCTACCGAGAGAGATCCTAGCCCAAGGTCGGCCCAGTTCCGAAATCCGCTCCGGGGACGGCCCCGCCGGGGGGCCTCACAGCTGCCGGAAGAAGTCCGTCAGCTGCCGCGCGCACTCCTCCGCCAGGACCCCGCGGACCACTTCCGGTCGGTGGTTGAGCCGGCGGTCCCGAACGAGGTCCCACAGGGAGCCGGCGGCGCCCGCCTTCTCGTCCGCCGCGCCGTACACGACCCGCGCCACCCGCGCCTGGACGAGCGCGCCCGCGCACATCACGCACGGCTCCAGGGTCACCACCAGGGTGCACCCCGGAAGCCGCCATTCCCCCAGCCGGGCGGCCGCCCGGCGCAGCGCCAGCACCTCGGCGTGCGCTGTCGGGTCGCCGGCGGCCTCCCGTTCGTTGTGCCCGGCGGCGAGCAGCTCCCCGTCCGGGCCGAGCACGACGGCGCCGACCGGCACGTCGCCGGCCGGCACCGCCCGTGCGGCTTCCCGCAGCGCCAGGCGCATGGGGTCCCGCCACGGGTCCCGTACGGGATCGGGGGCGGGGCCTGGCGCGGAGGGGTGCGGGGGGTGGTGCTCGGTGGTCACTAGCGCACTGCCTCCAGCACCTCGGTCGCGCCGAGGGACTCGGCGATCTCCGAGAGCGCGTCCCCGTCGAGGGTCATCAGCTGCTTGTGGGTCACCCCGAGGTCGTCCAGCAGGCGGGGGTCGCCGAGCGGCCCGGCCGGAACCGGCTCCGCACCGGAGCCGGGCCCGTCGTCCCCGTCGTCCGACCCGCCGTACGCGGTGATCGCCTCCTCCTCGCCGTCCTCGGTGCCGTCAAGGTCCAGTTCGTCGAGTTCGTCGTCCTCCTCGTCGCTGCCCAGCAGCTCGTCGGTCAGCATCGAGCCGTAGGAGCTGCGGGAGGCGGCGGCGGCGTTCGAGACGAAGTACCGCGGGTCCTCCTCGCCGTCCACGCGGACGACGCCGAACCAGGCGTCCTCCTGCTCGATGAGGGCGACCACCGTGTCGTCGTCGACAGCGGCGGCACGGGCGAGATCGATCAGATCGCTGAGGGACTCGACGTCGTCGAGTTCCATGTCGCTCGCTTCCCACCCGTCTTCGGTGCGCGCGAGCAGTGCGGCGAAGTACACCGTGACTCTCCCACTGGTCATAGGCGTGCCGGTTGGAGGTCCCCCCGGCCGGAGGTGGGGAGGGTTGGAACGGCCGTGCTGCTCGCCGTTTCGTGCCCCGCCCAATCGGCATCGTGGCAGAAACAGCGGCTTTGCGAGAGGTCTTCCGCGCTTGCGTCGTGCCGTGCCGCCCGCGGCGGCGGGCGCGGGGCGGCCCGTCGGCCACGGCGGCGCGGGGCGGCCGGCGCCCGGCGGGGGCGTCCCGGGGGCGTTCCGGGGGTGCGCGGCGTACGGCCGACCGGCGGTCGCCCGCGCGCGTGGCCGTGCCGCGGGCCTGCGGGCGCGCCGAAATCCGCCCGGTGGTCACGGGCGTCACACGGGCCCCTCAGGCCGCAGGCGTCACCGCCAGGGCACGCGCGTCACCAGCGGAATGTGCGCATCCGCATCTGCTGGCGCATGCGCGCGGCGCGGGCCCGGCGGGGCTGGACCCGGTCGCGCAGGGCGCGCGCTTCCATCAGGTCGCGCAGGAACTGCGCGCGGCGCGCCCGGCGCTGCGCCGCGGTTTCCGGCGCGTCGTCCTCGCCGCTGTCTCGGCTCGGCTGCGTGTCGGGCATCGGCCACCACCCACCCCGGCTGGTCAGGTCTTCCTCCTCCGCCCGTGCGGAGGAAACCCCTCCGCACCCACCTTCCCCCCGCAGGCCCCCTTGACGCCACCCCCGTGCAGGTCAGACGTCGTCCGAGAGAGCCGGGACGACGGCCACGGGGCCGTGCGCGTGGTGCAGTACGGCGTGCGCGACGGAGCCGATCGCGAGGCCGCGGACGCTGCGCCTCGGGTGGTGGCGGCCCACCACGACGAGGGCCGCGGACCGGGAGGCCTCGACCAGTCCGCCCGCCGCGTCGCCGGGTACGGCGGCCTGGGCGACTGCGGTGTCCGGCGCGCGCTCCCGGTGCGGGGCCAGGCGCCGGCTCTGGGCGCGCAGCATCTCGCGTTCGGCGGGCGCGGTGTCGGCGCCGTCCGCGAGCCCCTCCGGGGTGAGCACCGTGAAGGGGGTGTCGGCCACCACCACGGGTGACGGCGGGACGGCGTACGCGGAGAGGACCTGGAGGTCCGTGCCGCGCGAGGCCGCCTCGGCGAGGGCGAAGGCGATGACGTCGTCCGGGGTCTCTTCGACGTGCAACCCGAGGACCACCCGGCCGGCGGAGGGGCCCGCCGTGCCGCCGGCGGCGGCGTCGCGCGCCTCGTGCGGGACGACGACGACCGGGCAGGGGGCCGTCCCGGAGACGGCCCTGCTGTTCGATCCGAGCAGCAGGGCGGCGAAGCCGCCTCGCCCGCGCGAGCCCATCACCAGCATCCGCGCGCCCGAGCCGATCACGCGCAGCGCCTCGGGGACGGAGCCGGTCAGGGACTCGTAGCGGACGTCCTCCGGGGTTCCGGAGGCCTCCGAGAGCAGGGTGCGGATCCGCTCCGCGACCGGGTCCTCCCATTCCGCGGGTGCGCCCGGATCGGCGAGGGAGGAGCGGCGGGCGACGTACAGCTGGGCGCTGTCGGGCAGGACGTGGGCGACGACGAGTCCGGTGCCGTGCCGCACGGCCGCTGCGCAGGCCCAGTCGAGGGCGCGCAGGCTGTGCTCGGATCCGTCGACGGCCGCGATCACCGGTGCATTGGTCACGTGACCAGCGTGCTGGGCACACGGCCGGGCCGCATCCTCAGGGGCCGGGCGGGGCCCGGGCGGGCGCCGGGGGCGCACGGCGGCGCGCACACCGCGTAGCCTCTTGGGTGTGGGTCGCGAAAACGTGCGGCCGTTTTTGCTGGTCGCAGGTCGAAACCCGACTCTTGAGCCTTGGAGGATGCTGTGCGTTTGCAGGTCGTCGATCACCCCCTGGTGGCGCACAAACTGACCACCCTGCGCGACAAGCGCACCGACTCCCCCACCTTCCGCCGACTCGCCGACGAGCTGGTGACGCTCCTCGCCTACGAGGCCACCCGGGACGTCCGCACCGAGCAGTCCGACATCGAGACCCCGGTCGCGCCGACCACCGGCGTGAAGCTGTCGCACCCGCGCCCGCTGGTCGTGCCGATCCTGCGCGCCGGCCTCGGCATGCTCGACGGAATGGTGCGGCTGCTGCCGACGGCCGAGGTGGGCTTCCTGGGCATGGTCCGCAACGAGGAGACCCTGGAGGCCTCCACGTACGCGACGCGCATGCCGGAGGACCTCTCCGGGCGCCAGGTGTACGTCGTCGACCCGATGCTGGCGACGGGCGGCACGCTGGTCGCGGCCATCCAGGAGCTGATCAAGCGCGGCGCGGACGACGTGACGGCCGTGGTGCTGCTGGCGGCCCCGGAGGGCGTCGAGGTCATGGAGCGCGAGCTCGCGGGCACGCCGGTGACGGTCGTGACGGCCGCGGTGGACGAGCGGCTCAACGAGCACGGCTACATCGTGCCGGGGCTGGGCGACGCGGGCGACCGCATGTACGGCTCGGCCGAGTAGGGGATTCCCGGCCCCGGTGCCGTGCGGCGCCGGGGCCTTCTCCGGCTTCCGGCCCTGTCGCCGACGCATGCCGCATGCCGCAGGCCGGCCGCCGCCGGGTCAGCAGGCCGGTGCGGCCGCCGGCTTGGGGTTGGCCAGCAGCGCCAGCTCCTGGTCCGCGGTCGCCTTCGGACTCAGCTCCGTGAACGCGTCGCCGAGGATCAGGTCGATGTCGGCGCCCTCGCGGGCGTCGCTCTGCAGGGTGTCGCCCGCGAGCTGCGTACCGAGGACGGAGTAGGCCGCCTTGTCGGTCTTCGGCGAGCCGAGCAGTATCCCCGTCCCGGGGACCTTCTTGTCGAAGTCGGCGGGGGCGTTGCCGACCTGGCCGACCGTGAACCCGCGCGCCTTCAGCTCGTCCCCGACGGCCTTGGCCAGGCCCGCGCGCTGGGTGGCGTTGTAGACGTTGACGGTGATGTCGGCGGGCTGCGGCAGGACGACCGCGGGGGCGGCGGCCGGCGCGGCCGAGGCCGCCCCGCTGCCCTTGTCGGGGCACTTCCCGCCGGCGGTGGCGCGCGGTTCGTCGCCGTCGCCGCGGAACACCTGGATGAGCTGCAGGGATCCGTAACCGAGCAGGGCGATCCCGAGGACCGCGCCGAGTACGGCGAACACGATCCTGCGGCGGCGCGGGCGCCGGCTCAGGCGGGGATAGGCCGCTCCCGTGACGCGGTACTTTCCGCCCATGCCGGGGGGAGTGAGCATGCTCATGGGCGCAGCGTAATACCGGGCGGAGAGGTTGCCCACCAAATGATCTGTTGATAGGGCAAGACCGACCCGAAAGGCGCAATTCGCGCCAAGCGGGAGGCGGGCGGGGGCGCGACGGGTCGCCGCGGCTGTCGCGGAGTCCCGCCCGGTGCGGTGGCCGGGTCCGCCGTCAGTCCATCTCGAGGACGCGCGCGTGCAGGACCTGGCGCTGCTGGAGGGCCGCGCGGACCGCGCGGTGCAGGCCGTCCTCCAGGTACAGGTCGCCCTGCCACTTCACGACGTGGGCGAAGAGGTCCCCGTAGAAGGTCGAGTCCTCGGCGAGCAGCGTCTCGAGGTCCAGCTGCCCCTTGGTCGTCACCAACTGGTCGAGCCGGACCGGGCGCGGGGCGACATCCGCCCACTGCCGGGTGGTTTCCCTGCCGTGGTCGGGGTACGGCCGCCCGTTTCCGATGCGCTTGAAGATCACACGGAAAGCCTACCGGGCCCGCGCCTGCGGGCGCAGCCTCCCACCGGCGGTGCAAAAGTGGCGTACAGGGTCAATGCGGGAGGGTCGTATGAGCGAGAGCACCGCCCCGGAAGCGCCGGCCGACCGGATCGCCGCCGGGTACGCCTTCACCGGTCCGGCGCTGGAACTGGGCGCGCTCCTGTGGGACGGCGCATGCCTTCCGGACCGGCGCGTCCGCGTCCCGCTCGCGGTCCTCAACCGCCACGGCCTGATCGCCGGCGCGACCGGGACCGGCAAGACGAAGACCCTCCAGCTCATCGCCGAGCAGCTGTCCGCGAGCGGCGTCCCCGTGTTCCTCGCCGACGTCAAGGGGGACGTCTCCGGCATCGCGGCCCCGGGCGAGCCGCACCCGAAGACGGCCGGGCGCGCCCGCGAGGTCGGCCAGGACTGGCAGCCGGGCGGCTGCCCCGCCGAGTTCCTCTCGCTCGGCGGCATCGGGCCGGGCGTCCCGGTGCGCGCCACGGTGACGGACTTCGGGCCGGTGCTGCTGTCGAAGGTGCTCGGGCTCAACCGCACCCAGGAGCAGTCGCTCGGCCTGGTCTTCCACTACGCCGACGCCAAGGGCCTGGAGCTGTACGACCTGAAGGACCTGCGGGCCGTCGTCGCGTTCCTCGTGTCGGACCGCGGCAAGGCCGAGCTGAAGGACATCGGCGGCATCTCCGCGGCGACGGCCGGGGTGATCCTGCGCGCCCTGACCGCGTTCGAGCAGCAGGGCGCCGGCGTGTTCTTCGGCGAGCCCGAGTTCGACACCGCCGATCTGCTGCGGACGGCGCCCGACGGGCGCGGCGTCGTCTCCCTGCTGGAGCTCCCGGCCGTGCAGGACCGGCCGCAGCTGTTCTCCACCTTCCTGATGTGGCTGCTCGCCGACCTGTTCGCGGCCCTGCCCGAGGCGGGCGACCTCGACAAGCCGAAGCTCGTCTTCTTCTTCGACGAGGCGCACCTGCTCTTCGACGGCGCCTCGAAGGCCTTCCTGGAGGCCGTCACCCGGACGGTCCGGCTCATCCGCTCGAAGGGCGTCGGCGTCTTCTTCGTGACGCAGAGCCCCCAGGACGTGCCGGCGGACGTGCTGGCCCAGCTCGGCAGCCGGGTACAGCACGCGCTGCGCGCGTTCACCCCGGACGACGCCAAGGCGCTCAGGGCCGCGGTGCGGACCTACCCCCGTTCGGAGTACGACCTGGAGGAGCTCCTGACGGTGCTCGGGACCGGAGAGGCCGTCGTCACCGTGCTCGACGAGAGGGGCGCCCCGACGCCGGTCGCGGCGACCCGGCTGCGGGCCCCGCAGTCGCTGATGGCTCCGGTCGGGGCCGCGGAGCTGGACCGGGCGGTGCAGGCTTCGCCGCTGTACGCGCGCTACGCGCAGCCCGTCGACCGCGAGTCGGCGTACGAGAAGATCAGCGCGGAGCAGGCGGCCGCGGAGGCGGCGGCAGAGGCCGAGGCGGAGGCCGAGGCGGCGCGGGCGGAGGCCTCGCGGACGGAAGCGGAGACGGAGGCCTCCCGTCCGCAGCAGCCCCGCCGGCCCGCGGAGAAGCCGTCGCCGGTGCAGCAGGTGATGGGGAGCGGAATCTTCCGCTCGCTGGCCCGGTCGGTCGGCACCCAGCTGGGCCGGGAGATCTCCCGCTCCCTCTTCGGGACCGCCCGGCGCCGCAGGTGACGGATGGGCGCCCCGCCGGGTGACGCACCGGCCGCCCCCGCTGCCACACTCGACCCATGCGGACCGAACTCACCGACACCACGTCCAGCAAGGTCGACCGGGCCCTGCTCGAAGCCCGGCGGGCCATCGGAAGCCCCGCCATGGGCCTGGTCCTGACCCTCGTCATCGCCACCGACGAGGAGAACGCCTACGACGCGATCCGCGCGGCCACGGAGGCCTCCCGGGAGCACCCCTGCCGCATCATCGCGGTGGTCAAGCGCTCCTCGCGCGGCCCGCACCGGCTCCGCCAGACCCGGCTCGACGCCGAGCTGCGGGTCGGCTCGGACGCCGGAACCGGCGAGGTCGTCGTGCTGCGGCTGCACGGGGCGCTCACCGAGCAGGCCGGCTCCGTGGTCCTGCCGCTCCTCGTCCCCGACGCCCCCGTCGTGGCCTGGTGGCCCGCCGACGCCCCGGCCGACCCGGCCCGGGACCCGCTGGGCGCGCTGGCGCAGCGCCGGATCACGGACTCCGAGGCGGCCGCCGACCCGCTGGCCGCGCTGGCCGCGCAGGGGGCCGCGTACGCCTCCGGGGACACCGACCTGGCCTGGACCCGGCTCACCCCCTGGCGGGCGCTGCTCGCCGCCGCGCTGGACCAGAAGCCGCTGCCGGTGACCGGCGCGGCCGTGGAGAGCGAGGCCGGGAACCCGAGCGCGGAACTCCTCGCGCGGTGGCTGGAGGACCGGCTGGGCGTGCCGGTGGAGCGGGTCGCCACCGGCGGGCCCGTCATCACCGGGGTGCGGCTGGGGACCCCCGAGGGCGACATCCGCGTGGACCGGCCCGACGGGGTGCTGGCCACGCTGAGCCTGCCGGACAGCCCGGACCGCACCGCCGCCCTGAAGATCCGCAGCACGGCCGAGCTGCTGTCGGAGGAGCTGCGGCGGCTGCACGCGGACGAGGTGTACGCAGCCGCCCTGCGCCGCCGCCCGGCTCCGTCCGCCGCCGGGGCTCCTGTCCCGGCACCGGCGTAGCGCAGGGGCCGCCGGGCCGCGCTCAGCTCCCGCCGCGCGCCTTGGCGGCCCTGGCGGCCGCCTTCAGCTCCTGCTTGTGCGCCCGCACCCGGGCCAGCGACTCCGGCCCGGTGATGTCCGCCGCCGAGCGGTACACGTCCACCTCCCCGTAGCCGCCGGCGGCCTCCCGCCAGCCCTGCGGCCGTACGCCGAGCTGCTTGCCCAGCAGCGCCAGGAAGATCTGCGCCTTCTGCTCGCCGAAGCCGGGCAGCGCCTTCAGCCGGTCCAGCAGCTCCGCCCCCGTCCCGACCCCGTCCCACAGCGCCGCCGCGTCCCCGTCGTAGTGCTCGACCAGATACGCGCACAGCTGCTGCACCCGCTTCGCCATCGACCCCGGATAGCGGTGGACGGCCGGCTTCCGCGACAGCAGTGCGGCGAACTCCTCCGGGTCGAACGCGGCGATGGCATGGGCGTCGAGGTCGTCCGCGCCGAGCCGCTGCGCGATCGTGTACGGCCCGGCGAACGCCCACTCCATCGGCACCTGCTGGTCCAGCAGCATCCCGACGAGCGCGGCGAGCGGGCTGCGCCCGAGCAGCTCGTCCGCCTCCGGGTGCTGGGCCAGCCGCATGGTGATGTCCATGGCTCCAGCCTCTCGCGCGGCCGCGCTCCGCGCGCGGGCGGCGCACCGCGCGCCTAGCGTGGAACACCGGACGGAGCCCACGACACAGGAGTCGATCGACCATGGCGGAGTTCTCGGAGGGCGCGCCCTGCTGGGCGGACGCGATGTTCAGGGACGTCGAGGCGGCGAAGGCCTTCTACGGGGAGGTGCTGGGCTGGACCTTCGGCGAGGCGGCGAGCGAGTACGGCAACTACACGCAGGCGTACTCGGACGGCAAGGCGGTCGCCGCCGTCGTCCCCCCGATGCCGGGCACCGAGGCCCCGTCCCAGTGGTGCCTCTACTTCGCCTCGCCCGACGCGGCGGCCACCGCCGAGAAGATCAGGTCCGCGGGCGGCGAGGTCATGATGGGCCCGATGCAGATCGGCACGTACGGCACGATGCTCATCGCGAAGGAGCCGAGCGGCGCGGTCTTCGGCGTCTGGCAGCCGGACGAGCACCGGGGCTTCGAGAAGATGGGCGAGCCGGGCTCCTACACGTGGGCCGAGGTCTTCACCCGCGACCCGGAGCGGGCCGACGCCTTCTTCCCGCAGGTCTTCCCGTACGGCGCCCAGCAGATGCACCCCGACGGCAGCCCCGAGGAGGAGGGGATGGACTTCCGGGTCTTCAGTGCGGGCGGGCCCGAGCACCCGGTGCTCGGCCGGATGGCGATGGGCGGGGACTTCCCGCCGGAGGTCCCGCCGTGGGTGCAGGTCTACTTCGCCGTCCCGGACTGCGACGAGGCCGTGGCCAAGGCCAGGAAGCTGGGCGGCGCCCTGCACTTCGGCCCCATGGACAGCCCCTACGGCCGGTTCGCGGCCCTGGCGGACCAGCAGGGCGCGGCGTTCGCGGTCATCGACACCTCGACCACCCAGGGCGACATGCCCGCCATGACGGACGTGTAGCAGTGCACCTGAGCATTCGGAACCGGCTGGTCGGCCGGGTGACGGCCGTGGTCGGCGGCGAGGCCATGACGACCGTGGGGGTCAGGCTGGAAGGCGGCGCGGACATCGTCGCGGCCATCACGAGCGACGCCGCCCGGGAGCTCGACCTGAGCCCCGGCGCGGCGGTGACCGCCCTGGTCAAGGCCACCGACGTGGCGCTGGCGGCGGGCGCCGTCGAGGGCATCAGCATCCGGAACCAGATCTCCGGTACGGTCGCCGGCATCACCGGGGGCGGGGCCATGGCATCGGTGCGCGTCGTCGTCAACGACGGCGAGCTGACCGCGGCCGTCACCCGCGATGCCGTCGAGGCGCTCGGCCTCGCGCCGGGCTCGCACGTGGTGGCCCTGATCCAGGCCACCGAGGTGGCCCTGGCCACGGCCTGACCGGCAGACGCCGCGAACTCCGGCTGTTCCTCCTTGCATTTACGATGTTGAACCCCGCCTCCTCCTGGTGAGGGCGGGGGTCCGTCCGCCGCAAGGAGTACCAGCAGTGCCCGTACGCACCCCGCCTCTGCCCGAAGACCCGGCGGCGCCGGCGGCGCCGGCGGCGCCAGGGGCGCCAGGCGGCGTGTACCGGGCCATCGCCGCGGCGGACGCGGCATCCCTCGCCGCCGCCCTGCACGCCCTGCCCGACTTCCCGCACACGGCGGCCGGCACGACGGCGGTCGTCTGCGAGCCCCCGGACACGGACCCGGCGACCCTCGCGGCCCGCCTGCGGGCGGCGGGGCAGGCAGCGGAGGCAGCCGGCCTGGTGGGCATCGGAGCGGCGGTCCCCGCCCCGGAGGACCTGCCGGCATCGCTGGCCCAGGCCCGCTTCGCCCTGGCATGCGCCGCCGGGGCACCCGGAGGCGTGGCCGCGGCCGACGAACTCGACACCCTGTCCCGCCTCCTGCCCGGCATCCCCGCGGAGGTCCGCGACATCTACGCGACCCGCCTGCTGCGCCCCCTCGGCGAGGGCCCGCTGCGTGCCACGCTGGAGGCGTTCCTCGCCCACGACTGCTCCTGGTCCCGCACGGCGGAGGCCCTGGGCATCCACGTGAACACGGTGCACTACCGCATCGAACGCATAGAAGCCCTGACGGACCGCGACCTCACCCGCCTCCCGGACCGCCTGGACCTCTACACGGCCCTCTGCTGCGCCGGCGGGCGGGCATGACCGGGGCGGATCCCGCCCTCGCCGAGGCGCCCTATCCGATCTTCTGCCACGGTTTGCAGCCGGAGGCCTGGAACGCCTTGCCCGCTGGAACCGGCTGAGGGCGTAGAGCAGAGGCAGCGGCTTGTGGGGAGCACGCGCCCCGCCCTTGGTCCACTGCCTCAAGGTCGCGGTCCGCTCCAGCCGGTCCATGACGGGCGATCGCAGTGGTGGCGCCGCCGCCAGCGCCGTGGCCCGGCAGCTTGGTCGCCACTTCACCAGTAGATCAAGCACACGAGAACCGTGGCTCCCACCGCGAAGACGGCTCCCGTCCACGCCACCGCCAGCCCCACGGACCGAAAGGTCGCGTAGGACGTGAAGTAGTCGGCCCTCCCGGTTCCCGCGTGCGCCTTGGCCGCTGCATCCCGCCAGCCCCGGTAGTCGGCAGCGAGGACGGTGCCCATGAGCGACGCCGACAGAGGGCCCAGAATGATCAACACGGCTGCTGTCACCCGCTCATTCTGCGGAGTGCGGCCATCACGGGGAAGATCAGACGTCGGCCCAGTGGTCCGAGCCGAGGAAGAGCAGTTCTTTGGCCACCGGTTGCCGGTCCGCGCCGACCAGGTCGATTGCGACGTCGTTGCTGCGGGTCCAGTAGCCGCCGATCGCGGGTGCGGCGGGAAGGAGTCCGCGGAGACCAGCAGCGCGGAGATGGGTTGTCCAGTGAGTCGCGGAGGAACTCCCATACGTCGGCTCCGGGCGCCACTCCGCGCAGATCAGGGGAAGTCCGTCCGTGATCAGGGCGGCGTCGAAGGCCGCGGCCGGGTCAAGGCCGAGCATCTCGCCGATGTCGGCCGGGTTCAGCGGCCCCACGACCATTTCCCGGCCCCGCCGCTACCACTCCTGTTCGAGTGCGGCGCTCATGACGCTGTGGATGCGGGAGAGGGTGAAGACGCGTTCGTCTTCTCGCAGATGGCACCAGGCCTCGAGGAAGGGCGGGTCGAGTTCGAGGTGGCTGAGGGTGCGCACTGTGCGGTTGCCGGAGGTGGCGACGTATTCGACGGTGACGGCCTGACCTGCGTCGATGGCGTGGGCTAGCTGGCGGATGTCGGCGTACGGCAGGCGCTTCGCCCACCCTGCGACGATCTCCTCGGTGTCCGTGGCGAAGGGCACTCCGCCCTCGAACGGTGCTGGTTCGGGAGCCGTGGCCGGGGCGGCCAGCAGCCGGGTCGCCAACGCACTCGGGTCGAGGGCAGCGGGTTCCTTCGCCGTCCTCGGGGCAGCGGCCCGGCCGCCGCCGCTCGCCCTGGAGCCGCGTGGAGGCGGAACGGGTGCGGCGGCCCGCCGAGGCCGGGTCTTCTCGATGCGTACCGTTCCCTCGTCGGTCTCGGCGACGGGGGCGTACCCCTCGGCCCGGAGCGCTGCGAGGGTCGTCCCGAGCGGGCTGCGGCTGATCAGCACCGTCGGTGCCAGCTGCCGGAGTCCGAGCGTGGCCAGCCTGCGGTGGGCGGCGAGTTCGGCCAGGAGGGCGGGCTCGTCGCCGTGGAGGACGCAGGCGGCAGGGGAGATGCGCACGCGCCCGTGGCCGCGTGCGGTGTCGGTGATCAGGTATGTCAGGGGCTGTGGCAGCGGTCCGGCAGCGACGGCGGCCAGGTCGGCCGTGATGTCCTCGGGGGTGCGGCCGGCGTCCAGAGCCCGGCGGACGCTGCCGGCACTGAACCGCCACACCGATGCGGTGCCACTGGTTTCCCGGTCGGCGACGGAGTCCAGGAGTGCGGCCAGCCGCGTGGACGGGGTGCCGGTGACGACGGCGGTGAGGTCGGCGCCGATCCGGGCCGTCGCGGTGGCCGAGGGCAGCAGCCGCCGGCACTCGGCGCCCAGGAGCTCCGCATCGCCGGCTCGCAGGTGGATGCCGATGGCGGACAGAGCACCGCGTGCGAGCACGCCGAGGAGTTCGGCCTCCCGGATCACGGTGGCGAACGGCGGTCCGTCCGGCGACGAGTCGGCGAGCGGGCGGTACCAGGCGATCAGCGGCCCCAGATCCGACGCGACCCGCACGCCGTGCCCTGCCGGGAGCTGCGCGGCTGCGGCCAACAGCCCGTGGCGGGCCTGCACACAGCCGTTGCAGGGCGGTGCGCCGACGAGTGCCGGGAGTGCCTTGTTGTCCTCGTCGCGCGCCTGGGCCGGGGTGAGCGGCAGGTTGCGCCATGCCTGGAGCAGTACGGCGAACTGCTCCGGGGGCTCCTGCTCCGCCCAGACGTCGTAGGCCTCGGTGGGGGCCACCCGATCGCCGTCCCGGGCCAGCAGCCCGGCGGCATGCGCGGTCTCGAGTGTGAGGCGTACGACGGCGTCGTCGGCCTGGGCCGCCTTGCCGATCCGGGCCAGTTCACGCGCACCGATGCCGCCGGACTTCAGCCGGGCCGGCGCGGCCGTCGAGCAGGCCGACAGGACCGAGGCCGCGCCGGCGGCGAATGCCGAGGCCGCGGCCGACGCCTCGTGGTCGACCTCCCTCGGGGTGACCGGCGCCAAGCCCGCGGAGGGCGGGACGGGCCGGAACGGGGCGTGCCAGTCGGGCCCGCGCAGCGCGAGCGCCACCTCGGCGGGCAAACGGGCCGGGCCGTAGCGGTGACGTTCCTGGATCAGGAGTCCCCGATCCAGAGCCCATCGAGCACCCGGTTCGGGATCGGGGCCCGGACTCCCGAACATGACGAACCGCGCGTGCTCCGCTAGCCCCGCCGGCCCCGCCCCCGCTTTGCCTTCGAGCAGCTTCCGAGTCGCCGCAGGGGCCTTGGCGATCACGGAGAGGATCCGCTCCGGGTCGCTGTGGTGTTCCACCAGCGCGGACAGCCGCTGCGCCTTGCTGCCCGGCGGTTTGATGCCCAGTACCGCCAGCATTCCGCGCAGCTCGTCGGAGGTCGTGCCGGCGAGCAGTTCCTCCAGCCGGGCATCCAGACCCAGCGGCGCGTCCCACGCTTGCCGCAGCGGTCCGGCCATGCGGAGCTTCCCCGCGGCGTCCGGCCAGACCAGAGCATGATCGGCCAGAGCCTCCAGTACGGCCTCCAGATCGCCGGTGGTGCCGTCGGCCGCTCCCAGCAGTTCGGCCAGTGCATCGCGCGACGCGGGTGCACGCAGCGCTGCCAGCGCTTCGGCGACCTGGAGATGCGGCAGGGCGAGCTGCGGTAGGGCAAGTGCCACCGATCCCGGGCGCTGAAGACGGTCGGCCAGCTCCCCCAGCGAGCGCGGCTCCGGAGGGGACGCGGCGTCCCTCCGCGTCTCCAGCACGCGCGCCAGACGACGGCCGTCGAGGCTGCCCAGCCAAGTCGTCAGCGTCGATGGGGACTTCATGCCGGGCACCTCGCGAGATCAGGATCATGGCAGCGGGGACTCGCCGCGGGGTTTCCAGGGTGCCGTACCCCTGTGATCCGAGGATGCCGTACGGGACAGGACTCCCCGGTTGGTGGGCGCCGGCATCCGCGGGCAGGCGGGAGCCGGGCAGCCCGGATCCGCTGAATGTTCGAAACGGGCGCTTGTAAACGCAACCAGAAACGCAGCCAGAGCACGGCGAGAATCCGAGCCGCGTATCGCGGCCGGGCCTCGCGTTGTGCCTGTTCAGGCGGCTGCGGAGGATAGGGGATTCGAACGAGTGAGGGGGTGCCCCCGGCACGCTCTCCACATGTTCGTACGGCTGTCCGGCTGGGGCTGTACCCGTCCTGGCCTGCGACGGAGCGTTCTCGTGGCCTTCGTTCGGACGGCCCCGGACGGAGGTGAATGCAGCCAGAACGGCAACTTCTGCCCGGCTACTTACGGCCCTCAGGGCCGTACCACTGAACGGGCTGGCCGGTTACTGCGGCGATGCAGTCGAAGTCGTGGTCACAGTGCAGGAGGGTGAGCCCCTGCAGCTCGGCAGTCGCTGCGACGACGAGGTCGACCGCACCTGCGCTGCGGTGCTTGCCTTGCTTGGTGAGGGCCTCCTGGACCTGCCAGGCGCGGTCGTAGGCGCGGTCGTCGACGGGAACCCAGCCGAAGAGCAACCGCATGTCCTCAATGCCGCGTGCCCGGTCGGCTGCCGACCGGGCGCTGTAGAAGAACTCCAGCTCCGTGACGGGGCACGTGGCGATCAGGCCGGCGGCTGCCGCCTGGTCCCAGCCGTACTGCTCCGCGTCGCCCCGCATGAAGCGGGCGAGCGCGCTGGTGTCGATCAGGTAGAGCGCCGCGTTCACCGCCGGTAGTTCCGCTTGTCCTCGAAGAGCGTCAGATCGAATGAGCCCTCGTCGGCCGCGGCGCGCAGGCGGGTCAGGGCCAGCGCGCGCCGCCTGTTCTCCAGCACCTCGCGCAAGGCGGTGTTGACCGTTTCCTTCTTGGTGCTGGTCCCCAGAGCCTTGGCCACGTCCGCGACCAGTTCGTCATCGAGGTCGATCACCGTACGACTCATGGTACACCTCCTTGATATCAAGTATGGAAAAGATTATACCTCCGCTGGTTCATCGCTGTGCTGCGTTCTCTTCCTCGCGGCTGTTGGGTGTCCGCAGTGGGGCTCGGGTGGAGGTTCGGAGGTGCGCGAACGGGCCGCACTCTGTCCGGGTGGGCAGGTCGGAGTTCGTTCGGTGCGGAAGGGTGAGCGTTCGGGTGTTCGCCGGTCGGGCGTGTGCCGCGGCTGGCCGGCTCCCTCGTGGTCCGCGGCTCCACGGGATGCGACGCCCCTCGTGCCGCGAGCGCCTGTTCCGGGCTCGTATCGGCATTGCGGGCGTGGAGCGCTCAAGACTCGGCGCGAGACCGGGAGGGGTTGCCCCCAACACGCTTTCCACATGTTCGTACCCGGGTCCAGGTGAGGTCGCATGTGTCCTGACCTGCGGCGTAGCGCTTGGGCTGACCCCGTCCGAACGGGCCCGGACGGGGGCGAATGAGACCAGACCTGAGACCAGGCAGCCTGGGTTCGACGGGAACCAGCTTGCGGGACCGCCGGCCAGCCTAGGCTTGTCCTCAGGTATGGGCCCGCGGACTGCTTCGTGGAGGAACCGATCATGAGTACTGCCCCGAACCTCCCGCTCCCGCCCCGTCGGCCTGAAGAGCCGCATCCGCTGCGGACGATTCGGGAGATCCGGGAGTCCTTGCCCGAGCGGCAGCTCGGGCACTTCGACGCCGAGCTCGCCGACACCGACATCGACGCGCTACCGGAGATGCTTCACCGGTGGGCCACTCTCGGCAGTGACGGATTTCTTGATCGGCTTGAGTCGGCTCCGTTCGAGGGTCTGGAGTTCGGGCGGCGTTCCTACGACGATGCGGCGGGCGGCGAGTGATCTATCTGCTCGACACCAACGTGGTCTCCGAGATAACCACCCGGCCGAAGCCGTCTCCGGCTGTTGTGGCCTGGGCCCGTTCGGTCCCGTCCACTGGTCTCTATCTGAGTGTCATCACGATCGCGGAGATCGAGGCGGGCATCGCGCAGACTCCGGACCTGTGCGGCGTGCCGCTTTCGAGCGGGCGCTCGACAGCATTCGCGTTGACTACAGCGACCGGATCGCGGCCATCGGAGAACAGGAGGCCCTCGCGTACCTCGCTCTTCATCGGAAGCTGAAGAGCGCCGTAACCAGCATCGATCCGCCGGATGCGCTGATCGCCGCCACCGCCCTCGCGAACGGGTGGACCCTGGTGAGCCGGAACATCAAGCACCTGGCCCGGACCGGTGCGATCTTGCTCAACCCGTGGGAGTGCGAGGGCTGACCTGCGGGCGGCTGCGCGAGTCCTCGCGAGATCGACTTCGCGGAAGATCTGCTCCGGGGCGCGGGGTGCCGTGGAAGACCTGGCTGGTGTGCCAGGAGCGGTGGTGCGCCGCCACGGGGCGTGCGCCTGGCTGTGGGCCGATGAGAGGGCGGCCCGCGAGGGCTATGACGTGTTCGCGGGCCGCAAGGCTGCGGCCGACGAAGTGCTGCGAGACGAGGACGCGGTGGCCGTCGCCGACACCGAGGACGCCCTTGTCGAAGAGCTTGTGGTGCAGTGAGCAGAGGCAGAGCCCGTTGTCGACGTCATCGGGGCCGCCGAACGCCCACCAGCGCACGTGCGCGGCCTCCAGCCCGACCGGAACCGCTCCGATCCGCCCGTCGTAGCCGCAGAAGGCACACTGGTACTCGTAAGCCGTCAGCACCAGCTCCCGCAACCGCCGGTCCCTCGCCCGTCGCACCGGCGACAGCCGCCCGGTCTCAGTCGGCTCCAGCTCCAGCCCGATCGCTTCGCACAGTTCGCTGTGCAGGGAGGGCGGGAAGTGCTGGTCGAGCAGTACGCGCGCGAGCCGGCCCAGCAGTGAAGGCTCGCGCCGCAGTGCCGCCCGCAGCTCCGGCGCCAGCTGTCCGACGGCCCTGGTTGCCCGCAGCTCGCGCACCGCGCTGCCGGGACTGCCGGGGCCGCGGTCGGTGCGCACTTCCCACACCCCGTCGCTGACCAGATGGTGGAATGGGTAGGCGGGCGTCGTCCTGTTGGGCGGACCGTACTCGGCCAGCAGCCGCTTCAGGTCCTCCTCCACCGCGCTGTAGAACAGCCCCCCGTCGGCGTCCTGCTGGAACCGGCCGAGGGCGTACAGGAAGAGCAGCGGCTTGTGGGGAGCGCGCGCCCCGCCCTTGGTCCACTGCCTCAACGTTGCGGTCCGCTCCAGCCAGTCCATGATCGGCGATCGTAGTGACCGCCGACCCGGACGTGCGCGCACATGTGCGTGAACCCTTGGCGGTACGGTTGTGGATGGTTCGTTCCTGAATGTCTGAAGTAAATGAGACCAAAACTGAGACCAGGGCATGCCGAAGAGCCGGACCGCGATCAGCGGTCCGGCTCTTCGTTTCGCCTGTTCAGGCGGCTGCGGAGGATACGAGATTCGAACTCGTGAGGGGTTGCCCCCAACACGCTTTCCAAGCGTGCGCCCTAGGCCTCTAGGCGAATCCTCCGCGACGAACAATACAAGACGATGAGGGGTGCTAGCGAACTCGATACCCGGGCGCTCCATCCGCTAGGGTGGGGGCAGCCCCTCACGTGGCGCTATCTCACCCAACTCCCCCAGGGCCGGAAGGCAGCAAGGGTAAGTGGGCTCTGGCGGGTGCGTGGGGGGCGTTTGCGTTCCCGGGCGGGCAGTGGACGGTGGCTGCCTGGTGTGCGGCGGGGCGGTTTGTCGGCGGGCCCGGATAACCTCGTAGACGTGTCGTCCCTTGCGCTGTACCGCCGCTACCGCCCCGAGTCGTTCGCCGAGGTCATCGGCCAGGAGCATGTCACCGCTCCGCTGATGCAGGCCCTGCGGAACAACCGGGTCAACCACGCGTACCTGTTCAGCGGGCCCCGCGGCTGTGGCAAGACCACCAGCGCGCGCATCCTGGCCCGGTGCCTGAACTGTGAGCAGGGTCCCACTCCCGATCCGTGCGGGGAGTGCCAGTCCTGCCGGGACCTCGCGCGCAACGGGCCGGGGTCGATCGACGTGATCGAGATCGACGCCGCCTCCCACGGCGGTGTGGACGACGCCCGTGACCTGCGGGAGAAGGCGTTCTTCGGGCCGGCGTCGAGCCGCTACAAGATCTACATCATCGACGAGGCGCACATGGTCACCTCGGCGGGCTTCAACGCCCTGCTGAAGGTGGTCGAGGAGCCGCCGGAGCACCTGAAGTTCATCTTCGCGACCACCGAGCCCGAGAAGGTCATCGGGACCATCCGGTCGCGGACGCACCACTACCCCTTCCGGCTCGTGCCGCCCGGGACGCTGCGCGACTACCTGGGCGAGGTCTGCGGCCGTGAGGGCGCCAAGGTCGAGGACGGTGTGCTGCCGCTCGTGGTGCGGGCCGGCGCGGGCTCCGTGCGTGACTCGATGTCCGTCATGGACCAGCTGCTCGCGGGCGCCGGCGACGAGGGCGTGACGTACGCCATGGCGACGTCCCTGCTCGGCTACACGGACGGGTCGCTGCTGGACTCCGTCGTGGACGCGTTCGCCGCGGGGGACGGGGCCGCCGCGTTCGAGGTCGTCGACCGCGTCGTCGAGGGCGGGAACGACCCGCGCCGCTTCGTCGCCGACCTGCTGGAGCGGCTGCGCGACCTCGTGATCCTCGCTGCCGTGCCCGACGCCGCGGAGAAGGGGCTGATCGACGCCCCCGCCGATGTGCTGGAGCGGATGCAGGCGCAGGCGTCCGTCTTCGGTGCGGCCGAGCTCAGCCGGGCCGCCGACCTGGTGAACACCGGTCTGACCGAGATGCGGGGCGCCACCTCGCCGCGGCTCCAGCTGGAGCTGATCTGTGCGCGGGTGCTGCTGCCCGCGGCGTTCGACGACGAGCGGTCCTTCCAGGCGCGTCTGGAGCGGCTGGAGCGGGGCGGAGCGGCCGCCGCGGCCATGGCGGGGGCCGCGGCGCTCGGGGCGCCCCCCGCCGCGCCCGTGTCCCTGCCCGTGGCCGCGCCGCCGGCCGTGCAGCCCGCGGCGCCGCAGCCCGCCATGGGGTACTCGCCCGGTCCCGAGGCGCACGCCATGGCGCCGGTGGCCGCTGCGCCGCCGCCGCAGCCTGCCGCGCCCGCCGCCCAGCCCGCCCAGCCTGCCGCGCCCGCCGCGGAGGCTCCCGCGGCGCCGGGGGCGTGGCCCGGGCGGCCAAGCCCGGCTCCGGGGTGCGCGGCGCCTGGCCCACCGCGGCCGCGCCCGGGCAGGGCGCTCCCGCCCCCGCCGCACCGGCACCGGCCCCGGCGGCCGCCGCGGCCCCCGCTCCCGCCCCGGCCGCCGCGGCTCCGGCCGCGCAGCCCTCGCCGGGCATGGCGGCGGGCGCCGGGCAGGTGCAGGCGATGTGGCCCGGCATCCTCGACGCCGTCAAGAACCGCCGCCGCTTCACCTGGATCCTGCTCAGCCAGAACGCCCAGGTCACCGGATTCGACGGAACCACCCTCCAGCTCGGCTTCCCCAACCCCGGAGCCCGCGACAACTTCGCGAGCAGCGGCAGCGAGGACGTGCTCAAGGCCGTCCTGGCCGAGCAGTTCCAGGTCAACTGGAAGATCGACGCCGTCGTCGGCGGCGGCCAGCCCGCCCCGCAGCCGTCCGCGTACGGCGCCCCGGCGTACGGGGCACCGGCCGCCGCGCCCGCCCCGGCCCACAGCCCGCCGCCGGCTGCCCCGTCCGCTCCCGCGGCACCGGCGCCCGCGCCGCAGCCGTCCGCCCCGCCCCAGCAGTACCAGCCGCCGCAGCAGCCCCCGCAGGCCGCCGCCGCGCCGCAGGCGCCCGTACGGCAGGCACCGCCGCCGGTCGCGCCCGAGGACGACGTACCGGAGGAGGACGACCCCGACCTCGTCGAGAGCGCGCTGACCGGGCACGACCTCATCGTCCGCGAGCTCGGGGCGACCGTTGTGGAGGAATACACGAACGAGTAGGGACCCGTTTTCGGGTGGCCGCACAAAGGGCCGGCGCGCGGGCGGGCTAGGCTGCATGGCGTGAAGGTCCTCGTCATCGGCAGCGGCGCCCGCGAACACGCCCTGTGCCGCTCCCTGTCCCTCGACCCCGCCGTCGACGCGCTGTACTGCGCCCCCGGCAACGCCGGCATCGCCGAGGTGGCGGAGCTGCGCCCGGTCGACGCCCTCGACGGCGCCGCCGTGGCCGGCCTCGCCGCCGAGCTCGGCGCCGGCCTGGTCGTCATCGGCCCCGAAGCGCCCCTCGTCGCCGGCGTCGCCGACGCCGTCCGCGCCGCCGGCATCCCCGTCTTCGGGCCGTCCCGCGAGGCGGCGCAGCTGGAGGGGTCCAAGGCGTTCGCGAAGGACGTCATGGCCGCCGCCGGCGTCCCGACGGCCCGCAGCTACGTCTGCACCACGCCCGAGGAGGTCGACGAGGCGCTCGACGCCTTCGGCGCCCCCTACGTCGTCAAGGACGACGGCCTCGCGGCCGGCAAGGGCGTCGTCGTCACCGACGACCTGGAGGCCGCCCGCGCCCACGCGCTGGCCTGCGACCGCGTCGTCATCGAGGAGTACCTCGACGGCCCCGAGGTCTCCCTCTTCGCCATCACCGACGGCGCCACCGTGGTTCCGCTGCGCCCCGCCCAGGACTTCAAGCGCGCGCTCGACGGCGACCAGGGCCCCAACACAGGCGGCATGGGCGCCTACTCGCCGCTGCCGTGGGCCGACCCCGAGCTGGTCGACGAGGTCATGGCGACGGTGCTCCAGCCGACCGTCGACGAGCTGCGCCGCCGCGGCACCCCCTTCTCCGGCCTGCTGTACGCCGGCCTCGCGATCACCTCGCGCGGCGTCCGCGTCATCGAGTTCAACGCCCGCTTCGGCGACCCCGAGACGCAGGTCGTCCTGGCCCGTCTGAAGACCCCGCTCGCAGGCGTGCTGCTGAACGCGGCCAACGGCACCCTGGACGCCGAGCCGCCGCTGTCCTGGCGCGACGACGCCGCCGTCACGGTGGTCATCGCCTCGCACAACTACCCGGGCACGCCGCGCACCGGGGACCCGATCGAGGGCCTGGACGAGGTCGCCGCCGAGGACGGCCCCGACGCGTACGTGCTGCACGCGGGGACCCGGCGCGAGGGCGACGCGGTCGTCAGCGCGGGCGGCCGCGTCCTGTCGGTGACCGCCACGGGCGCCGACCTCGCGGAGGCCCGGGAGAAGGCGTACCGGGCTGTCGCGCGGATCCGGCTGGACGGCTCCCAGCACCGTACGGACATCGCCGCGAAGGCGGCCGCAGACAGCTGAGCAGGCAGATCCGCGACGCGGGCCCGGTGCGCGAGAGACCTGCGCACCGGGCCCGCGCGCATGTGCGTGTGCGAGTGCATCCGGCCGCGTTCGAACGCAGCAGCTTTGCCCAAAGCCATTCCATCGAGTGATCGTCATACTGTCCGGCTGACTGCCGGCCGCTCCCCAACTAGGGTGCGGCGCAAGCATTCCGGCACTTGGCCCACCGGCATTGCGATGTCAGTGGCGGGTGTCACAGTGGGGGAGTGAGCGAAACCGCCGCAGGGCAGAGGGGGTGAGGTCCGGCCGTGTCCGGAACCGGTTCGTATCGGGAAGGCGGCGCGCCGTCCGCGCGCTCCCGGGCCCTGGCTGTGCTCCGCGTGCGGAGCAGGGCGCTGGCCCTCTGCCTGCTGCCCGCCGCCGCGGCGGTGGTGCTGGTGACCGCCCGCATGACGGGCCGGCTCGCCGGCGATCCGTGGCCGCTGGTCACCCTCGTCGTCTGCGCGGTGGCTGCTGTCGTGCTGCTCGCCGCGGGCGTCTTCGCCGCCGTGGTGCTGCGCGCGGGCCCGCCCGTGACCCCGACCGTGCCGTTGGCCGAGTCGGAGGCGCCCGACCTGTACCGGCTGGTGCGGGACCTGGCCGACCGGATGGAGGTGCCCGCCCCGTCGGCCATAGCGCTCGCGCCGGACTGCGACAGCTGGCTGGAGGACCGCACGCATGCGGCCCACCGGCGGCGGGGCGCGGCCGCCGGCCCGGGCAGCGCGCCCGGCGCCGCGCCGGTGCTGGTGATCGGCTCCCCGTTCCTGTGGTGGATGCGGGTGGCGGAGCTGCGGGCGGTGCTCGCGCCCGTCGTCGCCGGTACGGGGCCCTCGGCGCACCCGGACATAGCCGACGCCCGGAGCTTCGTCCGTGGGCTCGACGCCGCCGCCGACGTGGGCAGCAGGCCCGGCCTCGGCTGGATCGGCCGCCCGGCCCGGCTGCTGCTGCGGCTCTGCCGGGACGACGCCGCCGAGATGGAGCGGGGTGTCGCCGCCGCCGCGTCCGCGCGGGCCGAGCGGGTCGACTACGGTCTGCGGATCACCGCCCAGGAGCAGGTCGGCCTCGCGTACGCGGGCTGGGACCGGCTGCTGACCAGGGTGGCGCTGCCCGCCTGGCGGATGGGCCGCTGGCCCTCCCACCTCGACGCGGGGGTCGTCTCCGCGCTGACCGAGCTGTCCCGGCGGGACCGGCTGGCCGACGGGTTCACCTCCCGGCTGGGCGAGCGGCCCGCCTGCGACCTGCTGGAGCGCCCCGGCGCGGTGGACGAGGCCGCCTCGCTGCTCGCCGCGCGGCTGTTCCACGGCGGCCCGGCCGAGCCGGGGCCGCAGTGGTCGCCCGTGGACTGGGCCGCGTACCCGGAGGAGGTCGTGGACCGCAAGTGGCGCCGGGAGGCGGCCCGGCTGCATGCCGCGCTGGACGCCCTTGCGGTGCCGGCCGGCACCGGGCCCACCCTGGACCGGGTTCTCGGCTACCTGGCGGGCGGGGGCGGCGAGGGCGGCCCCGGGGAGGCGCTGGCGGGGCGCCTCAGCGCCGATGTGGCCAGGGAGGAACGTTCCGCGGAGCACCGCGCCGAGCCGGTGCGGGGGGCGGACGCGGTGCCGCTGTTCCCGCTCCAGCCGCAGCGCAGCGGCCGCGACCTGCTCGCCGACCACGTGACGGCCGCGGTGTGCTGCGCTGCCGTCGACGGCGTGGGCGCCGGCCCGGGCCTGGACTGGCTGGACGGCCCCGTCCTCCTGCTCGCCGGGGAGCGCCGCCAGGACCTCGCCCCCCGCGTCCTGAGCCTCGTGGAGGACGGTGACGCGGAACCCCTCCGCGACTGGCTCGCAGCCCTGGGCATCCGCCCGGAGAAGCCGATCCGCCTTCTCTGACCGCCCCGGCTGCCCCTGGCTCACCGGCGCCGGGGCCCGCCTCCTGCACCACTGGAATCCCACAGGCAACTCCCGTTCGCCGTGCCGGGGCAGGGCTGATTTCCGGGCGGTGGCCGGTTGTGGCGAACGGTGACGGAATCAGCGCGTTATGTGATGTGCTGGGACCGGCCGCGGTCGGTCGCCCGGGCAGCCGAGCCGTGCCGGCAGCATGCAGCAGAGGACCGTACGGGGGAGCGAGGGAGGGGCGCGGAATGGGTTCGGACCAGATCCGGCGGTGGGAGTCGGGGGCACTCGCCCATGCGGTGAACGACCCCTTCGGGCAGGGCCCGCTGCCGTGGTTCCGCGGCAGCGAGGTCTACTTCGGCGACACCGGGCAGGTCGTGCCATGGTACGTCGACCCGGCCATCGCCCCCGGCCGGCCGGCCCGCGCCACGGGCAGCGGCGGCCCCCGCACCGCGGACGACGTGCACCGGCAGATCAAGGGGTTCGCCTCCACCGGGGCGGTGGCCCCGGGCGAGGCCATCGACTTCCACATCACGGTCGACCCGCCCCAGCAGTTCTCCGTCGACGTCTACCGCATCGGCCACTACGGCGGCGACGGCGCCTCGAAGATCACCACCAGCCCCCGCCTCTCCGGGATCGTGCAGCCGCCCCCGCTGACCGCCGACCGGACCGTGTCCTGCCACCACTGGTGGCTGTCGTGGCGGCTGCAGGTCCCCTCGTACTGGAACCTCGGCGCCTACGTCGCCGTGCTGACCACCGCCGACGGCTACCGGTCCCACATCCCGTTCACCGTCCGAGACGAGCACCCCGCCGACCTGCTCCTGCTGCTGCCGGACGTCACCTGGCAGGCGTACAACCTGTACCCGGAGGACGGCCGCACGGGCGCCAGCCTCTACCACGCCTGGGACGCGGACGGCCGGCTGCTCGGCGAGCGCGACGCGGCGGTCACCGTCTCCTTCGACCGCCCCTACGCCGGCGCCGGGCTCCCGCTGCACGTCGGCCACGCCTACGACTTCATCCGCTGGGCCGAGCGCTACGGCTACGACCTCGCCTACGCCGACACCCGGGACCTGCACGCCGGCCGCGTCGACCCCACCCGCTACCGCGGCCTCGTCTTCCCCGGCCACGACGAGTACTGGTCGGCGGCCATGCGCCGCACCGCCGAGCGGGCCCGCGACCACGGCACCTCCCTCGTCTTCCTCTCCGCGAACACCATGTACTGGCAGGTCGAACTCGGCCCCTCCCCCTCGGGGGTTCCCGACCGGCTCCTGACCTGCCGAAAACGCCGCGGCCCGGGCCGCCCCTGCCTGTGGCGCGAGGTCGACCGCCCGGAGCAGCAGCTCCTCGGCATCCAGTACGCGGGCCGGGTCCCGGAGCCCGCCCCGCTCGTCGTCCGCAACGCCGAGCACTGGCTGTGGGACTCCACCGGGGCCGGCGAGAACGACGAGCTGCCCGGCCTGGTCGCGGGCGAGGCCGACCGGTACTTCCCGCGCACCCAGCTGCCCGAGCACCACGACCGGATCCTCCTCGCGCACTCCCCGTACCTCGACGGCGAGGGGGTGCGGCGGCACCAGGAGACCTCCCTGTACCGGGCGCCGAGCGGGGCGCTGGTCTTCGCCTCCGGCACCTTCGCGTGGTCCCCGGCGCTGGACCGCCCCGGGCACGTCGACGAGCGGATCCAGCGGGCCACGGCGAACCTCCTCGACCGGATCTGCAAGAGGGACTGAGCCGGGCGCCGCCCCCGCCGCCCCGACCCTCGTCGGCCGCTGCACGGCCGGTGCGGGAGAATGGGGCTGCGCTCGTACAGAACCACAGGGAGACCCCGTGTCCGGATTCGTCGAAAAGCCCGAGCCGGTGCAGGTGCCGGGCCTCGTCCACCTCCACACCGGCAAGGTGCGGGACCTCTACCGCGACGGGGACGGCAACCTCGTCATGGTCGCCAGCGACCGCATCTCCGCCTTCGACTGGGTGCTGCCCACCGGCATCCCGGACAAGGGCCGCGTCCTGACACAGCTGTCGCTGTGGTGGTTCGACCAGCTCGCCGACCTCGTCCCGAACCACGTCATCGGGACCGGCCTGCCCGCCGGCGCCCCCGCCGACTGGGAGGGCCGCACCCTGGTCTGCAAGGACCTGGAGATGGTCCCGGTCGAGTGCGTCGCCCGCGGCTACCTCACCGGCTCCGGCCTCGCCGAGTACCGGCAGACCCGTACGGTGTGCGGGCTCGCGCTGCCCGAGGGGCTCGTGGACGGCTCGGAGCTGCCCGCGCCGATCTTCACGCCGGCCGCCAAGGCGGAGGTCGGCGAGCACGACGAGAACGTCTCGTACGAGGAGGTGGCCCGCACCACCGGCGCCGAGACCGCCGCCCTGCTGCGCCGGACGACCCTGGACGTCTACGGGCGTGCCCGGGACATCGCCCGCGAGCGCGGGATCATCCTCGCGGACACCAAGTTCGAGTTCGGTTTCGACCGCGACGGCACGCTGGTCGCCGCCGACGAGGTGCTGACCCCCGACTCGTCCCGCTTCTGGCCGGCCGACCTGTGGGAGCCGGGCCGCGCCCAGCCGTCCTTCGACAAGCAGTTCGTCCGCGACTGGCTGTCCTCCCCGGCCTCCGGTTGGGACCCCAAGGGCGAACTGCCGCCGCCCGCCCTGCCGCAGGACGTCGTCGAGCAGACCCGCGCCAAGTACGTCGAGGCGTACGAGCGGCTCACCGGCCTGTCCTGGTCCTGAACGCGCGCCCCCCTCGGCCGAGCCGCGCCGAGGGGGGAGACGCCGGAAGCCCCCGGTCGGTGACCGGGGGCTTCCCTGTGGAGCGGACAACGAGACTCGAACTCGCGACATCCACCTTGGCAAGGTGGTGCTCTACCAACTGAGCTATGTCCGCAGGCGCCGTGGCGCGGGCACCACTATACCCAACCCCGCTCCCTGGCGAGACGCACCGCGGTGTGCCGGTTCTCGGCTCCCAGCTTCGAGGCCGCCGACGACAGGTAGTTGCGTACGGTGCCCTGCGACAGACCGGCCCGTTCGGCGATCTCCGCGATCGGCGCGCCGTCCCCGGCGAGCTCCAGCACCTCGGCCTCGCGGGCGGTCAGCGGCGAGTCGCCGGCGCTGATCGCGTCGGCCGCCAACTCGGGGTCCACGTACCGGCCGCCCGCGTGCACGGTGCGGATGAGCTCGGCGAGCCGCTGCGCCGACACGGTCTTCGGGGCGAACGCCCGCACGCCCGCGGCGAGGGCCCGCTTGAGGTGGCCGGGCCGCCCGTGACTGGTGACGATCATGGTGCGGCAGTCGGGGAGCTCGGCCTTCAGGGACGTGGCGACGCTCACGCCGTCCGCCCCCGGCATCTGCAGGTCGAGCACCGCCACGTCGGGCCGGTGCGCGCGGGCCATTGCCAGCGCCTCGGGCCCCGATGCCGCCTCGGCGACGACCAGCAGGTCGTCCTCCAGGGCGAGCAGGGCGGCGAGCGCGCCGCGGATCAGGTGCTCGTCGTCGGCCAGCAGTACGCGCACGGGGCTCATGCCCGCACCTCCAGTCCTCGCAGTTGGCGACCGGGGATCCGGGCGCGCAGCCGGAACCGGCCGTCGCCGAGCGGGCCGGCCTCCAGAGTGCCGTCCAGGGCGGCGAGCCGCTCCCGCAGCCCGGCCAGTCCCGAGCCGGGGGGCCCGGCGGGGGCGCCCGGGGCTCCGTCGTTCTCCACGTCCAGGGTGAGCGCGCCGTCGCCGGCGGCCGCGCCGCCGGGGCTCTCGGCGGGAACGGTGAGGCGGATCACACAGGACCGGGCGTCGCCGTGCCGCAGCACGTTCGTGGTGGCCTCGCGGACCACCCACCCGAGCGCCGACTGCACCTCGGGGCGCAGGGCCCGCCCGGCCTCCACCTCGACCCTGCAGTCCATGCCGGCCGCGGCGAGGACGCCGCGGGCACCCTCCAGCTCGACCGCGAGGTCGGCCTCCCGGTAGCCGCGGACGACGTCGCGCACCTCGCGCTGGGATTCGCGGGCGATCCGCTGGACCTCGATCATCTGGTCCACGGCCTCGGGGCGCTCGCGGCGGGCCAGCTGCACGGCGAGTTCGCTCTTCAGGGCGATGACGGCGAGGTTGCGGCCCATGACGTCGTGCAGGTCCCGGCCGAAGCGGAGGCGCTCCTCGGCGACGGCGAGCTGGGCCTGGAGCTCGCGGGCGCGGTCGAGTTCGTGGACGGTCTTGAGGAGCCAGGCGGAGAAGGCGCAGGTGAAGGTGAGGAGGAGGCTGGTGAGGAAGACCCCGGTCGCGTATCCGGCTGCTTCCATGGGGGGTCGCAGTGCCGCGGACGGCAGCCCGGCGAGCACGGCCGCCGCGGCGGGCAGGCACGCCATGTGGCGGACCTTGTCCAGGGCGAGGGCGAGGGCGCCCGTAGCGAAGGCGACGGTGTTGACCACGATGATCGGGGTGGCGTTGCCGTCTCCGGCCTTCCCGGCGGAGTGCAGCAGGAGCAGGGCGGCCACGAGCACCACGGTCAGGGCGGAGAAGGCGGCGGCGTGCCGTACGGGGCGCTCGCGGCGGCCCAGGGCCCAGTCCAGTGCCCTGGCGGACAGCACCCCGAACAGCACGGGGTGGGCCAGTACGGGCAGGAGGAGGGCCGGGGCGACGTGCTTCGGCATCGCGCCGAGCGCGCCGACGAGCGCGAGCGCCTCGATGGCCATGAAGAAGTGGAACGACCAGCGCGTGTACAGCTCGACCTTGGCCGCGCTGCTGCGGTTCCTCCACCATCCGGTCAGTCTCGACACGGTCCCCGTCCGTCCCCCCGGCGCCCTCGGGCGGGCGCCCCTCACGGTCCAAGCCTGGCGGCGGGCCGGCCGCCGCACCAGTGCACGTGATCATCGCCGAGGATGACATTTGTCAGTGGCGCGGGTTCGAGGGCATACGACGAAGGGCCCTGATCGATGATCAGGGCCCTTCGCAGCTGAGCGGACGACGAGACTCGAACTCGCGACATCCACCTTGGCAAGGTGGTGCTCTACCAACTGAGCTACGTCCGCATGCCCGCCTCGGCGCGACGGCCGCGCGATGCGTGCATCACTCTACCCGATCCACCGGAGTGGTGGGTAAAGCCTGCGAGCGGGTGACAGGGATCGCACACTGCGCCTTCCCCCTGGAAGGGGGATGTTCTGCTACTGAACTACACCCGCACGACCTTCGGGGCTCTGACCTGCGGCCTCGCCCCTCGGCGTGATCCACACACTAGCGGACGACAGGGGGTGGATGCCAAATCCGCCCCCGGCCCACGCCGCGGCCGGGGCCGCCTGCGCGCCCGCGGCTCAGTGCGCCTGCTCGTACGCCTCGTAGACGCGCTTGGGGATCCGGCCCCGCGGGGGCACGTCGAAGTCGTGCGACCGGGCCCAGGCGCGGACCACCGCCGGGTCGGGGGCGAGGGAGGTGTGCTTGAAGGCCCGCCCGGAGCGGGACTGCCGGCGGCCGGCCGCCACGTACGGCGCCAGGCTCTTCCGGAGTTTCTTCGCGTTGGCCGGATTGAGATCGATCTCGTAGGACTTCCCGTCCAGGCCGAACGTGACGGTTTCCGCCGCTTCTCCGCCGTCGATGTCGTCGGAGAGAGTGACCACTACGCGCTGCGCCACGGATCTCGATCCCTTCGTGGGCCACTCGCCGCCGTCCGTTGACGTGCGGTGATGTCGCCTGTGTGGATGTTTCGGAGCAATACGGTTTTCCGGCCCCGAAGCGGGGTGGCAAATCCCGCCTGCCCGGGGATTCCTTTGTACCGCGATTGCCATTGCATTGCGAAGCCCAGTTAATTGTCTGCGCGTGTCCCGCCGCAATGCCGAGTCGGGGGTTTTCCGGCGGATTTTGCGAAGCGTTGGTGAAGGCCGAACGGCGCCCGTACGACCCCCTCCGCAAATCTACCCGCGTAGAAATTTCGGGCGGGTACGCTGAAGGAACCGCCTTGCACCAACCACCCATCGGGAGTGCCAGTGGCACGCGTCGTAGTCGACGTCATGCTCAAGCCGGAGATCCTCGACCCCCAGGGCCAGGCGGTGCAGCGTGCACTGCCGCGCCTGGGCTTCGAGGGCATCGCCGACGTCCGCCAGGGGAAGCGCTTCGAGCTGGAGGTGGAGGGTCCGGTCGACCAGACCGCCCTCGACCGGATCCACAAGATGGCCGAAACATTCCTCGCCAACACCGTCATCGAAGACTTCACCGTGAAGGTAGAGGACTGACCGGTGACCACTCGCATCGGTGTCGTCACGTTCCCCGGAACGCTCGACGACCGTGACTCGCTGCGCGCCGTGCGCCTCGCAGGGGCCGAGCCGGTCTCGCTGTGGCACCGCGACAAGGACCTCCACCAGGTCGACGCGGTCGTCCTCGCGGGCGGCTTCTCCTACGGCGACTACCTGCGCGCCGGAGCCATCTCCCGGTTCTCGCCGGTGATGGAGACCATCATCGAGCAGGCCAGGGGCGGCATGCCGGTCCTCGGCATCTGCAACGGCTTCCAGATCCTCACCGAGGCCCACCTGCTGCCGGGGGCGATGCTCCGGAACAACCACCTGCACTTCATCTGCCGCGACCAGAAGCTCCGCGTCGAGAACGCGGACACCTCCTGGACCGGCGACTACGAGCAGGGCCAGGAGATCTCCGTCCCGCTCAAGAACATGGACGGGCGCTACGTCGCCGACCAGCGGACGCTGGACGAACTGGAGGGCGAGGGCCGAGTGGCCTTCCGGTACCTCGACTTCAACCCCAACGGCTCGCTGAACGACATCGCCGGCATCACCAACGCCGCCGGCAACGTCGTCGGCCTCATGCCGCACCCCGAGCACGCGGTCGAGCCGCTGATCGGGACCGGCCGCACCGACGGCCTCGGATTCTTCACCTCGATCCTGAAGAAGCTGGTCTCCGCATGACTCTGGACACCGTCAAGCACGCCGCCGGGACCCCGGACGCGGCGCAGCCCTGGAAGGAACTCGGCCTCAAGGAGGACGAGTACCAGCGCATCCGCGAGATCCTCGGCCGCCGTCCCACGGGCGCCGAGCTGGCCATGTACTCCGTGATGTGGTCCGAGCACTGCTCGTACAAGAGCAGCAAGGTCCACCTGCGCCAGTTCGGCGAGAAGGCCCCGGCGAACGACGCCATGCTCGTCGGCATCGGCGAGAACGCCGGCGTCGTCGACGTCGGCCAGGGCTACGCGGTCACCTTCAAGGTCGAGTCGCACAACCACCCGTCGTACATCGAGCCCTACCAGGGCGCGGCCACCGGCGTCGGCGGCATCGTCCGCGACATCCTCGCCATGGGCGCCCGCCCGGTCGCCGTCGTCGACCCGCTGCGCTTCGGCGCCGCCGACCACCCCGACACCAAGCGCGTCCTGCCGGGCGTCGTCGCGGGCATCGGCGGCTACGGCAACTGCCTGGGCCTGCCCAACATCGGCGGCGAGGTCGTCTTCGACGCCTGCTACCAGGGCAACCCGCTGGTCAACGCCGGCTGCATCGGCGTGATGAAGCACGAGGACATCCACCTCGCCAAGGCCTCCGGCCCCGGCAACAAGGTGATCCTCTACGGCGCCCGCACCGGCGGCGACGGCATCGGCGGCGTCTCGGTCCTCGCGTCCGAGACCTTCGACGACACCAAGCCCACCAAGCGCCCCGCGGTCCAGGTCGGCGACCCGTTCCAGGAGAAGCTCCTCATCGAGTGCACCCTGGAGATCTTCAAGGAGAAGCTGGTCGCGGGCATCCAGGACCTCGGCGGCGCCGGCCTGTCCTGCGCCACCTCCGAGCTGGCCTCCGCGGGCTCCGGCGGCATGCGCGTCGAGCTCGACACCGTCCCGCTGCGCGATGCGACGCTCTCGCCCGAGGAGATCCTCATGAGCGAGTCGCAGGAGCGCATGTGCGCGATCGTCGAGCCGCAGCACGTCGACCGCTTCATGGAGATCTGCGAGAAGTGGGACGTCATCGCCACGGTCATCGGCGAGGTGACCGACGGCGAGCGCCTGGAGATCTTCTGGCACGGCGAGCAGATCGTGGACGTGCCCCCGGGCACCGTCGCCCACGAGGGCCCGGTCTACCAGCGCCCGTACGCCCGCCCCGACTGGCAGGACGCCCTCCAGGCCGACGACGCGGGCAAGCTGGCCCGCCCGCAGACCTCCGAGGAGCTCCGCGCGCAGGTCCTGGCGCTGGTCTCCTCCCCGAACCAGGCCTCGAAGTCCTGGGTCACCGACCAGTACGACCGCTTCGTGCAGGGCAACACCGTCCTCGCGCAGCCCGAGGACGCGGGCATCGTCCGCATCGACGAGGAGTCGAACCTCGGTGTGGCCATGGCGACGGACGGCAACGGCCGCTACGCCAAGCTCGACCCGTACACGGGCGCGCAGCTGGCGCTGGCGGAGGCGTACCGGAACGTCGCCGCGACCGGCGCCAAGCCGCTGGCCGTCTCCGACTGCCTGAACTTCGGCTCGCCCGAGGACCCCGGCGTCATGTGGCAGTTCGCCGAGGCCTGCCGCGGTCTCGCGGACGCCTGCCTGGAGCTGGGCACGCCGGTGACCGGCGGCAACGTCTCGCTGTACAACCAGACGGGCGACACCGCGATCCACCCGACCCCGGTCGTGGCGGTCCTCGGCGTCATCGACGACGTCAACCGGCGCACGCCGATGGCGTTCGCCGAGCCCGGCCAGCTGCTGTACCTGCTCGGCGACACCGCCGAGGAGTTCGGCGGCTCCGCCTGGTCGCAGGTCGTCCACGACCACCTCGGCGGCCTCCCGCCGAAGGTGGACCTCGGCCGCGAGAAGCTGCTCGCCGAGATCCTGATCGCCGCCTCGCGCGACGGCATGGTCGACGCGGCGCACGACGTCTCCGACGGCGGCGTCGTCCAGGCGCTCACCGAGTCCTGCCTGCGCGGCGGGAACGGCGCCCGGATCGTGGTCCCCGAGGGCCTGGACGCGTTCACCTTCCTGTTCTCCGAGTCCGCGGGCCGGGCCGTCGTGGCCGTCCCGCGCAGCGAGGAGCTCCGCTTCACCGACATGTGCGGCGCGCGCGGCCTGCCCGCCACCCGCATCGGTGTCGTGGACGGAGAGGAGATCGAGGTCCAGGGCGAGTTCACGATCCCGCTGGCCGAGCTCCGCGAGGCCCACGAGGCGACGATCCCCGGCCTGCTGGCCTGATCCGCCCCGTCCCGCAGCACGGCGGGCGCCCGACCCGGGTGCCCGCCGTGCTGCGGCTGCCGCGGCCGATCGGGCAGACTCGCCGCATGGCACCCAGGACCCGTCGCCCGCGCACCTACGACGCCGTGAAGATCCGAGCCGCCGTCACGGCGCAGTTCGGCCATCTCGCCGACGCGGTCCGCGCACTGACGCCCGAGCAGCTCGCCCGTCCCACCGGCCTGGGCGAGTGGACCGTCGCCGACCTCGCGGCGCACACCGCCTGGATCGCCGACTCGCTCGCCGCCGGACTGGCCCGCCCGCCGGCCGCCGTCCCCGAGCTCACGGCCGTCGAGTGGCCCTCGGCGACCGCCTCGCTCGCGGGGAAGATCGCCGAGGCCGCCAAGGAGACCCTCGGGGGCGCCCCGCTCGCCGAGCTGTACGACCGCGCGGGGGCCCGCATGGCGGAGCAGCTGGCGGCGAACCCGGTCGGCAGCCGGGTCCTGCACCTGTGGGTCGGGGACATGACCCTCGCCGACTTCCTCGTCACCCGCGCCGTGGAGCTCACCGTCCACACCGACGACCTCAACCGGGCCGCGGGCCTGGACATCCCGATCGACCGGCAGGCGCTCGCCGCCACCACGCGGCTGCTCGCCGACGCCCTCGCGCTCGCCGCGCCGGGCGGTGCGGTGGAGGTGCGGATCCCGCCGTTCGCGGTCGTCCAGTGCATCGAGGGCCCCCGGCACACCCGCGGCACCCCGCCGGGCGTCGTGGAGACCGATCCGCTGACGTGGATCCGGCTGGCCACCGGGCGTACGCAGTGGGCGGCGGCCCTCGCCGACGCCCGGGTCACCGCGAGCGGCGAGCGGGCCGACCTCGCCGCACTGCTGCCGGTGATGAGCTGAATCCGGCCACCGCGGCAGGGGAGGGTGGCGGGGCCGGCCCGGGCCTGCGGAACCGGTCCGGCCCGCCGCCCGTCCCACCGGCATGCGAAAGCTCCGGAACCTTCCCGCAGCCCTCGTCGCCCTCCTGGCCTTCGCCGCGACCTCCGCGTGCGGCGACGGCGGCGCCTCCCCCGGCGCCTCCGCGGGCCCTGACTTCGCCGGCTCCTGGTCCGTACGGAGCCTGACGGCCGGCGGCCGCACCCTGACCGCACCGCCCACCGCGCACGTCGACTTCGAGGCCGGCTCCCCCGGCCGGGCCGAGGCCAAGGGCAACTACGGCTGCAACGGATTCACCGCGGCCGTCGCCCACGAGGCCGCCGGCCGGCAGGCCACCGCCCTCACCGTCGAACCCGGTGCGTCGACCACCATGGCCTGCGAACACAGCGCCTTCGAGGCCGAGTTCGCCAAGGTGCTCCGCGGGCGCCTGGAGGCACGCCGCGGCCCCGGGGACCAGCTGACCCTCAGGGCCGCCGACGGCAGCACCGTCGAGCTGGTGCTGCGCGCCCCGGTGCCGGACGCCCCGCTCACCGCCACCCAGTGGACCGTCACCGCCCTGCTCGGCGACGGTACGGCGGCCTCCGTCCCGGCCCCTGCGGCCGGCCGGGCCGTCCTGCGGATCGGCCCCGACGGCGCCGCCGCCGGCAACCTCGGGTGCAACCGGTTCACCGCCCCGGCCACCGTCGAGGGCGACCGGATCACCTTCGGCGAGCTGACGTCGACCCGGGTCGCCTGCACCGGCCCCGAGGGCGACCTGGAGCGCGCCCTCACCGAACTCCTCGGGAGCGGCCCGCTCACCTGGCGGATCCGGGCGCACACCCTCACCCTGACCGCGCCCGACGGCCGCGGGCTGACGGCCGAGGCGGCCTCCGCCGCCGAGTGACCCGTACGAACGCACGGGAAAAAGGGAAAGAAAAGGAAAAGAAACACGGCGTTCCCGGCGGCCCCGCCCCGCCCCGCCCGCAGGAAAGCGGAGCGGGATCCGCCGACTGCCCGGCAGGCGCCGCCGAGCGCTGTCGGGCCGCTCTCTCACCGCTCCCGCCGCGACACCGCAGGAAGAGCGCCCATTGCATCGGCAGGTGCGTGTCAACCACCGCATTTGCGGATATCGGACCCGTCACCCTCCGCAGGGGTTACCCGACTGTCCGCACTGTGACTTTTACCGTCAGTCCCCAATTCGGACCAGTGGTCGATCTCGCCTACACTCGGTGGCGTGCCTCGTGGTGATGGACGACTCAACCACGACCTGCTCCCCGGCGAAAAGGGCCCCCAGGACGCTTGCGGCGTCTTCGGTGTCTGGGCTCCGGGTGAAGAGGTCGCCAAGCTCACCTACTTCGGACTGTATGCACTGCAGCACCGCGGACAGGAGTCCGCGGGCATCGCTGTGAGCAACGGTTCCCAGATCCTCGTCTTCAAGGACATGGGACTCGTCTCCCAGGTCTTCGACGAAACCTCCCTCGGATCGCTCCAAGGTCATATCGCGGTCGGTCACGCCCGCTACTCGACCACTGGCGCGTCCGTCTGGGAGAACGCCCAGCCGACCTTCCGCGCGACCGCCCACGGCTCCATCGCCCTGGGCCACAACGGCAACCTGGTGAACACCGCCGAGCTTGCCGAGATGGTCGCCGACCTCCCCCGACAGGACGGCCGCGCCACCCAGGTGGCGGCCACCAACGACACCGACCTCGTCACGGCCCTGCTGGCCGGGCAGACGGACGACGAGGGCCGCCCCCTGACCGTCGAGGAGTCGGCCGCCAAGGTCCTCCCGCAGGTCAAGGGCGCCTTCTCGCTCGTCTTCATGGACGAGACCACCCTCTACACCGCCCGTGACCCGCAGGGCATCCGCCCGCTGGTCCTCGGCCGCCTGGAGCGCGGCTGGGTGGTCGCGAGCGAGACCGCCGCCCTCGACATCGTGGGCGCCAGCTTCGTCCGCGAGGTCGAACCCGGCGAGCTGATCGCCATCGACGAGAACGGCCTGCGCACCTCACGCTTCGCAGAAGCGAAGCCCAAGGGCTGTGTGTTCGAGTACGTCTACCTGGCGCGCCCGGACACCGACATCGCCGGCCGGAACGTCTACCTCTCGCGCGTCGAGATGGGCCGGCGCCTCGCCAAGGAGGCCCCGGTCGACGCCGACCTGGTGATAGCGACGCCGGAGTCCGGCACGCCCGCCGCGGTCGGCTACGCCGAGGCGAGCGGCATCCCGTACGGCTCCGGCCTGGTCAAGAACGCCTACGTCGGCCGGACCTTCATCCAGCCCTCGCAGACGATCCGCCAGCTGGGCATCCGCCTCAAGCTCAACCCCCTCAAGGAAGTCATCCGGGGCAAGCGCCTGGTGGTCGTGGACGACTCGATCGTCCGCGGCAACACGCAGCGCGCGCTGGTCCGCATGCTCCGCGAGGCCGGTGCGGCCGAGGTCCACATCCGGATCTCCTCGCCGCCGGTGAAGTGGCCGTGCTTCTTCGGCATCGACTTCGCCACCCGGGCGGAGCTGATCGCCAACGGCATGAGCGTCGAGGAGATCGGCACCTCGCTGGGCGCGGACTCCCTCGCGTACATCTCCCTCGACTCCATGGTCGAGGCGACGACCATCCAGAAGCCGAACCTCTGCCGCGCCTGCTTCGACGGCGAGTACCCCATGGAGCTGCCCGATCCGCAGCTGCTGGGCAAGCAGCTCCTGGAGACCGAGCTGGCCGGCGGCACCGACGCCGCCGACGCGCTGCGCCGCCCGTAGCCCGCATTTCCGGCTCAACCTGCGCCGGGCCCTGTCTTTCAGGCTTTTCCCAGGGCCCGGCACCCCACGCAGTAACGACACGAAAGCTCTCTCCTGTCATGACAGAGAAGACCACCGGTGCCAGCTACGCCGCGGCGGGCGTCGACATCGAAGCGGGGGACCGCGCCGTCGAGCTGATGAAGGAGTGGGTGAAGAAGACGCAGCGCCCCGAGGTCCTCGGCGGCCTGGGCGGCTTCGCCGGCCTCTTCGACGCCTCCGCCCTCAAGCGCTACGAGCGCCCCCTGCTGGCCTCTGCCACCGACGGGGTGGGCACGAAGGTCGACATCGCCCGCCAGATGGGCGTCTACGACACGATCGGCCACGACCTGGTCGCGATGGTCATGGACGACATCGTGGTGTGCGGAGCCGAGCCGCTCTTCATGACGGACTACATCTGCGTGGGCAAGGTCCACCCGGAGCGCGTCGCGGCCATCGTCAAGGGCATCGCCGAGGGCTGCGTCCTCGCCGGCTGCGCCCTGGTCGGCGGCGAGACCGCCGAGCACCCGGGCCTGCTGGGCCCGGACGACTTCGACGTGGCGGGAGCGGGCACCGGCGCCGTCGAGTACGACGCCCTGCTCGGCGCGGATCGCATCCGTACGGGTGACGCGGTCATCGCGATGGCGTCGTCCGGCCTTCACTCGAACGGGTACTCGCTCGTCCGGCACGTCCTCTTCGACCGGGCCGGGATGTCGCTCGACGCCCACGTCGAGGAGCTCGGCCGGACCCTCGGCGAGGAGCTGCTGGAGCCCACCAAGATCTACTCGCTGGACTGCCTGGCCCTCACCCGTACGGCCGAGGTCCACGCCTTCTCGCACATCACCGGCGGCGGCCTCGCGGCCAACCTGGCCCGGGTGATCCCGGACCACCTGCACGCCACCGTCGACCGGTCCACGTGGGCGCCCGGCGCGGTCTTCGACCTCGTCGGCAGGGCCGGCCGGGTGGAGCAGCCGGAGCTGGAGAAGACCCTGAACATGGGCGTCGGCATGATGGCCGTCGTCCCGCAGGAGTCGGTGGACGTGGCGCTGACGGCGCTGGCCGACCGGGGCGTCGACGCCTGGGTCGCAGGCGCGATCACCGAGCGCGGCGAGCACGCCTCGGGTGCGGAGCTGACCGGCTCCTACGCGAGCTGAAAGACGCACGGAAACCCGGTCCGGGGCGGGGCCCCGGACCGGGTTTCCTGTGCTGTTGCAGCTGCTCGGCCGCGTGGGTGGCCGGCTACGGCGTAGGCGTCAAGCGCCGCGACGCTGCGCGGACGGGCCGGACTCGTCGTCCTCGTCCTCGTCGTCGTCGTTGTACATCTCCGCGTACTTGGCGTACGGGTCGTCGTCGTCCAGCTCGTCATCGACGTCGACCGGCTCGCTGACAGGCAGCAGCGGCGCCGTCGGCGATGCGCCCAGCTCGTTGGCCAGACGCGCAAGGTCAGTGCCGCCGCTGTTGTACTTCAGCTGGCGGGCGACCTTCGTCTGCTTGGCCTTGGCCCGGCCGCGCCCCATGGCTCGACCCCCTCGGTGACGGGGCTCGACGGCCCCAGAGTCTGACACGCGTTCATGGTTCGGAGCGGGCTCTCCTCGGAGAGACCGTCCGTAGGGGTTTAACGGTACCTGCTTCCGCGGCCATACGGTACGCCGCCCGCATCACGCGCCCCGGTGCAGGACCACCGAGGCGCCCCGTCCTCGCTGGTCAGCTGCGATTTTAACTCTTTCCCGGCGGGCGACCCGCCGAAGCGCAGTGAGTTCCGTCTCGCCGCGCCCCGGCGGGTGGCGCCCGTCAGGGGTCAGGAGGCCTTCGCCGCCTTGGCGGCGCGGGCGTCCGCCATGCGCTGCTCGGCGATGCGGTCGGCGGCGGCGGCCGGCGGAATGCCGTCCGACTTCGCACGTGCGAAGATTTCGAGCGTGGTGTCGAAGATCTTCGTGGCCTGCGCCTTGCAGCGGTCGAAGTCGAAGCCGTGGAGCTCGTCGGCGACCTGGATGACGCCGCCCGCGTTGACCACGTAGTCCGGGGCGTAGAGGATCCCGCGGTCCGCGAGGTCCTTCTCGATGCCGGGGTGGGCGAGCTGGTTGTTCGCCGCGCCGCAGACGATCGTGGCGGTCAGCGCCGGGACGGTGTCGTCGTTGAGGGCGCCGCCGAGCGCGCAGGGGGCGTAGATGTCCAGGCCCTCGGTGCGGATCAGCGCGTCCGTGTCGGCGACGGCGACGACCTGCGGGTGCTTGTCGAGGATGCGGCGGACGGACTCCTCGCGGACGTCCGTGATCACGACCTCGGCGCCGTCCTCCAGGAGGTGCTCGACCAGGTAGTGGCCGACCTTGCCGACGCCGGCCACGCCGACCTTGCGGCCGCGCAGGGTCGGGTCGCCCCACAGGTGCTGGGCGCTGGCGCGCATGCCCTGGAAGACGCCGAAGGCGGTGAGGACGGAGGAGTCGCCGGCGCCGCCGTTCTCGGGGGAGCGGCCGGTGGCCCAGCGGGTCTCGCGGGCGACGACGTCCATGTCGGCGACGTAGGTGCCGACGTCGCAGGCGGTGACGTAGCGGCCGCCGAGGGACTCCACGAAGCGGCCGTAGGCCAGCAGGAGCTCCTCGGTCTTGATGACGTCCGGGTCGCCGATGATGACGGCCTTGCCGCCGCCGAGGCCGAGGCCGGCCATGGCGTTCTTGTAGGACATGCCGCGCGAGAGGTTCAGCGCGTCGAGGACGGCCTCCTCGTCGGAGGCGTACGCGTGGAAGCGCGTGCCGCCGAGGGCGGGGCCCAGGGCGGTGGAGTGGATGGCGATGACGGCCTTGAGTCCGGTGGCCCGGTCCTGGCACAGCACGACTTGCTCGTGGCCGCCCTGCTCCGTGCGGAACAGGGTGTGCAGGACGCCGTCGGTCATTTCGGTCACGGTGGTGACTCCCATGGAAGAGATGCGGCGGAATGACGCCCGCCCTGCGGGTGGGGGAGGGCGTGCTGGGAGCAGAGTAAGTCCAAAGCGCCGCCGGCAGACCCCCTGTCCGGGGATCGGAACACTCCCGGAGTACGGGGCGGCGCTCCGCTGCCGCCGGGGCCGGTCCGCGCGGCGGGCGGAGTAGGCCCGGGCAGGGCGGGGGAGTACGGAAGCGTGAGTGCATCCCGCGACCCCCGGCCGCCGTCCGAGCGCCCGGCGCCGACCGTCCCGTACGCCTCCTACCTGCGGGTCTACGAGCCGCTGGGGGCCTTCGCCGAGCCGGAGCGCACGCACTGGGCGGCGTACGCCCGGCGCGGGGCGGGGCCCACGGCCCAGGACGAACTGCGCCGTTCGCTGGCGGAGTTGGTGCGCGTCCCGGTGGCGGGGGTGCCGCGGCGCGAGAGCTCGGACGCCTTCACGGCGGAGGTGGACGGGGTGCTGCTGGTCTGCCCGTGGCGGACGCGGCTGCGGGGCTGGCTGGCGCTGAAGGAGCTCGTCGAGGAGTTCCCGGCTCCGGTGCTGGACGCGGCGCTGCCCCCGGAGTCGCGGCGGCGGGCGGCCGAGGAGTACGAGCGCTGGCGTGAGCGGAACCCGGACGCGCGGCCGTGGATCCGCAGCTCGGTGTGGCAGGTGCCACTGCGCTGGTTCGTGCTGGTGGCGGACGATGAGCGGGAGTACCTGCCGGGCGAGCGGCTGCGGTACCGGACGCCGATGGTCCAGGCGCGGCGGCGGCTGGCCCGGGCGCTGCGGACGCTGCGCGAGGCGGAGGGGTACGAGATGCTCGCCGACGGGCTGGTCGGGGTCGGCAGCTGGCTGGAGGAGTTCCATCCGCGCTCGATGGTCGAACTCGACTACGGCGGGCTGGTGCACGCGCTGCCGGCGGAGCGGCTGGCGGCGGACCGGTCGGCCCGCGACGTCGCGGCGGGGATGGCGGCGCTGCGGTCCGGGGACGCGGCCGGGGCGGCGGAGGCGTACGCGGAATTGGGGGAGCGCTGGCGGGCGGTACGGGAGAGACTGTTCGCCAACTAGGGGGAGGCTGCGAACCCGTATTCGGGGCGAACGGGCGGGACCTACGTCCCGATCCGGGCCATTGTCTCAAGCGTGACGGACTGCACTAAACACACCCTTGCGCCGTTCCCCTACCCTCGTGCCAAAATAGGACAAGGAGTCCGGGGAGGGTTCCTTCCGCCCAACTGAGGGCGGAATGCTCGGCATTGCACGCTACGGGGGGTCCGGAGGACTCCTGATCGCTCTGTGACTGATCGTTACAGTGGGGTGACTGTCCGCTATGGGGCGGTCCATCGGCTTCCGACCGCTGATGAACACCTCGGAGGGCAATTCCGTCGGTTTGGCCGTCGCGGCTGGACGGATGGTGTAGTTGTAGTGCCGAGGACAAGCCGTTCGTCCTATAACCGACTCGGCCCGCGTATGTCCATTTCGGGCAACGCGGGCCAAGGTGCAGAATTTAGAGGAAAGAACCGAGATGGTTCGGTTCTCCCGAGGAGGCCGCTCATGACCGCTCGCACCCCTGATGCCGAGCCGCTGCTGACCCCGGCTGAGGTCGCCACGATGTTCCGCGTGGACCCGAAGACGGTGACCCGCTGGGCCAAGGCCGGCAAGCTGACGTCCATCCGCACCCTGGGTGGGCACCGCCGCTACCGCGAGGCCGAGGTCCGCGCCCTGCTCGCGGGAATTCCGCAGCAGCGCAGCGAGGCCTGAGGTCGCGTTCATCACCCCGCTTTGAACGGGTAGGCATCGGATCCCCCAATCCGGTGAAACCCACTGTGCTTCATTCGGCCGGACCTGCCCCAACAGGTGCCCGGCCGTTCGGTCGCGCTGGACTCCGCCGGGTCCAGCGCGATCTTTTTTGTGCCCGCGGGCAGGGCGGCAGCCGCGGTCGCGCCGGCCTCCCCGGGGAGGTGCCATTGCACATATTAAATTGAGCCGACGTATGGGTGCGATAAAAGTGCGGGTACCGAAAACTCGTGTGGTGACTCCTGTCACAGGCTGTGACCCTTGTGTGGGAGGCAATGCGCCCGTAAAGGGATGTCCCGCGCAGAGCGGTCTCGCCCGAGGGGTGATTTAGGCGGAGGATTGCACTCGCGGAGGGCAGACGGGTGAATTCGGTCGGCCGAACGGGTGAAGTACCGGCCGTTGCCTCCCGGGCGGGCGGTGACCCCCGGCGGCGCGGCACGCGAGCCCGCCCGCGGGTGCGCAGCGGACGCGGACATGCGGAAGGGCCCGCATCCGGCGGGGATGCGGGCCCTTCTCCTGCTGCGATCCTGACGGGACTTGAACCCGCGACCTCCACCTTGACAGGGTGGCGAGCTAACCAACTGCTCCACAGGACCTCGATGTGCAGCCGTTTTCGTGCCTGGCTGCGCATCAGACTGTACATGAGCCCGGGGGGTGCGTCGAACCGGCGGGCGCCCCGTCACGGAGCCGCCGCGTCCACCGCCTTCACGATGCGCTTGTCGGAGACCGGGTACGCCGTCCCCAGCGAGTGCGCGAAGTAGCTGACCCGGAGCTCCTCGATCATCCAGCGGATGTCCGTGACCGCCTCCGGCACCGGCCGGCCCTTGGGCAGCTGCTCCAGCAGCCAGGCGTACTCGTCCTGCATCTCGTGGACCTTCTGCATGCGCGTGGTGTCCCGCTGGACGGCCGTCGGCATCTGCTGGAGCCGGCGGTCGGCCGCCACCAGGTACCGCATCAGGTCCGGCAGCCGCCGCAGCCCGGTCAGGGTCACGAAGCCGGGCGGCATGAGGGCCGCCAGCTGCGCCCTGACGTCCTGGAGGTTCGCCAGCAGGGCCGGGCTCTGCGTGCCCTTCAGACGCCGTTCGCAGGCCTGCCACGCCGCCAGGACCTGCTGCACCTGCCCGACCGTGCGGACGGTCGTGTCCACCAGGTCGGCGCGCACGGCCTCGTACAGCCTGCGGTAGCCCGCCTCGTCCCAGGCGGGGCCGCCGTGGTCGGCGATCAGCTTGTCCGCGGCGGCCGTCGCGCAGTCGTCGAACAGGGCCTGCACGGAGCCGTGCGGGGTGCGCGACAGGGACAGCTTCTGCTGGTTGCTGAGCCGGTCCGAGGCGAACTTGGCGGCGTTCACCGGGAGGTTCAGCAGGATCAGCCGGCGCGTGCCCAGCCACATCGCCTGCTGCTGCTCGGCCTCGGTGTCGAAGAGGCGTACGGCGACGCTCGCCCCCTCGTCGACCAGCGCCGGGTACGCCTTCACGGGCTGGCCGGCCCGCCGGGTCTCGAAGACCCGGGCCAGGGTGCCGATCGTCCAGTCCGCCAGCCCGGAGCGCTCCACCGACTCCCCGCCCGACCGCTCGGCGGTGGCCGCGGCGGCCTGGGAGAGGGCCTGGCGGGCCTTCGGCCTGAGCCTGAGGCGCAGCGCCTCCAGGTCCTTGTCCTCCGCGACCTTCCGGCGCCGCTCGTCAACGATCCGGAAGGTGATCTTCAGGTGATCGGGGATCCGGGAGGGGTCGAAGTCGTCCGCGGTGACCGGGACGCCCACCATCCGGTGCAGTTCGCGCGCCAGCGTGGCCGCCAGGGGCTCCTGGAGGGGCGCCGCCGTGTCCAGGAAGCGGGCCGCGTAGTTCGGCGCGGGCACGTAGTGGCGGCGGATCGGCTTGGGCAGCGACCGGATCAGCTCGGTCACCACCTCCTCCCGCAGGCCCGGGATCTGCCAGTCGAAGCCCTCGGAGGTGACCTGGTTGAGCACCTGGAGCGGGATGTGGACGGTCACGCCGTCCGCGTCCGCGCCCGGCTCGAACTGGTAGGTGACCCGGAACTTCAGCTGCCCCTGCCGCCAGGAGTCGGGGTAGTCGGCCTTGGTGACGCCGGCGGCCTTCTCCGTCAGCAGCATCTCGCGCTCGAAGTCGAGGAGTTCGGGCTCCTCGCGGCGCTTGTGCTTCCACCAGGAGTCGAAGTGCGCCCCCGACACCACGTGCTCGGGGATCCGCTGGTCGTAGAAGTCGAAGAGGGTCTCGTCGTCGACGACGATGTCGCGGCGCCGCGCCCGGTTCTCCAGCTCCTCGACCTCGGTCAGCAGCTTGCGGTTGTCGGCGTAGAACTTGTGGTGGGTGCGCCAGTCCCCCTCGACGAGGGCGTGGCGGATGAACAGCTCGCGCGAGGCCTCCGGGTCGATCCGCCCGTAGTTGACCTTCCGCTGGGCGACGATCGGCACGCCGTACAGCGTGACCCTCTCGTACGCCATCACGGCGGCCTGGTCCTTCTCCCAGTGCGGCTCGCTGTACGTGCGCTTGAGCAGGTGCCCGGCCAGCGGCTCGACCCACTCGGGCTCCACCCTGGCGTTGACCCGCGCCCACAGCCGGGAGGTCTCCACCAGCTCGGCGGACATCACGAACTTCGGCTGCTTCTTGAAGAGCGCCGAGCCCGGGAAGATCGCGAACTTGGCGTTCCGGGCGCCCAGGTACTCGTTCTTGTCGGTGTCCTTCAGGCCGATGTGCGACAGCAGGCCGGCGAGCAGCGACACGTGCACGTGCTGCTCGGAGGCGTCCGCCTCGTTCACGTGGATGCCCATGCCCTTCGCGACCGTGCGCAGCTGCGAGTAGACGTCCTGCCACTCGCGGATCCGCAGGAAGTTCAGGTACTCCTGCTTGCACATCCGGCGGAAGGAGGAGGAGCCGCGCTCCTTCTGCTGCTCCCGGATGTAGCGCCACAGGTTCAGGAACGACAGGAAGTCGCTGGTCTCGTCCTTGAAGCGGGCGTGGTGCTGGTCGGCCTGGGTCTGCTTGTCGGACGGGCGCTCGCGCGGGTCCTGGATCGACAGCGCGGCGGCGATGACCATGACCTCGCGGACGCAGCCGTTGCGGTCGGCCTCCAGGACCATGCGGGCCAGCCGCGGGTCGACGGGCAGTTGGGAGAGCTTGCGGCCGAGCGGGGTGAGCCGCTTGCGGGGGTCCTTCTCGGCCGGGTCGAGGGCGCCGAGCTCCTGGAGGAGCTGGACGCCGTCGCGGATGTTGCGGTGGTCCGGCGGGTCGATGAAGGGGAACTTCTCGATCTCCCCGAGCCCGGCCGCGGTCATCTGGAGGATGACGGAGGCGAGGTTGGTGCGGAGGATCTCGGCGTCGGTGAACTCCGGGCGGGCGTCGAAGTCGTCCTCGGAGTACAGCCGGATGCAGATGCCGTCGCTGGTACGGCCGCAGCGGCCCTTGCGCTGGTTGGCGCTGGCCTGCGAGATCCGCTCGATCGGCAGGCGCTGGACCTTGGTGCGGTGGCTGTAGCGGGAGATGCGGGCGGTGCCCGGGTCGATGACGTACTTGATGCCCGGGACGGTCAGCGAGGTCTCGGCGACGTTCGTGGCCAGGACGATGCGGCGGCCGGTGTGCTGCTGGAAGACCCGGTGCTGCTCGGCGTGCGAGAGGCGGGCGTACAGCGGCAGGACTTCCGTGAAGCGCAGCTTCTTCTTGATCAGCGCGTCCGCGGTGTCGCGGATCTCGCGCTCGCCGGAGAGGAAGACCAGGATGTCGCCCGGCCCCTCCGCCTGGAGCTCGTCCACGGCGTCGCAGATGGCGGTGATCTGGTCGCGGTCGCTCTCCTCGGAGTCCTCCTCCAGCAGCGGCCGGTAGCGGACCTCCACGGGGAACGTGCGGCCGCTGACCTCGACGATCGGGGCGTCGCCGAAGTGGCGGGAGAAGCGCTCCGGGTCGATGGTCGCGGAGGTGATCACGACCTTGAGGTCGGGGCGCCGGGGCAGCAGCTGGGAGAGGTAGCCCAGCAGGAAGTCGATGTTCAGGGACCGCTCGTGGGCCTCGTCGATGATGATCGTGTCGTAGGCGCGCAGCTCGCGGTCGGTCTGGATCTCCGCGAGGAGGATGCCGTCCGTCATCAGCTTCACGAACGTCGCGTCCGGGTCGACCTGGTCGGTGAAGCGGACCTTCCAGCCGACCGTGCCGCCGATCTCGCACTTCAGCTCCTCGGCGATCCGCTCGGCGACCGTGCGGGCCGCGAGGCGGCGGGGCTGGGTGTGCCCGATCATGCCGCGGACGCCGCGGCCCAGCTCCATGCAGATCTTCGGGATCTGCGTGGTCTTGCCGGAACCGGTCTCACCGGCGACGATCACGACCTGGTGGTCGCGTATCGCCTCGGCGATCTCGTCCTTCTTCTGGCTGACGGGCAGGTTCTCGGGGTAGGTGACCTCGGGCTTGCGCAAGGCGCGGCCGGCCAGCCGCGCGGCGGCCTTCTCGGCCTCCGCGGCGATCTCGTCGAGCACGGCCTGCCTGGCCTCGGGCTTGCGGATGCGGCGGGCGCCTTCGAGGCGGCGGCCGAGGCGGTGCGCGTCGCGGAGGGAGATCTCACCGAGAAGCGTCTGCAGGGCGGCGAAGGAAGTAGACATACCTGCTCGAGGATCTCACCCCGGTGCGCCGGGTGGCGAACGCATTTGTCGGGGGGAGCCGTACCATTTCGGGACGATCCCCCGTCCCTTCCCGCGTGAGAGGCCCCACGTATGCCGAGCAGCGCGCACCGGTGCGCGGGCGGCGTGCTGCTCGCGGCGCTGCTGGCGCTGTTCTGCGTGGTCGCGGGAGGCGCGGCGCCCGCCGGGCAGGCGGCCGGTCCGGCTCCCTCCGGCCGGGCCTTCGACCGGGCCTTCGACCGGGCCTCCGCGGACGGTGCCGGGCGGGTGTCCGCCGGCGCCGGCGACGGGGCCGAGGCCGTACGGGCCTCAGCCGCCCGGCAGCGGGCCGATGCCGACGCTTCCGGGCGGGGGCCGTGGTGCGGGCCGGGGCCCGCGGGGCCCGAGCGGGTGCCGGCCGTGCCGGCCCGCGCCGGCGCGCAGGCCGACCACGTCCTCGCCGGCTGCGCCCGCCCCCTCCCCGGCTGCGCGCCGCCCGCCGCCTGCGCCGTGTCCGGGCCGCCGGGCGGGGCGCGCGCCCCCGACCGGCCCGCTCCCGGGCCGCTGGAGCTCTCCGTGATGCGGGTGTAGGAGGACGCCCGCCCGGCCCGAGCGGCCGGACTGCCGCCCTCCCTGTCCACCACCTCGTCCGGAGCACCCGTATGCCTTCCTCCACCCGCCCTTCCCGACCCTCCTCCCGCTCCACCGGCAAGACGGTGCTGGCCTGCGCGGGCGTCGTCCTCGCCGCGGCCGCGCTGGGGCTGGCGTCCTGGCAGGCCACCGCCCCCGACGACCGCCCGGCGCGGGGCGGCGGCGCGGTGTCGCAGCCGCGGTCCGAGGACTCCGGCGCCCGCGCCGAGCTGCTGAAGCTCGCGCGCCGCGAGGCCGGCGACCGGCTCGCCGTCGGCCGGCAGGACGCCCCGGTCGTGCTGATCGAGTACTCCGACTTCAAGTGCGGCTACTGCGGCAAGTTCGCCCGGGACACCGAGCCCGAGCTGATCCGCAAGTACGTCGAGGACGGCACGCTGCGCATCGAGTGGCGCAACTTCCCGATCTTCGGCGAGGAGTCCGAGGCCGCGGCGAAGGCTGCCTGGGCCGCCGGGCAGCAGGACCGCTTCCAGCAGTTCCATGCCGCCGCGTACGCGCCCGGCGCCAAGGAGAAGGGCTTCGGCGCGGAGCGCCTGCTGGAGCTGGCCCGCGAGGCCGGCGTCCCCGACCTGGAGCGCTTCTCCCGGGACATGGCCGGCGAGGCAGCCGCGGCGGCGCTGGCCCGGGACCGGGAGGAGGGGAGCCGCATCGGCGTCGCCTCGACCCCGTCCTTCCTGGTCAACGGCCGCCCGATCGCCGGCGCCCAGCCGTACGGCGCCTTCGCCGCGGTGATCGACGGGGCGAAGGCGGAGGCGGCCCGGTGACGGGCATCGGCTACCTGGCCGCCCTGCTCGGCGGGCTGCTGGCGCTGCTCAGCCCGTGCAGCGCGCTGCTGCTGCCGGCGTTCTTCGCGTACTCGATCGACTCCCCGTCCCGGCTGCTGGCGCGGACCGGGATCTTCTACGCGGGCCTGGCCACGACCCTCGTCCCGCTCGGCGCGGCGTCCTCGACGGCCGGCCGGTTCTTCCACGGCCACCGGGACGCCCTCGTCCTGGCGGGCGGCTGGCTGATCATCGCGCTGGGCATCGCGCAGGTCCTCGGCAGGGGCTTCGCGCCGCGGCGGCTCTCGGAGCTGTCGGGGCGGATCCGGCCGACGACCGCGCTGTCGGTGTACGCGCTGGGCGCCGTGTACGGGCTGGCCGGCTTCTGCGCCGGGCCGATCCTGGGGAGCGTGCTGACGGTGGCGGCCCTCGGCGGCAGCCCGGTCTACGGGGGGCTGCTGCTCGCGGTGTACGCGCTGGGGATGGCCGTGCCGCTCTTCGTGCTGGCCCTGCTGTGGGAGCGCTTCGACCTGGGGCGGCGGCGCCTGCTGCGCGGCCGGCCCGTCCGCCTGGGGCGGCTCGAGGTGCACAGCACGTCGCTGCTTTCGGGGCTGTTCTTCGTCCTGCTGGGGGCGCTGTTCCTGGCGTACGACGGGGCGAGCGCGCTGCCGGGGCTGCTGGACGTGGACGATTCGTTCGCGGTGGAGCAGCGGGTGCGGGAGATCGCGGGCGCGGTGCCGGACGCGGTGCTGCTCGGCGTGGCCGCGGCGGGGGCCCTCGCGGTGGTGCTGGTGCGCCGGCTGCGCGGCGGCCCGGCCGCGGCTGCCGGGGAGGGCGCGCCGGAGCCGGCGGAGGCGCGGGAATGACGCGGAAGGCCCCGTCCGGTGGACGGGGCCTTCCTTTTGTGGCTGGGGCCGGGGTCGAACCGGCGACCTATCGCTTTTCAGGCGATCGCTCGTACCAACTGAGCTACCCAGCCACGAGACCGTTTCCGGCCTCAGCGATCCTGACGGGACTTGAACCCGCGACCTCCACCTTGACAGGGTGGCGAGCTAACCAACTGCTCCACAGGACCATGCAGTGTGCGAGACAAGTCTTGCACACGGTAATGCGTACCCCCAACGGGATTCGAACCCGTGCTACCGCCTTGAAAGGGCGGCGTCCTGGGCCACTAGACGATGAGGGCTAAAGGCCCGCCGGGGCGCTTTCCAGCGCGTCGGGGACGTGAGAAGCATATGGGATGCGGGGAGGTAACGCCAAAACGGTTTCCCCCGGCAGGCTGCGTGCGCCCGGTGCGGAGGGACAATGACCGGGTGCTGGAGATGACACGCGAGGAGTTCGAGGAGCTCGTCGCCGAGGCCCTGGACCGCATCCCGCCGGAGCTGACGCGGCTGATGGACAACGTGGCGGTGTTCGTCGAGGACGAGCCGCCCGCGGACGACCCGGAGCTGCTCGGCCTCTACGAGGGGACTCCGCTGACGGAGCGCGGTGAGTGGTACGCGGGCGTGCTGCCGGACCGGATCACCGTCTACCGCAACCCGACCCTGCGGATGTGCGAGGACCGGGAGGACGTGATCGCGGAGACGGAGATCACCGTGGTCCACGAGATCGCCCACCACTTCGGCATCGACGATGCCCGGCTGCACGCCCTGGGCTACGGGTGAGCGGTCCGGCCGGGGACGGCGCCGGCCGGGTCCGCCCGGTGGTCGGCCCGGTCGACCCGGACGTCGACCTGCACGTGCCGGCGCAGCGCGCCGAGCCGCTGGGGCCGGTCCTCGCGGCGGTCGCTGCGGGCGGCGCCCTGGGGGCGTCGGCCCGGTACGGGCTGGCGCTGCTGTGGCCTGCGGGCCAGGCGGGCTTCCCGTGGGCGGTGTTCTGGACGAACGCGGCCGGCAGTGCGCTGATCGGGGTGCTGATGGTCCTGATCGCCGAGGGCGGGCGGACGCCGCCGCACCCGCTGCTGCGGCCGTTCGCGGGGACCGGTGTGCTCGGCGGGTTCACCACGTTCTCCACGTACGCGGGGGACTTCACCCGGCTGTGGGCGGCGGGCGAGGCAGGGCGCGCGGCGGCGTACGCCGGGGCCACGCTCGCGGCGGCGCTCGGCGCGGTGTGGGCGGCGGCCTCGGTGACGCGGCGCGCGGTGGGCGGAGGCCGCGGGTGAACTGGCTGCTGGTGGCGGCGGGTGCGGCCGTCGGGGCGCCGCTGCGGTACCTGGCGGACCGGGCGGTGCAGGCGCGGCACGACTCGGTGTTCCCGTGGGGGACGTTCGCGGTGAACGCGGCCGCCTGCCTGCTGCTCGGGCTGCTGACGGGGGCGGTGCTGGCGGGGGCGGCTTCGGAGGGGTGGCAGCTGCTGCTGGGGACGGGGCTGTGCGGGGCGCTGAGCACGTACTCGACGTTCTCGTACGAGACGCTGCGCCTGGCGGAGCGGAGGCGGTGCGGGCCGGCCGCGGCGAACGCGGCGGGCTCGGTGCTGGTCGGGTTCGGGGCGGTGGCGCTGGGGTCGCAGGCGGCGGCCGGGCTGTGGGGCTGAGGGAGACGCGGGCGCGGGGCCGGGCGCCTTCGGCGGGCCGGGTCGCAGGCGGGCGGCCGGTTCCCGGCGGGTGTCCGTCCGGGGCGTGTCCCTTGCGGGGCAAAGGGAGTTGGGCACATCGACCCGCTCACCGCGGACTCTGACCGCCCACCCGGAGGTGCACCGTGCGCCAGTTGTCCGCTTCCCTCCGCCTGGCCGTCACCGCGCTCGCGGTCGCGGCCACGGCGGGCTGCATGAGCGTCGGCGGGGACGCCGCGAAGCCGGGGCCGTCCGCCTCGCCGGGCGGCAAGCAGGCCGCCGAGGCGGGCCGGGGTGCCGCGTCCCGGCGGGGGGCGGGGTCCCACGAGGCGGGGCAGGGCGGCAGGGCCTCCGCGGGGGTCCAGGCGGGCAAGCCAGGCGAGGACGGCAAGGCGTCGGGCGCGACGGGGGCTTCGGCCAGCCCGGATGCGCCGGCGGGGCGGCCCGGGGCGCCGTCGCCGTCGGCCGGGCCGGGGGGCGGTGCGGGCGGGCAGGGACCCCAGGAGCCGCCTCCGGGCCCCGGCGGAAGCGGTGGTTCCGGCGGTTCCGGCGGCTCCGGCGGTTCCGGCGGGGCGAAGCCCACGCCGCCGGCGCAGTCGCCGACCCCGGAGCCGCCCCACACACCCCCGGCCCCCACGCCCACTCCGCCGCAGCCCGAGCCGACGCCCTCGCCCAGCGGCTGAGGCGTCGCCGCGGCGGCCCCGCGGGCCGATCTCCCCAGGTCAGGACGGATCGGACGAGAACGACTTGCCAGACCCCCCAGGAGGTGCGTATGGTTATAGATCGTTTGATCCCATTGCCCGGCGCCGATCCGAAGCGCGCCGCGTGGCGCGTTTCTCCCTAGCCGTGGCTGACCGCATTGAGGCGGTCGAATTGCGATTCACGGAGTTTGGGCGCGTGCCGAGACTCCGGAAGGTTTCGCATTTCGCATGTCCATTTCCAGTTCTGACCGTGCCGTCATGCCCGAGAACGACTCCCACGAGATCGTGGACGCCGTCGAGGCCCTCGTGGTGACGGAGGCCATGGAGGCCGCCGAGGCCGACGAGATCATCGAGGCCCTCGAGGCCGACGTGGCGGGCGACCGCGACGCCGAGTCCGACGACGAGCCCGAGACCACCTTCGCCGACCTGGGCCTGCCCGAGGGCGTCGTCCGCAAGCTCGCCCAGAACGGTGTCACCGTCCCGTTCCCGATCCAGGCCGCGACCATCCCGGACGCCCTGGCCGGCAAGGACATCCTCGGCCGCGGCCGCACCGGCTCCGGCAAGACCCTCTCCTTCGGCCTGCCGACCCTGGCGCGCCTGGCGGGCGGCACGACCGACAAGAAGAAGCCCCGCGCGGTCATCCTCACCCCGACCCGCGAGCTCGCGATGCAGGTCGCGGACGCCCTCCAGCCCTACGGCGACGTGCTCGGCCTGAAGATGAAGGTCGTCTGCGGCGGCACCAGCATGGGCAACCAGATCTACGCCCTGGAGCGCGGCGTCGACATCCTCGTCGCCACCCCGGGCCGCCTGCGCGACATCATCAACCGCGGCGCCTGCTCCCTGGAGGACGTCCAGGTCGCGGTCCTCGACGAGGCCGACCAGATGTCCGACCTGGGCTTCCTGCCCGAGGTCACCGAGCTCCTGGACCAGGTCCCGGCCGGCGGCCAGCGCATGCTGTTCTCCGCCACGATGGAGAACGAGATCTCCACCCTGGTCAAGCGCTACCTCACCGACCCCGTCAGCCACGAGGTCGACAGCGCCCAGGGCAACGTCACGACCATGTCGCACCACGTCCTCGTCGTGAAGCCGAAGGACAAGGCCCCCGTCACGGCCGCGATCGCCGCCCGCAAGGGCCGCACCATCATCTTCGTCCGCACCCAGCTGGGCGCCGACCGCATCGCCGAGCAGCTCGTCGAGGCCGGCGTGAAGGCGGACGCGCTGCACGGCGGCATGACGCAGGGCGCCCGTACCCGCGTCCTCGCCGACTTCAAGGACGGCTACGTCAACGCCCTCGTCGCCACCGACGTCGCCGCCCGCGGCATCCACGTCGACGGCATCGACCTGGTCCTGAACGTGGACCCGGCCGGCGACCACAAGGACTACCTGCACCGCTCGGGCCGCACCGCCCGCGCCGGCAAGTCCGGTGTCGTCGTCTCCCTGGCGCTGCCGCACCAGCGGCGCCAGATCTTCCGCCTGATGGAGGACGCCGGCGTCGAGGCCTCGCGCCACATCGTGCAGGGCGCCGGCGCCTTCGACCCGGAGGTCGCCGAGATCACCGGCGCCCGCTCGCTGACCGAGGTCCAGGCCGACTCCGCGAACAACGCCGCCAAGCAGGCCGAGCGCGAGGTCGCCGAGCTGACCCGCCGCCTGGAGCGCATGACCCGCCGCGCCGCCGAGCTGCGCGAGGAGGCCGACCGCCTCGTCGCCCGCTCCGCCCGCGAGCGCGGCGAGGACCCGGACACCGCGATCGCCGAGGCGGCCGAGGCCGCCCAGGCCGAGGTGGCCGCCCAGGTCGCCGCCGCCGCGGCGGCCGAGGAGCGCCGGGAGCGCACCGAGCGCCGCGACGACCGCGGTGAGCGCGGCGACCGCGGTGGCGACCGCGGCGACCGCGGCGGCTTCCGCCGTGATGACCGGGGTGACCGTGGTGGCGACCGTGGCGGCTTCCGCCGCGACGACCGCCCGTCCTTCAACCGCGACGACCGCGGTGGCGACCGCGGTGGGTTCCGCCGGGACGACCGGGGTGACCGTGGTGGCGACCGTGGCGGCTTCCGCCGCGACGACCGCCCGTCGTACAACCGCGACGACCGCGGTGGCGACCGCGGTGGGTTCCGCCGGGACGACCGGGGTGACCGTGGTGGCGACCGTGGCGGCTTCCGCCGCGACGACCGCCCGTCCTTCAACCGCGACGACCGCGGTGGCGACCGCGGTGGGTTCCGCCGGGACGACCGGGGTGACCGTGGTGGCGACCGTGGCGGCTTCCGCCGCGACGACCGCCCGTCCTTCAACCGCGACGACCGCGGTGGCGACCGCGGTGGGTTCCGCCGGGACGACCGGGGTGACCGTGGTGGCGACCGTGGCGGCTTCCGCCGCGACGACCGGCCCTCCGGCGGCTTCCGCTCCGGTGGCGGCGACCGCCCGTACGGCCGCCGCGACGACAACCGCCCGTCCGGCTCCTTCGGCGGCCGCCGCGACGACAAGCCGCGCTGGAAGCGCAACGGCTGATCCCCGGCACTGAGAACGCCCGACAGGCCCCCACGGCACCGCCGCGGGGGCCTGTCGCCGTCCCGGAACCCGCCAAGAACCCGCCGCCGAGCAGCTCTTGCCGTATCCGACGGGGCCGGTCGGTCGATACCCGATCGGCTGACGGGCGCGGTCCGGCTATGCTCTGGGGTGGGCAGTGAGGGCCATTAGCTCAATTGGCAGAGCAGCGGACTTTTAATCCGTTGGTTGTCGGTTCGAGTCCGACATGGCCTACAGCCGGGGAGCGCCCCGCGCGGTTTCGACCGTGCGGGGCGCTTTCGTGTGGTCAGGACCAGCCCGGGTCGCGCGGGGCGGGGGCCGACCAGCCGGGCTCGGCGACCACGCGGTGGGCCGGGTCCGCGGGGGATTCCGGTGCGGAGGCCCGGCCGGTGCCGTTCACGCCGGCGACGGCGATCAGAGCAGCGGCGGTGGCGGTGGCGAGGGTGGCGAGCGTGCGGCGCATGGTGTCGATGCCTCTTATCGGACCGTGGGGATGATGGCGGTTGGCCGGATCCTGCGCTCCGGCGTGCCGCCATCGTGCCGAGCGGGCGGGCCGCTGTCGCCGGTTCGGCGGTGGCACAAAGCGCTCTGACACATCTCTGCCAACAGCCCTCTCCGCCGCGGCGCGCCGATGGGTGACGGTATGTCCGCAGGTGCTGTCCGCGTGATGGACGGTGTTTGTGCGGGCCATGGCTGGTATGGACAATCCTGGGTGCAAGATCGGCCCTCGGAGGGCCGCGCATCCTGCCGCCAGCGTTGTCGGTGCAACAGCCGTGCTGCCGCTCCGAACCGCGAGCTGGGGGGCTCCCTTTGTTGGTTTCTCTCGGGCTGACCGAGCGCTCGGACGCGCTCTACCGGCTCATCCTCAAACGGCCGGATCTCGCCGTCGCCGCTGCCGCCGCCGAACTGGGCCGCCCGGAGGACGACGTACGCGGCGACCTGGAGGAGCTGACCCGGCTGTCGCTGCTGGCGCCCTCCTGGCGCAGTGACGGACGGCTGCGCGTCGTCAACCCGAAGGCGGCCCTGGACTCGCTGCTCGCGCACCAGCAGGCGGAGATCGCCCAGCGGCACCGGGCGCTCGCCGAGAGCCAGGCCGCGGCGAGCGCGCTGCTGTCGCAGTACGCCGAACTGCACCCGGCGCCGCCCGCGCACGAGGCGGAGCGGTTCCTGGGAGTCGAGGCCGTCCGGGCCAAGCTGAGCGAGCTGTCGTCCCGCACCCGCCGTGAGTCGATCAGCTTCCATCCCGGAGGGCCCGTGCCCGCTGCCCAGTTCAGGGCCAGCGAGCCGATCACCGAGGAGCTCATCGCGCGCGGGGTGAAGATCCGCACCGTCTACCAGGACGCGATCCGCAACGACCCGGCCAGCCTGGAGCACGCGCGCTGGCTGACCGAACGGGGCGGCGAGGTGCGGACGGTGCCCTCGCTGCCGATGCGGATGGTCATCGCCGACCGGGAGTTCGCGCTGCTGCCGATCGACCCCGCCGACAGTGCGCTGGGCGCGGTGCTGCTGCGGGAGCCGGGGGCGGTCGCCGCGTTCTGCGCCCTGTTCGACTCGGTGTGGGAGACGGCGCTGCCGTTCGGGGAGCCGCCGCGGCGGAGCCTGGACGATCCGGGTTCGCAGCCGCGCGAACTGCTGCGGCTGCTGGCGCAGGGCTACACCGACGAGGCCGCCGCCCGCCGGCTGGGGATCTCCCTGCGCAGCGAGCGGCGGCTGATCTCCGAGTTGATGGAGAGGCTGGACGCGCACAGCCGGTTCCAGCTGGGGCAGCGGGCCGTCGAGCAGGGTCTGCTCTGACGTCCCGGCGCGCGCCGTCCGCGTCAGCAGCCGCAGGCGGCGCCTTCGGCGGCGGGGGCGGTCAGCGGGTCGGGGGCGGAGCGGCGCAGTCCGGCGGAGTCCTCGACGGGGAAGCCCTCGCGGGACCAGTACTCGTAGCCGCCGAGCATCTCCTTGACCCGGTAGCCGGCGGTGGCGAAGGCGTGGGCGGCGCGGGTCGCGCCGTTGCAGCCGGGTCCCCAGCAGTAGGTGACGACGGTGCTGCCGGGCGGTACGGCGTCGGCGGCGCGCGCCGGGATCTCGTCGGTGGGCAGGTGCACGGCGCCGGGGATGTGGCCCTGGGCCCAGGCTTCGGCGCTGCGGCTGTCGACGAGGACGAAGCCGGGGGCGCCGGACTCGATGTCGGCGTGGACGTCGGCGACGTCGGCCTCGAAGGTGAAGCGGCGGTGGAAGTGGGCGGCGGCGGCTGCCGGGTCGGCGGGAGGTACGCGCAGCACCTTGGAGGCGGTGGCGGGTGCGGTCTGAGGGGCGGTGGTCATGCGGTGTGCTCCTTGGGACGGGGGCGGCGCAGGGCCGCCACGGCGATGAGGCAGTACAGGGCCGCGGTTGCGGTACCGGGGCCGGCGAGCAGGACGGCGGCGGGCCAGTCGGCGGCCGCGCCGGCGGCGAGGAAGGCGAGGGCGAGGGCGGCGCCGGCGAGGACGCCGCCGCGTCGGGACCGGCCGCCGAGTTCGGTCCAACGGGCCGCGGCGGCCTGGAGGTTGGTCCGGCAGTACGACCAGCACAGCACGGCCGCGGCCGCACCGAGGGCGGCTGCCGCGACGGGATGCGGCTCCGGCGCGGACGGGCCGGGCGGGGCGGCCAGTACGGCGTACAGGGCGGCGGCGGCGGCCAGCCCGAGCAGGGTGCCGGCCAGCACGCGGGGGCGGGCCGCGGACGGTACGGCCCCTTCGAGCCCGACCCAGCCGAACAGCAGCGGCACCGCCGCGAGGGCGGCCCACCAGCCGGTGGCGCCGGAGCCGGGGAGCGGACCGCCGAGGCCCCACCAGGCGGCGGCCACCGCGGCCACCGAGGCGAGCCGCAGCCGCCGGGCGGCGGGCGAGGGGCCCTGCGGGCTGAGCCAGGCGCGGCAGGCGGCCGCGGCCAGCACGGCGGCGGCCGCCAGGTGGGCCCGCCAGCCGGAGTCGCCCGCCGGGGCGAAGCCGGCCGCGGCGTAGCCGCCCGCGGCGAGGGCGACGGCCGCCTGGCCGGTGGCGAAGCCGCCGAAGTACAGCGCGGTGGCCGCGCGGGCCGCCCGCGGGCCGAGCCGGTCCCGGACGAACGCGGTCGGGCCCCCGCGGTCCGTGCCGCCCGCGGCGGCGACGAGCAGGCACCAGCCGGCCAGGGCGGCGGCCACCGCCGCCACGGTTGCGGCGGGCACCGGCCCGAGGACCCCCGGCAGCACCAGCAGCCCGGCGCCCAGCACCCCGAGCAGCGTCCGCCGCAGTCCTTCCGCGAGGCCGCCCGCGGCGGGCCGCGGCTCCCGCGGACCGGCGGCGGCGGGCGCGGACACGGGGGAGGCGGTCACGACAGTTCGTGGAAGTACAGCGGGACCGACGCAGGGAGGGTACTGCCCGCGGGCAGCAGGCGGCCCTGCGGCCAGGCCGGCATGCGGGTCGCCAGGTCGACCGGCAGGCCCAGCCGCTCGGCGAGGAACGCCGACCAGCCCGGCATCAGCGGCGCCGCCGTGGCCGCGACCGCGGCGAGGAGTTCGGCGTGTGCGGCGAGGCGTGCCGCGTACCGGGCGCGTGGGCCGGAGGCCCGCAGCAGGGCCAGCTCGCGCAGGTCGGCGTCGGCCCGCTCCACCGCGGTGGCCAGCACGTCGGCCGCACGCTGCGGGGAGAAGGCCCCCGCGCCGAGGGCGTCGGCGATCCGCCCGGGCAGCGCGGCCCGCTCGGCGGCGGCCGGCCCCCCGGTATCCCCGGTATCCCCGGCATCCCCGTCGTCCGCGCCGTCCGCGCCGTCCGGGACGGTCGAGTCGAAGTCCCGCGCCAGCAGGTCGAGCACGGTGTCGGTCCACCGCTCCAGGGAGCCCGCCAGCACCGTGCTGACCGTGTCGGCGAACTCCTTCATGGAGAAGTTGTTCTGCGCCCGCTCGGGCCCGGTCAGGCACAGGTGGAAGCGGAGCGCGTCCGCGTTGACCCGCCGCAGGAACTCGCCGCCCCAGATGGCGTGTCCGCGGCTGGTGGAGAACTTGTCGCCCTCCAGCCGGTAGAACTCGTTCGTCACCACCTGCGCCGGCAGCGTCAGCCCGCCCCGCGCGAGCAGCAGCGCCGGCCACAGCACGGCGTGCGAGAACGAGCAGTCGAAGCCGATGAAGTTGACGATCCGGGTCTCCGGGTCGGTCCACAGCCGCTCCCACTCCGAGCGGTCGCCGTTCGCCTCGGAGAGCCGGGCCGTGGCGGCCGCGTAGCCCCAGATGCCGCTGAACCAGGTGTCGAGGACGTGGCCCTCCCAGCCGGGCAGCGGCACGGGGATGCCGTAGCCGGCCTCCCGGCTGATCGGGGTGTCGGGCAGCGGGCCCCGCGCGAACAGCCCCTGAAGGTAGGCCACCAGGCGGGGCCGCCACTCGGCGCGGGCCTGCGCCTCGGCGTAGTAGGCGGCCAGCTCCCCGCGGCGCTGCTCCAGCGGGAAGACGATGCGGCGCAGCGTGCGCGTCGCCGGGGCGGTCCGGCAGGCGGTGCACTTCGGGTCGGCGAGGCCGGCCGGGTCCTGCGGGAGGCCGCAGGCCTCGCAGTAGACGCCGTCGGAGGGCTCCGCGCAGAACTGGCAGCAGCCGCGCACCTCCGCCTCGTACAGGTAGCGGTCGCAGGGCCCGCAGTGGAAGACGGGCAGCTCCTGCACCTCCAGCGCGCCGGACTCCCACAGGTCGAGGAAGAAGCGCTGGACGAACTCGGTGTGGACGGGGTCGGTGAGCGGGCGGGTGAACCAGTCGTGGTGCATGGCGCCCAGCGAGAGCGTCTCCTCCATGCGGTCGCCGAACAGCCGCGCCGTCGGGTACGCGGTGGAGCCGATCTCGGCGGCCCGGCGCGGCACGTAGCAGGAGTGCTCGTCGGAGTAGCCCACGTGGCGGACGTCGTGGCCGCGCTGGCGCAGGTGGCGGGTGAGGACGTCGGCGCCGAGGAACGGGCCGGAGAGGTGGCCGAGGTGGAGGTCGCCGTTCGGGTTCGGCGGGGCGCTGGTGACGACGTACGCGGTCATGGCGTGTGGGTTCCTTCGGGGACGGTCACGGCGGGGGAGGCGGGGGCCGCCGTGTCGAGGGGCGGGAGGGCCGCGGAGGCGGCGGCGACGACGCGGCTGCGCGGCGGCAGGTCGTCCAGGACGACCGAGTGGGCGCCGATGCGGGAGTCCGCGCCGACGGTGACGGGGCCCAGCACGCTGGCGCCGGTGCCGATGACGACGCGGTCGCCGAGGACGGGGTGGCGGCGCGAGCCGGTGGGGCGGCGCAGGTCCTTCCACCAGCCGACGGAGCCCAGCGTGACCTGGTGGTACAGCATCACGTCGTCGCCGATGCGGACGGTCTCGCCGATGACGACGGCGGTGCCGTGGTCGATGAAGAAGCGGCGGCCGATCCGCGCCCCCGGGTGGATCTCGATCCCGGACACGGCGCGGGCGAGCAGGGACAGGGCGCGGGCGCTGACGCGGTGGCCGCGGCGCCACAGCAGGTGGGCGATCCGGTACGTCCACAGGGCGTGGATGTGCGGGTAGAGGAGCACCTCGGCGCGGGAGCGGGCGGCGGGGTCCTTGTCGAGGACGGTCGCGACGTCCTCGCGGAGCACCTCCCGCAGCGGCCGCCGCGCCGCGGGCGCCCCGGTGTCCGGGCCGGTCTCACATGTGGTCATACGGGGCCTCCGGGCGGATCGGGTGGCCGGCGAGGAACCGCTGCGGCCGGTACGGCTCCAGCAGCTGCTGTACGGCCTTGCCGGGCACCGCCCCGCCCTCGGTGATCTCCAGGGCGGCGAGTTCGGCGACGGCGGGCGCGAGTTTGAAGCCGCCCCCGCTGAAGCCGAGCGCCAGGTAGAGGCCGTCGGGGCCGGCCGCGCCGACGACCGGCCGCTTGTCCGGGGTGTAGCCGTCCAGGCCGGAGCGGGTGCCGGCGAGCGGGGCGGCGGCCGCGGCCGGAACCCGGTGGGCGACGGCGGCGATCGCGGCCTCCAGCTCGGACTCGGTGAGCGGTTCGACGTCCCGGCCGAGCTCGGTGTCGGGCTTGCTGGGCACGCCGAAGTAGAAGCGGTCCAGGCCGTCGGGCCGGAAGTAGCTGCCGGTGGTGTCGTCGATGCACGTCGGCACGGAGGCCGCCGAGCCGCGCCGCCCGGCGCCGGGCAGTTCGGCCTGCGCGAGGCCGATGCGGCGGGCGGTGACGGGGATGTGGATGCCGAGGTACTCGGCGGGCGCCGAGCCCCACGCCCCGCCGGCCAGGACCACCAGCGGGGAGTCGATCCGGCCGATGGAGGTGAGGACGCCGGTGACGGTGCCCGCGCGCTCCAGGACCTTCACGGCGCGGATGCCCTCGGAGGGGGACACCCCGAGCCGGTAGGCGGCGGCGAGCAGGGCGGCGGTGGCGGCGAGGGGGTCGGCGTAGCCGCCGTCCGGCTCGTAGGCGGCGAGCCCGACGCCCTCGGTGCGCAGGCCCGGGTAGAGGGCCTTCAGCTCGGCGGCGTCGACGACCTCGGTGCGCCGGTAGCCGGCCGCGTCGCTCGCGGCGGCCGCGTTCTGCCGGAGGCCGTCGGCGTGCTCCTCGCCGACGATCATCACGAAGCCGGTGCGCCGGTAGCCGCAGTCGCCGCCGATGACGTCCGCCCACTGCTCGAAGACGGGCAGGCTGCGGGCGGCGAGGCGGGTGTCGGCGGCGGAGGTGTGGTGCAGCCGCAGGAGCCCGCCGGAGCGGGAGGTGGCGCCCTGGGCGCTGACCCGGCCCTGGTCGCACAGGACGATCCGGCCGAGGCCGGCGAGGGCCAGCCGGTGGGCGATGGCCGCGCCGATGACCCCGCCGCCGACGACGACGGCGTCGGCGTGGGCGTGCAGGACGGGGCTCATGCCTCGCCCTGCCCGTCCGGCCGCGGGCCGTCCGCGGCGTCCGCGGCGTCCGCGGTGCCGGCGGGGCCGGCCGCGCCGGGGTCCGCGATGCCGAACTCGGCGGCCCACCGGGCGCGTTCGCGGGCGACGGCCTCGGAGCCGCCCCACCAGATGGTGATGAAGCGGAGCCGCTCCGCTCCGTCGTTGGTGAGGTCGTGGTCCAGGCCGGGCGTGATGAAGACGGTCTCCCCGGCCCGCACGCGGCGGGTCTCCGGGCCGATCCGCATCAGCCCGCTGCCCTCGGTGACGAAGAACATCTCGTTCTCGTCGTGCAGGTGCGCGGTCGACGTGGCGCCGGGCGCCACGTCGACCCAGGCGCCGCCCCAGCCCGGCTCCTCCACGGCCTCCGGCCACGGGAAGATCCGCCGGCCGCTGACGTTGTACTGCTCCTCGAAGACCATGTCGTCCTCGTGGGCGGTGAAGATGTGCATCGCGTACGGGTTCCAATCAGGCGGCGACGGGCGCGGCGGGCCGGCTCAGGCGGGCCCGCAGGTCGCGGTGGACGGTGTCGGCCTTGGCGGCCATCTGGCTGAAGGAGGTGGCGCTGCCGATGCCGTGCCGCCACTCGGTGAGGCCGTCGAGGTAGATCCCGACCTCGCAGTCGCCGGTGGTCTCGGCCCGGTAGGCGCGGGTGACCTGAGGGCGGCCCTGCGCGTCGAGCCGCAGGTACGGGACGAACGCGGCGAGCTGCCGGGGCAGGACGGGCTCGCGGTAGCCGGTGCAGACGATCACGGCGTCGGCGGTGACCAGGCCCCGCTCGCCGGTGAAGACCTCCTCGGTGGCGAGCCGCACCGGGCCGCCGTCCTCCTGCCCGACGGAGGCGATCTCGGTGCGCCGGTGCATGTGCAGGCGGTTCCGGCCGGTGAACCGGTCCTGGTAGGCGGCCTGGTAGAGGGCGGTGGAGACGTCCGGGTCGACGGCCGCGTAGTTGGTGGCGCGGGCCTGCTCCAGGGCGCGTTCGCGCTGCTCGCCCTCCAGGCCGTAGAAGTAGTCGGTCTCGTCGGGGAAGTAGACCTCGTTGCTGAAGTGGCCGAGCTCGTACATCCGGAAGCCGGCGTGCCGGACGAGGGAGTGGATCTCCGCGTCGGGGTGCTGCGCGGCCAGGTGCAGGACGATCTCGCCGGCGGTCTGGCCGGCGCCGACCACGGCGATGCTGCGCAGCGGGGTCCCGGACAGCGCGGCGAGGGCCGGCAGCAGCCGCGAGGCGTGGAAGACCCGCTTGCCCAGGTGCGGGCGGAGCAGTTCGGGCACGTACGGCTCGTGGCCGGTGGCGAGGGCGACGTTGCGGCCCTCGACGGTGTGCAGGGAGCCGTCGCGGGGGTCGCGGGAGGTGACGCGGGCGGTCCGGACGCGGCCGTCGGGCCCCGTGACGGGCTCGACGCCGAGGACCTCGCGGTGGTACTCGACGGTGCCGCGGACCTGCCGGGCGGCCCACTGGACGTAGTCCGACCACTCCAGGCGGCTGACGTAGCCGCCCATCAGCGTGAACGGGTAGAAGCGGCCGCTCTGCTGCAGGTAGTGGGGGAAGGTGAAGCGGGAGCGGGCGTCGCGCGGGGTGGCGAAGTCGCGCAGGAAGTGGTGCTGGATGTCGGTGCCGGGCAGGACGAGGTTGGGCTGCCAGGCCGAGTCGGCGGCCCTCTCCAGGTAGCGGGCGGCGAGCGGCGGGCCGCCGGCCGCGTCGTCGTGGTCCTCGACGGCGGCGGCGAGCGCGATCCCGGAGGGCCCGAACCCGGCGACGACGAGGTCCTGGACGGCGGTGTCGCGGGCGGCGGCCATCACGCGGCCTCCGCCGCCGCGCCCAGCCCGTCCAGGGCGGCGGCCAGGGCCGCGCGGACGATCCGGCCGGCGTGGTCGATCTCCTCGGCGGTGCAGTTCAGCGGGGGCAGCATGCGCACGACGCAGTCGTCCCGGCCGCCGAGTTCGAGGATCAGCCCGCGGCTGACGGCCTCCCACTGGACGCGGCGGGCCAGTTCGGACGCGGGCCGCCCGGTGGCGGGGTCGGTCAGCTCGACGCCGGCCATCAGGCCGAGGCCGCGTACGTCGGCGACCCACGGGCCGAGCTCGCGCAGCCCCTGGAGGTGGACCATCAGCTGGTCGGCGCGGGCCCGGACGTTCTCCAGGACGCGCTCGCGCCGCACCACCTTCAGGGTGGCGGCGCCCGCGGCGAAGGCGGGCTGGTTGCCGCGGAAGGTGCCCGAGTGCGCGCCGGGCTTCCACACGTCGAGCTTCTCGTCGTACAGGATCACGGAGGCGGGCAGTCCGATCCCGGACAGCGCCTTGGAGGCGCACACCACGTCCGGCTCGATGCCGTACTGCTCGAACGCGAACCAGGTGCCGGTGCGGCCGCAGCCGCTCTGCACCTCGTCCACGATCAGCGGGATCCCGAGCCGCCGGGTGACCTCGCGGACCCGCTGGACGAACTCGACCTCGGCCGGGATCACCCCGCCCTCGCCCTGCACGAGCTCCATCAGGACGGCCGCGGGCGGGGTGAGGCCGCCGTTGGAGTCGGTGAGCGCCTTCTCCAGGAACGCCGCGCAGTTGACCTTGCAGGTGTCCCGGGTGAGGCCCAGCGGGCAGTCGTGGCAGTGGGAGTACGGGAAGAAGTGCACGCCCGGCATCCGGCCGCGGACCGGCTCCTTCTGCTCGACGAGGCCGGTCACGCTGAGCGCGGCGAGGGTGGCGCCGTGGAAGCCGCCCTGGAAGGTGACGACCTCGTCGCGGCCGGTGGCGGTCTTGCACAGCTTCAGCGCGGCCTCGACGGCGTTGGCGCCGGTCGGCCCGCAGAAGTGGATGCGGGTGCGCTCGCGCATCGGCTCGGGCAGCATCCCGATGGTCAGCTCGGTGAACTCGTCCTTGACCGGGGTCGGGAAGTCCAGGCCGTGGACGAACTCGTCGAGCTGGCGGTGGGCGGCGGCGAGCGGCTCGGGGTGGTTGTGGCCCAGGGAGAGGACGCCGGCGCCGCTGAGGAAGTCGAGGAAGACGTTCCCGTCGAGGTCCTCGACGTAGGAGCCCCTGGCGCGGCGGATCGCCATGGGCAGCTTGCGCGGGTAGGAGCGGGAGTTGGACTCCCGGCCGGCCTGCCGGTCCAGGAGTTCGGCACTGCGGGGGCCGGGCAGGGTGCCGGTGACACGGGGCGCGCTGTAGACCCGGCCGGCCGGGGCGTCGATGGTGGCGGTCATGGGGGATGAGGACCCTTCCGGTCAGGCGGCGGCGAGGACGGCGTCGCGGCCGGCGGCGGCCGTGGCGGACAGGCGGGCGGTGAGGGCGTCGGCGAGGGTCGCGGCGCGCAGCGACAGCAGGCTGAAGGAGCCGGCGTCGCCGATGCCGTGGCTGGACTCGCACAGCCCGTTGAGGAAGAGCGGCGGGACGCCGTCGGCGACCGGCTCCAGGGCGTAGTCGGCGGCGACCTGGAGGCGGCCGTCCGGCTCGGTGGCGAAGAGCGGCGCGAGCGGGGCCATCAGCGGCGGGCACAGCTCCTCGTGCGGGCCGGGGCCCATGTTGCGGAAGCCGGTGGCGAGGACGGCGAAGTCGACGGTCTCGGTGGTCCGCGCGCCGGTGGTGCGCTCCAGGAACTCCAGGGCGATCCGGCCGTCCGGCGCGGTGGACACGCCGGTGGCCTCGTGGTTGCCGCGGACGAACGTCCGCTGCTCCCCGTCGAGTTCCTGCTCGTAGATGGCCATGTACAGCTCGCGCAGCACGTCGCCGTCGGAGGAGGAGTAGTTGGTGCCGTGCATGTACGCGTCGAGGGCCTTCTTGGCCTCGCGCGGCGCCCGGAAGTAGTAGTCCGTGAACTCGGGGAAGTAGCCCTCCTCGCTGAAGGGGCTGGTGTCCTTCAGCTTCAGGGTGTGCGAGCGGGTGTACGTCGTCACCCGGGTCCGCGGGAAGCGGCGCGAGAGGTCCAGGGCCAGCTCGACGGCGCTCTGGCTGCCGCCGATGACGGCGACCGACTCCGGCTCCCGCCCGCCGGCGGTCAGCTCCGCGAGCTTCGGCAGGTACCGGGTCAGGTGGAAGATCCGCGGGGTGCGCAGCGTGTCGTAGGGGGCGGGGACGTACGGGGTGCGGCCGGGCGCCATGACGAGGGTGCGGCCCAGGTAGCGGTTGCCCGACATGGTGGTGACGGCGTAGACGCGCTCGCCCTGCTCCTGCACGATCTCGACGTGCGCGGCGCGCTGGTTGCAGTCGACGAGGTGGGCGAAGAACCCGGCCGCCCAGCGGATGTAGCCGGCGTACTCCTTGCGGAGCGGGAACTCCGCGGGCAGGTTGAGGTGGCGCAGCAGGCGGCCGTGCTCGTGCAGGTAGTTCAGGAAGGAGTAGCGGCTGCGCGGGTTGCGCAGGGTCACCAGGTCGCGGCTGGGGTGGTTCTGGATGTCGGAGCCGTCCAGGAGCATGCCGGGCTGCCACTCGGGGCTGGGCCTGGCCTCCAGGAACCGTGCGGTCAGCGGGGAGCCGCGTTCCTCCAGGGCGATGGCCAGCGCCAGGTTCGCGGGGCCGAAGCCGATGCCGAGGATGTCGTGGACGGGGGCGGGCTGCGCCGCCGCGGCCTGCGCGGCCTGCGCGGCGGAGGCGCCGGCGTCTGCCGGTGCGGTCGGGTGCGTCGGTGCGCTCATCGCGTGGTCTTCCTTGCCTTGACAGTGGTGAGGGTCGGATTGCCGTCGAAGTCGATGCGCAGGCCCGTGATCCGTTCGGCGGCGTACACCCGCTGGTCGGTGCGGTACCAGAGCGGCACCAGCGCCAGGTCGGCCATGGCGACGGCCTCCGCGCGCCGCCAGGCGTCGGCGCGCCCGGCGGGGTCGGCGCAGCCGCGGGCGCGGGCCACGAGGGCGTCGAACTCCGGGTTCGCGTAGCGGCCTTCGTTGTCGCCGTGGGCGGTGCCGGCCGCGTCGGGCGCCGTGCAGGAGGAGTGCAGCAGCGGGTAGAGCACGTTGTCGGGCGTGGGGTAGTCGCAGGCCCAGCCGGCCCGGCAGAAGCCGGCCGCGCCGATCGAGGTGCGGTGGTCGACGAGCCCGCGGGCGTCGAGGCGCAGCAGCTCGACCCGCCAGCCCAGTACCTCCTCCAGGCCGCGCGCCAGGTCGGCGACCCACGCGTCGTGCCCGGCGCCGGTGTTGTACGCGAACTGCACGCGGCTGCCAGGCCCGAGCCCGGCGCGCAGTGCGGCGGCGCGCGCCCGCTCCGGGTCGTAGGCCGTCCAGTCGCCGCCGTCTGTGCCGCGCGGGGTGTGGGCCTTGCCGAACCAGGGGGAGAGCAGCGAGTGGGCGGGGGTGCGCCGGCCGTGGAAGTGCCGGTCGACGAGCCCCTGCCGGTCGATGGCGGCCGACAGGGCCCGGCGGGCGTCGAGGGAGTCCATCGGCGCCTGATGGCAGAAGGGGATCAGGTAGAACAGGCCGGCGCCCTCCTGCTCGGTGAAGCCGTCGCGGGCGGCTGCCTCGGCGGTGCGGGCCGGCGGGATGCGGGCGTAGTCGTAGGTGCCGTCCAGGAAGCGGGCGTACTCGTCGTCGAGGCCGGTGACCGGGTCCAGGACGTCGATGTGCACCTCGCGGACCTCGGGGGCCGGGCCGAGGTTCCAGCGGTCGTTGCGGACGAGCCGGATCGCCCGGTGGTGCTCCCAGGGGCCGGCCATTTTGAACGGGCCGTTCCCGATCGGCATGTCGTTGTAGGCGGGGTCCAGCGCGGGGCCCGCGCACTCCGGGACGGGGCTGAAGACCGGCTGGAGCGTCTTCAGGTCGAACTCGGTGTCGGGCTCGGACAGCTCGACGACGAGGGTGGTGTCGTCGGCGGCGGTGAAGGAGCGCACGCCCGCCAGGTGGTAGGCGGTCTCCGTGGCGGCTGCCGGGTCCAGCGCCCGCGACCAGCCGCGGACGAAGCTGTGGGCGGTGACGGGCTCGCCGTTGGAGAACACCGTGTCGGGGCGCAGGGTGAACGTCCAGGTGGTGGCGGCCGCGTCGCTCTCCCAGGCCACGGCGGTGGCCGGGGCGGGCGCGCCGTCCCCGTCGAGGGCGAGGAGGCCGGTGAAGAGGAGTTTGCAGACGAGGATGCCCTCCCCTTCCTGGGCCTTGTACGGGTCGATGGCGGTGGGCTCGGTGATTCCCATGCGGAACACGGGGTCGTCGGCGTGCACGGTGGGGCTCTCTCCGCGTCGGGGATGGGCGGGGCGGGGCTTCGGGCCGGCGGGCCGGCTGGTCAGGACGCCGCGGCGGCGGTCCGGGCGGGGACGACGACCACGTCGAGCCGTTCGTCCAGCTCGGCGGCGATCCGCTCGACCCGGTCGATGTCGGCGGGCCCGCGGTAGGGCGCGGCGACCGCCAGCGAGCCGGCGATCTCGTACCAGCCCTCGGGGGCGCGCCGCAGCCGGTCGCCGGGCTGCGAGGCGGGGATGTAGGAGCGGAAGTGCGGGGAGTGCGCGGCGTCGCCCGCGTTGTTGCGGACCAGGGTCCCGGTCCGGTAGGCGAACTTGATGCAGGCCGCGGCGCGCGGGGTCGCGGCGCGCGGCACCTCCCCGTCCAGGAGGGCGGCCAGGGCGTCCGCGTCGTCGCCGGCGAGCACGGCCTTCGCGTACAGGCGGACCGGGTCGATGCCGTGGACCTCCCGCAGGTTGCGGTAGTTCTGGCCGCCGCTCATACGGGTGGCGAACTCGACGACGCGGTAGCGGCCCGCGGAGTCCTGCCGGAACTCGGCGTTGAAGAGGCAGTGCCGCACCCCGAGGGCGGCGGTGATGCCCTCGGCTGCCGCGACCAGCTCCGGCTCCTCCTGCGGGGTGCGGAAGGGGAGGGTGTAGAAGTCCTCCTCGAAGTAGGGGCCGGGCATCTGCATCTTGTTGGTGACGCCCACGAGGTGGAAGCGCCCGTCCAGGACCACCCCGTCGAGGGTGACCTCCTTGCCGGGCAGGAACTCCTCCAGCAGCGCGATCTCCGGCCCGTCGCTGGGGAAGTAGCCGCCCCACTCCTCGGCGAGCCGGGCCACGTCGGCCAGGGCCCGCTCCAGTTCGCCGCGGTCGCGGACCAGGCTGACGCCGATGCTGGCGGCGAGGGCGCTGGGCTTGACGATGAACGGGTACGTGAAGGCCTCGGCGGCGGCCAGGCCCGCCTCCACGCCGTCGACGGCCGCGAACTGCGGCGCGGGCAGGCCGTGTGCGGCGAGGAAGGTGCGCTGGAGCTGCTTGTCGCGGGAGATCGCGTCCGCCTCGGGGCGCGGCCAGCGGTGGCCGAGCAGCTCGTTGACGCGGGAGGTGACGGCGATGTCGCTGTCGTAGAAGGTGATCGCGGAGGTGATGCCGAGGCGGCGGGCGGCCGCCGCGCAGTGCTCGGCGAGCGCGGCGCCCTCCAGCTCCTCCGGGATTGCGACGACGCCGGCGAACCGGCCGTCGTCGGCCGCCTGCGCGACCGTGGTGGCGAGGTGGACCTCCAGGCCCATCCGCTCCAGCGTCTCGATGTGCTCGCGGTGCCACGCGTACGTGTTCCGCATGATCAGCAGGATCCTCACGCCGCCGCCCCCTCGCGCACGGCGCCGGCGGCGGCCACGGCCGCGGAGGTCTCGACCACGACCTCCGCTGTGAGCCGCTCGGCAGCGGCGACGGCCGCGGCGGTGTCCGGGCCCGAGGCCAGGACCTGCCCGACCCGGTCCCAGTTGCCGCGCAGCGCGCCGACGGTGTCGCCGGGCCGTACGGCGACCTCGACGTCGATGGCGGTGTCGAGGGCGCGGGCCCGGTCGGCGCCGTGCACCGCGGTGACGGTGCCGGGCTGCGCCGACAGGAAGCGCGTGGCGGCCGCGCAGCGGGCGGCCGGGCGGGCGGTGAGCGCGGGGACCAGGCGGAACTGCCAGGCGACGATCCACTCCTCCAGGTCGATGCCGTAGGCGGTGTCCAGCAGGTCGAAGATCCGGTCGCCGCCCATCCGGTTGTGGCTCTCGATGACCTGCGGGCCTGCCGGGGCCAGCCGCAGCTCGGTGTGGGCGGCCCCGTCGGCGAGGCCGATCGCGTCCAGGAAGCGGACGACGGCCTCCTCGATGCGCTGCTCGTCGGCCGGTGCCAGCCGGGCCGGCAGGGCGTGGCCGAGCTCGACGAACCCGTCGCCGGTCAGCTTCTCCGTCACGGCGAGGACGATGTGCCGCCCGGCGAAGGAGAACGTCTCCACGCTGTACTCCGGCCCCGGGATGTACTGCTCGGCGATGAACCGGCCGATGGTGAAGAACGACCCCCACTGCAGGTCGGTACGGGCGCGCAGCGCCTCCACCCCGGCCCAGGCGCCGGCCGCCTCGGCGGGCCCGTCGATCCGTACGACGCCCAGGCTGGCGGTGGCGTCGGCGGGCTTCAGCACGAACGGGTAGCCGTGCTCGGCGCCGAACGCGGCCAGGTCCTCCGGGCCGTCGACCTCCGCCGCGGCCACGGACAGGGCGCGGACCTCAGGGGAGTCGGAGGCGGCCAGGCGGCGGCGCATCGCGTGCTTGTCCCGCAGCAGTTCGGCGACCTCCTCGGTGGTGCCGCCGAGGCCGAGGTGGTCGCTGATCCGGGCCGCGGGCACCAGGCCGGGCTCGGTGATGGAGACGACGCGGGTGAACCCGTACGCCCGGTGCGCGGCCTCGACCAGCGGGCGGGTGGTCTCCCAGTCCGTGTAGTCGGCGATGATCACGGCCTCCGCGAGGCGGGCGGCCTCGGGCACGAACTGGTCCCTGTGCTGGATCAGCACGAAGCGGATGCCGAGTGCCGCCGCCTTGCGCAGCGTCTGTATCCGTCCGCCGACGACGAGAAGCTTGTGTTCGGTCATGGCCGGAACACTGCCGGATGAATTCCGCCCGGGGAATGCCCGCAGGGTGGCACAAGAATGCCCGGCACGAATAACGCACCGACGCGGGCGGCGGGGCGGCCGGGCGGAGGGGCCCGGAGGTCGCAGGCACGAATGTGCCAACCCGCTTCATGCCAGCCGTTTCCTCTTCTCTCCGCCCTGACCAGCGGGTTCCATGGTGGACACCACCTCATCCCCCGTTTGGGAAGGAGCCCCCCATGGCCGGCGAGGAACCCTTGCGCCGTCGATTGCGGAATCTGCCCGGCAGTGCCTGGGTCATCTTCTCCGGAATGTTCCTCATCAAATTCGGGAATTTTCTCAACGTATTCCTGGTGCTGTTCCTGGTGGCCCGCGGGTTCTCCGCGTTCCAGGCCGGCGTGGCCCTCGGCGTGGTCGGGGTCGGCGCCTTCGTCGGCAACGCGGTCGGCGGCAGCGTCGCCGACCGGTTCGGCCGCCGCACCGCCATCGCGGTGTCGATGTTCGGCAGCAGCGCCGCCACCGCCCTCGTGCCCCTCGCCGACGGGCTGCTCGCCACCACCGCACTGGTCGGCGTCGTCGGCGTCTTCGCCCAGCTGTACCGGCCCGCGGCGGGCGCCCTGCTCGTCGACGTGGTCCCGGAGGAGCAGCGGGTGACGGCCTTCGCCGTCCTGCGCCTCGCCATCAACGTCGGCATGGCCGTCGGACCGCTGGTCGGCGGCCTGCTCAGCGGGGCCTCGTACACGTACGTCTTCCTCGGCGACGCCCTGTTCTCCTTCGCCTTCGGCGTGCTCGCCCTGTGCACCCTGCCGGGCGGCCGCCCGCCGGTGCAGGACCCCGCGGAGGCGGCGGCGGAGGGCGGGCGCGGCGGCTACCGGGCGGTCTTCGCCGACCGGCCGTACCTGCTGTTCCTGGGGTCGATGGTCGCCGCGACCTTCGTCTACGGGCAGTCCACCGCGACCCTGCCGCTGCACGTCACCGACGCGGGCTTCGACAACAAGGTCTACGGCCTGCTGCTCGGCCTGAACGCCCTGATCTGCGTGCTGATCGAGCTGCCGCTGACCCGGCACACCGAGCGCCGCACCCCCCGCCGGGTGATCGCCGCCGGCCTGCTCCTGCTCGGCCTCGGCATGGCCCTGACGGGCGCGGTGCAGGCGGTGTGGCTGCTCGCGCTGACCGTCGTCGTCTGGACGGTCGCGGAGACGATCTACACGCCGATCGCGAACGCCTACCCGGCCGAGTTCTCCCCGGCGCACCTGCGCGGCCGCTACCAGGGCGCCGAGGGCATCGCCCACACCCTCGGCGGCGCCCTCGGCCCGGCCGTCGGCGGCCTCCTCTACGGCATCTCGGCACCCCTGCACTGGGTGGTCTGCGGTGCGGTGGCGGCCCTGGGTGCCGGCCTGGCCCTGGCGGCGGTCCCCCCGGCCCGCGCCCCGAAGTCCGCAGCCCCGGCCGCCGAGCCGGCCGCCGAGCCGGCCCCCGCGGCCTGACCCCGTTCACCCCTGCCCCACCCCCCGTCCGCCTTCAGGAAGGAAACCCCGATGAGCCCGCTCGCCGACACGGACGTGCACCGCATAGACATCCCCTCCGCCACCGAGGACCCCGCCGCGTACGTCGACGCCCTCCTCGCCGTCGCAGGAGACCGCGACCCCTTCGACGTCCTCGCGCAGACGCCGGTCTGGGCGGCCCGCCTCTTCGCGGACCTGCCCACCGAGCTCGCCGAGGCCGTCCCCGAGCCGGGCGAGTGGCCCGCCGCGTTCATCGTGGGCCACCTCTTCGACGTCGACATCGTCTACGGCTTCCGCTGGCGGCTCGTCGCCACCGAGGACGACCCGGTCTACCCGGGCTACGACGAGCAGCTGTGGGCCCCGCTGCCCCGCCTGCCGTTCCGTCAGATGCTCGACGCCTGGACCGGGCTGCGCGCCTCGAACGTCGCGCTCCTCGCCGCCCTGCCGCCCGCCGACTGGCAGCGGACGGGCCGCCACGGCGAGCAGGGCGGCGAAACGATGGAGGTCATGATCCGCAAGGTCGTCGGCCACGACATCGCGCACATCAACCAGATCTACCGGGCCATCCGCCTGGTCCGGCAGGCCGCCGGCCTCGACGTCGCCGAGCTCGACGCCGTGTACGCCTCCCTCGGCCTGCGCTGACCGCCCGTCTTCCCGTCCGCACCCCCAGAAGGGACCCACCGCCATGACCACCGCCGTGCCCACCGCCCGCCGGACCCCCGTCCCGGACACCATCGCCGCCGTCGGCCCGGACCTGCGCGACGACCTGCGCGAGAAGCGCTACGCGCTGGTGTCGGCCGCCGACCTGACCCTCTCCCCGGAGCTCGCCGCCGCGTTCGGCGACCTCCAGGCGTCCTGGGGCCGGCTCACCCCGGACGTCCACTTCGGCGGCGGCGACCGCGCCGTCCGCACCCGCCGCTACAGCGACTTCGCGTTCACGCCCGCCACGGGCGAGCTGGTCCCGCTCGACCACGTCGCGTACTTCCAGAGCGAGGCCATGAACGCCTTCGTCGGCGGCATCGAGCGGCACTTCGGCGACGTCGAGGAGTCGACGTACACCAACCCGCTGTTCCGGGCCCTGGTCCGGTACGACTTCGACAACCTGCCCATCGAGGCCGAGTACCGCGACCGCACCTGGGTGTGCCAGATCCACCAGATCCGCATCGAGATCAACCCGGGCAAGTACAACGAGCTCGTCCCCGAGGGCATCCACTCCGACGGCTACCCGTGGGCGGGCCTGCACCTCATCTCCCGCGTCGACGTCGAGGGCGGCCACAGCACCGTCTTCACCTGGGACGAGGAGCCCCTCGCCAAGGGCACCTTCCTCACCCCGCTCGACTCCCTGATCTTCGAGGACCGGGCGATGAAGCACCACGTGACCGGCCTGAGCGCGGGCGAGGACAAGGGCGGCTACCGCGACGTGCTCGCGATCTCCTTCTCCCTGCCGGGCTCGCCGTACGAGACGCTGGTCTGATGCCGGCGGCAGCGCCGGCGCTCGCCGAGGCGTTCGACGTACTGGTCGCGCCGCCCCAGCCGGCGGCGCCCGCGGTCTCGGCCGAGATGGCCGCCGCCGACATCCCGCAGGTCATCGCGCTGCTGCGGGCCGCGCCGCAGGCCGCGTACTGCGAGTGGGAGGACGAGGCGCTCCTGGCGCGGCACCTGGCCCACTCGGCGGACCTGTGCCGCGTGGTGCGGACCCCGTCGGGCCGCGTCGTCGCGGCGCTGCTGGCGGGCTCCTTCGGCGTGCGCGGCAGCATCAGCCACGCGGTCGTCGACCCGGGCCACCGCCGGCTGGGGCTGGCGCGGGTGATGGCGGCGGACGCCCTGGAGGCCTTCCGGCGCCGCGGGGTGCGCCGGATCTTCCTCGCCGTCCTCGACGGCAACGAGGCGGCGACCGCCCTGTGGACCGGGGCGGGCTTCCGGCCGGCGCTGGGGGAGAGGACCTTCGAGTGCGACCTGTAGCAGCCCCCGCCGCCCCGGCCGCCCCGTCTGCGTCCGCGTCCGCGCCTGCGCCTGCGCCGCGGGCGTGGGCGGCCGGGCTCGGGCAGGCCGTGCCCGTCATGCTCGGCTACGTGCCCGTGGCCTTCGCGTTCGGCGTCCTCGGGCACACCGCGGGCCTGCCCTGGTGGGCGTCGGCGGCCATGTCGGCGTTCGTCTACGGCGGCTCCTCGCAGTTCGCCGCCCTCCAGCTGCTGGCGGTCGGCGCCGCCCCGTACGCGGTCGTCCTGACGACCTTCGTCGTCAACCTGCGGCACCTGCTGCTGTCCGCGGCCATCGCGCCGCGGCTGGCCGGCTGGCGCCGCCGGGAGCAGGCGCTGTTCGCGTACGAGCTGACCGACGAGGCCTTCGCCGTGCACTCCGCGCAGTGGGCCGAGCGAGCCGAACGCCCCAAGGCCGAGGTGTTCGCCTTCAACACCGCCGTCCACGGCTCGTGGGTGGCGGGCACGCTGGCGGGCGTCCTCGCGGGGGACCTCGTCACCGACGTGGAGGCGCTCGGCCTGGACTACGCGCTGCCCGCCATGTTCATGGCCCTGCTGGCGGCGGGCGTCGTCGCCGACCGGCGGGGCCTGGCCGTCGCCGTGCTGGCCGGCGCCCTCGCGGTGGGGCTGACCCTGCTCGGCCTGGAGTACTGGGCCGTCCTGGCGGCCGCGGCCCTCGCAGCCACCTTCGGCCTCGCCCTGACCCCCCGCGAGGAGCGCTCCTGCGCCCTCGGGGAGGACGCGGCGCCCGCGGAAGGAGGTGCGGGACGATGAGCAGCCCCGTCCTCGCCCTCACCATCGCCGGGATGGCGGCCGTCACCTTCGGCCCCCGGCTGCTGCCGACGCTGTTCCTGGCGGCGGCGTCCCTGCCCGGCCCGGTCGTGGTCTGGCTGCGGCAGGTGCCGCCGGCGGTGATCGCCGCGCTGCTCGCCCCGCCGCTGTTCGTGCCGGACGGCCGCCTGGACCTCGGTCCGGGGAACTTCGGGCTGTGGCTCGCGGTGCCGACGCTGCTGCTGGCCTGGCGGACGCGGAACTTCTACCTCACGATCGCGTTCGGCATCGGATCCCTGGCGCTGCTCCGCTTCCTCGCAGGCTGAGGCGGGGCTTCCGCCACCGTCTTCGATTCCTTCACCACGTCTCTGACCTGCGTTTATGCCCGCATGGCAGGGGTCGGAGGGGTGCCGCGGGCGATAAATGGGCACAGGGCACCGCTCCGATGGCGTAGGGTTGGTCCTACCGACGCGGGGTGGAGCAGCTCGGTAGCTCGCTGGGCTCATAACCCAGAGGTCGCAGGTTCAAATCCTGTCCCCGCTACTCAGTACGAGGCCCGGCTTCCGATGGAAGCCGGGCCTTCGTCGTTCCCGCCCTGCGCGTGGACGCAGCCGTGACGCTGCGTGATTGAACGGCCGCGCACCGCAAGGCAGCTGAGGGTGCATCAAGAGGCGTGTGTGGCTGGAGGGATGCGCAAGTCGCGGGCGCTTGGCCCTGCTTGATGGCTGGATGCCCGCTTCGCCTGCCTCAAAAGCGGCCACTCCGCGCCCCCTTGGCCGGAATGATCAAGCGCGGCGGCTTGGAATCATTCCCCTGCGTCTATTACCGTTCGATAACGCAGTGCGGTCGTCCCAGCCGTCGCAAGAGGCGGCGCCGTGTGCGTTCGACTGTCCCCTGAGGAGTGTGCCCCGGTGGCCTCCAACGTGCCTGCGCCCGACGGCATCGAGATCCAGGAACCGCCGTCCCCCGGCGCCTGGGGCGAGTGGAACCCCACCGAGGACTCCGTCCGCCCCGTCCGCGGCAAGCACCGCGTCGCCAGGCAGGGCGGGGGACTCGCCCGCAGCTCCACCGTCCTCGGCGTCGGCATCATCGCCGCCGTCGGCGCCGGAGGCATCGCCACCGCCCAGGACCGGCCCCAAGTCCCCATATCCATACCCTCCTTCACGGGGCCCTCCGACGACGACACCGGCCCGGACACGGGCGCCGAGAGCGGCACCGGCGCGCGGACCGGCATCCTCGCGCAGCAGGCCGACGCCCCCGACGCCGGCGAGATCCTGCGCACGCGCATCCTCCAGCAGGCCGAGCACCAGACCGAGGCCGCCGACTCGCAGACCCGCGCCGAAGCCGCCCGGGCCGCGCAGGAGGCCGCCGCGGCCGAGGCCAAGGCCGGGCGCGAAGCCGCCGAGAAGGCCGCCGCCGAGGCCCGCGCCGCCGCGGAGAAGGCAGCCGCCGAAGCCGCCGCCGCGAAGGCCGAGGAGGAGCGGATCGCCAAGGCCGCGGGGAACTACTCCCTGCCGACCTCCTCCTACACCATCACCTCGTACTACGGCGCCTCCGGCGCGATGTGGTCCTCCGGCCACCACACCGGCCTCGACTTCGCCGCCCCGACCGGCACCCCCGTCAAGGCCGTCGCCGGCGGAAAGATCATCTCGGCCGGCTGGTCGGGCGCCTACGGCTACCGCATCGTCCTCCAGCTGCCCGACGGCACCGAGATCTGGTACTGCCACCTGTCCTCGATGTCCGTCACCTCCGGCCAGGTCGGCGCGGGCGACACCATCGGCCGGGTCGGCGCCACCGGCAACGTCACCGGCCCCCACCTCCACCTGGAGGTCCGCAAGGGCGGATCGGCGACGGACCCGCTGGCGTGGCTCCGCTCCAAGGGCCTGACCCCGTAGGCCGTACGGGCCTCCGCGCCGCCGGCACGAACGGCTGCCGCGGCGGCAGCAGGTCCTCCAGGACCGCCGCCCGGGCCAGCGCCGGCCCGGCCGTGGCCCGGCGCTGCCACAGGCTGCGCAGCAGTTCCGCCTCCCGCCCCGCGAACTCCGGATCCCAGGCCGGGCCCGTCCGCGCCCGGTGCCGCAACAGCGCCAGCGCAGCCGCGTCCGCCTCGTACCGGGCCACCGCACGGCCCGCGGCCCGGCCGCCGCTGCGCCGCGCCAGCGCCCTCGCCAGGGACCGCGCCGGCACCGAGGCCATCGCCGACACCTCCGCGGGAGCCATCCAGCCCGCGGCCGCGTACACCGCCAGCTCCCCGGCGACCCTCCGCAGCCTGCGCCGCCGCATCCGCACCGCCAGCCACAGCAGCAGCCCGAACAGCGGCACCATCACGCAGCCGTACACCCGGTAGAAGCCGTACTCGCCCATCCGCGACGAGCTGTTCCACAGGGCGTGCAGGCCCACCGCGAGGGCAAGCCCCAGCAGCGGCAGCCCGCACCGCGCCGGCCGGGAACGCCGCCGGCCCGCCCGGACCGCGGCCGCGGCACCGAAGCCGAGCCCCGTCAGGACCGTGAACAGCGGGTGCGCGAACGGCGACAGCACGATCCGTACGAAGAACGTCGCCAGCGTCACCGAGTCCAGGACGCCCGCCGGGCTCTCCATGTCCTCGGTGAACGCGTTCCCCAGGTAGAGGACGTTCTCGGTGAACGCGAACCCGGTGGCCGTGAACCCGGCCGCCGTGAACCCGTCCGCCGGTCCCGTGAAATGCCGCCTGCGGAAGGCGAACACCGCCAGCAGGGCGGCCGCCTTCGCGCTCTCCTCCACCACCGGCGCGATCGCCACCGAGCCGAGCAGGTCCGCGTCCGACGGGTCCGCGGCCGCCCCCGCGATCCACTCCGTCGCGAAGTCGTTGGCCAGTATGGCGATCAGCGCCGCGGCGCAGGCACCCCAGCCGAAGCAGAACAGCAGCAGCGCCCACGGCCGGGGCGCCGCCCGGCCCAGCCACCGGAACGCGGCGAGGAGCGGAGCCACCGGCAGCACGGCCAGGCCGAGGCCCACCAGGAAGCCGGCGGTGCCGGTCTCCTGCCGGACGAGTTCGAGGATCGCCAGGCCGGAGGCGGCGAGGACGGCGAGCACGCACGCCCGCGCACGGCAGCGCAGGCGGACCTGCGCCCGCGGGCGGGAGCCGGGGAGTGCCAGGAACACGCGATGACTCTAGCGAGCCGTCCCGACACGGGGAGTGACCTCAGGCGTTCTCCACCCGGCGGAACAGCAAGTCGTGTACGACGTGCCCCTTGTCCAGGCCCTGCCCCTCGAAGCGGGTCAGCGGCCGGAAGTCGGGCCGCGGCGCGAAGCCGCCGTCCTCCTGCGTGTTCTCGAACAGCGGGTGCGCGGTGAGGACTTCGAGCATCTGCTCGGCGTACGGCTCCCAGTCGGTCGCGCAGTGCAGCACCGCGCCCGGCGCCATCCGCGTCGCCGCGAGGTCCAGGAACTCGGGCTGGATCAGGCGCCGCTTGTGGTGACGGGCCTTCGGCCACGGGTCCGGGAAGTAGACGCGGATCCCCGCGAGGGAGGCCGGCGGCAGCATTTCGCGCAGCAGGATGATCGCATCGCCGTTCGCCACGCGGACGTTCGTCATGCCGCCGCGCTCCGCGAGGGCGAGGAGGTTGCCCTGGCCGGGGGTGTGCACGTCGGCCGCGAGGATGCCGGTGTCCGGGTCGGCCGCGGCCATCTGCGCCGTCGCCTCCCCCATGCCGAAGCCGATCTCCAGGACGACGGGCAGGCCGCCGAAGAGCCGGCCGAGGTCGAGGACCTCGCGCCCGTCGATGTCCAGGCCCCAGGTGCCCCAGAGCCGCTTCAGGGCCTCGCCCTGCCCGGTCGTGACCCGGCTGCGCCGCGGCTGGAAGCTGCGGATCCGCCGCTCGTGGTGCGAGCCCGCCGGGTCGGGTGCGGGGCCGTCGGGGAACCGCGGCTCGGTGCGCCACTTGGGCGGCACGTAGGAGTTCGCCGCGGGCTCGGCTTCCGGGGCGTCGGGCTGGGGGGTACGGGACTCAGACACAATCCCGGAATTCTACGGCCCGCCCCCGCGCCCCGCCCGCCGACGGCCCCGCGCGGCCGGGAGGACGAGTGGCCGGGCAGCCGGGAGGGGCGGGGGCGGGGGCCGCGGGTCAGGCCCGGGCCAGGCTCCCCAGGGCGCGCCGGGCGATCTCGCGCCCGATCGGCAGCGACGCGGTCGCCGCGGGCGACGGCGCGTTCAGCACGTGCACGGTCCGCGGCGCCTCCCGGATCAGGAAGTCGTCGACGAGCGTCCCGTCCCGCAGGACGGCCTGCGCCCGCACCCCCGCCCCGGCCGGCCGCAGGTCCCCGGCGGTCACCGCGGGCAGCATCCGGCGCACCGCCTCCGTGAACGCCGCCTTCGACAGCGAGCGGCGGATCTCGCCCGCCCCGTACCGCCAGTGCCGCCACGCCATCCGCCACGCACCCGGCCAGGCCAGCTCGTCCGCGAGGTCCCGCGGCCGCACCACGCCCCAGCCGTACCCCTCGCGCGCCAGCGCCGGCACCGCGTTCGGCCCGACGTGCACCCCGCCGCCGATCCCCCGCGTCAGGTGCACCCCGAGGAAGGGGAACGCCGGGTCCGGCACCGGGTAGACCAGCCCGCGCACCAGCCCGGGCCGCACCAGGTCGTAGTACTCGCCGCGGAAGGGGATGATCCGCATGCCGGGGTCGTCGCCGGCCAGCCGGGCGACCCGGTCGCAGTGCAGCCCCGCACAGTTCACCAGCGCCTTGGCCCGTACGACGACGCCGGCCGTCGTGCGCACCGCGACCCCGCCGGACCGCCGCGACACCAGGTCGACGGCGCCCCCGTAGACGATCTCCGCCCCGGAGGACTCGGCGAGCTGCCGAGCCACCAGCCCGTAGTCCGCGATCCCGGTCGTCGCCACGTGGATCGCGGCCGCCCCGCGCACCTCCGGCTCGTACTCGCCGATCTGCGCCGGCCCCAGCTCGCGCACCGGAATGCCGTTCTCCCGGCCGCGCTGCACCAGCGCGTGCAGCCGCGGCAGCTCCTCGCGGTCCGTCGCCACGATCAGCTTGCCGGTCACCTCGTGCGGGATGCCGTGCTCCGCGCAGAACTTCACCATCTCCGCGGCGCCGCCCACCGCGTAGCGCGCCTTCAGCGAGCCGGGCCGGTAGTAGATCCCGCTGTGGATGACGCCGCTGTTGCGGCCCGTCTGGTGCCGGGCCGGGCCCGGCTCCTTCTCCAGCACCACCACCCGGGTTCCCGGCGCCAGCCGCGACAGGGCGTACGCCGTCGACATCCCGACGATCCCGCCGCCGACCACCACCACGTCGCAGTCGGCCCTGCCCCCGGCGCGCACCGCGGCGCCGCCCACGCTGTCCTCCAAGCCGCCACCTCCCACCCCTGCATACTGCACCCCGCCACCGACAGGACGGCTACGCGGGGGCCATCAGCAGCGGCCGGGCCCGCTCGCGCAGCTCGGCGACGCGCGGCTCGTCCCCGTACGGCTCCAGCCGCTGCAGCAGGTCCCGTACGTACTCGGTCGTGCGCGCCGACGAGATCCGGCCCGCGACCTCCACCGCGCGGGTCCCCGCCGCGCACGCCGCGTCGAGGTTGCCCGACTCCAGCTCCGCGACCGCGCTCACCACCAGCCGCAGGCCGTGCGAGCGCACGTACTCCTCCGTGGGCCGCGACAGCGCCTGCTCGGTGAAGCGGCGCACCTGCCGGGGCAGCCTGAGGTCCCGGTAGCACTCCGCCGCGTCCGCCGCGAACCGGTCGTACGAGTAGAAGCCCAGCCAGGTCGGGTCCGGGTCGCCCGGCCGTGCCCGCTCCAGCCACCCCTCCGCGGCCCGCAGCGCCGCCCCGGCGGCCGCCGAGTCGCCGGCCTTCGCGTGCGCCCGCGCCTCGACCAGGCGGAAGAAGCTCATCGTGCGCGCGGTGGCCAGCCCGCGGTTGCGCTCCACGGCCGCCTGCGCGAGGTCGACGCCCTCGTCGGGGAAGTCCCGGTACGTCGCCTGCAGCGACATCGACGCCAGCACGTACCCGCCGAGCGGGACGTCCGCGGCGGCCCGCGCCAGGCGCAGCGCCTGGATGTAGTAGCGCTGGGCGGCCTCCTGCTGGCCCGTGTCGAAGGCCATCCAGCCGGCGAGCCGGGTCAGCTCGGCGGTCGCCCCGAACAGGGCGCGGCCCACCTCGTCGCTGTACGAGCCGAGCAGCAGCGGGGCGGCGTCCACGCGCAGGCACTCGGGCACCATCGACGAGCGCCAGTCCCCGCCGCCGTACTTGGAGTCCCAGCGGCGGGCGTCCTCGGCGGCCTCGCGGAGCTTGCTGACGTCGCTGTGGCCGACGCGCTGCGGCGAGGCGTCGGCCAGGCCGACGACCGCCGGGGGCGGTGCCGCCGGGGCGCCGCCCGGGGCGGCGGGGGCGTGCGGCGTGCGCGGGGTTTCGCCCGAAGGCTGCGGGGGCACAACCGTGGACGGCGCGGGCGGGGAAGGCGGCACGGGCGGGGTGGGCGGGGCGGCAGAGGCGGAGCCGGACGCGGACGCGGGCGCGGCGCCCTGCGGCGCAGGTCCGCGCGCCACCGAGCTGTCGGCAGGCGATATCAGCCAGCGCGAGACAGGCGTCGCGTACGCCGACACGGAGAAGGAGCCGGCCAGCGACTGCCAGATCCCGCCGCCGCCGCGGCGCCCGGCGAGGTCGAGCCGGTACAGCTCCGTGGCCGAGCGCACCGCCGCGCCCACGTCGCGGGGGAAGGCCAGACCCACCTCGGGCGCCGGGTCGGCGTCCGCCAGGCCGATCTCGTGCAGCGGCACAGGCCGGCCCAGCTTCGCCCCGATGGCGGCCGCGATCAGATGCGGGGCCGCGCCCTGCGGCACCATGCCCTTCGACACCCACCGGGCCACCGAGGTCTTGTCGTAGCGGAGCGTCAGACCCCGCTGGGCGCCCAGGTCGTTGACGCGCCTGGCCAGTCCGGCGTTGCTGATGCCCGCGAGGGCGAGGACGGCGCCGAGCTTCTCGTTGGGTTCGCGGAGATCCCTGGACATGCGCCACCCCTCGTCACACGCGGAACGCACTCAACTCATACGCCGCCGGGGCATAGGCGCCCGGCATTTCGTAAACCCAGCGTAGTTCCCCGCCTCCCAAGCGTTAAGGCCCCGGCTTCCCTATGGCGGGATTGTTGTCCGCCCGCACAGTCCGCCCCGGCCCGGCGGCGACGGCGCGCGCCCGACCGCGTGCTCCGGCCGTGTGGCCGTGCGCCCGCCCGTGCGCTCTGGCCGGTCGTCCGGCCCGGCGATTCGATGTGCCGTGCGTGGGTCGGCCCGCTGCGTGGATCCGGCGGGCCGGGGGATGCCGCCGCTCCAATCCCCGCGGGTGGCGGAACGGTCCGGGAGGTGCGCCGCGCTTCCCGGACCGCGCCCGCGCACCGCCGCGGCCGCGCGCGTCCCCTTGTGCGCGGTGCACTGAGTACGGCCTGAGAATGGCCGAAACCGGCCTGTGGGCCGGTGGGAACGGAACACCAAACACCGTGTGGGCGCGGTGTGTTCGTTCGCACGTCCGCCCTCCCGCACCACTCCTGCACGCCTGTCTCGTGGCAGCATGGTCCCGAGCCACCCGGGGTCCGGCCGGCCGCGCCCTCGCGCTGCCCGCGCCGCAGCGGCCCCGGTCGATTGCCCACGGGCTGGGGAGGCGGCGGTGCGCTGGTTGGTGGGGTGGAGCAGTATCGCCGCGAGCTTCGGCACGGCCGGCCGCGTCGGCCCCGGCGGCCGCCCCCGCAGCGCCCGTGAAGCCGAGCCGGGGTCCGCGTACGGGGCCGGGTACGGGTACGAGTCCGGGTCTGCGTCCGGGCACGGGCACGGGTCTGCGTACGGGTACGGCCCCGACGGCCCGGTCACCGGCGGCATCGCCGACGCCGCCCACGCCGACGACCCCGCCGGCCGCGACGCCGAACGCACCGTCGTCCCCGTCGGCGCCCAGCTCCTGTGGGGCGACCCCGACCCGCTGTGGGCCGTCGGCGACTGGCGCCCCGACGAGATCCGCACCCTCACCGCCGACCCCGCCGACCCCTTCACCCGCATCGCCGTCCTCGGCTGCTGCGGCGCCACCGACGCCGAACTGCGGCGCGCTCTCACCGCCGCCCGCGGCGGCGCCCTGCGCCACCTCACCCAGTGGTCCGGCAGCTACACCGCCGTCGTCCAGGCCGGCCGCCGCATCACCGTCGTCGGGGACCTCGCCGGCGCCCGCCCCGTCTTCCACACCCCGTGGGCCGGCGGCACCGCCTACGCCACCGCCGCCCTCCCCCTCGCCGACCTCATCGAGGCCCAGCTCGACATCGGCCACCTCGCCGCACTCCTGGCCTGCCCCGACAGCCCCGAGGCACTCGGCGACGGCACCCCGTACGAGGGCGTGCGCCGCATCCCGCCCGGCCACGCCCTGATCCTGCGCGAGGGCTCCCGCGAGATCACCGGCTACGAGCCGGTCGCCTCCCTCGCCGTGGCCGCCCCCGAGGCCGACGCCGAGCGCGCGGTGGAGGGCGTACGCGAAGCACTCGTGGACGCGGTGCGCGCCCGGCTCACGGCACCGCGGCACGCCCCCGAGAGCCAGCCGTACGACCCCGGCCCCGTGCCCGGAATGGGGCCCGCCGAGCGGCGGGCCGCCCGCGGCCTGCCCGCACCCGTGCCCGGCGTCGGCGCCGACCTCTCCGGAGGCAGCGCCTCCGCCACGCTGGCCCTCCTCGCGGCAGGCCTGCCCGGCGCCCCCGGCGCCCTCCTCGGCCGCACCGGCGAACGGCTCCTCGCCGTCACCTTCAACGACCTCGCCACACCGAGCGGCCGCGAAGCCGAACTCGAACGCGCCCGCGCCATCGCCGCCGACCCCCGGCTGCGGCACGTGGTCGTCGCCGCCGCGGAGGAAGCCCTCCCCTACGCCGACCTCGACGGGCCCCTCACCGACGAGCCCGGCCCCTCCCTCGTCCACGCCTCCCGCGAGCGGCGCCGCCTCGCCGCAGGCTCCGCCGACCACTTCACCGGGCACGGCGCCCGCCAGGTCCTCGACGCCCACCCCGCCCGCCTCGCCGACCTCCTGATGGACCGCCGCAGACGCCACCTCCTGCGCCCCGTGGCCGCCCTGGCCCGCTCGGCACCCGCCGCGGGAGAGTCCCTGACCGTCCCCTTCTCCGTGTACGGGGCCGCCCGCCGCCTGGCCCGCACCCCCTACCGCACCGGCATGGAGGCCGCCGCCGCCCGGCTGCGCGCCGGCGACATCCGCCCCGCCGGCACCGGCGGCCCGGTCGACGCCTCCCTCGCCGCCCTGACCTGGTCCCGGCCCGGCCCGGCCGCGGGCTGGCTGACCGGGGAGGCGCTCGCGGAAGTATCGATCCGCCTCGCCACCGCCGCGGGCCGGCCCCCGCTGTCCCTGCGGCCCGGCGAATGCCGTGCCCGCGCCGCCCTGACCCGGCACGCCGCCGACCACCGCGTCTTCGAGCAGGCCGTCGAGGTCCGCAGCCAGCGCCTCCACGCCCCGTTCCTCGACAACCAGGTCGTCCGGGCCGCCCGCGCCCTGCCCGACCCGCTGCGCGTCCAGCCCGGGGCCCGCGCCGCCATCCTGCGCAGCGTGCTCTCCTCGGCCGGGGTCCGCGAACTCCCGCCCGGCTGGGGCGCCCCCGCCCACGTCCCGAACGAGACGGCGACCCGCCTGGGCCTCCGCGCGGCCCTTGCCACCCTCCTGTCCCTCTTCACCGCCCCGCTCCTGGCAGACGCCGGCCTGATCGAGGCCCGCGTGGTCCGCCAGGCCCTCCTGGACGCGGCCGAGGGCCGCCCCGTCCCCCTGGACGGCCTCGCCGAACTCGTCTCCATGGAACTCTGGCTGGGCCGCCTCCTGTCCCGGCGCGGCACCTGCTGGACGGGCACCACGACCCCGCGCCGCAGGGCCGTCCCGAACGGCGTCCCGCAGCCGCGGGCGGCGCTGTCGTGAGGGAGGCGGGAGCCGGGGGCGGGAGTCGATGGGTCGGGGTCGGTAGTGGTACTGGGGGTGTCCCGGGCAGTTGATGGTGTCCGGGGCGGGCCGGTCCCTCAAGGGCGCGCCCGTTGGGCGCGTCGCTGCGCGATGGCCCTTCGGGCGACCCTTGACCGACCGACCCGCCCCGGAGGCATTTTTTTCTGCCGGGACGCCCCCAGGGGAACGGCCAGGGGGTACGTGGACCATTCAGGGCCATCAGAGCCCCTGCTCTCCCGCACCGCAGGCCCCTTTCGCCCCACCGGCATCAGCCGACCCGTCGGCGGAAGCCCGGGGGCGTGACGTCGGAAAACGACGTCCAGAGCGTCATCCGGCGGCAGGAACGCCTCGGACCGGTACGCGGCCCGGCTCCTTCGGCGGCCGGCTGCCGTCAGGGGTGGGGGAGTGCACGTCAGGTCTGCTCTGTGACCGGTCGGCCGGCCTCGTACGGGCCTTCCCTGCGTCGGGCCCCGGGTGCCCGGAGTGCAGGCGGGTGCGGTCAGCGGCAGGTGAGGACGGCGTCGGCCCAGCTTGCCAGGGTGGGTCTGGGGCCCCGGCCGAGCGGCTCCACCACCAGGCGGATCGTTTCGTGCCCGGTGAGCGGTACCTCGACGGTTGCGGCCCGGTCGGTGCGGTCCAGCGGGGCCGACTGCCACAGGCGCTTGCCGTCGGCCCAGACCGAGAAGCGGACCTTGCCGTCGGAGAGCAGGGACAGGCGGTCCACCCCGGCCCGGGCGGAGAACGACGTGCACTGGCGGTTGAGCGCGATCTCCACCGAGGAGCGGGCGCTCACGGTCAGCCCCTGCCCGTACTGCCGGTCCGCGATGCCGATCGTCCAGCGCTGCCACACCCAGCTGCTGGGCCAGGCCCGCAGCTCGGGTCCGCGGTGGTCGCCGAGCGCGGAGTACCCCAGCGAGGCCAGCTGGTAGCTCCGCGCCGGCGCTGGTGGCGGTGTCGGCCGGGGCGAAGAGGGCGGTGTCGGGGACGGAGGGGGCGCCGGGGCAGGGCTTTGCGAAGCCGACGGCGTGGGCGAGGGCCGCGCCGGCGGCTTCGGCGCGGTGGACGCCGGCTTCGGCGACGCAGGCGGCGAGCTCGCGGGCCGGGCGGGCGCGGCGGCCTCCGCAGGCGGCTCCGATGCGGACGGGCTCGGCCGCTCCGGCGCCGGCACGGCAGGCGCGGCGGCCCGCGGCGCGGGATGCGCCTGAGGGGCCGGCTCGGCATCCTCGCCGACCAGGGCGAACACCACCCCGGCAGCGGCGGCGACCGCGATCCCCGCGGCCAGGGCGGCCTTGGCCGGCAGCCCGATGCCCTCCGACACCACAGCGCCCCCCACACCGGCCCCCGAGCCCCCGGCACCCCCGCCGGCAGCGGCACCGCTCCCCGCAGCGGCACTGCTCCCGGCCGTGCCCGCGGCGCCCGACGCACCCGCGGCCCCGGCCGACGCTGCGGCGGCCGCGCCGGCTCCGCCCGCGGCGACGGCCCCACCGGCCAGGACACCGGCGGCCTTCGCGGAGTACCCGGCGGCCAGCCAGCCGATGACCGCGACCGGCAGCAGCGCCGGAATCCCCGCGTTGACCTCCTTCAGCTCGCCCGCGGCCAGCCGGCACCGGGCGCACTCCTCCAGGTGCCTGCGCAGCCCCCGCTCGGCCCGCATCCGCAGCCCGCCGCGGGCGAAGGCGCCCAGCCGGTCCGCGTACCGCGCGCAGTCCCCGCCGGCGCTGAGCGCGGAGCTCACATGCGCCTGGAGATAGGCCTGCTTGAGCCCTTCCCGCGCCCGGCCGGCCAGCACGGCCGTCGCGTTGGCGCTCAGACCGAACAGCGGGGCGACCGCGCTCGGCGAGGACTCCTCGACCGCGGTGTGCCACAGCACGGCCTGCCACCGTTCGGGCAGGCTCCGGAAGGCCTGCACCGCCAGCGACCGCTCGGCCTCGTGCATCGCCCTTACGTCCGCGCCGAGTTCGAGCGTGTCGTCCCCGGAAAGCCCGGACGCACCGCCGCCCTGCTCCGCTCCCGCGGCCGCCTGCTCGGCGAACAACGCGAAATCGTCGACGAGCTGTTCGCGCCGTGCGGTCTTCGTCCAGGCCGCGGCGACATGCCGCACCGTGGTCAGCAGGTAGGCCCGCACCGCCTGGTCCGGACCCGCGCCTCTCCGCACCGCCTGGAGGGTCCGCGTGAACACCTCGGCGGTCAGGTCGTCGGCGGTGTGCGCATCCCGGCAGCAGGACCGCGCGTAGCGCCGTACGGAGTCGGCGTGACGGCGGAACAGCTCCTCGTACGCCCCGTCGTCGCCGGCGCGCATCCGCGCAATCAAGTCACCGTCGGACGGCGGAAGTTCGGCACTGCCCGCCCGCGGTGCGGCATGCCTGCCCCGGGCCGCGCGCTGGGCCGGAACCTGCCCCAGCGGCGCATCGGCCGCCTCGGCTTCCCCGGCGGCCCCACCGATCGGCTCTTCCCGACCGTCAACGCTCATCGCGGAAGCTCCCGCACGACAGACTCAACCGGTACACCGTTCCAGCCTGTCACACGGGGGGCGCGCGCCGGACCACTCGCGCAACCATCCACCCGTCCCGGGCAGCGTCCGCACGGCGGTCCGTACCGCCTCTCACCCGTTCGAGTGAGGGAGCGTCCGCGGATGTGCCGTCCCGGGGTCCAGAGCGCCGCTGCGTTCCGGACCCCGGGGAGGCGCGCCCGTCACACGGTCAGGCGGTGCGGGAGCGGAGCCCCTCCAGCAGGATGTCGAGCAGCCGGGCGGACGCCGCCGCCTGCTGCGCCGCGTCGGGCAGGGCCGGCGCGGCCGTCGCTATGACCAGCAGCACGTCGGCCACGGTCACGTCGGCACGCAGCTCGCCCGCCTCCCGGGCGCGGTCGACCAGCTGGCCGACGACCTCCAGCAGGGCGCCCGCACCCGCATCCGGCGACGGCTCGTCGTCGGCGGCCCGGCCGCCCACGACGCGCAGCTCCGGAGAGCCCGCGGCGCCGGCCTGGCGCTGGTGCGGGACGCGCGCCTCCAGCGCCTCCTCGGCCTCGTCCTCCGCGGAGCGGACCCGCAGCACCTGCGGCGGCAGCAGCCGCCCCGCACCCGAGGCCACGGAGGTGCGCAGGAAGCGGGACAGCGCCTGCCACGGCTCCTCCTCCTGGCCGAGCGCGGTCCTGGCCTGTTCGGTCAGCCGGGCGGTCTCCTCCTCGGCTATGCGCCGGACCAGCACGTCCTTGCTGGGGAAGCGCCGGTACACCGTGCCGACGCCGACGCGGGCGCGCCGCGCGACGTCCTCCATCGGGGCCCCGTAGCCCAGCTCGCCGAACACCTCGCGGGCGGCGCGCAGGACGTGCTCCAGGTTGCGCTGGGCATCGACGCGCAGCGGCGTGGAGCGCACGCCCGACGCGGCGGTGCCGCCGGCGATGCCGCGGCTGCTGGTCTCGCTCTGCAGCGCGGCCGCAGAACCATGGAAATCGGAAATGTTCATGTGTATCCCCCGGTAATCACTTGTCTCCCCCCGGAGACATCCCCGCCTTCACGTCGAGGTAGACCACGGTCAGTGGTCTCGGTCTCACTCCCCGACGAGATACGAACATAGTTGAGCCAGAGTCAATTCAGAAGAGGCAGCCCCCCTCCGGGCACCGCCCGATCGGAGCATCGCCCCCCACTTTTCCGGTCCAAGCCCCCGGAACCACCCTTTCCGTAGCCCCTGACCTGCACAACTCCTCCCCCTTCCGTGCCCTCCGGGACCCCCGCCCCACTGCTCCCTCCGGTCACACAATGTGCCGGGCCTGTGGACAAACTCCCAGCCACGTTGCGTCATGGGATGGTGAAGGCTGCTCACTCCCGAGGCACGGCCCCCGGTACCCCGCCCGGCACACCCGCCACGCCCGCCGCGTCCACCGGCCCCGCCACGCCCGACCGCCCCGGCGCCGCACCACCCCCTGAGGCCGCACCGCCCCCGGACGCGCCCCCGGACGCCCCCGCGGCGCCCACCCCCGCCGAGGCCTCCGTGCCCGCCTCCCGCCCGCAGGACGCCCCGACCCGCATCCTCGTCATCGGCGGCGGCTACGTCGGCATGTACACGGCCCTGCGGCTCCAGAAGAAGCTGAAGCCCGGCGAAGCCGAGGTCACGGTGGTCACCCCCGAGCCCTACATGACGTACCAGCCCTTCCTCCCCGAAGCGGCCGCCGGCTCCATCTCCCCCCGCCACGTCGTCGTCCCGCTGCGCCGCGTCCTCGACAAGTGCCGCATCATCAGCGGCGAGGCCCGCCACATCGACCACGCCAAGCGCACGGCCACCATCACCACCCTGGCCACCGCCGAAGAGGGCAGCGGCCCCGTGGAGGTCGAGTACGACGAGCTCGTCCTCGCCCCCGGCTCGGTCTCCCGCACCCTCCCCGTCCCCGGCCTCGCCGACTACGGCATCGGCTTCAAGACCGTCGAAGAGGCCATCGGGCTGCGCAACCACGTCATCGAGCAGATGGACATCGCCTCCTCCACGCGCGATCCGGCCCTCCGCGACGCCGCCCTCACCTTCGTCTTCGTCGGCGGCGGCTACGCCGGCGTCGAAGCGCTCGGCGAACTCGAGGACATGGCCCGCTACGCCGCCCGCTACTACCACAACGTCAAGCCCGAGGACATGAAGTGGGTGCTGGTCGAGGCCACCGACCGCATCCTCCCCGAGGTCGGCCCCCAGATGGGCGTCTACACCGTCCGCGAACTGCGCCGCCGCGGCATCGACGTCCGCCTCGGCACCCGCCTGGAGTCCTGCGAGAACCGCGTGGCCGTCCTCAGCGACGGCTCCCGCTTCCCCACCCGCACCGTCGTCTGGACCGCCGGCGTCAAACCGCACCCGATCGTGGCCGCCTCCGGCCTGCCCCTCAACAACCGCGGCCGCATCCGCTGCACCTCCTTCCTCACCGTCGAGGGCGTCGAACACGCCTGGGCCGCCGGCGACGCCGCCGCCGTGCCCGACATCACCGCCGCCGAGCCGGGCCACGAGTGCGCCCCCAACGCCCAGCACGCCGTCCGGCAGGCCAAGGTCCTCGCCGACAACCTCGCCGCCTCCCTCCGCGGCGGCGTCCTCACCGAGTACGCCCACCGCTACGCGGGGTCCGTCGCCTCCCTGGGCCTCCACCGCGGCGTCGCCCACATCTACGGCCGCAAGCTGAAGGCGTATCCGGCGTGGCTGATGCACCGCATGTACCACCTCAGCCGGGTCCCCACCTTCAACCGCAAGATGCGGGTCCTCGCGGAATGGACCCTCTCGGGCCTCTTCACACGCGAGATCGTCTCCCTCGGATCACTCGAACACCCCAGGGCAGAGTTCGAACTCGCCGCCGGCGGCGGCCACCTCCCACCCCCGCCACCGCCCGACCCGGACCCCCCGAAGGACAGCCAGAGCTGACGCTGTCAGTGCCGTCGGACACACTGGGCGTGTGACCATAGGTGCGCTGACACCTGCACAGAGTGACATCGTCCAGCGACTCACCCCCCAGCGATACAGCGACCACTCGCGACACCACGAGGCTTGAACGCAGTGAACTTCACGCGCTGGAGCGCCCGGTTTCCCGGAACGCAGCGCCGCGCCGCCGCCCGGTCCGAACACGCCGCCGCCCAGGCCAAGCGGGGCGAGGGAGCCGTCCCGGCGGCCCGCGGCGCCGCCGGCCGCGCCGCCGCTGCGGACGGCGGCCCCGCCGATCCCACCACCGCCGGCGTCGGGACCGGCCCCGGCGCGGGCCCTGCCGCGGCCCGCCCTGACACGCCCGGCGCCGCCGCCCCCGCCCTGCCCTCCCTCGACGAACTCTCCGTACGCGAGGTCCTCGGCCGCCTCCCGGCCCTCGTCGCCCTCGTCCACGGCCCCGAGCACCGCGTCGCCTACGTCAACGACGCCTACACCGCCGGCTTCGGCCCCCGGCCCACCGGCACCCCCGCCCACGAGGCCCTCCCCGAGCTCGGCGAGCTCGGCCTCCTCCCCCTCCTCGACCAGGTGCAGCGCAGCGGCCGCCCCCGCACCGCCAAGAACCGCACCGCACCCGGCGGCGGCAGCTCGTACACGGTCACCTGCACCCCCGTCGAGTTCCCGAAGGAGCCCCACGGCCCCGACGCCGACCAGCACGCCCACCCCGGCACCGGCGTCATGATCCACCTGGCCGACGTCACCGACCACGCCGAAGCCCTCGAACGCCTGCGCGCCAGCGAGAGCCGCCAGCGCGAGGCCGCCGTCACCCTCCAGCGCTCCCTCCTGCCGCAGGAACTGGAGCAGCCCGACGACCTGCGCGTCTCCGCCGTGTACCACCCGGGCGGCACCGAGGCGGCCGTCGGCGGCGACTGGTACGACGTCATCACCCTCGGAGCCGGCCGCACCGCCCTCGTCATCGGCGACGTGATGGGCCGCGGCGTTCGCGCCGCCGCCGTCATGGGCCAGCTGCGCACGGCCGTCCGCGCGTACGCCCGCCTCGACCTCCCGCCGCACGAGGTGCTCCAGCTCCTCGACGGCCTCGCCGCCGAGATCGACGCCAGCCAGATCGCCACCTGCGTGTACGCCGTCCACGACCCCAGCGAGGGCCTCCTCGCATACGCCTCCGCCGGCCACCTGCCGATCCTCGTCCGCGACGCCGACGGCGTCGTACGCCGCGCCGCGGAGCCCCCCGGCCCGCCGCTCGGCACCGGCGCCTGGCTCCACGCCTCCGGAACCATCGCCCTCGGCCCCGGCTCGACCGCCGTCCTCTACACCGACGGACTCATCGAGCGCCGCGGCGAGGACATCGACGAGGGTGTCGCCGCCCTGGAGAGGGCCCTCGCCGGCGCGCAGGGCAGCCCGTCCGTCATCTGCGACCGCCTGATGCGCGCCCTCGGCGTGGACGCCGACCACGACGACGACGTCGCGGTGATGGTCCTCCAGCAGCCGGACCGCACCGGTCCGGAGGCCGAGCTCTTCCACAACGCCGCCCTCGACCTCCTCGGCGGCATCGAGGCGGCCCCGCGTGCCCGCGCCTTCGCTCAGGGCGTCCTCAGCTCCTGGCGCTTCCCCGTCGAACTGTGCGACCTGGGCGTCCTCGCGGCGAGCGAGCTCGTCGCGAACTCCCTCCAACACGGCACGCCGCCGATGAGCCTGCGCCTGCGCCGCACCGACCGCCGTCTGATCGTGGAGGTCACCGACGGCGACGACCACCTGCCGCGGCGCCGCCGCGCCGAACCGGGCGACGAGACCGGCCGCGGCATCTCGATCATCGCGACGATCGCCTCGTCCTGGGGCTCCCGCCGCACCCCGGGCGGCGGCAAGGCCGTCTGGTGCGAGTTCGCCCTCCCGGACAAGCCGCCCGCCGGCTGACGGGAAACGCAGGCGGGGCCCGGTCCGAACAGACCGGGCCCCGCCTGTGGCTGCTCGACGACGGCCTACGCAGCGACCGGCGCGGCAGCGGCGGCCTTCGCGGCCACGGCCTGCGGGGCGCCCTTGAGCAGCGACGGCTGGTCCTGCGCCGGCGCCAGCTCCCGGCCGAGCCGCAGCGCCAGTACCGCGATGCCCAGCGAGACCGCGACGAACACGGCGACGTACAGCATCGGAGCGCCCGCCCCCAGCGGCACACCCAGCGGCCCGAGCGCCAGCGCCAGCTGCTTGACCAGGGCAAAGGCCGAGTTGTACTGGCCGACCGAACCCTCCGGCGCCAGATCGGCGACCAGCGGAGCCAGCGTCGGGGACAGCATCGCCTCGCCGATCCCGAAGAGCGCGTACGTGGTGACGAACGCGGCGGCGGCCGCCACGGCACCGCCGTGGCCCAGCCCGGAGAACCCGGCGATCAGCCAGGCCGCGGTCCAGATCAGCCCGACCAGCGCGATCACCCGCGACCGGCGGCGCCGCTCGACCAGCCTCAGGACGGCGAACTGCGCGACGACGATCGCCCCGGTGTTGGCTGCCAGCGCGAAGCCCAGCGTGGACGGCGAGATCCGCGCCGCCTCGGTGCCGAAGGCGGCGAGCCCGGACTCGAACTGCCCGTAGCAGGCGAAGAAGATCACGAAGCCGAGGACGAGCAGCTTGGCCATGGCCCGGTGCCGGACCATCCGCTTCCAGCCGCCGCCGGCCTGCGCCGGATCCCGCGGCACGGCGTCCTTGATGCTCGGCGCGTGCGGCATCCGCACGGTGAGGATGACGCCGGCCAGGACCAGGAACATCACGGCCTCGATGCCGAAGAGCAGGGTGAAGCTGCCCGGCCGGCTCTCGTCGACGATCTGGCCGCCGATGAGGCCGCCGATGCCCAGGCCGAGGTTCTGCATGAAGAACTGGAGGGCGAAGGCCCTGGTCCGCGTCCCCGGAGTGGAGCACCACACGATCATCGTGGCGAGCGCCGGCTGCATGACGGCCTGCCCGGCGCCCAGCGCCAGGGCGGAGACCAGGATCGGCACGAGCCCGTCGGAGAGGCCGAGGGCCAGCGCACCGACGGAGGCGGCGACGGCCGCGCCGACGACGACGGGAACGGGACCGCGGCGGTCGATGACGCGGCCTGTGAGGGGCAAGGCGACCAGGGCGCTGACGGCGAAGGCGACGAAAGCACTGGTCGCCGCCATGGAGCCGAGGCCCCGCACCTGCGCCACGTAGATGTAGAGGAACGGAACCGTGAAGCCGATGCCGAACGCCGTCAGCGCGTTGCCGGCCTGGATCCGCCGCATCGCGGCGCCCATCACCTTGGTCACTTCTCACCTGCCCAGATCACTGAAGCCTGAAGACTTCACAGCTAAAATTCGATGCTTAAGAGTACACATCGAAGGAGTTAGACGCCAACGCGCTCGTGCCATACTTCGGACCATGGGTGACACCGCCGACGGCCTCCAGCCCGTCCCAGAGCCGAGCCTCGACGAGCAGATCGCCGTCTACCAGCGCGAGTTCCAGGACCTCGATCCGCAGGTGGAGAAGGTCGTGTCGGCGCTCAGCCGGCTCAACCGCCGCATGAACGTGGCGTACGGGCGCCAGACCGCCGCCCTCGGCATCAGCAACGCCGAGTGGGAGGTCCTCAAGGCCCTCGTCATCTCCGGAGCCCCCTACCGGATGGGCCCCAGCGAACTCGCGAAGCAGCTGGGCCTGACGCCGGCCGCGATGACGCACCGCATCGACCGCATGACGGCGGAGGGGCTCGTCACGCGTGAGCGGGACGAGTCGAACAGGGTGCGCGTGATCGTGGAGCTCACCGACGAGGGCCGCAGCAAGTGGCTCGACGCGATGCGCGCGGCGACGATCTTCGAGGAGGACCTGCTCCAGGACCTCTCCACGAAGGAGCGGGGCGTCCTGGGCGACATGCTCACGCGCCTGCTGGACCGGGTCGAAGACCTCCAGTCGCGCAACTGACAGGCCCACACCAGGGGGGTTGACACGTCCCCCCTGGATCCGTAAAGTTCTGCGGGTTGCCCCAGAGCCGGAAGGTTTTGGGCGCAACAATCCGCCGCCTCGTCGCGGCACCCAACTCAGCACGATCTCCCATCGGGAGTGAATTCGGCGTGCCCGAATTCACGACCGGAGGCCGATTATGAATCGACCGGGAAATCCACTAGAGTTCTGGGAGTCGGAAGGGCCCAACAGCCCGGAAGACAAGCCCCGCTGACTGGGGGTCAGGCCCGAAAGAGTCTGATAGAGTCGGAAACGAAGAACGAAAGCCCGGAGGAAAGCCCCAGTAAGTGTTACTGCGGGCGAGTACGAAGGAAGCGTCCGTTCCTTGAGAACTCAACAGCGTGCCAAAAATCAACGCCAGAAGTTGATACCCCGTCCACTTCGGTGGATGAGGTTCCTTTGAAAAAGACCTGTGAGGCTTCCTCTGGAAGTGCTTGCAGGCAACAACACAGCGAGGACGCAGTGGTCAGTCGGTCTTATTCCGACATGACTGGCCCGCTCTACGTGTGTGTGCACCGGATTACCGGTAAACATTCATGGAGAGTTTGATCCTGGCTCAGGACGAACGCTGGCGGCGTGCTTAACACATGCAAGTCGAACGATGAACCTCCTTCGGGAGGGGATTAGTGGCGAACGGGTGAGTAACACGTGGGCAATCTGCCCTTCACTCTGGGACAAGCCCTGGAAACGGGGTCTAATACCGGATACGACTGCGGAAGGCATCTTCCGCGGTGGAAAGCTCCGGCGGTGAAGGATGAGCCCGCGGCCTATCAGCTTGTTGGTGGGGTAATGGCCTACCAAGGCGACGACGGGTAGCCGGCCTGAGAGGGCGACCGGCCACACTGGGACTGAGACACGGCCCAGACTCCTACGGAGGCAGCAGTGGGGAATATTGCACAATGGGCGAAAGCCTGATGCAGCGACGCCGCGTGAGGGATGACGGCCTTCGGGTTGTAAACCTCTTTCAGCAGGGAAGAAGCGAAAGTGACGGTACCTGCAGAAGAAGCGCCGGCTAACTACGTGCCAGCAGCCGCGGTAATACGTAGGGCGCAAGCGTTGTCCGGAATTATTGGGCGTAAAGAGCTCGTAGGCGGCCAGTCACGTCGGATGTGAAAGCCCGAGGCTTAACCTCGGGTCTGCATTCGATACGGGCTGGCTAGAGTGTGGTAGGGAGATCGGAATTCCTGGTGTAGCGGTGAAATGCGCAGATATCAGGAGGAACACCGGTGGCGAAGGCGGATCTCTGGGCCATTACTGACGCTGAGGAGCGAAAGCGTGGGGAGCGAACAGGATTAGATACCCTGGTAGTCCACGCCGTAAACGTTGGGAACTAGGTGTTGGCGACATTCCACGTCGTCGGTGCCGCAGCTAACGCATTAAGTTCCCCGCCTGGGGAGTACGGCCGCAAGGCTAAAACTCAAAGGAATTGACGGGGGCCCGCACAAGCGGCGGAGCATGTGGCTTAATTCGACGCAACGCGAAGAACCTTACCAAGGCTTGACATATACCGGAAACATCCAGAGATGGGTGCCCCCTTGTGGTCGGTATACAGGTGGTGCATGGCTGTCGTCAGCTCGTGTCGTGAGATGTTGGGTTAAGTCCCGCAACGAGCGCAACCCTTGTCCTGTGTTGCCAGCATGCCCTTCGGGGTGATGGGGACTCACAGGAGACCGCCGGGGTCAACTCGGAGGAAGGTGGGGACGACGTCAAGTCATCATGCCCCTTATGTCTTGGGCTGCACACGTGCTACAATGGCCGGTACAATGAGCTGCGATACCGTGAGGTGGAGCGAATCTCAAAAGCCGGTCTCAGTTCGGATTGGGGTCTGCAACTCGACCCCATGAAGTCGGAGTCGCTAGTAATCGCAGATCAGCATTGCTGCGGTGAATACGTTCCCGGGCCTTGTACACACCGCCCGTCACGTCACGAAAGTCGGTAACACCCGAAGCCGGTGGCCCAACCCTTGTGGAGGGAGCCGTCGAAGGTGGGACTGGCGATTGGGACGAAGTCGTAACAAGGTAGCCGTACCGGAAGGTGCGGCTGGATCACCTCCTTTCTAAGGAGCACAGTACCGATTGCAGGCAAACGTTCTGCACGGTCAGCTCATGGGTGGAACGTTGATTAGTTGGCATCTTCGGATCTGATGGTTCTCGAGTACTGCTTCGGCGTGGAAAGAGGATGCGGATGAACGAGGGTGCCTGGCACGTTGTTGGGTCCTGAAGGCACGGCCGTCTGGCTGGTCTTCAGTGCCGGCCCCAGTGAACTCGCCAGCTTGTCTGGTGGGGTGATGGGTGGCTGGTCGTTGTTTGAGAACTACACAGTGGACGCGAGCATCTGTGGCCAAGTTTTTAAGGGCGCACGGTGGATGCCTTGGCACCAGGAACCGATGAAGGACGTGAGAGGCCGCGATAGGCCCCGGGGAGCTGCCAACTGAGCTTTGATCCGGGGGTGTCCGAATGGGGAAACCCGGCAGTCGTCATGGGCTGTCACCCGCTGCTGAACACATAGGCAGTGTGGAGGGAACGAGGGGAAGTGAAACATCTCAGTACCCTCAGGAAGAGAAAACAACCGTGATTCCGGGAGTAGTGGCGAGCGAAACCGGATGAGGCCAAACCGTATGCGTGTGATACCCGGCAGGGGTTGCGCATGCGGGGTTGTGGGAATGAGCTTCAGTCGTCTGCCGGCGGCTGGGCGAGTCAGAAACCGTATGGATAGGCGAAGGACATGCGAAAGGTCCGGCGTAGAGGGTAAGACCCCCGTAGCTGAAATCTGTGCGGCTTGCTTGCTCATCTCCCAAGTAGCACGGGGCCCGAGAAATCCCGTGTGAATCTGGCGGGACCACCCGCTAAGCCTAAATATTCCCTGGTGACCGATAGCGGATAGTACCGTGAGGGAATGGTGAAAAGTACCGCGGGAGCGGAGTGAAATAGTACCTGAAACCGTGTGCCTACAAGCCGTGGGAGCGTCGGGATCTTCGGATCCTCGTGACTGCGTGCCTTTTGAAGAATGAGCCTGCGAGTTAGCGGTGTGTAGCGAGGTTAACCCGTGTGGGGAAGCCGTAGCGAAAGCGAGTCCGAACAGGGCGTTTGAGTTGCACGCTCTAGACCCGAAGCGGAGTGATCTAGCCATGGGCAGGTTGAAGCGGAGGTAAGACTTCGTGGAGGACCGAACCCACCAGGGTTGAAAACCTGGGGGATGACCTGTGGTTAGGGTGAAAGGCCAATCAAACTCCGTGATAGCTGGTTCTCCCCGAAATGCATTTAGGTGCAGCGTCGTGTGTTTCTTGCCGGAGGTAGAGCACTGGATAGGCGATGGGCCCTACCGGGTTACTGACCTTAGCCAAACTCCGAATGCCGGTAAGTGAGAGCGCGGCAGTGAGACTGTGGGGGATAAGCTCCATGGTCGAGAGGGAAACAGCCCAGAGCATCGACTAAGGCCCCTAAGCGTACGCTAAGTGGGAAAGGATGTGGAGTCGCAGAGACAACCAGGAGGTTGGCTTAGAAGCAGCCACCCTTGAAAGAGTGCGTAATAGCTCACTGGTCAAGTGATTCCGCGCCGACAATGTAGCGGGGCTCAAGCGTACCGCCGAAGTCGTGTCATTGCAGTAATACTCCCAACGGAGGCTGTGATGGGTAGGGGAGCGTCGTGTGCCGGGTGAAGCAGCCGCGGAAGCGAGTTGTGGACGGTTCACGAGTGAGAATGCAGGCATGAGTAGCGATACACACGTGAGAAACGTGTGCGCCGATTGACTAAGGGTTCCTGGGTCAAGCTGATCTGCCCAGGGTAAGTCGGGACCTAAGGCGAGGCCGACAGGCGTAGTCGATGGACAACCGGTTGATATTCCGGTACCCGCTTTGAAACGCCCAATATCGAGGCGAGCGATGCTAAGTCCGTGAAGCCGTCCTGGATCCTTCGGGTGAAGGGAAGTGGTGGAGCCGACGAACCGGACTTGTAGTAGGTAAGCGATGGGGTGACGCAGGAAGGTAGTCCAGCCCGGGCGGTGGTTGTCCCGGGGTAAGGGTGTAGGCCGAGGGGTAGGCAAATCCGTCCCTCATACAAGGTTGAGACCTGATGCCGAGCCGATTGTGGCGAAGTGGATGATCCTATGCTGTCGAGAAAAGCCTCTAGCGAGTTTCATGGCGGCCCGTACCCTAAACCGACTCAGGTGGTCAGGTAGAGAATACCGAGGCGTTCGGGTGAACTATGGTTAAGGAACTCGGCAAAATGCCCCCGTAACTTCGGGAGAAGGGGGGCCATTCCTGGTGATAGGTCTTGCACCTTGAGCTGGGGGTGGCCGCAGAGACCAGCGAGAAGCGACTGTTTACTAAAAACACAGGTCCGTGCGAAGCCGTAAGGCGATGTATACGGACTGACGCCTGCCCGGTGCTGGAACGTTAAGGGGACCGGTTAGCTCCATTTCGGTGGGGCGAAGCTGAGAACTTAAGCGCCAGTAAACGGCGGTGGTAACTATAACCATCCTAAGGTAGCGAAATTCCTTGTCGGGTAAGTTCCGACCTGCACGAATGGCGTAACGACTTCTCGACTGTCTCAACCATAGGCCCGGTGAAATTGCACTACGAGTAAAGATGCTCGTTTCGCGCAGCAGGACGGAAAGACCCCGGGACCTTTACTACAGTTTGATATTGGTGTTCGGTTCGGCTTGTGTAGGATAGGTGGGAGACTGTGAAGCGGCCACGCCAGTGGTTGTGGAGTCGTCGTTGAAATACCACTCTGGTCGTGCTGGATGTCTAACCTCGGTCCGTGATCCGGATCAGGGACAGTGTCTGATGGGTAGTTTAACTGGGGCGGTTGCCTCCCAAAGGGTAACGGAGGCGCCCAAAGGTTCCCTCAGCCTGGTTGGCAATCAGGTGTTGAGTGTAAGTGCACAAGGGAGCTTGACTGTGAGACCGACGGGTCGAGCAGGGACGAAAGTCGGGACTAGTGATCCGGCGGTGGCTTGTGGAAGCGCCGTCGCTCAACGGATAAAAGGTACCCCGGGGATAACAGGCTGATCTTCCCAAGAGTCCATATCGACGGGATGGTTTGGCACCTCGATGTCGGCTCGTCGCATCCTGGGGCTGGAGTCGGTCCCAAGGGTTGGGCTGTTCGCCCATTAAAGCGGTACGCGAGCTGGGTTTAGAACGTCGTGAGACAGTTCGGTCCCTATCCGCTGTGCGCGTAGGAATATTGAGAAGGGCTGTCCCTAGTACGAGAGGACCGGGACGGACGAACCTCTGGTGTGCCAGTTGTCCTGCCAAGGGCATGGCTGGTTGGCTACGTTCGGGAGGGATAACCGCTGAAAGCATCTAAGCGGGAAGCCTGCTTCAAGATGAGTATTCCCACCTCCTTGAGAGGGTAAGGCTCCCAGTAGACGACTGGGTTGATAGGCCAGATGTGGAAGCCCGGTAACGGGTGGAGCTGACTGGTACTAATAGGCCGAGGGCTTGTCCTCAGTTGCTCGCGTCCACTGTGTTAGTTCTGAAGCAACGAACTCGCCATGCCCGGCAAGGCTTGAGTTCAACTTCATAGTGTTTCGGTGGTCATAGCGTTAGGGAAACGCCCGGTTACATTCCGAACCCGGAAGCTAAGCCTTTCAGCGCCGATGGTACTGCAGGGGGGACCCTGTGGGAGAGTAGGACGCCGCCGAACAATCATTGTGGGAAAGCCCCGCACCAGCTCTGGTGCGGGGCTTTCCTGCGTTTCAGGGCAATGTCGAGGCCCGTCTCGGTATCCTGGCGGCGTTCCCCTGGAGGAGTCCGATGACAGCACAGCAGGTGGAAGACGGCGACCGCCCCCTGATCCCCCAGCCGGCCATGACACGCGAGGCCCTGCGGGACGCGGTGCGGCGGATCGACATGCCGAGCCTGGCGGCGCTCGACAAGGAATGCCACGAGGCCTTCGACCGGGCCGCGGAGACCGGGGCGATCAACCCGCTTCGCTTCTTCCTGATCAAGTGGGCCACCCACGTGGCGATCCACCGCTGGCCGGCCCGCGCGGCCACCCTCCGCGAAGCGGAACGGATCGCGGGCGACCCCGCCTCCACCGAGCAGCAGTTCCAGGACGCCATGGCAACGAGCAGCCGCATCCTCGCCGAGGCCCAGCGGGAAATCGGCCTGTGACTCCGCGCGGCGAAGCCGTCGAGAGCGACAACGGCTGGGCATGGGAATGCGACCCCAGCCGGCTCTGGGTTCTCGGGGACATGCCGACGGAACAGCAACTGCTCGTCAGCGCCGTCATGGACGGGCTCGTCGACCTGGCCTCCCTGGGCATCGACCCCAAGGACGGCAGCCTGCACGAGGACGAGAATCCGATGCGGCTTCGGACGTACGAGGACGAGCACCTCCTGCTCTGGTACCAGACCGTCCCCCACCGCCGGCGGGTGTATCTGAAGCGGGTCAACCTCTAGCCCCGCAGGAAGCCCGCTTCCCGGAAGCAGCCTTGACCTTCGAGTCGGTTGAAGATTGAGGATGGCGCCGTGCCAGAAGACGAGCTGATGCCGATAGGGGCCTTTGCCCGACGCAGTGGTCTGACCGCCAGCGCGCTGCGGTTCTACGCCGACTCCGGGCTGCTGCCGCCCGCCGAGACCGATTCCGCCTCGGGCTACCGCTACTACAGTCCCGGCCAGCTGGCCCGGGCCGTCGCGCTGCGGCGCCTGCGTGAGGTCGCCATGCCGCTGGCCGGTGTCGAGGCCGTGCTCGGGGCGGAGGCCGGTGAGGCGGCTCGGCTCCTCGACGAACACGTCGCGCAGATCATGGACCAGGCCGCGGCCGTGCGTGAGAAGGCCGCCGTCATCAGGGCCGCACTCGGCGAGGAGACGCGGCTTCCCCTCGGGGCCCTGAAGGGGCCCGTACTGGCGGATGCGGTCGAGCAGGTGCTGACCGCGACCGCGTACGAGCCCGGGACACCCGCACTCGCAGGCGTGCGCGTCGAGGTGGATGCCGAGGCGGTCACCCTGACCGCGACCGACCGGTACCGACTCGCCACCAGGACGCTCGTGCCGGCCGAAGGGCCGGTGCGGGCATGGGCCGGCACGGTCGACGGCGGGGAGCTGCGGGCCGCGGTCGGCGAGATCCGGCGCAGCCCGAGAGTGCGTCTCGAAGCCGTCCCTCACGGCATCCGGCTGTGCCTCGGCGGTCGGGGAGACCGGCACTGCCGGCTCGTGTCGGAGGACTTTCCCGATCACCGGCTGATGCTCGCGTCACTGGGCGGGGCCACCACTCGTGTGACGGTCTCGAAGGAGCTGCTCCTGCGGGCGTTGGAGGAGCAGCCCGGTGCGGACGTCGTGCTGCGGGCGGGCGGCCACGGACTGACCGTCGGAGCGGTGGACGGCGCCGGGACCCGTGTGGCGGTGCCGGCCACCGTGGCGGGACGGGCGTTGCGGGTGCGGTTCGAGGTGACCACCCTCTATCCCGCGGTGAGCACCGCGATCGGGCCCGACGTCCTGCTCGACCTACGCGGCCACGACCAGCCCGTCACGGTCCGCTCGGCGGACCGCGGCGACCTCACCACCCTGGCCATGCCCGCTGCCCTGGCGGGCGCCGCTACGTGACCGCCGCCTCACGCGCCAGGCCCCGCGCCGTGTACCGCCCGCTCTGCGGCCGCTCCGCGACCAGGCGCAGCAGCAGCGGGGCCACCTCCTCCGGTGTCGGCAGTGCGCCGAGGTCCGCGTCCGGCTCGGCCGACGCCATCATCGGTGTCGCCATCGACCCCGGGTCCGCCCACCACACCCGCAGCCCCGGCTCCTCCACGGCCAGGACACCCGACAGCAGGTCCAGCCCGGCCTTGGTCGCCCCGTACGCCCCCCAGGTCGGGTAGGCCGTGACCGCCGCGGCCGAGCTGAGGTTCAGTACGGCGCCCCGGGGGGATGCCCGCAGCAGCGGCAGCGCCTCCTGGACCAGTGCCAGCGGTGCCACGAGGTTCACCTCCAGGGCGCGGCGGAACCCGGCCGGCGACTGCTCCGCCAGCGGCACCAGGGGCTCCGCCCCGAGCACCGCCGCGTTGTTCACCAGCAGGTCCAGCCCGCCGAGCCGCCGTGCCGCCGCCACCAGCGCGGCGCGGTGCGGGCCATGGCGTACGTCGCCGGCGAGCGCGACCACGCCGGGCCTGTCGGCCGCCCCGGAGAGCGCGCCGGCGTTCCGCCCGCTCACCACCACGCTCCAGCCCTGCCCCGCAAGCTCCGCGGCCAGGGCTCGGCCCAGGCCGCGGGAAGCCCCCGTCACGATCGCCACTGCCATACCCGCCCCCGCCATCGGATGTGCCTGCCCCGTCGGCGCCACCGTAGGGGTGCGGCCGGGTTCGGCGCCTGGGTCGCCGGTCCCACGGGTGCAGGGACTTTGGTCGTGGTCCCCCAGCCCGGAGCCATGTTGTCCGGTCGGGGCGGTGGAGGCGGCGTACGAGGAGACGCGGCACGCCCTGGTCAGTGAGACGGGTCCTGGGCCGCCCGGTAGGTGCAGACCTGGACGCCCGTGGGGCTGGTGACCGCGGAGACCAGCTGCAGGGAGCGCTTGCTGCCAGACGTCGGGAAGATGGTCTTGCCGCCGCCGAGGACGACCGGCATCACGTTGAGGCGGAGCTCGTCGACGAGGCCCTCCTCGATCAGGGTGCGGACGAGCGAGGGGCTGCCCATCACCACCAGGTCGCCGCCCTCGCGCTCGCGGAGCTCCCGGATCGCGGGCACCGGCTTGTCGCCGGCGATGAGGGAGGTGTTGTTCCACGTCAGGTCGGCGGCCGTGAGCGTCGAGGAGACGACGTGCTTCGGGAGGGCGTTCATGCGGTCCGCGAAGGGGTCGCCGGCCCGGTCCGGCCAGGCGCCGGCCATCGTCTGCCAGGTGCGCCGCCCGAAGAGGAGGGCATCCGCGCCGGCGAGGGCGGCGTCGAAGGCGCCGCCGACCACCTCCGGATCGAAGAACGGCGCCACCCAGCCACCGTGGGCGAAGCCCCCGTCCCGGTCCTCGTCCGGCCCGCCGGGCGCCTGTACGACACCGTCCAGGCTGATGAACTCGGTGACCACGATCCGCATGCGACTCACTCCTCGGGAAGGTCCTGCTCTGGCTGTGTCTACCGGATGGAGACCGCAGCCGGACGGGGAACTCATCGGTCTCTCCGCGGTTGCGAGCGGACGCCTGGGGTCTTTGACACCCGTGGGGCACGGATGTAGAGTGGAACGGTTGCCTGGAACGGATCGTTCGGCAACGAACCCCAAGCAGACCTCGTACCCGGGACTCCAAGCCCCGGGTGCACAGTCGACTCCGTGTTCGGAAATTCGAAGCCGGGAAATCCGGTGGAAAACTTCTGATAGAGTCGGTCTCGCCGAAAGGGAAACGCGAAAGCGAGTCCCGGAAGGCGAATCCCGCTTCGACCGGGAATCGGACACGAAAGAGTCTGATAGAGTCGGAAACGAAGAACGAAAGCCCGGAGGAAAGCCCCAGTAAGTGTTACTGCGGGTGAGTACGAAGGAAGCGTCCGTTCCTTGAGAACTCAACAGCGTGCCAAAAATCAACGCCAGAAGTTGATACCCCGTCCACTCCGGTGGATGAGGTTCCTTTGAAAAAGACCTGTGAGGCTTCCTCTGGAAGTGCTTGCAGGCAACAACACAGCGAGGACGCAGTGGTCAGTCGGTCTTATTCCGACATGACTGGCCCGCTCTACGTGTGTGTGCACCGGATTACCGGTAAACATTCATGGAGAGTTTGATCCTGGCTCAGGACGAACGCTGGCGGCGTGCTTAACACATGCAAGTCGAACGATGAACCTCCTTCGGGAGGGGATTAGTGGCGAACGGGTGAGTAACACGTGGGCAATCTGCCCTTCACTCTGGGACAAGCCCTGGAAACGGGGTCTAATACCGGATACGACTGCGGAAGGCATCTTCCGCGGTGGAAAGCTCCGGCGGTGAAGGATGAGCCCGCGGCCTATCAGCTTGTTGGTGGGGTAATGGCCTACCAAGGCGACGACGGGTAGCCGGCCTGAGAGGGCGACCGGCCACACTGGGACTGAGACACGGCCCAGACTCCTACGGGAGGCAGCAGTGGGGAATATTGCACAATGGGCGAAAGCCTGATGCAGCGACGCCGCGTGAGGGATGACGGCCTTCGGGTTGTAAACCTCTTTCAGCAGGGAAGAAGCGAAAGTGACGGTACCTGCAGAAGAAGCGCCGGCTAACTACGTGCCAGCAGCCGCGGTAATACGTAGGGCGCAAGCGTTGTCCGGAATTATTGGGCGTAAAGAGCTCGTAGGCGGCCAGTCACGTCGGATGTGAAAGCCCGAGGCTTAACCTCGGGTCTGCATTCGATACGGGCTGGCTAGAGTGTGGTAGGGAGATCGGAATTCCTGGTGTAGCGGTGAAATGCGCAGATATCAGGAGGAACACCGGTGGCGAAGGCGGATCTCTGGGCCATTACTGACGCTGAGGAGCGAAAGCGTGGGGAGCGAACAGGATTAGATACCCTGGTAGTCCACGCCGTAAACGTTGGGAACTAGGTGTTGGCGACATTCCACGTCGTCGGTGCCGCAGCTAACGCATTAAGTTCCCCGCCTGGGGAGTACGGCCGCAAGGCTAAAACTCAAAGGAATTGACGGGGGCCCGCACAAGCGGCGGAGCATGTGGCTTAATTCGACGCAACGCGAAGAACCTTACCAAGGCTTGACATATACCGGAAACATCCAGAGATGGGTGCCCCCTTGTGGTCGGTATACAGGTGGTGCATGGCTGTCGTCAGCTCGTGTCGTGAGATGTTGGGTTAAGTCCCGCAACGAGCGCAACCCTTGTCCTGTGTTGCCAGCATGCCCTTCGGGGTGATGGGGACTCACAGGAGACCGCCGGGTCAACTCGGAGGAAGGTGGGGACGACGTCAAGTCATCATGCCCCTTATGTCTTGGGCTGCACACGTGCTACAATGGCCGGTACAATGAGCTGCGATACCGTGAGGTGGAGCGAATCTCAAAAAGCCGGTCTCAGTTCGGATTGGGGTCTGCAACTCGACCCCATGAAGTCGGAGTCGCTAGTAATCGCAGATCAGCATTGCTGCGGTGAATACGTTCCCGGGCCTTGTACACACCGCCCGTCACGTCACGAAAGTCGGTAACACCCGAAGCCGGTGGCCCAACCCTTGTGGAGGGAGCCGTCGAAGGTGGGACTGGCGATTGGGACGAAGTCGTAACAAGGTAGCCGTACCGGAAGGTGCGGCTGGATCACCTCCTTTCTAAGGAGCACAGTACCGATTGCAGGCAAACGTTCTGCACGGTCAGCTCATGGGTGGAACGTTGATTATTCGGCACGGTTTGACCTGATGGTCTTCGAGTACTGCTTCGGCGTGGAAAGAGGACACGGAGGGCGGATCGTGTCGGGCACGTTGTTGGGTCCTGAAGGCACGGCCGTCTGGCTAGTCTTCAGTGCCGGCCCCAGTGAACTCGCCAGCTTGTCTGGTGGGGTGATGGGTGGCTGGTCGTTGTTTGAGAACTACACAGTGGACGCGAGCATCTGTGGCCAAGTTTTTAAGGGCGCACGGTGGATGCCTTGGCACCAGGAACCGATGAAGGACGTGAGAGGCCGCGATAGGCCCCGGGGAGCTGCCAACTGAGCTTTGATCCGGGGGTGTCCGAATGGGGAAACCCGGCAGTCGTCATGGGCTGTCACCCGCTGCTGAACACATAGGCAGTGTGGAGGGAACGAGGGGAAGTGAAACATCTCAGTACCCTCAGGAAGAGAAAACAACCGTGATTCCGGGAGTAGTGGCGAGCGAAACCGGATGAGGCCAAACCGTATGCGTGTGATACCCGGCAGGGGTTGCGCATGCGGGGTTGTGGGAATGAGCTTCAGTCGTCTGCCGGCGGCTGGGCGAGTCAGAAACCGTATGGATAGGCGAAGGACATGCGAAAGGTCCGGCGTAGAGGGTAAGACCCCCGTAGCTGAAATCTGTGCGGCTTGCTTGCTCATCTCCCAAGTAGCACGGGGCCCGAGAAATCCCGTGTGAATCTGGCGGGACCACCCGCTAAGCCTAAATATTCCCTGGTGACCGATAGCGGATAGTACCGTGAGGGAATGGTGAAAAGTACCGCGGGAGCGGAGTGAAATAGTACCTGAAACCGTGTGCCTACAAGCCGTGGGAGCGTCGGGATCTTCGGATCCTCGTGACTGCGTGCCTTTTGAAGAATGAGCCTGCGAGTTAGCGGTGTGTAGCGAGGTTAACCCGTGTGGGGAAGCCGTAGCGAAAGCGAGTCCGAACAGGGCGTTTGAGTTGCACGCTCTAGACCCGAAGCGGAGTGATCTAGCCATGGGCAGGTTGAAGCGGAGGTAAGACTTCGTGGAGGACCGAACCCACCAGGGTTGAAAACCTGGGGGATGACCTGTGGTTAGGGGTGAAAGGCCAATCAAACTCCGTGATAGCTGGTTCTCCCCGAAATGCATTTAGGTGCAGCGTCGTGTGTTTCTTGCCGGAGGTAGAGCACTGGATAGGCGATGGGCCCTACCGGGTTACTGACCTTAGCCAAACTCCGAATGCCGGTAAGTGAGAGCGCGGCAGTGAGACTGTGGGGGATAAGCTCCATGGTCGAGAGGGAAACAGCCCAGAGCATCGACTAAGGCCCCTAAGCGTACGCTAAGTGGGAAAGGATGTGGAGTCGCAGAGACAACCAGGAGGTTGGCTTAGAAGCAGCCACCCTTGAAAGAGTGCGTAATAGCTCACTGGTCAAGTGATTCCGCGCCGACAATGTAGCGGGGCTCAAGCGTACCGCCGAAGTCGTGTCATTGCAGTAATACTCCCAACGGAGTCTGTGATGGGTAGGGAGCGTCGTGTGCCGGGTGAAGCAGCCGCGGAAGCGAGTTGTGGACGGTTCACGAGTGAGAATGCAGGCATGAGTAGCGATACACACGTGAGAAACGTGTGCGCCGATTGACTAAGGGTTCCTGGGTCAAGCTGATCTGCCCAGGGTAAGTCGGGACCTAAGGCGAGGCCGACAGGCGTAGTCGATGGACAACCGGTTGATATTCCGGTACCCGCTTTGAAACGCCCAATATCGAGGCGAGCGATGCTAAGTCCGTGAAGCCGTCCTGGATCCTTCGGGTGAAGGGAAGTGGTGGAGCCGACGAACCGGACTTGTAGTAGGTAAGCGATGGGGTGACGCAGGAAGGTAGTCCAGCCCGGGCGGTGGTTGTCCCGGGGTAAGGGTGTAGGCCGAGGGGTAGGCAAATCCGTCCCTCATACAAGGTTGAGACCTGATGCCGAGCCGATTGTGGCGAAGTGGATGATCCTATGCTGTCGAGAAAAGCCTCTAGCGAGTTTCATGGCGGCCCGTACCTAAACCGACTCAGGTGGTCAGGTAGAGAATACCGAGGCGTTCGGGTGAACTATGGTTAAGGAACTCGGCAAAATGCCCCGTAACTTCGGGAGAAGGGGGCCATTCCTGGTGATAGGTCTTGCACCTTGAGCTGGGGTGGCCGCAGAGACCAGCGAGAAGCGACTGTTTACTAAAAACACAGGTCCGTGCGAAGCCGTAAGGCGATGTATACGGACTGACGCCTGCCCGGTGCTGGAACGTTAAGGGGACCGGTTAGCTCCATTTCGGTGGGGCGAAGCTGAGAACTTAAGCGCCAGTAAACGGCGGTGGTAACTATAACCATCCTAAGGTAGCGAAATTCCTTGTCGGGTAAGTTCCGACCTGCACGAATGGCGTAACGACTTCTCGACTGTCTCAACCATAGGCCCGGTGAAATTGCACTACGAGTAAAGATGCTCGTTTCGCGCAGCAGGACGGAAAGACCCCGGACCTTTACTACAGTTTGATATTGGTGTTCGGTTCGGCTTGTGTAGGATAGGTGGGAGACTGTGAAGCGGCCACGCCAGTGGTTGTGGAGTCGTCGTTGAAATACCACTCTGGTCGTGCTGGATGTCTAACCTCGGTCCGTGATCCGGATCAGGGACAGTGTCTGATGGGTAGTTTAACTGGGGCGGTTGCCTCCCAAAGGGTAACGGAGGCGCCCAAAGGTTCCCTCAGCCTGGTTGGCAATCAGGTGTTGAGTGTAAGTGCACAAGGGAGCTTGACTGTGAGACCGACGGGTCGAGCAGGGACGAAAGTCGGGACTAGTGATCCGGCGGTGGCTTGTGGAAGCGCCGTCGCTCAACGGATAAAAGGTACCCCGGGGATAACAGGCTGATCTTCCCAAGAGTCCATATCGACGGGATGGTTTGGCACCTCGATGTCGGCTCGTCGCATCCTGGGGCTGGAGTCGGTCCCAAGGGTTGGGCTGTTCGCCCATTAAAGCGGTACGCGAGCTGGGTTTAGAACGTCGTGAGACAGTTCGGTCCCTATCCGCTGTGCGCGTAGGAATATTGAGAAGGGCTGTCCCTAGTACGAGAGGACCGGGACGGACGAACCTCTGGTGTGCCAGTTGTCCTGCCAAGGGCATGGCTGGTTGGCTACGTTCGGGAGGGATAACCGCTGAAAGCATCTAAGCGGGAAGCCTGCTTCAAGATGAGTATTCCCACCTCCTTGAGAGGGTAAGGCTCCCAGTAGACGACTGGGTTGATAGGCCAGATGTGGAAGCCCGGTAACGGGTGGAGCTGACTGGTACTAATAGGCCGAGGGCTTGTCCTCAGTTGCTCGCGTCCACTGTGTTAGTTCTGAAGCAACGAACTCGCCTTGCCGGCTTGAGTTCAACTTCATAGTGTTTCGGTGGTCATAGCGTTAGGGAAACGCCCGGTTACATTCCGAACCCGGAAGCTAAGCCTTTCAGCGCCGATGGTACTGCAGGGGGGACCCTGTGGGAGAGTAGGACGCCGCCGAACAATCATTGTGGGAAAGCCCCGCACCAGCTCTGGTGCGGGGCTTTCCTGCGTTTCAGGGCAGATTGAATTGCGGTGCGGTGCGCGCCGGCCCGTGATTGGATCCGGGTGCATGGAACAGTTTGTGATCCGGCCCGTACGGACCGACGAATGGCAGAAGGTCAAGGCGCTCCGCCTGGAGGCCCTCGCCGACCCGCTCGCGCCCATGGCGTTCCTGGAATCCGTCGAGGACGCCGCTGCCAAACCCGACGCGTACTGGCAGGAGCGGGCGCGCGGGGCGGCCGAAGGCGTCCACGTCCGGCAGTTCATCGCCGAGACCCCCGACGGACAGTGGGCCGGCTCGGTGTCCGCCTTCGTCGAGCCCGTCGGCGGCGCCGACTTCCTCGAGCGGACCGTCGACACCGACCAGGCGCATTTCGTCGGCGTGTACGTGCGGCCGGAGTGGCGCGGGCGCGGACTGACCGACGCCCTGTTCACCGCCGCGCTCCAGTGGGCCTGGTCGCTGGAGGAGCCGCGGCTGGAGCGCGTCCGCCTGTTCGTACACGAGGACAACGCGCGGGCCGGCGGCTTCTACCGGCGCTACGGGTTCCGGCCGAGCGGGCTCGTCATCCCCAAGCCCGGCGACCCGGCGGCGAAGGAGCTCGAGTACGTCTACCCCCGGCCCGCGGCCCGGAGGTAGAGGTCACGGAGCCGGAGTACGGGCCCCCGGCCGGGGCGGCGCGGTCGCGTCGGCCGGGGGCTCCGCGGGCCACTGAGGCCAGCGGGACCGGGCCTGCTCGCGGCTGCGGCACAACGCCAGCAGCGGCAGCACGTCCTCCGCGAGGAGGTCCGGCAGCTGCGGGACCGGGGCGACGGCCGCCACGTCCTCCAGGACCAGGGTCAGTGGTGGGTCGAGCCGGCCGCGGGATGACCGTGCGGCCATGCGGCGGCCGTGCTCGACCACGCTCGACGCGAGTGCGGTCAGCAGCGGCATCGCACCCGGGTGGGCCGCGGGTTCCTCCACGGATTCACCCACCACATAGAGGGTGCCCCCCTCCTGCAGGAACGATGCCAGCGCCAGCGCATCCGTTCGGTTCGGATTGCAGGCCTCGCGGATGTGCACCGACGTCAGGCACGCCAGCGCCCGTGCCGTCAGATGCCGGGCCTGGTCCCGTCGTTCGGGATACGCGGTGAGGGCACTCTCCAGCTCCCCGGCAGCCCCTGCCGCCGCCTGCGGGTGCGTGCGCAGGATGCGGACCGCCTCCTGCACCCCGGTTCCCTGTGCCCAGCGGTGCAGCTGCTTGAACGGGCGGCCGTCCAGCGCGGCCGCCTGTAGCCAGCTCCGCACCAGCGTCTCCGCCGTGTCGGCGACAGCCTCGTCCATGCGCGCCCGCGGTCGTACGGGGGCCAGCAGGGCCGTGGCGCGGACGGCCGCGGTGTCCCGGTCCGTGCAGCCCTCCGCCGGGTTCCAGTGCATACGGGCCGGGGTGTCGCACAGGTGCGACGGGTCGTACAGGAGGACCGGGCCCAGCTTCGCGCGGCCGTCCTTCGTGTCCGCCCACAGCGCCGGTGAGGACGTCACGACGAGCGCCGCGCCCTCCGCGGACGCGAGATGGGCCGCCGCCAGGCGGCGGCGCTCGCCCGGGGCCCCGTACGCCAGACGGCCCGCCGGAGCGGCCGCCGGGGCCTCGGCGCGGGGCGGGTGGCCGAAGCCGTACCGGTACGCCTCGTCCGTCGGCCCCCCAGCGGCCGGGGCGGGGACGGCGGGCGCCGGCTTCGGCAGGGGCGGCTTCGGCGGATCCGGCACCGGCACCGGCACCGGCACCGGATCCGGTTCCGCAGCCTGCGCAGTCGGCTCCGGCGGGGCGCTGCGGGCGCGGGCCCGGCGCGCCTTCGTGCGGGCCACGGCGCCGATCACGAACACGGTGAGCACGAAGAGGACCAGCAGCTGCCCGACGAACAGGCCCCAGAAGAGCCCCCAGCCCGACAGCGCCGCCGGGTCCGTCGCCGGCCAGGCGCCCGGCAGGTCGTGCGGCTCCGCTATCAGGGCGCGGACCGCGTCGGGTGTGCGGCCGAACGTGACGGTGGCCGGCCAGGCGCCCTTCGCGAGGAGCGCGGCCAGCCCCGTCGAGGACCACACGAGCACGGCCAGTCCCAGGAGGAACGCGAGCAGGGCGACCAGGAGGCCGTCCGGGACGCCGCGGGAAGGGGCAGGGCCGGGGCCGGCCGGGCGTCTCGTGCCGCTCTCGTGCATCTGGTGCCTCTCGTACTCCGCGGGGCTCGCCGGCCCCTCACGCCACCGTCGTCGCGGATCCCGGTCCGCCGCCCTGGTGGCGTTCCATGAGCAGGGCGCGCTGCTCCGCCTCCAGTTCGGCCGCCAGCAGGTCGTCGGGGAGGGGGTGCGCGGTGGCGGACTCCGTCATCGCGCGGTCGGTGTAGACGAGGGGGCGTTCGGCTTCGGTGATCAGGTGTTTGACGACCTGGACGTTGCCGTTGACGTCCCACACGGCGATGCCCGGGGTGAGGGTGGGGATGATCTCCACCGCCCACCGGGGCAGGCCGAGGACGCGTCCGGTGGCGCGTGCCTCGTCGGCTTTCTGGGCGTAGATCGTGCGGGTCGAGGCCATCTTGAGGATGGCGGCGGCCTCGCGGGCGGCCGCGCCGTCGACGACGTCGGACAGGTGGTGGACGACGGCGACGAAGGACAGGCCGAGGCGTCGGCCGAACTTGAGGAGGCGCTGGAACAGCTGGGCGACGAAGGGGCTGTTGATGATGTGCCAGGCCTCTTCGACGAGGAAGATGCGCTTCTTGCGGTCCGGGCGGATCCAGGTGTGCTCCAGCCACACGCCGACGATCGCCATGAGGATGGGCATGGCGATGGAGTTGCGGTCGATGTGGGAGAGGTCGAAGACGATCAGTGGGGCGTCGAGGTCGATGCCGACGGTCGTGGGCCCGTCGAACATGCCGCGCAGGTCGCCGTCGACGAGGCGGTCGAGGACGAGTGCGACGTCGAGGCCCCAGGCCCGTACGTCGTCTATGTCGACGTTCATGGCCTCGGCGGAGCCGGGTTCGGGGTGGCGGAGCTGCTCGACGATGTCGGTGAGGACGGGCTGGCGGTCGCGGATGGTGTCGACGACGTAGGCGTGGGCGACCTTCAGGGCGAAGCCGGAGCGTTCGTCGAGGCCGTGGCCGAGCGCCACCTCGATGATGGTGCGGAGCAGGGCGAGCTGGCCGGTCGTGGTGATGGCCGGGTCGAGGGGGTTGAGGCGGATCCCGCCGTCGTTGGCGGCGACGGGGTCCAGGCGGATGGGGGTTATCCCCAGCTGCTGTGCGATGAGGTTCCATTCGCCGACGCCGTCCTCGCCCTGGGCGTCGAGGACGACGACCTGGCGGTCGCGGAAGCGGAGCTGGCGCAGGACGTACGTCTTCTCCAGCGCGGACTTGCCGTTGCCGGACTCGCCGAGGACCAGCCAGTGCGGGGCGGGGAGCTGCTGGCCGTACAGCTGGAAGGGGTCGTAGATGTACCCCTTGCCGCTGTAGACCTCGCGGCCGATGATCACGCCGGAGTCGCCGAGGCCGGGGGCGGCGGTGGGCAGGTAGACGGCCTGGGCCTGGCCGGTGGAGGTGCGGACGGGCAGGCGGGTCGTCTCGACCTTGCCGAACAGGAAGCTGGTGAAGGCGTCCGTGAGGGCGGACAGCGGGTCTCGCATGGCGGCCTTTCCCTCCAGCTAGCGTCGGATGCCGGTGGCGAACGGCAGGGTGTTGACGAAGGCGCGGTGGTGTTCGCGGTCGCACCACTCCAGCTTCAGGTAGGACTTGCCGGCCGAGGCGCGGATGGTCCTCTTGTCGCGGGCGAGGGCCTCCGGTGAACGCGAGGACACGGTGATGTACCCGACGAGGTTGACTCCTGCCGCACCGCTGGCGAGATCTTCACCTCTTTGGTCGAGCCGGCCGTGGGCGGCGATGTCGCGGGGGTCGACGGTGCGGTTCATCTTCGCGGCGCGGGAGGCGTCCGCCTCGTCGTTGGTCTTCTCGGTGAGCATCCGCTCGATGGCGATCTCGGTGGGTTCGAGGTCCATGGTGACGGCGACGGTGCGGATGACGTCGGGGGTGTGGACGAGGAGCGGGGCGAGGAAGTTCACGCCGACGGGGGTCATGGGCCACTCCTTGATCCAGGCGGTGGCGTGGCACCAGGGGGCGCGGGTGGAGGACTCGCGGGTCTTGGCCTGGAGGTAGGTGGGTTCGACCGCGTCGAGTTCGGCGGGCCAGGCGTTGCGCTTGGTCATGGCCTGGATGTGGTCGATGGGGTGGTCCGGGTCGTACATGGAGTGGACGAGGGAGGCGAGGCGGCCCTGTCCGAGGGGCTGGCGTACCCGGATGTCGGCCTCGGCGAGGCGGGCGCAGATGTCGGTGAGCTCGCGGGCCATGACGATGGCGAGGCCGGAGTCGCGGTCGAGCTTGCGGCCTTTGCGGCCGCCGGCGCGGGCGATGGTGTGGGCCTCGGCGGCGAGTTCGCGCGTGTAGTGCATGCAGGCGACGAGGTAGGCGCGGTGCTGCTCGGAGGAGGTGGAGACCATCGACTGCAGCTGGTCGTAGGAGTCGCGCAGCCAGACGGGGGCGGTGGGGTCGCCGCGCTGGATGACGTCCTTGGCGTGGGCGTCGGGGTCGGCGGGGAGGGTGCGGGCGAGCATCTGGAGGCGGGTGACGAAGCCGTCGCCGTTGGCGACGTGCTTGAGGAGGGTGCCGAAGCGGTCGACGAGGGCCTCCTGGTCCTCGCTGTCGCGCAGGCCCACGCCGGGGCCCTCGATCTCGATGGCCGCAGTGACGGTCCTGCGGTCGGCGTGCAGGAGGACGGCGATCTCGTCGGGTCCGAAGGGTGCGGAGAGCCAGCTGATACGGCCGATGCCGGGGGGCGGGCCGACCTCGACCTCGCGGCCGTCGGCGCGGGTGCCGGCTTCCATGGCGCCGGAGCGGTACGCGGTGCCGCGGCGCAGGATGCGCTTGTAGCTGCGGTTGATCTCGTACCACTTGTAGAAGGTGCGGCCGCGGTAGGGGACGTAGACGGCGGCGAGGGCGAGCAGGGGGAAGCCGACGAGGGTGACGATGCGCAGGGTGAGGTCGGGGACGAGCAGTCCGCTCATCATGCCGAGGAAGGCACCCGCGATGATCAGGGCGATCTCGCCGGTCTCGCGGTTCTTGCCGATGACGGCGTTCGGCCGGGCGCGGCCGATGAGGTAGGTGCGGCGGGGCGCGACCGGGTGCATCTGGTGGGACTGGGCCGTCAACGCCCGTCACCTCCTGTGTTCCTCGTGCTCGTCGAGCTCGTGCGGGGCGCGGGTGCGGCGGCGGGGAGGGTTCCGCTGCCGCCGCCGGTGGGGCGGCTGCTGTGGGCGGCCACGCCTCCGGAGAGGGGGTTGGCGGGGGCGGGGGTGGTGCCGCCGCCGGAGCGGTGGGCGCCGCGGCTGCTGTGGGTCTTGATGCCCTGGGAGACGAGGGAGGCCGGGCTGCTGATGACGGCGGCGGCCTGGGCGCCGTCGGTGGCCTTGGTGCGGCCGGCGCGGGCGGCGGCGATGTCGTCTCCGAAGCCGGGGACGAAGCGGTAGATCATCGCGGAGGCGAAGATGGCCAGCAGGATGATCGCGAGGCCGGAGACGACGGCGGAGAAGGCGTTGGGGCCCTTGTCGCCGGCGAGGGCGCCGGCGAGGCCGAGGACGATGACGATGACCGGCTTGACGAGGATGACGGCGATCATGATGCCGGCCCAGCGGCGGACGTGGCCCCAGAGGTTGCGGTCGACGAGTCCGGAGTAGACGACGACGCCGAGGAGGGCGCCCACGTAGAGGAGGGCGGCCCGGATGAAGAGTTCGAGGAAGAGGATTCCGGCGGCGAGGACGGTCACGAGGGAGACGACGATCAGCATGATCGGGCCGCCGCCGATGGAGTCGCCCTTCTTGAGGGCTTCGGTGAAGGAGCCGAAGAACATGTCGGTCTGGCTGCCGCCGGCGGAGGCGATGACCTCGGTGACGCCGTCGGTCGCGGAGACGACGGTGTAGAGGATCAGGGGGGTGAAGGCGGAGGCGAGGACGGTCAGCCAGAGGAAGCCGATGGCCTCGGAGAGGGCGGTGGCCAGGGGGACGCCGCGGATGGCGCGCTTGGCGACGGCGAGGAGCCACAGGACCAGGGTGAGGACGGTCGAGGCGGCGAAGACGATGGCGTACTGCTTGAGGAAGGCGTCGTTGGTGAAGTCGACGTTCGCGCTGCCGTTGACGGCTTTGCCGAGCTCGGTGACGATCCACGCGGCGGCGTCGGCGCAGCCCTTGGCGAGGGAGCCGAGGGGGTTGAGGGCGTCGGCGGGGTCGGTGGGGGCGAGGCCGGTGCGGGGGGCTCCGCCGGTGGCTGCGCCGTTGCCGCGCTCGCAGAAGTCCCTGGCGGGGCCCACGATCAGGTCGCACCGGTTGTCGTTCGGCGACGCCGAGGGGGACGGGGATGCCGGGGGTGTTGCTGCCGGTGTCGTCGGCGGGGCGGCGTAGGCGCGGGTGGCGAAGAGGATGGCGGCGGCCTGTACGGCGGCCAGCGCGCCTGCGGCGCGCCGGATGGGGCTACCGGGCATAGGTGAAGCCTCCGTACTCCGTTGCTGCCTTGGCGATCTCTTCGGCAGTCGAGGCCGTGCGGTCGGTGTGGACGGGGGCGGGGCCGTCCTTCTGCGCGAAGCTGTCGACCTTCCAGTCGTTGTCCACCCGGCGGAGCGTCAGCGTCATGGTGAACCAGTCACTGCTGACGGGGTTGGTCGAGCCGACGCCCGCGGTGCCGAAGACTCCGGTGCACCAGACGTCGATGACGGCTGCGCCGTCCGTGTACTTGACGGCTTTGGTGCCGACGGGGACCGTCCGGGAGACGTAGGTCAGGCCCGGGGCGGCGTTCCCGTTGGCGTCGAGTCCCGCCCTGTCGAGGAAGGGTTTGCCGTAGGCCTGGTCGAGTCTGGGTTCGATCTCGGCGACCTTGTCGGGGGCGAAGACCTGGCGGACGATCTGGCGGCGCATCTGCGGTTTGAGGATGTCCGCCGAGACCAGGGCGACCGCGTAGTTCGCGGCGGCCGACTGGGCGCCCTGTTGGTCGGCGGGGAAGCCCGTCGGGATGCCGGTGTTCTTGCCGTCGACCGGGCGGGTGCCGGTCGGGGCGGTGGCGGAGGCGGCCGGGGTGTCGTCGGTGCCCGCGGGCTCGGGTGTGTCGCCGGACTGGTTGGCGAAGGCGATGGCCGCGATCAGCAGGACCACCACGCCGACCACCGTGACGAGGCTGCGCGAGGCGCGGGGGGTGCGGCGGGGGGCGCCGTACGGGTCGGTGTCGGCGTCGGGGAGGCGGGTGCGGGTCTGGCCCGTGCCGCCGATGTCGCCGTGGCCGCCGCCGTACTGGTCGTCGTTGCTCATTGCCTGTCCGCCCCCTCCGCGTCGTACGACGGTAGTGCTGGTTCCCGCGTGGATGCGGTGTGGTGGTGATCGGGCCCTGGTCCGGATCCGGCGGGCGGTCCGGCTAGACGGCCATTCCGTAGACGATGGTGAACAGCGTGCCGAGGGAGCCGATGATGAAGACGCCGGTGAGCCCGGCGACGATCAGGCCCTTGCCCTGTTCGGCGCTGAAGGTGTCGCGCAGCGCGGTGGCGCCGATGCGCTGCTTGGCGGCGCCCCAGATGGCGATGCCGAGGCAGATGAGAATGGCGACCGCCATGATCACTTCGATCATGATCTTCGCTTCGTTGCCGAGACTGCCGAAGGGCCCCCAGTTGGGGGCGATTCCGCCGATGATGGTGGTGATGTCGCCCTTTTCGGCTGCCAGGATCATGTAACTCACCGCCCCTGTACGGGTAGTTCCGGTAGCCCGTGCCGACGGCATGGGTCACCCACTATCTTCGCTGATGAAACCCCGGTCATACGTCGACTTGACGGGCTTCTTTGCCCGGTGTCCCGGGGCTTGGCCCGTCCGGGGCGCTGACCTGCGGTGGTGACGGTGTGTTTGTCTGACGGTCCGATGGTCGGATGGTCCGTCAGTCCCAGTGCGCGGGACGGGTGAGGCCCGCCGGAATCCTGGTGCCGGCGTCGCCCCGGGCGGCGCCCAGCTGGGCCTGGGTGAGGAAGAGGGCGTCGCGCAGGTCGGCTCCGCGCAGGTCGGTGTCGCGGAAGTCGGCGCCGATGAGGTCGGCGAGGCGGAGGTCGGCGCCGGAGAGGTCCGCGGCGATGAGGTAGGCGCCGCGGAGGTTGGCGCCCCGCAGGTCGGCTCCGGCGAGGCGGGCGCCCATGAGGTCGGCGCCGCGGTGGCTGCGGCGGCGGCCGGGGGCCCCGGCGCGGACGAGTTCGCTGGTCTCCAGGAGGAGGGTGTTGATGCGGCTGCGGAGGTCCGGGAGGTCCAGGTCCGCCGTGAGGGCGTCGGCGCCGGCGGCGGTCCAGCGGGTGGTCTCGTCGAGGAGGGCGCGCAGCCGGGGGTGCAGGGGGCGGGCGGCCGGGCGGGCGAGGGCTTCGGTGACGTAGAAGAGGAGTTCGTGGAGCTGCCGCATGAGGGGGAAGACCTCGAACATGCGGCGGGCGGTGCCGGGGTGGCTGCGCCAGTCCTCGCCGCCGAAGGTGACCTGGGAGACCTGCTGGCCGGCGCCGAAGCAGTCGAAGGTGGTGCAGCCCTGGAAACCGGAGTCGCGCAGGCGGGTGTGGATGCCGCAGCGGAAGTCCTGGCGGAGGTTCGTGCAGGGGGTGCCGGCGGCCTTGTCCACGGCGAAGTCGTTCGACCTGGCGAAGGGGAGGGCTACGCAGCACAGGGCGAAGCAGTTCGCGCAGTCGGCGCGGAGGCGGTCCCTGTCGTGGGGGTCTGCGGCGGGGGTGGCGGGGGTGGCTGGCACCTCCCCATTGTCACAGCCCGGGCCGGGAGGCGGGTGCTGGGGCGGGCTGCGGGGCCTGGTGCCCGGCGTTACCGGGGGGTAGCGTCCGGGGGCATGGCGTTCTACGAGCGGATCGACGGGGAGCGGTTCCTGGCCACCGAGGACACGCGGGGGCCGTGGGATGCGGGGGCGCAGCACGCGGGGCCGCCGGCCGCGCTGCTCGGCCGGGCGGTCGAGGAGCGGGCGGGGGCGCGGCCGGACATGCGGATCGCGCGGATCACCTTCGACATCCTGCGGCCGGTGCCGCTGGGCGTGGTGTCCGTACGGGTGCGGGAGCTGCGGCTGGGCCGGAGCACCGAGGTGGTGGAGGCGGAGCTGGAGCCGGCGGGCGCCGGGCAGCCGGCGGTGGTCGCGCGGGCGCTGCGGGTGCGGGTGGCCGGGGACGGTGTGGTGCCGGCGGTGGCGGAGGGGCCGCGGCTGCCGCCGCCGGGGTCGCTGGCGCCGTCGCCGTTCTATGCGGTGCCGTGGGAGCGGGGCTACCACACGGCGATGGAGATGCGGTTCGCCGAGGGGGGCTTCACCGAGCCGGGGCCGGGGGCCTGCTGGATGCGGATGCGGGTGCCGCTGGTGGCGGGTGAGCCGGTCGGGGCGCTGGACCGGGTGCTGGTCGCGGCGGACTCCGGCAACGGGATCAGCGCGGCCGTCGACTTCAGGCGGTTTGTCTTCGTCAACAGCGACCTGACGGTGCATCTGCACCGGCACCCGGCGGGCGAGTGGGTCGGGGTGCAGGCGCGGACGAGCGTCGACCCGGCGGGGATCGGGCTCGCGGACTCGGTCCTGCACGACGAGAAGGGGCCCCTCGGCAGGGGGGCGCAGAGCCTTTTCGTGGCGCCGCGCCCCTGACGGCGGGCCGGCCGGCGGGCCGGTCAACCCCCCTGCCGGGCACGGAGGTCCGTGTGGCACCCTCTGGCGGGTGGAAGCGCTGACAGACACCGACCCCGCCCAGGTGGGGGCGCATGCCCTGCTGGCCCGGCTGGGTGCCGGAGCGCTGGGGCCGGTGTACCTCGCGCGGTCGCCCGGGGGGCGGCTGGTGGCGGTGCAGGTGGTCGGTTCGCAGACCACCGGGGATCCGGAGGCGCTGGCCCGGTTCAAGCGCGAGGCGGAGGCCGTCCGCGCGGTGCGGTCGGCGCACACGGCGGACCTGGTGGACGCCTCGCTGGCGGCGCCGCCGTTCTGGCTGGCGACGGAGTACGCGGCCGGGCCGACGCTGGCCCGTGCGGTCGCGGGCCGTGGGCCGCTGCCCGCGCCGACCTGCCGGCGGCTGCTGGCCGCGCTGGCGGAGGGGCTGGCGGCGCTCCACGCGCACGGGGTGGCGCACCGGGAGTTCACGCCGAAGTGCGTGGTGCTGGCTGCGCAGGGCCCACAGATCACCGGTTCGGGCCTCGCGCGGGGTGCGGGCGCGCCCGGTTTCGCGGCGCCGGAGGTGCGGGCGGGGGCGGAGGCCGGTCCCGCGGCGGACGTGTTCGCGCTGGGGGCGGTGCTGGCGTACGCGGCGACGGGGCGCCCGCCGTTCGGGGCGGTCGGCGGGCCGCTGGACGTGGCCGGGGTGGAGCCGGGGCTGGCGGCGCTGGTCGCGGCCTGTACGGAGGAGGACCCGGCGCGGCGGCCGCACCCGGCGGAGGTCGTGGAGCGCTGCGCCGCGGAGGGCGCCCTGGCGGGCGATCCGGTGTACGCGGGGATGGGGGCGCTGGGCGATGCGGTGCCGCGGGCTGCGGTACGGGCGCAGGGGCCGGCGCCGGCGGGGGCGTACGGGTATCCGCCGCCGGCCGGGTGGGTGCCGCCGGCGCCGGCTGCGGCCGGCCCGTCCTCCGGGCGGCGGCGCGGCCGGGCCGGGGCGTGGGCGGCGGCGGGGCTCGCGCTGGCTGCGCTCGGCGCGGTGGCGGTGTGGCGGATTCCGGCGGGCGGCGGCAGCGCGGCCGCGGCCGCTGACGCGGCGGCCGGTTCGCAGCCGGCGGCCCGGCCGTCGGCGGGTCCGCCGGTGCTGATCCGGCAGACGGCGCCGAATCCGGACTCCTGGGATCCGGTGCGGGGCGAGTGCCGCGGGCCGGAGGTGGAGGAGCGGCCGCTGACGGGGTTGCAGGGTGCGGTCACGCCGGCCGAGCAGGATCCGGAGGGGGAGCTGCGGCCGGGGCGGGTGCGGATCGCGTTCCGGTTGGAGGAGGCGGTGCCGGGGGCGCCCGCGTACCACGTGGCGGTGGTGGTGAAGCCGCCGCACGAGGTGGATGCGCAGGGGCGGTCAACGGGGGTGTCGGACAACCGGCAGCTCGGTTTCGTCGCCCTGGCGCGCGATGTGCACGAGGGGGACGCGACGCAGTGGAAGTCGGTGGTGTACCCGGACGACTTCTCGATGGAGTGGGACGGCCGGAGGGTGCCGGCGCCGGCGCCGGCGCAGGATCCCGGGGGGTGGACGGTGGTGTTCCGGCACGCCGTCTCGGATACGGAACACAAGAGCGTGTGGTGCCGCGGCTTCGACGTGGGGGCGCAAAAGGGATGAATCCGACACGTGTCGGTGAATCCCTGTGAATGTCTGTCCGATGGGGGAGGGTTGACGGGTGCGCAGATTCTGGAAGGTCGGCGGGAGCGCCCTCGCTGTGTTCCTGTGCTTCGTCGCCCTCCTGGTGATCGGCACGTACTCGGCGGCGGCGGGCATCGCGGGCGGCGCCGGCGGCCGCGCGCTCGGGCTCGCCAAGGGCGCCGTGCCGTCGAAGTACCAGGCGCTGGTGCAGAAGTGGGGCGTGCTCTGCCCGACCCTGTCCCCGGCGGTCCTGGCGGCGCAGCTGTACTCGGAGAGCGGCTGGAACCCCACGGTCGTCAGCCCCGCCGACGCGCGGGGCATCGCCCAGTTCATCCCCGGCACCTGGGCCACCCACGGGATCGACGGGGACGGCGACGGGGACCGGGACATCTGGGACCCCAACGACGCGATCCCCTCGGCGGCTTCGTACGACTGCGCGCTCGCCGAGGACGTCAGGAAGGTCCCCGGCGACCCCGTCGCGAACATGCTCGCCGCCTACAACGCCGGCCCCGGCGCCGTGTTCAAGTACCAGGGCGTGCCCCCGTACAAGGAGACGCAGGGGTACGTGAAGGCGATCACGACCCTGGCGAAGAGCTTCGAGCGGCCCGTCGGGCGGGTCGCCCCCTCGCAGCAGGCGGCCGGGGCGATCTACTTCGCGCAGAAGCAGCTGGGCACGCCGTACCTGTGGGGCGGCAACGGAACGCCCGACCAGGACGGGCGGTTCGACTGCTCGGGGCTGACGAAGGCGGCGTACGAGTCGGTGGGCGTCACGCTGCCGCGCGTCGCCAACGACCAGTACAACGCGGGTCCGCACCCCTCGCGGGAGGAACTGCTCCCGGGCGACCTGGTGTTCTTCTCCGACGATCTGACGAACTCGCGGGAGATCCGGCACGTCGGGCTGTACGTGGGCGGCGGATACATGATCAACGCGCCTTACACGGGTGCGGTGATCCGCTTCGACAAGATCGACACCCCGGACTACTTCGGGGCCACGCGGGTCACCAAGGACGGGGCCGAGGCCCTGCCCGACCGCACCGCCGACGCGAAGGCCCCGGGCGACACTCCGTGAAGCGCAGGCCCTGAGCTGCGCCGACGCATCACTCTTGGATAACGTTGCCGTGATCATCCCGTGGAGAGGGGAACCGCCCTGCCCGAGCAGGCGTTCCATGGTCACGGGGTGGATCGACACGGGGGGGTTTCGCGGGGTGCACACACGGGTGCCCCCGTAGGGGAACCGAGCAAGAACAAGGGGCCGCATCGCCATGGCTGCACTGGCAACCGGTGGGCCGAACGTGGACGTCAGCCTGCTCCACGACGTCAACGCGCTGGCCCGGTACGCCCCGGCCGCGGTCGACAGGGCCGTCGTCCTGGCCAGCTCCTACGGCATCCCCCTCCTGATGCTGCTCCTCGTGCTGTGGTGCTGGCGCGGCGCCCGGCGGCAGGAACCGGCCGCGGCCGCCGAGACGTTCGCCGCCCTGCTGTGGGCGCCGCTCGCCGCGGTCATCGCGCTCGCCGCCAACGTGCCGCTGCGTCAGCTCGTCGGCCGGGACAGGCCGTTCCGGGTGCACGAGGGGCTCCACGTCCTGGAACCCGCCGCGAGCCAGAGCCTGTACTCCTTCGTCAGCGACCACGCCACCCTCACGATGGCCCTCGGCATGGGCCTGTTCCTCGCCCGACGCCGCATCGGCCTCCTCGGCATCGGCCTGGCCCTCGCCGAGGGGCTCAGCCGCGTCTACATCGGCGTCCACTACCCCACCGACGTCCTCGGCGGGTTCGCCCTCGGCACCGCCGTCGTCCTCGTCCTCGCCCCGCTCGCCATGGCCGTGCTGACGCCCGCCGTGCGCGCGGCCGCCCGCTCCCCGCGGGCCGCCCGGCTCGTACGGGGCCGCCACCTCGCCCGGCCCCGGCCGGTGGAGCTCGGCGGCGAGCACGCCGCGGTCGGCGGCGGCGGCCTCACCCGCGACAACGACCTGGCGGCCTGACCCGCGGCACCGCAGCGGCCGGACCCGGCCGTGCGTCAGGGGTGCCCGTACGCGTCCCACAGGAACATCAGCGCCGCCGCGAGCAGGCACAGCGCGGCAATGCCGAAGCACAGCCGCACCGCGGCCGGCCGGTGCCGGGGTGTCACCGCTCGCCGCCCTCGGGGCCGCGGCCGCCCGCCTCCGCGTCCCTGCGGCGGCGCGCCCGCAGCCACAGCCCCGTCGCCACAGCGGCGGCGCAGGTCAGCCCGACTGCCAGGGCCACGTCCGCCGGGCCCTCGGCGGAGCCGGTCGGCCTCGCCGCGGCCGCGCCCGCGGGCGCGAGGACGAGGAGCAGCGCCCACGCGAGGAGGGCGGCGGCGCGCGATGCGGGTCCGGGCATGCCTCCAGGGCACCCGCGGCCCGGCCGCCCCGCCAGTCGGCCGCGGCCGAACGGGTGACACCCGCGGCGGGCGCCGCGGCCGGGGCGCCCGCCGGGCGGGGCCTACGCGGCGCCGTGCTCCGCGGCGTCCCTGCGGGCCAGGTCGCGCGAGCGGCGGGCCGGGCCGCGCCAGCCGCAGCCGCACACCGCCAGGCAGAACGAGCCGCGCTCACTGGTGGACGCGGTGTGCGCGGCAGGCGGATCCTGCGGCGCGATCCGGATGCGGCGGGAGGTCTCGGGCTCGGGGGCGGGCGGCGCCCCGGTGTGCGGATCCACGCTGCCACGGTACCGGCGGCGCGGCGCGCCCGGGAGGCCCGCACCGTGACGGGAGGCCGCGGACCTCGTTAAACCGCAGCGGGTGGGGGCCTCGGACAAGCAGCGGTGACGTGTTGGGGGTTGGCAGGCGATGGTGGTGCACCAGCAGGGGCAGCGGCGCGGCCGCTCGGGCGGGGCGGTCCTCGCCGTCGGCGTGGCCGCGGTGGTCGCCGTGACGAGCGGGTGCGGCGGTTCCGCCGCCGCGGGGGACGACCGGCCCCCGGCGGATCCGGCGGCCGCCGTCAGGGCGGCCCCCGACCGGCTGGCCGCCACCGGGAGCGCGCAGGCCCGTACGGCGATGGAGATGGCTACCGGGGGCACCCGGGTCACCATCCGCGGCGAGGGCGGCGTCGACTTCAAGAACCGGATGGGCCAGCTCCTGGTCATGCTGCCCGCCGACCCGGCGGGCAAGGAGGCGCACCAGCCGATCACCGAGCTGCTCGTGCCCGGCGCGCTGTACATGAAGAACCGGGGCGCGGGCGTGCCCGCCGACAAGTGGGTCCGCGTCGACACCACCACCCTCGCGGACGGGAACCTGGTCACGGGCGGTGCGACCGACCCGCTGGCCGCCGCCGAGCTGCTGCGCGGCGCCCGGGACGTCCGCTACGTCGGCGAGACGGAGCTGGCGGGCACGAAGGTGCGGCACTACCAGGGGACGACGGACATCGGGAGGGCGGCGAAAACCGCCTCCCCGGGAATCAAGGGGGCATTGGAGGCAGCGGCGAAAGGGTTCACCACGGACACGGTGCCCTTCGACGCCTACCTCGACGAGGAGGGGCGGCTGCGGAAGGTCCGGCACCGCTTCAGCTGGGTCAACAATGGCGTGATCGATGTCTCCTCGACCACGCTGCTCTACGGGTTCGGCACTCCGGTGACCGTCGTATTGCCCGCAAGCAGGGATATTTACGCCGGGAAGATCGCCGGATAGCCGGGGGGAGGCACCGGGTGCCATGCCTTCGGGCCATGGCGGGGTATCCGGAAATGGTCCATCCGTGTCATGCGCACACCGCGGGCGCGTCCCTACGCTGGGCGCATCGCAGACCGATGTCCGATGGCGGCAGATCGAGGTGAGACGCGTGACCCCCGTGTGCGGTGCGACGGTGCAGGACCACGTGGCGCTGGCCGAGATCGAACTGTGCGGCGAGCTGATCATCGCCGCGTCCGCCGCCGACGAGGAGCGGCTCAGCCAGGACCGGATCGACGAGGTCCTCATGGGGCTCGGCCTGTAGCCGCGGGCCAGGCGGGCCCGTACCCCCTTCCCGCGGGGTACGGGCGCGCGCCCCCTGCACGGGCCGGCCGGGCCGGCAGCTCAGGTGCGCAGCAGGCGGGCGATGGCCTTCGTGGCCTCCTCGACCTTGGCGTCGATCTCGCCCCCGCCCTTGACGGCCGCGTCGGCCACGCAGTGCCGCAGGTGCTCCTCCAGGAGCTGGAGGGCGAAGGACTGCAGGGCCTTCGTGCTCGCCGAGACCTGGGTGAGTATGTCGATGCAGTAGACGTCCTCGTCGACGAGGCGCTGGAGGCCGCGGATCTGCCCCTCGATCCGGCGCAGCCGCTTGAGGTGCTCGTCCTTGCGGTGGTGGTACCCGTGCACCGCATGCGCCGCGGTGCCGGCGCCGGATCCGGAGCTCTCCGCCTCGATGGCCGTCATGGGTCCTCCCGTGGTCCGCGACGAGCCGGGGATACCCCCGACGGGTATAGAATACCGGGCCGCGCGGCCGGGGGCAGGGGCCCGCGGGCCCACTCTGCCTGATGGAGGACACGGAGAACGGCGGGTTAGCCGTGGCCGGAGCGAGCGCCTAGCATCAGGTGACCGAATCCGATGCACCCCGAGGACCACACGTGCGATTTCGTCTGACCCCCAGGGAGACGAGCTTCTACGACATGTTTGCCGCATCCGCGGACAACATCGTCACGGGCTCCAAGCTCCTGATGGAACTGCTCGGAGCGGAGCCACCCGCCCGAGCCGAGATCGCGGAGCGCATGCGGGCGGCCGAGCACGCGGGGGACGACGCCACCCACGCGATCTTCCACCAGCTGAACTCCTCCTTCATCACGCCGTTCGACCGCGAGGACATCTACTCCCTGGCCTCCTCGCTCGACGACATCATGGACTTCATGGAGGAGGCCGTCGACCTGGTCGTCCTCTACAACATCGAGGAGCTCCCCAAGGGCGTCGAGCAGCAGATCGAGGTCCTGGCGCGGGCGGCCGAGCTGACCGCGGAGGCCATGCCGCACCTGCGGACCATGGACCACCTGACCGAGTACTGGATCGAGGTCAACCGCCTTGAGAACCAGGCCGACCAGATCCACCGGAAGCTGCTCGCCCAGCTCTTCAACGGCAAGTACGACGCCATCGAGGTGCTGAAGCTCAAGCAGATCGTCGACGTGCTCGAAGAGGCGGCCGACGCGTTCGAGCACGTCGCGAACACGGTGGAGACCATCGCGGTCAAGGAGTCCTGAACCCCGTGGACACCTTCGCTCTGATCGTGACCATCGGTGTCGCGCTCGGTTTCACGTACACCAACGGGTTCCACGACTCGGCGAACGCGATCGCGACCTCGGTCTCGACCCGGGCGCTGACCCCGCGCGCCGCCCTCGCGATGGCCGCGGTGATGAACCTCGCCGGCGCCTTCCTGGGCAGCGGCGTCGCCAAGACGGTCAGCGAGGGGCTCATCGAGACCCCGCACGGCGCCACGGGGATGTGGATCCTCTTCGCCGCACTCGTCGGCGCGATCGCCTGGAACCTGATCACCTGGTACTTCGGCCTCCCCTCCTCTTCGTCGCACGCGCTCTTCGGCGGCATGGTCGGCGCGGCGCTCGCCGGCGGCATCGGGGTCATCTGGTCCGGCGTGGTCGAGAAGGTCGTCATCCCGATGTTCCTCTCGCCGCTGGTCGGCCTGGTCGCCGGCTACCTGGTGATGGTCGCGATCATGTGGATCTTCCGGCGGGCCAACCCGCACAAGGCCAAGCGGGGCTTCCGCATCGCGCAGACCGTCTCGGCGGCCGCGATGGCGCTCGGCCACGGCCTCCAGGACGCGCAGAAGACGATGGGCATCGTGGTGATGGCCCTGGTCATCGCGGACGTCGAGGAGGCGGGCGCGCCGATCCCCGTGTGGGTCAAGATCGCGTGTGCGGTCATGCTGTCGCTGGGTACGTACGCGGGCGGCTGGCGCATCATGCGCACCCTCGGCCGCAAGATCATCGAGCTGGACCCGCCGCAGGGCTTCGCCGCGGAGACCACCGGCGCCTCGATCATGTACACGGCGTCGTACCTCTTCCACGCGCCGATCTCCACGACCCACGTGATCACCTCGGCGATCATGGGCGTGGGGGCGACCAAGCGGGTCAACGCGGTCCGCTGGGGCGTCGCCAAGAACATCATCCTGGGCTGGTTCATCACCATGCCGGCCGCGGCGCTCGCGGCCGCGGTGTGCTTCTGGCTCGTCAACCTGGCCGTCGGCTAGCCGGCGTGCGTACGGGCCCCCGGGCCCGGAGACGAGAAAGGGCCGGCTCCCCCCACCCGAGGGGAGCCGGCCCTTCGCCTTGCGGTGGCACCGCCATGCAGCACCGCAGGGCGGCTCAGCCGAAGCGGCCCGAGATGTAGTCCTCGGTCGCCTGGACGGAAGGGTTGGAGAAGATCCGGTCGGTCTCGTCGATCTCGATGAGCTTTCCGGGCTGGCCGACCGCGGCGAGGTTGAAGAAGGCGGTGCGGTCCGACACGCGGGCCGCCTGCTGCATGTTGTGCGTCACGATGACGATCGTGAAGCGCTCCTTCAGCTCGCCGATCAGGTCCTCGATGGCGAGGGTGGAGATCGGGTCGAGGGCCGAGCAGGGCTCGTCCATCAGCAGGACCTCGGGCTCGACCGCGATGGCGCGGGCGATGCACAGGCGCTGCTGCTGGCCGCCGGAGAGGCCGGAGCCCGGCTTGTTCAGCCGGTCCTTGACCTCGTTCCACAGGTTGGCGCCGCGCAGGGACCGCTCGACGATGTCGGCGAGGTCCTGCCGGCGGTGGCCGCCGTTCAGGCGCAGGCCCGCCGCCACGTTCTCGAAGATCGACATGGTGGGGAAGGGGTTGGGGCGCTGGAAGACCATGCCGACCGTGCGGCGGACGGCGACCGGGTCGACGCCGGGGCCGTAGAGGTTCTCGTCGTCCAGGAGCACCTTGCCCTCGACGCGGCCGCCGGGGGTGACCTCGTGCATCCGGTTCAGGGTGCGCAGGAAGGTGGACTTGCCGCAGCCGGAGGGGCCGATGAAGGCGGTCACGGAGTGCGGCTCCACGGTCATCGAGATGTCGTCGATGGCCTTGTGGGTGCCGTAGAAGGCGGAGAGGCCGCTGACGTCGATTCGCTTGGCCATGAGGGTCACTTCGCTTTCGTGCGGTCGCTCAGCGACCGGTCTTCGGGGCCTTCCAGCGGGCGATGCCGCGGGCCACCAGGTTGAGGATCATGACGAAGGCGATCAGGACGAGCGCTGCGGCCCATGCCCGGTCGTAGGAGGCGTCGCTGCCGACCTTGTACTGCTCCCAGATGTAGAGCGGGAGCGAGGACTGGGCGCCTTCGAAGGGGTTGCCGTTGATCAGCTGGGAGCCGAAGACCAGCAGCATGATCGGGGCGGTCTCGCCGGCGATGCGGGCGACGGCCAGCATCAGGCCGGTGGAGATGCCGCCGACGGCGGTCGGGAGGACCACCTTGAGGATCACACGCCACTTCGGCACGCCGAGGGCGAGGGCGGCCTCGCGCAGCTCGTTCGGGACGAGCTTGAGCATCTCCTCGGTGGAGCGGACCACCACGGGCATCATCAGGATCGACAGGGCCATCGCGCCGGCGAAGCCGGAGGGGCCGAAGCCGAGCATCAGGTTCCAGGTCGTCAGGATGAACAGGCCGGCGACGATGGAGGGGATGCCGGTCATGACGTCGACGAAGAACGTGACGGCCTTGGCGAGCCGGCCCTTGCCGTACTCGACCAGGTAGACGGCGGTCAGCAGGCCGATGGGCGCGGCGATCAGGGTCGCCAGGGCGACCTGCTCGATGGTGCCCAGCAGGGCGTGGTAGACGCCGCCGCCCGGTTCGAAGCCGGTCACGCCGTTCATGGAGTGCGTCAGGAAGTGGCCGCTCAGGGCCTTCACGCCGCGGCTCACGGTCGTCCAGAGCAGCGAGACGAGCGGGACGACGGCGAGCAGGAAGCAGACCCAGATCACGGACGTCGCGACGCGGTCCTTGGCCTGGCGGGTGTTCTCGACGACCGCGCTGGAGCCGTAGGTGGCGGCGACGAAGAGGAGCGCGGCGATCAGGCCCCACTGGATCTTGCTCTGCAGGCCGAAGGCGAGGCCGGCCCCGCAGCCGAGCAGGGTGGAGAGGACCGCGGTGGCGGCGGGCGCCCAGCGGGGCAGGCCGCCGCGGGTGAGGCTGCCGCCGGTGCGGGATCCGGGGGCCCGGACGGGGCGCTGGTCCTGGATTGCGTGGCTCATCAGGCGTTCGCCCCCGAGTACTCCTTGCGGCGCGCGATGATCATGCGTGCGGCGCCGTTGACCAGCAGGGTGAGGAGGAAGAGGACCAGGCCGGAGGCGATGAGGGCGTCGCGGCCGAACTCGTTGGCCTCGTCGAACTTCGCGGCGATGTTCTGGGCGAAGGTGCCGCCGCCCGGATCGAGGAGGTGCCCGGAGATCAGGAAGCTCGGGGAGAGGACCGTGGCGACGGCCATGGTCTCGCCGAGGGCGCGGCCGAGGCCGAGCATGGAGGCGGAGATGACGCCGGAGCGGCCGAAGGGCAGGACGGCCATCCGGATGACCTCCCAGCGGGTCGCGCCGAGGGCCAGGGCGGCCTCCTCGTTCATGCGCGGGACCTGGAGGAAGACCTCGCGGCTGACGCTCGTCACGATCGGCAGGATCATGATCGCGAGGAGGATGCCGACGGTGAAGAGGGAGCGGGCGACGCCGGGCTGGGACTTGTCGAAGACGTAGGTCCAGCCGAGGTACTCGTCGAGCCAGAGGTTGAGGCCGGCGAGCTGCGGGACGAGGAAGAGCGCACCCCAGATGCCGTAGATGATCGAGGGCACCGCGGCCAGCAGGTCGACGACGTAGCCGAGGGTGGCGGCCAGCTTCCGCGGCGCGTAGTGCGAGATGAAGAGGGCGATGCCGACGGCGATCGGGACGGCGATGGCCATCGCGATGATCGAGCTGACGACGGTGCCGAAGAGCAGGACGGCGATGCCGAAGACGGGCGGGTTCGCGGAGGCGTCCCAGTCGAAGGTGGTGAGGAAGTTGCCCTCGTTCTGCGACAGGGCGATGGCGGCCCGGTAGGTGAGGAACACGGCGATCGACGCCATGATCACCAGGAGCAGGATCCCGGAGCCCTTGGAGAGCCCGGAGAAGACCGCGTCACCGGCGCGGCCGGCGGTCTTCACGCTCGCGGAGACAGGCGGCGGTGGCGAGTCTGTCTGGGTGGGTGTGGTGGTAGCCATGGTCTTTCCGGTCTGGACGGGGGACGCGCCCCCTGGCGGCGGTGCACCGGATCCCCCGCGGGCGGGGGAGGGGCCGCGGGGCCGGGCCGCCCGCTGGTGCGGGCGGGCCCGGCGCTGCGCGGCTCGGGGGGTCAGGACAGCGAGTTGACGATCTCGCGGACCTTGCTGTTGATCTCGGCGGGGATCGGGGCGTAGCCGTGGTCGGAGAGGATCTTCTGGCCGGCGTCCGAGGCGGCGTAGCCGAGGAAGGACTTCACGGTCGGCAGGGTCTCGGCCTTGTTGCCCTTGTCGCAGACGACCTCGTAGGTCACCAGGACGATCGGGTAGGCGCCCTCGGCCTTGGTGGTGTAGTCGAGCTTGAGGGCGAGGTCGGAGCCGGTGCCGACGACCTTGGCGGCGGCGATGGCCTTGGAGGCGCTGTCGGCGGAGGCCTTGACCGGGGCGGCCGCGCCGGTGTTCAGGTCGACCGTCTTGATGTTCTGGGAGGTGGCGTAGGACAGCTCGAAGTAGCCGATGGCGCCGTCGACCTGCTTGACCTGGGTGGCGACGCCGGAGGAGCCGGAGGCGCCGAGGCCGCCGGGGGCCGGCCACTTCTTGGCGGCGTCGTAGGTCCAGGCGTCGGGGGCGGCGGCCTTCAGGTACTTGCCGAGGTTCTCGGTGGTGCCGGAGTCCTCGGAGCGGTGGAAGTGCTGGATCGCCGTGGACGGGAGGGCGACGCCGGGGTTCAGCTTCTTGATCGCCTCGTCGTCCCACTTCTTGATCTTGTCGTTGAAGATGTTGGCGATCGTGGGGGCGTCGAGGACGAGCTTGTCGACGCCGGAGAGGTTGTAGCCGATGGCGACCGGGCCGCCGACCATCGGCAGGTTGATGCCCTGGCCGCCGGTGCAGATCTTCTTCGACTCCTCGACCTGCTCGGGCTTGAGCGCCGAGTCCGAGCCGGCGAAGCCGACGGTGCCCTGGTTGAAGGCGACGATGCCCTCGCCGGAGGAGGACGACTTGTAGTTGACCTCGACGCCGGAGCAGGCGGCCATGTAGTTCTTGACCCACAGGTCCACCGCGTTCTTCTGGGCGGAGGAGCCGGAGGCGAGCAGCTTGCCGGATGCACCGTCGCACTTGATGTCGCCCGCGGCGGCCGACGGCTTGCCGCTGGCGTTCGTGCCGGCGCCCGTGTTGTCGTCCGAGCCGCACGCCGTGAGGACCAGGGCGCCGGACACGACCAGCGCGCCGAGAGCGGAGGCACGAAGCATGTTCTTGCGCTGAAGCTTCACTTTCGGGTGTTCCTTCCAGAAGCCGCCGGCCGCTGTCGGTGTCGGGGCGGCGTGCGAAGAGGACTACGTCTGCAGGCAGGGTGCCGTTGGATTCGGCCAGTGGCGCGCTGGGCGCACTACCGAAATTAGGCAGATCAGGTGAAGCCATCAACGGGAGCGAATGAACGGGAGGTGAACCTCGCCGAACGGCCGGGTGTGGCGCCTGCCGGACGGCTGCGGTGTTTCCGCGGCGCGGCACATCCGGCCGGAAATCGACCCTCCTCCGCCGCCGGGGGTCAGGCAGGAGTGGGGGCGGGGTGCCAGATGCGGTGGAAGGCACGGCGGGCCGCCTCGGCCTCGTGGCGCTGGTCGGCGTGCAGCACGCCCAGGGCGTATGCCGTCGCGGGGGCGATGCGCGGGGTGCGGGCGGCGGCCGCCGAGGCCGCGGCCGCCTCCGCGGCGTCCCCCTGGCGGGCGAGGGCCCCGCCCGCCTCGGCCGGCCGGGCCACGTCCTCGCCCAGTGCCTCGCGCGCGTAGCGGTGGATGCGCAGCAGGTGGCGCACCTCGTGCCAGGAGCCGTCCTGCCCGGCGTCGTACGGGGGTGCCTGGGCGGGCCGCGGCAGGGCGGCGACGGCCGCCTCCAGCCGGGCCCGGGGCACCGCGGCCAGCGGGACGAGGACGTCCGCGACCGGGCCCTGGGCGGCAACGGGGTCCAGCGGCACCTCGGAGGCCAGGACGGCGACCGCGTCCACGACGGCATGGAACCGGGACGAGCCCATCGCCTGGAGGGCGGCCGCATGGGCGCGGGCCCGGGCGGGCGCCAGCTGCCGCTCCAGCAGTGCCGCCGCCCGCAACGGGCCGGCGGCGAGGCCGCCGCCGGCGGCGCCGCCCGGCCGGTCGGGGGAGCCGGAGAGCCGGTGCAGGGCGTCCAGGAGCCGGGCCGGCAGGGCGGCGGACGTGTGCTCGTCGGCCAGTACCGCGGACAGCCAGGCCAGCTCGCCGCGCAGGCCGTCGGCCCAGGCGCTGTCGGTGACCGCGCGGAAGGTGGTGAGGGACCCGGCGATCCGGCGCGCGGCGCCGCGCAGGCCGCGCGCCGCCTCGGCGGCGTCGGCCGCGGCGGCTCCGCCCGCCGGAGCGGATCCCGCGGCTTCGGTGTGCAGCCGCAGGGCGCGCAGGAAGGCGACGGCCTGGGTCCGCAGGTACGCGCCGAGCACGTCCCCCGCGAGGGCCCCGCCGCTTCCGTACGCCGTCGTATCAGGGTTTCGCAGAGCCACGCCGGCGCCTCCGGGCGTCTATGAGCATCTCCTGGACGTGCCGCAGCGGCTGGCCCTCGTGGTCGGTGCTGTGCCTCGTCCACTCGCCGTCCGGGCCCAGGTGCCAGGAGGAGGTGGAGTCGGACATGCCGGTCTCCAGCAGCCGGTCCAGGGCGGAGCGGTGCGCGGGGTCGGCGACCCGGACCAGCGCCTCGATGCGGCGGTCGAGGTTGCGGTGCATCATGTCGGCGCTGCCGAGCCACACCTCCGGTTCGCCGCCGTTGCCGAAGGCGAAGACGCGGGAGTGCTCCAGGAAGCGGCCGAGGACGGAGCGCACCCGGATGTTCTCCGAGAGCCCCGCCACACCGGGGCGGACGGCGCAGATGCCGCGGACCCAGATGTCGACGGGGACCCCGGCCCGGGAGGCCCGGTAGAGGGCGTCGATGAGGGCCTCGTCGACGATGGAGTTCACCTTGATCCGCACGTATGCGGGGCGGCCGGCCCGTTGGTGGGCGGCCTCCTTGTCGATGCGGGCGATCAGCCCGTCGCGCAGGGAGCGGGGCGCGACGAGGAGGCGGCGGTAGGTCTCGCGGCGGGAGTAGCCGGAGAGCCGGTTGAAGAGGTCGGAGAGGTCCGCGCCGACCTGCGGGTCGGCGGTGAGCAGGCCGAGGTCCTCGTACAGGCGGGCCGTCTTGGGGTGGTAGTTGCCGGTGCCGACGTGCGAGTAGCGGCGCAGGGTCTCGCCCTCCTGGCGGACGACGAGCGACAGCTTGCAGTGGGTCTTGAGGCCGACGAGGCCGTAGACGACGTGGCAGCCGGCCTCCTCCAGCTTGCGGGCCCACTTGATGTTGGCCTGCTCGTCGAAGCGGGCCTTGATCTCGACGAGGACGAGGACCTGCTTGCCGGACTCGGCCGCGTCGATCAGGGCGTCGACGATGGGCGAGTCGCCGGAGGTGCGGTAGAGCGTCTGCTTGATGGCGAGGACGTCGGGGTCGGCGGCCGCCTGCTCCAGGAAGGCCTGGACGGAGGTGGAGAAGGAGTCGTACGGGTGGTGCAGCAGGACGTCCCGCTCGCGCAGCGCGGCGAAGATGTCGGGCGCGGACGCGGACTCGACCTCTGACAGGTCGCGGTGGGTGCCGGCGACGAACTTGCGGTACTTCAGCTCGGGCCGGTCCAGCGAGGCGATCCCGAAGAGGCCGGTCAGGTCCAGCGGCCCGGGCAGCGGGTAGACCTCGGCGGCGGAGATGTTCAGCTCCTGCACGAGGAGGTCCAGGACGCCGGGGTCGATGGACTCCTCGACCTCCAGGCGGACGGGCGGGCCGAAGCGGCGCCGCATGAGCTCCTTCTCCAGGGCCTGGAGCAGGTTCTCCGCGTCGTCCTCCTCGACCTCCAGGTCCTCGTTGCGGGTGACGCGGAACATGTGGTGCGCGAGCACCTCCATGCCGGGGAAGAGCTCTTCCAGGTGCGCGGCGATGACGTCCTCCAGCGGGACGTACCGCTGCGGGGAGGCCTCCAGGAAGCGGGGCAGCAGCGGCGGCACCTTGACGCGGGCGAAGTGCCGGTGGCCGCTGACGGGGTTGCGGACGACGACGGCCAGGTTCAGCGACAGGCCCGAGATGTACGGGAACGGGTGCGCGGGGTCCACGGCCAGCGGGGTCAGCACGGGGAAGATCTGGTTGCGGAACAGGGTGAAGAGGCGGGCCTGCTCCTTCTCGGCGAGGTCCGGCCACCGGATGAGGTGGATGCCCTCGTCGGCGAGCTGGGGGGCGACGTCGTGCTGGAAGCAGGCGGCGTGCCGGGCCATGAGCTCGCGGGAGCGGGTCCAGATCAGGTCGAGGACCTCGCGGGGCTGGAGGCCGGAGGCGGACCGGGTGGCGACGCCGGTGGCGATGCGGCGCTTGAGGCCGGCGACGCGGACCATGAAGAACTCGTCGAGGTTGCCGGCGAAGATGGCGAGGAAGTTCGCCCGCTCCAGCAGCGGGGTCGTCGGGTCCTCGGCCAGTTCCAGGACCCGCTCGTTGAAGGCCAGCCAGCTGCGCTCCCGGTCGAGGAACCGGTCGGCGGGCAGCTCGCCGCCGTCCTTCTCCTCGTAGGAGTCGAGGTCGCCGTCGATGTCGGGGCCGAGATCGGATTCGAGTCCGGCGCGCGGGCGGTGCGCGGCGATGGAGCCGAGCCGCGCGGGTGCGGCGGGCGGCCCTGCGGGTGCCGCGGCGGACGGGTGCGACGGGTGCTGGGCGGGGACCTCGGTGGGGCCTGCGCCGGGCTGGTGGCTCATGACTCCATTCTTCCGCGCGCACGCCAGGTCAGGCGCGTCGGAGGGGGGCGGTGTGGACCGGAGTCGGGACTGCATGCGGGGAGGTTCGCAAGCGTGTCTTAAGCACCGGTGAACGGGGCATGGCGGCCGGGGTCCGCGGGGGTGTGCGTACGCCGGATTCGCTCCGGAATGCACCCGTCCGGAGCACCGGGCGGTCCCGGGGCCCCGGACGGAGGCGCTGCTGCGGCGGCTGCCGGTGCGGTGGGCGCGTTCAGCTTTCGGTGCGGTACATGAGGTCGACCTCGTGCGTGCTGAAGCCGAGGCCCTCGTACACGGCGAGGGCGGCCGGGTTGTCGGCGTCCACGTAGAGCATGGCGGTCGGCAGGCCGGCGGCGGCGAGATGGTGCAGGCCGACCGCGGTCAGCGCCTTGCCGAGGCCGCCGCCCTGCGCGCCGGGCAGCACGCCGACGACGTAGACCTCGCCGAGCCCCTCGGCGGCGTGGACCTTCGTCCAGTGGAAGCCGACGATCTCGCCCTCGCGTTCGGCGAGGAAGAAGCCCTTGGGGTCGAACCACGGCTGGGCGATGCGGTCGTCCAGGTCGCGCTGGGTGAGCGAGCCCTGCTCGGGGTGGTGGGCGAACGCTGCGGCGTTCGCCGCGAGCCAGGCGGCGTCGTCCTTGCCGGGGACGAAGGTGCGGACGGCGACCCCGTGGGGCAGGACCGGGTCGGGCAGCGGCGGCGCGCCGGCGCCGAGCGGGCGGCGCAGCTGGCGCAGCTCGCGGAAGAGGGTCAGGCCGAGGACCTGGGCCAGGTGCCGGGCGGCCGACTTGCCCCCGTGCGCCCACACCCGGATGCGCTTGCCCGAGGCGGCGAGGAGGGCCTGGCCCAGCGCCCGGCCGTGGCCGCGCCCGCGGAGCGCGGGGTGGACGACGAGCTCGGCGGCGGGCGCCTCCACCGGGTCGGTGTCCTCCAGTTGGCCGTAGCCGGCGAGCCGCCCTTTCTCGGTGAGCAGGAAGTGGCGGACGCCCTCGCGGGGCCCGCCGCGCAGCTGGAGCCGGCCCTGCTCGGAGACGGCCGTGGTGCCGTCCGTGAGGGCCGCGTCCTCGATGAGGCCGACCACGGCGTCGGCCTGCTCTGCCGTCAGTTCGTCGAGGGTCTCGATCCGGCGTCCCGGTTCCAGGGCCGCTGCTGCGTCGTCAGTCATGGTCCGAGCGTACGGCGGACGGGCCCGCCGGCGCTGGCGCGCCGGCGGGGGCGGCGCGGGGCCGTGGCCGGTATCGGCCGTCCGGGGCGGTGCGGGCGGGTGTGACGAGCGAGATACCTCACACCCCTGTTCGTGCTACGCGCGTTGACCTTAGGCTGCGCCCCGACCTCCCAAGATTCGCCGCTGTTCGTAAGGGGACGAAATGTCAGCGACGCCACAACGGCACCGGCGCACCCGCCGTTTGACCCTGATCGCCGTGGCCGTCACGGCCGCTTCCGGCGCGATGGTCGCCGCCGCCCTGCCGGCCGGTGCCGCCGGTGCGGGCAAGAACCGCACCGTGGATGTGCAGCTGCTGTCGTTCAACGACTTCCACGGCACCCTGGAGGCCCCGCAGGGCTCCTCCGGCACCGTGACCGAGCGTCAGGCGGACGGCACGACGAAGGCCGTCCCGGCCGGCGGTGTCGAGTACCTGGCGACCAGCCTGCGCGAGGCCCGCAAGGGCAAGAAGTACTCCGTCACCGCCGCGGCGGGCGACATGATCGGCGGCAGCCCGATGCTGTCGGGCCTCTTCCACGACGAGCCGACCATCGAGGCGCTCAACAAGCTCGACCTCGACGTCACCAGCGTCGGCAACCACGAGTTCGACGAGGGCCGGGCCGAGCTGCGCCGCATGGTGTACGGCGGCTGCCACCCGGACGAGGGCTGCTACGAGATGGGCAAGGAGTTCACCGGCTCCGAGTTCCCCTACCTCGCGGCGAACGTGACGGACGAGAAGACCAAGCGTCCGATGATGTCCCCGACCTTCGTGTGGAAGAAGGGGCCGGTGAAGATCGGCTTCATCGGCGTCACCCTGGAGGGCACGCCGGACGTCGTGACGGCCGAGGGCGTCAAGGGCCTGAAGTTCAACGACGAAGTCGAGACGATCAACAAGTACGCGGCCGAGCTGAACAAGCAGGGCGTGAAGTCGATCGTCGCCCTGATCCACGAGGGCGGCCTGCCCGCGAGCGGCGCCTACAACTACGACTGCAACGTGCCGGGCGCCGGCGCCGGCATCTCCGGCGCGATCGTCGACATCGCGAAGAACGTGGACGCGAAGGTCGACGCGCTGGTCACGGGCCACACGCACCAGGCGTACGCCTGCAACATCCCGGACCCGGCGGGCAACCCGCGCACGGTCACCTCGGCGTCCTCCCTGGGCCGGCTGTTCACCGAGACCACGCTGAAGTACGACCTGAAGACCAAGGACATCGTCCGCACGGCCGTGTCGTCGCCGGCGCCGGTCAACAAGGTCGTCACGCGTGACGTGGCCAAGGCCCCGGACATGACCGAGCTGATCAACCGCTGGCAGACCCTCGCCGCGCCGATCGCGAACCGCCCGATGGGCTACATCGCGGGCGACATCCCGGGCCGCGGCCTGGACGCGCCGGAGAAGCCGCTGGGCGACCTGATCGCGGATGCGCAGCTGGAGGCCACGGCCGCCGCGGACAAGGGCGGCGCGCAGCTTGCCCTGATGAACCCGGGCGGCATCCGCTCGGACCTGGCCTTCAAGGCCGCGGGCGAGGAGGGCGACGGCGTCGTCACCTACGGCGAGTCGTACACGGTGCAGCCGTTCAACAACATGCTGAACGTCGTGGACCTGACCGGCGCGCAGCTGATCACCGCGCTGCAGCAGCAGGTCAGCGGCCCGCTCAACGGTGCCAGCCCGAAGATCCTCCAGGTCTCGAAGGGCTTCACGTACACCCTGGACATGACGAAGTCGGGCGCCGACCGGATCGTCGTGGACTCGGTGAGGCTGAACGGTGCGCCGATCGACCCGGCGAAGACCTACCGCGTCGTGATGAACGAGTTCCTCGCGGGCGGCGGCGACGGCTTCGGCGTGCTGAAGGAGCACAAGAACAAGCTGGTCGGCATCTCCGACCTGGACGCCTTCAACGCCTACCTGGGGAAGTCGACGCCGGCGAGCCCGATCGCCCCGCCGGCGGCCAACCGCATCACCGTCGTGAAGTAGGGCGCGCGAGCGCCGGCGGCCACGGCCGCACCGCACGCCCGAGGGGGCGGCGGGCCACCCGGCCCGCCGCCCCCTCGCGGCGTTTCCCGGCCCGTCCGACTGCCGTGCCGGGACAGGGGTTTCGCGTCACTGGTCGGGCACGGCCCGCGGGCCGCCGGGCGGCTGCGGGGCGGCCGCCGGCGGCGGGGTCGGCGCGCCGGGGATGCGCAGCACCGCCTCCGTGCCCGGTCCGCCGTCCGCGGGGGGCCGCAGCTGTACGGTGCCGCCGGCGCGCTGCGCCGTCCGCGCCACGATCGACAGGCCGAGCCCGCTGCCGGGCAGCGCCCGCGCGGACGGCGAGCGCCAGAACCGCTCGAAGACGTGTGGGAGGTCCTCCGGCGGGATGCCGGGCCCCTGGTCCCGCACGGTCAGCGCGCCCGCCCGCAGCGAGACCTCCACACGGCCGCCCGGCGGGCTGAACTTCACCGCGTTGTCGAGCAGGTTCACCACCGCCCGCTCCAGGGCGGCCGCCTCCCCGCGCACGTACCAGGACTCCAGGGCAGCCGCGAACTCCAGCTCGGGGCCCCGCAGCCGGGCCCGGGCCAGGGCGCTGCGCGCCACCTCGTGCAGGGCCACCACCTCCAGCCGGGCCGCGGGCGCCGCGTCCGTACGGGACAGCTCCTGGAGGTCGCCGATCAGCGCGGCCAGCTCGGCGGTCTGCGCCTTCACCGAGGCGAGCAGCTCGCGGCGGTCCTCGGCGGGAAGGGGGCGGCCGGTCTCCTCGCTGCGCGCCAGCAGTTCGACGTTGGTCCGCAGCGAGGTCAGCGGGGTGCGCAGTTCGTGGCCGGCGTCCGCGATGAGGCGGGACTGGCGGTCCCGGGAGGAGGCGAGCGCCGCCGTCATGGAGTTGAACGACCGCGACAGGCGGGCGATCTCGTCCTCGCCCTCGTCGGGGATCCGCACGGTCAGGTCCTCGGTGCGGGCGATGTGCTCGACGGCCCCGGTCAGCTCGTCGACCGGGCGCAGCCCCGTCCGGGCGACCCACAGCCCGGCCGCTCCGGCGCCGACGACGCCGATCCCGGACACCAGCACCAGGACCCACGTCAGCGTGGACAGCGGCTTGTCGATGTCGGCGAGCGGTTTCGCGATGGAGATGGCGAAGACCTTGGTGTCGGGGCCGGCCTGCGCCTGGAGGGTGTAGACGCGCATCCGGCTGCCGTCGGCGGCCACCACGTCGTGCAGGACGTTCGGCCGGCGGGCGGCGGCGACCTCGCGGTCGGCCTGGGTGACGGGCAGGTCGGTGCGGCCGGCGACCCAGCAGTGCGCTCCGCCGGCCAGGACGATCTGCACGGTCGCGTTGAGGTTCCCGGCGATGTCCTGGGAGGGGCGGGCGGGGCCGGTCGCGCAGATGCCGCCGTCGAGGATCCGTACGACCTCCCGCGACGGGTTGGTCGCCACCAGCGACTGGTCGAGCTGCTCGCGGAGCTGGGTGCGGACCATCACCCACGACACGGCGGCGACGGCGGCGACGGCCACCGCCACGGCGACCGCGACGAGCAGCGCGAGCCGGGAGCGCAGCGGCAGCCGGCGGAACCGGGCGGCGGGGCTCATTCGGTGCCCCCGCCGTCCCCCGACCCGGGGGCGCGCAGTACGTAGCCGACTCCGCGCACGGTGTGGACGAGGCGGGGCTCGCCGCCGGCCTCGGTCTTGCGGCGCAGGTACATCACGTACACGTCCAGGGAGTTGGAGCTCGGTTCGAAGTCGAAGCCCCACACGGTCTTGAGGATCTGCTCGCGGGTGAGGACCTGCCGCGGGTGGGTCAGGAACATCTCCAGCAGCGTGAACTCGGTGCGGGTCAGCTCCACCGGCCGGCCGGCCCGGGTGACCTCGCGGGTGGCGGGGTCCATCCGCAGGTCCCCGAAGGACAGGACGTCCTCGGACGGGGCCGCGGTGCCCGGGGCGTTCGCGGCCGCGTACGCGCTGCGCCGCAGCAGGGCGCGGACCCGGGCGAACAGCTCGTCCAGCTCGAACGGCTTGACGAGGTAGTCGTCGGCGCCGGCGTCGAGGCCGGTGACCCGGTCGCCGACGGTGTCGCGGGCGGTCAGCATCAGGATCGGGGTGGTGTTCCCGGCGGCGCGCAGCCGGCGGGCGGCGGTCAGGCCGTCCATGCGGGGCATCTGGATGTCCAGGACGATCAGGTCGGGGGGCGAGGCGGCCGCCTTGTCGAGGGCGTCGAGGCCGTCGACGGCGGTCTGCGCGGCGTAGCCCTCGAAGGCGAGGCTGCGGCGCAGGGCCTCCCGCACGGCCGGCTCGTCGTCGACGACGAGGATGCGCTGCGGTTCGCCTTCGGCGGGAATCATCTCGTGGCCCCCAGGGGTGCTCGGCGGGTCGGTGGCCCCGGCCGTCGCGGCCGCGGCGCTACCAGCCTCGCACGGGGGTTCCGCGGGCGGCTCCGCCACTGCTAGAAGGAGGTGCCGAAGCCGTCCGCGGAGCCCGCGCCGCCGCTGCCGCCGGCGCCGCCCTGGCGCAGGGAGGGCAGGTCGGCCTTGATGGTGTTGACGGGGATCGCGAAGCCGAGGCCGACGCTTCCGGCGGCGGCGCTGTCGCTCGCCGGCGAGTAGATCGCCGACGGCATCCCGACGATCTCGCCGTTCATGTTGACGAGGGCGCCGCCGGAGTTGCCGGGGTTGAGGGAGGCGTCCGTCTGGATGGCCTTGTAGGAGGTGGTGTTCGAGCCGGTGTTCCCGTTGAACTGGCGGCCGTCGAAGGAGAACGGCCAGCCGCCGTCGCCGCGCTGCTGCCGCTGCGGGGGCTGCTCGGACTTCGGGACGTTCACCTCGCGGTTCAGGGCGGAGACGATGCCGCTGGTGACGGTGCCGGTCAGGCGGTCGGGGGAGCCGATGGCGACCACCTCGTCGCCGACCTTGAGGCCGTCGGAGTTGCCGAGCCGGGCGGGCTTCAGGCCGCTCGCTCCCTCGATCCTGATCAGGGCGAGGTCCTTGTCCGGGTCGGTGCCGACGGTCTTCGCGGCCAGCTTCCTGCCGTTGCTGAGGGTGACCTGGATCTCGGAGGCGCCGTTGATGACGTGGTTGTTGGTGACGACCTCGCCGTCCGCGCTGATGATCACGCCCGAGCCGGTGCCCTGGCCCGAGCCGGTGCGCGTGTCGATCCGCACGACGGACGGGCTGACCTGCTCGGCGACGCCCGCGACCGTGCCGCCGGCGGACTGCGAGACGTTCGTGCCGGGGAAGCCGGTGCCGGAGAGGCCGGCCCGCTCGGCGAGCAGCTGCTGCACGCCGGCGGTGGTGGCCCCGCCGACGACGGCCGCGGCCAGCGCCACGGTCGCGAGTACCAGAGCCGACCGCCTGCCGCGGCGCGTGCGGGCCGGGCCGTACGGGCCCTGCGGGCCGTCGGCTCCGGGATCGGGCAGCGCGTCCGCGGCGTGGGGAGTCGGCGGGGCAGGAGGGGCCGGCGGTGCGGGCGGTGCGTACCCGGGCGGTGCGTACGCGGGGGCGGCGGGCCGCACGGTATCGCCGCGGACGGCCTCGGGCCGGTGCGCCTCGTACCAGCCGGGCGCCGGTTCGGCGGCCCCGCCGGGCGGCGGGTAGGCCCCGTCGAGGGGCGCGCTCGGATACGGGCGGTTCTCCTGCGGGTACTCGCCTTCGCGGCGGAAGCTGTCGGTCATGGGACCGACTCTCGCCGCGGTTCATGAGAGCTTTCTGAGTTCCCGCTGAGAAGCCCGACAGAACCGCGTATGCCCGATATAAAGGAGCGTCCGGACGGGGATCCGGCGGTTCCGGCGGTGCGCCCGGCGGCCGGGTCAGGAGCAGCCGCAGGAGCGGCGCACGACCAGCGCGGACGGGAACTGCTTGAGCCGCTCCCGCCGCGAGCCCGCGACCCGCAGCCCGTCGTCGAGCACGAGGTCGACGGCGGCCCGGGCCATCGCCGGGCGGTCCGAGGCGATCGTGGTCAGCGGCGGATCGGTGAGCGCCGCCTCCTTCACGTCGTCGAAGCCGGCCACGGCCAGCTCACCGGGCACGTCGATGCGCAGTTCGCGGGCGGCGCGCAGCACGCCGATCGCCTGGTCGTCGGTGGCGCAGAAGATCGCCGGCGGCCGGTTCGGGCCGGAGAGGACCTCCAGCGCGACCCGGTAGGCGTCGTAGCGGTTGTAGGGGGCCTCGAAGAGGCGGCCCTCGACGGACCGGCCGGATTCGAGCATGGCCCGGCGCCAGCCCTCGACGTGGTCGGCGACCGGGTCGCCGACCGACGGGGTGTTCTCGATGCCGCCGATGCAGGCGACGTACTCGTGCCCGTGCTCCAGGAGGTGGCGGGTGGCGAGCTGGGCGCCGCCGATGTCGTCGGTGACGACCGCGACGTCGTCGATGGCCTCGGGCCGCTCGTGCAGCAGCACGACCCGCGCGTCCCAGGCCTCGATCTCGGAGGCGGCCCGCTCGCTCATGCCCTGGCTGACCAGGATCAGCCCGGACACCCGCATGCCGAGGAAGGCCCGCAGGTAGTGGACCTCCCGCTCGTCCCGGTAGTCCGAGTTCCCGACGAGCACCATCTTCCCGCGCTCGGCGGCGGCCTGCTCGACCGCGTGCGCCATCTCCGCGAAGAACGGCTGGCGCGCGTCGGGCACGATCATGCCTATGAGGTCGGTGCGCCGCGACGCCATCGCCTGGGCGACCCGGTCCGGACGGTAGCCCAGCTCCTTGATCGCGGCGAGGACACGCTCGCGCGTGGCCGGGGCGACCGGCCTGGGTCCGTTGTTGATGACGTAGCTCACGACGGCGGTTGAAGTACCCGCAAGTCGCGCCACGTCATCCCGCGTCACCTTGGCCACGCCGGGAGTCTACGCGGGGGGACCTACCTCTGGGCAGGCCGTCCTGCCGACCGGACGATCACAGGAGGTTCCTCCATACGGGGGAGGCCCTCACCGGGCCTCCGCCGGAAGGGCCGCGGCGGCCTGCGCCGCGGCCTCGGCGGCGGCCCGCTCGACCTTCTCCGGGGTGACGAACCGGTACCCGACGTTGCGGACGGTCCCGATCAGCGACTCGTGCTCGGGGCCGAGTTTCGCACGCAGCCGCCGGACGTGCACGTCCACCGTCCGGGTGCCTCCGAAGTAGTCGTACCCCCATACCTCCTGGAGGAGCTGGGCGCGCGTGAAGACCCGGCCCGGGTGCTGCGCCAGGTACTTCAGCAGCTCGAACTCCTTGAAGGTGAGGTCCAGGACCCGGCCCTTCAGCTTCGCGGAGTAGGTGGCCTCGTCGACCGAGAGGTCGCCGTTGCGGATCTCCATGGGGGAGTCGTCGGAGCCGAGCTGCCGGCGGCCGGTGGCCAGCCGCAGCCGCGCCTCGACCTCGGCGGGGCCGGCGGTGTCGAGGAGGACGTCGTCGATGCCCCAGTCGGCGGTGACGGCCGCGAGGCCGCCCTCGGTGACGACGAGGATCAGCGGGCAGCCGGGCCCGGTGGAGCGCAGCAGCTGGCACAGCGAGCGGACCTGCGGCAGGTCGCGGCGGCCGTCGACGAGGATGACGTCCGCCCCGGGGGTGTCGACCAGGGCGGGCCCCTCGGCGGGGGCGACGCGCACGCTGTGCAGCAGCAGGCCCAGGGCCGGCAGCACCTCGGTGGACGGCTGGAGGGCGTTCGTCAGCAGCAGGAGGGAGCTCATGCCCGACCCCCTGCCCGGGTCGGTCGGTGGTGCACGGTTCGCTGGTCCGTCACGTCGGTTCCTCCTCGGTCCCGTCGAGGACTTTCGCGGTACTGCTTCGTACGTGGTGCGCGGTGCGCGTGCAGCGGCCGTGCGGGCTCCGCGCCCCGGGGGCCCGCACGGATGTCACTGTTCCCGGCCCGATCAACGTGCCGAAAGCACAAAAGGACCCGGGGGCTGCGCTGCCCGGATCCTTCGCCAGCAGAATAGCCCACCGCCCGGCGGCGGGCCGAGGCTTCGCCGACTCCGCTTCTGTGGTCCGTGCCACCCTCCGGAACCAGCCTATGCCCCGCTTTCGGGGGTTCGGGGGATGTTTGGCGCAGCGGGCGGGGGCCGCCGGTGCGCGCGCGGGGCGCATGCAGGGCGTGTGCGGGCGCGCCGGAGCAGCGGGCGGGAGGGGCCATCATGGAGGCCGACGGTAGAGAGCCGACGATAGGAGCTGCAGTGGCAACCGGAACCATCCGCTACTGGGCGGCGGCCAAGGCCGCGTCCGGGACGGCGGAGGAGCCGTACTCGGCGCGGACACTGGCCGAGGCGCTCGACGCAGTGCGCGAACGGCATCCCGGGGAGCTGACCCGGGTGCTGCTGCGCTGCTCCTTCCTCGTGAACGACGAGCCTGTGGGCAAGCGCCCGCACGACGCCGTCCTGCTGACCGAGGGGGGCACCGTCGAGGTGCTCCCGCCGTTCGCGGGCGGGTGAGCGGAAGACGATGAGCACTCCCGAGGAACAGCAGCGCCGGCAGTACGGGCAGCAGCACCCCGAGCAGCAGCACCACCAGTCGTACCCGCAGCACCAGCAGCCGCAGCCGCAGCAGCCGCAGCACCAGCAGCAGCCGGGTGCGTACGGGGCGCAGCAGCCGGTTCCCGAGGCCGACCCGTACGGCACCCAGACCTGGCAGGCGCCGACGTGGGACACGGCGTACCAGCCCGTGCAGCAGCCCGAGCCGGGCCTGCATCCGCAGGCGCCGCAGGCGCAGTCCCCGCAGCCGCCGCTCGGCGGGCTGCCGGGGCAGTCGGCTCCGGAGCGGCCCGTCGCCCCCGAGGGGTGGTTCCGGGACGAGTCCCCCGCCGCCCCCGCCGCACCGCAGCAGCCGGCCCCCGCCGCGGACTGGGCCCAGAACCCCTACCCGCAGGCTTATCCGGCCCAGGCTGCGCCGCAGTACCCGGCGCAGCCCGCGGTTCCGGACGGCTGGTTCCGCGACGAGGCCCCCGCGGCCCCCGCTCCGGCCCCCGCGGCCGCGCCGGGCCACGACTGGGCCGCCGAGACGGCGTACCTGCCGCCGGTCAGGGAGGCCGCCGCTGCCGAGACGGCGTACCTGCCGCCGGTCCGGGATGCGGCCGCTGCCGCCGAGACGGCGTACCTGCCGCCGGTCCGGGACGCGCCCGCAGCCGCCGAGACGGCGTATCTGCCGCCCGTACGGGACGCTGCCGCTCCCGGGGCCCCGTATCCGCCGCCGGTGCAGGATGCCGCGGCAGCCGCCGAGACTGCTTATCTGCCGCCAGTGCGCGAGGGTGCGGGCGTCCCCGACGGCTGGTTCCGTGAGGAGGCTCCGGCCGCCGCCGGCCCCGCCGGGGCCGCGCCGGGTGCCGAGAGCTGGGCCGAGGCCACCGCCTACCTGCCCCCGCAGGCCGCCGCCGACCCGGCACCGCAGGCCGCCGCCCCCGGCGCCGCGCAGCCGGGCGGCCCCGCCGGGCAGCCCGGCGGGCCTCAGGCGCCGGGCGAGGATCCCGCGTACTCGCCGCCCACCCTCGGCGGCAACACCATGCGCGCCGTCGACCCCGCACAGGCCCGCGCGGAAGGCCTCTCGCCGATCATCGACCCGGGCCCGCAGTCGGCCCTGCTGACCGCCGCGCTCGGCCTGCTGCTCGCCGCGGCCGCCCCCTTCGGCGACCTCGCGCTGCTTCTCCCGCTCGTCGTCCTCCAGGGGCTCACGGCCGCCGGGTGGTTCCGCCTGAACGGCATGTGGCCCGCCCGCCAGGGCATCGCCCTCGCCTTCCTCGGCGCGCTCGTCGCGGACGCCGCCGTCCTCGCGGTCGACGCCGTCCACGGCCCCGGCGCGATCATCGGCACCCTCGGCGTGTGGGTGCTGCTGACCCTGGTCCTCCAGCTGCGCAGCGCCGCGGACCCCGACGAGCGGATGTACGGCCTGATGGCCTCGGTGGCCTCCGCCGCCCTCGCCATCGTGTGCGCCGGCTTCCTGGCCGCCGGGTCCGCCGCCGTGTCGGTCGGCGCGGTCGCCGTGGCCGTCGCCGTGTTCGTCCGCGCGCTGCCCCTGCCGCCCGCGCCCTCGGCCGGCGTCTCGCTGGCCGCGGCGGCCGGCTCCGGCATCGCCGTCGGCGCACTGACCTCCATCGGCGCGGGTGGGGCACTGCTGGGCCTGGCCGCCGGGGTGTGCGCGCTGATCGGGCTGCGCGTGGCGGCGTACGACTACCCGTCGAAGTTCGTGCACATGACCGCCGGAGTGGCGCTGCCGCTGGCGGCGGCCGCCCCGGCCGTCTACCTGCTGGGGCGGGTGGTCGGCTGACGGCGCGCCGGGCCGCGCGGGCCCGGGCAGCGGCCCCGCGGCGCCCCCGCGTGGTCAACTAGGGGGCACGTACCGGGTCTAGAGGGGGGAGAGGCACGTGCGCGTCCTGCGTGTCGTCGTGTTCGTCGCAGTGGTGCTGGGCGGCCTGTTCGTGGCCGCCGACCGGTTCGCGGCCGGGTACGCCGAGGACCGGCTGGCCGACCGAATACGGGCCCGCCAGGGACTGGCGGGCACCGCGGAGGCCGAGATCCACGGCTTCCCCTTCCTCACCCAGGCGCTCAGCCACGAGCTCGACCGGGTGGACGTACGCGTCACCGGCGTCGACGCCGTCGCCGACGGCCGCAAGACGCGCCTGTCGGAGCTGGCCGCGACCTTCCGCGGCGTGAAGCTGGACGCGGACTACGGCGGCGGCACCGCGAAGAGCGCCGAGGGCTCGGCGCTGATCACGTACCCGGACCTGACACAGGCCTCGCAGAGCGGGGTGAAGCTGGCGTACGGCGGGGAGCGGGACAAGGTGAAGGTGACCGCCTCGGTGGAGCTGCTGGGCCGGACCTTCACGCGGAGCGTGGTCTCCAGCGTCAGCCTCGTCGACGCGGGCGGCGACGGCGGCGGCAAGCTCGTCCGGGTCCGGGCCGACGAGGTGCCCGGCGAGGGCATCCCCGGCATCGAGGGCGCCGTGCGCCGCAAGACCGACTTCGACCGGCGCCTCGACGGCGGCCTGCCGTCCGGGCTGCGGCTGACGGGGCTGACCTCCGACGAGGCCGGCGTCCACCTGGAGCTGGGCGGTACGGACGTCTCCCTGGCCGGATCGTGAGACAGGACGGTCCGATCCGCAGAAAGACGGCCTGCACAGGGCGTCCGGAGGGCCCCCGCGGAGCTGCCCGGACGCCATCTGATCCCGCTATGCGGATGATTCCGTCTCGGTATATGACACACCGGTGACAGGGCGGCCGGTTCCTCCCTACGATCCATGGCTATGAAGCATCAGCAGGCGGACCTCACGAAGCGACGGGCAGTAGACCTGTGTCGCGTCGCCGCCATGCTCTGTCGATCCATGTGACCCGAGAGCGCCATCCGCTCCGCCCGTCGGACGACCGTACTTCCCGCGTGACCGCAGTGCAGCCGCCCCGGCCTGCCCGCTGACGCCTCCCCGCGCCCAGCGGCCGCCCGAGCGCCTGCCCCGCCGCCCACGCGGCAGCGCAGCACCTCTGCCAGCCCGCAGCACCCGCACCGCCCCGCCGCACACTGCCCCGGAGGAGAAACCATGAGCCGCAGCGACGTCCTCGTCGACGCCGACTGGGTCGAGGCCCACCTGAACGACGCCAACGTCGTCATCGTGGAGGTGGACGAGGACACGTCCGCCTACGACAAGAACCACATCGCCGGCGCCGTCCGGATCGACTGGAAGAAGGACCTCCAGGACCCGGTCCGCCGCGACTTCGTCGACCAGGAGGGCTTCGAGAAGCTGCTCTCCGCGAAGGGCATCTCCAACGACGACACCGTCGTCCTCTACGGCGGCAACAACAACTGGTTCGCGTCGTACGCCTACTGGTACTTCAAGCTGTACGGCCACCAGGACGTCCGCCTCCTCGACGGCGGCCGCAAGAAGTGGGAGCTCGACTCCCGCGACCTGGTCGACGGCTCCGAGGTCCCGAACCGCCCGGCCACCGAGTACAAGGCCAAGCCGCAGGACACCTCGATCCGCGCCTTCCGCGACGACGTCGTGGCCGCCATCAACACCCTGAACCTGGTCGACGTCCGCTCGCCCGACGAGTTCTCCGGCAAGCTGCTCGCCCCGGCCCACCTGCCGCAGGAGCAGTCGCAGCGCCCCGGCCACGTGCCGAGCGCCCGCAACATCCCGTGGTCGAAGAACGCCAACGACGACGGCACCTTCAAGTCCGACGAGGAGCTCAAGGCCCTCTACGAGACCGAGCAGGTCGACCTGGCGAAGGACACCATCGCCTACTGCCGCATCGGCGAGCGCTCCGCGCTCACCTGGTTCGTGCTGCACGAGCTCCTGGGCCAGGAGAACGTCAAGAACTACGACGGCTCGTGGACCGAGTACGGCTCCCTCGTCGGCGTGCCGATCGAGCTGGGCGCAGGCAAGTAATCAGGGCACGCGACGCCCGGTAGAACGACTTCTCTCAGGACAGGACAGAGACACATGTGCGGAGCACAGATCGGCGGGCCCGACCTCGCCACCCTCAAGCCCGGTGAGACGGCCATCCAGGGCCAGGTGACCAAGGACGGCGAGCCCGTCAGCGGCTACGTCCGCCTCCTCGACTCGACCGGCGAGTTCACCGCGGAGGTCCCGACCTCCGCGACCGGCCAGTTCCGCTTCTACGCGGCGACCGGCTCGTGGACGCTGCGGGCCCTCGTGCCCGGCGGCCAGGCGGACCGCGCCGTCGTCGTCTCCGAGGCCGGCGGCGTGACGGACGTGGCCATCGCGGTCTGATCCCGCGACCGGGAGCCCATGAACCGGCCGGAGGGCCGCACCCCAGGGGGTTGGACGCCACTGGAGCGGGGTGCGGCCCTCCGCGCCGTCCGGGACACGGACGGCCGGGCGGTCGCGGCCCTAGGCTGGGGGCATGTACGCGCGCCGGCGCCGCATCTACTTCGTCCTGATGGGCGTGTGCCTCTTCCTCTTCGTCTCGGCCTGGTCCTTCGTCCGGCTGCTGTCGGTCGAGGCCGCGGTGGCCCTGTGCGTGGTGGCGATGGTGATCCCGCCGGTCGCGGCGGTGGTCGCCAACCGCCGCGGCCCCGAGGACCGCTGGTGGGACGCCCCCTCGGGCGACCCGAAGTCGGACGAGTGGTGGGACGAGCTTGACGGCAAGCGCCGCCCGCCCGACGAATGACCTTCCAAGTGACCGCAACGTAATACGTTTCCGCACAACCGTTCCCTTCGGGTACATGTCAAGGCTGTGCGCGGGTGACCGCCCGCCGACAGACCTGTGGGGAACACGTCCTTGGAACACGCACAAACCTCTCCCGATCCGCGGGACGAGGGGAATACGGCGCAGGCGCCGCCCGCCCGCCCGGCCCGACGCGGCCGCCGTACCGCCCTGCTGATCGCCGGCGCCGCCGCGCTCGGGATCCTCGGCGGCACCGTCGCCGGCTACGCCGTGCAGTACCACCGCCCGCCGACGCCGCTGCCGCCGCTCGCCCAGCAGAAGCTGGTCACCCCGAAGGCGCTCGCGCCCGACGCCGCCACGACGCGCGACAGCATCAACGCCAACCGCCGCCACAAGACGGACGGCGACCTCACCGCGCTGCTGGTCGAGGCTCCCGCCGGGGCGAAAGTCCTCGGCAGGGGCTACGAGACCCTCGACGTCTTCTCGCTCCAGTTCGAGGAGCCGGACAAGGCCCTGGGCGGCTTCGCCGAGGACGGGGTGCGGCGCATCGCCGCCACCGGGTGGGTGCAGGACGACCGCGTCTTCGTCGACATCCGCCTGATCCAGTTCCGCGACCGGGTGGGGGCGGACGCCTACCAGCAGGCGCAGGCCTCGGTCATGCCGACCAGGGAGTACGCCGGAAACCCGGGCGTGCCCATCCCCGGCGCGCACGCCGACCTCGCGCACGTGTGGGTGAACTCCAGGGCCGAGACCGAGCCGGGCTACCACCCGGTGCGCGGGGCCCGCGCCGTCGCCCGCCGCGGCGACATCGTCATGGAGATCGACTACTTCGACAACCGCGGCCGGATCGCCGAGGGCGACGTCGTCGACCTGGCCAAGCGACAGCTGGAGCGCATGTGACCGAGCCGCTGAAGACGGAAACCGCCGAGGCTGCCGCGGAAACCGCCGCGGCCCAGGCCGCCCCGGAGCCCGTGCCCGCACCCCGCCGCGGGCGCAGGGCCGCCGCCCTCGCCGGCGGCGCGGTCGCCCTCGCCGTCCTCGCGGGCGGCGGGATCGCCGGGTCGGTCGCACTGGAGCGGGCGGACCGGACCGTCGGGACCCGCTACTGGGTCCCCGACGGCGCGACGCCGGCGGTGCCGGAGGACCCGGCTCCCGTCCCCGCCGGGGAACTCTCCGGCAAGCTGCTGCCGGTCCCGTCCGGCTTCTCCCTGGGCCCGGACATCGGGAAGGACGGCAACGACTTCTCCGTCCCCGGCGACAAGGCCGTCCAGGCGTACGGCGACGCCCGCGGCGGGCAGTCCTCGGCGCAGCGCAAGCGCCGCGAGGAGGCGCTGGAGGGGATGAAGCTCAAGGGCCTCGCCGGCCGCAGCTACACCATGGACGGCGGCGGCGTCGTCTACCAGGTCCGCTTCATGCAGGCCGACCCCCAGGCGGTCGGCAGGCTCTCCGAGGTGGCGAAGAAGCTCAACGAGCTGGGCGGAGACGGTCGCGCCGCGCCCGCCGTGGACGGCCACCCCGAGGCCGGGTGCGCGCTCCTGGCGATCGGCGAGGCCAAGCAGGAGAAGATCGACTCGATGGAGTGCGTCGCCGTCCAGGGCGATGTCCTGGTCACCTTCCGCGCCTTCGGCCCCAAGCCCTTCTCGCCGGCAGCCGCCGCCTCCTTCCTCAAGAACCAGCTGAGCCACCTGAAGTCCCCCGGGGAGTCCGTGTGACCGACCACCGCACCACCGAGACCGCCGTGGCGGCCGCCACCGCCGCCGGGGCCGACGCCGCCACCGGCACCGCCCCCGACCCCGCCCCGGCCGACCCCGCCCCGGCTGCCCCCGCACGCCGACGGGGCGCCGCGGCGCTGCGCCGGCTCGCCGCGGCCGCCGCGTTCGCCGTCTTCGGGACCGGGACCGCGTACGGGATCGCCCAGGCCGACCGCACCGACCTGCCCGGCCTGGAGACCCGCGGAGACGGCCGCTGGGACTACCCGGCGCTGGCCAAGCCCACCCTGGCGCCCGGGGCGCCGCAGCCCTTCTCCTCCGACAACGACGGCGGCATCCACTACGCGGCCCTGTTCCAGCTGCTCCTGCCCGCCCCCGCCGGGTCCGCGCCCGACCCGGCCCTGAAGGTCGGGCAGGACCAGAAGGTCTCGGAGGACGCCTTCCTGGAGGAGTTCGAGCCGACCGTCCGGCAGAGGATGAAGCAGGAGTTCACCGACGAGGGCCTGCGCCAGATCGCCGGGCGCGCCTGGACCATGCCCGACGGCAGCCGCACCCGTGTCTACCTGCTGCGCTTCTCCGCCCCCGACTTCGCCGACGACCCCGACCGGTGCGGCAGCACCATGAACGTCAACGGGGTGAACCGGATCGAGGACGACTCCGACTGGAGGAAGGCGAAGTTCGCCCAGCCCAACCCGGCCCTGCACGGCAAGGTGGACGTGTTCGCGGAGGCCGCGCCCGTCGGGGACGAGGAGGTCCGGGTCGGGTGCATCCAGTCGGGTGACGTGCAGGCCGCCGTGTTCCAGTCCCGCAGGGGCGGGGTGGCGTCCGTCCCGTTCCACCAGACGGTCATCCTGCAGAGCCAGCTCCTCGGCTGACCGCGCCACGCCCGAGCCGCCGCGCCGCCCCGGCCGCGCGGGCGGGGCACCTCGGGGAGTGGTGCGGGCGGGCGGACAGTAGGCTTGGGGACCGGCCCGTACCCGCCACACCGACACCTCCGAGGAGTCCCCCGTGCTTGAGGCATTCTTCACCTCCCTGCTCGTCCTGGTCTGCGTCGGCGTCCTGGCCTTCACCGGCCTCGCCGTGAAGAAGCTGTACCAGGGCCAGCGCTGATCCACGGATCGGCCTCCCCGGACCCGGAACCCCCTCCCACAGATCGCCTGAGCAGCCATTCATGATCCAGATCCCGTCCGACCTGAACCCGGGCCTCGTCCCCCTCGCCTTCCTCCTCGGCACCTGGGAGGGCGCTGGCGTCTTCGACTTCCCGGGTGAGGAGAAGTGCAACTTCGGCCAGGAGGTCGTCTTCAGCCACGACGGCCGGGACTTCCTGGCGTACACCTCGTCCACCTGGGTCCTCGACGCCGAGGGCCGCAAGGTGCGGCCGCTGGAGTCCGAGTCCGGCTACTGGCGCATCGACGCCGAGCGCAGGATCGAGGTCGTCATGGTGCGCGACCAGGGCGTCGTCGAGGTCTGGTACGGCGAGCTCGCCCACCAGAAGCCGCAGATCGACCTGGCCACGGACGCGGTGGCCCGCACCGCCGCCTCCGGCCCGTACAGCGGCGGCAAGCGCCTCTACGGCTACGTCAAGAGCGACCTGATGTGGGTCGGGGAGAAGGCCACCCCGGACGTCGAGCTGCGCCCCTACATGTCGGCCCAGCTCAAGAAGGTCGTCACCCCGGAGGAGGTCGCCGAGATGGCGCGCAACCTCCCGGACATGCCCGACGACGGCATCGCCTTCTTCCGCTGATCCGCCGCCGGCCGGTGCGCCGGCCGGCCCCGCAGCGCGTCCCGGCGGGGACCGCGGGCAGCCCGCCCGCGGTCCCCGCCGCGCGCTTACACTGGGCCCGTGGTGAGCCCCGAAAGCCCCGACCGTGCCTCCGGCACCGACTGGAAGAGCGACCTGCGGCAGCGCGGATACCGGCTGACGCCGCAGCGCCAGCTCGTGCTGGAAGCCGTGGACGCCCTCGGCCACGCGACGCCGGACGACATCCTCGCGCACGTCCGCAAGACCGCCTCCGGGGTCAACATCTCCACCGTCTACCGGACGCTGGAGCTGCTGGAGGAGCTGAAGCTCGTCTCCCACGCCCACCTCGGGCACGGGGCGCCGACCTACCACCTTGCCGACCGGCACCACCACATCCACCTGGTGTGCCGCGAGTGCGCCGGGGTGATCGAGGCGGACGTGGGCATCGCCGCCGAGTTCACCGAGAAGCTCCGCGGCGCCTTCGGCTTCGACACCGACATGAAGCACTTCGCGATCTTCGGCCTGTGTCGCGCGTGCGCCGCCGAGCGCCCTGCCGAGCCCGCCTGACGGGGTCGTACGCTTGGTCCCATGACCAGCCCCCTGCTGAACCTCCCCGGCGCCGTACAGGCCGAAGGCCGCGACGAGGGCGTCGCCGCCCACTACGGAGAGCTGTACGGCGAGCAGCGCGCACTCGCCGACGGCCGAGGCTTCGTCGACCTCTCGCACCGCGGGGTCGTCGCCGTCACCGGACCGGACCGGCTGAGCTGGCTGCACCTGCTGATCACCCAGCACGTGACGGAACTCCCGCCCGGCCAGGCCACCGAGGCGCTGATCCTCTCTGCGAACGGGCACATCGAGCACGCGCTGTACCTCGTCGACGACGGCGAGACGGTGTGGGCGCACGTCGAACCGGGCACCGGGGAGGCGCTGATCGCCTACCTGGAGTCGATGAAGTTCTTCTACCGCGTCGAAGTCGCCGACCGGACCGGTGACTTCGCCGTCGTGCACCTGCCCGCCGGGTCCATCGCCGAGGTCGACAAGGAGCTCGTCGTACGCGAGACCCCGCACGGCCGGGACGTGTTCCTGCCCCGCGGCGAGCTGGAGGCCTTCGCGGCCGGACACGGGCCGGCAGCCGGCCTGCTCGCGTACGAGGCGCTGCGCGTGGAGGCGCACCGGCCACGGCTCGGCCTGGAGACCGACCACCGCACCATCCCGCACGAGCTGGGCTGGATCGGCACCGCGGTGCACCTGCAGAAGGGCTGCTACCGCGGGCAGGAGACGGTGGCCCGCGTCCACAACCTGGGGAAGCCGCCGCGCCGCCTGGTCTTCCTGCACCTGGACGGCTCGGAGGTGCACCTCCCGGCGCACGGGGCGCCGGTCAGGCTCGCCGCCGACGGGGCGGAGGGCCGGCAGCTGGGCTTCGTGACGACGGCGGTCCGCCACCACGAGCTCGGCCCGATCGCGCTCGCCCTGGTCAAGCGGAACGTGCCGGTGGACGCCCCGCTGCTGGCGGGGGCGACGGCCGCCGCCCAGGAGGTCGTCGTCGCCCCGTAGGCGCGGACCGCCGTCAGACGTCGATGACGATGGTGAACGGGCCGTGGTTCGTCAGCGAGACCCGCATGTCCGCGCCGAACCGGCCCGTCGCCACCGTCGCCCCCAGCGCACGCAGCTGCGCGACGACCTCGTCGACGAGCGGCTCCGCGACGCCGCCGGGCGCGGCGGCGTTCCAGGTGGGGCGGCGGCCCTTGCGGGCGTCGCCGTACAGCGTGAACTGCGAGACCACCAGGAGCGGCGCGGAGACGTCGCTGCACGACTTCTCGCCTTCCAGGATCCGCACCGACCACAGCTTTCTGGCCAGCTGCGCCGCCTTCTCGGGGGTGTCGTCGTGGGTGACGCCCACCAGGACGCACAGCCCCTCGCCGACGATCTCGCCCACGGTCTCACCGGCCACGACGACGCTCGCGCCGTCCACCCTCTGCACCACTGCTCGCATACCACCTGTGTACCAGGCGGGCACTTCCCCGCGGCCGAACGGGTGGCGCAGGACTGCGCCCGCACCACGGAGAGTGGCACGATGCACGCAGGCGGTGCTTCCCCCCGGCCCCACGCGTCACGCGGGCACGGGGGAGAGCCCATGCACCGGTCGAGGGGACGGACACGTTCACATGAATACTTCTGGTACCTCCGTACCTGCATCACCACCATCACCCGCACCACCTGCCGGCGCCGCCGCTCCGGCGGCCGGAACGGTACGGCCGCCCGCGCAGCGCAGCGCTGAGGAGCCGGGGCAGGCGCCGACCACGCCCGCCACCGCGCTCGGCCTGCCGGAACTGCGTGCACTGCGCCGCGAGGCCCAGCGCGAGGAGGCCGACCTCAGCTACGTCCGCCGGCTCCTGCAGGGCCGGATCGACATCCTGCGCGCCGAACTCGCCCGGCGCAGCGACCCGGAGGCCCCCGTGCCGCCCGAGGCGCCGGTGGTGGACCGGCTCTCGGAGATCCTCGCGGACGCGCCGTCCAGCCGCAGCGCCTCCGCCCGGCACGTCACGCTCGGCACCCCGCGCGGAGAGGAGTACCGGGTGCTGGCGGCGGAGATGCTGTCCGACGTCGAGCTGTCGGACCTGGGGGCCCGCACGGACGCCGAACTCCATGAGGCGATGGGCCGGTTGACGGGGTACGAGCAGCAGGTCTCGCGCCGCAGACAGCAGCTGCAGCGCACCGCGGACGACTGCAGCGCCGAGATCACCCGGCGCTACCGGGAGGGGGAGGCCCAGGTGGACGACCTCCTGGCCTGAGCCGGCGGCCCGCAGGCTCCCGCTGCCGCCGCGGGAGCCCCCGGCGGAAATCCCGGCGACGGCAGCGCGCACGGCGCACTAGCGTGGCGTCCCATGAGCGCTGACGTCCGGCCCATTGCCGCTTCCGAACTGACCCAGTGGATGCAGGCGGTCAGCACCGGCTTCCTGACGGCCTCCCCGGTGACGGAGTCGGATGCCGCGCAGCGGGCCCGGCACAGCGACCCGGACCGCATCATCGGCGCCTTCGACCGCGACACCGGCGCCTGCGTAGGCACCCTGCGCTCCTTCCGGCAGGAGCTGACCGTCCCCGGCGGGGCGACGGTCGTCTCCAGCGCCCTCAGCAACGTCACCGTGCTGCCCACGCACCGCCGGCAGGGCCTGCTGACCCGCATGGTCGCCGCCGACGCCGCCGCGTCCGCCGAGCGCGGCGACACCGTCTCGACGCTGATCGCCGCCGAGTACCCGATCTACGGCCGCTACGGGTACGGGCCCGCGGCCTCGATCACCGAGTGGGAGGTCGACGTACCGCGCGCCGGGCTCGACCTCCGCCGGTCCGGGACCGGCGACGGTGGCCGCATCGACCTCGTCGACACCGCCGAGGTGCGCCGCGTCGGCCCCGCCCTGCACGACCGGCTGCGCGGGGAGCGGCACGGCATGGTCAGCCGCGACGAGCGCTGGTGGGCCCTCGCGACGGGGCTGGAGGCGTTCTCGCACCGCCCGTACCGGGAGGGCTTCCAGGCCGTCCACCGCACGGCGGACGGCGAGGTCGCCGGCCTCGTCCGCTACACCGCGGACGACGTCTGGGCCGACGCCAAGGTGCCCATGAACACGGTCCGGGTCCGGGACCTCCTCGCGGCGACCCCGGCCGCCGAGCGGGCGCTGTGGCACTTCGTGTGCTCCATCGACTGGGTGCAGAAGGTCCGCAGCGGCTACCGCGCCCCCGACGACCTGCTGCCGCACCTGCTGCCCGACCCGCGCGCGGCGCGCCCGGTGACCGCCGCCGACTTCCTGTGGGTGCGGGTCCTGGACGTCGTACGGGCCCTCGGTGCGCGGACGTACGCGGTGCCGGGGACACTCGTCCTGGAGGTCCGCGACCCGGGCGGGCCGGCCGCCGGCCGGTACCGGCTGGACGCGGGCACGGGGGAGTGCGCGCGCACCCGCCAGGCCGCGGACCTGAGCCTGGACGTCTCGGCGCTCGGCGCGCTCTACCTCGGCGACGAGTCAGCGGTACGGCTCGGCGCGCTGGGGAGGGTGGCCGAGGAGCGGCCGGGGGCGCTGGCCCTCGCGGACGCGGTGTTCCGGACGGCCCGGCGGCCGTGGTGCCCGGACGTGTTCTGAGCGCGGGGCGGCGGGAGCGGGAGCACGGAAGGTACGGGCAGCGGCATGCGGGGAGAGCGGGACGTGCAGGAAGCAGGGGAAGCGGCGGAAGCGGCGGAAGAGGAGCCGGCGGTCGCGGAGGCGACGGTCGCTGCGCTGCGCGCCGCCGGGTGCGTCTTCGCGGAGGAGGAGGCGGCGCTGCTCACGGCCGCGGCCGGCGGTGACGAGGCGGTCCTGGCCGCGCTGGTCGCCCGCCGGGCCGGCGGGGAGCCGCTGGAGCACGTCGTCGGCTGGGCCCGGTTCTGCGGGCTGCGCATGCGGGTCGGCGCAGGGGCGTTCGTCCCGCGCAGGCGCACCGAGTTCCTGGTGCAGGAGGCCGTCGCGCTGGCCGCGGCGGACGGCCGCCCGCAGGCGGTGGTCCTCGACCTGTGCTGCGGCGTGGGCGCCGTCGGCGCCGCGGTCGCGGCCCGGCTGGGCGCCGGCACCGAGCTGCACGCCGCCGACATCGACCCGGGCGCGCTCGCCTACGCGCGCGCCAACACCGCCCCGTACGGCGGGCGGGTGTACGAGGGCGACCTGTACGGGGCGCTGCCGGGGGAGCTGCGCGGCCGGGTGGACGTCCTGCTCGCCAACGCGCCCTACGTGCCGACGGACGAGATCGCGCTGCTGCCGTCCGAGGCGCGCGACCACGAGCCGCCGGTGTCGCTGGACGGCGGACCGGACGGGCTGGACGTCCACCGGCGCATCGCGGCGGGCGCCCCGCACTGGCTGGCGCCGGGCGGGCGGCTGCTCATCGAGACGAGCGGACGGCAGGCGCCGCACACGGCCGCGGCCCTTCAGGCGGCGGGCCTCGCCGTGCGGACGGTCGAGTCGGAGGAGTTCTGGGCGACGGTGGTCGTCGCCACGCGCACCCTGTGACGGCGCGCGGAGGGGCCGTAACCCCCGCGCGCGTGGGCCGGCCTCCCCCGGGCGGGGGAGGCCGGCCGCCGCGGGTCGGCCGGGAGGCGCGGGAGGGACCGCACCTGCGACCGACGCGCGGGGCGGGGCCCGCCGACACGCTGGTGTACATGACATGCCGCAGCGGTTCCGCCCCCATACCCGTACCCGTACCCGTACCCGTACCCGTACCCGTACCCGTACCCGCCGCGCCCCGCTGGGCGGTGCGCGCCGCACACGCCGTCGCCCTGCTGACGCTGCCCACCGGCATCTGGCGGCTGCTGCTCGCCGCCGGCTTCACGGCCGGGTACACCGAGGCCGGGTACGCGGCGGCGGGCCTGCCCGGCTGGGGGCGGGCGTACGCGCTCGGCGTCACCCTCGGCAGCGAGCTGCTCGCCCTGCTCGCGCTGGGCCTGGTCCGGCCCTGGGGCGTGGTGCTGCCCGCCTGGATCCCGCGGCTGGGCGGCCGCCGCCTCCCGGCACGCGCGGTCGCCGCCGCGGCCGGCGTGACTGCCGTCCTGCTGGCCTGCGCCTGGACCCCGTTCGCGCTGTGGTGGGCGCTGCCCCACCCGGACATGACCCCGCACGGCGCGCTCGTGGTCGGCCTCCTGTACCTGCCGCTGGTCGCCTGGGGGCCGCTGCTGGGCGCGCTGGCCCTCTCGTACCGGCGCAGGACGTCCGCGTACGGGCGGCCGGCGGGTCTCAGCGGCGGCCCAGGAGTTCCGCGATCCGGATGAACCCGTCCGTGCCGTGGCCCAGGCCGACGACGCGGCGCGCCCACCCCTCGGCCGCGCGCATCACCCCGGCGTCGATGCCGTGTGCCTCGGACGCCTCGACGATGTGCGCCATGGAGGAGGCCGCCGAGGTGATGGGGTTGTCCTTGCCGGAGTAGCCGCCTGCGTCGGCCTCCTCGGCCGTCTGCGCGAAGATCGGCGGGAGGATCGCGGCGATGCCCTGCGCGAAGGGGGCCAGCTCCCGGCCGGTGATGCCCTCGGCCCGCGCCACCGCCAGGGCGTGCGCGTAGCCGGCCATCGCCGTCCAGAAGACGTCGAGGAGCGCGATGTCGTACGCCGCCGCCCGGCCGATGTCCTCGCCGAGGTGGGTGTGGGTGCCGCCGAGCACGGCCAGCACGGGCCGGTGCTCCCGGTACAGCTCCTGCGGGCCGGAGTGGAGGAACACCGCGTCGGGGGTGCCGATCGTCGTGTTCGGCGTCATGATCGCGCCGTCGAGGTAGCGGACGCCGTGCGCGGCGGCCCAGTCGGCGGCGGCGCGGGCCCGCTGCGGGGTGTCGGCGGTCAGGTTGAGGACCGTCCGGCCGCGCAGCGCGTCGGCGACGGCCTCGCGGCGCAGGATGCCGTCGGCGGCGTCCTGGTTCACCACGCAGACCACGGTCAGCCCGCTCGCGGCGGCGGCCTCCTCGGGCGAGCGGGCGCCGACCGCCCCGCGGGCCGTCAGCTCCGCGTCCCGGCCCGGCGTCCGGTTCCAGACGGTGGTGCGCAGGCCCGCGTCGAGGAACGCGCCGGCCAGGGCGCGGCCCATCGGGCCCAGGCCGAGCACCGTCACGGCAGACTGGTCGGAGGGCTGCGGGACGGTGTGCTGCGTGGACGTGGACGTGGACGTGGACATGGTTCGGCTCCCGTACGTGGGTGGACGGATGGAATGGGGGGGCGCATGACGCGTGGTCGTGCCCGGGACACGGAGGTGTGCGGAGTGACCGCCGCCATCGCTGTGATCGACGGCAAGTGGAAGACGGCCCTGCTCTGGCTGCTGGAGTCGGGCCCGTGCCGGCCCGGCGAACTGCGCCGGCAGCTGCCGGGCCTCAGCGAGAAGGTGCTGACGCAGGCGCTGCGCGAGATGCAGGCGGACGGGCTCGTGCACCGGGAGGTGCACGACGTGCTGCCGCCGAAGACCGAGTACTCGCTGACCGCCTTCGGCCGCGAGCTCTCCGACGCGCTCGGCCCGGTGTCCGACTGGGGGCACCGCAGGCTGGAGCGGCTCATGGGGGAGCAGTCGGCCCCGTAGCCGGGTGCCTCCCTTCCGATCCGCCGGCCGCCGGCCCCCGGATCAAGGGTGGCGCGGTGCGGGGCGGTTGCCCAGTACCCACAAAAAAGTGGGTGTCGGCGGGGCGCCGCCGCTGCTCAGCGGGGGCCGGCCGGGCGCCGCCACCGCCACGCCGTGTGCCCGGCGAGGGCGACGGCGGCGAGCACGGCGAGCGCCCGTACGGTGCTCCAGACCGCCGTGGCGACCGACCCGGCGGCCCCTTCGGTGCCGAGCCGCAGGGAGGTCTCGTAGAAGGCGGTCAGCGGCACAAGCAGCCGGAAGGGGAGCCCCGCAACGCCCGGGTGCCGCGCCAGGTTCCCCAACACGCCGAGCGGGGCGCCGAAGAGAACGGCGGCGGTACCCCACACGAGCATCCCCGCCCAGTTGACCTGCGCCTGCGGCACACCGGAGACGACCACTCCGATCGGCGCGACGGGGCTGAAGGCCTTGCACAGGTAGTAGACGACGACCCCGAGGCCCAACCCCGCCGGGGCGAGGACGGCCGACTCGGCCTTCGACTGCCTGGCGTACCCGACGAGGACCCCGAAGCAGGCCCAGGGCCATCCCCCGGAGAACAGGACCCCGGCGGCCGTGAAGGGCGCCCCGCCCCCCTTGGCCGCGAGCGCCCCGGCCAGGCCGAGCACGACCCCGGCCCCGAGGACGGCCGAGGCGACGGCGATACGAGAGGGGATACGAGCGCCCACGATTGACCGCCTGTCTGCCGGGGAAGCCGCCGGACCAAGTGTCGGCGGGGCGCCGCGCCCCGGTCGAGATCATTCGCGGCCAACGGCACCGGGCATACACGGCCATACGCGGCCGCACTGTGACTTCCAGCGTTAGTTGTCACCAGCGATGACCTCTCACCTGGGACGCTCTCGCGGGATTCCAGCTCTTTCTGTCACCAGATTCACGCGGTGGTTGTCACTTCCGGGCGTTTCCAGGCCGAGTTGTCACCATGTTCGGATACTGACCCGCTTGCCGCTCTTGACGGTGGTCATGCGGTGGGGTGGACGGAGCGCATCCCCCGTACAGCCGCTTTCCCCGGCTGCGGCCTCGGCCGGTGGCCTGTGGTCGCACAGCTGCCGGTGGGAGGACCTGCTCGTTCCGGTGTCGGTGGCACCGGGCAGTGACGGCTTGAACCTTGGGGCGGAGTGGACCCGCCGTTGGACGGCGACCTGGCGGACAGCGGGCGACGAGGTGTCGTGCACCGTGCGGGACCTGGCGCACACGCGTATCGCGGACGGCACGCCGATGCGTTGGTTCTCCTGGCGATGGGCCCAGCGTCATCGCCCCAACCTGCAATTCCTCGTCAGTACCGGCCGTCATCACGGGGCCGAGAGTCTGGAGGAGGCCCGCCTGCTCCTGGTCCTCGACTTCGCGGCCGGCCTTGTCGACGTGCTGTCGAACTCGTTGTTCGCGGCGTCGTTCGCGCAGGCCGGATTCGCGATGAACATTCCCTCACCGGAGCTGTTCTACGAACTGCTGCCCGTTCACTACGTACAGCGGATCGACCCCCGGTGCTGGGCGAAGATCCGCGGGCTCTGGTATCACGATGCCGACCTGCTGGGCCCCTACCTGGGCCAGCGATCGACACGTGGTGGCAAGCACAAGGGGCATGGGGTCGTGCGGCGGGACCCGCGGGGCCGCCGACAGGTGTTCTTCCATGACCCGATCTCGCACGACTGGCTCAGGCTGCCCTGGACCGGGCTGCCACCAGGCGGGCAGGCTCCAGCCTTCGGCGACGCACGCGTACGCGAGCTGCTGAAGAAGGCAGACACCTGCGGGCTGCGACCCCAGTCCGATGCTGATCTCCTGCCGGTCTTGCTGGAGCTGATCGGCTCGCGGATCCCAGTGGCCAGGGCTGACCGTCAGGTAACTCCGTGCGCGGGATCAGGCGTCGCTGCGGCCGGGTACGGCTGCGCACTCCAGCCACTTGTGCACCAGGTCACGGACTTCGTCCAGGGCGGGATCGCGGCGTCCACCAGGCGCGTATGCCGGAGACCTGTCCGCGTGCAGCGGCACGTGGGCGCAGTACCACGCCCGTTTGGCGCCCGCCTGTTCGGCGTCGGTGCCCGTCAGTAGATAGTTGAGCAGTGTCGCCATGACCCGGCGGCGTCCGAATATGTAGACCGTCGGCTCGACGAACCAGCGGCAGAAGCTCGGGTCGGGGTCGTAGACGGCCGCGGCCATCAGCGGGGCGAAGAACTCCTCGGGCAGGCTCGCGCGTTCGAGTAGTGGCTTGCGCGCTGCATGCGCCAGGTGCCGCGCGCGCCGGTCTTCCGGCACGCTGGCCGCGGTGTCGAGGTCCAGCAGCCGAGCCACCTCGGCTGCGGACGACAGGAATGTGGGTGCTTCTGCCTCGTTGCGGTCTCCATCGGCCATGGGCAGCATTCTGGGCCGATCCCGGACGGAGAGGTAGAGATGCTGGTTGCTGTGTGGTCAGTGGAACCACACGACGAGCCGCACGTTCTCCGCCCCGTGGACTTCGCTGAGCGTGCCCATGACGCTCCATACTCGGCCCCAGTCGCTCCCGTCACCTGCGGCAGCGGCCCGGCTTCGGGTGCCGGAGTTGTCTGTTTCTTGCCAATCGACGGCGGTAACCTCAGCCCAGGTGACCCATGTCGTTCCGAATGCGTCACCGGTTCCCCCATAGGCTGCGTACTCGCTTCTCAGCCCCACCGACGCATCGCCCGGGAAGCCACGGCCTCCCGCCACGGGCCGGAAGCCGAAGGAGTTGCGGACTCCGAAGAGACAGGCGAGGCCGTCGTAGGCGTTGCCCCGGTTGAGCAGGAAGAGATCGATGGCGGCTTCCCACACGGAGTCCTCGTCGTCGGGACCCCAGAGGCGGGCCCCTGGCCGGCACTCGATCATTCCGCTGATGTCGGTAGACATGCCCGGATCCTGCCCGACCGGCCCAGGGCTCGGCACCCACATTCAGGTTCTGTCGGCTCCGCCAGCGGCACCCAACCGCACCCGGTGCCGCTGAAGGTCGACCTCGGCGACCTTCACCGTGATCAGCTCACCTTCGTCGACAAGCCGATCCGGCGTCTCGACCGGCTCGTCAGTCAGCTCTGAGAGGTGAAGGAACCCCACAACGTCTGGAGCAAGCTGCACGAACACGCCAAAAGGAACGATCTTGGTGATCGGTCCGGTGAGGAGTCGGCCGACCTGATCCGCAAACCGAATGAGCGGATCTTCCAGCAGAGCCTTCAACGAGAGCGTGACCTGTCCGGAGCGCGTCTCGGCAATGATCACCTCAGCGGTGATCCGCTGGCCGGCTTCGACTGCCTCGGAAGGGTGGTTGATCCAGCCCCACGTCAGGTCCGGCACCCGGATGAAGCCGGTGCAGAGGCCGTCCGGTTCGCCATCGACGTGAACGAAGACCCCGAAGTTGTGAACCGCGGAGACCGTCCCAGCCACGACCTGCCCTCGTTCAAACGCAAGAAGAAAGGACCGCAAGGCCGGAATCTCGCATGCCCTGGCGGAGAGGTGAAGCTGACCTTCGCGCCAACGCCCGATCTCTTCGGCATTGATCTCCTGGCCGACCTCAAACAGCTCGGATGGATGCTCCATCCGGCGCATCGACGCCTCATGTCGAGGAATTCGAGCGATCTCGGGTTCTTCCCCGTCGGCATCTACGAGCTGCACCAGGACGTCCGCTCCGTCGAACCCGGTGACCTTCACCGTTCTCACGGCCCCCGGCCGGAGCTGGTTGATCAAGGACTGCATGCGAGGGTCGGGGGCTGGCTCGGACATGGAGGTGAGCCTAGTCGGCGCCGGTCGCACTGGTTCCAACTCTCGTGACCAGGTTCCAACTGGCGTGCAACGGCTCACGCGGGTAGGGCTTCTCTGGGCGATCTTGGTGACATCTCTCGCTGTGAAGTGACAACTATCGCGAGAAGCCACACACACGCGCAGCCCCGCGGGTGGGAGATGCTGCAAGCGGTTGCTTGCAAAAGTTAGCAAGGTGCGGCAGGATCACCGCATGGCATCGCTCAACGTCGGCAATCTCGGCGAGTACCTCCGCGAGCAGCGGCGGCAGGCGCAGCTCTCGCTGCGGCAGCTGGCCGACGCGGCCGGCGTGTCGAATCCGTACCTGAGCCAGATCGAGCGCGGTCTGCGCAAGCCGAGCGCGGACATCCTCCAGCAGCTGGCCAAGGCACTGCGCATCTCCGCGGAGACGCTGTACGTGCAGGCCGGGATCCTGGACGAGCGGGACCGGGACGAGGTGGAGACGCGGGCCGCCATACTCGCCGACCCGTCCATCAGCGAGCGGCAGAAGCAGGTGCTGCTCCAGGTCTACGAGTCGTTCCGCAAGGAGAACGCGCAGGAGGCCGGACCGGCCCCCGCGCAGGCGCCGGGCGGCGCGGAGCCGGAAGGCGGCGCAGCGCCCGCGGACCCCGCGGGTCCGCTGACGGCACGAAGCACCCAACGAACCGAACTGTGATCCGGGAGGACCAGCCACATGGCCATCGCCGATGACCTGAAGAAGACCCTCGCCGACCCGACCCCCCTCTACTTCGCCGCCGGCACGGCCGACATCGCGCTGGAGCAGGCCAAGAAGGTGCCCGGCCTCATCGAGCAGCTGCGCGTCGAGGCGCCCGTCCGCTTCGAGGCGGTGAAGAACACCGACCCGAAGATCGTGCAGCAGAAGGCCCGCGAGGCGCAGGAGGTCGTGACCTCCAAGGTCGCCGAGGTCCTCGGCACGATCGACGCCAGGAAGATCGGCGAGACCGCGCAGGACCTCGCCATGCGCGGGGTCGGAGTGGCCGCCGAGTACGCGGTGAAGGCCAAGGAGACCTACGACCGGGTGGCCGAGCGCGGCGAGCAGGCCGTCCGCGAGTGGCGTGGCGACGTCTCGGAGGAGATCGTCGACATCGCGGTCGCCGTCGAGCCGGACCCGCAGCCGGCCGCCGTCGACGGCGGGGCCGGTGCGGCGCAGGCCGACGACAGGGCCGCCGCCCGCCGGACCACGACGCGCAAGACCCCGGCGAAGAAGGCCGAGGAGAGCGTCGAGGGCTGAACGCGACGGAGCCGGGCACCCGAGGGGTGTCCGGCCCGTTGGGGTGGATGAGGGGTGCTGTGCCGGTAGCGTGGAGGCAGAGGCACCAGCCATGGCAGGGCACGTGTGAAGGCGGTCGAGTCGATGTTGATGAACGGGTTCGATAACGGCGTGCTCCCGCTGCTCGGGTTCGCCATGCTGGCGCTGGCCGTCGTGGCCTTCGTCTTCGCCCTGATGGCCAGGGAGGACGCCTACCGGGCCGCGGACAAGCAGACGAAGACCTTCTGGATGGTCATCCTCGGCGTCACCGTGCTGGTGGACTTCTTCCTCGGGATGCTGTTCCTCCAGATCGCGGGCCTCGTCGCGACGATCGTGTTCCTCGTGGACGTCCGCCCCGCGCTCAAGCAGGTCTCGGGCGGCGGCCCGCGCCGCGGCGGCAGCAGCAGCGACGGCCCGTACGGCCCCTACAACGGCGGTCGCTGACCGGTCGTCGCCCGCTCCGGCGCGGGGGCCCGTACGCGTACGGGTCAGGGGGCGTTGCGGGACAGGAGCACCACGGCGACATCGTCCGTGAGCTCGCCGCCGTTGAGCCGGCGGGCCTCGGTGACGGCGGCCTCCAGCAGGCCCTCGCCGCTCAGCCCGCGGGCCAGGTGCCGGTTGATCATCTCGACCATGCCGTCCTGCCCGAGCCGCTCCCTGCCCTCGCCGATGCGGCCCTCGATGAGGCCGTCGGTGTAGAGCATCAGGCTCCAGGCGCCGCCGAGCTCCACCTGGCGGCGCGGCCAGCGCGCCTTGGGCAGCAGGCCCAGCGCGGGTCCGCTGTTCTCGTACGGGAGCAGCTGCGCGGGCCGGCCCGGCCGTGAGACCAGCGGCGCCGGGTGCCCGGCCAGGCACAGGCCGGCGCGCCGGCCGTCGGGGGATATGTCGACGGTGCACAGCGTCGCGAAGATCTCCTCGCAGGGCCGCTCGACGTCGAGGACCTCCTGCAGCGTCGCCAGCAGGTCGTCGCCGCACAGGCCGGCCAGCGTGAGGGCGCGCCAGGCGATGCGGAGCTCGACGCCGAGGGCGGCTTCGTCCGGGCCGTGCCCGCACACGTCGCCGATCATGGCGTGGACGGTGCCGTCCGGGGTGCGGACGGTGTCGTAGAAGTCGCCGCCGAGGAGGGCCCGGCTGCGGCCGGGACGGTAGCGGGCGGCGAAGCGGAGGTCGGAGCCGTCCAGCAGCGGGGTGGGCAGCAGGCCGCGCTCCAGGCGGGCGTTCTCCTGGGCCCGCAGTTTCGATTCTGCAAGCTTGTACTGGGCCGTGTCGGCGCGCTTGCGCTCGACCGCGTACCGGATCGCCCGGCTGAGCAGCCTGCCGTCCAGCTCGTCGCGGAAGAGGAAGTCCTGCGCCCCGACCCGGACGGCCTCGGCGGCGCGCTCGGCGTCCGCCTCGTCCGTCAGGACGAGGACCGGGTGGCGCGGGGCGATCCGCAGCACCTCCCGCAGCACGTCGAGCCGGTCGGCCGGGCCCGGCGGGGCGCCGGCCAGGGCCGCGCGGGCGGCGGCCGACGGGTTCGGCAGGGCCAGGTCCAGCAGGATGCAGTGGACGTCCGGCGTGAGCAGGCGGGCCGCCTCGGTGAGGTTCCGGGCGGTGCGGAGCCGGATGCGCTGGCCGTCGGAGTCGAGGATCTCCGGAACGGTGAGGCCCCCCGCGGGGTCGTCCTCGATCACCAGCAGGGTCAGGGACGCCTGCGGCGGTACGGCCTGACCGTTCTCCGTGGCAGGGATCTCCCTCTGCCGCGGTACGGGTACGGGCATCGTCTCCGGTTCCTTCCCTCCCCCCGAGGGTGCGCTCGTGGGCCGACCCTAGCGGTCCGCGGCGCCCGAACGGAATGGCGTTCCGGTACGGGGACAGCGTCATATGCCGTTATCGCGGGGGAAAATCCGCCTCGCCGAATGACCAACGTCACGGCGGGGGACGGGCTCGCCCCTCCAGCGAGACGTCCCCGGGGCGCGGGCGGTTGCCTTCCGGACCGGCTTCCGCGGCAGGACCGCCGGGCTGCCCCGCCGGGCTGACCGCGCCCTCCCGGCGCACTTCCCGCACCTGCGCGGAACCTCCCCGCGGCCTCCACCGAACGGCCACGTACTCCAGGCTCCAGGCCTGCCCGGCCGCACCGGCTGCGGATCCCCGTACGCCGGCGCGCGCCTGCTACGCCTCGGGCCGGACCACCGCCTTGATCGGCATGGAGCCGGCGCCGGCGAGGGTGATGTTGCGGCCGGGGCGCGGGGCGTGGACCATCGCGCCGTCGCCCACGTACATGCCGACGTGGCTGGCGTCGTCGAAGTAGATGATCAGGTCGCCGGGCCGCATGTCCTTCAGGGCGATCTTCGGCAGCAGCCGCAGCTGCTCCTGCGAGGTGCGCGGAATGCCCTTTCCCGCGGCCCGCCACGCCTGGGAGGTGAGCCCGGAGCAGTCGTAGGAGGCCGGCCCCACGGCGCCCCACTGGTACGGCTTGCCGATCTGCGCGGTGGCGAACTGCACGGCCTTGCGCCCCGCCTCGGTGGCCGTGCCGTTGATCTCCTTCAGGACGCCCGTCGACAGCCAGGCCGTCTGCGCCTTGTACTGGGCTTCCTGCTCCAGCTGTATCAGCCGGGCCCGCTCCTCGGCCTCCAGCTTGCTCTCCAGGTCCTCCGCAGCCTTGATCTTGGCCTCGACCTCCTTCTTCGAGGCCTCCTTCCTGACGCGGTTCGCCTCCAGCTTCTGCCACTCCGCGTCCGCCTCGCGGGCACCGCGCTGCAAGGCGGCCTGGGTGCGGTTCACCTCGGACAGCAGGTCCGTGGTGGCCTTCTCGCCCTGCCGGATCCGGCTCGCCCCGTCGAGGAACTGGCCCGGGCTGTCGCTCAGCGCGAGGCGGGCGCCGGCCGGCAGCCCGCCCGAGCGGTACTGGGCGCGCGCGGCGGCCCCGGCCCGCCTCTTCAGGTCGTTGATGCGTTCCTGTCCCGCGGCGACCTGCCGGGCGATCTCCACGATCCGGTCCGACTGCGCCTTGGCCTCGGTCTCGGCCTGGTTGTACGCGTCGGTCGCCGCGCCCGCCTGCCGGTACAGGCCCTCGATCTCCTTGCGCACCTGCTCCAGGGACTTGGCGCCCGGCTCCGGGGCCGGCGCCGCGAGGGCCGGCGCGGCGAGCGCCGTCACCGCCAGCAGGGCCGACGCGCACAGCAGTGTCAGGGCGGAGGCGCCCCTGCGCCGCCGCTTCGGCTCCTCGGTTCCCATGGTCCCCCCTGGCACCCGGGTCGGATCCGGTGCCGCACGGCGCGCCGGCCGCGCCCGCGGCGCACGGCGAGCGCCGCACCCCACCGAATCTGACTATTCATCAGTAACTTGTGCTGTTCTTCGGGATGGTGCCACGACTCGGAGGATTCCAACACCCTCACGAACCCCTCCGGATCTTGTCCGCCCCGCCCCGGTCAGTCCTGGCGCACCCCGTGCCCGCTCAACGGGCCGCCCCGGCCCCCGGTTCCCCGCCGCGCCGCTTTCACCCCGCCGGGCGCAGCGCCTCCCAGCGCACGGTCAACTCCCCCTGCCGCCACCGCTTCGGACCGTCCGTCAGCGGCCAGTCCCCGGCCAGCGCCCGCGCCGTCCGGATCCACCGCTGCCGCGCCCCGTAGGAGGCGTACGGCGCGGCCGCCGCCCACGCCCGGTCGAAGTCCCGCAGGAAGGCGTGCACCGGCTCGCCCGGCACGTTGCGGTGGATCAGCGCCTTCGGCAGCCGCTCCGCCAGATCCGAGGGCCGCTCCAGCGACCCCAGCCGCGTCGCGAACGTCACCGTCCGCGGCCCCTCCGGCCCCAGCGCCACCCACACGTGCCGGCGCCCGATCTCGTCGCAGGTGCCCTCCACCAGCAGCCCGTCCGGGGCCAGCCGGGCGCACAGCCGCTCCCAGACCTCCCCGACCTGCTCCTCGCCGTACTGCCGCAGCACGTTCGCCGCGCGGATCAGCGCGGGCCGGGCGCCGCCCTCCAGGGGCACCTCGAAGCCGCCGTGCCGGAAGCGGAGCCCCTCCCGCTCGTACGGGCGCGCCGCCGCGACCCGCGCCGGCTCGATCTCGATGCCGACCACCCGCACCGCGGGCGCCGCCTGCCGCAGCCGGTCCAGCAGCTCCACCGCCGTCCACGGCGCGGCCCCGTACCCCAGGTCGACGGCCACCGGCGCCTCCGCGCGCCGCAGCGCCGGCCCGTGCACCTCGGCGATCCAGCGGTCCATGCGGCGCAGCCGGTTCGGGTTGGTCGTCCCCCGCGTCACCGTCCCCACCGGGCGCGCCGCCTGCGCACCCCGCGCGCCGCCGCCCGCCCGGGCCCGGGCCCCGGCGGCGCGGCCGGGGCCGCCGGCGGAGGCGGGGACAGGGGGCTCGGAGGCGTGCCGGGACATGCGCCGAGCGTAAGCGGAGGGCCCCCTCGGCGGGAAAAGCAGCCCGGCGCCCGGCGCTCTGCCGAGAAAATCGGCCACCCCGGAATGCGCGGCACGGCCATCCGGGTTGCACTCCTAGAAGGGCGCCGGGTGCGCTCCGTCCGGCGTGCCCGCCCGCCGGCGCGAACGGCCCGGACGCCCCCCGCCCGCATGTCGTCATGTCGCCCGAGCGAGAGGAACTGCTCCCTTGAGCCAGTACGTGTCCCGCATCGGCGGCACCATCGGCGGCCGCCTCGCCGCCGTCCGCGGCACCCGCCACGACCCGCCCCGGCTGCGCATCCCGTCCGTCGGCCACCACCGCAAGCCGCGCCGCGTCGCGATGCTCAGCGTCCACACGTCGCCCCTGCACCAGCCGGGCACCGGCGACGCCGGCGGCATGAACGTCTACATCGTGGAGCTCGCCAGGCGGCTCGCCGCCATCAACATCGAGGTCGAGATCTTCACCCGGGCCACCGAGGGCGGCCTCCCGCCCGCCGTCGAGCTCGCTCCCGGCGTCCTCGTCCGGCACGTCGACGCAGGCCCGTACGAGGGCCTGGCCAAGGAGGAGCTGCCCGCCCAGCTGTGCGCCTTCACCCACGGCGTGATGCAGGCCTGGGCCGGCCACCGCCCCGGCCACTACGACCTCGTCCACTCCCACTACTGGCTGTCCGGGCACGTGGGCTGGCTCGCCGCCGAACGCTGGGGCGTGCCCCTCGTCCACGCCATGCACACCATGGCCAAGGTCAAGAACGCCTCCCTCGCCGAGGGCGACACCCCCGAGCCGGCCGCCCGCGTCATCGGCGAGACCCAGATCGTGGCCGCCGCCGACCGGCTCGTCGCCAACACCGCCGACGAGGCGGAGGAGCTCGTACGGCACTACGACGCCGACCCCGGCAAGGTCGCCGTCGTCCACCCCGGCGTGAACCTCGACCGCTTCACCGTCGCCGACGGCCGGGCCGCCGCCCGCGCCCGCCTCGGGCTCCCGCAGGACGCCGTCATCCCGCTGTTCGCCGGGCGGATCCAGCCGCTGAAGGCACCCGACGTCCTGCTCCGCGCCGTCGCCGTCCTCGTCGGGCAGGACCCGGAGCTGCGCCGCAGGCTGTTCGTGCCCGTCGTCGGCGGGCCCAGCGGCAGCGGCCTCGCCAAGCCGGAAGGGCTGCACAAGCTCGCCGCGCAGCTCGGCATCGCCGACCTCGTCCACTTCCACCCGCCGGTCGCCCAGGACCGGCTCGCCGACTGGTTCCGGGCTGCGTCCGTGCTGGTCATGCCCTCGTACAGCGAGTCCTTCGGGCTCGTCGCGATCGAGGCGCAGGCCACCGGGACGCCCGTCCTCGCCGCAGAGGTCGGCGGGCTGCCCGTCGCCGTCAACGACGGCGTCACCGGCATCCTCGTCCCCGGCCACGACCCGGCCGACTACGCCCGCGAGCTGCGCCGCTTCGTCGACGACCCGGGGCTCGCCGACCGCATGGGCGGCGAGGCGGCCCGGCACGCGCAGTTCTTCGGCTGGGACACCGCCGCGAGCGCCACGGCGGACGTGTACACCGCGGCCATGCACGAGCACCGCCGTCGCGTACGCTCCCACCATGGCTGACACCGCGATCATCGAGAGCGCGCTGAACGGCGCCGAGCTGGCCTGGGAGAGCCCGACTCCGGGCACGTACGTCGTCCAGCTCCCCGGCACCCGCAAGCTCTCCACGACCTGCTCGCTCAAGGTCGGCCGGCACTCGCTGTCGGTCAACGCGTTCGTGATCCGCCACCCCGACGAGAACGAGGCCGGCGTCCACCGCTGGCTGCTGGAGCGCAACCTCAGGCTGTACGGGATGGCGTACGCGGTGGACCGCCTCGGCGACGTCTACCTCACGGCCCGGCTCCCGCTGGCCGTGGTCACCGCCGAGGAGCTCGACCGGCTGCTCGGGACCGTCCTGGAGGCGGCGGACGGCGCGTTCAACACCCTCCTGGAGCTGGGCTTCGCCACGGCGATCAAGAAGGAGTACGAGTGGCGGGTCGCCCGGGGGGAGTCGACCCGGAACCTCGACGCCTTCCGCCACCTGACCCGCCCGGCCGACTGACCCGCCCGGCCGACTGACCCCCCGCGCCGACTGACCCCCCGCGCCGACTGCCCCCCCCCCCCGCGCCGACCGGGCCTACGCGTCCGCGGCGGCCGCGGCCGCCTGCACGGGAGCGGCCTTCACCGGTGCGGCGGCGGACTCCGCGGCCGCCGTGCCGCGGGCCGGCAGGCGCCGCATCAGCAGCCAGTAGCCGCCCGCCGCGAGCGTGCCCAGCGCGCCGGCCGACCCCCACAGCCACGCCGCGCCGAACCCGTCGACGACGTACCCCGCCATCAGGGGCGCGACCAGCGCGGCCACCGACCACGACATCGTGTACATGCCCTGGTAGCGGCCCCGGCCCTGCACGGGCGAGAGCCGTACGACGAGCTCCATCTGCGTCGGCGAGTTCACGATCTCCGCCAGCGTCCACACGGCGACCGTCATCGCATACGCCCACAGCGGCCCCGCGAACGCCGTCAGCGCGAACCCCCAGCCCGCCAGCAGCGCGGACAGCACCAGCAGCCGCCGGGGGTCGCGGTGCTCGATGAACCGCGTCACCGGGATCTGCAGCAGCACGATCATCAGCCCGTTGACGGAGATCACCAGGCCGTACTCGCCCGGCGTGAAGCCGGCGGCCCCCATCGCCACCGGCAGCCCGACCGAGCCCTGCATGAAGACCATCGAGACGAGGAACGACAGCCCGACGACGCCCATGAACCGGCCGTCCCGCAGCACCGTCCCCAGCGACACCCCCGGCCCGGCCGCCTCGGCGCCCGCCGCACCGTCCCCGGCGCCTGCCTCCGCCGCGGGCCGCGACTCCGGCAGCTTCACGTACACGAGCACCGCGCACACCAGCGTCAGCGCCGCCTCCCCGAGGAAGCCCGCCAGGTAGCTGTACTCGGCGACGAACCCCGCGGCGACCGCGCTGACCGCGAAGCCCAGGTTGATGGCCCAGTAGTTCAGGGCGAAGGCCCGTACCCGGTCCTCCGGCGGGACGATGTCCGCCAGCATCGCCGCTACCGCCGGCCGGGAGGCGTTCGAGGCCATGCCCACCAGCATGGCCACCGCGGCGATCGCCGCCGGGTGCTCCATGAACCCGAGCAGGGCCACCGACCCGGCCGTGGCCAGGTTCGCCGCCAGCATCGTGGGCCGCCGCCCCAGCCGGTCCGTCATCACCCCCGCCGCCAGCGAGGACACCACACCGCCCAGCCCGTGCAGCGCCGCCACAAGCCCGGCGAACGACGCCGAGTAGCCGCGCTCCAGCGTCAGGTACAGCGCCATGAACGTCGCGACGAACGCTCCCAGCCGGTTGACGAGCGTGCTCGCCCACAGCCACCAGAACGCCCGTGGCAGCCCCTCCACGCTCTCGCGTGCGGCACGTATGAGACTTCCCGCGGACATGACGGAATCCCCCCGAATATGTAAGCGCCTCCCCGGCAGTCCGCACCCTACGGTTCGGGGCATTCCGGAAGCCACCGGATTGACGCGCACCGTCAATCCGCGAGGGCCCCGGCACCGCGTGCCGCCCGCCGGAGGCGTCCATTAGGCTCCTGTGCATGGCCGACGCACCGTACAAGCTGATCCTGCTCCGCCACGGCGAGAGCGAGTGGAACGCGAAGAACCTGTTCACCGGCTGGGTGGACGTCAACCTCAACGAGAAGGGCGAGAAGGAGGCGGTCCGCGGCGGTGAGCTGCTGAAGGACGCCGGCCTGCTCCCCGACGTCGTGCACACCTCCCTCCAGAAGCGCGCCATCCGCACCGCGCAGCTGGCCCTGGAGTCCGCCGACCGCCACTGGATCCCGGTCCACCGCTCCTGGCGCCTGAACGAGCGCCACTACGGCGCGCTCCAGGGCAAGGACAAGGCGCAGACCCTCGCCGAGTTCGGCGAGGAGCAGTTCATGCTGTGGCGCCGCTCCTACGACACCCCGCCGCCGCCGCTCGAGGACGGCACCGAGTTCTCCCAGTCGGACGACGCGCGCTACGCGACGATCCCGCCGGAGCTGCGCCCCCGCACGGAGTGCCTGAAGGACGTCGTCGGCCGCATGCTGCCGTACTGGTACGACGGCATCGTCCCGGACCTGCTGGCCGGCCGCACCGTCCTGGTCGCCGCGCACGGCAACTCGCTGCGCGCCCTGGTCAAGCACCTGGACGGCATCTCCGACGCCGACATCGCGGGCCTGAACATCCCGACCGGCATCCCGCTCTCGTACGAGCTCGACGCCGACTTCAAGCCCCTCAACCCGGGCGGCACCTACCTCGACCCGGAGGCCGCCGCAGCCGCCATCGAGGCCGTCAAGAACCAGGGCAAGAAGAAGTAACCAGCCCGAAGGAGCCCCCGGTCCGCGCGTCGTACGCAGGCCGGGGGCTCCTCGGTGTCGGGCGGGGGCGTGATGGGCGGGGTCAGCCGCCGCACTGGCAGGGGGCTCCGGACTGGCAGCCGCAGCCGCAGCCCGAGCCGCAGCCGCAGGCCGCGAGCAGCGGGAGCCGCAGCGGCTCCGGAGCCGGCTCCCGGTCGGACTCCGGCGTGACGGGGACGGGGGAATCGGGCATGGTTCCTCCTCGCAGGCGGTGTACGCGTGGGCCTACTGCCTTCCGCCTCATTCATGCCCAGCCGCACGGGCGCGTCAACGGCGCACAGGGGCTCGGCGGCGCCCGCCCGGTGTCCGGGCGCCGCCCGCCCGCCTGGCTGCTCAGACGTCCTCGGGCTGCACCGGCGTCTGCAGCTCGTCCGCGTGCTCGCCCGTCACCAGGTACACGACGCGCTTGGCCACCGACACCGCGTGGTCCGCGAACCGCTCGTAGTAGCGGCCCAGCAGCGTCACGTCCACCGCCGTCTCGATGCCGTGCTTCCAGCGGTCGTCCATCAGGTGCTGGAACAGCGTGCGGTGCAGCTGGTCCATCTCGTCGTCGTCCGTCTCCAGCTGGAGCGCGAGGTCCACGTCCTTCGTGATGATCACCTCGGCGGCCTTCGCCATCAGCCGCTGCGCCAGCTGCCCCATCTCCAGGATCGTCGCGTGCAGGTCCCGCGGGACCGCCGCGTCCGGGAACCGCAGCCGCGCCAGCTTGGCCACGTGCTGCGCGAGGTCGCCGGAGCGCTCCAGGTCGGCGCTCATGCGCAGCGACGTCACCACGATCCGCAGGTCGGTGGCGACCGGCTGCTGCCGGGCGAGCAGTGCGATGGCGCGGGCCTCCAGGTCGTGCTGGAGGTCGTCGATCTTCTGGTCGGCCGCGATGACGCTCTCGGCGAGCTTCAGGTCGGCGTCGAGCATGGACGTCGTGGCCCGCCCGATGGCGGAGCCCACCAGCCGGGCCATCTCGACGAGGCTCTCGCCGATCGAGTCCAGTTCCTCGTGGTACGCGTCACGCATGGTGTCCCTCTCTTGGCCTACTGCGCGGTGCCCGGGGGCCGGCCCGGATGCGGGCTCGAACCCCACGGTGACACGCTGGACGGCGTACGCGTCCGACTCCGGCACCGGAAGTGAATCGGCTCCGTCGCCGCGGTGAACTCTGGGCGACGACTGTTCGAGGCACCCCCCGAACGGCTGGGGAAGTGCCGTCGCGCCTGCTTAACCTGGATGCATGGACGTGAACGCGGCGGTCGCCGCAGCCGCAGCGATCGCCGGTGCCTGCACCGGTGTCGTCGCCACGCTGGCGTTCCGCTGGAGCGAGCGCGACCAGGCGCGCCCCACCCGGAGCTCCATGCGCCCCGACCTCAACGCGGTGCTCCCGCCCGGGGTCGACACCGTGCTGTCGGTGCTCCGCTCCTCCGCCGTCGTCCTCGACGAGGGCGACGCCGTGGTCAAGGCGAGCTCCGCGGCGTACGCGCTCGGGCTGGTCCGCGGCGGCAGGCTCGCCTCGGAGCCGATGCTGCACATGGCCCGCGACACCCGCCGCGACGGGGAGATACGCCAGGTCGAGCTGGACCTGCCGCGCCGCGGCACCGGCCGCGGGGAGGCCCTCGCCGTCTCGGCGCGCGTGGCGCCGCTGGGGTCCCGGCTGGTGCTGCTGCTGGTCGAGGACCTCACGGAGGCCCGCCGCATCGAGGCCGTGCGCCGCGACTTCGTCGCGAACGTCTCGCACGAGCTGAAGACGCCGGTGGGCGCGATCTCCCTGCTGTCCGAGGCCGTCATGGACGCCGCCGACGACCCCGAGGCGGTCAGCCGCTTCGCAGGCCGCATGCAGATCGAGGCGACCCGCCTGATCAACCTCGTCCAGGAGCTCATCGACCTGTCCCGGGTGCAGAACGACGACCCGCTGGACGACGCCGAGCCGGTCCGCGTGGACACGCTGGTGGAGGAGGCGATCGACCGCTGCCGCCACACCGCGTCCGCGAAGCACATCACGATGGCCTCCGGAGGCACCGCCGACCTGCGCGTCTGGGGGCACCGCGGCCAGCTTGCGGCCGCCCTGGGCAACCTGGTGGAGAACGCCGTCAACTACAGTCCCGCCCGGACCCGCGTCGGGATCGCCGCCCGCCGCGTCACCGCCCCGGGCGGCGACCTGATCGAGATCTCCGTCACCGACCAGGGCATAGGCATCCCCGAGAAGGACCGCGAGCGGATCTTCGAACGCTTCTATCGCGTCGACCCGGCCCGCTCCCGCGCCACCGGCGGAACAGGCCTCGGCCTCGCGATCGTCAAACACGTGGCGGCCTCCCACGGCGGGGAGGTCAGCGTGTGGAGCTCGGAGGGCCAGGGCTCCACGTTCACGCTGCGGCTGCCCGAGGCTGCCGCGTCCCCGGGCCCCGCCCGCACCCCGGCAGGGGAGGCGGAACCGTCGCCCACCCCCGGCCACCCGACTCCCGCCTGACCCAGCAGAACACCAGAACCGCCCAACCCTGCCCCGGAGGTCCTTCCGTGACCCGTGTGCTCGTCGTCGAGGACGAGGAATCCTTCAGCGACGCCCTCTCCTACATGCTCCGCAAGGAGGGATTCGAGGTCGCGGTCGCCGCGACCGGGCCCGACGGCCTCGACGAGTTCGAGCGCAACGGCGCCGACCTCGTCCTCCTCGACCTGATGCTGCCCGGCCTGCCCGGCACGGAGGTCTGCCGGCAGCTGCGCGGCCGCTCCAACGTCCCCGTCATCATGGTGACCGCGAAGGACAGCGAGATCGACAAGGTCGTGGGGCTGGAGATAGGAGCCGACGACTACGTCACCAAGCCGTTCTCCTCGCGCGAGCTGGTCGCCCGCATCCGCGCGGTCCTGCGCCGCCGCGGCGAGCCGGAGGAGGTCGCCCCGGCCGCGCTGGAGGCCGGCCCGGTCCGCATGGACGTCGACCGGCACGTGGTGACCGTCGGCGGGGCCAAGGTGGACCTGCCGCTGAAGGAGTTCGACCTGCTGGAGATGCTGCTGCGCAACGCCGGCCGCGTGCTGACGCGCATGCAGCTGATCGACCGGGTGTGGGGCGCGGACTACGTCGGCGACACCAAGACCCTCGACGTGCACGTCAAGCGCCTGCGCGCCAAGATCGAGCCGGACCCGGGGGCGCCGCGCTACCTCGTCACGGTCCGCGGCCTCGGCTACAAGTTCGAGCCGTAGGCCGCTGTCGGCACCTGTGGGAAGGGCCCCGTCCGCGTGCTGCGGACGGGGCCCTTCCGTGTGGCTGCCGGGGCCTCAGTGGCCGGCGGCGTGCGACGCGGAGCCCGAGGGCGACGCGGCCGGGGAGCCCGAGGCCGCACCCGAGGGGGTGGCGGCCGGGGAGCCGGACGGCGAGCCCGACGGGCCGGCGGACGGCGAGGCGGCCGGGCTGCCGGAGGCGGACGGGCCGGCGGCGGGGGCCTCGGTCGGGCCGAAGGGCGCGTACATGCCGGTGTTCGGGAAGACGAACGCCTCGAGCTCGACGTCGCCGGTGCTGCTCAGCTTGAAGACGACCTTCTGGACGTCGCCGTCCTCCACGGCCTCGCTGCCGCCCTCGATCACGGCGGACGGGTTGCCCTTGCCGCCGAGGACGACGGAGCCGCCGGCGGGGACGGTGACCTTGCCGGCGGCGCCCTCGGCGCCCTTCAGGACGACCTTGCCCTTGGAGCCCGGGAGGGTGATCGCGTCGATCGTCTGCGGCTTGTCGCCCTCGTTGAAGAGCGTCGCGGAGACGACGGCCGAGCCCTTGCGGTCCTTGCCGGTGATCACCAGCGCGTTCTGGACCATGATGTCGCCCTTGGAGGCGCGGGCGTTGTCCGGCCTGATCTTCAGCGTCTGCGCATCGTTGCCCGCACCGCAGGCGGCCAGCGAGGCGATCGAGAACACGACGGCGGTGGCGGCGAGGGCGCCGCGTCGAAGGCTGCGGCTCACGGCGGCGGCAACTCCTTGGACGTACGGAACGGAAGGTGGTCGGTCCCGGGGGCGGCCGAGGTAAAGCCGCCCTAAGGGTGTGTCAGCGCGCTTAGGTTACCGAGCCGCCGCCCCGCCCCCGCACCCGACCCTCCGCAGGGGAGGGGCTCCGCTGCCCAGGCCCCGCGATCGCGCATTCCGCGGACCGCCGGGCGCCCGTTCCGCCGGCGACGGGCGCCGGCACTTCCCGGTCCGTTCATGTGCCGTCCGCATATAGCGCTCCGGCCCCCGGTGATCAATTCCGGGATTCCCTCGAACGCTTCTCCGTGATCAATTCCGGGATTGGGCCGGAACCGCTCCGTTCGGGTGGCCGGTAGTCGAACGGAGTAGTTCGGTTTCCCGACCTCGAACCCGGCAAAACGGGACGTACATCACACCGGCGAGGTCACCCGGGAGGTGTAACGTGGCCGTTTCGCCCGGTCCGCACAGCGCCTCCGACCTGCGAATACCCCCCTTCCGGAGCCCTCCGCAGCACGTTCCCGCCGGAGTTGTCAAGCCCCGAGATGTGCCCTGACCTGCGAAAACGCCATTCATAACAGTCAGTTCTCGTGTTACCCTGGATAGCCACGGAAGGGGTACCTGTCACATGACGTTCAAGGTTGGCGACACCGTGGTCTATCCCCATCACGGGGCCGCGCTGATCGAGGCCATCGAAACTCGCCAGATCAAAGGCGTGGACAAGACCTACTTGGTGCTCAAGGTCGCCCAGGGCGACCTGACGGTTCGTGTGCCTGCCGACAATGCGGAGTTCGTCGGCGTTCGCGACGTAGTCGGCCAGGACGGGCTGGACCGGGTCTTCGAGGTGCTGCGGGCACCGCTCAACGAGGAGCCGACGAACTGGTCCCGTCGCTACAAGGCAAATCTGGAGAAGCTCGCCTCCGGCGACGTCATCAAGGTCGCCGAAGTGGTGCGCGACCTGTGGCGCCGCGAGCGCGAGCGCGGGCTGTCCGCCGGTGAGAAGCGGATGCTCGCCAAGGCGCGCCAGATCCTGGTCAGCGAGCTTGCGCTCGCGGAGAACACCAACGAGGACAAGGCCGAGGCCCTCCTCGACGAGGTCCTCGCGTCCTGACGACGCGCAGACCCGCAAGCAGCCGTGCCGCGGTGCCCGACGACCGGCCTCCCCGATGGGAGGCCGTTGCCGGGCGCTGCGGCATGTCTGCACCCGCACGCCGCACCTCGCAGCGCGCCCGTACGCGAGCGCACGCCGTCCCGCACACACGACGCCGTACGCAGACTTACGTGATCCCGCGCAGCCCCCGACGGCGCGCTGCCGCGCCGCCCGGTCCCGCGCCGTCCTGAGCCGCACTCGGCGCACCCGCGCCCACGGCACCCGCACGACGCGATACCCCGACCCGACCCGATCCGACTGACCGACCTCTTGTGCCGGGTCCGGGCAGCCGGCTCGACCGGTCGTCACGGAAGGGGCGAGGGCGTCGCACCCGGCACTCCCCAGGGCCATACCCATGTCGGCCGAAGTCACAAACCTTGGCTCGGAGCTACTTCAATGTCTGACGAAACGCGCCCCCAGCGCACCGCCGCGGTGATCCCCGCCGCCGGCCGCGGGGTACGCCTCGGCCCCGGCGCCCCCAAGGCCCTGCGGGCCCTCGGCGGCACCCCGATGCTGATCCACGCCGTCCGCGCCATGGCCCGCTCGCGGGCCGTCCGCCTGGTCGTCGTCGTCGCACCGCCCGACGGCACTGCCGAGGTGCGCCGCCTCCTGGACGAGCACCCGCTGCCGGACCGCACCGAGCTGCTGGTCGTCCCCGGCGGCGACACCCGCCAGGAGTCCGTCGCCGCCGGCCTCGCCGCCCTCCCCGACGACATCACCTGCGTGCTCGTCCACGACGCCGCGCGCCCCCTCGTCCCCGTGGACACGGTCGACGCCGTCGTCGAGGCGGTCCGCGACGGCGCTCCCGCCGTCGTCCCCGCCCTGCCCCTCGCCGACACCGTCAAGGAGGTCGAACCCGGCAGGCCGGGCGAGCCCGAGCCGGTCGTCGCCACCCCCGAGCGCGCCCGGCTGCGCGCCGTCCAGACCCCCCAGGGCTTCGACCTGGCCACCCTGCGCCGCGCCCACGAGGCCGTCGCCGTGTCCGGCGAGGGCGCCACCGACGACGCCGGCATGGTGGAGCGCCTCGGCACCACCGTCGTCGTGGTCCCGGGCCACGAAGAGGCCTTCAAGGTCACCCGTCCGCTCGACCTGGTCCTCGCCGAGGCCGTACTCGCCCGCAGGAGGGCCACCGATGCCTACTAGCCCCGCCCCCGCCCCGGTCCCGTCTGCGGCCCCGCTCCTCCCGCTGGTCGGGATCGGCACCGACGTCCACGCCTTCGAGGCGGGCCGCGACCTGTGGTGCGCCGGCCTGCTGTGGGAGGGAGAGGACGGCCTCGCCGGCCACTCCGACGGCGACGTCGCGGCCCACGCCGCCTGCGACGCCCTCTTCTCCGCCGCCGGAGCCGGCGACCTCGGCGCCCACTTCGGCACCTCCCGCCCGGAGTGGTCAGGCGCCTCCGGCACCACCCTCCTCGCCGAGGCCGCCCGCATCGTCCGCGCCGAGGGCTTCGAGATCGGCAACATCGCCGTGCAGGTGATCGGCGTCCGCCCCAAGATCGGCAAGCGGCGCGAAGAGGCGCAGAAGGCGCTCTCGGCCGCCGCGGGCGCCCCCGTCTCCGTCTCCGGCACCACCACCGACGGACTCGGCCTCACCGGGCGCGCCGAGGGGCTCGCCGCCATCGCCACCGCACTGGTGTACCGGTCGAACCCGGCCTGACCGCCGCAGTCCGTCCGTACCGGGCGCCGCTCCCGGCGGCGCCCGGCTCGACGGGGGCTCCCCGCCGCGGCCGCAAAGCGCCGCCGCGCCCCCGAAAGGGTCGCGGGGCACTGCCCGCGGCGCACTACCCTGGTGCCGTGACTATTCGCCTGTACGACACCAGCGCCCGGCAGATCCGCGACTTCACCCCGCTCGTCGAGGGCTGTGTCTCGATCTACCTCTGCGGTGCCACCGTGCAGGCGGCCCCGCACATCGGGCACATCCGCTCCGGCCTCAACTTCGACATCATGCGCCGCTGGTTCGAGTACCGCGGCTACGACGTCACCTTCATCCGGAACGTCACCGACATCGACGACAAGATCATCAAGAAGGGTGCCGAGCAGGACCGCCCCTGGTGGTCCATCGGCTACGAGAACGAGCGCGCCTTCAACAGCGGCTACGAGGCCCTCGGCTGCCTCCCGCCCACGTACGAGCCCCGCGCCACCGGCCACGTCCCCGAGATGATCGAGATGATGCGCGGCCTCATCGAGCGGGGCCACGCCTACGAGGCCGACGGCAGCGTCTACTTCGACGTCCGCTCCTACCCGGGCTACCTCGCGCTCTCCAACCAGGAGCTCGACAACCTCCAGCAGCCGAGCGAGGAGGGCATCACCGGCAAGCGCGATCCCCGCGACTTCGCCATGTGGAAGGCCACCAAGCCCGGCGAGCCCGACTGGGAGACGCCGTGGGGCCGCGGCCGCCCCGGCTGGCACCTGGAGTGCTCCGCGATGGCGCACAAGTACCTCGGCAGCGCCTTCGACATCCACGGCGGCGGCCTCGACCTGGTCTTCCCGCACCACGAGAACGAGATCGCCCAGGCCAAGGCGTTCGGCGACGACTTCGCCTCCTACTGGGTGCACAACGCCTGGGTCACCATGTCCGGCGAGAAGATGTCGAAGTCCCTCGGCAACTCGGTCCTCGTCTCCGAGATGGCCAGGAACTGGCGCCCCGTCGTGCTGCGCTACTACCTCGGCACCCCGCACTACCGATCCATGATCGAGTACAGCGAGGAGTCGCTGCGCGAGGCCGAGTCCGCCTTCGCGCGCATCGAGGGCTTCGTCCAGCGCGTCGTCGAGAAGGCCGGCGGCCCCGTCGAGCCGGCCTCCGAGGTCCCGCCCGCCTTCGCCGAGGCCATGGACGACGACCTCGGCGTCCCGCAGGCGCTGGCCATCGTCCACACCACCGTCCGCCAGGGCAACAGCGCGCTCGCCGCCGACGACAAGGACGCCGCCATCGCCCGCCTCGCCGAGGTCCGCGCCATGCTCGGCGTCCTCGGCCTCGACCCCCTCGACCCGCACTGGTCGCAGGAGGCCGACCGCGGCGACGACCTCCACGGAGCCGTCGACACCCTCGTCCGCCTCGTCCTCGACCAGCGCGAGTCCGCCCGCGCCCGCAAGGACTGGGCCACCGCCGACGCCATCCGCGACCAGCTCCAGCAGTCCGGACTCGTCATCGAGGACAGCCCGTCCGGCCCGCGCTGGACCCTCGGACCCCGCTGACCGGACCCGCCCGGACCAGCTCTGTTGTGCCGCCCGGCCCCCGGGCGGCACACTCTTCATACGTACGTACCGCAGCACCAACGAAAACAGGTAGAGGTCATGGCCGGGAACAGCCAGCGCAGGGGACGCCGCACGTCCAACAAGAAGGGCCCCACGGTCGGAAGCGGCGGCCAGCGGCGCAGGGGCCTGGAGGGCAAGGGCCCCACGCCCAAGGCCGAGGACCGCAAGGGCCACAAGAAGTTCCGCATCGCCAACGCCGCGGCCAAGCAGGCCGCCAAGCGCCGCCCCGCGCCCCGCCGCGGCGGCGCCAAGGGCCAGAGCGAGATGGTCGTCGGCCGCAACCCCGTCTTCGAGGCCCTGCGCGACGGCGTGCCCGCCACCACCCTGTACGTGCAGCAGTTCATCGACAACGACGAGCGCGTCCGCGAGGCCCTCCAGCTCGCCGGCGAGCGCGGCAACATCAACCTGATGGAGGCCCCGCGCCCCGAGCTCGACCGGATGACCGGCGGCCTCAACCACCAGGGCCTCGTCCTCCAGGTCCCGCCGTACGAGTACGCCCACCCCGAGGACCTCACCGAGGCCGCCTACGACAACGGCGAGGAACCCCTCATCGTCGCCCTCGACGGCGTCACCGACCCCCGCAACCTCGGCGCGATCGTCCGCTCGGTTTCGGCCTTCGGCGGCCACGGCGTCGTCATCCCCGAGCGGCGCGCCGCCGGCATGACCGCCGGCGCCTGGAAGACCTCCGCCGGCACCGCGGCCCGCACGCCCGTCTCCCGGGTCACCAACCTCACCCGCGCCCTCCAGGACTACAAGAAGGCCGGGCTGACCGTCGTCGGCCTCGCCGCCGAGGGCGAGCACTCCGTCGCCGACCTCGACGCCCTCGCCGGGCCCGTCGTCATCGTCGTCGGCTCCGAGGGCAAGGGCCTCGGCCGCCTCGTCGGCGAGAACTGCGACTACCTGGTCCGCATTCCCATGCCGGGCGGGGCCGAGTCCCTCAACGCCGGTGTCGCCGCAGGCGTCGTCCTCTACGAGGCCGCCCGCCGCCGCTCCTGAACCCGGGCGGCTTCGGCCGATCGGCGCACCGCCGGTGACCCGTGAGCGTGCCACCCCGCCCCCTTTGGGCGGGGTGGCTTGATCTTGACGGGTCTCGGACACAAGAACCCCGTCAAGGCAGTGTCCTAAACACTGATCACTCGGTTAGATGAGTGTGGACACAAGAACGTCAGGGTTCGACGACCAGCCCGCGCTGAGCATGGTCAAGGTGCCGTGCGACCCCGCACAGGTCATCGTGAACCACGCCAGCTTCCGCGTGCGGCTCGCACCGAGCCCGAGCGCGCGTTCCAAGCCCGCGAACATCCCCGGCCGGGCACCCGTCCTCGGCGCCGCCGCTGCGGCCGCCGGAGCCGCCGCCGGCCGCCGCCGGGCCCCCGTCGTCTGGAGCGGCAAATCCGCCCAGGGCGACTCCGCCGCCATGGGCGGCCTCCTCCAGGCCGTACGCGAACACGGCCGCGGCCACCACGAACACGACAGCGGCGCCACCCAGGTCATCCCCCGGATCGACCTCGCCCGCGACCTCACCGACGACACCGTCCCCACCCCCACCGTCATCGGCCAGCGCACCTACGGCGACCCCGACGAGACCCGCTCCCTGCCCCCCGTACGGGACCTCCGCGCCCCGTACGCCGGCGGCCCGGGCGGCCCGGGCGGCCCGGGCGCACACCCGGACGACACCTTCCGCCGCACCCCAGCCGACAGCCGCGCGCAGGCCTCGTACTACCCCGGACGCCGCATGAACCTCGGCGTCGTCCTCCTCCCGCTGCGCGTCTTCCTCGGCTTCATCTCCATCTACGCCGGCATGGGCAAGCTGTGCGACCCCGTCTACTTCGACGGCGGCGAACGCGGCTCCATGGTCACCTGGCTCCGCACCCTCCACCCCTGGGCCCTGGCCGAGCCGCTCCGCGACTTCGCGCTCGCCCACCCCGTCGGCGCCGGGCTCAGCGTCGCCTTCCTCCAGGTCATCGTCGGCGTCCTCACCGTCCTCGGACTGTGGCAGCGCCTCGCCGCCTGCATCGGGGCGCTGCTCTCCGCCGCCCTCCTGATGACCGTCAGCTGGAAGACCGTCCCCGCCTACGACGCCCCCGACATCATCTACCTGGCCGCCTGGAGCCCCCTGATCATCGCCGGCGCTCCCGTCTACTCCCTCGACGGACGCCTCGCCGGCGAGGCCTGGCGGACCCTCGGCCCCCGCTCCGAGCTGTGGACCCTGCGCCGCCGCGTCCTGCGCCGCGGAACCATCATGGCCACCGTCGTCTGCGGACTCACCCTCCTCATCGGCTCCCTCCTCGGCGGAGCCGTCCGCTCCAGCACCGTCGTCACCGTCCCCGGCCCCGGCGCGGCACCCAGCAACTACCTTCCGGGCTCCCCGCTCCCGAAGCCCCCCGCCGCGTCCCGGCAGCCCCGGCAGCAGCAGTCCCCGACCCAGCAGCCCTCCAAGTCCCCCGAGCCCACCGCTACCCCGTCCCCCTCGGCGAAGTCGGGCCGCACCACCTCGGGCACCACCTCGCGGCAGACCTCCGGCACCGGCTCCCAGCCCACGGCGTCGACCCGCACCGGCAGCAGCTCCAGCACCGGCACGGCCCCGAAGCAGTCCACCCCCAAGCCCCCGTCGAGCGGCACCGGCACCCGCAGCGGCTCCACCGGCGGCGACACCCCCTCCACAAAGCCGGGCCTCGTGGGCGGCCTCCTCGGCTGACACACATGCGACGAGGGCCCCGTCCCCCGGCCGGAGCCGGAGGGCGGGGCCCTCGTCTGCCTGGTCGACCGCAGCCTTACGAAGCGGCTACGGCCTGTCGGCTACCACATGCCAGGTGCGGCGTACCAGGACGCCCGGACGCCGTCGAAGCCGCCGTCCGGGCGGCTGGTCAGGGTGAACGCCCTGGTGCTGCCGGCAGCGTAGTTGTACATCATGACGATGTCGGCCCGGCCGTCGCCGTCGGTGTCCCCGGAGATCGGGGCGCCGCTGCTGCTTGCCCACCAGTTGCCCTCGCCTGACTTCCAGCTGGCGAGGGGCGCGTTGAAGCCACCGTCCGGCTTGGCCGTGAAGGTGTGGGTGCCGGTGGCGCCGCTGTAGTCGTAGACGATGGCCACGTCGCCGCGGCCGTCCCCGTTGTAGTCCCCTGCGGTGGATTCGATGCGGGCCGACTGGAAGGCCTGCGCCGTCGCGGACCAGGACTTGAAGGGGGCTTCGAAGCCGCCGTCGGCCTTCGCCTTGAAGGTCCACAGCGCGGTCTCGACCGTACCGTTGAAGTAGACGGCGGCGATGTCGGAGCGGCCGTCGCCGGTGGAGTCGACGGCGTGGTACTGCGCGGAGGCGTTGTGCCAGCCGCTCGTCGAGCGCCAGCTGTCGAGCCCGGCGTTGAAGGTACCGTCCGCCTTGCTCGTGTACGTGGTCGTAGCGGTCACACCGCTGCCGTGGTCGTGGACGACGGCCACATCGGCGCGCTTGTCGCCGTTGAAGTCGCCGGCGAGGAATGCCGCCTTGTTCCAGTCCCACTTGCCTGCAGGGATCTGCAGGGGCGCACCGGGAACGGTGAAGCGTCCGTCAGGCGTGCCGAACCAGGTGAAGACGCTGTTGCGTCCGTCGCCGTAGTCGTACAGGGCTGCGATGTCGGCGCGCTTGTCCCCGTTGAAGTCGCCCGCGGCCCACTTCGCCCGGGCGGCGTTGAAGTTGCGGGCGCCGCTGTTCCACGCCTCGCGGGGCTCGGCGATGCCGCCGTCGGGCATGGCGTCGAGGACGTACAGCCCGGTGGTCTCGTTGCCGTAGTCATACAACGTGATCAGATCACTGCGCTTGTCGCCGTTGACGTCGCCGCCCAGCTCGGTGCGCAGGTGGGTGGTGCGGTCGTTCGGCTTGTGCGCGATCGTGGTCTGGCTGTGCCGGTTCCAGGAGATGTAACCCCCTTCGAAGTCGGAGCGGATGGACGCGTTGTGCGTGGGGTACTCCGCCGAGGTGGGGAATCCGAGCCAGCCGTTCACCCAGTTCTCGGCCGCGTACTTGTCGCGATTGGCGTTGCTGACGGGCCAGGCACCCGTGGCCGGGCTGTAGACGAAGGTGGTGTTCGGTTCCTTCACACCGACGGACTTGAAGTTCTGGTGCTCACCGGCTCTGGGGCTGAGAGGCGCCTGGTCGCCGACGGGGAAGCCGAAGGTGGCGAATCCGCCGTGCTTGAGGAACGACTCGTAGATCGCTCCCCGCACTGACTGGCCGCTGGTGGCCCAGCTGAAGTAGATGGCGCCCTTCGCGCCGTTCTTGGAAAAGGTGGTCACCCAGCCTGTCGTATTGGGGGTGGGTGTCTCATCGGACGTGGGATAGCCCATGACGCCGGCTTCGCGGCCCATCAGGGACCACTTCTGGCGGATGCCACCCTGGATGGACCAGGCGCCCGTGTCGGGGCTCCAGTAGATCGAGCGGTCCTCCTCACCGGTGGAGTTCTTCAGGTGGATGTAGCGCCCCTTGCCGTCTGGTGCGGTGACGGGGTCGGAGGTGGGGTGTCCGAAGGCGAGCCCGCCGAGTGCCTTGAACTTGGCGAGGATCGGGCCGCACAGCGTGCGCTTGCCTCCGGTGTGTCCGCCCTCGACGGCCTCGCATTCGTTCCACGAGGTGCCGATCTTGGCAAGCAGTCGCGCCTCGCCGAAGGCCGAGCCGTTCTGCATCGCCCGGCCGGGGAACTCGTAGAGCAGGCCGTCGGTGCTCATGGCGTAGAGGTCGGCGAAGCCGTCGCCCTCGAAGTCACCGTTGCTGAGGGGCACCGGGTAGGTGCCGGCGGGGATGGTGCCGAGGGAACTCGCCCGGGCCCCGGGCTCGCCGTAGACGGTGAGGTCGGCACCGATGGCGCCGAACGCGTCGGTTCCCTTGCGGCTGGTGTACTGGTGCACCTTGCCGGTGGTCTTGTCGCGGGCCCACAGCTCCGAGAGACCGTCCCCGTTCAGGTCTCCGGGTACGGACAGGCTCATGTTCTGCCAGTCGGCGTTGCCCAGGGCGATCGGTGTGCCGAGGAAGCGGTCGGCCCGGGAGCCGAGGTAGAGGTAGAGCTCGGACCCCCTGCGGATGAGGAGGTCTGGGTCGTCGGCATCGTCGAGAACCCCGTCGGGGGTGTCGTCGTTGGTGCTGGCGATGACCAGTACCTGGTCGGCGTCGGTCCACAGCGGTTCTTCATTGCCGAACATCGTGAACTCGAAGCGGCCCGAGTCCTCGCGAAGGCGGCCGGATCCGTCGTTTGTGTGCAGCCAGAGCTCCTTCTTCTGGGGGTCCTCGGCGCCAGGGGTCAGCGCGATCAGGTCCTCGTAGCTGTCCCCGATGTTCCAGTTGCCGCGATGGGCGATGACCGAACCGGCGAAGGAAGTCTTCGAGGCAGTGACTCCGGCCCCGAGCGTGCCACCTGTGGCGCCGTCCCGCTGCCAGGCATAGGTGCGCAGGGTTCCCGTGTTCGGGTCCACCGACCACAGGTCCACTGTGCCGTCACCGTTGAGGTCGCCGGGCTTGTCCGGGCCGGGGGTGCGCTCGGGTTGGAAGTGGTAGGCGTACTGGTCGGACTGGTTGCCGGCCTTGTCGACGCTGCGGACGTAGATGTACTGCGGTCCCGCGCTGTACGGCTTGAAAGTCACGGGGGCGGACGAAAGGTCCTTGTTGACGGCCTTGACCTCGCGCACGGTGCTGTCCTGGTCGGACCACCACACGTAACCGGTCACATCGTCGACGCCGTTCGCACCGAAGACGAAGGTGCCGCTGGTACGGGCGGGCTTGCTCGGCTTCTTGCTGCCGGTCTCGGGGAAGTCAGCCGAGGTGACGGAGGGCAGCTTGGAGGGCCGGGAGCGGTCCACGGTGAAGAGGCACTGGTCCGAGTCCGGGCTGGGGGCCGTCCAGTCCGTCGCGGCCGCCTTCCACCAGTACGAGCCGTCCAGCTTCGAGGCGTCGATCCGGACGACGGCGGTGCCGCCGCTGCTGACGTCGACGTGCTGCGAGCCGGAGGCGCCTGCGCCGACCTTGCCCCACTGGAAGTACGCGCGGAGGTTGGTGTCCTCGTCATCGCGGACACGGGCACGCAGCTCGACTTCGTTGGACAGACCGAAGACGCCGCCGGTGCACGGCACGGAGGGCAGGGTCGAGAGATCGGAGGGCTTGGCCGGTGCGGTGTTGTACCGCGTCGAGACACGAGCGGAGTTCGGGTCGAACTTGCGCCACGACGTGTCGACGGCGTTGGACACCGAGCGCAGGCCGAAGGACCACGTGCCCCAGTTGTTGGCCGCTGCCTTGCTCACCGCGGGCAGCACGTCGAACTCCACAAGGCCGTCAGAGGCGTTGGGGCAGTTGCGTCCGCCGAAGGACTGCCCGGAGCGGTCCACGCTGCCCTTGCTGGGGGGCTGACGGTTCCAGGTGATGTTGTTCGGCAGGTCACGGCCGATGTCGAACAGCTCGACGTCGCCGGATGCGCAGGACCAGGATCCGGCGTGTACCTGCTTGATGCGCATGACGGACTCCAGGATCTGCTTGCCCTGGAGGTTTCCCACACCGACACGGAAGTACGAGTTCCCCCATGCCGTGTACCCGGTCTTCTCGTCCCGGGCCACACCGACACGGGCGAACTCCTTCATGGTCGACCCGCCGTTCCAGTACACCGTGTCGGCGCTGCCGCCGACTCCGCTGTTCTTGTACGCGAGGGACCAGGCGTTCCGCGCTGCGTCCGGTGCCCAGGTCGGGTCGATGACCACGGGGAACACGGTGTCCGGCGCCTTCAGCAGCGCGCTGTCCGTCTTCAGGGAGAGCGTCTCGCCGCGCAGCTCGACGCCCAAGTCGGCCTGCTTGCTGCCTTCGGTCGCCCCTGACAGGACCTCGTCGATTGGGCGCGGGGTGGAGCCGTCGGCCGACGCTGCCGACGAGCTCTGGGTCGCCGCGATGTTCCGGGCGGCGGGGGCACCGCTGTCGGCGGCGGGCTTGCCCGCAGCCGCCGTCTTTGCCCCGGCCGCCTTCCGATCAGTCCCGGACGCGGCGGCCGGCCGGGAGGGGGCGGAGTCCCACATGGCGGGCTCCGGCGCCGAAAAGACGGCGCGGCCCGTCGGGTCGACGGCGCGCAGGCGACCGTCGGGCTCGGCCTTGACCGTCAGGCCCTTCCCCTTGATCCCGAAGTCGATTTTGGAGAGAGCGGGGTTCTGCGCCGCCTCCGCGGTCTTGACGACAAGGGCGTGGCTGAAGGAGTCCGCAGTCGCCGTCACCGAGAGGTCCACGCCCGGCAGCACATCCGGGTACACCGCGGTGTTCCCGGCGAGCTTGGGGGCGGGCAGCTTGCCCGGCCAGCTCAGCTGGATCTCGCGTCCGTTCTCACGCATGACTGCGAGAGGACCTGTGCCGTCGGCGGAGAAGGACACGTCGGTGCGGGCCGCCTTGGGGGCGATCCTGCCGTGTGCCCTCACCTGGAGGCTGGTGTCGACCGGGACGAGAGCGTTGCCCTGCCGTACACGGACCGGGAAGAGAGCCCGGTCCAGCGTCATCGTGCCGTCGGGGTTGGCGTACACCTCGTCGGTTTCGGTACGGCGGCTGACGACCTCGACGCGCTTGCCCGTCTCCTTGGCCGATTTCTTCGCAGACTCGGTTTCTTTGGCCTGTCTGACGCCAATTGCGGAATCTGTAGTTCCGGATTTCGGTTTCGGTGTGACCGTCGCCGCGGATGTCGCCGGAGCGGCGGCCACCAAGCCGCTTGCCAGAGTGGTGGATATCACGAAGGAAATCACTCTGGCCCGGCGTCTGTCACGCACGCGGTGCCGGTTTTCTGCTGGCTTCACTTTCTTCCTTCACTGGGGCCGCAGCCTCCGGGGAGGCGTGGCTTGGATCTGTCGGTCTGGCGAGAACTGGGCTGATGACCTGCAAAGTGTCCGAAAAGCCCTATAAAGCCTTCATGTTCTGCTTGTAGTCAAAAGGTCGACTTGCGCCCTCGTTGTTCTCCTTGGTTAACGCTCTGGTAGTAATACCCGACGTCATTTTTACTGAAGTCAGGGAGGTAGAGTTTGAAACCGCACAGTTCGCTTTTCCGTCAGGGAAAGCGCCACAGATGCCGATCGGGCAGATGGTCGCCCCTCAGGCCGGGCTGGACCGCCTCGGCGGTCGTGGCCGCACTGCTCGTGACCGGGCTGCCCGCAATAGCGGGAAGTGCCTCCGCAGCCGACCTACCGGGCACGCAGAAGCTCACGAACGTGCCCGGAAAGAAGTTCGCGGAATCACGCAAGTCGAAGGACTCCGCGGCCAAGCGCACCTGGAAGGGCGCCCCGTCCGTCAAGCTGCCGAAGCCCGGGAAAGCGAAGGTCTCAGTACCGGCCAAGGGCGGGGCGGCTCCGCCCGCAGCTCCCGGCCTGCGGGTCTCGCCGTTCGTCGCACCCCCGCCGGCCGAAGTCCCCGCCGGCAAGTTGCCGGTGAAGCTGAAGGCGGTGCCTGCACCGACCGATGCCGTACCCGCTTCCGTTTCGGCCAAGGTGGAGGTCAAGAACCAGGCCACTGCCGCGGCACTCGGCGTCGACGGTGTGGTCATGGCCGTCGAGGCCGGTGACGCCGCGTCCGCCGGGGTGCCCCTGTCGGTCGAGCTCGACTATTCGAACTTCCGCAACGCCTACGGCGGCAACTGGGGCTCGCGCCTCCAGCTCGTCGAGCTCCCCGCCTGCGCGCTGACCTCGCCGACGAAGCCGGAGTGCCAGAAGCGCACCCCGGTCGCCTCCAAGAACAATCCGGCGACAGGCACGGTGCGCGCCACCCTCGCGGCCTTCTCCGGAGCCGAGGCGCGCTCGGCGGCGTCGGCGCCGAAGGTGCTGGCCACTGCTGCCGGTGCCGGCAGCAGTACCGGAACCTTCACGGCCACCTCGCTGAGCCCGACCGGATCATGGGAGTCCGGGGGAAACTCCGGGACGTTCTCCTGGTCATACCCGATGGAGATCCCGTCCTCTCTGGGTGGCCCGGCACCGACCCTCGGCCTCGGCTACTCCTCCGCGGCGGTGGACGGGCGTACGTCAGCCTCGTCCGGGCAGTCCTCCTGGGCCGGCGACGGCTGGGACGTCGTGGCGAGCGCGAACTTCATCGAGCGCAGCTTCGTGCCGTGTGCCGACGACAAGAAGGCCGGCTCGGGATTCAACAACCCCAAGCAGGCCACCGGAGACCTGTGCCACGGGCCGCCGATGATGACCCTGTCACTCAACGGGGCGGCGACACCGCTGGTCCTGGCGGACTCCGACCCGGCGAAGAAGACCTGGCGTCCGGCACAGGACGACGGCTCCCGGGTGGAACTCCTGGACGGCGCGCAGAACGGCGACACCGGCGGCCAGCACTGGCGCATCACCACCGTCCACGGGATCCAGTACTACTTCGGCCTCAACCGCGTTCCGGGCTGGAAGTCCGGCAACGAGGAGACCAACTCCGTCTTCCGGGTGCCGGTATACGGCAACCACCCGGGAGAGGAGTGCCACCAGTCCTCGTACGCCTCCTCCGTCTGCGACCAGGCCTGGCGCTGGAACCTCGACTACGTCGTCGACCCGCGCGGCAACGCCATGACGTACTGGTACGCGCGTGAGCGCAACCACTACGGATCCAACGTCCAGGCGGACGGCAAGTCGACGGCCCGGGCGTACGACCGGGGCGGCTGGCTCAAGCACATCGATTACGGACTTCGTTCTGACAACCTCTTCGCCCCTGCTCCCGCCAGGATCGACTTCGGCGTCGAGGAGCGCTGCATCGCGAGCAAGGACTTCGACTGCGCCGAGGGCAAGCTGGCCGACGGGGCGAAGTGGGACGTCGCCAAGAACTGGCCCGACGTCCCGGCCGACCAGATATGCGATGCCGGCAAGGTCTGCAAGGACCGCTGGACACCGACCTTCTTCAGTCGCAAGAGGCTGAAGGACGTCACCACGAGCGTGCTGAAGAACGGCAAGCACGAGCCGGTCGACAACTGGGTCCTCACGCACGACTTCCGTGCCACCGGTGACGGCGGCGTGGCCCTGGAATACCCGATGTGGCTGGCGCAGATCCAGCACTTCGGCAAGAACGGCCAGACCGCGATCCCCATGCCCCCGGTGGTCTTCGACGGGATCCAGCTGCCCAACCGGGTGGACAACAACACGGACGGCAGTCCCCCGTTCCTGCGCTGGCGCGTCGAGAAGATCCGCACCGAGACCGGTGCGGTCGTCGCCGTGAAGTACGCGCCGACCGAGTGCAGCGCGACGGAGCCCAAGAACCTCCCTTCCTCCGCCGAGACCAACACGCTGCGCTGCTACCCGGTGATCAAGGAGGTGCCGGACCCGGCCGACCCCAAGGGCGAGAAGAAGCTCTACTTCACGGACTGGTTCCACAAGCACCGGGTGGACCAGGTCCGCGAGGAGCACCCCAACGGCATCTCGCCGACCAAGGAGACGAACTACCAGTACCTCGGCACGCCGGCCTGGGCCTACGACGACGAGACCGAGCAGCTGCCGGAGAAGTCCCGGACCTGGTCCCAGTGGCGCGGCTATGAGCGTGTACGGACCATCGTCGGAAGCGCCCCCGATCCGCGTTCCCAGGTCGAGGCCGTGTACTTCCGCGGTCTGGACGGCGACAAGTCACCTTCCCAGCCCGGCGGCAAGCGGTCGGTCAAGGTGAAGGACTCCGAGGGCGGTGAGATCGCCGACCACAAGCAGTTCGCCGGCCAGACCCGCGAAATGCTCTACTTCCAGGGCGAGAACGGGCCGCTCGAATCTGCTTCCGTCACCACGCCGATGCTGAAGGGGCCGACGGCCAGCCGCAAGCGCGCGGACGGCGCCGCACCGCTCGAAGCCTGGATCAGCGGCGTTGAGAAGGTGTCCTCCCGCACGGTCCTTTCCGGCGAGCGCGGCCAGCGCCGCACCGCCGTGGAGCACGCCTACGACGAGCGCGGACGCGTCACGAAGACGACCGACCGCGGCGACCTCGCCAAGACGACGGACGACAGCTGCACGCTGTACGAGTACAAGGACGACGCCGAGAAGTGGATGTTCGCCCAGCAGAGCCGGGTCGAAGTCCTCAGCAAGGCCTGTGACGCGACGGGCATCGCCCGCCCGGGCGACGTCGTCTCCGACACCCGTGTCGAGTACGACGCAGTCGGCAACGTGGTGAAGGGCGAGAGCCTCGCCTCCTACGAGGGCGGCAAGCCCACGTACAAGACGACCGGTACGAGCACCCACGACTCCTACGGTCGTGTCACCAGCGTCACGGACGTCTACGGCGCAGTCACCCGCACCGCCTACACGCCCGCCGCCGGCGAGATCGTCACGAAGGTGGCCGCCACCAACCACCTGGGCCACACCACGGTCAAGGAGTTGGACGCGGGCCGGGGCCTGCCGCTCGCCGAGGAGGACGCCAACAAGCGCCGCACCTCGATGGAGTACGACGCGCTGGGCCGTCTTACCAAGGCATGGTCCCCGGACCGCGACCCGAAGACCATGATCCCGGACGCGGAGTTCTCGTACGAGATCCGCCCGGGATCGGCCGACGCACCGGTCGTCATCACCAACAAGACCCTGCTGGAGAGCGGGAAGTACCGGGTCCGCTACGACCTCTACGACGGATCGCTGCGCCTGCGGCAGACGCAGCAGCAGGCCCTCGACGGAGGCCGCGTCCTCACCGACACGTTCTACGACAGCAGCGGTCACGTCCGCATGGAGAACGGCGGCTACTACAACGACCAGGACCCGTCCTCACAGATGTGGGTCCCGGTCGAGAGCAAGATTCCGTCGTCCACGGTGACGCAGTACGACGGCATGGGCCGCCCGGTGGCGACCATCGCCCGCAAGAACGGCCAGGAGACCTGGCGTACCACCACCTCGTACGGCGGCGACTGGATCGCGGTCGACCCGCCGAAGGGAGACACCCCGACCAAGGCGGTCCTGGACGCCCAGGGACGCAAGACCGAACTCCAGCAGTTCGCCGGTGACGGACCTTCCGGACCGGTCGCGCACTCCATCAAGTATGCGTACACGCCCAAGGGCCAGCTGGAGTCGGTGACCGACCAGGGCGGAAACGTCTGGTCGTACAAGTACGACATCCGAGGCCGCCAGTACGAGGCGAGCGACCCCGACAGGGGCGTGCGGAAGACCACGTACGACATCGGCGACCGTGTAGAGACGATCACGGACTCCCGCAACAAGACGATCGCAGTGGCCTACGACGCGCTCGGGCGGGTCACCGCCACGCACGAGGGGTCGCTGCAGGGCCGGAAGCTGACGGAGCAGACGTACGACACGATCCCGGGAGCCCTCGGGCTGCCGGCCGCGTCGACGCGCTACGACGAGAACGGCAACGCCTACACCCAGGCGGTCACCGGCTACGACGCCGAATACCGTCCGAAGGGCAGCCAGGTCGTCATCCCGGCGAACGAAGGCAAGCTCGCCGGCACCTACACCTACAACAACACGTACACCAAGACCCTCGGGATGCCGCAGTCCGTGCTCTTCCCGGCGACCGCGGGCCTGCCCGCGGACCGTCTGGCGATCGGATACAACGGCCTCGACCAGGCGCATTCCGCCTCGGTCAACGGCCGGGCCTTCCTCACCAGCTCCGAGTTCTCCAGGCTCGGCGATCTCGTCCGCACCTCCATGGGCGACGCCAACAAGCAGATCGTCTCGACCTTCGAGTTCGACGAGCAGACCCGGCGCCCGACCCGCACCTACCGCACGCAGCAGACCGGAACCACCGGCTTCAGCCAGATCAGCGACGTCACCACGAAGTACGACGACGCGGGCAACGTCCTGAAGATCACCGACAAGCAGGACGGCTCGATCTCCGCGGCGGACACCCAGTGCTTCGCCTACGACCCGCTGCGCCGCATGTCCAACGCGTGGACCGCCACGGACGACTGCGCCCTCCAGCCGGGTCGCACCGGCCCGGGCTCGGCACCCAAGGTCGGCGGCCCCGACGCGTACTGGCACTCGTACACCTACGACGCCGTGGGCAACCGCACGTCGGAGACCAAGCACGACCCGGCCGGCAACACCGCCAAGGACGTGACCCGCACCCACACCTACGGGACGGCCGTCGGCACGAAGAACCAGCTGCTCAAGGTCGACACCAAGGGTCCCGAGGGGACCCGAACCGAGAGCTACGGGTACGACGTCGCGGGCAACACGACGAAGCGCACCGTGCTGGGCAACACCCAGAACCTGGCCTGGGACATAGAGGGCCACCTCGAGAAGGTCACCGAGGGCCAGGGCGAGACCGCCAAGGAGACCTCCTACCTCTACGACGCCCAGGGCAACCGCCTCATCCGCCGCGACCCGTCCGGGACGACGCTGTACCTTCCGGGCACCGAGGTGCACGTGGCGAAGGGCACGCAGGCGGTCAAGGGCACGCGCTATTACACCGGCCCCAACGGCGCGCTCATGATCCGCGTCGCGGAAGCCGGCAAGATCACCACCTCGTACCAGCTCACCGACCGCAACGGCACGGCGACCACCTCGGTCGACGCCGCCACGCAGGCGGTCACCCGCCGGAAGTTCACACCGTTCGGCGAGGCACGCGGCCAGAAGCCGTCGATGTGGCCGAGCGAGCAGGGCTTCCTCGGTGGTACGCGTGACGAGTCGACCGGACTGACCCATCTGGGAGCGCGCGAGTACGACCCGGCCGTCGGACGGTTCATCTCGGTGGACCCGCTGATGGACACGGCCGAGTCGCAGACGATGAACCCGTACTCCTATGCGCTCAACAGCCCGGTCACGTTCGCGGACCCGTCGGGCCTGGCCGCGATCAGGATCGACACGAGCGACCCGTCCTGGGCGAACGACCCGCGGCGCGCCCAGTGGGAGTACACGGAATCCCACGTGACCGACCTCTGGTCGGGCAGGACCCCGGCCCCGGCCAAGCCGAAGGCCACCGTCTCGCAGGCGGACGTCGAGCGGGCGAAGAAGCTGAAGGCGCAGAGCAAGGCGGACATCGCCCTCAGCATCGCGAAGGAGGTCTTCAAGGGAGTCACCGGGTACGACGACATCGTCGCGTGCATCGGCGGCGACCTGTTGACCTGCGGCATGCTCGCGGTGGAACAGGCCTTCGGTATCTTCGGCAAGGCGAAACGCTTCGCCAAGGCCATGGCCCGCGCCGTCCAGATGTTCAAGAAATGGAGCGACGAGGTCGCCTGGGCCGCCCGCACGCTGACGCGGGCGGACGATGACGCCAAGGCCATGGCCAAGTACTCCGAGGACATGGCGCAGTGGCAGAGAAAGGCGGACGCCGACGCCGCTGCCGCCAAGAAGGCCGACGAGGTGAAAACGCCGGCCGCGGAGAAAACTGACTCGGGCGGAAGCGGCGGAAGCAGCGGAGGCGGAGGCTCCCGGTCGGGCGGCGAAAGCGGCCCCACCTGCAACAGCTTCATGCCGGGCACCAGGGTCCTGATGGCCGACGGCACCACCAAGGCCATCGAGGACCTCGAACTCGGCGACAAGGTGGTCGCCACTGACCCCGAGACGGGCGAAACGGCCGTCAAGGACGTCGCGGCCACCATCACCGGCGAGGGCTCCAAGAACCTCGTCGAGGTCACCATCGACACCGACGGGGACAAGGGCGCCGCCACGGCCGCGGTCACCGCCACGGATGGGCACCCGTTCTGGGTCCCCGAAATCTCCGAATGGGTCGACGCCACCGACCTCAAGGCGGGCACCTGGCTCCGCACGAGCGCCGGCACCCACGTCCAGGTCACGGCGGTCAAGCGCTGGACCGAGCAGGCCAAGGTCCACAACCTCACGGTCGCGGACATCCACACGTACTACGTCGTGGCGGCCGCAACCCCGGTCCTCGTCCACAACTGTGGCACGAAAATCTCCAATGTGGCCCTCGGTACATCGGATCATGGTCTGGAAGGATTCGCGAACGGCAACGGATACACCCACTTCATGAATAATACGCGTGATGATGCTCTCGCGAACGTTCATGACGCGTTGAATTATCATCCTGAGGCGCAGATACACGTCCGTCTCGACGGGTTCAGGATGACCAGTGGGAAGCGTGGTACTCCGGCCGATTTGTTCGACGATGCGGTCAGAGAGGGGCAGGGTGACAACTGGTACACCACGCAGAGAGAAATGGCGATCCTTGAACGGGCCTTCCGGATGGGGAACCTTGACCTGGGCCGCCTGAATTTTTACATGGGAGGTAAGAACATCACCAGAGATGTTCTGTCGGGATCCAGGTATCTGGGAGGTTCGTAGTGGGTTTGGTTGCAGCGTGGGATCGCCCGTTCCGGGCGTGGCATTTTTCGGTAAGTTACAGGCAGCTTCTGCTGCGCAGTCTCAGCGACAACATTTCTCCGGCCCGAGTGGATGTTCTCTTCTCGAACGTGCACTTCATCCAAATGCCGACGGAGTTTGCGCGCCTCGAAGTCTGTGAGGGTGAAGACTATGATCCGCCGAATGTAGAAATTCCGACTGGTACGCGCGGGCAGTGGTTCACCATCAATGCGGGTGAAGGGTACGTGTTTGCCACGCATTGTCAGTGGCACGAGGACGAGGGCAGTGCGCTGTCTCCATCACACTTCGGCCCTCTGAAAAGGACGGACTGAAGTCCCGGCCTGGATGGCGCAATCAGGTAAACAGGGTTGAATAGAACACCCGGCTGGGTCATTCCAGCCGGGTGTTCCTGTGAGGGCGCATGACTTCAGACCCGAGCTGAGGGCTCGCCGCCTCTGGGACTCACGCCGCGGCATGGGAGTCTGGGGGAGGGTCGGTCGGCGATCCATGGGAGCGGACCCACCTGAGCAGCCGCACAGCAGAAGAAGGCAACCTCGCTAACCGAAGCGGTTGATACAGGACGACTCCCGGCGCCCGCTCACGAGCCGCCCTGGGCCGCGGCCAGTTCGCGGGCGGCCTCCGACAGGTCCTTGGCCGTGTCGATCGCGCGCCAGTACGCGCCCTGGGGGAGGGGGTAGCCGGCCAGGCGGCGTTCGCGGGCCAGGCGGGGGAACGTCGTCCGCTCGTGGTCGCCCACGTCCGGGAGGAGCGCCGCGAAGTCCGGCGCGAAGACGTACACCCCCGCGTTCACCTGGTACGGCGACGGCGGGGCCTCGATGAAGTCCAGGACCTGCCCGAACTCGTTCGTCTCCACCACCCCCCACGGGATCCGCGGCCGCGCCAGCGCCAGCGTCGCCACCGCGCCGCGCTCCGCGTGGAACGCGGCCATCTCGCGCAGCGAGAAGCGCGTCCAGACGTCCCCGTTCGTCGCGTACCAGGGCGCGTCCGGGGACGGCAGGTGCCGGGCCGCGTACTTGAGGCCGCCGCCCCGGCCGAGCGGCTCCTCCTCCACCACCGTCGTCACCCGCAGCGGCAGCTCCGCCCCGGCCAGCCACTCCTGGAGGACGCCCGCGAGGTGCCCGCAGGACACCACCGCGTCCGTCACCCCCTCCGCCGCCAGCCACGCCAACTGGTGCCCGATGATCGGCACTCCGGTGCCGGGGATCTCCACCATCGGCTTCGGCCGGTCGTCCGTATACGGCCGCAGCCGCGACCCCTGACCGCCCGCCAGGACCACCGCCTGGGTGGGGGCCTGCGCGAGCGGGGCCGGGATCGCGGCCGCGGAACGGGTGGAGCGGGATGCGGTTGGCGGTGGCGCGTCGGTCATGGCCGCCAGCGTAGGCGCCCGCCCGGGGAAGCCGGACCGGGCGCCGCCGACCGGGACGCCGGGAATCCGGCGGCCGGCGTCAGCCCATCGACGCCACGCCCGACGCGTACGACGTGTCGCAGACGGGGCGCGCGTACGACTGCGCCTTCGTCGGGCCGTACGCCTCCACGGCGGCCCGGCCCAGTGCACGCGCGATGCCCGCGCAGTGGCCCGCCAGCGACGGCCTCCGGTCCACCTCCTGCTGCAGGTGCATCAGGACGTCACCCGGCTGCTCGCCCGCCCGGAGTTCCCCGAGGAGCTTGTCGCGCAGCACGTCCTGGGGGGCGCGCGGCTTCGCGGGCACGGAGACGTCCTCGGCGGACGCGGTCAGGATCCGGGACGAGCTGTTGTCCGCCCACGGGACCATCGTGACCGCGAGGGTCCCGGACAGGACCATGACGACGGGCAGGACCAGGGCGAGGGATCGGCCGATTCGGCGGGCAGTGTGGGTCACGAGGGGAGAGTAGCGCTCGGTGCGTAACCGGCGACAATTAGTCACCCGGTCGAGGGACGGTTCGACGTGGTTTTTCGATTCCCGTGTTGACGAGGCGGGTGTGGAGGGCCGGGGAAAGGGGAAAGGGGTGCCCCCTCGGCGGGGGCACCCCTTCACGCGTCACCGGTGTCCGGCCGGCGCGCGCCGTCAGTCGGACAGGCGGGCGCCCGTCGAGGTGGAGAACACGTGCATCTCGCCGGCGCGCGGCACGACGTGCAGGCTGGAGCCCTTCTCGGGGACGTTGCGGCCGTCGACGCGCACCACGATGTCCTGGCCGCCGCCATCCGCCTTCTCGGTGCGGCCGTACACGTAGCCGTCCGCGCCGAGCTCCTCGACGACGTTGACGGTGATCGTCAGGCCGCCCTCGGTGCCGATGTCGAAGTGCTCGGGGCGCACGCCGACCGTGACGGTGCGGTCGCCGGCGTCCGCGGCCGCGGTGATCGCCTCGCGCGACACCGGGACGACGGTCTCGCCGAACTTCACGCCGCCGTCGGCGATCGGGACCTCGACCAGGTTCATGGCCGGGGAGCCGATGAACCCGGCCACGAAGAGGTTCGCCGGGCGGTCGTACATGTTCCGCGGCGTGTCCACCTGCTGGAGCAGGCCGTCCTTGAGCACGGCGACGCGGTCGCCCATGGTCATGGCCTCGACCTGGTCGTGCGTGACGTACACGGTGGTGATGCCGAGGTCGCGCTGGAGCGCGGCGATCTGCGTACGCGTCGAGACGCGGAGCTTGGCGTCGAGGTTCGACAGCGGCTCGTCCATCAGGAACACCTGCGGCTTGCGGACGATTGCGCGGCCCATGGCGACGCGCTGGCGCTGGCCGCCGGAGAGCGCCTTCGGCTTGCGGTCCAGGTACTGGGTGAGGTCGAGCATCTTCGCCGCGTCCTCGACCTTGCGGCGGATGGTCGCCTTGTCCTCGCCGGCGATCTTCAGGGCGAAGCCCATGTTGTCGGCGACGGTCATGTGCGGGTACAGCGCGTAGTTCTGGAACACCATCGCGATGTCCCGGTCCTTGGGCGGCAGGTGGGTGACGTCGCGGTCGCCGATGCGGATGGCGCCGCCGTTGACGTCCTCCAGGCCGGCGAGCATGCGCAGCGAGGTGGACTTGCCGCAGCCGGAGGGGCCGACGAGGACGAGGAACTCGCCGTCCTCGATCTGGAGGTCGAGGGCGTCGACGGCGGGCTTGTCGCCGCCGGGGTAGAGCCTGGTCGCCTTGTCGAAGGTGACGGAAGCCATGCGGGTGCATCCCTTCTACCGGCAGGAACGTGCCGGACGATCCGAGTGGAAGGAAGTGGGTGGTCTGGTCCGCAGAGCGGACTTCCGCCCGACGCTACCCCGCATTCCGCCTCCTGTCAGCACCCGCCCCCGCGTGACGTCCGCCTCGGCGGGGGCCGCGCGGTCGCGTGGCCGGAGGGGGAACGGGTGGCCGATCGGCTACACGGAGGCGGAAAAGTGCTTCGCGGCGCGGGTGGGCGGCTGTGTAAAGTGAGGGTGATTCTGTGCGCTGCGCAGCGTCACATGCCTCCTTAGCTCAGCTGGCCAGAGCACCGCTCTTGTAAAGCGTAGGTCGTCGGTTCGAATCCGACAGGGGGCTCCATCCCAAGTCAGGGTCGCTCCGGCTGTGGGAATCCGTACGGAAGCGGAAGACCCCGGACCTCTGGTCCGGGGTCTTTCTCGTGTGCCCGCGGGGTCAGTGGCGGCCTGCGATGCGGTTCGCCAGGCGGGCCAGGGGGGTGGTCGTGGGGGTGTGGGTGGCGGTCTCGCGGCGGTCGGCCTCGCGGTAGGCGGCGTACAGGGCGTGGACGCCGAGCCAGCGGAAGGGCTCGGGCTCCCAGCGGCGTACGCGGTGGTTCACCCAGGGGAGGGCTGTCAGCTCGGTGGTGTCGCCGAGGACCAGGTCGCGCAGGGTGCGGCCGGCCAGGTTCGAGGTGGCGACGCCGGAGCCGACGTAGCCGCCGGCCCAGCCCAGGCCCGTCGTGCGGTCGAGGCTGACGGTGGCGCACCAGTCGCGGGGTACGCCGAGGACGCCCGACCAGGCGTGGGTGATCTCCACCCCGGCGAGCGCGGGGAAGAACGCCGTCAGGAGGCGGGTGAGGGATGTGATCGTCGAGGCGCTGGTGCTGCCGTCGTTGTCGGTGCGGGAGCCGAAGCGGTACGGGACGCCCCGGCCGCCGAGGGCGATGCGGCCGTCGGCGGTGCGCTGGGCGTACATGTAGGCGTGGGCCATGTCGCCGAGGGTCTCCGCGCCGTCCCAGCCGATGCGCTGCCAGGTGGATTCGGGCAGCGGGGCGGTGACGATCATCGAGGAGTTCATGGGGAGCCAGGAGCGCTTCTGGCCCGTGAGGGAGGCGGTGAAGCCCTCGGTGCAGCGCAGGACGAACGGGGCGCGGACGGTGCCGTAGGGGGTGGTGGCGCGGCGGGGGGCGAGGCCGGTGACGGGGGTGGACTCGTGGAGGGTGACGCCGAGGCGTTCGCAGGCGGTGGCGAGGCCGCGGAGGAGTTTGAGGGGGTGGATGCGGGCGCCGTGCGGGGTCCAGGTGGCGCCGACGGCGTCCGCGACGTCGATGCGGGCGCGGGTCTCGGCGGCGCCGAGGAGGAGGCGGTCGGTCTCGCCGAAGGCGGCTTCGGCTTCGTGGAAGGCCTTGAGGCGGGCGAGTTGGGCCGGGGTGCGGGCGACTTCGAGGACGCCGCCGTGGTGGATGTCGGCGTCGATGCCCTCCTTGGCGGCGGTCTCGATGACCTCGGTGACGGTGGCGTTCATCGCCTGCTGGAGGCGGCGGGCCGCGGGGAGGCCGTGGAGGCGGGCGTACCGGTTGCGGCCGGCGATGCCGTTGTAGAGCCAGCCGCCGTTGCGGCCGGAGGCGCCGTAGCCGCAGGTCTTCTGCTCCAGGACGGTGACACGGAGGTCGGGTGCGGCGGTCTTGAGGTGGTACGCGGTCCACAGGCCGGTGTAGCCGCCGCCGACGATGACGACGTCGGCCGTGGTGTCGCCGGTGAGGGGTGCGCGGGCGGGCGGGGTGGCGCCCGGGTCCGCGGCGTGCCAGAAGGAGATGCCGCCGTTGATCGTCATGGGGGAGTTGGTACACCCGGGGCAGGGGGGTGTCCAGGGGGCGGGATGTCGCGTTTCGGGGCCGCGGAGCAGGCCGTTTGCCCGTTGTGGCCGCCCGTACGCCCCCTCTGGCGACGGGTCAGGCGGGTCAGGCCGGGACGCGGGGGAAGCGGGACTGGAGGGTCCAGATGGCCGGGTTGTCGGCGAGGCCCTCGTGCATGTCGACGAGGTCGGCGATGAGGTCGTGGAGGAAGTCCCGGGCTTCGCGGCGCAGGAGGCGGTGGCTGAAGGTCAGCGGGGGTTCCTCGGGGGCCATCCAGTCGGCTTCGATGTCGACCCAGCCGAAGCGGCGTTCGAAGAGGATGCGGTCGGTGGACTCGGTGAAGTCGAGTTCGGCGTGGCGGCGGTCGGCGGAGCGGCTGCCGCGGGGGTCGCGGTCGAGCTCCTCGACGATGTCGCACAGGGCCCAGGCGAAGTCGAGGACGGGGACCCATCCCCAGGCCGTGGACACTTCCCGGTCGGTTTCGGTGTCGGCGAGGTAGACGTCGCCGCAGAAGAGGTCGTGGCGCAGGAGGCGGACGTCCGCGGTGCGGTAGTCGGTCTGCGGGGGGTCGGGGAAGCGTCGGGAGAGGGAGTAGCCGATGTCGAGCACGCAGCCGATGGTGTCACGGGGCCCGGGTGCCCCGCCGCGGCGCCCCCGGGTGCGGCGCGCGGTCCCGTTCCGGATGCGGGCCGGCCGCGCGTCTCCCGGTCAGGGGAGGAGGCGTTGTTCCTTGGCCACCGAGACGGCGCCTGCGCGGGTGTCGACGCCGAGTTTGTCGTAGATGCGGCCCAGGTGGGTCTTCACCGTGGCCTCGCTGATGAACAGGGCGCGGGCGATGTCGCGGTTGCCGAGGCCGCGGGCGAGTTGGCCGAGGATGTCGAGTTCGCGGTCGGTGAGGGTGGGGCGGGTGCCGCGCATGGCGGCCATGACGCGGCCGGCGACGGGGGCGGAGAGGGTGGTGCGCCCCTGGGCGGCGGCGTGGATGGCGGCGAAGAGCTCCTCGGGGCGTTCGGCTTTGAGGAGGTAACCGGTGGCTCCGGCGCCGATGGCGCGGGTGATGTCGGCGTCGGTGTCGTAGGTGGTGAGGACGAGGACGTGGGGCGGGTTCGGGGCGGCGGTGATGCGGCGGGTGGCTTCGACGCCGTCGATGCCCTCGCCGAGCTGGAGGTCCATGAGGACGACGTCGGGGCGGAGGCGGGCGGCGAGGGCGACGGCCTCCTCCCCGCTGCCTGCTTCGCCGAGGACGTCGATGCCGGGGGCGCTGGCGAGGAGGGCGAGGAGGCCGGCCCGGACGACGGCGTGGTCGTCGCAGAGGAGGAGGGTCGTCATGGGCGGTGCTCCAGGGGGATGGCGGCGGAGAGGACGGTGCCCTCGCCCGGGGTGGATTCGACGGTGAGGGTGCCGCCGAGCCGGCCGAGGCGGGCGCGCATGGCGGGGAGTCCGTGGCCGCGCCCGGCGTCGGGCCCGGGGGCGGGGCGGGCGGTGCGGGGGGCGCCGGCGGCGGGGAAGCCGCGGCCGTCGTCGGCGATGTCGAGGACGACCTGGTCGCCGAGGTAGGTGAGGGTGAGGGCGGCGGTGCGGGCGCCGGAGTGCTCGCGGATGTTGGCGAGGGCGCCCTGGGCCACGCGGAGCAGGGCCGACTGGACGCGGTCGGGGAGCGGGACGGGCGTCCCTTCGAGGTGGAAGCGGACGGCGACGCCGGGTCCGGCGTCGAGGGTGCGGAGGGCTGCGGGGAGGTCGGCGCCGCCGGCGAGTTCGGTGGGGGCGAGGTCGTGGACGAGGCGGCGGGCCTCGGCGAGGCCGCGGGCGGCGATGCCGTTGGCGGTGCGGACGTGGGCGCGGGCGGTGGCCGGGTCGGCGTCCCATACGCGGTCTGCGGCCTGGAGGAGCATCTGCTGGCTGGAGAGGTGCTGGGCGAGGGTGTCGTGGATCTCCATGGAGAGGCGCTGGCGTTCGGCGAGGGTGCCTTCGCGGCGTTCGGTGGCGGCGAGTTCGCGGCGGGTGCGCAGGAGGTCGTCGATGAGGGTCCGCTGGGCTTCGGCCTGGCGTTCCATGTGGACGAAGACGGCGGTGGCGAGCGCGGCGACGGCGGGCGGGGCGACGAGGAGGTTGGGGTCGAACTCGTCGGCGAGCCGGAGCTGCGCGGCGACGACGAACGCGGTGAGGGTGGCGACGAGGACGATCGCGGCGCGCGGCGGGAGGGTGCGCAGGGCGGTGAAGAAGAGGGGGACGGCGCACCAGGCGAAGCTGGGGGCGAGATCGACGAGGACGGCCCAGGTGGCGGTGACGAGGCCGAGCCAGACGAGGCGGCGCAGGGTGGGGGCGGCGCCGAGGGCGGGGCCGAGGACGTACAGGAGGGCGAGCGCGAAGCCGAGGGCGATGATCCACGGGGTGTCGGGGGAGCCGGGGTGGCGCAGCAGGTAGCGGGCGACGGAGGCGGCGAGGAGGAGGAAGAAGGCGGTGTGCATGACCGCCGCCAGCATCCGGGTGCCGCCTTCGCGTGCGGGGGCGGGGCGGGGGTGGGTGGTCACGGCGGGCTCCCGGTGGGGCGTGGCTGCTCGGCTCCATCGTGCCCGGTGGCGGGCGGTGGCGCCTCCAGCCAACGGGAGGGCGGGCGGGCGCGCATCAGCCGATCGGACGACCTGGGGGTCGTCCGGTCCGGGCGGGGAGGCGAGCCGGTACGGGGACGTGGGGGAGGGGGGTGCGGGCTGAGGCTGGAGGTGTCCCGACGGGCCGGCGCACGGCGTCCGGCAGCGGCGGCCGGCGCAGCGGCGCGGCCGTCGACGATCCCAGGAGCAGCAGAGATGAAGACCCGCACCCGTGTTCTGACCGGTACCGCCCTCGTCGTCGCGCTCGGCGCCGGCACGTTCGGCGCGGTGAGCGCCAACGCGGCGCAGTCGGCGCCGGCGGCGGCCGCCGCGGCCCCGGCGAAGAAGGACGGTGCGGTGGACGGCAAGGCGTTCACGACGACGACGCACCTGACGGTCGACGCGGCGGCGCGTGCGGCGCAGGCGGCGCTGGAGGCGGCGCGCAAGGAGAACCAGCGGGTGACGGTCGCGGTGGTGGACCGCAACGGCAACACGATCGTGACGCTGCGCGGTGACGGCGCGGGCCCGCAGTCGTACGAGTCGGCGGAGCGCAAGGCGTTCACGGCGGTGGCCTGGAACGCGCCGACGTCGGTGCTGGCGGGCCGGCTGGCGCAGGCCCCGAACCTGAAGGACATCCCGGGGACGCTGTTCCTCGGCGGCGGTGTGCCGGTGCAGGCGGAGGGCGCGCCGGTGGCGGGCATCGGTGTGGCCGGTGCGCCGAGCGGCGAGCTGGACGAGAAGTACGCGAAGGCGGGCGTGGACGCGCTGGCGAAGTAGGCGTCCGGCGGGTGCGGCCGCGGCGCCGGGCGGAGGCCCAGGGCCGCGGCCGAATCGGACCGTTGCGCACATACAACCCCATAAGATCGTGGCTGTGGATACCCGTACGCTCTCCCGTCTCGCCGTCCTGGCCTCCGCCGCGCTCCTCGTCGCGGGGACGGGGTGTACGGCGGAGACGGTGCAGGGCCGGCCGGGCGCGTCGGGGCTGCGGGACGCGTACTTCCCGAAGGCGGGCAACGGCGGGTACCAGGTGGAGCACTACGGGCTGGACCTGGGCTACGACCCGGCGGACGGGGTGCTGCGCGGCCGCGCGGTGATCACGGCGCGGGCGGAGCAGGGGCTGAGCTCGTTCAACCTGGACTTCAGCGGGCTGAAGGTGGAGCGGGTCGCGGTGCAGGGCGCCGGGGCCCGGTTCAACCGGACGGGCACGGAGCTGACGGTGCGGCCGGCCGACGACCTGGCGGCGGGCGAGGTGTTCCGCACGGAGGTCGTCTACAGCGGCAGGCCGAAGCCGCACAAGGACCCGGACGGTTCCACGGAGGGCTGGATCCGCCTGGACGGCGGGGCGGTCGCGGTGGGTGAGCCGGTCGGGTCGATGACGTGGTTCCCGGGGAACCACCACCCCAGCGACAAGGCCGCCTACGACGTGGTGCTGACCGTTCCGAAGGGGTACGAGGCCGTCTCGAACGGCCGGCTGCGCTCGCGTACGGACACCGGCGACGGGCGGACGGCGTTCGCGTGGCACAGCCCGGAGCCGGTGGCGAGCTACCTGGTCACGGCCGCGGTCGGCACGTTCAGGGTGACGGAGGGGCGGACGCCCTCCGGGGTGCCGCTGTACTCCGCGGTCGCTCCCGGCGAGGAGGCGCAGAGCGCGCCCGCGCTGGGGCGGCTGGCGGAGATGACGGAGTGGGGCGCGGCGCGGTTCGGGCCGTACCCGTTCTCGGCGGGCGGTGCGATCGTGCTGCCGGCGGGGAGCCTGGAGTACGCGCTGGAGACGCAGACGCGGCCGGTGTTCCCGGGCGCGCCGACGGAGGACCTGGTGCTGCACGAGCTGGCGCACCAGTGGTTCGGGAACTCGGTCTCGCCGGCGTCGTGGAAGGACATGTGGCTGAACGAGGGGTTCGCCACGTACGCGGAGTGGCTGTGGGCGGAGGACCACGGCGGGCCGACCGCCGAGCAGCGCTTCGACGCGTTCCTGGCCGGTGACACCGCGGTGGACCCTGCGGCGGACTCCGACTGGGACGCGTTCGCGCCGGCGTCCCCGCCCGGGCCGGAGGACATCTCCGGGAATCCGGTCTACCACCGGGGCGCGATGGTGCTGCACCGGATCCGGCAGGAGGCGGGCGATGCGGCGTTCTCGGCGCTGCTGCGCGGCTGGGCGGCCGAGCGGCGGCACGGGAACGCGAGCACCGCGGACTTCACCGCGTACGCCGAGAAGCAGACGGGGCTGGACCTGCGGCAGGTGTGGGACGTGTGGCTGTACGGCAAGGACAGCCCCCGCTGACCACAGCGCCCCGCCCGGGCGCCCGGCGCCCCCGCCCCCGGACCCCTCCCCGGACGGCCGGGAGGGGGCCGGAGCGGTGACCGCGGCAGCCGGGGCGGGGCCCGGAAGTCCGGAGATCCGGGGGAGCCGCCCCGCGCCGTGGTCCGGTGCGCGGCGGACTCAGACGTTGACGCCGAAGTCCTGGGCGATGCCGGCGAGGCCGGAGGCGTATCCCTGGCCGACCGCGCGGAACTTCCACTCGGCGCCGTTGCGGTAGAGCTCGCCGAAGACCATGGCGGTCTCGGTGGCCGCGTCCTCGGAGAGGTCGTAGCGGGCGATCTCGGCGCCGCCGGCCTGGTTCACGACGCGGATGTACGCGTTGCGGACCTGGCCGAAGTTCTGGCTGCGGGACTCGGCGTCGTAGATCGAGACCGGGAAGACGATCTTGTCGACGTCGGCCGGGAGGGCGGCCAGGTTGACGTTGATCGCCTCGTCGTCGCCGGCGCCCTCACCGGTGCGGTTGTCACCGGTGTGGACGATGCTCTGGTCCGGGGTGGACTTGTTGTTGAAGAAGACGAAGTGGCCGTCCGAGACGACCTTGCCCATCGCGTTGACCGCGATGGCCGAGGCGTCGAGGTCGAAGTCGACACCGGTCGTCGTCCGGACGTCCCAGCCGAGGCCGACCGTGACGGCGCTGAGGCCGGGGGCCTCCTTGGTGAGCGAGACGTTGCCGCCCTTGGACAGGCTTACTGCCATTGTGACTGGTGTCCCTTCCTCGTCGCTGACCGCTGGATGTGCGGTCAAGGTACCGCTGTCCTTCATAACGCGGCGAGGTGCCCCGCAGGTTCCGGTACGGCCGTCCGGGTTCCGGCGCGTCGCCGGCCGCGGGTCCGGCGCGCGGGCGCAGGAGGCCCGGAAATACGGGTGACGGGGGCCGGGCGGGGGCGGGATCATGGGGTCATGCCTGGTCCCCATGTCATCCGCGGCTCCGTCGTGCTCCCCGAGGCGGAGCTCTCGTGGCGGTTCTCGCGTTCCTCCGGGCCGGGCGGGCAGCACGTGAACACCTCGGACTCGCGCGTCGAGCTGCTCTTCGACCTCGCCGCGTCGAAGGCACTGCCGGAGGTGTGGAAGGAGCGGGCCCTGGAGCGGCTCGCGTCCCGCCTGGTCGACGGGGTCCTGTCCGTACGCGCCTCCGAGCACCGCTCGCAGCTGCGCAACCGGGAGATGGCGCTGGTCCGGATGGCGTCCCTGCTCGCGGAGGCGACCGCACCGCCGCCGAAGCCGCGCCGTGCGACGAAGATCCCGAAGGGGATCAACGAGAGGCGGCTGCGGGAGAAGAAGGCCCGCGCCGAGACCAAGCGGGGCCGCTCGGGCCGCGACTGGTAGCAGCCGGAGCGCCCACCGGCCCGCCCGCCTCGTCTTCAGGGCGCCAGGTGCCGGTACCGCCCGCGGAAATACGCCAGCGGCGCGCCGTCCGGCGCGGGGCACCGGGCCGCGAGGACGCGCCCCACGACGAGCGTGTGGTCGCCGGCCGCGACCCGGTTCTCGGTGCGGCACTCCAGCGTGGCCAGGGCGTCCGTCAGCAGGGGCGACCCCGACAGCTCGCCGCGCTCCCAGGGCAGGTCGGCGAAGAGCAGCCGGTCGCTGATGCGGCCCTTCATCGAGAAGCGGCTCGCGACCTGGACCTGGTGGTCGGCGAGGACGGAGACCGCCCACAGCGGCTGCTCGGCCAGCAGGTCGTCCATCCGCGAGCCCTCGCGCACGCTGACCAGCACCAGCGGCGGGTCCAGCGAGACCGACACGAAGGCGGTGGCGGTCATGCCGACGTCCTCCCCGGGCGGCCCGCCCGGCGCGAGCGGCGGCTCGTGGGAGGTGATCAGGCAGACGCCCGCGGCCAGTCTGCTCATCGCGGCGCGGAACTCGTCGTGGCTCACCCCCTCAGGATGCGGGGTGGCGGCGGGCGGCGCGGGCAGGGGAGTCGTCTTCAGCACGTCCGGAACGCTAGTCTCGCCCTCCCACGGCGCACATCGGGCCCCGGGCCGAACCGGCCCCGGACCCTTGGCCTAGGCCCGGCCCTGCCCCGGGCGCGCCGGGCGCCGCCGCCGGAAGGAGAAGGGGGGAGTGCTGCGCCGCTGCGGCAGCCGTAACCGGACGCCTGCGGTCATCTCATGTGACTTGAGTCACAGACGGCAAGATTTGTTGACCCTGTGTACCTGCCGCACAGCTCACTGTGATTCAGTGGTCGGGACACCGCAACGAAACGCCGATGACAAAACTGGAGTTGCTGTCGAGGTCTCGGGGAGAGCGAGCGATGGAGACCGAGTCAGAGCCGTACGTCCGTCTTGCGACCCTGCGGCAGCTGCACCGGGTGGTGGCCGAGCTCAACACGGCCAGGAGTCTGGCCGACACCCTGCAGACCGTCGTCGACGGCATCGTCACCGGCCTCGGCTACCAGCTCGCCTGCGTCAACCTCGTCCGCCCCGACGGTGACCTCGTCGTCGCCGCGTTCGCCGGCGACCCCGCGGCGGAAGCGCTCATCACCGGCCGCGTCGGCTCCCGCAGCTCCTGGGAGCGCCGCCTGACGATGGGTGAGAACTGGGACGGCCTGCGCTTCATCCCGCACACCGAGGGCTGGATCCTGCTGGAGGACGACGTCCCCCAGTGGCACACCGACGGCCCGGACCCCCGCTTCGAGGACGAGTGGCACCCCGAGGACCGGCTCTACGCGCCGATGTACGCCTCCGGCGGCGAGCTCCTCGGCGTGATCTCCGTCGACCGGCCGCGCAACGGCCGCCGCCCCGGCGCGTGGGGCCGCGAGGCCCTGCAGATGTACGCCTTCCAGGCCGCCATCGCGATCAGCAACGCCCGGCTCCGCGCGAACATGCAGCGCGCCCTCGTCCGCCTGGAGCGCGAGCAGCAGGCGCTGCGCGCCAGCGAGGAGTCGTTCCGGCAGGCCTTCGAGTACGCGCCCAGCGGCATGGCCATCGCCGAGATGGGCGGCGACCAGCACGGGCGGCTGCTGCGCACCAACGACGCCCTGTGCCGGCTGCTGGGCCGCCCCGCCTCCGTCCTGCGCCGGTACTCCTTCTCCGACCTCGTCCACCCCGAGGACATCGGCACCCTGCTGCGCACCTCGGCCGAGGGCGGCCGCGCCGAGCTGCGGCTCGGGCGGCGCGACGGCACGTACGTGTGGGTGTCGCTGCGCAACTCGGTCGTCGCGGACGCCGCGGACGGGCCGCGCTTCCTGCTGACCCACGTCGAGGACATCGAGGAGCGCAAGCGGCACGAGCTGCAGCTCGCCCACCGCGCCAGCCACGACTCGCTGACCGGGCTGCCCAACAGCGCGGAGCTGCGCGCGCGGCTCTCCTCACGGCTGTGCCGCATGCCGCAGGCGGTCCGCGCGGGCGCGGTGGAGGCCCTCGACGCCGCGTACGAGGGCGGCGGGGCCTTCGCCGACGCGGCGGTCGGGCCCGGCGGGGGGTCCGCGTACCGGCACGAGGGGTACCCGGAGCCGTTCGAGCTGGGCGCGCCCGGCGCGGGGACCGGCCCGTACGACCACCATGTGCACGCGGTGGCGCCTGCCTCCGAGGTGGACGACGGCACGAAGGGGCTCGCCGTCCTGTTCTGCGACCTCGACGGTTTCAAGTCGATCAACGACCGGTTCGGGCACCACACCGGCGACGCCGTCCTGATCGAGGTGGCCCGCCGCCTCACGACAGGCGTCCGGGACGGCGACACCGTCGCCCGGCTGGGCGGCGACGAGTTCGTCGTCCTCGCCGACGGCCTGGGCGCCGCGGACGCCGCCGACCTCGCCGTACGGCTGCGGAACGCGATCATCCCGCCGATCCGCGTGGACGGCCGCGCCGTCCGTGTCGGAGCGAGTTTCGGCATCGGCTGGGCCAGCTGCGGAATGTCCGCCGACGAGGTCCTGCGCTCCGCCGACCAGCGCATGTACATCGAGAAGCGGTCCCGGTCCAAGGCACACCGCCGGGCCGGCTGACCCCGTCGGCCGCCCGTGGGTGCACGTGTTCGGGGTAGGCTCCCGGGGGTCGAAAGGAGTGACCTGCGATGACGACGCCCGCGAACAACGGCCCGAACGGCGGGGCGAACAAGCCCGAGGACGACGACCCGTTCGGCTACCTCTACGCGGACGGCCAGGCTGCCGGAGCATCCCCGCCCCCGCCGGGCGGCGGCTACAGCTACCCCGGCCCGACGGTCGGCGGCCAGCCCGGCGTCCCCCGCACCTCCTACAACCAGGTGCGCACGGTCGGCGAGCGGACCTATGGCGGCCAGCGCGCCGTCCCCCAGCAGCAGCCGCCGGGCTACCAGGCCCAGTACCAGGCCCCGGAGACCCTCCAGGCGGGCGGCTACGCACCGCCGCAGCAGCCGACGACGGCGATGCCGCCGCAGGGAGGCGGTTCGGGCGGCCGTTCCGCGCGCGGCGGCGGGCGCGGCGGCAGCAGTTCGAGCCGGCGCGGCATGCTCATCGCGGCGGTCGCCGTGGTCGCAGCGGTCGCGATCGGCATCGGCGCCGCCCTGACCTTCGGCGACACGGGTGACAAGAACACCGCCGACAAGGGCGGCACCCAGAACCAGCCGCAGCCGCCGCAGCCGCAGAACTCCGGCGGGTCGGAGGCCCCGAGCCCCTCGGCCTCCCCCGACGTGCAACTGCCGAAGGGCGACGCCGCGGGCGCGGGCATGGCCCTGACCGGCGGCGCCCTGCTGCAGAACGCGGTGCCCGGCGGGAAGGGGGCCGGCGGCCAGTACGTCGGCAACTTCAACCAGACCGGTGCGGCGCTGACCTGGACCGCGGACATCGCGAACGGCGGGGACTACACGCTGTTCGTGAACTACGCGGTGCCCGGCAAGGACGCGAAGGTCACTCTGACGGTCAACGGCCAGACCCCGACGCAGTCCCTGAACCTGGCCAACTTCGCCAAGGCCGACGCCGGCGCCTGGGACAAGGGCTGGACGCGCACCTACGCGTTCATCAAGCTCAACAAGGGCACCAACACGATGAAGATCTCGTGCGAGGCCGGCAACCAGTGCGAGGCCATCTTCGACCAGCTGTCGCTGGGCCATGGCTGGGGCAAGCGCTGACCCACCACCCGGGGCCGGCCCCTCCGCCTGGGCGGAGGGGCCGGCCCCGGCGCGCATGTAGCAGCCGTCAGCCGCACTGCATCCGCGTTGACGAGCACTCAACCACCGGTGACGCAAACCTTTCTGCGCAGCTCCTCGTACGTGCAGGGGTCGAACTCCCCCGCCGCCGGAGCGAGGACCGTCGCCGCGGACAGGGCGACCGCGCGGCTCAGGCGGGACGGCCAGTCCAGGCCCTCGACCAGGCCCGACAGGAGGCCCGCCACCGCCGAGTCGCCCGCGCCCGTCGGGTTTCCCGACAGGGGGCGGGGCGGGGCCGCCTGCCAGGTGCCCTCCGGGGTGGTGGCCAGGAGGCCCTGCGGGCCCAGTGAGGTGACCACTGCGTGGGCGCCGCGGCGGCGGGCGTCGCGGCCGGCCTGGACCGGTTCGCGGGAGCCGGTGAGTTCGGCGACCTCGGCGGCGTTCGGCTTGACCATGTCGGGGCGGGCCGCGATGCCGCGGCGCAGGGCTTCGCCGCTGGTGTCCAGCAGGACGGGGACGCCGGCCGCGCGGGCCGCCCGTACGAGGACCGCGTACGCACCGACCGGCACGCCGGGCGGCAGGCTGCCGCACAGGGCCACCGCCTCGGCGCCGGCGAGCAGGGCTCCGTACCGCTCCGTGAACTCCGCCCACTCCCCGGAGCCGATCACCGGTCCCGGTTCGTTGAACTGCGTGGTGTCGCCGGACGATTCGTCGACGACGGCCAGGGTGCGGCGTGTCGGGCCCGCGCAGGGGACCAGGGCGTCCGTCAGGCCGGGGCAGCCGGCCAGCAGTTCGCGGACGGCGGCGCCGGTGCGGCCCCCGGCGAAGCCGGTTGCGGTCACCGGCCGGCCGAGCGCGGCCAGGACGCGGGCGACGTTGAGGCCCTTGCCGCCGGGCCGCTCGGTGACGGCGGCGGCGCGGTGGGTGGCGTGCGGGATCAGCCTGGGCACGCGGTGGGTGACGTCGAGTGCGGTGTTCAGCGTCACGGTCAGGATCATGGTTCTTCAGGTCCCGGTCTCGGTGTGTGCCGGGATCATGTCAAACACGGGGCGGACGGCCCAGTCCCGCGGGCCGTCCGCCGTCCGCCGATGCCGCCGAACCCCCCGATCGGCGGCTCAGCCCTGCAGGGCCGGGGGCCTGACGACCCATTCGCCGCGCCGCATGACGCCCTTCAGGTCGAACGCGGCGTCCAGGACGACCAGGTCGGCGTACTTTCCGGGCTCCAGGGAGCCCACCTCGTCGTACAGCCCGAGGAGTTTGGCCGGGTTGGCGGAGATCGCCTGGACGACGGACTCGACGGGCAGCCGGTCCAGGGTGACCGACCGCTTGAAGGCGGTGTCCAGGGTGAGGGTGGAGCCGGCGATGGAGCCGCCCTCGACGAGACGGGCCACGCCGTCCTTCACCTCGACCTCCAGCGGCCCCAGGTGGTAGGTGCCGTCGCCGAAGCCGGCCGCGTCCATCGCGTCGGTGATCAGGGCGACGCGGTGGGCGCCCGCGTGGTGGAAGGCCAGTTCCAGCATGGCCGGGTGGAGGTGGGTGCCGTCGTTGATGAGCTCGACGGTGACCCGCTCGTCCTCCAGCAGGGCGGCGATCGGGCCGGGCGCGCGGTGCTCCATGCCGGGCATGGCGTTGTACAGGTGGGTGGCGACGGTCGCGCCCGCGTCGATGGCCTGGCGGGTCTGGTCGTACGTGGAGTCGGTGTGCCCGATCGCGGCGATCACCCCGTGCTCGGCGAGGAGGCGTACGGAGTCCAGGCCGCCCGGCAGCTCGGTCGCGAGGGTGAACATGCGGGCCGCGCCGTGGGCGGCGTCGACGAGCTTGCGGACCTCGGCCGGGTCGGGGTCGCGCAGCAGCTCCGCCTTGTGCGCGCCCCTGCGGCAGGAGTTGATGAACGGGCCCTCGAAGTGGATGCCGGCGATCTCGCCCTGCTGGGTGAGCTCGGCGAGGAGCCCGGCGCGGCGGGCCAGTTCGTCGAGGGCGCCGGTGACGGTGGACGCCACCAGGGTGGTCGTGCCGTGCTCGCGGTGGGTGCGTACGCCGCGGAGGACCTCCTCGGCGGTGCCGGAGGTGAAGGAGGCGCCGCCGCCGCCGTGGTTGTGCATGTCGACGAAGCCGGGGACGAGCCAGTGCCCCGAGAGGTCGGCGACGGAGGCGTCCTCGCGTGCGCTGCCGGCGATGCGGTCGCCCTCGACGATGACGCGGCCGCCCGCCACGATCCCGGTGGGCAGCACCACCCGTGCGCCGGAGAGAACGGTGCTGTGTGCGCTTCCGGACATCAGGCAGGTACCTCCGTGGCGAGTAGGTCCCAGGCGAGCAGGCCTGCGCCCAGGCATCCGGCGGTGTCCCCGAGGGCAGCCGGCACGATGTGGGGCAGCCGCTGGAACGTCACGCGCTCCTCGACGGCCGCGCGGAGCGGTGTGAACAGGACTTCCCCCGCCTCGGCGAGCCCGCCGCCGATGATCAGGGTGCGGGGGTCCAGCAGGGTGATCGCGGTGACGAGGCCGTCGGCGAGGGCGTCGACCGCCTCCTGCCAGATGCGGCGGGCCGCGGCCTCGCCGGCCGCGACGGCGCGCGCGCAGTCGGCGGCGTCGGCGCCGGGGTCGCCGCAGGCGGCGGCCCAGGCGCGGCTGACGGCGGAGGCGGAGGCCAGGGTCTCCAGGCAGCCGCGCTGCCCGCAGCCGCAGGCGGGGCCGCCCGGGCGGACCACGATGTGGCCGATCTCGCCCGCGTAGCCGTGGGCGCCGGCCTCGATGCGGCCGGCGATGCCGATGGCTCCGGCGATGCCGGTTCCGAGGGGGACGAACAGGAAGCGGTCGGCGCCGCGCCCGGCCCCGATGCGGCCCTCGGCGAGGCCGCCCGTGCGCACGTCGTGGCCGAGGGCCACGGGGAGGGAGCCCAGCCGGGCACCGAGGAGGGTGCGCAGCGGTACGTCGCGCCAGCCGAGGTTGGCGGCGTACACGGCGGTCCCGGTGTCGGCGTCCACGATGCCGGGGACGGCGACGCCGGCCGCGACGGCGGCCGCCCCGAAGCGCTCGCGGCCCAGCGCGTGCAGCTCGGCGGCGAAGTCCAGGATCGTCGCGACGACGGCCTCCGGGCCGCGGTCGCGGCCGGTGGCACGGCGCGCCTGGTGCAGCAGGGTGCCGTCCTCGGCGATGAGGGCGGCCTTCATCCCGGTGCCGCCCACATCGAGGGCGATGACGTGTTTCACGGGTTTCACGGGTGACAGTCTCGCTCGCTTCGACGGGAAAGGTCTAGTCCATTGGAGGGGATTGTTGAGCTGCCATACAAATTCCGGCCACCAGTCGTGCCCGAATGTGGACCAGAGGCCAAAGTGGTGTAGACCTTACGTGGATCGTACGTACAACCTGGGGTGTGTCGAGAACTGTGAAGGGCCGTTACCTGAGCCTGGCCGCAACCGGAGCCGCACTGAGCCTGGCGGTGACGCTGACCGGTTGCGGAAGCCTCGTCGGGGACAACGAGGTGACCCTCCGGGTCGTGGCGGCCGACTACGGGGACAATCCCCAGAACTCCTCGGCCGCCTACTGGAAGGACCTCGCCGCCGGCTTCGAGAAGACCCACCCCGGCGTCAAGGTCGAGGTCAGCGTCTACTCCTGGTCCGAGGTCGACGCCAAGGTCGCGGCCATGGTCAAGGAGGGCAAGGCCCCCGACATCGCACAGATCGGCGCCTACGCCGACTACGCCGCCGCCGGGAAGCTCCACACCACCGACGAGCTGCTGTCCGTCCAGACCGAGGCCGACTTCCTCGCGCCCCTCGCCGAGGCCGGCAAGGTACGCCGCACCCAGTACGGCATGCCCTTCGTCGCCAGCACCCGCCTGCTCTTCTACAACGAGAAGCTCCTCGCCGACGCCGGCGTCATCCCCAAGGACGGCAGGACGCCGTGGCAGCCCAAGAGCTGGGCCGACCTGGAGGCCGCCGCCAAGAAGCTGAAGGCCGCCGGCGTGCCGACGCCGTTCGCGCTGCCGCTCGGCCGCGAGGAGGCACAGGCCGAGACGATGATGTGGATGCTGTCGGGCGGCGGCGGCTACACCGACAACGAAGAGGCCTACGCGATCGACTCCGCGGAGAACGTCAGGACCTTCGAGTTCCTGCGCGACAAGATGGTCGGCCAGGGCCTGACCGGCGCCGCCGAACCCGGCAAGACCGACCGGCAGGCCGCCTTCGACGCGTTCACGCGCGGTGAGGTCGGCATGCTCAACGGCCACCCCACCCTGATCAAGCAGGCAGCCGAGAAGGGTGTGAAGTTCGGCATGGTGCCGCTGCCGACCGCCGACGGCACCCCGCAGCCGGCCATGGGCGTCGCCGACTGGATCATGGCGTTCAAGAACGGCCACCGCGTGGAGTCCGGGAAGTTCCTCGACTGGGTGTACGACTCGAAGAACGTGACGGCCTTCACCCGCAAGTACGACCTCCTCCCCCCCACCACCAGCGGCTTCCGCGCGATGGAAGCGGCGAACGGCGGCGCCACCGCCCAGCTGAAGCCCTTCCTCCAGGCCCTGCCGAACTCCCGCCTGTACCCGGTCGGCAAGAACTCCTGGGCCGCGGTGAGCGAGAGCGTCAAGCAGAACATCGGCAGGGCGGTCCAGCCGGGGGCGCAGCCGGCGAAGGTGCTGGAGGAGATCGCGGTCCGGGCCCGCGCGGAGGACAAGCGCTGAGCGGCGCGCATCGTCTCCGCCCCCGGCACCCACCCCGAGCTTGGCGGCCCCGGTGGGTGTCGGAGGGCGGCGTTAATCTGGCCGTATGACGGACGAAGAGCAGCTCACGGCCGCCGAAGCCGCTGTGCTCGCCTTCGAGGGGCGGGCCTGGCCCGGGCCGGGCGCGAAGGAGCGCGCGATACGGGAGGGGCTGGGGATGACCCCGGTCCGCTACTACCAGCTGCTCAACGCGCTGATGGACGACCCGCGCGCCCTCGCGCACGCCCCCGGCACGGTCAACCGCCTCCGCCGCATCCGCGACGCGCGCCGAGCCCGCCGCTGACGGCGCCCCCCGGGGGCGCCGTAGCCGTCGTCCCGGTCGGCCGTTAGGGTCGTCCGTATGGGGAGCCATCCGCACGACCTGCCGATGCCCGTCACCGCCGCCGGCCGCGAGGGACTCGCGGCCCTGCTCGGCGACCCGCGCCGCAGCGTGGTCGCCCTCGACTTCGACGGCACACTCGCCGACATCGTCCCCGACCCCGACCAGGCCCGCGCCCACCCCGACGCCGTCCCGGCGCTCGCCGCCCTCGCCCCGCGCGTCGGCTCCGTCGCCGTCGTCACCGGCCGGCCGGCGGGCGTCGCCGTGCGCCTCGGGGGCTTCGCCGGGGTCGCCGGGCTGGAGCACCTGGTGGTGCTCGGGCACTACGGGGCCGAGCGGTGGGACGCCGTCAGCGGCAGCGTCCACGCCCCGGCCGAACACCCCGGCGTCGCCGCCGTACGGGCCGAACTGCCCGGGTTCCTGCACTCCGTCGGCGCCTGGCACGGCACCTGGATCGAGGAGAAGGGCCGCGCCCTCGCCGTCCACACCCGGCGCGCCGAGGACCCGGCCGCGGCGTTCGCCGCCCTGCGCGGGCCGCTCGCCGAGCTGGCCGCCCGGCACGGGCTCATCGTCGAGCCGGGGCGGGCCGTGCTGGAGCTGCGGCCTCCGGGGATGGACAAGGGCGTCGCCCTGACGGAGTACCTCGCGGAGACGGGCGCCGAGACGGTGCTGTACGCCGGGGACGACCTCGGCGACCTCGCCGCGTACGCGGCCGTCGAGAAGAGGCGGGCCGAGGGGCTGCCGGGGCTGCTGGTGTGCAGCGGCTCGGAGGAGGTGCCGGAGCTCGCGGCGCGGGCCGACCTGGTCCTCCCCGGCCCCGCCGCGGTCACGGCCTTCCTGGCGGCCCTGGCCACCGCCCTCTAGCGGGCCCGCCCGCGGCCCCTTCCGGGGCTCCGCCCCGAACCCCGCGCCTCAAGCGCCGGCGGGGCTGGGTGTGGCGGGCGTGATCAGCCTCGCCGGCGTTTGAGGCGCGGGGGTGTGGGGGCGGAGCCCCCGCAAGGGGTCCGGGCGCAGCCCGGTTTCGGGAAGGGGCGGGGAGGGGAGCGCTCCGCGCAGCGGCCCACCGCCCCCGTGCCGGCGCCCCCCGACCACCGCCCCGGGGCCACCCGGTGCCCCGTCCGGGCCGGGGGCCGGAGGCCGGGGCCGGGCCGGGGCCGCGGCTCGGGGACCCGGGGCTCAGTTCGGCACGGCGCGGAGCGCCGTCAGCTGCGTGGTGAACCAGGCCGCGGGCGGCAGGGACGTCGCGGCCGTGGCCAGGCGCTTCGTGCGGGCCGCACGATCCTCCGCCGGCATCGTCAGGGCGGCGTGCAGGGCCTCCGCCGTCGCCGAGACGTCGTACGGGTTCACCGTCAGCGCGTCCGCGCGGAGTTCGCCGTACGCGCCCGCCCCCGTCGACAGGACCAGCGCGCAGCCGGCCTCCGAGATGACGGGGATCTCCTTCGCGACGAGGTTCATGCCGTCGCGGACCGGGTTGACGAGGGCGACGTCCGCCATGCGGTAGAGCGCGAGCGAGCGGGCGAAGTCGTCCTGGACGGACAGGAGTACCGGCTCCCAGGCGGGCGTGCCGTACTCCGCGTTGATCTCCGCCGCCAGGTCGCGGACCGCCTGCGTGTACGCCCGGTACTCGGGGAGGTCCTGCCGGGACGGGTACGCGGACGCGAGGTGGACGACGCGGCCGTGCCATTCGGGCCGGGTCGCCAGGAGCTCCCGGTAGGCCAGCAGGCCGCGGACGATGTTCTTGGACAGTTCCGTGCGGTCCACGCGGACGATCGTCCTGCGGTCGCCGATCGCGGCCCGCAGCTCGGCGAGCCGCTCGTCGACCTCGGGCCGGCCGGCGAGCCGCCGCAGTTCGTCGGCGTCGACGCCGAGGGGGAAGACCGCCACGTCCGTGCGGAGGTGCCGTACGGGGCTGTTGGGGTTCTTCGCGACGTACCGTTCGCCGTCCGTGCCCGACGGCATGCCCGGCTCGGCGGTGCCCCGCGCGTCGTCGAGGCGGGCGGAGCCGAGGAAGGAGTGCGCCCATGCCCAGGTGTGGAAGCCCAGCAGGTCGGCGCCGAGCATGCCCCACAGCAGGTCGGTGCGGATGTCGTCGGGGAGCATCTGCAGGAACTCGTGTGACGCCCACGGGGTGTGCGTGAAGTGGGCGATGCGCAGGTCGGGGCGGAGTTCGCGGAGCATCCCGGGGACGAGGGCGAGGTGGTAGTCCTGTACGAGCACGCAGGCGCCCCGGCCGGCCTCCTCCGCGAGGGCTTCGGCGAAGGCCCGGTTGTAGGCGGTGTACGCCTCCCACTGGCGGCGGAAGGCGGCGTCGAAGACGGGGGTGCGCGGGATGTCGTACAGGTGGTGGTGGGTGAACCAGAGGACGGAGTTGGCGATGCCGTTGTACGCGGCGTCGTAGGTGTCCGGATCGATGTCCAGCATCCGGACGCCGGGCTCGGCGACGCCGCGGCGGACGGCCTCGCGGTCGCCCGGTGAGAGGGCGGCGCAGATCCAGAGCGCGCCCGGCTGTTCGGCCAGGGCGGCCGACAGTCCGGAGACGAGGCCGCCTCCGCCGCGGCGGGCACCGAGGGTGCCGTCGGAGTCGAGGTCATAGGAGAGCGGACCGCGGTTCGCGGCGACGAGTACCTGGGAAGCCATGCGGCGAACCTAGCCCGGCCCGCGCCCGCTCAAACGTCCGGTTTCACCCATGTTCGCCTGCCGTCACGCCACGCGTCGGACCGCGTACTCCTCGATGTCGGCCATCGGCGGCCGTTCCTCGGTGTCCACGGGGTGGGTGCGCGGCTCGAAGCCGTGCGGCCCGCGCTCGAACTGGGTCAGCGCCGGCCGCAGCCGGGGGTGCCCCCAGCGGTGGTCGGGGGAGTGCCCGCGGGAGAGCCGCAGCTCCGCGGTGCGGTAGATCGCGGCGGCCATCCGGCCCAGCGCCTGCCCGTCCTGGTGCCGGTGGAGCCGTACGCCGACGTCGACCTGGGCGAGCGCGTCGAGCCCGACGGTGTGCAGCGCGTCGACGAGGAGGCCCAGCTCGACGCCGTAGCCGACGGGGAACGGCAGCCGCTCCAGCAGGCTGCGGCGGACGGCGTACTCGCCGCCGAGGGGCTGGACGAAGCCGGCGAGCCGCGGCCAGTGCAGGTTGAGCAGGGGGCGGGCGACGAGCTCGGTGACGCGGCCGCCCTGGCCGGGGGCGTCGCCGAGGGGGCGGTCGTACATGGCCTTGACGAACTGGACGTCCGGCTCGGTCAGCAGCGGGCCGACGATGCCGGTGACGAACGCGGCGGAGAAGTCGCGCAGGTCGGCGTCGACGAAGCAGACGACGTCCCCGGAGGTGGCCAGCAGTGAGCGCCACAGCACCTCGCCCTTGCCGGGGACGGCCGGGATGCGGGGCAGGATGTCGTCGCGGTGGACGACGGTGGCGCCGGCCTTCGCGGCGACCTCGGCAGTGCGGTCGGCGGACCCGGAGTCGACGACGACCAGCTCGTCGACGAGCGGGTACGGCAGTCCGTCGACGAGTTCGCGCCGGATGACCTCGACGATGTCGCCGACGGTCGCCTCCTCGTCGAGGGCGGGCAGGACGACACTGACCGTGGTGCCGGCCGCGCGTTTGGCGGCCAGCAGCTGGTCGAGCGGCCGGTCGGCCACGGACCAGGAGCGGTCCGCGAGCCAGCGCTCCACCTCTTCCAGCACGTTCGGCTCTCCCTGCTTCCCTCGGCCGGTCCGGCCGAAAAGTGATCCATCTCGCGCTTCGGACGGCTGTCTCAACCGCTCGGAGCTTCGGTTACAGTCTTGAACAACGCGAAGGGCCGCCGCATGCCGGGGGTCCTTCCGACAAATGCCGGGGTGCGCCGTCGAGCGCGCGCCCCGCGCCATACCGCTCATCCAGAGGGGCAGAGGGACACGGCCCGTTGAAGCCCCGGCAACCCTCCAGTCGGTTTCCCGCCACTGCGCGCAGCAGCAGCGAGGTCCCCGGCTAGGGAAGGTGCCAATTCCGTCTCATGGCGAAGTGCGCCATGGGGAAGATGAGGAGAAAGGGCCTCGCCGATCATGGCTGCACAGACCGTTGCCGTACCTTCCGCCGGAACCTCCGCTTCTGCGTCCTCCGTGGACCTCGGCCCCGCGGCCGGGCTCTCCTGTCGCGAGTGCGGCACCCGCTTCGAGCTCGGACCCATCTTCGCCTGCGCCGAGTGCTTCGGGCCCCTCGAAGTCGCGTACGAGCTGCCGGCCGGCGACCCGGAGGCGCTGCGCGCGGCGATCGAGGCCGGCCCGCACAACATCTGGCGCTACGCCCCGCTGCTGCCCGTCCCCACGGACGTGGCCTCCAAGCCGAGCCTGAACCCGGGCTTCACCAAGCTCGTCGACGCCGAGAACCTGGCCAAGGAGCTGGGCGTCACCGGCAAGCTGTACGTCAAGGACGACTCCGGCAACCCGACGCACTCCTTCAAGGACCGCGTCGTCGCGATCGCGGTCGAGGCCGCCCGCGCCTTCGGCTTCACCACCCTGTCCTGCTCCTCCACGGGCAACCTGGCCGGCGCCGTCGGCGCCGCCGCGGCGCGCGCCGGCTTCCGCTCCTGCGTGTTCATCCCGCACGACCTGGAGCAGGGCAAGGTCGTCATGGCCGGCGTGTACGGCGGCGACCTCGTCGGCATCGAGGGCAACTACGACGACGTGAACCGCTTCTGCTCCGAGCTCATCGGAGACCCGCTGGGCGAGGGCTGGGGCTTCGTCAACGTCAACCTGCGCCCCTACTACGGCGAGGGCTCGAAGACGCTGGCGTACGAGATCTGCGAGCAGCTCGGCTGGCGGCTGCCCGACCAGATCGTGGTGCCGATCGCCTCCGGCTCCCAGCTCACCAAGATCGACAAGGGTCTGCAGGAGCTCGTGAAGCTGGGCCTGGTCGAGGACCGGCCGTACAAGATCTTCGGTGCGCAGGCCGAGGGCTGCTCCCCGGTGTCGACCGCGTTCAAGGCCGGCCACGACGTGGTCCGCCCGCAGAAGCCGAACACGATCGCGAAGTCCCTCGCGATCGGCAACCCGGCGGACGGACCGTACGTGCTGGACATCGCGCGCCGCACCGGAGGCTACGTCGAGGACGTCACGGACGAGCAGGTCGTCGAGGCCATCAGGATCCTGGCCCGGACCGAGGGCATCTTCGCGGAGACCGCGGGCGGCGTGACCGTCGGCGTGACGAAGAAGCTGATCGAGAACGGGCAGCTCGACCCCTCGCTGACCACCGTCGTCCTCAACACCGGCGACGGCCTGAAGACCCTGGAGGCGGTGGCCGCGGACAGCGGGCAGACCGCCGTGATCCGCCCGAGCCTGGACGCGTTCCGCGCCGCCGGCCTGGCCTGACCCTCCCCTGCACCCCGCTGCACCCCGCGCCCGGAAAGGCAGAAGCGCCATGAGCGTCAACGTCCGCATCCCCACCATCCTGCGCACCTACACCGGCGGCCAGGCCGAGGTGCCCGCCGAGGGCGCCACCCTCGCCGAGGTCATCGCGTCGCTGGAGGCGAACCACCCCGGGATCGCCGCGCGCGTCCTGGACGACCAGGGCAAGCTGCGCCGCTTCGTGAACGTGTACGTCAACGACGACGACGTCCGCTTCGAGGGCGGTCTGGAGGCGGCGACGCCGGACGGCGCGGGCGTGTCCATCATCCCGGCCGTCGCCGGCGGCTGCTGACCCGTCCCCCCGCACCCGTTCGCACGCGCACGGCCCCGATTACCCCCTCCGGTAAAAGCGGAGGGGGTAATTCTGCTTGGTTGGGCGCGGTAGAGTTGGGGAAGTCCCCTCCGCTGTTCTTGCCCGCCGCATATGTACGGGTCGCGTGATGGGTGACATTGAGTCAATGTGCGGGTGCGTTATGAGGCTTTGGCGCGTTATGCCAGGTCCGAGTTGCCCGGGAATATGACAAATTTTCGGCCTATTTTCCGCTTTCGGTGTGACCGGATTTCTCGTCGGATTGACCTGTTGCAGACAGCACCGGTGCAGATACATTCAGCCGCGGTCGAGGCGTTCCGGCGCAAGTTCTGACCCGGGACCGCGAAGTGCGGTCCTGCGCAAGGGCCAGTAATAGGGGAGTTAGGCATGGCTCAGGGCACCGTCAAGTGGTTCAACGCGGAGAAGGGCTACGGCTTCATCGCGGTCGACGGTGGTGCGGATGTGTTCGTCCACTACAGCGCCATCCAGATGGACGGGTACCGCACCCTTGAAGAGGGTCAGCGGGTCGAGTTCGAGATCTCGCAGGGCCAGAAGGGTCCGCAGGCGGACATGGTCAAGCTCGCCGTCTAGTCCCGGCGCGATCGACCACCGACGCATACACGAGGGTCCGCATCCTGAGGAGGGGTGCGGGCCCTCCGTGTGTTCCGGGACGGGGCCGCCCTGCCGCCCGCCCTGCCGCCGGCGCCGCGGCGGGCGTGTCGCCTGCGGTGGCCGGGGATGGCGGGAAGCCGCTTGCACTCGCGGGGGTCGAGTGCTAATCATTGGCGTTAGCACTCTACGAGTGAGAGTGCTACTACACGGGACCGGGTCGGTGAGGCCCGCAGGTCCGGCGGGAAGGAACCGCCGGTCACGCAGGCCGTCCGTCGCGGGCGCGGACGCGGTCCGGAGCAATCCACCCCTCCCCGCGCGCCTGGCGGCGCAGGGGGAAACCCCAGTCCTGGAGGACCACTTCAGATGGCCAAGATCATTGCGTTCGACGAGGAGGCCCGGCGCGGCCTCGAGCGCGGCATGAACCAGCTCGCCGACGCCGTCAAGGTCACCCTTGGCCCCAAGGGTCGCAACGTCGTCCTTGAGAAGAAGTGGGGCGCCCCCACGATCACCAACGACGGTGTCTCCATCGCCAAGGAGATCGAGCTCGAGGACCCGTACGAGAAGATCGGCGCCGAGCTGGTCAAGGAAGTCGCCAAGAAGACGGACGACGTCGCCGGCGACGGTACGACCACCGCGACCGTCCTCGCCCAGGCGCTCGTCCGCGAGGGCCTGCGCAACGTGGCGGCCGGCGCCAACCCGATGGCCCTCAAGCGCGGCATCGAGAAGGCCGTCGAGGCCGTCTCCGGCGCCCTGCTGGAGCAGGCGAAGGACGTCGAGACCAAGGAGCAGATCGCTTCCACGGCCTCCATCTCCGCCGCCGACACCCAGATCGGCGAGCTCATCGCCGAGGCCATGGACAAGGTCGGCAAGGAAGGCGTCATCACCGTCGAGGAGTCCCAGACCTTCGGTCTGGAGCTTGAGCTCACCGAGGGCATGCGCTTCGACAAGGGCTACATCTCGGCGTACTTCGCCACCGACATGGAGCGTATGGAGGCGTCCCTCGACGACCCGTACATCCTGATCGCCAACTCCAAGATCAGCAACGTCAAGGACCTGCTGCCGCTCCTGGAGAAGGTCATGCAGTCGGGCAAGCCGCTGCTGATCATCGCCGAGGACGTCGAGGGCGAGGCCCTGTCGACCCTGGTCGTCAACAAGATCCGCGGCACCTTCAAGTCCGTCGCCGTCAAGGCCCCGGGCTTCGGCGACCGCCGCAAGGCCATGCTCGGCGACATCGCCATCCTCACGGGCGGCACGGTCATCTCCGAGGAGGTCGGCCTCAAGCTGGAGAACGCCGGCCTGGACCTGCTGGGCCGCGCCCGCAAGGTCGTCATCACCAAGGACGAGACCACCATCGTCGACGGTGCCGGTGACAGCGACCAGGTTGCCGGTCGCGTGAACCAGATCCGCGCCGAGATCGAGAACTCCGACTCGGACTACGACCGCGAGAAGCTCCAGGAGCGCCTCGCGAAGCTGGCCGGCGGCGTGGCCGTCATCAAGGCCGGCGCCGCGACCGAGGTGGAGCTCAAGGAGCGCAAGCACCGCATCGAGGACGCCGTCCGCAACGCGAAGGCCGCCGTCGAGGAGGGCATCGTCGCCGGTGGTGGCGTGGCCCTGCTGCAGGCCTCCTCGGTCTTCGAGAAGCTGGAGCTGGAGGGCGACGAGGCCACCGGTGCCGCCGCCGTCAAGCTGGCGCTCGAGGCCCCGCTGAAGCAGATCTCCGTCAACGCCGGCCTCGAGGGCGGCGTCGTGGTGGAGAAGGTGCGCAACCTGACCCCGGGCCACGGCCTGAACGCCGCGACCGGCGAGTACGTCGACATGATCGCCGAGGGCATCATCGACCCGGCGAAGGTCACGCGTTCCGCCCTGCAGAACGCCGCGTCGATCGCCGCGCTGTTCCTGACCACCGAGGCCGTCATCGCCGACAAGCCGGAGAAGGCCGCCGCCGCTCCGGGCGGCATGCCGGGCGGTGACATGGACTTCTGATCGGCCCCGCGCTGATCGGCTGTTCCCGACCGAGGGCGGCACCCACTCCATCCGGAGGGGGTGCCGCCCTCGGCGCGTTTCAGGACGTGGACTGGAATGCGGCCGTGTCGAACTCGAAGCCGAAGGGCTCCGCGACGGCCAGGGGCTTCCCGAAGGGCACCGTCTGCCGGGAGCGGTAGCCGTGCGGCGAGGGGTCGGAGAAGCAGGTGATCTCCGACTCCTGCATGTCGACGACCAGGTAGACGGGCACCAGGCGGCCGTACACCTCCAGCTTTTCCACCCAGTCCGCATCCCTGGTCGAGACGGAGGTGAACTCCGCGACCAGGGAGAGGGCGGCGGCGTCGGCGTGGCGGCCGTCCTCCTCGAAGGCGGCCTCGTCGGCCACGAAGAGATCGGGTCCGTACGCCCGTGCGGCTTCCGGGAACCGGAAGAGAACCGGTGTGGTCTCGACGAGGTGCCCGTCCGGCGCGTGTGCCTCCAGCTGTCGGCGCAAGGCGCGCATGGGCCGCACGTAGCGCAGCTTGGACCACGGTGACACGATGATCTTCCCCCGGATGAGCTCGGCCTTGAAGCCGTCTGGCGTGTGCATTTCCTCGACGGTTCGCAGAAGGCGCTCGAACGTCGGCGGCGATGCGGTCTCTATCGTGGTGTCACGCTCGATCATGATCGTCACCGTCGTCCTCCCTGGATCGGGGTAGCCGTGCCCTGAGGCGGGCACGTTCCAGGCTAGGGGCGGAACTGCCGCCATGCCCGGATACGGGCGGAGCGCCACCCCTGGGGGCGGCGCTCCGGGCGGTGCGGGGTCTGCTCAGGCGGCAGGGAGGGGCTTCAGGAAGTAGACGTCCTCGTGGCCGCCGGGGAAGCCGGGGACGCGGGCGCTCTCCTCGTAGCCGTGGCGGGCGTAGAACTCCGGGGCCTGGAAAGTGAACGAGGACACCATGATCGAGCGGCAGCCGCGGGCCGCGGCCTGTGCCTCCGCCGCGGCGAGGAGCCTGCCGCCCCAGCCGTCGCGCCGGCTGTCCTCGCGCACCCACACCATCGCGATGCCCGCCCGGTCGCCCCAGGTCCAGCCGCTGAGGCCCGCGACGAGGTTCCCCTCGGCGTCGTCCACGCGCACGCTGAACTCCTCGGGGGTGCTTCCGGAGGCCTCCCTGTTGAAGGCGTCCAGCTCCTTTCCGAGCCGTTCGTCGAGGCCGGAGTCGGGGCCGCCGGTGGTGAGGGTGTGCGTCGCGTCGGTCATGCGTCCAGTCTTCAAGACCGCCCGGACCGCGTCACGCGGATTTGTTTCACTGGGGGCATGAGCGACCTCTTCGTGAAGATCTGCGGTCTGAAGACCGCCCGCGACGTCGACGCGGCCGTGGCCGCGGGCGCCGACGCCGTCGGGTTCGTCTTCGCCCCGGGCAGCCCCCGCACCATCGGCGCCGCGGAGGCCCGGGAGCTCGCCGAGCGCGTGCCCGCCGGGGTCCTGACCGTGGGCGTGTTCCGCGGGCAGCCCGTCGAGGAGGTCCGCCGCCTCGCGGAGGAGAGCGGCGTACGGGGCGTGCAGCTGCACGGCGACGAGGGCCCCGAGTTCTACGGCGCGCTGCGTGCGCAGGGCCGCACCCTGCTGCGGGCCACCGCCCTGCGGGTGGAGCGGTGCGGGGAGTACGGGGAGGACCTGCTGCTGATCGACGCCCCCGACCCGGGCTCCGGCAAGCCGTGGAACTGGGCCGCGCAGGAGTTCACGGCCCCGCGCGGGCAGTGGCTGCTGGCCGGCGGCCTGGATCCGGCGAACGTACGGGAGGCCGTGGAGACGACCGGCGCGTGGGGCGTGGACGTCTCCAGCGGCGTCGAGAGCGAGCGGGGCGTGAAGTCCCCGGACCTGATCAGGGCGTTCGTCGCGGCGGCCCGCGGCTGAGACCGGGTCCGCGGACGCAACCCCGGCCGGCCCGGCGGCCCGGCGGCCCCGGCCGGTCAGCGGGCGACGCGGGCGGCGATGGCGCGGGCGCAGTCCAGGGACTCGGTGTGCGTCGTGTCGACCTCCAGGTCGTAGGCCATGCCCCGATGGACGGCCTCGGCCTGGAGGGCTGCCATGCCCGCGGCGCGGTCGCCGCGGGCGGTCTCGCGGCCCGCGGCCACCTCGGCGGTGCAGCGCACGCCGACCCACAGGACGTCCAGCCCGCCGAGGACGGCCTCCCACCGCCTGCGGGACTCCGCGCCGCCGAGGAAGACGTCGTCGACGATGATCCGGGCGCCGGCCCGGGCCATCTCGGCGACGCCGGCCCGCCAGGCCGCCTCCAGCGCGGCGAACGCCGGCCCGGTGCTGACGGCGCCGTCGGCGCCGATGCCGAGCCCCGCGTCGGAGGACTGCATCGCCGCCGGCATGGTCTCGATCAGGGTGTCGACGCCGATGGCGAGCCACGGCTCGGGCAGCACGGCCTGGAGGCAGCGGGCGATCCCGGACTTGCCGGAGCTGGAGCCCCCGTTGAGGACGATCATCTGTGTGGCCACGGCGCCACGGTAGGCACGCACCGCCGTGCCCTGGCAACGGCTTTTTCCCTCGTGGCGGGAGACTCCGGGCGTACGCGCACGCCCACGTTCCGGTGTACCTGCTCATCGACCGGTTCGACGGGCACGGGCCGACGGTCACCCTGTTCACCGGACCGCGCAGCGGCGCCTGCGGGAGCGCTGCCCGGTTCGCGTTCGGGGAGCCGGTGAAGCTGCCCGCGCCGTTCTCGCTGACGTGGGAGACCGCGGCCTTCCCCCGGTGAGGGTCAGGCGGTCGCGCCAGCGCCGGAGGCCGACCCGTCCTCCTCGACGGATTCGACCAGCGGCGTCTCCTGGAGGGCCGTGACCTGCGCGGGGGAGAGCGGTGCGGCGAAGCCGTTCAGAGCGTGCCGGTACACGTGCACCGGGGTGATGCCGTAGGCGCGGGCGACGGTGCCGGGGTCGAGGCCGCGGCGGACGGTGATCAGGTACGTCGGCCAGTCGGCCGGCGCCGCGGCCGGGGCCGCCGGGGCGGCCTGTGCGGTGGCGGGGCCGTCGCCGGCAGGGGTTCCGGCGGATTGGGCGTGGGCGGGCAGGGCGGCTGCGGCGGTGGCGGCGAGCGCGGCGGCGGCGACGGCCGCGGGCAGGGTCCACCTCGGCTGGTTGCGCATGCGGTGAGGCCATCACGCAGGCCGGTGCCGGTCAACGACATACAGGGCGTGGCGCGGCCCCGGCGGGAGCACTGCCGGTCTGCGCCGGTGCGCCCCGCCGCCCGGCCGTAGGCCCGTACGGGTGGACTTCCGTGCCGCGGCCGCCCCGGGAGGGTGACGGCTTCCGCCCGCGGAGCGCCGGTGCGCGGCGCCGTCCCCGTACCGGACGGGGCCGTGCGGCCGCTTCTCGGCCATCCGGGCTGTGCTGCTCAAGCCGTCGCGCGCCGCGGCCCGATGAAGGGGGTGCCGCACCCCGGAGGCGTTCCCGGCGCCGACGGGGCGCGGCTCCGTCATGCCGATCCCCGCCCCCTCATGGAGTCCCCCATGCGCAAGCGCCTGCTCACCGGTCTGGCGACCGCCCTCGCCCTCACCCTGGCCCCCGCCGCCCTCGCCGGCCCGGCGTCCGCGAGCACCCCGGAGCCGACGCCGGTCCCGCTGCTGACCGCGGAGAACGCGATCCCCGGCAAGTACATCGTCACCCTCGACGCGGGGGTGGACGGGGCGAAGCTGGCCGAGCAGCTCAAGCTGAAGCCGTCCTTCGTGTACAGCAAGGCCGTGAACGGCTTCGCGGTGGCGATGACGACGAGCCAGCTGGCCGCGGTCCGCCTGGCGCCGGGCGTGAAGTCGGTGGAGGAGGACGCGGAGGTGTCGGCGCCGCTTCAGCCGGCGGCGGGTCCGGCGCTGCGGGCCCCGGCCGCGGCGTGGGGCCTGGACCGGATCGACCAGCGGAGCCTGCCGCTCGACGGTACGTACACGCCGACGGGCAGCGGCGCCGGGGTGACGGCGTACATCATCGACTCGGGCATCGACTACCAGCACACCGAGTTCGGCGGGCGCGCCGTGTTCGGCTTCGACGCGATGGGCGACGGCCGGCAGGGCCTGGACTGCAACGGGCACGGCACGCACGTCGCGGGCACGGTCGCCGGGAAGACGTACGGGGTGGCGACGAAGGCGAACCTGGTGTCGGTGCGGGTGCTGGGCTGCGACGGGCGGGGCGCCTGGTCGGGGATCATCGCGGGCTTCGACTGGGTCGCGAAGAACGCCCGCCAGCCGGCCGTCGCGAACGCCTCCCTCGGGGGCGACCGCTCGACCACCGTCAACGCGGCCGCGACGGCGCTGTCGGATGCGGGCGTCCTGCCGGTCGTCGCGGCCGGGAACGAGGCGCGCGACGCGTGCAACGTGTCGCCGGCGTCGGCGGCCCGCGTCCTGACGGTCGGCGCGTCCAACGCGTACGACCAGGAGACGGACTTCTCGAACTACGGGCCGTGCGTGAACCTGTACGCGCCCGGGCAGGACGTGGTGTCGGCGCGCCTCGGCGGCGGCACGGTCGCCCTGAACGGCACGTCGATGGCGTCGCCGCACGTCGCGGGGATCGCCGTGCTGCACCGGCAGGCCCACCCGACGGAGACGCCGGCGCAGATCTACACGTACCTGAAGCAGAACGCGACGAAGGGCGTCCTGACCCGCGTCAGCACGGGCAGCCCGAACGAACTGCTCTTCGCGTCCGGCCTCTGACCCGCCCGGCCCGCCGCCCCGCCGGGACCGCCGGGACCGGCGGGGCAACGGGCCGGACCGCCGCCGCTCAGCGCACGAAGTCCTTCAGCGCCTCGGTGTCCTTGTCGTGCGAGGTCACCTCCAGCACCATGAGCACGTGCGCCGTATCGGCCCACTCCCCGGCCCCGGCAAAGGCTCCGACGGGTGCCAGCGCCCCGTCCACCCGAGCCCGTCCGGCACGGTACTTCTCGACCTGCAGTCCGCGCTCCGGGTAGAGCGCGAGTTCCGGCCGTTGCTGCATGCACTGCCGGAGCACCCACATGATGATCTCGTCGTGGTCGCCGTCGGGCACGGGCTTGACCTCAAGCTTTCCCTGAATGAACTCAAGGGTCACCGTCTCGGGTGCCGCACGAGCGATCTGCTCGAACTCCTCGACCGACATCTGCGGGTGCTCGGCAAAGCTGGGGGTCATGGCGTTGCCTCCTCGACACCATGGTGCCCCGTCAGTCCACCGGCGGATCGACTGAAGCGTCATGCGCGGCTCCGTTCGGGTGCGGATGCTGAATACGCTGTTGGCGCATGACGGCACGCCGACGCGAACAGCGCTTCATTCGCCCGAACTGGTGAACGCGATCAGAGGGAGCCGACTCCGGTCCGGCTTTCCCGGTTCACGCCGGCCCGCGATCCGGTGGGCCGGGTGCTTCGCGCCGCGGGCGGCTGCTCGGCGCGGTGGCGAGGTGTGCCCGGTGGCGGGATTGGCCGGTTTCTGCCGGTCGGTCGGCCGGTCCGGCCGTACGGGCGGTCGCCGGGGCCGGGCCGTTCGGGCAGCCGGCGCGGTGCGTTCGTACCGCCCGCTCCGGTCGGCCGGGCGCGGTCCCTCCTCCCGGCCCCTCCTCCCGGTCCCTCCTCGCGGCCGCCGCTGTCGCCCGCGGCCGTACGGGGCGCCCGTACGGTCCGTCAGGCGGCGTCGCGGAAGTGTGCGAGCAGCGCGTCGGCCTCGGCGGTGTTGCCGGAGATGGTGTCGAAGGCGAGCTCCTCCGGCACGGCCGGGCCCCACAGCCAGCGGTGGTGGCAGCTGAAGCAGAAGACCAGCTCGAAGAGGAGGCCCTCGTCGGCGCCGAAGGCGCGCAGGCCCCAGCCGGGGGCGAAGCACAGGCGGGCTTCCCCGGGCGGCATGGACGAGATCAGGTCGAGGGAGTCGGCGGCCTGCCGGCCGGTCCACCGGCTGACCACGGGACCGGACATGGGCCGGCCGTAGCGTTCGGGGCGGGCGGGGAGACGGACGACCTCGACGACGGCGGCGGCTGCAACGGCTTCGGGGGGGAGCTGCATGCGGGAAGTCTGGCCTCCGGATCCACATTTACGCCATAGCGGGCGTGTTGGCCGGTGGGGCGGTGGCCGGATCCTTTCCCCCGTCGGTGTTCAGGTCCGCCAGCATGCGGTCGGTGAAGCCGAAGAACCAGGTGGCGGCGAAGCCCACGAGGTAGCCGACGGCGAGCCCGCCCGCGTAGATCGCGGCGGTCGTGCCCATGCCGGAGTGCCCGTCCAGCAGCGGGAACAGCGCCCACCCGGACGGGCCGATGGCGGTCGAGCCGAAGACGCTGCCCAGCTGGTTGAACAGGCCGACGAACGCGCCGCCCGCGGCGCCGCCCGCGCAGGCGGTGACGAAGGGCCGGCCGAGCGGCAGGGACACCCCGTAGATGAGGGGCTCGCCGACGCCGAGGAAGCCGGCGGGGAGCGCGGACTTGATGACGGTGCGCAGGGAGCGGTTGCGGGGCAGCCGGCAGTAGACGGCGAGTGCGGCGCCCACCTGTCCGGCGCCGGCCATGGCGAGGATCGGCAGCAGGACCGTGTAGCCGCTCTGCTCGATGAGGGTGGTGTGGATGGGGATGAGGGCCTGGTGCAGGCCGAGCATGACGAGCGGCAGGAAGAGGCCGCCGAGGACGAGCCCGGCGAAGGCGCCGCCGGCGTGCAGGAGCCAGCCGGCGAACGCTCCGATGGCGGCGGCGATCTCGCCGGCGAGGAACATCAGGCCGAAGAGGGTGGCGAGGCCGGCCGTCAGGACGGTGACGGTCGGGGTGACGAGGTTGTCGAGGGCCTCGGGCACCCAGGTGCGGCACCACTTCTCCACGCAGACGGCGAGCAGCGCGGCGGCGAGCGCGCCGAGGACGCCGCCCTGGCCGGGGGTGAGGTGCTGGCCGAAGGCGTCGATCTTCGCCACGCCCGGGAAGACGATGATCGCGGCGACCGCCCCGCCGAGGACGGGGGTGCCGCCGAACTCCTTGGCGGTGTTGTAGCCGACGAACACGGCGATGAGGGACAGGAAGCCGGAGGCGATGGCGGCGAGCGCGGGGACGAGGGTGGGCAGCAGGCCCGCGTTGGCGAGGAGGCCGTTCAGGCCGGCGATGATGCCGCAGCCGATGAGGGCGGGGATGAGCGGGACGAAGATGTTCGCGATGCGGCGCAGCGCCAGCTTGACGGGGGTGGCGTTGCGGGCCTTGCGGTCGGCGCGCAGGGCGGCGCCGCGGGCGGCGAGCCCGTCGGCGGTGACGGGGGCGGCGGGGGCCGCGGCCGGTGCGGCGGGGGAGTCCTGGCGGGCGGCGGCGACGAGGGCCTCGAACGCGGGGGTGACGCGTGCGACGGCGCCGGGCCCGAGGACGATCTGGTACGTGTCGTCCTCGACGACGCCCAGCACGCCCGGCAGCTCCCGCAGCGCGGCGTCGTCGACGAGCGAGCGGTCGCGCAGCCCGATGCGCAGCCGCGTCATGCAGTGCGCGATCGAGGTGACGTTGTCCGGGCCGCCGACCAGGGGGAGGATCGCGGCGGCCGTGTCGCGGTGCTTGTCTGAGGGCATGGGGTGATCGCCTTGTGTCGGGGGCGGGTTGGGGGAGAGTGGCCGGTCAGGGGGCGGGCGCGGCGGTGCCGGCCGCCGGGTCGGGGGCGCCGGGTGCCGCTGCACGGGCGAGGGCCGCGCGGAGGTGGCCGTGCGAGGCGGCGAGCAGGGCGGAGGCGGTCGGGCCGTCGACGCCGGCGAGGAGGACGAGGATCGCGGCCTTCACCTCGCCGCCCGCGGCGGCCAGCGCGCCCTCGACCTCTTCGTCGCCGGCGCCGGTGGCCAGGGCGACGATGCGGCGGGAGCGTGCGCGCAGCTTCTCGTTGGAGGCCCGCAGGTCGACCATCAGGTTCCCGTACGTCTTGCCCAGCCGGATCATCGTGATCGTCGAGATGAGGTTGAGGACGAGCTTCTGCGCGGTGCCGGCCTTCAGGCGGGTGGACCCGGTGAGCAGTTCCGGGCCGACGACGACCTCGATGCCGTGCTCGGCGGCCGCGGCGAGCGCGGAGCCGGCGTTGCAGGACAGGCCGACGGTGAGCGCGCCGCGCGCGCGGGCGTACGCGACGGCGCCGAGCGCGTACGGGGTGCGGCCGGAGGCGGAGATCCCGACGACGCTGTCCTCGGCGGTGAGCTGCAGGGCGGCGAGGTCGGCGGCGGCCAGCTCGGGGCAGTCCTCGGCGCCCTCGACGGCCTCCACCATGGCGGAGGGTCCGCCCGCGATCAGGCCGACGACCTGCCCGGGGCCGGTGCTGAACGTGGGCGGGCACTCGCTGGCGTCGAGGACGCCCATCCGGCCGGCGGTGCCGGCGCCCGCGTAGACGAGGCGGCCGCCGCGGGCCATGCGGGCGGCGATCGCGTCGACGGCGGCGGCGATGGCGGGCAGCTCGGCGGCGACGGCGGCGGGGACGCCGGCGTCCTCGGCGTTCATGAGGCGGGCGACGGCGAGGGTGTCGAGCCGGTCGATCTCGGCGAGGTCGGGCCGGAAGGCCTCGGTGGTGAGGGTGTCGAGCTGGGCGCGCAGCGCGGCGTCGGCGGTCACGGGCGGGGCTCCTGACGGTGGGCGGCGGGCGGGCGGCCACGGCGCGGGCGGCCACGACGGCGGGCGGTGACGACGGCGGGCAGCGGCAGGGGCCGTGTGCGGTGGGCGGCGTGGGGGGTGTCCGGAGGGGGCCTGCGCGCGGCCGGTGCGGAGGGCGTGCGGGGCGGCGCCGCCGGGCCGCGGTCGCCGTCGGGGCGGGCAAGGCTGAGGGCTCCCTCCGCGTCCTCGCGCATGCCGGAAAGCTAGGTTCGGGACCCGAACCGGGTCAATACGCCATAAGGCTCCCCGGCGGTCCCGGGGCGCGTGACCTGCGGAATGCAGGACGGCAGGCCTTCGCCGCAGGGCCCGTACGGGTCCACAATGGCCCCATGGACCACGCCACACCCCTGGAGCAGGCGCTGCACGCAGCCCGCGCGCTCGTCATCGCCGACCTCGTCGCGGGGCAGGTCGCCGACGCGGACGTCGTCTCCCTCGTCGAGGACTCCGTCACGCACCGCCGGTGGTGGGTGGAGCAGTGGCCGGAGGGGGTCGACTACCTCGCGGGGCTCGTCGCGCAGGACGTCCAGGACGCCCTGCTGGAGAAGTACGGGCGCTGGCCGCTGTGCCCGGTCTGCTCGCACGGCGACCCGCACGCGCTCGACGTCGAACCGGAGTTGGGCCCGGACCCGCACTGGGTGTGTGCGAAGGCGGGGGTGAAGGTCGCCTCCGTGGGCGCGCTCGGCCCGGTCTTCGGCGCCGGCCTGTGAGCCGCCGGTGACGCTCTACATCGACCCGCCGACCTGGCCGGGCCACGGCCGCATGTGGTCGCACCTGGTCAGCGACGTCTCGTACGAGGAGCTGCACGCCTTCGCCGCGTCGATCGGCTGTCCGCCGAAGGCGTTCGACGGCGACCACTACGACCTGCCGGAGTTCCGGTACGCGGACGCGGTCGCGGCGGGCGCGGTGGAGGTCGGCAGCAAGGAGCTGGTGCGCCGGCTGACCGCGGCAGGCCTGCGCCGGCCGAAGCGCCGGCCGCCGGCGTGACCGGGCCGCCCGGGGCCCGCCCCGCACCCTCCCGTGGCGACATGACGCGTCGTCACATGGCCTAAAAAGTGCGGTAGTTGCTGCATTAGGATGACCGCCTGTTCGTCCCGTCGCGCCGCCTGAGGGGGATCGTGGATCGGTCAGTGCTGTTCGTACACGGAACGGGAGTGCGGGAGGCCTCGTACACCGCGAGCCTGGCCGCCGTCCGGGACGGTCTCGACCGGATCCGGCCCGGCCTGGAGGTCCGCGGCTGCTTCTGGGGCCGCGAGCAGGGCGCGGCCATGGCGCTCGGCGGCGACTCCGTCCCCGGCTACCGGCGGTCGCGCGGCGGCACGCGTGACGACGCCGGCGACGACGAGATGGCCCTGTGGCGTGTGCTCTACGACGACCCCTGCTACGAGCTGCGGCTGCTCGGCCTCCGGCCCGCACCCGAGAGGGGCATGTCCCGCGGACTTCCCCCGTCCGAGCTGTTCCTCGACGAGATCACCGGGTACGTCCCCTCGCCGCCCGTGTCCGAGGCCTTCGCGGCCCGAGGCCTGGAGAAGGAGCTCACCGAAGCGCTGCACACCGTGGCCGCGGCCCAGGAGCTGCGCGACGCGGCCGCCACGGTCGACGGCGACGGGTTCGAGCACCGCCGGACCGTCGCCCGCGCCGTCGTGGCCCTGGCGATCGACCTGGCGACCGACCGGGGTGCCGAGGTCTCCGGCATCGTCCGCGATGCGCTGCTCGCCGCGCTGAGCGCCGACCTGTATGCCGACGGCCGCTCCCTGGCCGGGATGATCGGGAAGGCGCTGCTCGCGCCGGTCGGCCGGCGTGCGCGTCGCCGCCGCGGCGCCTGGGGCGACGCCGCCCTCCCGGCCTTCGGGGACATCCTGCGCTACCAGGCCCGCGGCCAGGGCGTACGCGACCAGATCCGGCGGACGCTGGACAACACCCCGGGCGAGGCGGTCACCGTCGTCGCCCACAGCCTGGGCGGGGTCGCCTGCGTGGACCTGCTGGTGCAGGAGCGCCTGGACCGGGTCGACCAGCTGATCACCGTCGGCTCCCAGGCGCCGTTCTTCTACGAGATCGGCGCCCTCGTGTCCCTCGAACACCCCGAGCCGCTGCCGCCGCACTTCCCCGGGAAGTGGCTGAACGTCCACGACGCCCGCGACATGCTCTCCTACCAGGCGGCCAAGGTGTTCCCCGGGCGGGCGCACGACCACCGGGTCGACAACCGGCAGCCGTTCCCGTGGGCGCACACCACCTACTGGTCCAACCCGGGGCTCTGGGACGCCGTGGACACATGGCTGGGGTGAGCGGCACCGACCCGGCGCGCGTGCACGCCGTCCTCGTCGGCATCGAGAGCTTCCCGCGGATCCCGGGGATGGACCTGCCGGGCGCGGCGGCGGACGCGATGCGCCTCGCCCGCTGGCTGCGCACGCGCGGCGTCCCTGCCGGGAACATCAGACTGCTCCTGGCGCCGGCGGACGACTCGTGGGCCGAGCTGAACCGGGCGGTGCGCGACCTCGGCCTGACCGCCTCCACCACGTACGTCGCCTCCCGCGACCAGATCCTCGACGGCCTCGCCGCCGGGAGCCCCGTACCGGAGGGCGATGTCCTGTACGTGTACTGGGGCGGGCACGGCGTACTGGACCGGGGCGAGCGGCGGCTGCTGGTCTGCCCGGACGCCTCGAACGCGGATCTGCGCTGCGTCGACCTCACCGACCTGCGGGAGTACCTCACCCGCAACGACGTCTACCGCTGCCGCAGGCACGTGTACCTCGTCGACGCCTGCGCGGACTTCCTCGGGGCGCACGACCGGGCGGCGGTGGCGGTGTTCCCCGCCGGGCGGCGGGAGGCCGTCGACCACTTCATGCTGCTCGCGGCGGCGGCCGGGCAGACGGCGGTGCAGAACAACGACCAGCGGTCGGGCGCGTGCTCGGCGGTCGTCATGGACTGGCTGGAGGAGCACTCGCCGGGCCTCGACCCGGACCTGGACGCCCTGGTGCGGCACGTCCGGGAGAGCTTCGCCGGGCTGAGGCCGGGTGGCCGGCGGCTGCAGACGCCGGTGACCTGGGTGGCGCGGTCCTTCGCCGGCGACACCGAGGAGTTCGGCGGCGGCCCGGCGGCGGAGGAGGCGACCGGGACCGCACCGCAGGCGGAGCGCCCTGCCGGCCGGACCGCGGCCGCGAGCGCGCCGGAGACGCGCGCCCCCCGCCGGCAGGGGGGCCGCGTGCTGGTCGGGGTCGCGGTCGCGACCGTGGTGGCGGTTGCCGCGGGCGGGACGGTGTACGGCGTGATGTCGCGCGGGCAGGACGGCCCGGACCGGACGGCGGCGACCCGTGGGGACGCGCATCCGGGGGAGGCGTCCCCGTCGGCCTCGCCGTCCCCCTCTGCCTCGCCGAGCCCGTCGCCGTCCGGCAGCCCGGCGGCTCAGCCGGCCGGGCCGTCGCCCTCCGCCGCGCCGACCCCGTCGGTGCAGGCGGCCGGTGCGCCGAAGCGGGGGTGTGCGTCGACGCAGCCCATCGCCACCGTGCCGGGGGTCGTGGCGAGCCCCTGCTACGTCCTCGACGGCGGCCGGGTCACCATGGTGGCCTCTCTCGGGGCGGCGAAGCCGACCGAGGCGACCGTCTACCTGTGGCTGACCCGGAAGGACGACCCCCGGCACCTGTTCCCCGCCGGCGCCATGACGCAGAGGACGCTGCGGGTGGTGACGGGGACCGAAGTGCAGGAGCAGGTCGGGATCGCGCTGGCGCCGGGGTGGTACGAAGTCCACATGTACGTCACCCCCAAGGGCGAACCCGCGCCGAGCCCGACCAACCCGACGGTGGTCGGCCGCTCCCAGGGGTTCCGGTACCCGTAGCGGCCGCGGGTCAGGTGCAGTCCGCCGTCGGCCGGTCCGGGGAGCGGGTCCCGGCGGCGGCGCCGGCGGACGAGGCGACGATGCGCGTCGTACGGGCGCGGCGGGAGCGGCGGTCCAGGCGGAGGGCGGTCAGGCCGAGGGCGATCGCGGTGACGGTCATCGCCGCGCCCGCCCACGCGGTGGCGGTGAAGCCCAGCCCGGCGTCGATGACGGTGCCGCCGAGCCAGGGGCCGCCCGTGTTGCCGAGGTTGAACGCGGCGGTCGTGGTGGCGCCGGCCAGGGTCGGGGCGGCGCCGGCCACGTTGAACATGCGGGCGTTGAGGGCGGGGGCGGTCAGGAACGTCGAGAAGCCGATCAGGAAGGACAGCGCCACGGCTGCCGCGGCCGAGGACGCGAGCAGGGCCAGCGCGACCAGGAGCGCGGTGCTGGCGGTGATGCCCCACAGCATGATCCCGAAGAGGTGGGCGTCGGCGAAGCGGCCGCCGACGGCGGTGCCGGCGAGCGCCCCCAGACCGAACAGGCCGAGCACCCACGGCACCCATGCCGAGTCCAGTCCGGCCACGTCGGTGAGCAGCGGCGAGAGGTAGCTGAAGGCGCAGAAGACGCCGCCTGCGGCGAGCGCGGTGACGCCGACGGACAGCCACACCTGGCGGTCGCGGTAGATCCCCAGCTCCCGCCGCAGGACGGGCCGCTCGGCGGGGAGCGGGATGCGGGGGACGAGGGCGAGGATGCCGGCGAGGGCGACCGCGGAGGCGGCGCCGACCGCCCAGAAGGCGGAGCGCCAGCCGAGGTGCTCGCCGAGGAAGGCGCCTGCGGGCACGCCGAGGACGTTGGCGACGGACAGGCCGCCGATCATGACGGCCATGGCGCGGGCCCGCTGGTCCTGCCGGACCATCGCGATGGCCACGGCCGCGCCGACGGCCCAGAACCCGGCGCAGGCGAGCGCGGAGACGATGCGGGAGGCGAACAGCAGCGCGTACGAGGGCGCGAGCGCGCCCGCGACCTGGCCCAGCCCGAAGACGCTGATGAGCGCGATGAGGGTGGTGCGGCGCGGCAGGCGGAGCGTGGCCACCGCGAGCAGCGGCGCGCCGACGACCATGCCGATGGCGAAGGCGGAGATCAGCAGGCCGGCCTGCGGGATGCTGACGCCCATGTCCTCGGCTACGGGCGGCAGCAGTCCGGAGAGCATGAACTCGCTGGTGCCGAGGGCGAAGACGGCGAGTCCGAGGACGTGGACGGCGACGGGCATCCGGGTGGGGGCGGGCGCGTCGGCGGCGGGCGGGGCGGGGGTCGGAGCGGTGGGGCGGGTGTCTCGCTGGGCTTCGGGCATGCCTTTCACGAACCGGAGCGGGCGTGATCGCATTCCCGGGCCCGCGGGCGGTCAGCCGGTGGGCCCGGCCTGTTCGGCCTGTTAGGCCTGCCCGGTCAGCGACGCCAGCTCGGCGGCGAGGTTGCGGCGGGCCGGTGCCTCCCAGCGCGCGGCCCCGTACGGGGTGCGGAAGAGGCGGGGCAGGTCGAGCAGCTGCCGCAGGACGGCGGCGCGGCCGGTGCGGAAGGCGCCGTCGGGGACGAAGCCGTACTCGGCGCGCACGGCGGCGGCGTACGCGGCGTAGGCGTCGGGGGCGCCGGCGAGGACGGCCAGGTCGGCGTCGCAGAGGACCTCGCCGTTGGTGTCGCCGGGAGCGGGGTCGTGGGTGGTGGTGAGCCGGACCAGGCGGGCCGCCTCGGCGGTGCGGTCCTCGGGGATGCCGAGTTCGCGGAGGGCGCGTTCGGCGAGGGCGGCGCTGCGCTCCTCGTTCTCGGATCGGTCGGGCCGGTAGACGGCGTCGTGGAACCAGGCGGCGAGCTCGACGGCGGCCCGGTCGGCGGCGTGCGCGGCGAGTACGTCGATCCGGGCGAGGACGTCGGCCAGGTGGGCGGTGGTGTGGTAGCGCCGCTGGGGCTCCGCCCAGGCGGCGAGGAGGCGGTCGGCGTAGGGGCCGGGGTCGCGGTCCGCGGGGGCGCCGGCGGCTGCGGCGGTGGCGAGCCAGCGGGAGCGGAGTCGGGCGGCGGCCGCGTCCGGCGCGGGGTGCTGTGCCGTGCCCGGTGCCGTGCCCTGCGCGGTGTCCGGTGCGGCATCCGGTGCCGTGTCTGAGTCCATGCGGACATTGTGGGCGGTGGCGTGAAGGTGCTGGTGATGGGTGGGGGCGCCCCGTACCCTTGATATTGGACTAGACCTATTTTTCCCATCAACAGTTTTCCCGAGGAGTGGGCCCAATGAGCAACCGTGCAGTCCTGGAGGTGATCGCCCTCGACGCGGAGGACGCGGTCGCGGCCCAGGCCGGTGGGGCGGACCGGCTGGAACTGGTCAGCGACATCGCCGCCGACGGGCTCACCCCCGCGCGCGAGACGTTCGCGCGGATCAGGGCCGCCGTCGACATCCCCCTGCGCGTGATGCTCCGGTCCGCCGACGGCTTCTCCGCCGGCTCCGCGGAGGACCTGGAGCGTCTCGGCGCGCAGGCGCGGGCGCTGCGCGCCGAAGGGGCGGGGGAGTTCGTCCTCGGGTTCCTGAGCCCGGACGGCAGCCCCGACCTCGCCGCCGTCGAGGCGGTCGTCGCCGAGCTGGACGGCTGCCCGTGGACGTTCCACCGGGCGATCGACCGGGCCGCCGACCGGGAGCAGGCGCGGAAGGCGCTCGCGGACGTGGCCGGGCTGGACACGTACCTGACCGCGGGATCCGCGGACGGCGTCGACGACGGCCTGGCGGTCCTCGCCGCAGAGGCCGGGCGCAGCGGCGAGCCGGGGTACGGGGCCCGGCTGATGGTCGGCGGCGGCCTGCGCCTGGAGCATCTGGAGGGACTGCGCGCGGCCGGGGTCGACGCCTTCCACATCGGCGGCGCGGCCCGGCCGGACGGCTGGGGCGGACCCGTCTCCCCGGCCGCCGTCGAGGCCTGGCGCACGGCCCTGGCGTAAGGCGTCCGCCGCGGCGGCCGGCTGGGGAGCCGCCGCGGGGATCAGCCGTCCAGCGCGGCCGGCAGGGGCAGGGAGTGGACAGCGGTCAGGCCCGACACGGCCCGGGTGAGGCAGACGTACAGGCGGCGCAGGCCCGTCCGCTCGTCGGGCTCGCCCGCGACCACCGCGGCCGGCTCGTCCAGTACGACGTAGTCGTACTCCAGGCCCTTCGCCAGCGACGCCGGGACGAGCGTCAGCCGTGACTGCGCCGTCGTCTCCTGGCCCGGGGACAGCCACTCCATCCCGGCCGCCGCCAGCGCCTCCGCCAGCTCGGGGATCCGGGCGTCGGCCGCGATCAGGCCGATCGAACCCTCCCGTTCCAGCGACGCGCGGCAGGCGGCCAGCACCTCGGCCGTCTGCCGCTCCGGGTCGCCGGCCTGCGCCACCACCAGCGAGCCGGGCGTCTCGCGCACCGACGAGACCGGCGCCAGCCCCGGCGAGATCGACGGCAGCAGCCGCGACGCGTACGCGATGACCTCCCGCGGCACGCGGAAGCCCGCCGTCAGCTCCTCCACCTGCGCGTCCGGCTTGCCCAGGTGGGCCAGCGCCTCCGCCCAGCCGCGGGTCGCCCACGGCGTGGTGCCCTGCGCCAGGTCGCCCAGGACGGTCGCCGAGCCCGTCGTGCAGCGCCGGCCGACCGCCCGGTACTGCATGGGCGACAGGTCCTGCGCCTCGTCGAGGACGACGTGGCCGAGCGACGGGGTCCGCTCCACCAGGTCGGCTGCCTCGTCGATCAGTACCAGGTCCGCCGGAGACCATTTCGCCGACCGGACGCTGCGCGGCGGCTTCTCCCACAGCAGCAGCCGCTGCTCGTCCGCGGTGAGGAGCCCGTCCGCGTGCGCGGCGAGGAACCCGGCGTCGGACAGCAGCCGCAGCACCAGCTTCGCCGGGTCGACCGCCGGCCAGACCGCCTTGACGGCCGCCTTCACCGCCGGATTGCGGGCCACCGCGTCCTGGACGCGGTCGTCGGGCGCCTCGCCCGCCTGCTCCATCCGCACGAGCACCGTGTGCGCGATCCGCTGCGGCAGCGCGTCGCGGGCGGCCCCGTAGCGCATGTCCCGGGCGAGGAGCTCGGAGACGATCTCCTGGAGTTCGTACGCCGGCACCCGCCACCGGCGCGAGCCGCGGACGACGACCAGCGGCTCGGCCGGCTCGGACACGTGCGAGCGGACCGCCCGCCGCAGCACCTCGGCCATCCGGGCGTCGCCCTTGACGACGGCCGTCGCCGCCGCGTCGGCGCCGCGCACCTCCAGGCCGTCGCGGGCCACCAGGTCGTCGACGGTGGCCTGCCTGACCTCCAGCTCGCCGAGCGCCGGCAGGACCTGCTCGATGTACTGCAGGAAGGAGCGGTTCGGGCCGACGACGAGGGTGCCGGTGCGGGCGAGCCGCTCCCGGTGCGCGTACAGCAGGTAGGCGACGCGGTGCAGGCCGACGGCGGTCTTGCCGGTGCCCGGCCCGCCCTGGACGCACACGGATCCCGCCAGCCCGGAGCGGACCAGCCTGTCCTGCTCCGGCTGGATCGTGGCGACGATGTCGCGCATCGGCCCGACGCGGGGCCGCTCGATCTCCTGCTGGAGCAGGCGGCTGACGGTCGCCGCCTCGGCCGGGTCCGACAGGTGCTCGTCCTCGTACGCGGTCAGCTCGCCGCCCGTGTAGCCGAAGCGGCGGCGCAGGGCGACGTCCTGCGGGTCGGCCTTGGACGCCCGGTAGAACGGCTGGGAGACCGGCGCGCGCCAGTCGATCACCATGGGGTCGCCCTCGGTGTCGTGGACGTGGCGGCGGCCGATGTAGAACTGCTCGCCCTCCCCGCCCTCGGCCAGGTCCGCGCCGGGCGCGTGCAGGTAGTCGAGGCGGCCGAAGAAGAGCGGGGTGTGCGCGAGGTCGGCGAGCGCCTTGATGCGGTCGTCGATCTGCGCCTGGAGGACGAGTGCGTTGACCCAGTTCGCGGTGACGTCGCGGATGTCGAGGGCCTCCACGTCGGCGCGCATGGCGCGCAGGGCGGCGCGGGAGGCGGCGAGGTGCGCCTGTTCGCGGGCCAGGGGGTTCACGGCGTCGGGCGCATCGGGCGCGTCGGGCACCTCGGGCGCGTCGGGCACCTCGGGCGCGTCGGGCGCGTCGGCGGCGTCGGTGGCGGGGGCGGCGGACTCGGGGGCGTGCGCGGGCACGGCAGGGCCTCCAGCTGCTCGTCTGGGGTTCGGATGCGTCGGCGTGCGACGCAGGGTGCCCGCCGGTTTCCGTGCGGCGGGCGCTCTCCCCGGCGGGGCTGCGGGAGGCGGCGGAAGCGGCGATTGTAGTCAGCGCCCCGCACCCGCGCGAACGGAATTCTCCGTCCGGGCGGGCCGGCGGGGCGCTCCCCCGTACGGGTCCCCTACCTCGGAGTGTCAGACCTGCGGGTGGGGGCCGCGGTCCGGCATGGGACGTCAGGAGGAGGCCGCAGCCCGTGCGGTTCAGACCCGGGAGCGATGCGCGCCCGGCCCTGGGGAACGCACCATGGAGACATGAGCACCGCAACCTTCTCCCCGGTCCACGGGGGCCGCCCGAGCGGCGCCACCGCAGCCACTTCCGGCCCCCACCGCCACCTCATAGGCAACGCGCTGCGCGCCGTGAAGGTGTTCGCCGCCGCTGCGGTGAGCGTCGTCGTCATGGGTGAGTTCGCCGAGGACGCGGGCGTGGCCCGCCGCTGACCCCGGCGGCCCCCCGCCCCCGCCTTCCGGCGGTCTGCCCCGCCTCCCCGGCTTGCCTGCCCGGGCGTCGCCGACGGCCGGATTCCGGCGGGCCTCCCGCGTTGATCCACTAGGGTCACGCGCGTGACCCCCCGCGCCCCTTCCCGCCCCGCGCCGGCACCCCTGGCCGGCGTGCTGGTCACGGCTTCGCTCCTCGCCCTCGGCGTCCTGTGCGTCCTGCTGCGGGTCCCCGCCGCGGACGTGCTCGTCGCCGGTCTCGCCGACGGACCGTCCGCCGCCGAGTGGCGCCCGCCCGCCGCCTATCCACCGTTCGCCGCGATCATGTTCACCCCGGCGGCCTGGCTGCCGACCGGCATCCTCAAGGCCGTCCTCGTCCTCGGCAACGCGGGCCTGCTCGCCCTGCTCGTGCTGCTGTCGTGCCGCCTCGCAGGACTGCGGCCCGGGCCGGCCGGCGTGCTCGCCGCGACGACCGCCGGGCTGTGGGTGGAGCCCCTGTTCCAGAGCCTGCTGCCCGGCCAGGTCAACCTGGCGCTGGCCTGCCTGGTCCTGTGGGACCTCGGCCGGCCGGGCGGCGCGCTCGGCAAGGGCTTCGGCGTCGGCACCGCCGCCGGGATCACCCTGGCGCCGGCGGTGTTCGTCCCGTACCTGCTGCTGACCGGGCGGGTCAGGGCCGGGCTGACCGCGCTCGCGGCCTTCGCCGGGACGGCGCTGCTCGGGCTGCTCGTCCTGCCCGCGGAGTCCGCTGCGTTCTGGGCCCGTCTCGCCGCGGCCGGCCCGGACCTGCTGCCGTACTGGCCGCAGCTGTGGGTGTGGGCCGTCCCGGCCCTGGCCTGCGCAGCCCGCGCCGGCCTGCCCGTCGCCGGCATGCCCCGCGCCGGCATGCCCCGCCAGGGCGCGCCCCGGCAGGGTGGCTCCCGGCCGCTCGGCGGGGCCGGGCCGGCGGGAGTCGGCCTGACCGGGCCGGTCGGGAGCGCCGGGGTGTCCCGGCCCACCTGCCGCGGCCAGCGGTGGGGGCAGCCGGCCCGGTAGCGGCGGCCGCCCCGGCGGGGCGGTCGCTCGGCGGTCCGGGCGCGTGCCCGATGCCGGCGCGGGCAGGGCGGGACCACGCGCCCGGCCGGCGGCCGGTGTGCCCGGGCGAGGGGCGGCTCAGCCCTCCGTCAGCAGGTCGTCGGCGTCCATGATGCGGTAGGCGTAGCCCTGCTCGGCCAGGAAGCGCTGCCGGTGCGCGGCGAAGTCCTGGTCGATCGTGTCGCGTGCGACGACCGAGTAGAAGCGGGCCTCGTGCCCGTCCGCCTTCGGCCGCAGCACCCGGCCGAGGCGCTGTGCCTCCTCCTGCCGGGAGCCGAACGTTCCCGACACCTGGATGGCGACGGTCGCCTCGGGCAGGTCGATGGAGAAGTTCGCGACCTTCGACACCACCAGGACGCTGATCTCGCCCTCGCGGAACGCGTCGAACAGCTTCTCCCGCTGCGCGTTGGAGGTCTCGCCCTTGATGACGGGCGCGTCGAGGTGTTCGCCGAGCTCGTCGAGCTGGTCGATGTACTGCCCGATGACGAGGGTCTGCTCGCCGCGGTGCTTGCGCACCAGCGCCTCGGTGACCTTCCGCTTCGTCGCCGTCGTCGCGCAGAAGCGGTACTTCTCCTCCGTCTCGGCGGTCGCGTAGGCGAGCCGCTCCGATTCGGTCAGGTTCACCCGGACCTCGACGCAGTCGGCGGGGGCGATGTAGCCCTGCGCCTCGATCTCCTTCCACGGGGCGTCGAACCGCTTGGGCCCGATCAGCGAGAACACGTCCGACTCGCGGCCGTCCTCGCGGACGAGCGTGGCGGTCAGGCCGAGCCGGCGGCGGGCCTGGAGGTCGGCGGTGAACTTGAACACCGGCGCGGGCAGCAGGTGCACCTCGTCGTAGAGGATCAGGCCCCAGTCCCGGGAGTCGAACAGCTCCAGGTGCGGGTAGACGCCCTTCCGCTTGGTCGTCAGGACCTGGTAGGTGGCGATGGTGACCGGCCGGATCTCCTTGCGGGTGCCGGAGTACTCGCCGATCTCGTCCTCGCCGAGCGAGGTGCGCCGGACCAGCTCGTGCTTCCACTGGCGGGCCGAGACGGTGTTGGTGACCAGGATCAGCGTCGTCGCCTTGGCCTTGGCCATCGCCCCCGCACCGACCAGCGTCTTGCCGGCGCCGCACGGCAGGACGACGACACCGGAGCCGCCGTGCCAGAACCCCTCGACGGCCTGCTGCTGGTAGGGGCGCAGCGCCCAGCCGTCCTCCTCCAGCTCGATCGGGTGCGCCTCGCCGTCGACGTAGCCGGCGAGGTCCTCGGCGGGCCAGCCGAGCTTGAGCAGCGTCTGCTTGATCTGCCCGCGCTCGGAGGGGTGCACGGCGACGGTGTCGGGGTCGATGCGGGCGCCGACCAGCGGGGCCACGCGCTTGGACCGCAGGATCTCCTCCAGCACGGGCCGGTCGGTGGTGGTGAGCACCAGCCCGTGCACGGGGTGCTTGGACAGGGTGAGGCGGCCGTAGCGCGCCATGGTCTCGGCGACGTCGACGAGGAGGGCGTGCGGGACGGGGTAGCGGGAGAACTCGACGAGCGCGTCGACGACCTGCTCGGCGTCATGCCCGGCGGCCCGCGCGTTCCACAGGCCCAGCGGCGTGATCCGGTAGGTGTGGATGTGCTCGGGGGCCCGCTCGAGTTCGGCGAACGGGGCGATGGCGCGGCGCGCGGCCCCGGCGAGCTCGTGGTCGACCTCAAGCAGGAGTGTCTTGTCACTTTGGACGATAAGAGGCCCATTCACCTGGCGTGAGTCCTTCCGGCAGAGTGACCCCCCGTTTGCGGACGGCCAAACCTCCAGTCTGCCGCATCGCGGCGCGGCCCGGGGTGCAGGAATTCGGTGGCGGGTCCGGGCGGGGTGGTGCCTAGGGTCGGCGCATGAGTGATCGTGATTTCTTCGTGCCGGACGGGTTCGAGGTGCCGGTGGAGCTGGTCGGCGACGGGTTCCGGCTGGAGCCGCTCGGCGAGCAGCACAACGAGCGGGACCTCGCGGCCTGGAGCGGGAGCATCGCGCACGTGCGCGCCACGCCCGGGTTCGGGGACGGCGCCTGGCCGCCGCCGGAGGCCGTGTCCGCCGAGCGGAATCTGGCCGATCTGGCGCGGCACGCAAGGGACTTCGCGGCCCGGACCGGGTTCACGTACAGCGTCCTGGACGGCGATGACGTCGTCGGCTGCGTCTACGTCTATCCGGGCCGGAAGGACCCGGACCGGGTGCACGTCAGCTCCTGGGTGCGGGCCGACCGGGCCGCGCTGGACCGGCCGCTGTACGAGGCGGTGTCCCGGTGGCTCGCGGAGGTGTGGCCGTTCGAGCCGCAGCGGATCGTGTACGCCGCCCGGTGAACGCCGCAGGGCCCGGCACGCGCGGGTGCCGGGCCCTGCGGGGTGCCGCGGGGTGTCAGGGGTGTGCGGCCAGGGGTGTCGAGCCGGGTCGGGTCGGGTCGGGTGGGTTGGGTTGGTGGGTTGGCGGTCGGTGGGGTGGCGGGTCAGGACTGGGTGGCCTCGCGGCGGCGGGCGCCGAGCCAGGCCGCGGCCCCGCCGGCGGCGATCAGCGCCGCGGAGAGCGCGGCGAACAGGCCGGTGCGGGAGTCGGCGCCGGTGGCGGCGAGGGATCCGGAGGTGCCGCCCGTGGTGGTCGTCGTGGTGGTGACGGCCGTCGCGGTCGCGGTGGTGGACGGGCTCGGAGACGGGGAGGCGGACGCGGACGTGCTCGGCTTCGGGGTCGGCGAGGGCGAGGGCGACGGCGAGGCCGGGGCGGCCGACGCCAGCTGGATCTTGGTGACGGCGGAGGCGAACGGCACCTGGTTGCCCTCGGCGTGCCCGAACTCGGCGGCCACGTCGAACTCGGTGCGCTGCGCCGGCTTCGCCTTGGGGCCGAGCTTGACCTGGAGGAGGACGGAGCGCTCACCGGAGGCCGCGCCGAAGCCCTTGGCGGTGCGGGGCAGCTCGAAGTTGCCGCTCTCGCCCTTCAACTGCCGCCACGTGCCGTCCACCCGGGCCCGCACCTCCAGTCCGTCGGTGTCGGCGGGCTTCGGGCCGCCGATCCTCAGCAGCGTCGCCAGTTCGGTGTCGAAGGTGCCTTCGCCGGTGGCGCGGTACTTCAGGTTCAGCTCGCGGCAGTCGGTGCCCGTGCTGCCCTCGCAGGCGGTGGCCGGGTCGAACGCGGTGGTGAACTTACCGGCCTTGACGGCCGGGTCCGTCGTGAAGGTGAGGGAGGCGTCGCCGCCGGGTGCCAGCTCGTTGGCGTACGAGGAGGCCTCCAGTGTGAGGTCGCCGTTGTTGGTCGGGTAGTCCTTGCCGAGGCCGACGGTGACCTTCCAGCTGAGTTTGCCGTTCGCTGGCACCTCGAAGCCGTCGCCGACCTTCTTGCCCTGCGGGTGGAACAGGCCCTGCCAGCCGCCGTCCTGCTGTCCGACGGCCGCGTCCGTTGCCGGCGCGTCGACCGCCTCGACCTCGAAGGCCACGTCCTGCGCCCGGAGCCGGCTGGGGCCGGCGGGCAGGCCGTGGATCCACGGGTGGAAGGACGCGGCCTTGGCCGAGGGGTTGGTCACCGTCAGCTCGAAGGTGCTCGCCGCGCCGCCGCGGGTCAGCGGGGCGTTCGGGACGGGCGCGCCCAGCGTGATCTTCAGGGCTTTGCCGTTCTCGGCCGGGACGGCGTACGCGGCCGGCTGCATCAGCGCGGTGCCGGCGACGGCGGCGACGAGTGCGGCGGCGGCCGCGGCGAGGGCGGGGCGGCGGACGGCGGTGCGAGCGGACATGGCGGATCTTCCCGGGGAATCGGACGGGGGCGGGCATGCCGAGGTGCGGCGGACGTGCGAAGGGCGGGGCGGGGCGCGGGAAGCCGCTCCCGGCCGGGCCTGCCTCTGCGGCGGCCGCCGTTGCGACGTACCGATCTTCACACGGTGTGGATCATCTCTCCAATAGCCCGTTTGTCACTGCTGTGCAACAGCGGCCGAGGTAGCGCACACCGCCTCTGACCTGCAAGAACGGTATGAGCCAGTCCGCTTTTCGGCGGGGTGTCGCCCTACGCGCCCAGGTGCTCCAGCGGCCCCGCCGGATACGGCGTCTCGACGGGCAGCAGCGCCCGCGCCGCGGGCAAGTCGCCGGCCCGTACGAGCGCCCGGATCTCCGCGGCCAGCGGCGTGACGTCGCGGATCGAGACGGTCCACTCGTCGGCGTACGCGCGCGAGGCGGGCCCGGACAGCCCCAGCTGGAGCGAGCGGTGGGGCAGCGGGTTCAGGAGCAGGTCGCGCTCGGGGTCCCACTGGACGCGGACGGGCGAGGCGCGCAGCGCTTCCCGCCATGTTTCGCGGTCGGGGTGGGTGCCGGGCTCGTAGTGCGAGAGGCAGGCCCGGCGCAGCGCGCCGTCGAAGCCCTCGCGGGTGATCTCGACGGCGAGGACGGTCTCCTGGTCGGTCTTGGCCGCCCAGCCGCAGCGGTACATCATCCACAGGAACGACGGCTTGATCCAGGTCATCCGCTCGCGCTTCCAGGCCGGCGGGAAGCGGCCGTCGCGGGCCGCGGGCAGCCCGAGGGAGGGCGCGTACGCCTGGTAGACGGTGACGGTGCCGGCGGTGTGGGCGGCGCGGATCTGCCGGTGCGGGACGGGGCCGGCGGCAGGGGTCCCTGCCGGGCCTGCGGTGTCGTGCATGGGGACAGCCTGCGCGGCGCCGGCCCGGGTCGGCCACCGGTTTTCGCGCCCGCCGCGGGCCCCCGGGTCCCCGGTCCCGCCCGGCTGACGTGCCCTCAGACCTGGTCGTCGGCGAGTTCGGCGACCCCGGTGATGCGGTGCAGGGCGAAGGTGCGGACCTCGTCTGCGGTGTGGTCGTAGCCGGTGACGAAGCCGCCCTCCACCCGCACCGGCGCGATGACGCGCTGGCTCGCCGCTCCTTCCGCGTTCACGTACCCGATCCACACGACCGACCCGGTCAGGGCGGCCGCCTGCACGGTGGCGAGGGTCTCCGCGGCGCTGGTGCGCGGCAGCTCCCCGGAAGCGGCGGCCCCGGCGCCCCCGCCCCCGCCGGCCGCGGCCGCCGCCGGCTCCTTGCGCACGGCCGTCGCCGCGAGGTCCCCGGCGCGGATGGCCCGTACGGCCGCGGCCAGCAGGGTCTCGTCCGGCAGCGGCGGCCCCTCCGGTACGGGGACGGGCCTGGCGCGCGCCGGCGTGCGGCGGGCGTCGGCCCGCGCCACCAGCACGTCGCCGGTGTGCGATTCGGCGGCCGGGGCGTAGCCCAGGGCCCGCAGCCCGTCGAGCAGCGTCACCGGATCGGCCTGCGCGGCGAGCACGGTCGGCGCGAGGCGGCGCAGGCCCAGCGGCGCGGACCGCTTGTCGGCGAGGATCTCGCCGAGCAGGGCGTCGTCGTCGCAGCGGACGTACGAGGAGGCGGCGCCGACCCGCAGCCGGCCGTGGCGCCGGGCCACGTCGTCGACCAGGTACGACAGCGGTTGCGGAACCGGGGTGGCGCTGTGCTCGGCGAGGAAGGCGTGCAGGTCGGAGGCGGTGTGCCCGCCGTCGAGGGCGCGGCGTACCGAGCCGGGCGTGAACCGGTAGACGGTCGCCCCGCCCTTGGACTCCACGTCGGCGAGGACGGCCAGCACGTCCGCGAGCGGCCGGGCCAGCGGGCCGGGCGCGACCGCCGTCAGGTCGGCCTGGAGCAGGATGCGGTCGACGGGCTCGGGCAGCAGTGGCGCCAGCGGCTGCGCCGGGTCGCGGTGCTCCAGCAGGGCCCGGCCGGGCGCGGAGAGCGCCCCGCGGCCGGTGACGCCGAGGAGTTCGGCCTCGGTGAGGGTCTGGCCGGCGAGGCGGGCCCGCAGCTCGCTGGTCCCGCGGACGGGCCGCTCCCAGGAGAGCCGGTCGAGGAGGGACTGCGGGTCGGGGGAGGCGCCTTCGGGGAGTGCGGCGAGGAGTTCGAGGACGCGCCGGCGGACCTCGGGGGCGGCGGACCGGTCGAGGCCGGGGCCGAGGGCGGCGAGGGTGCGGCCCTTGGGGTCCTGCTCGCCGACGGCGCCGGCGGTGCGGGTGGCGGGCAGCCACGCCCCGGCGAGGGCCGACCACCGTTCGGCGGGCGGCAGTTCGCGCCAGCCGTCGAAGGCGGGGGTGGGCCCGTACCGCTCGTCGACCTCGCCGTCGGCGGCCAGGAGCCCGGCGGCGTAGGCGAGTTCGATCCAGAACGCGGCGGTCGGCTCGTCCGCGTCGAGGGCGGCCGCCGTGCGCTTCAGGTCGCGTACGGACAGCCCGCCGGCGCGCAGCACGGGCGGGCCGGAGTGCTCCCAGGACTTCACCAGCTCCTCGACGGTCGCGAGTGCGGCCAGGGCCTGCCCGGCGGCGCCCGCGTCCACGAGCTGCGGACGGTGCTCGTGCCGCACCGCCACCCGGGGTGCGGCCGGCTCCGGGGTGCGGTGCGCGAGGCCGCCGCGCAGGTGGAGGGCGACCTCGCGGGGCAGTACCACGGTCCGCGTCGTCGCGGGCAGCAGCAGGCCGCGGTCGCGCAGCCAGCGCACGGGCGGCGCCGGGTTCGCGGTGACCTCCCCGTACGGCGGCCCCCACACGAGCCGGTCCAGCACGTGGCGGGCCTCCGGCGGCGCCTGGTCCAGCAGCGCAGCCATCCGCTCCGGGTCGGTGAACAGGCCGGTCAGTGCGGCGACCGCCGACACCGGGTCGTGGGTGGCGGGAAGCCCGGCCGCCGCGACGATCTCCTGGATCCGGGTCGGCGACATCCCGGCGGTGGCCTCGGCGACGGTCGGGCCGAGACCGGTGGGGGAGGGGCGGGAGGCGGAGGGGGCGAGGAGCTCGCGGGCGGTGCGGACCAGGCGCAGCCGGTCGTCGCCGCCCCAGACGAGGGCCTGGTCGCGCAGGGTCGCGAGGGCGCGGGGGAGCGCGGTGCGGGTGCCGTTGTCGGCCGCGGCCGCGGCCTCGCCGGTCCCGGCGAGGAGGGATTCCAGCACCCCGTACGGGCAGGGGTCCGGGGCGACGGCGAGGGCCTCCGCGGTCTGCAGCGCGAACCGGTCCAGCCGGTCCAGGGCGCGCACCACCGAGGCGCGGGTGCCGGCCCGGGTGGCGAGCTGCGTCACGTCGCCCGGGACGGGGCTGAGGAGGTCCGGGCGGGCGTGCAGCAGGGCCGCCAGCGCCGCGTCGTCGCGGGCGCGCAGCGCCTCGGCGAGGGAGCGCGGGGCGCCGTTCGCTGCGGTGCTGCTCGGTTCAGGCACGGTCGCCTCCTGGTCGCATCGGCCGGTCCCCATCCGGCCAACGGTATCCGCTGCGCCGTCGCGGGCTCCACGGGCGCACGCGCTACATTGCGGTGAGGGCGCCGGGGAGGATGCGGGCATGGGGATCGAGAGCGACCACCTCGTCTACGAATACCTGAGCAGGGTCGGGGACTTGGCGCAGCAGCGGCAGCTGCCGTCGGGCGACCGGATGCGGCTGGTGGCCGGGCTGCGGGACGAGATCGACCGGCGGCGGGCCAGGTACGAGCCGGAGACGCCGGCCGCGGTGCGGCGCATCCTGGAGCGGCTCGGCTCCCCGGAGGAGGTCGTCGACGGCGCCGGCCCCGGCGCCGGCCCGGCCGCGGACCCGGAGGAGGCCGCGGCGTCCGTGCCCGCCCAGCGGGGCCCTGACCGCCCGGCCCGCCCGGCCCGCCGACTGCGGCCCAAGCCCGCGCCGCCCGCGCCGCCCGCGCCGCCCGCGCCGCAGGCACCGGCGCCGCCGCACCTGGCGGGGCTGGCCGAACTCGGGTCGGACGACGGTGCGGAGCCCGACTGGTGGCGGGTCGCGCCGGGTCCGTACGGGACGGGACCGCAGGTGGAGGGATTCGCCGGCGGGATCGAGATCCCGGAGCTGTTCTCCCGGCCGGAGGACCGGGACGGCGCGGGCCCGGCCGCGGCGAAGGATGCGCCGCAGCGGGAGCAGGAGCAGAAGGAGAAGCAGACCCTCCTGCGGCACCTCCGCGAACGCCGCCGCGCCCGCAAGGCCGCCGCCGCCCCCGCGGCTCCGGCCGCCCCCGCCGCCGCCCCCGCCGCGGCGGCGCCGCGCCCGAAGCCGCACGCGTTCCTGCTGCTCGCCGCGGCCGTCCTCGCCGCCGGCGCGGCCGCGGGGTCCTGGCTGCTGCTGGCCGGGGGCTGGCTGCTGGCGTACGCCTCGCGCGTCCTCGGGCCGGCGGAGCGCAAGGCGGTCGTCTTCGGGGTGCCGGGCGCGGTGTTCGCGGGGGCGGTGGTGTGGCTGTGGGGCCGCCTGGAGGGCCGGTGGGGCGCACCGCTGGCCGACGGCAGCCTGGGCGCGGTGTTCCAGGACATGTGGCCCTGGCTGGCCAGGACGGCCGCCCTCGCCTCGGCGGCCTACCTCCTGTGGCGCTCCCGCCGCCGCTGACGGCATGCCCCCGAGCGCTCCTGCTCCTGAGGATGCCCGCGCCCCGGTCGGCACCCGCGCCCCCTTCGGCACAATGGCCCGCATGAGCTCCGAGACGACCGCCGCCCCCGCCGGGCCCGCCGACGCCGGCGCGCCCGCACCCCTCACGGTCGGGTTCGACCTCGACATGACCCTCATCGACTCGCGGCCCGGCATCAGGGCCGCCTACCTGGCGCTGTCGGCGGAGACGGGTACGTACATAGACGCCGACGCCGCGGTCTCCCGGCTGGGGCCGCCGCTCGCCGAGGAGCTGGCGCACTGGTTCCCGCCGGGCGAGGTCGAGGCCGTCGCGGACCGCTACCGGGAGATCTACCCCGCCTACGCGATCGAGCCGACGCGCGCCCTGCCCGGGGCCCGGGAGGCGGTGGAGGCGGTGCGGGAGCTCGGGGGCCGCACCGTCGTCGTCACGGCCAAGCACGAGCCGAACGCGCGCCTCCACCTGGACCACCTGGGCATCCGCCCGGACGCGGTCGTCGGCTGGCTGTGGGCCGAGGCGAAGGCGGTGGCGCTGCGCGAGCACGGGGCGCAGGTGTACGTCGGCGACCACGTCGGGGACGTCCGCGGGGCGCGGGCGGCCGGTGCGGTGTCGGTCGCGGTGGCGACGGGGCCGTGCCCGGAGCGGGAGCTGCGGGAGGCGGGGGCGGACGTCGTCCTGCCCGACCTGACGGCCCTGCCGGCCTGGCTGGCCGGATTCGCGCGCGTCCGGAACCCCTGACGGCCCCTCGGCGGCCCCTCCGTCCGGCCCCGCCCCGGACCGTTCGGTCCCGGTCCGGGTCCGGCGCCCCGGCTACGCCTGCCCGTCCGTCCCGACGGCCGCGCGGGCGGCCCGGCGCTGGGCCCCCGCCGACCGCAGGACCCCGGCGGCGGAGATCGCGAAGCCGACGCCCATCAGCATGCAGACCGCCCAGGCGTACGGCGGGAACGGGTCGATGTCCAGGAACAGCGGGGCCATCGTGGCCAGCGTGGCCAGGGCGCCCGCGATGAACACGACGCCGCCGGCCTTCACGAGGCCGTCGCCGGGCCGCGGTTCGTCAGGGTGAGGAGTAACAGTCACCCCACCAGGGTAGTTCCCTGGCCTGAGCGGCCGACAGCCGTGGAGCCGGTGAAGGTCCGGGGAACGTCTTGTCACCTGCTCAACGCCCACTAGCCTGGAGTCGGCGGGTCACCCATGGCCCGCTGCGCTGTTATCCGGAGCCGCCGCGGCGGCCCACCGGACCCGACGAGCACAAGGACAGAGGACGGACGTGCCCACCGGCAAGGTCAAGTGGTTCAACAGTGAGAAGGGCTTCGGCTTTCTCTCCCGAGACGACGGCGGCGACGTCTTCGTGCACTCCTCGGTACTCCCGGCCGGGGTCGACGCCCTCAAGCCGGGCCAGCGGGTCGAGTTCGGCGTCGTCGCGGGCCAGCGCGGCGACCAGGCGCTGTCCGTGACGGTGCTGGACCCGGCGCCGTCGGTGGCGGCCGCCCAGCGGCGCAAGCCGGACGAGCTGGCGTCGATCGTGCAGGACCTCACGACGCTGCTGGAGAACATCACGCCGATGCTGGAGCGCGGCCGCTACCCCGACAAGGTCCACGGCACGAAGATCGCGGGCCTGCTCCGCGCGGTCGCCGACCAGCTGGACGTCTGAGCCGCCGCCGGCAGCCCCGCGCCGGCCGCCGCCCGCCCGCCCCGGTGCCCCGCCGCTCCTCGCAAGCGGCGGGGCACCGGCGTCGGTACGGGCGGGCACGGGGCCGGCCACAGCACTAGGGCCTGTATCGAGTTGCCCCGCGGCGTCGCGACGCCCGGCACGCACCCTCGGCGCACGAGCCGAATGTCCTCGTAGCGGAGCTACGAGGACATTCGTCCCGCGCGCCGAGGGCACGCACCGAACGCCGCTCCTTGCTCCACGGGGCAACTCAATACAGGCCCTACGGGAAGGCCAGCGCGTCCGGCGCCACCGCCGGGACCAGCCCCTCCGCCGCCGCCCGCGTCAGCAGTCCGCGGACCGCCGCGTACCCGTCCTCGCCGAGGTCGGCGGTGAACTCGTTCACGTACAGCCCGATGTGCTGGTCGGCGACGGCCGGGTCCAGCTCCTGCGCGTGCGCGCGCACGTACGGCCGGGAGGCCTCCGGGTCGTCCCACGCCATCCGCACCGAGGTCCGCGCGGACTCCGCCAGCGCGCGCAGGGTCTCGGGCCCCAGCGAGCGCCTGGCGATGATCGCGCCGAGCGGGATCGGCAGGCCGGTGGTGGTCTCCCAGTGCTCGCCCATGTCGGCGAGGCAGTGCAGCCCGTAGTCCCGGTACGTGAACCGGGCCTCGTGGATGACGAGCCCCGCGTCGACCCGGCCGTCGCGCACCGCCGGCATGATCTCGTGGAACGGCAGCACGACCACCTCGCCGACCCCGCCGGGCAGCACGTCCGCCGCCCACAGCCGGAACAGCAGGTAGGCCGTGGAGCGCTCGCTCGGCACCGCGACCGTCCGCCCCGCGAGGTCCAGGCCCGGCTCGCGGGCCAGCACCAGCGGCCCGCAGCCCCGGCCGAGCGCGCCGCCGCACGGCAGCAGCGCGTACTCGCCGAGCACCCACGGCAGGACGGCGTACGACACCTTCAGCACGTCCAGCTCGCCGCGCTCGGCCATGCCGTTGGTGAGGTCGATGTCGGCGAAGGTGACGTCGAGGGCGGGCGCGCCCGGCACCCGGCCGTGCGCCCACGCGTCGAAGACGAACGTGTCGTTCGGGCACGGCGAGTAGGCGATCCTCAGCGCGGCGCCCGGGTCACGGTCGGCTGCGGTGCTCACGGCGGTGCTCATGCTGCTCTCCCCAGTGGACGAGTACGGGCCCCAGCGCGCGGAATCCCGCGGTGAGGGCGGCGAGCGCGTCCCCGATCCGCCAGGCGTCGCGGTCCCGCGGGCCGACGGCGTTCGAGATGCCGCGGACTTCCAGGACCGGCAGCCCGTGCGCCGCGGCCGCCTCGGCGACCCCGAAGCCCTCCATGGCCTCGGCGCCGGCCGACGGGTGCCGGGCGGCGAGGGCGGCGGCCCGCTCGGCGGTGCCGGTGACGGTGGAGACGGTCAGGACGGGTGCGAGCAGCGCCCCCGCGGCCTCCCCGGCGTGCGCGGCGAGCTCGGCGGGCGGCAGGTGCACGCTCCGCCCGAAGCCGAGCTCCTGGACGGGGACGAAGCCGTCCGCGGTGTCGGCCCCGAGGTCGGCGGCGACGATCGCGTCGGCGACGACGAGGCTGCCGGGCGGGGCGGCAGGCTGGAAGCCCCCGCCGATCCCGGCGGAGACGACGAGCCCGTAGTCGCCGAGCGCGAGGGCCGTCGCCGTCGCGGCCGCCGCGGCGGCCGGGCCGACGCCCCCGGCGAGCACGTCGGCGGCGAGCCCCGGCAGGTCGCGGCGCAGGACGGCGTAGCCGCCCGGCAGGGTGCGCGGCTCCGGCACCGCCGGATCCGGATGAGGGGTGAGCCCGGCGGCGACGGAGTCCGCCTCCGCCGCCACCGCGGTCACGATGAGCGCGCGCACCGTCGCCTGCGCGGTTACTTCAGCTTGACGTTGAAGGCCCAGACGGCGAGCGGCTTGCCCTCCGCGCTGACCTGGACGATGTTCAGCTTCTTGGAGGACGGGGCCTCGCCCTGGCCGCCGGTGGCGAAGATGTCGGCGCCGGGGAAGCTGCGGTAGGTGTTCGACGACGGCTCGGTGATCGGCTGGCCGTCCAGGACCGCCTGCCACCGGTTGCCGTCCTCGACGACCTCGGGCTCGACGCCCAGCCGCAGCGTGTCGCCGCGGCCGTAGTCGATGGTCTTGGCGTCACGGATGTCGGTGAGGCACTCCTGGACCTTCTCCATGGAGAGTTCCTTGGAGTCCGTGCAGGCGGCCTCGGAGGACACCGACGACGTGCCGACCGTCACGGTCGCGAGCGGCGTCGGCTTGTCGCAGGCCGAAAGGAGGAGGAGGCCGGCGGACACGGCTCCGAGAGCCGCGACGCTGCGGCGGCCCTTACCCGAGATAAGCGGTGCGGTCATGAGCCGAAGGCTATCGGGCCGGTCGCCCCCGCCGCCGCACGGGGTCCCGCCGACCTGCGGCGTGCCGCCGCGCCGCGTCCCCCGCCCGCCGCAGCCGCCGCCCCCTGCCGGCCGCCCGCCGCCCCGACCGGTCCGGCGCCGACCGTCCGCCCGCCTGCGGCCCGCCCGCCGCCCGGGCCGCCGCACACGGCCGCCCGGACGGCGTCACGCGGCGCGCGTCCGGGCGGCGCCCGGACGGTCGGGGCGGGGCGCCGACAGCAGGCCCCGTACGGCCGACGCGGTGCCCGCGGCGACGATCGCCGCGGCCACCGACATGCCCAGCACCCCGTTCAGCGGCAGCGCGATCCCGATCGCGCCGCCCAGCACCCACGCCACCTGCAGCAGCGTCTCCGACCGGGCGAACGCGGAGGTCCGCACCGACTCCGGGACGTCCCGCTGGATGGTGGCGTCCAGCGACAGCTTCGCCAGCGCCTGGCAGAACCCGGCCGTCGCCCCCAGCACGGCCACGAACAGCCCGCTGAAGAACACCGCGGCCAGCACCGCCACCCCCAGCGCCAGCGACAGCACCGCCGCGATGATCGCCTCCGGGGCCCGCGCCCGCAGCCACGCCCCGACCGCCGTCCCCGACGCGTTGCCGAGGCCCGCCGCCACGCCGACGATGCCCAGCGACACCGCCGCGCTCTGCCCGGACAGCGGGTGCTCCCGCAGCAGGAACGCCAGGAAGAAGATCAGGAAACCCGACAGGGCGCGCATCGCCGCGTTCGCCAGCAGCCCGCACAGCACCGAGCTGCTGACCGTGCGCAGGCCCGGCCGCCGCGAGCGCGGCTCGTGCGTCGACAGCACCACCCGCCGCTCGCCCTTGGCCTCGTCCACCTTGTGCGGCAGGCGGAACGCCGCGACCGTGCCCCCCACGAAGATCACGCACGCCCCGTACAGCGGCCACGGCGGCCCGATCGTGTGCAGTCCCGCCGCGACCGGCGCGGCCGCGCCCGTGGCCAGCAGGCCCGCGAGCGTCACCCGCGAGTTCGCCTTCACCAGGGAGAACCCGGCCGGAAGCAGCCGCGGCACCACCGCGCTGCGCACCACCCCGTACGCCTTCGACGCGACGAGCACGCCCAGCGCCGCCGGGTACAGCTCGATACCCCCCGTGGCGACCGCCCCGGACATCGTCAGCGCCAGCAGCGCCCGCGCCAGCATCGCCCCGGCCATCGCGGCGCGCCGCCCGTGCGGCAGCCGGTCCAGCAGCGGGCCGATCACCGGGGCGAGCACGGTGAACGGCGCCATCGTGATGGCGAGGTACAAAGCGACCCGGCCGCGTGCCTCGTCCGTGGGAACGGAGAAGAACACCGTGGACGCCAGCGCCACCGTGATCATCACGTCGCCGGCGCCGTTCACGGCGTGCAGCTCGATCAGCTTGCCCAGGCCCGACTCGCCGGCCCCGTGCGCGTGCGTCGCGCGCCGGATCCCGCGCGCCGCACCGGTGACCGGCAGGTGCAGGGCACGCCCGACGGCCCGGCCGGCCCGCCTGGCCGGTCCCGGGCCGCCGCGCGACGACCGTACGGGTGCCACACCCGACATACTGCCCCACCGGCCCGGCGCCGACCCGCCGCCCCCGGGCTCCCGGGCGCGCCCCGGCACCCCCGCGGGGGCCGTCCGCGGCCGCGGGCCGGCCGCGTCCGTGCCGCCGCCTTGTCCGCGAATCGGACCTTGCATGTGGGCGAGGGGCTCCGGAGGAGGTAGCGTGCGTAGCGCGCCACCGGCGGTTGCTCTTGGCGGCGCGCCTCTTCGCGATCCCGCAGAATGGATGGCAGGTAGGTGCGCCCGGGACCGATCGGGTGCGGACGTCGACGCGGCCCTCTGGTCCGCTCCGCCCGCGCCTCGCACGGACAGGACCGACGGGTCGTTGTGGACGACGGGACGGACGGCGCACTCGTGAGACGGCGTAGGAGAGAACGAGACCTGTGAGTGCTGCGACGACGCGAAGCCGGACCCCCGACCGCCTGTGCGCCGAGGCGGTGGACCTCGCCCGCGGGGCGGCCGAGGAGCTTGCCGCGCCAGGCGTCGTGGGCGAGCACGTAGGGATGGTCGCGGAGGGCGACCGCGTCGTCACGCACTTCTTCGAGTGCAAGGACGCCGGCTACCGCGGATGGCGGTGGGCCGTCACCGTGGCGCGCGCCTCCCGTGCGAAGTACGTCACCCTCGACGAAACGGTGCTCCTTCCCGGCTCCGACGCCCTCCTGGCCCCCGAATGGGTGCCGTGGAGCGAGCGCCTGCGGCCCGGCGACCTCGGCCCCGGCGACCTGCTGCCCACCGACGCCGACGACCTGCGCCTGGAGCCCGGCTTCACCGGCGAGGACGCGCCGCCGCCGAACTCGGCGGTCTCCGCGGAGATGGCCGAGCTCGTCGAGGCGGAGGACGCCGACGTCACCGACCGCACCGCCGTCCCGGTCCGCGGCTCCATCGCCGCGGTCGCCGAGGAGCTCGGCATGCGGCGCGCCCGCGTCCTGTCCCGGTACGGGCTGCACTCCGCCGCCGACCGCTGGGACGAGGCCTACGGCGCGAAGACCCCGATGGCGCAGGCCGCCCCCGCGTCCTGCGTCTCCTGCGGCTTCCTCGTCGCCATCGGCGGCTCCCTCGGCCAGGCCTTCGGCGTCTGCGCCAACGAGTTCGGGCCCGCCGACGGCCACCTGGTCTCCCTCTCGTACGGCTGCGGCGGGCACTCCGAGGCCGCCGTCATGCCGAAGCCGCTGCGGCCCGCGCCGCCGGTCCTCGACTCGATGGCGTCGGACGAGTTCCCGCTGCGGCCCGCCCCCGACACCGGCTCGGTGCCGTCGACGGACCTCCCGGCCGCGGACCTCGGACACTCGTAGCACCTCGAACGGCGCCGCCCCGCCGCCCCCTTGGCGGCCCGCACGCCAACGCGCCCGCTGCGCCGCGCGGTTCGCCCGCACGCGCCCCGACACGCCGTACGGGCGCCCGGCGTTGGGCCGCGGATCCCGGCGGCCCGTACGGTGCGCCCGTACGCGAACCCGCGCGCCGCGGCGGGAGGCGTCGCGCGCACCCGCGGGCTACGCTCGCGCCATGAGGCTGTTCGCCGCGGTGCTGCCGCCCCCGGAAGCCGTCGCCGAGCTGCGCCGGGCCCTGGAGCCCGTCCGCGACGACCGGCTGCGCTGGACCGGTGAGGACGGCTGGCACTTCACGCTCGCCTTCATGGGCGAGGTCGGCGACGCGCTCCTGCCCGACCTGCACGCCCGCCTGGAGCGGGCCGCGCACCGCACCGAGCCCTTCACCCTCCGCCTGCACGGCTTCGGCCGCTTCGGGGACCGCGCCCTGTGGGCGGGCGCCGCCGGCGGCATCGACGCGATGAGGATGCTCGCCGAGCGGGCGGACGCGGCGGCCCGCCGGGCGGGCGTCCCCATGGACCGCCACCGCCGCTACACCGCCCACCTCACCGTCGCCCGCAGCGCCGGCGGCACCGGCCTGCGCCCGTACGCGGAGGCCCTCGCCGGCTTCGAGGGCACGCCGTGGCAGGTCGGCGAGCTCAGCCTGGTCCGCAGCAGCCTCCCGGTGAGCGGCGTCCCCGGCGAGCGGCCCCGCTACGAGGTGGCCGGCGCCTGGCCCCTCGGCGGCTGACACCCGGCCGCGGGGGCCGCAGCCCGGCCCTCGGTACGGGGACCGGCGGCGGCCGCGTTACGCTCGACGGGTGGATCCCAAGACCCGAAACCGCGTGATGGCCGGTGTTCTCGTGCTGATGTTCTTCGTCGTGGCAGTGGCGGCCGCCGTCGGACAGTAGAGCCCGCCGCCGGCGGCGGCTCCTGCGCCTGCCGCTCCTGAACACTGCCTCACCCGGCCCGCACCACCATGGCGAACGACGTGCAGATCCGCCGGAAGCCGCGATGGCTGCTCATGCGGGTGTGGCTCATACACTCGACGTCGACCGCCGCACTGTCCGTCGACGGCTCCGCCTTCCACTTGCAGTGCAGGCACTCCGCCTCGTAGGTCACGTCCGTGTCCGGATGCCGCGTGATCCGGTGCGTCAAGAACCGCAGGACCGCGCGCGCCATCACTCGGCCCCATGGTCTTCCCGCAGGTGCGTGCGGAGCACGACGTTCGCGTCCGTCACCTTGGAGTGATCGCCGACCGACCGGGCGTTGGCTCGGGTCACGGCGATGCCGAGGCACTGCCTGCATCCCGCGACGGGGTCCGGGTCTCCCGCCGGAAGGGTCAGGTACACCGGCCCCGCCATCGTCGTCTTGGGTGTGCTCATCCGTACGACCTCCTGACTGTTCGCCTGCCGAAGGATGATCCCCCGGGGTGCGCACGGGGTGACGCGTCAGTCGCGTAGTCGACTGAAGTCATGCACGGCAAGCGGCGGACCAGGCGGCGAGGCGCGCCCGAAGGTCTTCTCCGAAGAGGGCGTGTTCCTCGTACCCGGCGAACTCCTTCAAGTAGGCCTGAACGTCTCGGCCGTCGCGGAGTACGAGGCTTCCCGCCGTCGTCTCGATGGTGACCAACGCGGCGTCGTAGATGGTGAACGTGCTCAGGGGGGTTCGGGGCGTCGGTGCGCCTAGGGGAATCACGCCGATCTGAACGTTCGGGAGGTAGGACAGGGACGCCAGCCGGTCCATCTGCTCGGCCAGTGCCAGTGGGGAGACGACCGGCCAGCGAACCGCCTGCTCGGTCAGAACGAAAGTGAACCGCTTGGAGACGTCGTAGAGGACGGCTTGCCGTCCCAGCTTCCCTGCTACGGCCTTGCTCGTGTCGGCCGTCGAGTGAGCCAGGCTCGCCCGTACGTACTCCGGTGTCGCGAGCAGGCCGGTGACCATGGAGAGCAGGAAGTACCGCATCTGCGTGGAGGACGCTTCGAGCGACTTCAGCTCGGCCTGTCTCGTGCCGAGCCCCTTGCGCCGAAGCTCTCGGACGTTCCGCCACTCGGTGTTCGCCATCCTGGCGAGGGCGGAGACCTCGGCGACCAGTGCCGGTGGAGCGTCCAGCGCTCGCAAGATCTGTTCGACATCGATCAGGGATGGCCGTGTCCGGCCGTTCTCGATCCGAGACACCTTCGACTGGGACATGTTGCAGCGCGCCGCGAGCCGGTCCCCAGAGAGGCCGGCTCGCTTGCGCAAGTCCCGAAGCAAGCAAGCGAGCTCGGCACCGGACTCACCAAGCTGCTCGGCTTCGAACGTCACTCCGTCACGCGCTCCGCGTACTCCAGGAAGGGAACCGACTCGGCAACGGCGATGCGCTGCCACTCGACGAACGGCGCAGGGTCACCTTCGTACAGCTCCCGGCTGATCTGCGTGCCGTCGCCCTCGTAGTGCATCAGGACGACCGTCGAGCGGTCGAACATCCAGAAGTCGTCGACGTCCGGCAACGGGTTCTCCCGCTCGGTCACGTCCAGGATACGGATGTCCTCCCCGGCGAGCACGTGTGGGGCGTAGTAACGCGAGAACTCGAAGCGCAGGTACTCGGAGAGCGGTCGTGTCAGGACGTGTACTCGCCCCTTGCACCTCCCCTCGCCGCGCAACCGCCTCAGGTCTTCCGTGTACGCGGACGCGTAGGCATGCGGGTCGACGCGTTTGCCTGCCCGAAAAGCTTCGAGTTCTTTCGTCTCCTGCGGTACGAGGTACTGGGGCAGGGTCTCCAGCCGCCACGCCTCCGACCGGAAGCCCCGGAACATCGCCCGCCACTCGTCACCATCCAAGAGCACGAACGGCCTCCCGAAGAACGCTCTCGGGAATCTCCACGAGCCCTTCCCCCTGCGGGGGAGCGAAGGCGTCGGATACGTCGCCCTGAACCACGATGGAGCCGGAAGCGGTGCGGTAGACGTTCGGGCAGTCGTCCTCTCCACACGTGCCGTTGCCATTGCCGGTGAGCCGAGTCAGTTCTTCGCGTGCCATGCGGAACTCCTTTGGCCTGTCAGCCCGGTCGGGCCGCCCGAGACGACCGTACGGGGGCCGCTCGCGGCCGTCCATGCACAGACGCGACTATGCGCGTTGTCGCATAAACGGGCGGGCGAGTGGCGCTCTTGCCTGGAGTGGGCTCGAAGCAGTTGGCTTGTGCCTCATGAAGTACACGCAGCTCGGACGCACCGGACTCAAGGTCAGCCGACTCGTCCTCGGCACGATGAACTTCGGCCCGCAGACAGACGAACCGACCAGCCACGGCATCCTGGATGCCGCGCTCGACGCAGGTCTGAACTTCGTGGACACCGCCAACGTGTACGGGTGGGGTGAGAACAAGGGCCGCACCGAGGAGATCATCGGCAGCTGGTTCGCCCAGGGTGGCGGCCGGCGGGAGAAGACGGTCCTCGCCACCAAGGTCTACGGCTCCATGTCCCGCGAGGGCGAGAGCTGGCCCAACGAGGACCGGCTGTCGGCGCTGAACATCCGCCGGGCCGTCGAGGCCAGCCTCAAGCGGCTCCAGACCGACCACATCGACCTGTACCAGTTCCACCACATCGACCGCCGGACCCCCTTCGAGGAGATCTGGCAGGCCGTCGACGTGCTGATCCAGCAGGGCAAGATCCTCTACGCGGGTTCCTCGAACTTCCCCGGCTACAAGATCGCCCAGGCCAACGAGACGGCCGCCCGGCGCGGGATGGTCGGCCTGGTCAGTGAGCAGTGCCTCTACAACCTCGCCGAGCGCCGCGCGGAGATGGAGGTCATCCCGGCGGCCCAGGACTACGGCCTCGGGGTCATCCCCTGGTCCCCGCTGCACGGCGGCCTGCTGGGCGGGGTCATCAAGAAGGAGGCCGAGGGCGGCCGGCGGTCGTCGGGGCGGTCGGCGGACGCGCTGGCCAACAGCTCGGTGAGGGCGCAGGTGCAGGCATATGAGGACCTGCTCGACAAGCACGGCCTGGAGCCGGGCGAGACGGCCCTCGCGTGGCTGCTCACGCGCCCGGGCGTGACGGGTCCGATCGTCGGCCCGCGCACCCCCGGGCAGCTGACGAGCGCGCTGCGCGCCTTGGAGGTGGAGCTCAGCGAGGAGGTCCTCGCCGGACTCGACGAGATCTTCCCGGGGCCGGGCCCGTCCCCGGAGGCCTTCGCCTGGTGACCGGGTAGGGCCTCGTGTGCACGGCCGTCGCCCGTTCCGGCAGGGCGGCGGCCCCGCCGGGCGACGCGTTACGGGCGGGCGTGGTCCGGGGCGGGGGCGTAGGGGGCGCCGATGCCCCAGGCCTGGTGGAGGACCGAGGCGAACTCGCCGGCCAGGCGGTGCTCGCCCGAGGCGTTGGGGTGGGTGCCGTCGTAGGTGTCGCGGTGGATGTCGTACCCGGCGGGGCGCGCCCCCAGCAGGATCGGCGAGGAGGGTGTCGACAGGTCGGCGACGGCCTTGGCGAGGAGCTCGTTGAAGCGGTCGACCTCGGCGGCGAACGGCGCGTCCGACTCGGCCCGCACGTTCGGGATGACCGGCAGCAGCACCATGCGGATGCGGGGCCGGGCGGCGCGTGCGGCGGCGACGAAGCGGCGGGCGTTGGCCGCGGTCTCGTCGGCGGCGGTGTAGAAGCCGAGGTCGATCAGGCCGAGGGAGACGAGCAGGACGTCGGCGCGGCCGGCGGCGACGGCGCCGCCTATGAGGGGCGCCATGTGCTGCCAGCCCTCGCCCCAGCCGGCGAGGTGGCGGCGGGCCCGCTCGGGGAAGCCGGGGTCGGCGTAGTCGTGGCTGGTGGGGGCGTCGTCGCGGGGGTCGTAGAGGCCCGTGCGGGGGCCGACGACGGCGTACGGGCCGCCGAAGCAGGCGTTCAGGTGCTGCCACATCCGGTAGCGCCAGGTGTAGTCGCCGGCGCGTCCGATGGTCATGGAGTCGCCGACGAACATGAAACGCATCCGGTCATCATCGCGGATCACACGCCGCGCGCCCCTGTGATGCCGGACACGCGGGGCGCCCCTGGCAGGCTTGGGCACATGCGCCTGCTGCCGTCCCCGCCCCCGCCCGTGTCCGCGCCCCCGCCCGCCCGGCGGGCCCGGCGGGCCGCCGTCGCGGCCGCCTGCGCCGCCGCCTTCCTGGTGCCGGTGCCGGCCGGTCCGGCCGCGGCGGCGGGAGGGGCTGCCGCGGCGAGCCCGGCCCCGTCCGCTGCCGCCACCGGCTTCACCATCGCGGACCCGCGGATAAAGGAGTCGAGCGGGCTGGCCGCGAGCCGCGCCCACCCGGGCGTGTACTGGACGCACAACGACAGCGACGACGGCCCGTACGTGTACGCGGTCGACTCGGCGACGGGCAGGACGGTGGCCCGGCTGACCCTGGCCGGCATCGGCCGGCCGCGCGACGTCGAGGCGATCTCGCTCGGCCCCGACGGGCAGCTGTACGTCGGCGACATCGGCGACAACAGGGACGGCACCTGGGACCACGTCTGGATCTACCGCTTCCCCGAGCCCGCGAAGCTCGGCGACGCCACGGTGAAGGCCGAGCAGTTCACGGTGCGCTACGCGGACGGGCCGCGCAACGCGGAGGCGCTCATGGTGCACCCGGTGACGGGCCGCGTGTACATCGCGAGCAAGAGCGAGGACAAGGGCGGCCTGTACGAGGGCCCCGAGAGGCTGTCCGCGTCGGGGGCCAACGTCTTCCGGCGGGTGGCGGACCTGCCCTGGGTGACGGACGGCGCGTTCTCCCCGGACGGTGCGAGCCTCACCCTGCGCGGCTACTTCTTCGCGAAGACGTGGGCGTGGAAGGACGGCCGGCCGCAGGGGGACGGGGTGTCCGTGGGCGCGCCGTGGCAGGGCCAGGCGGAGTCCGTGACGTACACCGCGGACGGGTCGGCGCTGATGTTCGGCGCGGAGGGCGCGAACAGCCGGGTGGTGGCCGTCCCGGTGCAGCCCGCGGCGGCCGCGGTGCCGGCCGGGCCGGGGGCGACGGCCGCGCCGGGCGCGCCGCCGGCCGCCGCCCCGGAGGGCGGTGGCGGCGGCGTGGGCCGCGGTGCGGCGGTGCTGGCGGTCGGTGCGCTGCTCGTCGTGGCGGGCCGGCGGCTGTTCCGTCGGCGCCCCCGCTCCTCGTAGGCCCCTCCTCGTAGGCCCCTCCTCGTAGGCCGCGCCCCGGCGGCCGCCGGCTCAGGCCGCCTTGACGAGGTGGCCGCGGGGCCCGGCGGGGACGAAGACGACGCCGCGGCGGCCGACGCTCAGCCGCAGGTTGCCGACCCGGGAGAGGACGACGCCGATCGCGGCGGCCGCGGCCAGTGACACGAGGCCGCCCGCGGCCATGCCGGTGCGGGCCCCGTACGTGTCGGTGACCCAGCCGACGAGCGGGGCGCCGATCGGGGTGCCGCCGGTGAACACCATCATGAACAGGGCCATGACGCGGCCGCGCATCTCGGGGTCGCAGGCCGTCTGGACGCCCGCGTTCGCGGTGACGTTCACGGTCAGCCCGAACATGCCGAGCGGGACGAGCAGCGCCGCGAACAGCCAGAACGACGGCGCGAAGGCGGCCGCGACCTCCAGGACGGCGAACAGCACCGCCGCGGCGACCAGCACCCGCAGCCGCGAGGTGCCGCGCCTGGCGGCGAGGAGCGCGCCGGCGAGGGAGCCGGCCGCGAGCAGCGTGTTCAGCAGGCCGTACGTGCCGGCGTCCTTGTGGAAGACGTCGGAGACGAATGCCGTCAGCCAGATCGGGAAGTTGAACCCGAACGTGCCGACGAAGCCGACGAGCACGATCGGCCAGAGCAGCTCGGGCCGCCCGGCGACGTACCGGACGCCCTCCCGGAGCTGGCCCTTGGCGCGCGGCTGCGGTGCGGTGCGGTGCAGCTCGGCCGGGCGCATCAGCAGCAGGGCGGCGACGGGCGCGGCGAAGGACAGTCCGTTCAGCAGGAAGGCCCAGCCGGATCCGACGGCGGTGATCAGGAGACCGGCGACCGCCGGGCCGACCAGCCGCGCGGACTGGAAGTTCGCCGAGTTCAGGCTGATCGCGTTGGCGATCTGGTCGGGGCCGACCATCTCGGAGACGAAGGTCTGCCGGGCGGGGTTGTCCACGACGGTGATCAGGCCGATCAGCAGTGCGGCGACGTAGACGTGCCAGACCTGGACGTGCCCGGCGAGGGTGAGCGCGGCGAGCGCGACACCGGTCAGGCCCATCAGGCTCTGCGTGGCGAGGATCAGCGGCCGCTTGGGCAGCCGGTCGGCGAGGACGCCGCCGTAGAGGCCGAACACCAGCATGGGCAGGAACTGCAGCGCGATGGTGATGCCGACCGCGGAGGCCGAGCCGGTCAGGGACAGCACCAGCCAGTCCTGGGCGATGCGCTGCATCCAGGTGCCGGTGTTGGACACGACCTGTCCCGTGGCGAAGAGCCGGTAGTTCCGGATCTTCAGCGAGCGGAACATCGAGGACTTCGTGTTCCGGCCCGCGGCGCGAGGGGTAGTGGTGGGTGTATGGCCGGGTGCGGAGGATGCTCCGTTTCCCGTACTCAAAGGCGTTCGCCTCCCGGTGTGGTTCCTACAGGTGGGCGAGCTTCTCCAGGACGGGCGCGGCTGCGCGCAGTCGGGCCCATTCGTCCTCGGTGAGCTCCGCCGCGAGCCCGGCCAGGAAGGCGTTGCGCTTGCGGCGGCTCTGTTCGAGCATCGCCTCGGCCTCCTCCGTCTGGCTGACCACCTTCTGGCGGCGGTCGTCGGGGTGCGGTTCGAGCTTGACCAGGCCCTTCGCCTCCAGGAGCGCGACGATGCGCGTCATGGACGGCGGCTGTACGTGTTCGCGCCGGGCCAGCTCGCCGGGCGTGGCCCGGCCGCACCGGGCGAGGGTGCCGAGGACCGACATCTCGGTCGGGCTCAGCGATTCGTCGACGCGCTGGTGCTTCAGGCGGCGGCCCAGCCGCATGACGGCGGAGCGCAGGTCGTTCACGGCGGCGGCGTCGTCGCCATGGGTCAGGTCAAGCATGTCCTTAGCGTAACTCATTACTCTCGCTAAAGACCAATCGGTTTCCCGCCCCGGCCGACGACCGGCCCGGTGTCACTCATAAGGGTGAGCGTGAGCCGAAAAGCCCCCCGCGTGCGCGTCCTGTGCGGTGACCCTTTCGCCATGGGGACACAGGTGTTCAGCATGCGCATGGACGGGGAGCTGCTCGACCGCCTCCGCAGACATGCCGCCAAACGCGGAATGAGCGTCCAGGACTATGTCGTCCGGACGCTCATCCGCGATGACTTCGACGAGCGCTTCAAGGCGGCCGTCGACGAGACCGAGAAGTTCTACGGCCGCACCTGAGGCGGCCGGGGGCTACGAGGTCAGGCCGAGGGCCGGCATCGCGTAGTAGAAGACGAACACCGCCGAGACGGCGTACATGGCCGCCGGCACCTCGCGGCCCCGGCCGGTCGCCAGCCGCAGCACGCTGAAGCTGATGAAGCCGATGCCGATGCCGTTGGTGATCGAGTAGGTGAACGGCATCATCACCATGGCCAGGAAGGCCGGGACGGCGATGGTGAAGTCGCTCCAGTCGATGTCCTTGACCGAGCCCGCGAGGATCAGGAAGCCGACGGCGACGAGGGCCGGCGTGGCCGCCTGCGACGGGACCATGGTGGCGAGCGGGGTGAGGAACAGGGCGGCGGCGAAGAGACCGCCGGTCACCACGTTGGCCAGGCCGGTGCGCGCGCCCTCTCCGACGCCCGCGGTGGACTCCACGAAGCAGGTGGTCGCGGAGGAGGACGTCGCGCCGCCGGAGGCGACGGCGAGGCCGTCGACCAGCAGGACCTTGTTGATGCCGGGGAAGGTGCCGTCCTTCTCGATGAGCTTGGCCTCGTCGCCGACGCCGAGGATCGTGCCCATCGCGTCGAAGAAGCAGGACAGCAGCACGGTGAAGACGAAGAGGCAGCCGGTCAGCAGGCCCACCTTGGAGAAGCCGCCGAAGAGGCTGACCTCGCCGAGGAGCCCGAAGTCGGGGGCGGCCACCGGGCTGCCCGGCCACTCGGGGACGGTCAGGCCCCAGCCGGAGTCCGGAAGCTGCACGACGGCCTGGACGGCGACCGCGACGGCGGTCATGGCCACGATGGAGATCAGGATCGCGCCGGGCGTCTTGCGGATCAGCAGGGCGAGGGTCAGCAGCACGCCGGCGACGAAGACCAGCACCGGCCAGCCGAGCAGGTGGCCGCCCGTGCCCAGCTGGAGGGGGACGGTGGTGTGCGCGGCGTCGGGGATGCGGGTGACGAAGCCGGAGTCGACGAGGCCGATCAGCATGATGAACAGGCCGATGCCGATCGCGATGCCCTTGCGCAGGCCGAGCGGGACCGCGTTCATGACCCGCTCGCGCAGGCCCGTCGCGACGAGCAGCATGACGACGAAGCCGGCGAGGACGACCATGCCCATCGCGTCGGGCCAGCTCATCCGGGGGGCGAGCTGGAGGGCGACGACCGTGTTGACACCGAGGCCGGCGGCGAGCGCGATCGGGACGTTGCCGATGACGCCCATGAGGAGGGTGGTGAGGGCCGCCGTCAGGACGGTGGCGGTCACGAGCTGGCCGCCGTCGAGCTGGTTGCCGTACATGTCCTTCGCGCTGCCGAGGATGATCGGGTTCAGCACGATGATGTAGGCCATCGCGAAGAAGGTGGCGAAGCCGCCGCGGACCTCGCGGGCCACGGTCGAGCCGCGCTCGGAGATCTTGAAGAAGCGGTCCACCCCGGACGCCTCGGGGGCCGGGGGCCGGGCGGGGGAGGCGGGGGCCGGAGCAGGGGCCGACGTGGTCATACGGTCCTCATTGCGTGGGCATTGGGGGTTCATACGAGAGAAATGGGCCATGCCCAAACCGTTTCAGTATGAACACATGAACGAAAGGGCGTCCATCTCCGCGCGTAGACCCCGAATTCCGCGGCCTAGACTGGTGGCCATGGCGAAATGGACAGCGAAACACGAGGCCCCCGAGCCCCTCGAAGGCCCGGTCGTCGCGACCGTCACCGGCGGCACGGTCCTCTGGTTCGCCCTCTTCGTCCTCCAGCTGCCCTTCTACGGCTGGTTCGCCGACCGCGGCCTGCTGTGGTGGGTGTGGTGCTGCGCCGCGGGCGGCGTCCTCGGCCTCATCGGCATCCGGTACGTGCGCGGCCGCGACGCCGCCCTCAAGCGGCACGCCGCCGAGCGGGCGGCGCAGCAGGACGGCGCCTGAGCCGCCCCTGAGCCGCCCCTGGGGCACCGCGCGGGCCGCAGCCCCGTACTCCTTCGACCCGAGGACGATTTCCCTCATCCCGAAGTCGGATCTTCCTACCGCTCGGCGGGTGAAGCCGCAGTTCCGGCTCTAACGTCGAAAGCATGACGCAGCGGGCGAAGATCGAATCGGGCGGTCCCGAACCGGGCGGCGGCACCGGAACGGGGAGCGGGGCCGCAACCGGGACCGGAAGGGGCAGCGGAGCCGCAACCGGGGTCGGGACCGGCACCGGGGCCGGGACCGACAGCGGCGGCATCGACGCCGGGGCCGAACTCGACCCCGTCCACCCCGTCAGCCCGCCCGCCCCCCGCTTCCGGCCCGCCGGGCTGACCACCGCGGAGGTCGCCGAGCGCGTCGCCCGCGGCGCCGTCAACGACGTGCCCGTCCGCTCGTCCCGCTCCGCCGCCGACATCGTCCGCGCGAACGTCTTCACCCGCTTCAACGCCATCATCGGCGTCCTCTGGGTCGTCATGCTGATCGTCGCCCCGGTCCAGGACAGCCTCTTCGGGTACGTGATCCTCGCCAACACCGGCATCGGCATCGTCCAGGAGCTCCGCGCCAAGAAGACCCTCGACAGCCTCGCCGTCATCGGCGAGGCCAAACCCAGCGTCCGCCGCGACGGCCGCACCGCCGAGGTGTCCACCTCCGAGATCGTCCTCGACGACGTCATCGAACTCGGACCCGGAGACAAGGTCGTCGTCGACGGCGTCGTCGGCGAGGCCGACGGCCTGGAGATCGACGAGTCCCTCCTCACCGGCGAGGCCGACCCCGTCCTCAAACGGCCCGGCGACCCTGTCATGTCCGGGTCCTTCGTCGTCGCAGGCGGCGGCGCCTTCACCGCCACCAAGGTCGGCCGCGAGGCCTACGCCGCCCAGCTCGCCGAGGAGGCCACCCGCTTCACCCTCGTCCACTCCGAGCTGCGCTCCGGCATCTCCACCATCCTCAAGTACGTCACGTGGATGATGATCCCCACCTCGGTCGGGCTCATCGTCAGCCAGCTCGTCGTCAAGGACACCAACCTCAAGGACTCCATCGCCCGCACCGTCGGCGGCATCGTCCCGATGATCCCCGAGGGCCTGGTCCTGCTCACCTCCGTCGCCTTCGCGATCGGCGTCATCCGGCTGGGCCGCAAGCAGTGCCTGGTGCAGGAGCTGCCCGCCATCGAGGGCCTCGCCCGCGTCGACGTCGTATGCCTCGACAAGACCGGCACCCTCACCGAGGGCGGCATGGACGTCACCGAGCTCCGCCCCCTCGGCGGCGCCGACCCCGGCTACGTCAGGAAGGTCCTCGGCGCGCTCGGCGAATCCGACCCGCGGCCCAACGCCAGCCTCCAGGCGATCATCGACGCCTACCCCGACAGCGCGGACTGGCGCTGCACCGAGTCCCTGCCCTTCTCCTCCGCCCGCAAGTACAGCGGCGCCTGCTTCAGCGAGGGCGACGGCGAGAGCTCCACCTGGCTCCTCGGCGCCCCCGACGTCCTCCTCCCGCCCGGCGACCCCGCCCTCGACGAGATCAACACCCTCAACGAACAGGGCCTGCGCGTCCTGCTGCTCGCCCGCGCCGCCCGCGAACTCGACGACGACCGCGTCGCCACCGGAGTCCGCCCCACCGCCCTCGTCGTCCTGGAGCAGCGGCTGCGCCCCGACGCCGCGGACACCCTGCGCTACTTCGAGGAGCAGGACGTCCGCGCCAAGGTCATCTCCGGGGACAATGCGGTCTCCGTCGGCGCGGTCGCCGGCAAGCTGGGCCTGCCCGGCGCCGAGAACACCGTCGACGCCCGCCGCATGCCGGCCGAGCGGGACGGCATGGCCCGCGTCCTCGACCAGAACGCCGTCTTCGGACGGGTCACCCCGCAGCAGAAGCGGGACATGGTCGGCGCCCTCCAGTCCCGCGGCCACACCGTCGCCATGACCGGCGACGGCGTCAACGACGTGCTCGCCCTCAAGGACGCCGACATCGGCGTCAGCATGGGCTCCGGCTCCGAGGCGACCCGGGCCGTGGCCCAGATCGTCCTGCTGAACAACAGCTTCTCGACCCTCCCGTCGGTGGTCGCCGAGGGCCGCCGCGTCATCGGCAACATCACCCGCGTCGCGACCCTCTTCCTGACGAAGACCGTCTACTCGGTACTGCTGGCGATCCTGGTCGTCTGCTCGCAGGTCGAGTACCCGTTCCTGCCGCGCCACCTCACCCTCCTGTCGACGCTGACGATCGGCGTCCCGGCGTTCTTCCTCGCCCTCGCCCCCAACAAGGAGCGGGCGCGCCCGCACTTCGTGAAACGGGTGATGCGGTACGCGATCCCCGGCGGGATCGTCGCCGCGACAGCCACCTTCACCGCCTACCTGGTCGCCCGCCACCACTACACCGGCCCGGAGGCGCTCCAGGCCGAGACGAGCGCCGCGACGCTCACGCTGTTCCTCACCTCGATGTGGGTCCTGGCGATCATCGCCCGCCCGTACACGTGGTGGCGGGTCGCCCTGGTCGGGACGATGGGCGGGGCGTTCCTGCTGGTGCTGGTGGTGCCGTGGCTCCAGGAGTTCTTCCAGCTGAAGCTGGTCGGCACGACGATGCCGTGGGCGGCGGTGGGCATCGCCGCGGCCGCGGCGGCCCTGATCGAGGTCACCTTCCGCTGGGTCGACCACCGCTTCCCGGCGTAGGACGGGGCTACGCCCCGCGGCGGGGCCGCGGCCTCAGCGGCCGCAGCGGAACCCGCTCGCACCCGGCATGCACCCAGCAGTCCGGCAGCGCCCCCGACGCCGAATGCCGCACGATCCGGATCCCCTCCCCCCGGACCGGCTGCCGGCAGACGACGCAGATCCGCCCCGCCGGCGTCACCGCCCGTCCGCCGGGGGCGGGCAGGCGTACACGTCGGCGTCGAGCAGCATGCCCCCGTCCCGCCCCAGGACCGGCCCCCGGTAGACGGCGCCCACCCCGAGCGCCTTCCCACAGGCGACACACGCCCGCCCGAGCGCCTGCTCGGCGGACAGGTCCCAGAAGTCGTCGGGCAGCGGCGCCTTGTGGCAGGCGGTGGTGGACTCGCGGGTCTCCACGGTGGTGCGCTCCCTACGGTCGTCAAGGGTGGTGGGACGACGGTAGGTACCGGTCGGACCCACGGAGGGTAGTGCCGCTACCCCCTCGCCGGGAGGTAGGGCCACTACCCCTTGGATGATCAAGCGGTGAGGCCCAGTGCCAGCGTCAGCTCCCGTGCGTCCTCGCGGACCGTCGGAGGCCCGGCCTTCGCGAACTCCGGCAGCACCATCCGCGCATGCGTGCTGAACCGGACGGTCTCCGGGGACGTCCGGTAGGCCTTGCCGAGCAGGGCCACCGCGGCGACGCCCTCCTGCTGCATGCCGTAGGCCCGTGCAGCCTCGACGAGGTGCCGGGCACGTCGGGTCGCGGACGGCACCGCACCCAGGTCCAGCGCGGCAGCGGCCTCGACGGCCTTCCCCGGCTGGACGAGGCCCAGGTGGATGTCCAGGGCGTAGGCGTCCACGATGCCGTGCCCGAAGATCAGCCACGGGTGGACGTACGCTTCGCCGAGCTGCCGGGCGGCGTCCTTCGCGCGGTCCCAGTACCGCCACGCCAGCCCGGCCCGGCCCGTTTTGGCGTACGAGAGTGCGGCCGCCAGCTGGAGCAGGCCCCACCGGGCCAGGCCCTCCGGGTCGTCGCGGCGCTGCAGTGCGGCCGCCTGCTCGGCCAGCTCGACCCGCGCCTCGGCGGCGGTGTTGGCGTCGCGGTAGATGTGGTTCACGTACCAGGCCGCGCCCGCGATGGCACGGGGGCTGTCCGCGTCCTGCGCCGCGCTCATCGAGCGGTCCCCCGCCATCGTGATCAGCTCCGGCTCGGGCTGGAACGCGAGGTACAGCTGTGCGAGGTGGTAGACCTGCGCCTGTAGGGCGAGGACCCGCCGGCGCTCGGCCCCCTCCAAGGCGCGCACCGAGCGCTGCGTGTCGGCGAGGAGGTCCGGCAGGAGAGCGGCGACGCGGCTCCGGTGGTCGCCGTCTCCGTGCCACAGCTTCCAGGCCCGCCGCACCCGGGCGGCCAGCACCTCGGCGGCCTCCGGCTCGTCCTCGCCCGCCGTGAGCTGGTACGTGGTCAACGCCCGCTTGACGGCGGGGAGCGAGGCGTGCATCGCCTTCGTATACGTGGCCGCGGTGATCCGCTCGTCGCCGGTCAGGTCGGCGATGTCGCACTCGTAGACCGTTGCCATGCGGATCAGCATGGGGAGTCGGGGCATCCCGATGGCGCCGGTCTCGATGGCCTTCACCCACTCCGCCGAGCGGCCGACAAGGCCGCCGGCCACGGCCCGGGTCAGCCCGGCGCGGTCACGTGCCGCTCTGGCACGCCGGCCGAACGTCTGGATTTCGGGGACGGTGTCGTGCTGCTCGGGCATGCTGGACACTCCTTCTGACCTCGACACCCGACGGTACCGCTGAACGGCGTTACGGGAACCGGCAATCACTCCCTATCGTGCCGAACTCCGCAACGGAAAAGCACCGTTCAGCGGCGGCCGACCCGAACGGGATGCAGCCCTGCCGACAAAGTGCCTGGCTGGTTTCAGACCCCGCGCAGCCGTCGGTCGCGAGTGCGGGGGCGGTGGCAGGATGCCCCGTGGGCCGGGAACTTGCCGGGATCCCGGCGCCCGTGACCGAGGGGGAACTGACATGGCCGGGTTCAAGGTGCTGTCGGACGCGGAGATCGAGCAGGAAATCGCCGCCCTGCCCGGATGGGAGCGGCAGGGGGAGACGATCGTCCGCACGTACCCGATCCGCTACCACGCGGCGGTGGCCGCCATCGTCACCATCGCGGACCGCTCCCGGCGGATCCAACACCACGCGGACCTCGACCTCCGCATGGACCACCTGCGCGCCTCCATCACGACGCACGACGCGGGCCACCGGCTCACGCCCGCCGACTTCGACCTCGCCCGGCGGATCGACGAGATCGTGTCCGCACACCAGGCCATCCCCCTGGACTGACCTGTACACCCATGGCCCCCAGGGGGGGCGGGTCAGGGAGTTGATGACGTTTCGCTGGTCATCGGATCTCGTTCCCAGGGTGGTCGCTGTCGTAGGATTCGCGTGCCCGTGCGATGCCTGCGCGGTGTTCGAGTGACCAGTCGGCGAGCGCCTTGACGAGGTGGGTGAGGCTCGCGCCGGTCTCCGTGAGGCGGTAGTCGACCTGGGCCGGCACGGTCGGGTAGACGGTCCGAAGGACCAGTCCGTCCCGCTCCAGCCTGCGCACCGTCAGGGTCAGCATGCGCTGGGAGATTCCATCGATGGCGCGCTGGAGCTGCCGAAAGCGTCGCGGGCCGTGGGCGAGTTCGACGATGACGAGGACCGACCACTTGTCACCCACCCGGTCGAGGACGTCCCTGATCCCGCAGTCGGGGTGGTCCGGCTGTCCGCACGGCTCAAGTTCGGCGGCTCCAGCGGTTCCAGGGGTTACACCGGTGTGCGTCAGTGACACGAAACTGCCTCCTTGTGAGCCGACCGCAGTCGGTTGAAGATCCTCACCGTAGTTACCGAAGAGAACCACGGTAGGAGACGGAACCACCATGATCATGGTCACCGGTGCGAACGGACAGCTCGCGTCCCTCACGCTCCAGGAGTTGGGCGAGCGCAGGGTGCCCGCCTTGGGCGGCAGTCGATCGCCCGCCGAAGGGCAGCGGCGCCTCGACTTCGACGACCCTGCAACTCTCGACCTCACGGGCGTTTCGACGCTGGTCCTCGTCTCGGCGGGGTATGCCGAGGACGACCAGGTCATCGCTCGTCACCAGGCCGTCCTTGACGCCGCGGTGCGCGACGGCGTGACCCACGTGGTCTACACCAGCCTCACCGGCGGCGGTGACCACCTCGGCTTCGCGCTCGCCCACCGGGCCACCGAGCACCTGATCAAGGCCAGCGGCCTCGACTGGACGATCCTGCGGAACGGGCTCTACGCCGAACTCTTCGCGACGCTGCTGATCTGGACCCCTGACGGCCTGGAATCAGCGTTCGGCGACGGCGCGCTCTCCGCGGTCGCGCGGGCAGACCTGGCCGCAGCCGCAGCCGTCGTGGCCGGCAATCCGACCGCGCACGCAGGCAAGATCTACGACCTGGTCGGCGAACCGATCACCGCGCCCGACATCGCCGAAAGCCTCGGAGTCACCCACCGTTCGATCGGGCTCGGCGAATACCGGGACCGGCTCCTCGCCGATGACACCCTGTTGCCGTTCCAACCGCCGATGGTCGCCTCGATCGCATCCAGTGTCCGCCACGGATTCCTCAGCAACACCACCCCGGACCTCGTCCAACTGCTGGGCCGACCGCTCACCGACCCGCTCACTGTCACCACCGACACCGCGGCCGCGATGCGCCCCGACGCCCGCTGACACCGATGGTTCACCGCAACTCACCTGGTATCACGCGCATCGAGCGGAACGTCCCCGACAACGGCCCCTGCTACCGCGCCGACGCTTTCGCCCGGTCCCTCCTCGGCCCACGGCACCAACGGATCACGCCGTACACGCCCCGCCACAACCGCCGGCCGCACGACTACGTGACCGCGTCACCCACGTCGTGGCCTCGTACACCCAGGCAAGGGGAAAGTCCCTCGCCTTGTCCGCGCAACGGATGGCAGGGTGCGGAGTGTGGGGATGCAGTACCGGATACGGGCCGAGTTCGACGCGCAGACCATCGTGGTCTACCAGGCGTACCCGCCCGCCATCGCCGATGCGGCGCTGCGGGCGGGGCGGTTCACCGCGCCGTTCTCGTTCCGGCGGATGACGTGGGTGAAGCCGTCGTTCCTGTGGCTGATGCACCGCAGCAACTGGGCCCGCAAGCCCGGACAGGAGCGGGTGCTCGCAGTCCGCATGACGCGGGCGGGCTGGGAGGAGGCGTTGGCGCGGGCCGTGTTGACGACCGCTGACCCGGCGGCGGTGGCCGGGGCGGCCGTACACGTCCAGTGGGACCCGGAGCGCTCGCCGCGCGGGGCGGCGCTGAACCACTACAGCATCCAGGTCGGCATCGGCCGCCACCTGATCCGCACCTTCGCCGACGACTGGGTGGTCGGCCTGACCGACCTCACGCCCCGCGTCCGCAAGGCCGCGGCACTCGTCCAGGGCGGGCAGGCCGCGAAGGCACAGCGGCTGCTCCCAGCGGAGCGGCCGTACCCGCTGCCCCCGGCACTCGAAGCGGCCGTGTGCCGGAGTGAGTGACACCACCGCTGTCCGCGCCGCCGCGGTGGCCACGCGGCGCAACGGCGCGCAACCCTCGCGATCGTCACCCGGTGCGGCGCCGCCGTAGTTCCTCCAGCCATTCCTGTACCTGTTCGTTGTCGTGCAGGTACGGCTCCTCGGGTCCCATCCGCAGGTCGATCCCGTAGAGGAGCCTTAACGCCCACCAGGACAGTTCGTCCCATGCAAGCGTGTCGTCGACCACCCAGCGTCCGGCCCACCGGTCAGCTGCATCCCGGCTCAAACGTCCCTCGACCACGGCAGCGAAGCATGCCTCGATCTCGTCCAGGTCTGGCCGGGCACCCCCACTCATGGGCCCCAACATGTCCACGCCAGGGCGAACACGGCTTGGTGCAGCACTAGTCGAACCAGCGGTCGCGGGCCAGTTCCGCCGTGCGGGACGGGTCCTCCAGGAGGGCGGCGACCTCGAAGCGGCGGGGCCACTGGCCCGCCGACCAGGCGAGGCCGGCTGCGACGCCCTCCAGGGTGGAGGCGTGCAGGACGCCGTCCGGGGTGCGGCGCCAGTCCAGTTCCACGCCGCCCGCAACCAGTTCGGCGTGTTCCAGGTAGGTGTGCGGGGTGCCCGGGCCGAGGAGGATGCGGACGGCCTCCGGGACCTCGTGTTCCTCGCCCGGGGAGCTGACCTCGGCCGGGACGGTCTCCGACAGGCGGCGGACCTGGAGGAGGTCGGCAAGGTCGGCGGCGCGGGTGGGGGCGACCGGCAGGAGGGGCATGCCCGAGGTGAGCGGCAGGAGGTCGGGGGCGTCGGCGATGACCGCGTCGGCGGCGTCCACGACGCGGACCTCGCCGTCGACCACGGCGCGCAGGTCGTCCGGGAGGGTGACCTGCTCGGGGTCCAGGTCGGCCAGGGCCCCGTACAGGGCGTGGAGTTGGCGGTCGGTGACCTCGCGGTCGGGGTCGGCGAGGCGGCCCAGGAGTTCGGCCGCGCCGCCGGGCTCGTCCAGGAGGGCGGACACCGAGGTGCGGACGCCGAGGGCGCGCAGGACCTGCTCGTCCTCGAAGCCGGTGGCGTCCGCGGAGGTGTAGAGGCCGACGAGCAGCGGGTCGGTGCCGGCGGCGCGCAGTCCGGCGGGGCGGCGGCCGTCCAGTACGGGGTGTCCGCGCAGCCACCAGGCGGTGTACGGGCGTACGGAGCGGGTGGTGCCGTCCGGGAGCAGGATCCGCACGGGCTGGGTGAGGGCGTCGCGCAGCGGCGGCTGCGCGAGCATGGCGAGGGCCTGCGGCCAGCAGTCGTCGTCGACGAGGTCGAGGTCGCGGACGGCGGTGATCTCGGTGGCGACGGGCGGCAGCGGGGTGTCGGGGAGCTGGTCGAGGACGTCCTCGCACCAGACGTCGACGGCGTCGAGGAGGCCGACGTCGTCCGGTTCGGCGTAGTCGGTGTCGCGGGGTTCGAGCTCGTCGGGGTCGAGGACGACGTCGGCGGCGCGGACCAGCTGGAACTCGGCGAGCACGCCGCAGGCGGTCAGGGGCTGGGCGCCCCAGCGTTCGGCGAGTTCGGCGTCCACGTACGGGATCTCGTCCTCGCGGAGGACGGAGGCGAGGGGGGAGCCGGGCAGCAGCAGCTCGCCGGCGGGGGCGGGTTCGCCGTCCTCGTCGGGCAGGGCGAGGGCGCCGAGCCAGGGCTCGTCGCCGGGGGCGAGGTCGGCGTCGCGGACCAGGCCGAGGACGATGTCGGCGAGCTCGTCGGGGTCGAGGGCGTCCTCGTCCCACACCTCGCCGGCGTCGAGGGACGCGGCGACCGCGGCCCGCACCTGCGGGGTCGTCAGGATGGCGCGGGGCGTGGCGGGCAGGGCGCCGAGCTTCTCCAGCAGCGGGTGCGCGGCGTCCGGGTGGGCGACCTTCAGGCCGAGGCGGGCCAGGTCCTTCGGGGTGTCGGCCTCGGGGAGGAGGACGTGCCGCGGCCCGATGGTGGTGCGGCCGTCGGCGAGGGGGACGGGCAGTCCGGAGAGCCGGTCGGGGTCGACGCCGGCCAGGGTGCCGTACAGCCGGTGCCACCACTCGGGGGTGCGCTCGATGCCGGCGATCCGCTCGATGGCGTCGCCGAGCGGCAGCCGCCCGACCCCGAGGGTGCGCAGCTCGGTGCGGCGCTCCAGTCCGCCGGGCAGCAGCGTCGGCAGCACCTCGGCGAGGACGCGGACGGTGTCGGCTCCGGCGCCCTCGACGACCTCTGCTTCGAAGGGGCGCAGCGCGGCCCGTACCGGCTCGTCCCCGGCGGTGTCCGCGTCCGGGACGGCGGGGGCGGCCGGGGCGAGGAACGCGGTGCGGGGGAGGCGGGCGAGGACGGCGGTGCGGAGGGCGCCGTCGAGGGCGCCCTTGCCGAGCGGCCCGGGGACGAGGTCGAGGAGGCCGGTGGAGACGGGCTCCCAGGTGGCGAGGAGTTCGGCGTACGCGTCGGCGGCGCGCTCGGTGAGGAAGTCGGTCAGCGGTCCGGGGGCGGGGTGCCGGCGGGCGGTGTCGAGCGGCAGGGTGGCGATGAGCAGGGCGGGGATGCCGAGCGGCTCGTCGGTGGGGGTCGGGGCGTGCACGACGGGGGCGGTGCCGGGGTGCAGCGGTGCGCCGTCGGGGTCGACGGGGACGGCCCAGGAGACGGTCCAGGACGGGCGGAGCCGTTCCTCGACGGGCCGGTCCGCGAGCAGCGCGGGAGGGGTGGGGCCGGTGTGGCGGACGGTGCGCCAGCGGCGGGTTCCGCCGCGGGAGTCCTCGATCACCGTGTAGGCGCCGTCGGCGCCGCGGCGCAGGGTGCGGGTGCCGTCCTGCGGGGTGTCGACGGTGATCTCGTGGAGCCCGGGCAGGGTCAGCAGCAGGGCGTCGTCGATCCCGGACAGCAGCCTCTGTACGAGGTCCTCGGCGGCGGCGTCGCGCAGCGGGAGGACGACGACGGTGTCGTAGCCCTCGGGGGCGGTGCCCTCGGCGGGCAGGGGGAGGCGCAGCAGCGGGACGTGGCCGTCGCGGCGGCGGAGTTCGTCGCCGAGGCCGGGGCTGTGCGCGGCGGCCTCGCGGGCCAGTTCGCGGGCTTCGGCGAGGGACCAGCGGACGCCGCCGTGGCGGCCGAGGACGGCGGGCTCGTCGGAGACGGCGAGGACGGCGGCGAAGCCGACGCCGAAGCGGCCGACGGTGTCGCCGGAGGCGGCCGACTCGCGTTTGGCGGAGGCGCGCAGGGTGCTCAGCGATTCGACGCCGGCGGCGTCGAGGGGGGCGCCGGTGTTGGCGGCGGCGAGGACGGCGCGGCCCTGTCCGGCGGCGTGCAGGGTGAGCCGCAGGCGGCCGGGGACCCGGGCGCGGGCGGCCGCGTCGGCCGCGTTCTGCGCCAACTCGACGACGAGCCGGTCACGGTAGCCGCCGAGGGCCAGGTCCTCCTCGGCGTTGGCGTCCTCGCGGAAGCGGGACGGGCCCGCACCCCACGAATCGAGGACCCCGCGCCGCAGCCGGGCCGTGCCGAAGGGGTCCACTCCGCCGGGGGCCGCCGTCACTCGCACGCTCACGCCGCTTCCTCCAAGAATTGCCGAGGTCTTGAAGGTATCGCGTGCGCAACCCGCACGGCGGGGCGGCCGGGCCCGGCGCCGCCCCGGGCGGGGCGGGCCGGGGACCGGCGGGGCGGTCGCCCGTCAGAGCTTCTCGATCACGTGGTCGATGCAGGCGGTCAGCGCCTCGACGTCGGCCGGGTCGACCGCGGGGAACATCGCGACGCGCAGCTGGTTGCGGCCGAGCTTGCGGTACGGCTCGGTGTCGACGATGCCGTTGGCGCGGAGCACCTTGGCGACGGCCGCGGCGTCGACGTCGTCGGAGAAGTCGATCGTGCCGATGACGGAGGACCGCTTGGCGGGGTCCGCGACGAACGGGGCGGCGTACTTGGAGGCCTCCGCCCAGCCGTACAGCGTGCGGGCGCTGGCCGCCGTGCGGGCGGTCGCCCAGTCCAGGCCGCCCTGGCCGTTGATCCACTTCAGCTGCTGGTCCAGCAGGAACAGCGTCGACAGGGACGGCGTGTTGTACGTCTGGTTCTTCAGCGAGTTGTCGATGGCGGTCGGCAGGGAGAAGAACTCGGGGATGTGCCGGCCGGAGGCGTGGACGCGCGCGGCGCGCTCCAGGGCGGCCGGGGAGAACGCCGCGAGCCACAGGCCGCCCTCGGAGGCGAAGGACTTCTGCGGGGCGAAGTAGTAGACGTCGGTCTCGGTGATGTCGACGGGGAGGCCGCCGGCGCCCGAGGTGGCGTCCACCAGGACGAGCGAACCGGCGTCGGCGCCGTCGACTCGCCGGATCGGGGCGGCGACGCCCGTCGAGGTCTCGTTGTGGGTGTACGCGTACACGTCCACCCCGGCCTCGGCGACCGGGTCCGGGTGCGTGCCGGGCTCGGAGGAGATCACGGACGGCTCGTCCAGCCACGGCGCCAGCTTGGCGGCCTTGGCGAACTTCGAGGAGAACTCGCCGAAGGTGAGGTGCTGGGACTTGCGCTCGATGAGGCCGGCGGTCGCGATGTCCCAGAAGGCGGTGGAGCCGCCGTTGCCGAGCACCACCTCGTAGCCCTCGGGGAGGGAGAAGAGGTCCCGGATGCCCTGGCGTACCGAGCCGACCAGGTTCTTGACCGGGGCCTGGCGGTGGGAGGTGCCGAGCAGGGAGGTACCGGTGGCGGCGAGGGCGTCCAGCGCCTCGGTCCGCACCTTGGAGGGGCCCGCGCCGAAGCGTCCGTCGGCGGGCTTGATGTCAGCGGGAATCTGGATCTCAGCCACGGGCGGAGCGTATCCGGTCGCGGACCGTCCGTCGGAGGCGCGTCCACCCGGTGAGACGAGCGCCGCACGGTGGAAGGGTGAAGGGGTGAGCGATTCCGGTGACCTTGAGCGGACATTGCGGGACGCACTGCGCGGTGAGGTGGACTTCGGGGCCGCGGCGCGCGCCCTGGTGACGATGGACGCGTCGAACTACCGGCGGGTCCCCCTCGGAGTGGTCGCCCCGCGCGACACCGCGGACGTGTCGGCGGCGCTGCGGATCTGCGCGGACGCCGGAGTCCCTGTCGTGCCGCGCGGCGGCGGCACGTCCATCGCCGGCCAGGCGACGGGCACGGGCGTGGTGCTGGACCTGACCCGGCACATGGACGCCCTGGTGTCGCTCGACCCGGCGGCCCGGACCGCCGTCGTGCGGCCGGGCCTCGTCCTGGACCGGCTGCGGGAGGCGGTGCGGCCGCACGGACTGGCCTTCGGCCCGGACCCGTCCACCCGTTCGCGCTGCACCCTCGGCGGGATGATCGGCAACAACGCGTGCGGGGCGCACTCGGTGGCCTGGGGGACCACCGCCGACAACGTCGCCGAGCTGGAGGTCGTCGCGTACGGGGGCGCCGTGCACCGCATCGGCACCGGCTGGGCGGGGGCGCCGCCCGGGCTGCGGGAACTGGTCGCGGGCAGCCTGGAGGTGCTCCGGACGGGCATGGCGGCCCCCGCCGGCGCGCCGTTCACACGGCGGATCTCCGGCTACGGCGGCCTGGACGCACTGCTGCCCGAGCGCGGGGCGCAGGTGGCCCGCGCGTTCTGCGGCAGCGAGGGCACCCTCGGCGTGGTCACCGAGGCCGTGGTCCGCCTCGTCGAGGCGCCCCGGGCCCCGGCCCTCGCGGTCCTCGGGTACGCCGGCGAGGGCGCGGCCGCGGACGCGGCGGCGGGCCTGCTCCCGTACGGGCCGCTCACCGTCGAGGGGATGGCCGAGGACCTGGTGCCCGGCGCCGCCGGCGCGGGACTCCTGCCCCGGGGCGCGGCCTGGCTGTTCGCGGAGATGCCCGACGAGGCGGCCGCGCGGCGCCTGGCCCGGACGGCGGACGCGCTCGACACGCTCGTCGTCGCCGACCCGGCCGGGCAGCGGGCGCTGTGGCGGATCCGGGAGGACGCCGCCGGAACCGCCACCCTGCTGCCGGGCGGCGGCCTGGCCTGGCCCGGCTGGGAGGACTGCGCGGTGCCGCCGGCCCGGCTCGGGGCGTACCTGCGGGACTTCCGGGCGCTCCTCGCCGCGCACGGGCTGCGCGGGACGCCGTACGGGCACTTCGGCGAGGGCTGCGTGCACGTGCGGATCGGCTTCGACCTGGTCTCCCGCGAGGGGGTGGCGCGCTTCCGGGCGTTCTCGGGCGAGCTCGCCGACCTGGTCGTCGCGCACGGCGGCTCGCTGTCGGGGGAGCACGGGGACGGGCAGGCGCGGGCGGAGCTCCTGCCGCGGATGTACGGGCCGCGGGTGATCGACCTGTTCGGCCGGTACAAGGACGTGTGGGATCCGCACCGCGGCATGAACCCCGGCATCCTCGTCCGGCCCGCCCGGCTCGACGAGAACCTCCGCTTCGAGGTCCTGCCGCGCACCGGGCTCGCCGCGGAGGTCGCCCGCTGCGTCGGCGTCGCCAGGTGCCGGTCCGCGGATCCGGGCGCGGCCGGGGTGATGTGCCCCTCGTACCGGGTCACGGGCGAGGAGCGGCACTCCACGCGGGGCCGGGCGCGGCTGCTGCACGAGATGCTCGCCGGGGAGCTGCTGCCGGACGGCTGGCGCTCCGCGGAGGTCGCCGAGGCCCTCGACCTGTGCCTGTGCTGCAAGGGCTGCCGCAGCGACTGCCCGGTGGGCGTGGACATGGCCGCGTACAAGGCGGAGTTCCTCGACCGGCACTGGGCGGGCCGGATCCGGCCGCTCGCCCACTACACGCTGGGCGGGCTGCCCGCATGGCTGCGGGTGCTCGCCGCGCTGCGGCTGGCGCGGCCGGCGGGGGCGCTGGCCGGGCTGCCGGGGGCGGCCCGGCTGGCCGGGTTGGAGCCGGGGCGGCGGCTGCCGGGGCCGGCCGCCCGGACGTTCACCCGCTGGTGGCGCGGGCGGGGCCCGTCCGGTGGGGCGGGGGAGGGCGTCCTGCTGTGGCCGGACACCTTCACCGAGTACCTGGCGCCGCAGGCGGGGCGGGCTGCCGTCGCGGTGCTGGAGGCGGCCGGGCTGCGGGTCGGGGTGCCGCCGGGGCGGGTGTGCTGCGGGCTGACGTACGTGTCCACCGGCCGCCTGGACCGGGCCCGCGCCGTGCTGCGCCGCACCCTGGACGCGGTCGGCCCGGTCCGCGGCCCGGTCGTCGTCCTGGAGCCGAGCTGCGCGGCCGCCCTGCGCGCCGACCTGCCGGCGCTGCTGCCGGGCGACCCGCGGGCGGCGCGCCTCGCGGCGGCCGTGCGGACGTTCGCCGAGGCGCTCCAGGAGTACGCGCCCCACTGGCGGCCCCCGCGCGTGGACCGGCCGGCGGTCGGGCAGACCCACTGCCACCAGCACGCCGTCCTCGGCGACGCAGCCGACCGGCGGCTGCGCGCGCTGGCCGGGCTGGAGGGCGGGCTCAGTGGCGGCTGCTGCGGCCTCGCCGGGAACTTCGGCTTCGAGCGCGGGCACCTGGAGGTGTCGCGGGCCTGCGCGGAGGAGCAGCTGCTGCCGTCGCTGCGCGCCGCCCCGCCGGGGGCGGTCGTCCTGGCAGACGGGTTCTCCTGCCGGACGCAGATCGCCGGGCTGGGCGGCGGCGTACGGGCCCGGCACCTGGCCGAGGTCCTCGCCGGAGCCCTGCCGGAGCGGAATCCTGCACAGGAGCGCCCGGAGCGGCCGCTGTAAGGAAGCACATGCTGCGACGGTCCTTACGGGGGCCTAGGGTGGAGGAATGCCCGTACCACCCGCCGGCCCGCCGGCAGCCAGCTCAGCGCCCCACTCCGCCCCTGCCCGCCCGGCCGGCCGCGAGGCCGGCCCCGCGGGCACGCACGCAGGTCCCGCCGTCCCCGCCGGCCCGGAACCGGAAGCCGCGGCAGCCGCCGCCTCCGCCCGGGCCGCGGGCCGCGGCGCCCGCCTCGGCCCGGTCGCCCTGGTCGTCGCCGCGGGCGTGTCCGTGCAGTTCGGCGCCGCCCTCGCCGTCGTGATCATGCCGCGGGCGGGCGCGTCGGGCGTGGTCGCGCTGCGCCTCGCGGCGGCCGCGCTGGTGCTGCTGCTCCTGTGCCGCCCGAAGGTCCGCGGGTACACGCGCGCCGACTGGGGCACCGTCGTCGCCTTCGGCATGGCCATGGCCGGCATGAACGGGCTTTTCTACCAGGCCATCGACCGGATCCCGCTCGGCCCGGCCGTCACCCTGGAGGTGCTCGGCCCGCTGGTGCTGTCCGTCGTCGCCTCCCGCCGCCTGGCCAACCTGCTGTGGGCCGCGCTGGCCCTGGCGGGCGTCGCCCTGCTCGCCGGGCACGGCGGGGGCGGCTTCGGCGGCCTCGACCCGCTCGGCGCGGCCTTCGCGGTCGGCGCGGGCGCGATGTGGGCGGCGTACATCGTCTTCAGCGCCCGCACCGGCCGGCGCTTCCCGCAGGCGGACGGCCTGGCTCTCGCCATGGCGGTCGCCGCGGTCCTCGTCCTGCCGCTGGGCGTGGCCGAGGCCGGCTCCGCGCTGCTGGAGCCGAGCACGCTGGCGCTGGGCGCGGGCGTCGCCGTGCTGTCCTCGGTGCTGCCGTACACCCTCGAACTGCTCGCGCTGCGCCGGCTGCCCGCCCCGACCTTCGCGGTCCTGATGAGCCTGGAGCCGGCCATCGCGGCGACCGCCGGGTTCCTCGTCCTCGGGCAGGCGCTCGGCGCGCTCGACGCCCTTGCCATCGCGCTGGTCATCGCGGCGAGCATGGGCGCGGTCCGCTCCCGCGCGGGCGCGGGCGCGGGCGCACGGGAACGGACCGCCTGACCGCCGCGGGTCCCGGCCGCACCGTCAGCCCAGCGGCAGCTCCAGGTACGACGGCGTCGCCTCCGGCGAGGTGAAGGCCAGGGTGGCGCGCGGCGGGTTGACGTCCCCGTAGAACGGGTCGCGGGCGGCCGCCACCAGCATCAGCCGGTTCCCGCGCGGCACGTCGTACGCGGTGGCCTGGAGTTCGACGTCCGCGGCGACCAGGCTGCCGGGGGCCGAGTCCAGGTCGGCGTACGGGGCGTGCGTGACGAGGCGGCCCGTCCCGTCGGGCGCCACGTCCAGCAGGTAGGCGACGAACCCGGAGCGGGGGTTCGCCGTCCGGTACGTGACGCGCAGCCGGGGCGTGCCGCGCAGCCGGGCCGTCTCCGGCTCCGGGTCCCCCACCCACACCGCGGTGACGGCCCGGTCGATCTCCCCGGTCGGGTACGCCCGCGGCAGGCCCGCCAGCTCCGCGTGTCCGGACCGGGCGACCGCGTCGGCGACGACCGCCGGCGTGTCGACCCCGCACACGGCGCCCGCGCTCCAGCCCGCCTCGGGCGCGTCGGCGAGCTCGCCGCCGTCCGCCAGGTAGAGGCGGTGGACGTGGTCGGTGACGGACGGCCAGGTGGGCCGGGGCTCCAGGGTCCGGGACCACATGACCTCGCCGAGCACCTCGCCCTCCTCGTCGATGCCGTTCGCGGCACCCCGGAGGTGGTGGTCGAACCAGCGGTGCGCGGTGGTCCAGATCCGGTTGGGCAGCCCGGCCAGCCCTGCCGCCTCCGGGAGGGCGTGGTCGCCGACGGACAGGTCGATCCGCTTCGGCCCGGCCAGCTCCTCGAACAGCCGCAGCGTCTGGTTGGCGGGGAAGAGCGTCTCGTGCCAGGCGTGCGCGAAGTAGACCGGCACCTGCCGCCGTACGAGCTCCTTGGCGTGCGCGGACGGCGAGCGCTGCGCCGCCCAGCGGAGCACGGCCCCGATGTCGCGGCCCGCGGCGACGTCCTCGAACACGCTCTGTGCGCGGGGGCTCAGCCGGGCCCGGCCGGCCGACCGCAGCAGTGCCTCGACGGCGGCGGTGTGCCGGGTCCGGTTCTCGACGAGGACCTCGCCGAGGTCGCACCAGCCGCTGAGCGCGGCCACCGCGTCGACCCGGCTGTCGTGGGCGGCGGTGAGCAGGGCGATGGCCGCGCCGTACCCCTCGCCGAGGAACCCGATGCGGCTGACGGGCCCGGCGGTGCGCTCCACGAGGTGGTCCAGGGCGCGGCTGCCGTCGGCGGTGTCGAGCGGCCCGGCCACGTCCGCCTCGCCCTCGGAGGCGCCGAACCCGCGGGCGCTGTAGGCGAGGACGTTGTACCCGCGGGCCGCGAACACGCTCGCCTGGACGGCGTACGCGAGCCAGCCCAGGTCGCTCCACGGCGAGGGCATCACGACCAGGGGCCGCGAGGCGCCGCCGGGGTGCCGCCACAGCGCGCCGTCCAGGAGGTGGCCTTCGGCCCCGGCGACCTTGACGCGGCCGAAGGAGGCGGCGGCGCGGCATTCGGCGGCCTGGGCGGCGCGGGCGGGCGGCAGGCTGCCGGTGTCGCCGCTCTCCAGGGCGGCGGTGAACGCGGCGAGGGCGGTCGCGTCGAGGTCGGGGTGGAGCGAGAAGTCGGCTGGGGTCACGGCTTGTTCATCCTCTGCGTCGGTGACGTGGACGTGCGTCGGGTGACGTGGACGGCGGTGCGGTGCGGTGCCGGGGCCCGGCCGGGCCCGGGAGCGGGGGGCCGAAGCGTTCAGTATCCGCACCGCTACCCGGCGTGTTCGCGCCTTCGCGGTGGACGGCCGGATCCGGCCCCCGTGCGTTCGGGGCCGCAGCCCGCAACGCCTGCCGGATCCGGGCCTCGGCTCCAAGTCCCGCGGGATACGGCGGAGTTGCCGCGGCTGGCGGGAACGCGGTGCTCCTCCGCCGAATCATGCAAGCACGCTTGATTGTTTTGCCGCGCGCTGCCACTCTTCCCCTCACGCCGAGAGGGGAGCCCCGTCGTGCCACTCGATCCGCCCGCCGCCGTCCTCGCCGATCTGCGCGAGGAGGGCATGGAAGTCGAAGCCCTGGTCACCGGTCTTCCGGACGCCGCCTGGGCGAAGCCCACGCCCGCAGCCCGCTGGACCGTCGCGCACCAGATCGCCCACCTGCACTGGACCGACCGGGCCGCCCTCGTCTCCCTCACGGACGCGCCCGGCTTCGCCCGCCTCGTCGAGGCCGCCCTGCGCTCCCCGGCGGCCTTCGTGGACGAGGGCGCCGAGGAGGGGGCCGCGCTGGCGCCGGCGGACCTGCTGGCCCGCTGGCGCGCCGGCCGCGCCGCACTCGGCGCGGCCCTGGCGGCCGCCCCGGCCGACGCCCGGTTCCCCTGGTACGGGCCGCCGATGAAGGCCGCGTCGATGGCGAGCGCCCGCCTGATGGAGACCTGGGCCCACGGCCTGGACATCGCGGACGCCCTCGGTGTGCGCCGCACCCCGACCGCGCGGCTGCGGCACGTCGCCCGGATCGGCGTACGAGCCCGCGACTACGCCTTCTCCGTGTGGGAACTCCCGCCGCCCGCCGAGGAGTTCCGCGTCGAGCTGGTCCCGCCGGACGGCGGGGAGCCGTGGACGTACGGGCCGCCGGACGCCGCCCAGCGCGTGACCGGGCCCGCCCTGGACTTCTGCCTGCTGGCCACCCGGCGCGCCCACCGCGCCGACCTGGCCCTGGCGGCCGAGGGCGCCGACGCCGACCGCTGGCTGGACGTGGCCCAGGCGTTCGCCGGCCCGGCGGGACCGGGCCGCGCACCCCGGACCGCCCGGTGACGGGCGCCGGACCGGGCGCCGGACCGGGCGCTGCGGGCGGACCGGAGCCCCGGCGCCCGCTGCGCATCGGGAACGCCTCCGGCTTCTACGGGGACCGCTTCGACGCCCTGCGCGAGATGCTCACCGGCGGCCCGCTGGACGTCCTGACCGGGGACTACCTGGCCGAGCTGACCATGCTGATCCTCGGCCGGGACCGCCTGAAGGACCCGGCCGCGGGCTACGCGAAGACGTTCCTGCGGCAGATGGAGGACTGCCTGGGCCTGGCCCGTGATCGGGGCGTGCGGATCGTCGCGAACGCGGGGGGCCTCAACCCGGCCGGCCTCGCCGAGGCGGTCCGCGGCCTCGCCGCCAAGGCCGGCGTCCCGGTCTCCGTCGCGCACGTCGAGGGCGACGACCTGATGCCCTGGGGCGAGGGCGCGCTGACCGCCAACGCCTACCTCGGCGGCGCCGGGATCACGGCCTGCCTGCGCGCGGGCGCCGACATCGTGGTCACGGGCCGGGTCACGGACGCGGCCCTCGTCTCCGGCCCGGCCGCCTGGTGGTTCGACTGGGCGGCCGACGACCACGACCGGCTTGCCGGGGCCGTCGTCGCGGGCCACATCCTGGAGTGCGGCACGCAGGCCACCGGCGGGAACTACCCGTTCTTCACCGCGCACGACGTACGGCGCCCCGGCTTCCCCCTCGCCGAGATCGCGCAGGACGGCTCCTGCGTGATCACCAAGCACCCGGGGACGGGCGGCGCGGTCACCGTCGGCACGGTCACGGCCCAACTCCTGTACGAGACGCAGGGCGCCCGCTACCGGGGCCCGGACGTCACCGCCCGGCTGGACACCGTCCGCCTCGCGGACGCCGGACCCGACCGGGTCGCCGTCGCCGGCACGGCGGGGGAGCCGCCGCCGGACACCCTGAAGGCGGGGGTGACCCGTATCGGCGGCTGGCGCAACGAGGTCGTCTTCGTCCTGACGGGCCTGGACATCGAGGCGAAGGCGGCCCTCGTCCGGGAGCAACTGGCCGACGCGCTCGCCCCGGTGGCCTCCGTACGGTGGACGCTCGCCCGCACCGACCACGGGGACGCCGACACGCAGGAGGAGGCGAGCGCCCTGCTGCGGCTGGCGGTCCGCGACCCCTCCGCCGAGCGGGTGGGACGGGCCCTGACCTCCGCCGCCGTCGAACTGGCCCTCGGCAGCTACCCCGGCTTCCACGTGACGGCCCCGCCCGGTCCGGCCCAGCCGTACGGGATGTTCGAGGCCGGCGCCGTCCCCGCCGAAGCCGTCGCCGCGGCCGCGGTCCTCGCGGACGGCACCCGCATCCCGGTCCCGGCGGGCGGCCGGCCGCGGCAGGCCGCCCCGGCCGGAGCCCCCGCCACAGCCGAGCCACCCGGCCCCTCCGCCCCACCGAAGCCGCCCGCCCCGCCGGCCCCCGTCCGCCGCGCCCCCCTGGGCCTGGTCGCCGGCGCCCGCAGCGGCGACAAGGGCGGCGACGCCAACATCGGCGTCTGGGCCGAGGACCCCGCCGCCTGGCCGTGGCTGCACGCCACCCTCACCGAGGACCGGCTGCGCGACCTCCTCCCCGAGGTCCGCGGCCTGACCGTCACCCGGCACGTCCTGCCGAACCTCCGCGCCCTGAACTTCACCGTCGAGGGCGTCCTCGGCGCCGGCGCCGCCTCCGCCCACCGCTTCGACCCGCAGGCCAAGGCGCTCGGCGAATGGCTGCGCTCCCGCCTGCTCGACATCCCCGCCCACCTGCTGCCCGCCCCGGAGGGGACCGGACCATGACCCGCCTCAGCACCGCCGTGGACCCCCGCGCCCCCGAGTACGCGGCCGCCCGCGGCGCCGCCCTCGAACGCCTCGCCGCCCTCGACGCCGAGCACGCCAAGGCGCTGGCCGGCGGCGGCGAGAAGTACACGGCCCGCCACCGCGACCGCGGCAAGCTCCCCGCCCGGGAGCGGATCGAGCTGCTCGTCGATCCGGACACGCCGTTCCTGGAGCTGTCCCCGCTCGCCGCCTGGGGCAGCGACCACCCGGTCGGCGCGTCCCTCGTCACCGGCATCGGCACCGTCGAGGGCACCGAATGCGTCATCACCGCCAACGACCCCACCGTCCGCGGCGGCGCCTCCAACCCGTGGACGCTGAAGAAGGCCCTGCGGGCCAACGAGATCGCCCTGCGCAACCGGCTCCCGCTCATCAGCCTCGTCGAGTCCGGAGGCGCCGACCTGCCCTCCCAGAAGGAGATCTTCATCCCGGGCGGGGCGCTCTTCCGCGACCTCACACGCCTGTCGGCCGCCGGCGTGCCCACCGTCGCCGTCGTCTTCGGCAACTCGACCGCCGGAGGCGCGTACGTCCCCGGCATGTCCGACCACACCGTCATGATCAAGGGCCGGTCGAAGGTGTTCCTCGGCGGTCCGCCGCTCGTGAGGATGGCCACCGGCGAGGAGAGCGACGACGAGTCCCTGGGCGGCGCCGACATGCACGCCCGCACCTCCGGCCTCGCCGACCACCACGCCCTCGACGAGCCCGACGCGATCCGACGCGCCCGCCGCATCGTCGCCCGCCTGGAGCACCGCCGCGCCCACCCGGCGCCGCCGGCCGCCGAGGAACCGCTGTACGACGCGGAGGAACTCCTCGGGATCGTCCCCGAGGACCTGCGCACCCCCTTCGACCCGCGCGAGGTCATCGCCCGCATCGTCGACGGCTCCGACTTCGACGAGTTCAAGCCCCTCTACGGCAGCAGCCTCGTCACCGGCTGGGCCCGCCTGCACGGCTGGCCGGTCGGCGTCCTCGCCAACGCCCGCGGCGTGTTGTTCAGCGCCGAGTCGCAGAAGGCCGCCCAGTTCATCCAGCTCGCCAACCAGCGCGACATCCCGCTGCTGTTCCTCCACAACACCACCGGCTACATGGTGGGCAGGGAGTACGAGCAGGGCGGCATCATCAAACACGGCGCGATGATGATCAACGCGGTCTCCAACTCCCGCGTCCCCCACCTGTCCGTCCTCATCGGCGCCAGCTACGGGGCCGGCCACTACGGCATGTGCGGCCGCGCCTACGAGCCCCGCTTCCTGTTCGCCTGGCCCAGCGCCAAGTCCGCCGTCATGGGACCGCAGCAGCTCGCCGGGGTGCTGTCCATCGTGGCCCGGCAGTCCGCCGCCGCGAAGGGCAATCCGTACGACGAGGAGGCCGACGCCGGGATGCGCGCCTTCGTCGAGGCGCAGATCGAGGCCGAGTCCCTGCCGGTGTTCCTCTCCGGGCGGCTGTACGACGACGGGGTCATCGACCCCCGCGACACCCGCACCGTCCTCGGCCTGTGCCTCTCGGCCGTCCACAACGCCCCCGTCGAGGGCGCCCGTGGCGGCTTCGGCGTCTTCCGGATGTGAGTGACCGACCCATGACCACGACCACGACCGTGCCGATCACCTCCGTCCTCGTCGCGAACCGCGGCGAGATCGCCGTCCGCGTCTTCCGCACGGCCCGCGCCATGGGCCTCGCGACCGTCGCCGTCCACTCCGACCCCGACGCCGGAGCCCTGCACGTCCGCGAGGCCGACGCGGCCGTACGCCTGCCGGGCGCCGCCCCGGCCGACACCTACCTGCGCGGCGACCTCCTCGTCGCGGCGGCGCGGGCCGCCGGCGCGGACGCCGTCCACCCCGGCTACGGCTTCCTCTCCGAGAACGCCGCCTTCGCCCGCGACGTCCTGGCCGCCGGCCTGGCCTGGATCGGCCCGCCGCCCGACGCGATCGAGGCGATGGCCTCGAAGACCCGCGCCAAGGAGCTGATGCGGGCCGCCGGGGTGCCGCTCCTCGACCCCGTCGACCCGGCGGCGGCCACCGCCGCCGACCTGCCGCTGCTGCTGAAGGCCGCTGCGGGCGGCGGCGGGCGCGGCATGCGCGTCGTCCGCGACCTCGACGCGCTGAAGCCCGCGCTCGACGCGGCAGCAGCCGAGGCCCGGTCCGCGTTCGGCGACGGCGAGGTCTTCGCCGAGCCGTACGTCGAGCGCGGCCGCCACGTGGAGGTGCAGGTCCTCGCCGACGGGCACGGCACCGTGTGGGCGCTCGGCACCCGCGACTGCTCGCTCCAGCGCCGCCACCAGAAGGTCGTCGAGGAGGCCCCGGCGCCCGGCCTCCCCGACGCCCTGCGCCGCACCCTGCACGAGGCGGCCGCCGCGGCCGCCCGGGCCGTCGGCTACCGGGGGGCGGGCACGGTCGAGTTCCTGCTCGCCGCCGACGGGCGCCCGTACTTCCTGGAGATGAACACCCGCCTCCAGGTCGAGCACCCCGTCACCGAGGCCGTCCACGGCGTCGACCTCGTCGCCCTCCAGATCCGCATCGCCGAGGGCGCGGCCCTCCCGCCGGAGCCGCCCGAGCCCGCCGGACACGCCGTCGAGGCCCGCCTGTACGCGGAGGACCCGGCGCAGGACTGGCGCCCGCAGGCCGGCACCCTGGCCGCCTTCGACATCCCGGCGGCCGCCGCACCCGTACCCGTACCGGCCGCCGCCGGCGGCCCCGCCGGGACCGCCGCGGTCCGCGTCGACGCCGGGTACGCCGCGGGCGACCGGGTCGGCGTCCACTACGACCCGATGCTCGCCAAGGTCGTCGCCCACGCCCCGACCCGCGCCGAAGCCGTCCGCACCCTCGCCCGGGCCCTGGCCGGCGCCCGGATCCACGGCGTCGCCACCAACCGCGACCTCCTCGTACGCACCCTGCGGCACCCGGAGTTCACCGCCTCCACCCCCGACACCGGCTTCTACGACCGCCACCTCGCCGCGCTCACCGCGCCCGCCCCCGACGCCGGCCGGGCCGCCGCCCTCGCCGCCGCGGCCGCCGCGCTCGCCGCCGCCGCACCCGCCGCCGGCGCCCCGCTCGCCGCCCGCCTGGGCGGCTGGCGCAACATCCGCTCCGGCCCGCAGTCCCGCCGCTACCGCATCGGGGACACCGAGCACGAGGTCCGCTACCTGCCCGTCCGCGGCGGGCCGCCGCAGCTCCCGGACCTGCCGGACGTCCGCGTCCTGGGCGCCGCACCGGACCGCGTCGTCCTCGAAGCGGACGGCGTCCGCCGCGTCTTCCACGTCGCGCACCGGCCGGACCGCGGGCCGGACCGGGCAGCGGACGGCGGGCCGGACCGGCACGACGGCGCGGGCGAGGTCTGGGTCGACACCGCCCCCGCCCCCGGCAGCGACGCCCCCGCCTCCCACACCCTCACCCCCGTCCCCCGGTTCGCCGAGCCCGAGGACGCGTCCCCGCCCGGCTCCCTGCTCGCCCCCATGCCCGGCACCGTCGTCCGCGTCGCCGAAGGCCTCGCGCCGGGCGACACCGTCACCGCCGGGCAGCCCCTGCTCTGGCTGGAGGCCATGAAGATGGAGCACCGCGTCACCTCGCCCGCCTCCGGCACGCTCACCGCGCTCCACGCCCGCCCCGGCCACCAGGTCGAGGTCGGCGCCCTGCTCGCCGTGGTCCAGGAGGAGGAAACCCGCCCATGAGCCCCGCCACCGCGCCCGCCGCGGAAACCGAAGAGCACCGCGCGCTGCGCGCCGCCGTCGCCGCCCTCGGGCAGCGCTACGGCCGCGACTACCACGCCCGCATCACCGAGGAGGGCGGCCGGCCCGCCGAACTGTGGGCCGACGCCGCCAAGCTCGGCTACCTCGGCGTCAACCTGCCCGAGGAGTACGGCGGCGGGGGCGGCGGCATCGCCGAGCTGTCCATCGTCCTGGAGGAACTCGGCGCCGCCGGCTGCCCGCTGCTGATGATGGTCGTCTCCCCGGCCATCTGCGGCACCGTCATCTCCCGCTTCGGCACCCCGGCCCAGAAGCAGGCCTGGCTGCCCGGACTCGCCGACGGCAGCCGCATGATGGCCTTCGGCATCACCGAGCCCGACGCCGGCTCCAACTCCCACCGCATCACCACCACCGCCCGCCGCGACGGCTCCGACTGGGTGCTGACCGGCCGCAAGGTGTTCGTCTCCGGCGTGGACCTCGCCGACGCCACCCTGATCGTGGGCCGCACCGAGGACGCCCGGACCGGCCGGCTGAAGCCCTGCCTGTTCATCGTCGACCGCGACGCCCCCGGCTTCTCCCGCTCGCCCATCGACATGGAACTGCGGGCGGCGGAGAAGCAGTTCGAACTCGTCCTGGACGAGGTGCGGCTGCCCGCCGCCGCACTCGTCGGCGCCGACGACACCGGCGGCGGCCAGGCCGAAGCCCCCGACACGGGCCTCCTCCAGCTCTTCGCCGGCCTCAACCCCGAGCGCATCATGACCGCCGCGTTCGCCGTCGGCATCGGCCGCCACGCCCTGGCCCGGGCCGTCGAGTACGCCCGCACCCGGCAGGTGTGGACGGAGCCGATCGGCGCCCACCAGGCCATCGCGCACCCCCTCGCCGCCGCCCACATCGAGCTCGAACTGGCCCGCCTGATGATGCAGAAGGCCGCCCGCCTCTACGACGCCGGCGACGACGCGGCTGCCGGAGAGGCCGCCAACATGGCGAAGTACGCTGCTGCCGAGGCCTGTGTGAAGGCCGTGGACCAGGCGGTCCACACCCTGGGCGGCAACGGCCTCACCCGCGAGTACGGCCTGGCCTCCCTGGTCACCGCCTCCCGGGTGGCCCGCATCGCCCCCGTCAGCCGCGAGATGATCCTCAACTTCGTCTCGCACCAGACCCTCGGCCTGCCGAAGTCGTACTGACAGCACCGACCCGGGCGGCGGCCCGCGGCCCGCGGCCGCCGCCCGGCCCGGCCGGAACCGGACCCGCACGAAAGGAGCGGCATGCAGGACGACGCCCTCGTCACCGCCGCGCACGCACACGGCATCACCACCCTGGCCCTCGACTCCCCGGCCAACCGCAACGCCCTCTCGGCCCCCCTCGTGGCCGGGCTGCGCGCGGCGCTCGCCGCGGCCGCCGCCGACCCGGCCGTCCGCGCCGTCGTCCTCACCCACACCGGTGGCACGTTCTGCGCCGGAGCCGACCTGAAGAACCCCTGCGACCCCGCCGACTTCCTCGCCCTGCTCCGCGAGATCGCCGAACTGCCCCGGCCCGTCGCGGCCCGCGTCACCGGGCACGTCCGCGCGGGCGGCCTCGGCCTGCTCGGCGTCTGCGACGTCGCCGCGGCCGGGCCGCAGTCCACGTACGCCTTCACCGAGACCCGCCTCGGCATCGTCCCCGCGGTGATCTCGGCGCCGCTGCTGCCCCGCCTGGAACCGCGCGCCGCGGCCCGCTACCTGTTGGCCGGCGAGCCCTTCGACGCCGCCGAGGCGGCCCGCATCGGCCTGCTCACCGTGCACGGCGAGGACGTCGACGAGGCACTCGCCCCGGTCCTGGACGGCTTCCGCAAGGCCGGCCCCGAGGCCCTCGCCGCGACCAAGCGGCTCGTCACCGCCCCCGTACGGGCGGCGCTGGCCGCCGACGGGGCGGCCCTGGCGGAGCTGTCGGCCCGGCATTTCGGCTCCGCGGAGGCCCGCGAGGGCATCACCGCCCGCATGGAGCGCCGCGACCCGGCGTGGGCGCTGTGACCGGCACGCCGGCCGCGGCCACGGCAGCGGCGCCGGCGGAGGGCCCGCCCGACGACCGGCCCGGGAACGCGCCGAAGCAGGCCCGCAGCCGCGTCACCCGCCGCCACCTCCTGGACGCCGCCATCACCTGCCTCGCCGAACACGGCTGGGCCGGCTCCACGGTCGCCGTCGTCGCCGAGCGGGCCGGCGTCTCCCGCGGCGCCGCCCAGCACCACTTCCGCACCCGTGAGGACCTCTTCACCGCGGCCGTCGAGTTCATGGCGGAGGAGCGCTCGGCCGCCCTGCTGCGCGAGCGGCGGCGCGCCGAGGCCGCGGGCGGCGGCCCCGGCGGCCGCGCCGCCGTGGTGGAGGCGCTGGTCGACCTCTACACCGGGCCGATGTTCCGGGCCGCCCTCCAGCTGTGGGTCGCCGCCTCCCACGAGGAGCAGCTGCGGCCCCGCGTCGCCGGGCTGGAGGCGCGCCTTGGCCGGGAGACGCACCGGATGGCCGTCCAGCTGCTGGGCGCGGACGAGTCGGTGCCGGGCGTACGGGAGACCGTGCAGGGCTTCCTCGACATGGCCCGCGGGCTGGGCCTGGCGAACGTCCTCACCGACGACGCGGGCCGCCGTGCCCGGGTGGTCGCCCAGTGGACCCGCATCCTGGACGCCGCCCTGGGCTGACGGGCGGCCGGCCCCGGCCGCCGCCCGCCGCCCGCCGCCCGGGGCGGGTCGCGGTCAGGCCGTCCTGGCGATGTCCGCGTAGCCCTCGATCTCCTGCGGGTTGCGCCTGCCCGGGCCGGTGTAGCGGGCGGACGGGCGGACCAGGCGGCCCGTGCGCTTCTGCTCCAGGATGTGCGCGGACCAGCCCGCGGTGCGGGCGCAGGTGAACATCGAGGTGAACATGTGCGCCGGGACCTCCGCGAAGTCCAGCATGATCGCCGCCCAGAACTCCACGTTCGTGGCGAGAACCCGGTCGGGGCGGCGGGCGTGCAGCTCCTCCAGGGCGGCCTTCTCCAGCGCGGCGGCCACCTCGTAGCGGGGGGCGTCCAGCTCCTTGGCGGTGCGCCGCAGGACGCGGGCGCGCGGGTCCTCGGCGCGGTAGACGCGGTGGCCGAAGCCCATCAGCCGCTCGCCCTTGTCGAGGGCCTTCTTCACGTAGGCGACGGCGTCGCCGGTGCGCTCGATCTCCTCGATCATGCCGAGCACGCGGGACGGCGCCCCGCCGTGCAGCGGCCCCGACATGGCGCCGACGGCACCGGACAGGGCGGCCGCGACGTCCGCGCCGGTGGAGGCGATGACGCGCGCGGTGAAGGTGGAGGCGTTCATGCCGTGCTCGGCGGCGGAGGTCCAGTAGGCGTCGACGGCCTTGACGTGCCGCGGGTCCGGCTCGCCCCGCCAGCGGATCATGAACCGCTCGACGACGGACTCGGCCTTGTCGATCTCCCGCTGCGGGACCATCGGCAGGCCCTGCCCGCGCGCGGACTGGGCCACGTACGACAGGGCCATGACGGCGGCGCGGGCCAGGTTGTCGCGGGCGGTCCGCTCGTCGATGTCGAGGAGCGGTTTCAGCCCCCAGACGGGGGCGAGCATGGCCAGCGCGGACTGCACGTCGACGCGGATGTCGCCGGAGTGGACCGGGATCGGGAAGGGCTCGGCGGGCGGCAGGCCGGGGTTGAACGCCCCGTCGACCAGCAGGCCCCACACGTTCCCGAAGGAGACGTGGCCCACCAGGTCCTCGATGTCGACACCCCGGTAGCGGAGGGCTCCGCCTTCCTTGTCGGGTTCGGCGATCTCCGTTTCGAACGCGACGACTCCCTCGAGCCCGGGTACGAAGTCGGACATCAGGCGGCTCCTCAGATAGTGCGGACACACGCGGTTGCCGGCGTGCCTCGCGGTCCGGCGCGGTCATCCCCGTTGATGCCCGGTACGGCCGGCGCCCACCCGCGGGGGGCCTGGCGACCGGCCCCAAGATTTTGGCGGCTCCGGATCCCGGGCGGAAGCGTGACATACGGCACACTCGCAGGAGCACCCTTGCGGCAGGATGGCACGCGTGACCGACATGGACCTTGATCCCTCCACCATGCGCAAGCAGTACCGTTCCGAGATCGTCCTGGAGGACGGCCTCGACGAGGACCCCATGCGGCAGTTCGCCCTGTGGTTCCGGCAGGCAGCCGACTCGCACCTGTTCGAGCCGAACGCGATGGTCGTCTCCACCGCGGACGCCGCGGGCCGGCCCAGCTCGCGGACGGTGCTGCTGAAGCAGTTCGACGCGCGGGGCTTCGTCTTCTACACGAACTACGGCTCCCGCAAGGGCCGCGAGATCGACGCGAACCCGCAGGTCTCGCTGCTCTTCCCGTGGCACCCGATCGCCCGGCAGGTCATCGTCACCGGCACTGCGGCCCGGGTGGGCCGCGACGAGACCGCGGCCTACTTCCGGTCGCGGCCGCACGGCTCGCAGCTGGGCGCCTGGGCGAGCGAGCAGTCCCGGGTGATCCCCTCGCGGGCCGAGCTGGACCGGCGGTACGCGGAGCTCGCGGCCCGGTATCCGGAGGGCGAGCAGGTCCCCGTGCCGACGGAGTGGGGCGGGATCCGGGTCGCGCCCGACGAGGTGGAGTTCTGGCAGGGCCACGAGAACCGGCTGCACGACCGGCTGCACTACGTCCGGGCGGGGTCGGGCTGGCGCATCGAGCGCCTGTGCCCGTAAGGGGCCGCGGCCGCGGGGCCGCGCCGGGCCGCGGGCGTGCGGAAACGCAGGCGACCCGCGGGCTCCGTCCTCTCCTGCAGTGAGAGGAGCCGGCCGGACGTGCCGGCGAGCCCGCGGGTCGGGTGACTGCTGTGGTTTGGCGCCGGGCGTTGTCCGCCGGGCACCGCACTGGGTGCGTTGCGACGACGGGCCCTAGCCCGCAGTCACCTCACGCGTCCGGTAGTCGTACATTTCCGGAACCACCTCCCTTCTCGTGTACCGCAGACACTAGGACGCTCCCGCCGGGGTCTCAACCGATTTCTTTCGGGACGATTCGGGGAATGCGGTGTGGGCTGCGTCACGTTCCAGTTCAATGATCTGACGTGCCGCACACGCGAAACACCTGCGGGGGTGCCAGGTGAGTGCTTCCGGACAACCGACCCACGATCTGCTTGCCGCGCTGCTGGACGGGATGGACGCCGCCCTGTGCGCGTTCGACGCCGACGGCGTGGTCACCCACTGGAACCGCGAGGCCGAGCGGATCCTGGGCTGGACCGCGGCCGAGGCGGTGGGCCGCAAGGGCTTCTCCGGCTGGGCGGCCCGGCCCGCCGACGCCCAGGACGTCGAGGACCGGCTCATGGCCGCCCAGGACGTGCCCGGCAGGCAGGTCCACGAGTTCGCGCTGCTGACCAAGGACGGCGGGCGGGTCCTGGTGCGGACGCAGTCCGCCGGCGTCCCCGGAGCGGACGGCAGGCCCGCCGGCGTGTACTGCGCCTTCACCGAGGTGCACGCCCAGATCGACCTGGAGCGGTCCATCGCGCTCAGCGACGCGCTGATGGACGACGCCTCCTGGGCCGTGGTCCTCGTGGACGTGGACCTGCGGCCCGCCGTGGTCAACGCGCGCGCCGCCCGCGCCTTCGGATCCGGGCGCACCGACCTGCTCGGCCGCCCGCTCGGCGACCTGCTGGCGCAGGGCGCCGACGAGCTGGAAGCGGCCCTCCAGCACGTGCTGGCCGAGGGGGCCCCGCCGGGCCCCGCCGAGATGTGGGTGTCGGTGCGCACCCCGGAGGGCGAGCGGCGCTGCTGCTGGCGGTGCGGGTTCGTACGGCTGGGCTCGCCGCTGGCGGAGGAGCCCGTACCGCTGGGCGTGGGGTGGCTGTTCCAGGACGTCACCGAGGACCGGCAGGACGCGCTGGACACCTCCCGGCTGCGGTTCCGCACCGCCCAGCTGCACCGGGCGGGCCGGGCGGCCGCCGAGTGCGAGGACCCGGCGGAGGCGGCCGGGGTGCGCCTGGACTTCGCGCTCGCCGGGTTCGCGGACCACGCCCTGCTGGACGTGCTGGAGCCGTCCGCCGACGGTCCGGGGAAGCCGCCGCGGCTGGTCCGGACGATCACGGCCCCGCCGGCGCCGGCCGGGCGGGGGGCGCGGCCGGTGCCGTACGAGCCGGGGCACCCGGTGCTCCAGGCGCTGGACCGGATCGGCTCGGTCCGGGCGAGCGCCACCCGGGGGGAGACCGCCGAGGGCTGGGCGCGGGGGCGGCTGTGGCCCGAGGGCACGGCGCACGCCCTGTGCACGGTGCTGCGCAGCCGGGGCCGGACGCTGGGGGCGCTGACGTACCTGCGGTCGGCGTCGCGGTCCGCGTTCGACCGCGCGGACGCGGCGTACGCGGAGGAGGTCGCGGGCCGGGTGGCGGCCGACCTGGACCTGGCGCGCACCGCGCCGGAACGGCCGTAGCGTGCGGGGCGGCGGCGGCGGGGGCGGGGGTCGGCGCGGGCGCCGGTCAGTGCCGGTAGAAGATCCGGTCGCCGTACTCCTGCATGACGCGGCCGTTCCACTCGTGGCCGCCGTCGACGTTGCCGGAGCGCAGCAGCGGCGGCTCGATGCCGCGCGCGGCGAGCTCGCCCGCGGCGGCGGCCATCACGGCCTGCATGATCGCGCTGGTGACGACGGTGGAGGCGGGGGCGAAGGGGGCGTCGATGCCGTCGAGGGTCAGCTCGGCGTCGCCGACGTCGATCTTGCTGTCGAGGACGATGTCGCAGTGGTCCCGCAGGAAGGTGCCGGAGGAGTGCCGCGACTTCGTCCCGGTCGTGTAGGCGACCGAGGTCACCCCGACGACCTTCAGGCCGAGGGCGCGCGCGTTGACGGCCATCTCGACGGGCAGGGCGTTGCGCCCGGACAGGGAGATGACGAAGAGGACGTCCCCGGCGGTGGCGGGGCTGCTGTCGAGGACGGCGCCGGCCAGCCCGCCGACCCGCTCCAGGGCGCTGCCGAGCGTGGCGGGCATGACGTCGACGCCGGCGGTGCCGGGGACGGCGAGGAAGTTCATCAGGGCGAGCCCGCCCGCCCGGTAGACGACGTCCTGGGCGGGCAGCGAGGAGTGCCCGGCGCCGAAGGCGAAGAGCCGGTTCCCTGCGGCGACGGCGTCGGCGACGGCCGCACCGGCTTCGGCGATGCGCCCGCCCTCCTCGCGCTGCACCCGCTGGAGCAGGGTGATCGCGGCGTCGAGGAAGCGGTCGGCCGGCTTGCTTTCGCTCATCGCGGTGGAGCCCTTCCGGGGATGGGGTGCGTCCGTGTCCGCCGCTCACCGTGCGGTCTGGACCAACGCGCTGTCAATACGGGGGCGGGGGGCTTGCGGAGGTCGAGAGCGGCTCGCGGAGGCCTGGGGACTCCGCGGCAGGCGCGGGACGGTTGTCGGCGCGATGCGTCAGAATTGGGGTCAGGGCCAGCGCACGATAATCCGAGGGGCACGAATGTCCGGACTGATCGACACCACGGAGATGTACCTCCGCACCATCCTCGAGCTGGAAGAGGAAGGCGTCGTCCCCATGCGCGCCCGGATCGCGGAGCGGCTCGACCAGAGCGGCCCGACGGTCAGCCAGACCGTGGCGCGGATGGAGCGCGACGGTCTCGTGGCGGTGGCGAGCGACCGCCACCTGGAGCTGACGGAGGAGGGGCGCCGCCTCGCAACGCGCGTGATGCGCAAGCACCGGCTCGCGGAGTGCCTCCTCGTGGACGTCATCGGCCTGGAGTGGGAGCAGGTGCACGCCGAGGCCTGCCGCTGGGAGCACGTGATGAGCGAGGCGGTGGAGCGGCGCGTGCTGGAGCTGCTGCGGCACCCGACCGAATCGCCGTACGGGAACCCGATCCCGGGTCTGGAGGAGCTGGGCGAGAAGGCCGAGGCCGACCCGTTCCTGGAGGACGGCATGGTCGCCCTGTCCGAGCTGGAGCCGGGCACGGAGGGCAAGACGGTGGTCGTCCGCCGCATCGGCGAGCCGATCCAGACGGACGCCCAGCTGATGTACACGCTGCGGCGGGCGGGCGTGCAGCCCGGCTCGGTGGTGAGTGTGACGGAGTCGCCCGGCGGGGTGCTCGTCGGCAGCGGCGGCGAGGCCGCCGAGCTGGAGGACGAGATCGCCTCGCACGTCTTCGTCGCCAAGCGCTGACCGCACCGCCGCTGCGGCTGCGGCGGCGGTGCCGGTGGTGTCAGGGTCCCGGCGCCTTGCGGCGCCGGGACCCTTCCTCCCCTTGTCGACCCGGAGCCCCGAGCTCTCAAGGTCATCCCCTTCGGACCGTCTTCCCCGAGCGGCCCGCCTCCCTGCTCAAAGGATCTCCTTCGGCAGCGGCGGCCAATCCTTGAGCAAGGTCACTCGAAAGAGCGGTGTTGGGCGGCGCAAAGCCGTTTTCGAATGCAGGTTCGATAGTCTGCCGTGGACGAAGGGGGTGCATCTGCGGTGGTACAGCGCATCGATGTGACAGGGGCCGACGGCGTGCGCCTGGCCGCCTGGGAATTCGGCCCGGCCGCCGACGCCGCGGCTCCCCGCGTCCTGTTACTCCACGGCCTGATGGGCCGCGCCCACCACTGGGCCGGCACCGCCCGCTGGCTCGCCGAGGGCCGCCGCGTCATCGCCCTCGACCAGCGCGGCCACGGCCACAGTGCCCGCCCGCCCGCCGGGGCGGACCCTGGCGCCTCCCTCGGCCGCGAGGCCTTCGTCGCGGACGCCGAGGCCGTGATCGAACAGCTCGGCCTCGCCCCCGTCACCGTGATCGGCCACTCCATGGGCGCCCTCACCGGCTGGCAGCTCGCCGCCCGCCGCCCCGACCTGGTCGCGGCCCTGGTCATCCTCGACATGCGCGCCTCGGCCCTCGGCGAGGCCTCCCAGCGCGACTGGGAGGACTGGTTCCGCCGCTGGCCCCTCCCCTTCCCCAGCCAGGACGCCGCCCGCCGCTGGTTCGGCGAGGACGACCCGCGCGTGGAGCGGCCGGACCCGGGCCGCGGCGCCTTCTTCGCGGACGTCATGCACGAGACCCCCGACGGCTGGCGCCCCGTCTTCTCCCGCCGCCAGATGCTGACGGCGCGTGAGACCTGGGTCCACGACGCCCACTGGGACGAACTGGCCCAGGTCGCCTGCCCCACCCTGGTCGTCCGCGCCCTCGACGGCGAACTGGGCCGCGCGGAAGCCCAGGAGATGGTCCGCGTCCTGCCGTCGGGCCACTACGCGGAAGTCCCGGACGCCGGCCACTACCTCCACCACACCCACCCGGAACCCTGCCGCACAGCCCTGGAGCCCTTCCTGCAACGCCTGCAACCCGTCCGCGGCTGACCGCACGATCGGGCGCGGTGCCCGCCATCCCGTCAGGCGAACCCGTTCGACGGCAGCGGGTGCTCCCCACGGGCGACTCCGTGCGGCGCGCGCGAAGCGGAGGGCCCGGGGCGTGGTAGGTCTCCTCCCGGGGAGGCCGGCCACGACAGCGGGAGCAAGGGTGCGGCGCATTCTCGTCATCGACGGCCATCCGGACGCGGGCAGCTACTGCGCCGCCCTGGCGAGCGCCTATGCGGAGGGCGCCGGGGCGGGCCTGGTCGATCGAGATCGCCGCCGCCCTCGGCGCCGTCCTCTTCACGGCGCGGATCACCGCGGGCCCGCGGCCGACCGCGCCGGACGGCACCCACGCGAGGGGGGTGCCGGGCCCGCAGGCCCCGCACCCCCCTCGCACCTTCGCGGCCGGGCTCAGCCCTTGCTGACCGCCTGGAGGATCTCCGGCAGCTGCCGGGCCACCCGCGGCGCCGCCAGCCGTACGCCTCCCCAGGCCGCGGCCGCGCCCCAGGCCGCGCCGAGGGGCAGCAGGAGCCAGAACGCGGACTCCATCCGCGCCACCTCGAACCAGATCGCCAGGCCGATGACCGGCCCGGACAGGACCAGCGACGCCAGCAGGCCGCCCGCCATGCCCGCCCAGGCCAGGCCCGCCTGCCCCGGGGCGACGCTCTTGAACGCCCCGTCCGTCGGGATCGAGTACGGGAACCGGGCCGAGGCCAGCGCGCCCGTGCACATCATCGAGCCCATCACCGCGAGCGCCACGCCCAGGCCGGCCGGGAAGGCCCGCCAGTCCGGGACGACGGCCGCGGTGGCCGCCGTGACGAGGACGGTGTACGGCACCGTGATCAGCGCGAGCGCGTAGGCGCGGGCCCGCAGCTCCTCGTACGCGTCGCGGGTCGTCGAGATCGTCTGCGCGACCATCCAGAACGCCGACGTGTCCTGCCCGAACTGGTTGTACATCTGCAGGCCGAGCATGCCCGTGCCGAAGCACACCAGGTAGATGGAGCCGTTCCCCTGGAGGGCGTTGAACACCGGGATGATCAGGCCGAGCGCCAGGGACGACACCCACGCGGCCTTCGTCTTCGGGTCCCGCACCACGTACCGCAGCGTGCGCTGCATGGTCGCGCCGGTCCGGCCGCCGGGCAGCAGGCCCCACAGGCCGCCGCCCGCCGATCCGCGTTCGGAGGAGGCCTGCGCGGCGACCGTCGAGCCGTCCGGGGTCACCATCACCCGGGTCAGGCTGCGCTCCCACAGCCACACCAGCAGCGCCAGCCCCGCGAGGGTCAGCGCCAGCTGGGCGGCGGCGGTCGCGTACGCGCCCCGGCTCGCCGAGTCGACCATGCCGACGGCGGTGGCGGGCGGCAGCCAGCGCACCACCGCGCCGGCGGGCTGGAGCTGCGCCAGGCCGCCCGTCTCCATCAGCCGCTGGCCCGCGAAGTTCGCGAGCTGGGCGCCGATCGCGATGACGATGCCGCTGAGCAGGGCGAGGTCGCGGCCCTTGCGGCTCGTCAGCAGCCGTACGTTCGCCGTGGCGACGGCCCGCGCCAGCGTCACGCAGCCGAGCAGCAGCAGCGGCACGGCCACCACGGCGGCAGCGGTGCCCGCCGCGCCGCGGGCGACGGCGACGACCGAGCCGACGGCCACGCACACCGTGAACAGGGGGCCGATGCCGATCAGCGAGGAGGCCAGCAGGGCCCGCACGAGCGGCCGCGGCCGCAGCGGCAGCATCACCAGCCGGCTCGGGTCGAGCGTCTCGTCGCCGGCGGGGAAGAGCAGCGGCATGAACGCCCAGCCGAGCGCGAGGACCGCGGCCAGCAGGACCACGACCGTGCCGCCGTGGGCGTGGCCGCGCAGGGCGGACAGCCCGAGGGCGAGGCCGAGGCCCACCAGCAGGGCGAGGGCCAGCGACCCGAAGTAGGCGGCCTTCCGCTTGGACGACCCCTTCAGGCCGTTGCGCAGCAGCGACAGCTTGAGGCGGACGAACACCGCGGCGGGGTCGGGCGCATGCGCGCCGGCCGCAGCCGCAGCCGCGGACGGCGGAACCGGCGCGGACGGGGAGGCGGGGGCGGGGGCTGCGGTGTTCATCGGGCGGCCTGCCCGCCCAGCCAGTCCAGCGACTCGCCGGCGGTGCGGCCGCCCGCGCCGACGAGCTCCAGGAACGCGGCCTGCAGCGTGGGCGCTTCGCCCCGTACGAGGGCCAGCGGGCCCGCGGCCCGGATCCGGCCGCCCGCCATGACGGCGACCCAGTCGCACAGCGACTCGACCAGCTCCATCACGTGGGAGGAGAAGACGACCGTGGCACCGGAGGCGGTGTAACGTTCCAGCACCCCGCGGATGGTCTGCGCCGACACCGGGTCGACACCCTCGAACGGCTCGTCCAGGAACAGCACTTCGGGGTTGTGCAGCAGAGCGGCCGCCAGCCCGATCTTCTTCCGCATGCCCGTCGAGTAGTCGACGACCAGCTTGTGCTGCGAGCCCGCCAGGTCCAGGACGTCCAGCAGCTGCGTGGCCCGCTTGTCGGTCTCGTCGCCCGGCATGCCGCGCAGCCGGCCCATGTAGCCGAGCAGTTCACGGCCCGACAGGCGCTCGAACAGGCGCAGGCCCTCCGGCAGGACGCCGATCCGGGACTTCACCGCGACCGGGTCCGCCCACACGTCGTGGCCGGCGACGAGGACCCGCCCCATGTCCGGCCGGAGCAGGCCCGTCACCATGGACAGCGTCGTCGTCTTCCCCGCGCCGTTCGGGCCGACCAGGCCGATGAACCTGCCCGCGGGCAGCTCCAGGTCGATGCCCGCGACCGCCACCTGCTCGCCGAAGCGCTTCCACAGCCCCTCGACGCGGACCGCCGCCCGCCCCCCGTACGGCGTCTCGGGCGCGCTGCCCGCTCCGACCGCCCCGCCCGCCGCATCACCCTGGTTCGGCATGCGCCCGCCTCTCGTCCATGTCCCCGTGGTCCTACATCCACGACGATAGGGCGGCCGGAAGAGGCGCAGCAGTTACGAATGTCATGTCTTTCCCGAGCGGAACGCACCCGCCGACCTGCACGTGTGTCCCGCCGGGCGCGCCGGCGGGCGGCCGGCGGGACGGCGTCAGGCGCTGCGCCGGGCCCGTTCCGCGGCGGCCTCGCGCCCGCACGCGTAGGCGAGCGCGTCGATCAGCTCGTCGGTGTCCGGCAGCCACCGGTTCGCGGGAGTGGGGCGCCGCGCCCACTGGACGACGCCCCGGCCGCCGACGCGGGTCGGCGGGGCGGCCACGTACTCGCCCTCGCCGCGCACCTTCAGGTCGATCGCGGAGGGGGACCAGCCGAACCGGCGGACCATGTCGGGGACCTTGGCGGCGGCGCCCGGCAGGACGAAGAACAGCATCCGGTGGCCGGGGGTGAGCGTCACCGGCCCGAGGGTGCGCTGCATGCGCTCCAGGCGGGCCAGGGCGAGGAATCCGGCGGTGTCGGGGACGTCCAGCGCGTCGAACGTGCGGCCCGTCGGCAGCAGGATCGACGCGTCGGGGCGCTTGCCCCACACCCGCCGGACCTGCACCGCGCTGCCCGTGGCGACCGCCGCCCAGTCCTTCACCGCGGCGTGCGCGCCCGGCGCCGCGCAGTCCGCGGCCCCGCAGGAGCACAGCTCGCGCCCCTCCGCGTGCTCCAGCCAGGTGCCGGCGAAGACGTCCCAGTGCCGCTCTTCCGTGTACCGCACGGCATGGTCCAGCAGCTGCTCTCCGCGCTGCTGGGGGATGGGTGCGGTCTCCGTGACTCCGATGGTCTCTTCCACGCCCTTCACAACTGGCGCCCCGTCGCGGGGTTACGGGGCCGGGCCGGCCCGGGGACGCTGCATCGATCCTGCATGTGGGGCGCACTGAAGCACGGGCGGGGGCGCGTGGGAGGCCGGGGCGCCGCGGTTGGGTAGCGACACGACGCTAAGCGGATGATTCTCCACACATCAGGCGGGAAGTGATCTTTCCAACGATCACCCGCGGCCTCTGGGGGTTTTCATGGCAGCCAGGCCTCTCGTCGCCCGTCAGCCGAACGAACGGCTGCAGGCACTCATCCAGGAAGCCGGGTGCTCGAACGCCGGGCTCGCCCGGCGCGTCAACATGTGCGGGGCCGAGCACGGCCTCGACCTCCGCTACGACAAGACGTCGGTGGCGCGCTGGCTGCGGGGCCAGCAGCCGCGGGGCCGGGCGCCCGGCATCATCGCGGAGGCGCTCGGCCGAAAACTGGGCCGGACCGTGACGATCGACGAGATCGGCATGGCCAACGGCAAGAACCTCGCCTCCGGGATCGGCCTGCAGTTCTCCCCGACCGTCGGCGGGGCGATCGAGCAGGCCAGCGAGTTGTGGCGGAGCGACGTCGGCCGGCGGGACTTCCTGTCCGGGTCGAGCGTCGCCGCGTCGGCGCTCGTCGAGCCGAGCCGGGACTGGCTGATCAGCGGGGCCGACGTGCAGGTCGCCCGCAACGGCGGCTCGCGCGTCGGCATGTCGGACGTGGAGGCGGTCCGCGCGACGACCGACGCGCTGAAGGAGCTCGACCACCGCTTCGGGAGCGGGCATGTCCGCCCGGTCGTGGTGCACTACCTCAACTCGGTGGTGTCCGGGCTGATCGGCGGCTCGTACCGGGAGCCGGTCGGGCGGGCCCTGTTCGCGGCGGTGGCCCGGCTCACCGAGCTCGCCGGGTACATGGCGGTGGACACGGGCCAGCCGGGGCTGGCGCAGCGGTACTACATCCAGGCGCTGCGGCTGGCGCAGGCCGCGGGGGACCGCGCGTACGGCGGGTACGTGCTCGCGGCGTCCATGAGCCACCTGGCGGCCGAGCTCGGCAACCCGCGGGAGATCGCCCAGCTGGCGCGGGCGGCCCAGGAGGGCACGCGCGGCCAGGTCACGCCGCGGGCCGAGGCCATGTTCTACGCGGCCGAGGCGCGCGGTCACGCGCTGATGGGCGACGCCCGGGCGACGGCGGTGCTGGCCTCGCGGGCCGTCGGCGCCCTGGAGCGGGCCGAGCCGGAGTCCGGGGACGACCCGGTGTGGATCCGGCACTTCGACGGGGCCTACCTGGCGGACGAGCTGGCCCACTGCCACCGCGACCTCGGGCAGCCGGAGCAGGCGGCCCGGCAGGCCCGGGAGGCGCTGGCCGCGCTGCCGGCCGGCAAGGAGCGCCGGCGGGCGATCGGCCTGCTGCTGCTCGCGGCGGCGCAGGTGCAGCAGCGGGAGGTGGAGCAGGCCTGCCAGACCGCGGGACGGGCGGCGGAACTGCTGTCCGGGCTGCGCTCCAGCCGGGGCGTCGAGTACCTGGACGACTTCCGGGCGCGGCTGGACCCGTACCGGGACGAGGCGGCGGCGCGGGAGTTCGCCGCGAGGCTGGAGGCGGTGGCCTAGTGCTGTGGCCGGGATGGGCGGGCGGTATGTCCGCCTCTGCCCGGAAGCATGTTCGGGGTGGACCTGACGGGGCGGGCGGGGTCCGGGTAGCGTGAGTCGCCGGTTTCGCAAGTGACGGAGCAGTCGGCGAAGGAGTCCCGGTGACGGAGAGCGGACAGGGCAGCGGCCAGCAGGGGGCCCCGCAGGCCGGTGCGCAGTGGAACCCGGACCCCCCGTACCCGGACCCGGCGTACCCGGACCCCCCGTACCCGGAGCCATCCGCCCCGCATCCCGGCCACCCGCAGGCCTACCCGGGCCCTCCGGCCGCGGGACACCCGCAGGACCCGGGCGGCGGCTTCCTGCCCGCCCCGGACCACGCCCCCCAGGGCCAGTCCTTTCCGGGCCAGTCCTTTCCGGGCCAGGGCTTCCACGGGCAGGCGGCGCAGGGCCAGGCCTTCCCGAACCAAGGCTTCCCGAACCAGGCCATCCCGGACCAGGGCTTCCCGGACCAGGGCTTCCCGGACCAGGCCCACCCCCACCAGGGCGTGCAGGGTCCCGGTCTCCCGGGCCCGGATGCGCCGCCGGCCGGGCATGTGCTGGGGCCCGGGTACGAGGGGCCGGGGCAGCCGCACGGGTACGGGTACCCGCCGCTGCCGGAGGCCGTCACCCAGTACATCCCGCCGGTCCCGGCGGACCCGGGCCCCGTTCCGCCCGCCGGTCCCGGCGGTCCCGCCGCACACGACGAGGCGGCGACGCAGTACATCCCGCCGGTCCCGGCCGGACCGGGAGCCGCTCAGGGGGCGGGGCCGGACGAGGCGGCGACGCAGTACATCCCGCCCGTCACCGGCGACTTCGACGCCCTCTTCCGCCAGGACGGAGCCGACGGCCACACCCGGCAGATGCCGCCCATCCAGGAGCCGGTGCTGCGCCGGCCCCCGCCGCGCCCGCTGCCGCATCCGCAGCAGTACGCCCGGCAGCCCCAGCCCCAGCCCCACCCCCAGCCCGGCTTCGCCGCGCCGCCCCCGCCTCCGCCGCAGCCTGCGCGGCGGGTGCCGCCCGCGGTGATCGCGGCCGTGGTGATCGGCCTCGCCGTGGTGGGGCTCGGCGTCGGTGCGATGCTGAGCGACCCGAAGGCGCAGAACAACGACCCGGCCGCGGCCGCGGCGGCGCCGTCCCCCACGGGTTCGGCCGCGGCGGCCGTCGAGGCGCCCGTGGACCCGGCCCGCTCCCAGGCGGTCCAGTTGGACAAGGTGCTCGCGGACAGCGCCGACAGCCGGGACTCGGTCATCAAGGCGGTCGACGACATCAAGGGCTGCCGCAACCTCGGCACGGCCGCCGACGACCTGCGCAGCGCCGCCCGCCAGCGCGAGGAGCTCGTCACGCGCCTCCAGGAGCTCCAGCTGGACAAGCTGCCGAACCACCAGCGGCTGTCGGCGTCCCTCACCAAGGCGTGGAAGGCGTCGGCAAAGGCCGACAACAGCTACGCCGCCTGGGCGGAGGACGTCGCCGACGACAAGAAGAAGGGCTGCAAGGACGGCCACGCCCGGAACACGGACGACGCCGCCGACGGCAACAAGGCGAGCGGGGAGGCGACCCGCGCGAAGGAGTCGGCGGCGGCCCTGTGGAACCCGATCGCGGCCAAGTACAGCCTCCCGAAGCGCGACAAGTCGCAGCTGTGACGCCCGGCCGGGGGCGGTGGGGCCCGCCCCCGGCCGTCCCGCGCATGCCAGGCCAGGTCAGGCCGGGCTCGGGGCCTGCTCCAGGGCCCCGGTCATGTCCCGCGCCTCCTCGCCCGGCTGGGCGACGAGCCGCCCGGAGCGGACGACCTGGAAGGTGACCTGCCCGTTCACCATGCGGGGGTAGGCGGCGATGGCGCGCATGTCCTCGCGCCGCCAGCTCAGGTCGGGCGTCAGGCCCCCGGTGTGCACGGGTTCCGCCTGCTTCAGGGTCCGGGCGATCTTCCGCGCGGTGACCTCCTCGCCGGGCTCCTGCCGCTTCAGGACCTCGCTCAGCACGGTGTACGCGATCCAGGCGGTCTGCGTGCCGCTGTCGTCGGGGTCGACGGCGTGGTCACCGAAGGCGTGCTCGGAGGCCACCCGGCGCATCGGCTCCCACAGCGGGTCCGTCGAGACGGGGTACCAGCCGGTGACGAGGGCCCCCTCGAAGGGGCTGTCGCGGCCGCCGGTGCGGTCGATCAGCGCCTGGCTGACGCTGCCGAGGACGGAGGCGATCTGCGGGCTGCGGCGCGGGTCGCCGGCGCGGCGGAAGGCGTCGAAGAAGGTCTCGGTGCGCTGGCCGAGCACGGCGGTGACGCAGCCGCGCTCCTTGCCGGACGGGTCCTTGCCCGCCGCGCCGTCCAGGGCCTGGCGGGCCTGCGGGACGAAGTCGGCGGTGTCCTCGGCCGCCCGGATGTCCTCGGCGCCGCCCGCCTTGCCGGCCGGGTCGGCCTTCAGGCCGGCGTCGAGGAGGACCGGCATGGAGTCGCCGGCGAGGGTGTCGGGCCGCACCAGGGACACCTGCTCGCAGACCCGGCCCAGCTGGTGGCCGGCGCCCGCGAGGAGGACGGGCTGGCCGCCGTTGACGGGGAAGGACAGCGGGCTCTGGAACTCCTCGGAGGTGACGCCGTAGCCGCCGATGAAGGGGATGCCCTCGGATTCGAGGGGGGCCATGAAGGCGCGCCCGTGCTGGCTGTAGGAGCCGACGACGGCCACCGCGTTCTCCGCGACGGCCTTGCGGGCGCAGTCCGCGGCGCCGCTCGGGGTGTTCTTCTCGTTGCAGGTGATCACGCGCAGCCGGCGGCCGTTGATGCCGCCCCTGGCGTTGGTCCAGCGCTCGTACGCCTTGGCCATGCCGACCATGCCGGGCATGTTGGTGGCGGCGGTGTCCTGCGGGGCGAAGGTCATGACGGTGATGGTGTCCCCGGCGGGCCCGGAGCCCGACGGGATCACGCCGCATCCGGCGGCCAGGCATGCGGCCAGCGCCGATGCGAGCACGGTGCGGTGGATGGGGGTCGCGCGTCGCCGATCGGTCATGTTCATGCACCATTCCGGCCCGGGGGGAACGCGGGAGTGAGAGTGGTGCAACGGACGGTGACGGCCGGGTGAAAGCCAGGGGGTGTACGCGCCCCGCGCCCCCACCGCAGGTGCCTCAAGATCGCATCAGAGGGGAACGTACGATCGAAAGCGTGACATTCGCCCAAGGTTCGAAGAACACTTCCAAACGCGGCGGCCGCTCCTCCACCATGGGCGGCATGCCCCTGAACGACATGCCGTGGTGGCGCTGGCGCAGCAACGTGCGCTCGGCGCTGCACATGATCTCCGACCCGGTCTTCCAGAAGGAGACCTGGCTCGCCGGAGTCGAGGGATACGGGGACGTCACCGACGCCGTGTACCGGCTCGTCGAGGACACCTGGCTCGACAGCTGGTCCGCCGACAGGTACGTCGGCACGATCTTCCGCGACGCCCACGAGGCGGCCCTCGTCGACGCGGCGGTCCTGCGCGTGCTCCGCATCCTGCACCAGGTCGGCCCCGACGCCCCCGTCTCCGCCTACCTGGACCACCCGGACTGGCCCGAGGCCGTGCGCGCCGCCCGCGAGGCGCACGTACGGATGGCGCGGTCGGACGGCGACGACCCGGATGCGGCGCCGCGGTCGCTGGAACTGCTGAGGATCCTGACCCGCGGCGTGTGAAAAGCTGTGGGGTCATGAGCGACGACCCGCACACCGAGGCCCCCCAGCAGTACGTACTGACCCTGTCCTGCCCCGACAAGCAGGGCATCGTGCACGCCGTGTCCAGCTACCTGTTCATGACCGGGTGCAACATCGAGGACAGCCGCCAGTTCGGCGACCACGACACCGGCCTGTTCTTCATGCGGGTCCACTTCTCGGCCGAGCCGCCCGTCTCGGTGGAGAAGCTGCGGGCCAGCTTCGCCGCGATCGGCGACTCCTTCCGCATGGACTGGCAGATCCACCGCTCCGACGAGCGGATGCGGATCGTCCTGATGGTCTCGAAGTTCGGGCACTGCCTGAACGACCTGCTGTTCCGCACCCGGATCGGCGCCCTGCCGGTGGAGATCGCCGCCGTGGTCTCGAACCACACCGACTTCGCCGAGCTCGTCGCCTCGTACGACATCCCCTTCCACCACATCCCGGTGACGAAGGAGACGAAGGCGGCGGCCGAGCAGAAGCTCCTGGACATCGTCCGTGCCGAGAACGTCGAACTCGTCGTCCTCGCCCGCTACATGCAGGTCCTCTCGGACACCCTGTGCCGGGAGCTGAGCGGCCGGATCATCAACATCCACCACTCCTTCCTGCCGAGCTTCAAGGGAGCGAAGCCGTACCACCAGGCGCACGCCCGGGGCGTGAAGCTGATCGGCGCGACCGCCCACTACGTCACGGCCGACCTCGACGAGGGCCCGATCATCGAGCAGGAGGTCGAGCGCGTCGGCCACGAGGTCACCCCGGACCAGCTCGTGGCGGTCGGCCGCGACGTGGAGTGCCAGGCCCTGGCCCGGGCCGTGAAGTGGCACAGCGAGCACCGCGTCCTGCTGAACGGCAGCCGCACGGTCGTCTTCGCCTAGGACCGGCACCGGCACCGGAGCCGCCGCCGGGCCGCTGCCGGGCCACTGCCGGGCCCGGCCGCCCGGGCCGCCCGGTCAGAGGCGGCTCAGCGAGGCGGCGGCGAACAGCACGTCGCGGATCGCCTCGCGGTCGCCGTCCTGCCCCACGGCCGCCTCCTCCGGGGAGATGTGCCCGGCGGCCAGCTGGCAGAACTCGGCCCCGTCCAGCGCGATCCGCGCCACCGTGTGCTCCGGCGACGGTGCGGCCGCCGGGGAGTCCAGCGCGATGTCCCAGCTGCCGCCGCCCGAGCCCTCGATCTCCAGGCGCAGGGTCCGGCCCGGCGCGCCCGCCTCGGCGAGCCGGCGCGCCGGGGCGGCGAGGCCTGTCCGCCGCCGGTGCGCCAGCGCGCTCGGCAGGAGCCGCGCCGCCAGGTCGATCATCCGGTTCAGGTCCGGTCCCGACGGCGCGTCGTACGGGTAGTCCACCGCCTCCGCGATGTCCCAGGCGTGCACCCAGCACTCGAAGGCGCGCTCCAGGAAGGCGTCGCCGAGCGGCAGGGCGAACGGCCCGTAGTCCACGGTCAGCCCGGCCGCGCCCCGGCCCGCGAACGAGACGGTCCGCAGGAGGGCGTGCCCCTGCTCCCGCCACGGCTTGCGGACGTGCCGGGTCGGCGGCTGCCCGGCGGAGCTCCAGTAGTGCTCGGTGCGGGCGGTCGCTCCGCCCTGCTGCGGCGCCCCGCCGCCGAGCGGGTCGTCGAGCCCGAGGGCCGCCGCGACGAGCCCGTCCACGGTCATCAGGTGGCCGATGACCCCGGCGACCGTCGTGCGGCGGGTGCGCCGCCGCTCCTCTTCGAACCACTTCAGCCGGACCGGGGTCTCCCACTCGCCGTCGCCGAAGTCCCGCAGCAGCGCGTCGAGCCGCGCGGTCTCGGTGTCGTACGGGCCCGCCCACGCCGGGACGGGGATGCGGGCGGGCCGCTTGCCCAGGCACTCCTCCAGGACGCGCGACCGCAGCATCGGCTTGAGGTCCAGACTCTCCTCGCGGTGCAGCAGGCCGACCGCGTCGCGCAGCCGCAGCGCCTCCTCCGCGCAGGGCGCGCACTCGGTGAGGTGCTCCTCCACGGCCTGCGTCTCCTCGGCGGAGCACGCGGCGAGCGCCCACGCGCCGAGCAGGGACTTCAGCACGGTGTGCGAGCGGGGCTCGGGGGCCCGCCCGCCCGGTGCCGGGGACTCCGCCGCCGTCGGGGGCGCGCCGTCCGGCGCCGGGGGCGGGTCCTGCGGGGGCGGCGCGTGCGCGGGGTCGAGGGTGCCGGCCGCGCCGCGCGGGCCCGGTATCCGGGGCGCCCCGCCCACCTGCTGTTCTTCGGGGCCGGGGCGGCGGCCGCCGGGGCCGCCCGGGCCGCCGGGGCCGTCGCGTCCGTCGTCGGGACCGTTCATCGGGGGGTTCCATATCCGGGCGGGCCGTATCCGGGCGGTGCGGTGTCCTCCTGCGGGAGGGCGTTGGCGGTCGACAGCAGCTGCAGGCCGAGGCGGAGCCGGCGCCGGGCCTCGTCCTCGCTGATCCGGAGGTCCGCGGCGGCCTGCCGGTAGTCGCGGCGCTGGAAGTACGCGAGTTCCAGCGCGGCCCGCAGCGGCGCGGGCATGGACGTGACGATGTAGTCGGCGCGGGCGGCGGCGTTGGCGCTGCGGACCTTCTCCTCCAGCTCCTCGCGGGAGCCGCGGCCCCGCTCGGCCTGGCGGAGCCGGTCCACTGCCCGCCCCTGGGCGATCCGGGCCACCCAGGAGCGCATGGAGCCCTGCCGGGGGTCGTAGGCCTCCGGGTGCTGCCAGATGTAGCCGAACACCTCGCGGGTGACGCGGTCGGCGCCGCCCTCGTCGCCGAGGACCCGGTGCGCCAGGCCGTGCACGAGGGACGCGAACCGGTCGTACAGCTCTCCGAGTGCGGCGGCCTCGCCGCGGGCGAGGCGCTGCTGCATGCGGCGGTCCCAGCGCGGTGGTACGTCCTTCGGCATTGTGCTGCCCCCAGCCGTGTGTCGACCCCACGAATGTACTGGCCACGGGCCCGCGCGCGAATCTTTTGGCGGAAGCCGCCCCGTAAGTGCGGCGCCGTGCTAGCACGCTGACGGGCCTTCGGGGGACGGCGGCGACGGCGCACCGGGCGGCGGCACACGCGACCGCGGGTGCGCGCCCCGCCGCGCTCCTCGTGCGCGGGTTCGATGCGGCCACCTGCGGGGCACCTCGGCTTAACGTGCGGGCCATCGAGGGCTTACGCTCTCGCCTTGTCTTGAACTGCACCCCACCGCACATGTGAAGGCGGAACGCCGCTATGGACAGCGCAGAGTACGAGCGCAAGATCGCCGCCCGATTCGCCGCCTTCGACCAGGACGGCAACGGATACATCGACCGCGAGGACTTCAGCGCGGCCGCCCGGGCGGTCCTGGCCGAATTCGGCACGACGGCACGGTCGGAGAAGGGCCAGGCCGTCTTCGCGGGCGCCGAGGCCTTCTGGCAGGGCATGGCCGGCATCGCCGACGTCGACGGCGACCAGCGGGTGACCCGCGAGGAGTTCGTCACCGGCGCGGCGAAGCGGCTGCGGGACAACCCGCACCGCTTCGCGGAGATCGCCCGCCCGTTCCTCCACGCGGTGCTCGCCGCGGCCGGCGGGGACGGCGCGGGGACGCCCCCGGAGGCGGCGGCGCGCGTGCTGCACGTGCTCGGCACGCCGGCGGAGCTCGCCGGGCAGGTGGCGGCGGGCCTCGACACGGACGGGGACGGCCTCATCGCGGAGGACGACGTCCTGGCGGCGTTCGCGGCGTACTGCGGCGTCGAGGCGCCCGACGCGCTCTGACGGAAGCCGGACCGGAGCCGGCCCGCGCGGGCGGCGGGCCGTGCGGGCGGCCGCGCCGTCAGCTCCCGGCCGGGGACGGCGCGGTGCCGGTGCCGGGGGCGGTGCTCCCGGTCTCCGGCCTGCCCGTCGCGGGTGCCTCGGAAGGCCCGGCCGGCCCCTTGGGCTGTGCCGCCGCCGGCAGCTCCCAGACGTTCTCCGGCGTGACGATCTCGGTCACGGCGTTGCCGATGAGGGTGCTCAGGCTGCCCTCCTTCTTGTCGATGTCGGAATTGACGATGACGACGAAGGTGGTGCGCTCCTGCGGGAGCCGGACGGCGATGGTCTCGTAGCCGGGCAGTTCGCCGTTGTGCCCGATCCATCCGTCGAACTCGGCGATGCCCAGCCCGTACCGGACGCCCTGGTGTCCCGTCGGCAGCATCCGCACCCGCTGGGCCTGGGTGCCCGGCTCCAGGAGCCGGCCGCCGTCGGGCAGGCGGCCGGAGGCCATGACGGGGGCCCAGGTGCGCAGGTCGTCCAGGGTGGACGTCATGGCGCCGGCGGCCCACGCCCAGCTCGGGTTCCAGCCGCTCGCGTCGGTGGTCTTCCCGCCCGGCGCGAAGTCCGTGTAGCCGTGCACGTACGGCTCCGGGATCTCTGCACCGACCGGGAGTGCGGTGTTGTCCAGCCCGGCCGGCTCCAGGACCTCCTCCCGGATGTGGTCCCTGAGCGGCAGTCCGCCGACCTTCTCGACGAGCAGCCCCAGCAGCACGGTGTTGGTGTTGCTGTACTCCCAGCGGGCGCCGGGCGCGAACTGCGCGGGGTGCTTGAACGCGGTGTCGAGGAGTTCCTGCGGGCTCCAGGCGCGGTCCGGGTTCTGCTTCATGGCGTCCAGGAAGCCCTGGTCCTCGGTGTAGTTGTAGAGGCCGCTGCGCATGTCGGCGAGCTGCCGGACGGTGATGCGGTCGCCGCCGGGTACGCCGTCCACGTACCGGCCGATCGGCTCGTCCAGGCTGACCTTGCCGTCGTCGGCGAGCCGGAGCACGGCGGTGACGGTGAACGTCTTGGTGATGCTGCCGATACGGGTGTGCAGGTCGGTCTTCATCGGGGTGCCGGTCGCGGTGTCGGCGGTGCCGAAGGCCCGCTCGTACGAGCCGCCGCCGTCGGTCCACAGGCCGACGGAGACGCCCGGGATGCCGGCCTTGCGCATCGTCTCGGTGATGGCCTCGTCGAGGCGCTCGGCGGTGGCGGGGTCGATGTCCACGCGCCCGGGGAGTGCCGCGGCGGGTGCCTGGCCCGTGCAGAGCGCGGCGAGCAGCAGGGAGGCGGCGGCGACGGCGGGGACGGCCCGGTGGCGGCGGCCCATGGCGGATCACCCCTGTCCTGGAGGTGTGCCGGGTCCCCGAGCTGACTCACCCCATCGTAGGAACCTGCTGCTTCGGCGGCGACCGCAGCGTGCGGTTCAGGGCCGGGTGAACCGCTCGCGGAGCTTGTACTTCAGGACCTTGCGCAGGGCTTCGCTGCGGGGCAGGGCGTCGAGGAGCTCCAGCTGCTCGGGCAGTTTGTGCGGGGCGAGGCCCGCGGCGCGCAGGTGGGCCGTGACCCGGTCCAGGGTGAGCGGGGCGGCGCCGGGGGCCTGCTCGACGACGGCGCAGACCCGCTCGCCGCGCTCGGGGTCGGGCAGGCCGATGACGGCGGCGTCACCGACGCCGGGGAGGCCGTGCAGGAGCTCCTCGACCTCCTTCGCGGAGATGTTCTCGCCCTTGCGGATGATGACGTCCTTGCTGCGGCCGGTGAGGACGAGGTGGCCGGACGGGGTCAGCCGGCCCAGGTCGCCGGTGCGCAGGAACCCCTCGGCGTCGAAGGCCTCGGCGGTCGCGGCCGGGTCCAGGTAGCCGCGGCAGACGGCTTCGCCGCGCAGCCGCACCTCGCCCTCGGCGCCGGCCGGGAGCGGGTCGCCGGCGGGGCCGGTGATGCGGATCTCCATGCCGGCGGGCGGGCGGCCCTCGGTGTGGGCGAGGTCGTCCTCGCTGTCGTCGGGGCAGCCCATCGTGATCATGGGGACTTCGGTCATGCCGTAGCCGTGGGCCAGCCGGCAGCCCAGTTCGCGGACGACCGCGTGGTGGACCTCGGGCGGTTTCGGGGCGCCGCCGCCGGCCATCAGGCGGAGGGTGGGGACCAGCTTCCCGCCGGGCCGCTTGCGCTGCTCGGCGAGGAACATCGTGTAGAAGGCGGTGGAGCCGCCGGCGATGGTGACGCCGTGCCGCCGGTAGCCGTCCAGGGCGTCCGGCAGCGCGAACGTCTCGAAGAGGACGGCGGGGAACCCGTACAGGAGCAGCATCACGAGGTAGTCGGGCCCGCCGATGTGGGCGTACGGGAAGGCGATGGAGCCGGTGTCGCCGGGGGCCGGGCGCAGGGCGTGGGCGAGGCAGGACCCGCCGGCGAGCAGGGAGCGGTCGGTGTGCAGGACGCCCTTGGGGTCGGAGGTGGTGCCGGAGGTCCAGTAGATCCAGCGCACGCCGGTGCCGTCGGCGGGCGGCGGGGGCAGCACGGCGGGGTCCCCGTCGGGCAGGTCGGCGGGGGCGTGGACGCGGAAGACGCCGCGGGCGCCGAGCCGGGCGGCCATCGCGGTGTGGTCGAAGCCGCGCCAGACACCGGGCACGGCGAAGAACTCGGCCTGCGACGCGCGCAGGGCGAAGCCGGTCTCGCGCTCCCGGTAGAGGGGGATCACGGGGGACTGGACGGCGCCGAGGCGGGCGAGGGCGAGGGAGAGCAGGACGGTCTCGATGCGGGTGGGCAGCTGCCAGGCGACGACCGTGGCCGGCCGGACCCCCCTGCCGTACAGGCCGGCGGCGACCCGCTCGGCGCGGTCGCGGAGGGCGCCGAAGGTCAGCGTCCGGTCGCCGGCCGGGTCGGGTGCGGCCTGGATCAGGGCGGGCCGGTCGGGGGTGAGGGCGGCGCGCCGGGCGACGAGGGCCCACAGGGTGGGGGAGGCGCCGAGGGCGTGCGGGGTGTCCGGGGCGGCGGGCGGGGCCGGGTCCGGTCCGGTCCTGCTGTGCGGCGTTTCCGGCATGGCGGGCCACCTCCCATTGCTGACGCTCCGTCAGATCTCGCGCAGAGCGTAGGGCGCGGGCGCTTGCCGGTCCAGGGGTGCGGGGCTAGCGTGGAGCCGGTTCTTTTCTGACGCTCCATCAGATCCGGTCGTTCCGGCTGCCCGCCCGGGCCCGGCCCGCCCGGCCCGCGGCGAGGGGGACACCATGGAACTGCCCCGCATCATCAGCGTCGACGACCACGTCATCGAGCCCGCCCACCTCTTCGACGTCTGGCTGCCGGCCAAGTACCGCGACCGCGGCCCGAAGCCGCTCACCGCCGGCATCGGCGAGCTGGAGTACCGCGGCGGCAGGTACGTCGTCTCGATGGACCCCGACGGCCCCCCGGCCGACTGGTGGATCTACGAGGACCTGCGGTTCCCGTACAAGCGGAACATCGCCGCCGTCGGCTTCGACCGCGACGACATGACCCTGGAGGGCATCACCCGCGAGGAGATGCGCCGCGGCTGCTGGGACCCCAAGGCGCGCCTGGAGGACATGGACCTCAACCACGTCGAGGCGTCCCTCTGCTTCCCCACCTTCCCCCGCTTCTGCGGCCAGACCTTCGCCGAGGCCCGCGACAAGGAGGTCGCCCTCGCCTGCGTGCGCGCCTACAACGACTGGATGGTCGAGGAGTGGTGCGGCGACAGCGGCGGCCGGCTGATCCCCCTGTGCCTGATCCCGCTGTGGGACATCGGCCTCGCCGTCGCCGAGGTCCGCCGCAACGCCGCGCGCGGGGTGCGCGCCGTCACGTTCTCCGAGATCCCCACCCACCTCGGCCTGCCCTCCATCCACTCCGGTTACTGGGACCCCTTCTTCGCGGTCTGCCAGGAGACCGGCACGGTCGTCAACATGCACATCGGGTCCTCCTCCCAGATGCCCGCGGCCTCCCCCGACTCGCCGCCCGCCGTCCAGGCCGCCCTCAGCTTCAACAACGCGATGGCCTCGATGACGGACTTCCTCTTCAGCGGCGTCCTCGTGAGGTTCCCGCAGCTCAAGCTCGCCTACAGCGAGGGCCAGATGGGCTGGATCCCGTACGCCCTGGAGCGCGCCGACGACGTGTGGCGCGAGCACCGCGCCTGGGGCGGCGTCCGCGACCTGATCCCCGAGCCGCCCTCCACCTACTACTACCGGCAGGTCTTCTGCTGCTTCTTCCGCGACAAGCACGGCGTCGCCTCGATCGACACCGTCGGCCGCGACAACGCCACCTTCGAGACCGACTACCCGCACGTCGACTCCACCTTCCCGCACACGAAGGAGGTCGCCCTCGACCACGTCGCGGGCCTCGACGACGAGACCGTCCACAAGCTGATGCGCGGCAACGCCATCCGCATGCTCGGCCTGGACCTGGTCTGAGGCGGGCGGCGCCGTGGACCTCGCCGAAACGGAGGAGGAGCGGGAGTTCCGGGCCGGGCTGCGCGCGTGGCTGGCCAAGACCCTGCCCGAGCTGCCGCCCCGGCCGTCGCCCGACGACTGGCCCGGCCGGCGCGCGTACGACCTCGGCTGGCAGCGCCGGCTGTACGACGCCGGCTACGCCGGCCTGCACTGGCCCGCGGACGCGGGCGGCCGCGGCGCGGGCCCGGCCCGGCACCTGGCCTTCCTGGAGGAGGCCGAGCGGGCCGGCGCCCCGTACGTCGGCGCGAACTTCGTCGGCCTCCTGCACGCCGGCCCCACCATCGCCGCCGAGGGCACGCCCGCGCAGCGGGCCCGCTGGCTGCCGCCCGTCCTGCGCGGCGAGGAGGTGTGGTGCCAGGGCTTCAGCGAGCCCGGCGCCGGCTCCGACCTGGCCTCCCTGCGCACCCGCGCCGTCCGCGACGGCGACGCGTACGTGGTCACCGGCTCGAAGGTCTGGACCTCGCACGCGGAGATCGCCGACTGGTGCGAGCTGCTCGTCCGCACCGGCCCCGACGCGCCCCGGCACCGCGGCCTCACCTGGCTCGCCATGCCGATGGACGCGCCGGGCGTGACGGTCCGGCCGCTGCGGACCCTGGCCGGGTCCGCGGAGTTCGCCGAGGTGTTCCTCGACGGGGTGCGCGTCCCCGTCGCGTACCGCGTCGGCGCCGAGGACGACGGCTGGCGCGTCACCATGACCACCCTCTCCTTCGAGCGGGGCACCGCCTTCGCCGGCGAGGTCGTCGCCTGCCGCCGCACCCTGGGCGCCCTCGCGCGGGCCGCGCGCGCGAACGGCCGCTGGGACGACGCCGTGCTGCGGCGGCGCCTCGGCCGGCTCGCCGCGGAGTTCGCGGCGCTGTGGCGGCTCACCCAGTGGAACGTCTCCGCCGCCGAGCGCACCGGCGGAGTACCCGGCGCCGGCGGCTCCGTCTTCAAGCTGGCCTACTCGCAGGCCCGGCAGGAGCTGTACGACGCCGCCGCGGAGGTCCTCGGCGCCGACGCCCTCGCGCTGGAGGAGGAGTGGGTGCGCGAGCGCCTGTCCTCGCTGTCCTACACGATCGCCGCGGGCACCTCGCAGATCCAGCACACCATCGTCGCCGAGCGGATCCTCGGCCTCCCGAAGGGCCGGTGAGCGTGGACTTCCAGCCGACGCAGGAGCAGGAGGACCTCCGGGCGGGCGTACGGGCCCTGCTGTCGCGGCGCTTCGGGCGCGAGGCCCTGCGGGCGGCGGTGGACCGGGCGGAGGCCGGGGGAGCCGGGGGCGTGGACCGCGGACTGTGGCGGGAGCTGGGCGGCGCGGGCTTCTTCGCGCTGCGGCTGCCCGAGGCGGACGGCGGGGTGGGGCTCGGGCTCGCCGAGGCCGTCCTCGTCTTCGAGGAGGCCGGGCGGGCCCTGCTGCCCGGCCCGCTCGTCGCCACGCACCTGGCCGCCGGCCGTGTCGAGGGCGCCGCCGACGGCACGGCCGTCGTCACGGCCTTCGACCTCGGCGACCGCCCCGCCGCAGCCGCGGGCCCGCCCGGCCGGCTCGTCGCCCACCTCGCCGAGGCGGACGCGGTCCTAGGCGCCGGCGGCTGCACCGAGGCTCCCGCCGCGCTGCTGCCCGCCGCCCGCCCCGTGCCGTCCGCGGACCCGCTGACCCCCCTCCACCGCGTCCCCCCGCCGGGCCCCGGCCCCGACGCCCGCCTGCGCGACGAGGGCGCCCTGCTGACGGCCGCCCTCCAGCTCGGCAGCGCCCTGCGCACCGTCGAGCTGGCCGTGCGGTACGCGGCGCAGCGGGAGCAGTTCGGGCGGCCCATCGGGGCCTTCCAGGCGGTGCAGCACCTCTGCTCGGGCATGCTGGTGCGGGCCGAGGTGGCCCGTACGGCCGTGTACGCGGCGGCGGTCTGCGCGGACGCGGCGGACCGGGCGGGCGCGGCCGGGGCGGCGGGCGCGGCGGGCTTCGGGGCCGCGGTGGCGGCGGAGATCGCCGGCGCGAAGCTGCTGGCCGACCGGGCCGCCGCCGCGAACGCCCGGGACTGCCTCCAGGTGCACGGCGGGATGGGCTTCACCTGGGAGGCCGACGTCCACCTGCACCTGAAGCGGGCCTGGGTGCGGGCCGAGCAGTGGCGTACGGCGGCCGCCGCGGAGGAGGCCCTGGCCGCGGAACTCCTCGCCGACGCGCAGGAGCGGGGGCGGGAGGGGGCCTCGTACGCCCGAGATGGCAGCCTGTGACGAACCAGGCCCGCGGGCCGGGCACGGGCGCGACGACGCGGGACGCATGTCTGATTACGGAGAGTTGATATCGGTTTGTGTCCTACGCGGGGGCCTGGACGGCCCGGCCCGCGGGTACTGCTCCGGTACGCTCCCGGGAATGCGAGCGGTAGCGCGGCGTGAGCGTCGCACAGTATGCACCATGCCTACTCCTTCGCGCTGGAATATGCCCGAAGCGCTTGTTGTGGTGACTGTATGTCAACCATGCTGCTCGACAAGGGGGTCACAGTCGGTGATCCCGTCCTGTCGCGAGGCGAAGTGTCCGCCGGTTCGGATGGTGTGAGCGGTGCAGGTGCTTCAGGTGCAGCTGGAGGTAGGACCGGACCCGGCCGAGGTCGGCCGGGCCCGACGATGGGCCCGTTCCCGGCTCGCGGGATGCGGGATAGGGGACGACGAGCCGCTCGCGGAGACGCTGATCCTGCTGATCTCCGAGCTGGTCACCAACGCCGTCGTGCACACCGGCTGCCCGGCCGTCCTGCGCATGCTCCTCGGCGAGCCGGCGGTGCGCGTCGAGGTCGCCGACGCCAGCGGCCGGGCCCCGTCCCGGCGGCAGGCCGGCGCCGGGGACACCGGGGGCCGCGGGCTGGAGCTCGTCGACGGACTGGCCGACCGCTGGGGCTGGCAGCGGGAGGGCGCCGGGAAGCGGATCTGGTGCGAGGTCGACCGGGCCGCCGCCGGACCGGCCGACAGCGCTCCGGACGGCCGCCCGGAGCGGTCCCGCGAACCTTTCGGGTCGATCCGGGAACCGCGCGTGTACCTCTAACGAGGTGTTGACGGTACGTCAACTGTTGATAAACCCTTGTCCTGAGCGATTCGTCGCGAGGGGACGCCAAGGACAGCCTTGACGAGTGCGGGTCGCGGGGTGGCGGCTGCCGCGCCGGGTTCGGGGCGTGCGCGGCTGCTCGCCGCCGGCTGCCCGGGGCCGCGCCGCTGTCACGGGGACCGCCGTCACCGGGGCGGTGCGACCAGCCCCCGGTCGTAGGCCTCGATCACCAGCTGGACCCGGTCGCGGGCACCGAGCTTCGTCAGCAGCCGGGCGACGTGCGACTTCGCCGTCGCCACGGAGATGAACAGCTCCTGCGCGATCTCCGCGTTCGACAGTCCGCGGCCGACCAGCGTCAGGACCTCCTGCTCCCGCTCGGTGACGGCGGCCACGCGCGCGGCCGCCGGCGCCGGTCCGGCGACGAAGTCCGCGATCAGGCGGCGCGTCACACCGGGTGCGAGCAGCGCGTCCCCCGCCGCGACGACCCGCACGGCGGCCAACAGGTCGTCCAGCGCCATGTCCTTCACGGCGAACCCGCTCGCGCCTGCGCGCAGCGCGCCGTGGACGTGGTCGTCCTCGTCGAACGTCGTCAGGATGAGGACGCGGGTGCCGCCGGGGGCCGCGGTGATGCGGCGGGTGGCCTCGATGCCGTCCATCTCCGGCATGCGGATGTCCATGACGACGACGTCGGGGGCGAGCTCGGCGGCGAGCCGGACGGCCTCCGCGCCGTCGGCGGCCTCGCCGACGACCTCCAGGTCGGCGGTGCCGGCCATGAGGACCCGCAGCCCGGACCGGACGAGCGGCTGGTCGTCGGCGAGGAGGACGCGTACGGTGCCGGAGCTCATCGGGCCTCCTCGGCAGCGGGGGCGGCGGCGGGGGCGGTGGCGGCAGGGACAGCGGTGGCGGGCAGCGGGAGCACGGCGGCGACCCGGAACCCGCCGGCGGGCAGCGGGCCGGCGTCGAGGCTGCCGCCGAGGAGGGCGGCCCGCTCGCGCATGCCGGTGATGCCGAAGCCGCTGCCGCCTTCCTGCGCGGGGCTGCTGCGGCCGTCGTCGGTGATGTCGAGGGCGAGCGCCCCGTCCTCGTACGCGACACCGACACGGCAGTGGCGGGCGCGGGCGTGCCGGACGGTGTTGGTGAGCGCCTCCTGGACGATCCGGTAGGCGGCGAGCTCGACGTCCTGCGGCAGCGGCCGCCGCCGCCCCGACACGGCGACGTCGATACGGAGTCCGGTGTCGCCGGCGGTGGCGGCGGCGAGCCGCTCCAGCCCGTCGAGGCCGGGCGCGGGCGCGAGTGGGGCGGGCCCGCCGCGGCGCAGCGCGACGAGGGTGCGGCGCAGGCTCGAAAGGGTGTCCCGGCTGGTCGCCTCGATGGCCTGGAGGGCGTCGCGGGCCTGGTCGGGCCGGGTGTCGATGACGCGGCTGCCGACGCCGGCCTGGATGGCGATGATGCCGATGCTGTGGGCGACCATGTCGTGCAGCTCGCGGGCTATGCGCAGCCGTTCGTCGGTGAGCGCCTGCTCGGTGGCGGCCGCGTGCGCCTGCGCGGCGGCCTCGCGGCTGCGGCGGACGGAGTCCCCGACCAGCCAGGCGAGGACGACGACCGGCAGTTGCCCCTGGACGAGCACGAGGGCGGGCCCGCCTTCGACGGGCCGTGCGAGCTGCACCAGGATCAGGACGAGGACGGTGGCCCCGACCGCGGCGAGCGCGGCCCGTCGGCTCCGGACCACAGCGACCCGCCCGAGCGCCCCGGCGGCGGCGAGCACGGGGACGGTGGCGACGCCGGGACTGTAGTAGAGGAAGACGACGGCGACGCCGAAGCCGAGCGTGAGCACCAGCGTCGCGAGCGGCGCCCGCCGCACGAGCAGCGTGGCGGTGAGCACGGAGGCGGCGGCGAGCATCGCGGCGGGCTCGGCGATGCGGTCGCCGACCCCGAGGGGGACGCGCAGCACGAGGTTGCCCAGGACGAGCGTGGCGAGCCCGGCGCCGCCCCACAGGGCGGCGGTCCGCCACGCCGACCGCGCGGCCCGCCCCCCGCCGCCACCCGCTGTTGAGGTCTCCATGCCCCGACCCTAACGACCGCGCGGGACGCGGCCGTCGGCCCACGGGATGCATCCCGCGGGCGGAGACACGGGGCGTCGCCGGTCAGGGCGCGGTGCCGCACGGGCAGGACGCGCCTGATGCGAAGCCCGTCCTGAACTATGTCTCCATGAGTAGACACAATTTGTCTATCTCGCTGTGTGAAGAAGAGGGATCTCCTCCGAACACTCCGCGCAATCGCTGCGGAGAAGGGGAGTGATCTTGTGTTGGTGAGACAAGGTGGAAGTCACGAGGTCTACGACCTCAAGGGCGCTCGCCTGATCGTCCCGCGGCACAACGAGATCGCTGAAGGGACAGCTCGAGCGATATTCGGGCGGCGGAAGGGGTGTGATCGATGACCGGTGGGGTCACTGGTATCGACCCCGTCGGTTCCGACCCCTTGTTCCACTCCAGAGGCGGTCAGGAAAGGAGAGGAATGACCGTGTACCGCGCGACCGCGCGTCATGACGGAAAGTGGTGGTCCGTTTCGTTTGACAACCTGCCGAAGGGGTACGGCGGCGCCACCCAGGGCCGCACGTGGGCAGAGGCCGAGCGGATGGCCAGGGAAGCCGTTGCCGTCCTGCTCGACATCGACGAGGACTCGTTCGAGCTTGCGATGCGCCCGGCCGACCCGACCATGGCGTCCTTGATCGTTGAAGCGGAGAGGGCCAGGGAGGAGGCGCACTGAGCCGCCGCGAGGGCGCGCAAGGCCTTGGTTGCAGCGGCGGTCGAACTTACCAAGACGGTCACCGTGAGGGATGCGGGTGCCATGCTGCACGTCTCCTACCAGCAGATCGCAAAGCTCGCTCCCAAGGCGGGTTGACGCTCCCCTGGCGGGGCCGACGGTCTCCACCTGGAATCGCGGGATTGCCGGCCCTGAGAGGGGATGTGACCCGGTCCGAGTCCGCCGCTGTCGCGGCCGGCGGTTCACCGGCCGTGGCCGGGCCGCAGCGGGCGGCCCCGGTCACAGGATCGCGACCGGGGCGACCGGGGAGCCCACCGCGCCCGCGAACGGCTCGGGGGCCGCGGTGAGGAGGAAGGTGTACCGGCGTGCTTCTGCACAGGCTGTGGACAGTTCCTCCAGGTTCCAGTTCTGGCCCTGGTGCATGCCCATCTCCACCAGGTGCAGGGCGTGGACCGGGAGCCAGAGGTCCTCGGTCTCCGGGGGGAAGACCTCGAAGGTCAGGGTGTCGTTGGCGACGGCCGCCACGTCGCGGGCGTGGAACCACTCCGGGGTGCGGATCGACAGGCCCGGGGAGGGGAAGGCGTAGCCGTGGCGGTCGCCGGCCAGGCAGAGGGCGATCTGGCCGGTGCGGACGAGGACGATGTCGCCGGGGCGGACCGTCGTGCCGGTGAGCGCCTCCGCCTCCGCCAGGTCCTCCGGGGTCACCGCGTGCCCGCCCGGCAGGCGGTCCACGCCCTTGGCGCGCGCCACGTCCAGCAGGATGCCGCGGGAGACGATCGGGCCGGCCTTGTCGATGCCGCTGAACTGCGCCCGCCCGTGCGCGGTGATGGTGTCGGCGGGGCGGCCGTTGTAGATGCGGCCGGAGTGCGAGACGTGGGTGAGGGCGTCCCAGTGGGTGCCGGCCTGGAGGCCCATCGTCACGGTGTCGTCGCTGCACGCCACGCCGCCGGGCCCGAAGAGCTCCTGGTTGATCTGCACCATCGTGTGCAGCGGGTTGATCCGGCCGGGGATGAGGCCCGCCTGGACGCCGTCCTCCTTCAGCGGGAGGGCGAGCGGGATGCGCCGGCCGGTGCGGATCTCGGCGGCAGCCGCGCGTACGACCTCGTCCGTGATCAGGTTCAGCGTGCCCCTCTCGTCGTCGGCGCCCCAGCGGCCCCAGTTGTTGACGCGCTTGGCGATCCCGTGGAACTCGGCGGGCAGGGCCATGGTCCTCATCAGCTCCTCGCGGCGGAGGGGCACGGGGGCTTGTGCACCCGTGTCCGGCTGCCCATAAAATCTAACGGTCCGTCAGAAACCGCGGGAAGGGGTCCGGCGTGGGGAACTTCTTGGCAGGCAAGGTCGTGGCCGTCACCGGCGCCGGGCGCGGCATCGGCCGCGCCGTCGCCCTCTCCGCGGCCGCCGAGGGCGCCAAGGTCGTCGTCGGCGACCACGGCGTCGGCATCGCCGGCGGCGACCCGACCGGCGAAGTCGCCGAAGCGGTCGTCAAGGAGATCCAGTCAGCGGGCGGCGACGCCGTCGCCGTGACCGACGACATCTCCACCATGGACGGCGGCCGCCGCCTCGTCGACACCGCCCTCGCCCGCTACGGCCGCATCGACGGCGCCGTCTGCGTCGCCGGGATCCTCCGCGAGCGAATGCTCTTCAACATGTCCGAGGAGGAGTGGGACCCGGTCATCGCCACCCACCTCAAGGGCACCTTCACCGTCTTCCGCGCCGCCTCCGCCGTCATGCGCCGGCAGGGCTGCGGCACCCTCATCGGCTTCACCAGCGGCAACCACCAGGGCTCCGTCGCCCAGGCCAACTACAGCGCCGCCAAGGGCGGCATCATCTCCCTCGTCCGGTCCGCCGCACTCGGCCTGCACAAGTACGGCATCACCGCCAACGCCGTCGCCCCCGTCGCCCGCACCCGCATGTCCGCGAACGTCCCCATGGAGCTCAAGGAGATCGGCGAGCCCGAGGACGTCGCCGCGCTCGTCACCTACCTCCTCAGCGACAAGGCCGTCGCCGCCGGCGGGGAGCGCATCACCGGCCAGGTGTACACCGTCGCCGGCCCCAAGATCGCCGTCTGGGCGCAGCCCCGCGAACTGCGCGCCGGCTACGCCGACGGCCCCTGGACCCCGCAGCGCATCGCCGACTTCCTCCCCGGGACCGTCGGCACCGACCCCATGCCGATGCTCGACCGGCTCGACGCCATGGCCAGGGCGGCGGCCGCCAAGGAACGCCCCAACGCCCGCCCGTAGAGGAGGCCCGGACGTGGACTTCGCCTTCGGCGCCGCCGACGACGCCCTGCGCGCCCGCGCCCGCGCCTGGCTCATCGGGCACCTGGTGGGCCCGTACGCCCGCGCCGCCGGCCTCGGCGGGCCCGGCAGCGAGCACGAGGAGGTGGCGGCGCGCCGCGCCTGGGAGCGCGAGCTGGGCCGCGGCGGCTGGATCGGCCAGGGCTGGGCCCTGCCCGCCGGGAGGTACGGGCAGCAGCGGCTCTCGCTCACCGGGCAGGTCGTGTGGGCCGAGGAGTACGCCGCCCACCGGGCGCCCGCCCGGGTCGGCCACATCGGCGAGAACCTCCTCGCCCCCACCCTCGTCGCGCACGGCACCCGCGAGCAGCAGGACCGCTTCCTGCCCGGCATCGCCCGCGGCGAGGAGCTGTGGTGCCAGGGCTACAGCGAGCCCGGCGCCGGCTCCGACCTCGCCGGGGTGCGGACCTCGGCCGTCCGCGACCCCGCCGACGGGCTGTGGCGGGTCACCGGCCAGAAGACCTGGACCTCCCTTGCGCGGGACGCCGACTGGTGCTTCGTCCTCGCCCGCACCGACCCGGCCTCGCGGCGCCGCCGCGGCCTGTCGTTCCTCCTCGTGCGGATGGACCAGCCCGGCCGCGTCGAGGTGCGGCCGATCCGGCAGATGTCGGGGACCGCCGAGTTCAACGAGGTCTGGTTCGACGGGGCCGTCGCCGCGGCGGCCGTCGGGGGCGAGGGCAACGGCTGGGCCGTCGCCACCGGCCTCCTCGCCCTCGAACGCGGCGTGTCCACCCTGGTCCAGCAGATCGGCTTCGCCGCCGAACTCGACCGCGTCCTCGCCGCGTACGCCGCCCGCACCGGCCCCGCCGGCCCCGCGGACGGCGGGGGCGCCGATCCCGTCCTGCACGACCGGCTCGTACGCCAGTGGGCCGAGCTGCGCACGATGCGCTGGCACGCCCTGCGCACCCTGGCCGCATCCGCATCCGCATCCGCCTCCGGACGCGCCCCCGCCGATCCGGGCGCGCCCAGTGTCGCGAAGCTCCTGTGGGGCGGCTGGCACCGGCGGCTCGGGGAGCTGGCGGTGGCGGTCCGCGGTGCCGCGGCCGCGGCCGGGACGGTGCCGTGGGCGCCCGGGCTCCCGTACGAGCAGGGGCTCGGGGAGGACCAGCGGCTGTTCCTGTTCAGCCGGGCCGACACGATCTACGGAGGCTCGGACGAGATCCAGCGGAACATCATCGCCGAGCGGGTGCTCGGCCTGCCCGGAGAGGCACGGTGAACGCATGAGGGGTGTCGTGTTCGACGGCAGGGAGGTCCGGGTCGTCGACGACCTGGAGGTCCGCGGTCCCGGACCGGGGGAGGTGCTCGTCGCGGTGGCCGCGGCCGGACTGTGCCACAGCGACCTGTCGGTCGTCGACGGGACGATTCCCTTCCCGCGGCCGGTGGTGCTGGGGCACGAGGGCGCCGGCATCGTCGAGGCCGTAGGGGCCGGTGTGACGCATGTGGCGCCTGGGGACCACGTCGCCCTGTCCACCCTCGCCAACTGCGGGGCCTGCGCGGACTGCGACCGGGGCCGGCCGACGATGTGCCGCAAGGCGATCGGGATGCCGGGGCGGCCGTTCAGCCGGGCCGGGGAGCCGCTCCACCAGTTCGCGTCGAACTCCGCCTTCGCCGAACGCACGGTGGTGCGGGCGGTGCAGGCGGTGCGGATCCCGCAGGACGTGCCCCTGACGTCGGCGGCGCTGATCGGGTGCGGCGTCCTGACGGGGGTCGGGGCCGTCCTCAACCGGGCGCGCGTCGGGCACGGCGAGACGGTCGTCGTCATCGGCGCCGGCGGGATCGGGCTCAACGTGCTCCAGGGCGCCCGGCTCGCCGGGGCGCGGACCGCGGTCGCCGTCGACGCGAACCCGGCGAAGGAGGCGGCGGCCCGGCTCTTCGGCGCCACCCACTTCGTCGACGCCTCCGCCGGCGGCGCCGAAGCCGCCGTACGGGAGATCCTGCCGACCGGCGCGGACCACGCCTTCGAGTGCGTCGGCGACGTCCGCCTGATCCGGCAGGCCGTCGACCTGCTGGACCGGCACGGGCAGGCCGTCCTGCTCGGGGTGCCGCCGGCCGGCGCGGAGGCGTCCTTCCGCGTGTCGTCGATGTACCTCGACAAGACGATCATGGGCTGCCGGTACGGGTCCTCCCGCCCGCAGCGCGACATCGCCCTCTACGCCGACCTCTACCGGCAGGGCCGGTTGCTCCTGGACGAGCTGGTGAGCGCGGCCTACCCGGTGGAGGACTTCGCCAAGGCCGCGGACGACGCCCGGCACGGGCGCGTGGCACGCGCCGTCCTCACGTTCTGACGCGGGGCCCCGCCGCGCCCCGGCCCGCCTCGACCGCTGCCCCGGCCCGCCGCCCCGACCCGGGAGCGGCGGGCCGGGGCAGCGCTGTGCGCGGCGTCACGCGGTGAAGCGGCCGAAGCGGCCCCGGTGGAACAGCAGCGGGCCGTCCCCGCCGGGCGCGCCGAGCGCCTCGACCCGGCCGACGACGATCAGGTGGTCGCCGCCGGTGTGCACGGCGTGGACGCGGCAGTCGATCCAGGCGGGGACGCCGGCGAGGAGCGGCGAGCCGGTCGCGGGCGCGGGCGTGTGCGCCACGCCTGCGAACTTGTCGCCGCCGCTGACCGCGAACTGCCGGCACAGCCCGTCCTGCCGCTCGCCGAGGACGTTGACGCAGAACACCCCGGCGCGGGCGATCCGCGGCCAGGTCGCCGACGTCCGCGCCACCATGAAGGCGACCAGCGGCGGGTCGAGGGAGAGCGAGGCGAAGGACTGGCAGGCGAACCCGGCGGGAGTGCCGTCCTCGTCGGCCGGGGCGGTCACGACGGTCACGCCGCTGGCGAAGTGCCCGAGGACGGCCCGGAACCCGGCGGCTCCGACGGGCGCGCGCTCGTCCGCGCCGACGGCCCGCAGGTCGGCCCGGGGCAGCGCGGACGGCTCGCGCGCGGCGGAGGCGGAGCCCGCGGACCTGAGGTACCGGACGGCGGCGGCCGCCATCCCTGCGTGTCCCATCACACGACGATTGAAGCTGACGGGCCATCAGATAGGAAGGGGCGCGCACCGGGATGCCCTGCGCCGCCCGGGCCCCGGACCCGGCCCGCCCGCGCTGGGTCCGCCGTACGGGTGAACCGGGCCGGCAGGCCCGCCCGGCGGGCCGGGCGCGCCGCGGCCGCTCGGCAAGGTGGCCCCGGACCTGTCCCGGCCACCCGCCCCGACGGCCCGTTCCCGACCCCTTCCCGACCCGTCCGCGAACCGCGCCGCACCCGCAGGAGGAACCGTGCTCGGAACCGACTTCACCCATGGCTCACCGAACTGGCTCGACCTCGGGAGCCCCGACACCGCCGCGGCCGGCGCGTTCTACAACCGCGTCTTCGGCTGGGACCACGAGCCGGGCCCCGCGGAGGGCGGCGGCTACGGGTTCTTCCGCATCGGCGGCAGGAACGTCGCGGCCCTCGGCCCGCTGACCGAGGAGGGCGCGTCCTCCGCCTGGATGGTCCACTTCATGGCCGAGGACATCCAGGACACCGTCCGCGCGATCCGCGACGGCGGCGGCCGCATCCGCATGGAGCCGACGGACGTGATGGGCGAGGGCTGGCTCGCGCAGGCCACTGACCCGCAGGGCGCCGAGTTCGCCCTCTGGCAGCCCGGCAAGTCCGGCGGCCTGGAGGTGGCGTCCGCCGAGAACAGCCTGCTGTGGGCCGAGCTGCACGTGCCCGACCCGCTCGCCGCCCTCGACTTCTACGGCGGCGTCTTCGGCTGGCGCAGCCAGGAGATGCAGACGCCCGGGATGACGTACCGGGTGCTCAGCGTCCGCGAGGGCGACCAGGAGCAGGCGTCCTTCGGCGGTGTCGCCCCCATGGGCGACGCCGCCGGCGGCGACCGGGGCGGCGAGCGGCCCCGCTGGGTGCCCTACTTCCACGTCGCGGACGCCGACGCCACCACCGCGGCGGCCGACCGCGCCGGCGGGAGCACCCTCATGCCGCCGGTGGACGTCCCCGACGTCGGCCGGATCGCCTGGCTGGCGGACCCCTTCGGAGCGGTGTTCGCCCTGCTCAGGCCCGACCCGCGGATGTAGCGGGCGGCCCCCCCAGCCGCGGCCCCGCCCGCTCAGCGGCCGAGGAACTTAGGCGTACGGCGCTCCACGAAGCCCGCCACGCCCTCGGCCGCGTCGGCCGTCGCCATGTTGATCTCCTGCGCGGCGGCCTCCGCGGCCAGGGCCGCCGCCCGGTCCCCGTCCAGGGAGGCGTTCACCAGCTGCTTCGCCAGGGCGATGGCCCGCGTCGGCCCCTGCGCGAGGCGCTCGGCCCACTCCCGCGCGCACCGCTCCAACTCGCCGTCGGGCACGACCCGGTTGACCAGCCCGAGCCGCGCCGCGTCGGCGGCCGGGACGGCGTCCCCGAAGAACATCAGCTCCTTGGCCCGCTGCGGCCCCACCAGCCGCGGCAGCAGGTACGCGCCCCCGCCGTCGGGGACCAGGCCGCGGCGTACGAACACCTCCACGAAGCGGGCCGACTCGGCCGCGACCACCAGGTCGCACGCGAACGCCAGGTGCGCCCCGATCCCCGCCGCCGTCCCGCCCACGGCGGCGACCACCGGCTTCTCGCAGTCGAGCACCGCGGTGACCAGCCGCTGCGCCCCCTGCCGGATCATCCGCGCCACGTCGCCGGCGACCCGCTGCCCGCCCCCGCCGCCCGTACGCGGTCCCGCCCGCAGATCGGCGCCCGCGCAGAACCCGCGGCCGGCGGCGGTGAGGACGACGGCCCGCACGGCGGGGTCGGCGGAGGCGGCGTCGAGCAGCCCGATGAGGCGCTCGCGCTGCTCCCACGTGACGGCGTTCATCGCCTCGGGGCGGTTGAGGGTGATCCAGGAGACACCGTTCTCGATGCGGTGCAGCACCTGCTCGTCGAGGGGGCGCCCGGCGGGCCCGGCGGCGGTCACCGGCACACGGCCAGCGCGTCCAGAGCCACCGCGCCCTGCCCGCGCGGGAGCACCATCAGCGGGTTGATGTCCAGCTCCGACAAGGCCCCGTCCAGCTCCATCGCCATCCGCTGCACCCGCAGCACGACCTCGACGAGCGCGTCGGTGTCGGCGGGCGGCGCCCCGCGGACCCCGTCGAGCAGGGCCCGTCCGCGCAGCTCGGCGAGCATGGCGCGCGCCTGGTCCTCGCCGAACGGCGGCACCCGTACCGCCGCGTCGTGCAGCACCTCGACGAGGACCCCGCCCAGCCCGACCGTGACCGTCGGCCCGAACAGGGCGTCCCGGGTGACGCCGACGACCATCTCGACGCCGCGCTGCACCATCTGGCAGACGAGGACACCGTCGAGCGGGGCGTCCTCGTAGCGGGCGATGTCCGTGAGCTCCCGGTAGGCGTCCCGGACCTGGCTCGCCGAGGTCAGCCCGATCTTCACCAGGCCCAGCTCCGTCTTGTGCGCGAGCTGCGGGCCCGACGCCTTCATGACGACCGGGTAGCCGACCAGCCCGGCCGCCCGCACGGCGGCCGCCGCGCTCGTCACGAGCTGCTCGCGCGGCACGCGGATGCCGTACGCCCGCAGCAGCTGCTTGGCGGCGTGCTCGCTGAGCTGCTCGCCGGGCCGCATCAGCGCCTGCGCCTTTCGGTACGAGGGGGAGGGGGTGCGGGGGGCGTCGGCGAACGGGGAGCGGTAGCGGGCGGTGAAGCGGTGGTGGCCGAGGTAGGCGCGCACGGCGGTGATGCAGTTGCCGAAGGTGCGGAAGGTGGCGACGCGGGAGGAGCCGAGGAGGGTGGTGCGGTAGGCGTCCTCGGTGCCGACGGGCGAGCCCCACACGACGCAGACGGGCTTGTCGGTGTGCTCGGCGGCGTCGACGAGGTCGCGGACGAGGCGGTCGCTCAGCGGCGGGAACGGCCCGGTGATCGGGCAGACGAGCACGCCGACGGACGGGTCGGCGAGGATCGCGTCGATGATCTTCCGGCCGCGCTCGTCGCCGACGGGGTGGCCGCCGTTGTCGATCGGGTTGGCGGTGCTCAGGTACGCCGGTATCCACTGGTGCAGCTCGTCCTGCCGGGCCTGCGGGAGGGTCGGCAGGTGCAGTCCGGCCGCGGCGGCCAGGTCGGCGAAGTGGGCGCCGGTGCCGCCGGATATGGAGTAGACGGCGACGCCGTCGGCGGTGGGCGGCTTGGCCCGGGCGAGGAGGGCGGCGGTGTCCTGGAGTTCGTCGAGGCCGTCGACGCGGATGACGCCGAACTGGCGCATGACGGCGTCGACGACGTCGTCCGCGCCGGTGAGCTTCCCGGTGTGCGAGGCGGCCGTCCGGGCGCCGGTCTCGGTGCGCCCCACCTTGACGGCGACGACGGGGACCTTGTTGCGGGCGGCCCGGTCGGCGGCCAGCAGGAAGGAGCGGCCGTCCTTGAGGCCCTCCACGTAGGCGGCGATGGCGCCGACCTCGGGGCGCTCGGCGAAGTAGGAGAGGAAGTCGGCGGTTTCCAGGTCGGCCTCGTTGCCGGTGGGCGCCCAGTGCGACAGCCGGATGCCGAGCTCCTGGAGGGCGTACACGGGGCGGCCCTGGTGCCCGGACTGGGTGATGAGCGCGATGGCGGGGCCTTCCAGGTCGTCGCGGAACTCCTCGAAGGCGTTGAGGTTGGTGTTGGGCCCCAGCAGGCGCAGGCCGGAGCGGCGCACCGCGGCGGCGAGCGCGTCCTGCGCGGCGGCGCCCTCGGCGCCGGTCTCGGCGAAGCCGGAGGCGAAGGCGACGGCGAACTTCACCTTGGCCTCGGCCAGCTCCTCGATGACGGGCAGCGGGTCGGCGACGAGCAGCACGGCGAGGTCCACCTGCTCGGGCAGCGCGCCGACGGCCGGATGGCAGGGGAGCCCGTAGACGGCGGAGCGGGCCGGGTGGACGGGGTGGATGCGGGCGCCGACGCGCTCGGCCCAGGCGATGAGCCGGCGGGTGATCCCGGCGGCCGGGCGGCCGTCGGTGTCGGAGGCGCCGACCACCGCGACCGATTCGGGCCGGAAGAGGCGGTCCAGATCCGGCGCGTCGGAGTGCAGCGGCCGCCCGCTGACATCGAGGGGGACGGCGTCCCCGGCGGACGCGGGGGCGGTGCAGTGGACGGCCGCCCGGGGGGTCTCCCCGCAGGCCTCGACGCGCGCACGGAGGTCGGTGGTGAGGGTGCCGTGAGTAGATCCAAGCATCGCTTCGCCCGCTCCTGCTCGAAGGGACCCGGTAACTGACGAGTAATCAGTTTCAGACTACTGAACTGACGGGCCGTCAGGAACACTGCTGCGCGCGAAAGGTGGTGGAGGTGGTGTGTGGAACGCTCCCAGACGGCGAGCGACCGGTCCAGGCCGCGATTCGGCCGAGCTCCACGGCGGCGGGCGGCGCCCGCAGGGGATGTGTGCTGCCGCCGCGGGCGGGCGCCGGGCAGGTGCAGGGCCTGCCCGGCGCCCGCCGGGGTCAGGCCAGCGGGTCCACCGGGGGGAGGCCGGTGCCGGGCAGTCCCGCGTCCTCGCGTCGGCCCTTGCCCGGCGGGCGGATGCCCAGGTGGCGGGAGAGGGCCGCCGCTATGCGGTCGGCGTCCAGGGCCATTTCGCGGAACATGCCGCTGATCGGGTTGGTGTAGCCGGTGAAGTGCAGGCCGGGCGCCTGCCGCAGGGTGCGCGGGCCGTGCGCGAGGGGGCGGCCGCGGCCGTCCAGCACGCCCAGGTGGCCGACCAGGCCCTCCAGGCCGCGCCGGTAGCCGGTCGCCGCCACCACCGCGTCGGGCGCGATGCGCGAGCCGTCCGAGAGGACGACCTCCCCGCCGTCGAACGAGGCCACCGCCGCCACCGGCTCCACCCGGCCCGCGCGCACCGCGTCGATCAGCCCGACGTCCTGCACCGGGATCGCCCCCTCCCGGACCCTGCTGTACAGGCCGGTCGACGGGCGGGGGAGCCCGTACGCCGACAGGTCCGGGACGGACACCCGGGCCACCGCCCGGCCCAGCCGGTCCACCACCCCCACGGGCAGCCGCCGCACCAGGATCCCGGTGCGCTGCGCCGGCCACCCGGCGGTGGAGCGGCGCACGATGTGCGGGGCGGTCCGCACGGCCAGCCGGACCCGCGCCGCGCCGCCCTCGGCGAGGTCGACGGCTATCTCGGCGCCGGTGTTGCCCGCGCCGACCACCAGCACGTCCTGGCCGGCGTACGGGCCCGGGTTGCGGTAGTCGCGGGCGTGCAGCAGCCGGGCCCCGTACGCCTCCCGGCCCGGCCAGTCGGGCAGCGCGGGCGTGTGGTTGAAGCCGGTCGCCACCACCACGGCGCGTGCGGCCAGCACCCGCCCGCCGGTCGCGTGCAGCAGCCAGCCCGGGTCCGCCGCGGCCGCGGCCCGGCTGCGGCGGACCCGCCGCCGTCGCGCCGGCTTGCCGCCGGCCGCGGCGGGATCCGGCCCGGCGGCTTCCGGGGCCGCGCGTTCGATGCGGGTGACCTCGACGCCCGTGACGATCTCCAACTCGTGGAAATCGGCGTACTTCTCCAGGTAGCGCACGACGTCGTCCCGGGACACCCACCGGCCGAAGCGGCGCGGCATGGCCAGCCCGGGCAGCGCGGACAGGCGGCGCGTGGTGTGCAGGTGCAGGCGGTCGTAGTGGCCGCGCCAGGAGGCTCCGACCTCGTCCGCCTTCTCCACGACCACGGCGCGCACCCCGCGGGCCCGCAGTGCGGTGGCCGCGGCCAGGCCGCCGGGGCCGGCGCCTATGACGTAGACGGGGCGGGGCTCGGTGGACATGTCTGGGGCTGTGGGGACTCCGGGCATGAAGTGTGAGCGTATCGACACACAGGGTTGATGGGTCTCGGACGAGGAGGGAATCGGTTGCGGATCGGTCACGGCCTTGCGGGATCGCCGCCGATCCGCTGAACTGACGTACCGTCAGATCAGTGGCTGGGCACACGGAGGTGCCGATGCAGACGATGTGGCTCGGCGGTGTCGAGTGGCTGGCCGTGCTCCGGATCGGCCTCGGCCTGTGGTGGCTCGAAAGCTGGCGGCACAAGGACAGGAAGGGCTGGCTCGAGCGCGGCACCGGCATCGCCTGGGCCGCCGACATCGCCGCGAAGCACCGCTGGCCGTTCGTGCAGCGCGGCTTCGCCGCGGTCGTCCAACCCAGGGCGCGCCTCATGGCGTACGTCGTCGTCCACGCCGAACTCGCCCTCGGCCTGGGACTGGTCCTCGGCTTCCTGACCCCGATCGCCCTCGCGGGCAGCCTGCTGCTGAACCTGCTCTACCTGGTCCTGATGATCCACGACTGGGCGGAGCAGGGGCAGAATTCGATGATGGCGCTCGTCGCCGCCGTCGCGCTCGCGGCGATGGCCTGGCAGACGTGGTCGGTGGACGCCGCCCTGGGGTGGTTCCTGTGACGCCGCACGCCGGGGGCGCAGGCGGCGGGCCGCGCCACGACCTGCCGGAACCCGACGACTTCACCCGCCCCTACTGGGACGCCGCCGCCGAGGGCCGGCTCCTGCTGCGCCGCTGCTCCGAGTGCGGGCGCGCCCACCACTACCCGCGGGAGTTCTGCCCGTTCTGCTGGGCGGGGGAGGACCGGGTGGCGTGGGAGGCCGCCGACGGCAGCGCCACGCTCTACACCTGGTCGGTCGTCCACCGCAACGACCTGCCGCCCTTCGGGCGGCAGGTGCCGTACACGGCCGCCGTCGTCGACCTCGCGGAAGGACCGCGCATGATGACGCGGGTCGTCGACTGCGCCCCGGCCGCCCTCCGTGTCGGGATGCCGCTCAGCGTCGCCTTCCGGGAGACCGCCCCGGGCGTGTGGGTGCCGGTCTTCCGCCCGCGCTGACGGGCCCGGGTTCCTGCGGCCTCACGGCCAGAGCAGCTCCCGGGTCCAGGCGTCCGGGCCGGGGGCGTCGCGGCGGTAGCGCAGGCGTACGTGCCGGCGGGCGGCGTCGCCCTGGAAGAACTCCACCTCGACGGGCTCCAGGACGTACGCCGTCCAGGTCGGCGCGACCGCATCCGGCTCGGCGGCGGCCCGCTCCCAGGCCGCGGCCGACGCGGCCTCCAGCTCGTCCGCGGACCCGAGCACCTCGGACTGCCGCCCCGTCAGCGCAGCGGCGAGCGCGCCCCGCGAGCGGACCGCGAGGTCTGCCCGGCCCACCTCCGGGCCGAGGGCGGCGACCCGCCCGCGCACGCGCACCTGCCGGGCGACGGCGGACCAGTAGAAGACGAGCGCCGCATCGGGCCGCGCGGCGAGCTGACGGCCCTTGGCGCTGGTCGAGTGCGAGCCGAAATGCCAGCCCCGGGAGTCGGCGTCGTGCAGCATCACGATCCGCGCATCGGGCCGCCCCTGGGCATCGGCGGTGGCCAGGCTCATGGTGTGCGGCTCGACCTGCCCCGCCTGCACGGCATGCACGAACCACTCCCGAAACAGCACGCCGGGCTCCGCGGGTGCCGCGGCGGCATCGAAGCGGGGCAGCTCGGTGTCCCAGACGCGGAGGGCGCGCAGGGCGGCGTGGAAGGGGGAGGGGGCGGGGGCGGGGCTGGGGGCGTCGGTCTCGCGAGGCATGGGGGACAGGGTAGGGGCGGGGCGGGGCGAGCCGAGTGAGAAGCGGGCGGCAGTGGGGGGCAGGAGATGCCGACGGCATCCCGCCCCCAGCCCTCCCCCGCCCCGCCCTCAGCCCCGGCCCCCTACCCCCGCCCCAGCACCACCGTCCCCGCGCTGCAGAACCACCCGCCCGTGCCGGAGGCCACCGCCACCTCCGGCGGGCTGCCGTCGCGACGGAGCGTCTGGGCCGGGCCGGCCTCGCCGCGGAGCTGGCGGACCGCCTCGACCAGGAGGAACAGGCCCCGCATCCCCGGGTGGCAGGCCGAGAGGCCGCCGCCGTCGGTGTTGACCGGGAGGTCGCCGTCGCGCAGGAGGCGTCCCTTCGCGGCGAAGGCGCCGCCCTCGCCCTTCGGGCAGAAGCCGAGGTCCTCGAGGGTGACCAGCGTCATGTACGTGAAGGCGTCGTACAGCTCGGCGATGTCGACGTCGGACGGGGTCAGGCCGGCGCGCCGGAAGGCCAGGCGGCCGGAGGCCGCGGCGGGGGAGACCGTGAAGTCCTCCCACTCCGACATGGTGGTGTGGGAGACGGCGGTGCCCGCTCCCAGGATCCAGACGGGGCGTTTGGCCGTGTCGGGGACGTAGTCCTCGGCGGCGAGCAGGATCGCGCAGCCGCCGTCGGAGCGGATGCAGCAGTGCAGCTTCGTGAACGGGTCGGCGATCATCTCGCCGGACAGGACGTCGTCGATGCTGATCGGGTCGCGGAACATGGCGTCCGGGTTGTCGGCGGCGTTCGCGCGGGCCTGCACGGCGATCGAGGCGAGCTGTTCGAGGGTGGTGCCGTACTCGTGCATGTGGCGGCGGGCCGCCATCGCGTACTTCGCGATCAGCGTGTGCCCGTACGGCGCCTCGAACTGGAGGGGCCCGCGCGCGCCGAAGGAGAGGTTCGCGGTGCGGCGGCAGGCCTTGATGTCGGCGCGGGCCGTGGAGCCGTACGCGAGCAGGACGGCGTTGGCGTGGCCGGCGGCTATGGCGTCCGCGGCGTGCGCGGCCATGACCTCCCAGGTGGCCCCGCCGACCGAGGTGGAGTCGGTCCAGGCGGGGCGCAGCCCCAGGTACTCGGCGACCTCGACCGGGGCGAGGGTGCCGAGGCCGGCGGAGGCGAAGCCGTCGATGACGGAGCGGTCCAGGCCGGAGTCGGCGAGGGCGCGCCGGGCGGCCTGGGCGTGGAGGGCGTACGGGGTGGGGCCGTCGACGCGGCCGCAGTCGGAGAGGGCCGCGCCGACGATCGCGACGCGGCGGCGGCGGGCGGCGTCGGGTGCGGGTCCGGAGAGGCGTCCAGGTCCTGGTCCAGGCATGGCACGAACGTACAGCTGACGGCTCGTCAGATCCAGAGCCCCGTCCCGGTGGACGGTCGACGCGGTCCGCGCGCTCCCCGCTCTGGGCATGTCGCGCCCCCGCCCCTAACATGACGGCCCGTCAGTTACGGGGAGGAGCCCGATGATGGATGCCGCCTTCACCGCGGAGCAGGAGGGGATCCGCCGCACCCTGCGGGAGGTCCTCGGCAGGCGCTGCGGCCCCGACCGGGTCAAGGCCGCCGTCCGCACCGCCGCCGGCTACGACCGGGAGCTGTGGGAGCAGCTGTCGCGGGAGATCGGCCTGCCCGGCCTGGCCGTGCCCGAGGAGTACGGGGGCGTGGGCTGCGCCCCCGCGGACCTGGTGCTGGCCTGCGAGGAGACGGGGCGGGCGCTGCTGCCGTCGCCGCTGCTGGCCACCGCCGTGCTGGCCGCGCCGCTGGTCGCGGCACTCGGCAGTGCGGGGCAGCGCGCGGCGCTGCTGCCGCCGCTGGCCGGCGGCGGTCTGGCGGCCGCGCTGGCGGTGCCGGGCCCGGCGCTGTCGGCGGCGCTCGGGCTGACCGGGGACGCCGCGGCGGGGGAGTGGGCGGGCGGCGGCCGGGCGGGCGGGGTGCAGGCGCGCCGGGCGCCGGACGGGGCCTGGCGGCTGTACGGGGAGGCCGCGCAGGTCCTCGACGGGCACAGCGCGGACCTGCTGCTGGTGCCGGCGCACGCGGGGGGCTTCGCGCGGAGCCGGGTCCTGCTGTTCGTGGTGCGGGCGAACGCCGAGGGCCTCGTACGGGTGCGGCAGACGGCCCTGGACGAGACCCGCCCGCAGGCCCTGGTGCAGCTGCGGGACGTCGAGGCGGAGTGGCTCGGCGACGGCGACCCGTTCGGCGCACCCGCCGCGGTCTGCGGTGCGCTGGCCGCCGTCGGGCGTACCGCGGCGGCCGTGCTCGCCGCGGAGGCGGCCGGGGCGGCCGGGCGGGCGCTGGAGCGGACGGTGGAGTACGTCCGGACCCGCGAGCAGTTCGGGCGGCCGATCGGCTCGTTCCAGGCGGTCAAGCACCGGCTCGCGGACCTGTACGTGCAGCTCCAGGCGGCCCGCTCGGCGGTCTGCTACGCCGCGTGGGACCCGGCGCAGGGCGGCCTGGCCCTCGCGCAGGCGCTGGAGGCGCTGCGGCTCGCGGCGGGGGAGGCGATCCAGCTGCACGGCGGGATCGGCTTCACCTGGGAGCACGACGCGCACCTGTACTTCAAGCGGGCCGCGGCGGACGAGCTGCTGTTCGGGCCGGTGCACCTGCTGCGGGCGCACGCGGCCCGGCAGGCGGGCCTCTTCGCACCCGGCCCCGGCTCCGACCCCGTTCCCGCCACCCCCGACCCCACCCCCACCCCCACCGGAAGGGCGGCCGTCTGATGGCGCTCGGTACCACGCTCATGCAGAAGGCCTCCTCGACGAGGCTCTTCGCCAGGATCGCCCCGCACGTCATCCCCGCCCTGGACAAGGCGGTCCACCGGCTGACGGGCGGCAGGGTGATCCTCAGCGCCCGCATGCTGCCCGGGGTGATCCTCACCTCGACGGGCGCGCGGACGGGCCGGCCCCGCGCCACGCCCCTCGCGTGCATGCCGCTGGAGTCCGGCGCCGGCTGGATCCTGATCGGCTCGAACTTCGGCCGCCCCGGGCATCCGGCGTGGACCGCGAACCTGCTGAAGAACCCTGATGCGTACGTGAGTTGGAAGGGCCGGGACATCGCGGTACGGGCGCGGCTGCTGCGGGGCGCGGAGCGCGCCGAGGTGTGGCGGGCCGTGCTGCGGTTCTGGCCGCCGTACGCGACGTACCAGGCGCGCATCGAGCGGGAGATCCGGCTGTTCCGCCTGGAGCGCCGCTGACCGGTTGGTCCGGCGGGCCGGCTGGGCGGCCCGCCGCTACTTCGTCGGCTTCTTGCCGGTGATGCCCAGGTGGACGAGGAGGGCGAGGTTCGGCTTGAGCTCGGCCTGCTTGACGCCCCAGGTCTGGAAGCCCTTCTGGTGCGAGGCGACGGCCGCCAGCATGGCGACCAGGGAGCCGGCCATCGCCGCCGGGTTGACGTCCTTGTCGACCCGGCCCTTGGCCTGGAGTTCCTTCACCGACTCCGTGAGGGAGTTGGTGACGGAGTTCAGGATCTTCATGCGGATCTTGTAGAAGCGCTTGTCGCCCTCGGCCGCGCCGAGGTCGACGACGCGCAGGATCGCGTCGTTGCGCCGCCAGAAGTCCAGGAACCCGTCGACGAGCTCCTCAGCGGCCTGCCAGCCGGCCTTGCCGACCCAGGTGCGGCCCTCGACGAGCGAGGTCAACTGGGCGCCTTCGGCGGCCATGTGGTCGGCGATCTCCAGGACGGCGCCCTCGACGTCCGGGAAGTACTGGTAGAAGGTCGCGGGGGAGGTGCCGGCCTTGCGCGCGACATCGATCACCTTGACATCGCGGTACGGCGAGGAGCTGAGCATCTCGCCGAGGCAGTCGAGCAGCTTCTGCCGCGTCGCCTGACCGCGCCGGCCGGCAACGCGGCCGTCGACGGTGCGTACTTGTCCTGTCATGCCGTCAGCTTACCGAGGGGGTGTCCGAGCGCGATTCGGCCGCCTGCAAATGGGGTTACCGGCCGCCCGGCCTGGGGGAAAGCCCCTCCGGGGCACTCCGGGCGACGGATTTCGGCCGCCCGCGGCCCCCGCGCCGCCCGCCCGCGGCCCCCGCGCCGCCCGCCCCGCGGCCCGCCCGCCGACCCGACCGCTTCCTCCCTTTACCACCCGATTAGTCTTGTCAACAGGCTGTGGACAAGACTTCGGGCGGACCATGGCCCGAGAGGACACCGCACCGCCGGCAGCTGAGCGGGAGCGTGGGAGCGTACGGAGGGTACACACCCCCGCACAACGGAAGGAAACGGGCCATGGCCGCATTCGCGGAAGGCACCCCCTGCTGGGTGGATGCCTCGCTTCCGGACGTCGAGGCGGGCAAGCGCTTCTACGGCGAGCTCTTCGGCTGGACCTTCAGCTCCGGATCCCGCGAGTACGGCGGCTACACGCAGGCCTACAGCCAGGGCCGCAACGTCGCCGCGCTCGCCCCCAAGCCCGACGGCCGCATGCCCACCGTCTGGGGCATCTACCTCGCCACCGCCGACGCCTACGCCTGCGCCGCCCGCATCCGCGCCCACGGCGGCCAGATGGTCATGGACCCCCAGCCCGTCGGCCCGTACGGCACCGCAGCCCTGGCCGCCGACCCCGGCGGCGCCGTCTTCGGCCTGTGGCAGCCCGGCACCCACGACGGCTTCGAGGCGCACGGCGAGCCCTTCACGTACTGCTGGGCCGAGCTGTACACCCGCGCCCGCGACGCCGTCGACGTCTTCTACGCGAACGTCTTCGGCTACGTCCCCGAGGACCAGGACGACGACGGCTCCGGCGTCGAGTACCGCCTGTGGTCGCCGCCCGGCAGCCCGCCCGGCGCCGAGACGGCCGTCCTGGGCCGCAGCCTGATCACCGACGCCTTCCCGGAGATCATGCCGGCGCACTTCCTCGCCTACTTCGCCGTCCCCGACTGCGACCGGTCCGTCGAGACCGTCAGACGGCTCGGCGGCCGGGTCACCGCCGAGCCCTTCGACACCCCGTACGGGCGGATCGCCGTCGTCGCGGACAACCAGGGGGCCGTCTTCGCCCTGCTCTCCGAGAACCCCGGCCGGCCGCCCGCACAACCCCCCGCATAACCCCCTCCCGCACGACCCGCACCCACCCCGCACCGACTGTGGCGACACGGCCTGGGCGCGGGCCTGACAGAATCGGGGTTGCACGACCACCGGCGGCGCCCGGAGTGAGACGCTGCACGGGGCCGACCGCCGTGCCGGCGTGCGTGCAGGTGTGAACGGGCCAGGCCAGGCCCGTACGGGGAGGTGTGGGAGGCGAGTGGTGGAGCAGCTGACGCAGCACGACCCGAGACGGATCGGCCCCTTCGAGGTGCTGGGACGTCTCGGCGCCGGCGGCATGGGGCTGGTCTATCTCGCCCGGTCGGCGTCCGGACGCCGCGTGGCGATCAAGACGGTGCGCACCGAGCTGGCCGAGGACCAGCTCTTCCGGGTGCGCTTCACCCGGGAGGTGGAGGCGGCCCGCGCCGTCTCCGGCTTCTACACCGCGGCCGTGGTCGACGCCGATCCGCGGGCCGCCGTGCCGTGGCTGGCGACCGCGTACGTGCCGGCGCCCTCCCTGGAGGAGATCGTCAACGAGTGCGGGCCGATGCCCGCGCAGGCCGTGCGGTGGCTGGCCGCCGGCATCGCCGAGGCCCTCCAGTCGATCCACGGGGCGGGCCTCGTCCACCGCGACCTGAAGCCGTCGAACGTGCTCGTCGTCGAGGACGGCCCCCGCGTGATCGACTTCGGTATCGCGAGCGGCGTGTCCAACACCCGCCTGACCATGACGAACGTCGCCGTCGGCACCCCCGCCTACATGTCGCCCGAGCAGGCGAAGGACTCCCGCAGCGTCAAGGGCGCCAGCGACGTGTTCTCCCTCGGCTCCACCCTCGTCTTCGCCGCGACGGGGCACCCGCCCTACCACGGGGCGAACCCGGTGGAGACGGTGTTCATGCTGCTGCGCGACGAGCCCAACCTGGAGGGGCTGCCCGAAGAGCTGCGGCCGCTGATCGAGTCCTGCATGCAGATGGAGGCCTCCCAGCGCCCCACCCCCGCCGACCTGCAGGCCCAGCTCGCCCCGCACCTCTTCGGCGGCGGCGACGACAGCGGCACCGCCTCCGCGTGGCTGCCCGCCCGGGCCGTCGCCCTCATCGAGTCCCGCCGGGCCGGCCAGCGCACCTCCGCCCTCCCCGTCACGCCGGCCCCCCGCGGCGGCGACGCCCCCGCGAACCGCCGCGAGCCCCGCGGCGCCGCCGACCCGTGGGTGGACCCGCGGACCGGCCAGCCGATCCCGCAGCGGCCCCACCACCCGCCGCGCCCCGCGGCCGCGCCCGCGCTGTCCGGGGAACCGGTCCGCCTCGGCGGGTCGCCCGTGCCGATCGGGCCCGGCCCGTTCGCGTCGGCGGCCTCGCCCGCCGCGCAGGCAGGTGCCGCCGACGCGGCGACCGGCTGGATCCGCCCGCCCGGCGCGGCCGGCTCCGCCGCAGCGCCCGCGGGCGCCTCCGCGGCCGCCCCCGCCACCGCCGCCCCCGCCGTCCCCAACCCGGGCCCCGCGCCCGACAGCGGCCGCTGGCGGCCCTGGCGGTTCCGCATGTCGAACGAGGTGTGGGGCACCCCCACCGTCGCCGGCGACCTGCTGTACGTGACCTCCTTCGAGGTCCACGCGCTGGACGTGGCCACCGGCCGCCGCCAGTTCAAGACCCGCGACGTCGCCTGGGCCATGGCCGTCTCCGACGGCCGCATCCACGCCTCCGACGGCCCCTCCCTGTACGCCCTCGACGCCTCCGACGGCTCCGAGCGGTGGCGGCTGTCCGCCGACGCCTGGGTGTACGCGCTGCGCGCCGACCGGGGCACCGTCGTCACCGCCACCCGGGGCGGCGGCGTCCAGGGCTGGGAGGCCTCGAACGGCCAGAAGCTGTGGGAGCTGACCGGCGCGCAGAGCGACTTCGAGACGCCCGAGGCGGCACCCGTCCTCCACGACGGCACCGTCTACGTGTGGCAGGACGCCCGGCTGCGCGCCCTGGACGCCCGCTCCGGCCGGGAGTCCTGGTCGTACCCGGTCGGCGACGCCGCGGCCTGCGGGAACGTCCCCGTACGCGTCACCCCGGCCCCGGACGGCAACGTGTACATCAGCGCCGGCACCCGCGTGCTGTCCGTGGACCGGGCCTCCGGCCGGGTCCGCTGGCACTTCGAGGCGCCGGCCGTGTTCCTCGCGCCGCCCGCGTTCGCGCCCGGCGCGGCCGTCACCGGCGGCGGCGTGTACCTGGCCGACTACCTGGGCACCGTGTACGCCCTCGACGCGGCCACCGGCAAGGACCGCTGGCGGATCGCCACCGAGCCGCGGACCTCCGCGGACCCGGTCCTCGTGGCCGGCGGCAACGTCCACCTCGGCGCGGGCAGCGCCCTGTACACGCTCGACGCGGTCACCGGTACCCCGAAGTGGCGGTTCGCGGCGGGCGGCGAGATCACGGGCCCTCCGGCCGTCGCGGACGGCCGCGTCCACTTCGGGTCGGCGGACCACTGCCTGTACACCCTGGACGCGGCGGGCGGCCAGCTCCGCTGGAAGCTGGCCACCGGCGGGGAGATCGCCGGCCCCCCGGTCGCCGAGGGCGGCGTGGTGTACGCGTGCAGCAAGGACCGCTGCGTGTACGCCCTGGACGCGGCGAAGGGGACGGGCACCCGTACGGCCGGGTGAGGGCGGGCGGGGCCGTGTTCCGGCCCCGCCGAGTCGCGCACGGTACCGGGAGTGACAGGATGGACCCCATGAGCAACGTCTACTTCGACATCACCATCGACGGCCAGCCCGCCGGCCGCATCGTCTTCAACCTGTTCGACGAGGTCGTCCCGAAGACCGCGAAGAACTTCCGCGAGCTCGCGACGGGCGAGCACGGCTTCGGCTACGCGGGCTCGCCGTTCCACCGCGTCATCCCGCAGTTCATGCTGCAGGGCGGCGACTTCACCCGCCAGAACGGCACCGGCGGCAAGAGCATCTACGGCGAGAAGTTCGCGGACGAGAACTTCGACCTGAAGCACGACCGCCCGTACCTGCTGTCGATGGCGAACGCCGGCCGCAACACCAACGGCTCGCAGTTCTTCATCACCACCGTCGTCACCCCGTGGCTCGACGGCAAGCACGTCGTCTTCGGCGAGGTCGTCGAGGGCAAGGACATCGTCGACCAGATCGAGAAGCTGGGCACCCCGTCCGGCGCCACCCGCGCCAAGGTCGAGGTCGCGGCCTCGGGCACCGTCGAGGCCTGATCCCTTCCGTTTCCCTCCCGGGCCCGTGCCCGGTGCGGTACGGCCGGAGGCCCCACCCCGTCGCGGGGCGGGGCCTCCGCCGTGTCGTGACCGTCACCGCCGGCGTGTCGCCGCCGGCGCGTCACAGCCGGCCGAACAGCACTCCGCGCCAGGTCCAGCCCGCGCCGAGGACCACCTTCTGCAGCGGCTCCTTCAGGTCCGACGTGGCGAAGCGGAACGTCTCCGCGGCCTCCGTACGGCCCCCCTTGCCGCGGCCGATGGTCCACTGCTTCGACACCGTCGTCACCTGGCCCCGGGAGTACTCGCCCGACGCGGTCAGCCGCGGCGTGCCGCCGACCCACGAGACCTCCCACTGCCGGTCGGTGCTCCGCACCTCGTGCCCGTCCGGGTCGATCCGCATCCGGATCTGCACCTGCCGCTCCAGCTGGTGGCGCAGGAAGAAGCCGTGCCAGGCGGGCTCCCGCACCCGCCACTCCGCCACCAGGTCGGCGGCCTCCCCGGGAAGGGCGGTGCGCACCGTGTAGGGCGCGCCCTGCCCGCCCAGCGCGAGCAGCGCTGCCCGGACCTCCGCGGCCGGCTCGGGCGGGACGCCGCCGTCGGGGTGCCGGGTACCGGTCAGCCTGTCCTTGAAGCCCACGGCTACGCCCCGCCCCCGGCGTCCGTGCCGGGAGTCCCGGGGTCCGGTGCGACCGAGCGCAGGAACTCCTGGAAGTCCGCGCCCACGGCGTCCTCCTGGGCCGCGGTGACGGTCAGGATGAGCCGGATCACCACGCGCTTGCGCGGGTCGGCCACGTCCTGCATGGCGAGGTAGACCTGGGACTGGACGAGCTCGCGCTGCACGCCGCCCACCACGGCGGTGAGCGTCAGCCTCTGCGCGAGGCCGGGGGAGTCGTCGGAGCCGAGGGGGCGGCGGCCGGCGACCTGGACGGCCCCGAGGGACCGGCGGAGCCGTTCCACCGAACCGTCGGCGATGTCGGCGAGGGTCTCCTCCTCGGCGGACCAGAAGTCGCCGTCGATGGTGATGTTGGCGGTGAATCCGCCGTCGGGTTCCGGGTGCAGGGCGACGAACGCCGCGTCCGGGGCGCCGACCTCGTCCGGAGGGGCGGGCCGCCAGCCCTCCGGCAGGACGAACTGGATGGGAATCGGCAGTGTCGTGGGCATGTGGTCTCACGCCCTCCTTCCGTCTGCGGGACAGGGCATCAGTCGAACATTCCGACGAAGCCGTCCTTGATGTCGCCGGCCGTGTCGCCCACCCAGTCGGCGGCGTCGCCGGCGGACTTTTTGAACTTGTCCGTGTCGACGGTGAACTCGGCGCCCACCGAGCCGCCGATGCCGAGGGCGACCCCCACCTTGCCGCCGACGTGCCACTTGCCGTCGTCGCCCTTGCCGAGGGTCACCTTGGCCTCCGCGCCCGCACCGGCCCAGCCCTCGGCCGTGGCGCCGGCGCCGATGCCGGCGAGCTCGCCGCCTCCGGCGACGCTTTCCTTGGCGCCGGCGAAGGCCTTGGCACCGGCGTTGACGCCTTCCCAGCCTACCGAGCCGCTGAGCGCGGCCTCCCCGCCGGCGAACCCCTCCGTGCGCCCGTAGGCGCCGCCCCAGTGGCTGTAGTCGGCGCGTCCCTCAAGCAGGGTCCTGACGCCCGCGGACGTCTCGGCCTTGCCCGCGAGGCCCTCGTGGGTGAAGCCGTAGTTCGCGCTGGCCCTGGCCCCCACGGTGATGTCGTCGATGCCGGAGAGCGCGAAGTCCCCGTTCTGGTACTTGCCCTCCGCGGTCATCTTGAAGAGGTCGGCGTACGCCTTCGCCGACCCCTCCTTGCCGTACTTCTGACCGGTGACCGTGGTGCCCGCGTGCGGGCCGGTGATCTTGAGACCGCCTTCGGACTTCGGCCCGTCCTTGGCTGCCTCCGCCTCCTTGGCAGCCCGGTCCCGCGCGGCCTTCTCGTCCTTCAGGGCCTGGTCGAGGTCGCCGGTGGCGCCGGCGTTGAAGCCGGCGAGGGACATGTCGGCGCCCTTGCCGAGAGCGTCCTTGTTGCTGTCGGTGACGGCGGTTTCGAGGACGGCCTTGACGTTGTGGTCGAGCTCGGTGACGGCCTTCACCCGGTCGTCGATGTGCTTCTGCCACTTGCCGACGGCCTCGTCGACGGCCTTCTGGCCGTCGGGGTCGTGGTGGTAGGCGCTGCGCTCGCCCGGGGTGAGCTTCGCCCAGTCGAAGGCGACGTGCCCCTGCTCGGAGACGGTCATGCCGGCGGCTATCGCGTCGTCGCGGGCGCTCACGAGCTTGTTCTTCAGGTCGGTGAACTTCTCCTGGGCGTCCCGCAGCAGGCCCGCGATCGCCTTCGCCTGCACCTGCGCCGCCGCGTACTCGTAGCGGGTCGCCGCGAAGCCCTTCTCGGCGCTCACGGCGCTGCGCCCGGCCCAGCCGTCCGTCGTGGTGATCTTCTGGACGGTTTCGCCGTAGCGACTCTCGATCTTCTTCAGCTCGCCCGCCATCGACTGCCACTTGCCGGCGGCGGTGCCGAGCAGCCCGAAGTCGGTGCTCATGACCTCGTGGTAGTTCAGTGCCACAGCTCAGCTCCCCTAAAGACCGTTCAGACCCGACTTGCCGGCCAGGAAGTCGTTGCGAAGTCCGATGTCGTTGCGGGTGAAAAGGCCCGAAGCGCCGCGAAGGGCGCCCTTCTCCGCTTCGAGCCGGGCGATCAGGTTCTTCACCTGCTGGTCCCAGGTCTCCGCGACCTTCTTCAGGCCGGCGGCGGTCTCCCAGCCGTCGAAGCCCTTCTGGGCGGCGGCGGTCGATTCGTCGGCGTCGTTCGCGGCTTTCTTCGTGTTCGGCTGGAGCTCGGTCTCGATCGTGTTCGCGGCGGCCTTCTTCTCGGCCGGGGTCGAGGCGAAGTCCTGCCCTCCGGGCGCCTGCAGCAGGGGCGGCGGCGGGTTCGTGCCCGTTGCCAGCAGCGGCGGACGGGCCGTGCCGGGCTGCGGCTGCTGCAGCAGCGGTGGCGGTGGTGCGGTGACGCCGGGGGCCAGTGGCCCCTCGCCGTTCAGCCGCATGCCCACCTGCTGCTCGGGATGAAGTTCATCTGCCATGTCTGCTCTCCCCGTTGGCTGGCGCTGATCATATGCATGGCAAGTGTGAACCGGCCAAGCAGTCCAGCTCCGGGAAGAGGACGGTCAGGCGCCCGAGCTCCGGCACACCTGCGCGGGGAGGGTGCGGGGCGGGCGGACGGCTTGCCAGATGCCGTCCGGGCTGCGGCTTTTCGCCGGCCGCCGACCGGCCGGTATGCGTCACCGCACCCGCGGCTCCGGCGCCGTCCGCCGCCCCGCGAACAGGGCGGCCTGCCGCTCCGGCGGCAGGTTGCCCAGCGCGATCAGCGCGGGGGCCTGTGCCAGCGCCTGCTGCAGCACGGCCTGTTTCGCCGACCACAGGGCCCGTACGGTGCCCTGCACGGCCTCCGGCGGGAACGACGCCAGCGTCCGCGCCGTTCGCAGCGCCGCCGCCCGCAGCTCCGCGGGCGCGGCCAGCTCCGACACCAGCCCGATCTCGTACGCCCGCCGCGCCGACAGCCGCTCCGCCGTCCCCATCAGCGCCAGCCGGGCGGCCTCCCCGAACGGCATCCGCTGCGCCATGTACACGGCCTCGTACGCGCTGACCATCCCGTAGGAGGTGTGCGGGTCGAAGAACTCCGCCGTGTCCGCCGCGATCAGGAACTCCGACTCGCCCAGCAGGTAGAACGCCCCGCCGCAGGCCATGCCGTTGACGGCGGCGACGACCGGCTTCCACAGGTCGCACGCCTTCGGGCCGACCGCGAGCAGCGGGTCGTCCAGCGAGTACGGCGATCCCGGCTGGGGGATGTCGGCGCCGCGGTCGAGGCCCGTGCAGAACGCGGTGCTGCCCGCCCCCGTCAGCACCACCGCCCGCACCCCGTCGTCGCGGCGGAGCTCCCGCCACAGCGCGCCCAGGGCGGCGGCGGTCGCGAGGTCGATCGCGTTGTGCCGGTGCGGCCGGTCCAGGGTGACGACGGCGACCCCGGCGGCCGCGTCCCGCTCCACCCGCAGTGTCACGGCTTCTCCGGCACCCAGCGCGGCACGGTGACGCCGCCGCAGTCGGCGAAGACGGCCCGGACCCGGGCGCCGATGCGCACGGCGGCCGGGTCGGCCGAGCCGAGCGGGGCGTCCGCCGAGGCGACGAGGTTGCCCACGAGCCGGATGCCGGGTGCGTCGGCGAGCTCGACGAGGACGACGGTGTAGGGGGCGTGGGCGGCGTACGCGGGCAGCAGCGGCGGGTGCGGGCGCACGTACGACCAGATCCGCCCGCGGCCGTCGACGGGCTGCCAGTGGGAGTCGAAGGAGCGGCAGTGCGGGCAGCAGGGGCGCGGCGGGAAGCGCAGCCGGCCGCAGGCGGTGCAGGCCTGCACGCGGAGCTCGCCGCGGGCGGCGTACTCCCAGAACGGGGCGCCGTCCTCGTCGGGGACGGGCGCGAGCAGGGCGTCCGCGGGGGTGGGGGCGGTCGGGGTGGCGGTCATGGCGGTCTCGCTCCTCTCGTGGGCCGGTCGCCCGGCCGTCAGGCGCGCAGCAGGATCGCGGACGTGGGGACGCCCTCGCCCGCGGTCACCAGGCAGGTCCGGGCGTCCGGCACCTGGGCGGTGGAGGTGCCGCGGAGCTGCTTGACGCCCTCGGTGATCAGGTTGAAGCCGTGCACGTACGCCTCCGACAGGCCGCCGCCGCCCGTGTTGATCGGGAGCCGGCCGCCCGTCTCCAGGGCGCCGCCCTCGGTGAAGGCGCCGCCCTCGCCGCGCCCGCAGAAGCCGTAGCCCTCCAGGGAGAGGGGGACGAGCGGGGTGAAGGCGTCGTAGATCTGGGCGGTGTCGACGTCCTGCGGGCCGAAGTCGGCCCGTTTCCACAGGTGGCGGGCGGCCGTCCAGGCGGGGCCGGACAGGGGGTCGTCGTTCCAGTAGTTGACCATGCCGTGGTGCTGGGAGGGCAGGCCCTGCGCGGCGGCGTGGACGTGGACGGGCCGGTGGCGGCAGTCGCGGGCGCGGGCGGCGGAGACGACGACGCAGGCGAGGGCGCCGTCGGTCTCCAGGCAGTTGTCGAAGAGGCACAGCGGCTCGCTGACCATGCGGGAGGTCATGTACATCTCGCGGGTCAGCGGCCGCTCGTACATGATCGCGGCGGGGTTCTCGTTGGCCCGGTTGCGGCAGGCCATGGCCACGTTGAAGAGGTGGTCGCGGGTGGCGCCGTACTCGTGCATGTAGCGGCGGGCCAGCATGGCGATCTCGTCGGCGGGGCGCAGCAGCCCGAAGGGGCGCGTCCACTGGCCGGGCGTGGGGAGCTGCACGGCCGTGTTGGTCCAGGGGCGGGGGCCGGAGCCGCGCTTGCGGGAACGCCAGGCCACACCGACGCTCGCCTGGCCGGTGGCGATGGCGGCGGCGAGGTGGCCGATGGTGGCGCAGGAGCCGCCGCCGCCGTAGCCGACCCTGGAGAAGAAGGTGGCGTCGCCGGCGCCGATGGCCTTGGCGACCTCGACCTCGTCGGTCTCCTCCATGGTGTAGGAGGCGAACGCGTCGACCTCGCCGGGCGCGATGCCCGCGTCGTCGAGGGCGGCGAGGATCGCCCGGCAGGCCAGCTCCTTCTCGGACTGGGGGAGGCGTCTGGCGAAGGGCGTCTGGCCGATGCCGACGATCGCCGTAGCGTCCTTGAGGGTTGCCGCCATCGCCGCCTCCGGGGGACGTCGCCAGTGCTGACAGCCGCGAAGGGTACAGCTAATCTGACGAACAGTCAGCTATGGGTGTGGCGGGGAGGCGGACGATGGACCGGCGCGCAGGCAGCACCGACCGCGGGCACACGCACGGCAGCACGGCGTACGGGGCTGCGGCGCGGGGCGGCGGTACGCCCGCCCCCGGGCCCCGGCCCGCCGACGCCCCCGCCGACGAAGGCGTCCGCGGCGACCTCCGCTGGGGCACCATCGCCGGGCTCGTCCGCGACGCCGCCGCCCGCCACGCCGACCGCGAGGCCGTCGCCGACGGCCGTACCCGCCTCACCTACCGGGCCCTCGGCGAGCGCGTCGAGCGCGCCGCGGCCGCCGCCATCGCCGCCGGGATCCGCCCCGGCGACCGCGTCGCCGTCTGGGCGCCCAACACCCCCGACTGGATCACCTGCGCCCTCGGCGCCGTCTGCGCGGGCGCTGTCCTCGTCCCCCTGAACACCCGGTTCAAGGGCGCCGAGGCCGCGTACGTCCTCGACCGCAGCCGGGCCAGGCTCCTCTTCGTCACCGGCACCTTCCTCGGCACCTCCTACGTGGCCTCCCTGCGCCGCGCCGCCGCCGACCGCCCCGACCCCGCCGACCGCCCCGGCCCCGCCTGCCCGCCGGCGGCGGCCCCCGCCCGCGGCCCCCTGCCCGGGCTCCCGCACCTCGAACAGGTCGTCGTCCTCGCCGACGACGCCCCGCAGGACTTCCGCACCTGGAAGGACTTCCTCGCCTCCGGCGACACCGTCCCCGCCGCCGAGGTCCGCCGCCGCGCCGACGCCATCCGCCCCGACGCCCCCTCCGACATCGTCTTCACCTCCGGCACCACCGGAAGCCCGAAGGGCGCCGTCACCACCCACGCCCAGTCCCTGCGCTGCTACGAGCTGTGGAGCGAGCTCGCCGGACTCCGCGCCGGCGACCGCTACCTGATCGTCAACCCGTTCTTCCACACCTTCGGCTACAAGGCCGGCATCCTCGCCTGCCTCATGCGCGGCGCCACGATGGTCCCCCAGCCCGTCTCCGACACCGGGACCGTCCTCGCCAACATCGCCGCCGAACGCATCTCCGTCCTCCCCGGCCCGCCCACCCTCCACCAGTCCCTCCTCGACCACCCCCACCGCGACCGGCACGACCTGTCCGCGCTGCGCCTCGTCGTCACCGGCGCCGCCGTCGTCCCCCTCCGCCTCGTCGAACGGCTCCGCGGCGAACTCCGCATCGCCACCGTCCTCACCGCCTACGGGCTCTCCGAGGCCGCCGGCATCGTCACCATGTGCCGCCGCGGCGACCCCGACGACGTCGTCGCCAACACCTCCGGGCGCGCCGTCCCCGGCACCGAGGTCCGCATCGCCGGCCCCGACGGCCGCCCCCTGCCCGCCGGCCGGCCCGGCGAGGTCCTCGTCCGCGGCCACCAGGTCATGCAGGGCTACTTCGAGGACCCGGAGGAGACCGCCCGCGCCCTCACCCCCGACGGCTGGCTGCGCACCGGAGACGTCGGCGTCCTGGACGACGCCGGGAACCTGCGCATCACCGACCGCATCAAGGACATGTTCATCGTCGGCGGCTTCAACGCCTACCCCGCCGAGATCGAGCAGCTCCTCGCCCTCCACCCCGACATCGCGGACGTCGCCGTCGTCGGCGTCCCCGACGCGCGCCTCGGCGAGGTCGGCAAGGCGTACGCGGTCCGCAGGCCCGGCTCGACGCTCACCGCCGACGACCTGATCGCCTGGTCGCGCCGCGAGATGGCCAACTACAAGGTGCCGCGAACCGTGGAGTTCCTCGCCGAACTCCCGCGCAACGCAAGCGGCAAGGTCCTCAAACGCGCCCTGCGCACCGCCCGCCCCGGCGCCTGAGCCGGCGGGGCGGCAAGCACTAGCTCTGCGCCCCGCCCGGCCTGCGGGCCAGGACCAGGCGCCAGCGGGGGCTGCCGTCCGGGCGCCGGCCGAAGTGCTCCAGCGGCAGCGTCTCCACCGCGAACCCGGCGGCCGCCAGGTCCCGGCGCACCCCGCCCCACGGGAACGTCCGGTAGTACATGACGAACGGGGGCCGCCACACCGCGTTCCGCACCCGCATCACCGCGTCGAAGCCGGCCACCGCCCACCACAGCGGCGAGGACGGCGGCAGCGGCGCCCCGATCGGGAACGCGAACACACCGCCGGGGCGCAGCGCCCCGTACACGCCGGAGAACAGGGCGGGCCGTTCGGCGGGCAGGAAGTGCCCGAACGCGCCGAAACTGACGGCCAGGTCGTAGCCGCCGGCCAGCCCGGCCGGCAGGGCGCGGGCGTCTGCGCGCACGAGGTCGACGCGGTCGGCGGCGCCGTGGGCGCGCTCCGCCTCGGCGAGCATGCCCGCGCTGAGGTCGACGCCGGTGACCCGGCCCCGGCAGAGCCGCGTCAGCATGCCGAGCGCCGCCCCGGTGCCGCAGCAGACGTCGAGGCCGTCCCCGAAGGACCCCTCCGACGCCGCGAGGGCCTCCTCGACGGTGTCGAGGAGGCGGTCCGGGGTGCGGAAGGGGGTGTGGTCGAACTTGGGCGCGAGGAGGTCGTAGCCCCGCTCGACCGAGGAGAAGGCCTGGACGGCGAGCTCGCGCAGGCTCGGACCCTGTGAGGTGAACACGCCCCCACCCTAAACAGGCCCGGCGGTGGTACGCGCACGTGCGGCGGCCGCGGTGGCTCCTCCGGGCCACCGCGGCCGCCGTCACCGGCCGGACGGGCCGGCCGTGCGGTGGTGCGGTCGTACGTGGTGCGGCGGTGCTCCCCCCGTGTCGTGCTCCCCCGTGTCGTGCTCCCCCGTGTCGTGCTCCCCCGTGTCGTGCTCCCCCGTGTCGTGCTCCCCCGTGTCGTGCTCCCCGCGGGGACCCCGTGTCCCCCGTGGTCCCCGCGAGGCCTTGCTCCCCCGTCCCCCCCTGGGCCGGGGGAGCCCGACGTCCCCCGTCGGCTCCCGCGGCCCGTGTGCGCCCCCCGTATCCCCCGTGGGACGCCGTGCGGCCTACGGGCGAGGGCTGGACGCGTGGTTGTCCAGCGTCACGATGTCCTCGTCCGCAGCCGGCTTGTCGACCGGCTTGATGGCGATGCCGGAAGCGTGGTTGTCCATCGGCGTGATGTCGGTGTCCGTCGCGGCGGTCCCCTCGACGGGCTTGATCCCGATGCCCGACGCGTGGTTGTCGAGCGGGATGATGTCACTCTCGTTCGGCAGGACGTTCTCGTTCGTCGTCATCGGATCTCCTGATGGATTGCTGGGCCCGTTCGGCGATTCCCCCGCGGACCGCCGAACGGGCGGTCCAACAGGACTCCCGCGCCCCCCGACGCGGTGAGTCGATGCATCCATCGTGTCGGACGGCGATAAACGAACGATGAATGCCTCCGTACGGCGCCCCGGGCCGCGGCCCGAGCCGGGCGGTCAGGCAGCGATCTCCGACGACAGAAGGGCCCGCACCTCGGCGAGTTCCGGCGACCCGAGCCCCGCGAACACGGCCTCGGCGTCCCGCCAGCAGGCCCGGGCCCGGTCCCGCTGCCCCAGCCCGTGCAGGGCCCTGCCCAGCACCGTCAGGACCGTCGCCCGGCGCCATTCGCCGCCGATCCCGCGCAGCGCGATGGCCTGCTCGGCGTGGGCGGCGGCCAGCGTCGGCCGGCGCGCCGCCAGGTGCGCCTCCGCGAGCCGGAAGTGCGTGACGCCCTCCCACAGCGGCTGGCGGTTGTCGTGGAACAGGGCGAGCGCCTCGGTGAGCTGCGTCAGCGCCTCGGAGAGCCGGCCGGCCTGGGTGAGGGCGATGCCGAGGGCGTACCGGCCGTTGGCCAGGCGCAGGGTCAGGCCCATCCGGTCGTATATGGCGATGCCCTGCTCGGCGAGGTCGATGGCGCTGGCGAGGCGGCCCAGCTCGACGTGGATGCGGGACAGGTTGCACAGGGCGCTGGCCTCGCCGATGTGGTTGGCGTCGGCCCGGAAGTTGTCGATGGCCTCCAGCAGGTACCGCTCGCCGTCGGCGTGGCGGCCCTGGTAGAGGGCGATGATGCCGCGGTCGTTCGGCGCCCAGCAGCTGGGCAGGGGGTCGCCGGCCTCGCGGGCCAGGACCATCGCCTGCCGGGCCTCGTCGTCGGCCTCCGCGAACCGGCCGGCGACCAGGTGGACGTTGGTCAGCGCGGTGCGGGCGCGGCCCTCGGCGTGCGGGTCCTTCGCGGCGCGCGCCGCGTCGCGCAGGGCGACCGCGGCGGACTCGTACTGCTTGGAGTTGGCGCCGGACTCGGTGAGGTCCTTGGCCGCCCACAGCAGGTCGACGGCCCGGCGCAGGACGTCGGCGCGGCCGGTGGTGCGCAGGGCGGACTGGCGTACGCAGGCCAGCAGCGGGTCGGCTTCGGCGTACAGCCAGTCCAGGGCTGCGCGCGGCTCGGTGAAGGCGAGGCCGGGGTGGGCGGTGGCGGCGAGGTGGGCGGGAAGCCGGTCGCCGGGCCGTTCGACGGCGTACACGGCGGAGGCGGTCGCCAGATAGAAGTCCAGCAGCCGGTCCAGGGCGGCGTCCCGCTCGGCGGGGTCCGGCTCGTCGCGCTCGGCGCAGGCACGCGCGTAGAGGCGTACGAGGTCGTGGAAGCGGTAGCGGCCGGGCGCCGCCGACTCCAGCAGGGAGCAGTCGACTAAAGCCTCCAGCAGGTCCTCGGTGTCGTGTTCGGGCAGGTCGAGGGCGGCGGCGGCCGCGGCGAGGGAGATGTCGGGGCCGTCGGCGAGGCCGAGGAGGCGGAAGGCGCGCTGCTGGGCGGGCTCCAGCTGCCCGTAGCCGAGCTCGAAGGTGGCCTTGACGGCGAGGTCGCCGGCCTGGAGCTCGTCGAGGCGGCGGCGCTCGTCGGCGAGCTTCGCGGCGAGCACGGACACCGTCCAGGTGCGGCGCGCGGCGAGGCGGGAGGCGGCGATCCGGATCGCGAGCGGCAGGAAGCCGCAGGCGCCGACGACGTCGAGGGCGGCCTGCCGCTCGGCGCCGACCCGCTCCGCGCCGACGATCCGGGTGAACAGCTGGAGGGCCTCCTCGGGGCTCATCACGTCCAGGTCGACGAGGTGGGCGCCGGCGAGGCCCGCCATGCGGACCCGGCTGGTGACGAGGGCGGCGCAGCCCGCGGTGCCCGGCAGCAGCGGGCGGACCTGGGCCGCGTCGCGGGCGTTGTCGAGGAGGACGAGCACGCGGCGGCCGTCGAGGGCGGAGCGGTAGAGCGCGGCCCGCTCGTCCGCGGTGTCCGGGATGGCGGTGTCGGGGGTGCCCAGCGCCCGCAGGAACGAGCCGAGGACGGCGACGGGCTCGGCCGGGCGGGGCTCGGTGCCCTGGAGGTCGACGTACAGCTGCCCGTCGGGGAAGTGCGGGCGGGCGGCGTGCGCGACGTGCACGGCGAGGGTGGTCTTGCCGACGCCGCCGATCCCGGCGAGCGCGGAGACGGCCATGACCTGCCCGTCGGCGGCGGAGAGGATCTCGCGGAGCTCGGAGACGAAGGTGGTGCGCCCGGTGAAGTCGGGGACGGTGGCGGGCAGCTGCGCGGGCCGTACGTGGACGGGGGCCGCGGCGGCCGGCGGCGCCTCGGCGCGGGCGAGTTCGGCGTCGGCGCGCAGGATGCGCTGCTGGAGTGCGGACAGCTCGGGGCGGGGGTCGACGCCGAGTTCGTCGGCGAGGAGCCGGCGGGTGTCGGCGTAGACGGCGAGGGCCTCGGCCTGGCGGCCGCTGCGGTAGAGGGCGAGCATCAGCAGCTCGCGCAGGCGCTCCCGCAGGGGGTGGGCGGCGGTGAGGGCGGTGAGCTCGGAGACGGCCTCGGCGTGGTGGCCGACCTCCAGGTCGAGGTCGAGGCGGGCCTCCAGCAGTTGGAGCTGCCATTCCGCGAGGCGGGTGCGCTCGGTCTCGGCGTGCGGGCCGGGGACGCCGGCGAGGGGTTCGCCGTCCCACAGGTCGAGGGCGCGGGAGAGCAGGGTGCGGGCGTGGTCGCGGTCGCCGGCGGTGCGGGCCCGCTCGGCGTCGGCGGCGAGGCCGCGCGCGAGGGCGAGGTCGAGGGTGCCGGGCGGGGTGTGGACGGCGTAGCCGCCGGACTCGGTGACGAGGGTGCCCGGTTCGAGGATCTTGCGCAGGCGGGAGGCGTAGGTGCGGATGGTGGCGAGGGCCTGCTGGGGCGGGTCGTCGCCCCAGATCGCGTCGATCAGCTCGCGGGCGGTGGCGGTGCGGCCGTCGCGGAGCAGGAGGACCGCGAGGAGGGCGCGCTGCTGCGGGGTGCCGGAGGGGAGGGCCGTGCCGTCGCGCCAGGCGCGGATCGGACCGAGGACGGCGAAGCGCGACCCGGCGCCGGCCCCCGCGCCCGCGGGCGGTGCGGCGGGCGACGCGGCGTCCGGCGCCGCGGGTGCGGGCGGCGCGGGTTCGGGCGCGGCGGGGCACGCCTTTGGGGCGGGCGCGGCGGCTTTCGGCCCGGGGGCGGTCCGGGCGGCCCCGGGGGTGCGCCGGGCTGCCTCGGGGTGGTTCCGCTGCTGCGGGATGGCCGGTATGCCGTCCATCGGTCGTCCTCCCCTGCCTTCCGTCGGTGTAAGGGTCAGTCTGCCCTGTCTCGGACGTACCCGTCAGCCCGTGTCGGGCCGATCACCCCCCAAGTAGCTGACGGTGCGTCAGATCAGCGCTACCGTGGGCCCCATGGAGACCTTCCCGAGGATCATTTCGGTGGACGACCACACGGTCGAACCCCCTCGCGTCTGGCAGGACCGGCTCCCGTCCCGGTACCGCGACACCGGCCCCCGCATCGTCCGCGCCCCCCTGAAGGAAATGACCTTCCTCGGCGGGAGGTTCGCCCCGGTCATGGGCGCACCCGGCGACGACGGACCCCTCGGCGACTGGTGGGTCTACGAGGACCTCCACCGCCCCCTCACCCGCCTCGACACCGCCGTCGGCTTCGACCGCGACGAGATCCGCCTGGAGGTCATCACCTACGGGCAGATGCGCCCCGGCTCCCACTCCGTCCCCGAACGCCTCGCCGACATGGACGCCAACCACGTCCAGTCCGCACTGTGCTTCCCCACCTTCCCGCGCTTCTGCGGCCAGACCTTCACCGAGGCCCGCGACCGCGACCTCGGCCTCCTCTGCGTCCGCGCCTACAACGACTGGATGGTGGAGGAGTGGTGCGGCCCCGACGCCCGCGGCCGGCTCATCCCCCTCACCCTCGTCCCCCTGTGGGACGCCGCCCTCGCCGCCGCCGAGGTCCGCCGCAACGCCGCCCGCGGCGTCCGCGCCGTCGCCTTCTCCGAGATACCCCCGCACCTCGGCCTGCCCTCCATCCACACCGACGCCTGGGACCCCTTCCTCGACGCGTGCAACGAGACCGGCACCGTCATCGCCATGCACATCGGCTCCTCCTCCCGCATGCCCTCCACCTCCGCCGACGCCCCGCCCGCCGTCGGCTCCACCATCACCTACGCCAACTGCTGCTTCTCCATGGTCGACTGGCTGATGAGCGGCAAGTTCGAACGCTTCCCGAACCTGCGGATCATGTACGCCGAAGGCCAGATCGGCTGGATCCCGTACATCCTGGAACGCGCCGACACCGTCTGGCAGGAGAACCGCGGCTGGGGCGGCGTCGCCGACAAGGTGCTGCGCCCGCCGTCCGAACTCTTCGCCGAGCACGTCCACGGCTGCTTCTTCGACGACGCCTTCGGACTGCGCAACCTCGACGCCATCGGCGTCGGCAACGTCCTGTACGAGACCGACTACCCGCACTCCGACTCCACCTGGCCCAAGTCCCGCGAAGTCGGCGAGGCCCAGATGGGCCACCTCGCCCCCGACACCGTCGAACGCATCGTCCGCGGCAACGCCATCGACCTCCTCGGCCTCACCCCCGAAGGCCTCTGGCCGGGCGCCTGAACCCGCACCGCCCGCCCCGGCCCCGGCATGGCCGGGCAGCCCCTTGCGACAGGCCCCCACCCCCAGGCATGCTTCGCCAGAGCAAAGCTGAAGGGGTGGGCAGCGGTGGACAAGCGGAACCTGGTGACCGGCGTGTTGTGCGCCATAGCGGCAATCGGCGCGTCAGCGGCCATGACGAAGGTCGTCCCCGACCCGGGCGGCAGCCCCGCACCGCGCATCGCAGCCGCCCCCGCCGCCGAGCCCACCCCCAGCCCGACTTCGCTCCCGCAATCCGCGAAGCAACCGCAGCTCGCGGCCCCCGGCACCCCCGCCCCCGGTACCCCGGCCGCCTTCACCGGAGCCCTGTTCGAGGGCGCTGTGCAGGGCCGCCACTTCTGCACCGCCACCGTCGTGCAGAGCCCCGGCAGGAACCTCATCGTCACCGCCGGCCACTGCCTCCTCGCCGGCAAGCCCACCGGCCAGGGCGCCGTCTTCGCACCCGCGTACGCGGGCGGCACCACCCCGTACGGCACCTGGAAGATCGAGGAGGTCTTCGAAGACCCCCGCTGGGACGGGGGCGCCGACGACGACTACGACCTCGCCTTCGTACGCCTCGCCCCCGACGCCTCCGGCCGCAACATCGAGGACGTCACCGGCGGCGCGCCCCTCGACACCACGGGCCGCGCCGGCGAACAGGTCACCGTCACCGGCTACCCGGCCGACCGCAAGGCCCCCCACACCTGCACCGCCGCCGCCGTACGCGAAACCCCGACCCGCCAGCGCTTCGACTGCGCGGGATTCCCGAGCGGCACGAGCGGCAGCGCCTGGATCGCCCGCGACGGCCGCATCATCGGCATCCTCACGGGCGGCGACACGGACGACGTCTCCACGAGCACCGTCCTCGGTGACTACGCGGCGACCCTGTACGCCAGGGCAACGGCGACGGGCAGCTGACGGAGCCGGGGCGCGCCGGCCGCGGCGCGCCCGCGCCCGCCCGGCCCCGCAGGGCGAGGGCTCAGCCCACCAGCCCCAGGTGCACCGGCTCGACCGCCCCGCGGGCCAGCAGCTCCGCCAGCCGCGGCGGCCACGACGGCTCCCCGAGCCCGGCCAGCGCATCGGGCGACAACCACCGCCAGTGGGCCCGCGGATCCTCCGGCACGGGCTCCCGCCGCGGCCCGGAGGTGACGTAGATGTGCTCGTACTGGCGGACGCGGACGCCCTGGTGGGTGAAGTCGTGCTCCCAGGTGCACAGCAGCCGCTGAGGCCGGAGATCGGTCCACCCGGTCTCCTCCCGCAACTCCCGCCGCACACACTGCTCGGGAGTCTCCCCCGGATCGATGCCCCCACCGGGCGGCAGCCAGTGGATCCCGACCTCGACGTTGTTCTCCCGAAACAGGAACACGGCCCCCTCGGGATCCAAAACGACAATGCGCGCTGCGTGCCTGGGAGTTCTCATCATCCCAGCGTACGACGGGGGCGGAGGAGGGGAAGAGGGGCCGAGGGCGACGGAAGCGTCGGAGGAGGGGGGAAGTCCGGGAGGGAGGGGCTCGGCGTCGGAGAGGCGACGGCGGGCCGGCGGAAGACGGGAGCCGGCGACTCGGGGACGGTGGCGTTCTGGGGGCGTCCCGGCTGCCCATTGTCGTTCCGGCGCGGACCGGCTTGTCAAGGGCGCTCCCGTTGGTCGCGTCGCTGCGCGATGGCCTTGCGGCCACCCTTGACAAACCGACCCGCACCGGAAAGACAAAGAGCTGCCGGGAAGCCCCCAGGGGGAGGGACGGCCTGGAGGACCACGAGCCGCAAGGGGCCATCAGAGACCCTCCCCTCCCGCCCCGGCGGCCGCATCCCACCCACAGGCATCAGCCGTCCCGTCGACGGGAGCTCGGGAAGGCCGTGACGTCGTGAAACGACGTCCAGAGCATCATCCGCAGACAGAAGCGCCCCGGATCGCTACGTGGGCGCTCTCGGCTCAGCGGCCGACGGCCGTCAGGGGCCGGGGCGGCGCGACAGATCGCTATACGCCTCCGTCTGCACGGCGTCCGGCCGCCACTTGGGGCCGCGAAGCGCCCCACCTCGCTGCGCGCTCCTCTCACGTCGGCGTCCGGCTGCCGTCCGGGGCGGCGAAGCGCACCGGCTCGCTCCGTGCTGCTCATCCTGTGGCGGCTGAAGGCCGTCGGGGGCGGCGAAGCGCCACCTGCCCGCTCCCCCCTCCTCGTATACCGGCGTCTGGCGGCAGAAGGCCCCTTCCGCCCCCGCCCCCTGCAATCCTGCGATCAGTCGCTGAGCCGACGGCGCCCCTGTAGCGATCTGCAGCGCTGCCCGGCCCCTGACGGCCGTCGGACGCTGAGCCGAGGGCGCCCACGTAGCGATCCGACGCGCTCCTGTCTCCGGATGACGCCCTGGACATCGTTTCCCCACGTCACAGCCCACCCGGGCTCCCGCCGACAGGTCTGCTGATGCCGGTGGGACGGGACGCGGCCCGCGGGGCGGGAGGGCGGCGGCTCTGATGGCCCTGAATGGTCCAGGTACCCCCTGGCCGTTCCCCTGGGGGCGTCCCGGCAGAAAAAATGCCTCCGGGGCGGGTCGGTCGGTCAAGGGTGGCCCGAAGGGCCATCGCGCAGCGACGCGCCCAACGGGCGCGCCCTTGAGGGACCGGCCCGCCCCGGACACCATCAACTGCCCGGGACACCCCCAGTACCACTACCGACCCCGACCGATCGGCTCCCGCCGAACCCCACTCCCGCCGTCCATCTCCCGACCCCGATCCATCAACCCCCGCCCCCACCCCCACCCCATCCGCCACTCCCGTCCGCCTACTCCCCCTTCCTCTCCCCGCCGCGCCGTCCACGCCGTGTCACCTCCCGGGTGCGTTCTGTGTACGGTCGGGGGAATGAGCAAGCGTCTCCGGGCCGGCTCCCTGCGGTCCCGTACGGTCAAGCGCGCCGGTGCCGGTGCTGCCCTCGGTCTTCTGGCCTGCACTGCGGCCTGGGTTCATGCCGTCGACGGCGTTTCCGGGGCCACCGAGGCGCGGGCGTACAGATCCGACGACCGGCCCCCCGCCGCGCAGGAGGGCCGCGTCGTGCGGGCGCGGGAACGGGACCCCCTGCAAGGGCTGTCCGGGGTGAGCGAGCGGACGGTGGCGCGGATCCCGGCCGAGTCGCGGCAGCTGGTCCTGGTGACGGGCCACGGCCGGGACTCCTCGCACGCCACAGCGGCGCTCTACACCCGGCCCGCCGCCGGTGCCGACTGGGTGCTCGCGGAGAGCTGGCCCGCGCGGAACGGCGCGAAGGGGTGGTCCGCGGACCGCCGGTACGGTGATCTGACGTCCCCCGAAGGGGTGTTCTCGCTGAGCGATGCGGGTGGTCTGCTGCCGAAGCCGCCGGGCACGCGGTTGCCGTACGACCGCAGCCGGGCCTTCGTGGCGTCGGGGCACGGCGTGGAGGGCGAGTCGCTGGAGGGGTCCTTCGACTACGTCATCGCGATCGACTTCAACCGTCGGCGGGGGACGTCGCCCCTCGACCCGGTGAAACCGGAAGGCGCGGCCAAGGGCGGGAACATCTGGCTGCACGTGGACCACGACGGCCCCTCCCAGGGCTGTGTCGGCATCTCGAAGGAGGCCATGGCGCGGCTCCTGACCGTCCTGGACCCGGCGGCGAAGCCGGTGATCGCCATGGGCCCCCGGGGATTCTGACCCCTTCGCCGCCCTGCCCTGTCCGGAGCCCTGCCCCGCCCTGCCCCGCCCTGCCCTGCCTGCCCTGCCCGCGAGCCCCCACCCCTTGTCTGACGCCCCGTCAGCTACCACGATGTCCCCCGTCGCCCGCACGGCGGCGGGCCGTGGACGAAGGCGAGGTGTGGCATGGCGGGTTCGGTGCGCGTGTTTCCGGAGGGCCGGCTGGTGTACGGGTTGCAGCTGCCCGTCCAGTCGCAGAGCCCCCTGTACGCCGAGCCGTGGGAGGCCTCGGCCGGCGCCGAGGACCTGGCCGAGGCGGCGCGGGCGGCGGACCGGGCGGGGTTCGCGTACGTCGCGACCTGCGACCACGTGGCGATACCGCGCCGCCTCGCCGGTGCGATGGGCGCGGTCTGGTACGACCCGGTGGCGGTGCTGGCGTTCCTCGCCGGGATCACGGAGCGGGTGCGGCTGCTGAGCCATGTCGCAGTGGTGGGGCTGCGGCATCCGCTGGCCGCGGCGAAGCAGTATGCGACGGTGGACCGCCTGTCGGGCGGCCGCCTGGTGCTGGGGGTCGGCGCCGGTCACGTGCGGGAGGAGTTCGAGGCGGTCGGTGCCGACTTCGCCGGGCGCGGGGCGCTGCTCGACGAGTGCGTGGACGCGCTGCGTGCCGCACTGGGCCCGGAGGAGTACCCGGTGTTCGAGGGGGAGCGGTTCGCGTTCCGGGATCTGGCGCAGTTGCCGCGGCCGGTGCAGGAGCGGGTGCCGGTGTGGGTGGGGGGTTCGTCGCCGGCGGCGGTGCGGCGGGCGGCGCTGCGGGGGGACGGCTGGCTGCCGCAGGGTGATCCGCGGGACCGGCTTCCGGCGCAGATCGCGCGGATCAGGGGGTTGCGGGAGGCGGCGGGGGCGGCGGGCCCGTTCACGGTCGGGGCGATCACGGAGGCGCTGTACGTGGGGGAGCCGGCGTGGGGGGTGGGCCGGCGGACGCTGTCGGGGAAGCCGGAGGCGCTGGCGGAGTCGCTGCGGGAGTACGGGGCGATCGGCGTGGACCAGGTCCAGGTGCGGTTCCGCAGTCGGGGGCGGGCGGAGCTGGTGGACCAGATCGAGGCGTTCGGGGCGGAGGTGGGGCCGCTCCTGAACGGGTGACCCGGGGCCCCCGACATTCTGACACTCCGTCAGTATTGACGCTCCCCCGCGCCCGGTGGAACAGTCGACCCCATCCGATCTGACGAGGCGTCAGAAACATGAGGACGGTGAACCCCCTTGGAATTCGGGCTCTTCGTGCAGGGATACGTGCCCCAGGCGCGTTCCGAGGTCGACCCCGCGGCGGAGCACAGGGCACTGGTCGAGGAGACCGAGTACGTCATCCAGGCCGACAAGTCCGGCTTCAAGTACGCCTGGGCCTCCGAGCACCACTTCCTGGAGGAGTACTCCCACCTGTCGGCGAACGAGGTCTTCCTCGCCTACCTCGCCCACGCCACCGAGCGCATCCACCTCGGATCCGGCATCTTCAACCCGCTCGCCCAGGTCAACCACCCGGTCAAGGTGGCCGAGAAGGTCACCATGCTCGACCACCTCTCCCGGGGCCGCTTCGAGTTCGGCACCGGCCGCGGCGCCGGAAGCCACGAGATCCTCGGCTTCCTGCCCGGCATCACGGACATGAACCACACGAAGGAGATCTGGGAGGAGACCATCGCGGAGTTCCCCAAGATGTTCCTCCAGGAGGAGTACGAGGGGTTCCAGGGCAAGCACTGGTCGCTGCCCCCGCGCAAGGTCTTCCCCAAGCCGTACGGCAAGGCCCACCCGGCCATGTGGTACGCCGCCGGCTCCCCCTCCTCCTACGCGATGGCCGCCCGCAAGGGCCTCGGCGTCCTCGGCTTCAGCGTGCAGAAGGTCTCCGACATGGAGTGGGTGCTGGACCAGTACAAGACGGCGATCCGCGAGGCGGAGGCCATCGGCGCGTTCGTCAACGACAACGTCATGGTCACCTCGACCGCGATCTGCGCCGAGACCCACGACAAGGCCGTCGAGATCGCCGTCAACGCGCACATGAACCGCTTCCAGTCCCTCGTCTTCCGCTACCACGACACCTTCCCGCGCCCCGAGGCGATCCCGCAGTGGCCCGAGATCCTCCCGGAGTACAACGCCGAGATCATCGAGCTCCTCATCGCCGAGGAGCTGCTGATCTGCGGCGACCCCTCCGAGGTCCTCGCGCAGTGCCGGCGGTGGGAGCAGGCCGGCGCCGACCAGCTGTCCTTCGGCCTGCCGACGGGCGTGTCGTACGAGGACACCATGACGACGATCAAGCTGATCGGCGAGCACGTCATCCCGCAGATCGACACCGACCCGGTGCACCGCACCACCCGCTTCCGGCAGGCCGCCTGAGGATCCGGGCCGGCGGTTTCCCGGACCGCCGCCCCGGCAGGGGCCCGGCGAGAACAGCCCCGGGCCCCGATGCCCGGCCGGAGCGGGCGGAGCAGCGGCCTGCCTCCCGCTCCGGCCGGCCGACCCGAGAGGGCGCGAGAACGCCCGAGAAGGCGCGAGAACGCCCGAGAAGGCGCGAGAACGCCCGAGAAGGCGCCTGAAGGCCCGAGAAGGCCCGAGAAGGGACGTCACCGACATGCTCGACCACCTCATCAGGGGCGCGACCGTCGTCGACGGAACCGGCGCCCCCGCCCGCACCGCCGACGTCGGCATACGCGGCGGCCTGATCGCCGCCGTCGCGGCCCCCGGCACCGTCACCGAGCCGGCCCGCACCGCCGAGGACGCCTCCGGCCTCGTCCTGTGCCCCGGCTTCGTCGACCCGCACACCCACTACGACGCCCAGCTGTTCTGGGACCCGTACGCCACGCCCTCCATGAACCACGGCGTGACCACCGTCGCCGGGGGGAACTGCGGCTTCACCCTCGCCCCGCTGCACCCCGGCCGCCCCGAGGACGCCGACTACACGCGCCGCATGATGAGCAAGGTCGAGGGCATGTCCCTGCAGGCCCTGGAGGACGGCGTCGACTGGACCTGGTCCACCTTCGGCGAGTACCTCGACGCCCTGGAGGGCCGCATCGCCGTCAACGCCGGCTTCATGGTCGGCCACTGCGCGCTGCGCCGCCACGTCATGGGCGCCGACGCCGTCGGCGGGCAGCCCACCGCCGCCCAGCTCGACCGGATGACCGCCCTCCTCCACGAGGCCATGGACGCCGGCGCGTGGGGCCTGTCCACGACCCAGTCCGCCACCCACTCCGACGGCGACGGCGCCCCCGTCGCCTCCCGGCACGCCCGCCCCGACGAGCTGATCGCCCTCGCCCGCGCCGTCGGCGACCACGAGGGCACCCAGCTGGAGGCGATCGTCGCCGGCTGCCTCGACCGCTTCACGGACGCCGAGATCGACCTGCTCGTCGCCATGAGCGCCGCCGCCGGCCGGCCCCTGAACTGGAACGTCCTCACCATCGACGCCGCCGTCCCCGACCGGGTGCCCCGCCAGCTGGCCGCCTCCGAGCGCGCCCGCAGGGCCGGCGGGCGGATCGTCGCCCTCACCATGCCGATCCTCACGCCCATGAACATGTCGCTGGGCTCGTTCTGCGCACTGAACCTGATCCCCGGCTGGGGCGCCGTCCTCGGCCTGCCCGTCCCCGAGCGGATCGCCGAACTGCGCGACCCCGCCGTCCGGGCGGAGATGCTGCGCCGCGCCGACAGCCCCGAGGCGGGCGTGTTCCGCCGCCTCGCCGACTTCGGGCGGTACGTCATCGGCGACACCTACAGCAAGGAGAACGAGGGCCTCACCGGCCGCGTCGTCCGCGACGTCGCCGCCGAACGCGGCCGGGACCCCTTCGCCTGCCTCGTGGAGATCTGCTCCCACGACGACCTGCGCACGGTGCTGTGGCCGATGCCCACCGACAACGACCCGGCGAGCTGGGCGCTGCGCGCGCAGACCTGGCAGCACGAGGACGTCATGCTCGGCGGCTCCGACGCCGGCGCGCACCTGGACCGCATGTGCGGGGCCCCGTACACGACGCGCTTCCTCGGGGACTGCCTGCGCGGACGCCGCCTGGTGCCGCTGGAGCAGGCGGTGCGGATGCTGTCCGACGACCCTGCCCGGCTGTTCGGGCTGCGCGGGCGCGGCCGGATCGAGGAGGGCGCGTACGCGGACCTGGTGCTGTTCGACGCGGAGCGGATCGACGCCGGCCCGGCGACGCTCGTCCACGACCTGCCCGGCGGCAGCCCGCGGCTCGACGCGCGCGCCGTGGGGATCGTCTCGGTGCGGGTCAACGGTGTGGAGACGGTCCGCGACGACGAGGTGACGGGCGCCGTCCCGGGCCGGGTGCTGCGCTCGGGCCGCGACACGGAGACGGTGGCGACCCGGTGAGCGGCGCGCAGCGCGGCGACGGCGCCCGGCGGCTGTTCATCGGCGGGGAGTGGGTCGAGCCGGCGGGCGGCCACTACGAGGTCGTCGACCCGGCGGACGAGTCGGTGGTCGGCCTGGCCCCGGAGGCATCCCCGGCGCAGGTGGAGGAGGCGGCCGCGGCGGCGGCCGCGGCGTTCGAGGGCTGGTCGCGGACGGATCCGCAGGAGCGGGCGCGGATCCTGGACCGGGCCGCCGACGTGATCCGGCGGGAGTCCGAGCCGTGGTCGGAGCTGGCCCGGGCGGAGAGCGGCGCGCCGACGGCGGTGGCCCGCGCGATGCAGGTGGGTGTGGGGGCCGCCCGGTTCCGGCGGTACGCGCGGGGCGCCCTGGAACCGGTGGAGCGCGGGCTGCCGCCGCAGGTCACGGCGGCCGGGCCGATGGGGCGGTCCGCGGTCCTGGGGGCGCTGGAGGTGCGGCAGCCGGTCGGTGTGGTCGCCTGCATCACCTCGTACAACAACCCGTGGGCCAACCCGGCGGGCAAGGTCGCGCCCGCGCTGGCCATGGGGAACACGGTGGTCGTCAAGCCGGCGCCGCAGGACCCGCTGTCGGTGTTCCGGATGGCGGAGGCGCTCGCCGAGGCCGGGGTCCCGGCGGGCGTCGTCAACGTCGTCGGCGGGCAGTCGGCGGCCGTCGGGGAGGCCCTGGTGGCGTCCGGGCACGTCGACATGGTGTCGTTCACCGGTTCCACCGCGGTCGGGCAGCGCATCGCGGAGGTCTGCGGCCGCACGATGAAGCGGCAGCTGATGGAGCTCGGCGGCAAGGGGGCGGCGGTCGTCTTCGACGACGCCGACCTGGACGCGGCCGTCGCCGGCATCGGCACCACGTTCTCCTTCTACAGCGGCCAGATCTGCACCGCGCCGACCCGGGTCATCGTGCACCGGTCGGTGTACGGGGAGCTGGTCGGGAAGCTGGCCGGGTATGCGGCGCACCTGCGGATCGGGCACCCGGCGGAGCGGGGCACGGTCGTCGGCCCGGTGATCTCGGCCGCGCACCGGGACCGGGTGGAGGCGTACGTGGAGCTGGGTCGCAAGGAGGGCGCCCGGCTCGTGCACGGCGGGCAGCGGCCGGCGGTCGGCCCGGGCGGGGGCGGTACGGGCGGCAGCCGGGGCCGGGGCTTCTACGTGGCGCCGACGCTGCTCGCGGACTGCACGGCGGACATGCGGGTGGTCCGGGAGGAGGTCTTCGGGCCGGTCGTGTCGGTGGTGCCGTTCGACGGGGGCGAGGACGAGGCGGTGGCGCTGGCGAACGACAGCGACTACGGGCTGCTGAGCTACGTGTGGTCGCGGGACGCGGCGCGCGCGTTCCGCGTGGCGCGGCGGCTGCGGGCGGGCGGGGTGGGGGTGAACACGGTCGGGCGGAACATGGAGGCGCCGTTCGGCGGGTTCAAGCGCTCGGGGGTGGGGCGGGACGTGGGCTCGTACGCGCTGCACGCGTACAGCGAGGTGCAGGCGATCGTCTGGGCGGGGTGAGGGGCGCAGGGCGGGCGGAAAACTGGTGCGGGAAAATTTCCAATCCGGCAAAACGGACATGGCTACGGTTTCCGCATACCGAAACCGCCGGACTGGGTCCTGTGAACCGGGGGTAACGCCCGGGCGAAGGCCTTTCAAAGCTTCCCAGCCCCCTTCCCTCTCTCTGGATTCCAAGGTCAATTGGACTCGGAGATTCCGGACTTTCGGCTTCCGGATGTGGAAACCGCAGGCTCTAACGTCCATTGGCATGACTCAGCTGGACGTTCGGCCCGCGGCCGAAGACACGGCACGCGACGTCACCGACGTACGCGGCAAGGGCCTCGGCAAGGGGTCCGTGGGACTGGTGGGCAGCGCCGTCATCGGCGTCTCCACCGTCGCCCCCGTCTACTGCCTGACCTCCACCCTCGGCTCGACGGCCGGCGAGGTCGGCGTCCAGATGCCGGCCGTCTTCCTGGCCGGCTTCCTCCCGATGCTCCTCGTGGCCTTCGCCTACCGCGAGCTCAACAAGGCCGTACCCGACTGCGGCACCTCCTTCACCTGGACCGTCAAGGCCTTCGGCCCGCGCATCGGCTGGATGTGCGGCTGGGGCCTCGTCATCGCCACGATCATCGTGCTGTCCAACCTGGCCGGAGTGGCGACCTCCTACTTCTGGCTGCTGGCCGGCGAGATCACCGGCAGCCCCTCGATCGCGGCCCTCGACGACAACAAGCTCGTCCACATCGCCACCTGCCTCACCCTCATAGCCGTCGCCACCGCCATCAGCTACCGCGGCATGACCGCCACCAAGGGCGTCCAGTACACCCTGGTCGGCCTGCAACTCGTCGTCCTCGCCGTCTTCGTCGCCATGGCCCTCCAGAAGGCGTCCGCCGGCAGCTTCGACACCGGGCTCGACTTCTCCTGGGAGTGGATGAACCCCTTCGCGGTCGAGTCCATGGCGGCCTTCACCGCCGGCCTCTCCCTCTCGATCTTCATGTACTGGGGCTGGGACGCCTGCCTCGCCACCAACGAGGAGACCACCGGCTCCGCCAAGACCCCGGGCCGCGCCTCACTCATCGCGATGGTCGTCCTGGTCGGCTCCTACCTGGCCACCGGCATCGCCGCCCAGATGGCCGTCGGCTCCGGCGACAAGGGCCTCGGCCTCGCCAACCCGGAGACCTCCGACAACGTCTTCGCCGCCCTCGCCGGCCCCGTCATGGGCCCCGCCCTCGGCATCCTCCTCTTCATCGCGGTCCTGGCCTCCGCCGCCGCCTCGCTCCAGACCACGTTCATCCCGGTGGCGCGCACCGTCCTCGCGATGTCCGCGTACGAGGCGCTGCCGCCCGCGTACGCGAAGGTCCACCCGAAGTTCAAGACCCCGGGCCGCGCCACCGTCATGGCGGGCGTCGCGACCGGCGCCTTCTACACCGTCATGACCCTCGTCAGCGAGAACGTCCTCACCGACACGATCTTCGCGCTCGGCCTGATGATCTGCTTCTACTACTCGCTGACCGCCTTCGCCTGCGCCTGGTACTTCCGCGCCGAACTGCGGCGCAGCGCCCGCGACCTCTTCTTCAAGGGCGTCTTCCCCCTCCTGGGCGGGATCCTGCTGGCCGCCGTCTTCCTCAAGACCCTCGTCGACATGTGGGACCCGGCGTACGGATCGGGATCCACCGTCCTCGGCGTCGGCAGCGTCTTCGTCATCGGCGTCGGCCTCCTCGTCCTCGGCCTGGGCGTCATGCTCGTCACCGAACGCCGCAGCCCCGCCTTCTTCCGCGGCGAGGTCCTCACCAAGTCGACGCCGGCCCTGGTCGTCGAAGACTGACCGGGCCCACGCGCAACGGCCCTGCCGGGCCCGGGGGGTGACCCCCGGGCCCGGCAGGTCGTTGTACGCGGCATGAGCGCCAAGAACACGCAGAACGCCAAGCACGCCAAGAACGCCGTGAAGCGCGGCCTCACGGCCCTCGCCCTCTCGACGGGCGCCCTCGGCCTGGCGGCCGGCGCCGCCCACGCCGACGGTACGAGCCTCCAGGCGGCCGCCCCCCTCGCGAAGCGCGTCGGCGACATCGTCGACCACCCGGGCCAGGCCGTACAGGACACGAAGACGGCCCTTGCGGTGACAGGCGCGGCGGCGGACTCGGCCACCAAGTCCACGAGCGCCTCACTGGCAGGCGCGGGCGGGGCACTGCAGACGCTGCCGCAGGGGCCGGCAGTCAAGTAGCGACGGCGGGGGAGTACAGGGCCGCGCCCCGACCCGGGGCGGCGGGGCGCGGGGCTGGGCGCGGGTGAGGACAGGAGCCGCCGAATCGGGGCCGGACCGCGACGGCGGGGCGGCTCCCGCCCACCCGCGTCCCGCCGCCGCGCCTCCGACCCGGCCTATCGGCTCCCGCCCCATCCCCACCCCGTCACAGATACTGCGCGTACTCGTCCAACGTCCGCAGCACCTCCGACTCCCTCCCCGGCGGGAGTTGCAGGACGACCTCCTCGATGCCGAGTTCCGCGTAGTGCGCCAGCTTGCCCGGGTTCGGGCGGACCGCGTACGGGACCACCTGCAGGGCCTTGGGGTCGCGCCCCTCGGCTTCCCACACTCGGCGCAGTGTCGGCAGGGATTCGGTGAGGCCGCCTCCGCCGATGGGGAGCCAGCCGTCGGCGTGGGCGGCGATCGCCGCGAAGAGCTTCGGGCCCGCCGCCCCGCCGAGCAGGGTGCGGGGGCCGTGGAGGGGTCGGCCCGGGGTGAGTTCGCGGGGTGTCTGGGCCGGCTTGGGGTGGGCGGCGCTGGCGCTGACAGAAGCGTACGGGCCGGTGTGGGCGGCGGGTTCGGGGGCCCAGAGGGTGCGCATGAGGGCGAGGTGGTCGTGGACGCGTTCGCGGCGGGTGCGCCAGTCGACGCCGTGGTCGGCGGCCTCCTCGACGTTCCAGCCGTAGCCGACGCCGAAGGTGAGGCGGCCGCCGGAGAGGTGGTCGAGGGTGGCGACCTGCTTGGCGAGGACGATCGGGTCGTGCTGGGCGACCAGGGTGATGCCGGTGCCGACGCGGAGGCGGCGGGTGACGGCGGCGGCCTGCGCGAGGGCGACGAAGGGGTCGAGGGTGCGCCCGTACTCGTCGGGGAGTTCGCCGCCCATCGGCGCCTCGGTGTCGCGGGAGACCGGGATGTGGGTGTGCTCGGGCAGGTAGAGGGCGTGGAAGCCGCGCTCCTCCAGGCTGTGGGCGAGGCGGACAGGCGTGACGGTCCGGTCGGTGAGGAAGATGGTCGTGGCGATCCGCATGGGCGAGGGCACCTCCGTGGCTGTCCGCGGCTCGGCTCCCGGGACGGGTGCGGATCACGCTACGGCCTGCCCGCCGGATTGTTGAGAGGGTGTCAGCCCGGTGGCGGTCAGCCCCGCGGGTACCGCGCCAGCCAGCCGGGCGCGGAGGCGGCCGGGCCGTGCAGGGCGGGCCCCTGGGTCATCTCCAGCGCGAAGTCGTCGGCGAGTTCCAGCAGCGTGGCGCGCCCTTCGAGGTCGGTGAGCCAGGGGGCCGGCAGGGCGGTCTCGCCGTGGAGGGCTCCGAGGAGGGCTCCGCAGAGGGCGCCGGTGGCGGAGGAGTCGCCGCCGTGGTTGACGGCGAGGCGCAGCCCGTGGCGTACGTCCTCTGCCGTGAGGGCGCAGTAGACGGCGACGGCGAGGGTGTCCTCGGCGTCGCGGCCGTCGCCGGGGGAGAGGGATTCGACGGCGCGGGGGCTGGGCGCGGCCGGTTCGGTGGCGGCGGTGAGGGCGCGCCGGAGGGCGTCGGTGACGGGCTGGTGGCCGGGGCGGTCGGCGAGGAGGGCGAGGGCGCGGTGGACGGCGCTGTCGAGGGTGTCGCCGCGGGTGAGGGCGTGCACGATGACGGCGAACGCGCCGGCGGACAGGTAGGCGGTCGGATGGCCGTGGCTTTGGACGGCGCATTCGATGGCGAGTTGGAGGACGAGGGCGGGTTCCCAGCCGACGAGGAGGCCGAAGGGGGCGGACCGGGTGGTGGCGGCGGCGTCGCGGGCGGTGGGGTTCTTCGGCTGGTCGAGGGTGCCGAGGATGGTGTCGGCGAAGCCGGTCATGCAGGCGCGGTCGGGGCCGCGGCGGGCGTACAGCCACTCCTGTTGGCCGAGCCAGCCGTTGTCGGTGCGGCGTTCGTCGGGGCCCCAGTCGTTCTGGGTGGCGGCCCACCGGAGGTAGGCGCGGTGGATGTCGGTGGGCGGGTGCCAGGCGCCGGTGTCGCGGCGGACGTGGGCGCGGATGAGGCCGTCGACGGTGAAGAGGGTGAGCTGCGTGGAGGCGGTGACGGTGCCGCGGCGGCCGTGGGCGGGCGCGGGTTCGGTGAGGCCTTCGACGCCGTGGGTGTTGCCGATGCCGTCGAGGGAGAGGCCGGCGACGGGGGCGCCGAGGGCGTCGCCGATCGCGGAGCCGAGGAGGGTGCCGCGGACGCGGCTGCGGAAGTCCTGCTGCTCGGTGCGGCCCCACGCGCCGATGGTGAGGGGGGTGCGGGCGCCGGGGGTGTCAGTGTCCGGGGCGGCCTCGGGGATGGCGTCGGGGGCGGTGTCCGCGGTCGGCCGGGCGGCTGCGGCGGACTGTCCGGCAGTGGCCGGGTGTGTCTGCGCGGTCGGAGCGGCCTCCGCGGCCGGGGTCGCGGCCAGGGCTGCTGCCGGTGCCGGTGCCGGTGCCGGTGCCGGTGCCGTGTCGGTGGTCGTTGCGGTGTCCATGGTGCGTCCCCCAGCCTGCGAGCCCGCCCCCCGCGGGCTCTGGCGCGCACTGTAACCGCCGGGACCGGCCCGTTTCGGGGCACGGCGGTCAGGCGGCCCGTATGTGCGCGGAGAACGGCCGAAAGTGCGCGTGTCGGTCCGGCCGGGGCCGGGCTCAGTCCAGGACGGGGAGCAGTCGCGGCAGGTGGCCGTCGGAGGCCTGGGCTGTGCGCTGCCGCTCCTCCGGGACCTTGCCGTACAGGGTGGTGCGGGGTGTGGCGGGGCGGCCGGCGGCTTCGGCGATGGCGGTGAGGTCGCGGACGGAGCGGTAGGAGCCGTAGCTCGATCCGGCCATGCGGGAGATGGTCTCCTCCATGAGGGTGCCGCCGAGGTCGTTGGCGCCGGAGCGGAGCATTTCGGCCGCGCCGTCGGCGCCGAGCTTGACCCAGCTGGTCTGGATGTTGGTGATGTGCGGGTGGAGCAGCAGGCGGGCCATGGCGGTGACGGCGCGGTTGTCGCGGACGGTCGGGCCGGGCCGGGCGATGCCCGCGAGGTAGACGGGGGCGTTGGTGTGGATGAAGGGGAGGGTGACGAACTCGGTGAAGCCGCCGGTCTGCTGCTGGATGCGGGCGAGGGTGCGCAGGTGGCCGAGCCAGTGCCGGGGCTGGTCGACGTGCCCGTACATCATGGTGGAGGAGGAGCGTATGCCCAGCTCGTGGGCGGTGGTGACGACGTCGATCCAGTCGGCGGCCGGCAGTTTGCCCTTGGTGAGGACCCAGCGGACTTCGTCGTCGAGGATCTCGGCGGCGGTGCCGGGGATGGAGTCGAGGCCGGCTTCCTTGGCGGCGGTGAGCCAGTCGCGTACGGACATGCCGGTGCGGGTGGCGCCGTTGACGATCTCCATGGGGGAGAAGGCGTGGACGTGCATGCCGGGGACGCGCTGTTTGACGGCGCGGGCGATGTCGAAGTAGGCGGTGCCGGGCAGGTCGGGGTGGATGCCGCCCTGCATGCACACCTCGACGGCGCCGACGTCCCAGGCCTGGGCGGCCCGGTCGGCGACCTGGTCGAGGGAGAGGGTGTAGGCGTCGGCGTCGGTGCGGCGCTGCGCGAAGGCGCAGAAGCGGCAGCCGGTGTAGCAGACGTTGGTGAAGTTGATGTTCCTGGTGACGATGTAGGTGACGTCGTCGCCGACGACGTCACGCCGCAGCTGGTCGGCGATCCGGCAGAGGGCGTCCAGCGCGGGCCCGTCCGCGTGGAGCAGGGCGAGGGCCTGGGCGTCGGTGAGGCGTTCGGGGGCGTCGGCGGCCTGGGAGAGGGCGGCGCGGACGTCGGTGTCGATGTGTTCGGGGGCCATGCCGGGGGCGGCGGCTTCGCGGAGGGCGTCCCAGTCGCCGTAGACGTGGTCGAAGTCCTGGCGGCGGTCGCCGGTGCGGCCTTCGGTGTCGACGGCGGTGTGCAGGTCGGTGCGGCCGGAGGCGGTGAAGGCGTCCTCGGGTTCCTGCCAGGGCCGGCCGGTGACCTCGGCGTCGGGCCGGGCGAGGCCGGTCGCCGGGTCGGCGAGGGCCCGGACGTGGGGCAGCAGCCGCGGGTCCAGCCAGGGTTCGCCGCGCTGGACGAACTCCGGGTAAACGCAGAGCCGTTCGCGGAGCTCGAAGCCGGCGGCGGCGGACTGTTCGGCGAGCCGGTCGATCTGCGGCCAGGGCCGTTCGGGGTTGACGTGGTCGATGGTCAGCGGGGAGACGCCGCCCCAGTCGTCGATGCCGGCGCCGATCAGGCGGGCGTACTCGCCGTCGACGAGGTTGGGCGGGGCCTGGAGGCAGGCCGAGGGGCCCATGATGTGGCGGGCGACGGCGATGGTGGCGACGAGGTCGTCGAGTTCGGCGTCGGGCATGCCGCGCATCGCCGTGTCCGGCTTGGCGCGGAAGTTCTGGATGATCAGCTCCTGGATGCCGTGGTACGCGCGGGCGGTGCGGCGCAGCGCGAACAGCGACTCGGCGCGCTCCTCGTACGTCTCCCCGATGCCGATGAGGAGGCCGGAGGTGAAGGGGACGGAGGAGCGTCCGGCGTCCTCGAGGACGCGGAGGCGGACGGCGGGCTCCTTGTCGGGGGAGCCGTGGTGGGGGCCGCCGGGCTCGGACCACAGGCGCGTCGCGGTGGTCTCCAGCATCATGCCCATGGAGGGGGCGACGGGCTTGAGCCGCTGGAAGTCCGCCCAGGTGAGGACGCCGGGGTTGAGGTGGGGGAGCAGGCCGGTCTCTTCGAGGATGCGGATGGAGATGGCGCGGACGTAGGAGACGGTGTCGTCGTAGCCGTGGGCCTCCAACCACTCGCGGGCCTCGGGCCAGCGGTCCTCGGGCTTGTCGCCGAGGGTGATGAGGGCTTCCTTGCAGCCGAGTGAGGCGCCGCGGCGGGCGATGTCGAGGACCTCGTCCGGTGACATGAACATCCCCTGGCCGGCGCGGCGCAGCTTCCCGGGGACGGTCGCGAAGGTGCAGTAGTGGCACTTGTCGCGGCAGAGGCGGGTGAGGGGGAGGAACACGCTCTTCGAGTACGTGATGACACCGGGCCGGCCGGCGGCGGCGAGGCCGGCGTCGCGGACGCGGGCGGCGGACGCGGCGAGGTCGTCGAGGTCGGCGCCGCGGGCCCGGAGGAGGACGGCGGCCTCGGCCGTGTCCAGGGCGACACCGTCGCGGGCGCGCCGCAGGGCGCGCCGCATCGCGTTCTGGGTCGGGGCGTCACTCGGAGGGGTCATGCGGTGAGCATACGGTCCGGTAGCCGGGGGGCGGGCGGGCTCCCTGCCGCCCATCCGCATCGGCTCGCCGCGCTTGACCAGCGGGGATGGGCCGGCTCTCGCCCGCGGCGCGGAGGCCGGAGGCCGTACCGCTGCGATCCGGCCGCGTCCCGTCCGGATGTCGTGCATTCGCCAAACATCCTTACGGTCAAGATCACCGCATCGGGGGACAGGCATGCCTCCGGAGGGCTCCAACCGGCAGTCAGGCCGTTACTGTTCCCCGGGATCTGGCCGGATTCCCGGATATTCACCCCCTTCCTCCCTCTTTCACCGGTGACGTGTGGGCACGCCCGGTTGCCGCCCCTCGCGAAGGAGAGCTTGTCCGATGACCGTTGACAGCAGCCCCGAGACGCAGCCGGCGCCGCCCCGGCAGTCCAGCCTTGCCACGGCGGCTGCCCGCAACCTCGCCACCACGACCAAGTCCGCCCCGCAGATGCAGGAGATCACCTCCCGCTGGCTGCTGCGGATGCTCCCCTGGGTGGAGACCAAGGGCGGCACCTACCGTGTGAACCGGCGGCTCACGTATGCCGTCGGCGACGGCGTCATCGAGTTCGTGCAGGACGGCGCGAGTGTCCGCGTCATCCCCCGCGAGCTCGGCGAACTCGCCATGCTGCGCGGATTCGACGACGAGGACGCCCTGCGCGAGCTGGCCTCCCGCTGCGTCCAGCGCGACTTCCGGCCCGGCGAGGTCATCGTCGAGCGCGGCGCCCCCGCCCAGCACATCCACCTCATCGCCCACGGCCGCGTCGGCCACACGTCCGTCGGCAAGTACGGCGACACCGTCGACCTCGCGGTCCTCGGCGACGGCGACCGCTTCGGCGAGCACGCCCTCCTCGACGGCCAGGGCACCTGGGACTACACCGCCACCGCCGAGACCGCCGGCACCCTCCTCACCCTCTCCCGCGCCGACTTCGACGCCGTCCTCGCCGCCTCCCCGGCGCTCCAGGACCACATCACGCGCTTCAGCTCGCTCCCGCAGCAGCGCCAGAACCGGCACGGCGAAGCCGAGATCGCGATGTCCGCCGGCCACACCGGCGAGCCCGAACTCCCCGGCACCTTCGTCGACTACGAGCTGCGGCCGCGCGAGTACGAGCTCTCCATCGCGCAGACCGTCCTGCGCGTCCACACGCGCGTCGCGGACCTCTACAACGAGCCGATGAACCAGACGGAGGAGCAGCTCCGGCTGACCATCGAGGCGCTGCGCGAGCGGCAGGAGCACGAGCTGGTCAACAACCGCGAGTTCGGCCTCCTCCACAACGCGGCGTTCAAGCAGCGCATCCAGACCCACTCCGGGCCGCCCACCCCCGACGACCTGGACGAGCTGCTGTGCCGCCGCCGCGGCACCCGCCTGTTCCTCGCCCACCCGCGGACCATCGCGGCGATCGGCCGCGAGTTCAACGCCCGCGGGCTCTACCCGGACCACGTCGATGTCGGCGGGCAGAGCGTCCCGGCCTGGCGCGGCGTCCCGATCCTGCCGTGCAACAAGATCCCGATCAGCAGGGAGAACACCAGCTCCATCATCGCCATGCGCACCGGCGAGGAGAACCAGGGCGTCATCGGCCTGCGCCAGACGGGGCTGCCGGAGGAGTACGAGCCGGGCCTGTCGGTCCGCTTCATGGGCATCGACGAGAAGTCGATCATCTCGTACCTGGTGACGGCGTACTACTCCGCCGCGGTCCTCGTGCCGGACGCGCTCGGCGTGCTGGAGAACGTCCAGATCGCCCGCAGGCGCGACTAGGGGGCCAGGCCACCGCCCGAACCGCCCCGGGCCGTCCCGGCGCGCCCGGGATCCGGGCCGGCCCACCCATCCCACCGAGGAGGAACGGATGCCCGAGCCTGGGCCCTCCCCCATGCAGTCGAGCCTGCCCGCCGCCGCGGCCCGGCCCCGGCTGCCCGCTGTCCCCGGACTGCCCTTCCGGCCGCGCCCCCCGGCCCCGGAGACCCCGCAGGCCGCGCCCGCCGACCTGCCCGCCCCGGCGGCTCCGCCGATCCCGGAGCGCGGGCACGGCGAGGCCCTGGAGCGGATCATGGCCGGCCCCAGCGGCCTCGGCACGGCGAGCCTGCACTGGGCCCGCCGCCCGGAGCTGTCGGCGGACCTGTCGGCGGACCTGTCGGCCCTGCCCGCCCCGCCGGCCCTGCCGGAGCCGCCGCAGCCGCCGGCGGCTGCGGCCGCCGAGGGCCGGCCCATCCCCGGCCTCTACCACCACCCCGTCCCCGAACCGGACCCGGTCCGCGTGGCCGAGGTCAGCCGCCGCATCAAGCGGTGGGCGGTCGACGAGGTCGAGGCGTACCCGCCCGAGTGGGAGGACCAGTTCGACGGCTTCTCCGTCGGCCGCTACATGGTCGCCTGCCACCCGGACGCCCCCACCCTCGACCACCTCATGGTCGCCACCCGCCTCATGGTCGCCGAGAACGTCGTCGACGACTGCTACTGCGAGGACCACGGCGGCTCGCCTGTCGGCCTCGGCGGCCGGCTCCTCCTCGCCCACACCGCCCTCGACCCGCTCCACACCACCGGCGAGTACGCCCCGGCCTGGGCGGAAACGCTCCTCTCGGACGCGCCGCGCCGCTCGTACCGGTCCGCGATGGAGTACTTCCTCCAGGTCGCCACCCCCTCCCAGGCCGACCGCTACCGGCACGACATGGCCCGCCTGCACATGGGCTACCTCGCCGAGGCCGCCTGGGCGCAGACCGACTACGTCCCGCAGGTGGCCGAGTACCTGGCGATGCGGCAGTTCAACAACTTCCGCCCCTGCCCCACCATCACCGACACCGTCGGCGGCTACGAACTCCCCGCGGACCTGCACGCCCTGCCCGCCATGCAGCGCGTCATCGCCCTCGCGGGCAACGCCACCACCATCGCCAACGACCTGTACTCGTACACCAAGGAACTCGACAGCCCCGGCATGCACCTGAACCTGCCGGTGGTGATTGCCGAACGCGAAGGCCTCTCCGCCAAGGAGGCCTACCTCAAGGCCGTCGAGGTCCACAACGACCTCATGTACGCCTTCGAGGCCGCCGCGGCCGAACTCGCCGCCTCCTGCCCCGACCCGCGCGTCCTGCGCTTCCTCAAGGGAGTCGCCACGTGGGTCGACGGCAACCACTACTGGCACATGACCAACACGTACCGCTACAGCCTGCCCGACTTCTGGTAAGAGGAATGGATTCACCCGTGTCCAGCATCGAACTCACCACCCCCGCCACGTTCATCCCCGCCCCGGCCACCCCGTACCAGGGCGACATCGCCCGCTACTGGAACGAAGAGGCCCGGCCGGTGAACCTGCGCCTCGGCGATGTCGACGGCCTCTACCACCACCACTACGGCATCGGCGACATCGACCACGACGCCCTCGGCGACCCCGCCGACAGCGCGTACGAGAAGAAGCTCATCGCCGAACTCCACCGCCTGGAATCCGCCCAGACCGACGTCCTCCTCGACAACCTCGGCACCATCGGCCGCGACGACCTCCTCGTCGACGCCGGCTGCGGCCGCGGCGGCTCCATGGTCATGGCCCACCAGCGGTTCGGCTGCAAGGTCGAGGGCGTCACCCTCTCCGCCAAGCAGGCCGACTTCGGCAACAACCGCGCCGCGGAACTCGGCATCGCGGACTTCGTCCGCTCCCGCGTCTGCAACATGCTCGACATGCCGTTCGAGACCGGGCAGGCCGCCGCCTCCTGGAACAACGAGTCCAGCATGTACGTCGACCTCCACGACCTCATGGCCGAGCACTCCCGCATCCTCGCCGTGGGCGGCCGCTACGTCACCATCACCGGCTGCTGGAACCCCCGCTACGGGCAGCCGTCGAAGTGGGTCTCGCAGATCAACGCCCACTTCGAGTGCAACATCCACTCCCGCCGCGAGTACATGCGCGCCATGGCAGACAACCGCCTCGTCCCCCAGGCCGTCATCGACCTCACCCCGGCGACCCTCCCGTACTGGGAGCTGCGCGCCACGTCGTCGCTGGTCACGGGCATCGAAGAGGCGTTCATCAACTCCTACAGGGACGGCTCCTTCCAGTACGTCCTGATCGCCGCGGACCGGGTCTGACGCCTTCCGGCCGCCCGCGCCGGGCCCGCACGACACCGGGCCCGGCTTCCCTCTGACCGGCTACGCCTGCCGCGCCCCTGCGACGAATCCGGCCCAGGCGGCGGGGGAGAAGCTCAGGTGTGGGACGGCGGTGTCCTTGGAATCGCGGACGAGGACGGCTGCGGGGGTACTGGCGACCTCGACGCAGGAGTCGCCTTCGGAGCCGCTGCTGTGGCTGCTCTTGGCCCAGCCGACCTCGACGCAGTCGTTGATATCGCTGGAGCTGCTGTAGCTGCTCTTTACCCAGGCGACTTCCACGCAGTCGTTGATGTCGCTGCTGTCGCTGTAGCTGCTCTTAAACCAAACCAGTTCGAAGTTGCGGTTCATGCTGCTCCCAGCAGTTGCTCGATGAAGGACCGCGACTCCCGGGGCGTGAGAGCCTGGGCCCGGATCATGCCATACCTCGATTCCAGAATCCGGAGCTGCTTCGGATCGGCCACTGGCCGCCCGTGAAAGGTGCCCTCCGCCCGACCGACGGCAGTCCCGTCACCGAACTTGAGCACCTGGATGAGCCCTGCCATTCCCGCGTGCTCCTCGCACGCGGTCGGCATCACCTGAAACGTCACGTTGCGCAACTGGAGAACCTCCAGCAGGTGTTCGAGCTGTCGCCGTCGAACCGTTGGTCCACCCAATGGCCGCATGAGTGCCACCTCTTCTACGACGAAGCTCAGTGCGGGTGCGGGGTCACGATCGAAGATCGAACGCCGCGCCATCCGTGCTGCCACGCCACGCTCTATCTGCGCCTCCGATTCGGCCGGGCTGGCCATCTCGAATAGTGCCCGCGCGTATTCCTCGGTCTGTAGCAAGCCGTGAATGTTGTGGTTCCCGTACGACAGCAGCTCAACCGCACGTGATTCCAACATGGCCAGATCGCGGATCCGCTTGGGGTAGCGGGCAGGCTCGACATCCTTCTTCATGGCCGCGATGCGGCCCTCAGCCCCCAGCACCTCATCCGCACGGTCGAGGTACTCGGGGCGCGGGATGCGGCGCCCCGCCTCGACCTTGCGGACCAGGTCCTCCCCGTACCCCATGCGGGCCGCGAGATCAGAGGCCCGCAGACCGGCGGTCTCTCTCCACACCTTCAGCTGCCGACCGACGGCCGCGACGACCGCCGCGCCCTGTTCGTCCTCCGGGTCGACCTCCCAGCCCGGCTCTTCCGTTCCGTCGCCGTCCACGCTCATGCGCACCCACTTCCGACGTGCCCGTGCCCGACATGCTCAACGCCCGGTACCCGCAGGTGCGTCTCGGACAGACAGGACAGGTCCGGACAGCGTCCGGACAGCCGCAGTACGCAGGGGCGTCGCCGCTTCTCAGCGTAGACACACATCGCCACGCTGAGTGATGTGATTCCACAACTCCCTCACCCCGGACCATCCGTGCCCCCGGCGTGCGTCCTCCAGCTCTCCGCCAGCCCGCGCGGCGCCCGCCTCGGGCGGCTGCTCGCTGTCGAGCAGCTACGCGCTTGGGGCGTGCCGCTGGAGCGGCCCGAGCGCATCCTCGCCGAGCTGCTCGCCAACGCCGTCACTCCCGGCCGCGTCCCCGGACGGGACTTCCGCCTCGTCCTCGCCATCCATCCCACCGGCACCGTCCGCATCGAGGTGACGGACACCCGGTACGACCGCCTGCCGGACCCGGCGGCCGGAGGACGCGGGCTGGCGGTCGTCGGCGAGCTGGCCGACCGTTGGGGCGTCATCACCGGTCCGCCCCCGTGGAAGACGGTCTTCGCCGAGGTGTCGCCCTACTGCCCACCGGCACCGGGAATCCACGGCCCGGTGGGCCGCGGGACGGCCCTCCGTGAGACGGCGGCGCACGAGGCCAGTAAAGGAACCGGGGAAAGCTAACCCACCTACCCACCCACCTCTTTGACCTGTCCCGACCCGCTGTCGCTCGCGCGGGTGAACTGTGCCAACTGGGCGGATTTGGCGCCGGTTGCCGGGCATATGCTCGCGCCGAAACAACCGCAGACATGCGTCGGCCCCCGGCAGGACTAGCGATCCGCGCCGGGGGCCTGACCCAACCAGGAAGCACAGACCTTCCCAAATGGACTGGCAGCAGCGTAGCGCGCCCGCGCGCCCAGCACCCGGCGTTCCCGCCGACACCCCCCGATCAGGCGTAACGCACGTCAACGTGCGACACGACAGCCACTTCACGGTCGTCGGCAACCACCTCGCCCAACACCGCCACCTGTCGCTCCTCGCGATCGGCCTCGCCGTGCACATCCAGTCGCTCCCCGCCGGGACACGGGTGGCCATCCGCACCCTCGCGGAACGCTTCCCCGACAGCGAGCACCGCATCGGCCGCGCACTGCGCGAGCTGGAGGCCCAGGGCTACCTGGCCCGCGTACGCGAACGCCTCCCGTCGGGCCGCGTCGTCACCCGCACCATCTCGTACAACCGCCCCCACGGGACGCCCTCCGGCCCGCCCACCCGCACCGCGTCGTCCCGCCTCAGGCCGCGACTCGTGCCGTCCCCCGAGCCCCGGGAGGCACCCCGGCCGCCACGACCACCGGCGCCGTTGGCGCCCACGGCCGACGCCCTGGACCCACAACCGCCAGCCGCGGAACCCCCGACACGGCGACCACCCGCGGCGGAATCGGCGGATACGCCGCCGCCCGCGGCCGAGTCCCCCGCACCACCGCCGCGCCCGGACGAACCCGAGGTTCCCCCACCCCCACAGCCGGCCCCCGAACCCCCCACCGCAGCCCGGTCCGCCCCCGAGGCGGCCGAGCCCCGGCCCACTCCAGGGGCGGCACAGCGCCCAGCCCACCAGACGGCCACAGTGGCAACGCCGACGCCGACGCCGGCCCTCCCCCCAGAGCATGTGGCGACAGCACACGAGATCCTCACGGGCCTCCACCGGGCCGACCCCCGCCTGCTCCTCTCCGAACGCGACGTGCACCGCCTCACCCCCGGCACCGTCCGCTGGCTGGAGCGCGGCGCCCCACCCGAGGCGATCTCCCTGGCGCTCTCCACCGGCCTGCCACCGGACCTGCGTCACCCACCCTCGGTGATCGCCCACCGCCTCCGCGAACTCCTCCCGCCCCAGGCCGGCCCCCGGCCCGGCCTGCGGGGCCGGGGTCCCCGCCCGGACCCCTTCCAGGACTGCGACGGCTGCGGCCGCGTCTTCCGCTCCCCGACCCCGGGCAGATGCGGCGACTGCAGGCGCGCGGATGGACGAGCCGCGGGCGGTGCACGAAGCGGCTGCGGGGTGCGCGCAGAAGGAGCTGCCTAGCATGAAGGTGATGACTCGGGCCCACGGCCACGGACGAGGAGCCACCATGACCATCGCGCCTGACGCCTCCCGGAACGGCAACGCCCTCTACCGCGCCATGCGTGACGGTATCGACCGGATCGAGGACGTGGTTCCCGGCAAACTCGAGATCACCAAGGAAGGAATCGTCCACGACATGACGGCCCCTGGACGGCCGCACGAGGTGACGGCAGGGCTGGTCAGCCGTCGCCTGGAGAAGACGATGCCGGACGGCCTGTGGGCGCACGTGGGAACACCTGACGTGGAGGACGAGCCCGAGGGCATCATGCGACACCCGGACGTCATGGTGATCGCATTCGAAGACATGCAGGGCGAAGGTTCCTTTGACCCGCGCACGGTGATCGCCGCGATCGAGGTCGTTTCCCGTTCCAATCCGGACAACGACTGGATCGGCAAGATGCGCGACTACGCCCTGCTCGGCATCCCCGTGTACGCGGTCTTCGACCCGCGTACCGGCACAGGCGCGGTGATGAGTGACATCCACACCACCCCAGCCGGCCCCAGGTACGCGACGCGCAAGGACTACGTGTACGGCGAGGACGTCACGATCGCTGATTGGACCATCCCCACCAACGGCCTCCCCCGCTATGCGGACGGCGTCGCGACGTGACGAGGGGGAGGCGGGGCCTGGAAGGCGTCGGCGGGAGCCGGATGGTCGGGAGCCGACGACTCGGGGTCGGTTGGTGCTGGGGGTGTCCCGGCAGCCCATTGTCCTTCCGGAGCGGGCCGCCCTGTAAAGGGCGCTCCCGTTGGTCGCGTCGCTGCGCGATGGCCCTGGCGGGCCACCCTTGACAGGACGGCCCGCCCCGGAATGCCAACAAGCTGCCGGGAAGCCCCCAGGGGAACGGCCTGGAGGGACCATCACCTACCGGCCGGATCAGAGCCGCTGCCCTCCCGCCCCGGGGCCCCTTTCACCCCACCGGCATCAGCAGACCCGCCAGCGGGAGCCGGGTGGGCTCTGACCGCAGGAAACGGCGCCCAGAGCATCATCCGCAGACAGGAGCGCCCCAAATCGCTACGTGCTTCCCTCTCTTCGGCGTCTGTCCGTCGTCTGGGGCGGGCGGACGCGACAGATCGCTACACGCCTCCGTCTGCACGGCGTCCGGCTGCCGCCTGGGGCTGCGAAGCGCCCCACCTCGCTGGGCGCTTCTCTCCCCTGGGCGTCCGGCCGCCGTCCGGGGCGGCGAAGCGCACCGGCTCGCTCCCCCTCCTCGTATACCGGCGTCTGGCGGCAGGAGGCCCCTTCCACCCTCTCCGCCCCCTGCGATCCGGCGGCCAGCCGCCGAGCCGACGGCGCCCACGTAGCGATCTGCCGCGCCGCCCCGGCCTCTGACGGCGGCCAGCCGCCGAGCCGAGGACGCCCGCGTAGCGATCTGCCGCGCTCCTGTGTCCAGATGATGCTCTGGGCGTCGTTTCGCTACGTCACAGCCCACCCGGCTCCGGTCGACGGGGCGGCTGATGCCGGTGGTGAAAGGGGGGCCTGCGGGGCGGGAGAGGAGGCTCTCTGATGACCCCTGACGCCTCGCCCTCCCCCTGGCCGTTCCCCTGGGGGCGTCCCGGCAGAAAAAATGCCTCCGGGGCGGGTCGGTCGGTCAAGGGTGGCCCGAAGGGCCATCGCGCAGCGACGCGCCCAACGGGCGCGCCCTTGAGGGACCGGGCCGCCCCGGACACCATCAACTGCCGGGGACACCCCCAGTCACACACCCGACGCGGACCCATCGGCTCCCGCCCACCTCCTCCGCTCAGCCCACCGCTGCCCTCAGCCGCTCCAGACCCACCGCGATCTCCTCCGCCGTGTGCGTCGTGAACGACAGCCGCAGCGTCCGCGGATCCGGAGTGCCCGTGTAGAACGGTTCCCCCGGGACGAAGGCGACGTCCTTCGCCACCGCGCGCTTCAACAGCGCGGTCGCGTCGTGGCCCTCCGGCAGGCGGGCCCACACGAACATGCCGCCCTCCGGGCGGTTCCACTCCGAGCCCTCCGGGAGCGCTTCGCCCAGGCCGGCCAGGAGGGCGTCGCGGCGGATGCGGTAGGCGTCGCGGACGGCGGCTATGTGGGCGTCGAGGTCGGCGGCGGAAAGGTAGTGGGCGGCCGCCAGCTGGTCCACCGTCGAGGTGTGCAGGTCGGCCGCCTGCTTCGCGACGACCGCCGCCCGCCGCAGGGCGGCCGGGGCGCGGAGCCAGCCGAGGCGGAGCCCCGGCGCCATGATCTTCGAGAAGCTCCCCAGCAGCGCCGTGCGGTCCTCCGCGCCCGGGTGCGCGGCGAGCCACGGCACGTCGTCGCCCTCGAAGCGGAGGTCGCCGTACGGGTCGTCCTCGACCAGCCACAGGCCCAGGCGGGCCGCGACCTGGGCGACCGCGGCCCGGCGTGCGGCCGGCAGCGTGCGGCCGGTGGGGTTCTGGAAGGTGGGGACGCAGTACAGGAGCTTCGGGCGCTCCCGGCGGACGATCTCCTCCAGGGCGTCCGGCAGGATGCCCTGCTCGTCGCAGGGCACAGGTATGACGCGGGCGCCGGCCAGGCCGAAGGCCTGGAGGGCGGCGAGGTAGGTGGGGTTCTCGACGAGGACGGTGTCGCCCGGCTCGACGAGGGTGGCGGTGATGAGGGTCAGCGCCTGCTGCGACCCGGTGGTGACGAGGATGTCGTCGGCGGTGGTGGCGAGGCCGCGGGCGGTCGCCCGTGCGGCGACGGCCCGGCGCAGTTCCGGCGCGCCTTCGGTGGTGGAGTACTGGAGGGCCCGCGCGGCGGAGGTCGCGAACGCGGCGTCGTACGCGGCGCGCAGCCCGTCCGTGTCGAAGAGTTCGGGCGCGGGCAGACCGCCGGCGAACGAGACGACGCCGGGGCGCTCGGTGAGGGCGAGGATCTCCCGGACCGGTGAGCCGCCGACGGCGGTGGCGCGGGCGGCGAACGGCGGCGGCTGGACGGCGGAGGTGGAGGCGGAGGCGGAGGCGGTGGCGGTCATGGCGGCGGCTCCTCGCGGGGGTCGGTTCGGGTGCGCACATCCTAGGAGCGGTACATGTAGGTAGCACCCATGCGTTCGAGGAGTGAACGGCCGCCGGTTTCGCCGGGCCTGGCGTCGCGCCGGCTGCAACCGCCCCGCCTGACCCGGAACATGACGGAGCCCCCTCGGCCAAGACGGCGGACCGGTCGAGAGGGCTTCTGTCGCTGTGCTGTGCGGTTGTTCCGGGGCCTGGCGGTCGGATCCGGCGTTCGCCGGGTTCCGGTGCTCCGGTCTCGTCGTGGTGGTCAGGGGTGGGGGTGGTGGGGTGGGGGTGGAGGCGGCCAGGCGTGGCCGCCGTAACGTTTAGGCGAGGCGGCCGAGCGCGCCCTCGGTGACGCCGGTGACGAAAGAGGTCCAGGAGCCCGGCGCGAAGGTGAGCGAGGGGCCGTCCTGCACCTTCGAGTCGCGGACCGCGATGGCCTCCATGACGGGGGACTTGACCTCGACGCAGGCGCCGTTCCCGCCGGAGTAGGAGGACTTGGTCCAGTTGTCCGTGGCGCCCTGACGAATAGCCATGATTCTCTCCGGTTCAGCGAGTAGTGCCAGGTGGGTGGGTTCCCCTGGCCGACGTGATCGACGCTACCGGCACCTTCCGGAGGGCGAAGAGGTCATTCACCCGACCGAGTGGCATATTCCATTCAGGCCTTCTGTGGCCGGGAGGTGACGGTGTACGGTGACCGGCCCTACCTGCCGTCTGCCCTGCTTGTCCCGCTTTTACCTGTTATTTCCTCCGAAGTCATCGATGATGTCGGCGATGAACTCGCGGGTCTGCTCGACGTTCAGCGCCTGTGCGCGCAGGTGCTCGTACATGACGCTGTACATCTGGACGTCGTTCGCCTTCTCCAGGTACAGGTCGCTCGTCACGCCCTCGATGTAGACGACCGTCGAATCCGTCGCGTCCGGGAACTCGAGGATCGCGTACTGCCCGGTCATCCCCGGGTGCGCGCCCATCCCGAACGGCATCACCTGCACGGTGATGTGCGGCTGTTCCGACTGCTCTATCAGGAACTCCAACTGCCTCGCCATCAGCTGCGCGTCGCCCACGCGCCGGCGCAGCGCCGCCTCGTCGATGACGGCCCACAGCCGCAGCGGCCCCACCTCGGGGTTGTTGTTGTCCGTCTCCGACAGGCGCTTCTGCCGGTGCATGCGCACCTGCACGCGCTTCTCGACGTCGGCCGGCGAGGTCTCCGGCACGGCCCCGCGGATCAGGGCGTGCGCGTACTCCGGGGTCTGCAGCAGGCCCGGCACCATCTGCGGCTCGTACGTGCGCAGGCTCGCCGCATCGGTCTCCAGGCCGATGTAGACGCTGTACGGGATGTCCCCGAAGGCGTGCCACCAGCCCTGCTGGCGCGAGTCCTTGGCCATCTGCATGAGCGACTCGACGAGCCGGCGGTCCTCGACCTCGTACACGTCGCACAGGTCGCGGACGTCGCGCTGGCTGATGGAACGGCGGCCGTTCTCCAGCCTGCTGATTTTGGACTGGGAGACGAGGAGGCGCTCGGCGACCTGTTCGGCCGTCATGCCCTTGTCCTCGCGGAGCTTGCGCAACTCCATGCCCAGTCGGCGGCGTCGGACGGTGGGATTGACATTGGACGCCACGTGAACGGCACCTCCGCCTTCTTCTGGATCTGTCTCTCTGCGTGCCTGATGGGGAGCAGACTGCCACCGAAGGGCAGGGCTGCGCCGGAGAACTGCACGGAAAGACAGGCGTGCGGGGCGGCGGAGGCCGGGCGGACCCGGCCCCGCCGCCCCGACGCACTGGGCGGCTCCCGGACCGGGCCGTCAGGGGCCGGTCGGGGTGCTGGCGGTGCGGTGGCGGTGCGATGGCGGTGCGATGGTGCGGTGTGGTGGTGCGGTGGATCTGCGTGTTTGCGGTGGTTCAGGTGATGCCGCGGTGCGTGGTGGTGCCGGTGTGGTGCCTGGTGCAGGGGTGGAGCAGTGGTGGCCGAGTGGCCGTTCCACGGTCGTCCCGCGGCCGTTCAGCAGCCTTCAGCGGCCGCTCAGTGGCCGCTCAGTGGGCGGCGACGCGGGCCATCGCACCCGCACGGCGCGGCTGCATCGGAACAGCGTTCGCCGTGGGACGCGCGGCCTGCGCTGCGGACGCCCGCTCGCGGCGCGGCTGCGCCGCCGCTCCGTTCTGGACGTCCATCACGGCGTGCGCCACGAGTCCGCCCATCGGGTCGTGCCGGATCAGGTCCCGCAGCCGGGACCTGGACGACCGCCCCTCGTTGCCGGGGTACAGGTGCTTGCCGAGGCCGACCGCGTGGGCCAGCGCGGCGAGCGCCGCGGTCCGCGGGTCCGGTGGTACGCCGGTGCGGATCGCACTGTCGAGCCGGGCGCGGATCTCCCGGCTGATCGCCGTGTCCGTCGCCTGGTAGCGCGTCGTCGGCAGCACTCCGCACATCTGGCCCGCGACGGCATGCACCATGCCGCAGCGCTCCAGATGCGCGAGGTAGATCTGGCGCAGCCCCAGCCGGGGCCCGCCGATCCAGTGGACGGCCCGTACCGGACTGCCGCGCCTGCGCAGCAGTTCCAGTGCGGAGTCCAGCGTCGGATCTCCTGTCGGCCGTGGCATCACCACGGCGATACGATCCCCGTCAGGGGCTATCCGTCCTGCCAGAGCCAGCTCCACTAGCTGTGCCCCGGCCAGGCCGAGGTCGAGCGACTGCGGCTGCGCCGTGGTACCCGTGGCCGGGTCCAAAGCGAGCAGCAGAAGCTCCTCCGGAATTGTTCTGCGGCTCCTGCCCATCCATGCCTCCCCGCGTGGATGAGTGACAGGGTGACCCCTCTCACATTCATCTGTCGAGAGTGCCTGGTCGCTTTGTAGGGGAACCGGCAGCTATGTCGTTCTCGTCTAGGGCGAGGGCGATGCCCCCGAGACGGGACACTGTTAGACATTCGGACAGCCGGACGCGACGCGGTGGCGAACGAGGAGGAACTGGTGGCGGGCGAGTCCCCCGACAAGTCGGTTGATGAAGCAGTGCCGGGGGCGGCGAAGTCCGCTGCGGAACGGGATCCCAGGTTGTCCGTGTTCCGTCCCCGCGACTCCGAGGACGCGGCGGGGGCGGCGTCCGGTTCCGTACGGGAGCGGGAGGCCGCGGAGGCGGAGTCGGCGGAGGACCCCGAGCCCGAGGGCGAGGCCGTGGGGGACGCCGGTGCGTCTCGGGCCGGTTCGTCCGGACGGGCGGAATCCGCAGCGTCCGAGGGGGACGCCGAGGCCGAGGAAGCGGGTGCCGCCGGCGGCGATTCCGGGGAGGCTGGCGAGTCGGATGGGTCGGGCGGTGCGGGCGCGTCCGCGGCCGCTCCCGCTGCGACGAACCCGTCGGAAGCCCCCGGCAAGGCCGCCGCGAAGGCTTCCGAGAAGGCTTCCGAGAAGGCCGTTGGCACGTCCGCCCCGGAGTCCGGCGACAGCGGCGGCAGTGGGCGCACCGCCGTCTTCCGGGCCCCGGTGTTTGATTCCGGTTCGACGCGGGAGCGAGAAGCCGCCGGGTCCGGGGCGCGTCCCGCCGGGAAGCCCGCCGCTGACGCTGCCGCCGCGGGCGGCGCCGAGAAGGCCGCGGAGCCCGCGGGCGGTGCCGACGACAGTGAGCGCACGGCTGTCTTCCGGGCCCCCACATTCGATTCCGGTTCTGGTTCCGCCTCCGCCTCCGCCGCTGGCGCGAAGCCCGCTGACAAGGCTCCCGCCGCCTCCGGGGACGACGACAGCGAGCGCACCGCGGTGTTCCGCGCGCCGCGCCTCGATTCCGGTTCCGGTCGGGCGGGTGGTGCCGCCGCGGCCGCCGCCGGGGCCGCGGGGCGTGGGGCGGCCGCGGCGAAGCCCGCCGGGGAGTCCGAGGACAGCGAGCGCACCGCCGTCTTCCGCGCGGTGAAGCCGCCGGCCGCCGAGGCCGGCAAGACGTCCGGTTCCGCTTCCGCTTCCGCTTCTGCTTCTGCTTCTGCTGCTGGTTCTGCCTCTGCTCCGGCCGCGGCGAGGCCCGCCGACGAGGAGCCGGAGGACAGCGAGCGCACCGCCGTCTTCCGCGCCGTCAAGCCCCCGGCCGCACCGGCTGCCCCTGCGGCCGACAAGCCCGTCGCCGAGCGCCCCGTACCGCCGAAGTCGGTCGGCGGGGAGAAGGCGAGCACGTTCGTGCCGCTGCGGACCGACGACGGCCCGGCGAAGCCGGCCGCGCCCGCGCGGGGCCCCGTACCGCCGCCGAAGGCCGCCGCGCCGAAGGCCGCCGTGCCGGCTGCCGCTGCCGCCGCGTCGGCGTCGGCGCCGGCGTCGGCCGCCTCCGACCGGACCGAGCGGACGACGCAGCAGCCGCTGCCGCCGAAGCCGCCGCTCGACATGCTCGCGGACCTCACGAACAACCCGCCCCCGCCGCCGACCCCGATGCGCACCTTCGTGCGCCGGGTCAAGATCTACGCGCCGCTCGTCGTGCTCCTCGCCGTCATCCTGTCGGTCGTGCAGTTGGTCCGCCCGCTGCCCGAGCCGAAGCTCACGATGACGGCGAAGAAGTCGTACACCTTCGAGGGCGCCGCTCCCGCGCTGCCCTGGCCCAAGGAGGGCCAGGCGTTCATGGCGGCCTCGGGCCTCGGCACCGTCGGCACCTTCGGCGAGCAGAAGCCGATCGCCATCGGCAGCGTCGCCAAGACGATGACGGCGTACGTGATCCTGAAGAACCACCCCCTGAAGAAGGGGGAGCAGGGTCCGATGATCGATGTCGACAGGACGGCCGTCGAGGACGGCAAGAAGGACGCCGAGGGCGAGTCGACGGTCAACACGCTGAAGGAGGGCGACAAGATCTCGCAGTACGACGCCCTCGCCGCGATCATGATCCCGTCGGCGAACAACGTCGCGCGGCTGCTCGCCCGCTGGGACACCGGCGGCGACCAGGAGGCGTTCGTCAAGAAGATGAACGACACCGCCAGGGAACTCGGCATGACCAACACGACGTACACGGACCCCTCGGGTCTGGACGCCACGACGGTCAGCACCGCCGAGGACCAGGTCAAGCTGGGTCTGAAGGTCGTCGAGATGCCGGAACTCGTCGCCATCACCAAGCTGCCGAACTGGCAGGACCCGTCGGGCAAGGTCTGGCGCAACTGGAACGACCTCGTGCCGTACAACGGCTCGCTCGGCATCAAGACCGGCTCCACCAGCAAGGCGGGCGGCAACCTGCTCTTCGCCGCGGAGAAGCAGGTCGGCAAGACCCGCCAGCTGATCGTCGGCGCGGTCCTCGGGCAGCACGGCGTGCCGATCCTCGGCACGGCGATCGCGGCGAGCAAGAACATCATGCTGGCCACGCAGAAGTCACTGACCAACGCCGCCGTGGTGAAGAAGGGCGACGTCGTCGGGTACGTGGACGACGGGCTCGGCGGCCGCACCCCGGTCGTGGCCGGTGCCGACGTCGAGGCGGTCGGCTGGCCGTCGCTGACCGTCGACATCAGGCTGTCGCACGGCGACTCCAAGCTGCCGCAGACCGCGACGGCGGGCACCGAGGTCGGCGTGCTGACCGTCGGCGAGGGGGCCAGCCAGGTGAAGGTTCCCGTGATCCTGAAGAACGACCTGGCTGCGCCGGGAATCGGCAGCAAGCTGACCCGGATCGGCTGACCGCGGCCGCACCGGAGACCATGGACCGGCGCCTCGGGGGCAACCCCGGGGCGCCGGTGTGCGTCCAGTAGCCGGGACGGGCGGCCGGGACGCGTCGGAGTGGACCCCAGGGCTGGGGAGTAGGGCAGTGAGCGACCAGTGACCACCGCTGAGCAGGAGCAGACCGAGGGCCGGGGCGCGCCCGCGCCGGCCGCCGCCGGGCCGGCGCGTACGGCGGGTGGTGCCCGGGGCGGTGCCGCCGGCGGGGGGCCTGCCGCCCGCGCGCTCGCCGCGGCCCGGTGGCACCCGGTGGCGGTGTCCACGGCGGTGGCGGCCCTGCTCCACGTCGTCTGGTTCTACGCCTTCGCCAACAGCGGCGGCGACCTCGCCGCGCAGGACGCATGGGCCGAGTTCGTGGGCCGCCATCCGGACTCGGCGTACAACCTGGCGTGGTACGGGGGCATGCACCCCGTCTCGTACAGCGTCGTGTCGCCGTACGTCATGTACATGATTGGTGTGCGGACGACGATGATGGTCGCCGGCACCGTCTCCGCCGGACTGCTCGCGCTGATCCTGACCCGCTGCCGCGGCGCCGTGCGCGAGCCGCTGTGGCCGGCCCTCGCCGGGGTGTACGGCCTCTTCTGCAACGCCCTGTCCGGGCGGGTCACCTTCGGGCTGGGTGCGATGTTCGCGCTGGGCGCCGTCGCGGCCGTCTTCTGCTGGCCCCGCCGCTGGGCCCGCCGCCGCTGGGCGAAGGCCGCGGTCGCGGCGCCGCTGGCCGGGCTCGCGACCGCCTCCAGCCCCGTCGCGGGCCTCTTCCTCGGGGTCGTCGCGGCCGCGCTGTTCCTGAGCCGCCGGCGGCCGGGCGCGTACGCCCTCGGCCTGGCCCCGGTGGCGGTCGTCGGGCTGTCGGCCTGGCTGTTCCCCTTCTCCGGGACGCAGCCCATGAAGATCGGCTCGGCGTGGCTGCCGTTCGCCACGGGGCTGGCCGTCGCCCTCCTCGTACCGAAGCGGTGGAAGACGGTCCGGGCCGCCGCGGCGGTGTACGTCCTCGGCGTCTTCCTGACCTGGGCGATCGACTCGCAGGTCGGCTCGAACGTCACCCGCCTCGCCATGCTCTTCGGCGGGGCCGTCCTCCTGGCGGCCGTCCCGTACGCGGCCGCGGGCACGCGCCGCCGGCGGGCGCTGGTGGCGGCGTTCACCGGGGTGACCGTGTGGATCACCGTGAACAGCGTCACCGACATCGTGCGCACCACCCCCGTGGCCGCCTGGAACCGGGAGCTCGCCCCGCTGGTCGACCAGCTGCAGAAGGCGGGCGCGGACCGGGGGCGCGTCGAGGTGGTGCCGGCGAGCAGCCACCGGGAGTCGTCGGCGTTCCCGGCGTACGTGAACCTCGCGCGCGGCTGGAACCGGCAGGCGGACCTGGAGCGCAACCCGCTCTTCTACGACGACACGCTGACCGCGGACAGCTACCGGGAGTGGCTGGAGCGGTGGGCCGTCCACTACGTGGTGCTGCCGGCGGACAAACCCGACTCGGGCGGCGAGGCGGAGGCCCGGCTCGTCGCCGGTGGGCTGCCGTACCTGGAGCGGGTGTGGGGCGACGCGAACTGGCAGCTCTTCCGCGTCGCCCGGCCGACGGAACTGGTGTCCGGGCCGGCCTCGGTGGTCCGGGCGGGCGCGGACCGGCTGGTGGTCGACGTGAAGGCCCCCGGACGGGTCCTGGTCCGGATCCCGCACTCGCCGTGGCTCGGGCTCGTCGACGCCGAGGGGCGCCCGGTGCCGCCGCCGCAGGGGTACGCGAACACGGCCGGCTGCCTGTTCAAGGCCGAGGCGGACGCCGCGGGCGACGTGTGGACGGAGCTCCTGGCCCCGGCGCCGGGGGAGTACCGGATCGCGGCGAAGTACCAGCTGCCCCGGGGCACGCCCTGCCCGGCGGACCTCGTCCCCGACCCCGCGGGCCCGGCGGAGCCGACCACCCGCTGACGCCCCCGGAAGGTGCACACCGCGCCATATGTGCATACGATCCCAATAGTCCGATTGGGTGCTTCCCGAGGAGTTGACGACGGGATGAGCAAAGAGCAGAACCAGGACCTCCGGCGCGCCGCGAAGGGCCAGGAGCCGCCCGGACCGCCCCCCTCCAAGGGCCACGGCTTTGCCGGCCCCGTACGCAGCAAGGTCAAGGGCGGCGCACACACGAAGGCGGACCTGAAGCGCGCAGGCGCCCCGGTAGGCGACCGCATAGGCGAACGCACAAGGGGCCTGAGCTAGCCGCCGCCCACCCCTGACCCTTCCGGCCCCGCCCCCGGGGCCCGGAAGGGCTTCCTCGTGCCCGCCCCCAGGGGGGCGCACGTGCACGACGGCCGCCGTTCGGCGTGATCGGCACCGCGCGGTATCTCCCCGAAGAGCCTGCAACTAACACTAATGTTGCTAACTGCAGTGTTAGTAACTTTGGCATCGGTGATGCTGGGGAGGTGCGGCATGGCAGATTTCGTGGGCAGGCGGCACGAGCTCGAGACGCTGGATCGCGAGCTGGGCAAGGTGGCCGCCGGGGTCGGTGGGGAGCGGCCGGGGCGGTGCGTGATGCTTCGAGGGCGCCGCCGGGTGGGCAAGTCGCGGTTGGTGGAGCGGTTCGCCGAGAGGTCCGGTGCGCCGTTCCTCTTCTATGCCGCCACGGGGGCGTCGCCGGGGGCTGACCTGGAGCGGTTCAGCCAGGATGCGCACGTGTCCAGCCTTCCGCTGGCGAATCTGCTGTCCGCGGCCCGCCCGGCGAGTTGGGATGCGGCCTTCGACGTGCTGGCGGCGGCCCTTCCGCACGACCGGGCGAGCGTGGTGGTCATGGACGAGGTGCCCTATCTGATGGATGCGGAAGGCGCCTTCGAAGGCATGCTCCAGCGGGCCTGGGACCGAGTGCTGGAGAAGAAGCCGGTTCTGCTGGTTCTCATCGGTTCCGACCTGTCGATGATGGAGGCGCTGAACAGCTATGGACGCCCGTTCCATCAGCGTGGACGGGAGATGGTTCTGGGTCCGCTCAACCCGGCGGAGGTGGGCGAGATGCTCGGCCTCGATCCTGCCTCGGCCTTCGATGCGGCCTTGATCACCGGTGGACTGCCTCTGATCTGTGCGGAGTGGACGCACGGCGCCGGGATGTGGGAGTTCCTGCAGGCGGCGCTCAGTGATCCGGTCTCGGCCTTGCTGGTGTCGGCGGAGCGCTCACTTGCAGCGGAGTTCCCCCAGCAGGTCCAGGCACGCACCGTCCTCTCGGCGATCGGCAGCGGTGAGCGGACGTTCTCCAACATTGCCCGCGCCGCCGGCGGGATCGGGGCGACCCCGCTACAGCGGTCGCTGGGGATTCTCGCGGACAAGCGGGTGATCGCGGCAGAGCTTCCCGTGTCCACGCGGCCTTCGAAGGATCGCCGCTACCGGGTCGCGGATCCCTACCTCCGCTTCTGGCTGAAGCTCCTGGGTCCGGCGATGGAGGAGATCGAGCGGGGCCGGGGTGACCTGACGCTGCAGCGCATCCGTGAAAACTGGACCAGCTGGCGTGGCAGGGCCATTGAACCTCTGGTGCGCGACGCGCTGGCACGGCTGCTTCCCGATGCGAACCTCCCGGCTGCCCCCGCCATCGGCGGTTACTGGACCCGCACCAACGATGTGGAGATCGACATCGTGGGAGCGGACCGCGCGCCTATCGCCAAGGAGCTGTTGTTCGTCGGCTCGGTGAAGTGGCTGGAGAACTCCCCGTTCGACCGGCACGATCTCGCGGCGCTGCACCGACACCGTGCCGCGCTCACGGATGCTCCCGTGCCTGTCATCGCTGTCTCGCGCAGCGGGACCGACTGCGCGGGGCTCGACGCTGCGTACGGCCCGGCGGAACTCCTCGCGGCGTGGTCCTCCTGAGATGCCGGATACGCGTGGGATGCCGTCCTCCGCTCACGCAAACGGCCCCGGACGAGGAGTCCGAGGCCGAGCAGGAGCCCTCCCTGGGGGAGTAATCCCAGGTCAGAGCGGTAACGCGTTGTGCCCCCGGCAGGATTCGAACCTGCGACACCCGCTTTAGGAGAGCGGTGCTCTATCCCCTGAGCTACGAAGGCGTGCTCGTGGACGCGGTCCGTGAGGACCTGGCCACCGGCGCAAGTGTAGCGGGTGGGGTGCGGTGCGTACCGGGAGATCTTGGTCGGGGCCCGCGAACGTGCCGGATATCTCCTGGCCGGCGCGTTCGCGGACCCCGGGGGTCATCGCCTGTCGTAGATGCCGAAGAGGTCGACGACCAGGTCGACCGGCTCCCAGCTGCGGTTCCAGAAGTCGACGATGCCGTCGGGGCCCGTGCCCGTCTGGGCGAGGTTCGAGACCGTCGCGCCCTTCGTCCAGTTCAGGTTCGAGGACTGCGGGGGCTGCGGGGTGGTCGCCGTGCCCTGGTCGTACTGCAGCTGGGTGTTCGGGTCCGGGGCGATCGAAAGGTGGCCGCTGCCGGTGGTGTTGGTCACCGTCGCGTTCACCACGGCCGCCTCCGGTGCCGACTTGCCCGCCGGGATCCGCTGGTGCAGGAAGTCGAAGGACTTGACCTGCCACCACTCGCGGGAGTCGTGCAGGCGGGTCGGCGTGACCGGCAGGTAGGCGGCCTTGCCCTCGGCGCTGTAGTGGCCGACGACGTCCACGATCACGTCGGCCCCGCCCCAGGAGCCGTTGCGGATCTCGATCCGGCCGTCGGGGCCGACCGGGACGATCACCGAGTTGGCGACGGTCTGCCCGGCCGTGAAGTTGAGGTTCGACGTGACCGGCGCCTGCTGCCCGCTCGGGAAGAGCGTCAGGTGGCCCGCCTCCCGCGGGTCGGTCACCGTGACGTTCAGGGCCACCGCCGTGACGCCCTTCGGCGGGACGCCGCCCGCGCCCGCGATCTGCACGGCGAACGTCGACTGGCCGGCGGCCGGGCCCCGTGCCGCGCCCAGCCCCTCGCGGGTGTCGACGAGGCGCGTCGGGGCGAGCGAGGTGTAGCCGGCTGCCGCGGAGCGGGTGAAGTAGCCGGTGACGTCCGCGAGCAGGTCCGTGGTGCCGTCGCTGTGGTTGGACAGTTCGATGTGGCCGTCCTCGCTCACCGGGACGACCGCCAGGTTCGGGACGGTCTGCCCCGCCGCGAAGTTGAGGTTCGACGTGGCCGGGCGGTCGGTGCCCGCGGCGTACGCGCTGACGTGCCCGGCGGCCCTGGTGTTGGTGGCCGTGAGGTTGAGCGCCACGGCGGACACGCCGGCCGGGATGCCTCGGGTGCCGGCGACCTTCACGCGGGTCGTCCCGTACGCGGGGACGGGCCGGGCGCCCGCCGCGCCGGTGCCGTCGCGGGTGTCCAGCAGGCGGGTCGGGGCGTGCGGGGTGAACTCGGAGCCGGCCACGACGACGTCGAGGGTGTTCGTCGTCTTCAGGCCGCTGCGGATGTCCTCCGCGGTGAGGGTGACCTTGTGGGCGCCGACTTCCGCGTACGTGTGGTTCAGGTGGAGGAAGGGGTAGGCGGCGTCGGAGAGGACGACCTCCGTCTCCTTGTTGCCGTCGCCCCAGTCGACGTTCACGAGGGCCCCGGTCGGCAGGTCGCTGATGATCATTACGTACGCGGTGAGCATGATCCCCCGCGCCGTGGTGTGGCTCGCGCCCATCTCCACGGACAGGTACGGGTCGCCCGCCGCCGCGTTCGCGCCCCCCTGCGCCGACGCCTTGCCGCCGGACTGCCCCTTGGCGGCGACGGAGCGCTCGGCCGGGCTGAAGAACGGCGACTTGCGCAGCTCGGCCCGTGCCGCGTCGGCCTTACCTGCGGCCCCGGCCTTCTCTGCGGCCCCGGCCTTCCCCGTGGCCGCAGCCGGCGGCGTCGGCTCCGCCGCCTGCACCGTGGCCGGTACGAGGCCTACGGCTGCCGCGGCGGCCGCGGCGGAGATCATGATGCGGTGACGGTGCACCGGCCCCCCAGTAGTTCTTGAACTTGTTCAAACAGTCAAGATCAGACTACCGGGTCCCGGCGGCAGCCCCCGCCCGGGGTCACGGCCGCGCGATGCGGACCTGGAAGCTGCCGTCGCGCAGTTCGCCGACCACCGAGATGCTGATGCCCTCCTCCTCGTCCGTGAACGTCTCGCCCGGCCGGTACGGGGCGTCCGACAGCTCCCCGTGGACGTTCGGCCGGCGTGTGCAGCCGCCGCTGCCGACCGCGCTGTCGACCACCGTGACCGGGCCCCGCCCCGTGTCCACCTCCGAGTCGACCTTGTAGACCAGTACGCCCGGCTTGCACACCGTCTCGTCGTTGCCCGCCTGCGTGCGGACCTCCACCGCGTACCCCGTGGTCGCCGACAGCGGGACGAAGGCCAGCTTCACGCCTCCCCCGACCGCCAGCGGCGTCAGCACGTGGTCGCTCGTGCCGGGCTTCGACGCGCAGCTGATCTGCGAGCCGTCCAGCCAGCCGAGCTTCCACTTGTGCCAGCCCAGCAGGTCGTTGTTGGAGCCCCAGTCCTCGCTCATGATGTCCCAGTGCCCGACCGCGCCGCCGCCGTCGGCCGTGTACAGGTCGGGCAGGCCGAAGACGTGCCCGTTCTCGTGCGGCAGGACCCGGTAGCCGGTCTCCCGGTAGGTGCCGGAGCCGTCGTCCTGCCGGCTGTAGACGAACGACGTGTTCGCCAGCGGCACGCCGTCCGCGACCGGCGCGTCCCCGTTGCCGGAGAACGTCACCGACAGCACCGTGTCGAGCGCCGACGGGCCCGCGTTCGGCGTGACCAGGATGTTCACCAGGTCGTACCGGCTGAAGTCCACCTCCGGGTCGGCCGCGCTCACGATGTGCTCGACGAGCTGCCGGTACCCGGGCTCGTACGGGGACCCGCGCCCGATCCCGTACGCGGCGAACGGCATCGGCATCCTCAGCCAGCTCTTCACCGGCGCCTCGGGGCGGTAGGTGAGCCGGCCGTAGGAGCTGGTGCGGAACCAGTCGGAGGTCTGCGGGAAGAACTCCGCCATCCGGTCCAGCGCCGTGCCCTCGCCCTTGGCGTCCGGGAAGTCGATCATCAGGTTGAGGGCGCGGACCTCGCCGGTCGAGCGGGAGTACCCGGGCGGCGTCGGCAGCCCCTCCGACATCTGGACGCCCGGCGCGCCGCTGATCCGGCACGGGGCCAGAGCCGACTCCGCGGTCGCCGCCGTCGGCCCGGACGCCGAGTGGTGGCGGCCGGAGATCCCGCTGCTGGCGGTCGCGGTGATGCCGAGGGCGAGGGCGGTCAGGCCGATGTAGGCGCCGGCGCGGTGGGGTCTGCGTATCCGGTGGCGGGTCTGCGCCATGGGGATCGCCTTCCGCTCCGCGGCAGCCGGCCGGGCCCGTGCTGCACTCCGTGCGCTCACCCTCCGCCGGGCGCGCCGGGCCCGCGCGCCGGGTGCGGCCGAACGGGAACAGCCGTGTGGTGCGGCTCACACGGGAGGGTGAAATAACCGGGGAGTGGATCCCCGTTTGCACTCGTGTCCCCCAAACGGGGATCCGGTCCCCGTTTCGGTTCTCCCGGTTCGCGGGTGCCGGTGCCCAGGTGTTCGTACGCCGCCCCCCGCGGGCGGGCGGAGCCGTTCGAGGAAGGCCCCTGATGCAGCGCACCGCCGTCTCCGCCGACGCGCCCGCGCGCGCTCCCCGTCCGCGCGCGGATGCCGTGCGCAACCGGGAGCGGATCCTCACCGCGGCGCGGGAGGTGTTCGTGGAGCTGGGCTCGGGGGCCCCGTTCGACGAGGTCGCCCGCCGGGCGGGCGTCGGCAACGCCACCCTCTACCGGCACTTCCCCGACCGGGCCGAACTCGTCCACCACGTCGTGCTGTTCGTGATGGGCCGGGTCACGGCCGAGGTGCGCAACGCGCTCGCCGAGGAGCCCGACGCGTTCGCCGCGCTGTGCCGCTTCACGCACACCGCCGCCGACGAGCGGATCGGCGCCCTGTGCGCCATGCTCGGCAGCGGCTTCGACCGCGAGCACCCCGAACTCCTCGCCGCCAACGGCATGTTGACCGAGGCCGTCGCGTCCCTGATGGATGCCGGGCGGCGTGCGGGCCTCGTCCGCGGCGACGTCGGCCCCGGCGACCTGATGGTCGCGCTGTCCCAGCTCAGCCGCCCCCTGCCGGACGCCTCCTGCGTCAGCGTGGACGCCTTCGTCCACCGCCACCTCCAGATCTTCCTCGACGGGCTGCGCGCCCCGGGGGCCTCCGAACTCCCCGGCGCACCCGCGACGTTCGAGGACCTCAGGCAGAAAACCGAGTGACGCAGCAGGCCCCGGCCCGCTAGCGTCACAAAAGCCGCTTGTTTCATCATTTCCGCCATTCCGTACACCGAAGTGGGTACCCCCATGCCGAAAACAGCCGACACCGCCGATCCGCTCGGGGCGGCGGCCCCCGATCCCAACCGCTGGAAGGCGCTCGTCTTCATCGCGCTGGCGCAGCTGATGGTCGTCCTCGACGCGACGATCGTGAACATCGCGCTGCCCTCCGCCCAGGCCGACCTCGGCATCTCCGACGGCAACCGCCAGTGGGTCATCACCGCCTACGCGCTCGCCTTCGGCGGACTGCTGCTCTTCGGCGGCCGCATCGCCGACAAGTGGGGCCGCCGCAACGCCTTCGTCGTCGGACTGATCGGCTTCGCCCTGGCCTCCGCGCTCGGCGGCGCCGCCACCGGCGAGGCGATGATGCTCGGCGCCCGCGCCCTCCAGGGCGCCTTCGGCGCGCTGCTCGCCCCGGCCGCGCTCTCGCTGCTCGCCGTGATGTTCACCGACGGCGCCGAGCGGGCCAAGGCGTTCGGCATCTACGGCGCGATCGCGGGCGGCGGCGGCGCGGTCGGCCTGATCCTCGGCGGGTTCCTCACCGAGTACCTGGACTGGCGCTGGACGTTCTTCGTGAACATCCCGTTCGCCGTCGTCGCGGCCGTGGGCGCCTGGCTCGTCGTGCGGGAACCCGTCGGCGGCCGCAACCGGGCCCCGCTGGACCTGCCGGGTGTCCTGCTGTCCACGCTCGGCCTGGTCGTGCTCGTGTACGGGTTCACGCGCGCCGAGTCGGCCGGCTGGTCGGACGCGTGGACGATCCGCATGTTCGCGGCGTCGGTGGTGCTGCTCGGCGCGTTCGTCCTGGTCGAGTCGCGGGTGAAGTCCCCGCTGCTGCCGCTGCGCGTCCTGCTGGAGCGCAACCGCGGCGGCGTCTACCTCTCGCTGGGCCTGGCCGTCATCGCGATGTTCGGGCTGTTCCTCTTCCTCACCTACTACCTGCAGGTCGTGAAGGGGTACTCGCCGGTGAAGACCGGCTTCGCGTTCCTGCCGATGATCGCCGGCATGATCACGGGCTCCACGCAGATCGGCGCCCGCCTGATGAACCGCGTCCCGCCGCGGCTGCTGATGGGCCCCGGCTTCCTCGTCGCCGCGACCGGCATGCTGCTGCTGACACAGCTGGAGGTCGACTCCTCGTACACCGGGCTGATCCTGCCGGCGCAGCTGCTGCTGGGCCTGGGCATGGGCACCGCGTTCATGCCGGCGATGTCGCTGTCCACGCACGGTGTGGCCGCGGCCGACGCGGGTGTCGCCTCCGCCATGGTCAACACCTCGCAGCAGGTGGGCGGCGCGATCGGCACCGCCCTGCTGAACACCATCGCCGCGTCGGCGACGACCGCGTACCTCGTGGACCATGCGGGCGAGGCCGCCGCGGCCGGGGCCGCGGCCGGGCTGGTCCAGGCGCAGGCCATGGTGGAGGGCTACGCGGCCGCCATCTGGTGGGCGGTGGGCATCCTCGCCGCGAGCGCGGCCGTGGCACTGGCGCTGATCAACACCGGTCGTCCCGGCGCCGGCGGCCCGGTCGCCTCCGGTTCCGGCCGCGGCGCCGACACGGCGGAGGTCAAGGTTCCGGTGATCGCCCACTGACGGGCGCCTGGGTGCCCCGGGAATGACCGACGGCCCCGCGTTGTTCAAATTTGAACGACGCGGGGTTCGTCCTGTCCAGCCTTGTCCTTGTCCCCGGCCCCGCGCCCGCGAACGAGGAGCACCGCCGTGACCGCCACCCCGCACCCCGCCGCCGCCCCGGCCCAGGACCCGGCCCCCGCCCGCATGCCGGCCCTGTACCTCAGCCACGGCGCCCCGCCCCTGGCCGACGACCCGCTCTGGCCGGCCGAGCTGGCCGCCTGGTCCGCCGCCCTGCCGCGCCCGCGCGCCGTCCTCGTGGTCTCCGCCCACTGGGAGGAGGCCCCGCTGGCGCTCGGCGCCACCGAGACCGTCCCGCTCGTGTACGACTTCTGGGGCTTCCCCGAGCACTACTACCGGGTCCGCTACGGGGCCCCCGGCGCCCCGGATCTCGCCGCGTCCGTACGGGCGCTGCTGCACGCCCCCGGCATGCCGGTCCAGGACGCCCCGGACCGCGGCCTCGACCACGGCGCGTACGTCCCCCTCGTCGAGATGTACCCCGACGCCGACATACCGGTCCTCCAGGCCTCCATGCCGACCCTGGACCCCGGGCGGCTGATGGAGATCGGCCGCCGGCTCGCCCCGCTGCGCGACGAGGGCGTCCTGATCGTCGGCAGCGGCTTCTTCACCCACAACCTGGCCGCGCTCCGGCACACCGGGCCCGGCGTCCCCGCCTGGTCGGCGGAGTTCGACGCATGGGGCCGGGAGGCCCTCGACGCAGGCGACGTCGACGCCCTGCTCGACTTCGAGGCCAAGGCTCCGGCCGGCCGCCTGGCCCACCCGCGCACGGAGCACTTCGCGCCCCTCTTCGTCACCCTCGGTGCCGCGGACGCCGCCGGCGACCTCGGCCGCCGCTCGGACACGGTGGACGGCTTCTGGATGGGCCTGTCGAAGCGCTCCGTCCAGTTCGGCTGAGCCCGGTCGGCTGCCGCCCCGGGCGTTCGGCGGGCGCGGGGCAACCGGACGGGCCCGGACGGCGTCTCCAGGAGCGGGGGCAACGACCCGGTGCAGCGCCGCCCCGACGGTCCCCGCCCCCGCTCTGACCTGCATCTCTTCGCGGTCCGGAAACGCCGCCGAGCCTGCTCTGGGCAGGGCGGCGGGGCAGGATACTGCAAGATCGCGAAAAACATCGACCGGCGTGGGAATTCTGTCCCGATTCCAGTCGTTGTTTCCATCGGAAGCGGGCACTCGGGAGAGTGTCCGGGGACGCGCAGCCGCGTTCCAGCAGCCGCACCGCGACCTAACACTTTGCAAGGGAGCACGCATGGCAACCCGCGCCGTCGCCCGCAACGAGTCCACGGGCAGTGCCCGCGCAGCGGGCGGGGAGATCGCCGACCGCGACCTGGTCGGCATGTACCTGGACGAGATCGCGCGCACCCCGCTGCTCGACGCGGCCAAGGAAGTGGAGCTCTCGCAGATCATCGAGGCCGGCGTGTACGCGCGGGAGATCCTCGAAGGCGGCGTGGAGCGCAAGGGCGCCGGCCCCTCCCGCGAGGAGCTGGAGGCCCTCGTCGCCGAGGGCGAGCGCGCCAAGGAGGTCTTCATCCGCTCCAACCTGCGCCTCGTCGTCGCCGTCGCACGCCGCTACCCGCGCAGCGGCCTGCCCCTCCTCGACCTGATCCAGGAGGGCAACGCCGGCTTGGTGCGCGCCGTGGAGAAGTTCGACTACACCAAGGGCTTCAAGTTCTCCACGTACGCGACGTGGTGGATCCGCCAGGCCATCACCCGCTCCATCGCCGACCAGTCCCGCACCATCCGCCTGCCCGTCCACCTCGTCGAGGAGCTCGGCCGGATCCGCCGCGTCCAGCGGGAGTTCAACCGGGAGAACGGGCGCGACCCGGAGCACGCGGAGATCGCCGCCGAGCTGGACACGACCGAGAAGCGCGTCGGCGACGTCCTGGACTGGGCCCGGGACCCGGTCAGCCTGAACATGTCCGTGGACGACGAGGGCGAGACCCAGTTCGGCGACCTCCTGGAGGACACCTCCGCCATCTCCCCCGAGCAGTCCGTCCTCTCCCTGCTGCGCAGCGAGGAGCTGGAGGACCTGCTGGGCAAGCTCGACCAGCGCACGGCGTCGATCATCAAGATGCGGTACGGCATAGACGACGGCCGCGAGCGGACCCTGACGGAGGTCGGCAAGCAGCACGGCCTGACCCGCGAGCGAATCCGCCAGATCGAGAAGCACGCCCTCCTGGAGCTGAAGCGCATGGCCCACGACACCGGCTTCGACGCCGTGGCCTGACGCCCCCGCCGCGCCGCACCCCCGCCCCCGGCCCGCCGGGGGCGGCGCCGCACCCTGCGCCCGACCGGGAAGCCGCGCGGGCCAGGGCCGGCCGGCCGACGTGCAGCCGGGATCGGGGCTGTCCGGGCCGTACCCCGGCTGCTCGTCGTCTTCGCCTACGCGTCCGGCCTGGTGGTCCCGCGCCGCTCCTGACCCGTCCCCGCCCCAGTCCCCGCCCCAGTCCCCGCCCCCGCCGCCAGCCGGTCGGCGAGGCCGCGGGCGGCCGCCGCGAGGGAGGCCGGCCCGTGCACCGTGAAGGGCAGTCCCGTCAGGGCCAGCCGCGCCGCGACCCACTCCGCGGCGTCCCCGCTCTCGAACCGCGCCCGGCAGCGCCCGGCGTCCCCGGGCTCAGGGGAGACCTCGGCGTGCGTCTGAAGCCACTGCGGCAGCTCCTGCGCCGGCACCCCGAAGGAGACCTCCACCTCGTACGTCTCCCGCCCCCGCAGCCCCCGCCGTACGAAGTCCACGGCGTCCATCGGCAGCTCGCGCGGCGTGAAGCGGGCCCCCGTCGGGAACGGGTCGGCGACCCGGTCCACCCGGAAGGTCCGCCAGTCGTCCCGCTCCAGGTCGTACGCCACCAGATACCAGCGGCTGCCCGTGCTCACCAGCCGGTACGGCTCCACCAGCCGCTTCGTGTGCGCGCCGTCCCGGTCCCGGTAGGCGAACCGCAGCCGCTCCGGCCCGGCCACCGCGGCCGCCATCGCCGTCAGCGTCCGCGGGTCCACGGTGGCGCCGTCCCCGCGGGTCACGGCGATCGTCGCGGACTGCAGCGCCCCCACCCGGTGCCGCAGCCGCCCCGGCAGGACCTGCTCCAGCTTGGCGAGCGCCCGTACGGACGCCTCCTCCACCCCCTCGATCGCGTGCCCGGCCCCCGCCCGAAGCCCCACGGCGATGGCGACGGCCTCCTCGTCGTCCAGCAGCAGCGGCGGCATCGCCGCGCCCGCCACCAGCCGGTAGCCGCCCTCGGCGCCGAGCGTCGCCTCCACGGGGTAGCCGAGCTCCCGCAGCCGGTCGATGTCGCGGCGGATGGTGCGCGTACTCACCCGAAGTCGGCCGGCCAGTTCGCTGCCGGGCCACTCGCGCGGGGTCTGCAGCAGGGACAGCAGGGTCAGCAGTCGTGCCGGAGTGTCGGTCATGGCAACCAGCCTGCCAGCGAAATAGGACACGAACGGACCTACATCCCGTCTAGGTTCTTCCCATGACCGAGACGACCACGACATCGCCCGGAACCGACGACGGGCCCGCACGAGAGAAGCGGAACACCGACCTTCCCGACCTTTCCGACACCGGCGCCGACTCCGCCGCCCCCGCCGCCGACCGCCGCCGCTGGCTGGCGCTCGCCATCGTGATGATCGCCGCCTTCATGGACCTGGTCGACGTCACGATCGTCAACATCGCGATACCTTCCATGCGCGGCGACTTCGGCGCCTCCACGAGCGCCATCCAGTGGATCACCGCCGGCTACGCCCTCGCCTTCGCCGCGGGCCTGATCACCGGCGGCCGTCTCGGCGACATCTACGGCCGCAAGCGGCTCTTCCTCGTCGGCATCGCCGGCTTCACCGCCGCCTCGCTGCTCTGCGGCATCGCCCCCACCCCCGACGTGCTGGTCGCCGCCCGCATCCTCCAGGGCGCCATGGCCTCGCTGATGGTCCCGCAGGTGCTGGCGATCATCCACGTCACCTTCCCGCCGCACGAGCGCGGCAAGGTCTTCGGCATGTTCGGCGCCATCGTCGGCCTCGGCGCCGTCTCCGGCCCGATGCTCGGCGCCCTGCTGACCCAGTGGAACCTCTTCGGCCTCGAATGGCGCCCGATCTTCCTGATCAACCTGCCCGTCGGCATCGCCGGAGTGCTCCTCGGCCGGGCGTTCATCACCGAGTCCAAGGCCCCGCGGGCCCTGCGCCTCGACCTCGTCGGCGTCGTCCTGGCCACCCTCGGCCTGGTCATGCTGATCTTCCCGCTCACCCACGGCCGGGAGAACGACTGGCCGCTGTGGGGCTTCGTGTCCATGATCGCGGCGCCGTTCGTCTTCCTCGCCTTCGTCGCCTACGAGAAGCACAAGATCCGCAAGGACGGCTCACCGCTGGTCGAGCTCTCCCTGTTCAAGATCCGCAGCTTCGCGGGCGGTATCGCCGTCCAGCTCACCTTCGGCCTGGCGACCGGCATCTTCTTCCTGGTCTGGACGCTGTACATGCAGGTCGGCCTCGGCTGGAGCGCCCTGCGCGCCGGCACCACCGGCATCCCGTTCTCCATCGCCGTCTCCGTGGCCGCGGGCCTCTCCGTGCAGAAGCTCGTGCCCCGCTTCGGCCGCAAGGTCCTCCAGGCGGGCGCGCTCACCATGGCCGCGGGCATCCTGCTCTACATCTGGGAGTCCGAGCACTACGGCATGGCCATCACCTCCTGGCAGATGGCGGCGCCGCTGGTCGTCATGGGCGCCGGCATGGGCCTGATCGTCGCCCCGCTCACCGACACCGTGCTCTCCGAGGTCCCGCGCGAGCACGCCGGCTCCGCCTCGGGCCTGGTCAACACCACCGGCCAGATGGGCAACGCCCTCGGCCTCGGCCTCACCTCGGTCGTCTTCTTCGGGCTGATCGACGACGACAACGCCTTCGGCGCCCCGTACGTCGAGGCCTTCCGCGGCGCCCTGTGGTGGATCGCGGCCGTCCTCGCCCTGATCTTCGCGGTGATGTTCACGCTGCCCCGCAGGTCGCTCCCCGCACAGGAGGGCGAAGGCGGCGAACAGGCCGCGGTCGGGGCTGCGGGCACTGCGGAGAAGGTCCCGGCGGCCTGACCCGGCTGCCGGCCCCCCTGTGACGGGCATGTCCGTTCCCGAGCGGACATGCCCGTTCCCGCTTCCCGCAGGGACCCGCAGCCCCGGGGGAGCGGCCGCCGTCAGCCGTGGGCGCGGACCTCCATCGCCCCGCGGGCGGCCGCCTCCGTCGCGTACACCTCGCACATGTGGCGCCCGTCCGGCGTCGCCGTGTGCTCGACCTCCCACAGGCTGACCTCGCTCCCGTCGAGCAGCAGGAACGCGTGCTCGTACAGCCGGAAGCCGGCGTCCCGGCCGTCCGCGAGGCACTGCCGGGTGCCGAACGCCTGCGTGATCCGGTGGGCGTACGCCGAGCGCAGCAGCTCCGCCGCCTCGGGCCCGGGCCGGTCCGGGTTCTCGGCCCGCCGCAGCACCCGCCGTGCATGGTCGGCGGACTGGTCCACCGCGTACTCCCGGTGCCGCTGATCCGCCGTCGGCGGGCCGAACAGAGCGCCGAGGGCCGCCGCCTCCGCGTCGCCCTCCTCCTCCACCGCGGCGAACACGCCCTCCAGCGCCGGGTCGAACACCGGCTGCGCGGCGGCCTCGCCGAACAGCCGCGCCGCGGCGAGCCTGGTCTCCTCCCGGCTGGCGAACACCTCGTGCCGCAGCTCCCGGTCGTGCTCATGCCGGTGGACCAGTTCCCACAGCGAGGCCGACGTACCGTCGGGCAGCAGGTAGGTGTGCCGGTGGATCTCCCGCCACCGCCCCGCCGCAGGACTGTGGGCGGTGGTGTGGAGCGAAGAACTGTGGGCGAGCGCCGACCCGAGGCGCTCGACCAACCGGTCGGGCAGGTCATAGGAGTTGAGGGCGCGGCCCAGGAGTCGCTCGAGGTGCGCCTCGGTTGTCTCGTACGGATCGCTCAAGGTGGGTTCTCCAGGCCGTCGCAGTTAGTGACTTCGCGGGAGCACAACGTAGCCCCTGGTTCTGGCATCACGTCCGGGGTTCGGTAAAACGTCCGGGAAGCGCCGGGGGTTCCCGCCACCTTTTCAGGTCAACTTGCCTCGAAATGTACAGGGTTCGCCCCGGTCTGTCATGAAGCGGGGGACCATGGGCCGTATGGCAACGAAAACAGTGGGCGTCCCCCGCCAGCAGGCGCGGCCCGCCACCCGTCGGCAAGGCGAACCGTCCCCGGCCCCCCGGGCGTTGGCCTGGCTGCTCGTCCTCACCGGCGCCGCCGGGGTGCTGGCCTCCTGGGTGATCACCCTCGACAAGTTCCTGCTGCTGGAGGACCCGGACTTCAAGCCGGCGTGCAGCCTCAACCCGGTGGTCTCCTGCGGCAGCGTCATGCAGAGCGACCAGGCGGCGGTCTTCGGCTTCCCCAACCCGATGCTGGGACTGGTCGCGTTCGGGGCCGTGGTGTGCGCGGGGGCGGGCCTGCTGGCCGGCGCGCGCTACCGCACCTGGTTCTGGCTGGGATTGAACGCCGGCTGCGCGTTCGGCGTCGGCTTCTGCACCTGGCTGATGGTCCAGTCCCTGTACGAGATCAACGCGCTGTGCCTGTGGTGCTGCCTGACCTGGGTCGCGACGCTGCTGATGTTCTGGGCGGTGACCGCGCACACCGTCCGCACCGGCGCGCTGCCCGCCCCCGGCCCCGTCCGCGGCTTCTTCGCCGAGTTCGCCTGGGCGCCCCCGGCCCTGCACATCGGGATCATCGGCATGCTCGTCCTGACCCGGTGGTGGGACTTCTGGACGGGCTGACGGGCGGCCCGGGGCATGCGGAGGCCCCGGCGGCCGGATGCCGCCGGGGCCTCGTCACGTGGCCTCGTCACGTCTCCACGGGCAGGGCCCGGGTGGCGGGTGAGCCAGGTCAGCTGCCGACGGAGGCGTTGCCGGACAGGACCGGGATGTTGCTCAGGATGTGGGAGAGCGGCTCGTCGCCCTTGGCCTGGGTCGAGTTCTCGACGCACTGCTGGTTCATCGGGTTGGACAGGACGTTGATGTCCTGGACGCCGACGTTGACGAGCGCGAGGATCGACTGGGCGTTGACCTTGACCGGCAGGCCGACGCAGGGCTTGTTGAGGGTGCCCTGGACCAGGCTGAGCTGCGGGCTCATGTCGCCGGCGGTCTTCTGGTTGCCGTAGATCTGCTGGGAGCCGTTGCCGTTGACGGTGTTGACCCCGTTGTCGTTGCCGATGGCCATGGCCGGAGCGGCAACGGCAGCGCCCGCACCGACGGCGGCGGCGGTGACCGCGGCGGCAGTCATGATCTTCTTGAGCATCATTGGTCCTTTTGTCGCACGAGTGCCCGCTAGTGGAGCGCCCTGGTCAACTGGCCCCGGCCCGGCTTGGTTCCGCGCCTTCACTCAAACGGCCTGCTGCCGCGGGACTTTTCCCCGGCCCGGGTGAGTCGGTTCCGGACGCCTGCGCGAAGGCCGTACGCAGCCAGCAGGAATTGCGTCCAAGTGAGGGTTCCGGTTGCGTTCCGTGCAAGGACTTCTCACGGTGGGTAGCGAAGCGGATCGCTTCCGTCCGTTTTGTGTCCCCACCGAAGGAACCCCCATGCGCTCGAAGCCGTCCCGCCTCCGTGCACGCGTCCTCGTCCCGTCGGCCCTCGCGGCCGTCATACTCACCGGCGCGGCCGCACCCGCGGGCGCCGCCGACGGCGGCACGGCCGCGGACCTCCGCGAGCGGGTCGCGACGGCCAGGCAGCAGGCCGAGGAGCGCCGGGCAGCGGCCGCCGGCCCGGTCGACGACCTCCTGGCCGGGCTCACGCAGACCCTCGACGGGCTCCTGGCGTCCCTCCAGGGCCTGCTGCCGGGGGTGCAGCTGCCGCCCATCCAGCTTCCGTCGCTGCCGAGCCTGCCGAGCCTGCCGGGCCTGCCGGCCATCCCCGGCCTGCCGGAGCTCCCACCGGTGGGCTCGGTGCCGGAGATCCCGGAGATCCCGGAGATCCCCGAGCTGCCGGAGGTCCCTGAGGTCCCGGAGGTCCCGGAGGTTCCTGAGGTACCCGAGACCGAGGTGCCCGAGGTGCCCGAGGTGCCGGAGGTGCTGCCCGCCGTCCCCAAGCGGGCCTGAGCGGCCCTCGGGCGGGGCCCCGGGGGCCGGACGGGCGGCCGGAAACCGTGCGCGGTTGCGAGCGATTGGGCTGAACAGGTCAGACCGTGCGCGGGGCCGTGTCCGTCTGGGAGGCTGGACCGTTTCTCTCGGTGTGAGCCCCGGTCGGGGCAGAACGTCGAAACAGAAGGTGCAGCTCCCATGAACTCTGCCAAGAAGGCCGCCCTGGTCCTGGCCTCCGCCGGTCTCGCCGCGGCGGGTGCCACCGGTACCGCCCTCGCCGACTCGACGGCCGAGGGTGCGGCCGTGGGCTCGCCGGGCGTGCTCTCGGGCAACCTCGTTCAGGTCCCGGTCCACGTTCCGGTGAACGTCTGCGGCAACACCGTGAACATCATCGCCCTGCTGAACCCGGCGTTCGGCAACACCTGCGTCAACGCCTGACGCCGACGCCAGCAGGACATGCGCCCGTGGGCGCCACCGGCCTCGCCGGTGGCGCCCACGGTGCGTTGCGGGGGCGGGAGGTCAGGACGCGCCGCCGTTGAGCTGGACGCCGCCGAGCAGCGGGGAGGCCTGGGTGGCCTGGTTGGCCAGGCCGAGGAGCTCGCCCGGGGCGTTGTTGCGGATCTTGTTGAGCTGCTGGGCCGTCCCCACCACCTTGTCCACGTTCTCTCCCTGCTCGGCGATGCCGTTGCCCACGGTCGTCGGGAGCTGTTCGGTGACGGGGGCGAGCGCGTCGAAGGCCTCGGTGGCGCCGCCCGTCAGGCTCATGGGGGGCATCGCGGCCGGGTTCTCGGCGGCGAACGCACCCGTGGACGCGCCGAGGGCGGCAACGGAGCCGGCGAGGACCGCGGCGACCTTCGTGAGCTTCATTTTCGAAATCCTTTTCCAGCGGTGACCGTCGCACCGCTTTGCCCTGCACAACGATTCCCCGCCGCCGCGGAAACGCGTACGAGCGCACGGCGACGGCCGGAGAATCCGGCAGGGGATTCTCCGGCCGCGGTTTGCCGCAGAAAACCGGTGGGCGGCGGATCAGGCGATACGGGACCTGCGGTACAGGATGGCGCCGCCGAGGACGAGCGCCGAGGCGAGGATCGCCGCGGCACCCGCCTGGCCGGCGCCGGTCTCGGCGAGTACCGCGGTGGCGGCGGCGGGCGCCGGGACGGGCGCCGCCGGGGCCGGGGAGCCGGGTGCCCACGCGCCGGGGACGGGCGCGGGGACGGGCGCGGGGGCGGCCGGCGGGGGCCCGGCCGGGGTGCCGGACTCCGGGGCGGGAGCGGGCGCCGGCAGGGTCACCGGCATGCTGCCGCGCGGCGGCGCCGCCTCGGGGACCTCCTCGGCGACCGGAGCCGGGAGCGGGTGCGGGGTCTCACCGGCGGGCGGCTCGGCGGGCGGCTCGGGTGCGGGCAGCGGCTGCGGTGCGGGGGCGGGCGCAGGCAGCGGGGCGGGCAGCGGCTCGGGGGCCTCCGCGACGGGCGGCACCTCGGGGACGGGCTCCGGCAGCGGCTTCGGCTCGGGCTCGGGCTCGGGCATCGGGAGCGGCGCCGGCTGCTCCCCGACCGGCCCCGGCTCGGGCTGCGGCAGCGGCTTCGGCTCGGGCTCCGGCTCCGGCTGCGGCATGGGCGGTGCCGGGGGCGCCGGGTGCGGGAGGGGGGCCGGCGCGGGCCGGCCCTGCGGGTGGTCGTCGCACTCCTCCTCGGGCCCGCCGCCGTGCCGGACCTCCTCGGCCCGGGGAGCCGCGTGCTTCGGCGCCGTGTGCTTCGGCGGGGCGGGCGCGGGCGCGGCCTGTTCCGGTGCCGCGTGCTTCGGCGCCCGGTGGCGGCCCTCACCGGCCGGCGCCTGCCCGTCGCGCGGCCCGCCGGGCCGGGCGTGGCGTCCCTCGCGCTCCTGGAGGTAGCGCTCGAAGGCCTCGGCGTGCTCCGGGCTCAGGTAGCGGTCGTAGTCCCGGTGCGCGTGGTGGGCGTCCGAACCGGTCGAGTTGACGCAGGTGTTGCCGAAGGCCGGGTTCAGTGCCGCGCCGCCGTCCACGCTGTTGCCGCACACGTTCGGCGAGAGGGTGATCGGTACCGAGACGCTGTTGCCGGACAGCACGCCCGGGGAGTGCGCGGCTTCCGCCACCGCCCCCGGGTGCGCGGAGGCCGCGCCCGTCGCGATCGACAGCAGGCTCGATGCGGCCGCGGCCGTGAGCATTCCCTTGCCCAGTACCTGTCGGCTCAGTACCTGTCGCATGGGTCCTTCCCTGTTCTACCGGCGCGGGGCCGGTGCTGAATCGAAGGTGGCCCCGGAGTGCACCGCCGTGCACTCCGAGGCCACCCCGAGGAGTCCGCCCCTGCGGGGCGCTGACGCTACGTCAGTCGTTGACGCAGGTGTTGCCGAACACCGGGTTCAGCGCCGCGATGATGTTCACGGTGTTGCCGCACAGGTTGATCGGGACGTGGACCGGGACCTGGGCGAGGTTGCCCGAGGCGACACCGGGGGAGCCGATGGCCTGCCCCTCGGCAGCCGAGTCGGCCATGGCGGGCGAGGCGGCACCGGCGGCCATGAGAGCGCCGGCGGCCAGCACCACTGCCTTCTTGTACGTCATCTGAATTCGATCCTTTCCCGCAGGGGCTCGTCCCCTGCAGAAACAACAACGAGCGGGCGGGGGTAAGGAAACCCTTGTTTTTCCGTCCGGTTTCCGAGGATTTCCCCGGAAGCGGCCGGGGGTGAATTGCGGGCGGATTCGGGCCGCGCCGGCCTTTCCCCGGCCGGGTCCGGACGCGGCGAGGCCGCCGCGACCGGGAAGGTGCGGCGGCCTCGCTGCGCCGGGAGCGGTCAGCTGCCGGCGGAGACGTTCCCGGAGAGGATCGGGATGTTGTCCAGGATGTGGGAGAGCGGCTCGTCGCCCTTGGCCTGGGTGGAGTTCTCGACGCACTGCTGGTTCATCGGGTTGGACAGGATCGGGATGTCCTGGACGCCGATGTTGAGCAGGGCGGCGATCGACTGGGCGTTGACCTTCGCGGGCAGGGCGATGCAGGGCTTGTTGAACGAGCCCTGGATCAGCGCCATCTGCGGGCTCATGTTGCCGTAGGTGGCCTGGTTGCCGTAGATCTGCGAGGCGCCGTTGCCGTTGACGGTGTTGACCCCGTTGTCGTTCCCGATGGCCATCGCCTGCGGCGCCATGGCGGCGCCGATGCCCACGACCGAGGCTGCTGCCGCCGCCGTGGCCATCATCTTCTTGATCATTGTCGTCCCTTTTTTGCAGGATTGCCCGGTACTGGAGCATCCGGATCAACGGCCCGGCGTCGGCGAGGGTTGCGTGGCTTCACCCGGATGCCGCCGTTTCGGGCGGCGCGGTTGACGCTCGGGTGTGCGGACGGGCCGGTGCGGGCTCCGAGGGGGCGGAGGGGCTCCGCCCGGCGCGTGGCGGCGTCTGAGGCGGCGCCACGGGTGCTCCGGCCGGACTCCGCCATTTCCTTTCGGCCGAACGCCGGTCCCCCGGATAACGACTCGCCGCCTGCGAGGGTGCGTGTTATCGCCCAAAAGGCCGTACGCGCGAGTTGGACGTGATTCCGGGCCGGATTTCTGACAAAGTGCACTCCTGTTTTGTCGTCCTGATCGAAAATGGAGACAGGGTCATGGGTTCCTCCCGCAGAATCCTCGGCGCGCTCGGCCTGCTGTCCTGCCTCGCACTTTCGGCCAACGTCCCCGCCCTGGCCGCCGAAGCGCCCCCGGGTCCCGGGGAGGCCCCCCGGATTCCGTTCACGCAGCGTTACCAGGCCGTGCAGCACGGCGGGCTGGTCCGGGCCTCGAACTCCTCCATCGCCTGCCGCCGCCAGGAGGCGCCCGGGGCCGAGCCGTGCACCGAGGTGTCCAAGGGCGCGGCGGGGGTGAACGGCGACTTCGAGATGTTCTACAGCGAGGTCGACAAGGACCCCGACACCTACAACTCCACCCGGGCCGAACTGAAGGTCCCCCGGGGCGCCCGGGTCTCCTACGCCCGCCTGTACTGGGGCGGGAACCTGCGCGTCGGCGAGCAGAAGCCGCCGGAGGACAACGGCCGCGTGCTGGTCGCCGAGCCGGGCGGCGCGTACAAGGAGGTGCTCGCCGACACGGTGGTCGGGCACCGCACGGACGCCGGCAGCGACGCCTACCAGGCCTCCGCCGACGTCACGCCGCTGGTGCGCAAGGGCGGCGCCGGCATGTGGACGGTCGCCCAGCTCAACATCGCCATGGGCCACTCACCGGTGGGCGCCTGGGGCGGCTGGACGCTCGTCGTCGCCTACGAGCACCCGCAGGAGCCGCTGCGCAGGATCTCGCTGTGGGACGGCTTCGAGCAGGTCGCCGCCGGAGCCGGCGAGGCCGGCGGGCAGACGGTGCGGATCGAGGGCCTGGGCGCGCCGGCGGGCTCCCGCGGCAAGGCCGGGGTGGTCGCGTACGACGGGGACCGCGGCACCCTCGGGGACTCACTCACCGTGACCGCCGACAGCGGGCGCCGGGTCAGTGTCAGTGACGGCGAAAACCCATTCAACGACGTCTCGAATTCCACGATCACGGAATTCGGGCGCACTGCGTTCGTGCGACAGCCCGAACACCAGAACACTCTCGGATATGACGCGGACGTGTTCGACCTGAGTCCCGCCCTGTCCGGTGGCGCCCGCAGTCTGAACTTCACTTTCACGGGCGAGAACCAGGGTCAATTCCTCGGCGTGCTCTTCGTCCAGACAGACGCGCGCCGCTGAGCGCAAGGAACCGCTCCGCGTGGCCACACAGCAGCATCCACAGTCCTCCCCCTCCCCGCTGACCGTCCTGCACCTCGTGCAGCCCGTCGACGGCGGTGTCGCCCGGGTGGTCGTCGACCTCGTGCGCGCCCAGGCCGCCGCGGGCCTGCGGCCCGTCGTCGGCTGCCCGCGCGGCGGCCGCCTCGCCGACGAGGCCCGCGACGCCGGGGCCGACGTCCTCGCCTGGCGGGCGGGCCGCAACCCCGGGCCCGGCCTGGCCGCCGAGGTCCTCGGCGCCCGCAGGGCCGTCCGCCGTGCCCGCCCCGACGTCCTGCACGCCCACAGCGCCAAGGCCGGACTCGCCGGACGCCTCGCCGTCCGCGGCCGGATCCCCACCGTCTTCCAGCCGCACGCCTGGTCCTTCGACGCCGTCGCCGGGACCACCGCCGCGCTCGCCCTGCGCTGGGAGCGGTTCGGGGCCCGTTGGGCCGACCGGGTGCTCTGCGTCAGCGAGGCCGAGCGCCGGGTCGGCGAGGCCGAGGGCATCGCGGCCCGCTGGTCGGTCGTCCGCAACGGCGTCGACGTCGGCCACTTCCGCCCCCGCGACCCCGACCGGGCCCGCGACAGGGCCGCCGCCCGCACCGAACTCCCGCTGCCCTCCGCGTTCGTGGGCGACGGGCCGCTCGCCGTATGCGTCGGCCGGCTCTGCCGCCAGAAGGGCCAGGACGTCCTGCTCCGCGCCTGGCGGGAGGTGCTCGGCAACGTCCCCGAGGCGCGCCTGGCACTCGTCGGGGACGGCCCCGACACCGAACGGCTGCGCCGGTCGGCCCCGCCCGGCGTGCTCTTCGCGGGCGGCACCGCCGACATCCGACCGTGGCTTCGGGCCGCCGATCTCGTTGTACTGCCGTCGCGGTGGGAAGGCATGGCGCTCGCCCCGCTGGAAGCCATGGCATGCGGCCGTCCGGTCCTTGTCTCCGACGTCAGCGGTGCCCGGGAGAGCCTGCCGCCCGGCCAGGGACGGCTCTGCCTGGTGCCGCCGGAGGATCCGACGGCCCTGGCCAAGGCCCTGGGCCGGCTCCTTTCCGAGCCGCGGCTGCTCGCCGAACTCGGCGAGCAGGCCCAGCAGCACGCCCGGACCGAATTCGACGTGCGGCGGACCACGGACGCGGTCACGGGTCTGTACCACGAACTGCTGGGCAGGCCCCGGCCCTCGAACCAGGAGCGCATCAGCCGATGACCATGGACAGCGCACCAGCCCGGCACACCGGACAGGGCGGCACGGGGCGCGCCGGCGGCGGAGCCGGCACCGCCGCCGTCCGACGGGCGGCAGCGGCCGCCATCCACCCCCCGCGCCGGCCCGGGACGGAGCAGGCCCGCCCGCTGGTCCGGCCGCGGCGCGCCCACCCGCGCGACGGGGCGGCCGCGCTCGTCGCCGCCGACGTGCTGGCGGCGGCCGGGGCCGCGGCCGCCGCCCCCGGGCTGGGGCTGCCGGCCGCCGCGGCCGGTCCGGTCGCCGTGCTGGCCGCGCTGCTGCACGCGCAGGGCGGGCTGTACCGGCCGCGGCTCGCGCCGTCCGCGCTGCTCGAACTGCCCGCGCTGGCCGGGCGGGCCGCCGTCCTGTGGTGCGGGGCCGCCGCGGCTGTCGCGGCCGCCGACCCGCGGCGGGCGCTGGGCTGGTCGGCGCTGCTGGGCGCGGTGTGCCTGCACCTGGTGCTGACGTGCGCGGGGCGGGGGATCGCCAACGGGCTGCGCCGCCGCACCGCCCGCCGCCGGCCCGCGTCCGCGCTCATCGTCGGCCCGGGTGCCGGGGCGAGCGCGGTCGCGGCCGCCCTGCACGGGCGCCCCGAGTACGGGCTGCGGCCGGTCGGGCTCGCGGACACCGGGGCGGGCGCCGACGGCGACGGGGTGACGCCGGTCCTCGCCACGCACGAGGACATCCGGCGCGCGGTCATCCAGAACTCCGTCCGGCACGCGGTGTTCACCCGCCCGCCGGAGTCCGACGAGCGCACCGCCGCCCTCGTCCGGCTCTTCCACGACCACGGCTGCCGGCTGTGGCTCGCCGACCCGGCCGGCACCGCCAAGGTCACCGGCATGCGGGTCGCCCAGCCCGCCGACCAGCTGTGGGGGTACGCCGTCCAGCCGCTGCTGCCGCGCCCCGCACGGCAGGCGGAGCGGCGGGTGAAGCGGTTCATCGACGCGGTCCTCGCCGCCGTCGCGCTCGTCGCCGCCGCCCCGGTGATGGGGCTGTGCGCGCTGGCCGTACGGATCTCCGACGGGCCCGGGGTGATCTTCCGGCAGGAGCGCGTCGGCCTGTACGGGCGCCCGTTCACCCTGCTGAAGTTCCGCACCCTGCGGGCCGACGAGCACGAGTCGGCCACCCGGTGGACCGTCGCCGGCGACCACCGGATGAGCCTGGTCGGCTCGCTGCTGCGGAAGTCCTCGCTGGACGAGCTGCCGCAGCTGTGGAACGTCGTGCGCGGCGACATGAGCCTGGTCGGGCCGCGCCCGGAGCGGCCGTTCTTCGTCGCGAAGTTCGCCGCGGTCCACCCGGGCTACGAGGCGCGGCACCGGATGCCCGTCGGCATCACGGGGCTCGCGCAGATCAACGGGCTGCGCGGGGACACGTCCATCGAGGACCGGGCCCGCTTCGACAACCACTACATCGACACCTGGTCGCTGTGGCAGGACCTGTGGATCCTCGCCCGGACCGCGGCCTCCTTCTTCCGCTTCCGGCTGGGGGGCAGCTGACCATGAGTCTCGCCGTGACGACGGGCGCCGCCGGCGCCCTGCCCGAGGCCCCGCGGCTGCCGGGGCTGCTGCGGCGGCACTGGCCGCTGCTGCCGCTCGCCGCGACCGTCCTGATGCTCCTCGCGCCGGTCCCGGCGGGCGACGCGAGCACCTCCGGGAAGGTCGGGCCGGCGGACGCGGCCTCGCTGCTGCTGGTCGCCGTGTGCGCGGTGCAGGCGCTGCGCGGGCGGGTCCGCCCGCTGAGCCCGCTCGCGGTGCTGGTGCTGGGGGTACCGGCGCTCGCCCTGGCCGTCGCGACCGCCACCGCCGGGGATCCGTACGCCGCGCTGCCGGGCTTCGTGCGCTACCTCCAGGTGTTCGTGCTGGTCCCGGCGGCGGTGGTGCTGCTCGTGCGGGACGCCTTCGAGTTCCGGCTGGCCGCCGGGTGCTTCGTGGTGCTGGCGCTGGTGCAGGGCGCCGTCGGGGTCGTCCAGTACGCCACCCGCACCGGGGCCTCGTATCAGGGCGAGGACATCCGCGCCGTGGGGACCTTCGGGCCGGGCGACGTGATGGGCATGGCCACCGTGGTGGCGTACGGGCTGGTCGTGGCGACGGCCGCGGCGCTGTCGCCGGCCCTGCCGCGGCGGGTGCGGCGGCTGTCGGCCGCGGCGGCGCTCGTGCTCGTCCTGCCGCTGGTGCTGTCCTTCAGCCGCGGCGCGTGGATCGCCACGGCAGGCGCGGCGGTCCTCGTCATGGCGATGGCGGGGATCCGGCGGGCCGCCAAGGTGCTGGCGGCGCTGGCCGCGGCCGGCGTGGTGCTGGTGGGCGGCCTCGGCGTCGGGTCGGAGATGGTCGCCGAGCGGCTGACCTCCATCACGCAGGTCTCCAGTGCCCCCGACCAGTCGGTGACCGACCGCTACACCATGTGGGCCGCGGCCGGGTCGATGTGGCAGGAGCGGCCCGCGCTGGGCGTCGGGCTCAAGGGCTTCCCCGCGCACCGGGACGGGCACGCCTCCCTCGGCCTGTCCTCCGGCAGCGACACCGCCGGCGCCGGCCAGGGCTACGTCCGCCAGCCGCTGCTGTCCCCGCACAACATGTACCTGCTGGTGCTGAGCGAGCAGGGCCTCGTCGGGCTTGTCGCGCTCGCCGGCGGCTGGCTGGCGCTGCTCGTCGCCGGCGCCCGCCGGTACGCCGCCGGGGGCGGGGTCCGCGACTGCGGGCTCATCGCGATCGGGCTGCTCTTCTGGCAGCTCACCGACTTCCTGTACGCGGACATCGGCGGCCCGTCCACCGTCCTGACCGGCGTGGTCATCGGTCTGGCGGCGTGGTGGGCGCTGCCTCCCCGGGCCGCCGCCGGCCGGCCGGCCGGGCCCTGCCGCGTGGCGGGTGCGGCCGGCCGGTGACGGACACGACTCCCTGGCGGCGGCCCGCGGCCGCGGCGACGACCGGCGTCGCCGCGGCTGCGGGCCGTCCGCCGCGCCCCGCGGAGCCCGGCCCGGCCGCCCGCAAGGGCGGCACCGGAGGCGGCGCCCCCGCGGGCGGCGGGCCGGCCCCGCTCGGCCGGTTCCTCGCCAAGGCCGCCGCCGTCACCGCCGGACTCACCGCCGCCGGGGCGGTGTTCGGGCTCGTCCGCGACCAGACCATCGCGCACCTCTTCGGCGCCGGACCCGACAGCGACGCCTTCCTCATCGCCTGGACCGTGCCGGAGATGTCCTCGACGCTGCTGATCGAGGACGCCATGGCGCTGCTGATGGTGCCCGCCTTCAGCCACGCCCTGGCCCGCCGGTCCGCCGACCGGGCCGGCCTCACCCGCAAGGAGGCCCGGGCCCAGGACCCCGTACGCCTGCTGGTCGGGGCGACCCTGCCGCGGCTGCTGGTGCTCCTCGCCGCGGCCGCCGCCCTGCTGGTGTTCGCCGCGCCGCTCGTCGTCTCCGTCCTCGCCCCCGGCCTGCCCGACCCGCAACTGGCCGTCGAGTGCACCCGGCTGACCTCGCTGACCGTGCTCACCTTCGGCATCGCCGGCTACTTCAGCGCCGCCCTGCGCGCCCACCGCACCTTCGTGCCGCCGGCCGCGATCTACGTCTCGTACAACGTCGGCATCATCGGCACGATGATCGCCCTGCACCACCTGTGGGGCGTGCGGGCGGCGGCCGCCGGCGTCGCGGCCGGCGGGCTGCTGATGGTCCTGGTGCAGCTGCCCGCCTTCGTCCGGCGCGTCGGCTTCGGCCCGCCCCGCGTCCGGGGCGCCGCCCGCATCCGGCGGGACCGGGACCGGCCCACCCTGCTCGCCCTCGGCCTGATCGCCCCCGTCATCTGCTTCGCCGTCTTCCGGCAGTCCCAGGTGCTCGTCGAGCGCTTCCTCGCCGCCTCCCTCCCGCCCGGCGCCATCTCACACCTGAACTACGCGCAGAAGGTCGCGCAGATGCCGATGGTGCTCTCCCTGATGATCTGCACGGTCACCTTCCCCGTCGTCGCCCAGGCCATGGCCGGCGGCGAGCGCGAGAAGGCCCGCCGCCGCGTCGAGCAGGACCTGGCGCTGGCCTCCCTCGCCGTCCTCACCGGCACCGCCCTCGTCATCGGATACGCCCCGCAGATCATCCAGGTCCTCTTCGAGCGCGGCGCGTTCACCCACGAGGACACCCTGGCCACGGCCTCCGTCATGCGGGTCTACGCCCTCGGGCTGCTCGGCCACTGCCTCGTCGGCGCGCTGAGCCGCCCCTTCTTCTCCACCTCCCGCCCCACCTGGTTCCCGGCGCTCGCCATGGCCGCCGGGCTCGCCGTCAACATCGGCGCCGGCGCGGCCGCCGTCCGCTGGTGGGGGACCGGCGGGCTGGCCGCGGCGAACGCCGCAGGCATCACCGCCACCGCCGTGCTGCTCCTCGCCGGCATCGGCCCGCGGATCATCGCCATCCACGTCCGCAGGGTCGCCCTCAGCATCGCCCGGCTCGGCGTGGCCTGCGCCGCCGCCTGCGCCACCGGCTGGATCGCCGGGCCGATGATCCCCGACCCGCTGCTCAGCGCCGCCCTCGGCTGCCTGCTCGTCCCCCTCATGTTCGGGGCCACCGGCACGGCCATACGCGCGCTTGAGGTCACCGCCCTGTCCGCCCAGCTCGCCCAGATGACCCAGAGGTTCCGCAATGCCCGCTGACACCGACACGGCACCGGCCGCCGCGATGGCATCCGCCCGCCGGAGCGCCGCCTCGCCGTGGGTCCTGATGTACCACTCCGTCACCGAGTTCACCGACCCGGCCGAGGACCCGTACGGCATCACCGTCACCCCGCGGACCCTGGAGGCCCAGCTGCAGTGGCTGCACTCGCGCGGCCTGCGCGGGGTGTCCGTCCGGGAGCTGCTGCGCGCCCGCGCCGAGGGCCGGGGCGCCGGGCTCGTCGGCCTCACCTTCGACGACGGCTACGGCGACTACGTCACCCGGGCGCTGCCGCTGCTGCGCCGGTACGACTGCACCTCCACCCTGTTCGTGCTGCCCGGCCGGCTCGGCGTGGACAACCACTGGGACCCGCTGGGGCCGCGCAGAGCGCTCCTGACCGCCGAGGGGATCCGCGAGGCGGCCGCCGAGGGCCAGGAGATCGGCTCGCACGGGCTGCTCCACCAGGACCTCACCGCCGCCCCCGACGACGTCCTCCAGCAGGAGCTGCGGGGCAGCCGCGACCTGCTGCGCGAGATCACCGGCACGCTGCCCGAGGGGTTCTGCTACCCGTACGGGCACGTCGACACCCGGGTCGCGGACGCCGTGCGGGACGCCGGGTACGCGTACGCCTGCGCCATCGAGCCCGGCCGGCTCGCCGGCCCGTACGCCCTGCCGCGCACGCACGTCAGCCAGGCCGACGGCAGCGGGCGGCTGCGCATCAAGCAGCTGCGGCACGGTGTGCGCGAGCTGGCACGGGCGGTGCGCCGATGACCGACCCGAAGGACCCGCAGCACCCGCAGGGCCCGGCGGGCCCGGCCGGCGCCGCCCCGGAGCCCTGGGACCCGTCCGGGCTGCGCGTCCTGCACGTCATCACCGGGCTCGGGGTCGGCGGCGCCGAGCAGCAGCTGCGGCTGCTGCTGCGGCACCTGCCGATGCGCTGCGACGTGCTGACGCTGACCAACCCGGGTCCGGTCGCCGACGGGCTGCGCGCCGACGGCGTCCGCGTCGTGCACCTCGGCATGCGGGGCAACCGGGACCTCGGGGCGCTGCCCCGCCTCGTCCGGTTCCTCCGGCGCGGCGGGTACGACCTCGTCCACACCCACCTGTACCGGGCCTGCCTCTACGGGCGGATCGCCGCCCGGCTCGCCGGGGTCGGCGCCGTCGTCGCGACCGAGCACTCCCTCGGCGACGGCGAGATCGAGGGCCGGCCGCTGTCGGCCGGGGTCCGCCGGCTGTACCTGGCGGGCGAGCGGCTCGGCTCGGCGACCGTCGCCGTTTCCGACACGGTGGCGGCGCGGCTGGCCGCCTGGGGGGTGCCGGCCGGGCGGGTGCACGTCGTCCCCAACGGCATCGAGGCCGCCCGGTTCCGCTTCGACGCGGGGGTGCGCCGCGCCACCCGGGCCCGGACCGGGCTGCCCGAACGGGCCTTCGTCGTCGGCGGGGTGGGCCGGCTGGTGCCGGGCAAGCGGTTCGACGCCCTCGTCCGGGCCGTCGCCGCGCTGCCCGGCGCCCACCTGCTCCTCGCCGGCGACGGCCCCGAGCGCGGGGCGCTGCGCGCGCTGGCCGCGGAACTGGGCGCACAGCACCGGATCCACCTGGTCGGCGAGCGGGACCCGCTGGGCGAGGACGGCGGCGGGCGGGCGCCCGGCGTCCCGCAACTGCTGGCCGCGATGGACGTGTTCGTCTCCGCCTCCCGCGAGGAGGCGTTCGGGCTGGCGGTCGTCGAGGCCCTCGCGGCCGGGCTGCCCGTCCTGCACGTCACCTGCCCGGCCGTCGACGACCTGCCGGCCGTGCAGGCGCCGGGCGCGCGGCGGATCGGCACCGGCGGCGAGGAGCTCCTCGCCGCGCTGCGCGGGCACATGGAGGCGGGGGCGAACCGGCTGCCCGTGCCGCCGGTGGTCCGGCACTACGACGTGGCGCGCAGCGCCGAACGCCTGCTGGACGTCTACCGCCTCGCCCTGCACGGCGCCGGCGCCGCACCGCTCCGTACGCCGCCCCGGGCTGCCGCCGGTCCGGAGCCCGGCCCGGGTGCGGCAGCGGACGCGGTGCCGGCCCCGGCGCGGCCCGCCGTGGCCGGGCAGCCGCCGCACGCCCTCGCGGCGCGGGCGGCGGGCCGCCCCGGCAACGGCCCGCGGCCCGGCTCCGGCTCTGCCCCGGGACCCCGGCCCGGCCCCGACACGGGCCCGCCGCGGCCGGGCGGCGGGCCCGCCCGCCCCGGCAACGGCTGACCCGCACCCTCTGCACGGGCCCGCACCCCCGGGGCCCGCAGTACCTCCTTTCACCCCCTCCTCCAGGAAGTGAGCACGCACATGGCCGACACCGCCGACCAGAAGAAGCCCGCCGCCCGACGCCGCCGGGCCAGGCTCCTGTCGCCGCCCGCCTGGTGGCCGCTGCCTGCCGCCGCCCTGCTCGGGCTGGCCGCGGGCGGCGCGTACGGAGTGCTCAAGGCGCCCGAGTACGCCGCCACCAGCTACGTCGTCGCCGTCCCCGACGACACCACCGAGCCGGCCACGGCGCTGGGCTTCGCGCAGGCGTATGCCCGTATCGCCACCAGCAGCTCGACGCTCGCGTACGCGCAGCCCCGCGCCGGCATCAGCGCCCGCGAACTGCGCACCCACGTGCGGGCGGAGACCTCCCCCGAATCCCCGATGATCGCGATCACGGGCACCTCGGCCAGCGCCGCCGAGTCCGCCGACATCGCCAACGCGGTCGCCGACGCCCTGACGCTGAGCAGCAACCAGGCGGCGAAGAACACCGGCGTGCAGCTGCTGCTGTTCAACCAGGCCGTCGCGCCCACCGACCCGGCCTCGCCGTCCGCGCCGGTCAGCGGCGCCGTCGGCCTGTGCGCGGGCGGCCTGCTCGGCGGGCTGTGGCTGCTCGCCCGGCCGGCCCGCCGCCGCCCCGAGGAGGAGCAGCTGCCCGTTTCCGCGGGGGAGCCGGAGTCGGCGGCCGTCGCGGAGGAGCTGGTGCAGGTGCCCGCCCAGGGTGAGCACGCGGCGGAACCCAAGGAGAAGGAGTCCGTGCGATGACGACGGGCTCCGGTGCCCTGTCGGTGGCCCTGTGCCGCGACCCCCGCCAGTTCGCCGCCCTGGAAGAGCCATGGAACGAGCTCTTCCGCTCCTGCCGGACCGCGACGCCGTTCCAGAGCCACGCCTGGCTGCACTCCTGGTGGCTGTCGTACGGGCGGGAAGGCCGGCTGCGCGTGGTGCTGGTGCGCCGCGGCGGGGAGCTGGTCGGCGCGGCCGCGCTGATGCTGGTGCACCGGCCGCTGCCGCTGCTGGTGCCCCTCGGCGGCGGCATCACCGACCACTCCGACGTGCTGGTCGCCGACGAGCATGCCGACCGGGTCGTCCCGGCGCTGGCCCGCGGCCTGCACGAGGCGGCGCGCGGCGCCGTGGTCGACCTGCGGGAGGTGCGCCCCGGGGCGGCCGCCGAGGCGGTGTTCGCGCAGTGGCCGGGCGCCCGCAGCCGGCTCGCCGACTCCACCTGCATGGAGCTGCCCGCCCTGCCGTTCGACGAGCTGGTCAAGCGGATGCCGGCCTCCGGGGGCCAGCGGGTGCGGGCCAAGCTGCGCAAGACCGACGCTGCCGGGATCGAGGAGCGCGAGGTCACCGAGTACGAGGTGCCGCGCGCGGTGCGCACCCTGCTGCGGCTCCACGAGAAGCAGTGGCGCGGCCGCGGCGTCACCCCCGAGCACCTGCGGCCCCGTTTCGCCGAGCACCTGACGCGGGCGACGCGGCGGATGGTGCGGACGGGCGAGGGCCGGCTGACGGAGTTCCGGCTGGAGGGGAGGGTCGTCGCGGCGAACGTGACCCTGCTGTCCGGGTCGTTCAGCGGCGGCTACCTGTACGGGGCCGACCCGGACCTGCGGGCCCGGAAGGTGGACGTGGCGACGCTGCTGCTGCGCTACGAGGCCGGCCGCGCGCTGGCGGAGGGCCGGCAGGTGGTGTCCTTCCTGCGCGGCAGCGAGCCGTACAAGAACCACTGGAGGCCCGAGACGGTCGTCAACCAGCGGTTCCTGATGGCGCGTACGGCACTCGCGCCCCTGCTGCGGCTGCACGAGTCGCAGGTGACGGGGCGCGAGCGGGCGGTCGGCGCACTGCGGGAGGCGCTGCCGGCCGCCAGGGACTGGCGGGCGCGGCTGGGCGAACTGCGGGTGCGATGACGGCTCTACCAGGGCCAGAAGCCGGAGTCCGAGCCCCAGTCGATCGAGACGCAGACCGACTGCTTGCCGACCAGCTTCGAGAGCCAGTCGCCGAAGCCCAGCGGCACGCACCACTGCGTGGTGTTGACGGGCGCCGGGGGCTGCGGCTGCGGCTGCGGTGCCGGTGCGGTCGGGCTCGGCGCGACGGGGCTCGGGGCGACGGGGCTCGGGGCGACCGTGGTGGGTGCCGCCGGGCTCGGCGCGACCGGGCTCGGCCGTACGGGCGTGGGCGTCACCGGGGCGTCGGGGCTCGGCTCGGCCGGTGCGGGGTCGGAGGGTGCCGGCGTCGGCCGCGTGGCCTCGGGGGAGGGCACGGGCTGGGGCGTCGGCACCTGCGGCGACGGCTCCGGCACGACGGGCGGGGACACGGTGGGGACGGGGACGGCCGGCACGGACACGGAGGGCGTCGGCACGGACGGGACCGGGATGGAGGGCGTCGGCACCACCGGCGTCGGCACGACCGGCGTCGGTACCACCGGCGTGGGCACGACCGGAGTCGGGACCACGGGGGTGGGCACCACGGGCGTCGGCACGACCGGGGGCGGCACCTGCGGGGTGAGCGCCCTGCGGAACTCCTTCGCCGACCGCGGGTTCTGCTTGCACTGCCACACGCCGTGCGGGCAGTAGTCGGTGATGGTGTGGTACATCGGCTTGTGCTGCTCGATCCAGCGCAGCATGCGCCGTACGTACTCCGGGTTGTCGCCGCGGCGGAACAGGCCCCACTCCGGGTACGAGATCGGCTTGCCGTGCGCCTTCGCGAAGTCGACGTGGTGCTGGAGCCCGTACGGCTGGGTGATCTGGTCGTCGAAGGTGCGGCCCGGGCCCTGGTCGTAGGAGTCCATGCCGATGATGTCGACGACGTCGTCACCCGGGTAGCAGGTCGTCCAGCCGATCGCGTCGGAGCCGCGGTTGGGGGCGAAGTCGAACTTGAAGCGCTGGCCGGGCACGGACCGCATGGTGCTGACGATGCGCCGCCAGTACGCCTTCCAGTTCTGCGGGTCGGGAGAGCAGCGGTGGGTGTAGGTGACGCCGTTCATCTCCCAGCCCAGCACGATGACGGTGTCCGGGACGCCGAGGTCGACGAGGCGCTGCGCCAGCCTGCGGAAGTGCCCGTCGAAGTCGCCGGCGGCGCCGGCGCGGATGAGCCGGGCCACCTCGTGGTCGGGCACCCGGCCCTCGTTGCGCTCCTGCATGGGCACGTTGAGGACGAACAGCCGGTCGGGCCGGGCCAGGCGCCAGCGCGCCCAGTCGTCGAGGAAGCTGACGTTCCCCTCGATGCCGGCCCAGCGGTCCCCCGGCAGATACGTGTGCCCGACCCGGATCTCCCTGCCGCCGAGCCAGCGCGACAGGTACGGGATCCGCTCGACGCCGGGGGGCCCGAAGTCCAGGTAGGCGCCCACGGCGATGTCGGGGGACGACCCGGGGAGCTCCTCGTCCTCCGGGATCGCGAGGGTGGCCCCGGTGGCGAGGAGACCGGCCGTGACCGTCCCGACGCAGGTGTTCGCCAGGCGGCGACGAGGTCTGGGCATGGCATCTCCCGGGCATTCCCGAATCGGTGTGCTTGTCCAAGACGTTAGGCATCACATCCGACGAACGGCCTGTCCGGTGACCGCCGCGTAGGCCATTCGCAGTTGCGCATCGATCCTGCTTGGTCCGACTAGGTGAAAGACACCCTTTCCATGTACGAGTTCGCCGCCCACGTGCCCGCTGTTGTGCTCAGACTCGACCGGAACCCGTTCCACCACGGAACCCTCGGCGCCGTCAGATCCCTCGGGCGCAAGGGCGTGGAGGTCCATGCCGTCGTCGAGGCCGGGGGAGGACCCGTGGGGCGCTCGCGGTACCTGCGTGCCGTGCATCCGGGGCCTTCCGGTGGGTTGGACCCGGAGGCCCCGGACGGGCTGGAGGAGTGCCTCGCCCGGGTGTCGGAGCGGATCGGCCGGCCCGCGGTCCTCGTCGCCATGGACGACCTGAGCGCGATCGCCGTCGCCCGGATCGGCGCCGGCCTCGACGGCCGGTTCCGCGTCCCGAACCAGCCCGACGGGCTGCCCGCCCGGGTCGCGGACAAGGCCGAACTGGCCGCGCTGTGCGCCCGCTGGGACGTCCCGCACCCGGAGACCGTGCTCCCGGAGAGCGGGGCCGAGGCCGCGGAGGCCGCCTGGCGGCTGGGCCTGCCCGCGGTCGCCAAATGGAGCCGCCCCTGGCTGCTCCCGGCGGGCAGCGGGCTGCGCAGCACCACCCTCGTCCACACCGCCGCGGAGGCGCGCCGGCTGTACGAGCGGACCGGCGAGGCGGGGAGCCGGCTGCTGCTCCAGCGGTTCCTGCCGGCCGGGACGGACACGGACTGGTTCTTCCACGGGGCGTTCGGCAGCGGCGGGCGTCCGCTGCTCGCCGGGTCGGGCCGCAAGGAGCTGTCGTGGCCGGTGCGGACCGGCCTGACGGCGGTGGGGCGCTGGCTGCCGGACCCGGCGGTGGAGGAGGCGGGGCTGCGGCTCGCCGAGCGGCTCGGCTACCAGGGAATCCTGGACCTGGACTTCCGGCGGGACGAGGAGGGCTGCTTCCGGCTCGTGGACTTCAACCCCCGGCCGGGCGCGCAGTTCCGGCTCTTCACGGACGGGGCCGGGCTGGACGTCGTCCAGGCGATGTACCTCGACCTGACGGGGCAGCGGGTGCCGGCGCAGTCCGGGGGGCCGGGGCGGCTTTTCCTCGCGGAGAACTACGCGCTGCTGTCGGCGGTACGCGGCCGGAGGCTGCCGCCGCGCGGGCCGCGGCGCGGCGGCAGGGACGGCACCGGGGGCGCCACCGGCGTCGGCGCGGGAGTCCCGGCAGCAGCCCAGGGACGACAGGGAGGCCCGGGAGCCCCGGGCGGCGGGGGAGCCCCGGGCGGCCGCGGCGGTGCGCCGGCGCGGGGCCGGGGGCCGCGGCGGGTGGAGGCGGCGTGGTTCGCCGCCGACGACCCGACGCCGTTCCTCGCGATGCTCGCCGCGTTCCTCGGCCGGGGCGCGGACAAGGGCGCGCGCGCCCTGCGGCGCGTACCGGCGCACGGGCGGCGCACGGCGCGGGCCGTGGTCCGCGCCCCCCGCCAGCGCGACCGCGGCCTGACCCCGCCGGCCGGATCGCCCCCGCCGCCCGCCGTCCCCCCGCCGGCCGGCCCGGCCGCGGCCCCGCCGGGCGCGGCCGACGCCGAGCCGGACGAACTGGTGGCGCGGTGAGGGCGGGAGCCGGCGCGCCGTGCCCCCTGCGGGCGACACGCGGCGTGTCGGTGTTTGACCGGAGGGGCGCCGGGAAGTGACGGCGCACATGGCTCCGGGCCCCGTACCGCCGCAGCGGACAGCGGGAGACCCATGAGACTGGAGGGAGAACGGTGACGCGGATGGACGATCTCGTCGTGGTCGGCGCCGGTCCGTACGGCCTGTCGATCGCCGCGCACGCGGTGGCGGCCGGGATCGGCGTGCGGGTGCTGGGGCGCCCCATGGCCTCCTGGCGGGACCACATGCCCGAGGGCATGTTCCTGAAGTCCGAGCCGTGGGCCTCCAACCTGTCCGCACCCGGAGGCCGGCACACCCTCGCCGAGTTCTGCGCGGGCCGCGGCGTCGCGGCGGAGCACGGCCGCCCACTGCCGATCGGCGCGTTCAGCGAGTACGGCCTGTGGTTCGCGGGGCAGGCGGTGCCGGAGGTGGAGGAGGTCACCGTCACCGAGGTCACGCCGCAGGGCGACGGCTTCCGCATCCGGACCGCCGAGGGCACGCAGCTGCTCGCCCGGACGGTCGCGCTGGCCGTCGGTGTCATGCCCTTCGTACGCCAACCGCAGGCGCTGCGCGCCCTGCCGCCAGGCCACTGCTCGCACAGCACCGGCCACCGCGACCTGGCGCGGTTCGCCGGCCGGGAGGTCGCGGTGATCGGCGCCGGGCAGGCCGCGCTGGAGACGGCGGCCCTGCTCGCCGAGAGCGGGGCCCGCCCCTGCCTCGTCGCCCGGCGCTCCGGGATCGGCTGGAACACCGTCCCGCCGCCGCTGGAGCGGCCCGCCCTGCAGGCCCTGCGCCGCCCGCACAGCGGCCTCGGCAGCGGCTGGCGCACCTGGGCGTGGGCCGAGCTTCCGTGGGCGGTGCGCCGGCTGCCCGCCGCGCACCGCGAGCGGATCGCCGCCACCGCGCTCGGGCCCGCCGGGGCGTGGTGGCTGCGGGACCGCTTCGAGCGGAGCGTGCCGGTGCTGCTGGGGCACCGGCTGCACCGTGCGGTGGCCGTGGGGGACCGGACCCGGCTCGGGCTGACGACCGCGGCCGGCGAGTCCGTCGTCCTGGACGTCGCGCACGTGATCGCGGCCACCGGCTTCGCGCCCGACCTGGCGCGGCTGGACCTGTTGGACGCCCGGCTGCGGGACGCGCTGGACACCGTCGGGGCGGGCCGCACACCGGAGCTGACATCCGGTTTCGAGTCCTCGTGGCCGGGGCTCTTCTTCGCGGGGCTGCTGACGGCTCCCTCATTCGGCCCTTCCATGCGATTCGTGCACGGTGCGGGGTTCACTGCGGGGAGACTGGTCGGGGGAGTCCGAAAGCGGCTCGGCGCCCGCAGCCGGCCGGCGGGCCCCCTCCGGGCCCCCCGCCCCGCCCGGGCGGGCCGGGGGTCGTCCGAAGACGTCTCTGCGGTGAGGTGAGAGGGGTCCGCGATGACTGCGGAGCAGCGAGCACAGGGCCGGGGCTGGGTACGGATCCCCGCAAGCCGGGCGGAGCGGCCCGCCGCGGCCGGCCCCGGCCCGTACCACCCCGGCCCGTACGGGCCTCCGGCGCCCGCCGCCCCCGACCGACCGACGATCTACCTTTCGCTCCTGGAGCGCTGGCGGGAGGCCGGGCGCACCCTTCCGGGGCATCCTGACGAGGAGTGGGAGCGGCTGATCTCCCAGCCGTGCTGGCCAGGCCGTTAGGTGGTGTGTGTCCATTGGCAGCGGCGGAGCACGACGGATCCGGACGGAACCGCGGCGGCGCGGTGACGGGCCCCGGGGAGCGCCTCGCGCTGAACCGCATGGGCAGCTTCGAGTGGGACCTGGACGCCGGGGCGCTGGCCCTGGACGGGGCCGGGCTCGTGGTCTTCGACCTGGATCCCGACGAGTTCGACGGGACCCCGGAGGGCCTCGGCCTGCGCATCCCCCCGGACGACGGGAACCGGCTGGCGGAGGCGGTGCGCGCCGCGCTGGACGGGGGCGCCGAGACGTACGGCTCGTACTTCACGGTGCGCCGCCGCGACGGCGTCGACCAGTGGACCCACACCCAGGGCCGCATCCTGCGGGACGACGGCGGGACGCCCCGCCGGATCGCGGGCATCGTCCGCGACGCGACCGCGGAGCTCGCGCACGCCACCGTGCTGCGGAAGCTGGAGTCGGCGCGGGCCCGGCAGGCCACGATCGTGCAGCGGACCACGGAGGCGCTGTCCCGGGCGGTGACCGTCGACGACGTCACGGCGGCGCTGACCGGCGCGGGCGCGCTGGAGCGGCTCGGCGCGGACGGGCTGGCCCTGAGCCTCGTCGAGAACGACGCGATGAAGGTCATCGCGCTGAGCGGGGAGTCCCTGGAGATCCTCGCCGAGCGCAGGTTCACCCGGCTGGACGGCTCACTGCCGCTCTCCCGGACCGTCCTGACCGGCCAGGCCAGGTTCGTCACCTCGCTGGCGGAGCTGGCCGGGGAGTTCCCGCTGCTGGCCGACTACCTGGGCCGGATCCGCTACGAGGGCGCCGCCTACCTGCCGCTGATCGCGCAGGCCAAGGCGATCGGCGGGCTCGTGCTGTTCTACCGGCGGCGCACCGACTTCAGCCCGGAGGAGCAGAACCTGTGCCTGGGCCTCGCCGGCATCGTCGCGCAGTCCCTCCAGCGGGCGCTGCTGTTCGACCAGGAGCGCGAGTTCGCGACGGGGCTGCAGGCCTCGATGCTGCCGCGCCGCATCCCGGAGATCCACGGCGGGGAGATCGCGGTGCGCTACCACTCGGCGTGGAGCGGGCGCGAGGTGGGCGGGGACTGGTACGACGTGATCGCGCTGCCCCGGGACCGCGTCGGCCTCGTCGTCGGGGACGTGCAGGGCCACGACACGCACGCCGCGGCCATCATGGGCCAGCTGCGGATCGCGCTGCGGGCGTACGCGGGCGAGGGGCACCCGCCCTCGACGGTGCTGGCGCGGGCCTCCCGCTTCCTCGCCGAACTGGACACCGAGCGGTTCGCGACGTGCATGTACGCGCAGGTCGACCTGGAGACCGGCGGCGTGCGGGCCGTGCGCGCCGGGCACCTGGGGCCGCTCATCCGGCACACGGACGGGCGCACCGGCTGGCCGAAGGTGCGCGGCGGGCTGCCGCTCGGCCTGGCCTCGGCGTTCGAGCAGGAGGAGTTCCCCGAGACGCGGCTGGACCTGGTGCCGGGGGAGACGCTCGTGCTGTGCACGGACGGGCTGGTGGAGGAACCGGGCACGACCATCACCCAGGGGATGGAGGCGCTCGCGCACGCCGTCCGCAGCGGCCCGCAGGAGGCGGGGGCGCTCGCCGACCACCTCTCGGACCGGCTGTGGGAGCGCTGGGGCTCCGGCGACGACGTGGCACTGCTGGTGCTGCGCCGGGCCCCGGACCCGGGCACGCACCGGGCGCCGCGGATCCACCAGTACGTCCACCAGGCGGATCCGGAGGGCCTGTCGGAGGCCCGGTACGCGCTGCGGCAGGCGCTGCGCGACTGGGGCATGCCCGACCTCGCGGACGACGTGGAGCTGGCGGCCGGCGAGCTGCTGGTCAACGCCCTGCTGCACACGGACGGCGGAGCGGTGCTGACGATGGAGGTGCTGCCCGAGCCGGTGCGGCGGATCCGGCTGTGGGTGAAGGACCGTTCCAGCGTGTGGCCGCGGCGGCGGACCCCGGGGGAGGCCGCGACGACCGGGCGGGGCCTGCTGCTGGTGGACGCGCTGGCCACGCACTGGGGCGTGGAGTCGAGGGGCGACGGCAAGGCGGTGTGGTGCGAGTTCGACGCGCCCGTCAGCCTGCACGGCGCCGGATGAGGACACGGCGGACGGTGGTCGTGCCGTCACACGGAGTTGTGGCATGTGGTGCGCGGGGTGATGATGCGGTTCATGAGACCGAGGACGTACGACGCGGCATGCGTGAACCGGAGGCCGCCGTGCGGCGCCGCCTGAGCGCGCGGCGCGCGGCCGGCGGGCTGCTGGCGCTGCTCCTGCTCGGGGCCGTCGTACCGGAGGTCGCGGAGCGCGCCGGGGCCGCCGGGAGCCCGGCGGGGGACGCCGGCTGCCGGTCCGTGGCATTCATGTCGATGACCGGCATGGCGCCCGCCTGCCGGTAGCGGCGGCTACCGGCGGGCGCTCCGGCGAAACCTTTGCCCGCGGCATCAGCCGCCGACGTGGCCGGAGCGGCTGTCCACGGCGACCGCGTCGACCGACGAGGGCAGCAGGCCCGCGCCGGAGAAGCCGATCTCCTGGAGCCGCGCCTCGAAGAGGGCCTCGCCCTCGTGGATCCCGCCGGGGAGGCCCAGGCCCTCCGGGGTGCCGGCCGTGCCGCGCCACGCGCGCTCGGTGCCGTCGCAGACCGGGGACTCCTCGGCGGTGGTGGTCAGGCGGGTGCCCTCCTGCACGACCGTCGCGGAGATCTGCATCGCCCCCGAGGGTGATGCCGCGTTGCACCTGTAGGACCCGGAAAGGGTGATCGTGCCGTCCGCGGCGAGCTGCGCGTAGGGGTGGACGGAAATCTCCTGCTCGTACACGGTCGCGCCGGCGGGCGCCGCGAAAGCGGTTGCCGCTGCCAGCGCCGCCAGGACGGTCAGGGGGATGCGGGTCGAGCGAATGGACATGGTTCCTCCGGGTCGTTCTTTCCTGGCGGTATTCCGCCGCAACGCATTGTGGTGGCAGACGGCGGGACAACTCGTCCCGTACATCCGTGTCGGTGTGTGCAATTCCCCGCTCGGGGGCGTGAGACTGGCCGGAATACGTCCCCGAAGGTCCCCGAAGGGATCGCGCATGCGCCAGTCCGCCTCCGCCCCCGCCCTCGCCGCCGCAGCCCTCCTGCCGCTCCTGCTGCTCGGCGGCACGGCCTGCTCACCGGCGCCCGACCGCGCCGCGTCCGCGCCCGCCGCGGTGCCCGCCGCCCCGGTCGACGACGGCGCGCCGGGCGACGACGGCGCCGGGTCCGGCCCCGTCCGCGGCGCCGTGAAGGAAGTGCACGTCGGGGACGCCGTACAGGTCCACGGCCGGCAGGTGGGCCGGCACCTGCAGGCCGTGCTGAACGCGTACGTCGACCCGGCCGTCAGCGTCGACAAGAACTACTCCCCGCCCGCCGGCAAGCGCTGGGTGGCCGCCTCGATGTCGTTCGCCAACATCGGCGGGGCCTCGTACGGGGCGCTCGGCGGGATGTGGGCGCACGACAGCGCCGGGCAGCGCCACCCGGTCGTGCGGACCGGTGAACTCACCACCGGCAAACCCCTCGTGTTCGATTCCCTCGCGGTCGGCGAACGGGTCGAGGGATGGGTCGTGTTCGAAATTCCGAAGAACGCCCGCATCGTACGGATCGAATACCACGACGCGAACGTCCAGGCGAATTCCGGAGAGGGATTCTGGGCCGTATAGCCCGCCCGGGTGAAAGGCCGTCGGAGCCCTTCGGAAGGGCCACTAGGGTGCGGCGCATGACTTCCACACAAGCGGCAACCGACCGGACCCTGCTCGGCACCCTTTCGGTCCTCGCATGGATCGGCGACCCCTCCGAAGGACACGACGTCCCCTACCTCCTCGCCTACGCGCTCGGCGACGGGCCGCAGGGCCGCGAGGCGGGCGAGGAGGCCGCCCGCGCGCTCCTCGGGGAGATGGGCCTGCGCATCGGCGACGTCGTCGAGGACGGCACCCACAACCCGGCTGCCTTCCCGGTGCAGGTGGTGCTCGCCGACAACCAGGTGGCCCTGACCATGCCGGGCCTGAACGCCACCTGCACCGCCCCCGACGAGTGGGTCGCCGCCGCCAACGAGAACGGCCAGGTCTACTTCCTGTTCGCCACCCGTGCCTGGCCCGAGGCCGTGCCCGGCCGCCCCGTCGACCCCGACGCCCTCAAGGCGTTCGCGGGCGACGAGGCGGTCCTCACCAGCAGCGCCCACTGCGTCCTGTCGGTACGCCGCCTCCAGTAGCCGCCCGCCCGCACGTGCGGCCCGGCGGCGGCGCACGGCCCGGCGGCCGCCCGCGGCCGCGGCCGCCGTGTCAGGCGCCGCCGGGGGCGTCGAAGGCGAAGCGCAGCGAGCGGACCCGGTTGTCGAAGTTCGACCCCGCGAGGTCCGGCAGGCCCACGGCGCGCAGCCCGACCGGTCGGGTCAGCAACTCCCGGAACAGGGCCTTCATCTCCACCCGGGCCAGGTGCGCGCCCAGGCAGAAGTGCGGTCCGCCGCCGCCGAAACCGAGGTGCGGGTTGGGCGAGCGGGTGATGTCGAAGGCGTCCGGGTCGGGGAAGACCGCCTCGTCCCGGTTGGCGGAGGCGTAGTACAGCACCGCCTTCTCGCCCGGCCGGAACAGGCGCCCGCCCAGCTCGTGCTCGGCGACGACCGTCCGGCGGAACTGGATGATCGGCGTCGAGTGCCGGATCATCTCGTCGACGGCGCCGTCCGCGTACGCCTCGAAGTCCCCCAGCAGGAGGTCCCGCTGGCCGGGGTGGTCGGTCAGCAGGCTCAGCCCGTGCGTGATCGCATTGCGCGTCGTCTCCACCCCGGCGACCATCAGCAGCGAGAAGAAGGCGCCCAGTTGGCGGGCGCCGAGCGCCTGCCCGTCGACGTTCGCGCAGACCAGCGCGGAGATCAGGTCGTCCCCGGGGTTGCGGCGGCGCTCCCGCCCGATCGCCGCGACCATCCGCTGCATGCGGGCCAGCGCCCGCAGCCCCCGCCCCGGCATCCGCAGCCGGGAGGCCAGGCCCCGCTCCACGCCGATGTTCTCCGAGGCGTGGTTGACGCGGTCGGCGATCTCCGGCCGGTACCGCTCCGGAATGCCCATCATGTTGCAGATGACCTCCAGCGGCAGCCGGGAGGACACCGCCGAGACGAACTCGTCGGGCCGCTCCGCCAGGACGTCGTCCACGATCCGGGCGGCTACCGCGTGGATGTCCGCCTCGGCCGCCGCCAGCAGCCGCGGCGTGAACGCCCGCTGGACCACCTTGCGCAGCCGGGCGTGGTCCGCGCCGTCGAGGTTCACCATCGAGTCGCCGAACAGGGCCCGCACCCACCGCGCCGGCTCGGGCGTGGTGACCCCGGGGGCGCTCGCGAAGACCTTCGGCAGCCGGCTCGCCTCCTGCACGTCCGCGTGCCGCAGCAGCGCCCAGTGCCCGCGGCCCCGGCCCTCGGGCACGTACACGGGAGAGCCGAGGGCCCGCAGCCGGGCGAAGGCGTCGAGCCGCGCCCGGGGCGGCTGCCGCCAGAACGCGGGGTCGGCGAGCTCCCCGCACTCCGCCACCGCCGGGCCGGCCTCCGCGTGCCGCTGAACCGGGACTTCCATCGCGCCTTCTTCCTGTCGCAGGCGCACCCCCGGCGGCCGTCGCCGCGCGCGCTCCTCACGCACCAGAACGCTCCGACCGGGCCGAGGTCACGCCGACCGCGACCGTCGCCGCCGCGACCAGCCCGGCCCACAGCACCGCGTATGCGCCGGTCCACGCGCAGGCGAGGACGGCCAGCGCCGCCACGGGCAGGGTGAGCTGCCGGGCCGCGCCGTGCTTGAAGTGCCGTGCGTGCAGCAGCCACACGAACGCGAGGAACAGCGCCGCCGGAACGGTCACCGCGAGGTTGGCCGCCGTCTGCGACAGGTGCGCCTTGCCGACGGCGTGCTCGACGGCCACCTCGATGCCCGCACCGATCGCCGCCGCCGAAGCGAAGACCACATAGTGCCCGTAGCCCCACGGGATCGCCTCGCGGTTGGTGCGCAGCCGGTCGTGCGCCGGGACGGCGAAGTAGATCCACCAGGCCGAGAACACCAGCAGCAGGCCGCCGGCCGCGATGGGCAGCAGCAGGTCCAGCGCCTCGTGCTCGTCGAGCGCGGACTGGACGGCGACCGTGCTCGCCGCGATGGTCTCGCCCAGGACGATGATGGTGAACAGGCCGTACCGCTCGGCGATGTGGTGCGGGTGCCAGGGCGTCTGGTGCTTCCGCTCGGCGATCACCGGGACGAGCAGCTCGGCCGCCACCAGCACCAGGAACAGCCACCGGCGGGCCGACTCGGGAGCCGCGAGCAGTCCCACCCAGCCGATCTGGCAGACGACGAGCCCGGCGGCGTAGGTGAGCGCGCAGCGGCGGGCCGGCCCGCTCTCCCCGGCCGCGGCCCGCAGCCACTGCACGGTCAGTGCCAGGCGCATCACCACGTAGCCGAGGACGGCGACGGTCCAGTCGTTGTCGTTGAACGCGCGCGGGATGCCCGCCGAGTAGATGAGCACGCCGGAGATCTGCACGAGGGTCGCGACCCGGTACGGCACGTCGTCGACGTCGTAGGCGGAGGCGAACCAGGTGAAGTTCATCCAGGCCCACCAGATGCCGAAGAAGACGAACAGGTAGCCGGTCACGCCCTGGGCCACGTGGTCTTCGGCGAGGGCATGGACCAGTTGCCGGCCGGCCTGGGCCACCGCCACGACGAAGCACAGGTCGAAGAACAGCTCCAGCGCCGTCGCGGACCGGTGCCCTTCCTCCCGGTCGCGGGCGGTCATGGTTGCGTACGCCATGCCGCCAGGACACCAGCCGAGGCAGCGGCGGCAGGCGAGGCGCGCGGCCGTGCGCGCCCGCGTGCCCCGGGCGGGCGTGCGCCGGGGGCGCGGAGGGCGCCCGGGACCGGCCGTACCCTGGAGGCATGAGCACCGCCCCCGCCTCCGGAGACCGCCGCCCCGAGCCCGCGGCCGAGCCGGCGCCGAAGAAGCCGAAGCCGCGGCTGGTCTTCGACGACCCGCTGGACCAGCAGTCCTCGGACGACACCGACCGCGGCTGGGGGGAGCGGCCGCCCGCCGCGGGGAGCGCGGCCGACCTGGCCCGCTTCCTCGACGAGAAGCCGCCCCACCACCTGTGACAGGCCGGACCGCCTAGAGGCGCGAACCGGGGGTGCCGGAGCCGCCGCCGTTGAGGGCGCGCTGGGCGACCAGCTCGTTGCGGATCTCCTTCAGCACCTCCAGCTCGGTGACCTCGATGGTCTCCTGCACGCCCTCGCGGGCCTTGCGGCGCTCCTCCACCCTGGCCAGGTACTTGGCCATCGGCAGCACCATCAGGAAGTAGACGACGGCCGCCGTGATCAGGAAGGTCAGGGTGGCGTTCAGCACCGAGCCCCACAGGATGTTGACGCCGATCGCCTCGCCCTTCTCGTCGACCCCGCAGGGGCCCTTCAGGCAGGAGGAGTACACGTCCAGGCTCTTGGTGCCGATCGCGCCGACCAGCGGGCTGATGATGCCCTTCACCACCGAGTTCACGATGTTGGTGAACGCCGCGCCGATGACCACCGCGACGGCCAGGTCGACCACGTTGCCCCGCATCAGGAAGGCCTTGAAGCCCGCCAGGATGCTTTCCTTGTTCTTGCTCACGACTGAGCCCTTCCTCGAATCCGCCGTACATGGAGCCAACGGTTCCGAAAGCTACGGCAGTCGGGCACGGCCGTGTCCAATCGGGCGCCCGTCCGCGGTGGACCGACGGCACTCCAGTCCGATTCGCGGCGCCCCGCCGCCTCAGCACAGCGCCACCGCCAGCCGGGCCGTGGCCGCCGCCCCCACCAGCTCCCGCGCGGTCTCCCGGGGCACCGACAGCACCACCAGCGCCCCGCCGTCCCCGCCCGCCCCGGTCTCCTCGGCGGGGGCGGGAACCCGGTCCACCCGGGCTCCCGCCGCGACCACCCGCGGCGGCCCCGAGCGCTCGGCCGCGACGACGTCCACCCGGTCGCCCGGGCGCAGCAGCCGTACGGTCGCCGCGTCCGCGATGCGCACCGGCGCCGACACCGTCCGCACGGCCGCGGGAGGGGGCCCCGCCGCCGGCGGTGGTGCGCCGCGCGAGGCCTGGGCGGCCTGGCCGCCGCCCGCCACCGCGAGCACGGCCGCGGCCGCGGCCAGCGCCCCGGAGGCGGTGCGCCGCCGCATGCGCGGGACCAGGCGCAGCCGCCAGCGGCCGGGGCCGACCCGCAGCGGCGCGAAGGCGGGCACGCGCCGCGCGGGCGGGCAGGAGGAGAGAGCAGGCGGGCAGGGGGAGAGGCGGGTGTCGAGGCTGTCGAGGGTGTCGGAGGACATGGCTGCCACCACCAGGAGGTCGGGTTCGCGGTCCGGACCCGGCGTCCGGACACCCCCACGATCCGCCTCCCCGGCCGGCCCCGCTCGGACCTGTGGACGGCCCCGGGGTTGTGGACAACCGCCTCGCCCTCCCGGGTGGCCCTCCCGCCGCGTACGCGGCCCCCGTACGCACGCGGCCCCGTAGGCACGCAGCCCCGTACGCGGGCAGCCGCCGTGCGCGCGCCGGCTACGGCAGCTCGATCCCCAGGTCCCAGCCGTCGTGCGCGTGCGTGCACAGGCAGTCCCGGCTCTCCGTCGCCGGCAGCGCCGCCACCGCGTCGAAGAGGACCTCGCGCAGCCGGCCGACGTTCTCGCCGAAGACCCGGAGCACCTCGGTGTGCGAGACGCCCTCGCCGGTCTCCGCGCCCGCGTCCAGGTCCGTGACCAGCGCCATCGACGTGTAGCAGAGCCCCAGCTCGCGGGCGAGGACCGCCTCCGGGTGGCCCGTCATGCCCACCACCGACCAGCCCATCGCCGCGTGCCACTGCGATTCGGCGCGCGTCGAGAACCGCGGCCCCTCGACCACGACCATCGTGCCGCCGTCGACCGGCTCCCACCCGCGGCCGCGCGCCGAGGCCAGGGCCGCCGCGCGGCCGGCCGGGCAGTAGGGGTCGGCGAAGGTGGTGTGCACGACGTTGGGGACGGAGCCGTCGGGGAGGGGCTCGCCATCGAAGAAGGTCTGCGCGCGCGACTTCGTACGGTCGACCAGCTGGTCGGGGACCAGCAGCGTCCCCGGGCCGTACTCGGCGCGCAGCCCGCCGACCGCGCAGGGGCCGAGCACCTGGCGCACGCCGGCCGCGCGCAGCGCCCACAGGTTGGCGCGGTAGTTGATGCGGTGCGGCGGAACCTTGTGGCCCCGGCCGTGGCGGGGCAGGAAGGCGATCTTCCGCCCGGCCAGCTCGCCGAGGAAGAGGGAGTCGCTCGGGGCCCCGTACGGGGTGTCCACCTGGACCTCGGTCACGTCCTCCAGGAAGGAGTAGAAGCCGGATCCGCCGATGACACCGATCTCTGCGTCAGTCATGCGATCACCCTAACGGGGCATGCGGAAGGCCCCGCCGGCCGGAAGGGCGGCGGGGCCTCGCAAGGCATGGAGCGGGATCAGGCGGCCGAGGTGGAGCTGCTGCTCGACGACGCGGCCGGAGCGGCGGCGGCCGGCTTCGGCGTGGAGGCCGGGGTGCTGCTCGACGAGGCGCCGCGGCTGTCGTTGCGGTAGAAACCGGATCCCTTGAAGACGATGCCGACCGCGGAGAACACCTTCTTCAGGCGTCCCTGGCAGCTCGGGCACTCGGTCAGTGCGTCGTCGGTGAACTTCTGCACGGCCTCAAGGCCCTCACCGCAGTCGGTGCACTGGTACTGGTAGGTCGGCACGAATTTCCTCCTGGCACTCTGACTCGATGAGTGCTAACGATGCTCCATGGTGACGCATTCCGTCCGATCAGTCCACCGTCACCGGCGTGCGGTGACCGACGCCACGCCCTTCGGAGGTGTCCGTGCGGGCCGCGGAGGCGCCGACGACGCGGCTCGGGGCCTTGGGCGCCAGCCGGGCGCGCAGGGCGACCAGGGTGGCGAAGGCCAGGACGGTGCCGGCCATCGGGACGAGGAAGCCGTACGCGGAGCCGTGCGAGTCCGTCAGGTTGCCGGCCACGATCACGGCCACGGCCTGGCCGAACGCGACGGCGCCGGTGAGCCAGGTGAAGGCCTCGGTCCGGGCGTTCGCCGGGACCAGCGCCTCGACCATGGTGTAGCCGGTGATCAGGGCCGGGGCGATGCACAGGCCGACGAGGAGGCCGAGCCCGCCGAGCAGGAGCGCGGAGTCCGCGGTCCACAGCACCGACGCGGCCGCGGTCAGGCCGGCGTATCCGAGCAGCAGGCGGCGGCGCGGGCCGATCTTCCAGGCGATGGCGCCGCAGGCGATGCCCGCGATCATGTTGCCGGCGGCGAAGACGCCGTAGAGCACGCCGTTCGCGCCCGGGTTGCCGATCTCGTTGGAGAAGGCGGCGAGCGACACCTGCATGCCGCCGAAGACGGCGCCGATGCCGAGGAAGGCGGCGATCAGGACGCGCAGGCCGGGGTGGGCCAGCGCGGAGCCGCGGCGGACGGCGGCACCCTCGTGGTGGGCGTGCGCGCGGGGCTGGGAGGCGCGGCGGGCGGCGAAGACGAGGCCGCCGACGAGGGTGAGCACGGCCTCGGTGGCCAGGCCGGCGGCCGGGTGGACGCCGGTGCACAGGGCGGTGGCGAGGACGGGGCCGACCACGAAGGTGAACTCGTCGGTGACGGACTCGAACGCGGCGGCGGTCGGCAGCAGCGGCGAGCCCTCCAGGCGGGCGGCCCAGCGGGCCCGCACCATGGGGCCGACCTGCGGCACGGAGGCGCCGGTCGGGACGGCGGCCGCCGCCAGCGCCCACAGCGGGGCGTCCGCCAGCGCGAGGGCGACGAGCCCGCCGACGGCGGCGGCGTGCGCGAGGACGCCGGGGACGAGCACGGCGCTCTGGCCGTGGCGGTCGGTGAGGGAGCCCATGACCGGGGCGAACAGCGCCATCGAGATGCCGGTGACGGCGGAGACGATGCCGGCGCTCGCGTACGAGCCTGTGGTGTGCTGCACCAGGAGCAGGATGCTGATCGTCAGCATGCCGAAGGGGAGGCGGGCGGCGAACCCCGGGAGTACGAAGCCGAGGGCCCCGGGAGTGCGCAGCAGCTGTCCGTAACCGGGTCGGGCGGACGTGTCGGTCGTGACCGCGGATGTCACGGCCTGGCCTTTCCGCTGCCTGGTAGAGCTCCCGGTCTGCGGAGGTGTTTCGCTGGTGAGCGGCCGCACCCGTACGTAGGAGCCCCGAGAGCTGTCCTCTTGCGCAGAACCGAGTGATACCTGGGCGCCCACTGCGGGGGCAGCCACGGCCGCTTTGCGGTCGCGCCAGCTCTGCATCAGGCAGAGTTGGTTCGATGTGGTGTGCCTTTAGGGTACAGGCAGCTCCGCTATCACGCCCTGTGATTCCGCTGACAAGCCGTGCCTTTGCCTGCGATTAAGTGGAACTCCATCCTCCGTGGACCATGGAACAAGGGCAAAGCCCTGCATAATCCATCGAAAATGGCCGAATTTGAGCGCCGTTCAAAGCCGTACGGGCCTCCGGACCCCCGCGAAACGAGGCGCCCCGAGCCCGCGGACGGTCACCCGCCGGGGCGGCGCCTGTGCCGGAGCCCGTGGTCCGCGCGGCGCCCGGGACCGTGGCCGGTTCCGTTCCCCGTCCCCAGCCACCCGGCCAGCTTGCCGCCCCGGGTGACCGCCCGCAGCCGCGCCTCCGCCGCGTCCCGTACCGGGTCCGTGGCCACCACCAGCAGCTCGTCCCCCCTCCGCAGCACCGTCGACGGCAGCGGCACGAAGCTCTCGGAGTTCCGGACCACCAGCGTCACCGAGGCACCCGGCGGCAGCCGCAGCTCGCTCACCTCGACGCCGTGCATCCGCGAGGCCGCCGGGATGGAGAAGGACAGCAGGTGCCCGCGGAGCTTCTCCAGCGGGGCGGACTCGATGCCCAGGTCGGTGGCCGTCTCGTCACCGGCCCCGAGGTTCAGCTTGCGCGCCGCCCAGGGCAGCGTCGGCCCCTGGACCAGCGTGTAGACGACGACCAGCACGAAGACGATGTTGAAGACGCGGTCGCTGCCCTCGATGCCCGTCACCATGGGGATCGTCGCCAGGATGATGGGGACGGCGCCGCGCAGGCCCGCCCACGACATCAGCGCCTTCTCCTGCCAGGGCAGCCCGAACGGCAGCAGGCCGGCGAACACCGACAGCGGCCGCGCCACCATCGTCAGCACCAGGCCGATGACCACCGCCGGCCAGAAGTCCCCGGCCAGCTCGTGCGGCGTGACCAGCAGACCCAGCAGGACGAACATGCCGATCTGGGCGATCCAGCCGAGCCCGTCCGCGAACCCGCGCGTGGCCGGCCAGTGCGGCAGCTTCGCGTTCCCCAGCACCACGGAGGCCAGGTACACGGCGAGGAAGCCGGAGCCGTGCGCCATCGCCCCGGCCGCGTACGCGGACACCGCGATCGCCATCACGGCGATCGGGTACAGGCCCGAGGCGGGCAGCGCCACGTGCCGCAGCCCGTAGGCCCCCAGGAAGCCGACGGCGAGGCCGATCGCCGCGCCGATGGCCAGCTCCAGCGCGATCTCGCCGACCAGGACGTACCAGGAGTGGACGGGCTCCGCCGCCGACAGGGCGACGACCAGGATGACGACGGGCGCGTCGTTGAAACCGGACTCCGCTTCCAGCACGCCCGTGATCCGGGAGGGGAGCGGCACCTTCCGCAGCACCGAGAAGACGGCCGCCGCGTCGGTCGAGGAGACCACCGCGCCGATCAGCAGGGCCTGCCGCCACTCCAGCCCCACCAGGTAGTGCGCGCCCGCGGCCGTCACGCCGACGCTCACCGCGACGCCCAGCGTCGACAGCACGGCCGCCGCGGGCAGGGCCGGTCTGATCTGCGTCCACTTCGTGCCGAGACCGCCCTCGGCGAGGATCACGACGAGGGCCGCGTACCCGATGACCTGGGTCAGCTCGGCGTTGTCGAAGGCGATGTTGCCTATGCCGTCCTGCCCCATCGCGATGCCGATGCCGAGGTAGACGAGCAGGCTGGGAAGGCCGCTGCGCGAGGAGAGGCGCACCGCCGCCACGGCGACGAGCAGGACGAGCGAGCAGGCGAGCAGGAGTGCATTGAGCGTGTGGACGGTCAGCGGGCGGCCCTCCCTCAACGCGCCTGGCGGATCGCTCCTCCGGGCGACCGGCGGTGATGTAGTTCGTTACCTTATCTAATCTTTGACACATCCTTTACGCGATACCCACATTGTGAAACGCCTGTTCGGGCCTGTCCTGAGGACGTCGACCCCTGCCGGATCAACGAACCCGGTCCTGCGCCTATGGTTGCTCTCAGCATTCCCAGGACCACCCTGCCCCTCGAAGGACAGCGATGCCCGCCAACGAAACCGCCCCTTCCGCCAAGAAGAAGGGACGACGCGCCCGTCTGATCGTGCTCGTTCTGGTCCTGGGGCTCCTCGCGGGCTTCGGGTACGGGACGTACTGGAGCGCGGACACCATCCGCGCCTCCTTCCCGCAGACGAGCGGCACCCTCTCCGTGCCCGGCCTCACCGGGACCGTCGAGGTCAAGCGCGACGCCCACGGGATCCCGCAGCTCTACGCCGACAACGACGACGACCTCTTCCGCGCGCAGGGCTTCGTCCACGCCCAGGACCGCTTCTGGGAGATGGACGTCCGCCGCCACATGACCTCCGGCCGCCTCTCCGAGATGTTCGGCCCCGGCCAGGTCGAGACGGACGCGTTCCTGCGCACCCTCGGCTGGCGCCGCGTCGCGGAGGCCGAGTACAACACCAAGCTCTCGAACGACACGAAGAAGTACCTCCAGGCCTACGCCGACGGCGTCAACGCCTACCTCAAGGGCAAGTCCGGCAAGGACCTCTCCGTCGAGCACGCCGCCCTCAAGCTCAGCGACGACTACCAGCCCGAGCAGTGGACGCCCGTCGACTCGGTGGCCTGGCTGAAGGCCATGGCCTGGGACCTGCGCGCCAACATGCAGGACGAGATCGACCGCGCGCTGCTGGCGAACAAGCTCACCCCGCAGCAGATCGAGGAGCTCTACCCGCCCTACCCCTTCGACCGGAACAAGGCGATCGTCGAGGGCGGCCGCATCGAGGGCGGCAAGTACAACCCGCAGGGCGGCTCGGGCTCGGGCTCCGGTTCCGCGGGCGGCTCCGGCAGCGGCTCGGGCTCCGGCGGCACCGGCACCGGCGGCGGCTCCCGCTCGCAGACGCTGCCCGCCTCCCCCGTCTCCACCCGCCCGGCCCCGGCCGCGGACGGCTTCGCCGAGACCGCCGGCGCCCCGGGCGCGAGCGCCGGCCTGCGCACCCGCCTGACCGCGCTGTCGAAGACCCTGGACGAGATCCCGGCGATCCTCGGCCCGAACGGCAGCGGCATCGGCTCGAACTCCTGGGTCGTCTCCGGCAAGTACACGACCACCGGCAAGCCGCTCCTCGCCAACGACCCGCACCTCTCCCCGCAGCTGCCGTCCGTCTGGTACCAGATGGGCCTGCACTGCCGCGCCGTCTCGGCGAAGTGCCAGTACGACGTCTCCGGCTACACCTTCTCCGGTATGCCGGGCGTGGTGATCGGCCACAACAAGGACATCGCCTGGGGCATGACGAACCTGGGCGCCGACGTCACCGACCTCTACCTGGAGCAGGTCAAGCCCGAGGGCTACGTCTACGACAACAAGGTCATCCCCTTCGAGACCCGCGAGGAGGAGATCAGGATCGCGGGCGCGAAGAGCAAGAAGATCACCGTCCGCACCACCAACAACGGACCGCTGATCTCCGACCGCAGCGACGAGCTCGACACCGTCGGCGCCCGCGCCCCCGTCGCCGGCGCCGCCCCCGACCGCGGCAACGGCTACGCCGTCGCCCTGCGCTGGACCGCGCTGGACCCGGGCAAGTCGATGGACGCCGTCTTCAAGCTCAACCGCGCCACGGACTTCGCGTCCTTCCGCGAGGCCGCCCGCGACTTCGAGGTGCCCTCCCAGAACCTCATCTACGCCGACAGCAAGGGCCGCGAGGGCAACATCGGCTACCAGGCCCCGGGCCGCATCCCGATCCGCGGCGCCCACGACGGCCGCACCCCCGCCCCCGGCTGGGACTCCAAGTACGCCTGGAAGGACGGCAAGGACGGCAAGGACGGCAAGGACGGCAGCGGGGGCTACATCCCGCAGGACGAGATGCCCTACGACTTCAACCCGGCCCGCGGCTACATCGTCACCGCCAACCAGGCCGTCGTCGAGAGCGGCACCGGCGCCGGCAAGTACCCGTACACCCTGACGTCCGACTGGGGCTACGGCGCCCGCAGCCAGCGGATCAACGACCTCATCGAGGCGAAGACCAAGGACAGCGGCAAGATCTCCACCGACGACATGCGGGCCATGCAGATGGACAACGGCAGCGAGATCGCCGCGCTGCTGACCCCGATGCTGTCGAAGATCGAGATCAACGACCCGGACGTCCGCTCCGCGCAGAAGCTCCTGGACGGCTGGAACTACACGCAGGAGCCCGACTCGGCGGCCGCGGCCTACTTCAACGCCGTCTGGCGCAACATCCTCAGGCTGGCCTTCGCCGACAAGATGCCGAAGGAGCTCCGCATCGAGGGCAGCTGCCTGAACGTCCACGACACCAGCAGCGGCCCCGCCGACGACCTCGCCGAGGTGGTCCGCGAATGCGGAACCCGAGACGCCGACTCGGCGCAGCCCGACGGCGGCGACCGCTGGTTCGAGGTGGTCCGCCGCCTCGTCAAGGACGAGAAGTCGACCTGGTGGCACTCCCCGGCCGTCCGCAACAAGCCTGCGGCGACCACCCGCGACCAGCTCTTCGCCCGCGCCATGGTCGACGCCCGCTGGGAGCTGACCGCCAAGCTCGGCAAGGACCAGTCCACCTGGAGCTGGGGCCGCCTGCACCAGCTGACCCTGAAGAACCAGACGATCGGCACCGAGGGCCCGGGCTTCATGCAGTGGCTCCTCAACCGCGGCCCCTGGAACCTCGGCGGCGGCGAGGCCACCGTCAACGCGACCGGCTGGAACGCCTCCGGCGGGTACGGGGTCACCTGGGTCCCGTCGATGCGCATGGTCGTGAACCTCCACGACCTGGACAAGTCCCGCTGGATCAACCTCACCGGCGCCTCGGGCCACGCCTACCACGGCAACTACACGGACCAGACGACCCTCTGGGCCAAGGGCGAGCTTCTCGACTGGCCCTTCGGCAAGGAGGCCGTGGACCGGGCGACCGTGGAGACCCTCACGCTGAAGCCGTGAACCTGACCACCCCCGAGGGGGTGGCCACCGCCTGGACGGGGTGGTCGTGCGGTTCCTCCGGGAGCCGCGCGACCACCTCGTCGTCGTAGAGGAGCACCACCAGCGCCGGATGCGCCCCCGCCCGCTCCAGCCGCGCCAGCACCCGGTCGTACGAGCCCCCGCCGCGCCCGAGGCGCATGCCGCGGCGGTCCACCGCAAGGCCCGGCAGCAGCACCGCGTCGGCGCCGGTGACCGCCTCCGGGCCGAGCCGCGGGCCGACCGGCTCCAGCAGCGCCATGAACCCCGGCCGGACGCTCTCGGCGAGGGAGCCGGGGCCCTCGTACGGGGCCCAGTCCAGGTCGTTGTCCGGCAGCAGGACGGGCAGCAGCACCCGCTTCCCCGCCGCGCGCAGCGCGTCCAGGAGGTCCCGGGTGCCCGGCTCGCTGCCGACCGAGACGTAGGCCGCGACGGTGCGGGCGCCGGCCAGTTCGGGCAGGGCGAGGGCGGAGCGGGACAGCGCGCGCGCCGCGCCGGCCAGGGCCTCGGCGGGCAGGGCGCGGCGGGCGGCCAGGAGGCCGCGGCGCAGCAGCGCCTTTTCGGACGGGTTCGACGCGTTCGGCGGGTTCTCTACCACAGCGGTCTCAGTTATCCTTTCAAATCGGCTCAGACCGTGACGTTTTTGCTGGAATCCAAGCTGGGGCCACGGCATCACCCACTATGGTTCTGCCCATGACTCAGTTGCACCCCGTGATCAAAAAGGCAGTCATCCCTGCCGCGGGCCTCGGCACCCGCTTCCTTCCGGCGACGAAGGCGACGCCCAAGGAAATGCTCCCGGTCGTGGACAAGCCGGCCATCCAGTACGTCGTCGAGGAAGCCGTCTCGGCCGGCCTGGACGACGTACTCATGATCACGGGACGTAACAAGCGCGCACTCGAAGACCACTTCGACCGCAACTACGAGCTGGAGTCCGCCCTCACCGCCAAGGGCGACGACGACCGCCTCAAGAAGGTGCAGGAGTCCAGCGACCTGGCGACGATGCACTACGTCCGCCAGGGCGACCCCCGCGGCCTCGGCCACGCCGTCCTGTGCGCCGAGCCGCACGTAGGGAACGAGCCCTTCGCCGTCCTCCTCGGCGACGACCTGATCGACCCCCGCGACCCGCTGCTGCGCCGGATGGCCGAGGTCCACGCGCGCACCGGCGGCACCGTCGTCGCCCTCATGGAGGTCGACCCGGCCAGCGTCCACCTGTACGGCTGCGCGGCCGTCGAGCCGACCGACGAGGCGGACGTCGTCCGCGTCACCGGCCTCGTCGAGAAGCCGGACCCGGCCGAGGCGCCCAGCAACTACGCCGTCATCGGGCGCTATGTCCTCAACCCCGCGATCTTCGACATACTGCGGGAGACCGAGCCGGGCCGCGGCGGGGAGATCCAGCTCACCGACGGCCTGCAGAAGCTGGCCGCCGACGAGACCGTCGGCGGCCCGGTGCACGGCGTGGTCTTCCGGGGCCGCCGCTACGACACCGGGGACCGCGGCGACTACCTGCGGGCCATCGTCCGCCTCGCGTGCGAGCGCGAGGACCTGGGCCCCGAGTTCCGCACCTGGCTTCACCGTTACGTCACGGAGGAGATGTAGCACCTTGAGCAGCCCTGACGCGTCGCAGCAGGACACCGGCAGCAGCCGGCTGTGGTCGGTGGACGAGCACCTCGCTGACATCCTCGCGGCCGTCCGGCCGCTGGAGCCGATCGAGCTCCAACTGCTCGACGCACAGGGCTGCGTCCTCGTCGAGGACGTCACCGTGCCCGTCGCGCTCCCGCCCTTCGACAACAGCTCGATGGACGGGTACGCGGTCCGCACCGCCGACGTGCAGGGCGCCAGCGAGGAGTTCCCCGCGGTGCTCACCGTCATCGGGGACGTCGCGGCCGGCAGCGGCGAGCTGCCCGCCGTCGGCCCCGGCCAGGCCGCCCGGATCATGACCGGCGCCCCGCTGCCGCCCGGCGCGGAGGCCGTCGTCCCCGTCGAGTGGACCGACGGCGGTACGGGCGCCGGGGCCGCCGCCGGGATGGCCCCGGCGAGCGCCGCCCCCGAGGGCGCCGGCGGCGAGGTGCGGGTGCACCGGCCGGCGCAGGCGCGGGCGCACGTCCGCGCGCGCGGCAGCGACGTCCGCGCCGGCGACCTCGCCCTGGCCGCGGGCACCGTCCTCGGGCCGCCGCAGATCGCCCTCCTGGCCGCCATCGGGCGGGGCACCGTACGGGTGCGGCCGCGGCCCCGCGTGGTCGTCATGTCCACCGGCAGCGAACTCGTCCAGCCGGGCGAGGCGCTGACCTCCGGATCGATCTACGACTCCAACAGCTTCGCGCTGGCCGCCGCCGCCCGGGACGCCGGCGCCATCGCCTACCGCGTCGGCGCCGTCGCCGACGACGCCGAGACCCTGAAGGCGGCCATCGAGGACCAGCTGGTCCGCGCCGACCTGCTGGTCACCACCGGAGGCGTCAGCGTCGGCGCGTACGACGTCGTCAAGGAGGCGCTGTCCTCGGCCGGCGCGGCCGACGGCGGGCCCGACGCCGGGCGCATGGACTTCCGGAAGATCGCCATGCAGCCGGGCAAGCCGCAGGGCTTCGGCACCATCGGCCCCGACCACACCCCGCTGCTCGCCCTCCCCGGCAACCCCGTGTCCTCGTACGTCTCCTTCGAGCTGTTCGTCCGGCCCGCGATCCGCACCCTGATGGGCCTCCCCGACGTCGGCCGGCCCGTGGTGCGGGCCCGGCTGGAGGCCGACAAGGCCCTCACCTCCCCGGCCGGAAGGCGCCAGTTCCTGCGCGGCGCCCACCGCCCCGAGGCCGGCACCGTCAGCCCGGTCGGCGGCTCCGGGTCGCACCTGATCGCCGCGCTGGCACACGCCGACGCGCTGATCGTCGTACCGGAGGACGTCACCTCCGTGGAGCCGGGCGCCGAGCTCGACGTGGTCCTGCTCGGCTGACGCCCGCGGGCCCTGCACCCGCGCCCCGGGGCCGCCGGGCGGCGGCGGGTGCGGGTAGCGTGTTGCACCACACAGGCCCCCTCGGGGCCCGGGAGCGGGAGCGGCACGGACCCATGAACACGCAGGACAGGCTGACGCACATCGACGAGGCCGGAGCAGCCCGGATGGTGGACGTCTCGGAGAAGGACGTCACCACGCGGACGGCGCGCGCCAGCGGGCGCGTCCTCGTCTCCCCGCAGGTGGTCGGGCTGCTGCGGGGCGAGGGCGTACCGAAGGGCGACGCCCTCGCCACCGCGCGGATCGCCGGGATCATGGGGGCGAAGAAGACGCCCGACCTCATCCCGCTCTGCCACCCGCTGGCCGTCTCGGGTGTGAAGGTCGAGCTGTCCGTCGCCGACGACGCCGTGGAGATCCTCGCGACGGTGAAGACGGCGGACCGGACGGGTGTCGAGATGGAAGCGCTGACGGCCGTCGCGGTCGCCGGGCTGACCGTCGTCGACATGGTCAAGGCGGTCGACAAGGGCGCCGTCATCACCGACGTCCGGGTCGAGGAGAAGACGGGCGGAAAGTCGGGCGACTGGAGGCGCGCGTGAACGCCCCGCGCGGCGGCGACGCCTACAGCCACAGCCACAGCGACAGCGACACCCGCGGCGGGGGCGCTGGCGGAGGCTCCGTGCCGGCCCCGCCGGCCGCGGCCCCGCGGGGGCTCGTCGTGACGGCCTCCAACCGCGCCTCCGCGGGCGTGTACGCGGACAAGGGCGGGCCGCTGCTGGCCGAGGGGCTGCAGGCGCTCGGCTTCGCCGTCGACGGCCCGCGCGTCGTCCCCGACGGGGACCCCGTCGAGCAGGCGCTGCGCGAGGGGGTCGCCGCCGGGTACGACGTCATCCTCACCACCGGCGGCACCGGCATCTCGCCCACCGACCGCACGCCGGACGCCACCGCCCGCGTGCTGGACTACGAGGTGCCGGGCATCCCGCAGGCGATCCGCGCCGAGGGCCTGGCCAAGGTGCCGGCCGCGGCCCTCTCGCGCGGACTGGCGGGCGTCGCCGGCCGCACCCTGATCGTGAACCTGCCGGGCTCGACGGGCGGCGTGCGCGACGGCCTCGCCGTCCTCGCCCGGATCCTGCCGCACGCAGTGGACCAGCTCCGCGGCGGCGACCATCCCCGGCCGGCGGGGCCGGAGGGGCCGACGGGGAGCCCGAGCTGAACGGCCCCACCTGGCCGGTGGTGCTGGCCGACGGTGCCGTCACGCTGCGGCCGATACGGCAGCGCGACCACAGCGCCTGGCGCGAGGTCAACCGGCGCAACCGCGAATGGCTGCGGCCCTGGGAGGCGACGATCCCGCCGCCCGCGCCGTGGGGGCCGGTCGTCGAGCGGCCCACGTACCGGCAGATGGTCCGCCACCTGCGGGCCGAGGCGAACGCGGGGCGGATGCTGCCGTTCGTCGTCGAGTACGAGGGCCGGCTCGTCGGGCAGCTGACGGTCGCCGGGATCACCTGGGGCTCCATGTGCGCCGGCCACGTCGGCTACTGGGTGGACCGCGAAGTCGCCGGGCGGGGCGTCATGCCCACGGCGGTCGCGCTGGCGGTGGACCACTGCTTCCGCAAGGTCGGCCTGCACCGCATCGAGGTGTGCATCCGCCCCGAGAACGGGCCGAGCCGGCGCGTGGTAGAGAAGCTCGGCTTCCGGGAGGAGGGGCTGCGGCCCCGCTACCTGCACATCGACGGCGCATGGCGCGACCACCTGGTGTACGCGCTCACGGCGGAGGAGATCCCGGAGGGCCTCCTCGCCCGCTGGCACCGCACGCGGGGGCAGCGGAACGGGACGGGAACGGGAACGGGGACGGGAGCGACGGGAGCGGGTCCGGCGGCGCCATAAAGCAGGTCGCGAGCCGACGCCATAATCCGAATATCCGTTCGAATTAATCGCCGCGCGGAACCGATTCGCCCATATCCTGATCCGAAGAGTCACAAAAAAAGTCGGTGATATCAGCCAGTTCGTGCGACACACCGGTCCAATTGGCGGATCCGCCCGCCCGCGTCCCTCTACCGTGTGGGGTGTGAGCAGCAGCGGCCTCATCTACGCAGTCATCGTGGGGGCCTGGGCCGCCTACTTGGTGCCCATGTGGCTCCGGAGGCAGGACGAGCTGAACGAGGCCCGTCCGACGGAACGCTTCTCCACTGCCATTCGGCTGCTTTCCGGCCGGGCGGGAATGGAGCGCCGTTACGCCAAGGGGCTGCGTGAACGCGGTACCCAGGAGGCGGAGCCCCAGTACCACGCGGATCCGGACGCCGCGACGGAAACGGTGAATTCCGTGGACGCCGACGCCCGGTCCGTCGGCGTGCCCCCGACCAGGTCCGAGCCGCGGTCGGCCGTGGCCGAGCGGCACCGGCGCGAACAGCGCCTCCAGGTGCTCGCCCGCCGCCGCCGCACCACCGCGCTGCTCTTCCTCGTCTTCACCCTCGGCGCGATCGTCGCCGCCGTCGGCGGCGTCGCCTACCTCTGGGCGCCGGCCGGGCCTGCGATCCTGCTCAGCGCGTACATCGCGTACCTGCGCACCCAGGAGCGCCGGCGCTACGAGTTCACGATGGACCGGCGGCGCGCCGAAGCCGCGGCCCGCCACCTGCGCGAGAGCCGCCAGCGCCGCCGCGAGCCCGAGGAGCCCCCCGGCGCCGACCCCGAACCCGCACCGCCCGTCTCCCCGCAGGAGGCGGGCCGCCGCGCGCTCGTCGAGCAGACCGACCACGCCGAGTGGGTGGACCAGCAGCGCGAGCGGGAGCGCGGGCCGGCCCGCGGCGAGAGCTGGGAGCCCGTCCCCGTGCCCCTGCCCACGTACGTGACGGCCCCCGTCGCCCCCCGGGCCACCGGCCCCGCCGCCCCCGACGGCTGGAGCGCCACCCGCTCCAGCACCGCCGAGCCGACAGACCCGCGCCTGCGCGCCCAGCCGGCCGCGGCCAAGCCCGAGGCAGCTGCCCCGCAGCCCCCGCGCCCCCGCGGCCGCACCCCCCTGTTCGACCAGTACGAAAGCGACGACCGCCCCCGCGCCGCCAACGAATGACACCCGCAGCACCGCCCCCGGGAACGGATTTTGGTGCTGCGACGCGGGGATGCTAATGTTTCACACGTCGCAAGGGCCTGTGGCGCAGTCTGGTAGCGCACCTCGTTCGCATCGAGGGGGTCTGGGGTTCAAATCCCCACAGGTCCACAAACGGCAGTTCTTGAGTAGCTCTCAAGAAACGTCACGAGATCCCGTTCAGCCGAGAAGCTGGGCGGGATCTCTGCGTTTGCAGAGCTTGCGCGAGGCGGTGTCCGAACGCGGGCGGGGCCTCGGGCGGTGCTTTCACCGCGGCCACCGGGGCGCTTCTCGCGGTCAGGCCCGCAACTGCTCCGTCAGGCCGAGCTGGTTCATGATTGCGCCGGTGTCCAGGTAGGCCCGGCCCTCCTGGATCTTGCCGTCCTTGAGCTCGTAGATGTCGCACGCGTGCAGCGTGACGTGACGGCCGGTGGCGGGCACGGTGCCCGCGTGCAGGACCAGGTCGCCGGTCTGTGTCCCGCTGCCCGTGTACTCGACTACCACCGTGTCCCCCTGGGACGTGAGGCGGTCGAGGGTGAACGTGGCGTCGGGCATCGCGTCGAACAGGGCTCTGGCGAGCCAGGTGAACCCCTCCCGGCCCTCCAGCTTCCTCCCGCTGCCCTTGTCGACGAGAGTGCAGTCCGGAGCGACCACCCCGGCGATGGCGTCGGAGTCCCAGCGGGACCTGCCGGGCGCCTGCCGGTTCCCGTTCGGAACCCTGCCGGGGCAGGAAGCCGTTCGATCCGTCACTCCGGTGGGTCCTGCGGTGCAGTCCGGCTCCGGCGGGGCATGAGCACGTACGCCGCCACGGCCAGGGCGAGCGGCAGGAGGCTCGTGACCAGCATGGTCAGCCTCAGGCCGTTGGTGAGGTCCAGCCCGAGGTCCAGTCCGGACTGCCGGAGCAGGTTCGGGTCGTATCCGGCGGTGCCCGGACTGCGCGCCATGGCGCTTCGGGTCGCGTCCACGGCCTGCTCGGCCTGGGTCGCCGACATACCGCGCGCATCGGCGTCGTTGAGCCACTGCCGTTGGAAGAAGACGTTGAGCAGCAGGAGGTAGACGGCGGGGCCGAGCGCGTAGCCGGTCATGCCGAACGCCGGCTGAACGGAGGCCACGGCGCCGGACTTTCCGGACGGGGCGTGCGAGAGGATGGTCTCGGCCACCGAGGCGGAGGCCACCAGCGAGCCGAGGTTGGCGAGCCAGGTGGCCAGTACGAGGATCCACAACGCCATCGTGGTCTCGGCGGTGGCCGCCATCAGCAGCCCGCTCGCGACCAGCAACAGCAGGCCGGTGATGAGGACCGGCCGGGGGGCGTACTTCTCGATCAGGCGCCCGGCGAGGATGACAGCGCCTGCGATCAGCAGGGTACCGGGCAGAAACAGCAGGCCGATCGTGCGCGGGGGCAGCGACAGGATCACACTGCCGAACTGCCCCAGGACGAAACTGAACCCCGCGACGGCGAAGTTCAGCGTCAGACTGGACAGCGCAGCAACGGTGAACGCGCCGCTCCGGAACAGCGACAGCTCCAGGACCGGTTCGGGTGTCCGGCGCTCGTGGAACACGAACAGCACGCCGGCGATCGCACTGATCACCAACGGCAGCCAGGCCTCGATCCGGATGATCCCGTTCTCGGCCTCGGCGATGCCGTGGACGAGGGTCAGCAGGGCGAGGCCGACCAGGCTGACGCCGACGACGTCGACTCCCCGGCGCTGCAGGACGGGGGGCTCGGTGACGTAGCGGGCCGTCAGCCCGAGAGCCACCAGCGACAGGAGCGGGGCGACCAGGAACAGCCACCGCCAGCCGAGTGCCTCCACCAGCCAGCCCCCGGCCGCGGGGGTCACTCCGCACAGCACCATCTCGATGGCCATGAAGATGCCGATGGCCGCCGGCCGTCTCTCCGCCGGGACCGACGCCTTGAGCAGGGCCAGCGACACTCCCAGCATCGCGGCCAGAGCCAAGCCGTCGAGGAGGCGCATCACCAGCAGGAACACGTAGCCGGGGGAGAGCGCGGAGAGCAGGTTGACGGCGATGTCGCCGACCAGCCCCAGCATCAGCAGCCGCTTGAGCCCGAAGGCGTCCCCGAGGCTGCCCACGGCGAGCACGGCGGCTGCCACGACCAGCGTCGCCGCGCCGCCCAGGAACCCGACGGCGTCGGGCGGCACGTCGAGGGCCCGGCTGATCTGCGGCATGTTCAGGCTGAGGATCAGCGGGTCCACGGCCGTGACCGTAAAGGCGAGGGAGAGCCCAGAGACGATCGGGAGGAGCGCGATGGTGGATCGCCTCTCCGCAGCCGACACAGCAGCACCTCCCGTACGTCGGCCGGCGCCGACCGTTCGTCGGCCGGCCGCAACCCGGTCGCCGCTTCAGGTCCGGGGGCTTTCGGCCCAGCCTTTCAGGGCGCCGGCGACAGTGCCCTCTCATCCGTACGCGGCCGGGGCAGGCTCACTCACCTGCACTCAGACAACCGCCCCTTCCCGGCCACGTTGCTGCAGCCGGCGGCGCTCCCCTGCGCGTGCTGCGGCGGCCTTGGGTCTTGTGGCGGCGGACTGTCGCACGTCTTCCGGATCGCCGAGGTTCATTCGGGCGCCTGCGGCCCCCGAATGCTCACTCGTTGCGAGGGGTTCCGTGCAGTGCGTCCTCAACGGGCCAGTGTTTGCTAATGGGTTGAGGGGTGGGGGTGGCGGGTTTGCGGGCTGGGCTAGGGTGGGCTTGCTTTGATGTTCGCGTGCTTGCGTTCGCATAGGGGGAGTTGCGTACATGGCCGATGACACGTTGCCGGAGCCCGAGCGGCTTCCGCTGTCGCCGGACGAGCTGGAACGGCACAAGTCCCAGTGGGGGGCTTCCGTTTTCGTGGCTCCGGAGCCCGGGAGCTTCCGGGATCCGCTGACCCCGCGGACGCTGACGCCGGCTCCGCCGTTGCTGGTGCCGCCCAACGGTGGGCAGCCGCCGGGGCTGCTCCAGCCGCCGGGGCTGCTCCAGCCGCCGGGGCTGCTGCCGCCCCAGGGGCCCGGGGCGTCCGGGCAGGAGCTCGTCATCGAGCCCGCCGTGCTCACCAAGGCCGCCGGGAGTGCCGACGAGATCCACACCGCCTTCACCAAGCCGGCGGCCGCGCTGGAGGAGCCCGCGCGGAAGGCCGCGAGGGCCATGAACGGGTGGGAGTCCGGGAAGAGCCTGCGCGCCGCGCACCTGCAGTGGGAGAAGCAGGCCGGCACGGTCGCCGGGTGGCTCGCGCACATCTCCGAGAGCCTGCGCATCGGCGCCCGCGGCTACAAGACGACCGACGCGGGGATCGACCAGTCGTTCACCGGTGTCCGGCGCCCGTCCAAGCTCCAGGGGCTCTGATGTCCACCACCTTCTACCAGGAGATCCTGGAGACCGACCTGGCGCCGCTGGAGACCCTCCTCACCCAGTGGCGCACCACGCACGAGGCGCTGGCCAAGCTGCCGCGGCGCGTCCGGGACGAGATGCTGAAGCCGCTGCGCGACAAGGGTTACTGGGAGGGCGCTGCGGCCCCGTACGCCTGGCGGATGATCGACGACATCGAGCGGCAGGTCGACTCCGCGACGAAGGTCGCCAAGGCGGCGATCGGTGTCATCGAGGACGCGCTCGGCGAGTTCAAGGCGGTCAAGAAGGACCTGCAGGACGCCGTGCGGCGGGCGCAGGAGAAGGGCGTGTTCATCCAGGCGAGCGGGGTCGCCGCGACCACCGTGTTCAACGGCCGGTGCAAGGAGATCGCGAAGGACTCGCCGGAGGCGAAGGCCATCGAGGCCGCCCAGCGGGAGATCAACGACATCGTCCGGCGGGGCATCGCCGCCGACCGGAACATGGCGTTCGCGCTGATGTCGGACATCGGCCTGGGCCAGTGGTTCAACCCGAACCCCGGGCACAGCAGCATCGACACCACGAACCGGATCTCCGAGGCCGACTACAACGCCCTCAACCTGGCGATGCAGGGCAAGGACCCGTACCCGGTGCGCAAGGGCGAGGGCGCGTACTCGCTGGGCTGGGACTGGGTCTCCGGCAGCGGGCCGCGCAACCGCGAGTACCACGACGGCGACACGATGACCGAGCTCATTAAGGACAGCGTGAGCATGGAGCGGCTGCGCGCCGACACCCTCTCCAAGTGGCAGGAGAACGGGCAGCAGGAGGGCACCGTCAGCTACTCGATCTCCAAGGACGGCAAGCTCGGGGCGCTCCGCAAGCTGGTCGGCACGGACATCCCGGCGATCGCCACCGCCGACGAGGACCACCTCGGCGAGGCGTTCATGGGCTCGTACTCCCTCGACTACAGCGTCAAGGGCCAGGACCCCGACGGCTCGCTCGTCGTCGAGTACACGCTGAACAACTCGACCAGCAACGAATCGTTCCTGCACTACGTCGGCTACTACGACTGGCTGGAGAACTTCAACCGGGAGGACGGCGTGTTCTCCACGATCGACCAGAAGATCACGTGGACCGAGCGCGTCCCCGCGGAAGGGAAGTGACCGATGTACCGGCGCAGGGTGCGGGCGGCGGGGGGCGTGGCGGTGCTCGCCGCCCTGGCCGGGCTGCTCACCGGCTGCGGCTCCGACGCGTTCGAGCGGTGCGTCCCGGAGGCCGCGGACACCGCGGGCGCGGCGCAGCTGGCGGGGACGTTCGACGGTGAGCTGGAGGCGAAGGGCGTCCGTCTGACACTTGCCCTCACCCCGGGGACGGCCCACGGGGGCAGCTTCACCGTGGAGAACTGGCCGACGGGCGGCAGCTCCTTCCACGCCCACCTCGGCAAGACCTTCAGCGGGTCCGGTACCTGGGTGGTGGACCCGGCGGGCCACGGCCGGGACCGGACCACGCTCCTCATGGACTTCAGCGAGCCGGAGGGCATCATGCGGGGCGACACCCTCGACAGGCTCTCCATCGGCATCGACGCGAAGCGCACCTTCGTCTACGACGACCCGGACCCGGACGTCTGCCCGGACTTCCGCCTGCGGCTCCGGACGGGGTGACCCCGGCCGCCCGGCGACGGCCGGGCGGGACCGGGGGAGGCGGGCGTCAGGAGAGGGGCTTGGCCATGCAGCGGCTGGAGTCGTACTCCCGGTAGTAGCCGAACTTGGCCGTCATCGTGTAGCCCTCCGAGAGGTAGAGGGCGATGGCCTCGGGCTGCTTGTCGCCGGTCTCCAGCACCATGCGGACGCGGCCGGCGGCGCGGGCGTCGGCCTCCAGCTCCGCCAGGAGGCGGCGGGCCAGGCCGAGGCCGCGGGCGCTCGGGACGACGTACATGCGCTTCAGCTCGGCGTCGCCGTCCGAGTAGCCCTCCGCGTTCTCGTCCTGGCGGCGCCAGCCGCCGCTGGCGACCGGGGTGCCCGAGGCGTCGTACGCCAGGAGGTACAGGCCGTTCGGCGGGGCGAACATCGCCGGGTCCAGGTGCGTGGCGTCGCCCTCGCCCTGGTAGCGCTCCTGGTACTCGAGCTGGACCTCGTCGTTGAGTTTCACCGCGTCCGGGTGGTCGTACGGCACGGTGCGGATCTCTATCCCGTGAGACATCCGGACATCGTACGGAACGGTCGGGCTATGGTGCTGGGATGCTCACCGTGACCTCCGTGAACGTGAATGGGATCCGCGCCGCCGCCAAGAAGGGGTTCTCCCCGTGGCTGGCCGGGTCCGACGCCGACGTCGTGTGCCTCCAGGAGGTCCGCGCGGAGGAGGAGCAGATCCCGCTGGAGGTCCGCAGGCCCGAGGGCTGGCACACCGTCTTCGCGCCGGCCGCCGCGAAGGGGCGGGCCGGGGTCGCGCTGTACACGCGGCGGGAGCCGGAGCGGGTGCAGGTCGGCTTCGGCAGCACCGAGTTCGACGCGTCGGGGCGCTACCTGGAGGCCGACCTGCCGGGGGTGACCGTCGCGAGCCTGTACCTGCCCTCCGGGGAGGCGGGGACGGAGAAGCAGGACGAGAAGTACCGGTTCATGGACGCGTTCCTGCCGTACCTGGCCGAGCTGAAGGAGCGGGCCGCGGCGGACGGGCGGGAGGTCGTCGTCTGCGGCGACTGGAACATCTGCCACCGCGAGGCCGACCTGAAGAACTGGCGGACCAACCGCAAGAGCGCCGGCTTCCTGCCCGAGGAGCGGGAGTGGCTCGGCAAGGTCTACGCCGAGGCCGGGTACGTGGACGTGGTGCGGGCGCTGCACCCGGACACGGAGGGCCCGTACTCGTGGTGGTCCTACCGCGGCCGGGCCTTCGACAACGACGCCGGGTGGCGCATCGACCTCCAGGTCGCCACGCCGGGCCTGGCGGACCGGGCCGTGAAGGCGTGGGTGGAGCGGGCCGAGACGCACCCGCAGCGGTGGTCCGACCATGCGCCGGTGACGGTGGCCTACGGGCTCGGCGCGGTCTGAGCGGCCCCGTCTCCGCCTGCTGCCTCCTGTGCCCCGTCCGCTGCCTCCTGTGGCCCGTCCGCCGGTCCCGCCGCCGCCCGCAGGCGGTCCATCGCCATCGACAGCTCGGCCTCGACCACGCTCTTCGCCAGCGGCCGCAGCCGCGTGACCGCCTCGGGGTCGTCCGGCAGGTGCTCGGCGACCAGCCCGGCGAACAGCGCGGCCAGGGCGTCCGCGTGCCCGCGCACCCGGCGGCCCGTCTCCAGGACCGCCGCGAGCGGGACGCCCTCGCGGACCAGGGCCGAGGAGACGTCGAGGAGGCGGCGGCTGACGTGGACGATCTCGTCGCCGTCGGTGGCGACGTACCCCAGGTCGAGGGAGGCCGCCAGGTTCTCCGGGGTGACCTCGCCCTCGAAGTAGTCGGCGAGCGCCTCCGGGGTCAGCCGGACCGGGGTCTCCTCCGACCAGCCGATGCCGAGCAGCTCGCCGAGCTGGCCGACGTCCCGCCCCCGCTCGAACGCGGCCGTCAGCTCGGCGATCCCGCCGAGGGTGTGGCCGCGCTCCAGCAGGGCGGCGATGGTGCGCAGCCGGGCCAGGTGGTGGTCGTCGTACCAGGCGATGCGGCCCTCGCGGCGCGGTGGCGGCAGGAGCTTGCGCTCGCGGTAGAAGCGCAGGGTGCGGACGGGGATGCCGGCGGCCTCGGCCAGTTCCTCCGTACGGTATTCGCGCAACGTCGTCCCCGCTTCCGTGTCTGCAACGGCCGAAGCCTATGGCGTACCCGCAGTAACTTTCCGCGTGCGACCCCTACCCCTCGGTACGGTGCTGCTCTACCCTCCCGATTGTGCCAGTGATTGCTGGCAGTGTGGCGCGACGGTGCGGCGGCTGGGAGGCGGCATGGGCGAGCACGTGCGGGTGGCGGTCATCGGGGCGGGCTTCGGCGGACTGGGCGCCGCCGTCCGGCTGCGCCGCGAGGGGATCACGGACTTCACCATCCTGGAACGCGCCGACTCCGTCGGCGGGACCTGGCGGGACAACAGCTATCCCGGCTGCGCCTGCGACGTCCCCTCGCACCTGTACTCCTTCTCCTTCGCCCCCAACCCCGACTGGCCGCGCACCTTCTCCGGGCAGCCCCACATCCGGGCCTACCTGGAGCGCGTCGCCGACACCTTCGGCCTGCGCCCCCACATCCGGCTGCGCCACGAGGTGCAGTCGATGCGCTGGGACGCCGAGCGGCTGCACTGGGAGATCGAGACCTCCGGCGGCGCCCTCACCGCCGACGTCGTCGTCTCCGCGACCGGCCCGCTCTCCGAGCCGAGGCTGCCGGAGGTCCCCGGCCTCGCCGGGTTCCCCGGGAAGGTCTTCCACACCGCGCGCTGGGACCACGACTACGACCTGCGCGGCAAGCGCGTCGCGGTCGTCGGCACCGGCGCCTCCGCCATCCAGATCGTCCCGGCCATCGCCCCCGACGTACAGCGGCTGACCCTCTTCCAGCGCACACCGCCCTGGGTGATGCCGCGCACCGACCGCGCCATCACCGCCGCCGAGCGCTGGCTGCACCGGCAGCTGCCGTTCACGCGGGCGGCGCGCCGCGGGCTGCTGTGGGGCATCCGGGAGCTCCAGGTCAGCGCGTTCACCAAGCATCCGGGCCGGCTCGGGCTGATCGAGTCCCTCGCCAAGGCGAACATCGCGCGCTCCATCAAGGACCCGGAGCTGGCGGCGAAGCTGACGCCCTCCTACCGCATCGGCTGCAAGCGCATCCTGCTCTCCAGCGACTACTACCCGGCGCTCGCCCGGCCCCACGTCGACCTCGTCGCCTCCGGGCTGAAGGAGGTCCGCGGCAGCGTCCTCGTCGCCGCCGACGGCACCGAGGCCGAGGCCGACGCCATCGTCTTCGGCACCGGGTTCCACGTCACCGACATGCCGATCGCCGACCGGGTCGTGGGCGCGGAGGGGCGCACCCTCGCCGACCACTGGAAGGACGGGATGCAGGCGCTGCGCGGCGCGACCGCGGCCGGCTTCCCGAACTGGATGACGATCATCGGGCCCAACACGGGACTCGGCAACAGCTCGATGATCCTGATGATCGAGTCGCAGCTGAACTACATGGCCGACTACCTGCGCCAACTGGACGTCCTCGGCGGCCGGGCCGCCCTCGCGGCCCGACCCTCGGCCGTGGGCCGGTGGAACCGGCAGGTCCAGGCGCGCATGGAGCGGACGGTGTGGAGCACCGGCGGCTGCACCAGCTGGTACCTGGACGCGCAGGGCCGCAACACCACCGTCTGGCCGGGCACGACCGGCGAGTTCCGCCGGCTGACGCAGACCGTCGACATGGCCGAGTACGAGGTCCTCCGCGCCCGCGGCGGCACGCGCGGCCACACTCCCGACCGGGCCGGCGCGGCCGCCGCCGGGGAGGCCGCCGTATGAGCCGGCTGACGCACGCCCCTGCCGGCCGGTACGCGCCGCCCGCCGCCCGCCGCGAGCTGGTCGCCGTATCCGCCGACGGCGCCCGGCTGCACGTCGAGGAGCACGGCGAGCCGGACGCCCCGCCGGTCGTGCTCGCCCACGGCTGGACCTGCTCCACCGCCTTCTGGGCCGCCCCGATCCGCGACCTCGCCGCCGACCACCGGGTCATCGCGTACGACCAGCGCGGCCACGGCCGCACCCCCGCGACCTCCCGCTACTCCACCACCGCCCTCGCCGACGACCTCGCTGCCGTCCTGCGGGCCGCCCTCGCCCCCGGCGAGCGGGCCGTCCTCGCGGGGCACTCCATGGGCGGCATGACCATCATGGCGGCGGCGGGCCGGCCCGAACTCGACGAGCACGCCGCGGCCGTCCTGCTGTGCAGCACGGGCAGCTCCCGCCTGGCCGCCGAGGCGCGCGTCGTCCCACTGCGCCCCGGCCCCCTGCGCACCCGGCTGACCCGCGCCCTCCTCGGCTCGCGCGCCCCGCTCGGGCCGGTCACCCCGCCGGCCCGGCAGGTGCTCAAGTACGCGACGATGGGCCCCGGCTCCGCGCCCGACAAGGTCGAGGCGTGCGCCCGTATCGTGCACGCCTGCCCCGCCGCCGTCCGGCACGGCTGGTCACGGGTCCTCGCCGAACTCGACGTGGACGCCCGGCTCGCCGCGCTGACGGCGCCCACCGCCGTCCTCGCCGGCACCGCCGACCGGCTCTCGCCGATCGTGCACGCCCGCAGGATCGCCGCCGCCCTGCCCCGCTGCGTCGGCCTCACCGAACTGGCCGGCATGGGGCACATGACCCCCGTCGAAGCCCCCGAGGCCGTGGCGGGCGCGGTCCGCGACCTGGCCCGCCGCTACCTCGTACGCCCGCAGGAACCCCGGCAGCAGCAGGAGGAGAGGACGCCGTGAGCGCGCACAGGAACCTTCAGGGACAGGTCGCCGTCGTCACCGGCGCGGCCCGCGGCGTCGGCGAGCTCCTCGCCCGCAAGCTGTCCGCGCGGGGCGCGCGGGTGGCGCTGGTCGGCCTGGAGCCGGAGGCGCTCAAGGAGGTGTCCGGGCGGCTGCACACCGACAGCGCCCACTGGCACGCCGACGTCACCGACCACGAGGCCATGGCCCGCGTCGCCGGGGAGGTCCGGGAGCGCTTCGGCCGGGCCGACATCGTCGTCGCCAACGCCGGCGTGGCCGCCGGCGGGCCGTTCGCCGCCTCCGACCCCGACGCCTGGCGCCGGGTGATCGAGGTCAACCTGGTCGGCTCGGCGGTCACCGCGCGGGCCTTCCTGCCCCTGCTCACCGGGAGCCGGGGCTACTTCCTGCAGATCGCCTCGCTCGCCGCGATGACCCCGGCCCCCATGATGAGCGCGTACTGCGCCTCCAAGTCGGGCGTGGAGGCGTTCGCGCACTGCCTGCGCGCCGAAGTCGCCCACAAGGGCGTCCGGGTCGGCGTCGGCTACCTGTCGTGGACCGACACCGACATGGTGCGCGGCGCCGACCGCGACGGCGTCATGCGGGAGCTGCGGCAGCGGCTGCCCTGGCCGGCGAACCGCACCTACCCGCTGGGCCCGGCCGTCGACCGGATCGTCGCCGGCATCGAGCGCCGCTCGGCGCACGTGTACGCGCAGTGGTGGCTGCGCGGCATGCAGGGCGTACGGGGCCACCTGCCCGCGCTGATCGCGGCCGGCGGGCAGCGGGAGGTGCGGCGGTTCGAGCCGCGCCTGGCCGGGGTGCCCAAGGGGCTGGTCGGCGAGGGCGGGGCCGCCGACGAGCGGGAGCGGGGCCGCGCCGCCGGCACGGGCTGACGGCCTGACGGCCGCCGGGCGGGCCCCGCCCCCGGGGCCCGCCGCCCGCTGCCCCGCCGGGGCTACCGCGGCGGCAGCTTCGGCCGCCGCAGGTCCGGTACGTCGGTGTAGCCCGGCGGGACCGCCGCGGGCTGCGCCTCCAGCAGCTCCAGCGCCAGGTGCACCGCGTCCGCCAGCTGCGCGTGCCGGCCCTCCGCCCAGTCCAGCGGCGTCCGCAGGATCGCGTAGTCCGGTTCCACCCCTTGGTTCTCGATCGACCAGCCGTGCCCCTCGAACCAGGCGGCGTTCATCGGGACCGTGATGACCGTGCCGTCGCCGAGGACGTGCCGGCCGGTCATCCCGACGACGCCGCCCCACGTCCGCTGTCCCACCACCGGGCCCAGCCCGAGCAGCTTGAACGCAGCCGTGATCATGTCGCCGTCCGAGGAGGTCGCCTCGTCGGCCAGCGCGACGATCGGGCCGCGGGGCGCGTTGGAGGCGTAGCTGACGGCCTGCGCGTCGCGGGTCAGGTCCCAGCCGAGGATGGAGCGGGTCAGCTTCTCGACGACCAGCTCGCTGATGTGCCCGCCCGCGTTGCCCCGTACGTCCACGATCAGCGCGGGCCGGGACATCTCCATCCGCAGGTCGCGGTTGAACTGAGCCCAGCCCGAGCCGCCCATGTCGGGGATGTGCAGGTAGCCGCAGCGGCCGCCGCTGATCTCGCGGACCACCGCGCGCCGCTTGGACACCCAGTCCTGGTAGCGCAGCGGCCGCTCGTCGATCAGCGGGACCACCGCCACCCGGCGGGCGCGCCCCTCGCCCTCGGCCGGCTCGAAGGTCAGCTCGACGGTCGTGCCGCCGGCCGCCGCGAGCAGCGGGTACGGGCCGGCCACGGGGTCGACGGGCCGGCCGTCGACGTGCGTGAGGACGGCGCCCTCCCGGATGCCGGTGCCGGCCAGCGGGGAGCGGGCCTTGGAGTCCGAGGACTCGCCGGGCAGGATCCGCTTGACGACCCAGTTCCCGTCGCGGCACACCAGGTTGGCCCCGAGCAGGCCGATGGGGCGCTGGTAGTGCGGCGGGCCCTCGTTGCGGCGGGCCGCGGAGACGTACGCGTGGGACGTGCCGAGCTCGCCGAGGACCTCGCGCAGCAGGTCGGCGAACTCGTCGGGGGAGGCGACGCGTTCGACGAGCGGCCGGTACTGGGCGAGGATGCCGTCCCAGTCGATCCCGCACATCTTCGGGTCCCAGAAGTAGGCGCGGATCAGCCGCCCGGCCTCCTCGTAGGCCTGCCGCCACTCGGCGGGCGGGTCCACCTCGTGCAGGATGCGCCGCAGGTCCAGGTAGACGGTGGAGTCGCCGTCGCCGGACTCGGTGGCCGGGACGGCCCGCAGGTCGCCGTCGTCGTTGAGGACGAGGCGGGTGCCGTCGCCGCTGACCGCGAACCAGTCCAGGCCGGAGGCCAGTTCGGTCTTGCGGGCCTTCGTGATGTCGAAGTGCTCCAGGGTCGGCTTGCCGCTGGTGTCGGCGGGATTGGCGAACGTCTCGCCGAGGGCGCCCGAGATCGGCCAGCGCAGCCACACCAGCCCGCCGCCGCTGACCGGCTGCAGCGCCGAGTACTTCGACGCCGACACCGGGAACGGAGTCACCCGGTTCTCCAGCCCCTCCACCTCCACCGTCACCGAGCCGTCGCCCTCGCCGGACTCGCCCTCCACCGGGTCGAGGCCGCCCGCCGCGGGCCGCCCGTCGGGGGTGAACGCGAACGGCGAGGGGGTCGCCGACGACAGCGGCACCAGGTAGGGCCGGCAGCCCAGCGGGAACGACAGGTCGCCGGTGTGGACGTCGTAGACCGGGTCGAAGCCGCGCCACGACAGGAAGGCCAGGTAGCGGCCGTCCCGGGTGAAGACGGGGTGGTCGTCCTCGAAGCGGCCGTTCGTCACGTCCACGACGGTCCGCGGCCCGGTGCCGGAGATCCTGGCCATCCTGATCTGCCGCAGCGACCGGCCGATGCCCGGGTGCGACCACGCCAGCCACGCCCCGTCCGGGGAGAACGCCAGGTCGGTGACGGGCCCGTTGACGGACGCGACCAGCTCGGTGACCTCGCCGTTGGACTCCTCCGTCGCGTCGAGGAGCAGCAGCCGGCCGTCGTGCGAGGCGATGGCGAGGCGCTCCCCGTCCGGGTCGGCCAGCAGCTCCAGTACGCGCCCCAGCTTCCCGGAGGCCAGCCGGCGCGGCTCCCGTTCGCCCGAGGCGCGCGGCAGGTAGGCGATCTCGACGGCGTCCTCGCCCTCGGCGTCCGTGACGTACGCGACCTGGCCGCCGGTGCCGAGCATCTCCGGCAGCCGCACCCGCACCCCCGGCGTGTCGGCGATCGTGCGGGCCGGGCCGTCGCGGTGCGTGAGCCAGTACAGGCTGCCGCGGACGACGACGGCGCTGGCCCGCCCGGTGGTGTCGACGGACAGCGAGTCGACGTGGTGGGCGGCGGGCACCTGGTGGGTGCGCCTGCCCGCCCGCGGGCCGCCGAGGCGGACCTGGAGCTTCCGCGGGGTGCCGTCGGGGCCGAAGTCCTCGACGAGCCACAGCTCGCCGGCGCACTGGTAGACGACGCGGGAGCCGTCGCTCGCGGCGTGGCGGGCGTAGAACTCCTCGTGGTCGGTGTGCCGGCGCAGGTCGGTGCCGTCGGGCAGGCAGGAGTAGAGGTTGCCGATGCCCTGGTGGTCGGAGAGGAAGGCGATGCGGCCGCCGACGAACATGGGCGCGGCGATATGCCCTCCGATGTCCTCCAGCAGCCGCTTGCCGTGCAGCCAGAGCCGGCCGGTGGCGCCGCCGCGGTAGCGCTTCCACGCGGCCGGCTCGTGCGGGGGCTTGCCGGTCAGCAGCAGGGTGCGCCGCTCGACGGAGCCGTCCGCGGCGGGCTCGTCGTGCACCGCGATGTCGGACACCGGGCCCCAGGGCAGCCGGCCGCCGGGGGAGCCGTCGGTGGGCAGGCTGTACGCCCACGCGTAGTGGGAGAAGGGCTGCCCGTGCGAGGAGACGGCGAGGATGTCGCTGCGGCCGTCCTTGTCGGGCGGCGTCCAGCCGCAGACCCGGGTGTCGGTGGCGCCCCAGTGGCTGAGCCGGCGGGCCGGGCCGCCCTCGACGGGCGCGAGGTGCACCTCGGGGTCCAGGCTACGCCACGTGGTGAAGGCGATGTGGCTGCCGTCGGGGGAGAAGCGGGGGTGGCCGATGCGCGTCCGGTCCACCGTGATCCGCCACGCCCGGCCGGGGGAGGCGCCGTCGGGGACGAGCGGGGCGACCCACAGGTCGTCCTCGGCGGCGAAGCACAGGAGGTCGTCGTGGAGGTGGGGGAAGCGGAGGTACGCGACGTCGTGGCTCACGTCCCCATGTTTTCCGCGGGGAAGGGGCCCGGCAACCCGTACAGGTGATCCAGGCCACGCAGCCAAGCGAAACGGAACGGTTTCGTTTCGCTCGGTCGGGGGGTATCGTCGTGGGTGTACGAAACGGTTTCGTTCGACGGGAGGTGCCCAGCGATGTCCGACGAGGTGTCGTCGCGGCGCAGCCGCATCACCCCCGAGCGCGAGGCCGAACTCCACGGGGCGGTCCTGGACCTGCTCCGGGAGGTCGGGTACGAGGCGCTCACCATGGACGCCGTCGCCACCCGCACCAGGTCCAGCAAGGCCACCCTCTACCGCCAGTGGGGGAGCAAGCCGGAGCTGGTCGCCCGGGCCCTTCGCTGCACCCAGCCGGTCCCCCTCGCGGAGATCGACACGGGCAGCCTGCGCGGGGACTTCGGGCTCATGGTCCAGTACTCCGACGACGCGCAGATGGCCAAGGACACCGCCCTGCTGCGGGGCCTGGCGCATGCCGTCCACGAGAGCCCGGAGCTCCACAAGGCGCTGCGGGACCTGCTGGTCGAACCGGAGCTCAACGGCATGCAGCTGATGCTGCAGCGGGCCGTCGAGCGGGGTGAGGTCTCCCCGGACTGCCCCGCCCTGGAGTTCGTGCCGCACGTCATCGTGGGGGCGTTCATCGCGCTCCCGCTGATCGAGGACCGTCCCGTCGACCGGGCCTTCCTCGGAGAGTTCGTCGACGCCGTGGTGTTCCCCGCCCTCGGCGTCTGAGCCGCCGCGCGGGACCCGCCGGGATCCCCGTACGGCCGACAACCGCACAGATGCACCGCGCGGCTCCCACCGCGCACGATCCACCGCACCAGATCCACGCTGCTCCTGACACGCCGCTCTCGTCGTCGGGCCGGCTCTCCACGCCCTGATCCACCCGGATCCATCCCACGACTCGAACGGGAGAACCACTCCAGTGGCCACCTTCCTCTACCGTCTCGGCAGGGGCGCCTTCAGGCGCCGCGGCCTCGTCGCCCTCATATGGGTGGCGCTGCTGTTCGCCGCCGGCTTCGGCGCGGCATCGGCGTCCGCCCCCACCTCCGGATCCTTCTCGATGCCCGGTACGGAGGCCCAGAAGGCCTTCGACCTGCTCGACGAGAAGTTCCCGGGCATGGCCGCCGACGGCGCGTCCGCCCGGATCGTCGTCAAGGCGCCGCAGGGCGCCAGGATCACCGACGAGGCGAACAAGGCACAGGTCCAGAAGATCGTCTCCGGCATCCAGGAGGGCCCGGGCAAGGCCCAGGTCGCCTCGGTCGCCGACCCCTTCCAGGTGCAGGCCGTCAGCCAGGACGGCTCCACCGCGTACGTGAGCGTCAAGTACACCGTCAGCGGCATGGAGCTGAAGGACGAGACGCGCGAGGCGCTCACCGAGTCCGGCGACGCGGCGAAGAAGGCCGGGCTGACCGTCGAGATCGGCGGCGACGCCCTGATGGCGGCCCCCGAGACCGGCTCGGGCGAGGTCATCGGCATCCTCGTCGCCGGCGTCGTGCTGGTCATCACCTTCGGCTCGCTGGTCGCGGCGGGGCTGCCGCTGCTGACCGCGCTGATCGGCGTCGGCATCGGCGTCTCCGCCATCACCGCGCTCGCGAACGTGCTGGACCTCGGCACCACCACCTCGACCCTCGCGATGATGATCGGCCTCGCGGTCGGCATCGACTACGCCCTCTTCATCGTCTCCCGCTACCGCGTGGAGCTCGCCGAGGGCCACGAGCGGGACGAGGCCGCGGGCCGCGCCGCCGGAACCGCCGGCTCCGCGGTCGTCTTCGCCGGCCTGACCGTGGTCATCGCCCTGGCCGGCCTGGCCGTCGTCAACATCCCGATGCTGACCAAGATGGGCCTCGCCGCCGCGGGCACCGTCGTCATCGCCGTCCTCGTCGCCCTGACGCTCGTCCCGTCCATCCTGGGCTTCGCCGGGCGCAAGGTGCTCCCGGCGGGGACGAAGAGCAGGCTGTTCGGCAAGGGCCGGCCGGCCGGCGCCGAGCCCAAGGCCAACGCCGGCACCCGGTGGGCGAGCTTCGTGCTCCGCCGCCCCGTCGCCGTCCTGCTCCTCGGCGTGGTCGGCCTCGGCGCGATCGCCGTCCCGGCGGGCAGCCTGGAGATGGGCCTGCCCGACGACGGCTCCCAGCCGGTCTCCACCACCCAGCGCCGGGCGTACGACCTGCTGTCCGAGGGCTTCGGGCCCGGCTTCAACGGCCCGCTGATGGTCGTCGTCGACGGCGACAAGAAGCTGGCCGAGGCCGCAGAGGCGCGGATCAAGGGCATGGAGGGCGTGGCCGTGGTCACCCCGCCCGCGCCCAACGAGGCGGGCGACGCCGCGGTGATCACCGTCATTCCGAAGGACCGGCCGTCCTCCGCGGCGACCGAGGGCCTCGTCCGCGAGATCCGCGAATCCAGCGGCGACGAGGTGCTCGTCACCGGCGCCACCGCGATGAACATCGACTTCTCGCAGAAGATGGACGAGGCGCTGCTGCCCTACCTGGCGCTCGTCGTCGGCCTCGCCTTCCTGCTGCTGACGGTGGTCTTCCGCTCGATCCTCGTCCCGCTCAAGGCGGCCCTCGGGTTCCTGCTGTCGGTGGTGGCCGCCCTCGGCGCGGTCGTCGCGGTCTTCCAGTGGGGCTGGCTGGGCTCGCTGTTCGGGGTCGAGCAGACCGGTCCGATCATGAGCATGATGCCGATCTTCATGGTGGGCGTCGTCTTCGGCCTGGCGATGGACTACGAGGTCTTCCTCGTCACCCGCATGCGCGAGGCGTACGTGCACGGCGAGCGGCCCGGCCAGGCCATCGTGACCGGCTTCAAGTACAGCGCGCGGGTCGTCGTCGCCGCGGCCGTCATCATGATCGCGGTGTTCGCGGGCTTCATCGGCTCCAGCGAGCAGATGGTCAAGATGATCGGCTTCGGCCTGGCCGTCGCCGTCTTCTTCGACGCCTTCGTCGTCCGCATGGCCATCGTCCCGGCGGTGCTGGCGCTGCTCGGCCACCGGGCGTGGGCGCTGCCGGGCTGGCTGGACCGGATCCTGCCGAACGTGGACGTCGAGGGCGAGAGCCTGCGCAAGCACCTGGCCGGCGGGGACTCCGGCGAGGGGACGGGCAAGGACCGCGAGCTGGTCAGCGCCTGACGCCCTGACGCCCTTAACGCCCTGACGCCCTGGCGCCCTGAGGCCCGGCCCCGCACCCGCTCCCGACGGCGGATGCGGGGCCGGGCCTTCCGCATGCCCGGCGGGCGGGTCCGGGCCCGGCGGCGCCCGTTACGCCGGGCGGGTGGCGGAGGCGGCCGGGGCGGAGGCGGAGGCGCGGCGCAGGAAGCGGCGCAGCGCGGCGATGTCGAACTGGATGACCGCGACTCCCTCGGGGGAGTGGAGTTCGACGACGGCCTGGACCCGGCCGCAGGGCCAGACACGCACGTCGCCGGTGCCCGTGGGGGCCTGGAGCCCGGACTCCAGCAGGGCCCGCGGAAGGACCCACTCGTTGTCGGTGCCCTCGGGTGAGAGGCCCGCGGGGAAGACGATCCGCACGGCGAGCGGCTCGGCCGGCGCGTACCGCAGCGCGACGGGGATCTTCCGGTAGAGCGGATCGTCGCTGATGACGCGGGCGATGACGCGTTCCTCGACGCCGGGGACCACGGCGGTGGCGGCCGCGACGGCGGTGAGCGCGGCGGTGGCGGCCCCTGATGCGGGCCCGGTCGGATTCTCGGCGGTCGGCGACATCGACAAGACTCCTCGAATCGGAACATATAAGTCCGTATTGCCCCCAGCCTCGCACATTCCCACGAAAGTGCGAGGCGCTATTTGTGACCTCCCCGCTCTTGCCCATGGTTTGCAGGTGAGCCTTAATCTTGGGTGGATAAAGATTTTGTCAGCTCAAGGACGGCAGGAAGCGGAGCCAGCCATGCACGTGCCCGACGGATTCATCGACGCCCCCGTGTCCGCGGCCGCCGGTGTCCTCGCCGCCGGCGCGGTCGCCGTCAGCCTCCGCGGTGCCCGCCGCGAGCTCGACGAGCGCACCGCCCCGCTTGCCGGACTCGTCGCCGCCTTCATCTTCGCCGTGCAGATGCTGAACTTCCCGGTCGCGGCCGGCACCAGCGGGCACCTCCTCGGCGGGGCGCTCGCCGCGATACTCGTCGGCCCCTACACCGGCGTGCTGTGCATCTCGGTGGTCCTGCTGATGCAGGGCGTCCTCTTCGCCGACGGCGGGCTCACCGCCCTCGGCGTCAACATCACCGTCATGGGCGTGGTCACCGTGATCACCGCCCACCTGGTCTTCCGCGGCCTGCTCGCCGTCCTGCCCCGGAACCGGGGGTCCGCCCTCGCGTCCGCCTTCGCCGCCGCACTCGTCTCCGTGCCCGCCTCCGCCGCGGCGTTCACCCTGCTGTACGCCGTCGGCGGCACCACGGACGTGCCCGTCGGCAAGGTGCTCGCCGCCATGCTCGGCGTCCACGTCCTGATCGGCATCGGCGAGGCCGCCATCACCGCCGCGACCGTCGGCGCCGTCCTCGCCGTCCGCCCGGACCTCGTCCACGGGGTCAAGGGCCTCGCCGCCCCGCTGAAGCTGCGCGTCGGCGGCGAACTCGTCGACGCCCCGGCCGCCGAGGCCCCCGCCGCCGCCGGTCCCGCCCGCTCCGCCCGCTCCGGCCGCGCCGTGTGGGCCGCCGGCCTGGCCGCCGCCCTCCTCCTCGCCGGGTTCGTCTCCTTCTACGCCTCCGCCAGCCCCGACGGCCTGGAGAAGGTCGCCGCCGACCAGGGCATCGACGCCAAGGCCGACCAGTACGAGCACGCCACCGCCGACTCGCCCCTCGCCGACTACGGCGTCAAGGACGTCGACGACGAGCGCCTCTCCGTCGGCCTCGCCGGCGTCATCGGTGTCGGCGCGACCGTCGCCGTCGGCACGGGCGTCTTCTGGGCGGCCCGCAGCCGCCGCACGCCGGCCGCGCGCCCCGCGGCCCACCCCGAGACCTCGGCGGTCTGACATGGGGGCGGGCCACGCCCACCGGCTCCACCTGGAGCGGACCTCGCCGGTCCACGCACTGCCCCCGCACTGCAAGATCGTCGCGGCGTTCGCGTTCGTCCTGGTCGTGGTGTCCACCCCGCGCGAGGCGGTGTGGGCCTTCGGCCTGTACGCCCTCCTCCTCGCCGCCGTCGCCGCCGCGGCCCGCATCCCGCCCGCCTTCGTGCTGCGCCGGATGCTGGTCGAGGTGCCGTTCGTCGCGTTCGCCGTCCTCATGCCGTTCGTCGCGGAGGGCGAGCGCGTCGAGGTGCTCGGGGCGTCCCTGTCCGTCTCCGGACTGTGGGGCGCCTGGAACGTCCTCGCCAAGGGCACCCTCGGCGTCGCCGCCTCCGTCCTGCTCGCCGCGACCACCGAGCTGCGCGCCCTGCTGCTCGGCCTCCAGCGGCTGAGACTGCCCCCGCTGCTCGTCCAGATCGCCACCTTCATGATCCGCTACGGGGACGTCATCGCCGACGAGCTGCGCCGGATGTCGATCGCCCGCCGCTCGCGCGGCTTCGAGGCCCGCGGCATCCGGCACTGGGGCGTCCTCGCGAAGACCGCCGGAGCGCTGTTCATCCGCTCCTACGAACGCGGCGAACGCGTCCACCTCGCGATGGTCAGCCGCGGCTACACCGGCTCCATGCCGGTCATCGACGACGTCACGGCCACCCGCGCCCAATGGGCCCGCGCGGCCGTACTCCCGACGGCGGCCCTCGCCGTCTGCCTGATCGGATGGACCCTGTGACCTCTGCCCCGGCCGTGCCCGCCCCCTCCCTGGAGGTCGCCGGCCTCGCGTACGCCTACCCCGACGGCCACCAGGCCCTCTTCGGCGTCGACCTGACCGTCGGCCGCGGCGAGCGCGTCGCCCTCCTCGGGCCCAACGGCGCGGGCAAGACCACCCTCGTCCTCCACCTCAACGGCATCCTCGGCGGCGGCATCGGCACCGTCCGCGTCGCCGGGCTGCCCGTCGCCAAGCAGCACCTCGCCGAGATCCGCCGCCGCGTCGGCATCGTCTTCCAGGACCCCGACGACCAGCTGTTCATGCCGACCGTCCGGGAGGACGTCGCCTTCGGGCCGGCCGCCGCCGGCCTGCGCGGCGCCGAGCTGGAGGAGCGCGTCCGCGAGGCGCTGGAGCGCGTCGGCGTGGCCGGCTTCGCCGACCGGCCCCCGCACCACCTCTCCTTCGGGCAGCGCCGCCGCGTCGCCGTCGCGACCGTCCTCGCCATGCGGCCGGAGATCCTCGTCCTGGACGAGCCCTCCTCCAACCTCGACCCGGCCTCCCGCCGCGAGCTCGCCGACATCCTCCGCTCGCTCGACGTCACCGTCCTCATGGTCACCCACGACCTGCCCTACGCCCTGGAGCTGTGCCCCCGCTCGGTCGTCCTCAGCGAGGGCGTCATCGCCGCCGACGGCCCCACGCAGGAGCTGCTGTGCGACGAGGAGCTGATGCGCGCCCACCGCCTGGAGCTGCCCTTCGGGTTCGACCCGCGGTCGGTCCGGGCGGCACCGTCGCGGGAATGAGCCGGCCCAGGTGGGAGTTGGACCGCACGTGAACATCCAGGGTGAGGTGGCGGAGGGCTACGAGGCCGTCCGCGACGCCTTCGTACGCAACTTCGAGGTGCTCGGCGACCGGGGCGCGGCCGTGGCCGTGTACCGGGACGGCCGGCGGGTCGTCGACCTGTGGGGCGGCACGCACGACGCCGACGGCACCGCCCCGTGGACGGCGGACACGGCGCAGGTGGTCCGCTCGGCCACCAAGGGCGTCGCGGCCGTCGTCCCGCTGCTGCTGCACCAGCGCGGGCTTCTCGACCTGGACGCGCCCGTCGGCGACCACTGGCCCGAGTTCAAGGCGGGCGGCAAGGAGGGCGCCCTGGTCCGCGACCTGCTCGCGCACCGGGCCGGCGTACCCGCCCTGGACGTGCCGCTGACCCCGGAACAGGCCGCGGACGGCCTCTCGGGCGCGCGGGCGGTCGCCGCGCAGCGGCCGTTCTGGGAGCCGGGCACGGCGCACGGCTACCACGCGCAGACCTTCAGCTGGCTGCTGTCCGAGCTGGTGCTCCGGGTGACCGGCGCCTCCCTCGGGTCCTGGCTCGCCCAGGAGGTCACCGGCCCGCGCGGCCTGGACTTCTGGATCGGGCTGCCGCAGGAGGTCGCCGAGTCGGGGCGGGTCGGCCGGGTCGGCGCCGTCGAGCCGCCGCAGTCGGCGGGGGCGCTGCGCCTGCGGCCGCGGAGAAACGTTTCGGAGGCGTACGCGGACCCCGACTCCCTCACCCGGCGCGCCTTCGCGGCGATCACCCCGCTCGCCGACGAGAACGCCCCCGCCTACCGGGCCGCCGAACTCCCCGCCTCCGCCGGCATCGGCACCGCCCGCGCCCTCGCCGGCCTGTACGCGTCCCTGATCGGCGACACCGAGGACGGCCCCCGCCTGTTCACCCCCGAGACGACCGCCCTCGCGGGCACCGAGCTGTCGTCCGGCCCCGACCGGGTCCTTGTCGTGGGCACCCGCTTCGGACCGGGCCACATGCTCCACAGCCCCGCCTCGCCGATGCTGTCCCCCGCCTCCTTCGGCCACCCGGGCCGCGGCGGCTCCCTCGCCTTCGCCGACCCGGAATCGGGCATCGCCTTCGGCTACGTCACGAACGCCCTGGCGTCATCGGTCACAGCCGACCCCCGCGCCCAGTCCCTGCTCCGCGCCCTGCGCACGGCCCTCTGAGCCGGGCGTCCACCTCCGCACGCCCCCGATCCGCTGATGTGCGGTTCTCCCCGGGAGGGCGGAGGCGGCCGTCCTCCACACTCCGGGGTGCCGGCTCGGGGGCAGGAGAGAGCGGCGCTCACGCACCGGTCGCAGCGGCGGCGGTGCGCAGAAGGCGGGCGACCTGGGCGGGATGGGTCAGCTGGGGGTAGTGGCCCGCCCCGGCGATCTCGTCCACCGGGATGCCGACGGGCCCGGTCAGCGGGTCCGCCGAACCCACGACGATCCGGACCGGGACGGCCACCCGGTCGAGCAGGGCCCGCCATTCGCGGCGCGCGGCGGCGTCCCCGCGCAGGGCCGCGGCCACGCGGCGCGCCACTCCGGGGCGCCTCAGGTCGGCCGCGGCGCTGCGCACCTCCGGTCCGTCGGGGACGCCGAGCGTCCGGGCCAGCCGAGGAGGCGGCATGCGCCGCAGCATCGGCGCGGCCGCGGCGGAGCGGGCGAGCCGCGGGGCGGGCGCCTGCAGGAACGCCGGGGAGACGAGGACGAGGCCGCCGAGGCGGTCCGGATGGCGGACGGCGAAGCGGAGTGCGGCCCCGCAGGCCAGCGAGTGCGCGACCAGCACGGGCCGGGTCTGCACCGGGCCCATCAGATCGGCCAGCCACACGTCGGTCGTCGAGGGGGACGGCGCCGAGCGCCCCAGGCCGGGCAGGTCGGGGGCGAGCACCGGCCCGGGGAGGTGGGCGGCGACGGGCCTCCAGAGGTCGCCGTTCATCGGCAGGCCGTGCAGCAGGACGTGGGAGGGGCGATGCCGGTCGCCGGTCACCCAGGTCGGAGCGCCGGCGACGGTGTGGAAGCCGTACGGGCTCTGCCAGGGCGCTGCGGAGCCGAAGCGGGCGGCCACCAGGTCGTCCGCCCAGGTGCGCAGGGCCTCGGTCACCGGAGGCGTCTCCAGGCCGATGCGCGCGGCGAAGGCGTCGGCGGAGGCCGTCGGGTACCGGTCGGCCGACAGGAACGACAGGGTCTCGGGGTCTGCACCGGTCAACCGCCGCGGCAACCGCCGCAGCAGGCCGGCCGGAACGGTCCGGCGGGGTGCCCGTACCCCCATGTGGGCGGCCATCGTGCCGATCAGGTCGGGCAGGAGCGGGGTGTCGTCGTCGAGCACCCAGTAGTGCTCGCCCGCGGGCGACCCGGGGATCTCCGCCAGGAAGCGCACGAGGTAGTCGATGGTCGTGACCGGCAGGAAGGTGTCGGAGCCTCCGGGCAGCGCGGGGAGCCGCCCGTTCCACAGGTCCTCGACGAGGGTGGCCAGGCCGATGTACTGGCCGGGCCCGATCACGGTGCTGGGGTTGGCGACGGTCAGCGGCACCGACAGGGCCTCGGCGCGGGCCCGTACGGCGAGGTCGGCCTCCAGCTTCGACGCCTCGTAGGCTCCCAGCCCGGCGTAGTCGGGGTGGCCGTCGGCGGCGCTCACCCGGTATCCGCTGATGTGCACGAGCCTGCGCAGCCGGGGCAGCGTGGCGGCCCATTCGACCACGTTCAGCGCCCCGGTGACGTTCACCGCCCGCGCGTCCCGCTCGCTGAGGCCGAAGGCGAAGCGGGCGGCCGCGTTGTACACGTCCCGGACGTCGGGCAGTTCCGCGAGCGGCCGGGTGATGTCGGCGGTGACGATCTCGAGCCCGCGGAGGCCGACGCCCTGGGAGGCCAGCCAGGGGGTGAGGGTGTCGTTGCGTACGGCCGCCGCCACCCGCTGACCCCGGGTCAGCAGCTCGGCGACGAGGGAACGGCCGATGAAGCCGGTCGCGCCGAAGACGATCGCGTCCATGGAGCTCTCCTCTAATAGATCGGTCTACATATTTTTTGGGCAGAAAGAGGCCCGCCGTCGCCGGCGGGCATCGTCAGCCGACCAGGGCGCCGATCCGGCGGGCGACCCGGTCCAGAGGCTCCTTGCTGCGGTGCGTCCGAGCCAGCAGGAGCGCACCCTCCACGAGGGCCAGGATGGCGGTCGCGAGGTCGTCGCCGTCCGGGCGGCCGGCAAGCCGCGCGCGCAGAGCCGCCTCCCACGACGTGTAGACCTCCGAGCACGCCTCCTGCAGCGGGCCGTTGGTGCCGGCCGTCTCCAGCGCGACGGTGGCCACCGGGCACCCCTTGCGCCACCCCGACTCCTCCAGCCGCTCGCCCAGGTGGCGCAGTACCGCTTCGGCGAACTCCGCCACCGACGTACTGGAGTCCGCCAGGCTCTCCAGCTCGCCGCCGATGGCGCGCCCGGCCCGCCGGACGGACTCGCCGACCAGCTGGTCCTTGCCGCCGGGGAAGTGGAAGTACAGCGAGCCGCGAGGCGCGCCACTGGCCGCGATCACCTGGTTGAGCCCGGCGCCGAGGTAGCCCCCGGCCTCGATCAGCTCCTGCGTCGCGTCCAGCAGCCGGTCGCGCGTTTCGGCGCCTTTCAGTCCCATGGCGCCACTGTAGACCGATCTACATATTCTCTCAACGGGTGCCGTCAGCGGTTGAGGACGGCCGCCACGATCGGGCCCGCCGCGTCGCCGCCGTGGCCGCCGGCCTCCACCATGGCCGCCGCCGCCACGTCGCCGCTGAAGGCCGTGAACCAGCTGTCCGGGCTGCCCGCGCCGTCGACCTCCGCCGAGCCCGTCTTCGCCCCCTTGTCCGAGCCCCGTACGCCCGCCATGGTCTGCGCGGCCGTGCCCGATGCGGCCGTCAGCCGCATCATCTGCACCAGCTGCCGTGCCACCGCCGGCTTCATCGTCCGCTCGGCCCGGGCGAGGGGCCGTCCGTCCAGGCCGGGGGCGACCAGCACCGGCTGCCGGAACACCCCGGTGCGCGCCGTGGCCGTGATCGAGGCGACGTTGAGGGGGTTCATGGTGATCCGGCCCTGCCCGATGTACGCGGCCGCCGCCGCGGCTCCGGTCGCCTCGGGCACGCTGCCGTCGACGGAGCGGACGCCCGTCTTCCAGTCGAGGCCGATCCCGAAGACCTCGCGCGCCTCCTCCGCCAGCGCCCCGTCGTCGTCCACGGTCTTGATGCGCTTGATGAACGAGGTGTTGCAGGACCGGGCGAACGCCGTCGCGAAGTCCGCGCCCGGCAGTTCGAAGCCGCGCAGGTTGTGGAAGGGGCGGCCGCCCCAGGAGACCTCCTTCGTGCACTGCGCCGGCTGGTCCGCCGCTGCCGCGCCGCGGTCCATCAGCATCGCCGCCGTGACGATCTTCATCGTGGAGCCGGGGGCGCGGGCGCCCTCCATCGCCGCGTTGAAGCCGTCCTTGCGGTGGTTGGCGACGGCCAGGACGTGCCCGGTGCTCGGCTGGATCGCGACGACCGACGCCTCGGGGTAGCGCGCCACCGCCTTCTCTGCCGCCGCCTGCACCCGCGCGTCCAGGGTCGTCTCCAGCTTCGCCGGCTCGCCCTCGGCCAGCGTCAGCAGCGTGCGCCGGGGCGCTTCCGGGGAGGCCGGCTCGATCCACAGCTCGACGCCGGGCCGCCCGCCCGCCTTCCCGCCGTACGTGCGGCGCAGCTGGTCCAGGACCGGCCGCAGGGAGGGGTACCGGTGCGGGTCGAGCTCCTCGCCGCGCCGGTCGACGGCCTTGACCGGCGGCGCGGCCGGCGGGCCGGCCCGCAGCTCCTCGCCCCGGCCCAGCTCGGGGTGGACCACCGAGGGCTGCCAGTCGACGAGCGGCTTCCCGGTCGTCTCTCCGCGCACCACCGTCAGCTTCGAGGCGTACGCGAGGGGCTTCGCGGCGCCCTCGTGGGCGACCTCCGCGGCCACCGTGAACGGGACGGCCGCCCCCTCCGGGGCGCCGGGCGTGAACACGGCCTTGGCGATGTGCGCCCTGTCCCGGTAGCCGGCCAGTGCGGCCTGCGCGGCGGCGGCGTTGTTGGTCAGCCGGGCGGCCTCGCGGTCCCTTCCGGCGGCCCAGGCGGCGAGGAACGCCTTCGCCGTCCGGGCGGCCTCCTCCCCGGTGACGGGTCCGCTGCCCTTCGCGGACGCCGCCGAGGCGCCCGCCCCCTCGCCGCTGCCGGCGCCGTCGACCAGCGTGTACACCCCGAGCGCCGTGCCGCCGACCATCGCGAGGAACACCCCGACCACGACCGCGCCTTTGCCTGCCCCGTTCATCCGCGCCCCTCCCCAGGACATCCGATCCCTTGAACGCGTTCAAGGACCTCCGGCGGACGACCTTACGCGCTGTGCGCGTGCCATGTGCATGTTGTTGCGGGAGCCGGACATTCCGATTCGGGCCGAGAACAGCCGCGGGCCCCGGCGCCGACCGGCACCGGGGCCCGCGGCCGCCGTCTCAGACCCAGGTGTCCAGCCACATGCGGCTGCGCCAGGAGTCCATCGGGATCGACTGGCCCGTGTAGATCGGCCAGAAATAGATGAAATTCCAGATGATCAGCAGGACGAGGACGCCCGCCGCCACCGCGCCGAGCGTGCGGCGGCGCTCCGTCGAGTCCCGCGGGCCCAGGAGGGCGCCCACGGTCATCGCCAGGGCCAGGCACAGGTACGGGACGAACACCACCGCGTAGAAGTAGAAGATGGTGCGCTCCTGGTAGTTGAACCAGGGGAGCAGGCCCGCGGCCACCGCGCACGCGATGGCGCCCGCGCGCCAGTCGCGGCGGAAGAACCACCGCCACAGCACGTACAGCAGGGCGAAGCAGCCCGCCCACCACAGCAGCGGGGTGCCGAGGGCCAGGACCTCGCGGGCGCACTTGCCGGCCTCCGTCGCCGGGCAGCCGTCCGCGCCCGGTTCCGGGGACTCGTAGAAGTACGACACCGGCCGGCCGACGACCAGCCAGCTCCACGGGTTCGAGTCGTACGTGTGCCCCGAGGTCAGGCCCACGTGGAAGCTGTAGACCTCCGTCTCGTAGTGCCACAGGCTGCGCAGCCACTCCGGCAGGAACGACAGCGGGCTGTCCTGGTCCTGCTTTGCCGCCCAGTCGCGGAAGTAGCCGCCGCGGCCGTCGTCCGGGCTGAGGATCCAGCCCAGCCAGGACGCGACGTACACCGCGACCGCCACCGGCACCGTCGAGACGAAGCCCGGCAGCGCGTCCCGGCGCAGCATCGCCGCGTACGGGGCGGCCGCGCCCGCGGTGCGGCGGGCGGCCGCGTCCCACAGGACCGTCAGGATCCCGAAGAACGCCAGGGTGATCAGGCCGTTCCACTTCGTCCCGAAAGCCAGGCCCAGGCACACGCCCGCCAGGATCCGGTACGGGCGCACGCCGAGCCGCAGCGTCTCGGCGACCACCGCGTCGGGCCGGGTACGGCCCTCCGCGTCCACGGGCAGGGCCGCCGCGAGCCGCTCCCTGGCCCGGTCGCGGTCGACGAGCAGCGCCCCGAACGCGGCCAGCACGAAGAACATCAGCACCAGGTCCAGCAGCGCGGCCCGGCTCATCACCAGGTGCAGGCCGTCCACGGCGAGGAGTCCGCCCGCGAGGCAGCCGAGGAACGTGGAGCGGAGCAGGCGGCGCCCGATCCGGCACAGCAGCAGCACCGACAGCGTGCCGAGCACGGCCGTCATGAACCGCCAGCCGAACGGGTCGAAGCCGAACATCCACTCGCCGAGCCCGATGACCCACTTCCCGACCGGCGGGTGCACCACGTACCCCGGGTCCGTCGGCAGGGCCACCCCGTCCGGGTTGGCCAGGATCGACTTGTCGATGTCCTTGGGCCAACTCGCCTCGTAGCCCTGCCGGATGGTCGCCCACGCGTCCTTCGCGTAGTACGTCTCGTCGAATATCACGGCCTTCGGGCTGCCCAGCTGCCAGAACCGCATGACCCCGGCCACCAGCGCGACCGCGATCGGCCCGGCCCACGCCATGACGCGCTGCCAGGTCGCCGCCGCTGCCGCGGAGAAGCCCAGCGCCGCCCACAACTGCCCGGACGGGCGGGCGTACGGGGGCACCAGGCGGGCGCGGACGTCCGCCGGGCGCGCTCCGGCGGGCGGCGCGTAGCCGAAGCCGCGCAGCCGGCGCAGCCAGGGGGACGGCTCTTCTGCCCGGCCCGCCGGCGGGGCGGTCGGGGCCCCCGCGGGGCTGGGCGGCGGCGTCGCGGTACTGGTCACCGGGTCATCGTAGGGAACGCCCGGTCGCGATCCACAGCGCCGTGGTCGCGATCCACAGCGCCGTGGCAGTGCGCTCCGCCGTGCTGCCCGCCGCCGGAGCGTGTGCCGGGCGGGACGGCTGAGAGGATGGACGGGTGACGACCGACCAGCCCACCCGTACCGGAGCCGCCGCCCACGGCGTGCTCGTCCTCGCCGGCACCCCGATCGGCGACCTCGCCGACGCCCCGCCCCGCCTTGCGGCCGAGCTGGAGCGGGCGGACGTGGTCGCCGCCGAGGACACCCGCCGGCTGCGCCGGCTGACCCAGGGGCTCGGCGTGCACACCACCGGCCGGGTCGTGTCGTACTTCGAGGGCAACGAGTCCCAGCGGACCCCCGAGCTCGTCGAGGCGCTGGAGGACGGCAAGCGGGTGCTGCTCGTCACCGACGCCGGCATGCCGTCCGTCTCCGACCCCGGCTACCGGCTCGTCGCCGCCGCCGTGCAGCAGGACATCAAGGTCACCGCGGTGCCCGGGCCTTCCGCGGTGCTCACCGCGCTCGCCCTGTCCGGGCTGCCCGTGGACCGCTTCTGCTTCGAGGGGTTCCTGCCGCGCAAGGCCGGAGAGCGCCTCGCCCGGCTCCGCGAGGTCGCGGCCGAGCGGCGCACCCTCGTCTACTTCGAGGCCCCGCACCGGCTCGACGACACCCTCGCCGCGATGGCCGAGGCCTTCGGCGCCGACCGCCGAGCGGCGGTCTGCCGGGAGCTGACCAAGACGTACGAGGAGGTCAGGCGCGGCGGGCTCGGCGACCTCGCCGCGTGGGCCGCCGAGGGGGTCCGCGGCGAGATCACCGTCGTCGTCGAGGGCGCCCCCGAGGCCGGGCCCGCCGACCTGGACGCTGCGGAGCTGGTGCGGCGCGTACGGGTGCGCGAGGAGGCAGGGGAGCGGCGCAAGGAGGCCATCGCGGCGGTCGCCGCCGAGGCCGGCGTACCCAAGCGGGAGGTGTTCGACGCCGTCGTCGCGGCAAAGAACGCGGCCGAAAAGATGCCGTAAGAGGGTAAAGGGATAACCTGAAAAGCAAAGCTCGGACCGCGCACCGGGCGCCTCGGGCATGAGTCGCCCAAGGACCGTCCAATTCTCGACATGGCCTGATGCGCTCCCGCCCGGCGAGGCGTCCACTGGCAATGGCACCAGTGGAACAAGAGGAGCTGGCATGAGCGAGATCGCAGACACCCCGGCAGCCGCCCCCGTCCCGGCCCCCGCCCCGTCGCCCGCAGCGGCCCGCGCCGCCGCGGCCGCCGCGGCCGGCGTCCACGTCGCCCACGAGGCGTACTCCTTCGCCTGCATGCGGTGCGGCTACGGCTGGGAGCAGGGCTACGAGATCGAGCACCACACCGACGGCCACGGCCGCCCCTTCATCGTCCACCGGGCGGGCGGCGAGCGCGTCCCCTCCCCGCTGTCCAACCCGACCTGCCACAACTGCGGCAGCCACGTCGTGCGGATCATGCGGGAGGGGCAGGTGTCCACCGTCCGCGGCACCATGGACAGCATCTACCACCACCCGGTCTCGCCCGGCATCGCCGGACCCGTCCCGGCCGGCGCGAACCTGCCGCGCGCCGACCGCCGCACCGCACCCCGCCACGACGCCCCCGGACCCGTGCCGGTGGACGGCGGCGAGGAGCGCCGCGGCTTCTTCGCCCGACTGCTGGGGCGCCGCCGCCGGTCATAAGATCGGCCGTATGAGCGCCTCCAAGGACACCCCGCCGCCGCTGCCCGAACCGCTCCGGGTCGCCGTGGCGGACTCGCACACCCACCTCGACATGCAGGCCGGCACCGTCGAGGAGGGCCTCGCCAGGGCCGCCTCGGTCGGCGTGGCGACCGTCGTGCAGGTGGGCTGCGACGTGAAGGGCTCCCACTGGGCCGCCGAGACCGCCGCGGCGTACGACAACGTCCACGCCGCCGTCGCCCTCCACCCGAACGAGGCGCCCCGCATCGTCCTCGGCGATCCCGACGGATGGTCCCGGCAGGGCGCACGCCCGGGCGGCGGGCAGGCCGCCCTCGACGAGGCCCTCGCCGAGATCGACGCCCTCGCCGCGCTCGACCACGTCAAGGCCGTCGGCGAGACCGGCCTCGACTACTTCCGCACCGGGCCCGAGGGCATGGCCGCCCAGGAGCTGTCCTTCCGCGCCCACATCGAGATCGCCAAGCGCCGCGGCAAGGCCCTCGTCATCCACGACCGCGACGCCCACGCCGACGTCCTGCGGATCCTCCGCGAGGAGGGCGCCCCCGAGCGGACCGTCTTCCACTGCTACTCCGGCGACGCCGACATGGCCCGCGAGTGCGCCGCCGCCGGCTACTACATGTCCTTCGCCGGCACCGTCACCTTCAAGAACGCCCAGCCGCTGCGCGACGCCCTCGCCGCCGCCCCCGCGGAGCTCGTCCTCGTCGAGACCGACGCCCCCTACCTCACCCCCGCGCCGTACCGCGGACGGCCGAACGCCCCGTACCTCATTCCGCTGACGGTCCGCGCGATGGCCGCGGTCCGCGGCATCGACGAGGACGCCATGGCCACGGCCATCGCCGCCAACACGGCGCGCGCCTTCGGCTACTGACCCGCCCCCGCCCGCCGACACGCTGGGTGTCCGACCGGCTTTGGAGAGTGACGGACCCTCCGCTAGGGTGCCGTGCCCGACGAAGCCGGGCCGGACCAGTGGAGCGAGCGGCGTGAGCGAGAAACCTTTCACCGGGGGCCACGGGGCCGATGCCGAACCGCACCCCGGCGCCGGCCCCCTCACCGGAGCGGCCGACCCTGCCGCCCCGGCCGCCGCGCACGCCCCCGACGGGGCCGTCCCCGCGCCCCGCGCACCCGGAGGCCGCCGCGCCGGCCACCGCCGCAGACCCGCCGAGCCCCCCGGCACGCCGGGCACCGGACGCCGCCGCCGGACGCCGGCCCCCGCCGCCCCGGCCACCCCGCCCGCTGCCTCCGCAGGCCCCGCCGCCTGGCGGCGGATCATCCCGCAGGCCCTCGTCGTCGCCTTCCTCGCCGGCGGCACCACCGCCTTCGTCGCCACCGACAAGGCCGTCCGCCTCACCGTCGACGGCCGCTCCCGCACCCTGCACACCTTCGCCGACGACGTCGGCGAACTCCTCGCCGCCGAAGGACTCGGCGTCGGCACCCACGACCTCGTCGCCCCCGCCCGCGCCGCCGCCCTCGGCGACGGCGACGAGATCACCGTCCGCTACGGGCGCCCCGTGCTCCTCACCCTCGACGGGCAGACCAGCGAGGTGTGGACCACCGCCCGCACCGTCGAAGCCGCCCTGCGCCAACTCGGCGTCCGCGTCGAAGGCGCCCACCTGTCCGTCCCCCGCACCGCCCCCGTGCCCCGCTCCGGCCTCGACCTCGCCGTCCGCACCGAACGCAGCGTCACCTTCCTCGCAGACGGCGGCGAGACCACCGTCCGCACCAACGCCGCCACCGTCCGCGAGGCCCTCGGCCAGGCCGGCATCACCCTCTCCGGACAGGACACCACCTCCGTCCCGCCCGAGTCCTTCCCCCGCGACGGGCAGACCGTCACCGTGCTCCGCATCACCGGCACCCGCGAGGTCCGCGAGGAGCGCATCCCCTTCGAGACCGAGCGCATCCAGGACGCCGACCTCTTCGCCGGCACCGAAGTCGTCGAACGGGCCGGCCGCCCCGGAGCCCGCCGGGTCACCTACGCCCTGCGCACCGTCAACGGCGTCGCCCAGAAGCCCCGCCGCGTCACCGAGGAGACCGTCCGCGAACCCGTCACCCAGGTCGTCCGCGTCGGCACCAGGCCCCTGCCCGCCTCCGTCGCCGGAGCCGAGGGCCTGAACTGGGCGGCCCTCGCCCAGTGCGAGTCCGGCGGCCGCCCCGACGCCACCGACCCGTCCGGCACGTACGGCGGCCTCTACCAGTTCGACGTCCGCACCTGGCAGGGCCTCGGCGGCAGCGGCCGCCCCCAGGACGCCACCAGCGGCGAGCAGACGTACCGGGCCAAGAAGCTGTACGTGCAGCGGGGGGCGAGTCCGTGGCCGCACTGCGGCCGTAGGCTTTACCGGTGAGCACCGCAGAGCAGCAGCCCGACAGAACCAGCGACGCCCTCCTCGGCGCGGCCGACATCCGCGAACTCGCGGCCGCGCTCGGCGTGCGCCCGACGAAGCAGAAGGGCCAGAACTTCGTCATCGACGCCAACACGGTGCGCCGCATCGTGCGCACCGCCGGCGTCCGGCCCGACGACGTCGTCGTCGAGGTCGGCCCCGGCCTGGGCTCGCTGACGCTGGCGCTGCTCGAAGCGGCCGACCGGGTCACCGCCGTCGAGATCGACGACGTCCTCGCCGCGGCGCTGCCCGCCACCATCGAGGCCCGCATGCCGGACCGCAAGGACCGCTTCGCCCTCGTCCACTCCGACGCCCTGCTCGTCGAGGAACTGCCCGGCCCGCCGCCCACCGCGCTCGTCGCGAACCTGCCGTACAACGTGGCCGTGCCGGTGCTGCTGACCATGCTGGAGCGCTTCCCCAGCATCCAGCGCACCCTCGTGATGGTGCAGTCGGAGGTCGCCGACCGGCTCGCCGCGAAGCCCGGCAGCAAGGTGTACGGCGTCCCCTCCGTCAAGGCGAACTGGTACGCCGAGGTCAAGCGGGCCGGCGCCATCGGCCGCAACGTCTTCTGGCCCGCGCCGAACGTCGACTCCGGACTCGTCTCCCTCGTCCGGCGGGCCGAGCCGATCCCGACCGCCGCAAGCCGGACCGAGGTCTTCGCCGTCGTCGACGCCGCGTTCGCCCAGCGCCGCAAGACCCTGCGCGCCGCACTCGCCGGCTGGGCCGGGTCCGCGGCCGCCGCCGAAGCGGCCCTCACCGCCGCCGGGATCTCCCCGCAGGCCCGCGGCGAGTCCCTCACCGTCGAGGAGTTCGCCGCCATCGCCGAGCACAAGCCCGCCGCAGCCGAGAGGCCCGCCCTGTGAGCACCGCACCCGCCGGGGGCGTCACCGTACGCGTCCCCGCCAAGGTCAACGTGCAGCTCGCGGTCGGCGCCGCCCGGCCCGACGGCTTCCACGACCTGGCCAACGTCTTCCTCGCCGTCTCCCTGTACGACGAGGTCACCGTCACCCCCGCCGACGCCCTCACGGTGACCTGCTCCGGGCCCGACTCCGACCAGGTGCCCCTGGACCGGACGAACCTCGCCGCCCGCGCGGCCGAGCTGCTCGCGGCCCGCAGCGGACGCCCCGGCGGGGCCGCCGTCCACATCCACATCGCGAAGAACATCCCCGTCGCCGGCGGCATGGCCGGCGGCAGCGCCGACGGCGCCGGCGCGCTGCTCGCCTGCGACCGGCTGTGGGGCCTCGACACGCCCGTCGCCGAGCTGCTCGGGATGTGCGCGGAGCTCGGCAGCGACGTCCCGTTCAGCCTGCTCGGCGGGGCCGCCCTCGGAACCGGGCGCGGCGAGCTGCTGACCCCCCTCGACGCCGGCTCCTTCCACTGGGTGTTCGCCGTCGCCGACGGCGGGCTGTCCACCCCGGCCGTCTTCCGCGAGTTCGACCGGCTCGCCGAGGGCCGCGAGATCCCCGAGCCGCAGGCCTCCCCGGCGCTGCTGGCCGCCCTCGCCTCCGGCGACCCCGACGCGCTGGCCGGCACCCTGGCCAACGACCTCCAGCCGGCCGCGCTGTCGCTGCGCCCGCAGCTGGCGCGGACCCTGGCCGCCGGAACCGCGGCCGGGGCGCTGGCCGGGATCGTCTCCGGCTCCGGCCCGACCACCGCGTTCCTCGTCCGCGACGACGAGGCCGCCGCGAAGGTCGCCGCCGCCCTGGAGGCGTCCGGTACCTGCCGCACGACGCGGATCGCCACCAGCCCGACCGCGGGGGCCACCCGCATCTGACCCGGCCGCCCCGCCCGGCCCGGCGCCCCGCCGGCCGGGCCGGGTACCCGGGCGCGGGATGAGTACGCGCACTCCGGCAGGCGCGCGGCCCCGGCGGCGACCCTCGTCGCCCTTCCCGTGACCGCGCCCGCCGCGCTCGCGACGGCGCTCGGCGGGTGGCTCCTGGTGGAACGTTCGGGCGCTTCGCGGAGCGTTAGGCTGAGGGGCTGATCCCCATTCCTTCCCTGGAGCGCGTCTGATGGCCGTCAACTTGGTCAATGTCGAGGCAGTCGGCAAGGTGTACGGCACCCGTGCCCTGCTGGACGGCGTCTCCCTCGGCGTCTCCGAGGGGGACCGGATCGGCGTCGTGGGCCGCAACGGCGACGGCAAGACCACCCTCATCCGCATCCTGGCCCGCCTGGAGGAGCCCGACACCGGGCGCGTCACCCAGAGCGGCGGCCTGCGGATGGGCGTCCTCACCCAGCACGACTCCCTCGACCCGGCCGCGACGATCCGCCACGAGATCATCGGCGACATGGCCGACCACGAGTGGGCCGGCAACGCCAAGGTCCGCGACATCCTCACCGGCCTGTTCGGCAGCCTCGACCTGCCCGGCTTCACCCACGGCCTCGACACCGTCATCGGCCCGCTCTCCGGCGGCGAGCGCCGCCGCATCGCCCTCGCCAAGCTCCTCATCGACGAGCAGGACCTCATCGTCCTCGACGAGCCCACCAACCACCTCGACGTCGAGGGCATCTCCTGGCTCGCCGGCCACCTGCGCGAGCGCCGCTCCGCCCTGGTGTGCGTCACCCACGACCGCTGGTTCCTCGACCAGGTCTGCACCCGCATGTGGGACGTCCAGCGCGGCTCCGTCTTCGAGTACGAGGGCGGCTACAGCGACTACGTCTTCGCCCGCGCCGAGCGGGAGCGCATCGCCGCCACCGAGGAGGCCAAGCGGCAGAACCTGATGCGCAAGGAGCTGGCCTGGCTGCGCCGCGGCGCCCCCGCCCGCACCTCCAAGCCGCGCTTCCGCATCGAGGCCGCGAACGCCCTCATCGCGGACGTGCCGCCGCCGCGCGACACCTCCGAGCTGATGCGCTTCGCCAACGCCCGCCTCGGCAGGACCGTCTTCGACCTCGAGGACGTCACCGTCCAGGCCGGCCCCAAGACCCTGCTCAAGCACCTCACCTGGCACCTGGGCCCCGGCGACCGCATCGGCCTCGTCGGCGTCAACGGCGCCGGCAAGACCTCGCTGCTCCGCGCCCTGGCCGAGGCCGCCCGCACCCAGGGCGACGTCCAGCCCGCGGCCGGCACCGTCACCGTGGGCAAGACGGTCCGGCTGGCCTACCTGTCGCAGGAGGTCGGCGAGCTCGACCCGTCGCTGCGCGTCCTGGAGGCCGTCCAGCGCGTACGGGACCGCGTCGACCTCGGCAAGGGCCGGGAGATGACGGCCGGCCAGCTGTGCGAGCAGTTCGGCTTCACCAAGGAGAAGCAGTGGACGCCCGTCGGCGACCTCTCCGGCGGCGAGCGCCGCCGCCTGCAGATCCTGCGCCTGCTGATGGACGAGCCGAACGTCCTCTTCCTCGACGAGCCCACCAACGACCTGGACATCGAGACCCTGACCCAGCTGGAGGACCTCCTCGACGGCTGGCCCGGCTCGATGATCGTCATCTCCCACGACCGGTTCTTCATCGAGCGCACCACCGACACCGTGATGGCGCTGCTCGGCGACGGGGCGCTGCGCATGCTGCCGCGCGGCGTCGACGAGTACCTGGAGCGCCGGCAGCGGATGGTCGAGGCGGCCGTCCCGGCGCCCGCCCCGGCCGCCCCGAAGTCGACGTCCGCAGGCGACGCCAGGGCCGCGAAGAAGGAGCTGCAGAAGATCGAGCGGCAGCTCAACAAGATGGCCGACCGCGAGACGAACCTGCACGCGAAGATCGCCGAGAACGCCACCGACTTCGAGCAGGTGGCCAAGCTCGACGCGGAGCTGCGCGAACTGATCTCCGAGCGGGACGAGTTGGAGATGCGCTGGCTGGAGCTGGCCGAAGAGGCCTGACCCGGCCCGGCACGCGGCCGCCGAACGGCCGGATAACGGCGCTGTCACGGGCCGGTCCGCCCTTGGGAACAGGGGTGCGACCGGCCCGGTGCAGGAAACACGCCAGTGGTAGAAAGGTGATCCCCCCCGATCGCCCGACGCCGAAGGTACGCGCTGATGACCGAGCCGCCCCAGCCGCCGAACCAGCCGCCCGCGCCGTCCGGTTACAGCCACCTGCCCGGCCCGCCCCAGCCCGGCTACGGGACGCCCCCGCAGGGCGCCAACCCCTACGCCCAGCCGGCGGCGCCGCCGCTCGCGCAGCCCGGCTACGGCTACCCGCCGCCCGTCCCGCCCGCGCCCGGCGCCCCGCAAAGCCCGGGCCCCGGCGGCCCGCGCGGCCGCCGCACGGCCGTCATCGCCGCGGCCGCCGCGGCCGGCGTGCTCCTCGTCGGCGCCGGCGCGTACCTCGCGTTCGCCGGGGACGGCGGCGACGACCCCAAGCCCGCCGCGCAGAGCGCGCCCCCCGCCGCCCCGCAGCCGTCCGGCACCCCGGACAAGGGCGACGGCAGCGGCAACGGCTCCGGCGCGTCCGAGGACCTCAACGCCGGGCGCAAGCAGGGCGAGGACAAGGCCCTCTGGCTGAAGACCGTCAAGATCGACGGCCCCGGCGCGGGCGTCGACTCCGGCGGCCAGTGGGTCGTCGGCGACACCGTCGTCAAGAGCGTCTGGAAGGACCTCGTCGCCTACGGGGCTGCCGACGGCAAGGAGAAGTGGAAGCTCTCCTTCCCGACGCAGATCTGCTCCGTCACCCGCCAGACCACCGCCGACGCCAAGACCGTCGTCATGTACAAGGACGGCGAGTCCGAGAGCGCCGTCTGCAACCGGATGCGGCTCGTCGACCTCAAGACGGGCAAGGAGGGCTGGTCCAAGGAGGTGCCCAAGGAGGGCATCTTCGACATCATGACCAGCCCCACCCTCGGCATCGCCGGCGACACCGTCGCCGTCAGCCGCAGCGGCACCGCCAGCGCCTTCAGGATCAGCACCGGCGACAAGCTGTTCGGCAGCAACGGCGCCGAGGGCTGCAAGCCCGGCGCGTACGTCGCCCACCGCACCAAGATGATCGCCATCGCGACCTGCTACGACGACGACCTCACCACCGAGGTCTCCGACGCCGACCCGGTCACCGGCAAGAAGACCTGGACCTACCGGCTCCCCGCCAAGCACAAGGTGACCAGCGTCCACTCCCTCGACCCGGTCATCCTCGACGTCGGCAACGAGGAGAAGAAGGAGCGCGCCATCGTCGTCCTCGGACCCGACGGCAGGCAGCGCACCACCGTCAGCGGTGAGGGCACCTTCGAAACCGAGTGCACCAACGGCCTCTTCCGGTCCGTCGAGGTCTGCGAGACCTCCGTCGTCGACCAGAACACCCTCTACATGCCGACCTCCCCCGGAGTCGGCAAGGCCAACGAGATCGTCGCCTTCGACCTCTCCACCGGCAAGGCCAAGTGGCGCACCCCCGCCGGCGACGGCCGCACCCTGACCCCGGTCCGCGCCGAGAACGGCCAACTGATCGCCTACCGCCGCGCCACCCCCGACCAGGGCGGCGAGGTCGTCGCCTTCCCCGCCGCCGGCGGCAACCCCACCGCGCTGCTGCGCAGCCCGTCGGGCACCGCGGCACCCGTCGAGGCCGCCTTCTACAAGCCGAAGATCGACTACGTCGGCGGCCGCCTCTACCTCTCCACCGCGCTCCTGCGCGCCCAGGGCACGGACGAGAAGCTCCTGATGGTCTTCGGCAAGTGAACGTGTACCCGAGCCGCCCACCGAGAGGCAGTAGCAACCGATGAGTACCCCGCCGCCCCCCAACCAGCCGCCCGCCGGCGGCTTCGGAGCGCCGACGGACCCGCCGCCCGGAGGCTTCGGCGCACCCCCGCCGGCCCCGCCGAACATGCAGCCGCCCGTCCCGCAGCAGCAGCCGCCCGCACCGCCGGCCGCGCCGCCCGCGCCCCCGGCCGGCCCCCCGCAGCAGCCGCCGACCGCCCCGCAGCAGCCGCCGGCGCAGCCCGCGTACGGCTACCCCCAGCAGGGCTACGGCTACCCGCAGCAGGGCGCCCCCGGCGGCCCGGCCGCCCCCAACCCGTACGGCGCGCCCACGGCCCCCATGCATGCGGCCCAGCCGCTGCCGGGCACCCCGCAGGGCCCCTCGGGCAGCGAGAAGCGCACCCAGCTCATGATCGTCGGGGCGGCCGCGCTGGCCATCGTCCTCATCGTGGCCGGAGGCTTCTGGTACGCCTCCGGCAGCGCCGACGACGGCGAGCCCCAGGCCGGCCCGAGCGCGAGCACCGGCGCCGCCCCGGCCGGCACGCCCGGCTCCGAGAAGGCGCCCGCCAACCCCAAGGCCCGGGTGCTCTACAACCACCCGAGCCCGGCGCCCGAGGAGAGCACCTCCGTCAAGGGCTCCTGGCTGACCGACAGCGTGTACGCGAAGTCGGACATCGGCAAGATCGTCGGCTACAACCTCGTCGACGGCGGCAAGAAGTGGGAGCTGCCCCTCCCCGGCGAGATCTGCGGCGCCACCAAGCACGTCAGCGACAACAAGACGGCGTTCCTCTTCCGCGCGAGCCAGCCCACGCCCGAGGTCAAGTACCCGCCGTGCACCGAGGTCGGCGTCCTCGACCTCACCACCGGCAAGCTCGTCTGGTCCGGCAACGCCAAGGGCAGCGCCACCGGCGACCGGCCCGCGAACTTCGACGAGGTCACCATCAGCGGCAACACCGTCGCCGCGGGCGGCACCAGCGGCGGCGCCGCCTGGAACCTCGCCGACGGCAAGTCCCTGTGGACCCCCAAGGCCGACGCCGAGGGCTGCTACGACTCCGGCTACGCAGGCGGCGAGGCCCTCGCCGTCATCCGCAAGTGCGGCCGCCACCCGAACCAGACCCTCCAGGCCCAGACCCTGGACCCGGCCACGGGCGCGCCCACCTCCTCGTACAAGCTGTCCGAGGGCATCGAGTGGGCCTCGATCATCTCCACCAAGCCCCTCGTCGTCGCCGCCGACGTCGGCAAGACCGCCAAGAACGCCACCGGCATCAGCGACCTCTTCGTCGTCGACCCCAAGGGCGAGCTGAAGTCGCGCATCTCGCTCGCCTCCGGCAACTTCGGCGGCAAGTGCCGCAGCACCGAGGTCGAGATGTGCTCCAACATCGTCGTCGGCAACGGCAAGGTCTACCTGCCCTCGATCGAGCACCAGGGACAGGAGTCCGGCCGCACCAACGAGCTGCTCTCCTTCGAGCTGGAGACCGGCAAGCAGACCACCGACCGCTCCGACGCCGGCGAGCGCTACACCATGTACCCGCTCCGCATGGACGGGTCGAACATCATCGCCTACAAGTCCGGCCCCTACGACAAGGGCGGCCAGGTCGTCTCCATCGACGGCACGACGATGAAGCAGACCCTCCTGATGGAGACGCCCGGCGACCGGGCCGCCAAGAAGGCCGAGATCGCCTTCTCCCCGGAGTTCTCCGAGTTCCGCTACCACAACGGCAAGCTCTTCATGTCCCGCACCACCGCGCGCAAGAGCTCCATCTCGGGCGGCGACCCGGACTACCTCTTCGTCTCGTACACGGCGAGCTGACCCCCGGCCGTTCCCGCGGCCGCACGAAGCCCCCGGAAGGTCCGCCTTTCCGGGGGCTTTCGCGCGGTAACCCCCGCGCGCCGTCGAACAAGCGTGTAGCTTGCCGGGGCATAAGGGGAGGGGGCGGGAGCCCGATGGGCGTACGGGTCATGGTGGTCGACGAGCACCGGCTGCTGGCCGAGGCGCTCGCCTCGGCCCTGAAGCTGCGCGGGCACCGGGTGCTCGCGGCCGCGGCGCCGGCCTCCGGCGCGGCCGAACTCGTCATCAGCCGGGCGCCGGAGGTCTGCCTGCTGGGGACGGCCTCCCCGGCCGAGCCCGGCGTCTTCGAGCCCGTCGTCCGCATCAGGCGGGAGCGCCCGCACATCGCGGTGGTGGTGCTCGGGCCGGTGCCCAGCCCGCGCGGCATCGCCGCCGCCTTCGCCGCCGGCGCCTGCGGGTACGTACGCCAGGACGAGCGCATCGAGGGCGTCGAACGGGCCCTGGCCAAGGCACGGGCCGGCGAGGCCGCCGTCTCCCCGCAGCTGCTCCAGGGCGCGTTCGCCGAACTGCTGAACCCGGCCGTCCCGCCCGACGACGAGGGCAGCCGGCTGCTGCGGCTGCTGACCCCGCGCGAGATCGAGGTGCTGGTGCGGGTCGCGGAGGGCGAGGACACCCGGCTCATCGCCGCCGGCATGGAGATCGCCCCGAGCACCGCCCGCACCCACGTCCAGCGGGTGCTGATGAAACTCGGCGTCGGCTCACGGCTGGAGGCGGCCGCGCTCGCCGCCCGGACCGGCCTGCTGGACCGTGCGGCACTGCCCGGGCAGGGCCCCGATTTCCCCGGACGCCCGTAATCCGGTAAGCCAGAGGGCGGCAGCACGAGCACGCACCGCGCGTGCGTTCCCCCGCGAGAGGTAGTAGGCGAGTGAGTAAGTACCTGGTCACCGGCGGTGCCGGTTACGTCGGCAGCGTCGTCGCGGCCCACCTGCTGGAAGCGGGCCACGAGGTGACCGTCCTCGACGACCTCTCCACCGGCTTCCGCGAGGGCGTCCCGGCCGGCGCCGCCTTCATCGAGGGCCGCATCCAGGACGCCGCCCGGTACCTGGACCCCTCCTACGAGGCGGTGCTGCACTTCGCAGCCTCCTCCCAGGTCGGCGAGTCCGTCGCGAACCCGGGCAAGTACTGGGAGAACAACGTCGGCGGCTCCCTCGCCCTGCTCGCGGCCATGCGCGGGGCCGGTGTGCGCAAGCTCGTCTTCTCCTCGACCGCCGCCACCTACGGCGAGCCGACCGAGCCGCTGCTCACCGAGGAGTCCCCCACCAAGCCGACCAACCCCTACGGCGCCACCAAGCTCGCCGTCGACCACATGATCACCGGCGAGTGCGCGGCCCACGGCGTCGCGGCGGTCTCGCTGCGCTACTTCAACGTCGCCGGCGCCTACAAGGAGTTCGGCGAGCGCCACGACCCCGAGACCCACCTGATCCCGCTGGTGCTCCAGGTCGCCCTCGGCGAGCGGGAGGCGATCTCGGTGTTCGGCGAGGACTACCCGACCGCGGACGGCACCTGCGTGCGCGACTACATCCACGTCGCGGACCTGGCGGAGGCCCACCTCGCCGCGCTCGGCGCGGCCGTCCCCGGCGAGCACCTGATCTGCAACCTCGGCAACGGCAACGGCTTCTCGGTCCGCGAGGTCGTCGAAGCCGTCCGCAAGGTCACCGGCAAGGACATCCCGGAGGTCCTCGCGCCGCGCCGCGCCGGCGACCCGGCCGTCCTCGTCGCCTCCGCGGAGAACGCCCGCGCCCGGCTCGGCTGGACCCCGTCCCGGCCGGACCTCGCCGGAATCATCGCGGACGCCTGGGAGTTCACGCGCGGCCTGCGCGGCGCCTGACCGCCCCCGCCGCGCCTCCCGCGCCCCCGGCACCCCCTTGCGGTGCCGGGGGCGCGGCGCGTCCGGGGGTGCGGTGCGTCCGGGGGTGCGGCCGCGCGGTCCGGGCCGCGGGGAGGGCGGGTGTCGGGCGCGGGGGGAGCGCCGGTGGAGCGCGCAGGGGAGGCGGCGCGCCGTGGAGCGGCGCGGTGCGCGGGCGCCCGGCGCACGCACGCGGGGTGACATGCCCCCCGCGCACCTGCCCGTGGCACGTCCCGGGCGTACGCCGGCGGGGCCGCACTCCGGGACCGGTGAAATCCCGCCATGGCGGAACCGGTTCAAGGCGGTCGCCCCCGGAATTCGCTCGGAAAACTTCTGCTATTCGGCCAACTGCGGCCGCCCGCCCGCTCTACGCTGATGCGTGACGCCGGTGGGGGCCGGTGTTGATTCAGGGGTCGAGATGCGCCGGGTACGGCGTCCGGTCCGGGGTAATGCAGAGGTGTCTCGGCGGCGGCCGCGGCGCCGGCGGATCGCCCGGTCCCGGCGCCGTACCCGCCGTCGTCCGTTCCCCGACCCTTGGGGGTTTTGTGGTTCGCATCCGAGTTCTCGTGGTCGACGACCACCGCATCTTCGCCGAGTCGCTCGCCGCGGCACTCGCCGCCGAGCCCGACGTCGACGTGTCCGCCGCCGGCAGCGGCCCGGCCGCGCTGCGCTGCCTTGAGCGGGCCGTCGCGGAGGGGCGCCGGTTCGACGTGCTGCTGGTGGACGCCGACCTCGGCGCCGCCGCCGGCGCCGTGCCCGCCCAGCGGGAGGCGGGCGCCGCGGGGCAGCCGCCCCACGCGCCGGACGGCATCGCCCTCGTCGCCGGCGTCCGGGCCGCCCATCCGGCGGTGCGCTGCGTCGTCCTCGCCGGGCGCGACGACCCGCGCCGGGCCGCTTCCGCCCTCCAGGCGGGGGCGTCCGGCTGGGTGGCGAAGGACTGCTCGCTCTCCCGCCTGCTCGCCGTCGTACGGGGCGTGCTGCGGGAGGAGACGCACCTGCCGCCCGCCCTGCTGACGGGGGTGCTGCGGGAGCTGACCGCCGCGCGCAAGCACCGCAGCGACGGCGAGCGCCTCGTGGAGTCCCTGACGCCGCGCGAGCACGAGGTGCTGCGGTGCATGGTGGCCGGGCTGGGCCGCAAGGACGTCGCCGCCCGGCTGTTCCTGTCCCCGCACACCGTCCGCACGCACATGCAGAACGTGCTGGGCAAGCTCGGCGTGCACTCCACGCTGGCGGCCGTGGCGCTGGCCCGGCGGGCGGGGGTGCGGCCGGCGGACCTAGCCGGGGATGTTGTCGAACGGAGCGGTCAACTGGCGTAGCAGGGCCGCCAGGTCGGCGCGCTGGCCCTGCGAGAGGCGGGCCAGGATGGCCCGCTCCTGGGCCAGCAGCCCCGCGAGGGCCTCGTCGGCGCGGTCGCGGCCCTCGGGGGTGAGGCGGACCAGGACGCCGCGCCGGTCGCTGGGGTCGGGCAGGCGCTCCACGAGGCCCTTCTTGGCGAGCCGGTCGATGCGGTTCGTCATGGTGCCCGAGGTGACCAGCGTCTGGGTCAGGAGCTGGCCGGGGGAGAGCTGGTAGGGGGCTCCGGCGCGCCGCAGCGACGTGAGGACGTCGAACTCCCAGGGCTCCAGGCCGTGCTCGGAGAAGGCCAGCCTGCGGGCGCGGTCGAGGTGGCGGGCGAGCCGGCTCACGCGGCTCAGCACTTCGAGCGGTTCCACGTCGAGGTCAGGGCGCTCCCGACGCCATGCCGCGACCAGTCGGTCGACCTCGTCCTCCATGCCGATCAGTGTAAGGGGTCTGTCGATGTGAAGTCTCTTGAATGCGAGAGTCTCGGACAGGTATATCTCGATGTCATTATTCTTGATGTCAAGATATATTCCCGGGCGGTGCTGGGCATGGAGGGGGCCGAGGCGCTTCCGCTTCCGCCCGCGAACCCAGCAAGGAGGCTCGAACATGCATTCCGACGTCGACCCCGCTGCACGGATCCGCACGGCCGCCCCGCCCACCGCCCCCGGATGGGACCCCCAGCAGTACCTGCGCCACTCAGGACACCGCACCCGCCCCTTTCTCGACCTCCTGGCCCGCATACCCGCACTCCCCACCCGCCCCGGCCGCCCCGCCCGCATCGCCGACCTCGGCTGCGGCCCCGGCAACGTCACCGCCCTCCTCGCCGACCGCTGGCCCGACGCCCGCATCACCGGCTTCGACCTCTCACCCGACATGCTCCGCCGCGCCGAAGCCGACCACGCAGGCCCCACCCCCGGCGGCGGCACCCTCGACTTCCGCCGCGCCGACATCGCCGACTGGCTCCCCGACGACACCTACGACCTGATCACCTCCAACGCCGCCCTCCAATGGGTCCCCGCCCACCCCGGCTCCTTCGCCGCCTGGACCGCCGCCCTCCGCCCCGGCGGCACCTTCGCCTTCCAGGTCCCCGCCAACCACACCGCCCCCAGCCACGCCCTCCTCGCAGCCCTCTGCGACAGCCCCCGCTGGCGCGACCGCCTCGCCGGCCAGGGCTCCCGCCACACCCACGTCCTCGATCCCGCCGAATACCTCGACCGCCTCACCGAACTCGGCTGCACCACCGACACCTGGGAGACCACCTACCACCAGCTGCTGCCCGGCCCCGACCCCGTCCTCGACTGGGTCAAGGGAACCGCCCTGCGCCCCGTCCTGACCGCCTTGCGAGACGACCGCGAAGCAGCCGAGACCTTCCTCGCCGAATACCGCGACCTCCTCCGCGAGGCCTATCCCACCGGCCCCCGCGGCACCGTCTTCCCCTTCCGGCGGATCTTCGCCGTCGCCGTCAAGGAGGCCTGACCCCGCCCCCACACGACGACGCCCCGCCGCCACGGCAGTCCGCGGCAGCGGGGCGACCCGCCCGAGCCCACCGGCCCGGCCCCTCCTCAGCTCTTGCGGTGGCCGACCAGCCGCGGCTTGGACTCCAGACCGTCCAACCCGTGCCACGCCAGATTCACCAGATGCGCCGCCACCTCAGCCTTCTTCGGCTTGCGCACGTCCAGCCACCACTGCCCCGTCAGCGCGACCATCCCCACCAGCGCCTGCGCATACAGCGGCGCCAGCTTCGGATCAAACCCCCGAGCCTTGAACTCCAGACCCAGGATGTCCTCCACCTGCGTGGCGATATCGCTGATCAGCGACGCGAACGTCCCCGTCGACTGCGCCACCGGCGAATCCCGCACCAGGATCCGGAACCCGTCCGTATACGTCTCGATGTAGTCCAGCAGCGCGAAAGCCGCCTGCTCCAGCAGCTCCCGCGGATGCCCCGCGGTCAGCGCCCCCGTCACCATGTCCAGCAACTGGCGCATCTCCCGGTCCACGACGACCGCGTACAGGCCCTCCTTGCCGCCGAAGTGCTCGTACACCACCGGCTTGGACACCCCCGCCTTCGCGGCGATCTCCTCCACCGACGTGCCCTCGAAACCCTTCTCCGCGAACAGGGCCCGGCCGATGTCCAGCAGTTGCTGACGCCGCTCGGCGCCCGTCATCCGGACCCGGCGGCCCCGCCGGGGCTTGTCACTGCTGGAAATGCTGCCGTCGATCGCCACGCCCCCCATCATGCCGGGTTCGCCGCGTTTTCCCTGCGCCGGGAGTCGATACGCGCCCCGGACGGCCACCGCACGTCCGTCGCCCACCCCGCCAGCTCGAACCAGCGGATCAGCCGCGCACTGGAGTCGATCTGCCCCCGCAGCACCCCGTGCCGCGCCGACGTCGGGTCCGCGTGGTGCAGGTTGTGCCAGGACTCACCGCACGACAGGACCGCCAGCCACCACACGTTCCCCGACCGGTCCCGCGAACGGAACGGCCGCTTCCCCACCGCATGGCAGATCGAATTGATCGACCACGTCACATGGTGCAACAGCGCCACACGCACCAGCGACCCCCAGAAGAACGCCGTGAACGCCCCCCACCACGACATCGTCACCAGACCGCCCACCAGCGGCGGCAGCGCCAGCGACAACACCGTCCACCCCACGAACCCCCGCGAGATCCCCCGGATCACCGGATCCTTCACCAGATCCGGCGCGTACTTCCGCTGATCCGTCTGCTCCTCGTCGAACAGCCACCCCATGTGCGCCCAGCACAGCCCCTTCAGCAGCGCCGGCACCGACTCCCCGTACCGCCACGGCGAATGCGGGTCCCCCTCGTGGTCCGAGAACCGGTGGTGCTTGCGGTGGTCCGCCACCCACCGCACCAGCGGCCCCTCCACCGCCATCGACCCCAGCACGGCCAGGACGATCCGCAGCGGCCGCTTCGCCTTGAAGGACCCGTGCGTGAAATAGCGGTGGAAGCCGATCGTGATCCCGTGGCACGTCAGGAAGTACATGAACACCAACAGCCCCAGGTCCAGCCAGCTCACCCCCCACCCCCAGGCCAGGGGCACCGCAGCCAGCAGCGCCGCAAACGGAACGACGATGAACAACAGCAGCGCGACCTGCTCGGCGGAGCGCTTGCTCTCGCCGCCCAGCGTCGCGGACTCGGATGGGACGGAACCGGAAGGCGCCGAGACGCCTTCGACAAGATCGGGACTGGTGGTCATGGAGGCCCCTGGAGGGTGAGGAGAAGGCCCGCACCTACGGATGCGTAACCTACGGCAACGTAAGTATGGCAAAGCCGGGCCCCGCAACAAGAGGAGCCGCAGCCGACCGCGCCTACCCGCCACACCCCCCACGACACGCCCCCGCCCGACACGCCACGCCGCCCCCGCCCGCCTGATGAGACGTTTACCGAGGCACGAGGCCCGGACACCTATCCTTGTGTCGTCGGACAGCGCGGTCCGCACGGGCAGCCGAGCTGCGCACCAGGACGGCCGTACCACTCGGACGCGTCCGGGACGGTCACCCCGCGCGCACGCCGGAGCCCACCTCCCCGTAGCGCTCGACCACTGCAAGGAGCCGCACCCGTGAGCAGTGCCGACCAGGCCTCCACCGCCCCCACCCCGGGCCGGGCCCCGTCCACCTCCGTCGCCGCCGCCAACGCGGAACTCCGCGCGGACATCCGCCGCCTCGGCGACCTCCTCGGCGAAACCCTCGTCCGCCAGGAAGGCCGGGACCTCCTCGACCTCGTCGAGCGCGTCCGCGCCCTCACCCGCACCGACGGCGAGGCCGCCGCAGCCCTCCTCGGCGACACCGACCTGGAGACCGCCGCCAAGCTCGTCCGCGCCTTCTCCACCTACTTCCACCTCGCGAACATCACCGAGCAGGTCCACCGCGGCCGCGAACTGCGCGCCCACCGCGCCGCCGAAGGCGGCCTCCTCGCACGCACCGCCGACATGCTCAAGGACGCCGACCCCGACCACCTGCGCGAAACGGTCCGCAACCTCAACGTCCGCCCCGTCTTCACCGCACACCCCACCGAGGCCGCCCGCCGCAGCGTCCTCAACAAGCTCCGCCGCATCGCGACCCTCCTGGAGGAGCCCGCCGCCGGCGCCGGCGACCGCCGCCGCCAGGACCTCCGCCTCGCCGAGAACATCGACCTCGTCTGGCAGACCGACGAACTCCGCGTCGTCCGCCCCGAGCCCGCCGACGAGGCCCGCAACGCCATCTACTACCTCGACGAGCTCCACGCAGGCGCCGTCGGCGACGTCCTGGAGGACCTCGCCGCCGAACTCCAGCGCGTCGGCGTCGAACTCCCCCCCGGCACCCGCCCCCTCACCTTCGGCACCTGGATCGGCGGCGACCGCGACGGCAACCCCAACGTCACCCCCGACGTCACCCGCGACGTCCTGATCCTCCAGCACGAGCACGGCATCACCGACGCCCTGGAGCTCATCGACTACCTGCGCGGCCTGCTCTCCAACTCCATCCGCTACACCGGCGCCACCGAGGAACTCCTCTCCTCCCTCCAGGCAGACCTGGAGCGCCTCCCCGAGATCAGCCCCCGCTACAAGCGCCTCAACGCCGAAGAGCCCTACCGCCTCAAGGCCACCTGCATCCGGCAGAAGCTCCTCAACACCCGCGAGCGCCTCGCCAAGGGCACCCCCCACGAGGAAGGCCGCGACTACCTCGGCACCGCCGAACTCCTCACCGACCTCACCCTCATCCAGACCTCCCTGCGCGAGCACCGCGGCGCCCTCTTCGCCGACGGCCGCATGGACCGCACCATCCGCACCCTCGCCGCGTTCGGCCTCCAGCTCGCCACCATGGACGTCCGCGAACACGCCGACGCCCACCACCACGCCCTCGGCCAGCTCTTCGACCGCCTCGGCGAGGAGTCCTGGCGCTACGCCGACATGCCCCGCGAGTACCGGCAGAAGCTCCTCGCGAAGGAACTCCGCTCCCGCCGCCCCCTCGCCCCCACCCCCGCCCCCCTCGACGCAGCCGGCCAGAAGACCCTCGGCGTCTTCCTCGCCGTCAAGGACGCCTTCGAGAAGTTCGGACCCGAAGTCATCGAGTCCTACATCATCTCCATGTGCCAGGGCGCCGACGACGTCTTCGCCGCCGCCGTCCTCGCCCGCGAAGCCGGCCTCCTCGACCTCCACGCAGGCTGGGCCAAGATCGGCATCGTGCCGCTCCTGGAGACCACCGACGAACTCCGCGCCGCCGACGTCATCCTCGACGACATGCTCGCCGACCCCTCCTACCGCCGCCTCGTCTCCCTCCGCGGCGACGTCCAGGAGGTCATGCTCGGCTACTCCGACTCCTCCAAGTTCGGCGGCATCACCACCAGCCAGTGGGAGATCCACCGCGCCCAGCGCCGCCTCCGCGACGTCGCCCACCGCCACGGCGTACGCCTGCGCCTCTTCCACGGCCGCGGCGGCACCGTCGGCCGCGGCGGCGGCCCCTCCCACGACGCGATCCTCGCCCAGCCCTGGGGCACCCTCGAAGGCGAGATCAAGGTCACCGAACAGGGCGAGGTCATCTCCGACAAGTACCTCGTCCCCTCCCTCGCCCGCGAGAACCTCGAACTGACCGTCGCCGCCACCCTGCAGGCCTCCGCCCTGCACACCGCCCCCCGGCAGTCCGACGAGGCCCTCGCCCGCTGGGACGCCGCCATGGACATCGTCTCCGACGCCGCCCACGCCGCCTACCGCGCACTCGTCGAAGACCCCGACCTGCCCGCCTACTTCTTCGCCTCCACCCCCGTCGACCAGCTCGCCGACCTCCACCTCGGCTCCCGGCCCTCCCGCCGCCCCGACTCCGGCGCCGGCCTCGACGGCCTCCGCGCCATCCCCTGGGTCTTCGGCTGGACCCAGTCCCGCCAGATCGTCCCCGGCTGGTACGGAGTCGGCTCCGGCCTGAAGGCCCTCCGCGAGGCCGGCCAGGAAGACGCCCTCACCGAGATGGGCGAGCGCTGGCACTTCTTCCGCAACTTCCTGTCCAACGTCGAGATGACCCTCGCCAAGACGGACCTGCGGATCGCCCGCCACTACGTCGACACCCTCGTCCCCGACGACCTCAAGCACGTCTTCGACCGCATCCGCGCCGAACACGAGCTCACCGTCCGCGAGGTCCTGCGCATCACCGGCGGCGAGAAGCTCCTCGACTCCCAGCCGGTCCTCCAGCAGACCTTCGCCGTCCGCGACGCCTACCTCGACCCCATCTCCTACCTCCAGGTCTCCCTCCTGGCCCGCCAGCGCGCCGCCGCCGCCCGCGGCGAAGCCCCCGACCCGCTCCTGTCCCGGGCCCTCCTCCTCACCGTCAACGGCGTCGCCGCCGGCCTGCGCAACACCGGCTGACCCCGCACGGTCGAACGAACGGCCGATATTCGTCGCCGTCACACGATGTGATGACGCAGGCGGATATCGGCCGTTACCGTGGTGTTCCAGGGCCACACTTCCGTCCATGGGAGCAACCATGACCGCCGAGTCCGTCCACGACTGGTCGCGGCCTCCTCTGGATGGCTACACCGTGGACGATCTGTTGACGCTGCCGGACCTCCCGCGCCACACCGAGCTGATCGACGGGAGCCTGGTCTTCGTGAGTCCGCAGCGGTTCATCCACGCCGAGCTGATCGACTTCCTCGTTGCCCGGCTGCGCACGGCCGCCCCCCGGTACATGAAGGTCGCGCGCGAAATGACCGTGGTCATCGACAAGCGCAACGGACCAGAGCCGGACATCTCGATCGTGCGGCGAGAAGCGTGCACCAGCCCCCTGCAAACCCACTTCCACGCCGCGGACGTCCTGCTTGCCGTCGAGGTGGTCTCGCCCGAGTCCGAAGCCCGGGACACACAGACCAAGCTCCTCAAATACGCTGCCGCCGGCATCCCCCACTACTGGATCGTCAAGGCCGAGGGCGGCGAGGCCATCGAACCGGCCGTCTACGTTTACGAGCTGGACCCTCACACCCGCGCCTACGTCTGCCAGGGGATCCACACCAAGCCGTTCAGCGTGGACCGGCCCTTCGCCGCCGACATCGACTTCGAAGGGCTCGACGAACTGTAGCCCTCAGGAGTTATACGCGGACTGCGCCCGCTCCAACCCCTCCGTCACCAGGCACTCCACCGCATCCGCGGCCCGGTCCACGAACCAGTCCAGCTCCTTGCGCTCCGCGGAGGAGAAGTCCTTCAGCACGAAGTCCGCGACCTGCATCCGGCCCGGCGGCCGCCCGATGCCGCACCGCACCCGGTGGTAGTCGGGCCCCAGCGACTTCGTCATCGACTTCAAACCGTTGTGCCCGTTGTCACCGCCGCCCAGCTTCAACCGCAGCGTCGCGTAGTCGATGTCCAACTCGTCGTGGACCGCAACGATCCGGTCCACCGGCACCTTGTAGAAGTCCCGCAAGGCCGTCACCGGCCCACCCGACAGGTTCATGAAGGACATCGGCTTCGCCAGCACCACCCGCCGGTTCGCCGGACCCGGAGGACCGACACGCCCCTCCACCACCTGCGCCCGCGCCTTGTGCGCCTTGAACTTCCCCCGCATCCGATCGGCCAGCAGGTCCACCACCATGAACCCGACATTGTGGCGGTTGCCCGCATACTCCGCCCCGGGATTCCCGAGACCGACGATCAGCCAGGGCGCTGCGTCGTCCGACATCACTAGCTCCTCAACATGGACGACCGCCGTCCTGCTCCAGTGGAGCCGGACGGCGGTCGGGTGCGCAACCGGTGCGACGGAAAAGGGGGAGGCTCAGGCCTCCGCGCCCTCACCCTCGCCCTCGGCAGCCGGCTCCTCGGCCTGCGCCGCGAGAACCTGCAGGACGACCGCGTCGGCGTCCGTCGCCAGGGACACGCCGGACGGCAGGGCGATGTCCTTCGCCAGCACGGACGCGCCGGCCTCCAGGCCCTCGACCGACACGGTCAGCGCCTCGGGCAGGTGGGTGGCCTCGGCCTCGACCGAAACGGTGGAGAGGACGTGCTCCAGCAGGTTGCCGCCGGCGGCCAGGTCACCCTCGGCCTGGACCGGAACCTCGACCGTGACCTTCTCGCCCTTCTTCACGGCGAGGAAGTCCACGTGGTCCACGGTGCGCTTGATCGGGTCCTTCTGGACGGCCTTCGGGATGACCAGCTCGGTGCCGTCGCCCGCGATGTCCAGGGAGATCAGGACGTTCGGGGTCTTCAGCGCCATCGTCAGCGCGTGACCCTCGACCGCCACGTGCTTCGGGGCCTCGCCGTGGCCGTAGATGACCGCCGGGATCTGCTTGTTGCGGCGGGTGGCACGGGCGGCGCCCTTGCCGAAGACGGTACGGAGCTCAGCGGAAAGCTTGACCTCGGACATGTTCACTCCTCGTGGGGTGACGGAACGGACAACGGTCACCCGGCCACGAAACGGCCTGCTACGAAGAGCGCGTCGATAACGGAGCACCCGCACCGAAAAGTGCGGCCTCCCTCGCCGAGCAACTCCACGAGTCTACCCGGCACGGAGGCCGCACCCAAAAGGATCTCCCACAGGGCGCCGACCACCACGGCCGGCACCCCGGGGACCCATCCCGCTCCTGCTACTGCTGCTCCTCGAAGAGGCTCGTCACCGAACCGTCCTCGAACACCTCACGGACCGCACGCGCGATCGTCGGCGCGATCGACAGCACCGTGATCTTGTCCAGCTCCAGGTCCGACGGGTCCGGCAGCGTGTCCGTGAACACGAACTCGCTCACCTTCGAGTTCTTCAGACGGTCCGCCGCCGGCCCCGACAGGATGCCGTGCGTCGCCGTCACGATCACATCCTCCGCACCGTGCGCGAACAGCGCCTCCGCCGCCGCGCAGATCGTGCCACCCGTGTCGATCATGTCGTCGACCAGGACACACACCCGGCCCCTGACCTCACCGACCACCTCGTGAACCGTCACCTGGTTCGCGACGTCCTTGTCACGCCGCTTGTGCACGATCGCCAGCGGCGCGTCCAGACGGTCACACCAGCGGTCCGCGACACGCACACGGCCGGCATCCGGCGACACGATCGTCAGCTTCGTCCGGTCCACCTTCGCACCCACGTAGTCCGCGAGGACCGGCAGCGCCGACAAGTGGTCGACAGGGCCGTCGAAGAAGCCCTGGATCTGGTCCGTGTGCAGGTCCACCGTCAGGATGCGGTCCGCACCCGCGGTCTTCAGCAGATCCGCCACCAGACGCGCCGAGATCGGCTCACGGCCCTTGTGCTTCTTGTCCTGCCGGGCATACCCGTACGACGGAATGATCACCGTGATCGACCGGGCCGACGCGCGCTTCAGCGCGTCCAGCATGATCAACTGCTCCATGACCCACTTGTTGATCGGAGCCGTGTGGCTCTGGATCAGGAAGCAGTCCGCACCACGCGCCGACTCCTGGAAGCGGACGTAGATCTCACCGTTGGCGAAGTCGAAAGCCTTGGTCGGCACGAGCTGGACGCCCAGCTGGTGCGCAACCTCCTCGGCCAGCTCGGGGTGGGCGCGGCCGGAGAAGAGCATCAGCTTCTTCTCGCCGGTCGTCTTGATCCCGGTCACAGCACAGTCTCCTCAGACGTGTTGAAAGCTGCTCGCCCCCATGTGCGTCCGTCCCGCACACGGTGAGCCAGCCGAATTGCGTGCACCTACCACGGTACGCCGTCCCCGGCGCACCTGTTTCCGGACAGTTCACCCGGAAGGGCCGCTCAGGCCCCCGAGGACCCCTCACCGGCCGCCGACTGCGCCGCCGAGGCAGCCGCACTCCCCGGCCGCTTCCGAGCCACCCAACCCTCGATATTCCGCTGCTGGCCCCGCGCCACGGCCAACGCACCCGGCGGCACATCCTTCGTGATCACCGACCCGGCCGCCGTGTAGGCACCGTCCCCGATCGTGACGGGCGCCACAAACATGTTGTCCGAACCCGTCTTGCAATGTGAGCCCACCACCGTGTGGTGCTTGTGCTCACCGTCGTAGTTCACGAACACGCTCGCCGCACCGATGTTCGTGTACTCCCCGATCGTCGCGTCACCCACATACGACAGGTGCGGCACCTTCGTGCCCTCACCGATCGTCGCGTTCTTCATCTCCACGTACGTGCCGGCCTTCGCCTTCACACCCAGGTTCGTCCCCGGCCGCAGGTACGCGTACGGACCCACCGACGCCGACGCACCGATCACCGCCGACTCCGCCACCGTGTTGTCCACCCGCGCACCCGCGCCCACCCGCGTGTCCCGCAGCCGCGTGTTCGGACCCACCTCGGCGCCCTCACCCACATGCGTGGCACCCAGCAGCTGCGTACCCGGATGCACCAGCGCGTCCTGGCCGAAAGTCACCGACACATCGACGAACGTGCTCCCCGGATCCACCACCGTCACGCCCGCCAGCATCGCCCGCTCCAGCAGCCGCGCGTTCAGCAGCCCCCGCGCCTCCGCCAACTGCACACGGTTGTTGATCCCCAGGATCTGCCGGTGATCGCTCCCCACCGACGCACCCACCCGGTGGCCGGCCTCCCGCAGGATGCCGAGCACGTCCGTCAGGTACTCCTCGCCCTGGCTGTTGTCCGTCCGGACCTTGCCCAGCGCATCGGCGAGCAGGGCGCCGTCGAACGCGAACACCCCGGAGTTGATCTCACGGATCGCGCGCTGCGCGTCGGTCGCGTCCTTGTGCTCCACGATCGCGGTGACCGCACCGGTCTCCTGGTCGCGCACGATGCGGCCGTACCCGGTGGAGTCCGGGACCTCCGCCGTCAGGACGGTCACGGCGTTGCCGTCGGCGGCATGCGTCGCGACCAGGGCGCCGAGCGTCTCGCCCGTCAGCAGCGGAGTGTCCCCGCACACGACGACGACGGTCCCCTCGACGGACCCGCCCAGCTCCTCCAGCGCCATGCGGACCGCGTGGCCGGTGCCGTTCTGCTCGTACTGGACGGCGGTGCGGACGTCCGCGTCGATCTCGGCGAGGTGCGCCGAGACCTGCTCACGGGCGTGGCCGACGACGACCACGAGGTGCTCGGGGTCCAGCTCGCGCGCGGCGGCGACGACGTGTCCGACGAGCGACCGCCCGCAGATCTCGTGGAGGACCTTGGGAGTGGCCGACTTCATGCGGGTGCCCTCACCCGCTGCGAGTACGACGACGGCTGCCGGGCGGTTGGCGCTCACGGGTGTGCCCTTCGGCTTCGGGTGGTGGACTTCCGAAGGATACCGGGGGGCCAGACGCCGTAAACGAGGGCGGGTCCTGACCTTCCGGTCAGGACCCGAACCCGCGTGGCTCCCGGGGGAGGACTCGAACCCCCATGATCAGAACCAAAATCTGACGTATTACCCTTATACGACCCGGGATTGCCTTTATGTCCGTTTTTCGTGATCGCCTTCGGACGCAGCCCCTACTATGCCGCACCACCAGCCCTCAATGCGACGGTACAACTCGGCGCTTTGCAGAACCCGGATGGTCAGGCAGCCGTGATAGCTGTCGCCGGTGTGCTTGCGCACCGTCTTGGGGTTGTGGCGCTTCAGCGTCGTCTTCAGGAGCGCCCCGCGGCCGGCCCCGACCGGCTCTGACCAGAACTTCTCCGCCGCGGCCGTGTCGGCCGTCTCGTGGATGGTGATGCTGAAGCGCAGGTGCTCGCCCGTCACGCCCAGCAGGCGGAGCCAGACCAGGTAGACCCGCACCATGTCGGGGTCGCTGTTGATGAAGGTCACCCGTTCGCGGCGCTGGTACGCCTTGTCCTTGCTGCCCTCGGACCAGTACAGGCCGACCCCGACGAGGAACAGCTCGCGATCGGACAGCCGGCCGATGTCGGCGGCCGCCGCCAGCTTCGTCTGCTGCCGCGCCTCCTCGCGGATCTCCAGCGTCCGCTCCCAGCCCCGCCGGGCGATCTCGGACGACTCCTCCCGCGTGCGGGTCCGGTCCGGCTTCGGGAGGTCGCGGACCCAGAGGGAGATCGAGCTCTTCGAGCAGCCCAGTTCGAGCTGGATCCGGTCGTAGGTCATGCCCTGGAGGCGGAGCTCGCGGGCGCGGGCGGGCGCGGAGGTCGTCCTTGGCGTTGGGGCGGCGGGTCCAGTCGGGTGGCGGCTCGCCTTCGAGGAGGCGGGTCAGGATGTCGTTGTTGTGGACGTGGAGGCGGTCGCGGATCTGGCGTCGGCTGAGGCCCTGGCGGCGGAGGGCGACGGCCTGGTCGCGGAGGGCCTCGAAGGACGCCGTGCCGTTGCGCAGGCCGCCGGTGTCGTCGCCGCGGCCGTGTCGGGTTTGGGTCATGCGCTCACTGTCGTCCGGAATGTGGGATTCAGGTCTTGGTGGGCGGATGATTCAGTCGTACGTGCGAATACCGGTGGTTCGCGGGAATTCCCGTCGCCGGTGTGCTGGGGGCGCTGCGTAGGGTGGGGCGTATGGCCGTTTCGGGGGAAGAGCAGGGTGGGGACGGGCGGGACGGGCCCCTGTGGTGGGACCGGCGGCGGGCCGCCGTGCTGGACGTGTCGCTGGCGGGGGTGTCGGTCGCGGAGTGCGCCGCGGAGGGGGTGGTCTTCGCCCGTGACACCGGCGTGCCCGTGGTGCTCGGTGTGCTGTTCGGGGCGCTGACCGGGGCCGTCGTCGTGCTGCGGCGGCGGATGCCCATCGCGGTGGTGCTCGTCGGCATCGCGGTCACGCCGGCGGAGATGGGCTTTCTGCTCAGCCTGGTGGGGCTGTACACGCTCGCCGCCTGCGAGGTGCCGCGGCGGATCACCGCGACGCTCTCGGTGATGTCCTTCGCCGCCACCTTCGTGGTGACGTACGTGCGCACCGTCGGGGAGGAGGAGGCCGGGCGGACGCTGGTGGTGGGCCTGTCGCTGTTCATGGCGGTGGCGCTGACGGTGCCGCCGGTGCTGCTCGGCATGTACGTGGGGGCGCGGCGGCGGCTGATGGAGAGCCTGCAGGAGCGGGCGGATTCGCTGGAGCGGGAGCTGTCGCTGCTGGCGGACCGGGCGGAGGAGCGGGCGGAGTGGGCGCGTACGGAGGAGCGGACGCGTATCGCGCGGGAGATGCACGACGTGGTGGCGCACCGGGTGTCGCTGATGGTGGTGCATGCGGCGGCGGTGCAGGCGGTGGCGGTGAAGGATCCGGTGAAGGCGGCGCAGAATGCGGCGCTGGTGGGGGACATGGGTCGGCAGGCGTTGACGGAGTTGCGGGAGATGCTCGGGGTGCTGCGGACGCCGCGGCCGGAGCGGCCGGAGCGGCCGGAGCGGGTGGTGGAGCGGGTGCCGGCGCCTGTGGTGCCGGTGTCTCCGGGTGGGGAGGACGGGCCGGGGCTGGCGGGGCTTGAGGCGCTGGTGGGGCAGTCGCGGGCGGCGGGGATGGTCGTCGAGCTGGATGTGCGGGGTGCGGCGGGGGCGTATCCGGCGGTGGTGGAGCAGACGGCGTACCGGGTGGTGCAGGAGGCGCTCACGAACTGCCACAAGCATGCGCCGGGTGCGCGGGTGGTGGTGCGGCTGGGGCGTCGTGAGGGGGAGGTGGCGGTGCAGGTGGAGAACGGGCCGGGGGTGGCGGGTGCTGCTCTGCCGGGGTTGCCGAGTGGGGGGAACGGGTTGGTGGGGATGCGTGAGCGGGTGGTCGGGCTGGGCGGGGTGTTCGTGTCCGGTCCGACGGATGCGGGCGGGTTCCGGGTGTCGGCGGTGCTGCCGGGCGTGCCGCGGGGGTGAGGGGCGGCCGCCTGGTGGGTGTCAGGGGGCGCTGGTGAGGCGTGCCGGTTGGAGGCCGGTCAGGAGGAGGGTGAGGGCTTCGTCCATGCGGGGGCCGAGGTACCAGTCGCCGGTGTGGTCGATGGCGTAGACGCGGCCTTCCTGGTCGATGGCGAGGTGGGAGTCGCCGTCGGAGTCGGTGCCGAGGGGGCAGAGCTGGGTGTTGAGGGCGCGTCCGAGGTCGGCGAGGGTGCGGGCGAGGTGGAGGCCCGTGAGGGGGTCGAGCCGGACGGGGACGGGTGCTATCTGCCGGCCGGGGCCGGGTGCGGTGATGGTGAGGCCGCCGAACTCGGCCCAGGCTTCGACGGCTGCGGGGAAGACGGTGTGGCGGTGGCCGGCGGGGGTGGTGTGGTCGCGGAGGGCGTCGGCCCAGTATTCGGCCTGCTTGATGTCCCAGCGGCCCGGTTCCCAGCCGGCGGTGCGCAGTGCGTGGTCGACGGTGGTGGGGAAGCGGGTGGCGGAGGAGCGGTCGTAGGAGGCGGAGGGGGTGGTCATGGTGGTGTGGTTCAGGCCTTTTCTGAGGCGGGGGTGAGGTCGACGTGGCGGACGCCGAAGTGGGTGAGGAGGGCTTCGCAGGAGCGGCAGGGGGGTGCGTAGGTGCCGTGGAGGGGGTCGCCGGCCTCGCGGATGCGGCGTGCGGTGATCTTGGAGTTCTTGAGGGAGCGGCGGGCCTCGTTCGCGGTGAGGGGTTTGCGGGAGGCGCGTTTGCTTCGGGTGTTTTCGGTGGTGGTGAGGTGGCGGGAGAGGAGGATGGCTTCGGGGCAGCGGCCGGTGAAGCGTTCGCGCTGGCTGCTGGTGAGGGTGTCGAGGTAGTCCTGGACGAGCGGGTGGAGTGCGGGCGGCTGGTCGGCTTTGCCGGCGGTGCTGGTGAGGATTTCGCCGCGGACGGAGAGGGCTGCGGCGACGGTGGGCAGGATGCCGTCGCGGCGGAAGCGCGGTACGGGTACTGCGGTGTGGTCGGCGGTGCTCCAGCGCAGGCGGGGGTCTCCGGTGGCTCCGGGGCCGGTCTCCGCAGTGGCTTGTGTGCGGGCGGCTGTGCGTGCCGCTGTGTTCTGCATGGTGCGTCTTCCCTCCCGTGGCTGCGGTGGTGGCCGCTGGTGCGCACGCCCCCGTGCTTGCGGGACAGCCTGTCAAATGTTGTCCGGGGTGTGGAACCTGGGTCGAATATTCGTATCAATTCGGATGTTTGCGGTCATGGTGGGGGTGGGTGGGACGGACCGGGTCGGGGGCGGGGGCCGGTCTTGCCTCACCGCATAGGCTGTGGGGAACCAGCCAGATCCAGCAGGGGGCTACTGCCATGACGACAGGTCGGCTCGGCGAGCAGGCCGCGCCACCCAACGCCGCGTATTCGGGGCAGGTCGTGCACTTCCCGGACCCGGTCCGGGCTGCTCGGCATCCCCTGGGCGTGCGGATGGGTGCGCAGGGACATCCGGATTTCTCGCCGTATGCGCGTGCGGCGGTGGAGATCGCCGAGCCTCCGGAGGGGTTCGGTGTGGATGAGCTGCGGTTGACGGACTATGTGTCGGCGAATGCGGCGATGCGGGCTGCCGGGCATCCCCTGTGGGACACGGTCGGGCCGGTGGCGACGCCGCACGGCTGGACGTGGCACCACGTGGCGGGGACGCGGCGTATGGAGTTGGTGCCGGTCGAGGTGAAGGCGCTGCTGCGGCACCATGCCGGTCTGGCGACGGCTCCTGTGGACCACGGGAAGCGGGGTACGCGTCCGCTTCAGGAGGTGCGCCCGGTGCACCTGGCGCTGCCGAAGGCTGCGGTGTCGGTGGGTGAGGAGCAGGTGCAGGGGGTCGAGGAGGACCTCGGCTACCGGCTGCCGGAGGCCTATCGGGCGTTCCTGAAGGCTGCGGGCGGGTGTGCGCCGGTCGGTGCGGGTCTGGACGTGGACCTGGGTGTGCTGGTCGACCAGCCGTTCTTCACGGTGCGTGAGGAGGCTGCCGTCAATGACCTGGTGTACGTGAACAAGTGCCTGCGGGACCATCTGACGAAGGACTACCTGTGTGTGGCGTTCGCGCAGGGTGGTCTGCTGGCGGTGAAGGTCAGGGGCGAGGGCATCGGCTCGGTGTGGTTCTCCCCGTACGACGACGGGCGCGACCGGGACGGTTGGTCGGTGCAGGAGCGTGTGGAGCGGCTGTTGCTGCCGTGCGGTGCGGATTTCGATGCCTTTCTCGAGAAGTTGGCGGGAAATCCCCCTGAGTTGGAGACGGTGGCCGGTCTGATGGTGGACGGCGGATTCGCGCGTTCGGTTCCGGTGCCGGGTGGCGCACCGGTGGAAGGGTGACGGCGCGGTGGTGACGTTTGCGCAGGCGCAGGAGCGCGCCGAGGAGTGGATCAACGGGGGCGTGCCGCCGTACCAGCATCGGGAGGTGCGGGTGCGGGAGTTCGGGCTCGGCTTCGTGGTGTGGGCTGAGGATCGTGCGGGCGGGCCGGTGGCCGGTGGTGGTCGGCAGCGGTTGGTGATTGCGCGGGACAGCGGCGAGGTGACGTTGTGGCCGGGGCTGCCGGTGGGTGAGGTCATCCGCCGGTACGAGGAGGAGTACGGGGTTGCGGCGGTGCCGGCGGCGGAGCCGTCGGTGCCGGCACCGCGGATCGACTCGGAGCAGACGTCGTTCATGCTGAGTCCTCCGGAGTGGCTGCAGGAGGCTGCGGACCGGGCGGGGATTCCGCCGGCTGCGGCTGCGGCTGGGGCGTCTGCTGAGGCTGGGGCGTCTGATCCGGTTGCGGAGCCTGCTTCTGCTTCTGCTTCTGCTTCGGCTGAGGCTCCGCCCGGTTCTGGCGATGGTCTTGCCGGTGCGTCTTCGGGTGCGGGTGTCGTCGCCTCCGGGGACGGGGCTGTCCCGGCTGCGGCCGCCGAGGTGTCGGAGCCGGTGCCGCTGCGGCGCGAGGTGCCGTACGAGCCGACCGCCGAGGGCGGGGTGCCCGTCGGGGCCACGCCGTGGGCGGGTACGGATGTGACGCCGGGTGCGGATGACGCCTCGGTGCCGCTGCCTGCGACCGTGTTCGCGCCGCCGCTGTCCGGGTCGGACCTGGACGATGCGGGGGCGGCGCCGTCGGAGTCCTCGGAGGCCCGGACGCAGCTCATGCCCGCGGGCAGTGCGCTGCCGAGGACTGCGATCGCGCCCGCGCTTGATCTGGGCGGGGCGCCGCCCGTGCCGTCGGCTGCGCCCGCTGCGCCGCCCGGGTCGCCGGAGGCGCTGGCGCAGGAGCCCACCGGCAAGGCGCCCGTCGGGCCGCCCGCGCCCCCTTCCGCTCCCGGTGTGCCGGGGGCTGGTGCGGGGCAGCCGCCTGCGCCTCCGGGTCCGCCCGGGGCTCCGGGGTCGATGGGGCGCGGGCTGGACCATGCCGCGACGATGCTGGCCGGGCCTGCTGTGGTGGGTGGGCCGCCTGTGCCTCCGGGGCCGCCGCCTGCGCCGGGTGCTCCTGGTGTGCCGGGGGCTGGTGCGGGGCAGCCGCCTGCGCCTCCGGGTCCGCCCGGGGCTCCGGGGTCGATGGGGCGCGGGCTGGACCATGCCGCGACGATGCTGGCCGGGCCTGCTGTGGTGGGTGGGCCGCCTGTGCCTCCGGGGCCGCCGCCTGCGCCGGGTGCTCCTGGTGTGCCGGGGGCTGGTGCGGGGCAGCCGCCTGCGCCTCCGGGTCCGCCGGGTGCTCCGGGGTCGCTGGGGCGTGGGTTGGATCATGCTGCGACGATGCTGGCCGGGCCTGCTGTGGTGGGTGGGCCGCCTGTGCCTCCCGGGCCGCCGCCCGCGCCGGGTGCGCAGCCGCCCGCGCCGCCCGCCGCTCCCGGTGGGCCGGGTACGCCCCCCGGCGGCGTCGAGCACGCCGCGACGATGCTGGCGGGGCCCGCCGTGGTGGCCGGCCCCTCCGCGCCGCCGCCCGCGCCCGCCGCCACGGGCACGCCCACGGTGGGCCCCGGCTACCAGGCCGTGCTCCGCTACCGCGGCAACGACGGCTCCGAGCAGCAGATCATCCGCCGCTCCGCGCCCGGCACCCCGCACCCCGAGTGGCAGATCCTGCACGAGCTGCGCGCCATGAACGTGCCGCCGCAGCAGGTGCTGGAACTCCACACCGAGCTGGAGTCCTGCGAGCTGCCCGGCGGCTACTGCGCCCGGATGATCCGCGAGACCTGGCCGCAGGTGCGGATCACCAGTGTCGCCCCGTACGGGAAGGACCACGCCGGGCGCCAGGCCGGCATGCGCCACCTGCTGACCCACCAGGGCGAACTGCACCAGGTGGCCGACGGTCCGGCGCGCCCCGCCCCCGTGCGGGCACCGCTGCCGCAGGTGCCGCTCCAGCCGGCGATCCCGCTCGACGCGATCGGTGCGGAGCTTGCCGGAGCGTTCGGGCCGCAGGGTGTGTTCCGCTTCGACCAGCGGGCGGTGTCCCGGCAGGGTGTGCCCGACATCGTCGCGCAGACGCTGATGTGGGCCGGCCTGCCGACGGACTTCGGGCCGTTCTTCTGGGCGCAGGCCGTTCCCGGGCAGCCGGTGCCGACCCTGGCCGAGCTGGCGGTGCAGCGGCAGGTGCAGCCCGCGTCGGACGCGGGCTCGTACCTGGTCATCGGCAGCGACTTCGGGAAGGCGCTGTGCGTGCAGTACGGGACGGCGCACATCGTCGCGGTGCCCGTCGAGGGCGGGCCGGGCGGGGCGCCCGTGCCGCCGCAGTTCGTGAACTCCAGCCTGCCGCAGTTCGCGCGGTCGATCGCCATGCTGGGGCACATGTGGCGGCTGCGGCAGCATCTGACGCCCGAACAGGCGGGGCGCTGGACCGTCGATTTCCAGGCGAATCTGGCCGGCCTGGACAGTGCCGCGCTGACCTCGCCGGAGAGCTGGTGGTCGGTGCTGCTGGAGCAGATGTGGGACGGACTGCTCTGATCGGATGATCACTGGTGTGGCCGGGCCGGGACCCTTGTCGGGGTCCCGGCCCGGCCATTCGGGCTTCAGGGGGCCCATGGCGCATGCTTGACAGCAATCCCCGCGAGAGAGGCGCTTCCAGGATGGCTGCACGCATGTCACCTCACGGACAGGGTTTCGCGACCGTACGCCGCGGCTACCGCACGGACCAGGTGGACCGCTGTCTCGCGCGGCTCTCCGGCAGCCGGGACGAGGCCTGGGAGCGGGTGGCGCGGCTGACCGTGCTCGCCAAGCAGATGGAAGGGGAGGCGGAGCGGCTGCGGGAGGTCGTCGCAGCGCTGCCGCCGCAGACGTACGACGAGCTGAGCGAGCGGGCCCGGCGGATCCTCGCGCTCGCCTTGGAGGAGGCCGAATCGCTGCGGGCCGACGCGCGGGCCGACGCCGCCGATGCGCTGGCCGCGGCCGATGCGCATGCCGAACGGGTTGCCGAGCTGGCGCGGCAGGATGCGCAGGCCGTGCGGGAGCAGACCGAGGTGCGGGCCCGGCAGGGGCTGCTCGCCGCCGAGCGGGAGGCGGATGCGCTGCGTGCCGCGGCCCGGGAGGATGCGGCCGGGTGGCGGGACCAGGCGGAGGCTGTGCTCGCGCAGACGCGGCGGCGGGCGCACGAGCTGCTTGCCGAGCAGGAGCAGGAGCAGGCCGAGCGGTGGGAGGCTGCCGAACGGGCCCTCGCCGTACGGGAGAACGGGCTTGACGACCGGCTTGCCGAGCTGGAGCGGCATGTCGAGGGGCGGCTTGCCGAGGCGCGGCGGGGGCTCGCCGAGGCGGAGGAGGCTGCCCGGCACGGGCAGGAGGACGCGGAGGCACAGGCCGCCGAGCTGCTGGCGCAGGCGCGTGTGCGGGAGGAGCGGATCGGGCGGGAGACCGAGCGGATCCTGCGGGAGCATGCGGAGGCCGAGGACGAGATGCGGGCGCACATGAGTCATGTGCGGGCGAGTCTGGCGGCGTTGACGGGGCGGCCGGCGCCGGCGGAGGGCTGAGGCCGGCTGGTGCTTGCGGGGCTCTGCCCCCGCGCCCCCGCGCCTCAAGCGCCGGCGGGGCTGGTGGGCGGGGGCTTCGGGTGGGGCCGGTGCCGGGGCGGGGCGGGGTGCCGTCCGGGGTAGGCATGATTTATGGCCCCTTGGCGGGAGTTGTGTGGGGTGCGGAGTTTGGGCCACACATCACGTTTTACACCCCGGACGGCACCCCGCCCCGCCCCCGTCGCCGGCCGGGCCGAGCCCCCGGGGGTGTGAGTTCGTCCGCCGGTGTGTCCGGGGTCGGTGTGTGGGTGTACGGGTCGCTGCGGAGGCCGCGGGCTGTGACGACTGCGGTGATGGGGTGGGTGGGGTGGGGGAGGGGTGTGGTCAGGGTGTCGGGGGTGGGGGATGTGGTGGGGACCGGGGTGCCGTTCAGTTCCAGGCGGGCGTCCGGGGTGAAGCCGCCGCCTCGGACCGTGAGGGTGTCCTCCGTGAGGGACACCGCCGTGATGACCGGGTTGGGGCGGGTCGCCAGTTTGTTGAGCAGGTACGCGCCCGCGGGGGCGCCGGTCAGGGCCCAGAGCTGGGGCGGGAGGTCGGGGAGGCCGCCTTGGACATCGGAGAGGAAGGACAGGGCGACGTAGAGCATCGTCACGGCGTTCAGGGCTACGTACTGGAGGTCGACCAGGTCGGTGCGGCCGCTGTCGTTGGCGATGAGCTCGCGGAGCGGGCGGTGGGGTGAGGTGGGGGCCGGTTTCGCGAGGGTGCCGTGCTGGAGGCGGATGCCCACGACGGCCTTGGCGCCGATGAGGGCCGTGTACGGGCCGCCCAGGAGTGGCAGGTAGACCGTGGCGAGGGGCGACAGGGGGCCGGGGTCGGCGTTGAGGTAGCGGGTGCTGTGGCCTGTCGTGAGGGCGTGGGCGAGGACCGCGAGGAGGAGCCAGACCAGGATGACCGTCCAGGCGAGGGCCAGGGCGGTCGAGGTCGAGAGGCGGCCGTCGCGGCCGGTGAGGAAGGCGGGGCTGCGGCGCAGGCGCCGGGTGATCAGGCCCGTCAGCAGTGTTAAGAGTGCCAGGGCCAGGAGTGTGTGTGTCATGTCTCCCCCGTGTGGTTGTCGGACAGGTCTACTCGGGGGGTGGCGGTCATGACAACTGCTGGTCGGGGAGGACCGGGAAGCGGCGCGGGGCCAGGAAGAGGAGGACGGCCAGGGCTGCCACGGCTGCGGCCGTTGCGCCGAGGAAGACGTGGTCCACCGCCGTGGCCACCGCTTGGCGGACGGGTTCGGCCGTTGCTTCGGTGTCCAGGGCCTCCGGGATCGCCTCCAGGGTGTGGCCGCCGGTCAGGTGGGTGGTGAGGGTGGCGTTGGCGACGGCGCCGAAGAGCGCCGCGCCCAGGCTCTGGCCGACCTGGCGGCAGAAGAGGACCGAGGCCGTCGTGGTGCCGCGTTCCGCCCAGCCGACCGTGGACTGGACGCCGACGATCAGGGGGAGTTGGAACAGGCCCAGGGCTGCGCCCAGGGCCAGCATCGCGAGGGCCGGCTGCCAGGGGCTCCCCGGGTAGGGGAGCCGGGTGAACGCGAAGAGGGCCAGGGCGGCGGCCGCCATGCCCAGGGCCGCGGTGTCGCGGAAGCCGATGCGGCGGTAGACGTGCTGGCTCAGGGCCGCGGACAGCGGCCAGCTGAGGGTCATCGCGGACATGACGAGCCCGGCGGTGACCGGGTCGAGGCCGAGGACCGTCTGGGCGTACGTGGGGACGAACGCGGTCGGGGCGACCATCAGGAGGCCGAGGGCGCCCAGGGCGAGGTTCACGGCGGCGATGGTGCGCCGCCGCCACACCCAGCCGGGCAGGATCGGGTCGGCGGCCCGGCGTTCGACCGCGACGACCGCGGCCGCGAGGGCGGCGCCGGCGGCCAGCAGGGCGAGGGACGGCCAGGACAGCCACGGCCAGGCGACACCGCCCTGGACGAGAGCGAAGAGCAGGACGCTGCCGCAGGCGGCGATGGTGAGGGCGCCGGCCCAGTCGACGGGGCCGCGGCCCCCGGGGGCGCGGGCCGGTTCGGAGAGGTGGCGGGCGGCCAGCCAGAGGGCGAGCCCGGCCGGCGGCAGGTTGGCGAGGAAGATCCACCGCCAGTCGGCGTATCCGGCGAGGAGTCCGCCGAGGGCCGGGCCGGCGAGGGCCGAGGCGGCCCACACGGAGGACATGCGGGCCTGGATCCGCGGGCGGTCCTTCAGCGGGTACAGGTCGGCGGCGAGGGTCTGGACGGTGCCCTGCAGGGCGCCGCCGCCCAGGCCCTGCACGATGCGGAACACGATCAGCGAGGCCATGTCCCAGGCGACCCCGCACAGCAGGGAGCCGGCGAGGAACAGGGCGGTGCCGAAGAGGAGGACCGGTTTGCGGCCGAAGGTGTCGGAGAGCCGGCCGTAGACGGGGAGGGTGACGGTGATGGCGAGGAGGTAGCCGGCGAAGAGCCAGGAGAAGACGGAGAAGCCGCCGAGGTCGCCGACGATCTGCGGGACGGCGGTGGCGACCACCGAGGCGTCCAGGGCGACGAGCGCCATGGTGAGCATCAGGGCGGCGACGACGGAGGCCGGGGGGCGCCCCGCGGCAGCGGCCGGGCCGGCGGGTATGTGCCCGGAGGCGGCGTCCCCGGGGTGTCCACCGGTGCTCTCCTGCCTGCCCACCCGGATCCTTTCACCGTGCACGTACTGGCCGGGGGACACCTTCTCACCGCGGCATGCCCGGCGGAACCCCCGTCTCGCGTCCGCCGAAGGGTGCAGATCCCCTAGGGGCTGCTCCTTACAACGGCCCAGGGGCCGTTCGTCCCGGCGGAGGAGGTGGCGCGGCGAGCGGCGTCCTTAACTGGTTCATACGCGGGGTGGGGCTAACCCCCCGGTGGATACGGCGAGGGGCACCAGGGCGCCCGGGCCCCTGTGCGGCCGACACTCGACCGCACAGGCAGACGAACGAGGGGAAGCACCGTGACAACGGCTATGACCGAAACCAGGCACGGGGGTACTGGAGGCCATGAAGCCGTCGCGGCCCGGGCGCGCCAGGTCGTCAAGGCGTACGGCTCGGGTGAGACGCGGGTGGTGGCTCTCGACCATGTCGACGTGGACATCATGCGGGGCCGGTTCACGGCCATCATGGGGCCGTCCGGGTCGGGGAAGTCGACGCTGATGCACTGCCTTGCGGGGCTGGACACCGTGACCAGTGGTGAGATCCACCTGGATGACACCGAGATCACGCGGTTGAAGGACAAGAAGCTGACGCAGCTGCGCCGGGACCGGATCGGGTTCATCTTCCAGGCGTTCAACCTGCTGCCCACGCTGAACGCGCTGGAGAACATCACGCTGCCGATGGACATCGCCGGGCGGAAGCCCGATCGGGAGTGGCTGGAGCGGGTCGTGGAGACGGTGGGGCTGGCGGGGCGGCTGAAGCACCGGCCGACCGAGCTGTCCGGGGGGCAGCAGCAGCGGGTCGCGGTGGCGCGGGCGCTGGCTGCCCGGCCGCAGATCATCTTCGGTGACGAGCCGACCGGGAACCTGGACTCCCGGGCGGGGGCCGAGGTGCTGGGGTTCCTGCGGCGTTCGGTCGACGAGCTCGGCCAGACCATTGTCATGGTCACGCATGATCCGGTGGCCGCGTCGTACGCCGACCGGGTCGTCTTCCTCGCGGACGGGCGGATCGTCGACGAGATGCACGCGCCGAGCGCCGAGCAGGTCCTGGACCGGATGAAGGACTTCGACGCGCGGGGGCGGACCTCGTGAGCGCGGGTGCGGTGCTGAAGACGTCGCGGCGGAACCTCGTCGCGCACAAGGGGCGGATGCTGCTGTCGGCGGTCGCCGTGATGCTGTCCGTGGCGTTCGTCTGCGGGACGCTGGTCTTCACCGACACCATGAACACGACGTTCGACAAGTTGTTCGCCGTGACGGGCGCTGACGTCACGGTCAGTCCGAAGGCGGCGGAGGACGGCGACGACGTGCCGCGCAGCGGCCGGCCCGAGGTGCTTGCGGGGTCCGTGCTGGAGCAGGTGCGCCGGGTCGACGGTGTGACGGACGTGCAGGGCGGGGTGCTCTCGATGTCCGTCACGCTGGTGAACGGGAAGAACGAGAACCTCGGCTCCACCACCGGCGCTCCGACGATCGCCGCCAACTGGTCCGCCGCCGAACTGAGGTCGATGAAGATCACCTCGGGCCGGGCGCCGAGCGGGCCGGGCGAGATGATGGTGGACGCCGACACCGCCCGCAAGCACCGGCTGGAGCTGGGCCAGGAGCTGCGCACCATCACCGTGATCGGTGACGTCCGGGCGCGGATCAGCGGTATCGCCGCGTTCACCGTCACCAACCCCGGTGCGGCCGTCGTCTACTTCGACACGGCGACCGCGCAGGAGAAGCTCCTCGGGGCCCCCGGCGTGTTCACGCACCTGGCGGTGACCGCCGCGGACGGTGTCAGCGACGAGCAGCTGAAGCGGAACGTCGCCGCCGCGGTCGGCGCTGACACGTACAAGCTGCAGACCGCGAAGGAGTCCGCGGACGCCGGGCGCAAGGACGTCGCGTCGTTCCTGAACGTCATGAAGTACGTGATGCTCGGCTTCGCCGGGATCGCCTTCCTGGTCGGCATCTTCCTGATCTTCAACACGTTCTCGATGCTGGTCGCCCAGCGGACCCGCGAGATCGGCCTGATGCGGGCCATCGGCGCCGAGAGCGGGCAGGTTCTGAAGTCCGTGGTCGTCGAGGCGCTGCTGCTCGGGGCCATCGGCTCCGCGCTCGGCATCGGCGCGGGCATCGGGCTGGCCGTCGGGCTCATGGAGCTGATGGGCCAGATGGGCATGAACCTGTCCACCGATGACCTGACGGTGGCGTGGACCACGCCCGTCACCGGTCTCGTCCTCGGTGTGGTCGTGACCGTCGTGTCCGCGTTCGTCCCCGCCCGCCGGGCCGGGAAGGTCTCCCCGATGGCCGCCCTCCGCGACGCCGGCACCCCCGGCGACCGCAAGGCCGGCCGGATCCGGGCCGTGGTCGGGCTCCTCCTCACCGGTGCCGGAGCCGCGGGGCTCGCCGCGGCCGTCGCCGCCGACCGGGCCGCGACCGGCTCGGCCTGGCTGGGACTCGGCGTGGTGTTCACCCTGATCGGGTTCGTCGTCATCGGGCCGCTGCTCGCCGGGATCGTCGTACGGGTGCTGTCCGCGCCGGTGCTGCGGCCGTTCGGGGCCGTGGGGCGGCTCGCCGAGCGGAACGCGCTGCGCAACCCGCGCCGCACCGGTGCCACCGCTGCCGCGCTGATGATCGGGCTGGCACTGGTCGCCTGCCTGTCGGTCGTCGGGTCCTCGATGGTCGCCTCCGCGACCGACGAGCTCGACCGGTCCGTCGGCGCCGACTACATCGTGCAGTCCCCCGCCGGCCAGCCGGTCGTGCCGCAGGCAGAGCAGGCGCTGCGCGCCACCGCGGGCCTCGACCACGTCACCGCCTACCGGGGCGTCCCCGCCAAGGTCACCGCCCCGGACGGCCGCACCGTGGACGAGGAGCTCAGCGTCACCGACCCCTCGTACGCGCAGGACGTGCGGCGCAAGATGACCGCGGGCGAGCACCCGCAGGCCTACGGCGCCGGGGCGATGTCGGTCGGCTCGCTCTACGCCGCCGAGCACGGGGTGAAGGTCGGGGACGAGCTGACCGTCGCGTTCACCGGCGGCAAGACCGCCCGGCTGAAGGTCGCGGCGATCACCTCCGACGACGGCAACCTCGACAAGGGCGTCATGTACGTGTCCACGGCGACCGCCGGGCAGTACGTGCCGGCGGAGAAGATGCCGCGGCCGTTCATGCTGCTGGCCAAGGCCGCGGACGGGAAGGCGGAGCCGGCGTACGCGGCGCTCAAGGCGGCGCTCGCCCCCTATCCGCAGTACCAGGTGCTGAACCAGACCGACTACAAGGAGAACCTGAAGGACCAGGTCGGCCAGCTGCTCAACATGGTCTACGGGCTCCTCGGGCTCGCCATCGTCGTCGCCGTGCTCGGCGTCGTGAACACCCTCGCCCTCTCCGTGGTCGAGCGGACCCGCGAGATCGGCCTGATGCGCGCCATCGGCCTGTCCCGCCGCCAGCTGCGCCGCATGATCCGCCTGGAGTCGGTCGTCATCGCCCTCTTCGGCGCCCTCCTCGGCCTCGGCCTTGGCATGGGCTGGGGGGCCGCCGCCCAGCAGCTGCTGGCGCTGGAGGGGCTGAAGGTGCTGGAGATCCCCTGGCCGACGATCATCGGCGTCTTCGCCGCCTCGGCCTTCGTCGGCCTGTTCGCCGCACTGGTCCCGGCCTTCCGGGCAGGGCGGATGAACGTCCTGGACGCGATCGCCGGCGACTAGCCGGCGGTCGTACGGGGGCGGTGCGGCCCCGGCGGCCCCGGAAAGGGCGCGCCGGGGCCGCGCCGTGTGCGGGGGCGGCGGCGGGCGGGGTGCGGGGTGTGCCGACGGAGGCCGGGGCCGGGGGAGCGGGCGTAGGGTGGAACTCCCGGCCCGCACGCGTGTCGGGCCCCTCGCGCTGCCCTCTACACCGGATGGAAAGCCTCCTTCATGAGCCTGCACGGACTGCTCGACGCCGTCACCCGGGATGCCGCCCTCACCGAGGCGGTCACCGCGGCCGGGGACGGCAACCGGATGCACGTGGACCTCGTCGGCCCGCCCGCCGCACGGCCCCTGGCGATCGCCGCGCTGGCCGCCCGCACCGGGCGGACCGTCCTCGCGGTCACCGCCACCGGCCGGGAGGCCGAGGACCTGGCCGCCGCCCTGCGCTCCTTCCTGCCGTCGGACGAGGTCGCCGAGTTCCCGTCGTGGGAGACGCTGCCGCACGAGCGGCTCTCGCCGCGCAGCGACACCGTCGGCCGCCGCCTGGCCGTCCTGCGCCGGCTCGTCCACCCCAGCAAGGACGACCCGGCGGCCGGGCCTGTCTCGGTCGTGGTCGCACCGATCCGGTCCGTGCTCCAGCCGCAGGTCAAGGGCCTGGCGGACCTGGTGCCCGTCAGTCTGCGGCGGGGCGAGAGCACCGACCTCGGCGACATCGTCGAGGCGCTGGCGGCGGCCGCGTACGCGCGGGTGGAACTGGTGGAGAAGCGCGGCGAGTTCGCCGTCCGCGGCGGCATCCTCGACGTGTTCCCGCCGACCGAGGAACACCCGCTGCGCATCGAGTTCTGGGGCGACGAGGTCGAGGAGGTCCGCTACTTCAAGGTCGCCGACCAGCGGTCCCTGGAGATCGCCGAGCACGGGCTGTGGGCGCCGCCCTGCCGCGAGCTGCTGCTGACGGCCGAGGTCCGCGAGCGGGCCGCGGCCCTGGCCGAGGACCACCCCGAGCTCGGCGAACTCCTCGGGAAGATCGCCGAGGGGATCGCGGTGGAGGGCATGGAGTCCCTCGCGCCGGTCCTCGTCGACGACATGGAGCTCCTCGTCGACGTGCTGCCCGCCGGGTCGATGGCCGTCGTCTGCGACCCGGAGCGGGTCCGCACGCGCGCCGCGGACCTCGTCGCCACCAGCCAGGAGTTCCTGATGGCGTCCTGGGCGGCCACCGCCGGCGGCGGCGAGGCCCCGATCGACGTCGGCGCCGCCTCGCTGCGCGGCATCGCCGACGTCCGCGACCGGGCGCGCGAGCTCGGCATGATGTGGTGGTCCGTCTCGCCGTTCGCCGCCGACGAGGAGCTGTCCGCCGACACCCTCAAGCTGGGCATGCAGGCCGCGGAGGCCTACCGCGGCGACACCGCCCGCGCGCTCGCCGACACCAAGGGCTGGATCGCCGACGGCTGGCGCACCGTCTACCTGACCGAGGGCCACGGACCCGCCGCCCGCACCGTCGAGGTGCTGTCCGGCGAGGGCATCGCGGCCCGCCTGGAGGCCGGGCTCGGCGAGCTGGCGACCGGCCTCGTCCACGTGGCGTGCGGGGCGCTCGCCACCGGCTTCGTCGACCCGGCGCTGCGGCTGGCGGTCCTGACGGAGACGGACCTGACGGGGCAGCGGACGGCCGTGAAGGACCTCGGCCGGATGCCGACGCGGCGCCGCAAGTCCATCGACCCGCTCACCCTGGAGGCGGGCGACTACATCGTCCACGAGCAGCACGGCGTGGGCCGCTACATCGAGATGGTGCAGCGCACCGTGCAGGGCGCCACCCGCGAGTACCTGCTGGTGGAGTACGCGCCCGCCAAGCGGGGCCAGCCCGGCGACCGGCTGTACATCCCGACGGACCAGCTGGAGCAGGTCACCAAGTACGTGGGCGGCGAGGCGCCGACGCTGCACCGGCTCGGCGGCGCCGACTGGACGAAGACGAAGGCCCGCGCGAAGAAGGCGGTCAAGGAGATCGCCGCCGACCTGATCAAGCTGTACAGCGCGCGGATGGCGGCGCCCGGCCACTCCTTCGGCCCGGACACGCCCTGGCAGCGCGAGCTGGAGGACGCGTTCCCGTACGCGGAGACGCCCGACCAGCTGACGACGATCGCCGAGGTCAAGGAGGACATGGAGAAGTCCGTGCCCATGGACCGGCTGGTGTGCGGCGACGTCGGCTACGGCAAGACCGAGATCGCGGTGCGGGCGGCGTTCAAGGCGGTGCAGGACGGCAAGCAGGTCGCCGTGCTCGTCCCGACGACGCTGCTGGTGCAGCAGCACTTCGGCACGTTCTCCGAGCGGTACAGCCAGTTCCCGGTGAACGTGAGGGCGCTGTCGCGGTTCCAGAGCGACACCGAGGCCAAGGCCACCCTGGAGGGCCTGAAGGACGGCTCGGTGGACGTGGTGATCGGCACGCACCGCCTGTTCTCGCAGGAGACGAAGTTCAAGGACCTCGGCCTGGTCATCGTCGACGAGGAGCAGCGGTTCGGCGTCGAGCACAAGGAGCAGCTGAAGAAGCTGCGGGCGAACGTGGACGTGCTGACGATGTCGGCGACGCCGATCCCGCGGACCCTGGAGATGGCGGTGACGGGCATCCGCGAGATGTCGACGATCACCACGCCGCCGGAGGAGCGGCACCCGGTGCTGACGTTCGTCGGCCCGTACGAGGAGAAGCAGATCGGGGCGGCGATCCGGCGGGAGCTGCTGCGCGAGGGGCAGTGCTTCTACATCCACAACCGGGTCGAGTCGATCGACCGGGCGGCGGCCCGGCTGCGGGAGATCGTGCCGGAGGCGCGGATCGCGACGGCGCACGGGCAGATGTCGGAGCAGGCCCTCGAACAGGTCGTCGTGGACTTCTGGGAGAAGAAGTTCGACGTGCTCGTCTCGACGACGATCGTGGAGTCCGGGATCGACATCTCGAACGCCAACACCCTGATCGTGGAGCGCGGCGACAACTTCGGCCTGTCGCAGCTGCACCAGCTGCGCGGCCGGGTCGGGCGCGGCCGGGAGCGGGGGTACGCGTACTTCCTGTACCCGCCGGAGAAGCCGCTGACGGAGACCGCGCACGAGCGGCTCGCGACGATCGCCCAGCACACCGAGATGGGCGCCGGCATGTACGTGGCGATGAAGGACCTGGAGATCCGCGGTGCGGGGAACCTGCTCGGCGGGGAGCAGTCCGGGCACATCGCGGGCGTCGGCTTCGACCTGTACATCCGGATGGTCGGCGAGGCGGTGGCCGACTACCGGGCGGCCGTCGAGGGCGGGGCGGAGGAGGAGCCGCCGCTGGAGGTGAAGATCGAGCTTCCGGTCGACGCGCACGTCCCGCACGACTACGCGCCGGGGGAGCGGCTGCGCCTGCAGGCGTACCGGGCGATCGCCTCGGTGAACTCCGAGGAGGACGTCAAGGCGGTGCGGGAGGAGCTCACCGACCGCTACGGCAAGCTGCCCGAGCCGGTGGAGAACCTGCTGCTGGTGGCGGGGCTGCGGATGCTGGCACGGGCCTGCGGGGTCGGCGACATCACCCTCCAGGGGCCGAACGTGCGGTTCGGGCCGGTGGAGCTGCGGGAGTCGCAGGAGCTGCGGCTGAAGCGGCTCTACCCGGGGTCGGTGCTGAAGCCGGCGGCGTCGCAGGTGCTGGTCCCGCGGCCGAAGACGGCGCGGGTCGGCGGGAAGCCGCTGGTCGGCCGGGAACTGCTGGCCTGGACCGGCGAGTTCCTGACGACGGTCCTGGGCTCCTGACCGGCCGGCCCGCGGCCGGGACCCCTGCTGCGGGTCCCGGCCGCCGCGGCCGTGTCAGGGCTCCACGATGTCCTCGGGGGCGACGGCGGCGGCAACCGCTCTGGAACGGCTGACGGTCATGGTTGTCCCCCCGGGGGTGTGGTCGGTGGGACGAGGCCAGCCCGGTGCCGCCGGCCGGCCGGCGGGCGGTGCGGACCTTCGCCGGGGGCGCGTGGCGGGGGCGTGTGCTGCGAGGCTGCAACGGTTGCGCGCATCCCCTCACTGACGGCCGGAAACGCTGTATACCCTCAGACCAGAACTTGTCGACACGGTCCGTCAGGAGCAGCGATGCACGGCCCCGGCCTCCCGCCGCAGCAGCCCCAGCCCAGTTCCGGGGGTGTGGTGGCGTTGCGCGTGCTGTTCGCCCTGCTGCCCGTCCTCACCTGCGGCTTCCTGGGATGGGCCACGATGCTGCGGCTCGCGGTCGTGACCCGCAAGTCCGCCGACTGGATCCTCCTCGCCGTCAACTTCGCCCTCACCGTCGGCTGGCTCGCGCTGATCGGCGCCGACCCGACGCCCAATACCGACGGCTGGCAGGGCAACACCGGCGCCTTCGGCACGATCCTGACCGGTGTCGCCACCTGCATCTACTTCCTCGTCGCCGACATCCGGCACTACGAGGCCAGGGCCGCGGCCCGCTCCGCCGCCTGGTACCCGCCGCAGCCCGCCGCCCCGTACGCGCCCCCGCAGCAGACGGCCGGGCCGGCGTACGGCTACCCGCAGCCGCACCAGCCGGTGCACCACACGCCGACCCCGGTGCCGCGCCCGGCGCAGCCCGGACCCGGCCCCGCCACCCCGCCGCGCATCGGGCAGGTCCGCGCCGAGCTCGACGAGCTGAGCGAGCTGCTGCGCAAGGAGACCCCGCACCCGAACCGGCCCCCGGCCGACGGTGAGGGCACGGGCCGGTGACGGACGACGGCCGGATCATCGGTGAGCGCTACCGCCTCGCGTCGCTGCTGGGCCAGGGCGGCATGGGCCAGGTGTGGACGGCGTACGACCAGCGCCTGGACCGGCGCGTCGCGGTCAAGCTGCTCCGCCCGGACAAGGTGGCCGGTCCCGGCTCCGTCGCCGAGGAGCTGCGGCGCCGCTTCGTGCGCGAGTGCCGGGTGACGGCGCAGGTGGACCACCCGGGCCTGGTCACGGTCCACGACGCGGGCAGCGACGGCGACGAGCTGTTCCTGGTCATGGGCTACGTCGAGGGCGAGAACCTCGCCGACCACCTGGCCGCGCACGACCCGTACCCGTGGCCGTGGGCGGTGTCGGTGGTCGCGCAGCTGTGCGGGGTGCTGTCCGCGGTGCACGCGGTGCCGATCGTCCACCGCGACCTCAAGCCGCGGAACGTGATGGTCCGCCCGGACGGCACCGTCCTCGTCCTCGACCTCGGCGTCGCCTCGGTGATGGACACCGACACCACCCGCCTCACCAGCACCGGCACGCCGATCGGCAGCCCGGCGTACATGGCCCCCGAGCAGGCGATGGGCGGCGCGGTCGGCCCGTACACCGACCTGTACGCGCTCGGCGTGCTGCTCTACGAACTCCTCAGCGGGAACGTGCCCTTCGCCGGCTCCACCGCGCTCGGCGTGCTCCACCGCCACCTGTACGAGCCCCCGGCGCCCGTGCGCCGGACCCGCCCGGAGATCCCCCACCAGCTGGAGGCCGTACTGCTCCACATGCTGGCCAAGGACCCGCAGGACCGGCCCGCCTCCGCGCAGGCCGTGTACGAGGCCCTGGCGCCGCTGCTGCCCAAGCAGGGCGCGCCGTCGGCGTCCCTGGACCCGAGCCGCCCCTTCCTGCGGCCGCACGCGCCGTGGCCGGACCGGAGCACGGCGATCCCGCCGCAGCCGACGGCCCCGCCGCGGCCGGACATCGGAGCCGCCGTCGACGAGGCGCGCAGCCTGCTCGACCAGGGCCGCCTGACGCAGGCCGTGGACATCCTCGGCGGGATCCTCCCGGCCGCGGCCGCCCAGCACGGCGAGCACTCGCCCGTGGTGCGCTCCCTGCGCAAGCAGTACGCGGCCACGCTGATGGACGACGGCCAGTACCGCCGGGCCCTGCCCGAACTGCGCCGGCTGGCCGACGAGTTCCCCGCGGGCGACCCGCAGTCGCTGCGGTTCCGCTACGACGCCGCGCAGTGCCTGGAGCAGCTCGGCGAGCCGGCGGCGGCGCTGGCGGAGTACCGGTCGCTGCTGCCGCTGTTCGAGAACCACTACGCCAACCCGGACCCGGGGCTGCCGCTTGAGGTGCGGCGGCGGATCGGGCACCTGCTGCTGTCGCTGGGCGACCGGCCCGCCGCGCACGACACCCTGGCCCGGCTGCTGTTCGACGCGGACCGCGTGCACGGCCCCGGGCACCCCTTCTCCGCGGAGGTCCGGCGGACCCTGGAGTGGCTGACCCGGGTCCGCTGACCGTGTGCCGCCCGGCCGGGGGCGGCGGGGGCGTACCCGCGACACCAGGGGACTCGTTGGTCGAACGGGTGGCCCGGACCACCCCGACTGCATACCATCGATCACCGCACGGCCTTTGTGCACCGACGCACAATCTCCCGGCCCTGGAGGCTCCTTTGCACCGTCGCACAGCGCTCTCCGTCTCCGCCGCCCTGCTCGTCGCGGCCCCCCTGCTGTCCGCCTGCTCGGGCGGGGCCCGGCCCGGGACCGCGGCCGTCGTCGGCGGCGAGCGGATCACGACCTCCGCACTCCAGGCCCAGGTGGTCGCCGTCCGCGACGCCCAGAACCGGGCCGAGGGCAGCGCCGCCCAGCTGATCCAGTCCTCGCCGGGCCTGGAGCGGGTCAAGCTCAACAAGATGATCCAGACCGCCGTCCTGGAGCGCGCCGCGAAGGACGCGGGGGTGACGGTCTCCCCGCGGGAGGTCGGCGAGTTCCGCCAGGCACAGCTGGAGAAGGCCGGCAGCAGCGAGCGGCTGGAGGCCTCCGCGCTGGAGCAGGCGCAGCTGGCGCCCGCACAGCTGGAGGCGGACGCCCGCTTCAAGCTGCTGCGCGACAAGCTCTTCGAGCACTACGGCAGCCAGGACAAGGCGCTGGAGCGGCTCGCGGCCGCCGCGAAGGAGCTGCACATCAAGGTGAACCCGCGCTACGGCGTGTGGGACGCCCAGCAGATCGTCCTCGGCGACCAGGCCACCCCCTGGATCACCCAGCGGACCCGGCCCGAGCAGCCCGCCGCGGGCGCCTGACCCGGCCCCCGGGGGCCCGCCGCCGCGGTCCGGCGCAGGGCGGTAGGTTCGAAGGGTGAACTCCCACTCCGCCGAACCCGCCGCCGCCCCCGCCGCCCCCGACACCGGGCGGATCGTCCTGCTGACCGTCAGCCACCGGGTCGCGCCCGGACTGCTGTCCTGGCCGGCCTGGCAGGCGCTGCGCACCGCGGACGAGGTGCTGTGCGCCGCCGCGGACCACCCGCAGCTGCCGTACCTGCGCGAGGCCGGCGTCGAGGTCGGCTTCGCCGTGCCGGACGCGCAGGAGCTGGTCGATGCCTGCGTCGGCGGGCGCACGGTCGTGGTCATCCCCGGCGGGGAGGGCGACCGGCGGCTGACCGACGGGCTGGCCCGGCTCGCCGGGTCCGGCCGGGTCGCGATGCCGGAGCTGGAGCTGCTGCCCGGCTCCTACGACCTGCCCGGGGCGCGGCTCCTCGACCTCGTCCAGGTGATGGACCGGGTCCGCCGCGAGTGCCCGTGGACCTCCCGGCAGACCCATCAGGGGCTGGTGAAGTACGCCATCGAGGAGTCGTACGAGCTGGTCGAGGCGATCGAGGAGGGCAGCCGGCAGGAGCTGCGCGAGGAGCTCGGCGACGTCCTGCTCCAGGTGGTCTTCCACGCGCGGATCGCCGAGGAGCACCCCGAGGAGCCGTTCTCCGTGGACGACGTGGCGGGCACCCTCGTCGAGAAGCTGGTCCACCGCCACCCGCACGTCTTCGGCGACGCCGAGGCGGAGACCGCGGAGGACGTCGGCGCGCACTGGCAGCGCACCAAGGCGGTGGAGAAGCGGCGCGAGTCGGTCACGGACGGGATCCCGCTCGGCCAGCCCGGCCTGGCGCTCGCGGCGAAGCTCGCCGGGCGGGCGCGGGCGGGCGGGGTGGCCGTCGCCCTGCCGGCTGGCGAGGGCGTCGGGTACGAGCTGCTGCGGCTCGCGGCGCGCGCCGAGGCGGAGGGCACCGACCCGGAGACGGCCCTGCGGGCGGCGGCCCGCGCCTACCGCGACGCGATCCGCGCCGCGGAGGGCCTCGACGCCGCCCCCGGCCGGGACACCGGCGCCGACGGGGCGGACGGGGCCGACGGGGCGGGCGGGGCCGCGGAGTAAGGGGAGCGGCAGCGGCGGGCGGGGGCCTGCGCGCGGGTTACGGTCGGGGGCGTGCACGAGCCGACCTCCGCAGCCTCCGAAGAACCCGCTCCCGCGCAGGGCCCCACCCTGTTCGACTGGGAGTTCGCCACCGACCCGTACCCGGCGTACGCCTGGCTGCGGGAGCACTCCCCGGTGCACCGCACGCGGCTGCCGAGCGGGGTGGAGGCGTGGCTGGTGACCCGGTACGCCGACGCCCGCCAGGCCTTGGCCGACCAGCGGCTGAGCAAGAACCCGGAGCACCACGCGGAGCCGGCGCACGCCAAGGGCAAGACCGGGATCCCGGGGGAGCGCAAGGCCGAGCTGATGACGCACCTGCTCAACATCGACCCGCCGGACCACACGCGGCTGCGGCGGCTGGTGTCGAAGGCGTTCACGCCGCGCAGGGTGGCGGAGTTCGCGCCGCGGGTGCAGGAGCTGACCGACCATCTGATCGACGCGTTCGCGGGCCGCGGCGAGGCGGACCTGATCCACGAGTTCGCCTTCCCGCTCCCCATCTACGCCATCTGCGAGATGCTCGGCGTCCCGCGGGAGGACCAGGACGACTTCCGGGACTGGGCCGGGATGATGATCCGGCACGGCGGCGGGCCGCGGGGCGGGGTGGCCCGTTCCGTGAAGCAGATGCGGGCCTATCTCGGCGAACTCATCCACCGCAAAAGGGATGACCTCGGCAATGACCTCATCTCCGACCTGATCCGGGCGAGCGACCACGGCGACCACCTGACGGAGGCCGAGGCCACCGCGATGGCGTTCATCCTCCTCTTCGCGGGCTTCGAGACCACCGTCAACCTCATCGGCAACGGCGTCCACTCCCTCTTCATGAACCCGGGCGAGCGGGCCCGCCTCCAGGCCTCCCTCGCCGCCGGCGAGCGGGACCTGTTGGAGACCGGCGTCGAGGAACTGCTCCGCTACGACGGGCCGGTGGAGCTGGCGACCTGGCGGTTCGCCACCCGGCCGCTGGTCCTCGGCGGGCAGGAGATCGCGGTCGGCGACCCCGTGCTGGTCGTCCTGGCCGCGGCCGACCGGGACCCGGCGCGGTTCGCCGAACCGGACACCCTGGACCTCTCGCGGAGCGACAACCAGCACCTGGGGTACGGGCACGGGATCCACTACTGCCTGGGCGCGCCGCTCGCCCGGCTGGAGGGTCAGACGGCGCTTGCGACTTTGCTGACGCGTCTGCCCGATCTGGAACTGGCAGTTCCGCCTGCGGACCTGAGATGGCGGGGCGGACTGATCATGCGTGGCCTGCGCACCCTTCCCGTCCGCTTCACACCCCGAAACATCTGAAGGGTTTCTGATGGTAAATCAATTTCTTGCTCAACTTGTGACAATCGTTCGAAGGCCGCTAGGTTCTGCCGTTACCACGCCGTTATGCGAAAGGTGCATCACATGCGTTCCGGGAACGGCCGCCACAGACGCCCCCGCCAGGTACCCGCCATCGTCGTCACCGCCGGAGTCACCGGCTCCGCGCTGGCCATGCCGCTGCTCGCCGCCACCGGCGCGAGTGCGGCCGAAGCCGCGACGTGGGACAAAGTCGCCGAATGCGAGAGCGGCGGGACGTGGAGCGCCAACACGGGCAACGGCTCCTACGGCGGCCTGGCGTTCACGCAGGAGCAGTGGAAGAACGCCGGCGGCCTGGAGTTCGCCGAGCGCCCCGACCTCGCCAGCCGCTCCCAGCAGATCGCGGTCGCCGAGCGCGTGCTCGCCGCCAGCGGCGCCCAGGCCTGGGCGCAGTGCGCGGCCGCGGCCGGGCTGACCCAGGACGGCCCCGCCGCGGACGTGGACCCGGGCTCCGCGGGCAGCCACCGGGCCGTCGGCCCCTCCCCGGTCCGCCCGGACGACCAGGTCCCCGTCGCGGACGGCCACCGGCCCACCGACTACGGCGCGCCGACCCCCGCCCCGGCGACCCCGCCCCCCGGGCCGCTCGCCCCCTCCGTCGGACTGCCCGTCATGCCCGACCCGGACGGTGCGACGCCGTCGCCGACGCTCCCGCCGGTGTTCCCGGGCGACCCCACGGTCACCCCGGGCCCCGTGAACCCCGCCGACCCCGCGGTCCCCACGCCGAGCCCCACCGCCCCGGGCACCCCGCTGCCGGGCGACACCGCCGGGACGCCCGCGGCGCCCGGTGCGCCCTCCGGGTCCCCCGAATCCGCCGCCCCGGGCTCCCCTGCGGCGCCCGCCGACCCGTCGGCCTCGCCGGCCCCGGGCGCCTCCACCGACCCGGCGGACGTCTCCGCCGCCACGGCGGCCACCGGGAAGCACCGCGGCGCCCCCGCCGCCGAGGAGCCGGCGCCCTCGTACACGGTGAAGGAGGGCGACAGCCTGGCCGCCATCGCGGACGCCGCCGGCGTCAAGGGCGGCTGGAGCGCGCTGTACCAGGCCAACGAGCAGGTCATCGGCTCGGACGCCGACCTCATCAAGCCCGGCCAGAACCTGGAAATAGGTTAAGAACAACGGCATTTCGGACACCCGGAAAGTGTTGAATGTCCGGTTCGTTCAAATGAGACATGCGTCTCTTCCGGTCAACTGGCGTGTCCTGTCCGTGACCTTGGGTGAAAACCGCCCTCACCTGCGCAAATGCCCCTCGGGGGAGCGCAAGTAGGGCCCTCCCTCCCCGGATTTCCCTCGTTGAACTTCGGGGAGGGACCTGTCTACCTTCTGAATCGCCCGCCACCGCGGGCCCCTTCGACCGCATCGCCGAGTCCTGCCGGCGGACGGGGGGAACAACACGTCGCGTCAAGCGCCGAAGGCAGGAGCGGGGGAACCAAGGTAGGTGCCGCGAAAGGCCGTCGAAGACGGTCCGGACCGGCTTGGGGTGAAGACGCGCCACGTGCGCGACCGGGCAACTCATCCGCCCGAACCCGACAGCTCACCTCGCAGGCGTCGGTGAGGAGAACTCCATGCTGCTTTCGGGCAAGGGCAAGCACCGCCGCGCCACCGCCATCGAGCGGACCACCCGCATCGTCACGCTCGCCGGCGTCGCCGGCGTCGCGGTCGCGGCCCCCCTGATGACCGCCGGCACCGCCTCCGCCGCCACCGCGTCCGAGTGGGACCGCGTGGCCCAGTGCGAGTCCGGCGGCAACTGGTCCATCAACACCGGCAACGGCTACTACGGCGGCCTCCAGTTCTCCGCCTCCACGTGGGCCGGCTTCGGCGGCAAGGCGTACGCCGCGCAGGCCAACCAGGCCACCAAGGCGCAGCAGATAGCCATCGCCGAGAAGGTCCTGAAGGTCCAGGGCAAGGGCGCCTGGCCGCACTGCGGCAAGGGCCTGTCCAACTCCTCGTACACCGGCGGCGGGTCGACCACCAACACGACCCCCAAGCAGACGCCGAAGACCGAGACCAAGAAGACGCAGCCGCAGAAGACCGAGGTCAAGAAGCAGACCCAGCGCGCGCAGACGCCCGCCCCCACCACGCGCTCCGAGCGCGCCGAGGCCCCCGTCGTCAAGACCGGCAACGGCTCGTACGAGGTGAAGTCCGGCGACACCCTCGGCACCATCGCCGACGCCCAGGGCGTCAAGGGCGGCTGGGAGAAGCTCTTCGAGCTCAACAAGGACATCGTCTCCGACGCCGACCTGATCTTCCCCGGCCAGAAGCTGAAGCTCGCCTGAACTCCGCGCGAACCCTCACCCGAGGGCTCCCGCAACACCTGATCCCCACCGCCCGGCGCGTACCCCCCCTCGCGCCGGGCGGTGGCGTGCCCGCCCCCGTACGCCGCCGTCAGCAGGGGGCGTATGTCCGGGAAGCGGGGTATTCGGGCCCTTTTTCGTCCCACGACCCGGGCGGTCGGCGGGCCGACCCCCCGGCTGCGGTTAGGCTCTAGGCGGCAGGGCCGGTCCTTCGGTCCGACACGCCACCGCACACCCAGCGTCACATCCCAGAAGGAGATGCTCGTGCCGTCCATCGACGTCGTCGTAGCCCGGGAAATCCTGGACTCCCGAGGCAACCCCACGGTCGAGGTCGAGGTGGGCCTCGACGACGGCAGCACCGGCCGTGCTGCCGTTCCGTCCGGCGCCTCCACCGGTGCCTTCGAGGCCATCGAGCTCCGCGACGGCGACCCGAACCGCTACATGGGCAAGGGCGTCGAGAAGGCCGTCCTCGCGGTCATCGAGCAGATCGGCCCCGAGCTCGTCGGCTACGACGCCACCGAGCAGCGCCTGATCGACCAGGCCATGTTCGACCTGGACGCCACCGACAACAAGGGCTCGCTGGGCGCCAACGCCATCCTCGGCGTCTCCCTCGCCGTCGCGCACGCCGCGTCAGAGGCCTCCGACCTCCCGCTGTTCCGCTACCTCGGCGGCCCGAACGCGCACCTGCTGCCCGTTCCGATGATGAACATCCTGAACGGCGGCTCGCACGCCGACTCGAACGTGGACATCCAGGAGTTCATGATCGCGCCGATCGGCGCCGAGTCCTTCTCCGAGGCCCTGCGCTGGGGCACCGAGGTCTACCACACCCTCAAGAAGGTCCTGAAGGACAAGGGCCTCTCCACCGGCCTGGGCGACGAGGGCGGCTTCGCCCCCAACCTCGGCTCCAACCGCGAGGCCCTCGACCTCATCCTCGAAGCGGTCAAGCAGGCCGGCTACACCCCCGGCGAGCAGATCGCCCTCGCGCTCGACGTCGCCGCGTCCGAGTTCTACAAGGACGGCAAGTACCACTTCGAGGGCCAGGCCCGCTCGGCCGCCGAGATGACGGACTACTACGCGGAGCTCGTCGAGGCGTACCCGCTCGTCTCGATCGAGGACCCGCTGTTCGAGGACGACTGGGCCGGCTGGAAGACCATCACCGAGAAGCTCGGCGCCAAGGTCCAGCTCGTCGGCGACGACCTGTTCGTCACCAACCCCGAGCGCCTCGCCCGCGGCATCGAGGAGGGCACCGCCAACGCCCTCCTCGTCAAGGTCAACCAGATCGGCTCGCTGACCGAGACCCTCGACGCCGTCGAGCTCGCCCAGCGCAACGGCTTCAAGTGCATGATGTCCCACCGCTCCGGCGAGACCGAGGACGTCACCATCGCCGACCTCGCCGTCGCCACCAACTGCGGCCAGATCAAGACCGGCGCCCCGGCCCGCTCCGAGCGCGTCGCCAAGTACAACCAGCTGCTGCGCATCGAGGAGATCCTCGACGACGCCGCCGTGTACGCCGGCCGCAGCGCGTTCCCCCGCTTCAAGGGCTGAACCGCCTCCGGGCCGTGACCCGAGGGTCCGGCCTCCGTACGTCCCCGCACTCGGTCCCGTACCGTGTGCGGGGACGTATTGCGTAGCGCCGTGCACCAGGGGAGGCGGGTTCAATGGCCGGGAACCGGGATCGGTTCTCCACCTTCTCCACCGCGACGAGGCTCAAGCAGCTCGGAGAGCGGACCGCAGCCCACGTCTACCGGTCGCAGAACCGGCGACAGGTCCGCCGCAGCCGGCTCACCGGCCGGGCCGCGCTCCTGGTGCTGGTCCTCTGCACGCTGGTCGTCGCCCTGGCGTACCCGATGCGCCAGTACGTCTCCCAGCGCTCGGAGATCGCCGAGCAGGAGCGGGCCGCCGACGCGGCGGCCAAGCGGCTGGAGCGGCTGCGCGACGAGAAGGCCCGCTGGCAGGACGACGCCTACGCCGAACAGCAGGCGCGCAAGCACCTGCACTTCGTACGGCCCGGCGAGACCGGCTACATCATGGCCGACCCCGGGGCCGAGGCGGCGCAGCAGCGCCGCACCGGGCACGCCGGGGCGGACCGGCCCTGGTACTCCAACGTCTGGGACGGCGTCGACAAGGCCGACCGCCCCGGCGACTGACGGGCCGTACGCACCCGACCGCCCCGCACCACCCCGCAGCACCCATCCACGAGAACGAAGAGACTTCCTCCAGGCATGCAGACGCCCCCGCCCCAGACCGACCGGACCGAGCCGACCGACGCGGACATCGAGGCGTTCGAGCAGCAGCTCGGACGCCCGCCGCGCGGGCTGCGCGCCATCGCCCACCGCTGCCCCTGCGGGCAGCCCGACGTGGTGGAGACCGCCCCCCGCCTCCCCGACGGCACGCCCTTCCCCACGCTCTACTACCTGACCTGCCCGCGAGCCGCCTCCGCGATCGGCACGCTGGAGGCGAACGGCGTGATGAAGGAGATGCAGGCCCGCCTCGCCGAGGACCCCGAGCTCGCCGCCGCCTACCAGGCCGCGCACGAGGACTACATCCGGCGCCGCGACGCCATCGAGGTGCTCCAGGGCTTCCCCAGCGCCGGCGGCATGCCGGACCGGGTGAAGTGCCTGCACGTGCTGGTCGGGCACTCGCTGGCCGCCGGTCCGGGCGTCAACCCCTTCGGCGACGAGGCGCTGGCGATGCTGCCCGAGTGGTGGGCGAAGGGCCCCTGCGTCACGCCGTGCGGCGGCGCCGCGGCCGAGCAGGAGAAGGAGCCGCAGGCATGACGCGGGTCGCGGCGGTCGACTGCGGCACCAACTCCATCCGCCTGCTGGTCGCCGACTGCGACCCGGAGACCGGCCACCTCGTCGAGCTCGACCGGCGGATGACGATCGTCCGCCTCGGCCAGGGCGTGGACCGGACCGGCCGGCTGGCCCCCGAGGCGCTGGAGCGGACCTTCGCCGCCTGCCGCGAGTACGCCGGGGTGATCAAGGAGCTGGGCGCCGAGCGCATCCGGTTCGTGGCCACCTCCGCCTCGCGGGACGCGGAGAACCGGGACGAGTTCACCGCCGGGGTGCGGGACATCCTCGGGGTCGAGCCGGAGGTCGTCTCCGGCGAGCAGGAGGCGGAGTTCTCCTTCACCGGCGCGACCCGCGAGCTCGTCGGCGCCGACCACCTGGACAAGCCGTACCTGGTGGTGGACATCGGCGGCGGCTCCACGGAGTTCGTGGTCGGCGACGACCACGTGCGGGCCGCGCGCTCGGTCGACGTGGGCTGCGTCCGCATGACGGAGCGCCACCTCGTCGTGGACGGCGCCGTCACCGACCCGCCGACCGCGGCGCAGACCGCGGCGATGCGGACCGACATCGAGGCGGCCCTGGACCTCGCCGAGCAGACCGTCCCGCTGCGCGAGGCCCGTACCCTGGTGGGCCTCGCCGGCTCGGTGACCACCGTCGCCGGGATCGCGCTCGGCCTGCCCGCGTACGACTCCGCGCGCATCCACCACTCGCGCATCCCGTACGAGCAGGTCCGCGAGATCAGCGAGCGCATGCTGGCGTCCACGCACGCCGAGCGCGCCGCGATCCCCGTGATGCACGAGGGCCGCGTCGACGTGATCGCGGCGGGCGCCCTCGTCCTCCTGGCGATCATGGAGCGCACGGGCGCGACGGAGGTCGTGGTCTCGGAACACGACATCCTGGACGGCATCGCCTGGTCCCTGACCTGACGCCTACAGATTGCGATAGACGTCTCGCCGGTCGCCTACCTTGACAACGAGGATGACGAGCTCGCCATTGTCGACCTGGTAGGCGACCCGGTAGTTTCCGACTCTGAGCCGGTAGAGCCCGGACGGGCCGGTGAGCTTCTTGACGTCGGCGTCCTCGCGGTACGGATCCTCACCGAGCGCGGTCAGTGCGGTCAGGATCTGCATGGCGTGGGGACGGCTGATGGTGCGCAGCTGCCTCTGCGCCGCAGCGGTGAACCGAAAGGCGTACTTCACGCCGCGTCGCCATCCTGCTCGCTGAACAGGTCTGCCAGCAGTTCGGCCATGGTCACCGTGGGGCCGCCCTCGGCGAGAACTGCTTCAGCTTCGCGGGCCAGCATGACGTCGGCCGCTTCCTCCAATGCCTCGAAGTCCGCGATCGGGACCACTGCCGCCACCGGCGTGCCGTTGCGCGTGATGACGGTGGGAAGCCCTTCCTCGGCTCGGTTGATGTGGTCGGCGAGATGCGCGCGGGCTTCTCGTACAGTCACGGCGTTATCGGTCATGCGGCCAGTGTACCCGCGAACGTGTACACGAGGCCCTGTCGCGCTTGAGTCGGCACTTCGATCGAGGTGCGGCCCGGTCGCCGCCCCCGCGAGCGGAGCGGCGGTGGGATCGAAGGCGGATGGGCCCTGGGAGTGGGCGTGTTGGGGGTGTTCGGGGCGCTCGGGCTCGGCTTTCCCCGGCGGCGCGCCGAAAAGTTCGTGAAGTTCTTCACAAGGAAAAGGGGTGCCCGGGGTCAAGTCGAGGGCCCGGAAGGCCCCCCTCGGGGGTCCAACGGCCCCTCCGCGACCCTCTTCGTGCGATCCGCGGAGGGCGCCGCGCCGTGTCGGTAGGTATCCACGAACCCGGTGGTCTACTCCGGTTGGGGCCTTGGAGGCCAGTTCAGAGCGGGTGAACAACGAATCCCGCCACACCCTGGTTCCCGATCCGCACCATGACCTCCGTCACGTGGGCGGCGCAGTGTAGCAGAGCCCCTGTCGGTTCTTGTGAAGGGGCTCACGAGCATCACCCCTGGGGGTGCTGGATACTCGTTCCATGAGCACCACGGAGCGTCCCAGGATCCTCGTTGTAGGAGGTGGGTACGTAGGCCTGTACGCAGCCAAGCGCATCATGAAGAAGATGCGCTACGGCGAGGCGACCGTCACGGTCGTCGACCCGCGGTCGTACATGACCTACCAGCCCTTCCTCCCCGAAGTGGCCGCAGGCAGCATCTCGCCTCGGCACGTCGTCGTCCCGCTGCGACGCGTGCTGCCCAAGGCGGAGGTCCTCACCGGCCGGGTCACCAGCATCGACCAGGACCGCAAGGTCGCCGTCGTCACGCCGCTCGTCGGCGAGGCGTACGAGCTGCCCTTCGACTACCTGGTGATCGCCCTCGGCGCCATCTCCCGCACCTTCCCGATCCCCGGCCTCGCAGAGCAGGGCATCGGCATGAAGGGCGTGGAAGAGGGCATCGGCCTGCGCAACCACGTCCTCGAGCAGCTCGACAAGGCCGAGTCCACGACGGACGAGAACGTCCGCCGCAGGGCCCTCACCTTCGTCTTCATCGGCGGCGGCTTCGCCGGCGCTGAGACGATCGGCGAGGTCGAGGACATGGCCCGCGACGCCGCCAAGTACTACTCCACGATCAGCCGCGACGACATGCGGTTCATCCTGGTGGACGCGGCCGACAAGATCCTTCCCGAGGTCGGGCCCAAGCTCGGCACCTGGGGCAAGGAGCACCTGGAGTCCCGCGGCATCGAGATCTACCTCGGCACCTCGATGGACTCCTGCGTCGACGGCCACGTCGTGCTGAAGAACGGCCTCGAGGTCGACTCCAACACGATCGTGTGGACCGCGGGCGTCAAGCCCAACCCGGCGCTGGCCCGCTTCGGCCTGCCGCTCGGCCCGCGCGGCCACGTCGACACCGCCCCGACCCTCCAGGTCCAGGGCACCGACTACATCTGGGCCGCCGGCGACAACGCCCAGATCCCCGACGTCGCCGCCCGCAAGGCCGGAGTCGAGAACGCCTGGTGCCCGCCGAACGCCCAGCACGCGCTGCGCCAGGCCAAGGTCCTCGGCGACAACGTCGTGGCCGGCATGCGGGGCTTCCCGCAGAAGGAGTACGAGCACTCCAACAAGGGTGCGGTGGCCGGTCTCGGCGTCCACAAGGGCGTCGCGATGATCGTCATGGGCAAGATGAAGATCAAGCTCAAGGGCCGTCTCGCCTGGTACATGCACCGTGGCTACCACGGCATGGCCATGCCGACCTGGAACCGCAAGATCCGCGTCTTCGCCGACTGGACCCTCGGCATGTTCCTGAAGCGCGAGGTCGTCTCCCTGGGTGCTCTGGAGACCCCCCGCGAGGAGTTCTACGAGGCCGCCAAGCCGGCCCCGGCTCCGGCCGCCGCGGCCGCGCCGGCCGAGAAGGCCAAGGCCTCCTGACGCAGGTCCGCCCGACGGCAGGCAGGACGCCCCGCGCGTCCGGCCCGCCCCGCACGTCCCCGAAGGGGCCGCCCGCCATCCGTGGTGCGGGCGGCCCCTTCGGCGTACCCGGCGCCGCGCGCCCCGCGCGCCGCGGCATGGCGGGCGCCGTACCGGGGTAGTCCGTCCGATCGGATGGACTGGAGGTGCCGACGATGACCGACGCCGCACCGCGGCTGGCCGCTGTGGCCGAGACCCTGCTGGGCGCACCGCTCCCCGTCCGGATCCGGGCCTGGGACGGCAGCGAGGCGGGGCCGCCGGGCGGGCCCGTCCTCGTCCTGGCCCGCCGCCGCGCCCTGCGCCGCGTCCTGTGGCGGCCCGGGGAGCTCGGCCTGGCCCGCGCCTGGGTCGCCGGGGACCTCACCGTCGAGGGCGACCTGTACGGGCTGCTGGGCCTGGTGTCCGGCCTGCTGTGGGAGCGCGGGCCGACCGCCCCGGCAGCCGCCGCAGCCACCGCCCCGGCAGCCGCCGCCCCGGCCGGTACCGCCGCGCTGCTGCGCGACCCGGCCCGCCGCGCCGCCCTGCGCGAGCTCGCCGCCCTCGCCGGGCCGTGGCCGCCGCCCGCGCCGCCGCCGGAGGAGGCCGTCCGCCGCGGCGGATCCCGGCACAGCAGGGGCCGCGACCGCAAGGCCGTCAGCCACCACTACGACGTCGGCAACGACTTCTACGCCTACGTCCTGGGCCCCTCGATGGTGTACTCCTGCGCCTACTGGAGCCCCGGCGCCACCCTGGAGCAGGCCCAGCACGACAAGCTCGACCTCGTCTGCCGCAAGCTCGGCCTGGAGCCCGGCATGCGCGTCCTCGACGTCGGCTGCGGCTGGGGCGCCCTCGCCCTGCACGCCGCCCGCGCGTACGGCGTCCGCGTCACCGGCGTCACGCTCTCCGCCGAGCAGGCCGGGTACGCCCGCAAGCGGGTCGCCGAAGAGGGCCTCGCCGACCGGGTGGAGATCCGCGTCCAGGACTACCGCGACGTCGGCGACGGCCCCTACGACGCGATCTCCTCCGTCGGCATGGCCGAGCACGTCGGCGCCGCCCGCTACCGCGACTACGCCCGCGGCCTGTACGCCCTCCTCCGCCCCGGCGGCCGGCTGCTGAACCACCAGATCGCCCGCCGCCCCGAACCCGACGAACGCGCCTACCGCGTCGATGCGTTCATCGACGCCTACGTCTTCCCCGACGGCGAGCTGTCCCCCCTCGGCACGACCGTCGGCGAACTGGAGCGGGCCGGCTTCGAGGTCCGCGACGTGGAGGCGCTGCGCGAGCACTACGCCCTCACCCTGCGGGCCTGGGTGGCCCGGCTGGAGGAGCACTGGGAGGAGGCCGTCGCCCTGACCTCCCCGGGGCGGGCGCGGGTGTGGCTGCTGTACATGGCGGCGTCGGCGCTCGGTTTCGAGCACAACCGGCTCGGCGTCAACCAGGTCCTCGCGGTGCGGTCCGAGGACGGCGGCCCCTCCCGCATGCCCCTGCGGGCCCGCACCTGGGGCGGGGGGCCCGCGTCACCCCCGTGACCCGCCAGGGAACGCGGAAGGCCCCGGGGCGGTTTCGCCGCCCCGGGGCCCTCCGTGCACTGCCGGCCGCTGCTACTCGGTCTTGATCGCGGTCAGCATGTTCAGCCTCGCCGCGCTGCGCGCCGGCCACATGGCGGCCAGGACGCCGACCACGGCGGCCAGCAGCAGGAAGACGCCGATCCGGTCGTACGGGATCACCAGCTCGTAGTTCGGGATGCTGTTCTTGAAGGTGCGGCCCAGCGCCCAGGCGAGGAAGGTGCCGAGGCCGACGCCGAGGACCGCGCCGAAGAGGGAGATGACGACGGCCTCCAGGCGGATCATGTTCTTGACCCGGCCGCGGTCCAGGCCGACGGCGCGGAGCATGCCGATCTCCTGGGTCCGCTCGAACACCGACATCGCCAGCGTGTTGACGACGCCGAGGACCGAGATGACGAGGGCCATGCCGAGCAGGCCGTACATCAGGTTCAGCATCGTGCTGATGATGCCGCCCATCTCGTTGCGGATGTCCTGCTTGGTGTCGATCTTGATGGCCGGGTTGTCGCCGAGGGCGTCGATGACCTTCTGCTCGTTCGCCGCGGACTCGCCGCCCGACAGCTTGACGAAGACCTGGCGGATCTGCGGCTTCTCGCCGGCCGCGACCGGGACCAGCTTGGCGTCGAGGACGTAGGGGGAGACGAGCTCGTTCTCCTCGAAGACCGCGCCGACCGTGAGGGTCTTCTTCTCGCCGCCGTCGAAGGCGGCGTCGATCGTGCTGCCGACCGACAGGCCGGCCTTCTTCGCGGTCTTGTCGGCGACGGCGACCTGGCCCTGGGCCAGGGAGGCAACCGAGCCGCTGACGACCTTCAGGTTGACGACCTTCTCGATGGCGGCCGGGTTGACGCCGGACGCGGAGTGGAAGACGTCGCCCTTGCCCTTGAAGTAGGCGGACTGCTGGGCGGAGACGGCGGTGACGCCCGGGGTCTTCTCCAGTGCGGTCAGGACCGAGGGGTCCAGGTCGCCGCCGCTGGCCATGGTGAGCATGTAGTCGGCGCGGATCTGGTCCGTGGTGGAGCGGTCGACGGCCTTGCCGACGGTCACGCCGAGCACGGTCAGGCCCGTCACCAGGGTCAGGCCGATGGTCAGCATGCCGGCGGTGACGCCGGTGCGCCGCGGGTTGCGGACCGCGTTGCGGGCGGCGAGGTTGCCGGCGGTGCCGAAGACGCGGGTCAGCAGCGGGCGCACGACGGCGATCAGCGGCCGGGACAGCATCGGGATGAGCACGGCCACGCCGATCAGCGTGAAGAACGCGCCGCCGCCGATGATCCAGCGGCCGGTCTCGCCGCCCTTCGCGGAGCCCCACAGGATCAGGGCCGCGCCGAGGCCGGCCAGGACGCCGCCGAAGCTGTTGAGCAGGACGAGGGACTTGGCGGTCTGCGGGAGGTGGGCGCTGCCCATCGCCGCGACCGGCGGGATCTTGGAGGTGCGGCGGGCCGGCAGCCAGGCGGCGAGCACGGTGACGACCAGGCCGACGAGGAGGGCGGTGGTGACGGCGGTCGTGGAGACGACCAGCGGGCCGGCCGGGATCTTCGCGCCGAAGCTGTCCATGCCGGAGCGCAGGCCCATGGCCAGGAGCACGCCGACGCCGAGGCCGAGGACGGAGGAGAGCAGGCCGACGAGCAGGGACTCCGTCAGGACGGAGCGGCGGACCTGGCTGCGGGTCGCGCCGACGGCGCGCAGCAGGGCCAGTTCCTTCGTCCGCTGGGCGACCAGCATGCTGAAGGTGTTGTAGATGAGGAAGATGCTGACGAAGAGGGCGATGAAGCCGAAGGCGAGCAGGCCGGTCTTCAGGCCGCTCATGCCCTGTTCGATGTTCTTGGCGTTGCGCTCGGCGAGGGCGGCGCCGGTCTCGGCCTTGGCGTCCTTGCCGACGACCGGGGTGACGTCGGCGAGGAGCTTGGCCGCGTCGGTGCCGGGCTTGGCCGCGACGGCCAGCTCGGAGTAGTAGCCGGGGGCGAGGTAGAGCTCCTGGGCGACCTTGGCGTCGAAGAGGACGAGCGAGCCGCCGGCGTTGACGGCGCCGTCCTCGGTGGTGAAGACGCCGCTGAGGGTGTACTCCTTCACCGGGCCGTTGGTGGCGACGCGCACCTTGTCGCCGACGGAGTAGCGGCCGGCCTTGGCGGAGGCCTGGTCGAGGGCTATCTCCTCGGCCTTGGCGGGCCCGCTGCCCGCGGTGAACGCGTAGCGGGGGTCCTTGCCGTCCTGGACGGGCGCGAAGTTGGCGCCCTGGTTCATCCAGCCGCTGCCGATGAGCTTGCCGGAGGGGTCGGCGACGCCGGCGAAGCCGGAGACGCGGCCGGAGGCGGAGGCGACGCCGGGCAGCTTGGCGACCTTGTCGAGGGTCTGCCGGCTGATGCCGGGCTCGCCCTCCTCCTTGGTGCCGTCCTCGGCGCGGCCGGGGCCGAGGTGGGTGACGGAGACGGCGACCCCGTCGAAGCTCTTGCGGGACTGGTCGGACATCGCCTTGCCGACGGTGTCGGTGAAGACGAACGTGCCGGAGACGAAGGCGACGCCGAGCATGACGGCGAGGACCGTCATCAGCAGTCGGGCCTTGTGCGCGAGCACGTTGCGCAGGGCGGTACGGAACATGGGGAATCCAGGAGTCGTGGCGGCCGCCGGGGCGGCGGCGCAGGAGGCGCGGTCGGGCGGTTCGGGGAGGGCGGCGGGCGGGCGGCTGCGGGCCGGCGGCCCGGTCACGGCACCGGCCGGTACTAGCTGGTGCGGCCCTTGGCGTCGAAGGCCTTCATGCGGTCGAGGACGCCGTCGGCGGTGGGGGCGAGCATCTCGTCGACGATGCGGCCGTCCGCGAGGAAGACGACGCGGTCGGCGTAGGAGGCGGCGACCGGGTCGTGGGTCACCATGACGACGGTCTGGCCGAGTTCGCGCACGGAGTTGCGCAGGAAGCCGAGGACCTCGGCGCCGGAGCGGGAGTCGAGGTTGCCGGTGGGCTCGTCGCCGAAGATGATCTCGGGCTGGGAGGCCAGGGCGCGGGCCACCGCGACGCGCTGCTGCTGGCCGCCGGAGAGCTGGGTGGGGCGGTGGCCGAGGCGGCCGGAGAGGCCGACCATCTCGATGACCGTGTCGAGCCACTGCTTGTCCGGCTTGCGGCCGGCGATATCCATCGGGAGGGTGATGTTCTCCAGAGCGGTCAGGGTCGGCAGCAGGTTGAACGCCTGGAAGATGAAGCCGATCTTGTCGCGGCGCAGCTGGGTGAGCTGCTTGTCCTTGAGGGAGCCGAGCTCGGTGTCGCCGATGCGGACGGAGCCGGAGGAGAACGTGTCGAGGCCGGCGACGCAGTGCATCAGCGTCGACTTGCCGGAGCCGGACGGGCCCATGATCGCGGTGAACCGGCCGCGGCCGAAGTCCACGGACACGTTGTCGAGCGCGACCACCTGGGTCTCGCCCTGGCCGTACACCTTGGAGAGGCCGGTGGCCCGGGCGGCCACGGCCAGGGTGGTGTGCGGGGCGTGGTTCATGGTGGTCACGGGGGCTGCTCCTCGGATGCTGACCGGCTGCGGCGGTCTGCGGATTGGGACCCTCCCATCGTCTCCGCGCAGCAGGGGCAGGGGATCAGCCGCGGTGCCCGTTCACCGGCCCACTGGAGTCTGACCGCGGGACCGGCCGGATCCTCCTCTGGTATGACTGCGCCCCCTGGGGGGTGGCCTTCCGGGGGATCGCGCGTGCCGCGGGAGGGCCGGTGCGGGCCGGCGGGGGTGGGGTGGCCCGGGGTGGCGGACAGGTGGCGCGGAGGCCGGCGGGGGCCATCGAAATCCCGTCATTCCCGTATGGCCGGTCGTCGGTGCCGCAACGGGCCGACCCCGCGTTCTCCGGCCTGACGGACACTCAAGCGCCAATAAAATCAGACAACATAGGAAAGTGTGCCCGTCCCCGACCAGGGCATTCCCGATAGGCTCGGTCCGGCGTCCGGTTGATTTTCCGAGGCGCCGGCTCCCATGCCCGGATGGTGGAATGCAGACACGGCGAGCTTAAACCTCGCTGGCCTTGAGGTCGTGCCGGTTCAAGTCCGGCTCCGGGCACTCCCACTTCGGCCGATCCACCCGCGAACACCCGGTGGCTCGGCCTCATTCCGTTTCCGGCCCGCCCGCGGCCCCGTCCGCGGCCCCGCCCGCGCGCCGGCGTACGCCGACCGGCCTGCCCTGCCCCCGACGCAACCCGCCTCATGCGCCCCGGCCGCCTCATGCGGCGCCGGAGCCCCCCGAGCCTCCGACCGCCTCCCGCGTCCCCGCCGCCACCCCCGTCCCGCTGCCCGGCCCGCCCGCCGCGCCGCCGACCGGCGGTTATGCCCCTGCGCGCCGCCCGTCCTTCTCCTAAGATCCTCCTCCAGCAGTAGGGTGATTTCTTTGCTAGCGCATTACTCTTGTTGCAAGGCCGCGCAAGGTGGCCATGGAGGAGTGAGATGAGGAGCAGTAACCCGGTCTTCTCGCGACGGGGGTTCAGCCGCGACAACGGTGCCTACGCGGGCTTCGACGTGCAGCACCAGCAGGCCGGGGCCAACCCGTACGCGACGAATCCTTACGCCACCGACCCGGCCACCGGGATGCCGCAGGCGCCCGCCCGCGTCGACGCGATGACCATGGACGACGTCGTGAGCCGCACGGCCATGACGCTCGGCACGGTCATCCTCACCGCGACGCTCGCCTGGATCGCCCTCCCGGTCGACCCGGCGAACATCGGCAAGTCCTACGGCATCGCGATCGGCGCCGCGCTCGTCGCCATGGTCCTGGCCCTCGTCCAGGCCTTCAAGCGCAAGGCGTCCCCGGCGCTCATCCTGGGCTACGCGGCGTTCGAGGGCGTGTTCCTCGGCGTCATCAGCGCCGCCACCAGCACCTACCTCGGTGCCGGTGTCGTCATCCAGGCCGTGCTCGGCACCATGTGCGTCTTCGCCGCGGTGCTGTTCGCGTACAAGATGCGCTGGATCCGCGTGAACCGCCGGTTCTACGGCTTCGTCATGGCCGCGGCCATGGGCTTCATCCTGCTGATGGCCGCGAACCTGCTGTTCTCGGTGTTCGCGGGCGGTGACGGCCTCGGCTTCCGCAGCGGCGGCCTCGGCATCCTGTTCGGCATCATCGGCGTCATCCTCGGGGCCGCGTTCCTCGCCCTGGACTTCAAGCAGGTCGAGGACGGCATCGCCTACGGCGCCCCCCGCGAGGAGGCCTGGCTCGCCGCCTTCGGCCTGACCCTGACCCTCGTGTGGATCTACCTGGAGATGCTGCGCCTGTTCCAGATCCTCTCCGGGGACGACTAGCAGGACCGGGCCCGGCAGGGCCCGCCGGCACCACCGGGAAGGCCCCGCGAGCGCGACGCTCGCGGGGCCTTCCCGCGTTCCGGTGCAGACCGGGCGGGTGGGGGGCAGGGAGGGGGACGGAGGATCAGCCGAACCTGCGGGCGGCCCTGCGCAGGTCGTACTCGTGGATGATCGCCTTGGCCTGGCCGTACGACAGCTCGTGCGCGCCGCGCAGCCAGCTGACCTTCTCCTCGAACCGGACCAGGGACGGACCCTCGTCCACGGTGCGGAGCCAGTCCGCGACCTCGCGGCCGGTCGTCTGCGGAATCCTGTCGATCATGTTGCGGTGGGTCTGCTCGGAGAACTCTACGGACATGGGCGCCTCCGGGGTGTGGCCGTGCTGTTCCCTTCCCGTCACCGTGCCGGAGAGTCCGGCCGTTGGCAATGGCGCCGCCCCCACGCGTAAGGTCGGCCGCGTGCTCGATACCTCGCCCCTGACCGACGCCGTCGAACGTTTCGCCGACCGGCTGCGCGCCATGCCGCAGAGCCGTCTCCAGCGCGGAGCCGCCGCCGAGGCGCTCGAACTGGCCCGCGAGCTGTCCGTACGCGCCCAGCGGCTCGAAGCGCCGGACGGGGCGGCTCCGGCGCACACCATGCCCGACGCGGGCGTCTTCGCCGTCGGCGACCAGGTCGCCGTCGCCGGAACCGACCTCGCCGAGGCCCTGCGCGCCGCCCCGGAAACCGCGAAGGCCCCGTCCGAGATGCTGGACGAGGCCGTGCGGCTGGTGGAGCAGGCGGAGGTCAGAGCGACGCGATGACGCGGTCCGCCAGGATGTAGACGTTGTTGTCGGGGTCCTGCGCGTCACCGCCGCAGGAGAACGTCAGCGCGTAGGCGCCCGAGATACCCGAGCCGCCCAGCAGGACCGGCGCGGTGCCCGAGCGCAGCGCCTCCGCCAGGCGCTCCGCCGTCTCGCGGTGGCCCGGCGTCATGCACAGCGTCGTGCCGTCCGTGAACACGTACACGTCGAGCGTGCCCAGGGGGCCCGGACGGACGTCCGCGAGCGCCGTACGGGCCTCCGCCAGCTCCTCCAGGCGGTTCACCGTGCGCTCGTGGTCCGCGCCGGCCGACACCGGCTGCGACGGGACGAAGTCCGGGTGCGAGGGGTGGCGGCGGCGCGCGGCCGCCAGCTCCGCCGAATCCTCCGGGTACTCGTCGGCGACCTCCTCGCCCAGCACCGGCTCCAGACCCACCAGATCCGCCTGGCGGGGCAGGAAGACCGGGCCGTCGTCCGCCAGGCCCGGGAGCCCGCCCAGCAGGGACGGGGCGTCGCCCGCGAAGGTCGGCGAGGCCTCGGCGGCCTCGCGGGCCTCCTGCGCGGCCCAGAAGGCCCGCGCCTCGGCGAGCTCGCGCTCGCGCTCCTCGGCCAGGGCCTCCGCCACGGCGGCCCGTATCTCGGCGGCGGGGGACTCCGCGGCGCCGCGGGCGTGCGGGACGCTCGCACCGCGCGGCCGGGACGGGACGGCAAGCTCGCCCCGCAGGGCGGTGACCTGCTTGCGGAGGCCGTGGACGGCGTGCAGCGCAGCAGCGCCCACGGCCGCGGCGGCGGCCGTGGTCAGCAGCAGGGCAAGAGACATGGCGCTCACTGACTAACTCCTGATTGACTCGATCCCCCGACTTCCTACATCAGAGTGTCCCGACCTGGGAATGGCGTGCAGTGCATTACGTCACGAAATGGACAGGGCGTTCGTCACACAGGAGAGCGGCATACCCCGCCTGAGCTGCGAAAATGCCGAACCCCCAGGATGTTTGTCACATCCTGGGGGAGATTCGGTCACAGGTCGGCCGCGGAAGGATTGGATCCCGGCGCCCCAGGAGGCCCGGACCAGGGCAAACGAGGCGCTTCACTCAGCCGCTCGCACCCTTGGTCGCGCTGGGCTTCGCCTCCGCTGCGGGCAGGTGCCGCCCTCGTTCCTCGGGCGACCCCTACCCTCCGCTGCGGCTCAGCTCAGCCGCTCGCACCCTTGGTCGCGCTGGGCTTCGCCTCCGCTGCGGGCAGGTGCCGCCCTCGTTCCTCGGGCGACCCCTACCCTCCGCTGCGGCTCAGCTCAGCCGCTCGATCACCATCGCCATGCCCTGGCCGCCGCCCACGCACATCGTCTCCAGGCCGAACTGCTTGTCGTGGAACTGGAGGCTGTTGATCAGGGTGCCGGTGATGCGGGCACCGGTCATCCCGAACGGGTGACCGACGGCGATGGCGCCGCCGTTGACGTTCAGCTTCTCCAGCGGGATGCCGAGGTCCCGGTAGGAGGGGATGACCTGCGCGGCGAACGCCTCGTTGATCTCGAACAGGTCGATGTCGCCGACCGTCAGGCCGGCCCGCTTCAGGGCCTGCTTCGACGCCTCGACCGGGCCCAGGCCCATGATCTCCGGGGAGAGGGCGGTGACGCCGGTGGAGACGATCCGGGCCAGCGGGGTCAGGCCCAGCTCGCGCGCCTTCGTGTCGCTCATGATGACCAGCGCGGCGGCGCCGTCGTTCAGCGGGCAGCAGTTGCCGGCCGTGACCAGGCCGTCCGGGCGGAAGACCGGCTTCAGGCCCTGCACGCCCTCCAGGGTGACCCCGGCGCGCGGACCGTCGTCCTTGCTGACGACCGTGCCGTCCGGGGTGGTCACCGGGGTGATCTCGCGGGCCCAGAAGCCGTTCTTGATGGCCTCCTCGGCCAGGTTCTGGGAGCGGACGCCGAACTCGTCCATGTCCTGGCGGGTGACGCCCTTCAGGCGGGCCAGGTTCTCGGCGGTCTGGCCCATCGAGATGTACGCGTCCGGGATCAGGCCGTCCTCGCGCGGGTCGTGCCACGTCGAGCCCTCGGACTGGGCGACCTCGGCGGTCCGTGCCTCCGCCTCGGCGAACAGCGGGTTGTGCGTGTCGGGCAGGCCGTCCGAGGTGCCCTTCACCGAGCGGGAGACGGTCTCGACACCGGCGGAGACGAAGACGTCGCCCTCGCCCGCCTTGATCGCGTGCAGGGCCATGCGGGAGGTCTGCAGCGAGGAGGAGCAGTAGCGGGTGATCGTGGTGCCGGGCAGGTAGTCCATGCCCATCTGCACCGCGACGATGCGGGCCAGGTTGTGGCCCTGCTCGCCGCCGGGGAGGCCGCAGCCGAGCATCAGGTCGTCGATCTCCCGCGGGTCCAGCTCGGGGATCTTGGCCAGGGCGGCCTGGATGATCGTCGCGGTGAGGTCGTCCGGGCGGACGTCCTTGAGGGACCCCTTGAAGGCGCGCCCGATCGGGGAGCGGGCGGCGGAAACGATGACGGCTTCGGGCATCGGGGCTCCAAGGGGTGAGTTGCGGCTCATTGCGGACCGCATGCGAAGTTACCGGCCCGTACGGTCTTGGTCACCGGGTGGGGCGTGTGATGCCGGTCGCTCCGCAGGGTCCGGGGGCTGGTCCGGGGGTGTGCGGGGGGCGGATGGCGCGTTGGCCGGTCAGGGGTCCTGGGAGTGGGTGAGGGTGGCCGGGGAGTGGGCCGGGCCGGCGTCTTCCGCCGGGACGCGGCGTCGGCGGCGGTGTTTCAGGAGGGCCCACGGGCCGCGGGCCGGGGTGACCTCCGTGCCCGCCTGGCCGGCTGCGGCCGAGGCGGCCTGGGCCACCGGCAGCATGTCCTCGTCCCGGCTCACTTCCAGCCGGTCCGACTCGGGCCACAGGGACAGCGCCGCGCACACCGTCGGCAGGATCGCCATCGCCGCGGTCGCGTACCCCTCGGCCGACGGGTGGTAGGAGTCAGGGCCGAACATCTCGCGCGGGTTCGCCGCGAACTCCGGGCCCAGCAGGTCACCCATCGAGATCGTGCGGGCCCCCAGCGAGACGGCCCCTATGGTCTGGGCCGCGGCCAGCTGCCGCGACACCCGCCGGGCCAGCCACCGCAGCGGCTGGTACACCGGCTCGATCGTGCCCAGGTCGGGGCAGGTCCCGACGACCACCTCGGTGCCCGCCAGCCGCAGCCGCCGCACCGCCGAGGTGAGGTGCCGCACCGACTGTGTGGGCGGCATGCGGCGCGTCACGTCGTTCGCCCCGATCATGATCACGCAGATGTCCGGCGGCGGCGCGTCCCCGTCCAGCAGCAGCCCGGCCTGCCGGTCGAGGTCGTCGGACATCGCCCCGGACAGGGCCACGTTCCGCAGTTCCACCGGCCGCTCGGCGACCGCCGCCAGCCCCGACGCCAGCAGCGCCCCCGGAGTCTGCCGGGCCCGGTGGACACCCAGCCCGGCGGCCGTCGAGTCGCCCATCATCGCGAGCCGCAGCGGCCCCGGGTCCAGCCCGCTGCCGCAGAACCCGCCGCCGTACAGGCCGTCCGCGCGCGGCGGGTCCGGCAGGCCGCTGCCGACCGTCCGCTTGGCGAACTGGACCTCCGCCAGCACCAGCCCCACGGCGGCGACCCCGACCAGGCCGAGCCCGCCCCCGCCGTACGCCGCCCCCGCCGCGATCCGGCGGGCCGTCCTTGCTCTGGACACCCTTCACGCCACCTCCGTCCTCGTCGACCTTCCTGCCCCGTACCGCCCGTCCGCCAATCCCTTTCCGCATACTCTGGCCATGTCTCCCGGAGAACCCGTGGAGTCCCATCCCTGGAGAACATGGTGCAATTCCACGACTCGATGATCAGCCTCGTCGGCAACACCCCGCTGGTGAAGCTCAACCGCGTGACCGAAGGCCTTCAGGCCACCGTCCTTGCCAAGGTCGAGTACTTCAACCCCGGCGGCTCCGTGAAGGACCGCATCGCCCTCCGGATGATCGAGGCCGCCGAGCAGAGCGGTGCGCTCAAGCCCGGTGGCACCATCGTGGAGCCGACCAGTGGCAACACCGGTGTAGGACTCGCCATCGTGGCCCAGCAGAAGGGCTACAAGTGCATCTTCGTCTGTCCTGACAAGGTGTCGATGGACAAGATCAACGTGCTGCGGGCGTACGGCGCCGAGGTCGTGGTCTGCCCGACCGCGGTCGACCCGGAGCACCCGGATTCCTACTACAACGTCTCCGACCGCCTCGTCCGCGAGACGCCCGGCGCCTGGAAGCCGGACCAGTACAGCAACCCGAACAACCCGCGCTCGCACTACGAGACCACCGGCCCCGAGCTGTGGGAGCAGACCGAGGGCAGGATCACGCACTTCGTGGCCGGCGTCGGCACGGGCGGGACGATCTCCGGCACCGGCAACTACCTGAAGGAGGTGTCCGGCGGCAAGGTCAAGGTCATCGGCGCCGACCCGGAGGGCTCCGTCTACTCCGGCGGCTCGGGCCGCCCGTACCTCGTCGAGGGCGTCGGCGAGGACTTCTGGCCGACCGCCTACGACCGGAACGTGGCCGACGAGATCATCGCCGTGTCCGACAAGGACTCCTTCCAGATGACCCGCCGCCTCGCCAAGGAGGAGGGCCTCCTCGTCGGCGGCTCCTGCGGCATGGCCGTCGTCGCCGCGCTGCGCGCCGCCGAGAACCTCGGCCCGGACGACGTCGTCGTCGTCCTGCTCCCGGACAGCGGCCGCGGCTACATGAGCAAGATCTTCTCGGACGAGTGGATGGCCGGACACGGCTTCCTGGAGGAGGCCGGCCCCGCCGCCCGCATCGGCGACGTCCTCGCCGACAAGGAGGGCGACATGCCCTCCCTGGTGCACATGCACCCCGAGGAGACCGTCGGCGAGGCCATCGAGGTGCTGCGCGAGTACGGCGTCTCCCAGATGCCGGTCGTCAAGCCCGGCGCAGGCCACCCGGACGTCATGGCCGCCGAGGTCATCGGCTCCGTCGTGGAGAAGGAGCTGCTCGCGGCGCTGTTCGCGCAGCGCGCCGCGCTGAGCGACCCGCTGGAGAAGCACATGAGCGCGCCGCTGCCGCAGGTCGGCTCCGGCGAGCCCGTCTCCGACCTGATGGCCGCGCTGGGCAAGGCCGACGCGGCGATCGTGCTGGTCGAGGGCAAGCCGACCGGCGTCGTCAGCCGCCAGGACCTGCTCGCGTTCCTCGCGAAGAACGCGTGACGGCGGCGCTGCCGGCCGCGTGCCGGGGCTTCGTGCGATCGGCACGGGCCCGACACGCGGCGGCAGCACCGGCTTAACACGCGCAGGGCACAGTGGTGGGTGTCGGCAGGGGCGAGGGCCCCGGCCGGCGCCACGGAACGGCGTCTGCACACCTCCGGAGCGGCTCCCGGACCTGCGGCGCCACGGACGCGGACGGCCCTGACCCGGCCCGTGTCCCGCGCGGGGACCGCCGTCGTCCCGCCCCTCGCACACCCCGAGGGTGCGGCGGTCCCCGCGTTCTCCGGCCCCGGACCGCCCCCTCCGCGCCCGGCCCGCCCGTCTCGCGGAGCGGCCGCGGGTTGCCGTGCCTGCATAGACGCATGCAGAGTGCTCCGTGACTGAATACGTACGGGGACGGAGGGTCGGGATGACGAGCGACAGCCCGGCGGCGCGCCTGCAGAGGCTGTTCGAGGGGCACCGGCTGACGCCCACCCAGCGGCGGATCGCGCACTGCATGGTGCGCGGCGCCACCGAGGTGCCGTTCCTGTCGAGCGTGGAGCTCGCCGAGCTGGCCGGCGTCAGCCAGCCCTCGGTGACGCGGTTCGCGGTGGCCCTCGGCTTCGACGGCTACCCGGCCCTGCGCCGGCACCTGCGGGAGGTGGCCCCGCCCGCCGAGCGGGCGGAGGAGCAACAGGAGGACGCCTACAACGAGTACCAGCAGGCCGTCCAGGGGGAGATCGAGAACCTGCGGCAGCTTTCGGCCATGCTCGCCGACCCCTCGCCGGTCCAGGAGGCGGGCCGGCTGCTCGCCGCGTCGGTGCCGCTGCCCGTGCTGGGGCTGCGGGCGGCGTCCTCGCAGGCCCGCGGGTTCGCGTACTTCGCCGCCAAGGTCCACCCGGACGTGCGGCTCCTCGACGAGGGCGGCTCCATGCTCGCCGACCGGATCGACGCGGCCGCCGGCGCCGGCGCCTCCGCGCTGCTGTGCTTCGCCCTGCCCCGCCACCCCCGCGAGGTGGCCGAGGCGCTGGAGCACGCCCGGCAGGCGGGGCTGACGGTGGTGACGGTCGCCGAGTCGCCGTTCGCGCCCGTCGCCCGCGTCTCCGACCTGCTGATCCCGGCGCCGGTCGGCACCGGGCTGGCCTTCGACACCGCCTGCGCGCCGATGCTGCTGGGGCGGGTGCTGCTGGAGGCGATGGCCGACGCGCTGCCCGACGCGCAGGCGAGGCTGGAGGCCTTCGACGCGCGGGCCGCGGCCCGAGGCCTGTTCGTCGAGTAGGCGGGCGCGGGACGGTCAGCCGAGGGGTTCCGCAAGGTCCGCGCCGGCCTCCGCCGCCAGGTCCGCCAGGGTCTGCGCCCGGCGGGCCGTACGGAAGGACACCCCGCCCGAGCCGTCCACGGTGAAGCCGTGGACGGCCGGCCGGGCAGGCTGTTGTAGCCGTAGTGGGCCGTGAAGAAGTAGGCGCCGGTGTCGGGGACGCCGATCAGGTCGCCCGGCGCCAGCTCGGGCAGCTCCCGTGCGGTCGCCAGCAGGTCGCCGGCGAAGCAGGCCGGGCCGGCCACGTCCTGGGCGACGGGCGGGCCCTGCTTCGGGGCGCCCTTGCCGTCGTAGGCGAGGATCCGCAGCGGCCACGCGGCGGGCGCGTAGACCGTGCGGGTGGCCAGCTGGACGCCGGCGTGCGTCAGGGCGATCGGCCGCCCGCCGGTGCTCTTCGTGTACTCGACGCGCGCCACGACCAGGCCGTGCTTGGCCAGCAGCGACCGCCCGAACTCGGTGACCAGCCCGTACGAGCCGTCGAACAGGGCCGGGACCGCCTCGCGCAGCGCGGCGACGTAGTCCGCGTACGTGGGAGCGTGCGCGTCCGAGGTGAAGTCGACGGGCAGGCCGCCGCCGATGTCGAGGGTGTCGACCTGGCGGCGCCCGGCCGCCGCGTTGATCTCCTCGGCCAGCGCGTGCAGCTCCCGTACGCCCTCGGCGATCAGCGGCAGCGGGACGCCCTGGGAGCCCGAGTGGGCGTGCAGCCGGGTCAGCCAGGGGCGGTCCAGGAAGGCGCGCACCAGCCAGGCACGGGCCCCCTCGTCGCGCAGGGCGATGCCGAACTTCGAGGTGGCGGTGGCCGTGGAGAGGGCGTCGATGGCGCCGGCGCCCGTCTGCGGGTTGATCCGTACGCCGATCGGGGAGGCCGTCGGGTGCTGGGCGACCAGCGCGTCCAGCCGCTCCAGCTCCTGCCGGCTGTCGGCGTTGACGGCGATGCCGAGGGCGAGGGCCTCGCGCAGCTCGGCCGCCGTCTTGGCGGGGGAGTCCAGGACCGTCCGCTCCGGGCCCACCCCGGCGGCGCGGGCCAGGGCCAGCTCGCCGGGGCTGGCGACCTCGCAGCCCAGCCCGCAGCCGGCGAGCAGCCGCAGGACGGGGACGAGCGGCGCGGCCTTCACCGCGAAGGCGTGCAGGACGGGCGTCCCGGGCGCCGCGGCGGCCGCGAAGGCACCGGCCAGGGCGGCGGCGGAGGCGCGGATCCCGGCGGTGTCCAGCAGGCAGACCAGCGGCGGCGCGGAGTCCGCCCCGCCCACGAGGCCCTGCTCGACGGCGGCCCGGACGGCCAGGTCCCGGCGCTCGGCGGCGCCCTGCGCGTGCGTGTCGGCAGCCATGTCCGCCATCCCACCACCCGGCGCGCCCGCCCGCAGCTGTTGACTGGAACTATTCAGCCGGTGAAGATGTGAATGGAATTACCCACAGCGTCTGGAGGCATCGCCATGTCAGGACCCCGCCCCGTACGGGCCGCGCGAGGCACCGAGCTCAGCACCCTGGGGTGGCAGCAGGAAGCCGCCCTCCGGATGCTGCAGAACAACCTCGACCCCGAGGTCGCGGAGCACCCCGACAAGCTCGTCGTGTACGGCGGCACCGGCAAGGCCGCCCGCGACTGGCGCTCCTTCGACGCCATGGTCCGCACCCTGCGCACCCTCAAGCAGGACGAGACGATGCTCGTCCAGTCCGGCCGCCCCGTCGGCGTCATGCAGACGCACGAGTGGGCGCCGCGCGTCCTCCTCGCCAACTCCAACCTCGTCGGCGACTGGGCCAACTGGGAGGAGTTCCGCCGCCTGGAGCAGCTGGGCCTGACCATGTACGGCCAGATGACCGCCGGGTCCTGGATCTACATCGGCACCCAGGGCATCCTCCAGGGCACGTACGAGACCTTCGCGGCCGTCGCCGCGAAGAAGTTCGGCGGCACCCTCGCCGGCACCATCACCCTCACCGCCGGCCTCGGCGGCATGGGCGGCGCCCAGCCGCTCGCCGTCACCATGAACGACGGCGTCGCGATCTGCATCGACTGCGACCCGCGCGCCATCGAGCGCCGCATCGAGCACCGCTACCTGGACGTCAAGGCCGACTCCCTCGCGCACGCCCTCCAGCTCGCCACCGAGGCCCGCGACCAGCGCAGGCCGCTCTCCATCGGCCTCCTCGGCAACGCCGCCGAGCTGCTCCCGCAGATGCTCGCCGAGGGCGCCCCCATCGACATCGTCACCGACCAGACCTCGGCGCACGACCCGCTCGCCTACCTGCCGACCGGCGTCGACTTCGACGACATGGCCTCCTACGCGGCCAAGGACCCGGCGGGCTTCACCACCCGCTCGCGCGAGTCGATGGCCAGGCACGTCGAGGCCATGGTCGGCTTCATGGACGCCGGAGCCGAGGTTTTCGACTACGGCAACTCCATCCGCGGCGAGGCCCGGCTCGCCGGCTACGACCGGGCGTTCGCCTTCCCCGGCTTCGTCCCCGCCTACATCCGCCCGCTGTTCTGCGAGGGCAAGGGCCCCTTCCGCTGGGCCGCCCTCTCCGGCGACGCCGCCGACATCGCCAAGACCGACAAGGCGATCCTCGACCTGTTCCCGGAGAACGAGTCCCTCGCCCGGTGGATCAAGATGGCCGGCGAGCGCGTCCACTTCCAGGGCCTGCCCGCCCGCATCTGCTGGCTCGGCTACGGCGAGCGCGACAAGGCCGGCGAGCGCTTCAACGACATGGTCGCGAGCGGCGAACTGGCCGCCCCGCTGGCCATCGGCCGCGACCACCTCGACTGCGGCTCCGTCGCCTCCCCGTACCGCGAGACCGAGGCCATGCTCGACGGCTCCGACGCCATCGCCGACTGGCCCCTGCTCAACGCCATGGTCAACGTCGCGTCCGGCGCCTCCTGGGTCTCCCTCCACCACGGCGGCGGCGTCGGCATGGGCCGCTCCATCCACGCCGGCCAGGTCACCGTCGCCGACGGCACCCCGCTGGCCGGCGAGAAGGTCCGCCGCGTCCTCACCAACGACCCCGGCATGGGCGTCATCCGGCACGTCGACGCCGGCTACGACATCGCCGAGTCCGTGGCCGACGCCAAGGGCGTGCGCGTCCCGATGCGCGAGGGCGACACCGGAGCCTCCGCGTGAGCCAGAGCTTCCACGCCATGTGGGCGTCGCTGCGGCCCTCGGCCGCAGCGACGCCTCCGGCGGCTACCGCCGCTACGCCTGGACCGGAGCGGACGCCGACTGCCGGCTCTGGTTCCGGATGCAGGCCGAGGCCCGCCGCCTCGACGTCGAGACCGACCGCAACGGCAACCAGTGGGCCTGGCTCGGCGACCCCGCCGCCGGCGACGCCGTCGTCACCGGCTCCCACCTCGACTCCGTGCCCGACGGCGGCGCCTTCGACGGCCCCCTCGGCGTCGTCTCCGCCTTCGCCGCACTCGACGAGCTGCGCGCCCGCGGGGCCCGCTTCAGGCGGCCCCTCGCCATCGTCAACTTCGGCGACGAGGAAGGCGCCCGCTTCGGCCTCGCGTGCGTCGGCTCCCGCCTCACCTCCGGGCAGCTGACCAAGGAGAAGGCGTACGAGCTGCGCGACGCCGACGGGATCAGCCTGCCCCAGGCCATGGAGGCCGCCGGGTACGACCCCGACGCGATCGGGCCCGACCCCGAACGGCTCGCCCGTATCGGAGCCTTCGTCGAACTCCACGTCGAACAGGGCCGCGCCCTCGACCTGTCCGGCGACGCCGTCGGCATCGCCTCCGCCATCTGGCCGCACGGCCGCTGGCGGTTCGACTTCCGCGGCGAGGCCAACCACGCCGGCACCACCCGCCTCGTCGACCGGCACGACCCGATGCTCACCTACGCGGAGACCGTCCTGGCCGCCCGTACGGAGGCGGCGCTCGCCGGAGCCGTCGCCACCTTCGGCAAGGTCTCCGTCGAGCCGAACGGCGTCAACGCCATCCCCTCCCTCGTACGGGGCTGGCTCGACTCCCGCGCCGCCGACCAGGCCACCCTCGACACGGTGGTCACCGCCATCGAGAAGGCCGCCCGCGAGCGCGCCGACAAGGACGGCGTCGACCTCGCCGTCGTCCGCGAGTCCTTCACCCCGGTCGTCGAGTTCGAGCACGCCCTGCGCGACGAGATCAACCGGATCCTCGGCGGATCCGTGCCCGTCCTCGGCACCGGCGCCGGACACGACGCGGGAATCCTCTCCGCGTCCGTCCCCACCGCGATGCTGTTCGTGCGCAACCCCACGGGCGTCTCCCACTCCCCGCTGGAGTTCGCCCCCGAGGACGACTGCGTCGCCGGAGTCCTCGCCCTCGCCGACGTACTGGAAGGCCTGGCGTGTCACTGACCCTGCGCACGGTGAAGACGTACTGGCTGGAGCACGCCTGGCTCGGCACCCGTGTCGAGCCGGGCGTCGCCCTCGACGTGTCCGACGACGGGCGGATCGCCGCCCTGCGGACCGGGGCCGCCGCCCCGCCGCCCGGCGCGGAGGTCCTGCGCGGCCTGACCCTCCCCGGCCTCGCCAACGCCCACTCCCACGCCTTCCACCGGGCCCTGCGCGGCACCGTCCAGGTCGGCTCGGGCACCTTCTGGACCTGGCGCGACGTCATGTACAAGGTCGCCCACCGCCTCACCCCCGAGACGTACCACGACCTCGCCCGGGCCGTGTACGCGGAGATGGCGCTCGCCGGCATCACCAACGTCGGCGAGTTCCACTACCTCCACCACCAGGCGGACGGCACCCCGTACGCCGACCCCAACGCCATGGGCGAAGCCCTCATCGAGGCCGCCGCGGCCGCCGGCATCCGCATCACCCTCCTCGACACCGCCTACCTGTCCTCCGGCTTCGGCCAGGCCCCCACCGAGCACCAGCGCCGGTTCTCCGACGGCACCGCCGACGCCTGGGCCGAACGGGCCTCCGCGCTGGTGCCGCGCGGGCACGCCCTGATCGGCGCGGCCGTGCACTCCGTGCGCGCCGTCCCCGCCGACCAGCTGGGCACCGTCGCGCGCTGGGCCGAGGAGCGGCAGGCCCCGCTGCACGTCCACCTGTCCGAGCAGACCGCCGAGAACGACGCCTGCCTGGCCGCCCACGGCTGCACGCCCACCCGGCTGCTCGCCGACCACGGGGTGCTCGGGCCGCGCACCACCGGCGTCCACAACACCCACCTCACCGACGAGGACATCGCGCTCCTCGGCGGCACCGCGACGGGCACCTGCATGTGCCCCACCACCGAGCGGGACCTCGCCGACGGGATCGGGCCGGCGGTCCGCCTCCAGCAGGCGGGCAGCCCGCTGTCGCTGGGCAGCGACAGCCACGCCGTCATCGACCTGCTGGAGGAGGCGCGCGCCATGGAACTGGACGAGCGGCTCCGCAGCCGGACGCGGGGGCACTGGACCGCCGACGCGCTGCTCACCGCCGCCACCGCGGACGGCCACGCGGCGCTGGGCCTCCCCGACGCGGGCCGCCTGGAAACGGGCGCACTGGCCGACTTCACCACCATCGCCCTGGACAGCGTCCGCACGGCCGGCCCCCTGCCGCGGCTGGGCGCCGAGACGGCCGTCTTCGCGGCCTCGGCCGCGGATGTCCGCCACACGGTGGTCGGCGGCCGCCACATCGTCCGCGACGGCGCCCACACCCTGGTCCCCGACGTCCCGTCGGCCCTGTCCGCCTCCATCGCCGCAGTCCGCACCTGACCCCCACCCCACCCCGGCAACCGGACCCGCAGGGCTCCGCCCCACGCCCTGCGCCTTCAATCACCGGCGGGGCCGGCTCCGGCCCGCCGGGGCGGGCATGTCCAGCCCGCGCGGCGTTTGAGCGCACGGGCGCGGAGCGCCCGGAACGGGGGGGCGGGGCGGAGTCCGTGGGCTCGGCCCCGCCGGAGGTGCAGCGGCAGCGGGTCCGGGGCGGAGCCCCGGTTTCGGGAAGGGGCGGGGTGGGGGAAGGAAACCCCTGGAAGGAACCCATGAGCACTACAGTCATCGGCAATATCGGGAGCCTCGTCACCAACGACCCGGAATCGGGTGAGGGCCCCCTCGGCCTGGTCGAGAACGCAGCGGTCGTCGTCGAAGACGACCGCATCGCCTGGGTCGGCCCCACAGCCAAGGCCCCGCCGGCAGACGCATCCTTCGACGCCCAGGGCCGCGCCCTGATCCCCGGCTTCGTCGACTCCCACTCCCACCTCGTCTTCGCAGGCGACCGGACGGCCGAGTTCAACGCCCGCATGTCGGGCCGCAGCTACACCGCGGGCGGCATCCGCACCACGGTCGCGGCGACCCGCGCCGCGTCCGACGCCGAGCTGGAGGCGAACCTGGTCCGCCACCTCGACGAGGCCCGCCGGCAGGGCACGACCACCTTCGAGACCAAGTCCGGCTACGGCCTGACCGTCGCCGACGAGGCCCGCGCCCTGCGCATCGCCGCCGCACACACGGAGGAGGTGACCTACCTCGGCGCGCACATCGTCTCCCCGGACTACGCCGAGGACCCGGCCGGGTACGTCGACCTCGTCACCGGCGAGATGCTCACGGCGTGCGCCCCGTACGCGCGCTGGGTGGACGTCTTCTGCGAGAAGGGCGCCTTCGACGGCGACCAGGCGCGCGCGATCCTGACCGCCGGCGCGGCCGCCGGGCTGATCCCGCGCGTGCACGCCAACCAGCTCTCGTACGGTCCGGGCGTGCAGCTCGCCGTCGAGCTGGGCGCGGCGTCCGCCGACCACTGCACGCACCTGACCGACGCCGACGTCGACGCCCTCGCCCAGGCCGCGGACACCACGGTGGCCACGCTCCTGCCGGGCGCCGAGTTCTCGACCCGCGCGCAGTGGCCGGACGCCCGCCGGCTGCTGGACGCGGGGGCGACGGTCGCGCTGTCCACGGACTGCAACCCGGGTTCCTCGTACACGAGCTCCATGCCGTTCTGTATCGCGCTCGCCGTGCGGGACATGGGGATGACGCCGGACGAGGCCCTCTGGTCGGCCACCGCCGGCGGCGCCCGCGCGCTGCGGCGTACGGACATCGGGGTCCTGGCGCCGGGCGCGCGCGCCGACCTGGCGCTGCTGGACGCCCCGAGCCATGTGCACCTGGCGTACCGGCCGGGCGTGCCGCTGGTCTCCGCGGTGTGGCAGCGGGGGGTGCGCGCGGCCTGAGCCGGCCGCGGCCGAACACCTCGTCCTTCGTCTTCCCCTTGCAGGGCCCCGGGCGTACCTTGAGCCGCGATCTGATGTGCCGTCAGAATCGGTTCGAGGGGAGGACGAAGGTGTCCCACCGCACACGCTCGGCGGCGGTCGCGTTGGCGCTGGCCGGGGCGGCGGTTCTGCCCGCCGCCGGCACGGCCCGCGCCGACGTCGTGGACGTCGCCTACGACTGCAAGACGCCCATCGGGGACAAGTCGGCCGTCTCGCCCATCGACATCAGGGCCGCCGCGGAGGGCGACGGCTACAAGCTGACGATGTCCTTCCGGAAGGGCGTCTCCTCCAGCCCGATCGAGCTCGGCAAGGGCGCGATGAACCCGAGCGCGGTCATCGTGGTCGGCGGCGCAGACCAGGGGCAGGTGGCGGTCTCCGGCCCGCCGAACCCCGAGGCGGCGCCCGCCAACACCCCCATCAAGATCACCGACTTGTCGGGCACCTACACCCCGAAGAAGACGGGCCGGGTCACCTTCACGGCGGGCGTGCTGACCATCAAGGCGATGGGGACGACCACCACCTGCACCCCCGGCAACAGCCCGAAGCCGTCGCTGGAGCTGGACGTCACCGCCGCGGCCGGCGCCGGGTCCGGGCCCGCCGACACCCTCCCGCAGACCGGGCCGGAGGACTCCGTCGCCGCGCTCGCCACCCTCGGCGGCACCGTGCTGCTGTCCGGCACCGCGGGGCTCCTCTGGCTGAGCCGGCGCAGCCGCCGGGCCGCCCGGACCTGAGCGGAGCACCGGCCATGCCCGTGCCCCGCCCGCCGGCCGGCGCCCCCCGCCGCCGCCCCCGCGGCCGGAGGGCCGCCTCCGCACTGCCGCTCCTCCTGCCGCTCCTGCCGCTGCTCGGCACGGCCCCCGCCCCCGCCGCGGACGGCCCCGGCTGGAGCGCCGCCCCCGAGCCGGGCGCGGCCGGAGGGACGCCCCGGCCCGCCTTCTACCTCGCCGGCGCCCCCGGAGCCGTACTGGAGGACCGGCTCGCCCTGACGAACGCCTCCGACCGGCCGCGCACCTTCGCCCTCCGGGGTGCCGAGGAGCCCGGCGGGGCGGGCGGGGCGGGCGCGTGGATCAGCTTCGGCGGGGCGGCCGCCGTCACCGTGCCGCCGCGGACCCGCGCGGCGGTCCCCTTCACGGTCACCGTTCCGCCGGCCGCGCTGCCCGGCGACCGCCGGGCCGCTGTCCTCGCCGCCGAGGCCGGCCGCGAGGAGGCCGTACGGGTCCACCTGCGCGTCGGCGGCCCGACCCTCGCCGCGCTGACCGTCGAGGACGTCGCCGTGCGCGGCCGCGGCGCCCGCACCGAGGTCGCGTACACCCTGGTCAACCGGGGGAACGTGGCCCTCGCGCCGCGGGTGTCGGTGCGCGCCGAGGGCCTGTTCGGGCCGCTGCCCGGCCGCCCGGAGCGGGCCCTGCCCGTGCAGGTGCCGCCGGGCGGGCGGCTGCGGCTGGCCGAGCCGTGGCCGAGCGCGCCCCGCCTCGGCGCCGCCGACCTCACGCTCACCGCCACCGCCCCGGGCGCCGCGCCGGCCGCCGCCACCGCGTCCGCCCGGTTCGCACCCGGCGTCGCCGTGCCCGGCCCGGGAGCCCTGCTCGCCCTCGGCGCGGCCGCCGCGGCCGCGGCGGCCTTCGCCCGCAGGCGGCGCGCCCGGCGCGGGCCGCCCGCTGCGGTACCCGGGAGCGGGGCCGGACCGGAGCCGGCCCCCGAGCCGGCGGGAGCACGCGCATGACCGGCGGGGCCGGGGCCCGCGCCGCCGCGGCCGTGCTCACGGCGTGCCTGTTCGCCGCCGCGGCACCGGCCGCCGCCGCGGATGCACCGCCGGCCGCGCAGCTCTCGCTCCGGGAAGCCGCCCCGGGTACGCAGCTCACGGTGACCGGCACGGGCTGGCTGGCCGGAACGCTGGTGATGCTGCTGGTCTGCGGCCAGAACATGGTCGGCGGCACGAACAGCTGCGCGAACGCCGAGGGCGCGGCCGTCTCCGTCGGCGGCGACGGCCGCTTCACGGCGCGGCTGGCCGCGGCGGCCCCGCCCACACCGTGCCCGTGCATCGTCAACGTCACCTCGGTCGGCGGGGACGCCGCCACCGTCGCCCTCCCGCTGGTGCTCACCGGCCACCCGGTGGCCGAGCTGCCGCCCGAGCAGGGCGCGCCGCGCCTCGCCGTGCTGGGCCCGGCCCGGCTGGCGGGCGGCGACGGGATCCTGACCCGGTTCGGCGCGCCGCCCTCGCGCACCTTCACCGTCACCCTCGGGAACACCGGACCCGCGCCCGTCGCGGACCCGGTCTTCCGGCTGGGCACGGCCCGCGGCGTGCTCGCCCCGCAGTGGGAGGAGGTCCGCTGGAAGGGCGCCATCCCGCCCGGGGGCAGGGCGGAGGTCCGGCTGCCCGTCACGCTCGGGGCCGGTGCACACGGGAGCCACACGGTCTCCCTCATGTACGGGGAGACGGTCCTGGCGGCCCGGCCGTGGGCGGTGTCCCGCCCGTACGGGGTGCTGGTGTTCTGGGCCCTGCTCCTGCTGGTGGTGCCCGCCGGCCTGTTCAGGGCCGGGATGGCCCTCGTCGACCGGGTCCGGCCGGCGCCCGCGCCGGAGGCACCCGCAGTGCAGGAGGCCCCGGAGGCGGCCGGGTCGGGGGAGGCCGCAGACCTGCCGTGGTTCACGGCACCGCAGACGTCCGCACCGTCAGCCGGCAGTCCGACGACGAAGGGACACCAGTGAGGACCCAACGGAGGGTGAGCGCGGCCGCGGCCGCGCTGCTGTTCGGCGGCGCGGCCGCGCTGCTGGGGGCGGGACCCGCCAAGGCGGCCGAGGTCTCGTACAAGGTGGAGTGCATTCCGCCCGCAGGCGGCGGCGGCCCGGTCCAGGGCACGACGACCGTCTCGGTGACGGCGCCCGCCGCCGCGAAGGTCGGCGACGAGGTCGAGGTGGTGTGGAGGACCGTCAAGGCGGCCTCGAACAACACCGACCTGATGGACCTCGGCAAGGACACCGTGAAGCCGACCGGCTGGGTGAGGCTCGGCGGGGCGCTCGCGGGCGAGGTGAAGCTGGAGGGTGAGCGGAAGAACCCGCCGATCCCCAAGAACGCGCCGATGGTGCTGTCCGACATGAAGGGGAGGGTGAAGCTGGCCAAGGCGGGGGAGGTGACGATCACCCCGGGCCGGTACGACGTGGACTTCAGCGGGTTCACCACGCGCTGCTCGCCCAAGGAGGCGGCCGCGGCCGGGGCGACGATCAAGGTGTCGGACGGCGGCGGTACGACGAGCGGCGGCGGTACGACGAGCGGGGGCGGTACGGCGAGCGGCGGCGGTACGGCGTCCGGCGGCTCGGCGTCGGGAGGCACCACGGCGTCCGGCGGCACCGCGTCCGGCGGCACCGCGTCGGGCGGAGGCACCACGGCGTCCGGCGGCACCGCGTCCGGCGGCACCGCGTCGGGCGGAGGCACCGCGTCCGGCGGCGCCACCGGTGGCGGCGGCGGGCAGACCGACTTCCCCGGCAAGCCCGTCGAGGTGGCCTTCGACTGCGGCGCCGTCGTCCCGGGCGGCGTCAAGACCCCGGTGACGGTCAGCGCGAAGAAGAACGGCGGCGGCTTCGACCTCACCGTGAAGACCGCCAAGGGGGCGATGGCCAGCCCCATGGCCCTCCCCGCGGGCGCCCTGAAGCCCTCGATGGACATCCGGCTCGGCGGCGCGGACACCGGCACGGTCCGGGTCTCCGGCCCGGCCAACGCGGAGCCGATCCCGGACAAGGCCCCGGTCAGCCTGAGCGACATGACCGGCACCTACAAGCCGGGGGCGACGGGCAAGGTGACGCTGACCCCGGACCGCCTGACGATCGACGTGACGATGAGCCCCGGCTCGACGCCGATCAACGTGCCCTGCAAGGCGGTCTCCAGCGGCGTGTCCCTGGAGCTGGACACCACCGCCCAGCCCGGCGGCTCCGGCTCCCCGGCCTCCGGCGGCTCCGCCTCCGCCGGGTCGGGCGGACCCGGCGGCCTCGCCGAGACCGGCGCGGGCGGCACGGGCGGCGTGCGGGCCCTCGCCGTGGCCGCCGCGACGGTGGTCCTGCTCGGCGCCGCGGTGTTCACCCTCACCCCCTGGCGCCGCCTGCGCGGCGGCACCCGCCGCTGACGGAGCCGGCGGAACGCGACGGCCCGGCACCCCTTCGGAGGAGTGCCGGGCCGTCGCCTCAGCCTGTGCGCGGGTGCGTCAGTGGACGTCGCCCATCAGCGCCCGGACCTTCTTGCGATAGGCGTACACCGCCACACCGGCGAGGACCGCGGCGCTCGCCTGGATGCCGATGACGACCGTTCCGTTCAGGTCCACGCCGGCCAGCGACAGCAGGCCGGTGGTGCAGTCGCCCGCGGTGACCGCGAGGAACCAGACGCCCATCATCTGGGAGGCGTACTTCTGCGGGGCCATCTTCGTGGTGACGGAGAGGCCGACCGGGGAGAGGCACAGCTCGCCGATGGTCTGGATCATGTAGATCGAGACGAGCCACATCGGGGAGACCATGGTGCCGTCGCCGGCCATGTTCATCGGGACGATGAAGACGAAGAACGAGCCGCCGACCAGGACCAGGCCCATCGCGAACTTCACGATGGTGTTCGGCTCCTGGTTCTTGCGGGCCAGCCACAGCCACAGCCAGGCGAAGACCGGGGCCAGCGCCATCACGAACAGCGGGTTCAGCGACTGGTACCAGGTGGCCGAGAAGCCGAGGCCGAAGACGGTGTCGGCGGTCTTGGAGTCCGCGAACAGCGACAGCGTCGACCCGCCCTGGTCGTAGATCATCCAGAAGACGGCGGCGGCGACGAAGAACCAGATGTACGCAGTCATCCTCGACTGCTCGGTGGTGTTCAGGTCCTTGTCGCGCTTGATGCGGACCAGCACGGCCACCGGGATGACCAGACCGGCGAGGGTCAGCGGCACCAGCACCCAGTTCAGGGTGTACGCGCCCAGGGCGACCACGGCGCCGTAGAAGACGGCGATGGCGGCGGCGCCGAGGACGGCCTTGGTGATGACCGCCTTGCGCTCCTCGGCCGACAGCGGGTTCGGGACCTGGCTGCTCTTCGGGCTGAGGTGCTTGGTGCCGAGGAGGAACTGGGCGAGGCCGATGCCCATGCCGACGGCGGCGAGGGCGAAGCCCAGGTGCCAGTTGTATTCCTTGCCGACCGTGCCGACGACGAACGGGGCGACGAACGCGCCGAGGTTGATGCCGATGTAGAACAGCGTGAAGCCGCCGTCACGGCGCGGGTCCTCGGGGCCGTCGTAGAGGTGGCCGACCATCGTGGAGATGTTGGCCTTCAGCAGACCGGAGCCCACCGCGACGAGGAGCAGGCCGACGAAGAACATCGCCTGGCCGGGCAGGGCCAGCGACAGGTGACCCGTCATGATCACGAAGCCGGCGATGGCGACCGTCTTGCGCGCGCCCCAGACCCGGTCGCCGAACCATCCGCCCGGCATGGCCATCAGGTAGACCATGGAGACGTAGACGGAGTAGATGGCCGTCGTCGTGGCCGCGGTCATGGCCAGGCCGCCGCCCTGGCTTCCCGTGGCGGCGTCCGCGCCGCCCGAGACCAGGTAGTACACCAGCAGCGCCCGCATGCCGTAGTAGGAGAAGCGCTCCCACATCTCGGTCATGAAGAGAGTGGCCAGGCCACGGGGGTGGCCGAAGAAGGTCTTCTCGGCGGACGGGTCCACCGCGCCCTTCGTCAGGCTGGAAGCCATGGTCGATCCTTGCTTGCTCGGGACGCCCGGCTTCGTGAGCCGTCGGCGCCCGGTGGGGGGTGGCCGGAACCGGCAGCTGCTGTTCCGGCCCCCACGCCCCGGGGACCGCACCCGCGCCGCGGAGGGGGCGGGGGAACAAACGCAACCGGGATCCACGCCCTCGCGCACACGAACGCGCGCGGGGCGCCGGCCCACAGGTCATCCACTGTCACCGAAGCCGATCGGGAAAGTCGTCAAGACCCTCTGATCGATCCGGACAGAATTGAGACCTTTGGCTCGGATTTCGGCGCAAAGGTCCCGGAGGTAGTACATCAGGCGTCTCGCCACCATACGACACGACCGGGTGGCAAATGAAAGGACTTGAGAGATGGATCACAGGAGGATTGGGAACCGTTTAGGCATTTTCGAAGGCGGGCTGCATTCATAAGGCCAGATGGAAAGGGGTGCGCGGGGCCGCCCCTGCGGATCGCCGCCGCGGACTACCATCACCCACATGACGCGTGTACTGCTCGCCGAGGACGACGCATCCATCTCGGAGCCCCTGGCCCGCGCCCTGCGCCGGGAGGGGTACGACGTCGAGGTCCGGGAGGACGGCCCGGCCGCCCTCGACGCAGGCCTCCAGGGCGGCGTCGACCTCGTCGTCCTCGACCTGGGCCTGCCCGGCATGGACGGCCTGGAAGTGGCCCGCCGGCTGCGCGCCGAGGGGCTCGGCTTTCCCATCCTCGTCCTGACCGCCCGCGCCGACGAGGTCGACACCGTCGTGGGCCTGGACGCCGGAGCAGACGACTACGTCACCAAGCCGTTCCGCCTCGCCGAGCTCCTCGCCCGCGTCCGGGCCCTGCTGCGGCGCGGCGCCACCGAGGCCGCCCAGCCCGCCGCCACCCACGGCGTCCGCATCGACGTCGAGTCCCACCGCGCCTGGATGGGGGAGGAGGAGCTCCAGCTCACCGCGAAGGAGTTCGACCTCCTGCGCGTCCTCGTCCGCGACGCCGGCCGCGTCGTCACCCGCGACCAGCTCATGCGCGAGGTGTGGGACACCACCTGGTGGTCCTCCACCAAGACCCTCGACATGCACATCTCCTGGCTCCGCAAGAAGCTGGGCGACGACGCCGCGAACCCCCGCTACATCGCCACCGTCCGCGGCGTCGGCTTCCGCTTCGAGAAGAGCTGACCGGGCCCCCCAGCCATGCGCCGCCGCCTGATCCAGTCCACCCTCGCCGTGGTGCTCGTCGTGATCGCCGTCTTCGGCGTCTCCCTCGTCATCGTGGAGACCCGCACGATCACCAGCAGCGCCCAGGACCGCATCGAGTCCGAGGCCCTGCGCCTGGCGAGCATCGTCGAGGCGAACGCGGCCGAGCGCCGGCCCATCGACTCCGACGCGCTGGCCGAGCAGCTCGACCCCGGCCGCTACGCCCGCATCACCGTCCCCGGGCAGCCTCCCGTCGAAATCGGCGAGCGGCCCGGCGGGAGCGTCCTGCGCGGCACCGCCAAGGGGGAGCTGGGCGAGCTGGTCGTCGTCGAGGAGCCCCGCTCCGCTGTCACCCAGGAGGTCGGGCGGACCCTCGCCGTGGTCGGCGCGGTGGCGCTGCTCGCCGTCGTGGCCGCCGTGGCCCTCGCGATCCGCCAGGCCAACCGGCTGGCGTCCCCGCTCACCGACCTCGCCGAGACCGCCGAGCGCCTCGGCTCCGGCGACCCCCGGCCCCGCCACCGCCGCTACGGGGTCCCCGAGCTGGACCGCGTCGCGGACGTCCTCGACTCCAGCGCCGAGCGGATCGGGCGGATGCTCACCGCCGAGCGGCGCCTTGCCGCGGACGCCTCCCACCAGCTGCGCACCCCGCTGACCGCGCTGTCGATGCGGCTGGAGGAGATCACCGTCACCGACGACCTCGCGACCGTCCGCGAGGAGGCCACCATCGCGCTCGCCCAGGTGGAGCGGCTCACCGACGTCGTCCAGCGGCTGCTGACGAACTCCCGCGACCCGCGGACCGGCTCCGCCGTCCCCTTCGACCTCGACGAGGTCGTCAAACAGCAGGTGGAGGAGTGGCGGCCGGCCTACCGCAGCGAGGGCCGGGCCATCGTCCGCTCCGGCAAGACCGGCGTACGGGCCTTCGGGACCCCCGGCGCGGTCGCCCAGGTGCTGGCCACCCTCGTGGAGAACGCGCTCATGCACGGCGGCGGCACCGTCGCCCTGCGCACCCGGGTCGTCGGCAACCAGGCCGTCCTGGAAGTCACCGACGAGGGGCCCGGCGTCCCGCCCGACCTGGGGAACCGCATCTTCGAGCGGGCCATCAGCGGCCGCAACTCCACCGGCATCGGCCTCGCCGTCGCCCGCGACCTCGCCGAGGCCGACGGCGGCCGCCTCGAACTGCTCCAGGCCCAGCCCCCGGTGTTCGCCCTCTTCCTCAGCCGCACCGAGCCCGAGCGCGGAGAGCGGGAGCACACCGTCCGCTGACCCCGGGGCGCCGGGAGGCGGGCGGGCCCCCTACTTGTTGCCGGCGGGCTCGGGGGCGCGCGTACCGCTCTCCCGCGCGGGCCGGGCCGCGGCCCGCGCCACCGGCTCCGGCTCCGCGGCGGCCGCGGGAGCCGCCTGCGGCAGCGCCTTGAAGACCCACGTCCGGTACGACCAGAAGCGGAACACCGTGGCCGTGCCGATGCCGACGAACTTGAAGACGTTGGAGGCGAGCCGGCCGTCCCAGCCGAACCCGTACGTGGCCGCGTACAGCACGCCGTTCTCGATCACCAGCCCGATCAGGCTGAACGCCACGAACAGCGGGACCTCCCGCGAGCTGCCCGTCCGCGCCCGGTCCCGGTAGGTGAAGTAGCGGAAGCCGAGGTAGTTCGTCGTGATCGCGACGACGGTGGCTATCACGCTCGCCCGGACCACCTGCAGGTCCGTGGTGTGCCGCAGCAGGTTGAAGACACCCAGGTTCACGAGCACGCCCAGGCCCCCGACAGCCCCGAACTTCGCGACTTCGCGTGCGAGGCCGCGTACCCGTTCGAGGGCCGAGCCCCGTTTCGGCGTGGTCATGGTGATGGTCGGTCCCGTCCGTAGCGGCCCCCAGCGGGGCGTCTGTCGCCTCTCGATCGGCCACTCATGCTAAGTGTCCCCCTGCCGACCCGTCTGTGCCTTCGGGCACTGTGCGTTCGTACAGGTACGCGACGCAGGGCGCACGGGATGTTGCTACGAGTTCCCGGTGGGGCCGGGTCCGTCCGGCGGACGGCCGGCCGATACCCTGGAGGGGTGACGTTCCCGGTAGTCGGCATGGTCGGCGGCGGCCAGCTCGCCCGTATGACCCACGAGGCGGGCATCCCCCTCGGCATCAAGTTCAAGCTCCTCAGTGACACCCCGCAGGACTCGGCGGCCCAGGTGGTCAGCGACGTCGTCATCGGCGACTACCGCGACCTGGACACCCTGCGCGCCTTCGCGCGCGGCTGCGACGTGATCACCTTCGACCACGAGCACGTGCCCACCGAGCACCTGCGGGCCCTCGAAGCGGACGGCATCCCCGTCCGCCCCGGACCCGACGCGCTGGTGCACGCCCAGGACAAGGGCGTGATGCGGGCCAAGCTCGACCAGATCGGCGCGCCAAGCCCCCGCCACCGCATCGTGGCGGACCCGGCGGACGCGGCCGCCTTCGCGGCGGAGGTCGGCGGGTTCCCCGTCATCCTCAAGACGGTCCGCGGCGGCTACGACGGCAAGGGCGTCTGGTTCGTCCGGACCCCCGAGGACGCCGAGGCCCCCTTCAAGGCCGGCGTCCCCGTCCTCGCCGAGGAGAAGGTCGACTTCGTCCGCGAACTCGCGGCGAACGTCGTCCGCTCCCCGCACGGCCAGGCCGTCGCCTACCCGGTGGTGGAGTCGATCCAGGTCGACGGCGTCTGCGACACCGTCATCGCCCCCGCCCCGAACCTCTCCGAGGAGCTCGCCGGCGAGGCCCAGGCCCTCGCCCTGCGCATCGCCGGGGAACTCGGCGTGACCGGCCACCTGGCCGTCGAGCTCTTCGAGACCGCCGACGGCCGGATCCTCGTCAACGAGCTCGCCATGCGCCCGCACAACAGCGGCCACTGGACCCAGGACGGCGCGGTCACCTCCCAGTTCGCCAACCACGTCCGCGCGGTCCTCGACCTTCCCCTCGGCGACCCCCGCCCCCGGGCCCGCTGGACCGTCATGGCCAACGTCCTCGGCGGCGACTACCCCGACATGTACGCCGCGTACCTGCACTGCATGGCCCACGACCCGCAGCTGAAGATCCACATGTACGGCAAGGACGTGAAACCCGGCCGCAAGGTCGGCCACGTCAACACCTACGGCGACGACCTGGACGATGTGCTGGAGCGCGCACGTCACGCTGCCGGCTACCTCCGAGGAACGATCACCGCATGAGCACCCCCAGCACCGGGAGCACCGCCCCCGTCATCGGCATCGTCATGGGATCCGACTCCGACTGGCCCGTCATGGAAGCCGCCGCCCAGGCCCTCGACGAGTTCGAGATCCCCTACGAGGTCGACGTCGTCTCCGCCCACCGCATGCCCCGCGAGATGATCGCCTACGGGGAGCAGGCCGCCGACCGCGGGCTCAAGGCGATCATCGCCGGCGCCGGCGGGGCCGCCCACCTGCCCGGCATGCTCGCCTCGGTCACCCCCCTGCCCGTCATCGGCGTCCCCGTGCCGCTCAAGTACCTCGACGGCATGGACTCCCTCCTGTCCATCGTCCAGATGCCCGCCGGCGTCCCCGTCGCCACCGTCTCCGTCGCCGGAGCCCGCAACGCCGGCCTCCTCGCCGCCCGCATGCTCGCCGCCCACGACGGCGAACTCCTCGCCCGCATGCGCGACTTCCAGCAGGAACTGAACGACCAGGCCACCGAGAAGGGCAAGCGGCTGCGGGCCAAGGCCTCCGGCGCGGAGTCCTTCGGGTTCGGCAAGTGACCGCGGCGGACCGCCTCGACCAGGCCCGCGCCCTGCTCGCCGAACACCCCGTCGCCGACGGCCACAACGACCTGCCCTGGGCCCTGCGCCAGCAGGTCCGCTACGACCTCGCGCAGCGCGACATCGCCGGCGACACCTCCGCCCACCTGCACACCGACATCCCCCGGCTCCGCGCCGGCGGGGTCGGCGCGCAGTTCTGGTCGGTGTTCGTCCGCTCCGACTACGCCGGCGACCAGGCGGTCAGCGCCACCCTGGAGCAGATCGACGCCGTCACCCAGCTGATCGACCGCTACCCCGGCGACCTGGCCCGCGCCCTGACCGCCGACGACATGGAGGCGGCCCGCCGCGACGGCCGCATCGCCTCCCTCATGGGCGCCGAGGGCGGCCACTCCATCAACAACTCCCTCGCCACCCTGCGCGCCCTGCACCTGCTCGGCGTCCGCTACATGACGCTCACCCACAACGACACCATCGACTGGGCCGACTCCGCGACCGACGAGGCCCGGCACGGCGGGCTGGCCGACTTCGGCCGCGAGGTCGTCCGCGAGATGAACCGGATCGGCATGCTCGTCGACCTCTCGCACGTCGCCGCCACGACGATGCGCGACGCCCTCGACACCTCCGCCGCACCCGTCGTCTTCTCCCACTCCTCGGCCCGCGCCGTCTGCGACCACCCGCGCAACGTGCCCGACGACGTCCTGGAGCGCCTCCCCGCCAACGGCGGCGTCGCCATGGCCACGTTCGTACCGAAGTTCATCCTCCCCGCGGCCGTCGAGTGGACCCTCGCCGCCGACGAGAACCTGCGCGCCCACGGCTTCCACCACCTCGACACCACCCCCGAGGCGATGGCGGTGCACCGCGCCTTCGAGGCGGAGCACCCCCGCCCGGCCGCGACCGCCGCCACCGTCGCCGACCACCTCGACCACATGCGGGACGTCGCCGGCATCGACCACATCGGCATCGGCGGCGACTACGACGGCACGGCGTTCACCCCGTCCGGACTCGACGACGTCGCCGGCTACCCGAACCTCGTCGCCGAACTCCTGCACCGCGCCTGGTCGCCCGCCGACCTCGCCAAGCTCACCTGGTCCAACGCCGTACGGGTGCTGCGCGACGCGGAGGCCGTCGCCCGCGACCTGTCGGCGACCCGCGGCCCCTCCAACGCGGTCCTCCACACCGCCGTCTGAACCGCCCGGCCCGGCGACCCGCCCCGGCCCGGCCCCGCCCGCCGCAGGGCGGCCGGGACCGGGCGGGACGGCCGCCGCCAGCCTTGCCCTGACCTGCGCGTCTCACCCGAACGCCGCATCCGCCGGGCCGCCCGGCCGCCCCGCGTGTCACGGTGGCAGCACTTCTCCCTCCCTGCTGCCGCCCACCCCGGAGCGAACCCCATGGCCGACCTGCAGGACGAACAGACCTCCGCGCACCTCGCGTACGCCGCCGAGACGCCCCCGCCCGGACCGGCCTCCGTCGGAGCCGCGGACCCGCCCGCCCCCGCCCGCGCCCCCGCCCTCGACCGGGCCGTCGCACTGCTCGCCCTGCACCCCGTCGCCGACGGGCACAACACCCTCGTCCGGATCCTGCGGCAGAGCCCGTACCACGACATCGGCACCCCCGACGCCGGCGTCGACACCGACATCCCCCGCCTGCGCGCCGGCGGGGTCGGCGCCCAGTTCTGGTCCCTGCTCCCGCCCCCCGGCACCGCCCCCGGCCACGCCCTCGCCGACGCCCTCGACCAGGTCGACGCGGCCCTCGCCCTCCTGCGCCGCTACCCGGACGGCCTCCGCCTCGCACTCACCGCCGACGACATGGCCGACGCCCGCAACCGCGGCCGCATCGCCTCGTTCCTCGGCCCCGTCCCCGGCAGCACCCTCACCGACTCGCTCGCCGCCCTGCGCGCCTTCCACGCCCTCGGCGTCCGCGTCCTCGCCGCCGCCGGAGCCCCCTGGGCCGCCGAGGACCTCACCCCCTTCGGCCACCAGGTCGTCCTGGAGGCCAACCGGCTCGGGATACTCCTCGACGTCACCGGCTGCACCCCCGCCGCGGCCCTCCGGATCGCCGGCGCCTCCAAGGCGCCCGTCATCGCCACGCACACCGCCGCGGCCGCCCTCACCCCGCACCCGGACAACACGACGGACGACGTCCTGCTCGCCCTCCGCGCGACCGGCGGCCTCGCGATGGCCTCCTTCGACACCGGGCAGACCGGCGACTCCCTCCACGCCGTCGCCGACCACCTCGACCACCTGCGTGCCGTGGCCGGCCCCGGATCCGTCGGCCTCGGCGCCTCCTTCGGCACCGAGCCCGGCACCCACCGCCCGACCGGCCTGACCGACCCCTCCGGCTACCCGCGCCTCGTCGCCGAACTCCTGGAACGCGGCTGGCCCGAAACCGACATCGCCGAACTGACCTGGGGCAACGCCCTGCGCGTCCTGCGCGCCGCCGAGTTCACCGCCCGCGCCGCCGCACACCGCCGAACCGGATGACCGCGCCGCCGGCTCCGGCAAGGCCCGTCAGGCGCGCGGCCGGCCCATCGCCCGGTACGTCCACCCGGCCGCGCGCCACTGCCCGGCGTCCAGCGCGTTGCGCCCGTCCAGCAGCAGCCGGTCGCTGACGACCGCACCCAGCTCGACCGGGTCCAGCTCGCGGAACTCCCGCCACTCGGTCAGGTGCAGCACCACGTCCGCGCCGCGCGCCGCCGCCACCGCCGACTCGGCGTACCCCAGCGTCGGGAAGACGCGGCGCGCGTTGTCCATGCCCTTCGGGTCGTACACGGTGACCTGGCCGCCCTGGAGGTGGATCTGCCCCGCCACGTTCAGCGCGGGCGAGTCCCGTACGTCGTCCGAGTCCGGCTTGAAGGTCGCCCCGAGCACCGCGACCCGCTTGCCGAGGAACGCCCCGCCGACCGCCTCCCGGGCCAGCTCCACCATGTGCCCGCGCCGCCGCATGTTGATCGAGTCGACCTCGCGCAGGAACGTCAGCGCCTGGTCGGCGCCCAGCTCGCCGGCGCGCGCCATGAAGGCGCGGATGTCCTTGGGCAGGCAGCCGCCGCCGAAGCCGATGCCGGCGCGCAGGAACTTGCTCCCGATCCGCTCGTCGTGCCCGATCGCCTCGGCGAGCTTGGCGACGTCGCCGCCGGCGGCCTCGCAGACCTCGGCCATCGCGTTGATGAAGGAGATCTTCGTGGCGAGGAAGGAGTTGGCGGCCGTCTTGACGAGCTCGGCCGTCGGGAAGTCGGTGACGACCAGCGGGCTGCCCTCGGCGATCGGCCGCTCGTACACCTCGCGCAGCACCTTCTCGGCGCGTTCGCCGCGGGTGCCGATGACGATCCGGTCGGGGTGCAGGGTGTCCTGGACGGCGAAGCCCTCGCGCAGGAACTCCGGGTTCCAGGCCAGCTCCACGTCGGCGCCGGCCGGGGCCAGCGCGGCCAGCTTGGCGGCGAGGCGCTCGGCGGAGCCGACGGGGACGGTCGACTTGCCGACGACGAGGGCGGGCCGGGCCAGGTGCGGGGCCAGCGACTCGACGGCGGAGTCGACGTAGCTCATGTCGCAGGCGTACTCGCCGTGCTTCTGCGGGGTGTTGACGCACACGAAGTGGACGTCGCCGAACTCGCCGACCTCCTCCCAGGACCGGGTGAAGCGCAGCCGGCCCGTGGAGCCCGGGAGCCCGGCGACATGCGCGGCGAGCAGCTCCTCCAGGCCGGGCTCGTACATCGGCACGCGCCCCGCGGCCAGCATCTCGATCTTCTCGGGGACCACGTCCAGCCCGAGCACCTCGAAGCCCAGCTCGGCCATCGCCGCGGCGTGCGTGGCGCCGAGGTAGCCGGTGCCGATCACTGTGATCCTGAGGGGGGCCATGGCTGCTCCAGAGGTGCGGGGCCTGTTGCGGCAACCGAGCATAGTCGCGCCCGTACGGGGGACGTTCCCGGAGTACCGGGCGTTGTCATGCAGCTCACGTGCCGCGTACATATCGCTGTGCGGGCGGCGGACACTAAGATTTGGGTTACTTAACGGTAGTTAGCACATGGTTCACCTTGGGGAGTGAGAGATCTTGGCGGGTTCTGCCGACTTCGACCTGTACCGCCCGGCCGAGGAGCACGACATGCTCCGCGAGTCCGTCCACTCGCTCTGCGAGGCGAAGATCGCCCCGTTCGCCGCCGCGGTCGACGAGGAGGCCCGCTTCCCCCAGGAGGCTCTGGACGCCCTCGTCGCCAACGACCTGCACGCCGTCCACGTCCCCGAGACGTACGGCGGCGCCGGCGCCGACGCCCTGGCCACCGTGATCGTCATCGAGGAGGTCGCCCGCGTGTGCGCCTCCTCCTCCCTGATCCCGGCCGTCAACAAGCTCGGCTCCCTCCCGGTGATCCTCTCCGGCTCCGAGGAGCTCAAGGCCAAGTACCTGGGCCCGCTCGCCAAGGGCGACGCGATGTTCTCGTACTGCCTCTCCGAGCCCGACGCGGGCTCCGACGCGGCCGGCATGAAGACCCGCGCGGTCCGCGACGGCGACTTCTGGGTCCTCAACGGCGTCAAGCGCTGGATCACCAACGCGGGCGTCTCCGAGTACTACACGGTCATGGCCGTGACCGACCCGGAGAAGCGCTCCAAGGGCATCAGCGCCTTCGTCGTGGAGAAGGGCGACGAGGGCGTCTCCTTCGGCGCCCCGGAGAAGAAGCTCGGCATCAAGGGCTCCCCGACCCGCGAGGTCTACCTCGACAACGTCCGCATCCCGGCCGACCGCATGATCGGCGCCGAGGGCACCGGCTTCGCCACGGCGATGAAGACCCTGGACCACACCCGCATCACCATCGCGGCCCAGGCCCTCGGCATCGCCCAGGGCGCCCTCGACTACGCCAAGGGCTACGTCCAGGAGCGCAAGCAGTTCGGCAAGCCGATCGCCGACTTCCAGGGCGTCCAGTTCATGCTGGCCGACATGGCGATGAAGATCGAGGCCGCCCGCCAGCTCACCTACGCGGCCGCCGCCAAGTCCGAGCGCACCGACTCCGACCTCACGTTCTTCGGCGCCGCCGCCAAGTGCTTCGCCTCGGACGCGGCCATGGAGGTCACCACGGACGCCGTCCAGCTCCTCGGCGGCTACGGCTACACCCGCGACTACCCGGTCGAGCGCATGATGCGCGACGCGAAGATCACGCAGATTTACGAAGGAACGAACCAGGTCCAGCGGATCGTCATGGCGCGCAACCTGCCGTAGCAGGTGATTCCCGGCCGGAGGCGGCGGAGCGGCAGCGTTTCGCCCGCCTCCGGCCGGCACATGCCCCGCATGGGCTAACTTTGGACCTTCACAGGCCCGACCCGGGGTGGGGAGAGAAACATTTTGGAAGCGATCCTGCTGGTCGGGGGGCAGGGGACGCGGCTGCGCCCCGTCACGGTCAACACTCCGAAGCCGATGGTGCGCGCCGCCGGGGTGCCGTTCCTCGCCCACCAGATAGCCCGCGCCGCCGCCGCGGGGGTCACCCACATCGTGATGGCGACCTGCTACCTCGCCGAGGTCTTCGAGCCGTACTTCGGTGACGGGTCCGACTTCGGCGTCAGCCTGGAGTACGTCGTCGAGGAGGAGCCCCTCGGGACCGGCGGGGCCATCCGCAACGCCGCCCGGCGGCTGACCGGAGGCCCGGACTCCTCCGTGCTGGTCTTCAACGGCGACATCCTCACCGGCCTCGACATCGCCGGCCTCGTCGACGCCCACCGGGCGGCCGAGGCGGACGTCACCCTGCACCTGGTGCAGGTCGAGGACCCGCGGGCGTTCGGGCTGGTGCCCACCGACTCCGAGGGGCGGGTGCTGGCGTTCACGGAGAAGCCGCAGACCCCCGAGGAGATCATCACCGACCAGATCAACGCCGGCTGCTACGTCTTCAAGCGCAGCGTCATCGACTCGATCCCGGGCGACCGGCCGGTCTCCGTCGAGCGCGAGACGTTCCCCGGCCTGCTCGCCGCCGGCGCGGTCCTGCACGGCGTCACCGAGAACACGTACTGGCTCGACCTGGGCAAGCCCGAGTCGTTCGTCCAGGCCTCCGCGGACCTCGTCCGCGGGGTCGTGGCCTCCCCGGCCGTGCCCGGGCCGCGCGGCGAGTCCCTGGTGCTGCCCGGGGCCCGCGTCGCACCGGACGCCAAGCTGTCCGGCGGCACCGTCGTCGGTGCCGGGGCGAGCGTCGGGGCGGGTGCCGTCGTGACCGGGTCCATCCTCCTCGACGGCGCCGTCATCGAGCCCGACGCGCAGGTCACCGCCAGCCTCATCGGCGACGGCGCGACCGTCGGCGCGCGGACCGTGGTCGACGCCGCCGTCGTCGGCGACGGTGCGGTCGTCGGCGCGGACAACGAACTGCGCGCCGGCGCGCGCGTGTGGTGCCGGGCCGAGCTGCCGCCGAAGGCGCTGCGGTTCTCCCCCGACAGCTGAGCCCGCACGGGCGTACGGCGACGGCCCCCGCTCCGGCCTTCGGGCATCGGAGCGGGGGCCGTCGTACGCCGCGGCGTCAGTTGGCCGTGACGGTGACCTTCTCGTCGTTCTGGATCTGCTTGACGATCTGCTGGAGCTTCGCCTTGTCCCACAGCAGGTTGCCGCCCCGCTCGCCGGCGATCGGCATGTTCATCGAGGTGCCGCTGCCGCCCGTGACGCCCTTCATCGCGAAGAACATCTCGCCCATGTCGAACAGCGACATGTCCTCGTCCACGATCAGCGTGTCCAGGCCGGCGCCGAGCACCGGGTACAGCTTGAACGGGTTGAGGAGCGTGCCGGGCGTCGCCGCCTGGTTGGCGAGCGTCGCGAGGAACTTCTGCTGGTTCTTCGTACGGGCCAGGTCGGACTCGGCGAAGGCGTAGCGGGTGCGGACGAAGGCGAGGGCCTGCTCGCCGTTGAGGGTCTGTTCGCCGGCCTTGAAGTCGGCGCCGGACTTCTCGTCCTTGAAGGCCTTCTCGATGTTCATGTCCACGCCGCCGAGCGCGTCCACGATGTTCGCGAACCCCGCGAAGCCGATCTCGGCGTAGTGGTCGATGCGCAGGCCCGTGTTGTGCTCGACGGTGCGGACGAGGAGCTCCGGGCCGTCCTCGGCGTACGCCGCGTTGAGCTTGGTGCGCCTGCCCTGCGCAGGGAACTTCTTGCCGGACTGGGAGCCGACGAAGGAGGGGATCTCCACGTCGGAGTCGCGCGGCAGCGAGATCATGGTGGTCCCGCCGGAGCAGGCCGCCAGGATCATCATGGAGTCGGTGCGCTTGCCGTCGGCGGAGCCCGTGTGGAGCTTCTTCTTGTCCTCCTCGGTCAGCCCCTCGCGGCTGTCGGAGCCCACGATCAGGTAGGTGGTGCAGTCGTCGTCCTTGGGGCGCTCGATGACCTTGGAGAGGTCCACCTCGCGGCGCACCTTGGAGTCGGCCCACACGTACGTGCCGATGGCCGTGACGAGGAGGACGGAGACCAGGGCGATGGAGCCGACCTTGATGCGCCGGCCCCAGTCGGGCGCGGCCGCCGGGCGCCCGGGGCCGCCCGGACCGCCGCCCGCGGGGCCGCCCGGGCCGCCGGGGCGCTGCGGGGCGCGCTGGGGCGTGCCGTAGACCTGGCCGGTGTTGTAGCCGCTGTCGTAGCTGTCGGCCGCGTGGCCGGCGCCCTGCTGCGGCGGCACCTGCGGGGCGGGCCGGCGCCCGGGCCGCGGCGGGACCGGCGGCTGCGGCGGTCGCTGGGGCTGCTGCGGCAGGCCCGGCTGCCGGCGCTGGACGTGGGGCATCCGCCGGGCGCCTTCCGGCTGCGCCTGCGCGCTGCCGTGCCCGTATCCGTCGTCGCGGCGGTCCCCGCGCCCTTCTGGCCACTCGTTCATGCGGCATAGGATGCCCGGTCCGGGGAGCCGGGCGACAGACCGGGTCGGGCTTCGTACCGGTGCTGTTGCACAGCTGTGGCATCCGCGACGGCTTTAAGGTGTCGGTATGACACACATACCGGGCGCGAATGCGGGCGACCTGCAGGGGAAGCCCACCTCGGCTTCGCGGACCACGCTCAGCCACATCATGACCGCCAACGACACCAACCTCCTGGGCACCGTCCACGGCGGCGTGATCATGAAGCTGGTCGACGACGCGGCGGGCGCCGTCGCCGGCCGCCACTCGGGCGGCGCGGCCGTGACCGCGTCGATGGACGAGATGGCCTTCCTGGCCCCGGTCCGCGTGGGCGACCTGGTGCACGTCAAGGCGCAGTGCAACTGGACGGGCCGCTCGTCGATGGAGATCGGCGTACGGGTTCTGGCGGAGCGGTGGAACGAGTCCACGCCGGCGACGCAGGTCGGCAGCGCGTACCTGGTGTTCACGGCGGTCGACGAGGAGGGCAAGCCGCGCACGGTGCCGCCGGTGCTCCCCGAGACCGACCAGGACAGGCGCCGCTACCAGGAGGCGCAGATCCGCCGCACGCACCGGCTGGCGCGCCGCCGGGCGATCATGGCGCTGCGCGAGGAGCGCGCGGCGCAGGGCTTCGACGAGGACTGAGCCAGGCCGGGCCACCGGACTAGGTGCACACCACCTGGTCGCCGGTGACCGTGCCGAAGGGGCCGCGCTGCGGCTCCTCCGGGCGTACGGGCACCACCTTGCGGTAGTCCGCTCCGGCGATCACCCGGACGGTGCGGCCCTGGCCCGGCACCGCGCGGAGTTCGCTGCCGGGCAGGGCGGTCGCGACGGTGCGCGCGGAGCGGTCCCAGCGGGGGTCGTACGCGATCACCGTGCGCTTGTGGTCGCGGCGGGCCGCGTTCCCGGGGGCCCCGGTGGTGTCGAAGCCGGTGGCGCGCAGGGCGGCGTCCACACGGCCGCCGAGGCCGCTGGTGCGGGTGCCGTTCTCGACGCGGACGCGGACCTGCTTCGGGGGCACGTCCACCGGGACGGGGGCGGGCTGCCGCGGCCCGGTCCGGGCCGGTGCGGCCGGGGCGAGCGGGCGGTCCTCGCGGAGGGCGGCGAACAGCTCGGCGGCCTTCGCCGCGTCCCATTTGACGGTGGAGCCGATGCCCTTCACGGGGAACGACGGGTCGCCGACGGGCACGGAGGCGAACTCGGAGGAGGCCGGGGTGAAGTCCCGCATGGCCTGGCCGAGGGCCAGCATCTGCTCGGAGCCGAAGCCCGGGTCGGCGCGGACGGAGCCCAGGAGGGTGGAACTGACCTCCTTGAACTTGACGGGGTTCAGCAGGACCCCGCTGGAGGTGGCCTGCTCGACCAGGGCGGCGAGGAAGCGCTGCTGGCGCTGCATCCGGCCGAGGTCGGCGGCGCCGTCGACGTGCCGGGAGCGGACGTACTGCAGGGCCTGGCCGCCGCCCAGCCGGTGGCTGCCGGGCGCCAGGTCGAGGCCGGTGTTGCGATCGCGCAGCGGCTTGGCGGTGCAGATCTCGACGCCGCCCATCGCGTCGACGGTCTTCATGAAGCTGGTGAAGTCGACCTCCAGGTAGTGGTCGATCTTGACGCGGGTCATCTGCTCGACGGTGCGCACGGTCAGCTGCGGGCCGCCCTCGGCGTAGGCGGCGTTGAGCTTCACCGGGTGGGGGCCGTGGGTGCGGCCGCTGGACTCGTCGCGGTGGGCGGGCAGCTCGGCGTAGCTGTCGCGGGGGAGGCTGACGACGCTGGCGCGCTGCCGGTCGGCCGAGAGGTGGACGAGCATGACGGTGTCGGTGCAGCGGCAGGGGGCGCCGCCGAGGCGGTAGCGGCGCTTGTCGGCGGGGGTGGTGCTGTCGCGGCCGTCGGTGCCGACGAGCAGGAAGTTCAGGCCGTGCCCGGCGGCGGGCCGGTTCTTCATGTCCCGGAACGGGTCGACCCGCTGGATGCCGGTGTCCAGGCCGGTCATCACCGCGTGCCCGACGGCGCCGGAGCCGAGGACCGCCACCGCGAGTCCGCCCGCCAGCCGTACGCCCCACCGGGGCCGGCCGTTCCCGCGCCGGGCCGCGGCCCCGGCCGGTGCCCCGCCGCGCCGCGCGCGCTGCGGCTCGCGGGGCCGGGCGGGTCGGGGTGGGCGGTGTGGCTGGGGCACGGGGGAACACCTCCGCGGGATCTGCAGCGGCCGTCAGGGAAGAATCCACACACATCGGTCAGATCGTCAGAACAGTAGGCCCGTACGATCAGCGCCGGTCCCCACCGATCAGGCGGCGCGCACCCGTTTCCCCCGTACGCGGTAACGTGACACCGATACCCGACCTTGAAGGACCACATGCCCGCCCAGCAGCCCGCAGTCTCGGTGATCATGCCGGTGCTCAACGAGGAGCGCCACCTGCGCAACTCCGTCCGCCACATCCTCGGACAGGAGTACGCCGGTGAGATGGAGGTGGTGATCGCGCTGGGGCCGTCCACGGACCGCACCGACGAGATCGCCGCCGAGCTCGTACGCGAGGACCCTCGCGTCGTCACCGTCCCGAACCCCTCCGGCCGCACCCCGGCCGCCCTCAACGCCGCCATCAAGGCGTCGCGCCACCCGATCGTGGTACGCGTCGACGGCCACGGCATGCTCTCGCCGGACTACATCGCGACGGCCGTCCGCCTCCTGGAGGAGACCGGCGCGCAGAACGTCGGCGGCATCATGCACGCCGAGGGCGAGAACGCCTGGGAGGAGGCCGTCGCCGCGGCGATGACCTCCCGGCTCGGTGTCGGCAACGCGGCCTTCCACACCGGCGGCGAGGCCGGCCCGGCGGAGACCGTCTACCTGGGCGTGTTCCGGCGGGAGGCCCTGGAGCGGGCCGGCGGCTACAACGAGGAGTTCATCCGCGCCCAGGACTGGGAGCTGAACTACCGCATCCGCGAGGCGGGCGGCCTGATCTGGTTCTCGCCCGAGCTGAAGGTGCAGTACCGGCCGCGGCCGTCGGTGCGGGCGCTGGCCAAGCAGTACAAGGACTACGGCCGCTGGCGGCACGTCGTCGCCCGGTACCACGCCGGCTCGATCAACATGCGCTACCTCGCACCGCCGACCGCGGTCTGCGCCATCGCGGCGAGCATCGTCGCCGGCGCGGCGATCACCCCCTGGGCGTTCGCCGTCCCCGCCGGCTACCTGGCGGGCATCACGCTCGGGTCGATCCCGGCGGGCCGGGGGCTCTCCCCGAAGGCGCGGGTGCAGATCCCGGTGGCCATCGCCACCATGCACATGTCGTGGGGCTTCGGCTTCCTGAGCAGCCCGCGCTCGCTGGCCGACAAGGTCATCGCGAGCCGCAGGCCGGCGCCGCAGGCAGACCCGTCGGCGGCCGCCTGAGAGCCGTCCCGGACGCAGAAGGGGCGAGGGCCCGGGCCCGGCGGTTCGAAGACCGCGGGCGCCGGGCCCTTTTCGTGCCGTGCCGCGCGGGGTGTGCCGCGCGGGTCGCCGCCGCCGGTGCCTACCAGGTGAAGCCCGGCTGGATCGCCATGCACTCCTTGTCGTTGCCGCCGTTGAGCGGGCGCGAGGAGTCCGGCGCCTTGGTGGGGGCCGGCGGGGGCGGGGTCGGCGCGCTGCCGGTCCGCCAGTCCCTCCCGACGAACAGGACGATCCCGGTGACGTCGTCCGTCTTCTGCACGGCCGAGGCCGGCAGGCCCAGCGCGGTCGCCACGGCCGCGGCGTCGCCCGCCTGGTCCGGGCTGGAGAAGCGGACCACCGTCGTGTCCTCGGACCCGGTCAGGGTGTCCGCGACGGCCCGGGTGAACCCCTTGCCGGCCAGTACGGCCGCGACCTCGCCGGCCCGGCCCTTGACCCGGCCCTGCGCCCCGTCCCTGCCGCCGGTGGCGTTGCGGACCGACACGGGGATCCGCGCGGGCGGCGCGGCCGGGTCGGCCGTCGGCAGGGACGGGGCCGGCGAGGCGGGGGTGGCGGGGGTCGCGGGCGCGCCGGAGGCGCCGGCGGACGGCACGGCCCCGGGGGCGGGGGGCTGCTCGGGGCCCTTGCCGTCGAGCGGGATGTCCTCGCGGATCATTCGGAACAGGTCCTCCGCCTCGCCCGGCTTGGGCTCGACGCGGGCCGAGTCCGACGGGCTCGGGATCCACGGCATCGTCGTCATGGTGATGCGGGACGGGTCGACCCTCTTGAACTCCATGCTCAGGTCGTACAGCTTGTCGATCTTGTTGAGGCCGGGGTCCACCACCATCGCCTTGATGGCGGCCTGGGCCAGGCTGTTGAGCTTGACGGGGTTGCTCAGCTTGGCGTTCCGGCGGAACTCGCGGGCCAGGGAGTTCATGTACATGTGCTGGGCGTGGGCGCGGCCTATGTCGCTGCCGTCCTCGAAGCCGTAGCGGGTCCGCAGCCACTGCAGGGCGACCTCGCCCTGGATGACGTTCTCGCCCTTGGGGAGCTTCAGTCCCGAGCCCTTGCCGTCCCGGGTGAGGGAGTGGACGTTCTCCTGGACGCAGACCGGGACGCCGCCGATGGCGTCCGCCATCGTCACCACGCCCTTGAAGTCGATCATCATGAAGTGGTCGATCGGGATCCTGGTCAGATCCTGCCAGGCGGCGACCGTGCATCCGGGGCCGCCGCGGCTGAGGGACTGGTTGGTCTGGACGAGGCCCCGGCTCGCCGGGTGCACCTTGCCGTTCGGCTCGGTGCACTTGGGCATCTTCAGCAGCGTGTCGCGCGGCATCGACACCACCGACATGTTGCTGCGGTCCGCCGACAGGTGCAGCAGCATCTGCACGTCCGCGAGCGGCGGCCCGTCGAAGGTGTCCTTGGCGCCGCCGAGGGCCTTGTTCTCCTCGCCGTCGCGGGCGTCGGAGCCGATCAGGAGGATGTTCAGGGGGGTCTGCCCGAAGGCGTTGGGCCTGGAGCCGCCCAGCTTGTTCTCGCCCAGGTTGAGCGCGTCCGTCTGGATGCTGCCGTTGAGGTGGCGGTAGTAGAGGTACCCGGCCGCCGCCGTCGCGAGTATGAGGAAGGCCAGCACCGAGGCCGTCCAGCGCAGTATCCGGCGCTTGCCGCGCCGGGGGGCGGGGCCCGCCCCGGCAGCGGCCGTGGACCTTGCCGCGGGGTCCGCGCCCGGGCGCGGTGCGGGGACGCCGCCGCGGGCGGCTGGTCCGCCGTCGGCCGTGTCGCCGTCCGGCCGGGCGGGCGCCCCCTCCCCGCGCACGCTGTTGCTCCTCACACGTCCCCCCTAGAGATCACGTCATGTCGTCCTGGTGCGCCCGCCGGACCGGCGCAGATCGTTTGCCGGCCGGCCGCCCGTCGGTGGGCGGCCGGCCGGTCCGTACGGCTACTTGGCGCAGATCGCCTTGTCCGCCTCGACGCGCTGGATGTTCTCCGGCGCCTTCTGCGGAGCCGTCATGGAGACCCCCGCCCCCTTGAAGTCCGCGCCGAGCGTCAGCTTCATCGGAGTCCTGGGCGCCGCGTCGGCCGTGCCCATCTTCAGCGCCGAGGCGGGCAGCCCCATCATGTCCGCGAGGGCGCGGGCCTGGTCGGCCTGGTTCGGGGCGTACTCCAGCTGGGTGGCGTCCAGCTTGGCCGGCGCGTTGCCGAGGTTGCTGGACCGCGAGACGCCCTTGGTGTTCTGCAGCCAGCCGATGGTGGCCGAGGCGGCGCCCGCCGGGCCGCCCCCGTTGAGGACGTCCACGCGTACGTCCTTCGCCTGCGCGCGCGGGCCCTGGAGCAGGGCGTCCTGCCTGGCCTTCGCCTCGGCGTCGGCGGCGTCCTTCGCCGCCTGCTCCTTCTCCTCGACCTCGGTGAGGGACACGTCCCCCCGGATCATCTCCAGCAGCGGGTCGGCCTGTGCGTGGTCGACGACCACCGTCGCCTTGACCTTCTCCGCCGGGTTGTCGCGCACCGGGAGGGTGGCGAAGGTGACGTTCTTGAGGTTCATGTCCTTCAACTCACCGGCGAGGTTGGTGAGTTTCTCGATCGACCCGATGCCCGAGTCCACCGTCAGCGACTTCGTGGCCGCCTCGGCGAGGGAGAAGAACTTCTTCGGACTGGTCAGCGTCTCCTTGGACTTCATCTCGCGCAGCATCGAACTCAGGAACTGCTGCTGCGTCTTGATGCGGTCCAGGTCGCTCTCGTTGCCGAAGGCGTGCCGGGTGCGGACGAACGCCAGCGCGTCCTCGCCCTGCAGGCGGTGCTCGCCGGGGCCCAGCTTCAGCTTCGAGTCCTCGTCGTCGACGGCCTTCTCCAGGCAGACGGGCACGCCGCCGACGGCGGTGCTGAGCACCTTCACCGCGTTGAAGTCGACCATCATGAAGTGGTCGACGGTGATCCCGGTGAGCTCCTTGACCGTGCGCATCGTGCAGCCCGGGTCGCGGCCCTCCTGGCCGAGGCTCGTGTTGAAGCGGTCCCCCTTGCGGCCGGGGATCGTCTTCGTGGTGCCGTCCGGCTGCTTCGTCGGGCAGGCCGGGATGTTCGTGATCAGGTCACGCGGGATCGACAGCGCGGTGGCGTTGGTGCGGTCCTTCGAGACGTGGAACAGGATCGTCGTGTCGGCGTGCCCGGGGCTGCCCGCGTCGCCGTACCCCTCGTTGCCGGAGCCGGAGCGCTTGTCGGTGCCGATCACGAGGATGTTGATCGGCTGGTCCTTCTTGAAGCCGCCCGTGCCCGCGTCGCCGACGTCGGTGACCTTCAGGTTGCCGTTGAGGTGGTTGTAGTAGAGGTACGCGCCGAGCGAGCCGCCCACCAGCAGGAACGCCAGCGTGCCGCCCGTCACCACCAGGGCCCGCTTGCGGCGCGGACCGGAACCGCCCTTCCGCGGGCGGCCGCCGCGCCGGCCCGGCGGGGCCTCGCCGCGGCGCGGACCGGGCACCACGGGGGTGGGGGAGCCGGTGCCGGGCGCCTTCGAGGGGCTTCCGCCGCCGGGAGTCCTGGCGGGGGCTCCGGCCGACTCGGAGGTCGTTCCGGCCGCCCGCGACGTGCGCCCGGCGGGCGGCGCGGGGGATGCCGCCTCCGAGCGGGACCGCGACGGTCTGCGGGGCGGAGTCACCGCCGGCGACGGACCTTGCGGACCGGAGTGGTCCAGTCGCAGTTCGTAGTTGCCGGTGCGGGGGTTCAGCACCCACTGGTCGGCGGGGTCGATCTCGTCCGCCCGCCCACGGCTCTGCGCATCCACGGTTGCTTGAATCCTCCGTCGGTGCCTCGCGACACGCCTCCCCCAAGGCGCCCGGTCAACGATCCGGCTGCTGGTGCACGGCCTCTTCGCTGGCCAGGGCACCGGATCGCTCACCTTATCCGCCCCGGTCCGCTCCAAACCATGGTGGTGACAAATTCCACTCACCTTAAAACGGGGCAAAATACTCATGGCTTGCGGTTCGGACACCGGCTTTTGGGATTGCTTTACCGGCAGTCGGTCATCCCGGCAGTGGTGCCCGTGAACGTGGGGACGGGTGTCGCGCTGGTGTCGGTTCCCGAGGTGGGGGCGGGGGTGGGCGGCCGCATCGTGCTGCCGGTGCCGCGCTCGTCCGGCCCCGTCGACGGGGCCACCGCGAGCGGCTGGTCCGTCCGCAGCCGCTGGAAGAGCCGGCCCGCGTCGGGCTGCACCAGTTCGTCCCGGTTGGGGTCCGCGGCGTACGGACGGCGCGGCACCGTCAGGAAGTTCACCTGGTCGGTCGGCACGCTCCGCAGCGCGCGCGCCAGTTCGTACAGCCCGCGCAGCGACGCCAGCCCCGGGTCGGTGGTGACCGAGGACGTCGCCGCGTCCAGCAGCGGGTACAGCCTCCGCGGGTTCAGCAGCACCCCGTTGCTCTGCACCTTGTCGACCATCGAGGCCAGGAAATGCTGCTGACGCTCCATCCGCTCCGTGTCACTGCCGTCGCCCAGGCTGTACCGGGCGCGGACGAAGCCCAGGGCCTGCTCCCCGCGCAGGGTCTGCCGGCCCGCCGGGAGCCGCAGCCGCGCCCCGGGGTCGTTCACCGGCTGCTTCAGGCAGACCTCCACGCCGCCGATCACGTCGACCATCCGCTTGAACCCGTCGAAGTCCATCACCATGTGGTGGTCGATCCGGATCCCGGTCAGCTTCTCCGCCGTACGGATCGTGCAGGCGGCCCCGCCCCGCTGGTACGCCCAGTTGAACTGCGCGAACTGCTCGGCGCTGCGGCTCCCGCCCGGCCCCAGGCAGCTCGGGATGTCCACCATCAGGTCGCGGGGGATCGACACCGCCGTCGCGCTGCGGCGGTCGGCGGGCAGGTGCAGGAGGATGACGGTGTCCGAGCGCTGCGTTCCCTTGTCCCTGCCGTACGAGGCGTTGCCGCTGCCCGCGCGCGAGTCCGCGCCGATGAGGAGGATGTTGCGGGAGCCGCTCGATCCGGGCGGCGGGCGCTCCCGCTCGTAGCGCTCCAGTTCGGCCGCCGCGGAGGTGTCCGCGGTGATGTTCGCGTTGAGCTTGCGGTACAGCCACCAGCCCGTGCCCGCCCCGAGCAGCACCAGCAGGGCCAGGCCGAGCCCGATCCAGCGCAGCAGCCGGCGCCGGCGGCGGCGCGGGGACTCCGGGGAGCCGCCTGCCGCTTCCGGCTGCCTGCCAGGTATGCCTGCGCTGGATGTCACTCGCGTTCCGTCCCCTCGCCGGTCCGGCATGGGGTCGCACGTGTACGACCTGGACCGATCCTGCCCCCGGGCGTGTGTGGCGGCCCGGGGGCAGGGGGCTGTCTAGGGCTGAACGGGTGAAAAGTGCGGCGGGTCTGCCGGGCGGCCCGGGTCGGGGCGGGGGCGCGGGCGGGTGCCCCGGTGCGGCGGCTGCGGCGGTCCTTACTGCGCCGTGTGCGTCACCCGCTCCGCTTCCGTGCGCTTCGCCAGGCCCTCCGCGTCCAGCTGGTCCAGGTGCCGGCACAGCACCACCGACCCGCCCGCGGCCAGCGCCGCGTACAGTCCGGCCGAGAGGCCCTTCCAGGTGTCGTAGCCGAGCCCGGACAGCAGCCGGGATCCCGGTCCCAGGCCCAGCCCGGCCGCGTCCGCCCGGGCCCGCTCGACGACCTCGGTGTGGCTGAGCTCCTCGCCGCCGACCGACAGCCCCGGCCCGTCCGGGTCGACGGGGGCGAACGGGGCGAACCGGTCGCCCTGGGAGGGGACCTCCACCGCGTAGTCCGCGAACCCGGCCGGAGGCTGCGGGAACCGGCCGCCCAGCGGCCGCAGCGCGAGCGCGACGCGCTCGCCCGAGCACGCCGAGGCCGCCTCCAGGGTGTCCGGCCCGCTGACGACCACGTCCGCGCCGGCCGGGTCCCCGCCGACCTCGGCGACGACCCCGACCGAGGCACAGGCGAGCAGCCAGACGGCGCTCTGCCAGTGCGCGGGGAGCAGGAGGGCGAGCCGGTCGCCCGGGCCGGCGGCCAGGTCGCCCTGGAGCAGGTTGGCGGTCTTGGCCACCCAATTGGCGAAGGTGGCGACGGACAATTCGACGCGCTCGCCCGTGGCGTCGTCGTAGAAGGTGACGAGAGGGCGGCCCGGATCGGCGGCGAGCGCGGATCGCAGCAGGTCGGCAGGGGTGCGGTCAGTGGCGTTCACCCGGCCCAGCGTACGCGGGGCACTCCCCCGTACGGCGGCGCGCGGCTCATCCGTACGGGGGAGCGGGCCGGGCGGCGTCAGCAGACGGACCGTCAGTTCTCCGATGGCGGACCCCGGGGAGAGTGCCCAGCATCGCTTGCATGCGTGGATTCCTGTCTTCAGCGGTCGGTGTCGCGGCCGCCGCCGCACTTGCCCTGCCGCTCGCCCTGTCCGTGCCGGCTGCCGCCGCCTCCGGCTCGGGCGCCGCCGCCTCCGGTTCCGCCGCCTCCGGTCTCGGGGCGGTGCCTCCCGCCGCCCCCGCCGGTTCCACCCAGTCGCTGCCCCTTGCCCCCCTGAGGGCGTCCTCCGACCGGTCGGCCGTGCCTCCCGCCGCCGGCCTGCCCGAGGCGCGGGGCCTCGCCGCGCGGGAGGTCGAGCGGTTCTCGCTGGTCGGTGTCGTCTGGGACGACGCCGACGCCGAACTCAACGGCCGCGTCCAGGTCCGTACCCGGTCCGTCGACACCGCGCTCTGGTCCGACTGGCAGGACGTCGAGACCCACAACGGCGCGCACGCCCCCGACCCCGACACCGCCGAACGCGGCACCGGGCCCGCCCGCGGCGCCACCGCCCCGCTGTGGGTGGGGGAGTCGGATGCCATCGAGGTGCGCGTCGAGGCAGAACGCCCCACGGTGCGCGCACTGCCCGCGCGGCTCCCGTCCGGCCTGCGGATCGAGCTGATCGACCCCGGAGTGCCGCCCGCGGGCGCCGCCGACGGGAAGAACGGCGCCGGCACGGGCGGACTGCCCGGCGACGACGACAAGGGGCCCGTGCTGGTGCCCGGCATGACCATGGAGATGGCGGAAGCCTCCTCCGTGAACGTCCCGCTGGCCCCTCTCGGCGCCACGGAGATCGGCGCCCTCGGCAAGGCCGACTCGACCGCCGACGCCGTCCTGACCGGCGAGGCCCGGCCCGGCGCGGCGGCCGCGCCCTATATCGGGCCGCGCCCGAGGATCATCACCCGGCTGGGGTGGGGGGCGGACGAGAAGCTGAGGGAGAAGGCGTTCGTCTACACGAGCACCGTCAAGGCCGCCTTCGTCCACCACACGGCGTCCGGGAACAACTACGCCTGCAAGGACGCGCCGGCCGTCATCCGCAGCATGTACCGCTACCACGTCGTCAGCAGCGGGTGGCGGGACATCGGCTACAACTTCCTCGTCGACAAGTGCGGCACCGTGTACGAGGGCCGTGCGGGCGGGGTCGCCCGGGCGGTGCTCGGCGCGCACACCATGGGCTTCAACACCGACAGCATGGGCATCGCGGTCATCGGCACCTTCACGGGGACGAACCCGCCGGCGCCCGCGGTGAAGTCCGTGGCGGCGCTCACGGCCTGGAAGCTGGGGCTGTTCAACCGGGACCCGCGCTCGACGACGACGCTGAAGTCCGGGGGCGGGAACCGCTACCCCAAGGGCAGCAGCGTGAAGCTGAAGGTGATCTCCGGGCACCGCGACGGCTTCGCGACCGAGTGCCCAGGCAAGCTGCTGTACGGGCAGCTGCCCACCACCCGGACGGCATCGGCGAAGCTCCAGGGGAGGTGAGGAGGCGGTTCCGCGGGGCGGCCGGGGCCCCGCCCTCCCGCTCCGGCTGCCCCGCTCCGGGCGACCCGGATGCGGCTACGCTCGTGGCATGGCCGGCCGCTTCGATCCCCTGACCCGTGCCGCCGTGCGCGGCGGACGGACCGGTGTGCCCGCCGCGCGGCAGGCTGCCGCGGCGGCCGGCGGGGCGCTCAGCCGGGTCTGGGATCCCGGCGGGCCGCTCGATCCGGGGCTGACGCTCGGGCCGCTGCGGCGGGGGCCCGGGGATCCGACCTTCAGGATCGGCGAGGACGGGTCCGTGTGGCGCACGACGCGGACCCCGCAGGGGCCCGCGACGCTGAGGGTGTCCGCCGACCGCAGCGCCGGGCGGGTGAAGGGCGAGGCATGGGGGCCCGGGGCCGGGTGGGTGCTCGATGCGCTTCCCGCGCTGCTGGGTGCCGGTGACGATCCGGGCGTGTTCGTACCGCGCCACCGGCTGGTGCACGAGAGCCACCGGAGGCGGCCCGGTCTGCGGCTGACCCGCACGGGGCTCGTGCTCGAGGTGCTCGTGCCGACGGTGCTGGAGCAGAAGGTCACCGCGGACGAGGCCTACCGGTCATGGCGGCGGCTCGTACGGGCGCACGGCGAAGCCGCACCCGGGCCCGACCTCGGGCTGTGCGTCGTGCCGGATGCGCGGACGTGGGCGATGGTGCCGTCGTGGGAGTGGCACCGGGCCGGGGTCGACGGGAAGCGGTCGGCGACGATCGTGCGGGCCGCGCGCGTCGCGGCCCGGCTGGAGGAGGCGGCGGCCATGCCGCCAGGCGAGGCGGCCGCGCGGCTGGAGGCCGTGCCCGGCATCGGGCCGTGGACCTCCGCCGAGACGCTGCAGCGCAGCAACGGCGATCCCGACGCCGTGACCACCGGCGATCTCCATCTGCCCGGGATCATCGGGTACGCGCTCGCCGGGAACCGGGACGCCGACGATGCGGTGATGCTGGAGCTGCTCGCCCCGTACGCGGGGCAGCGGCACCGGGCCGCCCGGCTGGTGCTGCTCGCCGGGCGGACCCCGCCGCGGCGGGCGCCGCGGATGTACCGGAGCGACATCTCGCTGATCTAGTGCCGTGACCGCGAAGGGTCAGCGCCCGCGGTGCTAACGCACCTCGATGAACTCGTCCGGGATGCGCTCCGGGCGGGGCCGCGCGGGTTCGGCGGGGCGGCCGATCGCCACCGCGCCCATGGGGTCCCAGGAGTCCGGGAGGGCCAGGACCTTGCGGACCACGTCGCGGCAGAACATCGTCGAGGACACCCATGCCGAGCCCAGGCGCTCGGCCGCGAGGGTGACGAGGAAGTTCTGCACGCCCGCGCCCGTGGCGACGACGAACATCTCCCGCTCGGCCGCGTCGCGGCGGGCGTGGCCGTAGTGGTGGGCGCCGTCGGTGACCATGCACGGGACGGCCAGGTACGGGGCGTTGCGCAGGACGTCGCCCCGGCGGACGCGGCGGGCGATGGACTCCTCCGACCTGCCGTCGCGGCGCAGGTCGGCGATCCACGCGTCGCGCATCGCGTCCAGGAGCTCCAGGCGGGCCGTCCGCGATTCGAGGAGGACGAAGCGCCAGGGGGTGGTGTGGTGCGGTGCCGGGGCGGTGAGGGCGGCGGCGACGGCGCGGCGGACCGCGGCCGGGTCCACCGGGTCGTCCGTGAAGGCGCGGACCGTGCGGCGCTGGGTCACGGCCTGCCGTACGGCCTCGGAGGTGCCCAGGCGGAACATGTCGTCCTCGGCGGGGCGGACCAGCCGGGCTGCCGTGGCGTCGCCGCCGACCAGGTGGGACAGGCCGCGGACCACGGCCACCGGCCGGTTGGCGGCCTTGCCCTTGACCAGGTCCCCGGCCGCGGCCAGCTCGTCGGCTGTGGCGACGACCGTCGCGGTGAGCGGGTTGCCGTGGGTGTCCGTGCTGCCGCGGAGGTCGTCCAGGACGCGCACGCCCGCGGAGCCGACGGCGATGTCCGTCAGGCCGGTGCGCCACGGGCGGCCCGAGGTGTCGGTGATGACGACGCCCACGTCGACGGAGAGCAGGCGGGCCAGGCCCGTGCGGATCGCGGCGGCCGAGGCGTCCGGGTCCTCGGGGAGGAGGAGGACCGTGTCGGGGGCGGTGTTGGAGGCGTCCACGCCGGCCGCCGCCATGACCAGGCCCTGGCGGTTCTGCACGATGCGCAGGGCGCCGCGGCGGGCGACGACGCGCACGGTCTCGGCGTCGATCGCCTGCTCGCGGGAGGCCGCCCGGACGATGCGGCCCTCGGACTTGGAGACGATCTTCGAGGTGACGAGGAGGATGTCGCCGTCGCGGAGGTCCGGGGCGCTCGCGGCGATCAGACGGGCCAGGTCGTCGCCCGGGCTGACCTCCGGGATGCCGGGGACGGCGCGGACCTCGTACGCGGTCACCGGGCGGCCTCGGCCAGGGACAGGGCCTCGCGGGCCATCGCCGCCGTGGCCTCGGTGCCGGTCATCATCAGGGGGACGGCGCGGCAGGCGATCCCGGCGGCCTCGACCTCGGCGACGGCGTCGGCGTCGGCGGTGTCGACGAGCCAGCCGTCGAGGAGGTCCGCGCCGTAGTGGCGGGCGACGGCCGCGGCGGTGGACTCCACGCCGACGGCGGCGAGGACCTTGTCGGCCATGCCGCGGACCGGGGCGCCGCCGACGATCGGGGAGAGGCCGACGACCGGGGCGGCGGCGCCGGCCACGGCTTCGCGGATGCCGGGGACGGCGAGGATCGTGCCGATCGAGACGACCGGGTTGGAGGGCGGGAGGAGGATCACGTCGGCGGAGGCCAGGGCCTCCAGGACGCCGGGAGCGGGCTTGGCCTGCTCGGCGCCGACGGGCACGACGGCCTCCGCGGCCAGGGATGCGCGCAGGCGCACCCAGTACTCCTGGAAGTGGACGACGCGGCGTTCGCCGTTCTCGGTGACGGCGACGTGGGTCTCGACGCGGTCGTCCGACATGGGCAGGAGGCGGACCCCCGGCTGCCAGCGGTCGCAGAGCGCCTCGGTGACCGCGCTGAGCGGGTAGCCGGCGGCGAGCATCTGCGTACGGACGATGTGCGTGGCGAAGTCGCGGTCGCCGAGCCCGAACCAGGTCGGGCCGACGCCGTACGCCGCGAGCTCCTCCTTGAGGGTGAACGACTCGTCGGCGCGGCCCCAGCCCTGGTCCTCGTTGATGCCGCCGCCGAGGGTGTACATCACGGTGTCGAGGTCGGGGCACACCTTGAGCCCGAACAGGTGGATGTCGTCACCGGTGTTGCCGATGACCGTGATCTCCGCCGCGGGGGCCGCGGACTTCAGCCCGCGGAGGAAGCGGGCGCCGCCGATGCCGCCGGCCAGAACAACAATGCGCATGCAGCGAAGTCTGACAGGCGTCAGACGCGGACGGCCTCCGGGTGGGCCGGGTGGCAGTTGTGCATCGGCATGGCCTGGAGGCCGGGGAAGTAGACGTGCAGGCTGACCGCGCCTTCGAGGGTGTCGTTGACGACCTCGTGGGCGTAGCCCGGGGCGAAGACGCGCTGCGAGCCCGCGCCGAGGGTGAGGCTGCCGCGGGTGCTGTGCTCGGTGAGCCCGCCCTCCAGCACCGTCCAGACGCCGGACGACGGGCCGTGGTCGTGGAAGCCGCTGCCCTGGCCCGGAACCCAGCTGAGCAGCCACACCTCGTAGCCGGTCGGGGAGCCGGGGGAGGGGGCGACGGAGCGCAGGCGGTGGTACCAGCGGGTCGTGGCGTCGTAGCGGACCAGGTGCTCCCAGCTCGCGCGGTCGGCGGCGATGGAGCGGGCCAGGCCGGCGAACTCGGCGACGGTGGCGGGGTGTTCGCGGGCCGGCTGGAGCAGGTGCGGTACGGAGAGGATGTCGCCGGCGATCTGGAGGTCGCTCTCGATGACGGCAGGGGCGGCGGCGGAATCGCGCATCAGGGGGTCCTAGACGGGTGTCAGTGGGCGGTCGCTGGGGCGGGGGCCTGGAAGGAGCAGCGCTCCTGGGGCATCAACAGCCGCAACAGCAACAGCGAACCTGGGCAGCGCGCAGGAACCCACGAATGGGGGTCCGGAAGGCGGCTGCGGTCACTGACATGGGGACAAGGAGACCGGCTGCGGGGCCGGACTGTCAACCCAATGCCCGGTTTGGTCGAAAAGTTTCAACTGATCCGGTTAACCGAGGCGGAGAAAGGTTTGTGCAGACAGATGCAGGGCACACCGCGTGCCGAGAAACCGTCTCGCGCCACCTCAAACTTATGTGGCCAACTCGTGATCGGAATGTGATCTGCGCCGCTTCTGTGGCCGGATCGCAACCGCCGCCGGGGGGTCCGCGTATGTCAGGGGTGGGTGTGGGTGGAGTGGCACTCGTGGCAACTGTCACGATTTTTGGCGATATCAACACTTTCTGCATAGCCTTGGTTCCGCAGAGTGAATAAGGGCCCCAATAGCAGACCCCGGCTTGACTGCGCTGGAGCCCCCCACTTGTAATTTCACTCGTGTCGTTACGTAGCGATGAGTGACGACGGCCACGGGGATGCACAGACAGAGCGAGGGGCGCACATGACCGAGCTGTTTCAGGAACTGCTGGTCGAGGAAGCGGACGAAGAGCTCGGATGGCAGGAGCGCGCGCTGTGCGCCCAGACCGACCCCGAGTCCTTCTTCCCCGAGAAGGGCGGCTCCACCCGAGAGGCCAAGAAGGTCTGCCTGGCCTGCGAAGTCCGGTCCGAATGCCTTGAGTACGCCCTCGCCAACGACGAGCGGTTCGGCATCTGGGGCGGCCTCTCCGAGCGCGAGCGCCGCCGCCTGAAGAAGGCCGCCGTCTGAGCCGCCCCGCAGCGGCCCCGGGCCCCCGCCCCGACCCCGTCCGGACCCCGGCCCGGCGTCACGTTGGGTGACGGCCCCCCGCCGCCAGCACACCACCGGTCCGCCTCCTGCAACTTCCCGCAGGAGGCGGACCGCTGTGTTCCGAGCCGTTAGTGTGGGGCGCTGTCCAGCAGCCTCCGAGGGCGCGCGCCCGCGGACCTCCCTCCGGCCGAGCCCGGCGGGACACCCAGGCCGGAGGGCCAGTAGAGCGATGTCCCTGCACAGCCAGCCGACGGCCTCCCACCAGGCCGCCGCCACGCCCCAGTTCCCCCGGCACGTCGTCACCGCGGTCCTCGTCGCCCACGACGGCGCCCGCTGGCTGCCCCGGACCCTCGCCGGCCTCCTCGGCCAGGAACGCCCCGCGCAGAACCACATCGCCGCCGACACCGGAAGCTCCGACGACTCCGCCCGCCTCCTCGCCGAGGCCCTCGGCGACGACCGCGTCCTCCACCTCGCCCGCCGCACCGGATTCGGCACCGCCGTCGACGAAGCCGCCCGCAGCGCCGGCACCCCCTCCCTCGACGACCTCCCCTACCTCAGGCGCCCCAGCGGCTGGGACCCCGTCAGCCGCACCTGGCGCGACGACGCCTACGACCTCCCCGAACTCCCGCACGGCGAGCCCGTCCAATGGCTCTGGCTGCTCCACGACGACAGCGCCCCCGAGCCCGACGCCCTCACCGAACTCCTCCGCGTCGCCGACGAGAACCCCGACGCCGCCGTCATCGGCCCCAAGCTCCGCGGCTGGTACGACAACCGGCAGCTCCTCGAAGCCGGCGTCACCATCGCCCGCAGCGGCCGCCGCTGGACCGGCCTCGACCGCCGCGAACAGGACCAGGGCCAGCACGACCAGGTCCGCTCCGTCCTCTCCGTCTCCACCGCCGGCATGCTCGTACGCCGCGACGTCTACGACGGCCTCGGCGGCTTCGACCGCCGCCTGCCCCTCATGCGCGACGACGTCGACCTGTGCTGGCGCGCCCACAGCGCCGGCCACGGCGTCCTCGTCGCCCCCGACGCCGTCCTGCGCCACGCCGAGGCCGCCTCCCGCGAACGCCGCACCGTCGACTGCGCCGGCCGCACCGCGCTCGGACCCCACCGCGTCGACAAGGCCGGCGCCGTCCACACCCTCCTCGCCAACTGCTCCGGCGCCGCCCTGCCGTACGTCCTGCTCCGCCTGGTCGCCGGCACCGTGCTGCGCACCCTCGGCTACCTCGTCGGCAAGGCGCCCGGCCAGGCCGTCGACGAACTCACCGGCCTCCTCGCCACCCTCCTGCGCCCCGGCCGCCTCCTCGCCGCCCGCCGCAGCCGCGGCCGCCCCGCCGTGCCCGCCAAGGAGCTCCGGCCCCTCTTCCCGCCCCCCGGCGCGACCCTGCGCGCCGGCGTGGAGCAGCTCGCCGCCCACTTCACCGACGGCCGCGACACCGACAGCCCCGCCGCCGGCCGCCACGGCGCCGCCGCCGGCCCCGACGACGCCGCAGGCCTCGCGCCGGAGCGGTTCGCCCGCCTCAGGCGGATCGCCCGCAACCCCGCCCCCCTCCTCCTCGCCCTCCTCGCCGCCGTCTCCCTCGTCGCCTGCCGCGGCCTCCTCGGCAGCGGCTCCCTCATGGGCGGCGCCCTCCTGCCCGCCCCCGACAGCGGCCTCGACCTGTGGCGCCGCTACACCGAGGACTGGCAGCCCGCCGGCACCGGCTCCACCGCCGGCGCACCCCCCTACCTCGCCCTCCTCGGCGCCCTCGCCACCCTGCTCCTCGGCTCCTCCGACGCCGCCCTGACCCTCCTCCTCGCCGGCTCCGTCCCGCTCGCCGGACTCACCGCGTACGCCGCCTCCCGGCCCCTCGTCGCCTCCCGCCTGCTGCGCGCCTGGGCCGCCGCCGCCTACGCCCTCCTCCCCGCCGTCACCGGAGCGCTCGCCGGGGGCCGCCTCGGCACCGCCGTCCTCGCCGTCCTCCTCCCGCTCCTCGCCCGCTCCGCCGTCTCCGCCTTCGGCCTCACCGCCCCCGCCGGAGCCGGGCAGCGCGGCCCCTGGCGCGCCGCGTGGACACTGGCCCTCCTGATGACCGCGGCCGCCGCCTTCGCCCCCGTCGTGTGGCTGCCCGCCGCCGTCCTCGGCCTGGCCGCGGTGGCCGTGCACCGCGCCGAACGGAAGGCGTACGCCCTGCGGCTGCTCGCCGTCCTCGCCGTGCCCGTCGCCGCCCTCGCCCCCTGGTCGCTCACCCTCCTCGCCCACCCCGGACGGCTCCTCGACGAGGCCGGACTGCCCGGCCCCGCCGGCGCCGCCACCGCCCTCGGCCTCCTCGGCGCCGACCCCGGCGGCCCCAAGGCCGGCGGCGGACTGCTCCTCGCCGGCGCCCTCCTGGCCGCCCTCGCCGCCCTGGCCCGCGCCGACCGGCGCACCGCCGTCCGCGCCGCCTGGGCCGCCGCCCTGACCGGGCTCGCCCTGGCCGTCCTCCTGAACCGCACCGGCTGGGCCGGACCCGCCACCCTCCTGTACGGGCTCGGCGTCCTCGCGGCCGCCGCCGTCGGCGCCGAAGGGGCCCGGGAGCGCGTCGCCGCCAGCAGCTTCGGCTGGCGCCAGCCGGCCGCCGCACTGGTCGCCCTCGCGGCCGCCGCCGGACCGCTCCTCGCCGCGGCCGCCTGGGCCGCCGGCGGAGCCGCCGGACCGCTGGAACGCCGCGATCCCGTCCAGGTCCCCGCGTTCGTCGCCGAGGACGCCGGCACCCGCGACCGGGCCCGCACCCTCGTCCTCGGCGGCACCCCCGCCCGGGTCTCCTACAGCCTCGTCCGCGGTTCCGGCGCCACCCTCGGCGACGCCGAGACCGCCCCCGCCGGCGGCAGCACCCGCCTGGACAAGGCCGTCGCCGGACTCGTCGCCGGCTCCGGCGCCGACCAGACCGACCAGCTCGGCGACTTCGCCGTCCGCTACGTCCTCCTCCGCGACGACGCCCCGCAGGAGATGCGCAAGGTCCTCGACGCCACCCCCGGCCTCAGCCGCATGAGCCGGCTGGACGGCAGCGCCCTGTGGCGCGTCGACCGCCAGGTCGCCCGCGCCGTCATCATCCCCGCCAAGCCCGGGGAGGCCCCCGTCCCCGTCGCCTCGGGCCCCGTCGAGATCCACACCCGGATCCCCGCCGGGGAGGACGGCCGCGTCCTGCGCATCGCCGACCGGGCCGCCCCCGGCTGGAAGGCCTCCCTCGACGGCAAACCCCTGAAGGCCGAGACCGTCGACGGCTGGGCGCAGGGCTTCGCCCTGCCCGCCGCCGGCGGCCGCCTCGACCTCGTCCACGAGGACGCCCTGCCGCGGACCGCCTGGCACGCGGCCCAGGCGCTGCTCGCCGCCGTCCTCCTCGTCATGGCCCTGCCCGGCCGCCGCGCCCGCCTCGACGACGACCTCCCCGACGAGGGCGCCGACACCCCCGAGCAGGCCGCGCCCGCCGGGGCTCCCGAGGGCCGGCGCGCCCGCCGGCTCCGCGCCGGCGCCGGTGCCGCGGCCGCCCCGGAGCCGTCCCCGGCGGAGCCCGAGGGCGCCGTCGCGGACCCGTACGCCGGGATCCCCGCGCAGCCCGCGTACGGGGAGGAGGCCTACGCGTACCAGGAGTACGGGGGGCAGCCGTACGACCCGTACCGGCAGGGCACGTACCCGGACCAGGGATACCCGGAGCAGGGATACCCGGAGCAGGCGTACGCCGAGCCGGGCCATGCGGACCAGGCGTACCCCGAGGCGTACACGGAGCCCGGGCAGCCGTACGTGCCTGCGCAGCACACCGGCCACGACCCCTACACGGCGCAGCCGTACGACCCCCGGGCGTACGGCCACCCGGACCCGCAGCAGCAGCCCCCGTACGACCCGGCCCCGTACGACCCGCAGCCGTACGCCGACCCGTACGACGACCCCCACGGCCGGCAGCACCACCCGCGCCCCGACGGGAGCCACCAGAAGTGAAGCACCGCGCCCCCCTGACACTGGCGGCCGCCGCCGCTGCCCTCGCCGCCCTCGCCGGCGCCGCCCACCTCCTCGCGCCCGCCGCCCCCGCCGACGGCGCCCCGGCGGCCCAGGCCGCACGGATGCCGGTGGAGCGCTCCGTCCTGGTGTGCCCGGCGCCCAGCTCCTCGGACATCGCGGAGACCGTGTACACGGCGATCACGCCCGCCGCGCCCGGCGCCTCCGGCCGGGGCACCGCCCGCCTCCTCGGCGCCACCAAGGAGGCCAAGCCGGTCCTGGAGCTCAGGGAGCCCGGCAGGCCGGCCGGGGCGAGCGCCTCCGGGGCCGAGGCGCCGGCGCTGGCCGGCGCCGCCGACGGCGTCCTCGCACCGGGCTGGACGGCGCAGCAGACGACCAAGGTGTCCGTCGGGCGGGCGCGCGGGCTGCTCGGCGCCGCCTGCACCGCGCCGGGCACCGACTTCTGGTTCCCGGGGGTGAGCACGGCCAAGGGCCGCGAGGACTACGTGCACCTGACCAACCCGGACGACACCGCGGCCGTGGTCGACATCAAGCTGTTCGGTCCGGACGGCCCCGTCAAGGCGGACGTCGGCACCAACGAGAACATCCGCATCGACCCCCGCTCCAGCAAGGCGGTCTCGCTGGCCACCCTCGCCCCCGGCGCGCAGCTCGCGGACGCCGCGGCCCGGGTGACGACCCGCGCCGGCCGCGTCGGCGCGTCCGTGCAGGCCGGAGAGGAGGGCGTCGGCGCGGACTGGCTGCCTGCCGCCGCCGAACCGGCGCCGTCACTGGTGCTGCCCGGAATCCCGGCGGACGCCGCCTCCGTCAAGCTCGTCGTCTTCGCGCCCGGCGAGGAGGACGCCGACCTGGCGCTGCGCCTGGCCGGCCCGAACGGCTCGATCAGCCCGGCCGGCAGCGAGCGGCTGCACGTCAAGGCCGGCACGGCCGCGAGCGCCGACCTGAAGGACCTCACCCGCGGAGAGGCGGGCTCGCTGCTGCTGGCCCCCGCCGTGGACGGCAAGCCCGTACCGGTGGTGGCGGCGCTGCGCGTGGTCCGCGGCAGCGGCGCCAGGCAGGAGCTGGCGTTCGTCCCGGCGGCCGCGCCGGTGGGCGCGCGGGCGACCGCCGCCGACAACCGGGCCGGGGACGGGGCGGGCGTGCTGTCGCTGACGGCGGTCGGCGCGGACGCGAAGGTGAGGGTCACGGCGTCGCCGGGGACCGAGGGCGGCGAGCCGGCCGTGCAGGAGGTCACCGTCCGGGCGGGCACCACGCAGGCGCTGCCCTCCCCGGCGCCGGCCGGGCTGAAGGGTGCGTACGCCCTCACCGTGGAGACGCTCTCCGGGGGCCCGGTGTACGCGTCGCGCATGCTGGCGCTGCCGCACGAGGGCATCCCGATGTTCACCGTCCAGGCGCTGTCCGACGACCGCGGCACGGTCCCCGTGCCGCAGGCGCGCCAGGACCTGTCCGTCCTGACCCGCTAGCGCCCGTGCGGTCGCATCAGTCCTGGCCGCATCAGTCCTGATCAGTCCTGGCCGTAGCGGGGGTCGACCGTCTCCGGGGTCAGCCCCAGCAGCTCCGCGACCTGCTCCACCACGATCTCGTGCACCAGCAGGGCCCGCTCGTCGCGGGTCTTCGACCGGATCTCCACCGGCCGCCGGAAGACGATGATCCGCGGCGGCCGGCCCGTCCCCGGCGACTCCGCGAGCGCCCCGAGCGGCACCGCCTCGTCGTTCCAGCCGGTCTCCGGCCCGCCCGGCGGCCCGGGCACGTCCGCGACGACGAACTCCACGTCCGCCAGCTGCGGCCAGCGCCGCTCCAGCCGGTCGACGGACTCGCGCACCAGGTCGCCGAAGAGCTCCGCCCGGCTCGCCGCCAGCGGCACCTGCGGCGGGGCCACCGGCCCGCGCATGCCCCGCCCGTGCCGGTCGCGGCGGCGCGGCCGCGGCTCGGCGGGCAGGTCGGCGGGGCGGGGCTCGCTGGGTGGCACAGGGCTGTCGGTCACCCCCCGAGCGTAGCCCGCAAAGGGCCCCCCACCGGGGCGTTTCCGACCCTGCCGGGCCCCGCCCGGGGGACGACACGGGGGAGTGACCTGCGGGAGAGTCGTCGCGGCCCGGTCAAGAGTGCGGTACCGTCCAACGTCGTGAGCCCTGTACGTCGCTGTTCTCGCACCGCGTGCGGCCGCCCTGCCGTCGCGACACTGACGTACGTCTACGCCGATTCGACCGCAGTCCTCGGCCCGCTCGCCACATACGCCGAACCCCACTGCTACGACCTGTGCGCCGAGCACTCCGAGCGCCTGACCGCCCCCCGCGGCTGGGACGTGGTGCGCCTGACCGACGGGTCGGCGCCGTCCCGCCCGAGCGGCGACGACCTGGAGGCCCTGGCCAACGCCGTGCGCGAGGCGGCCCGCCCGCACGACCGCGCGGCCGAGGGCGGCGGCGGACCGGCCAAGGGCGGCTCCCGGTCGGCCGGCGAGACGCGGCGCGGGCACCTGCGGGTGCTGCGGTCCCCGGACTCCTGACCGGCCCGGACCCCTGAAGGCCCCGCCGAACCGCACGGTAGGTTGGCTCCACCGCACAGGAGCTTCAGGAGGGGCAGCAGTGGCCGCAGATCTTTCGAACATCGTCAAGGCGTACGACGTACGGGGCGTCGTGCCGGACGAGTGGGACGAGGCGCTGGCCGAGCTGTTCGGTGCCGCCTTCGTCGAGGTCACCGGCGCCACCGCGATCGTCGTCGGCCACGACATGCGGCCCTCCTCGCCCGGCCTGTCGGCGGCCTTCGCGCGCGGCGCCGCCGCCCGCGGCACCGACGTCACCCTGATCGGCCTGTGCTCCACCGACCAGCTGTACTACGCCTCCGGCAAGCTCGACCTGCCCGGCGCGATGTTCACCGCCTCCCACAACCCGGCCCGCTACAACGGCATCAAGCTGTGCCGCGCCGGCGCCGCCCCCGTCGGCCGGGACACCGGCCTCGCGGACATCCGCGCGCTCGCCGAGAAGTGGTCCGAGCACGGCCTGCCGGCCGCACCCGAGGGCACCACCCCGGGCACCGTCACCGCACAGGACACCCTCGTCGGCTACGCCGAGCACCTGAAGTCCCTGGTGGACCTCACCTGCATCCGCCCCCTGAAGGTCGTCGTCGACGCCGGCAACGGCATGGGCGGCCACACCGTGCCGACCGTCTTCGACGGGCTGCCGCTGGAGCTCGTCCCCATGTACTTCGAGCTCGACGGCACCTTCCCGAACCACGAGGCCAACCCCCTCGACCCGAAGAACATCGTCGACCTCCGGGAACGCGTGAAGGCCGAGGGCGCCGACCTCGGGCTGGCCTTCGACGGGGACGCCGACCGCTGCTTCGTCGTCGACGAGCGCGGCGAGGGCGTCTCGCCCTCCGCCGTCACCGCCCTCGTCGCCGCCCGCGAACTCGCCCGCAACGGCGGCACCGGCACCGTGATCCACAACCTGATCACCTCCTGGTCCGTCCCCGAGGTCGTCCGCGAGAACGGCGGAACTCCCGTCCGCACCCGCGTCGGCCACTCCTTCATCAAGGAGGAGATGGCCCGCTCCGGCGCCATCTTCGGCGGCGAGCACTCGGCGCACTACTACTTCAAGGACTTCTGGAACGCCGACACCGGCATGCTCGCCGCCCTCCACGTCCTCGCCGCCCTCGGCGGCCAGGAGGGCCCGCTCTCCGAGCTCGTCGCCTCCTACGACCGCTACACCGGCTCCGGCGAGATCAACTCCACCGTCGCCGACCAGGCCGGCCGCCTCGCCGCCGTCAAGGCCGCCTACGCCGCCGCCGACGGCGTCACCCTCGACGAGCTCGACGGCCTGACCGCCACCGCCGCCGACTGGTGGTTCAACCTGCGGCCGTCCAACACCGAGCCGCTGCTCCGCCTCAACGTCGAGGCCCGCGACCCCGAGACCCTCGCCCGCGTCCGCGACGAGGTCCTCGCCCTGGTCCGCGCGTAGCGCCCACCCGCCCCGCCGGTACCGCCGGGCCGCGCGCGACGCGGCCCGGCGGTACGCTGACCTCGCCCAATCCGCATGTCCGAAGGGAAGCCCCCATGCCGCTCGAAGCCGGCCTTCTGGAGATCCTCGCCTGCCCCGCCTGCCACTCGCCCCTGGAGGACAAGTCGGCCGACGAGACGGCTCCCGAGCTGATCTGCACCGGCCGGGACTGCGGCCTCGCCTACCCGGTCCGCGACGGCATCCCGGTCCTCCTCGTCGACGAGGCCCGCCGCCCCGCCTGAGCCCCGCCCCGGCCCCGCCGCCCACGGCCGGCCGGCCCAGCGGCCCCCCAGGCCCGCAGACCACGCCGCAGGCCGTACGCCGTACAGGGCGCCCGCCGCAGCGCCGGGCGCCCGAGCACCCGAGTCGCCCGCCCTATCGACCCAGCCGGAGGCCGCCATGCTCGACGAGACGCTCCTCGACGCACCCGAGGAGCTCGCCCGCGCCGACCGCCGCGGCCTGCTCCGCGGCGCAGCCGAGGCCGGCGCCAGGGTCCGCACCGCCGCCCGGCACTCCGCCGAGGCCGGCCTCGGCGAACTCCGCCCGGACGGCCGCCCCCGCGCCGTCCTCATCGCAGGCCCCGGAACCGCCGCCTCCGGCGTCGCCGACCTGCTCGGCGCCCTCGCCGCACCCTCCGCCCCGGTCATCCGCCTGCACCCCACCGGCGTCGCCCAGGCCCCCGGCGCCCTGCGCTGGGCCCTGCCGGGCTGGGCCGGCCCCGTCGACCTGCTGCTCCTCGCCACCACCGACGGCACCGAGCCCAGCCTCGCCGTCCTCGCCGAGCAGGCGTACCGCCGCGGCTGCACCGTCGTCGCCGTCGCCCCCGAGCGGTCCCCGCTCGGCGAGGCCGTCGCCGGCGCCCACGGACTCCTCGTACCGATGGCCAACGCCCCCTACCAGGAGTACGACGAGTCCGCTGCCGCAGCCGGACCCGGCGCCCTGTGGGCCCTGCTGACCCCGCTGCTGCTGCTCCTCGACAAGGTCGGCCTGGTCACCGCCCCGCCCGAGGCCCTCCAGCGCGTCGCCGACCGCCTCGACCGCACCGCCGAGCGCTGCGGCCCCGCCATCGCCACCTACTCCAACCCGGCCAAGACGCTCGCCGCCGAACTCGCCGACGCCCTCCCGCTCATCTGGAGCGAAGGCGCCGGCGCCGCCCCGGCCGGCCGCCGCTTCGCCGCCACCCTCGCCGAACTCGCCGGCCGCCCCGCGCTCGCGGCCGACCTCCCCGAGGCGCTCCCCGCCCACGGCGTCCTGCTCTCCGGGGCGTTCGCCGCCGGTGCCGACCCCGACGACTTCTTCCGCGACCGCGTCGACGAGCCCGGTGCCCTGCGCGCCCGCGTCGTCCTGCTGCGCGACCGGCCCGCCGGCGGCCTCTCCGCCGCCCCCGCCGCGCGCGAACTGGCCCTCAGCCACGACACGGCCATCAGCGAGATCGAACCCGAGGAGGGCGGAGAGCTGGAACAACTCGCCGAACTCCTCGCCGTCACGGACTTCGCGACCGCCTACCTGTCCCTGGCCACCAGGGGACACGGGTGAGCACGCAACCGCGCCGGCTCCGTCCTTCCCGGGAAGACGCACGCAGATGGACCGCCTGACCAACACGATCCGCCCCTACGCCTGGGGATCGCCCACCGCGATCCCCGGCCTCCTCGGCGTGCAGCCGACCGGCGAACCCCAGGCCGAACTGTGGATGGGCGCCCACCCCGGCGCCCCCTCCCGCCTGGACCGCGGCGCCGGCGAGACCACCCTCGCGGACGTCATCGCCGCCGACCCCGAACGGGAGCTCGGCGCCGCGGCCGTCGCCCGGTTCGGGCCCCGCCTGCCCTTCCTCTTCAAGATCCTCGCCGCCGGCGCGCCCCTCTCCCTCCAGGTCCACCCCGACCTGGAGCAGGCCCGCGCCGGATACGCGGAGGAGGAGCGGCTCGGCATCCCCGCCGACGCCCCCCACCGCAACTACAAGGACCCCAACCACAAGCCGGAGATGGTCTGCGCCATCACCGCCTTCGAGGGGCTGTGCGGCTTCCGCCCGCCCCGGGAGGCCGCCGCACTGCTGGACGGCCTGAAGGTCGACTCCCTCACGCCGTACGTCGACCTGCTCCGCGCCCACCCCGAGGACGCGGCCCTGCGGGAGATGCTGACCGCCGTCCTGACCGCCGACCGCGCGGAGACGGCCCGTACGGTCGCCGAGGCCGCGGCCGCCGCCGAACGCCTCGGCGGCCCCTACACCCCGTACGCCACCCTCGCCCACCACTTCCCCGGCGACCCCGGCGTCATCGCGGCCATGCTCCTCAACCACGTCAAACTCCAGCCCGGCGAGGCCATGTTCCTCGGCGCCGGAGTCCCGCACGCCTACCTCGACGGCCTCGGCGTCGAACTCCTCGCCAACTCCGACAACGTCCTGCGCGCCGGACTCACCCCCAAACACGTGGACGTGCCCGAACTCCTGCGGATCGTCCGCTTCGACCCCGGCGACCCGGCGCTGCTGCGCCCCGAGGACGGCGACGAGGAGGTCTACGACACCCCCACCGACGAGTTCCGCCTCTCCCGCCTCGCCCTCGCCCCCGGCGCCGCGCCCCACCGCCTGCCGGCCGGCGCCCCGCAGATCCTGCTGTGCACCGCGGGCCGCCCCACCGCCGGCGAACTGGCCCTGGCGCCAGGCGAGTCGGTGTTCGTCCCGGCCGACGAGTCCGTCGAACTGTCCGGCCCCGGCACCGTCTTCCGCGCCACCGTCGTCCTCTGAGGCCGGGGCCGGCCGCGGCGGCTGCAAGAATGTGCGGCCGTAGCGCGGCGCCCCGGCCAGGGCCGCCGTACCGAGGAAGGGACAACCAGCACCCATGAGCGCGTCGGGCGGAACCAAGGCGATCGTGGCGGCACTCTCCGCCAACCTCGCCATTGCCGCAGCCAAGTTCGTGGCCTTCGTCTTCAGTGGCTCGTCGTCGATGCTCGCCGAGAGCGTCCACTCGCTGGCGGACTCCGGCAACCAGGGGCTGCTGCTCCTCGGCGGCAAGAAGGCCAAGCGCGAGGCCACCGCGGAACACCCCTTCGGGTACGGGCGGGAGCGCTACATCTACGCGTTCCTCGTCTCGATCGTGCTCTTCACCGTCGGCGGCATGTTCGCCATCTACGAGGGCTACGAGAAGATCAAGCACCCGCACGAGATCGAGGCCTGGTACTGGCCCGTCGGCGTCCTCGTCTTCGCGATCATCGCGGAGACCTTCTCCTTCCGCACCGCGATCAAGGAGTCGAACGAGGTGCGCGGCGGCCTGACCTGGCGCCAGTTCGTCAAGCGCGCCAAGGCGCCCGAACTGCCCGTCGTGCTGCTGGAGGACCTCGGCGCGCTCGTCGGCCTCGTCCTCGCCCTCGTCGGCGTCGGCCTCGCCCTCCTGACGGGCAACGGCGTCTGGGACGGCATCGGCACCCTCGCGATCGGCATCCTGCTCATCCTCATCGCGATCGTCCTGGCCGCCGAGACGAAGTCGCTGCTCCTCGGCGAGGCCGCCGGCATCGACGACATCGAGAAGATCAAGGCGGCCGTCGTCGACGGCGACAGCGTCACCCGCCTCATCCACATGCGCACCCTCCACCTCGGCCCCGAGGAGCTCCTCGTCGCCGCGAAGATCGCCGTCCGGCACGACGAGACCGCCGCCCGCGTCGCCGAGGCGATCGACGCCGCCGAGGCCCGCATCCGCGAGGCCGTCCCGATCGCCCGCGTGATCTACCTGGAGCCGGACATCTACAAGGCCGCCGAGGCAGCCGCCGGCGCGGACCCCCTCGCCAAGCCCGCCGGCTGACCGGCCCCCGGCACCGCCCGAACGCCCCTGCGACCCCCCGCGGGGGCGTTCCCGCACCCGCCCCCGGGCGGCCCGCGCACGCGGGCCCGTACGACCGCGGATTCCCGGGTGCACTGGGGCTCGCCCCCCGGCTCGGTGTAGATTCGTCATCAGTGTCAGGCGTCGCTGCTGATGGCGGTCGGGCGGTCCCGCGACCGGCCGAGGGGAGAGAGGGCCCCCGACGGACTGAGTGCCCGGTGCACCGCCTCCGGCGATGCGCGGCTCAGCCGTACCCACCTCTCGAACCATGAGGAGAGCAGCACCCATGGACTTCAAGGTCGCAGACCTTTCCCTTGCCGCCTTCGGCCGCAAGGAGATCACCCTGGCGGAGCACGAGATGCCGGGTCTGATGTCGATCCGCCGCGAGTACGCGGAGGCGCAGCCGCTGGCGGGCGCCCGCATCACCGGCTCGCTGCACATGACCGTGCAGACCGCCGTCCTGATCGAGACCCTGGTCGCGCTCGGCGCCGAGGTCCGCTGGGCCTCCTGCAACATCTTCTCCACCCAGGACCACGCGGCCGCCGCCATCGCCGTCGGCCCGAACGGCACCCCGGAGAACCCGCAGGGCGTCCCCGTCTTCGCCTGGAAGGGCGAGACGCTGGAGGAGTACTGGTGGTGCACGGAGCAGGCGCTGACCTGGCCGAACACCCCCACCGGCGGCCCGAACATGATCCTCGACGACGGTGGCGACGCCACCCTCCTCGTCCACAAGGGCGTCGAGTTCGAGAAGGCCGGCGCGGCCCCGGACCCGTCCACCGCGGACTCCGAGGAGTACGGCCACATCCTCACGCTGCTGAACCGCACCCTGGCCGAGTCCCCGCAGAAGTGGACGCAGCTGGCCTCCGACATCCGCGGTGTCACCGAGGAGACCACGACGGGCGTCCACCGCCTGTACGAGATGATGCAGGAAGGCACCCTGCTCTTCCCCGCCATCAACGTGAACGACGCCGTCACCAAGTCGAAGTTCGACAACAAGTACGGCTGCCGCCACTCCCTCATCGACGGCATCAACCGCGCCACCGACGTCCTCATCGGCGGCAAGACCGCCGTCGTCTGCGGCTACGGCGACGTCGGCAAGGGCTGCGCCGAGTCCCTCCGCGGCCAGGGCGCGCGCGTCATCGTCACCGAGATCGACCCCATCTGCGCCCTGCAGGCGGCGATGGACGGCTACCAGGTGACCACCCTGGACGAGGTCGTCGAGACCGCCGACATCTTCATCACGACGACCGGCAACAAGGACATCATCATGGCCTCGGACATGGCCAAGATGAAGCACCAGGCCATCGTCGGCAACATCGGCCACTTCGACAACGAGATCGACATGGCCGGCCTGGCGAAGATCGAGGGCATCGTCAAGGACGAGGTCAAGCCGCAGGTCCACACCTGGACCTTCCCCGACGGCAAGGTCCTCATCGTGCTGTCCGAGGGCCGCCTGCTGAACCTCGGCAACGCGACGGGCCACCCCTCCTTCGTCATGTCGAACTCCTTCGCGGACCAGACCCTGGCCCAGATCGAGCTCTTCACGAAGCCGGAGCAGTACCCGACCGACGTCTACACGCTGCCCAAGCACCTGGACGAGAAGGTCGCCCGCCTCCACCTCGACGCGCTCGGCGTCAAGCTGACGACGCTCCGCCCGGAGCAGGCCGCGTACATCGGCGTCCAGGTCGAGGGCCCGTACAAGCCGGACCACTACCGCTACTGATCCGCCGGGCGGGCCGGCGCCGCCGGCCCCTTCCGCGGAACCGCAGCACCGCTGCCCCGGCAGCACCGAGCCAGGCCCCCGGCACCCGTGCCGGGGGCCTGCCCCGTACGCACGCACAGCAAGGACCCCCCCGCCATGCCCCGCGGCCGCTACTCGCTCCACGACCCGCACGACCACGCCCTGCTCGGCGAGGAGCACTTCCACTGCGCCCCCGGCCCCTCCGGCTGGCGCTACGTCTCCCAGCTGACCGGCCCGGACGGCGGCCACCGCGGCTCCGTCGACCTCGCCGTCGACGAACTCGGCCGCCCCATCCGCGTGGAACTGGCCCTCGCCGGCTGGCAGGTCCGCGGCGCCGCCATCGACGGGGTGACCTGGGTCCGCTCCGACCCCGCCGGCGCCGAGGCCGCCGAGGGCAACGCCCCCGCCGCCGCGTTCACCGGCACGTCCCCGGCCTTCCTCGTCGCCACCGCACGCCTGCTCCGGCCGGCCGAGGGGGCCGCCGCGACCCGCGTCCGGCTCGTGGCGCTGACCGACCCCGTGCTGGCGCCGCGTACGGTCGACCAGGCCTGGCAGCTCGCCGGCAGCAGCGTCCACGACACCGACAGCGGGCCGCTCGTCGTCGACGAGTACCGGGTCACCGCCCTGGACACCGGCGAGGTCCACTCCGTGCACATCGCGGGCGACGTCGTCCTGTCCGCACCCGGCGTCGAACTGGAACACCTGGAGACGCCGCCGTCGGCCTTCCCGGCCTGACCGCCGGCGCAGGCGCGGGGGCCGCCGCCGGTCAGTACTCCTCGTCCGGGTAACCCCAGCGGATCTCGTGCGCGGCCGCGGGGGCCACACCGGCGACCGTCGCCGCGAACAGGCCCTCGAAGTGCGGCTGCCAGAGGTAGAAGCGGGTGATGCCGAGCGGGTGGTCCGACTCCCCGGAGACGAAGAACGCACCGGCGTCGTCCACGGACCAGCCGTGGCTGACCTGGTTCTCCAGCGACTCGTCGTACAGCAGCTCCTGCACGGCCCGGACGACGTCCTCGGCCTGCCGGCGGTCCGCGAGCCCGGTCACGGTGAAGGCGAGATCGATGTTGACTGACATGGCCGCAGCCTAGGCGCACCCCCCGACAGCCCTACCCGGGCGGGGCGAAGCCGGTGCCCCGCCCAGGGGCCGGCGGGGCGGGAGCCGGGGTGGCCGGGGCCGGGAGGCCGGCAGGCACAGGGGCCGCGTGCGTCCCGTACGTCCCGAACGGCGCGGGAGTCCCGTACGCCGGTGGCGGCGGGGCGGGGGCGTACGCACCGGCGCCCGCGCCCGGCACCGCGCCGGCCGCGGGCCCGAAGGCCCGCGCGGCGTCCCGCGACTGCCTCTCGTGCACGACCGCCATCAGGTACGCCGCCGCCGGAACCCCGGCCGGCACCGGCGCCCCCGTACGGGCCGCCAGGTCGTCTGCGAGCCGCGCCGCCATCGCCGCACCGACCTGCGGATCCAGCTGGCCCATCCGCGTCAGGTACTGGCGTACCGCCAGCCACAGCCCCTCCGGCACCGCAGACAGGTCCAGCCCCGTGAACCGCCCCGCCAGCCAGGGCGGCGGAGGCGGCACCGGCATCACCTGCTGCCGCGGCACCCGCTCCCGGACGACGAGCGTCCCCGCGAACACGTCCCCGACCCGCCGGCCCCGCTCCGACACCAGCGAGGCCGTGCACGCCACCGCCCCGAACGTCAGCAGCAGCTCCACGACCCCCATGGCCCCGCGCACCAGCGCGTGCCGGAACCGGATCGGCCCGCCGTCGTCCCGGACCACCCGCAGCCCGCAGGCCAGCTTGCCGAGGGACCGGCCCCCGCTGAGCGTCTCCACCGCGATCGGGACGCCGACCAGTCCCAGCACGAAACCCGACACCGCGACGGCCGCCTGCGCCGCCTCGTCCAGGGAGGCCGTCGCGAAGGCCAGCCCGACCGCGACGGCCACATAGCCCGACAGGTAGACGGCGATGTCCAGGCAGTAGGCGAGCCCCCGGCTCGGCAGCCGCGCGGGCCGCAGCCCCAGGACGACCGCGTCCCCCGTCACCAGATCGCTCACGCTGCGCACCCCTCTCCCCGGCCGGACCCGCCCCTCGGTGACCAGTCTGCCAAGCTGGCCGTGGAAGAAGTACGCCGGAGCAGGGGGAGCGGCAACCGGATGGATCTCGACGTCTTCGTCACGGCCCACCGCGCGGAGTGGGACCGCCTGGAACAGCTGCTCGGCCGCGGCCGCAGGCTCACCGGCGCGGAGGCGGACGAACTGGTCGCCCTGTACCAGCGGGCGTCCACCCACCTGTCGCTGATCCAGTCGAGCACGCCCGACGCGGTGCTGACGGGCCGGCTCACCCAGCTCGTCGCCCGGGCGCGCGCCACCGTCACCGGGACCCGGCGCGCGGGCTGGCGGGACGCCGCCCGCTTCTTCGCCTCCGCCTTCCCTGCCGCCGTCTACCTCAGCCGGCGCTGGTGGATCCCGACCGCGGTGCTGTCCACGCTGCTCGGGGTGCTGATCGGCTGGTGGGTCGCAATGAACCCGGAGGTGCAGGCGTCCATCGCCGCGCCGGAGGAGCTGCGGGCGATGACGGAGCCCGGCGGCGGGTACGAGGCGTACTACTCCAGCCACCCGGCGGCGTCGTTCGCGGCACAGGTGTGGACGAACAACGCCCAGGCGGCGGCGGTCTGCCTGGTCGCGGGCGCGTTCCTGGGGCTGCCGGTGCTGTGGATCCTCTTCCTCAACATGGCGAACCTGGGGGTGGGGCTCGGGCTGATGGCCTCCGCGGGCCGGCTCGACGTCTTCCTCGGCCTGATCCTGCCGCACGGCCTGCTCGAACTGACCGCGGTGTTCGTCGCCGCGGGCACCGGCCTGCGGCTGGGCTGGACGGTCATCGACCCCGGCCCGCGCACCCGCCGCGCCGCCCTCGCCGAACAGGGCCGGGCCGCGCTCGGCATGGCCGTCGGGCTCGCGGCGGTCCTGTTCGTATCCGGCCTGATCGAGGGTTTCGTGACCCCGTCCGGCCTGCCGACATGGGCGCGGATCACGATCGGCGTCGCCGCGGAGGCGGTGTTCCTGGCGTACGTGTACGTCCTCGGCGGCCGGGCGGCACGGGCCGGCGAGGTGGGCGACGTGGAGGCCGCGGACCGCACCGCGTCGCTGCCCACGGCGGCCTGATGTGCGTGCAGGGCCGGTCAGCTGCTAGTCTCCTCGTCGTCCCGGAACGGCCGTTGACACGGTCGCGACGGGGAGGTAGATTCGAACGGTTGCCTCGAACTGGACAGTTCGGCAGCAGCGGTTTAACATCTCTCTCGCCTCCGCAGGAATCGTGAATTCCACCGGAGTGCACTCGACTCGCCATCGGGAATCCGAAGCCGGTAAATCCGGTGGAAAACTTCTGATAGAGTCGGAACCGCCGGAAAGGGAAAGCGCGAAAGCGAAAACCCCGGAAAGCGGAGCGCGAAAGACTCTGATAGAGTCGGAAACGCAAGAACGAAGAACGAAAGCCCGGAGGAAAGCCCCAGTAAGTGTTACTGCGGGTGAGTACGAAGGAAGCGTCCGTTCCTTGAGAACTCAACAGCGTGCCAAAAATCAACGCCAGAAGTTGATACCCCGTCCACTTCGGTGGATGAGGTTCCTTTGAAAAGACCTTCAGGGTCCGCTTCGGTGGACGCCTGGGGGCAACAAACACAGCGAGGACGCAGTGGTCAGTCGGTCCTATTCCGACATGACTGGCCCGCTCTACGTGTGTGTGCACCGGATCACCGGTAAACATTCATGGAGAGTTTGATCCTGGCTCAGGACGAACGCTGGCGGCGTGCTTAACACATGCAAGTCGAACGATGAACCTCCTTCGGGAGGGGATTAGTGGCGAACGGGTGAGTAACACGTGGGCAATCTGCCCTTCACTCTGGGACAAGCCCTGGAAACGGGGTCTAATACCGGATACGACTGCGGAAGGCATCTTCCGCGGTGGAAAGCTCCGGCGGTGAAGGATGAGCCCGCGGCCTATCAGCTTGTTGGTGGGGTAATGGCCTACCAAGGCGACGACGGGTAGCCGGCCTGAGAGGGCGACCGGCCACACTGGGACTGAGACACGGCCCAGACTCCTACGGGAGGCAGCAGTGGGGAATATTGCACAATGGGCGAAAGCCTGATGCAGCGACGCCGCGTGAGGGATGACGGCCTTCGGGTTGTAAACCTCTTTCAGCAGGAAGAAGCGAAAGTGACGGTACCTGCAGAAGAAGCGCCGGCTAACTACGTGCCAGCAGCCGCGGTAATACGTAGGGCGCAAGCGTTGTCCGGAATTATTGGGCGTAAAGAGCTCGTAGGCGGCCAGTCACGTCGGATGTGAAAGCCCGAGGCTTAACCTCGGGTCTGCATTCGATACGGGCTGGCTAGAGTGTGGTAGGGAGATCGGAATTCCTGGTGTAGCGGTGAAATGCGCAGATATCAGGAGGAACACCGGTGGCGAAGGCGGATCTCTGGGCCATTACTGACGCTGAGGAGCGAAAGCGTGGGGAGCGAACAGGATTAGATACCCTGGTAGTCCACGCCGTAAACGTTGGGAACTAGGTGTTGGCGACATTCCACGTCGTCGGTGCCGCAGCTAACGCATTAAGTTCCCCGCCTGGGGAGTACGGCCGCAAGGCTAAAACTCAAAGGAATTGACGGGGGCCCGCACAAGCGGCGGAGCATGTGGCTTAATTCGACGCAACGCGAAGAACCTTACCAAGGCTTGACATATACCGGAAACATCCAGAGATGGGTGCCCCCTTGTGGTCGGTATACAGGTGGTGCATGGCTGTCGTCAGCTCGTGTCGTGAGATGTTGGGTTAAGTCCCGCAACGAGCGCAACCCTTGTCCTGTGTTGCCAGCATGCCCTTCGGGGTGATGGGGACTCACAGGAGACCGCCGGGGTCAACTCGGAGGAAGGTGGGGACGACGTCAAGTCATCATGCCCCTTATGTCTTGGGCTGCACACGTGCTACAATGGCCGGTACAATGAGCTGCGATACCGTGAGGTGGAGCGAATCTCAAAAAGCCGGTCTCAGTTCGGATTGGGGTCTGCAACTCGACCCCATGAAGTCGGAGTCGCTAGTAATCGCAGATCAGCATTGCTGCGGTGAATACGTTCCGGGCCTTGTACACACCGCCCGTCACGTCACGAAAGTCGGTAACACCCGAAGCCGGTGGCCCAACCCTTGTGGAGGAGCCGTCGAAGGTGGGACTGGCGATTGGGACGAAGTCGTAACAAGGTAGCCGTACCGGAAGGTGCGGCTGGATCACCTCCTTTCTAAGGAGCACAGTACCGATTGCAGGCAAACGTTCTGCACGGTCAGCTCATGGGTGGAACGTTGATTAGTTGGCATCTTCGGATCTGATGGTTCTCGAGTACTGCTTCGGCGTGGAAAGAGGATGCGGATGAACGAGGGTGCCTGGCACGTTGTTGGGTCCTGAAGGCACGGCCGTCTGGCTGGTCTTCAGTGCCGGCCCCAGTGAACTCGCCAGCTTGTCTGGTGGGGTGATGGGTGGCTGGTCGTTGTTTGAGAACTACACAGTGGACGCGAGCATCTGTGGCCAAGTTTTTAAGGGCGCACGGTGGATGCCTTGGCACCAGGAACCGATGAAGGACGTGAGAGGCCGCGATAGGCCCCGGGGAGCTGCCAACTGAGCTTTGATCCGGGGGTGTCCGAATGGGGAAACCCGGCAGTCGTCATGGGCTGTCACCCGCTGCTGAACACATAGGCAGTGTGGAGGGAACGAGGGGTGAAACATCTCAGTACCCTCAGGAAGAGAAACAACCGTGATTCCGGGAGTAGTGGCGAGCGAAACCGGATGAGGCCAAACCGTATGCGTGTGATACCCGGCAGGGGTTGCGCATGCGGGGTTGTGGGAATGAGCTTCAGTCGTCTGCCGGCGGCTGGGCGAGTCAGAAACCGTATGGATAGGCGAAGGACATGCGAAAGGTCCGGCGTAGAGGGTAAGACCCCCGTAGCTGAAATCTGTACGGCTTGCTTGCTCATCTCCCAAGTAGCACGGGGCCCGAGAAATCCGTGTGAATCTGGCGGGACCACCCGCTAAGCCTAAATATTCCCTGGTGACCGATAGCGGATAGTACCGTGAGGGAATGGTGAAAAGTACCGCGGGAGCGGAGTGAAATAGTACCTGAAACCGTGTGCCTACAAGCCGTGGGAGCGTCGGACGTGCTTGCACGTCTCGTGACTGCGTGCCTTTTGAAGAATGAGCCTGCGAGTTAGCGGTGTGTAGCGAGGTTAACCCGTGTGGGGAAGCCGTAGCGAAAGCGAGTCCGAACAGGGCGTTTGAGTTGCACGCTCTAGACCCGAAGCGGAGTGATCTAGCCATGGGCAGGTTGAAGCGGAGGTAAGACTTCGTGGAGGACCGAACCCACCAGGGTTGAAAACCTGGGGGATGACCTGTGGTTAGGGTGAAAGGCCAATCAAACTCCGTGATAGCTGGTTCTCCCCGAAATGCATTTAGGTGCAGCGTCGTGTGTTTCTTGCCGGAGGTAGAGCACTGGATAGGCGATGGGCCCTACCGGGTTACTGACCTTAGCCAAACTCCGAATGCCGGTAAGTGAGAGCGCGGCAGTGAGACTGTGGGGGATAAGCTCCATGGTCGAGAGGGAAACAGCCCAGAGCATCGACTAAGGCCCCTAAGCGTACGCTAAGTGGGAAAGGATGTGGAGTCGCAGAGACAACCAGGAGGTTGGCTTAGAAGCAGCCACCCTTGAAAGAGTGCGTAATAGCTCACTGGTCAAGTGATTCCGCGCCGACAATGTAGCGGGGCTCAAGCGTACCGCCGAAGTCGTGTCATTGCAGTAATACTCCCAACGGAGGCTGTGATGGGTAGGGGAGCGTCGTGTGCCGGGTGAAGCAGCCGCGGAAGCGAGTTGTGGACGGTTCACGAGTGAGAATGCAGGCATGAGTAGCGATACACACGTGAGAAACGTGTGCGCCGATTGACTAAGGGTTCCTGGGTCAAGCTGATCTGCCCAGGGTAAGTCGGGACCTAAGGCGAGGCCGACAGGCGTAGTCGATGGACAACCGGTTGATATTCCGGTACCCGCTTTGAAACGCCCAATATCGAGGCGAGCGATGCTAAGTCCGTGAAGCCGTCCTGGATCCTTCGGGTGAAGGGAAGTGGTGGAGCCGACGAACCGGACTTGTAGTAGGTAAGCGATGGGGTGACGCAGGAAGGTAGTCCAGCCCGGGCGGTGGTTGTCCCGGGGTAAGGGTGTAGGCCGAGGGGTAGGCAAATCCGTCCCTCATACAAGGTTGAGACCTGATGCCGAGCCGATTGTGGCGAAGTGGATGATCCTATGCTGTCGAGAAAAGCCTCTAGCGAGTTTCATGGCGGCCCGTACCTAAACCGACTCAGGTGGTCAGGTAGAGAATACCGAGGCGTTCGGGTGAACTATGGTTAAGGAACTCGGCAAAATGCCCCGTAACTTCGGGAGAAGGGGGCCATTCCTGGTGATAGGTCTTGCACCTTGAGCTGGGGTGGCCGCAGAGACCAGCGAGAAGCGACTGTTTACTAAAAACACAGGTCCGTGCGAAGCCGTAAGGCGATGTATACGGACTGACGCCTGCCCGGTGCTGGAACGTTAAGGGGACCGGTTAGCTCCATTTCGGTGGGGCGAAGCTGAGAACTTAAGCGCCAGTAAACGGCGGTGGTAACTATAACCATCCTAAGGTAGCGAAATTCCTTGTCGGGTAAGTTCCGACCTGCACGAATGGCGTAACGACTTCTCGACTGTCTCAACCATAGGCCCGGTGAAATTGCACTACGAGTAAAGATGCTCGTTTCGCGCAGCAGGACGGAAAGACCCGGGACCTTTACTACAGTTTGATATTGGTGTTCGGTTCGGCTTGTGTAGGATAGGTGGGAGACTGTGAAGCGGCCACGCCAGTGGTTGTGGAGTCGTCGTTGAAATACCACTCTGGTCGTGCTGGATGTCTAACCTCGGTCCGTGATCCGGATCAGGGACAGTGTCTGATGGGTAGTTTAACTGGGGCGGTTGCCTCCCAAAGGGTAACGGAGGCGCCCAAAGGTTCCCTCAGCCTGGTTGGCAATCAGGTGTTGAGTGTAAGTGCACAAGGGAGCTTGACTGTGAGACCGACGGGTCGAGCAGGGACGAAAGTCGGGACTAGTGATCCGGCGGTGGCTTGTGGAAGCGCCGTCGCTCAACGGATAAAAGGTACCCCGGGGATAACAGGCTGATCTTCCCAAGAGTCCATATCGACGGGATGGTTTGGCACCTCGATGTCGGCTCGTCGCATCCTGGGGCTGGAGTCGGTCCCAAGGGTTGGGCTGTTCGCCCATTAAAGCGGTACGCGAGCTGGGTTTAGAACGTCGTGAGACAGTTCGGTCCCTATCCGCTGTGCGCGTAGGAATATTGAGAAGGGCTGTCCCTAGTACGAGAGGACCGGGACGGACGAACCTCTGGTGTGCCAGTTGTCCTGCCAAGGGCATGGCTGGTTGGCTACGTTCGGGAGGGATAACCGCTGAAAGCATCTAAGCGGGAAGCCTGCTTCAAGATGAGTATTCCCACCTCCTTGAGAGGGTAAGGCTCCCAGTAGACGACTGGGTTGATAGGCCAGATGTGGAAGCCCGGTAACGGGTGGAGCTGACTGGTACTAATAGGCCGAGGGCTTGTCCTCAGTTGCTCGCGTCCACTGTGTTAGTTCTGAAGCAACGAACTCGCCTTGCCGGCTTGAGTTCAACTTCATAGTGTTTCGGTGGTCATAGCGTTAGGGAAACGCCCGGTTACATTCCGAACCCGGAAGCTAAGCCTTTCAGCGCCGATGGTACTGCAGGGGGGACCCTGTGGGAGAGTAGGACGCCGCCGAACAATCATTGTGGGTCAGCCCCGCACCAGCTCTGGTGCGGGGCTTTCCTGCGTTTACCAGCCGTGCATGTGTACACCGCTGTAGATTCGGGTCATGTCCGATGCCATGATCCGAGTGTCGGCTGAGGTGCGCGATCGCCTTGCGGTCATCGCCGAGTCCCGCGGCACGTCCATCAGAGCTCTCGCGCAGGAGTTTGCGGAGTCCACGCTCACCCACGAGGAGCGGCGCGAGCGGGCCGAACGGGCGCGTGAGTACATGGCCGAACACTTCGGTGTGCGAGTGACGGACGAGGAGAGCGCGGAGATGGGGCGCAGGATCCGTCAGGCCTTCGCGGGCCGACACGAGAATGCGGCGTGATCCGGCAGCACCTCGTCCTCGATCGTTGACGTGGACCGCCGGCCTCACAGGCGGCCGGCGGACTTCAGGGCGAGGTAGGCGTCGGCCAGGGCGGGGGCCAGGGTGTCGGGGGCGGCGTCCACGACGTGGACGCCGTGGCGGGCCAGTTGGTCCGCGGTGCGGCGGCGCTGGGCCTGGGACTGGGCCGCGGCCGCGGCCTCGTAGACCGCGTCCAGGGTGCCGCGGGCGCGGGCCATCTCCGCCACCTTCGGGTCCGAGACCGAGGCCAGGAGGACCGTGTGGCGCTGGGTCAGGCGGGGAAGCAGGGGGAGCAGGCCCTCCTCCACCGGAGCCGCCTCCAGGCTGGTCAGCAGGACCACCAGGGAGCTGCGGGGGGCCGTGCGGAGGATCGTGGAGACGAGCGAGCGGGCGTCCGTCTCGATGAGTTCCGGCTCCAGCGGGGCCATCGCGTCCACGAAGGCCGGCAGGACGTCGCCCGCCGAGCGGCCCTGGACCTGGGCGCGGACCCGGCGGTCGTAGGCCAGGAGGTCCACGCGGTCGCCGGCGCGGGCGGCCAGGGCCGCCAGGAGGAGGGCCGCATCCATCGAGGCGTCCAGGCGGGGGGCGTCGCCGACGCGGCCGGCCGAGGTGCGGCCCGTGTCCAGGCAGACCAGGATGTGCCGGTCGCGTTCCGGGCGCCAGGTGCGGACCGCGACGCCGTGCCTGCGGGCCGTCGCGCGCCAGTCGATCGAGCGGGTGTCGTCCCCCGGGACGTAGTCGCGGAGGCTGTCGAACTCGGTGCCCTCACCGCGCGTCAGGACGCTCGTCCGGCCGTCCAGTTCGCGCAGGCGCGCCAGGCGGGACGGCAGGTGCTTGCGGCTCGTGAAGGGCGGGAGGACGCGCACCGTCCAGGGGATGCGGTGCGTGCCCTGGCGGGAGGCGAGGCCCAGAGGACCGGAGGAGCGGATCGTCACCCGGTCCGCGTGGCGGTCGCCGCGGCGGGTGGGGTGCAGACGGGTCGACACGCGGCGGCGTTCGCCCGGAGGGACCGTCAGCGTGTGCCGGGACGCCGCCTGTTCGGTGCCGGGCAGCCAGCTGCTCGGAGGCCACGCGTCGCGGATCCGGGCCCGCAGCGGGCGGGTTCCCGGGTTGGTGACCGACAAGTGGACCTCGGCCGGCTCGCCCAGGCGGACCGCCGTGTCGCCCGAGCGGGACAGGACCAGGCTGCGGACCGGCGCCGCCAGCGCGTAGTCGAGGGCGCAGGCTGCGGCCAGCGGGCCGTTCACCGCGAGGATGCCCGCCCAGGACGGCTCCAGCAGGCCGACGGGGAGGGCGCCGAGGGCCGCCAGCAGGGCGGCGCGTCCGGTGAGGGCCATCAGCGGGGCACGGGGACGTGGGACAGGACGGCGTTCAGCACCGCATCCGGTGTCACACCTTCCATCTCGGCCTCCGGGCGCAGCTGCACCCGGTGCCGCAGCGTCGGCAGGGCCAGCGCCTTCACGTCGTCCGGTGTGACATAGTCCCGGCCGGTCAGCCACGCCCACGCGCGGGACGCGGCGAGGAGGGCCGTCGCGCCGCGCGGGGAGACGCCCAGGGACAGCGACGGCGACTCGCGGGTGGCGCGGCATACGTCGACGACGTACCCGGCGATATCCGGCGACACGGCGACGGCGGCGACGGCCTCGCGGGCCGCCCGGAGCTCCTCCGGTCCCGCCACCGGGCGGATGCCGGCCGCCGCGAGGTCGCGCGGGTCGAAACCCGCCGCGTGCCGGGTCAGGACGTCGACCTCGTCGGCGCGGGAGGGCAGCGGGACGTTCAGCTTCAGCAGGAAGCGGTCCAGCTGCGCCTCGGGCAGCGGGTACGTGCCCTCGTACTCGACCGGGTTCATCGTCGCGGCGACCAGGAACGGCTCGGGCAGGCGGCGCGGGGTGCCGTCCACCGTCACCTGCCGCTCCTCCATCGCCTCCAGCAGCGCGGACTGCGTCTTCGGAGGAGTGCGGTTGATCTCGTCGGCGAGGAGCAGGTTCGTGAAGACCGGGCCCTCCTGGAAGGAGAACTCGGCGGTGCGGGCGTCGTAGACCAGCGAGCCCGTCACGTCGCTCGGCATCAGGTCCGGGGTGAACTGGACGCGTTTCGTGCCGAGGTCGAGGGAGGCCGCCAGGGCCCGTACCAGCAGGGTCTTCGCGACGCCCGGGACGCCCTCCAGCAGGACGTGGCCGCGGCACAGGAGGGCGACGACGAGACCGGTGACCGCCGGGTCCTGGCCCACGACGGCCTTGCCGATCTCGGTGCGGATCGCCTCCAGGGCGGAGCGGGCGCTGTCCGTGGTGGCCGTCATGAGGAGCGGACCTCTCTTTCGAGGGCGTCGAGGTGGTCGGCGAGCGCGACGAGTGCCGCGTCCGTTGCGGGCGGGAGGCCGAAGAGCAGGGCCGCTGCGTCCCGGTCCGGGCCGGAAGCGCGCGCCGACACGGCCGGCACGAGGACCGCCGGGTCGTGGCAGCCGGACTTCGGTACGCCCACGAGGGCGGCGAGGCGCTCCCGGGCGGCGGCCCGCAGCACCGTCGCCGCGCGCTCCCGGGCGGCGGCCCTGCGGTAGAGGCGGGCGCGGCCCTCGGTGGCCTCCGAGGCGCGGACCGCGACGGGGAGGCGTTCGGTGACGAGCGGGCCGAGGCGGCGGGCCCGCCACAGGGCGGCCAGGACGGCGGCGATCAGCAGCTGGAGGAGCGCCCAGTGCCAGCCCGCCGGGATCAGGTCGGTGAGGGCGGTGTCGCCGCCCGCGCCGTCCCGCAGCTCGGCGGGCGAGGGCAGGTACCAGACGAGTTCGGGGCGGCTGCCGAGCAGGTGCAGGGCCAGGGAGGCGTTGCCCTCGCGGGCCAGGTCCTCGTTGAGGAGGAAGGCGGCGGAGCCGGCGACGACGGTGTCGCCGCCCGCGGTCGCCGACGGCAGGACGAGCAGGGTCGGGCGGCCGCCGTCCGGGTAGCAGGCGGCCGCGCCCGCGGCCGTCGTCGTGTACCGCAGGCCGCCACCCGTGTCGGCGCGTCCCGCGGTGCGGGCGGCGGGCAGCGCGCAGTCGGGGGCGGGGGTGTCGGTGCGGGAGGCGCCGGCGGTGTGCACCGCGGGCGCGAGGTCGCGCAGGGCGGTGCCTCCCGGGGCCAGGAGGACGGTGCGGCCGCCGGACAGGTCGGCGGCGGAGCGGATCGTGCCGCGTGCCTGCGGGCCGAGCAGGTCGGGGCGGGCGACCAGCAGGGTGGTGCCGGGGCCGGCCGCGCCCGCGGCGGCGTCCGCCGTCGTGACGATACGGGTGCTCACGCCGCGGTCCCGGAGCAGCGCGGCGACGGCCCGGGTGCCCGAGGGGTCCGCGGAGCGGGGGTCGAGGCGGCCGTGGCGGCCGCCCGGGTCCAGGGCGGCGAGGACGACGCCCGCGGTGATCAGGACGGCGAGGGCGAGGAGCAGGCCGCGGGCGCGGCGCCACACCGCGGCCGGTGTCGCGGCCGGGCGGAACGTGCCGCCGGCGGGCTCGGGCGGGGAGGCCGGGCGCGGGGCGGCGGCGGTCATGCCGGGCCGCCCGTCAGGCGGGGCCGGGTTTCGGCCAGGGCCAGGTCGAGGTCGCGGAGGCGGCCGTAGGCGGCGGCGTCGGCGGTGCGGCCGCCGTAGGCGACGTCGTCGAAGGTGCGGGCCGCGGCGCGCAGCGCGTCGGCGTGGCCGGGGAGGGCGGGCGCTGCCGCGGCGGCGGCCTCGTCGGCGGTGCGGCCGGGGCGCGGGTCGAGGAGGGCGCGCTCCTCCAGGGAGCGGACGACGGCCCGCATGCGCTCCTGGACGGCCTCGTTCCAGCGGGCCGCCGCGGCGTGGGCCTCGGCGGCGGTGCGGTGGTCGGCGGCGCTGCGCGGGCCGTCGGCGAACAGGGCGGCCGCGCCGGCGGAGGTCCGGCGCGGTGTGCCGAGCCGCCACCACAGGGCGGCCGCGGCGAGGACGGCCAGGGCGGCCGCCGCGGCCAGGCCGGCGGTGCCGCCGGGGGCGGCCGCGCCGGCTCGGTCGAAGAGGTCGCCGAGCCACTCCCAGAAGGCGTCCAGGGCGCGCCGCAGCAGCCCGGGGTCGTTCTGGTGGTAGGCCGGGTCGGACAGTTCCCGTTCGGCCGCCTCGCGGGCCGGGCCGCGAGGTGTCGTGACCGGCGGCGTCTCCCCGGCCGCCGCGCCCGCGATGAGGTCCCCCCTGCTCGCCACGGGCGGCTAGCCGGCCGTGGGCGGGGCCGCGGGGTCCGTGCCGTACTCGTGCAGGCCGGCGGCGCGGGCCAGCTCCAGGTCGAGGGCCTCGCGGCGGATGCGCTGGTCGACGTACAGGAGGACGGTGACGCCGGCCTGCATCGGGATGGTGACCGTCTGCACGATGACCGCGCCGATGCCGGAGATGACCAGGAACGGCCAGCTGGTGGCCAGGGTCTGCTGGTCGAAGCCGTCGAGGCCGCCGGCGATGACCAGCGCCAGGGCGCTGATCGGCGTCAGGATCACGAACGACACGACGAGCGTGATGATCGCGGTCAGGGCCGTGATGCCGAAGATCCGCCACCAGGAGCCCTGGACGAGCCTGGAGGAGCGGCGCAGGGCCGTGACGATGCCGGACTTCTCCAGCATCAGCGCCGGCGAGGCCAGCGTGAACTTGATCGCGAGCCAGAGCAGCAGCGGCAGGGCGGCGAGCCCGCCGAGCAGGAGCAGGCCGGTGCTCCGGGTGAGGATGCCCGGCAGGAGCAGCACGGTGGCGAGGGCGGCGGCGCCCAGGCCGATGGCCAGGGCCAGGCCGGCCAGGCGCGGCAGCTGCGGGCGGGCGTCGCGCCAGGCCTCGCCGACGGACGAGGCGCGGCCGATGACGGCCCGGCTGAAGACCATGGTGAGCAGGGCGGTCGCCAGGATTCCGGCGATGAACTGGACGAAGGCGGTGCCCAGGCTCGACAGGAGCGTGTCGGTGAGCGAGTCGACGAGCTCCTGCAGGTCCGGCTCCTCGCTCATCACGGGGACGGCCGGGAAGGCGTACTTCTTCAGCAGGACGTCGGTGATCTGGACGACCGTGGCGATGACGAGGGTGATCGCGAAGACGGAGCGCCAGTGGCGTCGCATGGTGGCGACGGCGCCGTCGAGGATCTCGCCCATGTCGAGGGGGCGCAGCGGGATGACGCCGGGCTTGGCGGCCGGGGGCTTGCCCCACCGGCCGGGGCCGCCGGGGTAGCCGTACGGGCTGCCGGGGCCGGTGCCGCCGCGGTTCCAGCCGCCGGGCGCGGGCTGCTGCGGGCCGGCCGGGGGCTCGGGGGTCTGCGGGGCGCCGGGGCTCTGCCAGTCGCCGGGAGGCGGCTGGCGCTCGGCCCACTTGCGGCCTTCTGCGGGGGGCCGGGCGTCGGAGCCGGGCCCGGGGGAGTCGGGTGCGCCGGGCCGCTCGCCGTCGGACGGAGAGGATCCGGGCGCGGCCCAGCCCGGAGAGTCGTTCATCGTCGCTCCTTCACGTGTGCCTGCCGGGGGCGGGGGCGCTGGTCGGCTGCCATCGTGCCACGTGGGAACAGCGTGCGGGCGGGCCGTCCCCCGCCGTACCGGGCCGCCTGCGGGTTCAATTGTCACCCTGATCCGGGGCAGACTGGGCGATGTGATCTCCACACGGGGCCGAGGGGCGGTTTCCGGCCATTCTGGCTGTGGGGCAGCTCACCGCCTGGTAACGATTGGCTAATGGGATGATGTCAAGCATGAAGGGACGCGTCCTTGTCGTCGACGACGACACCGCACTGGCCGAGATGCTCGGCATCGTGTTGCGTGGTGAAGGTTTCGAGCCGTCGTTCGTAGCGGACGGCGACAAGGCACTGGCTGCCTTCCGGGAGGTCAAACCGGACCTGGTGCTGCTGGACCTGATGCTGCCCGGGAGGGACGGCATAGAGGTCTGCCGGCTCATCCGGGCCGAGTCCGGGGTGCCGATCGTGATGCTCACGGCGAAGAGCGACACGGTGGACGTCGTGGTGGGCCTGGAGTCCGGGGCCGACGACTACATCGTCAAGCCGTTCAAGCCGAAGGAGCTGGTGGCCCGCATCCGGGCGCGCCTGCGCCGCTCGGAGGAGCCGGCTCCGGAGCAGCTGACCATCGGCGACCTCGTGATCGACGTGGCCGGGCACTCCGTCAAGCGCGACGGCAGCTCGATCGCGCTGACGCCGCTGGAGTTCGACCTGCTGGTCGCGCTCGCCCGCAAGCCCTGGCAGGTCTTCACCCGCGAGGTGCTGCTGGAGCAGGTGTGGGGCTACCGGCACGCGGCGGACACCCGCCTGGTCAACGTGCACGTCCAGCGCCTGCGCTCCAAGGTCGAGAAGGATCCGGAGCGCCCCGAGATCGTCGTGACGGTGCGCGGTGTCGGCTACAAGGCAGGACCGAGCTGACGTGATGTCCGGCAGGCCGCGGGGCGGCTCCCGCTGGGGGGCCCTGCGGGGCGGCCGGCTGCTCCAGGACGGAGCGCCCGGCGGTCCCGTGCTGCGGCTGCTCGTACGCCTCGTACGGCGGCCGCTGCTTCCGGCTGTCCGGCTGTGGCGGCGCAACATCCAGCTGCGGGTCGTCGCCGCGACCATGCTGATGTCGCTGACCGTCGTGCTCGCGCTCGGCGTCGTCGTCATCGCGCAGGTCAGCACGGGCCTTCTCGAGGCGAAGGAGGAGGCGGCGCAGAGCCAGGCCGCGGGCGGCTTCGCCGTCGCGCAGGAGAAGGCGAACACCCCGGCGACGGTCGACGGCCCCGACGCCACCGACAACAAGGTCGGCCGGGACGCCAGTACCTGGATGAACTCGCTGGTCAAGCAGCTCGCGAGCGGCGGCCAGACAGCGTTCGAGGTGGTCGCGCTCGGCGTCGGCACGGGCGCCCCGGGCGGCCCTGCCGCGGGCGGCGTCGGCCGGCCCGGCGGTCCCGGCGCATCCGGCGTCAAGGGCGCCCGCGCCTCCGGCAACGTCGACCCGACCGCGAGCGTCCCGCCGGCGCTGCGGCACGCCGTGAACCACGCCACCGGCACGTTCAAGACGTTCTCGCAGATCAAGTACACGGCCGGGGCCGGCGACAAGGACCCCGAGCCCGCGCTGGTCGTCGGGAAGCGGCTCACCGACATCAACGGCGACCCCTACGACCTGTACTACCTCTTCCCGCTGACGCAGGAGGAGGAGTCGCTGAACCTGGTCAAGTCGACCATCGCCACCGCCGGCCTGTTCGTCGTCGTGCTGCTCAGCGCCATCGCCTGGCTCGTGGTCCGGCAGATCGTCACCCCGGTGCGGATGGCCGCGGGCATCGCCGAGCGGCTGTCGGCCGGGCGGCTGCAGGAGCGGATGAAGGTCACCGGCGAGGACGACATCGCCCGCCTCGGCGAGGCCTTCAACAAGATGGCGCAGAGCCTCCAGGGCAAGATCCAGCAGCTGGAGGAGCTGTCGCGGATGCAGCGCCGGTTCGTCTCCGACGTCTCGCACGAGCTGCGGACCCCGCTGACCACCGTGCGGATGGCCGCCGACGTCATCCACGACGCCCGCGTCGACTTCGACCCGGTCACCGCCCGTTCCGCGGAACTCCTCGCCGGGCAGCTCGACCGCTTCGAGTCGCTGCTGGCCGACCTCCTGGAGATCAGCCGCTTCGACGCGGGCGCCGCCGCGCTGGAGGCCGAGCCGATCGACCTGCGCGACGTCGTCCACCGGGTCGTCGAGGGCGCCGAGCCGCTCGCCGAGCACAAGGGCACCCGGATCCGGGTGCTGGGCGACACCCAGCCGGTCATCGCCGAGGCCGACGCCCGGCGCGTGGAGCGCGTCCTGCGCAACCTCGTCGTCAACGCCGTCGAGCACGGCGAGGGCCGCGACGTGGTGGTGCGCCTCGCCTCCGCGGGCGGCGCCGTCGCCATCGCCGTACGGGACTACGGCGTCGGCCTCAAGCCCGGCGAGGCGACCCGTGTCTTCAACCGCTTCTGGCGGGCCGACCCGGCCCGCGCCCGCACCACCGGCGGCACCGGCCTGGGCCTGTCCATCGCCGTCGAGGACGCCCGCCTGCACGGCGGCTGGCTCCAGGCCTGGGGCGAGCCCGGCGGCGGCTCCCAGTTCCGGCTGACGCTGCCGCGCACCGCCGACGAGCCGCTGCGCGGCTCCCCGATCCCGCTGGAGCCCGAGGACTCGCGGGCCAACCGGGCCCGCGCCGCGGCCGGCGCTGCCGACCGGCCGAAGGGGCCGCAGGCGCAGGCGCCCGCGCGCACCGACCGCTCGGCGATACCGCCCCGGCCGCCGGTCGGCGGGGCCGTGCCGGTGCCGGCCGACCCGACGGCCCTGCCCGGCAGCGGTGCCCGCGTCGTGGCCCGCCCCGCCGACCAGGCAGCACAGGAGGATGGAGCAGGTGGACGCTGAGCCGGTGGGCGCAGAGCCCGTACGAGCCGAGGCCGGGCCGCCCGCGGGGCGCGGCGGCGCCCGCACCGGGCGCCGGCCGGCGGCCGCCCGCGCCTGCGCGCTCGGCGCGGGCGTGCTGCTTCTGGCCGGCTGCGCGTCCATGCCGGTCAGCGGCGAGATCCGCGAGGTGCGGGCCTCGCAGGGCGTGGACTCGCAGGTGCGGGTGTTCGGTGTGCCGCCGGCCGACAAGGCGGGCCCGACCGAGATCGTCGACGGCTTCCTGGAGGCCATGACCAGCGACGACCCGCAGCTGCAGACCGCCCGGAAGTACCTCACCGAGGACGCGGCGCGGACGTGGCGGCCCAGCACAGGCGTCACCGTGCTGTCGGCGGGCATCGACCGCTTCTCCCTGCCCGGCGACAAGGACGGCCCGGGGCCCCGCTTCAAGATGGCCGGCAAGCGCCTCGCGACCGTGGACGAGCGCAGCGCGTACCAGCCGGCCCCCGAGGACAGCCGCTACGAGGAGACCCTGCAGCTCGTGCAGGAGAACAAGCAGTGGCGGATCCAGACCCCGCCGGCGAGCCTCGTCCTCAGCGAGTCGGACTTCCAGCGCATCTACATGCCGGTGAACAAGTACTACTTCGCCGGGGGGACCCTCGTCGCCGACCCGGTGTACGTACGCCAGCGCAGCGACCCGGACTCGCGGATGGACCCCACGACGCAGACGGTGCAGTCGCTGCTCGCCGGGCCGTCCAAGTGGCTGGGGCCGGTGGTCACTTCGAGCTTCCCGACGGGGACGGAGCTGCGCGAGGGCACCAAGTCCCTCGCCACCGACGGGCAGAACGTCCTGCGTGTGCCGCTGAACCGGAAGGTCGACGACGTCGCGCAGCCGCAGTGCCAGAAGATGGCCACGCAAATGCTGTTCACCGTCAAGGAACTGGCGGCGTCCCGGCTGGAGCGGGTGGAGCTGCTGCGCTCCGACCGCTCCCTGCTGTGCTCGGTGACGGACGCGGGCGCCTCGGCCATCGCGCACCGCGTGCCGAGCCCCGACTACCAGTACTACGTCGACGCCGAGAGCCGCTTCGTGCGGATGAAGCTCGACGTCAACAGCGAGGACCAGCAGTACCGGGCCGAGCCCGTGCCGGGCCCGCTGTCGGGCAGCCCGGCGTTCAAGGCCGCCTCGGCCGCGGTCTCGTACGACGAGAAGCGGGCGGCCGCGGTCTCCGAGGACGGCCGGGGCATGTACCTGGTCAACCTGACGACCGCCGGGCCGATGCCGGCGCCGGTGCTCACCGCCAAGGGCGCCAAGCCGAACGGGCTGAGCACGCCCAGCTTCGACGCGGCCGGCGACGTGTGGGTCGCCGACCAGGACCCGCAGGCGCCGGCCCTGTACCGGGTGCCGGCGGGGACCTCCGTCGCGCAGAAGGTCGAGGTGGCCGGGCTGGACGGCCGGATCACCGCCGTGAGGGCCGCCCCGGACGGGGTGCGCCTCGCGCTGCTGGTGCAGAAGGGCAACCTCAAGAGCCTCTACATCGGGCGCATCGAGCGGCCCGAGGGCGGCAAGCCCGCGGTGGCGGCCGCGCCGCCGGTGACGGTGCGGGAACTGCGCCCGGCGGCCCCGCAGATGGCCGACGTCACGGCGCTGAGCTGGGCGCCGCGCGGGCGGCTGCTCGTGGTGGGCCGGGAGAAGGGCGGCGTCGTGCAGGCCCGCTCGATGCTGGCGGACGGCTCGATGGTCGCGGCGAGCCTGCCGGGGGCGACCGGGCTGATCGCGGTGGCCGCCGCGGACGACGACAAGAAGCCGGTCGTGGCCTGGTCCGAGGACGACGGCATCGTGTGGCTGCCGCCGGGCGCGCAGTGGCGCACGATCGCGCTCGGCCGGGCCCCGGTGTACCCGGGCTGACCGGCTGACCGGCTGACCGGTACCGTTGTCCACAGGGGTGGCGGAGCGGCGTCCTGCCCGGCACCGTGGAGGCATGCGCGCGTGGTGGCGGGAGCTGTCGGGCCTGGTCCTGCCGCCGTGCTGCGCGGGCTGCGGGGCGGCGCGGGAGGTGCTGTGCGCGGCATGCGCGCGGGCGCTCGCCGCGGGCCCGGCCGGCCGGGTCGTTCCGGCGGGCTGCCCGCCGGGGCTGCCCGCGGTGTACGCGGCCGCCGCGTACGGGGGCCCCGTACGGGCCGTGCTGCTCGCCCACAAGGAGCGCGGGGCGCTGCCGCTGGCCGGGCCGCTCGGCGGGGCGCTGGCCGGGGCGGTCCGCGCGGCGCTGCCGCAGTCTGCGGCCGGGGCGGCACCCGGGGTGGTGCTGGTCCCCGTGCCGTCGGCGCGGGCGCAGGTACGGGCGCGGGGGCACGATCCGGTGCGGCGCACCGCGCTGGCCGCGGCGGGGCGGCTGCGGCGGGCCGGGGTGGCCGCGCGGGTGGCGCCCGTACTGCGGCAGGTGCGGCCGGTGGCCGACCAGGCCGGGCTGGGTGCCCGGGAGCGGCGGGCGAACCTGGCCGGGGCGCTCGGGGTGTGCCGGGGCGCGGGGCGTCTTGCGGCCGGGGCGCGGATCGTGCTGGTCGACGACGTGGCGACGACGGGGGCGACGCTCGCCGAGGCGGCGCGGGCCCTCGCGGGGGCGGGCCTGGGCGAGGCGCAGGGGGCGGCCGTGGTGGCCGCTCCGCATGGGGCGTTCGTACGAATCCCGCCGTTTGCACAGACAGACCAACCCTTGGGTGAATAGATTTGGAACTGCAGGGGAAGGCGCATCGTTGCAGGTAGTGAGAGGGAGAAAGCTCCTGAACGGAGGTACGTTCCGGTAGCGGGTGCCGACAACCGTCTTGGAGAGATATGTTCGGTTGTAAGGAACTGGCGACCCTGGGATTCGCACCGGATCGCACGTTTCGCAGGTCTTGAATCTTCGTGTCAGAGGCTGTCTCTCGACTCCGAAGTCGGTGGGGTGTAGATCTTGCCGATGGGGGAGGAGGAGGTGAAAGTCGCCAAGTCCGAGGCTCCGGTGAACACCGGAGCCTGGTGCGAAAGGGAGACGCTTCGCCGCGAGGCGGAGCTATCCGGGAACGGAGTTCTGCGTGGACATCGTCGTCAAGGGCCGCAAGACCGAGGTGCCCGAGCGGTTCCGCAAGCACGTTGCGGAGAAGCTCAACGTGGACAAGATCCAGAAGTATGACGGCAAGGTCATCAGCCTGGATGTCGAGGTGTCCAAGGAGCACAACCCGCGCCAGGCCGACCGTTCCGACCGTGTGGAGATCACCCTGCGCTCGCGCGGACCGGTGATCCGTGCGGAAGCCGCCGCGGCCGACCCGTACGCGGCGCTCGACCTCGCACACGAGAAGCTCGAGTCCCGGCTGCGCAGGCAGCACGACAAGCGGCACAGCCGCCGCGGCGCAGGCCGCCTCTCCGCGGCCGAAGTCGCCGACGCGGTGCCGGACGCCGCGACCCTGAACGGGAGCGGCCAGCCGGTCTCCGCCGACGAGGCGGACGCGATCCCGACCACCCGCATCGGATCGCTGGAGGTGCAGGGCGAAGGCCCGCTCATCGTCCGCGAGAAGACGCACTCGGCTTCACCCATGTCGCTCGACCAGGCCCTGTACGAGATGGAGCTGGTCGGCCACGACTTCTACCTGTTCGTCGACTCCGACACCAAGATGCCGAGCGTCGTCTACCGGCGCCACGGCTACGACTACGGCGTGATCCACCTCAACTCCGACCAGGCCTCCAGCAACGGCGAGGCCGGTGCAGGGGGCGCGGGCGGCGCGCTCGGCGGCTGAGGCCGCACCGGATTTCCGCGCGGTGCCCCCGCCGGACGCCTCGGTGTCCGGCGGGGGCACCGCCGTGACCGGGCGGCCCGGCTGCGGATGACCGGTATGCGCCGGTCGCCGTCCGGGCGCCCGCGCCGGGGGCCGCGGGCATGGAATCATGGCGGGCAGTCAACCCGCGGGCCTGCCCGCGGCGTTGGCCGGCAGCTCGGTACGTGCAGGGGGAGGAACGATGGCGGACGGTTTCGGGCCGGAGCGCGGCGAAGACGGCGGTGAGCCGATCCGGGTGCTCGTCGTCGACGACCATGCCCTGTTCCGGCGCGGGCTGGAGATCGTCCTCGCGCACGAGGAGGACATCCAGGTCGTCGGCGAGGCCGGGGACGGCGCGGAGGCGGTGGACAAGGCGGCGGACCTGCTGCCGGACATCGTGCTGATGGACGTGCGGATGCCGCGCCGCGGCGGGATCGAGGCATGCACCTCGATCAAGGAGGTGGCCCCCTCCGCGAAGATCATCATGCTGACGATCAGCGACGAGGAGGCCGACCTCTACGACGCGATCAAGGCGGGGGCGACGGGCTACCTGCTGAAGGAGATCTCCACGGACGAGGTGGCCACCGCGATCCGCGCGGTGGCGGACGGGCAGTCGCAGATCAGCCCCTCAATGGCGTCGAAGCTGCTGACCGAGTTCAAGTCGATGATCCAGCGGACCGACGAGCGCCGGCTGGTCCCGGCGCCGCGGCTCACCGACCGCGAGCTGGAGGTCCTCAAGCTGGTCGCGACGGGGATGAACAACCGGGACATCGCCAAGGAGTTGTTCATCTCCGAGAACACGGTGAAGAACCACGTCCGCAACATCCTGGAGAAGCTCCAGCTGCACTCCCGGATGGAAGCGGTCGTGTACGCGATGCGCGAGAAGATCCTGGAGATCCGTTAGCACGGCGGCCTGCCGGGCGCGGCCCCGGAGAGCCCCGGGGCCGCCCGCGCGCACCGGTCAGAGCGCGGCCAGCTCCGCCGTGACGGCGGCCGCCTCCTGCGGAGTGGCCGCGCGCTCGACGCGGACGGCGTCGCAGCCGACCCACTCGGCCGCCTCGCGCAGGGCCGCCGCCATGTGCCGGGCGTCCCCGGGGGAGGTCAGCGACAGCTGCCGGGCCACCAGCGTGCTGCCCTCGCGGGCCGGGTCGACCCGGCCGCGCAGCCGCCCGCCCGCCAGCAGCGGCATCGCGAAGTAGCCGTGTATCCGCTGTGCCTTGGGGACGTAGGCCTCCAGCCGGTGTGTGAAGCCGAAGACCCGCTCGGTGCGCGCCCGGTCCCACACCAGGGAGTCGAACGGGGACAGCAGGGTGGTGCGGTGGCGGCCGCGCGGGGCGGCGGCCAGGGCGGCCGGGTCCGCCCAGGCCGGCTTGCCCCAGCCCTCGACCTCGACGGGGACCAGGCCCGAGTCCGCGATGACCGCGTCGACCTGCTCGCCCTTGAGGCGGTGGTAGTCGGCGATGTCGGCGCGGGTGCCGACGCCCAGGCTCTGCCCGGCCAGCGCGACCAGGCGGCGCAGGCACTCCCGGTCGTCGAGTCCGTCGTGGAACAGGGCGCCGGGAACGGCCCGCTCGGCCAGGTCGTACACGCGCTTCCAGCTGCGCCGCTCGGTGCAGACGACCTCGCCGATGTCGAGCAGCCACTCCACCGCGATCTTGGTCTCGGACCACTGGAACCACTCGCCGCCGTTCTTGGCGCCGCCCAGCCCGGTCGAGGTCAGCGGCCCCTCCGCCCGGAGGCGGTCCCGTACGGCCCGGGTGGAGCGGTCCTGGTCGGCGAGGATGTGCCAGCGGTGGCCGCGGGCCCGGTTGGCGCGCCGCCGGAAGGCGAAGTGGGGCCACTCCTCCATGGGCAGGATGCAGGCCGCGTGCGACCAGTACTCGAAGGCGTGGCCCTGCGACCAGTACGCCGCCTCGACGGTCCCGCGGCCGACCGCGCCGAGGCGGGCGTACGGGACGAGCTCGTGCGAGCGGGCCAGGACCGAGATCGTGTCGAGCTGGACGGCGCCGAGGCGGCGCAGCACGCCCCGCACCCCGGCCCGCCGGTCGGGGGCCCCGAGGAACCCCTGGGCGCGCAGGGCGATCCTGCGGGCTTCGTCGGCGGAGAGGGACACGGCTGCTGCGGCGGGGGTGGTCATGGCCGCAGCCTAGGACGCGGTACTGACAGCGGGTCCGTGGCCCCGGGCCGGGAGGTGGGGGAGCGCGGACTCCATGCCGAGGTCGGCGGGGAGGAGGCCGCCCACCCAGCAGTCGCGCCAGGTGCCGCGGACCGCCAGGGCGGCCCGCAGGACGCCCTCGACGCGGAATCCGGCCTTCTCCGCGACGGCCCGGGAGCCGGCGTTGCCGACCTCGGCCCGCCACTCGACCCGGCCGGCGCCGAGCGCGGTGAAGGCCCAGCGGGCGGCCGCGCCGACGGCCTCGGCGGCGTACCCGCGGCCGCGGTGCCCGGCGGCCGTCCAGTAGCCGACCTCGTAGGCGGCGGGGCCGCGTACATGCAGTCCGACCGCTCCGACGAGGGTGCCGGGGCCGGCGAGGCGGATGCCGAAGGAGTACTCGGTGTCCTCCCGCCAGCCGGCCGGCGCGATCTCGCCGGTCCAGGCGCGGGCGTGCCCGATCTCGTACGGGGCGGGGACGGAGGTCCAGCGCTGGATGCCGGGGTCCTGGCAGGCGCGGTGGACGGCGTCGGCGTCCTCGGGCTCCCAGGGGCGCAGGACCAGCCGGTCGGTGCTCAGGGTGATGGGTTCCATGACCGGATTCTGCTGGCGCCGCCGCGCCGTGGCGACCAGTTTTGCCGTGCTGCGGCACCTTCCGGCTCCCCCGTACGTTCTCATTCCGGGCGCTTGCAGCCCCGCGGCCACGGCGGACCTCCCGACGCGACCGGGTCCTCGCTTACGATGGCCGGTGCGGTGGGGCCCACCCTCCGTGCCCGCGTACGAACCAGTGCCAGGCCCGACCGGCAAGGAGACAAACCTCGGTGTCCGTCTTCAACAAGCTCATGCGTGCAGGCGAAGGCAAGATCCTGCGCAAACTGCACCGAATCGCGGACCAGGTCAACTCCATCGAAGAGGACTTCGTCAACCTCTCCGACGCCGAGTTGCGGGCGCTCACGGACGAGTACAAGCAGCGCTACCAGGACGGCGAGAGCCTCGACGACCTGCTGCCGGAGGCCTTCGCCACGGTCCGCGAGGCCGCGAAGCGCGTCCTGGGCCAGCGGCACTACGACGTCCAGCTCATGGGCGGTGCGGCGCTGCACCTCGGCTACGTGGCGGAGATGAAGACCGGTGAGGGCAAGACCCTCGTCGGCACCCTGCCCGCGTACCTGAACGCACTGTCCGGCAAGGGCGTCCACCTGATCACGGTGAACGACTACCTGGCCGAGCGCGACTCCGAGATGATGGGCCGCGTCCACAAGTTCCTCGGCCTGAGCGTGGGCTGCATCCTGGCGAACATGTCGCCGGCGCAGCGCCGCGAGCAGTACAACTGCGACATCACCTACGGCACGAACAACGAGTTCGGCTTCGACTACCTGCGCGACAACATGGCGTGGTCGAAGGACGAGCTGGTGCAGCGCGGCCACAACTTCGCCGTGGTCGACGAGGTCGACTCGATCCTCGTGGACGAGGCCCGCACCCCGCTGATCATCTCCGGCCCGGCCGACCAGGCCACCAAGTGGTACGGGGACTTCGCGAAGCTGGTCACCCGCCTGACCAAGGGCGAGCCGGGCAACCCGCTCAAGGGCATCGAGGAGACCGGCGACTACGAGGTCGACGAGAAGAAGCGCACCGTCGGCATCCACGAGGCGGGCGTCGCGAAGGTCGAGGACTGGCTCGGCATCGACAACCTCTACGAGTCGGTGAACACCCCGCTCGTCGGCTACCTGAACAACGCCATCAAGGCGAAGGAACTGTTCAAGAAGGACAAGGACTACGTCGTCATCGACGGCGAAGTCATGATCGTCGACGAGCACACCGGCCGTATCCTCGCCGGCCGCCGCTACAACGAGGGCATGCACCAGGCGATCGAGGCGAAGGAGGGGGTGGACATCAAGGACGAGAACCAGACGCTCGCCACGATCACCCTCCAGAACTTCTTCCGCCTGTACTCGAAGCTGTCGGGCATGACCGGTACGGCCATGACCGAGGCCGCCGAGTTCCACCAGATCTACAAGCTGGGCGTCGTCCCGATCCCGACGAACCGGCCGATGCAGCGCGTCGACCAGGCCGACCTGATCTACCGGACCGAGGTCGCGAAGTTCGCCGCCGTCGTCGACGACATCGCGGAGAAGCACGAGAAGGGCCAGCCGATCCTCGTCGGCACCACCTCCGTCGAGAAGTCCGAGTACCTCTCGCGGCAGCTGTCCAAGCGGGGCATCCCGCACGAGGTCCTCAACGCCAAGCAGCACGACCGCGAGGCCGCGATCGTCGCCCAGGCGGGCCGCCGCGGCGCCGTCACCGTCGCCACGAACATGGCCGGCCGCGGCACCGACATCAAGCTCGGCGGCAACCCCGACGACCTCGCCGAGGCCGAGCTGCGCCAGCAGGGCCTCGACCCCGAGGAGCACATCGAGGAGTGGGCGGCCGCGCTGCCCGCCGCCCTCCAGCGCGCCGAGGCAGCCGTCAAGGCCGAGTTCGAGGAGGTCAAGGCGCTCGGCGGGCTGTACGTGCTGGGCACCGAGCGGCACGAGTCGCGCCGTATCGACAACCAGCTGCGCGGCCGCTCCGGCCGTCAGGGCGACCCGGGCGAGTCCCGCTTCTACCTGTCGCTGGGCGACGACCTGATGCGCCTGTTCAAGGCGCAGATGGTGGAGCGCGTCATGGCGATGGCGAACGTGCCGGACGACGTGCCGATCGAGAACAAGATGGTGACGCGCGCCATCGCCTCGGCGCAGTCGCAGGTCGAGACCCAGAACTTCGAGACCCGCAAGAACGTCCTGAAGTACGACGAGGTCCTCAACAGCCAGCGCGAGGTCATCTACGGCGAGCGCCGCCGCGTCCTGGAGGGCGAGGACCTGCACGAGCAGGTGCGCTTCTTCATGGACGACACGATCGACGCGTACATCGCGGCCGAGACGGTCGAGGGCTTCGCCGAGGAGTGGGACCTGGACCGGCTGTGGGGTGCGTTCAAGCAGCTCTACCCGATCAAGGTCACGATCGAGGAGCTGGAGGACGCGGCGGGCGACCGGGCCGGCATCACCGCCGAGTTCATCGCCGAGTCCGTCAAGGACGACATCCACGAGCAGTACGCGGCGCGCGAGAAGGCGCTCGGCTCGGACATCATGCGCGAGCTGGAGCGGCGCGTGGTGCTGTCGGTGCTGGACCGCAAGTGGCGCGAGCACCTCTACGAGATGGACTACCTCCAGGAGGGCATCGGCCTGCGGGCCATGGCGCAGAAGGACCCGCTGGTCGAGTACCAGCGCGAGGGCTTCGACATGTTCAACGCCATGATGGAGGGCATCAAGGAGGAGTCCGTCGGCTACCTGTTCAACCTGGAGGTCCAGGTCGAGCAGCAGGTCGAGGAGGTGCCGGTGCAGGACGCGGCGCCGTCCCTGGCCAAGGAGCCGGCGGGGGCCCGCCCGGAGATCCGCGCGAAGGGCCTGGACGCCCCGCAGCGGCCGGACCGCCTGCACTTCTCGGCGCCGACGGTCGACGGGGAGGGCGGTGTGGTCGAGGGCGACTTCGACTCCGACGGCCAGGCGGGCGACGGCATGACGCGCGCCGAGCGCCGCAAGGCGCAGAAGGCGGCCGGCGGCCGCCGCCGCAAGAAGTAGGGGAGCCGCCCGACAGGGGCGGCTCCCGCCGGGGCCGGACACCGCGTACGCGCGGAGTCCGGCCCCGGCGGCGTTCCGGGGGCGGGCGGGTGCCGCCGGCCGGCCTGCGGGGCTCACGGCCGCGGGCCGCGGATCTCCACCGCGGCGCACCGCCAGCGCAGGTCGGGGCCCTGCTCCAGGCGGAACGCCATCGCGGAGACCCGCTCGCCGGTGGCGATGCGGGCGAAGGCCTCGATGACCCCGGGCCCGGGGTGGAAGCGGCCGCAGTGGCGCAGGACGGGCCGTAAGCGGCGGCGCAGCGGGCCGCTGGGGGCGAGGCTCACGAGCTGGTCGTAGGCCGGTCCGACGGTCAGGCCGAGCAGGGAGTGCACGGGGCGCTGGCCGGAGACGACGGCGAGCAGCTGCTCCGCGAACCAGTCGTGCGGGCCGCGGGGCCGTACGGGCCGTGCGGGGCGGGCGGGGCGGGGCCGCGCCGGTCGCGGCGGGCGGGCGGCCTGGTGGTGTGCGCGGTCCGTGCGGTCATGGTGTCCCCGTGGTGGCCGGGCCCGGCGGGTACCGGGCGGTAACCTGGTCGGTGATCTTCTATGTCCGCCCCGCCACGCTCCGCAACGCCCGGCGGCGCCCCGGAGGGGCACCCCGCGGGTTCACCTATCCGGGTGGCCGGGGCACCCCTCCCGCCCCTTACGCCCCCGCCCGGCCGCGCAGAGGGGCGGCTACGCCCGTCACCGCGCGCGGCCGCCTGCCCGCCCGCCCCCGGCCGGGCGCGGCAGCGGCCCCCGATCGGGGACACCGGTCGTCACCCCGTGCAGCCGGCTCCCCCGCCCGGGGCGGGATCCCGCGGGAGGCCGGGGGCGGGACGCCTGCGGGATGGCGGCCGTATCCTGGATGGGTTTCCGACTACCGAAAGCGGCCGGCCATGCGCGTGTACGTCCCCCTGACCCTGCCCGGGCTCGCCGAGGTGCACCAGGCGGGTGAGCTGGGCGGCGACCCGCTGCGCGGGTACGCCGTCACGCCCGGCCTGCGCGAGTGGTACGTGTCGGACGACCTCGAAGAGCTGGAGTACGCGGCCCTCGGCCGCGCCGCCGAGGCCTCGCTGCGGCTGCTCGCCGAGGACGCCGCCGCCCCGCGCAAGCGCGTCGTCGTCGCCTTCGACGTCGCCGAGCAGGCCGCCGCCCCCGTCCCCGGCTCCGACGGCCCCGCGCTCGGCCAGGTCGCCCTGTCCGGGCCGGTGCGCCTCGCCGCTGCCGCCGCCGTGCACGTCGACGCCGACGACGCCGTCGCCGACGTGGCGGCCGCCGCCGAGGCCGTGGGCGCCGCCGACGCGGGCGACGACGCCGCCCGCCCGGCCCTCGACGGCGCCGAGGACCACGAACTGCTGTGGTTCGGCGTGCAGGAGATCCCGGGACTGCTGGCATGACCGGCGGCCCGGCGTCCGCGCGCCGCCACATCGTCTGGGACTGGAACGGCACGCTCCTGCACGACATCCACGCCGTGATCGCGGCGACGAACGCCTCCTTCGCCGAGTTCGGCTTCGCGCCCATCACCCTGGAGCGCTACCGGGAGCTGTACGTCGTACCGGTGCCGAAGTTCTACGAGCGCCTCATGGGCCGGCTGCCCACCGACACCGAGTGGGCCGTCATGGACGAGGCCTTCCACCGCCACTACTGGGCCGCCGCCGAGGAGGCCGGGCTCACCGACGGGGCCCGCGGGCTGCTCGCGGAGTGGGAGGCCGACGGCCTCACCCAGTCCCTGCTGTCGCTCGCGCCCCACGACCGCCTCGTCCCGCTCGTGCGCCGGTACGGCATCGAGCGGCACTTCCTGCGCGTCGACGGCCGCACCGGCCCCTCCCACACCTCAAAGGCCGGCCACCTCGTGCGCCACATGGAGGCCCTCGCCGCCCGCGGCGTGGCACCCGAGCACACGGTCCTCATCGGAGACGCGGTCGACGATGCCTCGGCCGCCGCCCACGTAGGCGCTCGGGCCGTCCTCTACACGGGTGGTTCGCACAGCCGCTCCAGTCTGGAATCAGCCGGTGTCCCCGTCGTGGACAGCCTGGCAGAGGCCGTACGCACTGCTCGCGAGCTGGCCGAATAGGCACTGGCACGGCCCGTGGGCCGCGTCACTGCGCACATCGTCAAACTTCCCTACCTGCTTTTGTACAGATCCGGACCGTGACGCGGTGGGGGTGCGGCGAGATAGCCTGGTACCCGTGATCAGCGCGATATCCATCGGGGGCGCCGAAGCCCCCGGCCTGCGCCCGGCGCACGACCGTGCCCGGGCCTTCGCTGGTCCCCGCCGCCGGGACGACGTGCCGATCTTGGCCGAATCCCTCCCGGACGGCTTTCACGACGACATAGCGTCGACTCCGGACGGACCACCCGCTTCGCGGCGCTACGTCATTCCTTCCTTCACCTACGTCACGCAATGGCGCGCGACAGGAGCCAGAGGACATGCAGACCAAGCTGGACGAAGCAAAGGCCGAGCTGCTCGCGCGGGCGGCCCGGGTAGCTGAGCACAGCCCGGCCGGGGGGGTACTTCCGACTGGGGCAGAGCAGGGCCGGCGGCCCGACCCGGACACCACTCTCGCCTATCTCCAGCGCTACTACCTGCACACCGCTCCCGAGGACCTCGTGGACCGGGACCCGGTCGACGTGTTCGGGGCGGCGCTGTCGCACTACCGGCTCGCCGAGAACCGGCCGCAGGGCACCGCGAACGTCCGCGTCCACACGCCGACGGTCGAGGAGAACGGCTGGACCTCCAGCCACTCCGTCGTCGAGGTCGTCACCGACGACATGCCCTTCCTGGTCGACTCCGTCACCAACGAGCTCTCCCGCCAGGGCCGCGGCATCCACGTCGTGATCCACCCGCAGGTCGTCGTCCGCCGCGACGTCACCGGCAAGCTGATCGAGATCCTCGGCCCGGACTGCGACGCCCACGGCCCCCGGACCGCCCGCCCGCACGACGCCCTCGTCGAGTCGTGGATCCACGTCGAGATCGACCGCGAGACCGACCGCGCCGACCTCAAGCAGATCAACGCCGACCTGCTGCGCGTCCTGTCCGACGTCCGCGAGGCCGTCGAGGACTGGGAGAAGATGCGCGACACCGCGCTGCGCATCGCCGACGGCCTGCCCGACGAGCCGGCCGCCCCCGACCTCCACGAGTACGAGCCCGAAGAGGCCCGCGAGCTGCTGCGCTGGCTCGCCGACGACCACTTCACCTTCCTCGGCTACCGCGAGTACAACCTCGTCGACGGAGACGCCCTCGCCGCCGTGCCCGGCACCGGCCTCGGCATCCTGCGCTCCGACCCGCGCCACGACTCCCGCGAGGACGCCCACCCCGTCTCGCCGTCCTTCAACCGGCTGCCGGCCGACGCCCGCGCCAAGGCGCGCGAGCACCGCCTGCTGGTCCTGACCAAGGCCAACAGCCGCGCCACCGTGCACCGCCCCTCGTACCTCGACTACGTCGGCGTCAAGAAGTTCGACGCCGAGGGCAACGTCGTCGGCGAGCGCCGCTTCCTCGGCCTGTTCTCCTCCGCCGCCTACACCGAGTCCGTGCGCCGCGTGCCGGTCATCCGCCGCAAGGTCGCCGAGGTGCTGGAGGGCGCCGGCTTCTCGCCGTCCAGCCACGACGGCCGCGACCTGCTCCAGATCCTGGAGACCTACCCGCGCGACGAGCTGTTCCAGACCCCGGTCGACAAGCTCCGCGAGATCGTCACCTCGGTCCTCTACCTGCAGGAGCGCCGCCGGCTGCGCCTGTACCTGCGCCAGGACGAGTACGGCCGCTACTACTCGGCCCTCGTCTACCTGCCGCGCGACCGCTTCACCACCGGCGTCCGGCTGCGCCTGATGGACATCCTGCGGGACGAGCTCGGCGGCACCAGCGTCGACTTCACCGCCTGGAACACCGAGTCGATCCTCTCCCGCATCCACTTCGTCGTCCGCGTCCCGCAGGGCACCGAGCTGCCCGCGCTGACCGACTCCGACGTCGAGCGCCTGGAGGGCCGCCTCGTCGAGGCCGCCCGCTCCTGGGCCGACGGCTTCGGCGAGGCCCTGACCGCCGAGCTGGGCGAGGAGCGCGCCGCCGAGCTGCTGCGCAAGTACGGCGGCTCCTTCCCCGAGGGCTACAAGGCCGACCACACGGCCCGCATGGCCGTCTCCGACCTGGTCCACCTGGAGCGGCTCGACGCCAGCGACCGCGACTTCGCGCTGTCGCTGTACGAGCCGGTCGGCGCCGGCCCCGGCGAGCGCCGGTTCAAGATCTACCGCACCGGCGACCAGGTCTCGCTGTCCGCGGTGCTGCCGGTCCTCCAGCGCCTGGGCGTCGAGGTCACCGACGAGCGCCCGTACGAGCTGCGCCGCAGCGACCGCACCAGCGCCTGGATCTACGACTTCGGCCTGCGGATGCCCGTCTCCGGCACCGGCGACGCCTACCTCGGCGACGATGCCCGCGAGCGCTTCCAGGACGCCTTCGCGGCGGTCTGGCGCGGCGACGCCGAGAACGACAACTTCAACACCCTCGTCCTCGGCGCCGGGCTGACCTGGCGGCAGGCCGTCGTCCTGCGCGCGTACGCCAAGTACCTGCGCCAGGCCGGCTCCACCTTCAGCCAGGACTACATGGAGGACACCCTCCGCAACAACGTCCACACCACCCGGCTGCTGGTCTCGCTGTTCGAGGCCCGCATGTCGCCCGGCCGCCAGGCCGCCGGCACCGAGCTCGTCGACGCCATGCTCGAAGAGCTCGACGGAGCCCTGGACCAGGTCGCCTCCCTGGACGAGGACCGCATCCTGCGCTCCTTCCTCACGCTGATCAAGGCGACGCTGCGGACGAACTTCTTCCAGCTCAACGCGGCCGGCGAGCAGCACTCCTACGTGTCGATGAAGTTCGACCCGCAGGCCATCCCGGAGCTGCCGGCCCCGCGCCCGGCCTTCGAGATCTGGGTGTACTCGCCGCGCGTCGAGGGCGTCCACCTGCGCTTCGGCAAGGTCGCCCGAGGCGGCCTGCGCTGGTCCGACCGCCGCGAGGACTTCCGCACCGAGATCCTCGGCCTGGTCAAGGCGCAGATGGTGAAGAACACCGTCATCGTGCCCGTCGGCGCCAAGGGCGGCTTCGTCGCGAAGAACCTACCGGACCCGTCCGTGGACCGTGACGCCTGGCTCGCCGAGGGCGTCGCCGCGTACAAGATCTTCATCTCGGCGCTGCTCGACATCACCGACAACATGGTCGGCGGCGAGGTCGTGCCGCCCAAGGGCGTCGTCCGCCACGACGAGGACGACACCTACCTCGTCGTCGCCGCCGACAAGGGCACCGCGACCTTCTCCGACATCGCCAACGGCGTCGCGGAGTCGTACGGCTTCTGGCTGGGCGACGCCTTCGCCTCCGGCGGCTCGGCCGGCTACGACCACAAGGGCATGGGCATCACCGCCCGCGGCGCCTGGGAGTCCGTCAAGCGGCACTTCCGCGAGCTGGGCCACGACACCCAGAACCAGGACTTCACCGTCGTCGGCGTCGGCGACATGTCCGGCGACGTCTTCGGCAACGGCATGCTGCTCTCCGAGCACATCCGCCTGGTCGCCGCGTTCGACCACCGGCACATCTTCATCGACCCGAACCCGGACGCGGCGGTCTCCTACGCCGAGCGCCGCCGCCTGTTCGAGCTGCCGCGCTCCTCGTGGGCCGACTACAACACCGAGCTGCTGTCGCCCGGCGGCGGCGTCCACCCGCGCTCGGCGAAGTCCATCCCGGTCAACGCGCAGATGCGCGAGGCCCTCGGGATCGAGGCGGGCGTCACCAAGATGACCCCGGCCGAGCTGATGCAGGCCGTCCTCCACGCCCCGGTCGACCTGCTGTGGAACGGCGGCATCGGCACGTACGTCAAGGCGGCCTCCGAGACGCACGCCGAGGTCGGCGACAAGGCCAACGACGCGATCCGCGTCAACGGCGCCGACGTCCGCGCGAAGGTCATCGGCGAGGGCGGCAACCTCGGCCTGACCCAGCTGGGCCGCATCGAGTTCGCCCGCAGCGGCGCCGGCGGCGGGGGCGGCAGGGTCAACACCGACGCCATCGACAACAGCGCCGGCGTGGACACCTCCGACCACGAGGTGAACATCAAGATCCTGCTCAACGCGGTCGTCGCGGACGGCGACATGACCGTCAAGCAGCGCAACGCCCTGCTGGCGGAGATGACCGACGAGGTCGGCACGCTCGTCCTGCGCAACAACTACGCGCAGAACACGGCCCTGGCCAACGGCAGCGCCCAGGCCCACAGCCTGCTCCACGCCCAGCAGCGCTTCATGCGCCGCCTGGAGCAGGCCGGGCAGCTCGACCGCAGCCTGGAGTTCCTGCCCGCCGACCGGCACATCCGCGAGCTGCTCGGCGGCGGCAGCGGCCTGACCCAGCCGGAGCTGGCCGTCCTGCTCGCCTACACCAAGATCACGGTGGCGGACGAGCTGATCCACACGCAGCTGCCGGACGACCCGTACCTGCGCCGCCTGCTGGACGCCTACTTCCCGGCCCCGCTGCGCGCCCGGTTCCCGGAGCAGATCGCCTCGCACGCCCTGCGCCGGGAGATCATCACCACGCTCCTGGTCAACGACACCGTCAACACCGGCGGTTCGACCTTCCTGCACCGCCTGCGGGAGGAGACCGGCGCCTCCACGGAGGAGATCGTGCGGGCGCAGCTCGCGGCCCGCGAGATCTTCGGCCTGGCCGAGGTGTGGGACGCGGTCGAGGCCCTGGACAACGTGGTCGCGGCGGACGTCCAGACCCGGGTGCGCCTGCACTCGCGGCGCCTGGTCGAGCGCGGTACGCGCTGGCTGCTGAACAACCGGCCGCAGCCGCTCCAGATCACCGAGACGATCGAGCTGTTCCAGGAGCGGGTCACCCGGGTCTGGGAGGAGCTGCCGAAGCTGGTGCGCGGCGCGGACCTGGAGTGGTACCAGCTGGTCATGGACGAGCTGACCGGCGAGGGCGTGCCGGTGGAGCTGGCGGCGAAGGTCGCCGGCTTCTCCTCGGCCTTCCCGACGCTGGACATCGTCGCCATCTCGGACCGCACCGGCGTGGACCCGCTGGGTGTCGCCGAGGTCTACTACGACCTCGCCGACCGCCTGGAGATCACGCAGCTGATGGACCGGATCATCGAGCTCCCGCGGGGCGACCGCTGGCAGTCGATGGCCCGCGCCTCGATCCGCGAGGACCTCTTCGCGGCGCACGCCGCGCTCACCGCCGACGTGCTGGCGGCGGGCGGCGGGGACGCCACGCCCGAGGAGCGCTTCAAGGCGTGGGAGGAGACCAACGCGGCGATCATCAGCCGGGCGCGGACGACCCTGGACGAGATCCGGGGCTCGGACGACTTCGACCTGGCCAACCTGTCCGTGGCCATGCGGACGATGCGCTCGCTGCTGAGGGCGCACGCGTAACCGCGCCGCCGTGCCGGAGGGCCGGGCCCGGACCCCTTGGGGGGTTCCGGGCCCGGCCCTTACCAGGGGTGTTGCAGGGCCGGCCGTTCAGCCGCCGCGCGCGGAACGCTCGTACGCCTCGCAGACCTCGGCGGCGGGCCCGTCCATGCGCAGGGCGCCCGCCTCCAGCCAGAGCGCCCGGTCGCAGGTGTCGCGGACGGTGCCGATCGCATGGCTGACGAGGAAGACCGTCCCGGCCCGCTCCCGCAGCTCCTCGATGCGCGCCTGGCTGCGGCGCTGGAAGGCGGCGTCGCCGGTGGCCAGCGCCTCGTCGATCATCAGCACCTCGTGGTCCACGGCGGCGGCGATGGAGAAGCGCAGCCGGGCGGCCATCCCGGAGGAGTAGGTCCGCATCGGGAGGGAGCTGAAGGCGTCCCGCTCGTCGATGCCGGAGAAGTCCACGATGCCCCGGTAGCGGCGGCGGACCTCCTCCCGCGACATGCCCATGGCCAGGCCGCCGAGGACGATGTTGCGCTCACCGGTCAGGTCGTTCATCAGGGCGGCGTTGACGCCGAGCAGGGAGGGCCGGCCCAGGGCGTGGACGGTGCCCCGGGTGAGGGGCTGGAGGCCGGCGACGGCCCGCAGCAGGGTGGACTTGCCCGATCCGTTGGAGCCGATCAGCCCGATCGCCTCGCCCCGGTACGCGGTGAAGGTGACGCCCTTCACGGCGTGCACCCGGTACGCGCCCGGGGCGGGCCCGCCGCGCCGCAGGAGGCGGCTCAGGGCGGCGGCCGCGCCGCCCCGGCGGGCGCCCGCGCGGACGGTGTGGACGACGTGGACGCCGTCGGCGATGACGGTGGGGACACGGGCGCCGCCGGATGCGGGGGAGGGGATGTCAGCCACGGCCGTACTCCTCCTCCGCCCGCCAGAACCAGACGAACCCGCCGACCGCGGCGGCCAGCGCCCAGCCGGCGGCGAGCGCCCACGCGTGCGGCGGGAGCGGCTGCGCCGCGGAGCCGTCGACGAGTGCGTGGCGGACGAGGCCGATGTAGACGGCGGCCGGGTTGGCGCCGAGCGCGGTGCCGGCCCAGTGCGGCAGGTGCCCCTGGCCGACGACGTGGCCGATGGACCACATGACCCCCGAGGCGTACATCCAGGTGCGCAGCACGAACGGCATGAGCTGGGCGGTGTCGGGGACGCGGCTGCCGATACGGGCCATGGCCAGGGCGCAGCCGGTGCAGAAGAGGGCCGTGAGGAGCAGGGCGGGCACGGCCAGCAGCCAGCGGGCCTGCGGCGGCCGGCCGAGGGCGGTGAGCAGGGCCAGCAGGGCGCCCATGCTGACCAGCAGCTGCTGGAAGTGCTGCACGACCGCGGCCAGCGGCAGGCTCGCGCGGGGGAAGTGCAGAGCGCGGACGAGGCCGAGGTTGGCGTGGACGGCGCGGGTGCCGGCGTTCACGGTGCTGCCGATGAAGTCCCACACGAAGACGCCGGTCAGCAGGAACGGCAGGTAGTCGGGGACGCCGTGGCTCTGGCGCAGGACGACGCCGAAGACGGCGTAGTAGACGGCGGCGTTCAGCAGCGGGGTCGCGAGCTGCCAGAGTCCGCCGAGGCGGGCTGTGCTGTAGGAGGCCCGGGTGCGGGCGGTGGCGTACGCGGTCACGAAGTGGCGGCGCTCCCACAGGAGCCTGAGGTACCGCGGCAGGGGCGGGCGGGCGCCGCTGAGGGTGAGGCCGTGGGCGGCGGCCAGTTCCGCCGGGGTGGGGGCGGCGGCCGGGGCGGTCATGGCTGGGGTCACGGGTGGTCGCTTTCGACGGGTCCTTCGCGGGGTGTGCGGCGGCGGGGCCGCGCGGGTGTCGCCGCGCGGCACTCGACGACGGAACGGATCCGTATCGTCGCTACGGGGAGGTTACGGCCGCATGCGTCGGGACGCAACCGTATCGTCGTGACGTGGAAGGGGTGGCGTGCGCGGCTATGCTCTGCCCCATGGCCACGGATCCCACCGCCCCCGCCCCCGCCCGCCGCGCCCCGGCCGGCGCAGCCGTCCTGCGCGAGGACGTCACCGCGGCGATCCGGGAGGCGGTGCTCGCCGAGCTCGCCGCCGTCGGGTTCGCCCGGATGTCCATCGAGGGCGTCGCCCGCCGGGCCGGCGTCGGCAAGACGGCCGTCTACCGGCGGTGGAAGTCCAAGCTCCACCTGGTGCTCGACCTGATCGGCGCCTTCGCGGCGGACGGCCTGCCCGCCCCCTCCACCGGCTCCCTCCAGGGGGACGTCCGCGCCCTGCTGGAGGTCTTCTCACACCTCCTGCGCCACCCCGTGGCCTCGGCCGTCATCCCCGACCTGCTCGTGGAGGCTGCCCGCCACCCGGAGCTCGCGGACGCCGTCCGCGGGGCCCTGCTGGAGGGCCGCCGGCGCATGGCCGAGGCCGTCGTCACGGCGGCGCAGGAGCGCGGCGAACTGCCCGCCGGCGCGGACCCCGCCGCCGCCATGGACCTGGTGGCCGGGCCGCTCTACTGGCGCCAGACGGTCATCGGGCAGCCGTTCACCGGCCCCGAACTCGACGTCCTGGCCCGCCAGGTGGTGGCGGGCCTGAAGGCGGCCCCCGCGGCCGGCTGAGCCTCGGCCGCCGTCACGGCCACGGGCTCGGCGACAGCGCCGCCGGCTCGTCCGGCCGGGCCGCCGGGGCCGGGCGGCGTTCCGCCATCGGCACGACCTCCGGCACCGGGCCCGGCCGGCCGAGGAAGACCCGGCGGACGACCCGCTCGGCCGCGTTCCCGTCGTCGTACGGGCAGAAGCGCGCCCGGAACGCCGCCCGCAGCTGGGCCGAGCGGGAACCCTGCCAGTGCCCGGTCGTGAAGATGTCGACCAGCTCGTCCTCGGTCCGCGCGATCGCCCCCGGAGGGAAGGCCCGCAGGTCGAAGTAGGTGCCGCGGGCCGCCTCGTACGCCTCCCAGTCGTCGGCATGGACCACGATCGGCCGGTCCAGCACCGCGTAGTCGAACATCAGGGACGAGTAGTCCGTCACCAGCGCGTCCGATGCCAGGCACAGCTCCTCCACCGACGGGTGCGCGGAGACGTCCAGCAGCCGCGGGTGCCGGATCGCTGCCCGCGGGCCGAACTCCGCGTAGGTGAGGTGGTCGCGCACCAGCAGCGTGAACCTCGGGCCCAGGTCCCGCAGCACCCGCTCGAAGTCGAGGTGGTCCGGGCGGCTGCGCCGGTAGTCGCGGTGCGTCGGCGCATACAGCACGGCCGTGGTGCCCGGCTCGATGCCGAGGCGCTCGCGCAGCGCGGCCACGTCCGCCCCCGTCGCCCGGTGGAAGATGTCGTTCCGCGGATGGCCGTACTCCAGCACCTCGTACGGGGACGGGACGGCCCGCTGCCACACGAGGGTGGAGTGCCGGTTCGCGGACAGCAGGAAGTCCCACTGGTCGGCGCCGCGCAGCAGGCCCGCGAAGTCCGTCGTCGGATGGGCCGCCGGCCGGTCCCGCAGGTCCAGGCCGACCCGCTTCAGCGGGGTGCCGTGCTGCGTCTGGAGGAGGACCTGGCCCGGCCGCTTGACCAGCGCCCGGTCGGTGTTGACGTTCGTCGTCAGGTACGCGGCCCGCGCCAGCGCCGACCAGTACGCGGCCGAACCCGGCCGCAGCCAGGCCGTCTGCGGCGGCAGCGTGGCGGCGTGCCGCAGGTCGCAGATCCACGCCGTCCGCATGTGCGGGGCCAGCTCCCGCAGCTTCGCCTCGATCGCGGCCGGGTTGCAGGCGTACCCGCCGTGCCAGTACGCGGAGAACACCGCCAGCTCCCGGTGCAGCGGCAGCAGCCGCTGGATGCGGTAGTGCAGGCGCAGCGCGCTCTCCCGAAGCCCCCGCCCCAGGGCCGCCCCCGCCCGGCCGGCGGCCTCCGCCGCCGTGCGCAGCAGCGACAGGGCGCGGTGGGTGCGGCGCAGCCCCAGGAGCATCAGGGCGTGCCGGAGCCGGTCGGCGCGCGCCGGCGCGGGTGCGGCCGGGGCGGCCGGCGCCCCGGACGGCCGGTGCCGGCGCAGCAGGGCGGAGGCGCGGCGGTGGAACTCCGGGCGGGCGGCGCGCGGGAGGCGGCCGGGGTCGGCGTACACGGCGCAGAGGTGCTCGGCCATCCGCCGGTGCACGGCGGGCCGCCAGCGCTCCAGCCCGGGCCGGGTCGCGAGGTGGCCGAAGAGGCGCTCGTACTGGTCGAGGACGTCCAGGTGGCGGCGGTCCGGCGGGGCGGCGGGCGAGCCGGTGCGCCGCAGCCGGTGGTGCACGCAGACCCGGTCCAGGACGGCGACGGACTCCGCCGCCAGCAGCGCCGGATACGTCCAGGCCGTGTCCGCGTACAGGCCCGGCGGGAAGGACAGGCCCTCGCGCTCGACGTACTCGCGGCGGCAGGCCTTGTTCCAGGCCGCCGTCGGCAGGCCGAGGAGCTCCGGCCGGTCCGCGAGCCGGAAGCAGGCGGGCCCCTCCTCGGACAGCAGCCGGGTGAGGCGGTCGCGGACGACCTCGCCGGTCCAGTGGGTGCACGCGTGGCCGTAGACGAGGACGTCGGGGGAGCCGGCGGCGTCGAGCCGGTCGGAGACGGCCCGCAGGGCGCCCGGCGCGAGGGTGTCGCCGCCGTCGAGGAAGACGACGTACTCGCCGCGGGCCCGGGCGAGCCCGGCGTTGCGGGCCGGGCCCGCGCCCAGGGGGTGCGCCAGGCGGACGGCCGTGACGCGCGGATCGCGGGCCGCGTACTCGTCGGCGATCTGCCCGCAGCCGTCCGGGGAGGCGTCGTCCACGGCGATCAGCTCGAAGTCCGGGTACGACTGGGACAGCACCGACTCCAGGCTCTCCTGGAGGTACGCCTGCACCTCGTACGCGGGCACGATGACACTGAACCGGGGCACGGCACATCCAGGGGTCGGCGCGGGCATATGGCCCGGGAACCCCCGATGCGGCGACCGGGTTACGGGCCGTGCACCGATCGGATGACGCCGTCACTTCACGGCACCTGCCATCACCCCCGTGGTGAACTGCCGCTGGAAGGCGAAGAACACGGCCAGCGGGACGGCCATCGACAGGAACGCCCCCGGGGCGAGGACGTCGATGTTGTTGCCGAACTGGCGGACCTGCTGCTGGAGGGCGACCGTGATCGGCGGGTTCGCGGAGTCCGCGAAGACCAGCGCGACCAGCATGTCGTTCCACACCCACAGGAACTGGAAGATGCCGAGCGAGGCGATCGCCGGGCCGCCGAGCGGCAGCACCACCTGCGCGAACAGCCGCAGTTCGCCCGCCCCGTCGAGCCGGGCCGCCTCCAGGAGCTCCCGCGGGATCTGCGCGAAGAAGTTCCGCAGCAGGAACACGGCGAACGGCAGCCCGAAGGCGGTGTGGAACAGCACCACCCCGGCTGTGGTCTCGAACAGGCCGACCGCACCGAAGAGTTCGGAAACCGGGATCAGGGCCACCTGCACCGGCACCACCAGCAGGGCGACGACGGCGAGGAACAGGGCGTCCCGGCCCGGGAACTCCAGCCAGGCGAACGCGTACCCGGCGCAGGAGCCCAGCACGAGGACGAGCAGCGTCGCCGGGACGGCGATCGCGACCGTGCTCAGCAGCGAGCCGGTGATCGCCTCGTCCGCGAGGAGCCGCTCGTAGTTCGCGGTGGTCAGGCGGGCCGGGGCGGTCAGCGCCCGCCACCAGCCGCCCCGGTCGAGCTCGCCGGCGTCCAGGAGCGAGGACACCAGCAGGCCGATCGTCGGCAGCAGCCAGAACAGGCCCGCGAGGACCAGGAAGACGCGGACCGCCCCGCCGGCCGCCTTGGACGCCGCAGCATGCACGAAGCTCATCGGCGGGCCTCCCGGCGCATCCGGCGGATGTTGTAGAGCATCACCGGCACCACCAGCACCAGCAGCAGCACCGCGATGGCGCTGCCCAGGCCCGCGTCGGCGGATGTGCCGAAGGACGTCCGGTACAGCTGGAGGGCCAGCACGTTCGCGTCGTCCTGGACCGAGCCCGGGGCGATCACGAAGACCAGGTCGAAGATCTTCATCACGTTGATGACGAGCGTGACGAGGACGACCGCCAGGACCGGCGCCAGCAGCGGCACCGTGATCCGGCGGAACACCTGCCACTCGGACGCCCCGTCCACCCGGGCCGCCTCCAGCAGCTCCCGCGGCACGGCCGCCAGCCCCGCCGCGATCAGCACCATCGCGAACCCGGCCCACATCCACACGTACGCCCCGATGACCGCCGGCGTGACCAGCGCCGGGCCCAGCCACTCCACCCCCGCGTACGCCTCGCGGAAGTTCGAGGCGGGCAGCCGCAGCAGCGCCCCGTCCGCCTTCCCCGACAGGGTGAACGTGCCGTCGGCCCGGGTCGTCGCCGAGTCGACCACCCGGCCGTCGCGGACCGCCTCCACGCGCATCCCCGCGAAGCCCGACTCCGAGGCGTCGACCGCGTTCGGCCGGCCGCCGCCGCCCCGCGTGAAGTCCTGCCAGGCCGTCCCCGTCACCTTCCCGGGCTCGGCCGGCGCCGTACGGGCCGGGCGCGTCCCCTCGGGGAGGGCGTCCGGGGCGACACCGACCAGCGGGAGCAGCACCGGCGTGCCCGCCCGCACCGGCTCCCGCGTGGCGAAGCCGCCCGTGGCCGCCCCCTCCTCCGGGACCAGCGGCGAGTCGCGGCCGGGGCGGGCCCGCGGGAACGCCGAGGCCGGGGCGAACGTGTCGTGCACCCCGACCCACACCGCGTTGGCGACACCCCGGTCGGGGTCGTGGTCGTAGACCAGCCGGAAGATGATCCCGGCGGCCAGCATCGAGATCGCCATCGGCATGAAGACCAGCAGCTTGAACGCGGTCCCCCAGCGCACCCGCTCCGTCAGGACCGCGAAGACGAGGCCGAGCGCCGTCGCCACGGCCGGCGCGAACACCACCCACACCGCCGTGTTCTCCACGGCCGTGCGGACGGCGTCGTCCCGCAGCAGCTCGGCGTAGTTGCCGCCGCCGACGAACACCTCGCCCGAGCGGTCGAAGAGGCTGCGCCACACCGAGTAGCCGATGGGGTGCACGACGAGCGCGCCGAGCAGCACCAGCGACGGCAGGAGGAACGCCGCCGCGACCAGGCGCCGGCGCCGGGCCTGCCGGGACAGGGAGGTGCGCCCGGTGCCCCCGGGCCGCTCCCGCCCGCGGTCCCCGCCCCGCCCGGACCGCGCCGCCGGCGCGGGCACGGCGGCCGGTGCCGCCGTGCCGTCCGAGGCCGCCACCGGGTCAGTTCCCGTAGGCCTTGGCCGCGTCCGCCTCCAGTCTGGCCTGGGTGCCCGCCACGTCCGACGGGTTCGCCAGGAAGTCCTGGAGGGCCTTCCACTCGCCCGCGCCCGGCGTCCCGCCGAACGCCGCCGGCGCCTGGTCCGACATGTCGAAGCGGAAGTCGTCGCCCGCCGCGATCAGCGCCTCGGCGATGCTGCGCTGGATGGCGTTCGGGTAGGCCGCCGGGTCCACCGCCTTGTTCGGCGAGACGAACCCGCCCTGCCGGGCCTGGATCTCCGCCGCGTCCGGCGACGCCAGGAACGTCAGCAGCGCCTGCGCGCCCTTCGACGGCTTCAGCGCCACCGCCACGTCCCCGCCCGACACCACCGGCGCCTTCGCGCCGACCGCCGGGAACGGGAAGACCAGGGCGTCCTCGCCGATCTTCGCCTCGGTCTGGGCGATGTTCACCGCCACGAAGTCGCCCTCGAAGACCATCGCCGCCGCCGGACGGTCCCCGCCGGTGAACGTCTGCGTCACCGACTTCGGGAACTCCGTCGCCAGCGCCCCGCTCGGGCCGCCCGCCAGGAAGTCCTTCCGGCCGAACAGCTCCGCGAGGGTGGCCAGGGCCTGCCGGACGCTGTCGTCCGTCCACTTGATCTCGTGCTTGGCGAGCTTGTCGTACTTCTCCGGGCCCGCCTGCGACAGGTAGACGTTCTCGAACCAGTCCGTCAGCGTCCACCCGTCCGCGCCGGCCACCGACACCGCCGGCGTGCCGGACGCCGAGAGCGTGTCCGCCGCGGCGATCAGCTCCTTCCACGTCTTCGGCGGCTGCACCCCCGCCGCCTCGAAGGCCTTCGCGTTGTACCAGACCAGCGACTTGTTCGCGGCCTTGTAGTAGACGCCGTACTGGGTTCCCCCGACGGCCCCGAGCTCCTTCCAGCCCTGCGAGTAGTTCTTGTCGAGCTGTGCCTTCGCCTCCGGGCCGACCGGCTGCGCCCACTTGTTCTGCACCGCCGCCGTCAGCGCCCCGACCTGCGGGAGCAGCGCGACGTCCGGCGGCTGCCCGCCCGCGATCTTCGTACCGAGGAAGGTGACGATCGGGTCCTGGGCCGGGACGAACGCCACCGACGCGCCCGTCCGCTTCTCGAACTCCTCCAGGACCTTGGTGAAGTTCGCCTGCTCCGGCCCCGTCCAGACCGCCGAGACCGCCAGCTTCTCCCCGTCCAGCCGCGGTAACTCCACCCGCGGCGCGGCCGACGGCCCGCCCGGCGGGTCGGCCCTGTCCGCACCGCCGTCCCCGCAGCCGGCCAGCAGGAGGGCTCCCGCCGCGGCCAGTGCCGTCCAGGCGGCCGGGGCGCTCCTCCTGCGCTGCCGCGTGCGGCTCGTTCCCTGCCCGTTCATGGTCTGCCCCCGATTCCCGTGGTGTGACCTGACCCACAGGTCTACGCCCGAGCCGCGCGCCCCGCAATACCGCCTCCCCGCGCGCACTCCGCCGTACGGGGCCCGGGCCGCGGGAGGTGCCGCGGCCCGGCCGGGGTCAGGGCGCGGCCGGGAAGGGCACGGGCGCCGCCGAGACCAGGTGCGAGGCCCGGTCCAGGGCGCTGGCCAGCAGCGCGAGGTCAGTGGGGCCGTTGCCGAGCTCGCGCACCGGCCGGCGGGCGGGCGGATCACCCATCCGGTCCCATTCCAGGGGGACGACGGTCGGCCGCTGCGTCGCCGTCCGCGGGATCCGGCCGGTCACCCGGCCGCCCTGGAACGGCACCGGCCGCCCGTCGGCGCCGTGCAGCCGCCCGCGGCCCGGCCCGGGCCGGTCGGGCGGCTCCAGCTCGACCCGCAGCGGGTTGCCGCGTACGAGCTCGGTGTCGGCCGTGAGCTCCGGGCGGGCCGTGGAGGCCACCAGGTGCACGCCGAGGGCCGCCCCGTCGCGTGCCACGGCCTCCAGCGCGCGGACTACCGAGCCGGCGGCGGGGCGGCCCGCGCTGCCCAGGGCCGGCGCGACCAGGGCGTCGTAGTCGTCGACCAGGACCACGAGGCGGGGCAGCGGGCCGGGGCCGGGGGCGGGCCCGGTGCGCACGGCGGAGGCGCGCAGCCGGAGCGTCCCGGTCCGCGGCGGGTCCAGGTCGCCGCCGAGCTGCTCGCCCGGGGCGGGCCGGCGCGGGGCGACCATCCGGTCGGACACCTCGCGGCGGGCGTGCCACTCGGCGAAGGGGACGCCCTCCAGCAGCTCGGCGCGCCGCTTCAGCTCGCCGCCGAGGGCCTGGGCGAACTCGCGCATCCGGACCGGGTCGGAGGCCACCAGGTGGGCGCAGGCGTGGGGGAGTTCGGCGGCCGGGGCGAGGCCGTCGCCGCGTTCGCCGCCGGCCCCGTCGACCAGGACCAGGCCGAGCCGGTCCGGCCGGGCGGCCGCGGCCAGCGAGGCGGCCGCCGAGCGCAGCAGCTCCGTACGGCCGCTGCCTGCGGGGCCGGTGACGAGCAGGTGCGGTCCGTCGTGGACCAGCTCGGCCCCGACCGGCCCGGCCTGCCCGCTGCCGAGGACGAGCTCGACCAGCCCGCCGACGCCCTGCCCCTGCTCGGTGGCCTCGGCCCAGCGGGCCATCAGGGACGCCGGGGTGGCCCGGGCCAGCCCCAGCTCGTCGAGCAGCCGCGCGGCGGCGGGGAGGGCCGCGGCGGTCGGCCGCTGCGGCTTCCCGCCGGCCGGCTCGGCCTTCAGCGGGGCGAGCGCGCGGGCGAACCGCTCGGCCCACGCGGCGGACACGGCGTCCGCGGTTGCGGTCGTGCCGGGCGGGCACGGCCGGCCGCCGGCGACGGCGAAGGTCCGCACCGCCGTGGCCACGTCGCCGCTGAGGAGGGCGGCGGCGCCGCAGTCCCGGAAGGCGGGGGCGGCCGCGCAGGCCGCCTCGTACGTCTCGGCGAGCGGGGAGGCGGGCGTCGCGGGGGACGTCTCCGCCAGGACGAGGACGTGGATCCCGGCGGCCGCGCCGTGCGAGGCGAGGCGGCCGGTCAGGTCGCGCAGGGCGGCGGTGCCGGGGTCGCCGTCGACGACGAGCAGGGTGCGGGGGCCGGTGTGCGCGGCTGCCGCCTCGCGGACGAGGGAGGGGTCGGCGGCGGCCCAGTCGGCGCCGAGCGGCCCGGCGCCGAGGCGGCGGGTCAGCTCGCCGGTGCGGGCGGCGGCCTGGTCGCGGTCGTAGGCGAGGAGGAGCCGGCAGTCCTGGCCGTGCGCGGGGCGGACGTGGGGGAGCCAGCCCAGCCAGCCCCACTCCTCGCGCCGCTGGACGACGGTGCGGGCCCGGTCGGCGCTGATCAGGACGATCTCCAGCTGCGCGGGCGCGTGCAGGGCGGCGAGCTGGGCCACGACGGAGCGGGCGACCCCCGCGAGGCGGGTGCGCGGCCCGGCGAGGGCGAGGGAGCCGCAGTCCTGGAGGGCGACGCGGCTCCCGGCGCCGAGGCCGACGTCGAGGCGGCCGGGCGGACGGGACCACAGCCGCGCGGTGGGCCCGAGGGCGGCCAGCAGCAGGCCGGCGGGATCGTCGGCGTCGGGCACGGCGGGGGCGGGCGGCCCGGCCGGGGCGTGCTCCGCGGGCTCCTCCTCGCCGCGCACCCACTTGCGGGCCCAGGCGCCGAGGCCGCCGAGGGGGCGCCGGGGGGCCGAGGCCGGCCCGGCGGCGGGCGGCGCCGGAGGGGCGGCCGGGACGGCAGGGACGGGCTGTGCGGCGGGGTGCGCGGGGCCGGAAGGCTGCGCGGGCGCCGGCGCGGCGGTGCGGTGGCCGGCCGGGGCAGGCGCGGCGGGCCCCGCGGAAAACGCGGGTCCGGCGGGGCGGAGGTGGCCCTCCAGGTCGGGGACCACGGGCAGCGGCGGCGCCGCCCCCTCCGCCAGCCGCAGGGTGGACTCCCCGATCCGCAGGAGCGCGCCCGGCGCCAGCGGCACGGGACGGCGCCCGACCTCGGCGCCGTCGAGGGTCGTCCCGTTCGTCGAGTCCAGGTCCGCCACGGCGACGCGGCCGTCCGGCAGGACCGTGACCGTGCAGTGCAGCCGCGAGACGTCCGGGTCGTCCAGGGGGACGTCGGCGTCGGCCGAGCGCCCGATCCGGATCATGCCCGGGTGCAGCAGGTGCACCCCGCCCGCGTCGGGCCCGGCCACCACGTGCAGCTGGGCGCCCTCCGCAGCGTCGGGGGCGGCGTCCGGGACGGGGCCGTGCAGGCCCAGGACGGCGCCGTCGACGAGCGGCGGCTCGCCCAGGACGTGGCGCTGCGGGTCGAGGCGGCGCTCGCCCGCGTACAGGACCGCCGTGCCGCCGGTGTCGGGGCCGCCGACGGTCGCGGCGAGCCCGGAGGCGACCGCGGAGAGCGGCGTTCCGGCGGGCGCGGTGACGAGGACGTCACAGCCGGCGGGCACGGTCTGGTGGCCGCTGCGCGACCCGAGGACGGTCAGCCGGATCTGCATCGCCGTCAGCGGTCCCTTCTGCGCGGTGCGCGGTGCGCGCGCCCGGCGGGGACGGCGGACGAGCCCGCCCGGCCCCCCACCCGGCACGGCGCGTCGTCCGGTCAGGTCTGCGCGGGAGCGCGGGCTCCCCGCCCCCGCTTCCGCACGGGTGCATCCTCGCACCTGTTGCGGACAACACGCCCGGCACCCGCCGATAAATGATCTTGAATGACCGGGGTCCGGTGCAAGGGGTGCACACATACGGACGCCCTCCCCGGGGAAACCCGAGGAGAGCGGCTCCCCGCCGCGGAAAATCGCCTCCGGCATACGCCGCGAACATCACACTTCGTACATATGTACGGCAACCAACCGCCGTCGTCCGGCGTCTTTGCGGAGGACACCCCCTAGAGTGGGCCGCAAAACCGAACGACATGCACCACCCACCACGACAGCAGGGAGCGCGAGACGTGCGGCCAGTCGGCAGCAAGTACTTGCTCGAGGAGCCGCTCGGGCGCGGCGCCACGGGCACCGTCTGGCGAGCCCGCCAGCGCGAGACCGCCGGCGCCGAGGCCGCCGTGGCCGGCCGGCCGGGCGAGACCCTGGCCATCAAGGTCCTCAAGGAGGAGCTGGCCCAGGACCCGGACATCGTCATGCGCTTCCTGCGGGAGCGCTCCGTCCTGCTGCGCCTGACCCACCCCAACATCGTCCGCACCCGCGACCTCGTCGTCGAGGGCGACCTCCTCGCACTCGTCATGGACCTCGTCGAAGGCCCGGACCTGCACCGCTACATCCGGGAGAACGGCCCCTTCACCCCGGTCGCCGCGGCCCTGCTGACCGCCCAGATCGCCGACGCGCTCGCCGCCAGCCACGCCGACGGCGTCGTCCACCGCGACCTCAAGCCCGCGAACGTCCTGCTCGACGAGGGCGACGGCCGCATGAAGCCGATGCTCACCGACTTCGGCATCGCCCGCCTCGCCGACTCCCCGGGCCTGACCCGCACCCACGAGTTCGTCGGCACCCCCGCCTACGTCGCCCCCGAATCCGCCGAGGGCCGCCCGCAGACCTCCGCCGTCGACATCTACGGCGCCGGCATCCTGCTGTACGAACTCGTCACCGGGCGCCCGCCGTTCGCCGGCGCCACCGCGCTCGAAGTCCTCCACCGCCACCTCAGCGAGGACCCGCAGCGCCCGCCGAGCCTGCCCGAGCCGCTGTGGATCGTCATCGAGCGCTGCCTGCGCAAGGAGCCGGGCGAGCGCCCCAGCGCCGAGAACCTGGCCCGCGGGCTGCGCGTCGTCGCCTCCGGCATCGGCGTCCACAGCGCCCCCGCCGAGGTCGAGGCCGCCCTCGGCGTCGGCGCGCTGCTCGCCCCCGACCCCTCGCCCGCGCCCGTCCCTGAGGCCCCCGCGGCCGCCCCCGGGGCCGCGGACGCCACGCAGGTGCTGCCCGGCAGGGCCGCCGCCGGGCCCGAGGGCGCGTACGACCCCAACGCGATGACGAGCGTGCTGCCGCCGGTCGGCGCCGCCGACGCCACGACCGTGCTGCCCGGCACGGGCGGCCCCGGCGACGGCGTCCCGGAGGCGGCCGCCACCTCGGTCATGCCGCCCGTGGAGCGGCCGGACCAGCCGCACCCCTGGCAGACGCAGATGCGCGCCGCCCGGGACCGCAACGAGCAGACGCAGGTGCACTACCTCGACCCGAGCGAGGACCCGCTGCGCCGCCGGCCCCAGCGCCAGGCGCCCCCGCCGCCGCCTCCGCAGCAGCGGCCCCAGCGGCCGCAGCAGCCCCCGCAGTACCGCCAGGCGCCGCCGCCGCAGTACCCGCAGCAGCAGCACCCCCAGGCGCCCCAGTACCAGCAGCCGCCGCAGCAGCCGTACTACCCGCAGCCGCAGCAGGCGCCCCCGCCGCCGCAGCCCTACCAGCAGCAGCCGGCGCCGCAGGCCCAGCCGTACCGGCAGCCCCAGGCCCCGCAGCAGCCGCAGCAGGCCCCTCCGCCGCAGCGGCCCGCCCGCGAGGCCCGGGAGCCCCGCGAGCCGCGCCGCCGCAGCGCGAACCCGATCCGGATCCCCGGCCTCGGCTGCCTCAAGGGCTGCCTGGTCATGATCCTGGTCTTCGTCGTCGCGGGCTGGCTGGTCTGGGAGCTCACCCCGCTCCAGTCGTGGATCGGCACCGGCAAGGGCTGGTTCGACCAGCTCTGGAGCTGGGGCACGGGCATCGTCGACTGGGTCACCTCCCTCGGCGACGCCGCGGGCACGGGCAGCGGAACGGGCGCGGGCACCCCCTGAACGGGCCCGCGGAGCCCCGACTTCGTGGATTTGTCGACATCCAGGACGTGATTTCGCCCGCAGAAGTGAAGGTCACCGTGTTCCGCGGCGCCGGGCGCCCGCGCGACCGCATAGCTTTGGTGCCGTACGCCAGCCGCTGAGGGAGCAGTCGTGGCACGGAAAATCGGCAGCCGGTACACCGCGCACCAGATCCTGGGGCGCGGAAGCGCGGGCACGGTGTGGCTCGGCGAGGGGCCCGACGGGCCCGTCGCCGTCAAGCTGCTGCGCGAGGACCTCGCGTCCGACCAGGATCTGGTCGGGCGCTTCGTCCAGGAGCGCAGCGCGCTGCTCGGCCTGGACCACCCGCACATCGTCTCGGTCCGCGACCTCGTCGTCGACGGCAACGACCTCGCCCTGGTCATGGACCTGGTACGCGGCACGGACCTGCGCACCCGGCTCGACCGGGAGCGCCGCCTCGCCCCCGAGGCGGCCGTCGCGATCACCGCCGACGTCGCCGACGCGCTCGCCGCAGCACACGCCGCCGGGGTCGTCCACCGCGACGTGAAGCCCGAGAACGTCCTCCTCGACATGCAGGGCCCCCTCGGGCCCGGCGGGGCGCACCCGGCCCTCCTCACCGACTTCGGCGTCGCCAAGCTGATCGACACCCCGAAGCGGATCGGGGCCGCCGCGGGCGCGAGCGGGCGGGCCTCCGCCACCGCGACCCGGATCATCGGCACCCCCGACTACCTGGCGCCGGAGATCGTCGAGGGGCTGCCGCCGCGCGCGGCCGTGGACATATACGCCCTCGCGACCGTGCTGTACGAGCTGCTCGCCGGGTTCACGCCGTTCGGCGGCGGACACCCCGGCGCCGTGCTGCGCCGCCACGTGACCGAGACCGTGGTGCCGCTGCCCGGCATTCCCGAGGAGCTGTGGCAGCTGATCGTCCAGTGCCTGGCCAAGGGGCCGGCGTCCCGGCTGCGCGCCTCCGAGCTGTCCGCCCGCCTGCGGGACCTGCTGCCGATGCTGGCGGGCATGCCCCCGCTGGACGTGGACGAGCCCGACGACGCCGAGCCCGAGCCAGAGCAGGCCCGCGAGGCGCCCGCGGCGCCCGCCCGGCGGCGCGGGGCCGTCCCGCTGGTGCCCGGCTCGGCGACGGACTCGAACCGGGACACCCACACCTCGATGCGCGTGCCCGGGCCCGAGGAGCTGGCCGGGGGCGCGCTCGGCACCGCCCGGGTGCCGCGGCCCGCGGGCGGGCACCGGCCGGGGTCGGCGCGGCACCGGGCCGACACCGTGCGCCGCAGGCGGCTCGTGCTGTCGGCCGGGGCGGTCGCCCTCGCCGCCGCGGTCGGGGTCGGCGGCTGGCTGGCCTCCTCGGACGGCGACGACCGCCCCCAGCCGCCGGCGTCGAAGAACTCGGCCCCGCCGAAGCCCTGAGCCGCCCCGCCCGGCGGCCGCCCCGCCCGGCGGCCGCCCCGCCCGGCGGCGGGCCGCCGGGCCGCCGGTCAGGCGCCGACGAGCTCCGGGTGCCAGCGGCGGGCCACCTCCGGGTGCGCCCGCACCCATCCCTTCAGCTCGTTGCGCCCGTACTCCGCGTGCAGCGGGTTCGACGCGTCGTGCACGAGGCCCGGCGCGGACCGCAGGTAGTCACCCGGCACCGTCTCCACGACCGCGTCGAGCCGCGGGTTGTAGAAGAACGGCACGGAGAACCGCTCCACCGCGCCCGGCGGGCTCACCACCCGGTGGTCGGTCGCCGTCAGATACCCCTCCGTCGCGATCTCCAGCAGCTCGCCCAGGTTCACGACGAACGCCCCCGGCATCGGCGGCACGTCCACGTACGCGCCGTCCCTGACGACCTGCAGCCCGCCGACCGAGTCCTGGAGCAGCAGCGTCAGGAACCCGTAGTCCTTGTGCGCGCCGACGCCCTGGTCGGCGCCCGACGGGGCGGACCCGGGGTAGCGGATCAGCTTGGTGTGCAGGTGCGGGCGGTCCGCGAAGGCGGCGTCGAAGAAGTCGTGCGGGGCGCCGATGGAGGCCAGCAGCTCCTGGAGGAGCCGGTGCGCCACCCCGGCGAGCCGGCTCTGCCAGTCCAGGATGACGGTCCGCAGCTCGGGCAGCGCGGCCGGCCACTGGTTGGGCCCCTCCAGCCACAGGTAGGCCGGGTCGTCCGGGCCCAGCTGCGGGGCGGGGCGCTCGGCGCCCACGTCGAGCTGGTCGCGCCAGTCGGACGCGCCGCCCGTCAGCTCGTGGCCGATGCGGGTGTAGCCGCGGAAGTGCGGCGAGTGCAGATTGCTGACGGCAAGCCTGTCGGCCTCGGGCAGGGCGAAGAAAGCCCTGGTCACGTCCAGTATGCGGGCGCTCTCCGCCTCGGAGATCCCGTGCCCGGTGAGGTGGAGGAAGCCGGTGTCCCGGGCGGCGCCGTGGAGTTCCTTCAGGAACCCGGGCCGCAGGGCGGGGTCGTCGGCCTGGGAGAGATCGATGACGGGGAGGGAGTGCGCGGACGGCATGACGGCTCCGTTTCGGATGTCACGGGGTCCTGTTCCCCGGTGGTGGCGGGGCAGCGGAGGGGGAGGGGCTCGCCGGCAGGGGTGGCGCCGGAGCCGCATGAGCCGCGTACAGGACCAAGTCGGATCGGGTGGATCAGGCTTGTGTTCGGTCCGGCGGCTGACAGCTCGTCGTCGTGACACGCATGTGGTCCACATGGCGGCGCTTGACGAGGAGGAGAGTCATACCGTGAGCGTACGCCCGTACCGGCGTCCACCAGAACGGGTGAACCGGACTGGCCGGACGGGGGCGCCCGGGGACCGGCTACGCTGGACCCGTGGCAGTCGTCGATGTTTCCGAAGAGCTGAAGTCCCTCTCCTCGACCATGGGGTCGATCGAGGCCGTCCTGGACCTCGACAAGCTGAGGGCAGACATTGCCGTGCTCGAGGAGCAGGCCGCGGCCCCGTCCCTGTGGGACGACCCCGAGGCTGCCCAGAAGATCACGAGCCGGCTTTCCCACCTCCAGGCGGAGGTCCGCAAGACCGAGGCGCTGCGCGGCCGCATCGACGACCTCGCGGTCCTCTTCGAGCTCGCCGAGGAGATGGACGACGCGGACACCCGCGCCGAGGCCGAGGCGGAGCTCGCCGCGGTCCGCAAGGCGCTGGACGAGATGGAGGTCCGCACCCTCCTGTCCGGCGAGTACGACGAGCGCGAGGCGCTGGTCAACATCCGCGCCGAGGCGGGCGGCGTCGACGCCTCCGACTTCGCCGAGCGCCTCCAGCGCATGTACCTGCGCTGGGCCGAGCGGCACGGCTACTCCACCGAGGTGTACGAGACCTCGTACGCGGAGGAGGCCGGCATCAAGTCGACGACCTTCGTCGTCAAGGCGCCGTACGCCTACGGCACCCTCTCGGTGGAGCAGGGCACGCACCGCCTGGTCCGCATCTCCCCCTTCGACAACCAGGGCCGCCGCCAGACGTCCTTCGCCGGCGTCGAGGTGCTCCCGGTCGTCGAGCAGTCCGACCACGTCGAGATCGACGAGACCGAGCTGCGCATCGACGTCTACCGGGCCTCGGGCCCCGGCGGCCAGGGCGTCAACACCACCGACTCGGCGGTGCGCATCACGCACATCCCGACCGGCATCGTGGTGTCCTGCCAGAACGAGCGCAGCCAGATCCAGAACAAGGCCAGCGCCATGAACGTCCTCCAGGCCAAGCTGCTGGAGCGGCGCCGCCAGGAGGAGCAGGCCAGGATGGACGCCCTCAAGGGCGACGGCGGCAACTCGTGGGGCAACCAGATGCGCTCCTACGTGCTGCACCCGTACCAGATGGTCAAGGACCTGCGGACGGAGTTCGAGGTCGGCAACCCGCAGTCGGTGCTCGACGGCGACATCGACGGCTTCCTGGAGGCCGGCATCCGCTGGCGCAAGCAGCAGGAGCAGACGACGGCCTGAGCCCCGGCCGCCGGACCGCGCGCCCCGGGCGGGGCGCGCGGCACGTGAACGCTGGGCGGGGCCCGGACACCGAGGGTGTCCGGGCCCCGCCGTCGTTTCCTCCCGCCCGCTCCCAGCGGGGGCGGGGCGACGCATGATCGGGACGTGCGGCGGAGCCGCCGGCGCCCGCCGGCCCTACGCGGTGTGCTGCGCCACGAGGGCCAGAGCCGCCACGAGGACCACCAGGAGCGCGATGAGCGCCATGGGGTTCAGGCCTGCGAAGGGGCCCTCCTGCTGGAGGCGCTCCCGGTTCGCCCGGCATACCGGGCAGCGGCCCTGGCTGACGGGCGCGGCGCAGTTCGCGCACACGAGCCGGTCATATGTCATGCGCTCTCCTCCTCTCGTCCCCTTGAACAACGCGTGCGGGAACGAGTCCGTTCCCCCTACCACTGTGCCAGCTTCGGAGGCTTTCGGCGCGGCCCGTCCGGGCAATCGCGCACCGCCTCCCCCGTCCCGCGGGACATATCGGGCAACTGTGGGCGCCGGGTCCCCACCCGGGGCCCGTTCGCGTATGGTCACGCACACCTACTCCCGGCGACCGTGGTGCACCCGTGATCCGATTCGACAACGTCTCCAAGTCCTACCCGAAGCAGAACCGCCCCGCACTCAGAGATGTCTCCCTGGAGATCGCGAAGGGTGAGTTCGTCTTCCTGGTCGGCTCCTCCGGCTCCGGCAAGTCCACCTTCCTGCGCCTCGTCCTGCGGGAGGAGCGGGCCACCCACGGACAGGTCCACGTCCTCGGCAAGGACCTCGGCAAGCTCTCCAACTGGAAGGTCCCGCAGATGCGGCGCCAGCTGGGGACCGTCTTCCAGGACTTCCGGCTCCTGCCCAACAAGACGGTGGCGCAGAACGTCGCCTTCGCGCAGGAGGTCATCGGCAAACCCCGCGGCGAGATCCGCAAGGCCGTCCCGCAGGTGCTGGAGCTCGTCGGCCTCGGCGGCAAGGAGGACCGCATGCCGGGCGAGCTCTCCGGCGGCGAGCAACAGCGCGTCGCGATCGCCCGCGCCTTCGTCAACCGCCCCGCCCTGCTCATCGCTGACGAGCCCACCGGCAACCTCGACCCGCAGACGTCCGTCGGCATCATGAAGCTGCTGGACCGCATCAACCGCACCGGCACCACCGTGATCATGGCCACGCACGACCAGCAGATCGTCGACCAGATGCGCAAGCGCGTCATCGAACTCGAACAGGGCCGCCTCGTCCGCGACCAGTCGCGCGGCGTCTACGGCTACCAGCACTGAAAGGGCCCACCCAGACGTCATGCGCGCCCAGTTCGTCATGTCGGAGATCGGGGTCGGTCTCCGCCGCAACCTGACCATGACCTTCGCGGTCGTCATCTCCGTGGCCCTCTCCCTCGCCCTGTTCGGCGGCTCCCTGCTCATGCGCGACCAGGTAAGCAAGATGAAGGGCTACTGGTACGACAAGGTCAACGTCTCCATCTACCTCTGCAACAAGAGCGACGCCGAGGACAGCAGCGAGCTCGGCAGCCGGGCCTGCGCCAAGGGCGCGGCGACACCCGAGCAGAAACAGCAGATCCAGACCGACCTGGAGAAGATGGAGCTCGTCCAGACCGTCCACTACGAGTCCTCCGACGAGGCCTACAAGCACTACAAGGAGCGCTTCGGGCACACGGCGCTCGCCTCGGTGATCACGCCCGACCAGATGCCCGACTCCTTCCGCGTGAAGCTCACGAAACCGGAGAAGTACAAGGTCATCACGACGGCCTTCGCGGGCCGCGACGGCGTCCAGTCGGTGGCCGACCAGCACACCGAGCTGGACAACCTCTTCCAGATGCTCGGCTACCTCAACTGGGCCGCCCTCGGCATCATGCTGATCATGCTGGTCGTGGCGCTGCTGCTGATCGTCAACACGGTGCGGGTGTCCGCCTTCAGCCGGCGCCGCGAGACCGGGATCATGCGGCTGGTCGGCGCCTCCAGCTTCTACATCCAGGTGCCGTTCATCATGGAGGCCGCGTTCGCCGGCCTGATCGGCGCCGTGTTCGCCTGCCTGATGCTCGGCGCGGGCCAGTACTTCGTCATCGACCACGGCGCCTCGCTCCGCACCAAGATGGAGCTGATCAACTTCATCGGCTGGGACGAGGTCCTGACCAAGCTGCCGCTGGTGCTGGCAATCGGCGTGCTGATGCCCTCACTTGCGGCGTTCCTCGCCCTGCGCAAGTACCTCAGGGTGTGACGAGCGCCCCCTGTGAGCCGGGTCCAACCCGCCGTGGCGGAAGGGGCCTTGTCCTAGACTCGGGCGCATGCAGGGTCTGCCCAGCTTCTGTCCGCGGCCCCGCGACCTGCGTCGCGGGGCCGTCCTCACGTTCGCCTTCGCCGGCGTCGTCACCGCCGCAGCCGCCATGGGCTGCTGGGACGGGGCCGGCGCCGCCGCCGGCCCCGGCAGCGGCTTAACGGCCGCCGCGGCGCCGCCCGGAGAGGCCGGGCCCGCCCCCGGCGGCGGCGCCCCCGCCCCCGGAACCGCCGACCGGGAGGCCGTCGCCCGCGCCGCCGCAGAAGCCGTCGCCGAGGGCAAGTCCGGCAAGAAGGCCGCCCAGGAGGTCGTCAGCCGCAGCGGCGACCGCTGGGGCGTCGTCTACGACCGCGGCGAGTTCCAGGACTTCGCCGACGGCCTCGACGGCCGCTGGACCGGCGTCGGCCTCTGGCCCGAACGCGGCGCCGACGGCGCCATCGGGATCGCCCGCGTCCAGCCCGGCGGGCCCGCCGCCCGCGCCGGCATCACCGCCGGGGACCGCCTCGTCGCCGTCGACAGCCGGCCCGTCACCGGCCTGAAGACCGCCGAGGTCGTCGCCCTGCTGCGCGGCGAGGCCGGCACCCCCGTCGCCCTGCGCACCGCCCGCGACGGCACCGAGGCCTCCCGCACCGTGCACCGCGAGCAGCTGCGGGCCGAGCCCGTCACCGTCCGCGCGCTGCCCGGCGGGGTCACCGTCATCAAGGTCACCGCCTTCACCCGCGGCTCCGGCGCCCGCGTCCGCGACGCCGTACGGGCCGCCCCGCCCGGCGGCGGTGTCATGCTCGACCTGCGCGGCAACCCAGGCGGGCTGGTCACCGAGGCCGTCGCCGCCGCCTCCGCCTTCCTCGACGGCGGGCTCGTCGCCACGTACGACGTCCGCGGCGAGGAGCGCGCCCTCTACGCCGACCGCGGCGGCGACACCGCCCGGCCGCTCGTCGCCCTCGTCGACGCCGGGACCATGAGCGCCGCAGAGCTCGTCGCCGGCGCCCTGCAGGACCGCGGCCGGGCCGTCGCCGTCGGCACCCGCACCTTCGGCAAGGGGTCCGTGCAGATGCCGACGCAGCTCCCCGACGGCTCGGTGGCCGAGCTGACGGTGGGCACGTACCGCACCCCGGGCGGCCGCAGCCTCGACGGCACCGGCGTCACCCCCGACCTGCCCGCCCGGGACCGGGCCGAGGAGCGGGCCCGCACGGTATTGGGTGGCCTCGGGGTGGGCCCGTAGTGCAAAAATGACCAGCACTATGGCTAAGGAAAAAGGGCGCAAGCTGATCGCCCAGAACAAGAAGGCGCGGCACGACTACGCCATCCTCGACACCTACGAGTGCGGGATCGTGCTCACCGGCACCGAGGTGAAGTCCCTGCGCCAGGGACGGGCCTCCCTCGTCGACGGCTTCGTGTCGGTCGAGGGCGGCGAGGCCTGGATGTACAACGTGCACGTGCCCGAGTACAGCCAGGGCACGTGGACGAACCACAGCGCCCGGCGCAAGCGGAAGCTGCTGCTGCACCGGGAGGAGATCGACAAGCTGGAGTCGAAGGCGCAGGAGAGCGGCCACACCCTGGTGCCGCTGGCGCTGTACTTCAAGGACGGCCGGGCCAAGGTCGAGATCGCGCTGGCGAAGGGCAAGAAGGAGTACGACAAGCGGCAGGCGCTGCGCGAGAAGCAGGACACGCGGGAGACGAACCGTGCGATCGCGGCCGCCCGGCGGCGCCAGCGCGGCGAGCGTTAATCACCTGGCACGCGGTGGCCCGCTTCGCGTACCATGGGCTGCGCACCCACCCCGCGGGGAGGGCGCACCTTGAAAAATCAACATGGGGATGATCGGTTTCGACAGCGGATGTCGATGTAGGGGAAGCGAGCCGAGGAAGCGGCAATGATCTCGCTAACCACATGTCGCAAAAAAATAATCGCCAACTCCAAGAGCGATAACTCCCGCTTCGCCCTCGCTGCCTGATAGCAGTGAGCTGAAGCCTCTGTGAGGAGCGTCAGCCCGGAAGTGGTCCCGGTCCGGATCCTGGCGTCGACTAGGGATCTAAACCTCTAGCCCCGGTCACGGGGGTTGGAGGGAAATCAAACAGTGACTGAGCCCGTCGGAGACTTGTCCGCGTGATCTCCGGGGCCGAGAAAAGCGCAGCGGACTGCGCTCGGAGAAGCCCTCCTTCTGCACCGTTGGACGCGGGTTCGATTCCCGCCATCTCCACTCATCCCATGTGGGCGAAGGCCCCTTGACCTGCGAAAACTTTCGCGAGGTCGAGGGGTCTTCGTCATGTGGGAGCACGACGGGAGCACCAGCCTTCGGGGAGTGCGAGGGGCGCGGTGGCGCGTCAGGTGCGCGGGTGCGGCGTTCGGTGTGCTGTCCCGCGTTCTGTCGGACCAGGGTCAGTCGGAGTAGCGGTACCGGGCCTTGAGGATCTTCACTTCCTTGTCGTCGGCCCGGTAGGCGAGGCGGTGCTCGTCGTCGATCCTGCGGGACCAATAGCCGGTCAGGTCGCCCTTGAGCGGTTCGGGCTTCCCGATCCCCGTGAAAGGAGACCGCTGGATTTCGCCGATCAGGCGGGTGATGCGCTTCGCCATCCTCCGGTCCGCCCCCAGCCAGAAGAGGAAGTCCTCCCAGGCTGCCGGGTCGAAGTGGATACTCCTCACTCCTCACCGGCCAGCGCCTGAAGCTCTTCCATGCTCTTGGCGACGGTGGCCGTACCGGCCCGGTCCCGTTCCACGGCCTCCATGAGCCGCCGGGCATTCGCCGGCGAGCGCAGGAGGTACACCGTTTCCTGCCAGGCGTCGTAGTCGTCCGCGGACATCAGGACCGCATCCCCGTTCTTGGAGCTGATCCGGACGGGTGTGTGGTCGTTGTTGACGCGCTCGATGAGGGGGAACAGGGTCTTGCGGGCTTCGCTCGCACTGATGGGCACGGGGCGCACCTCCTGTCGACTGGTACGACAAAGAGGTACCAGTCTGGTACCCGCTTACGGTACCGGCAAAGCCGCTCGGTGGCGGAGGGCCGTGGCGGACAGGAGGAGGGCCGTGGCGGCGGCGGCTGCCGGGAGGGCGTAGGGGAGGGTCGTGCCGAAGCGGTCGACCAGGGCGCCCGCCGTCGCGGAGCCCGCTGCGATGCCCGCCAGGGTGGCCGTGACCGCGAGGGTCATGCCCTCGTTCAGGCGCTCCGGCGGGACGGACGCGTGGACGCGGGACATCGCCGTGACCATCGTCGGGGCCGTGGACATGCCCGCCAGGAGCAGGGCGCAGCCGGTCAGGGCCACCGAGTCCGCGGCGGCGGCCGCCCAGGGCAGGGCCATCGCCGCGGCCGTCGCCGCCAGGCACAGCCGCAGGTCCAGCGGCCTGCGCGTGCCGTACAGCAGGCCCGCCGCGCAGGAGCCGGCCGCCTGCAGGGCCAGGACCGGGCCGGCGGCCGCGCCCAGGCCGTGCCCGTCGAGGTAGGCGAGGGAGGCCACCTCCATCGCACCGAACACCGCGCCCAGCGGGACGAACAGCAGCAGCAGGGGGCGGAGCGCGCGGAGCGGGACGGGCGCGCGGAGGGTGGGCGAGGCAGGCGGTTCGGTCGAGCGCTGCGCGGTGAACAGCAGCATCCCGGCGAGGAGGAGTACGGCGCCGGCCAGGGTGCCCGCCTCGGGGAAGACCGCCGAGCACAGGAGCGCCGCCACGACCGGGCCCAGCATGAAGCACAGTTCGTCGGCGGCCTGCTCGAAGGACATCGCGGTGTGGTGTGCGGCCGGGGAGTCCTTCAGCAGGTGGGTCCAGCGGGCCCGCGACATGCCGCCGATGTTCGGGGTCGTCGCGGTGGCCGCGTAGCTCGCGAACAGCGTCCACGCCGGGGCGCCGGTGCGGACGCACGCGACGAGCGCGAGGGAGCCGGCCACCGCGACCAGCGTCGCCGGGACGGCTATCCGGGCCTGCCCGTACCGGTCGACGAGCCGCGCGGTCCACGGCGCCACCAGGGCCGTCGCCCCGAGGCCCGTGGCGGTGACCGCGCCGGCCAGGGCATACGAGCCGCGCTGCCCGGCGATCATCATGATCGCGCTCACCGCGAACATCCCCATCGGCAGCCTGGCCAGCAGGTTCCCGGCCGTGAAGGCGCGGGTGCCGGGGAGGGCGAACAGCCGCCCGTACGGGCCGGGGGCCTTGCGGCGCCGGGCGGGGCCCGGGGCGCGGGCGATGACCAGTGTCGAGCCGGTGACGGCGAGGCGCGGGGCGTCCGCCGCGGCGGGGCGGTGGGCGCGGGCCGGGCGGAAGGGCGCGGGGGAGGGCGTCCGCCCGGGGGAGGGCAGGCGGGGGGAAGGGGGCAGGGCGCGGTCGGGGGCGGTGGTCGTGTGCGGCATGCACCCAGGTTCCGCGGCGGCGGGCCGTCCGGTCCAACACCTCTTCCCCGCCCACTCACCGCTTCCTGTTGTTAGTCTCGGCGCGTGAATCCCCGTGACGTCGACCCCCGGCTGCTGCGCGGCTTCCTCGCGGTCGCCGAGGAGCTGCACTTCACGCGCGCCGCCGCCCGCCTCTACACCGCCCAGCAGGCCCTCAGCCGCGACGTGCGCCGCCTCGAACAGGGCCTCGGCACCGCCCTGTTCACCCGCACCACCCGCGCCGTGGAGCTGACCGCCGACGGCGAGCGGCTGCTTCCGCTGGCCCGGCGGGTGCTCGCCGCCCACGAGGAGCTCGCCGCCGCGTTCACCGGCCCCCGCCCGCTCCTCGTCGACGTCAACACCGACGGCCCCAGCAGCGCCCGCACCGTGCTGGACCGGGCCCGCGAACTCGCCCCGGACTGCGAGCTGATGGCCCGCTTCGAGAGCGGCCTCACGCACGCGGCCGCCGAGGTCGCCGCAGGCCGGCTGGACGTGGCGTTCGGCTACGTCCACGGCCTGAAGCCCGCACTGCGCAGCCGCCTCGACCACATGCCCGTACGCTACGAGCCGCTCGCCGCGCTCCTGCCCGACGGGCACCCGCTGGCCGGCCGGCCCGGCGCCCCCCTGCCGGTCGGCGCGCTCGCCGGGGAGCACGTGTACGCGGGCGCCGGCAACCCGCGCACCCTGGAGTGGACCCGGCTGGCCCGCGAGCTCTTCGCCGGCCGCGGCATCGCCCTCGCCCCGCCCGCCCCGGTCGCCATCGGCAAGGAGGAGTTCCGCCGGGTGATGGCCAAGACCCGCACCCCGGTCCTCGTCACCGTCGACTTCACCGACCTGCCCGCCTGCACCAAGCGCCCGCTGGCCGAACCGCTGCCCCTGTCCCCCCTGTCGATGGCGTGGCGCAAGGGCTTCGCCCACCCGGGCCTCGACGCGCTGCGCCGCGCCGCCCGCGGCCTCGCCGCCGAACGCGGCTGGCTGGAGGTGCCCCCCGGCAGCTGGCTGCCCGCCGCAGCGCTCACAGGGGCGCCCGGCAGCGGGTGAGTGCAAGGTTTCCCGCCGGTCATCCGGCGGGGACCGGGGCCGAAACGCGCCGTTCCTAACGTCGTCCGCACGGACCGACGGCAGTGGAGGCCTGTGATGACCCGTACGACCGCACCGCGCAAGGGGGGCCGCTGGATCGAGCGGTGGGACCCGGAGGACGAGGCGTTCTGGAAGGAGACCGGCGAGCGGATCGCCCGACGCAACCTGCTGTGGTCGGTGGTCAGCGAGCACATCGGCTTCTCCATCTGGTCGCTGTGGTCGGTGATGGTGCTGTTCATGGGGCCCGAATACGGGATCGACCCCGCCGGCAAGTTCTTCCTGATCGCCACCGCCACCTGCGTCGGCGCCCTCGTCCGCATCCCCTACACCTTCGCCGTCGGCCGGTTCGGCGGCCGGAACTGGACCGTCGTCAGCGCCCTGCTGCTCCTCGTGCCGACCACGGCCGCGCTGGTCGTCATGGAGCCCGGGACCCCGTACGGCGTGTTCCTCGCCGTGGCCGCCCTGACCGGCATCGGCGGCGGCAACTTCGCCTCCTCCATGACGAACATCAACGCCTTCTTCCCGCTGCGGAAGAAGGGCTGGGCGCTCGGCCTGAACGCCGGCGGCGGCAACATCGGCGTGCCCGTCGTGCAGCTCGCCGCGCTCCTCGTCATCGGGACGGCAGGCGCCGGCCACCCGCGGGTGCTCCTCGCCTGCTACCTGCCGCTGATCGTCCTCGCGGCCGTCCTCGCCCTGCTGCGGATGGACAACCTCGCACCGCTCCGCAACGACGGCGGCGCGCTGCGCGAGGCCGCGCGCGAGCGGCACACCTGGCTGGTGGCGTTCCTGTACGTCGGCAGCTTCGGCTCCTTCATCGGCTACAGCTTCGCCTTCGGGCTGGTGCTGCAGACGCAGTTCGGCCGGACCCCGCTCCAGGCCGCCTCGATCACCTTCATCGGGCCGCTCCTCGGCTCGCTGGTCAGGCCCGTCGGCGGGGCGCTCGCCGACCGGTTCGGCGGGGCCCGCATCACGCTCGGCAGCTTCGTCGCGATGGCCGCCGCGACCGGCGTGGTCATCCACGCCTCGCTGCAGGAGTCGCTGCCGCTCTTCCTCGTCGGGTTCACCGCGCTGTTCGCCCTCAGCGGCATCGGCAACGGCTCCACCTACAAGATGATCCCGGGGATCTTCCAGGCACAGGCCCTGGCCCGCGGCATGTCCGGCGAGGCCGCCGCCGCGTACGGGCGCAGGCTCTCCGGCGCCGCCATGGGCCTGATCGGTGCGGTGGGCGGGCTCGGCGGACTGGGCATCAACCTCGCCTTCCGCGAGGCGTTCCGCACCACCGGGTCCGGAACCGGGGCCTTCGCCGCCTTCCTCGCCTGCTACGCGGTGTGCTGCGCCGTCACCTGGGCGGTATACCTTCGCCGGCCCGCGGGACCGGCCGGCCCGGAGCCCGAGGTCGAGGCGAAGCCGCAGCTCACCTCCGTGTAACGGCGGTTAACGGCCCGGAAATACGGCGGAACCGGCCCTGACACGCAGAGTTGACAGGCTCGGTTCCGTCACGCGGCACCCGCGCCGCGAACGTGCTACAGAGCCACCGCCGAGGCAGGTCACCATGGACGACGACACGCACCCCGCCGCCACCGCCGCCCCCATCCCCGCCGCCCCCGCCCCCGCCTCCGCCGCCCCGGCCGGCCCCGCCGCCGACGCGCCCGCGGGGCCGGGGGCCGGGCCCGGGCCGCTGGCCGGGTTCACCGTCGGGGTCACCGCGGCCCGCCGCGCGGACGAACTGATCGCCCTGCTGCGCCGCCGCGGGGCCGCCGTCCTGCACGCCCCCGCCCTGCGGATCGTCCCGCTCGCCGACGACAGCGAACTCCTCGCCGCCACCGAGCAGCTGCTGGACCGGGCGCCCGACGCGGTCGTCGCCACCACCGCGATCGGCTTCCGCGGCTGGATCGAGGCCGCCGACGGCTGGGGCATCGGCGAGGAGCTGCTGCGCCGGCTCCGGGCCGCCGAACTCCTTGCCCGCGGGCCCAAGGTCAAGGGCGCCATCCGGGCCGCCGGGCTCGTCGAGGCCTGGTCCCCGCAGTCCGAATCCCTCGCCGAGGTCCTCGACCGGCTCCTCGCCGCCGGCGTCGCCGGCCGCCGCATCGCGATCCAGCTGCACGGCGAACCCCTCCCCGGGTTCGTCGAGGCGCTGCGGGCCGGCGGCGCCGACGTCGTCGTCGTCCCCGTCTACCGCTGGATGGCCCCCGAAGACCCGGCGCCGCTCGACCGGCTGCTGGACGCGGTCGCCGCCGGCGGCGTCGACGCCGTCAGCTTCACCTCCGCCCCCGCCGCCGCCTCGCTGCTGGCCCGCGCCGAGGAGCGCGGCCTGTCCGAGCAGGTCCTCGGCGCCCTGCGCGGGCCCGTCCTGCCCGCCTGCGTCGGCCCCGTGACCGCCGTACCGCTCCAGGCCCGCGGCATCGGCACCGTGCAGCCCGACCGGTACCGCCTCGGCCCCCTCGTGCAGCTGCTGTGCCGGGAACTGCCCGGCCGGGCCACGACCCTGCCCGTCGCCGGCCACCGCCTGGAGATCCGCGGCCACGCCGCCCTCGTCGACGGTCGGCTGCGCCCCGTTCCCCCGGCCGGCATGGCCCTGCTGCGGGCCCTCGCCCGGCAGCCCGGCTGGGTCGTCGCCCGCGCCGAGCTGCTGCGCGCCCTGCCCGGCGCCGGCCGGGACGAGCACGCCGTCGAGACGGCGATGGCCCGCCTGCGCGGCGCCCTCGGCACCCCCAACCTCATCCAGACCGTCGTCAAACGCGGCTACCGGCTGGCCCTCGACGCCGGCGAGTGCACACCGGCCCGCTGACCCGCCCGACCCGGCGCCCGGCCCTTGGAAACGGCGGCCGGCCGGGCTACCGTGCCCGGATGATCATCGACGGGGTGGGGATGCGGTACGCCGAGCCGGGCGACGCCGCCGCGCTGGCGGACGTACTCGCGCGCAACCGGGCGTACATGGCGCCCTTCGAGCCGTGGCGGTCCGAGGTGTTCTACACCGAGGCCGGCCAGCGCGCCCGCATCGAGGGACTGCTCGCCGAATGCGACGCGGGGCGCCTCCACCCGTTCGTGATCACCGATGCCGCCGCCGACACGCCCATCGGCATGATCAACCTGGGGAGCGTCTCCCTCGGCCCCTTCCGCAGCGGCGGCGTCGGCTACTGGCTCGACCAGGCCCACACGGGCCGCGGCGCCGCCACCGCGGCACTGCAGGAGGTCTGCCGGATCGCCCGCGAGGACCTGGGCCTGCACCGGGTGGAGGCGTCGACCCTCGTCGACAACCCGGCCTCCCAGCGGGTCCTCGCCAAAGCCGGCTTCAGCCGGATCGGCCTCGCCCCCGGCTACCTGCACATCAACGGCGCCTGGCGCGACCACGTCCTCTTCCAGCGCCTCCTGCACGACGACCCGCCGCCGTAGCCCGGGGCCGCGCCCGCCGCCCGTACGGGGGGTTCCGCATCCACCGCGGGCGCGGCACTCTGAAAGGCGCGTCCCTCGACACGAGGCGGTGACGGGCATGTGGTTCGACTCCGGGCGCGTGTGCCTGGACCTGGTGGCCACCTCCTCCGCCCCTGCGGGCGCCGAGGAGCTGTACGACGGCGACGAGCTGCGGCTGTGGCTCGCCGGAGCCGGGCTCGTGCCCGACCGGACGCCGCTCGCCCGGGTCGGCCCCGACTGGGTCGCGGCCTTCCGGGCCCTGCGGGCCGACGTCGCCAGCCTCGTGCGCGCCGCGCTCACCGGAGGCTCCCCCGACGGGGGCGCACTCGCCCGGGTCAACGCGCTGGCCGCCGGCCCACCCCCGGGTCTGTGCGCGGTCCAGGACCGCGAAGGGCACCTCGTACGGGAGCTGTGCGGCGGCGTCGAGTGCGGGGCGCTGCTCGCCGCGGTCGCCCGCGACGCGGTGGAACTGCTGACGGACCCCGGCGACCGGGCCCTGCTGCGGTGCTGCTCCTCGGCCGGCTGCACCCGCATCTACCTGGACACTTCCCGCGGGCACCGGCGCCGCTGGTGCTCCAGCGAGCTGTGCGGCAACCGGGAGCGCGTCGCCCGCCACCGCCGCCGCACGGCCTCCGCCCGGCCCGGGCGGTGATCTTCCCCCGGCCACCGGAACGGGCGTGCGGACAGGGTGCGGCTTCGCGTACGGTTGACGGTCGCCCACGCACGTCAGAAGGGGGCCTTGGTGGCCGCGCAGGATGCCGCTGTCGACAACACGGCGGATTCCGTCCGCGATCGGGAGATCGCGATCGAGCAGACACACCTGGACCAGGTGTACCGGCGGCTCGAGGAGAAGATCGACGAGGCCGAGTTCCTCATGAACGACGCGGCCAAGCGGGGCCAGGTCGGCACGCCCGGCGCGCTCGCCGAGCGCGACGCCCAGGTCTTCCGGGCCGGCATCCACCTCAACCGGCTGAACAACGAGTTCGAGGACTTCCTCTTCGGCCGCATCGACCTGCTCCTCGGCAAGGACGGCGAGCGCGGCCCCGACGGGGCCTACACCTCCGTCGAGCCGGCCGACGACGCGATCCGCGAGGACCTCACCGCCGACATCGCCGAGACCCTGCACATCGGCCGCATCGGCGTCCTCGACGCCGACTACTCGCCGCTGGTCATCGACTGGCGGGCGCCGGCCGCCGCCCCGTTCTACCGGTCCACCCCCAAGGAGCCGGGCCGGGTCGTCCGCCGCCGCGTCATCCGCTCCAAGGGGCGCCGCGTCCTCGGCGTCGAGGACGACCTGATGCGCCCCGAGGTCGCCGCCTTCCTCGACGGGCGCGAGCTGCCCGCGATCGGCGACGGCGCCCTGATGGCCGCCCTCGGCCGGGCCCGCACCCACTCCATGCGCGACATCGTCTCCTCCATCCAGGCGGAGCAGGACCTCGTCATCCGCGCGCCCGCCGCGTCCGTCGCCGAGGTCGCGGGCGGCCCCGGCACCGGCAAGACCGCCGTCGCCCTGCACCGCGCCGCCTACCTGCTCTACCAGGACCGGCGCCGCTACTCCGGCGGCATCCTGATCGTCTCGCCGACCCCGCTGCTCGTCGCGTACACCGAAGGGGTCCTGCCGTCCCTCGGCGAGGAGGGCCAGGTCGCCATCCGCGCGCTGGGCTCGCTCGTCGACGGCGCGGAGGCGACCGCCTACGACGAGCACGCCGTGGCCCGCGTCAAGGGCTCCTCCCGGATGCTCAAGGTGCTCCGCAAGGCCGTCCGGGGCGCGCTCGAACTCGGCGGCGCCCCCGACCGGCTGCGCGTCGTCGCCTTCTCCCGCCGCGTCGAGCTGGAGGCGGAGGAGCTCGAGCGGATCCGGCAGAACGTCCTCGGCGGCACCGCCCCGGTCAACCTGCTGCGCCCGCGCGCCCGCAAGCTGCTGCTGGACGCCCTGTACGCGAAGACCGGCGCGGCCGGCCGGCACAGCGACCCGGAGCTGGCCGCCGAGCTGCGGCAGGCCTTCGACGAGGACGTCTCCACCGAGGACGCCTTCATCGACTTCCTGGGCGCCTGGTGGCCCGAGCTCACCCCGCGCGCCGTGCTCGCCGCGATGGCCGACGAGCGGCGCCTGGGCCGCTGGGCGCGCCGCGTCCTCGCCCCGCGCGAGGTCCGCCGCCTGGCCCGGTCGCTGCGCCGGGTCGGGCCGGCCGGGCAGGGCCCGCTGTCCGTGCACGACGTCGCGCTGCTGGACGAGCTGCAGCAGCTGCTCGGCGCTCCGGCGCGGCCGAGGCGGAAGCGGGAGGCGGACCCGCTGGACCAGCTCACCGGCCTGCAGGAGCTGATGCCGGTGCGCGAGGAGAGCCAGTGGGAGCGGGCGGAGCGGATCGCCGCCGAGCGCACCGAGTACGCGCACGTCATCGTGGACGAGGCGCAGGACCTGACGCCGATGCAGTGGCGGATGGTGGGCCGCCGGGGGCGGCACGGCACCTGGACGGTGGTCGGCGACCCGGCGCAGTCCTCCTGGATCGACCCGGAGGAGGCGGCCGCGGCCCGCGACGAGGCGCTGGGCACCCGGCCGCGGCGGCGGTTCACCCTGACGGTGAACTACCGCAACCCGGCCGAGGTCGCCGAGATCGCGGCGCGTGTGCTGAAGCTGGCCATGCCCGGGATGGAGCCGCCGTCCGCGGTGCGCTCGACGGGGCTCCGGCCGCGCTTCACCGTCGCCGGGGACGACCTGGGGGCGGCGGTGCGGGAGGAGGCCCGGCGGCTGCTGGAGCAGGTGGACGGCACGGTCGGCGTGGTCGTCTCCATGGAGCGGCGCGAGGAGGCGGCGGGCTGGCTCGCCGACCTCGGCGAGCGGGCTGTGGCGCTGGGCAGCCTGGAGGCCAAGGGCCTGGAGTACGACGCGACGGTGGTGGTCTCCCCGGCGGAGATCGCCGGCGGCAGCAGCCGCGAGGAGGTCGAGGCGGGCGAGTTCCCGGCGGGCCTGCGCGTGCTGTACGTGGCGCTCACCCGGGCGACGCAGCAGCTGACGGTGGTCTCCACCGAGCGGGACGCCCCGGACGCGTCGGGCCTGCCGTCCCTGCTGCGCCCGTAGGGGCCGCGCCCGCCGGCCCGGCGCCCGGAGAGGCGCCGTCCTGCGGACGTAGGCCAGACGCGTGGCGGCGCGAGCGGGACTCGACCGGAGGGGGGACCGCCCCGGCGGATCCTTTGTTAGCCTGGGTACGACACCGGCTCGATCCAAGCCCCCGGGCCCAACCTTCGTCGCTTCGAGCGACCACTTGCCGCGAGGCGAGCATGGCGGGTCGGTGTCGCAGCTTCAGGGTCCGCGCCCCTCACCACGAGGGGCGCGGACCCTTTTTCGCGTCCCGGCGGGTTCCACCACCCCCTGCTCATCTCGTATGGTGGAAGAGTTCTTTCGAAATTGGTAGCTGGTTACCGGCTACCGGTCAGTAGGTGGGACGATCGGACAACAGGCCCCGCCGCACCCAAATGCAGCGGGCCTGTGCACAGACGTGGAAACAGGGACAGAAGAGGAAACACGGCCATGGCAACGGCGCCCAGCGTCTCGTACTCGATGACGGTCCGCCTGGAGGTGCCCGCGAGCGGAACCGCGGTCTCCCAGCTCACCACGGCCGTGGAGTCGTCCGGCGGGTCGGTCACCGGCCTCGACGTGACCGCGTCCGGCCACGAGAAGCTCCGCATCGACGTCACCATCGCCGCGACCTCCACCGCCCACGCCGACGAGATCGTCGACAAGCTGCGCGGCATCGAGGGCGTCAGCCTCGGCAAGGTCTCCGACCGCACCTTCCTGATGCACCTCGGCGGCAAGATCGAGATGGCGTCCAAGCACCCCATCCGCAACCGCGACGACCTGTCGATGATCTACACCCCCGGTGTGGCGCGCGTCTGCATGGCGATCGCCGAGAACCCCGAGGACGCCCGCCGCCTCACCATCAAGCGCAACTCCGTCGCAGTCGTGACGGACGGCTCCGCCGTGCTGGGCCTCGGCAACATCGGCCCGAAGGCCGCCCTGCCGGTCATGGAGGGCAAGGCCGCCCTCTTCAAGAGGTTCGCCGGCATCGACGCCTGGCCGATCTGCCTGGACACCCAGGACACCGACGAGATCGTCTCCATCGTCAAGGCCATCGCCCCCGGCTTCGCCGGCATCAACCTGGAGGACATCTCCGCGCCGCGCTGCTTCGAGATCGAGGCCCGCCTGCGCGAGGCCCTCGACATCCCCGTCTTCCACGACGACCAGCACGGCACCGCGATCGTCGTCCTCGCCGCCCTCACCAACGCACTGCGCGTCGTGGGCAAGGCAGTTGGGGACGTGAAGGTCGTCATGTCGGGGGCCGGCGCGGCCGGCACGGCCATCCTGAAGCTGCTCCTGGCCGCCGGCGTGAAGAACGTCGTCAGCGCCGACATCCACGGCGTCGTGCACGCGGGCCGCCCGGACCTGGTCGACGCCGCCGAGGACTCGCCGCTGTGCTGGATCGCCGCGAACACCAACCCCGAGGGCTACACGGGCACGTTGAAGGAGGCCGTCGTCGGCGCCGACGTGTTCATCGGCGTCTCCGCCCCGAACGTGCTCAGCGGCGAGGACGTCGCCGCGATGGCCGACGGCGCGATCGTGTTCGCGCTCGCGAACCCCGATCCGGAGGTCGACCCGGCCGTCGCCCGCCAGACGGCCGCCGTCGTCGCCACCGGCCGCTCCGACTTCCCGAACCAGATCAACAACGTGCTGGTCTTCCCGGGCGTCTTCCGCGGCCTGCTGGACGCGCAGTCCCGCACCGTGAACACCGACATGATGCTCGCCGCCGCCACCGCCCTCGCCGACGTCGTCGGCGAGGACGAGCTGAACGCGAACTACATCATCCCGTCCGTCTTCAACGACAAGGTCGCGGGCGCGGTCGCCGGCGCCGTCCGCAAGGCCGCCCAGGGCGCGGCCGCCGCTGTGACGACGCCCACGTCCGTCTGAGGCGCGTCCCGGCGCGTCGCGGGATGCAGGCCGGGCGGGCCCCCTCTAGTGTTGCGGGGATGCCCACGAGGACCGGGACGCGCAAACCCACCAGTGCGGACGGAGCGTCACCGGGGCGTGACTGTGGCGCTTTTCGTGTGACCCTGGCGGGTGCCGGATTGGCGTTCCCGCCGCTGGTGGGGGCAGGATGCGTAACCGGGCGCGAGGGTCTGACGTTCAGACCCGGGTCCGGGCACTGTCCGAGGGCCCTGGCAGCATCGGCTTCGATCTCACGCCTCCAAGGCAAGTTGAACACGGGAGTACAACATGAACCGCAGTGAGCTGGTGGCCGCTCTGTCCGAGCGCGCCGAGGTGACCCGCAAGGACGCCGACGCCGTTCTGGCCGCGCTCGCCGAGACCGTCGGCGAGATCGTCGCCAAGGGCGACGAGAAGGTCACCATCCCCGGCTTCCTGACCTTCGAGCGCACCCACCGTGCCGCTCGCACCGCGCGCAACCCGCAGACCGGCGACCCGATCCAGATCCCGGCCGGCTACAGCGTGAAGGTCTCCGCGGGCTCCAAGCTCAAGGAAGCCGCCAAGGGCAAGTAAGTCCGCCCTTGTGCCGAGCGCCGCGCAGGCGCTCGGGACGGCAGGGTTCGGAGGACGCCGAAGGGCGGCCACCCCCCGCGGGGGTGGCCGCCCTTCGGCCTGTCTGCCGCCCGGCCCGCCTGCTGCCCGGTCCGGCGCGGCAGGGGCCCCCGCAGGGGCCCCGTACGCCTCAGACGAGGTCGCCGCCCGGCAGCTCGACCTTCGCACCGAGCTCGACGAGCTTCTCCATGAAGTTCTCGTAGCCGCGGTTGATCAGGTCGATGCCGTGCACCCGGGAGGTGCCCTCGGCGGCCAGTGCCGCGATCAGGTACGAGAAGCCGCCGCGCAGGTCGGGGATGACCAGGTCGGCGCCCTGCAGCCGGGTCGGGCCGGAGACGACCGCCGAGTGCAGGAAGTTGCGCTGGCCGAAACGGCACGCCGAGCCGCCCAGGCACTCGCGGTACAGCTGGATGTGCGCGCCCATCTGGTTCAGCGCCGAGGTGAAGCCGAGCCGGGACTCGTACACCGTCTCGTGGACGATGGACAGGCCCGCGGCCTGCGTCAGCGCCACGACGAGCGGCTGCTGCCAGTCGGTCTGGAAGCCGGGGTGCACGTCCGTCTCCAGGGCGATGGCGTTCAGCGGGCCGCCGGGGTGCCAGAAGCGGATGCCCTCGTCGTCGATCTCGAAGGCGCCGCCCACCTTGCGGTAGGTGTTCAGGAAGGTCATCATCGAGCGCTGCTGGGCGCCGCGCACGTAGATGTTGCCGCCGGTCGCCAGGGCCGCGGAGGCCCACGAGGCGGCCTCCAGGCGGTCCGGGAGCGCCTTGTGGTTGTAGCCGCCGAGGCGGTCCACGCCGGTGATCCGGATGGTCCGGTCGGTGTCCATCGAGATGATGGCGCCCATCTTCTGCAGGACGCAGATGAGGTCCTCGATCTCGGGCTCCACCGCGGCGTTGCTGAGCTCGGTGACGCCCTCGGCCAGCACGGCCGTCAGCAGCACCTGCTCGGTCGAGCCGACGGACGGGTACGGCAGGCGGATCTTGCAGCCGCGCAGGCGCTGCGGGGCTTCCAGGTACTGGCCGCCCTCGCGCTTCTCGATCGTCGCGCCGAACTGGCGGAGCACGTCGAAGTGGAAGTCGATCGGCCGGCCGCCGATGTCGCAGCCGCCCAGGCCCGGGATGAAGGCGTGGCCGAGGCGGTGCAGCAGCGGGCCGCAGAAGAGGATCGGGATGCGGGAGGATCCCGCGTGGGCGTCGATGTCGGCGACGTTCGCGCTCTCGACGTGCGTCGGGTCGAGCACCAGTTCGCCCGGCTCCTCGCCGGGGCGCACGGTCACGCCGTGCAGCTGGAGCAGCCCGCGCACCACCCGCACGTCGCGGATGTCGGGAACGTTGCGGAGCCGGCTGGGTTCGCTGCCGAGCAGAGCGGCGACCATGGCCTTGGGCACGAGGTTCTTCGCACCGCGGACACGGATCTCGCCCTCCAGCGGGGTACCGCCGTGGACAAGCAGGACATCGTCTGTGCCGGTCATGAATCTCGCGTTCCGGAGGGGGTCCACCGGCGGGGCCGGGGGAGACGGGCAGGGGCCAGGGAAAAGGGTAAGGGGCGCGGGGGGCCTGTTCGTAAGGCCGACGCGGCCGTGGGACTGTCATGAATTGGCCACAACACCCACCGTGTCCGCCCCATGGCGGAGTGTCGCATTCCGTCGTGTCGGTGCGGCGCGGCGCCGCCGTGCGCCGGGCGGAACCGGAACACGCGCTCGGCGCTGCTGCCGTGCGCCCGCCCCCGCCCGCGATCCGATGCCCGCGCCCGCTCCCCCCGAAGGGCGAATGTGCGGGATCATGTCGGCATGACCGAGGTGTCCTCCCTCACGGGGCGGCTGCTGGTGGCCACCCCCGCGCTCGCGGATCCGAACTTCGACCGCGCGGTCGTCCTGCTGCTCGACCACGACGAGCAGGGCTCGCTCGGCGTCGTCCTCAACCGCCCCACCCCCGTCGGCGTCGGCGACGTGCTGCTGCCGTGGGCGGAGCTGGCCGGCGACCCCGGCGTCGTCTTCCAGGGCGGCCCGGTCGGCCTGGACTCGGCGCTGGGCATCGCCGTCATCCCCGGCGAGGAGGGCCCCCTGGGCTGGCGCCGGGTGCACGGGGCGATCGGCCTCGTCGACCTGGAGGCCCCGCCGGAGCTCCTCGCCTCCGCGCTCGGCTCGCTGCGGATCTTCGCCGGGTACTCGGGCTGGGGGCCCGGCCAACTGGAGGCCGAGCTCGGCGAGGGCGCCTGGTACGTGGTCGACTCCGAGCCCGGCGACGTCTCCTTCCCCGACCCGGAGCGGCTCTGGCGGGCGGTGCTGCGGCGGCAGCGCAGTGAGCTCGCCATGGTCGCCACGTACGCCGACGACCCGTCGCTCAACTGAGCCGGACACGGATCGGTACCCTGGCTGCATGAGCACTCTTGAGCCCGAGCGCGGGACTGGTACGGGAACCCTCGTAGAGCCGACGCCGCAGGTGTCCCACGGCGACGGCGACCACGAGCGCTTCGCCCACTACGTCCAGAAGGACAAGATCATGGCGAGCGCCCTCGACGGCACCCCCGTCGTGGCGCTCTGCGGCAAGGTCTGGGTTCCGGGCCGCGACCCGAAGAAGTACCCGGTCTGCCCCATGTGCAAGGAGATCTACGACTCCATGGGCCCCGGCGGCGACAAGGGCAAGGGCGACAAGGACAAGTAGGCCGGCCCGGCGCGGGGCGGCTCCCGGCGCGCGGCGGCGTACGGGCCCGGAGCCCGGGGCGCGGCCGCGCGCGGGCGCGCCGCCCCGGGCGCCCGCCGTACGGACCGGACCTGCCCCGCCCCGCGGGGCCCGGGGCCCCCGAGGTGCGCTTCCGCGTACCCGGGGGCCTTCGCCGTAGGGTGCGGCCCGCGGCCCGGGGCCCGGGGTGGCCGCCGCGGTGCGCCGGCCCCGTCCGCTGCCCCGTACGGCGGAAGGCCCCGGGCGGCCCTGCGCGGGCCGCCGGCGCCGCGGGATCCGTACCGGGCGGGCCGCGGCCCGCTGACCTCCCGCGGCCGCCGCACCAGGGCCGGCCGCTACGAGCGCCCCGGGGCCGGCTGCCCCGCCGGGCGCAACGCGCCGCTGCGAAGGGCCGCCGCATGGACCTGATCCCCGCACCCCGCACACACTCCTTCCGCCCCGGCGCGCCGCCCTGCCTCCTCGGGCCGCGGCCGTGGCTCGACGCCGGCCCCGGCACCGCCGGCACGGCGCGCTGGCTGCGCCGGGAGCTCGGCGCCGCCACCGGCTGGGACCTGCCCGCGCCGGACGCCGCCGACGCGGGCGGCGCCGGCATCCGGCTGCGCCTCGACCCCGGCCTCGGCGCCCGCCTCGGCCCCGAGGGGTACGCCCTCACCGCCGGCGACGCGGGCGCCGACCTCGCCGGGGCATCCCCCGCCGGGCTGTTCTGGGCCGCGCAGACGCTGCGGCAGCTGCTCGGCCAGGACGCCTACCGCCGCGCCGCGCCCCTCGGCCGCGGCCGCACGTGGAGCCTGCCGCGCGGCACCGTCGAGGACGGCCCCCGCTTCGCGTGGCGCGGGATGATGCTGGACGTGGCCCGGCACTTCACGCCGAAGGACGGCGTGCTGCGCCACCTGGACCTGCTCGCCGCGCACAAGCTCAACGTGCTGCACCTGCACCTGACGGACGACCAGGGCTGGCGCATCGAGATCGCCCGCCACCCGCGGCTGACGGAGGTCGGCGCCTGGCGGCCGCGCAGCCGCCGCGGCCACCGGGCCTCGCCGCTGTGGGACGAGACCCCGCACGGCGGCTTCTACACGCAGGACGACATCCGCGAGATCGTCGCGTACGCGGCCGAGCGGCACGTCGCGGTCGTCCCGGAGATCGACCTGCCGGGCCACTCCCAGGCGGCCATCGCCGCGTATCCGGAGCTGGGCAACACCGACGTCGTCGACACCGCCGTGCTGGGCGTGTGGGACGACTGGGGCGTCAGCGAGAACGTGCTCGCGCCCACCGAGGCCGTCCTGCGGTTCTACGAGGGCGTGTTCGAGGAGGTCCTGGAACTCTTCCCGGCCGAGGTGTCCCCGTTCGTCCACGTGGGCGGCGACGAGTGCCCGAAGGGCCAGTGGCGGGCCTCCCCGGCCGCCCGGCAGCGGATCCGCGAACTCGGCGTGGACGGCGAGGACGGCCTCCAGGCCTGGTTCGTCCGGCACTTCGACCGCTGGCTCGCCGAGCGCGGCCGGCGGCTCATCGGCTGGGACGAGATCCTGGAGGGCGGACTCGCCCCGGGCGCCGCGGTGTCGTCGTGGCGGGGCTATGCGGGCGGGATCGCCGCCGCCCGCGCCGGCCACGACGTGGTGATGTGCCCCGAGCAGTACGTGTACCTGGACCACCGTCAGGCGCCGGGCCCCGACGAGCCGGTGCCGATCGGGTACGTGCGGACCCTGGAGGACGTGTACCGGTTCGAGCCGGTTCCTGCCGAGCTGTCGGGGGAGGCGGCGGCGCGCGTCCTCGGGGCGCAGGCCAACGTGTGGACCGAGGTGATGGAGGACCAGGGGCGGGTCGACTACCAGGTGTTCCCGCGGCTCGCCGCGTTCGCCGAGGCCGTGTGGTCGCCGCTGCCGGGCCCGGCCGAGCGGGACTACGCCGGCTTCGAGGCCCGGATGGCCGCGCACCGGCTGCGGTTGGACGCGATGGGCGTCCGACACCGGCCGCCCGGCGGCCCGTTGCCGTGGCAGCGGCGGCCCGGCGTGCTGGGGCGGCCGCTCGACGGGGAACCCCCGAACGTGTGAGGAGGGCGGCCCGGGGTGCCGTACGGGGTGCAGCGGGCGGCCCGCGCCGGGGGTGTGCGCGGCGCCCCGGGCCGGCGTGCCGGGCGCCGCGGATCCGGGAGGTCGCGGGAGCGTCGGGACTCTCGTGATCTGCGGGACGTGTGGGGAACCGCAGGGGATTCCGGGGCGTCCTACGACCTTGGGTGCCGTCGGGAACTTACCTCCCTTGACGGCGAATTCGGCTCTTCCTCCGCTCTTCCGTTCCTATCGGTTGATACGGGGGAAAACGGGCGGCTCGGGGTCGAGGGGGCACCCGGCCGACCCTCGCGCCGGGCGGGGCGGATGATGTGCCAGAGTTGCCACGTCCCGGCGGTGAGCACGTACCGTACGGCGGACAGGCGTGAGCGCCGGGACCGGGACATCGGGAAGGGGCAGCGGGTTGACCACGCACGCACCGCACACACCTCAGGCGGCGCAGTCCGTGATGCTGCCGGCCTCGCTCGACGAGGCCGTGGCGGCTCTCGCCGCCATGCCCGCCGCCGTGCCGGTCGCCGGGGGCACCGACCTCATGGCCGCCGTCAACGCGGGACTGCTCAGGCCGGCCGGCCTGGTGAGCCTCGGCAGGATCAACGAGATCCGCGGCTGGCAGTACCAGGAGGACGGCCACGCCCTCCTCGGCGCCGGCCTCACCCACGCCCGCATGGGCCGCCCCGACTTCGCCGCGCTGATGCCCGCGCTGGCCGCGGCCGCGCGCGCCGCCGGGCCGCCGCAGATCCGCAACGCCGGCACCCTCGGCGGCAACATCGCCGGCGCCGCGCCGACGGGCGACACGCTGCCCGTCCTGGCCGCGCTGGAGGCCGCCCTCGTCGTCGTCGGCCCGGGCGGCAGCCGGGAGATCCCGGTCTCGTACCTGCTGGCCGGCCGCGAGATGCTGCGGCCCGGCGAGCTGATCGGCTTCGTCCGGGTGCCGCTGCTGCACGCCCCGCAGGTGTTCCTGAAGGCGACCGGGCGGACGGGCCCGGGGCGCGCCGTGGCGTCCGTGGGACTCGTACTGGATCCCGCGCGCCGGGGCGTGCGCATCGCGGTCGGCGCGGTCGCCCCGATGCCGCTGCGGCCGCTGGACGCCGAGCAGTGGGTGGCGTCGCTGATCGACTGGGACGGGGAGCGGCAGCTGGCCCCCGAGGCCCTGGAGGCCTTCGGGGAGTACGTCGCCGCCGCCTGCGTCCCCGACCAGGGGGAACCGGTCGCCCCCGGCGTACTTCACCTGCGGCGGACGGTGGCCGTGCTGGCACGGAGGGCCCTGGGGAGGGCGCTGACCTCATGAGTGGGAACGAGAACGTGAGCGGAACGACGGGCGACCCGGGCGCGGCCGGGCCCGGCTGGGGCTGGGAGCCGGTGCCGCAGGGCGGCGAGTACGACTCGGACGCCACGGCCTTCGTGAGCCTGCCCCCGGACATGCTGGAGGGCCTCGGCTCCGGGGAGCCGCTGGCCGCGCCCGGGCACGGCTACGTGCCCCCGCCGATGATCGTCCCGCTGGGCACCGGCACCGCCGACCCGGCGGCGACGGGGACCTGGTCGATGCCGGTGCAGTGGCCGGAGGCCGACGCGGACCCCGCCGCGGGCGCCGGCGGTGCGCGCGGCGGGGCTCCCGTCGGTGCGCCGATCCCGGCGTCGGTCCCGATCCCGGCGTCGGTCGCCGCGGCGTTCACCGACCCCGGTGCGGGCCACGTCCCCGCCGAGGCGGAGCCGGACGGCGCGGAGGGCGAGGACCCGGCCGAGACCGCGGAGTGGCACTTCCCCGACGCGGTGCGCGCCGCGGAGCCGGTGGCGACCGGCCAGTGGACCCTGCCCGAACTCCACGACGGGACCGGCGAGTTCCACACTGGCGAGTTCCACACCGGCGGGGTCGACGCGGACTTCCGCGGCGCCCCGGCGACCCTGCCGGGCGGCGCCTCCGCCCCCTGGGCGGCCCAGCCCCACCACGAGGCGGCCGCGCCCGCGGACGCCCCGCTCAGCTCGGGCGTCCTGCCGGACGACCGGACCGACGGCACCGGCTCCGGCAGCGGCCGCCGCCGGCTCGGCGGGCCGGGCGTCGGCGGCCCCGCCGGCGCCCCGCGCGTGCTCGGCGGCCCCGGCGTCGGCACCCTCCCCGAAGGGGAGCCCCACGGGGCGGGCCACGGCGCGGGCCACGGAGTGGCGCAGACGGGCGGCCCCACCGACACCCCGGCGGCCGGCACCGCCATGCCGCACACGGCCGCGTACGCGCACGGCCACGACGGCGGCCACGCGCACCCCTACGCCGCCGACCTGTCGGGCCACCCGCACGCGCCCCAGGCGCCCCACCAGACGCCCGCGCACGGCGTGCCGTACGGCCACGGCCACGGCGAGGCGCCGCAGCAGGACGGGACGGGGCAGTACGACGCGCACGGGCAGTACGACGGCCACGACCGCCAGGCCCCGCACGGCGGACCCGCGTCCTACGGGGGCCACGGCCACGGCGAGGCGCACGCCGGGGAGCACGCCGCCGCGGAGTACGCCCCCGCGGGCACTCCCGCCGGGCACGCCGGACCTGACGGCCACGGCCACGGCCTCCACGAGGCGGCCGCGGCGCAGCCCGCGCCCGCCCCTGCCCCCGAGCCGGAGCCGGAGCCTGCCGCCGACGCCGCGGTGCAGCCGACCGCCCCCGACCCGGCGGCGCGGGCCGCAGCGGAGACCGGGGCCGAGGCCGAGACCGGGACCGGGGCCGGGCCCGGGCAGGAGCCCGGCCCGCAGGCCGCCGCGGAATCCGGGCCGGCGGCGCACGGGCACGCCTTCACCGGAGCCGCCCCCGACCCGGCGGCGGATCCGGCCGGCACCGACGGCCGCGGGTTCGCCGCAGCCCCCGCGGCCGAAGCGGGCAGTGCGCCCGTGCCGGTTGCGGACACCGCCGACCCTGCCGCGGCACCGCCGGGTGCGGACACCGGGGAAGGGATCCCGGGCGGGGAGGCCCCGTACGCGGAGGAAACGCCTCCGGCCGTCGCCCACCACGAGCACCCGCTGTCCTCGTACGTGCTGCGCGTCAACGGCGCCGACCGGCCCGTCACCGGCGCCTGGATCGGCGAGTCCCTGCTGTACGTGCTGCGCGAGCGCCTCGGCCTCGCCGGCGCCAAGGACGGCTGCTCCCAGGGCGAGTGCGGGGCCTGCGCCGTGCAGGTCGACGGCCGGCTCGTCGCGTCCTGCCTGGTCCCGGCCGCCACGGCCGCCGGGAGCGAGGTCCGCACCGTCGAGGGGCTCGCCGCGGGCGGGGAACTCTCCGACGTGCAGCAGGCGTTGTGCCGTTCGGGTGCGGTGCAGTGCGGATTCTGCGTACCCGGCATGGCCATGACCATCCATGACCTGCTGGAGGGCAACCACGCCCCCAGCGACCTGGAGACCCGCCAGGCGCTGTGCGGGAACCTGTGCCGCTGCTCCGGCTACAAGGGCGTCCTGGAGGCCGTCCGCGAGGTCGTCGCCGAGCGTGAGGCGGCGGAGGCCGAGGCGGCCGCCGCGCAGGCGCAGGGACAGCAGCAGGCGCAGGCCCAGGGGCAGGGGCAGGCGCAGGCGTACGCCGCCGGGCCGGGGGAGCCGTACATCCCGCACCAGGCCCAGCCGGGCGAAGGCGGCATCCACCCGGGCGGGGGCGCCCACGACGGAGGCGTCCACGGCGGAGGCATCCACAACGGAGGCATGGCGTGAGCGGGCAGGACGCGGCCACGGCGACGTCGACGACGACCGTGACGTTCACCACGACCACCGCGGCAGGCGGCGCCGCCGGCACCCCCGGAGCCGCACCCGGCCCGGGTGCCGAGCAGGCCGCCCCGGCCGTGCCGCGCGGCATCGGCGCATCCGTGCCCGCCGCCGACGCGCGCGCCAAGACCGAGGGCACCTTCCCGTACGCCGCCGACCTGTGGGCCGAGGGCCTCCTGTGGGCCGCCGTGCTGCGCTCCCCGCACGCTCACGCCCGCATCCTGTCCGTCGACACCTCCGCCGCTGAGCGGATGCCCGGCGTCCGCGCCGTCGTCACCCACGCGGACGTCCCCGGCGCCACCACCCACGGGCGGCGCATCGCCGACCGGCCCGTCTTCGCGCACGACGTCGTACGCCACCACGGCGAGCCCATCGCCGCCGTCGCCGCCGACCACCCCGACACGGCCCGCCTCGCGGCCGCCGCGATCACCGTCGAGTACGAGCTCCTCGAAGCGGTCACCGACCCCGAGCAGGCGTTCGCCGCCCCGCCGCTGCACCCCGACGGCAACCTGATCCGGCACATCCCGCTCCGCTACGGCGACCCGGAGGCCGCCGGCGAGGTCGTCGTCGAAGGCCTCTACCGCATCGGCCGCCAGGACCCCGCCCCCATCGGCGCCGAGGCCGGCCTGGCCGTGCCCCGCCCCGACGGCGGCGTCGAGATCTACACCGCCTCCACCGACCCCCACCTCGACCGCGACCTGGCCGCCGCCTGCTTCGGCCTCGAACCCGACCGGGTCCGCATCGTCGTCACCGGCGTGCCCGGCGCGACCGCCGACCGCGAGGACGCCGCGTTCCAGCTCCCGCTCGGCCTGCTCGCCCTGCGGACCGGCTGCCCCGTCAAACTCGCCGCGACCCGCGAGGAATCCTTCCTCGGCCACACCCACCGCCACCCGACGCTGCTGCGCTACCGCCACCACGCCGACGCGGAGGGCCGCCTCGTCAAGGTCGAGGCGCAGATCCTCATGGACGCCGGCGCCTACGCCGACTCCTCCGCCGAATCGCTCGCCGCGGCCGTGGCGTTCGCCTGCGGCCCGTACGTCGTCCCGCACGCCTTCGTCGAAGGCTGGGCCGTACGCACCAACAACCCGCCGTCGGGCCACGTCCGCGGCGAAGGCGCCATGCAGGTGTGCGCCGCGTACGAGGGCCAGATGGACAAGCTGGCCGCCGCCCTCGGCATGGACGGCGCCGAACTGCGGCTGCGCAACGTCCTCGCCACCGGCGACCTGCTGCCCACCGGGCAGACCGTCACCTGCCCCGCTCCGGTCGCGGAACTGCTGCGCGCCGTACGGGACTTCGAGCTGCCGCCGCTGCCTAAGGACACCCCGGAGGAGGAGTGGCTGCTGCCGGGCGGGCCGGAGGGCGCGGGCGAGCCGGGTGCGGTGCGGCGCGGCGTCGGGTACGGCGTCGGCATGGTGCACATGCTCGGCGCGGAAGGCACCGACGAGGTCTCGACGGCGACGGTGAAGGTCGTCGACGGCGTGGCGACCGTCATCTGCGCGGCCGTCGACACCGGCCAGGGCTTCGCGACCCTGGCCCGGCAGATCGTCCAGGAGGTCCTCGGCGTGGAGGAGGTGGCGACGGCCCCCGTCGACACCGACCAGCCGCCGGCCGGCCCCGCCGCGCACGGGCGCCACACGTGGGTGTCGGGCGGCGCGGTGGAGCGGGCCGCGAAGATGGTCCGCACCCAGCTGCTCCAGCCGATGGCCCACAAGCTCGGCATGTCCACGGAGCTCCTCCAGGTCAAGGACGGCCGGATCACGTCGTACGACGGCGCGTTCTCGACGACGGTCGCGGAGGCGATGGCCGGCAAGGAACTGTGGGCGACGGCCCAGTGCCGCCCGCACCCCACGGAGCCGCTGGACGGCGACGGGCAGGGCGACGCGTTCGTCGGCCTCGCCTTCTGTGCGATCCGCGCGGTCGTGGACGTCGACATCGAGCTGGGCACGGTGCGGGTGGTCGAACTGGCGGTCGCGCAGGACGTCGGCTGCGTCCTCAACCCCCGCCAGCTGGAGGCCCGTATCGAGGCGGGCGTCACGCAGGGCGTCGGCGCGGCCCTCACGGAGAACCTCCGCTCCGTCGGCGGCCTGGTCCGCCACCCCGACCTGACGGGCTACGCACTGCCGACGTCGCTGGACGCGCCGACGGTCCGGATCGTCAAGCTGGTCGAGGAGCGCGACGTGGTCGCACCGTTCGGCGCGAAGGCGGCAAGCGCGGTCCCGGTGGTGACGACCCCGGCAGCCGTGGCCTCGGCGGTCCGTGCAGCCACGGGCCGGCCGGTCAACAGACTCCCGATCCGCCCGTCGGCGGCGGTCGCGGCGGCCAACTCCTGACCATGTGACCCGCATTGCACGTGCAACCCGAGGTTGGGGCTGTCGCTGCCGGTCGCTAGAGTGATCGGTAAGCCCTGTGGCACGCCCGCGCGAACGGCAACTCACAGGAGCGAACGGGGTTGGAGAAGCGGCGGCGACGCCGCCCTCCCACGGGGAACGGGTAAACGGGGAGGCCATCGTGGCAGAGGAGTCGGTGTTCAGCGTCTTTGGGCCCGAAATGGCGAAGAGCCAAGCGGCGGCCATCAGGGCGCAGGCCAAGGCCCTTGAGGTCGACTACGAGACGATCAGCGGTTACAAGAAGGTCGTCGACGACCTGCTGACGAAGCTCGGCAACTCGGAGGCATCCGACAAGAAGCTGGCCCACACGACCCTCCCCGAGGGCACTCTGGGCACGGGCTTCGCGGAGGCGGTGGACCTGTTCAGCGCGTACACGACGGTCCAGCAGGAGCTGCAAAACCTCTCGAAGGGCCTGGCGGGGCACATCGAGGCGCTGGGCCTTGCGATCCAGACCGCGGGCAAGGGATTCGCCACGGTGGACGAGGAGACCAAGTACCGCTTGGCGGCGATCGCCAAGCAGGCGAAGGACGCGTACCGCGAGGAGCGGGACCCGCTGGTCAAGGAGAAGAAGGCACAGGACGCCCAGCAGGAGCCGACGGGCGGGCCCACCAAGCCGAAGGGCAAGGTCTGATGGCGACGAACTTCGAGGGGTACACCCACCAGCAGCTGCTGGCCATGGTGAAGACTCTGAACCCAGAGCTGGTAAAGACGCGCAGCGCGCAACTGATCGATGCCGCGAAGGTGATTGACGGGATCGGCACAGCTCTGAGGAAGCACAAGGTCACGGGTTGGGAAGGTAAGGCAGCTCTGGCCTTTGAGCAGTGGGCTCGCCAGGCAGGCAATGCGACCGGAGCTCTGGCCGACTACAGCGAGGCCGCCGGAACGTGGATGCAGCACGCAGCCGGGACGATGATCGAGGTCCGGAACAACATTCCGGCGTACGACGCGCAGGCGGCCAAGAACCTCGAGGTCTCCAAGGATTTCCGCAACGACCCGGACGCGCAGCAGATGGGGCGTGAAGCCCACGCCAAGCTGTCGGGTGACCACGCTAAGGCCATCGATGCCCTGACGAAGCTCGCCCAGTCGTATGAGCAGTCGAAGACGCAGATCGCCAAGCAGCCGATTCCGACGTTCCCCAAGATGCCGGGGGAATTCGTGCCGCAGGGGTACGCGGGCGGTAACGGGTATGTCCAAGGTCCTGGGGGAGTCGGATCGTACGGCGGTGGTGGGAGCGCCACCACCTACGGCCCGTCGTCTCACCGTGAAGGCCCCTCGGGTGACTCGAGCTACACCCCGCGAGTGCCGGATCCTTCCCTGCCGCCGACGACTGGACCTACCCCAGCCCCCGGCCTGCCGGACCGCGACGTAAACGTGGACCTCGATAACGTCGCCGTTCTCCCGGACAAGACGATGCCGCCGGTCACCAACATGCCGCCCACCTCGGGTCCTGGGCCGGTCGCTCCCGGGCCTGTTGGTCCGATGCCGCCGGTGGCACCTCTTCCGCCGGGTACCGGTCCGACGCTGGGCGGCGGAGGCGGTTCGTTCAGCAAGGTCCCGCCCGTGGCGGGTCCTCCCGGCGGCGGCAAGCTCGGCATGCCGCCCCTAATGCCGCGTGACACGGGCATCATCGGCGGCCGCCAGGTGCCCAGCGCGACGGGGCCCACTCCGGGCCTTCCCCGCGGACTCGTGGTCGGCTCCGAGGGAGCACACCCCGGCGCCCGTCCGCCCGCTGGCATGGGGATGCACCCCGGCACGGGCGGAGCACACCCGGGCGTTCCCGGAAGTACCGCGGCTGGCCGTCGACTGGCCATGGAGCCGGGAGGAGTGATCGGCGGCCCCCGCCAGGGGGGCGCGATTCCGCCCGGCATGGTGGGCCGCGCAGCCCCTACCGGGCAGCCGTTTACGCACGGCGGCTCCGGCCTGGTGCGTAATACCCCAACCGGTGAGTCCGCCCGTGGGGCGATAGGGCACGCTGGTGCAGGCGCCCACGTCCCGGGCAGCCGCAACGAGCGCCAGGGCGGAGAGCGTCCCGACTACCTGGCGGAGGATGAAGAGACCTGGCGGAGCAACGACCGTGTCGTTCCGCGAGTGATCGACTGACAGAACGGACGTTGCACGAGATGCGCATGCGCAAGGCGACCTCGGTCCTGGTGGGCCTCCTGCTGGCCGGGGTCGCCGCGACCCCAGCTCACGCGAAGACCATTCGCGATCAGCAATGGCATCTCGACGCCATGAAGGCCGACGACATCTGGAAGATCAGTACGGGCAAAGGCGTTATCGTTGCCGTGATTGACAGTGGGGTTGAGCGGGTCCCCGAGCTTGAGGGCCAAGTCCTGCCCGGCAAGGACTTGGCCACGTCGTACGGCAATGACGAGCGCACTGACTACAACAAACACGGCACCAGCATGGCCGCGATCATCGCTGGTTCAGGCAAGCGGCAGGGCGGCGGGGCATTCGGCCTTGCTCCCGGGGCCAAGATCCTGCCCATTCGTGTCCCTCATGAGGAAGACGCGTTGGCTCCTTCCTGGACGGAGGCCATTCGCTACGCGGCGGATTCGGAGGCGAAGGTCATCAACATCTCGATGGGGATGCCCGATAAGGATGACCCTGCCCGGCTCGACGCCGTCAAGTACGCCCTGTCCAAGGGAAAGTTGATATTCGCGGCAGTGGGCAATGATGGAGATACCACGAACGATGTCAAGTACCCGGCCGCAACGCCCGGCATCGTGGGAGTGGGTGCAGTGGGCCCCGACGGTGCGGCGACGGACGAGTCCCAGCACGGATCGCAGGTAGACCTCACTGCTCCTGGTGTCGACATTGTGTCCGCATGCGCCGGTGGGACAACCCTGTGTAAGGCTCACGGGACGAGCCACGCCACTGCCCTCGCCTCAGCCTCCGCGGCGCTGCTGTGGTCGGCGCACCCGGAATGGACCAACAACCAGGTTCTGCGTGTTCTCTTGAACACCGCTGGGAAGGCCGACGACGGCAAGGAGCGCAACGACTACATCGGCTATGGCGTCGTCCGGCCGAAGGTGGCTCTGCCGACGCCCGGGGATCCCGGGCCCGCCGATGTGTTCCCGCTGCCCGACCTGGCTGCGGCTGACGCGAGGAACTCGCCCGCGCCGTCGGCTGCCGCCAAGGCCCCAGAGTCCCCCGCTCCGCAAGCCGAGGCGAAGGCCGACGGCGTCAGCGGCATGACGTGGATCGCGCTCGGGCTCGGTGCCTGTGTGCTGGTCGGCGGTGCGGTCACGGCGGTGATCGTCCGCCGTCGGAACGGCTGACCGGGGGCGCGTGTGGCGGTAGAGCGGCCCCCGGGGCCGGCGTGGATGCGCCTGGCCCCGGGGCTCCGGGAGAAGCCGTGACCGGATTCGAACCGGCGTATTCCGCTTTGCAGGCGGGTCCCTGAACCACTCGGGCACACGGCCGGGATGTGCTGACACCGACGACCGTACGGGCGGCTCCGTACGCCCCGGAAGGCCCCGGCCCGGGCCGCCATACGACTGTCACACGCCGTTCACGCTCCCCGCCCCCGCCCCCGGCGTAGGACCTCCGGACGAGTCGGGATCCGTCGCCCGGACAGGGGCGAAACCCCGCTTCGCGGCTTACGCTGGGGCGATGAGCGCCCTCGAACCCGGCCTGTCGGAGCCGCAGTCCACCGCACCGGTCCCGCCCCCGCCCGAGGGCGGGATCCTCTCGTCGTCGTACCGGACGCTCAGCGTCGGCATGGTGTCCGTCATCTTCCTCATCGCCTTCGAGGCGACCGCCGTCGGCACCGCCATGCCGGTCGCCGCCCGCGATCTCGACGGGATCGGGCTCTACGCGTTCGCGTTCTCCGCCTACTTCACCACCAGCCTCTTCGGCATGGTCCTCGCCGGCCAGTGGTCCGACCGGCAGGGCCCGCTGCGCCCGCTCGGGCTCGGCATCGGGGCGTTCGCGGCCGGCCTGGTGCTGGCCGGGACGGCGGGCGCGATGTGGGTGTTCGTGCTGGGCCGGGCCGTGCAGGGCTTCGGCGGCGGGCTCGTCATCGTCGCCCTGTACGTGGTGGTGAGCCGGGCCTACGAGGAGCGGCTCCGGCCCGCGATCATGGCGGCGTTCGCGGCGAGCTGGGTCGTCCCGTCGATCGTGGGCCCGCTCGCCGCCGGGACGGTGACGGAGCACCTCGGCTGGCGGTGGGTGTTCCTCGGGATCCCCGTGCTGGTCGTCGTCCCTCTCGCCGTGGCGCTGCCGGCGATCCGGCGGAGCGCTTCGGGGCCCGTCGACCCGCAGGGACCGCCCGCGGCGTTCGACCGGCGGCGGATCCGGCTGGCGCTCGCCATCTCGGTCGGCGCGGGGCTGCTCCAGTACGCCGCCCAGGACCTGCGGTGGCTGTCGCTGCTGCCGGGTGCGGCGGGGGCGGCGCTGCTGGTGCCGGCCGTGCTGGGGCTGCTGCCGCGCGGCACGTACCGGGCGCGGCGCGGGCTGCCGTCGGTGGTGCTGCTGCGCGGGCTGGCGGCGGGTTCGTTCATCGCGGCGGAGAGCTTCGTTCCGCTGATGCTGGTCACACAGCGGGGGCTGAGCCCGACGCTGGCCGGGTTCTCGCTGGCGCTGGGCGGTCTGACCTGGGCGGGCGGGTCGTGGCTGCAGGCCCGCGGCTGGGCCGAGCCGTACCGGGAGCGGCTCATGGTGCTCGGCATGCTGCTGGTGGCGTCCGCTATCGCGGCGGCGCCGGCCGTGCTGGTGCCGTGGGTGCCGGTGTGGTCGCTGGCCCTGGCGTGGGGCGTCGGCTGCCTCGGGATGGGGCTGGTCCTCGGCTCGACGAGCGTGCTGCTGCTGAAGCTGTCGGCGCCGGAGGAGGCCGGGGCGAACTCGGCGGCCCTGCAGATCTCCGACGCCCTCGCGAACGTGGTGCTCCTGGCCGTCGGCGGTGCGGCGTTCGCCGCGCTGGGCGGCGGCTCGGTCGGCGCGGCCGTACACGCGGCCGGCGGGGCGGCGGCCGCGGGGGCCTCGCACCCCGCCGCGTTCGTGGTCGTCTTCCTGCCGATGGCGGCGGTCGCCCTGGTCGGCGCCTGGGTCGCCACCCGGCTGCACGAGCGGCCCGTGCCCGACGCGAAAACCGCCTGACCGGCGGGCCCGCCGTCGCTAGCCTCGGCCCATGGACGACGTGACCATCCGGCTCTCCGCTGCCGAATACGCGGACCTCGCGGACCTCGCCGACGCCACGGCCTCCACGCCCGAGGAGCACGCCCTCGCCGCCGTACGGGCGCATCTGCGCCGGGAGCGGCAGCAGGTCGGCGAGGCGGCGGCCCGGCTCGCCGAGCGGCACGCGCCCCTGCTGAAGCGGCTCGGCGAGTGAGCGCGCCCCGCACGGGCCAGGGCATGCGCGGCACCCGCCACCTCACCGTCGCGGAGGTGCTCGACGTGGCCCGGCACGCCTGCCTGGCCCACGGCCAGCCCGTCGTGCTGCGCAGCCCCCGGCTGCTGGAGTCGGCGGTGCACCGGCCGCGGGCCCGGATGTTCGGGACGCCGGCGTACGAGGACCCGTTCGAGCAGGCCGCGGCGCTGCTGCACGGCCTGGCGAAGAACCACCCGCTGGTCGACGGGAACAAGCGGACGGCCTGGCTCGCGGCGGCGGTCTTCCTCGCCGTGAACGGGATCGACCTCGCCGACGCGGACCAGGACGCCGCGTACGAACTCGTCGTGGACACGGCGAGCGGGACGGCCGACGACGTGCCGCAGATCGCGGCCCGCCTGCGCCGGCTGTGCCCGAGCCTGACGGCCTGACGGCCTGAGCCCGGGCGCCGCCCGAACGGCGAAGCGGTATCCCGCCGAGGCGGGGGCGGAGGTGTCCCTGGGCGGGATCGGTGGCGTGCTGGGGGCTTCCCGGCTGCCCATTGTCGTTCCGGTGCGGGTCGGCTTGTAAAGGGCGCTCCCGCTGGTCGCGTCGCTGCGCGATGGCCCTTCGGGCCACCCTTGACAAGCCGACCTGCACCGGAAAGACAAAGAGCTGCCGGGAAGCCCCCAGGAGGGGGAGCGGCCTGGAGGGACCTCCGCCACCCGCCCGCGTCACGCAGCCCGATCCCTTTCGCAGGGCGCCGCTGATAGCTACGTGGTCCCGGCTGGGTGGCGGCCGCCCGCCGTCCGGGCACCGGGGCGCCGCCGATCGCTGCGTGCCCCGGTTGTGTGGCGGCTGCCCGCCGTCCGAGCGCCAGGCCGCCACTGATCGCCACGTGCTTCCGCGGGGCCGGCGGCCGGCCGCTGTGCCGGGTGCGGTTGATCGCCATATGGCCGTGTCGTGTGTGGTGGCCGGCCATCCACCGCTCGCCGTCGTCCAGTGCGCACGAAATGACGTGCGACGCATCGTTTCCCGCCTTCCCGCCTTCCTGCCTCCCTCCCGGCTTGCTTGCGGCAGCCGCAGTCGCCGTCGTGGGGTGCGCATGTGGCGATCGGTGGCGGCAGGGGTCTCACTCGCCAGCAGTCGCCGTCGTGGGGTGCGCACGTAGCGATCGGTGGCGGCAGGGCCGACTCCGCCTTGGCATGGTGCTTCCGAGGGCCGAGGTGGGCAGTGGCGGCTGCTGGGAACGGCTCGCCATGGCTGGGCCGGAGTCCCGTCCCCCTCCCGTTCCCCCTGGGCTTCCCGACAGTCCTTGCTTTCCGGGGCGGGTCGGTCAAGGGTGGCCCGGAGGGCCATCGCGCAGCGACGCGACGACGAAGGAGGAGCGCCCTTGAGGGACCGGCCCGCCCCGGAAACGATCGGACTGCGCGGGACGCCCGCCCGCGCCTCCCCGTACCCTCGGCTACTCCGCCGCCATCCCGCGCAGCACCGGTGCGCCTTTCACCCCGGCCCCTCCGGCCCCCGCCTTTTGGCCAACCCCGCAGGAGCCCCCCGCTCCCTCCGATGTGACGCTCGCCGCACCGCCCGAGGTCACGGCCCCGTCCCACCGGCGGGGGTTCGCCGACCCCGGTAGGGTGGCCCGGTTGTCCTTCGAACGACCGCCGCCGAGAGCCCGAACCGGAGACCGTGACTACTACCGCCTCCCACCACCTCTCACCCGCCTTCCCCGGCCGTGCGCCGTGGGGTACCGCCAGCAAGCTGCGTGCCTGGCAGCAGGGCGCGCTGGACAAGTACATCCAGACCCAGCCGCGTGACTTCCTCGCCGTCGCCACCCCCGGCGCCGGCAAGACCACCTTCGCGCTCACCCTCGCCTCCTGGCTGCTGCACCACCACGTCGTGCAGCAGGTGACGGTGGTCGCGCCGACCGAGCACCTGAAGAAGCAGTGGGCGGAGGCCGCCGCCCGCATAGGCATCCGGCTGGACCCCGAGTACTCGGCGGGCCCGCTGAGCCGCGAGTACCACGGTGTCGCCGTCACCTACGCGGGTGTCGGCGTACGGCCGATGCTGCACCGCAACCGCTGCGAGCAGCGCAAGACCCTCGTGATCCTCGACGAGATCCACCACGCCGGCGACTCGAAGTCCTGGGGCGAGGCCTGCCTGGAGGCGTTCGACCCGGCGACGCGCCGCCTGGCCCTGACCGGGACGCCGTTCCGCTCGGACACCAACCCGATCCCGTTCGTCACGTACGAGGAGGGCAACGACGGCATCCGCCGCTCCGCCGCCGACTACACGTACGGCTACGGCAACGCGCTGGGCGACGGCGTCGTCCGGCCGGTCATCTTCCTCTCGTACAGCGGCAACATGCGCTGGCGCACCAAGGCCGGCGACGAGCTGGAGGCCCGCCTCGGCGAGCCGATGACGAAGGACGCGATCAGCCAGGCCTGGCGGACCGCGCTCGACCCGCGCGGCGACTGGATGCCGAACGTGCTGCGGGCCGCCGACCGGCGGCTGTCGGAGGTCCGCAAGAGCATCCCCGACGCGGGCGGCCTCGTCATCGCCTCCGACCAGGACTCGGCCCGCGCGTACGCCAAGCTGATCCGGGAGATCACCGGTACGAAGGCGACGCTCGTGCTGTCCGACGACGCCGGCGCCTCGAAGCACATCGACACCTTCAGCGGAAACGACGACCGGTGGATGGTCGCCGTCCGGATGGTGTCCGAAGGCGTCGACGTCCCCCGCCTCGCCGTGGGCGTGTACGCGACGACGATCTCGACGCCGCTGTTCTTCGCGCAGGCCGTCGGCCGCTTCGTGCGTTCGCGCAGGCGCGGCGAGACCGCCTCCGTGTTCCTTCCGACGATCCCCTACCTGCTCGGCTTCGCCAACGAGATGGAGGTCGAGCGCGACCACGTACTCGACCGGCCGAAGAAGGCGGGCGAGGACGCCGACCCGTACGCCGAGTCCGAGAAGGAGATGGCGGAGGCCAACCGGCAGGAGGACGAGGACACCGGCGAGGACGAGCAGATGTCCTTCGAGGCGCTGGAGTCCGACGCCGTCTTCGACCGGGTCCTGTACGACGGCGCCGAGTTCGGCATGCAGGCCCACCCGGGCAGCGAGGAGGAGCAGGACTACCTCGGCATCCCGGGGCTGCTGGAGCCGGAGCAGGTGCAGCTGCTGCTGCAGAAGCGGCAGTCGCGGCAGATCGCGCACAGCCGGCGCCGCCCGGACGCGGAGGCGGACCTGCTGGAGCTGCCGGCGGAGCGCCGGCCCGTCGTCTCGCACAAGGAGCTGCTGGAGCTGCGCCGGTCGCTGAACACGATGGTCGGCGCGTACGTCCACCAGAGCGGCAAGCCGCACGGGGTGATCCACACCGAGCTGCGCCGCGTGTGCGGCGGCCCGCCGAGCGCGGAGGCGACGGCCGGGCAGCTGAAGGAGCGGATCAAGAAGGTCCAGGAGTGGGCCACCCGGATGCGGTGACCCCCCCCCGCGGGGGCGGTGGTCCTCCCGCGCGGCGGGGCGGGCCGGTGCAGAGCTTCGTACGGGGCTGCGCCGGTCCGCCCCGCCGCCGTTTCGACAGGCGGCCGGTTGTCGCCCAACTCGTGGGATGCGACGGGGGTTCCGGGGCGCATGGGGCGCATTCCCGGACCGGAAGCGGTCGTGAACCGACACAAAAGACCCGTTCGTGCCCGGATTCTGGACGAGGACTTCCGCTGAGCGGACCCGCTCGCTACTGTCCCCGCATCGAAACGCCCCGTGGCAGCGCCGCCGCGGGAGCGCAGCCGGTGCCATGGCCGCTACCGGCGGCCTCTCCGTGCGTCGCCGTGGGACCGGCGCCGCTCAACCGAAGAGAGTCACCGCCGCTCACCAACGAGGGAGGGGCGTCGTGACCGCGGAAACCTCACAGACTCTCGACCGGGGGCTCCGAGTCCTCAAGCTGCTCGCGGACACCGACCACGGTCTGACCGTCACCGAGCTCTCCAACCGCCTCGGTGTCAACCGCACCGTGGTCTACCGCCTGTTGGCGACGCTCGAACAGCACGCCCTGGTCCGCCGCGACCTCGGCGGCCGGGCCCGCGTCGGGCTCGGAGTGCTGCGGCTGGGCCGGCAGGTCCACCCGCTCGTACGGGAGGCCGCGCTGCCGGCGCTGCGGTCCCTCGCCGAGGACATCGGCGCCACGGCACACCTGACGCTCGTCGACGGGACGGAGGCGCTGGCCGTCGCCGTCGTGGAGCCCACCTGGACCGACTACCACGTGGCCTACCGGGCCGGCTTCCGGCATCCGCTGGACCGGGGGGCCGCCGGCCGGGCGATACTCGCGGCCCGCCAGGGCACCCTCATCGAGCCCGGGTACACGCTGACGCACGGCGAGCTGGAGGCGGGCGCGAGCGGCGCCGCCGCCCCGCTGACGGGCGTCACCGGACTGGAGGGCAGCGTCGGCGTGGTCATGCTCTCGGACGCCGTGCCCGAGCGGGTGGGCCCGCGGGTCGTGGACGCGGCCCGCGAGGTCGCCGACGCCCTGCGCTGACGGCCGGGGCGGGCGCAGGGAGCCCCGCCTGCGCCGGCCTCCGGCCATTGCCCCGCCCGGCCGGCGGGGGCGGGCCCGGCGGGCCCGATAGATTGGCCGGGTGCTCTCCGTCCTCTCACGCCTCTCGCGTCCCGCCGCCCTGGCCGTCTGCGCCGTGCCCGTGCTCGGCCTGTTCGCCGTGGCGGCCCTGGCACCGCTGCCGTTCGTGATCGCCCAGCCCGGGCTCACGGCCGACGTGCTGGGCGACCGCGACGGAAAGCCCGTGATCACCGTCAGCGGCGCTCCGACCCGGCCGACCAGGGGCGAGCTGCGCATGACCACGATCCAGGCGACCGGGCCGTCGGCGGTGGTCCGCCTGCCGCAGCTCCTGGACGACTGGTTCGACGGCAGCCGGTCGGTGCTGCCGAAGGAGGCCGTCTACCCCTCCGGCGGCAGCGACGAGGAGATCGAGGCGCACAACCTGAAGCAGATGACCGCCTCGCAGACGAACGCGACCTCGGCGGCCCTCGGCTACCTGCGCCTCGACCCGAAGGACGTCAAGGTCGACCTCAACCTGGCGGACGTCGGCGGCCCGTCCGCCGGCCTGCTCTTCTCCCTCGGCATCATCGACAAGCTCGACGGCGACGGCAGCGGCGGCGACCTGACGGGCGGCCGCAGCGTCGCCGGGACGGGCACGATCAGTGCGGACGGCCGGGTCGGCCCGGTCGGCGGGGTGGCCCTCAAGACGCAGGCGGCCCGCCGGGACGGCGCGAGCGTTTTCCTCGTACCGCAGGCGGAGTGCGCGGACGCGAAGGCCGAGGCGCCGGAGGGGCTGCGGCTCGTCCCCGTCAGCTCCCTGAAGGGCGCGGTGGAGTCGCTGCGCTCGCTGAACCGGGGCGAGGAGCCCCCGTCCTGCTGACGGCGCCGGCCGACTCGTCCTCCCCGCCCGGCGGCAGGGTGCGCTCCATGGACCGCCAGGACGGGAAGGCCAGCGGGGAGAGCGTGGCCAGCAGGTAGACCCCGCCGAACGCGAGCAGCGCGGTGGGCGCGCCGTACGCGGCGGCCAGCAGGCCCGCGGCGAGGCCGCCCATCGGCATCGCCAGCTCGCAGCCGGCGGTGCCGACGCCGGCGACCCGGCTGCGCAGCTCCTCGGGGACCTTCTCGTACATCACGGTCGTCAGCACCGGGTTGAGCATGCCGGCGCCGAGTCCGGCGAGCGCCATCGTCACGGCGAGCGGCAGCGCGGTGTCGGTGAGGGCGGCGACGGCGTAGCGGGGCGCGCCGCAGAGGAGGAACGCGGCGGCGAAGACGGTGCGGCGGGGGAACCGCTCGCCCCAGGCCCCGTAGAGGAGGGCGCCGAGGAGCGCGGAGCCGCCGAAGAGGGACATGAGCAGGCCGACGGCGGTGGCGCCGCCGAGGTCGTCGCGGCCGTCGACGGGCAGCAGGACGGAGGCCCAGCCCTGGTCGAGGCCGTTGGTCGCCATGACCATCACGGTGATGCCGAGCAGCAGCCGGGACCGGGTCAGGAAGGCCCAGCCCTCGGCGAGTTCGGCCCGGTAGCGGGCGAACGACGCCTCGCCCGAGCGGGGTTGGGGGTCCGCGGCGGGGATGCCGCGGACCAGCGCGGCGACGAGCAGTGCGGAGGCGGCGTAGGTGGCGGCGTCCACCAGCAGGACGGCCTCCGCGCCGAGGGCCGCGATGAGGACGCCGGCCGCGGCGGCCCCGACCATGCGGGCACCGCGCGAGGCGGCGTCGTAGAGGCTCGCGGCGCGGATGACGGTGGTCCCGGCGTGCTCGGCGAGGTTGGGCAGGAGGACGCTGCGGGCGGTCAGGCCCGGGGTGTGCACGAGGCCGGTGACGGCCATCAGCGCGCACAGCATCCAGAACTCCAGCAGGTGTGCGTGGTGCAGCAGCGGGATCGCGGCGACGGCGAGCGCGCACACGAGGTCGGAGGCGGCGGAGATGCGGCGGCGGCCGATCCGGTCGATGACGGGACCGCCGGCGAGGGCGGCGACGACGACGGGCAGGGTGGCGCAGAAGGCGACGACGCCGGCCCGTCCGGCGCTGCCGGTGGTCTGCAGCACGAACCAGGGGACGCCGATCAGGGTCAGCGAACTCCCGGCGGTGGAGACGGTGTTGGCGGCGAGGACGGCCGCGAGGGGGCGCCTGCTCATCAGGCGGGCCGGGTGGGGAGGCGGGCGGCCTCGACGGGCTCCAGCAGTCGGGTGCCGGCCTGTACGAGGGCCTCGCCGAGGCGGGCGCGCAGGGCGGGTGCGAGGGGTGTGCGGGGGCGGGCCGCCCCGCGGGCGAGGTGTGCGGCGGCGGCCGCGGCGGCGAGTTCGGCGGTGCGGGCGGCGTGGGCGCGGGTGGCGAGGCCGGCGGCGATCTCGGTATGAACGAAGGTGTGCATGACAAATCTCCCTCTGTGGGGTGGGAAGGCGCGGGGGAGGGTGCGGCGGACCGCGGCACGGCAGGGCGGGCAGTCGCGGCGCCGGGGCGGTGGCGGGATGCGGTCGGCGGCGCCGGTGCGGCGCCGCCGGGCGGGGCTATCCGGCCGAGCGGCGCGGGAGCATGTGCGTGTGGACGCGTACGGTCTCGGTGTCCGCGGATTGCGGTGCGTCCCGGTAGGACTCGACCAGGTCGTGCATCCGGGCCACGAGTTCGGCCGCCTGCTCGGGGGTGAGCCGGAGGGTGAAGTCGCTGATGTCCGAGCTGCGGCGCCACTGCGGGGACCAGGTGTGGGCGTTGCCCAGGAAGGTGCCGACCTCCTGCGTGTGGATCGTCGCGACCTCGTGCAGGAAGAGGTCGGCGGCGCCCCGGGTGGCGGGGTCCTCGTCGTACAGGAGCTGCTCGTCGAAGACGGTGCCGTCGTGCGCCGCCTGCCACCAGCGCTCGCGCCCCCTGCCGCGGCCCGGGGCGTCCTCGACGAACCCGTGCGCGGCGAGCTGGCGCAGGTGGTAGCTGGTGGCGCCGCTGGACTCGCCGAGCCGCTCGGCCAGCCCGGAGGCGGTCGCCGGCCCGTCCTGGCGCAGGGCGCCCAGCAGGCGGATGCGCAGAGGGTGGGCGAGGCCGCGCAGGGAGCGGGCGTCGAGGGTGCGGTTCTGGAGCTGGGGGGCCTCGGGCTTCTCGGGCATGCCCCCACCCTAAGCATGCAAAGAAACCTGTGCAAGGATTTCTTTGCAACGTTCTCTTTGGAGGCTTTGCCTCCGGATTCAGCCCTCCTGCGCCGCCTGCTCCACCAGCGGGATCACCCGCAGCGGTACCGGGTTCTCCATCACGATCGCCGTCGACGCCCGCACGATCCCCTCGAAGCCCACCACCTTGTCGATCACCCGCTGGAGGTCGGCGTTCGAGCGGGCCACCAGCCGGCACAGCATGTCCCCGTGACCGGTCGTCGTGTGCAGCTCCAGCACCTCCGGCACCCCGCCCAGGTGCGCCCGTACGTCGGCACCCTGCCCCTGCTTGATCTCCAGCGTGGCGAACGCCGTCACCGGGTAGCCCAGCGCCGCCGGGTCGACCTGCGGGCCGAAGCCGCGGATCACCCCGCTCGACTGGAGCCGGTCCAGCCGCGCCTGCACCGTGCCCCGCGCCACGCCCAGCCGGCGCGAGGCCTCCAGTACGCCGATCCGCGGCTCGCGGGCCAGCAGCACGATGAGGCGGCCGTCGAGTCCGTCGATGCCCATGACCCGTCCCTGTCTGCTCGGTACTGCGCGGGAGTGGTCATCCTGCACAGATGTCTCAGCCATGCTGCGCCATAGCTGGGCAATGTGTACAGCAGATCAGGAAACTATTGCGCAGCTTGTGGATCGGCGGGACTCTGCGCTCATGACTGAGTCTTTGGTGAACCTGGAAACCACCCCGCACACCGCGCGAGAGGCGGACCCCTTCCCGGTGAAGGGCATGGACGCGGTCGTCTTCGCCGTCGGCAACGCCAAGCAGGCCGCGCACTACTACTCCACCGCGTTCGGCATGAAGGTCGTCGCCTACTCCGGACCGGAGAACGGCGTCCGCGAGACGGCGAGCTACGTCCTCACCAACGGCTCCGCGCGCTTCGTGCTGACCTCGGTCATCAAGGCGAGCACGGACCGCGGCCGCTTCATCGCCGAGCACGTCGCCGAGCACGGCGACGGCGTCATCGACCTGGCGATCGAGGTCCCCGACGTCCGCGCCGCCTACGCCTACGCCGTCGAGCAGGGCGCCCGCGGCCTCGACGAGCCGTACGAGGTCTCCGACGAGCACGGCACGGTCGTCCTCGCCGCCATCGCCACCTACGGCCAGACCCGCCACACCCTGGTCGAGCGCAAGGCCTACACCGGGCCGTACCTGCCCGGCTACGTCGCCGTCGACCCGATGGTCGAGCCGCCGGCCAAGCGCACCTTCCAGGCCATCGACCACTGCGTCGGCAACGTCGAACTCGGCCGCATGAACGAGTGGGTCGGCTTCTACAACAAGGTCATGGGCTTCACGAACATGAAGGAGTTCGTGGGCGACGACATCGCGACCGAGTACTCGGCCCTGATGTCGAAGGTCGTCGCGGACGGCACCCTCAAGGTGAAGTTCCCGATCAACGAGCCGGCGATCGCGAAGAAGAAGTCGCAGATCGACGAGTACCTGGAGTTCTACAACGGCCCGGGCGTCCAGCACATCGCCCTCGCCTCGAACGACATCGTGGCCACGGTCCGCTCGATGCGCGCCGCCGGCGTGCAGTTCCTCGACACCCCGGACTCGTACTACGACACCCTCGGCGAGTGGGTCGGCGACACCCGCGTCCCGATCGAGACCCTGCGCGAGCTGAAGATCCTCGCCGACCGCGACGAGGACGGCTACCTGCTGCAGATCTTCACCAAGCCGGTGCAGGACCGCCCGACCGTCTTCTTCGAGATCATCGAGCGGCACGGCTCGATGGGCTTCGGCAAGGGCAACTTCAAGGCCCTCTTCGAGGCGATCGAGCGCGAGCAGGCCAAGCGCGGCAACCTCTGACCGCACCGCACCGCACCGCACCGCACCGCGCCCGCACACCGGACGCGCTCCCGGCAGGCCCCGGCCTGCCGGGAGCGCGCCGCGCAGGGCCGGCTACGGCTTCGCGGCGGCCGACGCCGAAGGCGAGCCCGACGGAGACGGCGAAGGCTTCGGCTCCGCCCCGGGCCTGGCGGCCCCGGGCTTCGGCGTCGGCGTCGGCTTGCGCACCGGCTCCGGCAGCTCCGGCGCCACCCACGGCGTCGGCGGCCGCAGGTTCTCCGGTCCGCCCGGCGGGGGCTCGCCGACCGCCGCCAGCGCCTGCTTCGCGAGCGGCGCCCGCACCGGCGAGAACACCGGGTTCGTCCGCAGTGCCTCCTCCAGGTGCCGCCGCGCCGAGGCGCCGTCCCCCAGGGCCTGCTCGACGATCCCGCGGTGGTAGGCGAAGTCCGCGCTGCGCAAACCCGGTTCCGTCGCCTTCTTCGCGTACTCCAGGGCCCCCTCGTCGTCGCCCGCCCGGTGCAGCGCCCACCCCAGCGCATCCGCCACCTGCATGCTCTTGTGCCGCGACCACTCCGCCGTCAGCCGCCGCACCGCGTCCGCCGGGTCCCCGTGGTCCGCCTCGAACAGCCCCAGCACCACCTGGTCCTCCGCCGCCCGGACCGACCCGCGGGACGCCGCCGCCTGCAGCACCGCGTACGCCTCCTTCGCCTCGTCGTCCCGCCCCAGCGACTCCAGCAGCTCGCCCAGCTCCAGCGCGAGGCGCGGCGCCGAGCCCCGCCCCAGCGCCATCCGGTAGTCCCGCACCGCCTCCCCGCTGCGGCCCAGCCCGGCCAGCGCCCTGGCCCGGCCGCCCAGCGCGTCCGCCCGGCCCGGATCCGCCCGCAGGGCCGCCTCGAACTGGCGCAGCGCCGCCGCCGCCTCACCCCGCTCCCACGCCAGCTCCCCGAGCCGGTACATCACGTACGCCTTCTCCGCCGGGGTCTTCGCCGCCCCCGCCGCGTGCTCCATCGACAGCGCCGCGTCCTCGCGCCAACCCCGGTCCCGGTAGACCTGCGAGGCCCGCATGAACGCCGCCAGCCCCGGCCGCAGCTCCACCAGCCGCTCCATCGCCTGCTGCGCGGCCTTGTAGTCGCCCAGGCCCGTGTACGCGTCCACCAGCACCGGGTACGCCGTCCACCGCTGCGGGGCCTGCGCCCGCACCAGCTCGCCCCACCGCTTCCCCGTCCCGAAGTCCCCCCGGGCATTGGCCAGCGCGCCCATGCCCGTCATCGCGTCGTGGTTGCCCTTCTCCGCGGGCCGCAGCTCCAGCGACCGCTTCAGCGCCTTCTCCGCCTTCGGGAACCAAGCCGGGTCCGCGCTGCGGCGCGCCTGCTCCAGGTACGCCGACCCGAGCACCGACCACGCCCCGTCGTCCCGCGGATGCGATCCGAGCCACTGCTCCCGGTCCGCGATCAGCGCCGACAGGTCGACCGCCGCCGCCGGCGCGCCCCTGCCGACCGCCGACGCGGCCCGCTGCGTCGGCCCCGGCGGCCGGGCGTCGTCGCCCTGGCCGGCCGGCCGGACCAGCAGCGCCCCGGCGATGAGGACCACCGCGACCGCGGCGGCCACGAGCGTCTTGCGTCCGGTGAAGGCCGCGTACGGCGCGTCCTGCCGCGCTTCGTTGTCGATACGGTCCATGCGCTCACTGTGCGTCAATATGAAGAGCATGCCGCCGTGCCCGGAGCCGCGCGCGGCCGTGTTCACACCGATGGGTGCGGATGCCACGCTGGGCGCATGGATCCCAAGGACCACGACGAGCGCACCGCACGGCTGCACACGGCGCTCCTCGCAGGACTCCCCGCCGAGGCCCTCGCCACCGACCCCGACGTGACCGCCTCCTACGCCGCCGACATGGCCGCCTTCTGCCCGGCCGGCACCCCGGCCGCCCTGGTCCTGCCCCGCACCGCGGAGCAGGTGCAGCACGTCATGCGCACCGCCACCGCCCTACGCGTCCCCGTCGTCCCCCAGGGCGCCCGCACCGGACTCTCCGGCGGCGCCAACGCCACCGACGGCTGCATCCTGCTCTCCCTCGTGAAGATGGACCGCATCCTGGAGATCAACACCGTCGACCGCACCGCCGTCGTCGAACCGGGCGTCGTCAACGCCGTGCTCTCCCGGGCCGTCGCCGAAAAGGGCCTCACCTACCCGCCCGACCCCTCCAGCTGGGAGCAGTGCACCATCGGCGGCAACATCGGCACCGGCTCCGGCGGCCTGTGCTGCGTCAAGTACGGCACCACCGCCGAGTACGTCCTCGGCCTCGATGTCGTCCTCGCCGACGGCCGGCTCCTGCGCACGGGCCGCACCACCGCCAAGGGCGTCGCCGGATACGACCTCACCCGCCTCTTCGTCGGCTCCGAGGGCAGCCTCGGCATCGTCGTCCGCGCCATCCTCGCGCTGCGTCCCGCACCGCCCCGGCAGCTCGTGCTCGCCGCCGAGTTCCCCTCCGCGGCGGCCGCCTGCGCCGCCGTCTGCGCCGTCATGGAGGCCGGCCTGACCCCGTCCCTGCTGGAGCTGATGGACGGCACCACCGTGCGGGCCGTCAACGCCCTGGGCCGGATGGGGCTCCCCGAGACCACCGAGGCGCTCCTCCTCGCCGCCTTCGACACCCCGGACGCCCCCGAGGAGCTCGCCGAGACCGGCCGGCTCTGCACTGCCGCCGGCGCCACCGCCGTCGTACCCGCCGAGGACGAGGCGGAGTCCGAACTGCTGCTCCAGGCGCGCCGGATGTCCCTGCCCGCCCTCGACGCCCTCCGCCCCGCGACGATGATCGACGACGTGTGCGTCCCCCGCTCGCGGCTCGCCGACATGCTGGACGGCACCGCCGCCATCGCCCGCGCCCACGACCTGGTCGTGGGGGTCTGCGCCCACGCCGGCGACGGCAACACCCACCCCGTGGTCTGCTTCGACCCCGCGGACGAGGACGAGGCGCGCCGCGCCAGGGCGTCCTTCGACGAGATCATGGCGCTCGGGCTGTCCCTGGGCGGCACGATCACCGGGGAGCACGGGGTCGGCGTCCTGAAGCGGGAATGGCTGGCGCGGGAACTCGGGCCGGTGGGCGTCGACGTGCAGCAGGCGGTCAAGAAGGCCTTCGATCCGCTCGGCCTGCTCAACCCCGGAAAGCTCTTCTGACTCCGGGCGGGGCCCCGCGCCCCCGGTGCGTATGAGGTACAGGTGGCGGGCGGGGCGCCGGCCGGTTCGGGTGCGGCGGCTCACAGCTCTGCGTCCCCCGCCTCGTCGGACGGCCACGGATCGCGCATCCACAGCTCGTCGGCCGGGGTGGGGGTGAGCAGCTCGGCGAGGGCCGCGTCCAGCCCGAGCCGCTCGGCCTCCGTCCCCGGCGGGACGACCCGCAGGGTCCGCTCCAGCCACGAGGACACGGCGCCCGAGGGGGCCTCCAGCAGGGCGTCGCCGTCGGGGGAGCTGAGCGCCATGCACACCACCGCCCGGTCCGCCGCCTTCACGGGCCAGATCCGGACGTCTCCGTGCCCGCAGGGGCGGAAGACGCCCTCGACGAGCAGCTCGCGGGCGAACGTCCAGTCCACCGGGGCGCTGGAGCCGGTGTGGAAGGTGATGTGGACGGCGTACGGGTCGTCGGTGAGGTAGCGCAGCCGGGCCGGCACCGGGACGCTGCGCTCGGGTGACAGGACCAGTTTCAGTTCCAGCTCGCGCTCGATGACGGGGTGGTGCATGGAGGCCTCGCTTCGGTCGGATCCGGGGGCCGGCGTGTGGCCCCGCACCCGCAGAGAGCGCCGAGGCGGCCGGATGTGACGCGACTTCGGGCCCCCGATCGCGGAATGGCCTGAAATTTTCGGTTGGCTTGAAACAGGTGGGCGGGGCGGTGTTCGCCCGAAGGCTTGGATTCTCCCGTTACCGGACCGGCCGGGAGGAGGTTCTTGGCTATGGTCCTCCCCTTGCACAAGCCTCAAGCCACGATCGGAGTTGGGGACATGACGGCCTCCCCTGGTGACGGCGAGCACGCGGCCCGCGAGGGCTACTACCCCGATCCGTCCATCCCCGGCTACGTCCGGTACTGGAACGGCCGCTCGTGGGTGCCCGGCACGGCCCGCCCCGCCGGACCGGGCGACCCGGTGGGCCCGCGGCGCTCCCGGCCCGAACCGGAGCCGGAGCCGGAGCCGGAGCGGGGCGCCGCGGGGGAGCGGGAGGCGGACCCGGCGGGTCCGGGCGCCTCCGGGGGCTCCGAGGCCCCGGCCTGGCAGGCCGACCCCCAGCACCAGGCGGGCTTCGGCGGCCCGCACGACCACCGGGTCTCCTGGGGCAGCCCGGCGGACGGGCCGGAGCCCGAGGCGGGCCACGCCCCCGCCCGCCAGGCCGGTGCCTCCCTCGGCCGCGGGCCGCACCCGGAGCCGCCGGACGGCAGAGGCCCGGCCGGGGCGGCGGAGCGCGGGCCGGGCGTCTCCTTCGCCCGTACGCCGGCCGCCGCGGCGGCCCCCGCCCCGGCCGCGCGGTCCTCCGAGGGCATCGGGATCCTGTCGGCGCGCTCACCCGCCGCGGCAGCCGCCCCCGCCGCCCCTGCCTGGCCCAGCGTCCCCGGCGGCACCGCCGGGTCCGGGCTCACCTCCTCTTGGCCCGAGGCGACCGTCCTCCCCGCCCCCGCGCCCGACCCCGCCCCGCCCGCCCCGCGCCGGGAGGACCCGCCGGCCGCCGCGGAAGCCGCCCGCCGGGAGGCCGGAGCCGCCCTCCCGGAGGCCGCGCCGGCCGCCCCGCCGCGCGCCCGGCGCCCCCTCGACGACGCGCCCCTCCCCGCCGCCGCGCCCGCGCCCTCCGCCGCCCCCCGCCCCGCTCCCGAGCGCCGGACCCGCTGGGAGGACCGGTCCGCCCCGTCCGCCGCCCCGTCCCCGTCTGCCCCTGCCGGGGAGGTCCGGCCCACCGCCCGGGCCGTGTTCGAGGAGATGGCGGAGCGGGCCGTCCGCCCCGCCGGGCTCGTCCGCCGGGCCGCCGCCCGCACCCTGGACACGCTCGTGCTCGCGGCCGTCGCCGCGGCCGCCGCCCGGCCGCTCCTCCCGGCGGTGGCGGCCCACCTCCAGGCCAAGGTGGACGCGGCGCGCGGCGCCGACGAGGCCACCACCGTGTGGCTGTTCGACGCCACCATCGCCGGATACCTGGGCGTCGTCCTGGCCGTCCTCGTCGTGTTCGCGCTCTGCTACGAGGTGCTGCCCACCGCCCGCTGGGGCCGCACCCCGGGCAAGAGGCTGTGCGGCGTCCGGGTGCTGTCCTCGGCGACGCTCCGCCCGCCCGGCTTCGGCGCGGCGCTCTCCCGCTGGCTCGTCGGTGCCTTCCTCGGGCCCGTCGGCTGGCTCTGGTGCCTCGGCGACCGCCCCCGCCGCCGCGGCGCCCACGACCGGGCCGCGGGCACGTACGCGGCCCGCTGACGCCCCGTCGGACGGCTCCCCGGCCCCGCTCTGCGCGCCCTCCCCCCAACGGACGCCCCCGCGTTGCGGCCCCGGTGCCCCCGGGTTCGACTCGGGGCATGAGCTCCGACCAGCCGCCGCAGGGCCAGCCGCCCGAGGACGACCCCTTCCTCAAGAGGCCCCACGACCCGACGCCGCCGCCGGGCGGCTCGCCGTACGACACCCCGCCCACCGGCGGCACGCCCCCCGGCGGGCCCCCGCCCGGAGGCACCCCGCCCGGAGGCCCGCCCCCGGGCGGCCCGGGCGGCCCCGGCGGATACCCGCCCCCGCCGCCCCCGTACGGCAGCGACCCGTACGGCTCAGGCGGCGGCCCAGGCATGCCCGACCCGCTGGCCGGGATGCCGCCGCTCGCCGACTTCGGCAGGCGGCTCGCCGCCCGCATCATCGACCTGGTCATCGTGTTCGTCCCGCTGTTCCTGATCCAGCTGGCGCTCGGCACGAACCGGTACGTCGTCGAGACGGACCGGGGCGAGGACGTCACCGAGGTCATCACCAGGTCCTACAGCGGCACCGGCCTCGCCATGACGCTCATCTCGATCATCGCCTACGTCGGCTACGACTGGTTCTTCACCAAGAAGGACGGCAAGACCCCCGGCAAGAAGGCGATGGGCCTGCGGGTGGCGATGCTCAACGACGGCAGCGTCCCGCAGTCCGGTCCCGCGCTCGGGCGGGCTGCGATGCTCTGGCTGCCCACGCTCATCTGCTGCCTCTGCCTGTGGCCGCTCGCCCTCATCGTGTCGATCCTGGTGGACAAGCCGTACCGCCAGGGCCTCCACGACAAGGTGGCCAAGACGGTGGTCGTCACCGCCCCCTAGTGCTGTGGCCGGGAAGGTTCACCCGGTCACAGCACTAGCGGTGCACAGGCTGTTCGGCGGCGGCCGGCCGGGGTTCGGACTCCCGGGCGGCCGCCGCCCCGTGCGGACGGCCCCCGCGCCGCGGGTCGGCGGCGGCGACCGCGACGAGCACGCCGAGGCCGAGAGCGGCGGTGGCGACGAACCCGACGCCGGCCACGGAGCGCGCCTGCGTCAGCAGCAGCAGGACGAGCGTCGAGACGACGACGGCGGCGGACCCGTACACGAGCTGGGCGGCGGTCGGGCGCGGCGGCATGGGTATCCGTCCTCGGGGGCGGGAGGGGGGAGGCGGCTGGGCTGGGTCGCGCGCAGGTGACTCTACGCCGAGGGATGCCCGTACGGAACGGGCCGTAAGCGTGACCTGACCCACGGTTGCCGGTGCGCGGGGGGCGCACGGGCTCACACCCCCGTCTCACATGCCGGTCGGGACGCGCCGTTCGTCCCGGAAGGCCGAGGAACGTCCGGATAGCGGAACTCGCCCACCGCATAGTGCAGTTGTAAGGAAGAAGTCAAGGTCTGTCTTTTCTTTAGACTCTCCGGTCAAATGTCGTCACTTGAGACGCGCGCCGCGCGGGACCCCCCAACTCCTATGGAGATGTTCCGACCATCCATGCGGCCGCGGGAGGGGAACACATCAAGTGACGAGCAACTCTGTCCGGCGGCGCGCGCTGCGCGCCGCTGCCATCGGCGTGGCCATCGCCGCGTGCGCCGCGACCGGCACCGCCTTCACCGCCCAGGCCCACAGCGCGCCGGCCCCGGCCGCGGGCGCGCCGGCCGCCGACAAGCAGGACCCCACCGCCCCGGCGAAGACGAAGGTCGACCACGACCTCAAGGGTCCCTTCAGCGACCAGCAGGCCCAGCAGCGCGAGGCCGCCCTGGACCAGGTGCTGGCGGGCAAGAAGAACGTCGAGCAGCGGGGCGCCTCCAAGGTCGTCAAGCTCGACGACAAGAAGTACGTCGAGCTCGGCCGCGAGAAGACCGACAAGATCTTCACGATCCTCGTCGAGTTCGGCGACCAGGTCGACAACGAGACCACCTTCGACCCGGACGGCCCGGACGGCCCGAAGCCGCCCGTCGTGAAGTACGGCGGCACGCCCGGCCCGCTGCACAACACGATCGCCCAGCCGGACCGCGCCGACAACAACAGCACCGCCTGGCGCAAGGACTTCAGCCGCGAGTACTTCCAGGAGCTGTACTTCGGTACGGGCGAGGGCAAGCACTCCCTGAAGACCTACTACGAGCGGGCCTCCTCGGGCCGCTACTCGGTCGAGGGCGAGGTCTCCGACTGGGTCAAGGTCCCGTACAACGAGGCCCGCTACGGCTCGAACTACTGCGGCCAGAGCAACTGCTCCAACGTGTGGGACACCGTCCGCGACGGCGTGACCGCCTGGACCGAGGCGCAGAAGAAGGCCGGCAAGACCGACGAGCAGATCAAGGCGCAGCTGTCCCAGTACGACCAGTGGGACCGCTACGACTTCGACGGCGACGGCAACTTCAACGAGTCCGACGGCTACATCGACCACTTCCAGATCGTCCACGCGGGCGAGGACGAGTCGGCCGGCGGCGGCAAGGAGGGCGCCAACGCCCTGTGGGCGCACCGCTGGTACGCCTACGGCACCAACGCGGGCAAGACCGGCCCGGAGAACAACAAGGCCGGCGGCACGCAGATCGGCGACACCGGCATCTGGGTCGGCGACTACACGATGCAGCCGGAGAACGGCGGCCTCGGCGTCTTCGCCCACGAGTACGGCCACGACCTCGGCCTGCCGGACCTGTACGACACCTCCGGCGGCGGCGAGAACGGCGTCGGCTTCTGGTCCCTGATGTCCGCCGGCTCCTGGCTCGGCGAGGGCAAGGACTCCATAGGCGACATGCCCGGCGACATGACCGCCTGGGACAAGCTCCAGCTGGGCTGGCTGAACTACGACACGGCCAAGGCCGCGACGAAGTCCACCCACACGCTCGGTGTGTCGGCGTACAACACCAAGGACAAGCAGGCGCTGGTCGTCGAGCTGCCGAAGAAGCAGGTCAAGACGGACATCACCGCCCCTGCCGAGGGTTCCTCGCAGTGGTGGAGCGGCATGGGTGACGACCTCAAGAACACCCTGACCCGCTCGGTCGACCTGACCGGCAAGAAGTCCGCCGCCCTGTCCCTCAAGGGCTGGTGGGACATCGAGAAGGACTACGACTACCTCTACACCGAGGTGTCCACCGACGGCGGCGCCACCTGGACCGCCCTCGCCGGTACCGCCAACGGCAAGGCCATCCCGGTCGACGCCGCGGGCTCGCCGTCGCTGACCGACGTCTCCGGCGGCTGGCAGGACCTGAACTTCCCGCTCGACGCCTACGCGGGCAAGAAGTTCGACCTCCGCTTCCGCTACCAGACGGACGGCGGCGCGGGCGGCAAGGGCTTCACGGCCGACGCCGTCACCCTGACCGCGGACGGGTCCGCGCTGTTCACCGACGGCGCCGAGAACGGCGACAACGGCTGGACCGGCAAGGGCTTCTCCCGGATCGGCGCGGGCTTCACCAAGGACTACGCGCAGTACTACATCGCGGAGAACCGCCGCTACGTCTCGTACGACTCCACCCTCAAGGTGGGCCCGTACAACTTCGGCTGGGCGAACACCCGCCCGAACTGGGTCGAGCACTACCCGTACCAGGACGGCCTGCTGATCTGGCTCTGGGACACCTCCCAGAAGGACAACAACACCAGCCAGCACCCCGGCCAGGGCCTGATCCTGCCGATCGACGCCAACGCCAAGCCGATGAAGTGGTCGGACGGCACGCTGCTGCGCAACAAGATCCAGCCGTACGACGCGACCTTCAGCGCGTACTCCACGGACGCGTTCACGCTGCACAAGAACGGCGAGTCGCTCTTCCTGAAGCCCAAGCGGGCGAACATGGTCTTCGACGACCACAAGGGCAAGTACTACTACGACGAGAACCCGACCGGCTCGGTGAAGGTGTCCGACACCAACACCAAGATCAAGATCAAGCGGGAGACCTACGACGGTCTCCAGATGACGATCGAGGTCGGCCCCTCCAAGTAGTGATCCGGTAAAACAGCAGGTCACGCCATGATCGGCCGTCGCCCACTAGCGGGCGGCGGCCGATCGCGGTTTGATGCGGAACGACCACCGCACCGACGCCCAGCTGACGGGGGAGACGCAGCGCATGCCCGCAGGAGGTTTCACCAGGCTCCCGAACGGGAGCGTCGTCGTGGCGCTGACCCTGCCGCGACCCGCCGGGAACGGCGAGGCCGGGCCCGTCCGGGTCCTGGTCCACGCCGCGAACCGGGCCCGCGCCCTGACCAGGCTGCGCAACCTCGGCATGCGCGCCGTGTACCTGCGGGGCAACACGGAGCCGCCGACTCCGGACGAGGTCACCGCGGTCCTGCACCATCCGGACGGGCTGCTGTGGCGGGCCCTCCCGGACCGCGGCGACCTGTGGCGTCCGATACGCGCCCTGCTGCGCGGGGCCTGAGCGGCGGCACAGGGCCTTCAGGCGCCCCGCACGACGGGCGTGCCGATGAGTTCCACTCCCGCCTTCCGGAGCTCCTCCAGGGCCCGCTCCGTGGTGTGCGGGGCCACGCCCGCCGTGAGGTCGAGCAGGACGCGGGTGCGCAGGCCGGCGCGGGCGGCGTCCAGCGCGGTGGCGCGGACGCAGTGGTCGGTGGCGATGCCGACGACGTCGACCTCGCCGACCTCGCGCTCGCGCAGCCAGTCGGCGAGCGGGGTGCCGTTCTCGTCGGCGCCCTCGAAGCCGCTGTAGGCGGCCTCGTGCGCGCCCTTGCTGAACACGGCGGCGACGGCCCCGGAGGCGACGGCGGGCGCGAAGTTCGGGTGGAACCCGACCCCCTCGGTCCCGGCGACGCAGTGCACGGGCCAGGAGGTCTCGTAGTCCGGCTCGGCGGGCGGCGCGGCGAAGTGGGCGCCCGGGTCGACGTGGTGGTCGCGGGTGGCGACGACGTGCCGGTACACGGCGGTGGACTGGCCGATCAGCTCGGTGACGGCGGCGGCCACCTCGGCCCCGCCGGCGACCGCGAGGCTGCCGCCTTCGCAGAAGTCGTTCTGTACGTCGACGACGATCAGTGCGCGGTGCATGTCGCATGCCCTTCGGCTTGTGTCGGTGTGCTGCGGCGGGCCCCTGCACGGGGCCTCTTCCCCCGTCCGGCGCCACACAATGCAGCCCCGCCGGGGTTTGTGGATCCCGCCCCGCCGGCGTCTGCGGCGCGGGGGTCGCGGCGGCCGGGGCCCCGGGCCGGGGTCAGACGTACTCGGTCGGGATGACGGCCTCGCCGCGCGACAGCTGCGTCGCGGACAGCGGCAGACCGCCCCGGGCCCGCACGTGCCGCTCCCGCGCGGCGTCGAGCGGCTCCCGCGCGACGACCTCCCCGCCCTTCACGAGCGGTGCCAGCAACTGCTGCCCGGCCAGCGCGGCCGGCACGGCCCCGGTCCCGACGACCTCCGCCTCCGCGACCCCGTCCGCGTCCAGCCGCCGCGCGGCCCACTTCCGGCCCCCGAGGGACGTCTTCCCGCTCGCGGACTTCTTCGCGACCGGCACGAGCGGCGCCTTCGGGTCGGCGGACTCGGCGCGCGCGACGAGCTTGTAGACCATGGAGCAGGTGGGGTGCCCGCTGCCGGTGACGAGCTGCGTCCCGACCCCGTACGCGTCCACCGGCGCGGCGGCGAGCGAGGCGATGGCGTACTCGTCGAGGTCGGAGGTGACGACGATCCGGGTCTGCTCCGCGCCGAGCTCGTCGAGCTGCTGCCGCACGCGGTGGGCGACGAGGAGCAGGTCGCCGGAGTCGATGCGGACGGCGCCGAGCCCGGTGCCGGCGACCTCGACGGCGGTGCGGACGGCTTCGGCCACGTCGTACGTGTCCACCAGCAGGGTGGTGCCGCTGCCGAGGGAGGCGACCTGCGCGGTGAAGGCGTCGCGCTCGGTGTCGTGGAGCAGGGTGAAGGCGTGGGCGGAGGTGCCGACGGTGGGGATCCCGTAGCGGAATCCGGCGGCGAGGTCGGAGGTGGAGGTGAAGCCGCCGACGTACGCGGCGCGCGAGGCGGCGACGGCGGCGAGCTCGTGGGTGCGCCGGGCGCCCATCTCGATGAGGGGGCGGCCGCCGGCGGCGGAGGCCATCCGGGAGGCGGCGGCGGCGATCGCCGAGTCGTGGTTGAGGATCGACAGGATGACGGTCTCCAACAGCACGCATTCGGCGAAGCTGCCCTCGACGCGCATGACCGGCGAGCCGGGGAAGTACACCTCGCCCTCGGGGTAGCCCCAGATGTCGCCGGAGAAGCGGTAGGAGGAGAGCCAGTCGAGGGTGCGCATGTCGACGACGGCGCGTTCGCGCAGGAATTCGAGGACGGCGCTGTCGAAGCGGAAGTTCTCGACCGCGTCGAGGACGCGGCCGGTGCCGGCGACGACTCCGTAGCGGCGTCCTTCGGGCAGGCGCCGGGTGAAGACCTCGAAGACCGAGCGGCGGTCGGCGGTGCCGTTCGCCAGGGCGGCCTGCAGCATCGTGAGCTCGTAATGGTCCGTGAAGAGCGCTGTCGACGGCACGTCCACCGGCAGGCCCAGGTCCGCAGGGTTCATGGCAGGGATGCTAGCGCACATTTCGTCAGAGTGACGAAATGTGGGGCCTGTTTGTGCGACGGGCCCGTCACAGTGGCAGCATGGGACGGGTGAGTGTTGCTCCCATTGAGATCGAACGCACCGAGTCCGCCGAAGAGGTATCCGCGGTCCCCGAACCCGACGTCCCATGGGTGACCCTGGTGCACAACGACCCCGTCAACCTCATGAGCTACGTGACGTACGTGTTCCAGGCGTACTTCGGCTACCCGAAGGACAAGGCGCACAAGCTGATGCTCGACGTCCACCACAAGGGGCGGGCCGTCGTCTCCAGCGGCACCCGCGAGGAAATGGAGCGCGACGTGCAGGCCATGCACGGCTACGGCCTCTGGGCGACCCTCTCCCAGGACCGGATCTGATGGGGCGGACCGCGGGCATGTTCGAGCCCCTCAAGGGCGGCGGAGCCGCCATCGCGCTGGACGAGATCGAGGTCTCCATCCTGCGCTCCCTGGCCGTCCAGCTCCTGGAGCTGATCGGGCCGGGCGCCCCCGAGCCGGACGCGGACGCCGATCCGCTCGCCGTGCTGTTCGCCGAGGCGGGCCAGGGGCCCACGGAGCGGCCCGCCGACCCCGCGCTGGCCCGCCTCTTCCCCGACGCGTACGGCGGCCCCGGCACCCCGGAGGGCGCGGACCGGGCCCGGCTGGACGACTGGTCGGCGGAGTTCCGCCGCTACACCGAGAACGACCTGCGCGCGCGCAAGCGCGAGGACGCACTGGCCGTCGTCCGCAGCCTGGACGGGCTCGCCGCGGCCGGCGGCGGGGAGGCGTCCCGGCTGGAGCTGACCGGGGAGCAGCCGCTGCGCTGGCTCGGCGCGCTCAACGACCTGCGGCTGACGATCGCGGCCCGCCTGGAGATCGCCGAGGACGACGAGAGTGCGGCGCTGTTCCGGCTGCCGGACGACGATCCGCGCAAGCCGATGGTGATGGCCTACCTGTGGCTCGGCGGGCTCCAGGAGACCCTCGTCGAAACCCTCTGACAACGCTCAAATCCGGATAACGATCAGATAACCGCCATGAAATGATCTGGCGGGCTTATCTCCACTTGTCCCGATTTTGTCGTGCCCTGCATCACATGTGCGACCTTTGATGATCTGTACGCCCGTGATAGATCTTGCCGATCGCCGACGGGGCGCCACCCATGCTCCCGCGGCCTGCCGGGACCGGCTGACCGCCGGCGTGCAACTCCATCCGTATCCGGGGGGATCGAGGACCCGATCCGCAGCCGCTCCAGGCGCGGGTCGGCGTGGAGAAAGGCGCACCACACCATGACCTCTGTGCAGGTCGAGCAGCACCACAAGGCGTCCGGGGAGGGCGCCGCGGCCGAGGGTGGCGAGGGGTACCACCGCACACTCGGCGCCCGCCAGATCCAGATGATCGCGATCGGCGGCGCCATCGGCACCGGGCTCTTCCTCGGCGCCGGCAAGGCCATCTCGAAGGCGGGACCGAGCCTCATCCTGGCCTACGCCCTCGCGGGCCTGGTCATCTTCTTCATCATGCGCGCCCTGGGCGAGCTCCTGATGTACCGGCCCGTCGCAGGCTCCTTCTCGGACTACGCCCGGGAGTTCGTCGGCCCGTTCGCCGGCTTCGCCACCGGCTGGACCTACTGGCTCTTCTGGGTCGTCACCGGCATCACCGAAGTCACCGCCGCAGCCCAGTACATGGCGTACTGGACCGGCGACAGCTTCCCGCAGTGGGCGTACGCGCTCGTCTTCACCGTCGTCCTCTACGGCGCCAACCTGATCTCCGTGAAGCTCTTCGGCGAGCTGGAGTTCTGGTTCTCCATGGTCAAGGTCACCGCCATCGTCGGCATGATCCTCATCTGCGCCGGCATCCTCACCATCGGCTTCTCGGACGCCGCGGAGACCGCCTCCGTCGCCAACCTGTGGAACGACGGCGGCTTCTTCCCCAAGGGCATCGGCGGCACGCTGATGACCCTGCAGATCGTGATGTTCGCCTTCCTCGCCGTCGAACTCGTCGGCGTCACCGCCGGCGAGTCCAAGGACCCGGCGAAGACGCTGCCCAAGGCCATCAACACCGTGCCGTGGCGCATCGCCGTCTTCTACGTCGGCGCGCTCATCATGATCCTGTCGGTCGTGCCGTGGACGCACTTCCAGCCCGGCGTCTCCCCGTTCGTCGCCGCCTTCGAGCGCATGGGCCTCGGCGTCGGCGCCGCCATCGTCAACTTCGTGGTGCTCACCGCCGCCCTGTCCTCCTGCAACTCGGGCATGTACTCCACCGGCCGCATGCTGCGCGACCTCGCCCTCAACGGCCAGGGCCCCAGGCTGTTCACCCGGCTCACCAGGAACGGCACCCCGCTGATCGGCACCACCTTCTCGGCCTCGCTGATGCTGGTGGGCGTCTGGATCAACTACGTGGCCCCCGGCAAGGCCTTCGACTACGTCGTCTCCTTCGCCACCATCTCCGGCATGTGGGCCTGGATCATGATCCTGGTCTGCCAGATCCGCTACCGCGCCCGCGCCGACCGCGGCGAACTCCCCGGCTCCGCCTTCCGCGCCCCCGGCGCACCCTGGACCAGCTGGTTCGCCCTGCTCTTCATCGGCATGGTCGTCGTCATGATGGGCGCCGACAAGGACGCCCGGGTCTCCCTGTACTGCGCCCCGCTGTGGGGCCTCGCCCTCGGCCTCGCCTACCTCGCCATCCGGCGCGGCAGCGGCGGCGGCCGCGGGGCCCGGGCCGTCGCCAAGGCCTCCGCGGGCACCGGCGCCTGACCGCGCGGGGCAGCCCCGGGGCCCCGCCCCGCGCACCCCCTGTCCGGCATTCGGGCCCTCCCGTACCACACCTCGGTACGGGAGGGCCCGTCTGCTTATCCTGTCGGTCATGCTGACCCTCACCCAGGCCCTGTACGACCAGATCGTCGCGCACGCCCGCAAGGACCACCCCGACGAGGCGTGCGGCGTCGTCGCCGGCCCCGCGGGCACCGGCCGGCCCGAGCGGTTCATCCCCATGCTGAACGCGGCCCGCTCGCCCACGTTCTACGAGTTCGACTCCAAGGACCTGCTGCGGCTCTACCGCGAGCTCGACGACCGGGACGAGGAGCCCGTGATCGTCTACCACTCGCACACCGCGACCGAGGCCTACCCCTCGCGCACCGACGTCGCCTACGCCAACGAGCCCGGAGCCCACTACGTCCTGGTCTCCACCGCCGACACCGACGCCCTCGGCGAGTTCCAGTTCCGCTCCTACCGCATCGTCGACGGCGTGATCACGGAGGAGGAAGTGCAGGTCGTCGAGGCCTACTGACCGACATGTGAGCGGATTCCGTCCACGATGCGGAATCACACTCCATTCGGGCGACCGGGAATCGTTAACATGACCGCATGGTTTTCCCCGACGTGAGCACCGAGAAGCCCGGCAGGCCCCTGCTCGTGGCACGGCTGCACGTCGACCTGTGCCGCCTCGCCAGCAGTATCTGTCCTGCCGCCTGAGCACCGCAGCCCCCTCGCGCCGGGGCCGTCAAGCCGCGCGCCCCTTCTCCTCCCCGCACCCATCCGACTGGAGCCTGCCATGGCCATCGAGGTCCGCATCCCGACCATCCTCCGCACCTACACCGACGGCGAGAAGGCCGTCACCGGCGAGGGCGGCACCCTGTCCGAGCTCTTCGCGGACCTGGAGACGCGCCACAAGGGAATTGAGGAGCGCATCGTCGACGGCGGCAAGCTGCGCCGCTTCGTGAACGTCTACCTCAACGACGAGGACGTCCGCTTCCTCGACGGCATCGCCACCCCCCTCAAGGACGGCGACAGCGTGACGATCCTCCCGGCGGTCGCCGGCGGCGCCGCCTGATGCGCTACGACTCCCCGCTGGCCGCGGTCGGCAACACCCCGCTCGTCCGGCTGCCCAGGCTGTCGCCCTCCGAGGACGTCCGCATCTGGGCCAAGCTGGAGGACCGGAACCCGACCGGCTCGATCAAGGACCGCCCCGCGCTCCACATGGTCGAGCAGGCCGAGAAGGACGGCAGGCTCCACCCCGGCTGCACCATCCTGGAGCCCACCTCCGGCAACACCGGCATCTCCCTGGCGATGGCGGCGAAGCTCAAGGGCTACCGGATCGTGTGCGTCATGCCGGAGAACACCAGCCAGGAGCGCCGCGACCTTCTCGCCATGTGGGGAGCCGAGATCATCTCCTCGCCCGCGGCGGGCGGCTCCAACACCGCGGTCCGCGTCGCCAAGGAGCTGGCGGCCGAGCACCCGGACTGGGTGATGCTCTACCAGTACGGCAACCCCGACAACGCGGGCGCCCACTACGCCACCACCGGGCCCGAGATCCTGCGGGACCTCCCCTCGATCACCCACTTCGTGGCGGGCCTGGGCACCACCGGCACCCTGATGGGCGCCGGCCGCTACCTGCGCGAGCACGTCGACGGCGTGAAGATCGTCGCGGCCGAGCCGCGGTACGACGACCTCGTCTACGGCCTCCGGAACCTCGACGAGGGCTTCGTGCCCGAGCTGTACGACGCCTCGGTGCTCACCACCCGCTACTCGGTGGGCTCCGCGGACGCGGTGGCCCGCACCCGCGAACTCCTCCAGCAGGAGGGCATCTTCGCGGGCGTCTCCACCGGCGCCGCCCTCCATGCGGCGATCGGCGTCGGCCGCAAGGCGGTCGCCGCCGGCGAGACCGCCGACATCGTCTTCGTCGTGGCCGACGGAGGCTGGAAGTACCTGTCGACCGGCGTCTACACGGCGGCGACGACGGAGGAGGCCGTCGAGGTCCTCCAGGGCCAACTCTGGGCCTGACGGCCCCCGGAGGCCGGCGGGCGGGGCTCCGCCCGAGGCGCCCGCCGGCCCACCAGCCCGCCGGCCCACCAGCCCGCCGGCCTCCGCCCGAGGCCCGGGGCCGTCCGCCCGCGCGGGCGGACGGCCCCGGCGGTCAGCGCGCCAGGAGGGCCGCCAGCACCGCCGCGTGGCTGGAGTCCGGTTCGCGGACCGCGGTCAGCAGGGTCAGCGGACCCCGCTCCGCCAGGGCCCGCAGCCGGTCCAGCTCCGCCGCGGGCTCCGGTTCCGCCAGCTCCGCCTCGTACCGCTCGCGGAACTCCTCCGCGCCGACGCCGCCCGCGTGGTAATCCCTGCGGAGCTCCGCGGACGGGGTGACCGCCTTCGGCCACTCGTCCACCGCCGCGTCCGCCTTCGCCAGGCCGCGCGGCCACAGCCGGTCCACCAGGACCCGCACCCCGTCCGCCCCCGGCTCCGGGGGGTCGTAGACGCGCCGCACCCGCACCGCCGCCCGCACCATCAGCGTCCTCCTCCCAGTCCCTTGACCTCGTCCCACACCGCCGGGTCCAGCGTGCCCAGCCGGCGCCGGAACTCCCACACCCACACCTCCGACGGGCGGTCCGCCTCCAGGTACCCCACCCGGCCCGGCGTCACCCCGACCGTCCCCGGCGGCAGCGGGACCACCCCGGCCCGCCGGTCGTCGTACTTCCCGCTGATCCAGGCGACGCGCGCCCGGTGCGCCCGTACCGGCCGGGACGCCAGCACCAGGCACGGCCGCCCGTCCGCCAGGCACCACAGCTCGCCCGGCCGCGGCTGCGGCGCCGGGCCCCGGCCGTGCGGCGGCGGGGCCCGCCGGCCGGCGCCCGGCCGCACCCCCGCGACCAGCACCAGCAGCAGCACGGCCACCACCGCCGCGGCCGCCGGCCACCAGGACGTGTCCATAGTCCGACGGTAGTCGCGCCCGCACGCCCCGGCGCGGCAGTGCACCGCCGCCCGCGCCGCCCCGCAGCGGCAACTCCCGGGCCCCGCATCGCTCTGCCGGGTGACACCACAGGTGATTCGCCCCACAACGGCCTGCCGCGGAGGAGCGACCCGACGTTTCGCGCCTTACGCTCGACCCACGCACGGCCCGCACTCCGTCCACGGACCGTCCCGGAGGTTGTCACTCCATGAAGCTCACCGTCGTCGGCTGCTCGGGGTCGTTCCCGTCCGCGGAATCGGCCTGCTCGAGCTACCTCGTCGAGGCCGACGGCTTCCGGCTGCTCCTCGACATGGGCAACGGCGCCCTCGGCGAGCTGCAGCGCCACTGCGGCCTGTACGACCTCGACGCGATCTTCCTCAGCCACCTGCACGCCGACCACTGCATCGACATGTGCGCGTACTTCGTGGCCCGCTACTACCGCCACGAGGGCGGCCGCTGCGGCCCCCTCCCCGTGTACGGCCCGGAGGGCACCGAGAAGCGCCTGACGACCGCGTACGAGGACGTCCCCGACGAGCGCTCGATGAGCGAGGTCTTCGACTTCCGCACGCTGAAGCCCGGTGCCTTCGAGATCGGCCCGTTCCAGGTCCGCACCGAGCGGGTCAGCCATCCGGTGGAGGCCTACGGCATCCGCGTCGAGCACGGCGGCCGCTCGCTGGCCTACTCGGGCGACACCGGGGTCTGCGCGGAACTGGGGGCGCTCGCGGAGGGCGTCGACCTGTTCCTGTGCGAGGCGTCGTTCACGCACGGCAAGGAGGACATCCCCGGCCTCCACCTCAACGGCCGCGAGGCGGGCGAGTGCGCGCGCGAAGGCCGCGTCGGCAGGCTCGTGCTGACCCACATCCCGCCGTGGACGGACGCCCGCCGGAACCTCGCCGACGCGCGCGCGGCGTACGGCGGTCCGGTGGACCTGGCGTACGCGGGCGCCGTGTACGAGGTCTGAACCGGGGCCGCCGCCGCGCCCGCATACGGCGGAGCCCCTGCCCTCCCGTCACGGGAGGGCAGGGGCTCCGGTCGTATCCGGCTGAGGCGGCGGCCCTTACTTGGCCTCCGCCTTCTGCAGCTCGGCGAGCTCCTCGTCGGACTCGCGGCCCGGCGTCGGCAGGTTCCACTTGATGATCGCGAAGCGGAAGACCGCGTAGTAGACCACCGCGAAGCACAGGCCCACCACGACGATCCCCAGCGGCTTGGTGGAGATGCCCAGGTTCAGGAAGAAGTCGATCGCACCGGCGGAGAAGCCGAAGCCGCTCTTCATGCCGAGCGCCCACGTCAGCGCCATGGAGATACCGGTCAGCACCGCGTGGACCGCGTACAGCACCGGGGCGATGAACATGAACGTGAACTCGATCGGCTCGGTCACGCCGGTGACGAAGGCGGTCAGCGCGAGGGAGAACATCATGCCGCCGACGACCTTGCGGCGCTCGGGGCGGGCGCAGTGGACGATCGCGAGGCAGGCCGCAGGAAGCGCGAACATCATGATCGGGAAGAAGCCGGTCATGAACTGGCCGGCGGAGGGGTCGCCCGCCAGGAAGCGGGCGATGTCGCCGCTCTTGCCCTCGTACTCGCCGGCCTGGAACCACGGGAAGGAGTTCAGCAGGTGGTGCATGCCGACCGGGATCAGCGCACGGTTGACGACACCGAAGATGCCCGCGCCGACGGCGCCGGAACCGACCAGCCACTCGCCGAGGCCGTGCAGACCGGTGCCGAGGACCGGCCAGACGAGGCCGAAGAGGATGCCCATGGCGAGGCCCGCGAAGGCGGAGAGGATCGGGACGAGGCGGCGGCCGCCGAAGAAGCCCGCCCAGTCCGGCAGCTTGGTCCGGTAGAAGCGCTGGTAGAGCAGGGCGACGACGATGCCCATGACGACGCCGCCGAGGACCTTGGCGTCGACCGGGGCCTCGACCTGTACGATCTTGCCGTCGACGACCTTGGACAGCTTGGGCAGGTTCGGGTCGGTGAAGGTGGCGAGGACCTTCTGGAAGACCAGGTAGCCGGTCACGGCCGCGAGCGCGGTCGAGCCGTCGGACTTCTTCGCGAAGCCGATCGCGATGCCGACCGCGAACAGCAGCGCCATGTTGCCGATGATCGCCTCGCCGCCGGCGGCCATGTAGCTGCCGATGGTGTTGAGGAACGACGGCAGGTCCTTGTCCGCCAGCATGTCGTCCTGGCCCAGGCGGATCAGGAGCGCGCCGGCGGGGAGCACCGCGACGGGGAGCATGAGGCTGCGGCCGATGCGCTGCATGACAGCCATCGCGCCGGCGCCCTTCTTCTTCTCGGCCGCGGGGGCGGCAGCCGTGGTCACAACTTCCTCCAGGGGGCAAGGCGCCGCCAGAGGAGCAAGGGGGACGGCGACGTCTTATTTGGGGGTGACGCGGACTCCCGATGGACCCGCGTGGTCTACACCAATGCGTGGTGTAGACCAGTTTTAGCACGGTCGGGGTTAGATAAGGAACCTTCGATTTTCTGTGGCCTGCGCCACACTCCCAGCCCCCGCGTGTGTCCCGCGGCACACCCCGCACCGCCGGAGCGCCCACGGCCCGGACCCGGGCAAGCGGAAGGCCCCCGCACCGAAGTGACGAGGGCCTGCGCCGACCGGCAGCAGAACGGACGGGAGCGGCTACGCCTTGGTGTTCTCGGCCCGCATCGCCTCGATCTCCTCATCCGACTCCCGCCCCGGCGTCGGGATGTCGAACCGGGTGATCGCGAAGCGGAAGACCGCGTAGTACACCGCCGCGAAGCCCAGCCCGATCGGGATGATCAGCCACGGCTTCGTCGCCAGCCCCCAGTTGATGATGTAGTCGATCAACCCGGCCGAGAAGCTGAACCCGTCCTTCACGCCCAGCGCCCACGTCACCGCCATCGACACACCCGTCAGCAGCGCGTGGACCGCGTACAGCGCCGGCGCCACGAACAGGAAGGAGTACTCCAGCGGCTCCGTGATCCCCGTGACGAACGACGTCAGCGCCACCGACAGCATCAACCCGCCCACCTCCTTGCGGCGCTGCGGCTTCGCGCAGTGCGTGATCGCCAACGCCGCACCCGGCAGGGCGAACATCATGATCGGGAAGAAGCCGGTCAGGAACAGGCCCGCCTCCGGGTCCCCGTTCAGGAACATGTTGATGTCGCCGTGCACCGTCTTCCCCTCCGGCGTCGTGTAACTGCCGAACTGGAACCACACCGGCACGTTCAGGAACTGGTGCAGCCCGATCACCAGCAGCGCACGGTTCGCCACACCGAAGATCCCGCCGCCCCACGCCCCCAGCCCCGTCAGCCAGTCCGAGAAGGCCTCCAGCCCCGCACCGACCGCCGGCCACACCCACAGGCACAGCGCGGCGAACCCGATCGCCACGAACGACATGATGATCGGCACCAGCCGCCGCCCGTTGAAGAAGCCCAGCCAGTCCACCAGCTTCACCCGGTGGTACCGCTGCCAGAACCACGCCGTCAGCAGACCCATCACGATCCCGCCGAACACCCCCGGGTTCTGGTACGAGAACTCCACGAACGTGTTGTTGTCGTCGGTGAGGCAGCCCGTCCCCACCACCCGCGTCCCCCCGGGGCACTCGTTCGGAAACGCCCGCAGCACCCCCCGGTACACCAGGAAGCCGGCCACCGCCGCCAGAGCCGTCGACCCGTCCCCCTTCTTCGCCATCCCGATCGCCACGCCGACGCAGAACAGCAGCGGCAGCCCCAACTCCGGATTGAGCAGCGCCCCGCCCGCCCCGGCCATCACCTTCGCCACCACATCCCAGTCCAGGCCGTCCGGACCGAACACGTCGTCCTGGCCCAGCCTGGTCAGGATCCCCGCCGCGGGCAGCACCGCGATCGGCAGCTGCAGGCTCCGCCCCATCTTCTGCAGCCCCTGGAACAGGCCGCTCCACCACTGCTGCGGCGGCGCTGCCGCCGCACTGCCGTTCGCGCTCATCGGCTTCCTCCCCTGCGGGCCCGTTTGGGCACGTGCGGTCCGTGCGGCACACTGGTGTAGACCACTCCGGGTGCGGTCGCACACCCCGCCCGGAGGACAGGTCACTGCTGATCGTCATCATTCGGCAGACGCCGGAACCGCGCTCGAGAAACTGGGCCAACAGTGGGCTACCGTGACGAAACGGTTCCCGCGCCCGCCCGGGACCGCCGAGACCGTTCTTCGGAGAACAGGGAGAAACGCATGGCCACCAAGGCTGAGAAGATCGTCGCCGGGCTCGGCGGCATCGACAACATCGAAGAAGTCGAAGGCTGCATCACCCGCCTGCGCACCGAGGTCAACGACCCCGAACTCGTCGACGAAGCCGCCCTCAAGGCCGCCGGCGCCCACGGCGTCGTCAGGATGGGCACCGCCGTCCAGGTCGTCATCGGCACCGACGCCGACCCCATCGCCGCCGAAATCGAAGACATGATGTGACCTGAGCGCACCGCGCCACCACCACGCCGGACCCCGTCACCCCGCACCCGACCCGACGGGGTCTTCGCGTACCGCCGCACCCACTAGGCTCGACGCCATGTCTCGCATCGACGGCCGTACGCCCGAACAGCTCCGCCCCGTCACCATCGAACGCGGATGGAGCAAGCACGCCGAGGGCTCCGTCCTCATCTCCTTCGGAGACACCAAGGTCTTCTGCACCGCCTCCTTCACCGAAGGCGTCCCCCGCTGGCGCAAGGGCAGCGGCGAAGGCTGGGTCACCTCCGAATACTCGATGCTGCCCCGCTCCACCAACACCCGCGGCGACCGCGAATCCGTCCGCGGCAAGATCGGCGGCCGCACCCACGAGATCTCCCGCCTCATCGGCCGCTCGCTGCGCGCCGTCATCGACTACAAGGCACTCGGCGAGAACACCGTCGTCCTCGACTGCGACGTCCTCCAGGCCGACGGCGGCACCCGCACCGCCGCCATCACCGGCGCCTACGTCGCCCTCGCCGACGCCGTCGCCTGGGGCCAGTCCAAGAAGCTCATCAAGCCCGGCCGCAAGCCCCTCACCGGCACCGTCGCCGCCGTCAGCGTCGGCATCGTCGACGGCGTCCCCCTCCTCGACCTCTGCTACGAGGAAGACGTCCGCGCGGAAACCGACATGAACGTCGTCTGCACCGGCGACGGCCGCTTCGTCGAAGTCCAGGGCACCGCCGAAGGCGAACCCTTCGACCGCAAGGAGCTCAACGCCCTCCTCGACCTCGCCGCCGGCGGCTGCGCCGACCTCGAAGCCATCCAGCGCACCGCCCTCGGCCTCTGAGAGAACCACCGGACGCCCCACGGCGTCCTCACCTGTACGGGCGCACGGTGTCACAGCCGTGCGCCCGTCCACATCCCCGCAGCCGACCCAGACCCGCAGCCGACCGACCGGACGCACGACCTCGTGAGGGACCACGCATGAAGCTCCGCATAGCCGCCGCGGCGGCGGCCGCCGCACTCGCCATCCCGGCCCTGACCGCCTGCGACGCGATCTCCACCGCCATGGACTGCGCCAACACCGCCGTCACCATCACCGAAGGCGTCGGCGACCTCCAGGAGGCCGTCTCCAACGCAGGCAACAGCCCGCAGGACGCCCAGAACGCCCTCAACAAGATCGACGAGAACCTGAAGAAGATCGGCGACCAGACCGACAACACCGACCTCGGCACGGCCATCGACTCCATGAACAAGGCCGTCCAGAGCGTCCGCACCTCCCTCCAGAGCGGCAACACCACCCCCGACGTCACCCCCGTCGCCGACGCCGCCAAGGAGATCTCCAAGGTCTGCACCCCGGGCTGACACCCGCAGGCGGGACCGGCCCGGACGGAATAATGGGCGCCATGACCTCGACGCCCCCGCGCCTCATCCTGGCCACCCGCAACCAGGGCAAAGTCTCCGAACTGCGCGCCATCCTGTCCGCTGCCGGCCTGCCCTACGAGCTGGTCGGCGCGGACGCGTACCCCGACGTCCCCGACGTCAAGGAGACCGGCGTCACCTTCGCCGAGAACGCCCTCCTCAAGGCGCACGCCCTGGCCCTCGCCACCGGCCTGCCCGCCATCGCCGACGACTCCGGCCTCTGCGTCGACGTCCTCGGCGGCGCCCCCGGCATCTTCTCCGCCCGCTGGGCCGGCCGCCACGGCGACGACAAGGCCAACCTCGACCTGCTCCTCGCCCAGCTCGCCGACATCGCCGACGGGCACCGCGGCGCCCACTTCGCCTGCGCGGCCGCCCTCGCCCTGCCTGACGGCACCGAAGCCGTCGTCGAGGGCCGCCTCACCGGCACCCTCCGCCACGCCCCGGCCGGCAGCGGCGGCTTCGGCTACGACCCGATCCTCCAGCCGCTCGGCGAGACCCGCACCTGCGCGGAGATGACCGCGGCCGAGAAGAACGCGATCTCCCACCGCGGCCAGGCCTTCCGCGCCCTGATCCCGGCGATCCGCGACCTGCTGGGCTGAGGCCGGTGATGCAGCGAAGGCCCCGTACGCGGCTGCGTACAGGGCCTTCTGCGTACCCGTGCGGTTGGGGGGACTCGAACCCCCACGGGTTTTACCCCACTGGGACCTAAACCCAGCGTGACTGCCAATTCCACCACAACCGCGACATCTTGCCCAATGCGGACATTGGGTCAGCCTGGGCTGTGCCCAGTCTAACGGGGCGGAGCCCGCGGGGGTGAAGGACTTGGGGCGGCGCCTGCGGCGCCACGTGTCCGTCAGGCCGTGGCAGTTGGGGCGTAGGGAGCGGAGGCTGCCCGGGCGGTTGTCCGGCAGGTGCCCGCCGGCATGGTCGATCCGTCCGACAAGCGGAACGGCCCGCCCCGGGAGGGGGCGGGCCGTTCCGAGGGCGGGGCCGTCAGATGCCCAGGTCCTTGATGATCTTCGCTACGTGGCCCGTCGCCTTGACGTTGTACAGGGCGCGCTCGACCTTGCCCTCCTCGTCCACGACGACCGTGGAGCGGATCACCCCCGTCACCGTCTTGCCGTAGAGCTTCTTCTCGCCGAAGGCGCCGTACGCCTCCAGCACCTTCTTGTCGGGGTCGCCGACGAGGGTGACCTTCAGGTTCTCCTTCTCGCGGAACTTCGCGAGCTTCTCCGGCTTGTCCGGGGACACGCCGATCACGTCGTAGCCGGCGCCGGCCAGCAGCTCCAGGTTGTCCGTGAAGTCGCAGGCCTGCTTGGTGCAGCCCGGCGTCAGCGCCGCCGGGTAGAAGTAGACGATCACCTTGCGGCCGAGGCGGTCGGCGAGCGAGACGTCCTTGCCGTCCGCGTCGGGCAGGGTGAAGGCGGGGGCGGTGTCGCCCGGCTGGAGTCGCTCGCTCATCTCGACAGTCTCCTCGGGAGGTGGATCGCTACGAGACGAGACTAAGCTGACAGACTGTCCACGGCGGATCACGCCCCCATGGGACAGGACCACGACGACGGAGGCAGCGCGGTGCAGGAAGCCAGGACCCCCGCACAGATCGAGGCGGACATCGTCCGCCGCCGCGAGCAGCTCGCCGAGACGCTCGACGAGATCGGTGTGCGCATGCACCCGAAGACGATCGTCGGGGACGCGAAGGCCAGGGTCGCCTCCACGGTCGACGAGACGGCCGGGCGGGCCGTCGTGGCGGCGAACCGCCTGTGGACGGACGTCAGGGACGGCCTGCGGTACGAGGACGGCACCCCGCGTATCGAGCGGCTGGTGCCGGTCGCGCTGGTGGCCGTGGGCGTGATCGGCCTGCTGGTGGTGTCGGCGCGCCGCCGCCGCTGACCCACCCCTGCGGCGGACAGGCCGGGCGCGGGCGGGTAGGTTCGGGGCGTGAGCGACGACACCAACACCACCACCCACGACAAGCTGCCCATCCGCATGCTGCACGACCGCGTGCTCGTGAAGTCCGACAAGCCCGAGGGCGAGCGGCGCTCGGGCGGCGGCATCCTGATCCCGGCGACGGCGGCCGTGGGCAAGCGGCTGGCCTGGGCCGAGGTGGTCGCGGTCGGGCAGAACGTGCGCAGCGTGGAGCCGGGCGACCGGGTGCTGTACGACCCCGAGGACCGGGCCGAGGTCGAGGTGCGGGGTGCGACGTACGTGCTGATGCGCGAGCGTGATCTGCACGCCGTGGCCGCGGAGCGGCTGGAGGGGGCGGAGGACTCCACGGGTCTGTATCTCTGATTTCGGGGTTCTTTGTCCGTGTGCGGGGCCGGTGGCGGAGGTCACCGGCCCTTCTGCATGCCTTTTGCTACGGTGGGTGGTGAACCCCGACGAGACGCGCCGTACCGGGTGGGAAAAGACGACGCACCGGTTTCCGTTCTCGTCTCGGAGGTGCCTGTCATGGCCTGGGTTCTGCTCGTTGTCGCCGGTCTGCTCGAGGTCGGCTGGGCGGTCGGCATGAAGTTCACGGACGGGTTCACCCGGCTGTGGCCGAGTGTGTTCACCGGTGCGGGCATCGTGGCGAGCATGCTGCTGCTGTCGTACGCGGCCCGGAGCCTGCCGATCGGTACGGCGTACGGGGTGTGGGTGGGCATCGGTGCGGCGGGCGCGGCGGTGCTGGGCATGGCGGTGCTGGGTGAGCCGGTGACGGCATCCCGGATCTTCTTCATCGTGCTGCTGCTGGTGGCGGTGGTGGGGCTGAAGGCGACGTCCGGCCACTGAGCGGGGCCCGCGGGCGTTCGGCCCCCGGGTGTCATTCCAGGTATGCGGAGGGCGGGCGGGGCCTGCTGTGGGGGCCGGTGCCGCCGGGTGTGTCCCGGGCGGTGCCCTGGCCGCCGGTGGCGCCGCGGAACAGGCCGCCGATGCCGCCCGGGCCGGTGTCGCCGCTGCCGCCGCCGGTGTCGGGGGCGCTGCCGTCGGTGCCGCCGGGGTTGGCGCCGGAGGTCCGGCCGTCCTGGTCTGCGTCGCCCTGTTCGCGGCCGTCCTCCTCGGGGCCGCCGGTGGGCCGGCCGGGCGGGGTGGTGGGGCCGGCGGGCTCGGGGGCGGTGGGCTCGCCGGACGGCGGGGGCGTCTCGGGCAGCGGCGGGGGCGGCGGTGAGGGGGCCGCGCCGGGCTGGAGGTCGAGGTCGAAGTCGACGGGGTCGGTGCCCTCCAGCGCGCTCCTGGTGTACTGGGCCCAGATCCGGGCGGGGTAGCCGCCTCCGCCGATGCGGGCCTCGCCGAGGGCGCCGTACAGGGATTGCGGGGTGCCGGTGTCGGGGTCCTGGCCCATCATCGCGACGACGGTGACGAGGGTCGGGGTGTAGGCGGCGAACCAGGCGGAGCGGTCCTCCTCGGCGGTGCCGGTCTTGCCCGCGGCGGGGTGGCCGGCGGCGAGGGCGGCGGTGCCGGTGCCGTTGTCGACGACGCTGAGGAGCATCGAGGTGGTGGTGTCGGCGGCTTCGCGGCTGATGGCCTGCTCGGGGCTGCGGTCGGGGAGTTCCAGGATGTCGCCGCCCTTGGTGATCTTCTCGATGAAGGTGTGGGGGGTGCGGCGGCCGTGGTCGGCGAGGGTGGCGTACGCCTGGGCCATGTCGAGGACGCTGGCCTGGAGGGTGCCGAGGGCCATGGCGGGGCCGGCGGTGAAGTTGGGCGTGTTCTCGGGGATGCCGAGGGCGATTGCGGTCCGCTTCACGCGGTCGGTGCCGACGTCGACGACCATCTGTGCGTAGACGGTGTTGACGGAGAGGTCGGTGGCGGTGGTGACGGTGATGTCGCCGTACGACTGCCGGCCCTCGTTCTCGGGGGCGTAGAAGACGCGGGTGCCGGTGACGCGGCGCTTGTTGTCGCCGTTGTAGACGGTGTTGGGGGTGATGGGCCGGCCGTCCTGGGTGCGGGAGCGGTTCTCGACGGCGGCGGCGAACACGAACGGTTTGAACGTCGAGGCGACCTGGTGGTCGTGGCGGGTGGCGTTGTTGACGTACTGGCGGGTGTAGTCGATGCCGCCGTACATGGCGAGGACCTTGCCGGTGGCGGGGTCGATGGAGACGCCGCCGGCCCGGACGAAGCGGTCGACGGGGCGGGCGGCGGGGTCGAGCCGGTTGAGCATGCGGTCGGTGACGGCCTCGGTGAAGTCGGCCTGCCTGCGGCGGTCGATGGTGGTGGTGATGCGGTAGCCGCCGGCGGAGAGGGTGTTCTCGTCGAGGATGCCGCGTTCGGTGATGTGGTCCTTGACGGCTTCGACGAGGTAGCCGCGCTGCCCGGACAGTCCGGCGGCGGGGCGGATCCGGCCCGGCTCGGGGAAGGAGGTCGCCGCCCGCTCGACCTCGGTGAGCCACTGCTTCTTGACCATGCCGTCGAGGACGTAGTTCCAGCGGGCGAGGGCCCGGTCGCGGCTGCGGGGGTGGGTGACGACGTCGAAGGTGCTGGGGGAGTTGAGGAGGGTGGCGAGGTAGGCGCCCTCGGCGGTGGTGAGGCGGCCGACGTCCTTGCCGTAGTAGGCCTGGGCGGCGGCCTGGATGCCGTAGGCGTTGCGGCCGAAGTAGCTGGTGTTGAGGTAGCCCTCCAGGATGTAGGCCTTGGACTTCTCGCGGCCGAGTTTGATCGCGATGAAGAACTCCTTGGCCTTGCGTTTGATGGTCTGCTCCTGGCCCAGGTAGTAGTTCTTGACGTACTGCTGGGTGATGGTGGAGCCGGACTGGCGGCCCTTGCCGGTGAGGGTGTTCCAGGCGGCGCGGAGCATCGCCTTGGGGTCGACGGCCCGCTCGGAGTGGAAGTCCCGGTCCTCGGCGGCGAGTACGGCCTCCTGCACCGTCCGGGGGATCTGCGAGAGCGTGACGTTGACGCGGTTCACCTCGCCGTCGCGGGCGAGTTGGGTGCCGTCGGAGTAGAGGTAGACGTTCGACTGGGCGGTCGCGGCGGCGTTGGCGGGCGGGATGTCGACGAGGAGGTAGCCGGCGATGAGGGCGCCGCCGACGAGCAGCGCGAGCGTGAGCAGGGTGCCGAGGGCGAGGCGCCAGCCGGGGACCAGGCGGCGCCAGCCGGTCCGCTTGTGCCGGCCCCTGTGGTCCGGGCCGCCGGCGGCGGCGTACGGGGGCGTTCCGGCGCTGTGGCGGGCGGCTGCGGGGTTGTGGCGGGGGGTGTCGGGGTCGCGAGGGGGCCAGCCCGGTGGGGGTGACGGGTCGCTCATCGCCAGGACTCCTCGTGGCCGTTCGAAACATCCATGTCCGTACCGAAAAAGGTGTCTACCGGATGGCCGGTCGTTCCGGGCGGGACGGGCGTAAACCGGTCGCAGTGGTTCGCCCCTCCGCACTAAGCTCGCGCGTCTTTGGCCGATGCGGGGACGACGTGGGAACGACGTGGGAAAACGGAGGGATACGGTGCTCCTGCGGACGGGGCGAAGAGCGGGGCTGTACGGGGCCGTTGCGGCGGGCGGCTTCCGGCGGTACGCGGCGTACGGTGCGGCGACGGCGGCGGGCGTGTTCACGAACACCGTCTTCGGGTTCATCGTCGCGTGTACGTACATGGCGCTGTGGACGGAGCGGCCGGGGCTCGGCGGATACGACCTGGGCCAGGCGCTGGCGTTCGTGTGGGTGAGCCAGTCGATGCTGGCCGCGTGCGCGCTGCTCGGCGGGGGCTTCCAGGAGGAGGTGCAGGAGCGGATCCGGACCGGGGACATCGCGGTCGACCTGTACCGGCCGGCGGACCTCCAGCTGTGGTGGCTGGCCGCCGACTTGGGTCGGGCGGCGTTCCAGCTGGTGGGCCGGGGGGCGGTGCCGCTGGTGGCGGGGGCGCTGGTCTTCCCGCTGGCGCTGCCGGCGGATCCGCAGCGGTGGCTGCTGTTCCTGGGGTCGGTGCTGCTGGGGCTGGTGGTGAGCTTCGCGCTGCGGTGGCTGCTGGCCCTTTCGGCGTTCTGGCTGCTGGACGGGTCGGGGGTCAACCTGGTGGCCGTGGTCGCCTCGGTCTTCTTCTCCGGGATGCTGCTGCCGCTGACGGTGTTCCCGGGCGGCTTCGGGGAGTTGGTGCGGCTGCTGCCGTGGGCGGCGATCCTCCAGGTGCCGTTGGACGTGCTGCTGGGGCGGCATGCGGGGGCCGCGGAGGTGCTGCGGGCGCTGGGCTTCCAGGCGGTGTGGGCGCTGGTGCTGCTGGGGGTGGGGCGGCTGGTGCAGTCGGCCGCGACGCGGAAGGTGGTGGTCCAGGGTGGCTGAGGAGGTGCTCGTACCGGCGGCGCGGCGGGATGCTGAGCCGGGCCGGCCGGGCCGGCGGGCGTTCGGTGGGGGCGCGGCCGGGTGGTGGGGCCGGGCCGGCGCGGGGCTGCGCGGGTACCGGCTGATCGTCGGGATGTGGGTCCGGTCGACGATGGCGTACCGGGCGTCGTTCGCGCTGGCGGTGTGCGGGAACGCGGCGATCACGTTCCTGGACTTCGTGGCGATCTCCATCATGTTCACGCACGTGGACGCGCTGGGCGGATTCACCCTGCCCGAGACGGCCCTGCTGTACGGGTCGGCGTCGGCCTCCCTCGGGCTCGCCGACCTGCTGCTCGGCAGCACCGACCGGGTCGGCGCCCGGATCCGCGACGGTTCGCTCGACACCATGCTGGTGCGGCCCGTCCCCGTGCTCGCGCAGGTTGCGGCGGACCGGTTCGCGCTGCGCCGGGTGGGGCGGGTCGTGCAGGGGCTCGCCGTGCTGGCGTGGGCGGCGGCCCGGCTGGATGTGGAGTGGACGGCGGGAAAGGTGCTGCTGCTGCCGGTGATGGTGGCGTCGGGGGCGGCGATCTTCGCGGCGGTGCTGGTGGCCGGGGCGGCGTTCCAGTTCGTCGCGGGTGACGCGGCGGAGGTGCAGAACTCCTTCACCTACGGCGGGAACACGATGCTCCAGTACCCGCCGACGGTGTTCGCGAAGGAGCTGCTGCGGGGCGTGACGTTCGTCGTCCCGCTGGCCTTCGTCAACTGGCTGCCCGCGCTGTACGTGCTGGGGCGGCCCGATCCGCTGGGGCTGCCGGACTGGGTGGCGTTCGCGAGCCCGGCGGTGGCGGTGGCGCTGTTCGTCCCCGCGTCGCTGGCGTGGCGAGCGGGGCTTCGTTCGTACCGGAGCACGGGGAGCTGAGGGGTTGTGGACGTGAAGGCGGGCGTGGGCGTGGACACGGGTGTGGATGCGGTCGTGGACGGCGGGCCGGAGGTGCTGATCGAGCTGGACGCGGTGGAGAAGGTCTTCGACGTACGGCGCCGGGCCGGTCTGCTGCGCCGGGAGAAGCGGCAGGTCAGGGCCGTGGACGGGATCAGTTTCGCGGTGGCGCGGGGGGAGTTCGTCGGCTATGTCGGGCCCAACGGGGCGGGGAAGTCGACGACGGTGAAGATGCTGACGGGCATCCTCACCCCGAGCGCGGGCCGGCTGCGGGTCGCCGGGATCGACCCCGCGCGGGAGCGGATGCGGCTCGCGCACCGCATCGGGGTGGTCTTCGGGCAGCGCACCACGCTGTGGTGGGACCTGCCGCTGAAGGACAGCTACGGGCTGATGCGGCGGCTGTACCGCATCCCGCGGGCGCGGTTCGCGGAGAACCTGGAGCGCTGCGTGGAGCGGCTGGACCTCGGACCGCTGCTGGACGTGCCGGTGCGGCAGCTGTCGCTGGGGCAGCGGATGCGCGGGGACATCGCGGCTGCGCTGCTGCACGATCCCGAGGTGCTGCACCTGGACGAGCCGACGATCGGGCTGGACGTGGTCAGCAAGGCGAAGGTGCGGGAGTTCCTGCGGCAGTTGAACGCCGAGCGCGGTACGACGGTGCTGCTGACGACGCACGACCTGCAGGACATCGAGCAGCTGTGCGGGCGGGTCATGGTGATCGACCACGGGCGGCTCGTGTACGACGGGACGCCGGGCGGGCTGCATGCGGCCGGGGCTGCGGGGGAGAGCGAGCGGATGCTCGTACTGCACCTGGAGCGGGAGCTTCCGGCGGTGAGCGTGGAGGGGGCGCGGGTGGTGAAGGTGGAGGGTCCGCGGCAGTGGCTGGCGTTCCCGGCGGGGGCGTCGGCGGCGCCGCTGGTGGCGCAGGTGGCGGCCCGGTACCCGCTGTCGGACCTGTCGGTGCGCGAGCCGGACATCGAGGACGTGATCGCGCGGATGTACGCGGGACGCGACTGAGGCGGCGGTATGGGCGGCGGGGGGCCGGCCGGGGCAAACCGGGGCCGGCCGGGGCGGGCCGGGGCGGGGAAAGGGGGGATGGGGGATGAATCAGGGTTCGGGCCCGGGGTGGAGGCGGGGTTGAACCCGTACACCTGCGGGCCCCCCGCTGCTTAGGCTGGCCCCATGACTGACGAGGGGCAGCACCAGGGGCCGCAGAAGCCGTTGCCGGAACTCCGGGCGTCGGACGCCGACCGGGACCGCGTCGTGGAGCGTCTGCGCGACGCGCTCGCCGAGGGCCGGCTCGACATGGAGGAATTCGAGGAGCGGCTGGAGGCGGCGTACACGTCGCGTACGTACGCCCAGCTGGAGACCCTGACCCGGGACCTCCCCGCGGCCGGCGCCGCCCCCGCGGGCGCGGCTGCGGCCGGTGCAGCCGCCGCGCCGGCCGCCGGCTCGTGGGCGGGGCGCATCGGGGGCGGGGTGCCGGCGGCGTCGGCGACGGCGGTCGCGGTCATGTCGGGGTTTCAGCGCCGCGGGAACTGGACGGTGCCGGGCCGTTTCAACGCGGTGGCGTTCTGGGGCGGAGGGGAGCTGGACCTGCGCGAGGCGCACTTCGCGGAGCGCGAGGTCGTCATCAACTGCATCGCGATCATGGGGGGCATCGAGATCACCGTTCCGCCGGGCGTGGACGTCGACGTCCGGGGCATCGGCATCATGGGCGCCTTCGACCAGCGGCACAGCACGGGGCCGGTGGCGCCGGGCGCCCCGCGCGTGGTGGTCACCGGGCTGGCGTTCTGGGGCGGCGTCGACATCAAGGTGAAGGAGCCGAAGCGGTATCCGGGCCTCGGTGGCGGCCCCGACCTGCGCAAGGAGCTGTGAGGACGGCGCTGTGAGGACGGCGCGCCGGGAACTCCCCGGGCGTGCCGGGAGTCGGATGCTGTGAGACAAAACCGGCACCCGGGAGAAGGCAGGAGCACGTGGACGAACGCACCACCGCCGGGGGCCCCGAACCGGGCGCGGACAGCGGCGCGGCGGCGGGCCGGGCGGCAGCCGTGCGCGACGGCGGCCGGCCGCCCCGGGCCCCCGTCCCGGCCCTCGGCGGCTTCGTGTTCAGCGAGGCGGACGAGGAGCGCCGGCGCGGCGTACGGCGCATGAAGGCGACCGCGACCGGGCTGCTGGTCCTGGTCGCGGTGGTGTACGTACTGGCCACCTGGGCCGAGCACACCGGGGCCGGGGCGTGGGCCGGCTACGTGCGGGCGGCCGCCGAGGCGGGCATGGTCGGCGCGCTCGCGGACTGGTTCGCGGTGACGGCGCTGTTCCGGCACCCCCTCGGCCTGCCGATCCCGCACACCGCGATCATCCCGACGAAGAAGGACCAGCTGGGGGCGTCCCTCGGCGAGTTCGTCGGCGAGAACTTCCTCTCCGCGGACGTGGTGCGGGCCCGCCTGCACGCCCTGCGGATCGGCAGCCGGCTCGGGGCGTGGCTTGCGGAGCCTGCGCACGCCGACCGGGTCACCGCCGAGCTAGCGACGGCGCTGCGCGGGGCGCTGACGGTGCTGCGCGACTCCGACGTCCAGGCGGTGGTGGGCGAGGCGATCACCCGGCGGGCCGAGACGGCCGAGATCGCGCCGGGCATCGGCAAGACCCTGGAACGGGTCGTCGCGGACGGCGGGCACCGGCGGGTCGTCGACCTCGTCTGCGCCAAGGCGCACGACTGGCTCGTCACGCACGCGGACTCCGTCATGGGCGCCGTACAGGGCGGCGCGCCCGGCTGGACCCCCCGGTTCGTGGACCGCAAGGTCGGCGAGCGGGTCTACAAGGAGCTGCTCCGCTTCCTCACCGAGATGCGGGACATGCCCGAGCACCCGGCACGCGGGGCGGTGGACCGCTTCCTGTGCGACTTCGCGGCCGACCTCCAGGCGGACACGGACACGCGGCTGCGGGTGGAGCGCCTGAAGTCGGAGATCCTGGAGCGGGAGGAGGTCCAGGACGTGATCGCCTCCGCGTGGACGGCGATCCGCGCGATGATCCTCTCCGCCGCGGAGGACGAGCAGAGCGAGCTGCGGCTGCGCGTCCGCGCGTCCCTGCTGTCCCTGGGCGCGCGCCTGGCCACGGACGGGCGGCTCCAGGACAAGGTGGAGGGCTGGATCGAGGGCGCGGTCGTGTACGTGGTCACCACGTACCGGGCCGAGATCACGTCACTGATCACGGACACGGTGGCGGGCTGGGACGCGGAACACACGTCCCGCAAGATCGAGGCCCACATCGGCCGCGACCTCCAGTTCATCCGCATCAACGGCACGGTGGTGGGCGCCCTGGCGGGCCTCCTGATCCACACGGCGTCGCGGGCGTTCGGGGCCTGACGGGGCGGGCGGCGCGGGCGGGGCGGGCGGGGCTGCATGGGGCCCGGGCCCCGGCGGAAGGGCGGGGCGAAGCGGCGAGGGGTTCCGCGCAGCGGCCCCCGGCCCACTGCCCCCGGCTTCCGGCCCACGTGCCCCGCCCTGCCGTCCGCCGCGTCGGGGGCCGGCCGAGCGGGGGACGCTCGGCGGGGCCGGCGGCCGGGACCGCGGGGCCGGCGGGGCTGCGCCCCGCGGACCCCGCGCACGGCTCGCCCACGGCTCGCCCACGGCTCGCCCACGGCTCGCCCACGGCTCGCGCACGGCTCGCCCGGGCAGGCCGTCGGCCGTCAGTGGCGGTCGGAGACGAGCCACGCCGCCGTGGAGACGACCGCGGCCGCGCCGAAGACCGCCGGCCAGGCGCCGACCTTCTTCGCCAGCGGGTGCGCGCCGGCGAAGCCGGCCACGTACAGCGCGCCGAGGCCCGCCGCCGCGGGCACGCCTCCGCTGCGGTGCCACTCGCGCCCCGCCGCCAGCCCGGCCGCGCCGAGGACGACACCGCCCAGCGGCCGCTTCCCGCTCCAGCGGGCGGCGGCGTACCCGCCGACCAGCCCGGCGGCCGCCATCGCAGCACTCGGTACCCGTACCCGCGCCATGTCCAACTCCCTCGCTCGAATTCCGTACGCCGTCGTACGCCGTGTCGTGGGGACGCCCGCAGAAGCCCGCAGCCGCAGCCGGGCCCCGCCCCGAGGCTAACGCGGCGGCTTGACCGCCCGCCGGGCCCCCACCGCCCCGAGCACCAGCACGGCGCCGCCGACCACCCCGTCCGGTACGGCGTCCTGCACCGTCCGCGGCAGCAGCGCCACCACACCCAGCACGAGCAGGAACGCGAGCGCGCACCGCCCCGCGATCCGCAGCAGTCTGTCCACGCCTGCTCAACGCGCTGCCGGGCCTGCCGACACGCGTTCGGACCGGGGGATTTGCCACACACTCTCCGGATCTGTACGGAACGCGTCGCGCGGCCCGCGCGGGCGTACAGTCGCCTCCTCCCACTCCCTCCAGAGAGGCCGGGACATCGTGATCTGTTACGGAGAGGCCGTCCTCGACCTCGTCGACGAACTGGTCGACGCGTACGCGGAGGTGTTCTCCGCCCCGCCGTGGAACGAGGACGCAGAAACCATTCGCCGCTTCGGTCCGCGCCTGCGCGCGGACAGCCGACGCCACGGCTTCCGTACGGCGCTCGCCCAGTCCGAGGCGGGCGTCGACGGCTTCGCCACGGCCTGGCTGACCCCGGCGGACTTCCCCGCAGGCCGCGCGTACGGGCACGTCGCCGCCCAGCTCGGCCCGGCCCGCGTCCGCCGGCTGCTGACGGGCGCGCTGGAGGTCGACGAGCTCGCCGTACGCCCCTTCGCGCGCGGCCGCGGCACCGGCCGCGCCCTCCTCGCCGAGATCACCGCCGATGCCCCGGACGGCCGCGCCTGGCTGCTGACCTCCCGCGTCGCCACCGACACGGTGGCCACGTACCGCCGCCTGGGCTGGCACGAGGTGGCCCCGCTGCCGGGGGCGCCGGAGCGCACCGCGGTCGTCGTCTTCCTGGCGCCGCACCACCCGGGCGCCGCCGGGCCGTGACCGCGGCGCGCCGCGGCCGGCGGCGCCGCCCTGCGGGCTCGTGACGGCCCGGCCTCGGCCGACGGCGGTGGTCCGCCCCCCGGGCACACCACAGGCCGCCGGCTGCGGTGTCCGCCCGCCCGCCCCGGGGCATACCCGCGGCATGATCACACCGCACACGCCCACGCACCCGCACCCGTACACCGCCCAGGCCCGTAAGCCCGTACAGCCCCGGCGGCGCCCCCCGAACGCACCCGCACCCGCACCCGCGCCGGCGCCGTGCTTCCGCCGCCAGCTCCGGCTGGCCACCCGGAGGCAGCTCACGGCGTCCGGGATCCCCGCCGGAACCATCGCCTCCCGCAGTCGGCCCGGCGGCCCCTGGCAGCGGCTGCTGCCCCGCGTCTACCTCCTGCAGACCGGCCCCCCCGACCACCGCCAACGCGCCCTCGGTGCCGTCCTGTACGCCGCCGACCCGGCCTCCGACCCGCTCTCCGGCGACACCGCGGCCCTGACCGGCGGCGCCGCCCTGTCCCTGCTCGGCATCCCCGAGGCGCCCCGCACCCCGGCCGACGTGCTGGTCCGCAGCCCGCGCCGCCCGGCGGGGACCCCGGAGGTCCGTACGCTCCCGACGGCGCGCTGGCCGCAGACGATCACGGTCGCCGGCGTCCCGAGCACCCGCCCGGTCCGGGCCGCCGCCGACTACGCAGCCCGCGCCACCGACCCGCAGCAGCTCCGCGCGGTCCTGGCCCGCGTCGTCCAGTCGGGCTGGTGCCACCCGCAGGATTTGCACGCCGAACTCCGCACCGCCCGCCTCCTGCGCCACCCGCAGGTCCGCGCCGCCGCGGCCGAGCTCCTCGCCGGGGTCCGCTCGCCCGCCGAGGCGCAGGCCCGCGAAGCCCTCACCGCGGCCGGCCTCCCGCCGCCGCTGTGGAACGCCCGCCTCTACACCGCGGACGGCGCCTTCCTCGCAGCTCCGGACGCGTACTGGCCCGACGAGGGCGTGGCCCTGGAGATCGACTCCGCGGAGTACCACTACACGCGCGACGCCTGGCAGGCCACACTCCGCCGCCGCCTGCGCCTGGAGGCCCACGGCATCCTGGTGGTGAGCGCGACCCCGTCGATGGTCCGCGACACCCCGACCCAGGTCACATCGGCGATCCGCACCCTCCTGACCCTGGCCACCCCCCGCCCCACCCCACCGACGGCGGCGTTGCGCAGCCACCACCAACTGCTGCTATTTGACAGGGAGGAGGGTGGCGCCCCCGTTCAGGTGGCGACGTGAAGTGATCGAAATGGATTGACTCGTGCTGTGATTTGCATAGCTTCATGCCATGACGATCCGAGCTCTGCTCCTTGAGGTGGCCGACACGTACGACCCGAAGGCCGGCACGCGGACTCATGTGCCTGGCCAGCGGGTCTTGCGGGACGTGGCCAAGCGTGCTGACCTGGGACTGCCTGAGGGGCTCATGGTCGCCGGGTACGGAGGACAAACGACTGCCGCAGCCTCGCCCTGGATCGGCGTCTTCGACAAGGCGATCAACACCAACCCGAAGAGGGACCTGTACCTCGCCTACATCTTCAGCACGGACTTGACCTCGGTGACCCTGACACTCCAGCAGGGGGTCACGGAACTCAGCGAAAAGATCAAAAACAAGCAGCCGTTCCTGGCGCACCTGCGGCGTCATGCGGCGCGGCTTGCCGCTGCCCTCCCGCCCTCGCTCGCCGAGGACTGGAACCACAGGCCGGCACTGGGCGGTGGGAAGCGGCCGGAGGCCTATGCAGCGGCGAGCGTGGCCGCGCGCCGGTACGAGATTGCCAATATGCCGCCGGAGGAGGAGTTGCAGCAGGACCTGCGCGTGGCCACGAGCCTCCTCCAGCGGGCCGCCGCAGCAGAATCCGCGTGGCGGGCCGCGCGGGACGAGGACGAACTCGACGTGCCGGTCCTGCCGCAGCAGCGGACATCCGGCGAGGAGGGCGGGCAGTCCTCCGAGCCGAGCACCGCGGGGGCCGCGACGGCCTCGCCGGCGCCTGGGGTGCGTCCGGCAGGCTTCAAGCCTCGTGACAGCAGCGACTACATCGCCCACATCGCTGCCCATCAGCAGGTGAAGAGCCGAAAGCACGAAGAACTGATCAAGGACTTCGCTGCGTACATCAGCAAGCGGGACTACACGCCGAACAACCAGCACGTCCACCCGAAGGACCTGACCCTCCAGCAGTCCGACGCGGGACAGGCGCCGACGCCGGACGGGCCGGAGTGGCTGGTCGAGGCGAAGGTTGTGCGTAGGGGCCGCGCGGACGCCGCCGTACGGGAGGCGATCGGGCAACTCCGCGAATACAGCTACTTCCTGTACAGGGAGAAGAAGCTCCCCGTACCTCACCTGATCGCCCTCTTCTCCGAGGACATCGGCGTGTTCGCGCCCTACCTTGAGGACCAGGGCATCGCAGCGATCTGGCAGACCGCCGACGGCTGGGCCGGCACCCCAACCGCAGCCGCCTGGGGCATGGTCGACTGACGGCCCCCTGCTGGCCGCGCTCCTACGTGGCGCCGTGGCATTCCGAGTAGGGCTTGGTGGACGTGCACCAGCACGGGGCGTTCGGGGGCGGGGGCCAGGAGGTGGCCTTGCCTCGGGCCGCCAGGGTCGTCGCGTACTCCGGGAGGAGGGACGGGGACGCCGGGGAGGTCTTCTCCGACGCCGCGAACGCCTCGTACGACGGGACGCTCGCCGTGACGATGCCGAGGTTCGTCGTGCCCGAGGCGGCCAGGGCGCGCAGCGAGGCCTCCACCTGGGCCAGGTGCGCCTCGTGCGAGGGGTACTCCGACGCCAGCGTCGGGTAGCCCGTCAGGAGTTCGGCCAGCTCGCGCTGCGGCCAGTGCAGGATCGCCACCGGGAACGGGCGGGACAGGGCCGCTCGGCGGTCGCCCAGTTCCGCGCGGAGGCGGGCGATCTCGGCGCGGAGCTCGGCCGGGTCGTCGGAGCCGAGGGCCCAGATGCGCTTGGGGTCGTGCAGTTCGTCCAGCGGGATCGGGCCGGTGTGGCGGGTGTCCGCGACCATGTCCCAGTCGTCGTGCGGCAGTCCGAGGAGGCGGCGGACGCGGTGCCGGCCGGTCAGCAGCGCCGTCGTCGCCGGGGTGAGGGGGGCGTCCTCCGAGATCAGGAGCGTGGCCGCCTGGGTGAAGCACTCCTCGGACGCGGCCAGCTCGTCGTGGGCTTCGAGGGCCTCGGCGATGACCTCCCAGGGCGCCGGGTCCGCGGGGGACGCGGCGCGGATGCCCTGGATGAGGGCGCGGGCCTCCGGCTCGTGCCCGTACTCCCACAGGTTTGCCGCCTGGAGCGCCTTGATCAGGTACGGGTCGGCCGGCTCGCCCGCGAGGAGGCGGTCGTAGAGGGCGCTCGCCCGTTCGCGTGCGTCGGCCAGTTCCAGGTGGGCGGCGGCCTGGAGCAGCAGGGGCTCCTGGTCCTCGGGGTAGCGGGTCGCCGTGCGGATCAGGCGCTCGGCTTCGGCGATGTGCTCTGCAGGCGTGTCGGGGCGCATGGTTCACACCGTACTGCCGCTGGTCTGTTGGCGGGGGAGGTCTTAAGGTGCGCCCCGTGCGGGATCACATGCGTGTGGTGGTGCAGGGGCGCGGCGGGCGCTCGCGCCGGGGCGGTCTCGCGCGGGTGCTGTGGGCGGCCGCCGAGTTGACCGTCACCGTGGGTGTGGTGCTGTTGTTGCTGGTGGTGCACCAGGTGTGGTGGACGAACCGGCAGGCCGCGGCGGCCGCAGGGCGGCGGGTCGCCGCGCTGGAAGAGGCCTGGCGGACGGTGCCTGGCCCGGGGGCGGGTGCCGGGGCGGCTGCGGAGTCGCTCGCGTCCCCGGAGCCGTCCGGGGCGCCGGCGGCGGCGTCGCCGTCGCCGTCGGAGGCTGTCGGTGCGGGCGGAGCCGCCGACCGGTCGCGGGACGGGGCGGCGTACGGGGTGCTGCGCATTCCGCGGCTCGGGGTGGCGGTGCCCGTCGCGCGCGGGATCGACAAGCGGAGCGTGCTCGACAAGGGGTACGCCGGCCACTACCCCGGGACCGCCGAGCCCGGCGCGCAGGGCAACTTCGCACTGGCCGGGCACCGCAACACGCACGGGGAGCCGTTTAGGTACGTGAATCGGCTGCGGCCCGGCGACGAGCTCGTCGTCGAGGTCCGGGGGCGGCGGTACGCGTACACCGTCGACCGCATCCTGCCCGAGACGGCGCCGCGCGACACCGGCGTGATCGCCCCGGTACCGCGGAGCGCGGTCCGGCCGGGGTACGGGTACACCGAGCCCGGCGCGTACATCACCCTGACCACCTGCACGCCCGAGTACAGCTCCCGGTACCGGCTCGTCGTGTGGGGGGTGCTCGCCGGGAACCGATCCGGGGGCCGGGGCGTTGTCGGTACGGCTGGGTAGGATCGATCACCAGTACGCACCATGTGTGGGGGAGAGGGGGCGGTTGACGTGGACGGGCTGGACAGCTCGCGCCGGGCGGGCTCGTTCCGGGCGCTGCTCGCGGCCTTCGCCGGCGCCGCCGCGCGCCTCGCGCCCCTGCTGCTGTTCGCCGGCGTCCTCGGGCTGATCGCCGGGCAGGGCGGGCAGGGTGCCGTCGTCGTCGCCCTCGCGGCGACCGCCGCCGCCGTGTCCGTGGGCGCCGCCGCCCTCGCGGCGCGCCTGGTGCGGCCCGTGCCGCCGCACCGAATACGCACAGCGATCCGTGATCGCGAGCAGCGCACGGCGTTCCTGCCGCAGCGCGATCCCGACGCCTCCGGCCGGTCGCGGCCGAGGGCACCCGGCCGTCTCGTCCCGACGGCCGCGTAGGGGCGCGCACAGCGCACCACCACCCCGGATCGCCTTCGCACCACCCGCTTCCGCTGTCGCGCCCCGCGTGGCTCGTCACGCCGAAATGCACCACTTCGACGTTCGACGAGACCCCTCGGAGGGCCCGCGTGTCCGTTTTCACCCGTGTTGTTGTCGAGTTGGGCCGGCTCCTGGAGCCGGTGCTGGCCGAATCCGCGACCGCTGCCGCGATCGTGCTGTTCACCGTCCTCGTACGGCTCGCCCTGCATCCCCTGAACAGGGCCGCCTTCAAGGGCGCCACCCCGGTGGCCGGCTGCCTGCCGGTGCTGCTCCAGCTGCCGGTGTTCTTCCTCATGTACCAGGCGTTCACCACGTCGGGGGAGCTGTTGGGGCACCGCCTGTTCGCGGCGCCGCTCGGCGGGACGTGGGCCGGTGCCCTGGGGGAGGGCGGCCTGTTCGGCGCGCAGGGGCTGGTGTACCTCGTGCTGTTCGCGGTGATCGCCGCCGTCGCCGCGTGGAGCACGGTGCGCGGGCGGCGAGCCGCGGCTGCCGCGGCTGCCGCCGCGGCGCCGGTGCGGGGCAAGGCTGTGCCGGTGCGGGCCAGGGCTGCCGCGGGCCGTTCCGCGGCGGCGGTGCCGGAGCTGACCGCCGAGCAGCAGGAGGCGATGCGCCGGCTGGGCGGCGTGCTGCCGCTGCTGTCCTTCGGGACGCTGGTGACGGCCGCCGTCGTGCCGCTGGCCGCCGGGCTGTACCTGGCCGCCACCACAGCATGGTCGGTCGCCGAGCGCGCATGGCTGGAGCACCGCCGGGACCGCCTTGCCGCCGTCGGGACGGCGGCGGCCGGCGGGCCTGCGGCGGACCGGCGCACCTGAAGGCGCCCGGGCGGCGGGGCGGCGTTCCAGTCCGTGAACAGGGGCTTGCGGGCGGAACGGGGTTCTTGGAGGATCGACCAATCCTCCGATGGCCGCACCCCATCGTCCGGCCCGGGGCACGCCCATGGGCCGACCACCCACGACCACGGGAGAATGCCCATGAAGCTGCTGCGTGTCGGACCGGTCGGGGCGGAGCGCCCCGCAGTCCTCGACCAGGACGGGATCCTGCGCGACCTGTCCGGCCTGGTCGCCGACGTGGACGGCGCCCTCCTCGCCGACGACTGCGCCCTGTCCCGGGTGCGCGCCGCGGTGGAGGCCGGGTCCCTTCCGGTGCTCGACCCGGAGGGGCTGCGGACCGGCGCCCCGCTGGGCCGCATCGGCAAGATCGTGGGTATCGGGCTGAACTACTTCGGGCACGCCGCCGAGATCGGGGCGGAGCCGCCGGCCGAGCCGATCCTGTTCCTGAAGGCCGCCGACACGGTCGTCGGCCCCGACGACACCGTGCTGATTCCGCGCGGCAGCGTGAAGACGGACTGGGAGGCCGAGCTCGGAGTCGTCATCGGCAGCACCGCCCGGTACCTGGAGTCCGCGGAGGAGGGCCTGGCGCACGTCGCCGGGTACGTCCTCGTCAACGACGTCTCGGAGCGCGAGTTCCAGATCGAGCGCGGCGGCACCTGGGACAAGGGCAAGAACTGCGAGACGTTCACCCCGGTCGGCCCGTGGCTCGCCACCGCCGACGAGATCCCGGACCCGCAGGCCCTCGGCGTCCGGCTGTGGGTGAACGGGGAGCTCCGGCAGGACGGCACCACCGCCGACCAGATCTTCCCCGTCGGCGAGGTCGTGCACTACCTGAGCCGGTTCATGACGCTGCACCCCGGCGACGTGGTCATCACGGGCACGCCGGGGGGCGTGGCGATGGGCCGGCCGGAGCCGAAGCCGTACCTGCGGGCCGGCGACGTCGTCGAGCTGGAGATCGACGGGCTGGGGCGGCAGCGGCAGGAGTTCAAGGACGCCTGACCCCCGAGGCCGCACGGGCGCCCCGGCCCCCGGCCCCGGCCCCGGCCCCCGGCCCCCGGCCCCGGCCCCCGGGCCGGGCCCGGGGGCCGGGGCGCCCGTGTCAGCGCGCGGCTTCCGCGGCGCGGCGGCGGCTTGCGGCGACCAGCAGGCCGGCGCCCGCGCCCAGGGCGGCGGCTCCGGCTCCTGCCGCGACCGCGAGCTGGGCGTTCGCGCCGGTGCTCGCGAGCGGGCCCGTGCCGCCGGCCGGAGTGGCGTTGTTGCTGCTGCTCGTCGTGCCGTTCGCGCCGCCGGAACCCGAGCCGGCGCCCGAGCCGTCGGCGCCGGCGCCGTTCCCGGTGTCGGAGCCGCCCTTGCCACCGCCGTCCTTGCCCCCGCCGCCGCTGCCGCCGCCCGCGGCCTTGTCCTTGTCGCGGGCCGTGTGCTGCCCGGTCGCGAGGAACTCGGCGCGGTCCGCGGGCGTTCCCTTCAGGGCGGCGTTCGCGGCCTTCTTCAGCTCCGGCCCGGCATCGGCGAGCATGGCCCGGATCAGGGCGGTGTTGTCGGCGTCGCGCAGCTCGTGCTGGGTGCTCGTGACGAAGGTGCGCAGCTCCGCCGGGGTGGGGTTCTTCTCCAGCAGCGCGATGATGGCCGCCTTCAGGCTCGGCCCGGCGTCCTTCAGCGCGCCCAGCAGCACGCCCCGGTCGTCCTCGGCGCGGACCGTGTGCTGCCCGGTCGCGACGAACGCGCGGACCTCCTCCCGCGTCCCGCCGTCCAGCAGCTTGTTGACCGCCTTGGTGATGCCCGGGCCGGCGCCCTTCAGCATCTTCACCAGCTCGACCTTGTCGTCCTCGAAACGGGCGGTGTGCTGCCCGTTCTGCAGGAACTCCGCGATGGCCTCGCGCGTGTTGGCGTCCAGCGCCTTGTCGGCCGCCGCGCGCACCGCCTTGCCGCCGGCCTCCCCGATCTGCGCGACGCGCACCCGGTCGTCCTCCAACTGCTCCCGGGCCCACTCCACTTCCAGGAAGTGCCGCATGTCCGCGGCCGTCCCCTTCAGCGCCTTCTCGGCGGCCTCGCGGACGCCCCGCCCGCTCGCCGGATCCGCGAGGATGGCCTGGATCGCGGCCCGGTCCTTCGCGGCCTGCGGGTCCTCGTCGGGCTTCGGCGCCGTCGGGCCGTCGGTGCCCGGGGAGGTGTCGGGGGCGGTCGGGGACGCCGGCAGGCCCGGCGCCGTGGTCGTGGCGCCGACGGCGAAGGCCGGCGAGGCGATCAGGACGGCCGGGGCCATCGCGGCCGTCGCGGCCGTCGCCACGATCGAGGCGATCCGGGGCAGCTTCACAGAAACAGTCCGTTCTTCACACGTGTGATCATCTTCAGTTTTCGAAGGATACGGTCACCCCGTCCCGGGAGGAGACCCGCGCGGCCTCCAGCACCGCCAGGCACTGCGCCGCCTCGTGCGCGCTCACCGGCGCCGGCCCCCCGTCGCGCAGCGCCGCCGCCACGGCCGCGTAGTACGCCGGGTAGTCGCCGGGCAGTGTCGGCACCGGCGTCCCGCCGCCGGTAGCCGGGGACTCCCCGGACCCCAGCCGGCCCCACAGGTGCTCCGGCTCCACACCCCACGGGGCGCCGGTGTTCCCGGGCCGGTGGCCGTCGCGCAGGGCGGCCTCCTGCGGGTCCAGGCCGTACTTGACGTACCCGGCGCGGGAGCCGAGGACGCGGAAGCGCGGACCGAGCTGCGCGGCGGTCGCACTGACGTAGAGGTGCGAGCGGACGCCGCTCTCGTGCGTGATCGCGATGAACGTGTCGTCGTCCGCCTCGGCGCCCGGCCGGCGCACGTCCGTCTCCGCGTACACGGAGGCGGCCGGCCCGAACAGGACCAGAGCCTGGTCCACGACGTGGCTGCCCAGGTCGTACAGCAGGCCGCCGATCTCCTCAGGCGCGCCGGACTCGCGCCAGCCGCCCTTGAGCTGCGGGCGCCACCGCTCGAAGCGGGACTCGAAGCGCTGGACCTCGCCCAGTTCGCCGTCTGCGACGATGCGGCGCACCGTCAGGAAGTCGTTGTCCCAGCGGCGGTTCTGGAACACCGACAGGAACGTGCCCGTCCGGTCGGCGAGCCCGGCGAGCTCGCGGGCCTCCGCGGCCGTCCCGGCGAGCGGCTTGTCGACGACGACGGGGACGCCGGCGGACAGCGCCGCCGTCGCGAGCGGGACGTGCGTCTTGTTCGGGGAGGCGACGACGACCAGGTCGACGGCGCTGCCGCCGCTCCACAGCTCCTCGGCGGACGCCGTCACCCGCACACCGGGGTACTCCTCCTCGGCCTGCGCCCGGCGCGCCGGATCGGAGGTGACGACGGTGTCGAGGACGAGCCCCTCGGCCGCGGCGACCAGCGGGGCGTGGAAGACGGACCCGGCGAGGCCGTAGCCGACGAGGCCGACGCGGAGCGGCCCCCGGCCGGCGTGGCGGGACGCGGGGGACGAGGGGGCGGGGGAGGGGGCGGAGTCCGGGGCGGTGGCGTTCATGCCGTCCACTTTGGCAACAGTGTTGCCTAAGTGCAAGGAAGGGGGACAATGGCCTGGTGGAACGAGGCAGCGTCACCCCGACCGACACCAGCAGGACCAGCCGGAACCTGCCCGGCGCGAACCTGGGCGCCCTCCGCGGCCACAACGACGCCCTCGTCCTCGGCCTCCTCCGCGCCGCCGGCCCCGCCGGCCTCGGCCGCGCCGACCTGGCCTCCCGTACGGGCCTCACCCCGCAGGCCGTCAGCAAGATCACGGCCCGGCTGCGCGCCGAGGGCTTCGTCGCGGACGCCGGCCGCGGCGCCTCCACCGGCGGCAAGCCGCGCACCCTGCTGCGGCTCGCCGCGGACGCCCGGCACGCGGTCGGCGTGCACGCCGACCGGGACGAACTCCATGCCGTACGGGTCGACCTGGCGGGCACCGTCGTCGACCGGCTCCGCACCCCCCTGGACTTCGCGGCCGGCCCGGACGCGGTCGCCGCCGCCGTCGCCCGCGCCGTCCACCGGCTGGCCGGACCCGCCGGGGCGCAGGCCCTCGCCGGCGTCGGGCTCGCCGCGCCGGGGCCGCTCGACTGGCGCACCGGCGTGATGGGGCGGGTCACGGGCCACCCGCAGTGGGAGGGGCACCCGCTGCGGCAGGCCGTCGCGGACCGGCTGCGGCCCGGGAACGGAGACGGAGACGGAGACGGAGACGGAGACGGGGACGGAAGCCGGCGCTGGGGCCCGCCCGTGGTGCTGGACAAGGACACCAACGCGGGCGCCGCCGCCTCCGGCCCCGACTCCGGAACCTCCCTCTACCTGCACCTCGGCACCGGCCTCGGCGCGGGCATCCGGCTCGGCGGCGAGGTCCACCGCGGGCCCCGGTCCGCCGCGGGGGAGTTCGGGCACCAGGTGCTGCTGCTCGACGGGCCGCCCTGCCGCTGCGGCGGCCGCGGCTGTGCCGAGGTGCTGTGCCTGGCGGCCGTGGCCCGCGGGGACCTGCCCGAGGCGGCCCGGATCCTCGGCGAGGGCGCCGCGAACGCCGTCGCCCTGCTCGACGCCGACCGGGTGTGGCTGGGCGGACGGGTGGTGGAGCAGGCGCCGGAGGTGTTCACGGCGGGAGTCCGGCGAGCCCTGGCCGCCCGTGCCTTCGGCGGCCCCGCCCCCGAGGTCGCAACCGCCCGCGCGGGCGTGGCGGAGGGCGCGGCGGAACTGGCCCTGGCGCCGCTGTTCGGCCGTACGGCATGACGGCGGGGGGTGAGGAGACCGGCGCCGCCGAGGACCTGGCAGCCGGGCACGCCCTGGCAGCCGGGCGCGCCTGGCGGCCGGGAACGAGCCGGCGCCCGGTCGGGATCCGGCGCCCGGGTCAGGATCCGGCGCCAAGTCAGGAACCGTCTCCCGGCCGGGACCTGACGGCCGCCTGTGGGCCGAACAGGCGGAAAGGGGTCGGCCCGGGCGCGGCACTGGCGGCACTGCATCGCGCGCGTGGGAACGTGCGGTGCAGGCCGTGGTGATTGTCGCCTCGTCCGACCGTCAGCCCGTCCGGCGAGCAGCGAAGCGAAGGTCAGCCATGCGACTGCGCAAAGCCCTTGCCCTCTCCGCCCTCCTGGCGGCCGTGGTCGCCCCGGCCGCCGCCGCAGCGCCCGCCGCGGCGGACGTCGGAAACGGCAGCGGCGCCCGCCCCGCCCCCGCGCTCCCCTCCCGGGCCCGCGCCACCTGCGGCGACGGCAAGAGCACCGCCTTCCCCATCGGCGCGCGGATCCGCGGCGGCCCGTCCGTCTACCGCACCGGCGGCGGCGCGCAGAGCTGGTTCCTGGACCTGACCAACACCACCGCGAGCCGGTGCACGGCCATCCACCCCGTCGTGGTGCTGTCGGACGAGGCGCGCGTCCTGCGCGCCGACCACCTCCGGATGGACTTCGACACCCCCGAGGGCACTCTGCCCGTCAGCCTGGAGGAGAGCGACCGCGACGAGATCATCGCCGTCTTCGACGGCGGCGACGCCTTCTCCGGCTACACCCTTGCGGCCGGCGGCTCCCTGACCGTCACGGTCCACCTGGCCTTCGCGCCCGACGCGCCCACGGGCGAGGTCGTCGCGGACGCCGCCGTCGTCCAGCGGCGCGGCGACGACGGCGACTGGGTCGGCGAGGCCGGCGGCTACCGCTTCACGGTCGAATCCCCGCGGGACCGCGTCCAGGCCGGCTCCCTCGCCCACACGGGCCCGCAGGAGCGCCACGGTGCGGCCACGGCGGCTGCCGCACTCACCGCGGGCACCGCCCTGCTCCTGGCATCCCGCCGCCTCCGGCGCCGCAAGCCCCTGCACACCGCGCCTCGCTGACCGCCTCCCGCTGACCCGCCACCCGCCCGGCCCTCGCCACCCGCCCGGCCCTCGCCACCCGCTCTGCCCGGCTCCACCAGCCGCGCCGCGCTGCCGTGTTCCGGTGCCGCCGCCGTGGCGTGCGTGCCGGGGCGTGCGGGGGCGTCCTGCGGGGGAGGTGTGTGCCCGCATGCCTTCACGCGTCTCCGGCTCCCATGGGCCCGGGGACGCGTGGAGGACGGTACGCCGTGGTGGCCGTCGGGTGACCGGCCCGTCCCGCTCCCTCGAAACGCCCCCGTCCCCGCCTTTCTGGAGGAGTACGTGTTGTCTGTGCTGTCCGGACGCCGTGCCACCGCGGCGACGGCCGCGGCCGCCGCCCTGGTCGCCGCCGCCTTCGCCGCCCACCCCGCCGGTGCCGCCGAGCCCGGTGCCGCCAAGGCCGCCGCGGAGGCCGCCGCAAGGGAAGCGGCGGCGCGGACCGCCGCGGCGCCCGTGCCCAAGGTGCTCGTCATCGGCCTCGACGGCGCCGTCCTCGACCGCGTCAAGGCTGCCGCCGCCCCGCATCTGAAGGGCCTGATGGCGCAGGGCCTCACCGCCGAGAGCCTCCTCTACGCCAACCCGATGGCCGCGACCTCCTCCGGGCCGGGCTGGTCGACCGTCGCGACGGGTGTGTGGCCGGACAAGCACGGCGTCCGCGACAACTCCTTCACCGGCAAGAACTACACCGCCCACCCGGACTTCCTCACCCGCGTCGAGAACTCCGCGCCGCACCTCAACACGTATGCGGCCGCCGACTGGGAGCCGGTCACCTCCACCGACCAGAACGGTCCGATCTTCTCCGCGAAGGTCGACAAGCGGCTCTCCCTCAAGGGCGACCGCGACGGCTATCGCAGCGAGGACCCCAAGGTCGCCGCCGCGGCGGCCGCCGAGCTGCGCGGCGGGAACCCCGACGCCGCGTTCGTCTACCTCGGCGAGATCGACGCCGCCGGCCACTCCAGCGGCGCCGCGAGCCAGGCCTACCTGGACGCGGTCGCCCGGGTCGACGCCCTCGTGGGACAGCTCCTGGCCGCCGTCGGACAGCGCCCGACGCTCGCGCAGGAGAACTGGACGATCCTGGTCACCACCGACCACGGGCACACCCCGTCCGGCGGCCACGGCGGGTCCGGACCCGCCGAGCGCGGCACCTTCGTCCTCGCCAAGGGCGACGGGATTCCGGCCGGTTCCGTCCGCCACGACGTCCGCGCCGTCGACGTCGCCGCCACCGCCCTCGCCCACCTCGGCGTCTCCGCCGCGGGCCTCGACGGCGTACCGCTCGGCACCCCCGACGGCGACCCCTTCGACGCGCTGCGCCCCCAACTCCGCACCCGTGTCGACGAGACGGGCATCCCGGCCGCCACGAGGGGCTTCACGCACACCCCGCCGCCCGGCTGGTCCGTAGACAACTCCCGCATGGGCAGCGGCGGTACGACCGAGTGGGCCGGATGGGCCTTTGCCACCGACGAGTTCTGGTCGCAGTCCCAGCGCGACCAGTGGCGCGAGCTGAACGTACGCTCCCGCGACGTCTTCGCCGTCGCCGACTCCGACGAGTGGGACGACAAGGCCCACACCGGTACCTTCGACTCCACGCTCGCCACCCCCAAGTGGCCCGTCACCGGCGGCAGTACGGCAACCCTCCGCTACCGGTCGCACTACCGGCACGAAGCCGGCCAGACCGCCCAGGTGCTCGTCTCCTACAACGGCGCCGCCCCCGTGCTGGTGAAGAGCCACACGGCCGACGCCGTCGCCCGGAACGAGGCGGTCACCCTGCGGATCCCGCAGGGCGCCACCGACGTGCAGGTCCGCTTCCGGTACGCCGGCGACAACAACTGGTACTGGGCCGTCGACGACGTCACCCTCGGCTGAGCCGCCCTCCGTCCGCCTCCCGTCGGCCCCCCGTCCGTCCCGCGCCGTGGACGCCCCGGGACGTCCGCCGCCCGCCCCGCTAGGGTGGCGGTACAGACCACAGTGCACGGCCGGGACCGGGTCAGGGGCAACGGCCACCCGAGAGCGGAGAACAGTCCAGTGGCAGAGCGGAAGCCGATCGAATCCTGGCTCACCGACATGGACGGGGTCCTCATCCACGAGGGCACCCCGATCCCCGGGGCCGACGCCTTCATCAAGCGGCTGCGCGAGTCCGGCAAGCCCTTCCTGGTCCTGACGAACAACTCCATCTACACGCCCCGCGACCTCCAGGCCCGCCTGAGCCGCATGGGCCTCGACGTCCCCGTCGAGAACATCTGGACGTCCGCGCTCGCCACCGCCAAGTTCCTCGACGACCAGCGCCCGGGCGGCACCGCGTACGTCATCGGCGAGGCGGGCCTGACGACGGCCCTGCACGACATCGGCTACATCCTCACCGACCACGACCCGGACTACGTCGTCCTCGGCGAGACCCGCACGTACAGCTTCGAGGCGATGACGAAGGCGGTCCGCCTGATCAACGCGGGCGCCCGCTTCATCTGCACCAACCCGGACGAGACCGGCCCCTCCACCGAGGGCCCGCTGCCCGCGACCGGCGCCGTCGCCGCGCTGATCACGAAGGCGACCGGCAAGCGCCCGTACTTCGCGGGCAAGCCGAACCCGCTGATGATGCGTACGGGCCTGAACGCGATCGGCGCCCACTCCGAGACCAGCGCGATGATCGGCGACCGGATGGACACCGACGTGCTGGCCGGCCTGGAGGCGGGCATGCAGACCTTCCTCGTGCTGACGGGCCTGACCACGGTCGAGGACACCGAGAAGTTCCCCTACCGGCCGACGAAGACGGTCGACTCCATCGCCGACCTGGTCGATCTCGTCTGATCCGTTCGGGTGTGCGGCGGGCCCCTCCGGATGCGGAGCCCGCCGCCGCGCGTGAACCTCCTTGGGAGGAGGTTCACCATGCGCAGTGCTCTGATCGCCGTACGTGTCCGCCGTGGGGTCCGTGCGGGCGGGGTGGCCGCGGTCCTGGCGGCGGCTGCCGCGACGGCCGCACCCGGTGCGCCCGCCGCCGCCGTCGGGCAGACCCACGGGACCGTCTCGGTCGATCCGCACCGGGCTGCGCCCGGTGCGCAGGTCAAGGTGCACGTGACCGGCTGCAAGGGCCGCTGGGCGGTGGCGAAGTCCCCCGTCTTCGTCTCCGACGTCCACCTGTCCGCCGGCCACGGCAGCGACAAGGCCGACAAGGCCGAGAAGACGGACAAGGCCGAGAAGCCCAGCGGCACCCAGAAGGCCGACGAGGCCGACGAGGCCGCGAAGGCCGCCGGGTCCGCCGCCAAGCCCCTGTGGGGCGACGCCATGATCAGCTCGCGTGCCCGGCCCGGCCGGCACGAGGTCACCGTCCGCTGCGAGGCGGACGAGCTGCGCGGTTCCGTCGAGGTCGTGGAGCACGGGCAGGGCCACGACACGCGCCCCGAGGCGCACAAGTCGCCGGTCCACCCGGTCCACGCGGGCGGCGGCGGCATGGCCGCCGAAGTCGCCGACGCGTCCCGCATCGCCGGGCAGGCGGCGGCCGCACGCAAGGGCGAAGGCGAAGGCGAGGACGGCGGCCCGGGGCTGCCGCACACCGTGGTCGGCGCGGTCCTGGCTGCCGCGGCAACCCTGGCCGTCGCGGGCCGGGCCCTGGTGCTGCGCCGCCGCCGAAGCGGCGAGTGAGGTCCGGGCGGTGACGGGTGCGGCCGAACCGAGGCGGTCCGCCGGCGGGCGCCTGCTCGGCTTCGCCGCCTGGACGGTGCTGGTGCTCGGGCTGTGGCTGTGGGGACGCGAGATCACCGGGATGCCGGAGCGGCCGGGCGCGGGGCCGTCCGGCGGGGCCGCGTACCCGGTGCCGGGCCTGCCCGCGGCGCACGCCCCGCTGGCGGCGTCCGCCCCCGTACGGGTCGACGTGCCGTCGCTCGGCGTACAGGCCCCCGTGGTCGCCCGCGGCCTCGACGCGCAGGGCGCGATCGACCCGCCGCCGTACGACCGGCCCGGCACGGTCGGCTGGTGGGGCGCGGGCCCGAAGCCGGGTGAGGCGGGGGCCGCACTGCTGGTGGGGCACGTCGACACCCGCTCGAAGCCGGCGGTCTTCTACGGCCTGAGCACGCTCCGGCCGGGCGCCAAGGTCCGGGTGGCGCGGGCCGACGGGGCGGTCGCCGAGTTCACGGTCGAGGACGTACGGGTCCACGAGCGCTCCCGCTTCGACGCCGACCGCGCGTACGGCGCGCTCGTGCCGGGGCGGTCCGAGCTGAGGCTGGTGACCTGCGGGGGCACGTACGACCAGAAGGCCGGCACGTACACGGCGAACGTGGTGGTCTCGGCGTACCTGACCGGCCGCGCCGCCGCCACGCCCCCGGGCGGAGCAGGGCCGCGCGGCCGTACGGGTGCGAATCCGGGCCCGGGAGCGGCGGGGGCCGCGGGCGCGGCGGGTGCGCCCGGGCATCGGGCGGTGCCGGTGGTCCCGGTGGGGCCGCCGGGAGGCCGGGGCGTATGACGAAGAAGCCCCTCGCAGTTCTCACTGCGAGGGGCTTCCCCTTGTCGTGCGCCGCCAGGGACTCGAACCCCGGACCCGCTGATTAAGAGTCAGCTGCTCTAACCAACTGAGCTAGCGGCGCCTGCTGACAGGGAAAACTTTACCCCACCTCCAGGGGTGGTCATGACCAGCCGCGCCCACCTTGTCCGATTAGCCCATGTTTGAGTGGTTTATCGTGCACGATATGTCTGGGTCGAGCCGAATCTGACGCCCCGACAGATATGCGGCGGCCCCGATCAGCCACGAGCAGGGGAGTGGACGGAACCGCATGACGATGCAGCCCCCGGTGCATGTGCCGATGCCGACGCCCGTTTTCGAGGAGTACGAGCCCGCAGGCGACTGCGGCTGCCCGGGCTGCGCGGAGCGCCGGCGCTCCCTCGCCCGCGCCAGGGCCATACCGCTCCGGGACGGCGGCCACCCGGCCGCCCGGGGCGCACGCCGGGCGCTCGTCCTGGCCACGGCCGCGGGGGTCGTACTCGGCGGCGGCACGGCCTCGACCGCGCTGGCAGCCCCCAGCCCGGCCGCCGACACCCCGACGGGCACGGCGGCCCCGAGCCGCGAGGCCCGCGCGGCGGCCGGTGCGGACGCCGAGGACATCCGCTCGGGGGCCGCGGCGGATGCCCGTACCGGGGACACGGCGGACACCCGGCCCGGAACCGCCGAGGCCGTCCGGCCCGGAACCGCCGAGGCCGCCCGCACCCGGCCCGCCGCGGACCCGCGGCCTGCGGACGCCGTGCAGCCCCGGCAGCCTGCCGACGGCAGGGACGCCCGCCGTCCCGACGGCAAGGACGCCCGCCGCCCCGACACGGCGCCCGGCCGCCCCGGTGACGTCCCAGCCGCCCGCCCCGGTCGGGACGCCCGCGACGACCCCGGTGCACGCCCCGGTCGGGACACCCGTGACAACCCGGGCGCACGCCCGGACCGGGACGTCCGCGACGACCCGGCGAGTACCCCGCAGGGCGACCGCTCCCCGCTGCACGGCCGCCCCGGGCCGGCGAAGCCGGGCGGCGCGCCGGGTGCGCCCTCCTCGATCCGGAGGATCGACCGGGCCACGATCATCAACCGGGCGAAGCTGTGGCTGGACGCCAAGGTCCCGTACAGCATGTCCTCGTACTGGACGGACGGATACCGGCAGGACTGCTCCGGCTACGTCTCCATGGCCTGGAACCTCGGCTCGAACGAGTGGACCGGCAGCCTCGACAAGTTCGCGACCCGGATCACCAAGGACGAGCTGCTGCCGGGCGACATGCTGCTCTTCCACAACCCGGCCGACCCCACCAACGGCTCGCACGTCGTCCTCTTCGGCGGCTGGGTCGACGAGACGCGCACGCACTACACGGCGTACGAGCAGACCCGCCCGGCCACGCGGAGGGCGGCGACCCCGTACGGGTACTGGAACAACGCCGCCAAGTACGTCCCGTACCGGTTCACCGGGGTGACGGGCGGGCTCACCCCACCGGCCCCGGAGCCGGCCGCCCCCGACCCGGGTGCGGACCCGAAGCCGGCGGCGCCGTCGAAGGAGTACCCCGGCGCGGCGATGTTCGGGCCGGGCGCGGACAACCCGCACGTCGCCGAGCTCGGGCGGATGCTCATCGAGCGCGGCGGCCGCCGCTTCTACCCCAAGGGCCCGAGCACGAAGTGGAGCGACGCCGACCGGCTGGCGACACAGGCGTTCCAGAGCGCGCAGGGCTGGACGGGCGCCGATGCCGACGGCATCCCCGGCCCGCACACCTGGCAGCTGCTGGTCGAGGGCGGGGGCAAGGACATCCGCCCGACCATCGACCCGGTGCCGGGCCCGGCCGGGTCGCAGGCCGGCAGGCCGGGAGCCCCGGCCCGCCCCGCCGCCCCGGCGGCCCCGCCCGCCCCCGGCGCCGGCGCCCCCGGCGCTCCCGGCGCTCCGGCGCGGCCGGGCAGCGGTGCCGCCCGCCCCGGCACAGCCGCGATCCCGGCCTACCCGGGGGCGTCGGTGTTCCGCCCCGGATCCACCCACCCGTCCATCGCCGCCCTCGGCCGCCGGCTGGTGGAGAAGGGCTTCGGCAAGCACTACACCACCGGTCCCGGCCCCCGCTGGAGCGAGGCCGACCGCCGCAGCGTCGAGGCGTTCCAGCGCGCCCAGGGCTGGCGCGGCGCCGCGGCCAACGGATACCCGGGCCCGGAGACCTGGCGGCGGTTGTTCGCATGACGGAGGCAACGATGTACCCGACGCTCACCACCTCCACCACCGGCACCTTCCGCGTGCCGCCCGTCTCCACCGGGGGCCCGCGGCCCCCGTCGGCCCCCGTCGTCCACGGCACGGGCACGATGCGCCTGGCCCCCCGGCCCGCCCGCCGCGGCCTGGCGGCCCTGCTCCCGACGGACCCGCCGCCCCCGGCTTCGGCCGGCGCCGCGGCGACGGCCCTGACCGCCGTGCCGGCCCCGGACCGCGGGGCCCGGGCCTCCGGAGCACCAGGGGTCCAGGCCCCGGCCGCGGCGGTGTCCGCCCCGACCGCCGACCCGCCGACCCCGGACACCGCGGCAGCAGGACCGCTTCCGGCCGGTCCCCCGCCAGAGGCCCCGCCCGGCCCGGAACTCCCGTCCGCCCGGCCTCCGGCAGCGGCCCCGGCCCGCGCACAGGCCCCCGGACGGGGCGACGGGCCGATCCCCGCCGCGGCTCCGCCCGGAGCGCACCTCCGCCCGCAGCCACCCGCCACCCGCCCGGAAGCCGTGCCGGCGCCTGCACTCGGCACCCGTCCGCCCGGCCCCCGCCCGACGGACCCGCCAGCCCGGCCGGCCCCCGTGCCGGCGGCGCCCCCCACTGCTCTGTACGCCGAGCCGGGCACGCCCGCGCCCGCGTCGTCCGGCCTCCGCCCGGCCGGGGCCGGCCCGTCCGACCCGTCCGCCCGGCCCACGGCCCGCCCGGAGGCCGTGCCGGCAGGGGCGGCCTCCCTGTATGCGGGCCCAAGTGCGGGACCTGCGCGGTCCGGCCACCGCCCGGCGGAGGCCCCGGCCCGACCGGCCCCGGCCCGCCCGGAGGCCTTGCCGGCAGCGGGAGTCTCCCCGTACGCGGACCCGGCCGGGCCCTCTTCGCCGGCGGGCCGGCACGCGCCGAGCCCGACCGCCGGTTCGGCGGTCGCCGCGGCCGCGGCTGTGGCGCAAACCCGGCTGTACATCGGCCCCGCCGCCCGGGTCGCCGTCGCGTCGGCACCGGTGCGCTCCCGGTGGGTCGCCGGGGTGCCGGCTGCCATGGTCCTGACGGCTCGGGAGATCCTCCTGCCGAACGGCCGGACCGCCGGCAACACCGCCCTGGGGGACGTCCCCGCCGCCCGGACCGAGCCCGGCCACGCGCCGGCCGCGGCCGCGGACGGCAGCGGAACGGCCTCCGGCGGCGAGGAGGGAGGGGCGCCCGACGCACCGGCCACCGCGACCCTGGACATCCCGCACCCCGCAGCCGCCCCCGACCCGCAGGCGGCACCGCCCGCCGCCGCGACCGAGGCCGCGGACAAGGACGCTCCCTCCGGACCGCACGGCGCATCGCGGGACGGTACGCCCGGCCCCGCGGCGGAGCCCGGCACCTCGGGCGGGAGGCCCGGCGCGCACGAGGCGGACCCGACCGACGAGCCGGACCCGTACACGGCGGAGGGCGCCGACGGTGTGGCCGGCATCGCGGACAGGCCGGTCGGCGTGCCAGGCCCGTCGGCCGGCGGCGGCGAGGCAGCCACCGGTGGTGCGGAAGCGGAAGGAGACGGCGTGGCCGCGGTCCGGGGCTCCGTCGTCGAGATCGTCTCGCGGGCCGTGGCCCGCGGCATCGAGGACGGCGGCGGCGAACCGGCGCAGGGCAGCGCCTCCGCCGCGGCCCGCGGGGTGGACGTCACCGCGGTGCCGGTGCACCTGCCGTTCCCCGCCGAGCCGCGCACCCTCACCGCCGGCACCCCGGCCGCCGCGCCGGGCCGGCCCGCCCGGCGCGCCGTGCCGCGGCCGGCTCCGGGGCGGCGGGTGCCGCAAGGCGACGACCGGCTGCGGGAGCACCGGGGGCCCGTCCTGCCCGGCTGGGTCGGCGTCGCGGTGGGCGGGCTCGCCCTCAGCGGGTGCCTGGCCGTGCTGTGGCGGGCCGGAGCGGTGCCGGACGCGTTCGGGGCCGCGTTCGGAGCGGCGCCCCGCGCCTACCAGGGGCTGCGCGCCACCCACTGGCCGCCGCTCGCCTTCCTCGGCATCGTCGCGCTGCTCTCCCTCGGCGGCCTCGGCCGCGGCAAGGTCGGGCACGCCTGGGTGCTCACCCTGTTCGGCCGCTACCGCGGCACGGTCCGCCGGACCGGCCTCACCTGGGTGAGCCCCCTCCTCCTGCGCCGCCGGATCGACGTCCGCCTGCGCCACTGGCGCAGCGACCCGATGCCCGCCGTCGACTGCGGCGGCCTCGCCCTCCAGGTGGTCGTGCAGGTCGTCTGGCAGGTCAAGGACACGGCGCGGGCCGCGCTCGCCGTCGAGGACCACACCGAGTACCTCGCCGAGCAGGTCGAGGCGGCGATGGCGCGGGTGCTGTCGCAGCTCCCGGCCGACGCCTTCCACGAGGACGCCCCGACCCTCCGCGACACGGAGGCGGTCGGCGAGGCGCTGACCAGGATGCTCGCCGCCGAGACCGAGGCGGTCGGCATCGAGGTGTACTCGGCGCAGCCGACGCGCATCGAGTACGCCCCCGAGGTCGCCGAGGCGATGCGCCGCCGCCGGGTGGCGGCGATCGACGCGAAGCACCGGGACACGGTCCTGACCTCGGTCGTGGACGCCGTCGACGACACCGTCCACCGGCTGACCTCGCGGGGCCTGGTCGAGCTGGACGACTACGAGCGGAAGGCCCTGGTGAAGGACCTCACCGTCGCCTTCTACACCGGCCGCCCCGAGTAGCCGGCCCCCGCTGCCACCCGGTCTGAAGGCCCCGGCCCCGGCCCCGCCCCGCAGGCGGCGCCGGGGCCGTCGCCGTACCTCCGGGTGTCCTGTTTTCGGACAGCCCCTGCCGCCCCCGCATCCGCGTCCCGGCCCGTACGGCTCCTCGTACGACTCCCCGTGCGCGGAGGTCGGACCGGGCGCGGGCGGGGTGCGGTGGTCCGGACCATCCGTTCGCGCAATGGTCTGGACATGGCCAAGTGGCGTCAATAGTCTGGGACTTGGTCTAGACCTGAAAACTCCGCCCGTGCGGCCGCGGACCCACCCGCGGCCGCTCCCCGCGCGTGCGCACGCTCTCTCCCCGGACCTCCCCCCCCCACGTTCAAGGAGCACCGCCTCATGCGTCTCTTCCGCATGCCCTCACGCCTGCCCGCGCGCCCCTCCGGCCGGGCCGGCTCCGCCGCCGCGCTCGGCCTCGCCGGCGTGGTCGGGCTCGCCCTCGCCTCCGCGCCCTCCGCCAGCAGCCACGGCTACACCGACAGCCCGATCAGCCGCCAGAAGCTCTGCGCCAACCGGACCGTCTCGGACTGCGGCCCCATCCAGTGGGAGCCGCAGAGCGTCGAGGGCTTCAAGGGCTTCCCCGCGGCCGGCCCGGCCGACGGCACGATATGCGCCGGCGGCCACCCCGAGTTCGCGCAGCTCGACGACCCGCGCGGCGGTGCCTGGCCCGCCACCCAGGTCACCTCCGGGCAGGGCTACGCCTTCCGGTGGCAGTTCACCGCCAACCACGCCACCACCGACATCAAGTACTACGTCACCAGGAACGGCTGGGACTCCACCAAGCCGCTCACCCGCGCCGCCCTGGAGTCGCAGCCGTTCCTCACCGTCGCCTACAACGGGGCCCGGCCCGCGATGACGACCGTCCACAACGGCGTCATGCCCGCCGGCAAGACCGGCCGGCACCTGATCCTGGCCGTCTGGACCGTCCACGACACCCCGATGGCCTTCTACTCCTGCTCCGACGTCCGGTTCTGAACCGGAACCGCCCGCCTGAGGGGCCGGCCGCGGGGGTGGTTTGGAGCACCCCCGCGGACCAGGTAGTATTTTCTCTGTCAGCAGGCGCCGCTAGCTCAGTTGGTTAGAGCAGCTGACTCTTAATCAGCGGGTCCGGGGTTCGAGTCCCTGGCGGCGCACCTGTCCTTCGGGCGGCTTCCGGTTCCACCGGGAGCCGCCCGAAGTGTTTTCCCGCTCCTGACGCTCCGGACTCTCCTTGCGTCGCGGCCTCTCCCGTGAGCCGCGTCACCAGGGCTACAGGGCGAGCGACAGCAGCAGCGGCGCGGCCTTCCGGTTCAGGGTCTCCGCCGCCGCCCGCAGCCGGTGCGCGTGCTCGACGGGCATCGACAGGGCCAGGCAGCCCACCGACGCGCCCGCGGTGATCGGCACCGCCGCGCAGACCGTGCCGAGCGCGTACTCCTGGAGGTCGAGCACCGGCACCGTGGCCGGCTGGCTGTCGAGCTTCGAGAAGAGGACCCGCTCGCTCACGATCGTCTTCGACGTCAGTCGGGCGATCTTGTGCCGGGACAGGTGGTCGCGCCGCCCGTTCTGGTCGAGCTGCGTCAGCAGGCACTTGCCGACCGCGCTCGCGTGCGCCGCGGAGCGGAAGTCCACCCACTCGTGCACCTTCGGGGTGCGCGGACTGTCCGCGACCTGCGTGATCTTCACCTCGCCGTCCACGTACCGGCTGATGTAGACCGCCGCGCCCACCGAGTCCCGCAGCCGGTCGAGGGTCTCCTGCAGCTTGTCCTGGAGGGCCTGCTGCCGGTCCGTGCCCGAGCCGAGCAGGACCAGCGAGTCGCCTATCGCATACGCCCCGTCCGACACCTCCAGGACGTACCCCTCGCGGCGCAGCATCAGAAGCATCGGAGCGAGATGGACCGCAGGCAGTCCTGTCTCGCGCGCGATCTGCTCGTCGGACACACCGCCGGTGTGGCGGGCGATCGCTTCGAGCACGCGCAGGGCGTACTGCACCGAGTGGAACGGCGCGGTCGGCTCGGGCTTCAGCGCCACGGTCTCCCCCTAGCAGGTCGTTACCGCTTGCCGTACCACGATAGCCAGCAAGAGGCGCATCGGGAGCGCCTGTTGGGGAGATTGGTGGCCGGATAACGCCCTCCCGCCAGGGCCTACGCCGTTGGCATATGCCAAGGTCATGAGTCGGGCCCCACGGCAGTACAACCGCCCCGGGAATGCCCGCTCCCGCTCTCCGGTTCGACTCCCCGTACGGACGTACGAGGGAGACGGGAGTGGCCATGAGTGACCGCGGGGAAGCCGCACGGGAGGACCGCCCGGTCGGCGGCGCGCAGGGACCGGAACCCGCGGCCGTCCCGGCGCCGCACCCCGTCCGGGGCACCGCGTACGGCACCGCCCCCGTCCCGCTGTCGGTGCTGGACCTCGTCACCGTCGGCAGCGGCAGCACCGCGAGCGCGTCCCTGCGCACCAGTGTCGCCCTCGCCCGGCTCGCCGAAACCCGCGGCTACCAGCGCCACTGGGTCGCCGAGCACCACTCCATGCCGGGTGTCGCCAGCTCCTCGCCCGCGGTGATCCTGGCGCACCTGGCCGCGCACACCACCCGCATCCGCCTCGGCTCGGGCGGCGTCATGCTGCCCAACCACGCCCCCCTCGCCGTCGCCGAGCAGTTCGGCACCCTGGAGGCGCTCGCCCCCGGCCGGATCGACCTCGGCCTCGGCCGCGCCCCCGGCACCGACGGCCGGACCGCCGCCGCCCTGCGCGGCCCCGGCCGGGCCGAGGAGGGCCACGACGACTTCCCCCGCCGCCTCGCGGAGCTCACCCGCTTCCTCGACGACGACTTCCCCGACGGCCACCCCTACGCCCGGGTCCACGCCGTGCCCGGCCCGGTGCAGGGGCCGGCCGGCCGGCCGCCGCTGTGGCTGCTCGGCTCCTCCGGCTTCAGCGCCCGCCTCGCCGGCGAGCTGGGCCTGCCCTTCGCGTACGCCCACCACTTCTCCGCCGCCGGCACGCTGCCCGCCCTCGACCTCTACCGGCAGACGTTCCGCCCCTCGGCAGCCCTGGACGCCCCGTACGCCGTGATCGGCGTGTCGGCGCTCGCCGCCGACACCGCCGCCGCGGCCCGCGCCCAGGTGCTCACGGGCGCGCTGTCGATGCTCCGGCTGCGCGCGGGCCGGCCCGGCCTGATCCCCACCCCGGAGGAGGCGGCGGCGTACGCCTTCTCCCCGCTGGAGCGGGAGTTCACCGAGGGCTGGCTGGCGAACATCGTGCACGGCACCCCGGACGAGGTCCGCGCCGGCCTCGACGCGCTGGCCGCCCGCACCGGCGCGGACGAGCTGATGCTGACCGCGAACGCGCACGGCGGCGCGGCCCGGCTGCGCTCCTACGAGCTCGTCGCGGACGCGTACGGGATGCCGGCGGGGGAGCAGGGGGCCGGTTGACGGCATGCGAACGGGGTTTGGCTGGTTTGTTGCCGAAACCTTGCGGCAGCCTTTCCTAAGGCACCCTTAAACCGCTCGTCACCCGGGGTGGCGAGCGGTCTTCCGTGCCCCCGCACGCCTCTGACGAGGGAATTTGCCTGGCGAATGGTCTAGTCCTTCTTTGGTCCAAACCATTGACGGCGGATGTCGGTGATCGCTATCACTTCTCCCACCCGGACCTCTTGCCCTCCCTCCCCACTTCCCCGGAGGCAGTACATGCACATCCGTAAACCCCTCATCGCGGCCGCCGCCACGGCCGCGCTGGCGGCCGGGGCCGTGGCCGGCCTCGCGGGGCTCGGCACCGCCCAGGCCGCGGACGCCACCGCGGCAGCCGGCAGCAGCGGCAACATCCGCATCGCGTACTACGACCAGTGGAGCGTGTACGGGAACGCCTTCTACCCGAAGCACCTCGACACCCGCGGCATCGCGAGCAAGCTGGACGTCATCAACTACTCGTTCGGCAACATCCACCCCACCGACCTCACCTGCTTCATGGCCAACAAGGCCGCGGGCGACGACAACAACCCGAACGCGGGCGACGGTGCGGGCGACTCCTACGCCGACTACCAGAAGTCCTTCAGCGCGGCCGACTCCGTCGACGGCGTCGCCGACAAGTGGGACCAGCCGATCGTGGGCGTCTTCAACCAGTTCAAGGAACTGAAGGCCAAGTACCCCCACCTGAAGATCAACATCTCGCTGGGCGGCTGGACCTACTCCAAGTACTTCCACGATGCCGCGAAGACCGACGCGAGCCGCAAGAAGCTGGTCTCCTCCTGCATCGACCAGTACATCAAGGGCAACCTGCCCGTCGAGGGCGGCTTCGGCGGCCCCGGCACCGCGGCCGGCATCTTCGACGGCATCGACATCGACTGGGAGTACCCGGGCTCCTCCGGCGGCCACCTCGGCAACCACTACGGCCCCGAGGACAAGCAGAACTTCACGCTCCTGCTCGCCGAGTTCCGCAAGCAGCTCGACGAGTACGGCGCCGCCGACGGCGGCCGGAAGCTGATGCTGACGGCGGCGCTCCCGGCCGGCCAGGACAAGATCAAGTACATCGAGACCGACAAGATCGGCCAGTACTTGGACTACGCCAACATCATGACGTACGACATGCACGGCGCCTGGGACGGCGACGGGCCCACGTACCACCAGTCGCCGCTGCGGAACTCGCCGGCCGACCCGACCGACCCGATCGCGCCGGGCACCGAGAAGTACAGCATCGAGAACGCCATCGACGCCTGGATCGACGGCGACCCCGCCTACGGCATCGCCGGCGGCTTCCCCGCCGCCAAGCTGACGCTGGGCTACGAGTTCTACTACCGCGGCTGGAAGGGCGTCCCGGCGGGCACCGCAGGCGGCCTCGCCCAGCCCGCGACCGGCGGCTCCAGCCCCCGCCAGTACAGCCAGCAGGCCGGCATCGCCCACTACAAGGAGCTCGGCGGCATCGTCGACAACCCGGCGGCCACCTTCTGGGACGACCAGTCGAAGTCCTCGTACTTCTACAAGGACGGCGAGTTCTTCACCGGCCTGAACCAGAAGTCCATCCAGGCCCGCGTCGACTACGGCAAGAGCCGCGGCCTCGGCGGGGCGATGATGTACTCCCTGCTCGGCCTGGACGCCAACACCACCCTGCTGAACCAGATCTCGGACGCCCTCGGCGGCGCCACCCAGCCCCCGACCACGCCGCCGACCACCCCGCCCACCACGCCTCCGACGACCCCGCCGACGACGCCGCCCGCCACGGGCTGCGGCTCCCTCCCGGCGTACACGGCCGGCACGGTCTACACCGGCGGCACGGAGGTCTCCCACAACGGCCGCAAGTGGAAGGCCCAGTGGTGGACGCAGAACGAGGAGCCCGGCACCACCGGTGAATGGGGTGTCTGGAAGGACCTCGGCGCCTGCTGATCCCCCCACCCCGCGCCGAGCGGCCCGCCGCCCCGCACCCACCAGCCCGGGTGCGGGGCGGCGGTGCGCCGAAGGGCCGCCGGACCGCGGACACCGGCCGGTGCTGCCGGAGCCGTCCGGCGGGCCCGCGAAGGCGCGGCGAGGCCCGGCCTCCTGGCGGGAGGCCGGGCCGACGCGTTCCCCCGTGCCACGGGCCGGCCAGACCGCGCTTCCCCCGAATGCGCGACAGGCCGTCCCGTCGTGCGGCCGGGCTGCGCGCTGCGGCGCCGGCCCGGCTGACGGAACGACTGTCCTCCGCCAACCTGCACCGCGTCCAGGGACGCATGCCGCACTGGGTCAGCGTGGGACGTCCCACGCGCTGACCTGCTGGGATGCCCCTCCGCGGGATGCGCAGGCGGGACGGCGGGGACCCGAACGGTTCCCGCCAACCCGTGGTCCGGACCTGGAAGCCGGGTCGGGGCGGCCCGATGCTGGGGGGGAACAGGGGGGAACGACCAGTGGCGCGTTGGAAAGAACTGCCCGCCGCACTCGACAGCCGGGAGCGCCGGCTCGTCGCGGAGTTGCGGCGGCTGAAGGACCACAGCGGTCTGAGCCTGGCCGCGCTGGCGGCCAAGACCGCCTACAGCCGCTCCTCGTGGGAGCGGTACCTCAACGGCAAGCAGCCCGTGCCGCGGGAGGCGGTCGAGCAGCTGGCACGGGTGTGCGGGACGGAGCCGACCCGGCTGACGGTGCTGCACGACGTGGCGGTGAGGGCGCGGCAGCCCGCGGCGGGCGCGGCCGCCCCGAAGGCCCCGGAGGAGCAGGAGGCCGCCCCGGCGCAGGAGGCCGCGCCCGCATCTCCGGACGCCGCACCCCCGCAGGGCGACGGCGACGGCGGGCAGCCGGGGGACCGGCGCGGGCGGACGGTGTCCGCGGGGTGGTTCCTGGCCGGGATCGCCGCCACCGCGGCAGTGGCCTTCACGGCGGGCCTGCTGGCCGGCGGAGCCTGGACGGGCGGAGGGGAGGCGGCGGGGGCCGTGCAGACGGCCGACGCGGCGGCGGGCGGCAAGTCCGGCTACCGGCGCGGCGTGGCGTACCCGTGCGAGGTGAAGCGGGAGGGCGCGGAGCTGCGGGCCGGGCACGGCACGAGCCGCACCATCCTGCTGGACACCAACAGCACCGGCTTCGACGTCGTCGAGGTCCAGTGCCTGCTGCGCGAGCACGGCTTCGACCCGGGCAGCACCGAGGGGCTGTACGACCAGGCGACGAAGGACGCGGCGACGCGGTTCCAGAAGGCGCGCGGGCTCGTCGCGGACGGCATCGTCGGCCCCAAGACCTGGGGGGAGCTGCGGAAGTGATCACGGACACGGAGTGCGGGCAGCTCGCCGCCGAGCTGCGGCGGCTGCGCGAGCGGACGGGGCTGAGCCTCGCGGCGCTGGCCCGGCGCACCCCGTACAGCAAGTCGTCGTGGGAGCGGTACCTCAACGGCAAGCAGCCGCCGCCCCGCAAGGCAGTGGAGGCGCTGTGCGCCGTCGCGCACGAGCCGCCCGCCCGGCTGCTGGCGCTGTGGGAGCTCGCCGACAGCGCCTGGAGCGGCCGGTCCCGGCCCGCGGGGCCCGCTCCCGCCGCGCCGGGCGACACCGCCCCCGCCGAAGCCGCGCCTGCCCCGGCGGCCGGGCCGTCTGCCCCGCCCGCCCGGCGGTGGCGTCCGGCGGCCGCCGCGGCCGGGGCGGTGTGCGCGGCGGCCCTCGCGGCGGGCGCGGCCCTGCTCGCCCTGCGCGGCCCGGAACCGGAGCGGGCCTCCGCAGGACCGGAGGAGAAGCCGATCCGGAACCCGGGCTGCGCGGCGCAGTCCTGCGTGGGCCAGGACCCGACGCGGATGGGCTGCGGGGGCGCGGGGATGGTCGACACCGTCCACGCCGCCGACGCGGCGGGCGGGCGGCACCTGGAGCTGCGGCACGGCGGGATGTGCCAGGCGGTGTGGGTGCGGGCGTCCGGCCTGGCGGCGGGCGACCGCGTCGAGCTGTCCCTGCCGGACTTCGCGCAGCCGCAGGTGCTGGTCATGGCGGAGCGGGACGTGGGGAACTACGTGTCCACACCGATGGCCCCGGCGGCCGAGGGCCCGGCCGGGGCCCGCATGTGCGTCCTGCCGGCCGGCGCCCCCGAGGACGCCCGCGTCTGCTTCCCCTGACCGGGCGGGCCGGGGAACCGGGCCCGCCCTGCGCCCCCGCACCCCCGCGTCAGTTGCGGTCGCGGCCCGCGCCCGGGCGGGTACCGATCATCTCCGCGATCCGCTCGGGCGCGACGGCCCGCGAGTACAGCCACCCCTGCCCGGTGTCGCAGCCGACGCGCCGCAGCCGGGCCGCCTGCCCGGCGGTCTCCACGCACTCCGCGGTGACCGTGAGGCCCAGCCGGTGCGCGAGCTGGACGAGGGCCTCGACGATGGTCTCGTCCGCCGGGTTCGGGTGTGTCCCGTCCTCGTAGCGGAAGCCGCGTACGAAGGACCCGTCCAGTTTCAGCACCGACACCGGCAGCCGGCTCAGGTAGGCCAGGTTCGAGTACCCGGTCCCGAAGTCGTCGATGGCGATCCGCACGCCCATGTCGCTGAGCGCCTGGAGCGCCTGCAGCGGCCGCCCGGCCGAGCCCATCACCGCGGACTCGGTGAGCTCCAGCTGGAGCAGCTGTGGCGCCAGCCCGGTCTCGGCGAGGATCCCGGCGACGTCGCCCACCAGGTCCGAGTCCCAGACCTGCCGGACGGCGACGTTCACGGACACGAAGACCGGGCTGTCACTGGGGTGCTCGATCTGCCAGCGCCGCGCCTGCCGGCAGGCGGTCCGCAGCACCCAGCGGCCCAACTGGACGATCGAGCCGTCCTCTTCGGCGATGCCGATGAACCGATTCGGCGTCAGGTTGCCGAACTGCGGGTGGTTCCAGCGCACCAGCGCCTCCACCCCGCGCACCGTGCCGCTCTCCAGGTCCACCAGCGGCTGGTACTCCACCTCGAACTCGCCGCGCTCCACCGCGGGCCGGAGCGTGGAGCTGAGGGCCTGCCGGGTCATGCGGTGGGCGTTGCGCTCGGGGTCGAAGAGGGTCCAGCGGGCCTTGCCGTCGGCCTTCGCCCAGTACAGCGTCGTGTCCGCGGCCTGCATCAGCCCGGTCGCCGAGGTCCCCTCCGCGGCCCGCTCCACGACGCCGATCGACGCCGACACCGACAGCCGCTGCCCCGCCAGGTCGAACGGCTCCTGGATCGCGGCGAGGACGCTGCGGGCCAGGTCCGCGAGCTGCTCGGTGCCGGTCGAGTCCTCCACCAGCAGTGCGAACTCGTCGCCGCCGAGCCGGGCCACCAGGTGCCCGCCGGTCCGCCCGTACCCGGACTGGTCGGCGCACTGCGTGAGCCGGGCCGCGACCGCCGTCAGCAGCCGGTCGCCGACCCGGTGCCCGAGGGTGTCGTTGACGGCCTTGAAGCCGTCCAGGTCCAGGTAGCACAGGCCGATCCGGCCGGTGCCGCCGTGCTCGTACGAGGAGGACTCCAGGGCAGCGGAGAGCCGTTCGAAGAACAGGGCCCGGTTGGGCAGCCGCGTCACCGGGTCGTGCATCTGCAGGTGCCGCAGCCGGGCCTGGAGGTCGCGGCGGTCGCTGATGTCGGCGACGGACAGCAGGACGTCGCGGGTGCCGGGCACCGGGCCGAGGGTGACCTCCGTCCACAGCGAGTGCCCGTCCGGGTGCTTGAGGCGGCGCGTGCAGCGCAGCCGGGCCTGCCGGCCGCGCAGCACCTCCTGGTACGCCTGCCAGGTACGGGCCTCCGCGCCGAGGTCGACGAGGTCGGCGGCGCGCCGGCGGACCAGGGCGTGCGGCTCCGCGCCCAGCAGGGAGGCCAGCGCCGGGTTCGCGGCGACGACCTGCCCGCCGCGGTCGACGACGGCCATCGCGAGGTGCGCGGCGTTGAACGCTGCCCGGTAGTCGCGCTGTTCGGACTCGGCCCGCCCCGGCGCCGAGGACATGACAGGCACTGAAGGGTGACGCTCCGTAATGGCCGATCGGATGCTGTCGGCTGCCGAACCGGTTTCGTCAGAGGTGCCGCTCACCGTGGCTCCCGCAGTGCTCGTGTGTGTCCGCGCAGGAAAGTGTGCCGATCATAGAGGCAGCCGTACGGCCCTATCCAGCGGCGTCGCCGTGTGGGGGGCTCCGCTTCCGCGTGCTGACGGCCCGTCGGCGGCCCCTGGGAGATCGTTTCTGTGCAGGTGTGAGCGACTGGCTACAGGTTCCGGCCCCGCGTGATCGAACGTGACGTTCCGTAGGCAAGAGAGTGAACGCGTAGGTCACCGGCTTGCCACGCCTCTCACTCGTGTGGGGCACCGGAACAGGGCGTTAGTAAGACAATCGACTCAGTGTGGGACGAGAGCGTACGAAACTCACCACCGGAGGTCGATGTGCGGCGACAGCAGACACCCGGGGGAGTGGACCGCTCCCGCCTGCGCAGCGCGGCGGCGGCGCTCACCTCCCTGTCCGCGCTCGCCGCCATGTCCCTCGTCGCCGGGCCGGCCGCCGCCGTCTCCGGCGCCGGACCGTGCGCCCTCGCCCGCACGGCGGCCCACCACTCCCTCGGCCTCGACACCTGGAACGGCGCCTACCCGCGTCCGGTCCGCAGCCTGGACGCGGTCATGGTCTTCCTGTCCTTCCCCGACCACCGGCCCGGGCTGGCCCCGGAGGAGCTCGCCGCCGACCACTTCCCCGCCACCAGCGACTTCTTCGACCGGGCCTCCTACGGCCGCTTCCGCCTGGTCGCGCACCCGCAGGAGCGGTGGATCCCCATGCCGAGGCCGTCCACGGCGTACGGGATACAGCGCGACTGGGCGCCCGCCGACCGGGCCGCGTACCTGCGGGACGCGGTGACGGCCGCCGACCGGGAGATCGACTTCTCGCGGTACGACGTCGTCTACTTCGTCGCCGACCCGGACGCGCCGGGCGTCGACTCGGACGCCACCAAGGTCGTCAACTTCGACCGGCCGATCCGCGCCGACGGCACCGACCTGCGGCGGATCGTCACCGTCTTCGAGCGGCACCCCCCGGACCGCAACGTCCTCGCCCACGAGACGGGGCACGTCTTCGACCTGCCCGACCTCTACCACCGGCCGAGCGACGGCAAGGGCGACTGGGACACCCACGTCGGGGACTGGGACGTCATGGGCAGCCAGTTCGGGATGTCCCCCGACCTGTTCGCCTGGCACAAGTGGAAGCTCGGCTGGCTGGACGCCTCGCAGGTGGACTGCGTGCAGTCCGGCTCCTCCCTGCACACCCTCCAGCCGGTCGGGGTCGCCCCGGCCCCCGGGTCCTCCGGCGGCACCCGGCTCGCCGTGATCCGCACGGGCCCCGGCAGCGCCGTCGCCGTCGAGGCGCGGGGCTCCGCCGGCAACGACGGGGACACCTGCACGGAGGGCGTCCTGGTCTACCGGGTGCGCAACGAGGCGCCCTCGGGCGGCGGGCCGATCGAGGTCCTGGACGGGCACCCGGACACCGAGGCCTGCTGGGACCGCTCGGTGTACCCGCCGCTGGCGGACGCGCCGCTGGAGGTCGGCGAGTCGTTCACCGTGCCCGGCGAGCGGATCAGGATCGAGGTCGCCGACCGGACCGCCTCGGGCGCCTACACCGTCAAGATCACCACCTGAGGCCGGCGGGGCCCGACCGGGGCCGGACAACGAAGAAGGCCCCCCACTCGCGTGGGGGGCCTTCCTCCGTCTGTGCGCCGCCAGGGACTCGAACCCCGGACCCGCTGATTAAGAGTCAGCTGCTCTAACCAACTGAGCTAGCGGCGCTTGCTGACGAGGAAGACATTAGCAGGAGGAGGCCCGGAAGGAAAAATCGATATCCGCAGCTCGGGCCGCGCGCACGTACGCCCACAGCAGCGCCTCCGGCCCCGGCAGCCACGGGCGGCGGGTGTCGGGGGCGACGAGCCAGCGCGACGGGCCGGGCGCCGCGTCCAGCGGGGGCACGCCCACCGCGTCGCCGAGGCCGTGGCACAGCGGCGCCGGTACCGGGTTCCCCCACTCCTCCCAGGCCAGCAGCGCCGGCAGCCGGTGCGCGGTCCCCGTGGCGGCGAACAGCAGCACCCGCCCCCGGTGCACGGCGACGGGCCCGCTGCCCGGCCCCTCCGACCACAGCAGGTCCAGCATGCGGCGGCCGAGGACCGACGGGACGTTGACGACGTCGAAGGAGGTGCCGCAGGGCAGCACCGCGGGCGCCCAGGGCCGGGCCCGCCACGCCTCCAGGGTGTCCTCCGGCCGGGCCGATGCCGAGGCGAGCCAGGCGGCGCCCTGCGCCGTGACCTGGGTGGCCGTACGGGAGTCCCGGTCGGGACAGGCGGAAGCGGAGGCCGTCGTCAGCGTCGTCATGGCAATGATCTACCGTCGGTGGCGGAGCGGTTTCCAGGAGTTACGGAAAACCGGGACACGGCGGCATCGGCTGCGCTATCTTGCGCCCCGCATATGCCACCGGACCGTCCCCCCTGCGCGGCCGGCCGCCGCGCCCGCCCGTCCGGCTATCCGCGGCCGGGGCCGCCGCCCCGCTGGAGGGTCTCCCCGAACTCGATCATCTTCAGGGCGTAGTCCTCGGTCCACTCCGCCTCGGACGCGATCAGCGCCGGGTCCAGCCGGTCGAACCGCCGCGGATCGGCCAGCTGGGCCGCCGCGACCGCCTGGAACTCCATGGCCCGCTCCGCCGCCGCCCGGAACGCCAGCGTCAGCTCGGTGGCCCGGGCCAGCAGCTCCCGCGGGTCCTCGATCGACTCCAGGTCGAAGAAGTGCTCCGGGTCCGCGACGGCCTCGGACGGCTCGAAGAGCAGCGGCGCGGGCCGCAGCTTCCGCTCGGTCCGCTCGGGCTCTGCCATGCGTCTCCTCCTGCTGCGCGTACGGGACCGGGCCGGGCGCCGGGCCACCCTCCATTGTCCAACGCCCGCGCAAGAGGGCCGCCCCCTGCCCGGTCGGGGTCGCCAGGCCGCGCGGTGCTCGGCCAGGTGTGCCAGAACCGCATGGTTGGCCTCCCAGCCGTCCGGACTGCTTTCGGCGGCCGCCTCCGGCGGCGTGCCGGACTCCGTCCGGCGCAGGGGCGGCGGGGTGGCGGTCAGGGCCGCCAGGCCACCCGGTGCTCGGCCAGGTGTGCCAGCACCGCATGGTTGGCCTCCCAGCCGTCCGGGAACTTCACCGTCACGCCCAGCTGGACCGGTTCCGCCGACGGGTGCTCGTCCAGCAGTTCCGCGATGCCCGCCCGCGCCACCACCACGCAGGCGTGCCGGTGCCGGGAGGCCAGCACGCACAGGCGGCCCGTCTCCAGGTGGAAGGCCGTCGCGTCGGGGCGCCCCGACAGCGGGTGCAGCACGACCGTCAGGTCGTACTCGCGGCCCTGGAGCCGGTTCGCGGTGTCCACCGTCACCCCCGCCACGCCGAGCCCCGCCAGCGCGGCGCGCACCGCGGCCGCCTGGTCCCGGTGCGCCGTGCCCACCGCGATCCGGTCGGCGGTGAGCGGGGCCGGGTCGGGGGAGTGCTCGTCGTGGGCGACCGCTCCGCGGTCCAGGGCGCGGCGGACCACCAGGGCCACCGCCCGGACCGCCTCCGGGTCCGTGCGCGGGGTGTGCCGGGCGGGCAGCTCCAGCAGGCCCCAGCCGGCCTCGGCGGCCTCGTCCAGCACCCGGTCCGGGCCGGAGCCGTCGGAGGGGACCCCGTACGAGAGCCTCCGCTCGCCCGGGCCGGTGCCGCTGCGGAACTGCGAGTACGGGTAGAAGGCGCGCGAGACCAGCGGTGCGGCGCTTGCCGGGAGCCGCCAGGACACGGGCAGCCGGTGCTGCGGCAGCTGCGGGTTGTGCGCCAGCAGCGTGCTGACCGCCGAGGCCGAGGGGTCGTACGACAGGCCCGCCCACTGCTCGGCGCCGACCACGCTGAACGGGTCCAGCTGTCCGGGGTCGCCGACGAACAGGGCCCGCTCGAACAGCCCGGCCACGGCCAGCAGTGCGTCCGAGCGCATCTGGTAGGCCTCGTCGACGATGGCGTGCTCCCAGGGCTCGGTGTTCTTCACGTACGCCCACTTCGCCGCCGTCGAGATGGTGACCGGCAGCTCTGCCAGGTCGCCCGGCTTCGCCGACAGGGTGACCGACGGCAGGTCGCGCAGCGCCGGGTCGTAGGCGTCGGCGTCGCTGCTGTGCAGGCGGCCCACCCGCAGCTCCGGGTCCTTGTCGGCGAGCCGCAGCACCAGGTCGTCGACCTGCGCGTTCGTCTGCGCGACGATCATCAGTCGGCGGCCGGCCGCGGCGAGCTCGCGCGCGGCGCGGACCACGAGGGTGGACTTGCCGGCCCCGGGCGGGGAGTCCACGACGACGCCGCGCTCCGGTCCGTGCAGCGTGTCGTGCAGGATCGCGGCGGTCGCCGCGGCGGCGGCCGCGCCCGGGTCGGAGGCGGCGGGCACGGCGTCGGGCGCGGGGTCGGGGCCGGGGCGGGGGATCGGGCTCGCGGTCACAGGAGGTCCTCGTCGGTCACGGCGTCGGGCAGCCAGGCGGCGGCCTCGGCCGCCGCGGATCCGGGCGGTCCGCCGTGCGTCCACGGGGTCTGCTCCGGGTCGGGCAGCTTCGGGCCGCCCCGAGCGTCGTGCTCGAACAGCGTCCAGCAGACCCGGTCGCCCTTCTCCGGGACCGAGCCGGGCTCCGGCTCGCGGCCGCGGCCCATCTTGTCCAGCAGCCGCAGCACCAGGCGGCCGTCCTCCTCGCGGCGGACGAACTGCGCGCTCTGCGGTCGCCCGTCCAGCGAGCGGTACACCTTCTGGCCGCCCTCCTCCGCGAGCTGCGGCCGGTCCTCGGTGAGCACCGTCACCAGGGGGCGGGGGCTCGGCCGCCTGGAGTCGGTCCACTCCATGACGACCTCGGTGACCTCGCCCGCGAAGGCCTCGCCGGCGAGCCGCCGGCCGGCCATGACCAGCGGGTCGTCCAGGGCCTCCTGGGCGTCGAGGCGCACCTGCTCCGTCTCCCGTGTGGCGAGCTTCTGCGCCGCGGTGACGGCGTCGTCGCGGCGCGGCTGCGGCGGTTCGCCCGCCCGGACCCGGTCCCGGTGGCCGGTGTAGGACCAGCGGTCGCGGACCCACCGCTCCTCGGCGCGCTCGGCGGGCGGCAGGCCGTGCAGCAGGTCCAGGGCCCGCCACACCGCGTCCCAGGTGGGGCGCATCTGCCCGGCGACCAGCTCGCGGACCTCCTCCGCGGCGCTGGCGGCCTGCGCCGGGCGGCCGGAGGCGCGGGCGGCGTCGTACCGGGCCATGGCGGGGGCGAGCAGCCTGTTGTCGAAGGCCGGGTCGGTGGCGGGCCCGGCGGGCGGGACCAGGAGGCGGCCCTGCCGGTCGCGGCCGGACTCGGCGCGGAGCGCGGCCGCGGCGCCGGACTCGCCCTCCGGGGGGTCGATCCAGGCGAGCAGGGCGCCCAGGTGCTGGTCCTCCAGGTTGCTCTGGCCGGTGGCCCAGTGCCGGGCGAGCACCTCCGTCGCGGCGAGCAGCATGCAGGAGCCGGGGACGCGGGCGCGCTCGCCGAGGTGGGTGAGCCAGCGGCCCAGCAGCGGGACCCGGGCGGGCGCCGGGTACGGGTTGTCGGGGTCCTCCTCGGCGGTGCGGCGGAACCGCATGGACCGGCCCAGCAGGCGGACGTACTCGACGCCGGCCCGGCTGGGGACGACCAGCTGCGGCGCGTCCAGGCACAGCTCGGCGGAGACCTTGCCGCGCACGCCGGTCTCCGGGTCGGTCTCGGTGCGCTCCACCTCCTCGACGGCGTCCGCGTACGACTCGACGTACGGCAGGACCTCGTCGGCGAGGTCGGCGAGGAAGGACCAGCGCAGGTCGCGGTCGCGGGGCTGGGGCACGACCAGCAGCCGGGGCGCGGCCCGGTCGGTGCCGACGAGCGCGCCGAGGGGCGCGCCGGCCTCGCCCGCGGTGGTCAGCGGGACGAGGACGAGCGGGCGCTCGGACAGGTGCCGGTGGCGGACGGTCGCCAGCGGGCGGGCCCGGCCCGCGCGGACCGCCTCCAGGCGGGCGAGGGTGTTCAGCAGCGGCATGCGCCCTCCTCCGGGGCCTCGGCGGTCTCCGCGGCGGCGAGGGCCCCGGCGGCGGCGCGGTCCGCGGCCTCGGCGAGGGCCTCGGCGCGCAGCCGGGCCGCCTGGAGCAGGGCGGCGGCGGTCGGGTCGTCGGCCGGGCCGCGGCCGGCGGCGGCGTCGAGGGCCTGGGCGACGGTGGCGCAGCCGCCGAGTTCACCGCGGACGGAGCGGCCGAGGGCGGTGGCCTCGCCGGCGGCGCGGGCCCGCTCCCGGCAGTGGAAGGCGAGCTCGCAGGCGGAGAGGCATTCGGGGGCGTAGGAGGCGGAGACGGCGGAGACGGCCTCGGTGAGTTCGGCGGCGGGCCGGGCCGGGTCGAAGGTGAGCCCGGCGGGGAGGGTGGCGGCGAGCTCCTCGACGCGGGTGAGGCGGGCGAGCTGGCGGCGGGTGACCGCGCGCTCGCGGCGTACGTCGACGGGGGCGGCGGCGGGCTGGTTGGAGAAGTCCTTCGGGCAGACGAGCAGCACGGTGTGCCCGACCTCGGCGGCCTCCACCTTCGCGGCGGTCCCCTCCAGGGCGAGGACGTACACGGCGGCCTGCCGGGCGGCGGCGCCGACCTTGGCGGGGTCGGCCGAGCCGTCGAGCAGCGGGAACGACTTGACCTCCACGACGGTCCAGCGGCCGTCGGGGTGCACGACGACGGCGTCGGGCTCCAGGTAGGCGGGGGTCCCGGCGACCTCCAGGGCCAGCATCGGGTGGTCCAGCAGGGTCCACGCGCCGGCGGCGGTGGCCTCGCGCAGGGCGAGCGCGGTGCGGGCGGCGCGGCCCTCGGGGCCGGCGGCGGTGAGGTCGGGGACGGGGGTGCCGGCGCGGGGCGGTTCGGCGCCTGCCCCGAGGTGGAGGTGGACCAGGCGGAGCAGCTCCGCCCCGCCGTCGGCCTTGACCTTGGCCTCGAAGGAGTTCCCGCGGATGATCGCGAACTGCGACTGGCCGAACGGTGCGGGTGAGCCGAGCGCCGCGGCCAGTGCCGTCTTGTCGACTCCGGCCCCGTCCAGCAGGGCGCGTCTGCCGCAGCCCGGGTTGGCGGCGAGGGCCGCCAGCGCGCGGGCGTCGAGCGGGCGGGGAGGCACGGCCGGGCCGCGCAGGTCAGCGAGCCGCTGCCGCAGTGTCGTCGTCTGGGGCGGGCCGCTGTGCGGGTAGGAGCTCACGGGCGGAAGTGTCCCATCCGCCACTGACAATCGGGGGCGTACTGCCGAAATGCGCTGTTCGGGAGGGCAGTCGGCGGGCGATCGCGTACCCGGCTGCCATCACGGCGGCCCCGGCGGCGGCGTCGAGGAAGTAGTGGTTGGCCGTGCCCATGACGACCAGCACGGTGAGGGCGGGGTAGGCGGCGCCGAGTGCCCGCAGCAGCGGCCGCCGGCCGTGCCGCCACAGCAGGACGCCGCACCACAGGGCCCATCCGACGTGCAGGCTGGGCATGGCCGCGTACTGGTTGGTCAGGCCGCCCATCCCGCGGGGGGCGCTGGCCTCGGCGCCCCACCAGCCGTACGCGCTGTACTGCGCCATGGTGTCGGTGAAGCCGTAGGCGGGGTCGAGCAGGCGGGGCGGGCAGGTCGGCAGGAGGGTGAAGCCGACGAGGCCGAGGAGGGTGGAGGCCGCGAGCCAGGTGCGGGCGGCGGTGTAGGCGTGCGGGCGGCGGCGGTAGAGCCAGACCAGCACGGCCGGGGTGACGAGGTAGTGCAGGGAGGCGTAGACGAAGTCGGCGGGGACACCGAGGGCGGCGTGGCCGGTGAGCAGCCGGTTCAGGGGCCGCTCGAAGGCGATGCCCAGCGCGTCCTCGGCGCGGAGGATGGCGAGCCCGTGGCCGACGGCGAGTCCGACGTCGCCGCGGGCGAGGAGTCTGCCGCCGGAGTACGCGCCGTAGAGGAGCCCCAGGAGCAGCAGTTCGGCCCACCAGCGTGCGGGCGTCCGCCTTTCAGTCATGCGGCCTAAGACGTGTGTTCGGGTACGCGGGTTGCCTGGTGCCGGTGTGATGGATGATGGTCGGACGATACGAGCACGCGAACCACTGCGAACCACCAGTACCGGGAGAAAAACGACCATGGCGCCCCGCATCCTCCTCGCCCGGCACGGCCAGACCGCGTGGTCCAGGCTCGGCAAGCACACCGGCCGCACCGACGTGCCCCTGCTGGAAGAGGGCCGGCGCGGCGCGAAGCTGCTCGGCGAGCGGCTCGCCGGGGAGCCGTGGAACGCCCTGCCCGGTGTGGAGGTCCGCACCAGCCCCCTGTCCCGGGCGAGCGAGAGCTGCGACCTGGCCGGGTTCGGCGGCCGGGCCGAGCCGTGGGACCTGCTGATGGAGTGGGACTACGGCGACTACGAGGGCATGACCCCGGCCGAGATCCAGGCGGTCCGGCCCGGCTGGCTGATCTGGCGCGACGGCGTCCCCGGCGGCGAGTCCGTCGCCGACATCGCGGCCCGCGCGGACGAGGTCGTCGCCTGGGCCCGCTCCGCCGAGCGGGACGTCCTCGTCTTCGCCCACGGGCACATCCTGCGCACCCTCGCCGCCCGCTGGCTCGGCTTCGAGGCCTCCTTCGGGGCGCGCATCCGCCTGGAGCCCACCTCGCTCTCGGTGCTCGGCTGGGCGTACGGGGCCCCCGCGCTGGAGCGCTGGAACGACACCGGGCACCTGGAGGCGTAGGGCCCGTATCGACGTGCCCCGGGGTGCAGGGAGCGGCCTCAGGCCATGGCGCGGCGGGCCAGGAAGGCCGCCACCCGGGGGCTGCGCTGGTGCGGCACCAGGGTGCGGGCCGTCGCCGACAGCATGCTCTCGACCCGGGTGGACTGCACGTCAGCGAGCAGGTCCATGACGCGGCCGCCCGCCCAGGCGGCCTCGTCGGGGGCGCCCGCGCGGGCCAGGTCGTCGGCGAGCTCCGCGGTGTAGAGGGCCACGTTGCGGGCGAAGTGCGGGTCCTGGAGGTCCGCCGCGCGGCGCGCGTGCCGGGCGGCGCGGGCGTGCTCCCCGAGCGCCGCCCAGCAGCGCGACTCCAGCGACTCCAGCTCGGCCTCGCCGAAGAAGGACATCCACTCGGGGTCGGCGCCGGCCTCCCCGCGGGCGAACTCGGCGTGCGCCCGGCTGAGGGCGTCCTCGCAGGCCCGCCGGTCGGCGAGGCCGGCCCAGCCGCCCGCCTCGCGCAGCGCGAGCAGCGACAGCAGCCGGTGGGAGCCGAGGGAGCGGGCGGCGCGGCGGCCCGCCTGAGCGGCCCGCACCGACTCCCGCGGGCGGCCGGTGTCCCGGGCCAGGAAGGCCATGTTGCTGAAGGCATGCGCCTCCAGGGCGGCGTTCCCGGAGACGCGGGCCGTGGCCAGGGCCTCCGCGTAGTGCGAGCGGGCGTCGTCGAAGCGGCCGGAGTCGTGTGCCAGCCAGCCCACCGACAGGGCCAGCTCGCCGGCGCCCGCGTGCAGCCGGTCCTCGGTCGACTGCCGGGTCGCGCCCGCGTCCAGCAGTGCGTACGCGGCGCGCAGCGGTTCGGCGGCGCGGCGGTACAGGGCGTCGGCGCCGTGCCGGTCGTCCAGCAGCCGGATCCGGCGCACGGCGTCCTCGACGGCCGCGGCCTCGGGCTCGCCGGCGCGGGCGGGCAGCCGGCGGGTGTCGCCGAAGAGGGTCAGGCCGAGGGTGGCGGCCGCCACGGTGGCGGAGCCGCCCGCCATGAAGGCGCGGCGCTGCACGTTGCTCTCCCCGGCCTGCGCACGCGCGTGCGCGGTGCGCTGGGCGGCGCGGCCCCGGACCGCCTCGCGCGGGGAGAAGCCCAGGTCGGTCAGGGTCCGGCCGGGGAACATGTGCAGGAAGACCCGTTCGTAGGCGTAGTTGGGGCAGCGGATCTCCCCGGCCTCGACCCGGCCGATGTAGCGGGCGTCGCAGGAAACCGTTTCTCCGATGTCGCGGGCGGCCCGCCGCACCAGGGCCGCGAACTCCGCGGGGGAGCGGGTTCCGCGCAGCCGCCGGAACGCCTGGTTGGGTGAGTGCGGGAACGCCGCCATGGAACTGGCCTCTCTGGCAGGGGACGCACCGCCGGTGCTGTCGGCGGGGGTGCCGGCCCGGCGCGCACGCAACGTACCGCCGGCGGGGGCCCCGTGACGTGGTGTTTGGCTACAAATCGGATATCTCACCCGCGATCCGCCATGAACTGCCATCCTTTGCGGCGTCTTGCCGCCGCATCTGTTGACGGACGGGGGCGTTGAACCCCTTGAGGAGCGCGCTGCGGCTCCCGTCCCCCGCGCGCAGGCGACGGAGGAGGCGTTCTGGTGGTGGAGGCCGGTATGGAAAGCACTGGAATGGACACCGCGCCCGCGCAGGGCGGGCCCTGCGCACCCGGGTTCCGGGCGGCCCCCGCGGCCCCCGCGGCCCTCGCGGTCCGGGCGGCCGGGGCCGGCGCGCCGGACCTCGTGACCGTGCCCGCCCGGCAGGGCCTGGAGGCCGTCGATATCATCCGCCGCGCCGCGGACCGGGACGGCGGGGTCGGGCCGGTCCTCCACGACGGCTCCGGCGACACCCTCGGCTTCCTCGTACCGCCCGGCACCGCCGACGGCTGGGACCTGCCGGGCAGCGCCTGCACGCAGACGAACGGCCGCGGCATGCGCTTCGGCGAGCTGCCCCCGGCCGCGCGGGACGGGGGCTGGCTGCTCCCGCCCGACCCGGCGGGCGGCGTCACCGACCCGGAGGTGCTGCGGGCGGCGCTCGGCGAGGCGGCCCGGCTGATCGAGGCGGCGGACAGCTGCAGCTGAGGGGGGCGGGCCGACGGACCCGCGGGGCGGGGACAATGGCCTGGTGGCAGGCAAGGGCAGAGGCAGGGACAAGGGCCGGGGCGAGGCGCGCGGCACGGACGCCGGCAGCGGGCGGCGCGGGCGCGCGGGCGCGCCGGCGGCGGGCCCCGGCGGCGGCTCCGGGCCGGTCTCCGCTCCGGTGGACGGCGGGCTCGCGGAGCTGGCGCCCGACCGGGAGCACCCGGGCGGCTGGACCCTGCTGATCGACGGGGCGCCGCAGTCGCACGTCGACCTCGCCGACCCGGGCCGGCTCGCGTTCGCCTACCAGCGCCGCATCGGCCACCTCATCGACCTCGCCGCCCCCGCCCGGCGGCCGCTGAACGTGGTCCACCTCGGCGGCGGCGCCTTCACCCTGGCCCGCTACACGGCGGCCTCCCGCCCCCGCTCCCGGCAGCAGGTCGTCGAGGTCGACGCCGCGCTGGTGGCCTTCGTGCGGGAGCACCTGCCGCCGGACCCGCAGGCCGGGATCCGCGTCCGGGCGCTGGACGCGCGCGCCGGCCTCGCGAAGGTCCCCGACGGCTGGGCGGACCTGGTCATCGCGGACGTGTTCAGCGGCGCCCGGACCCCCGCGCACCTGACGAGCACCGAGTTCCTGGACGAGGTGCGCCGCACCCTCGCGCCCGGCGGCTGGTATGCGGCGAACCTCGCGGACGGGCCGCCGCTCGCGCACCTGAAGGGCCAGATCGCGACCGCGGCCGCCCGCTTCGCGCACCTGGCGCTGGCCGCGGACCCGGTGGTGTGGCGGGGGAAGCGTTTCGGCAATGCGGTGCTCGCCGCCTCCGACCGCGAACTGCCCGTCGCCGAGTTCACCCGCCGGGTCGCGAGCGACCCGCACCCCGGGCGCGTCGAGCACGGCCGGGCCCTGACCGACTTCGCGGGCGGCGCAGCCCCCGTCGCGGACGCCTCGGCGGTCCCGTCGCCGCAGCCGCCGCCGTCGGTCTTCCGCTGACGCGGCGCGGCCCGCGCCCCGCGCGGCCCCGCCCCCCGCCCCGCCGCCCGCTCAGTTCTCGTACGTCTCCACCAGCGGCGGATGGCTGTGCCACGTGCAGAAGACGGATACCTCCCGGTCGCCCTTGGTGAAGGTGACCCGGATCCAGTACGGCTGCTTCCACACCTGCATCTGCCAGCCCGCCTCCGGCGTCGCCGAGACCAGGTCCGCCGAGTACGCGCCGAGGTCGAAGACGACCCGCCCGCCCGCCGCCGTGTACGCCTTCACCCGCCCGGCATCCCCGGAGCCGTCCGCGGCCTCCTGCCCCGCCGGGCGGGCGCCCGCCCCGGACGCCTTCGGCGACGGCCTGCCGGACGGCTGCCCGGCGGGCGGCGCGCCCGGGTCCGGCGGGGAGGCCGCGGCGGACGGCGACCCGGTCGGGGAGGGCGCCGGCGCGGCGGTGGGCGGGCGCTGCGTCGACGAGGACAGCGCGTCCGGCGCCAACGGCACCGCGAGCGGCGGATCGTAGGCCGTTCCGGACATGACGGAGTGCACGCCCCACCACGACAGCGTCACCGCCGCCCCGGTCGCCAGCATCCAGGCGAAAGCATGTACAAGTCCTCGGCGCATCAGGCCACATACTGCACCACCCGCCCCGAACGCCGCCCGACACCCCGCAGTGTCCCCCGAATGGACTACGGTGCGGCCCATGGCAAGTGTGCTCGTGGTCGAGGACGACCAGTTCGTACGTTCCGCCCTCATCCGGCACCTGACCGACGCCGCCCACACCGTGCGCAGCGTCGGCACGGCCCTGGAGGCCCTGCGGGAGGTCGCCCACCACCGCTTCGACGTCGTCATCCTCGACCTCGGACTGCCCGACCTGGACGGGGCCGAGGCGCTGAAGATGCTGCGCGGCATCACCGACGTCCCCGTGATCATCGCCACCGCGCGCGACGACGAGGCCGAGATCGTCCGGCTGCTCAACGACGGCGCCGACGACTACCTGACGAAACCGTTCTCCGTCGAGCACCTCTCCGCCCGCATCGCCGCCGTCCTGCGCCGCGCCCGCGCCGCCGCCGGGGCCGAGGCGCCCTCCCGCGTCCTGCGCGTGGGCGGGCTGGCCATCGACCCGCTGCGCCGCCAGGCCGAACTGGACGGCGCCGTACTGGACCTGACGCGCCGCGAGTTCGACCTGCTGGCCTTCCTCGCCGGCCGGCCCGGCGTGGTCGTCTCCCGGCGCGAGCTGCTCGCCGAGGTGTGGCAGCAGTCGTACGGGGACGACCAGACCATCGACGTGCACCTGTCCTGGCTGCGCCGCAAACTCGGCGAGACCGCCGCCAACCCCCGCTACCTGCACACGCTGCGCGGCGTCGGGGTGAAGCTGGAACCGCCCGCGTGAGCGGCGGCAGGGGGGCGCGCCCGTGAGGTGGGCCCTGGTCAAGGTGTGCCTGGCGGTCACGGTGATGGTCGTCGTGGCCTTCGCGGTGCCGCTCGGGCTCGTCGTCCAGGAGATGGCCAGCGACCGGGCCTTCTCCAACGCCGAGCGGCAGGCCGCCACGATCGGCCCGACCCTGTCCATCACCACCGACCCCGTACAGCTGCGCAAGGCGGTGGAGTCCACGCAGACGGGCGCCGCCGGGCGGATGGCCGTGCACGTGCCCGCCGTCGGCGGCAGCCAGGCCGTCGAGGTCGGCACCGGCCGGGCAGCCGTGCACGCCGTGGAGGAGACCCGCAAGCAGGGCCGGGCCATGACGGTCCCGCTGGCCCGCGGCGGCTCCGCCCTCCTCCAGCCCACGGCCCTCGGCTCCGGCGACATCGCCGTCGTCGAGATCTACGTCCCCGAATCCGAGGTCAGCAACGGCGTCGGCACCGCCTGGCTCGTCCTGGCCGGCGTCGGCCTCGCGCTCGTCGTCGGCTCGGTCGCCGTCGCCGACCGGCTCGGGGCCCGGCTCGTACGGCCCGCCGAGCGGCTCGCCGACGCCGCCCACCAGCTGGGCGAGGGCCGGCTGGGGGCACGCGTACCGGAGGCCGGGCCGAAGGAGCTGCGCTCCGCCGCCGTCGCGTTCAACTCCATGGCCGACCAGGTCGTCGAGCTCCTCGCCAACGAGCGGGAGCTCGCCGCCGACCTCTCCCACCGGCTGCGCACCCCCCTCACGGTGCTCCGGCTCAACGCGGCCTCGCTCGGCGAGGGCCCGGCCGCCGAGCAGACCCGCGCGGCTGTCGAGCAGCTGGAGCGGGAGGTCGACACGATCATCCGCACCGCCCGCGAGCAGCGCGCCCCCGCCGCCGGGGCGGGCGCCGGCTGCGACGCCTCCGAGGTGATCCGCGACCGGATGGGCTTCTGGTCGGCGCTCGCCGAGGACGAGGGCCGCACCGTCCGGCTCGCCGGGGTGGACCGCACGGTGCGGATCCCGGTGGCCCGGCCCGAACTGGCCGCCGCCCTCGACGCGCTCCTCGGCAACGTCTTCCGGCACACCCCCGAGGGCACCCCCTTCGCCGTCGACGTCCACGACGCGGGCGACGCCGTCATCGTCCTCGTCTCCGACGCCGGCCCCGGCATCGACGACCCCGACGCCGCCCTGCGCCGCGGGAACGACGGCGGCCGCGACGGCTCGACGGGCCTCGGCCTGGACATCGTCCGCCGGGTCGCCGAGTCCACCGGCGGCGACGTGCGCATCGGCCGCTCCGTCCTCGGCGGCACCGAGGTCCGGCTGTGGATCGCCCTCGACGGCCGGACCCGCGGCACCGGCCCGGACGGCGGCCGCGAGCGCCGCGGACGGCGCAGGCGGCGCGGACGCGCCGCTGCCGGTCAACCGACGTAACCGGCGGGCGCCGGGGGCGCGCCTCGCGGGGCGCGCGCGGCTCCGTGGGTACCGTCCGCGGCATGGACACCCTCATCTTCGGCGGTCTCCTCGCCACCCTCTTCGCCATGTGCCGGGAGTCGTCGCGGACGGCCGTGCTCGGCGCCTGGTGGGCCGTGCTCGCCGCGGTGGTCCTGCTGACGGCCCACCACGCCGCGGGCGGCCCCTCGCTCGGGGCGGGCCTCTGACCGTGGTCACGATGCACAGCAGCATGGTTCCGGAGACGCCGATCGAGGGCGGCCTCCTCGGGCGGGTCCAGTTCTGGTTCGCCTGCCTCTTCACCGCCGGCTGGGCGCTCGTCGCCGCCGGCGGCCTCGTCCACCAGTTCACGGCCGGGGCGCCGCCGTGCCCGCTCTGCGTCGTCCAGCGGATGTGCATGCTGCTCGCGGCGGCGGGCGCGGCGTACATCGTGCGGACGGCCCTGATGGACGGGGCGGTCTCCGGCCGCGACTACATGACCGGGTGGGGGCTCGCGCTGACCGCCCTCGCGGCGGGCTCCTTCGCGTCCTGGCGGCAGGCCGTCCTGCCGGGCGGCCGGGCGGACGGCGCCGCGGTCCTCGGCCTACACCCGCCCATGTGGGCGGCGCTCCTCTTCCAAGCCTCCGCCGCGGCCGTCGGGATCGTCCTCGCCCTCGCCCACGCGACCGCGGACCGGGCCGTCCCGGCGGCCGGGCCCGGGCGGTACCGGACCGCGGGGGCGGCCGTGCTGTGGCTCCTGCTGCTGGTCACCGCCGTGAGCCTGGCCGCGGTCTTCCTCCAGGAGGGCTTCCACTGGTTCCTGCCCGAGGCACCGCGCCGCTACGAGTTCTTCCACGACGTACGCCCCGGCGGGCTGTGGTAGCGCCGGCGGAGCCCTCTGCGCCGCGCACCCGGTCCGAGCGGTCCCGGCGGCCGGAAGAGGCCCCGGGGACGCGGAAGGGCCCCGGCCGCTTCCGCGGACCGGGGCCCTCCTGCCAGGGTGAGTGACGGGACTCGAACCCGCGGCCACCTGGACCACAACCAGGTGCTCTACCAACTGAGCTACACCCACCACGCCCGGTCGAAACCGACCGGCCGAAGAAAAGGGTACAGGGTCCCGGAGGGTGCTCGCGCCCCCGTTTTCCGGGACCCCCTCCATCGGGGCCGCTCCGCGTGCTATCCGGCGGGCAGCACGTACTTCGCGGCGATGGACCGGGCGGTGTCCGAGTCGGGCCCCGGCTGCGGCACGAAGACCGCCTCCCGGTAGTAGCGCAGCTCGGCGATCGACTCGCGGATGTCCGCCAGCGCCCTGTGGTTGCCGTTCTTCGGCGGGCTGTTGAAGTACGCCCGCGGGTACCAGCGGCGCGCCAGCTCCTTGACCGAGGACACGTCAACGATCCGGTAGTGCAGGTGGCTCTCCAGCGCCGGCATGTCCCGCAGCAGGAACCCGCGGTCGGTGCCGACCGAGTTCCCGCACAGCGGCGCCTTCCGGGGCTCCTTGACATGCTCGCGCACGTACGCGAGGACCTGCTCCTCCGCGTCGGCCAGCGTCGTCCCCCCGGCCAGCTCGGCGAGCAGGCCGGAGGCGGTGTGCATCTCGCGCACCACGTCGGGCATGGTCTCCAGGGCCGCGTCCGGCGGGCGGATCACGATGTCCACGCCCTCGCCGAGCACGTTCAGCTCCGAGTCGGTGACCAGCGCGGCCACCTCGATAAGTGCGTCGTCCGTCAGCGAGAGACCGGTCATCTCGCAGTCGATCCACACCATGCGATCGTTCATGCGTCCACCTTATGCGCTCCCCGGGGTGCGCTCCCCGCGCCGATCCGGCCGGGCCCGCACCCGGGCGGCGCCCCCGGGGACGGCGCAGGGCCCCGCACCGGTTCGAGACCGGTACGGGGCCCTGCCGTTCGGGGTGCGCCCCCGAGCCCGGCGCTACGCGTGCTCGCGCAGCACCCGGTTCGGGGCGTACAGCTCCGTCACCGTCGGGCCGGAGGCGGCCAGCGCCGCCGCCGCGCGCTGCGGCTGCGGGGTGCGCTGGTGCGGCACCGGCCCCGCGCCCAGGTCGGAGGCCTGCGCCTCGCCCTGGGGCCGGCGGGCCCGGTAGGCGGAGCGGTAGGCCGCCGGGGAGGACCCCAGCTGGCGGCGGAAGTGCCCGCGCAGCGCGACCGGCGAGCGGAACCCGCAGCGCCCGGCGACCTCGTCGACCGAGTAGTCGGAGGTCTCCAGCAGCCGCTGCGCCTGGAGCACCCGCTGGGTGATCAGCCACTGCAGCGGCGCGCTGCCGGTCAGCGAGCGGAACCGCCGGTCGAAGGTGCGCCGGCTCATGTACGCGCGGGCGGCGAGCGTCTCCACGTCGAACTGCTCGTGGAGGTGCTCCAGCGCCCAGGCGACGACCTCGGCCAGCGGGTCGGCGCCGATCTCCTCCGGCAGGGACCGGTCGAGGTAGCGCTCCTGGCCGCCCGTGCGCCGCGGCGGGACGACGAGCCGGCGGGCCAGCGCCCCGGCGGCCTCGCTGCCGTGGTCGGTGCGCACGATGTGCAGGCACAGGTCGATTCCGGCCGCGGTGCCCGCGGAGGTGAGGACGTCGCCGTCGTCGACGAACAGCTCGCGCGGGTCGACGTGGACGGACGGGTACCGCTTGGCCAGCGTCGGCGCGTACATCCAGTGCGTCGTCGCAGGCCGCCCGTCCAGCAGGCCGGCGGCGGCGAGCACGAAGGCCCCCGTGCACAGCCCGACGATCCGGGCCCCCTCCTCGTGTGCCAGACGCAGGGCGTCCAGCGCCTCCGGAGGCGGCGGCGAAGTGATGGAGCGCCAGGCCGGGACGACGACGGTGCCCGCGCGGGCGATCGCCTCCAGGCCGTACGGCGCGGTCAGTTCGAGCCCGCCGGTGGTCCGCAGCGGACCGTCCTCACCGGCGCACACGAGCAGTCGGTAGCGTGGAACTCCCGCGTCCTGCCGGTCGATGCCGAACACGGAGAGCGGGATGGAGCTCTCGAAGATCGGTCCGCCGCTGAACAGCAGCACCGCGACGATCTCCCTGCGGCGACGCCCCGCGAGCTTCCTGCCGGCGTCCGCGACGACGGCGGTGGAATCCTGGCTCATGGCTAAGCCCCCCTTGGGTGTCGCGACTCCTTGGTCTGGTCGCACCTGCACGTTTCCCCTCGGCCTTGCACGTGGATCCCCCGCCGTAAAACATGATCGAATCTACTGCGTCCGCTGGTGTCGGCGTGACAAGTTCAGCACGCAGCGCTATGTCGACTTGGCAACTTGGCGAAAAGCATTCGATCAGGAACCGTTCCGCTCCGCTACCGGCCTGCGGGGTCCTGGATTCGGCCGTGGCCGGTACTCATCGGGTCTTCCGGGCCCTCCGCAGCCGTTGACGCTGGTGGTGGGGGGCGGGACGGGGCATTCCGGCAAGGGGGCGGACCTTCCGGGAAGTTGGCCGAAACCAAGCGGGTGTGGTTGTGCGAACCAGTCAGTCCCGCGGGGCGCCCCCGCCCGGACCCGCACAGCCGTGCCGGCCGCCGCCGCGGGCCGCGCCCGCGCCCCGCGACTGCCGCCGGCGCCGCCCGGCGGCCGCCCGCTGCCGCGCCGGGACGAGGGCGGCGGCCCGCCCGGCCTGCTCGGACCGGCGGAGCATCACCCGGCACACGGCCGTGACCGCCACCAGCCCCAGGGTCGCCACCGCGGCCCCGCCGAAGGAGGTCCCGTAGACGACGAGGACGACCGGGACGAGCAGGCAGCTGAAGACCGCCCAGCGCACCACGTCACCCGCGGGATCGTCGTCCCGGCGGTGCGCGGACCGCACGGACGGGTGAACCGCGCCGCCCGCGGGACGCCGGGGGGCGCCGGCGTACGGGTCGGCGTGCGGGCCGGGGTGCGCCGGCTCGGCGGACTGGGCGGGCGGAACCGGGTGGCCGGGCACGGCGGGCTCCCTGCGGGCTCTTCCTGGACGGTCGGACGCCTGTCCAACGGTGCCCGGCGGGGCTCGGTCACTGCGCGCACGGGTGGCGCGGCAGCCCGCCGGTCACTGGCTGTAGGGGCCAGCGGCCATTGCCAACCAGGCCTGCCTCCGGCATGCTCCCTGGGACGCTCTCCAAGTGCTGCATGCCCTGGGCAGGACAGGAGTGTCGCCGTACCCTGAGGGGTAAGGGCTTGGGAAGATGCTTCCCGGACAGAGCTCCGTCACCCTCCGTCGTCGATTTCACCCACTGCCGCCCCGTCGTCTTGTCCCTTCGCCCGAGGACCTCTTCGCCGAGACACCCATGGCCGGTCACGAATTCCCCGAACCCGCGGACCGCAAGCGCAAGCCGCTCGCCGACCACGTGCCGAGCGACGTGCGCGCGGCGGACGAGGCGCGCCACCCCTGCGACCCGGCCTTCCGCCACGGCGTGGTGGTCGGCTTCGACGGCTCCACCTCCAGCGAGCGCGCCCTGGCGTACGCGATCGGCATGGCGCGGCGCTCCGGCTCCGGCCTGATCATCGTGCACGTGGCGAACCGGCTGCCCACCACCGTGTGGGCGGGCTGCGAGCCGCCGGTCTTCGTCGACGTGCCGGACCACCGCACCGAGGTGCTGGGCCTGGAGCTGGCCTGCGCGGACTACCTGGCCGAGGTGCCCTGGATCCTCGTCGAGCGGGGCGGCGACATCTGCCACGAACTGGAGGAGGTCGGCCGGGAGTATTCGGCCGACGCCATCGTGGTCGGCTCGACGCACGGGATCGTGGGCCGGATCTTCGGCTCGGTCGCGGGCCGCCTGGCCAAGCGCGCACAGCGACCGGTTGTTGTCATTCCGTAACCCCGCAGGTGCTGATTGTGCGGTTGTGCACCCCTGTAAAGGGTAGATAAGTGCTGCTGGGACGCAGCAACAACTGCAGATCGAAGGGAGCCCGCCGTGGACAACGGTGTCTCTGCGGGAAGCACGGCCTCCACCTCGACCCTCGGGAACCTGGCCCTGGGTCTCACCCTTCTCGCCTTCGGAATCGGACAGACCGGCATCGTCGGCGGGGTGTCCGCGGCCGACTCCGTCTCGCTCGCGACCTACGTCGGCGGCCTCGCCCTGTTCGTCCTCGGACTCCTGGAGTACCGCGGCGGAAACGGCTTCAACGGCACGGCGTTCGCGGGCCTCGGCGCCTTCTGGTTCACCTGGGCCCACGGGGCCGACGCCAAGGTCTCGGCCAACGCCGCCGGCCTGTTCCTGCTCCTCTTCGCCCTGCTCGCGCTGACGCTCACCCTGAGTGCGCCGGGCGGGCTGTTCGGCCAGGGGGCGTACGCCCTGCTCACGCTCTCCCTCGTCCTCCTCGCCGTGGGGACCCTCGCCGACAGCGGCGGCCTGGGCAAGGCCGCCGGCTGGGTGGCCGCCGTCTCCGGGCTGATGGCCTGGTACGGCGCCACGGCGGCGCTCGCCAACTGGCCGACCGCGCTCGGCCGGGCCTCCGGCGGCAGGAGCGCGGCCGCCGCGGGCTGACCCGCTCGGCGCCGTCCCGCCAGGCGGCGCCGCACGGGAAGGCGGCGCGGGTGCACGAACGGCCCCCGGTCCTCGGACCGGGGGCCGTTCGGCCGTCTCGGCGCGCCTCGGCGGGGCGGCGAGGCCGCCCGCCGCTGCTACTCGACGGTCACGGACTTCGCCAGGTTGCGCGGCTTGTCGATGTCCCGGCCCAGGGCCAGGGCGGTGTGGTAGGCCAGCAGCTGGAGCGGGATGCCCATCAGGATCGGGTCCAGCTCGTCCTCGTTCTTCGGGACGATGATGGTGTGGTCGGCCTTCTCCTGCTCGCGGTGCGCGACGGCGAGGATGCGGCCGCTGCGGGCCTTGATCTCCTCCAGGGCGGCGCGGTTCTTCTCCAGCAGGTCGTCGTCGGGGACGATCGCGACCGTCGGCATCGCCGGCTCGATCAGGGCGAGCGGGCCGTGCTTGAGCTCGGAGGCCGGGTAGGCCTCGGCGTGGATGTAGGAGATCTCCTTGAGCTTCAGGGAGGCCTCCAGCGCGACCGGGTAGCCGCGGACGCGGCCGATGAACATCATCGACTTGGCGTCGGCGTACTGGGCGGCCAGCTCCTTGATGTCCTCCTCGCCCTTGAGGATCTCCTCGATCTGGGCGGGCAGGCGGCGCAGGCCCTCGATGATCCGCTTCCCGTCGGTGACGGACAGGTCGCGGATGCGGCCGAGGTGCACGGCGAGCAGCGCGAACGCCACGACCGTGTTGGTGAAGCACTTGGTGGAGACGACGCAGACCTCGGGGCCGGCGTGCACGTACACGCCGCCGTCGGCCTCGCGGGCGATGGCGGAGCCGACCACGTTGACGACGCCGAGGACGCGGGCGCCCTTGCGCTTGAGCTCCTGGACGGCGGCCAGCACGTCGTACGTCTCGCCGGACTGGGAGACGGCGATGTAGAGGGTGTCGGGGTCCACGACCGGGTTGCGGTAGCGGAACTCGGAGGCAGGCTCGGCGTCGGCGGGGATGCGGGCCATGCCCTCGATGAGGCTCGCGCCGATCAGGCCGGCGTGGTACGAGGTGCCGCAGCCCAGGATCTTGACGCGGCGGATGCCGCGGGCCTCGCGCGGGTCGAGGTTCAGGCCGCCGAGGTGCACGGTGGAGAAGCGGTCGTCGATGCGGCCGCGCAGGACGCGGTCGACCGCGTCGGGCTGCTCGCTGATCTCCTTGTGCATGTAGGTGTCGTGGCCGCCCATGTCGTAGGAGGCGGCCTCCCACTCGACGGTCTCCGGGGTGGCGGTGGTGGTTGCGCCGGAGGTCGTGTAGGTGCGGAAGTCGTCGGCCTTCAGGGTGGCCATCTCGCCGTCGTCGAGGGTGACGACCTGGCGGGTGTGGGCGACGAGCGCGGCGACGTCGGAGGCGACGAACATCTCCTTCTCGCCGATGCCGAGGACGACCGGCGAGCCGTTGCGGGCGACGACGATGCGGTCGGCGAAGTCGGCGTGCATCACGGCGATGCCGTAGGTGCCCTCGATCGCCTTGACGGCCTCGCGGACCTTCTCCTCCAGGCTCTCGGCCTGGGAGCGGGCGATCAGGTGGACGATGACCTCGGTGTCGGTCTCCGAGACGAAGACCACGCCCTCGGACTCCAGCCTGGCGCGGAGCTCGGCGGCGTTGTCGACGATGCCGTTGTGGACGACGGCGACCTTGTTCTCCGCGTCCAGGTGCGGGTGGGAGTTGATGTCGCTCGGGGCGCCGTGGGTGGCCCAGCGGGTGTGCGCGATGCCGGTGGTGCCGGCGAAGCGCTTGGGGACCCGGGTCTCCAGGTCACGGACGCGGCCCTTGGCCTTGACGACCTTGAGCGCCGTGGACTTCGGGCTGTTGACGACGATGCCCGCCGAGTCGTACCCGCGGTACTCCAGACGCTGGAGGCCCTCCAGCAGCAGCGGCGCGACGTCGCGCTTGCCGATGTATCCCACGATTCCGCACATGAAGTACTGCCCCTCCTGAGGTTTCGGATTGCCCGTGCCGTGCCGTGCTGCCGCGGCGCTCAGCCGTAGACGATGCGCCGCAGCTGCCGCAGCGACAGCTCCGGCGGCGCCACGGCGCGGTGCGGCAGCTCGGCCGCGATCCGTTCGAAGATCTCGGCGTTGACCGCCCCGCCTGCCTGGAGTTCGCGGTGCCTGCGGCGGACGAACTCCTCGGTCGTCTCGTCGAAGTACGCGAGCACGTCGAGCACCACCCGTGCGGCCTCCCCGCGCTGGAGCGAGGTGCTGCGTACCAGGTGGTCGACGAGGTCGTCGTATGACGGGCGGCGGTCGAGCACTCGTAGATATTGACGGGAGAAGGGCAGGAACGCAAAGATCCTGCCCGAAACCGGGCAGGATCATGCTGGTCTGGACCAGCGGAATGCGCTGATCCGCTATGGAAGAGGTCAGAAACGCCGCAAAACGGCCTGCTTGGCCGCGGTGAACTCGTCCGCCGTCAGGATCCCCGACTGGTGCAGGTCGCCCAGCTCCCGCAGCCGGCGCAGCAGCGCGTCGTGGTCCTCCGGGCCCGACGGCTCCGGCGCCCCCGCCGCAAGCTCCGGCGCCGCCGCGGCCGCCGCCGGGACCTGCCCGGGCACGGCCGCCGGGTGCGGCATCCGCGCCGCCACCGCCGCCGCGACCAGCGCCATCAGCGGGTCCTTCCGGAAGCCGAACAGCTCCACCGTGTACGGGTCGTACTTGGGCGCGGGCGCCGGCGGGGCCCCGGCCAGCGTGAACCGGATCCACCCGTTGTCCAGGCCCTTGGACGGCGACCACTCCACCCCGCGCAGGTCCACCACCCGGAACTCCCGCGGGCCCCCGGAGCTCTTCGCCTCCTCCGTCGTCCAGTTCCAGTCCAGGCCCACCCGGTCGCCGTCGAAGGCCACCGTCCCGTCGCCCGCCGCCACCGTGATGGGCACCGCCGGCCCCGGCAGCAGGTACGCCTCCACGGGGCCCGACTCCACCTGCTCCAGCAGCAGCGCGTTGCGCACCTCGTCCACGAAGTACTCGGCCACGCCCGACCGGTCCGACTCCACCGCCAGCCGGTACGGGTCCGAGGACTCGGGCAGCCGCCCCCCGGTCACCTGGAGCAGCGGGCACGCCCCGTCACGCAGGCGGAGCCTGAGCCGGCCCGCCTTGCGGCCCGGCTCGAAGCTGATCCCGGCGATGGCGCGCAGCGGCACGACCACCTCGCCGAGGCTCTGGCGCAGCAGGCCCACCCCCTTGTCCCGCCCGGGCACGATCCGCACCGCGTCCCCGTCGAAGCCCCACGTACCGTCCTTCTGGATGATTTCCGCCATCCTGCGATTCTCGCACCGCCCCCCGCACGCGAGTTGGCCTATACCTGGGCCATGAGAGTCCTGCGACGCACGCTCGGCACCCTCCTCCTCCTGGCCTCGGTCGCCTCCTGTGCCACCGCCCGCGGCGACGACGCGAAACCCCGCGCCCCCCGGCCCGCCGCCCCCGCCGGCTTCGGGCAGCTCCTGCCGGCCCCGGCCACCGTCCGGGCGTCCGGATCCGGCCACGCCCTCGGGCCGGGCACCGTCATCCGCACCGGCCGCACCGGCAACGCGGAGGTCCGCAGGGTCGGCGAACTCCTCGCCGAGCAGCTCCGCGGCCCCACGGGGCTGCCGCTGCCCGTCGTCGACGCTCCCGCGGGCGGCGGGATCGAGCTGCGGCTCGACCCCTCGGCCCCGGACCTCGGCGACGAGGGCTACCGGCTGGAGTCCGGCCCGCGCGCCGTCACCCTCACCGCCCGCACCCCGGCCGGCCTCTTCCACGCCGGGCAGACGCTGCGCCAGCTCCTGCCCGCCGCCGGCGGCGCCGGCACCGTCCCGGGCGGCACGGTCACCGACGCGCCCCGGTTCGCCCACCGCGGGGCGATGCTCGACATCGCCCGGCACTTCTTCACCGCGGAGCAGGTCAAGAGGTACGTCGACCAGCTCGCCCAGTACAAGGTGAACACCCTCCACCTGCACCTCACCGACGACCAGGGCTGGCGGATCGCCATCGACTCCTGGCCGCGGCTGGCCGAGTACGGCGGCGGCAGCGAGGTCGGCGGCGGGCCCGGCGGCCACTGGACGAAGGACGAGTACCGCGACCTGGTGCGGTACGCGGCCGACCGGTACGTGGAGGTCGTCCCGGAGATCGACATGCCGGGGCACGTGAACGCCGCGCTCGCCTCCTACGCGGAGCTGAACTGCGACGGCAAGGCACCCCCGCGCTACACGGGCACCAAGGTCGGCTTCAGCTCGCTGTGCACCGGCAGCGAGCGGACCTACGACTTCGTCGAGGACGTCCTCGCCGAGGTGGCCGCGCTCACCCCCGGCCGCTACCTGCACATCGGCGGCGACGAGGCCTCCGCCACGGCGCCCGCGGACTACGCGGCGTTCATGGACCGGGCGCAGCAGGCGGTCGCCCGGCACGGCAAGACGGTGGTGGCCTGGCACCAGCTGGCCGAGGCGCGGCCGGCGCCGGGGGCGGTGCTCCAGTACTGGGGCCACGACCGGACCGGCGCGGCGGAGAAGGCCCGGGTCGCGGCCGCCGCGAAGGCGGGCCACCCGGTGATCCTGTCACCGGCCGACCGGCTCTACCTCGACATGAAGTACGACGCCGCGACGAAGCCGGGCCTGTCCTGGGCGGGCTACGTGCCGGTGCGCCGGGCCTGTGAGTGGGACCCGGGGGCGTACCTGGCCGGACTGCCGGCCGAGGCGGTGCTGGGGGTCGAGGCGCCGCTGTGGACGGAGACCGTCGCGACCCGCGAGGAGCTGGAGTACATGGCGTTCCCGCGGGTGCTGTGCCTGGCCGAGCTCGGCTGGAGCCAGGAGCCGCCCGACTGGGCGGAGTACGGGCCGCGCCTGGCCGCGCAGGCCCCGCGGATGGAGGCGCAGGGCATCGGCTACCACCGCGCGGCGGACGTGCCCTGGCAGGCGGGGGCCGCGGCGCGGCGGTAGCGGAGGAGGGGGCGGCGGAGGGCGGGCCGGTGTGCGGGGGACCGTGGCCGCACACCGGCCCGCCCGTGCCTACCGCCGCGCGAAGGGCGCGACGGGGTTCTGCAGGGTGCCGACCAGCTGGAGGGCGGCCGACGGGTCGGTCAGGTCGACCATCTGCTTGTTGTTGCGCAGCTGGAGCCGGTTCAGGCAGGACAGCTGGAACTCCGGGGCGAACAGGTCGTACCGCTCGAAGCGCTCGGCGAGCTGCGGCATCGACTCCTGGTAGGCGTGGCCGCAGTCCGCGACGGCCTTCCAGAAGGTGTCCTCGTCGCAGACGCCCTCGGTCGCGAGGATCGAGCCCAGGAAGCGGAAGAAGCAGTCGAAGACGTCCGTGAAGATCGACAGCAGCTTCATGTCCTCCGGGATGTCCGCCCGGATCCGCTCGACCGCCGGCGGCAGGACCGCGTCCGGGTCCATGACGACGATCTCCTCGGCGATGTCCTTGAAGACCGCCCGCTTCACCACGCCGTCCTCGATGACGAGGATGGTGTTCTCGCCGTGCGGCATGTACGCGAGGTCGTACTGGTAGAAGCAGTGCAGCAGCGGCACGAGGTAGGCGCGCAGGTAGTGGCGCAGCCACTCGGCCGGGCTCAGCCCCGACTCCTCGATGAGCGCGGCGGCCAACGACCGGCCCTCGGCGTCCACGTGCAGCAGCGAGGCCATCGTGGCCAGCCGCTCGCCCTCCTTCAGGGAGCCCACCGGCGACTCGCGCCACAGCGCGGCCAGCATCTTCCGGTACGGCGAGTACCGGTCCGTGGCCCGCTCGTACTGGCGGTGGTGGTAGCCGATCGCCGCCCGCTCGCGGATGATCGAGAAGTCGACGGACTGCAGGACCTCGTCGTTCTCGATGAGGCGGTGCAGCCAGTCGTTGATGGCCGGGGTGGCCTCCATGTACGCCGCGGACAGGCCGCGCATGAAGCCCATGTTCAGCACCGAGATCGCCGTCTTGACGTAGTGCTTCTCGGGGGCGCTGGTGTTGAAGAAGGTGCGGATGGACTGCTGCGCCAGGTAGGCGTCCGCGCCCTCGCCGAGCAGCACCAGGCGGCGGCTCGCGATCTCGGCGGCGAAGGTGACGGTCGTCTTGTTCCACCACTGCCAGGGGTGGATCGGCAGCAGGTGGTAGTCCGCCAGGTCCAGGCCGAGCGCGGCCATCTTCGCCTCGAACCCGGCGATGGCCTCCTCGCCCAGCTCGGCGCGCATGAACGAGTCGTGGTCCAGGCCGGCGCCGGCGGTGAAGGTGGAGACGTCCTTGCGGGCGGCCACCCACACCAGGTGGACCGGGCTCGCCGCCTCCGGCGCGTAACTGCGGAACTCGTGCACCCCGAAGCCGAGGCGGCCGTTGTTGGCGACGAAGCAGGGGTGGCCCTCCGTCATGCCGGTCTCGATGTCCTGGAACGAGGACTTCGCGAGGACCGCGGCCGGCACCTGCGGCTTGGTGTACTTGAAGCCGGTGCCCGCCAGGGTGGAGGAGATCTCCTCCAGGTAGACCGGCAGGACCTCGTCGCTCAGGCCGAGCGCCCCGCGCATCTCGATGTGGAAGTCGAGGGCGTCGGGCTCGGCCTCGGCGCCGTCCTTCAGGCGGACGATCGAGGCCTCGTCCACGGCCCAGTGGTCCAGGGCGTGGCGGACGGCGCGGAAGCGGTACTCCACCGTGCCGTCGTCGCTGCGGACCCGGTAGCCGGAGCCGTCCTCCAGGGGCTGCGGGTCCAGCAGGCGCTCGTGGGAGAACTCCGCCAGGGCCTTGCGGACCAGCGCGCGGTTGGCGCGGGCCCACAGTTCGGGCGAGAGGTGGGAGATCGCGTCGGCGAGGCTCATATCGACGCTCCCGTGGTCAGGCCGGTGGCCGCTTCGAACTGTTCGCGGGTGCAGAAGCTGAGCAGGGCGGTCTTCTCCGGCTTCTGGACGGGGCGCTCCGGGACGAAGCCGACGGCCTCGTTCAGGGCGTGCACGGCCTTGTTGTCGACGTCGGGCTCGACGACGACGCGCCGGACGGCCGGGTCGGCGAACAGAGCCGCCATGACCGTGGTGATCACGGCGCGGGTGAAGCCGTGCAGCGGGGTGTCGCTGGGCGCGACGAGGAAGTGCATGCCGGTGTCGCCGGGCTCGGCATCGTACAGGCCGACCAGCTCCAGCCGGCTCGGGTCGTAGCGCTCCATCAGGAACGCGGGCCGGCCCTCGTGCAGGCCGATGAACGCGTCGTGGTGCTCGGCGGCCGCGATCTTCATGTACTCGCGCTCGACGTCGGGCAGGGAGGCGTCCTGCATCATCCAGAACGCCGCCTTCGGGTGGGTGACCCACCCGTGGAGCAGCTCTGCGTCGGTCAGCGGGTCCAGGGCGCGGATCGCGAAGGAGCCGAGGGCGGCGTCCGTGCGGGCGTACAGGATCTCGGTGGTGGTGCTCATGCGTGCACGCCTTCCGGGGCGGCGAACTGCTGGAACGCGATGGACTTCTCGACCTTGTAGTACTCGCGGCCGAGTAGTTCCTTGACGATGTACGCGTTGCGGTACGCGGCCATGCCCAGGTCCGGCGAGGTGATCGAGTGGTTGTGGACGGTGCCGTTCTGCAGGAAGATCTCGCGGCCGGCCGTGTCGATCGTGTAGTTGCGGGCCGCGTCGGGGCGGCCGTGGCCGTCGAAGTTGATGCGGTCGCGGATCGGGGCGAGGAACTCGGGCAGGACGAACCTGTAGCCCGTGGCGAGGACGAGGCCGTCCGTGGCGAGGGAGAAGTCGCGCTCCTGCTCCTCCTGGCGCAGGCCCAGCGTGTAGGTGCCCGTGGTGGTGTCGTAGGCCGCCGAGTTCAGCGCGGTGTTGGTCATCAGCGTGGTCGGGACGGGGCCCGGCATGGTGACCTTCTTCTGGTAGAGCAGGTCGAAGATGGCGTTGATGAGCTCGCCGTCGATGCCCTTGAAGAGGTTCTTCTGCTGCGTCTCCAGCCGGTAGCGGGTCTCCTCCGGCAGGGCGTGGAAGTAGTCCACGTACTCCGGGGAGGTCATCTCCAGCGTGAGCTTGGTGTACTCCAGCGGGAAGAACCGCGGGGAGCGGGTCACCCAGTTGAGCTGGTAGCCGTGGACGTCGATCTCGGAGAGCAGGTCGTGGTAGATCTCCGCGGCGCTCTGGCCCGAGCCCACCAGGGTGATCGACTTCTTCTTCTGGAGCTCTGCCTTGTTCGCCATGTAGGCGGAGTTGTGGAAGAAGTCGCCGCCCAGGCCGGCGCAGGCCGGCGGGACGTACGGCGGGGTGCCGGTGCCGAGGACCAGGCGGCGGGCCAGGTGGGTCTCGCCGCGGTCGGTGCGCACCTCGTACAGGCCGGCCCGCTCGTCGTAGGAGACCTCGGTGGCGGAGGTGGAGAACTGCACGTTCTCCAGGCGGTCGGCGGCCCAGCGGCAGTAGTCGTTGTACTCGGTCCGCAGCGGGTAGAAGTTCTCCCGGATGTAGAAGGAGTACAGCCGGTCCTGGTCCTTGAGGTAGTTCAGGAACGAGAACGGCGAGGTCGGGTCGGCCAGGGTGACCAGGTCCGACATGAACGGCGTCTGCAGGTGCGCGCCGTCCAGGAACATCCCCGCGTGCCACTCGAAGTGCGGCTTCGTCTCGATGAAGAGGCCGTCGAGCTCGTCGATCGGGGCGGTCAGGCAGGCGAGTCCCAGGTTGAAGGGACCGAGGCCGATACCGATGAAGTCGAGGGGCCGGCGGGGGCCACGGGGCTCACGAGACGACTGCAAGGGATTCTCCCAGGTACTGCTCGGCGTGGGACGCGAGGAGGTCGAGCACGGCCGCGATGTCGGCCGTGGTGGTCTGCGGGTTGAGGAGGGTGAACTTCAGGTACTGCCTGCCGTCGACCTTCGTGCCCGCGACGACGGCCTCGCCGGAGGCGAACAGGGCCTTGCGGGCGTGCAGGTTGGCCTCGTCGACGAGGTCGGGGCGCACCTCGTCCGCGGGGACGTAGCGGAAGACCAGGGTGGAGATCTGCGGCCGGACGACGACCTCGTAGCGCGGGTCGGCGTCGATGATGTCCCAGCCGGCGGCGGCCAGGTCGACGACCTCGTCGAAGAGGGAGCCGATGCCGTCGGCGCCCATGGTGCGCAGCGTCATCCAGAGCTTGAGGGCGTCGAAGCGGCGCGTGGTCTGGATGGACTTGTCGACCTGGTTCGGGATCCGCTCCTCGGCCATGCGGCGCGGGTTGAGGTAGTCCGCGTGGTACGTGGCGTGCTTCAGGGTGTCGCGGTTGCGTACCAGCATCGCGCTGGAGCTCACGGGCTGGAAGAAGGACTTGTGGTAGTCGACCGTGACCGAGTCGGCGTGCTCGATGCCGTCGAGGAGGTGCCGGCGGGTGGGGGAGACCAGCAGTCCGCAGCCGTAGGCGGCGTCCACGTGCATCCACGTGCCGTGCTCGGCGGCCAGGCGGGCGATCTCGGGGAGCGGGTCGATGGACCCGAAGTCGGTGGTGCCGGCGGTGGCGACGACGGCCATCGGGATGAGGCCCTCGGAGGCGCACTCCTCCAGCTCCAGCGCGAGGACGGAGGTGTCCATGCGGCGGTTGCGGTCGACGGGGACGGCGATGACGGCCTCGTAGCCCATGCCGAGCATGGCGGCCGACTTCTTGACGCTGAAGTGGCTGGCCTCGGAGGTGAAGATGCGCAGGCGGGGCAGGACCTCGGACTTGGCGAGGGGGCGGTCGGCGGCCTGCATGGCCTTGCGGCAGGCCTCGTCGCGGGCGAGCAGCAGGGAGTGGAAGTTCGACTGGCTGCCGCCGGAGGTGAAGATGCCGTCCGCGTCCGGGCCGAGGCCGATGCGGGCCGCGGTCCAGTCGATGAGGCGGCGCTCGATGAGCGTGCCGCCGATGGACTGGTCCCAGGTGTCCAGGGAGGAGTTGACGGCGGAGAGGACCGCCTCGCCGAGGACGGCGGGGATGACGACCGGGCAGTTGAGGTGGCCCAGGTAGCGCGGGTGGTGGAAGTACACCGCGTCGCGCAGGTAGACCTCTTCCAGCTCGTCCAGGACGGCGGCCGGGTCCTCCAGCGGGCGGTCCAGGTCGATTCCGTTGACCACGGGGGCGAGTTCGTCGACGGAGATTCCGGTGTGGGGCCGCTGGGTGGACGCGAGTTTCGCGGCGACGCGCTCGACGCCCTCGGTGACGGAACGCCGGTACAGCTCCGCGGTCGTCTCATTCAGGAGATGCGAGCGCATCAACTTTCCTCCGGGGCAGGGGAAGAGGGGGGAAGATCAGGTGCAAGCCTTAGGTTAGCCTAACCTAATTATTCGGCCAAATGGGGGTGGGGTCCGGTCGGAGCCGGCCAGGTCCCTTGACATGAAGAATCGTGGAGGCTGCTGGTGGGACGGCAACGGAAACGCTGGTGACGGGGTATCGGACGGCTTGCAGGGCACTGGAGCCGGAGCACGCCGGCCGGAGCCCCGGCGTGGAAACCCCGGTGCCCCTGCGCGGCCCTACAGCTCGGAGGCCGGGTCCTCGCTGGCGGCCTTGCCCGCGTACGCCTCGGCGAGCAGCTGCTCCTCGCTGGCGCCCAGGCGCCAGTAGCCGGTGAAGCGCACCGCGCGCCGGTCGAGGGAGCGCTCCTGCACCAGGTGCCGGCGGACGGCGCGGATCGTGCCCGCCTCACCCGCCAGCCAGCCGTACGGGCGCTGCGCCTGCGGGAGTTCGGCGGCGCGCACCGCCTCCACGACGCGCTCGGCGCGGCCGGGCCCGGCCCCGCGCACGATCCACGTGATCTCCGCGTCGGCCGCGGTCTCCAGGTCGAGCCGGTCGTCGGCGTGCGGGACCTCGAAGAACGCCCGCACCCGCATGTCCGGCGCCTGGCGCTCCAGGATCGCGGCGGCGGCGGGGAGCGCCGTCTCGTCCGCGTACACCACCAGCGCGTCGGTGTCGGCCGGAGGCTGGAAGCGCACGGACTTGTTGTCCGCCACCGCCGGGCCGATCGCCAGGATCCGGCTGCCGGCGGCGGCCCGTCCGGCCCAGGCGGAGGCGGGGGAGGAGTCGCCGTGGAGCACGAAGTCGATGTCGACCTCGACCGCGCCGCCGTCCGCGTCGCGCTGCTCGCGGACCGTGTACGAGCGCATGACCGGCCGCTCGCCGTCGGGCATCCCGCGCCAGGCGGCGAACCAGGTGTCCTCGGCGGTGGAGGGCAGTTCGGTGTGCTGCCGGTGGGCGGGCGGCAGGAAGAGCGAGAGGCTCTGGTCGAAGCCGCCCGAGCGGAAGCCGGCCAGGCCGTCGCCGCCGAAGGTGACCCGCAGGAAGGAGTGGCCGAGGCGGCGGGTGCGCAGCACTTCCGGGGTGAAGAAGCGGAAGTGGGCGGCTGCGGCCTCGGATGCGGGCGCGGTGCCGGACGCAGAGTCGGACATGCGGGTGGATCCCCCTGGGTGTCGGGCGGGCGCCGGACCGCGGGTCAGCGGGGTCCGGCGCCGGACGGGTGCGGCCGGGCCGCGGCAGGACCGAGGGCCCGCGGCGTCGGCCGCGGGCCCGGGTCCCGGATCTGCTCTTCCTGCCGGCCGCGGGGCCGGCCGGGGTCCTAGCCGACCTTCTTGGCGTTCTGGATGGCCTTGGCGAGGTCCTCGAGGACCTGCGCGCACTTCTCGTACGAGTAGATCGGCTCGGTCACGCGCGGGGCGACCTGGCCGGCCTTGACGGCGGGCAGCTCGTTCCAGGTGGGCTTGGCCTTCAGGGCGTCGGGCTGGAGGGTGCCCGTGCGGTTGTCGAGGAGGACGAGGTCGGCCTTGTACTTGCCGGCGTTCTCCCAGCTGAGGCTCTCGAAGAAGCCGCCCTGGTCGAGATTGTCCTGCTCGGGGGTGACGAACTCGACGCCGAGGGTCTCGAAGTACTTCAGGTCGGCGGAGGTCTTCGGGGTGGAGACGTAGAACAGCGCGTCCGAGCCGGAGCCGACGAGCACCTTGATGCCCGGGTTGGCCTTGGTGGCCTCGCGGACCTTCCCGGCGGCGGCCTCGAAGCGCGCCTTGGCGTCGGTGACCTTCTTGCTGTTCAGGTCGGCGCCCAGGGACTTCGCCAGGTCGGCGGTGCGGGCCAGGGACTTGTCCATGGAGGCGTCGCCGCCCACGCCGATCGCGGCGGCCGGGGCCAGAGCCAGGATCTTGTCCTTGGAGGCCTCGGGCACGTACCAGTAGGTGCCGTCCCAGGTGTTGGTGACGAGCAGCTCGGGGGCCAGGGAGGCGTACTTCTCGACGTTGAACTCGTCGTAGACGTTGCCGAGGATCTCGACCTTGGAGATGTCCATCGAGCCGGCCGTCACGTCGGGCTTGCCGTCGGCGGTCTTGGTCGGGCCGAAGACGCCCTTGACCGACACGCCGTAGTCGTACAGCGCGGCCGCGGTGCCCGTGTAGGCCACGACGTTCTTCGGGGCGGCCTTCAGGCTGATGTCCTTGCCGAGGTCGTCCTTGAAGGTCCAGGCGCCCGACGCCGCGGCGCCCTTGTCCGCGTCGCCGCCGCTCTTCGCCTTGTCGCCGCCGCCGCACGCGGTCAGAGCCGCGACGAGGCCGAGGGCGCCGCCGGCGGCGACCAGGCCGCGACGGGTGAGGTAGGAGGTACGGGACTTGGGCATGTCGGTGTCCGCTTTCATACGTGCCGGGCGGCCGAAACGGGCCGTTCGGTGGGGAAGGTAAGCCTAACCTAAAGGGATCTCCGGCGGGGATGCAAGGCCGGTGCCCGCCCGGGCGCCGATCGTGATCTCCGGGAGACCTTTCGCGGTCTTCCCTTCCGCATGAAGTGCCCTCGGGGAAAAGTGAATTGCCGGTTCGTCGGATGCGTGGGAAATGCCGCCGGGTCCGCATCCGGCAATTCGGCAGAAACCGAATTTCCGCGGACCAAAAAGGCCGGGGGCCGGCGCAGGATCGCTCCCCTGCGCCGGCCCCGGCCGGTGTGCCCGCGCGTCAGCCCGCGAAGCCCAGCTCGCGCGCGATGAGCATCCGCTGGACCTCGCTCGTGCCCTCCCCGATCTCCAGGATCTTGGAGTCGCGCCACATGCGGGCCACCGGGTACTCGTTCATGAACCCGTAGCCGCCGTGGATCTGCGTGGCGTCCCGCGCGTTGTCGACGGCGACCGTCGAGGAGTACAGCTTCGCGATGGCCGCCTCCTTCTTGAACGGCTCGCCGTTCACCAGCCGGGACGCGGCGTCGCGCCAGCCCACCCGGGCCATGTGCGCGCGCATCTCCATGTCCGCCAGCTTGAACTGGATGGCCTGGTTGTCGCCGATGGGCCGGCCGAACGCCTGCCGCTCCTTCGCGTACTTCACCGACTCGTCCACACAGCCCTGCGCCAGGCCCGTCGCCAGCGCCGAGATCGCGATGCGGCCCTCGTCGAGGATGCGCAGGAACTGGGCGTAGCCGCGGCCCTCCTCGCCGACCAGGTTCTCCAGCGGGACCCGCACCCCGTCGAAGGACAGCTCGCGGGTGTCGGAGGCGTTCCAGCCGACCTTGGAGTACGGCGCGGCCACCGTGAAGCCGGGGGTGCCGGACGGCACGATGATCGAGGAGATCTCCGGACGGCCGTCGTCCTTGCGGCCGGTGACGGCCGTGACCGTGACCAGGCCCGTGATGTCCGTCCCCGAGTTGGTGATGAAGCACTTCGAACCGTTGATCACCCACTCGCCGCCGTCCTTCACGGCCGTGGTGCGGGTGCCGCCGGCGTCCGAGCCGGCCCCCGGCTCGGTCAGGCCGAACGCGCCCAGCACCTCGCCCGAGCACAGCTTGGGCAGCCACTGCCGCTTCTGCTCCTCGGAGCCGAACAGGTACAGCGGCATCGCGCCCAGGGAGACGCCCGCCTCCAGGGTGATCGCAACCGAGGAGTCGACGCGGGCCAGCTCCTCCAGGGCGATGCCGAGGGCGAGGTAGTCGCCGCCCATGCCGCCGTACTCCTCGGGGAAGGGCAGTCCGAACAGGCCCATGCGGCCCATCTCGCGCACGATCTCGTACGGGAACTCGTGCCGCTCGTAGAAGTCGCCGATCTTCGGCGCGACGACGTCGTGCGCGAACGCCTCCACCGTGCGGCGGAGCTCCTCGTGCTCGGGGGTCAGGCGGTGGTCGAGGGACATGGTGTCTTTCACTCCTTGTGGGAGAGGGCGCGGACGGTGCGGGAGGGGCTCGGGCGCCCCAGCCGCTCGGCCATCCACACGCTCGTGGCGGTGAGGGCGGCCAGGTCGACCCCGGTCTCGATGCCGAGGCCGTCGAGCATCCACACGAGGTCCTCGGTGGCCAGGTTGCCGGTGGCGCTCTTCGCGTACGGGCAGCCGCCGAGGCCGCCCGCGGAGGCGTCCACGGTGGCCACCCCGTGCTCCAGCGCGGCCAGGGTGTTGGCGAGGGCCTGGCCGTAGGTGTCGTGGAAGTGCACGCCGATCCGGTCGGTCGACACGCCCGCCCCGTTCAGGGCGGAGAGCAGCGACCGCACGTGGCCGGGGGTGGCGGTGCCGATGGTGTCGCCGAGGCTCAGCTCGTCGCAGCCGAGGTCCAGCAGCGCCCTGGCCACCCCGACGACCTGCGCGACCGGCACGGGCCCCTCCCACGGGTCGCCGAAGCACATGGAGAGGTAGCCGCGGACGTGCGCGCCGCCCTCCCTGGCACGGGCCACGACGGGCTCGAACATGGCGAGGGACTCGGCGACGGTCCGGTTGAGGTTCCGGGCGGCGAACGTCTCGGTCGCCGAGCCGAAGACGGCGATCCGGTCGGCGCCCAGGGCGAGCGCCCGGTCCAGGCCGCGCTCGTTGGGCACGAGCACGGGCAGGTGCACGCCCGCCGCGGCGAGGTCCGCGAGCTGGGGGTAGAGCTGCTCGGCGTCGGCGAGCTGCGGCACCCACTTGGGGTGGACGAAGCTCGTCGCCTCGACGGTGCGCAGCCCGGCGGCGGCCAGCCGGCGGATGAACTCGGCCTTCACCTCCGTGGGGACGGCCGTCTGCTCGTTCTGCAGCCCGTCGCGGGCGCCGACCTCGTGGATGCGGACCCGGGCGGGCAGGCCGGGGGCCGGGACGGCCATGGGGAGCCCCTTCACGCGCCCGCCTCCTCGTCCTCGTCGGGGGTGACGACGGCCAGGACCTGGTCCATGGCGACGGTCGTCCCGGGGGAGACGTCCAGCTCGGCGACCGTGCCGGCGTGCGGGGCGGAGATGACGTGCTCCATCTTCATCGCCTCGACGACGAGCAGGCTCTGCCCGGCGGCGACCTTGTCGCCGACCGCGACCTTGACGACGGTGACGGTGCCCGGCATCGGCGCGGCCAGGGTGTCGGCCCCGGCGCGGCCCCGGCCGCCGAGTGCGGCCGCGACGGGGTCGTGGTGCTGGACGTGCCAGCTGTCGCCGTCGCGGCCGAGCCAGACGCCCTCCGGGGAGGCGGCATGGCCGAACGTGTGCGTGGCGCCGTCGAGTTCGACGGTGAGCCGGTCCGCGGTGCGGGAGACGATCCGGCCGCGGGCCGGGCCGGGCCCGCCGCCGGGGTGCCCGATCTCCAGCTCGGCGCCGAGGCGGCGGGTGCGGACGGCGACCGGGTCCTGGCCGGGCAGGCGGAAGTGGTGCACCGTCCAGGCCGGGGTGCCGCCCAGGCGCCAGCCGTCGGCCGCGGAGAACGGATCCGCCCACCGCTGCCCGGCCGCCGTGTCCGGGGCGGGCTCGCGGGCCAGCAGGGCGGCGGCCGCGTACACCTCGGGCGGGACCCCGTCCGGCAGGAGGCCCGGCAGGTCGCGCTCGACGAGGCCGGTGTCCATGTTCCCGGACACCACGTCAGGGTGGGCCAGCAGCCGGCGCAGGAAGCCGGCGTTCGTCTGCACGCCCAGGATCACCGTGTCGGCGAGCGCCCCGCGCAGCACGCGCAGCGCGGCCGCCCGGTCGGGCCCGTACGCGATCACCTTCGACAGCATCGGGTCGTACGTGGAGCCCACGTCCACCCCGGCCGCCAGCCCCGAGTCGGTCCGCACGGTCCGCCCCGACGGCTCCGACAGCGCCAGGACCGTGCCGCCGGACGGCAGGAAGCCGCGGGCCGGGTCCTCCGCGCAGACGCGGGCCTCGATCGCGTGCCCGGTCAGCTCCACGTCGTCCTGGGTGAGGCCGAGTTCGCCGCCCGCGGCGACCCGCAGCTGGAGCTCGACCAGGTCCAGGCCGGTGACCAGCTCGGTCACCGGGTGCTCGACCTGGAGGCGGGTGTTCATCTCCATGAAGTAGTACGAGGAGGGGTCGCCGCCGGGGACGATGAACTCGACGGTGCCCGCGCCGACGTACCCGCACGCGCGGGCCGCCTCGACGGCCGCGGCGCCCATCGCGGCCCGGACCTGCGGGGTCAGCAGGACGGACGGGGCCTCCTCGATGACCTTCTGGTGGCGCCGCTGGAGCGAGCACTCGCGCTCGCCGAGGTGGACGACGTTGCCGTGGGCGTCGGCCATCACCTGGATCTCGATGTGGCGGGGCCGGTCCACCCAGCGCTCCACGAGCAGGGTGTCGTCGCCGAAGGAGGAGCGGGCCTCGCGGCGGGCCGCCGCGATCTCCTCCGCCAGCAGTGCCCCGTCGCGCACCAGCCGCATGCCCTTGCCGCCGCCGCCCGCGGACGGCTTGAGCAGGACCGGCATGCCGATCTTCTCGGCGGCCTCGGCGAGCTCGCCGTCCGACAGGCCGCTCCCCGAGGAGCCGGGGACCACGGGCACACCCGCCGCCCGGACGGTCTCCTTGGCCCGGATCTTGTCGCCCATCAGGGAGATCGCCGAGGCGGGCGGGCCGATGAAGACCAGCCCGGCCTCGGTGCAGGCCTGCGCGAACGCGGCGTTCTCCGCGAGGAAGCCGTAGCCGGGGTGGACGGCGTCGGCGCCGGTCCGCCGGGCCGCGTCCAGCAGCCGCTCCGCGGACAGGTAGCTCTCGGAGGCGGCGGCGGGCCCGATCCGGACGGCGGTGTCCGCCTCCCGCACGTGGCGGGCGTCCGCGTCGGCGTCGCTGAAGACGGCCACCGAGCGGATCCCGAGCTCGCGCAGGGTGCGGATGACCCGGACCGCGATCTCGCCCCGGTTGGCCACAAGGACAGTGCTGAACATCTTGGGGGTCCTCACGTCACAGGTCGCAGGTCACATACGGAAGATGCCGAAGCCGGGCTCGCCCAGCGGCGCGTTCGCGCAGGCGGTCAGGGCGAGTCCCAGCACCTGGCGGGTCTCCAGGGGGTCGATGACCCCGTCGTCCCACAGCCGCGCGGTGGCGTAGTAGGCGCTGCCCTGCTCCTCGTACTGGGCGCGGACCGGGGCCTTGAAGGCCTCCTCGTCCTCGGCGGACCACTCCTGGCCGGAGCCCTCGATCTGGTCGCGCTTGACCGTGGCGAGGACGGACGCCGCCTGCTCGCCGCCCATCACGGAGATCTTGGCGTTGGGCCACATCCACAGGAAGCGGGGAGAGTACGCCCGCCCGCACATCGAGTAGTTGCCCGCGCCGTACGAGCCGCCCACGACCACCGTCAGCTTCGGGACGCGGGTGCAGGCGACGGCGGTGACCATCTTGGCGCCGTGCTTGGCGATGCCGCCGGCCTCGTAGTCGCGGCCCACCATGAAGCCGGAGATGTTCTGCAGGAACAGCAGGGGGATGCCGCGCTGGTCGCACAGCTCGATGAAGTGGGCGCCCTTCTGGGCGGATTCGGCGAAGAGGATGCCGTTGTTGGCGACGATGCCGACGGGGTGGCCGTGGATCCGGGCGAAGCCGGTGACGAGCGTCGTGCCGAACTCGGCCTTGAACTCCTGGAAGCGGGAGCCGTCGGCGATGCGGGCGATGATCTCGCGGGCGTCGTAGGGGGTGCGCGAGTCGACGGGGACCGCGCCGTACAGGCCGTACGGGTCCGCCTTCGGCTCCTCGGCGGGCTCCACCGCCCACGGCAGGGGGCCCCGCTCGGGCAGGGTCGCCACGATGTTGCGGACGATCCGCAGGGCGTGGGCGTCGTCCTCGGCGAGGTGGTCGGTGACGCCGGAGACGCGGCTGTGGACCTCGCCGCCGCCGAGCTCCTCCGCGGTGACGACCTCGCCGGTGGCGGCCTTCACCAGCGGCGGGCCGCCGAGGAAGATCGTGCCCTGGTTGCGGACGATGACGGCCTCGTCGCTCATCGCCGGGACGTACGCGCCGCCCGCGGTGCAGGAGCCGAGGACGGCGGCGATCTGCGGGATGCCGGCGCCCGACATGCGGGCCTGGTTGTAGAAGATGCGGCCGAAGTGCTCCCGGTCGGGGAAGACCTCGTCCTGCATCGGCAGGAACGCGCCGCCCGAGTCGACCAGGTACAGGCAGGGGAGGCGGTTCTCCAGCGCCACCTCCTGGGCCCGCAGGTGCTTCTTGACCGTCATCGGGTAGTACGTGCCGCCCTTGACGGTGGCGTCGTTCGCGACGATGACGCACTCGCGGCCGCTGACCCGCCCGATGCCCGCGATGACCCCGGCGGCCGGGGCCGCGCCCCCGTACATGCCCTCGGCGGCCAGCGGGGCCAGCTCCAGGAACGGCGAACCCGGGTCGAGCAGCGCGTCCACCCGGTCGCGGGGCAGCAGCTTGCCGCGCGCCGTGTGGCGGGCCCGGGCCTTCTCGCCGCCGCCGAGGCGGACCGCTTCCAGGCGGGCGCGCAGCCCCTCGGACAGTTCGCGGTGGGCCGCCTCGTTGGTGCGCCAGGCCTCGGACGCCGGGTCCGCGGCGCTGGTCAGCACGGGTGCCTGCTGCATCGGTCGAGCTCCCTTGCTCGGATCCAGGGTTAATGAGCGTTAACGTCTGTGGCGCCTAGGTTAACGACCGCTAACGGCCCTGTCTAGAATGGATGCCCATGAGCACTTCAGCGGCCGCACCCACCCGTCGCGAGCAGATCCTCAGTGAGGCCGCACGCCTCTTCGCCGAACGCGGCTTCCACGGCGTCGGCGTCGACGAGATAGGCGCGGCGGTGGGCATCAGCGGCCCCGGGCTCTACCGGCACTTCGCCGGGAAGGACGCCATGCTCGCCGAGCTGCTCGTCGGGATCAGCGAGCGGCTGCTCACCGGCGGCCGGCGCCGCGTCGAGGAGGCCGCCGGCGACCCGGCCGCCGTCCTGGCCTCGCTGATCGACGGCCACATAGACTTCGCCCTCGACGACCGCGCCCTCATCACCCTCCACGACCGCGAGCTGGACCGGCTGCGCGACGCCGACCGCAAGCTCGTACGGCAGCTCCAGCGCCAGTACGTCGAACTGTGGGTGGCCGTCGTGCGGGAACTGCACCCCGGCGTCGGCGAGGCCGAGGTCCGCGTCGCCGTCCACGCCGTCTTCGGCCTGCTGAACTCCACCCCGCACCTGGGGACGCCCGGCCGCAATGCCACGGAGTCGCTGCTGCGGCGGCTCGCGCACGGCGCGTTCGGGGCGCTGAGCGCGTGACGCGCCCGGTCCGCCGCATGGGATGGAAGCCCCGCCTCCGGCGGGGCGGCGGCACAATGGGCCGCATGCCGAAGCCGACTGAGCCGACCGTGCCGATACCGACGTCCGTACCGACCCGCGCCGAACTGGTGGAACACCTGGTCCGCACGCGGATCGCCGGACAGGTCGCCACCCCCCGCGAGAACAACCTGGCCCACTACCGGGCCCTCGCCAACGGAGACCGGCACTACTGGCTCGGCCTCGACCTCGGCGACCGCTGGAGCGACGAGCAGGACGTCCTCGCGGTGATGGCGGAGCGCTGCGGCGTCGTCGACGACGCCGAGCACCGGCAGGGCCAGGACACCATCGACCCCGAGCTGACCGCCGCCGCGCTCGACCGGATGGCGGCCCGGCTGCGCAAGGCGGCCCTGGACCGGCAGAGCGTCCTCTTCGCCACCGGGCACCCGGGCGGCCTGCTGGACGTGCACCGGGCCACCGCCGCGGCGCTGCGGGCGGCGGGCTGCGAGATCGTCGCCATCCCCTCCGGGCTCGTCGCCGACGAGGCCTCGGTGTGGCAGTTCGCCGACGTCGCGGTCCTGGAGCGGGGCGCCACCCTGTGGCACACCCACTCCCCCGAGCCGATGGCCGCGATCCTCGACGGGCTCGCGGCCGCGGGCCGGCCCCTGCCGGACCTCGTCGTCGCCGACCACGGCTGGGCGGGCTGCGCAGCCCAGCGCGGCCTGGACGCGGTGGGGTACGCGGACTGCAACGACCCGGCCCTCTTCCTCGGCGAGGCCGAGGGAACCGTGCAGGTGGTGGTCCCGCTGGACGACCACGTCCGCGACCCGCGCTACTACGACCCCCTGGTCGCCTACCTGCTGGACGCGGCCGGCCTCGCCGGCTGAGGGCCGCCCGGGCGCGGCGCGGCGCGGACGGACCGGGCGCTGTCGCACCGCGCCCGGGCGTCAGCGCGCCGCGCCGGTCCGTGCGTCAGGCGCGCGGGACGCGGACCACGCCCTCCTGGATGACGGTGACGGCCAGGCGGCCGTCCCGGGTCCAGATGCGGGCCTGGCCGAGCCCGCGGCCTCGTTGCGAGGTCGGCGAGTCCTGGTCGTACAGCAGCCACTCGTCGGCGCGGAACGGCCGGTGGAACCACATCGCGTGGTCCAGGGAGGCGCCGACCACGTCGCCGACGGCCCAGCCGCCCCGGCCGTGCGCGAGCAGCACCGAGTCCAGCAGGGTCATGTCCGAGACGTACGTGGCCAGGCAGGTGTGCAGCAGCGGGTCGTCCCCGTCGAGCTTGCCGGCGGTGCGGAACCACACCTGCGAGCGCGGCTCGACGGGCTCGCCGATGGTGCCCCACGGCGGGGTCGTCGCGTAGCGCAGGTCCACCGCGGCCCGCGACTCCAGCAGCCGCTCGACGGTGCCCGCGTCCTGGAACAGGTGCCGGTAGGCGGGCAGGTCCTCTGCGGCCGTGGGCAGCGTCTCGGGGTCCGGGGCGGCGGGCATGGCGACCTGGTGGTCGAGGCCCTCCTCGTACGTCTGGAAGGACGCCGAGAGGTGGAAGATCGGCTGGCCGTGCTGGACGGCGACGACGCGCCGGGTGGTGAAGGAGCGCCCGTCGCGGATGCGGTCCACGGAGTAGACGATGGGCGCGCCGGCGTCCCCCGTGCGCAGGAAGTACGAGTGCAGGGAGTGCGCGGTGCGGTCCCGGGGCACGGTCCGGCCGGCCGCGACCAGCGCCTGCGCCGCGACCTGCCCGCCGAACACCCGCGGCACCAGGGAGGTGCGGCTCCGGCCGCGGAAGATGTCCTCCTCGATCTGCTCCAGGTCGAGCAGATCGAGGAGGTCGGTCAGCGCCTTGCTCAAGGAGTCTTACAGCCCCATCGACTTCGCGATGATCGACTTCATGATCTCGCTGGTGCCGCCGTAGATGCGGTTGACGCGGTTGTCGGCGTACAGGCGGGCGATCGGGTACTCGTTCATGTAGCCGTAGCCGCCGTGCAGCTGGAGGCAGCGGTCGATGACGCGGTGGGCGACCTCGGTGCAGAACAGCTTCGCGGAGGCGGCCTCGGCCGGGGTCAGCTCGCCGGCGTCCAGGGCCTCCAGGGCGCGGTCGGCGACGGCCTGGGCGGCGTCCACCTCGGCCTGGCAGGCGGCCAGCTCGAACTTGGTGTTCTGGAAGTGGGCGACCGGCTTGCCGAAGACGGTGCGCTCGGTCACGTACTGCTGGGCGAACCGGATCGCCGCGGCGGCCTGGGCGTACGCGCCGAAGGCGATGCCCCAGCGCTCGGAGGCCAGGTTGTGGCCGAGGTAGTAGAAGCCCTTGCCCTCCTCGCCGAGCAGGTCCTCGACGGGGACCTTGACGTCGACGAACGCCAGCTCGGCGGTGTCGGAGGTCTTCAAGCCCAGCTTGTCGAGCTTGCGGCCGATGGAGTAGCCCTCGGACTTGGTGTCCACGGCGAACAGGGAGATGCCGAAGCGGCGGTCCTGCTCGGTCGGGGCGGAGGTGCGGGCGCAGACGATGACGCGGTCGGCGTGCACACCGCCGGTGATGAAGGTCTTGGCGCCGTTGAGGACGTAGTGCGTGCCGTCCTCGGAGAGCTTCGCGGTGGTCTTCATGCCCGCGACGTCGGAGCCGGTGCCCGGCTCGGTCATCGCCAGCGCCCACATCTCCTCGCCGGAGACGAACTTCGGGAGGTAGCGCTTCTTCTGCTCGTCGGTGGCGAGCATCTTGATGTAGGGCAGGGCGAGCAGGACGTGCACGCCGGAGCCGCCGAAGTTGACGCCCGCGCGGGAGGTCTCCTCGTACAGGACGGCCTCGAACTTGTGGGTGTCCAGGCCGGCGCCGCCGAACTCCTCGGGGACGTTGATGCCGAAGACGCCCAGCTCGCCGAGCTTGTAGTAGAAGTCGCGGGGCGCCTGGCCGGCGGCGAACCACTCGTCGTAGACCGGTACGACCTCGGCCTCGATGAAGGCGCGGAGGGTCTCCCGGAAGGCCTCGTGGTCCTCGTTGAACACCGTACGGCGCACGGCCGGCTCCCTTCGTCGCGGCAGTCCGCCGCCTGTGTCTAAGCGCTTGCTCATAGCAAAGTTACCGGCGAGTTGGCGACTCTGTCCAGAGCTCGGCAGACGGTATGACAAGCGCCACCCCCGCTGGTGGCGGCACCGGGGACGGCCTCGGGGGAGCCCCTGCCAACGCCCCTGACGGAAAAGGGTGTTACCCGCGGGGGGCGGCTCCTGCCCGCGGAGGATCCGGCAGGCGGCCGGTGATCACCAGGATGGGATCCGTCCGACGCCGCCCCACACCGACCGCCCGGGAGCCCGTATGAACCGCCGGAACCGCCGCACCCGCACCGCCCTCGCCGCCGCCCTCCTCCTCGGGCTCACCGCCGGACCCCTCGCCACCGCCGCCCACGCCGCCGCACCCGCCCCGGCCGCCGCCTCCCGGGACGCCGCGCAGGGCCCCGACACCGCGGCGCTGCGCGCCGCCCTGGCCGGGCTGCCCGACCGGGACGCGACGGCCGCCCTCGTCCGCGTCGGCGGGAACGGCCGCTGGACCGGCACGGCCGGCGTCCGCGACCTGCGCACCGGCGCCCCGGCCCACGAGAACGCCCGCTTCCGGGCCGGCTCCACCACCAAGGTCGTCACCGCGGCGCTGGTCCTCCAGCTCGCCGCCGAGGGCCGGATCGACCTGGACGCCTCCGTGCAGCAGCTGATGCCGGGGCTGCTGCCCGCGACGTTCGCCAAGCCCGTCACCGTCCGCCACCTGCTCAACTTCACCAGCGGCATCCAGGGCGGCGACGGCTTCGGCGACACCGTCGCCGAGGAGTACCCGCACCGCTTCGAGACGATCACCCCGCAGCAGTCCGTGGCCTCCGGCACCGCCAAGGGCCCGGCCTTCGACCCGGGCACGCGACAGCAGTACAACAACATCAACTACACGGTCCTCGGCATGCTGGTGGAGAAGACCACCGGCGACAGCTACGCCCACCAGGCCGAGGTCCGGATCTTCCGCCCGCTCGGCATGGCCGGCACGTCCTTCCCGCGCGGCACCGACCCCCGCATCCACGGCCCGCACCACCGCGGATACCAGCTGATCGACGGCAGGCCCGTCGATGTCACCGAGTGGAACATGTCCGACCGCTTCGCCGCGGGCGACATGATCTCCACCACCCGCGACCTGGAGCGCTTCCTCACCGCCCTGTTCCGCGGCCGCGTCGTCCCCGCGCCGCAGCTGGAGGAGATGTTCACCGTCCCGGACATCCCCGGCGCCACGCGCAGCGCGAGCCTGGAGCGGTTCACGGTGAACGGCAGGGAGGTGTGGGGCAAGACCGGCGCCCGCCCCGGCTACCACACGGTCATCGCCGCCACCCGCGACCTGTCCCGCACCCTCGTGTACTCCGTCAACAGCACCGACGCCAAGGGCGACGGGCTGGCCGTCGTCCAGCGGTTCGGCCTGCCGGCCTTCAACCGCTGACCGGCCCGTCCGCCGCCGCCCGAGCCGCCGTCCGCAGGGCGAACCACAGCTCCATGCGGACGTCCGCGTCCTCCAGGTCCCGGTCCAGCAGGGCCGCGGCGCGGGCGATCCGCTGGCGGACGGTGTTGCGGTGCACCCCCAGGTCGGCCGCCGTGCGGTCCCAGCTGCCGTGCCGGGCCAGCCAGGTGCGCAGCGTGTCCCTCAGCACCGGCGGGAGCGGCCCGAGCAGGGCCTCTGCGTGGGCGCGGGCCTCGGCCTCGCCGACCAGGCCCGCCAGGCCCGGCTCGGTGTGCCGGGCCACGGCCGTACGGGCCGCCTCGGCGCGGGCCAGGGCGCGGTGCGCCTGCGCGTCGGCCACGGGCAGGGCGTCCGGCGCTGACGGGGCGCTGACCCCCAGCCGCCACCCGGGCTGCGGGCCCGGATCCCGGTCCGTGAGGAGCCGTACGGCCGGCCCGTCCGGGTCGGCCAGTACGGTGCCCAGCGCGGCCGCCAGCCCCCGCGGGTCCGGGCCGCCGCGGGCGTGGACGGCGTACCAGGGGCCCGGGCCGCCCAGTGCCGCGGCGGGGGAGCCGCCCAGCAGCAGCCGGGTCAGCGCCGCGGCCTGCTCCCCGGCCGGCCGCTCGGCGGTGAGCAGCGTCAGCAGCACCGCCGCGACCGAGGCGACCGTGTGGTCCCCCGGGGTCCGGACCGGGGCGGCGGTGCCCAGGGCGGCCTGCCGGTCCGCGTGCCGGCCCAGGGCGTGGGCCGCCAGGTGCCAGCCGCCCGCCTGGTCCGTGGCGGTGGCCGGGCCGCCGGGCCGCCCCACCCGGGCCAGCAGCGCATCCAGTGCCTCCCGAGCCCCGGCCGCGGCCGGCGGCGGGCTGCCCGCCGCCCGGCCGTCCGGCCACAGCACGACGTACCCGCCGAGGCCGGCCGCGAGCCGCGACAGCACCGCCGGGACCGGGTCGGGGCGGGCCGCCGCGGCCGCGAGGGCCTGCTGGGCCTCGGTCACCCGGCGCAGCTCCCGCGTCCGCGCCTCGGCCATCAGCCGCCACACCGCGCGGGCGACCGCGGTGAACGGGGTCCGCGGCGGCACCTCCACCAGCGGCAGCCCGTGGCGCGCGCACGCCGCGGCCAGCGCGGGCGGCACCTCCGCGTGCAGCGGCGCCACGCCGAAGCCGAGCGCGGCGGCGCCCGCCGCGACGAGCCGGGCCGCGTACCGGTCGTACCCGCCGGCCGCGGCGAGGCCCCCGGCGGCCTCGAAGTCCGCCCCCGCCGCGTCCGCGGCCCCCGCCGTGAGGAGCAGCTCCCCGCCGAGCAGGTACGGCGCCGGATCGGCCATCTCCGAGGCGTGCACCCCGTGCACCGCCGCCTCCCCGGGCCCCGCCACGTGCCGCAGGCCGAGCTCCCGGTCGCCGAGCAGCGCCCCCAGCGGCACGGGCGGCACCGGCGAGGCAGGACCCCCGCCGGGGCCCGGAACATCCGGTGTGCGGGATTCGTCCATGGATACTCCGGACATGTCAGCAGGGCCGTATGGAGGAAACGTACACTTCGCGCCCTCCCGGCCGCGCCGTACGCTCGAAGGACCGCACAGTAGGACCTCACGAAGGGCACCCCATGAGCACCGAGCAGACGCCGCGCGGACCGGTCGACTCCTCCCGCATCCCGCGCTACGCGGGCCCCGCGACGTTCGCGCGACTGCCCCGCCTGGACGAGGTCGGCTCCGCCGACGTCGCCGTCGTCGGCGTGCCCTTCGACTCCGGCGTCTCCTACCGCCCCGGCGCCCGCTTCGGCGGCAACGCCATCCGCGAGGCCTCCCGCCTGCTGCGCCCGTACAACCCGGCGCAGGACGCCTCCCCGTTCGCGCTGGCGCAGGTCGCCGACGCCGGCGACATCGCGGTGAACCCCTTCAACATCAACGAGGCCGTCGAGACGGTCGAGGCCGCGGCCGACGACCTGCTGAACGCCGGCTCCCGCCTGATGACCCTCGGCGGCGACCACACCATCGCCCTGCCGCTACTGCGCTCGGTCGCGAAGAAGCACGGCCCGGTCGCCCTGCTGCACTTCGACGCCCACCTGGACACCTGGGACACCTACTTCGGCGCCGAGTACACCCACGGGACCCCGTTCCGCCGCGCCGTCGAGGAGGGCATCCTCGACACCGAGGCCCTCTCCCACGTCGGCACCCGCGGCCCGCTGTACGGCAAGCAGGACCTCGACGACGACGCCAAGATGGGCTTCGGCATCGTCACCTCGGCCGACGTCTACCGCCGCGGCGCCGACGAGGTCGCCGACCAGCTGCGCCAGCGCATCGGCGACCGCCCGCTGTACATCTCCATCGACATCGACGTCCTCGACCCGGCCCACGCCCCCGGCACCGGCACCCCCGAGGCGGGCGGCATGACCTCCCGCGAGCTGCTGGAGATCATCCGCGGCCTGTCCTCCTGCAACCTGGTGTCCGCGGACGTCGTCGAGGTCGCCCCGGCGTACGATCACGCCGAGATCACCTCGGTCGCGGCCTCGCACACCGCGTACGAGCTGACCACCATCATGAGCCGCCAGATCGCGGCCGCGAAGGGCAAGTAGGCCGGCAGGCGAGCAGGCGCCGAGCCCTTTCGGCGCGACGGCACGGAAGGCCCGCACAGCGTGACGCACGACCACGACCTGGTACTCCGCCCCACCGACGCCCAGCGGGCGGCGGCACTCGCCGCACCGCCCGGCCGCACGGGCGGGGACCTGGTCGTGGAGACGCTGCGCGGGCTCGGCGCGACGACCGTCTTCGGGCTGCCGGGGCAGCACGCCCTCGGCCTGTTCGACGCGGTCGGCCGCTCCGACCTGCGGCTCGTCACACTGCGGGTGGAGAACAACGCCGGCTTCGCGGCGGACGCGTACGGCCGGCTGACCGGCGAGGCCGTGCCGCTGCTGCTGTCGACGGGCCCGGGCGCGCTCACCGCGCTGCCCGCCCTGGCGGAGGCGGCCGCCGCCTCCTCGCCGGTCCTCGCCGTCTCCTCGCAGGTGCCGACCGCGGGCCTCGGCGGCGGGCGCCGCGGCCACCTGCACGAACTGCGCGACCAGGCCGCCTCCTTCCGGGACGTCGTCAAGTCCGTCCACTCCGCCCGCACCCCCTCCCAGATCCCGTCCGCCCTCGCCGCGGCGTGGGAGTCGGCGCTGACGGCGCCGCACGGGCCGGTCTGGGTGGAGATCCCCGAGGACGTCCTGCGGGCGGAAACGTTCATCCCACAGGTCACCGGCATGGACGCCACCCCGCACGAGCTCGCCCCGCGCCCCGAGCTGACCGCGCTCGCCGCGCACTGGCTGGAGCACGCCGAACGCCCGGCGATCCTCGCGGGCGGCGGCGTCATCCGCTCGGACGCGGCCGGAAAGCTGAAACAGCTCGCGGAGCGCCTCGACGCGCCCGTCGCCACCACCTTCGGCGGCAAGGGCGCCTTCCCCTGGAAGCACCCGCTGTCCCTCCAGTCCTGGCTGGAGGACCGCCACACGACCGACTTCCTCGAAGACGCGGACGTTCTGCTGGTGGTCGGCTCCGGGCTCGGCGAGCTGTCGTCGAACTACCACACGTTCCGGCCCCGCGGCCGCGTCGTCCAGATCGAGGCCGACCCCGGCAAGCTGGAGTCCAACCACACCGCACTCGGCATCCACGCCGACGCCCGCCTCGCCCTCCAGGCCCTCCTGGAGACCGTCGCCGAACGCCGCGACCCGGCCGCCGCAGGGCGTGTCCGCACCGTCCTGTCGGCCGTCGCGGCCCGCCTCGCAGCCCAGAACCTGGACCTGGAGCAGGGCCTGCTGGCCTCGATCCGCTCGGCCCTGCCCGCCCGCTCCCCGTCGTTCTGGGACATGACGATCCTGGCGTACTGGGCGTGGTCGGCCTTCGACCCGCGGCACCCGAACACCATGCACTCGGCGCAGGGCGCGGGCGGCCTCGGCTACGCCTTCCCCGCCGCCCTCGGCGCCTGCCTGGCCGAGCCGGGCACCCCCGTCCTCGCCGTCTCCGGCGACGGCGGCGCCATGTACTCCCTCGCCGAGCTGGCCACGGCCCGCCAGCACGACCTGGACGTCACCTGGCTGATCGTCGACGACGGCGGCTACGGCATCCTCCGCGAGTACATGGCCGACGCCTTCGACGGCCGCACCGCCGGCACCGAACTGACCCGCCCGGACTTCGCGGCCCTGGCCGAGTCCTTCGGCGTCCCCGCCGTCACCACCACCCCGGACGCCCTCCGCGCGGACCTGGAGAAGGCCCTGGCCACATCCGGCCCGTCGGTGGTCGTCCTTCCGGCCACACTCCGCATGTTCGCCCCGACGCACCTCTAGTTTCAGGCGAACACCGCCTTGACCAGCGTCTGCTTCACCTTCTCGAACGTCCCGGCCATGGTGGGCAGGTCCACTTCGGCGTCCCCGGAGGTCAGCGAGCCGGTCAGGGTCTTGGTGCCGTCGGGCGTGCTGTACATCACTGCGCCCCAGCCCCAGAACCCTCCGTTGTGGTGGAGGACGGTGCTGCCGCCGTCCAGCTCCTCCACGAACACTCCCAGGCCGTAACCCATCGTGGGGTCCGCGACGCGCATCTCGGCCAGAAGCCCGGTCGAGATGAGCTTGCCGCTGTTCAGCGCGGAGAAGAACGTGTGGAGGTCCCGGCTGGTCGAGATCATGTCGCCTGCGGCGGATACCCAGGAGGGGTTGAAGCGGGTGGTGTCGACCACCTTCCACTGTCCGGCGTCGTCGTAGCCGAAGTAGCCGTGAGCGTGCGGCTCGGGGATGTCCTCCCGGGTCTCCGGCAGCAGGGTGCCCGTCAGCCCGAGCGGGCCCAGGATCAGCCGGTGCATCTCCTCGGGCAGCGAGCGGCCGGTGACCTGCTCGATCAGCAGCCTGGCCAGGACATAGTTGGTGTTGGAGTAGCTCCAGGCCGTCCCCGGCTCGAACCGCGCCGGCTTCGCCAACGCCCCCCGCACCAGCTCCTCCGGCCGGTAGGTCGCGTGCTGCAGGTCCACCCACTCCTTGCCCCATCCTGCGACCACACCGGGCTCGACCGATCCGTCCTCGGAGAACTCGCCGGTGAAGTTGAACAGCCCGCTGGTGTGCTGCAGGAGCATCCGTACCGTGATCCGCCGGTCGAGCCCGAACTCGGGCACGTGGTCGGCCACCAGGTCCTCGAGGCCGAGCCTGCCCTCGGCCACCAGCTGCAGGACGACGGTCGCGACGAAGGTCTTGGTGACGCTGCCGACCCGGAAGTGCCCGTCGGTCGGCGGCTTCTCGGTCCGGCCCAGCTCGCTCACCCCGGCGCTGCCGACCCACTCGCCGAGCTCGTCGTTCACGCGCAGCTGCACGCCGGAGAAACCGGCGTCGACGATCTCCTGCATGGCCTTCCGCAGCTCGGGGCGGTCCTGCGCGGTGGTGTTCTGCTCACTCACGGTGATTCCTCATCTCGTGTCGGCGGGTGTGAGCCGAGCGTGGGCCCTGACCCAAGGTCAAGGTCAAGGCGACAGGTGAGCGTTAGGCTCGCCCCATGGCAGACGGGCTCACGATCGGTCAGGCGGCGGCTTTCGTCGGCATCACCGTCAAGACGGTGCGGCACTACCACCGGCTCGGCCTGGTCGCCGAACCGGAACGGGACCATTCCGGCTACCGGCGCTACGGATCGGCCGACCTGCTGCGCCTTGTCCAGGTCCGGGCCCTGGCCGGGGCGGGCGTGCCGCTGGCCGAGATCGGCGAGCTGCTCGACGCCGAGCCCGAGCGGTTCGCCACCGCCCTGGACGACGTCCGCCGCCGGCTCACCGAACAGATCGAGGAGCTGACCGCCCGCCGCGACACCCTGCACCGGCTCGCCCACGGTGACCGCGCCCTGCTGCCCGACCGGGCCTGCGCGGTCCTGGAGCGACTCGCCGAGCTCGACTTCAGCCCCGACTACGTCACCACCCAGCGGGAGGCCCTGGTGCTGTCGCGGGCGCTTGCTCCCGACGTCTTCGACCTCTTCCTGGCCAACCTCGAACACCGGCTCGACGACCCCGAGTTCGTCGAGTTGACCAAGCGCGGCTGGGAGGCGAGGTCCTGGGATCCCGACGACCCGCGGATCGAGGAGCTGGCCTCAGCGGTGGCCGCCAACCTGCTGGGCGTCCGCGCGCTGCTGACGCTGCCGGCCAAGCGACCGCACGGGCCCGACGCGGCCTCCCGGTACGGCGTGGTCAACCACCACCGGGAGGACGAGGCACCGTCCATCGCGCGGCTGAACGGGCTGGTCGAGGAGCACCTGCGCGCGGCGGGCATTGATATCCCGCGTCAGTGACGGACTGCTGCGAACTTGATCGCCCGGACAGGGCTCAGCGGCCGGGCGAAGCCGCTCCCAGCCCCTACCCCCTGACGGGAAACTCCGCCCACACCGTCTTGCCGATGCCGTGCGGCCGGGGGCCGTGGCCCCAGCGGTCCGCCACGGCCGCCACGACCGCCAGGCCGCGGCCGCGTTCGCCGTCCGGCCCGGGCGGGGCCGGTTCGAGGTCGACGCGGTCGCCGGCGTCGGCCACCTCGATCCGCAGGCAGGCCCCGTCCCACACCGCCCGTACGCCGATCTTCCGGCCGCGCGGTGCCCGTGCGTGCCGTACGGCGTTGGTGACGAGCTCCGACAGCGCCAGCTCCGCCGCCTCCGCAGTCGGCCGGGCGACACCCCACGCGCGCGCCTGCGCGCGGAAGAACGCCCGGGCCCAGCCGGGGGTGCGGGGGCTGCGGGGGAGGAGCCAGGATTCTTCGCTCGGCAGACATGGCGCCATCGTCATCCGAATCGCCTCTCTAGAGATTCCGATGCCTTGAGTGAACCCCCTGGGCGGCCTTCGGTCAAGCTATCTCTAGAGATGCACGTATCGTGTGTAGGGCTGAGCAAGCACGGCTGCATTCCGCGCCTACGATGTCGAGAGATGATCGGGAGGACGCATGCCGAGTAACGGCTCCGGGCGGCAGCCCAAGTACCAGCGGATTGCCGGCGAGCTGAAGGCAGCCATCCAGGACGGCACGTACGGTCCGGGCGACCGTCTTCCCGGCGAGAACGACCTGATGGCCAAGTACGGCGTGGCCCGCATGACGGCCCGCCAGGCTCTCGGCGTCCTCCAGACAGAGGGCCTCGTGGAGGCCCGCAAGGGCGCCGGGGTGTTCGTCCGGGACTTCAAGCTGATCCGCCGCCGCAGTATCCAGCGCCTTGCGGGCGACGTCTGGGGTGCGGGCCTGTCCCTCTGGGAAGCCGACTCCCAGGACCGGGATCTGTCGGTCGAGCTGCTGTCCGTGGGGGAGGAGGCCGCACCGCCCGGGTTCGGGGCCTTGCTCGGGGTAGGGGAGGGTGGTCGTGTCTGTGCCCGCCGCCGACGGTACGTCCTCGACGGCAAGCCCGTCCTCGTGTCCACCTCCTACCTGGACGCCGCCCTCACCGTCGGCACCCGCATCGCCGAGCCGGACACCGGGCCCGGTGGGGTCTACGCCCGGCTTGCCGAGCTCGGGCGCAGGCCCGTCCGGTTCCGGGAGGAGGTCCGGTCGCGGATGCCTGCACCGGAGGAGGCCAAGGCGCTCGCCCTCGGGCCCGGGACGCCCGTCGTGCTGGTGTGCCGCACCGCGTTCGACGCCGACCGGCGGGTCGTGGAGGTCAACGAGATGGCGCTCGACTCCTCCGCGTACGTCCTGGAGTACGAGTTCGACGCCGTCTGACGCCCTTCGGGTGATGACGCAGTGTCACGGTCGGGATCCCGGGGCGGTGGGCGGCGGCTGTGGGAGCGTACCCGTGAGCCGATCCTCGTCGATCCGGGAGCGGAGGCGCAGACCCCGTCATGCCCGCAATCCCCCGAAGCCTCGCCGCAGCGGCGGCCGCGACCGTGTTGGCCGCCGTCCTTGCCGCCTGCCAGGAACCCGCTCCGACCCCGGAGCCCGACACAGGGCCGTCCACGGCGGCGGAGCCGTCCGACAGCGGCACCTCCTCGGACACGCTGTTCCTGGGGGAGAGCGCCCACCGGTCCCGGCCGACCGTCCACGTGCCCACCGCGCCCGTGGGCAAGCCGGTCAACCGGCACCTTGACGTCACCAACCCCAAGAGCGAGGCGCAGACCGTGCAGAGGGTGTCGGCGGCCGAGACCGTGAGGAGGGCGTCGGTGGGATTCCGCCAGGGGGAGATGTACCTCGCGGAGGACAACTGCACCGGCGTCGAACTGCCGCCCCACGGAAGCTGCACGGTCGTGATCCAGCACGTGGCCTTCGAACCCGGCGGCTACAGCGGACAGCTCACCGTCGAAACCTCCGACGGCGAGATCTACACGGTCGACGTCATCGGCGAGGCGACCGCCGGTGAGTCCACGGGCGGCACCGAGGAACCGTCCGACCCGTCGCCGACGGGAGACGGCGCCCCCACGGACGTCACTCCCACCGAGGACCCGTCGCCGACGGAGGACGCCGCGCCCACAGAGGCCACTCCCACCGAGGACCCGCCCAACGGGGTCATGGGCTGATCTCCAGGCGGACGGAGTCGTCGTCGGGGATCACCGCCAGGCGGGGCTCCTGGCGGGAGAGGGCGTGGGAGATCAGGTAGAAGCGGGCCGGTGACTTCGCGAGGAGCCGGAACCCGCGGTACTGGTACCGGTACGGCGCCATGCCCGGGCCCCTGTCGGTGAAATGGATGTCCTCCAGGTGGTGGGGGACGGGCACCCTCGAGTGGACGATGACCCGGGGGCACTCGTCGTCGACGCACCCCGTGGCCGCGAGGCCGACGGCCGCGGTCCTGCCCGCCTGGTCCGCGTACCGCGCCATGGCGAAGAACAGGCTGAGCGTGAGCAGCCCGATCAGCAGGGCGCCGCCCGCCAGCCACAGGCGGTCGCCCGTGAGGGCGCCCGGGTCGCGGTCGTCGCGCCGGGGCCGCCCCAGGTGCATTTGGACGGCGAAGAACGCCAGCGTCGCCCCCAGCGCCACGATCAGGCAGGGCAGGAACTCGCTCACCCACCCCTGCGGCAGCCAGGAGATCCGGCCCTCCAGGAAGAAGGCCGGGAAGCCCGCCAGGACCAGCAGCATGCCGACGGCCAGCAACGACAGCACCACCCTGCGGCGCACCGCCTCGCGGCCCGGCACCGCCAGGGCCCGGCCCACCGCGCCCAGCACCAGCAGCACGACCAGACCGCAGACCAGCAGCATCCAGAACGGGAAGAAGACGGCGGTCGGGCTCCTGGCGACGTAGGCCTGGAGGGAGAGCTGGAGGTCGTTCGCCGGGATGCCGAAGTAGGCGTAGTACGCGTCGGTGTACGTCCGGCCGAAGTAGTAGAGGAGGCCGAGGACGACGGTCGCCGGAGCCGTGACGTACGCCACCTTCTCCAGGGCCGACCCCCGGTCGCGCCCCCCGTCCGGCGGCGGCTCCTCCTGCGGCTCGGGCATGCGCCCAGCATGGGCGCGCCCGCCGGACGCCGCACGCGGGGCGGCGCCGCACGGCTGAGCCGGCCGCCCCGGCGCCGCGGGCGCGCTCACGCGGACGGCCGCGCCCCGCGTGCGCCCGACGTGACACATCCGCACCGTCGAAATGGTGCGGCGGGATGAAATCCGCCGGTGGGGGCGTTGGGTGAGGCGGCAGCGACGGGGACGACGGGGAGACAGAACGTGGCGGCGGCGCAGACAGAGCAGACAGCCGGGAAGAGTCCGCAGGACGGCGGGCGGCGGGACGGCGGGCCGCAGGAGAAGGGCCGGGGCTGGGCCAGGCGGCTCGCGGCCTACACCTGGCGGTACAAGGCGAACGTGCTCCTCGCGCTCGGCTCCTCCCTCGCCGGCATGGCCGTCACGGCCCTCGTCCCGCTCGTCACCAAGGTCATCATCGACGACGTCATCGGCGACCACAGCAAGCCCATGGCCCCCTGGGCGGGCCTGCTCGTCGGCGCGGCGCTGCTCGTCTACGCGTTCACCTACATACGCCGCTACTACGGCGGGCGCCTCGCCCTCGACGTGCAGCACGACCTGCGCACCGACATGTACGCGACCATCGCCCGCCTCGACGGCCGGCGCCAGGACGAGCTGTCCACCGGCCAGGTCGTCGGCCGCGCCACCAGCGACCTCCAGCTCATCCAGGGCCTGCTCTTCATGCTGCCGATGACCGTCGGCAACTTCCTCCTCTTCGGCATATCCCTCGGCGTCATGCTGTGGCTGTCGCCGCTGCTGACGCTCGTCGCGCTGCTGATGGCGCCCGCCCTGTGGTTCATAGCCCAGCGCAGTCGCAAGCGGCTCTTCCCCGCCACCTGGTGGGCGCAGGGCCAGGCCGCCGCCGTCGCGTCCGTCGTCGACGGGGCCGTGACCGGCGTCCGCGTCGTCAAGGGCTTCGGCCAGGAGGAGCAGGAGACCGGCAAGCTGCGCGACGCAGGCCGCCGGCTCTTCGCCGGCCGGCTGCGGACCATACGCCTGAACTCCCGCTACACCCCCGCCCTCCAGGCCGTCCCCGCCCTCGCCCAGGTCGCCATGCTGGCCCTCGGCGGCTGGATGGCCACCCGCGGGCAGGTCACCCTCGGCACGTTCGTCGCCTTCTCCACCTACCTCGCCCAGCTCGTCGGCCCCGTCCGCATGCTGGCCATGGTGCTCACCGTCGGGCAGCAGGCCCGCGCCGGCGCCGAGCGCGTGTTCGAGCTCGTCGACACCGAACCCGCCATCCGGGAGGGCTCCCGGGAGCTGCCCGCCGACGCGCCCGCCACCGTCGAGTTCGACCGGGTCGTCTTCGGCTACGACCCCGCCCGGCCCGTCCTCGACGGGTTCTCCCTCACCGTCCGCGCCGGCGAGACCGTCGCCGTCGTCGGATCCTCCGGCTCCGGCAAGTCGACGCTCTCCCTCCTCCTGCCCCGCTTCTACGACGCCGACCGCGGAGCCGTCCGCGTCGGCGGGCACGACGTACGGGACCTCACGTACGACTCGCTGCGCGCCGCCATCGGCCTCGTCCCGGAGGACTCCTTCCTCTTCTCCGACACCATCCGCGCGAACATCGCCTTCGGCCGGCCCGAGGCCACCGACGAGGAGATCCGGGCCGCCGCCCGCGCCGCCCAGGCGGAAGGCTTCGTCGAAGCCCTGCCGGCCGGGTACGACACCAAGGTCGGCGAGCAGGGCCTGACCCTCTCCGGCGGCCAGCGCCAGCGCATCGCCCTGGCCCGCGCGATCCTCACCGACCCCCGCCTGCTCCTCCTCGACGACGCGACCTCGGCCGTCGACGCCCGCGTCGAGCACGAGATCCACGAGGCGCTGCGCGCCGTCATGGCGGGCCGCACCACCCTGCTGATCGCGCACCGCCGCTCCACGCTCGCGCTCGCCGACCGGATCGCCGTCCTCGACCGCGGGCGCCTCGCCGACATCGGCACCCACGAGGAGCTGGAGCGCCGCTCCGCCCTGTACCGGCGGCTGCTGACCGACCCGGACGCCCTCGCCGCCGGCTCGCCCCCCACCGCCGACGCCCCCGGCGCGGCCGCCGGGTACGAGCGGGACTTCGAGAAGGACATCGAGCTCGAAGCCGAGATCGACGCCGAGCCGGTCAACGCCAAGCGGCGCGTCGCCGGCGGAATCACGCCCGAGCTGTGGCGCCGGCAGCAGGACGGCTCGCAGAAGGCCGGCGCACCCGCCGCCGCGGCCGCGGCCGGCGGGCCCGGGGCGGTGTTCACCATGGCGGGAGCCGTCGGCGGGATGCCGGCCACGCCCGAGCTGCTCGCGAAGGTGGCCGCCCTGCCGCCCGCCGACGACGTGCCGGACGTCGACGAGTCCCGCGCCGCGGGCGCCGAGTCCAGCTACAACCTGCGCCGCCTGCTGCACGGCTTCTGGGCGCCGCTCGCCATCAGCCTCGGGCTCGTCGCCGCGGACGCGGCCGCCGGACTGCTGCTGCCCGTCCTGATCCGGCACGGCATCGACCAGGGCGTCGAGCAGGCCGCGATCGGCGCGGTCTGGGCGGCGTCGCTGCTGGCCCTGGTCGTCGTCGTCGGCCAGTGGGCGGCCCAGTTCGCCGAGACGCGGATGACGGGCCGGACCGGCGAGCGGGTGCTGTACGCCCTGCGCGTGAAGATCTTCGCCCAGCTCCAGCGGCTCGGCCTGGACTACTACGAGCGCGAGCTCACCGGCAAGATCATGACCCGGATGACCACGGACGTGGACGCGCTGGCGACGTTCCTGCAGACCGGGCTCGTCACCGCCGTCGTCTCCGTCTTCACCTTCCTCGGGATCCTCGTCGCCCTCGTCGTCATCGACGCCGGCCTCGCCCTGATCGTCTTCGCGACCCTGCCCGTCCTCGTCGTCGGCACCGTCTTCTTCCGCCGCAAGTCGGTCGCCGCGTACGAGCTGGCCCGCGACCGGGTCAGCCTCGTCAACGCCGACCTCCAGGAGTCCGTCTCCGGGCTGCGCATCGTGCAGGCCTTCCGCCGGCAGGGCGCCGGGGCGGTCCGCTTCGCGGAGCGCAGCGACGCCTACCGGCAGGCGCGGGTGCGCGGCCAGTGGCTGATTTCGGTCTACTTCCCGTTCGTGCAGCTGCTGTCGTCGGGGGCGGCCGCGGCCGTCCTGATCGCCGGGGCCGGCCGTGTCGAGGCCGGCACGCTGACGCTGGGCGCGCTGGTGGCGTACCTGCTGTACATCGACCTGTTCTTCGCGCCCGTCCAGCAGCTGTCCCAGGTCTTCGACGGCTACCAGCAGGCCACGGTGTCCCTCGGCCGGATCCAGGAACTGCTGCGCGAACCGACCGCGACACCGGCCCCCGCCGACCCGCGGGGCGTGCGGGAGCTGCGCGGCGAGATCGCCTTCGAGGACGTCCGGTTCGCGTACGGCACCGCGCAGGAGCGCGGCGAGAAGGGCGAGGCGCTGGCCGGAATCAGCCTGCGGATACCCGCCGGGCAGACCGTCGCCTTCGTCGGCGAGACCGGCGCCGGCAAGTCGACGCTGGTCAAACTCGTGGCGCGGTTCTACGACCCGACGGGGGGCCGGGTCACCGCCGACGGCGCCGACCTGCGGGAGCTGGACCTGACGGCGTACCGGCGCCGCCTCGGCGTGGTCCCGCAGGAGCCGTACCTCTTCCCGGGCACGGTCCGCGACGCGATCGCCTACGGGCGTCCCGACGCGAGCGACGCCGAGGTCGAGGCGGCGGCCCGCGCGGTCGGCGCGCACGACATGATCGCCACCCTGGACGGCGGCTACCTGCACACCGTCGCGGACCGCGGCCGCAACCTGTCGGCCGGGCAGCGCCAGCTGATCGCGCTGGCCCGAGCCGAGCTGGTCGACCCCGACGTGCTCCTGCTCGACGAGGCCACCGCCGCGCTCGACCTGGCCACCGAGGCGCAGGTCAACCGGGCCACGGACCGGCTGGCGGGCAAGCGCACCACGCTCGTCGTGGCGCACCGGCTGACCACGGCCGCCCGCGCCGACCGGGTCGTCGTCATGGACCGCGGCCGCGTCGCGGAGGACGGCACGCACGACGAACTCCTCGCCCGCGGCGGCCGGTACGCCGAGCTGTGGCGCACCTTCGTCGGGGAGGACGAGCCGGCCGCCGCCTGAGCCGGCCCTGCCGGACCCGCCCGCGCCCCCCGGAACGTGCACTGAGCAACCTTCCGGGGGGCTCGTGCGTCGTACGTCTGTGCGCGTCGCGTACGGGGGTACGGGTGGGGCGCGCCGGCGTTCCGGGGATCGGGGGGACTGTCATGGCACGGGAGCGTGAGGGGCGGGGGCCGGGGGTCCTCAGGGCGGGGGCGGCGCCCGTGGTGCTGCTGCTGTGTGCGGCGGGGCTGCTGGCGGCCCCGCCCGCGTCGGCGGCGGCGACCGGCGGCTGCGCGGGCCGGCTGGTGAAGTCCCTGCCGTTCGCCGGGGGTGAGGTGCGCGTCTACAAGAGCCGTACGCAGGCCTGCGCGGCCGCCGTGGCCGACGCGCCGGGCGCGCGCCGGCCGATGGCGGTGTCCGTCCAGCCGCGCGGCGGCGTCCCCCTCCGCGATACGGGGCAATTCACCCGCTATGCCGGACCTGTCACGGTCGGGGCGATCAACCGCTGCGTGTATGTAAAGGGGAGCATCGGGGCCGGATCGGCCGAGTCCGGCTGGATCCTCTGCTGAGGCTGCGTCCCAACTGGGTCTGTTCAGAGCCGCGTTGACCCCGCTAGGTTCACGGGCGACCGCAGTGAACAAAGGGGAGGGTGAATGCGCAAGACGCTTGGCCGGCTGCTGCCGCTCGCTGTGCTGATCGGCACCATGGGCACGGCCGGCTTCACGGCTCAGGCGGCCACCGCCGCAGAGCCGGCCGCCGCGGCGCCTGCCACCGCAGGGCAGGCCGCGGCCGCGGACATCAAGGACCGGATCCTCGCCGTCCCGGGCATGAGCCTCATCGAGGAGAAGCCGTACGCCGGCTACCGTTTCTTCGTACTGAACTACGAGCAGCCGATCGACCACCGGCAGCCGTGGAAGGGCACCTTCAAGCAGCGCCTCACCCTGCTGCACAAGGACGAGTCGCGCCCCACGGTCTTCTTCACCTCGGGCTACAACGTCAACACCACCCCGCGCCGCAGCGAGCCGACGGCCATCATCGACGGCAACCAGGTGTCGATGGAGTACCGGTTCTTCAACCCCTCCCGGCCCGACCCGGCCGACTGGTCCAAGCTCGACATCTGGCAGGCGGCCAGCGACCAGCACCGCATCTTCAGCGCCCTGAAGAAGATCTACACCAAGAAGTGGATCTCCACGGGCGCGAGCAAGGGCGGCATGACGGCCACCTACTACGAGCGCTTCTACCCCAGGGACATGGACGGAGTCGTCGCGTACGTCGCGCCCAACGACGTCGTCAACAAGGAGGACTCGGCCTACGACCGGTTCTTCGCGAAGGTGGGCACCAAGGAGTGCCGCGACCGGCTGAACGCCCTCCAGCGCGAGGCCCTCGTCCGCCGCGGCCCCCTGGAGGCCAAGTACGCGGCCGCCGCCGCCGAGAACGGCTGGACCTTCAACACCGTCGGCAACCTCGACAAGGCCTACGAGGCCGTCGTCCTCGACTACGCGTGGGCGTTCTGGCAGTACAGCCTGCTCGCCGACTGCGGCTCCGTCCCGGACGCCAAGACCGCCTCCGACCAGGAGATCTGGGACTCCATCGACGCGATCTCCGGCTTCTCCGCCTACGCCGACCAGGGCCTTGCGACCTACACGCCGTACTACTACCAGGCGGGCACCCAGCTCGGCTCGCCCGACATCAAGCAGCCGCACCTGAAGGGCCTGAGCCGGTACGGCTACCAGCCGCCGCGCAACTTCGTGCCCCGCGACATCCCGATGGCCTTCCAGCCGGCGGCCATGGCGGACATCGACAACTGGGTGAAGAACAACGCCAACCGGATGCTCTTCGTCTACGGGCAGAACGACCCCTGGGGCGCAGAACCGTTCCGCCTCGGCTACGGCACCCGCGACAGCTACGTCATGACCGCGCCCGGCGCCAACCACGGCGCCAACGTCGCCCAGCTCCGCGACGGCGACCGGGCGCTGGCCACCCAGCGGATCCAGGAGTGGGCCGGTGTCGTCCCGGCCGCCGCGGCCCTCGACGCGGGCCGCACCGCCCCGCTGGCCAAGCCGGACGCCGCGCTCGACAAGCAGGAACTGCCGCGCGAGCACCAGCTGCGGCCGTAGAGCACCCCGCGGGGCGCGGGCCGGCGGGCGGTCAGCCGTACGCCAGCCCGTGCCCCAGCGGGTAGCGGCCCGGCACCGGCACGGGCAGCCGGCCCGCCGGCCGCGCCGCACCGGTGACCACCCGGGCCGCCGCCCGCATCTCCACATCCGACCAGGTGTACGTGGCCAGCTCCGCCGCACAGGGCGGCAGCCGGGCCGGGTCGTAGGGGTTGCGGAGCGCCACGACGGCCACCGGCACCCCGGTGGCCAGCAGGTCCGCCACCAGCTTCCGCTGCGGACTGTCCCCCTCCGGCACGTTGTACGTGCACACCAGTACCGCGGCGTTCCCCGGTGCCGCCGCCACCGCCCGGGCCGGCGGCACCGCCGTCGCCCGGCACCCCAGCGCCGCCAGCTCCCGCGCCAGCACCGCCGTCGGAGGGCCCGTCGTGGCACTGGGCGAGGCGGGGTCGGTGCCCGTCACCAGCACCGCGGGCGCCGCCGAGGCGTCCAGCGGCAGCAGCCCCACCGGATTGGCCAGCAGCGTCGTCGTCCCCGCCGCGATCTCGTCGGCGGCCGCCAGGTGCGCCGCCTTCCCCACCACCGCGGCCGTCTGCCCGGCCGAGGTCTGCGGCCGGTCGAACAGGCCCCGGCGCGCCTTCAGTTCGAGGATCCGCAGCACCGACTCGGCGATCCGCGTCTGCGTCAGCTCGCCCGACTCCACCGCCTGTACCACGCTGCGGAACGCCAGCCCCAGGTCCGGCGGGTTCAGCAGCTGGTCGCAGCCCGCCTTCAGCGCCAGCACCGGCACCCGGTCGTCCCCGTACTTCTGCCGGACTCCCGCCATGTCCAGGGCGTCGGTGACCACCACGCCCCGGAAGCCGAGCCGCTCGCGCAGCATGCCCGTCACGATCGGCCGCGACAGCGTCGCCGGATCCCCCGACGGGTCGAGCGCCGGGAAGACGATGTGCGCCGTCATCACCGCGTCCACGCCCGCCTCCACCGCCGCCCGGAACGGCGGCTCGTCCCACTCCTCCCACTGCGCCCGGGTGTGCCGCATCACCGGCAGGCCGACGTGGCTGTCGGTCTCCGTGTCGCCGTGCCCGGGGAAGTGCTTGGCCGTCGCCGCGATCCCCGCGCCCTGGTAGCCGCGGACCTGCGCCGCGACGAGCGCGGCCACCGCCTGCGGGTCGGAGCCGAAGGACCGCACCCCGATCACCGGGTTCGCCGGGTTGGTGTTCACGTCCGCCACCGGCGCGTAGTCCTGCCCGATCCCCATCGCGGCGAGCTCGGTGCCGGCGATGCGCGCCGCCCGGCGCGCCTCCGCCGCGGCAGGGGTCCGGCCGGTGCGGGCCCCCAGGGCCATCGCCCCCGGGAACAGCGTCGCCGGCTTGCCGATACGGGCCACCGCCCCGTGCTCCTGGTCCACCGAGAGCAGCAGCGGGATGCCCGCCCCCGTGCCGGCGGCGGCCTGCTGGAGGCCCGCGGCCAGCTCGGCGACCTGCTGCGGGCTGCGGGTGTTGTGCGCCCAGGAGAACAGGACGACGCCGCCGAGGTGGTAGCGGGAGACCAGCTCGGCCGCGGTGCGGACCCCGAACAGCTCCTGGTTCTTCGCCGCGTCCGCCGCATCGGGGCCGGTCGCGGAGTGCCCGTAGGCGCGCGAGACGAACAGCTGGCCGACCTGCTCGGTCAGGCTCATCCCGGCGACGGCCCGCCGCAGCGCGGCCAGGTCGGGGGAGGGGCCGGGGGCGCGGTCGCCGGGGCGGGCGTCGGCTCCGCGGGCAGCCCCGCCCGCGGAGCCGGAGCCCGTCGGGGAGTCGCGTACGGCGTACGCGGCCGCCCCGGCGGCAGTGGCGGCTGCGGCCACGGCGGCCGCGGTGAGCAGGGACCGGCGTGAAGTGGGGTGCGGCACGCGCCGGACCCTACTGCGGGCCCGTGCCCCCGCCGCCGAGGACACGGCCGGGGTCCCCCGGACGGGGCCCGGGCACGGGGCCTTCCCGAGCGGCATCCGCCTGCGCGGCATCCGCTTGCGCGGTGTCCGCCTGCGCTGCCCAGTGGTCCCGGAGCGTCCGCACCGCCTCGGTGATCGCCGGGCGGCGGGCGGCGCCGGTGCGCCACAGGGCGTACAGGCGGCGTACCGGACCCGGCTCCAGCGGCACCGCCACCGCCCCCGGCGGCAGCGGGCCGGTGCCGAGGCGGGGGACGACGGCCACCCCGAGCCCGGCGGCGACGAGCGCGACGATCGTGTGGTTCTCCTCCGCCACGTGCGCGACGTCCGGCTCGAAGCCGGCCGTGCGCAGCGTCCGCACCAGCCAGTCGTGGCAGACGCGGCCGGGCGGCTGGCACACCCACCGCTGACCGCCGAGGTCGGCTCGGCGGACGGCGGCCCGCCGTGTGAAGGGGTGGCCCTCGGGCACGACCAGGTCGCAGCGGTCGTGCCCGATCAGCGCCTGCTCGACGCCGTCCGGGGCGGGCAGCGGCGCGACGTCCCAGTCGTGGGCCACGGCCAGGTCCGTCACACCGCGGGCCACCAGGTCCACCGACAGGTGCGGGTCGACCTCCGTGAGGCGTACGTCGAGCCCGGGGTGGCGGCGGGCCAGTTCGGCGAGCACGCCCGGCAGCAGCCCGCGCGCCGCCGACGCGAACGCGGCGACGGCCAGCAGCCCGCCCGGCTGCCCCCGGCGCTCCTCCAGGGTGGTCTCCGCGCGCTCCACGATCGCCAGCAGCTCGCGCGCCGTGTCGGCCAGGTGCCAGGCCTCCTCGGTCAGCGCGACGCCGCGCCCGCGCCGCTCCAACAGGGTGGTCCTGGTCTCCCGTTCGAGTTTCGCGATCTGCTGGGACACCGCGGAGGGCGTGTAGCCGAGGGCGGCCGCCGCGCCGGCGACCGAGCCGTGGACGGAGACGGCGTGCAGGGCGCGCAGCCGGGAGAGGTCGAGCATGCCGACCATCGTAGGCAGGGCGCCCGGGCCGCCGCCCCGCCCGCGGATTCGTCACGGATGCTTCATCCATCGCGGAAGAGATCGTTGCTGGTGCTTCACGGTCGCCGCGCCGATGCTCAAGGCATGCGTCCCGCACACACCGCCCTCGCGGTCCTCGTCGCCGCGGTCTGGGGCTTCAACTTCGTCGTCATCGAGATCGGGCTCGGGCAGTTCCCGCCGCTGCTGCTGTCCGCCCTGCGCTTCCTCGCCGCGGCCCTGCCCGCGGTCTTCTTCGTGGGGCGGCCCAAGGTCGCCTGGAAGTGGGTGCTGGGCGTCGGGGCGGCGCTCGGCATCGCGAAGTTCGGGCTCCTCTTCACGGGCATGGCCGCCGGGATGCCGGCCGGGCTCTCCTCCCTCGTCCTGCAGGCGCAGGCCGTCTTCACCGCCGCCCTGGCGGGCGCCGTGCTGCGCGAGCGGCCCGGGAGGGTCCGGCTTGCCGGGATGGCCGTCGCGCTCGGCGGGATCGCGCTGGCCGCCGCCGACCAGGGGGCGTCCGGGCCGGTGCTCGGCTTCACGCTGGTCGTCGCGGCCGCCGCCTGCTGGGGCGTCTCGAACGTGCTGACCCGCAAGGCGGCCCCGCCCGACGCGCTGAACTTCATGGTCTGGGTGTGCACCGTGCCGGTGCTGCCGCTGCTTGCGCTGTCGCTGCTGCTGGAGGGGCCCGAGCGGGACCTGGCCGCGCTGCGGGCCCTGGACTGGTCCGGGATCGCCGTCATCGGGTACGTCGCCTGGGTGTCGACCGTGTTCGGCTTCGGGGCCTGGGGGTACCTGCTGCGGCGCTACCCGGCCTCCTCCGTCGCCCCGTTCTCGCTGCTCGTGCCGGTGTTCGGGATGTCCTCGGCGGCGCTGGTACTCGGCGAGGAGGTCACCGGGCCGCGCCTGCTCGCGGCGCTGCTGCTGATCGGCGGGGTCGCGCTGACCTCGCTCGCCCCGGGCAAGGGAATCGCAAAGTCCGCCGCGGGTGTGCAACCCCCGGCGGGCCGGGCGGGTCGTATGGTGCGTCGGCACTTCCGGGGAGGGATCCGGGGGGATCGGGGAGTACCGGCGAGGAGGGGGTGACCGCGAGGGGGTCCGGCCGCGAGGCCGGGCCCTTTTCCGGTTCGGTGCACTTCTCCCGGTTCCGGGGCCGCTGTCCACAGGGCCGCCGGAGTGTCACGGGCGGACGGTAACGTCGTGCCATGGCAACCAACGGGGCGGCACAACTCGCAGTGGTCGAGGGGGTGCTGGAGCGCATCACGTATGCGAACGAGGAGAACGGCTACACCGTCGCCCGTGTCGACACCGGCCGCGGCAGCGGGGACCTGCTGACCGTCGTCGGCTCCCTGCTCGGTGCGCAGCCCGGCGAATCGCTGCGCATGGAGGGCCGCTGGGGCTCGCACCCCCAGTACGGCCGCCAGTTCACGGTCGAGAACTACCGGACCGTGCTGCCCGCGACCGTCCAGGGCATCCGCCGCTACCTCGGCTCCGGCCTCATCAAGGGGATCGGCCCGCGGATCGCCGACCGCATCGTCGAGCACTTCGGGACCGACACCCTCGACGTGATCGAGGCCGACCCGGGGCGGCTGGCGGAGGTGCCGGGCCTCGGGCCCAAGCGGACCAGGATGATCGGCGCCGCCTGGGAGGAGCAGAAGGCCATCAAGGAGGTCATGGTCTTCCTCCAGGGCGTCGGCGTCTCCACCTCCCTCGCGGTCCGCATCTACAAGAAGTACGGCGACGCCTCCATCTCGGTGGTCCGCAACCAGCCCTACCGGCTCGCCGCCGACGTCTGGGGCATCGGCTTCCTGACCGCCGACCGGATCGCCCAGGCCGTCGGCATCCCGCACGACAGCCCCGAGCGGGTCAAGGCCGGCCTGCAGTACGTGCTGTCGCAGTCCGCCGACCAGGGGCACTGCTTCCTGCCCGAGGAGCGGCTCATCGCCGACGGCGTCACCATGCTCCAGGTGGACACCGGCCTCGTCATCGACTGCCTGGCCGAGCTTGCCGCCGACCCGGAGGGCGTCGTACGCGAGTCCGTGCCCGATCCGGACGGGGGGCCGCCGGTCACCGCCGTGTACCTGGTGCCCTTCCACCGCGCCGAGCTGTCGCTCGTGGGCCAGGTGCGGCGGCTGCTCAACGCCGAGGACGACCGGATGCAGTCCTTCCAGGACGTGGACTGGGAGCGGGCGCTGGGCTGGCTCGCCGGGCGCACCGGCGCCGAACTGGCCCCCGAGCAGCGCGACGCCGTGCGGCTCGCCCTCACCCGGAAGGTGGCCGTCCTGACCGGCGGGCCCGGCTGTGGCAAGTCGTTCACCGTCCGCTCCATCGTGGAGCTGGCCCGCGCGAGGAAGGCCAGGGTCGTCCTCGCCGCGCCGACCGGGCGGGCCGCGAAGCGGCTGTCCGAGCTGACCGGCGCCGAGGCCTCCACCGTGCACCGGCTGCTGGAGCTCAAGCCCGGCGGGGACGCGGCGTACGACCGGGACCGCCCGCTGGACGCCGACCTGGTCGTCGTCGACGAGGCCTCCATGCTGGACCTGCTGCTGGCGAACAAGCTGGTCAAGGCCGTGGCGCCGGGTGCCCACCTGCTGCTCGTGGGCGATGTGGACCAGCTGCCCTCGGTCGGCGCGGGGGAGGTGCTGCGCGACCTCCTCGCGGACGGCGGCCCCGTCCCCGCGGTGCGCCTCACCCGGATCTTCCGGCAGGCGCAGCAGTCCGGGGTCGTCACCAACGCCCACCGGATCAACACCGGCCTGCCCCCGCTGACCGACGGCCTGCCCGACTTCTTCCTCTTCCCCGAGGAGGACACCGAGGAGGCGGGCCGCCTCACCGTCGACGTCGCTGCGCGGCGGATCCCCGCCCGCTTCGGCCTCGACCCGCGCCGCGACATCCAGGTCCTCGCGCCCAAGCACGGCGGGCCGGCCGGGGCGGGCCACCTCAACGGGCTGCTCCAGCAGGCCATCACCCCGGCCCGGCCGGACCTCGCGGAGAAGCGGTTCGGCGGCCGGGTCTTCCGCGTGGGGGACAAGGTCACCCAGATCAGGAACAATTACGACAAAGGTGCGAACGGCGTCTTCAACGGAACCGTCGGCGTGGTGACCGCCCTCGACGCGGTCGAGCAGCGGCTGACGGTCCGGACCGAGGAGGACGAGGAGGTGGGCTACGACTTCGCGGAACTGGACGAACTGGCCCATGCGTACGCCGTCACCATCCACCGCTCCCAGGGCAGCGAGTACCCGGCGGTCGTGATCCCCGTCACCACCGGCGCTTGGAGGATGCTCCAGCGGAACCTTCTCTACACCGCGGTGACCAGGGCCAAGAAGCTGGTGGTGCTGGTGGGGTCGCGCAAGGCCCTCGCCCAGGCGGTGCGTACGGTTTCCGCAGGCAGGAGGTTCACGGCGGTCGCCCCTAGGCTGTCCGGCCGCATACCGGTGGGAAACACCGCCTAGGGTTTCCGCTTTCGGCGCGGAAGGGGCAGGATAAGAAGGTTGACGGCACTCAGTGCCGTCGAAACTGCCTTACGCCGACCCCGAGTGCACTCTCCTGCGCCAGATGGGGGAAGGTAGAGGAAGTCAGGGCACCTCGAAGAAGAGGCACTACGTCGGTGAGGGATGACGTGAGCGACAACTCTGTAGTACTCCGGTATGCGGACGGTGAATACACCTACCCGGTGGTCGAGAGCACCGTCGGCGACCAGGGCTTCGACATCGCGAAGCTGAGGGCCCAGACGGGGCTCGTCACCTTGGACAGCGGCTACGGCAACACCGCCGCCTACAAGTCCGCGATCACCTACCTGGACGGCGAGCAGGGCATCCTGCGCTACCGGGGCTACCCGATCGAGCAGCTGGCGGAGCGCTCGACCTTCATCGAGGTCGCGTACCTGCTGATCAACGGCGAGCTGCCGACCGTCGACCAGCTCGCGTCGTTCCGCAACGAGATCACCCAGCACACCCTGCTGCACGAGGACGTCAAGCGGTTCTACGACGGCTTCCCGCGCGACGCGCACCCGATGGCCATGCTGTCGTCCGTCGTCAGCGCGCTGTCGACGTTCTACCAGGACAGCCACAACCCGTTCGACGACAAGCAGCGGCACATCTCCACGATCCGCCTGCTGGCCAAGCTCCCGACGATCGCGGCGTACGCGTACAAGAAGTCGGTCGGCCACCCGGTCGTCTACCCGCGCAACGACCTCGGCTACGTCGAGAACTTCCTGCGCATGACGTTCTCCGTGCCGGCGCAGGAGTACGAGCTCGACCCGGTCGTCGTCTCCGCGCTCGACAAGCTGCTGATCCTGCACGCGGACCACGAGCAGAACTGCTCCACCTCCACCGTCCGCCTGGTCGGCTCCTCGCAGGCGAACATGTTCGCCTCGATCTCCGCCGGCATCTCGGCCCTGTGGGGCCCGCTGCACGGCGGCGCCAACCAGTCCGTGCTGGAGATGCTGGAGGGCATCCAGGCCAACGGCGGCGACGTCGACTCCTTCATCCGCAAGGTGAAGAACAAGGAGGACGGCGTCCGCCTGATGGGCTTCGGCCACCGGGTGTACAAGAGCTTCGACCCCCGCGCGAAGATCATCAAGGCTGCGGCGCACGACGTCCTGTCGGCTCTCGGAAAGTCGGACGAGCTGCTCGACATCGCCCTCAAGCTGGAGGAGCACGCGCTCTCCGACGAGTACTTCGTCTCGCGCAACCTCTACCCGAACGTGGACTTCTACACGGGCCTCATCTACCGCGCGATGGGCTTCCCGACCGAGATGTTCACCGTGCTCTTCGCGCTCGGCCGCCTCCCCGGCTGGATCGCCCAGTGGCACGAGATGATCAAGGAGCCGGGTTCCCGCATCGGCCGCCCGCGCCAGATCTACACCGGCGTCGTCGAGCGCGACTTCGTCCCGGTCGAGGCCCGCTGACGCAGGGCCGCAGTACGCGAAAAGCGCCCCGCCGTCGATCCCCCCACGGGTCGACGGACGGGGCGCTTTCCCTTGCCCCGGCCGAGGATTCCCCCCACGGGATCCGGGCCGGGTGTCGGCGAGGAGCGCACACGGGGTGCGCTCCGGTCGGGTTCTGCCGGGACCCGTACGGGTCGGGGGGGCCGCTCAAAGCACCCCGTCGGGCACGCGTCCCGGCCGGCCGGTGCCGCGGACGTCCCCCAAGACATCCGTGAACGTCCCCCAAGACGCTCCTGGCACCGACCCATTAGACCCACTGACCGGGCCGATGGTTACGCTCCTGTCGCTGTGATCTGCGTCTCCTGTGAAGGAAGTGTGCACAGTGTGGGGAGAGCAACCGCTAGCGGAAGGATCGCAGCCGCAGGCTGTTCGTGACCACGAAAACCGAGGAAAAGGCCATCGCAGCCCCTGCGATCATGGGATTGAGCAGTCCGGCCGCCGCGAGCGGCAGGGCCGCCAGGTTGTAGCCGAACGCCCAGAACAGGTTTCCCTTGATCGTGGCGAGGGTGCGCCGGGAGAGCCGGATCGCGTCCGCCGCGACGCGCAGGTCGCCGCGGACCAGCGTCAGGTCGCCCGCCTCGATCGCGGCGTCCGTGCCCGTCCCCATGGCGAGGCCCAGGTCGGCGCGGGCGAGGGCCGCGGCGTCGTTGACCCCGTCCCCGACCATGGCCACCGTCCTTCCCTCGGACTGCAGGCGCCGCACCACGTCCACCTTGTCCTGCGGCAGCACCTCGGCGATCACCTCGTCGATGCCCACCTCGCGGGCCACCGCCTCGGCGACGGCCCGGTTGTCGCCGGTCAGCAGCACCGGCGTGAGGCCGAGCGCCCGCAGCCGGGACACCGCCTCGGCGCTGGTCTCCTTGACGGCGTCCGCGACGGTCAGCACGCCGCGCACGGCACCGTCCCAGGCGACCAGCACGGCGGTGGACCCCTCGGCCTCCGCGGCCTCCTTGGCCTGCGCGGGCCCCTCGGGGAGGACGACCGACCTCCCGGCGAGGAGCTGCTCGCGCCCGACCAGCACCTCGCGGCCCTCCACCACGCCGCGGACGCCGAGCCCGGCGAGGCTCTCGAAGGACTCCGGCACCGGCAGCGGGCCCCGCTCGGCGGCGCCCGAGGCGATGGCCCGGGCGATCGGGTGCTCCGAGGCGTGCTCCAGTGCTCCGGCGAGGCGCAGCAGCTCCGCGCCGTCCGTCCCGGGCGCGGGGTGCACGCCGGAGAGGGCCATGCGGCCGGTCGTGACCGTTCCGGTCTTGTCCAGGACGACGGTGTCGACGCGGCGGGTGGACTCCAGCACCTCCGGCCCCTTGATCAGGATGCCGAGCTGGGCGCCGCGCCCGGTGCCGACCATCAGCGCGGTCGGCGTGGCCAGGCCCAGCGCGCAGGGGCAGGCGATGATCAGGACGGCGACGGCGGCCGTGAAGGCGGCGGTGGGGTCGTCGGTGGCGAGCAGCCAGCCGACCCAGGTGCCGAGCGCGAGGAGCAGGACGACGGGAACGAACACGGCGGAGATCCGGTCTGCGAGCCGCTGCACCTCGGCCTTGCCGTTCTGAGCCTCCTCGACGAGGCGGGCCATGCGGGCCAGCTGGGTGTCGGAGCCGACGCGGACGGCCTCGACGACGAGGCGGCCTGAGGTGTTCACGGTCGCGCCGGTGACGGTGTCCCCGACGGAGACCTCGACCGGGACGGACTCGCCGGTCAGCATCGAGGCGTCGACGGCGGACTCGCCCTCGACGACCGTCCCGTCCGTGGCGATCTTCTCGCCGGGGCGGACGGCGAAGCGGTCGCCGGGCCGCAGCGAGGCGACGGGGACCCGCACCTCGCGGCCGTCGCGCAGGACCGCGACGTCCTTCGCGCCGAGCTCCATCAGCGCCCTGAGCGCGGCGCCGGCCTTCCGCTTGGAGCGGGCCTCCAGGTAGCGGCCGAGCAGGATGAAGGTGACGACGCCGGCGGCGACCTCCAGGTAGATCGCGGAGGAGCCGTCGGTGCGGGAGACGGTGAAGTCGAAGCCGTGCCGCATGCCCGGCATGCCGGCGTGCCCGAAGAACAGCGCCCACAGGGACCAGGCGAAGGCGGCGAGGGTGCCGACCGAGACGAGGGTGTCCATGGTCGCCGCGCCGTGCCGGGCGTTGGCCCAGGCGGCCTTGTGGAAGGGCAGGGCGCCCCAGACGACGACGGGGGCGGCGAGCGTGAGCGAGAGCCACTGCCAGTTGTCGAACTGCAGGGCGGGCGCCATCGCCAGCAGGACCACCGGCAGGGACAGCGCGGCGGAGACGAGCAGCCGGGAGCGCAGCGCGGCCGTCGCCGGGTCGGGCGCCTCCTGCGCAGCCTCCGCTTCCGGGCCGTCGGCGGGGGCGGCCGCGGGGGCGGGGGCCGGCGGGGGCGGCTCCTCGGCGGTGTAGCCGGTCCGCACGACCGTCGCGATCAGGTCGGCGACCTCGGTGCCGGCGCCGTAGGAGATCCGGGCCTTCTCGGTGGCGTAGTTCACCGTGGCGGTGACGCCGTCCATCCGGTTCAGCTTCTTCTCGATGCGGGCCGCGCAGGAGGCGCAGGTCATCCCGCCGATCGCCAGTTCGACCTCGGCGGCGGGCGGGGGCGATGCGGCGGCCGGGGCCTGCGGGGGCCCGTCGTGCACCGTGCTGCGGCTCGTGCTCATGCTCATGATCCGGCTCCAAAAGGGACGGCCGGGCCGTACGGGGCCGGTATCAGCCGGCGGTACGGCCCGGGTCGGGTGCTGCGGGAGGGGCGCCGGGCCCCGGCTGCTCAGGCCTGGCCGGCGAACTCGTAGCCGGCCTCGTCCACGGCGGCCCGGACGTCCTCCTCCGCGAGCGGCGCCTCGGAGACCACGGTGACCTCCCCGGTGGCGGCGACGGCCTTGACCGAGGCCACGCCCGGCAGGGCGGACAGCTCGGCGGTCACGGCGCCCTCGCAGTGGCCGCAGGTCATGCCGGTCACGCGGTAGACGGTGGTGGTGCGGGTGTCCGTCTCGGCGGTCATGTCGTTCTCCTCTTCAAGGGTGCGTCCAGCTGCTGCCGCAGGGGCGGTCGCGCGCGGTCGTGCTCCGCGGTCCCTCCGACGCTTCGAGACTATACCCCTAGGGGGTATTAGGCGAGCGGTGGAGGGTCGTTTCCGCGCGCCGCGGGCAGGACGGTGCGGGCGGCGGGCATGCGGACGGCCCGGACGCGCGGGGCGCCGGGCCGTGCGTACGCCTCCGGGCGGCGCGTCAGGAGCCGCCGCGGGAGCGGTTCCCCGGACGGCGCGCCGCCCACGCGCGGATCGCGTCCGCACGCCAGTAGGGCCTGCCGCCCTGTACCAGGTCCGGAGCGGGCAGCAGCCCGTGCTTGCGGTACGAGCGCACCGAATCCGGCTGCACCCCGATGTGGGCGGCGATCTCCTTGTAGGACCACAGCGGTCCGTCGCTCATCGACGACACCTCCTCGTCCACGCGCCGGGCCGGCCGGGAGGCAGGCGGGGGATCCGGCGCATGGCCTCGAACGATCAATCCGGTGCTTCCCGGGGGCGGGCGGCTCCTGACGCTGGGTGCCCGTCTGTTGACGTTCGGTGACAGGGAAGCCGCGTAATGCGGAAGGCCGTGACACGGCGGCGACAGCGGTGACGCCGCCGGGACACGGTTCTCCCGCCGCGGCGGGCGGCCCGTCAGCGGTACAGGGGCGGCCGCTCCGCCAGCTCCACCGCGGTCCGCACCCCGCTGCGCGCCGCGGCCACCGCCGCCTCGACGACGGCCGCCGCCGCGTAGCCGTCCCACGCGTCCGGCCCCGCCACCCCGCCGCGCGCCGCCGCGGCCACCCACCGGCGCAGCTGCCGGTCGTACGCGTCGGCGAAGCGCACCGTGAAGTCCTGCGGGATCGCGCCCGCCCGCAGCCCGGCCCGGCGCACCTCCAGCGCCTGCGGCTCCCCGAGGGACGCGCTGCCCGACTCGCCGACCGCCTCGCAGCGCACCTCGTAGCCGAACCCGCAGTTCACGAACACCTCCACGTCCACCAGCGCGCCGCCGGAGGTCTCCATCAGCACGAAGCGGGGATCGCCCAGCCCCTCCGGGGCCAGCGAGGACGGTGCGGGAGCGAACACCGACACCGCGGTCACCTCCTGACCCAGCAGCCAGCGCGCCGCGTCGACCTCGTGCACCGCGGAGTCGCCCAGCAGCATGTCCGCCGTGAAGAACGGCGGCGAGGCCGCATTGCGGTGCCGGCAGTGCAGGAACAGCGGGCGGCCGATCCCGCCCCCGTCCAGCAGCTCCTTGAGCTGCCTGTACTCCGCGTCGTGCCGCCGCATGAACCCCACCTGCACCAGCCGCCGCCCCAGCCGCTGCTCGGCCTCCAGCACGCGCAGCGCCCCCGCCGCGTCCGGCGCCAGCGGCTTCTCGCACAGGACGGGGAGCCCCCGCTCCAGCGCGTAACCGACCGCCTCCTCGTGGGCGGCCGCCGGCGAGGCGATCAGCACGGCCCCCACGCCGGGCGCGGCCACCGCAGCCGCCGGGTCGGTGAGCGCGTACGCGCCGTCCAGGCCGGCGGCCACCTCCTTCGCGCGCTCCACGTCCGGGTCGGCGACGGCCACCACGCGTGCCCCGCCGACCGTCCGCCCGATGCGCCGGGCGTGGTCGGCGCCCATCCTGCCCGCCCCGATGACGGCGATGCCGAGCGTGCTCATGTCGTCGTGCCTCCCACAGGCCGGTCCGGTTCGGTCTTCTTCGCCCGGGTGCGTTCCGGTGTGTTCCGGTGCTTTCCGGTTCCTTCAGCGGGCGCCGCAGGAGCGCAGGTACGCGCGGGTGCGGCGGGCGATCGGCAGCGGCCGGTCTGGCGGGCACGGGTACATGTCCTGCTCCACGATGGCGAACAGGTCCACCCCCAGCCGCTGCGCGGCGGCGAGCACCGGCTCCAGCGCCGGCACCCCCGACGGCGGCTCGCACATCACCCCCCGGGCCACGGCCGGCCCGAACGGCACCTGCTCCGCCACCACCTCCGCAAGCACCCGCGGATCGACCTGCTTCAGGTGGAGGTAGCCGATCCGCTCGCCGAACTCCTCGATCGCCGCCACGCTGTCGCCGCCGCAGTACGCGTAGTGCCCCGTGTCCAGGCACAGCGACACCAGCTCCGGATCCGTCGCGTCGAGGAAGCGCGCCACGTTCGCCGGGGTGTCGATGTGCGTGTCCGCATGCGGGTGGACGACGATCCGCAGCCCGAACCGGTCCCGGACCTCCCGGCCCAGGCGCTCGGTCTGCCCGGCCAGTTCGCGCCATCCACCGGCGGTCAGCTCGCGGTCCTCCAGCACCGCGCCCGTCTTGTCGTCCCGCCAGAAAGCGGGGATCACCACCAGGTGGTCCGCGCCCATGTCCCGGGTCAGCGCGGCGATCCGCGACACGTGCTCCCAGGTGTCGGCCCAGACCGCCGGCCCGTGATGGAGTCCGGTGAAGACGGTGCCGGCGCTCACGCGCAGGCCCCGCTTGGCGGTCTCCTCGGCGAGCCGGCCCGGATCGGTGGGCAGGTAGCCGTACGGGCCGAGCTCGATCCACTCGTACCCGCACTCCGCGACCTCGTCGAGGAACCGCTCCCACGGCGTCTGGAGCGGGTCGTCGGGAAACCAGACACCCCAGGAGTCCGGAGCCGAGCCGACGCGGATACGGGTCAACGCGGGTGGGGAGGAGGTCATGGCACCACCTTCGGTACGGGACGGACGGGACGGATCGGAGGGGCGGGACGTGCGGGGCGGGACTGGCGGGCCGGTCGGGCGGGCAGGACTGGTGCGGAACGAGTGGGAGGACGGGGAGCCGGTGACGACCACAGCGGACGACGTCGTGTTCGACCTCATCGCCATGGGGCGGATCGGGGTTGATCTCTACCCGCTGAGAACGGGCGTACCGCTCGCCGAGGCGGACACCTTCGGGAAGTTCCTCGGCGGCTCCGCCGCCAACGTCGCCGTCGCCGCCGCGCGGCTCGGCCGGCGCACCGCGCTGATCAGCCGGACCGGCGCCGACCCGTTCGGCGCGTACCTGCACTCCGAACTGCGCGCCTTCGGCGTGGACGACCGATGGGTGGAGGAGGTGCCCGCACTGCCGACCCCGCTGACCTTCTGCGAGGTCTTCCCGCCCGACCACTTCCCCCTCTACTTCTACCGCCACCCCAAGGCCCCCGACCTGGAGATCACCGCCGACTCCCTCGACCCGGCCGCGCTCCGCGCGGCGCGCGTCCTGTGGACGACCGGCACCGGCCTGAGCGCCGAACCCAGCCGGACCGCCACCCTGGCCGCCCTCGAAGCGCGGGCCCGGACCGGCCCCACCGTCTTCGACCTGGACTGGCGGCCCGCGCTCTGGCAGGAGGACCCGGCCGAGCACTACGCGCGGGCGCTGCGCCTCGCCACCGTCGCCGTCGGCAACACCGAGGAGTGCGAGGTCGCCACCGGCACGGCCGAACCCCACGCCGCGGCGCGGGCCCTGCTCGCCGCAGGCGCCGACCTGGCCGTCGTCAAACGCGGACCCGACGGCGTCCTGGCCGCCCACCGCGACGGGACCACCGCCGAGGCGGCCCCCCTGAAGGTGGACGTCGTCAACGGCCTCGGCGCCGGCGACGCCTTCGGCGGCGCCCTCTGCCACGGGCTGCTCGCCGGCTGGGACCTGCCGCGCATCCTCCGCTACGCCAACGCCGCCGGCGCGCTCGTCGCCTCCCGGCTCGCCTGCTCCGCCGCAATGCCCCGCCCCGACGAGGTCGAGGAGGCCCTGGCATGGCCGACGTGACCGCACACGACCTCCCGCACGCCCGGCTGCGCATCCTGGAACTGGAGCCCGGGGAGGCGTACCCGCACGACGCCGGCGGCTGCGAGTGGATCGTGCTGCCGCTCCGGGGCGCGGCGCAGGTGCACTGCACCCCCGCCGCAGACGGCGCCGGCCCGGCTGCGGGGGCACCGCCCGCCGCCGCGTTCACCCTGCACGGCCGCAGCTCCGTCTTCGCGGCCGTCACCGACTTCGCCTACCTCCCCCGCGACAGCCGCAGCCGCATCACCGCCCCCCGCGGCGGCCGGTTCGCCCTCGCCGGCGCCGTCTGCGAGCGGACCCTCCCGCCCCGCTACGGGCCCGCGCGCGGCGTGCCCGTCGAACTCCGCGGCGCCGGCGGCTGCTCCCGCCAGGTCCACAACTTCGCCGCCGCGGACGCCTTCGACTGCGACCGGCTCATCGCCGTCGAAGTGCTCACCCCCGGCGGGAACTGGTCCTCGTACCCGCCGCACAAGCACGACGAGCACGACCCCGGCCGCGAATCCCGCCTGGAGGAGGTCTACTACTACGAGATCGCCCCCCGCGGCGACACCGCCGGCTACGGCTACCAGCGCGTCAGCCCCTCACCGGCCGGGAAGACCGACATCCTCGCCGAGGTGCGCACCGGCGACGCCGTCCTCATCCCGGACGGCTGGCACGGCCCCTCCATCGCCGCCCCCGGCCACGACATGTACTACCTCAACGTGATGGCCGGACCGGACCGGTCACGCGCGTGGCTGATCCGCGACCACCCCGACCACGCCTGGATCCGGGACACCTGGCCCGGCCAGGACGTGGACCCCCGGCTGCCCTTCCACCGAGCGGAGGACGAGACCCGATGAAGCTCACCGTCGCCCAGGCACTCGTCCGCTTCCTCAGCCGCCAGTACACGGAGCGCGACGGCCGCAGGACCCGGCTCATCGCCGCGACCTGGGGCATCTTCGGACACGGCAACGTCGCCGGGATCGGCCAGGCCCTCCTGGAGACCGGCCGCGCCGACATGCCGTTCCTCCAGGGCCGCAACGAGCAGGCCATGGTCCACGCGGCCGTCGGCTACGCCCGCCAGAGCGGCCGCCTCTCCACCCACGCCGTCACCACCTCCATCGGCCCCGGCGCCACCAACCTCGTCACCGGCGCCGCCCTCGCCACCATCAACCGGATCCCCGTACTCCTGCTGCCCGGCGACGCCTTCGCCACCCGGCCCGCCGACCCCGTCCTCCAGCAGCTCGAAGCCCGCGGCGCCGGCGACGTGTCCGTCAACGACACGCTGCGCCCCGTCTCCCGCCACTTCGACCGGATCACCCGGCCCGAAGCCCTCGTCCCGGCCGCGCTCGAAGCCATGCGGGTGCTCACCGACCCCGTGCAGACCGGCGCCGTGACGCTGGCCCTGCCGCAGGACGTGCAGGCCGAAGCCCGCGACTGGCCCGAGGAGTTCTTCGCGGAACGCGTCTGGGGCGTGCGCAGGCCGCGCCCCGACCGGACCGAACTCGCAGCCGCCGCCGACGCCGTACGGGCCTCCGCCCGGCCCCTCGTCATCGCCGGCGGCGGCATCCGACACAGCGGGGCCGGGGCCGCCCTGGCCGCGTTCGCCGAGGCCACCGGCATCCCCGTCGCCTGCACCCAGGCCGGCAAGGGCGCCCTGCCCCACGACCACCCCGCCGACGTCGGCGGGATCGGGCACACCGGGACCGCCGCCGCCGACGGCCTCGCCCGCCGCGCCGACCTCGTCATCGCCGCCGGAACCCGGCTCACCGACTTCACCACCGCCTCCGCGACCCTCTTCCAGGACCCCGCCGTCCGGTTCGTCGGGCTCAACCTCGACCCGTACGACGCCCACAAGCTCGCCGCCCTCCCGCTCGTCGCCGACGCCCGCGAAGGCCTCGACGCGCTCCGCGCCGCCGTCGCCGGGCACCGCGCCGACCCCGCCCACACCGCCGCCGCCCGCGAGGCCAAGGCCCGCTGGGAGCGGCAGGTCGACCGCGCCTACGCCGCGCCCGACGAGGACGCCGCCCCCACCCAGGCCCAGGTCCTCGGCCTCCTGGACGCCCTCGTCGACGACAGCGACGTCCTCGTCAACGCCGCCGGCTCCCTCCCCGGCGACCTGCACCGGCTGTGGCGGGCCCGCTCCGCCGACCAGTACCACGTCGAATACGGCTACTCCTGCATGGGCTACGAGATCCCCGCCGCCCTCGGCGCCGCGCTCGCCGCCCCCGACCGGCCCGTGTGGGCGCTCGTCGGCGACGGGACGTACCTGATGAACCCCACCGAGATCGTCACCGCCGTGCAGGAGGGCGTCCCGATCAAGGTGGTCATCCTCGACAACCACGGCTACGCCTCCATCGGCGGCCTCTCGCAGGCCGTCGGCGCCGAGGGCTTCGGGACCGCCTACCGCTACCGGGCCGGGGACGGCACGTACGCAGGACCGCCGCTGCCGGTGGACCTCGCCGCGAACGCGGCCTCCCTCGGCATGGCCGTCATCCGCACCCGCACCATCGGTGACCTGCGCAAAGCCCTCGCGGAGGCGCGGGAGGCGGACCGGCCCACATGTGTCTACGCACGGACCCGAACACCCGACACTGTGTCGGGCCCGCCCCCCGCACAGGCGTGGTGGGATGTTCCCGTGGCCGAGACCGCGACCCGCGCTGCCGCGGTCGCGGCCCGCGAGGAGTACGACCGGCAAGCCGCTCAGCGACGTCGCCATCTGTGAAGGAGCAACAGCAATGAAGACCGTCAACCACTGGATCGGTGGCAAGACCGTCGAGGGCGCGTCGGGCAACTACGGCCCGGTCACCGACCCCGCCACCGGCGAGGTCACCACGCAGGTCGCCCTGGCATCCGCTGCGGAGGTCGACTCCGCCGTACGCGTCGCGAAGGAGGCGTTCCTCGACTGGGGGCAGTCCTCGCTGGCCGCCCGCACCAAGGTGCTCTTCGCCTACCGGGCCCTCCTCGACGCCCACCGCGACGAGATCGCCGCGCTGATCACGGCCGAGCACGGCAAGGTCCACTCGGACGCCCTCGGCGAGGTCGCACGCGGCCTGGAGATCGTCGAGCTGGCGTGCGGCATCACCACCCAGCTCAAGGGCGAGCTGTCCACGTCGGTGTCGAACCGCGTCGATGTCGCCGCGATCCGCCAGCCCCTCGGCGTCGTCGCAGGCATCACCCCGTTCAACTTCCCGGCGATGGTCCCGATGTGGATGTTCCCGCTGGCCATCGCCTGCGGCAACACCTTCGTCCTCAAGCCGAGCGAGAAGGACCCCTCGGCCGCGAACCGGCTCGCCGAACTCGCCAAGGAGGCCGGCCTGCCCGACGGCGTCCTGAACGTCGTCCACGGCGACAAGGCGGCCGTGGACGCGCTGCTCTCCCACCCGGACATCGCGGCCGTCTCCTTCGTCGGCTCCACCCCGATCGCCCGCCACATCCACACCACCGCCTCCGCCCACGGCAAGCGCGTCCAGGCCCTCGGCGGCGCCAAGAACCACATGCTGGTCCTCCCCGACGCCGACCTCGACGCCGCCGCCGACGCCGCCGTCTCCGCCGCCTACGGCTCGGCAGGCGAGCGCTGCATGGCCATCTCCGCCGTCGTCGCCGTCGGCTCCATCGGCGACGACCTCGTCGAGAAGATCCGCGAACGCGCCGAGAAGATCAAGATCGGCCCCGGCAGCGACCCGGCCTCCGAGATGGGCCCGCTGATCACCGCCGCACACCGCGACAAGGTCGCCTCGTACGTCAAGGGAGCCGCCGCCCAGGGCGCCGACGTCGTCCTCGACGGCACCGGCTACACCGTCGACGGCCTGGAGAACGGCCACTGGATCGGCCTGTCCCTCCTCGACCGCGTCCGCACCGACTCCGACGCCTACCGCGACGAGATCTTCGGGCCGGTCCTGTGCGTGCTGCGCGCCGAGACCTACGAGGACGCCGTGGCGCTGATCAACGCCTCCCCGTTCGGCAACGGCACCGCGATCTTCACCCGCGACGGCGGCGCGGCCCGCCGCTTCCAGCTGGAGGTCCAGGCGGGCATGGTCGGCGTCAACGTGCCGATCCCGGTGCCGGTCGGCTACCACTCCTTCGGCGGCTGGAAGGACTCCCTCTTCGGCGACCACCACATCTACGGCAACGACGGCATCCACTTCTACACCCGCGGCAAGGTCGTCACGACCCGCTGGCCGGACCCGTCGGAGGCCCACACGGGAGTGGACCTGGGCTTCCCCCGCAACCACTGACACCGTCGGAGCGGCGGCGCCGGGCACCACCGGGCCCGGCACCCGGAAGCAGAGGCGGGCGCCGGCCTGCCGCCGCACCCCCACCTGCACCCCCCTTGATGTGCCCTCAGGCCAAGGGCGCGGGGAGGGCCGGAAGGTGGAGCAGCAGGTCGCTCGTGCCGGCCGGTACGCCGGTGACCCCGCCGGGCACCGCGGAGCCGACGAGGGCCGCGGCGACCTGCGCCGGCGTCGGCGTCCTGCCGGCCGCACGGCCCTGCGCGAGGAGCAGCGCGGCCGCGCCCGCGACATGGGGGGCCGCCATGGACGTGCCCGAGGCGCGGGCGAGCGCGGTCTCCGAACCCTTCCAGGCAGAGGTGACCGACACGCCCGGCGCGGACAGGTCCACGCAGGAGCCGTGGTTGGAGAAGGAGGCGCGCCGGTCGGCGGCGTCGCTCGCGCCGACGGTCAGCGCCGCGGGCACCCGCGAGGGGGAGTGGGAGCAGGCGTTCCGGCCGGCGTTGCCGGCGGCGACGGTGAACGTGATCCCCGCCGCGACGGCCCGCGTCACCGCCGTGTCCAGGGCGCGGCTGCGCTTGCCGCCCATGCTCATGTTGGCGACGGCGGGCGTGCCCTTGGCCCTGGCGGCGTCCCGCACCATCCACTCGATCCCGCGCAGGACCGACGACAGTTTCCCCGACCCGCGGCAGTTCGCCACCTTCACCGCGACCAGCGACGCCTCCTTGGCCACCCCGTGCACTGCCCCGCCCAGCACACCCGCCACATGCGTGCCGTGCCCGTTGCAGTCGGCGGCCCGCTCCAGCAGCACACCGTTGTACCCCGCCCGCGCGCGGCCCCCGAACTCCCGGTGCGCCGTGTTGATCCCGGTGTCGATCACGTACGCGGTCACCCCGCGACCCGTCGACCCGTACGTGTAGGCCCCGTCCAGCGGGAGCGCCCGCTGGTCGAGCCGGTCCAGCGACCAAGGCGCCGGGTCCTGCGTCCCGCTGATCCGGAACTCCGAGTCCGGCTCGACGGACGCCACGCGCGGATCGGCCGCCAGCGCCGCCGCCCGCGCCGGCGTGGTCCGCACCGCGAACCCCCTGAGGGCGGTGTCGAAAACCGCCCGCACCTGCCCGCCCTCCTTCTCCACCTCGGCGGCCACGGCACGCACCGGACTCCGGGACGACCCGTCCTTGAGGACGACGACGTAGTCGGCGGTGGCGCGGTGCACGGAAAGAGCGGCGGCGGGCTGCCCCGGCAGCACAGCCGACGCCACGACCAGAGCGGCGACGGGAAGCAACGCGGTGAACACGGTCATGCGCCCGATGCTCGAACACCCCGGCCCGGCCCGCGCGCAGGCTACGCCAACTGGCCCCATGCGCCGGACCCCACGGCTCCAGCCCCACGGCTCCAGCCCCCATGGCTCCAGCCCCACGAACCGGCCCCCACCGCAGGTTCCGCCCGCTGCGCCCCCGCCGGAGCCACCGGAGCCACCAAAGGCGCGGAGGCCCACGCACGCCGGACGGGCACGCCGGCGGGAGGGTCAGCCGGCCAGCGGCCAGCCGCGCATGGCGAAGACACCCTCGTCGCGGGCGCCCGCCGAGGCGTACGTCGCCAGCGCGGCCTCGTTGCCTGTGTCGACGCCCACCCACATGCCGTAGCAGCCGCGGTCGCGGGCCTCCGCGGCGAGCGCCTCCGTCAGCGCCCGGCCGATGCCGCGGCGGCGGTAGCCCTCGTCGACGGAGAGCTCGTACAGGCACATCTCGGTGCCCTTGTCGGGGTGGCTCATCTCGACGCCGCTGACCATCCCGGCGGGCACCCCGTCCACGTACGCGATCAGCATCACGTGCCCGGGCGCCGACAGGAACCGCTCGCACCGGTCCAAGGGCGCGGGACCGTCGAAGAGCCCTTCCGCGGCCTGCAGTTCGGCAACGGTGGTGGCCCGGAGGATGTCCATGGCGGCCACCATAACGGCCCCCGCCGCGAACACCCCGCCCCCGCCACCCCGGCGTGGCGCCCCGCTGCGGCCCTGCGCAGGGGCCTCCGGCCTGGTACCCCGGGGTGGGCGGCGGTCAGGTCCTGAGGGCCAGTGCCGCCGCGTAGGCGGGCGGTGCCGGGAGGTCTGCGAGGTACCAGCCGGCGAGCGGTGCCGGGTCCGGGCCCGTGCCGACGTACGGCTCGGCCAGGCCGTCCGCCAGGCCCGTGCCGGTGGCCTTCAGATACGCCTCCTTGCGGGCCCACATCCGGGCCATCGGTATCTGCCGCCCGGACGCCGGCAGCGCGGCCAGCTCCGCCGTCTCGGACGGGTGCAGCAGGTCGATGACGTCCGCCACCACGTCGTCGCCGGGCACCTTCTCCACATCCACCCCGACTGCCGCCCCCGCGAACGCCAGGTACGCCATGTCGTCGCTGTGCGAGAGCGAGAACTGCACCCCTCCGCCGGCCACCGCGGGCCGGCCGTGCGGCGCGGAGCAGCACGGACAGGGCTCCCGGATCAGCGTCACCTTCTCCGGAGCCAGCCCCAGGTAGCCGCCGAGCAGCAGGCGCAGCCCGAGGTGGGAGGCGACGTAGCGGTGCCGGTCGCCAGGCCGCACGAACCGCTCCGCCCGGTCCCGTTCCGCCGCGTCGAGCAGCGGGAGCGCCTCCGCGACGCGGTGGCCGCCGACCACGTCGAGGGTGGTGTCGAGCGGCCACGCCGCGACGGCGTCACCCTGCGGCGGCTCGCCGGTGCGCGGCACGTCCTCGCCGAGCCGGTTCACGTACGTCATCACCTGACGAGGGTAGATGAGGCACACCGCACGCCGGTCGAGCAATCGGAGAGGGTGAAGTTCCCTCACAGTGCCGGGAGATGGGCCCGGCGGCGCCGGCCGTCGCCGCCCCGCCCGTCCCGGACCCGCGGCGCGGCCCGCGGCAGTGGCGGTCAGCGTGCCCCGGCGGGTATGGAGCGGCCGGGCGCGCGGCCGGGGGAGGGCGTTCCGTCCGTCCAGGCGTAGACGTGCTTGCCGCGCACCGCCACCTGGTACTGGTGGGCGTCCCGGCATTCCGGCCGCTCCTGCAGGCGTATGCCTCGGGGCCACCACTTGGCGTCCAATTCCCGCCCCCGCGGCCGCTTCGGCGCACCGGTACGGCACTGCGGCCCGTCGAGCGGGGTCGGGCCCAGCGTGAAGCGGATCAGGCGGGCCTGGCCCCCGGTGGTGCGCGCGTGTATCCGTATGTCCCTGGCGTCCCCGGGCACCCACGACGGCAGCGTGAACGCCTCCGGTCCGCGCCGCGGCGCGTCGGCGGCGGTCGGGTACCGCTTGCTCTTCTCCTGGAACACCTGGTCGGTGATCGGGTCGGTCAGGGGGTTGGGCGGGAGGTTGGGCAGCGCGAACGCGGCGGTGGCAACCACTGCGGCCACGGCGGCGGCGATGACGAAGGGACGGCGGTTCATGCCCTCAGTCTCGGTCGGGGGGCCGTCGTCCCGCGTCCCTCCCCAGGACGAACGCGAAGTCTGTCTGAGGTCTGATGGCGACCGGTACCTGAGGACTGCACACCCCGGGTGACGGGCCTGAGGTATGGCGCTTGAAGTTGACGGCGGGCGCCTGACGGCTGCCGGGTCCCGCCCCCTCCGACACCTCGGCTGCGCCGCGCCGTCGGAGGGGGCGTGGGGATCGGCGGCGTCCCGCCCCGCTCAAGGGTCGTCGCCGCCGCTCCTGCTCCCGCTCCAGCGGCCGCCCCCGCCGACAGCCCGCGCGACCGCCTGCGGCCTACTACGGCCGTACGGCGACCCTCAGGTCCGCCACGTACGCCTCCTCCAGCACCCCGTCCGGGAACAGCCCGAGCAGCCGCTCCCGCTCGGCGGCGAGGAAGTCCTGTGCGCCGGGCCGCCCGATCAGGAACAGCGAGTGCGTCGACAGCTTCGCCAGGTGCGCGTCGACGCTGATCCGGCGCGACCAGCGCACCGCCCGCACCGCGAAGTCCAGGCCGCCCTCCGAGCGCCCCGGACGCTCGTTCACGTACCAGCCCGGCCCGAACGCCGCCTCCAACCGCCGCCCCTGCTCGGCGATCCACCCGTACTCCGGGTCCGGGTCGTTGGAGAACACGGCCAGCGCCCCGCCGGGCCGCAGCACCCGCACCGCCTCCGGTACCGACCGCGAGGCGTCCGTCCAGTGCCAGGACTGCGCGTACGTCAGCAGATCGAGCGAACCCCCGGCGAACGGCAGCCGGTCCCCGTCCCCCCGAACGAGCGGAATCCGCGGGTTCCGGCGGCGCAGTTCGGCGGCCATGCCCTCCGCGGGCTCCACCGCCACCACCCGGGCGCCGCGCTCCCGCAGCAGGGCCGTCGCGATGCCGGTCCCGGCGCCGACGTCGGCGGTGCGCGCCCCGGCCAGTGGAAACCCGGCGAGCTGCTCCAGTGCGTCGAAGAGCTCGGGCGGGTAGGAGGGGCGGTGGTCGGCGTAGCGGGCGGCGGCCGGACCGAACGAGCGTGCACGGGATGCGTCCGTCATGCCGCCATGGTCGGCGGCATGCACTGGGCCGCGTCAACAGGGGGAGGCGGACACGCGGGCCGGGCGCCCGGCCCCGGCCCGTACGGTCGCCTCCGCTCAACCCGGGAAGAGGAGAGGAGAAGGCATGGCGGCAGCACGGGCACGGTACGTGGCCGGCCTGGTCGGAGCGATGGAGCGGTACGGGGACCGGCCCGCCCTCGGCTCCGGCGGCGAGGTGCTGGACTTCACCGGGCTGCTGGTGCGCGTCCACCGGCTGGCCGGCGAGCTCGCGGACCGCGGCGTCGGGCGCGGCACAGGTCTCGCCTGCGTCTTCGGCCGCAACCGGACCGAGGTCGTCCAGCTGCGGCTCGCGGCGCATGTGCTGGGCGCCCGCCTCACCCAGGTCGTCGCCGACCCGTACACCTCCGGGCTGGACTTCGTCCTCCGCGACTGCCGGCCCGCGCTCGTCGTCCACGACACGCCCGTGCCCGCCCCGGCCGCCGGGGCCCGCCTGCTCGCCCTCGACACGCTGCTGCGGGCCGCCGACGCCCGCGATCCGGTCCCCGTCCCAGTGGCCGCCAGGGAGGACGACGTGGCCCGCGTGGCGTACACCGGCGGCACGACCGGCGTCCCCAAGGGCGTGGCGACCACGTTCCGGGCGCTCGCGGCCCGTACCGACGGGCGCGCCACCCGCGACCGAGGCGAGCCCCCCGCCTACGTGTCCGTCACCTCCCTCGCCCAGCGTGCGGGCGGCCGCTGCCTGGAGCAGCTGCGCGCGGGCGGCCGTACGGAGGTGCTGGCGGCCTTCGACCCGCGGGAGTTCGCGGCCGCCTGCCGGCGGCTGGCGCCCGCGGCCTCGTACCTGATGCCCGGCATGCTCTACCGGCTCCTGGACGACCCGGCGACGGCCGACGGGATCCCCGGGCTCGGCGTCATCTCGTACGGCGCGGCGCCCGTCCTGCCCGAGCGGCTGCGGGAGGCGGTCACCCGCTGGGGCGGCCGCTGGCAGCAGGGGTACGGAATGAACGAATCCGCGGTGATCTGCCGGCTGACCCCCGCCGACCACGATGCCGCGGTCACCGGCCGGCCGGACCTGTTGACGTCGGTCGGGCGGCCCGCGGCCGGCGTGGAGGTCGAGGTCCGCGACCCGCAGGGCCTGCCGCTGCCCGCCGGGCGGACCGGCGAGGTGTGGACCAGGTCGGCGGCGGTGATGTCCGGCTACTGGGGCCGCCCCGACCTGACCGCGGCCGTGCTCCGCGACGGCTGGCTGCGCACGGGCGACCTCGGCCACACCGACGCCGACGGCTACCTCCACCTCGACGACCGGCTCGCGGACGCGGTCATGGTCGACGGGGACAACGTGTACTGCCTGCCCGTGGAGGCTGCTCTCGCCCGGCACCCGGCGGTCGCCCGCGCGGCCGTGGTGGGCCGGCCGGGCGGGGCGGCGGGGGAGGAGGTGTGCGCCTTCCTCGTCCCGGCCGCGGGCCGCACCCCCGACGCGTCGGCCGCGGCGGAGGCCTGCGACCTGGTGGAACGCACCCTCGCCCCGGCCTACCGCCCGACGGCGGTGTTCTGGCGCGAGGACATTCCGCTCACTCCCCTCGGCAAACCGGACAAGCGCCTCCTCCGCGAAGAGGCGTCGGCCCGGCGCTGAAGGTCCGGGAGGGGACACCGGCCGGCGACGCCGGGCACGGGCGGTCGGGCGGGACGGGAACGAATTCGGCCGCATTTCGCGTTCGGGACGCGAATGGCGCTGCCTGCCCACGGGCCGGATCCGGACGAGTTCGGGAACGGAGCGCCCGCATCCACTCCGGCGAGGCACGTGGCCCCGCACGCCGCGGTGTAAAGGCCGGGAAAAGAATCTGACCAGCGTTTCCGCTGGTCAGATAAGGAGAGTGCCCCCGGCAGGACTCGAACCTGCGGCCAAGTGCTTAGAAGGCACCTGCTCTATCCACTGAGCTACGGGGGCCGGAAGGCGGCCGTGGCGGCCTGGAGCCCCGGGGTGGGGGTGGGACTGTCGTCCGTGCCGGGTCAAGGATAGGGCTCCGGTCGCCTTGTCCCGGTTGCTTCACCCGCGTGCCACGATGTGGAGGTTCGGTGAAGCGGTCCCGATAATCGCAGGCAGGTGCGATTCTCGCACCGCTTTTGCGCCGCGTCGGGCCGGGTGTTGTGCACTCGTTATGCCTGAGCCCCACTCGCCTGCTCTGACCGGAAGGTCCCTCTGGAGTCGCGGTCGGCGCGCAGAGGACGTATAAGCTTCAAAAAGGGTCCTAAATTGGGCATTCTTCACATGTGGTGACCTTGGATGTTCGGCCTCAGCTGCTCGATGCCCTGTCCGCCCTGCGCGACCGGGTCGCGTCCGTGCGTCTGCCGCTGCCCCTTCCCGGCGCCCCGCGCGCCCGCCAGACCAGAGCCGAGCTGCTCGCGCAGCTCGACGACTACCTCGTACCCCGCCTGAAGTCCCCCGAGGCGCCGCTCCTCGCCGTCGTCGGCGGGTCCACGGGGGCCGGCAAGTCCACCCTCGTCAACTCCCTCGTCGGCCGCCAGGTCAGCGAAGCCGGCGTACTGCGGCCCACCACCCGGGTCCCCGTCCTCGTCTGCCACCCCGACGACCACCACTGGTTCGCCGGCATGCGGATCCTGCCCGACCTGCTCCGCGTCTGGGCGCCGCCCGACGAGGACGACCCGTACCCCGCCCGCGGACGCGGCACCGCCGGACACGCCGGACGCGGCACCCCCGGCGGGCGGGGCCGCTCCGCGTCCACCGCCACCCGCGAGCTGCGCATCGAGACCGTCACCGGCCTGCCGCGCGGCCTCGCCCTCCTCGACGCCCCCGACATCGACTCCCTCGTCGTCGAGAACCGGACACTCGCCGCCGAACTCATCTGCGCCGCCGACGTCTGGGTGATGGTCACCACCGCCTCCCGCTACGCCGACGCCGTGCCCTGGCACATGCTGCGCACCGCCAAGCAGTACAAGGCCACCCTCGTCACCGTCCTCGACCGCGTCCCCCACCAGGTCCTCGCCGAGGTCTCCCGCCAGTACGGGGCCCTCCTCACCCGCGCCGGACTGGGCGACGTGCCGCGCTTCACCGTGCCCGAGCTGCCCGAATCCGCCGGCGGCGGAGGACTGCTGCCCGCCAGCGCCGTCGCACCGCTCGGCGCCTGGCTCGCCCACCACGCCCAGGACCCCGCCGCCCGCCAGTACGCCGTCGGCCGCACCGCGCTCGGCGCGCTGGACTCCCTGCGGCGCCGCATGCCAGAGCTGGCGTCGGCCGTCGCCGCCCAGTACGCCGCCGCCGTACGGCTCACCACGGCCGTCGAGGACGCGTACCGCAGGGAGGGCAAGCGGGTGCGGGCCCGGCTCGACCAGGGCGCCGTACTCGCCGGGGACGCACTCACCCGCTGGCGCGGCTACCCCCTCGACACCACCGCCGACGAACTCCTCGACTCGCTGGCCGAATCCCTCGCCGCCCTGCTCCAGTGCGCCGTCGCCGCCGCCGAGGAGCGGATCGCCGAGGCATGGCGGCGCGAACCCGCCGCGGGAGCCCTCCCGGCGCCCGCCGCCGACCGGGAGGCGGCGGAACGTATCGGCCTGGCCGTCCGCCGCTGGCGGCGCGTCCTCGAAGAGCTCGCCGAGGAAGAGGCAGCCGCCGCCGACCGGCAGCCGCCGCCGGACCCCGACGCCGTCACCGCCCTCCTCGCCGCCGCCCTCCTCGGCGGCAGGCGGGCCCGGCCCGCCGGGGAGAAACTCGCCGAGCGGATCGGCGTCCAGGCCGCCGTACGCCTGCGCGACCGCGGCGGCGAACTCGTCGCCGAACACCTCGAACAGGTGCTGCGCACCGAACGCGACCGGCGGCTCGCCCCCCTGGAGGCCCTCCACGTGACGCCCGAGCCGCAGGCCGAACTCATCGCGGCGCTGTCCGTACTGCAGAAGGAGAGGTGACGCGGTGAGCGCCCTGGCCGACCGCACCGACGACCGCTGGGACGACGGCCTGATCGCCCGCTCGCGCCCCGTCCCCGACGAACCGGACGGCGAGGACGGCGACGAGGGCGACGACGCGCTCGTCCGCGCGCTGTCCGGCGCCGGCAGCGACGGCGGCCGCACCCCGCCGCCCCCGCTCAGCCCCGAGGCGCAGGCCCTGCGCTCCCGCCTGGAGGCGCTGCGCCAGCTCGTCGCGCTCTCCCGGACCCGCCTCGACGGCCAGACGCTCGCCGAGGCCGGGCGCGTCCTGGACGAGGCGGCGGCCCGCCGGGGGCTGTCCGCGCAGCACACCGTCGTCGCGATCGCCGGAGCCACCGGAAGCGGAAAGTCCACCCTCTTCAACGCCCTCGCCGGAGTGCAGATCTCCGAGACCGGGCTGCGCCGGCCGACCACCGCCGCGCCCATCGCGTGCAGTTGGTCCGACGGCGCGGCGGGGCTGCTGGACCGGCTGGAGATCCCCGGGCGGCTGCGCCGCCGCCCGCGCGAGACGCCCGAGGCGGAGGCTCTGCGCGGCCTGGTGCTGGTGGACCTGCCCGACCTGGACTCGGCGCTGGGCGTCCACCGCGACCACGTCGACCGCGTCCTCGCCCTCGTCGACGCCGTCGTGTGGGTCGTCGACCCGGAGAAGTACGCGGACGCGGTCCTCCACGAGCGGTACCTGCGGCCGCTCGCCGGGCACGCCGAGGTGACGTTCGTCGTGCTCAACCAGGTCGACCGGCTGCCCGGCGAGGCTGCCGACCTCGTCCTCGACGACCTGCGCCGGCTGCTCGACGAGGACGGCATCGCCCTCGGCGAGCACGACGAGCCCGGCGCCACCGTCCTCGGACTGTCCGCCCTCACCGGGGAGGGTGTCGGTGAGCTGCGGGAGCTGCTCGGCCAGTTCACGCAGGAGCGGGGCGCGGCCACCCGGCGCATCTCGGCCGACGTCGACCGCGCCGCCGGCCGGATGCGGCCCCTGTACGTCGCCGCAGGCCACCCGGGGGCGGAGATCTCGGAGCAGGCGCGCGCCGAGTTCGAGGACCGGCTCGCGGAGGCGGTCGGGGCGAGCGCGGCCGGCCTCGCCGCCGAACGGGCCTGGCGGCGCAACGCCGGGAAGGCGTGCGGGACGCCCTGGCTGCGGCTGTGGCGCTGGTACGAGAACCGGCGCTCCCCGCGCACCCTGTCCGGGCTGGCGGCGCTGGCGGCCATCGGCGGGCGGGGCGCCGCCCAGGCCGCGGAGCCGCAGTCGCCGGCCGAGGCGGAGGTGACGGCCCGGCAGCGGGTGGAGCAGGCGGTCCGGGCGGTCGCCGACGCCGCGGCGACCGGGCTGCCCGACCCGTGGGCGCAGGCGGTGCGCGAGACCGCGGTGCGGGGCGGGGAGCAGCTTCCCGAGATGCTGGACGAGGTCGCGCTGACGCTGGGGCCGGCCGCTGCGCCGCCCGGCACCAAGCCGCCGCGGCCCGCGTGGTGGCCGGCGGCGGTGCTCGCGCAGGCCGCGATGACACTCCTGCAGATCTATGGCGGATTGTGGCTGGTGGGGCAGATCGTGGGCGTGCTGCCGCCGCACCTGCTGCCGCCGGTGCTGCTGATGGCGTCGGGAATCGTCGGCGGGCCGCTGGTGGAGTGGGCCTGTTCGCTCGCGGCCCGTGGACCTGCGCGGCGGTACGGGCAGGACGCGGAGCGGCGGCTGCGCCAGGCGGCGGCCGGCTGCGGGCGGGCGCGGGTGCTGGAGCCGGTGGCCGCGGAGCTCCTGCGGTACCGGGAGGTGCGCGAGCAGTACGCGGCGGTGGCGAGGTTGTCCACATCCCGCGCGTAATCCACAGGCTCAACCGGAACTTATGGGTCCGGGCGAGTCTGGTCATGCCCGTGCGGAGAGGCCGCGCGGGCACGACGAGGGGAGGCGGCCGCCGTGAACGACACACTGGTGACGCTCGTGGGGTATGTGGCCACGCAGATCGACTACAAGGAAACCGCGAACGGGCCGTCCGCACGGTTCCGATTCGCCGTCACGCCGAGGTATTTCGACCGCCGGAAGGACGCTTGGACGGACGGGGCCACCAGCTTCTACACGGTGTGGGCCCGGCGCACGCTCGCGGTCAACCTGACCGGTTCCGTTTCGGTTGGGGAACCGCTCGTCGTGCACGGCCGGCTGCGGGTGCGGGACGACCCGCCCGACGCGGAGGGGAACCGCTGGTTCTCGGCGGAGATCGACGCGACCGCCATCGGGCACGACCTCAACCGCGGCACCGCCGCGTTCCGCAGGATCACCAGGGCGGAGCCCGCACTGATGGTCACTCAGAAGGCGGCGGTGGTCTGAGTGTTCGATGAGGCTAGGATTCCCCAATACTCACGGGCACCTGGGTCCTTGGCCCGAAGGGGAAGACTGTGTCGATTGGCGTTCCCGCATCCTCCGCTTCATATTCCGCTTCCGCTGCTGCGGCTGATCCGCTACCTGATCCGCTGCGTGCCGCGGCCCGCGCTGCGGCCCCGGGGGCGGGCCCCGCAGCGGCCCGCCCCCCGAGACCCGGCGGCGAAGCGGCCCCTGCGTCGGGACGCGGCGCGGCGCGCCGCCCGCTGGCCGCCGCGCTGCTCGCCGCGGCCCTCACCGCCGCGCCCGGCGCCCGCGCGGCCGCCGACACCGGCCTGCCCGCACCCCGGACCCAGGAAGGCGCCGGCGCCGTCCTGGACGGACTCAAGACGTACGGGCAGGCGGTCCTGCGCGCTGCCGACGGCTCGGTCCGGCAGATCCCGGCCGGGCTGTACGAGATGCGGGTCGACGGCGGCGGCACCCTCCAGACGTACGGGGTCGGGGTGGCCGGCCACGCCCAGCCCCACGCCCGTTACACCGAGAGCGCGTGGGGCGGCAGCCCCCTGGCCGGGAACGCCGAAGCGGGCCGCATCCGCTGGGTCCTGGAGCACTCCTACCCGCAGCTGAACGACCTCGCCGGACTCGCCAAGGCCGCCGGCGCCGGCGCGCTCACCGCGGAGAGCGCGGCGGCCGGCACCCAGGTGGCGATCTGGCGGCTCGCCGACGGCGCGAACGTGGAGGCGGCCGACCCGGCCGCCGAGAAGCTCGCCGACTACCTCCAGCGGTCCGCCGGCCGGCTGCCCGAGCCGCCGGCCTCGCTCGGGCTGGACCCGGGCAGCGTGTCCGGCCCGGTCGGCGGCAGAATCGGCCCGGTCACGGTCCGTACGGGCGCCCAGAGCGTGTCCGTCGCCCCCGACGCGGCGGCCGTCGCGATGGGCGTGCGCATCGTCGACGCCGAAGGCAAGCCGGTCACGGCCGCCGCCAACGGCAGCCGGCTGTACTTCGAGGTGCCCGCCGGCACCCCCGACGGGACTGCCTCCGTCACCGTGCAGGGCTCGACGAAGGTGCCGGTCGGGCGCGTCTTCACCAGCGGCCTGCCGACCCAGGCCCAGATCGTCGCCGGCTCCAGCGCCTCCGCCGTCACCGCGCAGGCCACGGCGCTCTGGCCGGAGGCCGTCGTCACCGAGGCCGGCGCCGCAGGCGACACCACCGTGGCGAACCCGGCCGTTGCGGACACCTCCCCGGAACCCACCCCCGAGGAGGAACGCCTGGCCACCAGCGGCAGCTCCGCCGCCACCCCGGTGATCGCCTCCCTGGCGGTGGGCCTGGTGGTCCTGGGCGGCCTGGTGGTCCTCCTGGTCCGCAAGCGGCCGCTGGACGAGGAGGAGGGCGCGTAGGGAGATAGCCGCTCCTTACGGTGCTGCCGCGCCGCCGACACGGCAGCACCGGCCCCGGGTCGGGCCCGTCGCCGACGCCCTCGGCCGGCTGCGGGTCGGCTGTACGGGGGCTGAGGGGAAGCGGACCGGTTCCGGGGCGGCGGGCCGGGGTAAGCGCGTGGAGTGGCGGATCATGAGATGACCTTGCGGGGGACCGCAGCGCGGTGGGACCGGGCGCTGTTCGACGCTGTGGCACGGCACCACTGGCCCGGTGGGGAGCGGGTGCTGCCGCGCCTCGGGCGGGCCGCCAACCACGGGGTGCTGTGGGGAGGGACGGCCCTCGCGATCGCCGCGTTCGGCTCCGCCCCCGCCCGCAAGGCGGCGCTGCGGGCGAGCGCCTCCCTGGCGCTGGCCTCTGCGACGATCAACACCGTCGGCAAGTGGTCCGTACGCCGGCGCCGGCCGCTGCTGGACGGGGTGCCGGCGGTGCGGCAGCTCTCCCGGCAGCCGCAGACCACGTCCTTCCCGTCCGGGCACTCGGCGTCCGCTTTCGCCTTCGCCACCGGGCTCGCGCTGCACGCGCCCGCCCTGGGCGCCGCGGTGGCCCCCGTCGCCGCGTCCGTGGCGTTCTCCCGGGTCTACACGGGGGTGCACTACCCGTCCGACGTGGCCGCCGGCGCGGCCCTCGGGGTGGTCGCCGGGTTCGCCGTCCGCCGCATCGCGCAGCGGATGGAGGGCGCGCGGGCCGTCCCCGGCGACGAGCCGGAGGCCGTCGACGCGCCCGCCCTGCCCGACGGGGAGGGGCTCGTGGTGGTCGTCAACGCCGGGTCCGGCAGCGCGGCCGAGGCCGGGCTCGACGTCCTGCGGGAACGGCTGCCCAAGGCGGAGGTCGTCGAATGCGAGGGCCCCGAGCTGCGGCGCGAGCTGACCGCCGCCGCGGGCCGGGCCGCCGTGCTCGGGGTGTGCGGGGGCGACGGCACCGTGAACGCCGCCGCCACCGCCGCCCTGCGGGCCGGACTGCCGCTCGCCGTGTTCCCCGGCGGCACCCTCAACCACTTCGCGCTGGACCTCGGCCTGGCCGGTGCCGAGGAAACCTGCCGGGCCATCGCGGAAGGCCGCGCCGTCAAGGTCGGCGTGGGCCGCTTCACCCCCGGCCCCGAACCGGTCGCCGCCCCCGGCCCGGATCCCGATCCCGATCTCGAGCCCGGCGCCGCCCACGCGCCCGCCCGCGCCGCGGGGGCCGATCCGGCCGCGGGCGCCGGCGGCGGGGCACCCGCCGGGTACTTCCTCAACACCTTCAGCATCGGCGCCTACCCGGAGCTGCTGCGGCACCGGCTGCACTGGGCGCCCCGCATCGGCGGCGGCCCGGCCATGGTGCTGGCGGCCTGGCGGGTGCTGCGCACGCAGCGCCCCGTGCGGCTGCGGCTCTCCGGCCGGCCGCGGAGCGTCTGGCTGCTCTTCGCGGGGAACGGCACCTACCACGGCACCGGCCCCGCCCCGCGGCGCCGCGACAGCCTCGCCGAGGCCCTGCTCGACGTCCGCCTCGTGCACGGCGGCGGCCGCCCCGGGCCCCGGCTTATCGCCGCCGCGTTCGCGGGGCCGCTCTCCCGGTCCCCCGTCCACACCGCGACCCGCCTGCCGCACCTGCGCATCGACGACGTCCCGCCCGGCACCCCGCTGGCGTACGACGGCGAGTACGCCCGGGCAGCGCGGTCCCTGGTCGTCGACACCGTCCCGCACGCGCTGACCGTCTACCGCCTCGGCTGACCGGCCGGTCGGCCTGCCGCCGGATGCGCCATGCTGCGGCTTCGCCCCAGACCAGCGCCGTGGGCCGGGGCTCCGGGGCCACTGGTTTCCGCCTCGGGGTGGACGGCTGGCAAGATGGGGTGTATCTGCCCATCATCGATCTGCCGGACGGTTTCTCTTGGCTGAGTTCATCTACACCATGCGCAAGACGCGCAAGGCGCACGGCGACAAGGTGATCCTCGATGACGTCACCCTGAACTTCCTGCCCGGCGCGAAGATCGGTGTGGTCGGCCCGAACGGCGCCGGTAAGTCCACCGTTCTGAAGATCATGGCGGGCATCGAGCAGCCCTCCAACGGCGACGCCTTCCTGTCGCCCGGCTACTCCGTCGGCATCCTCATGCAGGAGCCCAAGCTCGACGAGAGCAAGACCGTCCTGCAGAACGTCGAGGACGGCGTCGCCGAGATCAAGGGCAAGCTCGACCGGTTCAACGCCATCGCCGAGGAGATGGCCACGAACTACACGGACGAGCTCATGGAGGAGATGGGCAAGCTCCAGGAGGACCTCGACCACGCCAACGCGTGGGACCTCGACGCCCAGCTGGAGCAGGCCATGGACGCGCTGGGCTGCCCGCCCGCCGACTGGCCCGTCAACAACCTCTCCGGTGGCGAGAAGCGCCGCGTCGCGCTCTGCAAGCTGCTGCTGGAGGCGCCCGACCTGCTGCTCCTCGACGAGCCCACCAACCACCTCGACGCCGAGTCCGTGAACTGGCTGGAGCAGCACCTCGCCCAGTACAAGGGCACCGTCGTGGCGATCACCCACGACCGCTACTTCCTCGACAACGTCGCCGAGTGGATCCTCGAGCTCGACCGCGGCCGCGCCCACCCCTACCAGGGCAACTACTCCACCTACCTGGAGAAGAAGGCCGAGCGCCTCAAGGTCGAGGGCAAGAAGGACGAGAAGCGCCAGAAGCGCCTCAAGGAAGAGCTGGAGTGGGTCCGCTCCAACGCCAAGGGCCGCCAGGCCAAGTCCAAGGCGCGCCTCGCCCGCTACGAGGAGATGGCCGCCGAGGCGGAGAAGATGCGGAAGCTGGACTTCGAGGAGATCCAGATCCCGCCGGGCCCGCGCCTGGGCTCGATCGTCGTCGAGGTCAACAACCTCTCCAAGGCCTTCGGCGAGAAGGTCCTCATCGACGACCTGTCCTTCACGCTGCCCCGCAACGGCATCGTCGGCATCATCGGCCCGAACGGCGCGGGCAAGACCACGCTGTTCAAGATGATCCAGGGCCTGGAGAAGCCGGACTCCGGCGAGATCAAGGTCGGCGAGACCGTCAAGATCTCGTACGTCGACCAGGGCCGCTCCAACATCGACCCGAAGAAGACGCTGTGGGCCGTCGTCTCCGACGAGCTGGACTACATCAACGTCGGCCAGGTCGAGATGCCGTCCCGCGCGTACGTCTCCGCGTTCGGCTTCAAGGGCCCGGACCAGCAGAAGCCGGCCGGCGTGCTCTCCGGCGGTGAGCGCAACCGCCTCAACCTGGCGCTCACCCTCAAGCAGGGCGGCAACCTGCTGCTCCTCGACGAGCCCACCAACGACCTCGACGTCGAGACGCTGTCGTCCCTGGAGAACGCGCTGCTGGACTTCCCCGGCTGCGCCGTGGTCGTCTCCCACGACCGCTGGTTCCTCGACCGGGTCGCCACGCACATCCTGGCGTACGAGGGCGACTCGAAGTGGTTCTGGTTCGAGGGCAACTTCGAGTCCTACGAGAAGAACAAGGTCGAGCGGCTCGGCCCGGACGCCACCCGTCCGCACCGCGCCACCCACAAGAAGCTCACGCGAGGCTGATACCGGCCATGGCCAGACACCACTACCGTTGCCCGCTGCGCTGGGCGGACATGGACGCCTTCGGGCACGTCAACAACGTCGTCTTCCTCCGCTACCTGGAGGAGGCGCGGATCGACTTCATGTTCCGCCTGGCGCCGGGCGAGGGCAGTGACTCGTTCACCGGCGGCTCCGTCGTCGCCCGGCACGAGATCGACTACAAGCTGCCCCTCGTGCACCGGCACGAGCCGGTGCTCGTCGAGTCCTGGGTGACCCGCATCGGAGCCGCGTCCCTGACCATCCGCTACGAGGTCAAGGACGAGGCGACCGAGGACCGGCCCGAGACCGTGTACGTGCGCGCCGAGACCGTGGTGGTGCCCTACAACCTCGCCGAGGGGCGGCCGCGCCGCATCACGGACGAGGAGCGGTCCTTCCTGGAGGAGTACCTCGACGAGCCGGCGCCGGCGAAGTCGAAGGACAGGGCGAAGGCCTCCGAAGGGCGCCTCGCGGCATGACCGGGCTGCTGCGCTTCGCCGATCCCGGGGAGGCGGCGGACCTCGCCGCCTTCCTGGGCCGGCTGGTGCACTACGACCGCGCCGCCGCGGTCCGCCTCCAGGCGGGCGGCGGCGCGCTCGCCGTCTTCGGCCGGCCGCCGTCCTTCGACGTGCTGGCCGTCCGCACGGTCAGACTCGCCGAGCCGGTCGCCGCACCCCTCGACGTCACCGTCTCCGCCGGCGAACTGCTGGAAGCGGTCGACGAGCACTCCGCGGGCGCCCTGGTGCCCGCCGCCGTCACCGGCCCGCCCTGGGCCGGGGTGCTGCCGCCCCGCGGCGGCTGGCTGCCCGTGCCCGGACTGCCCGGACCCGAGGCCATGAGGGCCGCCGTGGCCCGCTCCGTCGCCGAGTTCCGGGCCCGTGACGAGGCCCTCCCGCCGCAGCACCGGACCCGCTCCGAGCGGGACCGCATCGGCCGCGACATCTGGTCCCGCGCGCTCGGCGACACCGAGCTCCCCCTGCGCGCCGTGCACGCCGCGCACTCCCTGGGATTCCTGCGCCCGGCCCGCGCCGCGGTCCCGGCCGCGCCCGGAGCGGGCGCCGCACCGGCCGACGCGGTCGCGCTGCTGGCCTCCGGGGGCTGGCTGCGGCTGCGCACCCCGTACGGCTCCGTCGCGCTGCGCCGCCCCGGCGCCGCCGGCGGGCTCGGCGCCCTCCAGTTCCGGCCCGTCTAGACACTCCTGGACGGGCCATGCCACCGGCCCCGCTCAGTCCGCCGTGTTGACCATCGAGGCGGCCGCGTACGTCAGGTAGCGCCACAGCTGCGCCTCGTGCTCCGGGGCGAGGCCGAGCTCGTCCACCGCGACCCGCATGTGCGCCAGCCACGCGTCGTGCGCCGCGGAGTCCACCCGGAACGGGGCGTGCCGCATGCGCAGCCGCGGGTGGCCGCGGTTCTCGCTGTACGTCGTCGGGCCGCCCCAGTACTGCATCAGGAAGAGCGCGAACCGCTCCTCGGCCGGCCCGAGGTCCTCCTCCGGGTACATCGGACGCAGCAGCGGGTCTTCCGCGACCCCCTGGTAGAAGCGCCGGACCAGGCGGCGGAAGGTCTCCTCGCCGCCCACCTGCTCGTAAAAGGTCTGCTCCTGGAGCGTGCCGCGCGGATTCTCATTCACCCGACCATCGTCTCAGACGCCCGGACGGAGGACGGAGGTCTTAGGACCAGCGCTCGCCTCACGGGGCCCGGCGCAGCACAGTGGACCCATGGGCGCACCAGCACCGCACTCCGGACGCACCGGGCACACCGGAGACACCGGGCACGCCCGGCCCCGTGCCCGCCGCACGGCGCACCCCGTCGAGGAAGAGGGCGCGCGGGACCTGCGCGGGGCGGCGCACGCCGCGCAGGTGCGCGAACTGACCGCGGCGGGGGTGCTGGACGACCCCGCCTGGCGGGCCGCCTTCGCGGCGGTGCCCCGGCACGTCTTCGTCCCCTGGTTCTTCACGGTCCGCGGCGCGGGGCACGAGCGGCTCTGGGGCGAGGACCCTGACCCGGCCCGCCGCGCCCGCTGGCTGCGCGGGGTGTACCAGGACGCCCCGCTCGCGACACGGCTGCGCGACGGCGAGCTCGTGTCCTCCAGCAGCCAGCCCTCGCTGATGGCGAAGATGCTCGCCGCGCTGGACGTGCGGGACGGGGACCGCGTCCTGGAGATCGGGACGGGCTCCGGCTACAACGCGGCCCTGCTCTGCCACCGCCTCGGCGACCACCTGGTCACCACGGTCGACCTGGACGAGGAGATCACCGAGTCGGCGCGGGCGCACCTGGCCGCGCTCGGCTACCGGCCGGCGGTGGTCACCGGGGACGGGGCGCGCGGGTGCCCGGCGCGGGCCCCGTACGACCGGATCCTCGTGACGTGCACCCTCCCGCGGATCCCGCACGCGTGGCTGGGCCAGTGCCGGCCCGGGGCGCGGATCCTCGCCCCCCTGTCGACCGGGCTGATCGCACTGCGGGTGCGGGACGCCGACTTCGCGGAGGGGCGGTTCCTGCACACCCCGGCGTACTTCGTCCCGCTGCGCGGGGCGGTGGCGCGGGCCCCGGGGGAGACCCCGGGGCAGGGGATCCCGTACGAGCTGGTGGAGAACGAGCGCTTCCAGTTCATGCTGGGGCTGACCGGGGGCGCGCTGCACCCGCGGGAGGCCCTGGACCTGTGGCGGGCGGAGGGGCGGCCGGCCCGGGAGCGCTTCGGGGTGACGGTCGCCGCCGGCGGGCAGTGGGCGTGGCTCGACGACCCCCAGGGTCCCTACGTGTGGCCCCTGGGGGAGGACGAAGACGCCGGCCGGTGAGCGCGGGCCCCGCCGGGGGGCCGTCAGCCGCGGCGGATCGTGATCGTGGTCCAGGCGCCGACGTGGACGCGGTCGCCGTCGGAGAGCGGCACCGGGACGTAGGGCTGGATCGGGTCCTCGCCGCCGTTGATGGTGGTGCCGTTGGTGGAGTTCTGGTCCACGACCGCCCAGCTCAGGTCGGGCTGCTGGACCAGCACCGCGTGCTGGTGGGAGACGCCCGGGTCCTCCGGCGGCACCGACAGGTCGATGTCGGGGGACTCGCCGGTGGAGCCGCGGCGCCGCCCGATGGTGACCTGGCCGCCCGACAGCGGAACGTGCTGCTCCGGGGAGTACGCGGGCAGGTTCAGCCGGCCCGCCTCCGGGCCGCTGCGCTGCATCATCGCCAGGAAGTACGAGCGGTCGGGGGCGATCGTCACCGACCAGGAGCCGCCCCCGCGGGGCGGGAAGGGCTGCTCGGCCTCGGGCTGGTGGTGCGCCTGCTGCTGGTGGGGGTGCTGCCGGGGCGGCTGGTACTCGTACGCGGGCTGCTGCCGGTACGGCTGCTGCGGCGCCTGCTGCTGCTCGTGCGAGGGCGGCGGCAGCAGCCAGTCGTCCTCACGGGACAGCGGCTCGGCCGGCCGGTTCACCCGGGACGGCCGCGAGCCCTGGTACTCGAAGGGGTCCTGGGGGAAGGACGCGGGGGACGGCGCGGGCGGCGGGGGAGGTGTCCGCATCCCGGTGCCCCCGGTGAGCCCCTGCTCCGGGCCGGCCGGCGGCTGGTACGGGGTGGCCGAGCGGGTCAGGAAGTTGTACCGGCACTCCTCGCAGAACGGCGCCATGGCCTCGCGCGGGGTCCGGCACTGCGGGCACAGCTCCGCCTGGGCGGTCGGCTCACCGGCGGTGGGAGGGTAGCCGTAGCCGTAGGAGGGTGACGACGCGGACGACGCCCCCGCGGCGGCAGCCATGCGGTGGCCGCAGACCTCGCACCAGTCGTCGGAGGCGGACTGGTGCCCATTAGGGCAGGTCGGCATGGCGGCTCTTCCCCCTTCAGCCTGCCTCGTCGCGGCAGGTCCTCTCAGGTCTTCTTGACTCGGACGGTCTTGGTCGAACGCGTTTCGAGCGTCATCTCGTCGGCGTCCGCAACCTTCGCTTTCAGCCGCACAGTACCCGCCGCGGCATCGACGACATCCACCACCTTCGCCAGCAGGCGGGCCGTGTCCGCATTCCCGGAGACGCTCGCGAGTTGCACCGCTCGCCCCAGCTTGGCCGTGGCACCATCGACATCGCCCAGTTTGCGGGCTTCCAAACCCTGTTGGATAGCCTGCGCGAGCTCCGCCTGTCCTGTGTAGTGCGCGACCTGCGGACTGATGGCCGTGGAGGCCGCCGGATCGGCCGTCCACACCGCCCGGACCAGACCCTGGCCGAGCACGGACGGCGGCCCGCCCGCCGCGCCCGGCAGGACGAGGGAGGCGCGGGCGGCCAGCATCTCCTGGCCGACGGCCGCCGGGGGGACGTGCACGCACACGTGGTACTCGCGGCTCTCGTCGCCCCAGGAGCCCGTCGGGTAGTCGCCGGTGCGCGGGCCGGCCTCGGTGCGCCGGCCGCTGAGGTCCTCGACGCTCGGGGAGACCTGCTTGACGTACCGGACCTCCGCGCCGACCGGGGTCCACAGGCGCAGGGCCACGTCGGCGACCTCCTTGCCCATGGCCTTCTCCATCATGAGCGTGAAGTCCTCGGTGAGGCGGGCGGGGTCGGCGACGATGTCGGCGGACCCGAGCAGGGCGCTCGCGATGCCCTTGACCTCCTTGACCTCCCAGTCGGTTCCCACGCCGCGGGCGTCGCAGGTGAAGCGGCCCGCACAGGACTCCAGGACGGCCTGCAGGGCGGCCGGGTCCTCGTGCTCGTTGCGGCCGTCGGTGAGCAGGATGCCGTGCCGGATCGCCGCGGGCGACTGGCGCAGCAGGCCGTCGGCGAGGCGCAGCCAGGTGCCGATCGCGGTGCCGCCGGAGGGGGCGAGGCCGCCGAGGGCCTCCTTGGCGCGGGCCCGGGAGGCCGGGTCGGCGACGGCGAGGCGGCCCTGCCCGGGGTAGACCTCGCGGGCGGTGTGGGTGCCGGCGATGACGGCGAACCAGGTGCCGTCCCGGAGGGTGTCGATCGCGGCGGCGGTGGCCTCGCGGGCGCCGCGCATCTTGTCCGGCGGGTACTCCATGGAGCCCGAGCAGTCGACCATGACGACGACTGCGGCCGGGCCGCGGGCCGCGGCGGCGCGGGTGGCGGCCGCGCCGCCGGTGGAGGTGACCGTGAGGATGGCGTGCACCTCGCGCCCGCCCTCGGGGAGGAACTCGTTCTGGTACACCTCCACGCTGAAGTGCGGGGCGCTCGGCTTGGCGAAATTCGCCATGGGCGGGACTCCTCGGGTCCTGGGCAGGGCTGGGGGAGGGACTCACCTGTGCTGTTCGCGGAGGGACGGGCCGGCCCCGCGGGGGCGTGCGGCCGGGCCGGCGGACCCGGACCGGCCGGTTCAGGCCCGGGGGTGCGCTTGTGCTTCCGCATCCCCTCGCGGGGACGCGTCCGCGGCGGGGCCGTCGGCGGGCGGGGCCGCGAACGGCACCACGGCCACGGTGACGTTGTCGTGGCCGCCGCCGTCGAGGGCGTGCCCGACGAGGACCTGCGCGCTGTGGAGGGGGCGCACGGCCGCGTCCGCGGGCAGCACCCGGGCCATCTCGACGGCGGACTCGGCGTAGTTCCACAGGCCGTCGGTGCAGACCACGACGACACCCGCGTGGTCCGGCCGGAAGGTGGCCGTGTGCGGCTCCAGCTCGTACGCGTCCGCGCCGAGCCAGCCGGTGATGGCGTGTGCGCGGGCGTCGGCGTACGCCTCGGCCTCGCCCATCAGGCCGGCCGCGACCATCTGCGCCGCCCACGAGTCGTCCTCGGTCAGGCGCCGCGGGAGGGCCCCGCGGTCGTCCGGGACCCAGTAGGCGCGGCTGTCGCCGACCCAGCCGATGGTCAGCAGGCCGCCGCTCACGACGGCTCCGACCAGGGTGCACGCCGGGGCGTTCTGCGCGCCGGGGGCCTCCGGGGCGAGGGCGGTCACGGCGTCCGCCGCGGCCAGGATCGCCCGGTGCATGGCCTCCTGCGGGTGGGTGCCGCGGGGGAGGGCCTCCAGCAGGGCCTCGTTCGCCGCGGCGGCCGCGGCGGCCGAGGCGTCGTCCGGCCGGCTGGCCGAGGACACGCCGTCGCACACGATGGCGACGGTGGCGGTGGAGCCGTCGGCGAGGGCCGTGGCGGCCACCGCGAAGGAGTCCTCGTTGCGGTGGTGGCGCAGCCCGCGGTCGCTGACCGCGGCGACGCTGCCGAGCTCCTCCTCCAGGTGGTCGCGCTCCCGCGGCTGGGCGTGGCCGCAGTGCTCGCAGTAGCCGTCGGTGTCGACCCGGCCGGCCCGGCAGGCGACGCACGTCTTCTTGGCCGCCGCCTCATGGCCGGGCGGGGTGCTGCCGTACGGGGCCTCGGCCGCGGGCGGGGCCCACGGGGAGGCGCCGGGCGCGTCGGGGCCGCCGTACGGCCGGTCGTGGCGCGTCTCGCCGCCCCCGTACGCGAGGTCCTGCGCGCCCGCCGGATCCGCAGGCCCGGACAGGGCAGGGGCAGCATGCTCCGGTGCGGGGACGGGGACGGGGACGGGGACGGGGAGGGCTCGGGCTCCGGGGCGGAGGCCGGGCCGGCGAGGTGGTAGCCGTCGCCGGCCCACCCGGTCGCGGCGGAACCGGCTCCGGTGTCCTGCGCGGCCCCGCCGCGGCCCCACGCGGCGGCAGCCGGCGCGGCGGGGGCCGCGGGCTCCGGCGCCGCAGCCGGCGCGTCCTGCGGGCCGGAGCCCGCCGCGTCCCACGCGGGGGCGCCGCCCGCCGGCCACGGCGGGGCCGGGGGCCGGCCCGGCGACACGGCCGCCCGGGCCGCCGCCGAGGCGGGCGCCGGAGCCAAGGAGGGCAGGGCCAGGGTCGGGTCGTCCGCCGGCAGGGGCGGCGGGAACGCGCAGACGGGGGAGCCGCAGTAACCGCAGAAACGGTCCCCCTCCTCCAGGGGCTCCGCGCAGCTGGGGCAGCCAGACGGCCGATGCATCGACATCACTCACACCCACGTCCGGGGACGGAGACGGTTGGCCCGCTCCACCAGTTCGATCCTGTCCTCACCGCGCTGCGCCAGCCGCGCGAGGACGCGGTACGAGCGCTCCAGGCCGAAGCGCAGGCCCCGCTCGTCCAGTTGACTGCCGAGCAGCGTGGTCCGGCCGGGGTCCGTCCCCCGGCTACCCGACAGTACCCAGTCCAGGGCCGAGCCCAGAACCTCCGCCGACAGCCGTTCCTGCCGCTCCGCGTCCAACCCGAGCCGCTCCAGCGCCTCCACCTGCGCGGCAGCCGCCACCAGATCGGGAAGCAGGGCCTCTCCCGAAGAGCGGTCGCGCAGACGTGCCCGTACCGCCGCCACCCGGGCGGCCGTGTAGTGGATGGAGGACTCCGGGACGGACTCCAGGGTGCGCACCGCCGCCTCGCGGTCCCCGGCGGCCAGTTGGACCCGGGCCAGGCCGAACGCGGCACTCACGAAACCCGGATCGGTGGCCCACACGAGCCGGTAGTACTCGGCCGCGTTGTCCAACTGCCCCAGGATCTCCGCGCACAGACCGAGCGCCAGCTTCGGCGCGGGCTCGCCGGGGAAGGCGTCGTACACCGCGTCGAAGGACAGGGCGGCGACCGCGTCCTCCCCGCCGGCCAGCGACACGACGCCCCGGGCCCACACCACCCGCCAGTCGTCCGGATACGCGGCCTCCAGCTCGGCCAGGGCGGCACCCGCGGCGGCGGTCCGGCCCAGCTCCAGCCGGGCGCGCAGCGCCCGCAGGCGCAGCTCGACCGAGTCCGCCGGCGCCGCGGCCAGCGCGGCCGGCAGGTCGGCCGGGGCGGAGGTCAGCAGTCCGGCGAGGAACCCGGCGTTGGGGTCGCCCGGGTCGACCAGCGGCAGCGGCAGGGCCAGGGCCATCTCGCGGGCGTCCGCGGCAGCCCGCCGAACGGCCGCCGCCCCTGCTGCCGGACCGCCGGCCGCGGCCTCCGGACGGGCGGCGGCCGCGGCTCCGGCCGCCGCCGACGGGGCGCGGCGGGGCGCCGGGACCGCACTCGCCCGGTGGGTCGCCTCGACCCCCAGGGGCGCCGCGGCCGGGACCGCCGCGGCGGCCGCGGCGACTGCCGGAGCCGCGGCCGCAGATCCCGGCGCGGGCGCGCCGGGATCCCGTTCCGCCGCGGCGGACCGCGTACCCCGGCCGGCGAGGCCGAGCAGGCGGGCGAGGACCGGGCCGTGGCCCGCCACCGGCCGCGCCCCCAGCCGGGACACCTCGGCGTCCGCGGCGTCCGCGAACAGGCGCGTGTCCGGGACCCGCAGCTCCGGCCCGAACAGCGTCGACAACTGCGGGCGCGGGCGGCCCGTCTGCAGGGCGACGACCTCCCGCAGCACCCCCGTCAGCTGGTCCGCCATCTCCTGCGCGGACGAGAACCGCCGCCCCGGATCCGGATCCGTCGCCCGCACGAGCAGCCGGTAGAACGACTCGTACCGCCGGAACACCTCGATGTGCTCCGGATCCGGCAGCGAATCCGCGAACACGGTGGTGTAGCCCTGGAAGTCGAAGGTGAGGACCGCCAGCGTCCGCGCCACCGTGTACAGGTCGGAGGCGACCGACGGCCCCGCCTCCGCGACCTCCGGCGCCTGGTAGCCGACCGTGCCGTATATCGCCGACTCGGCGTCGTCCATCCGGCGCACCGCGCCCATGTCGATCAGCTTCAGCTGGTCCTGCTGCTGGATCGCGTTGTCGACCTTGAAGTCGCAGTAGAGCAGGTTCCTGCTGTGCAGGTGCCCGAGCGCCTCCAGCGCCTCGATCCCGTACGCGCAGGCCTGCTCCACCGGGAGCGGGTCGCGGCGCCCGTCCGGCCGGCGCCGCCCGTTCGCGATCTCCTTCAGCGACTTGCCGCCGACGTACTCCATGACTATGTACCCGTCCAGCGAGCCGGTCCGCTGGTCCAGGTGTTCCACGAAGTTGTAGATCCGCACGATGTTGGAGTGCTCGATCTCCGCGAGGAACCGGCGCTCCGATATGGCCGCGGCCATCGCGTCCTGGTCGCCGGTGTCCAGCAGGCCCTTGAGGACCACCCACCGGTCGGACACGGCCCGGTCCACCGCCAGGTACACCCAGCCCAGGCCGCCGTGCGCCAGGCAGCCCGCGACCTCGTACTGCCCGTGCACGACGTCGCCCGGGCGCAGCTTCGGCACGAAGGAGTACGGGTGCCCGCACTTGGTGCAGAACCCCTCCGTCCGGCCCTTCCGGTCGCCGCGCGCGCGACCCACCGGGGCCCCGCAGTCGGAGCGCGAGCAGAACCGCTTGCGCTCCGGCACCTCCGGGTTCCGCAGGACGGCCGCAGACGGGTCCGGGCGCGGCACCTCGGGCACGCTGACCAGTCCGGCCCCGAGCCGGCTGCGGCCCGACGAGCCGGCCGACGAGCCCGAACTGCGCACCGAAACCGACCGGTTCGACGCCACGCCCGCCAGCCGGCCGGACACCGAGCGCCGCGACGACGACGAGCGCGACGAGCGCGACGAGCGGGACGAGCGCGCGGACGCCGATCCGGCGGAGCGCGCCGAGGACGATCCGGACCGGCCGGAGCCCTGCGAGCCCCGCGGCTCGGGACGCCGGGCCGGGTTCGCCATGCCCGTCGGCTGCGAGACCAGATCCGCGGCACCGCCCGGCGCGGCACGTCCCGGCGCAGCGCCTCCCGGTCCCGCAGCGCCCGGTCCCGCAGCGCCCGGTCCCGGCAGCCCCGGCCCGGCAGCGCCCGCCGCCGGAACGCCCGGTTCCGTGATGGCGGGCGCCAGCCCGCACGTCCCGCAGTACAGCCCGCCGCCGCCCATGTCCTCGTACGCCCCCGGGCAGCCGGGGCGGGCGCACGCGGTCCCGACCTGGCTCATGCGTCCTCCCCTCCCGGCCCCGAGGGCCTGTCCTGCTGCGGGGCCAGCGCCTCTGCGGCCGCCTGCTGGTAGCGCAGCACCGCCTGCTCGGCGGCCCGCAGGTCGCACGGCGCGCTCCACAGCATCCGCCGCGCCGCGTCGTACCGCTCGACCAGCACCACGTCCTCCGCGAGGCCGTGCCGGGCGACCTTCGCCCGGTAGGCGTCCAGCCGGCCGCGCAGCTCGGCGCGCACGGCCAGCGGAGCCGTCACCGCGGTCAACGACTCGCGGGCCCGGCAGAGTTCCTCCTCGGCCCGCTCCTCCAGCGCGTCCAGCAGCGGCGACAGCCGGTGCCAGCGCGCGGTGCGCCGGTACTCGGCGGCCAGTGCCAGCTGCTCCTGCAGCGCGGTCGGCGGACCGCTCACCGCCGGCACCTCGGACGCCGCGATCTTCGCCAGCACCTCGGTGCGCGCGGCCCGGGCCTCCGCCAGGGTCCGGTCGGCCCGGGAGAGGACGTCCCGCAGGGCGACCAGCCGCTGCTCGGCGTCCTGCCGGACGGCCAGCACCGCCTCGACCTCCCGGCGTACGTCCTCCAGTGCGAGCGCGGCCCGGTCGTAGCGGCCGGTGTCCGGGCGGCCCCCGCCCGGCGCGGAGCTGCCCGCGGCCGGCTGCCAGAACGCCAGCGGGTCGGCGACGACCTGCTCGCGCAGGTCCGCCAGCTCGGCGGTGATCGCCTCCAGGTCGTCGCCCGCGGGGTGCTCGCCGGGGCGGACCCCCACCGAGTGGGCCAGCGAGCGGGTGCGCCGCAGCTCCGCCGCCAGCAGGTCGATCCGGGCCGGCAGCGCCGACCACACCGCGTCGGCGGCGACCACCACGTCCAGGGAGCCCGCGTACAGCTCGTTCATCCTGGCCACCAGCTCGGCCAGCGACCACCGCTCCGCCAGGCCCGCGCCGTCGGCCGCGGCGCCGGCGATGTGCACGCCCGGCCCGCGCAGCCGCTCCGTCAGGTCGACCAGGTCGTCCCGGCTGAGCCAGCGCCGCCGCTCCCGGATGGCACGGGCCGCGGCGAGTGCCCCGCTGTAGGCGTCGAAGTACGTCCACAGCCGGGTGATGGCGGCGTCGGCTGCGGCCCAGCGCTCCTTGGTCACCCCGGCCAGGTCGGCGCCCTCCAGCAGGCGCCGCCCCGCGTGGTCCTGGAGCGCGAGGAGGGAGGTCTCGACGGCCTCGTGCTCCGCCCCGAGCCGGGCCAGCGCACGGTCGACGCCGTCCCGGTCCATCAACGCCGACTGCGCCTCCAACGACCGTGCCTCCACCGGCCCCGCCTCCGCTCCTGCGCCGTCCCGCCGGGAATCCCCGGTGTCCGGCTCCGATTCTTCCCCGCCGGCGCGGCGTACCCCTGCCACCGCCGTCAGTCCCGGTACTTGGGGGCGGGCGGCCCGGCCACGCCGGGCAGCACGGGCCCCAGGTGGCGGGCGTACGCCTGCATCCACGGGCTGCCGCCACCGCCGGCGCGGTAGTCCTCCAGCACCTTGTTGACCCGGCGCACCAGGTCCGGGGCGTCCCGGTGCATGGCCACCCCGTAGAACTCCCTGGTGAACGGCGACCCGACGAGCCGCACCGAGGGGTCCTGCGCGGCCTGCCCGGCGGCGAGCGCGTTGTCGGTGATGATGCCGTCCACCTCGCCGAGTTGGAGCCGGACCAGGCAGTCCAGCTGGTTGGGGACGCTCACCGGGACCGCCCCGTACGCCTGGGCCTTCAGGGCGGTCTCCGCCGTCGATCCGGCCGCGGTGCAGATGCGGCGGTCCTTCAGCGAGGCGTCGTACCCGGTGATCGGGGAGCCCTTCGGCGCGAGGACCTGCTGTCCGGCCTCGAAGTACGCCGTCGAGAACGCGACCTCCTCCAGCCGCTTGCAGTTGATCGTCATGGTGCGGACGACGACGTCCACCCGGCCCTCCTGGAGGGCCGGTATGCGCTGGTTCGTCGGGATGGCCCGGTAGATGACCGCGTTCTCGTCGCCCAGGATGTCCTTGGCGATCGCCCGGACCAGGGCTATGTCGAAGCCGTCGAGGCGGCCGTCGACCGGGTTGCGGTACCCCCACGCGAAGCTGTTCTGGTCCACGCCGGCGACGAGCTTGCCCGCCTTGCGGATCCGCTCGATCGTCGGGCCGTCGCCCGCGGACGGGCGCAGGCTGGCCTCCGGGTCCGGGCAGGTGTCGGTCAGCGTCCACGGCGCCTGCGGGACGGCCGCGACGGAGCCGGGCGGGCGGACCGCGCCCGGCGGGCCGTCATCCGGGGCCGCCTGGGCCAGCGGCAGCAGCACGGCAGCGGTCACCGCGCAGGCCGCAGCCATCGCGCTGACCCCGCCCCAGCCGCGCAGCCGCCGGGCGAGCCGGCGCATCCGCGGCGGGCGGGTCCCCCCGCCTGCCGGGCCGCCGCCGCGGGGGGCCTCGTCCTCGCGCCTCACGCCTGTCCGCATCGCTGTCACCTGTACTCCGAAAGCCGGCGCCCGATGCCGAGGAGCACCGCCGCGGCGCCGGCGACCGCCAGGGCCGCCGAACCCGTCACCAACCCGCCGAACGCGCCCAGCCCGGACCGGGCGGCCCGCGTGAACTCCGCCTGCTCGTGCGCCAGGGCCCGCTCCAGGGAGGCGTCGACCGTGTCGAACGCCGCCCCGCTGCTGTCCTTGTGGTCCTTGCCCCCGATGACCTGCGGCAGGGCCGCCTGGTAGTCGCCCCGCAGGTCCGTCTCGCGGGCCGCCGCGTGCCGCTGCTTCCACTGCCGGACGGCGTCCGCGGCGCTCGCGACCGGCTCGCGGCCCTTGCCGTCGTCCGCGAGGCGCAGCGCCTTCTCCAGGCCCGCGTCGAGGTCCTTCATGTTGGCCGCGAAGTCCACGTCGTACTTGTCGGACCTGTTGTCGTCGGCGAGGACGGCGCCGCGCCCGATCAGCGTCAGGTTCTCGTTGGCGCGGGCCTGGAGCGCGGCGATCCGCGCGTCTGTCAACACCTTGAGCGACTCCTGCCCCTCCGCCCGCGCCTCGGCCAGGGACGAGCGCGCCACCGCGTGCCCCGCGGCCAGCCACAGCAGCGCCACCAGGGTGGCGGCCGTCGCTGCGACGAGGCCGCGGTTGAAGACCCGGTTCGTCCGCCGGTAGTTGCGGTGCTGCGCCCACGCCAGCGCCGCCAGGGCGAGGATCCCGGCGCCGAGCGAGGCCAGCGGCAGCGAGCGGGCGTTGTCGTAGTCCTCGTACAGCCGGCCTGTCTCCGCCTCGTACAGCCGCTGCGCGGCCGGCAGCAGCTGGGTGCTCATCTGCTCGTTGGCGTACCGCAGGTAGGCGCCGCCCAGCGGCAGGCCCTGCCGGTTGTTGGCACGGGCCTGCTCGATCAGGCCGGTGTAGCGGGGCAGCTGCTCCCCGAGCAGGGTGATCTGCCGACGGGACGCGGCGTCCTCCCCCGCGTTCGCCGCGGCGCTGACGAGCAGCCGGGAGGCGCCCGCCATGTCCTTCTCGTACCGCTGCCGCACCTCGCGCGGCTCGTCCGCGCCGGCGAGGAACCCGCTCGACGACGCCGTGTCGGCGTCCGCGAGGGAGCGGTAGATGCTCGCCGCGTCCGCACTGAGCGGCTGGCTGCGGCCCACCACGTCCTCTGCGGAGCCGACCCGGTCGGCGACCTCCCACACCGTCACCGCCCCGAACAGCAGGACCAGTCCGGCGACGAGCGCGCCGATGATCCGCAGCCGGCCCGGCTCGGTGGTCGCGGCGGCGCGGAGCCGCTCGACCCCCTCGGCCCAGGCGGTGCCGGGCCCGGGAGGACCGGTCGGCGGCCCTGCGGCCGTGCCGCCGGCGCCGCCGGCCGGCGCGGGCGCGCGTGATGTGATGGCCACCGTGACCTCCCCCTCGGTCCTCCATGCTCCGCAGCAGTATGGCCGGAGCGGCGGCCGGCCACAGCACCCGGTGTCCGATCCCGGACGCTCCCCTCCCGGTGCGCGGTCGGCGCCGCCTCCGCCACGCCCTCACCGTGAATACGTCCGCGCCACCGACACGGTTCCAGACGCAGGCCGCTCCCGGGCGGGTTCACCCGAAATGGGCACGCAGCGCTGCCCTTGCGGCCACCGGCGCACCGGCCGCGTCCAGCCCGAGCAGCGCCGCGCCGAGCACCGGCGGCGCCTCGACCACGCGGACGGCGGCGAGCGGCGCCCGCTCCGCCAGCCCGGCCGCGATCCGGGCGTCGAGCCGCCGGTGCCCGGCCGTCAGCACGCCGCCGCCGAGCAGGACCGGCGCCCGCGCCCCCAGCAGGTCCAGCCGGGCCAGCGCCACGGCCGCCATCGCGACGACCTCGTCCGCCTGCCGGTCCACGAGCGCGGCGGCCACCGGATCGCCCGCCTCCGAGGTCTCGAACAGGACCGGCACGAGCTCGTGGATCCGCCGCTGCGGCAGCTCCCCCAGGTGCAGCGCCTCGACCAGGGCCGCCATCGAGCCCAGGGCGAAGTGCCGCGGCAGGGCCCGGGACAGCCCGGTCGGCTCGCCGCGGCCGTCCTCGGCCCGCGCCGCATGCCACAGGGCCTCCTGCGCCAGGTGCACGCCGCCGCCCCAGTCCCCGGAGATCCTGCCGATCGCGGGGAAGCGGGCCGTGCGGCCGTCGGGCAGCATGCCCGCGCAGTTGATGCCGGCACCGCACACCACCGCGACCCCGGCCGGGGCGTCCGCGCCGGCCAGCCCGGCCCGCAGGACCGCGAAGGTGTCGTTCCGTACGAGTACCCGGTCGGCCGCGGCCCAGCGGCGGGCGGCGATCACCCGCGCGAACCGCTCCTCCTCCACGGGGAAGTCCGCGTTCGCCAGGCACGCCGAGACGCGGTCCGCGTACGGGGGCCCGCCGCGGAGCCCGGCTGCGGCGGCGGCCGCGGCGACGGCCCGCTCCAGCTCGTCCACCGCCGCCTCCGTCCCCGTCAGCTGCGGCTGGAAGCCGCCGGAGCGGCCCCGGCCGAGGACGCTGCCGTCGGCGGCGACCAACGCGGCGTCGGTCTTGCTGTTGCCCGCGTCGACAGCGAGGACGGCCGCCGGGCCGCCCCCGGCCCCGGTCGGCCCGCCCCCGGCGCCCATGGGGCGGCTCACGCCCACGGCAGGTACTCCTTGTTGTGCGCGAGCAGCCGGTCCGCGAGCCCCGCCGCCCGGTCGAACTGGCCGATCAGCGGGTGCGCCAGCAGCGCCCGGAACACCCGGTCGCGTCCGCCGCGCAGCGCCGCCTCCAGCGCCAGCTCCTCGTACGCGGCCACGTGTCCCACCAGCCCCGCGTACAGCGGGTCGAGCCGCGGCGCCGGGAGCGGAACCGGCCCCGACCCGTCGACCCGGGCCTGCACCTCGACGACCGCGTCGTCGGGGAGGAAGGGCAGCGTCCCCCGGTTGCGGGCGTTGACGACCTGCACCGATCCGGGGCCGGCCCCGGTGCCCAGGAGCGCCGACGCCAGGTCCACGGCCGCCTCCGAGTAGAAGGCCCCGCCCCGCGAGGCCAGCAGCGCAGGCTTCTCGTCGAGGGAGGGGTCCGCGTACAGGGCGAGCAGCTTCCGCTCCATGGCGGCCACCTCGGCGGCCCGGGAGGGCTTCGCGCCGAGCTCCCGGACCACTTCGTCGTGCGCGTAGAAGTAGCGCAGGTAGTAGGAGGGGACGGCGCCGAGCCGGTCCAGGACCTCCCGCGGCAGCCTCAGCTCCGCGGCGATGCGGTCGGCGTGGTCGGCGAGCAGGCCGGGCAGCAGGTCCTCGCCGTCCGGGCCGCCCTTGCGGACGCCGAGCTCCCAGGTGAGGTGGTTGAGCCCCACGTGGTCGAGGTGCAGCTCGGCCGGCTCCGTGCCGAGCATCGCGGCGAACCTGCGCTGGAGCCCGATGGCGACGTTGCACAGCCCGACGGCCCTGTGGCCGGCGTCCAGCAGGGCGCGCGTGACGATCCCGACCGGGTTGGTGAAGTCGATGATCCAGGCGCCGGGGCTGGTGCGGCGCACCCGCTCGGCGATGTCCAGGACCACGGGGACCGTGCGCAGCGCCTTGGCGAGGCCGCCCGCGCCGGTGGTCTCCTGGCCGAGGCAGCCGCACTCCAGCGGCCACGTCTCGTCGCGGAGCCGGGCCGCCTGCCCGCCGACGCGCAGCTGCAGCAGGACCGCGTCGGCGCCGTCGACGCCCGCGTCGAGGTCGGCGGTGGTGGTGATGCGGCCGGGGTGGCCCTGCCGGGCGAAGATCCTGCGGGCCAGGCCGCCGACGAGCTCCAGGCGGTCGGCAGCGGGGTCGACCAGCACCAGCTCGGCGATCGGGAGGGTGTCGCGCAGCCGCGCGAAGCCGTCGATCAGCTCGGGCGTGTAGGTGGACCCGCCGCCCACCACTGCCAGTTTCAAGGTCACGTTCGCCAGCCTTTCACTCCGGTGGAGGGGTACGGGGTCAGCGGCGCGAGGTGTCGAAGACCTCGTCGCGCGTGGTGGCCAGGGCGGATTCCAGGGCGCCGCGCAGCACCGGCCGCTCGCGCACGCCCCCCGGGACCAGGCGGGGCGCGGAGGGGGCGAGGTCGGCCAGCTCGGCTTGGACCAGGTCGCGCAGGGCCGCGCCGCCGGCGTCGGTGACCGCGCCGGAGAGGATGACGAGCTCCGGGTCCAGTACGGCGACCAGCGCGGCCAGTCCCGTCGCGAGCGCGGTGGCGTACCGCCGCAGCAGCCGCAGCTGCGCGCCCTCGGGTTCGGCGGCGGCGCGCCGCAGCAGCGCGGCGGCCGCGGCGGCCTGCGCCGCGCCGCCGGCTCCGGCGGCGGGCCCGCCGGCCGGGGCGGCGCGAGGCCGAGCCCGGCGGCCAGGGCGACCACCGCGCCGGCGCCGGCGAGGTCCTGGAAGCCGCCTGCGCCGACTCGGGCCGCCTGCCGGACCAGCGGCCGCCCGGGCACGGGCAGGAACCCGACCTCGCCCGCCCCGCCCGTCCGGCCGCGGTGCAGCCGCCCGCCGAGCACCACCGCGGCGCCGAGGCCCGCCCCGTTCCACAGCAGGACGAAGTCGTCGTGTCCGCGGGCGGCGCCGAGCCGCTGTTCGGCGACCGCGGCGAGGTTCACGTCGTTCTCGTAGCCGACCGGCACGGACAGCGCCGCGGCCAGCTCCTCCGGCAGGGCGGGGGACTGCCACCCGTCCGGCAGGTGGCCTGCGTGGCGCAGGATGCCGGTGCGCCGGTCGAAGGATCCGGGCAGGGCGATCACCGCGCGGCGCAGGTCGCCGCGGCCGAGCCCGGCGGCGGCCAGCGCGCCGTCCAGGGCCCGGGAGGTCTGCCCGGCCGGGCCGCCGCTCCCGGCGCAGGGGACCTCGCTGCTGCCGACGACCCGGCCCGTCAGGTCGGCGACGGCGGCGGTGATGCGGTCGGGTGTGACGTCCAGTCCGGCGACGCGCGCGGCGGCCGGGTTGACCCCGTACAGGCGGGCGCCGGGCCCGGGCCGGCCGGTGGTGGTGCCGGCGGCCACGACGAGCCCGGCGGCTTCGAGGCGCGCCAGCAGCTGGGAGGCGGTGGGCTTGGAGAGGCCGGTGAGGCTGCCGATCCGCGTGCGGGAGAGGGGGCCGTGCGCCAGCAGCAGGTCGAGCGCAGCACGGTCGTTCATGGCGCGCAGCACGCCGGGCGTTCCGGGGGCCGGGCCGGCCATGGGCGCTCTCCCTTGCTCAGGGCAACTGTTGGGAAAGTTTCCTGTCGGACGGGGGGCGTGTCAACGGTGGCGCGCCCGCAAACGCCGCCGCCCCCTCGGCGCAGGATGCGGAGGGGGCGGCGGGAGAACGGGGAGAACGGGGAAGCCGGGGAGAAGCCGGGGCCGGGCCCTACTTGGTGATCCGGGGGGCGCCGGCCGACGGCACGCCGCCGCCCGGGGGAATCGGCGCGGTCGCCTGGGACTGCGGGGAGGTCGGGTTGGCCAGGGCCGACGGCGGCGCCACCGAGGCGGCCGGATCGGCCGCGGGCTCCTCCTCCCCGGCGGCCGGGAGGCCGCCGACGATCCCGATGCCGGCCTCGTCGAAGGCCTCCTTGATGCGCCAGCGCAGCTCGCGCTCGACGGAGAACTGCTGGCCCGGCATCGTCTTCGCCGACACCTTCACCGTCATCGACGCCAGCAGCACCTCGTCCAGGCCGAGCACCTCGACCGGACCCCACAGCCGCTCGTCCCACGGGGTCTCCTTCGCCATGGCGTCGGCGACGCCGGCGACGACCTCGCGGATCCGCGGGAGGCTCTCCGTCGGCTTCACCTGGACGTCCACGGTCGCCGTCGCCCAGCCCTGGCTCAGGTTCCCGATCCGCTTGATCTCGCCGTTGCGCACGTACCAGATCTCGCCGTTGTCGCCGCGCAGCTTGGTGACGCGCAGGCCGACCTCCACGACCTCGCCGGAGGCCACACCCGCGTCGACCTTGTCGCCGACGCCGTACTGGTCCTCCAGGATCATGAAGACGCCGGAGAGGAAGTCCGTCACCAGGTTCCGCGCGCCGAAACCGATCGCGACACCGGCCACACCGGCGCTGGCGAGCAGCGGGCCGAGGTTGATGTCCAGGGCGCCGAGCACCATCAGGCTCGCCGTGCCGAGGATCAGGAACGAGGCCACCGAGCGGAGGACCGAGCCGATCGCCTCGGAACGCTGGCGCCGCCGCTCGGCGTTGACGAGCAGTCCGCCCAGCGCGGTTCCCTCGACGGCCTCGGCACCCCGGTTCATCCGCGTGATCAGCTTGGTCAGCGACTTGCGGACCACCGAGCGGAGCGCCATCGCGATCACCACGATGAGCAGGATCTTCAGGCCCAGGTACAGCCACCCGGCCCAGTTCTCCTCTATGAAGCTCGCGGCGTTCGTGACGCTCTCGTGCGCTTCCTGCACCGACGCCGCCGGATCCGGAGTGGCGGCTGCCAGCGGCAGATGGGCTGCGGGCCAGGGCACGGCGGGAACCTCCAGGTGTCACGGTCTGCCCGCGGAACGGAATGCGGAACAGCCCTTCCACACTATCGGGGCATTCGGGTGACCTTGTTGCCTTGTTCGGGGGAGAGACGAGGCTCACCTGGGGAGAAGTGGGGTGTGGCCGAAAACACCTCGGACCCGTTACGGGTGCATGGTGGCGTTTCGACCAGCCGTAAGGAGAGACTGGATAGCAGATCGTCCCGGCGCGAGCCACGCGCCGCCGGCGTACAAGGAGGCAGTCCGTGCCGCACGTCCTGGTCCTCAACGCGTCGTACGAGCCGCTCGGCGTCGTACCGCTCCGCCGCGCGCTCGTCCTCGTCCTGGAGAACAAAGCGGTCTCCCTGGAGGAATCGGGCGCCTTCCTGCACAGCGCGACCCGGGTCGTCCCCGCGCCCAGCGTGGTTCGGCTCAAGCGCTTCGTGCGGGTCCCCTACCGGGGGCCCGTTCCACTCACCCGGCGTGCGCTGTTCGCGCGTGACGGCGGCCGCTGCATGTACTGCGGCGGCGTGGCCACCAGCGTCGACCACGTGATCCCGCGCAGCCGCGGAGGGCAGCACGTGTGGGACAACGTGGTCGCCGCCTGCCGCCGGTGCAACCACGTCAAAGCCGACCGTCACCTGGTCGACCTCGGCTGGCGGCTGCGCCACCAGCCCGCCCCGCCGTCGGGCCTGGCCTGGCGGATCATCGGAACCGGGCACCGGGACCCCCGGTGGATGCCCTACCTCCAGCCCTACGGGGCCGACGACGCCCTCGACCGCATCGGCGCGGCCGCCGCCTCCTGACGCACGCCCGGCGACCACACCGGACCACGCCGCACCAGACCAGCTCGGACCCGACAGGACCCGACCCGGCACGTACGCCGGGCCGGGTACGGGCGCTGCCGCCGCGCGGCTCAGGCTGCGGAGGCGGCCGCGGCGTGGGCCTCGTCCACCAGCCGGGCGACCGCCTGCGGCACCCGCAGCGACGGGTAGTGGTCGCACCCCGCCAGACGCACGAGGCGGCAGCCGGGGATCCGGGCCGCCATCTCCTCGTTGCACCTCACCACCTCGGCCTGGTCCTGCTCCCCGAGGGCGACCAGCGCCGGGGCGCGGACCTCCGCGAGCCGGTCGAAGGCCGGGGCGTCCTCCCGCAGCCGGCCGGCCGCGGCGAACCAGCCCGGCAGCGCGCCGCGCAGCTGCGCCGCCGCGACGGGATCGGACTCGGGGGTGCCGCCCCCGGCCCGCCCCCAGATCCGCAGCCCCAGTCGGACGATGCCCTCCATGTCCCCGGCGGCCGCCAGCCGGCCCACCTCCTCGAAGAAGCCGGGCGGCGTCAGGCCCTCGGCCCCCGTGACCCCGGGCACGAACAGGGCGAGTCCCGCCACCCGCTCCGGGGCGGCCAGGGCCAGGCTCAGTGCGGTGGCGCCGCCCATGCTGGAGCCCACGAGCACCGCCCGGCCCACCCCGAGCCGGTCCAGGACCGCGGCCAGGTCCTCCGCCTGGGAGTACGGAGCCGTCGGCGCGGGCGACCGGCCGTGGCCGCGCGCGTCGTAGCGGACCACCCGGTGGCCGGGGGCGAGGAGCGGCAGGACGGGATCCCAGACCGCCGAGTCCCCGACGCCCGGGTGCAGCAGGACCAGCGGCAGCCCGCCGCGGCCCGCGCCGCCCGAGTCCTCGGCCCACACCTCGCCGTCCTGCACCGGCAGCATCACGTCCATGATCGCCAGTCTGGCGGGCGGCACGAGGCCGGTGGAAGGCGGTTTGCGGCCGGAATCCGGCCGGTACGGGCCACGGGGCCGGGCCCGGGCGGATCCGTCACGGGACGACCGCGAACGCCTCGGCCGCGAACAGGCTGCACCCGTACTTGGTCGCCCGCTTCTCGCAGGTCACCCGGACGAACCGGGCCTGCGCCGGATCCAGCCTGACCGACTCGGTGCCGCCCTTCGAGCCCGCCACCGCCGCCGCACGGTGCCAGGACGTCCCGTCCATCGACGTCTCCACCCGGTAGGCCGACGGGTACGCCTCCTGCCAGTGCAGGACCAGCAGCCCCAGCCGCGCCGGAGCCGCCAGCTCCGCCTGCCACCAGGCGCCGTCCACCGGCGGGGACGACCAGCGGGTGGCCGCCGAACCGTCGATCACCGCGGAGGCCGGGAACGCCGGTGTCTCGTTCGCCGACGAGGACGCCCGCGCGGAGCGCAGGAGGTCCGGCCCGCCCGTCTTCGGCACCGCCCGGACCGCCAGGACCCGGGTCTGCCCCGCGAACACCACCGGAACCCGGTGCACGCCCGCCGGCACGGACGCAGCGACCGACACCGACACCGGGACCTGGACGCGCGTCCCGCGCGGCGCCCGCACCTCGGCGGGCAGCCGCACCTCGACGCCCTGCGGCGGCGCCGCCGACAGCGGGCTTCGGACCTCGCCGGGCCGCAGCGCCGACAGTTCGGCCGTCACCGTACGCGCCGCCCCGCCGATCTCCACGTCCACCGACTCGGGCAGCTCGAACGAGGCCTCCGGCCCGTCCGCCAGCCACGGCACCACCCGGTGCACCACCGGAGCCGCCCCGGCCCAGGACAGCCGGACCGCGTCCGCCCGCACCCCGCCCGCGTCGGCCTGAGTCCAGCCGGTCGGCGAGGCGTCGCCCACCTTGCGCCAGCCCTCGCCCGGGACGTGCACCTCGACCGCCCCGCCCCGCGCACCCTGCGGCAGCGGATCCGTCATCACCGTCACCGCCGACACCGGCCGGACCCCGTCCAGGCGGACCGTCCAGGCGCCCGGCTCCCGGGAGACGGTGCCGGTCTCCCGGGCCGCGCCCGTCCAGGCGTCGGCCTCCTCGACCGTCTTGGCGAGGAACGGGTCCAGCACTGCCTTGTCGACCCGCGCCGAGGCCGGCTCCGCCAGCTTCCGGCGGGCCTCCGCCAGCGCCCGCGACGCCTGCCAGGCCGCCGCGCCGTCCCCGCGGGTCTGGGCGCGCAGCAGGTCCACGGCCAGCTCGCCGGCCGCGCCGTACGCGGAGACCCGCGCCAGCCACGGCCCGCCCTCGGCGGACAGCCCCGGCAGCCGCTCCGGCGCCTCCCGCATCGCCGTGAACGCGGCCCGCAGCCGCTTCCCGGCCGCCGGGTCGCCCGCGGCACGGCCCTGCCAGAACTCGTCCACCAGCGGCCGCAGATAGGCGGACTCCGGCTGGGCGAGCCCCGACGAGGCGGAGTTCCCGGCGAGCGCGGCCAGCGACTGCCGGGCCCGCGCGTCGGGCCCGGCCAGGTCGGCCACGGCGGCCGCCCAGGAGTCGCCGGGCCGGTAGCCGCTCGCGTTCCACGCGAAGTCGGCGGCCGTGAACAGCGGGATCCGCGACAGCGAGGCGTGCGGCATCGCATTGGCCAGCAGGCCCGCCGATCCGCCCGCGACAGCCGGCTCGCGCCCCGTGTACGGCCCGAGGAAGATCCGGCCCGGATCCCAGTCGTTCACCGGGTAGTTGTCCATCGTCAGCAGCGGATGCTGCCCGAAGGCGTCGCGGGCGCCGGACAGCTCGCGGCCGGTGATGGTGCGCGGCACGACGCCGACACCCGTCCAGGCCACCTCCACCCGCCCGTCCAGCCGCTCGGCGAGGACGGTCCGGTACGCGGTCGCGCCGTTCTGGTGGTACTCCGTCGGCAGCACCGACAGCGGCGCCGCCCCCGGGTGCTTCGCCGCGAGGTGCGCGGCCAGCTCGCCGGCGACCTCGGCATGCGCCTTCGCCGCGGCCGCGGCACCCGAGCCGTAGCGCACCCGGTCCGCGCGGCAGCCCCACTCCGAGTAGCTGACGTCCTGGAACTGCACCTGGAACGCCCGGAAGCCCAGCTCCCACATCGCGTCGAGCTTGCGGGCCAGCGCCGCCCGGTCCTGCGCCGAGGCCAGACACATCGACTGCCCCGGGGAGACCGCCCAGCCCAGCACGACGCGGTTCGCGCGGGCCCGGCCGGCCAGCTCCCGAAACTGCTCCTGCTGCGCGGCCGGGTACTCCGCCCGCCACTCCGTGGTGCGGTACGGGTCGTCGCCGGGGGCGAGGAGGAGCCGGTTCTGCTTGGTGCGGCCCATGAAGTCGAGCTGGGCGAGCCGCTGCCCATGCGTCCACGGCTCCCCGTAGAAGCCCTCGGTGATCCCGCGCACCGGGGCGGACGGCCAGTCCCGCACCAGTACGCCGGGGACCTTCCCGCCGCCCGCCGCGAGGAGTTGGCGCAGTGTCTGCGCCCCGTGGAAGAGGCCGTCCTCGCCGGTGCCGGCCAGGGCGACCGTGCTCCGGCCGCCCGTCTTGCCGACGGCGAGCCGGTAGCCGCCCTTCGGCAGGTCCCCGACCTCGGACGCGCCGAGCGCCCGCAGCGCCTCCTCGGCGCCGCGCCCGTCGAGCCGTACGACGGTCCCGGCCGCGGGAAGCGGCGCGCCGGGTGCGGGCTCGTGCAGGACGCGCACGCCCGCGGCGCGCAGCGCCGTGCGGACCACGCCGACGGCGTAGGGGTCGGCGTCGGGCGCGGCGACCAGGACGGCCTGCTCGCCGAGCGGCACCTCGCGCGCCGCGTCGGCGGCCATGGACTGCGGGCGCGGCCACACGCCGGGCCCCTCGGCGGGGCTGCGGGGGGCGACGGCGCCCGGGTCGAGCAGCGGCCCGGGCTGGTTCCCCGCCGGGGCTCCCGCCGCCGCTCCGGGTGCGCCCTTGGCCCCGCTGCCGGCCTGGTCGGGGGAGGGCGCGCCGGCCGTCGACAGCAGCCCCTGGTGCTCGGCCGCCACGGCGCCGCCGAGCAGCGTGCCGATGACGGCGATGGCCACGGCAGTGTTCCGCTTCCTGCCCCTGAGCTGCACGAAGCCTCCCCGTCCCGAGTTCGCCGGCGCTCGTACGAATGAGCCCGAGCCCACCACCCGTGCGGCCGGAGTGTCAATGCGAGCGGGTGATCTGACCCGGAACCGCCAGGAATGCCGGGCCGTCCGCTGGGTATGGCTGCGGTGTCGAGCCGCGCCGCGCGACGGATCGCTGACCCACCCTCACCATCCGCCCGCAGCAACGGGAAGGCAGAACCGTGGAATCCGCTACGCCGGCCGGCGCCGCCCCCACCGCCCCGCCCGGCGGGCCCACCACCGCCGCGGCGGCGCCGCCGGCGGCCGACCACAGGGACACCGGTGACCTCCATGGACGAACTCGCCCGGCTCGCGGCCCTGCACGGCGTCGCCACCGACTACCGGCCCGCTGAGGGCGTCACCGTCGACGTGCCGCGCGAGACGGTCGTCGCGGTCCTCGGCCTGCTGGGTGTGCCCGCCGGCACCCCCGAGCAGGTGCGGGAGGCGCTCGCCGCGGCCGAGCGGGACGCCGCCGAGCGGCTGCTGCCGCCCGTCCTCGTCTGGTGGGCCGGATCGGCGGCGCCCCGTGAGCTGGCGGGGCTGCCCCGTGGGACCCGGACCCGACTGGAGCCCGAGGGGGCCGCCCAGGGCGGTGTCCCCGCGGAGGGCGGGGCGGCCGCGGCCGGCTCCGCCGGCCCGTACGACTGGGACCCCGCGGTCCTGCCGCCGCTCGGCGTGCACCGGGTGCGCGCCGAGGCCCCCGACGGCCGCACCGCCGCCGCGACGCTGATCGTCGCCCCCGAGCGGGCACCCGCCGTGCCGGAGCGCGCCCACGGGCTGCTCGTCCAGCTGTACTCCCTGCTCTCCGAACGCTCCTGGGGCATGGGCGACCTCGGGGACCTCGCCGCGCTCGCCCGCTGGGCCGGCCGCACCCACGGCGCCGGCTTCGTCCAGGTCAACCCGCTGCACGCGGCCGTCCCCGGCAGCCCCACCGACCCCTCCCCGTACCGGCCGGCCACGCGCCGCTTCCCCGACCCCGTCCACCTGCGGATCGAGGACCTCCCCGAGTACGCCGCCTGCCCCGACCAGGAGGCCCTGGCCGCACTCGCCGCCCGCGGCGCCGCACTGCGCCGCGCCGTCCTGGAGAAGGGCGCCCTCATCGACCGGGACGCCGTCTGGGAGCTCAAGCGCGCCGCTCTGGAGCTGCTGTACGCCGCCCCCCGCACCCCCGAACGGGATGCCGCCTACCGGCAGTTCCGCACCGTGCACGGCGCGGCCCTCGACCGCCACGCCGCCTGGTGCGCCGCCCGCACCGGCGGCCCGGCAGGCGCCCCGCCCGCCGCCGCGGCCGACTTCCACCGCTGGCTCGTCTGGCTGACGGACACCCAGCTCACCGCCGCCCAGCAGGCGGCGCGCGAGGCCGGCATGGCCGTCGGCATCGTCCACGACCTCGCCGTCGGGGTGCACCCCGACGGCTCGGACGCCGCCGGGCAGCCCCTGTACGCAGGGAACGCGAGCGCCGGCGCCCCGCCCGACGCCTTCAACCCCCGCGGCCAGGACTGGGGCCTCCCGCCGTGGCGGCCCGACCTGCTCGCCGCCGCCGGGTACGCCCCGTTCCGCGAGCTCCTGCGCGGGGTGCTCCGGTACGCGGGCGCGCTCCGCATCGACCACGTGATGGGCCTGTTCCGGCTCTGGTGGATCCCCGAGGGTGCGCCGCCCGCCGACGGCACGTACGTCGCGTACGACGGCGAGGCGATGCTGGCGGTGCTGGTCCTGGAGGCGCACCGGGCGGGCGCCCCGGTCGTCGGGGAGGACCTCGGGACGGTCGAGCCGCAGGTCCGCCGGGCCCTGGCCCGGCGCGGTGTGCTGGGCACCTCCGTGCTGTGGTTCGAACGGGACTGGACGGGCGGCGGCGCCCCGCTCCCGGCCGACGCCTGGCGGGCCGGCTGCCTGGCGACGGCAACCACGCACGACCTGCCGCCCACCGCCGCCAAGCTGGCCGGCGCGCACGTGGAGCTGCGCGACCGGCTGGGGCTGCTGACGCGCCCCGTGGAGCGTGAGCGGGCGGAGGACGCCGCAGACACCGCGCAGTGGCTGGACCTGCTCGCGGACGAGGGCTTCGACACCAAGGACGAGGAGGCTGCCGTCGCCGCCCTGTACGGGTTCCTGCTGCGCACCCCCGCCCGGCTGGTCGGCGTATGGCTCCCGGACGCGGTCGGCGACCGGCGGCCGCAGAACCTCCCCGGCACCTGGGACCAGTACCCCAACTGGCGGCTGCCGCTCGCCGACGCGGACGGGCGGCCCCTCACGCTGGAGGCGCTGGCCGCGTCGGCGCGGGCGAACGCCCTGCTGGACGCCCTGCGGGAGGGCGGGCCCGCCCGTACGGCACCCCCGGACGCGCGCCCCGTTTAGGTGTTCGCTACGTTTGCACCGTGGACAAGAAGAACGCCCTGCGCGCCGGCGCCGTCACGGCCGGAACGACGCTGATGATGCTGCTGATGACGTCTCCCGCGCTCGCGCTGACCCGCGACGACGGTGACGACCCGGGCCAGGGCATCAGCCTGGCCGAGACCCTCGGCGTGTTCGTCGTGCTGCCGGTGGTCCTGTTCCTGGCCATCGCGGGCCTCGTGATGGTCGGCGACAAGTCCCGCAAGCAGCAGCAGGGCTGAGCGGACTCGAACTGAACCAGCCGGGCAGCCCCGGCCCCTGCGGGGCCGGGGCTGCCCGGCAGGCTTCCGGGGCGCCGGAGGTCCCCCTGCCGGTGCGAGACGCCCGGCGGCGGTGCGGACCTCCGGCGCTCCGGCGCTCCGGCGTACCCGCGTACGGGCTCCGCGGCGCCCGGGCCGCCCCGGCCGCCGCCCTCAGATGCCGGCCAGGAGCTTGCGGAGCAGGCCGGTCAGTACAGCGGCCTCCTCCTCGTCCAGGCCCGACAGCGCCGCGCGCTGCACCTCCAGGCCCGCCGCCACGGCCTCGTCGACGACGGCCAGTCCCCGGTCCGTGATGGTGACCTGGAGCCCCCGCCGGTCGTGCGGGTCGGGCCTGCGGCACAGCAGCCCCGCCTTCTCCAGCTTGTCCAGGCGGCCCGTCATGCCGCCCGAGGTCAGCATGAGCGTGGCGGAGAGCTGCCGCGGCGACAGCGTGTAGGGCTCGCCTGAGCGGCGCAGCGTCCCCACGACGTCGAACTCCCCGCGGGTGAGCCCGTACCGGGCGTACGCGCGCTCCATCGCGTCGCCCATGGCCCGGTCGATCCGGAAGATCCGGCCGAAGAGGGCCATGGGGGCCGTCTCCAGGTCCGGGCGCACCGCGGCCCACTGGTCGATGATCGCGTCGACGGCGTCCTTGCTGACCTCGCTCATGTCCGCAGTATCGGCCGTCGGGCCGACCGCCCGCAAAAATGTTGCTTGACCGAAAGTAGCTTGCAAGTAAGCTACTTGCTGTCGATCTACTTTCGGGGGGAACCATGGCAGGCGGGCAGGCGCGGCAGCGGCGGCGCAGACGGCAGGACCGGCTCCCGGGGGAGCGGCCGCTGCTCGCCGGGATCGGCATCAGCGCCGTCGGGATCGGCATGTACGTCCCCTTCTCCCTGGTCTTCTTCCACCACGTCACCGGCCTCTCCTTCGCGGTCGTCGGCCTCGTGCTGACGGCCACCGGGCTCGCCGGGCTCGCCTTCATGCCGGCGGCCGGCGCGGCCGTCGACCGGTTCGGGGCCAAGCGCGTCAACCTCCTCCTCTACGCGGTACGGGCGACCGGATTCGCGCTCTACCCCTTCGCCCACTCCCCGGCCGCCTTCGCCGCGGTCGCCCTCCTGACCGCGCTGGCCGACCGGTCCTTCCCCGTCGTCCAGCAGTCCCTGATCGGGGAGGTGGCCCGCGGATCCGCCCGCGACCGCCTCCAGGCCTCCCTGCGCGCCCTGCAGAACGCCGGGATGGGCGCGGGCGCGCTGATCGTCTCCGGAGTGCTCGGGGTCTGGGGCACCGCCGCCTTCTCGCACACCGCCTGGGGCAACGCGCTCGCCTTCGCCCTCGCCGGGCTCCTCGTCACGCGGGTCCGCCCCGCCGCCGGCGCGGGCCCGGCCGCCGCGGCCGCCCGGACCCCGGCCGGATACCGGATGGTGCTGCGCGACCGGCCCTTCCTCGGGCTGACCGCCGCGAACTTCCTGGCCGCGCTCGGCTACGCCGCCCTGTCGGTGCTGTTCCCGCTGTACATCGCCACGTGGCTGCACGGCCCGGACTCGCTGACCGGCGCCGCGTTCACCGTCAACACCGCGCTGTGCGCCGGTGCCGGCGTCCTCGTCGCCTCCCGGGTCCGCCGCTCCGGTGCCCGCCGCACCCGCTCGGCTGCGCTCGGCGCGCTGCTCTTCGCCGCTGCGTTCGCCGGGCAGGCCGTGCTCGGCACGGTCCGGCCCGGCCAGACCGCGACCGCCGCCGCGCTGCTGGCCATCGTCGTGGTCTACACCCTCGGCGAACTCGTGCACAGCCCCTCCGCCGGGGCCCTGTCCGTCTCGGCCGCGCCCGAAGCGGTCCGCGGGCGCTACCTGGCCACCTACCAGCTGTCGTACTCGCTGGCCACAGCGCTCGCCCCGTCCCTGTTCACCGCCCTGACGGCGGTCGACGGCCGGCTGCCCTGGGGCGTCCTCGCCGCCGCGGCCGCCGGGTGCGCGCTCGCGCTCGTACGCCTGGAGCGGCACCTCCCGGCGGACGCCGTGCACCCCGAGCCGCCCCGGCCTCCCGCATCGGCAGCCCCGGCAGCCCCGGCAGCCCCGGCAGGGGGCACCGGCCGGCCGCTGTCCGCCCGGCCCTGACCCGCGGCCGCCGCACCACCGCGCCGACGGCACCGAGCCCGCCGGTCCCCTCCGCCTCCCGAGGAGCCGCCGTGAACCGCCCCGCCACCCTCGCCCTGACCGCCCTCGCCCCGGTCTCCTGGGGCTCCACCTACGCCGTCGCCACCGAACTCCTGCCGCCCGACCGGCCCCTGTTCACCGCGGCCATGCGGGCCCTGCCCGCCGGACTGCTGCTGACCGCGCTCTCCCGCACCCTCCCCTCGGGCAGCTGGTGGTGGAAGTCCGCCGTACTCGGCATCCTCAACATCGGGGCCTTCTTCCCGCTGCTCTTCCTCTCCGCCTACCGCCTACCGGGCGGGGTCGCCGCCGTCCTCGGCTCGGCCGGGCCGCTCTTCGTCGTCGGGCTCGCCGCCGTGCTGCTCGGCGAGCGCGCCGAGCTCCGGACCGTCCTCGCCGCCATCGCCGCCGCGTTCGGGGTCGGCATGGTCGTCCTGACCGCGCAGGCCCGCCTCGACGCCCTCGGCATCGCCGCCGGAGTCGTCTCCTCCGCGTCCATGGCCGCCGGCACCGTGATGACCAAGCGCTGGGGGCGCCCCGCAGGCGTCGGCCCGCTCGCCGCCACCGGCTGGCAGCTCACCGCCGGCGGGCTCGCCATCGCCCCCCTCGCCGCACTCGCCGAGGGGGCTCCGCCCGCGCTCGACGGCCGGGCCCTCCTCGGCTACGGCTACATGATGCTGGTCAACACCGGGATCGCGTACTGGCTCTGGTTCCGCGGCATGGGACAGCTCAGCGCCACCTCCGTCACCCTGCTCGGCCCGCTGTCCCCGCTGACCGCCGCGGCCATCGGCTGGGCCGCCCTCGGGCAGGACCTCACCCCCGTGCAGCTCGCCGGGATGGCCCTCGCCTTCGGCGCAACGGTCGCCGGGCAGATCTTCGCAGCCCGAGCCTCCGCCCGCGCAGGCGGATCGTTCAGTTCTGCTGAAAAGAACAGTCGAAACTTTTCGATGGACCTGATGAATCGGCCGGTGCGACGGTAGGGGCACACCGCCCCCACCGGAAGGAAAGACGACCCGTGGCCGTCACGGACCGGACCCGCACCACCCCGCCCCCGCCCGCCCGCGCCGCCCGCCCACTGCGCGACGCCGCCGCCCGCGCGGCCGGGCCGGGCGTACTCCTCGCCCTGGCCGCCACGGTCGTCTGGTCCGGCAGCTTCGTCGCCACCCGCGGCATGGCCGACACCGTCCCGCCCGTCCAGGCCGTCTTCTGGCGGTGGATCATCGCCGCCGCGGCCGTCGCCCCGTTCGCCGCCCGGCAGGCATGGCGGCAGCGGCACCTGATCCGCCGGCACCTGGCGCACACCGCACTCGCCTCCCTTTTCGGCGTCGCCCTCTACAACACCCTCGTCCACCAGGCCGGACTGACCACCTCCGCCGCGAACATGGGCATGATCATGGCCGCCTCGCCGGTCGTCATGGCCCTCTACGCCCGCGCCGGCGGGGAACGCCTCGGCCCGCGCCGCACCGCCGGGCTGCTGACCGCCCTGGCCGGCGTCCTGCTCCTCGTCGGCGACGGCTCCCCCATCCCCCGCTTCGGCGCCGGAGACCTCTGGATGCTCGCCGCCGCCCTCTCCTTCGCCACCTACAGCGCCCTGCTGCGCCGTGCGCCCGCCGAACTCGGCGGCCTGGCCTTCCTCCTGACCACCTTCGTCCTCGGCGCGCTGATGCTGGCCCCCGCCTACGCCGTCTCCCTGCACCTCCAGGGCGGCTTCACCCCCACCCCGGGCACGGCCGGCATGCTCCTCTACGTCGGCGTCATGTCCTCCGCGGTCGCCTTCCTCGCCTGGAACAAGGCCGTCACGCTGATCGGCCCGGCCCGCGCCGGCGCCGTCTACCACCTCCAGCCGGTGTGCGCCGCGGGGCTCGGCCTGCTGCTCCTCGGCGAGCGCACCGGCCCCGCCGAGCTGCTGTGCATGGCGCTGATCCTCGGCGGCGTCGCAATGGGGGCCCGGCGGTAGGTTCGGGCCCATGACCGAGTGGGACATCAAGAAGCTGCGGATCCTGCGGGCCCTGGCCGAACAGGGCACCGTGACCGCGACAGCAGGGACACTGCACCTGACGCCTTCGGCCGTCTCGCAGCAGCTGGCGGGGCTCGCCCGGCAGTTGGGCGTCCCGCTGCTGGAGGCGCGTGGCCGCCGGGTCCGGCTGACCGACGCCGCCCGGCTCGTGCTGCGGCACGCCGACGCCGTCTTCGCCCAGCTCGAACGGGCCGACGCCGACCTCGCCGGATACCTCGCCGGCGACACCGGGGAGGTCCGCATCGGGGCCTTCTCCACCGCAGTCCCCGCCCTGGTCGTCCCGGCCGTCGCGATCCTGCGCGAGACCCGGCCCGGGCTGGAGGTGCGCGTCCGCGAGACCGAGGCCGGCGAGTCGTACGAGCTGCTCTCCGCCGGAGCGGTCGACCTGGCCCTCTCGCTCGCGGCCCACGCCCCCACCGCGCGCGACACCCGCTTCAGCCGCATGGTGCTGCTGGAGGACCCGCTCGACGTGGCCCTCCCGCGGGACCACCCGCTCGCGGACGCGCCGGACCTCCGGCTGGCCGACCTCTCCGGCGAGCCGTGGATCTACGGCGGCAGCGGGCCCTGGCAGGAGATCGCCCGCACGGCCTGCGAGGCGGCGGGCTTCGTCCCCGAGCAGGCGCACACCGCGGCCGGCTGGACCGCGATCCTCGCCATGGTCGAGGCCGGGATGGGCGTCGCCCTCGTCCCGCGCATGGTGTCCGGCCGGGCCGGCGGCGTCGCCGTCCGCGTCCTGGCCCGCGACCGGCCCACCCGGCACGTCATCGCCGCGACCCGCCGCGGAGCGGAGGCCTCGCCCGCCGTCGCCCGGGCCCTGGACGCGCTGCGGGAGGCGGCTGCCCGCCGGGCGTCCGCCGACCCCGCCTGAGGCGGACCCGCCGCCCCGGCCCCGTACGCGCCGGTGCCCCGGCCCCGCCGTGGGCGGGACCGGGGCACCGGCAGACCTGCGTGCGCGTCAGGCGCTGCCCGCGGCCGCGTCGGCGGCCTGTGCCTTCAGGGCGCGCTCGACGCCCGAGCGGGACTCCGAGACCAGGCGGCGCAGGGCCGCGTTCGGCCCGGCCGCGGCCAGCCAGGCGTCCGTCGCGTCGAGGGTGCCCTGCGACACCTGCAGCGAGGGGTACAGGCCGACCGCGACCTGCTGGGCGATCTCGTGGCTGCGACTGTCCCAGACGCCCTTGACCGCCGCGAAGTACTTCTCCGTGTACGGGGCCAGCAGCTCGCGCTGGTCGGCCTGGACGAACCCGCCGATCACCGCCTCCTGCACGGCGTTCGGGAGGTCGCCGGACTCCACCACCGAAGCCCAGGCCGCGGCCTTCGCCTCGGCCGTCGGGCGGGCCGCCCGCGCGGTCGCCGCGTGGCGCTCGCCGGCCGCCGTGGGGTCGCGCTCCAGCTCGGCCGCGATGGCCGCCTCGTCGGAGACGCCGGTCGCCGCCAGCCGCTCCAGGAACGCCCAGCGCAGCTCGGTGTCGACGGCCAGGCCCTCGATCTCGGCCACGCCGTCCAGCAGGGCCTTCAGGTAGGTCAGCTGCTCCTCGGTGCGGGCCGTCGCCGCGAACGCCCGCGCCCACGCCAGCTGGTGGTCGCTGCCCGGCTCCGCGGCGCGCAGGTGCTCCAGCGCGGCCTCGGTCCACGCGGCCAGGCCCTCCTCGCGCCACGCCGGGTCGGCGTACAGGTCGAGGGCCAGCTTCACCTGGCGGTGCAGCGACTGCACGACGCCGATGTCCGACTCCTTGCCGATGCCCGACAGGACCAGCGCCAGGTAGTCGCGGGTCGCGAGCTCGCCGTCGCGGGTCATGTCCCACGCCGACGCCCAGCACAGCGCGCGGGGCAGCGAGTCGGTGAAGTCGCCCAGGTGCGCCGTGACGTTCGCCAGGGACACCTCGTCGAGGCGCACCTTGGCGTACGAGAGGTCGTCGTCGTTCAGCAGCACGACGGCCGGGCGGGCGCGGCCGACCAGCTCCGGCACCTCCGTGAGCGCGCCGTCGACGTCCAGCTCGATCCGGTCGGTGCGCACGAGGCGGCCGCCGTCGAGGTCGTACAGGCCGATCGCGATCCGGTGCGGGCGCAGCGTCGGCTCGCCCTGGGCGCCCGCGGGGAGCGCCGGGGCCTCCTGGCTGACCGCGAAGGAGGTGATCACGCCGTCGGCGCCGGTCTCGATGCGCGGCCGCAGGACGTTGATGCCGGCGGTCTCCAGCCATGCCTTGGACCAGGCGGCCAGGTCGCGGCCGGAGGTCTCCTCCAGGGCGCCCAGCAGGTCCGACAGGCGCGTGTTGGCGAAGGCGTGCGCCTTGAAGTACGCCTGCACGCCCTTGAAGAACGCCTCCATGCCGACGTAGGCGACAAGCTGCTTGAGGACCGACGCGCCCTTGGCGTAGGTGATCCCGTCGAAGTTGACCAGGACGTCGTCGAGGTCGCGGATGTCCGCCATGATCGGGTGCGTGGAGGGCAGCTGGTCCTGCCGGTAGGCCCACGTCTTCATCGAGTTGGCGAAGGTGGTCCACGCGTGGGGCCACTTCGAGCCCTCCGCGTACGCCTGGCAGGCGATCGAGGTGTACGTCGCGAACGACTCGTTCAGCCACAGGTCGTTCCACCACTCCATGGTGACCAGGTCGCCGAACCACATGTGCGCGAGCTCGTGGAGGATGGTCTCGGCGCGCACCTCGTACGCGGCGTCCGTCACCTTCGAGCGGAAGACGTACTGGTCGCGGATGGTGACCGCACCCGCGTTCTCCATCGCGCCCGCGTTGAACTCCGGCACGAACAGCTGGTCGTACTTGGCGAACGGGTAGTCGTAGGCGAACTTCTCCTGGAACCAGTCGAAGCCCTGCCGCGTCACGTCGAAGATCGCGTCGGCGTCCAGGAACTCCGCCAGGGAGGGGCGGCAGTAGATGCCGAGCGGCACGACCTGGCCGTCCGGGCCCTCGTACGTGCTGTGCACCGCGTGGTACGGGCCGGCGACGAGCGCCGTGATGTACGTCGAGATCCGCGGGGTGGGCGCGAAGCGCCACACGTTGTCCTTGACGTCGGCGGCGTCCGGCGTCGGCGAGTTCGAGACCACCGTCCAGCCCTCGGGTGCCGTCACCGTGAACTGGAACGTCGCCTTCAGGTCGGGCTGCTCGAAGCTGGCGAACACACGCCGCGCGTCCGGCACCTCGAACTGGGTGTACAGGTAGGCCTGCTGGTCGACCGGGTCGACGAAGCGGTGCAGGCCCTCGCCCGTGTTGGTGTACGCGCAGTCCGCGACGACCTTCAGCTCGTTGGCACCCTGGAGGAGGTGCGGCAGCCGGATGCGGGAGTCCCGGAAGACGGCGGCGACGTCCAGGGACTTGCCGTTCAGGACGACCTCGTGCACGGCCGGGGCGACCAGGTCGATGAAGGTCTCGGCGCCCGCCTCGGCGCTCTGGAACCGCACGGTCGTCACGGAGGGGTACGTACCGCCCTCCTGCGCGCCGCTCAGATCGAGGTCGATCTCGTACGAATCGACGCTGAGCAGCTTCGCCCGCTGCTGAGCCTCTTCACGGGTCAGATTCGTGCCAGGCACGCGTTTCATCTCCTTCGATGGTGACGTTCGCGGTCATCCTTGCATGCCGCAGCGGTCTCCACCCGGCGGATTCGAAGCCGCCGCCCCGGGTACGCCGCAGGGGTGGCACCGGCACCCGGCACCACCCCTGCGCGCCGGAGTCAGGACCGGCCGAGCTCCTCGGCGACGAGCTCCGCGATCTGCACCGCGTTCAGCGCGGCGCCCTTGCGCAGGTTGTCGCCCGAGAGGAAGAGCGCGAGGCCGTGCTCGACGGTCTCGTCGACGCGGATGCGGCCCACGTACGAGGCGTCCCTGCCGGCGGCCTGGAGGGGGGTCGGGATCTCCGACAGCTCGACGCCCGGCGCGTCCTTCAGCAGCTCGTAGGCGCGCTCCACGCTGATCGGGCGGGCGAAGCGGGCGTTGACCTGGAGGGAGTGGCCCGAGAAGACGGGGACGCGCACGCAGGTGCCCGAGACCTTCAGGTCCGGGATCTCCAGGATCTTGCGGGACTCGTTGCGGAGCTTCTGCTCCTCGTCGGTCTCGAAGGAGCCGTCGTCCACGATCGAGCCGGCCAGCGGGAGCACGTTGAAGGCGATGGGGCGCTTGTAGACGCCCGGCTCCGGGAAGTCGACGGCCCCGCCGTCGTGGGCCAGCTCGGCGGCCCGCTCGGCGACCTGCTTCACCTGGCCGTCGAGCTCGGCGACGCCGGCGAGGCCGGAGCCCGACACGGCCTGGTAGGTGGTGGCGATCAGCGCCTCCAGCCCGGCCTCGTCGTGGAGGGGGCGCAGCACCGGCATGGCGGCCATGGTGGTGCAGTTCGGGTTGGCGATGATGCCCTTGGGGCGGTTCGCGACCGCGTGGGGGTTCACCTCGGAGACGACGAGCGGCACCTCGGGGTCGCGGCGCCAGGCGGAGGAGTTGTCGATCACCACGGCGCCCTGGGAGGCGACCTTCTCGGCGAGGGCCTTGGAGGTGGCGCCGCCCGCGGAGAACAGCACGATGTCCAGGCCGCTGTAGTCGGCCGTGGCGGCGTCCTCGACGGTGATCTCCCGGCCCTGCCACTCCAGGGTGGAGCCCGCGGAGCGGGCGGAGGCGAAGAGGCGCAGCTCGTCGACCGGGAACTTGCGCTCGGCCAGGATGCTGAGCATGACTCCGCCGACCTGGCCGGTGGCTCCGACGATTCCAACCCTCACGGTGACTCCTTTTGGTGCGTACGACTCGGGCGCGTGGAGCCATCATGCGTTCGACCCCACAAGGCTTGTCCAATCCATTGTCCGAGGAGCGGACGATGTTCCGGGCTCGGCGGACGTCTGCGCAGGTCGGGGCTGGTCCCGGCGCGGCGGCGGGGCAAGCGGAAGGGGCGGGCGCCGTCGGCACCCGCCCCTTCGCCACACGGTCAGGTCAGGAGGCGACCTTCTCGATCTGGACGCTGCCGGTGCCGGCGGCGGTGCCGCGGGCGTTCAGCAGCTTGACCTCGCCGAAGAACTGCCGGCCCTCGGGCGCCGGGCTGCCCGCCACGACGTTCGCCGAGACGCTCGCCGAGGCGCCGTTCGCGAGGTTCACCGCGGCGTTCTCGTCGACCTGGACGGAGCCCAGGGCGGAGGAGAAGTACACGTCGCGGTAGTCGTACGCGGTGGAGCCGGCCGGAACCGCGTAGCCGGTGACCACGATGGTGTAGGTGCCGGCGCCCGGGTTCACCAGGCTCACGGTCTCCTCGGAGTCGCCGTCGGCGGAGGAGCCGACCTTCACGCCGTCCTTGAAGACGTCGAGGTCGAGGTCGGCGCCGGTGTCCGAGGTCTTGCCGATGGCCACGTCGAGGCGCGAGACGCCCTCGCCGACGGTCACCGTCGTGGTCTGCTGCTCACCGTCCGCGATGGTCGGCCTGGCGACCTTCGCGGAGCCGAGGGAACCGCCCTGGAGCTTGCCGCCGGAGATGGCCGCGGCGTCGTTCTTCACCGTCCACTGGACCGGCGCCGGGGTGCCCTGCTTCACCTCGGGCAGGACCTGGACCGCAGGGTCGAAGGCCGCGCCGAGGATGCTCACGTCCAGCTTGAAGGGGTTGTCGAGCAGCGGCGACGTGCGGCGCGACTCGACCTCGATCTCCCAGACGCCCGGCTGCGGGTTCTCGTACGAGCGCAGGTCGGGGCGGCACTTGTTCGCCGGGTTGTCGTAGTTCGGGTAGCACTGCGTGGTGGAGCTGTCCTCGACACCCAGGCCGTACGGGTGGATCGAGATGAAGCGCGTCTGGCTGCCCGCCGCGAGACCGCCGAGGGCGACCTCGAGGGACTTCGCGCCCTGCGGCACGGTGACGAAGTACGACTTGTGGCTGTTGCGCTGCACGGACGAGGTGTCCGAGAAGGTGAACGACGGCTTCGCCAGCGGGGCCGCGGCGACGACCGTGGCCAGGACCTGCTTGTCGATGCCCTCGGTGTTCTCGTCGTCCAGCTGCAGGATGCCGCTGTGCACGCCGGCCGTCTTCGCCTTCGCCTCGACCTTGATCGTGACGGGCTTGTTCAGCGGCAGGGTGACGTAGTCGTAGCCGCCGATGACCTTGAAGGTGCCGTCGTTGTTCCGCCAGCTCAGGTTGTGGCGGGTGCCGTACTTCACGCCCGTGGTGCGGGTGACGACGACGTTGTAGACCTTCTTCTTGCCGACCTTCAGGCCGCCCTCGCGGTCGTAGATGCCCGTGCCGAAGCCCGGGGTCTTCAGGAACTGGTCGATCGCGGTGTCGACCGGCGCCTTGACGGTGAAGTCGTTGGCCTTGGCGTCGCGCTGCACGGACTCCCAGGCGGCGTTCACGTCGATCAGGCCGGCGCCCTGCGCGTGCGCGGGGACGTCCTTGATCGTCTTGGCGGTGCTGGTGAGCGCGATGCGCAGGGCCGCCGGGGTCAGCTTGATGTTGTGCTGCTTGGCGGCGGAGAGCAGCAGCGCGCCCGCGCCGGCCGCCTGCGGCGACGACATCGAGGTGCCCTGGAGCATGCCGTAGCCGGCCGGCAGGTCGTAGCCCGCCTCCTTCACCGGCGCGCCGGGCAGCCAGGTCTGGATGGTGTTGATGGCCGCGCCGGGGGCGGTGAGGGTCGGCGTGAAGCCGCCGTCCTCACGCGGGCCGCGCGAGGAGAACGGGAACATGGCGTACTTCTTGTCCACGCCGGAGCCGTAGTTGGCGGCCCAGGTCTCCTTGGAGACCGCCGCGCCCACGGAGATGACCTTGTCGGCGAGGCCGGGGTCGCCGATGGTGTTGACGCCGGGGCCCTCGTTGCCCGCCGAGATGACGAGCTGGACGCCGTAGGTGTCGATGAGGTTCTTGTACAGCTCGGCGCGGGCGTTGTTGCCGTCGTTCAGCGCCGGCAGGCCGCCGATCGACATGTTGACGATGTCCACGCCGCGGTTGACGACGAGGTCGATCATGCCCTCGGTCAGCGCGACGTTGGTGCAGCCGCCCGACCAGGAGCAGGCGCGCGAGGAGACGAGCTTGGCGCCGGGCGCCTGGCCGTTCATCTTGCCGCCGAACAGGCCGTTCGCCGCGGTGATGCCCGCGACGTGCGAGCCGTGCTCGGACTCGATGATGCCGATGTTGACGAAGTCGGCCTTCTTGCCGACCCAGTCCCCGCCCAGCGGGTCCATCGGGACGTCCTTGCGGATCTGGATCACGAAGGGGATGCGCTCGGCGACCGCGGTCGCCGGGTTGTCCGTACCGAACCAGCCGATCTGGAAGCCGTCCTTGTACGGCTTCATCGGCTCGTTGTTGGTGAAGTCGCCGTCCTGGTCGGTGTCGACGCGGACGGTGCCGGCGGCCGGGTCGTAGAGCATGCCGAACCGGTCGGTGGTGTCGCCGTCCCGGTTGACGTCGCCCTTCATGTCGCCGTTGGCGGTGATCGACTCGCTGAAGCGGCTCCACTGGAAGGAGCCCTCCGGGGCCTTCCAGCTCTGGCCGCCCGCGGCGAAGCTGCCGCCGGAGGACGTCACCGGCGTGATCTGTGCGCGCCACGTGCCGTCGTTGTCGGTGATCGGGTCGGTCGCCGTGACCCAGTCGACGATCTTGCGTTCGCCGGTGGTGGTCTGCTGCAGGGCGGGGTGGGCGACGTCGACGCCCGAGTCCAGGATGCCGATGGTCACCCCGCGGCCGTCGGCCTGGGGGTTGTTCGCGACGAAGTCCACCGAGCCGGTCTCGAAGGACGGGTTGTACGGGTTCTTCGCCGGGGTGTTCTTGTCCGGCGCCGCGAAGCTGCCCGGAGCCGTCTTCTTGCCCGCACCGGACTCCCTGCCCGCGTCGGGGCGCGGGTCCGGCAGCCGGATCTCGTGCTTGAGGTCCATGGCGTGGACGGAGGACAGCTTGGAGGCCGCCTTCAGCGCGGCCTCGGCCTTGCCGGTGGGCAGGGTGGCGCGCACGTAGCCGAGCTTGTCGTTGGCCTGGCCGACCGAGGCGCCCTTGACGGCCGCGATCTGGTCGGTGACCTGCTTGGTCTGGCCGGGGGCGGTGGCCACCATGACCGTGACGGTCGCCTCGCCCTTGGCCTTGGCCTCCTGCAGCAGTTCGGCGTCGGCCGAACCGAGCTTCTGGTCGGCGGACTTGACGGCCGGCCCGGTGCCCGCCGCACCGGTGCCGGGGGCCGGCGCCGCGAAGGCGGGCATGGCGCCCGCGCCCGCGAGAGCGGCCACCAGACCCGCCGCGGCCGCGACGCGCGCGACGCGCCGGGCCCCGGATATCGAACTGGGGGATTCGAAGGTCATCAGCATCCCTGGATAAGTGAAAGATACGGTCCGGATTTCGGTGCCGGATGACCGGTCAGCTTTGCCTAACTGCCCGCTGTTTGGGGAGGCCTGTCATTTACCGAGACCTGGCATGGCGCACTCTCGCCAGCTCGGACTTCCCGCCATCGGGGCCGTAGCGGGGCATAAGCCGGCGAACCGCCGGTTCCAGGGAGTAGATTTGTCGACTTCCCGACCTTGTCGGGGTCAGCGGGGCGCGGTCAGTGCGCGCCCGGGTGTGACAACTTCCGGCGCCTCAGCGCTCGCGCGTGCGCGCGTAGTGCCGCGAGGCCTTGGCGCGGTTGCCGCAGGCGGCCATCGAGCACCAGCGGCGGGTGCCGCCCCGCGAGGTGTCGTGGAAGTGCAGCACGCAGCTCGCCGAGGCGCACTTGCGGATCCGCTCCGGGCCGGAGCGCAGCAGCTCCAGGTAGCCGTACGCGGCCGTCCACGCCGGCCCCCACGACCGGTCGTCGAACTCGGGCCGCTCGCCCGGGCCTTCCCCGCCCAGCGTCGGCCGGATGCGCCCGTGCTCCAGCACGGCGTCGACCAGGGCGCGCGCACCGGCGTCCGCCGGGTCGGCCACGGCGCGGGCGATGGCCTCGCGCGCGGTCAGCAGGTGGACGAGGGTCGACGGGTCGGCGCGGAAGCGGTCGGCCAGGCCGGCGGCGCGCAGCCAGACGGCGAGCCCCTCCATGCGGGTCAGCCCGGCCGCGCCGGCGAACAGGTCGACGGGCGCGCCGTCCTGCACCCAGCGCGTGTTCAGCAGGTCCAGGGCGATCGGTTCGCCGGTCAGGGGGCGCGGGTCCGCCGCCTCCGCTGTGGCCATGTAGCCGTTCCTCCTCGCATGCCGAGCGACCCCCCCAGCGTACGCGGACGGTTGACGCCCCCCGCATCTAACCGTTAACTTCAATTTAGATGGTTAGAACGCCGGCGGGGACCCGCCGGCCCTGTCGAAGGGGGAACAGCCGTGACGGCTGCCATCAGCACGCTCCGCACCGGCCACGTCGGCCTGAACGTCACCGACCTCGACCGCTCGCTCGCCTTCTACCGCGACGCCCTCGGCTTCGAGCCGCTCGGCGAGGGCAAGGAGGACGGCCGCCGCTTCGCCTTCCTCGGGCGGGACGGCGAACTCGTCCTCACCCTGTGGCAGCAGGCCGAAGGCGGGTACGCCCCCGCCGCTGCCGGACTGCACCACCTCGCCTTCACGGCCTCCGGGATCGACGAGGTGCGCGCCCACGAGACCCGGCTGCGCGAGCTCGGCACCCCCTTCGCCCACGACGGGGTCGTCGCCCACGGCGAGGGCACCGCCTCCGGCGGGATCTTCTTCCACGACCCGGACGGCACCCGCCTCGAAATCTCGGTGCCCACCGGCGCCCACGGCGCCCCCGCACCCACCCCCGGAGCCCCCACCTGCGGGTTCTTCTAGCCGGCCCGACAGGAGGCAGTCATGGAGCGGTACCACCGCGGCTCGATCGCGGTACAGGAGCGGGTCGGCGTCCGCGCGGCCGCCGAGCACGTGGGCCGCTCCATCGGCCCCGGCATCAAGGACGTCGCCGCGGCGTTCCTGGCCCGCCAGCCGCACCTCGTCGTCGGCGCCGCCGACGCGGCGGGCCGGATGTGGGCCTCACTGCTCACCGGCCCGCCCGGCTTCGTGCGGGCCGCCGGACCCGCCCGCATGGAGGTCGCCGGCGGGGTGCCGGAGGGCGATCCGCTCGCCGCGGCGCTCGCCGCCGGCGGGATCCACGTCGGCACGATCGCGCTCGACCCGCGCACCCGGCGCCGGATGCGGCTGGGCGGCACCGCGCGGGCCGTCCCCGGCGGGTTCGCCGTCGCGGCCGAGCGGGTCTTCTCCAACTGCCCCAAGTACCTCCAGAAGCGGCAGCCGCTGCGGACCGTCCCCGACGGGCCCGGCGTGCTGCGCCGGGCGCACGCCCTCGACGCCCGCCAGGAGCGGGCCGTCCGCGGCGCCGACACCTTCTTCGCGGCCACCGCCCACGCGGAGGGCGCCGACGCCAGCCACCGCGGGGGCATGCCCGGCTTCGTCGAGGTGCTGTCGCCGACCGAGCTGCGCTGGCCGGACTACCCGGGGAACGCCATGTTCCTCACCCTGGGGAACCTGGCTGCCGACCCGCGGGCCGGACTGCTCTTCCCGCACTGGGAGAGCGGCGCACTGCTCCAGCTCAGCGGCCGGGCGCGGACCGTGTACGAGCCCGACGGCGGCCGCAGCGTCCTGTTCCGCATCGAGGAGGCGGTGGAGAGCCTGCACCCGGGGCGGCTGCTGTGGAGCGCCCCGGAGTTCTCGCCGGCGAACCCGGCGCTGCCGCCTCACCGCGGCAGGACGACCAGGTAGGCGGCGGGCTCCCGGCCGGCGGCCGCGGTCAGTGCGGTCCGTACGACCGCGGCCTGCTGCTCGGGCCAGTCGCGCAGCTTGCGCGGGGTGATGTGCAGGACGGTCACGCCGAGCCGCTCCAGCGCGTCGCGCTTGCGGACCGCCTCCGACCAGTCCTCGTCCTCGCCCTGCCGGGGCGCCCGCGTGTCGATCTCCACGGCGACCGCCTGCTCCGGCCAGTACGCGTCGACGCCGCCCAGGTGCGGGCCGCCGGGCAGGCGCAGGTCCACGTTCCACAGCGGCTGCGGCAGGCCGAAGCCGCCCACCAGCCGGTAGAGCCGGTCCTCGGCGATGGCCCGGCCCTCGGCGAGCAGCGACTCCACCGCGTCGACCACGTGCGGCCGGTTCAGCAGCCGGGCCACCGTCAGCTCCCGCACGACGGCGGCCGGCTCGCAGTGCCCGGCGCGGACGGCCTCGCTCAGGATCCGGCGGACCGTGCCCGCGTCCGACAGCCCGGCCACCGCGTCGGCGACCGCCCGGGCGACCGGCGCCACCGGCAGCCCGGCCACCTCCAGCGGGCGCGGCGGGGTGTGGGCGCGGACGACGCGCACGCTGCCGACGGAGCGCAGCCGGCGGGTGTGCGGCACCAGTACGTCGATCCGCGGCAGGGAGAGCAGGGCGGGCGCCGAGGTGAACCGGTGCAGGGCCAGCGCCGCCAGTCCTGTGATCATCGCCTCGCCGCCGCGCCGACCCGCGTACAGCAGGGCGGCGTGCAGCCGCTCCTCGCTCGTCGCGACGCCGGGGTGCAGCAGGAACACCCCCGGCAGGATCTCCTGCCAGGACCGGGCGGCGGCCTCCGCGGCGCTGACACCGTGCTCGCGGAGCTGCGCGAGGGTCAGGACGCGGGGGCGGCTGTCGGTGAGGTGGGCGAGGGGGAGGGGTGCGTTGTGGTTCATGCCGCGGAGATTCCCGCTCCGGGCGGGCCCCCTAACCGCTGTTACCGTCCCGTCGGCAAATCCGGACAAGACAGCACTAAAGTACGGCCGTTCGATGGCCGATAGCCCGCACCCGCGGGCCTGTCCGGGCCGGGTCCGGAGGCAGCGCCCCCGGACCCGTACCGCGGCGGCCGCTACCCGGCGGCGGCGTCGCAGGCCTGCGCGCGCAGCGCCCGGGCCAGGTCGTCGCGGGACTCCAGCACCAGCCGCCGCAGCGCCGGGGCGGCGTCCCCGTGCGCGGACAGCCAGGCGTCCGTGGCCTCCAGTGTCGCCGCGTCGTCCTGGAGCGCGGGGTACATGCCCCGGACGACGTGCATCCCGATCTGGATGGAGCGCTCGGCCCAGACCCGCTCGACGACCTCGAAGTAGCGGTCGGTGTACGCGGCCAGCAGGGCCCGCTGCGAGGGCTGCTGCATTCCGTCGATGGTCGCCTCCACCAGCGCGTTCGACAGGGCGTCCGACTCGACGACCGCCGCCCACGCCTGGTCCTTGACCGCCGCCGACGGGCGCGCCGCGAGGCAGCGCACCTGGTGCCGCTTGCCCGACGCCGTGTCGTCCCGCGCCAGCTCGGCGTTGACCGCGGCCTCGTCCACCGCCCCGTGCGAGGCCAGCGGCAGCAGGAAGTCCCAGCGCAGCTCCTGGTCCACCTCCAGCCCGTCGATGCGCGCGGTCCCGTCCAGCAGGCCCAGCAGCAGCTGGAAGTCGCCCTCGGTCGCCGCGGCCGCCGCGAAGAACCGGGCCCACGTCAGCTGGTGCTCCGAGCCCGGCTCGGCCAGCCGCAGCTCCCGGAGCGCGGCGGCCGCCAGCTCCCGGCCGCCCTGCTCGCGCCAGGCGGGCGCCGCGTAGTGGGTGAGGGCGGCCAGCGCCTGGGAGTGCACCATCTGGACGACGCCGACGTCGCCCTCCCGGCCCGCGTGCGCCGTCACCAGCGCGATGAACTCGCGGGCGGGCATCAGCCCGTCCCGGGTCAGGTTCCAGGCCGCGGACCAGCACAGCGCCCGCGCGAGCGGGTCCGTGATGTCGCCGAGCCGGTTCCGCAGCGTCGTGAGGGACCGCTCGTCGAAGCGGACCTTGCAGTAGGTGAGGTCGTCGTCGTTGACGAGGACGAGGTCGGGCCGCTCCCGGCCGGCCAGCTCCGGCACGGCCGTCCGGGCGCCGGCGACGTCCGCCTCGGCCTGCGCGTAGCGGACGAGCGAGCCGGCCTCCAGCCGGTACAGGCCCACCGCGACCCGGTGCGGGCGCAGCTCGCCGCCCTCCTGGACGACGGCCAGTTCGGCGAGGCGGCCGTCCTCCCCGAGGACCGGCTCCGGCGTCAGCACGTTCACACCGGCCGTCTGCAGCCAGGCCCGGGACCACTCCGCCATGTCGCGCCCGGACACCTCGCCGAGCACGGACAGCAGGTCGGCCAGGGTGGTGTTGCCGTAGGCGTTCGCCTTGAAGTAGCGGCGCGCGCCCTCCAGGAACGCCTCCCGGCCCACGTACGCCACGAGCTGCTTCAGGACGGCCGCGCCCTTGGCGTAGGTGATGCCGTCGAAGTTGAGCTTGGCGTCCTCCAGGTCGCGGATGTCCGCCGTGATCGGGTGGGTGGACGGCAGCTGGTCGGCGCGGTAGGCCCACGCCTTGCGGCTGTTGGCGAAGGTCACCCACGCCTGGTCGAAGCGGGTGGCCTCCACCTGCGAGAAGGTGCCCATGAAGTCCGCGAAGGACTCCTTCAGCCACAGGTCGTCCCACCACTTCATGGTGACGAGGTCGCCGAACCACATGTGGGCCATCTCGTGCAGCACCGTGTTGCAGCGGCGCTCGTACGCCGCGCGGGTGACCTTGCCGCGGAAGACGTACTCCTCCCGGAAGGTGACCATGCCCGGGTTCTCCATCGCGCCGAGGTTGTACTCGGGGACGAAGGCCTGGTCGTACTTCCCGAAGGGGTACGGGTAGTCGAAGTGCTCGTGGAAGAAGTCGAAGCCCTGCTTGGTGACGCGGAAGACCTCCTCCGCGTCGAAGTGCTTGGCGAGCCCCTTGCGGCACATCGCACCCAGCGGGATCTCCAGGTCCCCGCGGGTGTAGGTGTCCGTCACGTAGTGGTAGGGGCCGGCGACGACGCAGGTGATGTACGTCGAGATCGGCTTGGTCTCGGCGAACCGGCGGGTCGCGCCCTCGCGGGAGACCTCCGCGCCGTTGCTCCACACGTGCCAGCCCTCGGGCGCGGTCACCTCGAAGCGGTAGGGCGCCTTCAGGTCGGGCTGCTCGAAGTTGGCGTACACCCGCCGGGCGTCCGCCGGCTCGTACTGGGTGTAGAGGTAGACCTCGCCGTCCTCCGGGTCGACGAACCGGTGCATGCCCTCGCCCGTCCGGCTGTACGCGCAGTTCGCGTCGACGACGAGGACGTTCTCGGACTCCAGGCCCTCCAGCACGATCCGGGCGCCGTCGAAGACGGCCGACGGGTCCAGCGGGCGCCCGTTGAGGGTGACGGAGTTCACGGACGGCGCGACGAGGTCCGCGAAGGACGACGAGCCGGGCACGGCGGCGCGGAAGCGGATCGTCGACACCGAGCGGAAGGTCCGCGGCCCCTCGGCCGGTTCGGCGGCGTCCACGGCCGACCGGAGGTCGAGGGCGACCTCGTAGCCGTCGACGGACAGCAGTTCCGCCCGCTCGCGGGCTTCCTCGCGGGACAGATTCTCTCCTGGCACGTGCACTCCTTCGTGCGGGCTCGCGATACCTGATCGAATCCTCCCACGCGGGAATGCGCACGGCCGCAGCCCGGTTGGCCAGGAGGAACATGACCAGAGAAGCGTTATCCGCCCCAAGGAGAGACATGGCCGACACCCAGGTGCGCGAGAAGACCCCGGTCGACTTCTGGTTCGACCCGCTCTGCCCCTGGGCCTGGATGACCTCCCGCTGGATGCTGGAGGTCGAGAAGGTCCGCGATGTCGAGGTCCGCTGGCACGTGATGAGCCTCGCCGTCCTGAACGAGCACCGCCTTGAGGAACTCCCCGAGCGCTACCGGGAGATCGTCGGCCCCAAGGGCTGGGCGCCCGTGCGCGTCGTCATCGCCGCCCAGCAGAAGCACGGCGACGAGGTCACCGGCAAGCTCTACACCGCGCTCGGCACCCGGATCCACAACCAGGACCTCGGCGCGACCCGCGAGGTCATCGCCGCCGCGCTGGACGAGGTCGGCCTGCCCGCCGAGCTGATCCGCTTCGCCGACTCCGACGAGTACGACGAGGTGCTGCGCGAGTCCCACAACAACGGCATCGAGCGCGTCGGCCAGGAGGTCGGCACTCCGGTGATCTCCGTTCCCGGAGCCGACGGCAGCGACGTGGCCTTCTTCGGCCCGGTCGTCACCCCGACCCCGCGCGGCGAGGCGGCCGCCCGGCTGTGGGACGGCACCCTGCTCGTCGCCTCCACCCCGGGGTTCTACGAGATCAAGCGCACCCGCACCGAGGGCCCGCGCTTCGACTGACGCCCTCCCGGTGCCCCACACAGCAGACCCCCGTGAGTCACGTCCTCACGGGGGTCTGCCGTTGGAAACGCCCGGTCGCGAAGGTTGAGAAGACGATCACGAGGCGGGCGGCCCGGGGGCCGCGATCAGCCCTTGACGGGGATCAGCAGCGGGGTGTTGGCCTTGGCGTCGGCGTAGCGCTTGGCGACGTCCTGCCAGTTGACGACGTTCCACATCGCCTCGATGAAGTCCACCTTCTGGTTCTTGTACTGCAGGTAGAAGGCGTGCTCCCAGGCGTCGAAGACCAGGATCGGCACGGAGCCCTGGCCGACGTTGCCCTGGTGGTCGTAGATCTGCTCGACGATCAGGCGGCCGCTGACGGGCTCGTAGGCGAGGACACCCCAGCCGGAGCCCTGCGTCGCGGAGGACGCGAAGGTCAGCTGCTTCTTGAACCGGGCGAAGGAGCCGAAGGACTCGGTGATGGCGTCCGCCAGCTCGCCCAGGCCGTCGGCCGCGGTCGGCTCGCCGCCGCCCTCGCCGGTCTTCGGGCTGGCCATGTTGTGCCAGTAGATGCTGTGGAGGATGTGGCCGGAGAGGTGGAACGCGAGGTTCTTCTCCAGCCCGTTCAGCGCGCCCCAGTTCTCCTTGTCGCGCGCCTCCTCCAGCTGCTCCAGCGTGTCGTTGGCTCCCTTGACGTACGCCGCGTGGTGCTTGTCGTGGTGCAGCTCGATGATCTGCGGGTTGATCACCGGCTCGAGAGCCGAGTACTCGTACGGAAGCTCGGGAAGCGTGTAGATGGCCATGCGTGTGATCCGGTCCCCTCAGCGTGCCAACTGCTATTGCAATCAATGCGCAACTGCACGCTAGCAGCATCTATTCCCGCTCACACGTAAGGGTCGCCTGGGTAAAAGCGCAGGCGGGCCCCGTACGAGTGCACGGGGCCCGCCTGCGGAGGGGACGGAGGAGGCGTCAGCCGCGGGAGGCGCGCCGACGCTGCATCAGGAAGCCGGTGGCAGCGAGGAAGGCTGCCAGCCCGCCGGTGAAGGCGACCTGCACCCGCGTGTCGGGGTTCCAGGCCATCAGCACCAGCACCCCCGCCACGCCCGCGAGCGCAGCCCACGTCAGATACGGGAAGCACCACATCCGCACGGTGAGCCGAGCCGGGTCCTCGCGCTCCGTCCGGCGGCGCAGCACCAGCTGTGAGACGGCGGTGAAGCCCCAGACGACGAGGATGACCCCGCCGACCATGTTCAGCAGCCAGGCGAACAGGGTGTCCGGGTACCAGTACGACAGCAGCACCGTGGTGAAGCCGAAGCCGCAGGAGGCGAGCACCGCGCGCCGCGGCACCCGTCCGCTGACCTTGCCGAGGGCGCGCGGCCCCTGGCCTCGGGAGACGAGGGAGTGGGCCATGCGGGAGGAGCCGTAGATGTTCGCGTTCATCGCGGACAGCAGCGCGACGAGGACGACCGCGTTCATGACCTCGCCGGCGGCGGGGATGCCCAGGTGGTCGAGGGTGGCGGCGTACGGGCCCTGCTCGGTCACCTTCGGGTCGTTCCACGGCAGCAGCGTGACCACCACGAGCATCGAGCCGACGTAGACGACCGCGATCCGCCACATGGTGGTCCGCACCGCCTTCGCCACGCCGCGCTCCGGGTCGTCGGACTCGGCGGCCGCGATGGTGACCGTCTCCAGGCCGCCGTAGGCGACGACCGAGGCCAGCACGCCGACGAGCAGGCCGTCGACACCGTGGGGCAGGAACCCGCCCTCGGGCAGCAGGTTGGCGGTGCCGGGGGAGGAGGTGCCCGGCAGCAGGCCGAGGACCGCGAGCACGCCCAGGCCCAGGAACAGGGCGATCGCGCCGATCTTCAGGGCGGCGAACCAGAACTCGAACTCGCCGAAGCTGGAGACGGCGGCCAGGTTGGCGCCGCAGAAGAGGGCCATGAAGGCCAGCACCCACGCCCAGGACGGGGTGCCCGGGAACCAGCCGGTCATGATGTGCGCCGCGCCGATCGCCTCGATGGCCACCCCCACGCACAGCAGCGTCCAGAACATCCAGCCGGCCGTGAACCCGGCCCACGGGCCGATCGCCCGCTCCGCGTGCACCGAGAAGGAGCCGGAGGCGGGGTTCGCCGCGGACATCTCGCCGAGCATCCGCATCACGAGCATCACGAGGATCCCGGACAGGGCGTACGCCACCACGATCGCCGGGCCGGCCGCCGCGACGCCGGCTCCGGAGCCGACGAACAGGCCGGCGCCGATGACTCCGCCGAGCGCGATCATCGACAGGTGGCGCTGCCGGAGGCCGTTGCCGAGGGGGCTGTCCGCGGGGGGCTGCTGCCCGGCGGAGGGCGGGGCGGGAGGTGCGGTGGTGCGCTGACTCATGCCGGCCAGTCTGCCGACCGTCCGATAGTCGGACGCCTCGCGTCCGTTATCCGGACATCCGGCTCACGGGGTGTGATCATCCGGTCGCGTACGACCCGCCCGCCCGCGCCCCGGGGCACCACGGCAGCGGGTCCGGGACGTGGAGTCCCGGACCCGCGAGGCCCCGCGCGCGGCCCACCGCCGCAGGCGCGCTGCGCCGTCAGCCGGCCGCGTCCCCGGCGCGCCGCGCGCGCAGCTCGCGCACCCAGGCCACGACCAGCACCGCGGCGGCCGCGCCGGAGGACCACAGCAGCTGCGACCGGGCGCTGTCGTCGAAGAGCATCAGCACCAGCACGGCCGCCATCCCGAGCAGCGCCGCCCACGTCAGGTACGGGAAGCACCACATCGGCAGCGTCAGCCGCTCCGGCATGTCCCGCTCCAGCTCCCGGCGCAGCCGCAGCTGCGACACCGCGATCAGCGCCCACACGAACAGCAGCACCGCGCCGACCGCGTTCAGCATGTACAGGAACACCGTGTCCGGCCACAGCAGGTTCAGCACCACCGAGGCGAACCCGAACGACACCGAGGCGAAGACGGCCCGGCGCGGCACCCCGCCCGGCGACACCTTCAGCAGCGCCGTGGGCGCCTCGCCGCGCTCGGCCAGCGAGAACACCATGCGGGAGGACCCGTACAGGTTGGCGTTCAGGGCCGACAGCAGCGCCACGAAGACCACGATGTTCATGATCTGGCCCGCGGCGGGGATGCCGAGGGAGTCCAGCACCGCCACGTACGGGCTCTGGCCCGGCGCCAGCGAGTCCCACGGCAGCAGCGTCACCACGACCAGCATCGAGCCGACGTAGAAGAAGAGGATGCGCCACACCGCGCTGCGCACCGCGCGGGCCACCGAGCGGGCCGGGTCGTCGGACTCGGCGGCCGCGATCGTGACGACCTCCAGGCCGCCGAACGCGAAGATGACGGCCAGCATGCCGGCGACCACGCCGCCGGCCCCCTGCGGGAAGAACCCGCCCTGGCCCGTCAGGTTCGCCAGGCCCACCGGGTCCGTGTCCGGCAGCAGCCCGAACACCGCCAGCGTGCCCAGGACCAGGAACAGGACGATCGCCCCGACCTTCAGGGCGGCGAACCAGAACTCGAACTCGCCGAAGTTCTTCACCGCGGCCAGGTTGGCCACGGTGAAGACCACCATGAAGACGAGGACCCACACCCACTGGTCCACCGCCGGCACCCAGCCGTTGGCGATCTTCGCGGCGCCGGTCGCCTCCACGGCCAGCACCACGACCAGCAGGAACCAGTACAGCCAGCCGGCAGAGAAGCCCGCCCAGCGGCCCAGCGCCCGCTCCGCGTACACGGAGAACGAACCGGACGCGGGCAGCGCCGCGGACATCTCGCCGAGCGCGCGCATCACCAGCATGGCCAGCGCGCCCGCGAGCAGGTACGAGCAGATGATCGCCGGGCCGGCGACGGCGATGCCGGCTCCGGAGCCGACGAACAGGCCCGCGCCGATCACCCCGCCGAGGCCCAGCATGGTCAGGTGGCGCTGCTTGAGGCTGTGGCTCAGGGGTTCCGCGGGCAGCTCGCCCGCGCGTGGAGGAGTGTCGGGCAGACGGTCGCGCATGAGGGGAGGCTCGTACTCTCGGCTCGGCAGCGGCGGTTGGGCTCCGCACGGGTGATTGGCGGGACCCTACAGTCTCGCCGTTCGGCGCCCATCCGCGCAAAACGGATGTGTGGAGTGAACTGACCCGTGATGAGCATCACGGTGCCCCGGGTGTGAACCGGGGACTTTGTGCGATCCCGACCAAACGGGGGAGCGGGGCTTTGTTCCGGGCAGCGGTGGGGTCCCGCGGGGGCGCGCATTAGCGTCGGTGATCGTCCCGTCACCCTCACCACCGCGGAGCCTCCCGATGAGCACTGCATCCGTTTCCGTCCGCCCCGGCACCGTCCTCGCCGACCTGCTGCCCGCGAGCCGCGTCCGCGACATCGCGCTCGTCGCCGGCGGGGCCGCGCTGACCGGGCTGGCCGCGCAGATCGCGGTGCCCGTCCCCGGCTCCCCGGTCCCGGTCACCGGCCAGACGTTCGCCGCGCTGCTCGTCGGCACCGCCCTCGGCGCCCGCCTCGGCTTCCTCTCCCTCGCGGCGTACGCGCTGGCCGGCGCCGCCGGCGTGCCGTGGTTCGCGAACGGCACCTCCGGCGCGTTCGGCGCCTCCTTCGGCTACGTCCTCGGCATGCTGCTCGCAGCCACCGTCGTCGGCGCCCTGGCCCGCCGCGGCGCCGACCGCTCCGTGCTGCGCACGGCCGGTGCGATGGCGCTCGGCTCGGCCCTGATCTACGCGGTGGGCGTGCCGTACCTGGCGCTGTCGACCGGCATGTCCCTCGGTGCGGCCGTCGCGGCGGGCCTGGTCCCGTTCCTGATCGGCGACGCCCTGAAGGCGGCGCTGGCCATGGGCCTGCTGCCCGCCGCCTGGAAGCTGGCCGGCCGCTCCTGAAGCGGCCGCCGGCAGCGGCCCGAGAAGCGGGGCAGCCCCGGACCTGCGCGGTGCGCGCGGCCCGGGGCTGCTGCCGTCCGGGGCCCCGGCGGGCCGGGCGTCAGCCCCGGAGGGCGGCCTTGCGGCGGCGGACGTCGCGCACCACGCCGATCGCGATGACGACCGCGGCGACGAGCACCGACAGCGACACGACCTCGCGGTTGCCGTCGTCGTAGAACATGTAGCCCAGGACGAAGACGATCATCGCGGCGGTGGCGTACGTCAGATACGGGAAGAGCCACATCTTCACCGTCAGCTTCTCCGGGGACTCGGCCACCAGGATCTTGCGCATGCGCAGCTGGGTCAGGCAGATGACCAGCCACACGAACAGCGCGATCGCACCGGAGGAGTTCAGCAGGAAGCTGAAGACGGTGTCGGGGTTCGTGTAGTTGAACACGACGGCGACGAAGCCGAAGACCGTGGAGCCCAGGATGGCGGCGGTGGGCACGCCCTTCTTGTTGACCTTGGCGAAGGACTTCGGGGCCTCGCCGCGCTCGCCGAGGGAGAACGCCATGCGGGAGGCGGTGTACAGGCCCGAGTTCAGGCAGGACAGCACCGCCGTCAGCACGATGAAGTTCATGATCTGGCCGGCGGCCGGGATGCCGATGGAGTCCAGGGCGGCGACGTACGAGCCCTTCTCCACGATCGACTCGTCGTTCCACGGCAGCAGCGTCAGGACGACGAAGATCGAACCGAGGTAGAAGACGGCGATGCGCCAGATGACCGAGTTGGTGGCCTTGGTCACCGCGCGGCGCGGGTCCTCGGACTCGCCGGCGGCCAGCGTGACGATCTCGCTGCCCATGAAGGAGAAGACGACCATCAGCACACCGGTCAGGATCGAGCCCCAGCCGTTCGGCATGAAGCCGCCGGTGTCCGTGAGGTGCGCGAAGCCCGCACCCGGGTTGTCCGAGCCCGGCAGCAGGCCGAAGACGGCCAGCATGCCGATGACGACGAAGGCGCCGATCGCGACGACCTTGATGCCGGCGAACCAGAACTCGAACTCGCCGTACGAGGCGACGGAGCCGAGGTTGGTGGCGGTCAGGACGGCCATCACGATCAGGGCCCAGGCCCACTGCGGGACGGCGGGGATCCAGCTTTCGAGGATGACGGCGCCGGCGGTGGCCTCGACGGCGAGGACGACGACCCAGAAGAACCAGTAGAGCCAGCCGATGGAGAAGCCGGCCCAGCGGCCCAGCGCCCGGTCGGCGTAGGCGGAGAAGGAGCCGGAGTTCGGGCTGGCCGCGGCCATCTCGCCGAGCATCCGCATCACGAAGACGACCATCGCGCCGACGAGCGCGTAGGAGACCAGGATGGCGGGGCCGGCCTTGGCTATGCCGCCGGCGGAGCCGACGAAGAGTCCTGCGCCGATGACGCCGCCGATGGCGATCATGGACAGGTGGCGGTTCTTGAGACCGGCCTTGAGACCGTCGTTGGGCGCGGCGCCACCGGGGTTGCCGGAGGGTTCGCCTGCCTTCCGAAGGGTCGTCGTGGTGCTCATGGACGAATCCTTAGGTTCTCGGGTTGCGAGTTCTGGCATTCAAGCCCGAGAAGGCGCCGCCCGGAAGAGCGGCATCCGGATCGTTTCCGCGGGGCCAAGGTCCGGGACCTTGGTCCCACCCTGTCCCATCTGCGGTCTTTGGGTTTACTTGAGCTTTAGAAGTGACTTACGCGACACCCCGGTACGGGCCTCGCGGACCGCTCGTGACACACTCGTCCCATGCGCGTGTACCTCGGATCCGACCATGCCGGCTTTGAGCTGAAGAACCACCTGGTGGACTGGCTCAAGGACAACGGCCACGAGCCCGTCGACTGCGGGCCCCACATCTACGACGCCGTGGACGACTACCCGCCGTTCTGCCTGCGCGCCGCGGAGAAGACCGCCGCCGACGAGGGCAGCCTCGGCATCGTGATCGGCGGCTCCGGCAACGGCGAGCAGATCGCCGCCAACAAGGTCAAGGGCGTCCGCGCCGTCCTCGCCTGGAGCGTGGAGACCGCGAAGCTGGGCCGCGAGCACAACAATGCCAACGTCATCTCCGTCGGCGGCCGCATGCACACCCAGGACGAGGCCACCTCCTTCATCGAGGCGTTCCTCGCGACCCCGTACTCCGGCGAGGAGCGCCACACCCGCCGCATCGACATGCTCTCCGCGTACGAGCAGACCGGCGAGCTCCCGCCCATCCCGGCCCACCACCCGCAGGACCAGTAGCAGCCGCCGTGCCGCCGGATCCGCGGGGTCCGGCGGCACTGCCGTTCCCGCGGCGGGCGCGGCGGCGGCAGACCCGAGGAGAGCAGCAGTGCCCGAGGGGCATACGATCCACCGCCTCGCCCAGGACCACACCGAGCGGTTCGCCGGCCGGCCCGTCCGGGTGAGCAGCCCGCAGGGCCGGTTCGCCGAGAGCGCCGCCCTGCTCGACGGCCGCCGGCTGGAGAGCGCCGAGGCACACGGCAAGCACCTCTTCCTTGAACTCGGCGACGCCTGGATCCACATCCACCTCGGGCTCTTCGGCAAGCTCGGCTTCGGACCCGCCCCCGCACCGCCCGCCGCCGACACCGTCCGGCTCCGGCTGGCGAACGGCGAGCACTTCGCCGACCTGCGCGGCCCGACGGCCTGCGCCCTCATCGGCGACGCCGAGAAGCAGGCGGTGCACGACCGGCTCGGCCCGGACCCGCTGCGCGCCGGCGACGACCCCGACCGCGCGTGGAAGCGGATATCGCGCTCCCGCACCACCATCGCGGCGCTCCTGATGGACCAGAAGGTCGTCGCCGGAGTCGGCAACGTCTACCGCGCCGAGGTGCTCTTCCGGCACGGCGTGGACCCGTACCGGCTCGGCAGGGACGTCCGCCGCGCCGAATGGGACGCCATGTGGGCCGACCTGGCGGCGCTCATGCGCGAGGGCGTGCGGAACAACCGGATCGACACCGTCCGCGAGGAGCACACGCCCGAGGCGATGGGCCGCCCGCCGCGCGTCGACGACCACGGCGGCGAGGTGTACGTCTACCGGCGGGCGAACATGCCCTGCCACGTCTGCGGGAGCACCGTCCGCACCGCAGGCCTCGCCGCACGCAACCTCTTCTGGTGCCCCGGCTGCCAGACCCGCTGAGGACGGCGGCCCCGCCGGGTGCGGGGCCCGGCCCGTCAGAAGCCGTGCGGCAGCCAGGGCGCCACGTCGCCGGCGAACGCCCGCGAGGCCGCCGCGAGCGTCCCCGGACGCAGCTCCCGCACCCGCCCCGCCTCCGCCAGCGCGGTCAGCGCGACCCCGCCGAGGTAGGCCGCCGCCAGCTCCCGTACCGACAGCTCCAGGTCCGCCGGGTCCTCCGTACGCCCGCAGCGGACCGGGCCCCGCCCGTCGGCGGTCAGCCGCCACCGGCCCTCGTTCCACGGGCAGAACAGGTCCGCCACCTCCAGCACCACGTCCAGCGGAGCCCCGTACGCCCTCGCCGCAAGCGCCCGCGGCAGGTCCACCAGCCGCACGTACAAGGAGTCCCGCAGCGCCGGCAGCGCCCGCCGCGGGTCGCTGACCAGGTGCAGCAGCGGATCGTCCACCGGCCGCCTGCGGGCCCGCACCACCGAGGTCAGGTCGATCCCGAACAGGTAGCGCCAGAGCGCCGCCGACGCCGCCGGGTCCAGCGCGTCCAGGTCCTGCACCTCGACCTCGCCGCACGGCCCGGCCGCGTTCCACTCGGGCTTGACCCGGTAGCGGGCGTACCCCGCGACCGAGCCGTCCGCCCGCTCCGCCACCACGCACCGGAGAGGGGACGCCCCCTCGCGGGAGCCCGGCGGGTCCAGCAGTGCCTGCCGCTCCCAGCCCGGCTGCCGCGCGGGCATGCCGGGCCGCCGCGCGACGAGCTGCGCGTACACCCTCTCGCAGTCGTCGAGCGCCTTCTCCGGATCGGCCAGGCGCAGCCGCACCCCGTCCGTCCCCGGCGGCACCGACAGCGCCACCCGCGACGTGTCGACGGCCACCCCCAGGTCGTACGCGGCGGCGGCGTAGCCGAAACGCCCGTAGATCGCCGGCTCCGAGGCCGTCAGCACCGCGACCGGCTCACCGCCCGCGCGGACGTCGTCGAGCTGCCGGCGCATCAGGGAGGTCAGCACGCCGCGGCGGCGGTGCGTCGGAGCGACGCCCACCATCGTGACGCCCGCCGCCGGCACCAGCCCCCCGCCCGGCACCGACAGCCGGAACGTGAACGCGCCCGCCGAGCCCACGCACACCTGCCCGTCCCAGACGCCGAGCGACCGCTCGAACTCCGTCAGGGCCCGATACAGCTCCCGCTCCTGCCGGGACTCCGCCACTCCGCCGAAGGCCAGTTCGAGGTGGTCGTACCAGACATCCCACTCATCCGACCGCAAGATGCGCATCTCAAGAGTCATGTGCTCATCCTTACCAGTGGCATCCATCACGGTCTAAGGCTTTTCGGCCGGCCCGCGGGCCCGCCCGGGCCGCCGCCGCCCCCCGCCCCGACTCCCGCCCGGGCAGCGGCCGTCGGCGCCCTGCGGGACCGCCCGGCGCCGCGGCGGAGCGGAGCGGACCGGTCCGGGGGTCCCCCTGCGCGCACACGGCCGGGATGGATAGGGTCCCGAGGGACATGGCCGGAGCACGTGTGGAGACGCTCAGGGCCCGGACGCGCAGGGCGTGGCACCGGGCCCGCACAGCCCTGCGCAAATCCGCCGTCGACTACTTCCGCGGAGACGCCTCCGACTGGCTCGCCTTCGCCGGACTGTTCGCCACCGTCCCCGCCATCGCCTGCGGCACCCTCGTGTTCCCGGTGTGGTTCTCGCCCGCCGCCCTCGTCCTGCCCATCGTCGCGGGCGGCCTGCTGCTGCGCCCCGCGAGCCTCCTCGCCCTGTACGCCGCCTCCGCCGCCGCCCTCATCGTCGAATCCCTCGTCCTCGGCCCCTACACCCAGGGCCCCGCCCGGGTCACCCCCGGCACGGTCCTCGTCGTGGCCGCCTGCGGCTTCTTCGGCCTCGTCATCGCCCAGTTCCGCAGCCGCGTCGGCGTCCCCTGGAGACGCGGCGGCACGATGCTCTTCGACCTCCGCGAACGCATCCGCGTCCAGAGCAAACTCCCCGCCCTGCCCCGCGGCTGGCACCAGGAGATGGCCCTCCGCCCGGCCGGCGGCCAGTCCTTCTCCGGCGACTTCGTCGTCGCCGCCCGCACCAACGGCGGCCGCACCCTCGAAGTCGTCCTCACCGACGTCTCCGGCAAGGGCATGGAAGCCGGCTCGCGCGCCCTGCTGCTCTCCGGCGCCTTCGGGGGCCTCCTCGGCGCCCTCCCGCCCCAGGGCTTCCTGCCCGCCGCCAACGGCTACCTGCTGCGCCAGGACTGGGACGAGGGCTTCGCCACCTCCGTCCACCTCGTCCTCGACCTCGAAACCGGCGACTACGAACTCCTGTCCGCCGGCCACCTGCCCGCCCTCCAGCTCTCCGCCGGAACCGGCCGCTGGCAGGAGAAGACCGGCGAGGGACCGCTCCTCGGCGTCTACGACGGCGCCGAGTTCGAGCCCGCCCGCGGCCGGCTGCGCCCCGGCGACGTCCTGATGCTCTTCACCGACGGACTTGTCGAGACCGCCGACCGCGACATCGGCGAGGGCATCGACCGCCTCACCGGAGAAGCCGACCGGTACGTTGCCGCCGGCTGGCAGGGCGCCGCCTGGCACCTCATCGAGAAGGTCGCCAAGGACGTCAACGACGACCGCGCCCTCCTCCTCATCCGCCGCTCGCCCTGACCCCCGTACCGCAGGGCGGACGGGGCGGCGGGCCGCGGACCGGCCACCCGGTGCCGATTGGCCCGCCCGCCGCCCGCCGCCGGGCTCTACGGTGCCGCCCATGGACCACATCCTCGCCGCCGACCTCGGGCGGCTGCCCGAACTGCTCGAATCCGTGCGCCGAGCCGCCGCCGACGCACTCGACGGGCTCGACACGATGCCCGTCGTACCGCCGCCCCCGGCGCACCCCCTGCGGCCCGAGCCGCTCCCCGATCACGGCGCCGGGGCCGAAGCCGCCCTCGCCGCCTTCCGCCTGCGGTGGGAGCCGCGGCTGTCGGCCTCGGCCGGCCCCCGCTACCTCGGCTTCGTCACCGGCGGCGCCACCCCCGCCGCCCTCGCCGGCGACTGGCTCACCGCCGTCCACGACCAGAACTCCAACTCCGCGCTCGACGGGGGCGGCCAGGACCTGGAGCGCGAGACCGTCCGCTGGCTCCGCGACCTGTTCGGCCTCGGCCCCGCCCATTCCGGGACCTTCGTCAGCGGCGCCACCATGTCCAACACCACCGGCCTCGCCATCGCCCGCGAATGGCTCGGCGAACGCCTCGGCGTCTCACCCGCCGAGGACGGCGCCGCCGCCCTCGGGCCCGTACGCGTCCTCTCCGGCGCCCCGCACTCCTCCATCGCCAAGGCCCTCTCCTTCCTCGGCCTCGGCCGCAGCGCCCTCGTCCCCGTCCCCACCCTCCCCGGCCGGGAGGCCGTCGACCCCGCCGCCCTCGACCGCGCCCTCGCCGACACCCCCGGCCCGGCCGTCGTCGTCGCCAACGCCGGCACCGTCAACACCGTCGACTTCGACGACCTGCGCGCCGTCGCCGCACTGAAGGAACGCCACGGCTTCTGGCTGCACACCGACGCCGCCTTCGGCGCGTTCGCCGCCCTGTCCCCGCACCACGCCCACCTCGTCGACGGCCTCGACGCCTCCGACTCCGTCTGCGTCGACCTGCACAAATGGCTGAACGTCCCCTACGACAGCGCCGTCCAGTTCACCCGCCGGCCCGACCTGCAGACCCGCGTCTTCCGGAACGCCGCCGCCTACCTCGGCCCCCTCGGCGCCGACCCCGACCTCGTCCACCTCACCCCGGAGAACTCCCGCCGGCTGCGCGCCCTCGCCGCCTGGTTCACGCTGCGCGCGTACGGCCGCGCCGGCCACCGCGAGATCGTCGAACGCGATGTCGCCTGCGCCCGGGCCCTCGGCGCAGCCCTGGACAGCGACCCCGCCTTCCGGCTGCTCGCCCCGGTCCGGCTCAACGTCGTCCTCTTCACCCTCGCCGGGGAGCCCGACCCGGACCGGCTCACCGCCCGCCTGGCGGCCGTGCGCGAGGCCGCCGCGGCCGAGGTGTTCACCACCCCGACCGTCCACGCGGGAACCCCCGCCCTGCGCGCCGCGTTCTCCAACTGGCGCACCACGCAGGCGGACGTGCACCGGGCCGCCGAAGCCCTCCGCGGCGCGGCAGCGCAGACGGCAGTGAAGGGGACCGCATGACGACGCAGCAGCAGCCTCTCACCCTGGCGGAGGTCGAAGCCCTGGCGCGCGCCGCGCACGAGGGGCAGACCGACAAGGCGGGCCGCCCGTACGCCGAACACCTGGCGGCCGTGGCGGAAGGCGTCCGCTCCCGCGGCGGCAGCCCCGAGCAGCAGGCCGCGGCCTGGCTGCACGACGCCGTCGAGGACGACGCGCTCAGCCGGGAGTGGCTGGATTCCGCCGCCCTCCCGCAGGCGGTGAAGGACATGGTCCTGGCCGTCACCAAGCGCCCCGGCGAGCCGCTGGAGGAGTACACGGCCCGCATCCTCGCCACCCCCGGCGCCCTCCTGGTGAAGGAGGCCGACCTCGCGCACAACGCGGACCCGGCGCGGCTGTCCGTACTGGACGCCCCCACCCGCGAGCGGCTGACCGCGAAGTACGCCCGCGTCCGCTCCCTGCTCGGCCTGACCGCCCCCTGACCCCGTCCGGGCCGCCGATTCGTCAGGGGGCGGATAGTCGGGCCCCGTTGGTGGGAGGATGGACGGCAGGGGGGCGTGCGCCGACCGTGCGCTCCCGGCCGGACCGGGGACGATCGAAGGTGTGATCAGTAGTGGCCATTTCGCTGTCGGTGGTGGTTCTGTTGGCGATCATCATGGTGGTGCTGATCCGCGGCAACCACCTGAAGGCGGGCCCCGCGATCGTCGCGGTCCTCTTCGGCTTCTTCCTCGCGTCCAGCTCGATCGCCCCGGACGTCAACCGCTTCCTGGACTCCCTCGCGGACACGATCGCCGGCATCAAGCTCTGACCCGCGCCCCGGCCCCGGAAAACGCATCAGGGCCGGGCGGAGGAAACATCCTCCGCCCGGCCCTGACCAGGTGAGAGCGGGTGACGGGAATCGAACCCGCGTAGCTAGTTTGGAAGATCGCGTACGCGGGCCCGCGCTGACCAGCTAACTCGCTGACCTGCGGGATACCCGTCCGCTCACCATCGTTCCCCGTGGCTCCCCGCCTGCTGCCGCTCAACCGGGCACGCGGGGGGCACGCCTAGATCGAGTCGTCACGTTGAAGGACGAGGCCGGCCGAGCCCTCCTCAAGGTCCACGCCCGCATCAAGGTGCAAGTGATAACCGTCGCTCAGGCCTGGGTCGGCAAGTTCCACGAGTCGCTCCGCGAGGAGACGAAGTCCCTCGGCGTTGGCCGTTATCAAGGTTTCGCCTGCTGAGCTCTGCACCGTGATCCGGGGTTCATCCATGGCCCCAAAGGTAGCCTGGACCCTGTAGCCACCCGCACACGGCTTCGGAGGCCGGAGGGCCTCGGAGTATCCGGTGGGGCAGGGCCTTATGCTCGCTCGACTGCGTGTGTCCTGTCTGCGGATGAGCCACGCTGTGCGGCTAAGGAGCGGCTCGAACGTCTGCGAACATCCGGACGATGCAGGTCGGAGATCGGTGCTTCCGTCTGCTGGCTACCCACTGCCCCCTGCTCAACCGTTGACGGGAATCTCGTAGACGATCTCGCACAGCGCGGCGGGGATGACGATGTCCGCCGTCTCCACGGGCCGCCCTTGGTCGCTGTAGTACGTCCGCCGGATGTGCGTGACGAGCGCGGCCTTCTGGATTCCCAGGAGCAATGCTTCCTCGGCGCTCGCCTGCCGCGGTTCCGGCTGCTCCACGGCGTGGCTGACGGTGATCCCGATCGCGGTCATCCGGTTCACGACGCCGACGCCCGCGTGTGGCCCGCCTTCCGGCAGGACAACGAGGGTGCCCGCGGTCAGCTCGTACGGCTCCCAGCTCGTCGACAACTGCACCGGCCGACCATCGGCGAGGAACTCGTAGACGGTACGCACGCACAGATCACCCTCGGCGATACCGAGCCGCGCCGCGATCTCGGCCGGGGCCAGCACCTTCGCTTCGGTGCGGCTCTCCCAGGTGCCCTGCTTTCCCAAGGCCTGCATGTCCGCCCGGAACGGGGAACCGCCGGGCTGCTCACGGGCCGAGGACCGAACGACCCGTACACGCCGACGAGGCTCGGCGACGTAGGTGCCCGAACCTGCGCGCCCCTCCAGCACTCCTTGGGAGATCAGTAGCTCCTGCGCCCGACGGACCACATTCTCGCCCACGCCGCACTCCTCGGCGATCTGGGCACGTGACGGCAGCCGATCGCCGGCCGTCCACTCATGCTCCGCGATCCGCTGCCGCAGGACGTCGGCGATGCGGAGATAAGGCGGCTGCTCAGGCATGTGGAAAATCTAGTCCACTAGCTCTAATCTAGTTAACTAGCTTCACTCAAAGTGATCGACCGGTGACGGAGGCCCTCCTGTGCCCGCTTCGGAAGCAAGGGCCGAGGACCTCGCCGCCCGGTTGTCGGCCCTCGGGCTGACCACGCGTGTGGAGTCGCACGCCACCTACACGTCGATCGAAGCGGAGGTTCCGGAAGCGATGCCCGCCGAATCGTGGCGGGAGGTCTTGGAAGTCGTGGCGGAGGCCGACCGATTCGGGCTCCTCGCCAGCAGCTTGGCCGGCCGCATCCTCTGGGCCGCAGTAAACGAAGCGGTCCCCGCGACGGGCGACGTCCGGGGACCTGGCCATCAGCGATAGGAGCTGATCAGCGTGCACAACCGTATGACCCCCACGACCGCCCGCACCAGTGGGCTGCCACTCCCCGCACTCTCCTACGCCACTCACGCGAGGACCACCTACCGGTCGAGCTCGTGCGCGATCGGCGCACACCGAGAGTGCACCCCGCCGTCCCCCTCCAGGGCGCCGGCAGGTGTCCCGGTGATCTACGAAGCCTGCGACTGCTCCTGCCACACCACGGACGACGCGCCGGAATCGCAGCAGGTGAACCCGTGAGGAGACCGACCACCAGCGGAGCCCTCGCCGCCAACATCGAGATCACTTCCGTCACCGTGCAGCGTGGCGACGTCATCCAGATCGGCGGCCAGCCGTGCCGCGTGGCCGACCTCGTGCAGCTCCCTGCAGGCGCGAAGCGGCTGTTCTTCGAGACGGGCGAGGCACTGACGATGCACGCCCAAAGCCGTTTCATCGCCCTCCGGATGATGAGGAAGTGGTGATCCTCCCCGTGCCTTCCCGTCGTGACACCATCGCCGACGATCTCCGGCACCAGATCTCAACGGGCCACTTCAAGGTTGGCGAACGCCTCCCTTCCGAGGCGCAGCTCGCCAGCCGCTATGCGGTCAGCACCCCAACCCTGCGAAGCGCCCTGGCGCTCCTCCAGGGTGAAGGCCTGATCGAGAAGCTTCACGGCAGCGGCAACTTCGTCCGCCGCCCCCTCCACAGGATCACGTACACCGGTGGTGGAGGCGAGGCGCCCACCTGGAGCACCCGTTCTACTCCCCTCCACGTGACCGTCCGTGCCACGAACCTTGAGGCGCACGACCACCTGGCGGGCTTGCTGAACGTGCCACCGCGCAGCCCCCTGACCGAAGTCTTCTGCATCACCTATGAAGGGAAGTCGCCACACAGCCTGGCCCGCATCTACGTCCCCCGCGACCTGGCGCCGGCCGACTCATCCGTGCCCGACGAGATGGCAATACGTTTGGCAGAGCTCCGCCCACCGCTGGCCGAAGTCCAGGAGCGGCTCAGCGCCCGCCTCCCGACTCAGGAGGAGGTAACCGCCCTCCGAATCAGCACCTCCCTGGCGGTCCTCTCGCTCACCCGTGTGGCAACCGACGCCACTGGCCGCGTGGTCGAGGCAGCCCTCCTGGTCCTCCCCGGTGACGGAGCGGACGCACTCTTCACCACTCGCCTCATGCCCGAGGAGAGGAGTTCGAAGGAATGACACTGAGCAACGAACTGCGTCTCCTCCCCTGGTCGGGCCCCGACGACAAGCCCTGCTACCTGAGCGCCGACGACACCAACGGCTACCTGTCCCGCCTGGCCGACAACACCGAAGAGATCCAGCTCGGATTGGGAACCGAGCTCTTGGCCCACGCCCTCGAAGTGCTCGCCGACGTGAACTCGGACGCGGAGGAACTCCATCTCCTCGCGACGGACCTGACCGAAGCTCTCCGTGACGCGGTCCGCGTAGCAACCAGCCGCGGCCACCGCCTACCGCGCCCGCGCATCCGGCTCACGAAGGACTCAGCGATGAGCTAGCAGGAGCCTTCACGAGACCACGGAACGAGAGGTCACGTACCAGATTCGGTAGGTGACCTCTTGGTTTGTCCTGGCAGGATTCATGTCCGCGACACCTGCTTTGTAAGTTCGCCCAGTACCTGGCCTTCACCAGCCGGGCTCAGGTCGCACAACTGCTGCGTGGCTGCTCCTGGGTGCCCGCGTCCATATTGCGCATCGCACATTTCCTGATGCTGGGCCCAGCGGCTAGCCGCTCGGCCCAGCATCACGGCCACGATCTGTGGGCGATATCCCGCACGCTGGCCGACTGCAGCAATAGAACTTGAGCGGAATGATGACTGGGCCTAGCAATCACACGCCCGAGGAGCGGCGATTCGCTTCTGCTCAGAGGGCTAAGGGCTGCGAGGCCCGCTGTTCTGGCAGCGCTTTCGACCCACCCCGGCCTGGATCCATCGAAATCGGTACTGAACTTCGCTGGTGGCGCCGCCGACCCGCTCTGACGTTACAAATACGGCGCCACCTCCGAGTATCCGAGGCGGCGCCGCATTCGCTAGCCGTACTCACCTGCGGCCTCCGTGGTAGATTTCGGGAACCCGGGGCCGCGGTGGGGCCTTCTAATAGGACCGTGTGACAATCCCGCCGCTCTTAACGGTAGTGCGCGGGGGGCAGGCGGCAAAGGAAGGTTCGCCACCGTTCTTCCAGGCTACCGATTCTATATCGACGAGACCCGCACCGTCCCAACGCTCACAAAGGACGGTCGCCTTGTAGTGCCCGCCATTACTGTTAGTGCATGCGGCGAGCCAGCCGCCACCGAGTGGACTCTTGTGGTTGTAACACCCGGTCGGCCATCCCGTGGGGGCTGCAGTGGCCACACCCTGGAGTCCGATGAAAGCCATCGCCGTTCCAGCAAGCAATGCTGCGTAGAGCTTCTTCATTTGCGCTGCCCTTCCTAAGAGGATTCTGCTGCTTTCAGCCCGCGTAGTTTCTGACGGACGTCTCGATGCCCGCGGAAGTGGTTCGGTAGGATCCGTTGCAGTACGCGAAGGAGAATCCGGTCTGCCTCCAGGGGCCGTAGAAGTCCTGCACCCTCCCGGACTCACTGTCCGTGCACACGGCGACTGCTCGATAGGAGCCGCCATTGTGGCTGCTGCAACGGGCTTCCGTGTGCCAGTTGCTAGAAACCGTGAAGTTGCAGCCGTCGGGCCTTCCCGTAGCTCCTGCTTCGGAAGCCGATGCGGCAGTCCCGACGCCGAGCGAGAGAAGACCGCCCATCAGTACCCCAAGCGCCGGAGCGACAGCCGCCCGCCGAATCAAATTACCCTTCAACAATTTCGCCACTACCCTCTCCCGCTGAACGCCATAGGCGTCTTCTGGTCAGCAATGAACGCAGGATTGACGCCAGCACCCACCTGCATGCGAAGGGTGCTTTCGCTCTCTGCGCAGATATGACAGTTCCACCTCCGCAAGGGGCAGGCAAGTGGAAATTTTCTTTTTGAGGTTTACTTGAGCCTCACGCCCCCCGAGGAGTGAACTAAATGGACAAGTCGGACATGAACCCCCTCCGTTAAAATTAAATGAAACGGATAATTCCGGAACGCTTGACTGAATCGCGAGGGTTCGTTTCGGCCGCATTCTGGCGGAATCCGATTGCGCCGAGTGTTTCCATCTGTAGTTTCTGGTGCCGAGAGAGGCGAGGTCGGCCAGCCCCGTTCTCGGTGCTGAGAACACGGCGGCGGGCTGCGGCTGCCGTGACCTCCCAAGCCCCACGGCGGGATAAGCGGGCGCCAGACCACCTGAGCGCAGAGCCCACCCCGCTGTCATCCCGTCTGCCGTCGACCCACACGGAGTGATAGCGGGGCAGGCTTCTGGGGCCCAGGTGGAGCGCCCTGCTGGACGAACGACCTGGGCCCCAGAAGCCTGGTCTGCTATGGCTTGCCTGGGTCGACGGCAGGCGGGATGACAGCTCCCCACCTTCACCATCCACCGGCCCGCACCCGCAGTGCCGGCCCCCGTCATCCCGGAGCCTGAGCGCCCCCGCCGGAGGCATGGTTCTGACCGTTGCTGGGGCTCGCCTGCGGTCCCCTGTGCGGGTGCAGTCCCTCGTGCGTTCGGGCAAGCCTGGCCGGATGGCTCGGACGGGATGGCGGCCGCGTGGTGGTTTGGGCTTGCTCGGCGTGAGCTCGGGGTCGGACTGCGTGCGCTTGTGGAGTTGAGCGGGTTCAGGCTCCGTGGGCAGTTCCCCCATCAGACCCGCGCTGTCTGGCGCGCGGCCGGCGGCCGGGGTGGAGCGGGGCGGAGATAGGAGCGCAGGCCCGGGCGACGGGCGCGCTCGCCGCGCCGTGCGCGGCGGGTGCCTTGATGGAGTAGGGAAACTTTCACCGCACCGCGAAGAGCTGGCGCCCGTCATGGCTCCGCACGTGGGGCCCGTGCCCGTCCAGCGCGTCCAGGAGCCGGATGGCGTAGACCTCGGACATCCGTTCGGACACCTCTTCGGGCGTGAGCCATTGGACTGCCGTGGTCTCGTCCGAAGTGCACTCGGCGCCGCCGACCGGCTTGCAGCGGAAGACCAGCGCGACGACGCCCATGGTGACGTTCTTGTAGACGCCTGTCAGCTCGGCGACGTCGACTCGGAGCCCGGTTTCCTCCAAGACCTCGCGCCGTACGCCCTCCTCCGGGGTCTCTTCGAGTTCCAGCACTCCGCCCGGGAGCTCCCACGTTCCGTTGTCTGCCCGCTGGATCGCCAGGAGCCGGCCGTCGTCGCGGACCACCACTCCGGCTACGGACACGGAGTGGCGGGGCGTTGACCGGCTCGTCGGGGCGCTGTTACTCATGTACAGGAGCATAGGAGGAAGAAAAGGACCATGGGAACAGCTGTAGGAGGTGGCAAGACCGTGCCTCGGTACTTGCAGATCGCCGAGGACATCGTTCAGCAGATTCGCGCCGGCGTCTTGCAGCCCGGTGACCAGGTGCCGAGTGAAGCCGAGATGGTGGAGCGCTACGGCGTGTCCGGCGGGACCATCCGCAAGGCCATGACCGAGATCCGCGCCAGTGGGCTCGTGGACACCCGGCACGGCAAGGGCTCGTACGTGAAGGCCCGGCCGCCTGTGCGGCACCGGTCGTCCGACCGCTTCCGGCGGTCGCTGCGCCGCGGGGGCAAGGCTGCTTACCTCGCCGAGTCCGAGCAGTCGGGGGCTACGGCCAAGGTCAGCGTCATCTTCATCGGGCCGATGGAGGCCCCGGAGGAGATCGCCCAGCGGCTCGGTGTCGAGCCCGGTACGCAGATCCTCGCGCGGCGGCGGCTGTACTTCCGGAACGGGACGCCGGTGGAGACGGCGACGTCGTACCTGCCGTGGGACGTCGTTAAGGACATCCCGGAGCTGTTCGCCGAGAACCCGGGTGGTGGCGGCATCTATGCCCGCCTGGAGGATCACGGGCACGTGTTCGCCGAGTTCGTCGAGACCTTGCAGGCCCGGCCGGCCGCCAAGGCCGAAGCGTCCGAGCTGGCTCTGAGTCCCGGCGCCCCGGTCGTTCACCTGCTACGCAACGCCGTCACCGAGACCGGTCGGGTGGTGGAGGTGTGCGACACCCTCATGGCCGCGGACCAGTTCGTCTTTGAGTACCGGATCCCTGCCGCCGACTGACGGGCGCTCAACTCCCCACAGCCCGCCGCGAGTTTTCTTCCGCGGCGGGTTGACTCATGTATAGGAGTGCTGCACTCTTCTTCATGTCACTCCTATACAGGAGTGACGGAATCCGACCTCTGTAGAGGAGTCATCTGTCATGCGCCAGATTCCCGTCGACACCTCCGCGGCGATGGTGATGATCGCCCAGCCGCCCCAGCCGAAGATCAAGGACCGCAAGACCGGCGAGATCGCCGTCGACCTGGAGACCGGCGCCCAGCTGGCCACCGTCGACGTGGTGTTCCTGATGGCCGGAGTCGCCGAGGTCCTGTCCGTCGCCGTCCCGCAGCCGGGACTCACGGGAGAGTTCGCGATGGGGACGCCGGTCGCGATCACCGGTCTCATCGCCCGGCCCTGGGAGAGCGAGTTCAACGGCCAGAGGCGGCACGGGATCAGCTTCCGCGCCGCGGCCATCACCTCCCTGGCTCCCGCGTCGGCCCCGGTTCAGGCCTGACGCGATGACCGGCGGACAGACTGCCGCGCTGGTCGGCTTATCGCTGGTCGCAGCCGCACTCGGCTGGCTGAAGTGGAAGCGGCCCGGCTGGTACTGGGTCGGATTCGGCTGGCTGGCCACCGTCGTGCGACTGCTGTGGACGTACCGCTCGGTCATGGAGGCCTGCGGGCTGACAGAGCAGCCGTCACGGTCCCGGGTGATCCTCGCGGCGGCCCTGCACCGCATGCCCGACCGGGCACTCCCGAAGCCGCGCCGGATCAGGATCACGCGGTTCGGACTGGTCCTGCGGATCAAGATGCTGCCGGGCCAGGACGTGCAGGACTTCGATGCGGCCACCGAGCGGCTGCGGCACTCCTGGGGCCTGCAGGGAGTCCACGTCAGGTCGCTGAAGCCTGGGTTCCTGGAGATCCGGCTCATCGGCTACGACGTCCTGCGTAAGGTCGTCATGCCGCGCGACGTTCCGGCGGCCGGGCTGCTGAAGGTGCCGGTTGCGCTGCGGGACGACGGCATCGTGCACATGCGGAACTTCCGGGCCAGCCCTCACGAGCTGGTCGTAGGCGCCACCGAGTCAGGGAAGTCGGTCTACCTGCGGGCCCTGGTCAAGGAGTTGGCCAGGCAGCCCGTTGCGCTGGTCGGCATCGACTGCAAGTGGGGTGTGGAGCTGGCTCCGTTCGCGCGCCGGTTGTCGGGGCTGGCCTATACGCCCGACGAGGCGTCTGGGCTCCTGGACGTGCTCGTCGAGGAGATGATCCAGCGCTACGAGCTGATACGGGCTTCGCAGGGCCTCGGCACCGGCGTCGCGGTGGACGAGATTACATCCGACGTCTGGGGTCTGCCCGAGGACCTCCGACCCGCACCCATCGTGCTGATCGTGGACGAAGTGGCCGAGCTGTTCCTGATCGCCAACAAGTCCGACGAGAAGCGCCGGGACCACATGGTCACCCAGCTGGTCCGCCTCGGACAGCTCGGCCGGGCCGCCGCCATCTACCTGGAGATCTGCGGGCAGCGCTTCGGCTCCGACCTCGGCACCGGCGCCACCGCCCTCCGCGCCCAACTCACCGGCCGTGTGGCACACCGCGTCAACGACGAAGCCTCCGCGAAGATGGCACTCGGCGACATCAGCCTCCGTGCCGTGAGCGCGGCCACCAACATCGCCATCGACCGCCCCGGAACCGCCGTCGTCGGCCTCCTCTCCGGCGGGTGGGCCCGCATCCGGTCCGCATTCGTCTCCCTCGACGAGACCGCCGCCGTCTGCGCCCAGTTCGAACACCTCGCCCCGGACATCCCGGCTCTGGCGCCCTTCCGGCCGCGGCGGACCGCCCTGCCCTCGCAGGGCAAGCAGCCTGCCTGACCTCCCCGTTCTCGGTCGGCGCGACCGTCAAGCGCCATGTCCCTGCCCCTCCCATGCCTGGAGGAGGTGAAACACCATGCATCTCAAGGTCCGTCCGGACGCAGTCCTCGTCCAGGCCGTCATCGCCGGGGCCCTGTCCTTCGCCCACCTGCACGACCTCGCCGAAGCCGCGGGGCAGGACGGCTGGAAAGCCTGGGCCTACCCCATCAGCGTGGACCTGCTCCTCGTCGCCGCCTGGCGCCGCCTGCGGCTCCTGCGCGACGCCGGGGAGCCGACCCGGTCCGCCTGGACCTGGTTCACCGTTGCCCTCGCCGCCTCGCTCGGCGCGAACGTCGCCACCGCCGGCCTTCTCGACCTCAACGCCGTCCCGGATTGGCTGCGGATCCTCGTCGCCGGATGGCCCGCGCTGGCCTTCCTCGGCGGCACCCTCCTCGTCCACAGCCCGGCGGACGAAACCGCCGCGGCCTCGTCCGCCGAGCAGGACCACGACCAAGCCGACGCGGATGTCGACGCCGAGCAGATCCAGGAGCCCGCACCGAAGCCGGGCGTCACGGGGCTTCCCGCGCCCGAGCCCGCTCCGGCCCTGCCTCCGTCCCCGCCACCGGCCCCGGCCGTCGCCGTACCGGACGCGCTCCTCGCCTACGGCCGCAAGGTCGCCGACGAGCATCGCGCCCGCACCGGCCACCCGATCGACGCCGACACCCTGCGCGCCCGCCTCGGAGTCCCGGCCCCCATGGCCGACGCCATCGCCGCACAACTCGTCTGAGAGGAGCCCCGCCATGCCCCGCTACCGCTTCCGCGACACCCGCCGGATCGGCCCGGTGGAGGTCGGCACCTACACCGGCCGCCACGGCCGCGAACTGCACTCCGCCGCCTGCACCGCCCCCCACTGCGGCTGGTCGGCCGACTACACCAGCCGGGCCGCCGCCGAACTCGCTGCCCAGTCCCACCGCTGCGCCGCGCGCTGACCTCGAAGGAGACCCGTTGTGGACGTCCCGCTCTGGCTCGCCCTCATCGTCATCGGCGCCCTGGGCGTGAAGCTCGTCCGCCCGCCCTGGTGGCTGGTCGCCGTGATCCTCCTCGGCGGCTTCCTCCTCGCGCACAGCTTCCTCGCCCCCGCCCTCAACACCGTGATCGACAAGTAATCCCGGAAGGAGAACCAATGCTCAAGCCCAAGTACCCCGCACCCGACACCTACACCCCCGTGACCGTCCACCCGGCCCCGTTTCCGGTGCCCGCGACCGGCCAGCAGGAGAACGCCCCCGTTCCGGTGGCGGCTCCGGCCGGCCTCGCGGCCCTGGCCCCCAAGACGCCCGGCGCCGCGGTCGCCCTCGCCGCCGGCGGTGTCGCCGGGGTCCTGGCCTTGGCCTCCGTCGCCGTCTCGCTGCTCCTGGCCGTCGCCGTCACGGCCGTCGCCCTGTCCATCAGCGCCGTCGTGGTCCTGTTCCTCATCCGCGCACTGCGCCAGGAGTTCACGAACCACTGACTGGACCGGCCTCCGGGGGCGTCACAAGCCACCAAGCATCGCCGCCCCCGGACGGAACGGCCCCTCCCGACCGAAACCGAAAGGACCACCATCATGGCCCAGCACAGCGACACCTCGGCCCCGTCACCCGGCCGGACGGTGAGCGCCATGCTGATCGACGCCGACATGAACAACCCGCTGACCGCGCAGACCGCCGTGTTCGCGGCTCTCGTCCAGTTGGCCCAGTCGCACCCGGACCTGCCCGGCGCGTACATCACCACCAGCCAGATCACGCCGAGCGAGGCACACGTCCTCCTCGACAGCCCGGCCGACCTGGAGGCCTGGCGGCAGGCCACCCACACCGACGCCTTGGACGTGCAGCTCAAGGACCTGAGGGGCGAGAACCAGCTCCTCTTCACGGCACCCGTGGGTCGGATCACGCTGAAGGTCTACACGCTCTTCGTGCCCGCTCCTGCGGCGGTGGGTGCATGACCGCGAACCTCGCGGACCTGGACCCTGGCCTCCTCGGTGATCTGCTGAGGGTCGCCGGGGCTCCCGGTTTCCGTCGCTGGGAGGAGCAGGTCCACCGCACCGGCGGCTGCGCCGACCCGATCCACATCACCGGCTGGACGCTCACCAAGGACAAGACCAGCGGGGAGACGTACCACCGCTACTCGACCGAGAACGAGCCCGGTGCCCGCCTCCGGATCGCCTGCGGCAACCGCCGCGCCTCCCGCTGCCCGTCCTGCGCCTGGACGTACGCCGGGGACACCTACCACCTGATCCGGGCCGGGCTCGCCGGAGACGACCGCCGAGACATCCCCGCCACCGTCCGCGAGCACCCCCGCGTCTTCGCCACCCTCACCGCCCCGTCCTTCGGCCCGGTTCACAACCGGCCCGACTCCGGCCGCTGCCGCTGCGGCACCCTCCACCCCGCCGACGACCTGCTCCTCGGCACCGCCCTCGACCCGGCCACGTACGACTACGCGGGCGCCGTCCTCTTCAACAACCACGCCGGACAGCTCTGGTCCCGCTTCACCACCCGCCTCCGCCGCGAGATCGCCGCCCGCGCCGGCCTCACCCAACGCGAACTGAAGGAGTCATGCCGCGTCTCCTTCGGCAAGGTCGCAGAGTTCCAGAAGCGCGGCGCCATCCACTTCCACGCCGTGATCCGCCTCGACGGACCCACCGGCCCGCTCACCCCGCCCCCGCACTGGGCCACCACCCGGCTCCTCACCGAAGCCATCCGGGCCGCTGTCGCGCACACGTATACGTCCATCGCCGTCCCGGCCGCCGACGACCAGCCGGCGCGCACCCTCCGCTGGGGCACCCAACTCGACATCCGCCCGATCAAGGCCTTCGGGGACGGCTCCGACATCACCGAGCAGGCCGTGGCCTCGTACGTTGCCAAGTACGCCACCAAGGCCGCCGAGGACACCGGCACCCTCGACCGCCGCATCGGCAACCGCGAAGCCCTGGTCCTCCTCGTCGTCCCCGACCACACCGCCCGCCTGATCGGTGCCTGCCTCGACCTCGACCCGCTCTACCCGGGCCGCCGCCTCGCCGCCTGGGCCCACATGCTCGGCTTCCGCGGCCACTTCTCCACCAAGTCCCGCCACTACTCCACCACCCTCGGCGCCCTCCGCCAGACCCGCGCCGACTACCGCGCCGCCCAGGAAGCCGCAGCCCGCGGCCTGGACGACCTGGAGCCGGACACCGTCCTCGTCCTCGCGTCCTGGCAGTACGCCGGCCACGGCCACAGCCCCGGCGAAGCCGTCCTGGCGGCGTCCATCGCCCGAGACATCCAGCTCAACCGCGTAACCGCCGGCGAAGCCCTGAGGGGGGAGCTGTATGAGTGAGCGCTACTTGTCCGTCGTCCAGGTCGCCGAGATCCTCGGCACCACCGCGCGGTTTCCCCGGCGCCTCATCGAGGAGCGGCGCATCACCTACGTGAAGGTCGGCCGTCACGTACGGATCCCTGAGAGCGCCGTCCGCGAGTACATCGCCGCCAACACCGTGGCACCGCGTCGGCGCGACCGTATGGCGGTGGCCGCCTGATGGCCGGCAAGCGTCGCCAGTTCGGACGGGTACGGAAGCTGCCCTCCGGCCGATACCAGGCGCGCTACGTCGGGCCCGACGGGCAGCTCCGGCCTGCGCCGGAGACGTTTCGGACCAAACGCGAGGCTGACGACTGGTTGGCCGTCAAGCAGACGGAGATGCGGCAGGGGGAATGGCTGGACCCGGACGCCGGGAAGGTCCCCTTCGGGCCGTACGCCGTCGCCTGGGTCAAGGAACGTGAGCTGACCAGCACGACCCGCCAGTTGTACGGCTCGTTGCTCAAGCACCATTTGGAGCCGACGTTCAGTGCCGTCAACGTCGCGGACATCTCGGCGCCCCTCGTACGGCGCTGGCGTGCCGACAAGCTCGCCGCCGGCACCGGCCCGACGACCGTGGCCAAGGCCTATGCCCTCCTGCGCGCAATCCTGGGCACGGCACTGTCAGACCAGCTGATCAGGCGCAATCCCTGCCAGATCAAGGGTGCGAGCGTCGTGCGCACGCCTGAGCGGCCGACCGCCACCGTGAAGGAGGTCTACGCCCTGGCCGATGCGGTTGACCCCCGCTTCCGGGCCCTGGTGCTCCTGGCCGGGTTCCTCGGCCTCAGATGGGGTGAGCTGATCGGACTGCACCGCCGGGATGTCGACCTGGACCACGGGACGGTGCGCGTCCGGCGGTCTGTCGCCGAGCTGGGCAACGGGCAGCGGGAGATCAAGGCGCCCAAGAGTGCAGCGGGCAAGCGGACGGTCTCCATCCCCGGCGTGATCGTTCCGGACGTCCGAGATCATTTGAAGCGGTACGCCGAGCCCGGGGCCGACGGACGGGTCTTCGTCGGAGCCAAGGGGGCCACGCCCCGGCGGAACCACTTCAACCGGCTGTGGCACAAGGCCTGTAGTGAGGCAGGCGTCACCGGGCTGCATTTCCATGATCTTCGGCACACGGGGAACACCCTCGCCGCATCCACCGGGGCGAGCACACGAGAGCTGATGGCGCGCATGGGCCACAGCACCGCCCGCGCTGCGCTGATCTACCAGCACGCGAGTGCCGAGCGGGACCGGCTGATCGCCGACGCGCTGAGCGGACTTGTTGAGAAGAGCCGCGGGGGCACGGAGCAAGATCAGGAGCCCGAGAGGCACGCGGGGGACACGGCGGGTTGAACGCACACCCTGAGAACGAGTCAGGGCCAGGCGGAGGAGATGTCCTCTGACCTGGCCCTGAGTCGTCTGGAGCGGGTGACGGGAATCGAACCCGCGTAGCTAGTTTGGAAGACTAGTGCTCTACCATTGAGCTACACCCGCAACACGATCGCCGCAGGTCCGGGGACCGCGGCACGGACAGCATCCTAGCGGGTCGGGCCGGGCAAGTGCACACCGCATTCGCGTGCCCGCGCACGGGCCGGGGCGGCGTGGCCGGAATCTTCCGCGAAACGCGGCGTGTCGGAGGGTCTCCGGCCATGTACCCTACGTGTCGCACCGACGGGGTGTGGCGCAGCTTGGTAGCGCGTCCGCTTTGGGAGCGGAAGGTCGTCGGTTCGAATCCGGCCACCCCGACCAGCACCACCATCCGGCACCGTCCTCGCAGTGATCGCGTTGTGGGCTGATTGCCGCTTGCGGTTACTATGCAAGCTGCGTGCCCGTGTGTCTGATGTACCGGGCCCGATCCGCTGGAACGCTGATTCGCAGCGACAGCAGAGACCCCAGCAGTCAGCCACAAGGAGACCGAACCGTGAAGAGCGCCGTGGAGACCCTGAACCCGACTCGGGTTCGGCTCACTGTCGAGGTGCCCTTCGAGGAGCTCAAGGCCAGCCTCGACGCGGCGTACAAGAAGATCAACCAGCAGGTCACGGTGAAGGGCTTCCGCAAGGGCAAGATCCCCGCCCGCGTGATCGACCAGCGCTTCGGTCGCGGCGCGGTGCTGGAGGAGGCCGTCAACGACGCGCTGCCGAAGTTCTACACCGAGGCCGTCAACGAGGCCGAGCTGAACCCGCTGGGCCAGCCCGAGGTCGACATCACCGAGCTGAAGGACGGCGAGCTGCTGGCCTTCACCGCCGAGGTGGACGTGCGCCCCGAGATCGAGATCCCGGACTTCTCCGGCATCGAGGTCGAGGTCGACGCCGTCGAGGTCACCGACGAGGACATCGAGAAGTCCGTCGAGCAGCTGCGCGGCCGCTTCGCGTCCACCAAGGACGTCGAGCGCGCCGCCGCCGAGGGCGACGTCGTCACCATCGACCTGGAGGCCAAGGTCGAGGGCGAGGTGCTGCCCGACGGCGTCGCCAAGGACGTCTCCTACACCATCGGCTCGGGCGAGCTCCTCGACGGCATCGACGAGGCCGTCAAGGGCCTGGAGGCCGGCGGCGAGGCCACCTTCACCTCGCAGCTGAAGGGCGGCTCCGCCGAGGGCAAGGACGCCGAGGTCACCGTCAAGGTGTCCAAGGTCTCCGCCCGCGAGCTGCCGGAGCTGGACGACGAGTTCGCGCAGATGGCGAGCGAGTTCGACACCCTGGAGGAGCTGAAGGCCGACAGCCGCAAGCGCCTCGAGAACATGAAGCAGTACGACCAGGCCACGCAGGCCCAGGAGCGCGTCCTGGAGAAGCTGCTGGAGCTCGTCGAGGTGCCGATCCCCGAGAAGCTGCTCGAGGACGAGATCAACACCCGCAAGCACAACCTGGAGCACCACCAGCTCGGCCAGATGGGCCTGACCCTCGAGAAGTACCTGGAGTTCCAGGGCAAGACGGTCGAGGAGTTCGACGCCGAGACCAAGGAGCAGGCGGTCAAGGGCATCAAGACCCAGTTCGTCCTGGACGCCCTGGTCAACAAGGAGAAGCTGGGCGTCAACCAGGAGGAGCTCACCGAGCACCTCATGCGCCGCGCCGCCTCCTCCGGCATGTCCCCCGACCAGTTCGCCCAGGCGGTCGTCGAGGGCGGCCAGGTCCCGATGCTCGTCGGCGAGGTCGCCCGCGGCAAGGCCCTCGCGGTCGTCGTCGAGGCCGCCAAGGTCGTCGACACCAACGGCGAGGTCATCGACCTGTCCGACGAGGACGAGGAGGCGGCCGAGGCCGCCGCCGAGACCGTCGAGGCGGCCGTCGAGGGCGACGAGGCCAAGTGACCCCGCGCCGGCGGCCCGCAGGGGTTGCCGGCAGGGCAGCAGCAGCCGGGGAAGGGCCCGCACGCAGCCGCGTGCGGGCCCTTCCGCACACCGGCCCCGGCCCTGGGGAACCTTGCGCTCCGAGCGAACAGTTCGGGAAGCGGGATGGCGTTGTCCGACCTGCGCGTTAGGGTCCATGAATACGAGGGCACGGGAGTACCCGGACGACGGCGGACCGCGCCGCGCAGGCGGGCCCGCGCCCCCAGAACAAGACGCTGAGACGGCAAGCGGCCGTCGGAGACGAGCAGGTGGATACGTGACGAATCTGAAGCCTTACGCCGCGGGTGAGCCGTCCATCGGTGGCGGCCTCGGCGACCATGTCTACAACCGGCTGCTCGGCGAGCGCATCATCTTCCTCGGCCAGCAGGTCGACGACGACATCGCGAACAAGATCACGGCGCAGCTCCTGCTCCTGGCCGCCGAGCCGGAGAAGGACATCTACCTCTACATCAACAGCCCCGGCGGCTCGGTGACGGCCGGCATGGCGGTCTACGACACCATGCAGTACATCCCGAACGACGTCGTCACCATCGGCATGGGCATGGCGGCCTCCATGGGCCAGTTCCTGCTCACCGGCGGCGCCCCGGGCAAGCGCTTCGCGCTCCCGAACACCGACATCCTGATGCACCAGGGCTCCGCCGGCATCGGCGGCACCGCCTCGGACATCAAGATCCAGGCCCAGTACCTGCTGCGCACCAAGCAGCGCATGGCGGAGATCACCGCGCACCACTCCGGGCAGACCGTGGAGACCATCATCCGCGACGGCGACCGCGACCGCTGGTTCACGGCGGAGGAGGCCAAGCAGTACGGCCTCATCGACGAGATCATCTCCGCAGCGTCGCTGGTCCCGGGCGGCGGCGGCACCGGGGCCTGATCCCGGCCCCGCGGCGCGCGAGCGGCCCCCGCCGGGCCGCGCGCCCGCCCCGCACCAGGCAAGCCCCAGCCCGCAGAACGCCACCAGGATGGTGAACACCCGATGCACATGAACAACCTCTCTCCCGCCGGCGGCCTCTACACCGGCCCGCAGGTGGACAACCGCTACGTCGTCCCGCGCTTCGTCGAGCGCACCTCGCAGGGCGTGCGCGAGTACGACCCGTACGCGAAGCTCTTCGAGGAGCGCGTGATCTTCCTCGGCGTCCAGATCGACGACGCCTCGGCCAACGACGTCATGGCGCAGCTGCTGTGCCTGGAGTCGATGGACCCGGACCGCGACATCTCGATCTACATCAACAGCCCCGGCGGCTCCTTCACGGCGCTGACGGCGATTTACGACACGATGCAGTTCGTGAAGCCGGACATCCAGACGGTCTGCATGGGCCAGGCGGCGTCCGCCGCCGCGGTCCTGCTCGCCGCGGGCACCCCCGGCAAGCGCATGGCCCTGCCCAACGCCCGCGTGCTGATCCACCAGCCGTCCGGCGGCACCGGCCGCGAGCAGCTCTCCGACCTGGAGATCGCGGCCAACGAGATCCTGCGCATGCGCGACCAGCTGGAGACCATGCTGGCCAAGCACTCGAGCACGCCGATCGAGAAGATCCGCGAGGACATCGAGCGCGACAAGATCCTCACGGCCGAGGACGCGCTGGCGTACGGCCTGATCGACCAGATCATCTCCACCCGGAAGATGAACTCGGTCTGACCCCTGCCGCCGCTTGGCGCGGACACGTCGCACGATTGGGCGATGTGAACCGCGCCAAGGGGGCCCCGAATGGGGCCCCCGGCAGGGTACCGTCGGATATGAGGCACCAGGAGCCGCTGAACCAGGCGTCTCCCAGGCGAAGGGGAAGCACCTCGTGGCACGCATCGGTGACGGCGGCGACCTGCTCAAGTGCTCGTTCTGCGGAAAGAGCCAGAAGCAGGTGAAGAAGCTCATCGCAGGACCCGGTGTCTACATCTGCGACGAGTGCATCGACCTCTGCAACGAGATCATCGAGGAGGAGCTCGCCGAGACCTCCGAGGTGCGGTGGGAGGAACTCCCCAAGCCGCGCGAGATCTACGAGTTCCTGGAGAGCTACGTCGTCGGCCAGGAGCCGGCGAAGAAGGCGCTCTCCGTGGCGGTCTACAACCACTACAAGCGCGTCCAGGCCGGCGAGAACGGCGGCGCGCAGGGCCGTGACGACGCCATCGAGCTGGCCAAGTCCAACATCCTGCTGCTGGGCCCCACCGGCTCGGGCAAGACGCTGCTGGCGCAGACCCTCGCCCGGATGCTGAACGTGCCGTTCGCCATCGCGGACGCCACCGCGCTGACCGAGGCGGGCTACGTCGGCGAGGACGTCGAGAACATTTTGCTGAAGCTGATCCAGGCCGCCGACTACGACGTCAAGAAGGCCGAGACCGGCATCATCTACATCGACGAGATCGACAAGGTCGCCCGCAAGAGCGAGAACCCTTCGATCACGCGCGATGTCAGCGGCGAGGGCGTGCAGCAGGCCCTGCTGAAGATCCTGGAGGGCACCACCGCCTCGGTGCCGCCGCAGGGCGGGCGCAAGCACCCGCACCAGGAGTTCATCCAGATCGACACGACGAACGTGCTGTTCATCGTGGGCGGCGCCTTCGCCGGCCTGGAGAAGATCATCGAGTCCCGGGCGGGCGCCAAGGGCATCGGCTTCGGCGCGACGATCCGCTCGAAGCGGGAGATCGAGGCGAGCGACCAGTTCCAGGAGGTCATGCCGGAGGACCTGGTGAAGTTCGGGATGATCCCCGAGTTCATCGGCCGTCTGCCGGTCATCACCTCGGTCCACAACCTGGACCGCGAGGCGCTGCTCCAGATCCTCGTCGAGCCGCGGAACGCGCTGGTGAAGCAGTACCAGCGGCTGTTCGAACTCGACGGTGTCGAGCTGGACTTCGAGCGCGAGGCCCTGGAGGCCATCGCGGACCAGGCGATCCTCCGCCAGACCGGTGCGCGCGGGCTCCGCGCCATCATGGAGGAGGTGCTGATGTCGGTGATGTACGAGGTGCCGTCCCGCAAGGACGTGGCCCGCGTGGTCATCACCGCGGACGTCGTCCGCTCCAACGTCAACCCGACGCTGGTCCCGCGGATCGTCCCGAAGGACCAGGGCCCGCAGGAGAAGTCGGCGTAACCGCCGCCACCCTGACGAACGAGGAGGGCGCCCCGGACATCCGGGGCGCCCCTCCTCGTGTCTGCCGGCCGGCGGATCAGATCTTCACGCGGGCCGTGTTGTAGAGCTGGGCCGCGAAGTCCGCGACCTGTTCCAGGGTGTAGCCCTTCTTGCCCGTCAGGAGGGCGCCTGCGTCGCTCGCGCCGACCATGGTCAGGGTGCTGTGGTCACCCCAGATGCAGATGGGGAGCGTGAACTCCTTGGGGCCCTTGAACGACGGGTCGTTCACGGTGTACTTGGCTTCCTGGCACTTCATCACCGCGCCCTTGAAGCCCTTCGGAGTCATCGCCTTCGGGGTGTCGATGAGCTCGACATTCGTCTTGGAGCCCTCGCTGGTGCTGGCCTTGGCCAGGGCGAAGTAGGCGTCGACGGCCTTCTCGGGCTCGGCGATGTCGCCGTAGACGCCCTCGAAGTTGAGGCCCTTGGCCGCCAGCGGGTTGCCCGGGTCGCCCGCCTGGTACTTCTGCGCCACCTGCTGGGGGTTCTTCACGCCGACGGCCTCGGCCTCGCGGCGGTCCTTGTCGCTGAAGGACTTCGGTGCGGACTTCGGGTTCTTCTTGAACTCGCCGACCGTCTCCGGCGCGACCAGCTTGTAGCCCTTCGTCGCCTCGTCGATCGTGCCGCCCGAGCCGCCGCCGACGAGGTACCAGCCGCCCGCCGCGACGACCGCCACCGCCACGACCACCGCGATGACCACGCCGGCCTTCGACTTCTTCGGGGGCTGGGCGCCGTACGGGGGCTGCGGGGGCATGCCCGGCTGCTGGTAGCCGTACGGCGGGGGCTGCTGCTGGGGGAAGCCCATCGGCGCCGTCGGCGGCTGCGGGGGGTAGCCCGGGGCGGGCTGCGGGGGCTGCTGCGGGTAGCCGTAGCCCGGCTGCGCGGCCGGCGGCTGGCCGTACGGGCCGGGCTGCCCCGGCGGGGGCGGGGGCGGTGCCCCGTACGGTCCCGGCTGCTGCTGCGGCGGGCCTCCGTACGGCCCCGGCTGGTTGTAGCTCATGCCCTCGTCCCCCTTCAGGATGTTTATGCGCTCCACACATCCTGGCCCACGCGGGCCGGGCGCAGGCCGCCGGGCCCCCTGATTACCGGTTTCAGTACCGGACCGTTACGCCTCTAAACTGTGCCCGTGACCGAGAACACGCAGACACCCAGCAGCCCCAACTCCGAACTGCCGACCCAGTACGCGCCGGCCGAGGTAGAGGGGAAGCTCTACGAGCGCTGGGTAGAGCGTGGCTACTTCACCGCCGACGCGGCGAGCGGGAAGCCCGCGTACACCATCGTCATCCCGCCGCCGAACGTCACCGGCTCGCTCCACCTGGGCCACGCCTTCCAGCACACGCTGATGGACGCCCTGACCCGCCGCAAGCGCATGCAGGGCCACGAGGCCCTGTGGCTGCCCGGCATGGACCACGCCGGCATCGCCACCCAGAACAAGGTCGAGCAGCAGCTCGCCGAGGAGGGCAAGTCCCGCCACGACCTGGGCCGCGAGGAGTTCGTCGAGCGCGTCTGGCAGTGGAAGGAGGAGTACGGCGGCAAGATCCTCGGCCAGATGCGCCGCCTCGGCGACGGCGTCGACTGGTCGCGTGAGCGGTTCACCATGGACGAGGGCCTGTCCAAGGCCGTCCAGACGATCTTCAAGAAGCTCTACGACGACGAGCTGATCTACCGCGCCGAGCGCATCATCAACTGGTGCCCGCGCTGCCTGACCGCCATCTCGGACATCGAGGTGGAGTACCAGGAGGACGCCGGCGAGCTCGTCTCCATCCGGTACGGCGAGGGCGAGGACTCCCTGGTCGTCGCGACGACCCGCGCCGAGACGATGCTCGGCGACACCGCCGTCGCCGTCCACCCGGACGACGAGCGCTACCGGCACCTCGTCGGCAAGCGGATCAAGCTGCCGCTGACCGACCGCAGCATCCCGGTCGTCGCCGACACGCACGTCGACCCCGAGTTCGGCACCGGCGCCGTCAAGGTGACCCCGGCGCACGACCCGAACGACTTCGCGATCGGCCAGCGCCACGACCTGCCCGCCATGACGATCATGGACGAGCACGGCGTCATCACCGTCCACGGCCCCTTCCTCGGCCTGGACCGCTACGAGGCCCGCTCCGCCGTCGTCGGCGCCCTGCGCGAGCAGGGCCGGATCGTCGCCGAGAAGCGCCCGTACATGCACTCCGTCGGCCACTGCTCGCGCTGCAAGACGACCGTCGAGCCGCGCCTGTCGATGCAGTGGTGGGTCAACGTCAAGCCGCTGGCCAAGGCCGCCGGGGACGCCGTCCGCGACGGCCGCGTCAAGATCCACCCCGAGGACATGTCGAAGCGCTACTTCGACTGGGTCGACAACATGAACGACTGGTGCATCTCGCGCCAGCTGTGGTGGGGCCACCGGATCCCGATCTGGTACGGCCCGGACGGCGAGATCGTCTGCGTCGGCCCCGACGAGCAGCCGCCGACCGGCGAGGGCTGGACCCAGGACACCGACGTCCTCGACACGTGGTTCTCCTCCGGCCTGTGGCCGTTCTCCACGCTCGGCTGGCCGGAGAAGACCCCGGACCTGGCGAAGTTCTACTCCACCGATGTCCTGCTCACCGGCCACGACATCATCTTCTTCTGGGTCGCCCGGATGATGATGTTCGGCCTGTACGCGATGGACGGCGAGGTCCCGTTCAAGACCATCGCCCTGACCGGCCTGGTCCGCGACGAGCGCGGCAAGAAGATGTCGAAGTCCTTCGGCAACGTCGTCGACCCGCTGGACTGGATGGACAAGTACGGCTCCGACGCCGTCCGCTTCACCCTGGCCAAGGGCGCCAACCCCGGCACCGACGTCCCGATCGGCGAGGACTGGGTCCAGGCGTCCCGGAACTTCGCCAACAAGATCTGGAACGCGACCCGCTTCGCGCTGATGAACGGCGCCACCGTCGAGGGCGAGCTGCCGCCGGCGGAGCAGCTGTCCGCCACCGACCGCTGGATCCTCTCCCGTCTGAACAAGACGGTCGCGCAGGTCGACGCGTACTACGAGGACTTCCAGTTCGCCAAGCTCAGCGAGGCGCTGTACCACTTCGCGTGGGACGAGGTCTTCGACTGGTACGTCGAGCTGTCGAAGACGACGTTCTTCGCGGGCGGCGAGGGCGCCAAGGCCTCGGGCCGGGTCCTCGGCGAGGTCCTGGACGTCCTGATGCGGCTGCTGCACCCGGTCGTCCCGTTCGTCACCGAGACGCTGTGGACCACGCTGACCGGCCGCGAGTCCATCGTGGTCGCCGAGTGGCCGACCACCGTGTCCGTTCCCGGCGCTGACGCACCGGGCGGCTTCCGCGACGAGGCCGCCGAGGCCGAGATCGAGAACCTCCAGCAGGTCGTCACCGAGGTCCGCCGGTTCCGCGCCGACCAGGGCCTGCAGCCGGGCCAGAAGGTCCCGGCCCGCCTCGACCTGGCCGGCACCCCGCTCGCCGCGCACGAGACGGCCATCCGCCAGCTGCTGCGCCTCCAGCCGGAGGGCGAGGGCTTCAGCGCCACCGCGACCCTGCCGGTCGGCGGCGCGACCGTCGCGCTCGACCTGTCGGGCACCATCGACGTGGCGGCCGAGCGCAAGCGCCTCTCCAAGGACCTCGCGGCCGCGGAGAAGGAGAAGGCCCAGGCCGAGGCGAAGCTCGGGAACGAGGCCTTCCTGGCGAAGGCCCCCGACAACGTCGTGGACAAGATCAAGGGCCGTCTGGCCAAGGCCGAAGCGGACATCGCCCGCATCCAGGCCCAGCTGGCCGCGCTGCCCGCCGCCTGACGGACCGTACGGCCGCCCGCAGGCCCCCGCACCGCACCCGCGGCGCGGGGGCCTGCGCCGTACGGGGGAGTTCCCGGCGAGCGGCGTGCCGATTCTCACGCCCGCCGCCGCCCGCAGTCCGCCTCCTCCCCGCCGCCGACCGCGGAAGATGGACAGCATGCCCGTCCAGTCCGTCGTCCCGGCGCTCCACCGGGCCGCGGCGGCCGCCGCGGCCGCGGGCCGCCGTACCGCCGGCGCCCGGTACGCCGGGCCGCAGCGGGCGCAGGACGTGCTCGCCGCCCTCGGCTGCCTGGCGCTGATGGCCCTCGACCTGCCGGGCCTCGCCGCCGCCGACAACTCGCTGAACGGGCTGCTGGCCGCCGCAGCGCTGGCCGCCGGGGCGGCGACGCTGCTGGTGCGGCGCCGCGCGCCGTGGATCGCGTACGCCACCGCGCTGCTGTTCCTCGGCTGGCTGCACGAGCTGACGCTGGTCCAGTTCGCCCTGTACTCGGTGGGCCGCTTCCGCGGGCGCCGGGCCGCCGTGCTCGCCACCGCCGGATACGTGGCGTACGCCCTCGGCGTGTTCGGCATCCCCGGCTGGCCCGAGCCGCGGGCCCAGACCCTCAGCGCGTACGTGAGCCTCGTCGTGCCCATCGGGGTGCTCGCCTCGGTCGTCGGGGTCGCCGCCTCCCGCCACGACCTGGTGCGCGAGCTGGAGGCCCGGCGGGCCGAGGCGGCCGTGCTCCAGGCGGTGCAGGAGGAGCGCACCTCGGTCGGCCGGGACGTCCACGACTTTGTCGGCCGCGAGCTGACCCTGCTGACGGTCCGCTCCGAGGTGCTGTCGGTGCGGGCCCGCGGGACGGCGTACGGGAAGGACTTCGCGGAGCTGGCGGACACCGCGCGCCGGGCGCACCTCGCCCTCAACGAGATCGTCGTGCAGCGCGGCGGCCCCGCCGCCACCCCCGGCGTGGAGGGGCTTGCCGCGCTCGCCGAGGAGAGCGCCCGGGCCGGCTCGCCGGTGCGCATGGAGCTGGACCCGCAGGTGCACGGGCTGTCGCCGCTGCGGCAGGCCGCCGTCTACCGGGTGGTGCAGGAGTGCCTCACCAACGCGGCCAAGCACGCCTGCGGCGAGACCGTCGACGTCCGGATCACGGCGGACGGCGGGCAGCTGCGGATCTCGGTGGGCAACCCGCTGCCTGCCGGGATCCCGTCCCGCGCGCCGGTCTCGGCGGGCTCGGGCACGGCGAGCATGGCGGAACGCGTCGGCAGCCTGGGCGGAACCCTGGAGGCCACCCGGACGGACGACAGGTACGTGGTCGTCGCCGTCTTCCCCCGCGGATAGGCCTGCAGCCGCCGGCGCAGCACGGCCGCGGCCCCCGCAGGAGGTGCCGAAGGGCCCGGGTCGGAAGCCGCGCCGGTCCGCGTCCGTAAACTGGCCCTGTGAGTGAGCAGCAGCCCGAGGGCCACGGCCCCGACGACCGCGACGACACCCTCGACATGTTCGACCGGATCGTGGCCGAAGAGTCCGAGCGCGACCCCGACCTGGCGGTGATCGAGGCCGGCAGCCGCACCCTGCGCGCCCAGGCCGGACCGCCGCAGGGCGACGCGGTGCCCGCCGAGCCCCTCGACCCGGAGGTGGCCGCGGCGCTGCGGGAGGTCGAGCAGGAGCTCTCCACCCGCTGGGGCGAGACGAAGCTGGAGCCGTCCGTGTCGCGGATCGCCGCGCTGATGGACGTCCTCGGCGAGCCGCAGCGCGCGTACCCGACGATCCACGTGACCGGCACCAACGGCAAGACCAGCACGGCCCGCATGATCGAGGCCCTGCTGAACGCCTTCGACCTGCGCACCGGCCGGTACACCAGCCCGCACGTGCAGTCGGTCACCGAGCGGATCAGCCTGGACGGGGCGCCGATCGCGGCCGAGCGGTTCGTGGAGACCTACCGCGACATCAAGCCGTACGTGGAGATGGTCGACGCCGCGCAGGAGTACCGGCTGTCCTTCTTCGAGGTGCTCACCGGCATGGCGTACGCGGCGTTCGCGGACGCCCCGGTCGACGTCGCCGTCATCGAGGTCGGGATGGGCGGCACCTGGGACGCGACGAACGTCATCGACGCCGCGGTCGCGGTCATCACCCCGATCAGCCTGGACCACACCGACCGGCTCGGCTCGACCCCGGGCGAGATCGCGGGCGAGAAGGGCGGTGTCGTCAAGCAGGACGCCACCGTGATCCTGGCGCAGCAGCCGGTGGACGCCGCGCAGGTGCTGCTGAAGAGGGCCGTCGAGGTCGACGCGACGGTCGCCCGGGAGGGCATGGAGTTCGGAGTCGTCTCCCGCGAGGTGGCGGTCGGCGGGCAGATGCTGACGCTGCGCGGCATGGGCGGCGAGTACGACGGGATCTTCCTGCCGCTGCACGGCGCGCACATGGCGCACAACGCGGCGGTGGCGCTGGCCGCGGTCGAGGCCTTCTTCGGTGTCGGCCGGGAGGCCGCGCGGGAGCTGGACGCCGACACGGTGCGCCGGGCGTTCGCGTCGGTTGCCTCGCCGGGCCGGATGGAGGTCGTCCGCCGCAGCCCCACGGTCATCCTGGACGCGGCGCACAACCCGGCGGGCGCGCAGGTGACGGCGGAGGCGGTCACCGAGGCCTTCGGCTTCAGCCGGCTGATCGGCGTCGTCGCCGCCAGCGAGGGCAAGGACGTCCGCGGGGTGTTCGAGGCCTTCGAGCCGATCTTCGCGGAGGTCGTCGTCACCGCGAACACCAGTCACCGGTCGATGTCGGCGGACGAGCTGGCGGCCGTCGCGGTCGAGGTGTTCGGCCCCGACCGGGTGCAGGTGGAGCCGCGGCTGGACGACGCCCTGGAGGCCGCCATCACCCTGGCGGAGGAAGAGGGCGAGTACGGAGGGGCCGGCGTCCTGGTCACCGGCTCCGTGATCACGGTGGGCGAGGCCCGCCTGCTGCTGAAGAGGGGCTGACGGATGCGCACGCTGTGTGCGAGCACCCTGATCGCGGAGTTCTTCGTGATCGGTTTCGCCGGGCTGGTCGCCATGAAGGGCGACCTGTCGCAGGCCACGGTCTGGACGGTCTGCGGGATCGCCATGCTGCTGTCGGTGCTGCTGTGCGGGATGCTGTCGCGCCCCGGCGCGGTGCAGATCGGCTGGGCGCTGCAGATCGGGCTGATCGCGAGCGGCTTCGTCGTGCCGACGATGTTCTTCCTCGGGGCGGTCTTCGCCGGCCTGTGGTGGTGCTCGGTCCACTACGGCCGCAAGATCGACGAGGCCAAGGCCCGCTGGGCCGCGCAGGGCGAAGCCCAGGCCTGAGCCCGGCGGGGCCGGGCGGAGCCGCGCGGCAGGCGGAGGCGGTACCCGGTCCGGGTGCCGGCGGCCCCCGGCGCTCCCTGTAGCCTCGTACCACCGCACCCGTTTGCCGCAAGGAGCCGCAACATGTCCCAGCGCACGCTCGTCATCCTCAAGCCCGACGCGGTGAAGAGGGGACTGGTCGGCGAGATCATCGGCCGCATCGAGCGGAAGGCCGGCTGGACGATTCCCGCCATGGAGCTGCGCACGCTGGACCAGGAGACCCTGGAGGCCCACTACGGCGAGCACAAGGGCAAGGTCTTCTACGAGCCGCTCATGGGCTTCATGGCGAGCGGCCCGGCCGTCGTCCTCGTGGTCGAGGGCGAGCGGGCCATCGAGGGCGTCCGGCAGCTGGCCGGCCCGACCGACCCGATCGCCGCGGCGCCCGGCTCCATCCGGGGGGACTTCGGGACCATCGTCCGCGAGAACCTGATCCACGCGTCGGACTCGGAGGAGTCCGCGGAGCGCGAGCTGAAGCTGTTCTTCCCCGCGCTGTGACCCGTCGCTCCTGACGTGACATCAGCCGAATAGCGCTCTCCACCTGGGGCGACCGAAGTAATTTCGGTCGCCCTTCGGTATACGGGGGCACCTGCGGGAACGCATGGGCAGGACACGACGTCACCAGTAAGGGGGCGGGTATCCGTTCCGGCGGGATTGCCGGAGTCCCGTCGCGCGATGTGCGCACCCGCGGCACTACGATGGGGCCTCCACCCACACACCCACCTCGCCGACCTGACAGCAGCCGCTATCAACTGGAAGGCCAGACGCTCCTCATGGGGAACAAGGGGAACAACATGTCGTTCATCGGCCGTGACATGGCGATCGACCTCGGGACCGCCAACACGCTGGTGTACGTGAGGGGCCGGGGGATCGTCCTGAACGAGCCGTCCGTGGTCGCCATCAACACGAACACCGGTGGCATTCTGGCGGTCGGCTCCGAGGCGAAGAAGATGATCGGGCGCACGCCCGGGAACATCGTCGCCGTCAGGCCCCTCAAGGACGGCGTCATCGCCGACTTCGAGATCACCGAGCGGATGCTCCGGTACTTCATCCTCAAGATCCACAAGCGCCGCTACCTGGCCCGTCCGCGCGTCGTGGTCTGCGTCCCCTCCGGCATCACCGGGGTGGAGCGCCGCGCCGTCATCGAGGCGTCCACCCAGGCGGGCGCCCGTCAGGTCCACATCATCGAGGAGCCCATGGCCGCCGCCATCGGCTCGGGCCTCCCGGTCCACGAGGCCACCGGCAACATGGTCGTGGACATCGGCGGCGGCACCACGGAGGTCGCCGTCATCTCCCTCGGCGGAATCGTCACGGCCCAGTCCATCCGGGTCGCCGGCGACGAGCTGGACAACGCGATCATCCAGCACATCAAGAAGGAGTACAGCCTCCTCCTCGGTGAGCGGACCGCCGAACAGATCAAGATCACGATCGGGTCGGCGTACGACCTCGACAAGGACGAGCACACCGAGATCCGCGGCCGCGACCTCGTCTCGGGCCTGCCCAAGACGGTCGTCATCTCGGCCGCCGAGGTCCGCAAGGCCATCGAGGAGCCGGTGAACGCGATCGTGGACGCGGTCAAGACGACCCTCGACAAGTGCCCGCCGGAGCTCTCCGGCGACATCATGGACCGCGGCATCGTCCTCACCGGCGGCGGCGCCCTGCTGCGCGGCCTCGACGAGCGGCTGCGCCGCGAGACGGGCATGCCGATCCACATCGCCGAGGACCCCCTGGACTCCGTCGCGCTCGGCTCCGGCAAGTGCGTGGAGGAGTTCGAGGCGCTCCAGCAGGTCCTGGACGCCCAGCCCCGACGGTGACGCCAACCCCCTTGCGGGGCGGCACGGAACACAAGGATCCGCCGTACGGGTGCTGCCGCGCCCGTGCGGCGGATCGTTGATATACAGGCAGCAGCCCGGTGCGCCCCCGAGCGCCGGGCGCGACCGGAGCGGCTCAGCCGCACGGGCAACTACGAGGAAGGCACGGCCGCCGCACGTGAGGGACACACGAGAAAGCCGGCTGCTCCTGGTGCTCCTGATCGCCATCGCGTTCGCATTGATCACGGTGGACATCAGGGCAGGCGAGGAGTCTCCGGTCGACGGCGCCCGGCAGGCCGCCGCGGCGGTCTTCGGACCAGTCGAGGAAGGCGTCGCCTCGGCGGTCGACCCCGTCGCCAACGCCATAGGCGCCGTACGGGACTCCGGCGAACGGCACAGCCGCATCGCCGTCCTCGAACGCGAGAACGCCGCCCTGAAGGCCAAGCTGGGCAGCGAGGACCTCACCCGCAGCCGCATCCGGGAACTCGACGAGATGCTCAAGCGGGCCGGCTCCGGCCAGTACGGCATCAAGGGCGCCGAGGTCATCGCCATAGGAGCGGCCCAGGGATTCTCCTGGACCGTCACCATCGACGCCGGCAGCAAGGACGGCATCGAACGCGACATGACCGTCCTCAACGGCGACGGCCTCGTCGGCCGCGTCGCCACGGTCGGCCCCGACACCGCCACCGTCGTCCTCGCCAACGACCCCGACTTCACCGTCGGCACCCGCCTGGAGAAGACCGGCGAACTCGGCTTCGCCACCGGCCAGGGCGACCGCGCCCTGTCCGTCCAGATGCTCAACGGCAAGGCCAAGGTCGCCCCCGGAGACCGCCTCGTCACCTTCGGGTCCCGCGGCAACAAGCCCTTCGTCCCCGGCGTCCCGATCGGCGAGGTCGTCAAGGTCGACCCCGCCCGCGGCGACCTCACCCGCACCGTCTGGGTCCGCCCCTTCGTCGGCTTCTCCCGCCTCGACATCGTCGGCGTCGTCGTCGTACCGCCGCGCGAGGACCCGCGCGACACCGTCCTGCCCCCCAAGCCCGCGGTCCAGCCCACCCCGACGGTCACGGTCACGGTCACCCCGTCCCCCGCCGCGTCCGCCGGTGCCCCCGCCAAGCCGGCCGACGAGTAGGAGCTGCCCCCCATGCGCTTCAACCGGATCCTGCTCTCCGCCACGCTCGTCGTGGTCGCCCTCGTCATCCAGGTCAGCGTCCTCGGACGGCTGCAGCTGCCCGGGGCCGTGCCCGACCTCGTCCTGCTGACCGTCGTCGCCCTCGCCCTCGTCTACGGGCACACCAGCGGCGCCCTCATCGGCTTCGCCGCCGGACTCGTCGCCGACCTCGCCCCGCCCGCCGACCACGCCGCCGGGCGCTACGCCCTCGTCCTGTGCGTCATCGGCTACGCCGCCGGCCTCGTCCGGCCCGACTCCGGACGGTTCCGCTCCGCCTGGGGCCCCCTGCTCACCGTCGTCGCCGCGGCCATCACCTCCACCCTGATGTACGCGGGCGTCGGCGCCCTCGTCGGCGACACCGCCGCCCGCCACGTCGGCCTGACGGGGCTGCTGCTCACCGCGACCGTCTACGACCTGCTCCTCGCGCCGTTCACCGTGCCGTTCATCATGGCCCTCGCCCGGCGCGCCGAGAACGACCCGCTGGCCGTCGAGGCCAACACCGGCCAGGCCAAGGCGGCCGACGTCTCCTCCGGCTGGGTCGCCGGCGGCACCGGCCTGCGCATCGGCAGCCAGCGCGGCGGCCTCCGGCTGATCACCGCGCGCAACCGGGCCAACCGGGCCGGCCGGATAAGGGGGGTCAAGGGCGTCAAGAGCGTGAAGAGCGTCAAGAAGCTGTGAGGGGGCAGGGCCCGTGACCAACACCCCCGAGACCGGCCGCACCTCCCGCGTGCAGATCCGGCTCGTCATCGTCCAGGTGCTCATCTGCTCCATGCTGGCCACCCTCGGCGGGCGCCTGTGGTACATCCAGATCCGCAACGGCGACGAGTACTCCTACGAGGCCCGGCACAACCACGTCCAGCGGGTCGTCCAGCCCGCCGTGCGCGGCCCCATCCTCGACGCCCGCGGCGTGGCCCTCGCCGACAACGAGACCCGGCTCGTGGTCTCCGCCAGCCGCACCGCCCTGATGAAGATGAAGGACAAGGGCAGGGGCGTCCTGACCCGGCTCGCCGGCGTGCTCGACATGACGCCGAAGGAGGTCATGGAGAAGGTCCGCATCTGCGACTCCGAGACCCCCCGCCCCTGCTGGAACGGCTCCCCCTACCAGCCGATCCCGGTCACCTCCGAGGCCACCACCCAGCAGGCCCTCCAGATCCGCGAGCGCCCCGAGGAGTTCCCCGGCATCAGCGCCGAGCCCACCGCCGTACGCCGCTACCCCGCGCCCGGCGGCGCCCGCACCGCGCAGGTGCTCGGCTACCTCTCCCCGGTCACCGACGACGAGATCCAGAAGGCCAAGAACACCGACTCCCCGCACCTGCGCTCCGACCAGGTCGGCCGCTCCGGGATCGAGCGGACGTACGACAAGGAGCTGCGCGGCAAGGCGGCCGTCACCTCCTACGAGGTCGACAACCTCGGCCGGGTCATGGGCCAGACCAGGTCCGACCCGGGCATCCCCGGCTCCACCCTCGTCACCAGCATCGACGCCCGCGTCCAGGCCGTCGCGGAGTTCGAGCTCCAGCAGGCGATGAAGACCGTCCGCCAGGAGACCGACAAGATCACCGGCCGGAAGTACGAGGCCGACGCCGGCGCCGTCGTCGTCATGGAGTCCAAGACCGGCCGCATCGTCGCCATGGCCTCCCAGCCCGACTACGACCCCAACGCCTGGGTCGGCGGCATCTCCGCCAAGGACTACGCCCGGCTCACCAGCAAGGGATCCAACTACCCGCTCCTCAACCGGGCCATCCAGGGCCAGGCACCCGCCGGCTCCATCTTCAAGGTGGTCTCCGCCAGCGCCGCCGTGCGCGCCGGCTACCCCTTCGACAGCCGCTACAACTGCAGCAGCTCCTACAGCCTCGGCGGCCGCAGCTTCGCCAACTTCGAGTCCAAGGGGCACGGCCCCATCACCCTCGGCGAGGCGCTGAAGTTCTCCTGCAACACCGTCTTCTACGCCCTCGGGCACAAGGAATGGCAGCGCGACGGCGGCCTGACCCCGAAGAAGGACGCCCACGACTGGTTCTACCGGACCGCCCGCGAGTTCGGCCTCGGCTCCGAGACCGGCGTCGACCTGCCGAACGAGGTCACCGGCCGCATCCCCGACCGGCAGTGGAAGAAGAGCTTCTGGAAGGCCAACAAGGACGCCTGGTGCAAGCAGGGCAAGAAAGGCGGCACCTACGTCGAGCAGATCGCCTACGAGAGCTGCCTCGAAGGCAACCAGCTCAAGGCGTTCGACAGCATCAACTTCGCCATCGGCCAGGGCGACGTCCTCGTCACCCCGATCCAGATGGCGACCGCCTACGCCGCCATCAGCAACGGCGGCACCCTCTACAACCCCACCGTCGGCAAGGCCGTCATCAGCCCCGACGGCAAGCGGACCGACGTCATCCAGCCCACGCCGCACGGCCGGCTGCCCGTCGACGCCGAGACGCTGAAGGACCTCGACAAGGGCCTGCGGATGGTCGTCGAACCCGGCGGCACCGCCGCCTGGCGCTTCGGCGGCTGGCCCCAGGACAAGATCCCGATGCGCGCCAAGACCGGCACCGCCCAGGTCTACGGCAAGCAGACGACCTCCTGGCTGGCCACCTACACCGACGACTTCACCATCGTCATGACGATCTCCCAGGGCGGCACCGGCTCCGGCGCCTCCGGCCCCGCCGTCCGCAACATCTACAACGCCATGTACGGCCTCGACATGGAGGGCGGCTTCGACCCGGCCCGGGCCCTGCTGCCCAAGCCGCAGACCAAGCTGCCGGCCGTCCGCCCCGACGGCACGATCGAGGCGCCCGAGGTGAAGCCGTACGTGCCCCCGTCCCCCGAAGACCTGGCGCCGCCCGCGCTCGCCGGACCCCCCGCACCGCCCCCCTCGTGGCAGGACTGAGCCCACCACCATGCAGACCGCCAACAAGTTCTCCGTCTCCCGGTACGCGCCCGAGCGCGGCGCGATGGCCAAGCTGACCTCGCGCGACTCGGTGCTGCGCCGGCTCGACTGGCCGATACTCCTCTCGGCGCTCGCCCTGTCCCTCCTCGGCACCCTGCTGGTGTGGTCGGCGACGAGGAACCGGACCCAGCTCAACCAGGGCGACCCGTACTACTTCCTCGTCCGCCACGCCATGAACACCGGCATCGGGCTCGTCCTGATGATCGGCACGATCTGGCTCGGCCACCGCACGCTGCGGGGCGCCGTGCCGGTCCTCTACGGCATCTCCCTCGTGCTGATCATCGCCGTGCTCACCCCGCTCGGCGCCACCATCAACGGCGCCCACGCGTGGATCGTCCTCGGCGGCGGCTTCTCGCTCCAGCCCTCCGAGTTCGTCAAGATCACGATCATCCTGGTCATGGCGATGCTGCTGGCCGCGAGAGTCGACGCGGGCGACATCGCCCATCCCGACCACCGGACGGTCGTCAAGGCCCTGCTCCTCGCGGCCGCCCCCATGGGCATCATCATGCTCATGCCCGACCTCGGGTCGGTCATGGTCATGGTCGTCATCGTGCTCGGCGTCCTGCTCGCCTCCGGTGCCTCCAACCGCTGGGTCTTCGGCCTCCTCGGCTCCGGCGTCGCCGGCGCCGTCCTCGTCTGGCAGCTCGGCATCCTCGACGAGTACCAGATCAACCGCTTCGCGGCGTTCGCCAACCCCGAGCTCGACCCCGCCGGCGTCGGCTACAACACCAACCAGGCGCGCATCGCCATCGGCTCCGGCGGGCTCACCGGATCCGGGCTGTTCAAGGGTTCGCAGACCACCGGCCAGTTCGTCCCCGAGCAGCAGACCGACTTCGTCTTCACCGTGGCGGGGGAGGAGCTCGGCTTCGTCGGCGCCGGCCTCATCCTCGTCCTGCTCGGCGTCATCCTCTGGCGCGCCTGCGTGATCGCCCGGGAGACCACCGAGCTGTACGGGACCATCGTCTGCGCCGGCATCATCGCCTGGTTCGCCTTCCAGTCCTTCGAGAACATCGGCATGACGCTCGGGATCATGCCCGTCGCCGGCCTGCCGCTGCCGTTCGTCTCGTACGGAGGGTCGTCCATGTTCGCCGTGTGGGTGGCCATCGGACTGCTCCAGTCGATCAAGGTGCAGCGGCCGATGTCGGCGTAGGCGGCGAGTCGCCGGAGGCGGGTCTCCGGCGGCGGGGGCGGCCTGCCGGGGCGGGCGGGCGGGCGGCAGGGCAGCGCCATGCGGCCGGATCTCCTCCGTTTCACCCGTCGAGCGCCCGTTCGCCCTGCGGCGACCCGCCGACCCGGTCTAAGTTCGGTGCATGGCGGACACGAAACGCGAAATCGAACGCAAATTCGAGTTCACGACGGACGAGGCCGAACAGCGCGGCGTTCCCGACCTGACCGGCACCGCGGGAATCGCCGCCGTCGCCGACCGCGGCATCGCCGACCTCGACGCCGTCTACTACGACACCCCCGACCAGCGGCTCGCCGCGGACGGCGTCACCCTGCGCCGCCGCACCGGCGGCCCCGACGCCGGCTGGCACCTCAAACTGCCCGTCTCCCCGGGCGTCCGCGACGAGATCGGCGCCCCCCTCTCCGACACCGTCCCCCGCCACCTCGCCGCCCTCGTCCGCTCCCGCGCCCGCGACGCCGACCTCGTCCCGCTGGTCCGGCTCCGCTCCACCCGCCGGATCCGCCACCTCCTCGACGCCGACGGCGCCCTCCTCGCCGAGCTCTCCACCGACACCGTCCACGCCGAATCCCGGCAGGCCGAAGACCCCGCCGCCGCCACCGCCGACTGGACCGAGATCGAAGTCGAACTCGCCGACGGCACCGACCCCTCCCTCCTCGACGCCGTCCAGAAGAAGTTCCGCAAAGCCGGCATCCGGGCCTCCGACAGCCCCTCCAAACTCGCCCGCGCCCTCGCCGAGACCGGCACCGCCGCCACCCCACCACCCCGCCCCGACTGGGGCGACGGCACCGCGGGCGCCTACGTCCTCGCCTTCCTCCGGGAACAGCGCGACGCCCTCGTCGCCCTCGACCCCGCCGTCCGCCGCGACCTCCCCGACGCCGTCCACCAGATGCGCGTCGCCAGCCGGCGCCTGCGCAGCGCCCTCAAGACCCACCGCAAGGTCCTCGACCCCACGGCCACCGACCCCCTCGGCGACGAGCTCCGCCGGCTCGCCCGCGAACTCGGCGTCGACCGCGACCAGGAAGTCCTCCACGAACGCTTCCGCACCCGCATCGGCGAACTCCCGCACCCGCTCCTCCTCGGACCCGTCCGCGGCCGCCTGCGCACCTGGAACAACGGCCGCCGCGCCGAATCCCGCCGCCGCGCCCTCTCCGCCCTCGACGACCCCCGCCAGCTCGCCCTCCTCGACTCCCTCGACGCCCTGCTCGCCGACCCGCCGCTGCTCCACGCCGCCGGCAAGCCCGCCGGGCCCGTCCTCGTCAAGGCCGTCCGCCGCGAGTACGACCGCCTCGCCGGCCGCATCGCCGACGCCCTCGCCCTCGACCCCGGCCCCGACCGCGACCTCGCCCTGCACTCCGCCCGCAAGGCGGCCAAACGGGCCCGCTACGCCGCCGAGGCGGCCGTACCGGTGCTCGGCAAGCCGGCCAAGCGCCTGCGCAAGGACCTCAAGGCCGTCCAGACCCTCCTCGGCGACCACCAGGACGGCGTCGTCGCCCGCGAAGCCCTGCGCGACCTCTCCATCCAGGCTGCCGCGGCCTGCGAGAACGCCTTCACCTGGGGCGTCCTCTACGCCCGCGAGGACGCCCTGGCCGCCCAGAGCGAACGCGACCTTCCGCACCTATGGGACAAGGTCTCGCGCCGGGCACCCGGGAAGGGCCTCCGCCCGTAGGTGGTGATCACACCGTCCGGCGGGCCCGGCCCCTCGGGTTACGCTAGAGAGTCGCCCCCTGCCCGCTTCACGAAAGTCGCGTGATGTCCGAGTCGGTCTTCCCACAGCTCGAAGCTCTGCTCCCGCATGTGCAGAAGCCCATCCAGTACGTCGGCGGTGAACTCAACTCCACCGTCAAGCCGTGGGATTCGTGTGACGTCCGGTGGGCGCTCATGTACCCGGACGCGTACGAGGTCGGGCTCCCCAACCAGGGCGTCATGATCCTCTACGAGGTGCTCAACGAGCGCGAGGGCGTCCTCGCCGAGCGCACGTACAGCGTGTGGCCGGACCTCGAAGAGCTCATGCGCGAGCACAAGGTGCCGCAGTTCACCGTCGACAGCCACCGCCCGGTCGGCGCCTTCGACGTCTTCGGCCTGTCCTTCTCCACGGAGCTGGGCTACACCAACATGCTCACGGCGCTGGACCTCGCGGGCATCCCCCTCGAAGCCCGCGACCGCACCGTCGACCACCCGATCGTCCTCGCCGGCGGACACGCCGCCTTCAACCCCGAGCCGATCGCCGACTTCATCGACTGCGCCGTCATCGGCGACGGCGAGCAGGCCGTCCTCGACATCACCGAGATCATCCGCGCCTGGAAGGCCGAAGGCCGGCCCGGCGGCCGCGAGGAGCTGCTGCTGCGCCTCGCCAAGACCGGCGGCGTGTACGTCCCCGGCTTCTACGACGTCGAGTACCTGCCCGACGGCCGCATCGGCCGCGTCGTGCCCAACCGATCCGGCGTGCCGTGGCGCGTGTCCAAGCACACCGTCATGGACCTCGACGAGTGGCCCTACCCCAAGCAGCCGCTGGTCCCGCTCGCCGAGACCGTCCACGAGCGGATGTCCGTCGAGATCTTCCGCGGCTGCACCCGCGGCTGCCGCTTCTGCCAGGCCGGCATGATCACGCGCCCCGTGCGGGAGCGAAGCATCACCGGCATCGGCGAGATGGTGGACCGCGGCCTGAAGGCGACGGGCTTCGAGGAGGTCGGCCTCCTCTCCCTCTCCTCCGCGGACCACACGGAGATCGCCGACATCGCCAAGGGCCTCGCCGACCGCTACACGGACGACAAGGTGGGCCTGTCCCTCCCGTCGACCCGCGTCGACGCCTTCAACGTGGACCTGGCCAACGAGCTCACCCGCAACGGGCGCCGCTCCGGCCTGACCTTCGCCCCCGAGGGCGGCTCCGAGCGCATGCGCAAGGTCATCAACAAGATGGTCTCGGAAGAGGACCTGATCCGGACCGTCGCCACCGCCTACGGCAACGGCTGGCGGCAGGTGAAGCTGTACTTCATGTGCGGCCTGCCGACCGAGACCGACGAGGACGTCCTCCAGATCGGCGACATGGCGGTCAACGTGATCGCCAAGGGCCGCGAGGTGTCCGGCCAGAACGACATCCGCTGCACCGTCTCCATCGGCGGCTTCGTCCCCAAGCCGCACACCCCCTTCCAGTGGGCCCCCCAGCTGTCGGCGGAGGAGACGGACGCCCGCCTGGCGAAGCTCCGCGACAAGATCCGCGGCGACAAGAAGTACGGCCGCTCCATCGGCTTCCGCTACCACGACGGCAAGCCGGGCATCGTCGAGGGCCTCCTCTCCCGCGGCGACCGCCGCATCGGCGACGTCATCCGCGCCGTGTACGAGGACGGCGGCCGCTTCGACGGCTGGCGCGAGCACTTCAGCTACGACCGCTGGATGGAGTGCGCCGAGAAGGCGCTCCCGCAGTACGGCGTCGACGTGGCCTGGTACACGACCCGCGAGCGCACCTACGAGGAGGTCCTCCCCTGGGACCACCTCGACTCGGGCCTCGACAAGGACTGGCTGTGGGAGGACTGGCAGGACGCCCTCGACGAGACGGAGGTCGAGGACTGCCGTTGGACCCCGTGCTTCGACTGCGGCGTCTGTCCTCAGCTCGGGCTCGACATCCAGATCGGCCCCACGGGCAAGAAGCTCCTGCCGCTGACGGTCGTGAACAAGTAGCAGTGCCCGCTCCGTCGGCCCCGTCCACCGAGGACGGGGCCGACGTGTCAACGGACCAGGTCCGAGAAGACGTCCTGCCTGATGATCAGGCGTTCCTCGGCGTCGGCCGGGATGGCGAGCTCGACCCGGACCTCGGGTGCTCTGGTCCGGGAGACCTTCGTGCGACGGACCCGGCAGGTGACTCCAGCCCGTCGCAGGTCTTCGGCCATGACGAACTGGCCCTCGCGTTCCCAGCGGTGTCCGAAGGTCTCGCCGTTCGCTGCGATGACCCAATGCGGCTCGGTCCGTCGCGGGCCAGCGCTCCCGCGCACGTACTCCCGTACGCGTACCGGCTGCGCACCCAGCGCGGCCACGGCCTGCCCTCGGAGCTCCCTGTACACGGCCTCTGGATCGGGTGCGCCCAAACCTCCGCCCGGACAACTCCGGCAGCGCAGGTAGGCATAGGTCCGGCCCTGCACCGAAGTCCGTCGGACGGTCATGTTCGTGCCGCAGTCCGTGCAGACCAGAACCCCGAGGAACGCGGTCGCGCCGCGAGGGCGGCGATGGGGCTGCGACTTGCTCCGCCGGTCGAGGGCGGTCTGGAGGGTGCGCCACTCGGCTTCCGTGAAGATCGGGTCCGCCACGCGGACAGGGAGGCCGGCCTTGTCGCGGACGATCCTGGACCGGCGCGTACCGCCATCCTTGTCCTCCGCGACCCGGAGCCCCATCAGTGCCGGGTTCCGCAGCCTTCTCAGAAGCGTGCTGGCCGTCCACTGTCCGCCTCCGCCGGTCGGGACCCCGGCGCGGCTGAGTACGGTGGTCATGCGACGTGCCGAGACTCCTCGCACTGCTGCGCCGTGGCACCACCGGAGCACGCGCTGCGCTCGCGGCTCGATGACCAGCTTCCCACTGCCATCGGTCGCGTACCCGTAGGGCGGCTTCCCCACGAGCCAGTCCGACTGCGTCCTGGCGTAGTCCCACAGGCTCGCCACCCTGGTCCTTGTTCCACCCGTCTCGATCTCCGCCAGGGCGCTGACGAGTTCTGCCGTGGCCTTGCCGAGCGAGGTGGAGAGGTCGATGGCGTCGTGCTTCGAGACGAGGTTCTTTCCATGGACCGAGCACCAATCGATCATGGTGCTGAGGTCGGTCACCCGTCTGACGAACCGATACATCGTCCAGAAGAGGATCACGTCGAATTCCGGCACGCGGTCGTTCAGCCAGCGCCCGAGTTCCTTGCGCCGCCAAGGCGGGACCCGGGTGGCCGAGACGTTGAGGTCCCTGGCCACACCCACGACGCGCAATCCTCGTTCCCCGGCGAGGCGCCGCAGTTCGAGCTCCTGGCGCACAGGCGACGTGGTGTCCGCGGTGAGCGCCGACAGCCGCACCGATATCAGGGCGCGCGGGGCATCCGCAGGAAGCGCGCTCTCGGCCCCCCGGAGCTCATCGAGCATCGCCAGGTCCGGCTCTCTCCAGTGCACGCCAGCGTCGTCAACAAGTAGGACCTCCCGCCCCGCCCGGAATCAGCCCGGAGCGCCTGCCTCGTCCGCAGGTGCTCCGGCTGCCGACGGGATCCCGGTGAAGATCCGCGCCCCCGCTGCAACGGCACGGGGGCGTTCTTGTGTCCATGGGGGCATGGAACGCGTCACACGCCCCTCCGCCGGCCAGGGCGAAGGCTGCCTCACCGGGGTCGTCCGGGTGCCCGTCAAGATCGTCGCCGTGCTCGTCGTGCTGCCCGTGCGGGTGGTGTGGGAGCTGCTCGCCGCCGTGGCGCGGGCCCTGCACCGGCACCTGCTCGGGCCGCTGTGGACCCACGTCCTCGGGCCCGTCCTCCGCGGCACCGGGTGGGTGCTGGGCGTCCTGCTCAAGCTGGTCTTCGTCTGGCCGTGGGTCGGGCTGTGGCGGTACCTGCTCGCGCCCGCGGGCCGCGCCCTGTACGCGTACCTGCTCGCCCCCCTCGGGCGGGGCCTGCGGTGGCTGGGCTCCACCGGCCACCGCTGGCTGATCGCCCCGACCGGGCAAGGCCTCGTATGGCTGGGCCGGGCCGTGTACGGGTACCTGCTCGCCCCCCTCGGGCGCGGCGTGCTGTGGCTGGCCTCGGCCGTGTACCGGTACGCGCTCGCGCCGGCCGGCCTCGGCGTGCTGTGGCTGCTCCGCGCCGCCTGGGACCACCTCGTCGTTCCGGTGGGGCGGGCGGCCGCCTGGACCGCCGCGGCGGTGTGGCGGTGGGTCCTCGTCCCCGTCGGCACGGCCGTCGCCTGGGTCGCCCGAGGCGTCCACCGGCTGCTCCTCCTGCCGCTGTGGCAGGTTCTCGTCTGGGCCTGGCACGTGGCCGGCCGGATCGCCCGGGCCCTGTGGCGGGGGCTCTCCCTGGCCGCATGGGTGCTGGCGGGCTGGCCCTGCCGGCAGCTCTACCGGTACGTCCTCACCCCGGTCGGGCACGTGCTGCGCGACGCGTGGCGCACCCTGCGCACCACCGCCCGGCAGGTGCGGGCAGAAGTGCGCCGCGTCCTCCTCGGCTGACCGCCCCGGGAACCGGCGAGGTCAGGGGCGCGTAATCTGGGTAGTACGACAGCCACAGGCCGCATGCCCGCCCCGAGCACCCCCCGCCCCCCGAGGCGGGGGCGAGCCGGGGAGCGGGGCACGGCCGGCAGTCCCCCGGACCTCAGGGCGACGCGCGAGCCGCGGAGCCCCGCACAAGGAGAAGAACCCCTGGGCAAGCGACAGCCCGAAGGCCCGCCCCCCGCACCGGTGGTGCAGCGCATCCGACTGCGCTACACCAAGCGCGGCCGCCTCCGGTTCACCAGCCACCGCGACTTCCAGCGCGCGTTCGAACGCGCCCTGCGCCGCGCCGAGGTGCCGATGGCGTACTCGGCCGGCTTCACCCCCCACCCCCGCGTCTCCTACGCGAACGCCGCGCCGACCGGCACCGGCAGCGAGGCCGAGTACCTGGAGATCGCGCTCACGGAGCCCCGCGACCCGGAGAAGCTCCGCGAACTGCTCGACGAGTCGATGCCGGTCGGCCTCGACATCACCGACGCCGTCGAGGCCCGCACCTCCGGCCTCGCGGACCGCCTGACCGCCTCCGTGTGGGAGCTGCGGCTCGACGGGGTCGACTCCGGCGACGCGGCGCGCGCGGCCGAGGCCTTCCTCGCCGCCGAGCAGGTGGAGGTGCAGCGCCGCACCAAGAACGGCATCCGCACCTTCGACACCCGCGGAGCCGTCGCGGCACTGGAGGTCCTTCCTTCGCCGGCTGATAGGACGCCGGACAGTGCCTGTGCGATACTGCGGCTGGTTGTTCGGCATCTGACACCTGCCGTTCGACCCGACGACGTCCTGTCCGGTCTCCGAGCTGTGGCCGACCTGGCGCCGCCGGTCCCCGCAGCGGTGACCAGGCTGGCGCAGGGGCTCTTCGACGAGGAGTCCGGCACGGTGACCGACCCGCTCGCGCCCGACCGCGAGGCCGACACGGCCGCTCCACCCACGGCCGCCGTGGCTGCCGACGCGAAGGCGCCGGAAGGTCCCGCCGCGTAAGGGCGTCGCCGCCGCCGCGCAGCCCTGGCACTCGGGAGCCACCTGGGTCGGGCCGCGCATCGACCTGAAGACTTCCGCCAGGCCGTACGGACAAAGCGTACGGAACCGGCGGCCATGGACTACAGCTCCCGTGAGGCGAACGCGCCCCGGAGGCCGGCTCCGCGCCGACACGCGCGGAGCCGAGCCGGACCGGATGTCAGCCGCGGAGCCCGGGAGCGTGACGGGAGAACCGCCCGCATGCTCGACAACGAGAACAACAACACCCCCGCCGGCATCGACAACGGCAGCCCGAGCGACAACCTGCCGCCGCGCAGGCGCCGCCGTGCCGCGTCGCGTCCCGCCGGCCCGCCCGGTGCGACCGCCGCCGCGTCCGCGCCCGCCGCCGAGGCGGTCGATGCCGCCCCTGCCGCCGCCCCCGAGGCCGAGGCCGCGCCCGCCGCCGCCCCGCCGCGGGCCCGCCGCCGTGCCACCCGCGCCGTATCCGCCCCTGTCGCCGAGGCCGCCTCCGTCGAGGCGCCCGCCGCCGTCGAGGCGCCTGCCGCGGTTGAGGAGGCTGCTGCTCCGGCTCCGCGGACGCGCCGCCGTGCCACCCGTGCCACCTCCGCCCCGGTCGCCGAGGCCGCCTCCGTCGAGGCTCCTGCCGCAGAGGCGCCCGCCGCCGTCGAGGCGCCTGCCGCCGTCGAGGAGGCTGCTGCTCCGGCTCCGCGGACCCGCCGCCGTGCCACCCGTGGGACGTCCGCTCCGGCTGCCGAGCCTGCTGCCGTGGTGGAGGCTCCCGCTGCTGCCGTGGAGGCTTCGGCCGCGGTTGAGGAGGCTGCTGCTCCGGCTCCGCGGACGCGCCGCCGTGCCACCCGTGCCACCTCCGCCCCGGTCGCCGAGGCCGCCTCCGTCGAGGCTCCTGCCGCAGAGGCGCCCGCCGCCGTCGAGGCGCCTGCCGCCGTCGAGGAGGCTGCTGCGCCCGCTCCGCGGACCCGCCGCCGTGCCACCCGCGCCACCTCCGCCCCCGCCGCCGAGGCCGCTGCCGCCGCCGTCGAGGCGCCCGCCACCGAGCCCGTCAAGCAGGAGGCCCCCAAGGCCACCGTCACCGTGGCCGACGCCGTCGACGCGCCCAAGCGCGGCCGCCGCCGTGCCACCCGCGCCGCCGCCCCGGCCGCCCCCGCCCCCGCCGCCGAGGCGCCGGCCGCCCCCGCCGCACAGCCCGCGTCCGAGGAGCCCGCCGCCCCGGCGCGCTCCCGCCGCGCCGTGCGCCCCGCCGTCCCCGTGTTCCAGGCGCCGGTCTTCACCGAGCCGATGTTCCAGACCCCGGAGACCGCCGCCCTCGCGGCCGCCGCCGCTGCCGCCGAGGCCCAGGCCGAGGAAGCCGACGAGGACGAGGAGGAGGCCGAGGCCGAGGTCGAGGCCGTCCAGGCCCCCGCCGCGCAGCCGTCCGGCCGCCGCCGCCGGCGCAGCCGCGGCGCCGTCGAGGCCCCCGCGGCCGAGGCCCCGGCCGCACCCGAGCCCGCCGACGAGGAGCCGGAGGCCGAGGCCGCCGACCTCGAAGAGGACGAGGCCGACGACTCCGACGAGCGCCCGTCCCGCCGTCGCCGCCGCGGTGGCCGCCGTCGCCGCCGCGGCGAGGCCTCCGAGCTCGACGAAGCCGCCGAGGACGAGGCCGAGGCCGCCGACCAGGAGGCCGCCGAGGCCGAGGAGGACGAGGAGGAGGCCGAGGAGGCCGACGCCCTCGGCAGCACCTCCAGCCGCCGTCGCCGCCGCCGTCGCCGCCGCAGCGGTGACACCGCCGCGGACGCCGACGCCGCCGACGAGGACGGCGTACGCACCGTCGTCAAGGTCCGCGAGCCGCGCCCCGCCCGCGAGAAGCCCGAGTCCGACGAGGTCCAGTCCATCAAGGGCTCGACCCGGCTGGAGGCCAAGAAGCAGCGCCGCCGCGAGGGCCGCGAGCAGGGCCGCCGCCGCGTGCCGATCATCACCGAGGCCGAGTTCCTCGCGCGCCGCGAGGCCGTCGAGCGCGTCATGGTCGTCCGCCAGAACGGAGACCGCACGCAGATCGGCGTCCTTGAGGACAACGTGCTCGTCGAGCACTACGTCAACAAGGAAGAGGCCACCTCGTACGTCGGCAACGTCTACCTGGGCAAGGTCCAGAACGTGCTGCCGTCCATGGAGGCCGCCTTCATCGACATCGGCAAGGGCCGCAACGCCGTCCTGTACGCCGGCGAGGTCAACTTCGAGGCGCTCGGCATGGCCAACGGCCCGCGCCGCATCGAGACCGCCCTGAAGTCCGGCCAGTCCGTGCTGGTCCAGGTCACCAAGGACCCGATCGGCCACAAGGGCGCCCGCCTGACCAGCCAGGTCTCGCTGCCCGGCCGCTACCTGGTCTACGTGCCCGAGGGCTCGATGACCGGCATCAGCCGCAAGCTGCCCGACACCGAGCGCGCCCGCCTGAAGACCATCCTCAAGAAGATCGTCCCCGAGGACGCCGGCGTCATCGTGCGCACGGCCGCCGAGGGCGCGAGCGAGGACGAGCTGCGCCGCGACGTCGAGCGCCTCCAGGCGCAGTGGGAGGAGATCCAGAAGAAGTCGAAGCAGATCACGACGTCGTCGCCGAGCCTGCTGTACGGTGAGCCGGACATGACCGTCCGCGTCGTGCGCGACATCTTCAACGAGGACTTCTCGAAGGTCATCGTCAGCGGCGACAGCGCCTGGGAGACCATCCACGGCTACGTCTCGCACGTCGCCCCCGACCTGGCCGGCCGCCTGCAGCGCTGGACGTCCGAGGTCGACGTCTTCGCCACGTACCGGATCGACGAGCAGCTCGCCAAGGCGCTCGACCGCAAGGTGTGGCTGCCCTCCGGCGGCTCCCTCGTGATCGACAAGACCGAGGCGATGGTCGTCATCGACGTCAACACCGGCAAGTTCACCGGTCAGGGCGGCAACCTCGAGGAGACCGTCACCCGGAACAACCTGGAGGCTGCCGAGGAGATCGTGCGCCAGCTGCGGCTGCGCGACCTGGGCGGCATCGTCGTCATCGACTTCATCGACATGGTGCTGGAGTCGAACCGCGACCTGGTCCTGCGGCGCATGCTGGAGTGCCTGGGCCGCGACCGTACGAAGCACCAGGTCGCCGAGGTGACCTCGCTCGGCCTGGTCCAGATGACCCGCAAGCGGGTCGGCCAGGGCCTGCTGGAGTCCTTCTCCGAGACCTGCGTCCACTGCAACGGGCGCGGCGTGATCGTCCACATGGACACGGCGTCCGCGGCCGGCGGCAACGGCGGCAAGCGCGCCAAGCGGCGCGGCGGCCGGGGCCACGAACACGAGGTCGAGGCCGTGGAGACCGCCGGGACGGTCGCCGTGGCCGAGCCGGAGGCGGAGAGCGAGGCCGAGGTGGCCGCCGAGGTGGCCGCGCCGGTCGCGCTGCCCGAGCCGGCGTTCGCCCCGGACGAGGAGCTGTACAGCAGCGTCGCGGAGGCGGAGGCCGCGGCCGGCGTCAGCAGCCGCCGCAACCGGCGCCGCGCCACGCGCAAGGCGACCGCCGCCGCGGGCGCCCCGCGCGCAGCTGCTGCTCCGGCTGCCGCGGCTGCGGTCGAGGCCGCGCCGGCGCCGGTCGTCGAGGTGGAGGCCGAGCCGGTCACCGCGCCTGCCGACACGGTGCTGGAGCCGGCCGCGGAGGCCGTCGCCGAGGCCGTGGCCGCGTCGGAGACGGTCGAGGCCGAGCCGAAGGGCCGGACGCGCCGCCGCGCCACCCGCAAGGCGACCGCGCCGGCGACTGCGGCCCCCCAGCCGGCCGCCGAGCCGCAGCCCGAGCCGGCCGCCGCGGCCGAGCCCGAGCCGCAGCCCCAGCCGGCCGCCGCGGCCGAGCCGGAGCCGGCCGTCGAGCCCGAGCCGGCCGCCGAACCGCAGCCGGAGCCCGCTCCGGTCGAGGCCGAGGCCCCCGCGGCCGCACCGGCCCGTCCGCGGCGCCGTGCCGTCCGCAAGGCCACCTCGCCCGCCGGCTCGCCGGCCGGCGCGGAGGCGGCGGTGGTCGTCGTCGAGACGGCCCCGTCGGAGCAGGCCCCGGCAGCCGCCGCCGAGCCCGAGGCCCCGGCCGAGGAGCCGGCCCCGGCCAAGAAGACGGCCCGCAAGACGGCCGCCAAGAAGGCCCCGGCAAAGAAGGCCGCCGCCAAGAAGACGACGACGGCCAAGAAGACCGCGGCCAAGAAGACGACGACGGCGAAGAAGACGACGGCGAAGAAGGCGACGAAGAAGACCGCGGCGGCGGAGCAGAGCGCTCCCTCCGCCGCGGCCTCCACCGACTCGGACGCCTGACCCGCCCGGGTCGCATGTCAACGGACCGCCCCGGCCCCGCACCCCGCGGGGCCGGGGCGGTCCCGTACCCCGCGGAAAGACGATGCGTTCCTCGACGCGTCGCCGGTCCGGGGCCGCGTCGTGGCGGCCGACCCGGTTTGACCTCTTAAACCCGGGACCGTAATCTTGACCGTCGGCGTGTCTACGTGCGCGCCAGCCACTGAGCACCTCACCTCCCGGGCCGCTGCGCGGTCCGGGGGAGGCCGACCCGCGTTCTGCGGGAGACGGCTGGCTTCAGGGGTTCCCATCGAGCGAGAGAGAGATCCGCGTGTACGCCATCGTGCGCAGCGGTGGTCGCCAGCACAAGGTTGCTGTCGGCGACATCGTTGAGGTTGACAAGATTTCCACTGCCAAGGCTGGCGACACGGTCGAGCTCTCGACCCTGCTCGTTGTCGACGGCGACGCCGTGACCAGCGACCCGTGGGTCCTGGCGGGCATCAAGGTCCAGGCCGAGGTCGTGGACCACACCAAGGGCGCCAAGATCGACATCCTGCGCTACAAGAACAAGACCGGCTACCGCCGTCGCCAGGGTCACCGTCAGCAGTACACGGCGATCAAGGTCACGTCCATCCCGTCGGCCGCGAAGTAAAGAGGGACTGAGCAATGGCACACAAGAAGGGCGCATCGTCCACCCGGAACGGTCGCGACTCCAATGCCCAGCGGCTCGGCGTGAAGCGCTTCGGCGGTCAGGTCGTTTCCGCTGGTGAGATCCTCGTCCGCCAGCGCGGCACCCACTTCCACCCGGGCGCCGGTGTCGGCCGTGGTGGCGACGACACGCTGTTCGCCCTGCAGGCCGGCGCGGTGCAGTTCGGCACCCACCGTGGCCGCAAGGTCGTGAACATCGTTCCGGCCGCCTGATCCAGCTTCTGCTGATCAAGCGTTCGTAACTTACCGAGGGCGGATCCCAGCTCTTCCCGGCAGGCGCCGGGAAGAGAGGTCCGCCCTCGGCGCGTTTGCACGTACACACGTTTAATGGGACAGCAAGGCCTGTCCGGGACATCCCGTCTGTATCTGGAGGAACACCATGACCACCTTCGTGGACCGCGTCGAGCTGCATGTCGCCGCGGGTAACGGAGGCCACGGCTGCGCCTCCGTGCACCGGGAGAAGTTCAAGCCGCTCGGCGGCCCCGACGGCGGCAACGGCGGCCGCGGCGGCGACGTCGTCCTCGTCGTGGACCAGTCCGTGACGACTCTTCTGGACTACCACCACAGCCCGCACCGCAAGGCCACCAACGGCAAGCCCGGCGAGGGCGGCAACCGCTCCGGCAAGGACGGCCAGGACCTCGTCCTGCCCGTGCCGGACGGCACCGTCGTCCTCGACAAGGAGGGGAACGTCCTCGCCGACCTGGTCGGCCAGGGCACCACGTACGTCGCCGCCGAGGGCGGCCGCGGCGGCCTCGGCAACGCGGCACTCTCCTCCGCCCGCCGCAAGGCCCCCGGCTTCGCGCTCCTCGGCGTGCCCGGCGCGACCGGCGACATCGTCCTGGAGCTGAAGACCGTCGCGGACGTGGCGCTCGTCGGCTTCCCGAGCGCCGGCAAGTCCTCGCTGATCTCGGTGCTCTCCGCCGCCAAGCCGAAGATCGCGGACTACCCGTTCACCACGCTCGTCCCGAACCTGGGCGTCGTCACCGCCGGCTCGACCGTCTACACGATCGCCGACGTCCCCGGCCTCATCCCGGGCGCCAGCCAGGGCAAGGGCCTGGGCCTGGAGTTCCTGCGGCACGTGGAGCGCTGCTCCGTCCTGGTGCACGTCCTGGACACGGCCACCCTGGAGTCCGACCGCGACCCCGTCTCCGACCTCGACGTCATCGAGGAGGAGCTCAAGCAGTACGGCGGCGGCCTGGAGAAGCGGCCGCGCCTCGTCGTCCTCAACAAGGTCGACATCCCGGACGGCAAGGACCTCGCCGACATGATCCGGCCCGACCTGGAGGCCCGCGGCTACAAGGTCTTCGAGGTCTCCGCGGTCGCCCGCACCGGCCTGAAGGAGCTCTCCTACTTCCTCGCGGAGGTCGTCGCCAAGGCGCGCGCCCGCAAGCCGAAGCAGGAGGCGACCCGCATCGTCATCCGCCCGAAGGCCGTCGACGAGACCGGCTTCACCGTCACCTTCGACGAGGCGGAGGGCGTCTACCGGGTGCGCGGCGAGAAGCCGGAGCGCTGGGTCCGCCAGACCGACTTCAACAACGACGAGGCCGTCGGCTACCTCGCCGACCGCCTGAACCGCCTCGGTGTCGAGGACGAGCTGCTGAAGGTCGGCGCCCGCGCCGGCGACGGCGTCGCCATCGGCTCCGACGAGAACGCGGTCGTCTTCGACTGGGAGCCGTCCATGATGGCCGGCGCGGAGATGCTGGGCCGCCGCGGCGAGGACCACCGCATGGAAGCGCCGCGTCCGGCCGCCCAGCGCCGCAAGGAGCGCGACGCCCGCCGCAGCGACTCCGCACAGGACGAATACGACGAATTCCGTCCTTTCTGACCTGAATCATGCGGTCCGCGGGCGCATCGGGCGGCGGAGTTGAAGGGATGTTTACCCGGGTCGCCTAGGATCCACGGGGTGAGCAGCACGCAGCCCCCCAGTGTCTCCGTCGTCGTGATCGCCTACAACGACGCCGGGCTCGTGGGCGAAGCCGTCACCTCGGCTCTCGCCCAGGGCCCGGTCGTGGCCGAGGTCATCGCCGTCAACGACGCCTCGGCCGACGGCACCGCGGAGGTGCTGGACGGGCTGGCCGCCGTCCACCCGCGCCTGAAGGTCGTCCACCGTACGGAGAACAGCGGCGGCTGCGGCACCCCCCGCAACGACGGGATCGCCGCCGCCACCTCCCCGTACGTGCTGTTCCTCGACAGCGACGACGTCCTGCCGCCCGGGGCCGCCGAGGCGCTCCTCCGCGCCGCCGAGGAGCACCGCGCCCCGGTGGCCGTCGGTGCGTGCGTGCGCCGGGAGCTGCCCCAGCACCACGACACCCCCTGGGTGCCCGGCCTGTACCGGCACGGCGAGGTCGTCGACCGGCCGGCCGACCGGCCCGAGCTGGTCCGCGACACCCTCTGCGTCAACAAGCTGTACGAGCGGGCCTTCCTGGACAAGCACGGCATCCGCTTCCCCGACGGCCGGTTCACCTACGAGGACTTCGTCTTCACCGCCCGCGTCCTCGCCGCCGCGCCGCGCATCGCCGTCGTCGAGGACCTCGTCTACGTCTGGCACGTCCGGCGCAGCGCCGCCCAGGTGTCGATCTCCCTGGACCGCAAGGACGTCTCCAACTGGCGCTCCCGCATCGAGGCCCACCGCACCGCCGCCCGGATCCTCGCCGAGGCATCCCCGGAGCTCGGCCTCGCCTGCCGGGTGAAGTTCCTGGAGTACGACCTGCGCATGTACCTGCGCGAACTCGGCAGCGACCCCGGCTACCGGGCCGACTGGTGGGCCCTGACCCGCGACTACCTGGCCGGGTTCGACGAGGCCGCCGTCGAGGCTGCCGGTGCGCACGCCCGGTGGATCGTCCGCGTGCTGCGCGCCGCCGACGCCCCGCCCGCCGACCTGGAGCGGCTGACCCGGTTCGCCGCCGAACCGCCGCGGCTGCTGCCCCCGTACGCGACCGGCCCCGGCGGCCGGCCCGTGTGGAGCGACGCCCTTCCCGTCGAGCTGGACGGGCTGGAGGAACTGCCCGCCGCCGCCCTGCCCGCCACCGTCGAGGCAGGCGCCGGAGCCGGCGCCGCCGGCCTGCGGATCCGGGTGCACGACCTGTACGGGCGGCTCGCCGAGGCCGGGCCGCGCACCGTCCGGCTGCGGTTCGTGCCGCGCTCCGGCGGCGAGCCCCTCCTCGACCGGCCCGTCGACCTGCGCCCCGCCGCCGACGGCAGCGGCTGGACCTGTGACGTCCCCTTCCCGCTGACCGCGGTCGCCGCCGCCGGGCGCCGACAGGGCCGCCGGGGCATGCAGGCCTGGGGCGTCGAGATCGACGTCGCCTTCGCCGACGGCACCGTCCTGGCGACCGCGCCCCGCCCCCTCGACGCGCTGCTGCGCCGCAGGGCGCTGCTGAGCAGCAGGTACGGTGTGCTGCTGGCGCAGCCGTACCGCACCGCCGGGGGTTCCCTGGCCCTGCGGCTCGCGCCGGGAGCCGCGGGCGCGCTGAGCTTCGTACGCAACCGCCTCCACCGGGCCCGCGCGGGCCGCGCGGCGGGATGACGCGGGCGGCGGCCCCGAAGGCCGCCGCCCGGACCCATGGAATGCACTCGGGAGAAACGCATGACTTTTCTGATCACCGGCGGCGCCGGCTACATCGGCTCGCACGTCGTCCGCGCGATGCTGCTCGCGGGTGAGCAGGTCGTCGTTCTGGACGACCTGTCCACCGGCAACGAGGACCGCGTCCCGGAGGGCGTCCCGCTGGTGATCGGCTCGGTCCTGGACCGCCTCGTCCTCGACGAGGTGATCCGCAAGCACAAGGTCACCGGCGTGGTGCACCTGGCCGGCAAGAAGCAGGTCGGCGAGTCCGTCGAGAAGCCGCTGTTCTACTACCACGAGAACGTGGAGGGCCTGCAGGTCCTGCTCGGGGCGGTCGCCGCGGCCGGCGTCCGGAACGTCCTCTTCTCCTCCTCCGCCTCCGTGTACGGCATGCCGGACGTGGACCTCGTCACCGAGGAGACCCCGTGCGCGCCGCTGAGCCCGTACGGCGAGACCAAGCTGGCCGGCGAGTGGCTGATCCGCGCGGCCGGCCGGGCGCACGGCATCGCGACGGCCTGCCTGCGCTACTTCAACGTGGCCGGCGCGGCCACCCCGGAGCTCGCCGACACCGGTGTGTTCAACCTGGTCCCGATGGTCTTCGAGCGCTTCGACAAGGGCGAGGGCGCCCGCATCTTCGGCGACGACTACCCCACCCCGGACGGCACCTGCATCCGCGACTACATCCACGTCGAGGACCTGGCCGAGGCGCACGTCGCGGCGGCCCGGAAGCTGCGCGAGTGGGCGGACGCGGGCGAGTACCGCGACCTGACGGTCAACATCGGCCGCGGCGAGGGCGTGTCCGTGCGCGAGATGGCCACCCTCCTCAACGAGGGCACCGGCCACGCGTACGAGCCGGTCGTCGTGCCGCGCCGCCCCGGCGACCCGGCCAAGGTCGTCGCCTCCGCCGACCGCATCCACGCCGAGCTGGGCTGGAAGGCGAAGCACGACGTCCGCGACATGATCACCTCGGCGTGGGCGGGCTGGGAGGCCAACCGCGGCAAGGCCGGGCGCACGTCGGAGCGCTGAGGACCCGCCCGTCCCGGAGGACCCGCCCGTCCCGGCCGTGACACGGCGGAGCCGCCCGCCCCGGTCCTCCGGGTCGGGCGGCTCCGCCGTACGGTGAGCGCCCCGCGCTCAGCGCTCCAGGAAGGCGAACAGCCGCTCCCACCGGTCGGTGATCTCGGCCGCGGAGTAGCGGCGCACCGCCCGGAAGGCCCGGTCGCCGAGCCGGTCCCGCAGCTCCCGGTCCGCCATCAGCGCGTCCAGGTGCCCGGCCAGCTCCATCGTGTTGCCCAGCCGGGCCAGCAGCCCGTCCTCACCGTGCCCGACGATCTCGCGCACGCCGGGCGCACAGTCGAACGCGACGACCGGCAGCCCCGCGGCCATCGCCTCCAGCAGGGTGATCGGGAAGCCCTCGGCGCGCGACGCCTGCGCGAACACCGACGCCCCGCGCAGCGCGCCCAGCACGTCGTCGGTGCTGCCCGCCCACTCCACGGAGCCGGACACCCCGAGGGAGGCGGCGTGCTCCCGCAGCCGCGCCTCCTCGACGCCCGCGCCGTGGATCCGCAGGATCCAGTCCGGGTGCAGCGGGGCCGCCTCCGCCCAGGCGTCGAGCAGCAGGTCCACGCCCTTCTCGAAGGCGAGGCGGCCCACGCTCACGACGACCTTCTCCGTGCGCGGCGCGGGGGAGTCCGGCATGAACGGCAGCGGGTTCGGCATGCTGGAGACGTTCTCCATGCCGGCCCGGATCCACAGGTCCGCGTCCTCCGGGGTGAGCACGAGCAGCCGGTCGACGTCGCGGTAGTGGCGGCGGACCCGCTCGCCGCGGGTCGACTTCTGGCTGGCCTCGAACGACTCGTGGCTCATGCCGATGACGGACAGCCCCTTGGTGTCGGCGAGCGCCACCCACTCCATCGCCCACACCTGTGTGACGATCACGACGCCGCCGGGCCGGGCCGCCCGCAGCAGGGTGCTCAGCTGCTCCGCCTTCTGCTGCATCAGGGCCCGCCGGGCGGCCTGGCGGCGCCGCTCGGGCGCGTTGAGCCGGCCCTTGATGCCGCGCAGGCGGCGGGCCTGCGGCGGGTGGGCGTCGTACAGGGTGGTCACCGCGTACGGCAGGTCCTGCGGCAGCCTCTGCCGGAGCTCCTCGGCGACGGGCGCGATGCCGACGAGGTGCACGCGGTGGCCGCGGTCGGTGAAGAGCCGGGCCATCTGGTGCGACCAGGTCGTCACCCCGCCGATCTCGTCGACGCTGTTGGAGACGATGAAGACGTCGCGGCCGCCGCGCTGTTCGAGGTCCGCTGCGGTCCCGGCGGTCTGCTGGCTCACTTTCCGCTCCTGGTGAAGAACTTCTCGACGATCCGGCGGGCTGCGTCGCCGCGGTCGTACTCGCCGAACTCGGTGAGGAAGCGCTGGCGCGCCTCCGCGTACTTGGCGTCCGCCTCGTCGAAGGCGGCGACGGCCTGGAAGAGCTCCTCGGCGGTGGCCACGACCGGCCCGGGGGCCTTCTCCTTCAGGTCGAAGTACGTGCCGCGGATGTCGCCCGCGTAGCTGTCGTAGTCGTACGCGAAGAACAGCATCGGCCGGTCCAGGACCGCGTAGTCGAACATCACGGACGAGTAGTCGGTGATCAGCCCGTCGGCGAGGGCCAGCAGCGGGGTGATGTCGTGGTGCCGGGAGACGTCGACGACGCGGCCCGCGACCGACGGCGGCAGGGAGACGCTGTTGAGGTAGTGCGTGCGCACCAGCAGGGTGAAGCGGTCGCCGAGGCGGTCCGCGAACTCCTCCACGTCGAAGGGGAACTCGAACCCCTCGACGGCGCCCTCCGCGTTGGCCCGGAAGGTGGGCGCGTACAGCAGCACCCGCTTGTCCGGGTCGATGCCCAGCTCGGCGGCGAGCGGGCCGCGGACCCGCTCCCCGCTCTGCGCCTCGGCGCGGTGCGCCTCCACGAGGGCGTCGTTGCGGGGGTAGCCGGCGCGCAGCAGGACCTCGTCGCGCAGGCGGAAGCCCTTGGCGAGGGTGCGGACGTCGTGCTCGGAGCGGACGAGGAAGTGGTCGAAGCGGTCCACGGCCGCCTGGAAGCGGTCCTGGGCGGCGCGGCCCTGCGCCTTGGTGCGCGGCTCGTGGAAGCCCATCCGCTTGAGGGCCGAGCCGTGCCAGGTCTGGATGTACGTGGTGCCCTCGCGCTTGGTCAGGGCGAGGGGGAAGCCCTGGTTGTCGATCCAGAACTCGGCCTGGGCGAGGGCGCGCAGGTACTGCCAGCTCCAGCGCTTGACCAGGGTGGCCTCCTTCGGGAAGCCGGTCGGCTTGGCGCCCGCGTAGGACCAGACCGCCTCGAAGGGGACGCCCTGGCGGACCATCTCCTCGTAGATCGCCTTCGGGCTGTCGCTGTACTGCTTGCCCATGTGGCTCTCGAAGACGACCAGGCCCTTCCTGACCGGCAGCTTCGAGAAGACCTCGTGGTACACGCGGACCTTCTGCTCGCCCGAGCCGAGGTTCCGGCGGGCGCGCAGGGCCTTGCGCAGCCCGCGCTTGACGACGCCGGCGGCCTTGCCGTGCATGGCGCCGGTGATGAGGGCCTGGGTGCGGACGGCGGCGGGCCCCTCGGCGGTCAGGACGTAGGAGAGGTTGCCCTTCTTGGTGACCTCGGGCTCGAAGCGGTCGGAGACCAGCCGGGTGAGGCGGGGGCGGACCCGCAGGCGGGCCGCCGCATCGAGGTCGAGGCCGGCGGTGGAGACGCGGGTGACGATGCGCTCGCCGCCGGCGTCGAGGCGCAGGCGGACGTCCCAGACGGCGTCGACGATGCCGAGGGGGCGCACGGTGCCGGCGATGTCGGCGGTGGCGGTCCACTCGATCGTGTCACCCGCGTGTCGGACGGTTGCCGCAGGGAAGCTGAAGGAGCGGACGCCGATCTGCCGGCGGGCGCGCAGCTCCAGCACCGCGGAGAGCTCCGCGTCGGGGCCGATGCGGCGCAGCGGGTTCACGATCGATCCGGACAGGGTGACGGTGCCGCGGCCGTCGTCCTCGTAGGAGGTGAGGCGGTTGCCGAGGGTGAGGCCCGTGAGCGGGGTGGTGTGGAAGCCCTGCGCGGTGACGTCCAGTATCCGGCGGGCCTCGGTGTCGGCCGGGTCGTCGATGTGGTTCGCGCACCAGTAGACGCGGCCGTCGCGCTCGGCGAGCGGGGAGGTCAGCCGGCCCTTGTTGACCATGGCGTCGGCGGCCGGGAGGAGGTTGTCCCAGTCCTCCTTGCCGAGCAGGTAGGCGCAGATCGCCTGGAGGTGGGTGACGTGCTCGTAGGCGGCGGGGTCGATGGTGGCCAGGTAGCCGTTGGCCAGGCGGGCGAACTCCTGGCGGTAGGCGTCGCCGAGCAGCGGCAGGTCGCGCAGGTGCAGCACGAGGTCGTGCTTGAGGAACTTGGCGTCCTTCGCGGTCTTGATGTCGGTGTAGCCCTTGGAGGCCAGCAGCTCGTCGACCCGGCGGTGGATCTCCATGCGGTGCACGAAGTTGGCGATCTCGTGGCGCCGGTTGCTGATCGACTTCGAGGCGGCCTTCTCGACGACGTTCCAGCGGTAGACCTGGTTCGGGATCAGCGTGATGCGGCGGGCGGCGACGTACGCCTGGGCGGAGAACAGCAGGTCCTCGTAGTGGATGCCGACGGGGAACTCCAGGCCCTGCTCCAGCAGGAAGGAGCGCCGGTAGCACTTGTTCGTCGACAGCGTGTCGTAGACCAGCAGGTCGGGGAACTCGGTGATCGACTCCAGGGTGCGGGTGCGGGAGTAGATCCACGGGTACCACTCGGTGGTCTTGCCCCAGCGGTTGTCGAGGTGCACCCGCACGCACATGCCGGAGACCAGGTCGGAGCCGGTCCGCTCGGCCGCTTCCAGCATGTTGCGGCAGGCGTTCCGCTCCAGGACGTCGTCGCTGTCGAGGAACATCACGTAGGTGCCGGCGGCCTGCCGGATGCCGTGGTTGCGGGGGGCTCCGCAGCCGCCGCTGTTCTCGGGCAGCCGGAAGGCGCGGACCCGGCCGGGGTGGGCGGCTTCGAGCTCCTGTGCGACCGCGTACGACCGGTCCTTGCTGCAGTCGTCGACGATCACGACTTCGACCCCGTGCAGCGTCTGGTCCAAAACCGACCGGACGGCTGTCGGCAGACGCTCTTCGTCGTTGTAGACGATGACGACCACGGAGACGTCAGGCACGTGCACCTCGATCCCTTCGTTCCATTCCGCTTAACCCGTCAAAGCTACCGTGTGCCGCAGGGATCTCAGGCAGGCCGACCCTCGGCGTGCATACTTTTGAGGAAAGACGCGTGGCTGGTCCGGTGGTCGTCCCTCACCCGTTCGGACCCCCGCAGGAAGTGTTCATGACGAAGCTGTCCGTAGTGGTTCCCTGCTACAACGAAGAAGCCGTGATCGACAGCTTCGACCGGGAGATCCGCAGAGTGCTGGACTCCCTGCCGGTCGAGTACGAGGTCTGCTATGTGGACGACGGCAGCCGCGACGGAACCCTCGGCAAACTCCGCAAGATCGCGGCCGAGTACGCGGACTCCACCCGCTACGTCTCCTTCAGCCGGAACTTCGGCAAGGAGGCCGGCATGCTCGCCGGCCTGCGCGAGGCCTCCGGCGACGCCGTCGTGATCATGGACGCGGACCTCCAGCACCCGCCGGAGCTCATCGCCACCATGCTCGACTACCACCGGCAGGGCCACGACCAGATCATCGCCCGCCGCAACCGCGAGGGCGACAAGCGGCTCCGCTCCGCCCTCAGCCGCCTCTACTACCGCGGCGTCAACCGCTGGGTCGACGTCGAACTCACCGACGGCGTGGGCGACTTCCGGATGCTGTCGCGGTCCGCCGTGGACGCGCTGCTGTCGCTGCCGGAGTACAACCGCTTCTCCAAGGGCCTCTTCTCCTGGATCGGCTTCGACACCGTCCACTTCGACTACCGCAACGCCCGGCGGGAGGCGGGGGAGACCAAGTGGAGGTTCGGCTCCCTGCTGAACTACGCCATGGACGGGCTGATCTCCTTCAACAGCCGGCCGCTGCGCATCGGCATCTGGGCGGGCGCGTCGCTGGTGGCGCTGACCGCCGTGTACGCCCTGTGGGTGGCGGTCGCGGCCATGACGCGCGGCGTGGACGCGCCGGGCTACGTCACCCTCGTCGCGATCATCGTGGGCATCGGCGGCGTACAGATGGTCATGCTGGGGCTGATCGGCGAGTACATCGGGCGCATCTACTACGAGACCAAGCGCCGCCCCCACTTCCTCGTGAAGGAGTCCCACGGCGCCGACGTCCGGCCGCGCCCGGCCGCTGCCGCCGCTGCCGCCGCGGTGCTGCGCGCCGAGCGCGAGCGCGGCGGACCCGCGGCGGCCGGACCGGCGCCCCTCACCGCGGACGGGGAGGTGCCCCGCACGTGAGAGACCACCTCGGCCAGATCTTCCGCTTCGCGCTCGTCGGCGCCGTCAACACCGGCACCTTCTTCGGGATCTACCTGCTCCTGCACCCGTGGATGCCGTACTTCCTCGCCTACACCCTGGCCTTCCTGCTGGCGATGGTCGGCTCGTTCTTCATGAACACCTACTTCACCTACCGGACCCGGCCGAGCTGGAGGAAGTTCCTCCTCTTCCCGCTGACGAACGTCACCAACTACGTGATCCAGTCGGCGGGCCTCTACGCCCTCGTGGCCTGGGCCGGCATGGACACCCGGATCGCCCCGCTCGTCGCGGCCGTCGCCGCCATCCCCTTCACGTTCCTGCTCTCCCGGAAGATCCTCGTCCCCGGCGGCCGCGCAGCCGCCGGGCAGCCGGAGCCGGCCGGCAGCTGCCCCGAACCCCGCTGATCCCGAACCCCGCCGACCCCGCAGACCGCGGCGCGGCCGGAGGCCGCCGTCCACCCTCCGAAACCCCGGAGCGGCGGCCTCCGCGCACCCCGTAGATTGAGATGACAGACGTACCGGCAAGGCGAGGGGCAAGGGGACACACGTGTCAGCGGCTAGGCAGGGCGTCGTCGACGCCCGCAGGATCGTGGTCAAGGTCGGCTCCTCCTCCCTGACCACCGCGGCCGGCGGACTGGACGCCGACCGGGTGGACGCACTGGTCGACGTACTGGCCAAGGCCCGCAGCGGCGGCGAGAAGGAGATCGTCCTCGTCTCCAGCGGCGCCATCGCCGCCGGCCTCGCCCCGCTCGGCCTGCGCCGCCGCCCCACCGACCTCGCCCGGCAGCAGGCCGCCGCCAGCGTCGGCCAGGGCCTCCTCGTCGCCCGCTACACCGCCTCCTTCGCCCGCTACGGCGTCCGCGTCGGCCAGGTCCTGCTCACCACCGACGACACCAGCCGGCGCGCGCACTACCGCAACGCCTACCGCACACTCGACCAGCTGCTCGCCATGGGCGCCCTGCCGGTCGTCAACGAGAACGACACCGTCGCCACGGACGAGATCCGCTTCGGCGACAACGACCGCCTCGCCGCGCTCGTCGCCCACCTCGTCCGCGCCGACCTCCTCGTCCTGCTCTCCGACGTCGACGGCCTCTACGACGGCGACCCCTCGCTGCCCGGCACAAGCCGCATCGACCAGGTCCGCGGCCCGCAGGACATCGCGCACGTCTCCATCGGCAGCGCCGGCAAGGCCGGCGTGGGCACCGGCGGCATGGTCACCAAGGTCGAGGCCGCGCGCATCGCCGCCGCCGCGGGGATCCCCGTCGTCCTCACCTCCGCCAGCCACGCCGCCGACGCGCTCGCCGGCCGCGAGACCGGCACCCACTTCCACGCCACCGGCCGCCGCTCCGCCAACCGGCTGCTCTGGCTCCAGCACGCCTCGACGCCCCAGGGGCACCTCGTCCTCGACGAGGGCGCCGTCCGCGCCGTCACCGAGCGCGGCAGCTCCCTGCTGCCCGCCGGCATCGCGGCCGTCGAGGGCGACTTCACCGCCGGCGACCCGGTCGAGCTGCGGGGCCCCGACGGACGGGCCGTCGCGCGCGGCCTCGTCAACTTCGACGCGAAGGAGCTGCCGCGGCTCCTCGGCCGCTCGACCCGCGAACTTGCCCGGGAACTCGGTCCCGAGTACGAGCGCGAGGTCATCCACAGGGACGATCTGGTCCTGCTGCAGGGCTGAGGTTCGGCAAAACAGCCGCGCGGCGGCCCGCGGGCTGGTCAACTGTGAAAGGCCCGACAACGCGTGGTGCAGACAGGAGGCGGCTGGTGAGACGAGCGCTGACCAGCATCAACGGCGGCGGGGACGAGCCGGCCGAGGCCTCCCGCCTCTGGCACGTCACCCTGAGCGTCTCCGGCAAGCCGGCGCCGCTGTCCGAGGTGCGGCGCGGCCTGGAGCAGCTGGCCCACGACCACCCCTTCCTGCTGACCAGCAGATACGCCGACGACCACGCCGAGATCCGGTACTGGGAGGAGGCCCGCGACCTCCACGATGCGGCCGCCGTGGCGCTGCGGCTGTGGGGCGAGCACCGCTCCACCGCCCGGCTCCCCGCCTGGGAGATCGTCGGCCTGGAGGTCATCGACCGGGCGACCTACCACCTCCGCGTGGCGGAAGGCTACGGACCGCCGCCCGCGCACCCGGTGGGCGTCCACCCGTACTGAGCGGGCGACCGCCGCCCGCCGTCCCGCCGCGCGTCCCGCCGCACCGCACCCGCCCGGTGCGGGCGGCGGTACGCACGGCTGGGGAGCGCGGCCGGGAGGGCCCGGTCCGCCCCGCGTCTCGCGGGGTGGGAGGGCCGGCCGGGCGGGCCGCGCCGGGGACTACCCTGGGCGGCATGACCTCGCTCGATGCCACGACCTCGCCCGTCCTCGCCGCCGCCCGCCGCGCCCGCACCGCCGCCGCGGCCGTCGCCCCGCTCCCGCGGTCCGCCAAGGACACCGCGCTCCTGGCCATTGCGGACGCCCTGGAGGCCCGTACCGCCGAGATCACCGCCGCGAACGCCGTCGACACCGACAAGGCGCGCGCCGCCGGCACCAGCGAGACCGTCATCGACCGCCTCACCCTCACCCCGGAGCGGATCCGCGCCATCGCCTCCGACGTCCGCGACGTCGCCGCCCTCCCCGACCCCGTCGGCGAGGTCGTCCGCGGCTCCACCCTCCCCAACGGCATCGACCTGCGGCAGATCCGCGTCCCGCTCGGCGTGGTCGGCATCATCTACGAGGCCCGGCCCAACGTCACCGTCGACGCCGCCGCGCTCTGCCTCAAGTCAGGCAACGCCGTCCTGCTGCGCGGCAGCTCCTCCGCCTACGCCTCCAACACCGCGCTCGTCGCCATCCTCCGCGACGCCGTCGAGTCCGCCGGCCTGCCCGCCGACGCGGTCCAGCTCGTCCCCGGCGAGTCCCGCGACTCCGTCCGCGAGCTGATGCGCGCCCGCGGCCTCGTCGACGTCCTCATCCCGCGCGGCGGGGCCTCCCTCATCAAGACCGTCGTGGAGGAGTCCACCGTCCCGGTCATCGAGACCGGTACCGGCAACTGCCACGTCTACGTGGACGCGCAGGCCGACCTCGACATGGCCGTGGAGATCCTCGTCAACTCCAAGGCGCAGCGCCCCTCCGTCTGCAACGCCGCCGAGACGCTCCTCGTCCACCGCGACATCGCCGACGCCTTCCTGCCGCGCGCCCTCGACGCCCTCGCCGACGCCGGCGTCACCGTCCACGGCGACGCGCGCGTCCTCGCCGCCGCCGAGGGCTCGAAGGCCACCGCCGTGCCCGCCACCGACGAGGACTGGGCCGCCGAGTACCTCTCCTACGACATCGCCGCCGGCGTCGTCGACTCCCTCGACGACGCCGTCGACCACATCCGCCGCTGGACCTCCGGCCACACGGAGGCGATCGTCACCACCTCGCAGGCCGCCGCCCGCCGCTTCACCCAGCTGGTCGACTCCACCACCGTCGCCGTGAACGCCTCCACCCGGTTCACGGACGGTGGCCAGTTCGGCTTCGGTGCCGAGATCGGCATCTCCACCCAGAAGCTGCACGCCAGGGGCCCGATGGGCCTGCCCGAACTGACCTCCACCAAGTACATCGTCACCGGTGACGGCCACGTACGGTAACCGTCCACCCAACACGGGGTGGCCGGATTTCGGCGGACACCCTGCCCAAAGCGGCCCCCCAGGTCTACGCTGGTCCCGTGCCGGACGACGTGGGGGGCAGGTACCCGGACGACGGGGAGCCCGACGACGACCGCGGAGGCGTTGAGTTCGACTTCGCCGCCGTGGTGCTCGACGAGGACTTCGTCCGGAGCGCGGAGCTCCATGAACCCAGCGCCGCCGAGCGGCAGCGGGCCGCCGACCGCGCCCGCGCCGAGGCGGAGGCCGCGCGGGCCGTCGCGGGCGGCTGGACCTCCGACGACGACCACGACGGGTACGGCTACGGCCGCCCCGGCGGCTACGGCATCGACGAGCCCGGCTGGGAGCACCACTACGCCCACGGCTACCCCGAAGGGCCCTACGGCACCTACGGCGGCAGCCTGCGCCCCTACCGCGGGCGCTCCCCGTGGCTCCGCCCCGTCGCCTGGGTCCTCGCCTTCGTGATGGGCCTCGGCATGGTCGCGCTCGCCTTCAGCGCCGTCTACCGCAGCGCCTCCGGCGGCTCCGAGCCCGCCCCGGCCCCCTCCAGCACCCCGCTCAGGGAAGTCACCGGCGCCGGGGCGTTTATGGAACCCGCCGGCCGCCAACCCTGAAGGTACGGCCCCGCTCCGCCACGCGGGCAGGGGGCTTCTCTGGACCGGTGACAGCGGGGAGAAGCAATGGCCGCGCCGGCAGATCCACCCGACGGACCCCCCGACGGCATCGGCGGGGGTGACGACGAGCTCCGCCCGGACGAGTACCGGTCGGTCGTGTTCGACGAGGACTTCGTCCGCGCTGCCCGCCTCCAGGAGTTCTCCGCGCAGGAGCGGATGGGCGAGCACGCACGGGCCGTCCGCAGCCGCTCCATCTGGTCGGGCAGCGGCCCCGCCAAGCCCCGGACCGGCACCCCGGGCCGCGCCGCCCGCCAGGGCATGCTGCTCGTCCTGCTCATCGCGGCGGCCTTCGCCGCGGCCGTGTACATGGGGCTGAGCAACCCCGCCGCGCCCCGGGCGCAGATCAGGACCGAGCCGCTGACCAGCACCGTCGTCCCGCTGGCCCCGGCCGTCGCGGTGCCCGGCGGGCAGCCCGCCGACCTGTTCGGGCAGGGCCCGGCCGCCGCATTCCGCACCGGGGCGGCCGGGATCACCATGCCGGCCGTCCGGCGCACCGCACACTTCACCGACGGGCAGGTCGCCACCGCCCTGTCCACCGCCAAGGACTACCTCGTGCAGTCCTCACTCGACCCGGACGTCCTCGCGGGCGCGGCCACCCGGCCCGTCCGGGCGCTGCTCGACCCGGACCAGCTGGAGCAGTTCGACCGCAGCATGGCCTCGCCCTCCGGCGACGGGCGGCACGCCGCCACGGGCTGGCTGGTCCGCTTCGACCGGGGCACCGCCGTCGCCGACCCTCGGGTCCGCGTCCACGGCACGCTCGCCTACGAGGAGGCCTCCCCGGAGGTCCTGGAGGTCACTGCCGACCACACCTTCGTGTACGCCGTACGGCCCGCCGCGGCGGCGCAGCCGGCCTCCGGCGAGGCCTCCCTCTTCACGGTCCGCCGCGAACTGCGCTTCCGTTTCGACCTGGAGGACCTCGCCGCCCGGCGGACGGAACTGGTGTCGGCCTATGTGCTGGCCGGCCCCCAGGCCTGCTCCGCCGACCCGGCCGGCGCCTTCCGCCCGCTCCCGGCCGGCACCGGGCCCACCACCGTGGGCCCGGCCGCGAGTGACCCGTACGCCGCGGGCCGACCGCGGCGCACCGGCGGCCTGTGCGGCGTGATGGCGCCGGCCGATTCGGCGGCGCCGCCCGTCAGCCCCGCCCCGTAGCGCCCTCCCCGGCCTCGCCGCCGGCCGCGCCCGCCGGACCGGAGGCGGACGCCGCCCCGGAGCCGGCCGCGCCGGTGAACTTGTCCCGCAGCCGGCCGCCCAGGTCGGCCGTCCCGCCCGCGATGCCGCCCACCAGCTTCATCAGCGGATCCCGGCTCGTGCGCACCGAGTCCGCGTAGTGCGCGGCCGACTGCCGGAAGGAGTCCGCCACCGAGGCGTCCTTGTCCTCGTCGCGCTTCGGGTAGTGGCCGTCCATGATCCGCTGGTAGTCCCGGCTCTGCGACCACTTCTTCAGCTCGGCCGCCCGCACCGCGGTGAAGGGGTGCGTCCGCGGCAGCATGTTGAGGATCTTCAGGACGGAGTCCCGCAGGTCGCCGCTCGACTCGTACTCCTCGGCCTGGGCGAGGAAGGCGTCCACGTTCATCTCGTGCAGGTGGTTGCCGCCCGCGATCTTCATCAGGCCGCGCATCGAGGCGTTCACGTCCTGCCCGACCAGCAGGCCCGCCCGGTCCGCCGACAGCTCCGACTTGCGGAACCACTCCCGCAGCGCCGTCACGATCGCGGAGATCGCCACCGTGCCCAGCGGGATCCAGGCCACCTTCAGCGCGAGGTTCGTCAGGAACAGCAGCACCGTGCGGTACACCGAGTGGCCCGACAGCGCGTGCCCCACCTCGTGGCCCACGACCGCCCGCATCTCCTCCTCGTCCAGGAGCTCCACCAGGGCCGTGGTCACCACGATGATCGGCTCGTCCAGCCCGATGCACATGGCATTCGGCTTCGGGTCCTGCTGGACGTACATCTGCGGGACCTTCTCCAGGTCCAGGATGTAGCAGGCGTCCCGGAGCATCTCGTGCAGGTGCGGGAACTGCGTCTCGCCCACCCGCACCGAGTCCGACAGGAACAGCAGCCGCAGGCTGCGCTCCGGCAGCAGCCCGCTCAGCGCCTTGAACACCGTGTCGAACCCGCTCAGCTTGCGGAGCGCCACCAGGGCGGACCGGTCCGCCGGGTGCTCGTACGCCCGCGACGAAATGCCTTCGAACCTCTTGCGGTCGCGCGCCGGCACCTTCTCGAAAACCGTCCCGCTCATGACGCCTCCCCCTCGATCGGACCTGGATGCACGTGCGTCTATCCTCTCCAACGCCTGAGTCGGCGTGAGCGTGCCCCAGGCCCCCGCATACGATGTGAGCGAGATCTCCGCCCGCTCCCCGACTCGATAGGTACCCCCTGATGAGCCTCACTTCAACCGCCCACTCCCTGGTTCTCCTCGCCTCGGAGGGGGCCGAGCAGCACGGCGGCAACCACGACAGCCTCAACCCGTACCTCACCGGCGGCGCCGCGCTCGTCATCCTGCTCCTGATGCTCTGGGTCACCACGCGCCTGAACCGCGACCGCTGAACCGCCCCGCGGGCGCGCACGCGCCCGACCCCGGTCCGCGGCAGCCGGCCGGGCCAGTAGGCTCTGCGCTCATGGGAGAGCAGGAGACGCCTACCGGCCCGGTCAAGCGCCGGCTCGGCGTGATGGGCGGGACATTCGACCCGATCCACCACGGACACCTGGTGGCCGCCAGTGAAGTGGCCGCCCTGTTCCACCTCGACGAGGTGGTCTTCGTACCGACGGGCGAGCCCTGGCAGAAGTCTCACCGGGCCGTGTCGCCCGCCGAGGACCGCTACCTCATGACCGTCATCGCGACGGCGTCCAACCCGCAGTTCTCGGTGAGCCGCATCGACATCGACCGCGGCGGGCCGACGTACACGATCGACACCCTCCGCGACCTCAGCGCGCTCAACCAGGACGCCGACCTCTTCTTCATCACCGGCGCCGACGCCCTCGCGCAGATCCTCACCTGGCGCAACGCCGACGAGCTCTTCTCCCTCGCCCACTTCATCGGGGTGACCCGGCCCGGCCACGCCCTCTCCGACGACGGCCTGCCCGAAGGCGGCGTCTCCCTCGTCGAGGTGCCCGCCCTGGCCATCTCCTCCACCGACTGCCGCACGCGCGTGGCCCAGGGCGACCCGGTCTGGTATCTGGTGCCGGACGGTGTGGTGCGCTACATCGACAAGCGTGAGCTGTACCGGGGAGCCTGAGCTCCCGGCGACGAGAGGGGCCCGCGGTGAACGACCGACAGGAGCCGTACGACCCGTACGGAGCCCGGGAGCAGCAGCTCATCGGCTACGACGCGTACGGGCGCCCGGTGTACGGCCCCGCGCCCGCCGCCCCGCAGGCACACCACCACGACCCGGGCACCGGGTACGCGGACCCCGGCCACGGACCGGGCCCGCACCACGGACCGGACCCCGTCCACGGCGCGGACCCGGCCTACGGCGGCACCCCCTCGTACGGCGGACAGCAGCACTACCCGGCGCAGCCCCAGCAGTACGCGCCCCCGCAGTACGCCCCCCAGCAGTACCCCGCGGCCGGGACGTACGGCCAGGACGCGCACCAGCAGCAACTGCGCGAGCAGTGGATCCCGCACCAGCAGCCCGCCCCCCAGCCCGCGGCCGCCCCCCAGCCCCCGGCCGCCGCCCCGGCCGCCTCCGCCGCCGCAGCGCCGCACACCGCCCAGGTCCCGGAGCCGCGCCGGGCGGCAGACGGCGCGGACGCAGGCGGTGCCGGGGACGGCGGCGGCGCCGGCTACCGGACGGAGCAGTTCGCGTTCCTCGACCAGCCGGACGAGGACTCCGACGACGTCATCGACTGGCTCAAGTTCACCGAGAGCCGCACCGAGCGCCGCGAGGAGGCCCGCCGCCGCGGCCGCAACCGCGTCGTCGCCCTGACCGCCGTCCTCGCGCTCCTCGCGGTCGCGGGCGCGGGCTACCTCTGGTGGGCAGGCATGCTGCCCTTCCTCGGCGGGGCCGACGGCAAGGGCACCGCCACCGCCGCCGGGCCCCAGAAGCGCGACATGATCGTCGTGCATGTCCACAACACGAAGAAGGGCGGCACCTCCACCGCCCTGCTCGTGGACAACGTCACGACGGGCCGGGGCGCCACCGTCCTGCTGCCCAACACCCTCGGCGTCACCGGGGACGACGGCACCGCCACCCCCCTGGGCAAGGCCGTCGAGAAGGGCGGCCTCGGCGTGCGCGAGTCCCTCGACTCGGTGCTCGGCACCGGCATCGGCGGCACCTGGCGCCTGGACACGCCGTTCCTGGACAACCTCGTTGAGCTCGTCGGCGGCATCGAGGCCGACACCGACACCGCGATCCCGGCCGACGACGCCGCCAAGATCCCCGCCGTGGGGCAGGGCGCGAAGCAGCACCTGAGCGGCGCCATGGCCGTCGCGTACGCCACCCACCGCGCCCCCGGCGAGCCGGAGGCCGAGCAGCTGGAGCGCCTCGGGCAGGTGCTGTACGGGGTGCTGCGCAAGATCCCCGGCGACGCGCAGTCGGCCACGACGACCGTGGAGAGCATGGGACAGATCCTCGACCCGTCCCTGAGCGCCGAGACCCTCGGCGCGATGCTGGCCAGGCTGGGCGAGCACGCCAAGGAGGGGCGGTCCGCGTACCGCACCGACGTACTCGGCGTGAAGCCCGACGGCACGCTCACGGACGAGGCCAACCGGACCGTTGTCAAGGAGGTGCTCGGCGGCAGCTTCACCGCCGCGCAGCCCGGCGCCGCGCCGCGCGTCGGCCTGCGGGACGCCACCGGCGACGCCAAGGCGCAGGTCGCGGCCAGGGCCGCCCTCCTCAACGGCGGCTACACCTTCGTCGACGGCGGCAAGGCGGACCGGCAGCAGTCCACGACCCAGGTCACCTACCAGGACGACGCCCAGCGGCCCCGGGCCGTCGAGGTCGCCAAGACGCTGGGGCTGCCGGAGACGGCGGTGAAGAAGGGCGAGAACCCGGTCAACGCCGACATCGTCGTGACGCTGGGCAGGGACTGGAAGCCCTCCTGACGTGCTTCCGGCCGGCGGCCGGAAGCACGGCGCGGGCGGCGTCGGCGGCACATGAGACCCTTGTAGGGATCTGCCCGCCGACCCGAAAGCATGGCCAGTGACCGCCACGGACCGCTCCATCGAGCTCATCACCACCGCCGCCCAGGCGGCGGCCGACCGGCTCGCGCACGACATCATCGCGTACGACGTCAGCGACGTGCTGTCGATCACCGACGCCTTCCTGCTCGCCTCGGCGCCCAACGACCGCCAGGTCAAGTCCATCGTCGACGAGATCGAGGAGCGCCTCCTCAAGGAGCTCGGCGCCAAGCCGGTACGCCGCGAGGGCGACCGCGACGCCCGCTGGATCCTGCTCGACTACGTCGACATCGTCGTCCACGTGCAGCACAGCGAGGAGCGGGTCTTCTACGCGCTGGAGCGCCTGTGGAAGGACTGCCCCGAGATCGAACTCCCCGAGGACGCCAAGCTGACGAAGGGCAAGGCCGAGGAGTACGCCAAGCTGCGCGAGGCGCAGGGCGACGACGACCTGGACGGTGATCTGTTCTGAGCGCGAGCACGCAGCCGGGCAAGGGCCCGGACCAGCAGCAGCCGGCGGCCGCCGCCGGCACGGCCCCCGGGCGGCCGGCCCGGACCGGCCGGAAGATCGTCCTGTGGCGGCACGGCCAGACGGCCTGGAACCTGGAGCGCCGCTTCCAGGGCTCCACGGACATCCCGCTGACCGAGACCGGTATGGCGCAGGCCCGCCGCGCCGCCCGCCTGCTGGCCTCCCTGGGGCCGGACGCCATCGTGGCCTCGGACCTCCAGCGGGCCTCCCGCACGGCGGCGGAGCTGGCCGCCGTCACGGGGCTCCCCGTCGCCCGCACCGCCGCGCTGCGCGAGACGTACGCCGGCGAGTGGCAGGGCCTGACCCACGACGAGATCCTCGCCAAGCACGGCGAGCAGTACGCCGCGTGGAAGCGCGGCGAGCCCGTGCGCCGCGGCGGCGGCGAGCTGGAGACCGAGGTCGCCGACCGGGCGGCCCCGGTGGTGCTGGAGCACGCCGGGCGGCTGCCGGAAGGCGGCACGCTGGTGGTGGTCAGCCACGGCGGCACCATCCGCACGACGATCGGCCGGCTGCTCGGCCTGCAGCCGCACGACTGGGAGAGCCTCGGCGGGCTCTCCAACTGCTGCTGGTCCGTCCTGGGGGAGGGCGCCCGCGGCTGGCGCCTGCTCGAGCACAACGCCGGCACGCTGCCGGAACCCGTGCTCGGCGACGACGACTGAGCTCCGCAGGGGGCCCGTCTGAGCCCGTCTCAGAGGCGCCCCCGGCCCGGATTTCACTTTCCGGCTGGTCGCGGCTAAAGTTCTTCTTGTTCGCAGCGCGGAACACCGGAAACGGGGGAGCGAGGCGGAGAGCGGGGCTATAGCTCAGTTGGTAGAGCGCTTGCATGGCATGCAAGAGGTCAGGAGTTCAATTCTCCTTAGCTCCACAATCAGGATCCCGTCCCCAACAGGGGGCGGGATCCTTGCGTTTGCCCCTTGCCTGCGCTTGCTGACCTGCCGCGCGCCCGCGTGGCAGAATCGGACGGCCGGAGGGGGAGTCGACGGCCCGACGCGGGAGGGAGTCGCTGACGGATGGGTGCACACCGGCGCCGGTGCGACTGGTGCAACAACGGCACGCCGATCGTGCGGGACATGGACCCGGTCAACCCCGACTACCAGTACTGGTGCGAGGAATGCGCACGGGCGCTGATCATCAAGGGCGACCCCATCGAGACGTACCGCGAGCTGGAGGGCGAGCCGATCTACGGCCGGCTCCTCGACGAACACTGCACGCTCAAGCGCTTCTACCAGTTCGCCCGGGCCTAGATGCCGCAAAACGGGCAAAGGTGGGCATGTCGACCGGCTCGGAATCTCGTTTTTGGACCTGGCCCGGAACCGTGTAATGTTCTGGGTGTCGCCAGGGGGAACCGGCAAGGGAAACCGAGAAGGGGCCCGGCGGCAGAGAAGCAAGGGGCTATAGCTCAGTTGGTAGAGCGCTTGCATGGCATGCAAGAGGTCAGGAGTTCAATTCTCCTTAGCTCCACAGTACGGAAGCGGGCCACCCGGATCGGGTGGCCCGCTTCGTTGTGCGGAACGCCCGAGCGGCCGCCGGGACCGCTGCGGTACCCTGGCGCCATGCGTGCCGTACGCCTTCTGCTTACCGAGCCGCGCTGATCAGGGCCGACCCTGCGATGGTCGGCATCGGCGCGGCTCCCCCTCCTGTGCGAGGGGTTTTTTCGTTTGGGCAGGCAGAGACGGCAGAGACGATCGATGGAGCTTCCGAAGACATGAGCGAGACGAACACCCCGGCCGCCGAGGCGGCCGAGGCGCACCGTTACACGGCCGCCATGGCCGCCGACATCGAGGCACGCTGGCAGGACGTCTGGGACGCGCAGGGCACCTACGAGGCCCCGAACCCCGTCGGCGACCTGGCCGGGGACGCCGAGGCCGTCGCGCGCCCCAAGAAGTTCATCATGGACATGTTCCCCTACCCCTCCGGTGCGGGCCTGCACGTCGGCCACCCGCTGGGCTACATCGCGACCGACGTCTACGCCCGCCACCAGCGGATGAGCGGCCACAACGTCCTGCACACCCTGGGCTTCGACGCCTTCGGCCTGCCGGCGGAGCAGTACGCCGTGCAGACCGGCACGCACCCGCGCGTGTCCACCGAGGCGAACATCGAGAACATGAAGAAGCAGCTGCGCCGCCTGGGCCTCGGCCACGACAAGCGCCGCTCCTTCGCCACGATCGACCCGGACTACTACAAGTGGACCCAGTGGATCTTCCTGCAGATCTACAACGCCTGGTACGACGCCGACGCGAAGAAGGCCCGCCCCATCGCCGAGCTGGTCGCCGCCTTCGAGGACGGCAGCCGTGAGGTCCCCGGCGGCCGCGCCTGGGCCGAGCTGGACGCCGCCGAGCGGTCCGCGGTCCTGAACGACTTCCGGCTGGCGTACGCCTCGGACGCCCCCGTGAACTGGTGCCCCGGCCTGGGCACCGTCCTGGCCAACGAGGAGGTCACCGCCGACGGCCGTTCCGAGCGCGGCAACTTCCCCGTCTTCAAGGCCAAGCTGAGCCAGTGGAACATGCGGATCACCGCGTACGCCGACCGGCTGCTGGACGACCTGGACGCGCTGGACTGGCCCGAGGCCATCAAGCTGCAGCAGCGGAACTGGATCGGCCGCTCCGAGGGCGCCCGCGTCGACTTCGCCGTCGGCGACGACACCGTCACCGTCTTCACCACCCGCCCCGACACCCTGTTCGGCGCCACCTACATGGTGCTGGCGCCCGAGCACCCGCTCGTCGAGAAGATCGTCCCGGCCGAGTGGCCCGAGGGCACCCGCCAGGTGTGGACCGGCGGCTCGGCGACCCCGTCCGAGGCCGTGGACTCCTACCGCAAGCAGGCCGCCGCCAAGTCGGACGTCGAGCGCCAGGCCGAGGCCAAGGACAAGACCGGCGTCTTCACCGGCGCGTACGCTGTCAACCCGGTCAGCGGCGACCCGGTCCCCGTCTTCATCGCCGACTACGTGCTGATGGGCTACGGCACCGGCGCGATCATGGCCGTCCCGGCACACGACTCACGCGACTTCGCCTTCGCGCAGGCCTTCGAGCTGCCGATCCGCTGCGTCGTCGAGCCCTCCGACGGCCGCGACGCCGACCCCGCCGAGTGGGAGGACGCGTTCACCTCGTACGACGGCACCATCGTCAACTCGGCCGGCGAGGGCATCTCGCTGGACGGCATGGGCGTCGTCGAGGCGAAGGCCGCCATCACCGCCTGGCTGACCGAGCGGGGCATCGGCGAGGGCACCGTCAACTTCCGCCTGCGCGACTGGCTGTTCAGCCGCCAGCGGTACTGGGGCGAGCCGTTCCCGATCGTCTACGACGAGGACGGCGTCGCGCACCCCCTGCCCGAGTCGATGCTGCCGCTGGAGCTGCCCGAGGTCGAGGACTACTCGCCGCGCACCTTCGAGCCCGACGACGCCGCCTCCCAGCCCGAGACCCCGCTGTCCCGCAACGAGGCCTGGGTCAACGTCGAGCTGGACCTGGGCGACGGCCGCGGCGTGCGCTCCTACCGGCGCGAGACCAACACCATGCCCAACTGGGCCGGCTCCTGCTGGTACGAGCTGCGCTACCTGGACCCGCACAACAGCGAGGCCCTGGTCGACCCGGAGATCGAGCAGTACTGGATGGGCCCGCGCGAGGGCGCGCCGCACGGCGGCGTCGACCTGTACGTCGGCGGCGCCGAGCACGCCGTGCTGCACCTGCTCTACGCCCGCTTCTGGTCGAAGGTGCTGTTCGACCTGGGCCACGTCTCCTCGGCGGAGCCGTTCCACAAGCTGTTCAACCAGGGCATGATCCAGGCGTACGCGTACACCGACGAGCGCGGCGTGTACGTCCCGGCGGCCGAGGTCGAGGAGCGCGACGGCGGCTACTTCTTCGAGGGCCGGCCGGTCAGGCGCGAGCACGGCAAGATGGGCAAGTCCCTGAAGAACGCCGTCACGCCCGACGAGATCTGCGAGGAGTACGGCGCGGACACCCTGCGCCTGTACGAGATGGCCATGGGCCCCCTGGACGTCTCGCGGCCGTGGGACACCCGCGCCGTGGTCGGCCAGTACCGCCTGCTCCAGCGCCTGTGGCGCAACATCGTGGACGAGGAGACGGGCGCCGTCACCGTCGTCGACGGCGAGCCGGGCGAGGACACCCTGCGCGCCCTGCACAAGGCGATCGACGGGGCCGGCGCCGACATGGCGGGCCTGCGCTTCAACACCGCCATCGCCAAGATCACCGAGCTGAACAACTTCCTGACCAAGGCGGGCCGCCCGCTGGAGCGCCCGGTCGCCGAGGCGCTGGTCCTGCTGGTCGCCCCGCTGGCCCCGCACATCGCGGAGGAGCTGTGGCACCGCCTGGGCCACACCGGCTCGGTCGTGCACCAGGCCTTCCCGGTGGCCGACCCGGCGTATGTGGTGGACGAGACCGTCACCTGCGTCGTCCAGGTCAAGGGCAAGGTCAAGGCGCGCCTGGAGGTGCCGCCGGCGATCTCCGAGGCCGACCTGGAGCAGCTGGCGCTCGCCGACGCGGCGGTCGTGGCGGCCGTGGGCGGGGCCGAGATCCGCAAGGTGATCGTCCGCGCGCCCAAGCTGGTCAACATCGTCGTCTGACGGTGGGGGCCGGCCTCTGGGGCCGGCTTGTCCGCCGCCGCTCGGGGTCTTCCCGTACGGGCAGGTTGGGGGTTCGATGGGAACCCCCAACCTGCCCGCGGCGTTTACGGTGGAGGGGACGGAAAACGGCAGGGGAAGGGGTCCTCGTGGAGGCAGGCGCGTTGATCATCATGTTCACCTTGGTGATGCTGTTCGCCCTCCTGGGCCTCGGCGCCTGGGCCACGGTCAAGGCGGTCGGCGCGGCGAAGCGCGGCGTGGACCGGACGATCACCCAGGCCAAGCGGACCGTGGAGGACACCGCGCTCAAGGCGAAGAGCATCGGCCAGGTCGGGGTGCCCGGCTCGCTCGCCCAGCTGCGGCTGGACCTGCGGACGTCCATGCGCACCACGCAGGAGGCCCTCAGGGAGGGCTCCCGGGCCGACGCCTCGCTGAAGGAGTCGCTCGTCCTGTTCGAGCGGCTCAGCGCGCACGGCCACGAGCTGGACGACGAGCTGAAGCGGCTGGAGCAGGAGCCCGACCGGGCCCGGGTCGCCGCGGCCCTGCCCGACCTGCGGGAACGGGTGGCGAAGATCACGCAGTCCGCGGACGCCCTGAGGTGGGCCGCGCGCGACCGGGCCCGCCGGTTCGCCGAGGACGAGCTGTCGACCCTGTCGGCGCAGATCGAGGTCGAGTCGGACGCACTGCGGGACTACGCCTCGCGCCGGGACCCCCTGGACGACCTCGCGGAGGCCGCAGCGGCATGGGACGCGGCGGCGGGCCCGGCAGCCGGGTCGGCGGCCGGGCCGGGGAACGGCCGGGGCGAGGAGCGGCAGGACCCGCGCGGACAGCGGGGGGCTTCGCAGACTCCCGCCCTCGGTCCCGCCGCGCCGGCCCCGCAGTACCCGTGGCAGAAGAGCACCCGGCCCGAAACGACGACCTGAGGAGAGCCCGGCCGCGGGCCGGTGCACGGTCCCGGGCGCGGGCGGTTGCGTCCGCTCTTTACGCGTGGGGAGGGGTCGGGCTGCCGACCCGCCCGCTCTGGCGGTAACCTCCGCCTCATGTCCCGCCATGTCGCGATCGTCACCGATTCCACGGCCTACCTGCCCCCACCGGCAATGGCGCGGCACGGAATCACCTCCGTCCCGCTGACCGTGGTCCTCGGCGACGAGGCCCTCGAAGAGGGGACCGAGATCTCGGCGCGCAGCCTGGCCCTCGCGCTGCAGAAGCGCCGGTCCGTCACCACGTCCCGGCCGAGCCCCGAAGAGTTCGTCCGGGCCTACCGGGCGGTCGCGGAGAGCGGCGCAGAGGCCATCGTGAGCCTGCACCTGTCCGCGGAGTTCTCCGGCACCTACGACGCCGCCGTGCTGGCTGCGAAGACGGCTCCGGTGCCGGTGCGCGTCGTCGACACCGGCATGGTCGCCATGGCCCTCGGCTTCTGCGCCCTGGCGGCGGCCGAGACCGCCGAGGCGGGCGGCTCCCTCGACGAGGCGGTGGCCGCCGCGGAGAAGCGGGCCGCGGACATGGCCGCGTACTTCTACGTGGACACCCTCGACTACCTCCGCCGCGGCGGCCGCATCGGCGCCGCACAGGCCCTCCTCGGCTCGGCCCTGGCCGTCAAGCCGCTGCTCACCCTGGACGGCGGCCGGATCCAGATGCTGGAGAAGGTGCGCACGGCCTCCAAGGCCATCGCGCGGCTGGAGGAGTTGGCGGTCGAGCAGGCGGGCGCGGCGAGCGTCGACGTGGCCGTGCACCACCTGGCTGCTCCCGAGCGGGCGGAGAAGCTGGCGCAGCGGCTGCGGGAACGCATCCCCGGGCTGGTGGAACTGCACGTCAGTGAGGTCGGCGCGGTCATCGGCGCGCACACGGGGCCGGGGCTGCTGGCGGCGGTGGTCTCCCCGCGCTGACCCGGCGGCGTGCACCGGAACGGGTGGCGCGGTTGTCCACAACGGCGGCGCCGTCCACCGGAATTGAGGGTTCCGAACGGGGTCGGGGAGATGTCCCTACCGTCGTGGCATGACTCTTCACACACGCCGTACGCGCCGCCCCGGAGCCGCCTCGGGCCCGGGCCGGCCACCGCACTCCGACCACCCGCTGCGACACCGCCGCGGGCGGCCCCGCCGACGTGACGCCGGGCAGCCCGATCCGGCCGCCCTCCGCCGGCGCGCCGAAGCCCTCCTCGGCGGAGTCACCCCACGTCCAGCTCTACCGCCGCCGTCCCCGCCGACCCCTGTCCCGCCGCCCGACTCCCCGCCGCGCGACTCGCCGCCGTCCGATGCTGCCGGGCTGGATCCGCCTCGGCCTGTAGCGCCGCCTCGGCCGGCAGACCCCCCTCGACCGGCAGAGCCCGCCGGGTTGACCCATCGAGCCTGGTCGGCCGGTCCGCCCCGGCCGCCCAGTGCGTCGGAGTCCGGCGCTGCTGCGGGTGCTGCCCTGCGTGCGGTTGCGGGCCCGCCGGCGGACCCGGCCTGGCCTGCGGATGCGGTCGGGCGTGCGGCACCCGGACGTGCCGGGGTCCCGGGCCGGCCATGGGATGCGGTGCGGCCTGCGGGTGTGGCTGGTCGTGTGGAGACCAGCGGCGCCGCAGGGCGCGGCCTCCCGGCCGATCACGCCGGGTCCGGGTCCGGGGGCGCGGTCAGGGGTGCGGAGCCCGGCGCTGCCGCGGTGCCGGTCTGGCAGGGAGGTCCGGGCTGGTCCGGGAGCGCGGTCAGAGGTGCGCAACCCGGCGGTGCTGCGGTGCCGGGCCGGTCCGGGGCTGCGGAGGGGGTCGGGCGGGCGGAGACCGGCGGGGCTGCGGTATCGGGGCGGCCCTGGGAGGCGGTCGGGGTTGCACAGTCCGTGCGGACCGCGGAGCCGCCGGTGGCCGGGGAGGCCGGCGGGGCCCGGGGCATGTGGTGGCTCGGGGTGCGGGAGCGGCTGCCGCTGTGGGTCCAGGCGCGGCTGGAGGTGCGGCCCCGGGCGGTGGCCGCCGTCGCGGTGGTCCTGGCGGCCGCAGTGGCGTTCGGGGCGCAGCAGTTCTGGTCGGCGCGGCCGCGGCCGGTGACGCCGCCCGCGGTGGTCGCCCCGGCCCTGGCGCCTTCCCCGTCGCCGGGCGTCGCCCCGGCCGCGCCCGCCGCCGCTGCCGGGCCGGCCTCCCGTGTCGTGGTGGACGTCGGCGGCAAGGTCCGCGATCCGGGGCTTCGGCGGCTGCCCACCGGCTCCCGCGTGGAGGATGCGCTCGCCGCAGCCGGGGGAGTGCTGCCCGGTGCGGACACCACCGGGCTCAACCGGGCCCGCGTCCTCGTTGACGGTGAGCAGGTGCTGGTCGGGGTGCCCGCACCGGCCGCACCGCCCGGCCAAGCGGCCCCCGGCGGGCCTGCCGCCGGGCCGCTCAGCCTCGGGACGGCCACCGTCGAGCAGTTGGACGCCCTGCCCGGGGTGGGGCCGGTGCTGGCCCGGCACATCGTCGACTTCCGCACCGCCCGCGGCGGCTTCCGCTCGGTGGAGGAGCTCCGGCAGGTCAACGGCATCGGCGAGCGGCGCTTCGCCGACCTCCGGAAGCTGGTGCGGCCGTGAACCGCGGGACTGCTGTCCGGAGGGCGTCCGGCAGCCTCACGCCCGGCCAGGGCACCGACCCCGAGCGGGGGCCGGCGGACCTGCGGCTGGTGGTGCCCGCGCTGGCGGCCTGGGCGGCGGCCGCGGCCGCGCTCGGCGCGCCCGGCGTGTGGACCGCCGCCGGGGCCGTCTGCGCCCTCGCGGGGGCCGGGCTGCTGCTGTGCGCCGGGTGCCGGCGCCCGGAGCGCCTGTGGCGGGCCGGGACGGCCGCCGCCCTCGCGCTGCTGTGCGCCGCGGCCGGCGCCGCCGCGGCGGGGCTGACCCGGGCCGAGGAGCGGGCCGGGCCCGTCCCCGACCTGGCCCGGCAGCATGCCCGGGTGGTCGCCGAGGTGGCCGTCACCGCCGACCCGCGGACCGTCCGAGGGGGCAGCGGCCCGCCGCTGGTCGTGGTGGACGCGCTGCTGACCCGGGTGGCGGCGCCCGGCCGGGGCCATGTCCGGGTGGCCACACCGGTGCGCGTCCTCGCCTCCGACCCGGGATGGGTGCGGCTGCTGCCGTCCACCCGGGTCGCCGTGGAAGGCCGGCTGGGGCCCGGCAGGGCCGGCGAGCGGGCGGTCGCCGTGCTGCGGCCGCAGACCGGCACCGGCCCCGCGGTGACCGGCCCGCCCACGGCCGTCCAGCAGGCGGCCGGGCGGCTCCGGCAGGGGCTGCGCACCGCCACCGAGGGGCTCGCCGCCGACCCGAGGGCCCTGCTGCCGGCGCTTGTCGTCGGGGACACCTCCAGGGTCCCGCCCGACCTGCACGAGGCGTTCCGGGCCACCGACCTGCTGCACCTGCTGGCCGTGTCCGGGTCCAACCTGACTGTGGTGCTGTTCCTGCTCATCGGGCCGCCTGCGCGGGCCCAGCTGGCCGAACGGCGCGGACTCGCGCCCCGCCTGGGGCTCTCCCTGCGGGCGACCGCCCTCGCCGGGGCGGCGCTGGTACTGGCGTTCATCGCCGTCTGCCGGCCCGACCCCAGCGTGCTGCGGGCCGCGGCCTGCGGGGCGATCGGCCTGCTGGCCGTCGCCACCGGCCGGCGGCGGTCGCTGCTGCCGGCACTGGCCGCGGCCGCGCTGCTGCTCCTCCTCCACGATCCGTGGCTGGCCCGCAGCCCCGGATTCCTGCTCTCCGTCCTCGCCACCGGCGCCCTGCTGACCCTCGCCCCGCGGTGGAGCCGGACCCTGCGGCGGCGCGGGATGCCGGCCCGCCCCGCGGAGGCGCTCGCGGCCGCGGCCGCCGCGCAGGCGGTGTGCGCGCCGGTGGTCGCGGTGCTCTCCGCCCGGGTCAGCCTCGTCGGGGTGCCGTGCAACCTGCTCGCGGAGTTCGCGGCCGCTCCGGCGACCGTGCTCGGCTTCGCCGCGCTGGCGGCCGCCCCGCTGTACCCGCCCGCCGCGCAGGTGCTCGCCTGGTGCGCGGCCTGGCCGGCCGGGTGGATCGCCGCGGTGGCGCGGGCGGGCGCCCGGCTGCCCGGTGCGGAGCTCGCATGGCCCGGCGGGCTCGGCGGAGGGCTGCTGCTGGCAGCGGCCGCGGGGGCCGCCGTACTGCTCGGGCCTCGGCTGGTCCGCCGGCCGTGGGCGTGCGCCGGGCTTGCGGTGCTGCTGCTCGCCGCGCTGCTGCGGCCGCCGCAGCTCACCCGTACGCTCACGGGCTGGCCGCCGCCCGACTGGAGCTACGTGCAGTGCGCCGTCGGGCAGGGCGACGCCGCCGTCCTGGCCGCGGGCCCCGGCACGGCCGTCGTCGTGGACGCGGGGCCCGAACCGGGGCCGGTGGACTCCTGCCTGCGTGCCCTCGGGGTGCGGCGGGTGCCGCTGCTGCTCCTGACGCACTTCCACGCCGACCACGTCGGAGGCCTCCGCGGGGTGTTGGACGGCCGGTCGGTCGGCGTGATCCAGACCACTGCGCTGGAAGAGCCCGCCGGGCAGGCCGCGTTCGTCCGGAGGGCCGCCGCGGCGGCCGGCGTCCCGGTCGTGCCCGCCTGGGCGGGGGAGCGGCGCCGGGCCGGGCCGCTCGAATGGCAGGTGCTGTGGCCGCCGCCCGGCGGGCCTGCGCCCGACGGCGCCAACGACGCGAGCGTCGCCCTGCTGGCCCGCACCGGCGGGCTGACCCTGCTGCTGCTCGGGGACCTCGAACCGCCCGCACAGCAGGCCCTGTTGGGCAGCCGGCCGGACCTCGGGCCGGTCGACGTCCTGAAGGTCGCGCACCACGGATCCGCCCGCCAGGACGCCGAGCTGCACGCCCGGGTCAGGCCCCGCCTGGCGGTCGTCCCGGTGGGTGCGGGGAACCGCTACGGGCATCCCGCGCCGGGCACGCTCGCCCGTCTGAGGGCTCTCGGCGCGACCGTTCTGCGGACCGACACCGACGGATCTGTGGCCGTGGCCGGAAGCGGTCCGCGACTGCGCGCATTCCCAGCGCGACGAACGCGGCGACACGCCCATACCGGGCGCGCCCGCTCTGTTTGCCCACAACCCGACCGCATGATCGAATGCGTTTTCGCCACAGCGGAACAAGTACACACAGCACGGGGGTGCATCAACCATGTTCGGTCGCAGACGGGGGTCCGAGACGGCCGGGAGCGCCGGCTCGCACACATCCGCGACCCTGACGCTGCCTCACACGGCGCGCCTGCTCAGCTGCCGGGTCCTCGACACCGTGCACCAGCCGGTCCGGCGGGCCGCGTTCGAGGTGACCGATCCGATCGGCCGCCCCGTCGTCAGCGGGGAGACCGACCCGTACGGGGGGTTCACGGCGGCGGTCCCGGAGGGCGAGTACCGGCTCACGGTCACGGCGGAGGGCTACGCGCCGTTCCACGGGGCGACGCTGCTCGGGGACGCCGCGCCGGCCGGCACCGCGGAGATCATCCTCGACGCGGTGGAGCCGCCGCTGCTGCCCGCGCCCGGGCACTGGGAGATCGACCCGGGGCACTCCTCGATCGCGTTCACGGCCCGGCACATCGGCTTCGCGAGGATCCGGGGCCGGTTCACCACCTTCGCCGGCGCGGTCCGGATCGCCGACCGCATGGAGGACTCCTCCATGCACGTGATCATCGACACGGCGAGCATCGACACCGGTCTGCGGATGCGGGACGAGCACCTGCGCTCCGCGGACTTCCTGGACGCCGCCCGCCACCCGACGGTGGAGTTCTACAGCGAGCGGTTCATCCACCGCAGCGGCAGCCGGTGGGCTGTCGCGGGAGCCCTCACCCTGCGCGGCACGAGCCGCTCGGTGACCCTGGACACCGAGTACCTGGGGCTGGGGACGGGGATGGAGGGCGAGCCGAGGGCCGCCTGCCGGGCGACGGCCGGGCTCCACCGCGAGGACTTCGCCCTCGACTGGCAGTCGGTGCTGGCGGGCGGCATCGCCGCCATCGGCTCCGCCGTCGACGTCAGCCTCGACGTGCAGGTCGTCCGCAAGGCCTGACCCGGGCCGCCGGCCCGGCCCCCGGTCCTACGGGGCCTCCAGCCACCCTTCGTACGCGGCGGCGAGGCCGTCCAGCGCGGAGGCGTCGAGCCGGCCCTCCGGGTCCTCGACGACCACGAGCCACTGGGCGTCCTCGGCGTCGTCCTCCCCGGCCAGGGCGTCCCGGACCAACTGCGGCTCCTCGCCCGGCCCGAACCGCTCGACGACCTCCTCGGCCACCTCCTCGGCGGCGTCGCGGTCCGGCAGCACCAGTACATGTCGCACGTTCACGCGACCATTGTCGGGCACGGGGCGAGGGGGCCTGTCGGTGCGGCATGGGATCCTGGAGGCGATGGCCACCAGGAAGAACACCACCGACGATCCGCTCGCCCCGCTCACCCTCGCGGTGGGGCAGGAGGACCTGCTGCTCGACCGCGCCGTACGGGAGGTGGTGGCGGCCGCCCGCGCCGCCGACCCGGACACGGACGTGCGGGACCTGACGCCCGACCAGCTCCAGCCCGGCACCCTCGCCGAGCTGACCAGCCCCTCCCTGTTCTCCGAGCGGAAGGTGCTGGTCGTGCGCAACGCCCAGGACCTGTCCGCGGACACGGTCAAGGAGGTCAAGGCGTACGTCGGGGCGCCCATCGAGGACATCGCGCTCGTACTCCTCCACGCGGGCGGCGTGAAGGGCAAGGGCCTGCTGGACGCGGCCCGCAAGGCGGGCGCCCGCGAGGTCGCCTGCCCGAAGATGGCCAAGGCGGCGGACCGGCTGGCTTTCGTGCGGGGCGAGTTCCGCACTCTGGGCCGGTCGGCGACGCCGGAGGCCTGCCAGACGCTGGTCGACGCGATCGGCAGCGACCTGCGGGAGCTGGCGAGCGCCGTCGCTCAGCTGTGCGCGGACGTCGAGGGCACCATCGACGAGGCCGTCGTCGGCCGGTACTACACGGGGCGGGCGGAGGCCTCCAGCTTCACCGTCGCCGACCGGGCAGTGGAGGGCCGGGCCGCGGAGGCCCTCGAAGCCCTGCGCTGGTCCCTCGCGACGGGCGTCGCCCCCGTGCTGATCACCAGCGCGCTGGCCCAGGCCGTCCGGGCGATCGGCAAGCTGGCGTCCGCCCCGCGCGGGGCCCGCCCCGCCGACCTGGCGCGTGACCTCGGCATGCCGCCGTGGAAGATCGACCGGGTCCGCCAGCAGATGCGCGGCTGGTCCGCGGACGGCGTCGCCGACGCGCTGCGCGCCGTCGCCGAGGCCGACGCCGGCGTCAAGGGCGGCGGCGACGACCCGGAGTACGCCCTGGAGAAGGCGGTGGTGGCCGTGGCCCGCGCGGCCCGCCCCCGCCGCCCCGCCCACTGATCCGGCACGCCGAAGGCCCCGGCCGGCGCCCTGGGGAAGGGCGACGGCCGGGGCCTTCGGTTTCTGCTCTGGTGCGCCGCACCCGCGTGGCGAACGCAGGCCGCGTGCGGCGCTGGTCTCCCCGCCGGGGCGGGGGAGGTGCCGGTCAGGAGCGGAAGAGAGGGCCCGCTGGGTCCGTTCCGGCGATCACATCAGTGCTCAGCCCTGGAGGGAGGCAACCTTGGAAGCCAGCGCCGACTTCTTGTTGGCGGCCGAGTTCTTGTGGATGACACCCTTCGAAGCAGCCTTGTCCAGCTTGCGGGAGGCGACGCGCGCCGCCGCGGTGGCCTTCTCGACGTCGCCGGCGGCGACAGCCTCGTTGGCCTTGCGGATGAAGGTGCGGAGCTCGGACTTGACGGACTTGTTGCGCAGGCGCGCCTTCTCGTTCGTCTTGTTCCGCTTGATCTGGGACTTGATGTTCGCCACGAAAGAGCCTTTTCAGGTTCAGAGTTTGATCTTCCGGATGTGTCCCCCAGCTGAGAGGGCGTGGAAGACACAGCTGCCCAGGCTACCAGGGCGCCCACAGGTGGCCCAAACCGAGCGCACTGCCCCGTCCATGGGACCATGGAACGGACCGACACCCAGCCAGGCTTCCGACTGCGACCCGAGAATCAGGACACTGCGTGCCCGCCATCCCCAGCCACGTGCCCGAGCCGAGCCGTACCGACCCGGCGCTGATCCGCAACTTCTGCATCATCGCGCACATCGACCACGGCAAGTCGACGCTCGCCGACCGGATGCTCCAGCTCACCGGTGTCGTCGACCAGCGGCAGATGCGCGCCCAGTACCTCGACCGCATGGACATCGAGCGCGAGCGCGGCATCACGATCAAGTCCCAGGCCGTCCGTCTCCCCTGGGCGCCGACCGCGGGCGACGGCGTCGGCAGGACGCACATCCTCAACATGATCGACACCCCCGGGCACGTCGACTTCACGTACGAGGTGTCGCGCTCCCTCGCCGCGTGTGAGGGCACGATCCTGCTGGTCGACGCCGCCCAGGGCATCGAGGCCCAGACCCTCGCCAACCTGTACCTGGCGATGGAGAACGACCTGACGATCGTCCCGGTCCTCAACAAGATCGACCTGCCGGCCGCCCAGCCGGAGAAGTTCGCCGAGGAGCTGGCGAACCTCGTCGGCTGCGAGCCCGACGACGTGCTGCGGGTGTCCGCCAAGACCGGTGTCGGCGTCGAGGCGCTCCTCGACCGCGTCGTGCAGAACGTCCCGGCTCCGGTCGGCGTCAAGGACGCCCCCGCCCGCGCGATGATCTTCGACTCCGTCTACGACTCGTACCGCGGCGTCGTCACCTACGTCCGCGTCGTCGACGGCACGCTCAGCAAGCGCGAGCGCATCCGGATGATGTCCACCGGCGCCACCCACGAGCTGCTGGAGATCGGCACCAACTCGCCCGAGATGCTCCCGGCCGACGGCCTCTCCGTCGGCGAGGTCGGCTACCTGATCACCGGTGTGAAGGACGTCCGGCAGTCCAAGGTCGGCGACACCATCACCCAGCAGAGCGGCGGCGCCACCGAGGCCCTCGGCGGCTACAAGGACCCGAAGCCGATGGTCTTCTCGGGCCTGTACCCGCTCGACGGCTCGGACTACCCGGAGCTGCGCGACGCCCTGGACAAGCTCCAGCTCAACGACGCCGCCCTGGTGTACGAGCCGGAGACCTCCGCTGCGCTCGGCTTCGGCTTCCGCGTCGGCTTCCTCGGCCTGCTCCACCTCGACGTGATCCGCGAGCGGCTGGAGCGCGAGTTCGGCCTCGACCTGATCGCCACCGCGCCCAACGTGGTCTACCGCGTGGTCATGGAGGACAAGAGCGAGATCACGGTCACCAATCCGAGCGAGTTCCCCGAGGGGAAGATCTCGGAGGTGTACGAGCCGGTCGTGCGCGCCACCATCCTCGCGCCCACCGAGTTCATCGGCTCGATCATGGAGCTGTGCCAGAACCGCCGCGGCACCCTCCTCGGCATGGACTACCTCTCCGAGGACCGCGTCGAGATCCGCTACACCCTGCCGCTCGCGGAGATCGTCTTCGACTTCTTCGACCAGCTGAAGTCCAAGACCCGCGGCTACGCCTCCCTCGACTACGAGCCCACCGGCGAGCAGGCCTCCAGCCTCGTCAAGGTCGACATCCTGCTGCACGGCGACAAGGTCGACGCCTTCTCCGCCATCACCCACAAGGACGCCGCCTACGCGTACGGCGTGCGCCTGGTCGCCAAGCTGCGCGAGCTGATCCCGCGGCAGGCGTTCGAGGTGCCGGTGCAGGCCGCCATCGGCTCCCGGGTCATCGCCCGCGAGACCATCCGCGCCATCCGCAAGGACGTCCTCGCCAAGTGCTACGGCGGTGACATCTCCCGTAAGCGGAAGCTGCTGGAGAAGCAGAAGGAAGGCAAGAAGCGGATGAAGATGGTCGGCTCCGTGGAGGTCCCGCAGGAGGCCTTCATCGCCGTCCTCTCCAGCGACGAGTCCGGCGCCAAGAAGAAGTAGCAGTCGGCCGCACGGACAGCCGGAACAGGCCCCCGCACGCACCGGCGGGGGCCTGTTTCGTTATGAATCGGCGGCTCAAGGGCTCTTACGCGCCAGCCGGAGGGCCCCTAGTCTGATCACTGCCCCGTTGGTTACTCGCCAGTTGCAGACCCTGGTCTCAAACCCTGTTGGAAGCCGCCGTCCCACCCCCTCGGACGGCAGCCCTGCCGCGTGGTCCGGAGGACGTCCGTGAGCGACACACTGACCCAGATCGAGAACCGCCCGCCCACCGTGGCGGCCCTCTTCCTTGAGCGTGTCGCCGCCACGCCGGACGCCGAGGCCTACCGGTACCCGGTGCCCCCGGCATCCGGCAGCGGCCCCGACGACTGGAGGTCGCTGAGCTGGGGCCAGGCCGCCGACCGGGTCTTCGCGATCGCCGCCGGCCTGATCGACCTGGGCCTGCAGCCCGAGGAGCGCGTCGCGCTCGCCTCCAACACCCGCGTCGAGTGGATCCTCAGCGACCTCGGCGTGATGTGCGCCGGCGGCGCCGTCACCACGGTCTACCCCAGCACCAACGCCGACGAGTCGGCGTTCATCCTGGCAGACTCCGCCAGCCGCGTGCTGATCGCCGAGGACGCCGCCCAGCTCGCCAAGGCCCGCGAGCGCCGTGCCGAGCTGCCGGAGCTGGGCCACGTCGTCGTCCTGGAGGCCGCCGACGCCGTCGCCGCGGAGGACGACCCCGAGGGCTGGGTGCTCTCCCTCGCCGACCTGGAGGACCGCGGCCGCGAGTACCTCGCCAAGCACCCCGACGCGGTGCGGGAGCGGATCGGCGCCATCACGGCCGACCAGCTCGCCACGCTGATCTACACCTCGGGCACCACCGGCCGCCCCAAGGGCGTCCGCCTCCCGCACGACAACTGGTCGTACATGGCCAAGGCCACCGTCGCCACCGGCCTGATCACCGGCGGCGACGTCCAGTACCTGTGGCTGCCGCTCGCCCACGTCTTCGGCAAGGTCCTCACCTCCGGCCAGATCGAGGTGGGGCACGTCACCGCCGTCGACGGCCGCATCGACAAGATCATCGAAAACCTGCCCGTCGTCCAGCCGACCTACATGGCGGCGGTCCCGCGCATCTTCGAGAAGGTCTACAACGGCGTCGCGGCCAAGGCCCGCGCCGGCGGCGGCGCCAAGTACAAGATCTTCCAGTGGTCGGTCGGCGTCGCCCGCGAGTACGCCAAGGTCACCCAGGACAACTACCGGCGCACCGGCCGGGCCACGGCCCCCCTCGGCCTCACCGCCAAGCACCGCATCGCCGACGCGCTCGTCTACTCCAAGCTCCGCGAGGCCTTCGGGGGCCGGCTGCGCGCCGCCGTCTCCGGCGCCTCCGCCCTCGCCCCCGAGATCGGCTACTTCTTCTCCGGCGCCGGCATCCACATCCTGGAGGGCTACGGCCTCACCGAGTCCAGCGCCGCCTCCTTCGTCAACCCCGGCGAGGCCTACCGCACCGGCACCGTCGGCAAGCCGCTCCCCGGCACCGAGGTCCGCATCGCGGACGACGGCGAGGTCCTGCTCCGCGGCCCCGGAATCATGCAGGGCTACCACGGCCAGCCCGAGAAGACCGCCGAGGTGCTCGAAGAGGACGGCTGGCTGCACACGGGCGACATCGGCGAGCTCTCGCCCGACGGCTACCTGCGCATCACCGACCGCAAGAAGGACCTGATCAAGACGTCGGGCGGCAAGTACGTCGCCCCGGCCGAGATCGAAGGCCAGTTCAAGGCGATCTGCCCGTACGTGTCGTCCATCGTCGTCCACGGCGCCGACCGGAACTTCTGCACCGCCCTGATCGCCCTCGACGAGGCCGCCATCCTCGGCTGGGCCGCCGAGAACGGCCTGGACGGCAAGACGTACTCCGAGGTGCTCGCCGCCCCCGAGACGAACCGCCTGGTCGAGACGTACGTCCAGACCCTCAACGAGGGCCTCCAGCGCTGGCAGACGGTGAAGAAGTTCCGGATCCTGCCGCGCGACCTCGACGTCGAGCACGGCGACCTCACGCCCAGCCTCAAGCTGAAGCGGCCCGTCGTCGAGCGTGAGTTCAAGCACCTGATCGACGAGATGTACGAGGGCACCCGCGAGGCCTGAGAACCCGCGCGGCCCCCGCACCGCCCGGCCCCCGGCCCCGCCGGAGGGGGCCGGGCCCGCCGCCGGACCGCCCCCGCCCGCCCCCGGCCCGCCGCGCGCACGGACCGGCCCGGGCGGACGTGCGGGACAATGGGCCCATGCCTTCCGCACTGCCCGACGGTGAACCCATGCCCGAAGACGGCGCGCTGCCGCCGCACGCCCTGGCGGGCGCCGGGGACCGTCCGCTCGGGTTCTACCTGCACGTCCCGTACTGCGCCACGCGCTGCGGGTACTGCGACTTCAACACGTACACCGCGACCGAGCTGCGCGGCAGCGGAGGCGTGCTCGCCTCCCGGGAGAACTACGCCGACACCCTCGCCGACGAGGTCCGCCTCGCCCGCAAGGTCCTCGGCGACGACCCCCGGCCGGTCCGCACGGTCTTCGTCGGCGGCGGCACCCCGACCCTGCTGCCGGCCGAGCACCTCGTCCGCATGCTGGCCGCCGTCCGGGACGAGTTCGGCCTCGCGCCCGACGCCGAGGTCACCACCGAGGCCAACCCCGAGTCCGTCGACGCCGCCTACCTGGCCGAGCTGCGCGAGGGCGGCTTCAACCGGATCTCCTTCGGCATGCAGAGCGCCAGGCGGCACGTCCTGCAGGTGCTGGACCGCACCCACACCCCCGGACGCCCCGAGGCCTGCGTCGCCGAGGCCCGCCGGGCCGGCTTCGAGCACGTCAACCTCGACCTGATCTACGGCACCCCCGGCGAGAGCGACGACGACTGGAGGGCCTCCCTCGACGCCGCGCTCGGCGCCGGCCCCGACCACGTCTCCGCGTATGCGCTGATCGTCGAGGAGGGCACCCAGCTCGCCCGCCGGATCCGGCGCGGCGAGGTCCCCATGACCGACGACGACGTCCACGCCGACCGGTACCTGATCGCCGACGAGGTCCTCGCCGGCGCCGGCTTCCACTGGTACGAGGTGTCGAACTGGGCGGCCTCCGAGGCCGGGCGCTGCCTCCACAACGAGCTGTACTGGCGCGGCGCCGACTGGTGGGGCGCCGGCCCCGGGGCGCACAGCCACGTCGGCGGGGTGCGCTGGTGGAACGTGAAGCACCCCGGCGCGTACGCCGCCGCGCTCGCCGCCGGGCGCTCGCCCGGGGCGGGCCGGGAGCTGCTGTCCGCGGAGGACCGCCGCGTGGAGCGGATCCTGCTGGAGCTGCGGCTGGCGGAGGGCGCGCCGCTGGAACTGCTCGCCGAGCAGGGGCTCGCGGCCTCGCGCCGGGCGCTCGCCGACGGGCTGCTGGAGGCCGGGCCGTACCGCGGCGGGCGGGCCGTGCTCACGCTGCGGGGGCGGCTGCTCGCCGACGCCGTGGTCCGGGACCTGGTGGACTGAGCGGGCGGCCCCGCGAGGCCCCGGGGCCGCGGCGCACCGTCAGGCGGCGGGGGCCGTGACGAAGTCGATCAGTTCCTCGACGCGGCCCAGCAGGGACGGCTCCAGGTCGCGGTAGGACCCCACGCGGGACAGGATGTGCTGCCAGGCCGCGCCGGTGTTCTCCGGCCAGCCCAGGGCGCGGCAGACGCCCGTCTTCCAGTCCTGGCCGGGCGGGACCGCCGGCCAGGCCGCGATGCCCAGGGAGGACGGCTTCACCGCCTGCCAGACGTCCACGTACGGGTGACCTGCGACCAGGACGTGCTCGCCGGACACCTGCGCGGCGATGCGGGACTCCTTCGACCCCGGGACGAGGTGGTCCACCAGCACGCCCAGGCGCGCGTCCGGGCCGGGCGCGAACCCGGCGACCACGGCCGGCAGGTCGTCGACGCCCTCCAGGTACTCCACGACGACGCCCTCGATCCGCAGGTCGTCGCCCCAGACCCGCTCGACGAGCTCGGCGTCGTGCCGGCCCTCCACGTAGATGCGGCCCGCCCGTGCCACCCGCGCCCTGGCGCCGGGGACGGCGAGCGAGCCCGACGCGGTGCGCCGCGGGCCGGCCGGGGCCCGGGAGGGCCGTACGAGGGTGACGGGGGCGCCCTCCAGCAGGAACCCCCGCGGCTCCAGCGGGAACGCCCGCCGCTTGCCGAAGCGGTCCTCCAGGGTCACCGTGCCCGCCTCGCAGGCGACGACGGCCCCGCAGAAGCCGGTGCCCGCCTCCTCCACCACGGTGCCGGGCTCGGCCGGCACCTCCGGGGCGGGCCTGTGGCGCTTCCACTGCGGGGTCAGGTCGGGGGAGTACTCGCGCATCCGGCCGACACTAGGAGAGCGGGCGCGCTCAGGCGCCCGACACGCCGAAGCGCGCCGCCAGTGTGGCGCGTTGCGCACGGACGAACGCCGCGTCGACCACAGCCCCGTGCCCCGGCACGTACAGGGCGTCCCCGCCGCCCAGCGCGAGCAGCCGGTCCAGGGCCGCGGGCCACCGGCCCGGCACCGCGTCGGGGCCGGCCTGCGGCTCCCCGGACTCCTCCACCAGGTCGCCGCAGAAGACCGTCTCCCGCTCGCCGGGCACGAGCACCGCCAGGTCGTGGCGGGTGTGCCCGGGGGAGACGTTCGCGAGCAGCGCCTGCACGCCGCCCAGGTCCAGCGTCCACTCGCCCGACACCAGGTGGCGCGGGACCACCAGCAGGTCGGCCGCCTCGGCGGCGTCCGCCGGGTCCAGGCCGTGCCGCACGGCGTCGCCGCGGAGCTCCTCGCGGCCCGCGGAGAGCTCGGTGTCGAGGCCGACGGCGCCGTACACTTCGGCGCCGGCGAAGGCCGCACCGCCCAGGACGTGATCGAAATGGCCGTGCGTGAATGCGATATGGGTCACGTGCCGGCCTGTCAGGCGCTCCGCCTCGGCCCGCAGCAGGGCCCCCTCCCGGAGGCTCGAACCGGGGTCGACGATCAGTACGGAATCGTCTCCCACCACCAGTCCCACCGTGCAGTCCCACACCGGGAGGCGCTTCCGGCCGGTCCGCCGGGTCAGTCTCTCCCAGCCCGCCTCTTCCCAAGCCACGTCCATACCGCGACGCTACCTGGCGGGCCGCCCTTGCTAGCCGCGTACCCCCCGGCCGTACACTGACCGGGGGATCTCTGGCACTCGTACGACCCGAGTGCCAAAACGAACGACCACCACGACCCGCATCACAGCTGGAGGTGCGCGCGATGCTCAGCGAACGCAGACTCGAGGTGCTGCGCGCCATCGTCCAGGACTACGTCGGGACGGAGGAGCCGGTCGGCTCCAAGGCGCTCACGGAGCGGCACAGGCTCGGCGTCTCGCCCGCCACCGTGCGCAACGACATGGCCGTGCTGGAGGAGGAGGGCTACATCGCCCAGCCCCACACCAGCGCGGGCCGCATCCCCACGGACAAGGGATACCGGCTGTTCGTGGACCGGCTGGCAGGGGTCAAGCCGCTGTCGACGCCCGAGCGCCGGGCCATCCAGAACTTCCTCGACGGGGCCGTCGACCTCGACGACGTCGTCGGCCGCACCGTGCGGCTGCTCGCGCAGCTGACCCGGCAGGTCGCGATCGTCCAGTACCCCTCGCTGACCCGCTCGACCGTCCGGCACGTGGAGCTGCTCTCGCTGGCTCCCGCGCGCCTGATGCTCGTGCTGATCACCGACACCGGGCGGGTCGAGCAGCGGCTCGTCGACTGCCCGGCGCCCTTCGGCGAGGCCTCCCTGGCCGACCTGCGGGCGCGGCTCAACAGCCGGGTCGTCGGCCGCCGGTTCACGGACGTCCCGACGCTGGTGCAGGACCTGCCCGAGGCGTTCGAGCCGGAGGACCGGGGCACGGTGTCGACCGTGCTGTCGACGCTGCTGGAGACCCTGGCCGAGGAGGCCGAGGAGCGCCTGATGATCGGCGGCACCGCCAATCTGACGCGCTCCGGACACGATTTCCCCCTGACGATCAGGCCGGTGCTGGAGGCTCTGGAGGAGCAGGTCGTGCTCCTCAAGCTGCTCGGCGAGGCCAACGAATCGGGCATGGCTGTACGAATCGGGCATGAGAATGCCTACGAGGGACTGAACTCCACGTCCGTCGTCTCGGTCGGCTACGGTTCGGGCGGCGAAACAGTCGCCAAACTCGGCGTGGTCGGACCGACCCGCATGGACTACCCCGGAACGATGGGAGCGGTACGCGCAGTGGCACGTTACGTCGGACAGATCCTGGCGGAGTCGTAAGTGGCCACGGACTACTACGCCGTACTCGGCGTGCGCCGCGACGCATCGCAGGACGAGATCAAGAAGGCCTTCCGCCGCCTGGCGCGCGAACTCCACCCGGACGTCAACCCGGACCCGAAGACGCAGGAGCGCTTCAAGGAGATCAACGCCGCGTACGAGGTGCTCTCGGACCCGCAGAAGAAGCAGGTCTACGACCTCGGCGGCGACCCGCTGTCCTCCTCGGGCGGCGCCGGCGCCGGAGGCTTCGGTGCGGGCGGCTTCGGCAACTTCTCCGACATCATGGACGCCTTCTTCGGCCAGGCGGCGCAGCGCGGCCCGCGCTCGCGCACCCGCCGCGGCCAGGACGCCATGATCCGCCTGGACCTGGAGCTGGACGAGGCCGCCTTCGGCACGACCAAGGAGATCCAGGTCGACACGGCCGTCGTCTGCACCACCTGCTCCGGTGAGGGCGCCGCTCCCGGCACCTCGGCGCAGACGTGCGACATGTGCCGCGGCCGCGGTGAGGTCTCGCAGGTCACCCGGTCCTTCCTGGGCCAGGTCATGACCTCGCGCCCGTGCCCGCAGTGCCAGGGCTTCGGCACGGTCGTGCCCACCCCGTGCCCCGAGTGCGCGGGCGACGGCCGGGTCCGCTCCCGCCGCAGCCTCACGGTGAAGATCCCCGCCGGCGTCGAGAACGGCACCCGGATCCAGCTCGCGGGCGAGGGCGAGGTCGGCCCCGGCGGCGGCCCCGCCGGCGACCTGTACGTGGAGATCCACGAGCTGAACCACCCGGTGTTCCAGCGGCGCGGCGACGACCTGCACTGCACGGTCACCATCCCGATGACCGCGGCGGCGCTCGGCACCAAGTGCCCGCTGGAGACGCTGGACGGCATGGAGGAGGTCGACATCCGGCCCGGCACCCAGTCCGGCCAGTCGATCCCGCTGCACGGCCGCGGCGTGACGCACCTGCGCGGCGGCGGGCGCGGCGACCTCATCGTGCACGTCGAGGTCCAGACCCCCGCCAAGCTGGACGCCCAGCAGGAGGAGCTGCTGCGGCAGCTGGCCAAGCTGCGCGGGGAGGAGCGCCCCATGGGCCAGTTCGCCCCCGGCCAGCAGGGCCTCTTCAGCCGCCTGAAGGACGCCTTCAACGGCCGCTGACCGGCCGGAGCGCACCACCGCCGAGCCCGGCCCGGGGGACATCCCCGGGCCGGGCTCGGCGCCTTCCGGGGGCCGCCGCGGCAGCCCGGAGCGCCGGACTATGCCAGGCGAATGCGGTGATTCGGCCCTGTGAGCGGGACATGGCACGATGCGGTGCATGTCCTCGCCGCTGAACGGTCTCGCCCGGTACCCGATCGTGCAGGCTCCCATGGCGGGCGGCGCCTCCTGCCCGCCGCTCGCCGCCGCGGTGTGCGAGGCGGGCGCCCTGGGCTTCCTCGCCGGCGGCTACAAGACCGCCGACGGGATGTACCAGGAGGTCAAACGGCTGCGCGCGCTCACCCGGCGCCCGTTCGGCGTCAACCTCTTCATGCCGCAGACCGGCCACGCCGACCCGGCCGCGATCGAGACGTACCGGGGGCAGCTCGCCGGCGAGGGCAGCTGGTACGACGTCTCCCTCGCCGAGGAGGACACCGCCGGCACCAGCGACGACGGCTACGACGCCAAGCTCGCGATCCTGCTGGACGACCCCGTCCCCGCCGTGTCGTTCACCTTCGGCTGCCCCGCCCCGCAGGCCCTCGCCGCCCTGCGCAGGGCCGGCACGTACAGCATCGTCACCGCCACCTCGGTCGACGAGGCCCGCGCAGCCGAGGCCGCCGGGGCCGACGCCGTCTGCGTCCAGGGCGTCGAGGCGGGAGGCCACCAGGGCACCCACCGCGACGACCCGCAGGCCGACGCCACCGCCGGAGTCGGGCTGCTCGCCCTCGTCGCCCAGATCCGGGAGGCCGTCGGGCTGCCGATCATCGCCGCGGGCGGGCTGATGCGCGGCTCGCAGATCGCGGCGCTGCTGGCCGCCGGGGCCGAGGCGGCGCAGCTCGGCACCGCCTTCCTGCCCTGCCCCGAGTCCGGGGCGCACCCGCTGCACAAGAAGGCGCTCACCGACCCGCTGTTCCCGCACACCGAGCTGACCAGGGCGTTCTCGGGGCGTCCCGCCCGCGGCCTGGTCAACCGGTTCATGCGCGAGCACGGGCCGTACGCCCCGGCCGCGTACCCGCAGGTCCACCACATCACCGCCGGGCTGCGCAAGGCGGCCGCCGCGGCCGGGGACCCGCAGGGCATGGCCCTGTGGGCGGGCCAGGGGCACCGGCTGGCGCGGGCGCTGCCCGCGGGGCAGCTGGTGGAGGTGCTGGCCGCCGAGATCGCCGAGGCGCAGAGCGCACTGAACGACATGCAGAAGAGGAGTACGTCATGACCGCCCCCGTGTTCGTGGTGGAGGAGGTCCCCGCGGGGCCGCGGTTCGTCCTGGACGGCGCCGAAGGCCGGCACGCGGTGTCCGTGAAGCGGCTGAACCCGGGCGAGGAGGTGGTCCTCACCGACGGCCGCGGAGCCTGGGCCGAGGCCGTCGTCGAGGCGGCCGAGGGCAGGGACCGGCTCGTCGTCGCGGTGTCCGCGACGGGCGAGGAGCCCGAGCCCGAGGTGACGATCACCGTCGTCCAGGCACTGCCCAAGGGCGACCGCGGCGAGGTCGCCGTCGAGACGATGACGGAGACCGGCGTCGACGCGATCGTGCCCTGGCAGGCGTCCCGCTGCATCACCCAGTGGCGCGGCGACCGAGGCGCCAAGTCCCTCGCCAAGTGGCGCAGCACCGCCCGTGAGGCCGGCAAGCAGTCGCGGCGCGTCCGCTTCCCCGAGGTGGCCGAGGCGATGTCCACCAAGCAGGTCGCGGCGCTGCTGGCCGGCGCCGACCTGGCCGTGGTCCTGCACGAGGACCGCGACGCCCCCTCCGAGGCGCTGGCCGGGACCGACCTGCCGGAGTCCGGGTCCGTCGTCCTGGTCGTGGGCCCCGAGGGCGGCGTCTCGCCGGAGGAGCTCGCCGCCTTCGCGGCGGCCGGCGCCCGCACCTGCCGGCTGGGCCGCTCGGTGCTGCGCACCTCCACAGCGGGCACCGCCGCCGCCGCGGTGCTGCTGGCGCGGACCGGCCGCTGGTCCTGAAATGCCGGCGGGCGGAGGCGGGCCGCCGGATACGATGCCCGGACTGATCAACACCCGTGCGGGCGGCAGCGCCCGCGCCACCGTCACGGAAGGCGAAGCCATGGCAGGGGAACCGCAGGCGGACTGCCTGTTCTGCAAGATCGTCGCGGGAACCGTCCCGGCGACCGTGGTCCGCGAGACCGAGACGACCGTCGCGTTCCGGGACATCAACCCCCAGGCCCCGACCCACGTCCTGGTCATCCCCAAGGCGCACTACCCGGACGCGGCCTCCCTCGCCGCGGGCGCGCCCGACCTCGCCGCCGACGTGCTCCGCGAGGCCGGCGAGATCGCCGCCCAGGAGAAGGTCGACGACCACGGCTACCGGATCGTCTTCAACACCGGTACCGGGGCGGGCCAGACCGTCTTCCACACCCACGCGCACGTCCTCGGCGGGCGCGGCCTCCAGTGGCCGCCGGGGTAGTCCGTGTCCCTGCGCGAATTCGTGGTGCTGGGCACCGCCAGCCAGGTGCCCACCCGCCACCGCAACCACAACGGCTACCTCCTGCGCTGGGACGGCGAGGGCATCCTCTTCGACCCCGGCGAGGGCACCCAGCGCCAGATGCTGCGCGCCGGGGTGGCCGCACACGACATCAACCGGATCTGCATCACGCACTTCCACGGCGACCACAGCCTCGGCCTCGCCGGCGTCGTCCAGCGCATCAACCTCGACCAGGTCCCGCACCCCGTCACCGCGCACTACCCGGCCTCCGGGCAGGTGTTCTTCGACCGGCTGCGGTACGCGACCGCCTACCGGGAGACCGTCAGGCTCCGCGAGCAGCCGGTCTCCGGCGACGGCGTGCTCGCCGAGGGTCCGCCGTACCTCCTGGAGGCACGAAGGCTGTCCCACCCGGTGGAGTCCTTCGGCTACCGGATCACCGAGCCCGACGGGCGGCGCATGGTCCCCGGGCTGCTCGCACGGCACGGCGTCAAGGGGCCCGACGTGGGCCGCATCCAGCGCGAGGGCCGGCTGGGCGCGGTCACCCTCGACGACGTCAGCGTGCCGCGGCCCGGCCAGCGGTTCGCGTTCGTCATGGACACCCGGCTGTGCTCCGGCGCCGAGGAGCTCGCCGAGGGCTGCGACCTGCTGGTCATCGAGTCGACCTTCCTCGACGCGGACGAGCGCCTGGCCGCCGACCACGGGCACCTGACCGCGGGCCAGGCGGCCCGCATCGCCCGCGGCGCCGGCGTGCGGCACCTGGTGCTGACGCACTTCTCGCAGCGCTACAACGACCCCGGCGAGTTCGAGCGCCAGGCGCGCGCGGCCGGTTTCGAGGGGGAGCTGACCATCGCGGCGGACCTCGCGCGGATCCCCGTCCCCAAGCGGGCCGACCCCTGACCCGCAGGCGGCGGGGGCGGCGGGCCGGGTGCCCGGCCCTCCCGCCGCCCCCCGCCGCCCGGGGCCCCGCCGGGCCCCCGCACGAGGGGATCACGAGCCGCGGAAGAGTCCCGCGGTAGTGATGTGCGCCACACTGGGTTTCCGTCCCGCCGGGACGGGCAGGGCAGTCGCCTTTCCACTGCGTTCGGTGCGTTCGCTGCGCGAGGCTCTGCAGAAACGACCCTTCGAGCCGATCGGGGAGAACACCGTGGTCAACCGGGACAGCCGCGTCAGCCGCAGCGCAGCAGTGGACCCCCTCGGTCCGGTGCGCGACCCCGGAGAGCCGGGGTGCGACGTCTTCCTGACCGGCACGGTCTTCCTCGACATCATCTTCACCGGCCTCGACTCGGCCCCCGTGCGCGGCACCGAGTCCTGGGCGCGCGGCATGGGCTCCAGCCCCGGCGGCGTCGCCAACATGGCCACCGCCCTGGCCCGGCTCGGCCTGCGGACCTCGCTCGCCGCCGCCTTCGGCGACGACCACTACGGCGAGTACTGCTGGGACGCGCTGGAGCAGGGCGAGGGCATCGACCTGTCCATGTCCCGGACCGTCCCCGGCTGGCACAGCCCCGTCACGGTCTCCATGGCGTACGAGGGCGAGCGGACGATGGTCTCGCACGGCCACGAGGCGCCCCCCGGCTTCGGCCGCGAGGGCGCGGCCGGCCCGGGAGGCGCCGTCTTCCCGCAGTGCCCGCCCCGCACCCGGGCCGCCGTGGCCTCGCTCGCCCCCGGCCGCGAGGACGGCTGGATCGGGGAGGCCGCCCGCCGCGGGGCGCGCGTCTTCGCGGACGTCGGCTGGGACACCACCGGCCGGTGGGACCTCGCCGAGCTGACCGACCTGGAGCACTGCGAGGCGTTCCTGCCGAACGCGGGCGAGGCCATGCGGTACACGCGTACGGACTGTCCGCGGGAGGCGGCCCGGGCGCTGGCCGAGCGCGTCCCGGTCGCGGTCGTGACCCTGGGCGCGGAGGGCTCGTACGCCGTGGACTCCGGCACCGGGGAGACGGCCGAGGTGCCCGGGATCCCGGTCGACGCCCTCGACCCGACGGGCGCGGGCGACGTGTACGTGGCCGGGTTCGTCACCGGCTCGCTGGCCGGCTGGCCGCTGGCCGACCGGCTGGCCTTCGCGGGCCTGACGGCCGCCCTGTCGGTCCGCGAGTTCGGCGGCTCCCTCTCGGCCCCCGGCTGGGCGGAGGTGGCCCGCTGGTGGGCGGACGACGCCCCGGACGGGCTGCGGGAGCGGTACGCCTTCCTCGACGAGCTGGTCCCGCCCGCCTGCGCACACGCCCCGCGCCGCCGGGCCGTCCCGACGATCGGGTTCCGCCACTCCGCGTGAGCGCGGACACCGGCCGCCCGGCCGGGACGGGCGGCCGGTAAAACCCCTCGGAGCCGCCGGGCCGGCGACGTACCCTTGGTACTCCGGAGGTCGTCGACCGGCGCGACCCCTCAGCGGGAGGTATGTGCAGGCCACAGTGCCGGCCCATGACTCAGACATCCACAGCCCACACCCCGGCGCAGGGTCAGGCGCGAGCCCACTTCACCGTTCCGGCGAGCCATCCCATGGTGGCCGTGCTCGGCTCCGGTGACGCCCTGCTCCGCGTGATCGAGAAGGCCTTCCCCAAGGCCGACATCCACGTCCGGGGAAACCAGGTCAGCGCGGTCGGGGACGCGGCGGAAGTCGCACTGATCCAGCGCCTGTTCGACGAGATGATGCTCGTGCTCCGCACCGGGCAGCCGATGACGGAGGACGCAGTGGAACGCTCGATCGCCATGCTCAAGGCGAGCGACAACGGCGACGGCCCGCAGGAGACACCCGCCGAGGTGCTGACCCAGAACATCCTCTCCAACCGCGGCCGCACCATTCGCCCCAAGACGCTCAACCAGAAGCGGTATGTCGACGCGATCGACAAGCACACGATCGTCTTCGGCATCGGCCCCGCGGGCACCGGCAAGACCTACCTCGCCATGGCCAAGGCGGTCCAGGCCCTGCAGTCCAAGCAGGTCAGCCGGATCATCCTGACCCGCCCGGCCGTCGAGGCGGGCGAGCGGCTCGGCTTCCTGCCCGGCACCCTCTTCGACAAGATCGACCCCTACCTGCGGCCGCTGTACGACGCGCTGCACGACATGATCGACCCCGACAAGATCCCGCGGCTCATGGCCAACGGCACGATCGAGGTCGCCCCGCTCGCGTACATGCGCGGCCGCGCACAGCCTGTGTTCACGAAGGTCCTGACGCCGGACGGCTGGCGCCCCATCGGAGACCTCCAGGTGGGGGACCTGGTGGTGGGATCGAACGGGGAGCCGACCCCGGTCCTCGGCGTCTACCCGCAGGGCGAGAAGGACATCTACCGGCTCACGGCCCAGGACGGCTCCTGGACCCTTTGCTGCGGCGAGCACCTGTGGACGGTTCGGACCGCCTCGGACAAGCGCCGCGGCAAGCCGTGGCGGGTCCTCGAGACCAAGGACATGATCGGCGGCCTCCGTGCCGGGCACGCCCGCCGCTACGAGCTGCCGCTTCTCACCGCTCCCGTCGAGTTCCCCGAGCGCGCGGTCCCGATGGACCCCTACGCGCTGGGTCTCCTGCTCGGGGACGGGTGTCTTACGGGCTCGACCACGCCGTCCTTCTCCACGGCCGACGCGGAGCTCGCAGAAGCCCTGGAGGACGCGCTTCCCGGTGTCGTTGTCCGCCACCGGTGCGGCCCGGACTACGTCCTGAACCGCGTGAAGTCGCCCGGGGACGTGGTCACCCTGGAGAACCCGGTGACCCGGGTCATGCGTGAGCTGGACCTGCTCGGCAGCCGCTCGTGTTCCAAGTTCGTCCCGGACGACTACCTGTTCAATACGGCGGAAGTGCGGCTCGCGGTACTGCAGGGCCTGCTCGACTCCGATGGCGGCCCCGTCACCCAGCGGGACCGGACCTGCCGCATCCAGTACACGACCTCGTCGATCGTCCTGCGCGACGACGTGATCGCCCTGGTTCAGTCCCTCGGCGGGGTGGCCTACACCCGACGCCGTGCGGCGGCGGGGCGTGAGCAGGGCACCGCCCTGGCCGCACACCGCTACGACTCCCACGTCGTCGACATCCGTCTCCCCGAGGGCATCGAACCCTTCCGGTTGGTGCGCAAGCGGGACGCGTACCGTGCGGCCGGCGGCGGCGGGAGGCCGATGCGCTTCATCGACTCCATCGAGCCCGCGGGCCGTGAGGAGGCGGTCTGCATTCAGGTCGCCGCAGAGGACTCCCTGTATGTCACCCAGGACTACCTGCTGACGCACAACACGCTGAACGACGCCTTCGTCGTCCTCGACGAGGCGCAGAACACGAGCCCGGAGCAGATGAAGATGTTCCTGACCCGGCTCGGCTTCGACTCGAAGATCGTCATCACGGGCGACGTCACCCAGGTCGACCTCCCGGGCGGCGCCAAGTCCGGCCTCCGGCAGGTCCAGGCGATCCTCGACGGGGTTCCCGACATCCACTTCTCGAAGCTCACGTCGGAGGATGTGGTCCGGCACAAGCTGGTCGGCCGTATCGTCGATGCGTACGAGAAGTACGACGACAGCCAGGCAGGCCGGGAACCCCGGCCGGCCCGGAACGGCACCCAGCGGAAGTAGAACCCAGCGCACCATGTCGATCGACGTCAACAACGAGTCCGGAACCGAAGTAGACGAGCGGGCGATCCTCGACATCGCCCGCTACGCGCTCACCCGGATGCGGATCCACCCGCTGTCCGAGCTCTCCGTCATCGTCGTCGACGAGGACGCGATGGAGCAGCTCCACATCCAGTGGATGGACCTGCCCGGACCCACCGACGTCATGTCCTTCCCGATGGACGAGCTGCGCCCGCCGTCGAAGGACGACGAGGAGCCCCCGCAGGGCCTCCTCGGCGACATCGTGCTCTGCCCCGAGGTGGCGGAGAAGCAGGGCCGGGAGGCCCCGACGCAGCACTCCATGGACGAGGAGCTCCAGCTCCTGACCGTCCACGGGGTGCTGCACCTGCTGGGCTACGACCACGAGGAGCCCGACGAGAAGGCCGAGATGTTCGGCCTCCAGGCGGCGATCGTGGACGGCTGGCGCGCCGAGCGCGGCCTGACCGGCCCGTCCCCGGCCCCCACCGTCTCGTGACCGCACCGCAGCTGATCACCGGGGCGGTCCTGCTCGTCGTGGTCGCCTGGTTCGCGGCCTGCGCCGAGTCCGGGCTCGCCCGCGTCTCCTCCTTCCGCGCCGAGCAGGCCGTACGGGAGGGCCGGCGCGGCTCCGAGAAGCTCGTCCAGGTCGCCGCCGACACGACCCGCTACCTGAACGTCGCGCTGCTGGTGCGCGTGACCTGCGAGATGGCCGCGGGCGTGCTCGTCACGTACGTCTGCCTCGACGAGTTCGGCGAGAACTGGACGGCGCTGCTCGTCGCGATCGGCGTGATGGTCCTCGTGTCGTTCGTCGCCGTCGGCGTCTCGCCGCGCACCATCGGCCGCCAGCACCCGCTGGGCACCGCGACGGCCGCCGCGTACGTGCTCGTCCCGCTGGCCCGCGTCATGGGCCCTGTCCCGCAGCTGCTGATCCTCCTCGGCAACGCCCTCACCCCGGGCAAGGGCTTCCGCAAGGGCCCGTTCGCCTCCGAGGCCGAACTGCGGGCCATGGTCGACCTGGCGGAGCGGGAATCGCTCATCGAGGACGAGGAGCGCCGCATGGTGCACCAGGTCTTCGAGCTCGGCGACACGCTCGTGCGCGAGGTGATGGTGCCGCGCACCGACCTGGTCTGCATCGAGCGCTACAAGACCGTCCGCCAGGCGACGACGCTCGCACTGCGCTCGGGCTTCTCCCGCATCCCCGTGACCGGGGAGAACGAGGACGACATCGTCGGCATCGTGTACCTGAAGGACCTCGTCCGCAGGACGCACATCAGCCGCGACGCCGAGAGCGACCTCGTCTCGACGGCGATGCGGCCGGCGGCCTTCGTGCCGGACACGAAGAACGCGGGCGACCTGCTGCGTGAGATGCAGCAGGTCCGCAACCACGTCGCCGTCGTCATCGACGAGTACGGCGGCACGGCGGGCATCGTCACCATCGAGGACATCCTGGAGGAGATCGTCGGCGAGATCACCGACGAGTACGACCGGGAGCTCCCGCCCGTCGAGGAGCTGGGCGGGGACCGCTACCGGGTCACCGCGCGCCTGGACATCACCGACCTCGGCGAGCTGTTCAAGGTCGACGCCTTCGACGACGAGGACGTCGAGACCGTCGGCGGGCTCCTGGCGAAGGCGCTGGGCAGGGTCCCGATCGCCGGCGCGTCCGCGGTGGTCGAGCTGCCCGACGGGCGGCCGCTGCGGCTGACGGCGGAGGCACCGGCCGGGCGCCGGAACAAGATCGTGACGGTGCTGGTGGAGCCGGTGGATCCCGCCGCGGACGAGGACGGTGAGGCCGGGTGACGCCGGCGGAGCTGCGCGCCTTCTGCCTCGGCTTCAACGCGGCGGTCGAGGAGTTCCCCTTCGGGCCCGAGACCGCCGTGTTCAAGGTGCACGGCAAGCTGTTCGCGCTGTCGGCGCTCGACGCCGAGCCGCTGAAGGTGAACCTGAAGTGCGAGCCGGAGAACGCGGTGCGGCTGCGCGCCGCGCACGAGGGCGTCGTCCCGGGGTGGCACATGAACAAGCGGCACTGGAACACGGTCACCGCGGGCGGTCCCGGTGCCGTGCCGGACGCGCTGGTCCGCGAGCTCGTCGAGGACAGCTACGACCTGGTGGTCGCGGGCCTGCCGCGGGCGGAGCGGCTCCGGCTCGACCGGCCCTGAACCGGCCCTGAACCGGCCCTGACCAGGGCCGACCGGTCCGGCCGTGGGACGAAGGTCACGCCCCTCCTCCGCCCCTCGCGGCACGGAACCCGCCCGGCTGCCGTCTATGTTGGTCCAGGCCAATCCGTGATCCTTTGCGGCCCGGGGGGACCGCGCGGATCACGGGGCACGGGGGACGGAGGGGAGAGCGCCTCGGCGGGGCCGTCGTACGGCACCGCCGAGGCGCTCCCTATGCTGTCGGCCATGACCGAGAGCACCGGGATCACCCCCGAGGACAGCAAGATCATCACGCTGGCGCGCAGCGCCCGCGCCCGCAACGAGGTGCCCGAGGGCGCGGCGGTCCGCGACGAGACCGGCCGCACCTACGTCGCCGGAACGGTCGAGCTGGACTCCCTCCGGCTGAGCGCGCTCCAGACCGCCGTCGCGATGGCCGTGGCCAGCGGCGCCCGCTCCCTGGAAGCCGCGGCCGTGGTCAGCCGCGCCGAGGAGGTCGCCGCCGCCGACCGCGCGGCCGTCCGCGACCTCGGCGGCCCCGACACCCCGGTCCTGCTGGCGGGCCCGGACGGCACCCTCCGCTCGACCACCCCGGCCGGCGCCTGACCGGGCCGCACGGCCGGGCCGGCCGCCGCACCTCAGGCGGCGGCCGGCGCGGGCCGCGCGGGGCGGCGGATGACCATCGCCATCAGCGCGGCCAGCGCGCACAGCGCCCCCGAGGCGTACCAGACCACGTCGTACGAGCCGAAGGCGTCCCGGGCCACGCCGCCGAGGAACGCCACCACCGCGGCGCCGACCTGGTGCGAGGCCAGGACCCAGCCGAACACGATCGCGCTGTCGTCGCCGTAGTGCTCCCGGCACAGCGCCACCGTCGGCGGGACGGTCGCCACCCAGTCCAGCCCGTAGAAGACGATGAAGAACACCATCGGCGGGTGCACCGACGGCGCCAGCAGCATCGGCAGGAACAGCAGCGACACCCCGCGCAGGGCGTAGTACACGGCCAGCAGGCGGCGCACCTCGAAGCGGTCGGTGAACCAGCCGGACGCCACCGTGCCGACGACGTCGAAGACGCCGATCACCGCCAGCAGCCCGGCCGCCGCCGTCACCGGCATGCCGTGGTCGTGCGCCGCCGGTACGAAATGCGTCTTGACCAAGCCGTTGGTGGAGGCGCCGCAGATCGCGAAGGTCCCGGCGAGCAGCCAGAACGGCCCGGTCCGCGCAGCCCGGAGCAGCACCGCCACCGCCCGCCGCGCCGCCCCCGGGACGGGCGCCGGCTTCGCCGCGTACACGCCCCCGTACGGGGCGAGCCCCACGTCCGCAGGGTGGTCGCGCAGCAGCAGCCACACGAACGGGACCACCGACAGGGCAGCCAGCGCGACGGTCACCGCCGCGGGCCGCCAGCCGTGGTGCTCGACCAGCCACGACAGCAGCGGCAGGAAGACGAGCTGGCCCGAGGCCCCCGCCGCCGTCAGGACGCCCGTCACCAGCCCGCGCCGGGCGGTGAACCAGCGGTTCACCACCGTCGCGGCGAACGCGAGCGCCATCGAGCCGCTGCCCAGGCCCACCAGCACGCCCCAGAACAGCACCAGCTGCCAGGCCGAGGTCATCCACACCGTCGCCAGCGAGCCGCCCGAGATCACGAGCAGGGCCAGCGCCACGATCCGGCGGATGCCGAAGCGGTCCATCAGCGCGGCGGCGAACGGCGCGGTGAGCCCGTACAGGGCGAGGTTCACCGAGACGGCGAACCCGATCGTCCCCCGCGACCAGTCGAACTCCGCGTGCAGCGGCTCGATGAGCAGGCCCGGCAGGGACGCGAACGCGGCGGCGCCCACGATGGTGACGAAGGTGACGGCGGCGACCCACCAGGCGCGGTGGACGCGCCCGCGGGCCGCCGGGGGAAGCCCCGCCGGGTCGGCTGCGGCGGGGTCGGCGGCGGTAGCTGTCTGTTCCACGCCGACAGCATCCGGGGACCCCCGCCCCGCACGACAGCGGCCCGGATGCCACCCTTCGATACGATCGGGCCATGGCCCCCCACCGCGTCGCCGTCCTCGCACTCCCCGGCCTGCTCCCCTTCGAGCTGGGCATCCCGCACCGGATCTTCGGCCGCGCCCGGGACGCCTCCGGGGAGCCGCTGTACGAGATCCTGACCTGCGCCCTCGCCGCCGGCCCGGTCCGCACGGACGCCGACTTCGCCGTCCACGTCGAGCACGGCCCCGAGCTGCTCGCCACCGCCGACACCGTCGTCGTCCCCGCCTCGTACGAGCTCGGGCCCGTCCACGAGGAGGGCCGGCTCACCGCCCCGCTGGCCGCCGCGCTCGCCCACATCCGGCCCGGCACCCGGCTCGTCTCCATCTGCACGGGCGGCTACGTCCTGGCCGCCGCCGGATACCTGGACGGCCGCCCCGCCACCACCCACTGGGCACACGCCGAGCACTTCCAGCGGCTCTTCCCCGCCGTCCGCGTCGACCCGGACGTCCTCTACACCGACGACGGGGACGTCCTGACCTCCGCCGGCGTCGCCTCCGGTATCGACCTGTGCCTGCACATCGTGCGCCGCGACCACGGCGCCGCCGTCGCCAACGACGTGGCCCGGCGGACCGTCGTCCCCCCGCACCGGGACGGCGGGCAGGCCCAGTTCGTCGACCGCCCCGTCCCGAACCCGCAGGCGGCGAGCACGGCCGCGGCCCGCGCCTGGGTGCTGGACCGCCTCCACGAGCCCGTACTCCTCGCAGACCTGGCCCGCAAGGAGTCCATGTCGGTGCGCACCTTCACGCGGCGGTTCCGCGAGGAGGCCGGAGTCAGCCCCGGGGAGTGGATCACCGGGCAGCGGGTGGAGCGGGCCCGGCAGCTCCTGGAGCGGACGGATCTGCCGATGGAGCGGGTGGCGCGCGAGGCCGGGTTCGGGACGGCGCAGTCGCTGCGCAAGCACGTCCAGGCGGCCCTCGGGGTCAGCCCCACGGCCTACCGCCGCACCTTCCGGGCGGCCGGTCCGGGCGGTACGCCCCCCGCGGCGCGGACCGCGCGGTGAGCGGGCCCGCGGCCCCCACGGCGGCAGCCTGGTCGGCGCGGGGAGCGGCATCGGGGAGAATGGCCCGTATGAGCGATCGTTCCCCCGAGTCCACCGCCCCGCACCGTGCGGGTTTCGCCTGCTTCGTCGGCCGCCCCAACGCGGGGAAGTCGACCCTGACCAACGCACTGGTGGGCACCAAGGTCGCGATCACCTCCAACCGGCCGCAGACCACCCGCCACACCGTCCGCGGCATCGTGCACCGCCCGGACGCCCAGCTCGTCCTCGTCGACACCCCCGGCCTGCACAAGCCGCGCACCCTCCTCGGCGAGCGGCTGAACGACGTCGTGCGCACGACGTGGGCCGAGGTCGACGTGATCGGCTTCTGCCTGCCCGCCGACCAGAAGCTCGGCCCCGGAGACAAGTTCATCGCCAAGGAGCTCGCGGGGATCAGGAAGACCCCCAAGATCGCCATCGTGACCAAGACGGACCTGGTCGACTCCAAGGCGCTGGCCGAACAGCTCATCGCGATCCAGCGGCTGGGCGAGGAGCTCGGCATCGAGTGGGCCGAGATCGTCCCCGTCTCCGCCGTCGGCGACAACCAGGTCGGGCTGCTGGCCGACCTGATCGCGCCGATGCTGCCCGAGAGCCCGCCGCTCTACCCCGAGGGCGACCTCACCGACGAGCCCGAGGCCGTGATGGTCGCCGAGCTCATCCGCGAGGCCGCCCTGGAGGGCGTCCGCGACGAGCTGCCGCACTCCATCGCCGTCGTGGTCGAGGAGATGATCCCCCGGGAGAACCGCCCCGCGGACCGGCCGCTCCTCGACATCCACGCCAACGTCTACATCGAGCGGCCGAGCCAGAAGGGCATCATCATCGGCCCCAAGGGCTCCCGACTGAAGGAGGTCGGGATGAAGTCGCGCAAGCACATCGAGGCGCTGCTCGGCACCCCCGTCTTCCTCGACCTGCACGTGAAGGTCGCCAAGGACTGGCAGCGCGACCCCAAGCAGCTGCGCAAGCTCGGCTTCTGAGAGCGGCGCCCGGGGGGAGCCCTACCGCAGGCGGCGGACCTTCACCGTGTTGTCGGTGCGGGTCCCCGGCCGGCCGTCGGGCGCGGACTGGTCCTTCTCGTACTCCTCGGCGACCAGGACCTCCCAGTCGCCCTCCGGCAGCTCCAGCTGGCCGAGGACCTCGTCCGGCCGGGGGAAGTGGACGGGCGGACGGTCCTCCTCCGCCTGCCAGGACGCCCAGCCGCCGTGGCCCACGACGAGCAGCACGCCGCCCGGGGCCACGGCCCGGGCGGCCGCGCGCAGGATCCGGGCACGCGGGAAGTCCCCGTAGGCGTGCAGGAAGCAGGCCGAGACGAGGTCGAACTCCCCGGCCGGGAAGGACTCGCCGAGGTCGTGGCGGCGGAAGTCGACACGCTCCGCGACACCCGCCTCGGCCGCGTGCCCTGCGGCCCGCTCCAGGGCGACGCCGGAGATGTCGGTGGCGGTCACCCGCCAGCCGCGGCGGGCCAGCCAGACGGCGTCCGCTCCCTCCCCGCAGCCCAGGTCCAGCGCCCGGCCGGGCGGAAGCTCCCCGGCCTCGCGGACCAGCGCCTCGTTCGGGTTGCCGCTCCAGATGCGGTCGCTCTCGCCGTAGCGGGCGTCCCAGAACTCCTCACCGGAGAGGGAGCCGGCCGCCGCCTCCGCCGCGGCGTGCCGGTGCTGGTCGTGGTGGGTGTGCTCGGACACGGGGTCCTCCTCGGGGTACGGGCTGTGATGGCCCGATGCTGCGCCGCCGGGCGGGCCGGGGCCAAGCACCTTTGCCGTTCCGGCAAGGCGCGGGGGCCGTCCCGTGCCGGGCGTCCCGGCGGGCCGTCAGCCCTCGTCGGCGGGCTCCGCGATCAGGGCCGTCGCCACCGTCCGGAAGCCCGCCCGGGCGTAGACGCGGGCCACCGCCTCGTCGCCCGCCGACAGGAACACCGTACGGACGCCCCGCGCGACGGCGTCCGCGACGAGGGCGGCGGTCACGCCCAGCGCGAGGCCGCGGCGCCGGGCCGCGGGCAGGGTGGCGACGCCGACCACCTCGGCGGTGTCGCCGACCGGGATGTACTGGCCCGAGGCCAGGACCGCGCCGTCGTGCACCGCCACCGCCAGGGCGGTGCGCCCCGAGGCCAGGTCCGCGGAGACCGACTCCCGGCGGGCCGCGGCCAGGGGCAGCTCCATCGCGGCGGCGAGTTCCGCCGGGCCTGCCGTGCCGACCGCGGTGCCGGGGTCGGCGAAGGCCAGCAGGGGGACGGCCACGGCCGCGGGCAGCAGGGCGTCGTCCGGGCCGATGAGGCGGACGCCGGGGTGTGGCGGCCCCGGTGGAGCGGACTGCTCCAGCACCATCAGCGGATGCGCGTGGACCCGCAGCCCGGCCTCCTCCGCGGCGGCGCGCAGCCAGGGACTGGTTTCGGCCACCCATTCGAACGCCTGCGGCACGCCCAGTGCGCGCTGGCGCTCCCTCACGCGGGCCACGTCGGCCGCGGTCGCGCCGCGGCTGCCGAGCGCGGGCCGGGCGTAGTAGGGCCAGCCGGGGCCCTCGCGCACGAAGAGGGTGAGCGGGCCGAAGTCCTCGGCCCGCGCACCCCCGGCGCGCGGCGCGGTGTCGTAGTACGCCTCGACACGGGTCAGCGGGGTCTGCGGTGTCGGTGTCATCGGGCCATACAAACAAGGGAGGCCCTGCTCAGGCACCTTCTTTGAGGAGGCGGGTGACGAGGGCCCGCTGGGCGTCCGTCAGGTGCGGGTCGTGGCAGTGCACCGTCCGCCCGTCGACCGTGATCCGGTAGGAGAAGCCGTCCCGGACGCCCGGCGCCGGGCCGCCCGGGGCCGGGCGGAGCGCCAGCTGGGCCAGGGCGCGCCACTCGTCCTCGTCCGGCCGGCCGGCCGTGTCCACCTCGGCCCGCCGCTCGATGCCGGCGAAGCCGCCGGTCCGCACCACCTCGATCCGCATGGCCGTCCTCTGCCCAGACCCGGGCGCGCTATGCGACGCCCACCGTCGACCAGGCCTTCTGCAGCGCCCGGTGCTCCTCGCCGCCCTCGCCGTAGCGGGCGGCGGCGGCCGCGGTCGAGAGCCGGGCGAACTGGGCGAAGGTGGCCTTGGCGGTGAGCTCGCCGCCGGTGAGGGTGTCGTACCAGATCTGCCCGGCGCGCTCCCATGCCTTGCCGCCGAGCTCGGTCGCGGCCACGTAGAAGGCGCGGTTGGGGATGCCGGAGTTGATGTGGACGCCGCCGTTGTCGCGCAGGGTGTCGACGTAGTCGTCCATGCTGGCCGGCTGCGGGTCCTTGCCGAGCTCGTCGTCGTCGTACGCGGTGCCGGGCGCCTTCATCGAGCGCAGGGCCACGCCGCTCACGTTCGGGCCGAGCAGGCCCGCGCCGATCAGCCAGTCGGCCTCGTCGGCGGTCTGTCCCAGCGTGTACTGCTTGATCAGCGAGCCGAAGACGTCGGACATGGACTCGTTGAGGGCGCCGGACTGGCCGCGGTAGACGAGGTTGGCCGTGTACTGGGTGACGCCGTGGGCGAGCTCGTGGCCGATGACGTCCACGGCGACCGTGAAGTCGAGGAAGAGATCGCCGTCGCCGTCGCCGAAGACCATCTGGCTGCCGTCCCAGAAGGCGTTGTTGTAGTCCCGGCCGTAGTGGACGGTCGCGTCCAGGGCGAGCCCGGCGTCGTCGATGGAGCGCCGCCCGAAGGCCTTCAGGAACAGTTCGTGCGTGGCGCCCAGGCCGGCGTACGCGCGGTTGACGCCGGCGTCCTGGGAGGCCTCGTCCCCCTCGCCGCGGACCTTCCGCCCCGGCAGCCGGGTGCGGTGCTCGGCGTCGTACACGGTGCGCTGCGGCTCGTCCGGGACGGGCGCGCCCGGGGACGGCACGGTGAAGGGGCGCGCGGTGGTGACGTTGCGCCGGGTGCGCAGGGAGGCGTCGTGCTCCAGGGTGCGCAGGGCGGATTCGGCGCGGCCGGTGTTCCGGGAGCCCGCGATCCGGTCGAGCATGTGGGGAGGCACGACCGTGCAGAACGGGGCATGGGCGGCGGTGTGGGTGTGGGAGGCATCCATCCAGGCAATGTGGCAGTGGGTCACTTTCCTGTCACTAGCTGCAACCATGATTCATTCGGTTGTCTGAAAGGTGTCGCAGCGCGTTGACGGACCCCCTGGATCGCGCATACCGAAAGAGACCTATGCCACATAGGGTACAAATCGGACAGGCGGGTCCCGCATACTGGAACGGCCCCTCGCGCCACGGCGCGGCTCGGCTAGGCTCGGCCCATCATGCGTTTCGGGCTGCTTCTGCTTAGCTGCCGCGGCGAGGGTCTGCAGTCGTAGGTCGACCCCCTCCCCGCGGAGTCTGGTGTTGCGGTTTACGACCGCCGTCGGCCGTTCAGCGATCCCCACGCGGACACCCGAGGAGCCCTACGCCATGAGCCAGCACACCTTCGCCGGTCGCCCCACCCCGATCACGAACGCCACGCACGCGCAGCAGCCGTCCGGGATGCCCATCCACAAGTACGGCCGCTACGAGCAGGTGGACCTGCCCGACCGCACCTGGCCCGACGCCCGCGTGACCAAGGCGCCCCGCTGGCTGTCCACCGACCTGCGCGACGGCAACCAGTCGCTGATCGACCCGATGACCCCCGCCCGCAAGCGCGAGATGTTCGACCTGCTGGTGCGCATGGGCTACAAGGAGATCGAGGTCGGCTTCCCCTCCTCCGGCGAGACCGACTTCGCGTTCGTGCGCTCCATCATCGAAGAGGGCGCCATCCCGGACGACGTGACCATCTCCGTACTGACCCAGGCCCGCGAGGACCTGATCGAGCGGACCGTGGAATCGCTGGTCGGCGCCCGGCGCGCCACCGTTCACCTGTACAACGCCACCGCGCCGACCTTCCGCCGGGTCGTCTTCCGCGGCTCCAAGGAGCAGATCAAGCAGATCGCCGTCGACGGCACCCGCCTGGTCATGGAGTACGCCGAGAAGCTGCTGGGCCCCGAGACCGTCTTCGGCTACCAGTACAGCCCCGAGATCTTCACCGACACCGAGCTGGACTTCGCCCTGGAGGTCTGCGAGGCCGTCTGCGACGTGTGGCAGCCCGGCCCCGGCCGCGAGATCATCCTGAACCTGCCGGCCACGGTGGAGCGCTCCACGCCGTCCACCCACGCGGACCGCTTCGAGTGGATGGCCCGCCACCTGACCCGCCGCGAGCACATCTGCATCTCCGTCCACCCGCACAACGACCGCGGCACCGCCGTCGCCGCCGCCGAGCTGGCCCTGATGGCCGGCGCCGACCGCATCGAGGGCTGCCTGTTCGGCCAGGGCGAGCGCACCGGCAACGTCGACCTGATCACCCTGGGCATGAACCTGTTCTCCCAGGGCATCGACCCGCAGATCGACTTCTCCCAGATCGACGAGATCCGCCGCACCAGCGAGTACTGCAACCAGATGCCGGTCCACCCGCGCCACCCCTACGCGGGCGACCTGGTCTACACGGCCTTCTCCGGCTCCCACCAGGACGCCATCAAGAAGGGCTTCGACGCCATGGAGGCCGACGCGGCCGCCCAGGGCAAGACCGTCGACGAGATCGAGTGGGCCGTCCCCTACCTGCCGATCGACCCCAAGGACGTCGGCCGCTCGTACGAGGCCGTCATCCGCGTCAACTCGCAGTCCGGCAAGGGCGGCGTCGCGTACGTCCTGAAGAACGACCACAAGCTGGACCTGCCGCGCCGCATGCAGATCGAGTTCTCGAAGATCATCCAGGCGAAGACCGACGCCGAGGGCGGCGAGGTCACGCCGAAGGCGATCTGGGACATCTTCTCGGACGAGTACCTGCCCAACCCGGACAACCCGTGGGGCCGCATCCAGCTGCGCGCCGGCTCGACCGCCACCGACAGGGACGGCACGGACACGCTGACCGTCGACGCCGTCGTGGACGGCGTCGAGACCGTCCTGAACGGCACCGGCAACGGCCCGATCTCCGCGTTCTTCGACGCCCTGGCCTCCATCGGCGTCGACGCCCGCCTGCTGGACTACACCGAGCACACGATGAGTGAGGGTGCCTCCGCCGTCGCCGCCTCCTACATCGAGTGCGCGATCGACGGCCGGGTCCTGTGGGGCATCGGCATCGACGCCAACACCACCCGCGCCTCCCTGAAGGCGGTCGTCTCCGCCGTCAACCGCGCGGGCCGCTGACCCGCCGGGCCGCAGGGCCCGCCGCCGCGCCGCCGCGCCCCTCCCGCCCGGGAGGGCGCGGCGGCGCTGCTGCCGGCTCCTTGCGGATGGTCCCGGGTGCCCCGCGTTGACCGGGGCGCCGTACGCCGCCCCGGACCCGCCCCGCCGCCCTCCGCCGGCCCCTCACCGGCCGGTTCCCGCACGGTCGGACCGGGCCGGAGCCGCCGGTGTCGGCCTCGGCCGGCCCCTCACCGGCCGGGCGCCGGAACGGGCCGGCGGCCGGGCCGCGCCCCGGCCGCTCCCGCCTGCGGAGGCTGTGACCAGACGGGATCCGCCGCGCACGCCGTCGGGCGCGGGCAGGCCCCGCAGACGGGCGGGGGAGGCGCAGCAGCACGGACCGGCCAACTCCGCCCCGCGGCGGATGTTGTCTTGTCACACGACTGACGCATCCTCACCGATGTGGCTAACATCACGCCAACCCCGGTGTGCCGCCTGGGGGTCCCGCCCGTGCCCGCAGGGCCACGGGGGAGTTGACGGAGGTGCGACGTGCTGCCAGTTCGGGGTGGGGACGGCCGGAAGCTGACGGTCTGGGGCATCCGCACCACGTGGAACACGGTGGGCGACGGCGAGTTCTTCTGCACGGGCTGCGGCGGCGACCGCAACTACCGCCGGCGCACCGGACGCCGCAGGTTCACGGTCCTCGGCGTCCCGCTGCTGTCGCGCGGCGAGGCCGGGCCCGTCGTCGAATGCCAGGGCTGCCGGGAGCGCTTCGGCACCGACGTGCTCGACCGCCTCACCACCACCCGCTTCTCCGCCCTGCTGCGCGACGCCGTGCACACCGTCGCCCTGGCCGTGCTCGCGGCCGGCGGCACCGAGGCGCGGGCCGTCCTGGAGACCGCCGTGTCGGCCGTCCGCGCCGCCGGCTTCCAGGACTGCACCGGGGAGCAGCTGGAATCCCTTGTGCAGGCGCTCGCCAGCGACCAGGGCCGCCTCGGGCTGTACGACGCCCCCGACTGCTGCGGGGCCGCGCTGGCCATCGAGCTCCACGAGGCGCTGGAGCCGCTCGCCCCGCACCTGGCAGGCCCTGGGCGGGAGTCGATCCTGCTCCAGGGCGCGCGGATCGCGCTCGCCGACGGCCCGTACACCCCGGCCGAGCGCGAGGTGCTCGCCACCGTGGGCTCCGCCCTGCGGATCGGCTCGGACGACGTGGCGCGGCTGCTGTCCGCCGTGCGCTCCTCCTGACCACCGGACGACCGCCGGGCGACCGCCGGATCCGGCCGAAACGGCTCCGATCGAGGTAACGATCCGGCCTCACGGGGCCTGAATCCGGCCGTAGGGCTCGGGGAACCGCGCCGTCCGCCGCCGGGCCGTCCCAGCAGGCGGACGGCGGCGCTGCCGCGCGCCCGTGCGCCGCCCCCGGCGCCCCGGAGGGCATCGCCGCACGTCACAGCAAGGGGCATCGTCCGTACGAGGGCGGTCGGGAGGGCGGGAGCCGTGCCGGGCTACCCCGCCGCACCGCCCTGCGCCACTGGAGGAACCCACAGATCGGGCGCCCCCACGGGTCAACACTTTGTGGAAGTCGACGATATCTGTGTCCCCTCCCACAGGCGTTCAATTCCGGACACACGACGAACGCCGCCGGAGCGCGACCCGGCGGGCTTCGGCCACGTGAACGAACGCACCTGACAACCCCGGCGGACCCACGGGACACGACCCGCTCCGCCCGGGGACAACCAGACCCTCCCCGTTCACCACCTTCTGAAGGGCAAGCCCGATGGCACGTGTCGCCGCCCGGCTCTCCGCCGACGGAGAGCAGAGCACCCACCCGGTCGACGAGGTGCTCCCCGTCCCCAAGCTCGCGCTGTACGGCTTCCAGCACGTGCTCGCCTTCTACGCCGGCGCCGTGATCGTCCCGATCATCGTCGGAGGCGCGCTCGGGCTGACCCCCGAACAACTCGTCTACCTGATCAACGCCGACCTCTTCACCTGCGGCATCGCCTCCATCATCCAGGCGTGGGGCATCGGCAGGGTCGGCGCGCGACTGCCGCTCATCCAGGGCGTCACCTTCACCGCCGTCTCCCCGATGATCGCGATAGGCCTCGGCGCGGGCGGCGGCACCGCCGCCCTCCTGGTCATCTACGGCGCCGTCATCACCGCGGGCGTCGCCACGTTCGCGTTCGCCTGGCTGCCGGCCCGGGCGTTCCGCGCGGTCATGCGGCTCTTCCCGCCGGTCGTCACCGGCACCGTGATCACCGTACTGGGCATCGTGCTGCTGCCGGTCGGCCTGAACGACGCGGCGGGCGGCCTCGGCAGCCCCGACTTCGGAGATCCGAAGCACTTCGCGTACGCCGGAGGCACCATGCTCTTCATCCTGCTGCTGATGAGGCTCGGTCGGCCCTTCCTCTCCTCGATCGCCATCCTGCTCGGCCTCGTGGGCGGGACGGCCGTCGCCTTCCTGCTCGGCGACGCCCGGTTCGACAGCGTCTCGAAGGCCGACTGGATCGGCGTGACGACACCCTTCCACTTCGGTGCGCCGAAGTTCGAGTGGTTCCCGATCGTGCTGATGCTCATCGTCATGCTGATCACCATGGTCGAGACGACCGGTGACACGTACGCGGTCGGCGACATCGTCGGCAAGGACGTCGACAGCGAGACCGTGGCCCGTGCACTGCGCGCCGACGGCGCCGCGACCGCGCTCGGAGGCGTCCTCAACTCCTTCCCGTACGTCGCGTTCGCCGAGAACGTCGGACTCGTGCGGATGACCAAGGTCAAGAGCCGCTTCGTCGTCGTCGCGGCCGGCGTGTTCATGATCATCCTGGGGCTGCTGCCGAAGGCCGCCGCCATCGTGGCCTCCGTGCCGCACGGCGTCCTCGGCGGCGCCGCGACCGTCATGTTCGCGATGGTCGCCCTGGCCGGCATCCAGACCCTTGCCAAGGTCGACCTGAAGGAGGAGAAGAACGCGCTGGTCGTGGGCGTCTCCCTGGCCTTCGCGCTGCTGCCCGCCACCGTCCCGGTGCTGTTCAAGGAGCACATGGACGCCGACCTGTCCTCCCTGCTGAACAGCGGCGTGACGCTCGGCGCGACGGCCGCCATCGTGCTGAACGCCGTCTTCAACGGCCTCGGCAAGGACGACGCCCACGCCGCCGGAGCCCTGACCGCGGAGCCCGCCCCGCCTGCGGCCCCGGCCGCCGCACCGGTACCCGTTCCGGCCCCCGCCGGCCCCGCGGCCGACCGGGACCCCGAGCCCGACGCCGACCCCGACGCCGATCCGGCCCCCGCCCCCGCCCGCTGACCCCGCGGGCCGCGGCGGCCCCCCGTCCCGGAGCCGGTCCGGGGCAGGGGGCCGCCGCCGCACCCGCACAGGCGACAATGGGCGCATGAGTCTGTTCCGCGACGACGGCATCGTGCTGCGCACCCAGAAGCTCGGCGAGGCGGACCGCATCATCACGCTGCTGACCCGCGGCCACGGACGGGTGCGGGCCGTCGCCCGCGGCGTACGCCGCACCAAGTCGAAGTTCGGCGCCGGGCTGGAGCCCTTCTCCCACGCCGACGTCCAGTTCTTCGCCCGCGGCAGCGACCTCGTCGGGCGCAGCCTGCCGCTCTGCACGCAGACCGAGATCATCTCCCCGTACGGCAACGGCATCGTCACCGACTACGCCCGCTACACGGCCGGCACCGCGATGCTGGAGACCGCCGAGCGGTTCACCGAGAACGAGGGCGAGCCGGCCGTCCAGCAGTACCTGCTGCTCATCGGCGCCCTGCGCACCCTCTCCCGCGGCGAGCACGAGCCGAACCTCATCCTCGACGCCTTCCTGCTGCGCTCCCTCGCCGTGAACGGCTACGCGCCGAGCTTCGAGGACTGCGCGAAGTGCGGCATCCACGGCCCGAACCGGCACTTCTCCGTCGCCGCGGGCGGGGTCGTCTGCGGCGACTGCCGGGTGGCCGGCAGCGTCGTACCCTCGTCGGAGGCCGTCGCCCTGCTCAGCGCCCTGCTGACGGGCGACTGGGGGTACGCCGACGCGTGCGAGGCACGCCACGTGCGGGAGGGCAGCGGGCTCGTCTCGGCCTATTTGCACTGGCATCTGGAGCGCGGGCTACGCTCGCTGCGTTACGTCGAGAAATAGGAGCTGGGCACATGGCACGACGCGGGATTCTGGGACGCTCTCGCCGCGAGTACAAGGTTCCGGAGCCGCACCCGTCCGGTGCGCGCCCGCCGAAGATCCCCGGCGAGCTGGTCCCCAACCACGTCGCGATCGTCATGGACGGCAACGGCCGCTGGGCCAAGGAGCGCGGGCTGCCCCGCACCGAGGGCCACAAGGTCGGCGAGGGCGTCGTCCTCGACGTCCTCAAGGGCTGCATCGAGATGGGCGTCAAGAACCTCTCGCTGTACGCCTTCTCGACGGAGAACTGGAAGCGCTCCCCGGAAGAGGTCCGCTTCCTGATGAACTTCAACCGCGACGTCATCCGCCGCCGCCGCGACGAGATGGACGAGCTGGGCATCCGCATCCGCTGGGTCGGCCGCATGCCGAAGATGTGGAAGTCCGTCGTCCAGGAGCTCCAGGTGGCCCAGGAGCAGACCGTCGACAACGACAAGATGACGCTGTACTTCTGCGTCAACTACGGCGGCCGCGCCGAGATCGCCGACGCGGCGCAGGCCATAGCGCGGGACGTGGCCGCCGGGAAGCTGGACCCGTCGAAGGTCAACGAGAAGACCTTCGCGAAGTACATCTACTACCCGGACATGCCGGACGTCGACCTGTTCCTGCGCCCCAGCGGCGAGCAGCGCACCTCGAACTACCTGCTCTGGCAGAGCGCGTACGCCGAGATGGTCTTCCAGGACGTGCTGTGGCCGGACTTCGACCGCCGCAACCTGTGGCAGGCCTGCCTGGAGTACGCCCAGCGCGACCGCCGCTTCGGCGGGGCCGTCCCGAACCAGGTGGAGCCGGGCGGCGCTGCCGGCTGAGGGGCCGCGGACACGGCGGAGGGCCCGCCACCGGGTTTTCCGGGGCGGGCCCTCCGCCGTGTCCTGCGAAGTCGTCCGGATCGCTTCGGCCCGCGGCCGGAAAGCGCCCGGACCGCGCTCAGGAGGCTGCCGCGGCCGCGCAGTCGGAGCAGGTGCCGAAGATCTCGACGGTGTGGGCGACGTTCACGAAGCCGTGCTCGGCCGCGATCGACTCGGCCCACTTCTCGACGGCCGGGCCCTCCACCTCGACGGCCTTGCCGCAGCCGCGGCACACCAGGTGGTGGTGGTGGTCCCCGGTGGAGCAGCGCCGGTAGACGGACTCGCCGTCGCTGGTGCGCAGCACGTCGACCTCGCCCGCGTCCGCCAGGGACTGGAGGGTGCGGTAGACCGTGGTCAGGCCCACGGAGTCGCCGCGGTGCCGGAGCATGTCGTGCAGCTCCTGGGCGCTGCGGAACTCGTCCACCTCGTCCAGCGCGGCCGCCACCGCCGCCCGCTGCCGGGTGGATCGCCCTCGTACTGGCGCGGTACTCGTCTCGCCAGGCGCAGTCGCCACCGGTTCCTCCTCGTATCGGCCTCGGCCCAATTGTGCCAGGCGGCCGCCGCTACTGGACCTTCACGTCGTCGCGCGTACAGACCTCTTCGGCGGTGCGCGCCGCCTCGGCCCGGCGCCGGGCCAGCGGCGCGGACACCGCCGTGAGGACCGTGAAGACGGCGATGGCCAGGAGCACGATGGTGCCGCCGGAGGGGGCGTCGATGTAGTACGTGGCCACGGTGCCGGAGAGCGAGACCAGGACGCCGATGCCCATCGCGGTCGCCAGGGTGGCGGCGAATCCGCGGGTGACGCGCTGCGCCGCCGCGACGGGGATCACCATCATGGCGCTGACGAGGAGCAGGCCGACGATGCGCATGGCGACGGTCACCGTGACGGCCGCGGTGACCGCGAGCAGCAGGTTGAGCAGCCGCACGGGCAGGCCGGTGACCCGGGCGAACTCCTCGTCCTGGCAGACGGCGAACAGCTGCCGGCGCAGGCCCAGGGCCACGGCGAGCACGAACGCGGCGAGGACGACGACGGCCGTGATGTCCTCGGCCGAGACGGTGGTGATCGAGCCGAAGAGGTAGCTGGTCAGGTTGCTGGTGGAGCCGCCCGGCGCCAGATTGATGATCATTACGCCGCCGGCCAGGCCGCCGTAGAAGAGCATCGCCAGGGCGATGTCGCCGCTGGTCCGGCCGCGCGAGCGGATGAGCTCCATGCCGACCGCGCCGAGGACCGCGACCAGGGTCGCGAGCCACACCGGGCTGGCGTTCAGCAGGAAGCCCAGCGCGACGCCCGTCAGGGCCACGTGGCCGATGCCGTCGCCCATGACCGCCTGGCGGCGCTGGACGAGGTAGGTGCCGATGGCGGGGGCGGTGAGGCCCACCAGGACGGCGGCGAGCAGGGCCCGCTGCATGAAGGCGTAGTTCAGGAGGTCCATCAGCTCAGCAGTCCGGTGCGCAGGGGTTCGGCGTCGTGCGCCGCGTGGGGGTGTACGTGGTCGTGGCCGGGCAGGGCGTGCTGGCCCACGGCCTCCGGGGGCGCGCCGTCGTGGACGACGCAGCCGTCGCGCAGGACGACCGCGCGGTCGATCAGCGGCTCCAGCGGGCCGAGCTCGTGCAGGACGAGCAGGACGGTCGCGCCGGCGGCGACCTGCTCGCGGACGGCGCTCGCGAGGACCTCCTGGTTGGCGAGGTCCACGCCGGCCATCGGCTCGTCCATGATCAGCAGCTCGGGCTCGGCGGCCAGGGCGCGGGCGATCAGGACGCGCTGGTGCTGGCCGCCGGAGAGGGCGTTGACCGAGGCGTCGGCGTACCCGTCCATGTCGACCAGGGCCAGGGCGCGCCCGACGGCCTCCTTGTCGGCCCTGCGCAGCAGGCCGAAGCGGGTGCGGGCGAGCCGGCCCGCGGAGACGACCTCGCGCACCGTCGCCGGGACGCCGCTCGCCGCGGTGGTGCGCTGGGGCACGTACCCGATGCGCGACCAGTCCCGGAAGCGCCGGAAGGGCGTGCCGAACAGCGACAGCTCGCCGCCCGACAGGGGAACCTGGCCGACGACGGCGCGCACGGCCGTCGACTTCCCGGAGCCGTTGGCGCCGAGGAGGGCGACGACCTCGCCGGGGCGCACCGCCAGGTCGACGCCGCGCAGGACGGGGCGCGAGCCGAGCGAGGCGACTGCGCCGCGCAGGGAGATGACCGGCTGCTGCGCCGGTTCCGCGGGCTTGGACTCCATGGGGGGCGCCTCCGTCGACGTCATCACTTGGCCCCGAGGGCCTTCTGGAGGTTCTTGAGGTTGGACCGCATGACCTCGAAGTAGTCAGCGCCCTGGGACTTGTCGGTGATTCCCTCGAGCGGGTCGAGGACGTCGGTCTTCAGGCCGGTGTCGGCGGCGAGGGACTTGGCGGTCTTGTCGCTGGCCAGGGTCTCGAAGAACACCGTGGTGACGTTCTCCTTCTTCGCGCGCTCCTGGAGCTCCTTCATCCGGGCCGGGCTGGGCTCGGACTCGGGGTCGACGCCGGAGATGCCCTCCTGGTCGAGGCCGTAGCGCTCGGCGAGGTAGCCGAAGGCTGCGTGGGTCGTGATGAAGGTCTTGGTGGCGGTGTTCTTCAGGCCGTCCTTGAACTCCGTGTCGAGGGCGGTCAGTTTGCCGACCAGCTCGTCGGTGTTCTTGCGGTAGTCGGCGGCGTGGCCGGGGTCCGCCTTCTCCAGGGCGGCGCCGACGCCCTTGGCGATCTCGGCGTACTTGGACGGGTCGAGCCAGACGTGCGGGTCGCCGCCGGCCTCGCCGTGGCCGTGGCCGTCGCCCTCGGAGTGGCCCGCCTCCTCGCCGTGTCCGTCCTCGTGGCCGTGGCCGTGGTCGTCGCCGCCGGCGTCGTGGGAGTCGAGCTTGGTGAGGGTCGCGGCGTCGACGGTGTTCTTCACACCGGCCTGGGCGACGGCCTCGTCGACGGCGGGCTGGAGGCCCTTGAGGTAGAGGACGACGTCCGACTCCCCGAGCTGTGCGGTCTGCTTGGGGGTGATCTCCAGGTCGTGCGGCTCGACGCCCGGCTTGGTGAGGGAGGCGACCTGGACGCGGTCCCCGCCGATCTGCTCGGCGAGGAACTGCATGGGGTAGAACGACGCCGTCACGGCGAGCCTGCCCTCCGCAGCGCCGGCGGGGGAGGCTCCGGCGTCGGCACCGGCGGTGCCGGAGCAGGCGGTCAGGGCCGGGGCGGCGAGCGCGACGGCCCCGGCGAGGGCGGCGGTGGGTATGAGGCGGCGTACGTTCATGACATCCATTTTCATCAAATATGGAAACCGTTGTCAAAAAGCCCTGGCTGCGGGCCCCCGGGGGCACCATGGAAGGGGAACCGATTTGATGGAGGGGGTGCGGGCGCCGGTAACCTGAGGCATTCGCGTTCGTCCTCGTAATGAAGAGAGCACCGTGGCCGCCGACAAGATCGAAACCATCGTCAGCCTGAGCAAGCGCCGTGGCTTCGTTTACCCGTGCAGTGAGATCTACGGCGGCTCCCGGGCTGCCTGGGACTACGGTCCGCTGGGTGTCGAGCTCAAGGAGAACATCAAGCGCCAGTGGTGGAAGGCGATGGTGACCGGCCGTGAGGACATCGTCGGCATCGACTCGTCCGTGATCCTGGCCCCCGAGGTCTGGGTGGCCTCGGGCCACGTCGCGACGTTCTCCGACCCGCTCACCGAGTGCACCGCCTGCCACAAGCGCCACCGCGCCGACCACCTCGAGGAGGCGTACGAGGCCAAGCACGGCCGCCTCCCCGAGAACGGCCTGGCCGACGTGAACTGCCCCCACTGCGGCGTGAAGGGCCAGTTCACCGAGCCGAAGCAGTTCTCCGGCATGCTGGAGACCCACCTCGGCCCGACCCAGGACACCGGCTCCAAGGCGTACCTGCGCCCCGAGACCGCCCAGGGCATCTTCACCAACTTCGCCCTGGTGCAGACCTCCTCGCGCAAGAAGCCGCCCTTCGGCATCGCTCAGATGGGCAAGTCCTTCCGCAACGAGATCACGCCCGGCAACTTCATCTTCCGCACCCGCGAGTTCGAGCAGATGGAGATGGAGTTCTTCGTCAAGCCGGGCGAGGACGAGCAGTGGCAGGAGTACTGGATGCAGGAGCGGTGGAACTGGTACCGCGGCCTGGGCATCCGCGAGGAGAACATCCGCTGGTACGAGCACCCGAAGGAGAAGCTGTCCCACTACTCGAAGCGCACCGCCGACATCGAGTACCGCTTCAACTTCGGCGGCAGCGAGTTCTCCGAGCTGGAGGGCATCGCCAACCGCACGGACTACGACCTCAAGGCCCACTCCGCCGCCTCCGGCCAGGACCTCACCTTCTTCGACCAGGAGGCCGGTGAGCGCTACACCCCGTACGTCATCGAGCCCGCGGCCGGCGTGAACCGCGCCATGCTCGCCTTCATGCTCGACGCGTACAACGAGGACGAGGCCCCGAACGCCAAGGGCGTCATGGAGAAGCGCACCGTGATGCGCCTCGACCCGCGCCTGGCCCCGGTCAAGGTCGCCGTCCTGCCGCTGTCCCGCAACGCGCAGCTGTCGCCGAAGGCCAAGGGCCTCGCCGCCGACCTGCGCAAGAACTGGAACATCGAGTTCGACGACGCGGGCGCCATCGGCCGCCGCTACCGCCGCCAGGACGAGATCGGCACGCCGTTCTGCGTCACCGTCGACTTCGACACCCTCGACGACAACGCGGTGACCGTCCGCGAGCGCGACACCATGAAGCAGGAGCGCGTCTCCCTGGACCAGATCCAGAGCTACCTGGCCACCCGCCTCCTCGGCTGCTAGGGCCCGCTCCAGCGGACGGTGGCCCGGTGCGCATGCCGCGCACCGGGCCACCGCCTTCTTCGCGGGGTCAGGCCGCGGCCGCCCCGGCCTCGGCTGCTGCTGCGGCGGCGCGGCGCTCGCCCTCGGCCTTGGACTTCTTTCCGTAGTACACGGTCCAGAGGGCCAGGCCGGCGAGCACGCCGTAGATCATGATCGGGCTGACGGCCACCATCGTGTCGGTGTCCAGCACGTAGGCCAGGGCGACGCGTACGCCCGCCTCCAGGAGGTAGCCCACGCCCCACACCGCGGTCATCACGGTCATCGAGCGGCGGAACCCCGGGTACTGCCACAGGCCGTTCCACCAGGCCGTGCTCTCCGGTGTGCCGTCGGTGGCGAACTTGCGGCCGAAGTAGAAGATCAGCGGCCGCGGCGCGAGCAGGGTGGCCAGGCAGAGCAGCCCGAACAGTCCGGTGACGCAGGAGTCCTTCACGAGCAGCGTGCGGGCGGAGTTGGCGCCGACCAGCGACACCGCGGCCGTGATGGCGAGGAACGCCAGTGTCACCATGGCGAATTCGTCGAGCTTGCGGCGCCAGGCGAGGACGACGATGTTGTCGACCACGGGCCAGGCGCTGCTGACCAGCAGGGAGCCGGCCTCGCTCCAGCCGTGGTCCTGCAGCTGGTGGTAGGTGATGATCGGAGCGACCACGTTAAGGGCGATCGTCAGGATCCAGCCGGTCGCGGCGGCGCCGCCGGAGCGCGCCGGAGGCGTCGGCCGTTCTGCCTGAGATGGGTGCGTGGACAAGGTTTCCCCCGGGACATGCCTGATGACGTACGGGAGAAACCGTATGTTTTGACTGGTCACGAACAGGCATGAGATGCACCAAAAGATCATCAAGCCGTGTGGAGTGGTGCATTCCGGCCATATCGGGGTTGTGTCAGGCGCGCAGGCCGCGGACCACCAGGGACGTGACCGCCTCGAACTCGCGGCTGATCGTCGGGGAGGTCCACTCGGCCGCGTACTGCGGGTCGTGAAAGCGCCCGGTCGCGTCGAACACGGCGCGGGCCGCGGCCGGCACGTCCGGCACGTCGAGCGTGCCCGCCTCCACGCCCTCGGCGATGATCCGCCCCAACTGCTCGACCAGCTCGGCCAGGTGCGCCTCCACGACCCCGCTGTTCTCGGCGAGCAGCACCGTGTACGTCGCGAACAGCTCCGGGTCGTCGCCCGCCTTGTGGCGCTTGGCGTCGAACAGCGCCTCCAGCCACGCCTCCAGCTTGGAGGGGGCGCTCTCCGCGCCATCCGAGGCGATCTCCTCCAGGCGCCCGACCGTTTTGCCGAGCCAGCGCTCGGTCACCGCCTCGCGCAGGGCGGCCTTGGACGGGAAGTGCCGGTACACGCTGCCGTGGCTGACGCCCAGGGCCCGCGCCACGTCGACCACGGTCGCCTTGGCCGGGCCGTAGCGGCGCAGCACCTCCTCGGTGGTCTCCAGGATGCGCTCGGGGGTCAGGGGCTCGGCGGCAGCGGGTGACATGGGTACGACCGTACCGCCGAGTCAGTGCTCGCTGTCCAGGTGGGCCATCTGCGCGGCCGGGTAGCGCTCGCCGGCTGCGGCTCCGGCCGGGACCGCCTCCTCGACGGCCGCGAGGTCGGCCGCCGACAGCACCACCTCCATGGCACCCAGTGCCTCGGCGAGCCGGTCGCGGCGGCGGGCTCCCACCAGCGGCACGATGTCCCCGCCGCGGGAGAGCACCCAGGCGATGGCGGTCTGGGCCACGCTGACGCCCTTGCCGTCGGCCACCGTGCGCAGGGCCTCGACGAGGGCGAGGTTGCGGTCGAGGTTCTCGCCCTGGAAGCGGGGGCTCATCCCGCGGAAGTCGCCCGGGGCCAGTTCCCGGTCGCGCGTGAAGTGCCCGCTGATCAGGCCGCGGGAGAGGACCCCGTACGCCGTGACGCCTATGCCGAGCTCCCGCGCGGTCGGCAGGATCTCCCGCTCGATGCCGCGGGATATCAGCGAGTACTCGATCTGGAGGTCCGCGATCGGAGCCACGGCAGCGGCTCGGCGCAGGGTGTCCGCTCCGACCTCCGACAGGCCGATGTGCCGCACGTGCCCCGCTTCGACGGCTTCGGCGATGGCGCCGACCGTCTCCTCGATCGGCACCGCCGGGTCGACGCGGGCGATCCGGTAGATGTCGATGTGGTCCCGGCCCAGCCGCTGCAGCGAGTAGGCCAGGAAGTTCCGCACCGCCTCGGGGCGGCCGTCGTACCCGGTGAAGCCGCCCTCGACTGTGCGCAGCGCGCCGAACTTCACACTGGTCAGCGCTCGCTCCCGCGCGGCCGCGGGGGCGGTGCGCAGGGCTTCGCCGATCAGCAGCTCGTTGTGGCCCATGCCGTAGAAGTCGCCCGTGTCGAGCAGGGTCACGCCCGCGTCGAGCGCGGCGTGGATCGTCGCCAGCGACTCGCCGCGGTCGGCCTCCCCGTACAGCGCGGACATGCCCATGCAGCCCAGCCCCAGCGGGAAGACGGCGGGCCCGGTCGAGCCGAGGGACCGCACGGGCCCGCCGGGGGCCCCGGCGGCGGCCGCCGCAGCGGCCGGGGTGGTCGTCATGGTCGCGGAAGTGCTCTCGTTCGTCGTCATGCCAACGAGAATGGCATGACGGGTGACAGATTTCAATATCTGTCACCCGTATCGGCGACGGAGGGGCCGGCTGGGCGACAATGGGGGGTATGACCACGCTCCCCCCGCCCCTCGCGATCGGCCCGCACACCGTGCAGCCCCCCGTGGTGCTCGCGCCCATGGCCGGCATCACCAACGCCCCGTTCCGCACGCTCTGCCGCGAGTTCAGCGGTGGCAAGGGGCTGTTCGTGAGCGAGATGATCACCACGCGGGCGCTGGTCGAGCGCAACGACAAGACCATGCAGCTGATCCGGTTCGACGAGTCCGAGAAGCCCCGGTCGATCCAGCTGTACGGGGTCGACCCCGCCACGGTCGGCAAGGCGGTCCGCATGATCGTCGAGGAGGACCGCGCCGACCACATCGACCTGAACTTCGGCTGCCCCGTTCCCAAGGTCACGCGCAAGGGCGGCGGCTCCGCCCTGCCCTACAAGCGGAACCTGCTGCGCGCCATCCTCCGGGAGGCGGTCGCGGGCGCCGGCGACACGCCGGTCACCATGAAGATGCGCAAGGGCATCGACGACGACCACCTCACCTACCTCGACGCCGGCCGGATCGCCGTGGAGGAGGGCGTCACCGCCATCGCCCTGCACGGCCGCACCACCGCCCAGCACTACGGCGGCACCGCCGACTGGGAGGCCATCGCCCGGCTGAAGGAGCACGCCCCGGAGATCCCCGTCCTCGGCAACGGCGACATCTGGTGCGCCGAGGACGCGCTGCGCATGGTGCGCGAGACCGGCTGCGACGGTGTGGTCGTCGGGCGCGGCTGCCTGGGCCGCCCGTGGCTGTTCAACGACCTCGTCGCGGCCTTCGAGGGGCGCCCCGAGGACTTCCACCGGCCCTCGCTGCGCGAGGTCGCGGGGACCATGGTCCGGCACGCCCGGCTGCTGGGGGAGTGGATCGGCGACGAGTCCCGCGGGGTGATCGACTTCCGTAAGCACGTGGCCTGGTACCTGAAGGGCTTCTCGGTCGGATCCGAGATGCGCCAGAAGCTCGCCGTCGCCTCGTCCCTGGCGGAACTCGATGCTCATCTGAGCGAGCTCGACCTGGACCAGCCGTGGCCGGAGGGTGCGGACGGCCCGCGGGGCCGCACGTCCGGAAACAACCGGGTTGTCCTCCCCGACGGCTGGCTGAAGGACCCGTACGACTGTGCCGGTGTGACCGAGGACGCCGAACTGGACACGTCCGGAGGGTGAGAACCAGCTGACAAACTATGCCGTCGGCGGCGTGACATACGCCACGCATGGGTGGGGTTGCGCTCACATGAGCGCAAGAATCACGGCTAAGACTTCCAAAGGGTGGCACTGGGTGCCACCCTTTGTTTGTTCAACTCTTGAACGCAAATGTATCGATGATCGCTCATCCGAGCGCAAACACGCCTCAGTGGCCCCCCTCCCCTTCGGGAGGTGAACGCTCTTCGTATGTTCGGGCTACCCATCGGTTACTTTCGATCTGGTGGCGAGCGGGTGGTTACAGGCTCATGACGGCCAAGTGGACGTACCCAGAAGCCTTCGATCTGGGTATGTTCCTCGCCGTCAGGGCAGCCACCGAGTCCTCGAGGAGTCGAGACCCGTGTCGGAAAACAAGAACCAGAAGTTCGTCTACGACTTCACCGAGGGGAACCGCGACCTCAAGGACCTTCTCGGCGGCAAGGGAGCCAACCTCGCCGAGATGACCAACCTGGGTCTTCCGGTCCCTCCCGGCTTCACCATCACGACCGAGGCCTGCAAGGTCTACCTCGAGAGCGGCGCGGCCCCGGCCGAGCTCCGCGACGAGGTGAGCGCCCACCTGGCCGCCCTCGAGGCCAAGATGGGCAAGAAGCTCGGCCAGTCCGACGACCCGCTGCTGGTCTCCGTCCGCTCCGGCGCCAAGTTCTCCATGCCCGGCATGATGGACACGGTCCTCAACATCGGCCTCTCCGACGCCTCCGTCGTGGGCCTGGCCGCCCAGGCCGACAACGAGCGCTTCGCGTGGGACTCCTACCGCCGCCTCATCCAGATGTTCGGCAAGACCGTCCTCGGCGTCGAGGGCGAGCTCTTCGAGGAGGCGCTCGACGCCGCCAAGGAGGCCAAGAAGGTCACCGTCGACACCGACCTCGACGCCGCCGACCTGAAGAAGCTCGTCACGGTCTTCAAGAAGATCGTCGCGAAGGAGGCCGGCCGCGAGTTCCCGCAGGACGCCCGCGAGCAGCTCGACCTCGCCGTCGAGGCGGTCTTCAACTCCTGGAACACCGACCGCGCCAAGCTCTACCGCCGCCAGGAGCGCATCCCGGGCGACCTCGGCACCGCCGTCAACGTCTGCTCGATGGTCTTCGGCAACCTCGGCCCCGACTCCGGCACCGGCGTCGCCTTCACCCGCGACCCGGCCAGCGGCCACCAGGGCGTCTACGGCGACTACCTCCAGAACGCGCAGGGCGAGGACGTCGTCGCGGGCATCCGCAACACTGTCCCCCTCTCCGACCTGGAGCAGCTGGACAAGAAGTCCTACGACCAGCTGATGCAGATCATGGAGACGCTGGAGACCCACTACAAGGACCTCTGCGACATCGAGTTCACGATCGAGCGCGGCCAGCTGTGGATGCTCCAGACCCGTGTCGGCAAGCGCACCGCCGGCGCCGCCTTCCGCATCGCCACGCAGCTCGTCGACCAGGGCCTGATCGACGAGGCCGAGGCCCTCCAGCGCGTCAACGGCGCCCAGCTCGCGCAGCTGATGTTCCCGCGCTTCGACGAGAACGCGAAGACCGAGCTCCTCGGCCGTGGCATCGCCGCCTCCCCGGGCGCCGCCGTCGGCAAGGCCGTCTTCGACTCCTACACGGCCGTCAAGTGGTCCCGCTCCGGCGAGAAGGTCATCCTGATCCGCCGCGAGACCAACCCCGACGACCTCGACGGCATGATCGCCTCCGAGGGCATCCTCACCTCGCGCGGCGGCAAGACCTCGCACGCCGCCGTCGTCGCCCGCGGCATGGGCAAGACCTGCGTCTGCGGCGCCGAGGAGCTCGACGTCGACACCAAGCGCCGCCGCATGACCGTCGGCGACCGGGTCATCGAGGAGGGCGACGTCGTCTCCATCGACGGCTCCACCGGCAAGGTGTACCTCGGCGAGGTGCCCGTCGTGCCGTCGCCGGTCGTCGAGTACTTCGAGGGCCGCATGCACGCCGGCGCCGACGACGCCGACGAGCTCGTCCAGGCCGTCCACCGGATCATGGCCTACGCCGACCGCGTGCGCCGCCTGCGCGTCCGCGCCAACGCCGACAACGCCGAAGACGCGCTGCGCGCCCGCCGCTTCGGCGCCCAGGGCATCGGCCTGTGCCGCACCGAGCACATGTTCCTCGGCGAGCGCCGCGAGATGGTCGAGCGCCTGATCCTCGCGGACACCGAGGGCGAGCGCGAGGCCGCCCTCGCCGAGCTCCTGCCGCTCCAGAAGAAGGACTTCATCGAGCTGTTCGAGGCGATGGACGGCCTGCCCGTCACCGTCCGCCTGCTCGACCCGCCGCTGCACGAGTTCCTGCCCGACATCACCGAGCTGTCGGTGCGCGTCGCCCTCGCCGAGGCCCGCAAGGACCACAACGAGAACGACCTGCGCCTGCTCCAGGCCGTCCACAAGCTGCACGAGCAGAACCCGATGCTGGGCCTGCGCGGCGTCCGCCTCGGCCTGGTCATCCCCGGCCTCTTCGCCATGCAGGTACGGGCGATCGCCGAGGCCGCGGCCGTACGCAAGGACGCCAAGGGCGACCCGCGCGCCGAGATCATGATCCCGCTCGTGGGCACCGTCCAGGAGCTGGAGATCGTCCGCGAGGAGGCCGACGCGATCATCGCCGAGGTCGAGGCCGCCACCGGCACCAGCCTCAAGCTGACCATCGGCACGATGATCGAGCTGCCCCGCGCCGCGCTGACCGCCGCCCAGATCGCCGAGGCCGCGCAGTTCTTCTCCTTCGGCACGAACGACCTGACCCAGACCGTGTGGGGCTTCTCCCGCGACGACGTCGAGGCCAGCTTCTTCACCGCCTACCTGGAGAAGGGCATCTTCGGTGTCTCGCCCTTCGAGACCATCGACAAGGACGGCGTCGGCTCCCTGGTCCGCAGCGCCGTCGAGGCCGGCCGGGCCACCCGCCCCGACCTGAAGCTCGGCGTCTGCGGCGAGCACGGCGGCGACCCGGAGTCGGTCCACTTCTTCCACGAGGTCGGCCTGGACTACGTCTCCTGCTCGCCGTTCCGGATTCCGGTGGCGCGCCTGGAGGCCGGCCGCGCGGCCGCCGAGTCCGCCGGCAGCGACAGCCGCTGACCCGCCCGGCCCCCCAAGGGCCGCCCGAAACCGTCCGCCTGCCCCCGGGTTCCCTGACGCCCGAGGGCAGGCGGGCATTTCTTTTGCCGTTCAACAAATCCATACGCCAGCAGGCGGTGGACGGATCCCCACCCGTCCACCGCCTGCCGGCAATCCGCCAGGCACGTCGGCGCTTCCCGGTGCGACCGACCGCCAGGCCCCGCAAAGCCCCCCACGGCCTTCACGGAGCGTTTCGGTCGCGCCGGAGTGTGCCTGGCGGAGTACAGCATTTCGGTTGTCACGCCCTCGCCGAAAGGGGTTTCAACTGTGGCCGAAAGGGCGTGGTGACGTCGTGTGACGGCGTGCATACTCATGGGGCGGGGGGATTGCGGTTGCACAGGTGGGGGTTCGGTGCTGCGTATCCATTTCACTGGAGTGGACCTGGCACGCGTACGGATGGCAGGGCGTCCCGATGCGTTGTGGGAAACGATTCTGAGTTTTCACCGCTTAAGAGACCGGCGTGATGCACGTCTCTTCGGTGATTGGCGTACGGAAACCCGCAGCAGGTTGAATAGTGAAACACGCTTGCTCGGCGCGCTCATACCGAGCCGCGGCTATTTCCCGGATTTCCTGACGCCCGCCGAGGGGCAGTACGGCTGGGACGTGGGCCTCGACGCGCTGCGCGGCCTGGAGCCCGAGCGGATCCGGCGGGAGCTGGCCCTGCTCGGCACCGGCGCGCGTGTGGGAGCCGCCTTCGGCATGCCGCCGGGCGCCGGCGCCTCCGGCGGTGCCGACGGCGCCGTGCCGCGGCGGCTGCGGGAGCTCATGGACGACACCGAGGCGCACCTGCCGCGGCTCCTCGCCGAGCTGCGCGGCTACCACCGCGCGGCCGTGGCCCCGTACTGGACCCACATCCAGGCCCAGATCGAGGCCGAGCGGGCCGCACGGGGCCGCGCCCTGCTCGACGGCGGCGCGGACGAGCTGCTCGCCTCCCTGCCGCCGATGCTGCGCTGGAGGGCGCCCGTCCTGGAGTGCGACTACCCCGTCGACCGCGACGTGCGGCTGTGCGGGCGCGGGCTGCTGCTCCAGCCGTCGTTCTTCTGCCGGCGCACCGCTGTCACGCTGCACGACCCGGAGCTGCCGCCCGTGCTGGTCTACCCGGCCGCGGCGCAGCTCGTCTCGGCGGCCGCCGGAAGCGAATCGATTCGCCCCCTGGAGGAGCAGCGCCAGCGCACCCTCGGCAAACTCGTCGGGCACACGCGTTCCGTCGTCCTCCGCGCCATCGGCGACGGGGCGACCACCAGCGAACTCGCCCGACGGGCCGGTGTTTCCCTTGCTTCGGCGAGCCAGCACGCGTGCGTCATGCGGGAGGCCGGGCTGGTCACCACGCTGCGCCGCGGAAATGCCGTGCTGCACACGGTGACGCCGCTCGGGGCCGCCCTCCTCAAGGGCGGCGCGGTCGCCTCTTAGCGGGCGCGAGTGCCCGGCCCCCGGACCGCCGCGGTCCGGGGCGGTGCGCCGTACGGGCCCCCGGGCACCGATTTCCGCGGAGCGGCGTTCGGATACCGGCGCGGGGCCGGTCCTGTGAGGGCGATTTCCGGACACTCGGGCCGTCGGCCCCGCAGTGCCCCCGCGCCGGGGCGGGGCCGCCTTCCGGCAGCGCTGCGTGACCGGCCCGCCCCCGCCCGCGGGCGGCTCGAAAAAAGTTCCGCGGGGAGCGATGAGTTCCCCGCGGCCCCCCGGTCTCCCTTTCGACGGCGCCGGACAGGCCGCGCGCCGCACGAGGGAAGAGGAACCGCGATGCCCGCCACCATGATCTTCGTGAACCTGCCGGTCAAGGACCTCGAGGCGGCCAAGGCGTTCTGGGAGAAGGTCGGCTACACCTGCAACCCGCAGTTCAGCGACGACCGCGGCGCCTGCCTGGTGATCAGCGACACGATCTACGCCATGCTGCTGACCGAGGCCCGCTTCAAGGAGTTCACCCACAAGTCGATCGCGGACACCGCCACCAGCACCGAGGCGCTGCTCTGCCTGAGCGCCGACAGCCGCGACGAGGTCGACGCCCTCGTCGGGGCCGCCCTCGCCGCGGGGGCCTCCGAGCCGCGGCCCGCGCAGGACCACGGCTTCATGTACGGCCGGGCCTTCGAGGACCTCGACGGCCACACCTGGGAGATCGTGTGGATGGACCCGGCCGCCGTCCGGGGATGAGCCGGCCGGCCGCCCCGGCGGCGGCCCTCAGGCGACGGCGGTGGAGGTGGCGGCGGTCCGCACCGGGTAGGTCCGGACCGCCACCTCCTCGTCGTCCAGGCACCGGCCCGTCTCCAGGTCGAAGCGCTGCTTGAGCAGCGGCGACGCCACGAACGGCCTGCCCTCCACGCAGCCGACCAGCCCCCGGGAGAGCACTGACGCCCCCGTGAACGGGTCCCGGTTGTCGACGGCGTACGTCCACCCCGAGCGGCCGAGGAACACCGCGGCCTGGCCCCCGTCCGGCAGCAGCACCGCCACCCCCCGCCCGGGCGTCATCTCGGACAGCTCGCACACCGTCAGCCAGCCCTCGTCCACCTTGAGTTCCACGGTCATCATCGGGTGCCTCCCACAACTTCCAGCGGCAGCTGCCGGTCCAGTACGGCCAGGTCGGGCTTGACCTGGTCGCGCTCGGGCACGAACCGGACCGTGGGGTCCGGGGCGCCGGGCGCGTTGACGAACGAGACGAACCGGCGCAGCCGCTCGGGGTCCTCCAGCGTCTCGGCCCATTCGTCGCGGTAGTTCGAGACGTGGTCGGCCATCAGCGCCTCCAGTTCGGCGCACAGGCCGAGCGAGTCGTGGACCACCACGTCCCGCAGGTGGTCCAGGCCGCCCTCCAGCCGGTCCAGCCAGGCCGAGGTGCGCTCCAGCCGGTCGGCGGTGCGGATGTAGAACATCAGGAACCGGTCGATGAGCCGCACCAGTTCGGCGTCCGAGAGGTCCTGGGCGAGGAGGTCGGCGTGGCGCGGCGTGGCCCCGCCGTTCCCGCCGACGTACAGGTTCCAGCCGTTCGCCGTCGCGATCACCCCGAAGTCCTTGCTCTGCGCCTCCGCGCACTCGCGGGCGCACCCGGACACCGCCGACTTCAGCTTGTGGGGCGCGCGCAGGCCCCGGTAGCGCAGCTCCAGGTCGATCGCCATCCGCACGCTGTCCTGGACCCCGTAGCGGCACCACGTCTGCCCCACGCAGGACTTCACGGTCCGCAGCGCCTTGCCGTACGCGTGCCCGGACTCGAAGCCGGCGTCCACCAGCCGCGCCCAGATCCGCGGCAGCTGGTCCACGCTCGCCCCGAACAGGTCGATCCGCTGCCCGCCGGTGATCTTCGTGTACAGCCCGAACTCCCGCGCGACCTCGCCGATCACGATGAGCTTCTCCGGGCTGATCTCCCCGCCCGGGATGCGCGGCACGACCGAGTAGGAGCCGTTGCGCTGGAGGTTCGCGAGGAAGTGGTCGTTGGTGTCCTGCAGGGCGGCCTGCTCGCCGTCCAAAACGTACCCGCTGGCGCCGAGCGTCGGCGCGAGGGACGCGATGATCGAGCCGACGGCCGGCTTGCAGACGTCGCAGCCGTCGCTGCCGCGCGCCGAGTCCCGGCCGTGCCCGTCGAGGAGCTGCTCGTACGTGGTCAGCCGCCGGGTCCGGACGATCTCGTACAGCTCGGCGCGGGTGAAGGGGAAGCAGCCGCACAGCCCCTTGTCCGTGGAGGCGGGCAGCAGCTGGCCGATGACCTTGACGCAGCTGCCGCAGCCGGTGCCGGCCTTGGTGCACTTCTTGACCTCGGGGAGGGTGGTGCAGGCGGTGATCTCCTTCTTCGTGACGTTGTGGCAGGAGCAGATCACCGCGGAGTCGGGCAGCGCGGAGGGGCCCAGCTGCGTCGCAGGCCCGAGGCCCGCGGGCAGGACCAGCTGGTCGGGGCTGACGGGCGGCACGCTGCCGGTCAGCGGGCGCAGCAGGCCGTAGGAGTCGGCGTCGCCGACGAGGACGCCGCCGAGCAGGACCCCGTCGGGGGAGACGACGAGCTTCTTGTAGACGCCGGAGCGGGAGTCGGAGTAGACGACGTCGAGGCAGTCGGCGGTCGTGCCGTGGGCGTCGCCGAAGGAGGCCACGTCCACGCCGAGGAGCTTGAGCTTGGTCGACAGGTCGGCGCCGGTGAACTCCTTGTCGCGGCCCAGCAGGTCCTCGGCGGCGGTCTCGGCCATCTCGTAGCCGGGGGCGACCAGCCCGTACACGCGGCCGTCGGAGGCCAGCGCGCACTCGCCGATGGCGTACACGTGCGGGTCGGAGGTGCGGCAGCGGGCGTCCACGGCGATGCCGCCGCGCTCGCCGACGGACAGGCCCGCCTCGCGCGCCAGCTGGTCGCGGGGCCGGACGCCCGCGGAGAAGACGACGAGCTCGGTGTCGACCGTGGAGCCGTCGGACAGGAGCATGCCCCGCACGTGCCCGTCCGGCCCGGTGAGGACCTCCTGCGTGCCGACGCCCGTGTGGACCGCCAGGCCCATCCCCTCGATGGTGCGCAGCAGGGCCGCACCGCCGCCCTCGTCGACCTGGACCGGCATCAGGCGCGGCGCGAACTCCACGATGCGGGAGGACAGCCCGAGGCCCTGGAGGGCGCCGGCCGCCTCCAGGCCGAGCAGCCCGCCACCGACGACGGCGCCGGTGGTGCGGGTCTTGGCGTACTCCTCGATCGCGAGGAGGTCCTCGACGGTGCGGTACACGAAGCAGCCGGGCGCGTCCTTGCCGGGCACGGGCGGCACGAACGGATAGCTGCCGGTCGCCAGGACGAGCACGTCGTACGGGATCACGCTCCCGGACCGCGAGGTGACGGTACGGGCCTTGCGGTCGATGCTCTCGGCGGGGTCGCCGAGCCGCAGGTCGATGCCGTGCTGCTCCATGAACCCGGCGGGCGTCATGGACAGCTCCTCCGGGGTCGTGCCGGAGAAGTACGAGGTGAGGTGCACGCGGTCGTACGCCGGCCGGGGCTCCTCGCACAGCACGGTGATCCGGTGCGTGGCGGTGGCCCCGCGCTCGGCGAGTGCCTCCAGGTAGCGCTGGCCGACCATGCCGTGGCCGATGAGCACGATGGCGGGGGTGGGCGTGGGTGCGGCCATGATCAGGAGCCTCCGTCGTCGGTGATCAGGTGGAACAGGTCGGTCAGGGCCTCCTCGTCCTCCCAGCTGCGGGCCAGTGCCGCGACGCTGGAGAGTTCGCCGAGGAGGACGCCGCCGACGAGGCGGTCGCCGCGGACGACGACCTTCCGGTAGGTGCGGCGGGTGGCGTCGGAGAGCCGGAGCACGTCGTCGCCGGGGAGCGCGTCAGTCTCGCCGAAGGCGGCGAGGTCGAGGGTGCCCCCGCCGCCCGCCGAGAGGGTGAGGCGGGTGAGGGCGCGCGTCCCGGTGTACTGCGGCGGCGCGGATGCGGGCGCGGTCGAAGGCGCGGGGCCTCCGGTGCGGGGCGGGTGGGGGCCGGGCGCGGTGCCGGCCAGGACGGCGGCGAGGGCGTCGGCCTGCTCCAGCGCCGCACCCGCGAGGCCGTACACGCGGCCGGCGTGCTCGGCGCAGTCGCCGATGGCGTGGATCGCCGGGTCGCCGGTGCGCAGCAGGTCGTCCACGACGATGCCGGTGCGGACCTCCAGGCCGGCCGCGCGGGCCAGGCCGGTGCGGGGCCGTACGCCGCAGGCCAGGACGACGACGTCGGCGTCGAGCCGGTAGCCGTCGGCGAGCTCCACGCCGGTGACCCGGCGTCGGCCGGCGGGCCCGGGCCCGGCCGCGGATCCGGCCGGGACGGGGGCGGTGGTCAGTCCGCGCACCCGGCACTCGGTGTGGATCTCGATGCCCAGGCCGGCCAGGTGGGCGTGCAGCAGCGCCGCTGCGCCCTCGTCCAGCTGGCGCTCCATCAGCCGCTCGCCCTGCTGGGCGAGGACGACCTGGGCGCCCCGCTCGGCCAGCGCGCGGGCTGCGGACACGCCGAGCAGGCCGCCGCCGATCACCACGGCGCGCACGGCCGTCCCGGCTGCCACCGCCGCCGACAGGGCGAGGCAGTCGTCCATGGTGCGGAACGCGTGCACCCCGTCGGGGAGTTCCCGGCCCGGGGCCGACGCGGCGGGCGCGCCGCCGGGGTCGAACAGGCCGCGCAGCGGCGGCAGCACCGGGTTGGAGCCGGTGGCCAGCACCAGGGTGTCGTACGGCTCCGTGCTGCCGTCGTCGCAGTGCACCGTCCGGTCGGCCCGGTCGATCCTCACCGCCCGCACCCCGCGCCGCAGTACCGCTCCGGGCTCGGGGAGCGCCGCCACCTCCGGGGCGTACCGGCCCGCCAGCACCTCGGCGAGCAGGACCCGGTTGTACGGGACGTGCGGCTCCTCGCCGAGGACGGCGACCCGCACGGCCGGGGAGCCGCCGAGCCGCTCCGCGAGCCTGAGGCCCGCGAGACCGCCGCCGATCACCACCACGCGCTGCTGTTCCGAGGTCATGGCACGAGCGTGCGGGGAGGCTGTTTCCCCGCGGCATCACGCTTGTTACCCGAACGGAACGCCTGCCTCAGCGCCGCGCCGGACCCGCCGTGAGGCCGCTCCGGGCCGCCGGAAGGCCCCCAACCTCAACCTTTGCGCAAGTTTCCGACGATCGTTGGGTGCTGCACGGACCTCGTCCCTAGGGTCTTCGTGTGCCTGACATATCAACGACCATGCTCATCGTCCTGTGTGCGGCGGCCGCCGCAGCGGGCTGGATCGACGCCGTGGTGGGAGGCGGCGGCCTGCTCCTCCTGCCGGCCCTGCTCCTCGGCCTGCCCCACGCCCACCCTGCCACCGTCCTCGGCACCAACAAGGCCGTCGCCGTCGTCGGCACGACCGGCGCCGCCGTGACGTACCTGCGCAAGGCGCCCGTGGACGTGCGGCTCGCCTTCAGGATCGGCACGGCGGCCGTCGCCGGATCCGCAGGCGGCGCCGCCCTGGCCGGCGGGATCAGCAAGGACGCCCTCCGCCCGCTGATCATGGCGGTGCTCCTCGTCGTCGGCGCGTTCGTCGCCTTCCGGCCCGCCTTCGGCACGGCCCCGTCGGCCTCCCCGGTGAGCCGGCAGCGCGTCCTGCTCGCCATCGGCCTGGCCGGGCTGGGCATCGGCTTCTACGACGGGCTCATCGGTCCCGGCACCGGCACCTTCCTCGTGCTCGCGCTGACCGCCCTGCTCCACCTCGACCTCGTCACCGCCTCCGCCACCGCGAAGATCGTCAACGTGTGCACGAACGCGGGCGCGCTCGCGATGTTCGCCTACCAGGGCATGGTGCTCTGGCAGCTGGCCGCGCTGATGGCCGTGTTCAACCTGGCCGGCAGCATGATCGGCGCCCGCATGGCGCTGAAGAAGGGCAGCGGCTTCGTCCGCGGCGTGCTCCTGAGCGTCGTCGGCGCCCTGGTGGTCAAGCTCGGCTTCGAGCAGTGGGGCTGAGGCCCGCCGCCCGCAGCGCCCCGCGCCCCGCGACCGGCGCCCGGCCAGGCGGGCGCCGGGGCGCCGACACCGTCAGTACGTGCCCGTCAGGTGCGCGAAGACGACCACGTTGCCCTCGTAGCCGGTGCGCGGCGAGAAGTCCCCGCCACAGGTGATCACCCGCAGCTCGGCGCGGGGCGACGGCCCGTACACGCGGGTGTCCGGGAAGCGGTCGGCGTCGTACACCTCGACCGCGTGGACCGTGAACACGGCGGTGCGCCCGTCGGCCCTCCGCACCTCGATCGCGGCGCCGCGCCGCAGCGCCCCCAGCCGGTAGAAGACCGCCGGGCCGGAGGCGTGGTCGACGTGGCCGACGACCACGGCCGTGCCCACCGCGCCGGGGGTCGCGCCGTCGCGGTACCAGCCCGCCAGGTCGCGCCGGGCCGGGGGCGGCACGTCGAGGCTGCCGTCGGCGCCGAGCCCGAGCCCGGTCAGCGGGGCGTCCACGCCGATGGAGGGGATCCGTACGCGGACGGGCGGGGATCCGGGCAGCGGGTCGATCCCGCCGGGGTAGCCCGGCTGCCCGCCCCCGGCCAGCGCCTCGGCGGGGGAGGGCAGCGGGGGGCCGATGCGCTCCGCGGTGCCGCTGCCGACGAGCCAGATGCCGATGCAGGCGGTGAGCGCGACGATCCCGCCGCGGCCGGCCTGGCCGGTGCCCATGGACGACCCCCTCGGCGGTCGGTGTGCACTGCGTGGGACGGGCCGTCGCCCGGCCCCGCGAACGGGGGGACCTCGCGGGGCCGGGCGGCGGGGGACGGTACCGGGTCGGGGCCGCGGCCGGGGGCCGCGGCGGGCGCCCCTCAGCCCTGCGTGCCGCTCGCCCGGCGACGCAGGAGCCAGGTACCGCCGACGGCGGCCGCGGCCAGGACGGCCGCTCCCGCCGTGATCTTGGCGGGGTCCGCGGCGGTGGTCGTGCCACCGCCGACACCCGTGCGGACGTGGCCCTGCGGGCCGCGTTCGGTGACTTCCAGATTTCCGGTGGCGTACGTGCCGTTCGCGCAGGTGGCGCCGATGGCGTACGTACCGGGGCGGGTGCCGCCGGCGACCTGGAACTGCCCGACGGCGACCTCCTCGTGCGTGCCCCGGACCAGCTTGAAACGGCCGCCGCCGACCATGGTGGCGTCGCCGTCCGCATGCCCGCCCGACCCGCAGGCGGTCGTGTTCGCGGTGACCATGGCACCCGGCGCCGCCTTCTTCGGCCACACCTCCAGCACGGCGAAGTCGCCCGGGGCGAAACCCGCCGCCCCGGCGGACTGGCAGGCGACCGCGGCGGCGGTGAGCGCGGTCGCGGTGAGCACACGGGCGGTGCGGCGTCGCATGGCGGCTCCTGGTGGCACACGGACACGGGGCGTGCTCCCGTGGTAACCCGGCCCGCGCCCCCACCGCATGCTGATGGTGCGTCAGGCCGTAGCCCGTGCGCCGGCGTCCGCGCTGGTCACGGGCCGGGGGCTGGGCCGAACGGGTGACGGGTACCGTTCGGGCGCCGTCCGGGTGACACGGAGCCGGAACCCCCGTTCCGGGCCCGGGCCGCGGTGCGTACCGTGGAGGCGGCCCGGCCGGGACCGCGCGGGCCGCCGCCGAAGACGCGGCCCGCCCGGCCACGTCCCGTCCCCGTCCGCCGCACCCGAGGGAGGCCCAGTGAGCCCGTCCGTCCGGCCCGAGGACCCGCATGCGGTCCGCCCGCCGGCCACCGCCGCCGAGCTGCCGTTCTTCGTGTACGGGACCCTGCGCCCCGGCGAGGCCAACCACGCGGTGTTCCTGCGCGGCCGCACCGCGGCCGAGGAGCCCGCCCGGCTGCCCGGCGCCGAGCTGTACGACGGCCCCGGCTACCCGTACGCCGTCCGGCACCCGGGGGCCCACGTCGTCGGCGAGCTGGTCACGGCGGCGCCGGGCGCGTACGGGGCGCTGCTGGCCGAACTGGACCGGCTGGAGGAGTACCACGGCCCCGGGCTGCCGCGGAACCTGTACGACCGGGTCCGCTGCGACGCGCTCCGCCCCGACGGCACCCGCACCGCGGCCTGGGTGTACCTGGCGGCCGCGCCGCTGGCCCGGCGGCTGCGGAAGTCGGGCAGCCGGATACCGGGCGGGGACTGGCTCAGCCGCTGAAGGCGGGCTTCACAGGCCTTCGGCGCCGCGGTTGCGCAGGCGCTGCGCGTACTGCTGGAGCACCCACAGCTCCTCCTGCACGGCCGCCAGCTGCTCCGGCGGGGCGTGCGGGCCCATGCGGGCCATGGTGCCCGTGATCTCGTGGACCCGGCGGTCGACCGCGCGCAGCCGGACCTGGACCAGCTGGACGCCGGCGTACACCTCGTCCACCGTCCTGGAGTGGATGGCCTCCACGGCGAGTTCGGTGACGAGGGCGCGGACCGTGTCGTTCGGCGCGGCATCCCGGACCCGGGCCAGGTAGCCGTCCCCGCCGGCGGAGGCGCCGCCCGCGTCCTGGACGGCCTGCCGGACCGCCGCGTACGGCGGGGCGGTGAACTCGTCCACCCCGTATGCGTCGAACGCGGGCGAGACCAGCTCCGGGCGCTGCAGGGCCAGCTTGAGCAGTTCGCGCTCGGTGCGGTGCGCGGGGCTGCGCAGGTTCAGCGCGGGCCCGCCGGCGGGCGCCGCCGGCGCGGGCACGGCCTCGTACGGGCGCCTTGGCGAGGCCGGCCTGGGGCCGGGGCCGTCGCCGTTCGGCCGGCCGCCGCGTTCGCGGGCCCAGCGCGCGAGCTGCGCGACCCGCTTCACGACGAACTGCTCGTCGCGGATGCCGAGCATGCCCGCCAGCTGGACCGCCGACTCGTGCTGGATGGCGATGTTCTTGATGTTGGCGACGACCGGGGCCGCCTCGTCGAGGGCGGCCGCCCGGCCGGCCGGGTTCTCCAGGTTGTGCCGGGAGACGATGTGCCGCAGCGCGAACTCGAACAGCGGGGTCCGCGACTCCACCAGCGACGCCACCGCCCCGTCGCCCTGCGCGAGGCGCAGGTCGCAGGGGTCCATGCCGCCGGGCGTGATCGCGATCGAGGTCTCGGCGGCGAACTTCTGGTCGTCCTCGAAGGCGCGCAGCGCGGCCTTCTGCCCGGCCGCGTCGCCGTCGAAGGTGAAGATCACCTCGGCGGTGGCGTTGTCCATCAGCAGTCGGCGCAGGATCTTGACGTGGTCGCCGCCGAACGCGGTGCCGCAGGTCGCGATCGCGGTCGTCACGCCCGCCAGGTGGCAGGCCATCACGTCGGTGTAGCCCTCGACGACGACGGCGCGCGAGGTCTTCGCGATCTCCTTCTTGGCCAGGTCGATGCCGTACAGGACCTGGGACTTCCGGTAGATCGGGGTCTCCGGCGTGTTCAGGTACTTCGGGCCGTTGTCGTCGTCGCGGAGCTTGCGCGCGCCGAAGCCGACGACCTCGCCGCTGATGTCGCGGATCGGCCACATCAGGCGGCCGCGGAAGCGGTCGATGGGCTTGCCGCTGCGGCTGTCCTGGGCGAGGCCCGAGGTGATCAGCTCGCGGTCGGTGAAGCCGCGGCCGCGCAGGAAGCGGGTCAGGTGGTCCCAGCCGGCCGGGCTGTAGCCCACGCTGAAGTGCTCGGCCGCGGCCTGGTCGAAGCCGCGCTCGGCCAGGAAGCGGCGGGCGATCTCCGCCTCCGGGCCGCCGAGCTGGTCGATGTAGAACTGGGCCGCGGCCTTGTGGGCCTCGACCAGCCGGATCCGCTCGCCGCGGCCGCTGGTGCCCGCGGTGTAGCCGCCCTCCTCGTAGCGCAGGGTGATGCCGGCCTGGGCCGCCAGCCGCTCGACCGCCTCCGAGAACGACAGGTGGTCGATCTTCATGATGAAGTCGAGGGTGTCCCCGCCCGCCTGGCAGCCGAAGCAGTGGTAGAGCCCCTTGCTCGGGCTGACCTGGAAGGACGGGGACTTCTCGTCGTGGAAGGGGCACAGGCCCTTGAGGTTGCCGCCGCCCGCGTTGCGCAGTTGGAGGTAGTCGGAGACCACGGCGTCGATCGGGACCGCGTCCCGTACCGCCTTCACGTCGTCGTCGTTGATCCGTCCTGCCACCCGTGAAGTCTACGGCGGGGCGCCGCGAATCCCTCAGGCGCCCTCGCCCGGAACCAGGGAGGCCAGCGGGACGGACGGGTCCGCCAGCGCCTCGCGGTCGACGACCGCCTTCGACCTGATCAGGGCCTGGATGTGGCCGGTGACGTCCCACACGTTGACGTTCATCCCGGCGAGCACCCGGCCCTGCGACAGCCAGAAGGCGATGAACTCGCGCCGGGCGGCGTCGCCGCGGATCAGGACCTGGTCGTAGCCGCCCACCGGGGCGTATCCGGAGTACTCCATGCCGACGTCGTACTGGTCGGAGAAGAAGTACGGCACCCTGTCGTACGAGACCTCCTGCCCCAGCATCGCCCGCGCGGCGGCCGGGCCGCCGTTGAGCGCGTTCGCCCAGTGCTCCACGCGCAGCCGGGTGCCCAGCAGGGGGTGGTGGGCGGCCGCCACGTCGCCGGCGGCGTGGATGTCCGGGTCGGAGGTGCGCAGCGAGGCGTCCACGGCGATGCCGCCGCCGTGCTCCCGGTCCACCAGCGCCAGCCCGGCGGCCTCGGCGAGCGCGGTGCGCGGCGCGGCCCCGATCGCGGCGAGCACCGCGTGCGCCGGGTGCTCCTCGCCGTCGTCGGTGCGGACGGCCAGCACCATCCCGTCCTGGCCGACGATCTCGGTGAGCCGTGCCCCGAAGTGGAAGCGGACGCCGTTCTCGGCGTGCAGGTCGCCGAAGAGCCGCCCGATCTCCGGACCGAGCACCGCGTGCAGCGGCGTCGCCAGCGGCTCCACCACGGTCACCTCGGCCCCGTAGCCGCGGGCCGCCGCCGCGACCTCCAGGCCGATCCAGCCGGCCCCCGCGATCAGCAGGTGCCCGTTGTCCCTGCCCAGGGTCGCCAGGACGCCGCGCAGCCGCTCGGCGTGGGACAGCCGGCGCAGGTGGTGCACGCCGGCCAGGCCGGTGCCGGGGATGTCGAGGCGGCGCGGCTCGGCGCCCGTGGCGAGCAGCAGCTTGTCGTAGTGCACGGCGGTGCCGTCGCCGAGGACCACCTTGCGGGCGGCCCGGTCCAGGTGCACGGCGGGCTGGCCGAGGTGCAGCTCGATGTCGGCGCGCGCGTACCAGGACGGCTCGTGGACGAAGACGCTGTCGCGCTCCTCCTTGCCCTGGAGGTAGCCCTTGGAGAGCGGGGGCCGCTCGTACGGGTGGTCGCGCTCGTCACCGATCAGGATGACCCGCCCCCTGAACCCCTCGGACCGCAGCGCCTCCGCCGCCTTGGCCCCGGCCAGTCCCGCGCCGACGATGACGAACGTCCTGTGTGCGTCGACCACCTGATGCCTCCTCATAACCTCAGCGCCACTTGCGAGCACCTGCGAGGGTCCCGCACCGAGCGGGCCGCGTGAAGGGGGAGTGGCCCGATCGGATCACCCCGCAGTGCGGCGCGTGCGCCGGGTGAGCCTGGCGTGCAGGGAGCGCGCGGATGCGTCGGTCAGGGAGGCGATCTGGTCGATGACCGCGCGTTTGCGCCCCCGGTCGTCCGCGGCGGTGTCGAAGATCGCCCGGAACTGCGGATCCAGCCCGTCGGGCGCACGGGCCAGCAGGGCCTCGGCGAGTTCGGCCAGGACGATGCGCTGCTCGGCCCGCAGCCGCTCCTGCTCGGCGCGCTGCATCACGTACAGGTCGGCGACCGATTTGAGGACCGCGCACTCGGTGCGGGCCTCGCGGGGGACGACCAGCTCGGCCGCGTACCGGGTCAGCCGGCCGGAGCCGTACGCCTTCCTTGTCGCGCCCTCGGCGGCCAGGCAGAACCGGCCGATCAGCTGGCTCGTGGCGTCCTTCAGGCGGGCCTGGGCGACAGCCGAGCCGTCGTAGCCGTGCGGCCACCACTCCTGTTCCATCAGCCGGTCCAGCGACTCCAGCAGCTCCTGCGGGTCCGTGTCGGCGGGCACGTACCGGCCGATGGCGACCCGGGCGATCGCCGAGCGCTCGGGTTCGGCGAAGAGGAGGTTGGGGTCGACGTGCCCGGCGTGCAGGCCGTCCTCGAAGTCGTGGACGGAGTAGGCGACGTCGTCGGACCAGTCCATGACCTGTGCCTCGAAGCACTTGCGGTCGGCGGGGGCGCCGCGCCGCAGCCACTCGAAGACAGGCAGGTCGTCCTCGTACGCCCCGAACTTCACCGAGCCGGGATCGGCGGGGTGGCCGCCGCGCGGCCACGGGTACTTGGTCGCCGCGTCAAGGCTGGCCCGGGTGAGGTTGAGCCCGACGCTGACGGGGGCGCCGGTCTCCCGGTCGGCGGTGAACCGCTTGGGCTCCAGCCGGGTCAGCAGGCGCAGCGACTGGGCGTTGCCCTCGAAGCCGCCGCAGTCCGCGGCGAACTCGTTGAGGGCCTCCTCGCCGTTGTGCCCGAACGGCGGGTGGCCCATGTCGTGGGAGAGGCAGGCCGCCTCGACGAGGTCCGGGTCGCAGCCGAGCGCCGCGCCGAGCTCGCGGCCCACCTGGGCGCACTCCAGCGAGTGCGTCAGGCGGGTGCGGGGGCTGGCGTCCCAGTCGTACGAGCGGCTGCCCGGGGTGACGACCTGGGTCTTCCCGGCGAGGCGGCGCAGTGCGGCGGAGTGCAGGACGCGGGCCCGGTCGCGCTGGAAGGCGGTCCGGCCGGGGCGCTTGTCGGGCTCCGGGACCCAGCGCTCGGTGTCGGCCGGGACGTAGGGCGGGGCCGGTTCGCTGCGGGCGGGTGGATCCTGCGGGCCGGGGGTGTTCTGCGGCTCGCCGGAGCCGCGCGGACGGACGGGTGCGGTGCCTGCCATGCCTTCCATGCTGAGACGTTAACCGGAGACACCGACAATCGGAGCAATCCGCACCCGAGTCCCTCATGCGGAGGCCGGCACCAGGAGCGGCGCCGGCGCGGTCCGCGGCCGCGGCAGGGCGAGCGCCTCGTCGTAGCGCCGGAGTACCAGGCGGGCCAGGGCGGGGTGGTCGCCGAGCGGGGCTGCGGCGGGGCCGGTCGCGGCGGCGGCGCTCTGCGCGGCGAACCGGCCGGGCGCGGTGAAGTACGAGGCCACGGCGATCCGGCGGTGGCCGCGGGCGGTGAGCGCACGGACCGCGTCGGCGACCGCGGGCGGGGCGGCGGAGGCGTAGGCCGGGAGGACGGGGACGCCGCCGAGGCGCTCGGAGAGCAGGGCGGCGGTGCGGCGCGTGTCGGCCGCGGCGTCCGGGTCGCGGGATCCGGCGGCGGCGAGGACGGCCGCGGTGTGGCGGGCCGGATGCCAGCCGGCCTCGTGGAGGCGGTCGTACAGGGCCTCGACGAGCAGCGGGTGCGGGCCGAGCGGGGCGGCCACGCGGGCGTCGGCATGGCCGGCGGCCGCCTCCGGGAGATCGCGTTTGACGTGGTGGCCGCGGCTGAGGAGCAGGGGCACGAGGACGGCCGGGCCGGCGGTGTGGCGCAGCGTGTCGGGGAGGAGGGGCCGGTTCAGCTCGACGTGGCCGAGGCGGACGTCGAGGCCGGGGCGCAGTTCGCGGACGCGGGCGAGGAGGGCCTGCACGGCGGGGAGGGCGCGCGGGTCGCGGCTGCCGTGGGCGACGGCGACGAGGGTGGGCTGCATGCGTGGCTCCGTGGGGCCGGGCCCGCGGCGGGGGGCGGGGGAGCGGGCGTGAGGGGACCCGGAGGGAATGCACCGGTCCGCCGGGTCCGTCGTGCCTCCGATCCTGGGGGGTGCAGGTTGCGCCGGCGTTGCGCCGTCGTGACGGGGGCTTTCAAGGGAACTCACTCGGTCATTCGTACGAGTGAAAGAGGGGGTGGGTGGAACTCGGGCGCCGGGCCGGTTCGTCAATCCGTGCGAACGGCGCGCGGTCCGCGGCTCCACCAGGGCGGCAGGGCCGGGGCAGGCCGGGGCAGGCCGGGGCAGGCCGGGGCAGGCCGGGACAGCGCAGGGCAGGGCAGGGCGGGGCGGGGCGGGATGGGAAGGGGCAGGGATGTGGGTGCGGGCATCGGGAGGGGCAGGGCCATGGAAACGGCCGAGGGCAGTGGAACGGGCAGGACGAAGGGCTGGGGCAGGGGCATGGGAAGGGTCGCGCGTCGGATCGGCAGGTGGGCGGCGGCGCGGGCGGCAGGTGCTGCCGCGCGCCTGCGGGCGGGGCTGCCGCGCGGGGTGCGGGGGCGGCGGCGGGCCGTGCAGGCGGTGATGGCGGGCTGCGTCCTGGCGCTCCTGCCCTCGGCGTGGACGCACGCGGTGGCCGCGGACCGGCTGCACGGCACGGCGGACAGCCCTTCGGCCGACGTCGCGGTCGTGTTCGGGGCGGGGCTGTGGAACGGCCGGCCCACCCCGTACCTGGCCCGCCGGCTCGATGCGGCGGCCGAGCTGTACCGGACCGGGAAGGTCAGGGTTGTCCTCGTCACCGGGGACAACAGCCGCACCGAGTACGACGAGCCGAGCGCGATGCGCACGTACCTGACGGCGCACGGGGTGCCGGAGGAGCGGATCGTCAGCGACTACGCCGGGTTCGACACGTGGGACTCGTGCGTACGGGCCCGGAGGATATTCGGGGTGGAGCGGGCCGTGCTGATCAGCCAGGGCTTCCACATACGCAGGGCCGTCGCCCTGTGCGAGGCGGCGGGTGTCGAGTCGTACGGGGTCGGCGTGCCCGACGAGCACGACCTCACCTGGTACTACGGCGGCGCGCGCGAGGTGTTCGCGGCGGGCAAGGCAGCCCTGGACGCGGCGTTGCAGCCGGCGCCGCGCTTCCTGGGCCCGAGGGAGCACGGGGTGTCGCAGGCCCTGGGGGCTCTGCGCCACTGACGCGGCGCTCCGGGCCCGGCCGACCCGGCGGGAGCGCACGTCGCCGGAGCGGCCGGCCGCCGGGGAGGGCAGGGGGAGAGCGTGGCTGTGGTGGATCTCGGCGGCAAGGCCGTGGTCGTCACCGGCGGGGCCGGGGGCATCGCCTCACCGGGGGGCGGGCGGGGCGCTGAGGCGCCCGTACGGGAGGTGTAACCGGAGGCGGCGGCCCGTGTAACACCGACGGCGCAGGCTGGCCGTATGCACACGCCCGACGCCGCCACCGCCACGCACTGCCCCTACTGCGCCCTCCAGTGCGGGATGAACCTGCGCCCCGCGCCGGACGGGGCGGGGGCGGCGGTGGAGGAACGGGCGGAGTTCCCCGTCAACCGGGGCGCCCTGTGCGGCAAGGGCCGCACCGCGCCCGCCGTGCTCTCCTCCCGGGTCCGCCTGACCGAGCCGCTCGTCCGCTCCCGCGCCGGGCAGCTGGAGCCGGCCACCTGGGAGGAGGCCCTCGACGCCGTCGCCGCCGGCCTCGCCCGGACCCGGGACGCACACGGGCCCGACGCCGTCGGCGTGTTCGGCGGGGGCGGGCTCACCAACGAGAAGGCGTACGCGCTCGGCAAGTTCGCCCGCATTGCCCTGCGCACCTCGCAGATCGACTACAACGGCCGGTTCTGCATGTCCTCGGCCGCGGCCGCCCACCAGCGGGCCTTCGGGCTGGACCGGGGGCTGCCGTTCCCGCTGGAGGACATCCCGCGCACCGGCTGCGTGATCCTCGTCGGCTCCAACCCGGCCGAGACCATGCCGCCGGCCCTGCGCTACTTCACCGAGCTCAAGGCCAACGGCGGCACCCTGATCGTCGTCGACCCGCGCCGCACCCGCACCGCCGAACAGGCCGACCTGCACCTGGCCCCCCGCCCCGGCACCGACCTCGCCCTCGCGCTCGGCCTGCTGCACCTGGTCGTCGCCGAAGGCCGCACCGACGACGCGTTCATCGCGGAGCGCACCACCGGCTGGGAGGAGGCGCGGGCCGCGGCCATGGCGCACTGGCCGGAGCTGGTGGAGCGGATCACCGGCGTCCCCGTGCCGAAGCTCCGCGAGGCGGTGTCCCTGTTCTGCGCCCCGTCCTCGGCGATGGTCCTCACCGCCCGCGGCCCCGAGCAGCAGTCGAAGGGGACCGACACCGTCGGCGCCTGGATCAACCTGTGCCTGGCCACCGGCCGGGCCGGCCGCCCCCACTCCGGCTACGGCTGCCTCACCGGCCAGGGCAACGGCCAGGGCGGCCGCGAGCACGGCCAGAAGGCCGACCAGCTCCCCGGCTACCGCAAGCTGACCGACCCGGCGGCCCGCGCCCACGTCGCGTCCGTGTGGGGCGTCGACCCGGACTCCCTGCCCGGTCCGGGCCGCAGCGCCTACGAACTCCTCGACGCGCTCGGCACCGACGTCCGGGCCCTGCTCCTCATGGGCTCCAACCCGGTCGTCTCCGCGCCCCGCGCCGCCCACGTCGAGGACCGCATCCGCTCCCTGGACTTCCTCGCCGTCGCGGACGTCGTCCTCTCCGAGACGGCCGCCCTCGCCGACGTCGTCCTGCCCGTCACCCAGTGGGCCGAGGAGACCGGCACCACCACCAACCTCGAAGGCCGCGTCCTGCTGCGCCGCCGCGCCCTGACCGCGCCGCCGGGCGTGCGCAGCGACCTGGAGGTGCTGCACGGCCTCGCCGCCCGCCTCGGCGTCGAGAAGGGCTTCCCCACGGCCGCCGAGGAGGTCTTCGAGGAGCTGCGGCGGGCCTCCGCCGGCGGGCCCGCCGACTACTCCGGCATCACCTACGCCCGCATCGAGGCCGAACAGGGCGTCTTCTGGCCCTGCCCGCAGGGCTCCGCCGGGCAGCCACGGCTGTTCCTCGACCGGTTCGCCACCGAGGACGGGCGCGCCCGCTTCGCCCCCGTCTCCCACCGGGACGCGGCCGAACTCCCCGACGCCGACTACCCGATCCTGCTGACCACCGGCCGTGTCGTCGCCCAGTACCAGTCCGGGGCGCAGACCCGCCGCGTCGACGAGCTGAACGCCGCAGCCCCCGGCCCGTTCGTGGAGCTGCACCCGCGGCTCGCGGCCCGCCTGGGAGCCGTCGAGGGCACCCCGCTCGCCGTCACCTCCCGCCGGGGCAGGGCCGTCGCCCCCGCCCGCATCACGGACTCCATCCGCGCCGACACGGTCTTCATGCCGTTCCACTGGCCGGGGGAGGGGCGCGCCAACACGCTGACCAATCCGGCGCTCGACCCGACCTCCCGGATGCCCGAGTTCAAGGTGTGCGCGGTCCGCGTCGAGCCGCTCGGCTGACACCGGCGCCGCGGGCAGCCGCGGGGCCCGGGAGGTGCCGGGGCCGACGGGCGATCCGTCGGACATCAGTCCGATCCGCATCGGCGTTCCCCGCAGCGGGTAACCATCCGGTCACGCACCGGACTCAGAAAGTGCCCGCACGCCCCTCGTGGCGGCCGTGTGCCGTACTCCACACTGAGGTGCGGTGCCACCGTCCTCGGAGCCCTGGAGGTCGCCCCCGTGCAGACCCGGATCCCGACCGTCAACGCGAGCCCGCCCGCCGGAGAGACCGGGGCCCCCGCGGCCGAGGAGCCCGACAAGGAGCCGGCAGCCGGGCCCGGCACCGGGTTCGAGGACGCCGGCGAAGAGCCCGAGGCGCCGGAACCCCTCGAGCACGTCCCGGACCAGCGGCGCGCCGAGAGCGCCGCGACCGGGCCCTCCGCGGACCTGTTCCGCCAGTACCTCCGCGAGATCGGCAGGATCCCGCTGCTCACCGCCGCCGAGGAGGTCGAGCTCGCCCGGCGTGTCGAAGCCGGCCTGTTCGCCGAGGAGAAGCTCGCCGGCGACCCCGGCCTCGACCTGAGGCTCGCCCTCGACCTGGACAAGCTCGTCGTCATGGGGCGCATGGCCAAGCGCCGCCTCATCGAGTCGAACCTGAGGCTCGTCGTCTCCGTCGCCAAGCGCTACGTCGGCCGCGGCCTCACCATGCTCGACCTCGTCCAGGAGGGGAACCTCGGCCTGATCCGGGCCGTTGAGAAGTTCGACTACACCCGCGGCTACAAGTTCTCCACCTACGCCACGTGGTGGATCCGGCAGGCCATGTCGCGCGCCCTCGCCGACCAGGCGCGCACCATCCGCGTGCCCGTCCACGTCGTGGAGCTGATCAACCGCGTCGTCCGCGTGCAGCGGCGCATGCTCCAGGAGCGCGGATACGAGCCCACCGCCGAAGAGGTCGCCGTCCACCTGGAGCTGACGCCCGAGCGGGTCGTGGAGGTGCTGCGGCTCGCCCAGGAGCCCGTGTCCCTGCACTCCCCGGTCGGCGAGGAGGATGACGTCGCCCTCGGCGACCTCATCGAGGACGGCGACGCCGCCTCGCCGATGGAGTCCGCCGCGTTCTTCCTGCTGCGCGAGCACCTGGAAGCCGTCCTGTCGACCCTCGGCGAACGCGAACGCAAGGTCGTCCAGCTGCGGTACGGCCTCGCCGACGGGCGGCCGCGCACCCTGGAGGAGATAGGGCGCATCTTCGGCGTGACCCGCGAGCGCATCCGGCAGATCGAGTCCAAGACCCTCTGCAAGCTCCGCGACCACGCCTTCGCCGACCAGCTGCGCGGCTACCTCGACTGACGGCGGCGGGGTGCACGCAGCCGCGTGCACCCCCCGCCCCCTCAACGGCCGTCCGCCGCTAGTCGACTTCGGCCACCGCCTGGGCGAACTGCGCTGCGTACAGCCGCGCGTAGGCGCCGTCCGCCGCGAGCAGGTCCTCGTGCGCGCCCTGCTCGACGATCGAGCCGTTCTCCATCACCAGGATCACGTCAGCGTCCCGGATCGTGGAGAGCCGGTGCGCGATGACGAACGAGGTGCGGCCGTGCGCCAGCCGCGCCATCGCCTTCTGGATCAGCACCTCCGTACGGGTGTCGACCGAGCTCGTCGCCTCGTCGAGGACCAGGATCACCGGGTCCGACAGGAACGCCCGCGCGATCGTGATCAGCTGCTTCTCGCCGGCGCTGACGCCCGAGCCCTCGTCGTCCAGCACCGTGTCGTAGCCGTCCGGCAGGGTGCGCACGAACCGGTCGGCGTGTGCGGCCCGCGCGGCCTCCTCGATCTCGGCGCGCGTGACCTCCCGGGAGGCGCCGTACGCGATGTTCTCCGCGATCGTCCCGCCGAACAGCCAGGTGTCCTGGAGCACCATGCCGATGGCCCCGCGCAGGTCCTCGCGGGCCATCTTCGCGATGTCCGCTCCGTCCAGGGCGATCCGGCCGCCGGTGACCTCGTAGAACCGCATCAGCAGGTTCACCAGCGTCGTCTTGCCGGCGCCGGTGGGGCCGACGATCGCGACCGTCTGGCCCGGCTCCACCGCCAGCGACAGGTCCTCGATCAGCGGCCTGTCCGGCTCGTACCGGAAGGACACCTTCTCCAGGACGACCCGGCCGCGGACCTCCTGCGGACGCTCCGGAACCGCCACGTCCGGCTCCTGCTCCTCCGCGTCCAGCACCTCGTACACGCGCTCCGCCGACGCGACACCCGACTGCACCAGGTTCGCCATCGACGCGACCTGCGTCAGCGGCATCGAGAACTGCCGCGAGTACTGGATGAACGCCTGCACGTCGCCGATCGACAGGCTGCCCGAGGCCACCCGCAGACCGCCGACCACCGCCACCAGCACGTAGTTGATGTTCGAGATGAAGAACATCACCGGCTGCATGATGCCGCTGACCAGCTGCGCCTTGAACGAGGCCCGGAACAGCGCCTCGTTCTGCTCGGCGAAGACCGCCGCGGACTCCTCCTGCCGGCCGAAGACCTTCACCAGCGCGTGCCCCGAGTACATCTCCTCGACGTGCGCGTTCAGCGAGCCGGTCGACTTCCACTGGGCCACGAACTGCGGCTGCGACTTCTTGCCGATCCTCGCCGCCACGACCACCGACACCGGGATCGTCACCAGCGCGACCAGCGCCAGCAGCGGCGAGATCCAGACCATCATCGCGAGCACGCCGACGATCGTCAGCAGCGAGTTCAGCAGCTGCCCCATCGTCTGCTGGAGCGTCTGCCCGATGTTGTCGATGTCGTTCGTCGCCCGGCTGAGGACCTCGCCCCGCTTCTGCCGGTCGAAGTACGACAGCGGCAGCCGCGACAGCTTGTCCTGCAGCTCCTCCCGCATCCGGTACACGGTGCCGTTCATGATGTGGTTCGACAGCCGCGTCGCGACCAGCATCAGCAGCCCGGCCAGCACGAACACCACCAGCGCCCACACCGCGACGACGCCGACCGCGCCGAAGTCGATGCCCTCGCCCGGCGTGAAGTCCGTCCCCGACAGCATGTCGGCGGTGCCGTCCTCGCCGCGGGCGCGCATCGCGTCGAGCGCCTGCTCCTTGGTGAGGCCCGCCGGCATCTCCCGGCCGACGATCCCCCCGAAGACGAGGTCCGTCGCGTGCCCGAGGATCTTCGGGCCGATCACCGTGCAGACGACGCTGCCGAACACGGCGGCGACCATCCCCCACAGCTTCACCCGGTCGTAGGCGATCTGCCGCAGCAGCCGCTTCCCCGAGCCCTTGAAGTCCAGGGACCGCTGCCCGGGCCCCGTCATCATCCGTCCTCCGGGCCCGCTCATGCGGCCTCCGCCTCCGTCAGCTGGGAGAGCACGATCTCCCGGTAGGTCTCGTTCCCCGCCATCAGCTCGTGGTGGCGGCCCTCGCCGACGACCTGCCCCTCGTCGAGCACGATGATCCGGTCGGCGTCGCGGATCGTCGCGACCCGCTGCGCGACGATGACCACCGTCGCGTCCCCGGTCTCCCGGCCCAGCGCCGCGCGCAGCGCCGCGTCCGTCGCGTAGTCCAGGGCCGAGAAGGAGTCGTCGAACAGGTAGATCTCCGGGCGCTGCACCAGCGTGCGGGCGATGGCCAGGCGCTGGCGCTGGCCACCGGAGACGTTCGTCCCGCCCTGGGTGACCGGTGCATCCAGGCCGCCTTCGAGCGCGGCGACGAACTCCCGCGCCTGCGCCACCTCCAGGGCATGCCACAGCTCCTCGTCGGTGGCGTCCGGGCGCCCGTAGCGCAGGTTCGAGGCCACCGTTCCGGAGAACAGGTACGGCTTCTGGGGCACCAGGCCCACCGTGCGGGCCAGCAGCTTCGGGTCGAGGCGGCGCACGTCCTCGCCGTCGACGAGGACCTCGCCGCCGGTCGCGTCGAACAGCCGCGGCACCAGCCCCAGCAGCGTCGACTTGCCGCTGCCGGTCGAGCCGATGACCGCCGTCGTCTCCCCGGGGCGGGCCACCAGGTCCACCCCGCGCAGCACGGGCGCCTCCGCGCCCGGGTAGCGGAAGTCGGCGCCGCGCAGTTCCAGCACACCGTGCCGGGACAGCTCGCGCACCGGGTTTGCGGGCGGGGCGACGCTGGACTCGGTGTCCAGCACCTCCTGCACGCGCTCCGCGCACACCTCGGCGCGCGGCACCATCATGAACATGAACGTGGCCATCATGACGGCCATGACGATCTGCATCAGGTAGGCGAGGAACGCCGTCAGCTGGCCGATCTCCAAGCCGCCGCTGTCGATGCGCATCGCGCCGAACCAGATGACGGCGACGCTGGAGATGTTCACGACCACGAGGACGGTGGGGAACATCAGCGCCAGGAGCCGCCCCGAGGCCAGCGACACGTCGGTCAGCGAGGTGTTCGCCCCGCGGAAGCGTTCCTTCTCGTAGCCGTCGCGGACGAACGCGCGGATCACCCGGTTGCCGGTGATCTGCTCGCGCAGCACCCGGTTCACCGCGTCCAGCCGCTCCTGCATCTGGCGGAACAGCGGGCGCGTCCGCCACACGATCGCGCCGACGGACAGGCCCAGGACCGGCACCACGGCCAGCAGCACGCCCGACAGCGCCACGTCCAGCGACAGGGCCATCGCGATGCCGCCGATGCACATGATCGGCGCCGAGACCATCAGCGTGAAGGTCATCAGCACCAGCATCTGGATCTGCTGCACGTCGTTCGTCGTACGGGTGATCAGTGACGGCGCGCCGAACTGGCCCAGCTCGCGCGCGGAGAAGCTCTGCACCCGGTCGAAGACGGCGGCGCGGACGTCGCGGCCCAGCGCCGCGGAGGTGCGGGCGCCGTAGTACACGGCGCCGATGTTGCAGCCCAGCTGGACGAGCGAGACGGCCAGCATCAGCGCACCGAAGCGCAGGATGTAGCCGGTGTCGCCGGTCACGACGCCCTTGTCGATGATGTCGGCGTTGAGGGTGGGCAGGTAGAGGCTCGCGCTGGTCTGCAGCAGTTGCAGCAGCACCAGCAGGGCGATCGGTTTCCGGTACGGACCCAGGTGGGTCCGCAGAAGTCGTATGAGCACGCGCAGGCTCCGGTCGGGGGTCGAGGGGGGTCACCCCATCTTCGGCCAACCCCGCGCCCGGACCCACCCGTTTTCGCAAAGGACGGTCAAAAGGAGCAGACCGCCCCGCGGCCCGCTGCCCGCACTCCTGCGCCCTACGCCTGGAACGCGCCCGGGTGCGTCTGCTCGCGCGTCGCGATGTACTGCTGGCGCACCGCCTGCCAGGCCGGGTAGTCCTCGCCCGGCTCGAAGACCTGCGCCGCCGGACCCGGCCACACCGGGGGCGTGTGCGGGGCCAGCGTCCCCTGCTGCACCCCCAGCGCCCACGCCGCCTGCCGCGCCGCGCCCAGCGCCGCGTAGTCGGCGGGCGCCGGTACGACGATCTGCGTCCCGAACAGCCCGGGCGCGGCCGCCTGCACGGCCGGCAGCCCGGCCGCGGCGCCCAGCAGGAACACCCGCCGGATGTCGGCGCCGCGCATCCGCAGCACGTCGATGGCGTCCGCCAGCCCGCACAGCATGCCCTCGAACGCGGCCCGCGCCAGGTGCTCCGGCTTCATGGAGTCGCGCCGCAGACCGGACAGGGTGCCTGCCGTGTGCGGCAGGTTCGGGGTGCGCTCGCCCTCCAGGTACGGCAGGAGGACCAGTCCGTGCGCGCCGGGCGTCGACTGCAGCGCCAGGTCGGACAGCCCGTCGAGATCGGTGCCGAGCAGCTCGGCGGTGCCCCGCAGGGCCCGCACCGCATTGGACGTGTTCACGACCGGCAGGTGCATCCCGCCGGCGTCGGCGAGAGAGGTGATCAGCCCGTTCGGCTCGGTCAGCGCCTCGTGGTGGACGGCCATCACCGAACCCGACGCGCCCAGGGAGACCACCGCGTCGCCGGGGCCCAGGCCGAGTCCGAGTGCCGCGGCCATGGTTTCGCCGGTGCCGGCGGAGATCAGCAGCCCCTCAGGGGTCATCCCGGCAGCCTCCGCCGGCGCGAGGACCTCCGGCAGCAGCGCCATGTGCCCGAGGGCGAGCTCGACCAGGTCGGGGCGGTAGGAGCCGGTCCGGGCCGACCAGTAGCCGGTGCCGGAGGCGCCGCCCCGGTCGGTCGTGCGCCGGGCGGGACGGCCCAGCAGCTGCCAGACGAGCCAGTCGTGCGGTGACATCAGCACCGCCGTGCGCCGCGCCGCGTCCGGCTCGGTGCGGGCCAGCCAGGCGAGCTTCGCAACGGGCTGCGCCGAGTGCGGGACGCTGCCGACGGCCTCCGCCCAGGCGTGCCGGCCGCCCAGTGCCTCGGTCAGGTCCGCCGCGGCGACCTGGCCGCGCTTGTCGTTGCCGACGAGGGCCGGGCGGACGAGCGCGCCCTGCGCGTCCAGCGGCAGCAGCCCGTGCTGCTGGGCGGAGACGCCGATGGCCTGGACCCCTTCGAGGAGCCCTCCGCCGGCCGCCTCGCCGAGGGACAGCAGCCAGGCCTGTGGATCGGCCTCGTGGGGGTGGAAGCCCTCCGGATCACCCGCGGGCTGGGGATGGGGCGCGTAGCCCTGGCGCAGTACGGCACCCGTGTCGGTGTCGCAGACGACGATGCGAGTGAAGGCGGAAGAGCTGTCCAGCCCGGCGACTATCCCCATGCGGAGAATTCTGCCGCACGGCAGTGCGGGATCCGCCGCCCCGGGAGGCAGCGGATCCCGCAGGGAGCCGGAGTCTCAGGTGTTGCTGGTGCCCCACTCGTCGTCGTAGCCCCCGCCGCGGCCGCGCAGGGCGCGCACCCGCTCGGCCAGCGGGGCCGGGAGGACGCCGCCGACCTTGTCGCCGAGCACCGTGGCGGCCTTGCCCGCGTACTGCCGGCCGGCCTGGCCGGCGGTCTCGGCCGCGTTCCGCACGGCCGGGTTCTGCGCGACCTCGCGCGCGGACTTCTTCAGCTGTTCGTAGCGCTCGCGTCCGGCCCGGGAGCCGAGGACGTACCCGAGGCCCAGTCCGACCGCGAACGCGACCTTGTACCGCATGCCTGCCACCTCTCGTCGTGTGTGCCCGGCCGGCGCTCGATACCGATTGGCGGAGCACCCCCCTGCTTGCGCTAATCTATGTCTCGCAACGGGCGCCCGCCCCCCGGCTTGGCCGGAGGTGGGCCGTTCGGCGCAACGCAGCAATCCCCTGTAGCTCAATTGGCAGAGCAGCCGGCTGTTAACCGGCAGGTTACTGGTTCGAGTCCAGTCGGGGGAGCGCGGTCCCCTGTAGCTCAATTGGCAGAGCATTCGGCTGTTAACCGGAGGGTTGCTGGTTCGAGTCCAGCCGGGGGAGCAGAGGGAAGAGGGCCCCGGTCGGGGTCCTCTTCTTTTTTGCCCCGCGGAGGGAACCGATCGGCCCGGGAAGCGGTCTCCCACGTCAGGTGAAGCCGATCACGCGGGGCATCCGGAGCAGGAGATCGTATGAGCGGCTATGCTGCGGCAGACGGCGCGCACACATGTACGCGCCACGCCGAGAAGGGGCGGTAGCTCAGCCGGTTAGAGCAGCGGACTCATAATCCGTCGGCCGTGGGTTCGAGTCCCACCCGCCCCACCGCAAGGCTGGTCAGCAGAAACGTTCTGACCGGTGATCTTGGTGCCCCGCCCGGACTCCCGGGTCGGGGCACCTCGTCGTTCCCGGGCCTCGTGCGGGAGCGGTTCCCGAACCGGCAGCCTGCCGGGCCCGCGGCGCCGATGCGGGCAGCACCCCGGCCGCACTCCTGTACGTGTCCGACACGAGCGGCTCGGGGGCGCGCCACGACAGGAAGGCCCGGCAGCGGCGGTCAGGAGCGCGACTGCAAGGCGGGCTGATGCGACGTCGGCAGAGCGCAGTGGCGGGAGGGTGCCGGGTGTGGTGCGCTTGCATGGTGGGGCTGCCCGGTCGGTACGCCCCTGGGGACTGCGGCTGAGGACTGCGGTACCCGCGCCCCGTGACCGAGGGGCGTGCGCATGCTTGTCAAAAGAGACCGCACGACATCGGCGTGACCGGCGAACACCCTGACAGCACAGGCTTCGCCTCGACCGGCCTGCCGGTCGCACCCTGGCGGGTGTGTCGGTGAACGCGGAGTCCCGAGGGGCCGGGCGGGCTGACCGGTCAGGCCTCTTCATCGGGGAACGGGCACCGGCCCTCCCCGCTCCGGGACAGGCCCCGGCCCCCCGCGAGCACGACGAGACCCTCACAGCCGCGCAGGTCGGCGAGGACACCGGAGTCCGACCCTGTCGGCCTCGGTCCCTGTCCGGCCTGCCGTGCCCCAAGGGCGTGGCGTCGTCGACCGGAGGACCCCGGCAGGCATGCGGCCGGACCGCGCGGTTCCGCGAAGCCGGCAGCGCACATCCCGGCAGACGCCGCATCCGAGACCTACCAACAGGGCCTGCAAAGGGCAGGCCTGTGCGTGGAGGGAGCGCAAGATGAGGAAATCCCGTACCAGCGTCGTGATCGCCGCCTGTCTCGGGGCCGGGGCTCTGAGCCTTGGTTCAGCCGTGCCCGCCGGCGCGGCGGAGACCGAGGAGACGGCGACGGTCTCCGTCTTTCACGCGGTTCCCGGTCTGACGGTGGACGTCTACGCGAACGGCGACGAACTCCTGCCGGACTTCAAGCCCGGCACTCTCACCGACCCGCAAGAGCTGCCGGCGGGCTCTTACGACCTGAAGGTCTTCAAGGCCGGTGCCGACCCCAAGACGGCGGCCCCCGCGATCCAGAAGAACGTCGAGGTACCCGCCGGCGCCAACGCCACGGTCGTGGCCCACCTTTCGGCCGACGGCACGCCTCAGCTCAACGCCTTCGTCAACGACACCTCTGCCGTTGCAGCGGGCAAGTCGCGCCTGACGGTGCGGCATGTTGCCGCAGCCCCGGCCGTGGACGTCCGTGCCAACGGCACGGTGGTGTTCGAGGGGCTGGTGAACCCGAAGGAGGACACCACCGAGGTCGACGCAGGCACAGTCTCCGCCGACGTGGTCCTTGCCGGTACGGACACCGTCGCCATCGGCCCCGCGGATCTGGACCTCAAGGAAGGCACGAACAACATCGTCTACGCCTGGGGCAGCGCCGACGAGAAGAACCTGGCGCTGAAGGTCCAGACGGTCGGAGGCATGGACGCGTCGCCCGCCGGAGGCGGTGCCGGCGCAAACGGTGCGATGCTCCCGGGCAACTCCTCCCACGCGTGGATGGCGTGGGCAGCAGGCGCCGGGGTGTTCAGCCTGGCCGGGGCACTCTCGGCGAGGTCCCGGGCACGGCGGGATGCCTGACCGCCCACAGCATCAGCGTGCGAAGCGGCGCGGCGGCGGCAGGCTCGGCCTGGTCTGCCGCCGCCGCCGGCTCGGCCGCGGCCGCAGTCACCGCCGATTCGAAGGCGTTTGCGATCATTTCCGGTGCGGCGTATAGAGGAACTGAGGGGCGGTCGGCCCGGCGTTGGCCCGTAGCCCGGTTCTCGCTCGCGCAGGGAGGGTCCCTGTGTGGAATCATCTGCTGCAGTTGATCCTGATCGGGGTGCTGCTCGTGGTCGGAGGAGCCCTCGCGGGCCGCGCCTGGGCGATGGCGGTCAAGGAGCCCGAGTCCGAGCCGCGGATCGAGGTGCTGGCCGGCATCGGGGGCGGACTGGTCACCGGCATCGCCGTCGGACTGTCGGCCCTCTTCCTCGAACAGGCCATCTCTGCGTCTCAGGAGCGCGCGACGTGGCGGGCGAGTGTCGAAGGTGCGGCGAGCATCCCGGGGTTCACAGTCGCCGATCACGACATCGAGGGCATCAACTTCAGCGGCAAGTCGCTGCGCAACGCGGACTTCGCGGGGGTCCGGCTGCAGGGATTCAGGTTCCGGGACACGGATCTGACGGGGGCTGACTTCAGGGGAGCGGACCTCAGCGGCGCCAACCTCATCGGCGCCAACCTCCAGGACGCCGACCTGACGGGGGCCAGGCTGAACGGCGCCCTGCTGCACAGTGCCAACTTCGCGCACGCCTCCCTCCCCGGCAGGGCCTCCTTCGAGGGGGCACTGCTGAACGCGCGGACCTGCTGGCCGAAGGGCCTGGAGCGGGACGAGCTCCGGGACCGCCTGCGCGACACGAAGGTGCAGGCGTACGAGGACGAGCAGAGCGGCAGGACGCTCACCGGACACGAGGACGTGGAGGAGGACGAGCTCAAGGGCGGCCAGCAGGTGCCCGACTGCACGCTGTGGAAGAACGGGCTGCGCGTCCGGCCGGAGGGCTGATCGGGGGGCCGGGGGACCGGTGGGGGCGGCTCCGGGGCCCGGCGGGGCGGAGCCGCCCTGGACGGTCTGGCGTGACAGCGGAGAGCAGGGCCGGGCGGCCGTCACCTGCGGGTGGAGTGAGGGTGGATGGTCAGACGTCTTCCGTCTCGTCTGCCAAGTGGCGCAGGACGTCTGCCAGGTTGCCGCGGCGCGTGTACTCCGTGCGCTGTCGGTGGGCGCCCGAGCCGTCGCGGAGGAGGCCGCCCAGGGTCTTGGCTGCGTGGTCGAGCTCGTCCGCGGCGGCCAGTTCCGGGGCGACCAGTTCGAGGAGGGCCTCCGCCAGGTCGGCCGCCGGGACTTCGGCCCCGGTGTACGGGTCGAGGCCGAAGCCCTCCAGGCCGTCGTGGGCGGCCCGCCAGCGCGCCAGGCGCAGGACGTCGTCGCGGAGGGCGGGCTCGGGGCGTTCCTCGGCGATCTCCCTCAGGGCGGTCGCCACGAGGGCGCGGACGAGTTCGGCCTGGAGGATGGCCGTGTCGATGTCCGAGGACATGTCGGGCGCCCGGATTTCGAGCGTCGGCCAGTGTCCGGACGGGCGGAGGTCCCAGTAGACCATCTTGGTGTCGAGGGCTGCCCCGGAGCCGAGCAGGGTCTGCACGGAGCTCCGGAAGTGGGCGGTGGACGTGAAGTGCGGGGGCAGCCCCGCCGAGGGCCAGCCCGACCAGGCCATCGTCCGCCAGCTGGCGTGACCGGTGTCGCGTCCGCCCCAGAACGGCGAGTTGGCGGCCAGCGCGATCAGCGTCGGCAGCCACGGCCGGACCCGGTTCGACACCGCGACCGCGGTGTCCACGTCGAGGGTGCCGATGTGGATGTGGCGGCCGCAGCTGACCAGGGTGTCGGTGAGCGACCCGAAGCGGCGGTGCTGCTCGCGCTGGCGCGGCTCGTCGTCCGTCAGGTGCAGCGGCATGTCCACGGCCATGACCGGAGAGGGCGCGGCCAGCAGTCGGCAGCCGTGGGCGCGGGCGGCCCGGGAGAGGGTGCGGCGCAGGGCGGCCAGCTCCCTGCGCAGTTCGAGGGCGGACTCGGAGACCGGGGTGGAGATCTCCACCTGGTAGCGCGTGCCCTCGGGGTGCACTTCGTGGGGCAGGCCCGCGGCGGTCTCCAGGACGCGGGGGGCGGCCGGGACCACCCGGAAGGTGCGGGCGTCGACGAGGAGGAACTCCTCCTCCACGCCGACGGTGAGCGGTGCCGTGCCGGGAACGGGGGCGGGAGCGGTGGAGACGGCGGGGGCGCCGTCGTCCGCCTTGTCGGTGCTCGTCGTGCTGGTGCCAGGTTCGATCACTACGCCTCCCTGGACATTACGAGTCTTTTCATCATGAGCGGGAGGCAGGCGGCGAGCGCGCGCCGATTCGGTCAAATGTCCCTGCGGCATGGCGCGTTAGCGGCAAGGCCCGTTAGGGGTGGGGCCGCGGATCGGGGTGGGGCGGCTGGGGCGGCTGCGTGAAACCGGCCACGGCCCGGCGGCGCGGTGCGGGCAGCTGGTTGGCGTCCCGTGTGACCGGTACGGGCACCCCCGCCCCGGCGGGCCTGGGCGGGCCTGGGCGGGCCTGGGCGGGCCTGGGCGGGCCTGAGCGGGCCTGAGCGGGCCGGCCGCGGGGCAGAGGTCAGGTGCGCGGCTGCGGGGCGACGACGCCTCGGGCCACGCCGAGCGCGACGAGGTCCTGCGGGCGGATGCGCAGCTGGTCCGCCGTGGCGGGGGCCTCCGCCGCCGGGCGCTTGAGGATGGCCGCCGCCAGCTCGGGCGCGATCACGGAGAAGTAGGAGTCCGGGGTCACCCACGTGTTGCCCGGCGCGGCCAGCGCCAGCGCCCCGCCCGAGCCGCCCTCGCCGATCAGGAGCGTGGTGACGGGGACGGAGGCCTCCGCGACCGCCGCGAACGTGTCGGCGATGGCCGCGCCGGCGCCCTCCCGCTCGGCGGCGGCGTCGTTGGCCGCCCCCGGGGTGTCGACCAGGGTCAGGACGGGGATGCCCAGCCGGTCGGCGAGGCGGATCACGCGGGCCGCGGTGCGGTATCCGGCCGGGCGGGTCGCCGTGCCGCACTGGGCGGCGTACGCGACGGCCCGCCCGGCGTGCAGCCCGACACCGCAGAGCATGCCCGGGTCGCGGCCCCCGGCCCGGTCCCCGGACAGCGCCAGCCGCAGCGGGAAGTACGCGTCCAGATAGGCGGCGGCGTGCGGCCGGTCCGGGCGGCGGGCCTGCCGTACGGCGTCCCAGCCGCCGGCCGGGGGCGGTACGTCGGACAGCGCCGCCGGGGGCTCGACCGGCTCGGGGGAGCGGGGCGCGGCGAGGAGCCTCAGCCAGTCGGCGAGGACGCCGGGGAGCTCGGCGGGCGGCACGACCGCGTCGACGTGGCCGGCGGCGTACTGCGCCTCGGCGGTGTAGGCCGCCGGGTCGGCGCCGTGGGGCCGCACCCGCGAGCCGGCGAAGCCGACCTGGGCGCCCGGCAGCGCGAGGACGACGTCCGCTCCGGCGCCGAGGGTGGCCCAGCCGCCGCCGGTGGTGGGATCGCGGAGCACGGCGATCTGCGGGAGGCCCGCGGCCCGGGTGAGGACCGACTGGCGGGCCACGCGCTGGAGCTGCGCCAGTGCGAGCATGCCCTCCTGCATCCGGGAGCCGCCGGTGGCGATCAGGGACACCAGCGGCAGGCGGTGCGCGCGGGCGTGCTCGTACGCGGCTTCGAGCCGGTCCCCGGTGCGTTCGCCGAGGGAGCCGCCGAGGAAGCCGAACTCGAAGGCGATCAGGACGGTCCGGCTTCCGCCGATCGAGGCGGTCCCGACCACCACGGACTCCTCCTCGCCGGTGCGGTCGGCGGCGCGGGCGCGGGAGGCGTCGTAGCCGGTCCAGCCCAGCGGCCCGTCCGGCGCGGACGTCCGCGCCGGGGCGGGGAGTTCGGCGAAGCTGCCGGGGTCGGTCACGGAGGCGAGGGCCGCGCGGGCCGAGAGGCGGGTCGTGGTCACGTTGCCACCCTAGGGCCGGTCGGGGCGGCGGGGGCGGCCGGTTCGAGCCGCTCTCGGGCGGTTGCCGGGGGCCGCGGGGCGGCCGGGGCTTCGGCCGGGTCGCTCCGGGCCCGCCCGCTGCGGGGCGGGCTGCGGGCTGCGGACGGCGGCGCCGGCGGCACCGCGCGTCCGCCTGCCCTGCGCGGTCGTCCCGCGGCCTACCAGGGCAAGGGGAAGGCGATCTTCAGGGCGTACGCGGCGACCAGGCCGTAGCCGAGGCGGAACGTCCATATCCGGGTGGTCGCGGAGATCCGCCGCCCGGCGAGGGAGCCGAGCACGACCAGCGCCTGCTGCCACAGCAGGGAGGCCGCGGCTACCCCGGCGAGGAAGGCGGTCGCGGCGGCACCGCTGCCCAGCGCGGCCCCCTGGGCCGTCGTCAGGGCGGCGAAGTACAGGGCAGTGGTGGGGTTCACGGCAGTGAGGGCGGCGTACCGGCCGAAGACCGCCCCCCGGCTGCGCCCTGCCCCGGGGGCCTCCTCGGATGCTGCTCCGGGGCCGCCCGGGGCCGGTGCCGGCTCCCGGACGCGCGCCGCCCCGGCCAGGCCGTGCGCGGCGATGGCCAGCAGCACGGCCGCCGCGGCCAGCCGGATCCACGCCTCGACCGGCGCCACGTGGGAGGCGACCCACGGGCCCAGCGCGGTGGCCAGTGCCGCGTACCCGAGGTCGACCGCGGCGACGCCGGACGCCGCGGCGACGGCTGTCCGGCGGTCGCGCACCGCCTCCTGGAGCAGCAGGACGCTCATCGCCCCCATCGGCATCGCCACGCCCAGGCCCGCGGCCGTGCCCGCCAGCGCGGGACTCAGTAGTTCCGTCATGCGGGGAAGCGTGCGGCGGGCAGGACCGGCCGCGGCAGCGGATATCGGCCTGCGCTGCGAGAATCGCGGTATGGACCGCCTCGACAGGGAAATCCTCGGCATCCTGCAGCAGGATGCGCGGATCTCGTACCGGGACCTCGGCGTCCGCGTCGGCCTCAGCGCCAACGCGGCGGCGGACCGGGTGCGGCGCATGCGGCGCGACGGCGTGATCCGCGGCTTCACCGTCATCGTCGACCCGGCCGCCGACACACGCGGCGGGCTGGTGGTCTTCATCGACCTCACGCTGCGGCAGGACACCACGAACGAGGAGTTCGAGCAGCGCGTCGCCGGACTGCCCGGGATCACGGAGGTGGTGCACGTGACGGGGGACCACGACTACCTCGTACGGGCCCGCGCGGCCGACCCGGCGGCCCTCGACGCCCTGCTGCGCAGGCTGAAGCGGGAGGCGGGCGTGGCCCAGTCCAGCACCCGCCTGGCCCTCCGCGCCGCCACCCGGCCCGGGGCCGGGTAGACCGCGCCCGCCCGCTTGCGGACGGCAACGCCGGATGGGCCGCAGCGCCCGGTGGCGGCGGCCCTTCCGGGGGCGGCGGGGCTCAGCCGGCCAGGGGGTTGAGGACCATCGGTGCGACCTTGCCCTCCAGCATGGCGCCCAGGCCCAGCACGGCGCACACGTCCGGGCGTTCCGCGATGGCCACGGGCATGCCGGTGGCGTCGCGCAGCATCTGGTCCAGGCCGGGGAGCAGCGCGCTGCCGCCCACCATCATGATCCCGCGGTCGGTCAGGTCGGCGACCAGGTCGGGCGGGCAGTCGCGGAGGACCTTGCCGATGCCGTCGAGCACGGCGGTCAGCGGGGTGTGGATGGCGTCGCGCACGGCGGCGGTGTCGACGTGGACGGAGCGGGCCAGTCCGGTGGCGACGTCCCGGCCGTGGATCAGGGTGGAGGCGGGGCCGTCGGGGGTGAGGCCGTTGCCGTGCAGGGCCAGCTGGAGCGGGCGGACGGCCTGGCTGGGCAGCATCAGCTCGTGGGCGTGGCGCAGGTGCTGGACCACGGCGTGGTCGATGGCCTCGCCGCCGACGGGGATCCGCTGCGCGGTGACGATCGAGCCGAGGGAGAGGACGGCGACCTGTGTGGCCGCGGCCCCGCACACCATGATCATTGTCGCGGTCGGCTGCTCCACGGGCAGGCCGCAGCCGACGGCCGCCGCGATCAGGGTGTCGACGAGTTCGACGCGCCGGGCGCCGAGCCCGACCATCGTCTCCACCGCGGCCCGCTGGGCGAGCGGGTCGGCGTCGTGCGGGGTGCAAGCGGCGGCGCGCAGCCGCGGCTTGCGGCGCAGCGCGCGGCGGAGCTTCTCGCCGAGGAGGTGGCGCAGCATCCGCTGGGCCATCTCGATGTCGACGACGGTGCCGCCGGAGACGGGGCGGACGACGCGGATGTAGTCCGGGGTGCGGCCGGTCATCCGCTCGGCGAACGTGCCGACCGCGATGAGCGCGCCGGTGCGGGTGTTGACGGCGGCGGCGCTGGGCTCGTCGACGACGAGGCCGGCGCCCTTGACGTAGACGCGGGTCCGGGCCGCCCCGAGGTCGACGGCGACGTGGCAGCGGCGCAACTGCTCAAGACTGACGGTCACGGCAGGTCCTCCCGAGAGCGCTGACGCAAGAAGCCCGGCGGATGCCGGTTGCATTTCATATCTTCTCGGGTGAAAGGTGCATGTCGCCCGTTGAAGTGCTCCGGCCGGGGAGCGGCCGACGGGCCGCCGGGTGCTGCACGGGGGTGGATTTCCGTACCGACAGGCACGGCGATGCGCGCACCATACGCGCTACTGGCGCGTAACGAGGTAAAGGGGATCGGATGCTGACGCTCCGCCGGAGCGCGTTGGCGGTCGCGGCGCCCTGTGCCGCCCTCCTCCCGCCCGACCCCGGCCGGCGCCGCCGTCCCCGCGCCGCCGGCGCGCCGGTCGGCTGCCTGCGCCGCAACGCTCTGCCGGGCGGCCCCGCCAGGGCGGCCGGCGTACGGGAGTCCGGTCGCGCAGGGCAGGCCGGGAGGGTCGGCCGCCGGCTCACGTGTCGAGTTCGGCCCCGTCCGCGAGGACCCGCTGGAGCAGGCCGTACGTGAACTCCGCGACGCAGCTGCGCCCCGCGGCCGTGAACGCCAGCCGCCAGCGGGTCGGGGCGCTGCCCTCCATGGGCCGGACGGGGGCGAAGGCGCGCGCCACCTCGTCCACCGTCGCCGACCACGGCCGCAGGTCCCGCGGCGTCAGCAGTACGGGGCCCGCGGCGCCCGGCGCGCGCACGAGCCACTCGTTCCACACCGCCCCGTCCGGGGCGGCCAGCACCTCGAAGCGCAGGTCCGGCCAGAGCGGCAGCGCCCACTGCAGGGCCTCGCACCGCAGGTCGCCGATGGTGCGCGGGGCGGCCGACTCCGGCGGCCCGAGCACGGACCGGTAGCGGGCGAGGGCGCCGCGGGCGCGGGGCGAGCGGACCATCGCCTGCCAGCGCCGGTTGGCCTCCCGCTGGTCGGCGGCCGTGGCGCCGAGCCGCCGCCGCGCCTCCTCGGCCAGCTCGGGCCGGAAGTCCGCCATGCGGCGCAGCAGCACGAGTGGGAAGGCGGCCGGCCCGAAGGGCCCGCCGCCCGCGCCGGGACGGCCTGCCGCAGGAGGAATTGTCATGGAGTCAACGATTCCACACAGGACCTCCACGAACTCGCGATGCAGTTGTTGCAGGCGACCACGTAGCGTCGAGGCGCCATGGACTACTGCCACGCCTGCCGGAGGCACCTCAACGGCGCACTGGCGTGCGCCGGGTGCGGAACCCCGGCCGAGTACCTGCCCCCCGCGGCCCCCGCCGCCCCCGCACCCCCGTACGGGGCCGCCGCGCCGCATCCGGCTGCGGCCGGGCCGTACGGGGCCGCCCGGCCGGGCGCCGGCGGGCCGGAGGCGGAAGATCCGTTCGCCGACTCCCTCGTGGAGCTGGCCGGGCCGCACGAGCGCCGCGCCGGTGCGCGCCGCCGGGCCGAGAACCGCCGGCGCCGGCGCGTGCTGCTGAGCGTCGGGCTCGGGCTGTCGCTCGCGGTCGGCGGATCGGTGGCGGTGGCCCGCATGATCGCCGACGGGAAGAGCGCGGACCGCGCCGCCAACGTGGTGCTGAGCGACGAGGACGGCCCCGGTGAGCCGGCGCCGCTGCCGAGCAGCTCCGGCGGGCCCGCCGCTCCCGCCACGCCGAAGCCGGCCAAGGCCGCCGGGGGAGCGAAGGCCTCGGCCGGGGCTTCGCAGCCGGGTCGGCCCGCGGGCAGCGCGCCGGGCTCCGCGCAGCCGGGAGCCGGGGCGTCCGCCTCCGCCTCGGGGGCGTCCGGAGCGCCCGGCGGATCCGGCAAGGGGCCCTCCGTAAAGCCGGGTGGATCGGGGCAGCCGTCGCCCAGCGCCTCCGGCAGCGCGCAGCCGCCGACGGGGGCGCCGAGCCCGAGCCCGTCGCCGACGAAGCCGCCGAAGACCTGCGTGCTGTGGTTCTTCTGCTCCTGACGGGCGCCCGGGGTGCGGGCTTGAGGCCGCGGCGCCCCGGGCTCAGCCCAGCATGCGCCGGAGCAGGTCCCGCAGGGCCGTCCGCTCCTCCTCCGACAGCCCGGCCAGCGGCTCGCGCGCGAAGCCGAGCGAGTCGCGCAGCCGGTCCGCGGTCCGCAGGCCCTCCTCGGTCGCCGCGGCCAGCTTGACCCGCCGGTCGGCCGGGTCGGGGCGGCGCTCGACCAGGCCGCGCGACTCCAGCCGGTCGACGATGCCGGTGATGTTGGACGGCTCGCACTTGAGCTTCTGCGCGATCCGGCGCATCGGCGTCGGCTCGACGGACAGCAGGTGCAGGACGCGCGCCTGCGCGCCGGTCAGCTGGTGGCTGGTGGCGGCCTGCTCGTACTCCTCGTGGTAGCGGGCCACGACGGTGCCGATGAGCTCGACGACCTCGACGGTCAGGGGATCCACACGACGACTGGGCATGGCACCAGCCTACCCATTTACTTGACAACATGAAATATCGAGGCGCATGGTTGTTTCACGTCCTGAAGTATTTCCCGTCCGGAGGTGCGCCCCCATGTCCCAGATCCCCGCCGTCAGCCGCGAGTGGCACCTGATCCGCCGCCCCCAGGGCTGGCCCGTCGCCGAGGACTTCGCGCTGCGCGAGGCCCCCGTCGCCGCCCCCGCCCCCGGCCGGATCCTGGTACGCAACCTCCACATGTCCGTGGACCCGTACATGCGCGGCCGGATGAACGACGTGAAGTCGTACGTGCCGCCCTTCCGCCTCGACCACCCGATGGACGGCGGGGCCGTCGGCGAGGTCGTCGCCTCCGCCGCCGAGGGCTTCGAGCCCGGCGACCACGTCCTGCACGGCCTGGGCTGGCGCGAGTACGCCGACGTGGACGCCGCGCACGCCACCAAGGTCGACGCCTCCCTCGCCCCGCTCTCCGCCTACCTCGGCGTCCTCGGCATGCCGGGCCTCACCGCGTACGCGGGCCTCTTCGAGGTGGCCTCCTTCAAGGAGGGCGACTCCGTCTTCGTCTCCGGCGCGGCCGGAGCCGTCGGCAGCCTCGTCGGCCAGTTCGCCAGGATCAAGGGCGCCGCCCGCGTCATCGGCTCCGCCGGCTCCGACTCCAAGGTGGAGCTCCTCAAGGACAAGTACGGCTTCGACGCCGCCTTCAACTACAAGAACGGCCCCGTCGCGCAGGCGCTCAGGGAAGCCGCCCCGGAGGGCATCGACGTCTATTTCGACAACGTCGGCGGCGACCACCTCGAAGCCGCGATCTCCTCGCTGAACGTCCACGGCCGCGCCACGCTGTGCGGGGCGATCGCCCAGTACAACGACACCGAGCCGGCCCCCGGCCCGCGCAACCTCGCCCTCGCCATCGGCAAGCGCCTGCGCCTCCAGGGCGTGCTCGTCGGGGACCACGCCGGACTCCAGCCGCAGTTCGTCGAGGACGTCGCCGGGTGGCTGCGCTCCGGCCGGCTCGTGGCCGACGAGACGGTCGTCGAGGGCATCGAGAACGCCACCGGCGCCTTCCTCGGAATGCTGCGCGGCGAGAACACCGGAAAGATGATCGTTTCCTTCACCGGTTAGGCTCCTCCCAAGCCGTCGCGATCGTGGGCGCGAGTCGCGGCGATGACCAGAAGGATCGAACCGCATGTCCATCCAGCAGTCCGATGTCCTCTACACCGCCGTCGCCACCGCGGAGAACGGCCGTGACGGCCGCGTCGCCACGGACGACGGCCGGCTCGACGTCGTGGTGAACCCGCCGAAGGAGCTCGGCGGCAACGGCGCCGGAACCAACCCGGAGCAGCTGTTCGCCGCCGGGTACAGCGCCTGCTTCCAGGGCGCCCTCGGCGTCGTCGCCCGCAACGAGAACGCCGACGTCTCCGGCGCCACCGTCACCGCGGAGGTCGGCATCGGCAAGAACGACGACGGCTTCGGCCTGATCGTGAAGATCTCCGCCGCGATCCCGAACGTCGACGAGGCCAAGGCCAGGGAGCTCATCGAGAAGGCCCACCAGGTCTGCCCGTACTCCAAGGCCACCGCCGGCAACATCACCGTCGAGCTCGCCGTCTGACCCGGCTCCCGCTCGCAGAGGGCCGTCCCCCGGCACCGGGGGGCGGCCCTCGCCGTAAGCTGGACCCCATGCGCGATCTTGCGGGGGGATTCGGCCATCTGCTGGCCGGACAGAAGTGGGTGTTCCGTCACGGCCGCTGGCTGGGCTTCGGCCTGCTGCCCGGCCTCGTCACACTGGTGCTGTACGCCGGCGCGCTCGTCGGCCTCGGCTACGGCGCCGACGACCTGACGGCCTGGGCGACGCCGTTCGCCGACGACTGGGGCTCGCCGTGGCTCGGCCTCTTCCGGGGCTTCCTCACCGGCCTCGTCTTCGCGCTCGGCCTGTTCCTCGCGGTGATCACCTTCACCGCCGTGACGCTCCTCGTCGGCCAGCCCTTCTACGAGTCCCTCTCCGAGGAGGTCGACCGCAGCATCGGCGGCGACGCCCCCGAGTCCGGGCTGCCGCTGGCGCGCGAGCTGTGGATCTCCGCCCGGGACAGCGTGAAGGTCCTCCTGCGCGTCGCGCTCTTCGGGATCCTGCTCTTCGCCCTCGGCTTCATCCCTGTGATCGGGCAGACCGTGATCCCGGTCATCGGCTTCTGCGTGTCCGGCTTCTTCCTCGCCGAGGAGCTCACCGCGGTCGCCCTCCAGCGGCGCCGCGTCGAGTTCAAGGAGCGGCTCGCGCTGCTCCGCGGCCGACGCGCGATGGCCCTCGGCTTCGGCGTCCCGCTGGTGCTGCTGTTCCTGGTGCCGGTGGTGGCGGTGTTCCTGATGCCGGGCGCGGTGGCCGGGGCCACGCTGATGGCACGCGAGCTGCGGGGCGAGGACACCGACCGCGCCGAGGGTGCCGAGGGCGCCGAGGGGGCGGGGTCCGCCGCAGATGCCGGAGGTGCTGCGGGCGGGGCTCCCGCCGGGCAGCCGGCGCCGCAGGCCCCGAACCCCTACGCGCAGCCGTACCCGCAGCACCCGGCCGCGCCGCAGGCGAACCCGTACGAGCAGGCCCCCGCGCCGCAGGCCAACCCGTACCGGCAGGACCCGCCCGCGCCGCACAACCCGTACCGCCGGTAGTCCCTACCGCTTCAGCAGGGTGATCGCGCCCGCCGTGTCCTCGCCGGCGTGCGCGCCCCCGCCGGCGGCGAGGCGGCGGCGCATCAGCTCCACGTACGGCAGGATCAGCTCCGTGCTGACCCCCTGCTCCTCGGCGGTCCGCAGCAGCGTCCCGGTCGCGGCGACCTGCATCGCGAGGTTCGAGACCACCCCGCTCGTGAAGTCCCGCGAGGTCAGGCGCTCGGCGGCGTTGCCGACGAAGAAGCCCATCGCGCCCAGCCACTCCGACAGCAGCGGGGCCAGCTCCTTCGGGGCGACGTCCTCGCCCTCGATCAGCGCGAAGGCGTGCGAGATGCCGCCGAACATGCCGTACATGGCGCTGAGCAGGGCCACGTCGTACAGGGCGGCGTGGCCGGGGTCCTCGCCGACGTAGCGGACGGCGGCCGGCACCTCCAGCGTCGGCCGGTGCGCGTCGACGAGGGCACGCGAGCCGCTGTAGAGGACGTACGCACCCGGGTTCCCGATCATCACCGGCGTTGCCATGATGCCGGCGTCGACGAAGCGGGCTCCGCGCTCGGCGGCCCACGCGGCGCGGGCCCGGCCCTCGGAGGGCCGGCCGGTGGTGAGGTTGACGACGTCCTTGCCGGACAGGTCGGCGCCGTCGAGGGCCGCGCCGACGCTGGCGTCGTCGAGGAGGCACACCACGACGAGGCCGTTCGCGGCGACGGCCTCCGCGGCGGTCGCGGCCACGGCCGCGCCCTCGCCGGCGAGGGCCTCCGCCTTGGCGGCGGTGCGGTTCCAGACGGTCAGGGGATGGCCGGCGGCCAGCCAGGTGCGGGCCAGGGCGGTGCCCATGTCGCCGAGGCCGAGAAGGGTGAGGGGGCGCTGTGCAGAAGTCGTTGCGGTCATGGCGACCAGCCTCGGCGCGAACTGACGGGCGCTCAAGTACGCACTTCGAGGTGGGTGGTTACCCTGAGGTGAGCGAACAGGTGGGAGGGGAGTGGGATGGCCGGGGGGCGCAGGCCGGGCGCGGACCACTGCGGCGTCGCCGCGGCGATGTCCGTGATCGACGGGAAGTGGAAGGTGTCGCTGCTGTGGGAGCTGGAGCAGCAGCCGCGCCGCTTCGGCGAGCTGCGGCGGCTGGTCCCGGGGGTGTCGGAGAAGGTCCTCGCGGCGCAGCTGCGCGAGCTGGAGGCCGACGGCCTCGTCCACCGGCAGGCCTACGACGAGGTCCCGCCGCGGGTGGAGTACTCCCTGACCCCGCGGGGCCGTCGGCTGAACGCGGCCCTGGAGCCCCTGGGCGAATGGGGCGCCCTGAACCTCCTCCCGGCCGCCGGCGCCGCCACGGCCTGACCGCCCCGGCGCCCCGACCGCAGGACGGGCAACGGGGCGGTCACAGTACAGCCGGTGCTGCGACCGGGAGGGCCCACCGGGCGACGCCGCTAGGTGCGCGGTTCCACCCAGAGGGCCTCGGCCACGGCGCAGAGGTCGCCGTCAGCGGTGGCCAGGGCCGTGCCCACACGGTACTTGCGGCCCTCGCTGCCCAGCAGCCAGGCGTACGAGACCAGTTGCGAGCCGATCCGGACCGGGCGCAGCAGCCGTGCGGTCAGGGAGGCCGTGACCGCGCCGGCACGGCGGTCGTCCAGGAGGCGGCCCGCGGCGTTGCCGGGGCAGTCCAGCGCGCCCCACACCAGCTCCGGCGGCAGCATCCCCTCGGCGTCCGCGACCCCCGGCCCCGGGGTCCAGGCCGCGGCCACGAGGCCCGTGCCGGGGATCCGGCCGCAGTGCAGGCGGAGCCCGGTGTCCGGGGTGCGGTGCAGGCCGCAGCCGAAGCAGTCGACCATGCCGTCCGGCGGGGCCGCCCGGTAGGCGTCGGCCGCCGCCGTCGCCTGCTCCCACGACGGGGCGGCCGGCGCCTCGACGGCCGGCTCGGCGGGGGTCGCCGCGGCCAGCAGCGCGTCGCCGGCGGCCAGCTCGGCGCCGCCCGCCGCGGTCGGGGCGAGCCGCACGGGGGAGTCGGTGGGCACGGGCCGGCGGAAGTCCACCCGTACGGTCTTCGCGGCGGCCCGCGAGGCCAGCACCCCGGCGACGTATCCGCCGAAGGCCACCCCCGGGTATCCGCACAGCCGGGCCGGAACCGTGATCGTCTCGAAGTCGGTCATGCGCGACACCTCATCACACGGGCGGGCGCCGCGGGAGGGGCGGCAACCTTTGCCGCGGCCCGATCGTCCTCCATTCTGGAGCGACGCGCGCCGCACGGCGCGCACAGCAGGTGGTCTCGGAGGTGGCCGGATGGCCCAGCAGCAGCCGTGGGGGCAGCAGTACCCGGCGCACCCGCAGAAGTACGGCCCGCCCGCGCCCTGGCAGCCGGCGCCGGCCCCCGTCCCGGCGGCCGGGCCCTTTCCCGCATCGGCGATGCGGGCCTCCCACACCGACCGCGACCGCACCGTGGACGTGCTGAAGGCCGCCTTCGCCGAGGGCCGCCTGTCCCACGAGGAGTACGGGCAGCGCTTCGACGCCGCCGCCCGCGCCCAGACGTACGGGGAGCTGGCCCGCCTGGTCGCGGACCTCCCCGCCGGGCCCATGCAGGGGCCCTTCGGCGCCCTGCCGGCCGCGGTGCCGCCCGCCTTCGCCCCGCACCCCGCACCCCTGGTGATGCCGCTGCCGCAGCGCCGGGTCAACGGGCTGGCCATCGCGTCACTCGTCATGGGGGTGATGAGCCTGCCGACCTTCGGGGTCTCCGCGCCCGGGGCCGTGATCACCGGCCACATCGCGAAGGCGCAGGTCCGGGCGCGGGGCGAGGAGGGCGCCGGGATGGCGACCGTCGGGCTCGTCCTCGGCTGGCTCGCCATGGGCGGCTGGGTGCTGCTGATCCTCCTCGCGGCCGCGGCCTGACCCGGCCGCCCGCCACCGGCCGTCCGGCCGACCGCTTGCCGCCCTGCCGTGGTGTCGCCGACCGGCCGCTGCCCGCACCGCGCCGCTGCCGGCTCCCGCCCGGCGCCGCCGTACGGCCGCCTCCGAGGCCCCCGCAGCCCTCCGAGGCGGACCGATAAGATGCACGGCAGCACAAGCCGAGGCTGTCCCCTGCCGTCCCCGGTCCGCCGCCCGAATCCGGAGCAACCGGACACCGGGCCCGGAACCGGGCAGTGGCGCACCCGGCAACGACGGCCGGCCGCCGGGCCGCTCACGGCCGCGCACCGACCGAGCAGTAGGGACACCGTCAGTGACAGTCAGTACCGAGGGGGCGGCGTCCGTGCGCCCGGACCACCCGCCCGTGCCGTCGGCCGCACCCGCTGCTGAGCCCGTTCCGGCGCCGCGGCGCGCCCTCCGCTCCCGCAGCGTACTCCTGCTGCTGGAAGCGGCCGTCGCGTTCGCCGCGGCTCTCGTGCTCCCCCTGCTCGCCCGCGGCTTCAAGCTCGACCCGCTGAACAGGATCGCCCAGGTCAGCGGCCTGGCCGCGCTTCAGCTGCGGTTCGCGCTGCTCGGCCTGGTCCTCGTCGCCGCCGTCGTCCTGGCGATGCGGCTGCGCCGCGGCCGCCACTTCGACCTGGCCGCCCGGCTGGCCTCCGCCGGGATCGCCGGCCTCGCCGGCGGCTTCGTCGCGGCCGGCGCCGTCGTCTCCCTCCTCGGGACGCCGTGGCCGATGTTCGGCCTCAACGGCGACAGCGGCCGCATCGTCGAATGGGCCCACGCCGTCGCGAACGGCCGCCCGTCCGGCTCGCCGGTCTACCCGCCGCTGCCGCTGTACACGCTCGGCTACTACGCCGAGTGGTTCCACGGCGGGAACACCGCCTACGCCTTCAAGGACCTCCAGATCCTCGGCGCGGCCGCGTTCGGCCCCCTCGTCTACCTGGCGTGGCGCCTCCTGCTGAGCCCGGTCAGGGCACTGGCCTTCGGCGTCGTGCCCGCCTTCGCGCTGATCGACGCGTACAAGCCGTACAGCCAGACCGTGCTCGTGCTGCTCGTGCCGGTCCTCGTCGCGATGGTCGTCTCGCTGCGCCGCAGCGGCACCGACGGCTGGCGGCCGCTGCTGCTGAAGGGCGCCGGCTTCGGCGCGCTGCTGGGCGTCCTCTTCCTCACGTACTCGGGCTGGTTCCTGTGGAGCGCGGGCGGGGTGTTCTTCGCCGCGCTGCTGTACTTCCCGTGGAAGACCGGCAGGCTCAAGGGGGCCGCGTTCATGGGCGCCGCGCTGGGCGCCTTCCTGGCGGTGGCCGGGCGCTACCTGGCGGTCATGCTGACCGAGGGGCAGACCACCAAGGACTACAACTTCCGGTTCGACAACTTCACCGACCCGGCCTACTACCTGATGTGGCGCACCGACATGCCCGGCAGGACCGGCGACTGGCCGCCGCCGGGCGAGTACGGCGGCGTCGGGCTGTTCGCGCTGGTGACCTTCGTGTGCCTGGGCGCGGCGATCTGGCTCGGCCTGCGCAAGCCGATGGTCGTGACCATCGCCGCCATGTTCCTCAGCGCATGGGTGATGCGCATGTACATCGCCTCGCACATGTACGAGACGCAGACCGTCCAGCTGTACACGCGCACCAACAACCAGCTGCTCTACTGCGGCCTCATCCTGTGCGCCCTGGTGGCCCACCTGGTGTCGCTGCGGCTCGCCGAACGACGCCCCTCCGACGCCGCCGGCCCCGCCGACACCGACCCGGTCGCCGCCTCCGCCCCGCGGCGCGCCGCCGCCGGGCTCCCCGGCCGCGAGGGCGCCGTCATCGGCACCCTGTGCGCGCTCCTGCTGCTGCTCGGCACGGTCTCCTCGTCGATGGCCGACCGCTACATGCCCGCCCAGGACGGGACCTACCGGATCCTGCCGTACGTGTCGCACACGATCCGCCAGCAGGACGGGAACTGCCCCCGGTTCGCCCCGAAGGGCGAGTGCTCCGAGGACGGCGACCAGACCTGGCTGAGCTACGTCCGATGACCCGAGGGAAGCGATGATCTCCGCACTGACGCGGCTGGCCGACCGTGCGGCCCGGAGCCCCAAGCGGCTCTGGGCCGTCTCCTTCGCGCTGTTCTTCACGCTCGCGGCCTCCTGGTCGGCGGCCACCCCGCTCGGCGGCTCGCCCGACGAGCACGCGCACATCATCCGGGCGGCGGCCGTCGCCCGGGGCCAGATCAACGGCCCCGAGGTGATGGTCCCGCACGTCGTCGGCGGCATCGAGGGCAAGTTCTCCGAGACCGCCGTCCGCCTCCCCGACTGGTACCGGCAGCTGCCCACGCAGCACGAGTGCTACTCCTGGGACCAGGAGAAGCCGGCGTCCTGCGCCCCGCCGCTCAAGGGCACGGGGCAGACCGCCCAGGCCACGACCGCGGCCGGCCGCTACCACCCCGCCTACTACCTGGCGACGGGCTGGCCGAGCCTGCTCGCCGACGGCCAGGCGGCGCTGTACCTGATGCGGCTGCTGTCGGCGGCGCTGTGCTCCGCCCTGCTCGCGAGCGCCGTCGTGACGGCCGCCGAGTGGCGCCGGCGCCGCAACGCGGTCCTGCTCGGCGTGTTCGCCGCGGCCACCCCGATGTCGCTGTACATGACGGGCATGGTCAACCCCAGCGGCGGTGAGATCGCCGCCGGCCTGCTGGTGTGGACGGCCCTCCTGGCTGTCATGGCCTCCCCCGATCCGCACCTGCTGAACCGGCGACTGGCCCGGATCGGCATCGGCGGCGCCGTCCTCGTCAACATCCGCCCGCTCGGGCTGATCTGGTTCGCCGGAGCGGTGTTCTTCGCGCTCTTCCTCCAGGAGCGCGGCGTGCTGCGCTCGCTGCTGCGCCGCAAGGCGACGTGGCTGTGGTCGGCGCTGCTCGGCGCGTCCACGGTGGGCGCGATGCTGTGGGCGGCCGCCCACCCCGACCACTCGGTGATCGAGGTGCCCGATTCGCTGACCTGGAAGGAAGCGGTCCGGCAGACCCTCGGCAACACCATGGACTACGTCCACCAGATGCTCGGCTACTTCGGCTGGCTGGACACCCCCGCCCCCGCCTTCACCTGGCTGGCCTGGCTCGGCGTCCTCGCGGTGCTGACCGCCCTCGGCCTGCTGTACGGGCGCCCGCGGGAGGTCCTCGCCCTGCTCGGCATGCTGGCGGCGGTCGTCGTCGTGCCGGTTCTCGGCCAGGCCTCGCAGGCCGAGAAGCTCGGCATGATCTGGCAGGGCCGCTACCTGCTGCCCTTTGCGGTGGGCCTGCCGCTGATGGCCGTGGTCATCGCCGCCCGCCGGGCCCCCGAGGGCGGGCTCCCCTGGCGCCGCCTGACCGGCTTCGCCGTCGCGGCCCTGGCCGTCGCCGACGCGGCCGCGTTCTTCTGGACGCTGCGGCGCTTCGCTGTCGGCACCGCCGGGCCGTGGATCCCGTACGCCGCGCACTGGGCGCCGCCCGGCGGCTGGCCGCTGTGGGTCGGCGTGCACACGGCCGCGGCGTTCGCGATCGTGCTGCTCGCCCTCGTACGGGACCCCGAGCCGGCCGCCCGCGGCCGCCTCCCCGAGCAGGACAGCGGGCCGCGGCCCGGGCAGCGCGAGCGGGTCCCGGTCGCGGGCTGAGCCCCCGGCCCGCCGTCAGGCGGGCACGTCGGCCAGGGCGAACGAGGGCGTGCGGTCGTCTGCCTCGGCCAGCAGTGCGCCGCCGGGCGCCCACACGGCGGCGCGCCCGCAGCCGGTCCACGGGCCGGCCGGGCCGACGTGGTTGGCGAGGACGACGTACAGGCCGTGCTCCGCGGCGATGCGCGCATGGACCGCCGCCCGCTCGGCGGCGCCGTCCCCGGTGCCGTACAGGGACGAGGCCAGGTGCACGCGGCAGCCGGCGGCCGCCGCGCGCGCGGCGAGCTGCGGGACGTGGTTGTCGAAGCAGATGCCGAGGGAGAAGCGGATGCCGCCGAGCTCCACGTGCCCGTCCCGCCGGCCGGCCGCGAAGACGGCCCGCTCGTCCCCGTACAGGTGCTGCTTCGCGTATACGGCCGCGTGCGCGCCGTCCGCGCCGTACACCAGGGTCGCGATGGCGGGCAGCGGGCCGTCCGTGCGCACGGCGGCGTTGACCGCGACGGCCGTGCCGGTGGAGCGGAGGGCGTCCAGGCGGGCGTCGTCCGGACCGGCCAGCCACAGGGCGGGGTCGGCCGCCAGGGCCTCCGTCTCGTAGCCGGTGAGGGCGAGCTCGGGGAACACGACGAGCTCGGCGCCCGCCTCCCGGGCGCGCTCCGCGAGGGCCGCCGCGCGGGCCGTGTTCGCGGCGACGTCGGCGGGGGCGCAGGTCAGCTGCGCTGCGGCGATCTTCATGGGCGACAGCATGCCGGAGCGCGCCCGGCACCCCGAGGCCGGGGCCCGGCGCACACCGCACCGGGGGTCGACGCGCGGGCGCGGCGCCGCGATGCTGTAACGGTCCGTGTGCGCTTCGGAGTTGACGGAGGCCGGCCGATGCCCGACTGGATCCACCCGGTGCTGACCGGGGCCTTCCTGGCGGTGTCCTACCGCGTGGTCCGCAGGAGCGGTGTCGGGCTGCGGGCGGCCGTGCTCGTCCTGGCCGTCCTGAACGCGGGCCTGCTGTGGGTGGTCGCCGCGGCAGGGCCGCCGTGGGGTGTCCCCGTGGTCGCGGTGGTGTCCCTCGCGGCCGCGGTGTACCACCTGGTCGGGGCGGCGCGCGACGGCGTGGCCCGGATCCGGGCCGTCGGCCCGACCGAGTTCCGGGCGCTGGTGCGCCAGGTCGCGGAGGCCTCAGGCCCGCAGGTGATGGGGGTGTGCGTCCTGGTCACCGGGTCGGTGGCGCTGACCGCCCTCGCGGACGACTCCCGGCCCGAGGGACGCCGGTTCCAGCTCCTGCCCGGACCGGAATGCCCGTTCTGCCTGGTCGAGGAGCAGATACGGGACTTCCTCGGCCCCTCCGAACCGCTGCTCGACGAGTACCGCACGCATCTGACGGCGGGGAGCAGCCGCCACCTCCTCGTCAGACGCCCCTCGGAGCAGGAGCCGTGGACCGGGCGGCTGCGCGACCGGAGCGTCTACCGGGTGCCGCCGGCGGCGCGGCGCCCGCCGTGCACCGTCCACGACCCGCTGCTGGGCCGGGGCTGAGCCTCCGGGCGTACGCCCGTGCCCGGCGGGTGGCCGGAAGACGCCGCCCGCCGTTCCACCGCCCGCCGTCAGCTCGGCGGCTCGGCCGACGTCACCTGTCCGTGGGCCAGCTCGGCGAGCCGCGCCTGGCCCGCCTTGCCCGGGTGGAACCAGTCCCAGCGGCTCAGCTGCTCTGCCGCGAAGGGGTACCGGAAGACCGCCCCGCCGTCGTAGCGGCACAGCGGATCCTTTCCGCACACCTCGCGGAGCACCTCGTTGTACTCGACCACCCGCGCCCGGACCTGCTCCCGCCGGGCGGTCGCCTCCGCCGCCGAGGACAGCGGGTCCGCCAGCATCGACTGGCAGATCCCCAGCCGCCACACCTGCCGGACCACCGGGAGGTCCTTGCCCTGCTGCCACAGCCGCTGGAGGTCCGGGATGCTGGAGACGTACACCTGCGAGGCGGGCGAACCGGCCCGCAGCGCGGCGAGGGCCTTCTCGAAGCCGTCGCGGAAGTCGGCCGTCGGCGTCATCGACGCGGCCGTCGCCCGGCAGGCGTCGTTCGCGCCGACCATGACCGTGACCAGGTCGGGCTTGTGCCCGGCGGCCGCGGAGAGCTGCCCGGCCAGGTCCGACATCCGGGAGCCGGTGGCGGCGTGGTTCCAACTGCGCGTCGCCAGCGCCCCTTCGCCGAGCAGCCGGGCGGCCAGCGAGCGGACGGCCGGGTCGCTGCCGGTGGCCCAGGAGGCCTCGGGGCAGTCCGCGAGGACCGAACACGCGTCGAAACCGCGGGTGATGGAGTCGCCGACGGCCGCGACCGACGCGGGGGCGGTGTTCCAGCGCGGGCGGGCCTCCGCCTGCGCCCCGCGCTCGCCCGCCCTGCCGCCGCCCTCCGCCTGACACCCGGTCAGCACCGCCGCGAGCGCCGCTGCAGCGGCCGTACGGGCGAGGGCGCGGCGCGCCCGGCTGCGGTGGGCGGTGGTGCGCATCGGACGGGTCCCTCCTCCTCGCCGCCCGCCGTCGCGGGGGCGTCCTGCTGAGTGAAAGCTGTGTACGGGGCGGTTACGGACCGACCGTACGTCACACCACGGCCCCCGCCGCACGGTAGCTTTTCCCCCGTGGCGTTTCGGCCGCAGGTCCCGCAGCGCAATGTCGGTTGATGTCCGCTAAATTACATCGCGTCACATTCTGTCCGTTTTCAGGAGTTTATTCCCGACCTCGTCCCAGCCTGGAGGTCCCGGTGACGACACGTGGAGTTCTGTACGTGCATTCCGCGCCGCGCGCGCTCTGCCCGCACGTGGAATGGGCCGTGGGGGGCGTGCTCGGAGTGCGGGTCAACCTCGACTGGATCCGGCAGCCCGCCTCGCCGGGCACGTGGAGAGCCGAGTTCTCCTTCGTGGCCGAGCCGGGGACGGCCTCCAGACTCGCCTCCGCCCTGCGCGGCTGGCACCTGCTCCGCTTCGAGGTCACGGCGGAGCCCTGCGCCACCGCCGAGGGCGAGCGCTACAGCTCCACCCCCGACCTCGGCATCTTCCACGCCGTCACCGGCCTGCACGGCGACATCCTCGTCCCCGAGGACCGGCTGCGCGCCGCCCTGGCCCGCTCCGTGCGCGGCGAGAGCGACCTGGAGGCGGAGATCGCCGCACTGCTCGGCAAGCCCTGGGACGACGAGTTGGAGCCCTTCCGCCACGCCGGCGAGGGCGCACCCGTGCGCTGGCTCCACCAGGTCGTCTGAGGCCGCCCGTACGGGAAGGGCCCCGCCCGGCACGCGCCGGGCGGGGCCCCTTCCCGGATGCTGCGGGATCAGACGCTGCGGAACGCCAGCGTCACGTTGTGGCCGCCGAAGCCGAACGAGTTGTTGATCGCGGCGATCGGGCCGTCGACCGGCAGCTTGCGCGGCTCGCCGCGGACGATGTCCGCGTCGATGTCCTCGTCCAGGTCGTCGAGGTTGATCGTCGGCGGGGCGATCCGGTGGTACAGCGCCAGCACGGTCGCGACCGTCTCGATGCCGCCGGCGCCGCCCAGCAGGTGGCCCGTCATCGACTTGGTCGCGGACACCGCGATGTGGTCGAGGTCGTCGCCGAGGACCTTGCGCAGGGCCTTGATCTCGGCTGTGTCGCCCTGCGGGGTCGACGTGGCGTGGGCGTTGACGTGCACCAGCTCGGCCGGGTCCAGGCCCGTGTTGTCGAGCAGGTTCTGCACGGCGGCGGCGACACCGCGCCCGGTCGGCTCCGGCTGCGCGATGTGGTGGCTGTCCGCGGACAGGCCCTGGCCCAGCACCTCGCAGTAGACGCGGGCGCCGCGCGAGGCGGCGTGCTCGGCGGACTCCAGGATGACGACACCCGCGCCCTCGCCCAGCACGAAGCCGTCGCGGCCCTTGTCGTACGGGCGGGAGGCCTGCTCCGGGTTCTCGTTGTTCTTCGACATCGCCATCATGTTGGCGAACGCGGCGATCGGCAGCGGGTGGATCGCCGCCTCGGTGCCGCCGGCGACGACCACGTCGGCGCGGCCGCTGCGGATCATCTCGACGGCGTAGCCGATGGCCTCGGCGCCGGAGGCGCAGGCGCTGACCGGAGTGTGCACGCCCGCCTGGGCGTTGACCTCCAGGCCGACGTTGGCCGACGGGCCGTTCGGCATGAGCATGGGAACGGTGTGCGGGGAGACCCGGCGCACACCCTTGTCCTTCAGGACGTCGTACTGGTCGAGCAGGGTGGTGACACCGCCGATGCCGGAGGCGATCACGGCGCCCAGGCGGTCCGGGGCGACGGTGCCGTCCTCGCCCGCCGGGGCGGTGTAGCCGGCGTCGGCCCACGCCTCGCGGGCGGCGATGACGGCGAACTGGGCGGAGCGGTCCAGCTTGCGGGCCAGCGGCCGCGGCAGGACCTCGCTCGGGTCCACGGCGACCGGGGCGGCGATGCGGACCGGGAGGTCGGCGAACCGCTCGCCCTCCAGGGGCTTCACGCCGGAACGGCCGGCGAGCATGCCTTCCCACGTCGAAGCGCTGTCGCCACCCAGCGGAGTGGTTGCGCCGATACCGGTGACGACCACGGTGCGATTGGTCGGGCTCACAGGAATTCTTTCTCCACGTCTCAGAGGGTGCTGAATGTCACGGCGCCACCGCCGGGTGGCGACAAACGCTCGTCCGGGCTCAGCCCTGGTGCTTCAGGATGTAGTCGGCGGCGTCGCCGACCGTCTTCAGGTTCTTGACGTCCTCGTCCGGGATCTTGACGTCGAAGCGCTCTTCGGCGGCGACGACGACCTCGACCATGGAGAGCGAGTCGACGTCCAGGTCGTCGGTGAAGGACTTGTCGATCTCGACGTCCTCGACCGGGATGCCGGCGATCTCGTTCACGATCTCCGCGAGACCCTCGACGATCTCTTCCTGCGTGGCGGCCATGTGGCGCTCCTTCTCTAGCTACTGGGTGAAACGGGGCGGGAGGGTGTCCCGGGCCCTAGGGGAGGGTAACGACCGTGGCGGCGTACACGAGACCCGCCCCGAAGCCGATGACGAGCGCGGTGTCACCGCTCTTCGCCGCGCCGGTCGCCAGGAGCCGCTCCATCGCGAGCGGGATCGAGGCGGCCGACGTGTTGCCGGTGGTCTCCACGTCACGGGCGACCGTGACGTGCTCCGGCAGCTTGAGGGTCTTCACCATCGAGTCGATGATCCGCATGTTCGCCTGGTGCGGGATGAAGACGTCCAGGTCATCCGCGGTGATCCCGGCGGCGTCGAGCGCCTGCTGGGCCACCTTGGCCATCTCGAAGACGGCCCAGCGGAACACCGCCTGGCCCTCCTGGGTGATGGCGGGGAACTTCTCGCCGGCGTCCTTGCCGAGGTACTCGTCCCACGGCACGGTCTGCTTGATCGTCTCGGACTTGTCGCCCTCGGAACCCCACACCGTGGGGCCTATGGCCGGCACGTCCGAGGGGCCGACGACCACGGCACCGGCGCCGTCGCCGAACAGGAAGGCCGTCGCCCGGTCCTCCAGGTCGGTCAGGTCCGAGAGCCGCTCGACACCGATGACCAGCACGTACTCGGCCGACCCCTCGATGACGAGGCCCTTGGCCAGGGTCAGGCCGTAGCCGAACCCGGCGCAGCCTGCGGAGATGTCGAACGCGGCCGGCCTGTCCGCGCCGACCCGGTGCGCGATCTCCGTCGCGATGGCCGGGGTCTGCCGGAAGTGCGAGACCGTCGAGACGATGACGGCGCCGATCTGCCCGGGCGTCACGCCGGCGTCGGCGAGCGCCTTGCCGGCGGCCTCCACCGACATCGCGGCGACCGTCTCCTCGGGCGAGGCCCAGTGCCGGGTCGCGATGCCCGAGCGGGAGCGGATCCACTCGTCCGAGGAGTCGATCTTCTCCAGGATGACGTCGTTGGAGACGACCCGGCTCGGACGGTAGCCGCCGACGCCGAGGATGCGGGCGTACGGGGAGCCCTTGGCAGGCTTGATCTTCGACATGCTGTGTGGGCTCCTTCTCTCAGGCCCCGTGCCCGGCGACGAGCTCGGCGGCCTTGGCGAGATCGTCCGGCGTCTTCAGGGCCACCGCGGGCACACCCTTGAGCGCACGCTTGGCCAGACCGGTCAGGGTGCCGCCGGGGCACAGCTCGATGATCCCGGTGACGCCCAGCTCGGCGAACGCGTCCATGCACAGGTCCCAGCGGACCGGGTTCGCGACCTGGCCGACCAGGCGGGCGACGACGTCGGCACCCGTGGCGACGGTGAGGCCGTCCTTGTTCGAGACGTACGCAAGCTCCGGGTCGGCCGGGGTGAGGGCCTTGGCGGCCTCCTCCAGCGTGGCGACCGCGGGGGCCATGTGGTGCGTGTGGAAGGCGCCCGCGACCTTCAGGGGGACGACCCGCGTCGAGCCCTCGGGCTTCTCGGCGGCCAGCGCCTCGATCTGGGCCTCGGTGCCGGCGGCCACGATCTGGCCGGCGCCGTTGATGTTCGCGGGCGTCAGGCCGAGCTTCTCCAGGTGCGCGACGACGGTGTCGCGGTCCCCGCCGAGCACGGCGGCCATACCCGTCGGGGCGACCGCGGCCGCCTCGGCCATCGCCAGGCCGCGGGTCCGTACGAACGCCAGGGCGTCCGTGTCCGACAGCACGCCCGCGTACGCGGCGGCCGTGATCTCACCGACGCTGTGGCCCGCGACGGCGCCGAACGCCGAACGGGCGCCCAGCTCGGCGGCGGACAGCAGGCCGGCGGCCACCAGCAGCGGCTGGGCCACGGCGGTGTCGCGGATCTCGTCCGCGTCGGCCTTCGTGCCGTAGTGGGCGAGGTCGAGCCCGATGGCGTCCGACCACGCGGCGACGCGGTCGGCGGCGCCGGGCAGTTCGAGCCAGGGAGTCAGGAAGCCGGGCGTCTGTGCGCCTTGGCCGGGAGCGACGAGTACGAGCACCCTCACACTCTCTCTTGTGGGTGGTCCCCGCCGCCCGTGGGGACAGGGACCAAGAACCGTCAGGGTAATTGTTGATGTCCGACAAAAGCCTAGGGCTGCTGATCGGCGTCGGCCAAGCGCCCGAGGATCAGCGCGATCCGCAGGGTGAACGCCGAGCGGACATCGGACGGTGACCAGCCGGTGACGTCGGTCACACGTCGGAGCCGGTAGCGCACCGTGTTGGGGTGCACGAACAGCATCCGCGCCGCGCCCTCCAGACTGCTCGCCTGCTCCAGGTACACGCTCAGCGTCTCCAGGAGCGCCGACCCCGCCTCCTCCAGCGGTCTGTAGATCTCCTCCACCAACTGTTCGCGCGCCGACGGATCCGAGGCGATCGCGCGCTCCGGGAGCAGATCGTCCGCCAGGACCGGCCGCGGCGCGTCCTGCCACGCCGTGCACGCCTTCAATCCGGCCGCCGCGGCCTGCGCGGACTTCGTCGCGTTCAGCAGGTCCGGCACCACCGGGCCGGCCACCACCGGGCCCGCCGCGAACGGCCCGATCAGCGACTTCGCGACCTGGAGCGGGTTGTCGCTGCCGCCCGCGATGACGACGAGCCGGTCGCCGAGCACCCCGGTCAGCACCTGCAGCTTGTGGTGGCGGGCCGCCCGCCGGATCGCCTCGACCGTCAGCTCGCTGTCCCCGTCGGGCGCCGTGCCGAGCACCACGCACACGTGCTCCGGCGAGTTCCAGCCCAGCGCCGCGGCCCGCGACAGCGCCCCCTCGTCCGCCTCGCCCGACAGCACCGCGTTGACCACGAGCGACTCGAGGCGGGCGTCCCACGCGCCCCGCGCCTCGGCGGCCTGCGCGTACACCTGGGCCGTCGCGAAGGCGATCTCCCGCGCGTAGACGAGCAGCGCCTCCCGCAGGATCGACTCGTCGCCCGGCGCCGCGACCTCCTCGATCGCGGCCTCCATCACCTCGATCGTCGTACGGACCATCTCCACCGTCTGGCGCAGCGTGATGGCCCGGGTCAGCTCCCGCGGCGCCGTCCCGAACACGTCGGTCGAGATCGCCTGCGGCGTGTCGGGGTGCCGGAACCACTCCGTGAACGCGGCGATGCCGGCCTGGGCGACCAGGCCGATCCAGGACCGGTTCTCCGGGGGCATCGCCCGGTACCACGGCAGGGTCTCGTCCATGCGGGCGATCGCGTTGGCGGCGAGCCGGCCGGAGGACCTCTCCAGCCGCCGCAGCGTCGCGTGATGCGGATGGGCGGGAGCGGGATGCGCGGGGGAATGCTCACGTTCGGGATGGGGCACGGGGACAAGAGTGCCTTATCGGGGCGCCTGCGCCGAGAGCGGCCTCACGCCCAGGGTCTACGGTGGGTCCATGATTGATGTACGCCGCGGCACCGACCGGTACCCGGGCGGCGACCCGGACAGCGGGATCACGACCCGGCACGCCTTCTCCTTCGGCCGGTTCTACGACCCGGACAACCTCCGCTTCGGGCCGGTTCTGGCCTGCAACGAGGAGCACCTCGCGCCGGGCGCCGGCTTCGAGGAGCACCCCCACAGCCACACGGAGATCGTCACCTGGGTCGTCGAGGGCGAGCTGACCCACAAGGGCAGCACCGGCGAGGCCACCGAGGTCCGCCCCGGCGACGTCCAGCACTTCGGCGCCGGATCGGGCGCCCGGCACGTCGAGCGCAACGACGGCACCGCCCCGCTGTGCTTCGTGCAGACCTGGCTCGCTCCGCTGGAGCCCGGCGGCGAGCCCTCGTACCGGCTGGTCCGCGGCCTCCCCGACGGCACCCCGTACGAGGTACCCGCGGCCGGGGCCCGCCTGCACGTGCGGCGGCCGGCCGCCGGCGAGCACGTCCCCGTCCCCGCGGCGCCCCTTGTCTACCTGCACGTCGTACGCGGCGACCTGCGCCTGGACGGGGCGGAGCTCGGGCCCGGCGACGCGGCCCGGATCACCGGCGAGGAGGGCCTGGAGGCCGTCGCCGGATCCCCGGGCGAGCTGCTGATCTGGGAGCTGCCGGCCGGCTGAGCGGCAGCGACGGCAGGGGGGTCAGCGGGCGGGGCGGCCCGACAGCTCGGCGAGGACGGCGTCCGTGAACGGGGGCCACGCCTCCACCGCCCACGGGCCGAACGCGCGGTCCGCCAGGGCCACGCACGCCGCCCGGGCCTCCGGGTCCACCCACAGGAACGTGCCCGCCTGCCCGAAGTGGCCGAACGTACGGGGCGAGGAGCCCGCGCCCGTCCAGTGCGGGGACTTCCCCCCGCGGATCTCCAGGCCCAGCCCGAAGTCGTTGGGGGACTGGTGGCCGTACCCGGGGAGCACGCCCTTGAGGCCCGGGTGGACCACCGTCGTCGCCTCGGCGACCGTCCGCACGTCCAGCAGGCGCGGCGCCTGGAGCTCCGCGGCGAAGCGGACCAGGTCGGACACGGTGGAGACGCCGTCCTTCGCGGGCGAGCCCTCCAGCGTGGTCGACGCCATGCCGAGCGGCTCGAAGACGGCCTGGTGCACGTACTCCGCGAACGGGATGCCGGTGGCCTTCGCGATGTGGTCGCCGAGGACCTCGAAGCCGGCGTTCGAGTACAGCCGGCGCGTCCCCGGAGGTGCCATCACGCGGTGCTCGTCGAAGGCGAGGCCGCTGCTGTGCGCGAGCAGGTGACGGACCGTCGACCCCTCCGGTCCGGCCGGCTCGTCCAGCTCGACCGCCCCCTCTTCGTACGCGACGAGCGCGGCGTACGCGGCGAGCGGCTTGGTCACGGACGCCAGCGCGAAGCGGCGGTCGACCGGCCCGTGGGAGCCCGCCAGGGCGCCGTCGGCGCGCACCACCGCGGCGGCGGCGGTCGGCACCGGCCAGTTCTCGATGATCTGAAGGCTTTCCAGCCTCTCCACGCTCTCCATGCCGCCGAGCCTACTTGCTTGGAGTGCACTCAAGGGTCCTAGCGTGGTCGCCATGAGCCTGACGCAGACGCAGACGCAGACGCAGATGCAGACGCCGCCGCGGTACACGATCAGCGAGGTCGAGGCACGCACCGGTCTGTCCCAGCACACGCTGCGCTGGTACGAGCGCATCGGCCTCATGCGGCAGGTGGACCGCTCCCACTCGGGGCAGCGGCGCTTCAGCGACGGCGACCTGCAGTGGCTGGCCTTCGTGGGCAAGCTGCGCACCACCGGGATGTCGGTGGCGGACATGGTCAGGTACGCGGAGCTGGTCCGCGAAGGGGAGCACACCGTCGACCAGCGGCGGGAGCTGCTGGAGCGGACGAGGAACGAGGTGCGGGCGCGGATCTCGGAGCTGAACGACGCGCTCGCCGTACTGGACTTCAAGATCGATCTCTACACGGGGAAGGCCGCACGGCAATGACGCAGAGCACCACCATCGAGAAGGCAGAACTCGGCAAGGGCGGCCCCCTGGTCGGCATCCAGGGCCTGGGCTGCATGGGCATGAGCGAGTTCTACGGGGAGACGGACGAGGCGGCGGCCCGCGCCACGCTGGAGGCGGCCCTCGCCGCCGGGGTCACCCTGATCGACACCGCCGACGCCTACGGGCGCGGCCGGAACGAGGAATTCCTCGCCCCGTTCGTGGCGGCCCACCGCGAGGAGATCACCCTCGCCACCAAGTTCGGGCTCGTCCGCAGCGACGATCCGCGCCACCGGGGCATCCGCAACGACCGGGCCTACATCCGCCAGGCCGTCGAGGACAGCCTGCGCCGGCTCGGCACCGACGTGATCGACCTCTACTACATGCACCGCTACGACCCGGCGGTGCCGTTCGCCGAGTCGGTCGGCGAGATGGCGCAGCTGGTCCAGGAGGGCAAGGTGCGCCACCTCGGCCTCAGCGAGGTCACGGGCGCGGAGCTGCGGGAGGCGTACGCGGTCCACCCCATCGCGGCGGTCCAGTCGGAGTGGTCGCTTTTCAGCCGCGACGTGGAGCGCAGCGCGGTGCCCGCGGCGGCGGAGCTCGGGGTGGCCTTCGTGCCGTACTCGCCGCTCGGCCGCGGCTTCCTGACCGGCACGTTCGCCTCCGCCGAGGAGCTGTCCGAGGGCGACTTCCGCGCCCAGCAGCCCCGCTTCACCGGCGACAACGCCAGGGCCAACGCGGCGCTGCTGGAGCCGGTGCGGGAGATCGCCGAGGCGCACGGGGCGACGCCGGCGCAGATCGCTCTGGCGTGGGTGCAGCAGCGGGCACAGGTGCACGGCCTGCCGGTGGTGCCGATCCCGGGCACCCGCAAGCCGGAGCGGCTCGCCGAGAACACCGCGGCGACCCGGATCACGCTGGCGGAGCAGGAGCTGGCCGCGCTGGAGCCGCTCGCGGCCGGGGTCGCGGGGGACCGCTACCCGAACATGGCCTTCACGTCGGCGGCCCGCGAGGCGTAGCCGTACGGCCGCAAGGCCGCACGGGTGCGGGCCGGGAGGCGGGGGCGGGCGTCCGCGACGGGGCGCCGCGCCTTCCGGCGCCGCCCGGGGCCGCGGGGCGGGGGCCGAAGGCGGTTACGCCTCCGTGCCGAGCCGGCCGTCGGCCGCCGTGAAGCGGTCGCACAGGGCCGTGTACTCGGCGTCCGTCAGCAGGCCGGCGCTGTGCAGCTCGCCGAGGCGGTGCAGGCGCTCCTCCGACCGCGGGGCCGGGACGGCCGCCACCGGGGTGCGCGAGCGGAGCGCGGCCAGGACGGCCGCCGCGAAGGGCAGCGACTCCTGCACCGCCCCGTAGCCCGTCCCGAAGACGGCGCTGGCCAGGTCGTGGTCCGGCCGCGGGTCGCCGTCGGTGTCGCGGCGCAGCAGCCGCAGGTGCCCGCCGGGCCCCTCCGGGGAGCGCCATTCGACGCCGGCCAGCTCGGAGAGCGCGTAACTCTGGTCGCCGGCCTTCCACTTGGTGCCCGTCGCGCCGGTGCGCGACCACTGGAAGGTGACGCGCAGGCCGTCGAAGGAGACGCGGGCGTCGTACGCCTTCAGCTGGAGCGGCGGCTCCGCGACGGGCACCAGGAACCGCCCGGCCGGCTCGTCGCCGCCGGGTCCGATCCGCTCGCGCAGCGCCTCGGCGAACGCGGCCGCCTGCGAGCCCCGGTCCGCCGGCACGACCAGCCGGTACGGGTCGCACACCTCGCGCAGCTGCCCCGCGGCGGCTTCCGCCAGGGGGTCCGCGCCCGGCCTCGGTATGGCGCGCAGCACCACCGCGTCGCGTCTGCCGCCCCCGCCGGCGGAGAACTCCACCGCGGCGAGCGCCTCGAAGGGGATCCGCCGCGCCCCGAGGGCGTGCCAGAGCCTCGGCGTTCGTATCCCCCGTGCGAAGCGGATGAGCACCGAGTCCGAGTCGAACTCCCAGACGGCATGATTTCCGGCCAGTACGTCACCCATGCGGCACATCGTAAGGGGAGGGGCCCTTGCGCGTCCCCCTCGGCGCAGGGCCCGATTTTCGGGGCTCTACGCGTGTCAGTCCGCGTCTGTCCCGGAAATTCCGTGGCGGCAGGCATCGCCGCCGGTGGCGCAGGCAACAGAACCGAACGCGCCGGTTCCGATTTTGGCGAAGTTGTCCAGGGAATCCGTGCCTGGCTCGAAATAGCCGGTGTGCAGGCGGGCCCCGGCGGAGGACAGCAGCCGCGCACCGAACTCGGGGGAGACCGGGTCGGCGCCGTGCCCCAGCCCGCCGACCTCCAGGTGCGGCACGTCCGCGATCCAGTCCCCCGCGTCCCGCATGGCCCACACCCGGGCGGAGGTGCGCAGCTCGGCCACCGAGCCGGCGCGCATGCCGGGGCTGCCCGCCGCCACCACGTCCGTCACCCGCTCCGGCAGGGCGTGCGCGGCGACCCCGCAGACGACGGAGCCGTAGCTGTGGCAGAACAGCGCGACCGTCGCGCCCCCGGGCAGCGCCGCGGCCAGGGTCTCCAGGCGCGCGGCACCGTCGACGGCCATGCGCCCGGTCGCGGCGTCCATGCCGACGCCTGCGGGCGCGGTGTAGTCGGCCCAGGCGATGACAGCGGTCCGGGTGCCGGGCGCGGCCGCGCGCTGGGCCGCGTACAGGGATTCGGCCATGCCCACGGGTGAGGTGAGGCGGCGCTGGGTGCGCTCGAAGGTGACCGCGTCGGTGTCGACGCCGGGGACGATGACGGAGATCCGCTCGGCGCGGTCGAGGTCGCCGAACACCTCCGCGACCCGGCCGCCGCCGGTGGGGTCGAAGGCGAGGACCTGCCGGCCGGGCTCGGCCAGCGAGGCGAAGCGGTGGGCGCGCCGGCCGGCCGCGGTGCGGTCGGCGGGGGTGAGGGAGACGTCCCGGCTGCGGGCCAGTTCCACCTGCTCGGCGAGGAGGAGCGCCTGCGCGTTGGCGCGGTAGCGCAGCTCCGCGGGCGCGCCGGCGAGGTTGCCGACGACGAAGGGGTGGGCGTCCGCGAGGTGGGTGCGGGCATCGGCGTCGAGGCCCGCGAAGAAGCGGGCGACGGTCCGCACGGGGGCGTCGGCGGGCGGCACGGCGCGGCCCCCGATGCGCGTCGCCGACCAGGCGGCGAGGCCGGCGGCCCGCAGCGAGGTCCCGGCGTCCGGCCGGTGCACGGCGGTCCAGCCCGTGGTGGCCAGCATGAGGAAGACGACCCCCAGCGCCAGCAGGGCGCGCAGGGCGGCGGGGCGCGGGTCGGTACCGGGGGAGGGGCGGGCGGAGCCGGGCACGTTCACGTTCATCTGGCACCAGCGTAGGAGACCGCCGCGGGCCCGAATGCGCGGGGTGACGGGGCTCACGGCCCCCGGGCGGGCCGCCCGGCGGCCGGGGGCCACGGCCCTGGCGGCCCGTCAGGTGCCGCCGTCCCGCCGGTGATCAGCGCCAGTCGGGCGCCAGAGCTGGGCCGATGTGGTCGAGGTAGGCCTCGGTCAGGTCGCGGATCGCGGTGATGCCGGTGTCGTCGCCCTGCCCCCACAGCCGGCCGGTGACCCTCATCACCCCGGAGAACGCGGCGACGGCGACCCGCGGGCGCGGGTCGGCGTCCACGTCCAGGCCCTCACGCTCCGCGATCAGCCGGGCGATCCGCTCCTCCACCTCGGCCGAGCGGCGCAGGTGCGCGGCGAGCAGCGCCGGCGTCGACTCGATGAGCCGGTAGGTCCGCATGTAGAGGTCGACGGACACCACCTCGGACAGGGCCTCCTCGAGGGTGCCCCAGGAGTCGCGGAGCGCGCCGCGCAGTGCCGTGAGGGGGCCCTCGCCGGCCGGGCGGGCCTGCAGGGCGGTGAGGAAGTGGGAGTCGATGAGGTCCTGCGCGGCGAACGCGACCTCCTCCTTGTTGGCGAAGTAGCGGAAGAAGGTGCGCTGGGAGACGTCGACGGCGTCGGCGATCTCGTCGACGGTGGTCTGCTCGTACCCCTGCGCGATGAAGAGGAGGAGGGCGGCGCGCAGCAGCGCGTCCCGGGTGCGCTGCTTCTTGCGCTCGCGCAGGCCGGTCGCGGGCGCGGGCCGCTCGTCGGTCATCACCGCGGGGAGTCCTTTCCGGGACGGGTCGGCCGCCCCTGATCTGACGCTGAGTGAGCGGTCAGGGTACCTGTGGGCGACGTGGCAGCGACTGCCTCGTTAACCCGTTTGTGAAGTGTCAGTCGCTGTCAATAGTGTGGCGGCATGACTCATCAGAGCACCGTCGACGACCGCGACGACCGCATACCCGTCAAGGAGCCGGGCGGAGGGCCGGCGGGCAGCGCACTGCGCGGCCACCCGTGGCTGACCCTCTTCGCCGTGGCGATCGGCGTCATGATGGTCACCCTGGACGGCACCGTCGTCGCCGTCGCCAACCCCGCGATCCAGCAGGACCTCGGCGCCTCCCTCGCCGACGTCCAGTGGATCACCAACGGCTACCTGCTCGCCCTCGCCGTCTCCCTCATCACCGCCGGCAAGCTCGGCGACCGCTTCGGACACCGGCAGACCTTCCTGATCGGCATCGTCGGCTTCGCCGGAGCGTCCGCCGCGATCGGCCTCTCCACCACCGTCGAGTCCGTGATCGGCTTCCGCGTCGCCCAGGGCGTCTTCGGCGCCCTGCTGATGCCCGCCGCGCTCGGCCTGCTGCGCGCCACGTTCCCCGCCGAGAAGCTCAACATGGCCATCGGCATCTGGGGCATGGTCATCGGCGCCTCGACCGCCGCCGGACCCATCGTCGGCGGCCTCCTCGTCGAGAACGTCAACTGGCAGTCCGTCTTCTACGTCAACATCCCCGTCGGCGTCATCGCCCTGGCCTTCGGCCTGGTCATCCTGCTCGACCACCGCGCCGAGAACGCCCCGCGCTCCTTCGACGTTCCCGGCATCCTGATGCTGTCGGTCGCGATGTTCTCGCTGATCTGGGCGCTGATCAAGGCCTCCGAGTGGGGCTGGGGCGACCTGTGGACCCTCCTCTTCCTCTTCGTGTCCCTGGCCTTCTTCACCGCCTTCGCCGTGTGGGAGTCCCGGGCCGACGAGCCGCTGATCCCGCTCGGGATGTTCCGCTCGCTGCCGCTGTCCGCGGGCACCGTGCTCATGGTCCTGATGGCGTTCGCCTTCATGGGCGGCCTCTTCTTCGTCACCTTCTACCTGCAGAACGTCCACGGCATGAGCCCCGTCGACAGCGGCCTGCACCTGCTCCCGCTGACCGGCATGATGATCATCGGCTCCCCGCTCGCCGGCGCCGCGATCACCGCGGTCGGCCCGCGCATCCCGCTCGTCGCGGGCATGGCCGCGACCGCCGCCGCCTGCTTCGGGATGGCCGGACTCACCCCCGGCACCGGCACCCTGGAGATGTCGCTCTGGTTCGCCCTCCTCGGCCTCGGCCTCGCCCCCGTCATGGTCGGCGCCACCGAGGTCATCGTCGGCAACGCCCCGCTGGAGCTCTCCGGTGTCGCGGGCGGGCTCCAGCAGGCCGCCATGCAGGTCGGCGGCAGCCTCGGCACGGCCGTCCTCGGCGCCGTCATGGCCGGCACCGTCAGCGACACCTTCGGGGACAAGTGGGCCGCCGCACAGCTGCCGCCGCTCAGCCCGGAGCAGCAGGAGCTCGCCGAGAAGGGCGTCCAGGTCGGCCTCGCCCCCGTCCCCGAAGGCGTCCCCGCGCAGGTCGCCGAGACGATCACCAAGGCCGCCCATGACACCTTCGTGTCCGGGATGAGCACGGCCTTCACCACCGCCGGCGTCGTGGCCGCGGCCGCCGCCGTCGTGGCCTGCTTCACCAAGCGCGGGGAGAACGCCGCCGCGGGCGCGGGCGCCGCCCACGTCTGAGCAGGCCCCGCCGCGCGTCAACACCGTGCACCGCACAGCCCCGCCGGACGGTTCCGGCGGGGCTTGCGCCTATCAGGGTGGACCCGGCCGCGGCCCCTTCCGCCGGGCCGTCGCCGCAGGTCAGCGTGGACCCACAGCGCTTCCGGAAGCGGTCCGGGGCGCTCCCGTCCACGAAGGAGCCGATCCGTCATGCGTACGAGTTCACCCGCCGGGGCCGTTTCCACCGCCGGCGCAGCCGCCCGCACCGCAGCCGCCCGCACCGTCCCGGCCCGTACCGTCACCGCCCTCGCCGCGGCCGCCCTCGCGCTCACCGCGCTCCTCCCCGGCACCGCCCGCGCCGCCCAGGCCGGGCCGGCCGCCGGACCGCCGCCCGCCCGGGCGGTGCCCTGCGCCGCGGGCCAGCTCTGCCTCTGGGCCAAGCCCGACTTCAAGGGCACCCGGCACGCGTACGAGCTGAGCACCCTCGACATCAACAGCTGCACCGCCCTGCCCGCCGGGGCCAGCGCCCAGTCGCTCGTCAACCGCACCGGGCGGCCGGTGACGACGTACCAGTCCGCCGAGTGCGCCGAGACCGGGGAGTTCCAGACGTATCCCGGCGACGGCGTCCAACTGCCCCAGTCCGGCTACCTCGTACGGGCCTTCAAGGTGTGGGAGCGGTAGCCGCCGGGCCCCCGGCCGCCGGGGCCGCCGCCGGCGCGGGGACCGCGAGCGCGGCCGGCGCCTCCGGGGAGGCCCCGCGCAGCAGGGCCACCTCGGCGCGCAGCGCCCGCACCTCCGCGGCCAGGTCGGCGATCGCGGCGGTCTGCTCCCGCTCCACGCGGTCGTCCCGCTCGAAACGGGAGATGAACCAGGCGGCGATGTTGGCCGTGACCACACCCAGCAGCGCGATCCCCGACAGCATCAGGCCCACCGCGAGGACCCGGCCCAGGCCCGTGGTGGGGGAGTGGTCCCCGTACCCGACCGTCGTCATCGTCGTGAAGCTCCACCACACGGCGTCGCCCAGGTTCCTGATGTTGCCGTCGGGCGCGTCCCGCTCCACGCTCAGCACGGCGAGCGAGCCGAACATCATCAGGCCGACCACCGCACCCGCCACGTAGGTGGTCAGCCGGATCTGCGGAGCCATCCTGGCCCGCCGCCCCACCAGCATCAAAGTGGCCACCAGCCGCAGCAGCCGCAGCGGCTGGACCATCGGCAGGACCACCGCGACGAGGTCGAGCCAGTGGGTACGCACGAACGCCCGCCTGGCCGACGACAGGCAAAGCCGCACCAGGTAGTCGGCGGCGAAGGCGCCCCACACCATCCACTCGGCCAGCGTGCACGCCCGCAGCACGCGAGCCCCCGCGTCCGGGAGGACGATCGGAACGGCGTAGGCGACGGCGAACGCCACGGCGAGGACGAGCAGCGGAGCCTGCGTCCGCCGCTCCCATCGCAGTCGGCGGGAGGCTTCCTTCATACGCAGCATCGTAGGGAACGCCCGGAACCGCCCGGGCCGGCGCCCGGCCCGGCCCGCGGCACCCCGGACACGCCGGCGGGCCGGGGCGCACTCCGCACCCCGGCCCGCCGCCGGACTCCTGCCCGCGCCTGCTAGGCGTCGCCGCCCGCCGGGCCCGGGTCGGCCGCCGCCACGTCCAGCAGCCGGTAGCGGTCCACCGCCTGCTTCAGCGCGGACCGGTCGATCCGGCCCTCCTTCGCCAGCTCCGTCAGCACCGCCAGCACCACCGACTCCGCGTCGATGTGGAAGAAGCGGCGCGCCGCCCCCCGCGTGTCCGCGAAACCGAAGCCGTCCGCACCGAGCGAGGTGTACGCACCGGGCACCCACCGGGCGATCTGGTCCGGCACGGAGCGCATCCAGTCCGACACCGCGACGAACGGCCCCTGCGCCCCCGAAAGCTTCCGCGTCACGTACGGAACGCGCTGCTCCTCCTCCGGGTGCAGCAGGTTGTGCTCCTCCGCCTCGACGGCGTCGCGGCGCAGCTCGTTCCAGGAGGTCGCCGACCAGACGTCCGCCCTGACGTTCCACTCCTCGGCCAGGATCCGCTGCGCCTCGACCGCCCACGGCACCGCCACGCCCGAGGCCATGATCTGCGCCGGGATCGCGCCGGACGTGCCCGCCGCCACCTTGTGGATGCCCTTGAGGATGCCCTCGACGTCCACGCCGTCGGGCTCGGCCGGATGCTGGATCGGCTCGTTGTAGACCGTCAGGTAGTAGAAGACGTCCTCGGCCTCGGGACCGTACATGCGGCGCAGGCCGTCCCGGACGATGTGCGCGATCTCGTACCCGTACGCCGGGTCGTACGCCACGCACCCCGGGTTGGTCGACGCCAGCAGCTGGGAGTGGCCGTCGGCGTGCTGCAGGCCCTCGCCCGTCAGGGTGGTCCGGCCCGCCGTCGCGCCCAGGACGAAGCCGCGCGCCAGCTGGTCGGCCATCTGCCAGAACTGGTCGCCCGTCCGCTGGAAGCCGAACATCGAGTAGAAGACGTACACCGGGATCAGCGGCTCGCCGTGCGTCGCGTACGCCGAGCCGGCCGCGATCAGCGAGGCCGTGCAGCCCGCCTCCGAGATGCCGTCGTGCAGCATCTGCCCGGTCGGGGACTCCTTGTACGCGAGCAGCAGCTCGCGGTCGACGGACTCGTACTGCTGCCCCAGCGGGTTGTAGATCTTGGCGCTCGGGAAGAACGAGTCCATGCCGAAGGTGCGGTACTCGTCCGGGGCGATCAGCACGAAGCGCCGGCCGATCTCCTTGTCCCGCATCAGGTCCTTCAGCAGGCGGACGAAGGCCATCGTCGTCGCGATCGACTGCTGGCCGGAGCCCTTCCTGACCGCCGCGTACGCCTTGTCGTCCGGCAGTTCGAGCGGACGCGCCCGCACCACCCGCGTCGGGACGTAGCCGCCCAGCGCCTTGCGGCGGTCGTGCATGTACTGGATCTCCGGCGAGTTGCGGCCCGGGTGGTAGTACGGCGGGGCGCCGCTCTCCAGCTGCGCGTCGGTGATCGGGATGTGCAGGCGGTCGCGGAAGCGCTTGAGGTCGTCGACCGTCAGCTTCTTCATCTGGTGCGTGGCGTTGCGGCCCTCGAAGTTCGGGCCGAGGGTCCAGCCCTTGACCGTCTTGGCCAGGATCACCGTCGGCTGGCCCTTGTGGGCGCGCGCCGCCGCGTACGCCGCGTAGATCTTCCGGTGGTCGTGGCCGCCGCGGCCCAGGTGCAGGATCTGGTCGTCGGACATGTCCGCGACCATCGCGCGCAGCCGCTGGTCGTCGCCGAAGAAGTGCTCGCGGATGTAGGAGCCGGTCTCCGTGGCGTACGTCTGGAACTGCCCGTCCGGGGTGGAGTTCATCTTGTTGACGAGGATGCCGTCCCGGTCCTGCGCCAGCAGCGGGTCCCAGGAGCGGTCCCAGATCAGCTTGATGACGTTCCAGCCCGCCCCGCGGAAGATCGACTCCAGCTCCTGGATGACCTTGCCGTTGCCGCGTACGGGACCGTCGAGCCGCTGGAGGTTGCAGTTGACGACGAAGGTCAGGTTGTCCAGGCCCTCGCGCGCCGCCAGCGACAGCTGGCCCAGCGACTCCGGCTCGTCCATCTCGCCGTCGCCGAGGTACGCCCAAACGTGTGACCTGGAGGTGTCCGCGATCCCGCGCGCCTCCATGTACCGGTTCATCCGGGCCTGGTAGATCGCCCCGATCGGCCCGAGGCCCATCGAGACCGTCGGGAACTCCCAGAAGTCCGGCATCAGCCGCGGGTGCGGGTAGCTGGACAGGCCGTACGGGGCCTTCGACTTCTCCTGGCGGAACGCGTCGAGCTGCTGCTCGGAGAGCCGGTCCAGCAGGTAGGCGCGGGCGTAGACGCCGGGTGAGGCGTGGCCCTGGAAGAAGATCTGGTCGCCGCCGTCGCCCTCGTCCTTGCCGCGGAAGAAGTGGTTGAAGCCGACGTCGTAGAGGGAGGCCGAGGAGGCGAACGTGGCGATGTGGCCGCCCACGCCGATGCCGGGCCGCTGGGCGCGCGAGACCATGACGGCCGCGTTCCAGCGGGTGGCGTTCAGGACCTTGCGCTCGATCTCCTCGTTGCCGGGGAAGAACGGCTCGTCCTTGGTGGCGATGGTGTTGACGTAGTCGGAGCTGCGCATCTCGGGCACGGCCACGCGCCGCTCGCGGGCCCGCTCGATCAGCCGCAGCATCAGGTAGCGGGCGCGTTCGCGACCGCGTTCGTCCACGGCGGCGTCGAGGGAGTCGAGCCACTCCTGCGTCTCCTCCGGATCGAAGTCCGGGACCTGGCTCGGCAGGCCGCCAATGATGATCGGATTGCGATCGGATGCGGAAGCCACGCTGTTCCTTCGCTGTCAGGGGAGTCGTGCCTTGGTTTCGCCGCCTCCCATGGTCTTACGCTCGGTCGGAATCGTCATCTCTACCACTGGGTAATCCCTGGAGTCCCGGGGATTGCCGAAGACGTGCCGCGACGGGCTCCCGCCGGAGCCCCGGCCTCCGCTCCGCGCCGGCAAGCGGTTCGCAAGGGCGTTCGCCCCTCAAACAGGTGGGAAAGTCAGCGTGTGATGCCGAATGAGCTGGAATGGTGTGGGATGAATCACCACAGGGACATCCGGGAAGGCTGAAAGTTGCGGCGAGACGGCCGCAATCGTCACCGTTTCGACGGTCTCCGCGGCCGGGTACTTGCGCGATCCGCCGCGCCCGTGTGGACTACGCCCAATGCTGCGCGCACGCGCGCGGCTCGAAGACATTCACCGAACATGAGCAGGAGGCACCCCGTGAGCGCGACCGCGGACCACGCGGAGAGCCTGGCCGCCCGGCTGGGTTTCCAGTCCGAACAGGTGGTCCAGGAGATCGGCTACGACGACGACGTCGATCAGGAGTTCCGCGAAGAGGTCGAGGAACTGATCGGCAACGACCTCGTCGACGAGGACTACGACGACGTGGCCGATGCGGTGCTGCTGTGGTTCCGCGACGAGGACGGCGACCTGACCGACGCCCTCGTCGACGCCACCGAGCTGGTCGAGGACGCCGCGCTGATCCTGCTGCTGACCCCGAAGACGGGCCGCCCCGGCTACGTCGAGGCCAGCGACATCAGCGAGGCCGCCGAGACGGCCGGCCTGTCGCAGACGCGGCCCGTCAGCGTCGGCAAGGAGTGGGCCGCCAGCAAGCTGGTGACCCCGAAGGCCGCCAAGTCCAAGCGCTGAGCCACGCGCCGCAGCCAGCGGAGACACACCCCGCCGACCCCGTCGGCGGGGTGTGTGCGTTCCCGCCCGGCTCCCCTTCGGCGACGGCGCATTAGGCTTGGGCCACCCGAACAGCCCAGAGCAGGGATGCGGGAACGAAGGGATGCGACAGATGGCCATCGAGGTCGGCAACAAGGCTCCGGACTTCGAACTCAAGGACAACCACGGCGCCACGGTGCGGCTCTCCGACTTCCGCGGGGAGAAGGCCGTCGTGCTGCTCTTCTACCCCTTCGCCTTCACCGGCGTCTGCACCGGCGAACTGTGCGAGCTGCGCGACCAGCTGCCCCGCTTCCAGAACGACGACGTCCAGCTCCTGGCCGTCTCCAACGACTCCGTGCCGACCCTGCGCGTCTTCGCCGAGCAGGAGGGCCTCGACTACCCGCTGCTCTCCGACTTCTGGCCGCACGGCGAGACCTCCCGCGCCTACGGCGTCTTCGACGAGGACAAGGGCTGCGCGCTGCGCGGCACGTTCATCATCGACAAGGACGGCATCGTGCGCTGGACCGTCGTCAACGGGCTGCCCGACGCGCGTGACCTGAACGAGTACACCAAGGCCCTCGACAGCCTCTGATCCGGCCCCCGGGGCTCCCCTCCGGCCGGGTTCCGCGTGAAACCTCGTCCGGGCGGGAACCGGTCACTAGGATCGACACGTTGATCGGGTAGCCCTGCCGGCCCGCCGCCGGGAGGGTCCCATCGCACGACAGGGGCACCGACCCCGCACTCATGAACCCATTGGAGGACCCGTGGGAGTCAGCCTCAGCAAGGGCGGCAACGTCTCGCTGACCAAGGCCGCACCGAACCTGACGGCCGTGCTCGTCGGTCTCGGCTGGGATGCCCGCACCACCACCGGTGTCGACTTCGACCTCGACGCCAGCGCGATCCTGACCAACGACCAGGGCAAGGTCGCCAGCGACGCCAACTTCGTGTTCTTCAACAACCTGAAGAGCCCGGACGGCTCCGTCGAGCACACCGGCGACAACCTCACCGGCGAGGGAGAGGGCGACGACGAGGCGATCAAGGTGAACCTGGCGTCCGTCCCGGCCGACGTCGCCAGGATCGTCTTCCCGGTGTCGATCTACGAGGCGGAGAGCCGCCAGCAGAGCTTCGGCCAGGTCCGCAACGCCTACATCCGCGTCGTGAACCAGGCCGACAACACCGAGCTCGCCCGCTACGACCTCTCCGAGGACGCCTCGACCGAGACGGCCATGGTCTTCGGCGAGCTCTACCGCAACGGTGCGGAGTGGAAGTTCCGCGCCATCGGCCAGGGCTACGCCTCGGGCCTGCGCGGCATCGCGCAGGACTTCGGCGTCAACGTCTGAGCCCCGGACTGCCGGCCCGCCGGCAGTCCCACCCGTGTCCGGCGTCGTGCACACCGCGTGTACGGCGCCGGACGCGCTTGGCACCGATCCACCGCCGGCCCGCCGGAGCACCCCGGGGGCGCCGCGACCACCACGTCGTCCGGGGAGGACTTCAACATGGGCGTCACACTCGCCAAGGGGGGCAACGTCTCCCTGTCCAAGGCCGCACCGAACCTCACCCGGGTCCTGGTCGGTCTGGGCTGGGACGCGCGCTCGACGACAGGGGCCGACTTCGACCTCGACGCCAGCGCGCTGCTGTGCCGCGACGGCCGGGTCCTGGGGGACCGGTACTTCGTCTTCTACAACAACCTCAAGAGCCCGGAGGGCTCCGTCGAGCACACCGGCGACAACCTCACCGGCGAGGGCGACGGCGACGACGAGTCGATCCTCGTCGACCTGAGCAGGGTCCCCGCCGAGGTCGACAAGATCGTCTTCCCGGTGTCGATCCACGAGGCGGACGCCCGCCGCCAGACCTTCGGCCAGGTCACCAACGCCTTCATCCGCGTCGTGAACGACGCCGACGGCCAGGAGCTCGCGCGCTACGACCTCACCGAGGACGCCTCCAACGAAACCGCGATGATCTTCGGCGAGGTCTACCGGTACGGGGGCGAGTGGAAGTTCAGGGCGGTGGGACAGGGGTACGCATCGGGCCTCAGGGGCATCGCTCTAGACTTCGGGGTCAACGTTTCGTAAAAGCCGTACAAGATCATGGGGTGCCAGTGGTTCTGAAAACCTTCGGCTGGTCGTTCGCCATCACGGCGCTCGCCCTTGCCTTCGCCGCTTGGCAGTGGGGGTGGGAGGCATTCGGGGTCGTACTGATCCTGTCGATCCTCGAGATCTCGCTGTCCTTCGACAATGCGGTCGTCAACGCCGGAATCCTGAAGAAGATGAACGCCTTCTGGCAGAAGATCTTCCTCACCATCGGCATCCTGATCGCGGTCTTCGGCATGCGGCTGGTGTTCCCCGTGGCCATCGTCGCGATCAGCGCCAAGGTCGGCCCGATCGAGGCGGTCCAGCTCGCCCTCGATAACCCGGCGCAGTACGAGGCGCTCGTCACCGACGCCCACCCGGCGATCGCCGCGTTCGGCGGAATGTTCCTGCTGATGATCTTCCTCGACTTCATCTTCGAGGAGCGCGAGCACGCCTGGCTGGCGTGGCTGGAGCGGCCCCTGGCCAAGCTCGGCAAGGTCGACATGCTCTCGGTGTGCGTGGCCCTGATCGCCCTCCTGGTCTCGGCGATGGTCTTCGCCACGAACGCCCACACCAGCGCCGGCCACGCGGACAAGTCCGCCACCGTGCTGCTCGCCGGCGTCGCCGGCCTGATCACGTACCTGATCGTCGGCGGCCTGTCCTCCTTCTTCGAGAACAAGCTGGAAGAAGAAGAGGAGCGCGAGCACGAGGAGGAGGAGAAGGCCAAGGCCGCGGGCAAGCCCGTCTCCGCCGTCGGCCTCGCCGGCAAGGCCGCGTTCTTCCTCTTCCTGTACCTCGAGGTCCTGGACGCGTCCTTCTCCTTCGACGGCGTCATCGGCGCCTTCGCCATCACCAACCACATCTTCTGGATGGCGCTCGGCCTCGGCGTCGGCGCCATGTACGTCCGGTCGCTGACGGTCTACCTGGTCCGCCAGGGCACCCTCGACGACTACGTCTACCTGGAGCACGGCGCGCACTACGCGATCGGCGCCCTCGCCTTCATCCTGCTCGTCACCATCGAGCACGAGATCAGCGAACTCATCACCGGCACGATCGGCGTCATCCTGATCGCCGCCTCCTTCTGGTCCTCGGTCCGCCGCAACAAGCGGATGCTGCCGGAGGTGGCCACCGTCGACGCATGACCGCGGCGGTAATGCGGAACGCTCAACTGCGGGGCGGCCCGCCGGGTCCACGGACCCGGCGGGCCGCCCCGTCCGCGTGACCGCCCCCGCGCGGGCGGCGCGGACGCGACCAGACGAGACCGAGGGGATCAGGGGATCCCGGGAACAGAGGGGGGACAGGGGATGGGATTCTTCGACGGGATCAGGGGGAGCCGGGCCCTCGACTTCGACGCGGGCGGCCCCGCGTCGGCGATCGAGCTGACCCGCAGGCGCCCGACGGTGTCGCTGACCAAGCAGGGCGCGGTCCACGGCAACCTGCGCGTGAACCTCTCCTGGCGAATGCGCTCCTCCGACATCAGCGGCCGCGGAGGCCTGGGCGCCGGGCTCCTGAGGCACCCGTTCAAGCTGTTCAAACCGGACATGGTGCAGGCCCACACACAGGGCATGGTCAACGTCGACCTCGACATCGGCTGCCTGTACGAGCTCGCCGACGGCACCCGGGGCGTCGTCCAGCCCCTCGGCAACCTGCTCGGCGACCTCAACGACCCGCCGTACGTCAAGCTCAGCGGCGACGACCGGTTCGGGGCGCCCTCCGGGGAGACGGTCTACGTCAACCTCGACCACGCCGACGACATCAAACGGCTGCTCGTGTTCGTCTACATCTACGACCAGACACCCGCCTTCGACCGGACGAACGCCCTGGTCACCCTCTACCCGGGCACCGGGCCGCGGATCGAGATCCCGCTGGACGAGCGGCAGCCGGAGGCCCGCTCCTGCGCGGTCGTCTCGATCGAGCACGTCAAGGGCGAGCTGGTCGTCCGCCGGGAGGTGAAGTTCGTGTACGGCTTCCAGTCCGAACTGGACCGGCTCTACGGGTGGGGCCTGCAGTGGGGGCGCGGCTACAAGACCAAGGCCTGACCGGCCCGCGGGGCGGCGGGCCGGTCAGGGGGCCGGGCCGGGAATGCCGACCGCGGCCCCGGCCGGCGTTCCCGGCGGGCGGGCTCAGCGGCGCATGAACTGCGGGCCCTGCACCGGCAGCCGGAACGCCGGGTCGGCGCCCGGCCCGGGGGACACCGGCTGCGGGTACCCGTACGCGGGCGGCGCGGCCGGCGGCGCCTGCGTCGGCGGAGCCGGCTGCTGCGGCAGCGGCGTCGGCGGTGCCATCGCGGCCGTCCGGTCCGGGTCGGCGGCGCCCGCCCCCGCAGGGCCCGCCCCCGCGGCAGCCCCGGCAGCCGCGGACGCGCCGTCCGCGGGGCTCTCGGCGGCATTCTCGTCGACCGAGATCCCGTGGTCCGTCGCCAGTCCCACCAGGCCGTCCGAATAGCCCTCGCCCAGGGCGCGGAACTTCCACGCTTCGCCCCGCCGGTACAGCTCGCCGCAGATCAGGGCCGTCTCCGCGCCCGTCTCGGGCCGCACGTCGAAGTAGGCCACCGGCTCGCCGCCGCCGCTCGCCGTGGCGTCGTACAGCAGGATCCGCAGGTCCCGTACCCGCTCGAAGGGCACGTCCTCGGCGGAGGCGACCACCAGGACCCGGTCCACCGCGGACGGCACCGCCCGCAGGTCCGCCTGCACCGCGTCGGTGACCGCATCACCGACCTGCTTCTTGCCCAGGCGCCACACCGACCCCGAGGGGTGGCGGGGCTGGTTGTAGAAGACGAAGTCCTCGTCCGACCGCACCCGGCCGTCCGGGCCCACCAGCAGGGCGGAGGCGTCCACGTCCGGGACATCGGCGCCGCCCGTCCAGCGCAGCACCGCCCGGACCGCCACCGAGGTCACCGGGATGTTCGAGCCCTTCTGCATCGCGCGCGTCATGCCCGCCATCCTGCCCTCCCGGGGCCGCGCGGAACAACGCGGCCCCCCGCAGCACCCGTGTCCCCGCCGGAACGGGTGGGCATGTGCAAGAGGGTTACCTGAACTTCATGTGCTCGAGGAACTCCGGGCTGACGTTCGTACGTACTATTACCGGCCACGCCACACTTGGGCCGCAGAGCCAGCACGGGAGAGCACATGCGTCACTTTGGGCACGTATCGCCCGCGGTTCGCGAGAACCTCTTCCACCAGGAGCCGGCCGAGTTCACCGCCGCCTCCCCCGCCCGCCTGCTCGCGGCCGCCCTCGGCGCCACCCTCTACAGCCCGGCCACCCGCCCCAAGCTCGCCGCCGACATCCGCAAGCAGGCCGACCGCGGCGTCGTCTCCATGGTCCTCTGCCTGGAGGATTCCATCAGCGACGGCGACGTCGCCGACGCCGAGGACAACCTCGTCCGCCAGTTCGCCGACCTCGACGCCCTCAGCGCCGCGGACGGCACCGAGCCGCCGCTGCTCTTCATCCGCGTCCGCACCCCCGAGCAGATCCCCGACCTCGCCCGCCGCCTCGGCTCCTCCGCCCGCCTCCTGGCCGGATTCGTACTCCCCAAGTTCACGCAGAGTCGCGGCAACGCCTTCCTCGATGCCGTCGCCGACGCCGAGCAGTGCACCGGGCTCCCCCGGCTGTACGCGATGCCCGTCCTGGAGACCCCCGACCTCCTCCACCTCGAAACCCGCGCCGAAGCCCTCGCCGGCATCTCCCGCACCGTCGGCCGCCACCGCGACCGCGTCCTCGCCCTGCGCCTCGGTGTCACCGACTTCTGCTCCGCGTACGGGCTGCGCCGCACCCCCGACATGACCGCGTACGACATCCAGATCGTCGCCGGGGTCATCGCCGACGTCGTCAACGTCCTCAGCCGCGCCGACGGCACCGGCTTCACCGTCACCGGCCCCGTCTGGGAGTACTTCCGCCGCCAGCAGCGCCTCTTCAAGCCGCAGCTGCGCCGCAGCCCCTTCCTGGAGGAAGGCGTCGAGGAACTGCGCACCGCCCTCATCGAACACGACCTGGACGGCCTGCTCCGCGAGATCGAACTCGACCGCGCCAACGGCCTCCTCGGCAAGACCTGCATCCACCCCGCCCACACCACCCCCGTGCACGCCCTGTCCGTCGTCTCCCACGAGGAGTTCAGCGACGCCCAGGACATCCTGCGCCCCGAGCGCGGCGGCGGCGGCGTCATGCGCTCCGCGTACACGAACAAGATGAACGAGGTGAAGCCCCACCGGGCCTGGGCCGAGCGCACCCTGCAGCGCGCCGAGGCCTTCGGGGTGGCGAAGGAGAACGTCGGCTTCGTCGACCTGCTCACCGCCGGACTCCAGGTGTGAGCCGGCCGTGGCGGACGGACGGGCGGATCCGGCGCGCGCAACCCGTGCGCACCGGCAGGCAAGGCCGGCGGCATTGACCGCCCCGGCCACGGAGAAAGGCAAGACGATCGACGCGGTGTGGTCGGGAACCTGGGTGGCGGACCGGCTGGGCGTACGCCTGGAAGGAGCCTCCGGCGACCCCGGGGCGCCACGGCTGGAGGCACTCCTGGGCCTCGCCCTGCGGCGCAACCCCAAGCGGGCCCACCTGCTCGTCTCGAACGTCCTCGGCAAGCACGTCCCCCAGTCCCCGCAGGCCGTCTACGCCGCCGGGCACGGCCTCGGCGAGCGGGTCCGCGCCCTCCTCGACGCCTCCGGCGAGGACCCCGCCACCGCGGTCGTCCTCGGCTACGCCGAAACCGCCACCGGCCTCGGCCACTGTGTCGCCGACGGCCTCGGCGCCGCCCCCTACCTGCACTCCACCCGCCGCCCCGTACCCGGCCTGGCCGCGTCCGGCGGCTTCGAGGAGAGCCACTCCCACGCCACCTCGCACCTGCTGCTGCCCGAGGACCCGCAGCTGCTCGCCGGCAGCGGGCCGCTCGTCCTCGTCGACGACGAGTTCTCCACCGGCAGCACGGTCCTCAACACCATCCGCGACCTGCACTCCCGCAACCCGCGCACCCACTACGTCGTCGTCGCCCTCGTCGACGTCCGCTCCCCGGCCGACCGCGAGCGCCTCGCCGCGTTCGCCGCCGACATCGGCGCCCGCGTGGACCTGCTGGCCCTCGCCTCCGGGACGGTGCACCTGCCCGAGGGGGTGCTGGCGCGCGGGCAGGCCCTCGTCGCCGAGTACGAGCAGCGGGGCGCGGGCGCGCCGGGTGGTGCGAACGCGGCGGGTGACGCAGGTGCGGCTCCGGCTGCGGCTGAGGCCCGCGCGGCTGATGCGGCCGAGGCCGCCACCGCCTCCCGCCCGGGCGCCGGGGCCGCCGTACGCGTCCGCCTCGACTGGCCCGCCGCCCTGCCCGACGGCGGCCGCCACGGCTTCACCCCCGCCCACCGCGCCCTGCTGGAGGCGTCCCTGCCGCGGCTCGCGGGGCAGCTCGCCGCGGCCCTCGGCCCCGAACCCGGCCGTGTCCTCGTCCTCGGCAGCGAGGAGCTCATGTACGCGCCGCTGCGCCTCGCCCGCGCCCTGGAGGAGTCCGGCGCCGCCCGCGAGGTCCGCTTCTCCACCACGACCCGCTCACCCGTCCTCGCCGTCGACGACCCCGGCTACGCGATCCGCACCCGGCTCGTCTTCCCCGCCCACGACGCCCCGGCCGACGGGCCCGGCGACCGCTACGCCTACAACGTCGCCGGCGCCGGCTTCGACACCGTCGTCGCCGTCGTGGACAGCCACGGCGACACCGCCGCCCTGCACGCCCCCGACGGGCTCCTCGCCCGCCTCGCCCCGCACGCCGGCCGCGTCCTGCTCGCCGTCGTCCCCGCCCGCCGCCCCGTCGGCGCGGCCGGGCCCGCCACCCCCGCCACCGCCGACCGGCAGGAGCCGACCATGTCCGAGCCGCTGCGCGGCCCCGCCTTCTCCTCGTACGCCCCCGAGGACGTCGGCTGGCTCCTCCAGGACCTCTCCGACGTCGCCCTGGAGGCCCCGACCGAAGAGCGCGAGGAGGCCATCCAGGCCGGCGGCGCCCACTACGCCGAGTCCCTGCCCGTCGAGTACCAGCCGTCGCCGCAGTACCAGGAGCTGTACCGCAGCGCGCTCGCCGGCTCCGCCGCCCGCATCGCCCGGGCCGTCGGCACCGTCACCGAGACCGTCCTCGCCGAGCGCTCCCCCTCCCCGGTCCTGGTGTCGCTGGCCCGTGCCGGGACGCCCGTCGGCGTGCTCATGCGCCGCTGGGCGGCCGCCCGGCACGGCCTGGACCTGCCGCACTACGCCGTCTCCATCGTCCGCGGCCGCGGCATCGACGCCAACGCGCTGCGCTGGCTGGCCGCCCGGCACGACCCGGCCGACGTGGTGTTCGTCGACGGCTGGACCGGCAAGGGCGCCATCACCCGCGAACTCGCCGCCGCACTGCGCGCGTACCGCGACCAGGAGGGCCCCGGCGCCGCGGAGTTCGACGGGGACGTCGTCGTCCTCGCCGACCCCGGCTCGTGCGTCTCCACGTACGGCACCCGCGAGGACTTCCTCATCCCCTCCGCCTGCCTCAACTCCACCGTCTCCGGCCTGGTGTCGCGTACCGTGCTGCGAGACGACCTGGTCGGGCCCGGCGACTTCCACGGCGCGAAGTTCTACCGCGAACTCGCCGGGGCCGACGTGTCCGCCGACTTCGTCGACACCGTCGCCGCCTGCTTCGACGAGGTGGCCGACACCGTCGCCGCCGACGTCAAGGAGCTCCTGGCGGCCGACCGCACGCCGACCTGGGAGGGCTGGGCGGCCGTGGAGCGGATCAGCGAGGAGTACGGCATCCACGACGTGAACCTGGTCAAGCCCGGAGTCGGCGAGACCACCCGCGTGCTGCTGCGGCGCGTGCCCTGGAAGATCCTGGCCCGGCGCGGCGCCGGAGCCGACCTGGCCCACGTACGGCTGCTCGCCGAGCAGCGCGGCGTACCGGTGGAAGAGGTCGACGGGCTGCCCTACACGTGCGTGGGACTCATCCACCCCCGATACACGCGCGGCGCCACCGGCGCCGACGGAAAGGCTGTGGCCTCCAAGTGACCGTCCTGGTAGCCAGCGACCTCGACCGCACCCTCATCTACTCGGCGGCGGCGCTCGCCCTCACCATGCCCGACGCGGCAGCCCCGCGGCTGCTGTGCGTCGAGGTCCACGAGAGCCGCCCGCTGTCCTACATGACCGAGGCGGCGGCCGCACTCCTCGCCGAACTGACCGCCGACCCCGGGGTGGTGTTCGTCCCGACCACGACCCGCACGCGCAAGCAGTACCAGCGCATCCGCTTCCCCGGCCGCCCCGCCCGGTACGCGATCTGCGCGAACGGCGGGCAGCTGCTGGTGGACGGCGTACCGGACCGGGACTGGCGGCGGCAGGTCGCGGCCCGCCTCGCCGAGGAGTGCGCCCCGCTGGAGGAGGTGCACGGCCACCTGCTGGCGGCCGCCGACCCGGCGTGGCTGCGCAAGGCGCGTGTCGCGGAGGACCTCTTCGCCTACCTCGTCGTCGAACGCGAACGGGTACCCGACGAGTGGATCAAGTCGCTGGCAGACTGGGCCGAGGCCCGCGGCTGGACCGTCTCCCTCCAGGGCCGCAAGGTGTACGCGGTGCCGCGGCCGCTGACGAAGAGCGCCGCGATGCGCGAAGTGGCCCGCCGCACCGGCGCGACCACCACCCTCGCCGCCGGGGACTCCCTGCTGGACGCGGACCTGCTGCTCGCGGCGGACGCCGCCTGGAGGCCCGGCCACGGCGAACTGGCCGACTGCGGCTGGACGGCGCCGACGGTGACGGCGCTCGCGGAACGCGGAGTCGCGGCCGGGGAGGAAATCGTGCGGGCGTTCACCCGGAAGGCGGCCGCAGCCGGGACACTGGCCCCATGACCAAGGGCAACAGTACGAAGATCACGGACGAGCTGTACCGGTACATGCTCGACCACAACCCGCCGCTCGACCCGGTCGCCGCGAAGCTGGTGGAGCGGACCTACGCCGAGTTCCCCGACGTCGCCGGCATGCAGTCCGCGGAGGAGCAGGGGCCGCTGCTGGCGTTCCTCGTCCGGCTGACCGGCGCCCGGCACGTGGTGGAGATCGGCACCTTCACCGGCTTCTCCACCCTCGCCATGGCACAGGCCCTCCCGGAGGACGGCGCCATCGTCGCCTGCGACGTCTCCGAGGAGTGGACGGCGTACGGGCGCGAGGCCTGGGCGGAGGCCGGCGTCGCCGACCGCATCGACCTGCGGATCGCCCCCGCGCTGGAGACGCTCCGGGCGATGCCGCAGGAACCGCACATCGACCTCGCGTACGTCGACGCCGACAAGGAGAGCCAGATCGCGTACTGGGAGGAACTCGTCCCGCGGATGCGGACCGGCGGGCTCGTCGTCACCGACAACACCCTCTTCCACGGGAGGGTCGTGGACGAGGCGGCGACGGGCGCGGCGGCGGCCGTGCGCGCCTTCAACGACCACGTCGCCGCCGACTCGCGCATGGAGTCCGTACTGCTGGCGATCTCCGACGGCCTGACGCTGTCGCGCAAGCGCTGACGGACTCCGGGGGCCGTGCCGGGCCGGCCTTGGGGCCGGGATCAGCAGCAGCCCCCGCCGCCGCAGCAGCCCCCGCCCCCGCCCGACGGGGCGGGGGCACTGCTGGTCCCGCCCACGGCGACGGCGGAGAGCAGCTTGACGGTGTCGGAATGACCGGCGGGGCAGTCGGCGGGAGCGGACGACTCGGCCATGGGACGGCTCACCACGAAGGTGTCGTCGCAGGTCCGGCAGCGGAATTCGTAACGGGGCATGGGCCAAGGCTACCGAGGCGGCGCAGGCGGCGGGAGGCAGCGGGAGGCTACAGCCCGTGGCGGGCCTGGAGCCGGGCCCGCGCCCGCTCCCGGGCCCGATCCTCCCTGGCGGCCTGCTCGGGATGGCGGGCCCGCCAGTACGGATTGTCGTGGGGCAGGGCGCTGCCCACCCGCCCGTACATCCCGAACCACATCAACATCACGCCGACGACGAAGCTGAACAACACGTTCTGGATCTCGAAGGCGAGGAAGTTCAGCTCGGTGTCCAGCAGCGCCAGGTTCACGAACCCGCTCGCGATGAACGCCAGCCCGAGCGTGATGTTCAACGTCGACGCGAAGTTCCCGCCGATCACCATCCCGGCGAACAGCAGCAGCCCGACACAGATCGACAGGACGCTGAGCGCCCCGTTGGTGTTCAGGGAGAGGACGGTGTCGCCGCCGGTGTCGAAGAAGCCGATACGGTCGATCAACCCCAGCACCCCGAACACCACCAGCAGCAGCCCGGTCAGCCCGGCACCGACCCGGTACACGGTGATGAGCTTGTGGTCGGCGGGCAGGTGCTCGTCGAGCTGCGCCTCGACCGGATGCGTCATCCGGTGCAGCAGCTTGTGCCCGACCTTGTGCGCCCGCTGCCCGGCGTCCTCATGGGGTGTGTAGGGCGCATAGTTCTCGTGCGCCTCATGACACCCGTACGCCGCATGCGGGGCATAGACCTCGTGCACCACGGACGAAGACGCGGGCGCCGCCTGCCGCCCCCGTACGCCGCGCTCCTTGCGCCCCCTGCGAAACGTATGGGCAGCCATGACGCCCTCCTCAGCTCCGACCCTGCCCCTCCAGCATCCGCCGCCACCCATGCCCGGACAACCCCACCCAGACGGGCCCCCGGAGCGCGGGGCGCCCCAGCCGCATCCCGGCCGGCGACCCTGCACGCAGCAGGCGACCGCCCGGACCCGGAAGCGGCCCGCACCCACCGCTCGGCAGCGACCCGCGCCCCTGCCGTCCAGCCGGCCCGGCCGGTTCAGCCGTTGGCGCCGCGGCGGCCCCGCATGTCGGCGACCACCCGGCCGACCGCCGCCCGGACCTCCTCCATCTCCCGGAGAAAGTGCCAGTAATCGGGGTGCCGGCCCTCCAGGGACGCCACCGCACGGTCCACCCGGGCCACCGACTGGTCCAGCGGACCCGCATGCCGGGGATCCGGCACACTGCGACCCTCCATCGCCAGGCGCTGCGCATCCCGGATCGCGAAACGCGTCCGCTGCACCTCCGCCTGCGGGTCCCGGGCCACCGCCTCCAGCCGGGTCAGCCGGTCCTGCGCCGCCGACACGGCCTCGTCGGTCGAGTCCAGGGCGGACCTCACCGCCTCAATCAGCGTCGCGACGTCACCCCACCGCTGCTCCTCGCGGGCCTGCGCCGCCCTGACCAGCTCCTGCTCGGCCCGCCCCACGTCCTGCACCGCCTGCTCCGGCACCTGCTGGAGGTCCTGCCAGCACGCCGCCGAGAACCTCCGGCGCAGCTCGCTCAGCACCGGGTCCACCCGGTCCGCCCGGTTGCGCAGCGCCTGGGCCCGCGTCCGCAGGCTGACCAGCCGCCGGTCGATCTCCGCCGCCCGCTCCGGCAGCCGCTCCAGCTCGGCCCGTATCCCCTCGGCGTCGCGCAGGATCCGGTCCGCGCGCTGCACCGTCTCCTGCACGCCGTGCCGCGCCGCGCCCTGGTTGAGCAGGGTCAGCTCCGGCGCGAGCGCCGCCAGCCGTGCCGCGAACTCGTCCGCCCGCATCCCGCGGGCACGCACCTCGTCCAGCGCCGTGCTCGCCGCAAGCAGTGCTGCCTTCGCCCGCTCCCGGGCCGGCACGACCCGCGCCAGCTGCGTCTCCGCCCGGTCCAGCAGCGGCTGGATGCCCTGCGCGAAGCGGTCCAGCTCGCCCTTCACGCGGACCAGCCCGTCGCGCGCCCGCGTCAGCTCCTCCCGCGCCCGCCCCGCCACGGCCCCGTCCAGCTCGGGCCGGTCCAGGTCGTGCGCGTCGACCGCCTCGATGTACACATGGCTGGCCTCGTCGATCCGCTGCCCCAGCGCGGCGAACGCCTCGGCCGCCTGCCGCGCCGCGGGCGAACCGTCACCGGCGGCAATCGTCTCCAGCGAGATCCGCAGATCCCGCTGCGCGGTGTCCAGCTCGTAGAACGCCGCCGCCGCGGCATCCTTGGCCGCCTGGGCATCCGCCCTGCGACTGTCTCCCCGCCCGCCGAACCACCGCCGGGATGCCGTCGTCACAATCCCTCTCCCGTACCGCCGCCACCGTGCCCCGCTCCATTCTCCCCCAGCGAACGGGTTTGCGTGGGGGGTGCGCCCGCCATGTAGGCTGTCGGCTCGTCCACGGGTGCGTAGCTCAGGGGTAGAGCGCTGCTCTTACAAAGCAGATGTCGGCGGTTCGAAACCGTCCGCGCCCACCAGCAGGTAGCACGACAAAGGCCCAGGTCACCGGTACTGAACCGGGGATCTGGGCCTTGTTCGTTTCCTGGCCGGGAGGGCGGCGGAGGGGCGTCGTGCCAGTTACGTGCCAGATGCGTCGCCGGACTCGTCCGGCCGGACCTTCTTGATCTGCTCGTCGACGTGGGCGGCGATGGCGTGGTCACGCCCGTTCACCAGGTGCTGATAGATCAGCGCGGCCCGCACGGACGAGTGCCCCATCCGCTGCATCAGCTCACGCGTCGTGGCGCCGCCGGTCGCGGCGAGGGTGTTACCGGTATGGCGCAGATCGTGGAAGTGGACGTCGCGGAGGCCGGCGGTCTTCAGGGCTTTCAACCACAGCCGGCGGAAGTTGTTCCGCCGCAGCTGCCCACCGCGGGCTCCGGTGAAGACCAGCCCGGTCCGACCCGGCTCAGCGTAGACGGCGAGATGAGTCGCCAAGGCTTCCGCCAGCGAGGCCGGAAAGGCAACGGTGCGCACACCGGCCGCGCTCTTGGGTGTCTTGACCAGGATGCCGTCCGTCCGGGTCTCGGCCAGGGAACGCCGCACGGCGACGGTTTGTCGTTCGATGTCGACGTCGTGGCGCTGAAGCGCGGCAAGCTCACCGAAGCGGAGCCCGGTGAAGGCTGCCAGCAGGATGAACACCTGGAAGCGCGCCGGCACGGCGTCAGCGAGCTTGAAGACCTCGGCGACGTCGAGGAACGGCCGCTCAGCCGTCTTGGCCACTCCGGCGCCCTTGATGCGGCAGGGGTTGCGCTGGATCAGCTCGTCGTCGACCGCAGTGTTCATGATGGCCCGGAGGATCTGGTACGCCTTGGCCACCGTCGTCTCACCGACACCCGACTCCAGGAGGCCGGCACGCCAGCGACGGATCTGGGGTGTGGTGATCTCACTCAGAACTACGTCCGCGAAGGTCGGCAGGATGTGGAGCCGCAGCGCGCTGCCGTTGCGTTCGCGGGTGGTGGCCGCGTAGTCGCGCTCTTTGAACCAGGCCTCGGCGTACACCCCGAAGAGAACCTTGTCGTCCGGGTTCTTCCACTTGCCGTCGATGATCTCTGCTTCCTTGCGGACGAGCCACCGATCGGCATCGGTCTGCGAGGCGAACGTCTCGGGCGCGGATCGCGTCAGCCCGTCCGGCCCCTGATAGCGAGCCTGGAACCGCCCTGAGGGCAGCTTGCGCACGGCACCGAAGCGTCGCCGCTTTCCTTTGCTGTTCGCCATCAGGCCACCGCCGCGAATCGCCGGCGAGTGGTGATCGGCTGGACGGTGTGGGCGACGACGAATTCCTCCAGGGCCCGCTCAGGAATGCGGACATGCCGCCCCACCTTGACGAAGACGATCCGGCGCTCGGCGATGAGCCGACGCGGAAACCTCTCGCTGGTGCCGAGGAGTTCGGCGGCCTGGCCCACGGTTAGCAGTCGGCCGGTCATGCGGGTGCTCCTTCCAGGACGAGTTGGTCGCGTAGGGCTTCACGGGCGGTTTCGCGGTTGAGCTGGATGTCCCGGGCGATGGAGGCGGCGAGGGCGGCCTCGCCGGGGGAGTGGCCCTGGCCGGCGTACGTCCAAGAGGTGAGGACGAGAACGGTGTCCGGCTCGATGTCGTCCAGGCCGCGGGCGGTGCGCTCCTGGGCGGCGCGGTAGTCGGCGCGGGTCTGGCGGAGCTCGCTCAGGGTGGTGGAGTACTGCCGGGACTTGGTGGAGAAGTGGCCCCGGAAGCCGAGCATGTGGGCCCAGGCGAGGAGGCGGCGCTCGGGGTAGAGCGGGTCGAGGTCGAAGCAGGCTTCGACGAGGCGGCGGGTGTGGTCAGGGACGCCGAGGAGGACCAGGGCCTCACGGTTGCCGATGCGGCGGTCGAGGCTGCCGGTGGTCTCGGCGGCTTTGGTGGAGTACTTGGCGATGTAGGAGGCGACGGCCTGTTCGGTGATGTCGGAGCCGTCGCCGAATGCCTTCACGGGCCGGATGTCGAGCTGGGTGCCCCAGCGGAGGCGACGTAACGGCTGATCGCCAGCGGCGGGGACGGTGACGGTCGTGTATGCGTGGGTGGCGGCGGCGCGGATGGCATCGGTGAGGCGGTCGGTGGTCGCCCACGACGGAGGCGGGGAGTCGGGACCGTCCGGGCCGTCGATGCGGACGACGGCGTGGAAGTGGACGGCGCCCCGCTTCTGGAACTCGGCGACCTTCCCGTACGAGATCCGGGCGACAGCCTTCAGCTCCCGCTGAGAGAGGCCAGCCGTAGCGGCGATCTCCCGACGGAGACGGTTCGTGAACCTCTGCCAGAGCTGTCCGGCGTGGTTGTTGAAGAGGACGGCGGCGGCGTAGTCGTACGCGTCGGGGTCGAGCGGGGTGCCCAGTTCGGCGGCGTCTTCGGGGTGGCGGGTGCCGCAGCGGCAGGGACGGGTGCCGGGGCGGTTGTGGACCGGGCCGAAGGACGGGGCGGTGAGGGTGAGGAAGACGCGGGGGTACTCGCAGACGGCGGCCGGGATGTCCCGGGCGTTGTCACCGGCGAGGCCGGCGCGGATGAGGTGGTAGGTGTCGCCCGCGTACGTCCACGCGCAGGCGGGGCAGCGGGAGGCCCGGCGGTTGCCGCAGGCGATCCGGAGCCGTCCGCCCGGTTCGGTGTCGGTGGAGTAGCGGTGGAGGGTCTCGCCGGTGGTCTTGTCCCGGGTGAGGGTCCAGCCCTGGAGGTGGATGGGGTGGGAGCAGCCACCGGTTCGGTGGATCTGCTCCTTCCAGCGGTCGAAGTCGGGGGACCCGGCCACTTGGAGCATGTCGCCCAGGGTGGCGGTGTCGAACCCCGCCGACGAGGCAGCTGGGACGGTCATCATGGAGTGCTTCCTTCTGGTTCTGCGAGCTGGGTAGGAGCGGGGCTTCCGGGCGGCGGAGACTTGGCGGTTGAGCCGCCCGGAGGCCCGACTAGCGGTGCCTTTGCTGGCCGTTGAGGAGCGAGCGCAGAACGACGGCGCAGACGGCGACCGAGGCGGAGCTGACGGCGACGGCGAGGAGCATGGAGACCAGGACCGTGCCGACGACGAGGACAGCTCCGACGCCGCTGGCGACGACGACAGCCAGGCCGGCCGGGGTGAGGCGCAGGGCGGAGGACTGCGCCGGGACCGGAGCAGGGGCCGGGGCGTGGTGGTGGTTGCAGGCCGCCGCGTGGGCGGTGTGGTGGGGCTCGATGTCGCCGCTGGCGGTCGGGTGGACGAGCGGGGTGACGATGCCGGTCGGGAGCGGGTTGACCGGGATGCGCGGCCGGAACATGACGGTTTTCCCTACTTGTTGATCGTGCTGTCGATGAGCGGGGCGAGGACGCTGTCGGCTAGGAGGTAGCCGCCGAGGAGGATCACGGCGACGAGCCACCAGGGTGGGCGGATGAGCTTGATGCCGAGGCCGCCGACGACGATCAGGGCGAGCCAGAGCGGAACGTCCATGACGCGGGACTCCTTCGAGGTCAGCGGGGCTTGCAGCGGTGGGTTCGGGCGGCGAGCTGGGCGGCCGAGGAACTGGAGTACTCGGTGGACCAGCCGCAGCCGTCGGACGTGCACACGGCGGCGTACTTGGTGCGGCCGTGGCGGTCGCGGTGGGTGCCGATCTGCACCGGACCGATCCGCATCACGGAGTGGAAGTGGTCGCGAGCGGCCATCGCTCAGGCCTCGCCGGTGAAGTCGTCGGCGTGGTCGATGAGCCACTGACGGATCTCGGCCGACTCGTACTCGTCGGCGGCGGTGATCACCGGCTCGGCGGTGGCCATGGCTTCCACCAGGCGGTTGTTCCGCGTCAGTTCGGCGGCGCGCTCCAGGGCGTGCCGGGTCGAGTCACGCATGGTCGATCTCCTTCTCAGGTGAGTTGGGCGGCGATGGCGTTGGCCATCAGGGGCGGGACGCCGAGGCGGGCGCGCAGGGTGTCGGCGTCGATCGGGTAGCCGGTGCGGGCGCGGTAGTCGTCGGCGACCTTCCGGGCGTGAGCGACGAGCGCCGGCGGTACGGCGACGGGGGCGGGTTCGGGCTCCGGTGCAGGTTCCGGGACCGGCTCCGGCTTCGGCGAGGGGAGGGCCGGTGCGGCGCCGATCTCCGGCTCAGGCTCGGCTGGGTCATCCCGCTCGATGACGGCTTCCACGGCCGAGGGCTCCTCGGCGGCCGTGTCGGGTTCGACCGGCGCGACCACCGGATGCCCAGGCGAGTGGACAAGGAGGGTGCCGCCGAGGAACGCGAGGGCGGGCCAGCCCGCGACGAGGATGCGCAGCCAGGCGGGGACGTGGCCGAGGTCGAGGAGACCGGCGGTGGCGACGTTCGCACCGAGCGACGCGGCCAGGGCGACCATGAACCACGTCCAGGCCGAGCGGGCAGGCACACCGGCAGCCCGCGAGGTCCGCAGCCGGTGCCAGGCGGCGACGAGCAGGAGGTCCACGGAGACCGGATAGGCCCAGGCCTTCCAACCGGACTGTCCGGCAGCCGCAGCCAGGTCGTGGAGGTGAGCGAAGGACAGGGCGCCGGCGATCACGGCTTGTACGAGGACGGCGTCCGGTCGGCGGATGGGACGCATCGGAGGGCCCTCCTTCCGGGTTCGGGCATGGGTGGGGTAGGGACCTGGCGTGAAGCGGTCACGCCGCCGTGGGGCGAGGGGATTCAGGCGATCGCGGGAGCCGTGACGGTCGAGGGCGCCGCGGCTTTGCCCAGGGGCGGCAGGACGGGCCGGAAGGCGTCCAGCGCGGGGATCTCGGGCGTGCGGTGGGCGTGGGAGTTCGCGATGTTCACGGCCCGCCGGAGCGTGAGGTGGGGAGTGCGGATGCGAACCCACCCACCGGAGGAGTCACCGGCGACAGCGGTGCCGGGCCGGTCGGTACGGATCTGGACCGTGGCGAGCACGGCGTCCGGGGCGATGTCGCCGAAGGCCATGTTGGCGGAGGTCTCGTCGTTGACGCGGTGAGCGGTCCGTCCGGTCAACTGGGCACGGAGCATGGTGATGCCCTTGCCGAGCTCGGAGCCGAAGCGCTGCCCGCAGATCTCCAGGTAGATACCGGCGGCGCGGCCGAGCTGGGAGAGCCGGACGAGGGAGGTGACGATCCGATCTCGCCGCTTCTCTTCGTCCTTCGTGGCGTAGAGGGCGAGTTCGGCGACCTCGTCGACCAGGAGCACGATCGGGGTAGGGCGCAGGTGATCGGGCAGGTCCCAGATGTCGGCCGTGATCTCCGCATCCGGCAGATCCGCGCTCAACCTCTGCTCGCGGCAGATCAGTTGGTAGACGTCCTCCATGTGCTCGACCAAGGCGTCGAGGAGCCCGGCGGCGGCGTCAGGGTTGTCGGCCAGAGCAGTGACCCGCCGGGCAAGCGGGGCGAGTTCGACACCCTGCTTGCAGTCGATCCCGACCAACGCGACGTCCAGCGGAGCGAGCGCGGCAACAAGATTGCGCTGGTAGACGGACTTCCCTGACTGTGTGGCACCGACGTTCAGCGCGTGCGGGGTCTGGCGGTAGTCGCGGTAGTAGACCTCCCCGTCCTCCCGCATGGCGACCGGAACGCGCATCACCCCACCGCGGGCAGCCGCGGGCATCTGGACCCGCTTGAGGACGTCGTATCCGGTCATCCGCAGCTCGACGACACCCGAGCGGACCTCCCGGGCGGTGACGTTCTGCATGACGAACGAGTGCCGGAGCCGGTCCGAGGCGGCGGAGAAGTCGAACGCATCCTGACCGGGCCGGAGCTTCACCCGCAGTACGAGCCCGGTACGAGTCGGCCGCAGCCGCAGGATCCGGGGCGCCCGCGAGTCGGGGATGGGCCGGCCGGTCATCCGGGCCAGCGCCAGGCGCCAGCGCGAGGGCGGGACGGTCAGCCCACACGCGTCCATGACCGACGCGTACCGGGCGAGGATCCGCACCACGGCGAAGACGACACCGAAGCTCATCCAGTACCAGGCCGGACGCTGCCACCGCAGCAGCAGGGCGACCGTGGCGACCAGCGCGAGGGTGACCGTTAAGGCGGTCATGGGTCAGCCGACCTTCGCGGCGGCGAGCGAGGTGACGGCGACGGCGCGGAAGCTGATGCCGTGGCGCTTCTGGCCGTTGAACTCGTTCTCCCACGGCCGGGCGACGACGCCGGTCAGGGCGACCGGGGTGCCCATGGCCAGCTCCTCGGAGATGCCGGTCTTGGGCACGGTCAGGTTGAGGATCTCGGCGTTTCCGTCCATGACGAACATGACGTCGACGGTCATGAGCGGGGCACCGGTGTCCCGGTCGGTGGCGATCTCGCCGGTCTGGCGGTTGGCGATCTTCGGGGCCGGGGGCTGGGCCACCATCACCATCGCGGCGGACGTGTCGACGGGGATCTGACGCACAGTGGATCCCTCCTCTATAGAGGCTAGACTCATTCACTCCTGTATAGGAGTGCCATGAAGAAGAGTGCACCACTCCTGTACATGAGTCAACCCGCCACGGAAAGAAACCGCAGCGGGCTGAGGGGAGTTGAGCGAGCGTCAGTCGATCGCGGGGATCCGGTACTGGAAGACGAACTGGTCAGCGGCCATGAGGGTGTCGCAGACCTCCACGACCCGCCCCTTCTTCGTCACGGCATCCCGCAGCAGGTGCACCACAGGAGCTCCAGGACTCAGGGCGAGCTCCGACGCCTCCGCCTTCGCGGCCGGCCGAGCCTGGAGCGTCTCCACGAACTCGGCGAAGGTGTGGCCGTAGTCTTCGAGTCGGGCGTAGATGCCGCCAGGGCCCGGGTTCTCGGCGAACAGCTCGGGGATGTCCTTCACCACGTCCCATGGCAGGTATGACGAGGCGGTCTCGACGGGAGTCCCGTTCCGGAAGTACAGCCGACGCCGTGCGAGCACCTGAGTCCCCACGTCGACACCGAGCCGCTCAGCAATGTCCGCCGGCGCTTCCATAGGCCCGATGTAGAGGACGCTCACCTTGGCCGTGGCGCCGGACTGCTCGGACTCGGCGAGGTAGGCAGCCTTACCGCCCCGCCGGTGAGACGCACGGAACCGATCCGAAGACCGAAGCCGTACGGGCGGCCGGTTCTTCACGATGGAGCCCTTGCCGTGCCGGGTCTCGACGAGCCCGCTGGCCCGTACCTCCACCATGGCCTTACGGATGGTCCCGCCGGCGACCCCGTACCGCTCGACGAGCTCGGACTCGCTGGGCACCATGTCGCCGGCCTTCAGTACGCCGGACCGAATCTGCTGAACGATCTCGTCCGCGATCTGCACGTACCGAGGTACGGCCCTGCCAGCTCCTGCTGGAGTTCCCACAGTCCTACCCACTCTCATATGCTCCTGTGCATGAGTAACGGGAGCGCGGGAACAAAGTCAACGCCACTCCACTCGGTGTCTGTGGCCGGAGCGGTAGTGCGCGAAGACGGCCGCCTCCTGGCCATCCGCCGAGCGGACAACGGGACATGGGAGCTCCCGGGCGGAGTCCTCGAACTTACCGAGGCGCCGGAAGCAGGCGTCGCCCGCGAGGTCCTGGAGGAGACGGGCATCCACGTCGAGGTGGACGAACTGACGGGCGTCTACAAGAACACCACCCGAGGAATCGTCGCCCTGGTCTTCCGCTGCAAGCCTTCAGGCGGCACCGAGCGAACCTCGGACGAGTCCACGGCGGTCGACTGGCTCACGCCAGCCGAGGTCGAAGAGCGCATGGCTGAGGTCTACGCGATCCGCCTCCTAGATGCCCTGGACGACAAGGGCCCCCACGTCCGCAGCAACGACGGCCGCCACCTCCTGGACACGTCCGCATGACCGGCGCGAAGCCCGTCAGCGAGTGGCGCGACGTCTATGACTTCCTGGAGCAGGTCCGCATGCGGCCAGGGATGTTCGTGCGAGGTGGTTCTCTCCTGGAGCTCCAGGCGATGCTGTACGGCTACCGAGTCGCATCCGAGATCCACGGTCCCCAGGCCATGACGGACTTCGAACATCAGGGTCCGTTCGCCGAGTGGCTGTGGCCGCGACTTGGCCACACCTATGCCAGCTCCTTGGGATGGGCCATCGAGATCACAAAGGCTGCCGAAGCGAGCGGCAGGGCAGGCGTCGACCTGTTCTTCGAACTGTTGAGCGAGTTCAAGGCCGAGCGAAGCCCGGAAGCGCGGTAAGACTTTCTCTACTCCATCAAGGCACCCGCCGCGCACGGCGCGGCGAGCGCGCCCGTCGGCCGGGCCTGCGCTCCTGTCTCCGCCCCGCTCCACCCCGGCCGCCGGCCGCGCGGCTGGACGGCGCGGGTTGATGGGTGGCGAACCTCAGCAGCTGAAACTTCCTGGGCCGCGGCGTGTCAACGCGGCCGGACCCTGTCACCGGGAGGGGCCCGGTCCCATTCGAGAGGCTGCCGCCTGAACACCGCCGTCAATGGGCCAGTCCGTGGGACCCACCGGCTGCCCCGCAATCAAATCGGGCTGCCCGCGCAGATGCCCGGGTTAGAGCGATGCCTCCGGCGGGGGCGCTCCAGCTCCGGGATGGCGGGGGCGCCGTACGCGGGTGCCGGCCGGTGGGGTGTGGCGGTGGAGAACTCCCATCCCGTCTGCCATCGGCCCAGGACAAACCGAGCGGTCGCGGTGCCGGGCGTCAAGGTCGTTCGTACAGTCGCGCGCTCCACCTTGACGCCCGGCACCGCGACCGCTCCACATGCGTGTGGGCCGATGGCAGACGGGATGGGAGTTGGGGCGGCTGGTGCCCGGGGGGCCACAATTCGAAAACACCATCTCAACCTGGCGTTAATCCGTATAGTGACAGCATTCGTGCCGCTGGGAACTAGCATTGACCGGGAGACAGGCATGCGCACAGAGTCGATAATCTCCGTTCGCCTTGTGGACCACTTGATCTACTATCCGGAGGCGGCCTGGACTCTGGAAGTCGGCGAGCTGGAGATGAGCAGCCAGGAAATTGTCTCCGAGCTGCGCAACATCACGACCCTTCACGGAGACAGGGAATTCCCCGCCGAAAACTCTATTTCAGCGAGAGAGAGCTCGCTCGATTGGGGCGCTTCATCGTCCTTCGGCGAGTACATATTGGAGCTATCGATCAGTGCTGTCGGGGGTGTTGGCGCTGTAGCGTTGGGCAGCGCTCTGCGCACAGCCTTCGAGAAGATCAGATCACGCGGCCATGCGCCTAGCACCCCTCGGAGTCCCGTCGATGCCGACGAAGCCCGCCGTCTACTCTACTCCCACATCACCCTGCATTATGGCCTTACCGAAGCACAGTTGACGGAGACGTCTCACACTCACTCACCTGCGGACGGAGTACACGAGTTCTCTTTCAAAACGGACGAAGGATTTGAGTACGGAGGAGTAATCGGGTCCCCGAATGAGCCGCTTGAATGCACCCGAGTTTGGAAGAAAACTGGCCCGCTCCAGCTTCGGCCTGAGTATGCCCACATCGAGCCCGCCTCGTAGTGAGCGTAAGGCGCCAGGGTCAACCCGGGCAGCAAGCTGGCCGAGGCGGGATCTTAGCCTAGAGGCCCCCGAGAAGCCGCGCGGCTGCGCGTCTAACTGAGTGACAACGGGGCCGTACAGCGGCGGACGTCCGGGGACGGCAGGGGCGTCTTTACTCAGGTCAGGGCCGATACCAGGGAGGGTCTGCGAAGGTCTGAATTGCTTCGGGACGAAGAGGCGTACAGCAGCGGGTACCGCAACCACGATGACCGGCGTCGTTGCGAGCCAGCCGACAGGTTAGTCGGCGAGCCTGGATTTCCAAGCTTAGAGTCGTCTCCGACGTTTCAGCCACTGTCGTCTTGTGAGCTGAACAAGCCGAGGAACTTAGCGACTTGCGCCCCGACAGCAAAGACGCCAGCAAACGCGACGGCTGCCCATCGCAACGACGACCATGGCGCCTCGCCAAATAGCATGGCCAGTTGTCCAACGAGGAGCGCACAGATACCAGATGAAAGGAGAATGATTGCAACGTAATGCGACTTGCAGTCACGAGCAGCCACTTCGAACGGCCCCAATCGTCAGGTGACCGTCTCGGTGCGCAGGTGCACCAGGAGACGGCCATAGCCAATCTCTGATGCCCTACGCAGTTGCTCGTCTGCGCTCTCCCGACCGTCAAAGCGGCTTAGCTCGTTACCGGTGCCCCGGGAGACTCGGGGAGGCACGTTGGAAAGCTAGCGCCCTTCAGCTATCCGCGCAACCGCCTGCGGCCGGATGCGCGAGGCTTGGGTCGTCTCGCGTGCAACCGAGGCTGGCCAAGGCTCCCCACAAGGCCATGAAGCCCCCGGGATGTCCTGGGGGACCTCACACGCAGCAAACCACCTGCGCTGGCATGTGCCACCGGTGCGCCTCGCATGCTCCCTTCCAGCGTGAGGCCTACCTCGTTACGTTCCGGTGCGCATGAAGGGCTTCGGGAAGTACTGGGGATGGGCTGTCTTCGCAGTCCTGTTGGCCGGCTGGCTCACGTCGGATCTCGGCCCAGGCCTGCTGTTGACGTTATCCGGGGTGTGCACGATCTACTTCTTCTTTCTCGCTCCGGCCTGGTGCGGGGCGCTTGGGCGAGACGGCGCGTGCAGGAACAACAGCAAGGGCGTCATGATGGGCTGCCACATTCGGCAGCACAAGTGGCAGAAGCTCCAGGGGGCCGTAGTTAGGAAACGCTGGCGTGAACTACGCCGTGAACTCTTTCCTAACGCCACCACGGCGCTGACAACGATGGGTGGAATGCTTGCACTGCTGTCAGGCGCAGCGGCAGCCCTTCAACCGATCTTCGGTGGCGGCTGGTAGAAGGTAGGCGGCGCCCGCCGTCCGCGGCCTATTCACGGACGGTGAGCCTCCAATCTGGCCGCAGATCGACCCCGACCTGCGCACACGCATGACGCACACGGGCCCCCGGAGCCGTGTGCACCAAACAGGAGCGGCCCCAGCTGGGTCTGGGGCCGCTTAGCTTGTACGAATTGCTGCTAGCTGAAATGCGGCCGGGGCCCCTCGCGAGCCGGGTAGGTGGAGTGCTGGAGGCGGTGGCCGCGGCTGGTTGCTATGCGGACCGCGTCCCGGAGGGCGCCGGTCAGGTCCGTTGCCAGGAGGCGGAGTTCCTCCGGGTCCGAGTCCGCGTCGGCGAGTACTTCGAGGGCGTGGGCCAGGAGCTCGGCCCCCAATCCGAGTTGGATCTCTTCGGTGTTGTCGGCCAGGCGGGACAGGTAGCTGATGGTGTTGTCAGCGCTCAGGTAGCAGGGCTTGTCGTCGGGACCCGACCACGGGAGGAGGCGCAGTTCGTTGCTCGGTGTCATTCCTTCGAACTCCTCTCCCCAATCGTGAGGCGGGTGGTGAAGAGTGCGTCCGCCCTGTCTCCGGCAAGGACCAAGAGGGCGGCCTCGACCACGCGGCCGGTGACATCGGTCGCCACGCGGGTGAGTGAGAGAACCGCCATGGATGCGGCGATTCGGAGGACGGTTGCCTCTTCCTGGGTCGGGAGGCGGGCGCTGAGCCGCTCCTGAACCTCGGCCAGCGGCGGACGGAGGTCCGCCGCGCGCGCTGCTATCTCGTCGCGTAAAGGCGAATCGGCCGGCGCCAAGTCGTGAGGGACGTAGATGCGGGCCAGGCTGTGCGGCGACTTCCCTTCGTGGGTGATGTAGAGGACTTCGGTCAACCTCAGGGGGCTGCGGGGCGGCACGTCCAGCAGGGCTGCCAGGTGGCCGTAGGCCTCAAGGTTCGTGGTGCGGGCGGTCATGTGTAAGGGAGCGGAAGGGGTGGCCCATGTGGGCGCCTCGCCGCCACCGCCGGTGTACGTGATTTTGCGGTGAGGGCGGCGGACGAAGTTGCCGCGGCCGTGGATCTTCTCGACCAGGCCTTCGCCTTGGAGAAGCGCCAGGGCGCTTCGCAGGGTTGGTGTGCTGACCGCGTAGCGGGTGGCGAGTTCGGCCTCGGAAGGGAGGCGTTCGCCGGCCTTGAAGTTGCCTGTTGAGATCTGGTGCCGGAGATCATCGGCGATGGTGTCACGGCGGGAGGGCATGGCCCGGATCACCACTTCCTCGTCATCCGGAGGGCGGTGAAACGGCTTTGGGCATGCATCGTCAGCGCCTCGCCCGTCTCGAAGAACAGCCGCTTCGCGCCCGCGGGGAGCTGCACGAGGTCGGCTACGCGGCACGGCTGGCCGCCGATCTGGATGACGTCGCCACGCTGCACGTTCACCGAAGTGATCTCAATGGTGGCGGCGAGGGCACCGCTGGGGGTCGGTCCCCTCACTGGTTCGCCTGCTGCGATTCCGGCGCGTCGTCCGTCGTGTGGCAGGAGCAGTCGCAGGCTTCGTAGATCACGGGGACGCCTGCCGGCGCCCTGGAGGGGGACGGCGGGGTGCACTCTCGGTGTGCGCCGATCGCGCACGAGCTCGACCGGTAGGTGGTCCTCGCGTGCGTGGCGTAGGAGAGTGCGGGCAGTGGCAGCCCACTGGTGTGGGCGGTGGTAGGGGTCATACGGTTGTGCACGCTGATCAGCTCCTATCGCTGATGGCCAGGTCCCCGGACGTCGCCCGTCGCGGGGACCGCTTCGTTTACTGCGGCCCAGAGGATGCGGCCGGCCAAGCTGCTGGCGAGGAGCCCGAATCGGTCGGCCTCCGCCACGACTTCCAAGACCTCCCGCCACGATTCGGCGGGGAGCACTTCCGGAACCTCCGCTTCGATCGACGTGTAGGTGGCGTGCAGCTCCACACGCGAGGCCAGCCCGAGGGCCGACAACCGGGCGGCGAGGTCCTCGGCCCTTGCTTCCGAAGCGGGCACAGAAGAGCCTCCGTCACCGGTCGATCACTTTGAGTGAAGCTAGTTAACTAGATTAGAGCTAGTGGACTAGATTTTCCACATGCCTGAGCAGCCTCCTTATCTCCGCATCGCCGACGTCCTGCGGCAGCGGATCGCGGAGCACGAGTGGGAGCCCGGAGACCGGCTCCCCTCGCGTGCCCAGATCGGCCAGGAGTGCGGCGTCGGCGAGAACGTCGTCCGTCGGGCGCAGGAGCTGCTGATCTCCCAAGGGGTCCTGGAGGGGCGGGCGGGTTCCGGAACGTACGTCGCGGAGCCCCGTCAGCGTGTGCGCGTGGTCCGCTCATCAGCGCGTGAGCAGAGCGGCGCTTCGCCGTTCCGAGCCGACATGAAGGCCTTGGGTAAGCAGGGTGACTGGGAGAGTCAGACCGAGGCCAAGGTTCCGGCGCCGGCGGAGATCGCCGCACGGCTCGGCATCGTCGAGGGCGACCTGTGCGTCCGCACGGTGTACGAGTTCCTCGCCGACGGTCGGCCCGCGCAGTTGTCGACGAGCTGGGAGCCGTACGACCTCACCGGCGGAACTCTCGTCGTCCTTCCCGAGGGCGGGCCACACGCCGGGGCCGGCGTCGTGAACCGGATGGCTCAGATCGGCGTTACCGTCGGCCATGCCGTCGAGCAGCCGGAGCCGCGGCAGGCCACTGCTGAGGAGGCGTCTCTTCTCGGGATTCAGAAAGCCTCGCTCGTCACCCACATTCGGCGGACGTACTACAGCGACGAAGGACGGCCCGTTGAGACGGCGGACATCGTCGTCCCTGCCGCCCTCTGCGAGATTGTCTACGAGATCCCCATCAACCGTTAAGGACGGCATCGTGGATGCTCAGCAGAACAAGACCTGATCTCGGTGCTGCTCGACATCGAGGCCGACACCGGAGGCCGGGACGACGCGGCCATGGATCTCTATGCGTCCGATGCCCTGGAGGCCCGTCGAGCGCTCCTTTCGGTCGCCAGCGACCCGCGGACGCCGGACATCGTTCTGGCAGTACGGGTGAGTCTCTCGGGCAGATTGCCACGAGGATCGGGTGTCCACTGACCCATCAGGAACGTGCGGGCCTGATGCCCGAGGCTCGGCACGAGTACGACGACGCTACGGCTTTCACAACTGGTATCCACGCCGATGGACGCCCTTCCTGAGCTGCAACCGCACCGGGGAGCCCCCCAGGTGAGCTGGGTTGTCAGTGCTGCGGCGTAGTTTCTCGCCATGGCGAATAGCCCCCCTGAGAACTGGCGTGTCTGGATGGCGGAGGTGGCCCGAGACGTCGAGACCGGGATCTTGGAACCCGAGTGCGCCGGGGCGGCGGAGATGTACCCCGAATCCTTGCTGAGGGCGACGGACTCAGCGCTGGAGGCGTTCGAGGCGGAGGTATGTGCGCTCGTCGGGCCTTCCGATGAAGAGGTCTTCGGGGTTGTTGAGAGGGTTGTTCTGGCGCTCAACGCCGTCGACGGGGACGACAGCCATGGTGGCGCCGGCTACTGCACCGAAGAGCGGGAGCAGCTGTGCGAATACATCGATCTCACCTTGGGCGAGCACGGTGTGGACGTGGCTGCTCTGGCGGAGAGGAGAGGCATGAACCGGGCCGAGATCACTGATGCATGGCGCGACTGGTGACCGTGGCTTCCTGTACTTCCCGCAGTGTTCTACGTACGAGGACAAGTGCCCTGGTCCCTTGACCCGGTCCGTGCAGCGGCATCATGAGTTCCATGACTTCCGGAACCGGCTCAGCGCCGATCGAGAGCACTCACGTCACGGCCGCCGTTGAGGGCACGGGGCTCCGCTTCACCTGGGACGCCGATGCCCGGATCGAGGTGCGGAACCTCGGGGTCGAAGTCGTCATCGAGGCGAACGCCGCGGGGCTCAGGACGCTTGCCGGGCACCTTCTGGTGCTGGCAGGCGAAGGAGTTCCCGATGGGGCCCATCTGCACCTCGAAGACGGCAACGGGCTGGAAGACGGGTCCGTCGGCCTGGTCCTGGAGCGCAGCGACGAAGAGTGACCAGGTTCCTCGCGGTTGTCGCGGGAGCTGACATCCAAAACTGAGTGACCAGTGGCCCGCTGCTGATCGGGGGCACGGTGGACGAACGTGCAAGGCAGGTGTCGGCGCCAGGGCCCGTGCCAGATCCGTGCCAGATCGGGCAGTCAACCACGGTCAATTGGGGTCCGCGGCGGTGCAGGGAAGCGTGGGGCCCGGAGCGTCGGTGTACGCCCGTTGACCAGCCAAGACCGCTGTGTGAGCGGCGCCAGGCTTACAAAGCAGATGTCGGCGGTTCGAAACCGTCCGCGCCCACCAGGTAGGAACTAGCAGGTCAGATCGTAGGGCCCATCGTTCGTAATCGAACGGTGGGCCCTTCTGGTGCCCGGATGCCACATCGATGCCACATCCCCACCGGCGAGGGCGTAGGTCATCACCCGAACGGGGCTGCACTGCTGGCATATCATCGGGTTAGAGTGCAGAACGAGCAGGGTCGGCGCGACTCCCCGCGTGCGCCAGATTCACGCTGCTCGCAGCCTGGGAGTTCGGGCGGGGAGGCCCGCCCCGGGAGAGAGACCCCGTCGTCGGTGCTTGGGTTCCATCGATCCCCGCAACACCCTGGACTCCAGGGTGTTGCGGGGATCGATGGAACCCAAGGAAGGCCGAGAGGGGGCAGTGTCATCTGATGCGGGTGAGACGGATCCAGGAGCCAGCCTTCAGCGTCGTCGGCGTGCCGGACGAAACCGATTGGGCCCACCGCAGTTGCAGAGTCCCGGGCGTGCCAGCGGTCTTGAGGACCCCGGCCAGGCGCACAACGGAGCCGGTAGAGATGATGCCGACGCCGGACGAGGTCGCCAGGTCCCCGGGACTGTTTGATCGATCCGATGTTGCCGGCGTTGCCCGCGCTGATGCCGCTTTCCGTCCACGGCAGCGTCGCCCCGGCCGGCGCCGACCACCCCAACGTGATGTCCGCCGCGGGGTCGGCCTCCACGTCGAGGTAGGCGTCGAGGGCGTACGTGGCGCCCGCGGCAACCGTCAGTGCGAGGTGGTCGTCGTCCTGGAGGACGATGTTGCTCGTCACCTGCTCGTCGGCCGTCTTGACCGCGGCCAGGATCGACAGCAGCGGCACATACCGGGCCGCGGTGTCGCGCGGTAGCCGTGCGATCCGACGCCGAACTATGCCGGACACCTGCGCAGTCAGTCCGGCCTGGGTCTCCGCGCCGATCGCAGCCGGCGTCACCGGGTCCGAGCCGGCGGACGCGTGCGATGCCGCATGAACCGTCCGCGTCCGCGCGTCGGTGCTGCGAAGCGCGACGCCCGCGCCTGCCCCGGCCGCGCCGAGCGGCGGCTGCGGCTCCTCGGGATCGACCTCGCCCTGCGGCCCGGCGGGACCCTGCGGGCCGGTCGGGCCCTCGACCGCGGTGTACCTGGCCGCCGCGACGAGCTGCCTGCTTGTTGATGGCGCCGGCGCTGTTGCGCTGGCGCTTGCCATCAGGCAACCTCCTCGATCTGGCGAGCGACGTACGCGGCGAGTGGGGAGGCCGGGATCCGCCTGCACCGCCCGATGGTGACGGACGCGAGGCGGCGGGCCGAGCCGGGTCATGAACTTTCAAATCGCTTTGTCGATCGCGCGCACAATATTTTCCACAATGTCTACAGCATCCAAAGCATCCTGACTCGACATAGGAGTCACCGAACCAGTTGCTATCGGGTCCATGTCGCAACTGTGAACGATCCGATTCCTCCTCGCCACTACGAGCCCCAAAGACTTCTTGGTCTGTTCAACGTTTTCCGGAAAGGCGAGGGTCCAAATTTTGTTGACCCCTACCATGGCCAGGGCATTGCCCACATCATCTGGCTTCTGGAACGTCTCTAGAGCCAGGCGCTGGGCGATGTGCGTTCTAGCAGCAATCTCTCGGTCAATCGGATCGGAATTGTCGACGATTTCTCTGATTGCGTTGAAATGGAGGCCAACTTTGGTGGACGAACGAGCCGGTTCAATTCGACCCATGAGGATGTCGACTGCCCTATCCAGGACGATTCCATGGACGTAGGAGTCCAGAGCGGCCACCACTTGGGTCAGAGCTCCTCGGAACAAGTCCGACGAATCGACTATCCCTTGTGTAAGGCTGCCGAGGCTTTGCCCTAGACCGATCAAATCTCGGGCACGCTGACAGTTAATTTCGAAATGATTGAACCTAAGTCCGGGCATTACTGCACCGCCAGCACTTCCACCCGCTCGGCCAGCTGCTCGAATACCTGCCGGAACGACTCGATGCTCTTCTTTTGGGTGGCCCAGACGAAGCCTCGCCGGCCGACATCTTCCTGAGTGAGCATGAAGACTGGCTTCCGTGCCTGTTGAGAGTTTGCAATCAAGGTATTGAAATCTGGAATGGAGGCGAGTCGCAGGTATGCATCCAGTCCAGCTTCCTCGTAGGTTGTGTCCGCCAGGAGAACGCCGGCTTTCCTGAAGGCGGGTGCAAGTACATTGTCGATCGCGGAGTCCAACTCTTCGAAATATGTGCGGAAGGCCTCCGTAGGCTCACCGCCCTTAAGTCGATATCGCTGAATGATCGTCCCCAGAAATTTCAGCTTCGGCTCAGGAAATGGGTAGTCGGCAGTTGACAGGGCTTCCAATTGTGCCGCGCTTTCCGCCCAGCGGATCCATCGTGGAATCACCCTCGAAAGGGAGTCGATTGCCATTACGGAGAAGACATCGGGACTGGCTGGCACCACGAAGAAGTCTGCCGTTGCGACAAGATTCTGATTGATCGATCCGAGGCCCGGGCTCAGGTCCACCAAAATGTAGTCAGCTTCATATTTCTCCGCGGTAATCTCGAAGAGGTAGTTGAAGCTCCCTGGGAGGTTCTTCAGTGCCTGCACCGACTCGGACAGCTGCTGTGCGATCCCTAGAGATACCTCGTATTCGGCCAGTCCAACATGGCCTGGAATCAGGAAAAGGCCTTCCCTTCCGGGGACGGGCACACAATCCACAGGCTCGAGAGGTTTAGGCCGCGAAGCGAAGGCCGGCTCGAGTGCATCCTTGAGATTGCGCTGCGGATTATTCGCATAAAAGCTGTCAAGTGCGTTATTGTTGCTGAGGTCGAGCACCATTCCGGTCAGGTTGCACTGCGGGTCTGCGTCGACAATTAGCACCCGTTTGCCCCTCTCGGCCAACATCCAGCCGAGATTGAAACAAGTAGTGGTCTTGCTCACGCCGCCCTTGTTGTTAAAGAACGAAATTACGACGCTCATTTGCGGGCCCCTCCCCGGTCGAAGTATCCCGAGACTACCCAATCCTGGTGCCGCGCGGCAGGCACTTGACTACAGGGGCGCCCCACCGTGCCGTAGTTACAAACGAACGGCGCTTCGATCTTGACGTGCCCGAGGCGGAGGAGGCGAGGAAGCGGCGACACGCGACTCGCACGTGCTCAACGATGACTACCGGCCGGTCGTGGCGGCTAAGCCGTCGGACGGTGGAGGAAGGTGGGCTGCACCTTGAGGACTGCTGTCACGCTTCCCTACGCTCGGGGCCCGACGGGCGAGCTTACGAGGTAGATGTCGGCGTTCGAAACCGTCGCTCACCTCTCCAGAGGCCCCGCCGAACTCGACGGGGCTTTGACGTTACGAGTGACGGCAACGCCCTACTGGGCTGCTGAGCGCAGCTGGCGCACGTACCTGTGCCACGCATCGTGCACGATCTCGTCGGTCGACGCACCTGGCGCACCCACACGGCTGCCGGAAGCGCGATCTTCGGGGACATCGAAGGCTGGTCCCCCCCGCTGCCTCCACAGCAGCGTCGGGCAACAAGGGTCAGCCGAGTACGGAACTGCCACCACCTGACCACCCCGTTCGTTGTGCCCGCCATGCACGTTCGTGAGCCGGGCGGGCGGCTGGTTGGGGCGGTCAGTACGGGGCATGACTTCGGGAGACGGTTCAGTGCCAGTTGCGGAAGCTCGGGGGAGAGGTCGTCATCGAGGCGAATCCCGTAGGACTGCGCTTGCCGGGCGTCTGCTGGTTCCCCCCGGTGACGGTGTTCCTGAAATCCGCACCGTGCGGACAGCAGCGGGGCGGAGTGCGGCTGCGAGGAGTGAGCGGGGCACCGGGCGCGTCCGGGCAGGCGGCTGTGGGGGTGGTGGGCTTGTTCGGGGAGAGGCTTGAGCGGTGGCGGGGGGTTGAGCGGGAGCGGCTGCTCGCAGGGATGGGGGAACGGGAGGGGGAGCCGGATGCCAAGTACGCGGATGTCGGGGCCCTTCCGCGGGGCGGGCGGCGGGGGGACGGGGACTTCACGTCCGTGCTTGTCGAGTACTACGCCTATGGGCTGGCGCAGGCGCGGAGCAGCTTTGTCACCAGCCAGTGGTTCGCCGGGGCCGGGGCCGCGATCCTGCTGTTCGGGGTGGCGCTCGCCGTGTGGCGGGCCGAGACCTCCGGGGACCTCTACCTCGGCGTCGTGACGTGTTCCGTCGGGGTGGTCGTCACGCTGATCGGGCAGCTCCTCCACCGGCGGGCCGACATCGCGCTGCGGCACATGGCCGCGCAGACGGCGTCCCTCAGGGAGGACCGGCGGGCGGCCGCGGCCATGCAGCAGGCGGTCGGGCTGCTCGACGAGGTCGCCGACCCCGAGGTGCGGGCGCGGCTCCAGGCCGCCTTGATCGTGAAGTTGTCCGGAGCGGAACTGCCCCGGTAGCGGATAGTGGGGGTATGTGCCGTTCCATCAAGACGCTGCGACCGCCCGCCATCCCCGAGAAGGCCACCGAGGAGGAGATCCGCGCCGCCGCACTGCAGTACGTGCGGAAGGTGTCCGGTTTCCGGGCGCCCGCCGCGCACAACCAGGAGGTCTTCGACGCCGCCGTGGACGCCGTCGCCGAGGCGACGCGGGACCTGCTCGAAGGGCTGAAGGTGCGGGGGGCGGCGGCGCCGGCCGCGTAGCCGCCCCGCCGGCCGTCAGGTGGTGCGGGTGCGGCGGCGCAGTACCCAGACGCCCGCGCCGAGGGCGCTCGCGGCCAGGGTGCCGCCGACGGCGATCAGGGCCGGGTTGGCGCCGCCGATGCTGCCGCCGGTACCGCCGCGGGCCGCGCCCGGGGTGACCTGCAGGGACACCGTGATCCTGGAGCCGTCGCCGCAGTCGAAGGTGACCGAGTGCGCACCCGTGGAGGCGTTGTTGTAGACGGTCGCCGAACCGAAGAGGGCCGTGCCGTCGCCCGTCGCCGGGGCGAGGCGGGCATCGCCGAAGGCGGTGGACGTGGCCCTGGCCGCCCGGGTCGCGCAGCCGCGGAGCGTGAGGCTGACGCGGCTGCCGGGGGCGGCACTGGTCGGGGAGACCGTCGCGGTCGGTGACGTGACGGACGGGGCTGCGGTGACGGGAGTGGCGGTCGCGGCGGCCACGGCGAGCGTCGCGGCCGCGAGGCCCAGCAGGCGGCGGTTCGGCAGCTTGGCGGTCATGGAGAGAACTCCTCGGGGCTCCTCGAAACGGCGCGACCCCGCCACGGATGTGACGCGGAATTCGGCTGTGCGCCTCTCTGTGACGCTAGGAGCCCCCGCCGGGCACGGCGATTCAGGCTGGGTGAACGGGTGAGCCGGTGCGCCGTCCGGGGGATGCGTGACGCGTACGTGTTGCCGCTGCTGCTACACCGCCGGCGACGGGCGGCGGATCACGAAGCCCGCCAGGGCCCCCGCGGCGAACAGGGCCAGTACCGACACGGCGGTGCCGAGCCAGGCCGCGCCCAGCCACTGCGTACCGAAGTAGCCCAGGGCGACGCTGTAGCCGGCCCAGGCCATGCCGGCCAGTGCCGACCAGGGAAGGAACTCCGTGACCTTGCGGTGGGTCTTGCCGGCGCCGAGGGAGACCACCGACCGGCCGGCGGGCGCGAACCGGGCGATCACGACCAGGGCGCCGCCGCCTCGGGCCAGCGCCGTGCCGAGGCGCTCCTGGGCGAGCGTCAGCCTGCGGGACCGGGCGATGGCCCGCTCCAGCCGGCCCCCGCCGCGCCGGGCCACCCGGAACGCCGCCATGTCACCCAGCACCGACGACGTCGCGGCGATCACCAGGAGCGCCGCGATGTCCGGCACCTGCTCCGGCACGGGCACCGGACCGGCCGCGCCGGCCGCCGCCGCGGCCGCAGCCGCCGTGATCACCAGGACGCCGCTCGGCAATACCGGCAGGAACACGTCCAGCACCACCGACAAGGCCACCACGGCGTAGATCCACGGGCTCGTGGTCAGCGACCCCAGCGTCTCAAACAAGCGGGACTCCCCAGTCCGGTTGGCGTGCGACGGCATGCAGCGCCGCGACGTCGCGGGGGAGCGGCAGGAGCGGCTTGACAGCCACACAGCGTACGCCCGGGACCCGCCCGCCCTCCGCGCGGGTCCCGGCCCTCAACCGTCCGGTGTCAGCCGCCGGTCCAGCACACCCACCAGCCGCGCAGCGCGCCGCCCGCCGCGGCCGCCGCGGCTGCGGCGCGCCTGGTCGAGGCGCAGCCGCGCCTCCCGGCCCGAAAGCGACAGCGTCATCAGCTGGTTGCCGAACCACGGCCCGCCCGTGCGCCGCCAGGCCAGCGGAGGCCGCGCCGTCCGCCCGTGCCGGGACAGGACCCGGCCCAGCCGGCGGCCCAGCCGCGACCAGCCCAGCCGGAAGCCCCATCTGACGACCCCGGGCACCGAGTTGTGCACCGGCGAGCACGTCAGCTGGAACACCCGCGCCGCCGTGGCCATCCGGGGCTCGGCCACGTACGCATGGTGGACGTCCCCGGAGAGGACCGCCACGGTCGCCGGCGCCCGCGGGCCCGTCCCCACCTCCTCGATCAGGTCGCCGAGCGCGGCAAACGAGCCGGGGAACGCCGCCCAGTGCTCCAGGTCCGCCAGCCGCCGCAGCCGCTCGCCGACCCGCGCCCAGCGCGGCCCCCGCTCCCCGCGGCACAGCGCGGCGTCCCACACCTCGGCGTCGTGGATCAGAGGCGGTATCAGCCAGGGCAGCGACGAGCCGATCAGCAGGTGGTCGAAGCCCCCGTGGCCGGCGAGGGCGTTCTCCCGCAGCCACTGCTCCTCCGCCGGATGCAGCATGGCCCGCCGGTCCTCCGCCAGGACCCGGGCTGCCCGCGTGTCCACCATCAGCAGCCGGGTCCGGCCGAAGTCCCGGCGGTAGCTCCAGCGCACGGCTGCCGGGCCGGAGTCGGCCGCGGAGGCGAAGGCGCGCAGCGCCTCCGTACCGTCCGGGGAGGCACACACCGCCCCGTACAGCGGGTCGGCGGCCAGCTCGGCCGGGGAGAGGTTGCCCAGGTGCTGGTACACCCAGTACGACATCAGCCCGCTGAGCACGCGCTCCCGCCACCACGGCTGGGCTTGCATCTCCGCGAGCCAGGCCGCGCTGGTGTTCCAGTCGTCTATGACGTCGTGGTCGTCGAACATGTGGAGGCTGGGCACCGTGGACAGCAGCCAGCGGATCTCCGGGTCGCGCCACGACTCGTCGTACAGCCGCGCGTACTCCTCGTAGTCCGCGACCTGCGCGCCGGGCGGGTCCCGCAGGTCGCGGCGGGCCGCGAGCCACTGGCGGGTCTCCCGGGACGGCTGGTCGGCGTACACCTGGTCGCCGAGGAGCAGCAGGACGTCGGGCCGGGGCTCGTCCGGGTGGGCGGCGAGCCGCGCGGCGAGGGTGTCCAGCGCGTCCGGCCCGTGCGGCCCGTGCCGGTCGGCGGGCGGCGCCGCATGCCGGCACGAGCCGAACGTGATGCGTACGGACGGAGCGGCCCGGCCGGGGCCGGCGACGGCGGGCGTCGTGATCGTGCTCGGCGGGAAGCCGCTGTCGGGCAGCGGCCACACACGGACCCCGTCCAGCAGGACCTCGTACGCCGTCGTGGTGCCCGGGGCCAGGCCCGACACCGGCACGACCGCGTAGTGGTGCCCCGCTATCTGGAACGTGCGCGCATCGCCTCCCGCGCCGTCGGCGCAGCGGACCTCGGCCCGGCACGGGCGGTCGGCCTCGACCCACAGCGTGGCCGAGCCGCCCGTCTCCCAGTCGACGTGGCGCAACAGCGGCCCCAGGCGCAGCGTGGCCATCGAACTCCCCCTCCTGACGACCCTGTGGTCACGGTACGACGGGGAGGGGGTGGCGGGCCTCCCCCGGGCGGGGGAAAAGGACCCGGGGCCGGGCGGGGGCGGACGTCCGGGCGGCCCTCAGCAGGCGTTCAGTTCGTTGACCAGGGCCGTCTTCTCCGCGGAGTCCATGCCCAGGCCCCAGTACTGCTTCACGTGGACCCACATACGGGCGTAGGTGCAGCGGTAGGAGGTGCGGGAGGGCATCCAGTCGGAGGGGTCCTTGTCGCCCTTGGCCTGGTTGACGTGGTCGGTGACCGCGATGAGCTGCGGTCGGGTGAGGTCGTTCGCGAACTGCTGGCGCCTGGAGGTGGTCCAGGAGGACGCCCCGGAGCGCCAGGCCTCGGCCAGCGGGACGACGTGGTCGATGTCGATGTCGGAGGCGGCGGTCCAGGTGGCGCCGTCGTACTCGGAGAACCAGGAGCCGCGGACGGAGGCGCAGGAGGAGTCCGTGACGACGCCCGAGCCGTCCCGCTTGAGGACCGTCTCGCGGGTGTTGCAGGTGCCGGAGACGGTGCTCCAGTGCGGGAACAGGGAGCGGCTGTAGCCGGTCAGGGAGCCTTCGGTGCGGGGTGTGACGGTGGCGAGGTAGGCCCGGGCGGAGGAGGCGCTGATGGGGGTGGGCGGGGCGGCGTGCGCGGCGGGGGCGCTCACGAGGGACGCGAGGGAGGCAAGCGCGGCGGAGGACGCGAGCACGCCGATGCGACGCGCGTAGACGGAGGGTATGCGGGCCGAGAGGGCCATGGGGGAGCTCCCTGGGGTGGTGGGGGTGTGGCGGCCGGAAGGCCCCGTGGGAGGGGGCCGCGGCCAGGGTGGCGGTGCCGGATTGCGGGTCGGCGGGCGCAAGGTTACCGGCTTGCGACATGTGCACGTCAGGCTTGTGAGCGGGCAACTTCCCCGGACTGAGCGGACGTTGGGGTTCCGGAGGGTGGGCACGGCGGAGGCCCGGCTCCCGGGGGCGGGGGGAAGGGGTGGGCCGGCGGGGGCAGCGGGTGCCCCCGCCGCACGCCTCCGCGGGGCTTCCCGACATGTCGTGACCGGGCCGCCTGCCTCGTTTCAGCGGCCGCGCCGTCGCGTATCCTTGGCGGAGCAGAAGGGGAGTAGCTCTTCGCCGGACCGTCGACATACTGCTGGGCCACCCAGCCGGCGCCCGGAGGCAGGCCGCACACCGCGGTCGGCCAGCGAGACCTTCGGCCGCAGTGTCCTGTCCGCGTTCACCGCACCCGTGCACCGCCACGGACGCACCGAACACCGTCAGGGCGCCGCCGAGCCGAAGCGACCCCTGACACAGCACTCCAGGTCTCTCGGAACAGCGGCGCCCGACCGCCCACCGATCGAGGTCCCAGCCCCGTGTTCAGCACCGACTTCAGCATCGCCGTCACGGCCATCGCCTTCGGCGTCGTCTTCCTCGCCGAACTGCCCGACAAGACCGCCCTCGCCGGCCTGGTCCTCGGCACCCGCTACCGCGCCTCGTACGTCTTCGCCGGAGTCGCCGCGGCCTTCGCCGTGCACGTGGCGCTCGCCATCGCCGCCGGCAGCGTCCTCACCCTGCTGCCCCACCGGCTCGTGCAGGCCGTCGTCGGCGTCCTCTTCCTCGCCGGCGCGGCGATGCTGCTGCTGAAGAAGGGCGACGGGGACGAGGATGTCAAGCCGCCCGCCGACCAGTCGTTCTGGAAGGTCTCGGGCGCCGGCTTCATGCTGATCCTCGTCGCCGAGTTCGGCGACCTCACGCAGATCATGACCGCCAACCTCGCCGCCCGCTACGACAACCCGCTCTCGGTCGGCATCGGTGCCGTACTGGCTCTCTGGGCCGTCGCCGGCATCGGCATCCTCGGCGGCCGGACCCTCATGAAGTACGTCCCCCTCCGCCTCATCACGAAGATCGCGGCTGCCGTGATGACCGCCCTGGGCGGGTTCTCCCTGTACGAGGCCGTCGTCGGCTGAGCCTGGCCTGGGTACGCGGCCGGGGCGGAGGTGAGGCGGGGTGCCGGTCCGGCCGGTTCCCGGCCCCGGCCCCAGTCCCCGTCGGGCGTACGTGCGTACGGGGGTGCGGGGCCGGTGTGCCGCCCGGGGCGGTGCTCCCCTCCCCGGGCCGGCGCGGCTGCCGTGACGCCAGGTCAGGCGGCGGGGGTGAGGGTGAGGTGGATCGAGCCGTCGGGAGCGGCAGCCACCTCGACAGACGTCAGGTCGGGGACGTGGGCCGCGGGGCCGTGCTCCGCGGCGCGCGGGCCGATGCCGATCACGCGCATGCCTGCGGCCTTGCCTGCGGCTATGCCGGCGGCGGAGTCCTCGAAGACGATGCAGTCGGCGGGGTCGACACCCAGTGCTGCCGCGCCCTTCAGGAAGCCCTCGGGGTGCGGCTTGCTGGCCTCGACGCACTCGGCGGTGACGCGCACCTCGGGCAGCGGCAGCCGGGCGGCTTCCATCCGGGCCGAGGCCAGGGCGGCGTCGGCGGAGGTGACCAGGGCGTGCGGCAGCCCGGCGATGGCCCGCATGAACTCCGGAGCCCCGCCGATCGGGACGACGCCGTCGGTGTCGGCGGTCTCGCGGGCGAGCATCACCGCGTTCTCGGCGTGGTTGAGCTCCATCGGGCGGTCGGGCAGCAGGATCGCCATCGTGGCGTAGCCCTGCCGGCCGTGGACCACCTTGAGGGCCTCCTCCGGGTCGAGGCCGTGTGAGACGGCCCACTCCCGCCAGCAGCGCTCGACCACGGCGTCCGAGTTGACCAGGGTGCCGTCCATGTCCAGCAGGAGGGCCTTGGCGGTGAGGGCGGCGGGGGCGGTGGTGGTGCTGGCCGGCATCGGCGGGGCTCCAGACGGGGCGGGAGAAAGAAACAAGCGGTTCCGCCCACCGGTCAGGGAATGCGGACGGAACCACTTTGTTCCTACACGATACAAAACAGGGGGCCCGGTGCGCCAATCGCCCCCGGATGCGGACGAGACCCGGGCCTCGGGGCGGCCGCGGCGGCAGGGGAGGGCGCGGGCTCTGGCGGCGGCCATTCCCCGGCTGTGCCGGCGGAGCGCCGCATGGTCGTCGGGGTGGAGGGCGGCGTGGGGACATCGGGAAGCGCATGGAGGGCAGGGAGTGACACAGCCTGCGGGGGAGGGCGTCCGCAGGGGCCCGTGAGGGCCGGCCTGCCTGACAGGAGTCGGCGTCAGGACGGGTGGGATGCCTGGCGAAGGCGGGGCCCGGCCCGCGGGGAGTCGGCGGCGGTGAGTGCGGCGGGTCCGGTGGCCGGGGGGTGAGGTGGGTTCGCGTGCCGGCGGCCCGTGGTGGCCGCGAGCCGGCGCCCGCCCGGGCCGCCCGCCGGCCATGCTGTGCGCGGGCAGCGGCACGCGGGGCAGGGGACGTCGTACGGCCTCGTCAGCCGGGACCTCGGCCGGGTCGGGCGCAGGGCAGCCCGCCACGGCCCCTGCTCCGGGCAGGCGGCGGCTTCGTGGGCATCAGGCGGTGCGCTCCAGGGCCTTGCGGGTGGCGGGGCCGTAGACGCCGTAGCCGTCGTCGTAGATGTCGTTGCGCCACTGGAATTCCGCGACGGCTTCCTTGGTGCGGCTGTCGAACCGGCCGGTGATCCTGCCGCGGTACACGCCGTTGGCCGCCAGGAGCCGCTGCATCTTCTCCACCTCCGGCCCCGAGTCGCCCTGGCGGAGGATGGGTGCCTTCGACGGCGATGCGGAGCCGGTCGCCGAACGGCTGGGGCTCGGCGTGGTGGGCGGTGTGGCCGGGGCCGCGGCGGTTGACGGAGCCGACGCGGTGGGTGACGGGGACGCCGACTTCGACGCCCTCGGAGACGCGGAGCGGGACGCCGACCTGGTGGGGGCGGCGGAGGGGGAGGCGGACTCCGTCGGGGTCGTCGGGAGGACGCTCGCGGCGGGCGCCGAGGGCTTGGCATCCAGGAGGACCGTGTCGCTCTCGACGGAACGCGACAGCATGCCCATCGCCAGCGCCACCGTGCCCACGGCGACCACCGTGCCGGTGCCCGCCAGCACCGTCGGGAACCGTCGGCGCCGGGAGCCGCCGCCGGTGCGCTTCCGCCTGGGGGCCCCGCCCCCGCCCCCTCCCTCTCCCCTTTCCCCTGTGGTGTGCGGTGGTGCGAGCAGGCCGAGGTCTTGGACCTGGGCCGGCGGGGCCGGTGCCGGCGGTGTCGCCGACGGTCCGGCCGGTATCGGCGGGACCGTCGGCTGGGGTGCCGTTTCGGCCGCCCAGTACGCCTGTGGCGGGGTGTCCGGCCATACGGGTATGCCGTACGCCGGGGTCGCCGCCTCGGGGGCGGGCCCGGGCGGAGGCGTGTGCGGTCGTCCGTGGTCGGCGGTGACGCCGTGCACCGGCGGCTGTGCAGGGTGCGGCGGCTGCTGGGCGCGGTCCGCGGGGGCGCCCGGGTGGGGCAGCGTCACGTACGGGCGGACCCTCAGTGGCTCGAAACCGCCCCCGCCCGTGCCCGGCGCGCACCCGCAGTCGACGCCCGCAGCGTCGCAATCTGGACAGCGCTCAGCGCTCACTGGACTCCCTCCCTGGGCATTGCCTGCGATTATGCAGACCCTTCGCAGCCCGCCCAACCTCCCGAGAGGCCATAACCGGACACACCGCTCAGGATGGAGATGTTGATCGGCCCGAGGAGGAACGGATGTCCCAGGAAGTGACGTCAGGCTCCCGCGACCCCCACACCGGTCCAGGCGGCCAGGGCCCCGCAGCCGAACGCGCCTCCCGCGACGTGCTCGTCCCCATCGGCGCACTGATGCTGGGCCTGCTGCTCGCCGCACTCGACCAGACGATCGTCTCGACCGCACTGCCGACGATTGTCAGCGAACTCGGCGGAATGGACCACCTGTCGTGGGTGGTCACCGCCTACATGCTCGCTGCGACCGCCGCGACACCCCTGTGGGGAAAACTCGGCGACCAGTACGGGCGCAAGAAGCTCTTCCAGACGGCCATCGTCATCTTCCTGATCGGGTCCGCGCTGTGCGGGCTCGCCCAGGACATGCCCCAGCTGATCGGCTTCCGCGCCCTCCAGGGCCTGGGCGGCGGCGGTCTGATCGTGCTGTCCATGGCGATCGTCGGCGACATCGTCCCCCCGCGGGAACGCGGCCGCTACCAGGGCCTCTTCGGCGCCGTGTTCGGCGCGACGAGCGTCCTCGGCCCGCTTCTCGGCGGCCTGTTCGTCGACCAGCTGTCCTGGCGCTGGGTGTTCTACATCAACCTCCCCGTCGGTCTCGTGGCGCTCGCGGTCATCGCTGCCGCCCTGCACATCCCGGTGCGCCGCGAGCCGCACCGCATCGACTACCTCGGCACCTTCCTCATCGCCTGCGTCGCGACCTGCCTCGTCCTGATCGCCTCCCTCGGCGGCACCTGGGGCTGGGGTTCGGCCCGGATCACCGGGCTGGGCATCCTCGGCGTTGTGCTGCTCGCGGCGTTCGTGTTCGTCGAGCGGGGCGCCGCCGAACCCGTGCTGCCGCTGGGCCTCTTCCGCGTCCGCACCTTCACCCTCTGCTCGGTGATCAGCTTCATCGTCGGCTTCGCCATGTTCGGCGCGATGGTCTACCTCCCCACGTTCCTGCAGGTCGTCCAAGGCGTCTCCCCGACCATGTCCGGCGTCCACATGCTGCCGATGGTGCTCGGCATGCTGATCGCCTCCACCGGCTCCGGGCAGATCGTCTCCCGCACCGGGCGGTGGAAGGTCTTCCCCGTCGCAGGCACCGCCGTCACCGCGGTCGGGCTGCTCCTCCTGCACCAGATGCACCGCACGAGCGGCGCCTGGGAGATGAGCCTGTACTTCTTCGTGTTCGGCCTCGGGCTCGGCCTGGTCATGCAGGTGCTGGTCCTGGCCGTGCAGAACGCCGTCAGCTACGCCGACCTCGGCGTCGCCACCTCCGGAGCCACCTTCTTCCGATCGATCGGCGCCTCCTTCGGAGTGGCGATCTTCGGCACGGTCTTCGTCAACCGGCTCGACGGCAAACTCACCACCGCCTTGGCCGGCCAGCCGCTGCCGCCGGGAACGGCCGCGGAGATCGAAGCCGACCCCCGGGCGATCGCCACCCTGCCCGCGGACCTCCAGCCGCGCGCCCTCGACGCCTACGCCGCCTCCATCACGGACGTGTTCCTCTACGCCGTGCCCGTCGTGCTCCTCGCCTTCCTCGTCTCCCTCTTCCTCCGGGAGGACGTGCTCCGCGGCTCGGTGACCGCACCCGACGTCACCGAGACGCTCGCCTCCAACCCCGTCCACCGCTCATCCCGCGACGAGGTCGCCCGTGCCCTGACCGTCCTCGGGACCCGCGAGGGCCGCCGCGACGTCTACGTGAAGATCACCGCTCGCGCCGGGCTGGACCTGCTGCCCGCGGCGAGCTGGATGCTGTTGCGGATGGCCAGGTACGGGTCCACCGGGCCCGCGATCCTCGCGGAGCGCACTGCCGTCCCGGTCAAGGTCGTCACGGATGCGGCCCGCCAGTTGGAGGAGCGCCGGCTCGCCGTACGGGAAGGGCTGGAACTGGTCCCGACCGCCCTCGGCCGGGAACACGCGAACCGGCTCTCCCGCGCCCGCGAGGAGTCCCTCGCCGAACTGCTCGGCGACTGGTGGGGGCCGGACCGGCCCACCGACCTGACCGAACTCGTCCGGGAGATCAACGCGGAGCTGTGCGGATCGGACGCCGAGGAGCCCTACGACGCCGAGCCGCGGCGTGATCACGCCGCCCACTGAGCGCCGTCCGCGGCGTCTCTCCGCCGCCCGGAGGCGGCGGCCGCCGGTTCCGTGGCGGGGCGGCTTGCGGGTGCGGGCGTGAGTGAGGGTGTGCGTGTGGATCGGGGCGGGCGCGGGGGTGTCGTGTGTGTGGTCATGGCGCCAGTGTGGGGGAGGGGCGGCGGGCGACGCGTGGAATATCCACAGAGGCGGGCTGATGATGGGAAAAGGGGTTAATCGCATCAACGGGAGGGCGGGAACGCCATGTCCGAACACCCTGACGCTACCCTCGTCCGCCGCGGCTACGAAGCCTTCGGCAAGGGCGACATGCAGGCCCTCGGAGCCCTGATGACCGCCGACGTCATCCACCACGTGCCCGGCAGCAACCCGCTGTCCGGCCACCACAAGGGCCGTGAGGCCGTCCTCGACCTGTACCGCCGGATCGGTGAGGAGACCGGCGGCACGGTACGAATCGAACTGCACTCGGTGCTCGTGGACGGGCGCGGCCACGCGATGGCCGTCCACACCTTCTACGGCGACCGCGGCGACCGCGGCCTGGAGGTGCAGCAGGGGCTCTTCTTCACCATCGTCGGCGGAAAGATCACCGACATCGACGAGTGCACCCAGGACATCGACGAGGAGGACGCCTTCTGGCGGTGACGCCCGGCCCCGGCGCCGCCCCCGGGGGCCCGGGCCGGGCCGGCGCCTACCGGTCGGCGGCGGCCCCGGCCCCGGCGCCGCCCTTCGGCCCCGCCTGCTGGACGACCTCGAACGACCACACCGTCGACGCCGAAGCCGCCGGCTTCGGACGCTCGCCCGCGCCCGCGCCCGCACCAGCGCCCGCACCCGCGCCGCCGCCCTGGTGCGCGGCCTTCATCGGCCCCTCCATCCACGCCTGGAAGTCCTCCTCCGAACGCCAGCGCGTGTAGACGAGGTACTGGTCCGTGCCCTCCACCGGGCGCAGCAGCTCGAACCACTCGAATCCGTCGGAACCCTCCACTGCCCCGGCCCGCGACGCGAACCGCTGCTCCAGGACCTCGCGCTGCTCGGCCGGCACGGTCAGGACGTTGATCTTTACCACGCTAGGCACATGACACCTCTCAGGAAAAGCAGGCTGGGCGCTGCACCTAGCCTTGACCACGTGTGAGCAGTCTCCTACATCCGTCAGTCAAAGCGTCGTGAGGACGATTCACAGGCGCCACCCGTGGCGCAGTGCGACCGGTGCGCGTCACTCATTGGCTCGTGACCCTCGTGGACTCGCTCGCTGCCCGTGGCGTCGGCTTCAAGGTGCTGACAGGAGCGCTGGCGAGCATCGACCCGAACACGCCGGACGGGCGGCTCATGCTTCAGGTGGTGGGCGCGATGGCGGAGTCTGAGCGCAGCCTGATCAAAGACCGGCCCCGGGCGGGTCTGGACGCTGCCAGGGCTCAGGGGCGTGTGGGCGGCCGTCCTGCTGTGATGGACGCGGACAAGCTCGCTGCGGCCAAGGCCGTCGCGCAGAGGGGGAGAGCGTTACGGCCATCGCGAAGGCACTTGGGGTCTCCCGCGCCACGCTGTACCGGGCCTTGGGCGACAACGAATAGCCCGTGCCAAGCCGAGAGACTGTCCGCCCTGGTGGTGGACGGTCTTTCCTGCGTCCTGCTGAGGGGAGGGCGGTCCGAAAGCCCAGCGCGCGTGCCCGTTGGCGAACCCGGCCCAAGCTCGGAATCCGCGCCCTGGGTGCAGTGCCCTTTTTCGGGCCTAGTTTGGGGCTGACCAGCGGAAACGTCTCCATCAGCACCCGAGAACGACCCCGTGAGGAAGTTGGGGAGGCCCCCAAAAACGCCAGCTCGGGGACCGGAACGTGGTGGCAGCCCTGCCCGCGTACGGGTTTCGCGGTCGTCGGCCGTCAGGTGCGTTCGATCTCCGCCATGAGCAACCGCAGCGTCAGGGAGTGCTTCTCCGGCGGCAAGGCGTCCAGCGCTTTCCGGGCATAGGCGGCTCCGCCCAAGAGGTCTCCGGACCGGGCGAGCATGAGGCCCCGGTGCATCTCGAGGTGCGTCGCGAAGCGGGGCAGCTCTGCGGGGAGTTCTCGGCGTGCGGCCTCCTGGGCTTCCACTGCTCCGCGTTCGTCTCCCAGGCGGGCCAGGAGGAGGGACAGGAAGACGTTCATCCGCCACCAGGGCACGGTGTAGTCGCTGGTCTGCTCGTGAGACCCCGCCTTGTCGAAGATGCGCCGGCCACGGTCCGCCAGGTGGAGCGCTGTTGCGCGGTCCCCTCGGATCGCTGCCGCGTGCGCTTTGCCCATCACGGCGTTGAGGAGGCCCAGGGAGGGACGATCCGATATCGCCATGGCTTGGTCGGCCAGCACATCAGCGACCCCGAGGGACGCCCCCTCGTACCCCAGGGCGATAGCGGCACGGCCCCGGACCCACACCCGCGCTTCGTCGTTGCCGGACTCGTCCGCAGCAGTCGCCGCCATCCGGTACCAGTGCACGGCCTTGGAGCCGTCCGACCCCGGGAAGGTCTTGGCGTAGAGGGTCATCAGGCGGGAGGCGACGGACCACAGCCGTGGGTCATCGAGCTGCTGTTGCACGGTGACGAGTTCACCGGAGACGCGGCGTTGGATGTCCGCCGCACCCATGGACATGTACTGGGCGCCGTACGTCGTCAGCTTGGCCTCCCACTCGTCTGCTGACGGCCCGCCACGCAACCGGGCGGCGAATCCTGCGCTGATCAGATCGGAGGCGACGACAGGGGCTATGGCGGCCCCGGCCACATCGGTAAGGAACTCGCGTCGGTCCACTTCACCTTCAAGGACAGCCAGGGGAACGTCGAGCACGGCGGACAGCGCGGCCAGGTAGAACGGGCCGGGCTTGACCTTGGAACGCTCCCAGTTGCTCACGTACTCCCGGGTCAGCGTCGTGGCGTGAACCTTGTTGATCTCCGAAGCCAACAGCCCCTGGCTCCAGCCACGAGCCGTGCGGAGATCCCGGATCAGCTCCCCGATGTCCATGCGGCCATCTTGCTACTAGAGATGCCACTAGGCAGAGGGATTCCGGGGCCCGGGGGATGGTTGCCACTACGGATCACACTAGGCCGGACCTCCCGGCGGCGGAACGATGCCCGCACCGAGGGTGACACGGAGGTGCGGCATGACGACGGCAGCACGACAGGAAACGACCTGGCCAGAGGGTTCGGAGCCTCGCGCGCATGAATGCGGGGTGTGCCGCGCGCTGGACGCTGACCTGAAGGTGGCCGAAGCGGTCGGCAACCTGGGCGCTGCGGAGTCGCTGCGTACCGAGCTGAGCAACCACTCCCGCGACAGGGGGCGGCATGACCGGCCGTCCTGCGCTACGTCCGCTACGTGATGCACCGCCATCCGTCGGCGGAGACGACCGCCACGGCACGGTGCCTGAACCCGGACTGCCAGTGGGCGGCCGCTCCGACGGGCAACGCGGACGTCTGCACCGACATGTGCATCGAGCACACGGGGCGGACGGGGCACATGACGTTCCTGCGGGAGTTCTCGGAAGTCGCAGTGGTGGAGCGGGTCCGGTGAGGGGGCGGTCCCGGCTGACGGTCCGCGTCCTCAGCGGGGGCTCAGCCGGCCCCGTGCTGATCTTCCGGTCCGGTGACCCCGTGCGTCCCCTGGTGCGCGACCCGATCGACGCGGCGCGCTTCCGCCGTGAGGGCTACTGGGAGGGCTTCGGGGATGTGTTCCCGCCCTGTGAGTGCCTGCGCTGCCTACAGGCCATGTGGAACCTCGAGACGCCCTGCCCTTGACGGGCGGGGCGCAGGTGCACGGCGGCGTCCTCCGCCGGGACCTGGCCGCTGGGCCAGCCGCGAGCCTCGTGCGGCGAGACCGACCCCGCCTGGCGGGGCTCCTATGCTTGCGTCACCAGCGCGGAGCACCCGCAGGTGGGGCCCTATGTGAGTCCTCGACACCCTTGTTGGTCCTCACGATGCTCATGACCGCCATCCCAGGGACCCGGCGGGGGATATCGTCGTCCCCGGAAAATCCAGCGCGGCAGCCAGGCTGAACCGGGGGTTGCGCATCTGAGGGCGGGAGGCCTGCGAGGCGTGGCGAACGCGGCGGAGCACAGCGGTGCCCACGGGCATGCCGGAGTCACAAGCGCAGGCGGGCAGGCGGGCGGCCCCTCGGGAGCCGCCTCGGCGGCGGGTGCGGAGGCACGGCTCACGGCCGTGCGCCTCCTCCTCTGGGTGCTGGCCGGCGTGCTCGCCCTCCGGCAGGCGGCCGCCGTGCTGCGCGCCCCGTCCGGCCCGTGGACTCCCGGCTCCCTCTACGCCCCGTACGACCCACACGGCCTGTACATCCCGCACGCCCTCCAGGACCCCGACCGGTTTCCCGGCACGCCTTTCGCCGCACTGGTCCTGAAGCCGTTCCTCGGACTCGCCCCGCCGCCCTCCCTCGGCGTCCTGTGGACGTGCGCGTCGCTGCTGACCGTCGCCGCCGTCGGGCTGGTCGCCGCGCGCGGCCTGCCCGACCCCGTCCCGCGGCGCACCGCCCTCCTCGCCGCGCCCGTGCTGGTCGGCCTGATGCTGGTCTCGCTGCCCGTCCGCGAGGCCGCCGCGGGCGGCCGGGGCGCGGTCCTCGTGCTGCCCGCCCTGCCCGTGCTGCTCGTCCTCCTGGCGCTGTTCCGGGTGCCGTCCGACCGCCCGGCCGGGTTCCTCGTCGGGCTCGCCGCGGCCCTCCAGCCGGCCCTGCTGCTGTTCGCCCCGCTGCTGTGGCGGACCGGCCGCCGCCCCGCCGCCGGTGCGGCCGCCGCGACGTTCGCCGCGGCCACCGCCCTGTCCTGGGCGGCCCTGCCGCGCGACTCCTGGGCGTACTGGGCGCACCACCTGGCCGGTACCGGCCTCGGCGGCGCCCCCGACTCGCTCGCCAACCAGTCCGTGCACGGGGCGCTGCTGCGGCTCGGCCTGTCCGGGCCCGGCGAGTTCGTGCTGTACGCGGTGCTCGCCGCCGCGATCGTGTGGGCGGGGCTGCGGCGCGCCGTGCGGTACGCCCGCGACGGCCAGGTGCTGCTCGCGGCCGCCGTCACCGGGTGCGTCGCGGTCGCCGTGGCGCCGACGGGGTGGCGGCACCAGCTGCTGTGGGTGCTGCTGGCGGTGGCGGGCCGGGTCGGGGCGCGGGCCGCGGACCGGCGGGTGTGGCCGGTCGCGGTGGTCCTGGCGGTGACGCTGCCGAGTTCGGTGCTGCTGCCGAACCTGGCCGCGCTGGCGCCCGTACGGGACAACGTGCTGCTGCTGGCGGCGCTCGCTGCGGCCTGCGCCGTGCCGTTCCTGCCGCGCAGCTCCCCGTACTGGCGGACGCCGGTGCCGACGGAGTACGGGCGTCCGGCGGCGGCACGCTGGTCGCGGATCCCGCTCCTGCCGCTGTGGCGGCGGGTGCTGACCCGGCCGAACCTGCTGCTGGAGCTGCTGCTGATACGGGTCGGGTACTCGGTCTACTCGCACATCCGGGCCGCCGCGCCCGCCTCCCGCAGCCTCGCGGAGGAGAACGGCGGGCAGATCCACGCCGTCGAGCGGGCGCTCGGCATCGACATCGAACACGCCGTCAACCAGGCGGTGGTGGCGACGCCGTGGCTGGAGGGGTTCTTCAACTTCTACTACACGTCGTTCCACTTCGTGGTGCCGCTGTCGATCCTGGGCGTGCTGTACTGGCGGCGGCCCGCCGACTACCGGTGGGCGCGCGCCTCGCTGGGGCTGGCCACCGTCCTGGCCCTCGCCGGGTTCTGGCTGTACCCGCTGGCGCCGCCGCGCCTGATGCCCGGCATGGGCTTCGTCGACACGGTGCACGGGCCGCAGGACCTCGCCAACCCGCAGTACGGCGCGATGACGGCCATCTCCAACCAGTACGCGGCGATGCCGTCGCTGCACTTCGGCTGGTCGCTGTGGTGCGGGATCGTGGTCGTCGTACTGGCGCCGAAGGCCTGGCAGAAGCTGCTCGGGGCGCTGCACCCGCTGATCACGGTGTGTGCGATCGTCGCGACGGCCAACCACTGGGTGCTGGACGCGGTCGGCGGCGCGGCGGTCGTCGGCGCCGGGTTCGGGCTGGTGCACGTGCTGTCCGGGCCGCGGCGGCTCCAGGTGAGGCTGCCGGCGCAGGGCGCCCCGCCCGGCGGTGGCGGGGCCGAGCCGGCCGCCGGGGCCGGAGCACGGGCCTCCGCCCGCTCGTAGGCCGGCGCCCCGGTCTGCCGTTCGGCGCCCGTCCCGGGGCCGATTGGCGGGCGCCGGTGCCGGGGCGCACCATGGGGGGTGGTGCACCGGAGCGCGCCCCGGGGGCGGTGGTACGGGCAACCGGGCGCCCGGGGAGGGCGGTTCAGGCCGGTCGCCGCCGGGGTTTCCGCGCCCGGCGGCTCGGACATCCGACTCGGGGAGAGACGGGCACCGCCATGGGCATGTGCATCCGGCGCGCCCGCGCCGCCGCCCTGCTTGCCGCCGCCGCGGCTGCCGCGCTCGCGGTTCCGCCGCTGCCGGCCGCTGCGGCCGGTACCGCCGCGGCCCAGCCGTGGGAGCACTGCGAGGGGTTGGGCGCCGACGCCTACGACCGGCCCCCGCCCGCCGATCCCGGCCGGTTCGGATACGGGGTGCTGCCCGCCACCGCGGGCGTCTACTGCCTGGTCAACGCCGAGCGCCGGAGGCTCGGGCTGCGGGAGCTGACGGATTCCGGGGAGCTGCGGGAGGCGGCGAACCGCCATGTGGCGGCGGCTCTCGCCCAGAAGTGGTGGCCGAACCCGCAGGACCCGCAGGACAAGCGGGATCCGCACCGCAATCCGCAGGCCGCCGGGACGGGCGGCGAGCAGATCGTGAACCGGATCCGCGACGCGGGGTACTGCCGGGGCGGCCGGTCGTGGGGCGGCTACGAGATCACGTACAACGGGTGGGCGGGCGCGGGGACGCCCCGCGCGGCCGTGGACTGGTGGCTGAACCGGAGCACCGGCGGCCACGCCGAGATCATCCGGGATCCCTCGCTCACCGAGTTCGGCATCGCGCCGAGGGGCGGCGCCGCGGAGCGCAGGGGCGCCGGGGCGTCCGACGCGGGGACGTACGTGGTCGTGCTGGGGCGCTGCGAGAGGTAGCGGGGCGCACCCCCGGGCGGCCGCGGGCGGTGCTGTGGTGCGGGGGCTGCCGTACGCGGCCGCGGGCTGCTGTGGTGCGGGGGCCGCCGTACGCGGCCGTGGGCGGTGCTGTGGTGCGGGGGCCGCCGTACGCGGAGCCGCGGGGGCGCCGGGACGCATCGGCCCCGGCGCCCCCGCGGGTGGATCGCCGCGTGCTGTCATGGTCCGTCAGGCGTGCGGAGTCCGCCACCCGGGTGAGTCCGTGCTCGCCCGTACGGGGGACTGGCGCGGCCTCCGTTCGCGTACGGGCCCGGCGCGGCGCGGGCCGTTCAGGCGGAGGGCGGGGGGAGTTGGGCGACGGCCAGGGCCACCGCCTCCTCCGCGGAGTCCGCCTCGCCGATGACGCGGTGCAGGCCGGGGCTCAGGACGCGGAAGCGGCCGTCCCGCGTCGGTTCCAGGGCGGGTGCGTCCGCCTCGGTCGGGACGCCGCCGCGGGAGCCGAAGCGGAGGACGCAGTGGCTGGTGAACGGGTACAGCCGGCGCAGTTCCGGTTGCGCGGCGGCGGCTTCGATGAGGGCGAGGACGCCCCGGCCCGCGGCGGCCTGGGAGCCGCCGCGCTCGACCATCAGCCGCCACGTCGTCGGCAGGCGCTGCCAGCGGGCCTCCACGCCGGCATGCGTTCCGCTGTCCTGGAGGTTCATCCGCGCAGTCTGGGCCCCGTCCCGCCGCCGCCACAATGGCCGGGATGGCATCGATGGCGTGCCGTTACCGCAGCTTGTCGAGATCGTCTCCGTACGCCGCTCGGCCCGGCCCCGACCGGCCCCGCCCCGGACCCGCGGTCAGGGGTGGCTGACCCGCAGCTCCTTGATGCCGTTGAGCCAGGCGGCCCGCAGCCGGCGCGGCGCCGGGCCGGTCAGCCGCAGGTCGGGGAGGTGGTCGGCGACGGCGTTGAAGATGAGGTCGATCTCCATCACGGCCAGGGACTTGCCGAGGCAGAAGTGGGGGCCGCCGCCCCCGAAGCCCAGGTGCGGGTTCGGATCGCGGGTGATGTCGAAGGCGTCCGGGTCGGTGAAGACCTCCGGGTCGTGGTTGGCGGAGGCGTAGAACAGGCCGACCCGGTCGCCGGCCCGGATCTTCTGCCCGCCGAGTTCGGTGTCGCGGGTGGCGGTGCGCTGGAAGGAGACGACGGGGGTGGCCCAGCGGACGATCTCCTCGGCGGCCGTCGCGGGCCGCGTCGCCTTGTACAGCTCCCACTGCCCGGGGTGGGTGAGGAAGGCGTGCATGCCGTGGCTGATGGCGTTGCGGGTGGTCTCGTTGCCGGCGACGGCGAGGAGGAGGACGAAGAAGCCGAACTCGTCGCTGCCGAGGTTGCCCTGGCCCTCCGCGGCGACGAGCTGCGTGACGATGTCCTTGGCGGGGCACTCCTTGCGGGCCGCGGACAGGTGCATCGCGTAGCCGATGAGCTCCATGGCGGCCTCGGCGCCGACCGCTTCGGTGATGGCGTACTCGGGGTCGTCGTAGGCGATCATCTTGTTCGACCAGTCGAAGATGCGCAGCCGGTCCTCCTGGGGGACGCCGATCAGTTCGGCGATGGCCTGGAGGGGGAGTTCGCAGGCCACCTGGGTGACGAAGTCGAACCCCCCGTCCCCGCTGCCCCCGTCTCCGCCCGCTGCCGCTGCCGCCGTGGCGCGGGCCTGCTCCGCGATGCGGCGCGCCCGCTCGCGCAGGGCGCCCTCCAGGCCGCGGACGGCCCGCGGCGTGAAGCCGCGCTGGACGATCTGGCGCACCCGGGTGTGCTCGGGCGGGTCCATGTTCAGCATGATCAGCCGCTGGGCGTCGATCTGCTCGCGCGCGATGCCGCCGTTGAAGCGGATGATCGCGGTGTTCGTGGCCGACGAGAACAGCTCGGGGTGCGTGGAGACGTACCGGACGTCCGCGTGCCGGGTCACGGCCCAGTAGCCGTCGTCGTCGAAGCCGGTGGTGCCGCGCTCCTGGGGGCACCACCACACCGGTGCGGTCTGCCGCAGCCGCGCGAACTCCGGGAGGGGGACCCGCTCCCGGAGGAGGTCGGGGTCGGTGGCGTCGAAGCCTTCGGGCAGCGCGGGACAGGTCATCGCGGCACTCCAAGTCTGACGGCCCATCAGCAATTGGGCAGAAGGTAGTGACGGGCTCCGGAAGTGGCAAGGGGCCGCGCGGCCGGTTGCGTGTGGAATCCGTGGAGGCCGGATGCAAGACCCTTGCGTGCCGGGCCCGCCGGTCATAAGACTTCGGGGAGAGAACTAGAACGCGTACCAATTTCGGGGTGCGGGCGGGGCGCCGGGAACGGCCCGCCCGGTCCCGCCGTGCCGGCAGCGCTGCGCAGGAGAGGACGATCCCATGGCCGCGGAACCCGTCATCGTCGAAGCCGTACGCACGCCGATCGGCAGGCGCGGGGGCGTCCTCGCCAACCTGCACCCCGCGTACCTGCTCGGCGAGACCTACCGCGAGCTCCTCGCCCGTACGGGCATCCAGCCCGACTGCGTCGAGCAGATCGTCGGCGGCACCGTCACCCACGCGGGCGAGCAGTCCATGAACCCCGCCCGCACGGCGTGGCTCGCGATGGGACTGCCGTACGAGACCGCGGCGACGACCGTGGACTGCCAGTGCGGCAGCTCCCAGCAGGCCAACCACATGGTGGCGAACATGGTCGCCGGCGGCGTCATCGACATCGGGATCGCCTGCGGCGTCGAGGCGATGAGCCGGGTCCCGCTGGGCGCCGGCTCCAAGCACGGGCCCGGCAAGCCGTTCCCCGACGAGTGGAACGTCGACCTGCCCAACCAGTTCGAGGCCGCCGAGCGCATCGCCCGCCGCAGGGGCCTGTCCCGCGAGGACGTCGACCGGCTCGGCCTGCTCTCCCAGCAGCGCGCCGCTGCCGCCTGGGCCGAGGAGCGGTTCAAGCGCGAGACGTTCGCCGTGCAGGTCCCCACCACCGAGGAGGAGCAGGCCGCCGGCCAGGGCATGTGGCGGCTGGTGCACCGCGACGAGGGGCTGCGCGACACCGGCATGGATGCGCTGGCCGGGCTCAAGGCCGTCATGCCGACCGCGGTCCACACCGCCGGGAACTCCTCGCAGATCTCCGACGGGGCCGCCGCGCTGATGTGGGCCTCCCGCCGGATGGCGCGCGCCCTGAAGCTGAAGCCCCGCGCGCGGATCGTCGCGCAGGCGCTCGTCGGGGCCGACCCGCACTACCACCTGGACGGGCCGGTCGACGCGACGCGGGCCGTGCTCGGCAAGGCCGGCATGTCCCTCAGGGACATCGACGTCGTCGAGGTGAACGAGGCGTTCGCCTCCGTCGTCCTCAGCTGGGCGCAGGTCTTCGAGCAGGACCTCGACAAGGTCAACGTCAACGGCGGGGCCATCGCGCTCGGGCACCCGGTCGGCGCGACCGGCGCCCGGCTCATCACCACCGCGCTGCACGAGCTGGAACGCCGCGACAGGGAGTTCGCGCTGATCACCATGTGCGCGGGGGGCGCCCAGGCGACCGGCACGATCATCCAGCGGCTGTGACACCGAGAAGCCCACTGGGATGGGAAGCCGAAGGCCCCGGTGGCCGGCCTGGGGAGGCCGGCCACCGGGGCCTTCGCACTGCACCGCACCGCCGCGCCGGCGTCGTGCCGGGGCGGCGGTGCGGTGTCGTGCCGGGGCATGCTGCCGCGGCTTAGTACCAGTGGTTGGCCTGCCAGAAGTTCCAGGCGCCGACCGGGGAGCCGTAGCGCTCGTTCATGTAGTCCAGGCCCCACTTGATCTGGGTGGCCGGGTTCGTCTTCCAGTCGGAGCCGGCCGAGGCCATCTTGGAGGCCGGCAGGGCCTGGACCAGGCCGTACGCGCCGGAGGACGCGTTCGTCGCCGTGTGGTCCCAACCGCTCTCGCGGGAGATGATCTTGTCGAAGGCGGCGAACTGGGCCGGGTCCTTGATCATCTGCTGGGCGATCGCCTTGGCGCTCGTCGGGGCGGCCTGCGCGGGAACGGCGGCCAGCATGGAACCGGCGGCGGCAAGGCCGACGACGGTACCCGCGAGGGTCTTCTTGGAAGCGGCGATGCGGCGGATGACGGAGATGGACACGGAGAGCCTTCCGTAGGGGACGGGGTGCGGCCGCCGCATGCAGAAGGCATGCGTGAGTCACTCACACGGGGGAGAGGGGCTCATCGGGCGGCGGGCTGTGGGCCCGGGCCGCCGTGGCGACATCACCAGTTAGCCAGGCCCCGGCGGCCCTGACAAAGGCCCACCGCTACTACGGACCCTCGGAGGAGGCCCCTCCGTGCGGCCCGCCCGGCGGGCCCCGCCCGCCCCCGCGCGGCGCCCGATCCGCGGCCGGGCGGCGGGCGCCCGCCGTCCACTAGGCGGGGTCGTATGTGACGTGGGTCCTATGGGGCGCCTCACGCTCCAGAGGGCCCGAACTCACCCCGTGTAGCCGCCTATGCCCCTTTTGTTGTGTGGTCGGGGCCACTTCCGGCCCCCGGATCGAAGGAAACGGGCGCCTCGAACGCCGCTTTGCGAGTCGCCCGCCGCAGCGCCTTCAGCAGCGTCCCGCCCAGCAGCAGCGTCAGCACCACCGTCAGGACGGCCCGCCCCAGGTCCCAGCCCAGGGACGTCGCCGCGCAGTACGCCAGGAACCGCGCGAGGTTCGCCCCGACCGGGTCCCCCGGGTGGAAGGAGATGCCCTGGCCCATGCCCTGGAGCAGCACCCAGCCCTGCAGGTTCATGACCGTCCCGTACGCGAACGAGCCCGCGAACCCGTACGCCGCCAGCATCGCCAGCTCCGCCCGGCCCCGGATCCGCCGCGCCCCCGGCAGCAGCCCCGCGCCCAGCGCGAACCAGCCCATCGCCAGCATCTGGAACGGCATCCACGGCCCGACCCCGCCGGTCAGCAGGGCGGACGCGAACATCGTCACCGCGCCCAGCACGAACCCGAAGCCGGGGCCGAGGACGCGCCCGCTCAGCGCCATCAGGAAGAACATCGGCTCCAGGCCGGCCGTCCCCGCGCCCAGCGGCCGCAGCGCGGCTCCCACCGCGGCGAGGACCCCCAGCATCGCGACCGCCTTGGCGTCGAGGCCCTGGTCGGCGATGGTCGCGACGACCACGGCGACGAGCAGCGGCAGCAGCGCGGCGAACAGCCACGGCGCGTCCTGCGCGTGTGCGAGCCCGGACCCGGCGTCGGCCAGCAGCGGCCAGCCGAACGCGGCCACACCGATCAGCGAGACCAGCACCAGGGCGGCCGCCGCGCGCGGCCCGATACGGACGGGCCGGCTCACCGCGCCGCCTCCGGCCCCGCGGCACCCGCCGCACCCTCCGGCCCATCGGCGCCGGCCGGCAGGGGCGGCCCGTCCAGGGCGCGCGCCACCTCGGCCACCGTCAGCCAGCGGCCCGGCGCCAGCACCTTCGCGACCTGCGGGGCGAACGCCGGCGACGACACCACCACGTCGGCGGTCGGGCCGTCCGCGACGACCTCCCCGCCCGCGAGGACCACCACCCGGTCGGCGAGCTCCGCCGCAAGCTCCACGTCGTGCGTCGCAAGGACGATGCCGTGCCCGTCCGCCACCAGCGCGCGCAGGATGCCCACCAGGCGGGCCTTCGCCGCATAGTCCAGGCCCCGCGTCGGCTCGTCGAGCAGCAGGAGCCGCGGCCGGCCCGTCAGGACCAGCGCCAGGGCGAGCGCCAGGCGCTGCCCCTCGGACAGGTCCCGCGGATGCGTCCCGTCGGCCACCTCGGGCAGCAGCGCCGACACCAGGGCCCGGCAGGACCCGGGGGCCGCGCCGGCGTCCGCGTCCGCGGCGGCGCACTCCCCGGCCACCGTGTCCGCGTACAGCAGGTCGCGCGGATCCTGCGGGACGAGGCCGACGCGGCGCACCATCTCGGCCGGGGCCGTGCGGTGCGGGGCCAGGCCGCCGACCGACACCTCCCCCGAGGCAGGGGCGAGGGTCCCCACCAGAGTGGAGAGCAGCGTCGACTTCCCGGCGCCGTTGCGGCCCATCAGCGCCACCGTCTCGCCGCCCGCCACCTCCAGGTCCACACCGTGCAGCACCTCGGCACGGCCCCGCCGCACCGACAGGCCGCGCACCCGCGCCACCGCGGCGTCCGAGGCGGCGGAGGGCGCGGCGGCGGGTGCGGTCGCACCGCCGCGGCGGAGCAGCCGCGCCAGGAGCCCGCCCGGCCGGGGCGCGGCCGCAGGCGCGGGAGCCGCCGCGGGCAGGGACACGGGTACGGGGCCGACCGCGCGGCCCGCCGGCTCCTGCCCGGACCCCGGCCCCGGCATCGACCCGGACCCCGCCGCGGCAAGCCGGGCGCGCAGCGGGTCCGCGAGGCGGCGGGCGTCGCGCACCGACAGCGGCAGCGGCGACCAGCCCGCCAGCCGGCCCAGCGAGACCACCGGAGGGCGGACGGGCGAGACGGCCATCACCTCCTGAGGCGCCCCCAGCACCGGGGCCGCGCCCGGGCCGGGCAGGAGCAGCACGCGGTCGGCGTACTGGACGACCCGCTCCAGCCGGTGCTCCGCCATCAGCACCGTCGTGCCGAGGTCGTGCACCAGGCGCTGGAGCACCGCGAGGACCTCCTCGGCCGCGGCCGGGTCCAGCGCGGAGGTCGGCTCGTCCAGTACCAGCACCCGCGGGTGCGCGGTGAGGACGGAGCCGATCGCGACCCGCTGCTGCTGCCCGCCGGACAGCGCGGACAGCGGGCGGTCCCGCAGCTCGTTCAGGCCCAGCAGGTCGAGGGTCTCCTCGACGCGGCGGCGCATCACGGCCGGCGGCAGGCCCAGCGACTCCATCCCGTACGCCAGCTCGTCCTCCACCACGTCCGTCACGAAGTGGGCCCGCGGGTCCTGCCCGACCGTGCCGACGACGTCGGCGAGCTCCCGCGGCCGGTGCGTGCGCGTGTCGCGCCCGGCGACCGTGACCCGCCCGCGGAGGGTGCCGCCCGTGAAGTGCGGCACCAGCCCGGATACGGTCCCGAGGAGGGTGGACTTGCCGACCCCCGACGGGCCGACGAGCAGCGTCAGCTCCCCCTCGGGAACGGTGAGGTCGACGCCGCCCAGCGCCGGCCGCAAGGCGCCGTCGTACGTGACCGACACCTGCTCGAAACGGATCACGGGGACGACTCCTCGGATGGTACGGGTGCCACGAAGGCGGGAAGCAGGCCGATCAGGACGGCGGCCGCAGGACCCGGCGGGAACTCCGGCGCCGCCAGCGGGATGACGCCCGGCCGCAGCGCCTGCGGGTCGGCGCCCGCGGCGTACGCGAGCAGCACGGCGACGGCCGCGCCGGAGCCCGCGACCAGCCACGCCCGCACCCCCCACCGGTCGGGCCGGTAGCGGGTCCGCACGCTGCGCCGGCCGCCGAGGCGCAGCCCCGCCACAGCCAGGGCCAGGCCGGCGAGCAGCGCCGGCACCCCGTACGCGGCGCCCTCCGCGGCCAGCAGCCCGTACGTGCCCGCGCACATCCCGAGCAGGCCGCCGAGCGTGAGGCAGGCGGTCGTACGGCGGACGGCGGCCGGGACTCCGGCGGTACGGCCGTAGCCGCGCGCGTCCATAGAGGCGGCCACGGCGACGGACCGCTCCAGGGCGCCCTCCAGCACCGGCAGGCCGATCTGGAGGACGGCCCGGACCCCGCCGGTCGGGCGGCCGCGCAGCCGGCGGGCCGTCCGCAGCCGGGCCACGTCCGCGACCATGTTCGGCGCGAACGTCATGGCGACGACGACCGCCACCCCGGCCTCGTACAGGGCGGCAGGCAGGGACTTCAGCAGCCGCGCCGGGCCGGCGAGCGCGTTCGCCGCGCCCACGCAGGCCAGCAGGACGGCCAGCCTGGCGCCGTCGTAGAACGCGAACACGAGCTGCTCGGCGGTGACCCGACCGCCGAGCCGGACCCCCTGCGCCCAGTCCGGCAGCGGCACCTCGGGCAGGGTGAACAGCACGTGCGTGCCCGGCAGCGGCGAGCCGAGCAGGGCGGAGAAGAGCACGCGCAGCCCGATGACGAAGAGGCCCAGCTTGAGGAACGCCCCGTACGAGCGGGCCCACGGCGCGGAGGTGCGCCGCGCGGCCACCACATAGCCGGCGACCGCCGCGATCAGGCCGAGGAGGAGCGGGTTGGTGGTCCGGGAGGCCGCTGCGGCCAGGCCGAGTGCCCACAGCCACCACGCCCCGGCGTGCAGCGCGTTGCCCCGCCGTGCCAGCGGGGCCCGCAGCCGCCGGAGCGGCCCGGGACGGGCGGGGCGGGCGGGGCGCCGCGGGCCGGGCCCGCGAACGGCCGCCCCGCCGGGCCCGGCAGCGGGCTCGACGGCGGACGGGACGGCGGGCTGGTCGGCGGACGGGGCGGCGCCGCGGCCGGTGTGCCGGGGGCGGGGGACCGGCCCGCCCGCAGCGGAGCCCGCACGGCCCGCGCCCTCGGCGGCCGGCCTCCCGGAGCCCGGGCCCTCCGAGCCCGGGTCCCCGGCGCCCGTCTTCGGCAGGGGTGTCACCGGGAGCGGCGGCGGGACTGCCAGACCGCCGCGCCGGCGACCGCGGCCAGAACCGCCCCGCCCGCCAGCGGACCGGTCCAGCCGCTGCCGTCGGCCCCGGCCTCCGGTTCCGCGGCCGCGGGCTTCCCGGTCGGCGCGGCCGCCGGGTCGGGCTCCTGCGCGATCTGCTCGCCGCAGCCCTGCCGGGGGTAGCCGGAGATCGCGCACAGCAGCGCCGACCCGTCGTAGCGCAGCGGCTTCGCCACCGCGGCCAGCGCCTCCGCGGCGCTGGCGTCCGGGGCGACCTGGGCGCAGGCGGTGCGCGGGGCGTCCTGCGGCGGTGCCTCGCCCGCCGGCGCGTCGGCGGGGACGCCGAAGTCGACGACGACGGCTATGCGCTTGCGGCCCTCCGCGGCCGGGGTGGTGGCGCAGACGGCCGTGAAGTCGGCCGGGGTGCGGGGCTGGGCGGCCTGAGCCGCCGCGTCCGCGCTGACCGCGAAGCGGAAGCCCTGCACGGAGCCGTCCGCGGGGCGGGCCATCGACGGCCCGACCTGGGCGTACTGCCAGCCGCCTGCGGCTGCGCCGTCCCAGTACGACCAGTAGCGGTAGCCCGCCGCGTGGGCGGGGGCGGACGCCAGGAGCAGGGCCGGCACGGACAGCAGGGCCGCCGCCGCAGCGGCGGCGGGGCGGAGGGGGGTCAGGCCGCGGCGCATCAGAGCTGGTTCTTCTTCCGGCGGCCGCTCAGCAGGATGCCGATGCCCATGCCGGCGGCCGCGCCGACGGCGATCATCCACCAGACGCCCTGGCCGCCGGAGCCCTCCTCGCCGTCGTCGTCCTGCTTCGCGGGCTCGTCCGTCGCGGAGCCGGCGGCGGCCTGCGGGGCGGGGCCCGTCGCGTTCAGGGCGGTGACCAGGTCCGCCCCGCCGAACGCCTTCGGGTCGGTGCCCGTGGCGTGCGCGACGAGGACGAGGGTGCCGAGGGCGGCCGGGCTGCCCTTGGCCCAGTCGGCCGAGTTGCCCTTCAGCCACTCCACCGCGCCGGCCGCGGACTGCTTGTGCCCGGCCGCGACCAGGGCGAGGACCGCGTCGGCGGTGTTGCCGGTGTCGGGGGCCGGCTGGTCGGCGCCGGGGGCGACGGCGGTGAGGTGGCCGTCCTTCTTCAGCGCGGCGGCCAGGTGCCCTGCGGCGGCCTCGGCGGCGGCCTCGGGGGCGGCGCCGTCGGTGCACTCGGTGCCCGCCGGGGTGTCCTTCGCGGCGGGGGCGACCACGAGGCCCTTGCCGAGGGCGGCCAGCGTCGCGGCGGCCGTCGCGTCGGCGTTGGCGAGGAGCTTGCCGTCCACCGGCTGGTAGGCGAACGCGCCGCGGTCCGTGGCGGGCTCCGCGGAGCAGGGCAGGCGGAAGGCGAGCAGGCCGTCGTACGCGGACTTGCCGGCCTTCGACCTCACCTCGGCCGGCTTCTCGCCGGCGGCGGCGAGGGCGCTGATGACGACGGCGGTGGAGCTGGCCTCGCTCGGCGAGCCCGGGACGTACGCCCAGCCGCCGTCCTCGTTCTGGACGGACTTCAGCCAGTCCGCGCCCTTCTTCGCCGCGGCGTCCTGCCCGCCGAGGGCCTTCAGCGCCTGCACGGCCACCGCGGTGGCGTTCGTGTCGTACACGGTCTGCTCGCCGCACGCCGCGGAGGCGTCGGCGCGGAAGGAGGCGAATCCGCCGTTCGCGCACTGCTGGCCGGCCAGCCAGGCCACCGCCTCCTTGGCGGGCTTCACCCCGACGGTGTGCTGGGCGAGCAGCGCGATCGACTGCCGCCACACCCCGTCGTAGGTGGGGTCGTTCTTGCCGTACAGGCCCGACGGGACGACGGGCGGCGCCGACGGCGACGGCGTGGCCGGCGCGGCGAGGGCTGCGGGGGCGGCGCCGGCGCACAGCACGGCGGAGGCGGCGAGCGCGGCTGCGCTGCGGCGGACGTTCATGGGGGCGGTGCCTCTCCTGCAGGGGGGCCGGAGGCAGGGTGCGGGGGCACCGGCTCCGGCTCCGTATTCCTCGACGGTGCCGGCCGCCGGGGGATCCGGCGGCGCGAGCCGCGCACCTCGGTACGGGGCGTTCCGGCTGCCGCCCGGCAGGGCTGCCTGGGCGGGTCACGGTTGCGGGTCAGCGCCGGAATCGCACCGGCTTTCCCCCGTACGGAGGGTGGACGACGGCCCTCACTGTACCGGCCGGTACTGCGGGGGGCCGGAGGCGGCGGCCGTCCGCGGCCCCTGCCGCAGGCCGCGGCGGTGCCCGGTCCGGCCGCCGGCCGCGGCCCGCCGGCCCGTCAGGCGGCGCGGTACTCCACGGGGTCGCTGCCCGGGACCGGCTCCGCCCGGCCCTGTTTCACCAGGCGCCGCAGGTGCGCCTCCGCCTCGGAGACGGCGATGGTGCGGGAGGCGTACGGGATGTCCTCCCAGGGCCGGTTCCACTCCATGCGCTCCGCGAGCGCCCACGGGGTCAGCGGCCGGGCCGCCAGCAGCCGCCGCAGCCCCGCCAGCCGCTCCCGGTGGTGGGACAGCAGTTCGCGGACGCGGTCGGGGGCGCCGGTGAAGGCGTGCTGGTGGGCGGGGAGGACTTCGGCGGGGCCGAGGCGGGCGACGCGTTCGAGGGAGTCGAGGTAGTCGCCCAGCGGGTCGAGGGCGCCCGCCGTGCCGTCGGGGTCCTCGTAGAGGCCGATGTGGGGGGAGATGCCGGGCAGGAGGTGGTCGCCGGAGAAGAGGCGGCCGTTGCCGGGCAGGCCCGCCGGGTGGCGCTCCTCCAGGTGCAGGCAGACGTGCCCGGGGGTGTGGCCCGGGGTCCAGACGGCGCGCAGGCGGCGCCCGGGCAGGGGCAGCAGCTCGCCGGGGACGATGTCCCGGTCGGGGACTGCGGCCTGCAGGCCGGGGATGCCGCGCGGGTCGCGGCGGGCGGCGCGCAGCGGCGCGAGGTGCTCCTCGGGGGCGCCGGCGGCGGCGAGCTTGTCGTGGACGTACGCGTACCAGGCGCCGGGCGGGGCGGACCGGGTGCGGACGACGACCTCGGTGTCGGCGGGGTGCATGGCGATCCAGGCGCCCGAGGCCTCGCGGACCCGGCCGGACAGGCCGTGGTGGTCGGGGTGGTGGTGGGTGACGACCACGCCGTGGATGTCGCCGACGGCGGTGCCGAGGGCGGCGAGCCCTGCGGTGAGGGTGTCCCAGGAGGCGGGGTCGTCCCAGCCGGTGTCGACGAGGACGGGGCCGCGGCCGGTGTCGAGGACGTGGACGAGGGTGTGGCCGAGCGGGTTGTCCGGGATGGGCACCGCGAGGGAGTGGACGCCTCCGCCGTGGTCGGTGGCGCGGGGCGGGGCGGGCGCAGGAGGGGCCGGCGGCGGGGTGCGGGGCGGCTGCTGGGGTGCGTTCCGTGGCATGAGGGGGTCCTGTCTGCGTCCGGCGGAGCCACTTGGCGAGAACGTGTTGCAGTGGTAGCCCCAGTCGACCATGTGCCGGGCCGGATCGCCAGTACCGGATCTCCGGAGGTCGTGCGGGAGCCGTGGACTCCTCGAACTGGAACTGGTATCAGTTCCGGAACGCCAAGCCGCAGGAGGCATCAGCCATGACCGAGCGCGTGGACCACGGACAGCTGTTCATCGGCGGGGAATGGGTGGATCCGCTGGGCGCCGGGACGATCGAGGTCGTCTCCCCCCACACCGAGCAGGTCATCGGCAGCGTCCCGCACGCCTCCCGGGGCGACGTGGACCGCGCCGTGGCCGCCGCCCGCCGGGCCTTCGACGAGGGCCCCTGGCCGCGGATGCCGCTGGAGGAGCGGATCGCGGTCGTGGCGCGGATCAAGGACGCCTTCGCCGTCCGCCACGAGGAGATCGCCCGCTCGATCAGCTCCCAGAACGGCTCCCCGTACTCCTGGAGCATCCTCGCCCAGGCGCTCGGCCCGATGATGGTCTACGACGCCGCGGTACAGGTGGCGCGCGGCTTCCCGTTCGAGGAGCGCCGCCAGGGGGCGCTCGGGCCGATCCTGGTGCGGCGGGAGCCGGTGGGCGTCGTCGCGGCCGTCATCCCGTGGAACGTCCCCCAGTTCGTGGCCGCGGCGAAGCTGGCGCCCGCGCTGCTGACGGGGTCGCCGGTGGTGCTGAAGCCGTCCCCCGAGTCGCCGCTGGACTCGTACCTCCTCGCCGGCATCGCCCGGGAGGCCGGGCTGCCGGAGGGCGTGCTGTCCGTACTGCCCGCCGACCGGGAGGTGAGCGAGTACCTGGTGGGGCACCCGGGCGTGGACAAGGTGTCGTTCACCGGCTCGGCGGCCGCCGGCCGGCGGGTGATGGAGGTCGCCGCGCGGAACCTGGCCCGGGTCACCCTGGAGCTGGGCGGCAAGTCCGCCGCCGTGATCCTGCCCGACGCCGACCTGGACGCGGCCGTCGCCGGGATCGTGCCCGCCGCCTGGATGAACAACGGGCAGGCGTGCGTGGCCCAGACCCGCGTCCTCGCGCCGCGCAGCCGCTACGGCGAGATCGCCGAGGCGCTCGCCGCGGCCGCCGGGGCCCTCGTCGTCGGGGACCCGCTCGACCCCGCGACGCAGGTCGGCCCGCTCGTCGCCGAGCGGCAGCGGCGCAGGTCGCTGGAGTACATCGCGATCGGGCAGGAGGAGGGTGCGAAGGTCCTGGCCGGAGGCGGCCGGCCCGCCGGCCTGGAGCGCGGCTGGTACGTCGAGCCGACCCTCTTCGGGGAGGTGGACAACGCGATGCGGATCGCCCGGGAGGAGATCTTCGGCCCGGTGGTCTGCCTCATCCCGTACGGGGACGAGGCGGAGGCGCTGCGGATCGCGGACGACTCCGAGTTCGGGCTGAGCGGCAGCGTGTGGACGGCGGACGTCGAGCGCGGCATCGACTTCGCCCGCGGGGTGCGGACGGGCACCTTCAACGTGAACACCTTCAGCCTGGACGTCCTCGGGCCGTTCGGCGGCTACAAGAACAGCGGGCTGGGCCGGGAGTTCGGGCCGGAGGGGTTCGGCGAGTACCTGGAGCACAAGATGGTCCACCTGCCGGCCGGGTACGGGGCGGGGGCCTGAGCCGTGGGCGACCGGTGGCGGGTGGAGGTCGACCGGACGGTGTGCATCGGCTCCGGCATGTGCGCGGGCCTGGCCCCCGAGGGCTTCGCCCTCGACGCGGCGCGCCAGTCGCACCCGCGCCGGGAGGAGGCCGAGGCGAGCGAGCCCGTGCTGGCGGCGGCCGAGGGCTGCCCCGTCGAGGCCATCTCGATCATGCTCGCGGAGAGCGGGGAGGCGGTGTTCCCGCCCGAGGAGTGAGGCGCCCGGGGCGGGCGCGGCGCCCGGCCCGCCCCGGGCCGCCCGACAGCGGGTTCAGGCCTTTTCCGGCGGGGCCGTCAGCTCGATCAGCCGGCAGACCGTCTCGATGTCGATCTTCACCTGGGCGATCGAGGCCCGCCCCGACAGCCACGTGATCAGCGCGGAGTGCCAGGTGTGCTCGATGACGCGGACCGCCGAGAGCTGCTCCGCGGTCGGCGGCGCCTCCAGGCCCATCGCGTCCAGGATGATCGCGGTCGTCAGGCGCGAGACGGTGTCCACCTCCGGGCTGACGCTGCGGTCCGCGAAGGTCAGCGCGCGCACCATCGCGTCCGCGAGGTGCGGTTCGCGCTGGAGGGCCCGGAAGGCCCGCATCAGCGTCTCCGCGACCCGGGCCGCGGGGTCCTCCGCGGCCGGCGGGCGCTTGCGGAGCGTGGTGTGCATGTGCTGGAGCTGGTCCTGCATCGTCGCGACCAGCAGGTGCACCTTGGAGGGGAAGTAGCGGTAGAGGGTGCCGAGGGCGACCCCGGCGGCCTCCGCGACCTCGCGCATCTGGACGGCGTCGAAACCGCCCCGCGCCGCCAGTTGGGCGCTGGCGTTGAGGATGCGGCGGCGGCGCGCCTCCTGGCGCTCGGTCAGGGGAGGGGACGCCGGTGTGGTGACGGCCTTGGCTTCCGCTGTCATGTGCCCCGTTCCGTGGTGTGCCGCTGGCTGGGAGAGCGCCCCGCAGGTGCGGGGCCGTTTCCGGGCTGGTGCGGGCCCAGCATGGCAGGCGCCGCGTGGTGGCGCGAATCACCTGCTCCGTCTCTTACGGTGGGGTTTCCGGCCGGTAGATTCAATGGTCCGCGACGGATCAACTCTGAAACTTGTTCTACATTATCCGAGCGGTTACGCTCCGGCGAAAGTTGCAGCCAGAAAGGGGCCGAGAGTGACCGCTGAGGCCGTGGTGACGAGCCCTTTCGCAGGGGCTGTGACGGACGGTGACCGGCCGTTGCGCATCGCACTCCTGACCTACAAGGGGAACCCGTTCTGCGGGGGCCAGGGCGTCTACGTGCGGCACCTTTCGCGGGAACTCGTCCGGCTCGGCCACTCCGTGGAGGTGATCGGCGCACAGCCCTATCCGGTCCTGGACGAGGGCGCCTCCCTGACCGAGCTGCCCAGCCTCGACCTCTACCGCCAGCCCGACCCCTTCCGCACCCCGCGGCGCGAGGAGTTCCGCGACTGGATCGACGCGCTGGAGGTCGCCACCATGTGGACCGGCGGCTTCCCCGAGCCGCTGACCTTCTCCCTGCGCGCCCGCCGCCACCTCGCCGCGCGCGCGGGCGAGTTCGACGTCATCCACGACAACCAGACCCTCGGCTACGGACTCCTCGGCGACCTCGGCGCCCCGCTGGTCACCACGATCCACCACCCGATCACCGTCGACCGGCAGCTGGAGCTCGACGCCGCCCCCGACCGCAAGCGGCGCGTCTCCGTCCGCCGCTGGTACGCCTTCACGCGCATGCAGCGCCGCGTCGCCCGCCGCCTGCCCTCCGTGCTGACCGTCTCCGGCTCCTCCAAGCAGGAGATCGCCGAGCACCTCGGCGTACGCGGCGAGCGCATCCACGTCGTCCACATCGGCGCCGACACCGACCTGTGGTCGCCCGACCCGGCAGTCGCCGAAGTGCCCGGCCGGATCGTCACCACCTCCAGCGCCGACGTGCCCCTCAAGGGCCTGGTGTTCCTCGTCGAAGCCCTCGCCAAGCTGCGCACCGAGCAGCCCGCCGCGCACCTCGTCGTCGTCGGCAAGCGCGCCGAGGAGGGGCCCGTCGCCCGCGCCATCGAGACGTACGGCCTCCGGGACGCCGTCCGCTTCGTCAAGGGTGTGACGGACGCCGAACTCGTCGACCTCGTGCGCAGCGCCCAGGTCGCCTGCGTCCCCTCCCTCTACGAGGGCTTCTCGCTGCCCGCCGCCGAGGCCATGGCCACCGGCACCCCGCTGGTCGCCACCACCGGCGGCGCGATCCCCGAGGTCGCGGGACCCGACGGCGAGACCTGCCTCGCGGTGCCGCCCGGCGACGCCGGGGCCCTGGCCGCCGCGCTCGGCCGGCTCCTCGGCGACCCGCAGCTGCGGGCCCGGCTCGGCGCCGCCGGCCGCGAGCGGGTCCTCACCCGGTTCACGTGGGCCAAGGCCGCCGAGGGCACCGCCGCCCACTACCGGGCCGCGATCGCGCAGGCCCGCCGCACCCGCTGAATGTTCCCCCACCACCGCGACCGCGAAGGCAGGACCCCGTGCTGACCGTCGATTTCTCCCGGTTCCCGCTCGCCGCAGGCGACCGCGTGCTCGATCTGGGCTGCGGCGCAGGCCGGCACGCCTTCGAGTGCTACCGGCGCGGCGCGCAGGTCGTCGCCGTCGACCGCAACGGCGAGGAGATCCGCGAGGTCGCCAAGTGGTTCGCCGCCATGAAGGAGGCCGGCGAGGCCCCGGCCGGCGCCACCGCCACCGCGATGGAGGGCGACGCCCTCGCACTGCCCTTCCCCGACGACTCCTTCGACGTCGTCATCATCTCCGAGGTGATGGAGCACATCCCCGACGACAAGGGCGTCCTCGCCGAGATGGTCCGCGTCCTCAGGCCCGGCGGGCGCATCGCCGTCACCGTCCCCCGCTACGGCCCGGAGAAGGTCTGCTGGGCCCTCAGCGACGCCTACCACGAGGTCGAGGGCGGCCACATCCGCATCTACAAGGCCGACGAGCTGCTCGGCAAGATGCGGGCCGCCGGCCTCAAGCCGTACGGCACCCACCACGCGCACGGCCTGCACTCCCCGTACTGGTGGCTCAAGTGCGCCTTCGGCGTCGACAACGACAAGGCCCTGCCCGTCCGCGCGTACCACAAGCTGCTGGTCTGGGACATCATGAAGAAGCCGCTCGCGACGCGCCTCGCCGAGCAGGCCCTGAACCCCGTCATCGGCAAGAGCTTCGTCGTGTACGCGACGAAGCCGCACCTCCCCGTCGGTGCCGCCCAGTGAGCTCCACCGGGCGCACCGAACGCCTCGCCCTGGACGGGGTGCTGACGGCGGACCAGGCAGCGGCGACCGTCGCCGGGATCCTCGCCGTGCAGCGTCCCGACGGCGCGATCCCCTGGTTCCGCGGCCACCACCTCGACCCGTGGGACCACACCGAGGCCGCCATGGCCCTCGACGCGGCCGGCGAGCACGCCGCCGCCGAGCGCGCCTACCGGTGGCTGGCACGGCACCAGAACGCCGACGGCTCCTGGTACGCGGCGTACGCCGACCGGCCGGGCGGCGTCGACACCGTGAGCCCGCAGGACGCCGGCCGGGAGACCAACTTCACCGCGTACGTGGCGGTCGGAGTGTGGCACCACTACCTGGCCACCGGCGACGACCGGTTCCTGGAGCTCATGTGGCCCGTCGTGTACGCGGCCGTCGAGTTCGTCCTGGAGCTCCAGCAGCCCGGCGGCGAGATCGGCTGGAAGCGCGAGGCCGACGGCACGCCCGTCGCGGACGCACTGCTGACCGGCTCCTCCTCGATCCACCAGGCACTGCGGTGCGCACTCGCGATCGCCGAGCACCGCGCGGACCCGCAGCCGGACTGGGAGCTCGCGGCCGGCGCGCTCGGGCACGCGATACGCAGCCACCCGGAGAGGTTCCTGGACAAGTCCCGCTACTCGATGGACTGGTACTACCCGGTCCTCGGCGGGGCCGTGACGGGCGCGGCGGCCAGGGAGCGCATCGGGGAGCGGTGGGACGAGTTCGTCGTCCCCGGCCTCGGGGTGCGCTGCGTGCTGCCCAACCCGTGGGTGACCGGCGGCGAGTCCTGCGAGCTGGCGCTCGCCCTGTGGGCGGTCGGCGAGTCGGACCGGGCCCTGGAGATCCTGCGCTCCATCACGCACCTGCGCGCCGAGAACGGGATGTACTGGACCGGGTACGTCTTCGAGGACGAGGCGGTCTGGCCGGTGGAGCAGACGACGTGGACGGCGGGCTCGCTGCTGCTGGCGGCCGCCGCGCTGGGCGGCGACGAGGCCACGACGACCGTGTTCGGGGGGCTGTCGCTGCCCGCCGGGCTGGAGCCGGACTGCTGCGGACGCCCCTGACGGGCCTCCCCGCCGGAGGGCGCGGCCGGGGATGGTGGGGGCGGAGGGCCGCCCGCGCCACCCGGGTGGGCCGGTCGGGTGGCCCGAGTGGCGGGGCACGGGCCCGGGGGTGACGCTGCCGGGGACACCCCACTCCATCGGGAGGCAACCGTGTCGATACCCAGGAGCATCCGATGCAGCCGCGGCCTGACGGCGCTCGCGCTGTCGGGCGCGCTGGTCGCCGGAGGCGCCGCGTGCGGCGGCTCGGCGGCCGCCGGGGCGGGGGGCCAGGGCGGCGGAGCCGGATCCGAGGCCATCGCGGCCGCCCGGGTCCTCGGGCACGCGGAGCAGGGCGGCGCCCTGCGCGCGCAGGCCGCGCACGCCGCGGCCCGGGCCGCGCTCCCGCAGGTGGAGCCCTCGCCCACCACCTCGGCCGAGCGCCAGAGGTTCGCCAAGGCCCGGTTCGTCGCGAACGCGGGACTCGCGGCCGGCGCCACCTACCAGTGGATCATCAAGCCGTACCAGCAGGGCAAGTTCCGCAAGGGGGCGAGCGGGCGCACGTTCACGCTGATCAAGGCGGGCCTGGCGGGCGCGTTCGCGTACAACCGGCTGAAGGCGGCCGTCGGCAACGCCCAGGCCGACCCGCTGCTGTCGAAGGCGCTCGCCCCGCTCACCGCGGGGATCGAATCCCTGAAGGAGATGGGGGCGAAGCTGCGCAGCGGCGACATCGACGCCGCCGACATCACCTCCTTCCAGAACATCATCAACGGGGTGAAGGACGCCGGCCAGAGCGCCGGCGCCCCCGTCAAGGACCAGGTGCCCGGCGTGTCCGAGCTCGGCGGATAGCCGGGTGCGGCCCGCCCGGCCGGGGCCCTTCCCGGCCGGGCGGCGCGCGGCGCGGCCTCAGGTGCCGAGGTCCGCCAGGACGCGCAGGGTGTGCGGGTCCGGGGCGGTGACCAGCAGGTCGGTGACCGGGCCGCTGCGCCACAGCTCCAGCCGCTCCGCGATCCGCTCGCGCGGCCCCACCAGGCTGATCTCGTCGGCGAACGCGTCCGGCACGGCGAGCACCGCCTCCTTCCTGCGCCCGGCGAGGAACAACTCCTGAACGCGGCGGGCCTCCTCCGCGAAGCCCATGCGGGCCATGAGGTCGGCGTGGAAGTTGCGGGCGGCGTGGCCCATGCCGCCGATGTAGAAGCCGAGCATGGCCTTGACGGGCAGCAGGCCCTCGGCGACATCGTCGCAGACACGGGCGCGGGCCATCGGGGCGATCAGGAAGCCCTCGGGCAGTCTGGCGAGGGCCTCCCGGAAGACGCCCGTCCGCAGCGGCGACCAGTACAGGGGCAGCCAGCCGTCGGCGATGCGGACGGTCTGGGCGACGTTGCGGGGGCCCTCCGCGCCGAGGAGCAGCGGCAGGTCGGCGCGGAGCGGGTGGGTGATCGGCCGCAGCGGGCGGCCGAGGCCGGTCGCGTCGGGGCCGAGGTAGGGGTGGCTGTGGAAGCGGCCCTCCAGGGCGACGGGGGCCTCGCGGCGCAGGACCTGGCGGACGACGTCGACGTACTCGCGGGTGGCGGTCAGCGGGCTCGCCGGGAACGGGCGCCCGTACCAGCCCTCGACGACCTGCGGTCCGGACAGGCCGAGGCCGAGCATCATGCGGCCGCCGGAGAGGTGGTCGAGGGTGAGGGCGTGCATGGCGGTGGCGGTCGGACTGCGGGCGGCCATCTGCGCGACGGCGGTGCCGAGGAGGATGCGGGAGGTGTGCGCGGCGATCCAGGTGAGCGGGGTGAAGGCGTCCGAGCCCCAGGCCTCGGCGGTCCACACCGAGGAGTAGCCGAGGCGCTCGGCCTCGGTGGCGAGGGCGAGGTGGGCGGGGTCGGGGCCGCGGCCCCAGTAGCCGAGTGCGAGTCCGAGGCGCATGAGCGGTCCCTTCCGCCGACCGTTCCTGACGGTACGTCAGTGAACGGGGCGACTGTAGGACAACGGCCCCCCGCCCGGAAGGGCGGAGGGCCGTCGGAACCGTCCGGGCGCGTCAGCCGCGCTGGATGCCGGAGGTGTCGTTCAGGACGCCGCGGCGGCCGTCCTGCGTCTGGGCGATCAGCGTGGACGGGCCGCGCTGGTCCACCGCCAGGTACCAGGTGCCGGGGGCGAGTTCGGCGATCGGCGACGGCGAGCCGTCCTCCGCGTACAGGGGGCGGGCCACCGGCACGGCGAACCAGAACGGGGCGAAGTCCGCCGCCGGGGCAGGCGCCGCGTCCTGCGGGCCCGGGGTGCCGCCGTACGGCGGCGCGGGCTGCGGGGTGGCGCCGTAGCCGGGGGGCTGCTGGCCGCCCGGGTAGCCGTACCCGGTGCCCGGCTGCGGCTGGCCGCCGTACGGCGCCGGCGCGGCCGGGCGGGCCTCCGGGAGCAGCGGGCCGGCGAGCGCCGGGACCTTCTGGCCGAAGAGCGCGGTGCCCGCCAGGACGAGGGTGGCGAGGAAGGCGATGATGCAGCCCGCGCCCAGGTCGGCGCCGCTCGGGCTGGTGATGAGCGACCACAGCGAGGACCAGGCGGCGGAGACCGCGAGGACCGTCCCCCACGCCGACAGCGGCAGGCCGGCGAGCTGGCGGCCCGCCGGCAGGAAGCGCCCGGCGACGAGCAGGCCGGCGGCGGCGAAGCCCAGCAGGAAGACGGACGGCAGCGCCAGCCGGTAGACGTCGGTGTCCCACACGCTCGGCAGGTCCAGGCCGGTCGCGGAGTAGAAATCGAGGAACGAGGCGATGAACAGCAGCACCGCTGCTCCGATCACCACGCCGTCGCCTCGAGTGAGGGAGCGGATGTTCACGTCTTAGGTGTCCTTCTCGGTCTCGGTCGTCTCGTGGTGCGGTCGTGCAACCAGGAGCAGGGGGCGGGCTGGACCATGGTACGGAGGTTTCCCGCGGCCGAGAGGACCGGGGCGGCAGGCCGCCCCCCTCTTCAGGACTACCCGCCGAGGAAGCCGACGATCCCGTCCGCGATGCCCTGCGCGGCCTTCTGCCGCCACTGCGGACTCGTCAGCAGCGCCGCGTCCTTGCTGTCACGCATGTTGCCGCATTCGACGAACACCTTGGGCCGGGTCGAGAGATTGAGGCCGCCCAGGTCGTCGCGGACGACCAGTCCGGTTCCGCCGCCCAGGTAGTTGGCGGGGCCGGAGCCGGTGGTGCGGGCGAAGTTCGCCGCGATCCGCTCGCCGAGCGTCCGGGACGGGCCCACGATCGCGGCGGTGTCCGCGGCGCCGCCCTTGACCTTGGCGGGGAGGATGACGTGGTAGCCGCGGCTGCCCTCGGAGACGCCGTCCGCGTGGACGGAGACGACGGCGTCCGCGTTCGCCTCGTTGCCGATGCGGGCCCGCTCGGTGATGCAGGGCCCCCAGGCGCGGTCGGCCTCGTGTGTGAACACCACCTTCAGGCCGCGGTCTTCGAGGATGGTGCGCAGCCGGCGGGACACGTCGAGGGTGAAGTCGGCTTCCCTGTAACCGGCGCGGGTGGTGGTGCCGGTGGTGTCGCACTCCTTGCGGGCGGTGCCGATGTCCACCTGCTGGTTGATCTCGCGGCTGTGGTCGAAGTTGCCGGTGTTGTGCCCGGGGTCGACGACCACGGTCTTGCCGGCGAGGGGGGAGGTGGCGCCGGGGGAGGGCGCGGGGGCGCCGCTCGCCGAGGGGGCGGTGCTCGGGCCGGTGCCCGTGGACGGGGAGGCGGGGGCGGTGGCCGAGGCGGGCGGGGAGGCCGCGGCGGCCGGCGCCGCGACGCGGGGCGGACGGGCGTCGTCCGCCCCGGCGCCGGTGCCGACCTGGACCAGGACCCAGCCGGCCAGGGTGGTCGGGGCGATCACCGCCGCGGCGACGGCGAGGGCGGAGCGGCGTGCGAAGCGCCGCCGGTCCGCGCCGGGCGCGGGGGCGTTCTCGGGCTGCGGGGGGCTGTCGTCGTAGCGCACGGCGCGATGCTAGACCGGGCCCCCGGGCGGGACCGGGCACTGGGCCGTCCGAGGGCGCGGTGCGATCGTGTGCTGATATGCCCCGCGTGCTCCCGGATGCCGGGCCGGCGCCCGCTCAGATGCCGGGACCCGTGCGGCGCAGGATCCGCAGCGAGTCGGTCGCCGAGACCTCCTCGAAGGCGCCGGAGTCCAGCGCGCGCAGGTAGATCCGGTACGGGGCCTGCCCGCCGTCGGCCGGGTCGGGGAAGACGTCGTGGATGGCGAGGGTGCCGCCCTCGGCCAGGTGCGGGGCCCACCCCTCGTAGTCCCCGGCGGCGTGCTCGTCGGTGTGGCCGCCGTCGATGAAGACGAAGCCGAGCGGGCCGCCCCAGACGGCTGCCACCTGCGGGGACCGGCCCACGACGGCGACAACGTGCTCCTCCAGCCCCGCCCGGTGCAGGGTGCGCCGGAAGGTCGGAAGGGTGTCCATCAGCCCGATCTCGGGGTCGACGACGGACGGGTCGTGGTACTCCCAGCCGGGCTGCTGCTCCTCGCTGCCCCGGTGGTGGTCCACGGTGACGGCGCTCACGCCGGCCTCGCGGGCGGCGTCGGCCAGCAGGATCGTCGAGCGCCCGCAGTACGTGCCCACCTCCAGCAGCGGCAGCCCCAGGGCCGCGGCCGCGGCGGCCGCCTCGTACAGGGCGAGCCCCTCGCGCAGGGGCATGAAGCCCTTGGCGGCCTCGAAGGCTGCGAGGGTCTCCGGCTTGGGGGTGGCGGCGGGGGCCATGGGTTCCTCCTGTGCTGCGCGTGGGCGGAGCCCATGCTGCCCTACCGCCCGGTAGGCCGCCACGGCCGGGTCGGCCGGGCGGTCGCGGCAGCGGCCGCCGCGGCGGCGGGCGGCAGCAGCAGGGCCGAGGCGTGGTCCACGAGGCGCCGCAGCGCCGCCAGGTACCGCTCGTGGCCGCCGACTGCGGCGAGTACGCGGTGCGTACGGGCGCGGAACGCGCCGAGTCCGGCGCCGTAGCGGCGGAGCACGGCGGGCGCGAGGAGGGCCGCCAGGAGTTCCGACCGCGCGGCGGCGGACACGCGCGCGGCCCCGCACAGGGTGAGGAGGCGGTCCCGGCCGGCGGGCGGGGCGGCGCCTTCGAGGGCGCAGGCGAGCAGGTAGGTCGGTGTGCCGTTGCGGAGGTCCTCGTGGCGGCCGGTGAGGATGTCCTCCTGGTCGTTGAACAGCTGCCACAGGATGCCGAAGAGGGTGCCGAACTCCCGCCAGGAATCCACCCTTTGCCGCTCCGCCCCCGACAGCTCCGCTGCCATCGAGGCGATCATCGCGAAGGGGCCGCCGGACTTCCCGCGGTAGGCGGCCACCGCGGATCCGCGGGTGGCGTGCGCGGCGTCCGTGCCGATGTCGGCCAGCTGCCCCTGAGCGGCGGCAGTCCAGGCGGTCAGGATCTCCGAGGCCAGGGCCGCGCGTACCGCCGGAGGGGCTGGAAGGGCCTCGACGATGCGCAGCGGCAGGACGCTCCCGGCGAGGAAGGCGGCCATCAGCTCCTCGCTCGGCCGGGGTCCGGGATCGGGCCCCGGCCCGCGATCGGGCCCCGGCTCGCCGGGGCGCGTACGGCCGGGGGCGTCGGCCAGGTCGTCGAGGTGGCAGGCGGAGGTCCACCACAGCACGTGCAGGGCGGCGAGCGGGGCGGCGGGGGCGGGGTCGCCGGTCTGTGCGCCGTGGACGAGCAGCGGCAGCACCCACAGGGGGTGCCGCAGCGGGTGGCGGCGCAGGAGACCCGCGACCGCGCCGCGGGCGGCGCGCGTGTCCGCTTCGGGCCCGAGCAGCCGGACGGCGGCGTCCAGTTCCGCCTCGATGTCGAGGGGCGCCACTGCGCGGAGGTCCGCGTACGGAAGGGGGTGCACGGGCCGTTTCCTTCCCGGAGGCGGCTGCGGGGGCGGCCTGGGCCGCCCCCGGATTCGATCATTCGGGGCGGGCCGGATCCAGAGCGATTTCCGGCCGCTTCCGGCTGCGGCGTCCGAGCAGGAGGCGACCCCCGGAACGTATCTGACCTTCCGTCAGAATGAAACGTGTTCTACCCTGGCCCGCGGTCGCGCCACCGGGGACCCCGGGCGGGCCGCCGGGACGTCGGGACGCCGGAGAGGCGGCAGGATCCGCATGGGCATCGCCATCACGCAGGAGCAGCAGGACCTGGCCGCCGCCGTGCGCGGCTGGGCCGCCCGCCACGTCCCGCCCGACCGGGTCCGCGCCCTGCTGGACGCGCCGCCCCGCACCGGGGAGCGCCCCGCCTGGTGGGACGGCCTCGCCACGGCCGGGCTCCTCGCCCCCCACCTGGAGGGCGGCACCCTCCTCGACCTGGCCGTCGTCGTCGAGGAGGCCGCCCGCGCCGCGCTGCCCGGCCCGTTCCTGCCCAACTCCCTCGCCTCCGCCCTGCTGGACCGGGCCGGAGCCGCCGAACTGGCCGCCGCCCTCGCCGGCGGCGCCCGGATCGGAGCCGTCGCCCTCGGGCCCGGCACGCTGACCGCCGCACCCGCCCCCGGCGGCGGACACCTCCTCGACGGCCTCGCCCCTCCCGTCCTCGGCGCCGGCGAGGCCGACCTCGTCCTGCTCGCCGCCGCCACCCCCGCAGGCACCCGCTGGTTCGCCGTCGACACCGCCGCCCTCGCCGTACGCACCCACACCGCCGCCGACCCGACCCGCCCCACCGCCGAGGTGCGGGCCCTGCGCACCCCCGTCCCGCCCGACCGGCTCCTCGCCCTCGACGACGGCCTCGTCCGCGACCTCGCCCGGACCCTCTTCGCCGCCGACGCCTGCGGCACCGCCGCCTGGGCCGTGCACACCGCCGCCGGGCACGCCAGGGTCCGCGAGCAGTTCGGCCGGCCCATCGGCCGCTTCCAGGGCGTCAAGCACCTGTGCGCCGACATGCTCGTACGGCTGGAGCAGGCCCGCGCCCTCGCCTGGGACGCGGCCCGCGCCGCCGACGGCCCGCCCGGCGGCCGCCCGCTCGCCGCCGCCCTCGCCGCCGCCACCGCCCTGGACGCCTCGTACGGCTGCACCAAGGACTGCATCCAGATCCTCGGCGGGACCGGCTTCACCTGGGAGCACGACGCCCACCTCCACCTGCGGCGCGCCCTCGTGGCCCGGCAGCTCCTCGGCCCCGGCGACGAGCACCGGCTGCACGCCGCCGCCCTCGCCGCCGCCGGCGCCCGCCGCGAGATCCGCACCGACCTGCCCGGGGACGCCGAGCGGTACCGGCCCGCCGCCCGCCGCGCCGCCGAAGCCGCCCGCGGCCTCGACCCGGCCGCCGCCCGCCGCGCCCTCGCCCCCACCGGGTACGCCGCCCCCCACCTGCCGCCGCCCTGGGGGCTCGGCGCCGGGCCCCTGGAGCAGCTCGTCGTCCGCCAGGAGCTGGCCCGGGCCGGCGTACGGATCTCCGACCTCGGGATCGCCACCTGGGTCGTGCCCTCGCTGATCGCCCACGGCACCCCGGAGCAGCAGGCCGCGTACCTCCCCGCCACGCTGCTCGGCGACCTCGCCTGGTGCCAGCTCTTCTCCGAGCCCGGCGCCGGATCCGACCTCGCCTCCCTGCGTACCAGGGCCGAGCGGACCGGCCCGGACGGCGCCTGGCGGATCACCGGCCAGAAGGTGTGGACGAGCGCCGCCCGCACCGCCGACCACGGGATCCTCCTCGCCCGCACCGACCCCGACGCCCCCCGCCACCGCGGCCTCGGCTGCTTCCTCGTCGACATGCGCGCCACCCCCGGCATCGACATCCGGCCGCTGCGCGAGATCACCGGCGACACCCTCTTCAACGAGGTCTGGTTCGACGGCGCGCTGCTGCCCGCCGACGCCCTCCTCGGCAGGCCCGGCGACGGCTGGGCGGTCGCCCGCACCACCCTCGGCAACGAGCGCGTCCACATGGCCGACCAGGTCGCCTTCGGCACCGGCCTGGAGGCGCTCCTCGCCCGCGCCCCCGGCCTCGACGGCGCCCGCCGCGCCCGCATCGGGGCGCTGGCCGCCGAAGCACACGCACTGGCCTGCATCGGGCTGCGCACCACGCTCCGGCAGGTGTCCGGGCTGGAGCCGGGCGCCGGCGCCTCGATCCGCAAGCTCGTCCAGACCGCGCACCAGCAGCGGGTCGCCGAGCTCGCCCTCGAACTCCTCGGCCCCGAGGGCGCCGTACGGGAGGGGCCGGGGGAGCGGGCCGTCCACGGGATGCTGCTGTCCCGCTGCCTGACCATCGCCGGGGGCACCACGCAGGTCCAGCTGAACGTCGTCGCCGAGCGGATCCTCGGCCTCCCCAGGGACTGAAGGAAGGGACGGGCATGAAGTCGTACGTCGCCGGAGTCGGGATGACCCGCTTCGAGAAGCCCGAAACGGCCGACCGGCCGTACTGGGAGCTCGCCGAGGAGGCCGGGCGGGCCGCGCTCGCGGACGCCGGCATCGGCTACGAGCAGGTCGAGCACGTCCTCGTCGGCTACTGCTTCCAGCCCTCCACCGCAGGCCAGCGCGCCGCGTACGCGCTGGGCCTGACCGGCGTCCCCGTCTACAACGTGAACAACAACTGCGCGACCGGCGCCACCGCGCTGGTGATGGCCCGGCAGCTCGTCGCGGGAGGCCTCGCCGACTGCGTACTGGCCCTCGGCTTCGAGAAGATGAAGAAGGGCTCCCTCGGCTCCGGCGCCGGCGCGGGCGACTTCGGGGCCTCCCCGGTCGCCCGGCACTACGGGATCATGGCCGCCCGGCACGGCTTCGGGCAGTCGCCGCCGACCGCGCAGCTCTTCGGGAACGCGGCCCGCGAGCACATGGAGCGGTACGGCACCACCCCGGAGCAGCTCGCGGCGGTCGCCGCGAAGAACCACCGGCACTCCGCGGACAACCCGCACGCCCAGTTCCGCGACGTGTACACGGTCGCGGAGGTCCTCGCCGCGAAGCCCGTCCACGAGCCGCTGACCCGGCTCCAGTGCTCGCCCACGTCGGACGGCGCCGCCGCGGCCGTCGTCGTCTCCGAGCGGTTCCTCGTACGGCACGGGCTGCACGCCGAGGCCGTCGAGATCGCCGGGCAGGCGATGGCCACCGACACGCCCGCCACCTTCGCCTCCGGGTCCTGCATCGACGTCGTCGGCAAGCCGGTGACGGCGGCCGCGGCCCGGCAGGCCTTCGCCGCCGCCGGCCTCGGCATCGACGACGTCGACGTCATCGAGCTCCACGACTGCTTCTCCGTCAACGAGCTCCTCACCTACGAGGCCCTCGGCATGTGCGCGGACGGGGACTCGGGCGCCCTCGCGGAGAGCGGCGCGACGACGTACGGGGGGCGCTGGGTGGTCAATCCCTCCGGCGGGCTGATCTCCAAAGGCCACCCGCTGGGCGCCACCGGGCTCGCGCAGACCGCCGAACTGGTGTGGCAGCTGCGCGGGCAGGCCGGGCCCCGGCAGGTCTCCGGCGCCGCGGTCGGCCTGGCCCACAACATCGGCCTCGGCGGCGCGGCCGTCGTCACCCTGCTGCGCCGCTGAGCCCTCCGGAGCCGGGGTCGGAGCCGGAGCTGCGGCCGGGGCGCGGGCCGGGGTCGGGCCGCGGGCCGGGGCGGGCGGGGGCCGCCAGGGCCGGGTCGACCACCGTCTCGCCGCGGGAGGCACGCCGGAGGGCGTCCGCCAGCTCCTCCAGCGGCCCGTCCCGCACCACCAGCCCGGCCGCCCCGGCCGCCAGCGCGGCGTCCACCAGCCCGGGGTGCGCCGAGCCGGCCCTCACCAGCACCCGGCACTCGGGATCCTCCGCCAGCAGCGCCGTGACGGCCGACAGCTCCTCGACGAGCGCCACCGCGGGCCGGGCCAGCGCGGAGCCGACCATCTCGATGTCCGGCTGGAGCCCCAGCCGCAGCGCCAGCGCCGCGTCCGGCGGGAAGAGGAGCACCCGCAGGGACCTGGCGGGGCGGCGGTCCACCGGCATGTCGTCCACGCCGCCAGCGTAGGGCGCGGCCCCCGTCCCGGAGGCCGCAACACGCGCCGGAACCCGTCTGTCTGACACGCAGTCAGCAGCCTTCCCAAGTGGTGGGGGGTGCGTTATACATGCCTCACCGGTGGACACTGGAACGTGTTCTAGAACCGGTCCCGCATGCGACCTCGGTGCGGCCGACGGTGCGGACGACCGCGCCGAGGTCTTCCACGGACAAGGAGCACCATCCCCATGCCGATCGACGCCGCCAGGGCCCTCGCCGCCGACCCCCGCCGCGGGGACATCGCCTGGGACCACAAGGACGTCCAGCTCTACCACCTGGGCCTCGGCGCCGGAATCCCCGCCACCGACCCCGACGAGCTCCGCTACACCCTGGAGTCCCGGCTCCACGTCCTGCCCAGCTTCGCCACCGTCGCCGGCGCGGGCATGGCCATGCTCGGCGGGCTCTCCGCACCGGGGATCGAGGTCGACCTCGCCGCCGTCCTGCACGGCGGCCACTCCATCGAGCTGCACCGGCCCATCCCCGTCACGGGCAGGGCCACGGCCACGTCCAGGGTCGCGGCCGTCTGGGACAAGGGCAAGGCCGCGGTCATCGTGCTCCGCTCCGAGGCCGCCGACGCCGACGGCCCCCTGTGGACCAGCGACGCGCAGGTCTTCGTCCGCGGAGAGGGCGGCTTCGGCGGCGACCGCGGCCCCTCCGCCCGCTCCGAGGCACCCGGCCGCGCCCCCGACCGGGTCGTGGAGCGCGCCGTCCGCGAGGAGCAGGCACTGCTCTACCGGCTCTCCGGGGACTGGAACCCGCTCCACGCCGACCCCGGGTTCGCCAAGACGGCCGGCTTCGACCGGCCGATCCTGCACGGCCTCTGCTCGTACGGGATGGCCCTCAAGGCCGTCGTCGACACCGCGCTCGGCGGGGACGTCAACCGCGTCCGCGCCTACCGCACCCGGTTCGCCGGCGTCGCCTACCCCGGCGAGACGCTGCGGATCCGGATGTGGGAGGAGCCCGGCCGGGTGCGCGTCGAGGTGGGCGCCGCCGAGCGGGACGACGCCCCCGTCCTCGCGGACACGGTCGTCGAGCACGGCTAGCACCACCCGCCCCACCGCCACCGCCCCCGCACCCCCGTAGCCCCAAGCCGAGGAGCCGCACCGTGCGCGCAGCGCTGCAGAGCGAGACAGGCCAGGACAAGCTCGAGGTCGTCGACGACATGGAGGCCGTGGGCTTCGGGCCCGGCCGGGTGCGGATCCGCATCAGGGCCACCGGCCTCTGCCACTCCGACCTGTCCGCGATGAGCGGGGTGCTGCCGCAGCCCGCGCCGTTCGTCCCCGGGCACGAGGGCGCGGGGGAGATCACCGACGTCGGGGACGGCGTCACCACCCATGCGGCCGGCGACCGCGTCCTCGTCTGCTGGCTGCCGCCCTGCCGGGACTGCCCGGCGTGCCGGCGCGGCCAGGGGCACCTGTGCCTGGCGGCCTTCGGGAACGCCGCCGCCCCGAACTTCCGGCGCGCCGGAGGCGGCGACGTCTTCGGCTTCGCCGGCACCGGCACCTTCGCCGAGGAGCTCGTCGTCCCCGCCGCCTGCGCGGTGAAGATCCCCGACGACGTGCCGTACGACATCGCCGCCCTGATCGGCTGCGGCGTCACCACCGGCCTCGGCGCGGCGATCAACACGGCGAAGGTGGAGGCCGGGTCGTCCGTCGCCGTCATCGGCTGCGGCGGCGTCGGCATCTCCGTCGTCCAGGGCGCCAAGGTGCAGGGCGCCGCGCAGGTCGTCGCCGTCGACCCGGTCGCCGGCCGGCGCGAGGCGGCGCTGCGGTTCGGCGCCACCGAGGCCGTCGCCCCGGAGGCCCTCGCCGACGCCCGGCAGCGGATCACCGGCGGCGAGGGCTTCGACTACGTCTTCGAGGTCGTGGGCCGGTCCGCGACGGTGCGGACCGCGTACGAGATGACCCGGCGCGGCGGCTCCGTCGTCGTGGTCGGCGCGGGCGCCCTCGACGACGACTACTCCGTCAACATGTTCTCCCTCTTCTTCGACGAGAAGCGGATCCTGCCGTCGATGTACGGCGGCGGGGACGTGCTGCGGTCCTACGAGCGCACGATCGGCCTGTGGCGGGCCGGGCGCGTCGACCTGGCCGGGCTGATCACCCACCGGGTGCAGCTCGCCGAGGTCAACGACGCCCTGGACCAGATGCGCACGGGCACGGCCCTGCGCACCTGCATCGAGCTCTAGAGGGGTTGCGCACGTTGCGCACGCGCCCACGCCCGTACGCCCGTACGCCCGTCGGAGAGGAACCCGCAGATGCCGCTTCCGCTTGAGGGACTGTCCGCCGTCGTCACCGGCGCCGGCCGGGGCCTCGGCCGCGCCGAGGCGCTCGAACTGGCCCGGCTCGGGGCCGCCGTGGTCGTCAACGACCTGGGCCGGTCCGGCCGCGACGGCTCGGGCGACGCGTCCGCCGGCCCGGCGCAGGAGGTCGTCGAGGAGATCCGCGCGGCCGGCGGCCTGGCCGTGGCGCACGCCGGGGACGTGGCCGACTTCGGGCAGGCCCGCGAACTCGTCGGGCTGGCGGTCGACACCTTCGGCAAGCTGGACGTCCTGGTCAACAACGCGGGGATCCTCCGCGACCGGATGGTGTTCTCCATGTCCGAGGACGAGTGGGACTCGGTCGTCCGTGTCCACCTCAAGGGCCACTTCAACACCACCCGCTTCGCCGCCGCGCACTGGCGGGAGCGGTCGAAGGCGGCGGGCGGCCCGGTCTTCGGGCGCATCGTCAACACCTCCTCCGAGGCCTTCCTCGGCGGCTCGGCCGGCCAGCCGAACTACGCGGCGGCCAAGGGCGGCATCGTCGGCCTGACCACCTCGACCGCGCTCGCCCTCGCCAAGTACGGGGTCACGGCCAACGCGGTCTGCCCGCGGGCGCGGACCCGGATGACGGAGGACGTCTTCGCCGGGTTCGGCGTGCCCGACGACGGCCGGCCCGACCCGCTGGCCCCCGAGCACGTCGCCCCGCTCGTCGGCTACCTGGCCTCGCCGGCGGCGGGCCGGGTGAACGGGCAGCTGCTCGTCGTCCACGGCGGGATCGTCGCGGTGATGGAGCGGCCGAGGGTGGCGGCCGTGTTCGACACCGCCGAGGACGTCTTCTCGTACGAGGAGCTGGACGCGCTCCTCACACCGCACTACGCGGGCCGCCCGGACGGCGAGACCTTCGCCGCGGCCGAGGTGTTCGGCCTGCGGCACGGCCGGGCGGCGGCCGGATAGGCGCGGATCGGGCGGGCACAGGGCGGGCCCGGGACGGGTGCGGGGCGGGCCCGGGGCCGGTCAGTGCGCCGCGCCCTGGAGCGGGGCCTGCTGGAGCGGCACCGGGCGGGGCGGCACCGGGCGGGGCGGCGCCGCGCAGGGTGCCGCCCCCGCCGCGGCCCCGGGTGCGGCCGGCTCGGTTGCGGGCCGAGCCTCGACCCGGACCGCGGGCGCAGGCGCGTCGGGCATCGCCACGGCGGCGATCCCGCAGGGCACCTCGGGCGTCGAGTACGGCAGCCGCAGGCGGCCCTCGGGGCTCCACAGCCCGGTGCCGAGCCAGCCGGCGGGCGCGGCGAGGCGGAAGACGCGCCGGTCGGCGGGCCGCCACAGGGCGACGCCGCCCCAGTCGCCGGAGCCGCCCGCCGGGTCCTCCAGCCGGAACGCGACCCCGCACGTCTCGGGCATCAGCGCCTGGCCCGGCTGGACCGCGAACGGGACCGCCGGCAGGCCGCGCAGGCACTCGGGGAAGCGGACCGGCCGGGCGCTGCCGAGGACGCCCCAGCCCAGGCGCGGCTCGCCCGCGGCGTCCGACCGGACCAGCACGAGCCCGCTGTCGGGGTCGGCGAACAGCAGCCGGTCGTCGCTGCCGTCCGCGATCTGCAGCAGCGGGGTGGCCTCGCCGCACCCCACATCCACGGCGACCGCCTTCACCGTGCCCTCCCGCTCGCGGTCCAGGGCCAGCATGCGGCCGCCGCGGTCCAGCCAGACACCGCCCGTGCAGCGGCCGGGGATCCGGGCCACGGGCCCGAAGGGGCCGCCCGCCACCCGCCAGACGGCGGAGCCGCCGGCCGAGGAGGCCAGGGCGTAGGCGCAGGACCCGCCGGGCGGCGGGGGCAGCAGGGACACCCGTACGTCCTCCCGGCCCGGGACAACGGAGCCCAGTGCGAGCTCGCCCGTCCGCGACCCGGCCCCGGCGCCGCCCGTCGGGTACAGCAGGGCGAAGGCGTGCCGGTCCGCGACCCGCCGGTGGATCAGGACCCGCCCGTCGGCGAGCGGCAGCACCTCGCTGTCGGCCTCCTCGGGCTGGGCCAGCGGCAGCGGCACCGCGTACGGCTCGGGGCCGGCCAGCGTCCAGCGCTCCGGGTAGCGCGCCTCGCCGCTCCCGGCGAGCCGGGCCGCGTACGAGCCGTCCGCTGCGATGGTGAACGGGGCAGCCGTCGTGATCTCGATGGCACAGACAGTCATCCGTGCGTCACCTCCGGTGAGGAAGCTAGTTTTCGCACTTCCAGCCGAACAACACGACCTCCGCCGCTTCACCCTTAAGGGTGGCCCGGCGGCGTTTCGCGCCGGGCCGCGCCGCCGCCTGTGCTGCCCGCCGGGGGCCGGCGGCGGGGGAGCCGCGGGCGGACCTTTCCGATTCCGTACGGACGGTAGCCTTGGCCTGTGCCACGTCTCTCTGAAGTCATCGCCGCGCTGGACGCTCTCTGGCCCCCCTCGCGGGCCGAGCAGTGGGACGCGGTCGGAACCGTCTGCGGCGACCCCGACGCCGAGGTCGCGCGGGTCCTGTTCGCCGTCGACCCCGTACAGGAGGTCGTCGACGAGGCGGTGGGGCTGGGAGCCGACCTGCTCGTCACCCACCACCCCCTCTACCTCCGCGGCACCACCACGGTCTCCGCCGGCACGTTCAAGGGCCGTGCCGTGCACACGCTGATCAAGAACGACATCGCGCTGCACGTCGCCCACACCAACGCGGACACGGCCGACCCGGGCGTCTCCGACGCGCTCGCCGGCGCGCTCGACCTGCGGATCACCGGCCCGCTGGTGCCGGACCCGACCGACCCGCAGGGCCGCCGCGGCCTCGGCCGGATCTGCGAACTCGACCACCCGGAGACGCTCCGCGAGTTCGCGGCCCGCGCCGCCGCCCGGCTGCCGCGGACCGCGCAGGGCATCCGTATCGCCGGCGACCCCGACATGACCGTCCGCACCGTCGCCGTCAGCGGCGGCTCCGGCGACAGCCTGTTCGCGCAGGTGCGGGCGGCCGGCGTGGACGTCTTCCTCACCGCCGACCTGCGCCACCACCCGGCGTCCGAGGCCCGCGAGCAGAGCCCGCTCGCGCTCGTCGACGCCGCCCACTGGGCCACCGAGTGGCCCTGGTGCGAGCAGGCCGCGGCCCAGCTCGACGCCGTCTCCGAGCGCCACGGCTGGGGCCTGCGCACCCACGTGTCCCGCACGGTCACCGACCCCTGGACGGCGCACGCGCCGTCCGCAACCTCCCCGACTACCCCTGGAGCCCCCAACTGAACGCCGAGCCCGCCGACCAGATCCGACTCCTCGACGTCCAGGCCCTGGACGTGCGGCTGTCGCAGCTCGCCCACAAGCGGACGTCGCTGCCGGAGCACGCCGAGGTCGACTCGCTGACCAAGGACCTCTCCCAGCAGCGCGACCTGCTCGTGGCGGCGCAGACGCAGGCGAGCGACGCCGCCCGCGAGCAGGCCAAGGCCGAGCAGGACGTCGACCAGGTCCGCCAGCGGGCCGCCCGAGACCAGCAGCGGCTCGACTCGGGCGCCGGCATGTCCCCGCGCGACCTGGCGAACCTGCAGAGCGAGGTCGTCTCGCTCGCCAAGCGCCAGGCCGACCTGGAGGACGTCGTCCTGGAGGTGATGGAGCGCCTGGAGGCCGCGCAGGAGCGCGTCGGCGAGCTGACCGAGCGCGTCTCCGCCCTGGAGGCCAGGCTCGCGGACGCCACCTCCCGGCGCGACGCCGCCACCGGCGAGCTGGACGCGGAGACCGCCCGCATCACGAAGGAGCGCGAGCTCGTCGCCGCCTCCCTCCCCGCGGACCTGGTGGCCCTGTACGAGAAGATCCGCGCCAAGCAGGGCGGCGTCGGCGCGGCCCGCCTGTACCAGCGCCGCTGCGAGGGCTGCCGGCTGGAGCTGGACATGGCCGAGGTCAACGAGATCAAGGCCGCGGCCGCGAACCGGGTCGTCCGGCACGACAACTGCGGCCGCATCCTGGTCCGTACGGCGGACTCGGGCATCTGATGCCGCGGCTGGTCGTGGAGGCGGACGGCGGATCCCGGGGCAACCCGGGGCCCGCCGGCTACGGCGCGGTCGTCCTGGACCCGGAGACGGGGGAGACGCTGGCGGAGTGCGCCGAGTACATCGGCGTCGCCACGAACAACGTGGCCGAGTACCGGGGGCTGATCGCCGGGCTGAAGGCCGCCCGCGAACTGGACGCGGAGGCCGCGGTCGAGGTCCGGATGGACTCCAAGCTCGTCGTCGAGCAGATGTCGGGCCGCTGGAAGATCAAGCACCCCGACATGAAGCCGCTCGCGGCGGAGGCGGCGGCGGTCCTGCCGCGCGGCCGCGTGACGTACGAGTGGATCCCGCGCGAACGGAACCGGCACGCGGACCGGCTCGCCAACGAGGCGATGGACGCGGGCCGCGACGGCCGGCAGTGGGAGCCGTCCGCGTCGGCGGCGGCCCTGGACGCGTCGGCGGCCCGCACCCTGGCCACACCGCCTCCGTCGGGCCCGCCCGGCGACGCCGCGGCAGGGGCCGCAGCGGTCCGCGCAGCCCTGGCCGCCTCCCCGGCCGCCGCGGGGGCGTCCGCCGCGACCGCTGCCGCGACGGCACCGGCGACCGCCGGCCCCGCGTCCGCCGTGCTCCCGGCGCCGGCTGCCGAAGGGGGGCCGGCTCCCGCCGAGGGCGCGCCGGCCGCCGGGGCGCCGAAGGCCGGCCGCGGCTGGGGCCCTGCCGACCTCGGCCCCCCGTCGACGTTCGTCCTGCTCCGGCACGGCGAGACGGCCCTCACGCCGCAGAAGCGCTTCTCCGGCAGCGGCGGCAGCGACCCCGAACTGTCCGCCGCCGGCCGCCGCCAGGCGTACGCGGTGGCCGAGGCGCTGGCCGCGCGCGGCACCGTCCAGACGGTCGTCAGCTCGCCGCTGCGCCGCTGCCGGGAGACCGCGCAGGCGGTCGCGGACCGGCTCGGCCTCCGCGTCACCGTCGAAGAGGGCCTGCGCGAGGTCGACTTCGGCGCCTGGGAGGGGCTGACGTTCGGCGAGGTGCAGCAGCGCTACCCGGACGACCTCCAGGCCTGGCTGGACTCCCCGAAGGCCGCCCCGACGGGCGGCGGCGAGAGCTTCGCGGCCGCCACCCGGCGGATCTCCGCGGCCCGAGACCGGCTGCTGGCCGCGCACCGGGGCCGCACCGTGCTGCTGGTCACGCACGTCACCCCGGTGAAGATCCTGGTACGCCTGGCCCTCGGCGCCCCGCCGGAGTCCCTGTTCCGCATGGAACTGGCGGCGGCGTCCCTCTCCGCGGTCGCCTACTACGGCGACGGCAACGCCTCCGTCCGCCTCCTCAACGACACGTCCCACCTCCGCTGACCCCACCCCGCCCGGCGCGCATCCCGCGCGCCGGGCGGGTGGGAAGCCGAGGCGTGGATTCGCGGACGCGGCGGGGCCGAAGGCGCGCGGCGGGGGGCAAGCGAGGCCTCGAACGGGAGCGGAACTCCCCAAGGACTCCCCAGGGCTCCGGGCCGGCGAAGCCTGCGGGGCTCCACCCCGGGCCAGCAGTGCAGGCGGCAGACGAGTCGGCCTGTACGCCGGGTTCTGTCACCCGGCGGCCTCGCGGCTGCCGGGGAGACGGCCATCCATCTAGGGCCGGCGTTGCCGCCGGCCTCGTGCGGTCTACCCGCGGACTCGGGCGGGCAGCCCTCGAACGTCCGCGCAGAGCCGTCCGGGGACGACTCCTTTTGACCTTGCTCCGAGTGGGGTTTACCTAGCCGCCTGGGTCACCCCAGGCGCTGGTGGTCTCTTACACCACCGTTTCACCCTTACCGGAGGCCGAAGCCCCCGGCGGTCTGTTTTCTGTGGCACTGTCCCGCGGGTCACCCCGGGTGGGCGTTACCCACCACCCTGCCCTGTGGAGCCCGGACGTTCCTCGGCGGGATCCGGGGATCCCGACGCGGCCGTCCGGCCGGCTCGTCTGCCGTGCCGACCATGCTACCCGGCCCCGCGCCGCCGCTTGACCTTGCCGCAACGGCAGGCTTTCTACTGGAGGGCATGCGGATCGGAGAGATCGCCGCGCTCGTCGGGGTCACCACCCGGGCGGTCCGGCACTACCACCATGTCGGCCTGCTCCCGGAGCCGGTGCGGCTGCCCAACGGATACCGGACCTACACCGTCCGCGACGCCGTCCTGCTGGCGCGCGTACGCCGGCTCACCGAGCTGGGGCTCGGCCTCGACGAGGTCCGGGACGTCCTCGCGGACGATGCCGGGCGCGACCTCGCCGAGGTGCTCAGTGAGCTCGACGCCGACCTCGCCCGCCAGGAGGCCGGCATCCGGGAGCGCCGCCGCCGGCTCGCCGCGCTGCGGGCCGCGCCGCCCGGCGCGACCGAGCCCGTGTCGCCCGCGCTCGCCGACCTGTTCGCCAAGGCGCCGGCCACCGGTTCGCCGTCCGCCGCCCTCGACCGCGAGCTCCTCACCCTCCTCGACACGGCCGGCGAGGGCGGCGCCGGCGTCTACGCGGCGCTCGGGCCGCTCGCAGCCGACCCGGCCGTCCTCACGCTGTACGAGCGGCTGGACGAGCTTGCCGACGCGCCGCCCGACGACCCGCGGATCCCGGAGCTGGCCGACGCCCTCGTCGCGGCCGTGCCCGACGCCGTGTTCGACGCGATCCGGGGAGACGGGGGGAGCGGGCCCGCCGCCGCCCCGCCCGCCGTCGTCGAGGCGCTGCTCGCCGAGTACGCCCCCGCCCAGGCGGAGGTCGTACGGCGCGTGATGGAGGCGTTCGTGCAGCGGGGCCGGCGGTGAGCCGGGTGCGGGCCGCGCGCCTCGCGGCCGCCGCCGTCATACCCGGCGAACTGCTGCTCGTCCTCGCCGTCGCCGCCGGGGTCCGCCCGCCTGCGGCGGTGCTCGCCGCGGGCGGGGTCCTCGTCGCCGCCGCCCTGCTGCTGGAGGGGTGGGTGCTGCGGTCGCTGTACGCCGCCGAGCGCGCACGGGGCGCCGTACGGGGCGAGGCCCTGCGGGCCGCGGGGCGGGCCGTGGTGCCCGCCGCCGTGCGCCGGCTGCTGCTGCACGAACTGCGGGCCGGGGCCTCCCTCGTGCGGTGGGTGCTGCGCCGCCCGCCGCACGGCGCCGCCGAGGGCGACCTGCCGGCCGCGTACACCGGGCCGCAGACCGCGATGATGTACGGGATGGTGTTCGTCTCGGTCGTCGAGACCGTCGCCCTCGCCCTGCTGATTCCCTGGCCGGCCGTGCACCGGGTGGTGCTCGTCCTCGACGTGTACGGCGTGCTGCTGCTCCTTGCGATGCACGCCGCCTGCGTGACCCGGCCGCACATCGTCCGCGGCGACGGAAGCCTGCGGCTGCGCTACGGGGCACTGTTCGACCTGACCGTCCCGGCGGACGCCGTCGCCTCGGCCCGCGTCGACCGCCGCTACCCGGAGGGCCGGCTGGTGACCCTCTCCGGGGACGGGGTGCTCGACCTGGCCGTCGGCAGCCAGACCACCGTGACCGTGGAACTCTCCCGGCCCGTCGCCTTCACCCGGCCGCTGGGCGCGCGGGGCGAGGCCCGCGTCATCCGCTTCCACGCCGACGATCCGCGCGCCGTCGTCGCCGCCGTGCAGGGCGCCGCGGTCACGCCGCCGCACCAGCGGTGAAGAGGATCTTGGCGTGGCCGGGGTCCGCGCGGGTGAGGCGGACGCGGATGCGGCCGCCCAGGGGCAGGGCGCCGGTCGGGGACTCCACGCGGCCGACGACCGCCGGCTCGGCCAGGTGGACCGTCCCGGAGCGGGAGTCGCGGTCGTCGATGTCGATCACCACCGCGTCGAAGGCCTCCCCGACGCGGCCCTTCATCACGGCCGCCTCCACGAGGTCCACGCACTCCCGCTCCACCGTGTTGGCCAGGCGCATCCCGTCCGCCATCCGGCGCGGCAGCTCCTCCAGGCCCGCCAGCACCCACTGCGGGGCACCGGCCCCCGACGCCGCGGCCAGGCACAGCTCGCCCGTGTAGCGGTCGGCGAGGCGGCGCAGGGGGGCAGTGCAGTGCGCGTACGGCGCCGCGACCGCCGCGTGCACGACCGGGCCGCCGGGCGCGCCGCCCGTGAAGACCGTGTACCCGGCGCCCCGCAGCAGCGCCGTGCACTCCTGCAGGAACGCCGCGTGCGCGGGGCGGTGCGCGTCGAGGGAGCCGATCAGCTCGGCGTACGGGACGTGGTGCGGCCAGTCGATGCCCAGCGCCCGGGCGGTGCGCCGCAGCCGCCCCACCTCCCCGTCCGGGGCCGTCGGCAGGGTCCGCAGGACGCCCGTCCCGGCTGCGAGCATCAGGTCGGCGGCCGCCATGCCCGTCATCAGGGAGATCTGCGCGTTCCAGCCGTCCGCGGGCAGCGGCGCGCGGTAGGCCAGGCCGTACGAGCCGTCGCGCGCGATGATCTCCTGCTCGGGCACGTTCAGGGAGACCCCGCCCCGCTCGCGCTCCAGCTCCTCGCGGAGGCGGCCCACCTCGCGGAGCAGCGACAGGGGCTCCTCCGCCGTTTCCGAGTCGATCGCCTGCTGGGCGCCGTCGTAGTCGTAGCGGGCCCGGCTGCGGACCAGGGCCCGGCGGATCCCCGTCCGCTCCACGCGGCCCGCCGAGTCCAGGTCGAGGCGCCACAGCAGGGCCGGGCAGGTCTGGCCCGGCAGCAGGCTGGCCGCGCCCTCGGACAGGGCCGGCGGGAGCAGCGGGACCCGCCCGTCCGGGAAGTACAGGGTGGTGACCCGGCGGTGCGCCTCCGCGTCGACGGGCCCGCCCGGGGTGACGAACGCCGCCGGGTCGGCGATGGCGTAGTGGACGGCGTACCCGCCGCCCGCGCGGCGCGCCAGGTGCATCGCCTGGTCCAGGTCGCGGGAGGACGGCGGGTCGATCGTGAACAGGGGGAGGTCGGTCGCGTCCTCGTCCGGGAGCCGGGGGGTGCGCAGGGCCTGCTCCGCCTCGGCCAGCACCGGCGGCGGGAACTCCCGCGGCACGTCCAGCCCGGTCCGCAGGTCGCGCAGTGCCGCCCGCAGGGCAGCCCCGTCTGCGCCGGTCATGTGCAGATGACGGCGTGGCATGGGTCGAGCGTAGGGCCGGACGGCGGGGGCGGCACGGCGAGCGGTCTACGCTGGGGCGGGGCCGCACCCCCTGTGTTGTTCTGGTCTGAGGAGATACACCGTGCTCGTGTTGCTGCCGCCGTCCGAGGGAAAGGCCTCCGGCGGGACCGGCGCACCCCTGGATGCGGGGACGCTGTCGCTGCCGGGACTCGCCGCGGCCCGCGAGGCCGTGCTCGCCGAGCTCGTCGACCTGTGCGCCGGGGACGAGGAGAAGGCGCGCGAGGTGCTCGGGCTGAGCCAGGGGCTCCGCGGCGAGGTCGCGAAGAACGCCGGGCTGCGGGAGGCGGCCGCCCTGCCCGCCGGCGAGCTGTACACCGGGGTGCTGTACGACGCGCTCGGGCTGGCGGACCTGCCCGCGGCGGCGCGGGCACTGGCCGAGCGGACGCTGCTCGTCTTCTCCGGGCTGTGGGGTGCCGTCCGGGTCGGCGACCGGATTCCGTCCTACCGGTGCTCGATGGGGGTCAAGCTGCCCGGGCTGGGCGCGCTCGGCGCGTACTGGCGGGAGCCGATGGCGCAGGTCATGCCGGAAGCCGCCGGGGACGGGCTCGTACTCGACCTGCGGTCGGCGGCGTACGCGGCCGCCTGGAAGCCGAAGGGGGAACTCGCCGGGAGGACGGCCACCGTGCGGGTGCTGCACGCGCAGGTCGTGGACGGGGTGGAGAAGCGGTCCGTGGTGAGCCACTTCAACAAGGCGACCAAGGGGAGGCTGGTGCGGGATCTGCTGGTCGCGGGGGCCCGGCCGGCGGGGCCGGCGGAGCTGGTCGAGGTGCTGCGGGGGCTGGGGTACGTGGTGGAGGGCGAGGCCCCTGCACGGGGCGGGCGGGCGTGGGCGCTCGACGTCGTCGTGACGCAGATCCACTGAGGGGGCGGGGCGCCGCCGCCGCTGCCGTCGCCGTCGTCGCCGCCGGGTGCGGGTTGCCGCTGCGCGGAGCCGGCTCCCCGCCCCGCCCTTTCTCCGTTTCCCGGGCTCTGCCCGGGCCCGTTGCGGGGCCCTGCCCCCGCACCCCCGCGCCTCAAACGCCGGCGGGGCTGGTTTGGCCGGCGGTCAGTGGTGGAGGGGCCAGGCTGCTGCCGGGGTCGTGGCGTGCGCTGCGCAGGCGTCCGTCAGGGTTTCCAGGAGGGTCAGCGGGTCCGGCAGGGGGTGTTCCATGCCGCGGACCCATGTCACGGCCCGGTCGCCGGGGAGGGCTGCCGGGGGGACGAGGACGTAGCTGCCGCGGCAGTGCCAGCGCAGGCCCGGGTGCTCGTCCATCGTCTCCGGGTGGCAGTCCAGTTCGCACGGCCACCACTCGTCCTCGTCCTCGGGGGTGCCCCGGGTGGCGGTGAAGAAGAGCATGCGGGCCTCGTCGCCCGTACCGCCCGACTCGGCGACCGGGCCGACGTCGATGCCGGCGGCGAGGAGGCGTTCGAGGGCCTTGGCGCCGGCTTCCAGGGGGACGTCCAGGACGTCGTGGACCATGCCGGTCGCGGTGATGAAGTTGGCCTGGGGCTCGTTGCGCGCCCAGCGCTCGACCTGGGCCCGGTCGGTGGTCGACTGGGTCTGCCAGGCGAAGGAGAGGGGGTGCCTCGCGGGGGTGGGGCAGCCGATCCGGTCGCAGGAGCACCGGTAGCCGACGGGGTGGGCGGCGGGGGCGAGCGGCAGGCCCGCCGCGGCCACGGAGAGCAGCAGTGCCTCGCGTACCCGGCCGGGGTCCTCCGGCGCGGACTTCGGGCGCCGGCGCAGCCACTGCGAAATCCTGCTCTGCTCGCCGCGTTTGACGCGGCCGGACTCAGACCCCATCTATCCCCTCACCTCAGCGTTGGCCCCGGCAGACCCTGACATCGTCCCACCATCCGGCGGTCCGGGTGACCGCTCTCCCCAAGGACAAGCCCCTGTTCGACGCCCGGAATATCGCCTCATAGCAGGCGAAATCCGGCCATTGGTGGGCCGGGGGGCGCGGGGGGCGGTGTCGGTGACGTTCGCCACCCCCGGTGGTCACGCGGTGTCGGCGTGCGCGGCGATGCCCGCCAGGACGCGGTCGACGACCTCGTCCGCGAAGGCGTGGGTGAGGGGGCCCGTGCGCAGCAGCCAGCGGTAGGTGAGGGGGCCCACCAGCATCTCCACGGCCACCCGCAGGTCCGTGCCGGGGGAGATGTGCCCGGCCTCGCGGGCGGATCGCAGCCGCTCCTCGTAGAGGGCGAGCTGCGGTTCCAGCAGCTGCTCCGTGAAGCGGGCGCCGAGGCCGGGGTCGGTGGCACCGGCGGCCGCGAGGGCGCGCGCGGGGGCCGCGTACGTCTCGTCGGACAGTTCGTCGACCGTCGCCCGCATGACGGCCTTCAGGTCGGCGGCGAGGTCGCCGGTGTCGGGGAAGCCGGTCCAGCCGCCCTCGTCCGCGGCCTTGCCGGAGAGTGCGAGCGAGGCGTCCAGCAGGACGGCCGCCTTCGACGGCCACCACCGGTAGATCGTCTGCTTGCCGACCCCGGCGCGGGCCGCGATCGCCTCGACGGTCAGCCGGTTGTAGCCCACCTCGCCGACCAGGGCGAGCGCCGCGTCGAGGATCGCCTGCCGGGAGCGCTCGCTGCGGCGGCTCGCGTCGGGGGCTTTCGCGTCAGGGTTCTTGCTGGTCATTCGGACAAATTAGCAACCGGAACATCTCGTCTTTCAGTCAATGTGCACATCACCCGGTCAGTCCGCTGCGCGGCTCCCCCGGAGGAGAGACGATTCACCCACCAGTCCGTGAGTCGTGAGGAGCCTTCTTTGCGCAGAGACGCCACACCCCGGCGCTACCTGATGTGCCCACCGGCACACTTCAAGGTCACGTACTCCATCAACCCGTGGATGGACCCCGGGAAACCGGTGGACCTCCCCCTGGCCATGGCCCAGTGGGAGGACCTCAGGGACCGCTACCTGTCCCTCGGGCACACCGTCGAGACCCTGGAGCCGGAGCCGGGCCTCCCCGACATGGTCTTCGCCGCGAACGGCGCCCTCGTCATCGACGGCCGGGTCCTCGGCGCCCGGTTCGCGCACGCGGAGCGCACCGGCGAGGCGGAGATCCACCGTGCCTGGTTCCGCTCGCACGGCTTCCGGGACGTCCACGAGCCGGCCCACGTCAACGAGGGGGAGGGCGACTTCGCCGTCACGGCCAGCTGGATCCTGGCCGGGCGGGGCTTCCGCTCCAGCCCCCTCTCGCACGACGAGGCGCAGGAGTTCTTCGGCCGTCCCGTCATCGGGCTGGACCTGGTCGACCCGCGGTACTACCACCTCGACACGGCACTGTGCGTGCTGGACGGCGACGAGGTGATGTACCACCCGGAGGCCTTCTCGCCGGGCAGCCGGGCCGTGCTGCGGCGGCTCTTCCCGGACGCGCTGATCGCCGGCGCCGAGGACGCGGCCGCGCTCGGGCTGAACGCGGTCAGCGACGGCCGGCACGTCCTGCTGCCGCAGGCGGCCACCGGGCTGTTCGGCCCGCTGCGGGACCGGGGCTTCGAGCCGGTGCCGATGGACCTGGGCGAGCTGCTCAAGGGCGGCGGCAGCGTGAAGTGCTGCACCCAGGAGCTGCGGACGTAGGCCCGCCCCGGCTCCGCCCCGCGCCTCCGGCCGCGGACGTCAGTCCGTGGCCGGAGGCCACTCCCGGCCCCATTCGGCGTCCCGCGCCCGCTTGTAGAGGTCGCCGTGCCGCTTGGTCACGGTGGCCCGGACCAGCCCCTCGCCCTCCGGCCCGCACAGGTCGAGCAGGACGAGGCCCTTGCGGATCTGCGGCCTGCGCGTGATCCGGGCGGCGGCCGGCTCCGCCGGGAAGCGGGTGGCCGCGACGTAGCTGAACTTCTCGTCCTCGTACGGCAGCGAGCCCCCCTTGACCTGCCGGTGCAGGGAGGAGCGGCTGACCCGCGCCGAGAAGTGGCACCAGTCCTCGCCGACGCCGATCGGGCAGGCCCCGTCGTGCGGGCAGGGCGCGGCGACGTGCAGGCCCGCCGCGATCAGCTGGTCGCGGGCCTCGCGGATGCGCAGGTAGCCCTCGGGGGTGCCCGGCTCGATGAGGACGACGGCCTGTCCGGCGCGGGCCGCCTCGGCGACGACGGCGCGCCGGGCCTCCGGGGTGAGCTCCCCGAGGACGTACGAGACGGTCACGAGGTCCGCGGCGGGCAGGGCGAGGGCCGAGCCGATGACGGCCCGCCGCCACTCGGCGCCCCGCAGCGCGGGCGAGCCGGACGCCCCGGCCAGTTCGCGGCCGAGGGCGAGTGCGGGTTCCGCCCAGTCCAGCACGGTCGTGGCGCGCGGGCCGTCCCAGGTGGCGTCGACCGCCCAGGTTGCCGCGCCCGTGCCGCCGCCGACGTCCACGTGCGAGGCGGGCGCCCAGTCCGGGGCGGCCTCGGCGAGGCCGGCGAGCGCGGAGCGGACCGCCTCGAAGGTGGCGGGCATACGGTACGCCGCGTACGCCGCCACGTCGGAGCGGTCCCGAAGGACGGGGGCGTCGGTCGGGGTGCGCCCCCGGTAGTTGGCGATCAGCCGCTCGACGGCGGCCGCGGCCTGCTTCGGCGGCAGCCCGTCGAGGAGTCCGGCCAGCGCGGACCGGAGGGTTTCGGCGGTGGTGGGGGCGGAGGCGTTCACCTCCGAAGTTTACGGCGCCCCCGGTGCCCGGCTCACGCCGCGGCAGCCGCTCCGCGGCTGCGCCAGGGCCGGCACAGGCCGAGGAAGCAGCCCGCGGCGAGGAGCCCGCAGCAGACCTGGACGACAGCCATCGGAACGGCGGTGTCCTCCCCGGCGATGCCGACGAGCGGCGAGGCGGCCGCGCCGACGAGGAACGAGGAGGTGCCGAGCAGCGCCGACGCCGACCCGGCGGCCTGCGGGGTGCGCATCAGGGCCAGCGCGTTCGTGTTGGGCAGGACCAGGCCCATCGCCGACATCAGCACGAACAGGGCGGCGGCGACCGGCGCCAGGCCGACCGGGCCGAACACGCCCGCCGACATCAGCAGCAGCGCGGCGGACGCGGCGACGACCACGGCGATCCCGCAGGCCAGGACCTTGTCGAGGCTGACCCGGCCGACGAGCAGCTTGCCGTTGACCTGCCCGGCGAGGATCAGGCCGACGGAGTTCAGGCCGAACAGCAGGCTGAAGGTCTGCGCGGAGGCCCCGTATATCTCCTGGACGACGAACGGGGAGGCCGCGATGTACGCGAACAGCGCGGCGAAGGAGAAGCCGCCGGCCAGCACGTACCCGGCGAAGACGCGGTCCGCGAGCAGCCCGCGCATGGTCCGCAGGGCGGCGCCGACGCCGCCGGTGTGCCGCTGCTCCGGCGGCAGCGTCTCGTCCAGGCGGCGCCACACGAGGAGGGTCAGGGCGAGTCCGACGGCGGCGAGGACGACGAAGACGCCGCGCCAGTCGGCGAAGCGGAGCACCTGCGCGCCGATGAGCGGGGCGATGATGGGCGCCACCCCGGAGATCAGCATCAGGCTGGAGAAGAACTTCGCCATCTCCACACCCTCGTACAGGTCGCGGACGACGGCGCGGGCGATCACGATGCCCGCGGCTCCGGCCAGGCCCTGGAGCAGGCGGAAGCCGATCAGCAGCTCGGCGGTCGGGGCGAGCGCGCAGACGGCGGTCGCGAGGACGTACAGGGCCATGCCGGCGAGGAGCGGCCGGCGGCGGCCCCACCTGTCGCTCATCGGGCCGATGACGAGCTGGCCGAGGGCCATGCCGGCCAGGCACGCGGTCAGGGTGAGCTGGACGGTGGCGGCCGGGCTGGCCAGGGCGGACGCGACCTCCGGCAGGGCCGGAAGGTACATGTCCATGGACAGCGGCGGGAGGGCGCTGAGCCCGCCGAGGACGACCATGACGAGCAGCCCCGTGCGGCGGGCGGCGGCGGTGCCGGCGCGCGGCGCCGCGGGCGCGGACTCGGTCCGCGGGGCGGGGACGGCAGCGGAGCCGGCGGCGGAGTCGGAGCCGGAGCCGGAGTCGGAGTCGGAGTCGGAGTCGGAGCCGGAGTCCGCGCCCGGGGCGGGGGCCGGGCGGGGGACGGGGGCGGAAGCGGTCGGTTCGGCGGGCGGCGTCTTCGGCGGCGGCTCGTGCGCGGCCGTCGCAGGGCCTGTCTCCGGCATGCGGACTCCAGTCTTCTCGTCGTCTTTTCACACCCCTGGCCGGTCCATGCTCTCAGCTGTCGGAACGTCCGCCGACGCGCCCGGCTTCTGCCGTACCCTGCGGCCCCATGAACGCACCTGGCATGAAGACCGCCGTGGTCACGGGCGCCGGCTCCGGCATCGGCCGCTCCGTCGCCCTCGCCCTCGCCGGCGCCGGATGGGCCGTGGCCGCCGCCGGCCGCCGGACCGCTCCGCTGGAGGAGACCGCGCGGGCGGCAGGGCCCGGAGCCGACGTGCTGTGCGTCCCCGCAGACGTGAGCTCCCCGCAGGACGTCGCCGCGCTGTTCGCGGCCGTCCGCGAGCGGTACGGCCGGCTCGACCTCCTCTTCAACAACGCGGGCACCTTCGGCCCGGGCGGGGTGCCCCTGGAGGACCTCTCCCCCGACGACTGGCGGCGCGTCGTCGACGTCAACCTCACCGGCTCCTTCCTGTGCGCGCAGGCCGCCTTCCGGCAGATGAAGGAGCAGGACCCGCAGGGCGGCCGCATCATCAACAACGGCTCCATCTCCGCCCACACCCCCCGGCCCCACTCGGTCGCGTACACGGCGACCAAGCACGCCGTGACCGGCCTGACGAAGTCGCTCTCCCTGGACGGGCGCCCGTACCGGATCGCCTGCGGGCAGATCGACATCGGCAACGCGGCCACCGAGATGACCGAGCGGATGCAGACCGGGATCCTCCAGGCGAACGGGCAGCTCGCGGTGGAGCCCGTGATGGACGCCGCCGACGTGGCCCGCACCGTGCTGCACATGGCGGAGCTGCCGCTGGAGGCGAACGTGCAGTTCGCGACGGTGATGGCGACGGCCATGCCGTACATCGGGCGCGGCTGAGCAGGCCCGCGCCGGGGGCGCCGCCGGACGGGAATGCGCCGCGGCGCACCGCAGTTGAGCCACAGCATGACGACCGAGGTACTGCGCTACACCGCTTTCTCCGACGACCCCGCCGGCGGCAACCCCGCCGGGGTCGTGCTCGACGCGAGCGGCCTGGACGACGCCGCGATGCTGCGGATCGCCGCCGAACTGGGCTACAGCGAGACCGCGTTCCTGACGGGCCCGCCGCAGGGCCTCGACGGCCCGCCCGGCCGGGCCTTCACGCTCCGCTTCTTCAGCCCGAAGGCCGAGGTCCCCTTCTGCGGGCACGCCACGGTCGCCGCGTCCGTCGCGCTGGCGGAGCGGATCGGTCCGGGCGAACTGGTCTTCGCCACCCCGGCCGGCACGGTGCCCGTCTCGGTCACCGACACCGGCAGCGGCCTGCGGGCCGTCCTGACCAGCGTCGAGCCGCACACCGAGGACATCGCCGGCTCCGACCTCGCCGAGGCGCTGGCCGCCCTGGACTGGCCGGCGGCCGACCTGGACCCGGCCCTCCCGCCGCGGATCGCCTTCGCCGGTGCCCGCCACCTCGTCCTCGGCGCGGCCACCCGCGAGCGCCTCGCCGCCCTGGACTACGACTTCGCCCGGCTGGAGGCGCTGATGCAGCGCCTGGACCTGACCACCGTGCAGCTGGTGCACCGGGCCGGCCCCGACACCTTCCACGTACGGGACCCCTTCCCGGTCGGCGGCGTCGTCGAGGACCCCGCCACCGGGGCCGCCGCGGCCGCCTTCGGCGCGTACGCCCGCGAGCTGGAGCTCGTACCGGACGAGGCCGTCCTCACCCTCCACCAGGGCGAGGACATGGGCCGCCCCGGCGTGCTGACCGTGGAGCTGCGGCCCGGTGACAGGCGGGTGCGGGTCGGCGGCGCGGGCGTCCGGATCCCCGCATGACCGCGACGGTCGCCGCCTGGCCGGAGGCCGAGCTGCCGGCGGACCTCGCGGCGCAGGTCGCCGAGCTGGAGGCGCAGGCCTGGCCGGGCGCCACGGCGGGGCACGACCCGGCGCTCGCCCCGCGGGCCCTGCTGCTGCTCGACGCGTCGGGGACGGTCCTCGCGTCGCTGGCGCTGCTGTACAAGCGGCTCCGGCACGCGGGGCGGACCTACCGCGCCGCCGGCCTGAGCGCCGTCGTCACCCGGGAGTCGGTGCGCGGCCGCGGGTACGGGCGCCGCCTGGTCGCGGCCGCACGGGCGGCGCTGGCCGCCGACCCGGGCGTGGACGTCGTCCTGTTCAGCTGCGACCGGCCGCTCGCCGGCTTCTACGAGGCGGCCGGGTTCACCCGCCTGCCCGGGGCCGTGCTGGTGGGCGGCACGCCCGCCGAGCCGCTGGCCACGGACGAGCCGGGCTTCGACAAGGAGGTGCTCGGCTACTTCCCGCCGCGCGCCGGCGGGCGCACCGGTCGGGCGGAGGACTTCGCGGGGACCCGTATCGCCCTGCACCCGGGGGCGGTCGACCGGCTCTGGTGACCGGCCGGGCGGCGGAGCGCGGCCCGCGGCCGGGCCGTGTTTGAATGCCCGCGTGAACGATCTCGACGTACTCAGGGTCTTCTGCGCGGGCGACGGGCGGTTCGGCAACCTGCTCGGCGTCGTCCGCGACGGCCGCACCTGCCCGGACGACGCGTCCCGGCAGGCGCTCGCCGCCGAACTCGGCTACAGCGAGACGGTGTTCGTCGACGACCCCGAGCGCGGGGTCGTCGACATCCGCACCCCGGGCACGCGCATGGCGTTCGCGGGGCACCCGCTCGTCGGGGTGGCCTGGCTGCTGGACATCGAGGAGCTCCAGCCGCCCGCCGGGTCCGTATGGGCCCGCGACGACGGCGAGTTCACCTGGGTCACGGTCCGGCCCGAGTGGGCCGAGGGCAAGCGCACCCGGCAGTACGCGACGCCCGGCGAGGTCGACGCGCTGCCCGCACCGCCGCCCGGCGAGGGCTGGCTGTACGCGTGGGCGTGGGAGGACGAGGCCGCGGGCCGCGTCCGCGCCCGCGGCTTCCCCCGGCGGCCCGACGGGGCCATCGCCGAGGACGAGGCCACCGGTTCGGCCGCGGCCCTGCTGACGGCGCAGCTGAACCGCGCCCTGAACATCAACCAGGGCGCGGGCTCGCAGATCCTCACCGCGCCCGGACCCGACGGCACCGTCGAGATCGGCGGGCGCGTCCGCTTCGACTCCCCGGCGCAGCCGGTCAGGCGCTGAGCGGGAACTCCGCCCCCAGCTCGCGGAAGACGGCCCCGTTGTAGTCGAAGGCCCGCTTGCACTCGTCGATGATGCGCTGCTTCTCCAGGTCGTCCGCGGCGATCGCGTCGAGGAGCCCGCGGTACTCGCGCTTGAAGGCGGCCGGGTTGGAGATGTCCGCGAAGACGTAGAAGCGGACGCCGTCGCCCTTGCGCGCGAAGCCCCAGGCCCGCTCCGCCCGGTCGCGGATGATCTGGCCGCCGGAGAGGTCGCCCAGGTAGCGGGTGTAGTGGTGGGCGACGTACCCGCCGGGCCAGGCGGCCGCGCATTCGGCGACCCGCGCCGCGTACGCCCGCGTGGCGGGCAGCGCCACCAGCGTCTCGCGCCAGGACGGGCCGCGCAGGTGCGCCAGGTCGCGCTCGATCTCGGCGACGCGCAGCAGTTCCGGACGGATGAAGGGCCCCGCCACCGGATCGCCGGCGAGGGCCTCGGCCGCGTCCTCCAGGGCCCGGTACACGAACCACAGCTGCTCGGTGTAGCGGGCGTACGCGTCGACTCCGAGCCGGCCGCCGAGCAGGTCGCTCATGAAGGAGGAGGACTCGGCCTCGGTGTGCTGCTCGTGCGACGCGACGCGGATGGCCGTGGAGAAGGCGTCCAAGACAGACCTCCGGGGAAGGGGGGACCGGGCGTGGCGGCACGGCCGCCACACCTGATCCTCCTGCTTAGGCATACCTAAGTCAATGTGTTCCCGACGCGTTGTCGGTAAAACGTCCCCGGGGGCCCGGAACCGGCTACGGCAGGGTGAGGATGTCGGCTCCCGAGTCCGTCACGACCAGTGTGTGCTCGAACTGCGCGGTCCGCTTCCGGTCCTTCGTCACGACCGTCCAGCCGTCCTCCCACATGTCGTACTCGTGGGTGCCGAGCGTCAGCATCGGCTCGATCGTGAAGGTCATCCCGGGCTGCATGACGGTCGTGGCGTGCGGGCTGTCGTAGTGCGGGATGATCAGGCCGGAGTGGAACGCCGAGTTGATGCCGTGCCCCGTGAAGTCCCGGACCACGCCGTAGCCGAAACGCTTCGCGTACGACTCGATGACCCGGCCGATCACGTTGATCTGCCGGCCCGGCTTGACGGCCTTGATCGCCCGGTTCAGCGCCTCCCGGGTCCGCTCCACCAGGAGGCGGGACTCCTCGTCCACGTCGCCGCACAGGTAGGTGGCGTTGTTGTCGCCGTGCACGCCGCCGATGTACGCGGTGACGTCCAGGTTCACGATGTCGCCGTCGCGCAGCACCGTCGAGTCGGGGATGCCGTGGCAGATGACCTCGTTGACGGAGGTGCACAGCGACTTCGGGAAGCCGCGGTAGCCCAGCGTCGACGGGTAGGCCCCGTGGTCGCACAGGTACTCGTGCGCGACGCGGTCGAGCTCGTCGGTGGTGGTGCCGGGGGCGATCAGCTTCGCGGCCTCCTCCATCGCCCGCGCGGCGATCCGTCCGGCGGTGCGCATCGCCTCGACGGTCTCGGGCGTCTGCACCTCCGGGCCGGTGTACGGAGTGGGCGCGGGCTTGCCCACGTACTCGGGCCGGCGGATGTTGCCGGGAACGGAACGGGGCGGAGAGAGCTCGCCGGGTACGAGCAGCGACTGGCCAGACATGCAAGCGAGTGTATCCAGCACTCCTGGGGCAGCATGGCGGCAGACAGGACGGTACGGAGGCGGCACGCGGCCGCGGAGGAAGGAGCCGGGGACGATGGCCCTGTTCAAGAAGCGCCAGACGGGCAAACCGGGCGAGTGGTACTACTGCCTGGTCCACAAGAAGGTCGAAGAGGGCCCCGAGTGCCCGGCGAAGGACCGTTTCGGCCCGTACGGATCGCCCGAGGAGGCGGCCCACGCCATGGAGACGGCGCAGGAGCGCAACCTCGAATGGCAGAACGACCCCCGGTGGAACGACAAGTCCGCCGAGGGCACGCCGGACGACGGGAGCGGCCCGGGCTCGGCCTCCTAGGGGGTCCGTCCGGGGCGGCGGGAGGCCGTCCGGGAGCGGCCGCGGCGCGGCAGGGCCGCCGGGGAGGCCCGGGCCGGGCGGCCGCACGGGGCGGCACCCGTTCGCGCGTACGGATCCCCGCACTACGCTCCCCCCATGACCTCTAGCGACAGCACCCAGAAGCCGCCCGCGCCCGCCAAGGCCCCCGCCAAGGACCCGTGGGACCTGCCGGACGTCTCCGGCCTCGTCGTCGGCGTCCTCGGCGGCACCGGAGACCAGGGCCGGGGCCTGGCCTACCGGTTCGCCAAGGCGGGCCAGAAGGTGGTCATCGGCTCGCGCGCCGCAGACCGCGCCCGCCAGGCCGCCGCCGGGATCGGCCTCGGAGTGGAGGGCGCCGACAACGCCGAGACCGCCCGCCGCAGCGACGTCGTGATCATCGCGGTGCCGTGGGAGGGCCACGCGAAGACCCTCGAAGCGCTCCGCGAGGACCTCGCGGGCAAGCTCGTCGTGGACTGCGTCAACCCCCTCGGCTTCGACAAGCAGGGCGCGTACGCCCTCCGGGTCGAGGAGGGCAGCGCCGCCCAGCAGGCCGCCGCACTCCTGCCCGACTCGCGGGTCACCGCCGCCTTCCACCACCTGTCGGCGGTCCTCCTCCAGGACGAGTCCGTCGCGGAGATCGACACGGACGTGATGGTCCTCGGCGACTCCCGCGCCGACACCGACATCGTCCAGGCCCTGGCCGCCCGCATCCCCGGAATGCGCGGCGTCTTCGCCGGCCGGCTGCGCAACGCGCACCAGGTCGAGGCCCTCGTGGCGAACCTCATCTCCACGAACCGCCGCTACAAGGCCCACGCCGCCCTGCGCATCACCGACGTCTGACCGCCCCGGCGGCGGCCCGGCCGGCCTCCGGAGAGGCCGGCCGCGCCCCGCGACCGTCAGCCGCGGCGGCCCGAACGGCTATCGAAGCCGGCCAGATGCGCGAGGACACCGCTGTGGAAGCGGCCCACCGCGGCGTCCACGCTGCGGATGAAGCCGGTCTCCGCACTGCCCCGGCCGCTGCCCATGCCCTTGATCAGGGACAGCCGGAACCCGGTGATCGGCACCCCGCTCGCGGGCAGCAGGTCGCCCGGTTCCGGACGGAGCCGCTCCAGCGTGCCCCGGGGGCCGTTGTCGCCCTCGACGATGCTCTCGACGTGCAGGTCCGCCGGCGCGTCCGCCAGCATCCTCACCAGCCGCTTCACCGTCGGCAGCGGGTAGGCGCCCTCCGGGGCCGCCACCTCCGCCGACGTCCGGATCCGGCCCGTGCGCAGGTCCGCGGTCACCGCGACCACGCTGGTCGTGCCGTCGATGCGCAGCTCGGCGAAGAGCCTGCCCTCCCGGCACAGCCGCTCCGCCGCGGCGACCCGCCGCGCGTGCGGGTCGCTGCCGCGCCGGGCCCGCTGCACGGGCAGCGCCTTCTGCCCCAGCTCGCCGCCGAGGCGCAGGCACACCTGGCGGATCAGCCGCTCCCAGCTCTCCACCACGCCGACGGCCCGCTCGTCTCCCGCGGAGATCGTCTCGTCCTCGACCCCCTTGCGCACGGGCACCCAGGCGGGCCCCATGTTGTGGAAGCCGTGGCATCCGGACTGCTCGTGCCGCAGGTAGGCGAGGAGCTCCTGCAGCAGCCAGGCGTGGGCCGGGTTCCCGACGCCCTCGTGGAGGAGCAGCATCTGCGCCTGGTGCGCCACCTCCGCCCAGGAGAGGTGCCACAGGCCGACCTTGTGCTTGCGCCGCCCGTCGACCTTGACGTCCACGATCGGGACGCCGTCCAGCGCCACGTCGTTGGAGAGGGTGATCACTGCCTCGTAGCCGCGGCGCGCCGCGATGTCCATGTACTCCTGCACCTGCTCCGGCTTGAGCGGGTTGCCGTTCGTCTTCGTCTCGAGCAGGGCGGTCCAGATCCGGCCGGCCCGCTCCACGCGGACCACCCCGTCGGGCCGGCGCGGGGTGTCGCCGTGCGGCAGGGACACCTCGGTGAAGGTCTGCATCCGCCCGGCCGGGGCGCCGAAGCCGGCCGTCAGGCGGCGGCCCAGCTCGGGCACCTGGGCCATCACGGACAGCAGGATCGAGGTGGCGCGGACCTCCCGCTCGCGGTCGCTCTTCAGCGTCGGCGCCGGGAACAGGCAGGCCTGCCGCCAGGTGTCGTTCTCGGCGAGCGACTTCCCGGCGGACCTGGGCAGGGTGGTCTTCTTCTTGGTCGTCCGCGGGCTGCGGGCCGTGCGCTGCACGGGCAGGGCGGGGACGGCGGGGGCGTCCGCCGCCGGTGCGGCCCGTACGGCGGCGGGGGCTGCGGCGGCCGCGGCCCCGACCGGGGCGGGGACCGGGACCGCCGCCGGGGCGGCGGTGTCCTCCCCGTCGTCGACGGTGATGCCGAAGTCCGTGGCCAGGCCGGCGAGGCCGGTCTCGTACCCCTGGCCGACCGCGCGGAACTTCCACTCCGGGCCGCGCCGGTAGAGCTCGCCGAAGATGAAGGCCCTCTCCGCGCCGGCGTCGTCGATGGAGAAGCCGACGAGCGGCTCCCCGGACCGGTCCGAGACCGTCATCCGCAGGTCGTCGAGGTCGCCGAAGCGGGCGTCGCCGTACTGGCTGGCCGCCACGACGATCCGTACGACGTCCTGCGGGACGGCGGTGAGGTCGAGGCTGATCCGGTCCTCCTCGCCGCTGTCCGTCGGCGTCTTCCCCAGCAGCTGGACGCTGCCGTCGGCGGCGGCCGGGTTGTTGTAGAAGACGAAGTCGTCGTCGCTGCGGACCTTGCCGCCCTCGCCGAGGAGGAGGACGGACACGTCCGCGTCCCCGGCCCCCGAAGCGCTCGTCCAGCCCAGGCTGACCACGACGGATCCGGAATCCTCGCTGAGGGCGGTCAGGTTGGTGTTGCCGCCCTTGGTGACTTCCTGCACGCGTACCCCCCAGTCGCCCGGCGCCCGCTGCGGCGGGCCGAGCGGGCCGGGCTGTCGTTCTGCCTCTGTGCTCGCGGCGCGTGATGCGCGACACACCCTCGGGCGCACCATAGCGGCGCGGGAGGGCGCGGATCCGGCGAACGGGGAAAAGGGCCGCGGGCGGGGCGGGGGGTGGCGGCGTGGGGCTGTGCGGGGCGTGGGGGACACTGGAGGGGCTCGATGCCGTTCCGTGCCCCGTCTAGGAGACGTACCCCATGCCCCGCCTCGCCGTCTTCGCCCTCCTCGTCTGCGTGCTGTCCGTGGCGGCGGCCGTGGTGGCCTTCGTCGAGGGCAGCTTCCTCGGCATCGTCTGGGTGCTGCTGGCCGGCCTGTCCTCCAACATGGCCTGGTACTACATCCGCCGCGAGCGGGCCCGCAAGGCCGCCCGCCAGGCCGGCTGACCCGCCGGCCCGCCCGGCGTCAGGGCTGCGGTACCGCGCAGAAGCCCTCGGTGTCCTCCCAGAAGCGGAACAGGTCGAACCCGCAGTAGCTGTCGAGGTCCGGCACGCCCAGCGCCGACAGGGCGCCGTGGACCACGTCGAAGAAGACCGCGTTCACGGCCGGGATCCACAGCAGTGCGAACACCGCGATCAGCCCGACCGGCGCCAGCGGCGCCAGCTCCCGGCGCACCCGGTACGACAGCCAGGGCTCGATGACCCCGTAGCCGTCGAGGCCGGGCACCGGCAGGAAGTTCAGGATCGACGCCGACACCTGCAGCAGTGCGAGGAACGCCAGCGCGAAGCGGAACGGCTGCGGCACCCCGTCGAGGGCGCCCAGCCAGAACGGGGCGGTGCAGACGACGGCGAACGCCACGTTCGTCAGCGGGCCCGCCGCCGAGATCAGGCTGTGCTTCCAGCGGCCCCGGATGCGGTCCCGCTCGATGAACACGGCGCCGCCCGGCAGGCCGATACCGCCCATGATCACGAAGACCAGCGGCAGGACGACGCTGAGCAGGACGTGCGTGTACTTGAGGGGGTTCAGCGTCAGGTAGCCCTTCGCGCCGACGGTGAGGTCGCCGCCGTGCAGGGCCGTCCGGGCGTGCGCGTACTCGTGCAGGCACAGCGAGACCAGCCACGCCGACGTGACGAAGAGGAACACCGCGAGCCCGGCGCTCTGCGAGTAGCCCGTCCACACGGCCCACCCCGTGACCGCCATGATCGCGACCATGCCGAGGAAGACGGAACTGACCTGGCGCTCACTGCGCGTCCCCTGATGAACCATGCCGCGAAACCTACCGCGCGCCCCCGGCGGCCGCGGAAGGGGGCGGGGGCAGGGCTCCGCACCGGGCCGCGACCGGGCCGAGCGGGTGCCACTGGGGCGCGTGGGGCGGACGGGGAAAACGGGGCGGGGGCGGGCGCCCCTGTGGGGACAATGGGGCGGTGCGCTACGCGATCCTCGGTTCCGTTCAGGTCGTCCGGGGCGACGGGACGCCCGTCGCCGTCGGCGGGGCGCGGCTGCGCGCCCTGCTGACCGCGCTGGCCCTGCGGGCCGGGCGGGCCGTGCCGGTGCACCTGCTCGTCGCCGACGTGTGGGCCGGCGAGCCCCCCGCCGACGGGCCGGCCGCCCTGCAGGCGCTGGTCGGGCGGCTGCGGCGGGCCCTGGGCCGGTCCGCGGTGCGTTCCGAGGAGGGCGGCTACCTGCTCGCGGCCGCCCGTGAGGACGTCGACGCGTACCGCTTCGAGCGGCTCGTCCGGGCCGCCGCCGCGGCCGTCGGGGCAGATCCGGCGCAGGCCGCGGCCCTGTACGACGAGGCGCTGGCGCTGTGGCGCGGCCCGGCCCTGGCCGACCTGCCCGAGCCGGGCGCGGAGGCCGCGCGCTGGGAAGCCGTACGGGCCGACGCGCGGCGGGGCCGGCTCGCGGCGGCCCTCGGCCTCGGCGAGGCGGAACGCGCCCTGCCCGAGCTCGCCGAGCTGTGCGGGCGGCACCCGCTGGACGAGCCGCTCCAGGCGCTGCGGATCCGGGCGCTGCGGGACGCGGGGCGGGCGGCGGAGGCGCTCGCCGCCTACGAGGAGGTCCGGCAGGAGCTCGCCGCCCGGCTCGGCACGGACCCCGGGCCGGCCCTGCGCGCCCTGCACGCCGAACTCCTCGCGCCGCCGCCCGGGCCCCCCGGGCCCGCAGCCGTTCCGGAGGCGCGGCCGGGGAACCTGAAGGCGCGGCTGACGACGTTCGTCGGGCGCGAGGAGGACATCCGGGCCATCGGCGCGGACCTCGGACGGGCCCGGCTCGTCACCCTGCTGGGGCCGGGCGGCGCCGGCAAGACCCGCCTGTCGCAGGAGGCCGCCGAGGCCCACGCCGCGGGCGCGGCCGGCCGGCAGCGGTGGCCCGACGGCGTGTGGTTCGCCGAGCTCGCCCCCGTCAACGACCCGGACGACGTCCCCGAGGCCGTCCTCACCGCGCTCGGCGCCCGCGAGACCAAGCTGCGCGGAGCCTCGGCCGAGGAGCTGCGGGCCCTGACCGAGCGGGCGGGAGACGAGCCGCTCGCCCGCCTCACCGAGCACTGCGCCCGGCGCGGCATGCTGCTGGTCCTCGACAACTGCGAGCACGTCGCCGGGGCCGCCGCCGAGCTGGCCGAACGGCTGCTCACGCACTGCCCCGGGGTGCGGATCCTGGCCACCAGCCGCGAACCGCTCGGGGTGCCGGGGGAGTTCCTCCGGCCCGTGGAGCCGCTGCCGGACCATGCCGCGCTGCGGCTCCTCGACGACCGCGGCGCCGCCGCCCGCCCCGGCTTCACCGTCGCCGAGGACCCCGACGCGGCCGCCGAGATCTGCCGCCGCCTGGACGGCCTCCCGCTCGCGATCGAGCTGGCGGCGGCGCGGCTGCGGCTGCTGACGCCCCGGCAGATCGCGGACCGGCTGGACGACCGGTTCCGGCTGCTGACGGGCGGCGCGCGTACCCTCCTGCCGCGGCAGCAGACGCTCCGCGCGGTCGTCGACTGGTCGTGGGAACTCCTCGACGCGGCGGAACGCCGCGTCCTGGCCCGCCTGTCGGTCTTCGCCGGCGGCTGCGACCTGCCCGCCGCCGAAGCGGTCTGCGCCGACCCCGGTCCCGGTCCCGGTCCCGGTCCCGGTCCCGACCCCGATTCCGGCCGCGGTCCCGGTGCGGGCGGGCGCGGCGGCGCCGTCGTCCGGACCGGGGACGTCGCCTCCGTCGTCGGGTCGCTCGTCGACAAGTCGCTCGTCATCGCCGCGCCCGGGCCCGGCGGCATGCGGTACCGGATGCTGGAGACCGTCGCCGAGTACGCCCGGGAGCGCCTCGCCGCCGAGTCCGGGGAGGCCGGGGCCGCCGAGCGGCGGCATCTCGTGCACTACCGGGAGTTCGCCCGGGCCACCGAGCCCCTGCTGCGCGGGGCGGGCCAGCGGGAGGCCGGGGAGCGGCTCGCCGCCGACTACGAGAACATCCGCAGCGCGCTGCGCCGGGCGGTCGCGGCCCGGGACGCCGGGGAGGCGCTGTGCCTCGTGCACTGCCTCGTCTGGTACTGGCAGATGCACGACCTGCGTGCCGAGTGCCGGCACTGGGCGAACGCCGTCGCCGAGCTGGGCCCGGACCCCTTCCGCGCGCCCGTCGCCCCGGCCGGCCCGGTGCCCGACCGGATCGCCGACACGCCGCCGCCGTACCGCGGGGAGGCGCTCACCGAGGCCTGGCGCGGCATCCGGCTCCTCCAGCTCGCCGCACGGGACCAGAACAGCGAGAACTGGAACTCGCCGGAGGTGCGCCCGCTGATCGAGGGCGTCCTCGCCGCCTACCGGCCGGGCCTGCCGCAGACCTGCCGGGCCCCCGGCTCGCTGTGGATCTACGCGGTGATGATCGGCGGGGACGCGGAGATGCTGCGCCGCACCATCGACGCCACCGTCGAGACGGCCCGCGCGTTCGACTACCGCTGGGAGCTCGCCGTCGCCCTGCAGCTCCGGGCGAACGTACTGGCCAACCGGGCCGCATGGGCGGGCGACGCCTCCCGCGACGCAGAGGAGAGCCTCGCGCTGTTCACCGCGCTCGGAGACGACTGGGGCTGCGCGGAGGCGCTGTCGGCCCGCGCCGAGGCCCGCGAGAAGCACGGCCTGTACGCGCTCGCCGCGGACGACTTCCGGGCGGCCATCCGGCACGCGGAGCGGCTCGGCGCGCCCTCGCAGGTGACGGTGCTGCGGGTGCGCATGGCCGGGGTGCTGATGGAGAGCGGGCGGTACGCCGAGGCCGAGGACCTGCTCGCCGACGTGCTGCGCGCCATGCCCCGCAGCTACGGCAACGAGGCCATGCCGGCCGCCCACCTGTTCATGGCGGTGTGCCTGGGGCGCAGGGGCCGTATCGCCGAGGCCCGCGCGCACATCCGCCGGCTGCGCGAGGAGTTCGCCATGGGCGCGTACGCCGTCTTCGACTGCTACCTGCTCGCCACGATGGCCTGGCTGGACAACCAGGACGGCTGCCACAAGCAGGCGCTGGCCGTGCTGCGGCAGGCCCTGGAGTCCGCCCGGGACCCGCTGGCCGACATGGTCGCCCCGCAGCTGCCCGCCGTCTACGTGCTGACGGCGGCCCGAGCGCGGGCCGGGCTCGGCGGCCGCGAGGAGGCGCTGCGCGCCGCCCGGCTGCTGGGCGCGTACCGGGCGCTGCTGCCGGACGGGCACGTCCCGGTGGCGACGGAGCGGGAGGACCGGGCCCGCGCGGAGGAGCTGGTCCGGGGGGAGCTGGACGACGCCGCGTACGGGGCCGCGTACGCCGAGGGCGGCGGCCTCACCCTGGAGGAGGCCGCCGCCCTCATCTGACCCGGCCCCCCGCCGGGGGCCCGTCCGGGACGCGATCCGGAGCGGACCGGCCGGCCGGATCAGGTCTTCTGGCGGAACTTGCGCACCGCGAGCGGCATGGTGACGGCCGTGATGGCCAGCGACCAGGCCAGGGTCACCCACACGGCGTGGGCGACGGGGCCGCCGTTGATCAGCGCGCGGGCCGCGTCGGCGAGCTGGGACAGCGGGTTGTAGTCCGTGAAGGACTGCAGCCAGCCCGGCATCGTCGACGGCGGGGCGAAGATCGAGCTGCCGAACTGGAGGGGCATCAGGACCATCATCGCCACGCCCTGCACGGCCTGGGCGTTCTGCAGGGTCAGGCCCAGCAGGATGAAGATCCACATCAGGGAGGCGCCGAAGACGGCGGACAGCCCGATGGCCAGCAGCAGGTCGGTGAACGACGTCTTGATGGAAAGGCCCAGCAGGAAGCCGACCCCGAGCAGGATGGTGATGGCGATCAGCGTCCGCCCCAGCTCGACGACGATCTTCGCGAGGAGGACGGACGACCGGGCGATCGGCATGGACCGGAAGCGGTCCATGACGCCCTTCTTGAAGTCGTCGTTCACCCCGATGCCGACGCCCATGGCGACGTTCAGGCCCATCATGGCCATCAGGCCGGGGACGACGTAGTTGACGTACGCGTCCTGGTTGCCCCTGCCGGAGATCGCGCCGCCGAAGACGAACACGAACAGCAGCGTGAACACGATCGGCATGAACACGACGTCGAACATCGACTGGGGGTCGGCCTTGAGCTGCATGACGTTGCGGCGGGCCAGGGCGGAGATGTGCCGCAGGTTGGCCCGCAGGCCGATGCGGCCCTCCCCGGGCAGCGGGCCCGTCCCGGCCGGTGCGGCGGCCGCGGCGGCGGCGGGCTTGCTCGTGGTGGCGGTGCTCATGCCGCGACCTCCGTGTTCTTGTCGGTCCGGTCGGTCCGGCCCGCGCGGCCGGTCTGCTGCCCCTCGGCCGGCGGCGCGTCCTGCGCGTCGGCGGTCCGGTGGCCGGTGATGGCGAGGAACACCTCGTCCAGGCTCGGCAGGTAGGTGCCGAGGTCGGCGATCGCATGGCCGCGGGCGGCCAGCAGGCCGACCACCGCCGTCAGCTGCTCGTCGCTGAGGATCGGGACGAGCAGGACGCCCTCGTCCGGCACGGCCTGCGCCCCGGCGATGCCGTCCAGGCCGGCCTCGGCGAGGGCGCGCGCCATGCCCGGCAGGTCGGAGGCCGAGGCGGGCCGGATCCGCAGGGTGCGGCCGCCGACACGCGCCTTCAGCTCGTCGATCCTGCCGCCCGCGACGACCTGCCCGCGGTCGATGACGGTCAGCTCGTGCGCGAGGTGCTCGGCCTCCTCCATGTACTGGGTGGTGAGCAGGACGGTGGCGCCCTCGGCTACCATCCGCTGCACCTCGTCCCACACCTCGTTGCGGGTGCGCGGGTCGAGGCCGGTGGTGGGCTCGTCCAGGTACAGCACGGCCGGCCGGCCGATCATGGAGGCGGCCAGGTCGAGGCGGCGGCGCATGCCGCCCGAGTACGTCATGGCGGGCTTGCGCGCGGCCTCCGTGAGGGAGAACCGCTCCAGCAGCTCGTCGGCGCGGGCGCGGGAGTCCTTGCGGGACAGGTCCAGCAGCCGGCCGATCATGTACAGGTTCTCCCAGCCGGAGAGCTTCTCGTCGACCGAGGCGTACTGGCCGGTCAGGCCGATGGTGCGGCGCAGCTGCCGCGGCTGGCGGACGACGTCGTACCCGGCGACGCGGGCGGTGCCGGCGTCCGGGACGAGCAGCGTGGACAGGCAGCGGACCAGGGTGGTCTTGCCCGCGCCGTTGGGGCCGAGGACACCGAGGACGGTGCCCTCGCGGACGTCCAGGTCGACTCCGTCCAGGGCCTTGGTCTCACCGAAGTGCTTGACCAGTCCCCGGACCTCGACGGCGTTCGGGCCGTACTGGGGGTTGTTGTCGGTTCGCGTCATGGCCCCAGGGGACCAGCCGCCACCGACAGACCACCGACAGACCACCGACAGACCGCGGCAGCGGCGACGACGGCAGGACGCCGGCGGGCCGGCAGCCCGCCGGCCGCGCGGGGCGGTCGGCGGCCTGCCGGCCCGGTGGTCCGGCGCCGGCCGGCGGGATCAGCGGATCCGCGCCGGACGGCGGGAATCCGCTGATCAGTGGAAGCTGTGCTGCTCCTGCGGGAACGCCCCGCCGACGACGTCCTCGGCGAACGCCTTCGCCGCGCCCGTCATCGTGGCGCGCAGGTCGGCGTACTGCTTGACGAACTTCGGCATCTTCCCGCCGGTCAGGCCCATCATGTCCGTCCAGACCAGCACCTGCGCGTCGCAGTCCGCGCCCGCGCCGATGCCGACCGTCGGGATCTGCAGCGAGCGGGTGACCTCGGCGGCCAGCTCGGCGGGCACCAGCTCCAGCACCACCGCGAACGCGCCCGCGTCCTGCGCGGCCTTGGCGTCGCGGAGCAGCTGGTGCGCGGCCTCGTCGCCGCGGCCCTGCACCCGGTAGCCCATCGCGTTGACGGACTGCGGGGTCAGGCCCAGGTGGGACATGACCGGGATGCCGGACTGCACGATCAGCTCCGTCTGGTGCAGCGAGCGCTCGCCGCCCTCCAGCTTCACCGCGCCGACGCCCGCCTCCTTCACGAGCCGGGTGGCGCTGCGCAGCGCCTGCACCGCGCCCTCCTGGTACGAGCCGAACGGCAGGTCGCCGACGACGAGGGCCCGGCTGGTGCCGCGCACGACGGCTGCGGACAGCAGGGTCATCTCGTCCATCGTGACGGGGACGGTGTTCTCGTAGCCGAGGTGGCAGTTGCCCATGGAGTCGCCGACGAGGATGACCGGGATGCCGGCCTCGTCGAACACGGAGGCGGTCATCGCGTCGTACGCGGTGAGCATCGGCCACTTCTCGCCGCGCTCCTTGGCGAGCGTGAGGTCGCGGACGGTGATCCGGCGGGTGCCGGTGCCCCCGTACAGGGTGGGGGAGGCTGCTTCGCGGGCAGGCGAAACGGCATGCGTCATGGCAACTGCTCCTTGTGTCATCTCGAGGCGCCCTGACGGCGTCCCCGGACTCACCCACCATGGTGGCACCTGGCCGGGCCGCCGCGAAAGTGGGGGAGCGACCGGTGCGTCACACTCCCCGCCGGGGCGAGTCGGCCCCGAGGCCGCCCCGAGGCCCCCGCAGGTGCTCCGCTGCGTCCGTTCGGATGAGCGAATGGCACGCGTCCGAGCGAATGTGCGCGTTTCGTGACAACAGGAACCCGCGCCGCACGGCCGTTCGTCCTCCCGGACGTACGGCCGGAACACCGGCACGGAAGGCTCCGTCCATCGCCTAGGGTCATGGTGCGGGAACGGAGCGCGAGCAGGGCAGCGAGGGCAGTGGCATGGCACAGGCGTACATGGCGGAGACCGGGAACGGCGGCTCGGAGCGCGAGCCCTCCGGATCCGGCCTCCGGCGCCGCCTGGCCGAACTGCGCCGCGACAGAGGGATCTGGCGGCGCGGGATCGCCACCGCCGTCCTGGCGGTCGTGCTCGCCCTGGTCATGATCTTCCATGCTCAGCTGCCGAACGACGTCGGCAACCTGGGCAGCCTCACCGAGACGTTCCTGCCCTGGCTGGGGCTGCTCGTCCCCGTCCTCGCTGCGTGCGCCGCATTCCGCCGCTCGGCGACGGCGCTGATCGCCTGCCTGCTGCCGGCGGTGGTGTGGCTGAACCTCTTCGGCGGCCTGGTCTTCGGCAAGTCCGGCTCCGGCGGCGACCTCGTCGTCGCCACCCACAACGTCGACGCGGCCAACCCCGACCCGCGGGCCACCGCCGAGTCGGTGGCCCGCTCCGGGGCCGACGTGCTGGCCCTGACCGAGCTCAAGGGCAGCGCCGTCCCCTCGTACGAGAAGGCCCTGGCGGGCACGTACAAGTACCACGCGGTGGAGGGCACGGTCGGCGTGTGGAGCAGGTACCCGCTGACGGCCAGCGGGCCGGTCGACATCCGGATGGGCTGGACGCGGGCCATGCGCACCACCGTGGAGAGCCCGCGCGGCCGGATCGCCGTCTACGTGGCGCACCTGCCGTCCGTCCGGGTGAAGCTGAACGCCGGCTTCACGGCGAACCAGCGCGACAACAGCGCCGGCGCGCTCGGCGCGGCGCTCGCCGCCGAGCCGCTGGGCAAGGTCGTCCTGCTCGGCGACCTCAACGGCACCATGAACGACCGCTCGCTGCGCGAGGTCACCTCGCAGATGCGCTCCACGCAGGGCGCCGCCGGCGAGGGCTTCGGGTTCAGCTGGCCGGCGGCGTTCCCGATGGCGCGGATCGACCAGATCATGGTCCGCGGGATGAAGCCGGAGGCCTCCTGGACGCTGCCGCGCACCGCGAGCGACCACCTTCCGGTGGCCGCCCGGGTGACGGTCGGCACGTAGCGCGCCGGGCGGGCGGGGGGCCGGGCGGCGGCCCGCCCGCGGGCGTCAGGCCTGCTCGCGCCAGCCGTTGGTGACGGGCAGGCGGCGGTCCTTGCCGAAGCCCTTCGCGGAGATCTTCGTACCGGGCGGGTACTGGCGCCGCTTGTACTCCGCCGCGTCCACCATCCGCAGCGTCCTCGCCACCAGCCCGCGGTCGAAGCCTGCGGCGACGATCGCCTCCAGCCCCTGGTCGCGGTCCACGTACAGGGCGAGGATCGCGTCCAGCACCGGGTAGTCCGGCAGCGAGTCGGTGTCCACCTGGCCGGGCCGCAGCTCGGCGCTCGGCGGTTTGGCGATGGAGTTCTCCGGGATCGGCGGGGTCTCCCCGCGCTCCTCGGCGGCCCGGTTGCGGTACCGGGCGAGGCGGAACACGTCCGACTTGTAGACGTCCTTGATCGGGCCGTACGCGCCGACGGAGTCGCCGTACAGGGTGGAGTAGCCGACGGCCAGCTCCGACTTGTTGCCCGGGGCGAGGACGATGTGGCCCTCCTGGTTGGAGAGCGCCATCAGCAGGGTGCCGCGCAGCCGGGACTGGAGGTTCTCCTCGGCGAGGCCGGTCAGGCCGACGGACCCCATGTAGGCGTCGAACATCGGCTCGATGGAGACGGTCCGGAAGTTGAGGCCGGTGCGCCGGGCCAGCTCGGCGGCGTCCGTCCGGGAGTGCTCCGAGGAGTACTTCGACGGCATGGAGACGCCGTACACGTTCTGCGCGCCGACGGCGTCGCAGGCGATGGCGGCGACGAGAGCGGAGTCGATGCCGCCGGACAGCCCGATCAGGACCGATCGGAAGCCGTTCTTCCGGACGTATGCGCGCAGGCCCACGACCAGCGCGTCGTACACCTCCTCGTCGTCGTCGAGCCGCTCGCCGCCGCCGCCGGCCGCGACCGGCTCGTACGGCTCGACGGGCTCCTCGGAGAGGACGACGCGGTCGATGCGCAGCCCGTCGTCGACGACGCCCTCGGGGGCGTCCGGCCGGGCCGCCGGCAGGTCGAGGTCGACCAGGACGCAGCCCTCGGAGAACTGCGGGGCGCGGGCGAGGACCTCTCCGTCCGCGCCGACCACGATCGAGTCGCCGTCGAAGACGAGGTCGTCCTGGCCGCCGATCATCGCGAGGTAGGCGAGGGTGCAGCCGGCCTCCTGGGCCCGCTTGCGGACCAGTTCGAGGCGGACGTCGTCCTTGTTCCGCTCGTACGGGGAGGCGTTGACCGAGATCAGCAGCCCGGCCCCGGCGGAGCGGGTGGCGGGGACGCGGCCGCCCTCCTGCCAGAGGTCCTCGCAGATCGCGAGGGCGACGTCGACGCCGCGGACCCGGATCACCGGCTGGGTGCCGCCGGGCACGAAGTAGCGGAACTCGTCGAAGACGCCGTAGTTCGGGAGGTGGTGCTTGGCGAAGCGGAGTACCACCTCCCCGCGGTGGAGGACGGCGGCCGCGTTCTCCGGGGAGCCCGCGGGCAGGCCCAGGCGGGGGGTGGCCCGCTCGCTGCGGTCGAGGTAGCCGACGACGACCGGCAGCTCGCCGAGGCCCTCGTCGGCCAGCCGGACGGCCAGTGCGGCCAGGGCGGAGCGGGAGGCCTCCACGAAGGAGCCGCGCAGTGCGAGGTCCTCCACGGGGTAGCCGGTCAGCATCATCTCGGGGAACGCCGCGAGGTGGGCGCCCTGCTCGGCGGAGTGCCGGGACCAGTGCACGACCGAGTCGGCGTTGGCGGCGATGTCGCCCACGTGCGAGTCGATCTGGAGGAGAGCGAGGCGAAGTTGGGGCACGGGGCCAGTGTAATCGTCTTTCTGACGCTATGGGGCGGCGGCCCCGTGCCCGGGCGGTTCGCGGCGGCTGCCGTCAGCCGATCTTCCCGCTGAACTTCACGCTCTGCATGAGCGTGCCGGGGGAGATGTCGGCGCTCAGGCTGGTGGTGCCCTCGGGGACCTCGAAGACGACCACGCCGCTGGCCGACTGGCCCGGCAGGATGTCGCCCCTGATCAGCTTCGGGACATCGCCGTCGAAGACGAGCTTGGCGGTCATGCCCTTGTCGTCGCGGACGTTCGGGACGGCGTAGATGACGTTGTGGTTCTCGGCCGACCCGTTGGTGATGGTCAGCGTCATCTGGACCGCGTTGCCGACGTCGGAGTAGCGGTTCTTCGTCTTGTACGGCTTCGGCTGCGACAGGCTCACCTTGATCCCGTCCGGGTAGGCGAACGTCTCGCCGAACGGCAGCGGGGAGGTCATGCCGGGCACGTCGCTGCGGGACGGCGCCGGGGTCGGCCGTCCGGGGCGCGCCGGCCACGGGTCGTCGGACCCGAACTCCTCCGGGTCGATCTCCAGGCCGTCCGCGTCCGGCTCCGGCCAGGAGTCGATCTCCCGCTCGATGCCGTGGCGGGCGCTGTCGACGAGCCGCTCGGTCAGGAAGTAGCCGCCGACCGAGCAGAGGAGGCCGAGGAGGCCGAGGGCCGTGCCGGCGACGGCCATGGCCTTGCGGCCGGCCCCGGCCGAGGCGCGCTTGATGCCGCCGAGGCCCGTGCCGACGGCGATCAGGCCGAGGATGCCGCCGCCCCAGAAGAGGAGCGGGACCGGGCCGAAGAAGATCGCGCAGGCGCCGAGGACGAGGGAGGCCACGGCGAGGCCGTTGCCCTCCTGGACGGGCGCACCCCAGGGCCCGGTGCCGCCGGCACCGTGGTACGCCCACGGGTTGCCGGGCGGGACGGGGGCGCCGGGCGGGCCGGGCGGGAGGTGCGCACCGCCGGGGGTGCCGGGGGCGGCGTAGCCGTGAGCGGCGAAGGACGGGGCGGCGTAGCCCGGGGCGGCGTAGGCCTCCGGGGCCGGGGCCGGGGCCTGGGCCGGGGCCGGGGCCGGGGTCGCGGGCTGGGGCGTCTGGGCCGGGACGGCCGCCGCGGGGGTGGCGGGCGGCTGCGCCGCCGGAGACGGCTCGCCCGGCGCCGCTGCCTCCGGCGCGGGCGCGGGCGCCTCGGCGGGTGCGGGCGCCTCGCCGGGGGCGGGCTCCTTCCGCAGGGACGGCGCGGCAGGGGCCGCCGCCTCGGCTGCGGGCGCCTCGGCCGGGGCCGCCGACTGCGGCTCCGGAGCCGGGGCGGCGTCCTTGCGGAGGGACGGCGCTGCGGGTGCCGTCGGGGCGGCGGGGGCCTCCGGGGCCTCCGGGCCCTCTTCGCCGGGCTCCGGAGCCTTCCGGAGCGACGGCTTCGCGGCGGGTGCAGGCGTGGGCTCCGCCTCCGGCCGGTGAACGGATGTGCCCTCGTGCTCCGGCTCCGAGGGGGTGCCGGGCGGGTTCGGAGGCGTGCTCATGGAGTGGGGGTTGTCCTCGCGTCATGCGGTCTGATGATCCGAAAGACTGCCATGGGGCGGGATGCCCGCCAAACGAGTTCCCCGCGGGGCGGGGCGGTGTGGCCCGCCGCACTCGGAACGCAGGCAACGCATTCGCCCCGCCGCACGTCTTCCAGGCCGTGGAGCCACCCCCGGAGGGACACGGCGCCTGCACGGCGGCGACGCGCACGACCGGCGCGGCGGCTGCCGCCGCAGCGGCGCCGACGGGTGGCCGGGGGAGTGCGGCGGGGAGCGGATCCCGGCGCGCCCGTACCCGGGCCGGCATCCGCGCAGATTACGGGGACCGCAGTCTTGAGGATGATGTAGACATGGCGATACGGGCTGAAAAGCGTACGAACCATGACCGGCGCGCGGAGCGCACGACCCACACGTGGCGCGCGGGCCACACACGGCACACGGCACGCACAGGGCACGCGCATCAGGCAGGCCAGGCAGGCCAGACGGGCCGCTCCGGCCCTGCGCGGCCGCTGGAGCCCGCCGCGGCGCCGGCCACCCCCGCGACGCCCGGGAGCCCCGCGGCCGGGTCGGCCCGGTCGGGCCGCACCTGGCTCGTCGCCCTCCTCGTCGGCCTCGGCGCGGCCGCGTACACGGCCTGGGTGCTGGAGGTGGTGCTCTCCACCGGCCTCAACCCCATCGAGACGTACGTCAGCGAGCTCGCCGCCCAGGACCAGCCGCTCGGCGGCCTCTTCCGCGCCACCGACTTCACCGCGGGCGTCCTCGCCTGCACCGGCGGCCTGCTCGCCCTCCTCCGGCTGCGCAGCCACCCCGAGTCCCGCCGCTTCTGGTCCGTCACGGGCTGGGCCGGTGTCACCCTCTTCGGCGCGGCGACCGCCGCCGACGCCTGGCTGCCGCTGAGCTGCACGCCCACCGCCGACCCGGTGTGCGCCGCCCGCGAGACCGCCGGGCTCGTCCCCGCCACGCACCAGGCCCACGCCGTCAGCAGCAGCCTCGCCATGACCGGCGCCCTCGTCGGCATCATCGCCCTCACCGTCGCCGCCCGCCGCTACGGCATCCTCGCCCCCCTCGCCGCCCACGGCCCCGCCCTCGTCGTCCTGGAGCTGATCGCCACCGTCTGGACGCTGGCCGCCATAGCGATGTTCACCGCCGGCCGCGGCACCTGGGCCCTCGGCGCCGGGCAGCGCCTCCAGGTCCTCCTCGTCGCGCTGTGGCTCGGCCTGCTGGCCTGGTCGGTGCACAAGGAGCGGCGTACGTGACGTCCGAGGCGCACGAGACGTACGGGACGCGCGAGCACCGCTTCGTCCGCGTCGACGGCACCGCACTGCACGTCGTCGTCGACGGCACCGGGCCGCCCGTCGTGCTGAGCGCCGGGCTCGCCATGGCCTGGTTCGACTGGGATCCGGTCGCCGCGCTGCTCGCCGCCGCAGGCCGCACCGCCATCCGCTTCGACCGCCCCGGCCACGGGCTGAGCGGCCCCGCGACCGCCCCGCCCACCGCCGCCGGCGAAGCCCGCCGCATCGCCGGGCTGCTGGACGCCCTCGGCCTGGCCGGCACCCCCGCCACCGTCGCCGGGCACTCCCTCGCCGCCTTCCACGCCGAGGCCTTCGCCCGCCTGTACCCGCGGCGCACCGCCGCCCTGGTCCTCCTCGACGGCAGCGTCGAGGAACACCCCCGCACCCTCCTGCCCTCCGCCCTGCGCACCGGTGCCGCCCGCGCCGCGGGCCGCGCCCTCACCGCCGCCGGGCTGCCAGCCGCGCTCGGCCCCGCCGCCCGCCGGGCCGCCGTACGCCTCTCCCGGACCGGCGGCGCCGACCCCGCGCCCCGGGACCTCGTACGCCGCTGCTACCGCACCGGCCGGGTCTGGCGGGGGGCGCTGCTGGAGAACTCCCGCTACCCGGACATGGCCGCCGAGGTCCTCGCGCTGCGCGCCCGGCACCCGCTGGCCGCCCCGACGACGGTCCTCGCCGGCGACGACGGCTCCGGGAGCCGGGCCGCGGCCCGCTGGCTCGCCCGGCAGCAGGCGCTCGCCGCCGAACTCGGCGCCCGCTTCGAGGCCGCCGAGCCCGCGGGCCACCTGGTCATGCTGGACCGGCCGGAGCAGGTGGCCCGGGCCGTCCTCGGCGCCCCCGCCGGTCAGCGGCGGGCGTAGACCTTCTCGACGAAGCCCGCGAGCTGCTCGTCCGGCAGGTGCTGCGCCAGGTCCGCCTCGCTGATCATGCCGACGAGGCGCTTGTTCTCGATGACCGGCAGGCGCTTGATCTGGTGGGACTCCATCTCGTCCAGGACGGCGGAGACGTCCGCGTCCGCCGCGATCCAGCGGGGCGTGCCCTCGCACAGGTCGCCGCAGGTCACCTGGGCCGGGTCGTGGCCGATCGCCACGCACTTCACGACGATGTCGCGGTCGGTGACGATGCCGCACAGCCGCTCGTCCGCGTCGCTGACGGGCAGCGCGCCCACGTTCAGCCGGCGCATGAGCTCGGCGGCCCGGTCCAGGGTCTCCGTCGCCGGGATCCACTGGGCCCCGGGGTGCATGATGTCTGCCGCGGTGGTCATGGCGTCAACCTCCTGAGCATGCCGTTGCGACGGCCGGCGCGGGCGCGCCGCGCGCCCGCCACGGAGCCCCGGCGGGGCCGGCCGGTGGGTCGGAGGGCCGCACGTGGCGCCCTCCCACCCACCGTACGGGCGCGCCCCGTCACCCGCGCGGCGCAGCCCCGCGGGCCCGGAGCATGTCCGCCATCAGCGTCAGCTCGGACTGCTGGGCCTCGACCATGCCCTGCGCCAGCGCCCGCTCGGCCGGCGTCGCGCACTGCACGGCGCAGCCGCGGGCCATCGCCACACCGCCCTTGTGGTGGTCGGTCATCAGCTGGAGGAACAGCACCTCCGCGTCCCGCCCCTGCGCGGCGCCCAGCGCGGCGATCTCCTCCTTGGTGGCCATGCCGGGCATCAGCGCGCCCGGCTTGGCCGGGACGCCGTCCACGGCGTGGCCGCCGTGAGCGCCGCTGCCGCCGGCGGATGCGGGGGCGGATGCGGAGGCGGGGGCCATCCAGGACATCGGCGGCTCGCCCGCCAGCACCTTCGGCAGCCCCCACAGGTCCAGCCAGCCCAGCAGCATGCCGCGCTGGTTCGCCTGCGTGTTGGCGATGTCGTAGGCGAGGCTGCGCACCGCCTCGTCCTGCGTGCGGTCCCGGACCAGGAACGACATCTCCACCGCCTGCTGGTGGTGCACCGCCATGTCCCGGGCGAAGCCCGCGTCCGGCGAGTACAGGGCGGGTGTACGGGCGGCGGCTCCGGCGGTGCGCCCGCCGCTCGCGGCGGCGACCGTGGCCGCCACCGCGAAGAGCAGGGCGAGCAGCACCGCGGAGCCGGCCGCCCGGTACGTACGCCTCACTTGCCGGCCACCCCCATCGTGCAGGCCGCGCCCGGCTCGGGCGTCTGCGGGCCCTGCACGTACTTGGTGAAGAACTGCTTCACGCGCGGGTCGGAGGCGCTGTCGACGGTGACCTGCTTGCCCCATGCGCTCAGCATGATGGCCCCGGACTGGTCGGCGACCGGGCTCATCAGCGAGTACGGGGTCTTCTCCACCGTGCGGGAGAGCTCGGCGACGTCCGCCGCGGACGCCTTGTCGTTGTACGTCACCCACACCGCGCCGTGCTCCAGGGAGTGCACGGCGTTCTCGCGCGGCACGGGCTCCTTGTAGACGTCGCCGTTGCAGTTCATCCAGCGCGGGTGGTGGTCCCCGCCGACCGGCGGGTTCATCGGGTACGAGACGGGCGTCTCGACGTGGTTGCGGCCCAGCGACTTCGCGTCCCAGGACTGCTCGGCTGCCACGGGGGTGGTGCGGGCGGTCTCGGCCTCGCGGGCCGCCGCCTTCTCCTCGGCCTTCTGCTGCAGCAGCACCCAGGCGCCGAAGCCGACGAGGCCCGCGACGAGCGCCGTCGACACCGAGATCGCGAGGATCTTGTTGCGGCGCTCGCGGGCGCGTTCGGCGCGGCGCATCTCGGCTATGCGCGCCTGGCGGGAGGGGTTGGGGGTCGGGTTGGTGCCAGCCATGTGACCTGATTCCTTCGTGAGCGGGGTGGGGGTGGGTCCGGCGGGGCGCGGGGCGTCCGTCGGCCGCGGCGCGCCGGGGTCCGTCAGGTCCGCAGCACTTGGAGGGCGTGGAGGTCGGGTGCCCGGGCCGGGGCGTCGTACGGGCGGGCCCCGCGCCCTGCGGCGGCGTGCCAGGCCGGATCCGCGGCCCCCGGGGTGACGGGGAGCGCGGGCGGCGGGGCGGGCAGGACACCGGGGGTGACCTGCGAGAACGGGGAGCAGCCGGGCCGGTGCCCCGGATCCGCGCACACGGCGTGCGGGGGTCCGGGGAGCGCGGCGCCGGCGGCGGCAGGGGTCGCCGGGGCGGCGGCGGAGACCGGCGGGGCGTGCGGCGGCTCGCCGGGGCGCACGCACAGCAGCAACGCCCCGAGCAGCACCGACAGGGCCACCGCGAACACGGCACGCCGGGGCGGGCGGCCCGCGCCGCGCCCCCTCCGTATGTCCTCCCGGCCCCCCATGGCGGCAGATGGTAGTGGCCAGGACACCCCGGCGGTCAGTGCAGGGGTGCCACGAGGTTTCGATGGTGCGTAATGTGGCGGAAACCGCGGCTGGCGATACTGGGTCCGCCCGCCCCCGCGCCCACCCCTGACGGCGGTGGTGCACAGGCCGTCTGAACTGCGAGGATGAAGGCATGGACAAGCAGCAGGAATTCGTCCTCCGGACGCTCGAGGAGCGCGACATCCGCTTCGTGCGCCTGTGGTTCACCGACGTGCTGGGCTTCCTCAAGTCCGTCGCGGTGGCGCCGGCCGAGCTGGAGCAGGCCTTCGACGAGGGCATCGGCTTCGACGGCTCGGCCATCGAGGGCTTCGCGCGGGTCTACGAATCCGACATGATCGCCAAGCCGGACCCGGGCACGTTCCAGATACTGCCCTGGCGCGCGGAGGCCCCCGGGACGGCCCGGATGTTCTGCGACATCCTCATGCCGGACGGGTCGCCGTCCTTCGCGGACCCCCGCTTCGTCCTCAAGCGGATCCTCGCCAAGACCTCCGACCTGGGCTTCACCTTCTACACGCACCCGGAGATCGAGTTCTTCCTGCTGAAGGACAAGCCGCTGGACGGCTCCCGTCCCGTGCCCGCGGACAACTCCGGCTACTTCGACCACACCCCGCAGAACGTCGGCATGGACTTCCGCCGGCAGGCGATCACCATGCTCGAATCGATGGGCATCTCCGTCGAGTTCAGCCACCACGAGGGCGCCCCCGGCCAGCAGGAGATCGACCTGCGCTATGCCGACGCCCTGTCCACCGCCGACAACATCATGACGTTCCGCCTGGTCATGAAGCAGGTCGCGCTGGAGCAGGGCGTGCAGGCCACCTTCATGCCGAAGCCGTTCTCCGAGTACCCCGGCTCCGGCATGCACACCCACCTGTCGCTCTTCGAGGGCGACCGCAACGCCTTCTACGAGTCCGGCGCCGAGTACCAGCTCTCGAAGGTCGGCCGCTCCTTCATCGCGGGCCTGCTCCGGCACGCGGCGGAGACCTCGGCGGTCACGAACCAGTGGGTGAACTCGTACAAGCGCATCTGGGGCGGCTCCACCCGCACGGCCGGCTCCGGCGGCGAGGCCCCCTCGTACATCTGCTGGGGGCACAACAACCGCTCGGCGCTGATCCGCGTCCCGATGTACAAGCCGGGCAAGATGGGCTCCTCGCGCATCGAGGTCCGCTCCATCGACTCGGGCGCCAACCCGTACCTGACGTACGCGGTCCTGCTGGCGGCGGGCCTGAAGGGCATCGAGGAGGGCTACGAACTCCCGGCCGGCGCCGACGACGACGTCTGGGCCCTGTCGGACTCGGAGCGCCGCGCGATGGGCATCGAGCCGCTCCCGCAGAACCTGGGCGAGGCGATCTCCCTGATGGAACGCAGTGAACTGGTCGCCGAAACCCTGGGCGAGCACGTCTTCGACTTCTTCCTGCGCAACAAGAAGCAGGAGTGGGAGGAGTACCGCTCGGAGGTCACGGCCTTCGAGCTCCGCAAGAACCTGCCGGTGCTGTAGCCCGAACGCGGCGGGCGCCCCGCCCGGCACCGAGGGCCGACGTCTGCGCAGCGTCGGCCCTCGGCCGTTCAGGCCTCGGAGTCGATCACGCCGCTGGCGACCACGATGGAGGCCACGTCGCCGGTCCTGGTGCGGCCCAGCCAGACGACGCCGCGGATTTCGACCCCGAACGTGACCAGGTCGGCCTGCTGCGACTCGTCGCGCACCCGGTTGCACCAGCCGGGGAGTTCTTCGGTGTCGTGCAAGCCCCAGTGGCCGTTCACGAACGTGCGGAACGGCTTGCACAGAGTCGTCCACGCACCCGCGTCTGCGAAGCAGCCGACATTGGCATCGGCACAGAAGCCGATCATGTCCCCCGGCTTCAGCTCATCGACGTCCTCGCCGACGCCGAGGGCCATTTCCCACCCGGCCACGGGCTCGTCGCTGATGCACAGGCGGGTCGCGGCGACGTCGACGCCGTCGCACTGCTCGCCCATGAACTCGTACGGGCCCGCAGTCCAGGCGATCTCCATGCGGTAGCTGCCCGGAGGAATGCGCACCGCCAGCTCGCGCGGGGGTCGCGTCGGCTGCCCCTGTTCGTACGCCCACATGTCGTCGTCGTCCCAGGGCGCATCGACGACCAGCCGGCCGCTGGGAACCCGCAGGGAGGCCACTTCCTCGATCCGTGTCACGACGACGGGCGTCGTCGGATCGTCGTACACCGTCCCCATCTGCGTACCGGGTGCGAACACCGCCTCCAGGAACCAGGCGGCCTCGGGCCCCGCCGCCAGCCGCGGGTCTGCAACCCATTCCATGCCCCACCCCTTCTCGCCGCCCGCCTGGGCGGCCAACCGAAAAGTACGCGGGCCCGCTGACAACGGCACCCGCCGCCGGGGCGCGGGAGCTACGGCTGCGCCTGTCCCGTGTTGCTCGGGCCTATCGGCTGCCAGGGGGTCAGGTACGCCTTCGGGGTGTCCGGGGAGGACGTCGCGTACAGGCGGGCGTCCAGGCCCATCACCGCCAGGTTGACCGTGGTGCCGTTGCCCGTGACCGCCGCCGAGGGGTCGCCCACGAAGAGCAGGGGGGAGCGTTCCCAGGGGCGGCCCTCGCCGAGTTCCGCGCCGAGGTGGCCGCCGGCCGAGCGGGCCGCCAGGACGTGGCCGCCTGCGGCGACCGCGCCGAAGCCCTGGAGGCCGCCCAGGTCGGTGAGGCCCCGTACCGCCGGTGTGCCGTCGGGGGTGGTCGTCGCGAGGGCGGTGCGGACGTCGCCCGAGCCCGGCTTGCGCAGCCACAGGCGGACTCCGCCCTCGCGGGCGTCCGCCGTCAGCGGGAGGGCCGTCTGGGGGAGGCCCGTCGGGGTCGCCGGGCCCAGGGGTGCGCCGGGGGCCGGCTGGGCCCAGGCCGTCACCGAGGCCGCGGTCGCCGCGAAGACCATGCGCCGGCCCGCCGCATCGGCGGCCGCCACCGGGGTGCCGAGCAGGCCGGCGCCGCCGTGGGCCTCCCAGGGGCCCCAGGTGCCGTCCGCCCGCTGCTCCCGCCCGCGCAGGGTGTGGCCGCCGTCGCGTACGTACGCCGCCAGGCGGCCCGTGCCGTCCGCGGACACCGCGGGCGCGCTGATGTCGGAGGTGCGGTCCGCATCGGACGCCTCCGGGGTGCCCAGCGACTGCCATGCGCCGAACTCCCGTGCACCGGGGGCGCGCTGTACGGCGTACACGACCTCGCGCCGGTAGTCCGACGGCTGCTCGCCGAGCGTCGTGCGCGTTGCGAAGGCCGAGATCCGCCCGTCCGGGAGGGTGACCGTGGACACGCCCGGGTCCATGCCGGTGCCCGGCAGCAGGTGCGGCCCGCTCCACGGGCCGATCGGGCCGGCCCGGTGCCAGAGCGCGACCTGCCCGTCGAGTACCTGGAACGCCCACAGGCCGTGCTGCCGGTCGGAGGCCAGCCAGGAGGTGCCGGAGCCGCGGGCGTGGTTGATGGTGGAGGTCCAGTTGTTGCCGGCGGGGTGGTCCGCGACCTTGAGGTCGCCGCAGCCGGCGCTGCTGCCGCAGTGGTTCTCGCGGTCGACCCAGGCATAGACGTCCATGATGTCCAGCTTGTCCGCGGATGTCTGCGGGTCGAGGGTGCCGGGCAGGGAGCCGTTGGAGTAGCCGAGGTAGTTCTGCACGGCGAAGTGCGGCCGGCCCTTGACCTCGGCCGCGTACGCGGCGAGGGCCGCCTGGGCGAAGCGGGCGCCGTAGAAGTGGTCCTGGTGGTCGGTGAACCGCCCGGTGGCGGGGGTCCGGCCGGGGGTGGGGTCCTGGATGCGGACGGTCGTCGGCCGGTAGCGGTCGAGGATGCCGGCGAGGGTGCGGACGAGGTCGTCGCGCGAGTAGGCGTACGGCTCGGTGACGGGGCTGCCGGAGGCGAGCACGGACTCCAGGCGGGGGGCCTTGCCGTCCCAGAGGCCGCGCAGGCTGTCGGGGGCCTCGGCGTGGACGGTGCCGGCCTCGCGGAGCTGCAGCCAGACGAGGTGGACCTCGGGCCGGGCGACGAGGACGTCGACCTCGGCGCGGCCGCCGCCGCGGGTGGGGACGGACGTGCGCCTCCAGGCGCTGGTGCGGTCGCCGGTGGCCATCTTGGCGTAGGCGGCGCGGATGCCGTTCTGGCGGGCCTCGGCGTACGCGCGCTTGTCGGGGCGGGCGGAAGCGCGCCCGGCGGCACCGGCGTTGACGCCGTCGGCCTCGCCGGAGGTGAGGTAGACGGACGTGATGCTGTGGCCGGTGCCGGCGGACAGGGAGTGCCGCAGCTCCGGGTTCATGAAGTACAGGTCGTCGTCGGGGTGGGCGACGATCTGGACGACGCGTCCGGGGTCGGGGGCGGCGGCGGGTACGGCCGGGGCCTTGGCTGCCGAGGGGGCTGCGGGGGCGGTGGCGAGGCCGGTGAGGGCTTCGTTCCCGCGGAGCAGGAGCATCGTGCCGGCGGTGACGGCCGCGCAGAACCCGACGGCCTTGACGACGCGGCGCGCGACGCGGCGCGTGGTGGCGGCCTGGGCGTGGGCTTCGGCCTGCTCGTGGGCGTGGGCGTCTGGGGTCGCCGCGGTCGAGGCGCCGGGTGCGGTGGTGGCCGCCGCCGCCGGGGTGGCGGGCCGCCGCGGGCCGTGGACGGCGCGGCCGTCCCGCTGTACGGGGATGCCGGGCCGGCCGCCCGCCTCTGCGGGGGCGGCGCCTTCGCCGTCTGCTGTCGCGTCGCCGGTGTGGGCGGCGGCGCCGCTCCCGAACGCGTCGTCGGGGGCGCCGTAGCCGTGCTCGGGTGACGGAACCCACTGGCTCGGTATGTCTGTTGTGCTGGATATGTCCTGCTGGTGGCCGGGTCCGCTCGGGGCGGTACCGAGGGATTGGGCGTCGGGCCGGCCGACCGCGGGCGCGACCCCGCCCGGCAGCCCGGCGGCCTCCCGGCCCGGCGCCTGCCCGGGCACCCGTGCCGGCGCCTGACCGGGCAGCAGCCGGTCCCGGGCCCCGCCCGCATCCGGGTGCGGGCGGGCACCCTCGGGGCCCGGGGCGCCGTACGGATCGGCGTGCGGGCACGGGGCCGTCGGGGGCTGCGCCTCCGGCCCGCGCTGCGGCGCGGCCTGCGGGGGCAGGCCGCGGCCGCCCTCGGGGCGCGGGCCCGGGATCGGGTGCGGGCGCGGGTGGCCCGGGGCCGGGGCGGCGTGCGGGTGCGGGGATGTTGGGGGCTGGGGCTGGGGCTGGGGCTGGGGCTGGGGTTGCGGGTGTGATTCTGCTCGCAGGGGCTGGGGCCGGCTGCCCGCGGGGCGCGGGCCCGCGTGCGCGTACGGGCCGGGGTGCACGGATGCGGGCTGCCCCGGCTGCGATCCGGCGTGCGGGGGCAGGGTTCGGCTGCCGTCCGGGCTCGGGTCCGGGTGCGGGCGCGGGCTCTGGCGCGGTGCCGGGGCCGGGACCGGCTGACCGGGGGGTGGTGGCGTGTGCCGTCCGGCCGCCTCCACCGTGCCGGACCCGGCCGCATCCGCCGCGTCTGCCCCGGGCGCTGTGGCATCGGTCACCCGGGTGCCGGTCCGGGTCCCGACCTCGGCCGCCTCCTCCGCCGCCCAGGCCCCCGCTCCGGCGGACGCCGCGCCGCCCGCAGGGCGGCGGCCCGGGCCGGGGTGGTGGTCGGGCATGGGGGTCCTCTTGGGCGGGTCCGTTCGGCGCGCGGAAGTCCCGCGGGGCGGGGGCGGGCGTCAGCGGATCGGCGGGCGGGCGTCGGTGCGCGCAGGCGGGCACGGCGCCGGGGCGGGTGGCCCGGCGGCGGTTCCTGCGCAGGGGATTCGGCGGGGTTTCCGACGGTCTGGCCTGCGGCATTCCTCGGATAACCCGACAATTCCGCCTCATGATACGCGCCGGGTGGGCCCGTGAGTCGAACGCCTGCTCCGGCTAGGCTCCCCTCCAAGGCATACGAGGTCAGTCGGCACAGCGGCGTGAACGTGCGCGGGAGGCAGCGGGATGACGGTCCCCGGACGCAGGAGCAGTACCTTCATGAGGCTGCTCCGCAGCGGCTTCACCGACCCGTCGGCCGCGGCCGCGCTGCTCGACTCCGACGCGCTGGCCGCCGTACGCAACGACCCGGTGCTCCTCGACGCACTCGGCGCGACCGCCGACCCCGACCTGGCCCTGCGCGGCCTGGTCCGCCTCGCCGAGGCCGAGGGCGAGTCCGGCCGCCGCGTCCTCCTCGACACCCTCCTGCGCTCCAAGCCGCTGCGCGACCGCCTCCTCGGCGTCCTCGGCGCGTCCGAGGCCCTCGCCGACCACCTGGCCCGCCACTCCGCCGACTGGCACGCCCTCGAAACGTACGAGCCCGCCGACCTGCACCCCGGCCTCGCCGACTTCGAGCAGTGCCTCGCCGACGCCCACGACCCCGTACGGCTGCGCGTCGCCTACCGCCGCTGCCTGCTGTCGATCGCCGCCCGCGACGTCTGCGGCACCATCGACGTCGCCGAGACCGCCGCCGAGCTCGCCGACCTCGCCACCGCCACCCTCCGCGCCGCCCTGCGCATCGCGACCGCCGCCGCCCCGGAGGACGCCGCGCAGTGCTGCCTCGCCGTCATCGCGATGGGCAAGTGCGGCGGCAACGAGCTGAACTACGTCTCCGACGTCGACGTCATCTTCGTCGGCGACGCCGCGAACGGCGCCGACGAGTCCGCCGCCCTCCGCGCCGCGACCCGCCTCGCCTCCCACCTGATGCGGATCTGCTCCGAGACCACCGTCGAGGGCACCATCTGGCCCGTCGACGCCAACCTGCGCCCCGAGGGCCGCAACGGCCCCCTCGTCCGCACCCTCTCCTCCCACCTCGCCTACTACCAGCGCTGGGCCAAGACATGGGAGTTCCAGGCGCTCCTCAAGGCCCGCGCCGTCGCCGGCGACCCCGACCTCGGCGCCCAGTACGTCGAGGCCATAACGCCGCTCGTGTGGCAGGCCGCCGAGCGGGAGAACTTCGTCGCCGACGTGCAGCACATGCGCCGCCGCGTCGTCGACAACATCCCCGCCGCCCACGTCGACCGCGAGCTGAAGCTCGGCCCCGGCGGGCTCCGCGACGTCGAGTTCGCGGTGCAGCTGCTCCAGCTCGTCCACGGCCGCAGCGACGCCACCCTGCACTCCCGCACCACCCTCGACGCCCTGCACGCCCTCGCCGCCGGCGGCTACGTCGGGCGTACGGACGCCGCCCAGCTCGGCGACGCCTACCGCTTCCTGCGCGCCATGGAGCACCGCATCCAGCTGTACCGGCTGCGCCGCACCCACCTCGTCCCCGAGGGCGAGGCCGACCTGCGCCGCCTCGGACGCTCCCTCGGGCTGCGCACCGAGCCCGTCGCCGAGCTCAACCGGGCCTGGCGCCGCCACGCCTCCGTGGTCCGCCGCCTGCACGAGAAGCTGTTCTACCGGCCGCTCCTCGACGCCGTCGCCCAGCTCGCCCCGGGCGAGACCAGGCTCTCCCCGCGCGCCGCCGGCCAGCGCCTGGAGGCCCTCGGATACGCGGACCCGGCCGCCGCCCTGCGCCACCTGGAGGCCCTCGCCTCCGGCGTCACCCGCAAGGCCGCCATCCAGCGGACCCTCCTGCCGGTCATGCTGGGCTGGTTCGCCGACTCCGCCGACCCCGACGCGGGCCTGCTGAACTTCCGGAAGGTCTCCGACGCCCTCGGCAAGACCCCCTGGTACCTGCGCCTCCTGCGCGACGAGGGCGCCGCCGCCGAGAACCTGGCCCGCGTCCTGTCCGCCGGCCGCCTCGCCCCCGACCTGCTGATGCGGGCCCCCGAGGCCGTCGCCCTCCTCGGCGACCCCGAGGGCCTCCAGCCGCGCGCCGCCGACGCCCTGGAGCAGGAGGTCCTCGCCGCGGTCGGCCGCGCCGACAGCGCCGAAGCCGCCGTCACCTCCGCCCGCGGGGTGCGGCGGCGGGAGCTGTTCCGCACCGCCGCCGCCGACATCATCGGCTCGTACGGTACGGAGGACAGCCCCGCCGAGACCGACCTCGGCGCCCTCGTCGACCGCGTCGGCCGGGCCGTCACCGACCTCACCGCCGCCACCATCGGCGGGGCCCTGCGCGCCGCCGTCCGCGACCAGTGGGGCGACACCCTCCCGACCCGGTTCGCCGTCATCGGCGTCGGCCGCTTCGGCGGGCACGAGCTCGGCTACGGCTCCGACGCCGACGTCCTGTTCGTCCACGAGCCCCGCGAAGGCGTCGACGAGCAGGACGCAGCGAAGGCCGCCCAGGCCGTCGTCGCCGAGATGCGCAGGCTCCTGCAACTCCCCACCGCCGACCCGCCGCTCCTCATCGACGCCGACCTGCGCCCCGAGGGCCGCTCCGGGCCGCTGGTCCGCACCCTCGCCTCGTACGCCGCCTACTACCGCCGCTGGTCCCTCACCTGGGAGAGCCAGGCCCTCCTCCGGGCCGTGCCGGTCGCAGGCGACCCGGACCTCGGCCGCCGCTTCATCGACCTGATCGACCCGCTGCGCTACCCCGCCGAGGGACTCGGCGACGACGCGGTCCGCGAGATCCGCCGCCTGAAGGCCCGCATGGAGTCCGAACGCCTGCCGCGCGGCGCCGACCCCACCCTCCACACGAAGCTGGGCCGCGGCGGCCTCAGCGACGTCGAGTGGACCGTGCAGCTGCTCCAGATGCGGCACGCGTGGGCCGAACCGGGCCTGCGCACCACCCGCACCCGCGAGGCACTGGCCGCGGCCCACGCGGCCGGCCTCATCGGGACGGAGGAGGCGCAGATCCTGGACGAGGCGTGGGTCCTGGCCTCCCGCGTCCGCAACGCGGTCATGCTGGTCCGCGGCCGCGCCGGCGACACGTTCCCGACGCAGACCCGCGAACTGGCCGCCGTCGGCCGCTACCTCGGCTACGCGGAGGGCACGGTCGGCGAAATGCTGGACGACTACCGCCGCACCACCCGCCGCGCCCGCGCCGTCGTCGACGACCTGTTCTACGGCGGCTAGCGACCTGGCTCCGAGACCCGTATGAGCAGTGTCCTAGTGTCTGCCGGATGGACAACACGATGCACTTACCGCAAGAAGACCTGGAACTGGTCGAGTTCGCCCGGCGCATTGTCGAGGCGAACGGCGACGGCGAGGCGCACACCGTCGGGGCAGCCGTGCGAGACGCGCAGGGCCGGATGTTCGGCGGCATCAACCTCTACCACTTCACGGGCGGACCCTGCGCGGAGCTGGTGGCGCTCGGGCACGCGCGGGCCGAGGGAGCACGCGACCTGGCGGCGATCGTCGCCGTCGGCGACAGGGGCCGCGGGGTGCTCGCGCCGTGCGGCCGGGACCGGCAGATCCTGCTGGACCACCACCCGGGCATCCGCGTCCTCGTGCCGGTGGCGGACGGAATCCGCAGTGTCGCGATCACCGACCTGCTGCCCCACGCGTACGTCTGGGAGGAGCAGTCCGCAGCGCCCGACGGGGCGCCGGACCCGGCTGCGACGCAGATCCTGTACTTCCACCGCACGTACCTCGATGCCGTACGCGCCGGGCGGAAGACGTCCACGGTGCGTTTCCGCGACCCGGTGGAGCCGGGCCCGGTGAACATGGTGTTCGAGCTGGACGAGGACGTGGTGGTGCCGGGCGCGGTCACGCAGATCACGTCCAAGAGCGTCGCCGAGCTGACCGAGGCGGACGCCGTCGCCGACGGCTTCCGGGACCTCGCCGAGCTGCAGGACAGGCTGCGGTTCCACTACCCGGACATCAAGCCGACCGACGACGTCTCGGTCGTCCACTTCCGCCTGGCGCCGTGACCCGCCCGGGTTGGCCGCGCAGGGCCGACTGCGTGTCGTAGCGGCCGCCGGGAGGCCCGGCCTCCCGACGGACCGCCGCCTTCGGGCCCGTTGCCCGGGCCCTGTGGCCGTGAGTCCTACCTGACACGGCTCTGACCCTTACAGGAAGTACATCCCTACGCCCTTGCGGACGCACACCTGGAGGACAGAGATCAGGTCGCGCAGCTGTCTTTCCTGATATCGCATGTCGGGGTCTGAGTTCGCACCCGGAAGCCAGTCCGGAAGGATTTCCTCAATGCGCGGCAACATTGCTGCACACTCTTCCGCCGTCAAGTCCCTTCCGTGGTCGTCCGGGTGATTGAGCAGCGGTTCGAGTACCGTACGCACGTCACTCCAAGGGATGTCTCCGCCGAATCCCTGCATGCCACCCAGGGAAAAGCCCCATCTCTGCAAGGTTTTCGCGAGCCAGGGATGAGGGGATTTGTGCGGATGCCCGGCGAGTCCAGGTGAGGTGGGCCGTGTGGCCCAGCGGGTCGGTGATCGTGGTCGGGCGGCCGAACGCGTCGTGCGCGTAGGCGGTCGTCCCGCCCAGCGGGTCCGTGGCCGAGACGATCCGCCCTGCCGGGTCGCAGCGCACTGTCGTGGTGTTGCCCAGGGCGTCCGTCACCGAGGAGAGGTGGCCGCGGATGTCGTACGCGAAGTGTGTCGTGGCGCCGGACGGGTCGGTCACCGAGGTGCGGTTGCCGTGTTCGTCGTACGTCTGGCGGACGACCCTGCCGTCCGGGCTCTCCACCAGGACGGGAAGGCCGAGTTCGTTGTACTCGGCGCGCGACCGGCGGCCGTCCGGGCGGGTCAGGGTGGTCAGGCGGCCGGCCTGGTCGTAGGCGAGGCGGGTCGTGCGGCCCAGCGGTACGCGTCAACAGCCGCTGCGGCGGGCTGTGTTGCGGCCTGGGCGCGCAGCGCGCCCCATTCCTCGTCGAACCCCACCCCGAAGCCTTCCAGCAGCCATCCGAACCGCGTCCCCCCGCAGTCCTTTGCAATCGAACGTGATGCTGCATGATGCGCTGGTGTGCGCCCTGTTTTGCTCTTCCGACACGCACAGAATCAGACAGATTTACGGATCCGGGTCGCCCCGTGCGCGCCGGCCCGGGCCGTTGCCCCGGACAGGGCCTGATCCCGCCTTGAACGGCGGGAAACCTACCCCGGGGCGTTCGCGAGCCATCCGGTGGCGTCCGCGACCTCGCGCGCTATGTCGACCACGGCACGCCCGTCGGTCACCACCCGCAGTGTGTCCGGGGGTGCCTGCTCGTCCAGGATCCGTGCCTTGCGGGCGCTGCCCGCCAACTCCTGCTCCAGCTCCGAGCCCACTTCCCGGCCGGTGAGGCGCTGACGGGCGGTGGCGTCGGAAGCGGTGAGCACCACCCGCACCATCCTCACGTCCGCGCCCATGGCACGCCGGAACATCTCCTCGTTCTCGGACAGAACGCTCACCGTCTGCGTGTAGATCAGACGGCGGTAGCCGAGCTCGGCGTAGTTCGACCAGAGCGCCGTCAGGTTGCGCTCGGCGATCTTCCTGCGCCGTGGGTCGCCCTCCGGGGCCGGATGGGCCTGCCCCATGAAGTCGCCTTCGATCACACAGTGGGCAACCGCCGCCGCACGCAGGAGTGTTGAGACCTCCCATCCGACCGTCGTCTTGCCGACGCCCGCGCGCCCTCCGATGAGCAATACCTCTGCCTGGTCCATGACGGCACCCTGCCACCGGGCAGGCGGGCTGCGCGAACCGGTGTGCGGATCGGCGCGCCGGGCCCCTACCCGCGCCCGCCTGCGGTGGTGGTACGGGCCACCGGGACCCACAGGTGGGCCGTCGCCTGGGGCGGCTCGGAGTCCGGCGCTGTGACGCGGAGGATTTCCGGGCCGGGGCGGTATTCGTACGGGTTCGACGGCATCCAGTGGGCCGCCACGTCGGCCCACATCTGCTGGAGCGCCTGCGGGAACGGGCCGGTGTTCTCGAAGACCGCCCACGTGCCCGCCGGGCACTCCAGCACGTCCAGGTCCTCGGGCGGCGTCTCGGCCGACGTCGCCGCCGCGTGGTAGTAGTCCAGGTCGGCGCCCTCCTCGAAGCCGTCCGACACGCGGACCGTCGCCGACACCACGCCCCGCGGCTCCTGGTCGGACAGCGCCGCGATCCGCTGCACCGTCTCCGGCGGAATGCTGCGGATGTGCTCGGCGATGTGCGGGTTGGCCCCCTCGTGGATCAGCGGGACGCGGGCCTTCCTGCCCACGATCCGGAACGCTTCCTTCTCGACGATGCGGTACCGCATGGTGCTGCTCCCTTCGACGGTGAGGCGGAAGGAGAGCCGGGGCTGCGCGTTCAGGGCCGCGCCGGCGCGCCGGGCCTCGCCGGGGCCGACGCCGTGCACGGCGCGGAACGCCCGGGCGAACGCCTCGCCCGAGCCGTAGCCCCAGCGGACGGCGATCTCCAGCAGGGACGGCGTCCCGGCGAGTACGTCGGCCGCTGCGACGGTGAGCCGCCTGCGCCGGACGTACTCCGACAGCGGCATCCCCGCCAGCGACGAGAACAGCCGCCGGAAGTGGTACTCCGACGTCGCCGCGATCCGGGCCAGTTCGGACACGTCGACCTCCCGGTCGAGGTGGTCCTCGATGTACCCCATGGCCTGGTTCAGCCGCTCCAGCACCCCGGCCCTCCTTTCCTTTCCACCGCCACGCTAGGGGCGCCCCGGCCTGCCGCACCCGACATCCCGTGCCCGTTCCGGTCGGGTGCGGGGGTGGGGGCCGCCGCCGGCTTCCCGATCGGACTGCCGATGCTGCCCGGCGGTACCTGGTGCCGTGCGGTCCGGGCCGCGTATCCAGGAGGGGCCCGTCCGCCGCCCGTCCGTGAGGATCCGATGCGCTCTCCTACGCCCGTACCCGGCCATGACGGCGCCGTGCGCTCCGCTCCCGTGTGGAGCCCGGCCCGCAGTGCGGCGCCCCCGCCGGCGGGGGCCGCCCTGGCCGTTCTCCAGCGCGCGGCCGGCAACGCCGCCGTCGTGCAGATGCTCCGCCGGTCCGGGCACGCCTGGGCGCAGGCGCAGCGGTCCGTCGCCGATCCGGGGACGCACCGGCACGGCGCGGGCTGCGGGCACGCCGCCGAGGAGGCGCCCGCTGCGGTGCAGCGGTCCGCGGTCCACGACGTGCTGCGGTCGGCGGGCCGGCCGCTGGAGGCGGGCGTGCGCGCCGACATGGAGGCCCGCCTGGGCGCCGACTTCGGGGACATCCGCGTCCACGACGACGCCGCGGCCCGCCGGTCCGCCGCCGAGATCGGGGCCCGCGCGTACACCAGCGGCAGCCATGTCGTCATCGGGGACGGCGGCACCGACCGGCACACCCTCGCGCACGAGCTGACGCACGTCATCCAGCAGCGCCGGGGCCCCGTCGCCGGTACCGACAACGGGGCGGGCCTGAGCATCAGCGACCCGGGGGACCGCTTCGAACGCGAGGCGGAGGCCAACGCGGTGCGCGCGATGGCGTCCGTCCCGTCGCCGGTACGGGAGGCGCCTGCGGCCGCGGGGCCGCCCGCCGCGGAGGGGTCGGGCCCGGCTCCGGTGCAGCGCATGAACGCGGCCACCGCGGCTCCCGCCCCCGCCCCCGTCCTGCCCGGCCAGGTTCCGGCCCCGGCGCCTGCCGGGCCCACGCTGGACAGGATCGAGTTCGGGGGCGGCATCGCGTTGCAGGGATTCCAACTGACGACGTGGGAGTCGCATTTCCCCCTGACGGCGAACCTCACGTACCGCACGACGGACACCCCGTCCGCCATCGTGGCGGTCTCCCATCTCGGGGCGTCGGCCGCGCGGGTGCAGTTGCAGGCGTGGTCCGGGAACCAGCAGGTCGGCGAATCCTCGTTCGTCGCGCCGATCCCCGGTCAGAACCTCTTCGCGGTGTCCCAGCTGAGGCTGCCCGTGAACGGCGTCGGCACCGCCGTGCACGGCGTCTCGTGGAGGCTGGCCCGCGAGAACACGCCCGGTCCCGGTCAGGAGGTCGACACCACCCATCACGAGGTCCACCGCCTGTTCGGCTTCCCACAGACGCAGGCCCGCGCCGACGCCGTGGTGGCGGCCATGGGCATGCTGGCCGGGGAGACCGACGCACAAGCGGTGGCTACGGCACTGCGCCGTTCCCTCCGGGCGCGGGTGCAATACGACCCCTCCGACCCGATCAACGACGATCCGCTGACCGTCCTCACCGACGGGCGGGGCGTGTGCGCGGACTACGCCAACCTGCTGGTCCTCCTCGCCCAGACGGTCGGCCTGCCGGCGAACACGGTCATGGTCTGGGGCGGGTTCTTCGCGAACGACCAGATGGTGTGGGCCGGCGGTGTCGGCAACATGGTCAACCTGACCAACGTGCAGGCCCTCGACACCCAGTGGCACCCGGGCCAGGCCCAGCAGGGCTGGGACTTCCAGTACCACGCCATCGCGCGGGTCGCCGGGGCCCTGCACGACGCGGCCCTGGACCGCGAGGGATTCGACGGCCAGGCCGTCCACGCCGGCCAGCGGGTCGCCTTCCACCGGTTCGGTCCCGGTGACGTGCTGCCCGACGCGGCGGAGGGCGCGCCCTACACGTGGCTGATCCCCCGTGAGGAGGAGACGGTGGCGGTCACCTCGCAGGACTACGGCGACCAGGCGCAGGCCGCGTTCCCGGCGCACGTCCTGGAGATCCCCCCGAACATGCCCGGGACGTACTTCGCTCCCGTGCTGTCGCTGGAGGCGGGCGTACTGCCGCCGGGCCTCTTCCTGGAAGCGACCGGGATGATCCGGGGAACGCCGACGCTCTTCGGCGCGTACGCCTTCACGGTCAGGGCGGGAGCCAACGGCCCCACCCGGCAGTTCACGCTGACGGTATGGCCCTCGTGACCCCCGCCGACGTGATCGCCCGCGACCACCTCCCCGGCGGCCACTCCCTGGACGGCCTGGCCATGCCGCCGCCCGTGCCCGTGCCCTCGCGGCGGTCGCTGCTCGGTGGCGCGCAGCTCGTCGTGCCTCCGCCGGAGGGGGTGCGGATCGACGGGCCCGAGGTGCTGCGGCGGGCCGCCGCCGAGCTGGCCGGGCTCCTCGGTGTCGGGTTCGGGCCGGATCCGGTGGCGTCGATGGCCCTGTACGACGGCCTGGTCTCGCCGGAGCTGCGGGAGCGGTTCTCGGCGCCCGGCTTCGCGCTGCGCTGGGACCGCCCGCGGGAGGGCTTCGCCTGGCTGGCGGTGCGGCTCGGCGCCTGGCAGGTGCAGGCCTGCGGGGAGCCCGGCGTCCTGTCCTGCGTGTCGTTCCACCGGCCGTGGGAGGGCCAGGAGCAGGCGGCCGGGCTGCGGGCGCTGCTCGCGGAGGCGGCCCCCGCCCTGGACACCACCGGGCTGCGGGATGTCACGCGGGCCTACGCGCACGGGGTGTTCGACGAGGCCTGGTCGGCACCGGAGCTCCGACTCCGCTGCGGCTTCCGGCAGACCCTCCGCAGGGACGGCTCCGCGGCCGGACCGGCGTACGTCCTCCGGGTGGACGCGGGTCCGGGCTGCCGTGAGTGGCCGGGCCCGTGAGCCGCGCCTGCCGGCCGCCCTCCCCGGCGGCGGGGAGGGTGTCCCATGCGTTCGCCGAGTGGGCGATCAGGAGGACGCGGCGGCCGTCCGGCCAGATGCATGGGTCAGTAACGAGCAAGCGGCTCGGCTTCCTGTGGCCGGGTGATCCGTCGCGGCGGCCCTGTCGCGGCCCGTGGGGTTGCGGTGGGGGTCTGCCCACCGGGTGCGCGGGCGGCCTGCCGTCTGGCGAGGCGGGGGAGGCTGGGCGCCGGATGCCTGCTCAGACAGGGGTCGACTGGAGTGGGTGCGGCATGTTCCAGCCCTCGGCGAGTCTCGACGGGTGAACGTTGCGTCCCCCGCCGAAGAACTCGCAGAACTTCATGATCAGCGGGTCCCAGCCGAGCGGGTCCACGTAGTGCGTCCCCGGGATGACCAGGTCCTCCTCGACATGGGCGCGAAGGACCTCGACCTCGAAGGCGGTGGCGTGCGGTTCGAGACCGCCGAAAGGATGGACCGAGACGACCCTGCATTCCAGCTGGACCGGGCACTCCGCAACCCTCGGGGCCCGTACCAGGTCCGATGCCTGTTCGGTCAGCTGTGCGGTCGAGAACTTGTCCGGCTCGTGCCGGTACCCCTGCTTCGCCTTGTAGTCCGGCACGGCCGGCTTCCCGGTGGTGAGCGCGATCCGGTCGACGGCATCGACCATCGCCGACGAGGGCAGGTTGAGCACGCACTCACCCTCCCGCAGCAGGTTCGCCGTGGTCTGGGCGTTGTTGCCGAGACCGAGCATGCAGGACTGGCCCAGCCACCACGCGGAGGACATCGGCATCAAGTTCGGCGTGCCGTCCTTGTTGAGTGAGCTGATCAGCACCACCGGAGTTCCGAAGTACAGGACCTTGAGCCCGGGGACGACATGCATGCGCTACGCCTTTCGCGGAGTGCCGGACGGACAGGCTCGCGATCAGGAACACGAACCATCGCTGACTCTCTCGTGAGCGAACCCACCGACACTGGCGGAAATGCGACCTCGCGTTCGGGACGAGTGGAACGGTCCTCCGTTGACAGGCCGGCGTTGATCACCAGGAGGCGGCCGTCTCGGGCACCCCGGAGGGGAGGAGGGGGCGGAGTGCGCCGACGACGGCGTCGATGCAGGCGTCGCGTGGTTCGGTGCGGTGGCAGGTCTCCCGGTCGAGCCAGTCCACGCAGAGGACTTGGACGAACACCAGCCACGCCTTGAGCACGGCGGACACGGCGTCGCGGGTGCGGTCGTCGGCCAGGGGGGAGGGCGTCGAGCTCGTTCGTCATTCCCTGGCGGTGCACGGCCGGCCGCACTGGTTCCAGCTCGTGCTGACGGTGATCGAGCTGGTGTTGCCGCTCCTCTGGTTCTGGCTCGCCCCGGCCGACGAGCGCGCGGCGGCGACTGCGGACGGGCCGCGGACCGGTGCGGGCGCGGCCGTGCGGCCCCCGGCTGAAGCCTGACGCGTCAGGCGGCCGCGCGGCGGGTACAGGGCGGGCATTCGCCCGGGGTGGGGGAGCGGTGGGCCTTGTCGCAGGTCGGGCAGGTGCGGAGGGGGTGGAGGACCCGGTCGGGGCCGACCGCGCCCACCCGCGGCGTGGAGGGCAGGCGGGCGGGGGCCAGTTCGCGGATGCGGTGGAGGAGCAGGCCGTACGGGGAGTGGATCGGCGCGAGGGGCAGCCCGTTGGTGAGGGAGGCGCTGACGGCGGCCACGGGGAGCCCCTGGTCCAGCCACTCCGACACGGCGGGCGCGAGGCGTTCCACGTCCCGGTTCGAGAGGACCAGTCGCGGGTCGCGCAGCCGCAGCCGGCCGAGCAGGTCGTACGCCTCCGGGCGCGCCGGCCGGGCCGCCTCCCTCCCGGGGGCGGGATCCGGGTCAGCCTCCTCCCCGTCGGCGGCGGGGGCCGGCTCCGGCTGCGGGGCGGCCTCCTGCGGGCGGGCCGCGGCGGGCTCCAGGGGTGCGGTCTCGCGGGCGGGGCGGGCCTCCGCCCACAGTGCGGGCGGGTTGTTGTACGACTCCGTGAAGGCCACGACCCGCCCCGATGCCGCGCGCTCCCGGCGGCGGCGCAGGTAGCCGTGGTGCTCCAGCTCCCGCATGGCGGCGGCGATGCGCACCTCGCCCTCCGGGAAGCGCCCGGCCAGGCTCTTGATGGTGACGCTGGCGCCGCTGGGCAGCGACTGGATGTGCACGGCGAGACCGATCGCCGTCAGGCTCAACTCGCGGTGCTGGGCGAGATGGTTGCCGACCTTGACATACCGCCGGGTGTGATCGCGGTTGATGTGCCGGATGCCCGCCGTGGGGCACGCGGGCGCGCTAGGCTGCTGGTCAGCCATGGGGAAGGTCCTGCTTCCACTGTGGTCAGGCCCTCGGTTCGGGATGGCAGTCCCGGTCGAGGGCCGTTCGCGTTTCTGGGGTTGTGAGGGAATCGTGCACCGGGAATTGGCCTATTTGCCAGCGGGGTTGGGGTGATTCACCCGACCGGGTGAGAGGGGGAGGGGGGAGGTTGGGTGAGGTCGTTGTGCCTGTGGTTATGTCTTTAGGTGTCGTGCGTCACCGGAACACGGTCTACCGGGTCGTGAGAACCTCGATCCGGTGAAAGCGGATTGCCGAAATCCAATTCCGCCCACACCGTTTTCAGCGGAACCGGCCCCCGGTCGGTTCCCCACCGCGAGGCGAGCGCGGACACCAGCAGCAGCCCGCGCCCGCATTCCGCCCCCGCATCCGGAACGGACGGCTCGCACCGCGGCACCGCCTCGGCCCGCGTGTCCGACACCTCGATACGCAGCGTAGGCCCGGGCCCCGTCCGCAGCCGCAACCGGAACCCCCGCCCCGGCACCCTCCCGTGCGTCACCGCGTTCGCGGCGAGCTCGGCGACGACCTGCGCCGCGTCCGCGAACGGAAGTTGATGTTCCAGTAGTTGGGAGGCGGTGAGGGCACGTGCGGCACGAGCGCCGCGCGGGGTCGCGGGGAGAGTGGCGACGAGGGAGATTTCCTGATTCACGTGACTCAGCGTGGCCGCCCGTGCGTAACCTGAACAGTGCCGATGCCGCTGTGTACGGCGGCTGTCCCCGGCGGTTGCGTGCTGTCCTGACGGTCCCCGCGGAGGTGGAAGTGAACACAGACGGCGCCGACGAGTCGAGCTGGGAACTCGACCCGGAGGACGAATCGGGGGCGGTGATCGCCGCGCTGGGGCGCCAGTTGAAAATGTGGCGCGAGTCCGCCGGCCTCGACCGTGCCAAGTTCGGCCAGCGGATGGGATACGGCCCGAACCTCATCTACAAGATCGAACGCGGCACCCGCATTCCCCGCCCGGAGTTCCTGGACAAGGCGGACGAGGTCCTTGGGGCGGGCGGGAAAATCGCGGCTATGAAGGCCGACGTGGAAAAGGCCCGCTATCCCAAGAAGGTGCGCGATCTGGCCGAATTGGAGGCGAAGGCGGTTGAGATCGGGGCCTACGACTGCGGTGTGGTGATGGGGCTGCTCCAGACCGAGGAGTATGCGCGTGCCCTCTACGGCATGAGGCGACCGGCGTACTCGGAGGACCAGGTTGATCGCCTGGTGATGGCTCGCCTGGCCCGGCAGAACGTCATCCAGGCACAACCGGCGCCGCTCCTCACGGTTGTGCAGGAAGAGACTGTGCTGCGACGTCCGATCGGGGGCAGGATGGTGTTGCGTCGCCAGCTCGAACACCTGTTGACCGTCGGCAGCCTGCGCAACGTGGAAATCCAGGTGATGCCGACGGCTGTTGAGGAGCACGCGGGACTTGCCGGGTCGCTCCAACTCATGCGTCTCAGGGACGGAACGACAGTCGGCCACAACGAAGTCCAGCTGGTGAGCCGCTTGATCACCCAGCCGAAAGAGGTTCAGATCCTGGACATGCGCTATGGCATGATCCGAGCACAGGCACTGACACCTCGCGAATCGCTCACGTTCATCGAGAAGCTACTAGGGGAGACATGAGCATCAAGCCGTCGGCCGAGAGCCTCTCCACCTTGACGTGGGTCAAGAGCAGCTACAGCACGAACGACGGGCCCGCATGCGTCGAAGTCGCCTGGACCAAGAGCAGCTACAGCGCCAGCAACAGCAATGAGTGCGTCGAGGTAGCCCACCTCACCGGCACCGTCCTCGTCCGGGACTCCAAGGTCCCCGACGGCGGTCGGCTCGCCGTGGCTCCGGCCGCCTGGGCGGGGTTCCTGGCATCCGCCGTTGTTTAGACGGCTTCGCGAGCCCCGTGGCGCGGAGGCGGCCGTGCAGGCCGTCCTCCGCGAGCGGCGGCCGGATCCGGCCGCCTGGGCGGCGGTCGTCGAGGTGGCCTGCGGCCCACCCGAGGACCGGTGGAGGGCCAGGGACGCGGTCATGCAGGCCCGGTTCGCACTCGCCCCGCACGCCGACCGCCTCGCCCGCCGCCTCGGACGCGGTCACCTCGGGGCGGGCAACGCATCCCAGTGGGACGTCCAGATGCTCGCCCTCGCCCTGGCCGGGACGGGCGATGCGCGGGCGATGCCCGCCCTGCGGAACCTGTCCAGGGCGGACTGGTTCCTCATCGACGCGCGTCCCCTCGCCGCGCTGCCCGCCGCCGACCTGCTCCCGCTGGTGCGGGCCGAGCTGCGGCACACCCGTATGTCGACCCCTGACCTGCTCCGCCTCCTCGCCGACCTGGGCGCGGCCGCCGCCCCGGCCGTCCCCGAGGTCGTCCCGCACCTGGAGGCCGGGTGCGCCTACGACGCCGCCCGCGTCCTCGGCCGGATCGGGCCCTCGGCCGCCGCGGCCGCGGGGCGGCTGGCGGGGTTCGCGGCGGGCGCCGTGCGCCCGGAGGGCCCGTACGGCCCGGAGGCCGCCTGCGCCTGGCACGGGGTCCGCATGGCCGCCTGGGCGCACTGGCGCACCACCGGCGACGACGCCCTTCTCCGACGTGCCTGCGCCGCCGATCTCGCGGCGGGGCGCGGCAGCCGGGTCCTGCCGTACCTCGCGGACCTCGGCCCGGCCGCCGCCGGGCACGCCGACGCGGTGCGGGCGCTGACGGGTTCGCCGGGCGGCTGGACCCGGGTCGCGGCCGCGCACGCCTGGTGGCGGATCACGGGTGATCCGGAGCCGGCCGTGCCGGTGCTCCTCGCGGACGTGGACCCGGATTTCGACGGCCACCCCGCGCACCCCACACCGGCCGCGGTCCGGCACCTGGGTGCGATCGGTCCGGCCGCCACCGCGGCGGTGCCGGTGCTGGTGCGGCTGCTGGATCGGGAGGAGCGGGTCCGGGAGCCGTGGGAGCGGAAGCGGATCCTGGTGGACGACGACTTCACCCGCGCCCTGGCGGAGGCCCTGACCCGGATCACCGGGACCGTCCCCGACGCGACCCCGCCGGCAGTCCTCCCCTGGCTCACGGGCCCGGGATCCGAGCCCGTCTCGGATACCGGGATATCCCCTGCCCCGCGCCTGCGCGGCCTGTTTGGATGGCGCGATGAGCATTGAAGCGCTGCCCGACGGGTACGAGATCTCCGCCGACCCCTCCCGCCTCGACGTGGCCCGGATCCACCGGTGGCTGTCCGAGGACGCCTACTGGGCGCTGGGCCGCAGCCGGGAGAAGCAGGAGGCCGCCATCGCCGGCTCGCTGAACTTCGGGGTGTACGACAGCGCCTCGGGCGAGCAGGCGGCGTACGCCCGGGTGGTCACCGACCGGGCCACCTTCGCGTGGCTGTGCGACGTGTACGTCGACCCGGGCGTGCGCGGCAAGGGCCTCGGCGGGGCGCTGGTCGCGGCGGTGCGGGCGCACCTGGAGCCGTTCGGGCTGCGCCGGATCCTCCTCGCCACCGCCGACGCGCACGAGGTGTACGCCCGGCACGGCTTCGAGCCGCTCGCCTTCCCGCAGAAGTGGATGGCCCTCGGGCAGCAGTAGGGGCCCGGAGGGGTCAGGTGCGCTGTCCGCGGAACCGGTTCGCCAGGGCGGCCGTGGCCGGGTGCGGGCCGGTGTGGAGGGGGTGGCGGGGCAGCCGGTGCGGCATGTCGCCGTACCAGGCGCGGGAGACCGTGTAGCCGAAGGCGAGGCAGATCATGCCGCCCACCGCGTCGAGCCAGAAGTGGTTGGCGGTGGCGACGATGACGACGAGGGTCGCCGTCGGGTAGAGGAGGCCCAGCACGCGGGCCCACGGGACGGTCGCCACCGCCCAGATCGTCAGTCCGCACCAGAGCGACCACCCTATGTGCATGGACGGCATCGCGGCGTACTGGTTCGACATGTTCTTGAGGTTGCCGGAGGCCATCGAGCCCCAGGTGTGGTGGACGAGGACCGTGTCGATGAAGTTCTCGGTCTCCATCAGCCGCGGCGGGGCCAGCGGGTAGAAGTAGTAGCCGACGAGGGCCACGCCGGTCGTCGCGAAGAGCACGAGGCGGGTCGGCGCGTACCGGCCCGGGTGCCGGCGGTAGATCCAGGCGAGGACGCCGAGGGTCACCACGAAGTGGAGGGTGGCGTAGTAGTAGTTCATGCCCACGACCAGCCACGTCACCGAGTTCACGGTGTGGTTGACGGTCTTCTCCACGGCGATGCCGAGGGCCTGCTCCAGGCGCCACAGGAAGTCGGCGTTCGCGAGGGCGACGGCCTTCTGCTCGGGCACCGCGTTCCGGATGAGCGAGTACGTCCAGTAGCTGACCGCGATGAGGAGGATCTCGAACCAGATCCGAGGCCTGCGGGGCGCGCGGAGGCGGGTGAGGAGGTCGGCCCGGGTCTGCGGCGGCGGCGCCACGTCGACGGCGGCGGGCGTCGAGACATCCGTCCGGGTTTCCAGTGTCTTCACGCTCGCTTCAGCCATGGGACGAGAGTTTGCCAGATGCCTTCCCGCCTTCGATCATCCCGCGGGAGCATCCTTGCCGCAGCCGCTCAGCCTTCAGGACGAGACGGGACCCTGGTCTGCCCGGGGCCGGACGCGGTGGACCCGCGGACCACCAGCTCGGGCAGGAACACGAACTCGGTGTGGGGCGCCGGCGTGCCGCCGATCTCCTCCAGCAGCGTCCGCACGGCGGCCTGTCCCATGGCCTGTACGGGCTGGCGGATGGTCGTCAGCGGCGGGTCGGTGAACGCTATCAGGGGGGAGTCGTCGAAGCCCACCACGGAGACGTCCTGCGGGACCCGCAGGCCCTGCTGGCGGGCGGCCCGGATCGCGCCGAGCGCCATCATGTCGCTCGCGCAGACGACGGCGGTGCAGCCGCGGGCGATGAGCGAGGTCGCGGCGGCCTGCCCGCCCTCCAGGGAGTACAGGGAGTGCTGGATCAGCTCCTCGACGGCGTCCTCGTCGAGGCCGAGGCGCTCCTTCATCCCGAGGCGGAAGCCCTCGATCTTGCGGAGGACGGGCACGAACCGCTTGGGGCCGACGGCCAGCCCGATACGGGTGTGGCCGAGCGCGGTCAGGTGGGTGACGGCCAGCTGCATCGCCGCCCGGTCGTCGGGGGAGACGAAGGGGGCCTGGACCTTCTCGGAGAAGCCGTTGATCAGGACGAATGGTACGCCCTGCGCACGAAGTTGGTCATACCGGCCGGTGTCGGCGGTGGTGTCGGCGTGCAGGCCGGACACGAAGATGATCCCGGAGACGCCGCGGTCGACGAGCATCTCGGTCAGCTCGTCCTCGGTGGACCCGCCGGGGGTCTGCGTCGCGAGGACGGGCGTGTACCCCTGGCGGGTCAGCGCCTGGCCGATGACCTGGGCCAGCGCCGGGAAGATGGGGTTGTCCAGCTCGGGGGTTATCAGCCCGACGAGGCCCGCGCTGCGCTGCCGCAGCTTCACGGGCCGCTCGTAGCCGAGCACGTCGAGCGCGGCCAGCACGGACTCGCGGGTGCCTGCGGCCACACCGGGCTTGCCGTTGAGCACGCGGCTGACTGTGGCTTCGCTGACCCCCGCCTGGGCTGCGATGTCGGCAAGCCGTGCGGTCACGGGATTGGACTGTACCGGTCCCACGTCACAAAGCCCACCAGGTGCACGAATCCTGGGGCAGCCGGACCGAGCGGCCGTCCGTCTCCACCGGGGCGCTGGAGAGGACGGGGCGTCCCGGCGACGGCAGCTCCACCACCGTGCCCCGCCCGTTGAGGGTGCAGGCGAAGCCGGGCCGGGTGAAGAGGAGCACCCCCTCCGGGGAGGGCTGCCACTCCAGCGGGCCGGCGTCCGGGGAGCCGAGGCCCGGCAGGGCGCGGCGCAGCTCCAGGGCGGCCCGGTACAGCTCCAGGGTGGAGTGCGGGTCGCCGGTCTGCGCGGCGACGCTCAGGCCCGCCCAGTCCCGGGGCTGTGGCAGCCAGCTCCCGGCCGGGCCGAAGCCGTACGGGGGCTCCTGCCCTGACCAGGGCAGCGGGATCCGGCAGCCGTCGCGCAGCCCGTCCTGCCCGGCGGTGCGCAGGAACGCCGGATCCCGGCGGACCTCGGCGGGCAGGTCGGCGACCTCGGGCAGGCCGAGCTCCTCGCCCTGGTAGAGGTACGCCGACCCGGGCAGCGCCAGCATCAGCAGGGCGGCGGCCCGCGCCCGGGCCAGGCCCTGCGGGCCGCCGCCGTAGCGGGTGACGTGCCGGACGACGTCGTGGTTGGAGAGGACCCAGGTGGTGGTGGCCCCGACCGCGGCGGTCGCGGCGAGCGACTCGTCGATCACGGTCCGCATCAGGGCCGGGTCCCAGGGGCAGTTCAGGAACCGGAAGTTGAAGGCCTGGTGCATCTCGTCGGGGCGGACGTACAGGGCCAGGCGCTCCGAGGTCGGCGCCCAGGCCTCGGCGACGCCGATCCGCTCGCCGCCGTACTCGTCCAGGAGGCGGCGCCAGGAGCGGTGGATGTCGTGGACGCCGTCCTGGTCGAAGAACGGCAGCGGCTCGGTCCCGATCAGGGTGGCCTGGGCGCCGCGGCCGATGTCGGGCAGGCCGGGGGCCTTGACCATGCCGTGGGCGACGTCCACGCGGAAGCCGTCGACGCCGAGGTCGAGCCAGAACCGCAGGACGGAGGCGAACTCCTCGGCGACCTCCGGGTGCTCCCAGTTCAGGTCGGGCTGCTGCGGGGCGAACAGGTGCAGGTACCACTCGCCGCCGGCGGCGCGCGTCCAGGCGGGGCCGCCGAAGACGGACTCCCAGTCGTTGGGCGGCACCATCCCGCCGGGGCCGCGGCCCGGGCGGAAGTGGTAGCGGGCGCGGGCCGGGCCGCCGGGGGCCTCGGCGAGCGCCTCGCGGAACCAGGGGTGGCGGTCGGAGGTGTGGTTGGGCACCACGTCGACGATGACCCGCAGGCCCAGCGCGTGGGCGGCCCGGACCAGCTCGTCGGCGTCCGGGAGGTCCCCGAAGAGTGGGTCGACGGCCCGGTAGTCGGCGACGTCGTAGCCGCCGTCGGCCTGCGGGGAGACGTAGAAGGGGGTCAGCCACACCGCGTCCACGCCCAGCCGGGCCAGGTGCGGCAGCCGGGAGCGCACCCCGCGGAGGTCCCCGACGCCGTCGCCGTCGCTGTCCGCGAAGGAGCGGACGTACACCTGGTAGATGACGGCATCGCGCCACCAGCCGACGCTTTCGGTGGTCTTGCTGGAAGCGCTTGCAAGCCGGGGGGCGGTCAGCTCATGGGTCATACCGGGGTCAACGCGGCGACACCGCCCCTGGTTGCGGGCCTGACGACCCGAAGGACGTTCGATCGGCCAGCAAGGTGCGGCAACCGTCCGGACACGCGGATGTAACGATCCCCCGGGCTTGCAGAAAATTGCCGCAAGCTCTTTCGGTCAGCTTTCAGGCTTGTTACGTTCCCTGCAACTCGGGACCGCGAGGGCGCGGCCGGGATCATCGAAGGAGTTCATATGCGGCGTGGCATAGCGGCCACCGCGCTGGTCGCGACCCTGGCGCTCGCGGCGACGGCTTGCGGCGGTGACACCAAGGACGACGGCGGCGCGACCAAGGCGGGCGGGGAGCTCTCCGGCACGGTCACGTGGTGGGACACCTCGAACGATGCCGAGAAGGCGAGCTTCCAGAAGATCGCCGAGGCGTTCACGGCGAAGCACCCCAAGGTCACGGTCAAGTACGTCAACGTGCCCTACGGCGACGCCCAGAACAAGGTGAAGAACGCCTTCAGCAGCGGCGCCGAGGCCCCGGACGTGATCCGCGCCGACGTCGGCTGGGTCGCGGACTTCGCCTCCCTCGGCTACCTCGACGAGGTCCCCGCCGAGACCGCGAAGAAGATCGACGCCGAGTTCCTGCCCCAGGCCGCCGCCAGCGGCAAGTACGAGGGCAAGACCTACGCGGTCCCGCAGGTCATCGACACCCTCGGCCTCTTCTACAACAAGAAGATGCTCGCCGACGCCGGCGTCCAGCCCCCCAAGACCCTGGAGGAGCTGAAGGCCGCCTCGGCCGCGATCAAGGCGAAGACCGGCAAGGCCGGCCTGTACCTGCGCGGCGACGACTCCTACTGGTTCCTCCCGCTGATCTACGGCGAGGGCGGCGACCTGGTCGACGCGAAGAACAAGACGGTCACCGTCGACAACGAGGCCGGCGTCAAGGCCTTCAAGACGGCCCGCGACCTCGTCACCTCCGGCGCGGCGATCACCAACGCCACCGACGGCTGGAACAACATGCAGACGGCCTTCAAGTCCGGCGAGGCCGCCATGATGATCAACGGCCCGTGGGCCGTCGCCGACAGCTACGCCGGCGAGCAGTTCAAGGACAAGTCGAACCTCGGCGTCGCCGCCGTCCCGGCCGGCTCCGTCAAGGCCGGCGCCCCGCAGGGCGGCCACGACCTCGCCGTCTACGCCGGCTCCAAGAACCGCGCCGCCGCGCACGCCTTCGTCGAGTACATGACCTCGCAGGACGTGCAGGTCCAGTCCGCCAAGGAGCTCAGCCTGCTCCCGACCCGGACCGCCGCCTACGAGCAGCCCGACGTCAAGTCCAGCGAGATGGTCCAGTTCTTCAAGCCGGCCGTCGACAAGGCCGTCGAGCGCGCCTGGATCCCGGAGAACGGCTCCCTCTTCGAGCCGCTGAAGGTCGAGTACACGAAGGCGATCACCGGGGCGTCGAGCCCCGAGGACGCGGCCAAGGCCGCCGGCGCCGAGTTCCGCAAGATCCTCAAGGGCTGGAAGTAAACAAGACCATGGCTGCTCACACCAGCCAGTCTGTGGCGAAGGCCGCGGGCGACGAGACCGACGTCGCCCGCGGCCGGAGCCGCAGGACTGACGGGCCCCAGCGCGCCGCGAACCGCGGCGGGCTCAAGCGTGCTTTCGCCACGCACTGGTACGCCTGGGCGATGATCGCCCCGGTCGTGCTCGTCCTCGGCATCATCATCGGCTGGCCGCTCGTCCGCGGCGTCTACCTGTCGCTGACCGACGCCAACGAGCGGAACGTCGCCCGCACGATCGGCGCCAACCACATCGAGGCCACGTACACGTTCGTCGGACTCGACAACTACACGGCCGTGCTGAGCGACCCGGTGTTCTGGCAGCGGCTGGTGTGGACGGTGGTGTGGACCGTCGCGTGCGTGACCGTCACCTTCGCGCTCGGCCTCGCCCTGGCGAACATGCTGAACCGCGACTTCAAGGGCCGCGCCTTCTACCGCATGGCGCTCATCCTGCCCTGGGCCGTCCCCGGCTTCGTCTCCGTCTTCGCCTGGCGGTTCCTCTTCAACCGCGACAACGGCATCCTCAACAAGCTCCTCGACGGCGGCGGCATCGCCGCGATCCCGTGGCTCGACGACCCCACCTGGGCGAAGCTCTCGGTGATCACCGTCAACGTGTGGCTCGGCATCCCCTTCATGATGGTCGCGCTCCTCGGCGGCCTGCAGTCCATCCCGGGCGAGCTGTACGAGGCCGCCGAGATGGACGGCGCCACCACCTGGCAGCGCTTCCGGCACATCACCCTGCCCGGCCTGCGCTCGGTCAGCATGACGGTGATCCTGCTCTCCACCATCTGGACCTTCAACATGTTCCCGGTGATCTTCCTGCTGACGCGGGGCGGACCGGGCGACTCCACCGAGATCCTGGTGACCCAGGCCTTCCGCGAGGCCTTCGTGTCGAGCCCGCGCGACTTCGCCGGCTCCGCGACCTGGGGCGTGCTCATCCTCGCCCTCCTCATGATCTTCGCGCTGGTCTACCGGCGCGCGCTGCGCAAGCAGGGAGAGGTGTGGTGACCATGGCCGCCTCCACGACCACGGCCCCGACCGAGGCCGGGACGACCGCCGCGACCCCCGGCAAGGCCCCCGGGAAGGTCCGCCCGCGCGGGCAGCGCTCGCCGCTCGCCTCCTTCGGGCTCCACGCAACGCTCGCCGCCGCCGCCGTCATCGCCGTGTTCCCCGTGCTGTGGGTCCTGCTGACCTCGCTCAAGCCCGCCCAGCACGCGATCACGACGGACTTCGTCAAGGACCCCACCCTGGAGAACTACCGCTACCTGGTGGAGGAGACCTCCTTCTTCACCTGGTTCGGCAACTCCCTCCTCGTCGCCGGCATCACCACCGTCCTCGGCGTGTTCATCGCCGCGACCACCGGCTACGCCGTCAGCCGGTTCCGGTTCCCCGGCATGAAGCCCCTGATGTGGACCCTGCTCATCACGCAGATGTTCCCCATGGCCATCCTCATCGTCCCGCTCTACAACCTCATGGGACAGCTCGGACTGCTCAACCAGCCCGTCGGCCTGATCATCACCTACCTCACCATCGCGGTGCCCTTCTGCGCCTGGATGATGAAGGGCTTCTTCGACACCATCCCCGCGGAGATCGACGAATCCGGCCGCGTCGACGGGCTCACCCCCTTCGGCACGTTCTGGAGGCTCATCCTGCCGCTGGCCCGCCCCGGCCTCGCCGTGACGGCCTTCTACTCCTTCATCACCGCGTGGGGAGAGGTCGCGTACGCCTCCGCGTTCATGGTCGGCGACGAGAACCTCACCCTCGCCGGCGGCCTGCAGACCTTCGTCACGCAGTACACCGCCAACTGGGGACCCATGACGGCCGCTTCGGTCCTCATCGCGATCCCCGCCGCCATCTTCTTCGTCTTCGCCCAGCGTCACCTCGTCGCCGGGATGACGGCGGGCGCCACCAAGGGCTGACCACCCGGCTCCCGCCCCCGCACACCCCCGGCCCGACCCACAAGGACGTCATGACCCAGCACCTCGCCGAAACACTCCACACCCCGACCGGCACCCTGCCCGGTTGGTGGAGAGAAGCGGTGATCTACCAGGTCTATCCGCGCAGCTTCGCCGACTCCAACGGGGACGGCATGGGGGACCTCGAAGGCATCCGCAGCAGACTGCCGTACCTGAAGGAGCTGGGCGTCGACGCCGTCTGGCTCAGCCCGTTCTACGCCTCCCCGCAGGCCGACGCGGGCTACGACGTCGCCGACTACCGGGCCATCGACCCCATGTTCGGCACCCTGCACGACGCCGACGCCGTGATCCGCGACGCCCACGAACTGGGCCTGCGGATCATCGTCGACCTCGTCCCCAACCACTGCTCCGACCAGCACGACTGGTTCAGGCAGGCCGTCCGCGAGGGTGCCGGCTCCCGGCTCCGCGAGCGCTTCCACTTCCGCCCCGGCAAGGGTGAGGACGGCGAGCTCCCGCCCAACGACTGGGAGTCCATCTTCGGCGGCCCCGCCTGGACCCGTGTCCCGGACGGCGAGTGGTACCTGCACCTCTTCGCGCCCGAGCAGCCCGACTTCAACTGGGAGCACCCGGCCGTCCAGGACGAGTTCCGCTCCATCCTCCGCTTCTGGCTGGACCTCGGCGCCGACGGCTTCCGCGTCGACGTCGCCCACGGCCTCGTCAAGGCCCCCGGCCTGCCCGACATCGGCTCCGGCGACCAGCTGAAGCTCCTCGGCAACGACGTCATGCCGTTCTTCGACCAGGACGGCGTCCACGAGATCTACCGCTCCTGGCGGCGGATCCTCGACGAGTACGAGGGCGACCGCGTCCTCGTCGCCGAGGCCTGGACCCCGACCGTCGAGCGCACCGCCCTGTACGTCCGCCCCGACGAGATGCACCAGGCGTTCAACTTCCAGTACCTGACGGCCGACTGGAACGCCGGGGAGCTCCGGAAGGTCATCGACGGCTCGCTCGCCGCGATGCGCCCCGTCGGCGCCCCCACCACCTGGGTGCTGTCCAACCACGACGTCACCCGGCACGCGACCCGCTTCGCGAACCCGCCCGGCCTCGGCACGCAGCTGCGCGAGCAGGGCGACCGCGAGCTGGGCCTGCGCCGCGCCCGGGCCGCCACGCTGCTGATGCTGGCGCTGCCCGGCTCCGCGTACGTCTACCAGGGCGAGGAGCTCGGCCTGCCCGACGTCACCGACCTGCCCGACGAGGTGCGCCAGGACCCGTCGTTCTTCCGGGCGGCCGGCCAGGACGGCTTCCGCGACGGCTGCCGCGTCCCGATCCCGTGGTCGGGCACCGAGGCTCCGTACGGCTTCGGCGACGGCGGCAGCTGGCTGCCCCAGCCGGCCGAGTGGGCCGAGCTGAGCGTCGAGGCGCAGACCGGCGACCCCGACTCCACGCTGGAGCTGTACCGGGCCGCGCTGCGGATCCGCCGCGAGCGCGCCGACCTCGGCGCGGGCGACGCGGTCGAGTGGCTGCCCGCGCCCGACGGCGTCCTGGCGTTCCGCCGCGGCGGCTTCACCTGCACCGTCAACACCACGGCCGAGCCGGTCGCACTGCCCGCCCCGGGCACCGTGCTGCTGGCCAGCGCCGTCCTCGAAAGCCCGGGCACTCTGCCCGCCGACACGGCGGTGTGGTGGGAGGAGTGACCAGCGGGGACACACCCCTCCGGCTGACGGACATCGCCGCGCAGGCCCAGGTCAGCGAGGCGACCGTCAGCCGGGTCCTCAACGGCAAGACGGGCGTCGCGGCCGGCACCCGGCACAAGGTGCTGGCCGCGATGGACCTGCTCGGATACGAGCGGCCCGTCCGGCTGAAGCGCCGCAGCAACGGGCTGGTCGGGCTGCTCATACCCGAGCTGACCAACCCGATCTTCCCGGCGTTCGCGCAGGTCATCGAACAGGCCCTGGCGGGCCACGGGTACACGCCGGTGCTGTGCACGCAGACCCCCGGCGGGGCCACCGAGGACGAGCTCGTCGAGCAGCTGGAGGCGCGCGGCGTCACCGGGATCGTGTTCCTGTCCGGCCTGCACGCCGACTCGCACGCGGACCCGGCCCGCTACCAGCGGCTCGCCTCCCGCGGCGTGCCGTTCGTGATGATCAACGGCTTCAACGAGCAGGTGAACGCCCCGTTCATCTCCCCGGACGACCGGGCCGCGGCCGACATGGCCGTCCGGCACCTGGAGGCCCTCGGGCACCGGCGGATCGGCCTCGCGATCGGGCCGACCCGGTACGTGCCGTCGGCCCGCAAGGAGCAGGGCTTCACCGCGGCCGTCCCGGGGGCGGAGGCCGAGGGGCTGATCCAGCGCACTCTGTTCACGGTCGAAGGCGGCCACGCCGCCGGCGTCGCGCTCCTCGACCGCGGCTGCACGGGCATCGTCTGCGGCAGCGACCCCATGGCGCTCGGCGTGATAAGGGCGGCCCGGGCGCGCGGGCTGCGCGTCCCCGAGGACGTGTCGGTGGTCGGGTTCGACGACTCGCCGCTGATCGCCTTCACCGACCCGCCGCTGACGACCGTCCGCCAGCCGGTGCGCGCCATGGCGACGGCCGCGGTCGGCGCCCTGCTGGAGGCGGTCGGCGGCACGCCCGTCCAGAGAACCGAATACGTCTTCCAACCGGAGCTGGTGGTCCGGGGCTCGACGGCCCCGCCGCCGCTGCGCACCTGAAAGCTCGGGGCCGACCCCCGAGACCCCGCCCGGCGCCGGGGCCCCGATCACGGGGTCCCGGCGCCGCCATGTCCGGGGCCCGGGCCGGGGGGCCGGCGGAGCGGCGCTCAAGTCGGCCCCGTCGAGGGGCGGTTGGGGAGGATCTGGGCACCTACCGGCCGGAAACAATTCTGCAATCTCTTGCGCAAAGTCTTGCAACACGCGGGGGCGGCCCCTACGGTCGCCACAATCCCCAACCTCTCCCGCCAGGAGGCCCCCGCATGTCTGCCATCGACGCCAGACCGCCCGCCGCCCCACGCCGGGCGAGCGGCGCCGCGCTGCTCGCCGCCGCCGCCCTCGCCGCCGCGACCCTCACCGCACAGGCACCCCCTGCCCAGGCGTCCCCGCCCGGCGACAAGGACGTCACCGCCGTGCTGTTCGAATGGCGCTTCGACTCGGTCGCCAAGGCCTGCACGGACAGCCTCGGCCCCGCCGGGTACGGATACGTCCAGGTCTCCCCGCCGCAGGAGCACGTCCAGGGCTCCCAGTGGTGGACCTCGTACCAGCCGGTCAGCTACAAGATCGCCTCGCGGCTCGGTGACCGGGCCGCCTTCAAGGCGATGATCGACACCTGCCACGCCGCCGGCGTCAAGGTCGTCGTGGACTCCGTCATCAACCACATGGCCGGCCCCGCCGACGCGAACGCCACCCTCACCGGCACGGGCGGCAGCACCTACCGCAAGTACGACTACCCCGGCATCTACACCGGCGCCGACATGGACGACTGCCGCACCACCATCGGCGACAACTACCGCGACCGCGCCAACGTCCAGAACTGCGAGCTCGTCCAGCTCGCCGACCTCGACACCGGCGAGGAGCACGTCCGCTCCCGGATCGCCGGCTACCTGAACGACCTGCTCTCGCTCGGCGTCGACGGCTTCCGCATCGACGCCGCCAAGCACATGCCGGCCACCGACCTGGCCAACATCAAGTCCCGGCTCAGCAACCCCGGCGCCTACTGGAAGCACGAGGCGATCCACGGCGCCGGCGAGGCCGTCGACCCGAGCGAGTACCTGGGCAGCGGCGACGTCCAGGAGTTCCGCTACGCCCGCGACCTCAAGCGCATCTTCCAGTCCGAGAACCTCGCCTACCTGAAGAACTTCGGCGAGGCCTGGGGCTACATGTCCTCCGGCAAGTCCGGCGTCTTCGTCGCCAACCACGACACCGAGCGCAACGGCGAGAGCCTCAGCCACAAGAACGGCTCCGCCCACACCCTCGCCCACGTCTTCATGCTGGCCTGGCCCTACGGCTCCCCGGACGTCCACTCCGGCTACGACTGGACCGACAAGGACGCCGGCCCGCCGAACGGCGGCACGGTCAACGCCTGCTACAGCGACGGCTGGAAGTGCCAGCACGCCTGGCGCGAGATCTCCTCGATGGTCGGCTTCCGCAACACCGCCCGCGGGCAGGCCGTCACCGACTGGTGGGACAACGGCGGCGACCAGATCGCCTTCGGCCGCGGCAGCAAGGCGTACGTGGCCCTGAACCACGAGTCCCACGCCCTCACCCGCACCTTCCAGACCTCCCTGCCCGGCGGCGCCTACTGCGACGTGCAGAGCGGACGGACCGTCACCGTCGGCTCGGACGGCCGGTTCACCGCCACCGTCGCCCCCGGCACCGCACTCGCCCTGCACACCGGCGCCCGCACCTGCTCCGGGACCCAGGACGGCACCGGCGCGTCCTTCGCCGTCAACGCCACCACCGTGTTCGGCCAGAACATCCACATCGCGGGCGACCGCGCCGAACTCGGCGGATGGAACCCGGCCGCCGCGCCCAAGCTCGACCCCGCCGCCTACCCGGTGTGGAAGCTCGACGTGCAGCTGCCGCCCGGCACCGTGTTCTCGTACAAGTACATCCGCCGCGACGCCGCCGGGAACACCACCTGGGAGAGCGGCGCCAACCGCACCGCCACCGTCCCGGCCGACGGCAAGGTCGTCCTGAACGACACCTGGCGCAACTGACCGACCCGCTGCCAGGGCCGCCCGGCGCCCGCACCGGACCCGGTCCGCGCCGGGCGGCCCTCTCCACGCACCCGAGGAGACGACGCCTTGACCCGCCCAGCCGCAGGAGTCCTCGCCGCCGCACTGGCGGCGACGCTCCTGCCCGCCCTGCCCGCCGCGGCCGCCGGCACCACCCGGCCGCCGGCCCCGCCCTCGGACGCGGCACTCGCCGCCGAGCCCGCACGGCATGACCTCACCCGCGAGCAGTTCTACTTCGTCCTCCCCGACCGGTTCGCCAACGGCGACCGCCGCAACGACACCGGCGGCCTCACCGGCACCCGCCTGCAAACCGGCCTCGACCCCACCGACAAGGGCTTCTACCAGGGCGGCGACCTCAAGGGCCTCACCGACCGGCTGGACTACATCAAGGGGCTCGGCACCACCGCCATCTGGATGGCGCCGATCTTCAAGAACCAGCCCGTGCAGGGCAAGGGCGACGACGTCTCCGCCGGCTACCACGGCTACTGGATCACCGACTTCACGCAGGTCGACCCGCACTTCGGCACCAACGACGACCTCACCCGGCTCATCGACAAGGCACACGCCAAGGGGATGAAGGTCTTCTTCGACGTCATCACCAACCACACCGCCGACGTCGTCGACTACAAGGAGCAGTCCTACTCCTACCTGTCGAAGGGCGCCTTCCCCTACCTCACCAAGGACGGCGTCCCCTTCGACGACGCCGACTACGCGGCCGGCGGCCGCAAGTTCCCCGCCACCGACCTCTCCGCGTTCCCCCGCACCCCCTTCGTCCCCGAGGGGAAGAAGAACCTGAAGGTCCCCGCCTGGCTCAACGACCCGGCGATGTACCACAACCGGGGCGACTCCACCTTCGCCGGCGAGTCCTCCGAGCACGGCGACTTCTTCGGCCTCGACGACCTGTGGACCGAGCGCCCCGAGGTCGTCAGCGGCATGCAGAAGATCTACGAGAAGTGGGTCAAGGACTTCCGTATCGACGGCTTCCGCATCGACACGGTCAAGCACGTCAACACCGGCTTCTGGACCCAGTGGGCCACCGCCCTCGACAAGTACGCCGCCAAGCAGGGCCGCAAGGACTTCTTCATGTTCGGCGAGGTCTACTCCGCCGACACCGCCGTCACCTCCCCCTACGTGACCCGCGGCCGACTCGACGCCACCCTCGACTTCCCGCTCCAGGACGCCATCCGCGCCTACGCCTCCCAGGGCGCCGGCGCCGGACGCCTCTCCGCGGTCCTCGCCGACGACTACCGGTACACCACCGACAAGGCGAACGCCTACGAGCAGGTCACCTTCCTCGGCAACCACGACATGGGCCGCTTCGGCACCTTCCTGCGCCAGGACCGGCCCGGCGCCGGCGAACAGGAGCTCCTGGCCCGCTACCGGCTCGCCAACGAGCTGATGTTCCTCAGCCGCGGCAACCCCGTCGTCTACGCCGGCGACGAACAGGGCTTCACCGGCGCCGGCGGCGACAAGGACGCCCGCCAGCCCCTCTTCGCGTCCAGGACCGCCGACTACCTCGACGACGACCAGCTCGGCACCGACCGCACGCACGCCGCCGACGCCTACGACCCCTCCCACCCCCTCTACCGGCAGATCGCCGCCCTCTCCAAGCTCACCCGCGAGCACCCGGCCCTGCGCGACGGCGTCCAGAGCGAGCGCCTGAACGACGGCTCCGTCTACGCCTTCGCCCGCACCGACGCCCCCGCCGCCGGCGGCAAGGGCGGCAAGGGCAAGGGCAAGGGCGGCAAGGACAAGGCCCGCCCCGCCCCGCGGCACGAGTACCTCGTCGCCGCGAACAACGCGGCCGAGGAGCGCACCGTCCGCATCGACGCCCCGGCCGGAGCCCAGTACCGCACCCTGTACGGCGGGACCGCGATCATCCGCGCCACCGCCGACGGCAAGCTGACCGTCCCGCTGCCCGCCCTCGGCACGGTCGTCCTCAGGGCCCTCGAACCGGTCGCCGCCCCGGCGGACAGGCCCGCGCTGACGCTGAAGGCCCCGGCCGCCGGTGCCGCCGGCACCGTCGAGGTGTCCGCCGAGGTCAGCGGCGGCGGCCTGAACCGGGTCGTCTTCGCCGCCCAGGCCGGCAACGGCCCCTGGCAGGTCCTCGGCTCCGCCGACCACGCCCCCTACAAGACCACCCAGCACGTCGACGCCAAGCCCGGCACCCCGCTGCGGTACAAGGCCGTCGCCGTCGACTCCGCCGGACGCACCGCGAGCGCGCTCGCCGCATCGACCGCCGGGCAGCTGCCGCCCCCCGGAGTGCCCACCGCGACGCAGCGCGAGTACGCCGTCGTCCACTACCGCCGCCCCGACGGCGACTACACGAACTGGCGCCTCTACGCCTGGGGCGACCTCGCCGAGGGCGAGGCGACGCCCTGGCCCGAGGGCCACGCCTTCACCGGCCGCGACGCCTACGGGGCGTTCGCGTACGTCCGCCTCAAGCCCGGCGCCTCCTCGATCGGCTACCTCGTCATCGACAAGGACGGCAACAAGGACGTCGCCGCGGACCGCACCCTCGACGTGACCCGCACCGGCGAGGTCTGGCTGGAGCAGGGCCAGGAGGCCGTCCGCACCGAGCGGCCCGCCTACCCGCCGCAGGACCGCACCAAGGCCGTCCTGCACTACCAGCGCGCCGACGGGAACTACGACGGCTGGGGCCTGCACGTCTGGGCCGGCGCCGCCCACCCCACCGACTGGTCCAAGCCGCTGGCCCCCGCCCGCATCGACTCCTACGGAGCCGTCTTCGAGGTGCCCCTCGCCGCCGGAGCCGAGTCGCTGAGCTACATCGTCCACAAGGGCGACGAGAAGGACCTCCCGACCGACCAGTCCCTCGACCTCAAGGCCGTCGGCCACGAGGTGTGGATGCTCGGCGGACGGGCCCCCTACCTGCTGCCGCAGCCCGCGGGCTCCGCCGCCGGCCTCGACCTCGGCGCGGCGCACGCCGTCTGGATCGACCGGGACACCGTCGCCTGGAACGCCCCCGCGGCCGCCGCGTCCGTCCAGCTCCTCGCCTCCGCCGACGGGTCGGTCAAGGCCGAGAACGGCACCCTGACCGGGACGGCGCAGTGGATCCGGCTCACCCCCGGCACGCTGACCGACGCGCAGAAGAAGAAGTTCCCGCACCTCGCCGGACACACCGCGCACCGCGTGGACGCCCGCGACCGCGACCGCGTCCGGGGCGCCCTGCGCGGCCAGGTCACGGCCTCCGCCCGGGCCGCCAACGGGGCGGTCCTCGCCGCCACCGGCGTCCAGCTCGCCGGGGTCCTCGACGACCTGTACGCGAACAACAGCGCGCTCGGCCCCGTCTTCAAGGACGGCCGTCCCACCCTGTCGGTGTGGGCGCCGACCGCCCGCACCGTCGAGCTCGAACTCGACGGCCGCATCCTGCCGATGCGCCGCGACGACGCCACCGGCGTCTGGTCGGCGCGCGGCGAGCGCTCCTGGACCGGCAAGCCCTACCGGTACGCCGTCACCGTCTGGGCGCCCGGGGCCCGGCAGATCGTACGCAACCTGGTCACCGACCCGTACTCCACCGCCCTGACCGCGGACTCGGCGGCGAGCCTCGCCGTCGACCTCGCCGACCCGAAGCTGGCCCCGCCCGGCTGGCGGCAGCTGCGCAAGCCCGCCGCGGTCCCCTTCACCAACGCGCAGATCCAGGAACTCCACATCCGCGACTTCTCCGTCGCCGACCCCACCAGCAAGCACCCCGGCCAGTACCTGGCCTTCACCGACGCCGACTCCCGGGGCATGCGGCACCTGCGCGGCCTCGCCGCCGCCGGCACCTCCTACGTCCACCTCCTGCCGGCCTTCGACATCGGCACCATCCCCGAGAAGCCCGGCGACCGCACCGAACCCGCCTGCGACCTGAAGGTGTACGCACCGGACTCCGAGGAGCAGCAGGCCTGCATCGCCGCCGCGGCGGCGAAGGACTCCTACAACTGGGGCTACGACCCCCTGCACTACACCGTCCCGGAGGGCAGCTACGCGAGCAACCCGGACGGCACCGCCCGGACCGTCGAGTTCCGCAAGATGGTCCAGGCGCTGAATGGCGCCGGCCTGCGCACGGTCATGGACGTCGTCTACAACCACACCGTGGCCGCCGGGCAGGACGGCAAGTCCGTCCTCGACCGGATCGTCCCCGGCTACTACCAGCGGCTCCTGCCCGACGGCAGCGTCGCCACCTCCACCTGCTGCGCCAACACCGCCCCCGAGAACGCCATGATGGGCCGCCTCGTCGTCGACTCGATCACCACCTGGGCGAAGGAGTACAAGGTCGACGGCTTCCGCTTCGACCTGATGGGACACCACCCGAAGGACAACATCCTGGCCGTCCGCAAGGCCCTCGACGCCCTCACCATGGAGAAGGACGGCGTCGACGGCAAGCGGATCATCCTCTACGGCGAGGGCTGGAACTTCGGCGAGGTCGCGAACAACGCCCGCTTCGTCCAGGCCACCCAGGCCAACATGGCGGGCACCGGCATCGCCACCTTCTCCGACCGGGCCCGCGACGCCGTCCGCGGCGGCGGCCCCTTCGACGAGGACCCGCGCGTCCAGGGCTTCGCCTCCGGCCTGTTCACCGCCCCCAACGGCTCGCCCGCGAACGGCAGCCCGGCCGAGCAGCGGGCCCGCCTGCTGCACGACCAGGACCTGATCAAGGTCGGCCTCTCCGGCAACCTCGCCTCGTACGCCTTCACCGACACCTCGGGGCGCCGCGTCAAGGGCTCCGAGGTCGACTACAACGGCGCCCCGGCCGGCTACGCGGCCGCCCCCGGCGACGCCCTCGCCTACTCCGACGCCCACGACAACGAAACCCTCTACGACGCCCTGGCGTTCAAGCTCCCGCAGGACACCCCCACCGCCGACCGGGCCCGCATGCAGGTCCTGGCGATGGCCGTCTCCGCGCTCTCCCAGGGCCCCGCCCTGTCCCAGGCCGGCACGGACCTGCTCCGCTCCAAGTCCCTCGACCGCAACTCCTACGACAGCGGGGACTGGTTCAACGCCATCCACTGGGACTGCCGCGCCGGCAACGGCTTCGGCCGCGGCCTGCCCCCGGCAGCCGACAACAAGCCGAAGTGGACGTACGCCAAGCCCCTGCTGACCGGCCCCGCCCCCGGCTGCACCGAGATCAGCGGCGCCTCGGCCGCCTACCGCGACCTGCTGCGCATCCGCACCACCGAGCCGTCCTTCCGGCTCGGCACGGCGGAACAGGTCCAGGCGGCGCTCTCCTTCCCGCTCTCCGGGAAGGAGGAGACGCCCGGGGTCATCACGATGGTGCTCGGCGACCTCGCCGTCGTCTTCAACGCCACCCCGCAGACGCAGGAGCAGCGCGTCCCCGCCCTCGCCGGCACCGGCTACCTGCTCCACCCGGTGCAGGCCGCGGGCTCCGACCCGGTGGCCCGGAAGGCCGCGTACGAGGCGAGGACGGGAGGGTTCACCGTCCCGGCCAGGACCGTCGCGGTGTTCACACGACGCTGAGCCGGTCCAGCCGCTTCTCCAGGAGGACCACTCCGTAGACGCGGCCGTCCCTGCCCTCCTTGTGGGGGAACTCCCCGACCACCCGGTAGCCCGCGTCCTGGTAGTACGCGAGCAGCCGGGGGTTGGTGGAGAGGCAGTCCAGCCGCGCCCGCGGCAGGCCCGAGCCGGCGATCCGGCGCTCGGCGTGTTCGAGCATCCGCCGGCCGGTCCCCGCGGGCGCGGTCCGGCGCTCCACCATCAGCCGGTGGACGTACCCGGCGACCGGGGGCTGCACGCCCCAGGCCTCCTCGTCCGACCACCACAGCTCGTACGCGCCGGCGATCCGCCCCTCGGAGCCGACCGCGAGCCACACCTCGCCGTCGCGCATCCGCGCCGCGAAGTGCGCGGCGTCCCTGTCCCCGGGCTTCCACTGCTCGATGCCGTTCTGCTGCATCCACCGGGCGGCCCGGTCGAACAGGCCCGCCAGCATGGCGGCATCCGTCTCCACGGCCCGCCGGAACAGGATCATGTCGTCAATGCTCACGCGCGCATTATCACGTGATGATCACCGGGGCTCGGGGGCAGGTCCGGGCATCGGGTCAGGCGCCGGTTCGCGCGTCGGGCCCGCGTCGCCCGGGACGAGTGACGCGAGGCGCGCCACCAGTTCGCCGAACGGCCCGTCCGCCGGCTCGTGCGCCAGGATCCGCGCCAGCACCCCGGCCATCTCCGCGTTGTACGCGGCGCTCACGGCGGCCAGTGCCGCGAAGTCGTGCACCAGCTGGAGCTCCAGCTCCGCGCGCGGGATCTCCCGCCCGTCCAGCCACAGCAGCGCCGTCGACTCGGCGAGCGAGACCCACGAGCGGACGACGAGGCGCAGCCGCGCCGGCGGCTCGCCGATCCCCAGGTGCCGCAGGATCTGCTCGTACGCGGCCTGCCGCACCTCCTCGACCAGCGCGTTGGTCCGCGTGGACCCGACGGCCGGACCGCCCCGCATCAGCGCGGAGAAGCCGGGCCCGTGCTCGTCGACGAACGCGAAGAACCGGCCCATCACCCGCAGCAGCCGCGTCCCGAGCGGTCCTTCCAGCGGCTCGTCGAACCGCTGCGCCAGCTCGTCGGCTGCCCGCCGCAGCGCGGCCTCGTACAGGCTCAGCTTCCCCGGGAAGTAGTGGTAGACGAGCGGCCGCGATATGCCGGCCGCCGCCGCGATCTCGTCGATCGACACGTCCTCGGGCGACCTGTCGCTGAACAGCTGGAGAGCCACTGCGATCAGCTGCTCCCGCCGCTCCTCGACACCCATCCTGCGCCGCACCCCGGTTGTCATGCCGACACCCTACTGCCCGCCCGGGGCGGGTCCTTGGGGCGCGGCCCCGCCGGTCACAGGTCCAGGACCAGGCGTTCCCCCCGTGCGCGGGAGACGCACAGCAGCATCGAGTCCGCCTGCTCGGCGTCGGTGAGAAGCCCGTCGCGGTGGTCCACCGGGCCCGCCAGGACCCGCTGCCGGCAGGTGCCGCAGAAGCCCTGCCCGCAGGAGTACGGGGTGTCGGGCAGCTCGCGGCGGACGGCGGCCAGCGCCGACTCGCCGGCCGCGACCTCGACCGTGCGGCCGGAGCGGCGCAGCTCGACGGTGAACGGCCGGTCGCCTGCGGTGCCGGAGGAGGCTGGGGCGAAACGTTCCAGCCGTACGCGGGAGGGGTCGGGGGCGGCGGCGAGGAGCGCGGCGGTCAGCGGCTCGGGGCCGCAGGCGTACACGAGCGCGTCCGGCGGGGCCCCGGCGAGCAGGGCGGCGAGGTCGGGCAGCCCGGCTTCGTCCTCGGGGACGACGCGGACGCGGGAGGACCTCCCGGCGGCGGAGTCGAGTCCGGCCAGCTCCGGAAGGAACGGCATGGCGGCGCGGCTGCGCCCCCCGTACAGCAGCCTCCAGTCGGCGCCGGCCGCGGCGGCCGCGCGGACCATCGGCAGGACCGGGGTGATGCCGATGCCGCCGGCGACGAACACGTACGAGGCGGCCGGCTCCAGGGCGAACCGGTTGCGCGGAGGCCGCAGTTCCAGCACACCGCCCTCGGCGAGCCGGTCGTGCACCTCGCGGGAGCCGCCCCGGCCGTCCTCCACCAGCCGGACCGCGATCGTGTAGCGGCCGCGGTCGGCGGGGTCCCCGCACAGGCTGTACTGGCGTACCAGCCCGGACGGCAGCAGGACGTCCACATGCGCCCCCGGGGTCCACTCCGGCAGCTCGGGCGACTCCAGCACCAGCCGCACCACGCCCTGCGCGGGCTCGGTGCGGGAGGCGATCCGCGCGCGCAGCCGGCGGCGCGGCGAGTGCCCGGACACCGGCTCGGCCAGCGCGGGCAGCGGCCACAGCGGCGAGCGGGATATGCGTGCGCGCAGGGCGCGGCGGGCCACGAGGACCGCGCCCGCCACCGCGGCGGCTTTCAGGGCCCGTGTCACGGCCGGGCACCCCCGTTCGCCCCGGGGGAGGAGGCCAGGTAGGCCGCCGCCTGGGCCGTGGAACCCTCCTGCGACGGGTGGTACGTACGGGACAGGTAGGTCGGTATGGACTTCAGCATCGCCCCGGTGGAGGGCAGCACCCCCTGCTGGCCGGCCCGGAAGAACTGCCCGACCGAGGCCTTGGCGCCGACCAGCTCGGGGTCGTTGTCCATGAAGAAGCGGACGCCCCGCTGCCACAGCCACACCAGAGACGCGAACGCGGTCGCCCACGTCCGCACGCGCCGCCGGTAGCCGCCGTCGACGTGCAGGAACAGGTCGAAGGCCACCGAGCGGTGCTCGACCTCCTCGGCGCCGTGCCAGCGCAGCAGGTCGAGCATCACCGGGTCGGCGCCGCGGCGGTCCAGCTCGTCCGCGTTGAGCATCCAGTCGCCGAGGAACGCCGTGTAGTGCTCGATCGCCGCGATCATCGCGACCCGCTCCATGAGCCACCAGTGCCGCGCCCTGCCGGGCGGCAGGGTCCGGTCGCCGAGCAGCTTCTCGAAGACCCAGTCGACCTGGGCGGTGTACGGGGTGGGGTCCAGGCCCTGCCGCCTCAGGTGCGGCAGCACGTCGTCGTGCGCGGCGGCGTGCACGGCCTCCTGCCCGATGAACCCGATCACGTCCGCGCGCAGCCGCTCGTCCCGGATGTGCGGGAGCACCTGCTTGAAGACGTGCACGAACCACCGCTCGCCCGCGGGCAGGAGCAGGTGCAGCACGTTGATGGTGTGCGTGGCGAAGGGATCGCCGGGCAGCCAGTGGAGCGGGGTGTCCTCCCAGCCGAAGGACACGTTCCGCGCCTTGAGCTCCGTGTGCTCCGACGCCACGCGGGCGGGGGCGAGCGGCCTATTAGACATGGCGTCAATGTACTGGCGGGCGCGGGGCGGGAAAACCCCTCGGCATCCCCGGGCGGCCCCGGCTGCCTTCCCCGGCCGCGCGCGATCCCCGTGCGCCCCAGGGGCACCTCGCTCAACAGCCGTCCCGAGAGGGAACCATGCCCCCACCCGTGACCGCCGTGACGGCCGTCACCGCCGTCACCGGCGCGGGTGCGTGCGGCCCGGCGCCGTCACTGCTGCGCCCCGCCCAACGGCGCAGCCTTCGTCCCGTCCGTGAGCCTGCCCGACAGGGTGACCTGCGCGCCCGCCGGCGCCTTCACCGCCAGCCGGCTGCTCGCGGACGACCCGCTCACCCCGCCGCCCGACGCCGACAGCGAGGCGAACTGGGCGCTGCCCGCGGCCAGCACGTACCACTGGCCCGCCTTCGACTTCCACTGCACGCCCGCCAGGACGCGCGGCTCCCGCGGACCGCAGGCCGGCGAGCCCTCCGCCTGCGCGGCCTGCGCCGCCACCTCCTGGCCCGGCGCCAGGAACTGCGCCTGCACCCGGTCCCGTACGCCCGCCCAGGTCTCGGCCCGCGTGCACAGCCACGACGCCGTGCCCCCGCCCTCCGGCAGGGACTGCCGGGCGTACGCCCAGGCGTTCACCGAGCGGACCCCGTTCGAGCGGAACGACGGCAGCAGGCAGGCGATCTTCGACCACTCGCCGAGTTCCCCGGCCTGCGCCACGTCCCGCTCGGCGCCCGGTGCGCCCGAGGTCAGCCGGGCCGGGACCAGCTCGCCGAGGTCGGTGACCAGCCGGCTCCCGCCGTCGCCGGTGACGGCCAGCGCGTTCCAGGAGGTGCAGGTGCCGCCGGGGGCGGGGCTCGGCACGGGCGGGGTGACGCCGTGCCTGTCCGGCTTCAGCGCCGTCGGCTCCCCGCCCGGCTTCAGCAGGTCCCGTACCGCAACACCGGTCACCCACGGGGCCGTCAGGTAGCGGACGTTCCCGTCGACCCGGCCCAGCACCAGCGCCGACGCGGTCTCCGCGGACGCGCCGTCCGCCCGGGCGAAGTCCAGCGCCGCCGCGGAGGTCCCCGCGACCGGCTCCGCGTACCGCACCACGCGCAGGCCGTCGTACAGCAGCACCACGACCGCCTGGTCGACGGTCCCCGCGAACAGCAGCTGCGCCGGGCCCATCGGCGGGCCGGGCGGGGTGCCGGGCGTCGCCGACGCGGCGACGGTCGCGCCGGGCCGCGCCCACACGGCCAGCGCGCGGCGCAGCAGCGCGGAGTCGCCGGCGCGGTCGCCGCGGGCGGGCCAGGTCGAGAACCCCGTACGGGACGACGTACGCCACAGCGACGGGACGACCCGGATCAGCCTGTCCGGGTCCAGGGCCTGCTCGGCCGCGGCGTTCTTCGCGTACGGCGGGGCCGCGGCCCCGTCCGCACCCCAACCCCCGGCGGGCAGGGCGAGCAGTGCCCCGCACACCGCGAGCGCGGCGCCCGCCGCCGCCGCGGCCCGCCCGAGGCGGCGCCGGCGCAGCAGGTCGGTGGGGCGGGCCTGGAGCACGCACGGATCGAACTCGGGGGCGGCGAACAGGGCGTCGTGGACCGGGTCCCCCGACTCAGCGACCGCCGCGGCCGGATCCGCAACCCCCGCCCCGGCGAGCACCCGCAGCACCTCCGGCTCCGGCAGCCCCTCCAGCGCGCGCAGCACGCAAGCGGCCCGGCCCGGCCCGTCGAGGGTGGCCAGCCACTGGTCCAGCGCCAGCTCCTCGGCCCCGCCCGCACGGGGGAACAGCCGCAGCCCCCACACCTGCGGGAGCAGGCCCGGCAGCTGCGCCCGCTTCGGCAGCGCCCGGAACGTCAGCGGAAGCCCGGCCTCCAGGGCGGAGCGCAGGACGCGCAGCCGGACGTACGCGTACCCCGCCTCGGCGGCAGCCGCCCCGGCGCGCTGCCCGGGCAGGCCCTGCCGCGCCCGCCGGCCGCCGCCGCGGGAGGGGCGCCGGGGGCCGCGCGGCAGGGCCCGCTGCGCCAGGGCGTGTGCGGTGAGCACGCGCCGGTGGCGGCCCAGCGAGGGCGGCAGTACCAGGTAGGCGAGCCGCACCAGCCGCGGATAGTGCTCGACGATCGCGGCCTCGGCCTCGTCGACGCCGAGCGGCGCGGGGGACGGGTGGCGGGTGGCGGTGTCCGGCGCAGTCACGTTCAGCAGAACGAGCGAATGGTCGGATGGTCACCGCTCCCGGCTCACCCGTCCGGGCGCCCGGCGGGGGAGGAGGCGGGTTCGGGGCCGGGCCGGGGCCGCGTTCGGGGCCGGCTGCGGGACCCGCCGCCGGATCGTTTCTCCGGCTGCGGCTGCGGCTGCGGCTGCGGCTCCGGCGTCAGCGGATGAGGCGGGCGCGCAGCGCCTCCACCGTCCCGTCCGGGACGCCGAGCCCCTCGCGCACGTACTTCTCCATCGAGCCGTACCGCGTGTTCACCTCGTCGAGCGCCGCCTCCAGGTAGGAGGGGAACACCCCGATCAGGCCCAGCGCGATGTCCGGATCGCCGCCCGAGACGGTGAAGCCCTCGATCATCCGGGCGAAGGCCTGCCGGACGGCCGGATTCACCGACAGGTACTCGGCCATCAGGGTGTCGTCGTCGGCGCCGAGCAGCGCGAGCACCACCGTCGCCCCCCAGCCCGTACGGTCCTTGCCCGCCGTGCAGTGGAACAGCAGCGGGCCCGCCTCCGGGTCCGCCAGCTCCGTCAGCAGCGTCCGGTACGCGGCCTGCGCCGACGGCAGGCTCACCAGCGCCCGGTAGATGTCGGCGAAGAGCACCGCCACCTTGCCGCCGCCCAGGTGCTCCTCCGCCAGCGCCGGATCCGACAGGAGGTCCTTCAGCTGCGACGCGGCCGGCATCCGCCCCGCGCTCACCTTGTCCGCCAGCACGTCCTCCACCACCAGGCGCACGCCCGGCGGTATCCGGTCCGGGTACTCCGCGCGCTCCACGGTCGTCCGGAAGTCGATGACCGTGCGCAGGCCGAGGGCGGCCACCGCCGGGTCGGCGGCCGCGTCCATCCGGTCGAGCTGGCCGGAGCGCAGCACCAGGCCCGGCCGCACGGTGCGGCCGCCGGCCAGCGGGGTGCCGCCGAGATCGCGGAGGTTGGCGACGGTGGTGGAGGGCGTTGCGGTGGCGGTCATCGGGCGGCTCCGGGGGTCGGTCGGCGGTGAGGGGGAGTCGGCGGGGCGTGACGGGTTTTTGTGCTGGTTCATCTGATTTTCGATGCTTTTCGGGTGGAGAGGTAATCGAAGGCGAGCGACAGCCCGACCCCTATCCCGAGCGCCGCCAGGTGCCCGGCGTCCGTGAACGTCCGGCCCCGCCGCAGCACCGGCTGCGCGGCGGCCGCCAGCAGCCCCACCCGCGTCGCCGTGCGGACCGGCCCGCGCGGCAGCGCCGACGTCAGCGCGCCGAGCACGGCGTTGAACCCGTAGCTGGTCCCCACGTCCAGGGCCCGACGGGTCTCCGGCCCGGCCCGGCCCCGCAGCGCCCCGTACACCAGCAGCGTCGCCGTGACGTGTCCGAACAGGAACACCCCGGCCGTCCACCAGGCCCCGTACGCGTACTCCGCATACCCGAGCACCGCGACGAGCAGGAGCGCGTACGGGAGCGGCATCGGCTCCTCGACCACCAGGGCACTGCTCAGCAGCGTCTCCCAGCGGCCCGCGGCGAGGTTGTCGACGTTCGTCGAGCAGCCGCGCAGCAGCCGCTCCCGCCCGGGGGCCTCCAGCACGGCCAGCGCGTACGCCCCGAGCTGCACGCCGACCGTGTACGCCGCCCCGCCCAGCGGCAGCGGGCGGGGGACCGGCAGACGCCCCCGCCACGCACCGGTCAGCGGCCACGGCCACGCACCCGGCGCCCCGGCGGGCGGCAGGCCGGACAGGGACCCCGCCGGGCGCGGAGCGGGGGCGGGCCGGGCGGCGGCCGGCAACGGCCCGGGCGCGGGGCGCGGCCCCCGCGCCGGCACCGGCCCCGGCAAAGGCGTCGGATTCATCCGACCATGATCGGCCAACGGCCCGCGGCGCGCCCCGCCGGGGCCGGTAGCCGACGTTCCGCCTCTGCCGGGCCTGTGCGAGCATGTTCCGGCCATGTCAGGTGAACCCGCGCCCCTGCGCGCCACACGAGCCGCGCTCTTCGCGGCGGTGTGCACCGCGCTGGGCGCCGCGGGGCACGCCCTGATGTCCGGCGCCGACATCCCGCCCCGCGGTCTGCTCGCGGCCTTCGCCGCGACCGGCGCCCTCGCCTGGCTCGCCGCCGGCCACCGCCGCGGCCCCCTCCCCATCGGCGCGGCCCTGCTCGCCGCCCAGGGAGCCCTGCACCTCGCCTTCTCCGGCACCGCCGCCGGCCACCACCACGCGGCCGCCCCGGCGGCCCCGGCTCCGGCCCCCGCTCCTGCCCCCGTCTCCGCCCTCGCCGAGCCGATGCCCGGCCACCACCACCTCCACGGCACGGTGCTCCCCGCCGGAGCCCCCGACCCGCACGCCGCCGCGGGCGCCGACGCCCTCGCCGCCGGCGGGACCTCCCTCGCCGACGCCGCCGGCCGACTGGCCGACACCGCCGGGCACGGCGGGCTGGGCATGCTCGCCGCCCACCTGCTCGCCGCGCTCCTGTGCGCCGCCTGGCTCGCCCGCGGCGAGGCCGCCGTCTTCCGGCTCGCCGCAGCCCTCGGCGCGGCCGCCGTCCATGCCGCCCGCCCGCTCGCCCGCGCCCTGGCCCTCGTACGGGCACGCGCCGCCCTGACCCCGCGGCCGCCCGCACCCCGGCGGCCCGCTCACACGCCGCCGCGCCGGCTGCGCGGAGCCGTCCACGCCCACACCCTCGTCCGCCGCGGACCGCCCCGCCGGCCCGGCAGTGCCCTCGACACCACCTTCACGGCCCCCGGCCGTGCCGCCCGCGCCTGACCGGCGCGCCTCCCGCCGTGCGCGGAGGCAGGGCGGGGCGAGACAGGGGGCCGGTTCCCCCATGTCTTCGCCCACACGAACAGGACACCCATGTCTCTCGACGAGGCCCAAGGCGCCGCCGCCCGCACCGCGGACGCCGCCGACACCGAAACCGAAACCCCCGGACCCCGACCCGCGCCGGCCGACCGGCCGGCCCCCGAGGCCCGGCCCGGCGGCTGGGCGGCCCTGCGGCCGCTCCTGCTGCGCATGCACTTCTACGCGGGCCTCCTCATAGCCCCGCTGCTCTTCCTCGCCGCCGCCACCGGCCTGCTGTACGCGGGCTCCTGGCAGGCCGAGAAGATCCTCTACGCGGACGAGCTGACCGTCGACCGCGTCGGCGAGGCCGCCGTACCGCTCAGCACCCAGATCGCCGCCGCCCGGCACGCCGAACCCGAAGGCAAGGTCGTCGCCGTGTGGCCCGCGCCCGAAGCCGAGGCCACCACGCGCGTGATCATGGAGGCGCCGGGACTCGCCGAGGGCGAGACCCGCACCGTCTTCGTCGACCCGTACACCGCCCAGGTCGACGGCGCGCTGACCACGAACGGCGACGCCCTGCCGCTGCGCGCCTGGCTCAGCGAGTTCCACGCCAGCCTCCAGCTCGGCGAGTTCGGCCGGAACTACAGCGAACTCGCCGCGAGCTGGATGTGGGTGGTCGCCCTCGGCGGCGCCGCCCTCTGGATCGGCCGCCGCCGCACGAGGAAGGCCCACCTCGTCGTCCCCGACCGCAAGGCCACCGGCCGCCGCAGGACCCTCTCCTGGCACGGCACCGTCGGCCTGTGGGCCGCCCTCGGCCTCGTCGCCCTCTCCGCGACCGGCCTGACCTGGTCGAAGTACGCCGGCGAGAACATCGGACAGCTCCAGGACCGCCTCGGCGGAGCCACCCCGTCCGTCTCCGCCTCCCTCACCCCGGGCCAGGCCGCCGGCGGCGACGAACACGCCGGGCACGTTATGACCGAGGACATGGAGATGCCCCCGGCGCCCCCGACCGCCGACATCGGCATCGACCGGGCCGTCGCCGCCGCACGCGAGGCGGGCGCCACCGAGTGGCTGCAGGTCACCCTGCCGGCGAAGGGCAACGGCTACGTCGTCAAGGAGAAGGACCGCGAGTTCCCGGTCCACTTCGACACCGTCGCCGTCGACCCCGCCGACGGGCGCGTCATGGACGTCCTGCGCTTCTCCGACTACCCGCTCCTCGCCAAACTGACCCGCTTCGGCATCGACCTGCACATGGGCCAGACCTTCGGGCTCGCCAACCAGATCGCTCTCGCGGCCCTCGCCCTCGCGGTCATGCTGCTGGTCTTCTGGGGCTACCGCATGTGGTGGCTGCGCCGGCCCACCAAGGACCGCGCCCTGTCTGCCGGGCGCGCCCAGCCGCGCGGCGCCTGGCGCAAGCTGCCCGTGACGCTGCTGCTGCCGCTCGCCGCCGCGACCGCCGTCGTCGGCTGGTTCGTGCCGCTGCTCGGCCTCAGCCTCGTCGTGTTCCTCGCGGTCGACATGCTGCTCGGCGCCCTCGCCGGCCGCCGCGCCAAGGCGGAGGCCGGGGCCGCCGGCTAGGCCCGGCCGCCCCGGCACCGTGCGGGCCCGTACTCCACAGGGGGGAGTACGGGCCCGCTGCCGTCAGCGGACGGTCAGGGGGCGTACCTGTAGCCGACGCGGCGCACCGTCTGGATCGCGCCCCGGTGGGCGGCGCCCAGCTTGCGGCGCAGCCGGGCGACGTGCACGTCGACGGTCCGGCCGTCGCCGACGTGGCCGTACCCCCACACCGTCGTCACCAGCTGGTCCCGCGTGTGCACGCGGTGCGGGTGCGCCACCAGGTGCGCCAGCAGCTCGAACTCCAGGTACGTCAGGTCGAGTACGCGCCCCCCGACCTCGGCGGTGCGCCGCGCCGGGTCGATGCGGACGAGGCCGTCGTGTGGGGTGGGAGAGGGCGCCGGGGCGGCCGGGGCGGTGGCGGGGGCGGCGGACTGCGGGGCGAACGCGATCGGCTGCCGGTCGGCCGGCACCAGCACCAGGTAACCGACCATCGGCGGCCGGCCCGGCAGCACCGGCAGCGCGTGCTGCGGAGCCGGCAGCCAGGTGGTGCCGGGCGGGAGCAGGCCGGCCACGTCGACCGGCTCGCCGGCGGAAACGGCCCTCAGCCGGTGGCGCGCACCGGGCGGCGGGAGGTCGGGGGCGGCGGCGGTCGCAGCGGAGCGGGCGGATGCGGCGGTCGCAGCGGATCCGGCGGATGCGGCGGAGGCAGCGGGTGCGGCGGGCGTCAGGGAACGGCTCTGGGGCATGGGTGGTCGGCTCTTTCGCGCGAGTGGTCGGCAGGAGACGTGCGTACGTCCTCGTTCCGCGCGCAGACCGAAGGCCTCGGGCAGGGCAGCCGCTCAGGGCGGTCCCGGAAGGCTTTAAAGGGCCGGCGCGTTCACCGCGCGGCAACACACCCGGTCGAAATCGTGGTCCTGACGGGAGGGCCAGAACGGCTCGAGGTCGCTGCGACCGGTCGAGGTGTGCGAGTGGCTGGCCATGGGCCCATTGAAGCAGATGAGCCTAGGGCCGGGCAGGATGCGTCCCACTTCGTGGAGCGGAATCCCATATTCGGCAAACCGGGTGGGATGGCGGGGGTGTGGGGCCGCCCCGGGCAACGGCGAACGCCCGCCGCACCCCGGGGGGTTCGGCGGGCGTTCGCGTCGGCCGGCGGGCCGGCCGACGGGCTGGGGCGGGGCCGGTCAGACCAGGCCGTCCTTCTCCAGGCCGGCGCAGCAGGTGTCCGTGATCAGGCGGGTCACCACGTACGGGTCCACGTTGGCGTTCGGGCGCCGGTCCTCGATGTAGCCCTTGCCGTCCTTCTCCACCTGCCACGGGATGCGCACCGACGCGCCGCGGTCGGAGACGCCGTAGCTGAACTCGTTCCACGGGGCCGTCTCGTGGAGGCCCGTCAGGCGCTCGTCGATGCCGGCGCCGTAGTTCTTCACGTGGTCGAGCGGCTTGCTGCCCTCGCCCAGCGCCTCACAGGCGGAAACGATCGCACGGTAGTCCTCGCGCATCGCCTTCGTGGAGAAGTTCGTGTGCGCGCCCGCACCGTTCCAGTCGCCCTTCACCGGCTTCGGGTTCAGCGTCGCCGAGACGTTGAAGTCCTCCGCGGTCCGGTACAGCAGCCAGCGCGCCACCCACAGCTGGTCCGCGACCTCCAGCGGGCCGAGCGGGCCCACCTGGAACTCCCACTGGCCGGGCATCACCTCGGCGTTGATGCCGGAGATGTCCAGGCCCGCCGCCAGGCAGTGGTCGAGGTGCTTCTCGACGATGTCGCGGCCGAAGATCTCGTCCGAGCCGACACCGCAGTAGTAGCCGCCCTGCGCGGCGGGGAAGCCGCCGACCGGGAAGCCGAGCGGGCGCTGGCCGTCGAAGAAGGTGTACTCCTGCTCGATGCCGAAGATCGGCTCCTGGGCCGCGTACTTCTCGGCGACCGGGCGGAGCAGGGCGCGGGTGTTCGACTCGTGCGGGGTCATGTCGATGTTCAGGACCTCGCACAGCACCAGGACGTTGCTCCCGCCGCGGATCGGGTCCGGGCAGGAGAACACCGGCTGGAGCACACGGTCGGACGCGTGGCCCTCGGCCTGGTTCGTGCTCGACCCGTCGAAGCCCCAGACCGGCAGCTCGGCGCCGTCCGCGAGGATCTTCGTCTTGGAGCGCAGCTTCGCCGTCGGCTCGGTGCCGTCGATCCAGATGTACTCGGCCTTGTAGCTCACGGGACCCATCCTTCGGTGCGTCGCTCCGGCGCAGACCCGGCGGGGGCTGCGGGGGTGGTGCGGGGTGCTGCGATCTGCGTGCTGCTCTGTGCTGTGGTTCAGACCGCAGCGTGCCGGGTCGCGATTTCCCGGCCGTTGCCCTGTTGTGAACCCCGTGTTACCGGCGTTTACGCCCCTGGCCGGACCGCTTGTGCGGGTCGCGCGCCGTGCCGCCGCCCGGGTGCGGCACACTGGCCGGGTGAGCATTTCGTACGATTTGATCGCCGCAGGCGACCCCGCGGACCCCACCCCTCCGCCCGTTCGCCCCCGTGTCGGCCTGCTGGGCACCGGCCCCTGGGCGCACCGCACCCACGCCCCCGCCCTCGCCGCCCACGCGGGCACCGACTTCGCCGGCGTCTGGGGCCGCCGGCCCGAAGCCGCCGCCGAGCTCGCCGACACGTACGGCGTGAAGGTGTACGACGATCCCGACGCGCTCTTCGCCGACTGCGACATCGCCGCCTTCGCCCTCCCGCCCGACATCCAGGCCCCCCTTGCCGTCCGCGCCGCCGCGGCCGGCTGCCACCTGCTGCTCGACAAGCCCGTCGCCACGACCGTCGCCGACGCGCGCGCCGTCGCCGACGCCGCCGACCGGCACGGCGTCGCCTCCGTCGTCTTCCTCACCCTTCGCTTCGCCGAGCCGGCTGCCGCCTGGGTGCGCGAGCAGACCGGCCGTACCGGGTGGTTCACCGCGGCCGCGCACTGGCTGGGTGCCGTCTTCCCGCCGGACGGCGCGCCCAGCGCGTACGCGGACTCGCCGTGGCGGAAGGACAAGGGAGGGCTGTGGGACGTCGGCCCGCACGTCCTGTCCGTCCTGATCCCGGTCCTGGGCGACGTCACCGCCGTCACGGCGGCGCGCGGACCGTCCGACGTGGTCCAACTGGCACTGCGCCATGCCTCCGGCGCGGCCAGCACCGCGGTCCTCAGCCTGGGCGCCCCGGTCGCGGCCGCGGGGGTGGGCCTGGAACTCCGCGGCGCGGAGGGCGTCCACGCGCTGCCCAACTGGACGGACGTGCCGGGCGCTTACGGCCGAGCCGTGGACGCACTGCTGACGGCAGCCCGCACGGGCACGCCGGATGCGTGCGATGCGGGGTTCGGGGCCCGGCTGACGGAGATCCTGGCCGAGGCGGAGCAGCGGCTGGGGGAGTAGGGGCCTGCGGGCCGGGGCCGGAGGGGCGACGGCGGGGCGGGGGCCGGCGTGAGCCGCGCGAGGGGCGACGGAAGGCGACGGCGGGTGCGGGGGCCGGCGGAAGTCGCGCGGGCGGGGTCGGCGGGCGCCGGGGCGGTGGGCGAGCGGGAGCCGACGACTCGGGGTCGGTTGGTGCCTGGGGTGTCCCGGCAGCCGATTGTCCTTCCGGTGCGGGCCGTCCTGTAAAGGGCGCTCCCGTTGGTCGCGTCGCTGCGCGATGGCCCTTCGGGCCACCCTTGACAGGACGGCCCGCCCCGGAATGCCAACAAGCTGCCGGGAAGCCCCCAGGGGAACGGCCTGGAGGGACCGTCACCTACCGGGCGGATCAGAGCCGTTGCCCTCCCGCCCCGGCCGCCGCATCCCGTCCCACCGGCATCAGCAGACCCGCCGACGGGAGCCCGGTTGGCTGTGACGTCGGGAAACGACGTCCAGAGCATCATCCAGACACAGGACCCCCGCACCGGATCGCTACGTGCGCGCCCTCGGCTCAGCGTCTGGCGGCGGTCGGGGGCCGGGGCGGCGCGGCGGATCGCTACGTGCGCGCCGTCGGCTCGGCGGCTGACCGCCGGATCGCCCGATCATGGCGGTTGGCGGGGCGGATGCGCTCGTCCTGCCGCCAGACGTCGATAGAGGAGGAGTGGGGAGTGGGCGGGGGCGCTTCGCTGCCCCTGACGGCCGCCGGTCGCTGAGCCGAGGGCGCCCCTGTAGCGATCTGTCGCGCCGCCCGGCCCCCGACCGCCGCCAGACGCCGAGCCGGGGGCGCCCACGTAGCGATCCGGCGCGGTCCCGTCTCCGGATGATGCTCTGGACATCATTTCGCCACGTCGGAGCCAACCGGGCTTCCGTCGGCGGGTCTGCTGATGCCGGTGGGGCGAAAGGGGGCCTGCGGGGCGGGGGAGGAGGCTCTCTGATGACCCCTCATGCCTGACCCTCCCCCCTGGCCGTTTCCCTGGGGGCGTCCCGGCAGAAAAAATGCCTCCGGGGCGGGTCGGTCGGTCAAGGGTGGCCCGAAGGGCCATCGCGCAGCGACGCGCCCAACGGGCGCGCCCTTGAGGGACCGGCACGCCCCGGACACCATCAACTGCCCGGGACACCCCCAGTCCCTCTTCCGCCGCGGACCGATCGGCTACCGCCGAACCCCGCTCCCGCTGCCACACCCCCGACCCCGTCCCGTCGGCTTCCGTTCTTCTCCCTCCCCCGCCGCCTATCCCCGCCGTGCCAGGGCCTCGCGGACCGATTCCTCCGAGCGGGCTACGACCGCCGTGCCGTCGTCTGCCGTGATGATGGGGCGCTGGATCAGCTTCGGGTGGGTGGCCAGGTGGGTGATCCAGCGGGCGCGGGCTTCGTCCGTGGCCTCGCGGGGGAGGTCCCGTACGCCGGTTTCCCTTGCCAGGGGGTCCGCGGTGCGGGTGACGTCCCAGGGCTCCAGGCCGAGGCGGGTCAGGACCTCGCGGATCTCGGTTTCGGACGGGACGTCCTCCAGGTAGCGGCGGACGGTGTATTCGGCGCCCTCCGCGTCCAGCAGGGTGAGGGCGCTGCGGCACTTCGAGCAGGCGGGATTGATCCAGATCTCCATGGCCGCCAGGGTAGTCAGAGGGGGTGTGGCCAGGGGGTTCTGTCAGTGCCCGCCGGTAGAATTCAGGGAGTAGGACAGGACGCCAACTACCGTTTGGGAGGCTGTAGATGGCCACTGCCAGGACCCCGATGCCCGTCAAGAAGAAGCCCCTTCCCGCGGGTCTCCCCCGGGAGTGGTACGAGAGCCACAACCGCCGGCTGAAGGCGATGCGGCTGGCGATATCCCTGCTCGACTCCGGGACGTACGACGCCCGGCGCGCCACGAACCGCAAGATCCGCACGATGGCGGTCCGGACGGGGATCCACCGGCCGTCGAACACCACCTGCAAGCTGGTGCGCGCGTTCATCGTGAGCAACGCGGGCTGACGCGTCCGGCGCCCCGTGTCCGCGGCGCAGAGGGCCAGCAGGGCGACGTCGTCGCGGGGGCCGCCCCGGGTGAAGACGACCAGGTCGTGCCAGAGGGCTTCGACCAGGCCGGCCGGGTCGCGGACCCGGCCCGGGGAGGCGACGACGGGAATGCGGGTGGCGAGGGGGTAGAAGGAGCCGCCCGCGTCGCGGGCCTCGGTGACGCCGTCGGTGTAGGCCAGCAGCCGGTCGCCCGGCAGGAGCGGGACGTCCGCGACGGATGGGGGTGCCGTCGTGGTGAGGCCGAGGCCCAGCGGCGGCCCCGGGTCGACGTCCAGTTCGGCGACCCGGATCCCGCGCAGCAGCAGGGCCGGGGGATGGCCGCAGGAGACGACGCGTACGAGGTCGAGGCCGGGCGGGAACTCCAGGAGCAGGGCGGTGGCGAACAGCTCGGGCTGCCCGGCCGGGGCGTCGGCCGTGCCGGCGGCGTCCGCGAGGAGCCTGCGGTCCAGGCGGGCGGCCATCGCGGCGAGCCCGGCGTCGTCGAGGACCCCCTCGCGGAAGGCGCCGAGCAGCGCGGCGACCGTGCCGACCGCGGCCAGGCCGTGGCCCTGCACGTCCCCGACGAGGGCGCGCACTCCGTACGGCCCGGCCCGTACGTCGTACAGGTCGCCGCCGACGAGCGTCCCGCGCTGGGCGGCGCGGTACAGGCCGGCGCAGCGCACGGGGCCCACCCGCTGGGGCACCGGCGGCAGGACGGCCATCTGGGCGGCCTCGGCGACGGTGCGGACGTTGACGAGCTGGGTGTCGCGTCTTCGCCGCACCCAGGCGATGACCACGCTGAGCAGGCCGATCGCGGCCACGGTCGCCAGGTCGGAGCCGCGGGGGTTGGTGCCGGCGACGGACGGCACGGCGAGCGCCGCGAGCGCGGTGCCGGCGCAGACGGCGGTGCCGGCGGGGCCGTACGCGAAGGCGGCCACGGGGGGCAGCCCGGCGAGGAAGAAGCCGATCTCTGCTGCCGGGGTGAGGCGCTGGGCGAGCACGAGCACGACCAGGGCGACCGCGGGGGCGATGCGGGCCCAGCGCGGCGGGGGTGCCCCGCGCAGCCAGCCCGGCTCCTGGCGTCGGCGTCTCACCCCTCCACCCTGGTACGGGCGCGGTGGCTGCGCACCCCGGACGGTGCGGCGGGCGGCCCTGTGCGGGCGCGGTCGGTCAGCGGCCCAGGGCGCTGCGCAGGGTGATCCCGTACCGGGTGCGCAGCCGGCGTACCTCCCAGACCGAAAGGGCGGTCACGGAGAGGGGGCCGCCGAGGAGGAAGGTGTAGAGCACCTCCGGCGGTGCGGCGACGTCGGGGCCGTTGAAGAGCTGGAAGGCGAAGAGCGACCACACCAGCAGGGGCGAGAGGAGCGCGGGGAGCAGCTGGTGGACGTCCGAGGCGCGGAAGCAGGAAGTCACGCAGGCGTACGCCGTGACGAGCGTGTACGGGACGGAGACGATCAGCACGGCGATGGCGAGCAGGCAGCCGATGACGAGGGTGAGGAAGCTGAGGACGGAGCAGAGGATGCCGCGGCCCAGGAGCGAGGAGTAGAAGTTCACCAGCTCCACTTCGCCGACGAGGTCGCCCTTGACGGTGGAGAGGGCCAGCCAGAAGAGGGCGGGGCCCAGGGCGAGCGCCAGCATGCATATGAGCGGCCCCGAGAGCCGCCGGGCGAAGGAGCGGCGGCGGTCCGGGGTGCCGGCCGCGAGGAAGGCGGTGATGCCGAGGACGCTGCCGGCCAGCAGGACGGCGCAGGCCATGCCGAGCTCGACGACCTTTCCGAGGACGAACTCCTCCCGGCCCGAGCTGAGCGGGTAGGCCAGGACGAGCCACACGGCGCCGCCCAGGCCGAGGAGGGTCCGCCCGGTCTGCATCCTGCGGATGAGCCTGTCGTCCGGACGTTCGTCCGCGTCCGGGGCGTGGCGGCCCATGAGGGTGCGGAAGATCTCGTCGGCGGTGGCGAGCGGGCCCGCCGCCTCGCGGTCCGCCTGCGGTCTGGCCGTGATGCTCACTCGCTGTCCCCCCGTTTTCTGCGTGCGGCCGCGGCTCCTGCGCGCCCGCCTCGTTTTCGTCTGCTTGACGATATCAGAGACTCCCGTTTATCGTCATGGTGACGAAATCAAGGGGGTTCCGTTCCCATGGCCGACATCACCCGGCGCCTCGGCTGGCGCCATCTGCGTTCCGCGCCCACCGCCCACATCCGCCACCACCGGCGCGGCCGGCTCGTCCACGACGGCCGCGGGCTCAGCTTCTGGTACCGCTCGCTGTCGGCGGCCCTGTCCGAGGTGCCCGTCGACGACCGCGAGCTGGCCATGGCCTTCCACGCCCGTACGGCCGACTTCCAGGACGTCACCGTGCAGGCCACGGTCACCTACCGGATCAGCGACCCGGCCGCGGCGGCCGACCGCCTCGACTTCTCCGTGGACCCGGACAGCGGGAGCTGGCGCGGCGCGCCCCTGGAGCAGATCTCCACCCTCCTCACCGAGACCGCGCAGCAGCACGCCCTCGACGTGCTGGCCCGGACCCCGCTGGCCGCCGCGCTGGTCGACGGCGTCGCGTCCGTCCGGCAGAGCGTCGCCGACGGCCTCGCCGCCGAGCCCCGGCTCCCCGACACCGGCATCGAGGTGGTCGCCGTCCGCGTCGTCGCACTCCGGCCCGAGGCCGAGGTGGAGCGCGCCCTGCGCACACCGGCCCGCGAGCAGATCCAGCAGGAGGCGGACCGGGCCACCTACGAGCGGCGGGCCGTCGCCGTCGAGCGCGAGCGGGCGATCGCCGAGAACGAGCTGGCCAGCCAGATCGAACTGGCCCGCCGCGAGGAGCAGCTCGTCGAGCAGCGCGGCGTCAACTCCCGCCGCGAGGCCGAGGAGAAGGCGGCAGCCGACGCCGTGCGGACCGAGGCCGAGGCGGCCCGCAAGGTCGCGCTGGCCCGCGCGGACGCCGAGGCGGCGCGCGCGACGGGCGCGGCCCGTGCCGAGGCGCAGGCCGCATGGCTGCGCGTGCACGGCGAGAGCGGTGCGGACACGCTGTACGCCCTGGCGGCGACCCGGCTGGCGGAGAACCTGCCGCGGGTCGACAGCATCACCCTCACCCCGGACGTCCTCACCGGCCTCCTCGGCCGGCTCGGCCGGCTCGGGCGCCCCCAGCCCGGGGCGGACGCGTGAGCCTGGCCCCCCGGGCGGTGCTCGTGCACCGCAGGACCGAGTACGAGGAACTGATCGGCCGGCACGGGACGCACGGGCAGGCGGCGTTCTTCCTCTCCAGCCGCGGCCGCTCCCTCGACGAGGTCGTCGGCCGCCACCACCGGACCCGGCAGGCGCTGCGCGAGGCGGAGGCGGCGGTCCCGCTCACCTGGCGCAGCTCCCGGGTGGAGCGGGCGGACCTGGACCGCTTCCTGTTCGCCCCGGAGGACGTGGTGGTCGTCGTCGGGCAGGACGGACTCGTCGCCAACACCGCCAAGTACCTGTCCGGGCAGCCCGTGGTCGGCATCGACACCGACCCGGGGCGCAACCCCGGAGTCCTGGTCCGCCACCGCAGCTCCGACACGGCCGCCCTGCTGCGCGCCGCGACCGCCGGCGGCCGGACGGACGACCTGACCATGGTGGAGGCCGTCGCCGACGACACCCAGCGCCTCCTCGCCCTGAACGAGATCTACCTCGGTCCGCCCGGCCACCAGACGGCCCGCTACCGCCTCGGCGCCGACGGCGAGACCGGCCCCGGCGAGGCCCAGGCGTCCTCGGGCGTCCTCGTCGGCACCGGCACCGGCGCCACCGGCTGGCTGCGCTCCCTGTGGCTGGAACGCGGCAGCGTCCTCGCGCTGCCCGCGCCGTGCGACCGCCGGCTCCTGTGGTTCGTACGCGAGGCGTGGCCGTCGCCCGCCACCGGCACGACGAGGGTCTCCGGCCACCTTCAGGAGCGTCAGGGACTGCGGCTGACCGTGGAGTCGGACCGGATCGTGGTCTTCGGCGACGGCATGGAGGCCGACGCCCTCCACCTGACCTGGGGCCAGAGCGTACGGCTGGGCATCGCGGAGACGTCGCTGCGGCTGCTGGTGTGAGCACCCGCCCGGCCGGGCACCGCCGCCGGGGCCCGACCCCGCCCGCCGTCCGGGCCGGCGGACACGCTCGGCGGGTGTTCCGCCGACCGGACGGCCGGTGCGGCGGCATCATGGGGCCCATGCGCATCGCGGTCACCGGTTCCACCGGCCTCATCGGCAGTGCCCTCGTACGGTCTTTGCGGGCCGACGGACACGACGTCGTCCGCTTCGTCCGGCGGGCGCCCGCCGGACCGGACGAGGCGCAGTGGGACCCGGGAGCCGGGCGGGTCGACCCGGCGGGGCTCGCCGGGTGCGGGGCCGTGGTCCACCTGGCGGGCGCCGGCATCGGCGACCACCGGTGGACGGCCGCGTACAAGAAGGAGATCCGGGACAGCCGGGTGCGGGGCACGGACGCCCTGGCGCGGGCCGTCGCCGCGATGGGCGAGCCGCCCGCGGTGTTCGTCAGCGGCTCGGCCGTCGGCTACTACGGGGACGCCGGCGACCGCGTCGTCGACGAGACGGCCCCCGCGGGCAGCGGATTCCTGCCGGAGGTGTGCCAGGCGTGGGAGGCCGCGGCCGACCCGGTCCGGGAGGCGGGCGTCCGGACGGTGTTCGCGCGGACCGGGCTGGTGGTCTCCGGGCGCGGGGGAGCCTGGGCGCGGATGTTCCCGCTGTTCCGGGCGGGGCTCGGCGGGCGGCTCGGCAGCGGCCGCCAGTTCTGGCCGTTCATCTCGCTGCACGACGAGGTCGCGGCGCTGCGGCACCTCATGGACACCCCGGAGCTGTCCGGTCCGGTCAACCTGGCCGCGCCCGAGCCGGTGACCAACCGGGAGGTGACCGCCGCGATGGGCCGGGTCCTGCACCGGCCGACGCTGCTGGCGGTGCCCGCCCCGGCGCTGCGCGTGGTCCTCGGCGAACTCGCACAGGACGTGCTGGGCAGCCAGCGGGCGCGCCCCCACCGGCTGCTGCGCTCGGGGTTCGTCTTCCGGCACCCGGGCATCGAGGACGCCCTGCGCGCAGCGCTCGCCGACCCCGCGGCCCCCTGACCGCGCCCGTGCCGGGCCTGTACCCGAGCCCGCGACGGGCCCGCGACGGGCCCGCGACGGGCCCGCGACGGGCCCGCGACGGGCCCGCGACGGGCCCGCAACGGGCCCGCGCCGGGGCCGCCCCCGCGGCCCCGTACGGGGTGCATCGCGGCGCGCCCGTCCCACGGCTCCCGCGGCAGCGCACGAGATGGCGCCGTGCGACCGTTCGTGACCCGGATGCGACCGCCATGCGACCGGATCCGACCGGAATACCGCACCGAACTCGGGTTCCCCTTGAGTCGGTTGGGGGAAGGAGGATCCCCACACAGCCGCGCCGACCTCGGGGAGGGGCACGTGCTCAGCAGCTCGCACCACGCCGCACAGCATGCGGACGTCGTCATCGTAGGAGCCGGGGTCGCAGGACTCGCGGCGGCACAGCACCTGATCGCGGCGGGGGTCACCGTCACCGTCCTGGAGGCCGCGGAGGACACCGGCGGCCGCATGGCCACCGAGCACGCGGACGGGTTCCGGCTCGACCGGGTCGGCCAGTTGCTCAACACCTCGTACACGGAACTCGACCGGACGCCCGGCCTCGCCACCCTCGTCCTGCGGTCCTTCGCGCCCGGCGTCCTCGTCCACGCCGAAGGCCGGCAGCTGCGCGCCGGGGCGCTCACCCCCGCCCGCGCGCTCGCCAGCGGCTCCTTCGACCAGGCACGGCTCAGCGCCTACCTCGGACGGATCTCCGCCCTGCCCGCCGACCGCATCCTGGCCCGGCCCGAGCGCACCGCCGCACAGGCCCTGCGCACCCGCGGCATGGGCAGCACCCTGCGGCCGCTGCTCTCCGCCCTGCTGCACGACCCGGACCTCACCACCTCCAGCCGGGTCGCCGACCTGGCCCTGCGCACCTTCGCCCGGGGGCGGCTCGCCGTACCCGAGGGCGGCGCCGCGACCCTGCCCCGGCTGCTCGCCGCCGGACTGCCGCCGGGCACCGTCCGCACCGGCGTCCGCGTCCGGTCGGTGGCGACCAACCTCGTCACCACCGAGGACCACGGCGACTTCGCCTGCCGCTCCCTCGTCCTCGCCACCGGCGCGCGGGCCGCCGCCGGGCTCCTGCCCGGCCTGCGCGTCCCCGCCTTCCACGAGGTCACCGCCATCCACCACGCCACCGCCGCCCCCCTGCCCTGGGACGGCTCGCTCCTGCTCGACGGCGACCCCCGCCGGCCCGTCGCCCATACCGCCGTCATGAGCGCGGTCGACCCGACGCGGGCGCCGGCCGGCCGCAGCCTGGTCACCACCACCGTGCTCGGCCCGCCGCCGCCCGTGCGCGCCGTCGCCTCCCGGCTGGCCCGCCTGTACGACACGGCCACCCGCGACTGGGAGCTCCTCGCCGTCCACCACACCCCCGAGGCCGTCCCCGCGATGCCGCCCCCGTACGACCTGCGGCGCCCGGTCCGGGTCCTCGCCGGGCTGTACGTGTGCGGCGACCACCGCGACGCCAACACCGTCCAGGGCGCACTCCACTCGGCCCGCCGCGCCGCCGGCGCCGTCCTGCGCGACTTCGGCATCCGGCTCCCCGCCGGCGCCGGGGACGCCCTGCCGGCGGTGGCCTGAGAACCACAGAGGCCCGGTGCCCGGCCCCTCCGACGGGGCGGCCGGGCCCCACTCCCCGCGCGCCGCTACGACAGCGCCGCGACCCGGTCCCGGTACGTCCGCACCGCCGAGGCGTCCCGGTAGGGCTCCAGCCGGCGCTCGAAGTCCCGTACGTACTCCACCGCGCGCACCGAGCGCATCTCCATGGCCTGCTGCGCCGCCTCAGCGCCGAGCGAGCACGCCTGGTCCAGCTCGCCCAGCCCCAGGCGGGCCGTGGCCAGCACCACCTTGCAGAAGAGGCGCGAGCGGGCGTACGCCGGCGCGCGCAGCTGGAGCGAGCGCTCCGCGTGCTGGGCCGCCGCCCGGTACTGCTGGAGGTCGCGGTGGCAGTGCCCGAACTCGTCCGCGAGCGTCGCCTCGTCGAAGGACTTCGCCCAGTGCGGCACGTCGTCGCCCGGCCGCGCCGCGCCCAGGCAGCGCTCGGCCCGCACCAGCGAGGCCGTCGCGGCCCGGACCTCGCCGAGCACCGCGTGGCCCCGCGCCTCCGCCGCGTGCAGCAGCGCCTGGACCAGCGGCGCCGGCCCGGAGCCGACGCCCTGCTGGGCGACGCGGGCCAGCTGCACCGCCTCCCGGCCGTGCCCCAGGTAGACGGCCTGCCGGCTCATCGTGACCAGCACGTACGCCCCGTACGGCCGGTCCGCGGCGGCCTGCGCGAGCCGCAGCGCCTGCACGAAGTACCGCTGCGCCAGCCCGTGCGCGGCGATGTCGTACGAGGTCCAGCCGGCCAGCCGCGTCAGGTCGGCGGCGGCCGCGAACAGCCGGCGGCCCGTCGTCTCCCCGTACGTGCCGCGGAGCATCGGCTCCGCCTCGTGCTCCAGGTAGCGCACCAGCGCCTGGCGGGCGTGCCCGCCCCCGTACGCCTGGTCCAGGGTCCGGAACAGCTCGCCGACCGAGCGCAGCGCCGCGATGTCCCCGCCGGTGACGCGCTGGCCGGGACCGCGGTCGATCTGGCGCTGGCGGGGGACGCTGCCGCGCCCCTGGAGGGGCACCCGGGCGGCGGCGGCCGGATCGGCGCCCCGGCCGACCCGCTCGTCGGGCCGGCCGATCAGCCAGTCGCGGCTGGGCACGACCAGCCCCGCCGGGGTGAAGGCGATCTTCCGCAGCTCGGCGTGGGAGCCCGAGTCCTTGCGCCACAGCCCGCTGGCGATGTCCACGGCCTCCTCCGGGGTGGCCGCGAACTCCAGGCCCGCGTAGACGGGGGCGCAGGCGTCCAGGCCCAGGTCCTGTGCGGAGAGCCGGCGGCCCAGACGCCGGGTGAAGACCTCGGCGATGAGCGCCGGGGTCGTCCCGCGGGGCTGCTGCCCGCGCAGCCACCGGGTCACGGAGGTCTTGTCGTACCGGAGGTCGAGGCCGTGCTCCAGGCCCAGCTGGTCGACGCGGCGGGCCAGACCGGCGTTGGAGAAACCGGCTTCCGCGATCAGAGCCGCGAGCTGGCGGTTGGGGACGTGCTGCGCGGGTCGTTCCGTCATCGGCTCCACGGTTTCCTGACGTGCCGGACCGGGGTCCCGGCCCTGTGAACGGCGCGAATGTAGCGGCGAACCGCCGCCGCGCCGCCCTCTCTGCCCCATATTCATCCGATCGTGTGCAGAATCAGCAGGGCTCTTTACGGCCGCGTCGACGCGGGCCGCGTACTCTGCGCCCCATGACCCCCAGGCCCACCAGGACGGAGCCGTCCGCCGCCGACCCCGCGCCGCTGCCCGCGCCCGAGATCACCGAGGCCGAGTGCCGCCGGTGCGGCACGTACATCGCGGGGCTCGACGGGCGGTACGCGTGCGGGGTCTGCGGCTGGGTCAACGACCACTCCGAGGGCCACCGGCGGCTGCCGCGCGCCGACGAGGACCCCGACCGGCCGCCCGCGGGCCGCAGGCCGCCCCGGCTCCTGCCCGCCCCGCCGCCCCCGCAGAACGGCCGCTGAACTGCGGCGGGGAGCCGGTCCGGCGCCGACCCCCCGAGGGGTCCCGGAGGCGGCGCCGTACCCTTGGCTCGTGCGATACCTGCACACAGCAGTTTCAACGAGGAGGCGCTGCCGTGGCTGAGCTGGAATTCGTCCACCTGGGCTTCGGGCCGGACTACGTCGAGTACACCGAGGCGTGGGACGAGCAGCGCCGGGTCCACGCGGCGCGCTTCGCGGACGAGACCGGCGACACCTGCCTGCTGCTGGAGCACCAGCCCGTGTACACGGCCGGGCGGCGCACCGCCGACAGCGAGCGCCCCCTCGACGGCACCCCCGTCGTGGACGTCGACCGCGGCGGCAAGATCACCTGGCACGGCCCGGGCCAGCTCGTCGGCTACCCGATCATGAAGCTGCCCCGGCCGGTCGACGTCGTCGCGCACGTGCGCCGCCTGGAGGAGGCGCTCATCCGCACCGCCGCCGACTTCGGCCTGGAGACCACCCGCGTCGAGGGCCGCTCCGGGGTGTGGGTGCTCGGCGACCCCGTCGAGGAGCGCCCCCTCGTCGGCGGCCTCTCCCTCGACCTCGACCCCCGGCTGCACGACGACGAGTTCGACCCCCGGCTGAACGGCCCCGAGTACGCCCCCTCCAACGCGGGCCAGCGCCGCGAGGACCGCAAGCTCGCCGCGATCGGCATCCGCGTCGCCAAGGGCGTCACGATGCACGGCTTCTCGCTGAACGTGAACCCCGACAACACCTGGTTCGACCGGATCGTGCCCTGCGGCATCCGCGACGCCGGTGTGACCTCGCTCTCGTACGAACTGGGGCGCGAGGTCACCGTCGCCGAGGTGGTGCCGGTGGCGGAGAAGCACCTGAGGGACGTCCTGGAGAACGCCGACCTGCGGCCGCGCACGGCCGAGGGCGTGGCGGGGGCGTAGCCGACGGGGAATGGGCCCGCCCCTCCGCGGGTTGGCCGACGTAAGAGCGTACGAAATTACGGGCGTACCCTGGTGGTCGCCGAGGAATCGAAGTCACAGGGAGCCGGTCGTGAGCGCAGTCGCACCCGACGGACGCAAGATGCTGCGCCTGGAGGTCCGCAACAGCCAGACCCCCATCGAGCGCAAGCCCGAGTGGATCAAGACCCGGGCGAAGATGGGTCCCGAGTACACGAAGATGCAGAACCTCGTGAAGGGCGAGGGCCTGCACACCGTGTGCCAGGAGGCCGGCTGTCCGAACATCTACGAGTGCTGGGAGGACCGCGAGGCCACCTTCCTCATCGGCGGCGACCAGTGCACCCGGCGCTGCGACTTCTGCCAGATCGACACGGGCAAGCCCGAGGCCCTGGACCGGGACGAGCCCCGCCGCGTCGGCGAGTCCGTCGTCACCATGGACCTGAACTACGCCACCATCACCGGCGTCGCCCGCGACGACCTGGCCGACGGCGGCGCCTGGCTGTACGCCGAGACCGTGCGCCAGATCCACCGGCAGACGGCGGGCCGCGAGGCCGGCCGCACCAAGGTCGAGCTGCTCGCCCCCGACTTCAACGCCGTCCCGGAGCTGCTGGAGGAGGTCTTCGCCTCCCGCCCCGAGGTCTTCGCGCACAACGTCGAGACCGTCCCGCGGATCTTCCGCCGCATCCGGCCCGGCTTCCGCTACGAGCGCTCCCTCGAAGTGATCACCAAGGCGCGCGAGTACGGCCTGGTCACCAAGTCGAACCTGATCCTCGGCATGGGCGAGGAGCGCGAGGAGGTCACGCAGGCCCTGCGCGACCTGCACGAGGCCGGCTGCGAGCTCATCACCATCACCCAGTACCTGCGGCCGTCGCCGCGCCACCACCCCGTCGAGCGCTGGGTGAAGCCGGCCGAGTTCGTCGAGCTGGCGAAGGAGGCCGAGGAGATCGGCTTCTCCGGCGTCATGTCCGGACCGCTGGTCCGCTCCTCGTACCGGGCCGGCCGCCTCTACCAGCAGGCGATGGAGAAGCGCAGCGGGGCCGGAGCTCTCGCCTGAGAGCGGTGTGAACTCCCGCACAGATCATTACCGGACGGTAATACGCATGGACGCGGCCCGTAGGCTCTTCGTGGGAAGAGGACCGACGGGCCGCGTAAATGTTTCATCACCGTTTGACCGGCCGGTCATGCCCTGGTAACACCGGACAGTGACCATGGGTCGACGCACCGCACACGCCGCCGGACCCTCCGCCGCCCCCCTGCAGTGCGCTCCAGACCCGCTCCAGACCGACGTGAGCACCGTGAAAGGGAACGAGACCATGCAGGCCGCGCCCGTACGCGCCATTGCCATCCCGTCGTTCACCCAGGCCTTCCGGGGCTTCGAGTCGCTCCTCATGAGCGGCGCCCGGCGCAACGCCTGGACCGCAGTCCTGGAGGACCGGCGCCGGGCCAGGGACCGCGTCGAAACCGAGCACGTACTCGAGGCCGCGGCGACCCGGACCCCGCAGGCCACGTAAACTGCGCTTATGGCGAGGAAGGCAAACGCAGAGACTGCTGCGAACCCCGGGCGACTGAAGCAGATCGCCCTGACGTACAAGATGACGCGCAAGGCCGACCCGAAGGTCGGTCTGATCGTCGCGGGCGTGGGAATCGTCACCTTCGGTGTCTTCCTTGCGATCGGCTTCCTGATCGACCACCCGGTCTACCTGGGCATCCTGGGCTTCCTGGTGGCGTTCCTCGCGATGGCGATCCTCTTCGGCCGGCGCGCCGAGCGTGCCGCGTTCGGCCAGATGGAGGGGCAGCCCGGCGCCGCCGCGGCCGTCCTGGACAACGTCGGCCGCGGCTGGACGACCACCCCCGCCATCGCGATGAACCGCAGCCAGGACCTCGTCCACCGCGCCGTCGGCAAGGCCGGCGTCGTGCTGATCGCCGAGGGCAACCCGAACCGGGTCAAGGCCCTGCTGGCCGCCGAGAAGCGCAAGCTCGCCCGCATCATGCCGGACGTCCCGGTCCACGACTTCATCGTCGGCACCGGCGAGGGCCAGGTACCGCTGAAGAAGCTCCGCACCACCCTGCTCAAGCTGCCCCGCGTCCTCTCCGGCCCCCAGGTCACCCAGGCCAACGACAAGCTCCGCGCCATGGGGGACCTCATGAGCAACATGCCCCTGCCGAAGGGGCCCATGCCCAAGGGCATGCGCATGCCACGCGGCGGAAAGATGCGCTGACCCGCCGCCTTCGTATACGGCACCCGCCGTATACACACGCGCAATACGCACGCGCATGAAAAGGGGCGCCCCCCGGCCGATGGCCGCGGGGCGCCCCTTTTCCCTGCCGTGTCTCAGATCCTGACCTGGACGGCGCGGGAGACGCGGTCGTGGAGGCCGCGGCCGTCGCGGTCCCAGATCAGGGCCGGGATGGCGAGGGCCAGCAGCGCGGTGCGCAGCAACACCCTGCCGAAGCCGAGGCGGCCGCCGTCCAGGGAGACGACGCGCAGGCCCAGGAGGCGCTTGCCCGGGGTGGAGCCGACCGTGCCCACGGTCAGGAGGGTGAGGCCCAGGAACAGTCCGAGCGTCCAGTTGCCCGTCGCGGACATGTCGCCGCCCGTGATCAGCCCGTATGCGATCACCTGGCAGCCGATCCAGTCGACGGCGACCGCGCCCAGCCGGCGCCCGAAACGCGCCACCGAGCCCGGGCCCTGCTCCGGCAGGCCGAGCTGCTGGCCCGGATAGCCGAACTCCACGCCCATGTCCTCGGCCGCCGCGCGGGGGCCGGAGAGCCACGATCCGATTGCTTGCCTGTTGTCCACCGGACCACGGTACCTGTGGTGCTCCCCGGAGCTTCGGGCGGACCCTGGTTAACTTGGGCGAAACAAATGGGTCATGCCTGAGAAATCCCGCCTGCTTATGGTCGGGTCAGCGTGCGGCACCGCACTGACGCACCACGAGCTATACAGCCCGTCCCTCCCCCGGGATCGGGAGTAGGAGGAGTTGGATGTTCCAGAACGCCGACGAGATCAAGAAGTACATCGCGGACAACGACGTCAAGTTCGTCGACGTCCGGTTCTGCGACCTGCCCGGTGTGATGCAGCACTTCACCATCCCGGCGAAGGCGTTCGACCCGGCCGAGGAGCTCGCCTTCGACGGCTCCTCGATCCGCGGCTTCCAGGCGATCCACGAGTCCGACATGGCGCTGCGTGCCGACATCAGCACCGCCCGCCTGGACCCGTTCCGCCGCGACAAGACGCTGAACATCAACTTCTTCATCCACGACCCGATCACGGGTGAGGCCTACAGCCGCGACCCGCGCAACATCGCGAAGAAGGCCGAGGCGTACCTCGCCTCCACCGGCATCGCCGACACCGCGTTCTTCGGGCCCGAGGCCGAGTTCTACATCTTCGACAGCGTGCGCTTCGCGACCACCGCGAACGAGGGCTTCTACCACATCGACTCCGAGGCCGGCGCCTGGAACACCGGCTCCGAGGAGAACAACCGCGGCTACAAGGTCCGCTACAAGGGCGGCTACTTCCCGGTCGCCCCGGTCGACCACTTCGCGGACCTGCGCGCCGAGATCTCCCTGGAGCTGGACGCCCAGGGCCTCCAGGTCGAGCGCCAGCACCACGAGGTCGGCACCGGCGGCCAGGCCGAGATCAACTACAAGTTCAACACGCTGCTCGCCGCGGCCGACGACCTGATGCTCTTCAAGTACATCGTGAAGAACGTCGCCTGGCGCAACGGCAAGACCGCCACCTTCATGCCGAAGCCGATCTTCGGTGACAACGGCTCGGGCATGCACGTCCACCAGTCGCTGTGGCAGGGCGGCGAGCCGCTCTTCTACGACGAGGCGGGCTACGCGGGCCTGTCGGACACCGCCCGCTACTACATCGGCGGCATCCTCAAGCACGCCCCGTCGCTGCTGGCCTTCACCAACCCGACGGTGAACTCGTACCACCGCCTGGTGCCGGGCTTCGAGGCGCCGGTGAACCTGGTGTACTCGCAGCGCAACCGCTCCGCCGCGATGCGCATCCCGATCACGGGCTCGAACCCGAAGGCGAAGCGCGTCGAGTTCCGCGCCCCGGACCCGTCGTCGAACCCGTACCTCGCGTTCTCGGCGCTGCTCCTGGCCGGCCTCGACGGCGTCAAGAACAAGATCGAGCCGATGGAGCCGATCGACAAGGACCTCTACGAGCTGGCTCCCGAGGAGCACGCCAACGTCCCGCAGGTCCCGACCAGCCTGGAGAACGTCCTCAAGGCCCTGGAGGACGACCACGAGTACCTCCTCGCCGGCGGCGTCTTCACCGCGGACCTGATCGAGACGTGGATCGACTACAAGCGCACCCACGAGATCGCCCCGATCGCGCTGCGCCCGCACCCGCACGAGTTCGAGCTCTACTTCGACCTCTAAACACGTCGGCCGGCGCGGCCGACCCGTTCGGCCGCCGTTCGGCTGCGCCCAGGCAGGAGCCCTGCCGCTCTCCACGGAGAGCGGCAGGGCTCGTCGCGTTTCCGCACCGCCGGCGCCGGCGGTCGGGTGCCGGCCGCGGAGGTCCGCGACCGTACGGAACGCCACCAACCAGCCCTGATCGCCATGACCCGGACCCCAGCCGCCACCCACGCCTCTGACCTCGGCTTACGGGTGTGCGACCATCGCTCGACGCCATATCGCCCTGGGGGGTTCATGCCAACGCCGTGGGTGTCCAGAGGACGCCCGATCTCCACCGTACTGACCTGCCTGCTGGCCTTCCTCGCCGCGCTGCTGGTGCCCGTGGGCGCCGCTCAGGCCGCGCCCGCCGCAGAGGACTGCACCGCCGTCGCCGAGGGACGGCACGCGGGCACGTTCACCACCGCCGGGCAGACGCACTGCCTGGAGCTGCCGAGCCCGCAGGGCGCCCGGATCGCCGCCCTCACCTCACTCGGCGGAGCGGGCGTCACCGCCCGCGTCGAGCTCGTCGACCGGAACGGCACCGCACAGTGCACCGACGGCGACCTCAGCCGGGGCGAGTGCGCCCTGACCGGAACGGCACCGTTCCGTGCGCGGGTCCGCGCCGCGGACGCCGAGGCGACCGGCCCGTACGGTGTGCACTTCGTCCGCACGGACGTACTCCAGAAGGACTGCCCGGTCCTGCCCGCCGGCAGCTTCGCCGACGACGCGGCGGCCGTACGCCTGGAGACCGGCAACGGCGTCTTCTCGCACTGCCTGACCATCCCGGCCGACGCCCATTCGACCGCCGAGCTCCTGCGGATCCGCTACGGCCTCCCGGAGGACTCGGAGCTGTTCCCGCAGTACTCGCTGCGCGTGATCGACACCGACGGCAACGGGCCGTCCTGCTACGACCACCCCGCCCCGGGCCAGCAGCTCCGCACGGACGGCCTCACCAGCTGCTCCCTCGCCGCAGGCAAGGCGTACACCCTGCTCCTGCAGGGCCAGGACGCCCCGCGCAGCCACACCCTGGACCGCAGGGACGTCACCGCGACCGCCCGCGGCTGCGCCACCACCGCGGCGACGCAGGTTGGCGCCCCGGCCACGACCGGCACCTCCGGCGCGAACGGCACCCTGCGCTGCCACCGCATCACCACGCCGGCCGCCGCGGACCGGCTGCGCCTCGACGTCCGGGACGCCCACGACTCCACGCACACGCTGGTCATGGACGACACCGGCCGCATCGCCTGCTACCAGAAGACCTGGGCGTGCACGCCCAGCGGCTCCACCGGCTACCAGGTGGTCACGCAGGTCCCGCAGGAATGGTCCCTGCCCGCCTCCTACCGCCTCGACGCCTGGCGGATCGCCACGGCCACCGGGCCTGCGCCCGAATGCACCCGGGCCGGCTCCGTGGCGTACGGGTACGGCCCGCTGACCGGCACCCTCGGTGAGGAGCGCACCGGCGTGTGCGCCGTCCTGCCGAGCGCCTCGGGCGACTCGTTCAGGGCGGAAGTCGCCACCACGGACGGCGGGACGCGCACCCCGGAGCCCGAGCTCTACAGTGATGCCGGACGCAACCTCTGCAGCGGCCACGCGTCCCCGTACAGCTGCCAGGCCGCAGGCCAGAGCCTGTTCGTCCTCCCGCTGCCGGACGCTGTGGACCGCGCGGCGTACCGCGCCCAGCTGGTCTGCACCACCGCCCCCTGCGGCTCGGAGGACGTGTCCGTCGCCACGGTCACGCCGACCACCGCGCAGAGCGGGACGGTCGCCACCCTCACCGTCACGGGCACGGCCCTGGGCATGGGCACCACCGTCCGGCTGACGGGCGGCCCGGCGCCGCTGACGGCCACGACCGTCTCCGTCTCGGACGACGCCCGCACGCTGAAGGCGACCGTGGACCTGCGCACCGCCCCGGCCGGCAACTGGAACATCAGCGTCATCGTGCTCGGCTCCCAGTACCCGCGCGGCACGCTGACGGTGACGCCGCCTGCGGCCGCCTCCGGTCACGGCACGTACAAGCCGATTGCGCCGACGCGTCTGATGGACACCCGTATCGGTCTGGGTGTGGCGAAGGCGAAGGTGGGTCAGGGCGGTACGGTGACGCTGCCGGTGACGGGTGTGGCGGGTATTCCGGCGTCGGGTGTGACGGCTGTGGTTCTGAACGTGACGGCGACCGAGCCGACGTCGTCGTCGCATGTGTCGGTGTTCCCGGACGGTACGGCGCGTACGAGTGCGTCGAATCTGAACTTCGTGGCGGGGCAGACGGTTCCGAACCTGGTGGTTGTGCCGGTGGTGAACGGGAAGGTCAGCTTCTACAACAATGCCGGGTCGGTGGATCTGATTGCCGATGTGGCGGGTTACTACACCACGGATGGTTCGGGTTCGACGTACAAGCCGATTGCGCCGACGCGTCTGATGGACACCCGTATCGGTCTGGGTGTGGCGAAGGCGAAGGTGGGTCAGGGCGGTACGGTGACGCTGCCGGTGACGGGTGTGGCGGGTATTCCGGCGTCGGGTGTGACGGCTGTGGTTCTGAACGTGACGGCGACCGAGCCGACGTCGTCGTCGCATGTGTCGGTGTTCCCGGACGGTACGGCGCGTACGAGTGCGTCGAATCTGAACTTCGTGGCGGGGCAGACGGTTCCGAACCTGGTGGTTGTGCCGGTGGTGAACGGGAAGGTCAGCTTCTACAACAATGCCGGGTCGGTGGATCTGATTGCCGATGTGGCGGGTTACTACACCACGGATGGTTCGGGTTCGACGTACAAGCCGATTGCGCCGACGCGTCTGATGGACACCCGTATCGGTCTGGGTGTGGCGAAGGCGAAGGTGGGTCAGGGCGGTACGGTGACGCTGCCGGTGACGGGTGTGGCGGGTATTCCGGCGTCGGGTGTGACGGCGGTGGTTCTGAACGTGACGGCGACCGAGCCGACGTCGTCGTCGCATGTGTCGGTGTTCCCGGACGGTACGGCGCGTACGAGTGCGTCGAATCTGAACTTCGTGGCGGGGCAGACGGTTCCGAACCTGGTGGTTGTGCCGGTGGTGAACGGGAAGGTCAGCTTCTACAACAACGCCGGGTCGGTGGACCTCATCGCAGACGTCGCCGGCTACTACACGACGTAACGCCCGGCCGAAACACACCCCCGCAGGCCCTCGCCCTCCCCGGGCGAGGGCCTGCGGGCATGAGGGCGGCGGGCGCCGCGGCCCCTCCGGGGCGATCGGCCGGACGTGCCGGGCTCCCGCTTCAGGGGGTGGGGCGGGGTGTCCCGCCCGGGCCCGGCGGGAGGGGGATTGCCGGGGTCAGGGCGCGGAGGGAGCGGACGGCCAGTTCCCGGGGGGAGTCCGGGCCCGTGCAGGGGGTGTCCGTGGTCGACCAGAGTTCCAGGGCGATGCGGATGGCGTCCGTGGCGGCCGCCGCCAGGAGGCGGATCGACAGGGGGTCCGCCGTTTCCGAGGTCAGGCGGGTCAGGACGGGGACCAGGGCCTCCTCGGAGTCCTGGTTCACGCGGTACCAGACGGCGCGCAGGGCCGGGTCGGTGGCGGCGGCGCGGAGGAGCCCGCGGGTGACCTCCAGGCCCTCGGCGACGGCCTGGGGGGCGGTGAGCGTGCGGGTGATCGCGCGTTCCAGGGCCTCGGCGACCGGGGTGCCGGGGGCCTCCTCGGCGAGCATCGCGCGCCAGGTGTCCCCGCCGGTGGCGAGGAGCGGGGCGACGGCCTCCTGCTTGTTGCGGAAGTAGCGGTAGAAGGTGCGCAGGGCGACGCCGGCGCGGTGGGCGATGTCCTCCGCGGTGGTGCCGTCCGGGCCGTGCTCGGCGAAGAGGGCGCAGGCGGCGCGGGCGATGTCGAGCTGGGTGGCGGCCTTGCGGCGCTCGGTCAGGGACTGGGCTGCGGCGGGGCCGGTCCGGAGGGAGTAGGGACGAGGGGATCTCACGGGGGAAGCCTACCGCTCCGGCGGGCCCGTAATGCGCGTTTTGGCACCCTGGCAAAGCGTGTCATCGCACGGGTACGCTCAGCTCATGAACCGTTACGAAGGACGACGCGTCCTCATCACCGGCGGCGGCTCCGGCATCGGCCGGGCCACCGTGCACCGCATCCTGGCCGAGGGCGGCCGCGTCCACACCGCGGACGTCGACGAGTCCGGCCTGAAGGCCACCGCCGAGCGGGCCGCCGCCGACGGGCATGCGGACCGGCTCACCACCGCCGTCCTCGACATAGCGGACGAGGCCGCCGTCGCCGTGGCCGTCCCCGCCGCCGTGGAGGCCCTCGGCGGGCTCGACGTCCTCGTCAACGCCGCCGGCATCCTGCGCTGCGCGCACACCCACCGCACGCCGCTCGACCTGTGGAACAAGGTCCTCGCCGTCAACCTGACCGGCACCTTCCTCATGATCCGCGAGTCGCTCCCGGCGCTGCTGGAGGGCGACCGGCCGGTCGTCGTCAACTTCAGCTCCACCTCGGCGTCCTTCGCCCACCCCTACATGGCCGCCTACGCGGCAAGCAAGGGCGGCATCCAGTCCATGACGCACGCGCTGTCCGCCGAGTACAGCAAGCAGGGCCTGCGCTTCGTCGCCGTCGCGCCCGGGTCCATCGAGTCCGGCATGACCACCGGCGCCGGCCCCGGCCTGCCCGAGGACACCGACTGGAGCCTGTTCGCCAAGCTCGCCCCCGCGATCGGGCATGGCTTCGCCCCGCCGGAGACGGTCGCCGGCGTGGTCGCGATGCTGGGCTCCGAGGACGGCGCCTTTATCACCGGCACCGAGATCCGCATCGACGGCGGCACCCACCACTGAGCCGCCGCCCGCGCCGCCCCCGCCCTCAGCCGCCGAAGCGCTCCCACAGCCGGGGGAAGCGGCCCGCCAGGACCGCCTCGTTCTCGAGGTCGAGCGGGGTGCCCGCCGGTTCCGCGGCCTGGAGCGGGACCCCGAGGTCGGGGGCGACCGTCCCGGTCAGCTGCTCGTACGCCTCGTCCGCGGCGTAGCCGAGCTCCTCGCCGTCGCCGTCGATGTCCTCGTCGAACTCGTCGAGGAGTCCGGCCAGCGCGTCCGGGTCGTGGAGGGCGCCCTCGAAGACGTCCCGTCCCTGGCCGATCAGCCAGCAGCGGAAGTAGTCGAAGGCGTCGTCGCTCGCGCCGCCGAGGAGCACCCAGGCGGCGCCCCACAGGTCCCAGGTGTACGCCCGGTTGTAGCGGGACTCGAAATGCCGGGCGAAGTCGAGGACGGAGTCCGGATCGAGCTGCGCCAACCGCTCCACCAGCAGCTCGGCATGGTCCTCGGGGTCGCCCTCGGCGGCCTCGCGGGTGCTGTCGACGATCTCCCAGAACTCCGTCTCGTCCATCACGGCATCCAGCATCACGGGTCGGCCGGTGGCCCGCCACCGCGACAATCCGACAGCGCCCCGCGAAACGCCGGAGGCGGCCCCGCCCCCTGCTCGGGGGAGGGGCCGCCTCCGCGGCACGAGGGCCCGCGCGCCGGCTTGCGGGCCGGCGGCCGGCTCAGAGGCCGTAGCGCTCGCGCGCCTCCTTCACGGACGACGCCGGCACCTCGCCGCGGCGGGCGAGCTGGGCCAGCGCGGCCACGACGATCGACTCGGCGTCGACGCCGAAGTGGCGGCGGGCGTTCTCGCGGGTGTCGGAGAGGCCGAAGCCGTCCGTGCCCAGCGAGGTGTAGTCCTGCGGGACCCACTGGCTGATCTGGTCGGGGACCTGGCGCATCCAGTCGGAGACGGCCAGGACCGGGCCCGGCGCGCCTTCCAGCACACGGGTGACGTACGGGGTGCGCTCCTCGCCGCGCAGCAGGGCCTCGTCGGCCTCCAGCGCGTCCCGGCGCAGCTCGCCCCAGGAGGTGGCGGACCAGACGTCGGCGGCGACGTTCCACTCGGCGGCCAGCAGCCGCTGCGCCTCCAGGATCCAGTGGATCGCGGTGCCCGAGGCCATCAGCTGGATCCTCGGGGCGTCGGCGGCCGGGGCCGCGTCGCCGAGGTCCGCCGCCGTGTTGAAGCGGTAGAGGCCCTTGACGATGCCCTCCTCCACGCCCTCGGGCATGGCCGGCTGCGGCTTCGGCTCGTTGTAGACCGTCAGGTAGTAGAAGACGTCCGAGTCCACACCGGGGGTGGGCTCCCCGTACATGCGCCGCAGGCCGTCCTTGACGATCACCGCGATCTCGTACGCGAAGGCCGGGTCGTAGTTGAGCGAGGCCGGGTTCGTGGCCGCGATCAGGTGGGAGTGGCCGTCTGCGTGCTGGAGGCCCTCACCGGTCAGTGTGGTGCGGCCGGCCGTCGCGCCGACGATGAAGCCCTTGCCGAGCTGGTCGGCGAGCTGCCACATCTGGTCGCCCGTGCGCTGCCAGCCGAACATCGAGTAGAAGATGTAGAACGGGATCATCGTCTCGCCGTGCGTCGCGTACGACGTGGCGGCGGCGATGAAGTCGGCCATGGCGCCGGCCTCGGTGATCCCCTCGTTGAGGATCTGGCCGTCCTTGGCCTCCTTGTAGTACATCAGCTGGTCGCGGTCGACCGGCTCGTACGTCTGCCCCAGCGGCGAGTAGATGCCCGCGGACGGGAACAGGGACTCCATGCCGAAGGTGCGGGCCTCGTCGGGGACGATCGGCACCCAGCGGCGGCCGGTCTCCTTGTCCCGCATCAGGTCCTTGACCAGGCGGACGAAGGCCATCGTCGTGGCCATCTCCTGCTTGCCGGAGCCCTTGAGCAGCGGCGCGAAGGACTTGTCGGCGGGCTGCGGCAGGGCCACCTGGTGGACGCGGCGGGCCGGGGCCGGGCCGCCGAGGGCCGCGCGGCGCTCCTGGAGGTAGCGGACCTCGGGGGAGTCGGCGCCCGGGTGGCCGTAGGGGACCACGCCGCTGTCGAAGGCGCTGTCCGGGATCGGGAGTCCGAGCAGGTCGCGCATGCCCTTGAACTCGTCGATCGTCAGCTTCTTCATCTGGTGGTTCGCGTTCTTCGACTCGAACCCGGCACCCAGGGTGTAGCCCTTGACGGTCTGCGCCAGGATGACCGTCGGCGCGCCCTTGTGCTCCAGCGCGGCCTTGTACGCGGCGTACACCTTGCGGGGCTCGTGGCCGCCGCGGGAGGTGTGGAAGCACTCGGCGATCTTCGCGTCGGACACCAGGGCGCCGAGCGCCGCGAGGGCCGGGTCGCCGCCGAAGAAGTGCTCGCGGATGTAGGCGGCGTCGCGGGTGGCGTACGTCTGGAACTGCGCGTCCGGGGTCTCGCGCAGGCGGCGGACCAGGGCGCCCGTGGTGTCGAGGCGGAACAGCTCGTCCCAGGCGGAGCCCCACAGGGTCTTCACGACGTTCCAGCCGGCGCCGCGGAACTGGGCCTCCAGCTCCTGGACGATGCGGAAGTTCGCGCGGACCGGGCCGTCGAGGCGCTGCAGGTTGCAGTTGACGACGAAGGTCAGGTTGTCGAGGCGCTCGCGGGCCGCGAGGGCAAGGGCGGCCGTCGACTCGGGCTCGTCCATCTCGCCGTCGCCGAGGAAGGCCCAGACGTGGGAGTTGGAGGTGTCCTTGATCTTCCGGTTCTCCAGGTAGCGGTTGAAGCGCGCCTGGTAGATCGCCGAGAGGGGGCCGAGGCCCATGGAGACCGTCGGGAACTCCCACAGCCACGGCAGGCGCCGCGGGTGCGGGTAGGAGGGCAGGCCGTTGCCGCCGGACTCCTGGCGGAAGTTGTCGAGCTGCTGCTCGGAGATGCGCCCGTCGAGGAAGGCGCGGGCGTAGATGCCGGGGGAGGCGTGGCCCTGGATGTAGAGCTGGTCGCCGGAGCCGTCGGCCTCCTTCCCGCGGAAGAAGTGCTGGAAGCCGGTCTCGTACAGCCAGGCGGCGGAGGCGAAGGTGGCGATGTGGCCGCCGACGCCGTACTTCGAGCCGCGGGTCACCATGGCGGCCGCGTTCCAGCGGTTCCAGGCCGTGATGCGGGCCTCCATCTCCTCGTCACCGGGGAAGTCCGGCTCGGCGGAGGTGGGGATGGTATTGACGTAGTCCGTCTCCAGCAGCTTCGGCAGGGCGAGCCCGGCGCTCTCGGCGTGCTGGAGGGTGCGGCGGAGCAGGTATTCGGCGCGGCGCGTACCGGCGGCCTTGGCGACGGCGTCGAGCGAGGCCGCCCATTCGGCGGTCTCCTCGGTGTCGCGGTCCGGGAGCTGGTCGAGCTCGCTCGGAAGCTTTCCTACGGGGTCGGACATCGGTGTGCGCCGCCTTCCGGACAAAGGAGAGGTGGTGAAGAAGATCCCTGACGGGCAGGACAGGGGGCGGACTCCGGTGGGGGTCCGACCCGACTGTAAATCCCTGATCGATGATCGATCAAACGTTTGCGGTCAAGATGACGGACATCAGGCAAAAGTCGGCACCGGGTGCCAGCGATTCAGGCACCCGGTGCCGGTCAAATCGGGCGAAAGCGGACCCGGATCGTTCCGTCAGGCGCGGGGCGCACACCCCAGGACATGCCGCTTGACCAGCACCCCGATGTCGGGATCCCGGCTGCGGAAGGCCTGTACGAGGGCTTCGTGCTCCTCCGCGTACGACTTCTGGACCGTCCCCAGCCAGCGGATCGACAGGGCCGTGAACACCTCGATGCCCAGGCTCTCCCACGTGTGGAGCAGCACGCTGTTCCCGGCCGCCCGCACCATCTCCCGGTGGAAGCCGACGGTGTGCCGCACCTGCGCCGTGCCGTCCTCCAGCCGGTCCGCCTCCCACAGCGCCGCCACGTGCGGCTCCAGCGCCGAGCAGTCCGCGGCCAGCCGGGGCGCGGCCAGTTCGGCCGCGATCTGCTCCAGGCCGGCCCGCACCGGGTAGATCTCCTCCAGGTCCGCCGCCGACAGGTTCCGCACCCGTACGCCCTTGTTGGGCGCCGACTCGATCAGCCGCAGCGTCTCCAGCTCGCGCAGAGCCTCCCTTACGGGGGTCTGGCTCACCTCCAGCTCGACGGCGATGCGCCGCTCGACGATCCGCTCGCCGGGCTTCCAGCGCCCGCTGACGATCCCCTCCACGATGTGCTCGCGGATCTGCTCGCGCAGGGACTGCACGACGGGTGGGGTGATCATCGGGGCTTCATCTCCTGTGAAGTCGTGCACAGCTCTGATGCGTAGACAATACGGCGCAGTAGCCGCACGGGGAGCGTCCGCGCACGGGGTCGCCGGGTGAGGCTGGTTACAGCCGCGGGAACGACGGCGCCCCCGCCCGGATCGGTTCCGGGCGGGGGCGCCGTGCGTGCTGCGACGGGAGCCGTCGGCGGGCGGGCCTTACAGGCCGAGCTCGACCTCGAACTCGCCGGCCTCCAGGATCGCCTTGACCGCGGTGAGGTACCGGGCCGCGTCCGCGCCGTCCACCAGGCGGTGGTCGTAGGACAGGGTCAGGTACGTCATGTCGCGGACGGCGATGACGGTGCCCTCGGCGGTCTCCTGGACCACCGGGCGCTTCACCGTGGCGCCGATGCCCAGGATCGCGACCTGGTTCGGCGGAACGATGACTGTGTCGAACAGGGCGCCGCGCGAACCGGTGTTGCTGATGGTGAAGGTCGCGCCGGACAGCTCGTCCGGGGTGATCTTGTTGCCGCGGACCTTGCCGGCCAGGTCGGCGGTCGCCTTGGCGATGCCGGCCAGGTTGAGGTCGCCCGCACCCTTGATGACCGGGGTCATCAGGCCCTTCTCGGAGTCCACGGCGATGCCGATGTTCTCCGAGTCGAAGTAGGTGATGGTGCCCTCGTCGTCGTTGATCCGGGCGTTGACGACCGCGTGGGCCTTCAGCGCCTGGGCGGCGGCCTTGACGAAGAACGGCATCGGGGAGAGCTTGACGCCCTCGCGGGCCAGGAAGGAGGCCTTGGCCTTCTCCCGCAGCTTCATGATCTTGGTGATGTCCACCTCGACCACGGACGACAGCTGCGCCTGCGAGTGCAGGGCCTTCATCATGTTGTCGCCGATGACCTTGCGCATGCGGGTCATCTTGACCGTCTGGCCGCGCAGCTCCGAGACCGCGGCGGCCGGGGCCGGGGCGGCCGGGGCGGCAGCAGCGGCGGCGGGAGCCGGGGCGGCGGCGGCCTTGGCGGCCTCGGCGGCGGCCAGAACGTCCTGCTTGCGGATACGGCCGCCGACGCCGGTGCCCGTGACGGTGTTCAGGTCGACGCCGGACTCCGAGGCGAGCTTGCGCACCAGCGGGGTCACGTACGCGCCCTCGTCACCGGCGGAGGCCGGAGCCGCGGGAGCGGCCGGAGCCGCCGGGGCGACCGGGGCCGGAGCCGGGGCGGCCGGAGCCGGAGCGGCGACCGGGGCCGGGGCGGCGACCGGGGCCGGAGCGGCAGCCGGGGCAGCGGCGGGAGCCGGGGCGGCAGCCGGAGCCGGAGCCGGGGCAGCGGCGGGAGCCGGAGCGGCCGGGGCCGGGGCAGCGGCCGGAGCCGCGCCGGCGACACCGATGACGGCGAGACGGGCGCCGACCTCGGCGGTCTCGTCCTCGCCGACCAGGATCTCCAGCAGCGTGCCGGACATCGGCGCGGGGATCTCGGTGTCGACCTTGTCGGTGGAGACCTCCAGCAGCGGCTCGTCGGCCTCGACCGTCTCGCCGACCGACTTCAGCCAGCGGGTGACGGTGCCCTCGGTGACCGACTCGCCCAGCGCGGGCAGCACGACGTCGGTGCCGGACGCGGCCGGCGCGGCGGCAGCGGCGGGGGCCTCGGCGGCCGGGGCCGGGGCGGCGGGCGCCTCGGCCGCGGGGGCCTCGGCGGCCGGAGCCGCGGCCTCGGCGGCTGCCGGGGCGGGGGCCTCGGCCGGAGCGCCGGAGCCGTCGTCGATGACGGCCAGCTCGGCGCCGACCTCGACGGTCTCGTCCTCGGCGACCTTGATCGAGGCCAGGATGCCGGCGACGGGCGAGGGGATCTCGGTGTCGACCTTGTCGGTCGACACCTCCAGCAGCGGCTCGTCGGCCTCGACGCGCTCGCCCTCGGCCTTCAGCCAGCGGGTGACAGTGCCCTCTGTGACGCTCTCTCCGAGCGCCGGAAGGGTTACGGAAACCGCCATGGTTTCAGTTGCTCCTTGTGAAAGTGCGGAAGTGGTCGTCGCGCCCGGGACGATCAGTCGTGGGAGTGCAGCGGCTTGCCGGCCAGGGCCAGGTGGGCCTCGCCGAGCGCCTCGTTCTGCGTCGGGTGCGCGTGGATGAGCTGCGCGACCTCGGCCGGCAGGGCCTCCCAGTTGTAGATCAGCTGGGCCTCGCCGACCTGCTCGCCCATCCGGTCACCGACCATGTGGACGCCGACCACGGCACCGTCCTTGACCTGGACGAGCTTGATCTCGCCCGCGGTCTTCAGGATCTTGCTCTTGCCGTTGCCCGCCAGGTTGTACTTCAGGGCGACGACCTTGTCCGCACCGTAGATCTCCTTGGCCTTGGCCTCGGTGATGCCGACGGAGGCGACCTCCGGGTGGCAGTACGTCACCCGCGGCACGCCGTCGTAGTCGATCGGGACGGTCTTCATGCCCGCCAGGCGCTCCGCGACGAGGATGCCCTCCGCGAAGCCGACGTGCGCGAGCTGCAGGGTCGGGACCAGGTCGCCGACGGCCGAGATCGTCGGCACGTTCGTCTGCATGTACTCGTCGACCAGGACGTAGCCCCGGTCCATCGCGACGCCCTGCTCCTCGTAGCCCAGGCCCTGGGAGACCGGGCCGCGGCCGATGGCGACCAGCAGCACCTCGGCCTCGAAGGTCTTGCCGTCGGCGAGGGTGACCCGCACACCGTTCTCGGTGTACTCGGCCTTCTCGAAGAAGGTGCCCAGGTTGAACTTGATGCCGCGCTTGCGGAAGGCGCGCTCCAGCAGCTTGGAGCTGTTCTCGTCCTCGACGGGGACGAGGTGCTTCAGGCCCTCGATGACCGTGACGTCGGTGCCGAAGGACTTCCAGGCCGAGGCGAACTCGACGCCGATGACGCCGCCGCCGAGGATGATCGCGGACTGCGGCACGCGGTCCAGGACCAGCGCGTGGTCCGAGGAGATGATGCGGTTGCCGTCGATGTCCAGGCCGGGCAGGGAGCGCGGCACGGAACCGGTCGCCAGCAGGACGTGGCGGCCCTGGATGCGCTGCCCGTTCACGTCGACGGACGTCGGGGAGGACAGCCGGCCCTCGCCCTCGATGTACGTCACCTTGCGGGAGGCGACCAGGCCCTGGAGGCCCTTGTACAGGCCCGCGATGACGTCGTCCTTGTACTTGTGCACGCCCGCGATGTCGATGCCCTCGAACGAGGCCTTGACGCCGAACTGCGCGGCCTCGCGCGCCTGGTCGGCGACCTCGCCCGCGTGGAGCAGCGCCTTCGTCGGGATGCAGCCGTTGTGCAGGCAGGTGCCGCCGAGCTTGTTCTTCTCGATCAGGGCAACGTCCAGACCCAGCTGGGAAGCGCGCAGAGCCGCGGCGTAACCGCCACTGCCACCGCCGAGGATCACTAGGTCGAAAACGGTGCTGGCGTCGTTCGCCACGTCACGTCCTCCATGCATGTGCGCCGGGCACCGGTCCTCTGTGACCGGGCGGCGGCTGGTATTCGGCCGCTTGTTTCTTCGGCCCTGTGGTGGGGGCCCTGTCCTGCCGAGAACCCATCTTCGCATTTGTCGGGGGAACGCGGGACGCCGGGCCCGGACTGTGGCAGGTCGTTCTGCCGGACGAAGGGGTTACCGAAGCGTAGAAACCTGCGGATTTCGTCGTGGGCGGACACCCCGGCCCCGCGGACCTGCTGTCCGGGGCCGGGGTGCGTCGTGCGTCACACCGCGGGGGCGGCGGGGCGGAGGTGTCAGCCCAGGTCGCCCGTGGCGGTCCGCTCCGCCAGCCGCACCAGGGTGCGCACGGCCGAGCCGGTGCCGCCCTTGGGGGTGTAGCCGTACGGGGCGCCCTCGTGGAAGGCGGGGCCGGCGATGTCGAGGTGGGCCCAGGTGATGCCCTCGCCGACGAACTCCTGAAGGAACAGGCCGGCGACGAGGCCGCCGCCCATGCGGACGCCCATGTTGGCGATGTCCGCGGTGGGGGAGTCCATCGTCTTGCGCAGGTCCGCGGGGAGCGGCATCGGCCAGGACTGCTCGCCGACCTCCTCGGCGATCTCGTGGACCGCGGTGCGGAAGGCGTCGTCGTTGGCCATGATGCCGAAGGTGCGGTCGCCGAGCGCCAGGACCATCGCGCCGGTCAGGGTCGCCACGTCGATGATCGCGTCCGGGTTCTCCTCGGACGCCTTGGTCAGCGCGTCGCCCAGGACGAGGCGGCCCTCGGCGTCGGTGTTGAGGACCTCGACGGTCTTGCCGCTGTACATGCGCAGCACGTCGCCGGGGCGGGTGGCGGAGCCGGAGGGCATGTTCTCGGCGAGCGCGAGCCAGCCGGTGACGTTGACGGGCAGGCCGAGGCGGGCCACCGCGACGACCGAGGCGAACACGGCGGCGGCGCCGGACATGTCGCACTTCATCGTCTCGTTGTGGCCGGCCGGCTTCAGGGAGATGCCGCCCGAGTCGTAGGTGATGCCCTTGCCGACGAAGGCGAGGTGCTTCTCCGCCTCGGGGTGGGTGTAGGAGATCTTCACCAGGCGCGGCGGGTTCTCGGAGCCCTTGCCGACGCCCATGATGCCGCCGTAGCCGCCCTTGGTGAGGGCCTTCTCGTCCAGGACCTGCACCTTGAGGCCGTGCTCCTTGGCCGTGGCGGACGCGATCGACGCGAACGCGGCCGGGGTGAGGTCGTTCGGCGGGGTGTTGATCAGGTCGCGGGCGGTGTTGACCTCGGAGGCGACGACGATCGCGCGCTCGGCCGCGGCCTTGTGCTCCTTGTCGCGCGGCTTGGCACCGAGCAGGGCCACCTCGGCGAGGGGGCGCTTGGGGCCGCCGTTCTTCGCGGCCGCGCCCTTCTTCTCGCCGCCCTGGTAGGAGGTGAAGGCGTACGCGCCGAGGAGCGCGCCCTCGGCGACGGCGGTGACGGCGGAGGCGTCCTCCAGGGGGAGGGCGAAGGCGGCCTTCTTGGTGCCGTGCAGCGCGCGGGCCGCGGAGCCGGCGGCGCGGCGCAGCGCCTCCTCGTCGAACGACTCGTCCTCGTCGGGGGCCGGGCCGAGGCCGACCGCCAGCACGACCGGGGCCTTGAGGCCGTCGGGGGACGGCAGCTTGGTGGTCTCGCCTTCGGCGCCGGTGGCCCCCAGCGCGTCGAGAACGGCGGCGAGCCTCCCGTCGTACGCCTTGTCCACGGCCTCGGCGCCCGCGGCGACGACGGGACCCTTCGGGCCCTTCGCCACGCCGACCACGAGGGCGTCGGCGCGCAGCGTCGCCGCGCCGGCAGTGCTGAGAGTCAGAGCAGTCACGGTGGTGAGGTCTCGCTTCCGTTTGTGTTGTGGGCCGAGTGGGTGGACGGCCTTCCGGCAGCGATCGTATTCCGGCCCGGCGGCCGCCAGAAATGAGCCTACGCGCAGGGGCCTGTCCGCAGGCCACTCGAAGGTTTGCCGAGGCGCTCGAACAGCCCGTCCCCCGGTTCACCCGTCCGTGGCGTTCGGCCCGGGTTTGCCTCTCCGCCCGCCCCGGCTGCCGCAAGACTCGGGCCACTCGATCGCAAGGGGACGCGGGGTTCCTTTGCATGATTTCCACAGAGCCTCCCCGGCCCGGCCCGCCGCCGGGTCCGCGCCGGGTTGCGCCTGCGGGGGGGAAAGGCCGACATGGTCATAAGGAACCGGACGAGCAGGACCGCGGCAGCCCTGGCGGCCGCCGCGCTGATGTCCATGGCACTGCCCGCCGCGTCCGCCGAGGCGGCCGCGGCCACACCGCGCATCGACCTGAAGGTGCTCGTCGTCGACGACGGCGGCAGCTCGGTCGAGGCGATCACCGCGGAGCTCCGCGACACCGGGGTCCCCTACACGCGCGTCCTGCTGGGCGCGAGCGGCCGCCCGGTCATCGACGCCGCCTTCCTCAGCGACACGGTCGACGGCCGCCCGCGCGCGAGGTACCAGGGCGTGGTGCTGCCCAACGAGAACCCGTTCGGCGAGGGCTCGGCCGAGATGGCCGCGCTCGCCGCGTACGAGACGGCGTTCGGCATCCGCCAGGTGGACGCCTACACCTGGGCCCATCCCGGCGTGGGCCTGGAGTACACCGACAACGGCGGCTACAGCGGGCAGCTCGACGGGACGCGGGCCGCCGTCACCGCCGCCGGCAAGGCCGGCCCGTTCGGCTACCTCGCCGGCGAGGTCGCCTTCGAGGACAACTCCCCGCTCGTCCCCGAGAGCTACGGCTTCATGGGCCGGCCGCGGGCGGGCTACACCAGCCTCGTGGACGCGCCGGCCGGCGCCGGCCGGGCCTCGCTCGTGGGCGAGTACGCGCACGACGGGCGCACCGAGCTCGTCGTCACCTTCGGCTACAACCAGCACCAGCGGCAGTTCCGGCTGCTGGCCCGCGGCATCGTCGACTGGCTCACCCAGGGCGTCCACCTCGGCCGCAGCCGCAACTACTTCGCCGTGCACGTCGACGACGTCCTCGCGCCCGACGCCCGCTGGAACTCCGAGCTCGACTGCACGCCCGGCGACTACGCCTGCCCGGGCGGCGAGGGCCGCGAGAGCACCATCCGGATGACCGCCGACGACGCCCGGTACGCCGTCCAGTGGCAGCAGGCCAAGGGCTTCACACTCGACATGCTCTTCAACGCCGGCGCCGGCGAGGAGTGGAAGGCCGAGAACGGCGGCACCGACGCCCTCACCGCGCAACTGCTCGCCGACAAGGCCCGGTTCCGCTGGCTCAACCACACCTACACGCACCCCTTCCTCGGCTGTGTCCAGGACACCGCCGCCGACCCGTGGACCTGCACGAAGGACGCGCAGGGCAACGTCCGGTACATGAGCCGCGCCGAGATCTCCGCGCAGATCCGCGACAACGTGGCATGGGCGGCCGCCAAGGGCGTCCCCCTCGACCGCACCGAGCTCGTCACCGGCGAGCACTCCGGGCTCAGGACGCTCCCGCAGCAGCCCCAGGACAACCCCAACCTGGCCGGGGCCCTCGCCGACAACGGCGTCAAGTGGGTCGGCAGCGACAACTCGCGCGAGCCCGCGCAGCGCCCGGTCGGCGCCGCCCTGACCGTCCCCCGCCACCCGATGAACGTGTTCTACAACACGGGCACCAACGCGGAGATGGCCGACGAGTACAACTGGATCTACACCAGCCGCGCCCACGGCGGCAGCGGCCTCTGCGAGGACAACCCCGCGACCTCGACCTGCCTGCCCGCCCCGCTCGACACCGCCACCGGCTACCTCGGCCACATCGTCCCCCAGGAGGCCCGCACCGCCCTGCGCCACGTGCTCGCCAACGACCCGCGCCCGCACTACGTCCACCAGTCCAACCTCGCCGAGGACCGCACCCTCTACCCCGTCCTCGACCGGGTCCTCGACGACTACCGGACCCTCTTCGCGCCCGGCACGCCGCTCGTCAACCAGAGCATGAAGGACACCGGCGTCGAGCTCGGCCGGCGCGCCGCCTGGGACAAGGCGCTCGCCGCGGGCCGCGTCACCGCCTACCGCATCGGCGCGACCGTCACCGTCAAGGCGCCCTCCGGCGTCCTCGCCCCCGTCACCGCGCCGACCGGCACCCGCAAGCAGCTCCTGCTGGGCACCGCCGAGTTCGGCAGCGCGTACGCCGGGACCCGCTCCGCCTGGACCGGGCCCGAACTCCTGCAGAGCGCGGTCGTGCTCCGCCTGCCCGGCTGAGCCGGACCCTCCGATCCACCCGGCCGAGCGGGCCGCGCAGCCCGCTCGGCCGCAGTCCTGCTCCTGCGCGAACCGACGCAACAGTCCTTGGGGGGACACACCGCATGAGCCATGGGCGCCACGTCACCATGCTCACCGAAGGCACCTACCCGCACGTCCACGGGGGCGTGAGCACCTGGTGCGACCAGCTGGTCCGGGGCATGCCGGAAGTCGACTTCAACGTCACGGCCCTGACCGGCACCGGCCGCGAGCCCGTCGCCTGGGAGCTGCCGCGCAACGTCTACCGGCACACCGCCTTCCCGCTGTGGGGGCCGCCTCCCGGACGCGGCCGCAGGCTCCGGGGAGGCCCGGCGCGGCGCCGCTTCGCCGAAGCCTGTGAAACCTTCCTGCTGTCCCTGCTCGACCCCGACGCAGGCGGATTCCGGGAGGCACTGCGCGAGTTCGCCGTCCTCGCCCGGGCCGGGCAGCTCACGCCGGCGCTGCGCTCCGAGTCCGTCCTGCGCCTGCTCACGGCCGTCTGGACCCGCCCCGGCCTGCCCACCGCCGCCGCCGCACCGACCGTCCACGACGCGCTGACCGCCACCGACCTGCTGGAGCACGCGCTGCGGCCGCTGTGCGTGCGGATCCCGCCCGACAGCGTCGCCCACGCCGTCAGCAGCGGCCTCGCCACCCTCCCCGCGCTCGCCGCGAAACACCTGGACGGGGTCCCGTTCCTCCTCACCGAGCACGGCATCTACCTGCGCGAGCGCTACCTCGGCTACCGCAGCACCGCCCAGCGCTGGCCCGTCAAGGCCCTCGTCCTCGGCTTCTACCGCGAGCTCAACACCGAGGGCTACCGGCAGGCCGACCTGATCACGCCCTGCAACCGGTACAACCGCCGCTGGGAGGAGCGCGGCGGCGCGCCCGCCGACAGGATCCGCACCGTCTACAACGGCGTCGACCCGCACGCCTTCCCCGACGCCGGCCCCGAGCCGGAGGTCCCCACCCTCACCTGGTGCGGCCGCATCGACCCCATCAAGGACCTCGAAACCCTGCTGCGGGCCTACGCGTTCATGCGCCGCGAACTGCCCGAGCTGCGGCTGCGCCTCTTCGGCCCCGTGCCCGCCGGCTGCGAGGACCACAAGGCCGGCCTGGAGAAGCTCGCCGCCGAACTCGGCATCGCCGACGGGGTGGCCTGGGAGGGCCGCATCGAGCGGGTCGCCGACGCGTACGCCGCCGGCAGCATCGTCATGCTCTCCAGCATCAGCGAGGGCTTCCCCTTCAGCATCATCGAGGCCATGTCCTGCGGCCGGACGACCGTCTCCACCGACGTCGGCGGCGTCCGCGAGGCCGTCGGCGACACCGGGCTCGTCGTCCCGCCCCGCGAACCCGAGACCATGGCCCGCGCCGCCCTCGCCCTCCTGCGGGACGGTGCCCGCCGCGCCGAGCTCGGCCGGCTCGCCCGCCGGCGCGTCATCGAGAAGTTCACCCTCCACCAGTCCGTCGACGGCTTCCGCCACATCTACCGCGAACTCGCCGGCCAGCCCGTCCTGCCCGTCCACGACGGCGACGACTGGACCCAGCGGCTCGCCGACCCCTGGTACCGCGAACTCGCCGCCGACGGGAGCCTGTGGTGAGCGGATCCCTCTGGCTGCGCGCCCCCGGCGGCGACACCCTGCCCGCCGTCCCCCGGCCCCGCCCCGCCGCCCCCGGCGCACCCGCCCGCGACCCGCTGGACGAACTCGCCGACCGCTTCGGCGACATCGCGGCCGCCGCCGTCCACCCCGACGAGATCGCCGCCGTCCTGGAGTCCGACGGGATGACCGACGAGCACATCCGGCTCACCTACGGCCGCCCCGACTCCTTCGCCCTCGCCGAGGAGCTCCACGCCCGGGTGCCGCGCACCCACCCCGAGCCCGACCGGCACCCCGACCCGTGGAGGGTCCCCCTCGGCCCCTGCCTGCTCCGCGGGATCGTCTTCGCGCTGCCCGGCCTCGCCTACGTCCTCGGCGCCCCCTTCCTGGAGGGCCCGCCCGACCGGCTCGGACTGCCCGCCGGCACCCTCACCCTCATCGCCGGCGCCCTCATCGGCTGGGTGTGGGACCAGACCCTCTCCCACCGCGCCTACACCTGGCTCGGCCTCGGCGACCGGGCCGCCGCAGGCCGGACCCTCCTCCTCGGCGCCCCCGCCGGCGCGCTGCTGGGCACCGCCGCCGCGTCCGCCGTGCCCGGCGGGCCGCCCTTCAGTTACGCCTTCGCCGCCGGGCAGGCCGCCTACGTCGGCGCCGCCACCGTGCTGCTCGTCCTCGGCCGGGAGCGGCTGCTGTTCGCGGCGCTCTCCCCGATGGCCGCCGGAGCCGTCCTCGCCCTCGCCGCCGACCTCCCCGAGGCGCTGCGCGCCGCCCTGCTCGCCGCCTCCCTGCTCGCCGCCTGCGCCCTCGCGGCGCGGGAGCTGCCGCTCGCCGCCGGCGTACGGGCCGCCCGGCGCCGGATCCGCCGGCGGGCGGCCGGACACCGCCGGCCCGCCCGCCACCGCCGCCCCGCCGCCGACGGCTCGGGGCCCGTCCGCTGGCGCATGCTGCGCGGGCCGGAGGAGCCGTACGGGCCGGGCGGGCCGCGCCTCGCCGACTCGGTGCCCTACGGGGTCTTCGGCCTCGGCACCGGCCTGCTCGTCCTGTACGCCGCCCTCGGCGAAGTCCTCGCCGGAGGGCCCGCCGAAGCCGTCGCCGCGCCCTCCGCGGTCGCGCTCACCCTCAGCATGGGACCCGCCGAATGGCTGCTCCACCGCTTCCGCAGCGGCACCCTCGCCGGGCTGCGCGCGGCCCGCTCGCCGCTGCGGTTCCGGCTGCGGATGCTCGGCGTGCTGGCCCGCTGCCTCACCGCCTACCTGGCCGTCCTCCTCGCCCTCGGCCTCGCCGGCACCGCGTGCTGGCCCGGGGCGCCGCCGCTCGCCGGGGCCCGGGCTGGGACGCTGCTGCTGCTCGGCGCCGTGATGTGGACCGGGCTGCTGCTCCAGTCCTTCGGAGCCGTCCGGGCCGCCGCCGCCGTCTGCGCCGGCGCGGCCGCCGCGCAGAGCCTGGCCCTGCTGCTGGAGTTCGGGCAGCCCCGCGCGGTGCAGCTCGCCGTCGCCGGGACCGCCGCGGCCGCCCTCGCCGCCCTCGTCTGCCTGCTCCTCGGCCGGGCGACGGCCCACCGCTGACCGTGACCGCGTACGCCCTGTCCGGCACGTACGAGAGGAAGGACGCCATGCTGCTGGTGCCGCTCTACGAGCATCCCGCCGACCGGCCCGACGACTGGGAGCTGCTGATCCGCTCCGCCGGGCGGCTCCACTCGGTGGTCCTCAACCCGGCCAGCGGGCCGGGCGAGACCCCCGACGCGCGGTTCGAGGCCGTCGCCCGGCGGCTGCGCGAGGCGGGCGTGCCCGTCCTCGGGTACACCGACACCGACTACGGGCGGCGCCCGCACGCCGAGGTCGTCCGGGACCTGCTGCGCCACCGCGACTGGTACGGGGCCGACGGGGCCTTCCTCGACCAGGCCTCGCCCGACCCGGCGCTGCTGCCCCACTACGGGCGGCTCGCCGTCGCCGCCCGCGCCGCGGGCGCCCGCACCCTCGTCCTCAACCCCGGCGTCCACCCGCACCCCGGCTACGCCGAACTCGCCGACCTCCTCGTCACCTTCGAGGGCCCCTGGGACGCCTACCGGGACGCGGCCGTCCCGCCCTGGACGGCCGACCACCCCGCCCAGCGGTTCTGCCACCTCGTCTACGCCGTCCCGCCCGGCGCGCCCGCCGCCGAACTCGCCGAGCAGCGCGGCGCCGCCGTCCACTGCGCCGTCCCCGGGACCGGCACCCACCCCTGGGGCACGCTGCCCCACGCCCTCGGGGCCGCCCTGTGAACCGCCGGCGGACCCGCCCCGGCCGCCGCCTGCTCCCGCTCCTGGTGCCGCTGCTGCTCCTGGCCGCGGCCTGCACCGGGCAGCCCGACGACGACGCCGCCCCCGACCGGGAAGCCGTCCCCGTGCCGGGGGAGCGGTGGCGGCCCGGACCCGGCACCTCCTGGCAGTGGCAGCTCAGCGGGAGGCTCGACACCTCGGTCGAGGCGCCCGTCTACGACGTCGACGGGTTCGACACCAGCCGCGAGCAGGTCGCCGCCCTGCACCGGGCCGGACGCCGGGTCATCTGCTACCTGTCGACGGGCGCCTGGGAGGAGTTCCGGCCCGACGCGGCGAAGTTCCCCGCCGCGCTCCTGGGCCGGGGCAACGGCTGGGAGGGGGAGCGCTGGCTGGACATCCGGCGCACCGCCGAGCTGGAGCCGCTGATGGCCGCCCGCCTGGACATGTGCCGCGACAAGGGCTTCGACGCGGTCGAACCGGACAACATGGACGGGTACGCCAACACGACGGGCTTCCCGCTGACCGCGGAGGACCAGCTGCGCTACAACCGGCTGATCGCCCGCCTCGCCCGCGACCGGGGCCTCGCGGTCGGGCTGAAGAACGACCTCGACCAAATCCCCCAGCTGGTCGGCGACTTCGACTTCGCGGTCAACGAGCAGTGCGCCCAGTACGACGAGTGCGAGCGGCTGGCCCCGTTCACGGCGGCGGGCAAAGCCGTCTTCCACGTCGAGTACGAGCTGCCCGCGAGCCGGTTCTGCGCCCAGACCCGGAAGCTCGGGTTCGCCTCGATGCAGAAGATGTACGACCTGGGGGCCTGGCGCAAGCCCTGCTGAGCGGGGGCGGCGGCCCGCCCCCGCCCGCGGTTCACGTCAGCGGCAGGGTGACGTGGACCCGGTAGCCGCCGCCGAATCGGGGCCCGGCGGAGCAGGAGCCGCCCAGTGCGCCGGCCCGCTCCCGCATCCCGAGGAGGCCGTGCCCGCCGCCCGGCCCGTCGCCCGGGGCGGGCTCCGCCGCCGCGCCCGCGTCGGCGCCGCCGTCGTCGAGGACGGTCACCTCGGCCGAATCCCCGACCCGCACCACGCTGACCTCGGCGCACGCCTGCGGCCCCGCGTGCTTGCGGACGTTCGTCAGGGCCTCCTGGATGACCCGGTACGCGGCGAGGTCGACGGCGGCGGGCAGCGGGTCGGCGTCCCGGCCGAGCTCCACCATCACCTTCACCGGCAGGCCCGCGTTGCGGAACGTGTCGACCAGCTCGTCGAGCCGCGCCAGGCCGGGGGCGGGCTCGGTCGGCGCCTCCGGGTCCCCGGACTGGCGCAGCAGGCCGACGGTGGCCCGCAGCTCGTTCAGCGCGGACCGGCTCGCGTCCCGGACGTGGGCGAGGGCCTCCTTGGCCTGGTCGGGGCGCCGGTCCATGACGTGTGCGGCCACCCCGGCCTGCACGTTGACGAGGGCGATGTGGTGGGCGACCACGTCGTGCAGGTCGCGGGCGATCCGCAGCCGCTCCTCGGCGACCCGCCGCCGCGCCTCCTCCTCGCGGGTCCGCTCGGCCCGCTCGGCCCGCTCGCGGATCGCGTCGACGAACGCCCGGCGGCTGCGGACGGCGTCGCCGGCGGCCGCGGCCATGCCCGTCCAGGCGAAGATGCCGATGTTCTCCTGTGCGTACCAGGGCAGCGGCCCGGCGAGCATGGCGATGCCGGTCATCCCCGCCATCGTGAGCAGCGCGATCCGCCAGGTGGTGGGCCGGTCGGTGCGGGAGGCCAGTGTGTACAGGGAGATGACGGCCGCCATGGCGACCGGCGCCCGCGGCTCGCCGGTGGTCAGTTCCAGCAGGGACAGCGCGACGGTCGCGGCGAGGACGGCGCGGACGTGCCGGCGGCGGAACACCAGCGCCGCCGCGGCCAGCACCATCAGCAGCAGGGAGAGCGGCTCGGGGGTGCGGGTGCCGAAGGCCGGGCCGTGCGGCCCGTGCGGATCGGCGAACGAGCCGACGACCATGGAGACGAGCGCCCCGAACGCGAGGACGGCGTCGGTGGCGAGCGGGTGCACGCGCATCCAGTGCCGGGTGGGGGCGAACGGCCCGAGCTCAGTCGTCATCCCGCCTACGGTACGGGGTGCCGGCCCGGGGCCCCGCCCGCCGGGGGCGGGGCCGCCGCGGCGCTCAGCGGTTGGTCTCCAGGTGTCGGCGGTTCAGCCACTTCGGCAGGCCGGGCGCTTCCAGGAAGCCCTCGGCGCGGCCGGCCGCGATACCGATCCGCAGCAGGTCCGAGCTCTTCTCGAAGAGCATGAACCGAGGCTCCCAGATCGGCCGGTACTTGGCGTTGGCGCGGTAGAGCGACTCGATCTGCCACCAGCGGGAGAAGAAGCTCAGCAGGGAGCGCCACAGGCGCAGCACCGGTCCGGCGCCGAGCCGCGAGCCGCGCTCGAAGACCGAGCGGAACATCGCGAAGTTCAGCGAGACCTGCGTGACGCCGATCTCCTTCGAGCGCTCCAGCAGCTCGATGACCATGAACTCCATCAGGCCGTTCTCGGAGTCCCGGTCACGGCGCATCAGGTCGAGGGAGAGCCCCTTGGGGCCCCAGGGCACGAACGACAGCAGGGCCCGCAGGTCGCCGTTGCCGTCGGTGCACTCCAGCATCACGCACTGGCCGTCGGCGGGGTCGCCGAGGCGCCCCAGCGCCATCGAGAACCCGCGCTCGGTGGCGCCGTCGCGCCAGTCGTCGGCCCGGCGCACCAGGTCGGCCATCTCCTCGGCGGGGATGTCGGCGTGGCGGCGGATGCGGACGCTGTAGCCGGCCCGCTTGACGCGGTTGAACGCCTGCCGGACGGTCCGCATGGCGCGGCCCTCCAGCGTGAACTCGGCGGTCTCGACGATGGCCTCGTCGCCCAGCTCCAGCGCGTCCAGGCCGTGCCGGGCGTAGATCTGCCCGGCCTCCTCGCTCGCGCCCATCACGGCAGGCACCCAGCCGTGTTCGCGGGCCTCGGCCAGCCAGGGCTCGATCGCGCCGGGCCAGGCCTCGGGGTCGCCGATCGGGTCGCCGGAGGCGAGCGAGACCCCGCCGACGACGCGGTAGGTGACGGCCGCCTTGCCCGTCGGGGACCAGATGACGGACTTCTCGCGGCGCAGGGCGAAGTAGCCGAGCGAGTCGCGGTCGCCCTGCCGGGCCAGCAGCGCGCGGAGCTTCTCCTCGTCCTCCTCGGTCAGCGGGTCGACGGCGCGGCGCGAGCGGAACGCGGCGAGCAGGACCGCCAGCAGCAGCACCATCGACATCACGTTGATGACGACGTCGACCCAGGCGGGCGTGGTGATCGCGGCGTAGTCGCGGGCGTCGGGGTCGAGGGTGATCAGCCGCATCGCGCCGTAGCGCCAGCGGGCCAGGAACGAGGCCTCGGAGGCGTCCGGGTCGGTGTTCGCGGCGCCGACGATCAGCGCGGCGAGCAGCGAGGTGACGAGCAGGCCGACGGCGGCGACGGCGGTGGCGAGCTTCGGGTTCGAGCGGTCGCCCTTGGCGTAGAACTCCCGGCGGCCCAGCAGCAGGGCGCCGACGAACGCCGCGGTCAGGACCAGGGAGACCCAGTTCTGGGTGTGGTCGCGGAACTCCGGGTAGCAGACCTCGAACCCGCCGCCGGTGCACGGGGCGAAGGCGGCGGTGGCGAAGGCGAGCAGCAGCAGGCCGGCCAGCACCAGGTTCAGGATCCAGGCGGCCCGCTTGCGGCGGCCCATGGTCACCGCGAGGAGCAGGGAGAACAGGCCGGAGGCGAATCCGGCGGTCAGCAGGTACGGGGTGTAGAAGTCGGCGGTGTTGTGCCGGCGCAGGTCCTGCCCGAGCGAGACCCACACCGCGCTCAGGAAGTTGACGAAGGTGACGGCGCGCAGGTACCAGACGGCGAACGCGGCGCTGCGCCGGGAGCGGGCCGACCCGCGGCCGGAGCCGGGGCCCCCGTCGTCCTTGCGGGTGCCGGATGCGGTGTTCGCGGCGGCTCCGGCGGTTCCCCCGCCGGCGGGCTGTGCCGGTTTCGCCTTCTGTGCCGCTTGTGCCTTCTGTGCGGCCTGTGCGGCGTTCCGGTCGATATCTGCGCTGGTCAAGCGGGCCTCTCCCATGAAAGCCGATCATATGGGGCGCCGCCGACCGCGGATGCCGGACCGCCGGGCCGCGGTCGGCGGCCCGGCCGGCTCAGTCCTTCCGCGCCGGCTCCTCCGGCTGCGGCTCCTCCGCCCGCTCCGGCAGTTCCGCCGCGAGTGCGGCGGCCGCCTGGACGAGCGGGAGGGCCAGCAATGCCCCGGTTCCTTCCCCTACGGTGACGCCGTGGGACAGCAGGGGGTTGAGTGCCATCCGGTCCAGGGCCTTGGCCTGCGCCGGCTCGCCGCTCGCCTGGCCGGCCAGCCACCAGTCCGGCGCGCGGAACGCCGCCCGCTGCGCCACCAGCCCGCAGGCGGCCGAGACGACGCCGTCCAGGACGACCGGGGTGCGGCGCACCGCGCACTGCAGCAGGAACCCGGTGATCGCGGCGACGTCCGCGCCGCCGACCGCGGCCAGCAGGGCCAGCTGGTCGCCCAGGACGGGGCGGGCCCGGCGCAGGGCGTCGCGGATCGCCGCGCACTTGCGCATCCAGGCCAGGTCGTCGATCGGCACCCCGCCGCGGCCGGTGACCACCGACGCGTCGGTCCCGCACAGGGCGGCCACGAGCACCGCGGCGACGGTGGTCCCGCCGACGCTGAGGTCCCCGAGCACGACCAGGTCGGTGCCGGAGTCGGCCTCCTCGTCGGCGATCCGCACCCCGAGCCGCACCGCGGCCTCGGCCTCCTCGCGGGTCAGGGCGTCCTCGACGTCGATACGGCCGCTGCCGCGCCGCACCCGGTGGCGGACGACGTCCTCGGGCAGCATCCCGGGATCGCAGTCCAGCCCCGCGTCCACCACCCGCACCGACGCGCCGAACCGGCCGGCGAGGACGGAGACCGGGCTCGCCCCGTCCAGGACCGCGCGCACCAGGGCGTGCGCGCCCCCGGCGGGCCGGCCCGACACCCCGGCGGCGGCGATGCCGTGGTCGGCGGCGAACAGGACGACCCGGGGCTGCTCGACCGGCCTGACCGGAACCCGGCCCTGCGCCGCGGCCAGCCACTCGGCGAGCTCGTCGAGCCGCCCGAAGGCCCCCGCCGGCACGGACAGCCGCTCGCGGCGCTCCTCGGCGTCCCGCCGGACTCCGTTGTCGGGGCGCTCGATCAGGTCGGAGAAGTCGTCGAGATTCAGCGTGGTCATCTGCCAGAGCGTACAGCCGGTGAGGCCCTGCCCAAGCCCCCGCGGGAGCGCCTGCGCGGATGCCCCGGCGGCGGCTGCGGCGGCCCGCCCGCGGTCCGGCCGCGGCTCAGTCCTTCAGGACCAGCGCCTGCCCCGCCACCACCAGCAGGACGTGCTCGCACTCGGCGGCCACCGCTGCGTTCAGGCGGCCGAGCTCGTCCCGGAAACGCCGCCCCGAAGCCGTCGCGGGGACGACGCCCGAGCCGACCTCGTTGCTGACGGCCCCGCGTCGTCCGCGCCGCCCGCTCCTTCCGGCCGCGCGTCGTCCCAGGCCACGCGTCGGTCAGGCCTCCGAGGAGCGGCAGCGCCTCGCAGGTCCGTCCGCCCGCCTCCCGGTGCAGGCCGACCCGCGCCGCCCACTCCGCGTCCCCGTCGCGGGAGCCCGAGGTGGCCGCGTACACGACCCCGGAGCCCTCCACCGACCGACGCACCAGCGTCCGCCGCGGCAGGTCCGGCACCGCGTGGTACTCGCCGACCGTCACCGTCGCCCCGTCCGGCACCGCCCGGGCCCCCGCCGCCGCGCACCGCCGCTGCAGTTCCCGGCCCGGCGGCACGCCGTGGTCCAGGTGCACGGCGATGACGTCGGTCGTCGGGCCCGCCGCCCCGCTCGCCCGAAGCCGCGCCAGCGCCTCCGGCCGTCCCAGCACGTCCGCCAGGACCATGTCGTACGGGCGCTCGGCCATCGCGCCGTTCGTCCCCGCGGGCGCCCCGCCCGGCGGCAGGTACAGCAGCCGGCTCCCGTCCGGGCCCGTCACCTCGTACCCGGTGCCCGGCGCGTCCATCGGCACCGCCCGCACCCGGTGCCCGCTGATCACGGCGAGCTCCCGCCCGTCCGGCACCCGGCCCGCCGCCGGCAGGCCCGGCGGCAGCTCCACGGGCGGCCCGTCGTGCGGATGGGTGAGCAGCACCTGCCGGACCCCGGCCAGCGAGTGGCCGGCCCGGGCCCCCGCGAGGACCGCCCCGGGGGTCAGGTCCAGCAGCAGCGCCCCGTCGACGAGGAGGGAGGTCGCGGCCCGCGCCAGGGGGCCGACGGAGACCGCGCAGGCCGCGCAGGGACAGCCGGGGCGGGGCAGTCCCTCCGGGGTTCCGGTGCCGAGCAGAGTGAGTTCCACAAGAAGATCCTCCCGCGTCCGCGGGAGTGGTGCGCGCCCGGCTAGTCTGCGGGCAGACTCAAGGCGAGCAGCGGACGAGCAGCGGACGAGCAACGGAGGCGGACATGGCGTGGACGTGGCGGTTCGAGACGGCCGACGGCAGCCCGGCGGCGCCGGCGGTGGAGCCGGAGGAGTTCACCACGCAGGGCGACGCGGAGTCGTGGATCGGCGAGTACTGGAAGGATCTGCTGGAGGGCGGCACCGAGCGGGTCAGGCTGGCGGACGACAGCGGCGCCGAGGTGTACGCGATGAGCCTGCGCGAGGCGCTCGACGCCTGAGGCGGCCGCGGACGCACGCGTGCCCCGGGATCCCTGGCGGATCCCGGGGCACGGCTGTGCAGGGGAGGGGAGTGCGGTCCGGGTCAGCCGCGGACGCCGCACAGGTGGAGCAGCGCCGCCACACCGCGGTACGGGTCGGTCCGGCCGGCGCGGTCCTCGGCGGCCAGGAGCCGGTCGAGCTCCTCCTCCGGCGGGAGCGTCCCGCCCGCCTCGGTGCCGTCGGTGAAGACGCGCACCCCGTACCAGGCCTGGAGCGGGGCGCCGATCCCGGACAGGGTGCCCGTCAGGTCGGACAGCCGGTCCGCGCGGACCTCCAGGCCGAGCCGGTTGGTGTAGTCGACGGAGTCGAACGCGGCGAGCGCACCCGGCCAGTCGCCGTCCAGCCCGGGGCGCATGGCGAGCGCGTCGCCGTTGCGCACGAGGAGGGACAGCAGTCCGCCCGGGGCCAGCATCCGGGCCAGCCCGGCGAGCATGGCGTCCGGCTCGGGCACGTACATCAGTACGCCGTGGCACAGCACGACGTCGAAGCTGCCCGGCGTGAAGTGCGCGCCGGTCTCCCGGCCGTCGCCCTCCAGGAGCCGGACCCGCTCCTGGATCCCGGCGGGTTCCGCGGAGAGCGCCTCGCGGGCGACCTCCAGCATGCCGGGGTCCTTCTCCAGACCCGTCACCCGGTGCCCGGCGCGGGCGAGACGCAGCGCCTGGGTGCCCTGGCCCATGCCGACGTCCAGCACGCGCAGCCGCTGCCCCACGGGGAAGCGCTGCACGATCTGCTCGTCGACCTGCCGGCCCACGAGTTCCTGGCGGACGGCGTTGCGCAGTCCTCCCAGGCCCTCCAGCCACAGCCGGGCTCCCCCCGCGAAGCCGTCCCCCGCTGCTCCGGACGGCCGTGCGCTCAGGGCCGTTCCCCGCGCTTGACCTGCGGCTTCGGCAGCCGGAGGCGGCGCATCTGGAGCGTGCGCATCAGGCCGTAGGCGACCGCGCCGCGGCGCGGCTGGTCCGCGAAGCGCTCGTTCAGCGCCTTGCGCAGGCGGAACGCGAGGGCCACCGAGTCGACGATGATCAGGCCGATCACGGCGAGCCACAGCAGCAGCGCGGCGTTCTGGATCGACGGGACCCGCACCATGCTCAGCACGAGGATGATCACTGCGAGCGGCAGGAACATCTCGGCGACGGAGAAGCGGGAGTCGACGAAGTCGCGGACGAAGCGGCGCACGGGCCCCTTGTCACGGGCCGGCAGGTAGCGCTCGTCACCGTTGGCCAGGGCCTCGCGCTGCCTGGCCAGCTCGACGCGGCGGCGCTCGCGGGCGCGCCGCATGTCCTCCTTGCGGTTGCCGGTCGAGGCCACCACGGCCTTGCGCTGCGACTGCGCGACGGCGCGCTTCGGCGTCGGGCGGCCCTTGGGGGCCTGCGGGTCACGGGGCTGCGAGGACTCGGCGCTCACCTTGTCGGCGGCGGCGGCCTTCTCTTCCTTGGAGGAACGGCTACCAAACACAAAACCCAAGCGTACGTGGTCGGCGACTGCTGCCCCACCCTGACGGGGAACGATCCGGCAACGGCGGGCGTCTGGACCAGTGCAGGGTCCGTGCGGCGGACCGGGGCCCGCCCCCGGGGCGCGTCTCATCCTCACGCCTTACCGGGAGCAGGGCACAGTCGTCCTGGAGGAGGAGCGCATCCGCTCACGAACAGTGCGGTAATGGAGACAGGGCCCGTACTGTGGGTCTTGTTGGTCGTCTGGAGCGAAGTCCGTCAGAAGGGGGCGCGCGAAGCCCATGAGCGGTGTCATGAAGCGTATGGGGATGATCTTCCGCGCGAAGGCGAACAAGGCCCTTGACCGGGCCGAGGACCCGCGCGAAACCCTCGACTACTCCTACCAGAAGCAGCTGGAGCTGCTCCAGAAGGTCCGCCGCGGCGTCGCCGACGTGGCGACCTCCCGCAAGCGCCTGGAGCTCCAGCTCAACCAGCTGCAGACCCAGTCCTCGAAGCTGGAGGACCAGGGCCGCAAGGCGCTCGCGCTGGGCCGCGAGGACCTGGCCCGGGAGGCCCTCTCCCGCCGCGCCTCGCTCCAGCAGCAGGTCGGCGACCTCCAGGTGCAGCACGAGACCCTCCAGGGCGAGGAGGAGAAGCTGACGCTGGCCGCGCAGCGCCTCCAGGCCAAGGTCGACGCCTTCCGCACCAGGAAGGAGACCATCAAGGCCACCTACACCGCCGCCCAGGCGCAGACCCGGATCGCCGAGTCCTTCTCCGGCATCTCGGAGGAGATGAGCGACGTCGGCCTCGCCATCCAGCGCGCCGAGGACAAGACGGCCCAGCTCCAGGCCCGCGCCGGCGCGATCGACGAGCTGCTCGCCTCCGGCGCCCTCGACGACCAGAGCGGCCTCGGCTCCAAGGACGACATCCAGGCCGAGCTCGACCGCCTCTCCGGCGGCACCGACGTCGAGCTGGAGCTGCAGCGGATGAAGGCCGAGCTGGCGGGCGGCTCCTCCGCCCCGCAGCAGGCCATCGAGGGGGGCGCCCCGGGCGCCGAGCAGCAGCAGCAGAGCCCGCACCGGTTCGACAAGCAGTAGGACAGGGGCCCGTCATGATCGTCCGCATCATGGGGGAAGGCCAGGTCGAGATCGGGGACGGCCACTTCCCGGAGCTGAACAAGCTGGACGACGAGCTGCTCGCGGAGCTGGAGGGCGGCGACGAGGCCGGCTTCCGGCGCACCCTCGGCGCGCTCCTCGACGCCGTCCGCCGGCTCGGCGAGCCGCTGCCCGACGACGCGCTGGAGCCGTCCGAGCTGATCCTGCCCGCCCCGGACGCCACCCTGGACGAGGTCCGGCAGATGCTCGGCGACGACGGGCTGATCCCGGGCTGAGGCGCACCGCTGCGCTCACGGCGGCGGCGGCTCCTTCGGAGCGGCCGCCGCCGCGCTCTTCGCCGGGTCCGGCGCGCCGCCGATGAACTCCTCGAACCGGCGCCGCGGCGCCGCCCACCGCCGGTCGTGGTGGAAGGCCCGCAGCCCGGCCCGCGCCCGCGCCCGCGGCCGGTTCGCGTAGAAGCGCCGCGCGTACGGGGACCCCGGGCGGGCCAGGCGGACCGCGCCGACCAGCGCCACGAAGGGGATCACCATCCCGAAGAGCGCCGTACGGGCCTTGCCCTTCCACAGCGCGACCAGCGCCAGGAAGAAGTTCCCGGCCATGTTCATCACGACGAGCCCGCGGTTCTGCCGCTCCTCGGTCGTCAGGTCGTTCACCCCGAACGGCAGGAAGCCGGCCAGCACCAGCCCGACCAGCGCGGCCGTCAGCACCACGACCTCCACGCTTTTGCGGCCCTGCTCGCTCCAGTAGACGTCGTCCAGGTGCAGGATCAGCGCGAACTCGTCCAGGACCAGGCCCGCCCCCAGCCCGAAGACGACGGCCGACAGCAGCGACCCGAAGCCGTGCGCGCCGCTGGCGATCGCCCCGAACCCGCCGATGACCACCAGGATCACCCCCGGCACCACGTGGTGGACGTGCAGCCCGCCCGGCGTGATGTTCCCGAACGGCCCGCGCCCCGCCCGGATCAGGCGCGTGATGACCCGGGTGACCAGGAACGACAGGATGAACGCCAGCAGCGCGAGGAGCAGGGGCAGCTTCCCCGGCTCGATGATGTTCCGGTACCACCAAGGACCCATGACACCAGCTTCGCGGTCCGGGCCCCTCGGGCAAGTCGCTGCCGCGGGCAGCGGGTAGCGTTCCCGCCGATGACCGATCCCGTGACAGACCCCGCCGGCGACCCGTCCCCGCCGCCCCGGCCCGCACCCCCGCAGGAGCGCGCCGCGCTCGGCGACGGGCTCCGCTTCGCCTTCGGCACGCTCACCGTGCTGCCCGTCCGCATCACCCGCTGGGACCGGCCCGCGGCCCGCACCGGCATGGCCTGCGCGCCGCTCGCCGGGCTCGTCGTCGGCACGGCCGCCGCCGCCGCGGGAACGGCCCTCGCGATGCTCGGCGGCGGCCCGCTCCTCGCCGCGGCCGCGGCGGTCACCGTCCCCGCCGCCCTGACCCGCGGCCTGCACCTGGACGGCCTCGCCGACACCGCCGACGGCCTGGGCAGCGCCAAACCGGCCGCCGAGGCGCTGCGCATCATGAAGCGGTCCGACATCGGCCCGTTCGGGGTGGTCGCACTGCTGCTGCTCCTGCTCCTCCAGGCCGGGGCCCTCGCCGACGCCTTCGCCGAGGGCTGGGCCCGCGGCGCCCTCGCCGCCGCCACCGCCGGCACCGCCGCCCGCCTCGCCATGACACTGGCCTCCCGCGGCGGGATCCCGCCCGCGCGCCCGGACGGGCTCGGGGCCGCCGTCGCCGGAGTCGTGCCGCGGCACACGGCCGTCCTGGCCGCGGCCGCGGTCGCCGTCCTCGCCGCGGCGGCCGCCGCCCCCGCAGGAGCCCTGGCCGCCGTCCGCGCCGCGGCCGCCGTGGCCGCGGCGCTGGCCGTCGCGGAAGTGCTGCTGCGCCGGTGCGTGCGGCGCTTCGGCGGGGTCACCGGCGACGTCTTCGGCGCCGTCGCCGAGACCGCCGCGACGACCGCGCTGGTCGTCCTCGCCCTCGGCTGACCGCCCCGGCGGCCCCCGGGCGCGTACGGGCACGTAGGGTCGGGCCGTGGAAGAGACGCCGACGCCCATCCGGGTGCTCCTCGCCGACGACCAGGCCCTGCTGCGCAGTGCGTTCCGCGTGCTCGTCGACTCCGAACCCGACATGGAGGTCGTCGGCGAGGCCGGTGACGGCGCCCAGGCCTACGAGCGGGCCCGCGAGACGCTGCCCGACGTCGTGCTGATGGACATCCGGATGCCCGGCACCGACGGCCTCGCCGCCACCCGCCTGATCAGCGGGGACCCGGATCTCGCCGCCGTCCGCGTCGTCATGCTCACCACCTTCGAGGTCGACGAGTACGTCGCCGCGGCCCTGCGGGCCGGGGCCTCCGGCTTCCTCGGCAAGGGCGCAGAACCGGACGAGCTGCTCAACGCCATCCGCGTCGCCGCCGCCGGCGAGGCGCTGCTCTCCCCGGCCGCCACCAAAGGGCTCATCGCCACCTTCCTCGCGCAGGGCGGCGGAGCCGACCCCGCGGCCCCGGCCGGCGGGCACGCCGAGCGGCTCGCCGCGCTGACCGGCCGCGAGCGGGAAGTCCTCGTCCACGTCGCCGCGGGCCTGTCCAACGACGGGATCGCCGGCCGGCTCCAGGTCAGCCCGCTCACCGTCAAGACGCACGTCAACCGGGCCATGGCCAAGCTCGGCGCCCGCGACCGCGCCCAGCTGGTCGTCGTCGCCTACGAGTCGGGACTGGTCCGGCCCCGCAGCGAGTAGCTGGGCCGCGGCCGCGGGGGCCGCCGTCCGCAGTAGGGGGCGCGTACTACAGGCGCGGTATGCGCGGCATAAAGGCAGGACCCAGGGGCGACGCGGCAGCGCCCCGGCGGCGGCAGGCTGGTGGGCAGCGCACGCCCGTGCGGCCCCGCTCCGACCGACTGCAGAGAGATACCGACGCCCATGTCCTGGCTGTCCCGCTTCAGCCTGTCCCAGAGAGCGCTGATCGGCCTCGTGTCGCTCACGGCGCTGCTCTTCGGCGCCATAGCCGTCCCCCAGCTCAAGCAGCAGCTGCTGCCCTCCATCGACCTGCCGATGGTGTCCGTCCTCGCCCCCTACCAGGGCGCCTCCCCCGACGTCGTGGAGAAGCAGGTCGTCGAGCCCATCGAGGCCACCCTCAAGGGCGTCGACGGCATCACCGGCATCACCTCCACCGCCAGCGAGGGCAACGCCCTCATCATGGCCACCTTCGACTACGGCGACGCGGGCACCAAGCAGCTCGTCGCCGACGTCCAGCAGGCCGTGAACCGGGCCCGCGTCCGGCTGCCCTCCGAGGTCGACCCGCAGGTCGTCGCCGGCTCCACCGACGACATCCCGACCGTCGTCCTCGCCGTCACCTCCGACAAGGACCAGCAGGCCCTCGCCGACCAGCTCGGCCGCACCGTCGTCCCCGTCCTGGAGGACATCAAGGGCGTCGGCCAGGTCACCGTCGACGGCGCCCGGGAACTCCAGGTCACCGTCACCCCCGATCCCGCGCGCCTCGCCGCGGCCGGCCTCGACGGCGCCGTCCTCGCGCAGGGGCTCCAGGCGGGCGGCGCGACCGTGCCCGCCGGCTCCTTCGACGAGCAGGGCAGGAACCGGACCGTCCGCGTCGGCAGCGGCCACACCTCCGTCGCCCAGCTGGAGGAGCTCCGCCTGACCGCGGGACCCGGCAAGCCGGCCGTCCGCCTCGGCGACGTCGCCGCCGTCCGGCAGGAGCCCGCCAAGCCCGTCTCCCTCACCCGCACCAACGGCAAGCCCAGCCTCGCCCTGGTGCTGACCATGGACAAGGACGGCAGCGCCGTCGCCATCTCCGAGGCCGTCGAGGAGAAGCTGCCCGAGCTGCGCGCCTCGCTCGGCTCCGGAGCCGAGCTGACCGTCGTCGCCGACCAGGGCCCGCCGGTCGCCCAGTCCATCTCCAGCCTCACCACCGAAGGCCTGCTCGGCCTGCTCTTCGCCGTCGTGGTGATCCTGGTCTTCCTCGCCTCGCTGCGCTCGACGCTCGTCACCGCGGTCTCCATCCCGCTGTCCGTCGTCCTCGCGCTGATCGTGCTGTGGACCCGCGACCTGTCGCTGAACATGCTCACCCTCGGCGCCCTGACCATCGCGATCGGCCGCGTCGTCGACGACTCGATCGTCGTCCTGGAGAACATCAAGCGCCACCTCGGCTACGGCGAGGAGCGCGAGGCGGCCATCCTCACCGCCGTCAGGGAGGTGGCCGGGGCGGTCACCTCCTCCACGCTCACCACGGTCGCCGTCTTCGTGCCGATCGGCCTCGTCGGCGGCATGGTCGGCGAGTTCTTCGGACCCTTCTCGCTCACCGTCGCCGCAGCCCTGCTGGCCTCGCTGCTGGTGTCGCTGACGGTCGTCCCCGTGCTCTCGTACTGGTTCCTGCGCGCACCGAAGGGCGTGAGCGCCGGGGACGCCGCGAGCGCCGAGCGGGCCCGCCGCGAGGCCGAGGAGAAGGAGGCGAACAGCCGCCTCCAGCGCGGCTACGTCCGCGCCCTGGGCCTGGTCACCCGGCGCCGGGCGGCCACCCTCGTGCTGGCCGCCGTCGTCTTCGTCGCGACCCTCGGCATGACCCCGCTGCTGAAGACGAACTTCTTCGACCAAGGCGACCAGGCCGTCCTGACCGTCAAGCAGCAGCTGCCCGCCGGTACTTCCCTGGCCGCCTCCGACGAGGCGAGCCGCCGGGTGGAGAAGGCCCTCGACGGCGTCGAGGGCGTCAAGGACCACCAGGTCACCGTCGGCTCCTCCGGCTTCCTGGCTGCCTTCGGCGGCGGCACCGGCTCCAACCAGGCCACCTTCCAGGTCGTCCTGGACGACGCCGGCGAGAGCGAGGACGTCAAGAAGCGGATCGAGGACGCCCTCGCGAAGCTCGACGGCATCGGCGACACGGGCATCTCCGCGGGCGGCGGCTTCGGCAGCCAGAACCTCAGCGTGGTCGTCAAGGCCGGCGACGCCGCCGTCCTGGCGCAGGCCGCCGAGCAGGTGCAGGCCGAGATGGCGGGCCTCGACGACGTCACCGACGTCCAGAGCGACCTTTCCCAGTCCGTGCCGCGGATCTCCGTGACCGCCACCCCGAAGGCCGCCGAGGCCGGCCTGAACCAGGCCGCGCTGGGCGCGGTCGTCGCCCAGGCCGTACGGGGCACCCCCGCGGGCAAGGCCGTGCTCGACGGCACCGAGCGGGACATCGTCATCAAGTCGGCGCAGCCCGCGACCACCCTGGCCGAGCTCCAGGCGCTGCCCGTCGGCCCGGGCGTCCGCCTCGGCGACGTCGCCGAGGTCAAGGAGGTGCCCGGACCGGTCTCGATGACCCGGATCGACGGGGCCCGCGCCGCGACCGTCACCGGCAGGCCGGTCGGCGACAACACCGGCGCGATCGGCGCGGAACTCCAGGCCAGGATCGCCGCGCTGAAGCTCCCCGAGGGCGCCACCGCGAGCATCGGCGGCGTCTCCGAGGACCAGAGCGAGGCCTTCGGCCAGCTCGGCCTCGCCATGCTCGCCGCCATCGCGATCGTGTTCATGCTGCTCGTGGCCACGTTCCGGTCGCTGGTGCAGCCGCTGATCCTGCTCGTCTCGATCCCGTTCGCGGCGACCGGCGCGCTCGGCCTGCTCCTCGCCACCGGCACCCCGCTGGGCGTCCCTGCCATGATCGGCATGCTGATGCTCATCGGCATCGTCGTCACCAACGCGATCGTCCTGATCGACCTGGTCAACCAGTACCGGGCCCAGGGCCTCGGCGTCGTCGAGGCCGTCGTCGAGGGCGGGCGGCACCGCCTGCGCCCCATCCTCATGACGGCGCTCGCCACCGTCTTCGCGCTGCTGCCGATGGCGCTCGGCGTGACCGGCGAGGGCGGGTTCATCTCGCAGCCCCTGGCGGTCGTCGTGATCGGCGGCCTGGTCTCCTCGACCGTGCTGACGCTGCTCCTCGTCCCGACCCTCTACACCATGGTCGAGCTGCGCAGGGAGCGCCGCCTGGCCAAGCGCCGGGCGCGCCTTCAGGCCGTCCCCGCACCGCAGGGCGCCGAGGCCGGCGAGCACACCCCGGCAGGGGTCTGACCGCTGCCGGCCGGGGCCCGCACACGGCGTGCGGGCCCCGGAGGACACCGGAGGCCGCAGGCGAAAGGGCCGCTCCCGTCCCCTGCCGGGGGCGGGAGCGGCCCTTTCGGTGCTTTCGGCGCCTCCGGCCCGCGTGCGGGCCGGGATACCGGGCTACGGGAGCGCGAGCATCCGCTCCAGGGCGAGCTTCGCGAAGCTCTCGGTCTCCTTGTCCACCTGGATCCGGTTGACGAGGGTGCCCTCGGCGAGGGACTCCAGCGCCCAGACCAGGTGCGGCAGGTCGATGCGGTTCATCGTCGAGCAGAAGCACACCGTCCGGTCGAGGAAGACGACGTCCTTGCCCTCCGGGGCGAAACGGTTCGCCAGGCGCTTGACGAGGTTCAGCTCGGTGCCGATGGCCCACTTCGAGCCGGCCGGGGCCGCCTCCAGCGTCTTGATGATGTACTCCGTCGAGCCGACGTAGTCGGCGGCCGCGACGACCTCGTGCCTGCACTCGGGGTGCACCAGCACGTTCACGCCGGGGATGCGGGCGCGGACGTCGTTGACGGAGTCCAGCGAGAAGCGGCCGTGCACGGAGCAGTGGCCGCGCCACAGGATCATCTTCGCGTCGCGCAGCTGCTCGGCGGTCAGGCCGCCGTTCGGCTTGTGCGGGTTGTAGACCACGCAGTCGTCCAGGGACATGCCCATGTCGCGGACGGCGGTGTTGCGGCCCAGGTGCTGGTCCGGCAGGAAGAGCACCTTCTCGCCCTGCTCGAACGCCCAGTCCAGGGCCTTCTTCGCGTTGGACGAGGTGCAGATGGTGCCGCCGTGCTTGCCGGTGAAGGCCTTGATGTCGGCGGAGGAGTTCATGTACGAGACGGGGACCGTCACGTCGGCGATGCCGGCCTCGGACAGCGCGTCCCAGCACTCCGCGACCTGCTCGGCGGTGGCCATGTCGGCCATCGAGCAGCCTGCGGCCAGGTCCGGCAGGACGACCTTCTGGTCGTCGCCGGTCAGGATGTCCGCGGACTCGGCCATGAAGTGGACGCCGCAGAAGACGATGTACTCGGCCTCGGGCCGGGCGGCGGCGTCGCGGGCCAGCTTGAAGGAGTCGCCGGTGACGTCGGCGAACTCGATGACCTCGTCCCGCTGGTAGTGGTGCCCGAGGATGAAGACCTTGTCGCCGAGCTTCTCCTTGGCGGCGCGGGCGCGCGCGACCAGGTCGGGGTCCGACGGCGAGGGGAGGTCGCCCGGGCACTCCACGCCGCGCTCGCTCTTGGGGTCGGCCTCGCGGCCGAGCAGCAGCAGGGCAAGGGGCGTCGGCTGGACGTCCAAGGGCTGGGCGGTGGTCACGACACGCACCCTTTCTGTTCTGCGACAAGGGACTTCTGGAAGCGTCTGCTTCGACTTTTCGTCTATTTGACGCTATCTATGATAGCCGGTTCACGTCACTTTGACGATGCCGATAGTGTCGATGTGACGCATTCGCCCCGTGGCGAACCCCTCCCCGCGCCGGGCCCGCCGGTCCGCGCCGGTGTGCGAGCATGAATGTCTGGAACACGCGCCGGGTCCGGAATGAATCCGCGCCCCCGCTCGTTGCCACCGACGGCAAGAGTCCGACGTTTCCCTGCCTGCCGGCCGGGAGCCGCCCACTTCGGGAGTGAATGCAGATGTCCGTACAGGACGACAAGACCACTGTGAGCGACGGCATCCTCCTGTCCGACGCCGCCGCCGAGAAGGTCAGGACCCTGCTGGAGCAGGAGGGCCGCGATGACCTGGCGCTCCGCGTCGCCGTCCAGCCCGGCGGCTGCTCCGGCCTGCGCTACCAGCTCTTCTTCGACGAGCGCTCCCTCGACGGCGACGTCGTCAAGGACTTCGGCGGCGTGAAGGTCGTCACGGACCGGATGAGCTCCCCCTACCTCCAGGGCGCCTCGATCGACTTCGTCGACACCATCGAGAAGCAGGGCTTCACGATCGACAACCCCAACGCCACCGGCTCCTGCGCCTGCGGCGACTCCTTCAGCTAAGCCCCCGCCAGGGCCCGCGGAAGCAGAGCAGAGGCCCCCGGCACCGTCCCGCAGGACGCTGCCGGGGGCCTCTGCGCGTGCCCCGCCGCGGCTACCCCTGCCGGGGGAGCGGCTTCCCCGAGGTCGCGTCCACCACCGCGCGCGAGCCCAGCGGCTGCTCCAGCGTCGCCGACACGCTCATCTCCTGCGCGATCAGGATGCAGGCCCGGCCCGGATCGATCGGTGTCTCCGTGATCCGCACCGTCACCGAACCGGCCTCCTCCCGCGCCTCCAGCGCGTAGGTGCTGCACACCCCGCCCCAGAAGTTCACCGTCAGCTTCCGGCCGGCCTCCGCGTACGAGAACCCCGGCACCGTGCGCGCCCCCGACGGGGCGGGCACGGCCTGCCCGCCCTCCGCCGCCGGCTGCACCACCGTGTGCGCGGGCGCACCGTCCTTTCCGGCCACCTGGAAGTGCCAGGCCGGCACCAGCCCGCGGGCCCCGTTCACCGTCCCCGCCGCCAGCCCCAGCACCGCGCCCGTCACCGTCTCCGTCCGCGGCGGCTTCATCGGCCGCGGCTCCGGGTCGCACGGCGGCGTCTCACCCGGGCCCACCGGGTCGTCCGTGGTCAGCGGCACCGCCGAGGCGCAGCCGCTCGGCCCCGTCCGGTCCGGGCCGCCCGAGGAGCGGTTCAGCCGGGCCAGCGCCTCCGCCGCCCCGACCACCCGCTGCTCGCCGGCGCGCACCGGGGCCTTCAGCTCGCCGCTCCCGGCCACCACCTGGCCGTCCGGGCCGACGCTGACCTGCGTGGTCCAGCCCTTGGTGGGCCGCCCGTCGACCACCGGGTCGGCGGCCACCACGCGGACCGAGCCCTGCACCAGGCGGGCGTCCAGCGCCGCACCGGACTGCCCGGCCGCGGCCAGCACCGGGGCCGCGGCGGCCTTCGCCGCCTCCTCCGACACCGGCCTGCCCGAGCCCGCCCCGCCGTCCCCGCCCCGCGGAAGCGTGGCCGGCCCGCAGGTGTCCTTGCCGCGCTCGCAGTCGTCGCCCGTGCCGCCCCCGCCGTGGAAGCGGGAGAAGCTCCAGGTCCCGGGCGCCGTCCGGGTCACCGTCAGCCGCGGCCCGAAGCCGTCCGCGCCCTCCCCGGCCCGCCAGGTGTCGCCCACCCGCCGCGGTTCGCCCGTCAGGCCGAGGGCCGCCGCGAGCCGGCCCGCCTCCTCGGCCGAGACCTCCCCGGACGCCGCGTACGACGGCGCCGCCGCCGGCGCCTCCGGCAGCTTCCCGGCGGCCCGGTAGGTGACCCCGCCGCCCTGCGGGTCCGGCTCGCCCGGGGCGATGCCCGGCCCGGACGGGCTCGGCGCCACCCGCGGCGCCGACGCCGCGGACCCGCCGCCCTCACGGCCGCCGCCCTGCGCGGCCGACGCCCAGTACGCCGTCCCGCCGCCGGCGAGCAGCACGGCGGCGGCGATGGAGCCGACGGCCCAGGCCGGCCGCCGCCGTGTGCCGCGTGATGTCTCGGGTTGTTCGCTCGTCACCGCTTGCTCCTTCGCCCGTATCGCCGTGGCTGATGTGGGTGGGACGGAACAGACGCGAAACCGGTTCCGTCGAACCGTTCCTAAACAGTGTCCAGGAGTGACATCTGATGCCAGCTCCCGGAACTGCGCGCATCCCAAACGGTGTTGGATGCGCTGGTTACCCGCGTTCTCGTTGTCCCCGTTCGGGGTCGTACACCGTGTGCACGTTCCGTGACGGGTGGGCGGGTTCCCTGACGCTCCCGGATGCCCGGTTCGGCCTGGGCGGTCCGATGCCCACGACGATCGCTCTGGTCGTCGTGGGGCGCTGCCGTCCGTCGCCGGATCGGGTGCCCGAGGGCGCGTCGCCCGATCGCGACGCTCGCGGCGTCGTGACGGGACATCTTTCGCTTGTTGCTGGTCAGCGGCTTACGCCAGTGCTGATCGCCCCACATGGAGGTGTAAGCCGGATCGACGGCGACGATCGCCAGGCCCTGCTCGGCGGCCATCGACACCAGACGGGCTTTGAGCTTTCCGGTAGGGATGCCGGAGATCAGCTGACGGAACCGCTTCCTGCGGCCGTGCTTCTCCCGGGTCTTCTCGGCGGTGAAGTCCAGGTTCTCCAGGCCGATCGCCGTCGCGCCGCACCGCTTGGTCCAGTGCAGCAGGCGGGTAATGGCGTGGCGGACCTGGGCGTCACGGTGGCCGGCGGTGCCGGTCAGGTCGTAGTGGAAGCGACGCGGGTCGCCGACAGGGTTGCCGTGCCGGTCGAGCCGGTAGGCGGCAAAGTGGTCGGCGTTCGTATCGACGCCGACCATCCCATGGGCACGGGCCGTGTCGAGCGGTACCGTCTTGACCACCGGCTTCTGCCACGACGCGGTCAGGTACCAACGCCCACGCCCGACGTCGTAGTGGATGCGGTAGGCGACCGCCCGGTTCGCCTCGATCCGGTCGGCCCACTCGGCGCCCCGGTGCGCGAACGCCACCTTCGAGGCAAGGACGTACCGGCCGTGCTTGGTGTTGGCCAGGTGCGCGAGCGGGGCGGGAAGCTTGATCGAGACCTCGCCGTCCGGGCTGACGCGGAGGGTCTCGTTGCCGAACCTTTTGCCGGACTCCCCGTCGGCGGCGAGGAACCAGCGCTCGGCCTCCCACCGCTGCCGCCACTGTTCCTCGGTCAGCCCGGCCGCGGCGAGGTTGTGTCGGGTGTTCAGCAGACGTCGGCCCCCACGCACCACGTGCACGATCCCGGCCTCACGCTCCGCGCGCGCCACGTCGAGGCGGTGCTCCAGGACCGCCAGACGCCGCGACTTGACGAACCACTCGTGGTGGGACTGGTAGCCGCCGGGGGCCCGCTTGGTTCCCTTCTCCCCGAGAGGTTGGGACAGGCGGTGCATCAGCGTCCGGACCCCGGCTTCCAGACCCTGGATGTACGCGAGCTGGCCGCGCCGCGACAGCGCCCACTGATCATGGCTTGCCTTCGTGATGCTCCCGGCCCAGCGGGACGAGGACGCTGCGGTCAGGCCCTGCTTCCGGGCCGCCCACGATTCGCTGTTGTGCTCGTGGCCCTGGGCGCACCGCACCGCCAGGTCCCCGGACGCCAGTCGCCCCAGGTGCTCACCGGTCAGACGGAGAACCTTCTCGTCGGCCGGGGTGAGCTGCCCCAGGCGGTCGCGTATCGCCACACCGGACGGGCCGAGCGCGACGAACGGCGCGTCGATGGGGCGGAGCTGCTTCTCACTCATCGGCGGCAGCCGCCTCAAGCGCCTTGCGGGCACGGTTCTTCGCCGAGCGGCGCCCGTACAGTCGGGCACAGAACGAGGTCAGGACTTCAACCATGTCCTGCACCAGGTCGTCTTCGACCTCGCCGTCATCGAGCACGACCAGGCGCCGGCCCGTCGCGGACAGGGCGGCCTCGACCAGCTCGACGTTCATCCGGCCCAGCCGGTCCTTGTGCTCGACCACAACCGTGGTCACCTGCGGGTCGGCCAGCAGTCGGCGGGCCTTGGTCCGGGCACCGTTCATGCCCGAGGCGATCTCGGATTCGACACGGACAACCTTGTGTCCGGCCTTCGCCGCCCATGCCGACAGGCGTGCCGTCTGCCGTTCCAGGTCCGCTCTCTGATCGTGAGAGGACACCCGGGCATACAGACCGACCCCGCCGGTCACGGCGGGTGAGGTGTTCGCGTCGATGTTCACCAGGATCGTGCGCGGCCCCACTCGCTCCGCGGGGACCGGCAACGTGCCCTCACGGAACCAGCGATACGCAGTACGTGGGGCGATCCCCTGTGCGCGTGCCCATTCCGTCAGGTTCATACACAAGATCGTACGACACTCATGACACCTAAAGGACACTCATGAACACTTGTTCGAGAGCAGTACTCAACCCCTACTCGCCGTCGCCGTACTGCGCCGTGGAGGCGATCAGGCGGGCCGAGGCCGCAGGGACGCGCACCCCGTGGATCCGGGACGGCGCCACCCTGTCAGGCCGGGGGCCCGCCGGGACCGCCCAGTGCGGGGCCATCCTGGCGCAGTCTCCGAGCAGCCGCGCGAAACCGGGCCGCGTGTCGACCGTGTACTCTCCGTAGCCGAATCCATCGGTAGAGGTCATGGGGGCACCGTAGGCCCGCACCGCCGCGCGGAGAAAGGGCTACTACGGGGTAGTTTCGTGGGGTCGGCGGCAGGTCCGCGACGGGGTAGCGTTGACTGTCAACGCTCGCCTTACCGCAGGAGCATCCACGCCGTGCGCATCGCAGTCACCGGCTCCATCGCCACCGACCACCTCATGACCTTTCCCGGCCGCTTCGCCGACCAGCTGGTCGCGGACCAGCTGCACACGGTCTCCCTCTCCTTCCTCGTCGACAACCTCGACGTCCGGCGGGGCGGTGTCGGCCCGAACATCTGCTTCGGCATGGGCCAGCTGGGCCTGCGGCCGGTCCTCGTCGGCGCGGCCGGCTCCGACTTCGACGAGTACCGCGCCTGGCTGGACCGGCACGGCGTCGACACCTCCTCGGTGCGCATCTCCGAGGTCCTGCACACCGCGCGCTTCGTCTGCACCACCGACGCCGACCACAACCAGATCGGCTCCTTCTACACGGGCGCGATGAGCGAGGCCCGCCTGATCGAGCTCAAGGCCGTCGCCGACCGCGTGGGCGGCCTCGACCTGGTCCTCATCGGCGCCGACGACCCCGAGGCGATGCTCCGCCACACCGAGGAGTGCCGCAGCCGCGGGATCCCCTTCGCCGCGGACTTCTCCCAGCAGATCGCCCGCATGGACGGCGAGAACATCCGCACCCTGATGGAGGGCGCGACGTACCTCTTCTCGAACGAGTACGAGAAGGGCCTCATCGAGTCGAAGTCCGGCTGGAGCGACGAGGAGATCCTCGCCAAGGTCGGCACCCGCGTCACCACCCTCGGCTCCCGCGGCGTCCGCATCGAGCGGGCCGGCGAGGAGACCATCACCGTCGGCTGCCCGGAGGAGACCGCCAAGGTCGACCCGACCGGCGTCGGCGACGCCTTCCGCGCCGGCTTCCTGGCCGGCCTCGGCTGGGGCGTCGGCCTGGAGCGCGCCGCGCAGGTCGGCTGCATGCTCGCCACCCTCGTGATCGAGACGCTCGGCACCCAGGAGTACACCCTGGCGCGCGCCCACTTCATGGAGCGCTTCACCAAGGCCTACGGCGAGGACGCCGCGGCCGAGGTCCGCGCCCACCTGGCCGCCTGACCCGGGCACCCCGCCGGCCGGCGCCCCCGCGGGCGCCGGCCCCGGCTCAGCTCCGGCGGCGCACCGTGTACGCCGTCCCCTGCGGCCGCGGCTCCTCGCCCACGTAGTCGTGGCCGCGCAGCGAGCACCACGCCGGGACGTCCAGCCGGGCCACCTCGTCGTCCGACACCACCGTGACGGTCCCGCCGACCGGCACCGTGCGGACGGCCCGGGCCAGCTCGATCACCGGCTGCGGGCAGCGCAGCCCCAGCGCGTCGACCTCCACGGAGTCCGCGACCGGCTCCACGGGCTCCGCCTCGGGCGAACCCAGGGCGGCCCGGACCCGCGCCACCGCGGCGGGCAGCACCTCCAGGAAGCCGTTGACGTCCTCCGCAGTCGTCCCCGGCGGCAGGGACACCCGTACGTTCCCCTCCGACAGCACCCCCATCGCGCGCAGCACGTGACTCGGCGTCAGGGTGGAGCTGGTGCAGGAGGAGCCGGAGGAGACCGAATAGCCCGCCTTGTCCAGCTCGTGCAGCAGGGTCTCCCCGTCGACGTACAGGCAGGAGAACGTCACCAGGTGCGGCAGCCGCCGGTCCGGGTGGCCGACCACCTCCACGTCCGGCACGAGCCGGGCCACGCGCCGCCGGATCCGGTCCACCAGGACCCGCAGCCGGGCCGCCTCCGCCTCCGCCTCGGCGCGCACCGCCCGCAGCGAGGCCGCGGCCGCGACGGCGGCCGGGAGGTTCACGAAGCCGGGGGAGCGGCCCGACTCCCGCTCGTCCGCCGGGTGCTGCGGCGAGAACCGGACACCCTTGCGGACCGCCAGCAGCCCGACGCCGGGCGGGCCGCCCCACTTGTGGGCGCTCGCCGCGAGCACCGACCAGGCGCCCTCCACCGGCCCCCAGCCGAGCGACTGGGCGGCGTCCACCAGCAGCGGGACCCCGGCCTCCGCGCAGACGTCCGCGACCTCGGCCACCGGCTGCACCGTGCCCACCTCGTGGTTGGCGGACTGCAGGCAGGCCAGCGCGGTCGACGCGGTCAGCGCGTCCGCGTACCCCCCGGCGGTGACGGTGCCGCTGCGGTCGACCGGCACCTGCGCCACCGAACCGCCCGCGGCGGCGTGCACGTCGGCCGCGTGGAGCACCGAACTGTGTTCGACCGCGGACACCACCAGGTGCCGGCCGGTGCGCCGGCGCCCGGCGAGTGCGCCCGCGATGCCGGAGTGGACCGCCTGTGTCCCCGAAGGGGTGAACACGAGCTCGTCGGCGCGGCAGCCGACGGCCTCCGCCGCCGCCTCGCGCGCCGCGTCCAGCAGGAGCGCCGCACGCCGGCCCTCCCGGTACAGCCGGGCGGGGTCCGCCCAGCCCTCGTCGAGGGCGGCCGCCAGCGCCTGCCGGGCCACGGGGTGCAGCGGAGCGGTGGACGCGGTGTCGAAGTACGGCATCCCGTCACGGTAAGGCAGCGGTCCGCGGGCGCCGCGCCCGCCCGGTGCGCAGGGGCCGTCAGAAGCCGCCCCCACACGGCCGTTCGGCCGGTGCCCGCCCGTCCCCCGTACGGCGGATCCATCCCTTCGGGGGCAGTAGCGGCGCGTTGGGCACCCTCCCCGCGCGACCCCAAATAGCGTCCAGTAGGGTTTGGTCCGCATAAACATCCAAACCCCTGCCTGCGTCAGGGCCGGCGACCGACCCGAACACGGCCGCGGCCGGCCGCGCGGGCCGAGACTCTCGGGAAGGCGCTACGTGAGTCCCTACGGCTCCGACCGCTCGCCGCGGCGCCCGATGCGGCGGAAGCTGCTGCAGGCGCTGACTGCGGGCGTGGTCCTGGCGACCGCCACTGGTTGCTCGTACACATGGAAAGACTTCCCCCGCCTCGGGATGCCCTACCCGGTCACGGAGGAGGCGCCTCGCATCCTGTCCCTGTGGCAGGGGTCCTGGGCGGCCGCTCTGGTCACCGGCATCCTGGTCTGGGGCCTGATCCTGTGGAGCGTCATCTTCCACCGGCGCAGCCGGACGAAGGTGGAGGTCCCCCCGCAGACCCGGTACAACATGCCCATCGAGGCGCTGTACACCGTGGTCCCGCTCATCATCGTCTCGGTGCTGTTCTACTTCACCGCGCGTGACGAGTCCAAGCTCCTCGCCCTCTCGAAGCCGGCGCACACCATCAACGTGGTCGGCTTCCAGTGGAGCTGGGGCTTCAACTACATCGAGGACGTCGACGGCGACGCGGCCACCCCGAAGGCCGGCGCGGTTCCCAAGGAGCTCGCCAGCATCCCGGACCGCTACACCAAGGACTTCCCGGCGGGCGCCGAAGGCGTCTACCAGAAGGGCATCCCGGCCGACCGGAACCCGGAGACCGGGAACCCCGGCCCGACCCTCTACCTGCCCAAGGGCGAGAAGGTCCGCTTCATCCTGTCGTCGAACGACGTCATCCACTCCTTCTGGGTGGTTCCGTTCCTCTTCAAGCAGGACGTCATCCCGGGCCACACCAACGTCTTCGAGGTCACGCCTTCCCAGGAGGGCGTCTTCATGGGCAAGTGCGCCGAGCTCTGCGGCGTCGACCACTCCCGGATGCTCTTCAACGTCAAGGTCGTCTCGCCCGAGGAGTACCGGGCGCACCTGAAGGAACTGGCCGAGAAGGGGCAGACCGGCTTCCTGCCGGCCGGCATCAAGCAGACTGACCCGGCCCGGAACGCGGAGACGAACACACTGTGAGCATCCTCAACGAACCCCAGGGTGCCGCCGCAGACTCGTACGAGAACGAGCTGCCGGTACGGCGCAAGCAGCCTGGCAGCGTGGTGGTCAAATGGCTGACCACGACCGACCACAAGACCATCGGTACGCTGTACCTGGTCACGTCGTTCGTGTTCTTCCTGATCGGCGGCGTGATGGCGCTCGTCATGCGCGCCGAGCTGGCCCGTCCGGGCACGCAGATCATGTCGAACGAGCAGTTCAACCAGGCGTTCACCATGCATGGCACGATCATGCTGCTGATGTTCGCCACGCCGCTGTTCGCCGGCTTCGCGAACTGGATCATGCCGCTCCAGATCGGCGCGCCCGACGTGGCGTTCCCGCGGCTGAACATGTTCGCGTACTGGCTGTACCTCTTCGGCTCGACCATCGCGGTGGCCGGCTTCCTCACCCCGCAGGGCGCCGCCGACTTCGGCTGGTTCGCCTACTCCCCGCTGTCCGACGCGGTCCGCTCGCCGGGCATCGGCGCCGACATGTGGATCATGGGTCTGGCCTTCTCCGGCTTCGGCACCATCCTCGGCTCGGTCAACTTCATCACCACGATCATCTGCATGCGCGCCCCGGGCATGACGATGTTCCGCATGCCGATCTTCACCTGGAACGTGCTGCTGACCGGTGTCCTGGTCCTGCTCGCCTTCCCGGTCCTCGCGGCGGCGCTGTTCGCGCTGGAGTCCGACCGCAAGTTCGGCAGCCACATCTTCGACTCGGCCAACGGCGGCGCACTGCTGTGGCAGCACCTCTTCTGGTTCTTCGGACACCCAGAGGTGTACATCATCGCCCTGCCGTTCTTCGGCATCATCTCCGAGGTCATCCCGGTCTTCTCGCGGAAGCCGATGTTCGGCTACATCGGCCTCATCGCCGCGACGATCGCCATCGCCGGCCTCTCCGTGACCGTGTGGGCCCACCACATGTACGTCACCGGCGGTGTACTGCTGCCGTTCTTCTCCTTCATGACCTTCCTGATCGCGGTACCGACCGGTGTGAAGTTCTTCAACTGGATCGGCACCATGTGGAAGGGCTCGCTGTCCTTCGAGACCCCGATGCTCTGGGCCGTCGGCTTCCTGATCACCTTCACCTTCGGTGGTCTGACCGGCGTCATCCTGGCCTCGCCCCCGCTGGACTTCCACGTCTCCGACTCGTACTTCGTCGTCGCGCACTTCCACTACGTCATCTTCGGCACCGTGGTCTTCGCGATGTTCTCCGGCTTCCACTTCTGGTGGCCGAAGTTCACGGGCAAGATGCTGGACGAGCGCCTCGGCAAGATCACCTTCTGGACGCTGTTCGTGGGCTTCCACGGCACCTTCCTGGTGCAGCACTGGCTGGGCGCCGAGGGCATGCCGCGCCGCTACGCGGACTACCTCGCCGCCGACGGCTTCACCGCGCTGAACACCATCTCCACCGTCAGCTCGTTCCTGCTCGGCCTGTCGATGCTGCCGTTCATGTACAACGTCTGGAAGACGGCCAAGTACGGCAAGAAGATCGAGGTCGACGACCCGTGGGGCTACGGCCGCTCGCTCGAGTGGGCGACGTCCTGCCCGCCGCCGCGGCACAACTTCGTCACCCTGCCGCGCATCCGCAGTGAGTCGCCGGCCTTCGACCTCCACCACCCGGAGATCGCGGCCCTCGACCACCTGGAGGACCACGGCGCCAAGGCCGTCACCGGTGGCAAGGAGGCCGGCAAGTGAAGATCCAGGGCAAGATGTTCCTCTGGCTCTCCGCCTTCATTCTGATCATGGCCGTCGTGTACGGCGTGTGGTCGAAGGAACCCGTGGGGACCACCGCGCTCTTCCTGGCCTTCGGCCTGAGCGTGATGATCGGCTACTACCTGGCCTTCACGGCCAAGCGCGTCGACGAGATGGCCCAGGACAACCTGGAGGCCGAGGTCGCCGACGAGGCGGGCGAGCTGGGGTTCTTCTCCCCGCACAGCTGGCAGCCGCTCTCGCTGGCGGTCGGCGGTGCGCTCGCCTTCATGGGCGTCATCTTCGGCTGGTGGCTCATGTACTTCTCGGCCCCGATCATCCTGATCGGCCTGTGGGGCTGGGTGTACGAGTACTACCGCGGTGAGAACCAGAACCAGTAGCCGTTCTCGGCCCGGTTGAGCGCATGGGGCCCGGACTCCTCGAACAGAGGAGTCCGGGCCCCTCGTTTGCAGTCATCCCGCGCGCCGGGATTGTCGTATTTCCCTAGCGTTGGCCCCATGAACCACTCACCGCGTCTCTGGGCGGTCATCAGCTGCTCCCTGCTGGTCGCGTCCCTCGGTGCCGGCGCCACCGCATGCGGGTCGCACGAGAACCCGCTGTCAGCCCGCCCGCACGACGCGGGCGAGCAGATCGCCTTCAACCAGGTCCAGGGCGGCCGCCCGGTCGACCACAACCGCCCCCTGGAGGTCACCGCCAAGGGGACGGGCAGCAGCCGCATCACCGACGTCACCGCCGTCGACGTGCACGGCCGCCACCTCGCCGGCGAGCTCACCGCCAAGGGCGACCGCTGGCACAGCACCGGCCCCCTCGCCGCCGGCGTGCGCTACACCGTCACCGTCAGCACCGAGGACGAGCGGGGCGCCCCAGGGCAGCGCACGCTGACGTTCGACACCACCCCGGCCAAGAAGCTCCTGAGCGTCGAATTCGGGCCGGAAGAGGGCAAGTACGGCGTCGGACAGCCCCTCACCGCCGACCTCAGCGAGCCCGTCAAGGACAAGGCGGCCCGTGCCGTCGTCGAACGGGGCCTGGTCGTCGACGCCCCGCCCGGCGTCGAGGGCTCCTGGCACTGGGTCGACGACAAGCGGCTGCATTTCAGGCCCAAGGAGTACTGGCCCGCCAACAGCACCGTCTCCGTACGGAGCAACCTGGAGGGCATCCGGATCGACGGAGAGCTCCACGGAGCCGCCAGCACCCCGCTCACGCTGGAGTTCGGGGACCGCGTCGAGGTCATCACGGACGCCGCCGCGCACTACCTCACCTTCAAGCGCAACGGCGAGGTGGTGACCACCCTCCCGGTGACCACCGGCAAGCCGGGCTTCTCCACCCGCAACGGCGTCAAGGTCGTGCTCGGCAAGCAGTACTACGTCCGTATGCGCGGGGACACCGTCGGCATCGGCGGCAGCGAGAACTACGACCTGCCCGTCTACTACGCCACCCGTGTCACCTGGAGTGGTGAATACGTGCACGCCGCCCCGTGGTCGGTCGGGTCCCACGGCTACGCGAACGTCAGCCACGGCTGCACCGGCATGAGCACCGCAAACGCCGCCTGGTTCTACGAGAACATCACCGAAGGGGACATCGTCCAGGTCGTCAACAGCATCGGCGAGGACATGGACACCTTCGGGAACGGCTTCGGCGACTGGAACATGGACTGGAAGGACTGGCGCGAGGGCAGCGCCCTCCTCGCGGGCACCCGCGACGGCCGCACCGCGGCCGACCACGCCCGCCTGCGCCCGCAGGTCTGAACCCGGCGGCCGGCGCGGCCCCCGCGGCCCGCGGCCCGGTGCGCAGGGCCCCCGCCGGGGCCCCGCGCACCGCCGGGACGCCTGCTACGCGTCCAGCGACAGCCGGGCGCGCAGCAGGCGCGCCAGTGCGTCCGCGAACTCCACCGGATCGACCGGAAGGGTCACCGCCGCGTCCGCGCGGCTCCAGGTGGCCAGCCAGGCGTCCTGCGGACGGCCCATCAGCAGCAGCACCGGCGGGCAGCGGAAGACCTCGTCCTTGATCTGCCGGCACACCCCCATGCCCCCCGCCGGGACGGCCTCGCCGTCCAGCACGCAGGCGTCGATCCCGCCCGCGTCCAGCTCGCCCAGGACCGCGGGCAGCGTCGCGCACTCCACGAACTCCACCGGCGGCAGGTCCGCGGCCGGCCTGCGCCCGGAGGCCAGGAGCACCTGCTGCCGGGTGTTCGCATCGTCGCTGTAGACCAGAACCCGTGCAGTCGACCGCATTTCGTTCCTCCACGGTTGCCGTGAACCACGTTGATGTTGCGCGGGATGCTACTCCTCGCAGCCCCTCGCCCACACCGCTTCCGGCACGCCCGCCGACCGCCCGCCGATGGGCCGTTCGGGCCTTGCACACCGCCCTGACACTCCGAACGGCACCCCCCGGGGTGAGGGCGGGATAAGCGACCGACATAATGTCGGTCGTGGCGACAGCAACGACAGTAGATACCGGGCACGCGCACCCGACGGTCAACAGGCCGAACCTCGTCAGCGTCGGAACCATCATCTGGTTGAGTTCCGAGCTGATGTTCTTCGCGGCCCTCTTCGCGATGTACTTCACCCTGCGATCGGTGACAGGCGCCGAGTACTGGTCAGAACAGGCCGCGAGCCTGAACCTGCCCTTCTCGGCGACGAACACCACGATCCTGGTGCTCTCCTCCCTCACCTGCCAGCTCGGCGTCTTCGCCGCCGAGCGCGGTGACGTGAAGAAGCTCCGGACGTGGTTCATCGTCACGTTCGTGATGGGTGCGATCTTCATTGGCGGCCAGGTGTTCGAGTACACCGAGCTGGTCAAGCACGAGGGCATGAGCCTCTCGTCCGGTCCGTACGGCTCGGTGTTCTACCTGACCACCGGCTTCCACGGTCTGCACGTGACGGGCGGTCTCATCGCCTTCCTGCTGGTCCTCGGCCGGACGTACGCGGCCAAGAGGTTCACCCACGAACAGGCCACCTCGGCCATCGTCGTGTCCTACTACTGGCACTTCGTCGATGTCGTCTGGATCGGCCTCTTCGCCACGATCTACCTGATCAAGTAGCGAACACGCGGCCGGGCCCGCCCGGCAACCATCCAGAAACACCGACGCAGAAGATCCTGACACCGGGGTAATCCGTGAAAAAGCTCTCCGCACGACGACGCCATCCGCTGGCGGCGGTCGTCGTTCTACTCCTCGCGCTGGCGGCCACTGGGGGGCTGTACGCCGCCTTCGCCCCTGCGGGCAAGGCGCAGGCCGATGAAACCGCCCAGTCCCTCGCCATCGAGGAGGGCAAGAAGCTCTACGCCGTGGGTTGCGCAAGCTGCCACGGAACCGGTGGCGAGGGAACCAGCGACGGCCCCAGCCTGGTCGGCGTCGGCTCCGCGGCCGTCGACTTCCAGGTGAGCACCGGCCGCATGCCCGCCCAGCAGCCCGGCGCGCAGGTGCCGAAGAAGCCGGTCATCTACACGCAGGCGCAGATCGACCAGCTGGCCGCGTACATCGCGTCCCTCGGCGCCGGCCCGATCACGCCGACCAAGAAGCAGTACGACCCGGCGGGCGCCGACGTCGCCAGGGGTGGCGAGCTGTTCCGCAACAACTGCGCGCAGTGCCACAACTTCACCGGCGAGGGCGGCGCGCTGACGAACGGCAAGTACGCCCCGAACCTCGAGGACGTCTCGCCGAAGCACATCTACGAGGCCATGCTCACCGGCCCGCAGAACATGCCCTCCTTCCCGGACAGCGTCATGCCGGAGCAGGAGAAGAAGGACATCATCGCGTACCTCCAGAACGTGAACGGCGAGAAGTCGGTCAACCCCGGCGGCCTGAAGCTCGGCGGCCTCGGCCCCGTCTCGGAAGGCCTGTTCGGCTGGATCTTCGGTCTGGGTGCGCTGATCGCTGTCGCCGTCTGGGTCGCGGCCCACACCGCTAAGGCCAAGAAGTCATGAGTAGCCAAGAGATTCCCGAAGACAAGCACCTGCCGAGCGAGCAGGGCGACGCCCACCACGGTGGTGTGGCGGTCGCGGACGACCCGTTCGCCGACCCCGGCCTGCCGGTCCACAAGCCGCGCATCCAGGACATCGACGACCGCGCCGCGAAGCGCTCCGAGCGCACCGTGGCGATGCTGTTCACGGTGTCGATGCTGGCCACGATCGCCTTCATCGCCGCGTACGTGGCCATCCCGGTCGACAAGATCGTCTACATCTTCCCGCTCGGGAAGGTGAGCGCGCTCAACTTCGCGCTCGGTCTGACCCTGGGCACCGCCCTCTTCTGCATCGGCGCCGGCGCGGTCCACTGGGCCCGCACGCTGATGTCCGACGTCGAGGTCGCCGACGACCGCCACCCGATCGCGGCCCCGGCCGAGGTCAAGGCGAAGGTCATGTCGGACTTCGCCGCCGGTGCCGAGGAGTCGGCCATCGGCCGCCGTCCGCTGATCCGCAACACCCTGCTGGGCGCGCTGGCCATGGTGCCGCTGTCCGGCCTGGTCCTGCTGCGCGACCTGGGCCCGCTGCCCGAGGAGAAGCTCCGCAAGACCGTCTGGGCCAAGGGCAAGCTGCTCATCAACCAGAACACGGGTGAGCCGCTGCGTCCCGAGGACGTCCAGGTCGGCTCGCTGACCTTCGTCCAGCCCGAGGGGCTCGAAGAGGGCTCGCACGAGTTCCTGACCGAGATCGCCAAGGCCGCCGTGATGATCGTCCGCATCCAGCCGGAGGACATCAAGGACAAGCGTGAGCTCGAGTGGTCCCACGACGGAATCGTGGCCTACTCGAAGATCTGCACCCACGTCGGCTGCCCGATCAGCCTGTACGAGCAGCAGACGCACCACGTGCTCTGCCCGTGCCACCAGTCCACTTTCGACCTCTCCGACGGCGCGCGTGTCATCTTCGGCCCCGCCGGCCACGCGCTTCCGCAGCTGCGGATCGGCGTGAACGGCGAAGGCTTCCTCGAAGCGCTCGGCGACTTCGAGGAGCCCGTCGGTCCTGCATTCTGGGAGCGCGGATGAGTACCGCCACTGACAAGCGGAAGGCGCCCGCCGGCGAGCGCGTAGCCGACTGGGCGGACGGCCGCCTGGGCATCTACAGCCTCGCCAAGGCGAACATGCGCAAGATCTTCCCGGACCACTGGTCCTTCATGCTGGGTGAGATCTGCCTCTACAGCTTCATCATCATCATCCTCACGGGTGTGTACCTGACGCTGTTCTTCCACCCGAGCATGAACGAGGTGGAGTACCACGGCTCGTACGTCCCGATGCAGGGCGTCATGATGTCCGAGGCCTTCGCCTCGACGCTTGACATCAGCTTCGACGTCCGCGGCGGTCTGCTCATCCGGCAGATCCACCACTGGGCCGCGCTGATCTTCGTCGCCGCGATGATCGTGCACATGATGCGCGTCTTCTTCACCGGCGCGTTCCGCAAGCCGCGCGAGATCAACTGGGTCTTCGGCTTCCTGCTGCTGGTCCTCGGCATGTTCACCGGTTTCACCGGCTACTCGCTGCCGGACGACCTGCTCTCGGGCACCGGTGTCCGCTTCATGCAGGGTGCGATCCTGTCCGTGCCGGTCGTCGGCACGTACCTGTCGTTCTTCCTCTTCGGCGGCGAGTTCCCCGGCGGCGACTTCGTGGCCCGGTTCTACTCGATCCACATCCTGCTGCTGCCCGGCATCATGATGGGCCTGCTCGTGGCCCACCTGATCCTGGTCTTCTACCACAAGCACACCCAGTTCCCCGGCCCCGGCCGGACGAACAACAACGTCGTCGGCATGCCGCTGCTGCCGGTCTACATGGCCAAGGCCGGAGGCTTCTTCTTCCTGGTCTTCGGTGTCATCGCGGCCATCGCGGCGATCGCCACGATCAACCCGATCTGGAACCTCGGCCCGTACCGGCCGGACCACGTGTCCACCGGTGCGCAGCCCGACTGGTACATGGGCATGCCGGAAGGCCTGATCCGCGCCATGCCGGGCTGGGAGATCAACCTGTGGGGCCACACGCTCGTCCTGGGCGTGTTCATCCCGCTGATCCTCTTCCCGCTGGTCCTCGGCTCCATCGCGGTGTGGCCGTTCATCGAGTCCTGGATCACCGGTGACAAGCGCGAGCACCACCTGCTCGACCGCCCGCGCAACGCCCCGACCCGCACGGCCGTCGGCGTCGCGTGGATCTCGGAGTACATCGTCCTGCTGATCGGCGGTGGAAACGACATGTTCGCGCAGTACTTCCACCTGTCGATCAACGCGATCACGTGGTTCGTCCGGATCGGCTTCTTCGCCGTCCCGGTCCTGGCCTTCATCATCACCAAGCGCATCTGCCTCGGCCTGCAGCGCCGGGACAACGACAAGGTGCTGCACGGTCGCGAGACCGGCGTCATCAAGCGTCTGCCGCACGGTGAGTTCGTCGAGGTCCACGAGCCGCTGTCGCAGGACAAGCTGCACACGCTCACCTCGCACCACCAGTACACGCCCGCCGAGATCGGCCCGACGGTCGACGAGAACGGCGTGGAGCGCAAGGTCGGTGCCATGGAGAAGCTGCGCGTCAAGCTCAGCAAGGGCATGTACGGCGAGGGCAACCAGATTCCGAAGCCCACGGTGGAGGAGTACAAGGAGATCCAGAGCGGCCACGGCCACCACTGATCCCGAGCGGGGCTGATCTCCGATCGCCCCCGCGTCGCCACGGCGAGAGCCCCGTCCAGGGTCTGGACGGGGCTCTTTGCCGTCCCCGCGGCTGGATAGGCTGAACCCCTTCCCATCCACCGTGGACCACCAGGAGCGGACCATGAACGTTGTGACCCCGGCAGGCGGCGACAGCGTGGCGGCCCGCGGCTGGCCGGCCGTCCTCGACGCCCTGCTCTCCGGCCGCGACCTGCACTCCGACGACACGGCGTGGGCCATGGACCGGATCATGCGGGGCGAGGCCAGCGACGCCCAGATCGCCGGGTTCATGGTGGCCCTGCGGGCCAAGGGGGAGACCGTCGAGGAGATCAACGGCCTCGTGCGGACCATGTACGCGCACGCCAACCTGATCGAGGTGCCGGGCCGGACGGTGGACATCGTCGGCACCGGCGGCGACGGCGCGAAGACCGTCAACATCTCGACGATGTCGTCGGTGGTGGTGGCCGGCACCGGCGCCAAGGTCGTCAAGCACGGCAACCGGGCCGCGTCCTCCGCGAGCGGCGCCTCGGACGTCCTGGAGAAGCTCGGCGTCAACCTGGACCTGACCCCCGCCCGGGTGGTCGAGGTCGCCGAGGAGGCCGGGATCACCTTCTGCTTCGCGGTGAAGTTCCACCCGGCGCTGCGGCACGTCGCCGCCGCCCGCCGGGAGCTCGGGATCCGGACCACCTTCAACTTCCTCGGCCCGCTCACCAACCCGGCGCGGGTGCGGGCCCAGGCGACCGGAGTGGCCGACGCCCGGGTCGCGCCCATCGTGGCGGGCGTCCTCGCCGAGCGGGGCTCCTCGGCGCTGGTCTTCCGCGGCGACGACGGCCTGGACGAGCTGACGACGACGGCGACCTCCCGCGTGTGGTGGGTCCGCGACGGCCGGGTGCAGGAGCAGGCCTTCGACCCGCGCGACGTCGGCATCGGCCTGGTCGACGTGGCGGAGCTGCGGGGCGCGGACGCCTCCTACAACGCCGACGTCGCCCGGCGGCTGCTGGCCGGCGAGACCGGTCCCGTGCGCGACGCCGTCCTGCTGAACTCCGCGGCCGCGCTGGTCGCCCTGGAGCCGGGTACGGGCACCCTGGAGGAGCAGATCGGGGCGGGCATCGCGCGTGCGGCCGAGTCCATCGACTCCGGGGCCGCGCGGGCCGTGCTGGAGCGGTGGGTGGCTGCCACCAACGCCTGACGGTTCCCGGCCCCTCGGGGCGCGTTTCCGGCCGGGCCCCGGTCCGCATGGCGGACCGGGGCCTTGTGCCTGCCCGATCTTGTGGCAGGATGGCTGACCAGGTCACGAGTGACAGCGTCTTGGCCCCGGCCTGCTGTCCGGCAACCCTCCTTCCGTGGCGGGGTGCCCCGGGTGATGACCAGGCCGTGGGCAGCGAGGTCCGCGGCAAGCGCGGATCCCTCGACACCAGGGGTCCTGGTCTCTCGAGGAGTGTTTTTCCGTGAGCAAGCGAATGCGATAGGGCGTACCGCCCCTTCTTCACCCCTCGGACCGGCCTCTTCCGCGTACCCGCGCGTGTGCGCCCAGGCCGTCCCCCGAGGCCTTCCCCGTACCCCGGACGGCGCAGCGCCGTACCCGCGTACGGGTGGTTTCGAAGCCATTCAGCCCTGCAGCCGGGAGATACCGCCATGTCCGCAACCCTGAACACCGCCGTCGCCGACGCCTCCGCCGCCTGCGGCGCCGCCTGTGACGGGCCGCTGCCCGTCCTCGGCCGCGACGTCACCGTCCCGCTCGTCACCGGCGGCGAGACCGTCTACGCGGCCCTCGACTACGCCGCCAGCGCCCCCGCCCTCCAGCGCGTCTGGGACGACGTCGCCGCCTACGCCCCCTACTACGGCAGCGTGCACCGCGGCGCCGGCTACCTCTCCCAGCTGTCCACCGACCTCTTCGAGCAGAGCAGGGCCGCCGTGGCCGCGTTCCTCGACTGCCGCCCCGCCGACCAGGTCGTCTTCACCCGCTCCACGACCGACTCGCTGAACCTCCTCGCCGCCGCCCTACCCGCCGGCTGCCGCGTCTTCGTCTTCGAGACCGAGCACCACGCCTCGCTGCTGCCCTGGGGCGACGAGCAGGTCACGTACCTCGACGCGCCCCGCACCCCCGCCGAGGCCGTCGCCACCCTGGAGCGGGCGCTCGCCGACCGCGGCCCCTCCCCGAGCTCCCGGCTCCGTTCGGGCGCGGGAGGCCCCAACGGCCCGGCCCTCGTCTGCGTCACCGGCGCCTCCAACGTCACCGGCGAGCTGTGGCCCGTGCAGGAGCTCGCGGCCGCCGCCCACGCCCACGGCGCCCGGATCGTCCTCGACGCCGCCCAGCTGGCCCCGCACCACCCGGTCTCCGTACGCGGCCTCGACGTCGACTGGGTCGCCTTCTCCGGGCACAAGCTGTACGCGCCGTTCGGCTCCGGCGTGCTGGCCGGCCGGGCGGACTGGCTGCAGCAGGCCCGCCCCTACCTGGCCGGCGGCGGCGCCTCCCGCAGCGTGGCCCGCCGGGAGGACGGCGGCGTCGACGTCGCCTGGCACACGGGGGCCGCCCGGCACGAGGCCGGCTCGCCCAACGTCATCGGCGCCTACGCGATCGCGTCCGCCTGCCGCGCCCTGGCCGAGGCCGGCTTCGACACCCTCGTCGCCCGCGAGCGCCGGCTCGTCGCCCGGATCCGCGAGGGCCTCGCCGCCGTCCCCGGGGTGCGGGTGCTGTCCCTCTTCGGGGACGACGCCCCGCGCGTCGGCGTCATCTCCTTCGTGGTGGAGGGCTGGAACAGCTCCCACTTCGCCGCCGCGCTGTCCGCCGAGTACGGCATCGGCGTCCGCGACGGCCTCTTCTGCGCCCACCCGCTGGTGCGCACCCTGCTGGGCGGCGCCCCCCAGGAGCCCGGCGCCTGCGACGCCCCCGCGGCACGCCGGCCGGGGGAGCGGCCGCTGAACGCGATCCGCGTCAGCTTCGGCGCGGGCACGCCCGACGAGCACGTCGAGCGCTTCCTGCGGGCCGTGCGGGAACTCGTCGCCGACGGGGCGAAGTGGCAGTACCGCACGGAGGACGGCCGCTGCGTCCCGGCGGTCTGACGCGCCCGGCTGCCGCGCCCGGCTGCCGCGCCCGGCGGCGGCCTCAGGCGTCCAGGCCGATGGCGAAGGCGGCTTCCAGGTCGTGCTGGGAGTAGGTGCGGAACGCCACGTGCGTGTCCGTCGCCTCGACGCCGGGGATCTTGCTGATGCGGCCCGGGATGATGTCCGCGAGGTCGTCGTGGCGGGCCACGCGGACCAGCGCGATCAGGTCGTACGTCCCGGTGACGGAGTAGACCTCGCTGACGTTCTCCAGCGCCGCGATCGACTCGGCGATCTCGGGGATGCGGTCCACGCTGGTCTTGATGAGCACGATCGCGGTGATCACGGCTGGCTGTCTCCCTCGGTGGCCGTCGCTGATCGCCTCACTCTAGCCGTCCTGCCGTAGCGCACCCACGCGAGGAGGAAGCCCAGGGAGAAGCCCACCAGGTGCGCCAGGTACGCCACCCCCGGCCCGCTGCCCGCCCGGTGCGCGGCCACCCACTGCAGGGCGAACCAGAACAGCAGCACGAGCCACGCGGGCAGCCGCAGCGGCAGGAAGTACAGGAACGGGAACAGGCTGGTCACCCGGGCCCGCGGGAAGAGGAACAGGAACGCCCCCAGGACCGCCGAGATGGCCCCCGAGGCGCCGACCAGCGTCTGCTCCGAGGAGGCGTTGGCGGCCGCGTACCCGGCGAGGGCGAGGTAGCCGGTGCACACGTAGAAGCACAGGAACGCCGGCCGCCCCATCCGCTCCTCGGCCATCGCGCCGAAGACGCGCAGGAACAGCATGTTGCCGAGCAGGTGCAGCCAGCTGCCGTGCAGGAACAGCGCGGTCAGCGGGGTCAGCAGCGCCCGCGGCGAGCCCTGGGAGAGCTCGGCCGGGACGACGCCCCACCGCCGGAAGTAGGCGGTGCCCGCCTCCAGCAGCCGCTCGCCGGTGCCGTAGGCCGGATTGAGCCCCGAAGCCGGGCCCAGCAGGAACACCGCGCAGCAGCCCGCGATCAGGGCGTGCGTGGCCACGGGGCCCCCGGCCGCCGCCCGAACGGCCCGCACGGCCCGCCACTTTGCGATCATGCGGTCGAGCATGGCCCGACCGGCCCTCCCCGCCGCACCGGCAGGCCGTAGGGTTACGTGCTGCGGGCCGCCGATTCGCGCGGACGGCGGCTTTGACCCGAGAGAGCTATGAAGGAGAGTGCGGCCTGATGACGGTGCCCCTGCCGACCGCGACCACCCGGTGGCGCTGCACGCTGTGCGGCAACCTGACGCGCTTCGACGTCACCCGTTCGTCGAAGGTCGTCGAGTACGTCCACCTGGACCTTGCCGGGGAGCCCAAGGTCGAGGAGCGCGAGGTGGTCAGTGAGACCATCGAGTCGGTCCGCTGCCGCTGGTGCAACGCGGTGGACCAGATCGAACTCGTGGACAGGCCGGGCGCGGACTCCTGAGGGAGCCGCGCCCCTCCGGGATGGACGGTAGGGGTGACGGATTGTGGAGCCAGCAAGCGGCGCTGAGCCGGCCGATGCGGCCGGCGACGCCGCCGAGGTGCTCGACCGCCCGCTGCCGGAGGGCGTGCGGCGCCGGGTCGTCGCGCTCGTCTCGGACGCCTTCGGGGCGCTGACGGTCGCGGACCTTCCGGCGCAGCTGCGCCAGTACGCCCGGTTCACCCCGACCCGGCGGGCCAAGTTCGCGGGCAACGCCATGGCCGCGGCCGTCGAGAGCGACCCCGTCTTCCGGGGGCGCGTCGCGGAGAAGGTGCGCGAGGCGCAGGCGGAGCTGGCCGCGGCGCTGGACTCCGGCACCGCGCCGGCCGCCGCCGACCCGCTCGACGTGGCCGCGGCGGCGTACGTCCTGCGGCCCGCGGGCTGGGTGAAGCTGGTCGCCGCCGCGGGGGAGGAGGCGCAGCGCGCCGACGCCGAGCGGGCGGACGAGGAGACCCGGCGCGAACTCGACCGGCTGCGCGAGGAGCTGGCCCACGTACGGGAGGCCCAGCGGGCCGGCGGCGAGCAGGTGCGCGGCGAGCTGGAGGCGGCGCGGAAGGAAGCCGAATCGCTTCAGCGCAGACTGCGCAGCGCCCTCAGCGACGTCAAGCGCGGGGAGGCGGCCCTGCGGAAGGCGACCGCCGAGATGGAGGCGGTCCGCGCCGAGGCGGCCGCCCAGACGGCCGCAGCCGAGAGCGAGACCCGCCGGCTCAAGTCGCGGCTGGCCGAGGCGGAGGCGGCGCTGGAGACCTCGCGCCGCGCCACCCGCGAGGGGCGCAGCATCGAGGACATGCGCCTGCGGCTGCTGCTGGACACGGTGTTGGACGCCGCCCAGGGGCTGCGGCGGGAGCTGGCGCTGCCGCCGGTCTCGACGCGTCCGGCCGACCTGGCGGACGCGGTGGAGCCGGGCCGGATGTCGCCGAAGGACATCGCGGCGCGGGCGCTGTCGGAGACCGATCCGGCACTGCTCGACCAGCTGCTGGCGCTGCCGCAGGCACATCTGGTCGTGGACGGCTACAACGTCACCAAGACCGGTTACCCGACGATGCCGCTGGAGAAGCAGCGGCTGCGGCTGCTGGGCGGGCTGTCGATGCTGGCCGCGCAGACGGGCGCCGAGATGACCTGCGTCTTCGACGGGGCCGAGCTGGCCGCGCCGGTGCTGCTCGCGCCGCCGCGCGGGGTGCGGGTGCTGTTCTCCAAGCCGGGCGTCACGGCGGACGAGCTGATCCGGCAGCTGGTGCGGGCGGAGCCGCCCGGCCGGCCGGTGGTCGTGGTCTCCACCGACCGCGAGGTGGCCGACGGGGTGGCGAAGGCGGGGGCGCGGCCCGTCACGTCCGCTTTGCTGCTGAAGCGCCTTTCGCGGGTTTCGTAACTCCTTCCCGGAATGCCTGATTTGGCGGCGCCCTTGCGGGACGGACCGTCAAGTCCCCGGCACTCAGCGTGTCCTGCGGTGAAGAACCTGGCCGCAGGAGCGGAATTTTTCCTTCAGGGGTTTGAAGTGATCACAGCGGGCTCACTAGGGTCTGCTCAAACCTTCGTGCGGTAGATCACTCATTCGGGGTGTCGGCGGAGGTTCCGCCGTGGTGCGCCGACCAACCCGGCCCCGGCGGGCCCCAAGAAGAAGGAGCTCGGCTTCGTGGCGTCCCACCGTCGTCCCAAGCAGCCGAACCGCGCGCGCGTCACCGTGCTGACCGCCACGGCCGCCGCAGCCGTCGCCCTCTCCGCGCACAGCGCGTCCGCCGCCCCCGCCCAGCCGAACAAGGACGAGGTCAAGGCCAAGGTCGACGCCCTCTACGAGGAGGCGGAACAGGCCACCGAGAAGTTCAACGGGGCCAAGGAGCGCCAGGAGAAGCTCGAAAAGGAGGTCGGGCGGATCCAGGACCAGGTCGCCCGCGGCCAGGAGGAGCTCAACCAGCTCCGCGCCACCCTCGGTTCCATGGCCAGCGCCCAGTACCGCAACGGCGGCCTGGACCAGTCCGTCGCCCTGTTCCTCTCCGGCGACCCCGACACCTACCTCGACAAGGCCTCCACCCTCCAGCAGTTGACGGGCCGCCAGCTGGACGCCGTCCAGAAGATCCAGGCCAAGCAGCGCAGCCTCGCCCAGCAGCGCCAGGAGGCCGCCGGCAAGCTCGCCGACCTCGACGCCACCCGCAAGGAGCTCGGCGCGAAGAAGAAGGCCTCCCAGGACAAGCTCGCCGAGGCCCAGGCCCTCCTCAACACCCTCACCGCACAGCAGCGCGCCCAGCTCAAGGACGAGGAGGCCCGCGCGAGCCGCGCCGACAGCGACCGCGCCGACCTCGGCAGCGTCAAGGCCTCCGGCCGCGCCGGAGCCGCCCTCGCCGCCGCCAAGACCAAACTGGGCAGCGCCTACGTCTCCGGAGCCACCGGCCCCAGTGCCTTCGACTGCTCCGGGCTGACGCAGTGGGCGTACAAGCAGGCCGGCGTCAGCATCACCCGCACCACCTGGACCCAGGCCAACGACGGCACCCGCATCGGCCGCAGCGCCCTCCAACCCGGCGACCTGGTGTTCTTCTACTCCGACCTGCACCACGTCGGCCTGTACGCCGGGAACGGCATGGTGCTGCACGCCTCCAACCCGCGCGGCGGCGTCAAGTACGAGTCCATCAACAACATGCCCTTCCAGTTCGGCGTCCGCATCTGACGGCAGCAGCCCGCACCGCCCATCCGGGCGAATTCCGCGCCGCCGCCCCGGACCCCGCGCCCCGCCGATGACCTGCGTCTGAAGCGGGGCGCAGCCCTGTGCGGCCCCGCCCCGGCCGTTGGCCGCCCCGCGGCCGCGCGGCTACTGTCTGCCCGCGCGGAGCCCGGAACACGGCCGTCCACCCGGGGCGGACCCGGTCCCGCACTGCGGAAAGGGAGCGGTTGCACGTGGCGTCCCCTCGCCGGGCCGGGCTCGCCAGCCCCGACCGGAACACCAGGATCACCGCCTTCACCGCCGCAGCAGCCGCGGCCACGGCAGCCGCCGCCCTCACGGCGGCACCCGCCGCCGCCGCCCCCGGCCACCCCCGGGAGCCCGCGGCAAGCGCCCGCGCCCAGGTCGACCGCCTCTTCCAGGAAGCCGAGCAGGCCACCGAGCGCTACAACCGGGCCGGCGAGCGCGCCGACGCCCTCCGCGCCGACATCGGCCGCGCCCAGGACCAGCTCGCCCGCGGCCAGGACCGCATCAACACCATGCGCGGCGTCCTCGGCGCCTTCGCCGGAGCCCAGTACCGCTCCGGCGGCATCGACCCCGCCGTCGAACTCATGCTCTCCGAGGACCCCGTCGAATACCTCGACAGGGCCGCCACCCTGGAGCAGCTGACCGACCGCCAGACCCGCCAACTCGACGACCTGCGCAAGGAGCAGCGCAGACTGGTCCAGCAGCGCCGCGAAGCCTCCCTCAAACTCGCCGAACTCGACGCGGCCCGCGCCGACGTCGCCCGCCAGAAGCGCATCGTCACCGCCAAACTCGCCGCCGCCCGGCGCCTGCTGAACGAGATGCCCGCGCCCGAGCGCGCCGACTACGAGCGGACCTCCCGCTCCGGCGGCCGCGACGACACCGCCGCCGACCTGCCCCCCGCCCCGGCCGGGGTCTCCGGCCGCGCCGCGGCCGCCGTACGGGCCGCCCGCTCCGCGCTCGGCCGCCCGTACATCTGGGGCTCCACCGGCCCCACCGGCTTCGACTGCTCCGGGCTGATGGTGTGGTCCTACCGCCAGGCCGGCGTCTCCCTCCCGCGCACCTCCCAGGCCCAGCGGCACGCCGGCCGCAAGGTCCCCCTCTCCCAGGCGCAGCCCGGCGACCTCGTCACCTACCGCTCGGACGCCAGCCACGTCGGCATGTACGTCGGCAACGGCCAGGTCATCCACGCCCCCTACCCGGGCGCCCGCGTCCGCTACGACCCCGTCGGGATGATGCCCGTCGCGTCCGTGACGCGGCCCTGACACCGCGGGCCCGGCGCCCCTCCGGCGCCAGGGCCTAGGATCGGCGGATGCCCTCCGTCCGCCGCGCCGCCGCACCGCTCGCCCTGTGCGTGCTCGCCGCCGGCTGCGCCGCGGCCCCCGCGCCCGACGCCGCCGACCGGGACGTCCGCACCGCCGTCGCCGCCTGGTCCCGGCAGCCCTCCGCCCGCCCGGCCGGACTCCCGCTCGCGCAGTGGGCGTACGAGGTCACCGGTGTGCGCAGGGACGGCCCCCGCGCCACCGCCACCGCCGAGCTGCGCTACCGCATCGACGGCTACGACACCGCCCCCGCCGGATCCGCCCGCGAGGTCCGGCTCACCCTGGACGGCGGGCGCTGGACCGTCACCGGGGACGCCGCCGCGCCCGGTGCGCCGCCGCAGCCCTGGGACCAGGGCCCCCTCGACGTCGTCCGCGGCGCCCACGCCCTCGTCCTGCGCGCCGGCCGCGGCGGCCCCGACCCGGTGGACGTCGCCGCCGACGCCGACCGCGCCGTCCCCGCCGCGGCGGCCGCCTGGCCGCGGCCCTGGGCCGGGCGGGTCGTCGTCCTCGTCCCCCCGACGCAGGAAGCGATGGCCGCGCTGCTCGGCCGGCCCCCCGCCGCCTACACCGGCATGGCCGCCGTCACCACCGGCAGCACCGGCGGCGCAGCCGCCCCCGCCGACCGCATCGTCGTCAACCCCGCCGCGTACGCCCAGCTCAGCGCCGCCGGGCGGAACGTCGTCCTCACGCACGAAGCCGCCCACGTCGCCACCCGCCCCGCCACCACCGACCGCACCCCGCTCTGGCTCTCCGAAGGCCTCGCCGACTGGGCTGCCTACCGCGGCACCCGCACCGCCCCCGCCGACGCGGCACCCGCCCTCGCCCGCGCCGTACGCCGCGGCGACCTCCCGGCCCGGCTCCCCGCCGACGGGGACTTCGCCTTCGGCACCGACCCCGACGCGCTGGCCCGCGCCTACGAGGGCGCCTGGCTCGCCTGCCGGCTCATCGCCGACCGGTGGGGGGACGGCGCCCTCGTCCGGCTCTACGAGCGGGCCGGGCGGGAACCGCTGGACGCCGCCCTGGGCGAGGAGCTAGGGCTCGGCGGGGCGGAACTCGCACGGGCCTGGCGCGAGCGGCTGCGCACCGAGCTCGCGGCGGCGCCCTGAGAGCCCGGCGGGTCGTCCGGTACTGTCGGCAGGCAATGCACAAGACGCTGATCGTGACCAACGACTTCCCGCCGCGCCCCGGCGGCATCCAGGCCTTCCTGCACAACATGGCGCTGCGGCTCGACCCCGACCGGATCGTCGTCTACGCCTCCACCTGGAAGCACAGCGCCGAAGGCCGCGAAGCCACCGCCGCCTTCGACGCCGAGCAGCCGTTCCGCGTCGTCCGCGACCGCACCACCATGCTGCTGCCGACGCCGCGCGCCACCCGGCGGGCCGTGGAACTGCTGCGCGAACACGGCTGCGAATCCGTGTGGTTCGGGGCCGCCGCACCGCTCGGGCTGATGGCGCCCGCCCTGCGGCGGGCCGGCGCCCGCCGGATCGTCGCCACCACCCACGGGCACGAAGCAGGCTGGGCGCAGCTCCCCGCGGCACGGCAGCTGCTGCGGCGGATCGGCGAGGGCACCGACACCCTCACCCACCTCGGCGAGTACACCCGCTCCCGGATCGCCTCCGCGCTGACGCCGCAGGCCGCCGCCCGCATGGTGCAACTGCCGCCCGGCGTCGACGAGAAGTCCTTCCACCCCGGAAGCGGCGGCGACGAGATCCGGGCCAGGCTCGGGCTGACCGACCGGCCCGTCGTCGTGTGCGTCTCGCGGCTCGTCCCCCGCAAGGGGCAGGACACGCTGATCCAGGCCATGCCGCGGATCCTCGCCGCCCAGCCGGACGCGGTGCTGCTCGTCGTCGGCGGCGGGCCCTACGAAGCGGAGCTGCGGGCGCTCGCGGCCTCCACCGGGGTCGCCCGGTCGGTGGTGTTCACCGGGGCCGTGCCGTGGGGGGAGCTGCCCGCCCACTACGGGGCCGGGGACGTCTTCGCCATGCCGTGCCGGACACGGCGGGGCGGGCTCGACGTCGAAGGCCTCGGCATCGTGTACCTGGAGGCCTCCGCCACGGGGCTGCCGGTCGTGGCCGGGGACTCCGGGGGAGCGCCGGACGCCGTGCTCGACGGGGAGACCGGGTGGGTCGTGCGCGGCGGCGACCCCGCGGACGCCGCGGAGCGCATCGTGGCCCTCCTGGAGGATCCGCAGCTGCGGCGCCGCATGGGCGACCGGGGCCGGGCCTGGGTCGAGGAGAAGTGGCGCTGGGACCACCTGGCCACCCGCCTCCGCGCCCTCCTCTGACCGGGAGCGGGTAGGTTAGCGGGGCCGGGTCGCCAGGCCGCGGGTCGGCAGCAGTCTGCCGCCCCGCCTTCCTAACGGGCGCGGGCATGGAGCCGAAGACGTACACGACGATCGACCTCCGCAAGCAGATGGGCGAGATCCTCGACCGCACCCGGATCGCCGGCGAGCCGGCCGCGATCACCCGCAAGGGCAAGACCGCTGCCTACCTGGTCCCCGCCGAATGGTTCGAGCAGTACATGGCAGAGCGTCCCTCAAGCGCCGACGCCGAGCAGAGCGCCGCCTGACCGGACCGCAGGTACACCAGGAGCCCTCCACCATGACAGCCCAGCCTCTCCATTTCGACGGACCCGGCGGCGACCGGCCCCGTCGTGTGCCGCCGATGCCCGAGCGCACCCCCCAGGCCCTCCGCCTGGCCATCCAGGAACACGCCCCCCACCTGCTGCCGGACTTCGAAGCCCACTGGCGTCGGGCGATCGCCGACACGTTCGATCTCACCCCGGTACCGGCGTTCATGCGGCTGTGGTGGACGCAGTACGCCATCGCCCGCGACCCCTGCCTCGAAGCCCACCTGCGCGACCTCGAAGCCCGGGCGGGGAAATCCGAGGACCCGAAGGAATCCGCAGCCCTCCTGGCCGAGTACAGCCGACTGCGCCACCGGGCAGCAGGCGTGGAGCCCGGCCGGTGACGGATGACTGCCCACGCCCGCCCTGGAAGATGGACTGGACAGTCGAGGCGCTCCAGGAATTCGAGAGCATGCCCGACGACGGCGTGTCGGCAGCCCGCGCCGAGTTGATCACTGCCTTGGATCCCTACTACCGGGGGATCGACGCAGATCCGTCCCTACCGCACTGGATCACCGTCCGCCCGCTGGCCTCGACCAGCCCGGGAGGCCCCCACATCGCCGACCTCGTCGGCGGACGAGGCTGGCTCGTCTTCACTTTCATCCGCCGCCACGCCGACCCCCAGATCGCCGTCACCGACGCGTTCTGGGCCTGAAGCGCAGGAAGCGCCGGCACCGCCCTGCTGCGAGGAGCGTGTGCGCATTCCGCATTCCCCCTGCTTCACGATTCGGGGGCTCCGCCAGGGGCGCGGGGGACTGTGCGGCAGGCCCACCGGCGGGCTGTACGACGGCTCGGCACGGGCCCCGGGGAACGCGGAACCCCGCGCCCCCTCGGCTCGGGAGCCGGGGATCAGGGGCGCGGGGAGCTGCGCAAGGCGGTTACGCGCGGTACAGCGCGTCGATCTCGTCGGCGAAGTCCTTCGCCACGACGTTCCGCTTCAGCTTCAGCGACGGCGTGATGTGGCCCGACTCCTCCGTGAACTGCGACGGCAGGATGCGGAACTTCCGGACCGACTCCGCCTTCGACACGGCCGCATTGCCGTCGTCGACCGCCTTCTGGACGGCGGCGATCAGGTCCGCGTCCTCGCGCAGGTCGGCCGCCGTGCATCCGGCCGGCTTGCCGTTCTCCGCCGCCCAGCGGGCGAGGAACTCCTCGTCGATGGTGACCAGCGCGGCCACGAACGGCCGGGCGTCGCCGACGACCATGCACTCGGCGACGAGCGCGTGCGCCCGGATGCGGTCCTCGATCACCGCGGGGGCGACGTTCTTGCCGCCGGCCGTGACGATCAGCTCCTTCTTCCGGCCGGTGATCGCGAGGAAGCCGTCCTCGTCGAGGGTTCCGACGTCCCCGGTGTGGAACCAGCCGTCGGTCAGCGCCTCGGCGGTCGCCGCCTCGTTCTGCCAGTAGCCGGAGAAGACGTGCTCGCCGTGCAGCAGCACCTCGCCGTCGTCGGCGATGCGCACCACCGAGCCGGGCAGCGGCTGCCCGACCGTGCCGATCTTCTGGCGGTCCCACGGGTTGAAGGCGGTCGCCGCGCAGGATTCCGTCAGGCCGTAGCCCTCCAGGACCGTGAAGCCGATGCCGCGGAAGAAGTGGCCGAGGCGCTCGCCGAGCGGAGCGCCGCCGGAGATCGCGTACTCGCCGCGTCCGCCGAGCACCGCGTGCAGCTTGCTGTAGACCAGCTTCGAGAAGACCTTGTGCTTGAGCTTCAGGCCGAAGGACGGGCCCTTCGGGGTGTCCAGCGCGCGGCTGTACGCGATGGCCGCCTCCGCGGCGGCGTCGAAGATCTTCCCCTTGCCGTCGGCCTGCGCCTTGGCGCGCGCCGAGTTGTAGACCTTCTCGAAGACGCGCGGCACGCCGAGGATCAGCGTCGGCCGGAACGACTGGAGTTCGTCGGTCAGGTTCTTGATGTCCGGTACGCAGCCCAGGCGGATCGGCGCCAGCACGGCCGCCACCTCCACCAGGCGGCCGAAGACGTGCGCCGCCGGCAGGAAGAGCAGCACCGAGCACTCGCCGGTGCGGAACAGCGGCCGCAGCCGCTCCACCACGTTCCCGCACTCGGCGAAGAAGTTCCGGTGGGTGAGCACGCAGCCCTTGGGGCGGCCGGTGGTGCCCGAGGTGTAGACGATGGTGGCGGGGTCGTCCGCGTTGGCGACCGAGCTGCGCTCGTCGACCTCCGCGTCCGTGATCCCCGCGCCGAGCGCGGTGAGCGCCTCCACGGCGCCCTGCTCGATCTGCCAGACCTCGCGCAGCTCGGGCAGCCGGTCGCGCAGCGACGCGACGGCCTCGGCGTGCCCGGGGCCCTCCACGATCGCCGCGACGGCGCCGGAGTCGCCGAGGATCCACTGGATCTGCTCGGGCGAGCTGGTCTCGTACACGGGGACCGTGACACCGCCCGCGGACCAGATCGCGAAGTCGGCCAGCACCCACTCGTAGCGGGTGCGGGAGATCAGCGCGACGCGGTCGCCGGGCCGGACGCCGGCCGCGATGAGGCCCTTGGCCGCGGCCCGGACCTCGGCGAGGAACTCCCGCGCGGTCACGTCCTGCCACCGGCCGCCGGCCTTGCGGCCCATGACGGCGGTGTCCGGATGCTGCGCGGCATTGCGGCGGATGAGATCCGTGAGGTTCCCGTCCGACGGGACCTCGTACAGGGCCGGAAGGCTGAACTCGCGCAAGACTGCTGCTCCTCTGGGCGCCATCGCCACCGTGTGGACCGACCGGACGTTACCCACCGGTAGTGGGTTCCGGATAGAGGGAACCGGCCAGATGTTCCGTGCGTCACATGGCGCGGCACTGCCCGGCCGACCTTAGTCGACCCAAGCAACGACTAGGAAGTAACCGCAGGTAGGACCCCTGCCGCCAGGGCCTCTACCCGCGTCGCGCCGACCCCCCTAGGGTGGGCCCATGACGGGCAGCACGGGTGGCAGGAAAAGCAGCACGCGGGTCCACGTCGTCAGCGACGTACACGGCAACGCCGAGGCGCTCGCCAGGGCCGGGGACGGCGCCGACGCGCTGATCTGCCTCGGCGACCTGGTGCTCTTCCTCGACTACGCCGACCACTCCCGCGGCATCCTCCCCGACCTCTTCGGCACCGAGAACGCCCGCCGCATCGTCGAGCTGCGCACCGCGCGCCGCTTCGACGAGGCCCGCGCGCTCGGGCGCCGGCTGTGGGCAGGCCTGGACCGCGAACGGCTGATCGAGGAGGCCGTGCGCCGCCAGTACGCCGACCTGTTCGCCGCGTTCCCCCACCCCACGTACGCCACCTACGGCAACGTCGACATCCCTGCCCTGTGGCCCGAGTACGCCGGCCCCTCCACCACCGTCCTCGACGGGCAGCGCGTCGAGATCGCCGGCCGCGTCTTCGGCTTCGTCGGCGGCGGCCTGCCCTCCCCGATGCGCACTCCCTACGAGGTCGCCGAGGAGGACTACGCCGCCAAGGTCGAGGCGCTCGGCGAGGTCGACGTGCTGTGCTCGCACATCCCGCCGGAGGTCCCCGAGCTCTGCTACGACACGGTCGCCCGCCGTTTCGAGCGCGGCAGCGAGGCCCTCCTGGCCGCGATCCGGCGGACCCGCCCCCGCTACGCCCTCTTCGGGCACGTCCACCAGCCGCTGGTCCGCCGGATGCGCATCGGGTCCACGGAGTGCGTGAACGTGGGCCACTTCGCCTCCACCGGAACGCCCTGGGCCCTGGAGTGGTGACCTCCGCACGCACGGTAGCCTGCACGCGGCGGCCGCAGGCCGCACACATCCTCGAACACTCCACGTCAGGAGCGACCGCGATGGCGGAACACACCAGCTCGAGCATCACGATCGATGCGGCGCCGGCCGACGTCATGGCCGTGATCGCCGACTTCGCCCGCTACCCCGAGTGGACCGGTGAGGTCAAGGAGGCCGAGGTGCTCGCCGCCGACGCCCAGGGCCGCGCGCAGAAGGTCCGCCTCCTGCTCGACGCCGGCGCGATCCGCGACGACCACACCCTCGCCTACACCTGGAACGGCACCGACGAGGTCAGCTGGACCCTCGACAAGTCCCAGATGCTCCGCCAGCTCGACGGCTCCTACCGGCTGGCCCCCCTCGACGGCGGCAAGCGCACCGAGGTCACCTACCAGCTCACCGTCGACGTCAAGATCCCCATGCTCGGCATGATCAAGAGGAAGGCCGAGAAGGTCATCATCGACCGCGCCCTCGCCGGCCTGAAGAAGCGCGTCGAGACGACCGCGGCCTGACCGGCGTGCACATCCTGCTCGTCACCGGCCCCGGCGGGGCCGGGCGGACCACCGTCGCCGCGGCCGCCGCAGCCGCCGCGGCCCGCACCGGGCAGCGCGTCCTGCTGCTCCGCGCGGACGCGGCGGCCCTCGCCGGCCCGGCGGACCCGGTCCGCGCCCTCCTCGGCGAGCCCGCCGCAGGGCCCGTCGAGGCGGCCCCCGGCCTGGCCGCCGAGACCGCCGCAGGGGTGCTCACGGCACGCGTCGACTCCGGCGCCGAGTTCCGCGCCGAGCTCGCCGCCCTCCAGGAGCGCGGATCCGCCCTGCTCGGCATGGTCGGCTCCCGCCCCCTGGGCGCCGAGGAGCTCACCGACCTCCCCGGCGCCGAGCAGTTCGCCCTCCTGCGGGCCCTGCGCCGGGCCGCCTCCGCCCCCGGCACCGACCTCGTCGTCGCCGACATGCCGCCGCTGCCGCAGACCCTCGCCGTCCTCGCGCTCCCCGCCCAGCTGCGCCGCTACCTGGCCCGGCTGCTGCCCGCCGAGCGGCAGGCCGCCCGCGCCCTGCGGCCCGTACTGGCCCAGCTCGCCGGCGTGCCCATGCCCGCGCAGTGGCTGTACGAGACCGCCGCCCGCTGGGACGGCGAGCTGGCCGCCGCCCAGCAGGCCGTCGAGGCCGACACCACCTCCCTGCTGCTCGTCGCCGAGCCCGGCCCGGCCGCCGACGCCGCCCTGCGCAGCGGCCTGCTCGGCGCCTCCCTCATGGAGCTGGGCGTCACCGGGATCGCCGCCAACCGCATGGTCCCGCAGGACTCGCCCGACCCCTGGCTCGCCGGACTCGCCGCCGAGCAGGAGCGGTACGCCGCCCGCTGGGCCGCCCGCACGCCCGTCACCGCCCTGCCCCACCTCGGCCGCACCCCCCGCGGGCCCCAGGACCTGGACCGGCTCGCCGCCGCGGCCGCCCGGCTGCTCCCGCACGGCCCCGCCGCCCGCCGCCCCTGGACCGTCGAGGACCGGCTCGCCGAGGACGGCGTCCTCGTCTGGGCCGTGCCGCTGCCCGGCGCCGACAAGCGCGACCTCGACCTCGTACGCCGCGGCGACGAGCTGATCGTCGCGGCCGGACCGCACCGGCGGATCGTCCCCCTGCCCGCGGCCCTGCGCCGCTGCACCGTCTCCGGCGCCGCCCTCGCCGGCGGCGAGCTCCGCATCCGCTTCACCCCCGACCCCGCGCTGTGGCCGCGCACGCCCTGAACCGCGTACCCCCGTTCGGGTAACGTCGAAGGCAGCACGCACACCCCGAAGCCGCCCAGGAGAGTCCGCCATGAGCGAGGCCACCGACCGTCCCGACGACGACGCCTGGGCCGAGGCCTGCGCCGAGGACCTCGCCGCGGAGAAGGAGCGCCGCCGCTCCTCGCACGGCGGCCCGGCCGGCCCCGGAGGGCAGGCCGGCACCGCCGCCGACGAGCTCCTCAAGCTGTTCGAGGCCGTCGCCGACAAAGTGACCGCCCTGAACAACCCGCTGCTCGGCGCCGCCGCCCAGGGCGCCGTCCGGCAGCTCGTCGACCAGGCCAGGGCCGCCGCCCGGCCCGTCGTCGAGCGCAACCCCGAGGTCTTCGACCACCTCGCCGCCGCCGGCTCCGAGCTGCTCGCCGCCTACCGCTCCGCCGTCGGGGGCCACGAGCGCCGCTGGACCCGCGGCACCGCCGACCCCGCGCCCGGCACCGACGGCAAGCCCTCCGGCGACGGCTCCGACCCCCGCGACGACGGCGGCCCCGGACCTGCCCAGCACATCGACCTCGACTGAGACTCCGCCACCCTCGGGTACCTTTGGCCGTGGCGGGGTTTGACCGGAAACCGAGGGACTAATGGGACTCACCATCGGCGTCGACATCGGCGGCACGAAGATCGCGGCCGGCGTGGTCGACGAAGAGGGCACCATCCTTGAGACGTACAAGGTGCCCACCCCGCCGAGCGCGGACGGCGTGACGGACGCGATCTGCTCCGCCGTCTCCGCGGTAAGCAGCCACCACACCATCGAGGCCGTCGGCATCGGCGCCGCCGGATACGTGGACGACAAGCGCGCGACCGTCCTGTTCGCGCCCAACATCAACTGGCGGCACGAGCCGCTCAAGGACAAGGTCGAGCAGCGCATCGGCCTGCCCGTCGTCGTCGAGAACGACGCCAACTGCGCCGCCTGGGGCGAGTACCGCTTCGGCGCCGGCCAGGGCCACGAGGACGTCATCTGCATCACCCTCGGCACCGGCCTCGGCGGCGGCATCATCATCGGCAACAAGCTGCGCCGCGGCCGCTTCGGCGTGGCCGCCGAGTTCGGCCACATCCGCGTCGTCCCCGACGGCCTGCTGTGCGGCTGCGGCAGCCAGGGCTGCTGGGAGCAGTACGCCTCCGGCCGCGCCCTGGTCCGCTACGCCAGGCAGCGCGCCAAGGCCACCCCCGAGAACGCGGCCCTGCTCCTCGCCCTGGGCGACGGCACCCCCGAGGGCATCGAGGGCAAGCACATCAGCGAGGCCGCCCGCCAGGGCGACCCGGTGGCCGTGGACTCCTTCCGCGAGCTGGCCCGCTGGGCCGGTGCCGGCCTCGCCGACCTGGCCTCGCTGTTCGACCCGTCGGCGTTCATCGTCGGCGGCGGCGTCTCCGACGAGGGCGACCTCGTCCTCGACCCGATCCGCAAGTCCTTCAAGCGCTGGCTGATCGGCGGCGCCTGGCGCCCGCACGCCCAGGTGCTGGCCGCCCGGCTCGGCGGCAAGGCCGGCCTGGTCGGCGCGGCCGACCTCGCCCGCCAGGGCTGAGCCCGCCCGCCGGTGACCCCGCACCCCACCGCCCGCCGTGCCCCCTGTGGCACGGCGGGCGGTGTGGCTATGTTGCCGGTATGGACCTGACCTCGCGCCTGCCCGCGCTGCCGCAGTCCCGCACGGAGGCCGACGGCTCCGCCGTCGTCCGCGCCCTCAGCTACAACGTCCGCTCGCTGCGCGACGACGAGGACGCCCTGGCCCGCGTCATCCGCGCCTGCGCCCCCGACCTGCTCTTCGTCCAGGAGGCGCCGCGCTTCTTCCGCTGGCGCAAGCACGCCGCCCGCCTCGCCGCCAAGTGCGGCCTCGTCGTGCTCTCCGGCGGGGCGACCGCCGCCGGGCCGCTCCTGATGTGCTCCCTGCGCGCCACCGTCGAGCGCACCGAGGACGTCCTGCTCCCGCTGACGCCCGGCCTGCACCGGCGGGGCTTCGCCACCGCCGTCGTCCGCTTCGGGGCCGCCCGCACCGCCGTGTTCAGCGCGCACCTGTCGCTGGACCCGGCGGAGCGCCGCGCCCAGGCCGCGGAGCTGCTGTCCCGCATCGGACGGGCCGGGACCCCGTACGCGATCGCCGCCGGGGACATCAACGAGACGCCCGACGGCCCCGCCTTCCGGATGCTGGCCGGCGCCCTCCAGGACTGCCGTACGGCCGCCCCGTGGGGCGGAGAGCACACCTTCACCCGCTCCGGGCGGCCGCGGCGCATCGACGCGGTCTTCGCCGGCCGCGGGGTGGAGGTCCTCGGCTGCGGCGTGCCCGAGGGCCTCGACGGCGTCAGCGGCGCGGACCTCGCCGCGGCCACCGACCACCTCCCGGTCCTCGCCGCGCTGCGCCTCCCCGCCGGCTGAGCCGCCCGTCCGGCCGGTCAGACGACGGCGCCGCGGCCCGGGTCGTCGTCCTCGTCGTCGCCGTGCGCCATACGGGCCACCAGGGTGGCGAAGCCGCCCAGGAAGCCGCCGATGCCCAGAGTGGTCAGCCACCACGTCATGTCCCACCGGAACAGCACCGCGAGCAGCAGCAGCACCGGCCCGCCCACCACCGCCAGCCACGCGAACTTCGCCGTGGTGTCGGCCTCCGGCAGCTCCGGCTCCGGCGGGACGAAATGCCCCTCGTCCCCGTCGTCCGGGTCGGCCGGCGCGTAGTCCCGCGGCCCGCTCCCGGCCCCGGCCACCCCGACGCCCGGGGCGAACACCACCGAGCTGCCCAGCGGCTTCGCCGGGCCGGCCCCGTCCTGCGCGGGCTCCTCCCCGGATTCCTCCCGCGACGGCGGCTCCGCGGACCCGGGCGCGCCCGGCCCGCCGCCGGAGGGCCGCCCCGGCTCCGGCGGCTTGACGTCCTCCTCGGGCAGCATCAGGTTCTCGATCGGCCGGAACGGCCGCGACCCCGGCGGGTCCGGGGGCTCCTGCCCGTACCCGGCGACGATCGCCGCCCACGCCGCTTCCTCGTCCAGCGGGGGCACGCCCCCCGCAGGCTCCTCGTGTTCAGCCACCGCTGGCCGCCTCCTTGCTGCCGACGCCCTCCGCGAGCCGCGCGACGAACGCGTGGCTGTCCTCGAAGATCCGCTCCGCATCGTGGTCCAACGTCGCGACGTGGTAGCTGTGTTCCAGCAGGGTCTCGGTGACGTCGGTCGAGGAGATCCGCGCCAGGATCCGCGCCGAGTCCACCGGCGGGACCACGTGGTCCTGCGGGCTGTGCAGCAGCAGCACCGGCTGCGTCACCTGCGGGAGGTCGCCGTCCACCAGCCGCAGGAAGTCCCGCAGCGACTGCGCGGCCCGCGTCGGCACCCGGTCGTAGCCGATCTCCGACGCACCCGGCTTCGCGATGTCGCTCGCGATGCCCGGCGTCGACCGGATGAAGTGCTTGGCCACCGGAAGGGCGAACGCCCGCGGGTCGTGCAGCTTGTTGGCCGGGTTCACGAGGACGATGCCGCTGATGGCATCACCGTGCTTCGCCGCCAGCCGCAGGGTCAGCGCCCCGCCCATCGACAGGCCGAAGACGAACACCCGGGCGCACCGGTCGAGCAGCTCGCGCAGCGCCCGGTCGACCTCCGCGTACCAGTCCTGCCAGCCCGTGAGCTGCATGTCCTCCCAGCGCGTACCGTGCCCCGGAAGCAGCGGCACCGACACCGTCAGGCCCTGCGCGGCGAGGTACTCGGCCCACGGGCGCATCGACTGCGGCGTGCTCGTGAAGCCGTGGCACAGGAGGACGCCGACCTCCCCGCCCTCGTGGCGGAACGGCTCGGCTCCAGGGAGGACGGGCACCGGGTTCTCCTTTGTGACAGGGGGTGTGGGCGGGTGCGTAGCGCTGTGTGACTTCACCGTACGCGACCGGCACGGCACCGACCAGGGCCGTCGGGGCACCTCGGTGCGGGGCAGGGGTTAAGGTCTGTTCGACAGGACACAGGAAGGCTTTCGAGTTGATCTACGGCGCAATGAAGTTCTCCATCGGGGGTTCCCTGAAGCTCGCCTTCAGGCCGTGGGTGGAGGGCCTCGAGAACATCCCCGCCGAGGGGCCGGCGATCCTGGCGAGCAACCACCTGTCCTTCTCGGACTCGTTCTTCCTGCCGGCCGTGCTCGACCGGAAGGTCACCTTCATCGCCAAGGCCGAGTACTTCACCTCCCCGGGCGTGAAGGGCAAGCTCACCGCCGCGTTCTTCAAGGGCGTCGGCCAGCTCCCGGTGGACCGCTCCGGCGCGCGCGGCGCCGGCGAGGCCGCCATCAAGAGCGGCATCGAGGTCATCGAGCGCGGGGAGCTGTTCGGTATCTACCCCGAGGGGACGCGTTCACCCGACGGCCGGCTCTACCGCGGCAAGCCCGGCGGCCTGGCCCGCGTGGCGCTCGCCACCGGCGCCCCCGTCATCCCCGTCGCCATGATCGACACCGAGAAGATCCAGCCGCCCGGCAAGGTCGTCCCGAAGCTGATGCGGCCGGGCATCCGGATCGGCAAGCCGCTCGACTTCAGCCGCTACCAGGGCATGGACGGCGACCGCTTCATCCTCCGCTCGGTGACCGACGAGGTCATGTACGAGATCATGAAGCTGTCCGGCCAGGAGTACGTCGACATCTACGCGACGGCCGCCAAGCGGCAGATCGCGGACGCCGAGAAGGCGGAGAAGGCCGCCAAGGCCGCCGGGAAGGCCGCGGACAAGGCGGCCGAGAAGGCGGAGAAGGCGGCGGAGGCCGAGAAGGCCGAGAAGGCGGCGGAAGCCGGCAAGACCGCCGAATAGGCGCGGCAGCAGGGCGGTACCGCCCGCAAGGGGTGGGGCAATGGCGAAACGCGAACGTGTCGTGCGCATGTCGGTCGAGCAGCCGCTGTGGCGGGCGCTGACCGCCTACCGGCTGATCACCATGGTCTACGCGGTGGGCCTGTTCGCCTCCGCCTACCGGTACTTCGACCGGCCGTGGATCGCCTTCTGGTACCTCGTGTTCCTCGCGGTGTGGACGCTGGCCACCCTCCGCAAGGTCGCGAACGCGGCCAGCTGCACCAAGCGCTTCCTCGTCGCGGACCTCACGGTCGCCCTCGCGGGCATCCTGCTGACCCCGCTCGCCGACACCCACGAGCGGATCACCGCCGGCGGCCCCACCCTGCCCACGATCTGGACGGCCGGCTCGGTCCTCGCCTTCGCCATCAAGGGCGGCTGGCGCTGGGCCTGCGTCGCCTCCAGCCTCGTCGCCGCCGCCAACATCGTCCAGCGCGGCGAGCCCACCCGGGACACCGTCCACAACGTCCTGCTGGTGTGGGTGGCGTCCGTCGCCATCGGGTACGTCGTCGAGGTCGCCCGCGCCAGCGAGGCCACCCTCGCCCGCGCCCTGGAGATCGAGGCCGCCACCCGCGAGCGGGAGCGCCTCGCCCGCGACATCCACGACGGCGTCCTCCAGGTCCTCGCCATGGTCCAGCGCCGCGGCACCGAGCTGGGCGGCGAGGCCGCGGAACTCGGGCGGCTGGCCGGAGAGCAGGAGGTCGCGCTGCGGACCCTCGTCTCCAGCGGGCTCGTCCGCCCCTCCCGGGTCTCCCGCGACGGGACGCGGGGCGCGCTGGTGGACGCGTACGACGAGGACGACGGCGAGGACGGGGCGGGGGCGGACGGCGCCGGCGGCGAGGTGGACCTGCGGTCGCTGCTCGCCCCGCACGCCGGGTCGCGGGTGAGCTTCGCCGAACCGGGCACCCCGGTCCCGCTGCCCTCGCCCGCCGCCCGCGAGCTGGCGGCCGCCGTCGGCGCGGCCCTGGACAACGTGCGCAGGCACGCCGGGGAGGACGCCCGCGCCTGGATCCTCGTGGAGGACTGGGGCGACGAGGTGGTCGTCACCGTCCGCGACGACGGCCCCGGAATCCCGGCGGGCCGCCTGGACCAGGCCGAGGGCGAGGGCCGCATGGGCGTCGCCCTGTCCATCCGCGGCAGGCTGCGCGACCTCGGCGGAACCGCCGAGCTGGTGTCCGTCCCCGGGCAGGGCACCGAAGTGGAACTGAAAGTACCCAGGGGGAGGACCCAGTGACCGAGCCGAACGAGCCGAACGAGCCGAACGAGCCGAACGAGCAGACCGCGCAGGCGACCGGGCAGGGCGCCGGTGCGCTCGGCGCGGTCAGGGTGATGGTCGTCGACGACCACCCGATGTGGCGCGACGCGGTGGCCCGAGACCTCGCCGAGGCCGGCTTCGACGTCGTCGCGACCGCCGGCGACGGACCCGAGGCGGTGCGCCGGGCCCGCGCCGTCTCCCCGCACGTGCTGGTCCTCGACCTCAACCTGCCCGGCATGCCCGGTGTCCAGGTCTGCAAGGAGCTCGTCGGCGCCGACCCCGCCCTGCGCGTCCTCGTACTGTCGGCCAGCGGCGAGCACGCCGACGTCCTGGAGGCCGTCAAGTCCGGTGCCACCGGCTACCTGATGAAGTCCGCCGGCGCCCGGGAGCTGATCGACGCGGTGCGCCGCACGGCCGCCGGCGACGCCGTGTTCACCCCGGGCCTCGCCGGGCTCGTCCTCGGTGAGTACCGCAGGCTGGCCTCGGACCCGGCGCCGGCCGCACCCGACGAGCCGACGGCGCCGCAGCTGACCGACCGGGAGACGGAGGTGCTGCGGCTCGTCGCCAAGGGCCTGTCGTACAAGCAGATCGCGGAGCGGCTCGTCATCTCCCACCGCACCGTCCAGAACCACGTCCAGAACACCCTCGGCAAGCTCCAGCTGCACAACCGGGTGGAGCTCGTCCGGTACGCGATAGAGCGCGGCCTCGACGGGGTCTGACCTGGCGTACGTCGTACTTACGTCCCCATCCGAGTGAACGGGCGTACCCAACGCCGCGCAATTCCACCGGAATTGCCTCTTCCGCTGCCGCTGGTGTGACCTGGGTCACCACTAGCGTGGCCGTCATGCGGGCCCGAGCGGCCCAGTGGCGAAAGGGAGATCCCATGAAGGTCGGAGTGCTGACCGGCGGCGGCGACTGCCCCGGGCTCAACGCGGTCATCCGGGGCGTCGTCCGCAAGGGCGTCCAGGAGTACGGCTACGAGTTCACCGGCTTCAAGGACGGCTGGCGCGGCGCCGTCGAGGGCGACACCGTCCCCCTCGGCATCCCCGCCGTCCGCGGCATCCTGCCGCGCGGCGGGACCATCCTCGGCTCCTCGCGCACCAACCCGTTCACGCTGGACGACGGCGTACGGCAGATCAGGGACACCCTCGCCAAGCACGAGGTCGACGCGCTGATCGCGATCGGCGGCGAGGACACCCTCGGCGTGGCCGCCCGCCTCCACGCGGAATACGGCATCCCCTGCGTCGGCGTCCCCAAGACCATCGACAACGACCTGTCCGCCACCGACTACACCTTCGGCTTCGACACCGCCGTCGGCATCGCCACCGAGGCCATCGACCGGCTCCACACCACCGCCGAGTCCCACATGCGGGTCCTCGTCGTCGAGGTGATGGGCCGCCACGCCGGCTGGATCGCCCTGCACTCCGGCCTCGCCGGCGGCGCCAACGCCATCCTCATCCCCGAGCAGCGCTTCGACCTGGACCAGGTGTGCGCCTGGGTCACCTCCCGGTTCAAGGCCAGCTACGCGCCGATCGTCGTCGTCGCCGAGGGCGCCGTGCCCAAGGACGGCGACATGGTCCTCAAGGACGCCACCACCGACTCCTTCGGACACGTCCGGCTGTCGGGCGTCGGCGAGTGGCTGGCCAAGGAGATCGAGGCCCGCACCGGCAAGGAGGCCCGCACCACCGTCCTCGGCCACGTCCAGCGCGGCGGCACCCCCAGCGCCTTCGACCGCTGGCTCGCGACCCGCTTCGGGCTGCACGCCGTCGACGCCGTCCGCGACGGCGCCTTCGGGACGATGGTCGCGCTCCGCGGCACCGACATCGTGCGGGTCCCCCTCGCCGAGGCGACGGCCAGGCTGAAGACCGTCGACCCGGCGCTCTACCGGGAGGCCGGGGTCTTCTTCGGCTGAGCCCCGCCCCGGGCCGGGCGGGGGCGGTGCGGCGCCCCGCCCCCCGCCCGGGCGCCCCGGCCCTACGCCGGGGCGCCCGTGCGCACGTCCGCCAGCAGGCCGTGCAGCAGGTCCGCGCCGCGCAGGGTGAGGACGGACTCGGGATGGAACTGGACGCCGGCGAAGCCGCCGGCGGCGGACCGCAGGGCGTGGACCTCGCCCGTCGCCGGGTCCCGCGCCACCTCGACGCCCCGCGCGGCCAGCCGGGCCGCGGCCGCGCCGTCGCAGGCGGCCGTGAACGTGTTGTAGAAGCCGACCACCTCGGGCCGGCCGAACAGCTCGACCTCCAGCTGCGCCCCCTGCGCCGGCTCGGCCTTGCGGACCAGCGGCAGCCCCAGCTCGGCGGCGATCAGCTCGTGCCCCAGGCACACCCCGAGCAGTCCGCCCGCATGCCCGGCCAGAAGCTCCCGGGCCAGGCCGCGCAGCAGCCGCATCTTCGGGTCCGCCGGGTCGGACGGGTCGCCGGGCCCCGGACCGAGCACGACCGGGCCCGTGTGCGCGAGGGCCGCCTCCCGCAGCCCCGGCTCGTCGTAGCGGCGTACCGACACCGACAGCCCGCCGGCCCGCAGCACGTGCGCCAGCATCGCGGTGAAGGTGTCCTCGCCGTCCACCACCAGGCAGTCCCCGGCCGCGGCCGGCGGCCGCTCCTGCATCCGCAGCCAGAACGGCGCCAGGTCCCTCCGCCGTGCGGCCAGTGCCCGCACCACCCGCGGGTCCCGGCCCGGCCGGACTCCCCCGAAGGCCGGCCGCGGCGCCTCCGGGCGGACTCCCAGCGCGGCCAGCACCCCGGCCGCCTTCGCGTGCGTCTCGGCGACCTCGCCCGCCGGGTCGGAGTGGCGCACCAGGGTCGCCCCCACCGGCACGCGCAGGGACCCGTCCGCGCCGATGTCCGCGGTGCGGATCAGGATGGGGGAGTCCAGCGTCTGCCCGCCCGCGGCGTCCACGCCCAGCAGGGCCAGCGCGCCCGCGTAGTACCCGCGGCCCACCCCGTCCGGGCCGACCGGCTCGTGCCGCGCGATCACCCGGCAGGCGTTCTCCACCGGCGAGCCCGTCACCGTCGCCGCGAACATCGTCTCCCGCAGCACCTCCCGCACGTCCAGCGAGGAACGGCCCCGCAGCTCGTACTCGGTGTGCGCCAGGTGCGCCATCTCCTTCAGCCGCGGCCCGACCACCACACCGCCGCGGTCGCCGACCGTGCACATCATCTTGAGCTCCTCGTCGACCACCATCGACAGCTCCTCGGTCTCCTTGCGGTCGCCCAGGAACGCCAGCAGCGACTCGGCGGTCGGCCCCCCGGCCGGATACCGGTACGTCCCGCTGATCGGGTTCATCACGACGGTCCCGCCGGACATCCGCACATGGACCTCCGGGCTCGCCCCGACCAGCGTCCGCGCACCCGTGTGGACCACGTACGTCCAGTACGCGCCCCGCTCGCCCAGCAGCAGCCGCCGGAACAGCGCCAGCGCGTCCGCCCGCCCGAAGCCGTCGATCCTGCCCCGGTACGTGCGCCGGATGACGAAGTTCGCGCCCTCGCCCCGGCCGATCTCCTCCTCCACGACCCGGCGGACGGTCCGCGCGTACTCCTCGTCGGGGACGTCGAAGCCGCCGCCCTCCACCCGCACCGGGTGCGCCGGCAGCACCGCCAGCGCCTCCGCGAGCGGGACCTCGTACGCCTCCTCCGCGGCCAGCACGCTCAGCGGCGTGCCGTCGTCGGGGACCTCGAACCCGCGCTCGCGGATCTGCCGGAACGGCACCAGGGCGAGCGTCGGCAGCTCGCGGACGGGCAGGTCGGCGAGGCGCTCCGCCTCGTGGACGGGCCCCACGAGCACCTCGACGGTGTCGTGGGCGCGGCCGGGGGTGCGCCGGCGCAGCAGTGCGAACGGGCGGCGGTCGTCGCCGAGCAGGCCGAGCAGTCGGCTTGTCGTGGTCTCCATGCGGGGGCGGTCGTCCTTCCGGGTGGGAGGAGCGGCCGGCCGCAGCGCATACGCGGAAGGCCGCCCCTCGGGGCGGCCTTCGCGTCGGTCGTGTCAGTGGGTACGCGCGAGGAGTGGGCCGCCGGGAGCGGTCCACCACCAGGAGCGGCAGGAGTGCGCGTACATGCGGACCACCCTAGCCCACCCGGAAGGACGGCGTGCGGGGGGAAACAGGGTGAGAGACGTCCGTCTCAACTGATGGGCAACCGGCAGGGCACGAGGTGGGACGCCTTAATGTGTAGGGGTGACCGTGAACGCTGAAACCCACGCCCCCGCCGCCAAGGCGACCTGGCGAGACCTGCCCGCGGCGCAGCAGCCTTCGTACCCCGATGCCGAGGCCCTGCGCGCAGTCGTCGCGGACCTCGAGTCGTATCCTCCGCTCGTTTTCGCGGGCGAGTGCGACCAGCTGCGCGCCCGTCTGGGAGCCGTCGCCCGGGGTGAGGCGTTCCTCCTCCAGGGCGGCGACTGCGCCGAGGCCTTCGACGCCGTGTCCGCCGAGCACATCCGCGCCAAGCTGAAGACGCTGCTCCAGATGAGCGCCGTCCTGACGTACGCGGCCTCCGTGCCCGTCGTGAAGGTCGGGCGCATCGCCGGCCAGTACAGCAAGCCCCGCTCCAAGGACACCGAGACCCGCGACGGGGTGACCCTGCCGACCTACCGCGGCGACTCCGTCAACGGCTTCGAGTTCACCCCCGAGGCCCGCGTCCCGGACCCCGAGCGGCTCAAGCGCATGTACCACGCCTCCGCGTCGACCCTGAACCTGGTGCGCGCCTTCACCACCGGCGGCTACGCCGACCTGCGGCAGGTGCACGCCTGGAACCAGGACTTCGTGAAGTCGTCCCCCTCCGGCCAGCGCTACGAGCAGCTCGCCCGCGAGATCGACAACGCCCTGAGCTTCATGAAGGCCTGCGGCACCGACCCGGCCGAGTTCAAGGCGGTGGAGTTCTACTCCTCGCACGAGGCGCTGCTCCTCGACTACGAGGGCGCCCTCACCCGTACGGACTCCCGGACCGGGAAGCTGTACGACACCTCCGGCCACATGGTGTGGATCGGCGAGCGCACGAGGCAGCTGGACCACGCGCACATCGAGTTCTGCTCGCAGATCGCCAACCCGATCGGCATCAAGCTCGGCCCCACGACCAGCGTGGACGAGGCGCTGACCTACATCGACCGGCTCGACCCCGAGCGAGACCCGGGCCGGCTCACCTTCGTCGTCCGCATGGGCGCCGACAAGGTCCGCGACAAGCTGCCCGAGCTCGTCGAGAAGGTCACCGCCTCCGGCGCGGTCGTCGGCTGGGTCACCGACCCGATGCACGGCAACACCTTCGAGGCCGCCTCCGGCCACAAGACGCGCCGCTTCGACGACGTCCTCGACGAGGTCAAGGGCTTCTTCGAGGTCCACAAGGCGCTCGGCACCCACCCGGGCGGCATCCACGTCGAGCTCACCGGCGACGACGTCACCGAGTGCGTGGGCGGCGGCGACGAGATCTTCGTCGACGACCTGCACCAGCGCTACGAGACGGCCTGCGACCCGCGGCTGAACCGCAGCCAGTCCCTCGACCTGGCGTTCCTCGTCGCGGAGATGTACCGCGACCAGTAGCGGCGTGCGGCCGGCCGGCCGCCGTGACAGCCCGATGACAGTGGGGCGCGGATCCGTGTGATCCGCGCCCCACTGGCGTACGGGGGCTTTCCGGCCACCCGCACTTTGGGTACGGTTAGGTAAGCCTCACCGAACAGGGGTGGCTGCAAGACCGCCCAGGGAGGTGAACCGCGTGTACGTCTGCTCATGCTTCGGCATCACCGACAAGCAGGTCAGGGAACACGCGGCGGCCGGGGCCTGCACCCCCCGCCAGATAGCCTCCGTGACCAAGGCCGGCACCGACTGCGGCTCCTGCGTCCGCACCATCCAGGGCCTCCTCGGCCGGGGGGCGTGCCCGCGCCGGGAGCTGCTGGAGAAGGGCCGCGCCGCTGCCGACGCGCTCGCCTCGGACACCGCCGACGCCACCGCGGAGAGGGAGCTCGCCGGGGCGGCCTGAGTCAGCTGTCCGGCTGCTCGATCTGCTGGGCGAGGTACAGCGGCTCCCCGAGCGCCTCGATCAGCTCCAGCTGCGTGTCCAGGTAGTCGATGTGGTGCTCCTCGTCCTCCAGGATGTCCTCGAAGAGCCGCGCCGACGTGGTGTCGCCCTTGCCGCGCATGACCTCGATGCCGCGCTTCAGCCGGTCGATCGCCTCGACCTCCACCTGGCGGTCCGCCTGGAACATCTCCGTCAGCGTCTGGCCCACCCGCACGTGGAAGAGGCGCTGGTAGTTCGGCAGCCCGTCGAGCATCAGGATGCGCTCGGTGATCTTGTCCGCGTGCTTCATCTCGTCGATGGACTCGGCGCGGGTGTAGTTCGCGAGCTTGGTCCAACCCTTGTTGTCCTGGATCCGGTAGTGGAGCCAGTACTGGTTGATCGCCGTGAGCTCGCCGGTCAGCTGCTCGTTCAGAAACTCAAGGACCTCGGGGTCGCCCTGCATCGCAGAGGCTCCTTCCAGGCAATGTCCGCTAGTGACGGGTCTGTGCGCGCATCCTTGCACCGCGACCATGAACCGTCCAGTAAGTGCCTCCTTAGTGGGAGTTGCCATGACATGCCCGAATCGGTTCCCGCCTGGTCATGACCACCCCGCCACGTCTGTCACCATGGAGACATGGGTCAGCCGGACAGCCGGGAATCTCCGGGAGCAGAGCAGCTGGAGCTTCCCCCGGGACAGCGGCTCCAGCGGGGCTGGCCCGTCACCCACTACGGGCCCGTACCCCGGTTCAAGCCCGACCGGTGGGAGTTCCGCGTCTTCGGCGCCACCGCCGACGGGCAGAAGCACTGCTGGAACCACGAGCAGTTCACCGCCCTGCCCTTCGAGACCGTCGTCGCCGACCTGCACTGCGTGACCAAGTTCAGCATGGTCGGCGCCGAGTGGGGCGGAGTCCTCGCCCGCGAGATCCTCGCCCTGGCACCGCCGTCGCCGCAGGCCACCCATGTGATGGTGTGGGCCGAGTACGGCTTCAGCTCCAACCTGCGGATGGCCGACTTCGCCTCCGGGCGGACCGTCTTCGCCACCCACCAGGGCGGCGAGCCCCTCACCGCCGAACACGGCTTCCCGCTGCGGCTCGTCGTGCCCCACCTGTACGCCTGGAAGGGCCCGAAATGGGTCCGCGGCATCGAGTACATGACCGCCGACCGGCGCGGCTTCTGGGAAGAACGCGGCTACCACAACATCGGCGACCCCTGGCGGGAACAGCGCTACTCCTACCAGGAGGAACCGGGCGACGGGCCCGAGCTGTAGGGCCTGTCCCGCGGATCAGGGCCGCAGCCGGGAGTTCAGTGCAGGCCCCGCAGCTCCTTCAAGAGAGCCACGTCCGCCGCGTGCCCCTCCTTGCCGCCCGGCGTCTCGATCACCAGCGGCACCCCCTCCATCGCGGGATGCGAGAACAGCTCCGCGAACGCCTCCCGGCCGATGCGGCCCTGCCCGATGTTCGCGTGCCGGTCCCGGTGCGCGCCCACACCCTCCTTCGAGTCGTTGGCGTGCACCAGCTTCAGCCGCCCCTCGCCCACCGTGTCCACCAGCAGGTCCAGCGCCGCCTTCACACCGCCCGGCTCCGCCAGATCGTGCCCGGCGGCGAACACGTGGCAGGTGTCCACACAGACACCCAGCTTCGGATGGTGGTCCAGCGCCTCGAAGTACGGGCCGAAATCCTCCATCAGCGAGCACAGCGACGAACCCTGCCCGGCCGTCGACTCCAGCAGCAGGAACGGGTCGTCGTCATGGACCAGCTCATCCAGCAGCGGCAGCGCATACTCCCTGACCTGCGCCAACGCCACCTCGCGCGGACGCCCGCCCGTCGCCGAGCCCGTGTGGACGACCACCCCGCCCGCCCCGATCCGCCGGCCGCGGCGCAGCGAATGCCGCAGCGACTCCACCGAGCGCTCCACCGTGGCCGCCGTGTGCGAACCGAAGTTGATCAGATACGGGGCGTGCACGAACGCCGGGATCCCGGCCTCCGCGCAGCCCGCGCGGAACAGCTCGTCCTGCGCGGGACTGCCCGCCGGAGTCGCCCAGCCGCGCGGGTTCGCCACGAAGACCTGTACCGCCTCCGCGGCCAGCTCCCGCGCATACGACAACCCCACCGAAGCAAGCCCGCCCGCCACGGGAACATGCCCGCCGACCGGATTCCGCGCGCGCCGCCCGGCCGCGGGAAGAACGCCGTCCGCCTCCGACTCCGGCACCGCTACAGCCCCTTGATCCGCAGGACGACCGTGCTGCCCTCCGGGGCGCTCTGGCCGCCCGGCACCGACTGCGCGTCCACCGTGTTCGAGAAGGAGATCAGCGGCTTCTCCACCCGCACCTTGAACCCGGCCGCCTCCAGCGTCCGGCGCGCCGCATCCGCATCCAGCCCCGTCACGTTCGGCACCGCGACCAGGCGCGGGCCCTTCGACACCGTCAGCACCACCGTGTCACCGGCCGCCGCCTGCGCACCGGCACTCAGCGACTGGTTCGCCACCGTGCCCGCCGGCACCGGGGAGTTGACCTGCTCCGCAGCCACCTCCACCTTCAGGCCCAGGTCCTGCAGCGCCGTACGGGCCTGCTCCACCGGCCGCGCCGCCACGTTCGGCACCTGCACGGGCCGGCCCTTGCTCACCGTGATCGCAACCGCCGTGTCCGGCGCGCGCTTCTGCCCGCCCACTGGGTCCGTGCTGATCACCGAACCCCTCGCCACGTCCTGGCTGAACGCCTCGTTCACGATCCCCGGCGCCAGGCCGCTCTTCGTCAGCTCCGCCTTCGCATCGTCCAGCGGCCGGCCCGTGACGTCCGGGACCACCACCACCTGCGGGCCCCGCGAAACGGTCAGCACCACCGCGCCGTTGCCGCGGATCCGCTTGCCGCCCCCCGGGTCCGAGGCCATCACCGTGCCCCGCTCGAAAGCCTCGCTGAACTTCCGCTCCACGCGCTTCACACCCAGGCCGGCCGCCGACAGCTCCGAACGGGCCTCGGCCTCCGACTTGCCCAGCAGGTTCGGGACCTTCGTGAACTGGCCCGCGCTGATGTACCACACGCCCGTACCCAGCCCCAGCGCCAGCAGCACCGCCGCCACCACCAGCAGCGGACCCCGCCGCACCCGGCCCGCCCGGCGCGGACTCGCGCCCGGACCCGCCGGATCCGGCAGCGGGGGGACCGGCGCCGACGCCAGCACCGACGTGTGCTCCACACCGTCGCCGCCGCCCTGCCGCACCCCGACCGGGCGCGGGATCACACTCGTACGGTCCTCCGCCGCCGACCGCTCGCCGGACAGCGCCCGCGGCGGGACCGCATCCAGCTCCGCGTCCGACAGCTCCGCCCGCACAGCGAGCACCAGGCCCAGCAGCGCCGCCGCGTCGGACGGACGCAGCTCCGGCGCCCGGGCCGCCGCCTGCGCCACGATCCCGTCCAGCGAAGCCGGCAGGCCCGGCACCGCCGCCGACGGAGGCGGCACGTCCTCGTGCAGGTGCTGGTACAGCACCTGCGCCGGCGTACCCCCCGCATGCGGCTTCCCGCCCGTCAGCATCTCGTACAGGACGACCCCGCACGCGTACACGTCCACACGGGTGTCCGCGACACCGCTCTCGATCTGCTCCGGAGCCAGGTACGACACCGTGCCGAGCACGGCGCCCGTCGTACTCGTCACCGAGTCCACCGACCGCACCAAGCCGAAATCGGCCACCTTCACCCGGCCGTCGTCGCCGATCAGCACGTTCTCCGGCTTCATGTCCCGGTGCACGAAACCCGCCCGGTGGGCCGCCCCCAGCGCCGCCAGCACCGGCTCCAGGATGTCCAGCGCCGCCCGCGGCTGCAGCGCGCCGCGCTCGCGCAGCACATCCCGCAGCGTGCAGCCGGAGACGTACTCCATCGCCAGATACGTGTACGGGCCGTCCGTACCCTGGTCGAACACCGCGACCACGTTCGGATGCGCCAGCCGCGCCACGGACTTCGCCTCGCGGATGAAACGGTCCACGAACGCGCCGTCCGCGGCCAGCGCCGGGTGCATCACCTTCAGCGCGAGAACCCGGTCCAGGCGCGTGTCCAGGGCCCGGTAGACCGTGGCCATGCCGCCGGCCGCGATACGGGCGTCGATGCGGTAGCGGCCGTCGAGCGTCTGCCCGACGAGGGGGTCATCCAGGGTCGTGTCCACCCGGTGATTCTACGAGCGGCACCTGTGGGCTCCGCCGGGAGAGGCAGGCTGGTGCGCAGTTGTGACGCGGCGCACGCGCCGCCGGCCCGCCGCGCGCAGCCGTCCCCGCCGGCCCGGGCCGGCGGGGACGGGCAGGGGGCCGGCCGGGAGGGGGCCCCTGACGGCCCCCGGGTCAGAACGCCGGGCGTTCCGGGTCCAGGGCGGCCAGGCCCTCCGCGGGGGAGGACGCCGCGGCGAAGCGGCGCTGGGGGATACGGCCGGCGCGGTATGCCAGCCGCCCCGCGGACACCGCGTCCCGCATCGCGGCGGCCATCAGCACCGGCGCCTGCGCCCGTGTCACCGCCGAGGCCAGCATCACGCCCGCGCACCCCAGCTCCATCGCCAGGGCGGCGTCGGAGGCCGTGCCGGCCCCCGCGTCCAGGATCACCGGTACGCCGGCCCGCTCCACGATCAGCTCGAAGTTGTGCGGGTTGCGGATGCCCATCCCCGACCCGATCGGAGAGCCCAGCGGCATGACCGCCGCGCACCCGGCATCCTCCAGCTTGCGGGCGAGGACAGGGTCGTCGCTCGTGTACGGCAGGACCGTGAAGCCGTCGTCCACCAGGGTTTCGGCGGCCTGGAGCAGCTCCTCCCCGTCCGGGAGCAGCGTCCGCTCGTCCGCGACGACCTCCAGCTTGATCCAGTCGGTGCCGAGCGCCTCCCGCGCGAGCCGCGCGGTGAGGACGGCCTCGCCGGCGGTGTAGCAGCCCGCCGTGTTCGGGAGGACCGCGATCCCGAGCCGGTCGAGGACGGAGAGGACCGAGCCCTGCACGGTGGGGTCGAGGCGGCGCATCGCCACGGTCGTCAGCTCGGTGCCGGAGGCCACCAGGGCCCGCTCCAGCACGTCGAGGCTGGGCGCCCCGCCCGTCCCCATGATCAGGCGGGAGGCGAAGGTGCGCCCGCCGAGGGTGAACACGTCGTCGGCCATCGCGCTCAGCCTCCCTGGACGGCGGTGAGGACCTCGATCCGGTCGCCGTCGCCGACCGGGGTCCGCGGCCACTGGCCGCGCGGTACGACCGCCTCGTTGAGGGCGGCCGCGACGCCCGACGGCGCCGCGGTGAGGGTGGCGACCACCGCGTCGAGGGTGGTGCCGGCCGCGACCTCGCGCGGCTCGCCGTTGACGGAGATGGTCATGCGTACGCCTCCTGGCGTGCGGCGGAGAAGCGGCTCGGGCTGAAGGGCAGCGCGATGTCCGGCAGCGTGCCGGTCGACAGCAGGTCGGCCATCGCGTCGCCGGTGAGCGGGGTCAGCAGGACCCCGTTGCGGTAGTGCCCGGTGGCCAGGTGCAGGCCGGGCAGGGCGGTCGGGCCGAGCAGCGGGGCGTTGTCGGGGGAGCCGGGCCGCAGCCCGGCCAGGGTCTCGGTCAGCGGGAGTTCGGTGATGCCGGGAACCAACTCGTGTGCGTCGCGCAGGAGTTCGTAGACACCGCCGGCGGTGACCGTGGTGTCCCAGCCGAGTTCCTCGCTGGTGGCGCCCACGACGAGCTCGCCGTTCTCCCGCGGCACCAGGTAGACGTGGCTGCCGCGCACGACCGCCCGGACCGTCCGCGACAGGAACGGCCCGTACGCCGCCGGCACGGCGAGCCGCAGCACCTGCCCCTTGACGGGCCGCACCGGCGGAAGGACCTCCTGCGGTACGCCGGCGAGGCGGCCGCTGAGCGATCCGGCGGCCAGGACGACCTGCCCGGCGCGCAGCTCGGTGCCGTCGTCCAGGGCGGCGCCGACCGCCCGGTCTGCGCAGACCAGGAGGCGCTCGGCGTGCGCCCGGCGCATCTCCACCCCCGCGCGTTCGCAGGCGGCGAGCAGGGCCGCCGCGAGCCGGCGCGGGTCCACCTGGTGGTCGCCGTCCACGCGCAGGCCGCCGCGGACGCCGGGGGCCAGCATCGGCTCCAGGCGGCGGCACTCGCGGCCGGTGAGCCACTCCGACTCCAGGCCGCAGCGGCGCTGGAGGGCGTGCAGTTCCCGCAGGTGGAGCCGGTCGTCGGCGTCGAGCGCGACGGCGAGGGTGCCGCAGGCCCGGTAGCCGATGTCCATGCCGCCGCTGGCCTCGGCCAGCTCGGCGGCGAACTCCGGGTAGCGGGCGGCGGAGGCGAGGTTGAGGCCCAGCAGGGTCTCCTCGCCGTAGTGGAGCTCCGTGACCGCGGCGAGCATGCCGGCCGCGACCCGGGCCGCGCCGCCGCCGGGCGCGGGGTCGGCGAGCGCGGTGCGCAGCCCGCGGCGGGCGGCCCGCCAGGCGGTGGCCAGGCCGATGATCCCGCCCCCGATGACGAGGACGTCGGATCCCTTCCGAGATGAGTGCATGGGCGTCCAGCCCCTCCCTTCGCCGGCATGACCCGGATCAGGTTCGTACGGTCGGAGGCCGCTTCAGCCTCCCTCTCAGCCCGGTGCGCCCGGACTCCCGCGACAGGTACGGTGGCCACAGTAGCCGTTCCCCTACCGGGAGCGGGAGGAGGCCGGAGGGCCGCCCCGCCGGACCCCCCGCGCGCACCTCGCTGACTGATCGTCAGGTCGCTAGGGTGGTCGCGTGAGCGAGCAGACGGAACAGAACGAGAACGGCGGCGTCGTCATCGCCGGCGCCGGGATGGCCGGGGTCCAGACCGCGGTGGCCCTGCGCGAGCAGGGCTGGACCGGCCCCGTCACCCTGCTGGGAGCCGAGCCCCACCAGCCGTACGACCGGCCCCCGCTGTCCAAGGCGGTGCTGCTCGGCAAGGCCGAGGACTCCGCCTTCGACGTCGACTTCGAGGGCCTCGGGATCACCCTCCGGCTCGGCGTCGAGGTGACCGGGCTGCGGCCCGCCGACCGCGAGCTGGACACCGAGGCAGGGCCGGTCCCGTACGGGGTCCTGGTGCTGGCGACCGGCGCCGAGCCGCTGACCCTGCCGGGCGCCGAGGGCGTGCCCGGCGTCCACCTGCTGCGCACCCTCGACGACGCGGCCCGGCTGCGGCCGGTCATCGCGCGCGCCCCGGCGACCGTCGTCGTCGGCGCCGGCTGGATCGGCGCCGAGTTCGCGACCGCCGCCCGCGAGGCCGGCTGCGCGGTCACCGTCGTCGAGGCCGCGGACCGGGTGCTGGCCGGGGCGCTGCCCGCCGAGGTCGCCGCCGCGATGGGCCGCTGGTACGGGGAGATCGGCGCCGACCTGCTCACCTCCGCCCGGGTGGCGTCCGTCGAGGCCGGGCGGGTCCTGCTGGCCGACGGCCGCGAGCTGCCCGCCGGCGCGGTCGTCGTCGGCATCGGGGCCCGGCCCGCCACCCGCTGGCTCGCCGGCTCGGGCGTCGAGCTCGGCCCCGACGGCTCGGTCACCGCCGACGCCCACCTGCGGACCTCCGTCCCCGGCGTGTACGCGGTCGGCGACTGCGCCTCCTTCCCCTCGGCCCGGTACGGGGCCCGGCTGCTGGTGCACCACTGGGACAACGCCCTCCAGGGGCCGCGGGTCGTCGCCGCGAACATCCTGGCGGGGGAGCCCGTGGAGACGTACGACCCGGTGCCGTACTTCTGGTCGGAGCAGTTCGGCCGGTTCGTCCAGTACGCCGGCCACCATGCGGACGCCGACACCCTGCTGTGGCGCGGCGACCCCGCAGGGCAGGCCTGGTCGGTGTGCTGGCTGCGCGCCGGGGCCATGGTCGCGATCCTCGCGGTGGGCCGCCCCCGCGACCTCGCCCAGGGCCGCCGGCTCATCGAGGCGGGCAGCACCGTCGACCCGGCCCGCGTCGCGGACCCGGAGACCCCCCTCAAGGCGGCGGCTGCGTAGCAGCCGCCCGGCCGGGCGGCCGGGCAGCCCCGGACGGGTCGGCTCGGGTACCGGCGGCCCGCGGGAGGTGGCAGGCTTGTGCCGTGACCGAGATTGACGCAAAGATCGATGCCCTTGTCCCCGCCTGGCTCCACCTCCCCGACATCGCCGAGATGATGGACGTCGAAGTGACCCGGGTCCGCCAGCTGGTCAAGGAAGGTCAGCTGATCGCGGTGCGCCGCGGGGAGAACCGCGCCCTCCAGGTCCCCGCCGACTTCATCGACGGCGACAAGCTGGTCAAGGGCCTCACCGGCCTGCTGACCGTCCTGAAGGACGACGGCTTCTCCGACGAGGAGATGCTGGAGTGGCTCTTCACCGCCGACCCGACCCTGCCCGGCACCCCCGTGCAGGCGCTGCGCGAGAATCGCGGCACGGAGGTCAAGCGCCGCGCCCAGGCGCTCGCCCTCTGAGCCGAGCCCGACAGATCCGACCTGGCGGGCGGGCCCCCGCCGTGTGCGGCGGGGCCCGCCCGCCGCACCACCCAGGGGGGTACCCATGTCCGCGAACGTGCGGCAGCAGCTGTCCGACGCCCGGCTCTACCTGTGCACGGACGCCCGCAGGCGGCAGGGGGACCTCCCCGAGTTCCTCGACGCGGTCCTCGCCGGCGGCGTGGACATCGTCCAGCTCCGGGACAAGGGCATGGAGGCCGGCGAGGAACTGGAGCACCTGGCGGTCTTCGCCGAGGCGGCCCGCCGCCACGGCAAGCTCCTCGCCGTCAACGACCGCGCCGACGTCGCGCACGCCATCGGCTCCGACGTCCTCCACCTCGGCCAGGGCGACATCCCCGTCCCGGCCGCCCGGGCGATCCTCGGCGACGGGGTCCTGATCGGCCGCTCCTGCCACGCCGAGGACGAGGTCGCCGCTGCCGCCGCCGAACCCGGCGTGGACTATTTCTGCACCGGCCCCTGCTGGCCCACCCCCACCAAGCCCGGCCGGCACGCCCCCGGCCTCGGCCTCGTCCGGTACGCGGCCTCCCTGCGCCAGGACCGCCCCTGGTTCGCCATAGGCGGGATCGACGCCGGCAACCTCGACGAGGTCCTCGACGCCGGCGCCACCCGGGTCGTCGTCGTCCGCGCCCTCACGGAGGCCTCCGACCCCGGGGCCGAGGCCGCCGGGCTGGCCGCCCGCCTCCGGGCCCGCACCGCCTGAGGTGTCCAAAAAGCTGTCCACCACGTGGACACGGCTTCGGAGTCCGTGAACGCCCGTCTAACCTGCCGGTATGGCCCTTGGAACAGCTTCCACCCGAACGGACCGCGCCCGCACGGTCCGCGACCTGCTGGCGTCCGGGGACCCCTCGTACTCCTTCGAGTTCTGGGCGCCCAAGACGGAGAAGGGCGAACGCAACCTCTGGGACGCGCTGCGCCGCATCGAGGCGGTGGCCCCCAGCTTCGTCTCCGTCACCTACGGCGCCGGCGGGTCCACCCGCGGCGGCACCGTCAAGGCGACCCAGCAGATCGCCTCCGACACCACCCTGACCCCCGTCGCGCACCTCACCGCGGTCGACCACTCGATCGCCGAGCTGCGCAACGTCATCGGGCAGTTCGCGGACGCGGGCATCCGCAACATGCTGGCCGTGCGCGGCGATCCGCCGGGCGACCCCATGGGCCCGTGGGTGGCGCACCCCGAGGGCGTCCACTACGCCGCCGACCTCGTCCGGCTGCTGAAGGAGTCCGGCGACTTCTGCGTGGGCGTCGCAGCGTTCCCCGAGATGCACCCCCGGTCCACCGACTGGGATACGGACATCCGGCACTTCGTGGACAAGTGCCGTGCGGGCGCCGACTATGCGATCACCCAGATGTTCTTCGATCCGGAGAATTATCTGCGGCTCCGCGACAGTGCCGAGAAGGCGGGCTGCGAGACCCCTATCATCCCTGAGGTCATGCCTGTTGTGGCCGTCAGGCAGCTCGACCGGCTGCCCCAGCTCAGCAACGCGGTCTTCCCCGGCGCCGTGAAAGAGCGCATGCTCGCCGTCAAGGACGATCCGGCCGCTGTACGCTCCATGGGGATCGAGTTCGCCACGGAGTTCTGCGCGCGGCTGCTGTCCGAGGGTGTCCCGGGGCTGCACTTCATCACGCTGAACAACTCCACGGCGACCCTCGAGATCTACGAGAACCTGGGCCTGCACAAGCGGGCCTGATCGGCCGTTCCCAGGGCGGCCGTACCGAGGGGTGCCACGCATGGGAATGACGGTCCTCTACATCGCGTTCGGCTTCGTCGCGCTGTGGCTGCTCGCCGAGGTCCTGATGCAGTACAAGGCCCGGCTGCGCTGGCGGCTGCTCGCGTTCGCCGGGTTCCTCGGCGTCGTCGCCGGGGTGGTCCTGCCGTCGGTCCTCGTCATCGCCGTCGGCGCGGCCGCGTTCGCCGTGGGCCAGACACTGGTGACGCTGTCCTTCCGCAAGGGCTTCGAGGCCGGATGGGCGCTGCGCCGCGGCAAGGCCGCCCCCGCGCCCGGCCGGCCCGGCCGGCCCGGCCGGCGGCGCCGCGGCGGCGCCGCACGCACCGAGCCCGCGCTGGAGGTGACCTCGCTGGAGTACGGCTCCGAAGGGGCCGGCACGGCGGCCGGGAGCGGCGGCGCGGACGGCGGCGCGGAGCCCGCGGAGCAGGAGCCCCGCCCGCGCTTCCGGGCGGCGACCGAGGACTTCTACAGCCCGGAGCCGCTGCCCGACGAGACCGGCACGTACGGGATACAGAGCTTCGCCGCCGGCGCGCCCGAGCAGGACGCGCACGGCTACGCCGCCTACCAGGACGCGCAGTCCCAGGGCGGCGGCTTCGACTACTCCGGCGGCTACCCGGACGGCAGCGGCCGGGAGGTGTACGCCGCCTACTCGGACCCGTACATCGGCACCGGCGGCGGCGTCATCCCGCAGCAGCCGTACGACTACACCCCGTACGCGGGCCAGGTACCGGACCCGTACGGCGCGGGCGCCGCGCAGGACCCGTACGCGATGGACACGCCGCCCGGCGGGGTGTGGGTGCCGCAGCAGCGGGACGTCGCGCAGCCGTACCCGGAGGACGACCAGGCGGGCGGGCCGTACCAGCAGCCGCAGCAGTACCCGCCGCAGGGCACCGGGGAGTACGGGCAGTACCGCTACTGAGGCCGCCCCGGCCGGGCCGCCTCACCGGGAGCCGCGGAAGCCGGCGCCCTCCACGACCAGCCCGGCCACCAGGGCCCCGGTCATCCCGGCGTGCGGCAGCCCGCCGCCCGGGTGCGCCCACCCGCCGGCCAGGTACAGGCCGGGCAGGCCGGTCGTGTTGGCCGGGTACAGCAGCCGGCCGTCCGCTCCGGCGAGCGCGGGCGGGGGCACCGCACCGCCCGCCGCCCCGGTGGCGGCCGCGATGTCGGCGGGCGCGTACACCTCGTGCCACAGCAGCCGCTCGCGCAGCCCGGGCACGGCCCGCTCGGCGCGCTCCAGCAGGGCCTCCGGATCGGGCGCGGGGCCCGCGCCGGCGGCGGGGCAGACGGCCGTCACGGTGACCGCCTCGTGGCCCGCGTCGGGGACGACGGCCGGGTCGTCGGGGCGCAGGACGGTGACCGGCGCGCCGGGGGAGTGGACGAGGGTGCGGTGCACGGTGCCGGCCGGCCGCTCGCCGCGCAGCGCGAGGAAGAGCGTGAGCCGGCTCGCCGTGCCGGGGCCGCGGGCGGGCACCCCGCCGGGCGGCAGCGGCACCCCGCGGAGGCCGCGCGGGTCGGCCGCGCACACCACGGAGTCGGCGGCGGCCTCCGCCCCGTCGCCCAGCAGCAGCCCGGCGGCCCGGCCGTCGCGGGCGAGCACCTCCCGGACCGGGGCGTCGAAGACGAAGGAGACCTTCCGCTCCAGGCAGCGCTCGTACAGGGCGGTGGCCAGCGCCCGCATGCCGCCGCGCACGTACCAGCTGCCGAAGGTCTGCTCCATGTACGGCAGCACGGCCGCGGAGGCGGGCACCGAGGCCGGATCGAGCCCGTACGCCCCCACCCGGGCCGCCAGCAGCTCGCCGGCGGGCCCGCCGAGCTCGCGGGCGGCGGTCTCGGCGAGGGTGGGCGGGCGGCGGCGCAGCAGCCCGCTCTTGCGGACGGCCGGGTACGGGTCGCGGCCCAGCACCTGCCAGTCGGGGCGCAGGGGCTCCTCCAGCAGGGGGCGGCGCGTGGCGTCCCAGGCGTCGCGGGCCCGGTTCAGGACGTCGTTCCAGCGGTCCCCCGTGCCTGCGCCGAAGGCCCCGTCGAGGGCGGCCGCGGCGCCGCCGCGGGAGACGGCCGGGAGGACGGCCTCGGTGCCGTCGGCGAGGACGTGCCGGACGGCGGGGTCGACCTGCACCATGTCGACGCAGTCCTCGAGGGGGCGCTTGCCGGTCTTGACGAACAGGTCGCGGTAGACGGCGGGCAGGTGCAGCAGCCCCGGCCCCGTGTCGAAGGCGAAGCCCTCACGGGTGCGGCGGCCGACGGCGCCGCCGTACGTCGGACCCTGCTCGTAGACCGTCACCTGGTGCCCTGCGACGGCCAGCCGGGCCGCCGTGGCCATCGCGCCCATGCCGGCGCCGATCACCGCAATTCGTGCCATGCGCCCGACCCTATCGAGCGGCGGCCCGAGTCAGCGGGGCGGGCCCGCGGTGGGGGCGGAAGGCTCCCGGGCGCGGCCGGCCGGCCGCTTCTCCTCGCGGCGCTGCGCCCGGCGGCGCAGGAAGCGGCGGATCCGGGTCCACAGGAGGACGAGGACGGCCAGGCCGAGGGCGAGGAGGACGGCCGCGACGACGGCGGCGGCGACGGGATGGAAGACGGCGAAGGCGACGATGCCGGCGACGCCGATGTCCTCGGCGGTGCTCAGTGCGATGTTGCTGACCGGCTCGGGGGAGGTGTTGACGGCCATGCGGGTGCCGGCCTTGACGGCATGGCTGGCCAGCGCGGTGGTGCCGCCGATCGCGCCGGCGGCGAGATCGGAGAGGGAGCCGCTCTGGCCGGCCAGCAGGGCCCCGACGACGGCCCCGGCGACGGGCCGGACGACGGTGTGGACAGCGTCCCAGGCGGAGTCCACGTACGGGATTTTGTCGGCGACGGCCTCGCACAGGAAGAGGACGCCGGCGGCGATCAGGACGTCCGTGCGCTGGAGGGCCGGGGGGACGTCGTCGCTGAGGCCGGTCGCGCCGAAGACGCCCAGCAGGAGGACCACGGCGTACGCGTTGACGCCGCTGGCCCAGCCGCTGGTGAAGACCAGGGGGAGGACGCTCACCGCATCACCGCGTCATCGCGCCGCAGCGCGCGGCGTCCGGCAGGCGCGGTCCGGGGCCGGACGCGCGCGGGTGCGGCGGCGGTGGGCCGCCGTCCCCGTCATCGCGCGCGGCCGGGGGCGTCAGTGCCCCTGCTCGTCGCGGCGGCGCTGCCACCGTTCCTCGATGCGGTTCATCATCGACCGACGCTGCCGGTTCCGGCCATGGGCCGAACCGCCTGCACTGCCGGAGACGGGCTGCTCGCCAGGCTTGGGCGCCTTGCGCCAACCGGTGACCGCGAGGAGCGTACAGCCGAGCATGACGAGGAAACCCACCACGCTGACCCAGAGTACGTTCGGGACGATCACACCGGTCATGAGGAGCGCGATACCCACCACAATGCCTGCGACTGCCTGGTAGACCCGTCGCCGGGTGTACGTGCGCAGTCCGCTTCCCTCAAGCGCTGTCGCGAACTTGGGGTCTTCGGCGTACAGCGCTCGCTCCATCTGCTCGAGCATTCGCTGCTCGTGCTCCGAGAGCGGCACGGGAGTCCTCCTCATCCTTCGGTCGCGGGGGGTAGCGACCAGGGTCCCCTTCAGGATAGGCGGGGAATCGCCCCCGTGACACCCGCCCTCCGCGCCGGGTTGGAAAAATGCACCGCCCGGAAAGGCACTGCCCATCGCCGGTACGGCGCGGGGCCGTACGGCCGGGGGCCGGGCAGTGAGGTCGTTATTCCCCGCTGATCCGCCCGCCATGCCGGGTGGTGCCCCGATCATACGGCGCGCCCGCCCGGAGCGGAGGGAGTCCGCGGAACCGCCGGGGCCGGCCGGCGGCGCCTCCCGGCCGGGAGGCGGCCGGGGGTCAGGCGGGCTTCTCGCCGAGGACGTGCAGCTGGGTGGCGATGGCGTGGAAGGCGGGCAGCTCGGCTGCGGCCTCCTCCAGGCGCATCAGGGCCTCCACGGCGCCGGGCTCGGTGTCCACGAGGACGCCGGGGACGAGGTCGGCGAAGACGCGGACGCCGTGGACCGCGCCGACCTCCAGCCCGGCGCCGGCCACGAGGTCGGCGAGCTGGCCGGCGGTGAAGCGCCGGGGCACCGGGTCGCCCGCGCCCCAGCGGCCGGCCGGGTCGCCGAGGGCCGCGCGGGCCTCGGTGAAGTGGCCGGCCAGGGCGCGGGCCAGGACGGCGCCGCCGAGGCCGGCGGCGAGCAGGCTGAGCGTCCCGCCGGGGCGCAGGGCGGCGACGGCGTTGGCGGCGCCCTCGGCCGCGTCGTCGACGTATTCCAGGACGCCGTGGCAGACGACCACGTCGTAGGACTCCCGCTCGACGACGTCGAGCAGGCCCTGGGCGTCGCCCTGGACGCCGCGGACCCGGTCGGCGACGCCGGCCTCGGCGACCCGGCGCTCCAGCCCGAACAGCGCGTTCGGGCTGGGGTCGACCACGGTGACGCGGTGGCCGAGGCGGGCGATCGGGACCGCGAACATGCCGGTGCCGCCGCCGGTGTCCAGCACGTCGAGCACGTCCCGCCCGGTCGCCTTCACCCGGCGGTCGAGGGCCTCCTTGAGGACCTCCCACACCACGGCGGTGCGGAGGGAGGCGCGGGGGCGGGAAGTGTCCGACACGGCTGATGACTCCTCGGCGCGGAAGGGGCGGGCAAAGCGTGCAATGCGTGCCCCACCCTATTGCCTCCGGCAGCGGTGCAGCTCATCCCGCGTCCGGACGCTCCGGGCGCGGCTCGGGGCGGGGCTGGGGCAGCGCCTGCTGCGGCAGCGGCCGCGCCGCCGGCTGGAGGGCGAGCATCCGCTCGACCAGCCGCAGGAACATCTCCGTGGCGCGCAGCAGGTACGCGGCGTCCTCCTCGCTCGCGGCGTCCGGTATGCCGGCCTCGGCGCGGGCCCGGCGGGCCGCTCCGGAGGCGAAGAGCGCGCTCCACTCGGCCAGCTCCGGCGCGAGCTCCGGGAGCACCTCCCAGGCGCTGCGTATGCGGGGGCGGCGCCGCGGGTGGGCGGGCTCGGGCCGGGCCCGGGCCGCGAGGACGGCGGCCGCGGTGCGCAGTGCGGCGAGGTGGGCGGTGGCGTAGCGCTCGTTGGGGCGGCTCAGGGCGGATGCCTCGGCCAGGCCGCTGCGGGCCTTGGCGAGCAGGTCGAGCGCGGCCGGCGGAGCGGCCGACCTGCGCGGGACGGGGTGGACAGGGGACGGGGACGGTGTGGCCATGACGAACCTCCTGTCGTTGCGTACTGCTCTTCGCGGCGCCTGGTGATGCCGTCCCCCATCGTCGCGGGCACCACTGACAATCGCGCCGACCTGCGGTTTTCCCGCCCACATCGGGGCAATCGGCCCCCTGTGCACGCGGAGGGGCGGCAAGGGTGCTAGTTTTTGAACTGACTGGTCAGTTCAAAAGGGAGGGGGCGGAGTGGACAGCCCGCACGGCGCGGCCGTCAAAGCCGAGGACTTCGGACTCAGGGGCCCGCGCGGCTGGGCGTTCCGGGGAGTGGACGTCGATGCCGCACCCGGCACGCTCATCGCGATCGAAGGCCCGTCGGGCAGCGGCCGCACCTGCCTGCTGCTCGCCCTCACCGGGCGCATGAAGCCCACCGCCGGCCGCGCCGAGGTGGCCGGCCTGCCGCTGCCCAAGCGGATGGGCGCGGTCCGCCGCATTGCCGGCCTCGGCCCGGTGCCCGGGGTCAACGACCTCGACCAGGCCCTGACCGTCGGCGAGCAGCTGCGCGAGGGGGCCCTGCTCCAGCGCCGCTACGAGGGCCCCCTGCGCGCGCTCCTGCGCCCGCCCGGCAGCCGAGGCAAGGAGGCCGCCGCCCGGATCGACGCGGCGCTGGCCGCCGCCGGCCTCGACCCGGAGGCCCTGCCCAAGGGGCTGCGGACCTCCGTCCGGGACCTGGACCGCCTGGAGGCGGTACGGCTCTCCCTGGCCCTCGCCCTGCTGGGCTCGCCCCGGCTGCTGGCCCTCGACGACGCCGACCTCAAGCTCTCCGACACCGAGCGCGAGGAGGTCTGGGAGCTGCTCCGCTCGATCGCCGCCGCCGGGACCACCGTCCTCGCGGTGTGCAGCCAGGCCCCCGAGGGCGTCCGGGTCGTGCGCACGGCCCCGGGCGCGGAGCCCGCCGACACCGCCGGCCCGGCCGGCGCCGAAGACCGCACCGACGACGACACGAAGGGGGCCGACGATGCGCTCGCCGAAGCTGGCCGCGCTTGAGCTGAAGCGGTTCGGGCGGGGGAAGCTGCCGCGGGCCGCCCTGGTCGCACTGCTCCTGCTGCCGCTGCTCTACGGAGCCCTGTACCTGTGGTCCTTCTGGGACCCCTACAGCCGCCTCGACAAGGTGCCCGTCGCCCTCGTCAACGCCGACAAGGGCGCCACCGTCGAAGGCGAGCGCATCGCCGCCGGCGACGAGATCACCGGGAAGCTGCGCGACAGCAAGACCTTCGAGTGGCACGAGGTCAGCGCGGAGCAGGCCGCCAAGGGCCTGGAGAACGGGACGTACTACCTGTCCCTGACCATGCCGGCCGACTTCAGCGAGAAGATCGCCTCCAGCTCCGGCGACGACCCGGCGACCGGCGCGCTCCAGGTCCGCACCAACGACGCGAACAACTACATCGTCGGCTCGATCTCCCGCACCGTCTTCGCCGAGGTCCGCTCCGCCGCCTCGACCAACGCCTCGCGGAAGTTCCTCGACAAGATCTTCGTCTCCTTCTCCGACCTGCACGGCAAGACCGCCGAGGCCGCAGACGGCGCCGACAGGCTCAAGGACGGCGCGACCAAGGCCAAGGAGGGCGCCAAAGAGATCGCCGAGGGCCTCGACACCGTCGAGGAGAAGAACGGCGAGCTGACCGGCGGGCTGAAGAAGCTCGACACGGCCGCCGGCAAGCTGGAGACCGGCACCAGGGACATCGCCGGCGGCACCCGCAAGCTCGCCGACAAGTTCAACGGCATCGCCTCCCAGGCCCGCCCCCACCTGGACGACCCGAAGCAGGTGGCCGACGCCGCGACCCTCGTCGCCGACACCGCGAAGGTCGTGGGCAACCACCTGGACACCTTCTCCAAGAAAGCGCCGGCCGCCGCCCGCGTCAGCAAGCAGGCGGCCGCCCTGGCCACCGACACGTACACGCGCACCTGCACCGGCAGCGCGCCCAAGCCGCTGCCCGCCGCCTGCGCCGACATGAAGAAGCTGAAGGAGGTCACCGCCGAGGCCGCCCTCCTCACCGGAGACGTCGACGCCCTGGTCAAGGACTCGAACGGCGACCTGGCCACCCTGCGCAAGCAGCTCGCCGACCTGGAGAAGAAGGCCCGCAAGCTCGCCGCGGACGCCCCCGGCCTGACCTCCCGCCTCGACGCGGCCGCCGCCGACATCAACGCCCTGAACAACGGCGCACAGAAGGTCGCCACCGGCATGGCCCAGCTCCACGCGGGCATCGGCAAGGCCACCCAGGGGTCCGCCGCGATCGGCAACGGCGTCGGCAAGATCGGCGACGGCGCGCACAGCCTCGACGGCGGCCTGTTCAAGCTCGTCGACGGCAACACCGACCTCGCCGACGGCCTGCACGAGGGCGCGGGCAAGATCCCGAACTACGACCAGCAGCAGCGCGACGCGCGCACCGAGGTCATGGCCGACCCGGTCAAGCTCGCCAACGAGTCCCTGCACAAGGCGCCCAACTACGGCACCGGCTTCGCCCCGTACTTCATCCCGCTCTCCCTCTGGGTCGGCGCGATGGTCGCCTACATGCTGATCGCCCCCATGAACAAGCGGGCCCTCGCCGCCGGCGCCTCGCCCTGGCGGATCGCCCTCGCCGGGTGGATGCCCGTGGCCGGGCTCGGCGCCCTCCAGGTCGCCATGCTGATGTCCGTGCTGCACTGGGGCCTCGGCCTGGAGCTCGCCCGCCCCGCCCTGGCCGTCGGCTTCCTCGTCCTGGTCACCGGCTGCTTCGCGGCCATCGTGCAGTGGCTGAACGCCAAGTTCGGCGCGGCCGGGCGCATCCTGGTCCTCGCGGTGCTGATGCTCCAGCTGACCTCGGCCGGCGGCACCTACCCCGTCCAGACCAGCCCCGGGTTCTTCAACGCCGTCCACCCGTACCTGCCGATGTCGTACGTCGTGGAGAGCCTGCGCCGCCTCATCACCGGCGGCGGCCTCGGCCCCGTCTGGCAGGGCTGCGCCGTCCTGGCCGCCTTCACCGCCGGCGCCCTCGCCCTGACCGCGCTCGCCGCCCGCGGCAAGCAGGTGTGGACGATGGACCGGCTCCACCCCGAACTGAGCCTGTAAGGAGCCGGTGACCTGTGAGAATCAGCGCCATGGAAAGCAGCAGCACCGGCGCGTCCGCCGGCGGCGGACGCCGGCAGGCGACACGCCAGAAGCTCTACGAAGCGGCCGTCACGCTCATCGCCGAGCAGGGGTTCTCCGCGACCACGGTCGACGAGATCGCCGAACGGGCCGGCGTCGCCAAGGGCACGGTCTACTACAACTTCGCGAGCAAGAACGACCTCTTCGAGGAGCTGCTGCGGCACGGCGTCGGCCTGCTCACCGCCTCCCTGCGCGAGGCCGCCGAGTCCACGGAGGCGCGCGGCGGCAGCCGCGTCGAGGCGCTGGACGCGATGATCCGCGCCGGCCTCGTCTTCATCGACCGCTACCCGGCCTTCACCCAGCTGTACGTCGCCGAGCTGTGGCGCACCAACCGGACGTGGCAGTCCACGCTGATGGTGGTGCGGCAGGAGGCGGTGGCCGTGGTCGAGACGGTCCTCGCCGAGGGCGTGGAGCGCGGCGAGCTCAGCCCGGAGATCGACGTCCCGCTGACGGCCGCCGCCCTCGTCGGGATGGTGCTGGTGGCCGCGCTGGACTGGCAGTCCTTCCAGCGGGAGCGGTCCCTGGACGACGTGCACTCCGCGCTGTCGCTGCTGCTGCGGGGACGGGTCAGCGGCAACCGCTGACGGGCGGGACCCCCGATCGGCGGTGCCGCCGGCGGGGCCCCGCCGCGTACAACTGGTGGGACCCGCCCCGGTCCGCCGCCGCGCCTGAGTACCCGTACCCAGGAGCGGAATGAGTACGTGCGCGGATGGGCTCCCCCCTGCGCGGACGCCAGACTTGGGGCATCGGACGGGGAACCGGTCCGGACCGCCGACACGGGGCGGCCGGTGCGGACCGGGACCCTGCCACCACCGGGACGGATCCTGACGGCCTGCGCCCGGTGCACGCGGACGCCGGTGCGGCCCGGCTCGGGGGGATCGAGCCATGCCGCACCGGCGTCCTTCTTCCTCGTTCCTGCTGTGGCCCGCGCCGCGCGCCCGGCGTCAGCCGCGGCCGCGCAGCGGCAGCCGCACCCGGGCCCGCAGCGCCGCCGCCCGCCGGCCGGCCCAGGCCGCCGCCGCGTCGCGCCGCGCCTGCACCGCCCACCGCACGCGCGCCGCCGAGCGCGGCAGCAGCAGCGCCCGCAGCCGCCCCCGCCGGCCGGCGCCGGCCAGCAGCGCGGCCCGGACCGCCGACACGTCCTGCGCCGCCTCCGCCCGCGGCTCCGCCTCCGGCGCGCCGGGCGGGGCGTACAGCGCCCGCTCCACCGCCTCGGACAGCCGGCGGACCGCCGCCGCGGCCTCCCCGTCGAGCCGGCCCGCCTCGACGAGCCGCTCCGCGGCCGCCCGCGGGGACAGCGCCCGGTCCGGGACGATGCCGACGTCCCAGGCCGCGTCGTGCAGCTCCTCCCAGGCCGGCAGGACGCCGCCCCCGGCCAGCCGGCGCCCGCGCAGCCGGGACCGCCACAGCAGCGGCAGCAGCGGCACGCCGACGACGACCGCCGCCGCGGCCGCCCAGCCGAGGACCGCACCCGCGGACGGCCCGCCGCCCTGCCCGTCGGCGGCCTCCTGCGGTGCGGCGCCGCCGCACTCGCCGAGCCGCCGCAGCTCCGGCGGGCAGGCGTCGGCCTGCGACGGGGCCGCCGACGGCTGCGCCGCGCTCTGCGAGGGCAGCGGCGCCGGCGCCGACGGCTGGGCCGCCGGATCCTCGGACCGCGCGTAGTCCGGCAGGGTGAGCCCCTGCCGCGGGGTCGGCTCGAACCGGGTCCAGCCGACGCCCTCGAAGTACAGCTCCGGCCAGGCGTGGGCGTCCCGCATCGAGACGTTCACGCTGCCGTCGGCCTGCTTCTCACCGGGCGTGAACCCGACCGCCACCCGGGCCGGGATGCCGAGCGAGCGCGACATCGCGGCCATCGAGAAGGCGAAGTGGATGCAGAAGCCCTCCTTGTCCGCCAGGAACCGGGCGATGGCCAGCGGGCCCGTGCCGGACGCCACCTTCGTGTCGTAGCGGAAGCCGCCGTTCACGGCGAAGTGGTCCTGCAGCCGCACCGCGCGCGTGTAGTCGTCCTTCGCGCCCTTCGTGACCTGCCGGGCCGTCTCCGCCACCACCGGCGGCAGGTTGTCGGGCAGCCTCGTGTACTCGGCGCGGATCGCCGGGTCGGGCTCGGGAGCCGACTGCAGCTGGGCCGCCGTCGGCCGCAGCAGCAGGCTCCGCACCGTGTACATCGCGCCCTGCACGTTCTGGTAGCGGTCCTTGGCCAGCTGGTCGCCGACCAGCGTCCGGCCGACCGGCTCGAACCGCCACCGGCCGGGGATGTCCACGCCCGTCGCCGGGTACGGCATCGGCAGGTAGCGCTGCGCGTACGTGTCCGCCGCCGAGATGCTCGTACGGACCTCCGCCGCGCCCTGGCGGACCCGCTCGCCCAGCCCCGGAGGGCTCGGCAGCCGCTCCGGGACGTCGGTCAGGGCCCGGCCGGACGCCTCCCACTTCACGCCGTTGAACTCGTCCAGCGCCAGGATCCGCAGGTAGTGGTCGCCGAGCGCCGGCGTGTCGGTCCGGTACTTCAGCACCACCCGGTTGTCCTGCGCGTTCAGGCTGCTCTGCAGGGACACCAGCGGGTTGACCGCGGAGATCGTCCCGCCGACCCCGCTGCCGCCGCCGTCGGCCTCGGTGCGGCCGCCGAGGACGCCGCCGCCCAGCGAGGGCAGCGCCGCCGGCGCCACCAGCGCGAGGCCGAGGGCGGCCGCGCCGATCCGCCGGCCGGTGCGCACGGGGGAGAGCGGCCGCCCGGAGCCCGCCCCGCCCGACCCGTACCCGGAGGCCGCGGTCACCCGGCCGGACGGGGTGCCGCCGAAGACGCGGCCCCACTGGGCCAGCCGGTCGCGGCCCTCGGCCAGGAGCAGCAGCAGGTAGCCGGCGCCGGCCAGCAGGAAGGAGAACCAGGGCGCGCCGGCGCCGCCGGACAGCCCCGCCGCCACCGAGTAGAGGGCGAGCAGCGGCAGTCCGGCCGCGGCAGCGCTGCGCAGGGTCACCGCCAGCAGGTCCACCAGCAGGCCGATCACCAGGACCCCGGTCAGCAGCAGCAGCCGGATGCCGTCGGTCAGCGGGGCCGGTATCGCGAACTCGGCCACGTCCTGCACGCCGCGGCGGAACAGGGCGCCGATGTCCGTCACCAGGTAGGCCATCGGCCCGGTCCCGGTCGACTCGCCCTTCCCCGCGAAGAGGAAGACCACCACCAGGGAGGAGACCAGCACCTGCGAGGCAGCGGTCAGGGGCCGCGCCAGCGGCGCCCGGCGGGCCGCGGCGCCCACCCCGCTCTGCAGGCACAGCAGCGCCGCGGCCTGGAGCAGCCAGCCCGAGGACTCCACCAGCGAGGCCAGCGACCAGGAGGCCAGCAGCGTCGCCAGGACCGCGAACACCGTCAGCCGTGCACGCCCGCTCATGACCAGCCCCCCGGGGAGTCCGTGCCGAGCGGCGTGCTTCCGGCCTGCCGCCACAGGTCGCCGTACGCGGCGCCCGGCGGGACGGCCAGCGCCGTCCAGCCCGTCTCGCGCAGCCGGTCCAGCCGCTCCTGGACGCGCGAGGGCCGCCCGGCCCACTGCGCCGGGTCCAGCAGGAAGGCCACCGCGGCGCCGCAGCGGCCGCGTATCTTCGCCGCCAGCTCCGTCTGCGCGTCGTCCAGCTCGCCGAGGAAGGCGACGAGCAGGCCGTCGCCGCCCGACCCGCCGAAGCCGGCGCCGTCCCCGGCGCGCAGGGCGTCGTACGCGCGGGACAGCCCGGCCCCGTCGGAGTGCCCGACGACGGCCAGCATGTCCATGATCACCCCGGCGGCCTCGGCGGACTCCTGGCCGCTCTGCGAGAAGCCCGCCCCCTCGCCGGCCAGGGCGCTGCCCCCGTCGGTCAGCAGCCGCACCGAATAGCCCCGCTCCAGCAGGTGGACCAGGGTCGAGGCGGCCCCCGACACGGCCCACTCGAACGCCGAGTCCGGCCCGGCGCCCTCGTACGCGATGCCGCGGGTGTCCAGCAGCACCGTGGCGCGGCTGCGCTGCGGCTGCTCCTCCCGGCGCACCATCAGCTCGCCGTAGCGGGCCGTCGAGCGCCAGTGCACGCGGCGCAGGTCGTCGCCGCGCCGGTAGCCGCGCGGGATCACGTCGTCCTCGCCGGCCAGGGCCAGCGCGCGGCCGCTGCCGTCGCCGTAGCCGGAACTCTGCCCGCCCAGCCGGACCGGGGCCAGCTCCTCGGTGCGGGGGACCACGGTGAGGACGTCGTACGTGCTGAACGAGCGGGTCAGCTCGACCAGCCCGAACGGGTCGGTCAGCCGCAGCTGGAGCGGGCCCAGCGGGTAGCGGCCGCGCAGGTCGGAGCGGACCCGGTAGGACACCTCGCGGCGGCCGCCCGGCTCCAGCCGGTCCAGCACGAACCGCGGCCGCGGCCCGAGGACGTACGGCACCCGGTCCTGGAGCATCAGCGTCCCCGTCGGCACCCGGGAGACGTTCTCGACGCGCAGCTGCACCCGCGCCTCGTCCCCGGCGGGCACCCGCTGCGGGCTCAGCCGGCGGCTGCCGGCGACCCGGTGGCGGGTGCGGTGCAGAACGGCGACGCACAGCAGCGGCAGGAAGGCCAGCAGCAGCCCGACGCGCAGCAGCTCGGCCTGGCCGAGCACGTACGAGCAGAGGGCCGCCGCGACGCCCGCGGCCAGGAAGGACCGGCCCCGGGTGGTCAGGCCGGCCAGCGACGTGCGCAGCCCGCCGGAGCTCCGGCCCCCGCCGCCGGCGCCGCGCGGGGCACCGGCGCCCATCAGAAGCCCCGGACGCCGGCGCCGGGCACCTCGCCGCGCTGGTGCGCGCTCGGGACGGGGGTGCGCTGCACGATGTCCTGGACGACCTGCTCGGCGGTCCGGCGGTTCAGGGAGGCCTGCGCCGTCGGCAGCAGGCGGTGCGCCAGAACGGGCCCGGCCAGGGTCTGCGCGTCGTCCGGCAGGACGAAGTCGCGGCCGGCCATGGCGGCCGCGGCCTTCGCCGCGCGCAGCAGGTGCAGGGTGGCGCGGGGCGAGGCGCCCAGGCGCAGGTCCGGGTGGCTGCGGGTGGCGGAGACCAGGTCGACGACGTAGCGGCGGACCGGCTCGGCGACGTACACGTCCCGGACGGCCTCGACCAGCTTGGCGATGTCGTGGGCGTGCGCGACGGCCTGGAGGTCGTCCAGCGGCGACGGCCCGCCGTGGACGTCGAGCATCCGCAGCTCGGCGTCCGGGCTCGGGTAGCCGACGGAGACCCGGGCCATGAAGCGGTCGCGCTGCGCCTCGGGGAGGGGGTAGGTGCCCTCCATCTCGACCGGGTTCTGCGTGGCGACCACCATGAACGGGCTGGGCAGCGCGTACGTGGTCCCGTCGATGGTGACCTGGCGCTCCTCCATCGACTCCAGCAGCGCGGACTGGGTCTTCGGGGAGGCGCGGTTGATCTCGTCGCCGATGACGATCTGCGCGAAGATCGCGCCGGGCTTGAACTCGAACTCGCGGCGCTGCTGGTCGTAGATGCTGACACCGGTGATGTCGGAGGGCAGCAGGTCCGGGGTGAACTGGATGCGCTGCACCGAGCAGTCGATCGACTTCGCGAGGGTCTTCGCCAGCATCGTCTTGCCGACGCCGGGGACGTCCTCGATCAGCAGGTGGCCCTCGGCCAGGAGCACGGTCAGGGCGATGCGCACGACCTCGGGCTTGCCCTCGATCACGCTCTCGACGGACCGGCGCACACGCTCGGCCGTACTCGTCAGATCCGCGAGACCCGCTCTGTCGTCATAGGTCGTCACCTGTGTACTCCTCGGCCCTTTCCGGTGGGGCCGGCGTCCCTTGCGCACGGCCGGCCCATCCCGACACGGACGCCGGACCCGGAGGGTTCCGGGCGGCGTCGTCCCCGCATTGTTGACGGCTCCACGGGGTTGTGTCACTCACGAGTCGGGATCGATCTCCCGCAGGAGCCCGGTGTGCACGTCGAAGACGAAGCCTCGCACATCGCCGCGGTGGGGGAGGAAGGGGCTGGTCCGCACGCGCTGCATGGACTGGCGCACGTCCTGGTCGACGTCCCGGAACGCCTCGACGGCCCACGGCGGGCGCTGGCCCACCTCGTCCTCCAGCTCGTGCCGGAAGTCCTCCGTGAGGTTCTCCAGGCCGCAGCCGGTGTGGTGGATGAGGATGACGGACCGGGTGCCGAGGGCGCGCTGGCTGATGGTGAGCGAGCGGATGGCGTCGTCGGTCACGACGCCGCCGGCGTTGCGGATGGTGTGGCAGTCGCCGAGCTCCAGGCCGAGCGCGGCGTGCAGGTCGAGGCGGGCGTCCATGCAGGCCACGACCGCCACCCGGAGGACGGGGCGGGCGTCCATGCCGGGGTCGCGGAAGCCGGCGGCGTACCTGCGGTTGGCCTCGACCAGCCGGTCGGTGACGGAGCCGCCGGGCGGGCTGCCGGGCGGGCCGGGGGCTGCGGCGGCGGATCCGGCGGGCGGGGGAGCGGGAGTCGTCATGCCTCCGACGGTAGTGGCCGCCTTCGGGCCCGGCTCGGGACGCCGTGGGAGGAAACGGGTCAACGCAGGCCGGTGTGAGCTGACCCACAGGGGTGGGGAGGGGGCCGCCATCCGGGTGGTTCGCGCCTTTTGCGGGTTCCGGACGAGGCGGGCGCACGGCGCGCGGGCCGGTTCGTTGACCCGGCGTGCCGTTGCACTAAAGTGGCGCGAACCGGCCGGAGCCCGGCCCTGACCGGCTGCCCGGCCCCCTGGTAACACTCCGCGTGCGCGGCGCGGCGTATGCCTGCCGCGCCGTTATCTGAGAGGGCGCTTTGACCAGCGAGTCCCGACACGTCCCGGTGATGCTCCAGCGGTGCCTGGACCTGTTGGCCCCGGCCCTCCACGAGCCGGGGGCCGTCGTCGTCGACTGCACCCTCGGCCTCGGAGGCCACAGCGAGGCCCTGCTGACCCGATTCCCCGAGGCCCGCCTGATCGGCCTCGACCGCGACAAGGAGGCCCTGAGGCTCTCCGGCGAGCGCCTCGCCCGCTTCGGCGACCGCGCCACCCTCGTCCACGCCGTCTACGACGAGCTCCCCGAGGTGCTCGACCGCCTCGGCACCCCCACCGTCCAGGGCATCCTGTTCGACCTCGGCGTCTCCTCCATGCAGCTCGACGAGGCCGACCGCGGGTTCGCGTACGCCCAGGACGCCCCCCTCGACATGCGCATGGACCAGACGACCGGGGTCAGCGCGGCCGAGGTGCTCAACACCTACCCGGCCGGCGAGCTCGTCCGCATCCTGCGCCAGTACGGCGAGGAGAAGCAGGCGAAGCGGATCGTCTCCGCGATCGTCCGCGAGCGGGAGAAGGAGCCCTTCTCCCACAGCGCCCGGCTCGTCGAGCTGATCCGCGAGTCCCTGCCGCAGGCGGCGAAGCGGACCGGCGGCAACCCGGCCAAGCGGACCTTCCAGGCCCTGCGGATCGAGGTCAACGGCGAGCTGTCGGTCCTGGAGCGGGCCATCCCGGCCGCCGTGGACCGCATCGCGGTCGGCGGCCGCATCGCCGTCCTCTCCTACCACTCCCTGGAGGACCGCCTCGTCAAGCAGGTCTTCGCCGCCGGGGCCGCCTCCACGGCCCCGCCGGGGCTGCCCGTGGTCCCCGAGAAGTACCAGCCCCGGCTGAAGCTCCTCACGCGCGGCGCCGAGCTGCCCACCGAGGAGGAGATCGCCGAGAACCGGCGGGCCGCACCGGCCCGATTCCGCGGCGTCGAGCGCATCCGGGAGGCGAACCGGTGACCAAGGGCGGCGGAGGCGGGGCCGGGCAGCGCGGCCCCGCCGGGCAGGCGGCGCGCACACCGTTCGTCCTCCTGGTGGTCGCCCTGCTCGCCGGCGGCCTGATCAGCCTGCTGCTGCTGAACTCCGCCCTCAACGAGGGCTCCTTCCGGCTGGCCAAGCTGAAGAAGGAGACCACCGCGCTGACCGACGAGGAGCAGGCCCTCCAGCGCGACGTCGACGCCTACTCGGCCCCCGACGCCCTCCGGCGCCGGGCCGTCGAACTCGGCATGGTCCCCGGCGGCAGCCCCGCCTTCATCGACGGGGACGGCAAGGTCACCGGCACCGCCGCCGCCGCGGAGGCGCCCCCGCCGTCCCCCTCCCCCTCCCCGTCCGCGGCGGCGCCCGGGGCAGCCCCGGCCGCGCCGCCGCCGGGCGCCGCCTCCCGGGCCCGGCCGCACCGCCGGCCGCGGCCACCGCCCAGCCGTCCGCGCCCGCCCCGGCACCGGCGCCCGCCGGCGGCGCCGCGGACCAGGCACCCGGCGCCGGCCGGCCCAGCCCCACCCCCGGAAGGTGACGTCGTGAAACGGATCCCCGCGGGGCGCCCGACCGCCCCGTCCCCGCCGTTTCGGGGCCCCGGCCGCCCCCGCCGAACCCCCGCCGACCGGCCCCGCGGGGTGGCCGGGTGAGCCCGCAGGACACCCCCCGGCGCCGGGTCCCCGGACCCGGCAGGCCCCGCCCCGCCGCCGACCGGCCCCGCGTCAACCCCCGGCCCGCGGCCCGCAGGCCCGCCGCAGGCGCCCCCCGCGCCCTCCGGCTCGGCAGCCCCCGGCCCCGGCTGCGCCTGGTCGGCATCGGCCTCACCCTGGTGATGCTCGCCTTCACCGTGCGCCTGCTGCAGGTGCAGGCCGTCGACGCCTCGACGTACTCGGCGAAGGCCTCCGCGAACCGCTTCACCACCGTCACCCTCGCCGCGGAGCGCGGCGAGATCACCGACCGCAAGGGCGTCGCCCTCGCCATCAGCGTCGACGCCCACGACATCACCGCCGACCCGCAGATGTTCACCCCGCAGGAGAGCAAGGCGCCCGACGCCCCCGAGCAGGCCGCGGCCCTCCTCGCCCCCATCCTCGGAGCCGACGCCGGGGAGCTCGCCGCCAAGCTGAAGACGAAGAAGAGCCGGTACGTCGTCCTCGCCCGCCGCCAGACCCCCCAGGTCCTGCACCAGATCAAGGACCTCAAGCGGGTCTTCGCCGACAAGGCCGCCGCCGACCGGCGCAACAACGGCCCCGGCGCCAACGTCCTCGCCGGCGTGTTCAGCGAGGACAGCAGCAAGCGCGTCTACCCGAACGGCGACCTCGCCGCCGGGATACTGGGCTACGTCAACGCCGAGGGCCGCGGCGGCGGCGGCCTGGAGTCCTCCCTCGACCGCAAGCTCGCCGGCCGGGACGGCACCATCACCTACGCCCAGTCCGGCGGCCGGCGCGTCCCCACCGCCGGGTCCAACGAGAAGCCCGCCGTGCCCGGCGAGGACATCGAGCTGACCATCGACCGCGACATCCAGTGGGCCGCGCAGAGCGCCATCTCCGAACAGGTCCGCGCGTCCGAGGCCGACCGCGGCTACGTCATCGTCCAGGACACCCGCACCGGCGAGGTCCTGGCCATGGCCAACGCCCCCGGCTTCGACCCCAACGACCTCTCCCGCGCCAGCTCGGCCGCCATGGGCAACGCCGCCCTCCAGGACGTCTACGAGCCCGGCTCCACCGCCAAGGTCATCTCCATGGCGGCCGTGCTGGAGGAGAAGAAGGCCACCCCCGAGACGCGCGTCGAGGTCCCCAACCGGCTCCACCGCGGCGACCGGCTCTTCAAGGACGACATCGACCACCCGACCTGGTACCTCACCCTCAACGGGGTCCTCGCCAAGTCCTCCAACATCGGCACGATCCTCGCCACCGGCCAGCTCGGACCCACCCAGCCCGACGCCAACCGCGTCCTGCACTCCTACCTCGACAAGTTCGGCATCGGCCGGCCCACCGGCCTGGACTACCCCGGCGAGTCCCGCGGCATCCTCGCCCGCCCCGAGGCCTGGTCGACCTCCCAGCAGTACACGATCCCCTTCGGCCAGGGCCTCTCCGTCAACGCCATGCAGGCCGCCTCCGTCTACTCCACCATCGCCAACGGCGGCGTACGCATCGAGCCCACCCTCGTCCGCGGCACCAAGGGCCCCGACGGCCGCTTCACCCCGGCCCCCGCCCCCGAGCAGACCCGCGTCATCAGCGAGGAGACCGCCAGGACCCTCGCGCAGATGCTGGAGTCCGTCGTCGACGACCAGGAGGGCACCGGCACCAAGGCCCGCATCCCCGGCTACCGCGTCGGCGGCAAGACCGGCACGTCCAACCGGGTGGATCCGGCCACCGGCCGCTACAAGGGCTACACCGCCTCCTTCGCCGGCTTCGCCCCCGCCGACGACCCCCGCATCACCGTCTACTGCGCCATCCAGAACCCCACCAAGGGCAGCTACTTCGGCGGCCAGATCTGCGGCCCCATCTACAAGAAGGTCATGGAGTTCGCCCTCAAGACCCTCCGGGTCGCCCCCACCGGCACCGCACCCGCAGGCCTGCCGGTCACCTACGAGCCCGGCCCGCAGGCCGCCCCCCAGACCGCCCCCCGACCCGGCACGACGCCCGGCCGGTGACCCCCGGGCCGCCCCGCCGGCCCCCCAGGAACCGTGAGGCACCACCAGTGACCACGATCACCCCCGAACCCGGGAACCAGCCGGCCGGGGCCGCCCCCGGCGGGCCCTCGCTTCGCGGGCGGCCCGCCGCGCCCGGTACGCTCACCGCCGTGTCCCACGCTGATCAGCCCAGAACCACCCCGCAGGACGCCCCGGCAACGCCGCCGGGCGCGCCCCGGCCCGCGTCCGTACGCCCGACTGCGCTCGGTGCGCTCGCGCACCTGCTGGACCCCGGCGCCCCCGCGGAGCCCTCGGGCCCGCAGATCACCGGGATCACGCACGACTCCCGTGCGGTGCGCCCCGGCGACCTGTACGCGGCCCTGCCCGGCGCCCGGATGCACGGCGCCGACTTCGCTGCCCAGGCGGCGGCCCTCGGCGCCGCGGCGATCCTGACCGATCCCGCGGGAGCGGAGCGCGCGGCCGCCACCGGCCTGCCCGTGCTCACCGCCGACGACCCGCGCGGCCGCATGGGCGCCCTCGCCGCCGAGATCTACGGCCGCCCCGGCGAGGGCCTGCTCCGCATCGGCATCACCGGCACCTCCGGCAAGACCACGACGGCGTACCTCGTCGACGGCGGCCTGCGCGGCGCCGGCCGCACCACCGGGCTCATCGGCACCGTCGAGATGCGCATCGGCGAAGAGCGCATCAAGTCCGAGCGGACCACCCCCGAGGCCACCGACCTCCAGGCCCTGTTCGCCGTCATGCGCGAACGCGGCGTCGAGGCCGTCGCCATGGAGGTCTCCAGCCACGCCCTGGTGCTCGGGCGGGTCGACGGCTGCGTCTTCGACGTCGCCGTCTTCAACAACCTGAGCCCGGAGCACATGGAGTTCCACTCCGACATGGAGGACTACTTCCAGGCCAAGGCGCAGCTCTTCACCGAGCGCCGCGCCCGCCTCGGCGTGGTCAACACCGACGACGAGTACGGCCGGCGCCTCGCCAAGGAGTCGCCGATCCCCGTCACCACCTTCTCCGCCCAGGGCGACCCGGCCGCCGACTGGCGCGCCGAGGACGTCGTCTTCGGGCACATGGACTCCACCCTCACCGTGGTCGGCCCGGACGGGCAGCGCATCGCCGCCCGGGCCCCGCTGCCCGGCCCGTTCAACGTCGCCAACACCGTCGCCGCGATCGCCGCGCTCGCCGCCGCAGGCATCGACCCGCAGACCGCCGCCGACGGCGTCGCCGCCGTCCCCGGCGTCCCCGGCCGCCTGGAGCGGGTGGACGCGGGCCAGCCCTACCTCGCCGTCGTCGACTACGCGCACAAGACCGACGCCGTCGAGTCCGTCCTCCGCGCCCTGCGCGAGGTCACCGCCGGCCGGCTGCACATCGTGCTCGGCTGCGGCGGCGACCGCGACTCCACCAAGCGCGGCCCGATGGGCGCGGCCGCCGCCCGGTTCGCCGACACCGCGGTGCTGACCTCCGACAACCCGCGCTCCGAGGACCCGCTGAAGATCCTCGCCGCGATGTTCGAGGGGGCGGTCTCCGTGCCCGCCGCCGAGCGCGGCGCGGTCCTCGTCGACGCGGACCGGGCCGCGGCCATCGCCGCCGCCGTCGCGCGCGCCGAGCCCGGCGACACCGTGCTGGTGGCCGGCAAGGGCCACGAGCAGGGCCAGGACACCGCAGGTGTCGTACGCCCCTTCGACGACCGCGCGGTGCTCCGCGCCGCGATCGAGGCACAGGCCGCGCACACCGTGCGGCCGCACGAACCGAACGTCCACGAGGCCGAGGTGAACCAGTGATCGCCCTTTCCCTCGCCGAGATCGCCGACATCACCGGCGGGCGGCCCCACGACATACCGGACCCCCTGGTGACGGTCACCGGGCCCGTCGTCATCGACTCCCGCCAGGTCGAGGCCGGCAGCCTGTTCGCCGCGTTCGCCGGCGAGCGCGTCGACGGGCACGAGTTCGCCGCCGGCGCCGTCGCCGCAGGCGCCGCGGCCGTGCTCGCCACGCGTCCCGTCGGCGTGCCCGCGATCGTCGTCGACGACGTCGAAAGGGCCCTCGGCGCACTCGCACGCGCCGTCGTCCAGCGCCTCGGCACCGACGTGGTGGCCCTGACCGGCTCCGCCGGCAAGACCTCCACCAAGGACCTCATCGCGCAGGTGCTCCAGGCCCACGCCCCCACCGTGTGGACGCCCGGCTCCCTCAACAACGAGATCGGCCTGCCGCTCACCGCGCTGCGCGCCACCGAGGAGACCCGGCACCTCGTCCTGGAGATGGGCGCCCGCGGCATCGGCCACATCGCCTACCTCGCCGGCCTGACCCCGCCCCGCATCGGCGTCGTCCTGAACGTCGGCACCGCCCACATCGGCGAGTTCGGCGGCCGCGAGCAGATCGCCGTCGCCAAGGGCGAGCTCGTCGAGGCCCTGCCCGCGGCGGCCGACGGCGGCATCGCCGTCCTCAACGCCGACGACCCCCTCGTGCGCGCCATGTCCGCCCGCACCAAGGCCCGTACGCTGCTCTTCGGCGAGGCCGACGACGCCGACGTCCGGGCCGCCGATGTCCGGATGACGCCGGCCGGACAGCCCTCCTTCACACTTCACACACCCACCGGGTGCGGCGAAGTGACCTTGCGCCTGTACGGTGAGCACCACGTGTCGAACGCGCTCGCCGCGGCCGCCGTCGCCCACGCGCTGGGCATGTCCGCCATGGAGACCGCCACCGCGCTCTCCGGGGCGGGCACGCTGTCCCGGTGGCGGATGGAGGTCACCGAGCGGGCGGACGGCGTCACGGTCGTCAACGACGCCTACAACGCGAACCCCGAGTCCATGCGGGCCGCACTGCGCGCGCTGGCCGCGATGGGCGGCGCCGCCAGGGCGAACGGGGGGCGCACGTGGGCGGTGCTCGGTCCCATGGCCGAGCTCGGTGACGCCTCGCTGGCCGAGCACGACGCGGTGGGACGGCTTGCCGTCCGGCTCAACGTGAGCAAGCTCGTCGCGGTCGGGGGCATCGAAGCGTCCTGGCTGCAACTGGGCGCCTACAACGAGGGTTCGTGGGGTGAGGAGTCGGTGCTCGTGTCCGACGCGCAGGCGGCGGTCGACCTGTTGCGCAGTGAACTGCGCCCGGGTGACGTCGTGCTGGTGAAGGCTTCCAGGTCGATCGGGCTGGAGCGGGTGGCAGAGGCGCTGCTGGCCGGCGAGGGCGAGGTCGCCGGCCGATGAGGCAGATCCTGTTCGCCGGTGTCATCGGCATGTTCCTCACCGTCATCGGCACCCCGCTCCTGATCAAGCTGCTGGCCCGCAAGGGCTACGGCCAGTTCATCCGCGACGACGGACCGCGCGGCCACGCCGGGAAGAAGGGCACGCCCACCATGGGCGGCATCTCCTTCATCCTGGCCACGCTCATCGCGTACGCCCTGACGAAGGTGATCACCGGCCAGTCGCCGTCGCTGTCCGGTGTGCTGGTGCTGTTCCTGATGGCCGGCATGGGCCTCGTCGGCTACCTCGACGACTACATCAAGATCGTCAAGCGGCGGTCGCTCGGCCTGCGGGCCAAGGCCAAGATGGCCGGCCAGCTGATCGTCGGCGTCGCCTTCGCCGTGCTCGCGCTCCAGTTCAAGGACGCGCGCGGACTGGCCCCGGCCTCGACCAAGCTGTCGTTCGTCACCGACTTCGGCTGGTCGATCGGCCCCGTCCTGTTCGTGGTCTGGGCACTGTTCATGATCCTGGCCATGTCCAACGGCGTGAACCTGACGGACGGTCTGGACGGCCTGGCCACCGGGGCCGCCGTGATGGTCTTCGGCGCCTACACCTTCATCGGGGTCTGGCAGTTCCAGGAGTCCTGCGCCAACGCGCAGACCCTGACCAACCCCAACGCCTGCTTCGAGGTGCGCGATCCGCTCGACCTCGCGGTCGTCGCCTCCGCCCTGATGGGCGCCTGCTTCGGCTTCCTGTGGTGGAACACCTCGCCGGCCAAGATCTTCATGGGCGACACCGGCTCGCTGGCCCTCGGCGGCGCGCTCGCCGGCCTCGCGATCTGCTCCCGCACGGAGTTCCTGATCGCCCTCCTCGGCGGCCTGTTCGTCCTCATCACGCTGTCGGTCGTCATCCAGGTCGGCTCCTTCCGGCTCACCGGGAAGCGCGTCTTCCGCATGGCGCCGCTCCAGCACCACTTCGAACTCAAGGGCTGGTCCGAGGTCCTCGTCGTGGTCCGCTTCTGGATCATCCAGGGCATGTGCGTCATCGTCGGCCTCGGCATCTTCTACGCGGGATGGGCAGCGGACAAGTGACCTCCTGGCAGGGCAAGAACATCACCGTCGCCGGCCTCGGCGTGAGCGGCATCAGCGCCGCCCGCGCCCTGGCCGGCCTCGGCGCCTCCGTCACCGTCGTGGACGGCGGGGACTCCGAGGGCCACCGCGCGAAGGCCGCCGAACTCGCCGGCCTCGGCGTCTCCGTACGCCTCGGCGACGCCGCGACCCTCCCCGAGGGCACCGGCCTGGTCGTCACCTCGCCCGGCTGGAAGCCCGACAGCCCGCTGTTCCGGGCGGCCGCGGAGGCCGGCGTCGACGTCGTCGGCGACGTGGAGATCGCCTGGCTGCTGCGCGACTCCCGCCCGGACCGCAAGGCCGCCCCCTGGCTCGCCGTCACCGGCACCAACGGCAAGACCACCACGACCCAGATGCTCGCCTCGATCCTGCGGGCCGCGGGCCTGCGGACCGCGGCCGTCGGGAACATCGGAACCCCGATCATCGACGTGGTGCTGGGCGACGAGGAGTACGACGTCCTCGCCGTGGAGCTCTCCAGCTACCAGCTGCACTGGGCGCCCTCGGTGCGCGCCCACTCGGCCGCCGTGCTGAACCTGGCGCCCGACCACCTCGACTGGCACGGCTCCATGGAGGCGTACGCCGCAGACAAGGGCCGCGTCTACGAGGGCAACACGGTCGCCTGCGTCTACAACGTCGCCGACCCCGCCACCGAGCGCCTCGTGGAGGAGGCCGACGTCGAGGAGGGCTGCCGCGCCATCGGCTTCACCCTCGGCGCCCCCGGCCCCTCCATGCTCGGCGTCGTCGACGGCATCCTCGTCGACCGGGCGTTCGTCGAGAACCGGCAGCGCAACGCGCAGGAGCTGGCCGAGGTCGCGGACGTCAACCCGCCCGCCCCGCACAACATCGCCAACGCCCTCGCCGCGGCCGCCCTGGCCCGCGCCTTCGGCGTCCCGCCGCGCGCCGTCCGCGACGGCCTGCGCGACTTCCGCCCCGACGCCCACCGCGTCGCCCGCGTGGACGAGGTCGACGGCGTCGTGTACGTCGACGACTCCAAGGCCACCAACACGCATGCGGCGGAGGCCTCGCTGGCCGCGTTCGAGCCCGTCGTGTGGATTGCGGGCGGCCTCGCCAAGGGCGCGACCTTCGACGAGCTCGTGCAGAAGTCCGGCAAGCGGCTGCGCGGCGCGGTGCTGATCGGCGCCGACCGGGCGCTCATCGCCGAGGCGCTGGCGCGACACGCCCCCGAGGTCCCGGTCGTCGACCTCGACCGGACCGACACTGGGGCAATGCTCGCAGCGGTGCGGGAAGCGGCCCGGCTCGCCGAGCCCGGCGACACGGTCCTGCTGGCGCCCGCCTGCGCATCGATGGACATGTTCGCGAACTACAACGAGCGCGGGGACGCGTTCGCGGACGCGGTGCGCGAACTGGCCGCCGGGAGCGCCTAGACCGGGCAGGAAGGTCCGCCCCGACCGGCCGCCCGCCCCGTACGAGTGGAGGGGAAGGTCACGAGATGCCGGCCAGACAGGTGCTGCCCGGGCGGCGGACGCCCGCCGCGAAACCGGCGCGGTCCCCGCGGGGCGCCGCAGCCCTCAGACCGCAGGGCCGCCGCCGCCCGCCGGGCCTGCGGCGCCCCGCGGGCGGCGGGCCGCTGACCCGGATCAGGCGCACCCAGCAGCAGCTGCGCCGGGCCTGGGACCGGCCGCTGACCGCCTATTACCTCATCTTCGGCAGCTCGCTGCTGATCACCGTGCTCGGCCTGGTGATGGTCTACTCGGCCTCGATGATCAAGGCGCTCCAGCTGGGGCTGGGGGACGCGTACTTCTTCAAGAAGCAGTTCCTCGCGGCCCTGATCGGCGCGCTGCTGCTGTTCGCCGCCTCGCGCATGCCCGTGAAGCTGCACCGGGCGCTGTCCTATCCCGTGCTGGCCGGGACGCTCTTCCTGATGGTCCTGGTGCAGGTCCCCGGGATAGGGGTCGCGGTCAACGGCAACCAGAACTGGATCTCGCTCGGCGGCCCGTTCATGCTCCAGCCCAGCGAGTTCGGCAAGCTCGCGCTGATCCTGTGGGGCGCCGACCTGCTGGCCCGCAAGGGCGACCGGGAGCTGCTGGGGCAGTGGAAGCACCTGCTGGTGCCGCTGGTGCCGGTGGCGTTCCTGCTGCTCGGCCTGATCATGCTCGGCGGGGACATGGGCACCGCGATGATCCTCGGGGCCATCCTGCTCGGACTGCTCTGGCTGGCCGGGGCGCCGACGCGGCTGTTCGCGGGCGTCCTCGCCTTCGCGGGTGTGATCATCGCACTGCTGATCAAGACCAGCCCGCACCGGATGTCCCGGCTGTCCTGCATCGCCGCGACGGAACCGGGCAAAGACGACCTGTGCTGGCAGGCCGTCCACGGGATCTACGCCCTCGCCTCGGGCGGATGGTTCGGTTCCGGACTGGGTGCCAGTGTGGAAAAATGGGGACAACTGCCCGAAGCCCACACCGACTTCATCTTCGCCATCACCGGGGAGGAACTGGGACTGGCGGGGACGCTGTCGGTACTCGCCCTGTTCGCGGCTCTAGGCTATGCGGGTATCCGCGTGGCCGGACGCACGGAGGACTCCTTCGTACGGTATGCCGCGGGAGGCGTGACCACCTGGATCACGGCCCAGGCCGTGATCAACATCGGTGCGGTGCTCGGCCTGTTGCCGATCGCCGGGGTCCCGCTCCCGCTGTTCTCGTACGGCGGTTCCGCTCTGCTGCCGACCATGTTCGCGGTCGGACTGCTCATCGCCTTCGCGCGGGAGGAGCCCGCCGCACGCGCGGCGCTCGCGATGCGCCGGCCGAAGAACGGCCGGCTGCGGACCGGGCAGAGATGGAAGACGATGAGACGGCGCGTCACGAGGCGTCCGTCCGGAGAGCGGTGAAATTCGGTGCATGTCGTACTCGCCGGTGGGGGGACCGCCGGCCACATCGAGCCGGCGCTCGCCCTCGCGGACGCCCTGCGCAGGCAGGACCCTTCCGTGGGCATCACCGCGCTCGGCACGGAGCGCGGGCTCGAAACCCGCCTGGTGCCCGAGCGCGGCTACGAGCTGGGCCTGATCCCGGCCGTCCCGCTGCCCCGCAAGCCCACCCCCGAGCTGATCACCGTCCCGGGACGGCTCCGCGGCACCATCAAGGCGGCCGAGGAGATCCTGGAGCGGACCAAGGCGGACGTCGTCGTCGGCTTCGGCGGCTACGTGGCCCTGCCCGGCTACCTCGCGGCCAAGCGGCTCGGCGTGCCGATCATCGTCCACGAGGCCAACGCCAGGCCCGGCCTCGCCAACAAGATCGGCTCCCGGTACGCGCACGCCGTCGCGGTCTCCACCCCCGACAGCAAGCTCCGCGGCGCCCGCTACGTCGGCATCCCGCTGCGCCGGACCATCTCCACCCTGGACCGCGCCGCGGTCCGCCCCGAGGCGCGTGCGGCCTTCGGCCTGGACCCCAACCTGCCGACCCTGCTGGTCTCGGGCGGCTCCCAGGGCGCCCGCCGCCTCAACGAGACGATGCAGCAGGTCGCCCCGACCCTCCAGCGCTCCGGGATCCAGATCCTGCACGCGGTCGGTCCGAAGAACGAACTGCCGCACGTCGACAACATGCCCGGGATGCCGCCCTATGTCCCGGTACCGTACGTGGACCGGATGGACCTCGCGTACGCCGCCGCCGACATGATGCTGTGCCGCGCGGGCGCGATGACCGTCGCCGAACTCTCCGCCGTCGGGCTTCCCGCCGCCTACGTCCCGCTGCCGATCGGCAACGGCGAACAGCGGCTCAACGCCCAGCCGGTGGTCAAGGCCGGCGGCGGCCTGCTCGTCGACGACGCGGAGCTGACGCCCGACTGGGTGCTCGGCAACGTCCTGCCGGTGCTGTCCGACCCGCACCGCCTGTACGAGATGTCCCGCGCCGCCTCCGAGTTCGGCCGCCGGGACGCCGACGAGCTGCTGGTCGCGATGGTGTACGAGGCGGTCGCAGCCCACAGGAACCGCTGAGGCGGGACAGCGCAGACGCAGGAGGCACAGCAGTGGCCGGAGCCAGGAGCACGCAGGGCGGGACGCCGTTCCCCGACCGGTCCGACCGGTCGGCCCGCAAGGGCCCCGGCTCCGGCCCGGGTTCCGGCCCCTCCGGGGCGGCCGAGGCGCCCGGGCGGCCCGTGCGGCCGAAGGTGCCGAAGGCGTCCGAGCAGTCGGCGCAGTCCGCCCGGCCGAAGCAGCCGAAGCCGCCCGGGTCCGCGAAGCCCCCGAAGGCCGCCAAGACCGCCCCGAAGGCATCCAAGGCCCCCAAGGCCGGGAAGTCCTCCGGGCCGTCGGGCCGGCCGAAGCCGGCGGGGGCGGGCGGCGGACCGGCCGCCCCCGGTCCCCGGGTGCGGCGCCTGGTCCGGCGGCTGCGCGGCCGGGGCCGGCTGCCGGCCCTCGCCCTCGCGGCGGTGCTGCTCTCCGGCGGCGCCTGCTGGGTGCTGTACGGCTCCTCGTGGTTCCGCGTCGAGGAGGTCACCGCCGCCGGCACCCGGGTGCTGACGGCCGAGCAGGTCCTGGCCGCGGCGGCCGTGCCCGTCGGCGCCCCGCTCGCGGGCGTGGACACGGACGAGATCGAACGCCGCGTACGGGCCCGGCTGCCCCGTGTCGATTCGGTCGAAGTGGAGCGGTCGTGGCCGCGCGGAATCGGTCTGGAAGTGACAGAGCGCAAACCCGTCCTGCTCATCAAAAAGGACGCCAACTTCGTGGAAGTGGACGCTTCGGGTGTGCGCTTCGACACGGTTGCGAAAGCACCGGCCGGCGTCCCCCTCCTGGCCCTCGACGCCTCCCGCTCGCCGAGCGGCCGCCGCTTCGACGAGGAGCGGCTGCTGCGCGAGGCGGTGGGGGTCGCCGGGGGCCTGCCGGCGCCCGTGGCCAAGGAGACCGTGCAGGTCAGGGTCGCCTCGTACGACTCGGTGGTGCTGGAGCTGACGGGCGGGCGGAAGGTCGTGTGGGGGAGCGGCGAGCAGGGGGCGGCGAAGGGCCGTGCGCTGACCGCCCTCCTCAAGGCCGCACCCGGGGCTGGGCACTTCGACGTCAGCGTCCCCACCGCCCCTGCCGTGTCCGGGAGTTGACGCCCGGTCGAACAGCGGCGCACCCTGGTTGGCCACCGATACGGGTGATCACATAGGGTGAAAAGAAAAACGGGAGGTTCGGCGTGTTCGTTGAACACGCGCTACTTGTCGACTTAGTGTCCTGTTCGGAAGAGTCCAGGGAACAGGCACATACTTAACCCTAAACTTCAGGGTTAGGGTTCGGGTCGGCGCGTTCGGACCGTCCCACATTTCGGCATCAGTCGTCGCACCGCAGGCCTGCGAGGCGGCGACACGTAACTCGAGGCGAGAGGCCTTCGACGTGGCAGCACCGCAGAACTACCTCGCAGTCATCAAGGTCATCGGTGTCGGCGGCGGTGGTGTCAATGCCATCAACCGAATGATCGAGGTCGGTCTCAAGGGCGTCGAGTTCATCGCCATCAACACGGACGCACAGGCCCTGTTGATGAGCGACGCCGACGTCAAGCTCGACGTCGGCCGCGAACTCACCCGGGGGCTCGGCGCCGGAGCCAACCCGGCAGTCGGTCGCAAGGCGGCAGAGGACCACCGCGAGGAGATCGAGGAGGTCCTCAAGGGGGCCGACATGGTCTTCGTCACCGCCGGCGAGGGCGGCGGCACCGGCACCGGCGGCGCCCCCGTCGTCGCCAACATCGCGCGCTCGCTCGGCGCCCTGACGATCGGCGTCGTCACCCGCCCGTTCACCTTCGAGGGGCGGCGCCGCGCGAACCAGGCGGAGGACGGCATCGCCGAGCTCCGCGAAGAGGTCGACACCCTCATCGTCATCCCCAACGACCGGCTGCTGTCCATCTCGGACCGCCAGGTCTCGGTGCTCGACGCCTTCAAGTCGGCCGATCAGGTCCTGCTCTCGGGTGTCCAGGGCATCACCGACCTCATCACCACCCCCGGCCTCATCAACCTCGACTTCGCCGACGTCAAGTCCGTGATGTCCGAGGCCGGCTCCGCCCTCATGGGCATCGGCTCGGCCCGCGGCGACGACCGCGCCGTGGCCGCCGCCGAGATGGCGATCTCCTCCCCGCTGCTGGAGGCGTCCATCGACGGCGCCCGCGGCGTCCTGCTGTCCATCTCCGGCGGCTCGGACCTCGGCCTCTTCGAGATCAACGAGGCCGCCCAGCTGGTCAGCGAGGCCGCCCACCCCGAGGCGAACATCATCTTCGGCGCCGTCATCGACGACGCCCTCGGCGACGAGGTGCGCGTCACCGTCATCGCCGCCGGCTTCGACGGCGGCCAGCCGCCGGCCCGCCGCGACAACGTCATCGGCGCCGCGTCCACCAAGCGCGAGGAGCCCGCGCCGGTCCCCGTCCGCGCCCCCGAGCCGGTCCGCCCGGCCTTCGGCGGACTCGGCACGGTCACCCCGCGCGAGGAGCCCCCGGCCCCGGCCGAGCCGGCCCCCGCGCCCGAGCCGCCGGCCCCCGCACCGCAGGTCCCGACGGCCCGCCCCTACCAGGACAGCCCGGCCGAGGAGCTGGACGTCCCGGACTTCTTGAAGTGACACCGGGGCAGCACACCGAGAACGGCGCCCACTTCGCCTTCACCGACCGGTGGGGCGGGGTGAGCGCCGTTCCGTACGAGGAGCTCAATCTCGGCGGCGCGGTCGGAGACGACCCGGCCGCCGTTCTCGCGAACCGGGCACGCGCGGCGAAGTCCCTCGGCCTCGCACCGGAGGCCGTGGTCTGGATGAACCAGGTCCACGGCCGGGACGTGGCCACCGTCACCGGCCCCTGGGCCGCCGGCGCCGAGGTCCCGCAGGTCGACGCCGTGGTCACCGGCCGCCGCGGCCTCGCCCTCGCGGTGCTGACCGCGGACTGCACCCCCGTCCTGCTCGCCGACCCCGTCGCGGGGGTCGCGGCCGCCGCCCACGCCGGGCGCCCCGGCCTGGTCGCCGGGGTGGTCCCCGCGGCGCTGGAGGCGATGGCCGCGCTGGGCGCGGAGCCCGGCCGGATCATCGCCCGCACGGGCCCCGCGGTGTGCGGCCGCTGCTACGAGGTGCCGGCCGCGATGCGGGACGAGGTCGCGGCCGCGGTCCCGGCCGCCCGGTCCGAGACGAGCTGGGGCACTCCCGCCGTCGACGTGGCTGCCGGCGTGCACGCCCAGCTCGCGGAGGCGGGGGTGGTGAACCGCCACCGCTCCCCGGTCTGCACACTGGAGTCGCGGGACCACTTCTCGTACCGCCGCGACCGGGTGACCGGGCGGCTTGCCGGATATGTCTGGTTGGACTAGGTGATGACGGATCGTAAGGCGGAACTCGCGGCGAACCTCGCGCGCGTGGAGGAGCGGATCTCCTCCGCGTGCGCGGCCGCGGGCCGCGACCGCGGGGAGGTGACCCTGATCGTGGTCACCAAGACGTACCCCGCGAGCGACGTACGACTGCTGGCGGAGCTCGGGGTCCGCCACGTGGCGGAGAACCGGGACCAGGATGCCGCGCCCAAGGCGGCGGCCTGTGCGGATCTGCCGCTCACCTGGCACTTCGTGGGCCAGTTGCAGACGAACAAGGTCCGTTCCGTTGCCGGTTACGCCCATGTCGTGCAGTCGGTGGACCGTCCGAAGCTGGTGACGGCGCTGTCGGCGGCGGCCGGACAGGCCGGCCGGGAGCTCGGCTGCCTCGTCCAGATCGCCCTCGACGCGGAGTCCGGCGAGCGCGGCGGCCGGGGCGGCGCCGCCCCGGAGCAGCTCGGCGAACTGGCGGACCTCGTGGCCGCGGCGCCCGGGCTGCGGCTCGACGGCCTGATGACCGTCGCCCCGCTGGCGGGGCCCTACGCGGGACGCGAACGCGCCGCGTTCGAGCGGCTGGTGGAATTGTCATCCCGCCTGCGCGCGGACCATCCGGCTGCCACGATGGTGTCGGCCGGGATGAGCGCGGACCTGGAAGAGGCCGTGGCGGCCGGTGCGACACATGTACGCGTCGGCACCGCGGTACTCGGCGCGAGACCCCGGCTCGGGTAACGTCGCGAAGAAAGTCGGACCACAGCAGAAAATATGGTCATTCCCGCTGGTGAGCGGGCAGGCCACGTGGATCGCGGGCAGTTGGTGACCTTGGTGACACGACGACACACCTGCGACAGGGCGATCCACCACAGAGCGGAGGACTCGGAGAATGGCCGGCGCGATGCGCAAGATGGCGGTCTACCTCGGCCTCGTGGAGGACGACCGGTACGACAACCCGGGGTACGACCCCGATGACGAGTTCGAACCCGAGCCGGAACCGGAGCGGGACCGCCGGCGCCAGCAGCCCGCGCACCAACCGCCCGTAACGGACGAACCGGTACGAGCCGTACAGCCTCCGGCGCAACGGGAACCCGTCCCGTCCCCGGTGGAAAGCGGACGTCCTGCGCGAATCGCCCCCGTGGCATCCATCACACCTGAACGCACGAACCTGGAGAAGAACGCCCCCGTGATCATGCCCAAGGTCGTCTCCGAGCGGGAGCCGTACCGCATCACGACGCTGCACCCCCGGACCTACAACGAGGCCCGTACCATCGGGGAACACTTCCGTGAGGGCACTCCGGTGATCATGAACCTCACGGAGATGGACGACACCGACGCGAAGCGACTTGTCGACTTTGCCGCCGGTCTCGTGTTCGGATTGCACGGCAGCATTGAACGAGTGACGCAGAAGGTGTTCCTGCTCTCGCCTGCTAACGTCGATGTCACGGCGGAGGACAAGGCCCGCATCGCGGAGGGCGGGTTCTTCAACCAAAGCTAGACCGATCCGTCAGACACGGGGCCGGGAGCAGGGCGAGAGCAGGGGAGAGGGAAGCACGGGATGGGTGTCGCACTACAGGTGGTCTACATCGCGCTGATGTGCTTCCTCATCGTGCTGATCTTCCGACTGGTGATGGACTACGTCTTCCAGTTCGCACGTTCATGGACACCCGGCAAGGCGATGGTGGTCGTCCTGGAGGCGACCTACACTGTGACCGATCCGCCGCTCAAGCTTCTCCGGCGGTTCATTCCGCCGTTGCGTCTCGGGGGCGTGGCACTGGACCTGTCCTTCTTCGTTCTGATGATCATCGTTTACATCCTCATCAGCTTCGTGAGCACCGCTGCGAGAAGCGTGTGAACGATGAGCTTTCCCGCGAGCGCGGGGACAGTCCCGATACGGTCCTGCCGACTGCCGACGACTACGTAGAGGTGAAGAAGACATGCCGCTGACTCCCGAGGACGTGCGGAACAAGCAGTTCACGACCGTCCGCCTCCGAGAAGGCTATGACGAGGACGAGGTCGATGCCTTCCTCGACGAGGTCGAAGCCGAGCTGACGCGCCTGCTGCGCGAGAACGAGGACCTGCGCGCCAAGCTGGCCGCGGCCACGCGCGCCGCCGCGCAGAACCAGCAGCAGCAGGGCATGCGCAAGCCGGAGCCCCAGGACCAGCGCGGACCCGGCGCCCCGGTGCCCGCCGCCATATCCGGCCCGCCGGCCCAGCAGGGCCCGCCGCAGATGGGCCCGCCGCAGCTCCCGGGCGGCCAGCCGCAGCTTCCCGCCGGTCCCGGCGGCCCCGGCCCGCAGGGCCCCGGCGGCCCCGGCCCGATGGGCGGCCCCATGCAGCCGATGGGCCAGCCGATGCAGCAGATGGGCCAGCAGTCGATGGGCGGCCAGAACCCGCTCGGCCAGCAGATGCAGCCCATGGGCCAGCAGATGCAGCCGATGGGTCAGCCCATGCAGCCGATGGGCCAGCAGATGCAGCCCATGGGCCAGCAGCCGCAGCTCCCGCAGCAGGGCCCCGGCGGCGACAGCGCCGCCCGCGTCCTGTCGCTGGCGCAGCAGACCGCCGACCAGGCCATCGCCGAGGCCCGCTCCGAGGCCAACAAGATCGTCGGCGAGGCGCGCAGCCGTGCCGAGGGCCTGGAGCGCGACGCCCGCGCCAAGGCCGACGCGCTGGAGCGGGACGCCCAGGAGAAGCACCGCGTCGCGATGGGCTCCCTGGAGTCCGCCCGCGCCACGCTGGAGCGCAAGGTCGAGGACCTGCGGGGCTTCGAGCGCGAGTACCGCACGCGCCTGAAGTCCTACCTGGAGTCCCAGCTGCGCCAGCTGGAGACCCAGGCCGACGACTCCCTGGCCCCGCCGCGGAACCCCGCGGGCCCCGCGCTGCCGGCGTCGCCGTCCCCGTCGATGGCCCCGGCCGGTGCCATGGGCATGGGCGGACCGTCCCCGATGGGCGGCCCCTCCCCGATGGGCGGCCCGTCGTACGGCGGACAGCAGCAGATGTCCCCCGCCATGACGCAGCCGATGGCTCCGGTGCGGCCGGCAGGGCCCTCGCCCATGCAGGCGCCGTCCCCGATGCGCGGCTTCCTCATCGACGAGGACGACAACTGACGTAGGCCCGCCGCCCAGCGGCCGGCAGGCAGTCAGCACGGGCCGGGCCCGGGTTCCCCACGGAACCCGGGCCCGGCCCGTTCCGCGCGCCCGCCCGCCGCTACAGTGGGCCGCGCGCAGCGGCGCGGTAGCGCAGAGGTCGTCGCGCCTTCTCGGCAAGAGGGAGGACGCCGGTTCGAATCCGGTCCGCCCCGCTGCGTGCCTCGAACGAAAGAACGGCGCCCTCCCCGATCGGGGAGGGCGCCGCTGCCTGCTTCCGGTGCCGTTACGCCTTGCGGAGGCGGAAGGAGAGCGTCAGCGACTCGTCGGTGAACGCCTCCCCGTACGTGCCGTCGGCCTCGCCCTCGGCGAAGTCCGTGGCCAGGACCTCCTCCGCGATGAGGTCCGCGTGGCCGGTCAGCGCGGTCACGACCTCCGGGTCGGCCGCGGTCCAGCGGAGCGCGATCCGGTCCGCGACGTCCAGGCCGGAGTTCTTGCGGGCCTCCTGGATCAGGCGGATCGCGTCACGGGCCAGGCCCGCGAGCCGCAGCTCCGGGGTGATCTCCAGGTCCAGGGCGACCGTCGCGCCCGAGTCCGAGGCGACCGACCAGCCCTCGCGCGGGGTCTCCGTGATGATGACCTCCTCCGGGGTGAGGACGACCGTCTCGCCGTTCACCTCGACCGCGGCCTCGCCGGAGCGGAGCGCCAGCGACAGCGCGGCCGCGTCCGCCGCGGCGACCGCCTTGGCCACGTCCTGGACGCCCTTGCCGAAACGCTTGCCGAGCGCCCGGAAGTTGGCCTTCGCCGTGGTGTCGACCAGGGAGCCGCCGACCTCGGACAGCGAGGCGAGGGAGGAGACGTTCAGCTCCTCCGTGATCTGCGCCTGGAGTTCGGGCGACAGCGCGTCGAAGCCCGCCGCGGCCACCAGGGCCCGCGAGAGCGGCTGGCGGGTCTTGACGCCCGACTCGGCGCGCGTGGCGCGGCCCAGCTCGACCAGGCGGCGCACCAGCTGCATCTGCCGCGACAGCACCGGGTCGATCGCGGACGTGTCGGCGACCGGCCAGGTCGACAGGTGGACGGACTCCGGGGCGTCCGGGGCGACCGGGACGACCATGTCCTGCCAGACCCGCTCCGTGATGAACGGCGTCAGCGGGGCCATCAGGCGCGTGACCGTCTCGACGACCTCGTGGAGGGTGCGCAGCGCCGCCGCGTCGCCCTGCCAGAACCGGCGGCGCGAGCGGCGCACGTACCAGTTCGACAGGTCGTCCACGAAGGCCGACAGCAGCTTGCCCGCCCGCTGCGTGTCGTACGCCTCCATCGCCTCGGTGGTCTCGGCCACCAGCGTGTTCAGCTCGGACAGCAGCCAGCGGTCCAGGACCGTGCGGTCGGCCGGCGCCGGGTCGGCCGCGGAGGGCGCCCAGTTGGAGGTGCGGGCGTACAGGGCCTGGAAGGCGACGGTGTTCCAGTACGTCAGGAGCGTCTTGCGGACGACCTCCTGGATCGTGCCGTGGCCGACGCGGCGGGCCGCCCACGGGGAGCCGCCGGCCGCCATGAACCAGCGCACCGCGTCGGCGCCGTGCTGGTCCATGAGCGGGATCGGCTGGAGGATGTTGCCCAGGTGCTTGGACATCTTCCGGCCGTCCTCGGCGAGGATGTGGCCGAGGCAGACCACGTTCTCGTACGAGGACTTGTCGAAGACCAGGGTGCCGACCGCCATCAGCGTGTAGAACCAGCCGCGGGTCTGGTCGATGGCCTCCGAGATGAACTGCGCCGGGTAGCGCTTCTCGAAGACCTCCTTGTTCTTGTACGGGTAGCCCCACTGCGCGAACGGCATCGAGCCCGAGTCGTACCAGGCGTCGATCACCTCCGGCACGCGGACCGCGGTGTGCGCGCAGCCCTCGGCGGTGCAGGGGAAGGTGACGTCGTCGATGTACGGGCGGTGCGGGTCCAGGCCGGAGTGGTCGGCGCCCGACAGCTCGGACAGCTCGGCACGCGAGCCGACGCACGTCAGGTGGCCGTCCTCGCAGCGCCAGATCGGCAGCGGGGTGCCCCAGTAGCGGTTGCGGGACAGCGCCCAGTCGATGTTGTTGTTCAGCCAGTCGCCGAAGCGGCCCTGCTTGACCGACTCGGGGAACCAGTTGGTCCTCCCGTTCTCCCGCAGCATCGCGTCCTTGACGGCGGTGGTGCGGATGTACCAGGACGGCTGCGCGTAGTACAGCAGCGCGGTGTGGCAGCGCCAGCAGTGCGGGTAGCTGTGCTCGTAGGCGATGTGCCGGAAGAGCAGGCCGCGGGCGTCGAGGTCGGCGGTCAGCTTCTCGTCGGCCTTCTTGAAGAAGACGCCGCCGACCAGCGGGACGTCCTCCTCGAAGGTGCCGTCGGGGCGGACCGGGTTCACGACGGGCAGGCCGTACGCGCGGCAGACCGCGAGGTCGTCGGCGCCGAAGGCGGGGGACTGGTGGACCAGGCCCGTGCCGTCCTCGGTCGTGACGTACTCGGCGTTGACGACGTAGTGCGCCGGCTCGGGGAACTCCACGAGGGAGAAGGGGCGCTCGTAGCCCCAGCGCTCCATCTCGCGGCCGGTGAAGGACTGCCCGGTCGCCTCCCAGCCCTCGCCGAGGGCCTTCTCCAGCAGCGGGCGGGCGACGACCAGCTTCTCGGTGCCGTCGGTCGCGACGACGTACTCCACGTCCGGGTGGGCGGCCACCGCGGTGTTGGACACCAGGGTCCAGGGGGTCGTCGTCCACACGAGGAGGGAGGCCTCGCCGGCGAGGGGGCCGGAAGTCAGCGGGAAGCGGACGAAGACGGAGGGGTCGACGACCGTCTCGTAGCCCTGGGCCAGCTCGTGGTCGGACAGGCCGGTGCCGCAGCGCGGGCACCAGGGGGCGACGCGGTGGTCCTGGACCAGCAGCCCCTTCTTGAAGATCTCCTTCAGCGACCACCACACGGACTCCACGTACTCGGGGTCCATGGTCCGGTACGCCTCGTCCAGGTCGACCCAGTAGCCCATGCGGGTCGTCAGCTCGGCGAACGCGTCGGTGTGCCGGGTCACGGACTCGCGGCACTTCGCGTTGAACTCGGCGATGCCGTACGCCTCGATGTCCTGCTTGCCGTTGAAGCCGAGCTCCTTCTCGACGGCGAGCTCGACGGGCAGGCCGTGGCAGTCCCAGCCCGCCTTGCGGGCGACGTGGTAGCCGCGCATGGTGCGGAAGCGGGGGAAGACGTCCTTGAAGACGCGGGCCTCGATGTGGTGGGCGCCGGGCATGCCGTTCGCGGTGGGCGGGCCCTCGTAGAAGACCCATTCCGGGCGGCCCTCGGACTGCTCCAGGGTCTTGGCGAAGGTCTTGTTCTCGCGCCAGAAGTCGAGAACGGCGTGTTCGAGGGCGGGCAGGTCGACCTGGGCGGGTACCGGGCGGTACTGGGGCGGTGTCGTCATGGGGCTGGGCTCTTCCTCCGGCGGTCTGCACTTCCGTCCGGAGGGACGAGAGCCTGCCGCCCCCGCGGCGGGGACGTGCTCCCGCGGTACCACCCTCCTTGGCCTCCGGACGGGTCCGGCGGCCCCCTCATTGAGGTGCGAAGCCGGTTCTACTTGCCGTACGGGACTCCGCGCGCGGAGCCGTGGCGGCTTTCTTCCGGCGGCTCAGGGGTGATCCTTCACGTCGCGCTCGCCCCCGGGCTCTCACCGTCCCCGGGTCGCTCACGGCTGCGTCCGACGCTACTCGTCCCCGTCCATGCCTTTCGCTGGGGCCAGTGTACGGGGCGGGGCGCCGCGGGGCGGACCGGTTTTGCGGTGTCCGCGCGGCCCGGCCGGCCCGGCAGGGCGCGTGACCCGAACGGCCCGGTGCGCCGGCGCGGGCGGCGGCGGGCCGGGCGGGGCGGATTACCGGGCTCCCGGCTGGGCACAACGGATGCAGGTCGGCTCGGCGGGCGCGTGCCCCGTTGCCGCGCGACGGGAGCCGACTTATCGTTCCGGCACGATGCGCGAGCAAGGTCACAGTATGTGAAGGGGCCGCGGCCATGGTGGCGAAGAAGACCGCCGGGAGTCCTCCCGAGCAGGTTGTCGGCAAGGCCGCCCGCAAGCCGGCCGCGGCCCGCAGGACGGCCGCGGCCGCGAGGAAGGCCGCGGCCGCCTCGGCCGGGGCCGAGGCGGCGGCCCAGGCCGCGCGACAGACGGGAGCCCGGAAAGTGGTTGCCAAGAAGAGCACCGGCACAGCCAGGAAGACCGCCGACGCCGTCGTCGGCGGCGGGATGCCGGCGGGTGCCACCGCGGCCCCCGCCGCCCCCGGCGAGCTCGCCGTACGGCCGGGCGAGGACCCGTGGACACCGGCCGAGGTCGCCGAGGCCCGCACCGGGCTGACCGACGAGGCCGTACGGCTGCGCGACGAGCTGCACGCCTCGGACGAGGCGATCACCGGCCTGATGCGGGACTCCGGCGACGGCGCCGGCGACGACCAGGCCGACACCGGCACCAAGAACATCACCCGCGAGTCGGAGATGGCGCTCGCCGCCAACGCCCGCGAGATGCTGGAGCAGACCGAGCGCGCCCTGGAGCGCCTCGACGCCGGCACCTACGGCCTGTGCGAGAGCTGCGGCAAGCCCATCGGCAAGGCCCGCATGCAGGCCTTCCCCCGCGCCACCCTCTGCGTGGACTGCAAGCAGAAGCAGGAGCGGCGGCACTAGTGCCGGACGCACCACCGGAGAGCCCCTCCCGCACCCGGGGAGCCGTCCCGGGCGGCGCGGGCGGCGGACCCTGACGTACCCTCGTGTCTCGTCAGGGTCCCCGGAACCTGGCGGGAACCGGTTCGAGCTAGTTCGAGGGACTCACGTGGCAGAGGCGGAGCGCATCATCGGTACGCCGGAGGTCGGGGACGAAGCCCAGCCCGAGCCCGAGGCGCCCAGGGGGCGCCGGAGGATCGCGGCGCTGCTCGTCGTCGCGGCCATCGCCTACCTGCTCGACCTGGGCACCAAGATGGTCGTCGTGGCGGAGCTGGAGCACCAGCCGCCCATCCGGATCATCGGCGACCTGCTGCGGTTCGAGGCCGTCCGCAACCCGGGCGCGGCCTTCGGCTTCGGCGAGGCCTTCACGATCCTCTTCACGGTGATCGCCGCCTCGGTGATCGTCGTGATCGTCCGGCTGGCCCGCAAGCTGTACAGCCTGCCGTGGGCGATCGCGCTCGGCCTGCTCCTCGGCGGGGCGCTGGGCAACCTCACCGACCGGATCTTCCGCTCGCCGGGCGTGTTCCGCGGCGCCGTCGTCGACTTCATCGCGCCCGCCCACTTCGCCGTCTTCAACCTCGCCGACACGGCGATCGTCTGCGGCGGCATCCTGATCGTCCTGCTGTCCTTCCGGGGACTCGACCCGGACGGTACGGTCCACAAGGACTGACGGGGCCGGGACCGGGGCCCCGCCGAGTCCGGCATACTCGACGGGTGAGCACGATTCCCGAGATCCGCACCCTGCCCGTACCCGACGGCCTCGAAGGCGAGCGCGTCGACGCCGCCATCTCCCGTATGTTCGGCTTCTCCCGGACGAAGGCCGCCGAGCTCGCCGCCGCGGGGAAGGTCTCGGTCGACGGCAGCGTCGTCGGGAAGTCCGAGCGCGTCCACGGCGGCGCCTGGCTCGAGGTCGAGATGCCCGCCCCGCCGCGCCCCGTCGAGGTCGTCGCCGAGCCCGTCCCCGGCATGGAGATCATCCACGACGACGACGACATCGTGGTCATCATGAAGCCGGTCGGCGTCGCCGCCCACCCGAGCCCCGGCTGGACCGGCACCACCGTCATCGGCGGCCTCGCCGCCGCCGGCTACCGCATCTCCACCTCCGGCGCCGCCGAGCGCCAGGGCATCGTGCACCGCCTCGACGTCGGCACCTCCGGCCTCATGGCCGTCGCCAAGTCCGAGCGCGCCTACACCTCGCTGAAGAACCAGTTCCGCGAGCGCGTCGTCGACAAGCGCTACCACGCCCTCGTCCAGGGCCACCCCGACCCGATGAGCGGCACCATCGACGCCCCGATCGGCCGGCACCCCAGCGCCGACTACAAGTGGGCCGTGACCCAGGACGGCAAGCCGTCGGTCACCCACTACGACCTGATCGAGGCCTTCCGCGCCGCCTCCCTGCTCGACATCAAGCTGGAGACCGGGCGCACCCACCAGATCCGCGTCCACATGTCCGCCCACCGGCACCCCTGCGTCGGCGACCTCACCTACGGGGCCGACCCGACCATCGCCAAGCGGCTGAAGCTGACCCGCCAGTGGCTGCACGCCGTGCGCCTCGGCTTCGAGCACCCCGCCGACGGGCAGTGGGTCGAGTTCGAGAGCGGCTACCCGGCGGACCTCCAGCACGCCCTGGACGTGATCCGCGCCGAGAGCGAGTGACGGGCGTGCCGGACCCCGCCGCGGCGCCCGCCCCGTTCACGGTCCGGCGCGCCGCCTCGCCGGAGGACCTGGAGGCCTGCTTCGCGCTGCGCACGGAGGTGTTCGTCGTCGAGCAGTCCGTACCGGAGTCCGTCGAGTACGACGCCTACGACGCGGCCGCGGTCCACGTCCTGGCCGTCGCGGCCGACGGGACCCCGCTCGGCACCGGCCGGCTGCTGCACGGCCCGGCAGCCCTCGGCAAGACCGGCGACCCGGCAGCCGGCTCGCTCGGCCGCCTCGCCGTCGCCGCGCCCGCCCGCGGCCTCGGCGTCGGGGCGGCGCTGGTCCGGGCGATCGAGGCGGAGGCCGCCCGGCTCGGGCTGACCGCGGTCACTCTCGGCGCACAGGTCCACGCCCTCGGCTTCTACGAGCGGCTCGGCTACGAGCCGTACGGCCCCGCGTACGAGGAGGCGGGCATCGCCCACCGCGCGATGCGGCGCACGCTGGACGCCCGCGGCGCCAGGCCCTGAATCCCCGGCCCCGGCCCCCCGGCCGCGGGCCGGCAGGGTGGGGGAGTGGATCAGCTTGCCCTGCTGTTCGTGCTGCTGCTCGGGGCGGTCGTCTCGGTGCCCCTCGGGGACCGGCTGGGGCTCCCGGCGCCCGTCCTGATGACGCTTGGCCGGGGCCGTGCTCGCCGTGGTCGTCGTGGTCAGGCTGCTGTGGCTGCTGCCCGCCGCCTGGCTCGCCGGGCGCCTGCACACCGGGCGCGACGTCGACGAGGAGATCCCGCTCGGCTGGCGCGAGAGCGTCGTCATGTGGTGGGCGGGCATGCGCGGCGTCGCCTCGGTGGCGCTCGCCCTCGCGATCCCGCTGACGGCGGCGGGCGGGGCGCCGTTCCCGGCGCGCGACGAGATCGTCTTCATCGCCTTCTGCGTGGTCAAGGTGACGCTGGTGTGCCAGGGCCTGACCCTGCCGTGGCTCGTGCGCAGGCTCGGCGTCGAGGCCGACCCCGGCCCGGGACAGGAGCTGCAGCGGGAGCTGGCGGTCCGCGCGGCGAAGGCGGCGAAGCGGCGGCTGCAGCAGATCGAGGAGGCCGAGGACCTCCCGGAGGACCTGGTGGAGCAGCTGTACCGGCGGGCGTACGAGCTGGGGGCGCGCATCAGCCCCGACATGGTCGACGAGGAGCGGCGCGAGGCGTACGCCCGGCGCGAGCAGCGGATGGGGGACCTGCGGCGGATCCAGCGGGAGATGCTGTCCGCCGCCCGGCACGAGGTGCTGGCGGCGCGCAGCGAGCCCGGCGCGGACCCGGAGGTCGTCGACCGGGTGCTGCTCCACCTCGACGTCCGCAGCCTGCGGGCGCCGTAGCGGGCCGGGGGCCGGCCGGGGTCAGGCGCGGGCGCCGGCGGTGGCGCCCTCCGCGGCCGCGCCGCCGCCGGTCCGGTCGGCGGGCGGCGGGACGGCGGCGGTGGTCGCGATGCGGGGCAGGGCGTACGGGTGGTGCTCCACCAGCCAGGCCAGCATGCGCTCGCGGACCGCGCAGCGGGCCGTCCACACGTCGGAGGCGTCCTTCGCCGTGAGCACGGCGCGGACCTCGATCGTGTGCGGTGTGGTGTCGGTCACGGCGAGGTCGGACGCCCGGCCGTCCCATGCGGGGACTTCGGCGAGGATCCGGCGGAGCTGGCGGCGCATGGCGTCGACGGGGGCGCTGTGGTCCAGGTGCCAGAAGACGGTGCCGGTCATCTCGGCGCCGCCGCGGGACCAGTTCTCGTACGGCTTGGCCGTGAAGTACGACACGGGCATGGTGATGCGCCGCTCGTCCCAGGTGCGGACCACCAGGAAGGTGAGGGTGATCTCCTCGACGGTGCCCCACTCGCGGTCCACGACGACGGTGTCGCCGATGCGGACGGTGTCGCCGAAGGCGATCTGGAGGCCGGCGAACAGGTTGCCCAGCGAGGACTGGGCGGCGATGCCGGCGACGATGCCGATGAGGCCCGCGGAGGCCAGGACGGAGGTGCCGACGGCCCGCATGGCCGGGAAGGCCAGCAGCATGGCGGCCGCGGCGACCACCACGACGGCGGCCGTCACCACCCGCTGGATCAGCGTGACCTGTGTGCGGACCCGGCGGACCCGGGCCTGGTCGGAGGTGCGGCCGGCGTAGCGGGCGTACGCGGCGTCCACGACGGCGGTGGCGATGCCGGTGAGCAGCCAGGCCGTCGAGGCGATCAGTACGAGGGTCAGGGTGCGGCCCACGGCGGGGGAGTGGTCGGGCAGGATCCCGGCCTGCCGGTAGGTGCCGCGCAGCAGGAGCGCGCACAGCGCGAGGCGGAACGGCCGGCGGCAGCGGCGCAGCATCACCCACAGCGGGGTGTCGCCGGGCCGGGCGGCGGCGCGGCGCAGCAGCACGTCGAGCAGCCACCCGGCGGCCAGGGTGGCGGCGAGTGCGCCGCAGGCGTACAGGAGGGGCCGGAGAAGGGTGTCCGTGTCCATGGCCTTCCGGGTAACCGGAACACGCGCTCGGAAACTGGCACGATGGGAGACATGGACATCATGCTCTTCCATTCGACGTACGGGCTGCGGCCCGCGGTGCACGAGGCGGCCGGGCGGCTGCGCGCGGCCGGCCACGAGGTGCAGGTGCCGGACCTGTTCGAGGGGCGCACCTTCGAGACCGTCGAGGAGGGCGTGGCGCACCGGGACGAGCTGGGCCGGGACGAGCTGCTGCGGCGCGCGGTGGCGGCGGCCGCCCCGTACTCCGACCGCGGGCTGGTCTATGCGGGCTTCTCCTTCGGCGGGTCGGTCGCCCAGCACCTGGCACTGGCCGACGAGAAGGCGCGCGGGCTGCTGCTCCTGCACGGCACGGCCGACCTGGGGGAGGACGCGTCCGTGGACGGGCTGCCGGTGCAGCTGCACGTGGCCGACCCCGATCCGTTCGAGCCGCACGACTGGCTGACGGCCTGGTACCTGCGGATGCAGCGGGCCGGCGCGGACGTCGAGGTGCACCGCTACCCGGGCGCCGGGCACCTGTTCACCGACCCGGGACTGGAGGACTACGACGCGGAGGCCGCGGAGCAGGCGTGGAAGGCGGCGGCCGGCTTCCTGGACAGCCTGTAGGGGCGGGGGAGGCGGCGAGGGCGGGGCACCGGGGGAACCGGTGCCCCGCCCCTCGCGCGCGGTCGGACGGGTCAGGCGCGGTATGCGGTCCACATGCTGTTCATGCGGGCCACCTGGCCGGCGGTGAACTGGTACATGCAGGAGTCGTACGTGTAGTCCATGAAGTTGTGGATCGGGTCGGCGCCGTCCTTCCTGGCGCAGCTGTCGCGGCCGGTCGGGCACTCGTACGCGGCGCTCTTCTCGGCCGGGGTGTCGGCCACGGAGTCACCGCTTCCGTTGCAGCCGCCCTGGAAGGTGTGGTACAGGCCCATCCAGTGGCCGACCTCGTGGGTCGCGGTGTCGCCCTCGTTGTAGTTCGCGGCGGAGCCGCCCGGCAGCGAGGAGTTGAGCAGGACGACGCCGTCCATCTTCGGCTGCGAGGCGTAGGAGCTCGGGAAGGTCGCCCAGCCGAGCAGGCCGCCGCCGAGGTCGGCGGTGTAGACGTTGAGCGCGTTCGAGCCGCCCTTGCGCAGGGCGTTCTTCATGTCCTTCTCGGCCTGCGAGCCGTGGGAGACGCCGTACCAGGCGGCGTTGTCGGTGTAGTCGGTGGAGACCAGCTGGAACTGGTAGCCGGCGTTGACGTTCCCGGTGCCCTGGCCGCCGAAGGCGGCGTTGAGGACGGCGAGCTGGTTGCTGATGTCCGCGGCGGACAGCTTGCCCTGGGTGCCGTTGTGGATGACGTGGAAGTAGACCGGGACGGTCGTGGCGGCGGTCGCCTCGGCGGCGCGCATCTGGCGCTGCGGGCCCGTCTGGGAGAGCTTCTTGGCCAGGTCGGCGTCCATGGACTTGACCTGGGCCTCCGTCACCTCGTTGGGTTCGTCGGCGTGCTTGTCGTGCGGCCGGGCGACGCGGGCGCCGGCGGGGGCGCCGGCGCCCTCCTCGGCACACTGCTCGGCGCCGGTGGGGGCGGCGGCCAGCGTGGCGGGGGCGGAGACGGGGGAGAACGCCAGGGCTCCGGCCAGGGCGGCCGGAACGAGCAGGCGGCGGCGGAGCTTGGGGGATATGCGGGCAGAGGCGCGCACGTGTACTCCTCGCGAGCGTGGTGGGGGGTGAGGGACTTCCTCACGCTGGCGCGAAGCTTATGTGTCCATGTCATGCCTGTGACAAGGCCTGTGTGTAAAAGATTTGTTGCTTGTGGGCCGTGAGGGGCGCCTGGTCTGAACCAAGCACCCCCCTCGCGCCGTAGAATTGACGGTTTGTCAGCGAATGATCAGTGCACCGGGCTCCATGCCCGCTCCACCTTCTGCGAGCCGCTCCGGGTCCGGTACGAGCGGGTCCAGGACGCCCGCGCGTCCTGCCGGCGCTTGTCGGACACGACGTAGTAGTCCATCTGCGAGCGCTCGGCCGTCACGTCCAGCACGCCGTACCCGTGCGAGTCCATGTCCAGCCACTTGACGTGCCAGTTCGCCGCCCGGATGGCGGTCTCCGCCGCCAGTGAGGCCGTGTGCGCCGGCACGTGCAGCAGGTCGTCGATGTTGTCCGAGGTCACCGAGGTGACGACGAACTCGGTGGCAGCCGTCCCCGAGCCGGGGTACGTCGCCATGTTCACCGGGACGTCGTTGGCGAAGGCCATGTGGATGTCGCCCGTCAGGAACACCGTGTTCCGGATGTTCCGGTCCCTCAGGTGCGCCAGCAGCTCCTTGCGGTCGTCGGTGTACCCGTCCCACTGGTCCGTGCTGATCGCGATCCCGCCCTGCGGCAGGCCGAGGAGCTTGGCCAGCGGCGCGAGCAGGTGCGCCGGCAGCGAGCCGAACGCCAGCGGCGAGATCATGACCGAGGTGCCGACGAGCTTCCAGGCGGCGTCCGACGATGCAAGGCCCGCCTTCAGCCAGTCCAGCTGCGCCCGCCCCGTGATGGTGCGCTCGGGGTCGTCCACCGCCCCGCTGCCCACCTTGACCGGCTGCGAGCGGAAGCTGCGCAGGTCGAGCAGGTGCAGGTCGGCGAGGGAGCCGAAGCGCAGGCGCCGGTAGACGGTGCCCGCGGTGGAGGGGCGCACCGGCATCCACTCGAAGTACGCCTGCTTGGCGGCGGCCGCGCGGGCGGCCCAGTCCCCCTCGGTGCCCGGCGTGTGGTTCTCCGCGCCGCCCGCCCAGGCGTCGTTGGCGATCTCGTGGTCGTCCCAGATCGCGATGACCGGATGCGCCGCGTGCAGGGCCTGGAGGTCGGCGTCCGTCTTGTACCGGCCGTGCCGGATCCGGTAGTCGGCGAGCGTGGTGGTCTCGTGCCGCGGCTCGTGGGGGCGGACGGTGTACTTGGCCTCGGGGTAGGCGCCGCTCCCGTACTCGTAGACGTAGTCCCCCAGGTGCAGGACCGCGTGCAGGTCGGCGCGGGCGGCCAGGTGGCGGTAGGCGGAGAAGTACCCGGACTCCCAGTTGGAGCAGGAGGCCACGCCGAAGCGGACCCGGTCCGTGCGGGCGTCGTGGCGGGGGGCGGTCAGGGTGCGCCCGACCGCGGAGACCGCGGAGCCGGCCGTGAACCGGTAGAAGTAGGCCGTCTGCGGGGCGAGTCCGCGGACGTCTGCCTTGACGGTGTGGTCGGCGGCGGCCGTCGCGGTGACGGTGCCGCTCGCGACGACGCGGGCGAACGCCCTGTCCTCGGCGACCTCCCAGGCCACCGGGACGGCCGGGCCGAGGCCGGAGCCGGGCACCGCCTCGGGGACGGGGGTGACGCGGGTCCACAGCAGGACGCCGTCGGGGAGGGGGTCGCCGGAGGCGACGCCGTGGAGGAAGGCGGGGCCGGCGGACGCGGCCGAGGCGGGCGTGGCGCCCAGGGCCGCCGCGAGCGGCGTGAGTGCGGCCGTGGCCGCCGCCGCCTTGACGACCGTACGGCGGCGGGGAGTTGCCGCAGCGGTGTGGGAGGTGAGATGACTGGTCACGGATCATCATATTACTGACGGGTATCACCGCGAGTACACACCTCGGACGGCAACGGGCGGGCGAACTCCAGGAGTCCGCCCGCCCGTTGGGAGGGGAGGGTGAGCGTCCGCGCCGCGGCGCGGACGCCCGGGGATCAGCCGGCGATGGCCTTGTCCACGGCGGCCGTGAACTCCTCCGCCGTCATCTTCAGGCCGATCTCCTTGCCGTCCATCTTCAGCGCGGGGGTGCCCTTCACGCCGGCCTTGTCGAACTCCTTGGACAGCTCGACCGCCCAGCGGTTGAAGGTGCCCTCCTCGACGGCCTTCTTGAACTCGGCGTTCCCCTTGAGCGCCGGGACCTGGTCGGCGATCTTCAGCAGGTAGGCGTCGTCGCTGAACTTGTCGTCCCGCTCCTCCGGGTGGTTCTCCTTGGCGTAGAGGGCGGTCTTGTACTCCAGGAACGCCTCCGGGCCGACGTTCAGGGCGGCGCCGAGCGCGCTCAGCGCGTTCTTCGAGCCGCTGCCGCCCAGGCCCTTGTCCAGGAAGGTCGCGCCGACGAACTGCAGCTTGTACTTGCCGGCGTCCAGGTCCTTCTTTATCTGCGGGCCGACGCCCTGCTCGAACTGCGAGCAGACCGGGCAGCGGGCGTCCTCGAACAGCTCCAGCGTCTTCTTCGCGTCGGCCTTGCCGAGGACGACGGTCGTGCCGTTGTCGCCCGAGGTGTTCTTCGGGGCGGTCAGCGGCGCCGTCGCCGCCTTCTCCCACTCGTCGGGCTGGTTGGCCTGGACGACCGCGTAGCCGATGCCGCCGGCCAGCGCGAGGGCGGCGACGACGGCGCCGGCGACCGTCACCTGGCGGCGGACCTTCGCCTTCTTCGCCTGCTTCTCGCGCTCGGCGCGCAGCCGCTCGCGGGCCGCCGCCTTGTTCGCCTGGCTGTTGCGTGCGCTCATGGTGTTCTCCGTGGGTGTGGTGCTGACGTGGAAACGGGGACGTGCCGTACGGGTCAGGCGCGCGTGAGCGCGCCGCGTACGGGAGGCCCCCTGAGCCCCACGGAGTGGACGGGGAAGCGGGTACGGGCGCCCCGGTCCGCCCGGTCGGGCCGCGGCCCGCGCCCGGGGTGGCCGGCCCGCACCGCCGCCGAGGCCGCGGCCAGCAGCAGCGGCCGGAACGCCGAGGCGGCCGCCGCCCTCAGCAGCTGGGCCAGGGCCCGCTCGCCGTGCCGCAGCCAGACCGCGGCCAGCAGGCCGACGCAGACGTGCGCGCCGAGCAGCAGCCACGGGGTCCACGGGCCGGGCGAGGCCAGCAGCGCGGCGGGGTCGCCGGCGGCGTCGGTGACCTCGGCCAGCGGTCCGCCGAGCGGCTCGCCGCCGCACAGCCCGTGCAGGCCGAGCGCGCGCAGCGGGCCGGACACCGGTCCGCCGGCGGGCCCGTAGCAGATGTGCTGTCCGGCGGTGAAGACGGTGTCGGCAGCCAGCTCCAGCGGGACGAGCAGGGCGGCGATCGGGCCGAGGCCCCGCTCGCGGCCCGCCAGCGGCCAGGCGATCACGAAGACGGCCGCGAAGGCCCCGGCCGCGAGGACCGGCGGCAGCGGCACCCGGGACATCAGGACGTGCGAGCCGGCCGAGAGCAGCACGACGAGCGCGCTGAACAGCGCGACGCGCAGCGCCCTCGGTCCTGCCCCTGACATCTCCATCGCGGCGAGTCTGCCACGACTCCCTGTGAATCCGTGCCCCGGGCTTCGCGCCGGGGGAGCCGCTACGGCCGGATCCGGCCGTTGCGGAAGAGGTCGACGAAGATCTGGTGGTCGGCCCGGGCCCGGGCCCCGTAGGCGTGCGCGAAGTCCACGAGCAGCTCCGGGAAGCCCTCCTCGTCGGCGGTGATCGCGCTGTCGATGGCCCGCTCCGTGGAGAACGGCACGAGGGTGTGGCCGCTGCCCGCCTCGTCCGCCGCGGCGTGCATGGTCGCCGTCGCGCGTCCCAGGTCGGCGACGACGGCCGTGATCTCCTCCGGGTCGTCCAGGCCGGACCAGTCCAGGTCCACCGCGTACGGGGAGACCTCGGCCACCAGCTGCCCGGTCCCGTCCAGCTCGGTCCAGCCCAGCCACGGGTCGGCGTGCGCCTGGAGGGCCCGCTGGGAGATCACCGTGCGGTGGCCCTCGTGCCGGAAGGAGTCCCGGACCGCCCGGTCCGTGACGTGCCGCGAGACGGCCGGGGTCTGCGCCTGCTTGAGGTAGATCACGACGTCGTTCTCCAGGGCGTCGCTGTGCCCCTCCAGCAGGATGTTGTACGAGGGCAGCCCGGCCGAGCCGATGCCCACGCCCCGCCGGCCCACGACGTCCTTCACGCGGTAGGAGTCCGGGCGGACCAGCGATTCGTCGGGCAGGGTCTCCAGGTAGGCGTCGAACGCGGACAGCACCTTGTACCGGGTCGCCGCGTCCAGCTCGACGGTGCCGCCGCCGGGCGCGAAGCGCCGCTCGTGGTCGCGGATCTCCGTCATCGACTCCAGCAGGCCGAAGCGGGTCCGGGAGCGGGCCGCGCGCAGGGCATCCAGCAGCGGGCCCCGCGAGGTGTCCAGGGTGAAGGAGGGGGCCTCGCCGTCGGCGGGGCCGGCGGCCAGGACGCCGATCCGCTCCCGGTAGGCGGCCGCGTACACCCGGACCAGGTCGCTGATCTGGGTGTCGCTGAGGGCCTTGGTGTAGCCGATCAGGGCGACGGAGGCCGCGAACCGCTTCAGGTCCCAGGTGAAGGGGCCGACGTAGGCCTCGTCGAAGTCGTTGACGTTGAAGACCAGGCGGCCGCCCGCGTCCATGTACGTGCCGAAGTTCTCGGCGTGCAGGTCGCCGTGGATCCAGACGCGGCCGGTCCGGTCGTCGAGGTAGGGGCGCCGGCCCCCGCCGGCCCGCCCGGCCCACTCGTGCTCCAGGTCGGCGTAGAAGAGGCAGGCCGTGCCGCGGTAGAAGGCGAAGGCGGAGGCGGCCATCCTGCGGAACTTGACCTGGAAGGCCGCGGGGTCCGCCGCGAGGAGCTCGCCGAAGGCGGTGCCGAAGACGTCGAGTATCTGCTCGGCGCGCTGTTCGTTCGTCGTCTCGGGGACCGCCATGGCGGGTTCCTCCTGGTGCACGGGCTGGTACGGGTTCCGACCGGGTGGACGCGGGAGCGGAGCCCCTGGTTCTGCAACGCCCGACCGTACCGCCCGCCGCCCGGAATGTGTCCCCCGCGCGACGTAGGATTCGAAGCTGCCCCCCTGTCCCGAGCCCCAGCCCCCAGGAGTACAGCGCCGTGGCCAAGACGCCGTTCACGCACCTGCACGTCCACACCCAGTACTCGCTGCTGGACGGTGCCGCGCGGCTCAAGGACATGTTCAACGCCTGCAATGAAATGGGCATGACGCACATCGCCATGTCCGACCACGGCAACCTGCACGGCGCCTACGACTTCTTCCACTCCGCGCAGAAGGCCGGGATCACCCCGATCATCGGCATCGAGGCGTACGTCGCCCCCGAGTCCCGGCGCAACAAGCGCCGCATCACCTGGGGCCAGCCCCACCAGAAGCGGGACGACGTCTCCGGCTCCGGCGGCTACACGCACAAGACGATCTGGGCGGCGAACAGCACCGGCCTGCACAACCTCTTCCGGCTCTCCTCCGACGCCTACGCCGAGGGCTGGCTGACCAAGTGGCCCCGCATGGACAAGGAGACCATCTCCCAGTGGTCCGAGGGCCTGATCGCCTCCACCGGCTGCCCCTCGGGCGAGGTGCAGACCCGGCTCCGCCTCGGCCAGTTCGACGAGGCGCTCAAGGCCGCGTCCGACTACAAGGACATCTTCGGCGAGGGCCGCTACTTCCTGGAGCTGATGGACCACGGCATCGAGATCGAGCGCCGGGTCCGCGACGGCCTGCTGGAGATCGGCCGGAAGCTCGGCATCCCGCCGCTGGTGACGAACGACTCCCACTACACGTACGCGCACGAGGCCGGCGCCCACGACGCCCTGCTCTGCATCCAGACCGGCAAGAACCTCTCCGACCCCGACCGCTTCAAGTTCGACGGCACCGGCTACTACCTGAAGTCCACCGACGAGATGTACGCCATCGACTCCTCGGACGCCTGGCAGGAGGGCTGCGCCAACACGCTGCTGGTCGCCGAGCAGGTCGACACCGAGGGCATGTTCCAGTTCCGGAACCTCATGCCCAAGTTCGACATCCCGGAGGGCTACACCGAGGTCACCTGGTTCCGCGAGGAGACCATGCGCGGGATGCACCGCCGCTTCCCCGGCGGCATCCCCGAGGACCGCATGAAGCAGGTCGAGTACGAGATGGACACGATCATCTCGATGGGCTTCCCCGGCTACTTCCTCGTGGTCGCCGACTTCATCATGTGGGCCAAGAACCAGGGCATCGCGGTCGGCCCCGGCCGCGGCTCCGCGGCCGGCTCGATCGTCGCCTACGCGCTCGGCATCACCGACCTCGACCCGATCCCGCACGGCCTGATCTTCGAGCGCTTCCTCAACCCCGAGCGCATCTCCATGCCCGACGTCGACATCGACTTCGACGAGCGCAGGCGCGTCGAGGTGATCAGGTACGTCACCGAGAAGTACGGCCAGGACAAGGTCGCCATGATCGGCACCTACGGCACCATCAAGGCCAAGAACGCGATCAAGGACTCCGCGCGCGTCCTCGGCTACCCCTACGCCATGGGCGACCGGATCACCAAGGCCATGCCCGCCGACGTCCTCGGCAAGGGCATCCCGCTCTCCGGCATCACCGACCCCGCCCACCCCCGGTACTCCGAGGCCGGCGAGGTTCGCGCGATGTACGAGAACGAGCCGGACGTGAAGAAGGTCATCGACACCGCACGCGGCGTCGAGGGCCTGGTCCGCCAGATGGGCGTGCACGCCGCCGGCGTGATCATGTCCAGCGAGCGGATCACCGACCACGTGCCCGTCTGGGTGCGGCACACGGACGGCGTCACCATCACCCAGTGGGACTACCCGAGCTGCGAGGCGCTCGGCCTGCTGAAGATGGACTTCCTCGGCCTGCGCAACCTCACGATCATGGACGACGCCGTCAAGATGGTGAAGGCCAACAAGGGGATCGACATCGACCTCCTGGCCCTCCCGCTCGACGACCCCAAGACCTTCGAGCTCCTCCAGCGCGGCGACACCCTCGGCGTCTTCCAGTTCGACGGCGGCCCCATGCGCTCGCTGCTGCGCCTGATGAAGCCCGACAACTTCGAAGACATCTCCGCCGTGTCCGCGCTCTACCGCCCGGGCCCGATGGGCATGAACTCGCACACCAACTACGCCCTGCGCAAGAACGGCCAGCAGGAGATCACCCCGATCCACCCCGAGCTGGAGAAGCCGCTCGAAGAGGTCCTCGCGGTCACCTACGGCCTGATCGTCTACCAGGAGCAGGTGCAGAAGGCCGCGCAGATCATCGCCGGCTACTCGCTCGGCGAGGCCGACATCCTCCGCCGCGTCATGGGCAAGAAGAAGCCCGAGGAACTGGCCAAGAACTTCACGATCTTCCAGGCCGGCGCCCGGAAGAACGGCTACAGCGACGAGGCCATCCAGGCCCTCTGGGACGTCCTGGTCCCCTTCGCCGGCTACGCCTTCAACAAGGCCCACTCCGCCGCGTACGGCCTCGTCTCCTACTGGACCGCCTACCTCAAGGCCAACCACCCGGCCGAGTACATGGCGGGCCTGCTCACCTCGGTCAAGGACGACAAGGACAAGTCGGCCGTCTACCTGAACGAGTGCCGCCGCATGGGCATCAAGGTGCTGCCGCCGAACGTGAACGAGTCCGAGTCGAACTTCGCCGCCCAGGGCGACGACGTGATCCTCTTCGGCCTCACCGCCGTCCGCAACGTCGGCCAGAACGTCGTCGACTCGATCATCAAGACCCGCAAGTCGAAGGGGAAGTTCTCCTCCTTCCCCGACTTCCTCGACAAGGTCGAGGCCGTCGTCTGCAACAAGCGGACCGTCGAGTCGCTGATCAAGGCCGGTGCCTTCGACGAGATGGGCCACACCCGCAAGGGCCTCGTCGCCCAGCACGAACCCATGATCGACAACGTGGTGGCGGTCAAGCGCAAGGAGGCCGAGGGCCAGTTCGACCTCTTCGGCGGCATGGGCGACGAGGACAGCGGCCAGCCCGGCTTCGGCCTCGACGTCGAGTTCTCCGACGTCGAGTGGGAGAAGTCCTACCTGCTCGCCCAGGAGCGCGAGATGCTCGGCCTCTACGTCTCCGACCACCCGCTCTTCGGCCTGGAGCACGTCCTGTCCGACAAGACGGACGCCGGCATCTCCCAGCTGACCGGCGGCGAGCACGCCGACGGCGCCGTCGTCACCATCGGCGGCATCATCTCGGGCCTCCAGCGCAAGATGACCAAGCAGGGCAACGCCTGGGCCATCGCCACCGTCGAGGACCTGGCCGGCTCCATCGAGTGCATGTTCTTCCCCGCCACCTACCAGCTGGTCTCCACCCAGCTCGTCGAGGACGCCGTCGTCTTCGTCAAGGGCCGCCTCGACAAGCGGGAGGACGTCCCCCGCCTCGTCGCCATGGAGCTGATGGTCCCCGACCTGTCCTCCGCCGGCACCAACGCCCCCGTCGTCCTGACCATCCCCACCGTCAAGGTCACCCCTCCGATGGTCACCCGGCTGGGCGAGATCCTCCGGCACCACAAGGGCAACACCGAGGTGCGGATCAAGCTCCAGGGCCCCCGCAGCACCACCGTGCTGCGCCTGGACCGGCACCGGGTCCAGCCCGACCCGGCCCTCTTCGGCGACCTGAAGGTCCTCCTCGGACCCTCCTGCCTCGCCGGATGACCCCACGGGGCCCGAACGCCGCGAAGGGCGCGCCCGGAGGTCCGGGCGCGCCCTTCGCGCGTACGCGTCGCAGCGCGGCGTCAGTTGTGGCCGAAGCGCCTCTGCTTGCCCTTGCGCGCCATGTCCATCGGACTCGGCGCGGAGGAGTGCGCCTCGGCCGGCGAATCCGCCGTGCTGCGCGAGGCCTCCGGACCGGACGATCGCGACTGCTGCTTGGCGGGGGTCTTCTGGTTCTTGTTCTTGGCCATGGTGGAACCTCCGTGAGGGTCTAGGGGCCAGGACCGCATTCACACTCACACAGCGCCACAGACCGCGCATTTTGGATCTTTCGTCGCAGAACCGTACAGACGCACCGGATCCGCCACGCCGATGATCGAGTTCCGGCCGTCAAGCCCCATGCCGTCGGGCAGACTCGGGTAAAACCCGAGGACCCCCACGGAAGAGGTGGAACGCGTGGACCGCTGCGTCGTCCTGGTGGACGCCGGCTATCTGCTGGGCGCCGCCGCCAGCCTTCTCGCGGGCGAGCCCTCCCGCTCCCGCATCACCGTCGACCACGCCGCCCTCATCCAGGCCCTGCGCGAACGCGCCGAGGCCGACACCCGGCAGCCCCTGCTGCGCATCTACTGGTTCGACGGCGCACCCGACCGGGTGCCGCAGCCCGAGCACCGGCGGCTGCGCGTCATGCCCCGCGTCACCGTCCGCCTGGGCGCCCTGACCCGCAGCGACGGCCGCTGGGCCCAGAAGGGCGTCGACGCCGCCATGCACGCGGAGCTCACCGAACTCGCCCGCAACCGGGCCTGCTCCGACATCGTCCTCGTCACCGGCGACGGCGACCTGCTGCCCGGCCTGATGTCCGCCAAGGAGCACGGCGTCGCCGTCCACCTGTGGGCCGTCCAGGCCGCCGACGGCGACTACAACCAGTCCGAGGACCTCGTCGCCGAGGCCGACGAGCGCCGCGTCCTCGACCGGGCCTGGATCACCCGGGCCGTCCGCGCCAAGGACCTCGCCGGGCTGTGCTCCCCGCCGCCCGCCCCCCGGCCCGAGATCGCCGCCATCCTCTCCGCCCCGCTCCCCGAGGCCGCCCTCGCCGAGGCGGCCCGCAGCTCCGGTACCGGGCCCGCCGGCACCGCCCAGGCCCCCGCCGAACCCCAGGGCGCCGCCGCCCCCGTACCCGCGCCCGCCGCCGGCGGGAAGCCCGTACCCACCCCGAAGGACCTCGCCGGCGCCCTGCGCGCACCCGGCCACCAGCAGGGCTCCCCGTCCGCCGCCCCCTCCCCGGCCAGCGCCCTGCGCTGGTCCTCCGACCGGGGCTGGATCGACCGGGCCGGACCGCTCGGCGAGCCCGCCGAGACCGCCTCCCTGCCCACCCTCGCCCAGCTCACCAGCGCCGAGCAGCGCTGGGCCGACCGGGAGGAGGACATCACCACCGTCGGCGGCGACCCCTTCGAGGTCGGACAGGTCTTCGCCCGGCGCTGGATGGAGCGCCTCCCCGAGGCCGCCCACCTCCACAGGCTCGCCACCATGTACCCGCGGATCCCGCACCGCATCGACGGCGAGCTCCTGCGCTACGCCGCCCGCTTCGGCCTGCTCGCCCACAAGGACGACCAGATCGACGAACACGACCGCTACGCCATCCGCGCGGGCTTCTGGAGGGAGATCGACGTGCGCGCCGCGGCCGACCGCGTCGCCGCCCCGCCGGCCGCCGTGCCGGGCCCCCCGGCGACCCCGGCGCCCGAGTAGGGCCCGGAGCCGCGTAGGCTGCTCCCTCGTGAGTACGGGCACAGCACCAGCGAGACCGCAGGGCGGCAGCGGCACGGCAGCGGCCGACGGCGTGGTCTGCGCGGTGCGTGACCTGGTCAAGACGTACCCCGCGGTCCGCGGCCGGCGCGGCGCACCCGCCCTGCCCGAGACCCGCGCCACCGACGGCATCTGCCTCGACGTGCGGCGCGGAGAGGTCTTCGGGCTCCTCGGCCCCAACGGCGCCGGCAAGTCCACCCTGGTCCGCCAGCTCACCGGGCTGCTGCGGCCGGACTCCGGCTCCGTCACCCTGCTCGGACACGACATCGTCCGCCGCCCCGAACTCGCCTCCCGCCTCCTCGCCTACCTCGGCCAGGAGTCCACCGCCCTCGACGAGCTCACCGTCTCCCTGGCCGCCGAGACCACCGCCCGGCTGCGCGGCCTCGACCTGCGCGCCGCCCGCGCCGCCCGCGACGCCGTCCTGGAGGAGCTCGGGCTGACCCCGATCGCCGGGCGCCCCCTGAAGAAGCTCTCCGGCGGCCAGCGGCGGCTCGCCTGCTTCGCCGCCGCCCTCGTCGGCGAGCGCCCGGTGCTCGTCCTGGACGAGCCCACCACCGGCATGGACCCCGTCGCCCGGCGCGCCGTCTGGGCCGCCGTGGACCGGCGGCGCGCCGAGCACGGCGCCACCGTCGTCCTGGTCACCCACAACGTCATCGAGGCCGAGACCGTCCTCGACCGGGTCGCCGTCATCGACCAGGGCAGGGTCATCGCCTGCGACACGCCCGCCGCGCTGAAGGCCCGCGTCTCCGACGAGGTCCGCCTCGAACTCGTGTGGCGCACCGCGCCGCCCCTCGGCATCCCCGCGATCAGCGCCCTGGCCGGCGCCGCCGCCGAGTCCGGCCGCCGGTGGGTGCTGCGGCTCACCCCGGACGAGGCGCGCGCCGCGGTCGCGGCCGTCACCGGCGGGCCCGCGTTCGCCGCCCTCGACGACTTCACGCTGGCGACCCCGAGCCTGGAGGACGTCTACCTCGCGCTGGGCGGGCGTACCGCGAAGGGCCTGGTGAAGTCGTGAGCGCCGCCGCCTCCGTCCCCCTCGGCACGCCCGCCCCGCGGGCCCGGCTCCTGCCGTCGCTGGCCGCCGTGTACCGGGCGCAGCTGTCGCGGGCCCGCGTCGCGCGCATCCCGCTGCTGTTCGTCGCCACCTTCCAGTCAGTCGGCATCATGGTCCTGATGCGGGGCGTCGTCGACGGCGGCTCGGAGGCGCGGGCCGTCGTGGCCGGCTCGTCCGTCCTGGTCGTCGCGTTCGTCGCGCTCAACCTGCTGGCCCAGTACTTCGGCCAGCTGCGGGCCGGCGGCGGGCTCGACCACTACGCCACGCTGCCCGTCCCGCCCGCCTCGGTGGTGCTGGGCGCGGCCGCCGCGTACGCCTCCTTCACCCTCCCCGGCACGCTCGTGACCGCCGTCATCGGCTGCCTGCTGTTCGGGCTGCCCATGAGCGGGCTGTGGATCCTCGCCGCGGTCGTCCCGCTGGCCGGGGCGGCGCTCGCCGGACTCGGCGCGGCCCTCGGCCTGCTCGCCCCGCGCCAGGAGCTCGCCACGCTGGCCGGGCAGCTCGGCATGTCGGCGGCGCTGCTGCTGGGGGTGCTGCCGCCGGAACGGATGCCCGAGGTGATCGTGTGGGCGCGCGACCTGCTGCCGTCCACGTACGGGGTGGAGGCGTTCGCCCGGACGTTCTCCCCGGACCCGGACTGGGCGGCCGTCTGCCTCGACCTCGGCGTGTGCGCGGCCGTGGGCGTCCTGTCGCTGTCCGCCGCGACGTGGGCGTACCGGCGGGCCGCCGTCCGCTGACTCCGGTTCCGCCTCGGGCCGCCGCACCTGGCACGATGTGGAGGTGACCGAAGCCGTGACCACACCGCCCCCCGCCGAACCGCCGTCGCCGCCCGGCACGCCGGGCGGATCCGCTGCGGGCACCGCCCTCGCGGACGTCCGGGACGCGGCCGCCATCACCCTGGCCACCGGTGCGGCCGGCGCCCTCCTCGGAGTGCTGTGGGCCTGGCTCGCGCCGCGGACGCAGTACGTCTCCAACGGCGAGGCCGTGTTCCTGCGGAACACCGAGAGCGAAGCCCGCGTGGGCGCCGACGGCACCTTCCTGCTGCTCGGCGTCGGACTCGGCGTGCTGAGCGCGGTCCTGGTCTTCCTGTGGCGGCGCCGCGGCGGCGTCGCCCAGGCCATCGGCCTCGGAATCGGCTCCTGCTTCGCCTCCCTGCTCGGCTGGCGGGCGGGGCTCCGGCTGGGACCCCCGGCCGACATCGCCGCCTCCGCCGCGGCGGCCGGCAAGGGCGTCCCCTTCGACGCGCCGCTCCAGCTCCTCGCCCACGGGGCGCTGCTGGCCTGGCCGATGGCCGCGCTCGCCGCCTACCTGGGGCTCATCGCCGTATGGGGGCCGCAGGACCCGGACCCGCACGAGGCGGGCGCCGAGCCCGCCGGGGCGGCCGTGTACCCGCCGCCGTACGCCCACGCCGAACCGCAGGGCGGCCAGGCGCCCCGCACCCGCGAGGACCACGGCGGGCCGCAGCCGCCGGCCGGGCCCGCCGCCGCGGGGCCCCCGCACGCCTGACCGGCGGCCGGGCCGGTCAGGCGCGGGCGATCGGCGCCAGGACGGCCTGCGTCAGCCCGGCCAGCGTGCCGGGCGCCAGCTCGACCTCCAGGCCGCGCCGGCCCGCCGACACGCAGACCGTGGAGTGCGCGTCCGCCGAGGCGTCCACCACCGTCCGCAGCCGCCTGCGCTGCCCCAGCGGCGAGATGCCGCCGAGCACGTAGCCGGTCGTCCGCTCCGCCAGCGCAGGGTCCGCCATCGCCGCCCGCTTGCCGCCGACCGCCGCGGCCAGCGCCTTGAGGTCCAGGCTCCCGGACACCGGGACCACCGCCACGGTCAGGACGCCGTCCACGTCCGCCACGAGCGTCTTGAACACCCGGTCCGGGCTCACGCCCATCGCCTCGGCGGCCTCCTGCCCGTACGAGGGGTGCGCCGGGTCGTGCTCGTAGGCGTGCACGGTGAAGGGCGCGCCCGCCGCCGCCAGGGCGGCGATCGCCGGTGTCGCCGCGGCCGCGGCCTTCTTCTTCGCCATCGGAAGGACTCCCCCGGTCGTCAGGTCGCGCCGCAGGGCGGCGGCGCGGTCAGTTCTGGCTGGTCGGCGCCCGGGTCAGGTCCACCGCCGGCAGCGACGGCAGGTGCCGGATGAGCGCCGACTCCGCGCGCAGCAGCCGCAGCTCCTCCGCCAGGCGCGTCGCCGTGTCCGGGGCCTGGAGCAGCCGCTGCTTCGTCGGCACGTCCAGCACGGCCGCCGCGGCCACCAGGTACGACACCACCGACGGCTCGTCCGGCAGCTCCGCCGCGGTCGCCAGGCTCCGCTCCCGCGCCCCCGCCAGCCGCTTCTGGTAGGTCCGGAACGCCCGCAGCACCCCGTCCGCCAGCGCGCCCGCGCCGTCGCCCTGGTCCTCCGCGAGCTCCTCCAGCTCCGCCACCAGGAACGGCCCGGAGGAGTCCACCGACAGCAGGCGGACCCGGGTCGTGCCGGTCGCGAGGACTTCGAAGCCGCCGTCCTCCCGCTCCCGGACCGTCGCCGCGTCCGCGATGCAGCCCACCCGGTGGAACGCCTGGAGCGGGTCCGGGCCGAAGCCCGCGGACGGGCCGCGCTCGGGCAGCGACGTCGGGTCCGGCAGGCCCGGAGCGGCCGGCGCGACCTCGCGGCCGTCGCGGATCGCGACGACGGCGAAACGGCGCGGCTCGTCCTCGCCCGTCTTCAGGAGCTCCCGCATCATGGCGCGATAACGCTCCTCGAAGACGTTCAGCGGAAGCACCAGTCCGGGGAACAGCACCGTGTTCAGGGGGAAGAGGGGGAGGCGAACGGTGGTCACGACGGACAAGGGTAGTGGGGGCGGGGCGGGGCCTGTCACCTCGGTTGTTCGGGGCCGGGCCGGGCCGGGGCGGCCCGGCCCGGCCGCCTCCCGCCCCGCCCGCCCGCCGTCAGCCGCGCCGCAGCAGCCGCGACGCCCCCGCCGCCACCGTCGTCGCCAGGATCCAGCCCAGCAGGACCATCGCCGCCGACCCCCACTGCCAGGCCCCGGCCATCCTCCAGTGGCCCTCCTGGCCCAGGTCGATGACCGGCAGCAGCAGGTCCAGGGCGTACAGGGCGGGGTTCCACTCCGGGTGCTCGTCCGCCTTGACCGCCCGCGGGGTGTGCCCCGCGAAGAGCACCGTCCCCGTCGCCCACAGCAGCGCCATCCACAGCGCCGCCCGGCCCGGCCGGTACCCGTACGCCACCGTCCAGTCCTGGAGGTGCCCCCACGCCCGCACCGCGGGCGGCAGCGTCGCCCGCCGCCTGCGCTGCTTGGCCAGCAGCACCTCCCGCGCGTCCGCGTCCTCGCCGCTCGCCCGCAGCACCGCCGCCAGCCGCTCGTACGGCTCCGGCGAGTACTCCGGGGTCGCCGCCGCCAGCCACTCCAGCCGGCGCGCCAGCGGGAAGTGCCCGCGCGGCGCCAGCGCCTCGTACGCGAACCCCTCGACCGCCACCCCGCCCCCGCCCGGCCAGCTGGTCCAGGCGTCCACCAGCTTCACCACCTTCGCCCCCGACAGCACCACCCGCCCCCGCTCCGGCCGCTCGCCCACGAACCGCAGCTCCGGCGTCTGGATCCGGCGCAGCGACACCTCCTGGCCCGCCTCCGGCGCGAACCGCGCCCCGTAGAAGTCCACCGCGTCCCCGAACCGGCCGTCGTCCAGGCGCAGCCCGCCCCGGCACTCGAAGGGCCGGGAGCGCTGCCCCCGCGCCGGCGTCTGCCCCAGGCCGTACGGGGGAGTGGAGGACCCCGGCCCGCCCGGCACCCAGCCCAGCGCGATCGAGGTCAGGTACAGCGTCCGCTCCACCGTCAGCTGCGGCGCGTTCAGCGCCCACCGCCCGTACGGGTTGGCCAGCAGCGCCCCGCGCAGGTTCATCGACACCCCGACCTTCGCCCCGCGCAGGCTCACCTCCCCGTACGCCTCCAGCAGCTCGCCCTGGAAGTCCTGCCCGACCGACAGCCCGTCCGCCGCGAAGGCCCGCCCGCGGCCGTCGCGCTGGACGACGGCCTGGCTGACCAGCAGGTCCGTGCCGATCTGCGCGTCGGTCAGCCGGATCCCGCGCGCCACCCGGCAGCGCGGCAGGTGCAGGTCGCCCTCGGTGTGCAGGCGGGAGGCGTCCAGGCGGGGGACCGCGCAGTCCACCAGCCGCAGCGTCCCGAACCGGGTCTCCGACAGCTGCACCTCCCCGTCGAACCGGCACCGGCGCAGCTCCACGTACGGCTCGACCGTCCCGCCCGACAGGTCCAGGCGGCCCGTGACCCGCGCGCCGCGCAGCTTCAGCGACGCCACCCGGCCCGGCTCCGGCGGCGGCCCGTGGAGCAGCAGCAGCGCCACCACCTCGGCGCGGACGCTGCGCTCCGGCCCCCACGCCAGGTCCCCGTGCGGGTCGTCCCCGCCGGCCGCGTCGGCGCTCAGGTCGCACGTCCCGCCCGTCCGGAAGGCATGCCACATCCGGCGCTCGGGCTCCGTGAGGTCCGCAGGCTCCCCGCCCGCGGACTGCGCATCGGTCATGGCGGCCCCCTCCGCTGATCGTGCACTCTCCGCCGAACGCTAAGGGCAGCCGGTGACAGCCGGGACACGTATCAGCCAGTGATACGGGCGGACGGTCGAGTGAAGCCGTCTGAGAGAATTGGGGGGTGATCTCTCGTATCGACCTGCGCGGCGACGCCCTCCCCGAGGGCGCGGCCCTGCGCGACCTGCTGCCCCGTGCCGAGTTCGACGTGGAAGCCGCCCTGGAGAAGGTGCGGCCCATCTGCGAGGACGTCCATCATCGCGGCACGGCGGCGCTGATCGAGTACGCGCAGAAGTTCGACGGAGTCCGGCTGGAACAGGTCAGGGTCCCCGCCGAGGCGCTCACCGAGGCGCTCGCGGGCCTCGACCCGAAGGTCCGCGCCGCGCTGGAGGAGTCGATCCGCCGCGCCCGGACCGTGCACCGCAGCCAGCGGCGCAGCGCGCACACCACGCAGGTCGTCCCCGGCGGCACCGTGACCGAGAAGTGGGTTCCCGTCGAGCGCGTCGGCCTGTACGCGCCGGGCGGCCGCTCGGTGTACCCGTCGTCCGTCGTCATGAACGTCGTCCCCGCGCAGGAGGCCGGCGTCGGCTCGATCGCGCTGGCCTCGCCCCCGCAGGCGGAGTTCGGCGGCCTGCCCCACCCGACCATCCTCGCCGCCTGCGCCCTGCTCGGCGTGGACGAGGTGTACGCGGCCGGCGGCGCGGTCGCCGTCGCGATGTTCGCGTACGGCACCGAGGACTGCCTGCCGGTCAACATGGTCACCGGCCCCGGCAACATCTGGGTCGCCGCCGCCAAGCGCTACTTCACCGGGAAGATCGGCATCGACACCGAGGCCGGCCCGACGGAGATCGCCGTCCTCGCCGACGCCACCGCCGACCCGGTGCACGTCGCCGCCGACCTGATCAGCCAGGCCGAGCACGACCCGCTGGCCGCCGCCGTCCTCGTCACCGACTCCGAGGACCTCGCGGCCGCCGTCGAGAAGGAGCTCGAACCGCAGGTCGCCGCCACCAAGCACATCGAGGACCGGATCCGCCCGGCCCTCGCCGGCAGGCAGTCCGCGATCGTCCTCGTGGACAGCCTGGAGGACGGCCTGAAGGTCGTCGACGCGTACGGCGCCGAGCACCTGGAGATCCAGACCGCCGACGCCGCGGCCTGGGCGGACCGCGTCCGCAACGCAGGCGCGATCTTCGTCGGGCCCTGGGCGCCGGTCTCCCTCGGCGACTACTGCGCCGGATCCAACCACGTCCTGCCCACCGGCGGCTGCGCCTGCCACTCCTCCGGCCTGTCCGTGCAGTCCTTCCTGCGCGGCATCCACATCGTCGACTACACCCGCGACGCCCTCGCCGAGGTCGCCCACCACGTGGTCACCCTCGCCGAGGCCGAGGACCTGCCCGCGCACGGCGCCGCCCTCAAGGCCCGCTTCGGATGGAAGGTGCCCGGCCAGTGACCGACAGATCCCTCGGCATCGACGACCTGCCCATCCGGGACGAGCTGCGCGGCAAGAGCCCCTACGGGGCGCCCCAGCTGGACGTCCCGGTGCAGCTCAACACCAACGAGAACCCGTACGAGCTCCCCGAGGAGCTGGTGCGGCGCATCGCCGAACGCGTCGCCGACGCGGCCCGCACCCTCAACCGCTACCCCGACCGGGACGCCGTCGAGCTGCGGACCGCCCTGGCCGCCTACCTCACCCGTACGGGCGGCCACCCGGTCGGCCGCGAGAACGTGTGGGCCGCCAACGGCTCCAACGAGGTCATCCAGCAGCTCCTGCAGACCTTCGGCGGGCCCGGCCGCACCGCGATCGGCTTCGAGCCCTCGTACTCCATGCACGCCCTGATCGCCCGCGGCACCGGGACCGGCTGGATCTCCGGACCGCGCCGGGACGACTTCACCATCGACCCGGACGCCGCCGCCCGGGCCATCGCGGAGAACGCCCCCGACGTCGTCTTCATCACCTCGCCCAACAACCCCACCGGCACCGCGGTCGAGGCGGAGACCGTCCTCGCCCTCCACGACGCCGCCCAGGCCGCCAAGCCGTCGCTGGTCGTCGTCGACGAGGCGTACGTCGAGTTCAGCCACCGGCCCTCCCTGCTGCCGCTGATCGAGGGCCGCCCCCACCTGGTGGTCTCCCGGACCATGTCCAAGGCGTTCGGCGCCGCCGGACTGCGCCTGGGCTACCTCGCCGCGCACCCGGCCGTGGTCGACGCCGTCCAGCTGGTGCGCCTGCCGTACCACCTGTCGGCCGTCACCCAGGCCACCGCGCTGGCGGCCCTGGAGCACACCGACACCCTGCTCGGCTACGTCGAGCAGCTCAAGGCCGAGCGGGACCGGCTGGTCGCCGAACTGCGGGCGATCGGCTGCGAGGTCACCGAGTCCGACGCGAACTTCATCCAGTTCGGCAGGTTCGAGGACTCCCACACCGCCTGGCAGCAGATCCTCGACCGGGGCGTCCTGGTCCGGGACAACGGCGTACCGGGATGGCTGCGGGTCACCGCGGGCACCCCGGCCGAGAACGACGCGTTCCTGGAAGCGGTTCGCGCACTGAAGAAGGAGCAGCACGCATGAGCCGCATCGGACGGGTCGAGCGCACCACGAAGGAGACCTCCGTCGTCGTCGAGATAAACCTCGACGGGACCGGCCAGGTCGACGTGTCCACCGGCGTCGGCTTCTACGACCACATGCTCGACCAGCTCGGCCGCCACGGCATGTTCGACCTCACGGTCAAGACCGACGGCGACCTGCACATCGACAGCCACCACACCATCGAGGACACCGCCCTCGCCCTCGGCGCCGCCTTCAGGCAGGCCCTCGGCGACAAGGTCGGCATCTACCGCTTCGGCAACTGCACCGTCCCCCTGGACGAGTCCCTCGCACAGGTGACCGTGGACCTGTCGGGCCGCCCCTACCTCGTGCACACCGAGCCCGAGAACATGGCCCCCATGATCGGCGCGTACGACACGACGATGACCCGGCACATCCTGGAGTCCTTCGTCGCGCAGGCCCAGATCGCCCTGCACGTCCACGTCCCGTACGGCCGCAACGCCCACCACATCGTCGAGTGCCAGTTCAAGGCGCTCGCCCGGGCCCTGCGGTACGCCTGCGAGCTCGACCCCCGCGCGGCCGCCGCCGGCATCCTGCCCTCGACGAAGGGCGCCCTCTAGCCGTGACCGGCCTCAGCACCGTACTGATCGTCGTCGGCCTGTTCCTGGCCGGCGGCGTGTACTCCTTCCAGAAGCAGCAGATGCCCAGGTCGGTCGTCCTGCTGCTCGCCATCGGCTCCGCGATGTGCCTCGCCGCCGGAGTCCTGCGGATCCAAGGAATCTGGGAATGAGCGCTGCCCGACCCACCAAGACGGTCGCCGTCCTCGACTACGGCTTCGGCAACGTCCGCTCCGCCGAGCGCGCCCTCGCGCGCGTCGGCGCGGACGTCGAGATCACCCGCGACTACGACAAGGCCATGGACGCCGACGGCCTGCTCGTCCCCGGCGTCGGCGCCTTCTCCGCCTGCATGCAGGGCCTGAAGTCCGTCCGCGGCGACTGGATCATCGGACGCCGCCTCTCCGGCGGCCGCCCTGTCATGGGCATCTGCGTCGGCATGCAGATCCTCTTCGAGCGCGGCATCGAGCACGGCGTGGAGACCGAGGGCCTCGACGAGTGGCCCGGCACCGTCGGCCCGCTCCGCGCCCCGGTCGTCCCCCACATGGGCTGGAACACCGTCGAGGCCCCCGCCGACAGCCGGGCCTTCGCCGGGCTCGACGCGGACGCCCGCTTCTACTTCGTCCACTCCTACGCGGCCCACGACTGGAGCCTGGAGGTCACCAACCCGGCGATCCGGGCCCCCAAGGTCACCTGGGCCACCCACGGCGAGCGCTTCGTCGCGGCGGTCGAGAACGGCGCCCTGTGGGCCACCCAGTTCCACCCCGAGAAGTCCGGCGACGCCGGAGCCCAGCTCCTCACCAACTGGATCGAGACCCTGTGATGACCGAGCCCCGCGCGACGCTGGAACTCCTCCCCGCCGTCGACGTCCGCGACGGCCAGGCCGTACGCCTGGTGCACGGCGTGTCCGGCACCGAGACCTCCTACGGCTCCCCGCTGGAGGCGGCCCTCGCCTGGCAGGCCGCCGGCGCCGAGTGGCTCCACCTCGTCGACCTCGACGCCGCCTTCGGCACCGGCGACAACCGCGCCCTCGTCGCCGAGATCACCGGCGCCCTCGACATCAAGGTCGAGCTGTCCGGCGGCATCCGCGACGACGCCACCCTCGCCGCCGCGCTCGCCACCGGCTGCACCCGCGTCAACCTCGGCACCGCCGCCCTCGAAGCCCCCGAGTGGACCGCCAAGGCCATCGCCGGGCACGGCGACCGCATCGCGGTCGGCCTCGACGTCCGCGGCACCACCCTCAAGGGACGCGGCTGGACCAGCGAGGGCGGCGACCTGTACGAGACCCTCGCCCGCCTGGACTCCGAGGGCTGCGCCCGCTACGTCGTCACCGACATCGGCAAGGACGGCACGCTGACCGGCCCCAACCTGGAGCTCCTGCGGAACGTGTGCGCCGCCACCGACCGGCCGGTCGTCGCCTCCGGCGGCATCGCCGGCCTGGACGACCTGCGGGCGCTCGCCGAGCTGGTGCCGCTGGGCGTCGAGGGCGCGATCGTCGGCAAGGCCCTCTACGCCAAGGCCTTCACCCTCCAGGAGGCGCTGCGGGTGGTGGCCGGCGCATGACCGCCACCGGCGGCGTCCGCCGCATCTCCTCGGGCGGCCCCTGGGAGGAGGCCGTGGGCTACTCCCGGGCCGTCGAGCTGCCCAACGGGCTCGTGCTCGTCTCCGGCTGCACCTCCGTCGTAGACGGCAAGGTCGTCGCCGGCGGGCCGTACGAGCAGACGGTCAACGCCTTCCGCGTCGCCTTCGACGCGCTCGCCCAGGCAGGCCTGGGCGTGGAGCACGTCGTCCGCACCCGCATGTACCTCACCCACGCGCGGGACGTCGACGAGGTGGGCCGGGCCCACAAGGAGCTCTTCGACTCCGTCCGCCCCGCCGCCTCCATGATCATTGTTTCCGGCTTCATCGACCCGAGCCTGGTCGTCGAGGTCGAGGTCGAAGCCTACCGAGGGGAGTCCTGATGTCACTCGCCGTACGGGTGATCCCCTGCCTGGACGTGGACAGCGGCCGCGTCGTCAAGGGCGTCAACTTCCAGAACCTGCGGGACGCCGGCGACCCCGTCGAGATGGCCAGGCTGTACGACGCCGAAGGCGCCGACGAGCTGACCTTCCTCGACATCACCGCCTCGTCCGGCAACCGCGAGACCACCTACGACGTGGTCCGCCGCACCGCCGAGCAGGTCTTCATCCCGCTCACCGTCGGCGGCGGCGTCCGCACCGCCGACGACGTGGACAGACTGCTGCGGGCCGGCGCCGACAAGGTGGGCGTCAACACCGCCGCCATCGAGCGGCCCGACCTGATCCGCGAGATCGCCGAGCGGTTCGGCCGGCAGGTCCTCGTCCTGTCCGTCGACGCCCGCCGCACCGACACCGGATCCTTCGAGGTCACCACCCACGGCGGCCGCCGCGGCACCGGCATCGACGCCGTCGAGTGGGCCCACCGGGCCGCCGAGCTGGGCGCCGGCGAGATCCTGCTGAACTCGATGGACGCCGACGGCACCAAGGACGGCTACGACACCGAGATGATCGCCGCCGTCCGCAAGCACGTCACCGTCCCGGTGATCGCCTCCGGCGGCGCCGGCCGCCTGGAGCACTTCTCGCCGGCCATCGAGGCCGGCGCCGACGCGGTCCTCGCCGCCTCGGTGTTCCACTTCGGCGACCTGCGGATCTCCCAGGTCAAGGACGCACTTCGCGCGGCGGGCCACCCGGTCCGCTGACCCGCGGCAGCGCCCGGAAGCCCCGGCCCCGCTCCGGCAGGGCCGGGGGCTTGCGGTTCAGATGCCCAGACGGGCCGCCGTCAGGCGGGCGACCGCCTGCTCGTCGCCGTCCAGCTCCACGGACGCCGACGCCTGCCGCCCGAAGCAGAACAGCACCAGCTCGCCCGGCTCGCCCGTCACCGTCACCACCGGCGTCCCCTTGTGCGCCACCACCGTGCGGCCGTCCGGCCGCCGCAGCACCAGCCCCACCGGCGAGCGGCGCCCCGTCAGCCGCGCCAGCTTCTCCAGCCGGAACCACAGCGCGTCGGAGAACACCGGGTCCGGCTGCCGCGGCGTCCAGTCGGGCTGCGCCCGCCGCACGTCCTCCGCGTGCACGTAGAACTCCACCGCGTTCGCCGCCTCGTCGACCTGCTTCAGCGAGTACACCGACAGCTTCGGCGGGCCCGTCCGGATCAGCTGCAGCAGCTCCTCGTACGGCTTCGCCGCGTACTCGGCCATCGCCTTGTCCAGCCGGTCCTTCAACACGTTCAGCAGCAGGCCGCCCGCCGCGTCCGGGCGGCGCTCCCGCACGACCAGGTGCGCCGCGAGGTCCCGGGTCAGCCAGCCCTCGCACAGCGTCGGCGCGTGCGGGCCCGCCGACTCCAACAGGTCCGCCAGGAGCAGGCGTTCACGCTTCGCATGGGTAGACATGCGGGCAAGCCTACGGCGGCTGCGCGCCGCGTGCCCGCCCATCAGGCGGACAGTGATCCGCCACCGCCCGCCCCGCGCGGCACAATGGCCCGCATGACCAGCTCCTCCCTCGACCCCGCCATCGCGGCCCGGCTCAAGCGCTCCGCGGACGGCCTCGTCCCGGCCATCGCCCAGCAGTACGACACCGGCGAGGTGCTCATGCTCGGCTGGATGGACGACGAGGCGCTCCACCGCACCCTGACCACCGGCCGCTGCACCTACTGGTCCCGCAGCCGCCGGGAGTACTGGGTCAAGGGGGACACCTCCGGGCACGTCCAGCACGTGAAGTCCGTCGCCCTCGACTGCGACGCCGACACCCTCCTGGTCAAGGTCGACCAGGTCGGCGCCGCCTGCCACACCGGGGCCCGCACGTGCTTCGACGCCGACGTCCTCCCGCTCGACGCCGACCAGGCAGGTTAGGTAACCCACGCATGGACCTCGAACAGTTCCGCAAGCTCGCCGCCGACCGCCGTGTCATCCCGGTGAGCCGCAAGCTGCTCGCCGACGGCGACACGCCCGTCGGCCTCTACCGCAAGCTGGCCGCCGAGCGCCCGGGCACCTTCCTGCTGGAGTCCGCCGAGAACGGCCGCTCCTGGTCCCGCTACTCCTTCGTCGGCGTCCGCAGCCACGCCACCCTCACCGTCCGCGACGGCGAGGCCCACTGGATCGGCACCCCGCCCGTCGGCGTCCCCACCGGCGGCGACCCGCTGCAGGCCCTGCGCGCCACCGTGGAGGCCCTGCACACCCCCCGCGACCTCGCCGCCGGAATGCCGCCCTTCACCGGCGGCATGGTCGGCTACCTCGGCTACGACATCGTCCGCCGCCTGGAACGCATCGGCGACCACGGCACCGACGACCTCCGGCTGCCCGAGCTGACCATGCTGCTCACCTCCGACCTCGCGGTCCTCGACCACTGGGACGGCAGCGTCCAGCTCATCGCCAACGCCATCAACCACAACGACCTCGACACCGGCGTCGACGAGGCCCACGCGGACGCCGTCGCCCGCCTCGACGCCATGGAGGCCGACCTCGCACGGCCCGCCCCCTACACGCCCGCCCCGCTGCCCTCCGCCGAGCTGCCCGCCTTCTCCGCCCTGTGGGGCGGCGCCGACTACCAGGCCGCCGTCGAGGACGTCAAGGAGCGGATCCGGGCCGGCGAGGCCTTCCAGGTCGTGCCCTCGCAGCGGTTCGAGACGCCCTGCCACGCCTCCGCCCTGGACGTCTACCGGGTGCTGCGCGCCACCAACCCGTCTCCGTACATGTACCTCTTCCGCTTCGAGAACGGCTTCGACGTCGTCGGCTCCAGCCCCGAGGCCCTCGTCAAGGTCGAGGACGGGCGGGCCATGGTCCACCCCATCGCGGGCACCCGCCACCGCGGCGCCACCCCGCAGCGCGACCACGAGCTGGCCGAGGAGCTGCTCGCCGACCCCAAGGAGCGCGCCGAGCACCTGATGCTCGTCGACCTGGGCCGCAACGACCTGGGCCGGGTGTGCGAGCCCGGCTCCGTCGAGGTCGTCGACTTCATGAGCATCGAGCGGTACTCGCACGTCATGCACATCGTCTCCACCGTCACCGGCCGCGTCGCCGAGGGCAGGACCGCCTTTGACGTGCTCACCGCCTGCTTCCCCGCCGGCACGCTCTCGGGGGCGCCCAAGCCGCGCGCCATGCAGATCATCGAGGAGCTGGAGCCCACCCGCCGCGGCCTGTACGGCGGCTGCGTCGGCTACCTCGACTTCGCCGGCGACTCCGACACCGCCATCGCCATCCGCACCGCCCTGCTCCGCGACGGGACCGCGTACGTGCAGGCCGGCGCGGGCGTGGTCGCCGACTCGGTGCCCGAGCTGGAGGACCTGGAGTGCCGCAACAAGGCCTCCGCGGTGCTCCGCGCGGTCGCCGCGGCGAACCGCATGGCCGACGCCGCGGGGCGGTAGGGGATAGTGGGGGGCGTGAGTGCCGCACCCCCCTCCCCCAACGACACCGGCAGCCGCCGCAGCGTGGCCGCCGCCCTGCTGCTCGGCGCGCTCGGCGCCTGCGTGGTCCTCCTCGGCTCCGGCCGGGTGTGGGCCCGCGGCACCGCGGCCGTCGGCGGCGGCACGGTCCCCCTGACCGCGGACGGGGGCGACGTCACCGGGCTGCCCGCCGCGCTGGCCGTCGTCGGCCTCGCCGCGCTCGTCGCCGTCTTCGCCGTACGCGGCCGGGGCCGGCAGCTGGTCGCGGCGCTGCTGGCGCTCAGCGGCCTCGGCGCGGCCCTCGCCGCGCTCCTCGCCGGAGACGGCCGCCGGGCCCTGGACGAGCAGGCCGCGCGGACGGCCGCGGACTCCGCCGCGCACGTCGCGACGGCCGCACAGACCGCCTGGCCGTACGCCACGGCCGCCGGCGCCGCCCTGATCCTGGCCGCCGGGCTGCTCGCCCTGCGGTTCGGCGGCGCCTGGCCGGCCATGGGCGGCCGCTACGAGCGCGGCGGCGGCCCGCAGGCCGCCCGGCCCCCCGCCGCGGACCCCGACCGGCCCGAGGACCTGTGGAAGGCCCTGGACCGCGGCGAGGACCCCACCCGCTGAGCACGGCCCGCCGACCGTGCGGGACAATGGCAACCGAGCGTGCGGCACCGCACGCGCGACAGAGCAAAACGAGGAGCAACTCATGGCGGGCAGCAGCCACGGTCACACCCCGGCCGCCTGGACCGGTGTCATCATCGCCTTCATCGGTTTCTGCATCTCCGGCGCCTTCATGGTGCTGGCGAACCCGGTCGGGTTCTGGGCGGGCCTCGCCGTCGTCGCACTCGGAGGCGTCGTGGGCCTCGGCATGAGGGCCGCCGGCATGGGCGCGCCCAAGCCCGCCCACGATGACCTCGCCAAGGCCATCGCCGCGGCCAAGGCCTGACCGCCGGACGCCGACGGCAGAAGGCGCGGCCCGGTCGGGCTGCGCCTTCTGCCGTCACCGGAGAGAATCAGCGCGTGGACGCCTCCCGCACCCCCCGGCCCCCGGCCGGACAGGCCCCGCCGCCCGCCGCGGCGGCCGGCCCCGCCGACCTGCCCGCCCCGGCCGGGCCGGGCGCTCCCGGGGCCCCGGGAGCCGCGCCGGCCCCACGGGCCCGCAGGCTCGCCGCCCCGGCCCTCACGGTGCTCGCGGCGGCCGCCGCATTTGCGTACGTGGGCGCCGTGGACCCCAATGAGCCCGGCCACTATCCGGTCTGCCCGCTTTTCCGGCTGAGCGGAATCCTGTGTCCGGGATGCGGCGGACTGCGCAGCGCCCACGCGTTCGCCCACGGCGATCTCGCCGCCGCATTCGGGGCGAATGCGATGGCCGTGATCGGCTACTTCGCGTTCGCCGGATTCGCCGCCCTGTGGCTGCTGCGGGCCTGGCGGGGCGCTCCGACCCCGCGTTTCGCCCTCAGCGGCCCGTACTGGTGGGCCCTCGGCGGGGCGGCCCTGGTCTTCTCCGTCGTCCGGAATCTGCCCTTCGGCGCCGCACTGGCCCCGTGAGGCCTTATGAATGCCGTATTCCGAATGTCCAGCCAATGGGACGCCCCCAGCCGCGTGCGGAGCGGTGCGCCGTGGCCGGATACCATTTGATTGCCGACCTTGCAGTCGTACGTGACTGCTCGGCGGCCGACCGTCATCGACCCGGAAGGGGGCCGCTCGCGTGAGTGTGCTCGACGAGATCATCGAAGGGGTCCGCGAAGACCTTGCCGAACGGCAGGCCCGCGTGAGCCTCGACGAGCTCAAGGAGCGTGCCGCCAAGGCGCCCCAGGCGAAGGACGGCGTCGCGGCCCTGCGCGGCGACGGCGTCAAGGTGATCTGCGAGGTCAAGCGGTCCAGCCCGTCCAAGGGCGCGCTGGCCGCGATCGCCGACCCGGCCGGACTCGCCGCCGACTACGAGGCGGGCGGTGCGGCGGTCATCTCCGTCCTCACCGAGCAGCGCCGCTTCGGCGGCTCGCTGGCCGACCTGGAGGCCGTCCGCGCCCGCGTGGACATCCCGATCCTCCGCAAGGACTTCATCGTCACGGCGTACCAGCTGTGGGAGGCCCGCGCCTACGGCGCCGACCTCGTCCTGCTGATCGTCGCGGCCCTGGAGCAGGAGGCCCTCGTCTCCCTCATCGAGCGGGCCGAGTCCATCGGCCTCACCCCGCTCGTCGAGGTCCACGACGAGGAGGAGATCGAGCGCGCGGTCGCGGCCGGCGCGAAGATCATCGGTGTGAACGCGCGCAACCTCAAGGACCTCAGCGTCGACCGCTCCACCTTCGAGCGCGTCGTCGGCGAGATCCCGGCGCACATCGTCAAGGTCGCCGAGTCCGGCATCCGCGGACCGCACGACCTCATCGCCTACGCCAACGAGGGCGCCGACGCCGTCCTCGTGGGGGAGTCCCTGGTGACCGGACGCGACCCGAAGTCGGCCGTGGCCGACCTCGTCGCCGCCGGAGCCCACCCCGCCCTGCGCCACGGGCGGAGCTGACCGCAGCCGTGACCCCCGACCGCACCCCCGTCAGCACCCGCCCGGGCCGCCGCCCGGCCGCGGGCGTGCCGACGGCCCACGCGCCCCTGGCGCGCGGCTGCCGCCCCCGCGGCTGCCGCGCCCCGGCCCGGCGCGTCCACGGGCGGCGGGTGCGGTACGTCATCGGCTCGGAGCCCGGACAGGTCAACGGCATGCGATGGCGCCGCGGGGAAGCGCCGTAGGACGGACGGGACGACCCGTGCGGCAACCGCCGCACGGACCCCCTCCGCACACCCCTGCGCCCCGGCGGCCCCGACGGCCCTCCGCGCGCACGGGACCCGCACCGCACGCACCCGCACCCCCGAAGGGTGTGGTGTGCCCGTCGCGGGCGGGCGGCGCCATACGGTGACAACCATCCGCCGCACCGCACACCCCAGGAGTTGCCGGCATGTCCAGCGCCACTGACTTCTTCATCCCGGACCCGGAAGGCCGCGTCCCCGACGCCGAGGGCTACTTCGGCGACTTCGGCGGCAAGTTCATCCCGGAGGCCCTCGTCGCCGCCGTGGACGAGGTCGCCGTCGAGTACGAGAAGGCCAAGAACGACCCCGCCTTTGCGGCCGAGCTCAACGACCTCATGGTCAACTACACCGGCCGCCCCAGCGCGCTGACCGAGGTGCCGCGCTTCGCCGGGCACGCCGGCGGCGCCCGCATCTTCCTCAAGCGCGAGGACCTCAACCACACCGGCTCGCACAAGATCAACAACGTGCTGGGCCAGGCCCTCCTCACCAAGCGCATGGGCAAGACCCGCGTCATCGCCGAGACCGGCGCCGGCCAGCACGGCGTGGCCACCGCCACCGCCTGCGCCCTCTTCGGCCTCGACTGCACCATCTACATGGGCGAGATCGACACCCAGCGGCAGGCCCTGAACGTCGCCCGCATGCGGATGCTGGGCGCCGAGGTCATCGCCGTCAAGTCCGGCTCCCGCACCCTCAAGGACGCCATCAACGAGGCGTTCCGCGACTGGGTCGCCAACGTCGACCGCACCCACTACCTCTTCGGCACCGTCGCCGGCCCGCACCCCTTCCCCGCCATGGTCCGCGACTTCCACCGCGTCATCGGCGTCGAGGCCCGCCGCCAGATCCTGGAGCGCACCGGCCGCCTGCCCGACGCCGTCGCCGCCTGCGTCGGCGGCGGCTCCAACGCCATCGGCCTCTTCCACGCCTTCCTGCCCGACACCGGCGTCCGCCTCGTCGGGTTCGAGCCCGCCGGCCACGGCGTCGAGACCGGCGAGCACGCCGCCACCCTCACCGCCGGCGAGCCCGGCATCCTGCACGGCTCCCGCTCCTACGTCCTCCAGGACGACGAGGGCCAGATCACCGAGCCGTACTCGATCTCCGCCGGCCTGGACTACCCCGGCATCGGCCCGGAGCACTCCTTCCTCAAGGACACCGGCCGCGGCGAGTACCGCGCGGTCACCGACGACGCCGCCATGCAGGCCCTGCGCCTGCTCTCCCGCACCGAGGGCATCATCCCGGCCATCGAGTCGGCCCACGCCCTCGCCGGCGCCCTCGACCTCGGCCGCGAGCTCGGCCCCGACGGGCTCGTCGTGGTCAACCTGTCCGGCCGCGGCGACAAGGACATGGACACCGCCGCCCGCTACTTCGGGCTGTACGACGCCGAAGGGGAGTCGAAGTGAGCAAGGGCAACATCCGGCTGCTGGGCGACACCCTCGCCAAGGCCAGGGCCGAGGACCGCGCCGCCCTGGTCGCCTACCTCCCGGCCGGCTTCCCGACCGTCGACGGCGGCATCGAGGCCGTCAAGGCCGTCATCGCCGGCGGCGCCGACATCGTCGAGGTCGGCCTCCCGCACAGCGACCCCGTCCTCGACGGCGCCGTCATCCAGACCGCCGACGACATCGCGCTGCGCGGCGGCGTCCGGATCGCCGACGTGCTGCGCACGGTCCGCGAGGCGCACGAGGCGACCGGCGCGCCGGTGCTGGTGATGACGTACTGGAACCCGATCGACCGCTACGGCCCGGAGCGGTTCGCCGCCGAGCTGGCCGAGGCCGGCGGCGCCGGCTGCATCCTGCCCGACCTGCCCGTCCAGGAGTCCGCCCTGTGGCGGGAGCACGCCGACAAGCACGGCCTCGCGACCGTCTTCGTCGTCGCCCCCAGCAGCAGGGACGCCCGCCTCGCCACGATCACCGCGGCCGGCTCGGGCTTCGTCTACGCCGCCTCCCTCATGGGCGTCACCGGGACCCGGGAGTCCGTCGGCAACCAGGCGCAGGAGCTGGTCCGCCGCACCCGCGCCACCACGGAGCTGCCGGTCTGCGTCGGGCTCGGCGTCTCCAACGCCGTGCAGGCGAAGGAGGTCGCCGGCTTCGCCGACGGGGTGATCGTCGGCTCGGCGTTCGTGAAGCTGCTGCTGGACGCGCCGGACCTGCCGGCCGGGCTCGCGGCCGTGCGGGCGCTGGCGGGCGAACTTGCGGAAGGCGTACGCAGGAGCTGACGCGGAGCGCGTCCGAAAAGGGTTCTGTAGCCCGATCGGGTGGATCTGGGAGCAGGGGGGCGCGGGAGTGCCTCCCTGCTTCGTTTGCCCGACCGTGAGCGAGATGAACGACGGCGCGAACCGCCAAGCGAAGAACCGATCGGCCCGCGAGCGCCTCCAGGCCGAGCGCGAGCGGCAGAAGAAGAAGGACAAGCGCCGGCGGACGCTCGTCGTGGCGGCGGCCGTCGTCGGCGTCCTCGGCCTGGCGGCCGTCGTCGGCCTGATCGCGGCCAACACCGGCAAGAACAGCGCGGGCGGCGGCCCCGTCATCGCGCCCTCCGGGGCCACCGGCGAGGACTCCCTCGCGATCCGGACGGGCAGCGCCGAGGCCCCGTCCACGCTGGTCGTGTGGGAGGACTTCCGCTGCCCGGCCTGCAAGAACTTCGAGACCATGTACAAGGACACGGTCCACGAGCTGGAGGCCAAGGGCCTGCTCAAGACCGACTACCACCTGGTCACCCTGATCGACGGGAACATGGGCGGCAGCGGCTCGCTCAAGAGCGCCAACGCGGCCGCCTGCGCCCAGGACGCCGGGAAGTTCACCGAGTACCACGACGTGCTGTTCGAGAACCAGCCGCCCGAGCCGGACGACGCCTACGGCAACAACGCGAGGCTGCTGGAGCTGGCGGGCAAGGTGCCCGGCCTCGACACCGCCGAGTTCCGCCGGTGCGTGGAGGACGGGACGCACGAGAGCTGGGTCGGCAAGTCCTTCGAGGCCTTCCGGGCCGGGGACTTCCGCGGCACCCCGACGGTGCTGCTGAACGGCAAGGACGTGCTGGCCGAGCAGATCACCCCGCAGAAGATGAAGGAGATCGTCGAGGCCGCGGCGAAGGGCGGCGGCACCGCGAGCACCTCCCCGGCCGCCTCGGGATCGCCGTCCGCGGCGGGTGCGCCGGCTTCGCCGGCCTCCAAGGCGAAGGGCTCCCCGTCCGCCTCGCGTACGGCGTCGCCCTCGGCGTCGGCCCGCGGCACGGGCGCGCAGGGGGCTGCCCGGGAGTGACGCCGCCCGGCGGACACGAGGTGTCGATTTGGCGGCGGGAACGCCGGGCGGGTTGCCGTGCGCACCGCCCGGCAGGGTAGCGTCGGACCTGCCATGGAACTTGCCTACATTCCCAGTCCGTCGACCGGTGTGGTCCACCTCGGGCCGATCCCGCTGCGCGGCTACGCGTTCTGCATCATCATCGGCGTCTTCGCCGCCGTCTGGCTCGGCAACAAGCGCTGGATCGCGCGCGGAGGAAAGCCGGGCACCGTCGCGGACATCGCCGTGTGGGCGGTTCCGTTCGGCCTGGTCGGCGGCCGCCTCTACCACGTGATCACCGACTACCAGCTCTACTTCGGCGAAGGCCGCAACTGGGTCGACGCCTTCAAGATCTGGGAGGGCGGCCTCGGCATCTGGGGCGCCATCGCGTTCGGCGCGGTCGGCGCCTGGATCGGCTGCCGCCTGCGGGGCATCCCGCTGCCCGCCTGGGCCGACGCCCTCGCCCCCGGCATCGCCATCGCCCAGGCCGTCGGCCGCTGGGGCAACTGGTTCAACCAGGAGCTGTACGGGCGCGCCACCGACCTGCCGTGGGCTGTCGAGATCAGCGACGGCCCGAACCGGGTCGGCGGCACCTACCACCCGACGTTCCTGTACGAGTCGCTGTGGTGCCTCGGCGTCGCCGCACTCGTGATCTGGGCCGACCGGCGCTTCAGGCTGGGCCACGGCCGGGCCTTCGCCCTGTACGTCGCCGCGTACTGCGCGGGCCGCGCCTGGATCGAGTACATGCGGGTCGACGAGGCCCACCACATCCTCGGCCTGCGGCTGAACGTCTGGACCGCGATCACCGTGTTCGTCCTCGCCGTCGTCTACCTCGCGGTCTCCGCGAAGCTGCGGCCGGGCCGCGAGGAGGTCGTCGAGCCGGACCGCGGTCCCGCGGCCTCCGACCCGGCGGCCGCCGCGAAGCCGGCAGACGCGAAGGATGCCGCGAAGGACGCCGCGGAGGCAGCCGACGCGAAGGCCGGCGCGAAGCCCGGCGAGGCGGAGGACGCGGGCGCCGCGGCTCCCGCCGCCGAGCCGGCGGCGGCGCCGAAGGCGGACCTCGCCAAGCCGGCCGCGGCGGAGAAGGCCCCCGCCCAGGCCGGCGGCGCCGCCGACGCGCCCGGGGCCGACAAGCTCTGATCCCGGCACCGGCAGGAGCCGCCCGCAGGGGCGCCGCGCAGGCCGCGCGGCGCCCCTGCGGCGTTCCCGCCGCCCGCCGCGCCGCCGCTCAGGACGGCAGGCGCACCGGGGTCTCGCGGCGCGACAGCGCCACGACCCGCTCCGCGACCGCCAGCACCGCCGCGTCCACGAACCGCCCGTCGGGCAGGACCGCCGCCCCCGGGTTGCGGCGGGCCGCGGTCACGACCTCCTGCGCGGCGCCGACCTCCTCCGGGCCCGGCAGGTAGGCCCGCTCGATCACCGGGAGCTGGCGCGGGTGGATCGCCGCCCGGCCGAGGAAGCCCAGCGTCCGCCCGCGGGCGCAGGAGGCGGCGAGCGCCTCCAGGTCCCGGATGTCGGGGAAGGGCGACTGGGCGGGCGGCGCCAGCCCGGCCGCCCGCGCGGCGACCACCACCCGCGACCGCGGCCAGTCCAGTCCCTCCTCGGTCCCGCACCCCAGATCGGCGCACAGATCGGCCTCGCCCAGGGCGAGCCCGCGCAGGGCGGGGTGCGCGCGGGCGATCTCGTACGCCCGCTCCACGCCCAGCGCCGACTCCAGCAGCGCGTACAGGGCCACCCCGCCCGTCCGCTCGGCGACCTGTACGACCTGCTCCGGCGCGGTGACCTTCGGCAGCCGCACCCCGGCGAGGCCCCGCAGCCCGGCCAGGGCGGCCAGGTCCGCGCCCGCCCAGGGGGAGTCGGGGGCGTTGACGCGTACGTACACCGGGACCGGCGGCCGCTCCGCGAGCAGCTCCGCCGTGGCCGCGCGGGCGTACTCCTTGCGGGAGGCCGGTACGGCGTCCTCCAGGTCGACGATGACGGCGTCGGCGCCGCAGTGCAGCGCCTTGGCCACGGTGTCCTGGTGGTCGCCGGGTGCGTAGAGCCAGGTCAGGATCACAGGGCCGCCTCCTTCCGGAGCGTGCGGTTCTCGGCCTCGGTCGGGCCGGGTTCGGTCAGGGGCTCACGGCCGCGGTCCGGCGGCGAAGGCCGAGAAGGCGGCGTCGGCCTCGGCGCGGTCCGGCATGGCGTCCTGCGCGCCCGGCCGCTGCACGGACAGCGCCGCGGCCGCCGCCGCCCAGGCCATCGCCTCCCGCATCGGGCGCCCCTCGCCCAGGGCCACCGCCAGCGCCCCGGCGAAGGTGTCCCCGGCGGCCGTGGTGTCCACCGCCCTGACGCGCGGCGCGGGCACCGCGTACGGCTCCTGCCCGCGCGCGGCGTGCAGGGCGCCCGCCGCGCCGAGGGTGACGACCACCTCGGGGAACCGGTCCAGCAGCGCGGCCGCCGCCTGGCGGGGGTCCGTCAGCCCGGTCAGGGCGGCCGCCTCGTGCTCGTTGGGGACCAGCAGGTCGACCCCGTCCGGCAGGTCCGGGGGCAGCGGCTGCACCGGCGCCGGCGTCAGCACCGTCCGCACCCCGTGCGCCCGCGCCGCGCGGGCCGCGGCCGCCACCGCGGACAGCGGCACCTCCAGCTGGAGCAGCAGCGTCCCGGACGCGGCGATCCGCTCCTCGTCGCCGGACTCCAGCCCCGTGACGAGCCCGTTCGCGCCGGGGACGACGATGATGCTGTTGCTGCCCTCGTCGTCCACGGTGATGTGCGCCGTCCCGCTGGCGCCCTCCACGGTGCGCAGGCCGCAGGTGTCGACACCGGCCGCGGTGAGCGCGGAGCGCAGCCGTACGCCGAACGCGTCCGCGCCGACCGCGCCGACCATCGCCACGCTCGCCCCGAGGCGGGCCGCGGCGACGGCCTGGTTGGCGCCCTTGCCGCCGGGGACGGTGCGGAACTCCCGGCCGGTGACGGTCTCCCCGAGCCGGGGGGCCTTGGGGACGTAGGCGACGAGGTCCATGTTCGTGCTGCCGAGAACGGTGATGGCCGTCATGGGCGTGCTGCCTCCTGTGCGGTGAGCCGGGCGGGGGTGTCGGAGCCGGTCCCGTCACGGTGGCAGCGACCGTACCGGGCGTGCAGCCGGTCCGCGAAGCGGTCGAGGAGGACCTGCGGCGGGCGTGCAGCAGCCGGCTCCACGGCGTGCCTCTCCACTTGAGGGGGCCGTCGCGAACCCCTAGGGGGATTTGTGCCATGAAGAGAGGTATGCCGGTTGTCGCGAAACACCCCGCCGGCAGGGGCGTCACCCGGTCGCCGACTCTCAAATGCCCAGGTAAGTACGGCCTTCCTTGCTGGCGGGCGGGCAGAATCGTGCGTAGTTTCGAGATGTTCGGGGGGAACGGACCGTCTCACGGCCCCCATGGGTACAAAAGGGGAGAAGAGTCGCATGTCCATCATCGACACCGAAGCGCCGCTGCACACCGCGCACCGCGACAACCACACCCACCGGGACGTCAACGGCGGATGGCTGCGCCCGGCCGTGTTCGGCGCGATGGACGGCCTCGTCTCCAACCTCGCACTGATGACCGGAGTGGCCGGCGGCGCCGCCGCCCCCGCCGGCATCGTGATCGCCGGACTGGCCGGGCTCGCCGCCGGCGCGTTCTCCATGGCCGCCGGCGAGTACACCTCCGTCGCCTCGCAGCGCGAACTCGTCCTCGCCGAACTCGACGTCGAGCGGCAGCAGTTGCGAAAGCACCCGGTCGACGAGATGGAGGAGCTCGCCGAGCTGTACGTCTCCCGCGGAGTCGAGCCGGCCCTCGCCCGCGAGGTCGCGATGCAGCTCTCCCGCGACCCCGAGCAGGCGCTGGAGATCCACGCCCGCGAGGAGCTCGGCATCGACCCCGACGACCTGCCCTCGCCGCTGGTCGCCGCCGCCTCCTCCTTCGGCTCGTTCGCGCTCGGCGCCCTGCTGCCGGTCCTGCCCTACCTGCTCGGCGCGACGGCCCTGTGGCCCGCCGTCCTGCTGGCCCTGGCCGGGCTCTTCGCCTGCGGCGCAGTCGTCTCCAAGGTCACCACCCGCTCCTGGTGGTACAGCGGCCTGCGGCAGCTGCTCCTGGGTGGCGCGGCCGCCGGTGTGACGTACATCCTGGGAACCTGGATCGGCGGGGCCATAGGCTGAACGCCCTCGCGATGAGACACTATGCAGCGCACCACATAAGTAGTTCATTACCCGGTGGTTTCGATTCCGTGTCCGCCGGGCATCACACCGGGGCGCGCCGGGCAACGATGCCCGTTTCCGCGCCGGGGCCCCGCCCCCGCCGGCACCCTTCCACACGCCTCGCAGCAGCGCGGGGAGCCCCGTATCCCGCCTCGTGCAGTGTCCGCATGGTGAAACGCCGTATCCGGTTCGCAAGATTGCGGTCATCATGTAACCTGCACGAAATTTCGCAGAGGGCCAACGTCGTCCCTCGGCCATGCACAATGCCACGACGACGACGGGAGAGCCGATGCGTTCCGCATCCACGCACTCCGCGACCGGCCCCAGCAGCACCGCCTGGTCGCCCATGGACGGTCGCCCTGCCCCCCAGGGCATGTACGACCCGCGCAACGAGAAGGACGCCTGCGGCGTCGGTTTCGTGGCGAACCTCACCGGTGAGGCCACCCACGCGCTGGTCGAGCAGGCGCTGACCGTACTGCGGAACCTCGAGCACCGCGGCGCCACCGGCTCCGAGCCCGACTCCGGCGACGGCGCCGGCATCCTCAGCCAGGTCCCCGACGCGTTCCTGCGCGAGGTGGCCGGCTTCCGGCTCCCCGAGGCCGGCGCGTACGCCGTCGGCATCGCCTTCCTCCCCGCCGACGGCACCGCACAGGCCGCCGCCGCGGAGCAGATCGAGGCCATCGCCGCCGAGGAGGGCCTGACCGTCCTCGGATGGCGCGAGGTCCCCGTCACCCCCGACCTCCTCGGCAACGGCGCCCGCGCCACCATGCCGGCCTTCTCCCAGCTCTTCGTCGCCGACGGCAGCAGCACCGGCATCGCCCTGGACCGCAAGGCCTTCGTGCTGCGCAAGCGCGCCGAGCGCGAGGCGGGCACCTACTTCCCGTCGCTGTCCGCCCGGACCATCGTCTACAAGGGCATGCTCACCACGGGCCAGCTGGAGCCGTTCTTCCCGGACCTCTCCGACCGCCGCTTCGCCTCGGCGCTCGCCCTGGTCCACTCCCGGTTCTCCACCAACACCTTCCCGTCGTGGCCGCTGGCCCACCCGTACCGGTTCGTCGCCCACAACGGCGAGATCAACACCGTCAAGGGCAACCGGAACTGGATGCGCGCCCGCGAGTCCCAGCTCGCCACCGACGCCTTCGGCCAGGGCGCCCTCGACCGGATCTTCCCGATCTGCACCCCGGACGCCTCCGACTCGGCGTCCTTCGACGAGGTCCTGGAACTCCTCCACCTCGGCGGCCGCTCCCTGCCCCACGCGGTCCTGATGATGATCCCGGAGGCATGGGAGAACCACGCCTCCATGGACCCGGCCCGCCGCGCCTTCTACCAGTACCACTCCACGATGATGGAGCCCTGGGACGGCCCGGCCTGCGTCACCTTCACCGACGGCACCCAGGTCGGCGCCGTCCTCGACCGCAACGGCCTGCGCCCCGGCCGCTACTGGGTCACCGACGACGGCCTCGTCGTGCTCTCCTCCGAGGTCGGCGTCCTCGACATCGACCCCGCGAAGGTCGTCCGCAAGGGCCGCCTCCAGCCGGGCAGGATGTTCCTCGTCGACACCGCCCAGAACCGGATCATCGAGGACGACGAGATCAAGGCCGGCCTGGCCGCCGCCGCCCCCTACGCGGAGTGGCTGGAGTCCGGCGAGATCGAGCTCACCGACCTCCCCGAGCGCGAGCACATCGTCCACACCCACGCCTCGGTCACCCGCCGCCAGCAGACCTTCGGCTACACCGAGGAAGAGCTGCGCGTCATCCTCGCCCCGATGGCCCGCACCGGCGCCGAGCCGATCGGCTCCATGGGCACCGACTCGCCGATCGCCGCGCTCTCCGAGCGGCCCCGGCTGCTCTTCGACTACTTCACCCAGCTGTTCGCCCAGGTCACCAACCCGCCGCTGGACGCCATCCGCGAGGAGCTCGTCACCTCGCTGCTGTCCTCGCTGGGCCCGCAGGGCAACCTGCTGGAGCCGACCGCCGCGTCCTGCCGCAGCGTCACCCTGCCCTTCCCGGTCATCGACAACGACGAGCTGGCCAAGCTCATCCACATCAACGCCGACGGCGACATGCCCGGCATGAAGGCGGCCACCCTCTCCGGCCTCTACCGGGTCTCCGGCGGCGCCGACGCGCTCGCCGCCCGCATCGCCGAGATCCGCTCCGAGGCCGACGCGGCCATCGCGAACGGCGCCCGCCTGATCGTCCTGTCGGACCGCCACTCGGACGCCGAGCACGCGCCGATCCCGTCGCTGCTGCTGACCGCCGCCGTCCACCACCACCTGATCGCCACCAAGCAGCGCACCCAGGTCGGCCTGCTCGTCGAGGCCGGCGACGTCCGCGAGGTCCACCACGTCGCCCTGCTCATCGGCTACGGCGCCGCCGCCGTCAACCCGTACCTCGCCATGGAGTCCGTCGAGGACCTGCTGCGCGCCGGCACGTTCATCGACGGCATCGAGCCCGAGCAGGCCATCCGCAACCTGATCTACGCCCTCGGCAAGGGCGTCCTGAAGGTCATGTCCAAGATGGGCATCTCCACCGTCGCCTCCTACCGCGGCGCCCAGGTCTTCGAGGCCGTCGGCCTCGACGAGGAGTTCGTCGCGACGTACTTCCAGGGCACCGCCACCAAGATCGGCGGGGCCGGCCTCGACGTCATCGCCAAGGAGGTCGCCGCCCGCCACGCCAAGGCCTACCCGGCCTCCGGCACCGCGCCCGCGCACCGCGCGCTGGACATCGGCGGCGAGTACCAGTGGCGCCGCGAGGGCGAGCCGCACCTGTTCGACCCGGAGACCGTCTTCCGGCTCCAGCACGCCACCCGCAACCGCCGGTACGACATCTTCAAGCAGTACACGGACCGGGTGAACGAGCAGTCCGAGCGCCTCATGACGCTCCGCGGCCTCTTCGGCTTCAAGAGCGACCGCCCCTCCGTCCCGCTGGACGAGGTCGAGCCGGTCTCCGAGATCGTCAAGCGGTTCTCCACCGGCGCCATGTCGTACGGCTCCATCTCCAAGGAGGCGCACGAGACCCTCGCCATCGCCATGAACCAGCTCGGCGGCAAGTCCAACACCGGCGAGGGCGGCGAGGACCCCGAGCGCCTGTACGACCCGGCGCGCCGCTCGGCGATCAAGCAGGTCGCCTCCGGCCGCTTCGGCGTCACCTCCGAGTACCTCGTCAACGCCGACGACATCCAGATCAAGATGGCGCAGGGCGCCAAGCCCGGCGAGGGTGGCCAGCTGCCCGGCCACAAGGTGTACCCGTGGGTCGCCAAGACCCGCCACTCCACCCCGGGCGTCGGCCTGATCTCCCCGCCGCCGCACCACGACATCTACTCCATCGAGGACCTCGCCCAGCTCATCCACGACCTGAAGAACGCCAACCCGGCTGCCCGCATCCACGTGAAGCTGGTCTCCGAGGTCGGCGTCGGCACGGTCGCCGCGGGCGTCTCCAAGGCCCACGCGGACGTCGTCCTCATCTCCGGACACGACGGCGGCACCGGCGCCTCGCCGCTGACCTCCCTCAAGCACGCGGGCGGCCCCTGGGAGCTCGGCCTCGCCGAGACCCAGCAGACGCTGCTGCTCAACGGGCTGCGCGACCGGATCGTCGTCCAGACCGACGGCCAGCTCAAGACCGGCCGCGACGTCGTCATCGCCGCGCTGCTCGGCGCCGAGGAGTTCGGCTTCGCGACCGCGCCGCTCGTCGTCTCCGGCTGCGTCATGATGCGCGTCTGCCACCTGGACACCTGCCCCGTCGGCATCGCCACCCAGAACCCGGTGCTGCGCGACCGCTTCTCCGGCAAGGCCGAGTTCGTCGTCAACTTCTTCGAGTTCATCGCCGAAGAAGTCCGCGAGCTCCTCGCCGAGCTGGGCTTCCGCTCGATCGAGGAGGCCGTCGGCCACGCCGAGCTCCTCGACACCGACCAGGCCGTCACCCACTGGAAGGCGCAGGGCCTCGACCTCGCCCCGCTCTTCCACGTGCCCGACCTGCCCGACGGCGCGGTCCGCCACGCCCTCATCGCGCAGGACCACGGCCTGGAGAAGGCCCTCGACAACGAGCTGATCGAGCTCGCCGCCGACGCCCTGAACGCGGCGACGGCCGAGGAGGCCCAGCCGGTCCGCGCCCAGGTCGCCATCCGCAACATCAACCGGACCGTCGGCACCATGCTCGGCCACGAGGTCACGAAGAAGTTCGGCGGTGCGGGCCTGCCCGACGACACCATCGACCTGACCTTCACCGGCTCCGCCGGCCAGTCCTTCGGCGCGTTCCTCCCCAAGGGCGTCACGCTCCGCCTGGAGGGCGACGCCAACGACTACGTCGGCAAGGGCCTCTCCGGCGGCCGCATCGTGGTCCGCCCCGACCGCGGCGCCGACCACCTCGCCGAGTACTCGACCATCGCCGGCAACACCATCGGCTACGGCGCCACCGGCGGCGAGATGTTCCTGCGCGGCCGCACCGGCGAGCGGTTCTGCGTCCGCAACTCCGGCGCCCTCGTCGTCTCCGAGGGCGTGGGCGACCACGGCTGCGAGTACATGACCGGCGGCACGGCGGTCGTCCTCGGCGAGACCGGCCGCAACTTCGCGGCGGGCATGTCCGGCGGCGTCGCCTACGTCGTCGACCTCGACCGGGACAACGTCAACGCCGGCAACCTGGGCGCCGTCGAGGCACTCTCGGACGAGGACCGGCAGTGGCTGCACGATGTGGTGCGCCGCCACCAGGAGGAGACCGGCTCGACGGTGGCCGCAAAGCTCCTCGCCGACTGGTCCGCCGCCGCGGACCGCTTCAGCAAGATCATCCCGACCACGTACAAGGCAGTGCTCGCCGCCAAGGACGCCGCTGAGCGGGCCGGACTCTCCGAGTCCGAGACCACCGAGAAGATGATGGAGGCGGCGACCCATGGCTGACCCGAAGGGCTTCCTCACCACCGAGCGCAAGACCGCCTGCTCCCGTCCCGTCGCCGAGCGCGTCAAGGACTGGAACGAGGTCTACGTCCCCGGCTCGCTCCTGCCGATCATCAGCAAGCAGGCCGGCCGCTGCATGGACTGCGGCATCCCGTTCTGCCACAACGGCTGCCCGCTCGGGAACCTGATCCCCGAGTGGAACGACTACGCCTACCGCGAGGACTGGTCGGCGGCGTCGGAGCGGCTGCACGCCACGAACAACTTCCCGGAGTTCACCGGCCGCCTCTGCCCGGCCCCCTGCGAGTCGGCGTGCGTCCTCGGCATCAACCAGCCGGCCGTCACCATCAAGAACGTCGAGGTCTCGATCATCGACAAGGCGTGGGACAACGGCAGCGTCTCCCCGCAGGTCCCCGAGCGCCTCTCCGGCAAGACCGCAGCCGTCATCGGCTCCGGGCCCGCCGGCCTGGCCGCCGCCCAGCAGCTGACCCGGGCCGGCCACACCGTCGTCGTCTACGAGCGCGCCGACCGCATCGGCGGCCTCCTGCGCTACGGCATCCCCGAGTTCAAGATGGAGAAGGTGCACATCAACCGCCGCATCGAGCAGATGCGCGCGGAAGGCACCAAGTTCCGCACCGGCGTCGAGGTCGGCCGCGACATCACCGCCGGCGACCTGCGCAAGCGGTTCGACGCCGTCGTCATCGCCGCCGGCGCGACCGTCTCCCGCGACCTGCCGGTCCCCGGCCGCGAGCTGGGCGGCATCCACTTCGCGATGGAGTACCTGCCGCTCGCGAACAAGGTGCAGGAGGGCGACTTCGTCGCCCCGCCCATCACCGCCGAGGGCAAGCACGTCGTCGTGATCGGCGGCGGCGACACCGGCGCGGACTGCGTGGGCACCGCCCACCGCCAGGGCGCGCTGTCCGTCACCCAGCTGGAGATCATGCCGCGGCCCGGCGAGGAGCGGAACGCCAACCAGCCCTGGCCGACCTTCCCCATGCTGTACAAGGTCACCTCCGCCCACGAGGAGGGCGGCGAGCGGGTCTACTCCGTCTCCACCACCCGCTTCGAGGGCGATGAGGACGGCAACGTCAAGGCGCTCCACCTCGTCGAGGTCGAGTTCACGGGCGGCAAGCTGGTCCAGAAGCCCGGAACCGAGCGGTCCATCCCGGCCCAGCTGGTCACCCTCGCGATGGGCTTCACCGGCACCGACCGGGCCAACGGCCTGGTCGAGCAGTTCGGCCTGGACCTGGACGAGCGCGGCAACATCGCCCGCGACGCCTCCTACGCCACCAACGTCGACGGCGTCTTCGTCGCCGGCGACGCCGGCCGCGGCCAGTCCCTGATCGTGTGGGCCATCGCGGAGGGCCGCTCGGCCGCCCGCGGCGTCGACCGCTACCTGACCGGCAGCAGCACCCTCCCGTACCCGGTCAAGCCGACCGACCGCGCCCTGGCGGTCTGACCCCGCAGCCCGGCCCGGGGCACGCTCCGGGCCGGGAGCGCACCACCGCGCGGCACCGCGCACACCCCTCCCGGTGCGGAGGACCCCTCATACGGCCCGTACAACGGCGTACGGAAACCCGGCACGGCGCCCGCCATGTCCTCGACCAAGGATGGCGGGCGCCGTGGTGCGCGCGGCCCGGCGGCCGCGGACTGCACTACTCGGGCTGGACCACTGTCGCGCCCCACCGTATGGACGCGGACGAGGCCGTCACGGCCGCCCCGAAGCCGCCGTGCAGGCCGGTCCCCAGCGGGACCGTCACGCGGGCCGGGCTGCCGGCCGGGCAGTCCAGGGTGAAGGGTGCCGGATTGCGGTCGGGGTGCCCGTCGAGCCGGAAGGCCACCTCGATGCTGCCGCCGCCCTCGCAGGCGAACGTGGTGTACGTGTCCAGCCCGGCGTACAGGCCGCCCGAGACGAAGCCGCCGGACCCCCACTGCTCCGGCACCCAGATCAGCCCGTCCGGGCCGGGGTGGCCGATCAGTTCCTCCTGCGCCGAGGCCTGGCCCGCTCCGACGGTCAGGGCCAGTGCCCCCGCCACCGCCGCCACCGCAACGGCCCTGCGGCCCCTCACCATGCGCTTCATTGCTCCCCCTTCGATTCGCGGGCCGGTCAGGCCCCACCCGTACGAGGCTAGACGCCGCCACCGACAACCGGGGGCACGAGGCGCCGCACAGGCGGGGGCGGCGCTTCCTACGCCGGGTCCTCGCGCGGCGGTTCGTCGTCGTCGCCGCGGCGGAGGGTGTGGAGGCCGCCCTGCGGGGTCCACGTGCGGATCACCAGCTCGTCGCCTTCGACGCGGACGTGGACCACCTCCGCCAGGTCCGCGTGGAACAGGTCGAGGGGGTGCGGGTTCTCCGTCTCCTCCGCGAACCGGTGCAGCTCCGGCGGGTCCACCAGTTCGATCGCGCGTCCCGAGATCCGCGCGTCCCCGTCCGGCATCGCCTCGTCCGGGCCCGGGTTGCTGTGCAGCGCGAACCGCGGATCGCGCCGCAGGTCCCGCGCCTTCCGCGAGCCCTGCATCATGCCGAGCCACAGCTCGCCGCCGCGGATCTCGACGTTCAGACCGGTCAGCCGCGGGGAGCCGTCGCTGCGGAGCGTGGCCAGGACATGGTGGGGGTACTGGGCGAAGCGGGCCCGGACGGTCGACGCGAACTCCGGCTCCCGCGCCTCGAACGCCGCCCAATTGTTCGTGGTCATACGCCCATCAAACCGCCCGCCCCCGCCCGCCCCGCGTCAGGCGCGCACGATGCCCGCCGCACGCGCCGCCGCCAGCCAGGACGGGAACTCCCCGAGCAGCCGGTCGTACAGCACCCGGTCCGGGACGGCCCGCGGGTCCGCACCGGCGTGGAAGTAGCCGGCGTTGTCGACGACCCGGCGGGACGGCACGGGCAGGTCGTCCAGGCGGCGCAGGAAGTCGAACTGGCTGCTGTGCGTGTCGCCGAAGCCGACGAACTGCCAGAACAGCGGCAGCCTCGCCGCCTTGCACAGGTACGCCTCCGCGGCCCGCTTGTCGATCGGCCCGCCGTCCGTCTGGAAGACGACGAGCGCCGGCCGGCGCGTGCCCGCCTCCAGGTAGTGGTCGATGACCGCGTCCATCGCCGCGTGGTACGAGGTCTTGCCCATGTGCCCGAGGCGGGAGGCGATCTCGGCGACCCGCCCGGCGTGCCCGGCGAGCGGTATCTCCTCGATCGCGTCGACGTCGGTGGAGAAGAACACCACCGGGACGCGGCCGTCGTCGTCCAGGTGCGCCGACAGGCCCAGCACCCGGTCGGCGAGCGCCTGCACGGTGCCGTCCCGGTAGTACGGGCGCATCGAGCCCGAGTAGTCGAGGACCAGGTAGACCGCGGCGCGCCCGCCCTGAAGCCCGTGCCCGCGGAGCGACTCCCCTGCGCTCTTGTACAGGTTCACCAGCGCCGGAGCGGTCCGTTCCATCTTGCGGAGGTCGATCGCACTGCCCGTCATGCGGCGAGGGTACGCGGCCCGGCGCCGCCCGTCCGGAGTACCCCCGGGTAGGCAGGCGCGGCCCCCTCAGGTCGCGGGCGTGCCCCGGCGGGCGTGCGGCCAGGACCCCGCCACCACCGTCCGGCACTCCCGGGGTGTGCCCCAGGCGTCCCGCAGCGGACGGGCCTTGCGCAGCCACAGCGAGAGGTCCAGCTCCTCGGTGTAGCCGATCGCCCCGTGGACCTGCAGCGCCGTCAGGGCCGCCCCGTACGCGGCCCCGCCCGCGGCCAGTTTCGCCGCGGCGACCTCTGCCGCATCCAGCGACAGCGCCGCGGCCCACACCAGCGGCCGGGCGAACTCCAGCGCCAGCAGCGTGTCCGCCAGCCGGTGCTTCACCGCCTGGAAGGCGCCGATCGGCATCCCGAACTGGGTGCGCTGCCGCGCGTACCGCGCCGTCCGCTCCAGCAGCGCCTCCCCGACCCCCAGGCACTGGGCCGCCGTCAGCAGCCGCGCCCAGTCGCCCGCGGCGCGGGCGGCCGCGAGGACGCCCGGCCCGGCCGCCAGCACCTCGCCGCCGCCCGGTGCCAGGCGGGCCGGCCGGCGCGCCGGGTCCGCCGACCGCAGCACGGCCGCGACACCGGCCGGGTGCGGGCCCCCGTACGCGTGCAGCCGGCCCGCGGCGTCCACCGCGAAGCAGTGCTCCGCCGCGTCCGCGTCCAGGGCATACGGGCCGCCGCCCGGCAGCAGCAGCGAGGCAGCCTCCCCGCCCGCCACCAGCCGCGGCACGAACCGGGCCGCCGCCCCGCCGGGGCCGCCCTCCAGCCGCGACAGCAGCACCGCCGCCGACGCGGTCTCCACCACCGGCCCCGGCATTCCCGCCCGCCCCACCTCCACCATGGCTGCGGCCAGCTCCACCGGCAGCGGCCCCGCCCCGCCGTACGCCTCCGGCGCGGCCGGCGCGAACAGGCCCGCCGCGGCCAGCCGCCTCCACACCGTCCGCCCCGGCGCGAAGTCCCCCGCCGACCAGGCCCGTACCGCCGCCGGCACGTCCGCGGCCGCCAGCAGGGCGCGTACCGCCCGCGCGAAGTCCGTCTGCTCCTCGGTCGGCAGGAAGCGCATCAGCGGCGGCCCTTCGGAAGGCCGAGCAGCCGCTCGGCGATGATGTCGCGCTGGATCTCGTTCGTCCCCGCGTAGATCGGACCGGCCAGCGAGAACAGCCACCCCTGCGCCCACTCCCCGTCGATCAGCTCGGCCTCTGCCCCGCCCAGCAGGTCCAGCGCCGTCTCGTGCAGGGCGAGGTCGTACTGCGACCAGAACACCTTGTTCAGGCTGGACTCGGCGCCCGCCTGCCCGCCCTCGGCGATCCGGGCCGCCGCCGCCCACGTGAACAGCTCGTAGGCGCGCGCCCCGACCAGCGCGTCCGCGACCCGGTCGCGCAGCGCGGTGTCCGCCGGGTCGGCCGCCGTCCGCCACAGCGCGTACAGCCGGTCGGCCGCGGCGAGGAACCGGCCCGGCGAGCGGAGGGCGAGGCCGCGCTCGCTGCCTGTCGCGGACATGGCAATCCGCCAGCCCTGTCCCGGCTCGCCGATGACGTCCCGGTCCGGTACGAACACCCCGTCCAGGAAGAGCTCCGCGAAGGCAGGCTTGCCGTCGAGCCGGCCGATCGGCCGCACCTCCACGCCCGGCGCCCGCAGGTCGAACACCAGGTACGTCAGCCCCTGGTGCGGTCCGGAGGCCGCCGCGCCGGTGCGGAACAGGCCGAAGGCCCGGTCGGCGAACGCCGCCCGCGAGGACCACGTCTTCTGCCCGTACAGCAGCCAGCCGTCCGCGGTGCGCTCGGCCCGCGCCCGCAGCGAGGCCAGGTCCGAGCCCGCCTCCGGCTCCGACCAGGCCTGCGCCCACACCTGCTCCCCGCGCGCCATCGGCGGCAGCAGCCGCTCCCGCTGCTCCGGCGTGCCGTGGTCGAAAAGGGTGGGGGCCAGCAGGCCGATGCCGTTCTGCGAGACGCGGGCCGGGGCGCCGGCCGCCCAGTACTCCTCCTCGAAGACCAGCCACCGCTCCAGGTCCGCGCCCCGGCCGCCGTACTCGCGCGGCCAGGACACCGCCGACCAGCGGCCGGCGTACAGGCGGGCCTCCCACTCCCGGTGCGCGGCGAAGCCCTCGGCGGTCTCCAGGGAGGGCAGCAGGGCCGCCGGGACGTTGCGCGCGAGCCAGTCGCGGGCCTCGGCGCGGAAGGCCTCCACCTCGGGCGGATGGGTCAGGTCCATCGGCTGCCGGCTCCTTCCGGGGGTGGGCGCCCCGGGGACGCACCGCGCTTCCCTAACAAGTGTTTGGTAGGTTAACGTACGGCCCCGACCGGAGTCGAGGAGGTACGTCGCCGTGCACGCCCCCGAACCCGCCCCCCCGGCCGCCCCCGCCGCCGCGGACGCCCCCGCGCCCGTTCCCGGGCACGGCCTCCTCGCCGGCCGCAGCGCCGTCGTCACCGCCGCCGCCGGCACCGGCATCGGCGGCGCCACCGCCCGCCGCTTCCTCGAAGAAGGAGCCCGCGTCGTCCTCGGCGACGCCCACGCCCGCCGCCTGAAGGAGACCGAGGAAGCCCTCGCCGCCGAGTTCGGCGCCGACCGCGTCACCTCCCTGGCCTGCGACGTCACCGACGAAACCCAGGTCCGGGCCCTCTTCGCCCACGCCGAGGCCGCCCACGGCCGCCTCGACACCGTCGTCAACAACGCCGGCCTCGGCGGCACCGCCGCCCTCGCCGACATGACCGACGACCAATGGCACCGCGTCCTCGACACCACCCTCGGCGGCACCTTCCGCTGCACCCGCGCCGCCCTCCGCTCCTTCCGCACCGCCGCCGCCGACCCGGCCCGCCGCGGCGGCGCCATCGTCAACAACGCCTCCGTCCTCGGCTGGCGCGCCCAGCCCGGCCAGGCCCACTACGCCGCCGCCAAGGCCGGAGTCATGGCCCTCACCCGGTGCGCCGCCCTGGAGGCCGCCCCGTTCGGCGTCCGCGTCAACGCCGTCGCCCCCAGCCTCGCCGCCCACCCCCACCTGGCGAAGACCACCACTCCCGAGCTGCTGGACGGGCTCGCCGCCCGCGAGGCCTTCGGCCGGGCCGCCCACCCCTGGGAGGTCGCCAACGTCATCGTCTTCCTGGCCAGCGGCTACTCGTCGTACATGACCGGCGAGACCGTCTCCGTCAGCAGCCAGCACCCCTGACGGGACTTCCCCGGATCGGACGGACAATGGGCGCGTGCCACAGAACAAGCCGCCGAAGAAGCCCGCCGGGACGGCCTCGCCCGACCGCCGCCGCGAACTCCTCGACACCGCCGCCCGGGTCTTCGCGGCCCAGGGCTACAACGCCACCACCGTCCGCAAGATCGCCGACGCAGCCGGCATGCTCGCCGGCAGCCTCTACTACCACTTCGATTCCAAGGAATCGATGCTCGACGAGATCCTCTCCACCTTCCTCGGCGAACTGTGGGAGGGCTACGACGCCGTCCTCGCGGCCGGCCTCGGCCCCCGCGAGACCATCGAGGCCCTCGTCACCGAGTCCTTCCGGGAGATCGACCGGCACCGCGACGCCGTCGCCATCTACCAGAGGGAATCCCGCCACCTCGCCCTGCAGCCCCGCTTCGGCTACCTCGCCGACTCCCGGCAGAAGTTCGAGAAGGCCTGGCTCGGCACCCTCGAACGCGGCGTCGCCGACCGGGTGTTCCGCGCCGACCTCGACATCCGCCTCACCTACCGCTACGTCCGCGACACCGTCTGGGTGGCCGCGTCCTGGTACCGGCCCCACGGACGGCACAGCCCCGAGGAGATCGCCCGCCAGTACCTCTCGATGGTCCTGGACGGGATCGCCGTACGCGACTGACCCCAGCGCGCCCCGACCAGAGGAGCCCCCGATGCCCGAGGCCTACATCGTCGACGCGGTCCGCACCCCCGTCGGGAGGCGCGGGGGAGGGCTCGCCGCCGTCCACCCCGCCGACCTCGGCGCCCACGTCCTGGCCGCCCTCGTCGACCGCACCGGCATCGACCCCGCCGCCGTCGACGACGTCGTCTTCGGCTGCCTCGACACCGTCGGCCCGCAGGCCGGCGACATCGCCCGCACCGCCTGGCTCGCGGCCGGACTGCCCCAGGAGGTGCCCGGCGTGACCGTGGACCGGCAGTGCGGCTCCTCCCAGCAGGCCGTCCACTTCGCCGCCCAGGCCGTCATGTCCGGCACCCAGGACCTCGTCGTTGCCGGCGGCACCCAGAACATGTCCATGGTCCCCATCGCCTACGCCTCCCGTCAGGCCGCCGAACCCCTCGGGCTCACCGACGGCCCCTACGCCGGCAGCACCGGCTGGCGCGCCCGGTACGGGGACGCACCCGTCAACCAGTTCCACGGTGCGGAACTCATCGCCCGCCAGTGGCGCATCGGCCGCACCGACATGGAGGAGTACGCGCTGCGCTCCCACCGGCGGGCCGTCCGCGCGCTCGACGAGGGCCGCTTCGACCGCGAGACCGCCCCCTGTGCCGGCGTCGCCGCCGACGAGGGCCCGCGCCGCGACACCACCCCGGAGAAGATGGCCGCCCTGAACCCCGTCGTCGCCGGCGGCACGATCACCGCCGCCGCCTCCTCCCAGGTCTCCGACGGCGCGGCCGCCCTGCTGATCGCCTCCGAGCGGGCCCTCGCCGACCACGGGCTGCGGCCCCGCGCCCGCATCCACCACCTCTCCGCCCGCGGCGAGGACCCCATCCGCATGCTGACCGCACCCATCCCCGCCACCGCCCACGCCCTGAAGAAGACCGGCATGACCCTCGACGACATCGACCTCGTCGAGATCAACGAGGCCTTCGCCCCCGTCGTCCTCGCCTGGCTGAAGGAGACCGGCGCCGACCCGGACCGCGTCAACCCCAACGGCGGCGCGATCGCCCTCGGCCACCCCCTCGGCGCGACCGGCGCCCGCCTCATGACGACCCTGCTCCACGAGCTGGAGCGCACCGGCGGCCGCTACGGCCTGCAGACCATGTGCGAAGGCGGAGGCCAGGCCAACGTCACCATCCTCGAACGCCTCTGAACCGCCCCGGCGGCCCCGCCCGCCCCCGCGGCGGCCGCCTGCCGGGTGCGGGCGGGCCGCACCCCCGCCAGGCCCCGCCCGCGCCCGGTGCTCCGCGCGGACGGGCACCGGTGTGCTACGTTGATCCTTGCAGTTGTGGTACCCAGGAACATATGTGCGCCTGACGGGACATCGTCCGCAGGCGCTTTTTAATGTTTTGCACCGGATCCACCGGGTGGGGCCCTCACCGCCTCTTCAGGAGGGCCGTCCCGCATGACCAGCTCCAGCACCGCCCGCCCCGCCCGCCGACCCGCCCGCGGACGGGGACCCGCCCAGGGACGGCAGAAGCCCGGCACCGGCCGGCAGAACGCCGCCCAGGCCCCGCGGCCGCAGGAGTTCACCATGCCCGACCCGGTGGTCCCGCCGCTCCCGCCGGCCGCCGCGTTCGAGGACATGGACCTCCCCGAGGCCCTCCTGAAGACCCTCGCCGCCCAGGGCGTCACCGAGCCCTTTCCCATCCAGGCCGCCACCCTCCCGAACTCCCTCGCCGGCCGCGACCTCCTCGGCCGCGGCCGCACCGGCTCCGGCAAGACCCTCGCCTTCGGCCTGGCCCTCCTCGCCCGCACCGCCGGCCGCCGAGCCCAGCCGAAGGCCCCGCTCGCCCTGGTCCTCGTACCGACCCGCGAACTGGCCCAGCAGGTCACCGACGCCCTCGCCCCCTACGCCACCGCGCTGAACCTGCGCACGACGACCGTCGTCGGCGGCATGTCGATCAACCGGCAGGCCGGCGCGCTGCGCCGCGGCGCCGAGGTGCTCGTCGCCACCCCGGGCCGCCTGAAGGACCTCATCGACCGCGGAGACGCCGTCCTCGACCAGGTCGCCATCACCGTCCTCGACGAGGCCGACCAGATGACCGACATGGGCTTCATGCCCCAGGTCACCGCCCTCCTGGATCAGGTCGAGCCCGGCGGCCAGCGCCTGCTGTTCTCCGCGACGCTCGACAAGAACATCGACAAGCTCGTCCGCAGGTTCCTCACCGACCCGGTCGGCCACTCCGTCGACCCGTCCGCCGGCGCGGTCACCACCATGGAGCACCACGTCCTGTACGTGATGGACGAGACCGACAAGAAGGCCGTCGCCACCCGCATCGCCGCCCGCGACGGCCGCGTCATCATGTTCGTCGACACCAAGCGCGGCGTCGACCGCATGGTCAAGCGCCTCCTCGCCCAGGGCGTACGCGCCTCCGGCCTGCACGGCGGCCGCTCCCAGCCGCAGCGCAACCGCACCCTCGACTGGTTCAAGACCGGCGAGGTCACCGCGCTGATCGCGACGAACGTCGCCGCCCGCGGCATCCACATCGACGACCTCGACCTCGTCGTCAACGTGGACCCGCCCACCGACCACAAGGACTACCTGCACCGCGGCGGCCGCACCGCCCGCGCCGGCGAGTCCGGCAGCGTCGTCACCCTCGTCCTGCCCGAGCAGAAGCGCGAGATGTCCCGCCTCATGGCCGACGCCGGGATCTCCCCGCGCACCGCGCAGGTCAAGTCCTCCGACGGTGAGCTGTCCCGGCTCACCGGCGCCCGGGAGCCCTCCGGCGTGCCCGTCGTCATCGAGGTGCCCCAGCCGGCGGCCCCGCCGAAGCAGCGCACCGGCCAGGGCGGCGGCGGACGGCGCCGCTCCGGGCGCGGCCAGGGCGGCGGCGGCCAGAACGGCGGCCAGGGCGGCGGACGCGGCGGCGCCGGACGCACCGAGGCCGGCGCGGGCACCGCGCAGGCCCCGGCGACGGCCGGCCCCGCCGCAGCCGCGGCACGGCCCAGGGCGGCGCCCCGGCCGCGGCCCGCACCGGCGGCGCCCGCTCCGGCGGCTCCCGCCCGGTTCCTCCGGCGGCCGCCGGCGCTCCGGCGGCGACCGCCAGCCCGCCGCCCGCGGCGGCGCCTGAGCAGCAGCGCGCCCTGCCGCTGCCGCGGCGGCCCGCCGGGGTCAGCCCGCGGGTCCGCCGCCCGAGGCCTCCAGCGCCTCCAGCCGGGCCAGTACCGCACGCGCCTCGGCCATGATCCGCTCCACCAGCTCCGCGCACGACGGAAGGTCGTCGATCACCCCGGCGACCTGCCCCGACGCCATGACCCCGACGTCGGTGCGGCCCTCGACCATCGACGCCCGCAGCAGCATCGGCGTGTTCGCGGCCAGCAGCACCTGGCTCCACGACAGCTCCCGCCCGTGCCGCATCGCCAGCCCGTCCCGCACCATCCGCGGCCACGACAGCCCCGACAGCCTCCGGAACCCCGCCGCGTGCCGGACCGCCCGCAGCAGCGCCCCCGCCCGCCCCGCCCGCTCCAGCGCGGCCACCAGGTCGGTGCGCAGCATCCGGTGCGGCATCCCGTCCACGGCCCGGGTCACCGTCACGTCCCCGACGCCGGCCGCCAGGTAGCGGGCCTTCACCGGGTCCGGCACCGTCGAGTCCGAGGTCAGCAGGAACCGCGTACCCATCGCCATCCCGGCTGCCCCGTACGACAGCGCCGCGACCAGCCCGCGCCCGTCGCGGAAGCCGCCCGCCGCCACCACCGGCACGTCCACCGCGTCCACCACCTGCGGCAGCAGCACCGTCGTGGCCACCTCCCCGGTGTGCCCGCCGCCCTCGCCGCCCTGTACGAGGACCGCGTCCGCCCCCCACGCCGCGACCTTCTCCGCATGCCGGCGCGCCCCGACCGACGGGATCACCACCACGCCCGCGTCCTTCAGCCGGGCGATCAGCTCCCGCGACGGGGCCAGCGCGAACGACGCCACCCGCACGCCCTCCTCGACGAGGATCCGGACCCGCTCGGCGGCATCCCCGGCGTCCGCCCGCAGGTTCACCCCGAACGGGGCGTCCGTACGCGACCGCACCTCCCGCACCGCCGCCCGCAGCCCGTCCGCCGTCATCGTCGCGGACGCGAGGATCCCCAGCGCGCCCGCGTTCGCCGCGGCCGACACCAGCCGCGGCCCCGCCACCCACCCCATGCCCGTCTGCACGATCGGATACCGCACCCCGACCAGCCGGGTCAGCGCCGTCTCCACCGCCTCAGCCCCGCACTTCCCGCTCGCGCAGCCCCGCCGGGTCGAGGACCTCGCGGAGCAGCCGCAGCTCCCCGGCGGTCGGCTCCCGCGTGTAAGGGACCTCCTCCGGCACGGCGAGCGCGAACCCGGTGGCCTCCCGCACCTCCTCCACCCCGACGCCCGGGTGCAGGGAGGCGAGCCGCATCGACCGGTCGGGCGTCGCGAAGTCGAACACGCCGAGGTCGCTGACCACCCGGCCCAGCCGGTGGAAGCGGCCCGCACCCCCTGCCGCCGCCCGGTCGTGGCCGACCCCGCACACCATGTCGACCCGCTCGACGAACACCCGCCGCGAATGCCGCGGCACCCAGTAGCCGACCGGGTGGTTGACCGTGTTGGCGGGGGCGCCCCGCACTCCGAGGAGCTGCCGGTCCGGCCGCTCCCAGTCGCCGATGCAGGAGATGTTCTGGTTGCCGTACCGGTCGATCTGGCTCGCACCCATCATCACGTGCCGCCGCCCGCCCGCGACCAGGTCCAGGTGCCGCCGGTAGGGCAGCCAGCCCTCCACCTCGCCGTCCGGCCCCACGAGCAGCGCCTCGCCGTCGGTCAGCAGCAGGTCGGGGGAGAACGTCAGCCGCGCCAGCCGCGCCCCGAGCGAGGGGATCAGCCCCATCGGGCTCGCCAGGACCTCCCCCGCGCCCCGCCACTCCTCGGCGCACGCCACCACGCAGTACTCCGCCCGGCTCACCGCACCGCCCGGGCCCGCCGCCGCTCCCGCGTTCACTGCTGCCGCTCCCCGTGCCAGGCGCGGACGGCGCCGCGGTAGTCGTCCTCGCTGCGGCCTGCCAGGAAGCGCGCGGCGAACTCGGGCCAGGGGGTGGCCGCGTACAGCTTCTGGAAGGCCTCGTCCCGCCCGTGGTCGGGCGCGCAGGAGGTGAAGTGCGCGCCGCCCGGCGCCTCCACGACACCGGTGACGGTGTGCCGGCCGACCAGCAGCGACTGCGGCGGCCCGGCCTCGGCGAGGTCCGCGGTCTCCACGAGCTGCTCGCAGGAGAGGTAGGCGGCGTCGGCGGCCGCGCAGAACAGGTCGTCGAAGTACGGGTCCGGGCCCAGGTACTGGCCGTTGCCGTGCCGGTCCGCGCGGTTGACGTGGACCAGGGCCGCGTCCAGCCGCAGCGCGGGCACCGCGACGAGCTCCTCGCCGTCCCCGTACGGCGAGGCGACCGTACGCAGCCCGGGGTTGACGCGCAGGACGTCCGAGCCGAGCCCGGCGCGCACGGGCAGGAACGGCAGCCGGTTTGCGGCGGCCCGCAGCCCCCACAGGAACATCGCCTCGTCGTACTCGGTGAAGGCGAGCGCGCCGCGCTCGCGGGCGGCCCGGAAGTGCGGCTCCAGCGGGATCGAGTCGAGCGTGGCGAACGGCGCCACCAGCCGCCGGATCCGGCCGGCCGCGGCGAGCATGCCGACGTCCGGGCCGCCGTACGAGACCACGGTCAGGTCCGTGACCTGCGAGCGCAGCAGCGCCCGTACCAGCGCCATCGGCTTGCGCCGCGAACCCCAGCCGCCGATGCCGACGGTCATGCCGCTGCGCAGCCGCCCCGCGGCCTCGTCGGCCGTCATCAGCTTGCCGGTCACGGCGCCCCCGCCTTCCCGAAGGTGTCGCGGACCCGGTCGGCGATCCCGCCGAGGGCCGCCTCGAAGGTGAAGCCCTGCTCGAAGCGGTAGCTGCGGCGCACGTCGACCGGGTCGATGCCGTTGATGGCCGCCTTCGCCATGCGGATCAGGCTGCCGTCCTTGCGGGCGATCTCCGTGGCCAGCGCCAGCGCCGCGGCGCGGAGCCCGGCCCTCGGGACGACCTGCCAGACGGAGCCGTGGGCGTGCAGCTCGGCGGCGGTCACGGTCCGCGAGGTGTAGTACAGCGTCCGCATCAGGTGCTGCGGGACGAGCCGGGCCAGGTGCGTGGCGGCGCCGAGGGCGCCCCGGTCCAGCTCGGGCAGGCCGAACGCGGCGTCGTCGGAGGCGACGACCGCGTCCGCGTTGCCGACCAGGCCGATGCCGCCGCCGAGGCAGAAGCCGTGCACGGCGGCCACCACCGGCACCTCGCACTCGTACACCGCGGCGAAGGCCTCCTGGCAGCCGCGGTTGGCGCCGATCAGGCGGGCGTGCCCGGTGTCGGACTGCAACTCCTCCAGGTCGACGCCCGCGTTGAAGCCGCGGCCCTCGGCGGCGAGGACGACGCACCGGACGTCCCGGTCGCGGCCGGCGGCGCGGACGGCGTCCGCCAGGTCGTACCAGCCCTGCACGGGGAGGGCGTTGACGGGTGGGAAGTCGACCGTGACGAGTGCGAGGCCCTTGCCGGGGCTTGAGGTGGAGACACCCATGGGCGCATCAGCTACCTTTCCACCAAACGTTTGTTAGGCGAGGAAGGTAGCAGCCCATGGAGCTCGGCGGGAGGGTCGTGGTGGTCACCGGCGGAACCCGCGGCGTCGGCGCGGGAATCGCCCGGTCGTTCCTCGCCGCCGGCGCGGACGTCGTCGTCTGCGCCCGCCGCCCGCCCGGACGGCCCGTCGCGGCCGGCGGCCGCACCGCCGCGTACGTGCCCGTCGACCTGCGCGACCCGGGCGGCGTGCAGCGCTTCTTCGACGACCTCGGCGGCCGGACGGGGGGCCGCCTCGACTGCCTGGTCAACAACGCCGGCGGAACCCCGTACCGGCCGCTCGGCGAGGGCGCCGCCGAACGGCACGCCCGCGTCGTCCACCTGAACCTGGTCGCCCCGATGACGGCCTCCCTGGCCGCCTACCCGCTGCTGCGGGAGGCCCGCGGGTCGGTGGTCATGGTCGGCAGCGTCAGCGGCTCCCGCCCCTCGCCGGGAACCGCCGCGTACGGTGCGGCCAAGGCGGGGCTGGAGCACCTGGCCCGCTCGATGGCCGTCGAATGGGCGCCGCGGGTCCGCGTGAACACGCTGGTCCTCGGCATGGTCGCCACCGAGTCGGCGCACCTGCACTACGGCGACGCGGACGGCGTCGCCGCCGTCGCCGCGACGGTCCCCCTCGGCCGGCTCGCCGACCCCGCGGACGCGGGCGCGGCGGCCGTGTTCCTCGCCTCCGACCGCGCCGGATACATCAGCGGGGCCGCCCTGCTCGTGCACGGGGGAGGCGAGCGCCCGGCGTTCCTGGACGCGTCAACCGCCCACAAGGAGGCCTGAGATGAGCAGCAGCAGCGTCAGCGGTACGGATACGGATACGGGTGCGGGTGCGGGTGCGGGTGCGGGCGGCGGGATGGCCCGGGGGAGGGTCGTCGCCGTGACCGGCGCCGGGCGGGGCCTCGGCCGGGCGCACGCCCTGGCGTTCGCCGCGGAGGGCGCCCGCGTCGTCGTCAACGACCTCGGCACCGGACCTGACGGGCGCCCCGCCCCCGGAAGCCCGGCCGCCCGCGTCGTCGAGGAGATCCGGGCGCTCGGCGGCGAGGCCGTGGCGCACGCCGGCGACATCGCCACCGGGGCCGGCGCCGCCTCCCTCGTCGAGTGCGCCCTGGCGGCCTTCGGCAGGCTGGACACGCTCGTCAACAACGCGGGCTTCCTGCGCGACCGCATGCTCGTCAACCTCGGCGAGGACGACTGGGACGCGGTCGTCCGCGTCCACCTGAAGGGCCACTTCCTGCCGCTGAAGCACGCGGCCGCGCACTGGCGGGCGGAGGCCGCCGCCGGCCGCACCCCGGACGCCCGCGTCGTCAACACCTCCTCGGGGGCCGGGCTGGCCGGCTCGGTCGGGCAGGGCGCCTACAGCGCCGCCAAGGCAGGGATCCTCGGGCTGACGCTGGTCGCGGCGGCGGAGCTGGGCCGGTACGGGGTCCAGGTCAACGCGATCGCGCCGGCCGCCCGGACCCGGATGACCGAGGAGGTCTTCGCGCAGGCGATGGCGGCGCCGGGGGAGGGGGAGTTCGACGCGATGGCCCCGGGGAACGTCTCGCCGCTGGTGGTCTGGCTGGGCAGCGGCGCTTCGGCCGGGGTCACCGGACGGGTCTTCGAGGCGGAGGGCGGCCGGATCACGGTCATGGAGGGCTGGCGGCGCGGCCCCACCGCCGACGCCGGCGCCCGCCGCACGCCCGCGGAGGCGGGCGAGGCCGCCGCGAAGCTCCTGGCCGCCGCCCGCACCCCGCAGCCCGTGTACGGCGCCCGCTGAGGTCCCGCCGGAGGGGGAGGCGGAGGGGCGGGCGAGGGCCGGGCCGGCGGGCAGGGCGTGCCCGCAGGGCCTGCGCAGGCGGCAGCCGGGTGGCCGGAGCGCGGCGGTGCGGGATCGTATGGCGCGGGTGCCGGAGGCGGAGGGGCGCGAATCGGCCCCGGCCCCCTGGCGAGGGGTCGGGACCGGTCCGGCACTCGTGCGATGGGGTATCACTACCCACACCGCACCCCCGCCGAACCGCCGCCGCCCGCAAAGTTGGGCCGTGCGGGCGTACGGGCCCGGCGGGGGAGGGGAGCCCCGTACGACCGGTTCCCGTCATCCGGCGGCCGTCCGCGCGGAGGCAGCGGGCGCGCGGCCGGGACCGGGGCGCGGAAAGCCGTGTTCGAGCGGGCGGGGCCGGTCCCCGCGGCCGGCCGCCGGGCACCCGGCTCCGCAGAATGTCCGAAAACGGGTCCTTGATGTCCGCACACCGGCGGGTGTGACATGTACGTGTCATTAACCCGATGGCACGCACAGCCCAACCCCCCACGAAAGGCAGTGTGTTGACCGTGTCCTCATTCGGCACGTTCCTCAAGCGCGCCCTCGCCGCCGGCGCCGTCGCCCTCGCCGCCGTCAGCCTCCAGCCCGCCGGAGCCCACGCGGCCCCCGCCCCCGTCGTCGGCGGCACCCGCGCCGCACAGGGCGAGTTCCCCTGGATGGTCCGCCTCTCCATGGGCTGCGGCGGCTCCCTGCTCACCCAGCAGATCGTCCTCACCGCCGCCCACTGCGTCGGCTCCAGCGGCAACAACACCTCCATCACCGCCACCGCCGGCGTCGTCGACCTCAACAGCTCCAGCGCGATCAAGGTCAGGTCCACCAAGGTCCTCCGCGCCCCCGGCTACAACGGCCAGGGCAAGGACTGGGCCCTGATCAAGCTCGCCAAGCCGATCAACCTGCCCACCCTCAACATCGCCGAGACCAAGCAGTACGACAACGGCACCTTCACCGTCGCCGGCTGGGGCGCCGCCCGCGAAGGCGGCAGCCAGCAGCGCTACCTGCTCAAGGCCAACGTCCCCTTCGTCTCCGACGCAGCCTGCCGGAGCGCCTACGGCAGCTCCCTCGTCCCGAGCGAGGAGATCTGCGCCGGCTACGACCAGGGCGGAGTCGACACCTGCCAGGGCGACTCCGGCGGCCCCATGTTCCGCCGCGACGCCGCCGGGGCCTGGATCCAGGTCGGCATCGTCAGCTGGGGCCGGGGCTGCGCCCGCGCCGGATACCCCGGCGTGTACACCGAGGTGTCCACCTTCGCCTCGCAGATCAAGACGGCGGCGGCCTCCCTCTGACCCACGGCCCCGCACGCCCCGCCCTCCCGGCCCCTTCGGGCCCCCGGGACGGCGGGGCATCCTCGCGCCCGGGGGCCCCGTACACCGCCGCGCCCCGGGCCCGTACGCCGCCCCGGGCTGTCTCATCCAGCGGCTGCCCCGCGACCCGCCTGCACCCGCCACGTATTCTCGGGGACCATGAACAACAGCCCCGCCGAGGCGCCCGACGAGAACGTCACCGCCGAGCTGGCCCGCCTCCGCGACAGCATCGACAACATCGACGCCGCCGTCGTCCACATGCTCGCCGAACGCTTCAAGTGCACCCAGCAGGTCGGCCACCTCAAGGCCCGCCACCACCTGCCGCCCGCCGACCCCGCCCGCGAGGCCAGCCAGATCGCCCGCCTGCGCCAGCTCGCCGAGAACGCCAAGCTCGACCCCGCCTTCGCCGAGAAGCTCCTGAACTTCATCATCGCCGAGGTCATCCGCCACCACGAGACGATCGCCGCCCGCGAAGAGTAGGTCCTGCCGCCAAAGGGGCCGCGGGCCCGGCGCCCTCTGCCGGGCAGGGCCCACGGCCACCGCACGCGGCGTCCGCGGCCCGCCCGTCAGGCAGCATGGGCCCATGTCCGCACTCACCCGCAGCGAAGCCGAGGCCCGCGCCCGCCTCCTCGACGTCCACCACTACACCGTCACCCTCGACCTCACCGGCGACGGCGACACCTTCGACACCACCACCCTCATCCGCTTCACCGCCCGTGCGGCCGGCGACACCTTCGTCGAACTGAAACCGGACGAACTGCGCTCCGCCGAACTCGACGGCACCCCCCTCGACCCGGCCGGCCTCACCGACAACCGGCTCGCCCTCACCGCCCTCACCCCCGGCCCGCACGAACTCCGCCTCGACACCCGCATGCGCTACTCCCGCACCGGGGAGGGCCTGCACCGCTTCACCGACCCCGCCGACGGCGAGACGTACCTCTACACCCAGCTCTTCCTCGACGACGTCCAGCGCGTCTTCCCCGCCTTCGACCAGCCCGACCTCAAGGCGGTGTTCGAGTTCACCGTCACCGCCCCCGCCCACTGGACCGTCCTCGCCAACGGCACCACCGCCCGCACCGGCCACCGCGACACCGACGGCGCCGCCGTCTGGACCTCCGCCCCCACCCCCCGCATCTCCACCTACCTCGCCGCCGTCGCCGCGGGCCCCTGGCACAGCATCCGCACCGAACACGCCGGACTCCCCTTCGGCATCCACTGCCGCAAATCCCTCGCCCCCCACCTCGACGCCGACGCCGACGAAATCCTCGGCATCACCACCGCCTGCTACGACCGCTACCACGAGAAGTTCACGGAGCCGTACCCCTTCGACTCCTACGACCAGGCCTTCGTCCCCGAATTCAACGCGGGCGCCATGGAAAACCCCGGCCTCGTCACCTTCCGGGACGAATACGTCTTCCGCTCCGCCGTCACCGACTCCGAACGGCAGCGCCGCGCCAACACCATCGCCCACGAAATGGCCCACATGTGGTTCGGCGACCTCGTCACCCTCCGCTGGTGGGACGACATCTGGCTGAACGAGTCCTTCGCCGAGTACATGGGCTACCAGACCCTCACCGAAGCCACCCGCTTCACCGGCAGCTGGACCGAATTCGCCATGGAACGCAAGCCCTGGGGATACGACGCCGACCAGCGGCCCTCCACCCACCCCGTCGCCCCCGACCCCGACGCCGTCCCCGACACCGCCTCCGCCCTCCTCAACTTCGACGGCATCTCCTACGCCAAGGGCGCCTCGGCGCTGCGCCAACTCGTCGCCTGGATCGGCGAAAAGGACTTCCTCGCCGGCATCAACACCCACTTCGCCCGGCACAAGTTCGCCAACGCCTCCCTCGCCGACCTCATCGACTCCCTCGCCGCCCACACCGACCGCGACGTCCACACCTGGGCCGAGACCTGGCTGCGCACCACCGGAGCCGACACCCTCACCTCCCGCATCCAGGAAGGCCACGGCGGCTGGACCCTCACCGTCGACCGCAACGGCACCCGCCCCCACCACATCGCCGCCGGCCTCTACGACCGCGACCCCGGCGACGACCGCCTCCACCTCCGCGAACGCCTCACCCTCGACCTCCCCACCGACGAAGTCCTCTCCGCCGCCGGACCCCGCCCCGCCCTCCTCGTCCTCAACGACGGCGACCTCGGCTACGCCAAGGTCCGCCTCGACGAAACCTCCGTCGAGACCGCCCTGAGGGGCATCTCCGCCGTCCCGGACCCCCTCACCCGCGCCGTCGTCTGGAACTCCCTGCGCGACATGGTCCGCGACGGCGAACTCGCCCCCGGCGACTACCTCACCACCGCCGAAGCACACCTCTGCGACGAACCCGACCTCGCCGTCGTCCAAGGCGCGCTCACCTTCGCCCGCCACCACATCGCCGACCGCTACCTCACCCCCGACCGGCGCACCGAAGCCCTCGCCGCCCTCACCGGCATCGCGCGTGACCTGCTGCGCCGCACCGAGGACGGCTCCGACCCCGGACTGCGCCTGTCCGCCGTACGCCTCCTCATCGACAGCGCCACCCAGCCCCACACCCTCGCCGGCTGGCTCGACGACGGCACCGTCCCCGGCGGCCCCGAACTCGACCCCGAACTGCGCTGGCGCATCCTCGCCCGCCTCGCCGTCCTCGGCGCCGCCACCCCCGCCGACATCGACGCCGTCCTCGCCGACGACCCCAGCGCCACCGGCCGCGAAGGCGCCGCCCGCTGCCACGCCTCCCTCCCCGACCCCGAGGCGAAGGCCGCCGCCTGGGACCGGCTCTTCCACGACGACGACCTCTCCAACTACCTCTTCACCGCCACCGCCCGCGGCTTCTGGCAGCCCGAACAGGCCGACCTCGTCAGCCCGTACGTCCCCCGCTACTACACCGAAGCCACCGCGCTCGCCGCCCGCCGCGGCCCCGCCATCGCCGAAGCCGCAGCCCGCCACGCCTTCCCCGCCCACGCCGTCGACCCCGACCACCTCGCCACCGGCCGCGCCGCCCTCACCGACCCGGCCGTCACCCCCCGCCTCCGCCGCGGCCTCACGGACCAACTGGACGACCTGGCCCGCGCCCTCCACGTCCGCACCGCCAACTCCTGACCGGGACGGGGGCGTGCGGGTCCGGCGAGCGCACCAGGGGCGGTCGGCGCAGCCCCGCGGGCGGCCTGCCCGCGCCGCGGCACCGCTCCGGTGGCGGGGGCGCGGGGACGGGTGGTTACCCCGTTCCGGTCGGATCGTTGTATCGGCGGGTGCTCCGGACGCCACCGCTGCCGGGCGCGCCCCGATGCCAGGGGCCCCGCACAACAGGGCCGGCCGCCCCGTACCGCCCGCCCCCGTGAGGATCCCATGACCGCGCCGCCCGGACCGCCACTGCCCCCGCTCGCCGGGGGCCCCGACGGCCCCGACGCCCTGCGCCCCCTCCTCGACACCGTTCTCGACGCCCTCGCCGCCGGGGCACGCGCACGGTCCGGACCCCTTCCCGCCGGCGGTCCGGATGCCGTCGGCGCCGACGTCACCGCCGCGCTCGGGGCGCTTCTGCCCGAGCGCGGCACCGGGCCCCACGAAGCCCTCCGCACGCTCGTGCACGTCCTGGCGCGCGGTGCCGCCGACCCCGCCCACCCGCTCTGCGCAGGGCACCTCCACGGACCGCCCCTCGCCGTCGCCGCCGCGGCCGACCTCGCCGCCGGCGCCCTCAACCCCTCACTGGACTCCTGGGACCAGGCCCCCGCCGCCTCCGTCCTCGAAGCCCTCCTCACCCGCACGCTCGCCGCCGAGCTCTACCCCACCGCGCAGCCCGACGCCCTGATCACCACCGGCGGCACCGAAGCCAACCAGCTCGCCCTCCTGCTCGCGCGGGAACGCCACGGCCCCGCCCTCACCGTCGTCCACGGAGCCAACGCCCACCACTCCGTCCCCCGCGCCGCCTGGCTCCTCGGACTGCCCCCCACCACCTCGCTCCCCACACCGACCGGCGTCCTCGACCCCCGCCACGTCCACGACACCCTCGCCCGCACCACCGGCCCCGCCCTCGTCACCGCCACCGCAGGCACCACCGACGCCGGGCTCATCGACCCCCTCGACGCCCTCGCCGACACCTGCGCCCGCCACGGAGCCGAACTCCACGTCGACGCCGCCTACGCCGGCCCCCTCGCCCTCAGCCCGCGGCACCGGCACCTCCTCACCGGCCTCCACCGCGCCGGGTCCATCTCCCTCGACCTGCACAAACTCGGCTGGCAGCCCGTCCCCGCCGGCCTCCTCGCCGTCCCCGACACCGCCCATCTGGCCCCGCTCGCCCACCAGGCCGACTACCTCAACGCCGCCGACGACACCGAAGCCGGCCTTCCCGATCTCCTCGGCCGCTCCCTCCGCACCACCCGACGCCCCGACGCCCTCAAGATCGCCGCCACGCTGCGCGCACTCGGCCGCGACGGCGTCGCCCGCCTCATCGACCACACCCTCGGCCTCGCCCGCCACCTCGCCGAACTCATCGACGCCCACCCCGCCTTCACCCTCCACGCAGCCCCCACCCTCACCACCGTCCTCTTCCGGCCCACCCACGCCACCGACACCGACGTCGCCGACCTCCGCCGCGCCCTCCTCCACCACGGCCGCGCGGTCCTCGGCCGGGCCACCGCCGACGGCCGCCTCTGGCTCAAAGCGACGCTCCTCAACCCCCACACCACCCCACAGGACCTCACCACCCTCCTCACCCTCCTGGAAGGCAGCACCCCCCGATGACCGCCCACCTCGATGCACCCCACGACCTCGTCGGAATCGGCATCGGTCCCTTCAACCTGTCCCTCGCCGCCCTCGCCGACGGCCTGCCCCGCCACGGAGCCGCCCCCCTCGCCACCGCCTTCTACGACGAACGCCCCCACTTCCGCTGGCACCCCGGACTCCTCATCGACGGCACCACCCTCCAAGTCCCGTACCTCGCGGACCTCGTCACCCTCGCCGACCCCACCAGCCCCTGGACCTTCCTCAACCACCTCAGGAACAGAGAGCGCCTCTACCCCTTCTACTTCGCCCAGCAGTTCCACATCCAGCGCACCGAATACGACGCCTACTGCCGCTGGGTCGCCGAGAACCTCCCCGGCCTCCACTTCGGCCACCAGGTCGACGCCGTCCGCTGGAACCCCGAACACGACCTGTTCGAGATCGACTACACCCGCCTCGGCGCGCACGGCGAAGCCGAAGCCCTCGGCCGCACGCACGCCCGCCACCTCGCCCTCGGCATCGGCACCGCCCCGCACGTCCCCGACCCGCTGCGCCCCCTCGCCGAAGCCCCCACTGTCCCCGTGATCCACTCCGCGGACTACCTCGACAACCGCACCCGCATCCTCGGCGCCGACCACATCACCGTCATCGGCTCAGGCCAGTCCGGCGCCGAGGTCTTCCTCGACCTCCTCCGCGCCCGCCCCGCCGGCCGCGAACGCCTCACCTGGCTCGCCCGCACCCCCTCCTTCGCACCCATGGAGTACAGCAAGCTCGGCCTCGAACACTTCACCCCCGACTACACGCACTACTTCCACGCCCTCCCCGAACCCGTCCGCGACCGCCTCCTCCCCGCCCAGTGGCAGCTCCACAAGGGCATCGACACCGCCACCATCGCCGCCATCCACCACGAGCTCTACAGCCGCAGCCTCCACGGCGGCTGGCCCGACGCCGTCCTCACCCCCGGCGTCACCGTCCGCACCGCGGGCCGCATCGCCACCACCAAGATCGAACTGCATCTGGAGCACGCCGACCAGGGCACCCGCTCCCGCCTCACCACCGACGCCGTCATCCTCGCCACCGGCTACCGCGAACGCCCCCTGCACCGCCTCCTCGCCGGCCTCGACCCCTACCTCCGCAAGGACTCCTCCGGCCGCCCCCGCATCGACCGCAGCCACCGGATGGTCCTCGACCCCGCCGTCACCGGCACCGTCTTCGTACAGAACGGCGAACGCCACACCCACGGCGTCGGCGCCCCCGACCTCGGCCTCGCCGCCTGGCGCAGCGCCACCATCCTCAACACCCTCACCGGCACCGACCCCTACCCCCAGCCCGCCCGGACCGCCTTCACCACCTTCGGCCTCGAACCCCGCCCCGAACCCCGACCGCAGCCCACCGTCGAACTCCGCCCCCTCGCCGACCACGCCTGAGCCGCACCCCGACGGCCGGGAGCCCCGCCCCTCAGGCCCCGGCCCGAAAACCATGCGGGCCCGCCAGGCGGCCGCACCTAGACTGACCAGCGGAAACACAACGGGGGGGCAGCAGTCATGCAGACGGACGGACACGCGAGCGGTGCGGCGGAGGGCCCTCTGGCCGCCGCCGCCAGGGCGGGCGACATGCTCCGCGTGAAGCAGCTCCTGGAAGAACGCGAGGGCCGGCCCCACGGGGGCTCCGACGACGCGACCGCCGCCTTCGCCGCGGCCGTCCAGGCCCTCCACACCGACGTCGCCGACCTGCTGATCAGGCGCGGAGCAGTACCCGGCGAAGTCGCGCCGGACCGGTTGCCGTCCCTGCGCGAGGCGGTCGGCTTCGGCTCTCCCGCGCTCGTCGACGCCCTCACCGGCGGCAGCATCCGGCACAGGCACCCGACCTCCGAGCTGATGGAGCTGAGGGACCTCGCACGCACCTGGCACGAGGCCGGAACCGAAGCCGAACTGCGGCGCCGCACCGGTTCCTCGGGCGATGTCGCGTACACCCGCGTGCAGGACGACGAGGGGTACTACAAGGTCGGCGAGCTGACGCTCGAAGGAGTGACCGTACGGGACGGACACGGCGCGATCCTCACGGAGTTGGAGGAACTGCTCGGCATCCGCACCTCCTGCGACGACCTCGTCACCCGTGCCCTGGAGCGCGACCCGGACCACACGGCGTGGGGCCGAGCCGCGATCATGCTCTCCCACCGGCGTGAGCCGGAGGCATGGGCCGTCGCCGAGACCCTGCGCGCCGACGCGGACCCGAGGCGCCGACTGTTCGGTGCCGAACTGGCACGGCTGTTCGAACTCTTCGCCGATGCACACGAAGAGCAGTACTGCGTCCTCGCTGTGGCCGCCCTCACGGACTGGTCAGCCGAGGAGACGGACCCCGCCGTCCTCGCAACGGTGCTCCACGGCCTCTCCTCGTACCAAGGCCCGCGCGCCGAAGCCGCCCTCCTGGCGCACCTCGGCCACCACGACCCCGGCGTCCGGCGAGCGGTGGCCGCCGGCCTCGGCACGTCCATGGACGGCAAGCACCTGTCCGGCAGGGCCCGCGAGGGAGTCCTGACGCTGATGAACGACCCGGACACCGATGTGGGGATCGCGGCCTGCCGCAGCGCCGGCGACATCGCGAACGGCGACCCCGTACTGAGTGACTCGCTGGCGGCGCTGCTTGACCACCCGGAGCGCCGCGTCCGGCTCGAAGCCGTCCAGAGTCTCGCACTCCACCGCGACGAGCGGTGCGTGGAAGCCGCGAAGCGCCTCGGTCCGCCACGGCCCGGCTACCGCGAGGAAGAGCTGTACTGCCTCGAAGCGGCATGGCGGTTCGAACGGCGCCGCGGGGACACGGCGAGGACCACAAGGCCCGGCATGCGGTCGAATGTGGCAGCAATCGCCCCCAAAGGCACCGCTCCGTGGCCACGAGATACGTAAGCTCGCCGTCCGCCACGAGGCGACCGTCCTCGTCGCGGCCATCAACGAGTGGCTGTGACCACACACGCGCACCGCCTTTTCGTCAATCCGTTGCCCAGGGGTCCGGCAGCTGGCTGGGCTCGCCCAGCCGCCCGCATCGGTGCAGGCCGGCGCTGTCGACCAGGAGGTGTGAAGCACATGCGCACGAGTGCCCAGGAGCTGAGCTCGCGTACCGGCCCATGCCACCTCCTCTCGACGGAGACACCTTGTCCCTTCGCATCACCCCACTGACCGACCCCGCTCACGGCCCGCACGGCCGGCGTCTTGCCTGGTTGGCGTCGGACGCGGATTCCCTCCCCGCCGGGACCGCCTTCCTGCGCCTGCTCGACGGCGGACAGGATCACCTCGCCGAGCTCGACCTCCGCGTTCATCCTGCGGAGCGCCGCAAGGGCGTCGGCTCCCGGCTCCTCGACACCGCCGTGGCCACCGCCCGCGACAACGCCCGGCGCCGCATCGTCGCGCAGGCAGAAGCCGGATCGCCCGGCGACCATTTCCTGGCAGCGCGCGGTTTCCGGAAGGTCCTCACCTTCAGGTACACCCGCCTGGCAATGGCCGGGGTGGACACCACCGTCCTCGCCGGAATCGTCGAGCGTCCTCATCCCGGCTACCGGCTGGCGTCATGGCGGGGAACCGTCCCCGACGACCTCGCCCGGACGTTCGCCGCCTCACGCCGCGCCATGGACGACATGCCCGTGGACGACGCCGAGTACGGCACCGTGGCCTGGGACGTGGACCGCGTGCGGGCCGCAGCGAAGGCCGTCGAGCAGCGTGGCGACCACCTGCACAGCGTCGTCGCCATCGACGCCTCCAACGGCTCGATCGCCGGGTTCACCGAACTCGTCATCCCCGGCAACGGCGCAGGTGACGGCCAGCACTACGGCACGGGCGTACTGCCCGAGCACCGTGGCCACGGCCTCGGCCGATGGATGAAGGCCGAGTCGATCCGACAAGCCCACAGTGACTATCCGGACCTCGCCGGCCTCCTGGCCGACACGGCCGACAGCAACGCGCACATGCGGCGGATCAACGACGGTCTCGGCTACACGCCCACGCACACGACACACCAGCACCAGCTCGACCTCTAGGGCCGGACGGGCCGGAGCGGGGCACCACCCCGCCCGGCCTGTCCGTGCTTCCGGCACACGCCTTAGAACACCGGCACGCCCGCCCGCGTCAGGCGCCACCCCACCGACGCGAAGCCCGCCGGATCGACCCTCCCCTTCGCCCTCACCCACGAGATGATCGTGTTCCGGATCTCATCCGAGTCCGCCCACACCTGCTTCGCCCCCGCCACGTGCGGGAACGCCCCGCCGCCCGACGCGCGGTAGTTGTTCACCGCCAGCACGAACCGCGCCTGCGGATCCACCGGCCTGCCCTCGAACGACAGCCCCGTGATCCGCGAACCGACCGGCTGCGCGATGTCCACGTCGTACACCAGCCCGTACACCGCGTCGTAGTTGTAGTCCGGTATCCCGTCCGCATTCGTCAGCTTCGACGGATCCACCACCGCATCGGGAGCCGTCCGCACGAAGTACCGGGCCGAGTACTCCAGGTAGTCCTTCACCTGCGCACCCGTCAGGACCCGGGCCTCCAGCGTGTTCTCGAACGGGTACAGGCCCGCCGCGTCCCGCAGCGTCACCTTCCCCTCCGGGATCACCGCCGTCCGCGAGAAGCAGGACGCCTGCGACAGCACCGGCAGCGCAGCCCACTCCGTGCCCGCGAGGGCGACCTTCACCGTCTCCGCCTGCACGTGGTTGATCAGGTCGATGATCGGGACGTCCTTCACCGGGCCCTCCGCCGACGACATCGCCTGCGCCGACGTACCGATCACCTGGTTGACGTACTCCACGACCTTCCGGTGCTCGTCCGAGAGCAGCCGCACGATCTTCGGGTCCTCCGGCACCGTGTTCGCGTTCAGCACCCGCGCCGACACCGAGGCCACCGACCAGCGGCCCCGCTGCCACGACAGCTCGAAGTCGAACAGCGTCAGCCGCTGGCCCCACTTCAGCGGCTCCGACAGCACCACGTCCCTGCCGGTCGCCTTGTTCCGCACCCGGTACTCCGGTATCTCCGTGTGCGCGTGCCCGACCAGGATCGCGTCGATCCCCGGCACCTGCTCCGCCACCAGGCCCGCAGCGTTCTCCACGTACGGCAGCTGGTCCCCGTACGACGACGTACCGCTCGAACCGGAATGCGCCGACACGATCACCACGTCGGCGCCCATCGACCGCAGCCGCGGCACGTACTTCGCGGCCTGCTCCTCCAGCCCCGGGAACGCCATCCTCCCCTGCACGTGCGCCTTGTCCCAGATCGCGATGCCCGGATTCGTCAGGCCCAGGACCGCCACCTTCACGTCCCGCCCGTGCGGAGTGCGCAGCCGGTGCATGCTGTACGGGGGGAACGCCGGCCGCAGCGACCGCGCATCCACCGCGTTCGCCCCGAGCAGCGGGAAGTCGCACTGCTCCTGGAACTTCCGCAGCACCGGAATCCCGTAGTTGAACTCGTGGTTCCCCAGCGCCGCCGCGTCATAGCCGATCGCGTTCATCGCCTGCGCCATCGGATGCACCGGGCCGCGGCGCGCGGTGATCGGGTCCACCTTGGCGTAGTAGTACGACAGCTGCGTCCCCTGGATCGTGTCACCGGCATCGATCAGCAGCGTGTTGCACCGCCCCTTCTCCGCCCGCACCTTCTCCACCAGCGTCGAGATCTTCGCCAGGCCCACGTCGTTGTGCGCCTTGTCGTCGAACTCGCGGTCCGTGAAGTAGTCCCAGTTGAAGACGTTCCCGTGCAGGTCCGTCGTCCCCATCACCGTGAACGCGTACGTCCGCCCCGGCCGCGGCCCCGGTGCCGGCGCAGCCGCGGCCGCCGGCACCGCAGACGCCCCCGTCCATGCCACAGCCGCACCCGTCACGGCCGACGAGCCCAAGAACACCCTGCGGTCCAACCCCATACCGAACTCCCTGAAAAACGCACTGACCACACTGACAACACCGACAACGCGCGTAGATTCTGACCCATCGGCAACAACCGGCAACACCCCCTCCGCACCCCAACTCCCTGCCACCCGGCCCCCGCAGTGCCACAGTTGAACCCATGACCACCGACACCCCGCACCAGCCCTACGGAACCCCCGACACCCCCCGCATCGCCGTCCGCGGCGAGGCGCACCTCGAAGTCGACCCCGAAATCGCCCGTATCGGCATCACCGTCACCGCCCGCGGCACCGACCGCCGCACCGCACTGGAAGACCTCACCCGCCGCAACGCCGCCACCCTCGACCTCATCAAGAGCTACGGAGACGCCGTCGAAAAACTCGAAACCGGCGCCTTCTCCATCACCCCCGAACCCGCCCGCCACGGCCGCGGCGAACGCGTCCGCGCCTACCACGGCCGCGTCCACATCACCGCCGAACTCACCGACTTCACCGCCCTCGGCGAACTCGCCACCCGTCTCGCCGACCTCGAACTCACCCGCGTCGACGGCCCCTGGTGGGCGCTGCGCCCCACCTCGCCCGCCCATGCCGAAGCCCGCCGCCAGGCCGTCCTCGACGCCGTCCAACGCGCCCGCGAATACGCCGACGCGCTCGGGGCCCGCCTCGCCGCCCTCGTCGAACTCGCCGACCTCGGCGCCGAGAACGCCGCCCCGATCGCCATGGCCGCCCCCGCCGGCACCATGCGCGCCATGGCCTTCGGAGCCACCGAGGAAACCGCACCGCCCCTCGACCTGGAACCCCAGCGCCAAACCGTCTACGCCCAGGTGAACGCCCGCTTCACCATGACCCCGCCGCACCTCTGACGGACCCGCGGAAAACAGCCTGGAGAACCGCACGGAAACCCACCCCGGGGGTGCTCATCAGAGCACCCCCACGCACATTCAACAATTGTCAACAACCCTTCGCCCAGGCGTTGTTGGGCGGACACCGGAAGCCCACCGCCTACCGCCCGGTAGGGCATACGCTCACCTCATGCGCCGAGCAAAAATCGTATGTACCCTGGGACCCGCCACCGACTCATACGACCAGATCAAAGCCCTGGTCGAAGCCGGAATGGACATCGCCCGCCTCAACCTCAGCCACGGCACCTACGCCGAACACGAGGAGCGCTACGAGCGCGTGCGCAAGGCCGCAGACGAGACCGGCCGCAGCGTCGGCATCCTCGCCGACCTTCAAGGCCCGAAGATCCGCCTCGGACGCTTCACCGAAGGACCCGTACTCCTTGAACGCGGCGACACCTTCACCGTCACCGTCGAGGACACCCCCGGCGACCGCCACACCTGCGGCACCACCTACAAGGGCCTCGCCGCCGACGTCACCCCCGGCGAGCGCATCCTCGTCGACGACGGCCGTGTGACCCTCGAAGTCACCGCCGTCGACGGCCCCCGCGTCCACACCCGCGTCATCGAAGGCGGCATGGTCTCCGACCACAAGGGGCTCAACCTCCCCGGCGTCGCCGTCTCCGTCCCCGCCCTCTCCGACAAGGACATCGACGACCTCCGCTGGGCGCTGCGCACCGGCGCCGACGTCATCGCCCTGTCCTTCGTCCGCACCGGCCGCGACATCGACGACGTCCACCGCATCATGGACGAGGAAGGCCGCCGCCTCCCCGTCATCGCCAAAATCGAAAAGCCCCAGGCCGTCGAGAACATCGACGACATCGTGGCCGCCTTCGACGGCATCATGGTCGCGCGCGGCGACCTCGGCGTCGAGATGCCCCTGGAACAGGTCCCGATCGTCCAGAAGCGCGCCGTCAAGCTCGCCAAGCGCAACGCCAAGCCGGTCATCGTCGCCACGCAGATGCTCGACTCGATGATCGAAAACAGCCGGCCCACGCGAGCCGAGGCCTCCGACGTCGCCAACGCCGTCATCGACGGCACCGACGCCGTCATGCTCTCCGGCGAGACCAGCGTCGGCAAATACCCCGTCGACACCGTCAAGACCATGTCCCGCATCGTCGAAGCCGCCGAAGAGGACATCCTCGCCAAGGGCCTCCCGCCGCTCACCGAGCGCAGCAAGCCCCGCACCCAGGGCGGAGCCGTCGCCCGCGCGGCCGCCGAAATGGGCGACTTCCTCGGGGCCAAGTTCCTCGTCGCGTTCACCCAGAGCGGCGACACCGTCCGACGCCTCTCCCGCTACCGCTCTCCCATCCCCCTCCTCGCCTTCACCCCCGACGCCGCGACCCGCTCCCAGCTCAGCCTCACCTGGGGCGTCGAAACCTTCCTCGGCCCCCACGTCGACTCCACCGACGCGATGGTCGCCCAGGTCGAGGAAGAGCTCCTCCGCATCGGCCGCTGCGTCCCCGGCGACACCGTCGTCATCACCGCCGGCTCGCCTCCCGGCGTCACCGGCTCCACCAACCTCGTCCGCGTCCACCGCATCGGCCGCCCCGTCCGCTGACGCGTACACCCCAGGCACCCCGCACGCCCCCGCCACCACCTCCGGCGGGGGCGCCCGCACACCCGCCGGCAACGATCCGCCACCACTCCGCCGGAACCACTGCGTCACCGCCCCGGCACCCGGCACAATCCCCGCGACGACCACGGAACACCCGGCTCTACCCACCTCATGGAGAAGCCCGTGCCGCCGCAGGAGATCCCGATCACCCTCACGCCCGAACAAGCCGCCGCGGGCACCGTCCTCAACCTCCCCCTCCGCGACGGCGCCACCGCACGCCTCTCACTCCCGCCCACCCGACACGGCGACCTCGTCCGCGGACGGATAGCGGGCCAGGAGGTCCTCTTCCGCATACAGGTGGCCGGCGCCCCGCCGCCGGCCCGGAAGGGCAACCCCCTCGGCTGCCTCCTCGCCGTCCTCGGCGCCGCCGCGCTCGTCGCCGGCATCGCCGCCCTCGCCGACGACGACACCGACACCACCGCCGACAAGCGCCCCGCCGCCGGCTCCTCCGCCCGCCCCTGGACCCCGGCGCCCCTCCCCACCCTCGACCTGCCGGACCTCGGCACGCCCACCAGCGCCGCCCCCCAGCCCAGCCCGTACGACGAAGGCACCTGCCTCAACGGCACCCTCCCCGACTCGACCACCGCGACCCGCGTTCACAACGTCAACGAAGTCCCCTGCTCCGCCGCCGACGCGCACTACAAGGTCATCCAGCGCTTCCCCTTCACCACGGAGATGGAGCGCTGCCAGGCCAACCCCAGGACCGAGTACGCCTTCTCGCACAGCTACACGCGCAACGGCGTCCCCATCAACCAGTACGTCTACTGCCTCGTCGGCATCGGCAGCTACGCCCGCCGGTAGCTAGTGCTTCGGCCCGACGTGCATGTCCATGAGCGCCACGGACTCCCTGCGGGCGATGGAGGTGTTGTGCTGGTTGGCGCGCGTCCAGCTCACCCCGAGGCGGTCCAGGGTGGTCGTCAGGAGGGCGGTGATGTCCGCCGACTTGTTGGTGAAGAAGTAGCGCGGGTACTCGTACCGCTTGCCGTTGCGGACGGTCCAGTTGGTGATCCGGCATCCGTCGGAGTGGATCAGACCGCGGACGAGGGCCCACGGGTGGGTGTCGACCATGGCCTGCTGCCAGGGGAGCAGGTGGATGCGGCGGTCGTGCTTCTTGCCCGGGGCGTGCTGGGGGAACAGGCAGGTCCAGTGGTGTCCGAAGCTGGTCACCACGACCCAGCCGGACCGCTTCAGGACGTAGACCCGGTTCGTCGGGCGGACGGCGGCTATCGCTGCCCGGCACAGTTCGATCAAGCCGGGCCAGGCCTCCCCGCAGGCGATGCGCAGGTGGTGTCCCCCGCGTGGGTGGGGGCTGATGCAGCCGTCGCCGAGATAGAGGCCGAGCAGATAGACGTAGGCCTCCTGGTCGGCGGGGCCGACACATTCGGTGTCCCGGCCCGTGCGGCGGAGCGGCTCGATTCGGATCCGCCAGGCGCGCAGGGCGGAGCGGGAGATGCCGGTCTCGGCGCTCACCGAGTTCAGGCTGCGACCTTGCTCGACCAGAGCGAGGGCTCGTCGACGGGTGGCGATGTCGTACATGTGCGCGACGTTTGCGCAGAAGGACGCCGTAGATCGCCCGAAACGGGTCTCGTTCCCCGGAAAGGGTGATGGTCACGCGCTGTCGCGTGACCATGGAATTCAAGGAAAAGTGCCCCGGGTCGGACTCGAACCGACACTGTATGGGTTTTGAATCCATCGCCTGCTGCCAATTGGGCTACCGGGGCCCAACGAATCGAAGGTTGTCATCGACCCGCTGCGTGTCCACCTTACCGCAGCTAGGTAGGCTCGGGGGAGCTTGTCTGCCCCGCATCGAGGAGCCCACCGTGACCGCCGAGCACGAGTCGACGCCCACGCCCGACGCCGACCAGTCGCACGTTCCGCCGCTGACGACCCGCGTCGTCATCGCCGAGGACGAGGCGCTCATCCGTCTCGACCTCAAGGAGATGCTCGAGGAGGAGGGCTACTCCGTGGTCGGCGAGGCCGGCGACGGGCAGACCGCCGTCGAGCTGGCCCGGGAGCACCGCCCGGACCTGGTCATCCTGGACGTGAAGATGCCCGTCCTGGACGGCATCTCGGCGGCGGAGAAGATCGCCCAGGAGTCGATCGCGCCGGTCCTGATGCTGACGGCGTTCTCGCAGCGCGAGCTCGTGGAGCGGGCGCGGGACGCCGGGGCCATGGCGTACCTGGTGAAGCCGTTCAGCAAGAGCGACGTCGTGCCGGCCATCGAGATGGCGGTGTCGCGGTTCGCGGAGCTGCGGGCGCTGGAGAAGGAGGTCGCGGACCTCGCGCAGCGGCTGGAGACCCGGAAGCTGGTGGACCGCGCGAAGAGCATCCTGCAGACGCAGTACGGGCTGTCGGAGCCGGCGGCGTTCCGGTGGATCCAGAAGACGTCTATGGACCGGCGGATGTCGATGCAGCAGGTCGCGGAGGCGGTCATCGAGGACGCCGAGGAGAAGAAGAACGCGGCCAGGCAGGGCTGAGGCCCGCCCCGCCGGACGGCACGCGCGTACAGACGGGTGAGGCCCGCCACCGGAATCCGGTGGCGGGCCTCACCCGTGTGCGGGCGGTGCCGCGGCGGTCAGTCCTCGCCGAGGTAGGCCTTGCGGACGTCCTCGTTGTGGAGGAGCTCCTGGCCGGTGCCCGAGAGGACGATCTTGCCGATCTCCATGACGTGCGCCTGGTCGGCCAGGGAGAGCGCGGCCTGGGCGTTCTGCTCGACGAGGAGGATCGTCATGCCCTGGGCCTTGAGTTCCGCGATGGTGGACATGATCTTGTGCATCATCAGCGGGGAGAGGCCCATGGAGGGCTCGTCCAGCATGAGCAGCTTCGGGCGCGACATGAGCGCGCGGCCCATCGCGAGCATCTGCTGCTCGCCGCCCGAGAGGGTGCCGGCGGCCTGCTTGCGGCGCTCGCCCAGGATGGGGAAGAGCTCGTAGGCGCGCTGGATGTCCTTCTCGATGCCTTCCTTGTCGTTGCGGAGGAAGGCGCCGAGCTGGAGGTTCTCGGCGATCGTCAGCCGGGGGAAGATGTGGCGTCCCTCGGGGGAGTGGGCGAGGCCCAGGGAGACGATCTTGTGGGCGGGGACGGTGCCGAGGGGCTGGCCGTCGAAGGTGATGGTGCCGCCGCGGGGCTTGATGAGGCCCGAGAGGGTGCGGAGGGTCGTCGTCTTGCCGGCGCCGTTGGTGCCGACGAGGCAGACGATCTGCCCGGTCTCGACGGTGAAGGAGATGCCCTTGACGGCCTCGATCTTGCCGTAGGCGACCTTGAGGTCGTTGACCTCCATCAGTATGGTCACTTGGCTTCTCCGTCCTTGCTGGTGGTGCTGTCCGCGTCGGCGGCCGGCTCCGTGTCGGTTCCGGCCTCCTCTGCGGTGTCGGCGTCGGCCGGGGTGTCGGCGTCGTCCGCGGTATCGGCGTCGTCCGCGGTGTCGTCGTCCTGGCCTTCGGCGTCGGCGGCGTCCTCCTCGGTGTCCCCGGCCTTGGCCGGGGCGTCCGCCTTCGCCGGGGCGGCGGCCCCGGCGGCTTCGGCGGCGTGCTGCTCGGCGGCCTCGACCTCGGCGGCCTCGGCGGCGCCGGGGGCGCCGTCGAAGGGCTCGCCGAGGTAGGCGGCGATGACGCGCTCGTCACCCTGGACCTCCGCGGCGGTGCCCTCGATGAGCTTCTCGCCCTGGACGAGGCAGGCGACCCGGTCGCACAGGTTGAAGATGAAGCGCATGTCGTGCTCGATGACGAGGACGGCGATGCCCTTGTCCCGGATGGCGAAGATGAGCTCCTCGGCCGCGCGGGTCTCCTGCGGGTTCATGCCGGCGGTCGGCTCGTCGAGGAGCAGGAGGCCGGGGTCGCTGGCGAGGGCGCGGGCGATTTCGAGCTTGCGCTGCTCGCCGTACGGGAGGTTCTTCGCCAGGTGCTGGGCCTTGTGCTCCAGGCCGATGAACTCCAGGAGCTCCATGGCCCGGGCCTCGGAGGCGGCTTCGGCCTTCTTGAAGCCGGGGCCGCGCAGGAGGGCCGACCAGAGGCCCTCCTTGGTGCGGGTGTGGCGTCCGACGAGGACGTTCTCCAGCACCGTCATGTTGGAGAAGAGCCGGATGTTCTGGAAGGTGCGGGCGATGCCTGCCTGCGTGACCAGGTGGGGCTTGGGCGGAAGGACGGTGCCCTTGTAGCTGACCTTGCCCTCGGTGGGGACGTACAGGCCGGTGAGGCAGTTGAAGAAGGTGGTCTTGCCGGCGCCGTTGGGGCCGATGAGTCCGACGATCTCGCCCGAGTTGACCTGGAGGTCGACGCCCTTGACGGCGGTGAGGCCGCCGAAGCGCATGGTGACGCCGCTCGCGTCGAGGACGGTCTCGCCGGCCGGTGCGGCGGCGGGCTTGGTGGTGGTGTCGGTGGTGGTCGTCATGGTGTTCACGCACCCGCCTTGGCGGTGGCCAGGTCGGTGGGGGCCTGGTCAGCGGTGTCGTCGTGGTACTCGAGCTTGGCGCGCTTGTCGGCGATGAGGCCTTCGGGGCGCAGGCGCATGAGCAGGATGAGGGCGATGCCGAACCCGAGGAGCTGGTAGTCCTGGAGGAACTGGAGCTTCGCGGGGATCAGGAAGAGGAGTGCGGAGCCGAGGATGGGTCCGCGGATGGTTCCCATGCCGCCGAGGATGACGGCGGCGAGGAGGAACGCGGAGTTCGGCGGGACGGGCCCGGCGAAGACGTAGTTCTCGGGGACGACCGTGGTGTTGACGTGTGCCTGGACGGTGCCGGCGAGGCCGGCGAGGGTGGCGCCGAGGGCGAAGGCGATGAGCTTGACGCGGAAGCCGTTGATGCCCATGGCTTCGGCGGCGGTCTCGTCCTCGCGGATGGCGACCCAGGCGCGTCCGATACGGCTGTTGCCGGCGCGGGCGAACACCAGGATGACCAGGGCCATGACCAGCAGCATCAGCAGGTAGTAGTTGGCGTAGGCGCCGAGCGTGATGCCGAAGACGTTGTGGGCCTCGCCGAAGTTCCACCCGAAGAGTTCGAGGTGGGGGATGTTCGGGATGCCGTTGGGGCCGTTGGTGATCTTGGGGCCGGAGGTGCCGTCGAGGTTGCCCATGGCGATGCGGAAGATCTCTCCGAAGCCGAGGGTCACGATGGCGAGGTAGTCGCCGCGCAGGCGCAGGGTCGGTGCACCGATGACGACGCCGAAGACGAGGGAGGCGATGGCCCCGACGATGACGGCGGCCCAGAAGGGCAGGTGGACACCGAAGGCGGAGGCGGTGCTTCCGGAGACCAGGGCGGCGGTGTAGGCACCGACGCCGAGGAAGGCGACGTAGCCGAGGTCGAGGAGGCCGGCGAGGCCGACGACGACGTTGAGGCCGAGGGCGACGGTCGCGAAGATCAGGATGTTGACGGCGATCAGGGTGTAGGTGTCGCCGCTCTGCTGGATGAACGGGAAGCCGATGAAGGCGGCCGCGGTCGCGATGAGGGCGACCTGGCGGTGCCGGCCGGTGATCGCGGCGAAGCGGTCGGGGAGACCGGACTTCATCAGGCCCGTGGCGGCGAGGCCGACGGTGATCAGGTACGCGATGAAGAGCTGCGGTTCCTTGTCATCGGTGTCGATGCCGAACGTGATGACGTAGAGGCCGAGGGCGTAGACGCCGACGATGATGAGGATCTCGGCCCAGGAGGGGAGGGTGCCCGCGGGGGCGGCCTTGCGCTTGTCGTCCGCGAGCTTGAAGGCGGCGGCGGCCGGGACCAGCGAGGCGAGGGCGGCGACCCAGGCTCCGGGCTCCAGGTGGACGAGGCCGCCGAGTTCGACGGCGATCGAGCCGACGGTGAAGACGGTGGTGGCGGCCGCGCCGGCGGCGAGGAAGCGGAGGGTGGCGCTGTGGCCGTTCGGGGCGAGCCAGCCGAGCCCCTTGGTGCCGAGGGCGGAGAGGGCGTAGAGCCCGGTGAGGAGTGCGCCGACCAGGGTGAGCATCTGGAGGGGCGCGGGGTACCCGTAGAGGGTGAGGTTGCCCGGGAAGGCGGTGGTGTACGTCCACGCCAGGAAGGCGCTGATGACGGTCAGGGCGGAGCCGCCGGTGATCGCGTACAGCAGGGTCCTGTTGGCGGTGGCGGGCTGCGCGGCCACGGTGGCGGGGGTGGTTTCGGTGGTGGTCATGGTTCTCACGCCCGATCCGTGACGCGCTGGCCGAGCAGGCCTTGGGGCCGCACGAGGAGGACGACGATGAGGAGGACGAAGGCCCAGACGTTGGCCCAGGCGCCGCCGCCGAGCTGCTCCATGCCGGGGATCTCCTCGATGTAGGCGATCGAGAGGGCCTCGGCGAGGCCGAGCACGACGCCGCCGACCATGGCGCCGTAGATGTTGCCGATGCCGCCGAGGACGGCCGCGGTGAACGCCTTGAGGCCGAGGATGAAGCCCATCTCGAAGTTGATCTGGCCCTTGTCGACGCCGTACGCGACGGCGGCGACGGCGGCGAACGCGGCACCGATGGCGAAGGCCATGACGATGATGCGGTCGGTGTTGATGCCCATCAGCTTGGCGGTGTCGGGGTCCTGGGCGGTGGCCTGCATGGCGCGGCCGCTGCGGCTCTTGGAGACGAAGACGCCGAGGGCGAGCATGCAGAGCGGGGCCAGGGCGAGGACGAAGGCGTCGGCGCGCTGGATGGCCAGGTTGTCGGTGATCTGGAAGGCCTTGCCGGTGAACTCCGGGAAGGTGACGGCCTTCTTGGCGTTCGGGTAGAACTGCCAGACGAGCTGCTGGAGTGCGATCGAGAGGCCGATGGCGGTGATGAGGGGTGCCAGGCGCGGTGCCCCCCGCAGCGGGCGGTAGGCGAAGCGCTCGGCTGCGGTGGCCACGGCGACGGAGGCAAGGGCGCCTCCGAGGATCATGAGGGGTATCGCCACCAGGAGCGAGGTTCCGCTCGGGAGTGCGGTGTAGGTGGTGAGGGCGCCGAAGCCCCCGATCATGAAGATCTCGCCGTGGGCGAAGTTGATGAGCTGGACGATGCCGTAGACCATGGTGTACCCGATGGCGATGAGGCCGTAAAGGGCACCGAGGGCAAGGCCGTTGGCCAGCTGTTGCGGCAGTTCGTGCACCGCAGGGCCTCCGATGTGCGTGTCGGATAAGAGTCCGCGCGAGGGCGCTGTTTGCGCCCTCGCGCGGCTTGGTTCTTGGGGTCGGTCAGGTGTGGGCGCCGTCAGGCGCGGCGACTACTGGTTGAAGGTGTCGCTCTTGACGTCGACCCACTTGCCGCCCTCGACCTTGTAGACCGTGAGCTGCTTGTTGGTGGTGTCGCCGAACTCGTCGAACGAGACCTTGCCGGTCACACCGTCGAAGGAGACCTTGCCGAGGGCCTCGACGACCTTGGCGCGGGCGTCGGCCGGGACCTTGCCGCCGTTGGCGGCGACGACGGCCTTGACCGCCTGGACGATGGCCCAGCCGGCGTCGTACGAGTAGCCGCCGTAGGCCGCGTACGGGTCCTTGTAGCCGCCGGCCTTGTAGTCCTCGATGAACTTCTTGGCGGTGTCGAGCTTCTCGACGGGGGCGCCGATGGAGGTCGCGAGGTCGCCGTCGTTGGCCTCGGCGGAGGCCGAGATGAAGGCCGGGTCGTAGATGCCGTCGCCGCCGAAGAGCGGGATGGCGGCGCCGGTCTTCTTGATCTGGTCGGAGAGCAGGCCGCCCTCGGGGTACTGGCCGCCGAAGTAGACGGAGTCGGCGCCGGAGGACTTGACCTTGTCGGCGGTCGAGGAGAAGTCGGTCTCCTTGACGGTGACGTGGTCGGTGCCGACGACCTCGCCGCCGAGCTTCTTGAACTCCTCCGAGAAGATGCCGGCGAGGCCGGCGCCGTAGGTCTGCTTGTCGTCGACGACGAAGACCTTCTTCTTGCCTGCGTCCTTGAAGAGGTACTGGGCGGCGAACTTGCCCTGGACCACGTCGGTGGCGGCGGTGCGGAAGTAGGTCTTGAAGGGGCGCTTGAACTCGCCCTTGCCCCAGTTGTCGCCCTGGCTCAGGGACGGGTTGGTGTTGGCCGGGGAGACCTGGGCGAGGTTCGCCGAGGCGAAGACGCCCTGCATCTGCTGGGCGACGCCGGAGTTCAGGGGGCCGACCACGCCGAGAACGTCCTTGTTGCCTACGAGCTTGGTGGCGTTTGCCTGGCCGGAGGCAGGAACTGCCTGGTCGTCGAGCGCTTCGACCTTGAATTCGACGCCGGGGACTTCGTTGTTCTTGTTCGCGGTCTTGGCCGCGAGGTCAACGGAGTTCTTGATTCCCTGGCCGAGGGCCGAAAGGGATCCGGTGAGCGGGGCGTCGACGCCGATGACGACGACGGTCTTGCCGCCGCCGGCGTTGTCGCCGGTCTTCGCTTCGTCGCGCGAACCGCAGGCGGTGAGGGTCAGTGCTCCCGTGGTGATCACGGTGGTAAGGACGAGCAGAGAACGGTGTCGCACGATTCTTCCTTTCCCTGGCGCGGCTGCCCCGAGTTGGGGCTGTGCCGATGGGTCGCCGGGCCGCACTGGGAGTCCACGGCCGTGCTGGGGTGCGCCCTGTGGCGCGGTGACTGGCCGTGACTCTAGGCCGCGGTGGGGAGTGGGGGGAGCGGGGAAAGGAGGATGTGACTGTCTTGTTATGCCAAGGCCAAGAATGTGAGGCCGGAGTAGGGACAGAACGGACGTTTGGCGCCCGGGGGCATTGTCCGCATCGTGAGAATTCGCGGGTTCTCTAAGGGGCTTGAGGGCCTCATGGTCCTGTCATAGATCAAAACCGGCCGAATGTCGCAGGGAGTGTCCGAAAGAATCGCGGGAGCGGCATTCCGCGCACGTAAAAGGGGATTCTGTGGGGCGTGGTCATTACTGACGGTAATGACTGTTCTTGATCCACTTCGGGTGGTTGGGCCCTGGTGCGGGGGCGGGGGAGTCGTGCGGAACGCCCCCCACCGGCCCCGACCTGCACCGGCCCGCTCCGGGCCCCTGCCGCCCGGAAGCCGGACACCGCACACGGGAATCCGGTCACCCGGCCGGGCTCGGCGCCCGCCGGTGCTCCGAACTCCCGGTCGCTCCGCCCTCGGCCGCGCAGCGCTCGGCGACGACCCGGTCGACAACTTCAAGTGCCTTGTTCCGCCCGTGAGTTCGCTCCACGGCCCGACCTGCGGCGACGGCATCCTCGTGGATCGCGAACTGGGCGTTCGACAGCCCCTTCTGCTCCCAGTCCAAGCCGGCCCACCTGCCGCCTGCGAGGGCCTCTTTCGCCCAGTACGACACGAGAGCAGAACAGATCTCGGCAGGGGAGGACGGGCGCGGCGCGGCCGCCGGGGCGGACTTGGGCGGGGCCGGAGGGGCGGCCGGGGTGCAGGCGGCGGAGGCTGCGAGCGGGGCGGCTGCGAGGAGTGCGACGGTGGTGGCGTGGGCCGCGGAGCGGCCGAGCGGACGCATGCCGTCGACGGTAGGCCGTCACCTTCGGTGACACAACGCCGGGCCGCCTCCCTGACGCAATCCCGCCCCGGGCCTCGCGCCCTGACGGCGGCTCAGAGGCCGGCGCCCCCGGTTTCGGGAAGGGGTGGGGAGGGGAACCGCTCCGCGCAGCGGCCGCCCCCTCCGGCTGCCCTGCCCCGCCCGGCCTTCCGCCGCATGCCCCCGGCCCGGCGTGGTGGTCAGCCCGCGTCGCGCAGGAGGCAGGTGAGCCGGGCGCTGCAGACCCGGCGGTCCTGCTCGTCGCTGATCACGATCTCGTACGTGGCCGTCGAGCGGCCCCGGTGCACCGGCGTGGCCACGCCGGTGACGAGGCCGGAGCGCACCCCGCGGTGGTGCGTGCAGTTCAGGTCGACGCCGACGGCGATCTTCCCGATGCCGCCGTGCAGCATCGCCCCGACGGAGCCGAGCGTCTCGGCGAGGACCGCGGAGGCCCCTCCGTGGAGGAGCCCGTACGGCTGGGTGTTCCCCTCGACCGGCATGGTGCCGACGACGCGCTCGGCGGAGGCCTCCAGCACGCGGATGTCCATCCGCTCGCCCAGGTGTCCCGCCGAGAACAGCGCCGGCAGGTCGATGCCGAGGGCGGCGTACTCGTCGAGGACCTCCTGCGGGAACTTCACCGCGTGCTGCTCGCCCATGGGCCGTCTCCGTTCTGCGGGTGTCAACGCTCGTTAACGCCCTTCCTATCAGGCTGCTGAGCGAGCGCTTGCTCCGGGGCCGGTTCGAAGCGGACGACGACGGACTTGCTGGCGGGGGTGTTGCTGGTGTCGGCGGTGGAGCCGAGGGGGACGAGGACGTTCGTCTCGGGGTAGTAGGCGGCCGCGCAGCCGCGTGCGGTCGGGTAGTGCACGACGCGGAAGCCGGGAGCGCGCCGCTCGACGCCGTCCTTCCACTCGCTGACGAGGTCGGTGTAGGAGCCGTCGGCGAGGCCGAGCGCCGCGGCGTCCTCGGGGTGGACGAGGACCACGCGGCGGCCGCCCGTGATGCCGCGGTAGCGGTCGTCCAGGCCGTAGATGGTGGTGTTGTACTGGTCGTGGCTGCGCAGGGTCTGCAGCAGCAGGCGGCCTTCGGGGACGCGCGGGTACTCGACGGGTGCGGCGGTGAAGTTGGCCTTGCCGGTGGCGGTGGGGAAGCGGCGCTCGTCGCGCGGGGCGTGGGGGAGGCGGAAGCCCTCGGGGCGGGCGGCGCGCGCGTTGTAGTCCTCGAAGCCGGGGATGACGCGGGAGATGCGGTCGCGGATGGCGCGGTAGTCGCGCTCGAACTCCTCCCACGGGGTGGCGGAGGCGCCGCCGAGGACGGCGCGCGCGGTACGGGCGACGATGGCGGGTTCGGAGAGCAGGTGGGGGGAGGCCGGGGCGAGGTTGCCGCGGGAGGCGTGGACCATGCCCATGGAGTCCTCGACGGTGACGAACTGGCGGCCGGTGGCCTGGACGTCCCGGTCGGTGCGGCCGAGGGTCGGCAGGATCAGGGCCTGCCGGCCGGTGACGGCGTGCGAGCGGTTGAGCTTGGTCGAGACGTGCACGGTGAGGGCGGCGCGGCGGACGGCGGCCTCGGTGACGCCGGTGTCGGGGGTGGCGGCGACGAAGTTGCCGCCCATGGCGAAGAGGACCTTCGCCCTGCCGTCGCGGAGGGCCTCGATGGCGCGGACGACGTCGTGGCCGTGGTGGCGGGGGGAAGTGATCCCGAACTCCCTGTCGAGGGCGTCGAGGAAGGCGGGGGCGGGCCGTTCGAAGATGCCCATGGTCCGGTCGCCCTGGACGTTGGAGTGGCCGCGGACGGGGCAGACGCCGGCGCCGGGGCGGCCGATGTCGCCGCGGAGCAGCAGCAGGTTGACGACTTCGCGGATGGTGGCGACGGCGTGCTTGTGCTGGGTGAGGCCCATGGCCCAGCAGACGATGGTGCGCTCCGACGCCAGGACCATGGCGAGGGCGCGTTCGATCTCGGGGCGGGTGAGGCCGGTCGCGGTGAGGGTCTCGGCCCAGTCGGCCTTCCGCGCGGCGGCGGCGAACTCCTCGTAGCCGTGGGTGTGTTCGCGGACGAAGTCCTCGTCGACGGCGCCGTCGGCCTCGATGACCAGCTTGTTGAGGAGCCGGAAGAGGGCCTGGTCGCCGCCGATGCGGATCTGCAGGAACAGGTCGTTCAGGGGGGTGCCGCGGAGCATGCCCAGGGGGGTCTGCGGGTTCTTGAACCGCTCCATGCCGGCCTCGGGCAGCGGGTTCACCGAGATGATCTTCGCTCCGGAGGCCTTCGCCTTCTCCAGGGCGGAGAGCATGCGGGGGTGGTTGGTGCCGGGGTTCTGCCCGGCGACGATGATCAGGTCGGCCTGGTGCAGGTCGTCCAGGCTGACGCTGCCCTTGCCGATGCCGATCGTCTCGGTGAGCGCGGAGCCCGAGGACTCGTGGCACATGTTGGAGCAGTCGGGCAGGTTGTTCGTGCCGAACTCGCGGGCGAACAGCTGGAAGAGGAACGCGGCCTCGTTGCTGGTGCGGCCGGAGGTGTAGAAGAGGGCCTCGTCGGGGGAGTCGAGGGCGTTCAGCTCCTCGGCGATGATCTCGAAGGCGCGCTCCCAGGAGACCGGCGCGTAGTGGTCGGCGCCCTCGGCGAGGTGGACGGGCTGGGTGAGCCGGCCCTGCTGGCCCAGCCAGTAGCCGGAGCGGGAGGCCAGGTCGGCGACGGAGTGGGCGGCGAAGAAGCCGGGGGTGACCCGGCGCAGGGTGGCCTCCTCGGCGACGGCCTTGGCGCCGTTCTCGCAGAACTCCGCCGTGTGCCGCTTGTCGCCCTCGGGCCAGGCGCAGCCGGGGCAGTCGAAGCCGTCCTTCTGGTTGACCTTGAGGAGGGTGCGGGCGGTGCGGGCCAGGCCCATCTGCGCCTGGGCGATCCTCAGGGTGTGCCCGATGGCGGGCAGGCCCGCCGCGGCGTGCTTGGGGGGCGCGACCTGCGGCGCGTCCTGGACGGGATCCCCTGCGGGCGGCTTGGCGGCCATGTCGGTCCCCTTCGGGCATGTCGGGTGGTGCGTGCCCGGCGGGCCCGGGCGTCTTCGCCTGTACGTCCGATCCTGTCACGCCCGGGCCAGGTCGCCGGAGCCGGAATTGTCGGCGGGGCCGCCTAGGATCGGGAGCGTGGCAGAGAACGCATCGAAGAAGACCGACCAGACGACCGCAGCGGACCGCCCCCGCCTGATGCTCATGGACGGGCACTCCCTGGCGTACCGGGCGTTCTTCGCGCTGCCCGCGGAGAACTTCACGACGGCCTCGGGACAGACGACGAACGCGATCTACGGCTTCGCGTCGATGCTGGCGAACACGCTGCGCGACGAGGCGCCCACGCACTTCGCGGTCGCGTTCGACGTCTCCCGCAAGACGTGGCGGTCGACGGAGTTCCCCGAGTACAAGGCGAACCGCTCGAAGACGCCGGACGAGTTCAAGGGGCAGGTCGAGCTGATCGGCGAGCTGCTGGACGCGATGAACGTGCCGCGGTTCGCGGTGGAGGGCTTCGAGGCCGACGACGTGATCGCGACGCTGGCCACCCAGGCCGAGGCGCTCGGGTACGAGGTGCTGATCGTCACCGGCGACCGGGACTCCTTCCAGCTGGTCTCCGAGCACACCACGGTGCTGTACCCGACGAAGGGGGTCTCGGAGCTGACGCGCTTCACCCCCGGGAAGGTCGTGGAGAAGTACGGGCTGACCCCGCAGCAGTACCCGGACTTCGCGGCGCTGCGCGGCGACCCGTCGGACAACCTGCCCGGCATCCCGGGCGTCGGGGAGAAGACCGCCGCGAAGTGGATCAACCAGTTCGGGTCGTTCGCGGAGCTGGTGGAGCGGGCCGACGAGGTCAAGGGCAAGGCGGGGCAGAACTTCCGGGACCACCTGGAGGCCGTGAAGCTCAACCGGGTGCTCACCGAGATGGTGCGGGACGTGGAGCTGCCCAAGGGCGCCGCGGACCTGGAGCGCGCCCCGTACGACCGCTCCGCCGTGACCGGTGTGCTGGACGTGCTGGAGATCCGCAACCCCTCGCTGCGGGAGCGGCTCCTGGCCGTCGACCCCGGCGCCGGGCAGGAGGAGGCGGCACCGGCTCCGGCGGCCGGCGTGGAACTCGACGGGACGGTGCTCGGCACCGGGGAGCTCGCGCCGTGGCTCGCGGAGCACGCGGGCGGCCCGCTCGGCGTGTCCACGGTGGACAGCTGGGCGCTCGGCCAGGGCAGCATCGCGGAGATCGGGCTGGCCGCGGCCGGCGGGGCGGCCGCCTGGTTCGAGCCGTCCGCGCTGGACGAGGCCGACGACCGGGCGTTCGCGGCGTGGGCGGCGGACGCCTCCCGCCCGAAGGTGGTGCACAACGCCAAGGGGCTGATGCGGGTCTTCCCCGAGCACGGCTGGAGCCTCGCCGGCGTCACCATGGACACGGCACTCGCCGCGTACCTGGTCAAGCCGGGCCGGCGGTCCTTCGCACTGGACGCGCTGTCCGTGGAGTACCTGCACCGCGAGCTGGCGCCGCCCGCCGCGGACGGACAGCTCGCCTTCGGCGCGGACGAGACCGCCGAGGCCGAGGCGCTGATGGCGCAGGCCCGGGCCGTCCTCGACCTCGGCGAGGCGTTCACGGGCAGGCTGGCCGAGGTCGGCGCGGCCGACCTGCTGCACGACATGGAGCTGCCGACGTCCGAGCTGCTGGCCCGGATGGAGCGGGCGGGCATCGCCGCCGACCGCGACCACCTGGAGGCCATGGAGCAGCAGTTCGCGGGCGCCGTGCAGCAGGCCGTGAAGGAGGCGCACGCGGCGGTCGGCCACGAGTTCAACCTGGGCTCCCCCAAGCAGCTCCAGGAGGTGTTCTTCGGCGAGCTGGACCTGCCCAAGACGAAGAAGACGAAGACCGGCTACACCACCGACGCGGACGCGCTGGCGTGGCTCGCGACCCAGACCGACCACGAACTCCCCGTGATCATGCTGCGGCACCGGGAGCAGGCGAAGCTGCGCGTCACCGTCGAGGGCCTCGTCAAGACGATCGCCGCCGACGGCCGCGTCCACACCAGCTTCAGCCAGACCGTCGCCGCGACCGGCCGGCTGTCCTCGACCGACCCGAACCTGCAGAACGTGCCGGTGCGCACCGACGAGGGCCGCGCCATCCGCCGCGGGTTCGTCGTCGGCGAGGGCTACGAGTCCCTGATGACCGCCGACTACAGCCAGATCGAGCTGCGCGTCATGGCCCACCTCTCCGAGGACGAGGGCCTGATCCAGGCGTTCCTGTCCGGGGAGGACCTGCACACCACCGTCGCCTCGCAGGTGTTCGGGGTGGAGCGCTCCCAGGTCGACCCCGAGATGCGCCGCAAGATCAAGGCGATGTCGTACGGGCTGGCGTACGGGCTGTCGGCGTTCGGGCTGTCGCAGCAGCTCGGCATCGAGCCGGCCGAGGCGCGCGGCCTGATGGAGACGTTCTTCGAGCGCTTCGGCGGGGTCCGCGACTACCTCCAGCGCGTCGTGGACGAGGCGCGGGCCACCGGCTACACGGCGACGGTCTTCGGCCGCCGCCGCTACCTCCCCGACCTGAACAGCGACAACCGGCAGCGCCGCGAGGCCGCCGAGCGGATGGCTCTCAACGCGCCGATCCAGGGCACCGCCGCCGACATCGTCAAGGTCGCCATGCTGCGCGTCGACCGGGCGATCACGGGGGCCGGGCTGCGGTCCCGGATGCTGCTCCAGGTCCACGACGAGATCGTGCTGGAGATCGCGCCGGGCGAGCGGGAGCAGGTCGAGGAGCTGGTGCGCCGCGAGATGGGCGCGGCCGTCGAGTTGCGGGCCCCGCTGGACGTGTCCGTCGGCGTCGGCCCCGACTGGGAGTCCGCCGCCCACTGACACGGGAGGGCGGCGCGCCCGCCCGGTCCCGCTTCGGAGCCCGTTCCCGCTATCCGGCGGGGACGGGCTCCCGCGCCTCCTCCTCCGCCGGGCGCCGGTTCCGCCGCCGGTGCAGCCGCACCAGCGCCGCGTACAGCAGGAGGCCGACGGCGAGCCCGCCGCCCGCGCCGAAGCAGAGCGTCGGGATGATGTCGAGGGGCGAGCGGACCCGGTCGTGGAAGGTGAAGAAGCGGATCACACGCAGGGTGGCCCCGGCCGCCGTGCAGCCCGCGACCAGGACGGCGGCGCCGAGCACCCCGGCCCGTCCCAGGACCGGGACCGCCGCGGGCGCCGGCCGGTCCGGCGCCGCCCGCAGGGCCGCCGCCGCGAACCACAGCAGCGCGCCCGCCGCCACGGCCGACGAGCCGTACTGCAGCCAGGTGTAGAGCGGGTAGCCGAGCGCGAGCGGCTCGCCGAGCCGGGGCAGGGCGTTCGTCCCCCACCGGTCCAGGTGCGTGAAGCTGTCCCACACCAGGTGTGTCAGCGAGCCGAGCACCGCCGACAGGTAGAACCACAGCACGAGGAGCGCCGGCCGGCGGCCGCCGCGCCACGCCTCCCCGCGGAGCAGGGCGTACACCCGGCCCTGCCGCGCCCGCGGCAGCAGCGCCACCAGCGGTTCGCGCAGCAGCAGCCAGCCTGCGGCGAGCAGCGCCGTCAGCACCGCGTCCGCGGTGAGGAGGCCGGGCAGGGAGTGCGTGAACGCCCCGTACTCCATCACCCCTCCCACGACGGCGTCCGCGAAGTAGAAGGTGTCCGGCGCGAACGAGCCGAGGACGAGCGCCGAGGCGACGAGCGGGCCGCGGGCCCGGCCGGTGCGGCGGACGGCGGGCAGGACGGCTGCGGCATGGCTGAGTGTGAACGGCACGGCACCTCTTGCTGGTTGTTCTGACCGGTTCCCGGCAGGCCGGGTGGGGATGCGGCCGGGTCGGCCGGGCCGACGCGCGCGGGGCCGAGGCATCACACGTCACGCGCAGTGACTTCTTCTTTACTTCGGGCCAATGCTCACGATCGGGTCCGGACAGTATGCGCGACCCGCAGACGGCGTGGGGAAATGGTGAAGCCCGAGCGCAGGCACGTTTGCCGTGACGGGAGTTGACGTACGGTCACGCCGATGTCGAGGACGAGGGGGGACCGGCTCATGTCGGATCGGTCGGCGGCTCGGATACCGGCTCCGGCGGCTCCGCGGGCGGGCGAGCGCACCGCGGGAGGCGGGCTGCGCAGGGGAGCGGCCGCGGTCGCCGCGTGCGCGCTCGTCGCCGCGGCCCTGACCGCCTCGCAGGGGCCCGTCCGCGGCATCGCGGCCGCCGGTGCGGGCTCCACCACGGCCGCGCCGTTCCCGCCGGCCGGTACGGGGGGCGGCGGGGACGGCGCCTACCTCCGCGAGCTGCCGCCGCCGGCTGCCCGGCCCGGCGCGGTACCGGCGCCCGCGCCGGAGGCGGCGCCCGTACGGCAGCCCGCGGACGAGCATGCCGGTGCCGGCGGCGGGCAGGGCGGCGGGCCCGTCGCCCTGGGCGGGCGGTCCGGGGCGCAGGGCATTCCGGCGACGGTGCTCGCCGCGTACCAGCGGGCCGAGCAGCGGGTCGGGCGGACCGACCCCGGGTGCGGACTGCGCTGGCAGCTGCTCGCCGCGATCGGCAAGGTCGAGTCGGGCCAGGCCGGCGGCGGCCGCGTCGACGCCGCGGGCACCACGCTGCGGCCGATCCTCGGACCCGTCCTCGACGGCAACGGCTTCGCGGACATCCCGGACACCGACGGCGGCGCGTACGACGGCGACACCGTCCACGACCGCGCGGTCGGCCCCATGCAGTTCATCCCGTCCACCTGGGCGGCGTGGGGCCAGGACGCCGACGGCGACGGCCGCCGCAACCCGAACAACATCCACGACGCCGCCCTCGCCGCCGGGCGCTACCTCTGCGCGGGCAGCCGGGACCTGCGGGTGCCGGCCGACCTCGACCGGGCCGTGCTGTCGTACAACCACTCCGGGGCGTACCTGCGGACGGTGCGGTCCTGGTACGCGTACTACCTGGGCGGCGCGTACGAGGTCCCCGACGCCGGGGGAGCAGGCGCGGGACCGGCCCCCGCAGGACCGAAGCCGACGCCGACGCCGTCGCCCACGCCGACACCCGAGCCGACGCCCACTCCGACCCCGAAGCCGTCGCCCACGCCGAGCCCGAAGCCGTCGCCCACGCCGAGCCCGACGCCGACCCCCACGCCGAGCCCGACGCCGACCCCCACGCCGAGCACAAAGCCGACGCCGAGCCCCACCCCCACCCCCACCCCGAGCCCTACGCCAACGCCGTCGCCGAAGCCGAGTGCGACGCCGGCTCCGAAGCCCACCGCCGCCCCGAGCCCGAGGCCGACGCCCACCTCCTCCGCCAAGCCCGGGGCCGGCCCGAGCCGCAGCACGGGCGCGGCGCCGGCCCGTTAGGAGGCCGCCCGGCGGTTCCCATCCCGTGCCCGCGTTGCTACGGTGCCCGTTCTGACACCTCATCAGATCCCGGAGGCCCGGCATGCGCGCCCTCCTCGCCGCCGCCGTCGGCCTCGCCGCCGCGGCCGCCCTCGTCCTCGCCGTCACGGCCCTCGGCACCCCCGGGGGCCGGACCTCCCCGCACCCCCTCCTCACGAGCCCGCCCCCCGCGCCGGGGCAGCCGTGAGAGGGCCGGGCATGCGGAGCCGCGCGGGCCTGGCCCTCCTCGCCCTCGCCGTGTTCTGCGCGGCCCTCGCGCCGCTGCTGCGCTGGTACGCGTACCCCCGCCTCGCCCGGATCCCCCCGGGCCAGTACCAGGCGGTCGTCCTGGAGGCCCGCGACGCGACCCTCCTCGACTACACCGGCGGCATGCAGCCGAGGAAGGTCGACAAGGTCACGATCGTCCAGACCCTCAAGGGCGACGCGGAGGCGGCCCGGCGCGCGTCGGCCGAGACGGGCCGCGACGTCGTCGTGTGGGACACCCTCACCCACATCGCCGGCCCCGACGGCCGCATGGTCTCGCAGATCCCTGAGCGGTACGTCTTCGACGCCCACACCCAGGAGCCGGTGCACACCGCGGGGGAGTCCGTCGACGGGGACCCCGTGCGCCGCGAGGGCATCGAGTTCAAGTGGCCGTTCGCCGCCCAGCCCCGCGACCACCTGTACTTCGACGCGCAGACGCGCACCTCCTCGCCCGCCCACTACCTCGGCCCGCGGACCTTCCGCGGCCTGGACGTCCACTACTACGAGCAGACCGTGCCCTGGACGAAGGTCCCCCTGCCCAAGAAGATGCCGATCGAGGGCATCGACCCGGCGACCTTCGAGCAGACCACCGGGACCTCCCTCTGGTACCGGGCCAAGGCGATGTTCTGGGTGGACCCGGTCACCGGGGCGCCCGTCAACGCCGAGCAGGCCATCGAGCAGGAGATGCGCGGCGGCATCGCCTCCGGCGCCCCCGAGGGCCGGCTCACCGTCTTCGCCGGGCACGTCAGGATGCGCGAGGACTACAGCCGGCACACCGTCGCCCTCGTCGCCGCGAACCGGCTGAAGGTCCTCGCCCTGCGCACCTACGCCCCCGCGGGCCTCGCCACCGCCGGGCTGCTGCTCTTCGCGGCGGCGCTGTGGCGGGAGGCGCGGACGCGGCGGGTCACCGCCTGAGGCGGGCGCTGGTGTGCCGCGTCGGCTCCGCCGTCGCCGGGTCCTCCGGCCAGGGGTGCTTGGGGTAGCGGCCGCGCAGCTCGGCCCGGACCGCCCGGTAGCCGCTGCGCCAGAAGGAGGCCAGGTCGGCGGTGACCGCCGCGGGCCGCCCCGCCGGTGACAGCAGGTGCACCAGGACGGGCACCCCGGGCACGCCCCCGACGCGCGGCGTCTCGGCCAGCCCGAACAGCTCCTGGAGCTTCACCGCGAGCACCGGCTGCTCCCCCGAGTAGTCCACGCGGATCCGGGAGCCGCTCGGCACCTCGATCCGCTCCGGCGCCAGCTCGTCCAGTCGGGCCGCCTCGCCGGACGCCCACGGCAGCAGGCGCGCCAGCGCCCGGCCGGCGTCGATGCGGGCCAGGTCCGCGCGGCGGCGGGCCCGCGACAGCTCCGGCTCCAGCCAGTCCTCCGCACGCGCGGTCAGGGCCGCGTCCGACACGTCCGGCCAGTCCCCGCCCGGCGTGCGGTGCAGGAAGGACAGGCGCTCGCGCAGCGCCGCCGCCTCCTTCGACCAGCGCAGCAGCCCGGCCGGGCCCTCCTCCGCCAGGCCCCGGAGCAGCGCGGCGCGCAGCAGGGCCGGGTCCGGCGCGGTCAGGGGGCGTTCGGCGAGGGTGATCGCGCCGAGCCGTTCGACGGCGCGGGCGACGACGTCCCCTTCCTCCCAGTGCACCTCCTGCGCCGACACCAGCAGGTGCTCGGCGGCAGCCAGGGCCGTGTCCCCGTCCAGCGGCGCGGCCAGCCGGAGGCGGGCGTCCGCGGAGCCGGCGGACCGGTCGGCGACCGCCACGGCCAGCCAGTCGCCGGCCGAGGCGAGGCGGGAGCCCTCGGGCAGGGCGGCGCGCGTGCCGGACGCCATCAGGAACCGGCCCGGCCCCTGCCTGCGGGCCACCCGCTCGGGGAACGCCAGCGCGACGACGAGTCCGGCGAGCCGGTCGTCCCCGCCCTGCCCGCGGTCCGCACCGCGGTCCGCACCGCGCCCGCCGCCGTCCGTGCGGCCCCCGCTCGCCGCGGAGGGCTCCGCTGCGGCGAGCGAGGCCAGCCGCCTCGCCTCGGCACGCCACCGCGCCGCGTAGGCGTCGCCGCCCGCGGCGGCCCTCCGCCACGCCGCCACCAGGTCGTCCCCGTACTCCCGCGGCGGCTCCTCGCTCAGCAGCGCCACCACCTCGGCGACCCGCCGCACCGCCTCCGGCCCGGCGGTGCCGGCCGCCGCCGGGCCGTCCACCAGGGCGCGGGCCAGCCGCGGGTGCAGGCCGAGGCGGGCCATGCGCTTCCCGCGCGGGGTGGCCCGGCCCGCGCCGTCCACCGCGCCGACCGACGCCAGCACCGCCCGCGCGGCGGCCATCGCCCCGGCCGGCGGCCGGTCCAGCAGCGCCAGCCCGGACGCGTCGGGATCGCCCCAGCAGGCCGCGTGCAGCGCGAACCCCGCCAGGTCCGCCAGCCGGATCTCCGGCGCCGGGAACGCCGGCAGCAGCCCGTGCTCCGCCTCCGACCAGCACCGGTACACCGTGCCCGGCGCCTCCCGGCCGGCCCGCCCGGCCCGCTGCCGGGCCGCCGCCCGGGAGGCCCGTACGGTCGCCAGCGCGCCCAGCCCGCGGGCGTGGTCCGTGCGCGGCTCGCGCGCCAGCCCGGAGTCCACGACCACGCGGACCCCCGGCACCGTCAGGCTCGACTCCGCGACCGACGTCGCGAGGACCACCCGCCGGCCGCCGCCGGTCCGCGGCGCCAGCACCGCGTCCTGCACCGCCGCCGGCGCCCGCCCGTGCACCTGGAGGACCTCCGCCCCTGCGCCGCCGAGCAGCCCGGCCACCCGGGCGGTCTCCCCGACGCCCGGCAGGAAGCACAGCACGTCCCCGTCGCGCTCCGCGAGCGCCCGCCGCACCACCGCCGCGACGTGCGCCAGCTGCGCCGGGTCCACCCGCATGCCGTGCGGCGGGCGCACCGGCCGGGCCGGCGGGGCCCACACCGTCTCCACCGGATACGAGACCCCCTCCGCGCGCACCACCGGGGCGCAGCCGAGCAGCCGCGCCCAGCCCTCCGCGTCGGTCGTCGCGGACGCGGCGACGAGCCGCAGCCCCGGCCGCAGCGCCTCCCGCACGTCCAGCAGGAACGCGGCGGCGGTGTCGGCGTCCAGGTGCCGCTCGTGGCACTCGTCGAGGACGACGGCGTCCACGCCGGCCAGCTCCTGGTCCCGCTGCAGGCGCTGGAGCAGCACACCGGTCGTGACGACCTCGACGCGCGTGCCGGGGCCGGCCACCCGCTCCCCGCGCACCGTGAACCCGACGGAGCCGCCGGCCTCCTCGCCCAGCAGCCACGCCATCCGGCGCGCCGCCGCCCTGGCGGCGATCCGCCGCGGCTCGGCGACCACGACCCGGCGCGGCGGCCCGTCGCCGACCAGCCCGGCCAGGACCAGCGGGACCAGGGTGGTCTTGCCGGTGCCCGGCGGGGCGCACAGCACGGCCGTGCCGTGGCCGTCCAGGGCGGACAGCAGCGCGGGCACGGCCCCGCGCACGGGCAGGGCGTCGAGGGCGGCGGTGCGCACGGGCACGGCTCAGGCCCCGCCCCGGGCAGCGTCGTCCCGCTCGCACACGAAGACCGCGGTGCCGGGGATGAGGTGCCCGCGCAGGGGCGACCAGCCGCCCCACTCCTGCACGTTCCAGTCCGGCCACTCCGGCTCCACCAGGTCGACCAGCCGGAACCCGCCGGCGACGACGTCCCGGACCCGGTCGCCGAGGGTCCGGTGGTGCTCCACGTACACCGCGCGCCCCTGCTCGTCCTGTTCGACGTACGGGGTCCGGTCGAAGTACGAGGCGGACACGGACAGGCCCTCGGGGCCCGGCTCGTCGGGGAACGCCCAGCGGATCGGGTGGGTGACGGAGAAGACCCAGCGGCCGCCGGGCCGCAGGACGCGGTGGACCTCGCGCATCACGTTCACCGGGTCGGCGACGAAGGGCACCGCCCCGTACGCGGAGCAGGCCAGGTCGAAGGAGCCGTCGCGGAAGGGCAGCCGGCCCGCGTCCGCCTCGACGAGGGGGACCGCGCCGCCGTCGATGCGCAGGGCGTGCTGGAGCTGGCGGTGCGACAGGTCCAGGGCGACCGGGCGGGCGCCCTGCGCGGCGAGCCAGCGCGAGCACTGGGCGGCGCCGGCGCCGATCTCCAGGACGTCCTTGCCGGCGAGGGAGGCGGCCGGGCCGAGCAGCCCGGCGTCCGCCTCGTCCAGGCCCTCGGGGCCCCACACGAAGCGGTCGTCGCCGAGGAACGCGCCGTGCTCGCTCTGGTACTCGTCCGCGTTGCGGTCCCACCACACGCGGCTGGCCCGGCTGCTCTCGGCGTCGTCCGCGTGGCGGCGGGTGGCCTCGGCGTCCTCCGCGGCCGCGATATCGTACGCGCGTTCGGAGGCGTAGTCCTCTTGGTTCATGGGGCCCGTCGTCGTAGTCTGCGGAAAGGAATGCGGGGAGGCCATCGGCGCCTGCCCGGCAAGGAATTGTGCCTGCTGTGCGGTGATCCGCCCGGGGTGTGCCCGTTCGCGCATTGACCCTGCCTGGCCGCCCCCGTATGCTACAAGTTGCGCTGCGAGCCTGTGCTCCTCAGACCTAGCAGGCTGCGCTTGCATCTGTTGATGTCCCCTCGGTTCTCGAGGCCCTGCACCTTCACGGGTTGCGGGCTTCCTTGGCTGTCCGGCTTCTTCGGCAGATGCCGATAAGGGCTCCCGGCGTAGCAGTACCTACGACTTCAATGTCCGTACCGGAGCCCTTTCCCACATGACGAGCAGCACCGAGACCACCGCCACCACCCCGCAGGTTGCGGTCAACGACATCGGTAACGAGGAAGCCTTCCTCGCCGCGATCGACGAGACGATCAAGTACTTCAACGACGGCGACATCGTCGACGGCGTCATCGTGAAGGTCGACCGGGACGAGGTCCTGCTCGACATCGGTTACAAGACCGAAGGCGTCATCCCGAGCCGCGAGCTCTCGATCAAGCACGACGTCGACCCGAACGAGGTCGTCAAGGTCGGCGACGAGATCGAGGCCCTGGTCCTCCAGAAGGAGGACAAGGAAGGCCGCCTGATCCTCTCGAAGAAGCGCGCCCAGTACGAGCGTGCCTGGGGCACCATCGAGAAGATCAAGGAAGAGGACGGCATCGTCACCGGTACCGTCATCGAGGTCGTCAAGGGTGGTCTCATCCTCGACATCGGCCTCCGCGGCTTCCTCCCGGCCTCCCTGGTCGAGATGCGCCGCGTCCGCGACCTCCAGCCCTACGTGGGCAAGGAGCTCGAGGCCAAGATCATCGAGCTGGACAAGAACCGCAACAACGTGGTCCTGTCCCGCCGTGCCTGGCTCGAGCAGACCCAGTCCGAGGTCCGCCAGACGTTCCTCACCACCCTGCAGAAGGGTCAGGTCCGCTCCGGCGTCGTGTCCTCGATCGTCAACTTCGGTGCCTTCGTGGACCTGGGCGGCGTCGACGGCCTCGTCCACGTCTCCGAGCTGTCCTGGAAGCACATCGACCACCCGTCCGAGGTTGTCGAGGTCGGCCAGGAAGTCACCGTCGAGGTCCTCGACGTCGACATGGACCGCGAGCGTGTCTCCCTGTCGCTGAAGGCGACGCAGGAGGACCCGTGGCAGCAGTTCGCCCGGACCCACCAGATCGGCCAGGTCGTCCCCGGCAAGGTCACCAAGCTGGTTCCGTTCGGTGCGTTCGTCCGCGTCGACGAGGGCATCGAGGGCCTGGTCCACATCTCCGAGCTGGCCGAGCGCCACGTGGAGATCCCGGAGCAGGTCGTCCAGGTCAACGACGAGATCTTCGTCAAGGTCATCGACATCGACCTCGAGCGTCGCCGGATCTCGCTGTCCCTGAAGCAGGCCAACGAGTCCTTCGGTGCCGACCCGGCGTCGGTCGAGTTCGACCCGACCCTGTACGGCATGGCCGCGTCCTACGACGACCAGGGCAACTACATCTACCCCGAGGGCTTCGACCCCGAGACCAACGACTGGCTCGAGGGCTACGAGACCCAGCGCGAGACGTGGGAGCGCCAGTACGCCGAGGCGCAGAGCCGCTTCGAGCAGCACCAGGCGCAGGTCATCAAGAGCCGCGAGGCCGACGAGGCCGCCGCTGCCGAGGGTGCTGCCGCCCCGGCCGCCGGCAACGCCGGTGCGGGCATCTCGGGTGGCTCCTACTCCTCCGAGTCGGACGAGACCTCGGGCGCCCTGGCCTCCGACGAGGCCCTGGCCGCGCTCCGCGAGAAGCTGGCCGGCGGCCAGAGCTGATCGCAGCAGCGCACCGCGCCGCCGGCGCGGACCGGCGGTGAGCTGAGCTGAACGCAAGGCCCGTCCCCTTCCGAGGGGGCGGGCCTTGCTGCTGCCCCGGCCGGGACCGCCTCCGTACGGCAGCGGCAAGGCCCGACCGGGCTCCCGCCCCGCGAATGCGGCCGAACGGGGAATGGTGGGGCCCCCTCGGACGTTCTCCGCAGAGAACGAGGCGAGGAGGAGCGGTGACTGTGCTTGATCCACAGGGTTTGTACGAATGGGACGCCAAGGGGCTGGCGGTGGCCGACCTGGCGCTCGCCCAGGACTCGGCCGGACTGGTCATGCTCTACCACTTCGAGGGGTACATCGACGCCGGCGAGACCGGCGAGCAGATCGTCGAGCGGCTCCTGGACACGCTGCCCCACCAGGTCGTGGCCCGCTTCGACGCCGACCGCCTGGTCGACTACCGGGCCCGGCGCCCCCTGCTGACCTTCCGGCGCGACCACTGGGCCTCCTTCGAGGAGCCCCGGCTGGAGGTCCGCCTCGTCCAGGACGCGACCGGCGCGCCCTTCCTGCTGCTCTCCGGCCCCGAACCGGACGTGGAGTGGGAGCGCTTCGCCGCCGCCGTCCGGCAGATCGTCGAGCGCCTCGGCGTCCGGCTCTCGGTCAACTTCCACGGCATCCCCATGGGCGTCCCGCACACCCGGCCCGTCGGCATCACCCCGCACGGCAACCGGACCGACCTCATGCCCGGCCACAACAGCCCCTTCGACGAGGCCCAGGTCCCCGGCAGCGCCGAATCGCTCGTCGAGTTCCGCCTCGCCCAGGCCGGGCACGACGTGCTGGGCGTCGCCGCGCACGTACCGCACTACATCGCCCGCTCGCCCTACCCGGACGCAGCGCTGACCGTCCTGGAGGCGATCACCGCGGCGACCGGCCTGGTCCTGCCCGGCGTCGCGCACGCCCTGCGCACCGAGGCCCACCGCACGCAGACGGAGATCGACCGGCAGATCCGCGAGGGCGACGACGAACTGGTCTCCCTCGTCCGCGGCCTGGAGCACCAGTACGACGCCGCGGCAGGCGCCGAAACCCGCGGCAACATGATCGCCGAACCGGCGGAGATCCCCACGGCCGACGAGATCGGCCGCGAGTTCGAGCGGTTCCTGGCCGAGCGCGAAGGCGAGGCGTAGGGGGAGGCGTAAGGCGAGGCGGAAGGCGGCGGGGGCCGGGCCTCCTGCGCCGGGCCGGCAGCGGCTACGCTGCTGCGCATGCTGAGGGTGGGCCTGACAGGCGGAATCGGTGCCGGCAAGAGCGAGGTCTCGCGGCTGCTCGCGGGGTACGGGGCGGTCGTCGTCGACGCCGACCGCATCGCACGCGAGGTCGTGGAACCGGGAACCCCCGGCCTCGCGGCCGTCGTGGAGGCCTTCGGCGCCTCGGTCCTCGCCCCCGACGGCACCCTTGACCGGCCGGGCCTCGGAGCGGTCGTCTTCGCCGACCCGGAGAAGCTCAAGGTGCTGAACGGCATCGTGCACCCGCTGGTCAGGGCCCGGTCCGCCGAGCTCGAAGCCGCCGCCGGGCCCGGGGCGATCGTCGTGCACGACGTGCCGCTCCTCACCGAGAACGGCCTCGCCCCGCTGTACGACCTGGTCGTGGTGGTGGACGCGGCACCGCAGACCCAGCTCGCCCGGCTGACCGCCCTGCGCGGCATGGCCGAGGACGAGGCCCGCGCCCGGATGGCCGCCCAGGCCACCCGGGAGCAGCGGCTGGCCGTCGCGACCCTGGTCATCGACAACGACGGTCCGCTCGAAGCGCTCGAACCGCAGGTCCGCAAGGTGTGGGAGGAGCTCACCGCCCGGGCCGCCGCGGCCGCGGGCGCCGCGCCCGGCACGGAATAGCCGCCCGCGGACCCGCGTTCAAGGGCGGGGAAGAGGGAAGGAGCAGACCGTGTCCGATACCCCGCCGCCCGCCGCGTCGGCCGGCCGGTCCCCGGCGACGCACGTCATCGACTACCGGGCCGCCGAACGGCTGCTGGCCGCCCGCGACCCGCGCGGCGCGGTGAAGCTCCTCGACTCGGTCCTGGCCGCCCACCCCGAGAGCACCGCGGCCCGGCTGCTGCGCGCCCGGGCCTTCTTCGCCTCCGCCCAGCTGCGGCGCGCGGAGCGGGAGTTCGAGCTGGTGCTGGAGCGTGAGCCGGACAACGCCTTCGCGCACTTCGCGCTGGCCCGCACGCACGAGCGCTCCGGGCGCCCCGAGCAGGCCCGCAGGCACTTCCGGCTCGCCGCCGCCCTCGACCCGCAGCCCGACTACCTCGCCGCCGCCCGCTTCGAGCAGTAGTCGGCCGGCGGCTACGGGCGCGGGCCCGCCGGAGGCTCGTACGGGGGGATGTCGCGGCCCGGCTGGTAGTGCGGGCCCTGCCGGATGCGGCGGACCACCACCACCAGGTCGACGGCCGCCAGCAGGGCGACCACTCCGCAGAACGCCGCCCAGCCGGGCCGGTCCGCCAGTGCGAACAGCGCCGTGCCCGCCCCCGCCCACACCAGGCCCCACAGGCTCAGCCAGAACCGCAGGCGCAGCGGGCTGCGGGCGGTCACGGGCTCGTTACCGGAACGCATGGGCCACCGCCTCACCGCCTCGTCCCGTCGCCGGCGCCGCCCGGCCGGCCGCTCCGGGCCTGCCGGCCCTCGGTCTCCCATGGTCCCACCGCTGCCCCGGAGGTGTGCCCGCCGCCGGTGAAGGGCCAGTTCAGCGGCGTTGTCACTGCCCGCGCCTACACTCGGCAGAGCAGATCCGGCCCGGAAGCGGAGCCGGGCGGAAGACCCGGGCAGGGCCCGGCCGGAGCAGGAGAGGAGGCAGCGTGTCGCCCCCCGAGCCGCCGCCGCACGCCCTGCTGCCCCACCCCGCCGTCTTCCTGCCCGATCCGGTCCCGCGCCGCGGCCGCCTGGCCTTCTGGTCGCCCGAGGGCGCTCCCCTGCCCGAGGCCGCGGGGATCCCCGGCGCGGAGGCCGCGCTGATCGACGTCGTCCGCCCGCACGGCCGGGGGGTGCGCACCCGCGTCGTCCCCGCCGTGGTGCTGCCCGTGGCGGCGGCGCTGCCGCTGCTCGTCCGCGCCGCCCGCAGCCCGGCCGCCCACCCCGCCACCCGGGCCTGGGCCACCGCCGCCACGCAGGCGCTCGCCCTCACCGCCCGGGGCCGCCTGCTGCCCGGCCTCACCGCCGACGACACCGACGCCTGGCGGGCCGGCCCCCTCGCCGCCGAGGACGTCGCGGCGCTGCGCGCGGTCGCCGCCGCCCTCCCGGCCGAGGGCCACGCCGTGCCGCTGCCCGGCCGCCGCCCCGTCTCCCTGCCCGAGCCGGAGGCGCTGGTGCGGGCCTTCCTCGACGCCGTCGCCGACTGCCTGCCGCGCACCCCGGCCGCGCCGATCGCCGCCGGGCTGCCGTTCGCCGCGCAGGAGCCGCAGCGGGTGCCCGCGCTGCGCGACTGGGCGGCCCGGATCGCCGACGGCGCCGACGCGGGGGTCGGGCTCTCGCTGCGGCTGGACCTGTCCGCGTTCCGCCTCTTCGACGACACCGGTCCCGACCCCGAAGACCCTGGGCAGGGCGAGGTCCGCCGGTCCGGAGCCGCCGTCGTCCAGGTGCACAGCCTCTCCGACCCGACGCTCGTCGCCGACGCCGGGGCGCTGTGGGCGGGTGCCGCGCCCGTCGGATTCGGGCCCCGCGCCCGGATCGACGCCGTCCTGGCCCTGCGCCGGGCGGCCCGCGTCTGGCCGCCGCTGCTGCGGCTGCTGGACCAGCCCGCCCCCGACGTGCTCGCCCTGTCCGATCCCGAGCTGGAGGACCTGCTCGGCACCGCCGCGGAGCGGCTCGCCGCCGCCGGAGTGCCCGTCCACTGGCCGCGCGAGCTCGCCCGTACGCTCACCGCGACGGCGACCGTCCGGGCCACGGCCCCCGGCTCCGCCATCGACGGCACGGCCTTCTTCGACGCCGCGCACCTCTTCGCGTTCTCCTGGGAGATCGCCCTCGGCGGCGACCGGCTCACCCCCTCCGAGATGGACGCCCTCGCCGACGCCCACCGCCCGGTGGTCCGGCTGCGCGACCAGTGGGTGCGCGTCGACCCCGAGCTCGTCCGCAAGGCCCGCAAACGCGACCTCGGCCTGCTGGATCCGGTGGACGCGCTGACCGCCGTCCTCACCGGGACCGCCGAGGCAGACGGCGAGCCGGTGGAGGCCGTCCCCGCCGGCGCGCTCGCCGCCCTGCGGGACCGGCTCACCGCCGAGCTCGCACCGCTGCCGCAGCCGCCCGGACTGACGGCCACCCTGCGCGACTACCAGGCCCGGGGCCTGGCCTGGCTGGACCTGATGACCTCCCTCGGCCTCGGCGGCTGCCTCGCCGACGACATGGGCCTGGGCAAGACCGTCACGCTGATCGCGCTCCACCTGCACCGCGACCGCCCCGAGCCGACGCTGGTCGTGTGCCCGGCCTCGCTGCTCGGCAACTGGCAGCGGGAGGTCGAGAAGTTCGCGCCCGGGGTGCCCGTGCGCCGCTTCCACGGCGGCGACCGCAGCCTCGACGGCCTGGCCGGCGGGTTCGTCCTCACCACGTACGGGACGATGCGCGCCGCCGCCGCCCGGCTGGCGGCCCAGCCGTGGGGCCTGGTCGTGGCGGACGAGGCGCAGCACGTGAAGAACCCGCACTCGGCGACCGCGAAGGCGCTGCGGACCATCCCGGCGCCGGCGCGGGTGGCGCTCACCGGGACGCCGGTGGAGAACAACCTCTCCGAGCTGTGGGCGCTGCTCGACTGGACGACTCCGGGGCTGCTCGGCCCGCTGGCGGCGTTCCGCGCCCGCCACGCCCGGCCGGTGGAGCACCAGTCGGAGGAGGACGGCGGGAACGAGGCGGCGGTCGCCCGGCTCGCCGCGCTCGTCCGGCCGTTCCTGCTGCGCCGCCGCAAGAGCGATCCGGGGATCGCGCCCGAACTGCCGCCCAAGACCGAAACCGACCACCCCGTGCCGCTCACCCGCGAACAGGCCTCGCTGTACCGGGCCGCCGTCGACGAGGCGATGGCCGTGATCGAGGGGAGCGGGGGGATGGAACGCCGCGGCATGGTCATGAAGCTGCTGGCGTCGCTGAAGCAGATATGCAACCACCCCGCGCAGTACCTGAAGGAGGAGCGGCCCCGGATCGCGCACCGCTCCGGGAAACTGGCCCTGCTCGACGAGCTGCTCGACACGATCCTCGCCGAGGAGGGGGCCGTCCTGGTGTTCACGCAGTACGTGACGATGGGGCGGATCATCGAGCGGCACCTGGCGGCGCGGGGCATCCCCCACCAGTTCCTGCACGGCGGCACCCCGGTCGCGCAGCGGGAGGAACTGGTGCGCCGCTTCCAGGCGGGCGAGGTGCCGGTGTTCCTGCTGTCGCTGAAGGCCGCCGGGACGGGCCTGAACCTGACGCGCGCCGGGCACGTCGTGCACTTCGACCGGTGGTGGAATCCGGCCGTCGAGGAGCAGGCCACCGACCGGGCGCACCGGATCGGCCAGGAGCGGCCCGTGCAGGTCCACCGGCTCATCGCCGAGGGGACCGTCGAGGACCGGATCGCCGAACTCCTCGCATCCAAGCGGGCGCTGGCCGATGCGGTGCTCGGATCGGGCGAGGCCGCGCTGACCGAGCTGACCGACCGGGAGCTCGCCGACCTCGTGTCCCTGCGGAGGCCCGCATGATCACCGCGCGGGACGACCGCCGCCGCACCTTCGCCGCCCTCCCCGCCGGCGCGGACCCGGCCACCTGGTGGGGCAGGGCCTGGGCGGCGTCGCTGGAGCGGGCCGCGCCCGACGCGGCACGCATGGAGAGGGGGCGGGCGTACGCGGCGGAGGGGCACGTCGAGGCCGTCACGGTCACACCGGGCCGGATCGTGGCCTACGTACGGGGCAGCCGGGCGCGCCCGTACCGGACGGAGCTGGCCCTCGGGGTGCTCGCCGACGGCGAGTGGGAGGGTCTGCTGGAGGCCGTGGCAGGCGATCCGGCGGCGCTGGCAGCCCTGCTGGAGCGGGAGGTTCCGCAGGTGTTGGCGGAGTCCGTCCTGCCCGGGCCGGGCGAGCTCCTGCCGCGCTGCTCCTGCCCCGACACCGGCCGGCCGCCGTGCAAGCACGCGGCGGCGCTGTGCCACCGGGCGGCCCGCCTGTTCGACGAGGACCCGTTCGCCCTGCTCCTGCTGCGCGGCCGCGGCGAGCGGGAGCTGACCGCCGAGCTGACCCGCCGCAACGCCGCCCACGCCGCACGGGAGCGGCCCGCCGCCGCGGCCGGCTTCCCGGGCATCCCGGCGCGCGCGGCCCTCGCCCGCACGGTGCTGCCGCCGCTGCCCGCCCCGGCGGCGGCCCCGGCCGCGCCCGCGGCGCCGCCCGGATGGCCGCACGATCCCGCGATACCGGGCGCCCCGGACCCGCTGGCCCTGGACCAGCTCGCCGCGGACGCGGCCGCCCGGGCTCTGGCGCTGCTGGCCACCGGAGAGGACCCGTTCGGCGGGCTCGGCCTGTGGCAGGACGCCGTCCGGCTTGCCTCCGCCCACCACACAGCCGGCCTCACCGGGCCGGCCCGCACCCTGTACCGGGAGCTGGCCCGCGCCACCGGGCGGACCACGACGGACCTGGCGCGGGCCGCGGCCGCCTGGCGGCAGGGCGGCCCGGCCGGCCTCGCCGCCCTGGAGGAGCCGTGGGACCCGCCCGCCGGCCCCTTCGACCGGGCCCGCCCGGCGCTCCTCGCCGCCGCGCAGGGCTCCTTCCGCCCGGAGCGCAACCGGCTCACCTGCGTCACGCGCCAGCTCCGGCTGGGGCGTGACGGGCTCTGGTACGCGTACGAGTCCCGGCCGGGCGCCGAGGACTGGTGGCCGACGGGCCGCCCCTCGCCGGACCCGGTCAGCGCGCTGGCGGGGTGACCCCGTCGGACCCTGCCGGCCCGAGCCGGTCGGCCCAGGTGTGCAGGGCCGCGAAGTCGCGGTCGCGCAGCCCGTGCCGGGGGTGGATGCGCAGCAGCAGGGCGGGCGCGGGGTGGCGGGCGGCGACCCACGCCCGGTCCCGCGCGTTGATCATGTCGTCGACCCAGGCGAAGGGGCGGCCCGCCGCCCAGTCGAGGAGCATGCGGGTCTTCCAGGACAGCCCGTCCGGGTCGTGGGGGAACAAGTCCGACCACTCGATGTACGGGAGGTCGCCGGGCAGTCCGATGTGCGGGGAGACCAGCGTGTTGGCCTCGTCCATCCACGTCGTGGCCCAGGCCAGTTCGTACGGCAGGGCCAGCAGCCGGGCCCCGTGCCCCGGGTGCAGGCGGACGCGCTGGCCGCGGCGGGCCGACCGGGAGTGCGGGCGCCGGAACGACATCCACACCGAGGGGTGCATGCGGTGGCTGGTGTAGCCGCGGAACCCGGCGGTGTACGAGCGGAAGGGGTTGAGGGGGCCGTCCACGTCGAGGAAGAGCAGCGGTCGCTGAGTCATGGGACGGCCATACCCCCTACTCGATCGGGTGAAATGCCCTGCCCCGCTATAACCCGAATGGGTTTAACGCGTTGTTCCGGTGCGGGTACATGGCCCGTGAACTTCTCCGGAAGGCAGGGAATCTGATGCGTCACAGTCGCCGTAATGGCCTGATTGCGACGGTGGTCGCGGGAGGCGGACTCGCGGTCGCGGGTGTGAGCGGCTTCGCGTACGCCGACGCGGACGCGAGCGGCTCGGCCGAGGGCTCGCCGGGGCTGCTGTCCGGGAACCTGATCCAGCTGCCGGTGAACACGCCGGTCAACGTGTGCGGCAACACCGTGAACGTGGTGGGCCTGCTGAATCCGGCGGCGGGCAACAGCTGTGCCAACACCGGCTCGGGCAGCGGGTCCGCGCCGTCCGGGGGCAGCAGCACCGGCGGCGGCTCCCACGCGGAGGGCGGGGCGACGGGGTCGCCCGGCGTCGTCTCGGGCAACGGCATCCAGCTGCCGGTCGCGCTCCCCGTCAACGTCAGCGGCAACTCCGTGAACGTCGTCGGCATCGGCAACCCCTCGGTCGGCAACAGCTCCGTCAACGGCGAGCAGCCGAAGCCGCCGCAGCCCGTCGAGCCGCCGAAGCCGGTCAAGCCGGTCACGCCCGCCAAGCCGGTCCAGCCCGTCGCGCCGCCGAAGGAGCAGCCGGTGGTCCAGGACGCCCCGCCGAAGGGCCCGGCCCTCGCCCACACCGGCGCCGACGGCGTGGGCTACCTCGCGCCCGCCGCGGGCGGCATCCTCCTCGGCGGCGCGCTCCTGTACCGGCGGTTCCGCCTCCGGTAGGAGGTGCCGCCGGTCAGGGCGGGGCGGCCGCCGCAGCATCCGGCACCGCGCCGGAGGCCGGAGCCGCCGCCGCGCCGGGGCCGGCCCCGGGGGCCGCGGACTGCGGGGGGATGCGCCAGGCGTCCAGGACCGCGTCGATCTTCGCGGCCAGCCGGGCGCGGGCCGCGAACCGCGGCACCCCCGCCATCAGCAGCGCGTCGTACTCGGTGTCGGTGTGCCGCACGGCCGCCCGCACCGCCACGTACACGGCGGGCTCGTCCAGGGCCCGGCCGGCCGCGGTACGCCCCACCCGGCCGCTGCCCCGCACCGAGGCGTGCGCGGCGATGGCCTGCGCCCGGTCCGCGGGGCAGCCGGGGAACAGCCGCAGGATCTCCCCGGCGAACGCCGCCGTGAAGCGGACGTCCTCGGCGGCCCGCCGCAGCCGGTCCCGCTCGCGGCGGCGCGCCCGCGCCTCCGCGTCCGCCAGACAGGCTCGCTCCGCCCGGGCCAGCGCGGCGTCCTCCACGTAGACGCCCTGCCGTTCGTGGCGGTGGCGGCGCCGGTTGAAGCGGACGACGACCGCCGACAGGGAACTCGCCTCCCTGGCCCGCCGGGTGAGCGCCGCGTCCCCGCGCGGCAGGTAGACGAGGTGACCGAGGTCCGCGCAGTCCAGGCACCGCGGCACCCCCGCCTCGCGCACCAGGTGCCGCAGCGGGCCGCGGCGGCACCGGGCGCAGTGCACCGGCTTCGCCGACTCGAACACGACCAGGCTCATGACGGTGTGATACCGCCGTCCGGACCGGATATCACCTTGCCCGGCCCGTCCGTTGGCGCCGCGCCGCGGGCCGGGGCGGGGCGGGGCTCAGACCAGGCGGCGGATCTCGCCGCGGACCCGGTAGAACCCGCCGGAGGCCGCATGCAGCCCGTCGACCACGTAGCGGGCGCCCGGCTCCCTGATCCCCCGGGGGAACTGCACGTTCCACGACGGCTCGTAGCCGCCCGACACCACGTGCACCCGCAGCCGCCCGCCCTGCTGGACGCACTCCACCACCACGCCGTCCACCGGAGCGGCCGCCGCCGGGACGACCGCCACCGCCGCGGCCGAGGCCGCCGGGGTGTAGACGGGCAGCGCCGCCGCGGACTTCACGTCCACCGCCGTCGGCACCGTGCCCTCCCGGGCCGCCGAGATCGCCGCCTCGCTCGCGTCCACGCAGACCAGCGAGCCGTCCGTCGTCACCAGGTACAGCCGCTCGTCCAGGTACTGCATGGACAGCGCCGAGCCGCTGCCCGTGCCGAGCTTCCACAGCCGCCGCCCGTCCGCGGCGAAGCAGTACACCGACGAGGACGAGTCGCCCGCGAAGACGTGCCGGCCGTCGGGCGACGTCGCGCACGAGTACACCGCCGCGTCGCACCGGAACGTCGCCTCCAGCGCGCCCGTCTCCTTCGACAGGCGCTGGACGCAGTGCCGCGCCGTGCCCGCGAAGACCGCGTCGTCCTCCTGCCAGCCGAACAGCACCTGCCCGTTGGTCCGCGTGTGCCACAACTCGCCGCTGCCGTCCGGGGCGTAGGCCGTCACACCGTCCACGTGCCCGTGGTAGACGGCGTCCGCGTCGGCCCGGACCATCCACGCCTGCGCCCCCGACGACTTCCGCGACCACTGGAACTCGTCCTCGTGGTCGATCACCGTCAGGCCGCCGTTCGCGTCCGCGACGTTCAGCACGCCCTCGCGGATGTCCAGCCAGAAGATGTCGACGTCCTCCGCGATGTCGTACGCCTTGAACGGGACCTTCGAGGAGAGGTCGTACACGGCGCCGTCGTCACACCCCGCGTAGATCCAGAACTCGTCCGCCACCAGGCACTTGACCCCGTCCGGCAGCGAGTAGCGGGCCAGCACCTCGCCGCCGTGGCTCAGCGTGTACACGTCGCCCGCCTGGTTGCCGACCCAGCAGCGGTCCTCGTCCACGTGGATCCCGAAGGCGGAGGCGCCCGTCCGGAACCGCCACAGCACCGGGGCGACCGCCCGCGCCGTCGACGGCGCCGAGGCCACCTGGCGGCGCGTCACCGGACGGGCCGCGCGCTGCCCCTGGACCGCGGGGGCGTACCCCTTGCGGATCTTCTCCCCGATCTTCTTCGCGGCGGCCGCGCGCGCCCTCTCGGCGGTCGGGAACGACGACTGCTGCACCTGGCCGGCGGCCCCGATGCGCCCGTAGCGCACCACCACGGTGGTGCCGTCCACGACGACCTCGTAGAACTTGTGCGCCCCGCCGCCGTCCTGGGACAGCTCCAGGTACGTGGTCTCGCGAGCCATGACAGACCCCTCCCCAAGGTCGGGCCGACGGCTCCGTCCCGCCGGTGATCCCTTCGGGGATGAAGCTAGGGGCGGGCACTGACAATGGAACCCGTGCACCTGGAACCGATCACCTGGCAGCGGATGGCCGAGCGGCTCGCCGGCCACCTGGACGAGCACGCGCCGGCCGCGGACCCGCCGGCCTGGCAGCGCGTCGGCATCGACGGCGCGCCCGCCGCGGACACCGGCGGCCTTGCCGCGCTGCTCGCCGACGCCCTGCGCGCCCGCGGCCGGGCCGTCCTCGCCGTCCCCGCCGAGGGGTTCCTGCGACCGGCGTCCCTGCGGTTCGAACACGGCCGACGGGACGCCGACTCCTACCTCTCCGGCTGGTACGACACCGGCGCCCTGTGGCGGGAGGTGTTCGGTCCGACCGACCCGGGCGGCACCGGGCGCGTCCTGCCCGACCTGTGGGACCCGGCGACCGACCGCGCCACCCGCAGCCCCTACGCCGAACTCCCGCCCGGCGCCGCGGTCATCGTGCACGGGCCGCTGCTGCTGGGCCACTGGTTCCCCTTCGACCTCAGCGTGCACATCCGCCTCTCCCCGGGGGCGCTGGCGCGCCGCACCGGGGAGGCCGAGCGCTGGACCCTGCCTGCCTTCGCCCGCTACGAGGCCGAGACCGGCCCCGCGGCGCTCGCCGACGCCGTCGTCCGGGCCGACGACCCCCGCCACCCCGCCTGGACCGGCCTGCGCCGCTGACCCGCGGGCGCCGTCACGGGCGGCCGCCCAGCCGGGCCACCGCAAGGGCCGCCGACCGGCAGCCCGCCCGGGCCGCGCCGGCCGGATCCGCGCCCGCGAGCCGGGCCGCGAGGAACCCGCCCGTGAACGCGTCCCCGGCGCCCGTGGAGTCCACCGCGCGCGCCGGCTCCGCCGGGACCTCCGCGACGACCCGGCCGCCCTCGGCGACCAGCGCGCCCGCCGCCCCCCGCGTGGCGACCACCAGCGGCACGCGGCGGCTCAGCTCCGCCGCGGCCCGCGCGGTCCCCGCCGAGGCCGGCAGTCCGGCCAGCAGCCGGACCTCGTCCTCGTTCGGGAGCAGGACGCCGATCCCCGCCGCCGCGCGCAGGAAGCGGTCCGGACCGAGCGCGGTGAGGAAGCCCGCCGAGGCCGGGTCGACGCTCACCGGCACCCCGCGCGCCACGGCGTCGGCCAGCGCCGCGGCGGCCAGGGCGCGGGCGGAGTCGGCGAAGAACAGGTAGCCCGACAGGTGCAGGTGCGCGACCCCGTCCAGCAGGTCCGGCGACCAGTCCCCGGGGCCGAGCCGCAGCGCGGCCCCGCCGTCGGTCAGGAAGGTCCGCTCCGTGTCCCGGCCGACCAGGGCGACCACCGTCCCGGTGGGCTCGGCCGCGTCTATGAGCAGGCTCGGCCGCACCCCGGCGGTCAGCAGCGCCCGCTCGTGCCACTGCGCCGACTCCGCGCCCACCCGGGCGAGGAGGCGCACCTCCGGGGCGCCGGCGTGGGCCGCCCAGCAGGCCGCGTTCGCCCCGGCGCCGCCCGGCAGGGTGCGGATGCGGGCGGCGGTGTCGGTGGCCGGGGCCAGCGGCTCGGGGTGGACGGCGACCACGTCTGTCACCACGTCCCCGACGACCAGCAGCGCACCCGGCCGGGGCGCGCCGCCGGGGGATTGGCCGGCCGCCGTCACGGGCGGGCCGCCCAGGCCGCCGCGATCCGGGCGCCGAGCACCACGTTGCCCCGTACCGCCGCCAGGTTGGCCTCCAGGGAGGCCCCGCCGGTGGCCCGTACGAGGTGGTCCAGGAGGAACGGGGTCACGGCCTGGCCCGTGGTGCCGCGCCTGCGGGCCTCGTCGAGGGCCTCGGCCAGGACCCGGTCGTGCAGCTGCGGATCCAGCTGGTCCGCCTCGGCCACCGGGTTGGCGACGACCAGGGCCGACTCCGGTCCGCCCAGGGCGTCCTGGGCGGCCATCATCCGTGCCACCTCCTCGGGGCGGTGCACGGTCCAGTCGACAGGTTCGCCGGAGTCCGCCAGGTAGAAGCCGGGGAAACGTTCCGTCCCGTACCCGACGACCGCGACCCCGAGCGTCTCCAGCCGCTGGAGCGTCGCCGGCACGTCCAGGATCGACTTCACGCCCGCGCACACCAGCGTGATCCGGGTCCGCGCCAGCAGCCCCAGGTCCGCCGACTCGTCCTGGGACTGCGCGTACCCCCGGTGGACGCCGCCCAGCCCGCCCGTCGCGAAGACGCGCAGCCCGGCGCGCGCGGCGAGGAACGCGGTCGCCGAGACGGTCGTCGCCCCGGTCGCCCCCGTCGCGAGGGCGGCGGGCAGGTCCCGGTGCCCGAGCTTGCGTACGCCCTCCCCGGCCGCGATGCGCTCCAGCTGGTCCTTGTCGAGGCCCGCGTGCGCCACCCCGTCGATGACCGCGACCGTCGCCGGTACGGCCCCCTCCGCGCGGACGGCCGCCTCCAGCTCGGCGGCCACCGCCAGGTTCCGGGGCCGCGGCAGGCCGTGCGTGATGATCGTGGACTCCAGTGCCACGACCGGCTGTCCCTGCTCGACCGCCTCGCGGACCTCTTCGGACAGGACGGGCCCGGCGGGCCGCGGCGCAGATGCTGAGTGCTGTGACATGTCCCCATCCATGGCACCGGATCAGCACCCGCAAACACCCGCCGGCCGGACCGGTGCGGCACCGGCGCTGGACACAGTGCCTCGTTCCGCCGCCGGAACCGGACACTCAGGCCACCCCGGAGCGGCCCCCCGCCGCACTACGCTGGCGCCCCATGAGCACCAGCGATCACAGCGCCGCGGCCCCTGCGTCCTTCGCCGTCAGCGTGCCGGACGTCCCCGACACCGCACTCGAACCGGAGGAGCTCGACCCCGCGCAGGTCCTCTCCGGGAACCCCGCCGTCACCGGCAAGGTGCTGTGGGAGTCGCCCGACGGCAGCCAGGTCCGCGGGATCTGGCAGATCACGCCCGGGGTGGTCACCGACACCGAGGCCGACGAGCTGTTCGTGGTCGTGAGCGGCCGGGCGACGGTCGAGGTCGAGGGCGGCGCGACGCTGGAGGTCGGGCCGGGCTCCGCCTGCGTCCTGCGGGAGGGCGACCGGACGGTGTGGACCGTCCACGAGACCCTCCGCAAGGTCTACCAGATCACTTCCGCGCCGCGGCCTGCCGACGGGCCGTGAGCAGGGCGAGCGCCGCCATGGGCAGCAGCAGCGCCGCGGCGATCGCATTCAGCCAGCCGTAGCCGGCCGCGGACATCACCAGGCCGGAGGCGGCGCCGCCCACCGCCGCGCAGGTGTTCATCGTCAGGTCGCTGAGGCCCTGGACGGCGGCCCGCGCACCGGTCGGCACCGAGTCGGTCAGCAGCGCGGAGCCGGCGACGAGCCCGGCGGACCAGCCGAGGCCGAGCAGGAACAGGCCGAGGGCGTTCTGTCCGTGGTCCGGGCCGGCGGTGCCGGCCAGCAGTGCGGCGAGGGCCAGCAGTCCGGCGGCCAGGCCGATCACGGTGAGCCGGCCGAGGCGGTCCGCGAGCCAGCCCATCACCGGGGAGAAGGCGAACATGCCGGCGATGTGGCCGCTGATCACCAGCCCGATCAGCTGCAGCCCGGCGCCGTGGTGGGCGAGGTCGACCGGTGTCATCACCATGATCGAGACCATGGCGGTGTGCGAGACGGCGACGGCGACGAGCGCCACCCGGGCCCGAGGCGAGGCCCGGACGGCCGCGATCCCGGCGCGCAGCGAGTGACCCGCAGGACCGTGCCCGTCGGGCCCGGCGAGCGCGCGGGCGGTCAGCAGGGGGTCCGGCCGCAGCAGGACGGCGAGCAGCAGGCCGGTGAGGGCGAAGACGGCGCCGGCCCACACGAAGGGGCCGGCCGTCGCGGGTATGGAGGTGCCGGCGAAGCTGCGGCTGGCGGGCGCGGAGAGGTTCGGGCCGAGGACGGCGCCGAGGGTCGACGCCCAGACGACCACGGAGATGGCCCGCGCCCGGTGGTCCGGGGCGGCGAGGTCGGCGGCGGCGAACCGGGCCTGGAAGGCCGCGAAGGAGGCGGCCCCGAAGGCGGCCATGCCGAGCATCAGCAGCGGGAAGCTGCGGACCACGGCGGCCAGCACGACGAGGGCCGAGCCTGCGGCGCCGATCGCGTACGCGAGCACGAGGCCGGGGCGGCGGCCCCGCGCGGTCATGAGCGCGGCCAGCGGCAGCGAGACGGCGGCCGTGCCGATCACCGAGGCGGTCGAGGCGAAGCCGGACAGGGCCTCGCTGCCCCCGACGTCGGCGGCGAGGACCGGGGCCAGGGCGACGCTGATCGGCACGCCGACGCCGCCCAGGACCTGGGAGGCGATCAGCACCCACGAGGTGCGGCGGCGCAGCCGGGGCAGCTCCGCCGGGTCCACGGCGGCAGCCGCCGGCCCCGCGGTTCCGGCGCCGGGTGCGGCGCTCATGCCGGACACCCGCGGTGCGGCAGCGGCTGCGGGGCCGGGAGCAGGGCGGGGCGGAGGGCGGGGCGGCCTGGCGCGGCGGGAGTGGTCACCCCGGCAGTCTCCCAGCCGCCGCCCCGTGGCGGAACCGCCCACCCGGCCGGGGCCTTCCGCGCGGCGGCGTCCGGCCAGGTCAGAACAGCGGCTGCGGCAGGACGCCCTCCAGGGCCAGCAGGGCCCGCTTCGTCTCGACGCCGCCGCCGAAGCCGCCGATCCCCCCGTCGTTCTCCACGACCCGGTGGCAGGCGACCACCAGCGGCAGCGGGTTCGCCGCCATCGCGTGCCCCACGGCCTGGGCGCCGCCCGGCCGGCCGACGCGGGCCGCCAGCTCCCCGTAGCCGATGACCGACCCGTACGGGACGGAGCGGTCCAGTTCCTGCAGGACCTCCCGGTTGAAGCCGGTGCACAGCCGCCAGTCCAGCGGCAGCCCGAAGCTGCGCAGCGATCCGGCGAAGTAGCCGGCCATCCTGCGCACCGGCTCGGCGAGCAGCACCTCCGCGCCCGGCCGCGGGCGCCGGGCCCGCGCCCCGAGCCGGGCGGCCACCGCGTCGACCGCCGTGCGGACCCGGGCCTCGGAGCCGGCGTGGAACCCGACCTTGACGAGGCCCTGCGGGGTCGCGGCCAGCAGCAGCGGGCCGATGCCGCTGGGGACGACGGTCCATTCCAGGTACGGCCCGTCCGGCCGCTCGGCGGTGTCCACCCCTCCACCCTACGGGCGCCCGCCGACAGCGCGGCCCCGCCCGGGGCCGGCCGCCCGGCCGGGGTCAGGGCACGAGTGAGCCGAGCACCGCCTCCTGCACCGCCCGGTGCACCACGTCCGGGGCGTTCGAGATGATCCCGTCCACGCCCATGTCCCGGACCTTCCGCGCGGTCACGGCGTCGTCCACGATCCAGGTGTCGACCTCCAGCGCCCTGCCGTGGGCCCCGACCAGCCCGTGCACGGCGGCCACCCAGTCGGCGGAGATGGTGGTGTGCCAGGGGTTGATGCGGTCGGTGAACTCGGCGTACGCGGGCAGGTCGGCCACGGGCGGGGTGCCCAGGAAGGCCGTCACCACGTCCGGCCGCAGGCCGTGCACGAGGCGTACGCAGTCGGCGCTGAAGCTCTGCACCACGAGCCGGCGCTGCACGTGGGCGGTGTCGAGCCAGCCCTCCTCCTCCAGCACCCGCAGCGTCTGCTCCTCGATGCCCGGGTAGAGCTCCGGCTTCTTGATCTCCAGCAGCAGCCGCTGCCGGTTGCGCTGCACCCGGGCGAGGTACTCCCGCAGGGTGGGGACGCGGGCCCCGGCGAACGAGGCGCCGAACCAGCTGCCCGCGTCGAGCCGGGAGACCTCCTCCGCCGTGAAGTCCCGCACCCGCCAGGGCGCCCGGCCGGGGAAGACCTCCTCGACGTCGGTCGTGCGGGCCAGGGTGTCGTCGTGGATCACCACGAGCTCGCCGTCCTTGGTCCGCTGGACGTCGTTCTCCACCCAGTCGAAGCCCAGCCGCATCGCCGCGTCGACCGCGGCGAGCGTGTTCTCGGGCGCGTACGCCGAGGCGCCCCGGTGGGCGTACACGACGGGGCCGGGCAGGCCCGGCGCCGCGGCCGGGGCGCCCGGATCCGCGGCGGCCGCCGCGGACGCGCCGCCGAGCGCGGTGAAGGCGAGGCCCAGGAAGGCGGCGGCGGCCGCTGCGGCGGGTCGGAGGTACATGTGTTCTCCCTCGGGTCGTGAACCCTGCTGCTGCGTCAGACGGGCGCGGCACGGCAGCCGTTGCCGTGGTGACCACTGCGGTGTCCGTTGGGGCGATCATGGGCTCGAAGATCACCGGGCCGCCACCGAACTACGACAAACGGACCAGAACGGGGGAACGGCGCGCGGCGCGGCGCGTGCGCCGGCGGGCGGCGCCGCCCGCCGGGGGCCGGTGACTGTCGGCGCGGGGTCGTACGGTGGAGTCATGCGGCCCGTATCGAAGATCGAACGCACGGTGGCGCCTTTCGAGGTCGTCAGCCCCTACCAGCCCAGCGGCGACCAGCCGGCGGCCATCGCCGAGCTGGAGAAGCGCATCCGCGCAGGCGAGAAGGACGTCGTCCTGCTGGGCGCGACCGGCACGGGCAAGTCGGCGACCACGGCCTGGATGATCGAGAGGCTCCAGCGGCCCACCCTGGTCATGGCGCCGAACAAGACGCTGGCCGCGCAGCTGGCGAACGAGTTCCGCGAGCTCCTGCCGAACAACGCCGTCGAGTACTTCGTCTCGTACTACGACTACTACCAGCCCGAGGCCTACGTTCCGCAGTCGGACACGTACATCGAGAAGGACTCCTCCATCAACGAGGAGGTCGAACGGCTGCGCCACTCCGCGACGAACTCGCTGCTCACCCGGCGCGACGTCGTCGTGGTCGCGTCCGTCTCCTGCATCTACGGCCTGGGCACCCCGCAGGAGTACGTCGACCGGATGGTCCCGCTCAAGGTCGGCGAGGAGATCGACCGCGACCGGCTGCTGCGCCGCTTCGTCGACATCCAGTACACGCGCAACGACCTCGCCTTCACCCGCGGCACCTTCCGGGTGCGCGGCGACACCATCGAGATCTTCCCCGTGTACGAGGAACTGGCCGTCCGCATCGAGATGTTCGGCGACGAGATCGAGGCCCTCTCCACCCTGCACCCGCTGACCGGCGAGGTCATCAGCGAGGACCGCGAGCTGTACGTGTTCCCGGCGAGCCACTACATCGCCGGCCCCGAGCGCATGGAGAACGCGATCCGCGGCATCGAGGCGGAGCTGGAGGCGCGCCTGGCCGAGCTGGAGAGGCAAGGCAAGCTGCTGGAGGCGCAGCGGCTGCGCATGCGCACCACCTACGACCTGGAGATGATGCGTCAGATCGGCTCCTGCTCCGGCATCGAGAACTACTCGCTGCACATGGACGGCCGCGAGCGCGGATCCGCGCCCAACACGCTCATCGACTACTTCCCGGAGGACTTCCTCCTCGTCATCGACGAGTCGCACGTCACGGTCCCGCAGATCGGCGCCATGTACGAGGGCGACGCCTCCCGCAAGCGGACCCTCGTCGACCACGGCTTCCGGCTCCCGTCGGCGCTCGACAACCGGCCGCTGAAGTGGGAGGAGTTCCAGGAGCGCATCGGCCAGACGGTGTACCTGTCGGCCACCCCGGGCGCGTACGAGCTCTCCCGCAGCGACGGCTTCGTCGAGCAGATCATCCGCCCCACCGGCCTCGTCGACCCGGAGGTCGTCGTCAAGCCCACCGAGGGGCAGATCGACGACCTGGTGCACGAGATCCGGCAGCGCGTCGAGCGGGACGAGCGCGTCCTGGTCACGACCCTCACCAAGAAGATGGCCGAGGACCTCACGGACTACTTCCTGGAGCTCGGCATCGCCGTCCGCTACCTGCACAGCGACGTCGACACGCTGCGCCGCATCGAGCTGCTGCGCGAGCTGCGCGCCGGCGAGTACGACGTCCTGGTCGGCATCAACCTGCTCCGCGAGGGCCTTGACCTGCCCGAGGTGTCGCTGGTCGCGATCCTCGACGCCGACAAGGAGGGCTTCCTGCGCTCGGGCACCTCGCTGATCCAGACGATCGGCCGCGCCGCGCGCAACGTCTCCGGCCAGGTCCACATGTACGCGGACAAGATGACCCCGGCGATGGAGAAGGCCATCGAGGAGACGAACCGGCGCCGGGAGAAGCAGATCGCCTACAACACGGCCAACGGGATCGACCCGCAGCCGCTGCGCAAGAAGATCAACGACATCGTCGCGACCATCGCCCGCGAGGAGCTGGACACCGAGCAGCTCCTCGGCACGGGCTACCGGCAGGCCAAGGACGGCAAGGGGGCCAAGGCCCCGGTGCCGGCGCTGTCCGCCGCCGGGGCGGCCGCGGGCAGGGCGGGCGCGGGCAAGACCGCCAAGGGCGGCCGTGCCGCCGCGGTGCCCACGGACCGGCCCGCCGAGGAACTCGCCGCGCTGATCGAGCAGATGACCGAGCGGATGCGGGCCGCGGCGGCCGAGCTCCAGTTCGAGGTCGCGGCCCGGATCCGGGACGAGGTCGGCGAGCTGAAGAAGGAGCTGCGGCAGATGAAGGAGGCGGGCCTCGCCTGACAGGGGACCGGCTCAGTAGGGTGGCGGACAGCCGCAGGTACACGCTTGCCTGGGGGTGGCTATGAAAGGGGACGGCGCGTGACGGTCAACTTGTCCAAGGGACAGGCCATCAGTCTTCAGAAGGGCGACGGGGGCATGCTGACCTCCGTCCGGATGGGCCTCGGCTGGCAGGCGGCCAAGCGGCGCGGGCTGTTCGGGTCGCGCACCCGCGAGGTCGACCTCGACGCCTCCGCGGTGCTGTTCGCGGAGAAGCAGCCCGTGGACGTGGTGTTCTTCCGGCACCTGCAGAGCGACGACGGCTCCGTCCGGCACACCGGCGACAACCTCGTCGGAGGCGCCGGCCAGGGCGGCGACGACGAGTCGATCCTCGTCGACCTCCAGCGCGTGCCGGTCCACATCGACACGATCGTCTTCACGGTGAACTCGTTCACCGGCCAGACGTTCCAGGAGGTGCAGAACGCCTTCTGCCGCCTCGTCGACGAGACCAACGGCCAGGAGCTGGCCCGCTACACCCTCGACGGCGGCGGCCAGTACACGGCGCAGATCATGGCCAAGGTGTCGCGGGCCGGCGCCGGCTGGCAGATGACGGCCATCGGCGCCTCCGCCAACGGCCGCACCTTCCAGGACCTGATGCCGGCGATCCTGCCGCACCTGTAGCAGACACCGCGCGCACCGCGCCCTGCCGGGCGCGGTGCACCGAACGACAGCACGGCACGAGGCACGGGGGAGGGCTGCACGATGACGGCCGAACTGGTCCGGGGGCAGAACCACCCCCTGTCCCGCACCCGGGTGGAGATCAGGATCGCGGCGGACACGCCGGTGCTTGCCCTGGTCGCCGCCTGCGACGACACCGGCCGGATGGCCGGCCCCGGCGCGCTCGCGCACCCCGGGGCGCCGGCCGTCCTGCCCGGGCTCGCCGCCCCGGAGGAGGCGGCCGCAGCACACCGCTTCGCCGTCGACCTCAACGCCGCGGCGCCGTCCGTGCACCAGCTGCGCGTCGTCCTCGTGCTCCCGCCCGGCGGTCCCGCGCGCTTCGGCTCGGTCGCCGCCCCCCGGGTGGCCGTCGCCGAACCGGGCGGCGCCGACCTCGCCTGCTTCGCCCTCGCCGGCCTGGACGCCGAGGGCGCCGTCGTGGCCCTGGAGGTCTACCGCCGCCAGGGCGCCTGGAAGGTCCGCGCCGTGGGCCAGGGATACGCCGACGGCCTCCCCGCACTCCTCGCCGACGCCGGGCTCACCGCGCCGGCCGCCGCGGCCCTCGCCTCGGCGGCGGCGGGCGGGGCGGCGGGCCGGGTCGGGGGCGCCGCCGCAGCCGGCCGGGACGGCGCCGGGACCACCGCGGTGCCCGCCGCGGCGGCCGGCTCGCACGGCCTTGCCGCCCCGCAGGAGACCCCGCCGGCCGGCACCGCAGCGGGCCCGGCGGCAGCGGGCCCGGCGGGAGCAGCGCCGGAGCAGGACGGGCCGGCCGCCGTGCCCGGCCCCGTCCCCGCCTCCGGGACCCCGTACGCCGGCACGCCCGGCCCGGTGCCCGCGCCGGACGGCGCCGGCGGGCCGCCCACCGTCGACTACACCCACCCGCGCCGCTGCCGCAGCACCTCCGAGCCCCCCGAGCCCGCACCGCAGGCCCCTGCTCCGGCGGCTCCCGGCGAGGCGCCCGTGCCCGTCGCCGGCGACGCGGCCGGCTGGACCATGGACGAGCGGCTCTACAACCAGGTCTGGGGCATGTTCGAGGACCTGGCCCGCGCTGTCGCCGCCTACCGGAGCGCCTGCGAGTTCGCCGACTCCCGGCTCGACCGCGAACTCGACGCGGCCCTGTCCGACCCGCGCCACCGCGTGGCCGGCGCCGGCCACCCGGCCCGGGACGCCGCCCGCGCCCGGCGCGACGAGCTCGCCGCCCAGGCCCGCTCCGTCCTCGACCGCGACCTCGACCAGCTGGCCGCCGAGGCCGCCGTCGTCGAACCCGCCCTGCCCGCCGCGTACGCCCGCTGGGCGTCCCCCGTCTGGCACGGCGCCCCGGCGGCCGGCCCCGACGAGGCCCCGATGGCGCTGCGCCTGGGCGACCTCCACCTGCCCGAGCGCCCCGACCTGCGGATCCCCATGCTCGTCCGGCTCCCCCTGGAGCGCGGCCTGTGGATCGACAACGGCCGCACCGGCTCCGAGGCCGCGATGGCCGCCGACACCGACCGGCTGCGCCGGGCCGCCATGGACATGGCCGTCGCGCATGCGGCGCGGCTGCTCGCCGTGCACCCGGCCGGGCGGTACTCCGTGCACGTCATCGACGCGGCCGGGGCGGGCGCCGCGTCCCTCGCTCCGCTCGTCCACGCCGGGGTGCTGGCGGGGCCGCCGGCCGCCGGGGCCGCCGGGGTCGCCGAGACCCTGGAGCGGCTCACCCGCCGGGTGGACCTCGTCCAGATGGCGGTGCGGGCGGGAGCTCCCGAGGAGCTCCCGCCCGACGTGGACACGGCCGAGCAGTTGCTGATCGTCCACGACTTCCCGCACGGCTTCGACGACCGCGCCGTGACCCGGCTCCGCTACCTGGCCGACGAGGGGCCGGCCGTCGGCGTGCACCTGCTGATGGTGGCCGACCGGGACGAGGCCGCGGCCTACGGCCCGCTCCTGGACCCGCTGTGGCGCAGGCTGATGCGGCTCACGCCCGTCCCCGACGACCATCTCGCCGACCCGTGGGTCGGGCACGCCTGGACCTTCGAGCCGGACCTGCCGCCGGCCGGGAGCCTCGTCCTGGACCAGGCCGTGGAGCGGGCCGCCCGGGCCCGCCGCCATGCCCGCCCGTGACCATCACTTGGCCTCCCCTTTACCTTTCCCCCTTCCGCCGGGTATCGTCCTCCGTGCGGAGGGGAGTACTCCTGCTTTCCGGCTACGGCGTACCCGTCAGTACGGACCACCAGGTCCCGGGGCGCCGGCCCGCGGCCCCAGGGCCTCCGGGTGGAAGAGACCTCCGGCAGCGATGACGCCGACCCTGTGTCGCTGACCTGTGTCCTGAGCCATCTGCCGGAGGCCAAAGCAACGTGGACGTCTCGACGACCCTCTGGGTACTGACCATTGCCGGTCTGTCCCTCCTCATCGGCGCCGATTTCCTCATCGGCCGCAAACCGCACGACGTCTCCGTCAAGGAGGCCGGCATCTGGACGGTTGTCTGGATCGTCCTCGCGGTGCTCTTCGGCCTCGGCCTGCTGTTCTTCGGCAGCGCCCAGGCCTCCCAGGAGTTCTTCGCCGGCTTCATCACCGAGAAGTCGCTGAGCGTCGACAACCTCTTCGTCTTCGTCCTGATCATGGCGAAGTTCTCGGTGCCGTCCCACCTCCAGCAGCGCGTGCTGCTCGTGGGCGTGCTGATCGCCCTGGTCCTGCGCGCGGTGTTCATCGCCGCCGGCGCCGCGATCATCGCCTCCTTCTCCTGGGTCTTCTACCTCTTCGGCGCCTTCCTGATCTTCACCGCCTGGAAGCTCATCCAGGAGGCGCGGGCCGACGAGGAGGAAGAGGAGTTCGAGGAGAACCGCCTGCTGAAGACGATCGAGAAGAAGTTCGGCGTCGCCGACCGCTACCACGGCACCAAGCTCTCCGTCATCAGCAACGGCAAGCGCGTCCTGACCCCGCTGATGATCGTCATGCTCGCCATCGGCACCACCGACATCCTCTTCGCCCTGGACTCGATCCCCGCGATCTTCGGGCTCACCCAGGACCCGTACATCGTCTTCACCGCCAACGCCTTCGCCCTGATGGGCCTGCGCCAGCTGTACTTCCTCATCGGCGGCCTGCTCAAGAAGCTGGTCCACCTCAGCTACGGCCTGTCCGTCATCCTCGGCTTCATCGGCGTCAAGCTCGTCCTGCACGCCCTGCACGAGTCCGGCGTGCACGTCCCGGAGATCTCCATCCCGGTCTCCCTGGGCGTCATCTGCGGTGTCCTGGTGATCACCACCATCACGAGCCTCATCGCCGCCCGGAAGCAGGAGGCCGCCGAGGCGGCCGCCCGCAAGGAGAGCGTCGAGGCCTGACCGGCGCCGGCCGGGAGGCCGGACCCGGACGGACCTACGCGGGGGCGGTCGCTTCGGCCGCCCCCGCCTTCGTGCCCGCACCCCCGCCCGGCCCAGCGGTCGGGCGGGTCTCCGGGAGCAGCGCGAAGCAGGCCAGGCTCACCACGGCGATCCCGGCCAGGTAGGCCGCCACGCCCCACGGCGGACCCGAGCCGTCCGCCAGCGCCGTCGCCACGATCGGGGTCAGCGCCCCGCCCAGCACCCCGCCCAGGTTGTAGCCGACGGCCGCCCCGGTGCAGCGGATCCGGGGCGCGTACAGCTCGGGCAGGTACGCGCCGATCACCGACAGCACCGTCCCGATCGACAGCAGCGCCAGGACCGCTCCGGCGGCCACCGCCGGCGGGCTCGCGGTGCCCAGCAGGGCCGCGTACGGGACCATCCACAGCGCGCAGGCCGCGCACCCCGCCAGGCACAGGGGACGGCGTCCCCAGCGGTCGCCCAGGACCGCCGCGACCGGCGTCCACACGGTCATGACGGCGACCGCGAGCAGGATGCAGGCCAGCATCGTCGTCCGGTCCACACCGAGGTGCTCGGTGCCGTAGGCCAGGGACCAGGTGCTCACCCCGTAGAACACGGAGTACGCGGAGGCGAGCGCCCCGCCGGTCAGCAGGAGCAGCCGCCAGTGTCCGCGGAGCACCTCGGCGAGCGGGGCCTCGGCGCGGGATCCCGTCTCGGCGAGCTCCCTGAACTGCGGGGTCTCTGTGATGGAGCGCCGCAGCCACAGCCCGGCCAGGACGAGCAGGCCGGCAGCCCAGAACGGCACCCGCCAGCCCCAGGAGGCGAACTGGGCCTCGGTCAGCAGGGCGGACAGCGCCAGCACCAGGCCGTTGGCGAGGAGGAAACCCACCGACGGCCCGATCTGCGGGAAGCTCGCCCACAGGCCGCGCCGCTCGGGGGGCGCGTGCTCGACGGTCACCAGCACCGCGCCGCCCCACTCGCCGCCCAGGCCGAGGCCCTGGAGGAACCGCAGCACGAGCAGCAGGACGGGGGCTGCGAGGCCGATCGAGGCGTAGGTGGGCACGAAGCCGACGGCGACGGTGGCCACCCCCGTCAGCAGCAGCGAGGCGAGCAGCACCGGCCGGCGGCCGTACCGGTCGCCGACGTGCCCGAACAGCGCCGAGCCGAGGGGGCGGGCGAGGAAGCCCACGGCGAACGTGCCGAACGCGGCGAGGGTCCCGGCGAGCGGGGAGAAGGAAGGGAAGTAGAGCGGCCCGAGGACGAGGGCCGCCGCCGTGCCGTAGACGAAGAAGTCGTAGAACTCGATGGCGGTGCCGGCGAGGGCCGCCGAGGCCAGCCGCGGCATCGAGGGGGTCCGGGGACGGCCGGACGCGGTCGGGGAAGGGGCCTGTTGCATGGTGCAGCAGTTACCCCGGCCCGTCCGGCCCGGCCACGCGTCCGGCCGTCTTCGACCTGAACGAGTGCACCGGGGCCCGGCTGTGGCCGGGACCCGGCGGCTGCGGCGGGTGGTCTACCAGCCGCGCTCGCGCCACTCGGCGAGGTGGGGCCGCTCGGCGCCGAGCGTGGTGTCGTTGCCGTGGCCCGGGTAGACCCAGGTCTCATCCGGCAGCTGCGCGAAGAGCTTGGCCTCGACGTCGTCGATCAGGCTGGCGAAGGCGGACGCGTCGCCCCACGTGTTGCCGACGCCGCCCGGGAAGAGGCAGTCCCCGGTGAAGACGTGCGGGTGGCCGTGCGGGTCGTCGTAGACGAGGGCGATCGACCCGGGGGTGTGCCCGACCAGGTGGCGGGCGGTCAGGGAGACCCGCCCCACCGTGATCGTGTCGCCGTCGGCGACGAGTACGTCGGTGGGCACGGGGATGCCCTCCGCGTCCAGGGCGCCCGCGTAGGTGCGGGCCCCGGTGGCGTCGACCACGGCCTGCAGGGCGCCCCAGTGGTCGCCGTGCCGGTGCGTGGTGACCACGGACGCGATGCCGTCGCCGCCGATCAGGCTGAGCAGCGTCTCCGGCTCGGCGGCCGCGTCGACCAGCAGCTGCTCGCCGGTGGACCGGCAGCGCAGGAGGTAGGCGTTGTTGTTCATGTCACCCACGGCGACCTTGGAGATCATCAGGTCCGCGAGTTCGTGCACGTCGGCGGGACCGCCGACCTTGACCGCTCCGCTGTACGTCATGGTTCCGATCCTAGAGCGGGGGGAGGGCCGGGAGGGCCCCTCCGGACACGGTGAGGGAGGCGCCCTTGTCGCCGCGGCCGGCGAGCCAGGCCAGGAGGGCCGCGGCCGGGCCGGAGACGGTGACGGCGGGGTCGCCCGCCGAGCCGGTCCGCCAGGTGCGCCCGTCGTCGGAGGCCAGGGCCGTGGGCGGTACCTCGGGGCGGCCGCTCCAGCGGTCGGCGAGGAAGTCGATCTCGCGGGCGGTGAAGTCGGCGGGGAGGTCCTCCAGCCCGTAGCCCACGTTCAGGTCGACGTGGTGCAGCTCGACCTCGGCGAGGCGGCGGAACGGCACGTTCGAGGCGAGGTCGGTGACGCCGCCCCGCAGCTCGACCGTACGGGACCAGTCCTGGTCGGCGGCGGTCTCGGCGAGGAAGGCGGCGTGGCTGCCGCGCAGGTCGGCGAGCTGCTCGTCCAGGGTGCGGCCGGAGCCGGCGGCGATGTCCGCGTCGCGGGCCTCGGCGCTCTCGTACATGGGGCGGCCGGCGAGGACGTTGACGAGGGCGTCGGCGTTGCGGGCGAGGTGGGCCAGCACGTGGCCCCGGCTCCAGCCGGGAAGGTGTGACTCCCCGGCCAGAGCGGCGTTGTCCAGTTTCGCGACCGCGGTCAGCAGCCGGTCCGTGGCTTCACGTACAGAGTGCAGGTCGTGCACATGATCGGTCATGGGGGCGAGCCTAGTGGCACCGTTCCCGGGGCCACACGAACGGGTGAAGCAGACGGCGGAGTGCCGTAAATCGAATGCGCGTGCTATACGCTCGGAAGTCCAGCCCGACTCCATTGCCGAGGCGCCCCCCATACCCTGGGACGGGGGCCCGTGCCCCCGCTCTCTCAAGAAAGGTGCGGACCGGCGTGACCGACCGACTCATCGTCCGTGGCGCTCGCGAGCACAATCTCAAGAACGTCTCGCTCGACCTGCCCCGCGACTCGCTCATCGTCTTCACCGGTCTGTCCGGGTCCGGCAAGTCCTCCCTGGCCTTCGACACGATCTTCGCCGAGGGGCAGCGCCGCTACGTCGAGTCCCTCTCGTCGTACGCCCGCCAGTTCCTCGGGCAGATGGACAAGCCCGACGTGGACTTCATCGAGGGCCTCTCCCCGGCCGTCTCGATCGACCAGAAGTCGACCTCCCGCAACCCGCGCTCCACCGTGGGAACGATCACCGAGGTCTACGACTACCTGCGCCTGCTCTTCGCGCGCATCGGCAAGCCGCACTGCCCCGAGTGCCGCCGGCCGATCTCCCGGCAGTCGCCGCAGGCCATCGTCGACAAGGTGCTCGCCCTGCCCGAGGGCAGCCGCTTCCAGGTGCTCTCGCCGCTGGTGCGCGAGCGCAAGGGCGAGTTCGTCGACCTCTTCGCCGACCTCCAGACCAAGGGCTACAGCCGCGCCCGGGTCGACGGCACGACCGTCCAGCTCTCCGAGCCGCCGGTGCTGAAGAAGCAGGAGAAGCACACCATCGAGGTGGTCGTCGACCGCCTCACGGTGAAGGAGAGCGCCAAGCGCCGCCTCACCGACTCCGTCGAGACCGCCCTCGGGCTCTCCGGCGGCATGGTGATCCTCGACTTCGTCGACCTCGCGGAGGACGACCCCGAGCGCGAGCGGATGTTCTCGGAGCACCTGTACTGCCCGTACGACGACCTGTCGTTCGAGGAGCTGGAGCCGCGCTCCTTCTCCTTCAACTCGCCGTTCGGCGCCTGCCCGGAGTGCACCGGCATCGGCACCCGCATGGAGGTCGACCCCGAGCTGATCGTCCCCGACGAGGAGAAGTCGCTCGACGAGGGCGCCGTCTCACCGTGGTCGCTCGGCCACACCAAGGACTACTTCCAGCGGCTGGTCGGGGCCCTCGCCGACGAGCTGGGCTTCCGCACCGACATCCCGTGGGCCGGGCTTCCGCAGCGCGCGAAGAAGGCCCTGCTGTACGGGCACAAGACGCAGATCGAGGTCCGCTACCGCAACCGTTACGGGCGGGAGCGGGCTTACACGACGGCCTTCGAGGGCGCCGTGCCCTTCGTGCGGCGCCGGCACGCGGAGTCCGAGAGCGACGCGAGCCGCGAGCGCTTCGAGGGCTACATGCGCGAGGTGCCCTGCCCCACCTGCCGCGGGACCCGACTGAAGCCGATCGTCCTCGCGGTGACGGTGATGGAGAGGTCCATCGCCGAGGTCGCCGCCATGTCGATCAGCGAGTGCGCCGACTTCCTGGGCCGCCTCCGGCTCGACGCCCGCGACAAGAAGATCGCCGAGCGGGTCCTGAAGGAGGTCAACGAGCGGCTCCGCTTCCTCGTCGACGTCGGCCTGGACTACCTCTCGCTGAACCGCGCCGCGGGCACCCTCTCCGGCGGCGAGGCCCAGCGCATCCGCCTGGCCACGCAGATCGGCTCCGGCCTGGTCGGCGTGCTGTACGTGCTGGACGAGCCGTCCATCGGCCTGCACCAGCGCGACAACCACCGGCTCATCGAGACCCTGGTCCGGCTCCGCGACATGGGCAACACCCTGATCGTCGTCGAGCACGACGAGGACACCATCAAGGTGGCCGACTGGGTCGTGGACATCGGTCCCGGCGCCGGCGAGCACGGCGGCAAGGTCGTGCACAGCGGCTCACTGGCCGAGCTGCTGGAGAACGGCTCCTCGATGACCGGCCAGTATCTCTCGGGCAAGAAGTCGATCCCCGTCCCGGAGATCCGCCGCCCCGTGAACGGCGACCGCAGGCTCACCGTGCACGGCGCGAAGGAGAACAACCTCCGCGACATCGACGTCTCCTTCCCGCTCGGGGTGCTCACGGCGGTCACCGGCGTGTCCGGATCGGGCAAGTCGACCCTGGTCAACGACATCCTGTACACGCACCTGGCGCGGGAGCTGAACGGCGCCCGGTCGGTGCCGGGCCGCCACACCCGCGTCGAGGGGGACGACCTCGTCGACAAGGTGGTGCACGTCGACCAGTCGCCCATCGGCCGCACACCGCGGTCGAACCCCGCCACCTACACGGGCGTCTTCGACAACATCCGCAAGCTGTTCGCGGAGACGATGGAGGCGAAGGTGCGCGGCTACCTGCCGGGCCGCTTCTCCTTCAACGTCAAGGGCGGCCGCTGCGAGAACTGCTCCGGCGACGGCACCATCAAGATCGAGATGAACTTCCTGCCGGACGTGTACGTCCCGTGCGAGGTCTGCCACGGAGACCGCTACAACCGCGAGACGCTGGAGGTCCACTACAAGGGCAAGTCCATCGCGGAAGTCCTCAACATGCCGATCGAGGAGGCACTCGGCTTCTTCGAGGCCGTCCCCACGATCTCCCGGCACCTGAAGACGCTGACCGAGGTGGGACTCGGCTACGTCCGCCTCGGGCAGTCGGCGCCCACCCTGTCAGGCGGCGAGGCCCAGCGCGTGAAGCTGGCCTCCGAACTGCAGAAGCGGTCGACGGGCCGGACGGTGTACGTCCTGGACGAGCCGACGACCGGTCTGCACTTCGAGGACATCTCGAAGCTGATCAAGGTGCTGTCGGGGCTGGTCGACAAGGGCAACTCGGTGATCGTCATCGAGCACAACCTCGACGTCATCAAGACCGCCGACTGGGTCATCGACATGGGCCCGGAGGGCGGCCACGGCGGCGGCATGGTCGTCGCCGAGGGCACGCCCGAGCAGGTGGCGTCCGTCGGCGCCAGCCACACCGGCAAGTTCCTGCGGGACATCCTCGGCGCGGACCGGGTCTCGGACGCGGGCCCGTCCGCCGCCCCGGTGCGGAAGGCGGCCGCGAAGAAGACCGCGGCCAGGAAGACGGCCGCCCCCGCGAGGAAGGCCGCGGCGAAGAAGGCGGCCCCGAAGGCCCGCAAGGCGTAGCCGCTGCCCGCGGCATCCGCCCGCGGAGATCGGCGAAGGGCCCGGCCGTCCGGCCGGGCCCTTCGCCGGCCGGGGCCCAGGGGCGCCGGGGCGCGGCGGCCGGTCCAGTGCTGTGGCCGGGAGGGTGAACCTTCCCGGCCCCAGCACTAACGTGGAAGCAGTCCCCCGCAGTGCGCGGCGGCCGCGGGCAGGCGGGCACCTCATCCGCACGTCCCCGTGCCCCCACTTCGCGCAGCCCGTCCGGTGTGCCGCCGCCGCAGGATCGGCAGGTGAGCCATGACCGGCAACGCCGGCTCCGCCGGCACCCCACCCCGCGATGTGATCTCCCACGATGTGATCGTCGTCGGCGCGCGCTGCGCCGGCGCGCCGACCGCGATGCTCCTCGCCCGGCGCGGGCACCGGGTCCTCCTCGTCGACCGGGCCACCTTCCCGAGCGACACCCTCTCCACCCACCTGATCCACCCGCCCGGACTGGCCGCGCTGCAGCGGTGGGGGCTGCTGGACCGGGTGGCCGCCACCGGTTGCCCGCCCATCCACACCTACCTGTTCGACCTCGGGCCGATCAGCATCGCCGGCTCTCCGGCCGGCGAGGGCTTCGACGCCTCGTACGCGCCCCGCCGCACCGTCCTCGACAAGATCCTCGTCGATGCCGCGGCCGAGGCCGGCGCGGAGGTCGCGGAAGGGTTCACCGTCGACAGTCTGCTCTTCGACGGGGACACCGTGACAGGCGTCGCGGGACACGGCCGGGAGGGCCCCGCGCGGCACCGCGCCCGGTTCGTCGTCGGTGCGGACGGCCTCCACTCGTCCGTGGCCCGGGCCACCGGCGCCGAGGCCTACGCGGAGAAACCGAAGATCAACGTCTACTACTACACGTACTGGTCGGGGCTCCCGATGAACGGCACGTTCGAGGCCTACGACCGCGGAGACCGGGCGTTCGCCGCCTGGCCCACCAACGACGGCCTCACGATGGTCATCTGCGGCTGGTCCATGCGCGACTTCGAGGCCAACCGCGACGACGTCGAGGGCAACTACCATGCGACCCTGGCCCGTGCGCCGGCGTTCGCCGAGCGGGTCGCGGGGGCCGCCCGCGCCGAGCGGTTCGTCGGCACGGCCGTCCCGAACTACTTCCGCAAGCCGTACGGCCCGGGCTGGGCCCTGGTCGGGGACGCCGGATACCTGAGGGACCCGATCACCGCCCAGGGCATCCAGGACTCCTTCCGGGACGCGGAGCGCTGCGCCGGCGCCCTCGACGACGTCCTCGCCGGGCGCAGGCCCTTCGAGGAGGCGATGCGGGCCGCCCAGGAGGCGCGGGACGCGCAGGTCGCCTCCATGTACGAGTTCACCGCCGGGTTCGCCCGGATGGAACCGCCGCCGCCCGAGATGCAGCAGCTGCTGGCGGCGGTGTCGCGGAGTCCGCAGGCGCGGGACGAGTTCGTCCGGGTGACGGCCGGGATGACGCCGCCCGAGGAGTTCTTCGGGCACATGGAGGAGCGGATGGCGCAGGAGGCGCCCGGCGTCCTGTGAGCCCGCCCGAGGGCACTACCCGCCGAGCTCGGCGGCGTACGGAGGCTCCGCGCCCGCCCTGGTGCAGGTCAGCGCCGCCGCGCGGGCGGCGTGGGCCAGCACGTCCGGCCAGTCCGGCGGGCCGCCGCCGGCGAGGCGGTGCAGCAGCGCCGCGCTGACGGTGTCGCCCGCCCCGATCGTGTCCGCCACGGCCACGGCCGGGGACGGCACCGAGTGCTCCGCGCCCTCCCGCGTGCGGACGGTCAGCCCCTTCGCGCCGCGGGTCAGGATCACCGCCGACGGCCCCGCCGCCAGCCAGTCCTCCACGCGCCCGCCCAGCCAGTCGGCGTCCTCCTCGGACAGCTTCAGCACGGACACCGACGGCAGCCGGCCCAGGAACCTGGCCCGGTACGCCGCCGGGTCCGCGATCAGCGCCGGCCGCACGTTGGGGTCCAGCAGCGTCAGCAGCCCGCGGGCCGCCTCGCGGCGCAGGAGCGCCTCGTAGGCGCTCGCGCCCGGCTCCAGCACCAGCGAGCAGCTGCCGACCGCCAGTGCCCGGGCGCCGGCCGGCAGGGCGCCGGTCAGGCGGAACAGCCGGTCGGCGGTGCCCTCCACGTGGAAGCCGTACACGGCGGAGCCGTCCGCGCCGAGCGAGGGCACGGCCAGCGTGGTCGGCTCCGGCCCCCGCTGCACCAGTGAGACGTCGACCCCCGCGGCCCGCAGCCCGGAGAGGAGGCTCTCGCCGAACCCGTCGGTCGAGATCCGCGAGCAGAACGCCGCCTGCGCGCCGAGGCGGCCCAGGGCCACCGCGGTGTTGTACGGGCCCCCGCCCGGCCGCGGCAGCAGCGCACCCGGCGGCTGCCCTGCGGGCACCAGGTCGATCAGGGCTTCTCCACCGACGACGATCACGCGGGGGAAGGTATCCCATCGGCCGGGGGTATCGTCGGGTGGGCCCGGCCGGCCCTCCGCCGCCGTGGCCCCCTGCCGTCCGTGCCACCCGGGAGATCCGCATGTCCGCGCCGCAGTCCGCCGCCCGCCGTACCGTCCTCAGGGGTGCGGCCGCGATCGTCGGGGCCGCCGGCGCCGGAGCGGCCGTGACCGCCTGCTCCACCGAGACCAACAGCGGCTACGGCAGCCCGGCGGTCCCCACCGCGCCTGTCGAGCTCGGCGACGCGGCCGATGTGCCCGTGGGCGGCGCGAAGCTGTACCGCGAGCGGAAGCTGATCGTGAGCTGCCCGGCGGAGGGGCAGTACAAGGCGTTCAGCGCGCAGTGCACGCATGCCGGCTGCGTCCTCGACAAGATCGTCCAGGGGGAGGGCAACTGCCCCTGCCACGGCAGCCGCTTCGACACCGCCACCGGCAAGGCGCTCCGCGGCCCCGCCACCGACCCGCTGCCCGAGGTGCCGGTCCGGGCCGAGGGCGGCAAGCTGATCGCGGGCTGAGGCCCGGCTCCCCGCGCCGGTCAGGCCCAGTCCCAGGCGATGCCGAGGAGGCCGCGCCGCACCGCGGGCTCCACGATGTGCACGGCGCCGTACCGGCCGCTGGGCGTGAGGTCGGCCAGGCCGCTGCGCGGCGCCCCCGGCCCGGACCGGGTGAAGCGCCGGCAGCGCACGGGCAGGGCGGCCTCGTCGAAGCGGACCTGGAGCACGTACTGCCCGCCGGTGTAGCTGAAGCCGCGGACGTACTCGGTGCACCGGGCCCCGGTGCCGTCCTCGAAGCCGTAGCCGAAGACGTACGTCTCCCCGGTGCGCAGCCGCCGCTCGAACAGCAGCTCCGCGACGAGCACCTCGGCCTCGCGGTGCCGGCGGACCCGCCCCGTCCGGCAGTTCTCGCCCGCCTGCACCCGCACGCGCGCCGGGTCGCAGCCGGGGTCGCCGTGGTGGACGGCGAGGTAGCGGTCCACGCCGTCCCGGTGGGCCCGTACGACGTGCTGCGAGTCCCGGCCGGCCAGCTCGCCGGCGGCGCCGATGCGGACCCGCTCCTGGTGGACCACGGTGTGCAGGCCCCCGTCGGACGGCAGCTCCAGCCCGGCCAGCAGCTCCTCCACGGCCGCGCCCACGCTGACCAGCGCCCGGTACGAGCGGGCCGGGGGCCGGGCCGTCCCGCCCGCCGCGGGCTCCGGCCCGGCGAGCAGCCGCAGCAGCGAGCCCCGCGGCAGGTCGAGGATCTGCTCCAGGGCGCGTACGGCCCGCAGCGACTCCGGGCGGCGCGGGCGGCGGGCGCCCTGCTGCCAGTAGCTCAGGCTGGTCACGCCGATCGCGATGCCGCGCGCGGCGAGCCGGTGCCGGACGCGGTGCAGGGGCAGGCCGCGGGCGGCCAGGGCGGCGCGCAGGGCCAGGTGGAACGGCCCGGTGTCCAGCAGGCGGGCCAGGTCCCCGGGGGCCGCGCCGGGGCCGGCCGGCCCGTCCGGGGCGGGCCCGCCGGTGCGCTCCGCGGTCGGCGGCATGGCGGCTCCTCCTGTGAACGTTCACACACGGTGGGGCGTAAGGGCCCGCGGTGGCGCGCGGTGGCCAGGTGAAGGGGCGGCAGCCGTTCACACGGCGGGCACGCCGTTCACACTGCACTGTCAAGGCGTATTGAAGCCTGTTGACCGGATCACGACAACACCCTGAAGCTCCTTCACAAGCGTCCGGACGCGCTCCTCCATCCCCACGTCCCCACGGGAGGAACGCGATGCGCACCCGAATGCGGCGGCTGTCCGCCACAGCCGCCGCCACCACCGCCCTGCTCCTCGCGCTGCCCTGCGCCGAGGCGTCCGCCGCGCCGGCCGGTCCCGCCCCCACGGGCCCCGCCGCCGGCGCCGCCCTGGCGTACAAGCGCCTGAACATCACGATGCAGGCCCAGCAGAAGTCCAACTGGTGCTGGGCCGCGGGCGGCAACACCATCGCCGCCTGGTACGGCCGCACCCACACCCAGAACCAGTTCTGCAACGCCGCCTTCAACCGCAGGCAGGGCACCGAGTGCCCCGACAGCCAGGCCACCCTCGGCCACGTCCAGACCGCCCTCCGCTGGAGCGGCATCAATCCCGGCTCCTACGTGACCGGGTGGCTGCGCCACTCCACCGTGCAGACCGAGATCGACGCGGGCCGGCCGGTCGAGACCCGCATCCAGTGGTCCTCGGGCGGCGGCCACATGCACGTCGTCTACGGCTACGACACGAACGGCAGCTGGGTCTACTGGGGCGACCCCTGGCCGTCCAGCGACCGGTACAACTGGGCCTCCCACGCCTGGTACGTCGACAACAGCGGCTTCTCCTGGACCCACTCCCTCTACCGGATCGGGGCGTGACGCCGTGACGAAGCGCACCGCCGCCGCAGCGGTCCTCGCCGCGACCGCCCTCCTCGGCCTCGCGCCGCAGGCCGCGGCCGCACCCGCCCCTGCCTCTGCCCCCGCCCCGCAGCCGCCCACCGCCGCAGCCGACGACCGGGCCGCCGCCGCCCGGGCCGCCGCCGCGCCCGACACCCTGGCGGTCCTCGCCCGGTTCTTCGCCCGCGAGGGCGGCCCCGGCGCCGCCGCGGCCGCCGGGCACCCCCGGATCGAGGGTGAGCCCGTCGAAGTGCGCCACCTCTCGCCCGACTTCGTCGCCGGCCGGCCCGGCGCGCCGGTGTCCCGCCTGGAGTTCCTCGCCGGCCGGGCCGTCGCCGCCGACGGCCGGCAGGCCGCGGTGTGGACCGCGCGGACCGCAGGCGGCTGGGAGGTGGTCAACATCGCCGACGGCGACGACGAGTTCCGCTACGCCCGGCTCGGGGCGGAGCGGATGCCCGGTGGCACCGTCTTCCGCGAGCCGCAGATCGACGCCTGGTACGTCGCCGGCGGCGGGCGGGTGCTGCCGCTCGACGAGGACGCCGTCCGCGCGGTGGGGGAGCGGGGCACCGGCCTGGCCGCCTACCGGGCGCGCGTCGCCGCCGCGTACGGGGACAAGCTGCCCGGGTCCGCGTACGCCCGGGACGGCCGGGCCGGCGGCTACTCCGAGGCCGCCTCCGCCCCTCCCGGCGGGACGCCTGCGGCAGCCGCCGGGGCCGCCGCAGCGGCCCTCGCCGCCGCCCTCGGGGTGCTCGCGGCACGCCGCCGGCGCCTGAGGCGGCGTACGGGCTGACCGCCCTGCGCGGCGGGCCGCCGGCCGGCTCCGGCCCGCCGGCGGCACGCCGCGCAGCAGCTCTCCGCCGCCCCGGCGGCACGCCCCGCCGGGCGGCCGGGCAGCAGGGGCCGGGATGTCGGTCCGCGACAGTAGGGTGGGCGGCATGGCCGACCCTTCCAGCTACCGCCCCCAGCCGGGCCAGGTCCCCGACTCGCCGGGGGTCTACCGCTTCCGCGACGAGCACCGCCGGGTGATCTACGTCGGGAAGGCCAAGAGCCTGCGCCAGCGCCTGGCGAACTACTTCCAGGACATCGCCGGACTCCACCCGCGCACGGCCACCATGGTCACCACGGCCGCCTCCGTCGAGTGGACCGTCGTGTCCACCGAAGTGGAGGCCCTCCAGCTGGAGTACTCCTGGATCAAGGAGTACGACCCCCGGTTCAACGTCAAGTACCGGGACGACAAGAGCTACCCCTCCCTCGCCGTCACCATGAACGAGGAGTACCCGCGCGTCCAGGTCATGCGCGGCCCCAAGAAGAAGGGCGTCCGCTACTTCGGCCCCTACGCGCACGCCTGGGCGATCCGCGAGACCGTCGACCTGATGCTGCGCGCCTTCCCCGTCCGCACCTGCTCCGCCGGGGTGTTCAAGCGCTCCGCGCAGATCGGCCGGCCCTGCCTCCTCGGCTACATCGGCAAGTGCTCCGCCCCCTGCGTCGGCCGCGTCACCCCCGAGGAGCACCGTGAACTCGCCGAGGAATTCTGCGACTTCATGGCCGGCCGCACCGGCACCTACCTCTCCCGCCTCGAAGCGCAGATGCACGAGGCCGCCGAGGAGATGGAGTACGAGAAGGCCGCCCGGCTGCGCGACGACATAGGGGCGCTGCGCCGCGCCATGGAGAAGAACGCCGTCGTCCTCGCCGACGCCACCGACGCCGACCTCGTCGCGGTCGCCGAGGACGAGCTCGAGGCGGCCGTGCAGATCTTCCACGTCCGCGGCGGCCGGGTCCGCGGCCAGCGCGGCTGGGTCACCGACAAGGTCGAGGCCGTCGACACCGCCGGGCTCGTCGAGCACGCCCTGCAGCAGCTGTACGGGGAGGAGGCCGGCGAGGCCGTGCCCAAGGAGGTCCTGGTCCCGGCCCTGCCCGAGGACGCGCCCGCCCTCGGCCAGTGGCTCGCCGGCCGGCGCGGCTCGCAGGTCAGCCTGCGCATCCCGCAGCGCGGTGACAAGAAGGCCCTCATGGAGACCGTCCACCGCAACGCGCAGCAGGCCCTCGCCCTGCACAAGACCAGGCGCGCCGCCGACCTGACGACCCGCTCCCGCGCCCTGGAGGAGATCGCCGAGGCCCTCGGCCTCGACAGCGCGCCGCTGCGCATCGAGTGCTTCGACATCTCCCACCTCCAGGGCGACGACGTCGTGGCCTCCATGGTCGTCTTCGAGGACGGCCTGGCCCGCAAGGGCGAGTACCGGCGCTTCCAGATCAAGACCTTCGCCGGGCAGGACGACGTCCGCTCCATGCACGAGGTGGTCTCCCGGCGCTTCCGCCGCTACCTCCAGGAGAAGCTGAAGACCGGCGAGTGGTCCCCCGGGGACGGCGCAGCCGACGGCGCCGACGCGGCCGACGCGGCCGACGCGGCCGGGGGCGCCGGGCAGGCGCAGGACGACGGGCGGCCCAGGCGCTTCGCCTACCCCCCGCAGCTCGTCGTCGTCGACGGCGGCCGGCCGCAGGTCGCCGCCGCCCAGCGGGCCCTGGACGAGCTCGGCATCGACGACGTCGCCGTGTGCGGCCTGGCCAAGCGCCTGGAGGAGGTGTGGCTGCCCGGCGAGGACGACCCCGTCGTGCTGCCCCGCACCAGCGAGGGCCTCTACCTGCTCCAGCGCGTCCGCGACGAGGCGCACCGGTTCGCCATCCAGTACCAGCGCAGCAAGCGCGGCAGGCGGCTCAAGGCCGGCCCGCTCGACGAGGTGCCCGGCCTCGGCGAGACCCGCAAGCAGGCCCTCGTCAAGCACTTCGGTTCGGTGAAGAAGCTGAGACAGGCGACAATCGACCAGATCTGCGAGGTCCCGGGCATAGGGCGCAAGACGGCCGAGACGGTGGCCGCTGCCCTCGCCCGGGCAGTCCCCGCCGCCCCTGCCGTCAACACGGCGACAGGGGAGATCATGGAGGAGGAGACCCCCGCACCCGCGGGAACCTCGTCCGAACGGGGGACCGACCGATGACCGAGCAGCACGAGACCGAGTACGACCGAGAAAACGGAGCACAGGTGAGTACGGGCACGACACTGGAGCCCGGCGAGAGCGCCGAGGCCGCCATCCCCGAGCTGGTGATCATCTCCGGGATGTCCGGAGCCGGCCGCAGCACGGCGGCCAAGTGCCTGGAGGACCTCGGCTGGTTCGTCGTGGACAACCTCCCGCCGGCGCTGATCCCCACCATGGTGGAGCTCGGCGCCCGCTCGCAGGGCAACGTGGCGCGGATCGCCGTCGTCGTCGACGTCCGCGGCCGCCAGTTCTTCGACGCCTTGCGCGAGTCCCTCGCCGACCTGGAGCTGCGCGGCGTCACCCGGCGCATCGTCTTCCTGGAGTCCTCCGACGACGCGCTGGTGCGCCGCTTCGAGTCCGTCCGCCGCCCCCACCCGCTCCAGGGCGAGGGCCGCATCACCGACGGCATCGCAGCCGAGCGCGACCTGCTGCGCGAGCTGCGCGGCGACGCCGACCTGGTCATCGACACCTCCAGCCTGAACGTGCACGAGCTGCGCGCGAAGATGGACGCCCAGTTCGCGGGCGAGGAGGAGCCCGAGCTGCGCGCCACCGTCATGTCCTTCGGCTACAAGTACGGCCTCCCCGTCGACGCCGACCTCGTCGTGGACTGCCGCTTCATCCCCAACCCGCACTGGGTGCCCGAGCTCCGGCCGTTCACCGGCCTGAACCCGGAGGTCTCGGGCTACGTCTTCAGCCAGCCCGGCGCCAAGGAGTTCCTCGACCGCTACACGGAGCTGCTCCAGCTCATCGCCGCCGGCTACCGCCGCGAGGGCAAGCGGTACGTCACCATCGCCGTCGGCTGCACCGGCGGCAAGCACCGCAGCGTCGCCGTCTCCGAGAAGCTCGCCGCCCGCCTCGCCTCCGAGGGAGTCGAGACCGTCGTGGTCCACCGGGACATGGGGCGCGAGTGACCGGACGCACCCTGCGGCTGCGCCGCCTGCGCCGCCTCACCCCGGGGCGGGGCGAGGACGGCGCGGTCCGCACCGCGCCGCGCCGCGGCGCAGCCGCCAAGGGCGCCGCACCCAAGGTCGTCGCGCTCGGCGGCGGCATGGGCCTGTCGGCGTCGCTGGCCGCCCTGCGCCGGATCACCGGCGAGCTGACCGCGGTCGTCACCGTCGCCGACGACGGCGGGTCCAGCGGGCGGCTCCGCGAGGAGCTCGGCGTCCTCCCCCCGGGCGACCTGCGCAAGGCGCTGGCCGCCCTCTGCGGGGACGACGACTGGGGCCAGACCTGGGCCCGCGTCATCCAGCACCGCTTCCAGTCGGCCGGCGCCCTGCACGAGCACGCGGTGGGCAACCTGCTGATCGTGGCCCTGTGGGAGCAGCTCGGCGACCCCGTCCAGGCCCTGGACCTCGTCGGCAGGCTGCTCGGCGCGCACGGCCGGGTGCTGCCGATGTCGGCGGTGCCGCTGGAGCTCCAGGCGCTCGTACGGGGCCACGACCCGGCCCGCCCGGCGGACGTGGACACCGTCCGGGGGCAGGCCACCGTCGCCACCACCCCCGGCGAGGTGCTGTCCGTGCACCTCGTGCCGTCCGACCCGCCCGCCGTGCCGGAGGCCGTGGCCGCGGTCCTGGACGCCGACTGGGTGGTGCTCGGCCCCGGGTCCTGGTTCTCGTCCGTCATCCCGCACCTGCTGGTGCCGGAACTCCTCGACGCGCTCATGGAGACCAAGGCCCGGCGCGTGCTGTCGCTCAACCTGGCCCCGCAGCCCGGCGAAACAGAGGGGTTCTCTCCGCAGCGTCATTTGGAGGTTTTGGCCCGACACGCCCCTAAACTCGCCCTGGACGTGGTGCTGGCCGACCAGGCCGCCGTGCCCGACCGCGAGTCCCTCGCCGATGCCGCGCAGCGCTTCGGCGCCGCGGTCGAGCTGGCGCCGGTGGCCAGGGAAGACGGCTCCCCCAAGCACGACCCGGAGCTGCTCGCAGCCGCGTACGACCGTATTTTTCGGATGCATGGAAGGATCGGCCCATGGCGATGACGCCAGCGGTGAAGGATGAGATCTCCCGGCTCCCCGTCACCCGGACCTGCTGCAGGAAGGCGGAGGTCTCGGCGATTCTTCGGTTCGCCGGCGGCCTGCACCTGGTGAGCGGCCGGATCGTCATCGAGGCGGAACTCGACACCGGGATCGCCGCGCGGCGGCTCCGCAAGGACATCCTGGAGATTTTCGGCCACTCCTCGGACCTCGTCGTCATGGCGCCGGGCGGCCTGCGCCGCGGCAGCCGCTACGTGGTCCGCGTCGTGGCCGGAGGCGACCAGCTGGCCCGCCAGACCGGACTGGTCGACGGCCGCGGCCGCCCCATCCGGGGCCTGCCCCCGCAGGTGGTCTCCGGGGCCACCTGCGACGCCGAGGCGGCCTGGCGCGGCGCCTTCCTGGCCCACGGCTCGCTGACCGAGCCGGGCCGGTCCTCCTCGCTGGAGGTCACCTGCCCCGGCCCCGAGGCAGCCCTGGCCCTGGTGGGCGCCGCCCGGCGGCTCTCCATCGCCGCGAAGGCCCGGGAGGTCCGCGGCGTCGACCGCGTCGTCGTCCGCGACGGCGACGCCATCGGCGCGCTGCTGACCCGGCTCGGCGCCCACGAGTCCGTGCTGGCCTGGGAGGAGCGGCGGATGCGCCGCGAGGTCCGCGCCACCGCGAACCGGCTGGCCAACTTCGACGACGCGAACCTGCGCCGCTCGGCGCGCGCCGCCGTCGCCGCCGGGGCCCGCGTCCAGCGCGCCCTGGAAATCCTCGGCGAGGAGGTGCCCGAGCACCTGGCCGCCGCGGGCCGGCTGCGCATGGAGCACAAGCAGGCCTCCCTGGAGGAGCTGGGCGCCCTCGCCGACCCGCCGCTGACCAAGGACGCCGTCGCCGGCCGCATCCGCCGTCTGCTGGCGATGGCCGACAAGCGGGCCCAGGACCTCGGCATCCCGGGCACCGAGTCGAACCTCAGCGAGGAGCTGGCCGACAACCTGGCCGGCTGACCGGCCGGCACCGCACCATGCACCGGGGGCCCGTACGCCGCACAGCGCGCCGCGTACGGGCCCCCGGTGCGCGGCGGCTCGTTCCCGCAACGCCCCATTGACATGGACACGAGGCCTCGTGAGCCTGTCGTCCGAACGCTTTCGTGGCAGTCGACGCCCAGGGGGGCACATGAGGCACCGCGCGGGACTGATCCTCGCCGCCAGCTCACTCCTCTTAGCAACCACCGCGGCCGCCCTCCCGGCCGCGGCCCACGCCGGCCCCGCAGCGGACGCCGCACCCGGCGCCGAGGAGGTCCGGGTCTACGACGCCGACATCACCAAGGAGCAGGTCCCGCTCGTCCTCGCCGCAGGCCAGGACGGGCACGAGCTCTCCGAGCGAGCCCCGGAGACCGGCACCGCCCGCGTGGAGCTGTTCCTCACCGAGGGCCAGGCCCGCGGGCTCGCCGCCCGCGGCGTGGCCCTCGCCGAGCGCACGGTGGGGGCCTCCGCCCGCGCGCAGGCCCCCGGCGACGGCGTCTTCCGCCCGTACAGCGGCAAGGGCGGCCTGAAGGAGGAGGTTCTGCGGACCGCGCGGGAGCACCCCCGCCTCGCCAAGGCCGTCTCCATCGGCAAGACCGTCCAGGGCCGGGACATCCTCGCGCTGAAGGTCACGAAGAACGCCCGCACCACCCGCGACGGCGCGAAGCCCTCCGTGCTGTACATGTCCAACCAGCACGCCCGCGAGTGGATCACGCCCGAGATGACGCGGCGCCTGATGCACCACACGCTGGACGCCTACGGCAAGGACCCCCGGATCACGAAGCTGGTGGACTCCACCGAGCTGTGGTTCCTGCTGTCCGCCAACCCCGACGGCTACGACCACACCCACGCCTCCGAGGCCAACCGGCTCTGGCGCAAGAACCTCCGCGACAACAACGGCGACGGCAGGATCACCAGCGGCGACGGCGTCGACCTGAACCGGAACTTCGCCTACAAGTGGGGCTACGACGACGAGGGATCATCGCCCAACCCCGCGAACGAGACCTACCGCGGCCCCTCCGCGGCCTCCGAGCCCGAGACCGCCGCCCTCGACCGGTTCCAGAAGCGGATCGGCTTCGAGTACGCCGTCAACTACCACTCCGCCGCCGAGCTCATCCTCTACGGCGTCGGCTGGCAGGTCGCCACGCCCACCCCCGACGACACCGCCTACCGGGTGCTCGCCGGAACCCCCGAGAACCCGGCGGTCCCCGGCTACCGCCCGCAGCTGTCCTCCGAGCTGTACACCACCAACGGCGAGGCCGACGGCCACGCCGCGAACGTCAACGGCATCATGATGTTCACCCCGGAGATGACCACCTGCCGGACGGCCTCCGCGGCCGACCCGAACGACCGGTGGAAGCCCGAGGACTGCCGCTCCGGCTTCAACTTCCCCGACGACGAGAAGCTGATCCAGGCCGAGTTCGCCAAGAACGTCCCCTTCGCGCTGGCCGTCGGCGAGAGCGCCGCACGCCCCGACCGGCCGGTGTCCCCCGTGGGCCTGACCGCCGCCGACTTCACCCTCGACCCCTTCACCACCTCCTACGCGGCCGACGGCCGCGACCAGCCGGTCGCCGTCACCGCCCGCAAGGCGCTCGGCGACAAGCGGCTGCACTGGCGCGTCAACGGCGGCCGCGCCCACGACCGCGGTGTGAAGCCCTGGAAGGGCGGCTCCGTCTACGGCGGCGAGGACAACAACTGGTTCGACGAGTACCGGGGCGCGGTCCGCGGCGCCCGCCCCGGCGACCGCGTCGAGGTCTGGTTCACCGGCCGAGACCGGGACGGCCGCCGTGTCTCCAGCGACCGCTTCACGTACACGGTCGCCGAGCGGCCCCGCGCCGACGCCCTCGTGATCGCCGAGGAGGGCGCCCCCGCCCGGCACGCCCGCGGCTACGCCGACGCGCTCCGCGCCAACGGCCGGGCGGCCGCCGTCTGGGACACGGCCGTCCAGGGCGCCCCGCACCGCCTCGGCGTCCTCGCCCACTTCCGCACCGCCGTCCACTACACCGGCGCCGTCGCCCCCGGCGGCGACACCCAGCTCGCGCTGCGCTCGTACCTCAACGAGGGCGGAAAGCTGATCGAGGCCGGCGAGTCGGCCGGCGGCGACGCCCGGGTCGGGCCCGCCCTCACCGACGACTTCGGCCAGTACTGGCTCGGCGCCTACAGCCGCAGCAGCGTCCGCGGGGCCACCGGCTTCGCCGGCTCGGGGGGCCTCGCCGGGGCCCGCGGCGGGCTCGGCGGCGCCGAGGGCAACCCGCTGGACGCGCCCGGCGCCTTCACCGTCACCTCCGAGAGCCTGCCCGCGGACCGGTTCCCGCAGTTCCGCAGCGCGCAGGCGGGCGGGTACGCCGGCGTCGTGAACCCGTACGCCCCCCACTCCGGAACCGGCATGGCCGCGGCGACCCACGCCGACGGGGACTGGCGGCGGCTGACCCGCACCATCGACCTCACGGCGGTGTCCGCCGCGGACGCGCCGCAGCTCAAGGCCGCCCTGAACTGGCACACCGAGCGGGGCTACGACCACGCCGTCCTGGAGGCGCGCACGGCCGGCGGCGACGACTGGACCACGCTGCCCGAGGCGGGCGGCCTGACCCGCAGCCAGGTGCCGACGGACTGCGGGGCCGGCTTCTTCGTGAACGCGCACCCCTTCCTGCGGCGCTACCTCACCTTGGAGGGCAGCGGCTGCACCGCGCAGGGGAGCAGCGGCGCGTGGCACAGCCTCACCGGATCGTCCGACGGCTGGAAGCAGGCCTCCTTCGACCTCGGCGCGTACGCGGGCCGGACCGTCGAGGTGTCGCTCTCGTACATCGCGGACGCGAGCGAGGGCGGCCGCGGCGTGTTCGCGGACGACGTCCGCCTCTCCGTCGGGGGAGTGGACCAGACCACCGAGGGGTTCGAGGACTCCCTGGGGAGCTGGACGGCGGCCGGGGCCCCTGTGGGAAGCGCCGAAGTTCCCGGCGACTGGGCGCGCTCCGGCGAGCTGTTCCGCTCGTACGCCTCGGTCACCACGCGTGACACCGTCCTGCTCGGATTCGGCCTGGAGCACGTCCGCGAACCGGCAGACCGCGCGCTACTCGTCGGTAAGGCGCTCCGCGCGCTGAACCGCTGATCAACGCCCCGGCCGCTGCTCACGCCGCGTGACCGGCACCGAGGCCCCGCAAGCCCCGCACAGGCCCACCGGAGCGGGGCCCGGGGTGTGTCAGGTCCCGGACGATGTCACTCGCAAGCTCACGGAGAGGTAGGGTCGTAAGCGGTCGGGGACATCCCATTTACAGCTCGCCGGGCGCACAGACCGGCGCACCAACGAGGAGATCGGTTCGTGACGATCCGCGTAGGAATCAACGGTTTTGGCCGAATTGGCCGCAACTACTTCCGAGCTCTCCTGGAGCAGGGGGCGGACATCGAGATCGTCGGTGTCAACGACCTGACGGACAACGCCACCCTGGTGCACCTCCTCAAGTACGACAGCATCCTCGGACGCCTCCGCCAGGAGGTCACGCACACCGAGGACACGATCACGGTCGGCGGCAACACCTTCAAGACGTTCGCCGAGCGCGACCCCGCGAACCTCCCCTGGGGCGAGCTGGGCGCCGACATCGTCATCGAGTCGACCGGCATCTTCACGAAGAAGGCCGACGCCGCCAAGCACATCGCCGCCGGCGCGAAGAAGGTCCTCATCTCGGCCCCGGCCAAGGACGAGGACATCACCATCGTGATGGGCGTCAACCACGACAAGTACGACGCGGCCAACCACCACGTCATCTCCAACGCCTCCTGCACCACCAACTGCGTGGCGCCGATGGCCAAGGTCCTCGACGAGAACTTCGGCATCGTCAAGGGCATGATGACGACGGTCCACGCGTACACCAACGACCAGCGCATCCTGGACTTCCCGCACTCGGACCTGCGCCGCGCCCGCGCCGCCGCCGAGAACATCATCCCGACCTCCACCGGTGCCGCCAAGGCCACCGCACTGGTCCTCCCGCAGCTGAAGGGCAAGCTGGACGGCATCGCCATGCGCGTCCCGGTCCCGACCGGCTCGGTCACCGACCTCGTCCTCGAACTCGACCGCGAGGTCACCAAGGACGAGATCAACGCCGCCTTCCAGAAGGCGTCCGAGGGCCAGCTCAAGGGCATCCTGGACTACACCGAGGACGCGATCGTCTCCTCCGACATCGTGAACTGGCCGGCCTCCTGCACCTTCGACTCGTCGCTGACGATGGTCCAGGGCAAGCAGGTCAAGGTCGTCGGCTGGTACGACAACGAGTGGGGCTACTCCAACCGACTCGTCGACCTGACCGTCTACGTCGGCGGCCGGCTCTGACGCACGTCGGACACACAAGCCGAACTCCCATGATGTGAGCACAGGGTCCGCGCAGCGCGATGAAGCGCCGTACGGGCCCTGTTGCCTGCCCGCCCCACCCACCCCGCGCCGGTACGGCCCGTGCCGGGGGACAAGGAGTAGAAACACATGAAGACGATCGACGAACTCCTCGCCGAGGGCGTCTCGGGCAAGAGGGTCTTCGTCCGCGCGGACCTCAACGTGCCGCTCGCCGGCGACGTGATCACCGACGACGGCCGGATCCGCGCCGTGCAGCCGACCATCGCCCGCCTCGCCGAGGCCGGCGCCCGCGTGGTCGTCGCCTCGCACCTGGGCCGTCCCAAGGGCGCCCCGGACCCGGCGTTCTCCCTCGCCCCCGCCGCGAAGCGGCTCGGTGAACTCCTCGGAGCCGAGGTCGCCTTCGCCGCCGACACCGTCGGCGCCTCCGCCAAGGAGACCGTCGCGAAGCTCTCCGACGGCCAGGTCGCCGTCCTGGAGAACCTCCGCTTCAACCCCGGCGAGACCGCCAAGGACGACGCCGAGCGCGGCGCCTTCGCCGACCAGCTCGCCGAGCTCGCCGACGTCTACGTCGGCGACGGCTTCGGCGCCGTGCACCGCAAGCACGCCTCGGTCTACGACCTGCCCGCGCGCCTGCCGCACGCCGCCGGCTCCCTCATCGCCGCCGAGGTCGGCGTCCTGAAGAAGCTGACCGCGGACGTCAAGCGCCCCTACGTCGTCGTCCTCGGCGGCGCCAAGGTCTCCGACAAGCTCGCCGTCATCGACGAGCTGCTCGGCAAGGCCGACCGCCTCCTCATCGGCGGCGGCATGGCCTACACCTTCCTCCACGCCAAGGGCTACGAGGTCGGCATCTCCCTGCTCCAGAAGGACCAGGTGGAGACCGTCAAGGAGTACATGGCCCGCGCCGAGGCGAACGGCGTCGAGCTCGTCCTGCCGGTCGACGTCCTCGCCGCCTCCGAGTTCCCCGACCTCAAGGGCAAGGCCCCGGCCGAGTACACCACCGTCGACGCGGACAAGATCCCCGCCGACAAGGAGGGCCTCGACATCGGCCCCAAGACCCGCGAGCTGTACGCTTCGAAGATCGCCGATGCCGAGACGGTGTTCTGGAACGGCCCCGTGGGCGTCTTCGAGCACCCGGACTACGCCGGCGGCACCCGCGCCATCGCGCAGGCCCTCGTCGACAGCAGCGCCTTCACCGTCGTCGGCGGCGGCGACTCCGCCGCGGCCGTGCGCACGCTCGGCTTCGACGAGAACGCTTTCGGCCACATCTCTACCGGCGGCGGCGCCTCCCTCGAATACCTCGAGGGCAAGACGCTCCCCGGTCTCGCTGCACTGGAGGTCTGACCCCGATGACCACGCGCACCCCGCTCATGGCGGGCAACTGGAAGATGAACCTCAACCACCTCGAGGCCATCGCGCACGTCCAGAAGCTCGCCTTCGCGCTCGCCGACAAGGACTACGACGCCGTCGAGGTCGCGGTCCTGCCGCCCTTCGTCGACCTGCGCTCCGTCCAGACGCTCGTCGACGGCGACAAGCTGAAGATCAAGTACGGCGCCCAGGACCTCTCGGCCCAGGACGCCGGAGCCTACACCGGCGAGATCTCGGGCTCCATGCTCGCCAAGCTCAAGTGCACGTTCGTGGCCGTCGGCCACAGCGAGCGCCGCCAGTACCACGGCGAGACCGACGAGGTCTGCAACGCCAAGGTCAAGGCCGCCTACCGGCACGGCCTCACCCCGATCCTGTGCGTCGGCGAGGGCCTGGAGGTCCGCAAGGCCGGCGACCAGGTCGCCCACACCCTCGCCCAGGTCGACGGCGGCCTGAAGGACATCCCGGCCGACCAGGCCGAGTCCGTCGTCATCGCCTACGAGCCCGTGTGGGCCATCGGCACCGGCGAGGTCGCCACCCCCGAGGACGCGCAGGAGGTCTGCGGGGCCATCCGCCGCCGCCTCGCCGAGCTCTACTCCCAGGAGCTGGCCGACAAGGTCCGCATCCAGTACGGCGGCTCCGTCAAGGCGAACAACATCGCGGCGATCATGGCGCAGCCCGATGTCGACGGCGCCCTGATCGGCGGCGCGGCCCTCGACGCGGACGAGTTCGTCAAGATCGTCCGGTTCCGGGACCAGTAGTCCGCACCCCCGCGGCAGCGAGTATGCCGCGGGCCGGATCCGTCGTACCCTTGCGGGGGCCAGGAGGCTGTACCACCAGCCACTGGCCCCCGCGCCCATCCGGCACCGCCGGAAAGCCTTCGGAAGCCAGAAAGTAGGAATCAGCCGTGGTTATGGGGTTCTCGATCGCCCTGATCGTCTTCAGTGCGCTGCTGATGCTGCTCGTGCTGATGCACAAGGGCAAGGGCGGCGGCCTCTCCGACATGTTCGGCGGCGGCATGCAGTCCTCCGTCGGCGGCTCCTCGGTCGCCGAGCGCAACCTCGACCGCATCACGGTCGTGGTCGGCCTGCTGTGGTTCGCGTGCATCGTCGCCCTCGGCCTGATGATGAAGTCGAACGGCTGACGCCTCCGAGCGGCAGCCGGTTCTCGCCGATCCGGCCGTCCCGCCCCGCGCGTCCCGCCTATCATGAAGGCGGCGTCCACGGCTCGGAGTGAGTAACTCCATTTGCTGGACGCCCGTTGGGCCTTCCGTACACTGGGGCGCCCGCGGCGGAAACCTCTCACGCTTCGCGGCACCATCACGCAGGGGAGTTACGACCGTGGCAAGTGGCAACGCGATCCGTGGCAGCCGGGTCGGGGCGGGGCCGATGGGCGAGGCCGAGCGCGGCGAGTCCGCGCCCCGCCTGCGCATCTCGTTCTGGTGCTCGAACGGGCACGAGACGCAGCCCAGCTTCGCCAGCGACGCCCAGGTGCCGGACACCTGGGACTGCCCGCGCTGCGGGTTCCCGGCCGGCCAGGACCGGGACAACCCCCCGGCGCCGCCGCGCACCGAGCCGTACAAGACGCACCTGGCGTACGTGCGCGAACGCCGCACCGACGCCGACGGCGAGGCCATCCTCGCCGAGGCCCTCGCCAAGCTCCGCGGCGAGATCTGACGAGAGCCGCGCACCGGCGCGGCACCGGGCCCGGCCCGCAGGAGGCCCCTCCGGCGGACCGGGCCCTTCGCCGTGCGCGCACACCGCAGCGCTGTCCCGCACAGGCCCCCTCCATCCTTTAAGTTGGTGATCGGCGGGGCACGACAGGACGGAAGAAACGGGTTGATGTCCGAGATGAACGCAGAAGGCCGGGCAAGGCTCAACCGGACCCCCGAGTGGCTTGCCCTCGGCAAGCACCGGGAAGAGCTGGGGCAGACGCATCTGCGGCAGCTGTTCGAGGAGGATCCCGACCGCGGCACGGCGTACACGCTGCGCGTCGGCGACCTCCACATCGACTACTCCAAGCACCTCGTCACCGACGAGACGCTCACGCTGCTGCGCGAACTGGCCGCCGCCACCGGCGTCGCCGAACTGCGCGAGGCCATGTTCCGCGGCGAGAAGATCAACACCACCGAGGGCCGCGCGGTCCTGCACACCGCGCTGCGCGCCCCCGCCGGCACGGTCGTCGAGGTCGACGGCGAGGATGTCGTCCCGGGCGTACACGCCGTCCTCGACAAGATGGCCTCCTTCAGCGAGCGGGTCCGCTCCGGGGAGTGGACCGGCTTCACCGGACAGCCCCTCACCAACATCGTCAACATCGGCATCGGCGGATCCGACCTCGGACCGGCGATGGCCTGCGAGGCGCTGCGCCCCTTCACCGACCGCGGCCTGACGGTGCGGTTCGTCTCCAACGTCGACGGCGCCGACCTGCACGAGGCCGTCCGCGACCTCGACCCGGAGCGGACCCTGTTCATCGTCGCGTCCAAGACGTTCACGACGATCGAGACCATCACCAACGCCGAATCGGCCCGCGCCTGGCTGCTGGACGGCCTCGGCGGCGACGAGGCCGCCGTCGCCCGGCACTTCGTCGCGCTCTCCACCAACGCGGAGAAGGTGACGGGCTTCGGCATCGATCCGGCCAACATGTTCGAGTTCTGGGACTGGGTCGGCGGCCGCTACTCCTTCGACTCCGCGATCGGCCTCTCGCTGATGATCGCGATCGGCCCGGACCGCTTCCGCGAACTCCTCTCCGGCTTCCGGCTGATGGACGAGCACTTCCGCACGGCGCCCCCGGAGGAGAACGCCCCGCTGCTCCTCGGCCTCCTCGGCATCTGGTACGGCGCCTTCCACGACGCCCAGTCGCACGCCGTCCTGCCCTACAGCCACTACCTGTCGCGGTTCACCGCCTACCTCCAGCAGCTCGACATGGAGTCCAACGGCAAGTCCGTGGACCGCGAGGGCCGACCCGTCGACTGGCAGACGGGCCCCGTGGTCTGGGGCACGCCGGGCACCAACGGCCAGCACGCCTACTACCAGCTGATCCACCAGGGCACCAAGGTGATCCCGGCCGACTTCATCGGCTTCGCCCGCCCGGTCGCCGAACTGCCGCCCCGGCTCGCGGCCCAGCACGACCTGCTGATGGCCAACTTCTTCGCCCAGACGCAGGCGCTGGCGTTCGGCAAGACCGCCGACGAGGTCCGCGCCGAGGGCGTCGCCGAGGAGCTCGTCCCCCACAAGACCTTCCGCGGCAACCACCCCACGACCACGGTCCTGGCCACCGAGCTGACCCCGTCCGTGATCGGCCAGCTGATCGCGCTGTACGAGCACAAGGTCTTCGTCCAGGGCGCCGTGTGGAACATCGACTCCTTCGACCAGTGGGGCGTGGAGCTCGGCAAGGTGCTCGCCAAGCGGGTGGAGCCGGCGCTGGCCGAGGGCGCCGACGTGCCCGGGCTCGACGCGTCGACCCGGAACCTCGTCGCGGTCTACCGCTCGCTGCGCGGCCGCTCCTGACCCCTGCGCACAGCGCGGCCCGCCGTCCCCGAGGGGAGGGCGGGCCGCCTGCTGCACGGTGAGGGGCCGTCAGGCTCACACCGGCGGGTAGAGGCCCGCCGGGAGCTTCGCCGCGGCCGCCCGGTCGAGGAGCCACAGGGTGCGCGAGCGCCCGTACGCGGCCGCCGCCGGGGCCTGTACTCCGCCTGCGCCGCCCAGCGCGATGGCGACGGCCCCGGCCTTGTCCTCGCCCGCCGCGAGCAGCCACACCTCGCGGGCCGCCCGGATCGCCGGCAGGGTCAGCGAGACCCGGGTCGGCGGGGGCTTCGGGGCGCCGTGCACGCCGACGACCGTCCGCTCGGTCTCCCGGGCCGCCGGGTGCTCCGGGAACAGCGACGCCACATGCGTGTCCGGGCCCACGCCCAGCATCAGCACGTCGAAGCGGGGCACCGGGCCGTGGTCCTCCGGGCCGGCGGCCTGCCGCAGCTCCTCCGCGTAGGCCGCGGCCGCGGCGTCCGCGTCGTCCCCGTACGGGCCGTCCGACGCCGGCATCGCGTGCACCCGCGCCGGGTCCACGGGCACGGCGTCCAGCAGCGCCTCGCGCGCCTGGACGTGGTTGCGCTCGGGGTCGTCCGCCGGGACGAAGCGCTCGTCGCCCCACCACAGGTCGATCCGGGCCCAGTCGACCGCGTCCCGGGCCGGGGCCGCCGCCAGCGCGGCGAGCAGCCCGTTGCCGTTGCGGCCGCCGGTCAGGACCACCGAGGCGCTGCCCCGGGCCGCCTGCGCGTCCACGATCTTCGTGATGAGCCGGGCGGCCGCGGCCTGGGCCATCAGCTCCTTGTCCCGGTGGACGACGACCTGGGGAGTCGTCATACCCATGTTGTTGCCGCCTTCTTGGTCGGGAAATGGCGCGGCCGCCGACCGGACCGCCCCGGAAGGGGCGGAGCCGGCCGGCGGCCGCGGGCTGTCACTGCTTGGCCGAGGCCTTCCTGGCGGCCGCCTTGGAGGCGGGCTTCGCGGCGGCCTTGCCGGCGGGGGCGGCCGCTTCGCCGCCGTCCCCGGCGCCGTCGCCCTCCGCCGCCTGGGCGGCCGCGGCGGGCGCGGCCGGGGCAGGGGAGTCCTGCGCCGCCCGCAGCTTCGCCACGCCGAACTTCAGCGCGGACTCGTACGTGTTGTCCGGGTCCAGCCGGCGCAGCTCCTCCGCCAGCAGCTCGGCCGTCTCGCGGCGCTTGAGCGCCACACTGCGGTCGGGCTGGCCCGGCATGCACAGCGTGGCCAGCGAGCCGTCCGCGCGGCCCAGGAGGATCTCGCCCTCCTTCGTCTCCAGGCGGACCGCCGTCAGGCCGGGGCCCGACGACAGCGTGCGCTCGACGGGCACCTTCAGACGGTCCGCCAGCCACATGGCCAGCAGCTCGCAGGACGGGTTCTCGTCCTCGCCCTCGACGGTCGCCGAGACCAACTCGAAGGCCTGCTGGTCCAGGGCCGCCGCCAGCATGGAGCGCCACGGCGTGATCCGGGTCCAGGACAGGTCCGTGTCCCCGGGCGCGTACGTCTGCGCCCGCTCCGCGAGCGCCCCTATCGGGTCCTCGCAGGCGTACGTGTCGCTGATGCGGCGCTGCCCGAGCGCGCCCAGCGCACTGCCCGCCAGGTCCGAGGGCGCGCCCTCGGGCCACCAGACGACGACCGGCGCGTCCGGCAGCAGCAGGGGGAGGACCACCGAGTCGGCGTGGTGGACGAGCTCGCCGTGGAGGCGGAGCACGACCGTCTCGCCGGTGCCCGCGTCCGCGCCGACCCGGACCTCCGCGTCGAGGCGGGCGTCGCGGCGGCTGCGGGCCGAGCGGCTGACCCGCTTGATCACGACGATGATCCGCGAGGGGTGCTCGTGGGACGCGTCGTTCGCCGACTTCAGCGCGTCGTACGCGTTCTCCTCGTCGGTCACGATCACCAGCGTGAGGACCATGCCGATGGCCGGCGTGCCGATGTCGCGGCGGGCCTGCACCAGCGCGGCGTTGATCTTGCTGGAGGTGGTCTCCGTGAGGTCGATCTTCATGGCCGGCGCCAGCTCCGTCCGTCTCGTGCGAGCATCTCGTCCGCCTCGATCGGCCCCCAGGTCCCCGCCGCGTACTGCGCGGGCCTGCCGTGCCTGTCCCAGTACTCCTCGATCGGGTCGAGGATGTTCCAGGACAGCTCGACCTCCTGGTGGCGCGGGAAGAGGTTCGCGTCGCCCAGCAGGACGTCCAGGATGAGGCGCTCGTACGCCTCGGGGCTCGACTCCGTGAAGGACTCGCCGTACGCGAAGTCCATCGTGACGTCCCGGACCTCCATCGAGGTGCCCGGGACCTTGGAGCCGAAGCGGACCGTGACGCCCTCGTCCGGCTGGACCCGGATGACCAGGGCGTTCTGCCCCAGCTCCTCGGTCGCGCCCGACTCGAACGGCAGGTACGGAGCCCGCTTGAAGACCACCGCGATCTCCGTCACCCGGCGGCCCAGGCGCTTGCCCGTCCGCAGGTAGAACGGCACGCCCGCCCAGCGGCGGTTGTTGATCTCCAGGCGGATCGCCGCGTACGTGTCCGTCTTGGACTTCGGGTCGATGCCGTCCTCTTCGAGGTAGCCGACGACCTTCTCGCCGCCCTGCCACGCCGAGGTGTACTGGCCGCGCACGGTGTGCTTGCCCAGGTCCTCGGGGATCTGGACGGCGCTGAGCACCTTCAGCTTCTCCGCCACCAGCGCCTTGGGGTGGAAGGAGCCCGGCTCCTCCATCGCCGTCAGCGCGAGCAGCTGGAGCAGGTGGTTCTGGATGACGTCGCGGGCGGCGCCGATGCCGTCGTAGTACCCGGCCCGGCCGCCGATGCCGATGTCCTCGGCCATGGTGATCTGCACGTGGTCCACGTAGGACCGGTTCCAGATCGGCTCGAACATCGTGTTCGCGAAGCGGAGCGCCAGGATGTTCTGGACGGTCTCCTTGCCCAGGTAGTGGTCGATGCGGAAGACCTCGTCCCGCGGGAACACCTCGTGGACGACCTTGTTGAGCTCCTCGGCGCTCTTCAGGTCGTGCCCGAAGGGCTTCTCGATGACGGCGCGCCGCCAGGAGCCCTCCTTCTGGGCGAGCCCGTGGTCCTTGAGCTGCTGGACCACCTTGGGGAACCACTTCGGCGGCACCGACAGGTAGAAGGCGAAGTTCCCGCCCGTCCCCTGCTGCTTGTCGAGCTCCTCGATCGTCGCCTTCAGCGTCTCGAACGCCTGGTCGTCGTCGAAGTCGCCCTGGACGAAGCGGCAGCCCTGCACCAGCTGCTGCCAGACCTCCTCCCGGAAGGGGGTGCGCGAGTGCTGCTTGACGGCCTCGTACACCTCCTGGGCGAAGTCCTCGTGCTCCCACTCACGGCGGGCGAAGCCGATGAGGGAGAAGCCCGGCGGGAGCAGGCCGCGGTTGGCCAGGTCGTAGACGGCAGGCATCAGCTTCTTGCGCGACAGGTCACCCGTAACGCCGAAAATGACCAGGCCGGACGGCCCCGCGATACGCGGGAGCCGCCGGTCCTGTGCGTCACGAAGCGGGTTCGCTCCGTTTACAGACAAGGTGTTCAGGCCTCCGTGGGAGCGAGGCGCTCCAGCTCCGCCTCGGTGGACTTCAGCAGGTCGTTCCAGGACGCCTCGAACTTCTCGACGCCCTCGTCCTCCAGCAGCTGAACCACATCGTCGTACGAGATGCCGAGCTCCGCGACCGCGGCGAGCACCCGGCGGGACTCGTCGTAGGTGCCGCGGACGGTGTCGCCGGTCACCTGGCCGTGGTCGGCGGCCGCCTCCAGGGTGGCCTCCGGCATCGTGTTGACCGTGTTCGGGGCGACCAGGTCGTCCACGTACAGGGTGTCCTTGTACGCCGGGTCCTTGACGCCGGTCGAGGCCCACAGCGGGCGCTGCTTGTTGGCGCCCAGGCGCTCCAGGGCGGCCCAGCGGTCGGAGGAGAAGACCTCCTCGTACGCCTCGTAGGCCAGGCGGGCGTTGGCGAGGGCCGACTTGCCCTTCAGGGCCTTGGCCTCGTCGGTGCCGACGCCGTCCAGGCGCTTGTCGATCTCGGAGTCCACGCGGGAGACGAAGAACGACGCGACCGAGTGGATCTCGGAGAGGTCCAGGCCCGCGGACCGGGCCTTCTCCAGGCCCGCCACGTAGGCGTCCATGACCTCGCGGTAGCGCTCCAGCGAGAAGATCAGCGTGACGTTGACGCTGATGCCCCGGCCGATGACCTCGGTGATCGCCGGCAGGCCGGCCTTGGTGGCGGGGATCTTGATCAGCGTGTTCGGGCGGTCCACCAGCCAGGCGAGCTGCTTGGCCTCGGCGATGGTCGCCGCCGTGTTGTGGGCCAGCCGCGGGTCGACCTCGATCGAGACGCGGCCGTCCTGGCCGTCGGTCCGGTCGAAGACCGGCCGCAGGATGTCGGCGGCGTCGCGGACGTCCGCCGTGGTGATCATGCGGATGGCCTCGTCGACGGTGACCTTGCGGGCTGCGAGGTCGGCGAGCTGCTGCTCGTAGCCGTCGCCGCTGCTGATCGCCTTCTGGAAGATCGACGGGTTCGTGGTGACGCCGACGACGTGCGACTCGTCGATCAGCTCGGCCAGGTTGCCCGACGTGATGCGCTTGCGGGACAGGTCGTCCAGCCAGATCGCCACGCCCTCGTCGGAGAGGCGCTTGAGTGCGTCTGTCATGGGAATTGCATCTCCTACTGGTTCTTGTACCGGCGTCAGCGCGCGGCGGCTTCGAGGGATTCCTTGGCAGCGGCGGTCACGGCCTCCGGGGTGAAGCCGAACTCGCGGAACAGCACCTTCGCGTCGGCGGAGGCGCCGAAGTGCTCCAGCGAGACGATCCGGCCCGCGTCCCCGACGTAGCGGTGCCAGGTCAGGCCGATGCCCGCCTCGACCGCGACACGGGCCTTGACGGACGGCGGCAGCACGCCGTCCTTGTAGGCCTGGTCCTGCTCCTCGAACCACTCGACGGACGGCATCGACACCACGCGGGTCGGGATGCCCTCGGCCTGGAGCGCCTCGCGGGCTGCGACGGCGAGCTGGACCTCGGAGCCGGTGCCGATGAGCACGACCTGCGGCTCGCCGCCCTCGGCCTCGAAGAGGACGTAGCCGCCCTTGGCGGCGTCCTCGTTCGGCTCGTACACGGGGACGCCCTGGCGGGTGAGGGCCAGGCCGTGCGGGGTGCCCTTGCCGAACACCTTGGTGTGGCGGCGCAGGATCTCGCGCCAGGCGACGGCCGTCTCGTTGGCGTCGGCCGGGCGGACCAGCGCGAGGCCCGGGATGGCGCGCAGCGAGGCGAGGTGCTCGATCGGCTGGTGGGTCGGGCCGTCCTCGCCGAGGCCGATCGAGTCGTGCGTCCACACGTAGGTGACCGGCAGGTGCATCAGGGCGGACAGGCGGACCGCGTTGCGCATGTAGTCGGAGAACACCAGGAAGGTGCCGCCGTAGATGCGGGTGTGGCCGTGCAGGGCGATGCCGTTCATGGCCGCGGCCATGGCGTGCTCGCGGATGCCGAAGTGGATGGTGCGGCCGTACGGGTCGGCCTCCGGCAGCGGGTTGCCCTTCGGCAGGAACGAGGAGTTCTTGTCGATGGTGGTGTTGTTCGAGCCGGCCAGGTCGGCCGAGCCGCCCCACAGCTCCGGGATGACGGCGCCGAGCGCCTGCAGGACCTTGCCGGAGGCGGCGCGGGTGGCGACGGAGGAGCCGGGCTCGAAGACGGGGAGCGCGTCCTCCCAGCCCTCGGGCAGCTCGTTCGCGTTGATCCGGTCGAACGCGGCGGCGCGCTCCGGGTTGGCGGTGCGCCAGGCGGAGAAGTCCTTCTCCCACTCGGCCTTGGCCTCGCGGCCGCGGTCCAGCGCCTTGCGGGTGTGGGCGATGACCTCGTCGGAGACCTCGAAGGCCTGCTCCGGGTCGAAGCCGAGGACGCGCTTGGTGGCCGCGACCTCGTCGTCGCCGAGGGCGGAGCCGTGGGCGGCCTCGGTGTTCTGGGCGTGCGGGGCCGGCCAGGCGATGATCGAGCGCATCGCGATGAAGGACGGGCGCTCCGTCTCGGCCTTGGCGGCGGCCAGGGCCGCGTACAGGGCGGCGGGGTCGATGTCGCCGTTGGCCTGCTGCTCGATGCGCTGGACGTGCCAGCCGTAGGCCTCGTACCGCTTGAGGGTGTCCTCGGAGACGGCCGTCTCCGTGTCGCCCTCGATGGAGATGTGGTTGTCGTCCCACAGCAGGACGAGGTTGCCGAGCTTCTGGTGGCCCGCGAGCGAGGACGCCTCGGCGGAGATGCCCTCCTGGAGGCAGCCGTCGCCGGCGATGGCGTACACCATGTGGTCGAAGGGGGAGGCACCCGGGGCGGCCTCGGGGTCGAACAGGCCGCGCTCGTAGCGGGCGGCCATGGCCATGCCCACCGCGTTGGCGACGCCCTGGCCCAGCGGGCCGGTGGTGGTCTCGACGCCGGCCGTGTGGCCGTACTCCGGGTGGCCCGGGGTCTTCGAGCCCCAGGTGCGGAACGACTTGAGGTCGTCCAGCTCCAGGCCGAAGCCGGCCAGGTACAGCTGGGTGTAGAGGGTCAGCGAGGAGTGTCCGGCGGAGAGCACGAAACGATCGCGGCCGACCCACTCGGGGTCGGCCGGGTCGTGCCGCATCACCTTCTGGAAGAGCGTGTAAGCGGCGGGGGCCAGGCTCATGGCCGTGCCGGGGTGGCCGTTTCCGACCTTCTGGACCGCGTCCGCGGCCAGGATGCGGGCGGTGTCCACCGCGCGCTGGTCCAGTTCGGTCCAATCGAGCTCTGTGGTCGTCGGCTTCGTGCTCACCGTGGGTCAGGGCTCCTCTCCACATGTCTGTTCCCGGTGACGTACGGTGCACCGGCGCGATTCCGAGCCTACCCCCGCCACGGCGTGCAGCTATTCGAGTGCCCGCAGTCCGTCACAACGTCGCCGCCCCCGATCGGGCCAACACGAGGCGACCCCCGCGCAGGGCGACACAAGTGCAACGTCTACAGTGGCGTGGTACGCGCAAGCCTTTACGGGCCCCTATGCCCGGAGCTTGCTGGTTTCTCTGTCAGGGGTGTGCGTGACGGCCGTCGAATCCCGTCCATCGGGGGTGCTCGGGACGAGCCCCGGGCACCGGCCGTTCGGGGCCCGTGCCATGGCTTTTGTGGCTTTGACCAAGCCGAGGATCATCGAACTTCTGCTGATCACCACAGTGCCGGTGATGTTCCTCGCGGAGCAGGGAGTGCCCTCGCTCTGGCTGGTCCTGGCCACGTGCTTCGGCGGCTACATGTCCGCGGGCGGCGCCAACGCCCTGAACATGTACATCGACCGCGACATCGACGCGCTGATGGACCGCACCTCGCAGCGGCCGCTCGTGACCGGCATGGTCAGCCCGCGGGAGTGCCTCGTCTTCGGCATCACCCTCGGTGTGGTCTCCACGGTGTGGTTCGGACTGCTCGTCAACTGGCTGTCCGCCGCGCTCGCCCTCGGCGCGCTCCTCTTCTACGTCGTCGTCTACACGATGCTGCTGAAGCGGCGCACCACCCAGAACATCGTCTGGGGCGGCATCGCCGGATGCATGCCGGTGCTCATCGGCTGGTCCTCGGTCCGCAACGAGGTCTCCTGGGCCGCCGTCATCCTCTTCCTCGTCATCTTCTTCTGGACCCCGCCGCACTACTGGCCGCTGTCCATGAAGGTGGCCGACGACTACGCGCGCGTCGGCGTGCCCATGCTGCCGGTCGTCGCCGGCAACCGGGCCGTGGCGCGGCAGATCGTCGCCTACAGCTGGGTGATGGTCGCCGTCTCGCTGCTGCTCACCCCCCTGGGGTACACCGGCTGGTTCTACACGGCGGTCGCGCTGGCGGCCGGCGGCTGGTGGCTGTGGGAGGCGCACGCGCTGCACGCGCGCGCCAAGGCGGGCGTGACCGGCGCGAAGCTGAAGGAGATGCGCCTGTTCCACTGGTCCATCACCTACGTGTCGCTCCTGTTCGTGGCCGTGGCCGTGGATCCCTTCCTCCGCTGATTACCCGCGGGTAGCATGCTGTCCATGGCAGACACCACCCCCGCGGTCGCCGCGGACAAGAAGCAGGAGCGGGCCGCCGCGAAGCTGGCCAAGCAGATCGGGGCGTTCGCCAAGGAGCACGGCGGCGCCGAGGGGCACCTCGCGCACATCGGCCAGGCCGGCACCCGGATCGTGCTGGTCGGCACCGACGGCGCCTGGGGCGACCTCGTCGCGCCGACCCACGCCGCCGCGGCCCTGGCCGCGGAGAAGGCCGCCCTCACCCTCCACGAGGAGTTCGACGGCGACTTCGCCGCACGCGTGAAGACCGGCCCCTACGAGTGGAACCGCATGGCGGGCCTCCAGCTCGGCGGGAGCCGGCCGGCGGCCTGACGCCGCCCCGCGGACGCCGTCAACGCGAAAGCCCCGCACCCCGCCCGGAACGGGCTGGTGTGCGGGGCTTTCGCGTTGACGCCTGCCGGCCCCGGGCTCCCGGGGCCGGCAGGCGCCTCATCAGGCCGCCGAGAGCGACGCTTCGGCCGGGGCCGGGGCGCCGGCCGGGAGGTGCGGCCGCTCGCGCAGGCTCAGCGCCACGCGCAGGACCGCGATCCACACCAGGCAGGACCCGAGCATGTGCGCCGCGACCAGCACCTCGGGCAGGTCGGTGAAGAACTGGACGTAGCCGACGGCGCCCTGCGCGAGCAGGACCACCAGCAGGTCGCGGGCCCGGGCCCGGGTGTCCTCGGGGGCGTCCACCACGCGCAGCACCAGCCACATCGCGACCGCCAGCGCGCACACCAGCCAGGCGGCGATCGCGTGGACGTGCGCCGTGGCCTCCCAGTCGAGCGGCATCCGCTTGATCTCGCTGCTGTCGCCGGCGTGCGGGCCGGAGCCGGTCACGACCGTGCCCGCGGCGATCAGCACGGCGGTCGTCGCGAGCAGCGCCCAGGACAGCTTGCGCACCGGGGCGGGCACCCGCGGCCGGGTCGGGGCGTCGCCCTCGCCGGTGCGGTGCCAGGTCACCACGGTGACCGAGATCAGCGTGGTGGCGAGCAGGAAGTGCCCGGCGACGCTGTACGGGTTCAGGCCCGTCATCACGGTGATCCCGCCGAGCACCGCGTTGGCCAGGACGATGGCGAACTGCAGCCAGCCGAGCCGGGTGAGGGAGCGGCGCCACGGCTTGGCCGAGCGCGCCGCGAGGATGCACCAGCCCACGGCAGCGGACAGCACGTACGTCAGCATCCGGTTGCCGAACTCGATCGCCCCGTGCAGTCCCTGCTCCGGCGTCGCCACCAGGCTGTCGTCGGTGCACTTGGGCCACGTGTCGCAGCCGAGGCCGGATCCGGTCAGGCGTACGGCTCCGCCGGTGACGACGATGGCCACGCTCATGAGCAGGGCGGCGAACGCGGCGCGCCGGACGGTCCGGGGTGACGGGGTCCAGCGGCGCGCGAGGTAAGCGAGTGGGGTCAACACGGCGCTTATCGTACGCGGCGCCTTGTGCAAACTTTCACGAGGGGGTGTCGCCCGGGCGGCGCGCCGCGGACTCCGGGCCGGAGACGTACCGGAAGCGGGCGCCGGCCGGATCGCCCTCCTCGTGCCACCACACCCGCAGCCGCCAGTGCGTCCCGTCCCCCGGGTAGTGGGGGGAGATCCGGAAGCCGCGCACCAGCTCCGCGCCGAACTCCTCGGCCGTGCGGTGGCGGACCTCGGCGCTGCCCTGCCAGCTGCTGTGCCGGCCACCCCAGAGCCCGTCGGCGCCGCGGGCCTCGAACCGCCACACCGCCCGCCACGGCGTGACCTCCAGCATGGTGCGGACCTGGTCGGCGCCCAGGTGCAGCCGGGCCGCCATCTCCTCCTCCGGCACCCCCTGGATCCGGGCGGCCACCACGGCCTGCGGCAGCAGCCGCCCCGGCAGCAGGCCGCGGGCCCGCAGACCCACCAGGGAGCCGAAGGACAGGAAGCGCAGGCGCAGCTCCAGCTGCCGGCCTATGTGGTCGAGGGCCTCCTCCGCGTCGGCCGCGCCCGCGGAGCCGGGATCGGCCAGCAGCAGTGCCCGGAAGGCGCCCTCGGCCTCCACCGCGCGTGCCGCGGCCTCCTCGGCCAGGCCCAGCTCGGCGAGCCGGTCGCCGAGGAACACCAGGGCCTGGGCGAGGCCGCGCCGGTTGACCGGATCCTCCTGGTCCAGGCCGCTCCACACCCCGACCGCGGTGCGCGTCAGGTCCAGGGCGCGCTCGCCGGCCGCCCGCTCCATCGCCCCCGGCCCGTCCTCGGCGGCCGCACCGAGCGGGTGCAGCGGCAGCCGGTCGGGGCCGCTCAGCGGCCACGCCAGCCAGACGCCCTGGTTGATCAGCAGCCGGGCGTACCAGCGGGCGTACTGCGGGGAGTGGCCCGCGGCCTGCCGTGCGTACCCCAGCCCCTCCTCCACGGCCGCCAGCGCCCCGGCCCGGTCACCGCCGGCGAAGCGCCGCGCCGCCAGGTCGCCCAGGCGCAGCCCCAGCCGCGCCGCGCACTCCGGATCGGTCCCGGCCGGCCCGCGCAGGGCCCCGATGAGCTCCCCCAGCAGCGCCTCGGCCTCGCCGTACGCCGCCTCCCGGTCCCCCGACCTGATTCCCGCCCACTGCTCGTCCAGCCGCAGTGCGGCCTCCCGCTGCCCCATTTCCGCCCCCCCGGCGTCCTGGTGGTGCGCCACCCCTGTGCTGCGGCGCCCATCGTCCCCCGGGACCAACGTACGGGGCGGGGGATTCACTCCCAGCGGAAGAACCTGGCCGCGGTGCCGAGGCCCAGCGCGGCCCACGCCGCGAGGACGGCGGCGTCGCCCCACGGCATCGGCGCGCCGTACCGCAGCACCTCCCGCAGCCCCTCCGACAGCGCGGTGATCGGCAGCAGCCCGAGGACGGACTGCACCGCTCCGGGGAACTTCTCGACCGGCACGATCACCCCGCCGCCGACCAGGAGGAGCAGGAAGACCAGGTTCGCGGCGGCCAGCGTGGCCTCCGCCCTGAGCGTGCCGGCCATCAGCAGTCCCAGCCCCGAGAACGCCGCCGTGCCCAGCAGCACCAGCAGCACCGCCGGCAGCACCCCGCCCTGCGGGGACCAGCCCAGCGCGAAGGCGATCGCCGTCAGCAGGGCGATCTGGAGCACCTCGGTGACCAGCACGCACAGCGTCTTGGCGGCCATCAGCGCCCAGCGCGGCAGCGGCGAGGCCCCGAGCCGCTTGAGCACCCCGTAGCGGCGGTCGAAGCCGGTGGCGATGGCCTGGCCGGTGAACGCGGTCGACATCACCGCCAGCGCGATGACGCCGGGCGCGAGGAAGTCCACGGCCTCCTCCCCGCGGGCCGCGTCGAGCGGCACGGAGACGATGTCGACGGCCGAGAACAGCACGAGCAGCATCGCCGGGATCACCACGGTCAGCAGGAGCTGCTCCCCGTTGCGCAGCAGCATCCGCGTCTCCAGCGCCGTCTGCGCGAGGACCATGCGGGACACGGGCGCGGCCCCCGGGCGGGGGGCGAACGTACCGGCGCTCATGCGCGCAGCTCCTTACCGGTCAGTTCGAGGAAGACGTCTTCGAGGGTGTGCCGCTCCACCGAGAGGCCGTCGGGCATCACCCCGTGCTGGGCGCACCAGGAGGTGACGGTCGCCAGCATCTGGGGGCCGATGTCACCGGTCACGCGGTACACACCGGGGAGGATCTCCGCGGCCTGGGTGCCGTCGGGCAGCGCCTTGAGCAGCGCGGCCAGGTCGAGGGCGGGGCGGCCGGTGAAGCGCAGGGTGTTCTCCGCGCCGCCGCGGCACAGCTGCTCGGGGCTGCCGTGGGCGATCACCCGGCCGGCGTCGACGATCGCCACCTCGTCGGCCAGCTGCTCCGCCTCGTCCATGTGGTGGGTGGTGAGGACGACGCCGACCCCGTCGGCGCGCAGTTCCCGTACGAGCTCCCAGGTCGCCCGGCGGGCCTGCGGGTCCAGACCGGCGGTGGGCTCGTCCAGGAAGACCAGCTCGGGGCGGCCCACCACGGCCATGGCCAGCGACAGCCGCTGCTGCTGGCCGCCCGAGAGGCGGCGGTAGGGGGTGCGGCCGCAGCTCTCCAGGCCCAGCCGCTCCACGAGCGCCGGGACGTCGAGCGGGTCGGCGTACAGCCGGGCCATGTGGCGGAGCATCTCGACGGCGCGGGCGCCGGAGTACACGCCGCCGGACTGGAGCATGACGCCGATCCGGGGGCGCAGGGCCGAGGCCTCGGCGACCGGGTCGAGGCCGAGGACGCGGACCGTCCCGGCGTCGGGCCGCAGATAGCCCTCGCACGTCTCGATCGTGGTGGTCTTGCCCGCGCCGTTGGGGCCGAGTACGGCGGTGACCTCGCCCCGGCGCACGGTGAGGTCGAGACCGTCCACCGCCGTCTTGGGGCCGTACCGCTTCACCAGTCCGCGGATCTCCACGGCGGGGTCGTTGCTCATGCGGGTGAGTCTACGGAGCAGTCCGGGGCTCCCGGGGCGCCGGGGCGGGGCGCCGGCGGCGCGTGCGGGGCGCCCGGCGCAATCGCGCATCAGTGCTGGTGGGAGAGGGGAGGACGGCCGTCCGGATCACTCTGCGTGGACACCTTAGGTAACCCTTAGTGACGGAGGACACGGGGCGTGGCGTCCGTCACGGCTTGTCGCTGCTCGGCTAATTACGCAACAATGGCGTTGTGAAATACAGCGAACGGCTGACCGAGGCCCCCCAGGGGGAGCTCGCTACCGGGGAGCGGTCCACCCGCAACCGGGTCGCGCGCTCCATCCTGGACCACGGCCCGTCCACCGTCGCCGACCTCGCGGCGCGCCTCGGCCTCACCCAGGCCGCAGTCCGCCGCCACCTGGACACCCTGGTCACCGACGGCGTCGTCGAAGCCCGCGAACAGCGGGTCTACGGCGCGCGCACCCGGGGCCGGCCCGCCAAGGTCTTCGCCCTCACCGACTGCGGCCGCGACGCCTTCGACCAGTCGTACGACTCGCTCGCCGCGGACGCCCTGCGCTGGATCGCGCAGTCCGCCGGCGGCGGCGAACAGGGCGAGGCCGCCGTGGCCGCCTTCGCGCGGGCCCGCATGGAGGCGCAGGCCGAGGCCTACCGTGCGTCCGTCGAGGCCGCTGCCCCCGGGGACCGCACCGAGGCCCTCGCCAGGGCGCTGACCGCGGACGGGTACGCTGCCACGGCGAAGAGCGCTCCCGGTCCGCACAGCGGAGAACAGCTCTGCCAGCACCACTGCCCGGTGGCCCACGTAGCCGGGCAGTTCCCGCAGCTCTGCGAGGCGGAGACCGAGGTCTTCTCCCGCCTGCTCGGGACCCACGTGCAGCGCCTCGCCACCATCGCCCACGGCGACGGGGTGTGCACGACGTTCATCCCGCGTGGCGCGGGCACAGCACAGTCCAACTCATCAGCATCTGCAAGCACGGCCGGGAGGAACCCCGCATGACCACGGAGACTGCTCACCCTGAGCTCGAGGGTCTGGGCAACTACGAGTACGGCTGGGCCGACTCCGACGCGGCCGGCCAGGCGGCGAAGCGCGGCCTGTCCGAAGACGTCGTCCGGGACATCTCGGCGAAGAAGAACGAGCCCGAGTGGATGCTGAAGCTCCGCCTCAAGGGCCTCAAGCTCTTCGACAAGAAGCCCATGCCGACCTGGGGCTCCGACCTGTCGGGCATCGACTTCGACAACATCAAGTACTTCGTGCGGTCCACCGAGAAGCAGGCCGAGTCCTGGGAGGACCTGCCGGAGGACATCAAGAACACGTACGACAAGCTCGGCATCCCGGAGGCGGAGAAGCAGCGCCTCGTCGCCGGTGTCGCCGCCCAGTACGAGTCCGAGGTCGTCTACCACCAGATCCGCGAGGACCTGGAGGCCCAGGGCGTCATCTTCCTCGACACCGACACCGCCCTGAAGGAGCACCCGGAGCTCTTCCAGGAGTACTTCGGCACCGTCATCCCGGTCGGCGACAACAAGTTCGCGTCGCTGAACACCGCGGTCTGGTCCGGCGGCTCCTTCATCTACGTGCCCAAGGGCGTCCACGTGGACATCCCGCTCCAGGCCTACTTCCGTATCAACACGGAGAACATGGGCCAGTTCGAGCGGACGCTGATCATCGTGGACGAGGACGCCTACGTCCACTACGTCGAGGGCTGCACCGCCCCCATCTACTCCTCCGACTCGCTGCACAGCGCCGTCGTCGAGATCATCGTGAAGAAGGGCGGCCGCTGCCGCTACACCACGATCCAGAACTGGTCGAACAACGTCTACAACCTGGTCACCAAGCGCGCCGTGGCCTACGAGGGCGCGACCATGGAGTGGATCGACGGCAACATCGGCTCCAAGGTCACGATGAAGTACCCGGCCGTCTACCTCATGGGCGAGCACGCCAAGGGCGAGACCCTGTCCATCGCCTTCGCGGGCGAGGGCCAGCACCAGGACGCCGGCTCCAAGATGGTCCACATGGCGCCGAACACCTCCTCGAACATCGTCTCCAAGTCGGTGGCGCGCGGCGGCGGCCGCACCTCCTACCGCGGCCTGGTCGAGATCGGCGAGGGCGCCGCCGGCTCCAAGAGCAACGTCCTCTGCGACGCCCTGCTGGTCGACACGGTCTCCCGCTCGGACACGTACCCGTACGTGGACGTCCGCGAGGACGACGTGACCATGGGCCACGAGGCGACCGTCTCCAAGGTCTCCGACGACCAGCTCTTCTACCTGATGCAGCGCGGCATGACCGAGTTCGAGGCCATGGCCATGATCGTGCGCGGCTTCGTCGAGCCCATCGCCAAGGAGCTGCCGATGGAGTACGCGCTGGAGCTGAACCGGCTGATCGAGCTCCAGATGGAGGGCTCGGTCGGCTGACCCCGGCCGCGCGGCGGACCTCCGGCGCAATCTTTGACGTAGGCAGTGTTCTTTCAAGAGAGTGAGCAACACGACAGCCATGGCTGAGGCTCAGAACATCCCGGTGGGCTCCACCACCGCCGGCTCGATCGCGGTGGCCGCGGAGTCCACCGTCGCCACCAGGATGAGCGCGCCGCCGTCCTTCGACGTGGCGGACTTCCCCATCCCGCACGGCCGGGAGGAGGAGTGGCGCTTCACCCCGCTGGGCCGGCTGCGCGGCCTGCACGACGGCACCGCCGCCGCGGACGGCGCCATCAAGGCGCAGATCGACGCGCCGGAGGGCGTCACCGTCGAGACGGTCGAGCGCGGCGACGAGCGCATCGGCAAGGCCGGCACCCCGGTGGACCGGGTCGCCGCCCAGGCCTTCTCCTCCTTCGCCAAGGCCACGGTCGTCACCGTGCCCAAGGAGACCGTGCTCACCGAGCCGATCCGCGTCGCCCTGCACGGCGAGGGCGGCACGACCTTCGGCCACACCGTCTTCGACATCAAGCCGTTCGCCGAGGCGATCATCGTCATCGACCACACCGGTGACGGCGTCCGCGCCGCCAACGTCGACATCCTCGTCGGCGACGGCGCCAAGGTGACGTTCGTGTCCGTCCAGGACTGGGACGACACCGCCGTCCACACCTCGCAGCACAACGCGCTGCTCGGCCGCGACGCGACCTTCAAGTCCGTCGTCGTGACCTTCGGCGGCGACCTCGTCCGCATCCACCCGCGCGTGCGCTACGCCGGCCCCGGCGGCGAGGCCGAGCTGCTCGGCGTCTACTTCACCGACGCCGGCCAGCACCAGGAGCACCGCCTCCTCGTCACGCACGACGCCCCGCACTGCAAGTCCCACGTGGTCTACAAGGGCGCCCTGCAGGGCCAGGACGCCCACGCGGTCTGGATCGGCGACGTCCTCATCGAGAAGAGCGCCGAGGGCACCGACACCTACGAGATGAACCGCAACCTCGTCCTCACGGACGGCGCGCGGGTCGACTCCGTCCCCAACCTGGAGATCGAGACCGGCGAGATCGTCGGCGCCGGCCACGCCTCCGCGACCGGCCGCTTCGACGACGAGCAGCTCTTCTACCTCCAGGCCCGCGGCATCCCGGCCGACGAGGCCCGCCGCCTCGTGGTCCGCGGCTTCTTCGCGGAACTCGTCCAGCAGATCGGTGTCGACGACATCGAGGAGCGCCTGATCGCCAAGATCGAGGCAGAGCTCGAGGCGTCCGTCTGATGACGTACGTCAAGGCCTGTGCGCTCAGCGAGCTGGAGGAGAACACCCCCAAGCGGGTGGAGCTCGACGGCACGCCGGTGTCCATCGTCGCCACCGAGGGATCGGTGTACGCGATCAACGACATCTGCTCGCACGCGAACGTCTCCCTCTCGGAGGGCGAGGTCGAGGACTGCATGATCGAGTGCTGGCTGCACGGGTCGGCGTTCGACCTGCGCACCGGCAAGCCGTCCGGGCTGCCCGCGACGCGCCCCGTTCCCGTATACCCCGTAAAGATCGAAGGGGACGACGTGCTCGTCTCCCTCACCCAGGAGTCCTGAGGCACCCATGGCAACGCTTGAAATCCACGACCTGCACGTCTCCGTCGAGGCGGAGAACGGCGCCCGCGAGATCCTCAAGGGTGTCGACCTCACCGTCAAGCAGGGTGAGACGCACGCCATCATGGGCCCCAACGGCTCGGGCAAGTCCACCCTGGCGTACTCCCTCGCCGGCCACCCGAAGTACACCATCACCGGTGGCACGGTGACCCTCGACGGCGAGGACGTCCTGGAGATGTCCGTCGACGAGCGCGCCCGCGCCGGCGTCTTCCTCGCCATGCAGTACCCGGTCGAGGTCCCCGGCGTCTCGGTCTCCAACTTCCTGCGCACCTCCGCCACCGCCGTCCGCGGCGAGGCGCCCAAGCTGCGCACCTGGGTGAAGGAGGTCAAGGAGGCCATGGCCCGTCTGCAGATGGACCCCGCCTTCGCCGAGCGCAACGTGAACGAGGGCTTCTCCGGCGGTGAGAAGAAGCGCCACGAGATCCTCCAGCTGGAGCTCCTGAAGCCGAAGATCGCGATCCTCGACGAGACGGACTCCGGCCTGGACGTCGACGCCCTGCGCATCGTCTCCGAGGGCGTCAACCGCGTCCGCGAGTCCGGCGAGGTCGGCACCCTGCTGATCACCCACTACACGCGTATCCTGCGCTACATCAAGCCCGACTTCGTGCACGTCTTCGCCAACGGGCGCATCGCCGAGTCCGGCGGCGCCGAGCTGGCCGACCAGCTCGAGGCCGAGGGCTACGACAAGTACGTGAAGGGTGGCGCAACGGCGTGACACAGCTGCCCGGCCTCCTCGACATCGAGGCGATCCGCAAGGACTTCCCCCTGCTGGATCGTGTGGTCCACGACGGGAAGAAGGTCGTCTACCTGGACAACGCGGCAACCTCGCAGAAGCCGCGCCAGGTCCTCGACGCGCTGAACGCCTACTACGAACGGCACAACGCCAACGTCCACCGGGGCGTGCACGTGCTCGCCGAGGAGGCCACGGCACTGTACGAAGGCGCCCGCGACAAGGTCGCAGCCTTCGTCAACGCGCCGAGCCGCGACGAGGTGATCTTCACGAAGAACGCCTCCGAGTCGCTCAACCTGGTCGCGAACATGCTCGGCTGGGCCGACGAGCCCTACCGGGTGGACCGCGACACCGAGATCGCCATCACGGAGATGGAGCACCACTCCAACATCGTCCCGTGGCAGCTGCTCTCGCAGCGCACCGGCGCGAAGCTGAAGTGGTTCGGCCTCACCGACGACGGCCGGCTCGACCTGTCCAACATCGAAGAGGTCATCACGGAGAAGACGAAGATCGTCTCCTTCACGCTGGTCTCCAACATCCTGGGCACGGTCAACCCGGTCGAGGCGATCGTCCGGCGGGCCCAGGAGGTCGGCGCGCTCGTGCTGGTCGACGCCTCCCAGGCCGCCCCGCACATGCCCCTGGACGTCCAGGCCCTCGGCGCCGACTTCGTGGCCTTCACCGGCCACAAGATGTGCGGCCCGACCGGCATCGGCGTCCTGTGGGGCCGCCAGGAGCTCCTGGAGGACCTCCCCCCGTTCCTCGGCGGCGGCGAGATGATCGAGACCGTCTCGATGCACTCCTCGACGTACGCCCCGGCGCCCCACAAGTTCGAGGCGGGTACGCCCCCGATCGCGCAGGCCGTCGGCCTCGGCGCGGCCGTGGACTACCTCACCTCGATCGGCATGGACAAGATCGCCGCGCATGAGCACGCGATCACCGAGTACGCCGTCCGGCGCCTGCTGGAGGTCCCCGACCTGCGCATCATCGGCCCGACGACGGCCGAGGACCGCGGAGCCGCGATCTCCTTCACGCTCGGCGACATCCACCCGCACGACGTGGGCCAGGTGCTCGACGAGCAGGGCATCGCCGTCCGCGTGGGCCACCACTGCGCGCGCCCGGTCTGCCTGCGGTACGGAATTCCTGCGACCACGCGGGCGTCTTTCTACCTGTACTCCTCTCCGGCCGACGTCGACGCACTGGTCGACGGGCTGGAGCACGTACGCAACTTCTTCGGCTGACCGGGGAAGACGAGGGTGACGAAGACGGAGCCGCAGTGAAGCTGGATTCGATGTACCAGGAGCTGATCCTGGACCACTACAAGCACCCGCACGGGCGCGGCCTGCGCGAGGGCGACGCCGAGGTGCACCACGTCAACCCGACGTGCGGCGACGAGATCACGCTGCGCGTGAAGTACGACGGGGAGACGCTCGCCGACGTCTCCTACGAGGGCCAGGGCTGCTCCATCAGCCAGGCCAGCGCGTCCGTGCTGAACGAGCTGCTCGTGGGGAAGAAGCTGTCCGAGGCGCAGCGGATCCAGGAGACCTTCCTGGAGCTGATGCAGTCCAAGGGCAAGATCGAGCCCGACGAGGCCATGGAGGAGGTGCTGGAGGACGCGGTCGCGTTCGCCGGCGTCTCGAAGTACCCCGCACGGGTGAAGTGCGCCCTGCTGAGCTGGATGGCGTGGAAGGACGCGACGGCCCAGGTGCTGGGCGACGCGGAGAGGAAGACGGCATGACCGAGAACGCGACCCCCGAGGCGTCGATCAAGCCGGCCACCGAGGAGGAGGTCCGCGAGGCCCTCTACGACGTGGTCGACCCCGAGCTGGGTATCGACGTCGTCAACCTGGGCCTGATCTACGGCATCCACATCGACGACGCGAACATCGCCACTCTCGACATGACGCTGACGTCCGCGGCCTGTCCGCTGACCGACGTCATCGAGGACCAGGCGAAGTCGGCGACCGAGGGCATCGTCAACGAGCTGCGCATCAACTGGGTGTGGATGCCGCCGTGGGGCCCGGACAAGATCACGGACGACGGCCGCGAGCAGCTGCGCGCGCTCGGCTTCAACGTCTGAGCCGACCGGTGCGACACGGGAAGGACCCCTGGCACAGGACCTGTGCCGGGGGTCCTTTCTGTCGTGTGCGGGCAGGGCGTGCGCGAGCGGGTCGTGCGCGCGGGTGCGTGCGTCCTGGCCGGCCCGGTCAGGCCGCCGCCCGGACCGCCGCGAGGGCCGCGCCGACGCTCGCCTCGATGTCGGTGACCGGGTAGAACACCTCGCGGACGGTCCGCTCCCGGTCCACGACCAGCGTCAGCCGCTTGATCCGGATCTGCCCCGCCCGGAACGTCGGCAGCCGCAGCGCCGTCGTCAGCGTCAGGCCGGCGTCCGACAGGAGGGGGAAGCGCAGCCTCTCCGCCTCCGCGAACTCCCGCTGCTCGTCGGGCCGCTGGGTGGAGACACCGTGCACGGCGGCACCGGCCGCCGTGAACTCCGCGAGCTGGTCGCGGTACGTGCACGACTCCAGGGTGCACCCCTTGGCCCCCGGGATCCCGGCCCAGCCGGGCGGGTAGGCGTCGGCGCGCGCGTAGGCTCCCGGGAAGCAGTACAGCACTGTGAACGGCAGGGTGCCGTCCACCGGGTCGCGCAGCTCGCCGAAACGATCCGGCAGGAGCATCGCGGGCAGCCGCGTGCCCTTCAGCGCGTTGACCCGGGCCGCCTCGCGCGAGGCCTCGTCCGTTGTGGCGGTCATCTCTCCGTCTCCCAGGACCCAGGTGTCTCCCCAGTCCTGGAGGGCCACCAGGACCGGCAGCAGCCCCCGCCCGCGCGGGGTCAGCCGGTACTCGTGCCGCACCGGGCGCTCCTGGTACGGCTCGCGCGTCAGCACCCCGGCCTCGACCAGCAGCCTGAGGCGCTCGGCCAGGACCTTGCGGGAGACGCCCAGCTCGCGCTGGATCTCCTCGAACCGGTGCAGGCCGCGGGCCGCGTCACGCACGATCAGCAGCGTCCACCAGTCGCCCACGACGTCGAGGGCCTGGGCGATCGCGCAGTCGGCGTCACCGAGGTGTGTGCGCTGGGCCATGGGAACTCCTTCGTCCGTTGACCCAAGGCTGTCATGCTGACATAGTCCGTTCCCAAAAGGAACTCACCTCCGTGGAGAGCGGGGGCGGCGGGGGGCGGGGCGGGCGTGACGAAGGCTTTCAAGGACGTGCCCAGAGCGGTGTGGCTGCTGGCGGCCGGCGTGTTCGCCCACGCCGTCGTCAGCTTCACCTTCGTCTTCGTGTTCCTGTACCTGACAGGCCCCCGCGGCCTCGGCGCCGCGCAGGCGGGCCTCGTCACCGGCCTCGGCGGGCTCGGCCTGGTCGCGGGGAACCTGACCGGCGGCTGGTACGGCGACCGGTTCGGCCACCGCCGGGTGCTGCTCGCCGCGTCCACCGCGGCCGGTATGGCCCTGGCGTCGTTCCCGCTGCTGCCGGGGCCGCTGCTGTGCGCCGCGCTGCCGCTCGCCCAGTACGCCGCGGGCGTCGTCCGTGCGGCGAGCGCGGCGCTGGTCGCCGTGACCGTCCCCGAGGGGGCCCGCCGCCAGGCCTTCGCCGTCGTGCGCTCCGCCTCCAACGGCGGGTTCGTCATCGGTCCGCCGCTGGGCGCGCTGGTCGCGACCGGGCTCTCGTATGACTGGCTCTTCGTCGCCGACGGCCTCGGAACCCTCCTCTTCGCCGTGTGGACCGCCCGTGTCGTCCCCGCGCGCGGCGCCTCCCGGGCAGCGGCCTCGGGTGCCGGCGGCGGCCGGCCCGGGCGCAGCCTGTGGCGGGAGCTACGGGAGCGGCCCGCGGTGCTGGTGGTGCTCGGCGGGGTCCTCGTCACCGACCTCGTCTACCGCCAGCAGTACGGCACCTTCCCCGTCTTCCTCGCCGACCACGGCCTCGACGCCGCCGACTTCGGCTTTGTCATCGCCCTGAACGGCGCGGTGGTCCTGCTGCTGGAGCTGCCGGCCGCCGCGCTGCTGCGCGACCGGCCGCCGCTGCCCGTCATCGGGGCGGGGCTGGTGCTCGTCGGCGCCGGGTACGCCGCGCTGCTGCCCGGCGCGGGGGTGGCCACCGCCGTCCTGATGATCCTCCTGCTCAGCCTCGGGGAGATCCTCTACAAGACCACCGCCACCGCCTATGTCGCCGACCGGGCGCCCGAGCACGCGGCCGGGCGGTTCCAGAGCCTCTACGCGGGCGTCTCCGTCAGCGGCACCGTCCTCGGCCCGCCGCTCGGCGGGGCCCTGTACGCGGCGGCGCCCGGGCTGCTGTGGCCGGTGTGCGCGGCGCTCGCCGGGGGCGCGGGCGCAGCCGTCCTGTACGCCGGGCGGCGCAGGGCGCGCGGGCCGGCGGGGCGCAACGGGCGCCCGGCACATGAGACCGGTTCGCCCCCGCAGGCCGTCGCCGGTTAGGTTTCCGACATGACTGCCACGCGTACCACCGGCGCCGTCGCCGCCGGACTTGCCACCCTCGCCGCCGACGGCACCGTTCTCGACACCTGGTTCCCCGCCCCCGCGCTCGCCGACGAGCCCGGCCCGGCCGGCACCGAGCGCCTCACCGCCGAGCAGGCCGTGAAGCTGCTGGGCACCGCCGCGTCCCAGGCGATCCGCAAGGACGAGGTCCGCGGGGTCGAGGTCGTAGCCGTCCGCACCGTGATCGCCTCCCTGGAGGACAAGCCGCTCGACGCGCACGACGCCTACCTGCGCCTGCACCTCCTCAGCCACCGCCTGGTCAAGCCGCACGGGCAGAACCTCGACGGCGTCTTCGGCCTCCTCGCCAACGTCGCCTGGACCTCGCTCGGCCCCGTCGCCGTCGACCAGGTGGAGACGGTGCGCCTGAACGCGCGCGGCGCGGGCCTGCACCTCCAGGTCACCTCGATTGACAAGTTCCCGCGGATGACGGACTACGTGGCCCCCAAGGGCGTGCGCATCGCCGACGCGGACCGGGTCCGCCTGGGCGCGCACCTCGCCGAGGGCACCACCGTCATGCACGAGGGCTTCGTCAACTTCAACGCCGGCACGCTCGGCACGTCCATGGTCGAGGGCCGCATCTCCGCGGGCGTCGTCATCGGCGACGGCTCCGACATCGGCGGCGGCGCGTCCACCATGGGCACCCTCTCCGGCGGAGGCAAGCAGATCATCTCGATCGGCGAGCGCTGCCTGATCGGCGCCGAGGCGGGCGTCGGCATCGCGCTGGGCGACGAGTGCATCGTCGAGGCCGGGCTGTACGTCACCGCGGGCACCCGCGTGACGCTGCCGGACGGCCAGATCGTCAAGGCGCTGGAGCTGTCCGGCGCCAGCAACATCCTCTTCCGCCGCAACTCGGTCACCGGCACCGTGGAGGCCCGGCCGAACAACGCGGTCTGGGGCGGCCTGAACGAGGTCCTGCACAGCCACAACTGAGGCACTGCCGCAACCGGCCTGCGGGCGCTCCCACCCCGAGCGGGGGAGCGCCCGCAGGCGTGTCCGGGGCCGGCGCGGGCGTCGGCGCGGGCGCAGGTGCAGGCGCCGCGGCCGGGTCAGCGCAGGGCGATGGTGCGGACGAGGCCCGCGAAGGCCTCCTCCTCCGCCTCGGTCAGTTCCACCGTCTCCATCGGGTGCCCCGCCGCGACCCGCTGGGCGGGAAGGGCGGCCAGGCCCTCGGCGGCGGTGGCGGCGGGCTCGGGATGGTGCAGCCGGGCGCCCCACAGGATGCGGCCGAATCCGGCCACGCACGCGAGTGCGGCCGCGAAGAGGACGGCGAGGCCGACCTCCTGGGCGAGGGAGACGGAGGGGAACACGCGGTCCTCCTGAAGGACGGGGGACAGGATCGAGCGTGGGGATACTCAACACCACAACCCGGGTCGAACGGGTCATGATGTGTCGAGCGTCACTCCAGGGCGCAAACTCCCCATCTCGCCCCTGAGGCCGCCGGTCCCCTTCCGCCGAACGCCGCGGGCCCGACCGCGCCGGCCCCCGTACGGGGGACGGAGGAGGCGGCCGGGCCCCGGGTCACCTGCCCGCCGTCACGGGCGGAAGCGCAGGACCTGCGGGTCGTGGTCGCTGTTCTGCACCGCGAACTCCGCGTTGATGTGCACGCTGTCGTACGTGTACGACTTGATCGCCGGGCTGACCAGGATCTGGTCCAGCACCTGGGCGTTGCCCTGGAAGACGTACGAGTACCGCTCCCGCTTCGGCAGCGACTTGACCGCGGCGTACAGCGCGCCGCCGTCCTCCAGCGCCTTCGTCGTCTCCGAGAACTCGAAGTCGTTGATGTCGCCGAGGGCCAGGACGCGGGCGTTCTTGTCGGCGGCCAGCAGCTGCTTGACGAAGGCGTTCACCGACTGGGCCTGCTGCAGGCGCTGCGCCTCGGAGGAGCGCACCGGCGGCTGGTGGTGGGAGGTCAGGCCCTCGTCGCCGCCCTTCGAGCCGAAGTGGTTGGCGATCACGAAGACCGTCCGGCCGCGGAAGACGAACTCGCCCGCGAGCGGCTTGCGGCTGTCCTGCCACGCCGGGTTCGCCGGGTCGATGCGGCCGGGGGAGTGCGTGAGGGCCGCGCGGCCCTTGACCTTGGTCACGCCCGTCGCGGTGGCGGCGTCGCCGGCGGCGCGGTCGGTGAAGGACACGCGGTCGGGGTTGAAGAGGAACACCTGGCGGATGTTGCCGCCGGGCTGGCCGCCGTCCTTGTTGTTCTCCGGGTTGACGGTGCGCCACTGGTAGGACGGGCCGCCCGCCGCGGCGATGGCCGCCGTGAACTTGGCGAGGGTCTGCTCGGCGGAGACGGTGCCGTCGTTCTTGGCGCCGTTGTCGTCCTGGATCTCCTCCAGGGCCAGGATGTCGGGGGAGGCGAGGTTCTCCACGACCGCCTTCGCGAGCGCGTCGAACTTCTCCTGCGGGTCGCCGGGGTCGAGGTTCTCGACGTTGTACGTGGCGACCGCGAGCTCGCCCTGCGCCTGCGGCTTGGTCTTCTCGGGGGCGAGGGTGCCCTTGGCGACGGTGCCGAGGGTGCGCGCGACGAGCGTGTAGCCGCCGAACTGGTTGTAGTCCATCGGGCCCTCGGTGGTGCCGGTCAGCTTGTCGCCGACGTTGGCCACCGGGAACGGCTGCTGCGCGAGGGGAGCGAGCTGCTGCACCTTCAGCCGGCCCGTGTTCTGCGACTCGTAGGAGCCGTAGACGGTGCCGCCGCGCCTGTTGTTGTTCTCCCAGCCCTTGACGGTGACCCACAGCTCGCCGTACTGCGCCGAGCTGGCGCCGACGACGCGGGAGTTGCGGATGGAGACGTTCATGCCCTCCAGCGCCTCGTAGTGGTCGAGGGCGTAGCGCGAGGGCTCCAGGGTGAGGCCGTTGATGCTGCCGCCGGCGGCCGGGTCGCCCGCGGGCGCGTACGCGGCGGGGACGGTGTACTCGTTGACGGCGACGGCCTCGGGGAGGGCGTTGCCCGAGGAGACCACGGTCACCGTCGGCTTCGATATCTGGGTGATCGACTGGTTGCCCGAGTTGGTGCCGCCGGGGACGTACTCGCCGACCAGGCCCGAGACCTTGACCGCGTCGCCCACGGCGACCGTCGGGGCGGAGCCGGTGAAGACGAAGACGCCCTCGCTGGTGGCGTCGTCGTCGTCGGCGTCGGGGTCCTGCATCCAGAAGCCGCGCGAGCCGTATGCGCGCACGCCGGTCACGATGCCCGCGACGTCGGCGACCTGCTTGCCGTTCAGGGGGGAGATCCGGGTGGTGCCCTGGATGTCGTGGATGCGTACCGCCTCGGCGGACGCGGTGCCTTCTGCGGCGTCGGCGGTGCCCGCCAGCAGGCCGGTGGCCAGGGCGCTGGCGACGACGGCCGCGACGGCGGCGGAACGGGAATGCGAGGAGCGCATGGTCAAGGAACTCCGGTGTGTGGAGGAGTGGAGCGGAGGGGGCGTACGCGGTGGCCGTACGTGGTGCGTGGTGCCTGTGAACTGGCGGGAAGCCTGCGGTGGTCGACGGCCCCCGGCCGCGGGTCCGCAGGGCTCCCGAAGGGTCCCCGGATTGTCTACGCGCGTCAATTTCCTTCGTGGCCAGTGACGTTGTCAAGACCTCCAGGGCAACTGGAAGGCGACTGTGAGATGAACCAAACAAGCGGCGCCGGACACGTCCGAAATGCGTCTACTGTGGGGCGCCGGAGGGCCGCGGAGGCGCGGCCGCACAACCTCGGCGAGGAGACCGCCCCATGCCCGCACAGCCGCACGAAACGCTGCCGCCGGTCCGGCTGCCGTCCGAGGCGGAACTCGCCCGCGACGCCCTCGCCGCCCCGCTCTTCGCCGCAGCGGTGCGGCTGGCCCGCTGGGCGGGCGCCGGCACGCGCGTCGACGACGCCGGCGAACTCCCGCCCGCCCGCCTCCCGGAGGCCGCGGCCGCGCTCGGCCTCGACCCGCAGGATCCGGGCGCGGGGGCGCATGCGAGCCGTGCATGGCGGGTCGCCCTGGACATCGGCCTCGTCGAACTGACGGGGCAGCCGGACGGCGCCGGAGCGGCGGAATCGGGCGGAACGGAACACGGGGCAGCGGAGGCCGCCGGCGCCACCGGAGCGGGACATGCCGCGACGGCCGGTGCGACGCCGTACGCGACGGCCGCGGCCGGCGAGGACCTCGCCCTGGTGATCGGCGGCGCCCCCGCCGACGTGCTTCGCCTGTGGCTCGCCGCCTGCGACGCCGTCCTGGCGGATGCGGCCGTCCCGGACCTCGACGGCCTCGTCGACGCCCTGGACGCAGACGGCGCCATCGACTTCGACCGGCTCGACTGGAACCCGCAGCGCGAGGCGGACCTCCTCGACGCCGTCCTCGCCGACCTCTACCTCCTCACAGCAGGCGGCCGCAGCACGGCCGGCGGCACGGTCCCGCTGCCGGTCCTCGCCGCCTCCGTGGCCGCCCCGGGCGGGATCAACGGGCCGGGCCCCGCCGTCCTGGAGCGGGTCGCCGACGCACTGATGCGGCTTGACGGGCAGTTCCGGCAGCTGGAGCCGATCGGGCTCGTCGAGTTCCGGCCCGTCGACGAGGCGGTGCTGCTCTCCCCGGACGACGAGGACCCCGCCGCCGGCCCCGCGGCCGGGGCACCCGGCGCCCGTACGGGCCTGGACCCGGAGGACGTCTCCCGGTACGGCACGGTCCGCCTCACCGCCCTCGGCCTGTACGGCATCCGCGCCCGCCTCATGGAGGCCGGCATCGCCGCCCCCGCCGTCGGCGAACTGGCCGGCAAGGGCGCCGACGCGCTGCTCGACGCCGTCTGCGACTACCCCGAAGCAGCCGCCGAGGCGGAGATCCGGCAGTGGCTCGACGCCCGGGACCTCCCCGCGGCCGCCGCCGAACTGCTCGACGCGGCCCGCGGCGCCGACCCGGGCGGCCCCCTGCGCCGGCTGCGCTGCCAGCAGGCCCTCGCGGTGGCCGGCCCGCAGGCCGAACCGGCGGTCCGGGCGGTGCTGGACGACCCGGAACTCGGCGGACTGGCCCGGGTCTGGCTGGCCGAGACGGGGGCGTCCGACGTACCCGCACCGGACGGGGCGCTGGTGTACTGGCTGGCGGTCGACACGATCGCCGCGCAACTCGGCGGTGCCGGCGGCGGGGAGGGCGAGGCGGAGGAGCTGCCGCTGCTGATGGAGTCGCTGACGGCCCACCATGCCGGCTTCTTCGAGCAGGCGTGGCGTGTCGAGCACCCGGCGACGGCCGAGGTGCTGGAGGCGATGGGCCGCCTGCACCCGGACAAGCAGGCGGCGAAGCAGGCCCGCAAGGCGGCGTACAAGACCCGCTCCCGCCCCCGCTGACCCCTTCCGGGCCCGCCCGCCGCGGAGCAGCGGCCGCGGCGGCGCTGCGGAGACGGCCCCGGGCCCGGCGTGCCGGGGCCTCGCCGCGGTGCGGCACCCGGCGGCGCCGGGTGGGCCGCGGGCGGCGGCACCTGGGGCGGAACTCGCCGTTCCGCGGTGCATGTCGGCCATTGCGGCGGTGCGGGAGGGGGCGCCGCCGCGACGCGGGTACACCAGCGGCCGTTCCCGTACGGGCGGCGGTGCCTGCCACCGGCGCAACCCGGACTGCCGCCGCCGTACGCGCAGCGCATGCCCCCACCCTTCCTGGAGACCACATGCCGCTCAGCCGTAGAGACTTCACCGCCCGCACCGCCCTCGCCGGCGCGGGCGTCGCGCTCACCGGGGCGGTCGGTGCGCTCGCCACCGCCCCGGGGGCGCTGGCGGCCGACGACAGCACGCAGCGTGACGCGCAGGGCCGGCCCTGCGGGCCCGGCTACGGCCCGCTCCTGCCCGACCCGGCAGGCGTGCTGGCCCTGCCCGAGGGATTCCGCTACCGGATCCTCACCCACAGCGGCGTCACCACCCTGGAGTCCGGCGAGCCCACGCCCTCGCACCACGACGGGACCGCCGCCTTCGCCGGCGCCCGCGGGGTCACGCTCCTCGTCAACAACCACGAGCTGAGGGGCAGGCGGACCGACTGGGTCCGCCCCGTCCCGCTCGCCGAGGGCCTCGTCTACGACCCGGCAGCGGCCGGCGGCTGCACGGTCGTCGAGGTCCGGCAGGGCGGGGAGACCGCCGAATGGGTCGGCATCGCCGGTACGTCGACCAACTGCGCGGGCGGCGCAACCCCCTGGGGGACCTGGCTGACCTGTGAGGAGACCGAGGACCTGGCCGGCCGGAACGGCATGACGAAGGACCACGGCTACGTCTTCGAGGTGGACCCGCACGACCGGCGCGCCAACCGCGACCCGCAGCCGGTCAGGGCCTTCGGCCGCTACGCCCACGAGGCGGTCGTCATCGACCCGCGCCGCGGCCACGCCTACCTCACCGAGGACGCCTCCGGCCCCAGCGGCCTCCTCTACCGCTGGACGCCGCCCGCCGGTTTCCGGCACGGCCGCGGCCGCCTGCGCACCCTCGCCCCGGACGCCGGGGTGCTCGCCGCCGCCAAGTGCTTCGACAACCGGGGCCGTTTCGTCGACGACCTGACGCGCGCCACGCGGACCGGCACCGTCTACGGCGTCGACTGGGTGGAGGTCCCGGACCGCGACGCGCGGACCCGGTCGGTCCGCAAGCAGTTCGGCGAGGGCGCGGTGACGCGCGGCCGCAAGCTGGAGGGCATGTGGTGGGGGGACGGCGGCGCCTACTTCGTGTCCTCGTTCGCCCGCTCGGAGAGCCCCGGCGCGGCCCATGACGGCCAGGTGTGGTTCTACGACCCGAAGCGGCGCACGGTCACCCTGGAAGTGCTGTTCGGGGTGAACGCCGACCCGTCCGGCGGCGGCGCGGCCGACGGGCCGGACAACATCACTGTGTCCCCGTACGGCGGCCTGGTCATCGCCGAGGACGGCGAGGGGGTCCAGCACCTCTTCGGCGCCACCGAATCCGGGCGCACCTATCCGCTGGCGCGCAACGAGCTGAACATCGGGACGGCCGAGCAGCCGGAGTACTCCGAGTTCACGGGTGTCTGCTTCTCCCCGGACGGGCGCACGCTGTTCGCCTGCCTCCAGGACCCCGGCATCATGCTCGCCATCACGGGCCCGTGGCGGCGCGCGCACTGAGCGCACTGCCGACGGCTGCGCCGCCGCCCCTTCACTGGGCGGCGGCGACCTCGACGTCCTCGGCGCGGACGGCGTTGGCCCACTGCTCCAGCAGGAACTCGTAGGCCTCGGAGGGCCACTCCCCGTCCACCCTGGACTCGACGAGGTACCGGATCGCCTCGTTCGCCTCTGCGGCGGACGGGCGGGCGGGACCCGCGGGCCGGAGTGTGCTGTCCATGCTTCCAAGGCTACGGGCGGGCACGGACAGTCACCCCCGCTTTTCGGGTGCGATCCATCACCTCGCCGGCGGCCCTCACCGCCCGCGGTGGCTCCGCGTGCCCGCCCACCTGCTCAGAGTGCGTCCGCGCCGGGCTTGACCATGCCGCGCACTGTGCGGGACTTCACAAAGTCGCCCATGGCCGTCATCTCCCATTCGCCCGAGAACTGCCGGATCAGCTTCGCCATCATCACGCCCGTCTGCGGTTCGGCGCCGGTGAGGTCGAAGCGGACGAGCTCCTCGCCGGTGGCGGCGTCGATGAGGCGGCAGTAGGCCTTCGCGACCTCGGTGAACTTCTGGCCGGAGAAGGAGTTGACGGTGAAGACCAGGCCGGTCGCCTCCGCGGGCAGCCGGCCGAGGTCTACGGTGATCACCTCGTCGTCGCCCGCGCCCTCGCCGGTGAGGTTGTCGCCGGAGTGCTTGACGGCGCCGCCCAGGATCGACAGCCGGCCGAAGTAGCAGCTGTCGATGTGGTTGCGCTGCGGGCCGTACGCGATGACGGAGGCGTCCAGGTCGATGTCGCGGCCGCGGAAGGCGGGCTCCCAGCCGAGGCCCATCCTCACCTGGGAGAGCAGCGGCTTGCCGTGCTTGACGAGGGAGACGGTCTGGTTCTTCTGGAGGCTGACGCGGCCCTTGTCCAGGTTGATCTTCCCGGTGCCGGCGGCGGCAGGGGCGGGCGAGGGGGCCGCGGGCGGCGCGGCGGGCACCGGTCCGGCCGGGGCGGGCGCCGGCGGCGGGACCGTGACGGGCGGGCTCACCGGCGCGGGCGGCAGGGGGGCGGGGGCGGCCGGCCGGTCGGCGGGTGCGGCGGGCTCCTCCTCCACCGAGACACCGAAGTCGGTGGCGATCCCGGCGAGCCCGTCGGCGTACCCCTGGCCGACCGCGCGCACCTTCCACGCGCCGCCGCGGCGGTAGACCTCCACCACCACGAGCGCCGTCTCCGTCCCGAGCTGCGGCGGCGTGAACGTCGCGATCACCGCGCCCGTGTCCGCCTGCCGCACGGTCGCGGTCGGCTCGATGCCCTGGAACGTCTGCCCGGCCGCGTCCGGACTGGCCGTGACGACGACGCGCTCGATGTCCGGGGGCAGCGCAGCCGTGTCCACGGTGACGGAGTCGGGCCCCGCCCCGCCGCCGGAGCGGTGCGAGACGCCCGGACCGGACGGCTGGTTGTAGAAGACGAAGTCGGCGTCGGAGCGGACCTTGCCGTCGGCCGCGAGGAGGAGCCCCGAGACGTCGAGCCGCACCGGGGCGGCCACCTCGACCGTCACGCGGACGGCTTCGAGCGGCAGGTTGGAACCAGGGGTCATAGCGGTCATGCCCGGAGAACGACCGGGGGTGCCGTGCCGTTCCCCCGCCGCCCTCCGCTGCTCCGTACGGGCGGCGGGGGCCGCCCGTACGGCGGTGCCGGGCGGCGTCAGCGCCGGTTGCGCGGGTGGTTGCGGGCGGTGCGCTCGTTCCCGAACCTGTACGCGCCCGTCCAGCGGGCCATCACGAGCTGCGCGTCGCCTGACTCCACCTCGGCGAGGAACTTCTCCGCGCGCGGCCCGCGCAGGGTGCCCGCGGACCGGCCGCGGTGGGTGATGGCGACGGTGCCGTCGCCCCGTTGCTCGTACGTGAATCCCTGTGGTCTCGGCATGCGCGCAGCCTGCCCCGGCCCGGCCGGGGCAGGCAACCGCATTTGATCAGGCCGTCCCGGTGACGCGGCGCGGCAGCCCCAGCGGGTTCGCCTCCCGCAGCTCCGGCGGAAGCAGCCCTTCCGGCACGGACTGGTAGGCGACGGGCCGCAGCCAGCGTTCGATCGCCGTCACCCCGACCGACGTGGAGTGCGAGGTCGCCGCCGGGTACGGGCCGCCGTGGTGCTGGGCCGGGGCCACCGCGACGCCCGTCGGCCAGCCGTTGACGACGATCCGCCCGGCCAGCTCCGTCACGCGGGCCACCAGCGCGGCCGCCGGGCCCGGCGCCCCCTCCGCCTCCGCCGAAGAGACGTGGAGCGTCGCGCTCAGGTTCCCGGCCAGGCGGTCCAGCACGGCGCCCGCCTCGTCCTGGCCGGCGTACCGGACGAGGACCGTGACGGGGCCGAAGCACTCCTCCAGCAGCAGGTCGTACGGGCCGCCGGCCAGCAGGGCGCGGGCGGGCACGGCCAGGCAGCCGGCGCCGACGGCGTGCTCCCCGGCGGCGCCCGCCGCGACGGGCGCGGTGACGCCCGGCAGCGCCGCCCGCTCGGCGACCCCTGCGGCGAAGGCGTCCCGCATCCGGTGGTCGAGGAGGACGCCCGGACCGGTCTCGCCGAGCGCCTTGGCGAGCGCCCCGGCCAGCCGGTCCCCGGCCGCCCCCTCCGGTACGAGGACCAGGCCCGGCTTGACGCAGAACTGGCCGTTCCCGAGCGTCACCGAGGCGGCGAGGCCCGCGCCGATCTCCTCGGCCCGCTCGGCGGCCGCGTCCGGGGTGACCACGACGGGGTTCAGGGAGCCGAGTTCGCCGTGGAAGGGGATCGGCACCGGCCGGGCGGCGGCCGCGTCGAACAGGGCGCGCCCGCCGCGCACCGACCCGGTGAATCCGGCCGCGGCGACCAGCGGGTGCCGGATCAGCTCCAGGCCCGCGTCGAAGCCGTGGACCACCGACACGACCGCCTCCGGCAGTCCGGCCGCCGCGGCCGCGCGGCGCAGGAGCGAGGCGCACAGCTCGGAGGCGGCCGGGTGGTCGGGGTGGGCCTTGACGACCACCGGGCAGCCGGCGGCCAGGGCGCTCGCGGTGTCCCCGCCGGGGACGGAGAAGGCGAGGGGGAAGTTGGAGGCGGCGTAGACGGCGACCACGCCCAGAGGCACCTTGTAGCGGCGCAGTTCGGGGCGCGGCGGGGTGAGGGAGGCGTCGGCCCGGTCGATGCGGATGTCGAGGTAGGAGCCCTCGTCCACGGCGTCGGCGAAGGCCCGCAGCTGGCCGGTGGTCCGCGCGAGTTCGCCGGTGAGGCGGGCCGGGCCGAGCGCCGTCTCGGCGTCGGCGGTCTCCACGACCTGGGCATCCTCCGCGTCGAGCAGGTCGGCGGCGGCGCGGAGGAAGGCGGTGCGTGCGGCGCGGTCGGCGAGCGCGCCGCGGGCCGCGTGCGCGGCGCGCACGGCGGCGTCCACGTCCGCCGGGGCGGCCTCCAGGGTGACCTGTTCCCGCTGCTTCCCGGTGCGGGGGTCCACACTCCAGACTGGTGTCCCTGCTGCCATGCCGTACTGCCTCCTGGATCCGCGCCGGCCCCATCGGGTCCGTTCAGTATTCTGAACGCCGTCCCGGTGGGTGAATGATCTCCATCCGTTCCGGACTCTATTTCCGCGTCCACGGCGTGACAAGAGACCGTGACATCAGGCGAAGAGGGGCACGAGGCGCATGGCCACTGGCGCAGACACCGGCGCAGGCGCGAGCGGGGGCACGGCCTCCGGCACGGGCGGGGCAGCGGTACGGGAGGCCGCGCCGGGCGGCGGGGACGAAGCGGGGCCCGGCGGCGAGCCGGCCGGGGCGCCCGCGGCGGTCAAGTCCGCCGTCCGCACGGTCGTCCTGCTGGAGCACTTCGCGGCCCGGCCCGGCCTGCACAGCCTTGCCGACATCCAGCACGACCTCGGACTGCCCAAGTCCAGCCTGTACATGCTGCTGCGCACGCTGGTGAACCTGGGCTGGGTCGAGACGGACGCGACGGGCACCCGGTACGGCATCGGCGTACGGGCCCTGCTCGTCGGCAGTTCGTACATCGACGGCGACGAGGTGGTGGCCGCGGCCCGGCCCACCCTCGACCGGCTCTCGGAGGACACGACCGAGACCATCCACCTGGCCCGGATGGACGGCACGAGCGTCGTCTACCTGGCGACCCGCCAGTCCCGGCACCATCTGCGGCCGTTCACGCGCGTCGGGCGGAGGCTGCCCGTCCACTCGACGGCACTCGGCAAGGCGCTGCTCGCCGGCCACTCCGACGAGGAGGTGCGGGCGCTGCTGCCGCGGAGGCTGGAGGCGGTCACCGAGCACACCGTGACCGACCGGGAGCGGCTCATCGAGGAGCTCGCGGTGGTGCGGGAGAAGGGGTATGCGGAGGACCGGGAGGAGAACACGCTGGGGCTGCGCTGCTTCGGGGTGGCGGTGCCGTACCGGACGCCCGCCCGGGACGCGGTGAGCTGCTCGGTGCCGGTGGCCCGGCTGACGGAGGAGCGCGAAGAGCTGATCAAGGCGGCCCTGTTCGCCGCCCGGGACCGGCTGTCGGTGGTGACGCGCCGGATGTGACCGCCCGGCGGCGGCTCCTGCGCAGGGCCCGGGGGTTCCTCCCCCGGGCGGGGGAGGCAGATCCCCTCGGCGGGGGAGGCGGCCGGGGCCGGGGGCGGGGGAACGTAGGGCCATGACCAGGCGAGCAATGCACCGGACGGGTCCTGCCGACACGACCGACAGGACCGACAGGACCGACAGGACCGACAGGACCGACAGGACCGAGACGACCACCGGGACACCCGGCGGGAGGGGGACGGCTGCGGCGAGGGCCGCGAGGACCGCAGGGAAGACGGCAGGCAAGGCAGCGGGCGGTGCGGCCGCCGTGACGGCGGAGGCCCGCGCGCCCGACGCCACCGGTGCGGGGGCGCGGCTGCTGCGGGCGGCGGCCGTGGCCGCGACAATGCCGTACCTGGCCCTGAAGACGGCCTGGCTGGCCGGGAGCGACATCGGCATACCGGAGGGCAGCGTGCTGCTCGCACCGTCGGTGTTCTTCACCGTGGCCAATGCCGTGACCATGGCCATGGACGCGGCCGTGATCGTGCTGGCGCTGCTGCTGACCCGGCCGTGGGGCCGGCGGGTGCCGGCGCCGCTGCTCCTCGTCCCCGCCTTCACCGCGACCGGGCTGCTCACGCCGATACTCGCCGGCTTCCCCGCCCAACTCGCCCTCAGAGCCGTCGGCCTGGGCGCCGATCCCGCGGCGAGGGCCGCCGGGGAGTCCTTCCTCCACGGCTGGGTGTACCTCGTCGTCTACGGCGGCTTCACCGTCCAAGGGCTCGCCCTCGCAGGCCTGTTCGTTCCCTATGCGCGCAGGCGCTGGGGCCGCCTCCGGCAGGGCGCGAGCGGTATGCGGCTCCCGCCGCCCACGGGGGTGGCGGCGGGAGCCGCGGCCGCGCTCGGCACGGCGCTGGGTGCGCTGTACGCGTACTGGGCCTTCGGGGGCGCCGCGTGGCTGGGCGCCGAGCGGGCGGCCCTGCATTCGGTGGAGACGGGGGTGGTGTCGGCGGTGCACGCGGTGTGCGCGCTGCTCGCCGGCTGGTGCGCGGTGCTGCTGGCCCGGGGAGGGGGGCGGCGGCCGGTGTGGCCGCTGGTGGCGGGGTGGATCGGATCGGCCGCGACGCTCTGCTGGGGCCTGTACCTCCTTGCCGTGCCCTTCGCTCCCGGGATCGGAGAGGGCGGAGGAACACCCTCCGTGATCTTGCTGGCCTACGCTGGCCAGGTGGTCACCGGATGCCTCGCGGCCAGCGTCCTGACCGGGTTCGCGACCCGGCGGCGCACACTGGCCTGAACGTGCGGTACGGCGCGGGCGCCGGCTCCCGTGCGGGTTCGGGGGCGGCGACGGGTGAGGGGATCGGGGGAGCGGCAGCATGCGGGCTGCGGTATGGGGGGTGCGGGCGCGGATGCGGTGGGTGCATCTGGTGCTCGGCGGGGCGCTGCTGATGCCGTACTTCCTGGTGGCGCAGGTGGCCGTCGGGGTGGCGGCCGGCGGGGTGAACACCCTGGAGTCCGTGCCGCTGACGTTCGCCGCCTACGGCCTGTCCTTGCCGCTCGCCGCGGTGACCGGCGTGTTCGGGCCGGTCCGGCCGATGTCGGCGGGTGCGGTGCGGATGCTGTGCGGGGTTCCGGGGGAACTGCTGGCAGAGGGGCCGGCCCGGTCCTGGGCGGCCCGCGGGAGGACTGCCGCCTGGTGGTCGCTGCACCTGGGCGCCGGGGCGGCCGTGGCGGGGATGAGCCTGGCGGTGCCGCCGATGGCGGTGGTGCTGATCGCGGTGCCGTTGGTGCGGTCGCTGCGGGAGGCCCCGCTGTCGCTGGTCTACTTCCCCGACGACACCGCCTCCTGGCTCGCGCCGCTCATGGGTGCCGGGATGCTGGCCGGGCTGGTCGCGGCCGCCGCGGCGGCGGGGGCGCTCCTGGCCCGGGCGGCGCCCGTGCTGCTCGGGCCGACGGCGGCCGACCGGCTGGCAGCGGCCGAGGAACGGGCCGCCGACCTCGCCGTGCGCAACCGGCTCGCCCGCGAACTGCACGACGCCGTCGGACACGCCCTGAGCGCGGTCACCCTCCAGGCGGCCGCAGCCCGCCGGGTCCTCGGCCGCGACCCCGAGTTCGTCCGGGAGGCCCTCGCCGCCATCGAGGACACCGCCCGGCGGACCGTGGGCGAGCTGGACGGGGTGCTCGGCCTGCTGCGTGACGGCGACCCCGCCGGCCGGACAGCCGCCGCGCCCGCCCCCACCCTCGCCTCCGACCTGGACGGGCTGCTGGCCCGCACCCGCGCCGCCGGCGTGGCCGTCACCGTCCGGCAGGAGCCGGGGCCCGCCGGGGACTGGTCGCAGCTCTCCCCGATCGCGTCCCGGGAGGCCTACCGGATCGTGCAGGAGGGACTCGGCAACGCCCTGCGGCACGGGGCCGGGCCCGTCGAGCTGCGGATCGCCGTCCGGAAGGGCCCGGACGGCGGCCCCGGCACCACCGCACACCGAGAACTGGAGATCACCATGACCAATCCGCCAGGGGCCCCAGCCGGCCCCTCCCCGCGCACCACCGGCGGCCGCGGCCTGCACGGGGCCGCCGAGCGGGCCCGGCTCCTCGGCGGCAGTGTCGAGGCCGGGCGGCACGACGGCCTGTGGCGGCTGCGGGCCGTCCTCCCGCTCGGCGGGGGCTGCCGATGAACCGGCCCCCGCTGCGCCTGGTCCTCGCCGACGACGAGCGCATGGTCCGCACCGCCCTGCGGGCCATCCTCGACGCCGAACCCGACCTGGAGGTCGTCGGGGAGGCCGGCGACGGCGCCGAGGCGGTGACCGCCGTCCGCACCCTCGCGCCGGACGTGGTGCTGATGGACGTCCGGATGCCCGGCATCGACGGAATACGGGCCACCGAGCGGATCCTGGCCGGTGCGGCCGAACCGCCCAGGATCCTCGTCGTGACCACCTTCGAGAACGACGCCCACGTGTACGACGCGCTGCGGGCCGGCGCCGCCGGGTTCCTGCTGAAGCGGGCCGACCCCGACGAACTGGTCGGCGCGGTGCGGCTGGTCGCCCGCGGGGACTCGCTGCTCTTCCCCGAGGCGGTCCGCTCGCTCGCCGCGAGCCACGCCGCCGCAGCAGCGGGCGGGACGGCGGCCTGGGCGGCACGGCTCACGGACCGGGAGGCCGGTGTGCTGCGGCTGATGGCCACCGGGCTGTCGAACGCCGAGATCGGCGCCCGCCTCGGCGTCGGCCCCCAGACCGTCAAGACGCACGTGGCGGCCGTCCTCGCCAAGACGGGTTCGCGCGACCGCACCCAGGCGGTCATCGCCGCCTACGAAGGGGGGTTCGTGATGAGAAGGGCCTGAGAAACGGGCCACACTCGGGCCGGGGAGGAACGTACGCGGGCCGTCGAGCGTCCTTTCGGGAGATGAACAAGACGATCAGGCGTGCGTCGGTCTTCTGTCTGCTCCTGGTGCTGGCCCTGTTGGTCCGGGTCACCTGGGTGCAGGCCTACCAAGGCCAGGCCCTCGCAGACAACGAGCACAACCGCCGGAACCTCCTCGGGCAGTACGAGAACCCGCTGGGGAACATCATCGTGGGCGGAGAGGCGATCACCGGCTCCGTCAAGACCGGCGGGAAGGACTTCGCCTACAAGCGGACGTACGCGGACGGGCCCCTCTACGCCCCGATCACCGGATTCAGTTCGCAGGCCTTCGGCACCACCATGCTCGAAGGCGTCTACAAGAAGGTCCTCAACGGCTCGGACGACCGCCTGAAGACCGTCATGGACCTGCTGCTCAACAAGCGGGCCTCGCCGGGCAACGTCGTCACCACGATCGACAAGGACGTCCAGAAGGCGGCCTGGGACGCGCTCCAGGGCAAGCAGGGATCCGCCGTCGCGATCGACCCGAAGACCGGCGAGATCCTCGCCATGGTGAACAATCCGTCCTTCGACCCCGGCCGCATCGCCGGCGCCAACGACAAGGAGGCGTGGGAGGAGCTGTCCGCCGACAACGGCAAGGCCATGGAGAACGTCGCGCTGCGCAAGCCGCAGGCGCCCGGCTCCACCTTCAAGCTGGTCACCCTGGCCGCGGCCATCGAGAACGGGCTCGTCACCGACGTCGACGCCCCGACCGGCATCCCCGACCCGTACACGATCCCCGGGACCAGGACGCTGCTTCCCAGCGAGGCCGGCTCCGCCGCCTGCAACGGCGTCTCGGCGCGTGTCGCGATGCGGCTGTCCTGCAACAACGTCTTCGCCGAGCTCGCCTCCAAGCTGGGCCAGGACAAGATGCGGGCGATGGCCGAGAAGCTCGGCTTCAACACGAACACGGAGATCCCCGTCACCACCCGCGTGCCGAGCAAGTACCCCTCCGCGAAGATGTCCGTCGACCAGGTCGCGCAGACCGGCATCGGCCAGTTCGACGTCCAGGCGACCCCGCTCCAGATGGCGATGGTGACGGCGGCGATCGAGAACGACGGCAAGCTCGTCGCTCCGCACTCGGTCTCCGAGGTGACCGACGCGGGCGGCAGCGTGCTGGAGAGCTTCAAGAACCCCAAGACCCAGCAGGCCATGAACGCCAAGACCGCCTCGATGCTGCGCGACGTCATGAAGACCGTCGCGACCGAGGGCGGCGGCAAGCCCGCGCAGGTGTCGGGCGCCGAGGTCGGCGGCAAGACGGGCACCGCCCAGCGCGGCGTGAAGAACAATTTGCCGCCGCTCGCCTGGTTCACCTCGTACGGCAAGGCGAAGGGCAAGCAGATCGCCGTGGCCGTGGTGATCGAGAACTCCGACACCGACCGGTCCGAGATCGGCGGCGGCCGCCTGGCGGCACCCGTCGCCCAGAAGATGATGCAGGCCTGGCTGAAGAAATAGGCCGCCGACGCGTCCCCCGCCCCCGGACCGTCCGGGGAATGAGATGTTCCGGCAGGTTGTTGAAGGTGAAACCGCCGCGGCCCCGCCGGCCGCGGCGTCCGCCCGCCCTTCCGCAACCGGAAAGAAGAAGAAGGAACATGCGCGTCGAGATCTGGTCGGATGTGGCCTGCCCCTGGTGCTACATAGGCAAGGCCCGCTTCACCAAGGGGCTGGCCGCGTTCGCGCACCGGGACCAAGTCGAGGTCGTCTTCCGCTCCTTCGAGCTCGACCCGAACAGCCCCGAGGGCAGCACCGCCCCGGTCGTCGAGATGCTCGCGAAGAAGTACGGCCGCACCCTCGAAGAGGCCCGCGGCATGGAGGAGCACGTCGCGGCCACCGCCCGCGCCGAGGGCCTGGAGTACCGCACCGAGGGCCGCGACCACGGCAACACCTTCGACATCCACCGGCTGCTGCACCTGGCCGCCGCGCGCGGCCTGCAGGAGGAGCTCCTCGACCGGGCGTTCCGCGCGAACTTCGCCGAGGACCGGTCCCTCTTCGACGCCGGGGTCCTCGCCGCCGTCGCCGTCGAGGCCGGCCTGGACGAGGCCGAGGTCCGCGCCGTCCTCGCGGACGGCACCGCCTACGCCGCGCAGGTGCGCGCCGACGAGCGGGAGGCTGCCGAACTGGGCGCCAACGCGGTGCCGTTCTTCGTCCTCGACCGCCGCTACGGGATCTCCGGCGGCCAGCCCGCCGAGGTGTTCACCCGCGCCCTGGAGCAGGCCTGGGAGGGCCGCGAGGCCGCGGAGCCGGCCCCGGCCGCCGACGCGTGCGACGCGGACGGCGCGTGCGCCGTCCCCCAGCGCTGACGCCCGCAGCGCCGACCCGCCGCCCCGCCCGGCGCTGCCCCGCCCTCCTGCACCGCCCTCCCGCACCGCCGATCCGCGGCGGGGGAGTGGCGGGGCGGCGGGCGCGGCTCAGTGCGCCGCCGGCTCCCAGGCCGCGTCAGCCGCCTCCAGTGCCGCGGCCGGGTCCGCCGACAGCGCCGCCGCCAGCGCGGTCAGGCCGGCGCGCACCGCTGCCGGGGAAGCGGCCGCACCGTAGTGGTTGACCCGCAGCATCTCCCCGGCCAGCGCACCGCCGCCCGCCGCGAGCGGCGCCTGCGGGTCCGCGGCCAGCGCCTTGGCCGCCACCGTCGAGGCGTCCGCCACGCGCAGCGTCGTCGCCACCGGAGCCGCCTCCGCCGCGCGCTTCACGTACGGGGCCAGCCCGAGGGCCTCCGCTCCCGCCCGGGTCGCCGCCGCGGCCGCTGCGTGGCGGGCCTGCACGGCCGACAGCCCCTCCGCCGCGATCCGGTCCAGGCACGCCTCCAGTGCCAGCATCTCCAGCTGCGCCGGCGCGTGCAGCAGCGCCCGGCGCCCGCCGTCGATCCAGCGCTCCTTCCAGTCCAGCAGGGACAGGTACGAGCGGCGCGGCGCCGCGGGGTTCTGCGCGAACCGCTCCCACGCCCGCTCCGACACCGACACCGCGGACACGCCGGCGGGTCCGCCCATCGCCTTCTGCGCCCCGATCACGCACAGGTCCACGCCCCACGCGTCGGCCGGCAGCGGCTCCGCCGCAACCGAGGCCACCGCGTCCAGCATGAACAGCGCCCCGTGGGCCCGTACCGCCTCGCCGATCTCCGCGACCGGGTTCGTGTTGCCGGTCGCCGCCTCGGCGTGCACCAGCGACACGAAGTCGATCCGCGGGTGCGCGGCGAGCGCCGCGGCGACCTGCTCGGCGGTCACCGCGGTGTCGAACGGCACCTCCAGGTCCACGACCTCGGCCCCGCAGTCGCGCAGCCAGTTGCCGAACGTGGTCCCGTACGGGCCCGTCACCACGTTCAGCGCGGCCGAGCCGGGGCGGGCGCCCGAGCGGATGCAGCCCTCCAGTGGCAGCAGCGCCTCGCCTTGCGTGACCACCACGTCCTGGCGGGTGCCGAGCAGGTCCGCCACCCGCCGCTCGATCGACGCGAAGTGCTCCGCGGTCAGCGGCGGCAGGTCCAGGAAGGGGTGGTTCACAGGGCGCTCTCTCCTCGTGCGGGGACTACCCGGGAAGCCTATCCAGGGCGCACGTACAGTTCGGTCATGACGGATGACGTGCTGCATGTGAAGGGACGCGTGCTCGTCGGGCCCGACGACGTCCGCGACGAGCTGTGGGTGGTAGGCGGCCGGATCTCCTACGAGCGGCCGCCCGGCGCCCGCGACACCACCGCCGTGTCCGGCTGGGTGCTGCCCGGCCTCGTCGACGCGCACTGCCACGTGGGGCTCGACGCCCACGGCCCCGTCGACGCCGGGACCGCCGAACGCCAGGCGCTGACCGACCGCGACGCGGGCACCCTGCTCATCCGCGACGCCGGATCCCCCTCCGACACCCGCTGGATCGACGGCCGCGACGACCTCCCGAAGATCATCCGGGCGGGGCGGCACATCGCCCGGACCCGCCGCTACATCCGCAACTACGCGCACGAGATCGAGCCGGCCGACCTCGTCGAGTACGTCGGCCGCGAGGCCCGCCGCGGCGACGGCTGGGTGAAGCTGGTCGGCGACTGGATCGACCGCGACGCCGGCGACCTCACGGCCTGCTGGCCGCGCGCCGAGGTCGAGGCCGCCATCGCCGAGGCGCACCGGCTGGGCGCCCGGGTCACCGCCCACTGCTTCGCCGAGGACTCGCTGCGCGACCTCGTCGAGGCCGGCATCGACTGCATCGAGCACGCCACCGGGCTCACCGATGACACCATCCCGCTGTTCGCGGAGCGCGGGGTGGCGATCGTCCCGACGCTGGTGAACATCGCGACGTTCCCCAAGCTGGCGGCCGGCGGCGACGCCAAGTTCCCCCGCTGGTCGGCGCACATGCGGCGGCTGCACGAGCGGCGGTACGACACGGTCCGCTCCGCCTGGGACGCGGGCATCCCCGTCTACGTGGGCACCGACGCAGGCGGCTCCCTGCCGCACGGGCTCGTCGCGGACGAGGTGGCGGAGCTGGTGCGCGCCGGGATCCCGCCGCTGGACGCCTTGTCGGCGACGGCTTGGGCGGCGCGGGAGTGGCTGGGAAGGCCCGGTCTCACCGAGGGCGCCCCCGCGGACCTCGTCGTCTACGCGACCGACCCGCGGGCCGACGTGCGGGCGCTGGCGCAGCCGCTGCGGGTCGTGGTGAACGGCACGGTCCGCGCCTGACCGGCCGGACCTCCCCGCCGCGTCACCGGGTTGACGCGGCGTGACGCGGACGTCCCGCCGGTCGTTGCACACGGCCGCGCGGGTCCGCGACAGGGTGAAACCGCCCACGGGTGTGTGGCGGAAAAGAACTCCCGTGCCGCCTGATGCGAAAGCAATCGAATACGTGGATGGAAACCACCCTTTGGGGTGAACTCACCTCAGGTGGCTGTGCGTTCACTCTCCGTGCGTAAAAAATTCCCCGGGTAACAGGCCGCCGACGCGCGATGTCCCCCATTGGCTGCGCGGCGGCCCCCATCTCCCCGGGGGTTCCACCACCTTGAACCGCTACACCTTCCGCATGCCCGCGGCCGCCCTGCTCGCCACGGGCGCGATCGCCCTCCTCGCCGCCCCGCCCGCCCACGCCACGGGCGGCGCGGGAGCCGCGCCCGGCGGTGCCGACGGCCGGGCCGACGCCGTCGTCCTGCGCGCCGGACTCGACGTGGGCCTGCTCAACAAGGCCGTCCACGTCCCCCTGAAGACCACCCTCAACGAGGTCAGCGCCCCGGCCTCCGCCCGGAAGACGGCCCTCTCCGTCACCGTGGACGGCGTCGAGGGCGGCCGGCCGGTCCACATCCTCAAGGCCGACGCCGCCACCTCCAGGGCCACCGCCGGCCGCGGCCGCGCCGAGGCGGAGGCCAACCTCGCCCGGGCCCGCGTCCACCTGCCCGGGCTCCCCGCCCTCTCGCTGATCGAGGTGGAGAAGGTCACCTCCAAGGCGGTGTGCGAAGCCGGGCGCAAGCCGTCCGCCACCTCCAACGTGCTGGGCTCCGTCACCGTACTCGGCAAGAAGGCCACCCTGTCCGCGCAAGGTCCCACCAAGGTCGAGGTGCCGAAGGTCGGCATGGTCAGCCTGGAGCTCTCCGGTACGGAGACGACCTCCTCCACCGCCGCCGCGGCCGCACTCCGGCTGAAGGTGTCCGTCAACCCGCTCGACCTCAACGTCGCCCAGGTCGAGGGCGAGGTCGTCCTCGCCGAGGCGCGCTGCCAGTCCCCGGCCGGCCCGCCGCCCTCCTCCGCCGCCCCCGAGCCCTCCGGCGGCGCCGCCAAGCCCGACGTCAAGCCGCAGACCGGGGCTTCCGGGACCGGCACCGTCATCGCGAGCGGCGCCAACCTGGCCGAGACCGGCGGCAGTTCGGCCACTCCCTGGGTCGCGGGCGGCGCACTCGTCCTGCTCGGCCTCGGCGGCGCCGCACTCGTCGTCACCCGCCGCCGCGCCTCCTGACGCCGCGGCCGCGGCCGGCGGGCGTCACCGCGTCGCGCGCACCAGCCCCTGCCCGCCGGCCCCGCGCGACAGCACGGCCTCGCCGACCTGCCGGTCGACGGCGGCGTACTCGGAGCGCTTCGCGGCGCCTGCCGAGGCGCCGCCGCCGGCCGTGCAGGACGTGCACACCACCCGGAACGGGGCGCCCCGGTCCGCATACGACGTCAGGTACTCGGCCTTCACCACCTCCCAGCGGCCCGGGTGCGCGGCCGCCGGCGCGAAGGTGAAGCGGGGGATGGACGACATGTTGCCGCGGAGCTTCGCCTGCTCGTAGAAGCTGGCGATCTGATCGCCCATCCCGTAGACCACCCACGTCCCGTTGACCTTCTCGTAGGGCTGCGGGACGTGGTTGTGCGTGCCGAGGACCAGATCGATGTCCGGAAGGCCGTCCGCCCCGCGGGAGGCGGTCAGCGCCTGCGCCAGGTCCTGCTGCTGCCTGTCGGGGGCCGTCTGCCACTCGGAGCCCCAGTGGATGCTGAGGACGACGACGTGGGCGCCCGCGGCGCGCGCCGCACGGGCGTCCGCGATGATCCGGTCCTTGTCGATCAGGTTCACGGCCCACGGCTTCCCGGCCGGCAGCGGGATCCCGTTCGTGCCGTACGTGTAGTCCAGCTGGGCGACCGTCGCGCCGCCCGCGGAGAGCACCGCCGGGGCCTTCGCCTCCTCGGCGGTGCGCGCCGAGCCGACGTGCTTGATGCCCGCCCGGTCGAGGTGGTCGAGAGTGCGGACGAGACCGTCCCAGCCGTCGTCCAGAGTGTGGTTCGAGGCCGTCGAGCAGCTGTCGTAGCCGGCGTCCCGCAGCGCGTCGGCCAGCTCGTGCGGCGCCTTGAAGGCCGGGTATCCGGTGTAGGGGCCGCCGGGCCGGCCATACGGTATCTCGTGGTGGCATATCGCCAGGTCGGCGGCCTCCACCACGGGCTTCACCCCGGCCAGTATCCTCCGGAAGTCGTGCCCCGCCCCGCTGCCCGCCGCATCGCTCGCGGCCTGCGCGATGATCGACGGGTACGGGATCGTGTCGCCCGTCGCGACGAGCGTGAACGGACGCGCCCCCGGCGGCGCCGACGGGCTCGCCGCGCCCGCCTCCGGGCGCCCGCCCGCGAGCCGCTGCTCCGCGGCGCCGCGCTGCTCCCCGCCGCCGAGGAGGGCGGGGCCGGCGAACACCGCCGCGGCCGCCAGCGCGGCCAGCCCCACCGCGGCCGCGCCCGCCTTCGCCGAAACCTTCATCCTGTGTCCCCCCTGCATGGCCGTCCTGCGCAGATCATCCCCCGGGCGGACCGCCGACGCCACCCGCGGACCCCGCCGGATCCGGTCGTCCGCGCAGGTCAGCGGCGTTCCGAGGGTGGCTTGTGCCCCCCCCGGGGCCCGCCGCGGAGGACGCGCCCCGCCGCGCCCCGGTTCCCGCCCCGGCCGGGGGCGCGCGGGGTCAGCGCGCGGCGGCCGTCAGGGTGAGGGCGTGGTCCAGCGCCTGGAGGAGGCGCCCCGTCGTCGCCCGGTCCCGCACCGCCAGGCGCAGCCAGTCCGCGTCCAGGCCCGGGAAGGTGTCCCCGCGGCGGACCGCGAAGCCCAGCGCCCGCAGCCGCATCCGGACCTGCGCCGCCCCGGCCACCCTGACCAGGACGAACGGTCCCCGGGCCGTCCCCGCCACCGTGATCTCCTCGAACTCGGCGAGCCCGGCCAGCAGGTGCTCCCGGTCCGCGTCGATCTGCCGGGCCGCGGCCTCCGCCTCCGCGAGGGCCGCCGGGGCGACGCACGCCTCCGCGGCGACGAGCGCGGGCGTCGACACCGGCCACAGCGGCTGCGCCGCCTCCAGCTGCGCGACCACCTCCGGCTCCGCCAGCACGTACCCGATCCGCAGCCCTGCCAGGCCCCACGTCTTGGTCAGGCTCCGCAGCACCACCAGGCCCGGCACGTCCGTGCGGCCGGCCAGCGCCTCCGGCTCCCCCGGCACCGCGTCCATGAACGCCTCGTCCACGACGAGGATCCGGCCCGGGCGGGCCAGGGCCGCCAGCGCGGCCGCCGGGTGCAGTACGGACGTCGGGTTCGTCGGGTTGCCGACGACCACCAGGTCCGCCTCCTCCGGCACCGCCGCCGGATCCAGCCGGAAGCCGTCCTCCGCCCGCAGCAGCACCCGCTCCACCCGGTGCCCGGCGTCCCGCAGGGCCGCCTCCGGCTCGGTGAACTGCGGGTGCACCACCACCGGCCGCCGCACGTCCAGGGCCCGCGCCAGCAGGACGAACGCCTCCGCGGCCCCCGCCGTCAACAGCACCCGGCCGGCCGGCAGCCCGTGCCGAGCCGCCACCGCCGCGCGGGCCGCGCGCCCGTCGGGGTATGCGGAGAGACCGCCGAGCGAAGCCGCGATGCGCTGCTTCAGCCACTCCGGCGGCATGTGCGCCCGTACGTTCACCGCGAGGTCCACCAGCGATCCGCCGTCGTCGCGGACCTCGGCGTCCCCGTGGTGGCGCAGGTCGTGCGCCTGCGCGGTCGCCACCGCGCAGGTCGCCGCCACCGAGCGGCGCTTCGGCACGAGGAGTTCGCCGCCCGTCGCCAGCGCCGCCGCCTCCGCCACCGAGGGGGTGCCGGCCGCCTGCCGGGCCGCGTCCGAGGGGTGCGGGACGGCGATGCCCGCCAGCTCCTCGGCCGGGTAGCTGAGCAGCGGCACGCCGAAACGTTCCGCCGCCCCCGTGATCCCGGCCTCGCAGGCCTTCGTCTCCACCGTCGCCAGCGCCTTCACCGCTCCGGCCGCCAGCCCGGCCCCGCGCAGCGTCTCCTCCACCAGGGCGCAGACCTCCGCGACGGACACCCCCGCCCGGCCGCCGACCCCGACCACCAGCTGCGTCGCGTTCTCACCCATCGGGCTCCTGCCCCTTCCCGGTCGTCAATCGTGCGTGGACCGCGGCCCGCGCGCTCGCGTGCACGCGCGGCCGGCAGTCGGTATCCAAGGGCGCATGGCCGTGATCGTGGCGCTGGGCGCGTTCCTGATGACCCTGGCGGGCGGGTGGACGGCGCAGCGCGTCACCGACCGCCGCCACCTCGTACTGGGCCTCGCCGGCGGGCTGATGCTCGGCGTCGTGGGCCTGGACCTGCTGCCGGAGTCGCTGGAGGCGGCGGGCCGGCCGGTGTTCGGCGTACCGCTCGCGCTGCTGCTCTTCGTGGCCGGATTCCTCGTCGCGCACGTCGTGGAACGGCTCCTGGCGGTACGCCAGGCCGCACACGGCGCGTCCGGCGGCCGCAACGGCGGGAACGGGACGGACGGCAGGGACGGCGCCGTCGGGCGCGCCCCCCAGGTCGGGATGACGGCGGCCGCCGCGATGGTCGGCCACAGCCTCGCCGACGGGGTGGCGCTCGGCGCCGCCTTCCAGGTCGGCGGCGGCATGGGCACCGCGGTCGCCCTCGCCGTGGTCACCCACGACTTCGCCGACGGGTTCAACACGTACACCCTCACCCGGCTCTACGGGAACGCCCGCAAGCGCGCGCTGCTGATGCTCCTCGCGGACGCCGCCGCCCCCGTGGTGGGCGCGGCGTCCACCGTGCTGTTCACCCTTCCGGAGGAACCGCTCGGGGCGTACCTGAGCTTCTTCGCCGGGGGGCTGCTCTACCTCGCGGCCGCCGAGATCCTGCCCGAGGCGCACCACCGGCACCCCGCCCTGTCCACGCTGATGTGCACGGTGGGCGGGGTGGCCGGGATCTGGCTCGTGGTGGGCCTCGCGGAGTGACGTCACCGGTGTGCTGCCGCCGCGGCCGTGAAACGCACGGCCACCGACGGCTCCGCCGCCCAGTGGGTGTGCAGGTAGCTGGCGTGCACGCCGCGGTGGACGAACCCCTCGACGCGCCGCTCGGGGTGTGTGAACCCCCAGGCCGGGGCGGGTCCGGCGCCCGGCTCGACCACCGTGCGGTGGAACTCGTGCCCGCGCAGCCTCGTCCCCGCTGCGGCGAGCGGGCTGTCCGACACGGCGACGGCCTCGCGGTAGCCGAGCGTCAGCCGCTGCGACATCACCGCGTCGGCGTCGAGGACCCCGCACATCGGCCGGCCGTCCAGGGACCGCGCCAGGTACAGCAGGCCCGCGCACTCGGCGGCGACCGGCCCGCCGGCCGCGGCGAAGCCGGCGACCGCCTTGCGCAGCGGCTCGTTCGCGGCCAGCTCCGGGGCGTACACCTCGGGGAAGCCGCCGCCGACGACCAGCCCGGACGTCCCCTCGGGCAGGTCCTCGTCGGCCAGCGGGTCGAAGGGGACGACCTCGGCTCCGGCCGCGGCGAGCAGCTCCGCGTGCTCGGCGTACGAGAACGTGAACGCGGCCCCGCCGGCGACGGCGACGACGGGCCGCCGCCCCCCGCCGGGCCCCGCGTCAGCCGCGGCAGCCGGTGCCGGTGGCGCGGCGGCCGAGGCCACGGCGTGCTCCGGCGACCACGCCGCGCAGTCCAGCGGCGGCGCCGACCGGGCCAGCGCCAGCAGCGCCTCCAGGTCGCAGCCGGCCCGCACCTGCTCCGCGAGCGCCGCGACGGACGCCACCGCGTCCGCCCGCCGCTCCGCCACCGGTACGAGCCCCAGGTGCCGCGACGGCGCCGAGACCTGCGGCGCCCGCCGCAGGACGCCGAGCACCGGCATGCCCGCCTCCTCCAGCGCCTCCCGCAGCATCGCCTCGTGCCGGTCGGAGCCCACCTTGTTCAGGATCACCCCGCCCAGGCGCACCTGCGGGTCGAACGACGCGAAGCCGTGCACCAGTGCCGCCACCGACCGGGACTGCGAGGACGCGTCGACCACCAGCACCACCGGCGCCCGCAGCAGCTTCGCCACCTGCGCCGTCGACGCCAGCTCACCGCGCCCCGCGGCCCCGTCGTACAGGCCCATCACACCCTCCACGACCGCCAGGTCGCAGCCCGCCGCCCCGTGCGCGAACAGCGGAGCCACCAGCTCCGGCCCGCACATGTACGCGTCGAGGTTGCGCCCCGGCCGGCCCGTGGCGAGGGCGTGGTACCCGGGGTCGATGTAGTCGGGGCCGGCCTTGTGCGGGGACACGGCCAGGCCGCGCCCCGCGAAGGCCGCCATCAGCCCCGTCGCGACGGTGGTCTTGCCGCTCCCCGACGACGGGGCGGCGATCACCAGACGGGGGACGGCGACGGCGTGCGAGGTCACCACTCGATGCCCTTCTGGCCCTTCTGGCCGGCGTCCATCGGGTGCTTCACCTTCGTCATCTCGGTGACCAGGTCGGCGAACTCCACCAGCTTCTCCGGCGCGTTGCGGCCCGTGATGACCACGTGCTGGGTGCCCGGCCGGTCGCGCAGCACCCCGATGACCTCGTCGACGTCGATCCAGCCCCAGTGCAGCGGGTACGCGAACTCGTCCAGCACGTACAGCCGGTGCGTCTCGGCGGCCAGGTCGCGCTTGACCTGCTCCCAGCCCTCCTTCGCGGCCTGCTCGTTGTCGAGCTGCGCGTCGCGCTGCACCCAGGACCAGCCCTCGCCCATCTTGTGCCACACGACGGGGCCGCCCTCGCCGGAGGCGCCGAGCACCTTCAGCGCGTTCTCCTCGCCGACCTTCCACTTCGCCGACTTGACGAACTGGAACACCCCGATCGGCCAGCCCTGGTTCCAGGCGCGCAGCGCCAGCCCGAACGCCGCCGTCGACTTGCCCTTGCCGGGCCCGGTGTGGACGAAGACGAGCGGGCGGTTGCGGCGCTGGCGCGTGGTGAGTCCGTCGTCGGGGATGACGGTCGGCTGTCCCTTCGGCATTACGCGGCCCTCCTGTTGGTGTGCGGTGACGCGGTCGCCACCGATGTGCGTACGTCCTTCACGAGCCCGGCCAGCGCGTCGGCCCGCAGCCCGTCCAGCGTGACGGCCGGCCCGCCCAGGTCGGCGGCCAGCACCCCGGCCAGCCCCAGACGGACCGGCCCCGACTCGCAGTCCACGACGACCGACGCCACCCCGTCCGCGGCCAGCAGGCGGGCGCTGCGCGCGGCGACCTCGCGGGCGTCGCCGCCGAGGGCGCCGGCCGAGGTGGCCCGCCCGTCGGTGACGACCACCAGCAGCGGGCGGCGGCTGGGGTCGCGCAGCCGCTCCACCCGCAGCACCTCCCGCGCCTTCAGCAGGCCCGCGGCGAGCGGGGTGCGGCCGCCGGTCGGCAGCTGCTCCAGCCGCACCGCGGCCGCGTCCACCGAGGAGGTCGGCGGCAGCGCCAGCTCCGCGGCCGCGCCGCGGAAGGTGACCAGGCCGACCTTGTCCCGCCGCTGGTAGGCGTCCAGCAGCAGCGACAGCACGGCCCCCTTCACCGCGCCCATCCGCTGCCGGGCGGCCATGGAGCCCGACGCGTCGACGACGAACAGCACCAGGTTCCCCTCGCGCCCCTCCCGCACCGCCTGGCGCAGGTCGTCCTTGCGGACGACCAGCCCCCGCCCGGAACGGCCCCGCGCCCGCTGGTGCGGAGCCGCGGCCTGCAGGGTGGCGGCCAGGTGCAGCTTCGTCAGCCGCCCGGCGGGGCGCTGCGCGCCCGTCGTCCGGCCGTGCGCGGTCCGGGCGCGCGAACGCCGTCCGGCCGCGCCCTCGCCGAGCCCCGGCACGCTGAACATCCGCGTCCGGAACGGCTCGGCGGCCCGTACGGGGGCCTGCTCGGCCGCCGGCGCCGAAGCGGGGGAGGGGGCGGCGGGAGCGTCCGGCGCCTGCGGTGCCTCGGGCGCCTCCGGGCCCTCGGAGGGGTCCGCCGGCTCCTCGGGAGCGGCCTCGGGACCGCCGCCCTGCGGGGGCACGCCGCCGCCGTCGGGGCCGCCCCCGTCCGGGCCGCCGCCGTCGGGGCCGTCGTCGCCGGGGCCGGGGTCCGGCTCGGGGTCCGGCTGCGGGTCGGGCTCCGGCTCGTCGTCGGGGAAGCCGTCCAGGATCTCGTCGAGCCTGGCCTCGTCCAACCCCGGTGCGTCGAACGGGTTCCGGCGCCGGCGGTGGGGGAGGGCCAGCAGTGCCGCCTGCCGGACGTCCTCCTTGCGGACCGCCGTCCGCCCCGCCCACGCCGCAAGCGCCGTCGCGGTCCGCGCCATCACGATGTCCGCGCGCATGCCGTCCACCTCGAAGCCGGCGCAGGCCGCCGCGATCTGGAGCAGCGCCGTGTCGCCGAGCCGCACCTGCGGCAGCAGCGCCCGCGCCGCGATCACGCGGGCGCGGACCTCCGCCTCCTCGCCGGCCCACCGGCCCGCGAAGCCGGCCGGGTCGTCCTCGAACGCCAGCCGGCGGCGCACCACTTCGACGCGCTGCTGCGGATCCCGGGAGGCGGCCACCTCCACCGTCAGCCCGAACCGGTCCAGCAGCTGCGGGCGCAGCTCGCCCTCCTCCGGGTTCATCGTGCCGACGAGCATGAAGCGGGCCGCGTGCCGGACGGACACGCCCTCCCGCTCGATGTGGCAGCTGCCCATCGCGGCGGCGTCCAGCAGGACGTCGACCAGGTGGTCGTGGAGGAGGTTGACCTCGTCGACGTAGAGGATGCCGCGGTGCGCGTCGGCGAGGAGGCCCGGCTCGAAGGCCTTGACGCCGTCGGCGAGGGCCCGCTCGATGTCGAGCGCCCCGATCAGGCGGTCCTCGGTGGCGCCGACCGGCAGTTCGACCATGCGGGCGGGGCGCTGCGTACCGGGGCCGGGCTCGTGCGGGCCGTCGGGGCAGGCCGGGTCCGGGGCGTCCGGGGCGCAGCTGAACCGGCAGCCCGGCACCACGGCGACCTGCGGCAGCAGCGCGGACAGGGCGCGCACCGCGGTCGACTTGGCGGTGCCCTTCTCCCCGCGCACGAGCACACCGCCGACCGCGGGGCTCACGGCGTTGAGCAGCAGCGCCAGCCGCAGATCGGTCTGGCCGACCACCGCGGTGAACGGGTAGGGCGTGCTCATGTGCTCACTCCTCGGAAGGCGGGGAACGGTGCGGAGGCGAATCGGAAGGGCCGGCGCGCGGCGGCGCCGGGCAGCCGGGTCACGGGGCGCCCGGAGGGAGGAAGGGGAGGCCCGCCGGGGCGCCGGACTCGATCAGGCGGAGCAGCGCGGCGGTGTCCGCGTGCTCCTCGACCAGATCGCCCAGCAGGTCCAGCTGCTCCTCCCGCAGCGCCGCGAACGAGGTGTCGGGCGCGGGCGTGAACCGCCGCCCGGCAGCGGCCGCGACCTCGCGCAGGAAGGCCCGCCGGAACCCGTCGGACTCCAGGGAGCCGTGCCAGTGCGTGCCCCACACGGCGCCCACGCGGCACCCGTCGAGGAACGGCTCCCCGCCCAGCACCTCGGCCACGCCATGGTGGATCTCGTACCCGTCGACGGGCTCGCCCAGCGCCGAGCCGGTCGGCCGGGCCAGGGTCTTCTCCCGCGCGAAGCGGACCCGGACCGGGAGCAGGCCGAGCCCGTCCACGGACCCGGCCCTGGACTCGACGTCGTCCTCGATGTGCTCGCCGAGCGCCTGGAAGCCGCCGCAGATGCCCAGTACGGGCCTCCCGGCCGCGGCCCGCCGGGCGAGTTCCGCGGCCAGGCCGCGCTCGCGCAGCCACTCCAGGGCCCGGACCGTGCCGCGCGTCCCGGGGACGACGACGAGGTCGGCGTCGACGAGCTCCTCGGCCCGGTCCACGAAGCGCACGACCACACCCGGCTCGGCCGCCAGCGCGTCCACGTCGGTGAAGTTCGACATCAGCGGCACCGCGCACACGGCGACCCGCAGCACGTCCTCGCCGACCGGCGGCGCGATCGCCGACTCGCGGACCGCGCCGCGCAGCGAGACCCGCAGGCCGTCCTCCTCGTCGATGCCGAGTCCGTGCCGGAACGGCAGCACGCCGTACGTGGCGCGCCCGGTCATGGAGCGGAGCATCTCCATCCCGGGCTCCAGCAGGGAGACGTCCCCGCGGAACTTGTTGACGAGGTAGCCGGCGACGAGGGACTGGTCCTGCGCCGAGAGCAGCGCCGTCGTCCCGAAGAACGAGGCGAAGACGCCGCCCCGGTCGATGTCCCCGACCACGACGACCGGGAAGCGGGCGGCCCGTGCGATGCCCATGTTCACGATGTCGGTCCGGCGCAGGTTGATCTCGGCCGGGCTGCCGGCCCCCTCGCAGATCACGGCGTCATACGTGCCCCGCAGACGGTCGAGGCAGTCGGTGACGACGCCGAGGAGCTGCTCCTGCCGCCCGCCGTGGTAGCCGCGGGCGCTCATCTCGCCGACCGGCTTGCCGAGCAGGACGACCTGGCTGCTGCGGTCGCTGCCCGGCTTGAGCAGGACGGGGTTCATCAGCGCGGTCGGCTCGACGCCCGCCGCCTGCGCCTGCATGGCCTGCGCCCGCCCGATCTCGGCGCCCTCGCGGGTGACGAACGAGTTCAGCGACATGTTCTGCGCCTTGAACGGCGCCACCTTCACGCCCTGCCGGGCCAGCCAGCGGCAGATGCCCGCCGTGACCACGCTCTTGCCGGCGTCCGAGGTCGTCCCCGCGACGAGGAGACCCCCCGCCGGCCTGCTGCCCGAGCTCATCTGCGCCCCTTCCCCGGGCGGCGCGACACGGCGTACCGCAGTGCCGCGCAGGCCCCCAGTGCCAGCCAGGTCACGCGCTGCGAGAGCCGCACCGCGCGGTCGATGTCGGCGACCTCGACGGGCCGCCCGTACGCCCCGTTCAGCACGGCCCGGTGCTCGACCCGCCCGCCGTACGCGAGGGTGCCGCCGAGCCGTACGCCGAGGGCGCCCGCGAAGGACGCCTCCACGGGCCCGGCGTTGGGGCTCGGGTGGGCGGCGGCGTCGGCGCGCCAGGCGCGCAGGGCCCCGCGCCGGTCGGGGCCGGCGGCGACGGCGGCCAGGGCCGTCAGCCGGGCCCCGGGCCAGCCGGCGAGGTCGTCGAGGCGGGCGGAGGCCCAGCCGTAGTTGAGATGGCGGGGCGACTTGTGGCCGACCATCGCGTCGAGCGTGTTCACCGCGCGGAAGGCGGCCAGCCCGGGGACGCCGGCGACGGCCCCCCACACCAGGGCGCCGACGACGGCGTCGGAGGTGTTCTCGGCGACGGATTCGACGACGGCGCGCGCGATCTGCTGCCCGTCGAGGGAGTGCGGGTCGCGTCCGCACAGGTGCGGCAGCCGCTCCCGGGCGACGTCCACGTCGCCGGCGGCGAGGGCGCCGCCGATGGCGCGGGCCTCCCGGCCCAGCGTGGTGCCGCCGACGACGGCCCAGGTGGCGGCCGCGGTCAGGGCGATACGGGCGGCGGCGGGACGGGAGCGTACGGCGCGCGCGGCGAGCACGCCGAGCACGGCCGCGCCCCCGGCGCACACCGCGGCGTGCGCCACGCCGGCGGACCGCCGGTCGCGCCACAGGGCGCGCTCCACGGCGGCGGCGGCTCGTCCGAAGGCGGCGACGGGGTGCCCGCGGCGCGGATCACCGAGGATCCGGTCGGCGATCAGGCCCGCCGTCGCGCCGTACGCGAAAACGCGATCGGCACGCATGTGCAGGTATGTCCTCACTCAGGGTCCGCGCCCTGGTTCGACGTGTCCGGCGGCGAGAGTTCCTGGCTCCCGGGGCGCCGGCCCGGTACGGCCGGCCGTGCTCCCCGGTGACAGTGGCGGGACCGCGCCGGATTCGCACCGGACTTCCTCTGCTGCCGCCGTGATGGCTCCGGCAGTCCACCACGCACCGCAATGGCCCGTCAACTTGCCGTTGACCAGCCCGAACGGGGACGTACATACGGGAACTCCCCCCGGGCAGGGCCCGGGGGGAGCTGGGTGCGCGTGCGGGCGGCGGGCCCGCGGCGGATCAGGCGACGATCAGGTAGATCCCGTACGCCACGGCGGCGGTGCAGAGCGCGAAGCAGGCGTAGGCGCCGGTGCGGGCCAGGCCGGCGCTGCCGCCCGCGTCGGTGGCCGCCTCGTGCTTGGACAGGCCCACCATGCCCAGGGTGAACAGGGCGACGAGGGCGACGGTGGCGAAGAGGCTGACTCCGAAGACGGAGCCCAGGGCTGCCCAGTCGATCTTCATGCTGGCTGAACCTTCTCTGCTCGTCAGACCGCGGCGGCGGGCGCCGCGGGGGTCTCGCCGGCCGCGTGGGCGGCAGGGGCGGGGATGGTGGCCTTCAGGTCGGCGTCCGCGTCGGCCGCGACACCGGCCGGCGGCACTGCGACGGCCGCGATGGCGGTGGTGACCACACCGGGCTCCTCGTCGCCGTGGTCGTTGACGTTGGTGTGGTCGACGACCTGGCGGCGGGAGACCAGCCAGATGGCCACGCAGGAGCCGACGAGGAAGACCGTCACGGCGGCGATGCCGACGTCACCGGTGCGCATGGCGAGCTCGGCGAGCGCCGAGACCAGCGCGGCGGCCGGCAGGGTCAGGCCCCACGCGACGAACATGCGGGTGGCGGTGGACCAGCGGACCACGCCGCCCTTGCGGCCGAGGCCGGCGCCCATGACCGCACCGGAGCACGAGTGGGTCGTCGACAGCGAGAAGCCGAGGTTCGAGGACGACAGGATCACGGCCGCGGCCGAGGTCTGGGCGGCGAAGCCCTGCTGCGGCTGGAGGTCGGTCAGGCCCTTGCCCATGGTGCGGATGATGCGCCAGCCGCCCAGGTAGGTGCCGAGCGCGATGGCCACACCGGCGGAGACGATGACCCAGACCGGCGGGTCGGCGTCGGGCGCGAGGGCGCCGCCGGCGATGAGCGCCAGGGTGATGATGCCCATCGTCTTCTGCGCGTCGTTGGTGCCGTGCGCCAGGGAGACCAGGCCCGCGGAGGCGATCTGGCCGGCCCGGTAGCCCTTGGCGGAGGTCTTCTCGCCGACGTTCGCGCCGAGCCTGTACGTGATCTTGGCGGCCAGCATCGCGGCGACGCCGGCGACGATCGGCGCGGCGATCGCGGGGAGGAGGACCTTCGTGACGAGCGTGCCGCCGTTGACGGCGCCGATGCCGGCGGAGGCGACCGCGGCACCGATGAGACCGCCCATCAGTGCGTGGGAGGAGCTGGAGGGAAGTCCGACCAGCCAGGTCAGAAGGTTCCAGAGGATCGCGCCGACGAGCGCGGCGTATATCACTTCCGGCTGGATGCCCTCTTCGTTGACGAGGCCCTTGGAGATCGTCTTCGCGACCTCCACGGACAGGAACGCGCCGACGAGGTTGAGCACGGCGGACATGGCCACCGCCGTCTTGGGCTTGAGGGCGCCGGTCGAGATGGTGGTCGCCATCGCGTTGGCTGTGTCGTGGAAACCGTTCGTGAAGTCGAACACGAGAGCGGTGATGATCACGATCCCGAGGAGAAGCGTTATGTGCTCCATTTACCCAGGCTTCTGTTTGGCGTCAGTGGCTCGGCGACCGTAGGCAACGTGGGTGAACGGAAGATGAACTGACGCGGACGGCGCGGTGGACTGGCCCGCCCCCGGAGCGGCCCGTTCCTGCCTCATTAGCGGGATGTATCCCGATTAATGCACGTCAAAGCGGGGTTAACGAGCCCCTCCGGACACCCCGCGCAGTCGCTCCGCAGGTTCCGAAACCCGGCCCGAAGTGATCCACATCACCCGGCAGGCCCCCTCGTCGCCGGGGCCGCGCCCGGACGCCGAGCCCTCCCCGATCACGTTCCGCTTCCGGCCCCTCACGGAACCTCCGGTGGCCCGTCCGCGCACCCGGTCCGACACTGGAGCGGTGCGTACCGCCACGGTGACGGCAGCGGCCGTCGCGACCACCCTCCTCGGAGCCGGCGCGGCCGCGGCAGCGGCGGGCCGGCTCGCCGCCGACGCCGCCCTGCGGCCCGCCCCCGGCCGCCCGCTGCCGGGCAGCCCCCGGCTGACCGTCCACTCCACCGCCCCTGGCTCGGTGGCCCTCACCCGTTCGCTCGCCTCCCTGCGCCCCGGCACCTACGGGCTCGCCGCCCCCGGCGTCCACGCCGTCGTCGGCGAGGTCCTCGACCGGGCCGACCGCGACCCCGACACCGTCGTGCGGCGGCTCCTCGCCGTCAGCCACGGCAGCCTCGACCCCGGCATCCGCGTCGCCCTCACCCCCCAGGTCCACCTCGGCGACCCGGGCAGCGCGCTCGGACTCGAATTCGCCGACGTCGACGTCCCCGGCGAGCTCGGCGGCATGCCCGCCTGGTTCGTCCCCGGCGCCCGCGCCACCTGGGTGATCGCCATCCACGGCCTCGGCGCCGGACGCGAGCACCCCATGGTCGTCATGCCCCTCCTGCACCGGCTGGGCCTGCCCGTCCTCGCCCTCGCCTACCGCGGCGACCTCGGCGCCCCCGCCTCCCCGGACGGCCTCGGCCACCTCGGCGAATCCGAGTGGCGCGACGTGGACGCCGCCATCCGCTACGCCCTGCGCTACGGCGCCCGCCGCGTCATCCTGCACGGCTGGTCCACCGGCGCCGCCATGGCCCTCCACACCGCCGAGCGCTCCGCCCTCGCCGACCGCATCAGCGGACTCGTCCTCGACTCGCCCGTCCTCGACTGGCACGCCACCCTCCGCGCGCTGGCCGCCGCCCGCCACACCCCGGCCCCCCTGCTCCCGCTCGCCGTGCGCGCCGCCGAGGGGAGGGCCGGACTCCGCGCCGGACACCGGGCCCCCGGAGAGGACCCCCGCGCCCTGCGCGTCCCCGTCCTCCTCTTCCACGGCCCCGACGACACGATCGCCCCCTGGGAGCCCTCGCGCCGGCTCGCCGCGGCCCGCCCCGACCTCGTCACCCTCCAGACGGTTCCCGGCGCCCCGCACGGCGCCATGTGGAACGCCGGCCCCGAGCGGTACGAGGAGGCCCTGCGGCGCTTCCTCACCCCCCTGATGTGAACGACTCACCGCCATGAGGTGAAGGGCACCGGAACCCGGGCCGCGCGGGCACGACGACAGGGCATATGCCTGCTCTGTCCCGGTATCGACTGTCGATGGCAGCCGGTTCCGTTTGGGCTTTCGGCCGGTGACGGGCGAGACTTCCTCCGTGACGTCCCGAAAGCCTGATGAGCAGTTGGTTCGCGACTCCAGACTCCGACTCGTCTCCCCGCGCTCGGTCGCGACCGCCCGCAAGGCGGTGACCGACCGGCGCACCCGGCCGGCCTCCCGGCCCCCGGCGGGCACCCCCGGCACGGCCGAACTCGCCCACCGGGCGCGGGCGTCCCTCGCCGACGCGGTGCGGCTCGCCCGCTGGGCCGAGGCCAACCTCGGCGCGGGCGACGGCAACCGGCCCGCACCGGCCGGCGCGCTGCCCGCCGCGGACGTCGAACGGGCCGCCGCCGACCTGCGGCTGACGCACGGGCAGATCCGGGCCGGCTGGGACCGCGCCCGCCTCGCCGGACTCGTCGAGGTCCACGGCGGCCACGCCCGGCCCGGCTGGCGGCTGCGCGCCTGGGACCGCGACGACACCGCCGTGCTGCGCGGCTGGGTCGCCCTCTTCGACGCCTGGTCGCTCGTGCACCCCGCCCCCGCCGACATCGCACCCTCGGTCGTCGCCGAAGTCGTCGAGGCGATGCCGCAGCTGCTCTCCCTGCTCCAGCTGTCCGCCGGCCCCGTCACCGTCCCCGACCTGCTCGACCTCCTCGGCCAGCGCGTCACGGAACTCCGGGACGAGCGGTGCGAGGTCCCCTACGGCCCCCAGCCCGCCCCCGCCCCCGCTCCCGACCCCGCCGGGGACGCCGCGACCGGCCCCGGGCCCCTCGCCCGGCTGCTGCGCTGGGCCCTGGGCGGCCTCGCCGCCGTCGACGCCGTCGCCCTCGGCCCCGCCCGGGCCTCGCTGACCCCGCTCGGCAGCTGGGCCGTCTGGGTCAAGCTGGAGCAGATCTGCGTGGCCGCGCAGAGCCCCGCCGGCAACATCGAGCAGTCCGCCGCCGCCATGCTGCACGGCTGCGCCGGACTGACCCCCGGCCCGGCCCGCGCCGAGTACCGGGCCTGGCTTGCCGCCCGGCCCGTGGGCCACGCCGTCGCCGAACTGCTGGACGCCGCCCGCGGCGACGACGCCCTCCTGCGCGGCCTCGCCTTCGAGGCACTCCGCGTCGTCGGCGCCCCCGCCGAACCCGAGGTCCGGGCCGCCTCCCGGGAGCCCGCCCTGCGGCCGTACGCGCTGCTCTGGCTAGCCGAGCACGACGGCGTCGACCCCGACGAGGCCCAGGACGTGCTCACCCCCGAGGAGTCCACCTGGCTCTGGGTGGACACCGCCGCCGCCATCGCCGACCACGGGGAGGCGGAGCTGCTGGCCCGCCACCTGGACTCGGCGGTGCGGACCACCGTGCCGAGGCTCCTGGAGGAGGTCCGCGCCGTCGGCCACCCCCGCACGGTGCAGGTCCTCGTCGCCCTGGCCGCCGCCCACCCGGACCCGTCCCTGGCCAAGGCGGTCCGCCGGGCCGCGTTCCAGGTCCACACGGGCGGCGAATGACCCGGGCTGCCCCCGCGCCCGAAGCGCCGGCGGGGCGGTGTCAGGCCCGCGCGGCGTGTGAGCGCCCGGGCGGGCCGGGGAACCGGCTCCGCGCAGCGGCCCCGAAGCCCCCGTCCCCCGGCGGCGGCTTCGGGCCGCGCCGAGGCGGCCGTGGCGCCCCGGGTCAGCGGAACGTGTCGCAGCGGGCCATGTCGCCCGTCCGGTAGCCCTCGGAGAACCACTGCTGCCGCTCGCGGGCGGACCCGTGGGTCCAGGATTCCGGGTTGACCCGGCCCTCGTAGCGCGCCTGGATGCGGTCGTCGCCGACCGCGGCCGCCGCGTCGAGCGCCTCGGCGATGTCCTGCCCGGTCACCGCGCGCAGCAGGGGCCGGCCCGTGGCCGAGTCGGGGGTGCGGACCGCGTTGCGGGCCCACACCCCGGCGTAGCAGTCGGCCTGCAGCTCGGTCCGCACCGCGTTGCTGCCCGCGCCCTGCCGGCCGTCCTCGGCCCGTCGGAGGGTGCCCGTCAGGTTCTGCACGTGGTGCCCGTACTCGTGGGCGACGACGTACGCCTGCGCGAAGGGCCCGCCGGTGGCGCCGAGCCTGGTCCGCAGGTCGTCGAAGAAGTCCATGTCCAGGTAGACCTGCCGGTCGGCCGGGCAGTAGAACGGGCCCACCGCGGCCGTGGCGCTCCCGCACGCGCTGTCCACGCGGCCGGTGAAGAGCACCGTCGAGGCGGGGGAGTAGCGTCCGGAGCGCCGGGCGAACTCCTGGCCCCAGAAGTCCTGCGCGCTCCGCACGACCGCGGCCGTCCGGCAGTCCTCGCGGGTGTTGGCGTCCCGCCCGGTCAGGCAGGACCTCTGCACCTCGCCGACCGTCGCGGCACCAGCGCCCGGCTCGGGTTCGCCGGTCAGCCCGAGCTGGTCGGGCCCGACGCCGAAGAGCAGGCCGATCACGAGTGCGAGGATCCCGGCGATGCCGCCGCCGACCGTCGCCCGCCCTCCGGGGATGCGGCGCCCGCGCAGGTCCTTGACTCCGGAGGTGTCGAGCCTGGCGTCGTCGTCGAACTGCATGCAGCACCGCCCTCGCGTCCACCGGCCGCCGCCCCTGCGACGAGTATGGCCCCGTTCCCGCCGGCACGCGCTCCGGGCCCGGCGGCCCGAAAAGTGGTTGCGCACCCCCGGTAGACTGACCTCCATGGCAAATCTCCTCGCGGATTAGCGGCGTCGAAGCTCGCCCCCGCCCCCTTCCGCCGTTCCCACCGCCCTGGAGTATTTCCGTGATCACCGCCACCGGCATCGAGCTGCGCGCCGGCGCCCGCATCCTCATCGAGTCCGCTTCCTTCCGCGTCGCCAAGGGCGACCGCATCGGCCTGGTCGGCCGCAACGGAGCCGGCAAGACCACCCTCACCAAGTGCCTCGCAGGGGAGGGGCAGCCCGCCGCGGGCAGCATCACCCGCTCGGGCGAGGTCGGCTACCTGCCGCAGGACCCGCGCACCGGCGACCTCGACGTCCTCGCCCGCGACCGGATCCTCTCGGCCCGCGGCCTCGACGTGCTGATCAGGAAGATGCGCGCCAACGAGGACCGCATCGCCACCGGCTCGGGCGCCACCCGCGAGAAGGCCCTGCGCCAGTACGAGCGCCAGGAGACCGAGTTCCTCACCAAGGGCGGGTACGCAGCCGAGTCCGAGGCCGCGACCATCTCGGCCGCCCTCGGCCTGCCCGACCGCGTCCTCGGGCAGCCCCTGCACACCCTCTCCGGCGGTCAGCGCCGCCGCGTCGAGCTCGCCCGGATCCTCTTCTCGGACGCCGACACGCTGCTCCTCGACGAGCCGACCAACCACCTCGACGCCGACTCGATCATCTGGCTGCGGGACTACCTGAAGACGTACCGCGGCGGCTTCATCGTGATCTCCCACGACGTCGACCTCGTCGAGACGGTCGTCAACAAGGTCTTCTACCTGGACGCCAACCGCTCGGTCATCGACGTCTACAACATGGGCTGGAAGCTCTACCAGCAGCAGCGCGAGGCCGACGAGAAGCGCCGCAAGCGCGAGCGCCAGAACGCCGAGAAGAAGGCCGCGGCCCTCAACGCCCAGGCCGACAAGATGCGCGCCAAGGCCACCAAGACCGTCGCCGCGCAGAACATGGCCAAGCGCGCCGACCGCCTGCTGTCCGGCCTGGAGGCCGTGCGCGCCCAGGACAAGGTCGCCAAGCTGCGCTTCCCGGATCCGGCGCCCTGCGGCAAGACCCCGCTGACCGCCGAGGGCCTGTCGAAGTCATACGGCTCGCTGGAGATCTTCACCGACGTCGACCTGGCCATCGACAAGGGCTCCCGCGTCGTCATCCTCGGCCTCAACGGCGCCGGCAAGACGACCCTGCTGCGCCTGCTGGCGGGCGCGGAGAAGCCCGACACCGGCGCCGTCACCCCCGGCCACGGCCTCAAGCTCGGGTACTACGCACAGGAGCACGAGACCCTCGACCCGGACCGCACGGTGTTGGAGAACATGCGCTCCGCAGCGCCGGACCTGGATCTGGTCGACGTCCGCAAGACGCTCGGCTCGTTCCTGTTCTCCGGCGACGACGTGGACAAGCCGGCCGGGGTGCTCTCCGGCGGTGAGAAGACCCGCCTCGCGCTCGCGACGCTGGTCGTCTCCTCGGCGAACGTGCTCCTCCTCGACGAGCCCACCAACAACCTCGACCCGGCCAGCCGTGAGGAGATCCTCGGCGCGCTGCGCACCTACAAGGGCGCCGTCATCCTCGTCACGCACGACGAGGGGGCGGTCGACGCGCTGGAGCCGGAGCGGATCATCCTGCTCCCGGACGGCGTGGAGGACCTGTGGGGCCCGGACTACCGGGACCTCGTCGCCCTCGCCTGACCCCCGGCCGCGGACTGATCCAGTTCCTTGTCGATCATTCGGCCCAGGTCTTTCTCCATCATCTGAGTGAGACGGTTTCGTACCGCTGTGCTCTGGACGATGCCCCCGGTCGCGCCGCACGCGGTGCCGCGCCGGGGCTTCGTTTTTCCTGTGTGCCGCTCCTGACCTGGAGATTCCTCGCGCCGTCGGGCGGATGTGACGGACGTCATGCATCGGAAGCAGGAGTTCCGTTCCGCTTGGGTGTCCACGCCCCGGGAAATGCCGTCGTACCGACCTTGCTGAATGGGTGGCCAGGAAGCCGGGGAGGGGTGATCATGAGAAGTCCAGAGCGCACTTCCCATGAGGAGGCACGGGTGGCCGAGACTCTGAAGAAGGGCAGCCGGGTGACCGGCGCCGCGCGCGACAAGCTCGCGGCAGACCTGAAGAAGAAGTACGACTCCGGTGCGAGCATCCGGGCGCTGGCCGAGGAAACCGGCCGGTCCTACGGGTTCGTCCACCGGATGCTCAGCGAGTCCGGAGTCGTGCTGCGCGGCCGCGGTGGCGCGACGCGCGGCAAGAAAGCGGCTTCGACCTGAATCGGTGACCCCGGCCGCAGGTCCGGGGTCCGGACCAGCGGCGCCTTCATGCCTGCACCGCGGTTCCTTCGGTGACCCCCCGGCCGGTCGAACGGCCGACCGGGTGGTTACTGTGCAGTCACTTAGGCCGACACCGCGGCCGACTGCACACCGGAGGCACCCAGATGGCTCTGCTCGACAAGGACGGCGTACGGCTCACCGTGGACGACGCCGTCGCCACGGTGACACTGACCAATCCGGCCAAGCGGAACGCCCAGTCCCCTGCGCTCTGGCGGGCGTTGACGGAGGCCGGACGGTCGCTGCCCGGCACCGTCCGGGTCGTGGTACTGCGCGGTGAGGGCAGGTCCTTCTCCGCGGGGCTCGACCGGCAGGCGTTCACCCCCGAGGGCTTCGAGGGCGAACCGTCCTTCCTCGACCTCGCCCGCGGGTCGGACGAGGTGCTCGACTCCACCATCGCCGCATACCAGGAGGCGTTCACCTGGTGGCGGCGCAACGACATCGTCTCCATCGCCGCCGTGCAGGGCCACGCCATCGGCGCCGGCTTCCAGCTCGCGCTGGCCTGCGACCTCCGCGTCGTCGCCGACGACGTGCAGTTCGCCATGCGCGAGACCAGCCTCGGACTCGTGCCCGACCTGGCCGGGACACAGCCCCTGACCTCGCTCGTCGGCTACGCCCGCGCGCTGGAGATCTGCGCGACGGGCCGCTTCGTGCACGCCGAGGAGGCCGAGCGGATCGGGCTCGCCAACCTCGTCGTGCCCGCGGACGAACTCGACGCCGCGGTCAGGGACCTCACCACGGCCCTCGTCGCCCCGCCGCGCGACGCCGTCATCGAGACCAAGGCCCTGCTGCGCGAGGCCCAGTCCCGCAGCCACGACGAGCAGCGCGCCGCCGAGCGCGCCGCCCAGGCCCGCCGCCTGCGCGACCTGGCCGGCCTCTCCGACTGACCTCGCCTCCCGAACGGCCCCGCCGGTCCCGCACCCCCGTGCCGGGACCGGCCGCGGCCGCACGGGCCCTGTCGCGGATCACGCTCCGACCTCAAGGCCGACTGAGGCCGCCGGACGCATCCAGCCGTCCGGCGTAGTCCCGGAGCGCCTTCGCGCCGCCGCGCTTACGGTGGTGCAAAGGGGATCAATCCGCCCGAAGGGATCTGCGATGAGTGAATCCTCAGTCGGGGGCGCCGCCCGCGCTCCCGCGGAACGCGGCCGTACGAGCATTGCCGACGGCGTGGTCGAGAAGATCGCCGGAATGGCGGCCCGCGAGGTCGACGGCGTCCACGCCATGGGCAGCGGCAGCGGTATGTCCCGCACTATCGGAGCCGTCCGCGAACGCGTTCCCGGCGGGTCCAAGCAGTCCGTCACGCGGGGCGTCAAGGCCGAGGTCGGCGAAGTGCAGACCGCCCTCGACCTGGAGATCGTCGTCGAGTACGGCGTGGCCATCCGCGACGTCGCCGGCGCCGTCCGGGAGAACGTCATCGCATCCGTCGAGCGGATGACGGGCCTGGAGGTCGTCGAGGTCAACATCGCCGTCAGCGACGTCAAACTGCCCGACGACCCCGACGACGAGCCGGAGCCCCGGATCCAGTAGGAAGGAGGCCGCATGAGGATGGCTGTCGTCGGCCTCTTCGCCGGCATGGCCCTCGCCTTCGCCGGATACTTCGGCGGTTTCGGGGCGTTTCTGCTGGTCGCAGCCCTGGGCGCGGTCGGTTTCGTCGCCGGCCGCTTCCTGGACGGGGACCTCGACCCCGGCGAACTGTTCCGGCCGCGCGGCCACGGCAGGGGGCCCCGGTGAGCACACCGCGGCCGACGCCGCCCCCGGTCCCGCCCGCCGAGCGCGGGGCGACCCACATCGCCGACCGGGTCGTCGCGAAGATCGCCGCCCAGGCCGCGCGCGAGGCGCTGGCCCGCGGTTCCGGCGGGCAGCCGCGGATCGCGGGCCGGGGGCAGCCCGCCGCCCCGCACGCCACGGTCACCGTCCACCACGACGTCGCGCGGGTCCGCATCAGCCTGGAGCTCGGCTACCCTTCCGACCTCGGCGCCCAGTGCGCCGCCGTCCGAAGCCGGGTCGTCCGCCGCATCGAGGAGTGCGCCGCCATGTCCGTCCCGGAGGTCGACATCGACATCGAGCAACTGCACCCGCCGGGCACGCCCGGCGCCGCCCTGCAACGGAAGCCGCGGTGACGGCACCCGCCTCGCCGGCCCCGCGGCGCCCGGTCCGGCGGTTCCGGTCGGCGCGGCGGCTCCCCGCCGCGCTCCTCGCACTCGCCCTGCTCGCCGCGGCCGGCCTGCTCCTGTACGACCTGGCCGCCGTACAGGCCGGGCGGTCCGCGCTGCAGTGGCGCCGCGCCCTCGCGGACGCCCTCGGACGGTACGCACCCGCCGACCCCGAAGTGCTCGTGGCCGCCGGTGTCCTGGCCGTGATCGGGGCCGTGCTCCTGCTGCTGGCCCTCGCTCCCGGGCTGCGCCGTGTGCTGATGATGCTGCCCCCGGCGCCGGAGCCCGCGCAGGAGCCGGCGCAGAAGCCCGCGGCGGAGGCGGCCGGTGACAGCGGCGGGGCCCCCGCCGACGCGGTCCGGGCCGGGATCGGCCGCCGGGACGCCGCCCGGGTGCTCCGGGACCGCGTCATGGAGGTGCCGGGCGTGCGGTCCGCGAAGGTCCGGGTCCGCCGGCGCCGCGTCGCCGTGGCCGCCACCTCGCACTTCCGCGAACTGGACGACGTACGGGCCGACCTGGAGCGGGTCCTCGCTTCAGGCATCGGCGAACTGGCCCTCGCGCACCCGCCGCACCCGCGGGTCCGGGTCGCGAGGGCCGCGGCCGGGAAGAGGTGAAGCCGGTGCTCGGGACGGTCAACCGGATCCTGCTCGGCCTCGCCGGGCTGCTGCTCCTCGCCGCCGCGGCCGTGGTGTTCGCGGCCGCGCCGCCGCTCGGCGGGCGGTACCGGCCGCTGCTGGCCGCGCCGACGCGCAACCGCCTCTGGCCGGTCGAGGGCTGGACGCAGTGGGCGGTCTACGCGGGCCTCGCGGTGTGCGTCCTGCTCGCGCTGTGGTGGCTGCTGTCCCAGCTGCGGAGCCGGCGGCTGCCGTCGGTGGCCGTCGACACCGGCGACGGCGCCTTCGCGGTGCTGCGCGGGCGGGCGCTGGAGGAGGCGGTGGCCGCCGAGGCCGGCGCGCTGGAGGGGGTCGCGCGGTGCAGGGTCTCCCTGCGGCGCCGCCGCGGCGCCCCCGGCCTGCGGCTCCTGCTGGACCTGGAGCCGCACGCCGTGCCCGCGGACGTGCTGGCCGCAGTGGCCGGGCCGGTGCTCGGCCGGGCGCGCGCCTCGTCGGGGCTGCCCTCCCTGGCGGCGGACGTCCGCTTCGGCGTGCCGGCGCACCGGGCCCGCAGGGTCGCCTGACGCGGTACGCCCGCCGCAGCCGGACGGGACGGGCCCGGGGGCCGCGCGGCCGGCCCGTCAGAAGCCGTGCCGGAACCCGCCGTCGACCGGCAGCATGACGCCCGTCAGGTAGGAGGCCGCGGGCGAGAGCATGAACGCCGCGGTCCGGCCGAACTCCTCCGGGGTGCCGTAGCGCCCCAGCGGGATGCGGGCCTCGTTCGCGGCGCGCGCCGCGGCCGCGTCCCCCGACAGGGCGTCCAGCTCCCGGACGCGGTCGGTGTCGATCCGGGCGGGCAGCAGGCCGAGGACCCGGACGCCCTTCGGCCCGAGCTCGACCGACAGCGACTTCGCGAAGCCCGCCAGGCCGGGCCGCAGCCCGTTGGAGATGGTCAGCCCGGGGATCGGCTCGTGCACGGAGCCGGACAGGACGAACGCGATGACGCCGCCCTCGCCGAGCTCGGCCGCGGCGGTCCGCGCGAGCCGCACGGCGCCGAGGAACACCGTCTCGAAGGCGGCGGTCCACTGCTCGTCGGTGTTGTCCGCGGTCCTGCCGGGCGCCGGGCCGCCGACGCTGATCAGGATGCCGTCGAGCCGTCCGAAGTGCGCCTTCGCCGCGGCGACGAGCCGGGCGGCGCTCTGCGGATCGGCGTTGTCGGCGCCGACTCCGACCGCGTTCGCTCCGAGGCCGGCCGCGGCCGCGGCGGCGCGCTCCGGGTCCCGGCCCGTCAGCACCACCTTCGCCCCGTCGGCCGCCAGCTCGCGGGCCGCCGCGAGGCCGAGCCCGCGGGTGGCTCCGGTGACGATGTAGACACGGTCCTTCAGTCCAAGATCCATGCGGCAGACCCTACGCCGCCGGAGCCGTCTCCCGCCCGGCGGTCTCCGCCTCCGCCCGGGCGGCGGCCTCCCGGTCGCGCCGCTCGCGCCGCACCAGGACGGCCCAGCCGACGGGGACCCCCGCCGCGAACAGCCACCACTGCACCGCGTACGCCATGTGGGCGCCGATCGAGTCGTGGTCGGGATCGCCGATGCCCTCCGGCGCGCCGCCGGCCGGCAGCGGGCCGGTCAGTTCGAGGTAGCCGCCCAGCACGGGCCGGCCCAGGGCCTCGGCCTGCTGCCCGCTGTTGATGAGCATCACCTGGCGGTCCGGGAGCCCCTTGCGGTCCTTGATGCCGCTGCGGCCGCTGGTCTCGTCGGCCTTGAGGCGGCCCGTGACGGTCACCTCGCCCGCCGGCGGCGGCGGAACCTGCGGGTGGGAGCGGGAGTCCGCGCCGCCGGGCACCCAGCCGCGGTTGACGAGCACCGCCCGGCCGTCGGCCAGCAGGAGGGGGGTCAGCACGTGGAAGCCGATCCGGTCGTCCTTGGAGGTCCGCATGCGGACGACGACCTCGTGCGCGGTGTCGTACGTCCCGGTGGCGGTGACGGCCCGCCACCAGTCGGCCCGCGGGACGCGGTGGCCGGGCGAGGTGACGGAGGCTACGGGCACCGGCTCGGCGGCCAGGTTCGCCTCGATCAGCTCGTTCTGCGCGACCCGGCGCTCGTGCCGGTGGTACTGCCAGAACCCGAGCTTGACCATCACGGGGATGAGGACGAGGGCGACGAGGGTGAGGCACACCCACTGCCGGGTCAGGACGAAGCGGTACACGCCCCCGACGGTACCCGCAGCGGAGGGGGCCCCGGCGGCCGGGTGGCCGTCCGGGGCACCGGTGCCGCGAACGTCACACGCGGTCGACGATGCCCACCCTCCCCTCCGCGCGGGCGCAGTGCGCCCCGCAGAACCACTGGCCCTCGACCTCGACGCCCTGCCCGATGATCTGGACCCGGCAGTGCTCGCAGATGGGCGCCATGCGGTGGATGGCGCAGGCGAAGCAGTCGAAGACGTGAACCGCGCCCTGGGCATGGACCTCGAAGGACATGCCGTAATCGTTTCCGCAGACCTCACAACGTGCCATGCGCCACAGGGTGGGTCCGCGGGGCGGGCCGCGGAAGCGGGCGCGGGGCGAGTCGCCGGAGGCTCACCCGTCTGCCGCAGCCACGTCCCGCAGGAGCTGGGCGAAGGCCGCCTCGTCGACCACGGGGGTGCCGTACGCCCTCGCCTTGGCGACCTTGGAGGTCGCCGCGTCGGGGTCGTTCGTCACGAGGAGGCTCGTGAGCCGCGACACACTCGTCGCGACGTGCAGGCCGGCCTCCACCGCGCGGTCCTCCAGCAGTTCGCGGTCGACGGACGTGTCGCCCGAGAAGGCGACCCGCATGCCCTGCTTGAGCGGCTTGCCGTCCTCGAAGCGCCCCGGGTTGGGGTGCGGGCAGGCCGGCCGCTTGCGTGCGGGCCGCCAGGAGGAGCCCCGGTACGAGGCCTGCCGGCCGATCCGCGCGGGGGCGGGGGAGTCCGACCACTCCGTCAGGGGGCGGCACTCCAGCAGCGGCAGCCGCACCCCTCCCGCGGCCGCCGCGTGCAGCGAGGGGCGGAACGCCTCGGCGAGGACGCGGGCGTCGTCGAGGGCGTGGTGGGCGTGCTCCTGGACCACCCCGAAGTGCGCGGCGAGGGAGGCCAGCTTGTGGTTGGGCAGCGGGAGGTCGAGCTCCTTCGACAGGGCGATGGTGCACAGCCGCTGGCGGACCGGGACGGCCGCGGAGGCGCGCGCGTACTCGCGGGCGATCATCTGCCAGTCGAACATGGCGTTGTGCGCGACGAGCACCCGGCCGTCGAGCCGGCTCGCGAACTCCTCCGCGATGTCCGCGAAGAGGGGCGCGTCCCGGAGCATGTCACCGGTCAGCCCGTGGATCCACACCGGCCCCGGGTCCCGCTGCGGGTTGACCAGCGTGTACCAGTGGTCCTCCACATCGCCCTGCGCGTCGAGCCGGTAGACGGCTGCGGAGACTATGCGGTCGTCGCGGGCGAGGCCGGTCGTCTCCACGTCGACGACCGCGTACCCGGTGGGGTAGGAGGCCGGCCACGTCGTCTCTGCGGTCGTGCGGTCGTCGAGCATGGTCACAGAGGATATCGGCCCCCGCCGACACCCCCGCCCCCGCGGCGGCGCCCGGTCCGCCTCCGCGGCCGCCGGCCTGTCGCCCCGTCAGCCCCCGGCCCCCCGCGTGCTCCGCGCCGCAGGCCGCCCGGGAGGCCGGTCCGGACCGTCCGCGGCGCCCGCCGCGAACCGGTGGTAACCCCGATGGATACCGATCGGTAACAACCTCTAGCGGCGGCCCGGAAGGCGCCTCTATGGTGCCGACATGCCGAACCTGCCCGATGTGGTGCTGTGGTCCATACCCGCCTTCGTGCTGCTCACCGTCATCGAAGCCGTGAGCTACCGCCTCCATCCCGACGAGGACGCCGCCGGGTACGAGGCCAAGGACGCCGCCACCAGCATCGCCATGGGGCTCGGCAGCATCGGCTTCGACCTCCTGTGGAAGATCCCCGTCGTCGCCGTCTTCACCGCCGTCTACGAACTCACCCCGCTGCGCGTGCCGTTCCTGTGGTGGACGGTCCTGCTGATGCTGCTCGTCCAGGACTTCCTCTACTACTGGCAGCACCGCAGCCACCACGTCGTCCGCATCCTGTGGGCCTGCCACGTCGTCCACCACAGCAGCCGCCGCTTCAACCTGACCACGGCCCTGCGCCAGCCCTGGACGAGCGCCACCACCTGGTGGTTCTACCTGCCCATGGTGGCGCTCGGCGTGCACCCGGCCGCGATCCCCTTCTGCTACGGCATCAACCTCGCCTACCAGTTCTGGGTCCACACCGAGCGCATCGGCAGGCTGCCCCGGCCGGTCGAGTACGTCTTCAACACGCCCTCCCACCACCGCGTCCACCACGCCTCGCAGGGCGGCTACCTCGACCGCAACTTCGGCGGCATCCTCATCGTCTGGGACCGCATGTTCGGCTCCTGGGCCGGCGAGGAGGAGCGGCCCGTCTACGGGCTGACGAAGAACATCTCCACCTACAACCCCCTGCGGGTCGCCACCCACGAGTACGCCGCCATCGCCCGTGACGTGCGCGCCGCCCGCACCTGGCGCGAGCGCGCCGGCCGTGTCTTCGGCGGCCCCGGCTGGCAGCCCGCGCCGCCGCCCGCCGAGCCCGCCGCCGGAGCCCCCGCGGCCGCGCCCGCACCCGAGCGGGCCGCGTGAGCGCCCCCTCCGACCGCGCCGCGGCCCCCGGGGGAGCGGAGCCGGGCCCCCGGCCCGGCCCGGCCGGCGCCGTGGGCCGGGAGCGGGCCGGGCGCCTGCTCCTCGCCGCCTTCGCCGCCGCCGCGGCCGCCGACCTCGCCTCGCTGCTCGCCGGCTGGGACACCGGGCACGTGCTCGCCAAGCCGCTGCTCATGCCGCTGCTCGCCGCGTACGCGCTCACCCGCCGCGCCCCCCGCCTGCTGGTCGCGGCGCTGCTCTTCGGCTGGGGCGGGGACGTCGCCCTGCTCTTCGACGCCGAGCCCGCCTTCCTGGCCGGCATGGGCTCCTTCGCCGCCGGGCACGTCTGCTACCTCCTGCTCTTCCGCCGCGGCAGGGCGCACCCCTGGCTGGGTGCCGTGTACGCCGCCGCGCTCGTCGGGACCGTCGGGCTGCTGTGGGGCGACCTTCCGGCCGACCTGCGGATCCCCGTCGCCTGCTACAGCCTGCTGCTGACCGCGATGGCGTTCCGCTCGGGGGCGTTCGGCCTGCGCGCCGGGCTCGGCGGCGCCCTGTTCCTGCTCTCCGACACCCTGATCGCCACCGGGGTGGCCGCCTGGCCGCAGCCGCCCCGCCCGGACTTCTGGATCATGGCGACGTACTCGGCGGCCCAGTACCTGCTGGCCGGCGGCGTCCTCGCCGGGGCCCGGGCGTACCGTAGGACGGTCGTACCCGGCGGTGGCCGCCGGGATCCCGCCCCCACCTGACCCAGGAGCCCGACCGCATGCGCGCCACCGTCATCCACGCCCCGCACGACATCCGCGTGGAGGAGGTGCCCGACGCGGCGGTCCGGCTCCCCGGTGACGCCGTCGTACGCGTCCTGCGCGCCTGCATCTGCGGCAGCGACCTGTGGGCCTACCGCGGGGAGGCGCAGCGCGTGCCCGGCCAGCGCATCGGCCACGAGTTCCTCGGCGTCGTGGAGGAGACCGGCTCCGCGGTGTCCGGGCTGCGGGCCGGCGACCTGGTCGTGGCGCCCTTCATGTGGTCCGACGGCACCTGCGACCACTGCTCCGAGGGGCTGTACACCTCCTGTGCGGACGGCGGCTTCTGGGGGTCCGTCGGCCACGACGGCGGACAGGGCGAGGCCGTCCGCGTGCCCCACGCCGACGGCACCCTGGTCAGGCTGCCCGCCGAGGCCGCCTCGGACGACCACCTGCTGACGGGCCTGCTGGCGCTGTCGGACGTCATGGGGACCGGGCACCACGCGGCGCTCGGCGCCGGAGTCCGCAAGGGCGCCACGGTCGCCGTGGTCGGGGACGGGGCCGTCGGCCTGTGCGGGGTGCTCGCGGCCCGGCGGCTGGGCGCGGAGCGGATCATCGCGCTCGGCCGGCACGCGGCCCGCACCGACATCGCCAGGCTCTTCGGGGCGACGGACATCGTCGCGGAGCGCGGAGAGGCGGCCGTGGCGGCCGTACGGGAGCTGACGCGGGGCCAGGGCGCGCACGCCGTGATCGAGGCCGTCGGCACCGAGCAGTCCATGCGCACCGCGATCGGCATCGCCCGGGACGGCGGGTCCGTCGGCTACGTCGGCGTCCCGCACGGCAGCGCCACCGGCGTCGACCTCGACGTGATGTTCGACCGCAACATCAGCCTGCGGGGCGGGGTGGCGCCGGTCCGCGCGTACATCCCGGAGCTGCTCGGGGACGTGCTGAGCGGCGCGATCGACCCGGCGCCGGTCTTCGACCGGGCGGTCTCCCTGGACGGGGTCCCGGACGGCTACCGCGCGATGGACGACCGCAGCGCGCTGAAGGTGCTCATCAAGCCCTGAGGCCCCGGGCGGAGACGGCCGGAGGGGCCGGCCCGGGAGTGGTCCCGGACCGGCCCCTCCGCCGCCCGCGGTGCGGGCGGTGTGGCGCGCGGGGTTACTTCACGGCCTTGAGGGCGTCCACGACGCCGGCGCCGTAGTAGCCCGTCTGGCCCCACTTGGCCTGGCAGGTGGTCGCGTCCACCAGGTTGCCCGCGGCGTCGTACACCTGGGCCGGGCAGTCCGCCTTGGTGGCCTGCGACTTCAGCATGCGCTGGAGCTGCGACGGGGTGGCCTTCGGGTGGGCGCTCTTCAGCAGCGCCGCGACGCCCGCCACGTGCGGGGCGGCCATCGAGGTGCCCTGCTTGTAGCCCCAGCCGCCGCCGAGGACCGTCGACAGCACGCGGCCGTTGGCGTCGGGGGTGGCCGGGACCTGCCACTTGTCGCCGCCGGGGGCCGCCACGTCCACGACGCCGAGGCCGTAGGTCGAGTAGTACGACTTGAGGCCCTTGTCGCCGGTGGCGCTGACCGTCACGACGCCGGGGAGCTGCGTCGGCAGGTCCAGGCAGGTGCTCGGGTCGATGGTGCGCGGGCCGGGGGCGGTGTCGTTCGGGCTGGAGTCGTCGAGGATCGAGTCGGCCGCCAGGTCGTGGTTCGAGTTGCCGGCCGAGGCGACGCTGAGGACGCCCTTGCGCTCGGCGTAGCGGGTGGCGCGGGTGAGGGCCTCCACCAGCGCGCCCTGGTCGCTGTCCGACTTGCAGTTGTAGAGCCAGGGGTCGACGTAGTAGCTGTTGTTGGTCACCTCGATCCCCTTCTCGGCGGCGAACATGAAGCCGCAGACGACCGCCTCGGTGTAGAAGAGGCTGGTACCGGGCTCGCTCACCTTGATGCCGGCGACCTTGACGCCGGGCGCCACACCGGCGATGCCGACGCCGTTGCGGGCCGCGGCTATGGTGCCGGCCACGTGGGTGCCGTGGTCGCTGCCGTCCGGGTACGGGCGCCAGGCGCCCTCGGAGGTGTCCGCGACGCCGCCGACGCAGTTGGCGGACTGCGACCGGGAGAAGTTCGGGGCCAGATCGGGGTGGGTGTCGTCGACACCCGTGTCGATGACGCCGACGGTGACGTCCGGGCTGCCATCGTTGATCTTGTGCGCCTGGTCGGCCTTGATCGTCCGCAGGTCCCACTGGTTGGGCTCCAGCGGCTCCTGCCCCGTCTGCGCCGCCGCGGCGGCCTTGGCGGCGTCGGCCGCGCTCAGCTTCTGGGTGGCGCCCTCGTCGGTGGTCTTCGCCGCCGTGAGGGGGGCCGTGCGGGTGGCGCCGACCGAGACGAACAGGCTGCGCTGGGCGCGCAGGGTCTTCGCGAAGTCGGGGTTCTGGGAGTGCGCGACGACCACGCCGATCTGGTCGTAGGACGTCACCACCGTGCCGCCTGCGCGCTCGATGGCCTTCTTCGCCTGCTTCGCCGTGCCGTACGCGGTCAGGTTCGCCACGTAGGACAGCTTCGGGCCGGTGGTCTGCTTGGCCGCCGCGCTGTCCGCCGTGGTGCCCAGCGGTGCGGCGGACGCCGCGGCCGAGGGCAGGAAGGCGAGCGAGGCGGTGAGCGCCAGGCCGACCGGAACGGCGAGGCGCCGACGGCCGGATCCCAGATGAGCCATGGGTTCTCCACATCATCCGTGAAAAAGTCGTCCGCGCGCGGTCGCGCAGGACGACGGGTTCATGACACGTGAACCTAATGCCGGTGTTCGCCTTTGCGCCATCAGTTCGAGGAATCAGTTTCCAAAGAATCAGGCGGAGTTGAACCGCCGCCGCACGCGGTACGTGCCGTTGTCAGGGGGGACGGCGCGCCCGCTCCCCACCCGGAGGTTGATTTGTCCGTCCCCACTGCACCCGCGTCACAAGGAGAGCCCCCCGTGACCACCGAAGCAGCGCCGCCCCCCGGCGGCGCGGGAACGTCCGCGGCAAGCCCCACCGCCGAAGAGTTCGAGGCCGTCCAGCAAAGCCCCGAGTTCGCCGCCCTGCGCAGCTCCCACCGCTCCTTCGCCTTCCCGCTGACGGCGGCCTTCGTCGCCTGGTACCTGCTGTACGTGCTGCTGTCGAACTACGCGGGCGGCCTCATGGGGACCCGGCTCTTCGGGAACGTCAACGTCGCGCTCGTACTCGGCCTCGGCCAGTTCGCCACGACGTTCCTGATCGCCTGGCTCTACGCGCGCCACGCGGCCGCGAAGCTCGACCCCAAGGCGGACGCCATCAAGGCGCGGATGGAGAGCGGCCGATGAGCACCCACGACCTCGCCGCGGCCTCCCCCGTGCTCGCCTCCGGCGCCGGCGACCACCGGCCGCTGATCATCACCCTCTTCGGGCTGTTCGTCGTCGCCACCCTGATCATCACCGTCTGGGCCGGCCGGCAGACCCGCGGCGCCGCCGACTTCTACGCCGGCGGCCGCCAGTTCACCGGCTTCCAGAACGGCCTGGCCATCTCCGGCGACTACATGTCCGCCGCGTCCTTCCTCGGCATCGCCGGAGCCATCGCCCTCTTCGGCTACGACGGCTTCCTGTACTCCATCGGCTTCCTCGTCGCCTGGCTCGTGGCGCTGCTGCTGGTCGCCGAGCCGCTGCGCAACTCCGGCCGCTACACGATGGGCGACGTCCTCGCCTTCCGGATGCGCCAGCGGCCCGTGCGCACCGCCGCCGGCACCTCCACCATCGTCGTGTCGATCTTCTACCTGCTCGCGCAGATGGCCGGCGCCGGCGTCCTCGTCTCGCTGCTGCTCGGCATCACCAGCGACGGCGGCAAGATCGCGGTGGTCGCCCTGGTCGGCGTCCTGATGATCCTGTACGTGACCATCGGCGGCATGAAGGGCACCACCTGGGTCCAGATGATCAAGGCGGTGCTGCTCATCGCGGGCGCCCTGCTGATCACCTTCCTGGTGCTGCTGAAGTTCGACTTCAACGTCTCCGAGCTGCTCGGCAAGGCCGCCGAGAACAGCGGCCAGGGAGCCGCGTTCCTCGAACCGGGACTCAAGTACGGCCAGGACGCGACGAGCAAGCTGGACTTCCTCTCGCTCGGCCTCGCCCTCGTCCTCGGCACCGCCGGCCTGCCGCACATCCTGATCCGCTTCTACACGGTCCCCACCGCCAAGGCCGCCCGCAAGTCCGTCAACTGGGCCATCGGCATCATCGGCGCCTTCTACCTGATGACGATCGCCCTCGGCTTCGGCGCCGCCGCCCTGCTGGAGCGGACCGACATCATCGCCTCCAACAAGGCCGGCAACACCGCGGCCCCGCTCGTCGCCCAGGAACTCGGCGGCGGCGCCGGCTCCACCGGCGGCGCCGTCCTGCTCGCCGTGATCTCCGCCGTGGCCTTCGCCACCATCCTCGCCGTCGTCGCCGGCCTCACCCTCGCCTCGTCCTCGTCGTTCGCCCACGACCTGTACGTCAACGTGATCCGCAAGGGGCAGGCCACCGAGAAGGAGGAGGTCCGCGCCGCCCGCTGGTCCACCGTCGTCATCGGCGCCGCCGCGATCTTCCTCGGTGCCCTCGCCCGCGACCTCAACGTCGCCGGCCTGGTCGCGCTCGCCTTCGCGGTCGCCGCCTCCGCCAACCTGCCGACGATCCTCTACAGCCTCTTCTGGAAGCGGTTCACCACCCGCGGCGCCCTGTGGTCGATCTACGGCGGCCTCGTCTCCTCCGTCGTCCTGGTGCTCTTCTCCCCGGTCGTCTCGGGCAAGCCCACCTCGATGTTCAAGGACGCCGACTTCTACTGGTTCCCGCTGGAGAACCCCGGCATCGTCTCCATCCCGCTGGGCTTCCTCCTCGGCTGGCTCGGCACCGTCCTGTCCAAGGAGAAGGCCGACCCCGCGAAGTTCGCCGAGCTGGAGGTCCGCTCCCTCACCGGCACCGGAGCGCACTGACCGGCCGCCCGGCGCGGCCGTGTCGTACATCCCTACGACACGGCCGCACCCCACCTCGTCCGATCGGGTATCCCGCCGGATCACCTCTCTCGCGTAGGCTCGACAGCGAGCGCATGCATCCTCCACCCGACGCGGCGCACACCTCTACGAACCGGACAGGGGAGGGGACCCACCGTGCTTCTCGACACCTACGGCCGCGTGGCCACGGACCTGCGCGTCTCGCTCACCGACCGGTGCAACCTGCGCTGCACGTACTGCATGCCCGAAGAAGGCCTGCAATGGCTCGGCAAGTCCGATCTGCTCACCGACGACGAGATCGTCCGGCTGATCCGCATAGCCGTCACCAGCCTCGGCGTCACCGAGGTCCGCTTCACCGGCGGCGAGCCCCTGCTGCGCCCCGGCCTCGTCGGCATCGTCGAGCAGTGCGCGGCCCTGGAGCCCCGCCCGAAGATGTCGCTGACCACCAACGGCATAGGCCTCGCGCGGACCGCCCGCGCACTCAAGGCCGCCGGCCTGGACCGGGTGAACGTCTCCCTGGACACGCTGCGCCCCGACGTCTTCAAGGCCCTCACCCGCCGCGACCGCCACCGCGACGTCCTCGACGGGATGGCCGCCGCCCGCGACGCCGGCCTGACCCCCGTCAAGGTCAACGCCGTCCTGATGCCCGGCCTCAACGACGACGAGGCCCCCGACCTGCTGGCCTGGGCCCTCGCCCACGACTACGAGCTCCGCTTCATCGAGCAGATGCCGCTGGACGCGCAGCACGGCTGGAAGCGCGACGGGATGATCACCGCCGGGGACATCCTGGAGTCCCTGCGCACCCGCTTCACGCTGACCGCGGAAGGCGCCGAGGAGCGCGGCTCCGCACCCGCCGAGCGCTGGCTCGTCGACGGCGGCCCGGCCACCGTCGGCGTCATCGCCTCCGTGACCAGGCCCTTCTGCAGCGCCTGCGACCGCACCCGGCTCACCGCCGACGGCCAGGTCAGGACGTGCCTGTTCGCCACCGAGGAGTCGGACCTGCGCGGAGCCCTGCGCTCCGGGGGGAGCGACGAGGAGATCGCCGGCCTGTGGAAGGCGGCGATGTGGGGCAAGAAGGCCGGCTCCGGCCTCGACGACCCGTCCTTCCTCCAGCCCGACCGCCCCATGTCGGCGATCGGCGGCTGACCCGCCACCAGGCGCTACCGCCGCTCCGAGCCCTCCGGCTGCACCCACTCGCCGAGCGCCACCACGTCCTTGAGGAAGCCGCGCACCCCCAGGAACTGCGACAGGTGCTCGCGGTGCTCCTCGCAGGCGAGCCACGTCTTGCGCCGCTCCGGCGTGTGCAGCTTCGGGTTGTTCCAGGCCAGCACCCAGACGGCCGCGGCACGGCAGCCCTTGGCGGAGCAGGTGGGGACGTCGGGGGCGCCGGGCGCGTCAGGGGTGATCACGGCACAACCCTACAAACCGGCCCCGGGAAATGGCGACGCCGAGCAGCCACGGGGGGAGCTGCCCGGCGTCGGTCCGTCGCTCCGACGGGGGATGCGGAGCGCGTAGGCAGTATGTCACGCAGGACCCGGTGCGGTGCACCGGAACCTCATGATTGATCTGAGCTATTCCTGAGGTTTCCCGCCTCCAGCGCCGGACGCGCAGGTGAGGGGATGAAGTGCGACGGCAGCTTCGGCGCCGACTCACGCCCGGCGTTCGCGATGACCACCGCCACGTACGGCAGCAGCGCGCCCGCCACGAGCGTCACCACCGCCACATGGCGCTCCACGTTCCACAGGAGCACCGTCGCCACGACCGACAGGGTCCTGATCACCATCGAGATCACGTACCGGCGCTGCCTGCCGCGCACGTCCTCGTCGAGGCCCAGCCGGGCCCCCGTGATCCGGAAGACCTCGGTCCCGTTCCGCTTCTTCCGCAGCACGCTCCACCGCCCGATCCGACTCCCGGACGCTCCCGCCCGGTCCCTCCTACGGTACGCCGACCCGCGGGCGGTACGCAGACCGGGTGGCCCCGCCAGGACGCGCCCGACATGCGGGCCGGGGCCGGCGGGCAGAAACTGGGCCCACATGCGCACGACGCGCCCTGAGGAGGCTCGACATGCAGTGGTTGTGGGCGATCATCGTCGGTTTCGTGCTCGGCCTGATCGCGCGGGCGATCCTGCCGGGCAAGCAGCACCAGCCGCTCTGGCTCACCACGCTCTTCGGCATCGCCGGCGCCATCCTCGGCAACGCCGTGGCGGGCTGGATCGGCGTGCGGGAGACCGCGGGCATCGACTGGATCCGGCACCTGCTCCAGCTCGCGGGCGCCGTCCTCATCGTCGGGCTCGGCGACATGATCTACATGTCGCTGCGCGGCGGAAGCAAGCGCACGACCTGACACCCCGGGCGCACACGGCAGGGGCCGGCCCGGACGGAGAGTCCGGACCGGCCCCTGCGCCGCGCCCCGTACGGGCCGGCCGCCTGCCCCAGGTCAGGCGCCGGTGACCTCGACCGCAGCCAGGTTCTTCTTGCCCCGGCGCAGCACCAGCCAGCGCCCGTGCAGCAGGTCCGACGCATCCGGGACCGCGTCCTCGGCGGTCACCTTCGCGTTGTTCACGTAGGCGCCGCCCTCCTTCACGGTGCGGCGGCCGGCCGACTTGCTCGCGACCAGGCCGGTCTCCGCGAACAGGTCCACGACCGGGGCGAGCCCGGCCACCTTGGCGTGCGGCAGCTCGGACAGGGCCGCGGCCAGCGTGGCCTCGTCCAGGTCAGCCAGCTCGCCCTGCCCGAACAGCGCCTTGGACGCGGCGATGACCGCGGCGCACTGGTCGGCGCCGTGCACCAGCGTCGTCAGCTCCTCCGCCAGCGCGCGCTGCGCGGCACGGGCCTGCGGCCGCTCCGCGGTCTGCGCCTCCAGCTCCTCCAGCTCCTCGCGGGACTTGAAGGACAGGATCCGCATGTAGGTGGAGACGTCCCGGTCGTCCACGTTCAGCCAGAACTGGTAGAACGCGTACGGCGTCGTCATCTCCGGGTCGAGCCAGACGGCCCCGCTCTCGGTCTTGCCGAACTTGGTGCCGTCCGCCTTGACCATCAGCGGCGTCGCCAGCGCGTGGACCTGCGCCTGCGGCTCCAGCTTGTGGATCAGGTCGAGGCCGGCGACCAGGTTGCCCCACTGGTCGGAGCCGCCCTGCTGGAGGGTGCAGCCGTACCGGCGGTACAGCTCCAGGAAGTCCATGCCCTGGAGGAGCTGGTAGCTGAACTCGGTGTAGCTGATGCCCTCCTGCGACTCCAGGCGGCGGGCCACCGAGTCCTTCGTCAGCATCTTGTTGACGCGGAAGTGCTTGCCGATGTCCCGCAGGAACTCGATGGCGGACAGGCCCGCCGTCCAGTCCAGGTTGTTGACCATGACCGCCGCGTTCCCGCCCTCGAAGGACAGGAACGGCTCGATCTGCGTCCGCAGCCGGTTGACCCAGTTCGCCACCGTCTCCGGGTCGTTCAGGGTGCGCTCGGCCGTCGGGCGCGGGTCGCCGATCTGGCCGGTGGCCCCGCCGACCAGCGCCAGCGGCCGGTGCCCGGCCTGCTGGAGCCGGCGCACGGTGAGGACCTGCACCAGGTGCCCGACGTGCAGCGACGCCGCCGTCGGGTCGAAGCCGCAATAGAACGTGACCGGACCGTCCGCGAACGCCTTGCGCAGCGCTTCTTCGTCGGTGGACTGGGCGAACAGCCCGCGCCACTTCAGTTCGTCGACGATGTCCGTCACGGTCGTGACTCTCCTTGAACGAGGTGCAACAGGGTGGTGAAGGGTTTCCCCGCCAGTCTAGGCGGGCGGGGAGCCGCCTCCCGACGGCCGCCCGGCGGCGCCGGAGCCGCCGGGCGGGCGGATGGCGGGCAGGCGCGTACGGTCAGACGCCCTTGCTGACCGAGCTCATGTTGAAGTCCGGGATCCGCAGCGCCGGCATCGCGGCCCGGGTGAACCAGTCGCTCCACTCGCGCGGCAGCGTCTTCTCGGTCCGTCCCGCCTCCGAGGCCCGCGAGAGCAGGTCCACCGGCGACTCGTTGAACCGGAAGTTGTTCACCTCGCCCACGACCTCCCCGTCCTCCACGAGGTAGACGCCGTCCCGGGTCAGGCCGGTCAGCAGCAGCGTCGCCGGGTCGACCTCGCGGATGTACCACAGGCAGGTCAGCAGCAGGCCCCGCTGCGTGCCCGCGACCATCTCCTCCAGCGACTTCTCCCCGCCCCCGTCCAGGACCAGGTTGCCGAAGCCGGGGGAGAGCGGCATGCCCGTGAGGGCCGCGGTGTGCCGGGTCGTCGCCAGCCGGGCCAGCTCGCCGTCCTTGATCCAGTCGGTCGCCGGCACCGGCAGGCCGTTGTCGAAGACCGACGCGTCGTCGCCCGAGCTGTGCGCGATCACGAACGGCGCCGACTCCAGCCCCGGGGCGTTCGGGTCGCTGCGCAGGGTCAGCGGCAGCCGGGACAGACGCTCACCGAGCCGGGTGCCGCCGCCCGGCTTGGAGAACACCGTCCGGCCCTCCACCGCGTCCCGCGCCGCCGCCGACCACATCTGGTAGATCAGCAGGTCCGCCACCGCCGTCGGCGGGAGCAGCGTCTCGTACCGGCCCGCCGGCAGGTCGTGGCGGCGCGCCGCCCAGCCCAGGCGCACGGCGAGCTCCGCGTCCAGCGCGAGCGGGTCCACGTCCTTGAAGTCCCGGGTGCCGCGGCCGGCCCACGCCGAGCGCTGCCGGTCCGGGGACTTCGCGTTGAGCTCCAGCGTGCCGTTCGGCTGGTCGTGCCGCAGCCGCAGCCCGGTCGAGGTGCCGACGTACGTGGAGACCAGCTCGTGGTTGGCGAAGCCGTACAGCTCGCGGCCGCCCGCCCGGGCCCGGGCGAAGGCCTCGCCGAGCGCCGGAGCGAAGTCCGCGAAGACCGACGAGGAGGTCTCGGCCGGGGCGTCGGCGAAGTCCGGCGAGGCGGGCGTGCCCGTGACCAGCGGCTGCGCGTCCTCCGCGGGGCCCGCGTCGCGCGCGGCGGCCTCGGCTGCCCGGACCAGTGGCTCCAGGTCGTCGGCGGTGACGGCCGCGCGCGACACGACCCCCGAGGCGGTGCCCTCCCGCCCGTCGACCGTGGCGATGACGGTCAGCGTGCGGCCGCGGGTCACGCCGTTGGTGGTGAGCGTGTTGCCGGCCCAGCGCAGGTTGGCCGTCGACTCCTCGTCGGCGATGACGATGCAGCCGTCGGCGGTGGACAGCTCCAGGGCCCGCTCGACGATCTCGTGCGGCTTCGTGCGGTTCGAGGTCATCAGCGACCGGCCTCCTGGGTGGTGTTCAAGATGTTCACGTCGCGGAACAGCGCGGACGGACAGCCGTGGGAGACGGAGGCGACCTGGCCCGGCTGCGCCTTGCCGCAGTTGAAGGCGCCGCCCAGGACGTAGGTCTGCGGGCCGCCGACCTTCTCCATGGACCCCCAGAACTCGGTGGTCGTCGCCTGGTACGCGACGTCGCGCAGCTGGCCGGCCAGCCTGCCGTTCTCGATCCGGTGGAAGCGCTGCCCCGTGAACTGGAAGTTGTAGCGCTGCATGTCGATCGACCAGGAGCGGTCGCCGACGACGTAGATGCCGCGCTCCACCCCGCCGATCAGGTCCTCCGTCGACAGCCCGCCCGGGTCCGGCTGGAGCGAGACGTTCGCCATGCGCTGGACGGGGACGTGTCCGGGGGAGTCGGCGAAGGCGCAGCCGTTGGACCGCCCCAGGCCGGTCAGCTTCGCGATGCGCCGGTCCAGCTGGTAGCCGACCAGGGTGCCCTCGCGGACCAGGTCCCAGCTCTGCGCCTCGACGCCCTCGTCGTCGTAGCCGATGGTGGCCAGGCCGTGCTCGGCGGTGCGGTCGCCGGTCACGTTCATGATCGACGAGCCGTACCTGAGCTTGCCGAGCTGGTCGAACGTGGCGAAGGAGGTCCCCGCGTACGCCGCCTCGTAGCCGAGCGCCCGGTCCAGCTCGGTGGCGTGCCCGATCGACTCGTGGATGGTGAGCCACAGGTTGGAGGGGTCGACCACGAGGTCGTAGCGGCCCGCCTCGACGCTGGGCGCGCGCATCTTCTCGGCGAGCAGCTCCGGGATCTGCTCCAGCTCGGCGTCCCAGTCCCAGCCGGTGCCGGTCAGGTACTCCCAGCCGCGGCCGACGGGCGGCGCGATGGTCCGCATGGAGTCGAAGCCGCCGGTCTGCCCGTCCACGGCGACCGCGGTGAGCTGCGGGTGGACCCGCACCCGCTGCTGGGTGGTCACGGTGCCGGCCGTGTCCGCGTAGAACTTGTTCTCGTGCACGGCGAGCAGCGAGGCGTCCACGTGCGCCACGCCGTCCGCGGCGAGCAGGCGGGAGCTCCAGTCGGCCAGCAGGGCGGCCTTCTCGGCGTCCGGGACGGAGAAGGGGTCCACCTCGTACGAGGAGATCCACGTCTTGTCGGCGTGCACCGGCTCCTCGGCCAGCTCGACCCGCTCGTCGGACCCGGCGGCCTTGATGACCTGCGCGGACAGCTTCGCCATGGCGACTGCCTGGGACGCCACGCGCGCCGCGCCGTCCATCGTCAGGTCCACGCCGGAGGCGAACCCCCAGGCACCGCCGTGCACCACGCGGACCGCGTACCCCAGGTCCGTGGTGTCGGACCCGCCGGAGGGCTTGGCGTCCCGCAGCCGCCAGGACGCGCTGCGGATCCGCTCCAGCCGGAAGTCGGCATGCTCGGCGCCCAGCGCGCGGGCCCGGGCGAGCGCCGCGTCGGCGAGCGCCCGCAGGGGCAGCGCGGTGAAGGCCGCGTCGATGGAATGGGGCACGGAATTCCTCCCGAGGTCGGGGCCGGTCCCCCTGATCATGGCGCGCCCGGGGCTTTTGTGCCTACCCCTTTCTGTAGGGACTCGACAGAGCCCGTCGCACGGCCCTGTGGGACATCGATTCTCCGCATTCCCTGCGGGGCCTATAGGTTTCTGGTACTCAGACCGCTAGTCGAAAGGGTGATCCGTTGAGCCGCTCGGTTCTCGTCACCGGAGGAAACCGGGGCATCGGCCTCGCCATCGCCCGCGCCTTCGCACAGGCCGGCGACAAGGTCGCGGTCACGTACCGCTCGGGCGAGCCGCCGGAGGAGCTCACCGCACTCGGCGTCCTGGCGGTCCGCTGCGACATCACCGACTCCGAGCAGGTGGAGCAGGCCTACAAGGAGATCGAGGACGCCCACGGCGCCGTCGAGGTGCTGGTGGCCAACGCCGGCATCACCAAGGACACGCTCCTGATGCGCATGTCCGAGGACGACTTCACCTCGGTGGTCGACACCAACCTCACCGGCACCTTCCGCGTCGTCAAGCGCGCCAACCGCGGCATGCTGCGCGCCAAGAAGGGCCGCGTCGTCCTGATCTCCTCGGTCGTGGGCCTCCTCGGCTCCGCCGGACAGGCCAACTACGCGGCCTCCAAGGCGGCGCTGGTCGGCTTCGCCCGCTCGCTCGCCCGCGAGCTGGGATCCCGCAACATCACCTTCAACGTCGTCGCGCCCGGTTTCGTGGACACCGACATGACGAAGGTGCTCACCGACGAGCAGCGCGCGGCCATCGTGGCGAACGTGCCGCTCGCCCGCTACGCGCAGCCCGAGGAGATCGCGGCAGCGGTCAGCTTCCTGGCGTCCGACGACGCCGCGTACATCACCGGAGCCGTCATTCCCGTTGACGGCGGATTGGGCATGGGTCACTGATCACCATGAGCGGAATCCTCGAGGGCAAGCGGATCCTCGTCACCGGCGTGCTGATGGAGTCCTCCATCGCCTTCCACGTCGCCAAGCTGGCCCAGGAGCAGGGGGCCGAGGTCATCCTCACCGCGTGGCCGCGGCCCACCCTGACCGAGCGCATCGCCAAGAAGCTCCCGAAGCCGGTCAAGGTCATCGAGCTCGACGTCACGAACGACGAGCACCTGGGCCGCCTGGAGCAGCTGGTCCGCGACGAGCTCGGCGGCCTCGACGGCGTCGTCCACTCGATCGGCTTCGCCCCGCAGGACGCCCTCGGCGGCAACTTCCTGAACACCCCGTTCGAGTCGGTCGCCACCGCCATGCACGTCTCGGCGTTCTCGCTGAAGTCGCTGACCATGGCCTGCAAGCCGCTGTTCCCGGCGGAGGGCGCGGCGGTCGTCGGCCTGACCTTCGACGCGCAGTTCGCCTGGCCGCAGTACGACTGGATGGGCCCGGCCAAGGCCGCCCTGGAGGCCACCAGCCGCTACCTCGCCCGCGACCTGGGCAAGGAGAACATCCGCTGCAACCTGGTCTCGGCCGGCCCCCTCGGCTCCATGGCCGCGAAGTCCATCCCGGGCTTCGGCGAGCTGGCGGACACCTGGAACCACCGCTCCATGCTGGAGTGGGACATGAGCGACCCGGAGCCGGCGGGCCGCGGCGTCGTCGCGCTGCTGTCGGACTGGTTCCCGAAGACCACGGGCGAGATCGTCCACGTGGACGGCGGCCTGCACGCCATGGGTGCCTGAGCACCCGGCCGCACCATCCGAACGGCGGCGGCCGCGCTTCCCCGAGGGGAGGCGCGGCCGCCGCCGTTCGGGCGTACAGGCCCGGGGGAAGGGGGCGCCCGGCGAACGCACGTACGCCCGCCGACCGGATCTTCCCGAGTCGAAAACCGGGACAGAACCCGGCAAACTGACCGGGCCGGGATCTTCCCGGATCCTGCTGCGGGGAGGAGGTGCGGGCGTGCACGCGAGGCCGAGCCGGGCAGTACTGCTGCTGGTCACCCCGGTGGCCCTGGCCGCCCTCCTCGTCCCCGGGACGCCCGCGCCGCCCGCGGGGCCGCGTTCGGCGCCGGTGCCCGCCACCGCGGACTCCGCCGTCGTCGACCTCGACGACATCCCCGTCGAACCGCCCGTCCGGCCCGCCCCGCCCGCCGCCGAGCTCTTCGGCGCCGACTGCGACACCGTCATCGAGGGCTCACTGGTGACCGCGCACTGCCAGAACGGCTACCCCGAGACCGACCACCTGCGGCTGCACGTCGAATGCGACCGCTGGTGGGACCTCGACGGCGACGGCGCCGCCGTACCGCTCGACCCGGCAGGCCGGGTCGAACTCGTGGGCCGCTGCTGGAAGGAGGTCCGCTCCGCCTGGATCACCCACGGGCGGGCCTGACCGCCCCGCGGCCCCGCGGCCCTGCTACGTCCGCGGTTCCGGCCGGCCGCCGCCCAGGCAGGCGTACGGGTACCCGGCCGCCTCCGCGGCCGCCGCGTCCCCGTCGCCCCGCCGGATCGCCTCGATCAGCCGCGCGTGGTCCAGGTGCGCCGACGGCTCCAGCACCGTCCCCACGTCCGTGCGGAGCCACTCCGCGACCAGGTCGCCGAGGTCCGCGTACAGCTCGACGAGCACCTCGTTGTGCGAGGCGGCGACCACCGCCATGTGCAGGGCGACGTCCGCCGCGACGAACAGCCCGGCGTCCCCGCTCGCCCAGGCCTCCTCGCGGCGCGCCAGCAGCGCGTCCAGCTGGGCCATGTCCCGGTCGGTGCGCCGCTCGGCCGCCAGCCGGGCGCCCGAGGACTCCAGCGTCGAGCGGAGCTCCGCGACGTGCCGCGGGTCGGCCCCGGCGAAGCGGCGGTGCATCACCCCGGCCAGCTCGCTGGTGGCGAGGACGTACGTCCCCGAACCCTGCCGGATGTCGAGGAGTCCGTTGTGCGCGAGGGCCCGGACGGCCTCGCGCACGGTGTTGCGGGCGACGCCGAGCAGCTCGACGAGCTCCGGCTCGGTGGGGATCCGGGAGCCGACCGGCCACTCCCCGGAGGTGATCTGGTTCCTGAGCTGGGCGATCACCTGGTCGACCAGGGCGGATCGGCGGGGCGAGGTCAGCGGCATCCGGACGGGGTCCTCTCGGTCCGCTCCGGCAGGGGACAGTCAATCATCCCATGATTCTATGATGGACCCATGCCCGACGACCACACCCGCACCCCGAACACTGCGAACACCCCGAACGGCCCGAGCACCCTGGCCGCCCCGAGACGGCACCCCGCCCCGCCCGCCCAGCGCGCCGCCTCCGCCCCCCGGCCCGCCGCCCCCTCCGCGGAGCCCGCACAGCCAGGCTGGCTCGGCCCCGTCCTCGTCCTCGGCATCGTCCTGGCCGCCCTCAACCTGCGCCCTGCCATCACCAGCCTCGGCGCCCTCTTCGAAGAGGCCCGCACCGGCCTCGGCATGAACGGCACCGTCGCCGGACTGATCACCTCCGTCCCGGCCCTCTGCTTCGCCGTCTTCGGCATCACCGCGCCCCGCCTCTCCCGCCGCTTCGGGCCCGCCGCCGTCGTCTGCGCCGGCATGGCAGCCGTCGCCGCCGGACTGCTGATCCGCCCCTTCGCGCAGGGAGCCGCCGGCTTCCTCGCCGCCAGCGCCCTGTCCCTGGCCGGCATCGCCCTGACGAACGTCCTGCTGCCCGTCATCGTCAAGCGCTGGTTCCCCGACCGCGTCGGCACCATGACCGGCCTGTACTCCATGGCCCTCGCCATCGGCACCTCCCTCGCCGCCGCCGCGACCGTGCCCCTGACCTCCGCCCTCGGCGGCAACTGGCGCACCGGCCTGCTCGTCTGGGCGCTCCCCGCCGCCGCGGCCGTCCTGCCCTGGCTGCCGATCGCCGCCGCCGCGCGCCGCGACCGGCGCCGGGCCGCCGCCGGGGGCGGGGCGCCCGCGCCCCGGACCGGCCCCTCCGTCGTCCGCAGCCGCACCGCCTGGGCCCTCGCCGGCTACTTCGGCCTCCAGGCCACCGGCGCGTACGTCACCATGGGCTGGCTGCCGCAGATCTTCCGCGACGCCGGGGTCTCCGCCGGCTCCGCGGGCGTCCTGCTCGCCGTCACCATGGTCATGGGCGTACCGCTCGCCTTCGTCATCCCGGGCCTGGCCGGCCGCATGCGCAACCAGGGCGCCATCGCCGCGGTCCTCGGCGCCTTCGGCCTCGCCGGCTACGCCGGCCTCCAGCTCGCCCCCGCCGCCGGAGCCTGGGCCTGGGCGCTGCTCCTCGGCCTCTCCAACTGCGCCTTCCCGCTCGCCATCACCATGATCGGCCTGCGCGCCAGGACCCCGGGCGGCGTCGTACGGCTCTCCGCCTTCGCCCAGTGCACCGGCTACCTCCTCTCCCTGCCCGGCCCCCTCCTCATCGGCGCCCTCTACCAGCACACCGGCGGCTGGGACCTCCCGCTGGCCGTCATGGCCGGCCTCCTCGTCCCGCAGATCGCCCTCGGCGTCCTCGCAGGCCGGGACCGCACCGTCGAGGCCGAATGCGCCGTGCGAGACTGAACGGCATGGATCCCGTACTCGACCCCGACCCGCAGAACGGCCGCAAGATGCTCGGCATCGTCCTCGGGGCCATGCTCGCCATCACCGTGGTCATCGCCGTCATCGCCACCGTCGCCGCCCCCTGACCCGCCGGGGTGGGGCTTGCCCCACCATCCCCTAGGGGGCAGGGTTCAGGGTCGCCTCGGGTGCACCCCTGATGGGCCGCGGCCCTCCGGATCCCTAGATTCGAAGGAGCCAGCCCGTCCCACCCGCACACCCACGGAGGCGGCCCATGTCGGCCCCCACGCGCCCCACCGGATCACGCACCGCCGCCGGCGCCGACGCCCGGCTGCACTGGTGGGCCCTGGCCCTGCCCGTCCTCGCCTTCTGCCTGCTGCTCCTCCTCCCGGCCGGCGCCGGGGAGGCGCAGGCATCCACCGGCGACACCCCCCACCTGCTCCAGGTCGGCCGCGAACTGATGCGCGCCGCCGGCTGACGCACCCGCGCGCCCGCCCGCGCCGCGACGCGCCCCGCCGCCGCACCCGGGCGGCGCGACACCCGGGCCCGCAGGGGCCGATCCGTGGGAAGCTGGGCCCATGAGCGCCGACACACCCCGCAGGATCGCCCTCCTCCGGCACGCCAAGGCCGACTGGCCGGAGGTGTCCGACCACGAACGCCCCCTGGCGGAGCGCGGCCGCCAGGAGGCACCGGCCGCCGGACTGAAGCTGGCCGAGACCGGCATCGCCTTCGACCTGGCCCTCTGCTCCACCGCAGTCCGCACCCGCGAGACATGGAAGCTCGCCGTCCACGAACTGCCCCAGCGCCCCCGGACCGTCTACGAGGAGAGGCTGTACGACGCCTCGCTCGGCGAGCTCATCGCCCTCCTCAACGAGACGTCCGACGAGGTCTGCGACCTCCTCGTGGTCGGGCACAACCCGGGCATGCACGCCCTCGCCGACGCCCTCGCCGGCCGCGCGGAGGGCGACTCCCTCGCCAGGATGGCCCGTACCGGCTTCCCGACAGCAGCGCTCGCCGTCGTCTCCTTCACCGGCTCGTGGAAGTCCGTCGAGCACGGCGTCGGCACGCTGCTGGACTTCTGGACCCCGAAGGACCACTGACCCGCGCAGGACTCCGCGGACACGGAGGGGCCCCGGCGGCCGACCGCCGGGGCCCCTCCACCCCTCCGTCAGGTGAGGCCCGCGGCCTCGACCTCCTCGCGGGTGACGCCGAGCAGGTACAGCACCGTGTCGAGGAACGGCACGTTCACCGCGGTGTGCGCGGCCTCCCGGACCACCGGCTTGGCGTTGAACGCCACCCCCAGCCCGGCCGCGTTCAGCATGTCCAGGTCGTTCGCGCCGTCGCCCACGGCCACCGTCTGCGACAGCGGCACCCCGGCCTCCTCGGCGAAGCGGCGCAGCAGCCGCGCCTTGCCCGCCCGGTCCACGATCTCGCCGGTCACCCGGCCCGTCAGCCGGCCGTCGACGATCTCCAGCGTGTTGGCGGAGGCGAAGTCCAGCCCCAGCCGCTCCTTGAGGTCGTCCGTCACCTGCGTGAACCCGCCGGAGACCACACCCACCTGGTAGCCGAGCTGCTTCAGCGTGCGGATCAGCGTCCTGGCGCCCGGCGTCAGCCGCACCTCCGCGCGCACCTTCTCCACGACCGAGGCGTCGAGCCCGGCCAGCAGCGCCACCCGGGCGTGCAGCGACTGCTCGAAGTCCAGCTCCCCGCGCATGGCCCGCTCGGTCACCTCGGCGACCTCGGCCTCGCAGCCCGCGTGCGCCGCGAACAGCTCGATGACCTCGTCCTGGATGAGCGTGGAGTCCACGTCCATCACGACCAGGCGCTGCGCCCGGCGGTGCAGGCCCGCCGAGACCACCGCCACGTCGACCCCGATGTGCGCGGCGGCCGTGGCCAGCGCGGTGCGCAGCGGCTCGGTCTCGCAGCCGGACACCGCGAACTCGACGGCCGTGACCGGGTACTTCGCGAGCCGGAAAATGCGGTCGATGTTGCCGCCGGTTGCGGTGATCCGGGCCGCTATGGCCGCCGTGGACTCGGCGGTGAGCGGGTGCCCGAGCACGGTGACGTGGGAGCGGCCGCTGCCGCGCGGCAGGTTGTCGCCGGTGCCGGAGAGGATCTCCGCCTGCATCTTGAGGGACTCGGCCCAGCTGTGGACGGTCGCCCGCAGCTCGCCCTCCGTCCCGCCGGCGGGCATGGTGACGAGGGCGCACAGGACGATGCGGCCGCGGGTGACGACCTGCTCGATGTCGACCACGTCGACGGAGTACGCGGCGAGGGTGTCGAACAGCCCGGCGGTGATCCCGGGGCGGTCCTTGCCGAAGATCTTGACGAGGAGGGTGGGGACCTCGGAGGTCTGCGAAGCGCTCATGGTGCTCTCACCGTATCTGCCCGCCCGCCGCAGGTGGACCCCCGTCCCACCCACCGGGACCCCTTTCCCCCGGTCAGCGCGTCGGGCGGGTGGACCGCGGGTGAACGGCGGGCCACGCGGCGCACCGGGCCGGCGGGCGGCCGCCGGGCCCGGCGGCGCGCCCGAGTGTCACGGTTCACCAACGAAACGGGGGCCCGCGGCGGCCCTCCCGGGCCCGAGCGGGCCGGGAACCGACCCCTCCGGGCGGGCCCGGGGGCCCCGTACGGGCCGGGCGCGGGGGCAGGGAGTCCCGTATGGCCTGCTGCGGGTGCTTTGCCCGGCGGGCGGGCTGCCCCGGGGCCCTGACGGGGGCTCGATTCCACATGTCGGCCCCAGCCTGAAATAGTTCCCCAGGATGTTAGCCATCCCTAGACTCCCTGCCGTCGGACTCCCTGACGGCCGGGGAGATTCTCGGGGGACCTAAGTGGGGCTGGAGTGCCGGAACTCGTACTGGAATTGAACGGAAGGACCTGGACGCTGGACCCGTCCAGGTCGTACTCGCTGGGGCGCGACCCCCAGGGAGACGTGGTGGTCGACGACGCGCGCGTGTCCTGGCGGCACGCCACCATCGCGTGGAACGGACGGGGTTGGGGCCTGGAGGACCACGGCAGCACCAACGGCACGTACGTGCACGGTGCGCGGGTCCAGCACACCGAGCTCGTGCCCGGCACACCGGTCCACCTGGGCAACGCCACCGACGGCCCGCGGCTGAACTTCAGCGCCGCCGCTGCCGGCGCGCCGCAGCAGGCCGTGCCGCAGCAGCAGGCGCCGGCCTACCAGGCCCCGGCCCCCGCGTACCAGGCCCCGGCCCAGGCGCAGGCGGCCCCGGCCTACCAGGCCCCCGCCCCGCAGCAGCAGCCGCAGGCCCAGGGGTGGCCGCAGCACCCGCAGCAGCAGGCCGCCCCGGCCCAGCAGCCGCAGTTCCCGCACCAGCAGGGCGGCGGCGCGGCCCCCGCCCAGGGCGCCGCGTCCGGCTACGGCGGCGACCGCAGCCCGACGACGTTCCACCAGATCGCCGTCGGCCGCGTCATGCGCATCGGCCGCGCCCTGGACAACGAGCTCGTGGTCTCCGACCTCCAGGTCTCGCGCCACCACGCGGAGTTCCGCTCCACCGGCGGCCGCTTCGAGATCCACGACCTCGGCAGCCACAACGGCACCTACGTCAACGGCCAGGCGCTGCCCAAGTCCGGCTCCGTGCTGCTCGGCCCGAACGACATTGTCGGCGTCGGCCACTCCACGTTCCGCATCGTCGGGGACCGGCTGGAGGAGTTCGTCGACTCCGGCGACGTCTCCTTCTCGGCCCGCCACCTCACCGTCACCGTCGACGGCGGCAAGCAGATCCTCAAGGACGTCACCTTCGGCGTCCCGGAGAAGTCGCTCATCGGCGTCATCGGCCCCTCCGGCTCCGGCAAGTCGACGCTGCTGAAGGCGCTCACCGGCTACCGGCCCGCCGACCAGGGCGACGTCCTCTACGACAACCGCAACCTGTACAAGCAGTTCGCGGAGCTCCGCCAGCGCATCGGCCTGGTCCCGCAGGACGACATCCTGCACAAGGAGCTGCGGGTCTCCACCGCCCTGAAGTACGCGGCCAAGCTCCGCTTCCCCGGCGACACCGCCGAGTCCGAGCGCGCCGCCCGCATCGACGAGGTCCTGCGCGAGCTCAAGCTCGACATCCACAAGGACAAGAAGATCACCGCGCTCTCCGGCGGCCAGCGCAAGCGCGTCTCCGTGGCCCTGGAGCTGCTGACCAAGCCGTCGCTGATCTTCCTGGACGAGCCGACCTCCGGCCTGGACCCGGGCATGGACCGCGACGTCATGCAGCTGCTGCGCGGCCTCGCCGACGACGGCCGCACGGTGCTCGTGGTCACCCACTCCGTCGCCGAGCTGTCGCTGTGCGACAAGCTGCTGGTCATGGCCCCGGGCGGCTCGGTCGCCTACTTCGGCCCGCCGGACGAGGCGCTGAACTTCTTCGGCTACAGCACCTGGGCGGACGTCTTCTCGGCCTTCGAGAACTACCGGGACTACGACTGGGCCGGCCGCTGGAAGGGCTCGCAGCACTACCAGCTGTACGCCGCCGACCTCGACGCGGTCGCCCCGCAGTCGGTCGCCATGCCCCCGCAGCAGATGATCCCGCCCAAGCCGCAGGCCTGGGGCTCGCAGCTGTGGACGCTGATCCGCCGCTACCTGTCGGTGATCGCCTCGGACAAGGGCTTCATGGTGCTGATGGTGGCCCTGCCCGCGGTCCTCGGCATCGTCTCCACGGTCATCCCCGCCAAGTTCGGCCTCGCCCCGCCGATCCCGCCGAGCCGGTTCAACGGCGACGCCGGCACGATCATGCTGATCCTCGCGGTCGGCATGTGCTTCTCCGGAGCCGCCAACTCGGTCCGAGAACTGATCAAGGAACGGGTCATCTACGAGCGCGAACGCGCCACCGGCCTGTCCCGCTCGGCCTACCTGATGTCGAAGGTGATCGTCCTCGGCGTCATCACCGCCCTCCAGGGCGTGATCATCTGCGCCATCGGCTTCACCCCGCGCAAGCTGCCCGCCGAGGGCCTGTTCATGTCGCCCGCCGCCGAGCTGTGCATCTCGGTGATCGCGCTCGGCTTCACGTCGATGATGTTCGGCCTGGTCATCTCCGCGCTGGTGAAGACCGCCGAGAAGACCATGCCCCTGCTGGTCATGTTCGCCATCGTCCAGGTCGTCTTCACCGGCATCCTGTTCCAGATCTACGACAAGCCCGGCCTGGAGCAGTTCGCCTGGCTGATGCCGTCCCGCTGGGCCATCGCCGCCTCCGGCACCACGCTGAACCTCGGCAAGCTGATGGCGCCGTGGGACATCGAGAACCCGCAGAACACCGACCCGCTGTGGGACCCCACGATCGGGCAGTGGACCCTGGACATCCTCGTCCTCGTCGCGCTCGGCGTGGTCTGCGGCTTCGCCGTGCAGCGCCTGCTGCGCCGCCACGAGCCCGAGGTCATGCGCAACTAGCGCACGGCTCCCGCACGAGAACGCCGAAGGGCGGCACCCGAAACCGGGTGCCGCCCTTCGGCGCAAGAGGCTGCCGTGCCGTGCGTGCCGGCTCAGTAGGCGCTGTTGACGTTGTCGATCGTGCCATAGCGGTCGGCCGCGTAGTTGCAGGCGGCGACGATGTTGGCGACCGGGTCGTACTGGTCGAACTTGGTGCCGGGCACGTGGTAGGCCTTGAAGGTCGGGTAGATGACCTGGAGCAGGCCCTTGGACGGGACGCCGTTCTTGGCGTTGATGTCCCAGTTGTTGATGGCCAGCGGGTTGCCCGAGGACTCGCGCATCACGTTCTTGTGAATGCCTGCGTAGGTGCCCGGGATGCCCTCCTTCTTCATGATGAAGAGGGCTTCCTTGATCCAGCCGTCCAGGTTGTTCGCGAAGACGGGCGTGCGGGCGGCGGCGCGGCTGGCGGCTGCCTTGGCCTCGCGGGCCTTCTTCGCCTTGGCCTCGGCCTCGGCCTTCGCCGCGGCGTCCGCCTTGGCCTTGGCAGCGGCGGCCGCCTGCTGGGCGGCCTTGGCGGCGACGGCCTGCTGCGCGGCCAGGTTCGCCTGCACGGTCTGGGCCTGGACGGCGCCCGTGACCTGCGTCCACGCCGCGGGAGCGGCGGCAGCCTCGGCCTGGCCGGAGTTCCCGGCACCGCCGGGGACGAGGGTGGCGGCGAGGGCGGCGGCGCCGAGGGCGGCGACGGTGGCGAAGGACCTCTTGTGGGCCTTCGTCAGACGACGGCCGGGGATGTTGATCTCGGACATGCGTGGACAACCTCTTCGAATCGCGGGAGCCGCAGGAAGGCGGCCTGCGAATCGGGGGAGATCCGCGGCGCCGTGCGACGGAGGCAATTCTTAGCGGCGGCAAAATCCCGTGGCAAAGGTGTGACGTACGATCCCGCTTAGTGGATCACGGCGCCGCTCCGCGCCCGGATCTCAGCCCCGCGCACCGCCCAGAGCAGCATTGATGTCGCCTTTACCCGTCCACTACGCTCCTTCGTAAGTGACCTGGGTCCTATGCGCGGGCTCACATCGGGCAGGTAACAATCTCACCCGGCGTTGCCAAAGCAATGCAATCCGTCACCGAAGTCCGACTCCAGGAGGACCCCGGCCGCCCCCGCCCTCCTCCCGAGGGCGGAGGAACACGCCAGCGACCCGCACCCCCGGCCCCGCCCCCCTCCGGCTCCCGCCCTAGGACCCGCGCCCGATCCCGCAGGTCACAGCCCCGAGTACGGTGATCTCCATGGACCACGCCCCCCGCAGCGGCCTCGCCGCCGTCAGCACCGCACTGCTCGCCATGAGCCGGCGGCTGGAGGTACGCGACGTCCTGCGCACGATCGTCATCGAGGCCCGCGCCCTCCTCGGCGCCCGCTACGCCGCCCTCGGCGTCCCCGACGACCACGGCGGCTTCGCGCAGTTCGTCGTCGACGGCATCAGCGAGGAGCAGTGGCGCCGCATCGGCCCCCTGCCCCGCCAGCACGGCATCCTCGCCGCGATGCTCCACCAGGAGGGAGCCGAGCGCCTCGCCGACGTGCGCAAGGACCCCCGCTTCGAGGGCTGGCCCGCCGCCCACCCCGAGATGGCCGACTTCCTCGGCCGCCCCATCCGGGACGGTGAGGAGACCCTCGGCGCCCTCTTCCTCGCCAACAAGCACGCCCCCGGCGGCTTCACCGAGGAGGACGGGGAACTCCTCGGCCTCCTCGCCCAGCACGCCGCCATCGCCCTGACCAACGCCCGCCTGTACGAGCGGAGCCGCGAGCTCACCATCGCCGAGGAGCGCTCCCGCCTCGCCCACGAGCTGCACGACGCCGTCAGCCAGAAGCTCTTCTCCCTCCGCCTGACCGCCCAGGCCGCCGCCGCCCTCGTCGACCGCGACCCGGCCCGCGCCAAGGACGAACTCCACCAGGTCGCCGCCCTCGCCGCCGAGGCCGCCGACGAACTGCGCGCCGCCGTGACCGAACTGCGCCCCGCCGGCCTCGACGAGGACGGCCTCGCCGCCACCCTCCGCGGCCACGTCCGCGTCCTCGACCGCGCGCAGGCCGCCCGCGTCACCTTCACCTGCGACGGCGTACGCGCCCTGCCCGCCGCCCAGGAGGAGGCACTCCTCCGCGTCGCCCAGGAAGCCCTCCACAACGCCCTGCGCCACTCCGGCGCCGACCGCGTCGACGTCGTGCTCGCCCGGCGCGGCACCGGCGCCGTCCTCACCGTCGCCGACAACGGCAGCGGCTTCGACCCCGCCGCCGTCCGCGCGGCCGGACGCCACCTCGGCCTCGTCTCCATGCGGGACCGGGCCGCCGGCGCCGGCGGCCGCCTCACCGTGCACTCGGCGCCCGCCGCGGGCACCACGATCGAGATGGAGGTACCCGGTGGCTGAGACGCCCGGCCGGATCCGCGTCCTGCTCGTCGACGACCACCAGGTCGTCCGGCGCGGCCTGCGCACCTTCCTGGAGGTCCAGGACGACATCGAGGTCGTCGGCGAGGCCGCCGACGGCGACGAGGGCGCCGCACGCGCCGAGGAGCTGCGGCCCGACGTGATCCTGATGGACATCACGATGCCCGGCACCGACGGCATCGAGGCCCTGCGCCGGCTCCGCGCCGCGGACAACCCCGCCCGGGTCCTGGTCGTCACCAGCTTCACCGAGCAGCGGACGGTCGTCCCGGCCCTGCGCGCCGGCGCCGCCGGATACGTCTACAAGGACATCGACCCGGACGCGCTCGCCGCGGCCATCCGCTCCGTCCGCGCCGGGCACGTCCTGCTCCAGCCGGAGGTCGCCGAGGCGCTGCTGTCCCAGGACGACCAGCCGGCGGCCGGCCGCGGCGGCTCCCTGACCGAGCGGGAGCAGGAGGTCCTCGGCCTTATCGCGGACGGCCGCTCCAACCGGGAGATCGCGCGGGCGCTCGTCCTGTCGGAGAAGACGGTCAAGACGCACGTCTCGAACATCCTCATGAAGCTGGACCTCGCCGACCGCACCCAGGCGGCGCTCTGGGCCGTCCGCCACGGCGCGGCCGGCTGAGGCGGCGCGCCGCCGCCGACCCGTCCATCCGCCGTTCCGAATGTCATACCGTCGGGTGCATGTCGCCCACACGGCGTATCCCGTGCGGCGCGGGACCGTTCTCCAGGGCGTGCCGGAGCGCCGGCCCCGGCAGACGTACGGAGGACGAGGACACGTGAAGAACACCAAGAAGGCCACCGCCGCCGCCCTGATCGCGGGCGGCCTCCTCGCCGCGGGGGCGGGCGCCGCCTCCGCCCACGGCGGCGCTTGGGCCTCGGGCGAAGCCGCGGGCTCGCCCGGCGTCGCCTCCGGGAACCTCGACCAGGTCCCGGTGCACGTCCCCGTGAACGCCGTCGGCAACGCGGTCACCGCGGTCGGCCTGCTGAACGGCGCCTGGGGAAACACCGGCACCAACGGCTGACCCGCCGCCCCCCGCCGCCGGCCCCGCCTCCTCCCTCTCCCCGGAGGCGGGGCCGTGCCGCGCCCCCGGGCACTCAGCCCCGCTCCCGCTCCTCCACCGCCGCGTTGTACGCCGCCACCAGCGCCCGCCGCGCCACCCGCTCCACCGGCCGCAGCGCCTCAGCCCGCGCCGCCATCTCCGACGCCGCCACCGCACCGCCGTGCCCCCGCTCGTACGCCAGCGACACCAGCAGGTCCACCCGCTGCGCCAGCGCCAGCACCCGCACCGCCCGCGCCGGATACCCCGGAGCCAGCGCCTCCCGCCCGGCCTCCGCCCGCGCCCGGAAGGCCGACACCGCGGCCTCCGCCGCCGGCCCCGAGGCCGCCACGTCCAGCCGCGTCAGCACCGCCGTCGCCTCGCGCACGGCCTCCGCCAGCTCCCGCTCCGCCTCGCCCAGAGACGGCACGTCCGCCGGGGGCGCCTCCCGCACGGGCAGGCACCGCCACACCACCTCGACGTGCACGTCCCCCGCGGGCCCCGCCTCGGCCACCTCCGGCACCAGCCCCAGCGCCGCCCCCACGGCGACCACCGCCTCCTGCGACTCCAGCGCCCGCGCGTTGAACTCCGGCGGCCCGCTCAGCCCCAGCGGATGCCCCGGCACGGGCAGCGCCACCCGCAGCCCCGTCACCCCCAGGGCCCGCATCCGCCCCAGCGCCAGCGTCAGCCCCACCGGCCCCGGCTCGCCCGGCAGCCCCGCCACCCGGTGCACGGCGTCCCCGGCCACGATCGACGACACGGCCTCGTCGGGCGAGACCAGACCGGCCAGCAGCGCGTTCCCCCAGGCGGCCAGCCGCCCTGAACGTGGTTCGAAAAGCATCCCCCCACTCTACGGACCGGCCCGGAACCGCCCCGGCAGCCGGGCTGGCGCCCGGACCCCGCCCCGAGTGGCGTAGGTTTTCCCCTGGGGCTGCGCACACCGGCGCACAGACGAACCGAGACCTCAAGGGGAGACAACGCGCTCATGAGCGATGTACTGGAGCTTCAGGACGTATCCGTGGTCCGCGAGGGCCGGGCTCTGGTCGACCAGGTCTCCTGGTCGGTGAAGGAAGGGGAGCGCTGGGTCATCCTCGGCCCCAACGGCGCCGGTAAGACCACCCTGCTCAACATCGCCTCCAGCTACCTCTTCCCCACCAAGGGCACCGCCACCATCCTCGGCAGCACCCTCGGGAAGGTCGACGTCTTCGAGCTGCGCCCCCGCATCGGCATCGCCGGCATCGCGATGGCCGACAAGCTCCCCAAGCGCCAAACCGTCCTCCAGACCGTCCTCACCGCCGCGTACGGCATGACCGCGACCTGGCAGGAGGAGTACGAGGAGGTCGACGAGCAGCGCGCCCGCGCCTTCCTCGACCGCCTCGGCATGACCGACTTCCTCGACCGGAAGTTCGGCACCCTCTCCGAGGGCGAGCGCAAGCGCACCCTCATCGCCCGCGCCCTGATGACCGACCCCGAGCTCCTCCTCCTCGACGAGCCCGCCGCCGGCCTCGACCTCGGCGGCCGCGAGGACCTCGTACGCCGCCTCGGCCGCCTGGCCCGCGACCCGCTCGCGCCCTCCATGGCCATGGTCACCCACCATGTCGAGGAGATCGCCCCCGGCTTCACCCACGTCCTGATGATCCGTCAGGGCAAGGTCGTCACCGCCGGCCCCATCGACCTCGAACTCACCTCCCGCAACCTCTCCCTCTGCTTCGGCCTCCCGCTCGTCGTCGAGCGCACCGAGCACGACCGCTGGACCGCCCGGGGACTGCCCCTGCGCTGACCCGCACCCTGTCCCGACCGCGCCCCCCGACCTACCATGAACCCGTGGACATCGACGCGTGGGTGTGGTGGCTCATCGGTGCGGTCGGACTGGGCATCCCGCTCGTCCTGACCGCGATGCCGGAACTCGGCATGTTCGCGGTCGGGGCGCTCGCGGCCTCCGCCACCGCGGCGCTCGGCGGCGGCATCGTCGCCCAGGTCCTCGTCTTCGTCGTCGTGTCGGTCGCGCTCACCGCCGCCGTCCGCTCGATCGCGAACCGCAGCCGCGACCAGCGCCCCCAACACCGCAGCGGAATCGACGCGTTGAGGGGCAGAACGGCCGTCGTCGTCGAACGCGTCGACGGCAGCGGAGGCCGCGTCAAGCTCGCGGGCGAGATCTGGTCCGCCCGCACCCTCGACGCCGACGCCGCCTACGAACCCGGCAGCCAGGTGGACGTGGTCGACATCGACGGCGCAACCGCCGTCGTCATGTGAGTACTTGAGCCAAGCAGCCGACCTGCGGCCCCGGGGTCTGCGAGACTCCGAACGCATCAACGGGGCAGCACAGACAGCCGGAAGGGCACGGGGAACCGCATGCAACCGATCATCATCGTCCTGATCATCCTGGTGGTTCTGGTCTTCATCGCCCTGGTCAAGACGATCCAGGTGATCCCGCAGGCCAGCGCAGCCATCGTCGAGCGGTTCGGCCGCTACACCCGCACCCTCAACGCGGGCCTCAACATCGTCGTCCCCTTCATCGACTCCATCCGCAACCGCATCGACCTCCGCGAGCAGGTCGTGCCGTTCCCGCCCCAGCCGGTCATCACCCAGGACAACCTCGTCGTCAACATCGACACCGTCATCTACTACCAGGTGACCGACGCCCGCGCCGCGACCTACGAGGTCGCCAGCTACATCCAGGCCATCGAGCAGCTCACCGTCACCACCCTGCGCAACATCATCGGCGGCATGGACCTGGAGCGGACGCTCACCTCCCGCGAGGAGATCAACGCGGCCCTCCGCGGCGTCCTCGACGAGGCCACCGGCAAGTGGGGCATCCGCGTCAACCGCGTCGAGCTCAAGGCCATCGAGCCGCCCACCTCCATCCAGGACTCGATGGAGAAGCAGATGCGCGCCGACCGCGACAAGCGCGCCGCGATCCTCCAGGCCGAAGGCGTCCGCCAGTCCGAGATCCTGCGCGCCGAGGGCGAGAAGCAGTCCTCCATCCTGCGCGCCGAGGGCGAGGCCAAGGCCGCCGCCCTGCGCGCCGAGGGCGAGGCCCAGGCCATCCGCACCGTCTTCGAGTCCATCCACGCCGGCGACGCCGACCAGAAGCTCCTCGCCTACCAGTACCTCCAGATGCTCCCGAAGCTCGCCGAGGGCGACGCCAACAAGCTCTGGATCGTGCCCAGCGAGATCGGCGACGCCCTCAAGGGCCTCTCCGGAGCCATGGGCAACTTCGGCCCCATGGGCGGCGGCTCCGGCTTCAACCCCCTGAACTCCGCCAAGTCCGGCGCGAACAACGGCAGCAACGGCGCCAACGGCGGCCACACCGGGAACGGCAACGGCGCCAACGGCACCGAACGCCGCGAACAGCCCCCCATCGACTGACCCGCGCGCCCACCGGGCCGTCCCCTCCTGCATGATCAAGGAGGCCCCTCGACCTCAATGGCGGGGAGGCGTCCTCCTATGCAAAGGAGATGGCCCGGTCCATGTCCATGTCCCTCTGGGAATCAGTCGCGGTCTTCGCCGCCGGCATCGGCGCAGGCACCATCAACACGATCGTCGGCTCCGGCACCCTCATCACCTTCCCGGTGCTGCTCGCCACGGGCCTCCCGCCCGTCACGGCGAACGTCTCCAACACCCTCGGCCTGGTCCCCGGCTCCCTCAGCGGAGCCTTCGGCTACCGCCGGGAGCTCCGCGGGCAGCGCGCCCGCGTCCTGCGGCTCGGCGCCGTCTCCGCCGTCGGCGGCCTCGCCGGAGCCGTCCTGCTCCTGAGCCTGCCGTCGGAGTCCTTCGACACCATCGTGCCCGTGCTCATCGGGCTCGCCCTCGTCCTCGTCGTCCTCCAGCCCCGACTCGCCGCCGCCCTCCGCGGGCGCCGCGAAGCCGCCGGCTCGGACGGAGCGCACCCCGACGGCGGCCCCGCCCTCGCGGGCGGCATGCTGCTCGCCAGCGCGTACGGCGGCTACTTCGGCGCCGCCCAGGGCGTCCTCTACGTCGGCCTGATGGGGCTCCTGCTCCATGAGGACCTCCAGCGCATCAACGCCGTCAAGAACGTCATCGCCGCCGTCGTCAACGGCATCGCCGCGGTCTTCTTCCTCTTCGTCGCCGAGTTCGACTGGACGGCCGTCCTCCTCATCGCGGCCGGCTCCACCCTCGGCGGCCAGATCGGCGCCAAGGTCGGCCGCAGGCTCCCGCCGACCGTGCTCCGCGGCGTCATCGTCGCCGTCGGCACCGTCGCCATCGCCCAGATGCTGCTGCGCTGACCGGGCCGCACCCCGGACACGCCGGAGGCCCGCCCCCTCGGGGGACGGGCCTCCACCCGTTCCTACGCCGTGCTGCCCAGCCACTCCGGGAGCGCCTCCCGGCCGCCGACCCCGAGGGCCAGCAGCATGGCGTCCGCAGGGGACGGCACGAACGGCTCCCGCAGCAGCGGCATACCCGCCTCGTCCGGAGTCCGGTCCGCCTTGCGGTGGTTGTCCTCGGCGCACGACGCCACCGTGTTCAGCCAGGTGTCCCGGCCGCCCTGCGCCCGCGGCACCACGTGGTCCACCGTCGTGGCCCGCTTCCCGCAGTACGCGCACCGGTGCTGGTCCCGCACCAGCACGCCCCGCCGGGACCACGGCGCGTGTCTTCGGAACGGCACACGGACGTACCGGCACAACCTGATCACCCGAGGCATCGGAAGGTCCACGGCGGCCGCTCGGACACGCAGTTCCGGATGCGACTGCTCGACCACTGCCTTGTCCTGGAGAACCAGCACGACGGCCCGGTTCAGGGTCACCGTCGACAGCGGCTCGAAGCTCGCATTCAGCACCAGCGTGTCCCGCATCTCGCCCACCTCCCGTGCGCAGGCCCGCGTCCACCCTGGCTGCAGGGCCCGCAACCACTCTGGCTGCGCGCGCCACGCGGGACAACGCATTAAAAATGCCCGGTCCGGGTCTGCTTCAGACCAGGACCGGGCAAACAGGAGGCGAACGATCAGCCTGCCGGCGCCTCGTACTCACCGATCAGGTGGGCGCGCCCCAGTGTGTGGAACCGCAGGTTGAATCCGACTGCGGCGGGTGAGGCGTCCGGGCCGGGCCCGAGCTTCTCCCGGTCCACCGCGTACACGGTGAACACGTACCGGTGGCGCTCGCCGGCCGGCGGCGCCGCCCCGCCGAAGTCCCGCGTCCCGTAGTCGTTGCGGACGTGCACGGCTCCGTCCGGCAGCCCCTCGAACTTCCCGCTGCCCGCGCCGGCCGGCAGCTCCGTCACGGTGGCGGGCAGGTCGAAGAGGACCCAGTGCCAGAACCCGCTGCCCGTCGGGGCGTCCGGGTCGAAGCACGTCACGGCGAAGCTCTTCGCCCCCTCCGGGAAACCCTCCCAGCGCAGGTGCGGGGAGACGTTCCCGCCTTCCAGGACCTGGCCGCCGGCCAGCTCCCCGCCGTGCCGGAGATCGTCGCTCACCACCGTGAACGAGGCGACTTCCGGGTGGAAGGCGTGGGGGAGGGGAGCCCTGTTCTGCTCGGCCACTGCTGAACCTCCTGATCGCGGACCGGTGCCGGACCGCACCGGCACCGGCTCCGAGCCTAGAACCAGTTGCGCTGCGAACCGACCGAGGCGATCCACTCGTTGAGGTACGCGGCCCAGTCGGTCTGCTGGTACGACTGCAGCCCCACCCGGAAGCAGCGGTAGGTGTCGCTGCCCTCGGAGAACAGGCCGGCCTTCTTGTCCATCTCCAGGACGACGTCCATCTCGGAGCCGTCGGCGATGAAGGTCAGCTCGACCTGGTTCAGACCCCGGTACTGCGCCGGCGGCAGGAACTCGATCTCCTGGTAGAAGGGCAGCGTCTGCCGCGTGCCGCGGATGTGCCCGCGCTCCATGTCCGCGCTGCGGAAGGTGAAGCCCAGCCGGCGGAACCCGTCCAGGACGGCCTGCTGCGCCGGCAGCGGGTGCACGTTGATCGGGTCGAGGTCGCCTGCGTCCACGGCGCGCGCGATCTCCAGCTCGGTGCTGACGCCGATGTTCATCCCGTGCAGGTGGTGGCCCTCGAAGTGCGTGATCGGCGTCTCCCACGGGATCTCCAGCCCGAACGGCACGACGTGCTGGGCGCCGGCCTGCACCTTGAAGGCGCCGCCGAGGCGCTGCTTGGTGAAGACGATGTCCTGCTTGTACTCCTGGTCGCCGCCCTCGACCTCGACCTTCGCCTGCAGACCGACCGACAGGCCCTCGATCTGCTGCTCCACGGAACCGCCCTGGATGCGGACCTCGCCCTGCACGATGCCGCCGGGCACCACGTTCGGCTCGGTGATGACCGTGTCGACGGACGCACCGCCGGCGCCCAGTGCGGCGAACAGCTTCTTGAACCCCATGATCTGCTTCGACTCCCCTTGTGAAGACGTGTGCGACTAACCCCTACCAACGCGGAACCTTAGGCGCCGGTTGCAGGCGCGCGTGTTCCAGTACGCTCGACCGGATGAGCGCGCGCCCCGACCGTACGCCCCTGCCCCGGTCCTTCTACGACCGGCCGGTCCTCACCGTGGCCCCGGACCTTCTCGGCCGGATCCTGGTCCGCCGCACCGAGGAGGGCCCGATCGAGCTCCGCATCACGGAGGTGGAGGCCTACGAGGGCGAGTCCGACCCCGGCTCCCACGCCTACCGCGGCCGCACCGCGAGGAACGCGTCGATGTTCGGACCGCCCGGACACGCGTACGTCTACTTCATCTACGGCATGTCAAGGCAGTCAGCATGAACGTTGATCTCCTCTCCCATCCCGCTGAAGAGGTCGCCCCCAGGCTGCTCGGATGTGTCCTCACCTGCAAGACCCCCGAGGGGACTGTGAGCATCGCCATTACGGAAACCGAGGCGTACTCCGGCACGGCTGACCCAGCTTCCCATGCCTACCGAGGCCGGACTGCCCGCAACGCCACCATGTTCGGGCCCGCAGGACACCTCTACGTCTACCGGTCCCACGGTCTCCACTGGTGCGCCAACGTCGTCACCGGTACGGATGGCATCGCCTCGGGTGTCCTCATCCGGGCAGGCAGGGTCATCGAGGGCGAAGACCTGGCGCGCAAGCGGCGAGGGGAGAGGGTCGAGAGTCCACGTCTTGCCCGAGGTCCGGGGAACGTCGGCCAGGCACTCGGCATCACGGCAGAGCACAATGGCGCAAACCTCCTGACAGGTACCTCGGTCGTGTTGTCCGAGGGGAAGCCAGTACCTGCCGCGCTCATCCAGGTTGGTCCTCGGGTAGGCGTGAGCAAGGCCCACGACTGGCAACACCGGTTCTACCTCGCCGGTGATCCAACGGTCTCGGCGTACCGACTGAGCCCGCGAGCCAAACCGACCACAGGAGCCTGACCCGCTGTGCACCTTGCTGACGGCCCGCCGGGGAGTCGGTGCGGAGTTGGGTCAGGCGGTGCGTGATCGTCGGCGAGCGCGGCCCGTGACGCGTCCCTGGCCGGTCGAGCCACGTTGCTGCATGAACTGGGAGCGAGAGGTGCGCACAGAGCCTCTGAGGGATGTCCGGCTCCTTCTCGCCGGGTATGACGAAGGGGCCCCACCCGACTCTCGTCAGACAGGGCCCATCGCCACGTGGCGCCGACAGCCGGCTTGGCCCTCCGTGATCGGATCTCAGGGGTTCCGGAACGTGATCCGGCAGTGCTCGCCCTTGAAGGATCGGACCCCTCGACCGCGCGGCATCAGCTCGACTCGCTCGCAGACCTGCATGACGACGGTCCGCACGTAATCGATGCGGTCGGGGTCTTCGTAGTCCAGTTCCTCCCACAGGTACTCGATGTCGCCGAGGTCGACGCGCACCCGCTGCGATGCCAGGTCTGCCAGCTCGGCCCGGATCTTGGTCAGGTCGGCGTCGCATCTGCTGATGCCCGTCCGCAAGGTCGACGCGTCGATGTCCCCTACGGCGAACATCTCCGCCAGGGCGGTGCGCCTCTCGGATGCGGCCGTCTCCTCGGCCAGCAGCTCGGCCTCTCGCTCCTCGTCTGCGGCATCTGTGGCCGGTGCAGCGTTCCACTCCTCGGCCCTGTCGATGACCTTCCTGACTACGAAGGAGTCCAGCGGGTCAGCCGGGCAGGTGATGCACCGGCCACCCGAACAGGTGTAGATGCGGTACCGCTCACCTGCCGCGTTCTTCTTGCTCCACCCCTGAGTGACGACGGCCTGACACTTCGAGCAGCGGACCACGCCGGACAACAGGGCCTTGCGCTTGCCGCCGCCGCCCGTGTTGCGCTCCGGGTCGCTCAGGTAGCGGACCAAGGCCCTGAATATGCCCTCGGAGACGATCGCCTCCCAGTTGCCCGCGCCGGTCTCCTCGGTCCGCCGCACGCGCGTCCCGTCCGGCTTCTCTACCCACTGCGAGTACGTCTGGATTCCCGCGTTCCTCGGCTTCAAGAGGACCATCCGAAGGTTCGAGCTGCGCCACTCCTTGCCGTGCGGCGAGAGCAGCCCACGCGTGTTCCAGTCCTTCGCGATGGACCAGAGGGTGACGCCGCCCAGGACGTCCCGGTACGCCTGCCGCAGGGCCTCCGCCTCTGCTTCCCGGTGCCTGCCGTCCCGCTCGAAGCCGAAGGGGCGAGTACTCCAGAAGGGCCTCCCCGACTCCCTGCGCCGCTGGTGTCCGAGCACCTGACGCTCGACTCGCATCTCGGTCTCGTTGCGAGCCACCACAGCGCCGATGCGAGCAGCGAGCCGGCCGGACGGCGTGGACAGGTCGAGCACTCCCTGCGCCTGTGCGGCGGCCAGTGTGACGCCGGTCGCCTCGGCCAGGTCCACCAGATCTTCAAGATCCCAGGGGGTGCGGTACATGCGGTCGTAGTGGCGGGACACGATGGCGTCCGCCTTGCCGTCCTCCACCAGAGCCTTGACGCGCTCCCACTCGGCGCTCCGCTTGGTTCCCCGCTTCGTCGAAGCCGACGTGTCCTTCTCAACGATCGTGGCTACGACCGACCAGCCCTTCCGGTCGCACAGCGCCTGACTCAGCTCAACCTGTTGTGTCAGGTTCCCACCCTTGGACTCCTCGCCCCTCGGGGTGGGGCTGAGCCTGGCGTAGATGATCGCTCGCACTGCCTGTCTTCTGCTTGTCGTCGCTTTGCCGATGCTGCCGGACCAACGACATACATGCCTAGTGAGTTACTTACGGCATGTGGTTCAGCCTCAACCTGGTGTGTGGCCCGAAGGACCACGCGAGCGGTGTCCTGGTGAGGGAGGGAGAGATCACGGTGGGCGCCGAGCTCGCCCGCAAACGTCGACTCTCAGCCAAAAAAGACAAGGAACTCGCCAAGGGTCCGGCCCGTCTGGCAACGGCCCTCGCGGTGGACCGCTCCCTGGACGGCACGGACCTGTGCGCCGGCCCTGACTCCGCGCTGTCCCTGCTGACAGGCAGGTCCGTCGTATCGGACCAGGTGGGGAACGGTCCGCGCACGGGAGTGGGCGGCGCGGGCGCGGCCCACCCGTACCGGTACTGGATCGACGGCGACCCCACGGTCAGCCCGTACCGGGCCCACGCGCCACGCCGCCGCTCGACTTGACTCGGCCTCGACGGACGCCTAACGTGGCCCGAGCCGTAGGAACAGGCAGCTGTCACCGACAGCCCCTGGGAGGCGGCCCAAAACACCACCGAGCACTTCACCCCTGGCGGGGTCGCATTCGGCATGTCCGAATTCGATTTCCGATGACTCGATTATGAGTTGCGGGGAGAGGGCGCTAAAGTGGTGGAACGCCGAAAGGCAAAGGCCCCCAACGGCCTCGGATCGAAAAAGCGGGCCGGAAACGGGACGGAAAACGATCTGGTAAGGTTGGAAACGAAGAACGAAAGCCCGGAGGAAAGCCCCAGTAAGTGTTACTGCGGGTGAGTACGAAGGAAGCGTCCGTTCCTTGAGAACTCAACAGCGTGCCAAAAATCAACGCCAGAAGTTGATACCCCGTCCACTTCGGTGGATGAGGTTCCTTTGAAAAAGACCTGTGAGGCTTCCTCTGGAAGTGCTTGCAGGCAACAACACAGCGAGGACGCAGTGGTCAGTCGGTCCTATTCCGGCATGACTGGCCCGCTCTACGTGTGTGTGCACCGGATTACCGGTAAACATTCATGGAGAGTTTGATCCTGGCTCAGGACGAACGCTGGCGGCGTGCTTAACACATGCAAGTCGAACGATGAACCTCCTTCGGGAGGGGATTAGTGGCGAACGGGTGAGTAACACGTGGGCAATCTGCCCTTCACTCTGGGACAAGCCCTGGAAACGGGGTCTAATACCGGATACGACTGCGGAAGGCATCTTCCGCGGTGGAAAGCTCCGGCGGTGAAGGATGAGCCCGCGGCCTATCAGCTTGTTGGTGGGGTAATGGCCTACCAAGGCGACGACGGGTAGCCGGCCTGAGAGGGCGACCGGCCACACTGGGACTGAGACACGGCCCAGACTCCTACGGGAGGCAGCAGTGGGGAATATTGCACAATGGGCGAAAGCCTGATGCAGCGACGCCGCGTGAGGATGACGGCCTTCGGGTTGTAAACCTCTTTCAGCAGGAAGAAGCGAAAGTGACGGTACCTGCAGAAGAAGCGCCGGCTAACTACGTGCCAGCAGCCGCGGTAATACGTAGGGCGCAAGCGTTGTCCGGAATTATTGGGCGTAAAGAGCTCGTAGGCGGCCAGTCACGTCGGATGTGAAAGCCCGAGGCTTAACCTCGGGTCTGCATTCGATACGGGCTGGCTAGAGTGTGGTAGGGAGATCGGAATTCCTGGTGTAGCGGTGAAATGCGCAGATATCAGGAGGAACACCGGTGGCGAAGGCGGATCTCTGGGCCATTACTGACGCTGAGGAGCGAAAGCGTGGGGCGAACAGGATTAGATACCCTGGTAGTCCACGCCGTAAACGTTGGGAACTAGGTGTTGGCGACATTCCACGTCGTCGGTGCCGCAGCTAACGCATTAAGTTCCCCGCCTGGGGAGTACGGCCGCAAGGCTAAAACTCAAAGGAATTGACGGGGGCCCGCACAAGCGGCGGAGCATGTGGCTTAATTCGACGCAACGCGAAGAACCTTACCAAGGCTTGACATATACCGGAAACATCCAGAGATGGGTGCCCCCTTGTGGTCGGTATACAGGTGGTGCATGGCTGTCGTCAGCTCGTGTCGTGAGATGTTGGGTTAAGTCCCGCAACGAGCGCAACCCTTGTCCTGTGTTGCCAGCATGCCCTTCGGGGTGATGGGGACTCACAGGAGACCGCCGGGGTCAACTCGGAGGAAGGTGGGGACGACGTCAAGTCATCATGCCCCTTATGTCTTGGGCTGCACACGTGCTACAATGGCCGGTACAATGAGCTGCGATACCGTGAGGTGGAGCGAATCTCAAAAAGCCGGTCTCAGTTCGGATTGGGGTCTGCAACTCGACCCCATGAAGTCGGAGTCGCTAGTAATCGCAGATCAGCATTGCTGCGGTGAATACGTTCCCGGGCCTTGTACACACCGCCCGTCACGTCACGAAAGTCGGTAACACCCGAAGCCGGTGGCCCAACCCTTGTGGAGGAGCCGTCGAAGGTGGGACTGGCGATTGGGACGAAGTCGTAACAAGGTAGCCGTACCGGAAGGTGCGGCTGGATCACCTCCTTTCTAAGGAGCACAGTACCGATTGCAGGCAAACGTTCTGCACGGTCAGCTCATGGGTGGAACGTTGATTAGTTGGCATCTTCGGATCTGATGGTTCTCGAGTACTGCTTCGGCGTGGAAAGAGGATGCGGATGAACGAGGGTGCCTGGCACGTTGTTGGGTCCTGAAGGCACGGCCGTCTGGCTAGTCTTCAGTGCCGGCCCCAGTGAACTCGCCAGCTTGTCTGGTGGGGTGATGGGTGGCTGGTCGTTGTTTGAGAACTACACAGTGGACGCGAGCATCTGTGGCCAAGTTTTTAAGGGCGCACGGTGGATGCCTTGGCACCAGGAACCGATGAAGGACGTGAGAGGCCGCGATAGGCCCCGGGGAGCTGCCAACTGAGCTTTGATCCGGGGTGTCCGAATGGGAAACCCGGCAGTCGTCATGGGCTGTCACCCGCTGCTGAACACATAGGCAGTGTGGAGGAACGAGGGAAGTGAAACATCTCAGTACCCTCAGGAAGAGAAAACAACCGTGATTCCGGGAGTAGTGGCGAGCGAAACCGGATGAGGCCAAACCGTATGCGTGTGATACCCGGCAGGGGTTGCGCATGCGGGGTTGTGGAATGAGCTTCAGTCGTCTGCCGGCGGCTGGGCGAGTCAGAAACCGTATGGATAGGCGAAGGACATGCGAAAGGTCCGGCGTAGAGGGTAAGACCCCCGTAGCTGAAATCTGTACGGCTTGCTTGCTCATCTCCCAAGTAGCACGGGGCCCGAGAAATCCCGTGTGAATCTGGCGGGACCACCCGCTAAGCCTAAATATTCCCTGGTGACCGATAGCGGATAGTACCGTGAGGGAATGGTGAAAAGTACCGCGGGAGCGGAGTGAAATAGTACCTGAAACCGTGTGCCTACAAGCCGTGGGAGCGTCGGACGTGCTTGCACGTCTCGTGACTGCGTGCCTTTTGAAGAATGAGCCTGCGAGTTAGCGGTGTGTAGCGAGGTTAACCCGTGTGGGGAAGCCGTAGCGAAAGCGAGTCCGAACAGGGCGTTTGAGTTGCACGCTCTAGACCCGAAGCGGAGTGATCTAGCCATGGGCAGGTTGAAGCGGAGGTAAGACTTCGTGGAGGACCGAACCCACCAGGGTTGAAAACCTGGGGGATGACCTGTGGTTAGGGGTGAAAGGCCAATCAAACTCCGTGATAGCTGGTTCTCCCCGAAATGCATTTAGGTGCAGCGTCGTGTGTTTCTTGCCGGAGGTAGAGCACTGGATAGGCGATGGGCCCTACCGGGTTACTGACCTTAGCCAAACTCCGAATGCCGGTAAGTGAGAGCGCGGCAGTGAGACTGTGGGGGATAAGCTCCATGGTCGAGAGGGAAACAGCCCAGAGCATCGACTAAGGCCCCTAAGCGTACGCTAAGTGGGAAAGGATGTGGAGTCGCAGAGACAACCAGGAGGTTGGCTTAGAAGCAGCCACCCTTGAAAGAGTGCGTAATAGCTCACTGGTCAAGTGATTCCGCGCCGACAATGTAGCGGGGCTCAAGCGTACCGCCGAAGTCGTGTCATTGCAGTAATACTCCCAACGGAGGCTGTGATGGGTAGGGGCGTCGTGTGCCGGGTGAAGCAGCCGCGGAAGCGAGTTGTGGACGGTTCACGAGTGAGAATGCAGGCATGAGTAGCGATACACACGTGAGAAACGTGTGCGCCGATTGACTAAGGGTTCCTGGGTCAAGCTGATCTGCCCAGGGTAAGTCGGGACCTAAGGCGAGGCCGACAGGCGTAGTCGATGGACAACCGGTTGATATTCCGGTACCCGCTTTGAAACGCCCAATATCGAGGCGAGCGATGCTAAGTCCGTGAAGCCGTCCTGGATCCTTCGGGTGAAGGGAAGTGGTGGAGCCGACGAACCGGACTTGTAGTAGGTAAGCGATGGGGTGACGCAGGAAGGTAGTCCAGCCCGGGCGGTGGTTGTCCCGGGGTAAGGGTGTAGGCCGAGGGGTAGGCAAATCCGTCCCTCATACAAGGTTGAGACCTGATGCCGAGCCGATTGTGGCGAAGTGGATGATCCTATGCTGTCGAGAAAAGCCTCTAGCGAGTTTCATGGCGGCCCGTACCCTAAACCGACTCAGGTGGTCAGGTAGAGAATACCGAGGCGTTCGGGTGAACTATGGTTAAGGAACTCGGCAAAATGCCCCCGTAACTTCGGGAGAAGGGGGGCCATTCCTGGTGATAGGTCTTGCACCTTGAGCTGGGGGTGGCCGCAGAGACCAGCGAGAAGCGACTGTTTACTAAAAACACAGGTCCGTGCGAAGCCGTAAGGCGATGTATACGGACTGACGCCTGCCCGGTGCTGGAACGTTAAGGGGACCGGTTAGCTCCATTTCGGTGGGGCGAAGCTGAGAACTTAAGCGCCAGTAAACGGCGGTGGTAACTATAACCATCCTAAGGTAGCGAAATTCCTTGTCGGGTAAGTTCCGACCTGCACGAATGGCGTAACGACTTCTCGACTGTCTCAACCATAGGCCCGGTGAAATTGCACTACGAGTAAAGATGCTCGTTTCGCGCAGCAGGACGGAAAGACCCCGGGACCTTTACTACAGTTTGATATTGGTGTTCGGTTCGGCTTGTGTAGGATAGGTGGGAGACTGTGAAGCGGCCACGCCAGTGGTTGTGGAGTCGTCGTTGAAATACCACTCTGGTCGTGCTGGATGTCTAACCTCGGTCCGTGATCCGGATCAGGGACAGTGTCTGATGGGTAGTTTAACTGGGGCGGTTGCCTCCCAAAGGGTAACGGAGGCGCCCAAAGGTTCCCTCAGCCTGGTTGGCAATCAGGTGTTGAGTGTAAGTGCACAAGGGAGCTTGACTGTGAGACCGACGGGTCGAGCAGGGACGAAAGTCGGGACTAGTGATCCGGCGGTGGCTTGTGGAAGCGCCGTCGCTCAACGGATAAAAGGTACCCCGGGGATAACAGGCTGATCTTCCCCAAGAGTCCATATCGACGGGATGGTTTGGCACCTCGATGTCGGCTCGTCGCATCCTGGGGCTGGAGTCGGTCCCAAGGGTTGGGCTGTTCGCCCATTAAAGCGGTACGCGAGCTGGGTTTAGAACGTCGTGAGACAGTTCGGTCCCTATCCGCTGTGCGCGTAGGAATATTGAGAAGGGCTGTCCCTAGTACGAGAGGACCGGGACGGACGAACCTCTGGTGTGCCAGTTGTCCTGCCAAGGGCATGGCTGGTTGGCTACGTTCGGGAGGGATAACCGCTGAAAGCATCTAAGCGGGAAGCCTGCTTCAAGATGAGTATTCCCACCTCCTTGAGAGGGTAAGGCTCCCAGTAGACGACTGGGTTGATAGGCCAGATGTGGAAGCCCGGTAACGGGTGGAGCTGACTGGTACTAATAGGCCGAGGGCTTGTCCTCAGTTGCTCGCGTCCACTGTGTTAGTTCTGAAGCAACGAACAGTTGCCGGTTTCTAGAGCTGGAACACAACTACAGAGTGTGCTTGTTCGCTCGAAACCGATAGGGTTTCGGTGGTCATAGCGTTAGGGAAACGCCCGGTTACATTCCGAACCCGGAAGCTAAGCCTTTCAGCGCCGATGGTACTGCAGGGGGGACCCTGTGGGAGAGTAGGACGCCGCCGAACAATCTTTCAAAGGGCCCGTGGTCCAGCGTTCAACGCTGGACCACGGGCCCTTTTTGTTTTTCTCTTCAATACGTCGAAGCGCGGCCGGGGGTAGGTTGCGCGAGAATGACTAGCGGTACCCCGAAGACAGGAGTCACACCCATGTCCAACTCTCCCGACGATCGTCCGGAGCGCGAGCCTCGTCGCAACGACGGCGGTGACAGGGGCGGCTACCGCGGGGGCCGTGACGACCGTGGCGGCGACCGGGGCGGCTTCCGCCGTGACGACCGCGGCGGCCGCTCGCACAGCGGCGACCGCGGCGGTTTCCGCCGTGACGACCGGGGCGGGGACCGTCCGCCCTTCCGCCGCGACGACCGGGGCGACCGCCCCTCCTACGGCCGGCGCGACGACGACCGCGGCGGCTTCCGCCGTGACGACCGCGGCGACCGCCCGTCGTACCCCCGTCGCGACGACCGGGGCGGCGACCGCCCCTCCTACGGGCGTCGCGACGACCGTCCCGCCTTCCGCCGCGACGACCGCGGGGAGCGCCCCTCCTACCCGCGCCGCGACGACGACCGCGGCGGGTTCCGCCGTGACGACCGGGGTGACCGCGGCGACCGCCCGTCGTACCCCCGCCGCGACGACCGCGGCGGCGACCGTCCGTCGTTCCGCCGTGACGACCGTCCGTCGTACCCGCGTCGTGACGACGACCGTCCCAGCTTCCGCCGTGACGACCGGGGTGACCGGGGCGAGCGGCCGTCGTACCCGCGTCGTGACGACGACCGTCCCAGCTTCCGCCGTGACGACCGCGGTGAGCGCCCCTCCTACCCGCGCCGTGACGACCGGCCCTCGTACGGCCGGCGCGACGACCGCGGCGGCGACCGTCCGTCGTTCCGCCGTGACGACCGTCCGTCGTACCCGCGTCGTGACGACGACCGTCCCAGCTTCCGCCGTGACGACCGGGGTGACCGGGGCGAGCGGCCGTCGTACCCGCGTCGTGACGACGACCGTCCCAGCTTCCGCCGTGACGACCGGGGTGACCGGGGCGAGCGGCCGTCGTACCCGCGTCGTGACGACCGGGGCGGCGACCGTCCGAACTTCCGCCGTGACGACCGCGGTGACCGGGGCGACCGGCCGTCGTACCCGCGTCGTGACGACCGCGGCGGCGACCGCCCGAACTTCCGCCGTGACGACCGCGGTGAGCGCCCCTCCTACCCGCGCCGTGACGACCGGCCCTCGTACGGCCGGCGCGACGACCGCGGCGGCGACCGCCCGTCGTTCCGCCGTGACGACCGTCCGTCGTACCCGCGTCGTGACGACGACCGTCCGTCGTTCCGCCGGGACGACGACCGCGGCGGGCGCCCCTCCTACGGTCGGCGTGACGACCGGGGCGGCGAGCGTGGCGGCTACCGCGGGCGCGACGACCGCGGCGGCTACCGCGGCGACCGCGGTGACCGGGACTTCCGCGCCGACCGCGACCGCGAGCCCGTCAAGCGCCTCCCCATCGACGAGGACGTCACCGGCATGGAGATCGACGCCGACGTCCGCCAGGAGCTCCTGAGCCTCCCCAAGGGGCTCGCCGAGGAGGTCTCCCGGAACCTCGTCATGGTCGCCCGGCTCATCGACGAGGACCCCGAGCAGGCCTACGCCTACGCGAGGATCGCCCTGCGCCTGGCCTCCCGCGTCGCCGCCGTCCGCGAGGCCGCCGGCTTCGCCGCGTACGCCACGCAGAAGTACAGCGAGGCCCTCGCCGAGTTCCGCGCCGCCAAGCGCATGACCGGCTCCGTCGAGCTGTGGCCCGTCATGGCCGACTGCGAGCGCGGCCTCGGCCGCCCCGAGCGCGCCCTCGCGATGGCCGGCGAGCCCGAGGTGCAGAAGCTCGACAAGGCCGGCCAGGTGGAGATGCGGCTCGTCGCCGCCGGCGCCCGCCGCGACATGGGCCAGCTCGACGCCGCCATCGTCACCCTCCAGAGCCCCGAGCTCGCCTCCTCCTCCGTCCAGCCGTGGACCGCGCGCCTGCGCTACGCGTACGCCGACGCGCTCCTCGCCGCCGGCCGCGAGGACGAGGCCCGCGAGTGGTTCGCCAAGACCGTCGAGGCCGACAAGGACGGCGCCACCGACGCCTCCGACCGCCTCGCCGAGCTCGACGGCGTCGAGTTCGTCGACGCGCTCGACGGGTCGATCGACGAGGACGAGGACGGCGCCGACGGCGAGGACGCGGCCGAAGTGGCCGCCGCCGAGCGCGCCGCCGACCAGACCGAGTACTACGACGAGGACGACGACGAGTACGAGCCGCTCGACGCCCCGGAAGCCGACGCCGACGCCGACGCCGGCGGCGTCCGCGACGACGAAGCGGACCGCCCGGGCGACGGCGCCTGAGCGCAGACCCGACGACAGGAGGGCGGCACCCCGAGCGGGGTGCCGCCCTCCGGCGTTTCCGCGGGCCTCAGCCCAGGCTGCGCAGGACCAGGCCCGTCGCCGGCTTCGGACCGAACGAGGTCGACTTCCGGGGCATCATCACGCCCTGCCGGGCCAGCCCCCGCACGACCTCCTCCCGCACCGGATGCAGCAGCACCGCCGTCCCGCCGTGGCGCTCCGCCATCTCCACCGTCGCCGCCGCGTCATGGATGTACGTGATCTGGTCGGGGGTGTCCGGGATCCGCCACACGGCGTCCAGGAGCGTCGCGTGCAGCACCGTCGCGTCCAGCCGGCGCCACGCCTCCGGCCGGTCCCGGCGGACCGTGCGCTCCAGCAGACCCGCATCCGGATCCGTCACCAGGTGGAATGAGCCGTCCCCGGCGACGAGGAAGGCGTTGCCGCGTTCCGCGGCATCCGCCAGCGCCTCCAGGGCCAGCGGCAGCGGGCCGTCCACCGGGCGCACCCGGAACGAGCCCTCCACCGCGGCCAGCGCGTCCGCCGGAGCCAGCCGGCGCAGCACCCGGTGGATAGCCCGCACCTCCAGCGGGTAGCGCACCGTGTCCACCAGCAGCACCAGCCCGAAGTCCCAGTCCGTCGGCGACGGGTGCTCCTCCTGCAGGCGCAGGTACGTCGCCCACCTGTGGTGCCCGTCCGCGATCAGCGCCTGGCGGCGGCCCAGGTCCGCGGCGACCGCCTCCTGGTCGGCCGGGTCGGTGACCGCCCACAGCCGGTGCCGGACCCCGTCCTCGGTGGTCGTCGCCAGCAGCGGCGCCCTCAGCGCCGTCCGCTCCACGACCTCCGCTGCGCCCGCGCCCGCGTCCCCGCCGCGGTACGTCAGGAGCAGCGGCTCCAGGTTCGCCGAAGTGGCGCGCATCAGCCCGGCCCGGTCCGTCACCACGTGCGGCATGACGTCCTCGTGCGGCAGCACCACGCCCGCCTCCGCCCCCGACAGGGCCAGCGCACCGATCAGGCCGCGCTGCACCATCGGCCCCCTGCGCTGCTCGTACACGTACAGGGCCGGCTCCGGGTCCGCGCTCAGCACGCCCTTCTCCAGCCAGTCCCGCAGCGTGCGCGCCGCCTGGTCGTTCCGCGCCGCAGGGGTGTCGGCCTGCGGCAGGATCAGCCGGACGATGTTGTGCGGATCGGCCGACTCCAGGTAGTCGACGCCGTCGGGGCGGACCACCACGTCGTACGGCGGAGAGGTGACCGCGGCCAGGCTGCCGACGCGTTCCGGGACATAGCGCAGGCCGGGGAAGGGGAGCAGGCGCAGCCCGGAGGGCAAGGTGGCAGAGGTGGTCATTGGTGCATGGTAAGGGGCGTCTCGGCATGCGGGATGATCGTGTGGAAAAGATCTCGGAGCACATGCGGCAGGATTCGGTCGTAGACGATCGGGCCGGACGGACAGAGGGAGCGGACAGGATGACGCGGCGGAGCAGGACGAGTCCGGCGGGCAGCGAGCGCAGCCTCCACCGGGCGTACGACACGGCCCTGCTCGACCTCGACGGCGTGGTCTACGCGGGCGGCGAGGCGATCGCGCACGCGGTGGAGTCGCTGGAGGCCGCCCGCGACGGCGGGATGCACCTGGCGTACGTCACGAACAACGCGCTGCGCACCCCGGACGCCGTCGCCGCGCACCTGAGCGAGCTGGGCATCCCGACCGGCGCCGACGACGTGATCACCTCCGCGCAGGCGGTGGCCCGGCTGATCTCGGAGCAGGTCGAGCCGGGGGCGAAGGTGCTGGTGATCGGCGGGGAGGGGCTGCGGGTCGCGCTGCGCGAACGCGGGCTGGTACCCGTCGAGTCCGCTGACGAGGCGGGTCTCGCCGCGGTCGTCCAGGGCTACGGGGGGCCCGAACTGCCCTGGGGGCGCTTCGCGGAGGCCTCGTTCGCCATCCGGCGCGGGGTGCCGTGGTTCGCGTCCAACACGGACCTGACGATTCCGCAGGCGCGGGGCATCGGGCCGGGCAACGGTGCGGCCGTCGAGGTCGTGCGGATCGCGACCGGCGCCGAGCCGCAGGTGGCGGGCAAGCCGCTGCCCCCGATGCACCGGGAGACGGTCCTGCGGACCGGCGCGCGGCGGCCGCTGGTCGTCGGGGACCGGCTGGACACCGACATCGAGGGGGCGTTCAACGGGGACGTCGACTCGCTGCTCGTCCTCACCGGCATCGCCGACGGCGCGCAGCTGCTGCGGGCCGAGCCGCGCCACCGGCCCACGTACGTCGACCGCGACCTGCGCGGCCTGCTGACCGGGCAGCCGGAGGTGGAGCCGGCCGGGGACGGCTTCCGGTGCGGCGGCTGGACGGCGGCCGCGGCGGACGGCGCACTGCGCCTCGAAGGCGCCGGCGACCCGGTCGACGGGCTGCGGGCGCTGTGCGCGGCGGCCTGGACGGCCGCGGGGGACGGCTCCTGCCGGCTCGACACGGCCGCGGCACTGGACCGTATCCGGCTGTAGCGGAAGCGGCGGGCAGCGGAGCACCGGGTGCAGGAGCGCAGGTCGGAAGGCATCCCATGGCCGGAATCCGCCGAGGCTAGGCTAACCTAACCGCGTGTTGGTCGAGAGTCCTCCCGAACAGAGCGCGGCGCCCGGCGCCGCAGCCATCCGCAAGCGGCACGCCGCGCGCGCCGCCGGCCTGCTGGCCGCCCTGGCGGTGCTGGCGCTCGTCCTCGTGGCGAGCATCGCCGTCGGCGCCAAGCAGATGCCCCTCGACGAGGTGTGGCACGGGCTCTTCCACTACTCGGGGACCACCTCCGACGTGGTCGTCCGGGACCTGCGCGTCCCGCGGACCCTCCTCGGGCTGATGGTCGGCCTCGGCCTCGGCCTGTCCGGGGCCGTCATGCAGGCGCTGACCCGCAACCCGCTGGCCGAGCCCGGCATCCTCGGCGTCAACGCCGGCGCCGCGGCCGCCGTGGTGTCCGCCATCAGCTTCCTCGGGGCCTCGACCCTCACCGAGTACGTCTGGTTCGCGCTGCTCGGCGCCGCCGCCGTCTCCGTCGTCGTGTACGTGCTCGGCGGCAGCCGCAGCGCGACGCCGGTCCGGCTGGCGCTCGCCGGGACCGCGGCCAGCGCCGCCCTCGTCGGCTACATCAACGCGGTGCAGCTGATGGACAGCAAGGCCCTCGACAAGCTCCGCTTCTGGACGGTCGGTTCGCTGGCCTCGGCCAACATGGACACCGTCCGGCAGGTGGCGCCCTTCCTGCTCGCCGGGGCGCTGCTCGCGGCGGCGCTCGGCCGCCCGCTGAACGCCATGTCCATGGGCGACGACACCGCGCGCGCCCTCGGCGCGAACCTGACCCGCACCCGTATCGGGGCCATGGTCGCCATCACCCTGCTGTGCGGGGCCGCGACGGCGGCCTGCGGGCCGATCGTCTTCATCGGGCTGATGATCCCGCACCTCGCGCGCATGATCACCGGGCCCGACATGCGGTGGGTGCTCGCCTACTCGGCGGTCCTGTCGCCGGTGCTGCTGCTCGGCGCGGACGTCGTCGGCCGGATCGTCACCCGGCCCGCCGAACTCCAGGTGGGCATCGTGACCGCGCTCATCGGCGGCCCCGTCTTCATCTATCTCGTCCGGCGCAAGAGGATGGCCCAGCTGTGACCGTCGAACTCCCCACGGCCCGGATACGGTCCCGCTCCCGGACCGTGCGCGCCCCCGGCGGGCTGTCCCTGCGCGCGGAGCCGCGGGCGCTGCTGACCGGGCTGCTCCTCGCCGCCGCGGCGGCGGCCCTGTCGGTCGTGCTGATCGGCACCGGCGACTTCGAGATCGCCCCGGCGGACGTCGTGCAGACCCTCCTCGGCAACGGCACCCCCGCACAGGACTTCATCGTCAACGACCTGCGGCTGCCGCGGGTCCTGGTCGCGCTGCTCGTGGGCGCCGCGCTCGGCATGGCCGGCGCCGTCTTCCAGTCCGTCTCCCGCAACCCGCTCGGCTCCCCGGACCTGCTCGGCTTCGGGTACGGCTCGGCCGTCGGCGCGCTCCTCGTGATCGTCCTGTTCAAGGGCGGCGCGACGGCCGTCGCCGGCGGCGCCCTCGCGGGCGGCCTGGTCACCGGCGTCCTGATCTACCTGCTGTCCTACAAGCGCGGCGTCCACGGCTACCGGCTGGTGCTCGTCGGCATCGGCGCCTCCGCGATGCTCATCGCGGGGATCCAGTGGCTGCTGACCAAGGCCCAGTTCATCGAGGCGACCCGGGCGATGGTCTGGCTGACCGGCTCGCTCGCCGGCCGCGACTGGAGCCAGGTGTGGCCGCTGCTGGGCACCTGCGCCGTGCTGTTCCCGCTCGCCCTCTCCCAGGGGCGGGCGCTGCGGATCGCGGAGATGGGCGACGACGCCGCGTACGCCCTCGGCGTCCGGGTCGAGCGGATGCGGATGCTGCTGATGCTGGCGGCCGTCCTGCTGACCACGGCCGCGGCCGCGGCCGCCGGGCCCATCAGCTTCGTCGCGCTGGCCGCACCGCAGCTGGCCCGGCGCCTGACCCGCTCGCCCGGGTCGAACCTGGTCACCGGCGCGCTGATGGGCTCCGTCCTGCTGCTGCTCTCCGACTGGGCCTCGCAGCGGGCCTTCGGCGCCGACCAGCTGCCCGTCGGCGTGCTGACCGGGCTGGTCGGCGGCGCCTACCTGCTCTGGCTGCTCGTCACCGAGCGCAGGGCGGGACGTATATGACGAACTCAAGGAGTACGCACGTGCAGCGGCTGTCCGCGCAGAACGTGACCCTCGGCTACGAGCAGCGGGTCATCGCCGAGAACCTGTCGGTGGAGATACCCGACAACTCGTTCACGGTGATCGTCGGCCCCAACGCCTGCGGCAAGTCCACGCTGCTGCGCGCCCTGTCGCGGATGCTGAAGCCGTCCGCCGGGCAGGTGCTGCTCGACGGGCACGCCATCGGCTCCATGCCCGCGAAGAAGGTCGCCAAGACCCTCGGCCTGCTCCCGCAGTCCTCCGTCGCGCCGGACGGGATCACCGTCTTCGACCTCGTCTCCCGCGGCCGGTACCCGCACCAGGGGCTGCTGCGGCAGTGGTCGCAGGAGGACGAGCGGGTCGTCCTGGAGTCGATGGCCGCGACGGGCGTCGCCGAGCTCGCCGACCGCACGGTGGACGAGCTGTCCGGCGGGCAGCGGCAGCGCGTGTGGATCGCGATGGCGCTCGCCCAGCAGACGCCGCTGCTGCTGCTGGACGAGCCGACGACCTACCTGGACATCCAGCACCAGATCGACGTGCTGGACCTGTGCGCCGAACTCCACGAGAACCAGGGCCGGACCCTCGTCGCGGTGCTCCACGACCTCAACCACGCCGCCCGCTACGCCACGCACCTGATCGCCATGCGCGGCGGCAGGGTCGTCGCGGAGGGCCCGCCGGCCAAGGTGGTGACCGCGGAGCTCGTGGAGAAGGTGTTCGGGCTGCGGTGCCAGATCATCGACGACCCGGAGACGGGCACGCCCCTGGTCATCCCGGCCGCCCGCAAGCGGGCCCGGCCGCAGACCGCACCCGCGGAGGCGGCTGCCGGCGCCTGAGCCGCGGACGGCCGCCGTCAGAGGAGCTTCTTCAGCCGGAGCAGGTCGCGCAGGCCCGCCTCCAGCCTGACCCGGCCGGAGGCCCACGCGCGGGCGAAGTTCAGGTCGCCCGCGACCAGTGCCACCAGGTCGTCGCCCGTCATCGCCAGCCTGATGTCCGCCCGGCCGGCCGGCGGGCCCGCCGCGACGCCCTCCACCCGGATCCGGCCCCCGTCGAGGCGGCCCGTGAAGGTGCGGTCCAGGTCGGTGACGTGGCAGCTCAGGGAGCGGTCGAGCGCGGCCGCGCCGCGCACGTCGCCGTCGGCCCGCGCCAGGTTGCCGGAGAGTCGGTCGAGTGCGGCTCGGCACTCATCGATCGTAGCCATCGTGATCTCGACCGTACCGCAGAGAGGTGCGGCGGCGCCCGCGCGCTTCGGGGTAGCGTCGGGGCATGACCGACGAAGCCGCCGACGCACCCCCGGAGCCCGCCGCGCCGGCGCCGCTCGGCGTCGTCCGCACGCCCACCGGGCACCCCGGGGTGGACGCCTGCCTGGAGCGCCTCGCGGACGCCGACCACCTCCCGGCGGACGGGCACGCCGCCGTGTACGAGGATGTGCACAGGGGCCTGCGCGAGGCGCTGACCGCGCTGGACGCACCGCCCGCCCCCGGACCGTACGACAACAGGAGCTGAACCGAACGTGGCAGGAGTGGCACGCCGCCGCCTGGACGCCGAACTGGTACGCCGCAGCATGGCCCGCTCGCGGGAGCACGCCGCCCAGCTGATCGCCGCGGGCCGCGTCACCGTCGGCGGGACCACCGCGACCAAGCCGGCCACCCAGGTCGAGACCAGCGCGGCCCTCGTCGTCCTCAAGGACGACAGCGACCCCGACTACGTCTCGCGGGGCGGCCACAAGCTGGCCGGCGCGCTCGCAGCCTTCCGGCCGCTCGGACTCGTCGTCGAAGGCCGCCGGGCGCTCGACGCAGGCGCCTCCACCGGCGGCTTCACCGACGTGCTGCTGCGCGCCGGGGCCGCCCACGTCATGGCCGTGGACGTCGGCTACGGGCAGCTCGCCTGGTCGCTCCAGAGCGACGAGCGGGTCACCGTCAAGGACCGCACCAACGTCCGCGAGCTGACCCTGGAGCAGATCGACGGCATCCCCGTCGACCTCGTCGTCGGCGACCTGTCGTTCATCTCGATCGGACTGGTCCTGCCGGCGCTCGTCGCCTGCTGCGCGCCCGGCGCCGACCTGGTGCTGATGGTCAAGCCGCAGTTCGAGGTCGGCAAGGAGCGCCTCGGCAGCGGCGGCGTCGTCCGCAGCCCCGAGCTGCGGGCCGAGGCCGTGCGCGGCGTCGCCGAGCAGGCGGCCCGGCTGGGCCTCGGCGTGCTCGGGGTGACCGCCAGTCCGCTGCCGGGCCCCTCGGGCAACGTCGAGTACTTTCTGTGGCTGCGGGCGGGGGCACCGGCACTCGACCCGGCGGATGTCGACCGTGCAGTGGCGGAGGGGCCGCAGTGACAGATTCAGCGGGATCGAACGGCGGGACGGAACCGGCGGAGCCGGCGGGGGCGGGCGGCAGGGCGGGGGAGGGGCGGCGGACGGTGTTCCTGCTCGCCCACACCGGGCGGCAGGCCGCCATCCGCAGCGCCGAGCTCGTCGTCCGGGGCCTCGTCAAGAGCGGGCTCGGCGTACGGGTCCTGGAGGACGAGGCGCGGGACCTGCCGCTGCCGCCCGAGGCGGAACTGGTCGCCGAGTGCACGCCCGAGGTGCTCGAAGGCTGCGAGCTGCTGATCGTCCTCGGCGGCGACGGGACCCTGCTGCGCGGCGCGGAGTTCGCGCGCGGCTCCGGGGTGCCGATGCTCGGCGTCAACCTGGGCCACGTCGGGTTCCTCGCCGAGGCCGAGCGGGACGACCTCGACCGGGTCGTCGACCGGGTCGTGACGCGGGCGTACGAGGTCGAGGACCGCATGACGCTCGACGTGATGGTCCGCTCCAACGGGGACGTCGTCCACCGCGACTGGGCGCTGAACGAGGCCGCCGTGCAGAAGGTGTCGCCCGAGCGGATGCTGGAGGTCGTCCTGGAGATCGACGGCCGCCCCGTCTCGGCGTTCGGCTGCGACGGGATCGTCTGCGCGACGCCGACCGGCTCCACGGCGTACGCGTTCTCCGCGGGCGGCCCCGTGGTGTGGCCCGAGGTCGAGGCCCTGCTGATGGTGCCGATCAGCGCGCACGCGCTGTTCGCGAAGCCGCTGGTGACCTCGCCGGACTCGGTGCTCGCCGTCGAGGTGCAGCCCGGGACCCTGCACGGCGTGCTGTGGTGCGACGGCCGTCGGATGCTGGAGCTGCCCGCCGGGGCGCGCGTCGAGGTCCGCCGCGGCGCGGTGCCGGTGCGGCTCGCGCGGCTGCACCACGCGTCGTTCACGGACCGGCTCGTCGCCAAGTTCGCGCTGCCGGTGTCGGGTTGGCGCGGGGCGCCGCACCAGGACTGACCGCCGGCCGGCGGCTGTGCGGACGGGGCCGCTCCGCCCGGGCCGCGGACGACCATTCAATAGCACATCCGTTCGAAGAATTCCCGGCGGGTGACGTCACATGCCATCGGTGAAACCTCGGTATGGTCGTCCCGTGCTTGAGGAGATGCGGATACGGTCCCTGGGCGTCATCGACGACGCGGTGGTCGAGCTGTCGCCCGGATTCACCGCGGTGACCGGCGAGACCGGCGCCGGCAAGACGATGGTCGTCACCAGCCTCGGGCTGCTGCTCGGCGGGCGCGCCGACCCGGCCCTCGTACGGATCGGGGCCAAGGCGGCGGTCGTCGAGGGGCGCATCGTCATGCGCCCCGGCGCCCCGGCCGCCGTACGCGCCGAGGAGGCCGGCGCCGAGCTCGACGACGGCGCCCTCCTGATCAGCCGGACCGTGTCCGCCGAAGGCCGCTCGCGCGCCCACGTCGGCGGCCGCTCCGTGCCCGTCGGGCTGCTCGGCGAGCTCGCCGACGACCTCGTCGCCGTCCACGGCCAGACCGACCAGCAGGGCCTGCTGCGGCCCGCCCGGCAGCGCCAGGCCCTCGACCGGTACGCCGGCGACGCCGTCGCCGTCCCGCTGGAGAAGTACGGGGCCGCCTACCGGCGGCTGCGGGCCGTCGCCGCCGAACTGGAGGAGATCACCACCCGCGCCCGCGAGCGCGCCCAGGAGGCCGACCTCCTGCGCTTCGGGCTGGAGGAGATCGCCGCCGTCGAGCCGGTCCCCGGCGAGGACACGGAACTCGCAGCCGAGGCCGAACGGCTCGGCCACGCCGAAGCGCTCGCCTCCGCCGCGCAGATCGCCCACGCCGCGCTCGCCGGCGACGTCGAGGACCCGGAAGGCGTCGACGCCACCACGCTCGTCGCCGGCGCCCACCGGGCCCTGGAGGCCGTACGCTCCCACGACCCGGTCCTCGGTGTACTCGCCGAGCGCATCGGCGAGGTCCAGATCCTGCTCGCCGACGTCGCCGGAGAACTCGCCGGATACGCCGACGACCTCGACGCCGACCCGCTGCGGCTCGCCGCCGTGGAAGAGCGCCGGGCCGCCCTCACCCAGCTCACCCGGAAGTACGGCGACTCCGTCGACGCGGTACTGGAATGGGCGCAGGCGAGCGCCGCGCGGCTCCTCGAACTCGACGGCGACGACGAGCGGATCGCCGAGCTGACCGCCGAACGCGACGGGCTGCGGGCCGAACTCTCCCAGCTCGCCCAGGCCCTGACGGACGCCCGCGTCGAGGCGGCGACCCGGTTCGCCGCAGCCGTCACCGGGGAACTGGCCTCCCTCGCGATGCCCCACGCCCGCGTCACCATCGACATCCGGCAGGCCGAGGCCGCCGACGAGGACGACGGCGTCGAAGTCGGCGGCCGGGCGGTCGCCTACGGGCCGACGGGCGCGGACGAGGTCGAACTGCTCCTCGCCCCGCACCCCGGCGCCCAGCCGAGGCCCATCGCCAAGGGCGCCTCCGGCGGTGAGCTCTCCCGCGTCATGCTCGCCGTCGAGGTCGTCTTCGCCGGCTCCGACCCCGTCCCCACGTACCTCTTCGACGAGGTCGACGCCGGCGTCGGCGGCAAGGCCGCCGTCGAGGTCGGGCGGCGACTGGCCAAGCTCGCCAAGTCCGCCCAGGTCGTCGTCGTCACCCACCTGCCGCAGGTGGCGGCCTTCGCCGACCGGCAGCTCCTCGTCGAGAAGACCAACGACGGCTCCGTCACCCGCAGCGGCGTCACCGTCCTGGAGGGCGAAGCCCGCATCCGCGAACTCTCGCGGATGCTCGCCGGCCACGAGGACTCCGTCTCCGCCCGCGCCCACGCCGAGGAACTCCTCGCCGCGGCGCGCGCCGACGCGTAGCGCAGCACCCGGGGGCGGCCCCGGCGCGCATGCCGCGCCCCGGGGCCGCCCCCGCGCACGCGCCGGAGCGGCCCCGGGGTGGCGCGGGGGTGGCGCGAAGATGACGGACACTACGCCGTGTGGGTGACGCTCAGGGGCGCGTGACGGTATCTCGTACCGGATCCGACTCCGTATCGACGCGGAACGCGCGTACGCCCTGGCATCCTGGGCGGCGACTCTGCCCCCTCACCCAGGAGCCCCCGGCCAGTGAGCAGCTCCCCGGCCCCGGTCCCGGCCCCGGCCCCCGCACAGCCGTACGGGCGGCCGCCCCTGCGCACCGTCCAGGTCCTCGGCGGCGCCGGCGCGGACAGCAGCGCGCACGTCCGGTCGCTGACCACCGGGCTCGCCGCGCGCGGGGTACGGGTCACCGTGTGCGCGCCCGTCGAAGCGGAAGGGGAGTACGACTTCACCGGCGCCGGCGCGCAGTTCGCGCCCGACGCGGTGAGCGCCATGCGCGCCGTGTGCGCCGGCGCGGACGTGGTGCACGCCCACGGCGTCCGGGCCGCCGCCCGGGCCCTCCTCGCCCTGCGCGGGCGGCGCGTACCGCTCGTCGTCACCTGGGCGGGAGGCGGGCCCGGCGCCGACGGCTCCCTCGGGCGGCTCGGCCGCCTCCTCGAACGGCACGTCGCCCGCGCCGCCGCCGTGGTCCTCGGCAGCTCCTCGGCCCAGGTGGACCTCGCACGTGCCCGCGGGGCCCGGGACGTACGGCTCGCCCGGCACGCCGTGCCGGCCGCACCCGCCGGCGGGCGGGCCGAGGCCGCCGACCCCGGCAAGACCCGGGCGGAGCTCGGCGCGGTCGGGCGGCCCCTCGTCATCGCCGTCGGCAGCCTGGTCCCGCACCGCGGGTACAGCCTCCTGCTCGACGCCGCCCGGGCCTGGCGCGGCCTCGACCCCGCCCCGCTCGTCGTCATCGCCGGAGAAGGGCCCATGCGGGCCGAGCTCACCGGGCGCATCGAGGCCGAAGGCCTGCCCGTCCGGCTGCTCGGACGCCGCCGGGACGCCGCCCGGCTGCTCGCGGCGGCCGACGTGGCGGTACTGCCCAGCCGGTGGGAGGCGCGGTCCCTGCTCGCGCAGGAGGCACTGCGGGCCGGCGTGCCGCTGGTGGCGACGGAGGTCGGCGGCGTACCCGAACTGATCGGCGAGGCCGGGGTACTGGTCCCCTACGGCGACCCGGACGCCCTGTCCGCAGCCGTGGCGGCCCTCCTCGCGGACCCGGCCCGCCGCCGCCACCTGGCCGACGCGGGCCGCGCGCAGGCGGCGACCTGGCCGTCGGAGGACGACACGGTGGCCCAGATCCTGTCCGTCTACGACGAACTCACCCACCGCCGCTGACTCTCCCCCCAGAGCCGACACGGCGGCGCTGCCCCGACCCCGCGCCTCAAACGCCGGCGGGGCTGGACCGGGACCCCCGTGCGCCTCGGCCGTCGGCGTGCTGGGCCGGGCCCCGTTCGCCTCATGCCCGGGGGCGGGTTGGGGGCCTGCGCCACAATCGCCAGCGGCTGGTTCGGGGTCTGTGCCTCAGCTGTCGGCGAGGCTGGGGCGGGGCCCGTGCCTCTGGGGCTGGAGTGGGCCAGTGTCATCGCGATGGCTGGTGAGGAGATGGCCTCCATGCGCGGCACGTGGCGACGACGGGCCGCTGAATCCAGCCCGCGCGGGCTCAGGGGGTCGTGTGGCGGCGGGCTCGGAGGGCCAGGCTCAGGGACAGCACCGTTTCCGGGTCGTCCAGGTCGGTGCCGAGGAGGTCGGCGATGCGGGCCAGCCGGTTGTACAGGGTCTGCCGGTTCAGGTGCAGCTCGCGCGCGGTCTCCGCCTTGCGGCCCGCATGGGCCAGGTACGTCTCCAACGTCGGCAGCAGCGCCGGCCGCGCCACCGCGTCGTGGGCGCGCAGCGCCCCGATCGCCCGCTCGACGAACGCCGCCAGGTCGGGATGTTCCCGGAGCCGCCACAGCAGCAGGTCGATGTCGAGCCGGCGGGCGTCGTACCAGGGCCGGGCCGGCAGGCCGTGGGCGGCGGTGGCGGTTTCGGCCGCATGCCGCAGCCCGGCCGAGGCGGCCGCCCAGCCGCCGGCAACGCCGACGACGACGGCCGCGGGCGCCCCGGCCCGCTCCAGCCCGGCCCGTTCCAGGCCGGCGCGCAGCGCGGCCGCGACCCGGTCGGCGACGGCAGTCCGCTCGGATTCGGCGCGCAGCGACACCAGCAGCGGCACCCTGCCCTCCACGGGCCGCACTCCGAGCAGCACCGGCACGCCGACCGCCGACAGCTCCTCCAGGACGGCCCGGGCCAGCACGGCCCAGTTCCCCGACGGCCCGAGGTCGGCCGACAGCCGCATCACCACCGGCAGCAGCGGCCCGTCGCCGGGCCGGAACCCGAGCACCCGGGCCTGCGCGGGGGCGTCCTCGGCGGAGATGCGGCCCTCCGCGAGGTCGGTCAGGAAGTCGCCGCGGCCGCGTGCCGCGAGCTCTTCCTCCTGCCGGGCCTGCATCATGACCACCGCCAGGACGCCCGCGGTCCGCTCGGCGGCCATCCGGTGCACCGGCAGCAGCGGCGCCGACACCCCGAGCAGGACGAGCCGCGCCCGGACGGAGCCGGTGCCGGGCCCGCCGCCGGGCACGTCGACGACGACGGCGTGGCCCGACGGCTCGGCGGCCCGCTGGCCGCGCAGCCCTTCCCATACCTGGAGCGGGTCGGCCGCGGCCTCGCCCGCCACGGGGCCGGCGCCGTACAGCAGTTGCCCGTCGGGTGTCTCCAGGAACACGGGGTTCGCCGTGAAGTCGGCGAGGATGCGCAGCACTTGCGGGATGCCGCCGCCGCCGAGGAGGGCCTGCGTGCAGCGCCCGTACACCTCCTCGGCCCGCTGGAGGAGCGCATAGTGCCCGTTGACGATCTCGGTGTGGACCTCCTCCGTGACCGCCACGAACGGCACTTCGCGGTGCAGCTGCACCAGCGGCAGCCCGGCTGCCCGCGCCGTGTCGACGAGGGTCGCGGGCAGCCGGGTGAAGCGCGGCCCCAGCTCGACGACCAGGGCTGCGATACCGCGCTCCGCGAGGCGGCGTACGAACGCCCGCTGCTCGGCGGGCCGGGTGCCGAGCCCGAGTCCGGTCGTCAGGAGCAGCTCCCCGCCCTTGAGGAGCGACGCGATGTTGGGGACCTCGCCGGCGTGGACCCAGCGCACGGTGCGGCCCAGGCGGTCGGCGCACGCCACCACCTCCGGCAGCCCGCTGCGCAGTCCGGGGAGCTCGAGGGCCCGCTGAACGGTGATCCCGCCCTGGTTGTCCATGCCGCGGGACGCTACCGGGCGTCCGGCGTCGTTCCAAGGCGGGGCGGCGTCCGCGGGCACGGTCCCCGTCCGGCTACAGGGGGGTGATGTTGTGGTTGAAGCGGAAGACGTTGTCGGGGTCGTACTCCCGTTTCACGGTGCGCAGCCGGTGCAGGTTCTCCGCGCCGACGCCGGCGACGATCCGCTCGGGCCCTTCGTCGCCGGTGAAGTTGAGGTAGACGGCGCCGGTGCTCCAGGGCCGGGCGTCGGCGCGGACGCCCCGCACCCACGCCATGGCCCGTTCGTCGTCGGCGGGGTCCTCCCACACGCCGAAGGGGTGCACGACCCAGGGGGCGTCCCGGTACGGCACCGGCCACTGCCGGGGGCCCGCGGCGATCGCGCCGCCCTGCGGGAACAGCACGTGCTGGCAGTTGGACGGTACGGGCATGGACTCGGCGCGGGAGCAGAAGACGTCCAGCATGTCGTCGGGCGCGCCCGTCAGGTACTCGGCGGACCAGTAGTTCCGCAGGCCGGGCGGGTCGTCGAGCATGCACGCGAACTCCGCGTAGGGCAGCTCGGCGATGAGCTCGGCCTCGTGCGGGACGGCCAGGAGCGGTGCGGCCGCCTTGCGGACGCCCTCCTCGGGTCCGGTGAACGTCAGGAGCGCGCAGGCGAGGAGGGTGCCGGCCAGGTGCGGCGGGACGAAGTCCTCCGGCGGGCCGGTCAGGTAGATGAACCCGCCGCCGAGGTCGTCGGGGCCCTCCTCCACGACGTCCCGGTAGGCGCGGGCCAGCGCGGGCCCGTGCTCGGGCGCCGCCATCACCAGCGCGAAGGAGAAGGCGGGCAGGTCGTGCAGGCGCAGGGTGAGCGCGGTGGCGATGCCGAAGTTGCCGCCGCCGCCGTGGAGGGCCCAGAACAGCTCGGGGTTCTCCTCCGCCGTCGCCTCCACGACGGTGCCGTCGGCGGTGACGAGTTCGGCGCCGAGGAGGTTGTCGACGGCCAGGCCGAACTTGCGGTCGGTCCAGCCGCTGCCGCCGCCGAGGACGTAGCCGCCGACGCCGGTGGTGGAGACGCGTCCTCCGGTCGTGGAGAGCTTGTGCGGCTCGCAGGCCCGGTCGAGGTCGCCCATGACGGCGCCGCCGGCGACGCGGACGGCCCGGGCCGCCGGGTTGACCGCCACGTCGTTCATCAGGCGCAGGTCGATCACGAGGCCGCCGTCGTTCAGGGACATGCCTGCGACGCTGTGGCCGCCGCCGCGCACGGCAATGGGCAGGTCGAGGTCGCGGGCGAAGCGGACGGCGGTGACGACGTCCTCGACGCTCTCGCAGCGGGCGATCACGGCGGGCCGCCGGTCGATCATGGCGTTGAAGATGCGCCGGGCGTCGTCGTAGCCCGGATCGCCGGGGGCGAAGACGTCGCCGGCGAGGTCCTCGCGGAGCGCGGCGAGCGCGTTGCCCGCCTTGGAGAGGGGAGCCATCGCCTACCCCTCCTTCCCGAGCGGTCGAGGGACCCCTCCAGGGTAGGCGGGCCCCACCCGGGCGGCGCGCCGGAAGCGGCGCGCCGCAAGCAGCCCGCCGCCCGGCGGTCCCGGTCAGCCCCCGTACGCGCCGCTCGCGGTCAGCCGCAGCGCGGTGTCGATCAGGGGGACGTGGCTGAACGCCTGCGGGAAGTTGCCCACCTGCCGCTGGAGGCGCGGGTCCCACTCCTCCGCCAGCAGGCCCAGGTCGTTGCGCAGGGCGAGCAGCTTCTCGAAGAGGTGGCGGGCCTCGTCGACCCGGCCGATCATCGCCAGGTCGTCGGCCATCCAGAACGAGCAGGCCAGGAAGGCGCCCTCGTCGCCCTCCAGCCCGTCCACGCCCGCCTCCTCGCCCGCGGTCGGGTAGCGCAGGATGAACCCGTCGGGCGTGGACAGCTCGCGCTGGATCGCCTCGATGGTGCCGATGACCCGCTTGTCGTCCGGCGGCAGGAAGCCCATCTGCGGGATCAGCAGCAGCGAGGCGTCCAGCTCCTTGGACCCGTAGGACTGCGTGAAGGTGTTGCGCTCCTTGTCGTAGCCCTTCTCGCAGACGTCCTGGTGGATCTCGTCGCGCAGCTCGCGCCACCGCTCCAGCGGGCCGTCCGCGTCGCCGCTCTCGATCAGCTTGATCGTCCGGTCCACCGCCACCCAGGCCATCACCTTGGAGTGGACGAAGTGCCGCCGCGGGCCGCGGACCTCCCAGATGCCCTCGTCGGGCTGGTCCCAGTGCTGCTCCAGGTACTTGATCAGCTTCAGCTGGAGCACCGAGGCGTAGTCGTTGCGGGCCAGGCCCGTCATGTGGCCGAGGTGCAGGGCCTCGGTGACCTCGCCGTAGACGTCCAGCTGGAGCTGGTGGGCTGCGCCGTTGCCGACACGGACGGGGCGGGAGCCCTCGTAGCCGGGGAGCCAGTCCAGCTCGGTCTCGCCGAGCTCCCGCTCGCCGGCGATCCCGTACATGATCTGCAGGTTCTCCGGGTCGCCGGCGACGGCCCGCAGCAGCCACTCGCGCCACGCCTGGGCCTCCTCGCGGTAGCCGGTGCGCAGCAGCGAGGAGAGGGTGATGGCGGCGTCGCGCAGCCAGGTGTAGCGGTAGTCCCAGTTCCGCACGCCGCCGATCTCCTCCGGCAGGGAGGTGGTCGGGGCGGCGACGATCCCGCCGGTCGGCCCGTACGTGAGGGCCTTGAGCGTGATCAGGGAGCGGACGACCGCCTCGCGGTAGGGGCCGTGGTACGTGCAGTGGTCGACCCACTCGCGCCAGAACGCGGTGGTCGCCGCCAGCGCGGCCGCCGCGTCGGGGACCTCGGGCGCGGCGCGGTGCGAGGGCGCCCAGCTGATGCAGAAGGCCACCCGGTCGCCGGGGCCGACGGTGAAGTCGGAGTACGTCGTCAGGTCCTTGCCGTAGGTCTGCGCGTCGGTGTCCAGCCACACCGAGTCGGGGCCGGCGACGGCCACGGTGCGCTGGTCCACCTTGTGGACCCAGGGCACGACCCGCCCGTAGCTGAACCGCATGCGCAGCGAGGACCGCATGGGCACCCGCCCGCTGACGCCCTCCACGATGCGGACCAGCTGGGGGGCGTGGTCCTCGCGCGGCGGCATGAAGTCGATCACCCTGACGGTGCCGCGCGGGGTGTCCCACTCGGACTCCAGCACCAGCGAGTCGCCCTGGTAGCGGCGGCGGTCGGCGTACGGGGCCGCGGCTCCGGCCTGGCCGGCCGGGCCGATCCGCCAGAATCCGTGGTCCTCCGTTCCGAGAAGGCTCGCGAAGACGGCGTGGGAGTCGAAGCGGGGAAGGCACAGCCAGTCCACCGATCCGTCCCGGCAGACCAGTGCGGCGGTCTGCGTGTCTCCGATCAGTGCGTAATCCTCGATGCGCCCGGACACGATGCCTCTCCAGTCGAACGGCCACGTCCGCCCCGAAGGGCGCTTGCATTGCGCGGTTGCGCGGTCTTCCGTGTGTGGATCCCCGCACTGAGCTCATGATTCCGGATGCGGCCGGGTTACGCCGTCTGCCGGACTGCTCGGCGGCGATGTGGAGCGATATCCGAGCAGGATATGACGGCAGCCTAGTGATCCCCTGAAGTCTCGGGGGAATGCCGCTCGGCCGAACGGGTGACCGGCGCGGATGCCGCCCGACCGGCTCAGCGGGCGGCCCGTCGCGCAGCGTGGGGCGGCCGTGGCGGGGCGTGCCCGGAGGCGGAGCGCGCCGGGCGCTGATAGGCTGGTACCCCGTGGACCGGTGGTCTGCCTGTGCGAATCAGGCACCCCGAAACCGCAGCTTCGGCGCCCCCTGAGACCTTCCGGTTCGACGGTGGCCGGCGCCGGACGCACCTCACTTCGCGACCACGGGAGCCCCCTCTTGGCGATGCCGCCCAAATCCCTGACGACCAAGCACATCTTCGTCACCGGAGGTGTCGCCTCGTCCCTCGGCAAGGGCCTCACGGCCTCCAGCCTGGGTGCGCTGCTGAAGGCGCGCGGCCTGCGGGTCACCATGCAGAAGCTCGACCCGTACCTGAACGTCGACCCGGGCACCATGAACCCGTTCCAGCACGGCGAGGTGTTCGTCACCAACGACGGCGCCGAGACGGACCTGGACATCGGCCACTACGAGCGCTTCCTCGACGTCGACCTCGACGGCTCGGCCAACGTGACCACGGGACAGGTCTACTCGACGGTCATCGCCAAGGAGCGCCGCGGCGAGTACCTCGGCGACACCGTGCAGGTCATCCCGCACATCACCAACGAGATCAAGCACCGCATCCGGCGGATGGCGACCGAGGACGTCGACGTCGTCATCACCGAGGTCGGCGGCACCGTCGGCGACATCGAGTCCCTGCCGTTCCTGGAGACCGTCCGCCAGGTCCGCCACGAGGTCGGCCGCGACAACGTCTTCGTCGTGCACATCTCGCTGCTCCCCTACATCGGCCCCTCCGGCGAGCTGAAGACCAAGCCGACCCAGCACTCGGTCGCGGCCCTGCGCAACATCGGCATCCAGCCCGACGCGATCGTGCTGCGCGCCGACCGGGACGTGCCGACCTCCATCAAGCGCAAGATCTCGCTGATGTGCGACGTGGACGAGGCCGCCGTGGTCGCCGCCATCGACGCCAAGTCGATCTACGACATCCCGAAGGTCCTGCACACCGAGGGCCTCGACGCGTACGTCGTCCGCAAGCTCGACCTGCCGTTCCGCGACGTGGACTGGACGGTCTGGGAGGACCTCCTCGACCGGGTCCACAACCCCGACCACGAGGTCAAGGTCGCGCTCGTCGGCAAGTACATCGACCTGCCCGACGCCTACCTGTCGGTCACCGAGGCGCTGCGCGCCGGCGGATTCGCCAACCGGGCCCGCGTCCAGATCAAGTGGGTCACCTCCGACGACTGCAAGACCCCGGCCGGCGCGGCCGCCCAGCTGGCGGACGTGGACGCGGTCTGCGTCCCCGGCGGCTTCGGCGACCGCGGCGTGAACGGCAAGGTCGGCGCGATCACCTACGCCCGCGAGAACAAGATCCCGCTGCTCGGCCTGTGCCTGGGCCTGCAGTGCGTCGTCATCGAGGCGGCCCGGAACCTGGGCGGCATCGATGAGGCCAACTCCACCGAGTTCGACCCCTCGACCCCGCACCCGGTCATCTCGACCATGGAGGAGCAGCTGGCCTTCGTCGAGGGCGCCGGCGACCTCGGCGGCACCATGCGCCTGGGCATGTACCCGGCGAAGCTTGCCGAGGGCTCGATCGTCCGCGAGGTCTACGGCGACCAGGCGTACGTCGACGAGCGCCACCGCCACCGCTACGAGGTGAACAACGCCTACCGCGGCGAGCTGGAGAAGACCGGCCTCGTCTTCTCCGGCACCTCCCCGGACAACAAGCTCGTCGAGTACGTCGAGTACCCGCGCGAGGTGCACCCCTACCTGGTGGCCACCCAGGCCCACCCGGAGCTGCGCTCCCGCCCGACGCGCCCGCACCCGCTCTTCGCCGGCCTGGTCAAGGCCGCGGTGGAGCGCAAGACCGGCAAGTGACGGCCTGAGCGAGGGCATACGGTAGACAGCCGGGGCACGGACGTCCGTGCCCCGGCTGTCACATGTGCGGAGGGTTTCGGGGAATGATCATCAAGGACACGGCCGAGTCGTGGGAGACGCTGTCGAGCCGGCGCCCCTTCCAGGGGAAGAAGACGGCGGTCGTCACCGACGAGGTCCGCATGCCCGACGGCTCCGCCGCCACCCGCGACTACCAGGCCCACCCCGGCTCCGTGTGCGTCCTCGCCTACGACGAGCAGGGGCGCGTCCTGGTGCTGAGGCAGTACCGCCACCCCGTGCGGCACCGGCTGTGGGAGCTCCCGGCCGGCCTGCTCGACGTGCCCGGCGAGAACCCGCTGCACGCCGCGCAGCGCGAGCTGTACGAGGAGGCGCACGTCAAGGCCGAGGACTGGCGCGTGCTCGTCGACTTCTTCGCCTCGCCCGGCGGCTCCGACGAGGCGGTCCGGGTCTTCCTCGCGCGCGGCCTCGCCGACGCGGAGGGCGACCGCTTCGAGGCGTCGGAGGAGGAGGCCGACATGGAGGTGGCCCGGGTACCGCTCGCCGACCTCGTACGCGGCGTCCTCGCCGGAGACCTCGGCAACCCGGGCCTGGCCAACGGCGTCCTGGCCCTCCAGGCGGCCCTCGCAGCCGAGGGCGGCCCGGACTCGCTGCGCCCGGCGCAGGCCCCCTGGCCGGCCCGCCCGTACGAGGCCTGAGGCCGCCCGCCCGCGGGGGCGGGCCCCCGAACGGCGGTGCGGTGTGACCATCCGCTGATCCGATCGGGGGATGTGCCCGCCCCGCCCGCCACGGGTCGTCGCTCTGCGTGAACTACGCTCGCACCCCGAAGGCAGGGAGAGGAGCGGATCCGTGGCGGATTTCGTCGGGCGGCGGCGCGAGCTGAAGGAGCTGCGCGAGGACATCGCGCGCACGGGCCTCGACACCCTCTCCGGCCGCAAGGCCAAGTCCCCCCGGGCCCGGCTCCTGCTCATCGCCGGCCGACCCGGGTCCGGGCGCACCGCCCTCGCCGAGGCCCTCGTCCGGCAGGTCGCCGCCGACTACCCGGACGGCGTACTGCGCGTCCGGCTGACCGCCCCCGGCGGCGAGGGCACCACCACCGAGCGGGCCCTGCGGACCCTGCTGGAGGGCCTCGGCGAGGCCACCCCGCCGGGCGCCTCCGAGGACGAGCTCAGCTCCGTCCTGCGCGCCGCCGTCGCCGGCAAGCGCGTGATCCTGCTCGTCGACGACGCCGCCGACCCCTACCAGGTCGACGCCCTGCTCCCCGACACCCCCGAGTGCCTGGTCGTGCTGACCGCAGAGGGCCCGCTCACCGGAATCCCGGACGTCCGCCCCTGCACCCTGGGCGGGCTGGAGCCCCCGGCCGCCGTCGAGATGCTCGCCCGCCTCATCGGCACCACCCGCATCGCCGCCGACCCGCGGGCCGCCGAGGACCTCGCCGAGGTGTGCGGGGGGCTGCCCGCCGTCCTCGCCATGGTCGGCGGGTGGCTCGCCGCCCGTCCCAAGGCCGCCGTCTCCGACACCGCCAAGCAGCTCCACGACATGCCGGCGGGCAGCTCCGGTCCCCTCGGGCGGGCCTTCCGGCTCGTCTACGAGTCCCTCCCGCAGCCGGCCCAGCGGACCCTCCGGCTGCTGCCGCTCGCGCCCGCCGGGATCGTCGACTCGCACACCGCCTCCGCCCTGGCCGGCTGCTCCGTGGCCGCCGCCCAGGCACTCCTGGAGGACTTCGCCGGCCTCGGCCTGCTCCGGCACGCCCCCGACGGCCTGTTCCGGCTGCCCGGCTGCCTCGCCCCGCTGCTGCGCAGCCTGCTGGAGGCCAAGGAGCGGCCCGCCGAGGTCCAGCTCGCCCGCGCCCGGATGCTGGAGCGCACCGTCCGCCTGCTGCACTCCTGCGGCGCCATGGCCGGCCCCGAGGACGCGGAGGGCGTACGCGAGCAGCTGGACGGGCTGCCACGCGCCCTGCGCTTCGCCGACCGGCGGGCCGCCGCGACCTGGCTGGAGAGCAGGCTGCCCGCCCTGTCGGCCTCCGCGGTCCTCGCCGTCGCCGACGGGGGCCTGGACACCCTGGCCCGCCGGCTCGTCGCGGGCCTGGTCCGGGCCCTGGCCGAGCACCGGGGCACCGCGGCCGCCGCCCCCGAGCTGTACGGGCTGCACCGGCTGGTCCTCGACGTCGCCGAGCGGCGCAGCCTGTACCGGGAGCAGGCCGCCGCCCTGCTGAACATCGCCGACCTCGACGCCGAGACGGGCCGGACCCGGGAGGCCCTGGAGCGCTACCGGGCCGCGCTGGACGCCGGACGCGCCGCGAACGACCCGTACGCGACGGGCCGCGCGATGGAATCCGTAGGCGGCGCCTACCAGGAGCTCTCCGACTGGCAGCGGGCCGCCGACTGGTTCGGCCGCGCCCTGGCCCAGGCACTGGCCCGCGGGGAGCGGGCGGACGAGGCCCGGCTGTACGGGCGGCTCGGCAACGCGCACACCCATGCAGGCCGGTACGGGGACGCGCTGCGCGCCTGGCGGGCGGCCGCCGCCGGCTACCGGAAGCTGGGCGATGTCCCCGGCCAGGCAAAGGCGTTGAGCGAGATGGCCCGCATCCAGGAGTACGCCGGACGGCCCGAGGAATCGCTGCACACCTGCCGGGAGGCGGTCGAGCTCGCACGCCGTGCCGGGGACCTGCGGCTGCAGGCCGCGCTCCAGGTCAGGCTGGCCGACACCCTCGACCGGCTGGGTGATCCCGCGGCGGCCCGGCTGCACCGCTCGGCGGCCGACAGACTGCTGGGAGATGACCCCGCGGCCTGCGAAATCCGCAGTGGTAACGACTGAGATTATTGGTTTGCAAGGCTAGACAGCGCCTCATCCTTCATTAGACTGGCTCCACCACGTCATCTCGTGGTGCATCCCGTTGCGCGCCTTGTGGACGGGTATGTATGGAAGTGCCCCGAAAATCCCCTGAGCCAAGGACCGTGATCGACGATGAAGGTCGGCATCCCCCGCGAGGTCAAGAACAACGAGTTCCGGGTCGCCATCACGCCTGCCGGCGTGCATGAGCTGGTCCGCAACGGCCACCAGGTCTTCATCGAGCAGAACGCCGGTGTCGGCTCCTCGATCTCGGACGCCGAGTACGTCGCCGCGGGCGCGGAGATCCTCCCCACCGCCGACGAGGTCTGGGCGACCGCCGACCTGCTGCTGAAGGTCAAGGAGCCCATCGCGGAGGAGTACCACCGCCTCCGCAAGGACCAGACGCTCTTCACCTACCTGCACCTGGCGGCCTCCCGCGAGTGCACGGACGCCCTGCTGGAGTCCGGCACCACCGCCATCGCGTACGAGACGGTCGAGCTCGCCAACCGCGCGCTGCCCCTCCTCGCCCCGATGTCCGAGGTCGCGGGCCGCCTCGCCCCGCAGGTCGGCGCCTACCACCTGATGCGCTCGGCCGGCGGCCGCGGCGTGCTCCCGGGCGGCGTCCCCGGCACCCACGCCGGCGAGTGCGTCGTCATCGGCGGCGGCGTCTCCGGCTGGAACGCGGTCCAGATCGCCATCGGCATGGGCTTCCACGTGACCCTGCTCGACCGGGACATCAACAAGCTCCGCGAGGCCGACAAGATCTTCGGCACCAAGGTCAAGACGATCGTCTCCAACGCCTACGAGCTGGAGAAGGCCGTCGTCGAGGCCGACCTCGTGATCGGCGCCGTGCTGATCCCGGGTGCGAAGGCCCCCAAGCTGGTCACCAACGAGCTCGTCGCCAAGATGAAGCCCGGAAGTGTACTTGTCGACATTGCGATCGACCAGGGCGGCTGCTTCGAGGACTCCCGTCCGACCACGCACGCCGAGCCGACCTTCCAGGTCCACAACTCGGTCTTCTACTGCGTCGCCAACATGCCGGGCGCCGTCCCGAACACCTCCACCTACGCCCTCACCAACGCCACGCTGCCCTACATCGTGCAGCTCGCGAACCTGGGCTGGGCCGAGGCGCTGCGCCGCGACCCGGCGCTCGCGCTGGGCCTCAACACCCATGAGGGCAAGGTCGTTTACGGCCCGGTCGCCGAGGCCCACGGCCTCGAGTCCGTGGAGATCGGCACGCTGCTCGGCTGAGCCGTACGACCCGTCAACGACTGACGTCAATCTCACGTCCCCGGCCGGACCTTGCGCGCAAGGTCCGGCCGGGCGCGTTTGCCGCGGGCGGGCCGGCCGGGCCCAACTCGCCTCAAAGGTAGCCCTTTAACCCTTTCGCACACCTGCGAAACTTCACAGTGACAGGTCCGACGCCCTTGACAGAGCGGTGTTCGGTTGCCGACACATCGTTGCCGGTCCGGTGGATTGTGTTGCCGCTGGGCGGTGACACGCCATAGAGTCGCCAACCGTCGGCATGGTGCCACGCTGACCTATCGATAAGTGTCCTGGTCACGTCCGAGGAGGTAAGACGACTTGTGAATGAGTCGACATTTACTCCTGGGGGTGGTCGCGCAGGGACGCCCGAGCGGGGCCAGGGTCCGGCCGGGCTCGAAGCGGTCGGCTCCGTCGCAGTCCGCACGTTCGCAAACCACCAGCACATGACGACGCCCCAAAAGAGCATGGACGGCCTAGACGTGAACTCCACGGCCGGCGACCACAGCGGCGATGCGCCCATTGGTTTCGCCGACTACGACCAGGTGCCCGAGGGGCACTTCTACGACCCCGACGCGGAATACGAGCCCGACCCCGAGTACGCGGCCACCCTCGCGCCCGACGCTGCCCGCCAGCGCCGCGAGCGGATCGGCCCGACCGGACGTCCGCTGCCGTACTTCCCGATCCCGGGTCCGCTGACCGACCACGGTCCGGCGAAGATCATCGCGATGTGCAACCAGAAGGGCGGCGTCGGCAAGACCACGTCGACCATCAACCTGGGCGCCGCACTCGCCGAGTACGGGCGGCGGGTCCTCCTCGTCGACTTCGACCCGCAGGGCGCGCTGTCCGTGGGCCTCGGCGTGAACCCGATGGAACTCGACCTGACGGTCTACAACCTGCTCATGGAGCGGGGCATGTCGGCCGACGAGGTGCTCCTGAAGACGGCGGTCCCCAACATGGACCTCCTGCCGAGCAACATCGACCTCTCCGCCGCCGAGGTGCAGCTGGTCAGCGAGGTCGCGCGCGAGTCGACGCTCCAGCGGGCGCTGAAGCCGCTGATGAACGACTACGACTACATCGTCATCGACTGCCAGCCCTCGCTCGGCCTGCTGACGGTCAACGCCCTGACGGCGGCCCACAAGGTCATCGTCCCGCTGGAGTGCGAGTTCTTCGCACTGCGCGGCGTGGCCCTGCTGACCGAGACCATCGAGAAGGTGCAGGAGCGGCTCAACCCGGAGCTGGAGCTCGACGGCATCCTCGCCACGATGTACGACTCCCGCACGGTGCACAGCCGCGAGGTGCTGGCGCGCGTCGTCGAGGCGTTCGACGACCACGTCTACCACACGGTCATCGGCCGCACCGTGCGCTTCCCGGAGACCACGGTCGCCGGCGAGCCGATCACCACGTACGCCTCGAACTCCGTCGGTGCCGCCGCCTACCGCCAACTGGCCAGGGAGGTGCTCGCCCGGTGTCACGCCGAGTGAGTCTGCCCGGAGCCGACGAACTGTTCCGTACGACCGGGGGGATGGCACTGCAGTCGTCCTCGCCGAAGCGGGGCGGCGAGGAAGCCGCGGCGGCCCTGCCCGACCACTCGGCGGTGGCGGCGGAGGGCACGGCGGGTGAGGGCCGGGGCCGGGAGGCAGCGGCCGGCACGGAGCGCACGGACCCCGTGGTGGGAGCCCCGCGGCAGCCGCAGGAAGGTTCTGTCACCGCGGCCGCCGCCCCCGCGGGGGCCACCCGCCGCGGGAAGGGCGCCGGCCGCGGGTCGGGCCGCCGGCCGAGCGGGCGCGAGCGCCACGACGAGAAGATCACGGTCTACGTCTCCGCCGAGGAGCTCATGGACCTGGAGCACGCCCGCCTGGTGCTCCGCGGCGAGCACGGCCTCGCGGTGGACCGCGGCCGCATCGTCCGCGAGGCGGTGGCGGTCGTCCTGGCGGACCTGGAGTCCCGCGGCGACGCCAGCATCCTGGTCCGCCGCCTCCGCGGCCGCTGACTCCCCGGCCCCACGCTCCCTGCGGCCGACGCCCGGCTGCCCGGCCCCCTGCGGCCAGTCGGCCACGGCCCCCGACCCCCCGCCCCCCGGCCCGCGCCGGCGCGACCGCCGGCGGGCGCCGCCTGTCGGCCCTGCCCGCGGCGGGCCGCGAGCCCCTGAAGAGCCACCCCCTGCGGGGCGCGGGTCTCCGGGGGCCGCGCGGGCCGGGTTCGTGGGAGCCTTGGGGCGGGCCGATCGGGCCCGCCCCCCCGTACCTCCCTGGACTGCAATGCCCTCTCCCGCCGAAGCCGGCCGCCCACCCCGCCGGACCCTCGGGCGCGGCCCCGGCGCATCCCCGGCCCCCGAAGCGACGGAGCCGGCACCGGCGGAGCCGCAGGAGGCGCTCTCCGGGCCCGCGGCCCCCGGCCCGGCCCCCGACGCCCCGGCGGCCCCGACTGCCCCTCACGGCCCCCCGGAGGCGGCACCGCGCGCCGTGCCGGGGCCGGAGGCCGGCGCCCCTGCCGAGGGGGCCGAAGGGGGCCACGGGCGGTTCACGTTGCGGCTCGACAACTTCGAGGGGCCCTTCGACCTGCTGCTGCAGCTCATCTCCCGGCACAAGCTCGACGTCACGGAGGTCGCGCTGTCCAGGGTCACCGACGAGTTCATGGCGCACATCCGGGCCATGGGGCCCGACGGGGACCTCGACCAGACCACCGAGTTCCTCGTCGTCGCCGCGACGCTCCTCGACCTCAAGGCCGCCCGCCTCCTGCCCGCCGCCGACGTGGAGGACGAGGCCGACCTCGCCCTCCTGGAGGCTCGCGACCTGCTCTTCGCGCGGCTGCTCCAGTACCGCGCCTACAAGCGCATCGCCGACATCCTCGCGGAGCGGGCCGAGTCCGAAGGCCTCCGCCACCCGCGCACCGTCGGCCTGGAGGACCACCACGCGGCGCTCCTGCCGGAGGTCGTCCTCGGCATCGGCGCCGAGGGGTTCGCCCGCCTCGCCGCCAGGGCCATGCAGCCCAGGGCGCAGCCGCAGGTCTACGTGGACCACATCCACGCCCCCCTGGTCAGCGTCCGGGAGCAGGCCGCCGTCCTCGTGGCCGTCCTCCGGGAGCGGGGCGCGGCCACCTTCGACGACCTCACCCGGGACACGGACGACACCCTCACGGTCGTCGCCCGGTTCCTGGCGCTGCTGGAGCTCTACCGCGAGAAGGCGGTCGCCCTGGAGCAGGAGGAGGCCCTGCGCACGCTGACCGTGCGCTGGACGGGCGGCGGGGCCGGCGCGATGCCCGCCGTGACCGACGAGTTCGACCGGATCGCCGAAGCCGCGGAATGAAGGAGTGGGACACCATGGACCAGCCACCCGCCGACGACGCCCTGCCGGGCGGGGAGGGCGCGTACGACACGGGCGACGCCGTGGCCGGGCTGCCGCTGAAGCCCGCGCTGGAGGCCGTCCTCATGGTCGTGGACGAGCCCGCCGCCGAGGCCCACCTTGCGAAGGTCCTCGACCGCACCCCGCGCGAGATCGCCGCCGCCCTGCGCGAGCTCGCCGACGAGTACGCCGTCCAGCAGCGCGGCTTCGAGCTGCGGCTCGTCGCCGGCGGCTGGCGCTTCTACACGCGCCCCCGCTACGCGGCCGCCGTCGAGCGCTTCGTCCTGGACGGCCGGCAGGCCCGCCTCACCCAGGCGGCCCTGGAGACCCTCGCCGTGGTCGCCTACCGCCAGCCGGTCAGCCGCTCCCGCGTCTCCGCGGTGCGCGGGGTGAACTGCGACGGGGTCATGCGCACGCTCCTCCAGCGCGGTCTGGTCGCCGAGGCGGGCACGGAACCCGAAACAGGTGCGATCCTGTACAGGACGACGAACTACTTTCTGGAGCGGATGGGCCTTCGCGGCCTGGACGAGCTCCCGGAGCTGGCGCCCTTCCTCCCCGAGGCGGAGGCGATCGAGGCCGAGACGCAGGAAGGCGTTCCGTCGTTCGATCCGGACGCACCGGACACCGAAGAAGACGACAAGACGACGGAACTTTGATGCGAAGCAGCGGCAACGGCAACGGCGGCAACCGGAACACGGGCGGCGGCGGCAGCCGCAGGGACGGAGACGGACGCGGGCGCGGCAACCCCCGCGGCGCCGGCAGCGCGCGCGACGAGCGGGCGGGCGGCGCGCCGCAGCGCCCGCGCCGCCCGCGCCCGGAGGAGCGCCGCTACGACGTCGGCCCCGACGCCGAGCGCACCCGCGGCTCCCGCGGCGCGGACGCCCGCGGCGGCGCCAAGGGCAGCCCTAAGAAGCCCGGCCGGCCCCAGAGCGGCGGGCGCGGCGGCCAGGGCGGCGGCGCGCGGCGCGGCGAGGCGGGCTTCGGCAGCCCGTCGCGGCCGCGCGAGTTCGACGCCCGGATCGAGGAGCGCGTACGCGACCGGTACGCGGACAAGCCGGTCATCCGCACCCCGAAGACCTTCCCGGGCGCAGAGCAGGAGGGCGAGCGGCTGCAGAAGGTGCTCGCGAGGGCCGGCATGGGCTCGCGCCGGGCGTGCGAGGAGCTGATCGAGCAGGCGCGCGTCGAGGTCAACGGCGAGATCGTCACCGAGCAGGGCAAGCGCGTCCTGCCCAAGGACGAGATCAAGGTCGACGGCCTGACCGTGGCGACCCAGTCGTACCTGTTCTTCGCGCTGAACAAGCCGGTCGGCGTCGTCTCCACCATGGAGGACCCGGACGGCCGCCAGTGCCTGGGCGACTACGTCACCAACCGCGAGACCCGCCTCTTCCACGTCGGCCGGCTCGACACCGAGACCGAGGGCGTCATCCTGCTCACCAACCACGGCGAGCTGGCCCACCGCCTGACGCACCCCAAGTACGGGGTGAAGAAGACCTACGTCGCCGCCATCACCGGCCCGCTGCCCCGCGACATCGGCAAGCGGCTCAAGGACGGCATCGAGCTGGAGGACGGCTGGGCGCGCGCGGACCACTTCCGCGTGATCGACCAGGTCGGCAAGAACTACCTGGTGGAGGTCACCCTCCACGAGGGCCGCAAGCACATCGTCCGCCGGATGCTCGCCGAGGCCGGCTTCCCGGTCGAGAAGCTCGTCCGCACCGCCTTCGGGCCCATCGAGCTGGGCGACCAGAAGTCCGGCTGGCTGCGCCGCCTGACCAACACCGAGGTCGGCATGCTGATGCGCGAGGTCGGCCTGTAGGACGGCCGCGGCCGGCCCGCTCCGCCTCCGCACGCAAAGCCCGCAGTGCCCCACACGGCACTGCGGGCTTTCTGCTTGCCCGGCACACCCCGCCCTGTTTATAGTCAAAATGACTCTTAAGAGAATGAGGGGAGGCGGTGCCGCCATGGCGGACTACGACCCGCGCGGCTTCGCGCCGTTCGCGGTCACGGTCGACCTCGCCGTCTTCACCGTCCGCGCCGGCGCGCTCCACGTCCTGCTGATCCGGCGCGGCCAGGACCCGTACGCAGGCGCCTGGGCGCTGCCCGGCGGCTTCGTCCTGCCCCGCGAGTCCGCGGAGCAGGCGGCCCGCCGCGAACTCGCCGAGGAGACCGGGCTGCCCGAGCCGGTCGTCGCCGCGCTCCACCTGGAGCAGCTGCGCACGTACAGCGAACCGGACCGCGACCCCCGGATGCGGGTGGTGTCGGTGGCCTTCACCGCGCTCGTCCCCGACATGCCCGAGCCGGCCCCGGAAGGCGGCGGCGACGCGGACCGCGCCCGGTGGACGGCGGTCGGGGAGGCCGGCCCGCTCGCCTTCGACCACGCGGCGATCCTCGCGGACGCCCGCTCCCGGATCGGCGCCAAGCTGGAGTACACCTGCCTGGCCACCGCCTTCTGCCCGCCCGAGTTCACCCTCGGCGAGCTCCGGGCCGTCTACGAGACGGTCTGGGGCACGGCCCTGGACCGGCCCAACTTCCGCCGCAAGGTGCTCGCCACCCCCGGCTTCGTCGAAGCGGTGCCCGGCGCCGCCCGGCTCACCGGAGGCCGCGGCAAACCGGCCGCGCTCTACCGGGCCGGCCCCGCCACCGCCCTGCACCCCCCGCTGCTCCGCCCCACGCCCACGCCCCCGGAAGGAACCCCGAAGACATGACGACGACGGCGACGAAGCGCGCGGCGGCCGGATCCCTGTTCGGCCTGGCCCTCGGCGACGCCCTGGGCTTCCCCACCGAGTTCAACGACGTCCCGGCGATCCTCGCGAAGACCGGTCCCTGGCGGCAGATGCGGCTGCCCCGCCCGGCGATCGTCACGGACGACACCCAGATGACCCTCGCGCTCGCCCGCGGCATGCGCACCGCGGCCGACCGCGGCCCGCTGACCCCGGAGGGCCTCGCCGGACCCGTCCGCGAGGAGTTCACGGCCTGGTACCGGTCCCCGGAGAACAACCGCGCCCCCGGCAACACCTGCCTGCGGGCGTGCAGCCTCCTCACCGACCCCGCGCGGGACTGGCGCGACGCCAGCCAGACCGGCTCCAAGGGCTGCGGCGCGAACATGCGCGTGGCCCCCGTCGGCCTCGTCCCCGGCTGGACGGAGGAGGAGCGGGCCGGCGCCGCCCAGCTCCAGTCGGCCCTCACCCACGGCCACCCCACCGCCCTCGCCGCCTCGGACCTGACGGCCCGCGCGGTGTGGCTGCTCGCCAACGGGGCCGAGGTCACCGGCCTGGTCGGGCTGCTGCGCTCGTACGCCCTGGACAACCGCACCCGCTACCACGGGCGCTGGCTCGGCGACCTCTGGATGCGGACGGCCTGCGACGCGAGCCCGCAGTCCTTCATCGCCCGCGGCTGGGACGACTGCCTGGCCGCCCTGGACCGGCTGGCGGCCGCCCTGAGGTCCCCGTCCCCGGAGACGGACCCCTGCCTGACCACCGGCGAGGGCTGGATCGCGGAGGAAGCCCTCGCCACGGCCCTCCAGTGCTTCCTGCTCTTCCCGGACGAACCCCTGACGGCCCTGCGCCGCGCCGCCTGCACCTCCGGCGACTCCGACTCCCTGGCCTGCCTGGCCGGCGCCTTCGCAGGCGCCCACCTGGGCGCGGCGGCCTGGCCGGACGACTGGACGACCCGCATCGAATACCGCGAGGAGCTCGACGCCTTCGCCGCCCTCTGGAACGCCTGAGCGCTACGCCGACGCGGCGCTCGTACGGCGGGCACGGTGGAGGAAGGACTCCACCGCCGCCGCGTCCGGGGCGGCCGGGAGGGGCGAGCGGGCGAGGGCCGCGTCCGACTCGTCCGACAGGCGGGAGGCCCAGGCGTCGATCTCCGCCCAGGACAGCTCGCCCCGCTTCACCGCCAGCAGGCGGTCGCGGTACGGGGTCGCGTCGATGTCCAGGCGGCCCGTGCGGAGCATGTCGCGGCAGGACAGCAGCAGCCGCAGCAGGTGCATCGCCTGCTTCCAGCGCGGCGCGCCGTGCAGCCGTACGCCGGCCAGGAGCCTGCCGTGCTGGGCCTTCGCGTAGCGGGTGAACGAGGCGTGCACCCGCCGGGAGAGGAACGCCCCGCGCAGGGCGAGGAGTTCCTCCCCCACCGGGGTCAGCCGCTCGACCAGCGGCGAGTGCAGGCACTCCAGGATGTTCGGGTTGCTGCGCAGCGCGAGTTCGCAGAAGCGCTCCAGCTCCCAGGAGAACTCCTCCTCCCGGGGGCCCTCCACGTGCGTCGGCGGCTTCTCGAAGCGCCAGAACAGCGCGGTCGGGGCCAGGTAGACGCCCCGCCGGTCGGTGTCGCTCGACCCGATCGCCAGGCCGAACGCCCGCGAGCCCATGACGCACGCGTAGACCGTGTGGTCGCGCACCAGGGCGTGCCGGCCGGACGCTGCGGTCGCGCCCGACGGAGTGGTCTGTCCGGTCATCCCCGGAGGGTAGGCGCGGAGGCGGGCCCCGGTCGACGGGATTTGCGCCGCCCCGCCCCGTCACCCCGCTACGCCAGGGACACCTGGCCGCCCGAGACCGTGATCCCCGCCTCCGGGAGGGGGCGGGTCGCCGGGCCCTTCACGACCGCGCCGTCGGCGATGGCGAACCGGCTGCCGTGGCAGGGGCAGTCGATGGTGCCGGCGGCCACCTTGTTCACCAGGCAGCCCTGGTGCGTGCACACCGCCGAGAAGCACTTGAACGTCCCCGCCGTCGGCTGGGTCACCACCAGCTTCCGGTCCTTCAGCACCGTTCCGCCGCCCACCGGCACCTCCGACGTCTTCAGCAGCGCCGTCCCGGCGCTCTCGCTCGGGGCCGCAGCCTGCGGGCCGGACGTGCCGGGGGTCGCGCTCTCCGGGATCGGCGAGGGCTCCTCCTCCCCGCCGCAGCCGGCCACCGCGCCGCCTGCCAGGGCGGCGGCCCCCGCCGCCAGGACGGTGCGTCGGGCGGTGGGCAGGGGATCGCTCATGGGGCTCCTCCTCGTCTGGGCCGGGACCGGCGAAGAGCATCCTTGCGCGCGCCGGGCCCCGGGCGGTGCTCCGCCGCGCCGCCCGTCAGGCACCCGGCTCCCACGGGGCCAGTTCCGGTGCGGCACCCGGCCGGAGGACGACCTCCCAGACGCGGACCACCGCCGCCCGCTCCAGCGGCCCGTGCACGTGCGGGTAGCGGCCGCCCGATTCACCCTCCCGGCGGACCTCCGAGGTCAGCGCCCGCTCGTCGAGTTCAACGGCCAGCACCGGGCCCTCCGCCTCCCGGTAGTACCGGTCGGCGATCTCCAGGGCGGTGGGGCGGTCGGCCGAGCAGTGCACGAAGCCCTCCGCGTCCAGCGAGGCAGGGGCGTACGGGAGCTCGGGCGCGGCGGACCAGTCGGCGAGCGGGACGATGTGGAAGATCATGCCGACGTTCTACCCCGGCCGCGCCGCCCCGCCGCGGACCGGCCCCGAGTGGCAGGCCCCCTCCATCGGCGGTGCCATGGTCCGGAAGGGCCCCCTCGGGGCCCGGCAGCCCGCGCCGGGCCCGCCCCCTTGCCGGGCCGCCGGACCCCGGGCACCCCCGCGCTGGCTACCCTGGCCCGGAGTGATCCGCCGCCACACCACGCAACCCTGGAGCGCCCCGTGAGAACCGCCGTCGTCATCGGAACCGGCCTGATCGGAACCTCGGCGGCCCTCGCCCTCGCCGCCCGCGGGGTCCGCGTCCACCTCGCCGACCACGACCCCGACACGGCCCGCACGGCCGCCTCCCTCGGCGCCGGCACCGACGAGCCGCCCGCGGGGAAGGTCGACCTCGCGATCGTCGCCGTACCGCCCGCCCACGTCGCGGCGACCCTCGCCGACGCCATCGGGCGCGGCGTGGCCCGCGCGTACGTGGACGTCGCCAGCGTCAAGGGCGGCCCGCGCCGGGAGCTCGCCGCGCTCGGCGCGGACACCACCGCCTACATCGGCACCCACCCCATGGCCGGCAAGGAGCGGTCCGGTCCGCTCGCCGCCACCGCCGACCTCTTCGAGGGCCGCCCCTGGGTGCTCACCCCCACCCGGGAGACCGACCACGAGGTGCTCAACCTCGCCCTGGAGCTCGTCGCGCTCTGCAACGCCGTCCCGGTCGTCATGGACGCCGACGCCCACGACCGGGCGGTCGCGCTCGTCTCGCACACCCCGCAGCTCGTGTCGAGCATGGTCGCCGCCCGCCTGGAGGAGGCCGACGAGACCGCCGTGCGGCTCTGCGGCCAGGGCATCCGCGACGTCACCCGCATCGCCGCCTCCGACCCGCGCATGTGGGTGGAGATCCTCTCCGCCAACCCCGGCCCCGTCGCCGAGGTCCTCGCCGGCATCGCCGCCGACCTCCGGGCCACCGTCGACGCCCTGCACGCCCTGGAGTCCGCCGACGTGGACGAGCGGCGCGGTGGCGCCGGCGGCATCGAGGACGTGCTGCGCCGGGGCAACGCGGGCCGCGAGCGGGTCCCCGGCAAGCACGGAGCCGCCCCGATGGCGTACGAGACCGTCGCCGTCCTGATCAGCGACCAGCCGGGCGAGCTCGCCCGGATCTTCGCCGACGCCGGCCGGGCCGGAGTCAACATCGAGGACGTGCGGATCGAGCACGCCACCGGCCAGCAGGCGGGCCTCGTCCAGCTCATGGTCGACCCGAGCGCCGCCGCCGCCCTCACCGCGGAGCTGCGCGACCGCGGCTGGGCCCTGCGCCGCCCGTGACCGCCGCCCGCCGCCGGGGCCGCAGCCGCCCCGGCGGCCCCCGCGGCGGCTTCCGGGCAGCGCCCGCTCCGGGGCCCGGTAACCTTGGAGAGGGGCGCTTTCGCACGCCCTGACACGCACGCGCAACCAGGAAGGTGCCCGCACCGTGGAAACCGCAGCTCCGTCCGCCGTGATCGTCGCCATCGACGGTCCCTCCGGCACGGGCAAGTCCAGCACCTCCAAGGCCGTGGCCGCCAAGCTCGGGCTGCGCTACCTGGACACCGGTGCCCAGTACCGGGCCATCACCTGGTGGATGATCACCAACGGGATCGACACCGACGACGCGGACGCCGTCGCCCTGGCCGCCGGCAAGCCGGCGATCGTCTCCGGGACCGACCCGGCCGGCCCGACGATCACCGTCGACGGCGTGGACGCCTCCGGCCCGATCCGCACCCGCGAGGTCACCTCCAAGGTCAGCGCGGTCAGCGCCGTCCCCGAGGTCCGCGCGCTGATCACCGACCTCCAGCGGAGCATCGCCGCCGGGGCCGAGGGCGGCATCGTCGTCGAGGGCCGCGACATCGGCACCACCGTCCTGCCCGACGCCGACCTGAAGGTCTTCCTCACCGCCTCGCCCGAGGCCCGCGCCGCCCGCCGCAGCGGCGAGCTCCGCGGCAAGGAGGCCGCCGACGTCGCGGCCACCAAGGAAGCCCTCATCAAGCGGGACGCCGCCGACTCCGGCCGCAAGACGTCGCCGCTGGCGAAGGCCGCCGACGCCGTCGAGGTGGACACCACCGAGCTGACCCTGGAGCAGGTCATCGAGTGCGTGGTGACCCTGGTCGAGGAGAAGAGGGCGGGCCGCAAGTGACCCGGACGCCCTCCCCGAAGGGTGCGGCGGTCGGCCGGCGGATCGGCATCGGGCTCATGTACGGGCTGTGGAAGCCGCGCGTACTGGGGGCCTGGCGCGTGCCCGCCTCCGGTCCCGTCATCCTCGCCGTGAACCACGCCCACAACATCGACGGGCCCATGGTCATGGGCACCGCGCCGCGCCCGCTGCACTTCCTCGTCAAGAAGGAGGCGTACGTCGGCCCGCTCGGGACCTTCCTGGAGGGCATCGGCCAGGTCCCCGTCGACCGCCGGGGCACCGACCGCACCGCCGTCACCAAGGCCCTCGCCGTGCTCGACAACGGCGGCGCGCTCGGCATCTTCCCCGAGGGCACCCGCGGCGAGGGCGACTTCGCGTCGCTGCGCGCCGGGCTCGCGTACTTCGCCGTCCGCAGCGGGGCGCCGGTCGTCCCGGTGGCCGTCCTCGGCAGCACCGACCGCCCCGGCCGGCTGATACGCGGCCTGCCCCCGTTCAAGAGCCGCGTCGACATCGTCTTCGGCTCCCCCTTCGACGCGGGCGACGGCACCGGCCGCCGCACCCGCACCGCCCTGGACGAGGCCACCGTGCGCATCCAGAGCAGACTCACGGCCCACCTCGCGGACGCCAGGCGCCTGACCGGGCGCTGAGCGCCGGGCGCCCCGGCCGGCGCTGAGCGAGACTTGACCCAGTAGTGGCGCCCGGCGCGGAACCCCGCGCGGCCGCCACCGACCACCACGAACGACGAGGAACGGACTTCATGAACGACCAGCACGACCACGGAGCGCTCGGCGACGCCGAGTACGCGGAGTTCATGGAGCTCGCCGCGGAGGAAGGCTTCGACCCGGAAGAGGTCGAGGGCGCCATCGAGGAGGCGGGCCACGGCCCGCTGCCCGTCCTCGCCGTCGTCGGCCGGCCCAACGTCGGCAAGTCGACCCTGGTGAACCGCATCATCGGCCGCCGCGAGGCCGTGGTCGAGGACAAGCCGGGCGTCACCCGCGACCGCGTCACCTACGAGGCCGAGTGGGCGGGCCGCCGCTTCAAGGTCGTCGACACCGGCGGCTGGGAGCAGGACGTCCTCGGCATCGACGCCTCGGTCGCCGCGCAGGCCGAGTACGCCATCGAGACCGCCGACGCCGTCGTCTTCGTCGTCGACTCCAAGGTCGGCGCCACCGACAGCGACGAGGCCGTCGTCAAGCTGCTGCGCCGCGCCGGCAAGCCCGTCGTGCTGTGCGCCAACAAGGTCGACGGCCAGAGCGGCGAGGCCGACGCGGCGATGCTGTGGTCCCTCGGCCTGGGCATGCCCTACCCGGTGTCCTCGCTGCACGGCCGCGGCACCGGCGACCTCCTCGACGCCGTCCTGGAGGCGCTGCCGGAGGCCCCGGCGCAGTCCTTCGGCGGCGGGCAGGTCGGCGGGCCGCGCCGCATCGCGCTCATCGGCCGCCCCAACGTCGGCAAGTCCTCCCTGCTGAACAAGGTCGCCCGGGAGGAGCGGGTCGTCGTCAACGAACTGGCCGGCACCACCCGCGACCCGGTCGACGAGCTCATCGAACTCGGCGGAGTCACCTGGAAGTTCGTCGACACCGCCGGCATCCGCAAGCGCGTCCACCTCCAGCAGGGCGCCGACTACTACGCCTCGCTGCGCACGGCCGCCGCCGTCGAGAAGGCGGAGGTCGCGGTCATCCTGATCGACGCGACCGAGAACATCAGCGTCCAGGACCAGCGCATCATCACCATGGCGGTCGACGCGGGCCGCGCCGTCGTCGTCGCCTACAACAAGTGGGACGAGCTCGACGAGGAGCGCCGCTACTACCTCGAGCGCGAGATCGAGACCGAGATGCAGCAGGTCGCCTGGGCGCCCCGGGTCAACGTCTCGGCGAAGACCGGCCGCCACATGGAGAAGCTGGTCCCGGCGATCGAGACCGCGCTGGCCGGCTGGGAGACCCGCGTCCCGACGGGCCGGCTGAACGCCTTCCTCGGCGAGCTCGTCGCCGCGCACCCGCACCCGATCCGCGGAGGCAAGCAGCCCCGCATCCTGTTCGGCACCCAGGCGGGCAGCAAGCCGCCGCGGTTCGTCCTCTTCGCCTCCGGCTTCCTGGAGCACGGCTACCGCCGGTTCATCGAGCGCCGTCTGCGCGAGGAGTTCGGCTTCGAGGGCACCCCGATCCACATCTCGGTGCGGGTGCGGGAGAAGCGCGGCGGCCAGCACAAGAAGAAGTAGCGCCGCCGGGGGTCAGTAGCCCCGGCGCGGGGCGGGCGGCAGGGCCGCCGGGATGTGCTGCATCCCGGGCTGGTGCTGCCGCCCGCCGGCGTATGCGGCGGAGCCGGTGCCCGCGGAGCCGCCTGCGTACGCGTACGAGGGCTGCGGCGCGGCCGGGGCCGGCACGGGCGCGTACGGCGGCTGCCACGGCTCCGGCTGCCATCCGGAGCCGCTCCAGCCGGCCCCGTGGAAACCGGTGCCGGCGGCGTGGGAGCCGCCGTACGAGAACCCCGTGAAGGCGAGGTCCTCCTCGCCGGAGCGGTCGCCGGGCAGCGCCCGGAAGGCCCGCAGGTACTCCGAGCACAGCGTGTCGTAGATGGGGGTGTGCGAGGCGGCCGGAGCGCCGTCCCGGTCCTGTACGGGGCGCATCCGGGAGATGCTGCTGGTAGGGGCAGAGGCGCGGGAGGGGTCGTATGAATGCACGTATCAGCCAACGACCCCGGGGCCCTGCGGATGCGGGCGGAGGGGCAGGAAACGCAGATCGCCGGGGGTGTGCGGGCGGCCCGCACACCCCGGCGACGTGCGCCGTCCCGCCCCCTCGTGAGGGGTGGGACGGTCGCTCCGGGCCCGCTTCCCGTCAGGCGCCCGGGGTGCCCGCCAGCGGCATCGAGGCGGCCACCAGCTTGCCGGCCGCGGCGGCCTTGTCGAGGGCGTCCCGCAGGAGGTCCTCCCGCGGCTGCTGGCCGATGGAGCCGACGGGTGCCGCGTAGACGAGGACGCGCTGGGACTTGTTGACGGCGGCCCGCCACCCCTCGGTGACCGACAGGGCCTGGTGCGCCTGCCACCAGGCGACGGGGCCGGAGCCGTCGGCGCCCGGCTGGAGCACGGCGTGCAGCTGGCCCGCGGCGAGCAGCACCGACCAGCCGGCCAGCGGGGTGGGCAGCTCGGCGGTGTCGGTGACCGGGATGAAGCCCTGCTCGATCAGGAGCGGCAGGAAGTCGTCGCCCGGGCCGGTGGTGCCGGGGCGGGCGATCGGCGCGGTCGGCTCGACCACGAGGGCCGGGTGCAGTTCGCCGCCGATCAGGACGAGGCCGCTGGTGATGCCGAGGACGGCCTGGCCGCCGGGGACGCTCTGCGGGACGGCGCCGCCGGCGGCGGGGGCCTCGGGGGCGGGGCTGTCGCCGGTGATGCTGCGGACGGCGCCCTGGAGCTGCTCCTCGGAGACCGACACGACCTGGGAGGGGATGCAGCCGGCGTGCGCGAAGGCGAGGACGGCGGTCTCGTCGCCGACGAACAGGACAGTGCTCGTGGGGTCGGTCTCGGGGTCCCCGGGGGTGCGGCAGGAGGTGCAGTCGTAGCTGCGCGGTGCGTCGTCGCCGGTGAGCAGCCTCTCGGCTTCTTCGTCACCGATCTCGGCACGTACCTCATCACTGACGTCGAGCATGCGGGGCACGGGGTGGCTCCTCGGGCTAGGCGAGCGGGGGCCGGGCGGTTCCCGGCCTGCCGGGATCAACGGCGGATCGGCGGCCGGGGTCACGCCGTCCGGGGGAACGGAATCGAACCTGGCGGCCAGAGGGGTGAAGGGCCCGACCGGGGCTTCGGTTCGGTGCCAACAGATGCCGTTTCATGTCCAGTTGGTGTCCGGTCATGGCCGTTTCCAGGGAAGGGGGCGCGTCCGCCGACCGAGTGGGGTATCGGACAGGCCGCGTGGCGCGGGAGGCGGGCTCCGACGGGCTGCGTAGCGTGGCCCGGTGCCCGACCCCCGGATCCGGCGGGCCGCCGCAGCGGCGGCCGCAGCCGCCGCCGCGCTGGCTCTCGTCCTCGTACTCCCCCCGGGAGCCGGCGCGGCCCCTCCTCCGCCGGCGCCCGGCCCCGCCGCCGCCGCGCACCCCGGCTCGCCGGGGACCGTCGGCAGCGGGCCGGGGGACTGCGGGCCGGGCGGGGAGTGGCCCTGGGACTGCGTGGCCGACTGCGAGAGCAGCGGGCGGTGGGCGATCGACACGGGCAACGGCTTCTACGGGGGGCTGCAGTTCCGGCAGTCGACGTGGGAGGAGTACGGGGGCCTCGCCCATGCGCCGCGCGCGGACCTGGCGACGCGGGAGCAGCAGATCGCGGTGGCGGAGGAAGTGCTCGCCGAGCAGGGCTGGGAGGCCTGGCCGGTATGCGCGCGGCGGTACGGGCTGGCCGGGCGGATGCACGTGGTGCGAGCCGGGGACACGCTGGCGGGGATCGCCCGCAAGCGGCGTGTCGAGGGCGGCGCACAGGCGCTGTACGAGGCCAACCGGGCAGTGGTCGGGCCGCGTCCGGAGGCGCTCGCCCTCGGCCTCCTGCTGGTCCTCCCGCCGCCGCGTCCGGCGCCGTCGGCGCCTGTGGAACGGCCTCCGTCGGCCGTTCCGGGCGGCCCCGGAACGAGTTCCGAAGCGGCGGACGGGCAGAGTCCGCAGCCGGTGCCGGCCGGGTCCGCGGCAACCGCTCCGGCGGAGAAGGCGTAAGCGAACCGGAACGCCCCGGCGGTGCGCCGCAGGCCGCCGCGCACAATACCGCCGCCGAATTCGCGGACACTCGAACGGAATACGAAAGCGGGCCTCCCGCGGATGCGGCGGCGCGCCGGATAAACAATGGCGGGGGCCGGTTCGGGGCGGTCTTCCTGCGGCGATCGGGGGAAGTCTGACGACCCGTAAAACTGTCGACATTCCGTGACACAAGCGTGACCCGGTACGGACGAACGGCCGGGCGCGGCGCTGACGCCCGGGCTCCGGGAACGGCCGAGGCGGGCCGGATGCGGCTCCGGCCCGCCTCGCTCCCGCGCGGGCTGGGGTGGTGCGTACCGCCCCGCGCGGGCCCTCGTGCCCGGTGGTCCGGGCCGGTTCCGTCAGCTGCCGCCCGCGGCCGGGCGGGCGGCAGCGCGGGCGGCGCCCGCCCGGTCGCCGTGGGCCGGGCGGCGGGAGCCGGCCGGGGCCCCCGGCAGGCGCTCGGGCCGGACCAGGTGCGGCCGGCCGGACAGGTGCGCGGTCGGCCGGGCGAGCGCCGTGTGCCCGGTGGCTGCGGCCGCCGCGGCCGTCTGGGCGGGCACCGGGGCCGGAGTGGCGGCAGCGGCCGGAGCCGGGGCGCCCGCCGGGGCCGGAGGCCGCCACTTGCCCCCGGCGGACAGCAGCGGCACGAGCATCGCGGCGACCGGCGCGGGCAGCGTCCCGGCCTCCACGCGGCGGCGCATCGCCTCGCGCTTGGCGAACACCCAGGCCTCGACGCCGGCGATCAGCGGCTCGAACCAGGGCAGCGCCAGCATGATCAGCAGGCCCGCGGACCAGCCGAGCAGCACGTCGCTGACCCAGTGGGTGCCGAGGTAGACCGTGGTGGCGCCGACGCTCAGCGAGACCACCGCGGAGACGATGGACAGTACGCGCCGGGTGGTCACGGTCGAGGCCAGGTAGGCGAGGATGCCCCACGTCACGACGGCGTTGGCGGTGTGCCCGGAAGGGAATATGTCGCCGCCGGCGAAGAGTTCGGCCGAGCCGATCGTGGTGGCGTAGTGCGGGCCGAGCCGGCCGAGGCCGAGTTTGACGGAGCCCACCGTCACGTTCAGCAGGAGCAGCGCCACGCCGAGGGTGATCAGCGGGCGGAGCGTGTGCTGCCGCCAGGAGCGCCAGCCCAGCCACGCGGCGACCATGACCGCGGTGGGTCCGCGCTGGCCCAGCACGACGAGGTAGTCGAGGAAGGCGTGCAGCTGCGGCCACTGCTCGTAGGGCCGGAAGAACATCACCTGCCAGTCGAGGCGGACGAGCCAGGACGTGGTCAGGACGGCCACCACGATCGCGAGGTAGAACGCGAAGGTCGATCCGAGGAGCACGACGCGATGCCGGCTCATCCGCGGTGTTTGCAGATGAGCCGGCCGCTCGGGTTCCCGGTCCAGTCGGGCGAACACCCGCTCCAGCCGGGTCAGGATTTGGTCGGTACGCACTCAATCGACGTTACCGCGCGCCGCTGTGCAGCCCGGTCGAATCACCGGGTTTGTGATGACCATGTGATGTGGAGTTGGTCTCACGCGGTGCGTAATTCCTGGGATTAAGGCATTAGTTGGCGCATCCGGCTCTTTGGTGCGGCCATTCATTCGCACCGCTTACATGGTCTTTATCTCGGCGGTCCAATTCCTTTCCGCCCGAGGCGTAAGAGCATCCGCCGCCCGCGCCGCTACGGCGGTCCCGAGCCGTTCAGCCAGAACGCCCCGTACGCCGCCGACACCAGCGCCGCCGCCCCCAGCAGCGCCGCCGCCCGCCCCGGCCGCCACCGGGCCAGCGCGAGGGCCGCCGGGAACAGCAGTGGGAACGCCGGCAGCAGCAGCCGCGGCTTCGAGCCGAAGTACCCCGACGCGCCCAGCGCCAGCGCGACCACGATCCCCGTGTAGACGAGCAGCGGGGCGGGCTGCCGCTGCCGTACGCACAGCGCGTACAGCCACAGCACCAGCAGAACGCCCCCGCCCAAAGCCAGCCCCGCCGCGGCCGGACCGGGCCCCTCGGCCAGCATGGCCGCGGCGAACCGGGCGAAGGCCAGCCCCCCGTCGAAGCCGTTGCCCCAGCCCTCCTGCACCCGCAGGTACCCGAGCAGCCCCTCACCGGTGAACGCACCCACCCACAGCACGTACGCCGCCGCCCCCGCCGGAGCCAGGGCCGCCCCCGCCGCGATCCGCCACGACCGCCCGCCGCGCCGCCACGCCAGGGCCGCCGCCACCCACACCGCCGCCACGACGGCGGCGCCGACCGGGCGGGTCAGCCCCGCCCCCGCCGCGAGCAGGCCCGCCGCCGGCCACCACCCGCGCAGGACCGCGTACAGCGCCCATGCCGCCAGCGCCGTGAACAGCGCCTCGCTGTACGCCATCGACTGCACGACGCCCACCGGCAGCGCCGCCCACACCGCGACCGCCCACACCCCGACCCGCCGGGCGTCCGCCTCCGGCCACCGCTCCCGGCACACCGCCCCGGCCACCGCGAAGATCCCCCACGCCGCCGCGAGACCCGCCACCGCCGACACGGCCAGGCCCGCCGAGCCGTACCCCAGCCCCGTCGCCCCCGACACCAGCCGCTCCAGCCACGGAAGCAGCGGGAAGAACGCCAGGTTCGCGTGCACGTCCCCGTTCGGCAGGACCACCTCGTACCCGTAGCCCTCCGCCGCGATGCGGGCGTACCACAGCGAGTCCCACCGCGCCGACAGCAGCGTGTGCGCACTGCTGCCGACGGCGGCGCCCCACCCGTACAGAACGGCCGCACCGAGCAGCCGGACCGCCGCGTAGACCGCCAGGGCAGGCGCGGCCCGGCGCCATCCAAGATCTTCCACAGGCATGATTATCCGCAGGGCCGTGACCGCCGACCGGCGCAGAACCACGGACCGTCACGACGCGTGTACGCCGGGGAAGGGCAGCCGCCGGAAGGGGGTGGGGTGAGTGGCGCACGCCACAGGGAGGCCGCCGCCGCGATGAGAGCTTGACCACGTGTGGCATGGGCGAACTCGCGTACGCTGACCCTTCACTCGCACGTCGCCGCCGGACCCGCAGGGCGCCGCACCGCACACCGCCGCCGCGGCCCGCCGAGAACACCGGTCCACCGGGTGCGAGCGATTCATCTGGGAGGTACATGCATGTCGGGGACCAACGCGGCCGGCCGCAGGATCGCCGACACCGACAGAGGACCCCTCCGCAACCGGCTCCGGGCCGCCTCCGGCGGAACGAACCGGTGGCTCGTCCTCGCGGTCCTCTGCGTCAGCCTGGTCCTCGTCGCGCTCGACGCGACGATCCTGCACGTCGCCGTCCCCGCCGTGACCGAGGACCTGCGCCCCGGCCCCATCGAGCTGCTGTGGATCGTCGACGCCTACCCGCTCGTCTGCGCCGCCCTGCTGATCCTCTTCGGCACCCTCGGCGACCGGATCGGCCGCCGCCGGATACTCCTGCTCGGCTACGGCCTGTTCGGCGCCGCCTCGGCCGTCGCCGCCTTCGCCGACCACGCCCAGGTCCTGATCGCCGCCCGCGCCCTCCTCGGCATAGGCGGCGCCATGATCATGCCGGCGACGCTGTCGATCCTGCGCCAGGTCTTCCCCGACCGCCGCGAGCGCGCCCTCGCCATCGGGATCTGGACCGCCGTCGCCGCCATCGGCGCGGCCGGCGGCCCCGTCCTCGGCGGCTTCCTCATCGAGCACTTCTGGTGGGGCTCGGTCTTCCTCATCAACATCCCGCTGATGGCCCTGATCCTGCCGCTCGGACGGTGGCTGCTCCCCGAGTCGAAGGGCGCCGCCGACGGGCCGTGGGACGTGCTCGGCGCGCTCATGGCCGCGGGCGGCGTCCTCGGCGTCGTCCTCGGCGTCAAGCGGCTCGGAGCCGAGCGCCGGCTCCTCGACGCCGAATGCCTCGTACCGCTCCTCCTCGGCATCCTCCTGCTCGTCCTCTTCACCCGCCGCCAGAGGCGCCTCGCACACCCGCTGATCGACATGCGGATGTTCGCCCGCGCCGCCTTCTCCACCTCCGTCGGGTGCATCGTCCTCGCCATGCTCGCCCTGGTCGGACTGGAACTGCTCGCCGTCCAGTACCTCCAGCTCGTCCTGGGGCTCAGCCCGCTCGAAACCGGGCTCCGGCTGCTCCCGCTGACCTTCGCGGCGATGGCCGCGGGCGCCACCGGCTCCTACACCCTGGCCCGGATCGGCCCCCGCACGATGGTCTCGCTCGGCTTCCTGCTGACGGCCTTCGCCGTGCTGCTGCTGACCCTCATGGGCCAGCACGACCGGCCCGTGCTCCTCACCGCCGGCTTCGTGCTGCTCGGCTTCGGGCTCCAGACGACGCTGTTCGCCGCGTACGAGTCGATGCTGAGCGAGGCGCCCGCCGAGACCGCGGGCGGGGCGGCCTCCATAGGCGAGACCTCCTACCAGTTCGGCGCGGGCATGGGCATCGCCCTCCTCGGCAGCGTGATGAACGCGGCGTACGCGCCGGGGCTGCTCGACGTGCCCGGGGTGCCGCCGCAGGAGGCGCGGGGCGCCGCCAACTCGCTGGGGGAGGCCTACCAGATCGCGGGGGACCTCGGCGGGGCCGCGGGCGAGGCGCTGTACGCGGCCGCCCGGCACTCGTTCGTCCACGGGCTGCACATCACGCTCGTCGTCAGCGCCGGCCTGCTGCTCGCCGGGGCGCTGATGGCGCTGAAGCTGCCGCGCGCCATGGACTGCGCCGGAGGGGACGAGACCGACACCGCGGGTGCCGCCGCCCCCGTGCCGCTGCCGGCCCAGGCGGGCCCGGTGGGCGCGGCCGGCGCAGCAGGCACGGCAGGCACGGCAGACGCCGAGGACCGCCCCACGGCCAAGGCCGTCTGACCACCCGGCGCCGTCCGACCCGGCAGGCGGGGGGTGGACCGGCGCCCGCCGCGGCGACAAACTAGCACCGCTAGGTTCACCCCCAGGTCCGCCGGGAGGCCCCGTGTCCTTCGTCCCCACCGATCCGCTCGGCCTCGACGAGCTCCTCAGCCCCGAGGACGCCGCCGTCCGCGACACGGTCCGCGCATGGGCCGCCGACCGGGTCCTGCCGTACGTCGCCGACTGGTACGAGCGCGGCGAACTCCCCGGCATCCGGGAGCTCGCCCGCGAGCTCGGCGCGCTCGGCGCCCTCGGCATGTCCCTGGAGGGGTACGGCTGCGCGGGCGCGACCGCCGTGCAGTACGGGCTCGCCTGCCTCGAACTGGAGGCGGCCGACTCCGGGATCCGCTCCCTGGTCTCCGTCCAGGGCTCCCTTGCCATGTACGCGATCCACCGCTACGGCTCCGAGGAGCAGAAGCAGCGCTGGCTCCCCGGCATGGCGGCGGGCGAGCTGATCGGCTGCTTCGGCCTGACCGAGCCCGACGTCGGCTCCGACCCGGCGGCCATGCGCACCCACGCCAAGCGGGACGGCACGGACTGGATCCTGAACGGCCGCAAGATGTGGATCACCAACGGCTCGGTGTCCTCGGTCGCGGTGGTCTGGGCGCAGACGGACGAGGGGATCCGCGGCTTCGCGGTGCCCACCGACTCCGCGGGCTTCTCCGCCCCCGAGATCAAGCACAAGTGGTCGCTGCGCGCCTCGGTCACGAGCGAACTGGTCATGGACGACGTCCGGCTGCCGGCCGATGCGGTGCTGCCGGGGGTCGCGGGCCTGAAGGGGCCGCTGAGCTGCCTCAGCCACGCGCGGTACGGGATCGTCTGGGGCTCGATGGGTGCGGCGCGCGCCAGTTTCGAGGCGGCGCTGGACTACGCGAGGACGCGCGAGCAGTTCGGCCGGCCCATCGGCGGGTTCCAGCTCACCCAGGCGAAGCTGGCGGACATGGCGCTGGAGCTCCACAAGGGCATCCTGCTCGCCCACCACCTGGGCCGGCGGATGGACGCGGGCACCCTGCGGCCGGAGCAGGTCAGTTTCGGCAAGCTCAACAACGTCCGCGAGGCGATCGAGATCTGCCGCACCGCGCGCACGGTCCTCGGCGCGAACGGGATCTCCCTGGAGTACCCCGTCATGCGGCACGCCACCAACCTGGAGTCGGTGCTCACCTACGAGGGCACCGTCGAGATGCACCAGCTGGTGCTGGGCAAGGCGCTCACCGGTCTCGACGCCTTCCGGTGAGGCCCGGCCTCAGCTCTGGTTGAAGAAGTCGCGGGAGCGGCCGCCCGGCTCGCCGCTGACGATCTGCGTGTCGGCCGGGGTCAGCAGGAAGACCCTGGTCGCCACCCGCTCGATGGAGCCGCGCAGTCCGAAGGTGAGGCCGGCGGCGAAGTCGACGACGCGCTTGGCGTCGGCGGGGTCCATCAGCGACAGGTTGACGATGACGGGCACGCCCTCGCGGAACAGCTCGCCGATGGCGCGGGCGTCGCGGAAGCCGTCCGGCGTGACGGTGGCGATGCGGCGGCCGCGCTCGACGGCGGACTCGGAGGCGACCCGGACCCGCGGGTCGGTGGCCCACTGGTCGCCGGGGCCGGCGACGGAACCGTGCCCGGCCTCCGCGTAGTCGTCGTCGTAGTAACGCTCGTCGTCACTGTCCTCCACGAGACCCAGCCAGGCGCTCGCCTTGCGTACCGAACCCATGGACGCCTCCTTTCACCGCGGTCAGTCTGTCCTTTTCTCCGCAACCCCTATGGTCCTCCATGATGCTGACAACGCGCCAAGCGGATGGCCGCCGCGAAGTTGTTTCGTGACGGTACTGGTGCAGAACATCCGTTGCACTGTCGAGGATCCTGGGCGGCGCCACTGCTGACCGAGTGAAAATACGACCGGTGCGGCCGCGCGGGTGGTCGGCGGGGGCGTACGGGTGACTGATCTGGCTGGATACGATGCCCATCTTTCCGCGGATGACACTCGGGGGGCCCGTATTGTTCGGCATCGTCAGACCTTGTGCGCACCGCCTCGGGGAGCGGTTCAAGGCGGAGTGGACAGCCCACCTGTGCGGGCTCTGCCTGGCGCTCAGGGGTGACCACGGGCAGTTCGCCCGTATCGTGACCAATTACGACGGGCTTCTCATATCGGTTCTGACGGAGGCTCAGTCGGGCCCCGTCGCCGGCGCCCGGCGCACCGCGGGTCCGTGCCCGCTGCGCGGGATGCGGACGGCTGCCGTGGCCGACGGCGAGGGCGCGCGGCTCGCCGCGGCCGTCTCGCTCGTGCTCGCCTCGGCGAAGGTGCGGGACCACGTCGCGGACGGCGACGGGCTGTTGGCCCGCGCGCCGATGGCCGCGGCCGCCCGCCGGGTGGCCCGGCGCTGGGACCGGGCGGGCGCCCGCACCGGAGCCTCGCTGGGCTTCGACACCGCCGTCCTCGTCGACGCCGTGGACCGGCAGACCGGCATCGAGACCCTGGCCGGTCCGGGCACGCCGGTGCTGGCGGTGACCGAGCCGACGGAGACGGCGACGGCCGCGGCGTTCGCGCATACCGCACGGCTGGCCGGGCGGCCCGGCAACGCCGCCCCGCTCGCCGAGGCCGGCCGGTACTTCGGCCGGCTTGCGCACCTGCTGGACGCGGTCGAGGACCAGGCCGAGGACGCCGTGAACGGCGCCTGGAACCCGCTGACGGCGACCGGGACCCCGCTCGCCGAGGTGCGCCGGCTGTGCGACGACGCCCTGCACGGCATCCGGCTCGCGCTGGACGAGGTGGAGTTCGCGGACGCCGGGCTGGCCCACCGGCTGCTGGTGCACGAGCTGCGGAGCTCCGTGGACCGCGCCTTCGGCACCTCCTCCTGCGGGCACACGGCCGTGAACTCCGCCGGCCGGGGCGGCGGCTTCGGCGCGCCGCCGCCGCAGGGCTTCGGGCCGGGCCAGGGGAACCCGTACGGCGGCGGGCCGCAGGGCGGCGGGCCGTACGGCGGGGGGCCCGGGATGCCGCCGGGACCCGGCGGCGGGCAGCCGCCGCAGAAGCCGCGGCGCGGGCTGCTCGCCGGCTGCGCGGTCGCCACATGGATGTTCTGCACCTGCCAGCTGTGCTGTACCGAGCACGAGGGCCCCTGGTCCCGCAAGAAGCGGGACCCCTGGTGCGACAGCTGTGATTGCTGTGACTGCTGCAACTGCGACTGCGGGTGCAGCTGATACTGAGCAGCCGTCAAGAGGCCGCAGGCCCGGACGGCGTACTGCCGGGTTGCTGTCCGGGCCGGGCGTGGAAGGGTTGGCGACACCAGCGATCACGCACCCGACCCCGAGGCGGACTGCCGTACATGACGCGAACCCCCACCGGCGCCCGCCCGGTACCCCCGCCTACCCGCCGGCTGTCCCGGCGGGTCGAATTCCGGCCGTTCCGCGGTCCGGGGGCGGCCGCTGCGCCGAGGGGGGCCGCGACCGGACGCCGCTGCCGCTTCCCGGCTCCGCCGACCACGTCTTCCGCCCGCTCCCACCGCCGGGCGGCCCCCCGCCGACCGGGGCGGCCGCGGGCGGGCGGAGGCCGAAACACGCCCTTGTCCCCGCTTTCCGGCGCCGAGACACTCGCGTCAGCGCCACTCGGGGATTTGTCAGGGGCACGACGAAAACTGTGCGCCCGCCGTACCCCCGGCTGCGCCTCACGGGCTCCGGCTCCCCCACACCGCCGGGCCCCCGATCCCTCCCGGGAGGACGAGAAGTGAGGATCAAGAGCATCACCCGTACCCGGCTGCTCGCGGTGGCCGCAGGCCTGGCTGCCGTCGCCGGGCTCGCCGCGCCCACCGCCGCCAGCGCGGACAGCGGCTTCAGCGCCGCGCGGCTCGCGGCGGCAGGCGCCTCCGTCCAGCGGGCCGACGTCGCCGGCACTGCCTGGTACACCAACCCCGCCAACGGCACCCTGGTGGTCGCCGCCGACTCCACGGTCACCGAGGCGGACCTCGCCAGGATCCGCAAGGAGGCCGGAGCCGACGCGGCCGCCCTGCGCGTCGAGCGCATCCCCGGCCAGCTGCGCAAGCTGGTCTCCGGCGGCGACGCGATCTACGCGTCGAGCTGGCGCTGCTCGGCCGGCTTCAACGTCCGCCGCGGCAGCACCTACTACATCCTGACCGCCGGCCACTGCACCGACGGCGCGGGCACCTGGTACACGAACTCGGCGCGCACCACGGCGATCGGCCCGACCGTGGGATCGAGCTTCCCCACCAATGACTACGGCCTCGTCCGCTACGACAACACCTCGCTGTCCCGCCCCGGGACCGTCGGCAGCCAGGACATCACCAGCGCCGTCAACGCCACCGTCGGGATGTCGGTGACCCGCCGCGGCTCCACCACCGGCACCCACAGCGGCACCGTGACCGGCCTGAACGCCACCGTGAACTACGGCAACGGCGACATCGTCTACGGCATGATCCGCACCAACGTGTGCGCCGAGCCCGGCGACAGCGGCGGCCCCCTGTACTCCGGCACCCGTGCGGTCGGCCTCACCTCCGGCGGCAGCGGCAACTGCTCCTCGGGCGGGACGACCTTCTTCCAGCCGGTCGTCGAGGCCCTGAACGCCTACGGGGTCAGCGTCTACTGACCCGGCAGGAGCGCAGCGGCCCGCCCGGGCCCCGGACCCCGGGCGGGCCGCTGCGTGCGCCGCTCAGGCGGCGACCCGCTCCTCGGGGAGGCCGCTGCCGACGGGGGCTCCGGGGCGGCCCCTGCGGAAGGCGGCGCAGGCCAGGGTGACGGCCGCGCCGCCCACCGCCCAGGCGGCCAGCACCAGCAGCGGCCCGGCCGTGCCGTGGCCGTCGAAGTACGCGAGCGAGCGCGCCGCGTACGTCCCCGCGCCCGGCGGCAGGGCCGGGCCGACGGCCTGCCAGAACGGCGGCAGCAGCGCGTACGCGTAGGCGCCGCCCGCGCTCGGGTTGCCGACGACCACCACCAGCAGGATCGCCAGGCCGATGCCGACCACCCCGGCCAGCCCCTGCAGGGCCAGGGTGATCGCGCCGACCGCGAAGACGACCATCGTGCCCAGCCCCCACAGGGCGGCCGTCCCGCCGGGCAGCGCCCCCAGCACCGGGCCCGCGACCACCGCGCCGAGCAGCCCGGCGACGGCCGCGTACACGAGCAGCGCGCCGAGCCGGACCGCGGCGCGGGCGGTGTTCGCGGGGCGGGCGCCGGCGCTGACCGCGAGGGCCGCCGCGCACAGGTAGCCGCCCACGCACCAGCCGACGACGAGGTAGAAGGAGCTCAGGCCCCGGGCGTCGCCCGCGTCGGCGGGGACGGCGTCGACGACCTGGAGGGTGCGGCCCCGGGACTCCTCGGCGAGGCCGACGACCTGCTCCAGGGCCTGGGAGAGGGAGGCGCCGGCGCCGCTCGCGACCAGCAGCCGGTCGGGCCCGCCGCCCGGCCGGACGATCAGCGCGCCGTCGGCCTCGCGGGTGCGGACCTCGCGGAGCGCGGCCGCCTCGCCGGACACCGCGTGCGCGTCGAGCGGGTCGCCCTCCAGGCCGTCGAGCTGCCGCGCGGTCTCCTCGGCGGCCGGCGCGGAGGGGGCGGCGACGGCGAGGCGGATCCCGCTGGGCCGGGGGTCGTGGAAGGCCCCGAGGTACGAGACGGCGAAGGCGAGCTGGAGCGCCAGCACACCCAGCACCAGCAGGGCGGCCCGGGCGGTCACCGCGTCCTTGATCTCGGCGGCGAACCCGCCGGGCGCGGGGGCGCCACGGCTCTCTTCGGTGCTCTGGGTCATGTCTCACACGCTCGGCGGGCAGGAGGGGGAGCGCAGCAGGGGAGCGCTGAACGGGTGACGGCGGAAACGGAAGGGCGAGGGGGCGGACCGCCGGATGATCGAACAACTGTTTCGCACGGGTATTCGAATTGCCTTATGGTGGAGAGCGGGGGAGGTGACACCGAGGAGAGCAGGAGGCGCGGGTGCCAGGGTTCACGCATCTGCACACCGTTTCGGGGTTCTCCATGCGCTACGGAGGCTCCCATCCGGAACGGCTCGCGGAGCGTGCCGCGGAGCGGGGCATGGACGCCCTCGCCCTGACCGACCGCGACACCCTCGCGGGCGCGGTGCGGTTCGCGAAGGCCTGCGCCAGGGCCGGGGTCCGGCCGCTGTTCGGGGTGGACCTCGCCGTGGCCGCCGCCCCTGCCCCGGGTACCGCTTCCGCCTCTGCTTCCGCCGGGCGGGCCGCGGAGGCGTCCCACCGTCGGCGGACCCCCGCCAAGGGCGGGGCCTTCGTCGACGAGTCCGCCCCCCGGGCCGTCTTCCTCGCCCGCGACGGCGCCGCCGGCTGGGCGGAGCTGTGCCGGATGGTCACCGCCGCCCACGCGGGCGCCCCCGGAGCCGCCGCCCCGTCCGGCCCGCCCGTACTGCCCTGGGAGGAGCTGCCCGGCACCGGCGTGTTCGCCCTGCTCGGACCCGGCTCCGAGGTCGGCCGAGCCCTGGCCGCCGGCCGGCCCGACCGGGCCGCGCGGCTGCTCGCGCCCTGGCGGGAGGCGTACGGGGACGCCCTGCGCCTGGAGGCCGTGCACCACGGCCGCACCGGCACCGGGCCCGGCTCGCTGCGGCTGGCCGCCCGTACCGTCGGCTTCGCCGCCGAACAGGGCGTGCGCGCCGTCCTCACCAACGCCGTCCGCTACGCCGACCCGGGGCAGGGGCCGGTCGCCGACATCCTCGACGCGGCCCGCCGCCTGGTACCGGTCGACCCGCGGGGCCCCCTCGACGGCGGCGAGCGCTGGCTGAAGGACCCGGCCGCCATGGCCGACGCCGCCGAGCGGATCACCCGGGCCGCCGGCCTCGGGCCGGGCGACGCCCGCCGGCTCCTCGCGGAGACCCGGCACACCGCCGAGGCGTGCGCGGTGGACCCCGAGGACGACCTCGGCATCGGCTCCGTGCACTTCCCCGAGGCCCGCCTCGTCGGCGCCGGCGACCGCACCGCCCAGCGGGTCCTCGCCTCGCGGGCCGCCGCCGGCATGGTGCTGCGCGGCTACGCCGGCAAGCCCGCGTACTGGGAGCGGATGCACCACGAACTCGACATCATCGCCTACCACGGCTTCGCCCCGTACTTCCTGACGGTGGCCCAGGTCGTCGACGACGTACGCGGGATGGGCATCCGCACCGCCGCCCGCGGATCCGGCGCCGGCTCCCTCGTCAACCACCTCCTCGGGATCGCCCACGCCGACCCCGTCGAGCAGAACCTGCTGATGGAGCGGTTCCTCTCCCGGCGCCGCCGCGTCCTGCCCGACATCGACATCGACGTGGAGTCCGCCCGCCGCCTGGAGGTCTACCGGCGCATCATCGACCGGTTCGGCGCCGAGCGCGTCGCGACCGTCGCCATGCCCGAGACCTACCGCGTCCGGCACGCCATCCGCGACGTGGGCGCCGCCCTGTCCATGGACCCGGCCGAGGTCGACCGCCTCGCCAAGGCCTTCCCGCACATCCGCGCCCGCGACGCCCGCGCGGCCCTGGCCGAACTCCCCGAACTGCGCGCCGTCCGCGAGGAGCGGCACGGACGGCTGTGGGAGCTCGTCGAGGCGCTGGACGCACTGCCCCGCGGGATCGCCATGCACCCGTGCGGGGTGCTGCTCTCCGACGCCTCCCTGCTCGCCCGCACCCCCGTGGTGCCCACCAGCGGCGAGGGCTTCCCCATGTCCCAGTTCGACAAGGACGACGTGGAGGAGCTCGGCCTGCTCAAGCTCGACGTGCTCGGCGTGCGGATGCAGTCCGCGATGGCGCACGCCGTGGCCGAGATCCGGCGGGCCACGGGGAAGGAGCTCGACCTGGACGACCCGGCGCAGGTCCCGCCGGGCGACCCGGCGACGTACGAGCTCATCCGCTCCGCCGAGACCCTGGGCTGCTTCCAGATCGAATCCCCGGGCCAGCGCGACCTGGTGGGCCGGCTCCAGCCGTCGACCTTCCACGACCTCGTCGTGGACATCTCCCTCTTCCGGCCCGGCCCGGTCGCCGCCGACATGGTCCGGCCGTTCATCGAGGCCCGGCACGGGCGGGCCCCGGTCCGCTTCCCGCACCCGCACCTGGAGCCCGCGCTGGCGGAGACGTACGGGGTGGTGGTCTTCCACGAGCAGGTCATCGAGATCGTGCACGTCATGACCGGCTGCGGGCGGGACGAGGCGGACCGCGTGCGGCGCGGGCTCTCCGATACGGAGTCCCAGCCGCGGATCAAGGCGTGGTTCGCGGCGAAGGCCGCCGAGCGGGGCTACCCGCCCGAGGTGATCGCCCGCACCTGGGAGATCGTCGAGGCGTTCGGCAGCTACGGCTTCTGCAAGGCGCACGCCGTGGCCTTCGCGGTGCCGACGTACCAGTCGGCGTGGCTCAAGGCCCATCACCCGGCCGCCTTCTACGCCGGGCTGCTCACCCACGACCCGGGCATGTACCCCAAGCGGCTGCTCCTCGCCGACGCCCGGCGGCGGGGCGTGCCGGTGCTGCCCCTGGACGTGAACCGCTCGGCGGCCGCCCACCGCATCGAACTGGTGTCCGATCAGGGGGGCGGCCCGCCGGTGTGGGGGCTCCGGCTCGCCCTCGGCGACGTCCACGGCATCAGCGGAGCGGAGGCGGCCCGGATCGAGGCGGGGCAGCCGTACGGGTCGCTGCGCGACTTCTGGGAGCGGGCGCACCCCGGCCACCCCGTCGCCCAGCGCCTGGCCCAGGTCGGCGCCCTGGACTCCTTCGGCGCCAACCGGCGCGACCTCCTGCTGCACCTGTCCGAACTGCACGGCGCGCAGCGGGCCGCCGGAGCCCGCGGCGGCGGCCCCCGCAGCGCCCAGCTCCCACTGGACGGCGGCCGGTCCACGGCCGCGGTCGGCCTGCCCGACCTGACCGACGCGGAGCGGCTCAGCGCCGAACTGGGCGTCCTCGGCATGGACGCCTCCCGCCACCTGATGGGGGACCACCGCGCCTTCCTGGCGGAGCTGGGCGTCGTCCCCGCCGACCGGCTGCGCGAGGTCGGGCACGGCCGGACGGTCCTGGTCGCGGGCGCCAAGGCGGCCACCCAGACCCCGCCGATCCGGTCCGGCCGGCGGGTCATCTTCAGCACCCTCGACGACGGGACCGGCCTGGTCGACCTGGCCTTCTTCGACGACAGCCACGAGGCGTGCGCGCACACCGTCTTCCACTCGTTCCTGCTGCTGGTCAGAGGCGTCGTGCAGCGCCGCGGCCCGCAGAGCCTGAGCGTGGTCGCCTCGGCCGCCTGGAACCTGGCCGAACTGGTCGAACTGCGCGAGGCCGGCGGGCTGGACGCCGTCGCGCAGCGGCTCGCCGAGCCCGCCGGCCCGCCCGCCGGCGGGGAGGCCGGCGCCGACCCCTCCGGCGGCCGCCGGGTCCACCTGCCCACGGGCTACGAGATGAACCCGTGGGCGGACCTCCGGCCGGCCGGGGAGGGCGCGGCGACGGGGCGCCGGCTGTGGCACGCGAGCCCGGGGAGCGCGGGATGACCGGGCAGCGCGGGGCGGCCGGGCAGCGCGGGGTGGCCGGGCAGCCGGCCGCCGGGCCCGCGCCCGCAGCCGGCCCGGAGCCCGCCGCCGGCGCCACCGTGCTGTGCGTCCGCATGCGCCGGCTGGACGGGGAGCCGCTCGGCGCCCCGCTCTACACCGGCCTGCTCGAACTGCTCGGCGAGCTCACCCCCCTCGTGCAGCCGGCCCCGCCCGACACCGCGCTCCTCGACGTCCGCGGGGCCCTGCGCTACTTCGGCCGCAGCGCCCCCGAACTGGCCGCCCTGATACGGGTCCGCGCCCTCGCCCGGTACGGCGTCGACTGCGCGATCGGCATCGCAGGCAACCCGATGCTGGCCCGGATGGCCGCCGCCGGGGCCCCCTGCGGGGGGACCGTCCGCGTCGGCCCGGACCCGGGCGCGGTACGGGAGTTCCTGGACCGCAGGCCCGTCGCCGCCCTCCACGGCGTCGGCCCCAAGGCGGCCCGCACCCTGTGCGCGTACGGCCTCGACTCGGTCGGCCGCGTCGCCGCCGCGCCGCCCGCCCTCCTGCGCCGCCTCCTCGGCGCCCGGGCCGGCCGCGAGGTGCACGAACGCGCCCTCGGCATCGACCGCACCCCGGTCCTGCCCGGCGCCGCGGCCCGCTCCCTGGCCGCCGAGCGGCCCTTCGCCCGCGACGAGCTGGACCCCGTACGGCACCGCCGCGCGCTGCTCTCGCTGACCGAGGAGCTCGGCGCGCTCCTCCGCGCCCGCGGACAGGTCTGCCGGGCCGTCTCCCTCACCGTGCGCTGCGCCGACCGCACCGGCCTCACCCGTACGAGGACCCTGGCCGAACCCACCGCGCACTCCGCCGACTTGACCGCCGCGGCCTACGCCCTGTACGCGGCGCTCGGCCTCCAGCGGGCCCGCGTACGGGCGCTGTCGCTGCGGGTCGAGGAGCTCGCCCCGGCCGACCGGGCGGCCCACCAGCTGAGCTTCGACCCCGAGGACGAGAAGGCGCGGCGTCTGGAGGCGGTCGCCGACCGGGTGCGGGCGCGCTTCGGTCCGCACGCCATTGCTCGCGGCACGCTCGCGGCCTAGCGGGGGAGCGGTCGGGGCGCAGTCGACACCTGATTTTTTTACCGACGCGTAACTTCCCTGTATTGCTACCCGCCCGTAATTTGGCGTGAGCAGCACCCCTTGTGATCCGGATCACGGGATTGAACCCCCACGTCTCTTCCCCTTGACCCGCAAGGAGATCACCTGATGCTGCCCTGGCGACGCCTGCTCCGCCCGCTGGCCGTCCTCCTCCTCACCGCCGCCGCACTCGCCGCCCCCTCCGGAACCGCCCAGGCCGCCGCCACCGGCCCCAGCCGCGGCTGGAACGACTTCTCCTGCAAGCCCTCCGCCGCCCACCCCCGGCCCGTCGTCCTCGTCCACGGCACCCTCGGCAACTCCGTCGACAACTGGCTCGGGTTCGCCCCCTACCTCGTCCACCGCGGGTACTGCGTCTTCTCCCTCGACTACGGCCAGCTCCCCGGCGTGCCCTTCTTCCACGGGCTCGGCCCCGTCGACAAGTCCGCCGAGCAGCTCTCCGCGTACGTCGACCGGGTGCTCGGCGCGACCGGGGCGCGGAAGGTCGACATCGTCGGCCACTCCCAGGGCGGCATGATGCCGAACTACTACCTGAAGTTCCTCGGCGGCGCCGACAAGGTCAACGCCCTGGTCGGCCTGGCCCCCGACAACCACGGCACCACCCTGAGCGGGCTCACCAAGCTGCTGCCCTACTTCCCCGGCGCCGAGGAGCTGATCAGCACGAAGACGCCCGCGCTCGCCGACCAGATCGCCGGATCGCCCTTCCTCGCCAAGCTCAACGCGCCCGGCGACACCGTGCCCGGCGTCCGGTACACGGTGATCGCCACCAGGTACGACCAGGTGGTCACCCCCTACCGCAGCGGGTTCCTCCAGGGCCCCGGGTCCCAGGTGCGCAACGTCGTCCTCCAGGACCTGTGCCCCCTGGACTTCTCCGAGCACCTCACCATCGCACTCACCGACCGGATCGCCTGGCACGAGGCGCTCAACGCCCTCGACCCGGCGAACGCCGAACCGACCACCTGCGCCTCGGTCTTCGACTGAGCCGCCCGCGGCGGGCCGGCCGGTCCGGGTCAGAGGAGCAGGGCGCGGAGGCCCTCCGCGGTGCGGGCCTGCCGGTCGAGGGCGTCCAGCGCGCGGACGGCCTCGGCGGCGGCCTCCGGATCGCGGGCGGCCAGCCCGCTCGCCGCGAACTCGTCCTCGTCCAGGCGCAGGACGGCCGACGCGTCCGCCGAGACCCACAGGTCGAGGTCGAGGTCCTCGACGCGGATCTCGCCGCCCGCGACCGCCGCCGGGCGCGTGATGTCGCAGTACCAGCCCTTCAGGGTGCCGCCGCCGGTGCGCACCTCCTTCACCGCGTACCAGCGCGAGCGCCAGTAGTGCTCGGTGAAGACGTCGCCCGGCTCGAAGCGGACGAAGCCGAAGTCGCGGACGCCGTCGGCCGCCCACCGGGCGCGGACGGTGATCCGGTCGCCGTCGTCGGACAGCACCCGGGCCGGGTAGCGGATCTTGGTGCGGCCCGCCTTCGAGAGGGCCACGGACACGTCGTCCGCGGCGCCGTCCCCGTCCGCGGGGCCGTCCGCGGGGCCGGGCAGCGGCTTCGCGTAGCGGACCTCCGTCGCGCAGACCTCGTACCCGAACCACTCGTTGACGGCGAGCATCGGCCCGTTCCCGGTGTCGTTGCCGGTGAAGGCCTCCCGGTAGCCGGCCGCGCGGGCCCGGCGCAGCGAGTCCGCCTTGGCGAGTTTGGCCAGGCCCCGCCCGCGGAAGGCCTGCGCGGTGCCGGTCATCGCCGAGCCGTAGCGCGCGGCCCCGTCGGTGCGGGCCGCGGTGAACGCGGCGACGGCCCCGTCCACCACCACGACCGAGGTCAGCTCCCTGTCGAGCTCCGGGTCGTGCCAGACGGTCCGCAGCCAGTCCTCGTAGTCCTCCAGCAGCAGCGGCACGTCGCCCGGCTCGTCCGCGGAGGCCGCCGCGTCCGCCTCGAACAGCGGGCGCGGGTCGTCCGCGAACGCCGAACCGGGGCGCAGCTCGACGCCCGCGGGCAGTTCGGCGGGGGCCGGGGGCAGTACGGCCGCGGACAGGTCCAGGCGCAGGAAGTGTGCGGAGCGGCCCGACCGGTAGCCGTGCCGCTCGGCGAACGCCCGCGCCGGCTCCTCGTCCAGCACCCAGGCGTACACCTCCGCGGCTCCGCAGGCGGCCAGGTGCTCCTCGGCCGCGCGCAGCAGCGCCGTCCCCGCCCCGCGGTGCCGGTGCGCCGGGTCCACCTGGGCGTTGACGAAGGCCCGGCCCGGCTCGGCGCTGTCGTGGACGATGCCGGTCTGGGCCGTCCCGACCACCAGCCCCGCGCCGTCCTCGGCGACGAGGATCCGCGCGTGCCGCGCGGCGGGGGCGGAGGCCAGCTCGAAGGCGACCCCGGCGGGGGTGGAGATCATGAACGGCAGCGCCGCACGGCGCACCCGTACGACGGCCTCCACGTCGGCGGGATCGAGCGGGCGGAGATCACGGATCTTGACGGTCATGGGCCGACCGTAGGCGCCGGGTGCGGCCCGACGCCTGCGAATATCACGGCCGATGGGGGAGAATCGGCCCGTGACCTCGACGAACCTGAACATCCGGATCGACGGCTCGGCCGGCGCCCCCGCCCCGTACGAGCAGCTGCGCGCCCAGATCGCCGACGCGGCGCTCGCGGGCCGGCTGCCGGTCGGACACAAGCTGCCGACGGTTCGCGGCCTCGCCGAGGAGCTGGGGCTCGCCGCGAACACGGTCGCGAAGGCCTACCGGGTCCTGGAGGCGGACGGCGTGGTCGAGACCCGGGGCCGGCACGGCACGTTCGTCGCGGCCGCCGCCGACTCCGCCGCGCGGGAGGCGGCCGCCGCCGCCCAGGCCTACGCCGAGCGCGCCCGCCGCCTGGGCCTCACCTTCGAGGAGGCGGCGGCCGCCGCCCTGGACGCCCTCCGCGCCCGCTTCGACGCCTGACGACGACCTCAGAGATACAGGCCTGCCTCCGCGGTGTGCCCCTGGGGCGGCAGCAGCGGTCCCGCCGGGCCGGTGCCGCGCAGGCGCGCGTACAGCTCCGCCAGGGTCGCGCCCTCCCGGGGGACGTCCTCCTGCGTGCCCAGCCATTCCGCGGACTCGCCGTGCGTGAGCCGGCCGACCTCGATGCGGGCCAGGCAGCGGCCGGGGCGGACCACGGCGGGGTGCAGCCGCTCCAGGTCCTCGTTGGTCGTCACCCCGACGAGGACGTTGCGGCCCTGGCCCAGCAGGCCGTCCGTCAGGTTCAGCAGCCGCGACAGCGCCTGCCCGGCGGTGTGCCGGGCCTCGCCGCGGATCAGCTCGTCGCAGTCCTCCAGCAGGAGCAGCCGCCACCGGCCCCGGGCCGAGCCGTCGTCCTCGCCGATGGCGATGTCCATCAGGTAGCCGACGTCGTTGAAGAGCCGCTCGGGGTCGAGGACGCAGTCCACCTGGCACCAGTCCCGCCAGGACCGGGCCAGCGTCCGCAGCGCGGACGTCTTCCCCGTCCCCGGCGGACCGTGCAGCAGCAGGAGCCGCCCGGTGATGTCGTCCGGGGTCACCTTCATCAGGCGGTCCATGGCGGACGCCACCGGCGCCGTGTAGTTCCGGCGGACCTCCGCCCAGGTCCCCGCGGAGATCTGACGGGTCGTGCGGTGGGGGCCGCGGCGCGGTGAGACGTACCAGAAGCCCATGGTGACGTTCTCCGGCTGCGGTTCCGGCTCGTCCTGCGCGCCCTCGACGGCCTCGCCGAGAACGCCCTCGGCGACCTCGTCGCTGACGGCGGTCACCGTCACGTCCGCGCCGCGGCTCCAGCGGGAGACGAGCACCGTCCAGCCGTCGCCCTCCGCCAGGACGGCGCTGCGGTCGGAGTCGCGCGCCGCGCGGAGCACGGCGGCGCCGGGCGGCAGCAGCGTCGCCTCGGCCTTCACCCGCTCGATGCTCACGCTGCGCGAGTAGGGCTGCTCGCCGGAGGCGAACCGGCCGAGGAACAGCGCGTCGACGACATCCGCCGGGGAGTCGCTGTCGTCGACGGTGAGCCGGATCGGCAGGGAGTCATGGGGGTTGGCTGGCATGGCGCCCATGATCCGGCACGAGCCGTCGCGGCGCACCGGTGTTTCGCCGGAACGGCTCAGGGCCTGTCCTGCCGGCTTCCACCCCAAACCCCGGCGCGGTGAAGGTCCGGCGCCCAATCCTCCGCCGAACCTCCTTGGCATGAACACTTCCGGCCAATCCCGGCTCCCGGTACCACGGACTCAGGAGTAACCCCGACTCCCGAGTAACCCCCCCCACGAACGCCCCCACGAGGAGCCGCACATGCCCCTGCGCAGCATGCCCCGCCTCGCCGCCTGGACCTCCTCCCTCTTACTCGCCGCCGGCGCCGCCCTGTTCGGTTCCGGCCAAGCGGCCGCAGCCTCCGCCGACTTCGGCTACGTCGCCCTGGGCGACTCGTACTCCTCCGGCCTCGGCGCGGGGAACTACGACTCCTCCAGCGGCTCCTGCAAGCGCACCCCCCGCGCCTACCCGGCCCTGTGGGCCGCCGCCAACTCCCCGCAGAGCTTCGCCTTCACCGCCTGCTCCGGAGCCCGCACCGGCGACGTCGTCGCCAACCAGCTCGGACCGCTGAACTCCGGAACCGACCTGGTCAGCATCACCATCGGCGGCAACGACGCCGGATTCTCCGACGTCATGACGACCTGTGTGCTCCAGTCCGAGTCGACCTGCGTCAACCGGGTGAACCAGGCCAAGGGCTACGTCGACTCCACCCTCCCCGCCCAACTCGACAGGGTCTACAACTCCATCCGCGGCAAGGCCCCCGCCGCCCGCGTCGTCGTCCTCGGCTACCCCCGCTTCTACAAGCTCAACGGCACCTGCATCGCCGGCCTCACCGAAGGCGAGCGCGCCGCCATCAACGGCGCGGCCGACCACCTGAACGCCGCCATCGCCAAGCGCGCCGCCGACCACGGCTTCACCTTCGCCTCCGTCGTCGGCACCTTCACCGGCCACGAGATCTGCTCCGGCAGCGCCTGGCTCCACAGCGTCAACTGGGCGAACATCTCCGAGTCCTACCACCCGACCGCCGCCGGGCAGTCCGGCGGCTACCTGCCCGTCCTCCGCAACAACGCGTGACCGCCGCGGGCGGCGGACCGGCAAGCCCCGGCCCGCCGCCCGCAGCACCCCCGTACGCGGGGCCCGTACGACGCGGCCCCGTACGCGCCGCGGTCAGGCGGCGGCCTCCGGGTCGAACTCGGCCCCCGGCCCCGCTCCGGTGCCGGGCCCGGGCTCCGGCTCGCTCCCGCCGCCCGCCTGCGGGTCCGGCTCCGGCTCCGGGGACACGCCCGGACCGGGCGAGGCGCTCGCACCGGGGGAGGGAGACCCGCCCGGCGGGGGCTGCTCCTCGCACACCACCGAGAACTCCACCCACTCCGACACCGCCTCGGCCGGCCCCCGGACCTCCAGGCGCACCGCGTCCTCCAGAATCCCGCCCGCCCGGTGCGCGAGCTCGGTGTGCTCCAACTCCAGCTCCCCGTGCGCCGGGTAGGGGGCGGACCGCCAGCCCTCGGCGGAGCCGCCGCCGCGCCGCACCCACCGGTACTCGACCGACGCCGGCCGCGGCTCCACCGCCACGGCGGCGGTGAAGGCCGGCGCCCGCCACGCCGCGGCCGGGCAGCTCCCCGCGTACGCGGCGCGCACGGCCCGGACGGCGGCGGAGGCATGCGGCGCGGCCGTACCCGACGGCGAGGGGGACCCGGACGCGGAGGCCGACGCGGACGCCGAAGCCGAGGCGGACGCCGGCTCCGAACCGCCGGCGGAGCCCGCAGGCCCGCCCGCCGCCCCCGGCTCCGGGCCCGACGCGGACGGCGGGGCGGCGGAGGCCGACGGCCCGGCCGAGCCGGAGCCGCCCCCACCGCCCGCGGCCCGTTCCGCGAGCAGCAGCCAGGTCAGCACCGCCACCGCCGCCACCAGCACCGCGACCCCCGCGGCGAGCACCGTCCCGGCCCGCCCCGGGCCCTGCGGCCGCGGCCCGTACCCGGCACCCGGCTCCGCGACGGGTGCCGGGCCGGTCCGCGGCATCGGCGCGGTCGGCCCCGGGTCCGCGAGCGCCCCGCCGCTGCCGTGCAGGGCAGGACCCGGCGCGCCCGCCCCGGCCCGCGGCCCGCCCGGATCCCGCAAGGCCCCGCCCGCGCCGACGATCCGCAGCACCCGGGCCGCCTCCTGCGCCGACGGCCGCGCACCCGGGTCCTTGCGCAGCAGCCCGTCCAGTACGGGCGCCAGCGCCCCGGCCCGCCGGGGCTCCGGAGGCTCGCCCTCCACCACCGCCCGCAGCGTAGACAGCGCGGACTCGCGGCGGAACGGCGAGACGCCCTCCACGGCCGTGTACAAGGTCACTCCGAGCGACCACAGGTCCGACGCCGTGCCGGGCTCCTCGCCCAGCGCCACCTCCGGCGCGATGTACTCCGGAGAGCCGACCACCTCGCCCGTCACCGTGATCGCCGCCGACCCCTCCAGGCGCGCGATCCCGAAGTCGCCCAGCACCACCCGGCCGTCGTTGGCCAGCAGCACGTTGGCGGGCTTGACGTCCCGGTGCAGCACGCCCGCCTCGTGCGCGGCCCGCAGCGCCGCCAGCACCTGCTCGCCGACGTGCGCGGCGCGCTGCGGGGCGAGCGGACCCTCCGACTCCAGCACGTCGGCCAGCGACAGCCCGCGGACCAGCTCCATCACGATCCACGGCCGGCCGTCCTCGGTCACCACGTCGTACACCGTGACGACCCCGCGGTGCGCCACCCGCGCCGCGGCCCAGGCCTCCCGCTCCAGCCGCCGGTACAGCCGCCCGACCTCGGCGCCGTCCAGCCCGGCGGGCGCGCGCACCTCCTTGACGGCCACCTCGCGGGCCAGCACCTCGTCCCTGGCGCGCCACACGACGCCCATGCCGCCCCGGCCCAGCAGGCCGAGCAGCCGGTAGCGGCCCGCCACGACCCGGTCCGGGCCCGCCGCGCCGCCCGTACCGCCACCGCCTCCGCCCGCCGCGCCCGTCCCGCCGGCGCCCCTGCCGTCCGTCACGCGAGCCCCCTGTGCATCCGTGCGTCCCTGCGCCCCTGTGCGATCGGGCGGTCACTCCAAGTTAGCGCAGTGCGCCCCGCGTGGCCCCTGTCGCGGCGCCGGAACGCGTGGCGTGCCGGGCGCGGGGCGCCCCCGCCGCGCCCCCGCGTGCCGCCCGCGGCATGGCTGAACACCGCGGAGCTTGCGGAGAGTAACCGACAACTCCGCTGAGTAACCGTCAACTCCCCGACGCATAGGGGTAATTCACACCACCGGGATACCCGGGGGCGTCTCGGGGGCGATAGGGTTAACCTGCCCGGGCCGGGTGCCCTCGTACGGGTGGGGAGAGAACATGGAACAGATAACGATGCGCAGCAGGCCGCCCCGCGTGCCTGCCATCACCTGCGGAAGCAGCGCGACCAGCTCGCGCCTCGACCGCCACCTCGCCGTGCTGGGCGGACCCGCCGTCCCGCACCGGGAGGTCGCCGAGGCGACCCTGCTGATGCGCGAACTCACCTCGCGCGACCACACGCACCGGCTGCGGAGCCGGAGCGCGCGCGTCTCGCTCTTCGCGCCGCTGCGGCGGCTGCGCCGCTCGCTCTTCGGCAGCCGCCGCTCGTAAGAACGGTCCCGACCCCCGTCAGGTTTCGCCCCGGCCTACGCAATTACTCCATCCCGGCGCAGAGTCGCGATCTGCGCGCCCGACATCCCCAGGGCGCGCAGCAGGGCGTCGGTGTGCTCGCCGAGCGCGGGCACCGCACCCATCCGCGGTGCGGCGCCCCCCGGCAGCCCGATCGGCGGCAGCAGCGCCCGCAGCGGACCCGCCGGCGATCCCACCTCCCGCCAGCGGTCACGCGCCGCGAGCTGCGGATGGTGCGCGAGCTGCGCCACCGAGTTCAGGCGGGCGCAGGCGATACCCGCCCCCTCCAGCCGCCGCACCGCCTCGGCCGCGTCCAGCCGGCCCAGCGCCTCCGCGACGACCGCGTCCGTCTTCTCCCGGCCCCGGGTCCGGGCCGCGTTGGTCGCATACGCCGGATCATCCGCCAACTCGGGACGCTCCAGCACCTGTCCGGCCAGCCGCCGCCACTCGCGGTCGTTCTGCACCGACAGCAGTACGCGGTCCCCGTCGGCCGTCGCGTAGGCGTCGTACGGGGCGATCACCGCATGCGCCAGGCCCGTGCGGGAGGGCTGCTCCCCGCCGTGCATCGTGTGGTGCAGCGGATGTCCCATCCACTCGGCGAGCGCGTCCAGCATCGACACCTCCACGCGGCCCCCGCGCCCGGTCACCCCGCGTCGCAGCAGCGCCGCCAGGACCCCGGAGAAGGCGTACATGGCCGCCGCGATGTCCGCGGCCGGAATCCCCGCCTTGACGGGCCGCTCGGGAGTGCCCGTCACCGACACCAGGCCCGCCTCGCACTGCACCAGCATGTCGTAGGCCCGCTTGTGCGCGTACGGGCCCTGCGGGCCGTAGCCGGAGACGTCCACGGCGACCAGCCGCGGATACCGCGCGCACAGCGCCGCCGAGTCAAGCCCGAGCCGGGCGGCCGCGCCCTGCGCCAGGTTCTGCACGAACACGTCGGCCCCGGCCAGCAGCCCGTGCAGCACCTCCAGGCCGCGCGGGTCCTTCAGGTCCAGCGCGAGGGACTCCTTGCCGCGGTTGGCCCAGACGAAGTGCGAGGCGAGGCCCCGGGCCGCGGTGTCGTAGCCGCGGGCGAAGTCGCCGCCGTCCGGCCGCTCCACCTTCACGACCCTCGCCCCCAGGTCCGCCAGCTGGCGCGTGGCGAACGGAGCCGACACGGCCTGTTCCACCGCGACGACGGTGACGCCCTCCAGGGGCAGCGGATCCGCGGGCCGGGCGTGCACGCCCTGAGTGTGAGATGCCATGCGCCCTGCCTACCTGCCCGCACCCCGCCCTGTCACCACCCCCTCTAGGATGGCGGCGAGGTGATGAGCGATGACAGCCGGCGGACGCCCCGCTGAACCCGAAGTGATCTGGGCCCGCCCGCAGCGCGCCGGCCGCGGGCCCCGGCCCGCGCACACCCGGGAGTCGATCGCCGCCGAGGCCGTCCGCATCGCCGACGCCGAGGGCATCGACGCCGTCTCCATGCGGCGCGTCGCCGCCGGCGTCGGCGCCGGCACCATGTCCCTCTACAACTACGTGCCGCGCAAGGAAGACCTGTACGAGCTGATGGTCGACGCCGTCAGCGCCGAGTACGCCTTCCCCCCGCCCACCGGCGACTGGCAGGCCGACCTCCTCGGCCTCGCCCGCCAGACGCGACGCCTGATGCACCGCCACCCCTGGCTGCCCCGCCTGCTCGGCCCCGTCCACGGCTTCAGCCCCCAGGCCCTGCGCTACCTCGAGTACAGCCTGGACTGCCTCACCCCGCTGGACCTGCCCGGAGGGCAGAAGCTGGAACTCCTCGCGACCGTGAACGGCTCCGTCGCGACGTTCGCGGCGAACGAGCTCGCCATGGCCGAGCGGGCCCGCGCCCTGCCCTGGAGCGAGGCCGACGAGACGCGGGTACGGACCGCCTGGCTCGGCTCCGCCCTGGCGACCGGCGCCTACCCGCTGCTCGCGGCCGCCCTCGCCGACACCCATCCCGTCGCCGAGGCGGCCGCAGACATGGACGCCGTCTTCGACCGCTGCGTGCTCCGCCTGCTGGCCGGGTGGACGCCTCCCGCCTGACGGCCCCGAGCCCGGCCGCCCCGTCACAGCAGGGCGAACTGCCCGCCCGGGCCCTCCTCCAGGTGGTCCAGGACGGACGCCGGGCGCCGCGCCCACCGCGGCGGCGGCAGCACCCCCCCGGCCGCCAGCTCCGCCCGAGGCAGCAGCGGCCCCGGCTCGAACGCCGCCCGCTCCTCCGCCGCCCCGGCCAGCAGCGCCAGCGTCGTCACCAGCGCGAGCAGCTCCGACGTCCACGCCTGCGGCCACACGGCCGGACCCACCGCCTCCAGCCCCGCCGCCTCCGGGCTGCGGTGCGCGCAGCGGGCCGCGAACCACGCCTCCAGGACCCGCGCCCCGCCCGGCGCCCCGTACTCCCAGGCCTCCGCCGGGACGGGGGAGACCGTACCCGTGCCGAGGACCAGCGTCTCCGCGGCCGCGTCGTACCCGATCCCGCCGGGCCAGCCGGTGACCGCGGAGCGCACGTACGGGCGGCGGCCGCCCGGCAGCCGGGGCGGCTCCGCGCCGCCGCCCCCGCGCAGCCGCACGGCCAGCAGGCGGCTGCCCAGCTCCAGCCCCGCCCGCCACCGCCCCGGGTCGGAGGGCAGCGGCACCCCGTACCCGCGCGGCCCCGGCCGGCCGGCGGCCAGGATCCAGCACAGCACGTCCTGCGGGGTGACCCAGCCGCCGAAGCGCGCGCCCAGCAGCGGCAGCAGGCCCGGCGCGAGGTTGGGCTCCGCGCCGCCCGGGCGGCGGTGCAGCGGCCGGATCCGGCCCAGCCGGCCGGCCGGCAGGTGCACGGTGACCTGGAGGCCCGGCTCCGGGAGGGCCGCCGCCGGCGCCGGCGCGGAAGCCGCACCGGACGCCGGCGCGGCTTCCGGGACCGCTGCCGGAACCGGCTCCGGGCCCTCCAGGACGAAGAGCTGCTGCCCGTCCAGCACCCGCCACAGCTCCGGCCGGGCCGAGTCGATCAGCCGCTGGTCGGGCAGCAGCCACTGCTCGTCGAAGGGCGCCAGCAGCGCCCGCACCGGCTCCGGGCACGGCCCCGGGGCATCGGCGAAGCGGGCCGTGGACGGCGCGCGCTGCCCCGGCAGCGCGGCCGCGCCCAGCGCCGTGGAACGGGCCCGGCTCGGCCGGAACAGCCGCTCCCGCTCCGCCCCCTCGGCACCGGCCAGCACGCCCCAGCGAGCCCGCAGGGCCGCCGGATCGGGGGCGGCGACCCAGGCGCGGCCCAGGCGCAGGCCGCTCACGGCCCACGGCATCAGCTCGTCCAGCAGCGGTACGTCGTCGCTCACCCGGCAGATGGTAGCGACGGCCCCCGCACCCGGCAGGCCCCCCGCAGCCGTGTCCGGGCCGGGCGGTGGCCGAAGCGTTACGCTCCTTGTGTACGGCGTGTACGGCGTGTACGGCCCCGTGCACGGGCGCCGCGGGCCCGGCCCGGGTGCGCGCGGGGCGACCGCAGAGCCGAGGAGCGGACATGAGTCAGTACGACGAATACTCGACCCCCTCGCAGGCCGAGGGCGAGCGGCTCGACGAGGACATGGACGAGAAGGAGCGGGCGGCGCACCACCACCCGGACACCATGCGCACCACCCCCTCACAGGCGGAGGGCGAGCGCCGCGCCGACGACGACGAGAAGTAGCCGCACGGCGGGAGCGGCGGCGGGGCGCCGGCTCCGGCCTCCTCAGTGCGCGTCGACCGTCACCGTGAAGGAGAAGCGGTCGCCGCGGTACCGGATGCGCGCCACGTCCACGACGCGCCCGTCCTCCCCGTACGTGACGCCCGTGTAGTGCAGGATCGGGCTCAGCAGCGGCACGCGCAGCAGCTCGGCCGTCTCGGGATCGGCCAGCCGCGCCTCGACGGTGTCCGTGATCCGGCTGATCCGCACGCCGACCACGTCCCGCAGGACCTTGGTCATCGGCCAGCGCGCCAGGTCCTCCAGGTCCACCGCCTCCGCGATCTCCGGGCGCACCGCGTTCTCCGCCCAGTTCGTCGGCTCGCCGCTCTCGCCGTCGTGGCGCAGCCGCCGGTAGACGACGACGTCGGCCGTGTCGGGGAAGTGCTCCAGCAGCTCGCCCGAGACGGCCGTCCGCTCGTGCCCCAGCACGGTCGTCCGGTCGCCCGACTGCTGCGCCACGATCGCGTCGACCGAGCCCAGCAGCCGCACAGGGGCCCCGCGCATGGCCCCGGGCTCGATGAACGTCCCGCGCCGCCGGTGCCGGCTGATCAGCCCCTCGCCCTCCAGCTCCTTGAGTGCCTGGCGCATCGTCAGCACACTCACCCCGTAGTGCTCGGCGAGCTGCTCCTCGGTGGGCAGGCGCAGCGAGGCGTCCGGGGTGCGGCCCAGTATCGAGGCGCGCAACGATTGCGACACCTGATACCAGAGCGGCAGCTTCCGGTTCAGCACCAGCGAGTCTGGGGCGAAGGCGGTCACGGGTGGTTCTCCGTACGGACGAGGCGGCGGGCACGCGCGCGCGGGGCGCGCGGCCCCTCCCGGCGGGGCCGGGAGCATCTTAGGCGCGGAAGTGCCGTTCCAGCCCCTCCCAGACGTCGTCGTACGCACGCTGGAGGTGGTCCGCACCGGCGGCCTGGGCGGTCGCGGTGATCGGCCAGCGCGTCTCGAACATGAACGCCAGGCCGTCGTCGATCTTCTGCGGCTTCAGCTCGGCGGCGCTCGCCCTGTCGAAGGTCTCCCGGTCGGGGCCGTGCGCCGACATCATGTTGTGCAGCGAGCCGCCGCCGGGGACGAAGCCCTCGGCCTTGGCGTCGTAGGAGCCCTCGATGAGGCCCATGTACTCGCTCATCACGTTCCGGTGGAAGTACGGCGGCCGGAAGGTGTCCTCGCCGACGAGCCAGCGCGGCGCGAAGACCACGAAGTCGACGCCGGCCAGGCCGGGCGTGTCCGAGGGCGAGGTCAGCACGGTGAAGATCGACGGGTCGGGGTGGTCGTAGCTGATGGACCCCAGCACGTTGAAGCGGTGCAGGTCGTAGACGTACGGGGTGTGCGTGCCGTACCAGGCGACGACGTCGAGCGGGGAGTGGTCGTACGTCGCCGACCACAGGTTGCCGCAGAACTTGTTGACCACCTCCGTGGGCCGGTCCCCGTCCTCGTACGCGGCCACCGGCGCCCGGAAGTCGCGGGCGTTGGCCAGGCCGTTGGCGCCGATCGGGCCGAGGTCCGGCAGCTCGAAGGGGCGCCCGTAGTTCTCGCACACGTAGCCGCGGGCGGTGCCGTCGAGGAGCTCGACGCGGAAGCGGACGCCGCGCGGGATCAGCGCCACCTCGCCGGGGCGGGCGGCGAGCAGGCCGAGCTCGGTGCGCAGCAGGAGCCCGCCGCGCTCGGGGACGATCAGCAGTTCGCCGTCGGAGTCGCTGAAGACCCGGTCTGTCATGTCGGCGTCGGCGGAGTAGAGGTGGATGGCCATGCCGGTGCGCTGGGCGGCGTCGCCGTTGCCGCCGAGGGTCCACAGGCCGGCCAGGAAGTCGGTGCCGGGGGCCGGGTCGGGCAGCGGGTTCCAGCGCAGCCGGTTCGGGTCGGCCGGGGCCTCGGTGAACGGCGCCGTCCGAAGGGACCCGTTGTCGACGCGGGTGAACGGCGGGTGTGCGGCGGACGGGCGGATGCGGTACAGCCACGAGCGGCGGTTGTGGCTGCGGGGCTCGGTGAACGCGCTGCCGCTGAGCTGCTCCGCGTACAGGCCGAGGGGGGCGCGCTGGGGCGAGTTCCGGCCTGACGGGAGGGCGCCGGGCACGGCCTCGGAGCTGTGCTCGTTTCCGAACCCGGTGAGGTACTCCAGGCCCTCGGCCGTCTTCCTGGCCTGCTCGCTCATGGGGTGCTTCCGCTCTGTCGAAGGAATCCTATGGTCGACAGTAGGATTCCCCGGCCCGCGCGTCAATGGCCCCTGGAGGGCGTGTGGGGCGCGGCTTGGATCGGTGCTGTCGCAGGGGATCCGAAAACATGAACATTGCTCTACTCTCTCGCGCATGTCGTGGACCCCGTGGACCCGCAGACGCCCCGCCGCCCGGCCGGCCCTCCTCGCCGCCCTCCTCACCCTGCTGCCGCTGCTGACCCTCCTGACGGCCGCGCCCGCCGCACGCGCGCACGAGGAGCGGCCGGTCACCTTCCCCGACGGCAGCGGATCCGTGCCCGCCTACCGCGACGCCGAGCCCGACCTGCTGGTCTGCAAGACCGACCGGCCGGCCTTCGAGCGCCGCATCGCGGCCTTCCCCGAGGCGCTCAGGCAGCGCAACCTCGCCCTGTACGAGCGGTGCGAGAAGTCCGGCTACCGCCACCTCCAGCAGGCCGTCGACGCGGTGGACCGGCCAGGCATGAACATCGCGATCCTCCCCGGCCTGTACGAGGAGGAGCCCTCCCTGCCCAAGCCGTCGGGGGAGTGCGCCGCCCTGAAGGCCCCCTCCTCCGCGCTCGGCTACCAGATCCTGTCGTACGAGCAGCAGGTGCAGTGCCGGCACAACCAGAACCTCGTCGCCATCCTCGGCAAGAAGGACCTCCAGATCGAGGGGACGGGCGCGTCCCGGCTCGACGTCGTCATCGACGCCAAGTACCAGAAGCTCAACGCCATCCGCGCCGACCGGTCGAACGGCGTCTACTTCCGAAACTTCACCGCCCAGCGCACCACCTTCAACGCCCTGTACGTCCTCGCCGGCGACGGCTTCGTCATCGACGACGTCCTGACCCGCTGGAACGACGAGTACGGCTTCCTGACCTTCGCCAGCGACCACGGCCTGTACAAGAACTGCGAGTCGTACGGGAACGGCGACTCCGGCATCTACCCGGGCAGCGCCAGCAACATCAACGAGGGCCGCGGCTACGACGTCCCCCGCTACTCCATCGAGATCACCGGCTGCCGCAGCCACCACAACATGGTCGGCTACTCCGGCACCGCCGGGGACTCGGTGTGGGTGCACGACAACGAGTTCGACCACAACATGGGCGGCGCCTCGATGGACAGCGCCTTCCCCGGGCACCCCGGCCTGCCGCAGAACCACGCGAAGTTCGAGCGGAACCTCATCCACGACAACAACCAGGACTACTACCGGTACGTCGCCGACGGCACCTGCGCGAAGCCGCCCGTCGAGCGCGGATACGAGCAGGGCGTCGTCTGCCCGCAGATCTCCATGCCGCCGGGCACCGGCATCATCACCGCCGGCGGCAACTGGAACATCTACGAGGGCAACTGGGTGTACGGGCACCGCCGCGCCGGCTTCTACCTGTCGGCCGTGCCCGCCTTCATCCGCGGCGAGAACGCCTGGTCGAAGCAGGCCGACACCTCCCACCACAACCGGTACGCGGAGAACGTCCTGGGCCGCGACAAGTCCGGGGCCGTCCGCCCCAACGGGATGGACGTGTGGTGGGACGGACAGGGCCGCGGCAACTGCTGGCAGCCCGGCCCCGACGGCTCCTCCCCGGGAGCCCTGCCCGAGTGCGGGGAGCGCCGCGGAGCGGTGTCAGGCGGCTCGCACCGGCTGGTGGGCGAGCCGGTGAAGCTCGCACAGCTGCTCGTCTGCGCCGACTACGACGTGCAGGCGCGCAGGCTCCCCGCAGGCTGCGACTGGTACGGCGCCCGGGGCCTGGCCCGCGTCGAGACCCAGATCGCGCTGGGCACGGCCGCGGTCCTGGGGCTGGTCGGGGCGGTGCTGTGGGCGCGCCGGCTGCGCGGCTCCCGCCTGGGCACGGCGGCGTCGCTGCTGGGCCTGGCCGGCCTGGCTCTGGACGTCGCCGGCTCCACGACCCCGCTGGCCGACACGGCCGTCCCCGCCGTGGCCCTCCTCCTCCTCGGCCTGTGGTGGGCCGGCGCCGGCGCGGCCCTGCACGCGGACCGCCCCTGGCTGGCCCGGCTGACCCTCCTCCTGGCCGGCCTGACCCTCCTCGACGCCTTCGACAAGGCCGTCCTGATGATCCCGGGGACCCCCGTCAGCCCTGCCTGGGCCCGCGCCCTGGCAGCAGTCGTCTGGACCCTCTGGGCAGCCGCCGCCGCAGCCTCCGCCCGCCCCACGCCCACCCCCACCCCCGCGCCCACCCCCACACCGACCCCGGCCGAGAGGAGCCCCAGGTGACCCCACCCCCACCGCCCCCCACCCCCACGGGGCCGACTCCCGCTCCCGCGCCGGCCACACCCGCCACCACCCCACCCCCCGCCCACCGCACACCCGACCTCGCCCACCCACCGACCCATCCGACGGCGCCGGCCCACCCCACCCCCGCACCGACCCGCCCCACCTCGCGGCCCCAGTCCCCTCCCTCCGCGCAGGCCCCGGACCGCGCCTCCGCACAGGCCCCGATCCACCCCGGGACCACCAACCCCGCGCAGGCCCCGGCCCGTGCGGGGAATGCGGCTGGCCCCGCGCAGGCCCCGATCCACCCCGGGACCGCGGCCGACCCCGCGCAGGCGTCAGCCGGCCCCGGGACCGCGGCCGACCCCGCGCACGCACCGGTGCGCAGTGCCGTGCCGGCCCGGCCTCCGCGGGCGTCGGACCGGCCCGCAGCCTCGGCCCGATCCGCCCAGGCCGGGCCGGGCGAGAGCGTGCCGGGGCTCAGCCCGGGATCCGGCGCGGAGGGCCGGTACGGGCCCGCCGCCGCCGGCTGGGGTGGCGCGCCCGGCGGGCCCGGCCCGGCCGCACCCGCCCCCGGCGGGGGGCCGCTCGCGGGCAGGCGGCTGCGCCGGCGGGAGCGGGCTGCCGCCCTGCTCGCCACCGTGTTGCTGCTCGGCGGTTCCGCGGCCGGCTGCGGCGGCCGGCCCACGACCCACCACAAGCCGGGCACCAGCCACGAGCAGGCCTCCGGCAGCGCCGGGACACTGCTCGACGCCCGCGACAGCGCCGGCCACCGGTTCCGCGAAGTCCCCGCCGCAAGTGCCCCGCAGGTCGGCATCAGCGTCCGCCCCGACAGCGAGGACGGCTGGAACGTCCAACTGTCGGTGCAGAACTTCCGCTTCACCCCGGGCAGCGCCGGCGGTGCCGCCATCCCCGGCACCGGCCACGCCCACCTGGAGCTCGACGGCCGCAAGGTGGCCCGGCTGTACGGCCCCTGGTTCCACCTGCCCGCGGCGCAGGTCCCCGAGGGCGCGCACATCCTGACCGCCCGCCTCTACGCCGACGACCACACCGTGTGGGCCGTCGGCGGCAAGGCGGTCGAAGCCGGCACCGCCCTGTCCGCCCCGGCCGGCGGCGCGCACGGCAGCCACAGCCACGGCGGGCCCGCCTCACCCCATGCCCCGCAGCCGCCGCAGGCGCAGCCGTCCGCGCCGGCCCCCGCCGCCGACCGCACGGTCACCATCGCCGTGAAGGACGGGAAGGTGACGCCCCCTCCCGGCCGCACCGAGCTGAAGCGCGGGCAGAGCGTCGCCCTGCGCGTCACCAGCGACCGCTCCGACACCCTGCACGTCCACGGCTACGACAGGGAACTCGCCCTCCCGGCAGGCCAGGAGGCCACCCTGGTCCTCACCGCCGACCGCACGGGCCTGTTCGAGGTCGAGACGCACACCTCCCGGCTCGTCCTGACCCAGCTGCTGGTCCGGTGACGCCGCCGCCCCACGGGCCGGGCAGCGGTCTGGACCCCGTAGCGGGCTCCCCGGCAGCCGACTTCGGCGCTGCCGCCGCCGACCGGGGCGCGGTCCCCGACCCGGCCGGCGCGGCCGCCGCCGACCACCCGCTCACCGTGCTCGCGCACGGCATCGGATCCCAGCACGACCTGCCGATCTCTCCCTTCTACGCGTTCGCCGGCGCCTTCACCGCACTCTTCGCCTCCTTTCTCGTCCTCGGCCTGCTCTGGTCCTCCTCCCGGTTCCGCGGAGACCGGTCCGGCACCGCCCTGCCGGCCGCCCTCCAGCGGACCGCCGACGCGCCCGCCACCCGCGCCGCCCTGCGCGCCCTCGGCCTCGCCGCCGCACTCGCCGTCCTCGCCTCCCTCCTCCTCGGTCCCGACGACCCCGCCCGCAACCCCGGCCCCGGCGCCGTCTACGTCCTCTTCTGGGTCGGCCTCGTGCCCGCCTCCCTCCTCCTCGGCCCCGTCTGGGGACTGCTGAACCCGCTCCGCACCCTGTACCGCCTGCTGCCCCGCTCCCTGCGCACGCGGCCGGCCCCGCTTCCGGCCCGGATCGGCCAATGGCCCGCCGCGGTCGGGCTGTTCGGCTTCACCTGGCTGGAGCTCGCCTCTCCGGATCCTGCATCCACCACCACCCTCCTGATCGCCCTCTCCCTGTACGGCGCCGCCCATCTTGCGCTCGCCGCCCGTTTCGGCGAGCGCTGGTTCGCCGAAGGCGACGCCTTCGAGGCGTATTCCGCCCTCCTGGCCAGGCTCTCCCCCCTCGGCCGCCGCGCCGACGGCCTCCTCGTCCTGCGCAACCCCTTCCACGGACTCGACGCGACGCCCGAGCGGCCCGGACTCGTCGCCACCGTCTGCGTCCTGCTCGGCTCCACCGCCTACGACGGCTTCAGCGACAACCCCTCCTGGATCACCACCCTCCAGACCTCCCCTCTCGGCCGCACCCCCACGGCCACACTCGGACTGCTCGCCTCCGTCGCCCTCGTCGCCACCCTGTACTGCCTGTGCGCGGCGGCCACCCGCCTCGTCAGCGGTCCTCACCCCGGCCCGCTGACGGCCTTCGCGCACTCACTCGTGCCGATCGCCCTCGGCTATCTCATCGCCCACTACTTCTCCCTTCTCGTGACCGAAGGACCACGCACAGTAATCATGGCATTCGGCACTGACAATCGGCCCGAGGCCTTGTCCCCCTTGGGTCCCGGGGGCCTCGCCGCCCTCCAGGTCGTGTCCGTCGTCGCCGGGCACGTCCTCGGTGTCATCGCCGCCCACGACCGCTCCGTACGCCTCTTCCCGCCGGCCCGCGCCCTCGCCGGACAGCTCCCGATGCTGGCGCTGATGATCACTTACACGCTCGGAGGCATCGCCCTCCTCCTGAACTGACCCGCCGCCGTCCGCCGGCCCCGCGCGCCTGTCGCGGCCGGCGGCTGAAACCGCCCGCCCGGAGCGGCATGATGGACCCCGTGCCCGCCACCCATTCCTTGCGTCGTGCGCCCGTACAGCAGCGCAGCGCCGACCGGCTCGCCCGGATCCTCGAGGCCTGCGCCGAACTCCTCGGCGAATCGGGCTACGAGAACCTCAGTACCCGGGCCGTCGCCGCACGCGCAGGCGTGCCCATCGGATCGGTCTACCGCTTCTTCGGCAACAAGCGGGCCATGGCCATCGCCCTCGCCCACCGCAACCTGGACCGCTACACCGACGCCATCGCGGACCGCCTCGCCGCCCTCCCGGACTCCGGCTGGCGGCCTGTGGCCGACGTGGTCCTGGACGAGTACCTGGCCATGAAGCGGACGGTGCCCGGCTTCGCGCTCGTCGACTTCGGCGTGCCCTCGCCGCCTGAGGACGGCCCGGCCGCCGACCCCAACCGGACGGTCGCCGCACGCCTCACCGAACTCCTCGCCACGCACCTCGGCCGCACGCCGGACGCTGCCCTGGAGCGGGCCGTCCTGGTCGCCGTCGAGGCCACGGACGCGCTGACCAAGCTGGCGTTCCGGACCGACCCGGCGGGGGACCCGGCGATCGTGGAGGAGATCCGGGCCATGATGCAGGCGTACCTCGCCCGCGTCCTGGACTGACCCCGAGACCGGAAGCCCCCCGCCGCGCCCTTCCGCCCCGCACCCTCCCCGACATGCGTACCGGTCGGTATGCTCGTGCCGCCGTACCACGCCGACGTCCCCGCCGCCTGCCGGCCTGCCGCCCGGGAGGGCCCATGCCCCGCACCGCCCTGCGCATCTGCCCCCTCTGCGAAGCCACCTGCGGCCTCACGCTCACCGTCGACGGCGCAACCGTCACCGGCGCCCGGGGCGACCGCGAGGACGTTTTCAGCCGCGGCTTCATCTGCCCCAAGGGGGCGGCCTTCGGCGCGCTCGACTCCGACCCCGACCGGCTGCGCACGCCGCTCGTCCGGCGCGGCGGCCGGCTGCGGGAGGCCGGCTGGGACGAAGCCTTCGAAGCCGTCGCGACCGCGCTCCCGGCGCTCGTCTCGGAGTACGGCGCCCAGTCCGTCGGCGTCGTCCTCGGCAACCCGAACGTCCACACCATGGCCGGCGCCCTCTACCCGCCGCTGCTCCTGAGGACGCTCGGCACGCGCAACCTCTTCACCGCCAGCACCCTCGACCAGATGCCCAAGCACGTCTCCAGCGGCCTCCTGTTCGGCGACCCCTTCGCCATCCCCGTCCCCGACCTCGACCGCACCGGCTTCCTGCTCCTGATCGGCGCCAACCCGGTCGAATCGAACGGGTCGCTGTGCACCGCCCCCGACTTCCCGGGCCGGCTGAAGGCGCTGCGCGCCCGCGGCGGCACCCTCGTCGTCGTCGACCCCCGCCGCACCCGCACCGCGCGCCTCGCCGACCGGCACCTCGCACCGCGCCCCGGCAGCGACGCCCTGCTGCTGGCCGCGCTCGCCCGTACCCTGCTCGCCGACCACCGCCCCACGCTGCCGCCGGAACTCGCGGACCGCCTCCACGGGCTCCGGGAACTCCGCGAGGCCCTCGCGCGTTTCACCCCCGAGGCCGTCGCCCCGGCCTGCGACATCACGGCCGCCGAGATCCGCGACCTCGCCCGCGACCTCGCGGCCGCCCCCACCGCCGCTGTCTACGGGCGGATCGGCAGCTGCACCGTCGAGTACGGCACCCTCGCCAGCTGGCTCGTCGACGTACTCAACATCCTCACCGGCAACCTCGACCGGCCGGGCGGCGCCCTGTTCCCGCTCCCGGCCGCCGGCCCCCGGCCCCGTCCCGGCGGACCGGGCAGGGGCTTCACCCTTGGCCGCTGGCAGAGCCGGGTCGGCGGCCACCCCGAGGCCAAGTCCGAGCTGCCGCTCGCCGCCCTGGCCGAGGAGATCGAGACGCCGGGGGAGGGCCGGATCCGCGGCCTCGTCGCCATCGCCGCGAACCCGGTGCTGTCCTCCCCCGACGGTCGGCGCCTCGACGCGGCACTGGCCGGCCTCGACTTCATGGTCAGCGTCGACCCGTACCTCAACGAGACATCCCGCCACGCACACGTCGTGCTGCCGCCTCCGCCGCCCGCACAGAGCGCGCACCACGACTTCGCCTTCAACGGGTTCGCCGTACGCAACCAGGTGCGCTACACCCGGCCCGCCGTCCCGCTCCAGGAAGGGCTTCTCGACGAGTGCGAGATCCACGCCCGCCTCGTCCTCGCGGCAGCCGGGCTGCACGGCCCCGCCGTACCCGACGCGGCCGAAGCCGTCGACGAGCCCGTCATCCGGGCCGCCCTCGCCAAGGAGACCGCCGACCCGGACTCGCCGCTGCACGGGCAGGACCCGGGCCGACTCGCCGGCCTGCTCACCGGCGCCAGCGGCCCCGAGCGGCGGCTCGACCTGATGCTCCGGCTCGGCCCGTACGGCGACCTGTTCGGCGCCGGCCACGACGCGCGAGCCGGCGGAGGGCTCACCCTGGCGCGGCTCCTCGACCGGCCGCACGGCATCGATCTGGGCCCGCTGCAGCCCCGCCTCCCGGACGTGCTGAAGACGCGCAGCGGCCGCATCGAGCTCCTGCCGGACCCGATCGCGGCCGAACTCCCCAGGCTGCGCAGCGCCCTCGCCGAACGCCCCGCCGCCCTGGTGCTCGTGGGCCGCCGCCACCTGCGGTCCAACAACAGCTGGATGCACAACGTCCCGGCCCTTGCCGGAGGTTCCAACCGCTGCACCCTCCACGTCCACCCGCAGGACGCCGAGCGCCTCGGCCTCACCGACGGAGGCCGGGCCCGGGTCACCGCCGACGGCGGCAGCCTGGACGTGCCCGTCGAGGTCACGGACACCGTGCGCGCCGGAGTGGTCAGCCTCCCGCACGGCTGGGGCCACGACCGCGACGGCGCCCGGCTGTCCGTCGCCGCCGCCTCGCCCGGGGCCAACGTCAACCAGCTCCTCGATGGCTCCCGGCTCGACCCGCTGTCCGGCACGGCAGTCCTCAACGGCTTCCCCGTCGAGCTGGCACCCCTGCCCTGAGCTGGGGTTTTGCTCGTATTGCTCACGTCCGGACGTCTTGTTGGGCCCTCCGCGGGCCCCCTACGTTCCCTGCATGCTGACCTTCCTCGGCTTCGCCATGATCGCCACCTTCCTGGTCCTGATCATGATGAAGAAAATGTCGCCCATCGCGGCGCTCGTCCTCATCCCCGCACTCTTCTGCGTGTTCGCCGGGCAGGGCGCCCACCTCGGCGACTACGTCATCGACGGCGTCGGCAAACTCGCCCCGACCGCCGCCATGCTGATGTTCGCCATCGTCTACTTCGGGGTGATGATCGACGTCGGGCTCTTCGACCCGATCGTCCGGGGCATCCTCCGCTTCTGCAAGGCGGACCCGGTGCGCGTCGTCGTCGGCACCGCCGTCCTCGCCGCGGTCGTCTCCCTCGACGGCGACGGCTCCACCACCTTCATGATCACCGTCTCGGCCATGTACCCGCTCTACAAGCGGCTCGGCCTGAGCCTCGTCGTCATGACCGGAGTCGCGGCCACCGCCAACGGCGTCATGAACACCCTTCCGTGGGGCGGCCCCACGGCGCGCGCCGCCACCGCCCTGAAACTGGACGCCGGCGACGTGTTCGTCCCGATGATCCCGGCCCTGGCCGTCGGCCTGCTGTGCGTGTTCGCCCTCGCCTACGCCCTCGGGCTGAAGGAGCGCCGCCGCCTCGGCACGCTCGCGCTGCCCGGCGGCGCCGAGCCGCAGCCGGTCGCCGTCGCCGCAGCCGGCCCCGCCGCCCCTGCCGCAGCCGGCCCCGCCGACACGGCTCCGGCCGCCGGTCACCGTGACGAGTCCCGTACCGACGCCGCGGCCGGGCCGGCTTCCGGTCCCGCCTCGCCGGCTTCCGGTCCCGCCTCGCCGGCTTCCGGTCCCGCCTCGCCGGCTTCCGGTCCCGCCTCGCCGGCCGCCGGCGCGGCCGCCGCCGGGTTCCAGGGGCTCGACCCGCGAAGGCCCACGCTGCGGCCGCGGCTGTACTGGTTCAACGCCGGCCTCACGGCCGCCCTGCTGACCGCGATGATCATGGAGTTGCTGCCCATCCCGGTGCTGTTCCTCCTCGGCGCCGCCCTCGCCCTCACCGTCAACTTCCCCCACATGCCCGACCAGAAGGCACGGATCGCCGCCCACGCCGACAACGTCCTCAACGTCGCCGGCATGGTCTTCGCCGCCGCCGTCTTCACCGGCGTCCTCAGCGGCACCGGCATGGTCAAGCACATGGCCGACTGGCTCGTCGCCGCGATCCCCGAGGGCATGGGCCCGCACATGGCGCTGGTGACCGGCCTCCTCAGCCTGCCGCTCACCTACTTCATGTCGAACGACGGGTTCTACTTCGGCGTGCTTCCCGTCCTCGCCGAGGCCGGCGCCGCGCACGGCGTCTCCCCGCTGGAGATCGCCCGCGCCTCGCTCGTCGGCCAGGCCCTGCACATGTCCAGCCCGCTGGTTCCGGCCGTGTACGTCCTCGTCGGCATGGCCGGCGTCGAGTTCGGCGACCACACCCGCTTCACCGTGAAATGGGCGGCGCTGACCTCGCTCGCCGTCCTCGCGGCGGGGATGCTTTTCGGCATCATCTGACCGCGGCGGCCGGGCAGCCCCGCGGCGCGGCGGCGCCGGTTTGTAGGGTGGGGCCACCAGACCAGGTCCGCACAACCGTGCGCGTTCGGGGGAGGAAGCGCCATGAAGTCCCACGACGGGATGTACATCGCCGGCGAATGGCGGCCCGCCGCCGGAAGCGACCGCATCGAGGTCGTCAACCCGGCCGACGAGCAGGTCATCGCCGACGTACCGGCCGGCACCGCGGAGGACGTGGACGCGGCGGTGCGCGCCGCCCGGGCCGCCTTCCCCGGTTGGGCCGCCACGCCGCCGACGGAGCGGGCCGCCCTGATCGGGGCTCTGCGCGATGCGATGGCTGCCCGGAAGGCCGAGTTCACCGAGGTCGTCACCGCCGAGCTGGGCTCCCCGACCGGCTTCTCCGAGCGCGTCCACGTGGGGGCGCCGCTCGCCGTGTCCGCCTCCTTCGCCGAGCTCGCCGCCTCGTACGCCTTCGAGGAGCGGATCGGCAACTCCACCGTGCTCCTCGAACCGGTCGGCGTGGTCGGGGCCATCACGCCCTGGAACTACCCGCTGCACCAGATCGTTGCCAAGGTGGCACCCGCTCTCGCCGCCGGCTGCACCCTCGTCCTCAAGCCCGCCGAGGACACCCCGCTGACCGCACAGCTCTTCGCCGAAGCCGTGCACGAGGCGGGCATCCCGGCCGGCGTGTTCAACCTGGTGACCGGAACCGGCCCGGTCGCCGGGCAGGCCCTCGCCGCGCACGAAGGCGTGGACCTGGTCTCCTTCACCGGCTCCACCGCGGTGGGCCGGCTGATCGGGGCCGCGGCCGGCGCCGCCGTCAAGCGCGTCGCCCTCGAACTCGGCGGCAAGTCGGCCAACGTCATCCTGCCCGGCGCCGACCTGGCCAAGGCCGTCGCGGCGGGCGTGGGCCACGTCATGAACAACTCCGGCCAGAGCTGCAACGCGCTCACGCGGATGCTCGTCCACCGCGACCAGTACGAGGAGGCCGTCTCCCTCGCGGCCGCCGCCGTCGCCCCGTACACCGCCGGGGACCCCCGCGAGCCGGGCACCCGCCTCGGCCCGGTCGTCAACGCCAAGCAGCGCGACCGCGTGCGCGCGTACATCGCCAAGGGCATCGAGGAGGGCGCCCGCCTCGTCGCCGGAGGCCCCGACGCCCCGCACCCCCGCGGCTACTACATCGCCCCGACCGTCTTCGCCGACGTCACCCCCGACATGGTGATCGCGCAGGAGGAGATCTTCGGCCCCGTCCTGTCGATCATCGCCTACGGGGACGAGGACGAGGCGCTGCGCATCGCCAACGGCACGGTGTATGGGCTCGGCGGCGCCGTCTGGGCGGCGGACGAGGAGACGGCCGTCGCGTTCGCCCGGCGCATGGACACCGGCCAGGTGGACATCAACGGCGGCCGCTTCAACCCCCTCGCGCCGTTCGGCGGGTACAAGCAGTCCGGTGTCGGCCGCGAACTCGGGCCGCACGGCCTGGCCGAGTACCTCCAGACGAAGTCGCTCCAGTTCTGACACCCGCCCTGGACGGGGCGGGCCCGCTCACCCGGTCGGCCCGGTTCGGCCCGTACGCCGTCCGGTCCGTCCGCTGCCCGGTACGCCCTTCCGCCCCCGCCCAGGCCCGGCCCGCCGGGTGAGGGCCCGAGAGACGGGATCGACCATGGTCCGCGCCGCAGTCCTGCCAGCCGTCGGAGCACCGCTGGAGATACGGGAGGTCGTCCTGCCCGACCCCGGGCCGGGGCAGGTCCGGGTCCGCCTCGCCGCCGCTGGGGTGTGCCACTCCGACCTCTCCGTCTGCGACGGGACGGTCCGGGTCCCCGTCCCCGCCGTGCTGGGCCACGAGGGCTCCGGCACGGTCCTGGCGGTCGGCGGGGGCGTCACCCACGTCTCCCCGGGCGACGGGGTGGTCCTCAACTGGTCGCCCTCGTGCGGCCGGTGCCACCACTGCACGATCGGCGAGGTGTGGCTGTGCGCCAAGGCCCTGGCCGGGGTCGGCGCGGTCCACGCCCACGACTCCGCGGGCACGCCGCTGCACCCGGGGCTGAACGTGGGGGCGTTCGCCGAGGAGACCGTCGTCGCGGCCGCCTGCGTGGTGCCCGCGCCCGCCGGGATCCCGCTCACCGAGGCCGCTCTCCTCGGCTGCGCGGTGCTCACCGGCTACGGCGCCGTCCACCACAGCGCCCGCGTCCGGGCCGGGGAGTCCGTCGCCGTCTTCGGTATCGGCGGCGTCGGTCTGGCCGCCGTGCAGGCCGCGCGGATCGCGGGGGCGGAGCGGATCGTCGCCGTCGACGTCTCCCCGGCCAAGGAGGAACTGGCCCGGGAGGCCGGCGCCACCGACTTCGTCCTCGCCTCCGACAGCGCGGTCGAGGACATCCGGGCGGCCACCGGGGGCCGCGGGGCGGACGCGGCCGTCGAGTGCGCCGGCCGGGCCGTGTCCATCCGCGCCGCGTGGGACTCCACCCGGCGGGGCGGCCGCACCACCGTCGTGGGCATCGGCGGCAAGGACCAGCAGGTCGCCTTCAGCGCGATGGACATCTTCCGCTTCGCCCGCACCCTCACCGGCTGCGTCTACGGCAACTGCGACCCGGCCCGCGACCTGCCGGTCCTCGCCGGGCACGTGCGCGCCGGCCGCCTGGACCTCACCGCCATGATCACCGACCGGATCACCCTCGACGGCATCCCGGGCGCCTTCGAGGCGATGCAGGCCGGCAAGGGCGGTCGCTCGCTCGTCGTCTTCTGACCCCGGCCGTCGTGTGCAGCGGGCCCGCGGGCGCCTTCAGGGGCGCCGCAGGGCCGCGTACTGGAGGGAGAGGCCGTCCAGAAGGGCGGTCAGCCCGGTCTCGAACGCGCCCTCGTCCACCTCGCGCTGCCGCTCGGCCAGCAAATGTGCCCTGCCCAGGTGCGGGTAGTCGGCCGGGTCGTATGCCTCCCGGTCGTCCACGAAACCACGGGCGAACGAGCCCACCGCCGAGCCGAGGATGAAATACCGCATCAGCGCGCCGATCCGCGTCGCCTGGGCCGGCGGCCAGCCGGCCGCCGTCATCGCCCCGAACACCGCGTCCGCCAGCCGCAGCCCCGCCGGGCGCCGCCCCGGGCCGCGCGCCAGCACCGGCACGAGGTTCGGGTGGCCGGCCAGGGCATCCCGGTAGGAGTGCGCCCAGGCGTGCAGGGCCTCCCGCCAGTCCCGGCCGGACCCCGCCTCGAACATCGACAGGTCGACCCGCGCACTCACCGCGTCGGCCACGGCGTCCAGGATCTCGTCCTTGGTGCGGAAGTGGTTGTACAGCGACGGCCCGCTCACGCCGAGCGCGGCCGCGAGCCGCCGCGTCGACACCGCCTCCAGCCCCTCCGCGTCCACCAGCGCTCCAGCCGCCTCGACGATGCGGTCCCGGCTGAGGAGCGGTTTGCGCGGTCTGGCCATGCGCCACATGGTAGGCCTGCCGCACTGTCACACAGGTGCTGGTCGAACGCCACAGGTGCCGGTCGGACGGGAGGGCGCCGGCCGCCTGCCCCTCACGCTCGCCAAGGTCGTCCGCGACCGCCAGGAGCCCACCGGCATCGTCAGCCGCGTCGACGAGGCGCGCATGGAGAAGATCCCCGCCGGCCACGACCCCTTCCGGCCGAAGGCCCGACCCCGCGCGGCCATCTCCCGCTCCGGCGTCTAAGCGCTTGCTCACCCTCCGGTAAGGTGTTCCTTCCGACAGTGACGAAAAGGTGGGCGAACGATGGGCAGCGCGGAGGAGACGGCCGGCGGCTACCGGCCGTGGTCGGAAGTCACCCCCGACGCCGCTCGGCGGCTGCTCGTGGCCGCCGTCGAGGCGTTCGCGGAGCGCGGCTACCACGCCACCACGACCCGGGACATCGCGGGCCGGGCGGGCATGAGCCCGGCCGCCCTGTACATCCACTACAAGACCAAGGAAGAGCTGCTCCACCGGATCAGCCGGATAGGCCACGACAAGGCCCTGGACATCCTGGAGACGGCCGCCGCCGGCCCCGGTTCGGCGGCCGACCGGCTCGGAGCGGCCGTCCGGTCGTTCGTGCTGTGGCACGCCGCCCACCACACCACCGCGCGCGTGGTCCAGTACGAGCTGGACGCCCTCGCCCCGGAGCACCGCGACGAGATCGTGCAGCTGCGCCGCCAGAGCGACGCCGTCGTGCGGCGCATCCTCGGCGACGGGGTCGCCGCGGGCGAGTTCCACGTGCCCGACGTGCCGGGGACCACCCTCGCCGTCCTGTCCCTCTGCATCGACGTCGCCCGCTGGTTCAACGCGGCCGGGCGGCGCACCCCGGAAGAGGTCGGCGACCTCTACGCCGACCTCGTCCTGCGCATGGTCGGCGCGGCGCCGGCCGCCTGAGCCGCGGCCCGCCTCAGAAGTAGTAGCGCGACAGCGACTGCGCCACACACACCGGCTTGTCGCCGCCCTCCCGTTCCACGGTGACGGTCGCCGCAACCTGGACGCCGCCGTCCGCCGTGTCCGTGACCGCCGTGATCACGGCGGTGGCGCGCAGCCGGGACCCGACGGGCACCGGCGCCGGGAAACGCACCTTCTCCGTGCCGTAGTTGATGCCCATCCGCATGCCCTCGACGCGCATGACCTGCGGTACCAGGCTCGGGAGCAGCGACAGCGTCAGGTAGCCGTGCGCGATGGTCGATCCGAAGGGCCCGGACGCGGCCCGCTCCGGGTCCACGTGGATCCACTGGCGGTCGCCGGTGGCGTCCGCGAAGAGGTCGATCCGCTTCTGGTCCACCTCCAGCCAGCCGCTCGGCCCGAGCGGCTCGCCGATCCCGGCGCGCAGTTCCTCGGCGGACGTGAAGACCCTCGGATCGGACATGCCTCTCCCTCTCGCGTGGCGAACAAGCGCTTGCTCAGCATTCCGGGACCGCATGTATATGTCAACGGAGCGCGGCGTGGCCGACTACCCTCTGCCGGGTGCCGCAGATTCCCGAGAAAATCCACGAACTCACCGTCGGCCAGCTTTCCGCCCGAAGCGGCGCGGCCGTCTCCGCCCTCCACTTCTACGAGTCCAAGGGCCTGATCAGCAGTCGGCGCACCCCCGGCAACCAGCGCCGCTACAGCCGCGACGCACTGCGCCGCGTCGCCTTCGTACGGGCCGCCCAGCGCGTCGGGATCCCGCTCGCCGCCATCCGCGACGCCCTCGCCCAGCTCCCCGAGGAGCGGACCCCCAACCGTGAGGACTGGGCGCGGCTTTCCGAGATGTGGCGCGGCGAACTCGAAGAGCGGATCAACCAGCTGCTGCGGCTGCGGGACCACCTCGCGGACTGCATCGGCTGCGGCTGCCTCTCGCTGCAGAACTGCGCGCTGTCCAACCCCGACGACGTCTTCGGCGAGAAGCTCACCGGCTCCCGGCTGTAGCCGCGCCCCTGCCGGGTGCCGCCCGCAGGGAGTCCCGGCGCTGCGCGGCCGTCTGCGCTCAGGCGCCGCGCGGCCTGGACCCGCGCCGGCTGGGTGCTCATGAGCCGGGTGCTCGCCGGCGCGTTCGTCCGGGCTGGGTGCGCGCGGGCCGGGTGCTCACGGGCTGGGTACGGCGGTTCGGCGGGTTCGTATTGGCCGGTGTGTCTGTGCGCACCGCGGGCGGTGCGGAGACCCCCGCGCCCCGCATCGCCCCCTCCGCCCGCCCGGCGTCCGCAGGTGCGTAACCCGCTCGCGTCGGCCGGCACCGCCCCCAGGGCTGCCCTACGCCGCTCCTGCCGCTGCGGAAGCCGGCGGTGCGGCCCAGGTCGAGTCCGCGAGCGCGGGTCTGGGCACCACGATGCCGCAGCCTGCGCAGACCGGGCCGTCCCAGGCCCATGCTCCCTCCCAGGGCCTGCGGCCGCTGCCGCGGCCCGCCGGCTGCCGCCCGCACGCCGCACCGCGGCCCGCCCCGCGCCCCCGTCTCGGGGCGGGCACCGGCGCAGGCCAGTGCAGTTCCCGCTCGCCGCAGACCGGGCAGGACGTCCCCGGCTCCGACTCCAGGGCCGCGACCAGCCGCCGCAGCACCTCCGCCAGCGTCCCGGCCGGCCGCACGTCCGGGTCCGCGCACCGGACCACCGCGTCCCCGCTGCCGCCCCACGCCCACTCGGGGCGGCGCAGCCCGTCGTGCTTCTCGCGCCGGCGCCGCTCCGCGAACTGGCGCTCGTACGCGAGCCAGACCGCCCGCGCCTCCTCCAGCTCCTCCAGCGCCGCGACCAGCCGCTGCGGGTCCGCCGCCCGGTCCTCCGGTGCGATCCCGTGCCGGTCGCACAGATGCCACCAGGTCGCCCTGTGCCCGTACGGTGCGAACCGCTCCAGGCAGCGGCGCAGCGAATGGCGCCGCAGGGCAAGGTCGTTGCGCGCATCACGCACCTGGTAAGCCAGGCTCCGGAAACCTGCCATCACACCCTCACCTCCGCCTCGCGCCGTCCACACCGCGGCGCCGTACCTCCTCGAACGACGACGCACCGTGGGATGTGCCCAACATGCCCCGGCAGGTGCAGGCGCATGCGGGGGCGGACGAGGCGTGCGGGTGGCACATGGCCGGAAGTCAGCGCCCCATGCGCCCCGCGGCCACCACCACGCGTGCCAGCTCCGCGTGGCAGACGTCGCTGTGCGCCCCCGCAGGAGGACCGCCGCGCCGGACCACCGACGCGGCGTCCACGCTGACGCAACCGGACGCCGGCACCCCCGACCGCAGGGCGGCCGCGAGGGTGAGCCGCACCGCTCCGGGGACGGCCTGCACCCCGCCGTGACCGATCGCGCCCCACCGCGCGTCGAACCCGAGCAGACCGGCCGAATCACCTGCCATCCGGGAGGCCAGCGGGTAGAAGACCCGCAGCGCGGCGTCGTGCTTCGAGTGGCAGGCCACCACGGGGCCGTCGACCCGGCGCTGCAGGCCGCGCAGGGCGCCGCCGCGCCGGGTGTCGTGGGGGAGCCGGTCGGCGAACGCGTAGTGCGAGAAGGCGCCCTGCAGCAGGGTCAGCGACTTCACGTGGCGGGCCCCGGCAGGCACGGCGCGCAGGGAGAACGCCGCCACCCGGGCGCCGAAGCTGTGGCCGATCAGGTGGACGCGCAGCCCCGGCCTTCGGGCCGCCAGTTCGGTGAGTGCCGGCCCGAGCCCCCGTTCGCCGACCGCGCCGGCCCGTTTCTTCATCTCGTAGTACGTCGCCTGCCGGAGCAGCTCCTTCGCGCCGTCCCACAGGGCACGCCGGTCGCCCGCCGCCGAGAGCCCCGGTGCGGGCGGGCCCGCGGCCGCCTCCGCCAGGCCGTCCGCGAGGGCCCGGCACACCTCGCGTACGTCCTCGGCGAAAATGGCGGGGACCCCGCGGTCCGGTGCGTCGCCGGCCCCCGTCCCGGCGACCCCGGCCAGCTGCCGTACGAGCAGGCCGAACTCGGCGAGGGCCTCCTCCGACTCCGGCCGCGCGGCCAGCAGTTCTGCCACCCGGTCCAGCTGCGCCCCGTGTCCGGGCCAGAAATCCGCGAGGGCTCTGCGCGCCGCGAAGTCCAGGGCCGAGCCGGCGGCGGGGCCGGGGCCGGGTGCGTCGGGCGCGATCAGGGACTCGAAGTCCGGGATCGGCTCGTCCGGGAAGCGGATCGACGGCCAGACCACTCCCGCGTACCCCAGCCGTACCCCGGGCCGCACCAGCCCCGGGAAGGGAGCGTAGAAGCGGTCGAACAGGCGGACCGACGTGGACCGGTCGCTGTTCCAGCCGTGCGCGAAGACCAGCAGATCGGTGGCGTCGATGCCCGCCGCGGCCCGCAGTCCGCCCGGATCGGGGTCGCCCTGGGCGTCGAAGACGAGCTCCGCGTACGGGGACACGCCCACCGCGGCGGCCGCGAGCGCCCTCCCCGGCGAGGCCGCGTGGCCGTCCTCGTACGTGTGCGCCGCTGCCGCTGCCGCTGCCGCTGCCGCCGTCCCCGCTCGGCGCCCCGCTACCGCTCCCGGTTCCGTTTCCGCCGCCATGGGTGCCCCCTCCGCGCCGCTGGTTGGTGCGTCCAGCATCCTGCCGCGCGCCCGCACCGGCCAGACCCGTGCAGCCGACGGCCTAGCGGTAGAGGAGGTACTGCTCCCGCTGCGCCGTGAACCGGGCGAGCCCCGCCGCCCAGTCGCCGGCGATCTCCTCGACGCCGGCGCCGGCGTCCACCATCCGCCGGACCCGGTCCGAGCCGGCCAGCCGGTCGATCCAGTGGTCCGCGCGCCACGCGAACCCGCTCACGGTCCGCCGTGCCGTCACCAGCAGCCCGATGCCCGCGCGCACCGGATCGAACGCGGACCGGTCGTGCACCACCAGCCGCACCCCGCCGCACACCTTCCCCGCGTGCTTGGAGAAGGTCGGTGTGAAGTACGCCTCCCGGAACCACACGCCCGGCAGCCCCAGCGCGTCCGCCGCCTCCGCCCACCGGCGGTCCGCGCCCTCCGCGCCCACCACCTCGAACGGAGTGGCCGTACCGCGCCCCTCCGACAGGTTCGTGCCCTCGAACAGGCAGGTCCCGGCGTACGCGAGTGCCGTGTCCGGCGTCGGCATGTTCGGGCTCGGCGGAAGCCAGGGCAGCCCGGTCTCCCCGAAGAACGACTCCCGCCGCCACCCCGACATCCGCACCGTGTGCAGCCGGGCCGGAGAGGCCGCGAGGAACTCCCCGTTGAACAGCAGCGCCAGCTCGGCCGCCGTCATGCCGTGCGCGAGCGCGATCGGCTCACGCCCCACGAAGCCGGCGTACGCCCGCTCCAGCACCGGCCCCGCGGCCCGCCGCCCGCCGACCGGGTTGGGCCGGTCCAGCACGACCACCGCCTTGCCTGCCAGCGCGGCGGCGCGCATGCAGTCGTACAGGGTCCAGATGTAGGTGTAGAACCGTGCCCCGACGTCCTGGATGTCGAAGACGACGGTGTCCACGCCGGCCGCCGTGAACAGGTCGGCGAGCTGCTGCCCGCTCGCGCCGTACGTGTCGTACACCGGGAGCCCGGTCGCCGGGTCGCGGCCGGGCCCCTCGGAGCCGCCCGCCTGCGCCGTGCCGCGGAAGCCGTGCTCCGGCCCGAACACGGCGACGAGCCGGACCCGCGCGTCGGCGTGCAGGACGTCCACCAGGTGGCGGGCGTCGGCGGTGATCCCGGTGGGGTTCGTGACCACGCCCACGCGCTGCCCGGCGAGGAGCGCGTAGCCGTCCGCGGCGAGCCGCTCGAAACCCGTCTGCACCCGCTCGGCTCGCCGAGCCGCCCGCGCATCCGCCCCCACCGCCCCGGCCGGTCCGGCACCAGGCACGAGGGCCGCGCCCGCACCCGCGCCCGCGGCTCCCGCCAGCCCCAACAGCCCCCGTCGTGACAGCCCCGGCCTCTGATTCATCCCGCCACGCTAGGACCCGGCGACCTTCCACCTCGACATACCGACCGGTTAGTCTGCCGGATGTCCGGCAGGCCGTGAAAGGTGATCCCGTGAGCATGGGCGTTGCGAGCGCGTACCAGGACCAGCGAGTCGTCGTCACCGGCGCGGGCGGCGGCATCGGCGCCGCCCTCGCCCGCGGGTTCGCCGCCCGCGGCGCGACCGTCGTCGTCAACGACCTCGACTCGGACAGGGCCGCCGCCGTGGCCGCATCGATCGGCGACCGCGCCACCGCCCTGCCCGGCGACGCGTCGGCCGTCGCCGCTGAAGCCCGCGAGGCCCTCGGCGGCGAGGTGGACGTCTACTGCGCCAACGCCGGGATCGCCGCCGGCGGCGACGCCTTCGCCGACGAGGGCGTGTGGGAGGCCGCCTGGGACACCAACGTGATGGCCCACGTCCGCGCCGCCCGGCTGCTGCTGCCGCACTGGCTGGAGCGCGGCAGCGGCCGCTTCGTCTCGACCGTCTCCGCCGCCGGTCTCCTCACCATGATCGGAGCGGCCCCGTACAGTGTCACCAAGCACGGTGCGCTCGCCTTCGCGGAGTGGCTCTCGCTGACCTACCGCCACCGCGGCGTCCGCGTCCACGCCATCTGCCCGCAAGGAGTCCGCACCGACATGCTCGCCGCCGCCGGCTCGGCGGGCGAACTCGTCCTCGCGCCGACCGCGATCGAGCCGGACGCGGTCGCGGACGCCCTGTTCGACGGCATGGAGAAGGGCCGGTTCTTGATCCTCCCGCACCCCGAGGTGGCGCAGCACGCCGCCGGACGCGCCGCCGACCCCGACCGCTGGCTGCGCGGCATGAACCGGCTCCAGCGGACATGGGAGCAGCGGTGACCGTACCCCGCGCCACCGCCGCACCCCGCCCCCCGGCCGCCGTGCCGACGCCGCCGGCCTCCGCGTACGCCGCGCGCCCCTGGGTGCGGCTGCTCAGCCCGGCCCAGCGCGCCCCGCTGGACGCGCCGCCGACCCTGCTGCACGCGTTCCGTACCGCGGCCGGTCGCGCCCCCGGCCGTACGGCGCTCGCCTACTTCGACGGCCGCATCGACTACGCCGCGGCCGACGCGCTCAGCGACTCCCTCGCCGGCCACCTCGCCGCCCGCGGCATCAGCCGCGGCGACCGCGTCGCCGTCGCGCTGCAGAACACCCCGCACTTCGTGCTCGCCGTCCTGGCCGCCTGGAAGGCCGGCGCCGTCGTCGTCCCGGTCAACCCCATGTACAAGGAGGCGGAGGCGCGGCACGTCCTGCGCGACTCCGGCGCCGCCGCCCTGGTGTGCGGGGACAGCGCCTGGGCGGCCGAGCTGCGCGCTGCCGCCGTCGACACCGCGGTGACCACCGTCCTGACCGCCCGCGACCGCGACTTCCAGTCCCGCGACGACGCCCGCGTGTTCGGCACAGCCCCCGACGCAGCCGCCCCCGACGCAGCCGCCCCCGCCCCCGCCGTCGCGGACCTCGCGCATACGGCCCGCCGCGGCCTCCCGGCCCCGCCCGACCCCGGCCTCACCGCCGCCGACCCCGCGCTCATCAGCTACACCTCCGGCACCAGCGGCACCCCCAAGGGCGCCGTCAACCCGCACGGCGCCCTCACGCACAACGCCCGCCGCCAGGTCGTCGGCCACCCCCTCCCGGAGGGCGCCGCCTACTTCGCCCTCGCCCCCCTCTTCCACATCACCGGCATGGTGTGCGAGCTCGGCGCCTGCCTGGCCAACGCCGGCACCCTGGTCCTCGCCCACCGCTTCGACCCCGGAGTCGTCCTCGACGCCTTCCTCGAACACCGCCCCGCCTACACCATCGGCCCGGCCACCGCCTTCACGGCGCTCGCCGCCCACCCCTCCGCCACCCGGGACCACTTCGCCTCGTTCCAGGTGGTCTCCTCCGGCGGCGCCCCCGTCCCGCCCGCCCTGGTCGAGCGGCTCCGCGCCCGCTTCGGGATCCGGCTGCGCAACGGCTACGGCCTCACCGAGTCGACCGCCGCTGTCGCCTCCGTCCCCGTCCACCTCGACGCACCCGTCGACCCGGCCTCCGGCACCCTCTCCGTCGGCCTGCCCGGCGCCGACACCGCCGTCCGCATCGTCGACGGCAGCGGTGCCGAGGTCCCGCTCGGCCGGATCGGCGAGATCGCCGTACGCGGTCCCCAGCTCGCGCACGGCTACTGGGGGCGCCCCGAGGCGACCGCCGAGGCCTTCCCCGGCGGCGAGCTGCGCACCGGCGACGTCGGCTTCATGGACGCCGACGGCTGGCTGTACGTCGTCGACCGCAAGAAGGACGTGATCAACGCCTCCGGGTTCAAGGTCTGGCCCCGGGAGGTCGAGGACGTGCTCCACACGCACCCGGCCGTCCGGGAGGCCGCCGTCGTCGGCGTTCCCGACGCCTACCGCGGGGAGACCGTCAAGGCGTACGTGAGCCTGCTGCCCGGCGCCGTCGCCGAGCCGGCCGAGCTGTCCGCGTACTGCCGCGCCCGCATCGCCGCCTACAAGTACCCGCGCGAAGTGGAGGTCCTGCCCGTCCTGCCGAAGACGACGAGTGGCAAGATCCTGCGTCGGGAGCTGCGCGACCGCGGCCGGAAACAGTCGTAGGGTCGCACGAGGGCGGGCTCTTGCCGGCCGCACCGGCCGCACCGGCCGCACCGGCCGCGGAACACAGGAAGGAAGGACGGCGCCATGGCCGCCAGGACGACGGAGCCCGAGGGCATGCACGACACCCCGGTGCCGCAGCGGCTGCTGGCGGTGGCCACCCGGCTGTTCGCCGAGCGCGGCTACGACCGGACCTCCGTCCAGGAGATCGTCGAGGCGGCCGGGGTCACCAAGGGCGCCCTCTACCACTACTTCGGCTCCAAGGACGACCTGCTGCACGAGGTGTACGCGCGCATGCTGCGCCTCCAGCAGCAGCGCCTCGACGCCGTCGCCGACTCCGACGCCCCCGTCGAGGAGCGGCTGAGGGCGGCCGCCGCCGACGTCGTCGTGACCACCATCGAGAACCTCGACGACGCGGCCATCTTCTTCCGGTCGATGCACCAGCTCAGCCCGGAGAAGCACAAGCAGGTGCGGGCCGAGCGCCGCCGCTACCACGAGCGCTTCCGCGCGCTCGTCGAGGAGGGGCAGCGCAGCGGGGTGTTCTCCACCGCCACCCCCGCCGACCTGGTGGTGGACTACCACTTCGGCTCAGTCCACCACCTGTCCACCTGGTACCGGGCCGACGGGCCGCTCACCCCGCAGCAGGTCGCCGACCACCTCGCCGACCTGCTGCTGCGGGCCCTGCGCCCCTGACGGGTCCGGTCAGCGGTACGGCTTCAGCTCGCGCAGTGCCAGCGACCGCTGGTGGACCTCGTCCGGCCCGTCCGCCAGCCGCAGCGTCCGGGCCGCCGCCCACAGCTCGGCCAGCGGGAAGTCCTGGCTGACGCCGCCCGCGCCGTGCAACTGCACCGCGTCGTCCAGGATGCGCACCACCGCCCGCGGCGTCGCGATCTTGATGGCCTGGATCTCGGTGTGCGCGCCGCGGTTGCCCACGGTGTCCATGAGCCAGGCCGTCTTCAGGACGAGCAGCCGCAGCTGCTCCACCGCCACCCGGGCGTCCGCGATCCAGCCCCGCACGACACCCTGCGAGGCCAGCTCCCCGCCGAAGGCCGTACGCCCCACCGCGCGCCGGCACATCAGCTCGATCGCCCGCTCCGCCATCCCGATCAGCCGCATGCAGTGGTGGATGCGGCCGGGCCCGAGCCGGGCCTGGGCGATGGCGAAGCCGGCCCCCTCCTCGCCGATCAGGTTCGCGGCCGGTACGCGGGCCCCGTCGAAGACGACCTCGGCGTGCCCGCCGTGGTCGTGGTCCGCGTACCCGTACACCGTCATGGCGCGCCGCACCTCGACGCCCGGGGTGTCGCGGGGGACGAGCAGCATCGACTGCCGGCGGCGCGGGTCGGGCCCGTCCGGGTCGGTCTTGCCCATCACGATGAACACCTTGCAGTCCGGGTTCATGGCGCCCGAGATGTACCATTTCCGACCCGTCACCGTGTATGCGGAGCCGTCCGCCGAGCGCTCGATGCGGGTCTCGATGTTGGAGGCGTCCGACGAGGCGACCTCCGGCTCCGTCATGGCGAACGCCGACCGGATCTCCCCGGCCAGCAGCGGCTCCAGCCACTGCCTGCGCTGCTCCTCGCTGCCGAACTGCGCGAGCAGCTCCATGTTCCCGGTGTCCGGGGCGGCGCAGTTCACCGCCATGGGCGCCAGGTGCGGGCTGCGCCCGGTGATCTCCGCCAGCGGGGCGTACTGGAGGTTGGTCAGCCCTGCCCCGTACTTCCCGTCGGGCAGGAAGAGGTTCCACAGCCCGCGGCGGCGCGCCTCGGCCTTCAGCTCGCCGAAGACGGGCGGGGTGTCCCAGGGCGAGGCCAGCCGCGCGCGCTGCTCGGCGGCAACGGGCTCCGCCGGGTACACGTGCTCTTCCATGAACGCGAGGAGCCGCGTCCGGAGTTCCTCGGTCCGGGCGTCGAATGCGAAATCCATGCGGGAGTGCCTCAGCCTTCCTCGTCGAGTGTGGTCAGACCGTGCTCGACGAACACCGGCACCAGCTCGCCGATGCGGTCGAAGCCCCCGCCCACCGTCTGCCCCAGCGTGTAGCGGCGGTGGATGCCTTCGAGGATCACGGCGAGTTTGAACCAGGCGAACGCCGTGTACCAGCCGATCGCGCCGGCATCCCGGCCGGAGCGGGCCGCGTACCGCTCGACCAGCTCCGCGGGCGAGGGGTGCCCGGGCGCGGAACTCGTCGTGCTGACGGGGGAGTCACCCAGCCCGAGGTCGGTGCTGTACATCACCAGCAGACCGAGGTCGGTCAGGGGATCGCCGAGCGTGGACATCTCCCAGTCCAGGACCGCCCGGACGTCGCCGCCGTCCTCCCCGACCAGCACGTTGTCCAGGCGGAAGTCCCCGTGCACCACCGTCGCCGCGGGGGAGCCGGGCAGCGTGCGGGCGAGCGCGCCGCGCAGTTCGTCGATCCCGGGCAGCTCGCGCCCCCGGGAGGCCTCCAGCTGCCTGCCCCAGCGGCGCAGCTGCCGCTCCAGGAAGCCCTCCGGCCGGCCGAAGTCCTCCAGGCCCACCGCCCGGGGGTCCACCGCGTGCAGGTCGACGAGCGTGTCGACCAGGCCGAGGACGAGGCTCCGGGTGCGCTCCGGGCCGAGCGCGGCGAGCCGCTCCGCGCTCCGGTACGGGACGCCCTCGACGAACTCCATCACATAGAACGGGGCGCCCAGCACCGACTCGTCCTCGCACAGCAGGAGCGGCTCGGGCACCGGGACCGCCGTGCCGTGCAAGGCCGCGATGACCCGGTGCTCCCGCCGCATGTCGTGGGCCGTGGCCAGGACATGCCCCAGCGGCGGACGGCGCACCACCCAGCGGGAGGCACCGTCGGTGACCTCGTACGTGAGGTTCGACCGGCCGCCCTCGGTCAGCCGGCCCCGCAGCGGACCGCAGAGCAGCCCCGGCAGGTCGCGGTCCAGGCGGGCACGCAGCCGCTCCGGGTCGAGGCCGCGGGGGGCGGCTCCGGCGGGTGCTGGGCTCATGGTGCGCACCTCCGTGCGGAGAGGGACGGATGAGGACGGCGGCCCGCGCCGGCGGCGGGGCGGCCGTGATCGCCGGAAGCCATCATGCCGACCAGTCGGTATGCCGTCCAGTGTGCAGGACCCCCAGGACCCCCAGGACCCCCCGGAACTCGGGGGCGGCGCCGGGCCGCCCCCCGGCCTGGATCAGGCGTGGCAGAGAATCGGCGTCCCGCCGTTCATCACCGTCATGTCCGTCAGTACCGCCACGATGTCCAGCGGCGCCCCCTCCGGCTCGCCGGCCAGCTCCGCGTACGCCCGGTGCAGGTTGGCCACCAGGCGCTCGCCCTCCCGCCAGGCGGCGAACTCGCCCAGGTCCGCCTCCCGGGCGGCCTCCAGCGGGGTGAGCCCCCTTGCCAGGCCCTCCCGGGCCAGCTCCTCCACATACCGCAGGTAGCGCTCGGTCGCGTCGTACGCCGACGGGTCGGTCAGCGGCCCGTGCCCCGGTACGACGGTCTGCGCGCCGAGGGAGCGCAGGAGCTCCAGCGCCCGCAGCGATCCGGCCAGCGAACCCATCGCCAGGAAGGGGGTGCCCCCGGCGAAGACCAGGTCGCCGGTGAAGACCACGCCCTGCCGCGGCAGCCAGACGACCGAGTCGCCGGTGGTGTGCGCGACTCCGGGGTGGATGACCCGGACCTCCGTTTCGCCCAGGTGGAGGGTCATCCGGTCGCTGTAGGTGAGGTCGGGCGGGGTGATCTCCACGGCGCCGAAGTCGGTCCCCGGCCAGATCAGCTCCAGCTGGTGCCCGGCGGCGAGCTGCTCGGTCCGCGCACTGTCGTGGCCGAGGACGAGGGCCTCCGGGGCGAAGACGCCGTTCCCGTAGGTGTGGTCGCCGTGGTGGTGGGTGTTGACCACCGTGCGCGGCAGCGGCACCCCGGCGGCGGCGACCGCGTCCCGCAGGGCCAGCGCCCGCCGCTCGGTGGCGGCGGTGTCGACGAGCAGGGTGCGGCCGCCGCCGCTGACGAAGCCGGCGTTGTTCAGGCACCAGCCGCCGTCCGGCTGTACGTAGGCGTACACGCCGTCCGCGAGGCGGACGGTGTAGGGCGGTTCGGCGGTCATGTGCGCTCTCCCCTGGTCGCGGTGACGGGCAGTCGGCATCCTGCCAGCCGCCCGGCGGCCGGGGGAGGGAGAGGTGCGCAGCGGTGCGGGGGGTTTCGTCCGTCAGTGGTCGTCGTAGTGGCCGTCGTGCGCGGCGTGGCGGTGGCCGTCGTGCAGGTAGTCCAGGTGGTCGCCGTGTCTGACGGCGGTGTGCCCGCACTCCGCGCCGTGCGCGTGCTCGTGGCCGTCGTGCGGGGTGTGGCCGCGGGCCTCGCACTCGTCCCAGTGGCCGGCGTGCTCGCGGTGCAGGTGCCCGTCGTGCGCGTAGTCGAGGTGGTCGCCGTGCTCGACGGCGGTGTGCCCGCAGCCCGGCCCGTGGGCGTGGGCGTGCTCGATGTGCTCGTGGTGCAGGGTGGTCATGCCGCTGAGGCTAGCCCTGAAAGTCGACTATTGCCCGTTATGTCCGCAACGGCGTGGGTGTGATCCGCCGACCGGACGGTCCCGGCGCCTCAGAGGACGACCGCCACCGCCAGCGCAGCCAGCGCCACCGTGCACGCCACCACCCCCGAAGCCGCGCGCGGCGCCAGCCCCGGCGGCCGGGCCGCGGCCAGCTCCCGCATCCGCCGATGCGCCACCACCAGGAACACCAGCCACACCAGCACGATCAGCACCGCCTCGGCCGCCTCCCCCGCGGCCCCGCCCCCGCGCAGCGCCTGCCGCACCCCGAGGACCGCCGCCACCGAGCAGGCCAGCGTCGTACGCCGCCACGCAAGCCGGGTCCGCTCCGGCTGGAGCCCCGCATCGCGCTCCGCGGCGGGGGAGGGGCGTACGGGGCTCACGCCCCGCCGTCCGTCCAGCCGAACAGCACCACCACGACCATCACCGCCGCGACCAGCCCGACGCCCACCCCCAGCAGCACGGGGAACCGGGACACCGGCAGGTCCTCGCCGCGCCGCATCGCCGCCTCGCACCGCAGCCAGTGGTTGACAGCCCGCAGCGCGCACGCCGCGCCCACGGCCAGCAGGGCGAGCGCCATGCCGACGCGCACGCCCCAGCGCAGGTCCGGCAGGAACTGGTCCACGGCGAAGCCGCCGCCGATCAGCGCGAGCGCGGTCCGGACCCAGGCCAGGAACGTCCGCTCGTTGGCCAGGGAAAACCGGTAGTCGGGCTGCTCGCCCTCCTCGCGCACCCGCTGCGGCGCCCACCACAGGCGGGCCGCCCTCCCGAAATCGATCACCCGGCCAAATCTACGTCCCGCCCCCGGACCGCCGCGCGCCACGGGCCCCGCCCGCCGCAGGCCCCCGGCCCGCCCCACTCCCCGCCCCGCCCGTCAGCCCCGCTCCCCGCCCTCCCGGAAGGCGCGCAGCCGCCGGTACGCCTCCAGCCCGTCCGGCACCCACGGCCAGGAGCCGTCCGCGATCCGGCCCTCCAGCTCGTTTTCCGGCAGCCAGGCATGCCAGGCCACCTCCGACTCCTGCGGCCGCACCTCCAGCCCGCCGCAGCGCACCTCGTGCACGTACGACCACCAGCCCCCGCCCGGCCCCTCGTACAGGAACTTGAACAGCGGCTCCGGCCGGGCCAGCCCGGACACCCCGAGCTCCTCCTCCGCCTCCCGCAGCGCGGCCGAGGCGTAGTCCTCGCCCGCCCCGAGCACCCCGCCCACGAACATGTCGTAGCGGGAGGGGAAGACCAGCTTCGACGCCGTCCGCCGGTGCACGAAGACCCGCCCCCGGTCGTCCCTGGCCAGCACGAACACGCACCGGTGGAGCAGGCCCCGCGCGTACACCTCGCCGCGCGGCGCCCGGCCGGTCACCCGGTCGTCGCGGTCCACCACGTCCAGCACCTCGTCTGCAGCACCCATGCGGCCCATCCAAGCACCGCCATTGACGGCTTGCCGCCCCGTGGCAAAGGATCGGCCCCACCGGCGACCGGAGGGCGACTTCGCATGGCGTACGACGCAGACGTGATCGTGATCGGGGCGGGCCTCGCGGGCCTCGCGGCCACCGCCGAACTCGCCGACGCGGGCCGCAGCGTGATCCTGCTCGACCAGGAGCCCGCGCAGTCGGCCGGCGGCCAGGCCCACTGGTCCTTCGGCGGCCTGTTCCTCGTCGACTCCCCCGAACAGCGCCGGATGCGCATCAAGGACAGCCGCGAACTCGCCCTCCAGGACTGGCTCGGCACCGCCGGATTCGACCGCGAGGAGGACGCCTGGCCGCGCCGCTGGGCCGAGGCGTACGTCGACTTCGCGGCCGGGGAGAAGCGGCCCTGGCTGCACCGCCTCGGCGTCCGCTTCTTCCCCGTCGTCGGCTGGGCCGAACGGGGCGGCTACGGCGCCCTCGGCCACGGCAACTCCGTCCCCCGCTTCCACATCACCTGGGGCACCGGCCCCGGCCTCGTCGAGCCCTTCGAGCGCCGCGTCCGCGAGGGCGCCGCCCGCGGCCGGGTCCGGATGCTGTTCCGCCACCGCGTCACCGGGCTCTCCCGCACCGCCGGCGCGCTCGACACCGTCACCGGCGAGATCCTGGAGCCGTCCTCCGCCGCACGGGGCTGCGCCAGCAGCCGCGAGCCGGTCGGCGCTTTCTCGCTGCGCGCCCAGGCGGTGATCGTGGCCAGCGGCGGGATAGGCGGCAACCACGACCTCGTCCGCAAGCAGTGGCCGGACCGGCTCGGCACCCCGCCGGAGCGCATGCTCTGCGGCGTCCCCGCCCATGTGGACGGCCTGATGCTGGGCGTCGCCGAGGACGCCGGCGCCCGCCACGTCAACAAGGACCGCATGTGGCACTACACCGAGGGCATCGCCAACTGGGACCCGATCTGGGCCCGCCACGGCATCCGCATCCTCCCGGGCCCCTCCTCGCTCTGGCTGGACGCCACCGGCCGGCGGCTGCCCGTACCGCTCTTCCCCGGCTTCGACACCCTCGGCACCCTCGACCACATCATGCGGACCGGCCACGACCACACCTGGTTCGTCCTCAACCGCCGCATCATCGGCAAGGAGTTCGGCCTCTCCGGCTCCGAGCAGAACCCCGACCTGACCGGCAGGTCCGTGCGCGGTGTCGTCGACCGGGCCCGGCAGGCCGTACCGGGGCCCGTCCAGGCCTTCATGGACCGCGGAGCGGACTTCGTCGTCGAGCGCAGCCTGCCCGCCCTCGTGCGCGGCATGAACGCCGTCACCGGCCTCGGCCTGCTCGACGAGGACACCGTCCGCCGCGAGGTCACCGCCCGCGACCGGGAGATCGCCAACCCCTTCACCAAAGACCTCCAGGTCACCGCCGTCCACGGCGCCCGCAGGTACCTCGGCGACCGGCTGGTCCGCACCGCAGCCCCGCACCGCATCCTCGACCCCGCCGCAGGCCCGCTGATCGCCGTACGCCTGTCCATCCTGACCCGCAAGTCCCTCGGCGGCCTGGAGACCGACCTGTCCTCGCGCGTCCTCACCGACTCCGGCGAGCCGCTGCCCGGCCTGTACGCGGCCGGGGAGGCGGCCGGGTTCGGCGGCGGCGGCGTCCACGGCTACCGTGCCCTGGAGGGCACCTTCCTCGGCGGCTGCCTCTTCTCGGGCCGCGCCGCCGGCCGGGCGGCGGCCGCCGCCGTGGGCTGACCCCCCGGGCTGCCGGGCCGACCGCCGCGGCGGGGGTCAGGACAGGCGGGAGACCACCCGGAACCGCTCGGCGACGACGAGGGTGTCGTCGCCGACCGCGTAGTCCGGGTCGCCCAGCACCGTACGGATCTCCTCGCCGTGCCAGAACCGCTCGTGGGACGCACGCCATTCGGCCACTGACCCGTACCCCTCGCCCTCGTCCGCGGCGTGCCGCAGGTCCACGTCGGCGAGCCGCAGCACCCGCACCTCCGCCACCTCCACCACGGCCACCGGGCGCTCGCCGGAGTCGACGAGGACCGCCCGGTCGCCCGCCGCGGGAAGGGGATCGCCCTCCGCCTCGTACGCGGCCAGCAGCCCCGTCGTCGTGGTCTTCGCCCCGCTCAGCACGGCCGCCACCAGCGCGTCGCGCAGCGGCCCGGGGAACCCGAGCAGGTACGGGGGCAGCCCCTCATGCGTCTCCATGGGCCCACCCTACGGCCCGCCCGCCGTCCGGCCGGACCGCGCCGGACCGCGCCGGTCCGCCCCCAACTATCGGCCGCACCGCACCAGTTGAAACACGCCACCCGGCGGACCGGACCTTGACTCGGAGCTGTGCCTACCGGTTTGCTGTGCGTGATCATTCCAGCCGTTCCCGTCACGTCCACCGTCCGTCAGCCCGTCACCGCGCCCGTGTCCTGGAGGGAAATCCGCGGATGTCCCCGCCTCCGCCGCCCCTCGGCCGCACCCGCAAGCGGGACGCCCAGCTCTTCGACCCGGCCCTCTGCGACACCGAACTGGTCGACGTCCGCGCCCGGTTCACCCAGGGCAGGTGGGCCAAGGCACGCGCCCTCCTGGCCGGCACCGGCGACGACTGGGACCGCCGCGGCCACCGCGTCGTCGTCCTCGCCGAGACCCCCGCCGCCCTGGCCTGGGCCCGCGAATGGCTGCTCGCCGAACCCGAGAGCGCCGACGCCGCCACCCTCCTCGCCTGCGCCTCCGTCTTCGCCGCCCTCCGCCGCAAGGGCACCCCGGAGGCCGCCGAGGAGGCCTGCCACCGCGCCGCCGCACTCCTGCCGGCCGACCCGACGCCCTGGCTCGGGCTGCTCATGCTCTCCCGCGCCTACGGCTCCCAGGAGGAGTTCAGCCGCCACTTCGACCAGGTGCGCGCCCGCCACCGGGAGCACCACCACGCCCACCACCTCATGGTCGCCCGCCTCGCCGAGCACGCACCGGCCGCCGGACAGGACCCCCTCCACGAGGTGTACGACTTCGCGGCCTGGGCCGCCGAGGAGTCCCCGGCCGACTCCCCGCTGGCCGTCCTCCCGGTCATCGCGCACGCCGAGCGCTACCGGGTCCTGGCCGCCGTCCACGGCGCCGGCCCCGACAGCGCCGCCGCGCACTGGTCGAACCGCCGGGCCCGCCAGGTGCTGCGCTCCGCGTTCGACTGGTGGCTGGAATGGGAGCGGGAGGACCACCCCCGCAACCGCGTCGACCTGAACTTCCTCGCCCACGCCAAGCTGTGCGAGGGCCGGCCCGCCGAGGCCGCCGCCCTCTTCCACCGCATCGGCAGCCACGCCACCCCGGCCCCCTGGTCCTACCCGGACCTCGACCCGCAGAAAGCCTTCCTCGCGGCGCGCAGCGCCGCGCTCGGCACCGCCTGACCACCCCCGCCGGGCGCGCCGCACCACCACCCCCGCGCACCGCACCACCCTGCACGGCCCCGCTCGACCCCCCCTGCTCGACCTTCCCCCCGAAAGGACACCCGCATGGCGACGGGCAGATCCACCGCGCTCGGCACCCCGCCCGAGATCCGGACCTACAAGGGCCAGGACCGCGCCCTGCGCGCCGGCCGCCTCGGCACCGCCGGCCTGCTGCTCTCCGTACTGGCCGCGAGCGCCCCGCTCATGGTCGTCGCCGGCGTGATGCCCACCACGTTCGGCGTGATGGGCATCGTCGGACAGCCGCTGCTCTTCGTGATCCTCGGCCTCGTGCTCGCCCTCTTCAGCGTCGGCTACGCGGAGATGAGCCGGCACGTCCACAACGCCGGCGCCTTCTACGCGTACATAGCCCGCGGCCTCGGCCCCACCGCAGGCACCGGCGCCTCGCTCGTCGCCCTCATCGCGTACAGCGCGATGCAGGTCGGCGTCTACGGCATCCTCGGCTTCGAGGTCTCCGGCCTCTTCGCCACCTATCTGGACACCGAGCTCGCCTGGTGGATCCCCGCCCTGGCCGCCGTCGCCGTGACCGGCGGGCTCGGCTGGCTGAAGATCGACCTGAACGCCCGCGTCCTCGGCGCCCTGCTTCTGATCGAGTGCGTCCTCGTCGTCATCTTCGACGTCGCCGCCCTCGCCGAGCCCGGCCCCGAGGGCGTCTCGCTGCACGCCTTCGACCCGGCCGCCCTCGGCGGGGCGGGCCTCGGCACCGCCCTGTGCTTCTGCATCGCCGCGTTCGTCGGCTTCGAGCAGTCCCCGGTCTACGCCGAGGAGACCAGCCGGCCGCACATCGTCGTCTCCCGCGTCATGTTCCTCGCCGTCGGCTTCGTCGCCCTCTTCTTCGCGGTGAGCTCCTGGGCCCTCACCGTCGCCACCGGCCCCTCCGAGGTCGTCAAGGCCTCCGCGGAGGCCGGGCCCGGCCTGCTCTTCCAGCTCACCGAGGCCCGCCTCGGCGGCACCTTCACCGACGTCCTGCACGTCCTGTTCGTGAGCGGCATCTTCGCGGCCATGATCAGCTTCCACAACGTGGTCGCCCGCTACGCCTTCGCCATGGGCCGCGAGGGACTGCTCCCGGCCGCCTTCGGCCGGACCAACCCCGGCACCGGGGCGCCCGCCACCGGCTCGCTGATGCAGACCGTCGTGGCCGCCCTCGTCGTCCTCGCCTTCGCCGTCACCGACGACAACCCGGTCGGCGACCCCACCGCGCCGGTGCTGCACCTGTTCACGTGGATGGGCAGCGTCGGCGCCCTCGGTGTGACGCTCCTCATGTCGGCCGCCTCGTTCGCCGTGATCGCCTTCTTCGTCCGCCGGGGCACCGCGGGCGCCCAGCTGTGGCGGCTCGTCGCCGCCGGGCTCGCCGGCACCGCCCTGCTCGGCATCGCCGTGTACACGGTGAAGGACTTCGGCGTCCTCGTCGGCGCCGGGGAGGGCTCGGTCCTCGGCTGGCTGCTGCCCGCGGTCATCGGCCTCGCGGCCGTCGGCGGCCTCGTGTACGGCGCCGTGCTGCGCGTACGCCGCCCCGAGGTGCACGCCCGGATCGGCCTCGGCAACGAGGCCTTCCGCCTCGACCAGGCGGCCGGGACGGCGTCCCGCACCTGATCCCGCTCCGCAGGGCCTGGCGCCCTCGCTTTCAGCCCTGCACAAGGCCCCCGACGACCGTTTCCAAGGTCGTCGGGGGCCTTCGTCTGCGGGGCCTGGTTTTGGCCACGGCCGACGCTCATGGTCTCCTATGGCGACAAAAACTCCCGGACCCCCGCACAGGTGACACCACCCGAGTCCCTTGTGGGGCGGTCCGCCATGCCTGTCCCACCCACGAAGGCGAAGTCCCATATGAGTGACCGCACCTTGACCGAGGCCCCGGCCACGGCGTCCTCCAGTCACGTCGACGCAGGTGACGAGGGTTACAGCAAGGACCTCAAGTCCCGCCACATCAACATGATCGCCATCGGCGGGGCGATAGGCACCGGCCTGTTCCTCGGCGCGGGCGGCAGGCTCGCCGGTGCGGGACCGTCCCTGGCCATCGCCTACGCCGTGTGCGGCATCTTCGCGTTCTTCGTCGTCCGCGCGCTCGGCGAGCTCGTCCTGTACCGCCCGTCCTCCGGCGCGTTCGTCTCGTACGCGCGCGAGTTCATGGGGGAGAAGGGCGCCTACACGGCCGGCTGGCTGTACTTCCTGAACTGGTCGACCACCACCGTGGCGGACATCACGGCCGCCGCGACCTACGCGCACTTCTGGTCGATGTTCACCTCCGTCCCCCAGTGGGTGCTCGCCCTCATCGCGCTCGCCGTCGTCCTGACCGCGAACCTGATCTCGGTGAAGTACTTCGGCGAGATGGAGTTCTGGTTCTCGCTGGTCAAGGTCGCAGCCCTGGTGATCTTCCTGATCGTCGCGATCTACCTGGTCGCCACGAGCCACGACATCGGCGGCCACACCCCGGGCCTGTCGACGATCACCGACAACGGCGGCCTCTTCCCGTCCGGCGTCCTGCCGATGCTCCTGGTGGTCCAGGGCGTCGTCTTCGCGTACGCCTCCGTCGAGCTGTGCGGCGTCGCCGCCGGCGAGACCGAGAACCCCGAGAAGATCATGCCGAAGGCGATCAACTCGATCATGTGGCGCGTCGGCCTGTTCTACGTCGGCTCGGTCGTCCTGCTGGCGATGCTCCTGCCGTACACCGCGTACTCCGCCGACCAGAGCCCCTTCGTCACGGTCTTCGACAAGCTCGGCATCCCCGGCACCGCCGGCATCATGAACCTCGTCGTGCTGACCGCCGCCCTGTCGAGCCTGAACTCCGGCCTGTACTCCACCGGCCGCATCCTGCGCTCGATGGCCATGTCCGGCTCCGCCCCGAAGTTCACCGGCCGCATGAACAAGGGCAAGGTCCCCTACGGCGGCGTCCTGTTCACCGCGGCCTTCGGCCTCGCCGGCGTCGGCCTGAACTACCTGATGCCGAAGGACGCCTTCGAGCTCGTCCTGAACTTCGCCTCGCTCGGCATCCTCGGCACCTGGGGCATGGTCATGCTCTGCTCGCTGCTGTTCTGGCAGCGCTCCCGGCAGGGCCTGGTCGAGCGGCCCGCCTACCGCCTGCCCTGGTCCCCGTACACCCAGATCATCACCCTGGTGTTCCTGTTCACCGTGCTCGTGCTGATGTGGTGCGACGGCGGCGTGGGCCGCACCACGGTCATGTGCGTCCCGGTGATCGGCGCGATGCTGGTCGTCGGCTGGTTCCTGGTCCGCCGCCGCGTGGCGAAGATCGCCGCCGGCCGCTGACACCCCCGCCTCCGAAGGACCCCGCCCGACGGCGGGGTCCTTCCGCGTTGCAGGCCGGCGTCCCCGCCTGCCGCACGCGGGCTCTCCCCGTCCGCCGACCCCGGAACAACAGAAAGAAGACCCCCGCCGAAGCGGGGGTCTTCCCGTGGTGTCCGAGGGGGGACTTGAACCCCCACGCCCGATAAAGGGCACTAGCACCTCAAGCTAGCGCGTCTGCCATTCCGCCACCCGGACAAGGTGTCTGTCTTCCCGGCCGCTCGGCCGTTCCGACGTGGAAAACATTACCAAACATTCAGGGGGCCCGATCACACCCCCTGCGGCCGGGGATCGCCCTTGGGTGCGGCGGGCCGGCGCGGGAGGATGGGGAGGCGCAGCCGTCGGTACTGATCAGTGGGAGGAAGCAGCGTGAGCGAGTCGAGCGCGGGCAGGACCGTCTCCGGAGAGGACGAGGTCGTCGACCTCTGCCGGGACCTCATCCGGATCGACACGAGCAACTACGGGGACCACTCGGGCCCCGGTGAGCGCAAGGCCGCCGAGTGGGTCGCCGAGAAGCTCGCGGAGGTCGGCCTGGAGCCGCAGATCTTCGAGTCCCACAAGGGCCGGGCCTCGACCGTGGCCCGCATCGAGGGGGAGGACCCCTCGCGGCCCGCCCTGCTGATCCACGGGCACACCGACGTCGTCCCGGCCAACGCCGCCGACTGGACGTACGACCCGTTCTCCGGGGAGATCGCCGACGGCTGCGTCTGGGGCCGCGGCGCCGTCGACATGAAGGACATGGACGCGATGACGCTGGCCGTCGTCCGCGACCGCCTGCGCAGCGGCCGCAAGCCGCCGCGCGACATCGTCCTCGCGTTCCTCGCCGACGAGGAGGCGGGCGGCGTGTACGGCGCCCGCCACCTGGTCGACCACCACCCCGGGCTCTTCGAGGGCGTCACCGAGGCGATCGGCGAGGTCGGCGGCTTCTCCTTCACCGTCAACGAGAACCTGCGCCTCTACCTCGTCGAGACGGCCCAGAAGGGCATGCACTGGATGCGCCTGACCGTGGAGGGCACCGCGGGCCACGGCTCCATGACGAACACCGACAACGCGATCACGGAGCTGTGCGAGGCCGTGGGGCGGCTCGGCCGGCACCAGTGGCCGGTCCGCGTCACCAAGACGGTGCGGTCCTTCCTGGACGAGCTGTCCGACGCGCTGGGCACCCCCCTCGACCCGGACGACATGGACGCCACCCTCGCCAAGCTGGGCGGCATCGCGAAAATGGTCGGCGCGACGCTGCGCAACTCGGCCGCCCCGACGATGCTCGGCGCCGGCTACAAGGTCAACGTCATCCCCGGCCAGGCCACCGCGCACGTCGACGGCCGCTTCCTGCCCGGCTACGAGGACGAGTTCTTCGCCGACCTCGACCGCATCCTCGGGCCTCGTGTGAAGCGGGAGGACGTCCACGGGGACCGGGCCCTGGAGACCGACTTCGACGGTCGGCTCGTGGATGCCATGCAGGGCGCACTCAAGGCGGAGGACCCGATCGCGCGCGCCGTCCCGTACATGCTCTCCGGCGGTACGGACGCCAAGTCCTTCGACGACCTCGGCATCCGCTGCTTCGGCTTCGCGCCGCTCCAGCTGCCGCCCGAGCTGGACTTCGCCGGCATGTTCCACGGCGTGGACGAGCGGGTGCCGGTCGACGGGCTGAAGTTCGGCGTGCGGGTCCTCGACCGATTCATTGACAACTGCTGAGAATCGCGAAGGTGTGCACAGACCACCGGGAAGAGTGAATGCGCTCATACGCTCGTAGCCCCGGTGATCCCTCCTCGTTACAGGTGGTGCGGTCCGCGGCTGGGACCGCATTGCCTACTAGGAGGAACAATGCTGAAGAAGGTTGTGGCCGCTGCCGCTGCCACCGGTGGTCTGGTTCTGGCGGGTGCGGGCGTGGCGGCTGCCGACGCGGGTGCGCAGGGTGCGGCCATCGGCTCCCCCGGCGTCCTGTCCGGCAACGTCGTCCAGGTCCCGGTCCACATCCCGGTGAACGTCTGCGGCAACACCATCAACGTCGTCGGCCTGCTGAACCCGGCCTTCGGCAACACCTGCGTCAACGCCTGACGCACCTGAGGTCTTGGGGCCCCGGAGCGCAATCCAGCGCTCCGGGGCCGCCGGGCTTTCGGGCCCGGTGTTCTTGTATACGGCAGGGGGATGGAAGAGATGCGACGACAGGCAGCGGCGGCGAGGAAGACCCTGATCACGATGGCCGCGGCCGGGGGCGTCCTCGCCCTGGGCGGGGGGTACGCGCAGGCGGCCGGCGGCACCGGAGCCGCGGCGTCGGGGCAGGCCGCCGGCTCGCCGGGCGTGCTGTCCGGCAACAACGTGCAGGCCCCGGTGGACGCGCCGGTGAACGTCTGCGGCAACACGATCGACGTCATCGGGCTGCTGAACCCGGCGTTCGGCAACGGCTGCACCAACGGCGGCGGCCGGCCGGGCAGTCCGGGCCAGCCGGGGAACCCCGGCACCCCGGGCCAGCCGGGCGATCCCGGTAACCCGGGCCAGCCGGGGAACCCCGGTCAGCCGGGCAATCCGGGCGGTCCGCAGGTCCCGGACGAACCGTGTGACGAGGAGGAGGGGCCGGGCCAGCCCGGGCAGCCCGGCAACCCCGGCAACCCCGGCAACCCCGGCAACCCCGGCAACCCCGAGAACCCCGGTAATCCTGGGCAGCCGGGTAACCCCGGCACCCCGGGTAACCCCGGCACCCCGGGTAACCCCGGCACCCCGGGTAACCCCGGCACCCCGGGCCAGCCCGGCACTCCGAACCAGCCCGGCACCCCGGGCAGCCCCGACGGCGGTTCGGTGACGCCCGGGGGCGGGCCCGGCGGGCCCGGGGCCGGGATCGCGCCGCCCCGGCAGGCCGGGCTTGCCGCGACCGGCGCCGGCGACGTCCTCGGCGTCGCACTGCCGCTGGCCGCCGGCACGCTCCTGGCCGGAGCCGTGCTCTACCGGCGGGCCCGCGCCGCGGCCTGACGCGGCGCCGTCACAGCGCGGGCCCCGCCCTCCCGGGAGCGGGGCCCGCGCCATGCCGCCAGGTCAGCCCGTCACCAGGTCGCCCGGACCTGACGGATGATCCTGCGGCGCAGCCGCACCCTGCGGCTTCCGTCCCGGTGCAGGCTCAGCCGGTCGAGCTCCCAGTTCCCGTACTCGGCGTGGTCGGTCAGCAGTCGGGTCGCCTCTTTGCGGGGGACCCCGCGAGGCACGTACACGTCGACGAATTCGTATTCCGGCATCGCATCTATTGTGCGGGCACCGCCCCGCTACGGATAGCGTCTGCCCTATGTCTGATGCCGCTCTGCCCACTGTTGCCGAGGTTCGCGCCGCCGCCGAGGCCGTCAAGGCCGCCATCGACCGCCACCTCGCCGCTGTCGAGAGCAGGGTCGGGGACGAGGACCCGGCCGTCTACGCCGCTTTCAACGAACTCGCCGCCGCAGCCGAGGAGTACGACGAACTCCTCTACGACCGCTACGACGAGGTCACCCCGTTCGAGATCCCCACCCCCGAGGACGGAGCCCCGTACGCCGGACCCGCCGAGCCCGCCGCCTTCAGCGTGCTCATCCGCCGCGACTACGCCGTCGTGCACCCGGGGCGGCTCGTCGCCCAGGCGGACCGGGTCGCCGCGCACGACCGCGACGCCGAACTCGTCCACGACGGGGGCACGGCCGGAGCGCTGGGCGTCCTCTTCGGGGAGTACGAGCCCGACGAAATCGCCGCCCGGGCCAAGGACTTCGGCCTGGAGGAGGGCGACTCGACACTGTGGATCGCCGCGTCCCACGAGATCCCGGAGCCGGGGGAGTGGCTCGCCGCGCCGTTCGGCAGCACGGACCCGCAGGACGTCCTGCACCGGTTCGACGTCAGCTCCGTCTTCGACGACGACGAGGAGGACGACGAGGCCGCGGAGCCCGGCCTGACGCCCGCCTGACCCGGCCCCGTGCCGCAGCCGCGGCCGGCCCCCGCCCGCAACGGGACGGGAGGCCGGCCGCCTGGCCGCGCTGCTACTGCGGCTGTTCCTGCGCCGCGGCCGCGAGGCCCCGCAGCAGGCCCGCCAGCCGCGTCGTCCGCGGCTTCGGCAGCACCTCTGCGACCGCGCGCGGCAGCGCCTGGTCGACGCCGTGCACCACCGACAGGTGCCGCTCGGCCCGCCCGAACGCCGTGTACACCCAGTCCCGCGACAGGGCGGGCACCGCGTCCCCCGGCAGGACGACGACCACCGCCGGCCAGCGCGCGCCGACGGCCTGGTGCGCCGTGACCGCCCAGCCGTGCCGCACCCGCGACTCCACCAGCTCCTTCGGTACGACGACCCGCGCGCCCGCGGCGTCCAGGTGCAGTCCCGCGGCGTCCGCCGACACCACCCGCGCAGGGACGGCCCGCCCGGGCGACGGCACGTGGACGACGCGGTCGCCGGGGTCGAAGCCGCCGAAGCGGCCCGGGCCCGGGTTCAGCCGCTCCTTCAGGGCCGCGTTCAGCGCGCGCGTGCCCGCCGAGCCGCCGTGGCCCGGGGTGATGACCTGCACCCCGTCCGCCCCGATGCCGAAGGCCCGCGGCACGGATTCGGCGACCAGCTGCACCGTGCGGTGCACCGCCTCGCCGGCATCGCGGACGGGAACGATCACGACCTCCCGGCCGGGGGCGTCCACCTGGTTCAGCTCGCCGATCCCGATGCCCGAGACCAGCTCGCCGATCGGGCCCGGGTCCGGGACACGGGAGGCGACCTGCGGGCAGACACGGGCCGCGAGGACGTCCGCGAACACCCGGCCGGGGCCCGCCGAGCCCAGGACCGCGGGGTCCCCGGACAGCACCAGGCGCGCGCCGTCCGGAACCGACTCCACCAGGGCTGCCGCGGTCTCCACGTCGAGCTGCGGCGCGTCCAGCACGACCAGCAGGTCCAGTGCGAACCGGCCGTCCGCGTCCCGCTCGGGTCCCTCCGCCCCGGCGAGCAGCCCGGCCACGGTGACGGCCCCCGGCGCGGGGGCGTGCGCGGCGAGGCAGGTGCGCAGGCCGTGCTCCCGGGCTGCCGCCGCCAGGGCCAGCGGCTCGGCGCGGGCGGCCTCGCCGCCGGTGTGCACGACGAGGCCGTGCGCCGCGGCGGCGCGGACCAGCTCGGCGCCGGCGCCGGCCGTGGACGGGTCCCAGGCGGCGGCGCCCTCGCCGGTGAAGGTGCCGGTCAGCCGGGCCAGGCCGTCGGCCAGGCTCTCCTCGGCCAGCGCGTGGCCCTCCAGGCCGACGAGGACGCGTACGGGCTGCCCGGCGTCGGCGTCTGCCTCGGGGTCCGCGGGCTGCGCGGCGCGGGCGGCCGACTCGGCCACCGGCTCGTGGAACACGAGGACCAGGCCCTCGGCGATGGCCTGGCCGAGCGCCTCGGCTGGGGCGGGGACCCCGTAGCCGGCCAGGGCGGCCTCCAGGGCGGCGGCCTCCAGGGCGGTGTGCCCCTTGAGCGCGGCCTGCTCCAGCAGCCAGCCGACGAGCGCTGCGGCGCGGCGCTCGTCGGCCGGACCGGCGCCGGGGCCGAGCAGGGCGCGCGCGAACCCGTCCGCCTGGCTCGGTCGGACGCCCGCGACGGCGAGGAGCCGCCACGGGTCCTCGGCGAGCTGCCCGGCCGCGTCCTCGCCGAGCGCGGCCGCCGCCGGAGCGGCCAGCTCCGCCGGGGCGCCGCCGCGCGCGAGCACGGCCCGGACGGCCTCGACGCGCTCCGCGGGCGGCGCGGCGGGCGCCGCGGCCTCCGGGCGCGGCCGCGGCGGCTGCGGGGCAGGCTCGGGGGCGCGGGCTGCGGGGGCCTGCGGTGCGGTCCGGCGCGGGACGGCCGGGGCGTCGTCGAAGTACGCCGGCGCGGGCTTCCCGCTCTCCACGGCCCGTACGGCGGCCAGCAGATCGGCGGCCCTGCCGCTCAGCTTGCCGCCCGCCTCCACCGGGGCCTGGCGTTCCGCCTTGCGGCGCGCGATCCGCTCCCGCTCGTACCGCTGCGCCGCGAGCTCGGCCTCGGCCTCGCTGGGCTGCGCCGCCCCGTCCCCGCCGGCGTCCCCGGCGGCCGCCCCGTCCGGAGCCGAGGCCGCCGGAGCCGCGGCCTCCGGAGCGTCGCCGTCGGCCGCGGCCTGCGGGTCCCCGGACTCCCGGCCGCCGCCCGCGGAGTCCTCTCCGGCCCCGCCCTCGGCCTGAGCCACCGGCTCCGCGGCGCTGCCGCCGGCCGCACCGGGCCCCGGGCCTGCGGGGTCTTCCGCCGCCCCGTCCTCCTCCGCCGGCGGGCGCCCGCCGCCCTCGCCGGCCGCGGCTTCGGCCGGTGCGGCGGGCGGCGGGGTGCCGGGCGGCTCCTGGCCGGCGGGCGGCGTCGGGGTTTCCGCGGCAGCGGCCTCGGTGTCGCGGTCCGTGCTCACAGCGTGCTCCAGTCCTGGTCGGGGTAGCGGTGCACCGGCGCCGACACGTCGTCCAGCGCCCGGCAGATCTCCTCCGGAAGCGTAAGCTCCTCCACCGACAGGGCCTCCGCGAGCTGCGCGGACGTCCGCGCGCCGACGATCGGCGCGACCACCCCCGGCCGGTCCCGCACCCACGCCAGCGCGACCTGCAGCGGCGTCACCGCCAGGCCGTGCGCGGCCGTCGCCACGGCGTCCACGATGCCGGCCGCCCCCTCGTCGAGGTACGGCTCGACGAAGCCCGCCATGGCCGGGGACGCGCCCCGCGAGTCGGCCGGGGTGCCCGTCCGGTACTTGCCCGTCAGGACCCCCCGACCCAGCGGCGAGGACGGCAGCAGCCCGACACCCAGGTCGCGGGCCGCGGGCAGCACCTCCCGCTCCACGCCCCGCTGGAGCAGCGAGTACTCCATCTGCGTGCTCGCCAGCCGGGTCCGCCCGCCCGGCGCCGCCAGCTGCCAGGTGGCCGCCTTGGCCAGCTGCCAGCCGCTGAAGTTCGACACCCCGGCGTACCGGGCGCGCCCGCTGCCCACGGCCTGGTCCAGGGCCTGCAGCGTCTCCTCCAGCGGCGTCGCCGGGTCGAAGGCGTGGACCTGCCACAGGTCGACATGGTCCGTGCCGAGGCGTTCCAGGGAGTCGTCCAGCGCGGCCAGCAGGTGCCCGCGCGAGCCGTCGAAGCGCCGGTCGGGGTCGGGCACGCTGCCCGCCTTCGTCGCGATGACGAGGTCCCGGCGCGGCACGACCGAGCCCACCAGCCGGCCCAGCAGGTACTCGGCCTCGCCGCCGCCGTACACGTCGGCGGTGTCGACGAGCGTGCCGCCCGCCTCCCAGAACGCCTTCAACTGCTCCGCGGCGCCCGCCTCGTCCGGCCCGTCCTCGGAACGGCCCCACGTCAGGGTGCCGAGGCCGATCCGGGACACGCGCAGGCCGGTGCGGCCGAGATGCCTCTGCTCCATGAGCGCTGAGACTACTGGGGCACTGACGCGGCGGACCCTGGCGCGCTACAGTCCGCCCAGACCAACGTTACTGATCGGTACACCGGTAAGGGGACGACACATGCGGCTCGGCATCAATCTCGGCTACTGGGGCGCCGGCATGGACGCGGACAACCTCGCGGTGGCCCAGGAGGCGGACCGCCTCGGCTACGACGTCTGCTGGGCCGCCGAGGCGTACGGCTCCGACGCTCCCACCGTCCTGTCCTGGGTCGCCGCCCAGACCGAGCGCATCGACGTCGGCTCCGCGATCATGCAGATCCCGGCCCGCCAGCCCGCGATGACCGCGATGACCGCCGCCACCCTCGACTCCCTCACCAAGGGCCGCTTCCGCCTCGGCCTCGGCGTCTCCGGCCCGCAGGTCTCCGAGGGCTGGTACGGCGTGAAGTTCGACAAGCCGCTCGCCCGCACCCGCGAGTACGTCGAGATCGTCCGCAAGGCCATGACCCGCGAGCGCCTCTCCTACGAGGGCGAGCACTGGACCCTGCCCCTGCCGGGCGGCCCCGGCAAGCCGATCAAGCTCACCGTGCACCCCGAGCGCGAGCGCATCCCCCTCTACATCGCCGCCATCGGCCCGAAGAACCTGGAGCAGACCGGCGAGATCGCCGACGGCGCCCTGCTGATCTTCCCCGCGGCCGAACACCTGGAGGCCACCGCGCTGCGCCACATCCGGGCCGGCCGCGAGAAGGCCGGCCTCGGCATGGACGGCTTCGACGTCTGCCCGACCGTCCCGCTCGCCGTCGGCGACGACGTACCCGGCCTCGCCGACATGTTCCGCCCCTACACCGCCCTCTACGTGGGCGGCATGGGCAGCCGGAAGCAGAACTTCTACAACCAGCTCGCGCAGCGCATGGGATACGAGAAGGAGGCCGCGGAGATCCAGGACAAGTACCTGGCCGGCGACAAGGCGGGAGCGGCCGCCGCCGTCCCGCACTCCCTCATCGACTCCACCACCCTGCTCGGCTCCGTCGAGCGCATCGCGGACGGCATGCGGGCCTACGCCGAGGCCGGCGTCACCACCCTGACCCTCGCCCCGGCCGGATTCACCCTGGAGGAGCGGCTCACCGCCCTCCGCGCCGGCACCCGGGCCCTGGAGCACGCCGGCCTCGCCTGACGGACGGCACAAGGGGAGGGCCCCGGAGGGATCCGGGGCCCGGAAGCCTGCGGCCGTGGTGGGGGCTCGGGGGTCTTCCCCGCCACGGCCGACACCCGCAACAACGCGCGCGGCACCCCCGGGGTTACGCATGTCCCGGCCGCCCCCGCCGTCGCCCGAACGGAGGAACGGGAACATCCCCGCGGTTGCCCGCCCGCGGGGCCCGCCGTTGACTCGGAGCATGCTCTCGGCCCGCAGCCTGTTCCAGGAGATCCTCGACGACGAGGACTCCTTCCGGCTTTTCTGCTCCATCGCCGCCGGCGGCGAAGCCCAGGGCGGCTGGGAGAACGCCCGCATCGCCGCCCTCGTCCCCGACGGCCTGCGCGACCTCGCCCCCAAGGCCGCCCGCCACGGCGCCGACGAGGACAAGCACGGCCGCATCTTCCGGGCCCTGCTCCGCAGACGCGGACTGCCGCCCGTCCCCGTCCCGCCCGAGACCGACTACACGATGCTGCTGGAGCGGCGCGGCATCGGCCTCGCCCACGCCAGGCTGCGCGCCGACGAGCCGCTCACCGAGCAGGACATCGTCGTCTACCTCGCGCACAGCCGCGTCACCGAACAGCGGGCCGCCGAGCAGATGGCCCTGCTCGTCCGGCACTTCGGCGACCACCCCGAGGTCGGCAGGGCCGTCCGCATGATCAGCCGCGACGAGGACAACCACCTGGCCTACTGCCACGAGGAGCTGCTGCGCCTCGCCCGCCGCGGCCACGGCCGCACCATCCAGCGCGTCCTGCGCCGATGCGCCCTCGCCGAGATCGCCGTCTACCGCGACGTCAGCCTCGCCGTCATGGACCACATGGGGCGGCTGCTGCGCTGGCCCGCCGCCAAGTCGGCCGCCCTCGCCGCCGGCATCCACACCGTGTACGCGTACGAGCGGTTCGCCGGCTGGCACCGCATGGTCGCCCTCCGTATCCCGGAACGCCTCGACGCCCTCGGCAGCCCCGCCCCGGCACCGGCGTAGCGGCCGCCCGCGCACACCGCGCGGCCCCTGTCCCCCAACTCCCGGTGTCCGCACCGCGCGCCGCCGCCTAGTGCTGCGACCCGGTGAACCTTCCCGGCCACAGCACTAGGCTTGCGCCCATGGCCACGCTGATCCTCGTACGACACGGGCGGTCCACCGCCAACACCGCAGGGCTGCTCGCCGGATGGACCCCGGGCGTCGGCCTCGACGAGCGCGGCGCGGAGCAGGCGCGCGCGCTGCCCGCACGGCTCGCCGGCGTACCGCTCGCCGCGGCCGTCACGAGCCCGCTCCAGCGCTGCCGGGAGACCCTGGAGCCCCTGCTCGCCGCGCGCCCCGACCTGCCGCTGCACACCGACGAGCGGATCGGCGAATGCCACTACGGCGACTGGTCGAACCGCAGACTCGCCGAACTCGCCGAAGAACCCCTGATGAAGATCGTGCAACAGCATCCCTCCGCCGCGGCCTTCCCCGGCGGCGAGTCCATGCGGGCGATGCAGGCGCGCGCCGTCGACGCCGTACGCGACTGGAACGCCCGCGTCGAGGAGGAGCACGGCGCCGACGCCGTCTTCCTCATGTGCTCGCACGGCGACATCATCAAGTCCGTCGTCGCCGACGCCCTCGGCATGCACCTGGACCTCTTCCAGCGCATCCACGTCGACCCCTGCTCCGTCACCGCCGTCCGCTACACGCCGACCCGCCCGTTCCTGCTCCGGCTCGGCGACACCGGCGACTTCGCCTCCCTCGCGCCGCGCCCCGCCCGCGCACCCGACCCCGCCGCGTCCGAGACCGAGACCTTCGAAGCCGCCACCGAGGACGGCGGGAACGCGGTCGTGGGAGGCGGTGCGGGCGCGGCGTGATCGAACGGCGCAGTAGGGTGGATGGGCCACCCCGCGGCGCGGCCACGCCCCGCCGACGCCCCCGCAGCAGAGACTTGGAGACTGGACGTGCCCCGTCAGGTGTTCCTCTACGACCCGCCGGACCGCTTCGTGGCCGGCACGGTCGGTCTGCCGGGGCGCCGTACGTTCTTCCTGCAGGCCTCCGCCGGCCCCCGCATCACCAGCGTCTCCCTGGAGAAGACCCAGGTGGCGGCGCTCGCGGAGCGGATGGACGAACTGCTGGACGAGGTCGTGCGGCGCAGCGGCGGCAACGCCGCCGTCCCGGCCGTCGCGCCCGCCGAGGCCGCTGACACCGCGCCCCTCGACGTCCCCGTCGACGAGGAGTTCCGCGTCGGCACCATGGCCCTGGCCTGGGACGGCGAGGAACAGCGCATGATCGTCGAAGCGCAGGCGCTCGTCGAACTCGACGCCGACTCCGAGGAGGACCTCGCCGAGGCGGAGGAGCGGCTCCTCCAGGACGAGGAGAACGGCCCGCCCATGCTGCGGGTCCGCCTCACCGGAGCCCAGGCCCGGGCCTTCGCCAAGCGCGCCCTCGACGTCGTCAACGCCGGCCGGCCGCCGTGCCCGCTGTGCAGCCTGCCCCTGGACCCCGAGGGCCACGTGTGCCCCCGCCAGAACGGCTACCGGCGCCAGGTGTGAACACCGCGGGGGAGGTGGAGAAACTGCTCGCCGAGGGCGAGCTGACCGTCGTCGGGCGGATCCCCGGCGCGTCGAACGCCGTCCTGCTGTGCTCCGCCGCCCGCGGCGGAGCCCGCACCGACTGCGTCTACAAGCCGGTCAAGGGGGAGCGCCCCCTGTGGGACTTCCCCGACGGCAACCTGGCGCGCCGCGAGGTCGCCGCCTACCTGGTCTCCGAGGCCACCGGCTGGGGCCTCGTCCCGCCGACCGTGCTGCGGGACGGGCCGTACGGGGAGGGCATGGTCCAGCAGTGGATCGACGCCGCCGGGCCCGACACCGCGCAGGACGGCAGCGGCGGCGCCGACGCCGCCGGGCTGCTGGCCCTCGTCGAGGGCGAGGAGGCGGGCGACGGCTGGAAGCCGGTCGCGCTCGCCGAGGTCGGAGAGGGCCGCACCGCCCTCCTCGTGCACGCCGACGACCCGCGGCTGCAGCGGCTCGCCGTACTCGACGCCGTGATCAACAACGGCGACCGCAAGGGCGGCCACCTGCTGCCCGCCCCCGGCGGCCGCCTCTACGGCATCGACCACGGCGTCACCTTCCACGTCGAGGACAAGCTGCGCACCCTGCTCTGGGGCTGGGCCGGCGAGACCCTGACCGCCGAGGCCCGCGAGGTCCTGGCCCGGCTGGAGCGGCAGCTCGCCGACGGCGAGCCCCTCGCCACCCGGCTGGCCGAACTGATCACCACGGCCGAGCTGGCCGCCGTACGGGCCCGGGTGGCCCGTCTGCTGCGCACCGGAGTGCACCCCGAGCCGTCCGGGCAGTGGCCGTCCATCCCGTGGCCGCCGGTCTGAACCGGCACTGCCGGGGACGCACAGAACCGGCCACAGCGCAAGAGCGGTCATCCGGCCAACAGTGCTGGTCCGGTTAGTTTCCGGAACACCCGTCCGGTTAGGCTCGAGACATGCATGCCTGGCCCGCTTCTGAGGTCCCCGCCCTGCCCGGCAAGGGCCGCGACCTCCAGATCCACGACACCGCGACCCAGGGGAAGATCACCCTCGACCCCGGTCCCGTCGCCCGCATCTACGTCTGCGGCATCACCCCGTACGACGCGACCCACATCGGTCACGCGGCGACCTACAACGCGTTCGACCTCGTGCAGCGCGTGTGGCTCGACACCAAGCGCCAGGTCCACTACGTCCAGAACGTCACCGACGTCGACGACCCCCTCCTGGAGCGGGCCCTGCGCGACGGCCACGACTGGACCGAGCTCGCGGAGCGCGAGACGGCACTCTTCCGCGAGGACATGACCGCGCTGCGGATCCTGCCGCCGCAGCAGTACATCGGCGCCGTCGAGGCCATACCGGGCATCGTGCCCCTCGTCGAACGGCTGCGGGACGCGGGCGCCGCGTACGAGCTGGACGGCGACGTCTACTTCTCCGTGGAGTCCGACCCCCACTTCGGCGGCGTGTCCCACCTCGACGCGGAAGCCATGCGGCTGCTGTCCGCCGAACGGGGAGGCGACCCGGACCGCCCCGGCAAGAAGAACCCCCTCGACCCCATGCTATGGATGGCCGCCCGCCCGGGCGAGCCCAGCTGGGACGGCGCCTCGCTCGGCCCCGGCCGGCCCGGCTGGCACATCGAGTGCGTCGCCATCGCGCTCGACCACCTCGGGATGGGCTTCGACATCCAGGGCGGCGGCTCCGACCTGGCGTTCCCGCACCACGAGATGGGCGCCTCGCACGCGCAGGCCCTCACCGGCGAGTTCCCGATGGCCAAGGCGTACGTCCACGCGGGGATGGTCGCCCTGAACGGCGAGAAGATGTCGAAGTCCAAGGGCAACCTGGTCTTCGTCTCTGCGCTGCGGCGGGCAGGCGTCGACCCGGCGGCCATCCGGCTGGCGCTGCTCGCCCACCACTACCGCGAGGACTGGGAGTGGACGGACGCGGTCCTCGCCGAGGCGGAGGCGCGGCTCGCGCGGTGGCGTGCCGCCGTGTCCCGGCCGGACGGCCTCCCGGCGGATGCCCTGGTCGAGGAGGTGCGGGCCGCCCTCGCCGACGACCTCGACGCGCCGGCTGCGCTGGCCGCGGTGGACCGCTGGGTCGACGCCCAGAACGCCGCCGACGGCGACGACACCACCGCTCCGGGCGTGGTCTCCCGCACGGTGGACGCCCTCCTGGGCGTAGCCCTGTAACCCCGCCGCGCCGTGCCGCGCCCCGACCCCCGCCAAGCCGTCTGCGCCCGCGGGGGTCGGGGCGCGGCTGGTTCCGGGGGCGCTGCCCGCGTGCCCCTGCGCCTCAAACGCCGGCGGGGCTGAAGTGCCCGGCGGGGCTGGATGTGCCGGTGGGGGTATATCAAGCCCGCGCGGCGTTTGAGCGCACGGGCGCGGAGCGCCCGTTTCGGGGGCCGGGGGCTTCGCCCCCGGTTTCGGGAAGGGGCGGGGAGGGGAACCGGCTCCGCGCAGCGGCCCCGAAGCCCGGCCGGAGCCCGTTCCCCCGGCCTCGGCGGCTACGGCTGGGGGGGATCCGGGGTTTCGCCCGGGTCTTCCTCCGGGTCCGGGGACCTGCGGGGGCGGGGGCGGCCCGGGGAGGGGTCGCGGAGGTACGAGGCGTCGCCGCCCGGCGCGGGGCCCGGCTCCGCCGAGGGGTCCCGGCGGCGGAGGTAGCGTTCGAACTCCCGGGCGATGGCGTCCCCCGACGCCTCCGGCAGGTCGGCCGTGTCCCGCGCCTCCTCCAGCGTCTGGACGTACTCGGCGACCTCGCTGTCCTCGGCGGCGAGCTGGTCCACCCCGAGCTGCCAGGCCCGCGCGTCCTCGGGCAGCTCGCCGAGCGGGATCCGTACGTCGATGAGGTCTTCGAGGCGGTTCAGCAGGGCCAGCGTGGCCTTCGGGTTGGGCGGCTGGGAGACGTAGTGGGGGACGGCCGCCCACAGGGACACGGCGGGCACCCCGGCGTGCGTGCAGGCTTCCTGGAGGACGCCGACGATGCCGGTGGGGCCCTCGTACTTGGTCTCCTCCAGGTGCATCGTCCGGGCCAGGTCGGGGTCGGAGGTGACCCCGCTGACCGGGACCGGACGGGTGTGCGGGGTGTCGCCCAGGAGGGCGCCGAGGATGACGACCATCTCGACGCCCAGCTCGTGGGCGAAGCCGAGGAGTTCGTTGCAGAACGACCGCCACCGCATGGACGGCTCGATACCCCGCACGAGTACGAGGTCGCGCGGCTTGGCGCCGCCGATCCGCACCACGGACAGCCGCGTCGTCGGCCATGTGATCTTCCGGACGCCGTTGTCCAGCCACACGGTGGGCCGGTTGACCTGGAAGTCGTAGTAGTCCTCTGCGTCGAGCGCCGCGAAGACCTCGCCCTTCCACTCCCGGTCCAGGTGCGCGACCGCACCGGACGCCGCGTCGCCCGCGTCGTTCCAGCCCTCGAACGCGGCCACCATGACCGGGTCGATCAGCTCGGGCACGCCCTCAAGCTCGATCACCCAGGTCTCCTTCCGAAGTTCCTTGCCTACGTGGGTCAGCCTAAGGCTTGCGGGGACGGCTGCCACAGCCCACGACGGAGGGGCGGTTCCCCTCGGAACCGCCCCTCTTCCCCACTGCGGGGGAGGCTATGCCTTGCGGCCCAGCATGTCCTCGACGCGGCCGCGGACCTCGGCGCTGTCGAGGCCGCGGATGGTCACCGTGGTGCGGCGGCGCAGCACGTCGTCGGCGGTCTCGGCCCATTCGAAGTCGCGGGCGTAGGCGACCTGCGCCCAGATCTCCGGGCCGTCCGGGTGGATGCGCTCGGCGAGGGCCGGGTCCTCGTTGGCGAGGCGGGCCACGTCGAAGGCAAGGGAGCCGTAGTGGGAGGCCAGGTGGCGGGCGGTCAGCGGGTCCATGCGGGCGCCGGGCTCGCGGTCGACGAGCAGGCGGTGGGCGACGGCGTTCGGGTTGGCGACGCCGGGCAGCGGGACCCGGCGGACCAGCGACTTGACGGGCTCCATGTCGTCGGTGAGCGGGCTGCCGGGCAGCTTGGCCAGCTTGTCCATGACGACGCGGCCGATGTGGCGGTACGTGGTCCACTTGCCGCCGGCCACGGACAGCATGCCGCCCGCGCCCTCGGAGACGACGGTCTCGCGCTTGGCCTTCTCGACGCCGCCGGGGCCGCCGGGCAGGACGCGCAGGCCGGCGAACGCGTACGTCATCAGGGAGCGGTCGAGGTCGGCGTCCTTCACGGAGAAGGCGGCCTCGTCCAGGATCTGCTGGATGTCCTTCTCGGTGGCGCGGACGTCGGCCGGGTCGCCTTCGTACACCTCGTCGGTGGTGCCCAGCAGCAGCTGGTCCTCCCACGGCAGGGCGAAGGTGATGCGGTACTTGTCGATCGGGGTGGCCATGGCGGCCTTCCACGGCGACTTGCGCTTCATGACGATGTGCGCGCCCTTGGACAGGCGGATCGACGGCAGCGCGTGCTTGTCTTCCATGCGCCGCAGGTGGTCCACCCACGGGCCGGTGGCGTTGAGCACGACGCGGGCGTCGATGCCGAACTCGGTGCCGTCGAGGCGGTCCTTGAGCTCGGCGCCGGAGACCCGGCCGCGCGTCGTGCGCAGGCCGGTGACCTCGGCGTGGTTGAGGACGACCGCGCCGGACTCGACGGCCGCGCGGACCGTCATGACGGCGACGCGGGAGTCGTTCATCTGGTGGTCGTAGTAGACCGCGACGGCCTTGAGGTTGTCGGTCTTCAGGCCGGGGTTGTCGGCGACGGCACGGGCGGGGGATATGACCTTGCCCATGCCGTCGCCGAAGGCCGAGAGGGCGGAGTAGGCGAAGACGCCCGCGCCCAGCTTGGCCGCACCCACCGGGCCGCCCTTGTAGACCGGCAGGTAGAAGGTGAGCGGGTTGACCAGGTGCGGGGCCACGTCCTTGGCCAGCACCCGCCGCTCGTGGTGGTTCTCGGCCACCAGCTTGACCGCGCCGGTCTGCAGGTAGCGCAGGCCGCCGTGGACGAGCTTGGAGGAGGCGGAGGAGGTGGCGCCGGCGAAGTCGCCGGCGTCCACCATGGCGACCCGCAGGCCCGACTGCGCGGCGTGCCAGGCCACCGAGGTGCCCAGGATTCCACCGCCGATGACCAGCAGGTCGTACGTGGCCTTGGCCAGCTGCTCACGGGTCTCGGCGCGGCCCGGGTTCGAGCCGGCGGTCGGGTGCGTTCCCAGGGCGGGGACGCTCTGCAGGGTGCTCATGTCTCTTCAGCTCCTCATCGGTTCGTCGGCTGGTGCGGTCAGCCGGCGTTTTCCTCGTCGATCCAGCCCATGGACCGCTCGACGGCCTTGAGCCAGTTCTTGTACTCGCGGTCCCGCTGCTCGGCGGGCATCCGCGGGGTCCACTCGGCCGCGCGGCGCCAGTTGGCGCGCAGGGCGTCGGTGTCGGGCCAGAAGCCGACGGCCAGGCCGGCGGCGTAGGCGGCGCCGAGGCAGGTGGTCTCGGCGACCATCGGACGGACCACGGGGGCGTCCAGGAAGTCGGAGAGCGTCTGCATCAGCAGGTTGTTGGAGGTCATGCCGCCGTCGACCTTCAGGGCGGCCAGTTCGACGCCGGAGTCCTTGGTCATGGCGTCGGTGATCTCGCGGGTCTGCCAGGCGGTGGCCTCCAGGACGGCGCGGGCGATGTGCGCCTTGGTGACGTACCGGGTCAGGCCGGCGATGACGCCGCGGGCGTCGGCGCGCCAGTAGGGGGCGAACAGGCCGGAGAAGGCGGGGACGAAGTAGGCGCCGCCGTTGTCCTCGACGGAGGAGGCCAGCGTCTCGATCTCGGCCGCGGACTTGATCAGGCCCATCTGGTCGCGCATCCACTGGACGAGCGAGCCGGTGACGGCGATGGAGCCCTCCAGGGCGTAGACCGGCTTCTGGTCGCCGATCTGGTAGCCGACGGTGGTCAGCAGGCCGCTGTAGGAGTTGATGATCTTGTCCCCGGTGTTCATCAGCATGAACGTGCCGGTGCCGTAGGTGGACTTGGCCTCGCCCTCGGAGAAGCAGGTCTGGCCGAACAGGGCGGCCTGCTGGTCGCCGAGAGCGGAGGCCACGGGCACGCCCGCGAGGACGCCCTCCTTGACGTGGCCGTAGACCTCGGCGGAGGAGCGGATCTCGGGGAGGACCGCGAGCGGGACGTCCATGGACTCCGCGATGCGCTCGTCCCAGGCGAGCGTGTGCAGGTTCATCAGCATGGTGCGGGACGCGTTGGTCACGTCGGTGACGTGGACGCCGCCCTGCGTGCCGCCGGTCAGGTTCCAGATGACCCAGGAGTCCATGGTGCCGAAGAGGATGTCGCCGGCCTCGGCGCGCTCGCGCAGTCCCTCGACGTTGTCGAGGAGCCAGCGGACCTTCGGGCCCGCGAAGTACGAGGCGAGCGGGAGGCCCGTCTCGCGGCGGAAGCGGTCCTGGCCGACGTTGCGGCCGAGCTCCTTGCAGAGGGCGTCGGTGCGGGTGTCCTGCCAGACGAGCGCGTTGTGCACCGGCTCGCCGGTGTTCTTGTCCCACAGGACGGTGGTCTCGCGCTGGTTGGTGATGCCGATCGCCTTGACGTCGGCGGAGGTGATCTCCGCCTTGGCGATGGCGCCGGCGACGACCTCCTGGACGTTGGCCCAGATCTCGGTGGCGTCGTGCTCCACCCAGCCGGGCTTGGGGAAGATCTGCTCGTGCTCCTTCTGGTCGACGGCGACGATGCGGCCGTCGCGGTCGAAGACGATGCAGCGGGAGGAGGTGGTGCCCTGGTCGATCGCTGCGATGAAGGGGCCGGTGCTGCTGGTCATGGTGGCTGCTCCTGGCAGGTCGTGAGGAGTGCGGATTCAGTGGGGCGGTGCGGATCCTACGAGCGCGGGGCCGTGGCGATCAGGCGAACGCGATGTTGTAGAGACCGCCGGCGAGCACGGCGCCGACGAGCGGGCCGACCACCGGGATCCAGGAGTAGCCCCAGTCGGAGCCGCCCTTGTTGGGGAGCGGCAGCAGGGCGTGGACGATGCGGGGTCCGAGGTCGCGGACCGGGTTGATGGCGTAGCCGGTGGGGCCGCCGAGGGAGAGGCCGATGCCGACGACGACGAAGGACGTGATCAGGACGCCTATGACGCCGAGGCCCTTGCCGTCGTCCTGGAGGCCCTGGGTGAGGATCGCCAGGACGAGGACGGCGGTGCCGATGATCTCGGTGGTGAGGTTCTGCACCACGTTGCGGATCTCGGGACCGGTGGAGAAGACGCCGAGGACGGGGCCCGCCTGGTCGTGCGGGTGGGGGTCCTCGGGGCCGAGCTTGGCGTCGCGGATGTGCTCGGGGTCCGCGAGGTGGGCGCGGAACTGGCCGTAGTAGGTGATCCACATCAGGACGGCGCCGAGCATCGCGCCGAGGAGCTGTCCCGCGAAGTAGACGGGGACGTCGCCCCACTCGCCGTTCTTGACGGCCAGGCCGACGGTGACCGCCGGGTTCAGGTGCGCGCCGGAGAGGGGCGCGGAGACGTAGGCGGCGATCAGTACGGCGAAACCCCAGCCGAAGGTGATCGACAGCCAGCCTGCGTTACGGGCCTTGGAGCTCTTGAGCGTGACGGCGGCGCAGACACCACCGCCGAGCAGGGTGAGCAGGGCGGTACCGATGGTCTCGCCGAGGAAGATGTCGGAGCTGGGCACCCGCGACTCCTTTGTCTTGCGTCCAGGGGTGGGCGGACACGGGGTCCCGCCCGTCGTCCGCGCACTCGGTGAGTGCTTCACCGGTCCTTGGCCTTGCCCACACCCTAGCGCGTATTGCCGGTAGGTGTTCGACAATGCCGACCGATGAACGGCAGTTTTCCGCCCGGGTGAAGAACGCGTCAAGGGTTGGCCAGGCCAAATGCCGGATCGTTACCGCGCCGTGGGATCGACCACATCAAGCCACTCTTCGGCCGGAATATGGCGAAAAGAGGGCAGAAAGCGGCCACGAAGTGGCCTGAAAAGGGTCGGGGGGCGGCTAGAAGCGGCCCGCGCCGAGGTCGCGCGAAACGGCCCGCGCGCAGTCCCGTACGGACGCCACCAGCGCGGCCCGGGGCTCGCCGCCCTCGCCGCACACCCGCTCCACCGCGCCGGCGACCGCCACCGCGCCCACCGGCATCCGGCGCCGGTCGTGGATGGGCGCCGCCACGGAGGCGATGCCCTCCCAGGTCTCCTCCACGTCGGCCGCCCAGCCGCGCGCCCGGGTCAGGTCGAGGACCTCCTCGAAGCCGGCCGCGTCCGTGACCGTGCGGGGCGTGAACGCCTCCCGCTCCGCCTCGACGGCCTCGGTGTGCGCGACCGGGTCGTACGCGGAGAGCACCTTGCCCAGGGCGGTCGAGTGCAGCGGCTGCATGGCGCCCACCTCCAGCACTTGACGGCTGTCGTCCGGGCGGAACACGTGGTGCATGATCAGCACCCCGCTCTTGTGCAGCACGCCCACGTAGACGCTCTCGCCGCTCGCCCGGGCCAGGTCGTCGGTCCACACCAGCGCCCGCGCCCGCAGCTCGTGCACGTCCAGGTAGCTGTTGCCGAGCCGGAGCAGCTCCGCGCCCAGCTGGTAGCGGCCCGAGGCGGCGTCCTGCTCGACGAAGCCCTCGGCCTGCAGGGTGCGCAGGATCCCGTGCGCCGTGCCCTTGGCCAGGTCCAGCGAGGAGGCGATGTCCGACAGGCCCAGGCGGCGCTCGCCGCCCGCCAGGAGCCGCAGCATCGCAGCGGCTCGTTCGAGCGACTGGATGTTCCGTGCCATGGCGCAGCCTCCTGCTGACGTAGTTCGACAATGCTGAACACTATCGGCTCATGCCGACCTTGCGCATGGTCAGGCGACGTGTTCAAGCCGCAAGGTGTCCTGGACCCGCCCCGCCGACCCCCGCGGACAGCATGCAGTCCGCCACGTGGGACACCCGCACCGGGGCTCCCGCCGCGCGGTTACCCTGACCGCGTGCACCCTTGGAACGGCAAGGGTGCAAAGCCGACAGCCGTCGCATCCCAGGGAGCTCTTCATGGCCTCGTTGCCGAACCCGCCCGCCGACACCCAGAACCGGGCCGATGCCCTCCGCGAGGCGCTCGCGACCCGCGTGGTCGTCGCCGACGGGGCCATGGGAACGATGCTCCAGGCACAGGAGCCCTCCCTGGAGGACTTCCAGCAGCTCGAAGGCTGCAACGAGGTCCTCAACGTCACCCGCCCCGACATCGTGCGCTCCGTCCACGATGCCTACTTCGCCGTCGGCGTCGACTGCGTCGAGACCAACACCTTCGGCGCCAACCACTCCGCGCTGGGCGAGTACGACATCCCCGAGCGCATCCACGAGCTCTCCGAGGCCGGCGCCCGCATCGCCCGCGAGGCCGCCGACGCCGCCACTGCCGCCAGCGGGCAGCAGCGCTGGGTGCTGGGCTCCATCGGACCCGGCACCAAGCTGCCGACCCTGGGCCACATCGTGTACGCCACCCTCCGCGACGCCTACCAGGCCAACGCGGAGGGCCTGATCGCCGGCGGCTCCGACGCCCTCCTCGTCGAGACCACCCAGGACCTCCTGCAGACCAAGGCCTCGGTCATCGGCGCCCGCCGCGCCATGGAGGCCCTCGGCGTCTCGGTCCCGCTCATCTGCTCCGTCACCGTGGAGACGACCGGCACCATGCTGCTCGGCTCCGAGATCGGCGCCGCGCTGACCTCCCTGGAGCCGCTCGGCATCGACATGATCGGCCTGAACTGCGCCACCGGCCCGGCCGAGATGAGCGAGCACCTGCGCTACCTCGCCCGCAACGCCCGCATCCCCCTCTCCTGCATGCCGAACGCGGGCCTGCCGGTCCTCGGCAAGGACGGCGCGCACTACCCGCTGTCGGCGGGCGAGCTCGCCGACGCCCAGGAGACCTTCGTCCGCGAGTACGGCCTCTCCCTGGTCGGCGGCTGCTGCGGCACCACCCCCGAGCACCTGCGGCAGGTCGTCGAGCGGGTCCGCGGCCTCGCCCCGGCCGTCCGCGAGCCGCGCCCCGAGCCGGGCGCCTCCTCGCTGTACCAGACCGTGCCCTTCCGCCAGGACACCTCGTACATGGCGATCGGCGAGCGGACCAACGCCAACGGGTCGAAGAAGTTCCGCGAGGCCATGCTGGAGGCACGCTGGGACGACTGCGTCGAGATGGCCCGCGACCAGATCCGCGAGGGCGCGCACATGCTCGACCTGTGCGTGGACTATGTCGGCCGCGACGGCGTCGCCGACATGCGCGAGCTGGCCGCCCGTTTCGCGACCGCCTCCACCCTGCCCGTGGTGCTGGACTCCACCGAGGTCGACGTCATCCAGGCCGGCCTGGAGGCCCTCGGCGGCCGCGCCGTCATCAACTCGGTCAACTACGAGGACGGCGACGGCCCCGACTCCCGCTTCGCGAAGGTCACCCGCCTGGCCCAGGAGCACGGCGCGGCCCTGATCGCCCTCACCATCGACGAGCAGGGCCAGGCCCGCACCGTCGAACACAAGGTCGCCATCGCCGAGCGGCTGATCGAGGACCTCACCGGCAACTGGGGCATCCACGAGTCCGACATCCTCATCGACTGCCTCACCTTCACCATCTGCACCGGCCAGGAGGAGTCCCGCAAGGACGGCATCGCCACCATCGAGGCCATCCGCGAGCTCAAGCGGCGCCACCCCGAGGTGCAGACGACCCTGGGCCTGTCGAACATCTCCTTCGGCCTCAACCCGGCCGCCCGCGTCCTGCTGAACTCCGTCTTCCTCGACGAGTGCGTCAAGGCCGGCCTGGACTCGGCGATCGTCCACGCCTCGAAGATCCTGCCCATCGCCCGCTTCGACGACGAGCAGGTCTCCACCGCCCTCGACCTCATCTACGACCGCCGCGAGGGCGACTACGACCCGCTGCAGAAGCTGATGGCCCTCTTCGAGGGCGTCAACACCAAGTCCCTCAAGGCCGGCCGCGCCGAGGAGCTCCTCGCGCTGCCCCTGGAGGAGCGCCTGCGGCAGCGCATCGTCGACGGCGAGAAGAACGGCCTGGAGGCGGACCTGGACGAGGCCCTGCAGACCCGGCCCGCCCTCGACATCGTCAACGACACCCTCCTGGAGGGCATGAAGGTCGTCGGCGAGCTCTTCGGATCCGGCCAGATGCAGCTGCCGTTCGTCCTCCAGTCCGCCGAGGTCATGAAGACGGCGGTGGCCTACCTGGAGCCGCACATGGAGAAGTCGGACGCGGAGGGCAAGGGCACCATCGTCCTGGCCACCGTGCGCGGCGACGTCCACGACATCGGCAAGAACCTCGTCGACATCATCCTCTCCAACAACGGCTACAACGTCGTCAACATCGGTATCAAGCAGCCGGTTTCGGCGATCGTGGAGGCCGCGCAGGAGCACCGCGCCGACGTCATCGGCATGTCCGGCCTGCTCGTCAAGTCCACCGTGATCATGAAGGAGAACCTGGAGGAGCTGAACCAGCGCAAGCTGGCCGCCACCTACCCGGTCATCCTCGGCGGCGCCGCCCTCACCCGCGCCTACGTCGAACAGGACCTCCACGAGATCTACGAGGGCGAGGTCCGCTACGCCCGCGACGCCTTCGAGGGCCTGCGCCTGATGGACGCCCTCATCGCCGTCAAGCGCGGCGTCCCCGGCGCCGCCCTGCCCGAGCTCAAGCAGCGCCGCGTCCCCAGGCGCGACACCCCGCTGCCGGAGGCCGCCGAGCCGGAGGAGCCCGGGGGCCGCTCGGACGTCTCCGCCGACAACCCCGTCCCGACCCCGCCGTTCTGGGGCACGCGGGTCGTCAAGGGCATCCCGCTGAAGGACTACGCCTCCTGGCTCGACGAGGGCGCCCTCTTCAAGGGCCAGTGGGGCCTGAAGCAGGCCCGCGCCGGCGGCCCCACCTACGAGGAGCTCGTCGAGACCGAGGGCCGGCCGCGGCTGCGCGGCCTGCTGGAGAAGCTGCACACCGAGAACCTGCTGGAGGCGGCCGTCGTCCACGGCTACTTCCCGTGCGTCTCCAAGGGCGACGACCTGATCATCCTCGACGAGGCCGGCAACGAGCGGACCCGCTTCACCTTCCCGCGCCAGCGCCGCGGCCGCCGCCTGTGCCTCGCGGACTTCTTCCGCCCCGAGGAGTCCGGCGAGACCGACGTCGTCGGCCTCCAGGTCGTCACCGTCGGCTCGAGGATCGGCGAGGCCACCGCCAAGCTGTTCGCGTCGGACTCCTACCGCGAGTACCTGGAGCTGCACGGCCTCTCCGTCCAGCTCGCCGAGGCCCTCGCCGAGTACTGGCACGCCCGCGTCCGCGCCGAGCTCGGCTTCGGCGGCGAGGACCCCGCCGACGTCGAGGACATGTTCGCCCTGAAGTACCGGGGCGCCCGCTTCTCCCTCGGCTACGGCGCCTGCCCCGACCTGGAGGACCGCGCCAAGATCGCCGACCTGCTCCGGCCCGAGCGGATCGGCGTCCACCTGTCGGAGGAGTTCCAGCTCCACCCGGAGCAGTCCACCGACGCGATCGTCATCCACCACCCCGAAGCGAAGTATTTCAACGCACGCTGACGCAGACCGACGTACACTGGTCGGTCCCCAACAGGCCGGTCGCCTGTTCCCCGGGGAGCGCCCCGCGCGGGAACAGGCGACCGGCCTTCTCGTCCCCGTCGAGAGGCGCGCGCATGACCAGTACCGTTCCCGTCTCCATCGCCCGTACGGCCGACGGCTCGGCCCTCCAGGCGGTGCTGCTCGACATGGACGGGACGCTGGTCGACACCGAGGGCTTCTGGTGGGAGACCGAGGTCGACGTCTTCGCCGAGCTCGGCCACCGCCTGGAGGAGTCCTGGCGCGACATCGTGGTCGGCGGGCCCATGACCCGCAGCGCCGGCTTCCTCATCGAGGCCACCGGCGCCGACATCGGCGTCGGCGAGCTCAGCATCCTGCTGAACGAGCGCTTCGAGGCCCGCATCGCCGACCGGGTGCCGCTGATGCCCGGGGCCGAGCAGCTGCTCTCCGAGCTCGCCCGGCACAACGTGCCCACCGCCCTCGTCTCCGCCTCGCACCGGCGCGTCATCGACCGCATCCTGGGCTCCCTGGGCCCCGAGCGCTTCGCCCTGACCGTCGCCGGCGACGACGTGCCGCGCACCAAGCCCCACCCCGACCCGTACCTGCTGGCCGCCCGCACCCTCGGCGCCCACCCCTCCCGGTGCGCCGTCATCGAGGACACCGCCACCGGGGTGGCCGCCGCGGAGGCGGCCGGCTGCCGCGTCGTCGCCGTCCCCTCCGTCGGGGTGATCCCGCCCGCGCCCGGGCGGACCGTGGTGGGCTCGCTGGAGGACGTCGACCTCGCCTTCCTCCGCTCCCTCATCACCCCGATGAACTGATCCGCGACACTGCGTGGCGATCCTCGGCGCGTGAGCCCGAGAGCGGTCTTCCGTTCCTTGGCTGACGCGCCGAAATCCCATCCATTCCCTGGCGGCGAGCCCGGGTGACCTTCGTCACCCGCAACGCCCCTTACGGACCGTTAGGGCCCTCCGCGCCGGTTCCCTTGTGTCCGGATTGATGATCTCCTGACCGCATCTGCGATGCCTCCGGCCCTGACAGGCAGTCTCCTCCCATCACCGTGCGATTACACCCCAAGTCCGGCCAGTTCAAGCCAACCGGTCCAAGGCCACTAATGTCGACGCGGGCACTCCGCACCGCAGCAGTCCCGGACACACACCCCTGTGCCGGGTACGTGTGGACCGATCGTCACAAAACCGGCCCGATCGTTCCGCCCAGAACGGGCGACCGCCGCGAAGTGCCCTCTACGCCGCTTTGAACAAGTGCCGGTCAAGGGAGTACTTCCAGCATGAACCGCAAGACCCTGGTGCTGACGGCCGCGGCCGGACTGCTCACCCCCGCCCTCGCTGCCTGCGGCAGCGCGACGGGCGGCGGAGCGGGAACCGGAGCGATCGTCGTCGGCACCACCGACCGGTACGAGGCGGCGGACTACGCCCCCGCACCGTTCGACCCGGCGTACGCCTACGACGCCGGAGCCTGGAACGTCCTGCGGCAGACCGTCCAGACCCTGATGCACACCCCCCGCGGCGGCGGCCGCCCCGTCCCCGAAGCGGCCTCCGCCTGCCACTTCACCGACACGGGCAACGAGAGCTACCGCTGCACCCTGCGCCCCGGCCTGAAGTTCGCGAGCGGCGAGCCGCTCACCGCCAAGGACGTCAAGTTCTCCATCGACCGCGTCCGCGCCATCAACGCCGAGAACGGCCCCGCCTCGCTCCTCTCCACCCTCGACACCGTCGAGGTCAAGGGCGCCGACACCGTCGTCTTCCACCTGAAGACCCCGGACGCGACGTTCCCGTACAAGCTCTCCACCCCGGCCGCGGCCATCGTCAGCGAGAAGGCCTACGACGCGGGGAAGCTCCGCGAGGGCTTCACCGTCGAGGGCTCCGGGCCCTACACGATGAAGGCCGAGGTCAAGGGCAACCGCCTCGTCCGCGCCGTGTTCAGCAAGAACCCCCACTACAAGGGCGACCTGAAGCTCCAGAACGACAAGGTCGAGCTGCGCACCTTCGACGACAGCGCCGCCATGGGCAAGGCGCTCACCGACGGGCGGATCCACATGGTCTCCCGCACCCTGTCGCCGACCCAGATCAACGAGTTCTCGGCGAACCCGCCCAAGGGCGTCCGCATCGTCCCGATGCCCGGCCTGGAGATCCGCTACATCGGCTTCAACACCGAGGCGCCGGTCGTCAAGGAGAAGGCCGTCCGCCAGGCCCTCGCCGCCGCCGTCGACCGCAACGCGATCGTCTCCAAGGTGTACGGCAAGTCCGCGCAGCCCCTGTACTCGCTGGTCCCCACCTCGGTCACGGGCCACGTCAACTCCTTCCGCAACAAGTACGGCGAGGCCAACACGGCCAAGGCCGCGCAGCTGCTGAAGGACGCCGGCATCAAGACGCCGGTCAAGCTGACGCTCACCTACACCACGGACCACTACGGCGACGGCACGGCCGCCGAGTTCGAGATCCTGAAGAACCAGCTGAACTCCACGCAGCTGTTCGACATCACCGTCCAGGGCGCCGACTGGGCCGAGTTCCGCCCGGCGCAGAAGAAGGGCGACTACGCCGCCTACGGGCTCGGCTGGTTCCCCGACTACCCGGACGCCGACAACTTCCTCGCTCCCTTCCTGGAGCAGGACAACTTCCTGGGCACGCCGTACGCCAACAGCACGGTGCGCACCAAGCTCATCCCCGAGTCGCGCAAGGCCGCCGACCGCAACGTCGCCGCCCCCGCGATCACGGAGATGCAGGACATCGTCGCCGAGGACGTGCCCGTCCTGCCGCTGTGGCAGGGCAAGCAGTACGTCGCCGCACGCGACGGGATCACCGGAGTGGAGTGGTCGGTCAACGCCATCTCCGACCTCCAGCTGTGGGAACTCGGCCGCGGAGTCAGCGGCTGAGACCGGCAGGACCGGCGGCGGGTGTCCGCGGGCCGGTGCATCGATTCAGCAAGACTGTGAAGGACGTTCGAGTGATGAGACGTAACCAGTGGTTGGCAGCCCCGCTCGGCGCAGCCACCGCCGCAGCGCTGCTCAGCGGTTGCGGTTCGACCGACGGCTCGCCCGCCGAAGGCGGCAAGGGCGTGGTCATGGGCATATCCGACAAGGTGAAGTCCACCGACCCCGCCGCGGGCTACGACCCGGGCTCCTGGCTGCTCTTCAACAACGTCTTCCAGTCGCTGCTGAGCTTCCCCAAGGGCGCCACCACCCCGGAGCCCGACGCCGCGCAGTCGTGCGCCTTCGAGGGCGGCGACAGCAAGGTGTACAAGTGCACCCTGAAGCCGGACCTGAAGTTCAGCAACGGCAACCGCCTCACGTCCGAGGACGTGAAGTTCTCCTTCGAGCGCACGCTCAAGATCAACGACCCGAACGGCCCGGCCGTCCTGCTGTCGTCGATCGCGGGCATCGACACCCCCGACGACAAGACCGTCGTCTTCCGCCTCAAGACGCCCGACGCGACCTTCCCCAGCAAGATCGCCTCGGGTGCCGGCTCCATCGTGGACCACTCCGAGTACCCGGCCGACAAGCTCCGCACCGACGGCAAGGCCATCGGCTCCGGTGTCTACAAGCTCGACTCGTTCAACGACAAGAGCGCCAACTTCTCGGTCAACGAGGCCTACACCGGCAAGGCCAAGCCGAAGAACACCGGCGTCACGCTGAAGTTCTTCAACCAGGACCAGGCCGCGCTGAAGAAGGTCCTCGAAAGCGGCGACGTCGACTTCGCCTTCCGCGGCCTGGCCGCCAAGGACATCGCCGGCCTCGCCTCGTCCAAGACCGGCGACAACAGCATCGAGGTCGTCCAGGGCACCGGCGCCGAGGTCCAGCACCTCGTCTTCAACATGAAGGACGAGGTCGCCGGCAAGCTCCCCGTCCGCAAGGCCATCGCCTTCCTCGTGGACCGCGAGGCGCTCGTCAAGGACGTCTACGAGGGCACCGCGACCTCCCTGTACTCGGTCGTCCCGGCCGGCATCGGCTCCCACAACACCGCCTTCTTCGACCGCTACGGCGGCAGCCCGCAGCCGAAGAAGGCCGAGGCGGTCCTCCGCGCGGCCGGCATCAAGGACAAGGTGAAGATCACCCTGTACACGACGCCGAACCGCTTCGGTCCCGCCACGGACCAGGAGATGGCGCTCATCGCCAAGCAGCTGAACGACAGCGGCCTGTTCGAGGCCGACGTGAAGTCCGTCGAGTACGAGCAGTACGAGAAGGACATCGCGGCCGGCAAGTACGGCGTCTACATCCGCGGCTGGGTGCCCGACTACCCGGACGCCGACAACTTCACGCAGCCGTTCTTCGGGCCGAACAACGTCCTGAACAACAACTACGACAACAAGGAGATCACCCAGACGATCATCCCGGCGACCTCCGCCAAGGCCGACCGCAGCGCGGCCACGCCGGACTACACCCGCCTCCAGGACATCGTCGCGGACGAGATCCCGCTCCTGCCCCTGTGGCAGAGCAAGCAGTACGCGGTGACCCGCCAGAACGTCACCGGCCTGCAGTGGTCGCTCGACGCCTCCACCGTCTTCCGCTTCTGGGAGATCAGCAAGGGCTGACCAGCCTCGCGCAACGCCGCCGGCCCGTGCCGCCCCCTTCCGGGGCGGCACGGGCCGGCCGTGTCTGCGGGGGCGGGCGAGGGGCTACTGGGCGGCGCCCGGGCGGACCAGGCCGCTCTCGTACGCGTACACCGCCGCCTGTACCCGGTCCCGCAGGCCCAGCTTCGTCAGGACGTGGCCCACGTGCGTCTTGACCGTCGTCTCGCTGACGAACAGGTCCGCCGCGATCTCCGCGTTCGACAGGCCCTTGGCCACCAGCTTCAGCACCTCGACCTCCCGCTCGGTCAGCGTCCCGAGCGAGTCCGGGACACGCTCCTCGCCCGACGGCAGGTGCTCCGCGTACTTGTCCAGCAGCCGCCGCGTGATGCTCGGCGCGAGCATCGCCTCGCCTCCCGCCACCACGCGGATCGCCTGCACCAGCTCGACCGCCGGCGCGTCCTTCAGCAGGAACCCGCTCGCCCCCGCCCGCAGCGCCTCCACCACGTACTCGTCCAGGTCGAAGGTGGTCAGCACCAGCACCTTCGCCGGGCCGTCCCGGCCCGGCCCCGTGATCTGCCGGGTGGCCTCGACGCCGTCCATCCGCGGCATCCGGATGTCCATCAGCACCACGTCGGGCTGGAGCGCCCGCACCTGGTCCAGCGCCTGGAGCCCGTCCCCGGCCTCGCCGACCACCGCCAGGTCCGGTTCGGCCTCCAGGATCATCCGGAAACCGGTGCGCAGCAGCGGCTGGTCGTCGACCAGGAGGACGCGGATCGCCACAGGGGACACCTCGTGTTTCGGTTGGGCGGCTTCGGCGCGGACGCCCCCATTGTGCCCTGATCGGATGATCAGGACCCCGCCGGCCGGTCCGGGCCCCCGGCCGGGCGCGGAACCGCGGCGCGCGGCACCACCGGCAGCGGATAGACCGGGGGAGTGCCGCCGAACTCCGGACACACCGCCCGGTGGTCGCACCAGCCGCACAGCTTCGTCGGCCGCGGCCGCCAGTCGCCCGTCTCCGTCGCCTCCCGGATCGCCTCCCACAGCGCGTGCAGCTTGCGCTCCACCCGCTCCAGGTCGGCCGGCACCGGGTCGTACGTCAGCACGTCGCCGCTGCCCAGGTACACCAGCTGCAGCCGCCGCGGCACCACCTGCCTGAGCCGCCACACCACCAGTGCGTAGAACTTCATCTGGAACAGCGCGCCCTCGGCGTACTCCGGACGGGGGGCCTTGCCCGTCTTGTAGTCGACGATCCGGACCTCGCCCGTCGCCGCCACGTCCACCCGGTCGATGATCCCGCGCAGCCGGAGCCCCGACTCCAGCTCCGCCTCCACGAAGAACTCCCGCTCCACCGGCTCCAGCCGCGTCGGGTCCTCCAGCGTGAACCACCGCTCGACCAGCGCCTCGGCCTCTGCCAGCCAGCGGGCCAGCGCCTCGCCGCCGTCCCCGTCCGGGAACAGCTCCGCCAGCTCCGGCTTCGCCTCCAGAAGCCGCTCCCACTGCCCCGGAACCAGCGCCTTCGCCCGCGGGGCCGTCCGCTCCGCCGCCGGGTGGTCGAACAGCCGCTCCAGCACCGCGTGCACCAGCGTGCCCCGCGTCGCCGCCGCACTCGGCTTCTCCGGCAGCCGGTCGATCACCCGGAACCGGTACAGCAGCGGACACTGCATGAAGTCGCCCGCCCGCGAGGGCGACAGCGAAACGGGGGCGGAGGCGCCCGGCGCCGCACCGGCATCCGCAGCGCCGGGAAGGGGACCGGGACTCGTCATCATGCACAGAACCCTACGGCCCGCCGCGGACAGCCACGCGCATACCATCGACGCCGGGCCCCCTCGCACTGCATGATCGGAGCATCACACCGCGCTACCGCGCAGCCCCGGCCGCACCCGCCCGGCCCGTGGACCACACTGGAGAGCACCCGCCGGGGGGCCACCCCGCCCCGGACAGCACCGACCGAAGGACAGCCGTGGCAGACACCGACCACACCGGCGAGCGCCCGGACAAGCGCCCCGGACCGGGCGGCGGAATCCTCATGGGCCGCCCCTTCGGCGTCCCCGTCTACGTCTCCCCCAGCTGGTTCCTCGTCGCCGCCCTCATCACCTGGGTCTTCGGCGACCAGCTCGACCGCGTCCTGCCCGACCTCGGCCCCGCCCGCTACCTGGTCTCCCTCTTCTTCGCGGTCGCCTTCTACGGCTCCGTCCTCGTCCACGAGCTCGCCCACACCGTCGCCGCCCTGCGCTTCCGGCTCCCCGTGCGCCGCATCCAGCTCCAGTTCTTCGGCGGCGTCTCCGAGATCGAGAAGGAGTCCGAGACCCCCGGCCGCGAGTTCGTCCTCGCCTTCGTCGGCCCCCTCCTCTCCCTCCTCCTCGCCGGCGCCTTCTACCTCGGCATGAACGCCGTCGAAGCGGGCACCGTCCCCGGCGTCCTCCTCGCCGGCCTGATGATCTCCAACCTGCTCGTCGCCGCGTTCAACCTGCTGCCCGGCCTGCCCCTCGACGGCGGCCGCATGCTCCGCGCCGTCATCTGGGGCATCACCGGCAAGCCCATGGCCGGCACCGTCGCCGCCGCCTGGGTCGGCCGAGGCCTCGCCGTCGCCGTACTCCTCGGCCTCCCGATGATCACCCACACGGGCCTCCTCGGCGCCCCCGGCGAAGAGGCCGGCGGCATGAGCACCGTCATGGACGCCCTCCTCGCCGCGATCCTCGCCGCCATCATCTGGACCGGCGCCGGCAACAGCCTCCGCATGGCCCGCCTGCGCGAGCACCTGCCCCAGCTCCGCGCCCGCGCCCTCACCCGCCGTGCCGTACCCGTCGAGCACGCCACCCCGCTCTCCGAGGCCCTGCGCCGCGCCAACGCCCACGGCGCCCGCGCCATCGTCGTCGTCGACGGCCAGGGCGAGCCCCACGCCATCGTCCGCGAGAGCGCCATCGCCTCCGTCCCCGAACACCGCCGCCCCTGGGTCGCCGTCAGCTCCCTCGCCCAGGACCTCACCGACGGCATGAAGGTTTCCGCAGAACTCGCCGGCGAGGAACTCCTCGAACGCCTGCGCTCCACCCCCGCCACCGAGTACCTGGTCGTCGAGGCAGGCGGCGAGGTCTACGGCGTCCTGTCCACCCTCGATGTCGAGAAGGCCTTCGTGAAGGCCATGGCACGGCCCCGCCCCTGAAGCCAATACACTGGTCACATGTCCGAACCGACCGGTGCCGCCCGCCGTCGCGGGCCCTTCAAGGTCGGGGACCAGGTCCAGCTCACCGACCCCAAGGGACGCCACTACACGTTCACGCTCGAAGCCGGGAAGAACTTCCACACCCACAAGGGTTCCTTCCCGCACGACGAGCTGATCGGCGCTCCCGAGGGCAGTGTTGTCCGTACCACGGGGAACGTCGCGTACCTCGCGCTGCGACCCCTGCTCCCCGACTACGTCCTGTCCATGCCCCGCGGCGCCGCCGTGGTCTACCCCAAGGACGCGGGCCAGATCCTGGCCTTCGCCGACATCTTCCCCGGCGCCCGCGTCGTGGAGGCAGGGGTCGGCTCCGGCTCGCTGAGCAGCTTCCTGCTCCGCGCCGTCGGCGACCAGGGCATGCTCCACAGCTACGAGCGCCGGGCGGACTTCGCCCAGATCGCGAAGGAGAACGTCGAGCGCTACTTCGGCGGCCCGCACCCCGCGTGGCAGCTGACCGTCGGCGACCTCCAGGACAACCTGTCCGACACGGACGTCGACCGCGTGATCCTCGACATGCTCGCCCCCTGGGAATGCCTGGACGCCGTCTCCAAGGCCCTCGTGCCCGGCGGCATCCTCTGCTGCTACGTGGCCACCACCACCCAGCTCTCCAAGACCGTCGAGTCCATCCGCGAGATCGGCTGCTTCGCCGAGCCCCAGCCGTGGGAGTCGATGATCCGCAACTGGCACGTCGAGGGCCTGGCCGTGCGCCCCGACCACCGGATGATCGGACACACCGGCTTCCTGGTCACCGCCCGCCGCCTCGCGGACGGCGTCGAGCCCCCGATGCGCCGCCGCCGCCCCGCCAAGGGCGCGTACGGCGAGGACTACGAGGGGCCGGGCAGCGGCTCGGGCGGCTCCGGCGACCGCGGCTGACCGCCGCACGGGACCGCACCCTCACAACGCACAGGCGCTGCGGCGCAGTTCCCCGGACCGACCGGGAACTGCGCCGCAGCGCCTTTCCGTTGTCCTGACGGGCCCGCGCCGCCCCGGGGGTCCCCGGTACCGGCCGGGCCGGACCCGCCCGTTCCGTCCCGGTGTGAGGTGTGGCACGATGCTGGCTCCCCGTCATCCCCCGCTCAGGAGACACCCCGCGTGCCGCACCGCACCGCCGCGCCGGAACCCGCGCACCGCAGCAGCAGGCCCGTCCACTGGCTCGCCACGGCCTGCGCCCTGGCCGCCGTCGTCGCCGCCGCGGGGCTGCTCCAGCCCGCCGCCGCGGGACCCGCGACCGGCGCGGAGGCCCGTACGGCACCCGGCGGCGCACCGGCCCCGCAGGCCGCCGCCCCGGACGCCGCGGCCGCCGCCTACCCCCTCGACTGCAAGGGCGCCCCCGTGGCCGTCACCGCCACCGCACAGGGCGACCTCGACGGCGACGGCCGGCCCGAGACCGTCGCCGCGGTCCGCTGCGACGCCGGCTCCGGCACCCCGCCGCACGCCCTCTACGTCCTCACCCCCGGCAGGGAGCCCGGCGCCGCACCGCGCATCGTCGCGACCCTGCTGGAGGCCGCCGCGCGCACCAGCGCAGACGACCTCACCGTCCGGGACGGCACCGTCACCGCCCGGCTCCTCGGCTACTCCTCGCCCGAGGTCCCCCGCTCCAGCCCCGACGTCCACCGGCTCGCCAAGTGGCGCTGGACCGGCGGGAAATTCCGCCAGGAGCTGACGAACATCTCCACGGGGAGTGTTTGAACCGTCACTCGGCGTCGGGGCCGTACACCTCGACGCCGTCCGAGACGCGCCGCACGTGGATGCAGTCGCCCGGGCACTCCTTCGCCGAGTCCACCACGTCCTGGAGCAGCGGCAGCGGAACCGGAGTGGTCGCCCCCGGGTCCACCAGGAGCTCGTCCTCCGGGCTCTTCACGTAGGCCAGACCGTCGATGTCCAGCTCGAACACCTCCGGCGCGTACTGCACGCAGATGCCGTCACCGGTGCACAGGTCCTGGTCGATCCAGACCTCGAGCGGCTCGCCCGCCTGCCCGGCGCCGCCTGCGCCACCGGCGGTTGCCTCCTGCTGCACGGTCATATCCCCTGCCGTTCCCTGCCCTGAGTGACCCGTTCCCGCCACATGCCGCCGGCAAGTCGCGCCAGCTCTGACGGGTGTTGAACACTTCGACCTTACAACCGGCCGCTTTCCGATGTTGAAGGGTGGGTATTTCCCTGGCGTGAGGGAGTACGCAAGGGTGAAGATCGGACACACCCCTACCGTCTTTGTGATCTAGGGGTTTCAATCACCACCAGCCCAGGTAGGGTCAGGAAGCGTCCAGCTCCCCTTGGAGGAGGTGAGGACCGTGGCAGCCCACGACGACGACATCAACCGCGGCATCCGGCCGGGGCGGGGGTCCGATGACCCCGCCGGCCAGGTTGCCTATCTCGAGCAGGAAATCGCCGTCCTGCGACGTAAGCTCGCCGACTCTCCGCGACACACGAGGATTCTCGAAGAGCGGATCGTCGAGCTCCAGACAAACCTGGCCGGCGTCTCCGCACAAAACGAGCGACTGGCAAATACGCTCCGTGAAGCGCGCGACCAGATCGTGGCGCTCAAGGAGGAAGTGGACCGGCTCGCGCAGCCGCCGGCCGGATTCGGTGTCTTCCTCCAGGCGAACGAGGACGGCACCGTCGACATCTTCACGGGGGGCCGCAAGCTCCGCGTGAACGTCAGCCCCAGCGTCGACCCGGAAGAGCTCCGGCGCGGCCAGGAGGTCATGCTCAACGAGGCCCTCAACGTGGTCGAGGCCATGGAGTTCGAGCGGGCCGGGGACATCGTCACCCTCAAGGAGATCCTCGAGGACGGCGAGCGCGCCCTGGTGATCGGGCACACCGACGAGGAGCGGGTGGTCAGGCTCGCCGAGCCGCTGCTGGACGCCACCATCCGCCCCGGCGACGCCCTCCTGCTCGAACCCCGCTCCGGCTACGTCTACGAGGTCGTCCCGAAGAGCGAGGTCGAGGAGCTCGTCCTCGAAGAGGTCCCGGACATCGACTACGACAAGATCGGCGGCCTGGGCGACCAGATCGAGCTGATCCGCGACGCGGTCGAGCTGCCCTACCTCCACCCGGACCTGTTCAAGGAGCACGAACTGCGGCCGCCGAAGGGCATCTTGCTCTACGGCCCGCCCGGATGCGGCAAGACGCTCATCGCCAAGGCCGTCGCCAACTCCCTTGCCAAGAAGGTCGCCGAGGTGACCGGCCAGCCCGCCGGGAAGTCCTACTTCCTGAACATCAAGGGCCCCGAGCTCCTCAACAAGTACGTCGGCGAGACCGAGCGGCACATCCGCCTCGTCTTCCAGCGGGCCCGCGAGAAGGCGAGCGAGGGCACCCCCGTCATCGTCTTCTTCGACGAGATGGAGTCGCTCTTCCGCACCCGCGGCTCCGGCGTCAGCTCGGACGTGGAGAACACCATCGTCCCGCAGCTGCTCGCCGAGATCGACGGCGTGGAGGGCCTGGAGAACGTCATCGTCATCGGCGCCTCCAACCGCGAGGACATGATCGACCCGGCGATCCTGCGGCCCGGCCGCCTCGACGTGAAGATCAAGATCGAGCGCCCGGACGCCGAGGCCGCGAAGGACATCTTCGCGAAGTACCTCAAGGCCTCGCTGCCGCTGCACGCCGACGACCTCGCCGAGCACTCCGGCTCGTCCGAGGTCGCCGTCCACAGCATGATCCAGACGGTCGTCGAGCAGATGTACGCGGAGTCCGAGGAGAACCGCTTCCTCGAGGTCACGTACGCCAACGGCGACAAGGAAGTCCTCTACTTCAAGGACTTCAACTCCGGAGCCATGATCCAGAACATCGTGGACCGGGCCAAGAAGATGGCGATCAAGGCCTTCCTGGAGCACAAGCAGAAGGGCCTGCGGGTCGCCCACCTCCTCCAGGCCTGCGTGGACGAGTTCAAGGAGAACGAGGACCTGCCCAACACGACCAACCCGGACGACTGGGCCCGGATCTCCGGCAAGAAGGGCGAGCGGATCGTCTTCATCCGCACCCTCGTCACCGGAAAGCAGGGCGCCGACACCGGACGCTCCATCGACACGGTGGCGAACACCGGTCAGTACCTCTGACCGGAGGGCGGCTGCGGGTGCCCCCACCGGGCACCCGCAGCCGACTGCGTTACCGGCCGCTTTTCAGCCGTGACAGGGCGGAGCCGATGACGGAAATGATCTCCCGAGCGGCGTGGAGTGGTTCTAGGCTCGTCCGTACCGCCGCATCCGCAACAGCAGTGCGGTGACGGGCACCGCACACGCACCGGACCACCAGCGGTACTTGAGCGCCGCTCCCGAACGGGGGCGCCGCCGGGCAAGGAGGGCCGCATGACCGTACGGCGAGTAATGGGGATCGAGACGGAGTACGGGATCTCCGTCCCCGGTCACCCGAACGCCAATGCCATGCTCACCTCGTCCCAGATCGTCAACGCCTACGCGGCGGCGATGCACCGGGCGCGACGCGCCCGCTGGGACTTCGAGGAGGAGAACCCGCTGCGGGACGCCCGCGGCTTCGACCTCGCCCGCGAGGCCGCCGACAGCAGCCAGCTGACCGACGAGGACATCGGCCTGGCCAACGTCATCCTGACCAACGGCGCGCGGCTCTACGTCGACCACGCGCACCCCGAGTACAGCTCGCCCGAGATCACCAGCCCGCTCGACGCGGTGCTCTGGGACAAGGCCGGCGAGCGGATCATGGCCGAGGCGGCCGTCCGGGCGGCCCAGCTGCCCGGCGCCCAGCCGATCCACCTCTACAAGAACAACACCGACAACAAGGGCGCCTCCTACGGCACGCACGAGAACTACCTGATGAAGCGGGAGACCCCCTTCTCGGAGATCGTGCGCCACCTGACGCCCTTCTTCGTCTGCCGCCAGGTCGTCACCGGCGCCGGCCGCGTCGGCATCGGCCAGGACGGCCGCGAGCACGGCTTCCAGATCAGCCAGCGTGCGGACTACTTCGAGGTCGAGGTCGGCCTGGAGACCACCCTGAAGCGGCCCATCATCAACACCCGCGACGAGCCGCACTCCGACGCGGAGAAGTACCGCCGCCTCCACGTGATCATCGGCGACGCGAACCTCTCCGAGATCTCCACCTACCTCAAGCTCGGCACGACGGCCCTGGTCCTCTCCATGATCGAGGACCAGTTCATCACCGTCGACCTGGCCGTGGACCAGCCGGTGCGCACCCTGCACCAGGTCTCCCACGACCCGGACCTGCGCCATCTGGTCACGCTGCGCAGCGGCCGCACCCTGACCGCCGTACAGCTGCAGATGGAGTACTTCGAGCTGGCCCGGAAGTACGTCGAGGAGCGCTTCGGGGCCGACGCGGACGAGCAGACCAAGGACGTGCTGGCCCGCTGGGAGGACGTCCTCGGGCGCCTGGAGCGGGACCCGATGAGCCTGTCGGGGGAGCTGGACTGGATCGCCAAGCGGGAGATCCTGGAGGGCTACCGCCGGCGGGACGGGCTGGACTGGGACGCAGCCCGGCTGCACCTGGTCGACCTCCAGTACGCGGACGTGCGCCCCGAGAAGGGCCTGTACAACCGGCTGGCGGCCCGCGGGAAGATGAAGCGGCTCGTGTCCGAGGAGGACGTGGAGCGGGCCGTCGGCAAGCCGCCGGAGGACACCCGGGCCTACTTCCGCGGGCGCTGCCTGGAGCAGTACGCGGACGACGTGGCCGCGGCCTCCTGGGACTCGGTGATCTTCGACCTGCCGGGGCGCGACTCCCTCCAGCGCGTCCCGACGCTGGAGCCGCTCCGAGGCACCAGCCAGCACGTGAAGGAGCTCCTGGACCGCTGCCGCACGGCGGAGGACCTGGTGCGGGTGCTCAGCGGGAACTGAACGGCCGGGTCCCGGTGATCCCGGGGCCCGGAAGGGGGCTGAAATCCCCCGCTCCAGGGAATCATGGAGACACCCGGACGTTGTGAAAGTACGGGGACGAACGCCGGGCCCGCCTTGTAGGGTCCGACGTAGGGTCTGATCTTGAGGGATCCCGGTCCAGGGGTCCCTCGTCACGAGCGCGCGAACCGAGCGGGGTGAGGTAGACATGGCGACCAAGGACACCGGCGGCGGACAGCAGAAGGCCACTCGCTCGACCGAGGAGGTCGAGGAGCAGGCCGCGGAAGCGCAGTCCGACCTCAAGGAGCGGCAGGAGAAGCTCTCCGACGACGTCGACTCCGTACTTGACGAAATTGACGATGTACTCGAGGAAAATGCCGAGGACTTCGTTCGGAGTTTCGTACAAAAAGGTGGCGAATAGCCTTCGAATCGAAGGTGCAGCCGCCAGTGTGTGATCCGTGTCCAACGGATCAAAGTGGTGTCGTGGATGTAACCGTGACATACCGCTGAGCGGGTTCGCAGCAGATCGAAACCGAGGGGACGGTCTGCAGCCCAGGTGCCGGGGGTGCGTGGCGGCGTACGGCGCCGAGCACTACCGGCGCCGTCAGGCAGCCAAGGGCAAGGTCGTCAGAGAGCGCTTGGAAGTGCCGGCGGGGTGGAAGCTCTGTCGGCAGTGCGGTGAGGTCAAGCCGCACAGTGAATGGCACAAGAACGCAAGTGCCTCTGACGGCTTGTCCACGCGTTGCAAGGCTTGCCGGGCAGCTCAGGGCCGGGCAGGCCATCTGAAGCGGGCCTACGGGATGACCGAGGCCCAACGCGACGAGATGATCGCCGCTCAGGGCGGGGTCTGCGTGATCTGCAAAGAGGGCCCTGCAGAGCATGTGGATCACGATCATCAGACGGGTAGGGTTCGAGGCGTACTGTGCTTCGCCTGCAACTCAGCTCTGGGGAAGTTCAAGGATCGGCCGGACGTCATGAGACGTGCAGCCGCTTACGTGGAAGGAAACCTGTGGAACCCAACACTCGTGGCACAGGGCGTCTGCCGGCAGCCTTCCTGACGCCGGGGTCGTCCTCCTTCATGGACTTCCTGGGCGCGCACGCGCCCGAGATGCTGCCGGGGAACCGGAAGCTCCCGGAGGGGATCGTCGAGGCGCCGCACGGCACGACCATCGTCGCCGCCACCTTCCCCGGCGGGGTCGTCCTCGCCGGCGACCGGCGCGCGACGATGGGCAACATGATCGCGCAGCGGGACATCGAGAAGGTGTTCCCGGCGGACGAGTACAGCGCGGTCGGCATCGCCGGCACCGCCGGCCTGGCCGTGGAGATGGTCAAGCTGTTCCAGCTGGAGCTGGAGCACTTCGAGAAGGTGGAGGGGACGACCCTCTCCCTTGAGGGCAAGGCCAACCGGCTCTCCACCATGATCCGCAGCAACCTCGGCATGGCCATGCAGGGCCTGGCCGTGGTCCCGCTCTTCGCCGGCTACGACGAGGGCAAGGAGAAGGGCCGCATCTTCTCCTACGACGTGACCGGCGGCCGCTCGGAGGAGCACGGGTACGCCGCGACCGGTTCCGGTTCGATCTTCGCCCGGGGCTCCATGAAGAAGCTCTACCGTCCGGACCTGACGGAGGAGCAGGCCACCACGCTGGTCGTCCAGGCGCTGTACGACGCCGCCGACGACGACTCGGCCACCGGCGGCCCCGACCTCTACCGCAACATCTACCCGATCGTCACCGTCATCACCGACGAGGGCTTCCGGCGGCTGACCGAGGACGAGTCCCAGGACCTCGCCCGCAGGGTCACCGACCGCCGCCTCCAGGAGCCGGACGGCCCGCGCGCCGCCCTGCTCTGATCCGCCACAGTCCTCCAGGAGCCCAGAAGAAAGGGACGGTCAGCCGGTGTCGACTCCGTTCTACGTCTCTCCCCAGCAGGCGATGGCCGACCGGGCGGAATACGCCCGCAAGGGCATCGCCCGCGGTCGCAGCCTCGTCGTGCTGCAGTACGCCGACGGCATCGTGTTCGTCGGCGAGAACCCGTCCCGCGCGCTGCACAAGTTCAGCGAGATCTACGACCGGATCGGCTTCGCGGCCGCCGGCAAGTACAACGAGTACGAGAACCTGCGGATCGGCGGCGTCCGCTACGCCGACCTGCGCGGATACACGTACGACCGCGACGATGTGACGGCCCGTGGGCTCGCGAACGTCTACGCGCAGACGCTGGGCACCATCTTCTCCAGCGCCGGCGAGAAGCCGTACGAGGTGGAGCTGGTCGTCGCCGAGGTCGGCACGACGGCCGCGGGCGACCAGATCTACCGGCTGCCGCACGACGGCTCGATCGTGGACGAGCACGGCTCGGTCGCGGTCGGCGGGAACGCGGAGCAGATCAGCGGCTTCCTCGACCAGCGGCACCGGGACGGGATGACCCTGTCCGAGGCGCTGAAGCTGGCCGTGCAGGCGCTGTCGAGCCAGGCGAACGGTGCGGAGAAGACCATTCCGGCCGAGCGGCTGGAGGTCGCCGTGCTGGACCGCACCCGCCCGCAGCAGCGGAAGTTCAAGCGGATCCGGGGCCGGCAGCTGTCGCGGCTGCTGGAGGCGGACGTTCCGGCGGCTGCGCAGGCCGACGCCGTCTCCAACGACGAGGCTCCCGAGGACGCCGAGGAGTAGGAGCGCGGCCCCGCGGCCTCCGGGCCGCGCGGGACGACGGGAGTACGGGCGCGGGCCGCCCGGGTGCGCCTCGCAGGAGGGCGGACCCGGGCGGCCCGCTTCCGTTCCTCAGCGGCGGGCGGCAGCCGGCGGCGGGGCCGTGGAGCCCCGTACGACCAATTGGACGGGGATGTCGGGGGCGGCCCAGCCGCTGCCGTCGAGCACGGCGAGGAGGGCGGACATGCCCTGCTCGCCGACCTGCTCGGCGGGCAGCCGCACGGTGGTGAGCTCCGGTTCGACGGCGGTGGCGAGGGCGAGGTCGTCGAAGCCGGTGACGGAGAGGTCCTCGGGGACGCGCAGGCCGAGGCGGCGGGCGGCCTTGCAGGCGCCGGCGGCCAGGAGGTCGTCGTCGCATACGACGGCGGTGGGCCGGTCCCCGGGGGCGGCCAGGGCGGCCTCCATGGCCGTGCGGGCGTCGGGGACGGACAGCGGGGCCCGGACCGTGCGCAGCTCGGCCTGCGGGGGCAGGAGGGCGGCGAGGGCCTGGGCGCGGACGTCGAAGGTCCAGCTGTCGACGTCGGCGGCGAAGTGCAGGAAGCGGCGGTGGCCGAGGCCGAGGAGGTGTTCGGCGACCTGGCGGACGCCGTCGGCCATGGCGAGGTTGACGCGGGCGGCGGCCCTGCCGTTGGCGGGGTCGCTGTCGAGCATGACCAGGGGCAGTTCGGCGCCGCCGATGGCGTCGAGGGCCCCGGCGGCCATGGAGGAGGCGATGACGCCGTCGAGGGCGGCGCGGGCGGAGGGGAAGGGGTCGCGGGCGGGTCCGATGCCCTCGGGGGAGGGGTAGAGGACGACGCCGAAGCCGTGCTCGGAGGCGACGCGGGCGGCGCCGGTGTAGACGCGGGCGAAGAACTCGCTGGTCAGAGCGGGGACGACGAGCAGGGCGGTGCGCGTGCTGCCGAGGCGCAGGTTGCGGGCGGCGAGGTTGGGCCGGTAGCCGAGCTCGGCGGCGGCCTCGCGGACGAGTCCCGCGGTGCGCTCGGAGACGCGGCCGCGCCACTTCCCGCCGAGGACGAGGGAGACGGTGGCCTGGGAGACCCCGGCCGCGCTCGCGACGTCCCGGCTGGTGGGTCTCGTCACACGGGGCTCCTGGAGTACGGGGTCGGCGGTGTCCGGCCCGTCGTCCGGGTGGACCGGCGGGCTGCCGCCATGGTACGTATGACGGGTCTAGTTATACGTATTACCCCGGCGGGATCCGGGCAGAAGGGGGCAGAAGATGGCCGCGGGATACGCGGAGCTGCTCAGGACCCGGCACGCCGCGCGACTGCTGGCGGGCACGCTCGTCGGCCGCCTGCCGAACGCCACCGCGGCGATCGCGATCGTGCTCTTCGTCCGTGCCGAGGGGGGCAGCTACAGCCTCGCGGGCGCCCTCGCCGCGGTCTACGGCGTCGCGAACGCGGTGGGCCAGCCCCTGCTCGGCCGGGCCGTCGACCTCTTCGGGCAGCCCCGCGTCCAGTTCCCCGCCGCCGTGGTCTCCGCGCTGGGCACGGCCTGGCTGGCCCTCGCCGGCACCGGCTCGGCCGCGGCCGCGTACAGCGCCGTGGTGGTCGCCGGCTTCTTCACCCCGCCGCTGGAGGGCGGCCTGCGCGCCCTGTGGCCCTCCGTGCTCGGCGGCCGCGAGGACCGCGTGCACGCCGCGTACGCCCTGGACGCCGTGGCCCAGGAGGTCATGTACACGGTCGGACCGCTGCTGGTCACGCTGTCCGTGGCCCTGTGGAGCCCGGCCGGCGCCCTGCTGGCCATCAACGTCCTCGGCGTCCTCGGCGCCCTCTCCGTCGTGCTCAGCGAGCCCTCCCGCACCTGGCGCTCCGAGCCCCGCGAGGCCCACTGGCTGGGCGCCCTGCGCTCCCGGGGCCTGCTGGCGCTGCTCGGCGCCTTCTTCTTCGTGGGCACGGCCCTCGGCTCCATCACGGTGGCCGCCATGGCGTACGCGGACGGCCACGGCGGCCAGGGCGTCTACGGCTGGCTGATGGCCGCGCTGGGCCTGGGCGCCCTGCTGGGCGGCGTCGCCTACGGGGCTCGGCAGTGGAGCGGCCCGGCCGAGCGGCGGCTGCTGTGGCTGGTGGCCCTCCTCGCGCTGGGCTATCTGCCGCTGCTGCTGACCCCCGGTCCGGTGGCCATGACGGCGCTGACGGCCCTGGCGGGCGTCTTCCTGGCGCCGACCATCGCCTGCGCGTTCATCGTCGTCGACCGGCACGCCCCGGCGGGCACGGTGACGGAGGCGTTCTCCTGGCTGGTGACCTTCTTCGGCGTGGGGGCGGCCGCGGGCACGGCAGCGGCCGGTCCGGCCGTGGAACTGGGCGGAGTGACGTCCGGGTTCGCGGTCGCCTGCGGGGCGGGGGCGGCCGCCCTGGCGGTGCTGACGGCCACTCAGCGGATCCTGTCCGCTCCCGGCCGGTCCCGGACCGTGACGGGCTCCGCGGAGCCGGTCCGGGAGGGCGGCGGGGCGCTGCTCGTCGACAATTGATCGAAACGGCGTTCTCGAACCCGGTTTCAGGAGAGGTCCAAAGGCGTAATGTTCAGTCATGGACCGCCGCATTTTCGGGCTGGAGAACGAGTACGGCGTCACGTGCACGTTCAGGGGACAGCGCCGACTGTCTCCTGACGAAGTGGCGCGCTACCTCTTCCGCCGTGTCGTGTCATGGGGCCGCAGCAGCAATGTCTTCCTGCGGAACGGCGCCCGCCTGTACCTCGACGTGGGATCGCATCCGGAATACGCAACTCCTGAGTGCGACAACGTGACCGAGCTGGTCACCCACGACAAGGCCGGCGAGCGCATTCTCGAGGGCCTCCTCGTCGACGCCGAGCGCCGTCTGCACGAGGAGGGAATCGCAGGCGACGTCTACCTCTTCAAGAACAACACGGACTCGGCGGGCAACTCGTACGGCTGCCACGAAAACTATCTGGTGGCGCGGCACGGGGAATTCTCCCGCCTCGCGGACATCCTCATTCCGTTCCTGGTCACGCGGCAGCTGATCTGCGGGGCGGGCAAGGTGCTCCAGACGCCGCGGGGCGCCGTGTACTGCGTCAGCCAGCGGGCCGAGCACATCTGGGAGGGCGTCAGCTCCGCCACGACGCGCTCGCGCCCCATCATCAACACCCGCGACGAGCCGCACGCGGACGCGGAGCGCTACCGCCGCCTGCACGTGATCGTGGGCGACTCGAACATGTCCGAGACGACCATGCTGCTCAAGGTCGGCTCCACCGACCTCGTGCTGCGCATGATCGAGGCGGGCACGGTCATGCGGGACCTCACCCTGGAGAACCCGATCCGGGCGATCCGCGAGGTGAGCCACGACACCACCGGCCAGCGCAAGGTGCGGCTGGCGAGCGGCCGCGAGGCCTCCGCCCTGGAGATCCAGCGCGAGTACTACGACAAGGCGGTGGACTTCGCCGAGCGCCGCGGGATCCGCACCGGCACGGTGGAGCAGGTGCTCGAGCTGTGGGGCCGCACGCTGGACGCGATCGAGGAGCAGGACCTGGGCCGGATCGCGACGGAGATCGACTGGGTCATGAAGCACCAGCTGATCGAGCGCTACCGCGCCAAGCACGGCATGACCATGTCGAACCCGCGGGTGGCGCAGATAGACCTCGCCTACCACGACATCCACCGCCGGCGCGGCCTGTACTACCTGCTGGAGCGCAAGGGGCAGGCGGCGCGGATCTGCAACGACCTCAAGATCTTCGAGGGGAAGTCGGTCCCCCCGCAGACCACGAGGGCGCGGCTGCGCGGGGACTTCATCCGCCGGGCGCAGGAGCAGCGGCGCGACTTCACCGTGGACTGGGTGCACCTGAAGCTGAACGACCAGGCGCAGCGGACCGTGCTGTGCAAGGACCCGTTCCGGGCGGTCGACGACCGTGTCGAGAAGCTGATCGCCGGTATGTGACGTATCACTGATCCGGCCCGGGGCCCCGTACGGATCTCGTACGGGGCCCCGCGCACGCCTTAGAGTGGCGACGACCGTTGCCGTCTGAGATCTGAGGAACACGTGCGCCGACTTGCCGGCCTGCTGGTCGTACCCCTTCTGCTGCTGTCCACAGCAGCCTGTGGCGACAGCGGCTCCGACTCCGCCGACACCAAGGCCGAGATGAAGAACGGGGTGCCCGCGATCACCAAGGGCGCCAAGTTCGGTGAGACCCCGACCCTCTCCAAGGGCGCGGGCCAACCGCCGAAGGAGCTGAAGGTGGAGACCATCAGCGAGGGCACCGGCCCCGCGCTGAAGAAGGGCGACGTCGCCCAGGTCAACTACCTCGGCCAGGTCTGGGACGGCACCGAGCCGTTCGACCAGAGCTTCGGCAAGGGCAAGCCCTTCGAGGTCACGATCGGCGCGGGCGCCGTCATCAAGGGCTGGGACCAGGGCCTGGAGGGCCGCAAGGTCGGAAGCCGCCTCGAACTGGTCATCCCGCCGGACCTCGGCTACGGCGAGAAGGGCTCCCCGCCCAAGATCAAGGGCGGCGCCACGCTCGTCTTCGTCGTGGACATCGTCAAGGGCACCAGCATCCCGGCCTCGGCCGCCGGCAAGGAGGTCCCCCAGGGCGACAAGGCCCTGCCGCAGATCGGCACCAACACGGACGGCAAGGAAGTCTCCGTCTCCGTCCCGAAGGACGCCGAGCCGCCGGCCAAGCTCGTCTCGAACTACGTGCTGGAGGGCGACGGCCCGGCCGTCAAGGACTCCGACAGCGTCGTCGTGAAGTTCCACGGCAAGACGTGGAAGGACGACAAGACCTTCGAGAGCACGTACGCCCTCGACCAGACCGTGACGTGGCCCATCGGCGACATCTCCGTCAAGGGCCTGAAGGAGGGCCTGGTCGGCAAGAAGGTCGGCAGCCGCATCCTCCTCGTCATCCCGCCGGACCAGGGCTTCGGCGACAAGCAGCAGGGCACGATCCCGGCGAACTCGACGCTCGTCTTCAGCCTCGACATCCTCGCAGTGATGTAAGACTGTCCCGGTTGTCCCTCCAGCCACCGCTGGAGGGGCCCGTTCACCGTTTTGAGGAGCAGTTCCGTGAGCGACAAGCTCGAGAAGCCCGAGATCGACTTCCCCGAGGGCCCGGCCCCGGCCGACCTCGTGATCGAGGACATCTGGGAGGGCGACGGCGCCGTGGCCACGGCCGGTTCCAAGGTCTCCGTGCACTACGTGGGTGTCGCCTTCTCCACCGGCGAGGAGTTCGACGCCTCCTGGAACCGCGGCGCCCCGCTCCAGTTCATCCTGGGCATCGGCCAGGTCATCAAGGGCTGGGACAAGGGCGTCGAGGGCATGAAGGTCGGCGGCCGCCGCAAGCTGACGATCCCCGCCCACCTCGCCTACGGCGACCACAGCCCGACCCCGGCCATCAAGCCGGGCGAGACGCTGATCTTCGTCTGCGACCTGATGGGCGTCTGACCCGTCACCCGCAGCACAGCAGGGGCCCCCGCCGCGAGGCGGGGGCCCTCGCTTTTGCCCGGGAGCGCCGGGGCGGTACGGTCAACGGTCACGGAACCCGCACCACGCGGGAGCAGGAGAAGGGCGGAAGGGCGTCGATGGCGATTGCCAAGGCCGAGCGGCTGATGAACCTGGCGCTGTGCCTGTTGGGGACCCGTCGGCCGCTGAGCAAGCGCGAGCTCCGCGGTTCCATCGAGGCGTACATGGAAGCGGGCAACGACGAGTCCTTCAACCGCATGTTCGAGCGGGACAAGGACGATCTGCGCGAACTCGGCCTGGTCATCGAGACGGTGGAGAACCTCGACGGCGAGACCGGCTACCTGGCGCGCCGCGACAGCAACCGCCTCCCGCCGGTCTCCCTGGACGCCGAGGAGGCCGCCGCGCTGGGCCTGGCGGCCAAGGTGTGGCAGCAGGCCCGCCTCGCCGGCGCCGCCAGCGGCGCCCTGCAGAAGCTGCGCGCGGGCGGCATGCCCGAGGCGGACAACCCCTTCGAGGGGCAGCACAGCGCCATCGAGCCGCGCATCCCGGTCCACGAGGCGGCGTTCGAGCCGCTCATGCTGGCCTGCCGCGACCGCCGGCCTGTCGTCTTCGACTACCGCAAGTCCACCGCGGCCCGGCCCGAGACCCGGCAGGTGGAGCCCTGGGCGCTCGAATGCTGGCGCGGCCACTGGTACCTCGCCGGCCACGACCGCGACCGCGGTGCGGAGCGCGTCTTCCGGCTCTCCCGCATCACCGGCAAGGTCCGCTCCCGGGTCGGCAAGTACACCGCCGACGTGCCCGACGTGGTCACCGTGCGCGAGACCGTCGCCGCCTGGGCGGGGGAGAGCGCGGAGCGGTCCGCCCTCATCCGGCTCCGGGCAGGCGCCGGCTACCCGCTGCGGGCCAAGGCCACCGCCGTCCGCGAGGGCGCCGACGGCTGGGACGAGCTGGAGATCCCGTACGGCCACGGGCTCGACGCCTGGCTCGTCGAGTTCGGGCCGGACGTCGTGGTGGTGGAGCCGGCCGACCTGCGGGCCGACGTCGTGGACCGGCTCCGCGCGGTCGCCGCAGGCTGACAACCGCCCGGGTGCCCGCGGCCGGCCGATCCGCCCGGCCGCGCCGGGGACCCGGACCGCAGGCGCGCCGGGCCGCCGCACCCACCGCCACCCGCGCCCGCACCGTACGCACACCGCACCCCGCCTCCCGCGGGGTGCCCTGAGGGGGAGACCTACCAGCATGGCCGCCAACGCCATCGACCAGACCCGCCGGATGCTGTCCCTGGTGACCTACCTGCGCGAGCGCCCCGGAGCGCACGTCGCCGACGTCGCCCGCGCCTTCGGCATCACCGAGGACGAGCTGATCTCGGACCTCGACGTGCTGCCCATGTGCGGGACCAGCTTCCGCGGCGGCGACCTCCTCGACATCGACACCGACGGCGAGCGCATCTGGTGGCACAACGCCGACGCCTCCGGCGAGTCCACCGCCGAGCCGCTGCGCCTCGCCGCCGACGAGGCGACCGCCCTGCTCGTCGCGGCCCGCGCCGTCGCCACCCTGCCCGGCCTGCGCGAGAGCGACCGCGACGCCCTGCTGCGCGCCACCGCCAAGCTGGAGGCCGCGGCCGGCGAGGCCGCCGGGGCCAGCTCCCGGCTCTCGGTGACCTTCGAGGCCGAAGGCGGCGTCTTCGCGGACGTCGACCGGGCGATCTCCGAGCGCCGCAGGCTCTGGCTGCGCTACTACTCGCCCGCCCGCGACGAGCTCACCGAGCGCACCGTCGACCCGATCCGGCTCTTCGCGGTGGGGCACACCTACATGGAGGGCTGGTGCCACCTCTCCGAGGCGCGCCGCACCTTCCGCCTCGACCGGGTGGCCGAGATCCGCCTCCTCGACGAGCGCTCCGAGCCGCCCGCCATCGAGCCGCGCGACCTGTCCGTCGGGCTGGTGCAGCCGGCCGCCGAGGACCCCGAGGTCGTCGTCGAGGTCGGACCGGCCGGCCGCTGGGTCGCCGAGTACTACCCCCACGACAGCGCCGAGGAGCTGCCCGACGGCGGCCTGCGCATCACCCTGCGCAGCCCCGACCCGGCCTCGCTGCGCCGCCTCGCGCTGCGCCTCGGCCGCGACGGCCGGATCGTGTCGCCCGAGGCCCTCGCCGACAGCGCCCGGCAGGCGGCCCGCGAGGCGCTCGCCGGCTACGGCGAACCGGCCTGAGGACCCCGCGCCGCGGGGCGGCGCGGGCGGTGGGGCCGGGGTTCAGTGAAGTCGTACGGGTGAGGGGAGCGCCGAGGATGTCGCCAATGTCTGGGCCGCCGGGCGGGCACGCGGGTGCCGGGTCGCCGGGCCGGTCCGCCGCGGCCGCAGGGCCGGTCGCCTTCAAGGCGGCCTGCACCGAGTGCCGGGCCCGCTTCGAGCTGGACGCGGCCGCCCTGCGGCTGGTCATCGGCGGCAGCCGGCGGACCACCTTCTACTCCTTCACCTGCCCCCGGTGCGGATCGGCCGTCCGCAAGCCGGCCGGGGAGCGGATCGTCGAGCTCCTGACCGGCGGCGGCGTGAGCACCCTGCGCAGCGTCTGACGCCGCCGGTGGCCTAGGCTCGTCCCATGCTGTGGCCGATGCTCGCAATCGCCCTGGGGTTCCTCGGGCTCACCGTCCTCGCCGTCCTGGCCCTGCGGGTCTTCGCCGAGGTGCGCCGGCTGTCCGGCCAGGTCGCCCTGGCCAGCCGCCGTATCGCCGAGGCCTCGGGGGACCTGGAGCAGGCGGCAGCCGACCTGGCCCGGGCGGGCCGGACGGCGGGCCGCTGACCCGGCCGGCGGCCGCAAGGCCGGGGGGCGGCGGCCCGTGGCATGCACGCACCAGCCCCGTACCGTCTGTCGGAGCGGTGCGCAAGACGGTATACGCCGGGGGATTGCCGGACGTTAACCCCAGGGGGTTACGATCCTTGCAGCGGCCGTGTCGGATCACCCTGCGCGTCCGCCCGACCACAACCAGCCGTCCGGTGAGAAGGAAGACCACATGATCGGCAATCTGAAGCCCCTCGAGATCCTTCTGATCATCGCTGTCATCGTCCTGCTGTTCGGCGCGAAGAAGCTTCCCGAGATGGCCCGCTCCCTCGGCAAGTCGGCCCGCATCCTCAAGAGCGAGGCCAAGGCCATGAAGAACGAGAACGCCGCCGCCGACGACGCCGCCGCCGCGCGCACCGCCGACCCGGCGCCGCAGCAGGCCGCCCCGCGCACCATCAAGGCCGCGCCCGGCGACGTGACCAGCTCCCGCCCCGTCGCCGAGCCGAACCACACCGCCCAGGGCTGATCCTCCGGAACCGGCCGCGGTCACGACCGGGCCGCGATCACGGGACGACCGGTCATCGATGCGAGACGAGGGACGTGGGTTGCTCAAGTCTGCCCGCAAGCAGGACAAGCAAGGCAAGCAGCACAAGGACGCCGAAGGGCGCATGCCGCTGGTCGAGCACCTGCGTGAGCTGAGAAACCGCCTGCTGAAGTCGGTCCTGGCGATCCTCGTGATCACCATCGTGGCGGCCTTCTTCTACAAGGGCATCATCGACTTCCTGCTGAAGCCGATGCTGGACTCCGTCGGCTGCACCAACGGCGTGGTCTCGCAGCGCAACGGCCGCCCCTGCGCCGACATGACGGTCAACGGCCTCATCGCCCCCATCTCGATCGCCCTCAAGGTCTCCCTCATGGCCGGCGTGGTCCTCTCCGCCCCGGTCTGGCTCTACCAGCTGTGGGCGTTCGTCGCCCCCGGCCTGCACAGCCACGAGAAGAAGTACGCGATGGGCTTCGTCGCCGTCGGCGCGCCGCTCTTCGGCGCCGGCGCCGTCCTCGCCTACCGCCTGCTCCCGCAGACCGCGACGATCCTCCTCGACTTCACCCCCGAGCACGCCCGCAACCTGCTCCCGGTCGACGACTACCTCGACCTCGTCACCCGCATGGTCATCGTCTTCGGCCTCGCCTTCGAGCTGCCGCTGCTGCTGATCCTGCTGAACTTCACCGGCGTCGTCACCGCCAAGCGCCTCGCCGGCTGGTGGCGCGGCATGATCCTCGGCATCACGGTCTTCGCCGCGTTCGCGACGCCCACCGGCGACCCGCTGACCATGCTCTCCCTCGCCGCGCCGATCGTCGCCCTGTACTTCCTCGCGCTCGGCGTCTGCCTGGTCAACGACCGCAGGCGGCGCCGCAACGACCCCGACGCGGGGCTCTCCGACGACGAGGCCGCCGACCTGGACCTCACCCCCGCCCCGATCGGCGCCGTCGAAACGGTCCCGGCCCCGGCCGCCCTGCCCGAGCAGGCCGACGGAGGCACCCGCCGGGTCAACGGTTACGACGACGCGACCTGACAGGTACATTCACCGGGGTGAGCGCCGAGATCACCCTCTTCGTCAACCCGGCCGCGGGGCGCGGCCGGGGCGCGCACGCCGCGCAGCCGGCCGCCGCCGCGCTCCGGTCCGCCGGGTTCCACGTCCGCACGGTCGTCGGCACCGACGCCGGGGACGCCCTGGCCCGGCTGCGCACCGCCGTTCGCGGCGGCACCGGCGCGGTGGTCGCCGTCGGCGGCGACGGGGTGGTCTCCCTCGCGCTCCAGGCCCTCGCCGGGACGCTCGTCCCGCTCGGCGTCGTCGCGGTCGGGACCGGCAACGACTTCGCCCGCTCCCTCGGGCTCCCCGTCCGCGAGCCCGCCCGCGCGGGGCGGCTGGCCGCCGAGGCGCTGAAGGAGAGCCGCTTCCGCGAGATCGACCTGGGCCGGGCCGCCGGCACCTGGTTCGCCACCGTGCTGTGCTCCGGCTTCGACTCGCGGGTCAACGACCGCGGCAACCGGATGCGGCTGCCCGCCGGCCGCTTCAAGTACGACCTCGCCATGCTGGCCGAGCTCGCCGCCTTCCGGCCGTTCCCGTACCGGATCACCCTCGACGACGGCCCCGCCCTGGAGACCGAGGCCACCCTCGTCGCCGTCGGCAACGGGCCCTCCTACGGCGGCGGCATGCGGATCTGCGCGGACGCCGCCCCCGACGACGGCCTCTTCGACGTCGTGGTCGTCGGCGACTGCAGCCGCACCACCCTCCTCACCGTCTTCCCCCAGGTCTACCGGGGCACCCACCTCGGCCACCCCGCCGTCACCGTGCACCGCGCGGCCAAGGTCACCCTGGAGTCCCCGGGCCTGACCGCCTGGGCCGACGGCGAGCCCGTCGCCCCGCTGCCCGTGACCGCCGCCTGCGTCCCCGGAGCCGTCCGCGTCCTCGCGTGACCGGGCCCGCCGCCGAGGGTGCGGGAGGCCCCGGAGCGGGCATAAAGATCGCGACTGTTGTCGGAGGCGACGGGTAGGCTCGACTACAAGATGACCGAGGAACTCTCACCCGCCGAGCGGTACGCCGCCGCCCGGATCCGCGCCGCCGAAGAGGCCACCGCGCTGGCCCCCTTCCGCGAGCTGTACGACTTCGACCTGGACGGCTACCAGGTCGACGCCTGCAAGGCGCTGGAAGCCGGCAAGGGCGTGCTGGTCGCCGCCCCCACCGGGTCCGGCAAGACCATCGTCGGCGAGTTCGCCGTCCACCTGGCCCTGCGGCAGGGCCGCAAGTGCTTCTACACGACGCCGATCAAGGCCCTGTCGAACCAGAAGTACACGGACCTCGTCAAGCGCTACGGCGCCGACAAGGTCGGCCTGCTGACCGGCGACAACAGCGTCAACTCCGAAGCGCCCGTGGTCGTCATGACCACCGAGGTGCTCCGCAACATGCTGTACGCGGGCTCCCAGTCGCTGCTCGGCCTCGGCTACGTCGTCATGGACGAGGTCCACTACCTCTCCGACCGGTTCCGCGGCGCCGTCTGGGAGGAGGTCATCATCCACCTCCCCGAGTCGGTGACCCTCGTCTCCCTCTCCGCCACCGTCTCCAACGCGGAGGAGTTCGGCGACTGGCTCGACACCGTCCGCGGCGACACCGAGGTGATCGTCTCCGAGGAGAGGCCCGTCCCGCTGTGGCAGCACGTCATGGCCGGCCGCCGCATCTACGACCTCTTCGAGGAGGAGACCGACCACGGCGGTCGCGGCTCCGCCCGCCGCGAGGTCAACCCCGACCTGCTCCGCATGGCGCGCGAGGAGAACAGCCGCACCTACAACCCGCGGGACCGGCGCCGCGGCAAGATGGTCCGCGAGGCCGACCGCGAACGCGAACGGCGCTCCCGCAGCCGCATCTGGACCCCGGGCCGCCCCGAGGTCATCGCCCGCCTCGACGGCGACGGGCTGCTCCCCGCCATCAACTTCATCTTCAGCCGCGCCGGCTGCGAAGCCGCCGTCCAGCAGTGCCTCTTCGCCGGACTCCGCCTGAACGACGAGGCGGCCCGGCTGAAGGTCCGCACCCTCGTCGAGGAGCGGACCGCCTCCATCCCGGCCGAAGACCTGCACGTCCTCGGCTACTACGAATGGCTCGAAGGCCTGGAGCGCGGCATCGCCGCCCACCACGCCGGCATGCTGCCCACCTTCAAGGAGGTCGTGGAGGAGCTCTTCACCCGCGGCCTGGTCAAGGCCGTCTTCGCCACCGAGACCCTCGCCCTCGGCATCAACATGCCCGCCCGCACGGTCATCCTGGAAAAGCTCGTCAAGTGGAACGGCGAGCAGCACGCCGACATCACCCCCGGCGAGTACACCCAGCTCACCGGCCGCGCCGGCCGCCGCGGCATCGACGTCGAGGGCCACGCCGTCGTGCTCTGGCAGCGCGGCATGGACCCCGCCCAGCTCGCCGGCCTCGCCGGCACCCGCACGTACCCGCTGCGCTCCAGCTTCAAGCCGTCCTACAACATGGCCGTCAACCTCGTGCAGCAGTTCGGCCGGCACCGCTCGCGGGAGCTCCTGGAGACCTCCTTCGCGCAGTTCCAGGCCGACCGCTCCGTCGTCGGGATCTCCCGCCAGGTCCAGCGCAACGAGGAGGGCCTCGCCGGCTACCGCGAGGGCATGACCTGCCATCTCGGGAACTTCGAGGAGTACGCGCAGCTGCGCCGCGACCTGAAGGACCGCGAGACGGAACTCGCCAAGCAGGGCGCAGCCCAGCGCCGCGCACAGGCGGCGTCCTCGCTGGAGCGGCTCAAGCCGGGCGACGTCATCCACGTCCCCACCGGCAAGTTCGCCGGGCTCGCCCTCGTCCTCGACCCGGGCGTTCCGGCCGGGCGGGTCCACGGGCACCGCGGCCACGAGTACGCCGAAGGGCCGCGCCCGCTCGTCCTGACCGCCGAACGGCAGGTCAAGCGGCTCGCCTCCATCGACTTCCCCGTCCCCGTCGAGCCCATCGACCGGATGCGGATCCCGCGGACCTTCAACCCCCGCTCCCCGCAGTCCCGCAGGGACCTGGCGTCCGCGCTGCGTGCCAAGGCCGGGCACGTCACCGTCGAGCGCAGCCGCCGCGGCCGCTCCGCCGCCGCAGACGACCGGGAGATCACCCGGCTGCGCGCCGCACTGCGGGCGCACCCCTGCCACGGCTGCGACGAGCGCGAGAACCACGCCCGCTGGGCCGAGCGCTACCTGCGGCTGGCCCGCGACACCAAGGCCCTGGAGCGGCGCATCGAGGGCCGGACGAACACCATCGCCCGCACCTTCGACCGCATCCACGCGCTCCTGACGGAGCTCGACTACCTCCGCGAGGACGAGGTGACCGAGCACGGCAGGCGCCTGGCCCGGCTCTACGGCGAACTCGACCTGCTCGCCTCCGAGTGCCTGCGCGCCGGCGTGTGGGAGGGCCTGAGCCCGGCGGAGCTGGCCGCCTGCGTCTCGGCGCTGGTCTTCGAGGCCCGCCAGTCCGACGACGCGGTCGCCCCGAAGGTCCCGGGCGGGGCCGCGAAGGCGGCGCTCGGCGAGATGGTCCGCATCTGGGGCCGCCTCGACGCGCTGGAGGAGGAGCACCGCATCAACCAGGCGGAGGGCGTGGGCCAGCGCGAGCCCGACCTGGGCTTCGCGTGGGCCGCGTACCAGTGGGCGTCGGACCGGAGCCTGGACGAGGTGCTGCGCGAGGCCGACATGCCGGCCGGCGACTTCGTGCGCTGGTGCAAGCAGGTCATCGACGTCCTCGGGCAGATCGCCGCGGCTGCGCCGCCCGCGGGACAGGGCGGCAGCACCGTCGCGCGCAACGCCCGCAAGGCCGTCGACGCACTCCTGCGCGGTGTAGTGGCCTACAGCTCGGTCGGCTAGCTCCTTTTGGGGCTTCCTCCGAAGACGCGATGGCGGGATCTCATCTCCTGCCGTGATCGTTTCCGGACGGCCCCGTGCGACGATCGAGCCATGACCAGGGCGATCGGCGAGGGGCCGAGACGGGTCGGCCGGCCGCGCGCCGACCGGCGGAGACCACAGACGGGACGGCCGCCGCGCGCGGAACTCCTCTGTGCGGCGGCCGAGTTGTTCACCGTTCGCGGGTACGCGGCCACCACCACCCGGACGGTGGCCGAGCGGGCCGGGCTGCGCCAGGCCACGCTCTACCACTACTTCGGCGGCAAGGAGGAACTCCTCGCCGAACTGCTGGAGTCGACGGTCGCCCCGTCGCTGCGGCTGGCCCGGCCGCTCCTCGCGGACCGCGCCCGGCCCGCCGAGCAGCGGCTGTGGGAGCTGTGCCGCTCGGACGTGCTGCTGCTGTGCGGAGGCCCGTACCACCTCGGCGCCCTCTACCTGCTGCCCGAGGTGGCCGGATCGCGGTTCGCACGCTTCCGGCGGATGCGCGCGGAGCTGCGCGAGGCCTACGGCACGCTGCTCGCCGCGACTCCGGCAGGCGCCGAACTCGCAGCGGACCGGGCGGCCCTGGCCCTGCGGGGGGACCTCGTCTTCGGACTGGTCGAGGGCGCCATGCTGATCCGCCGGTCGGACCCGGCCCGGCCGGTGGCGGCCTTCGCGGAGGCCGTGGCGGACGCCGCGCTGCGGATCGCCGGTGCGGAGCGCGAGGGGGAGTGCGCGGGCGTCCCAGCCTTCTAGCCGGAGGCCGCGTCCGGGGCGGTGCCGCCCGGTCCGGCCTCCCATGCGGCGCGGTCGTCCCAGGCGGTGAGGCGCAGGCTGCTCTCGAAGCGGTGCACGGCGCCGGTGACCGGGTCGGTGAACGCCAGCGTGCGGGCCAGGAGTTGCAGGGGGCGGCGGAAGTCGTCCGGTGCCGGGTCGGTGATCTGGGGGTAGACCGGGTCGCCGAGGATCGGCAGGCCCAGGGCGTTCATGTGGACCCGCAGCTGGTGGGTGCGGCCGGTGTGCGGGGTGAGCCGGTAGCGGCCGAGCCCGCCGCGGGCGGCGGTGAGTTCGACAGTGCTCTCGGCGTTCGGCTCGCCGGGGACCTCGCTCGCGCCGATGACCCCGCGGACCTTCTCGATGCGGGAGCGGACCGTGCGGGGCAGCTCCACGGCCGGGTCGTGGGCGGCGAGGGCCTCGTACTCCTTGCGGACGCGCCGCTCGGCGAACAGCTGCTGGTAGGCGCCGCGGTCCTGCGGGCGGATGCTGAACATCACCAGTCCCGCGGTGAGACGGTCCAGCCGGTGCGCCGGGCTCAGCTCGGGCAGGTCCAGCTCGGCGCGGAGCCGGGCCAGGGCGGTCTGCACGATGTGGCTGCCGCGCGGGGTGGTCGCCAGGAAGTGCGGCTTGTCGACGACCAGCAGGTGCGCGTCGCGGTGGACGACGCCGATCGGGAACGGCACCACCGGCTCGGGGTCCATGTCCCGGTGGAACCACAGGTAGGAATGCGGCTCGTACGGGTCGCCGGCGCGCAGGACGCGCCCGCCCGCGCCGAGGATCCGGCCGGCGGCCAGCAGCCGGGGCACGGATGCGGCGCCGCGGGTGCCGGCGTACCGCTCGGTGAGGTAGCTGCCCAGGTCGGGCCAGCGGCCCTCGCGGTCGGCGGGCAGCCGCAGCCGGACGGGGTCGATGCCGGCGACCTGGGGGAGCGGGGAGGGCGGTATGCGGGTCTTTCTCATCGCGTCCAGGCTACGGCCGCTCGGCCACCGGCGGGTCGAGGCGCCCGTGCGGCTGCGGACCGGGCGGGGGAGGGGGCCGGGCGCCGCCGCGACCGGTGCGGCCGCGGCGGGCGCGAGGCTGGTGCGCACGAGCCCGGTGTGGGGCCCGGCAGCCCGGCCCGCCCGTCGGCCGGCCGGGCCCCGGGGTCAGGCCGCGGCGTCCTGCTCGGCGATGATGCGGGCGTTCCACTCGCGCTTGATCGCGCGCCAGCCCTCGTCGGTCTCGCCCAGGCGCCAGTACCCGGAGATCGACAGCCGCTCCTTGGGGATTCCGCGCTCCAGGCGCAGGTGGCGCCGCAGCTCCTTGACGAAGCCGGCCTCGCCGTGGACGAAGGCGTGCACGTCGCGGGAGGGGAAGTCCATCGACGTCACCGCCTCGACCAGGGCCTGGCCGACCGGGCGCCCGGCGCGGTGCAGCCACACCGGGACGATGCCGTCGGGGGTCGCGAACCTCTGCTCGTCCTCGGGGCCCTCCACCTCCACCAGCGCGTGGACGCGGGCGCCGGCCGGCATCCGCTCCATCGCCGCCGCGATGGCGGGCAGGGCGCTGTCGTCACCGACGAGCAGGTGCCAGTCGGCGGCCGGGTCGGGCGCGTACGCGCCGCCGGGGCCGAGGAAGCGGACCAGCTCGCCCGGCGTCGCCTGCGCGGCCCACGGGCCGGCGAGCCCCTCGTCGCCGTGGACGACGAAGTCGATCGTCAGCTCCAGGTGCGCCGGATCCCAGCTGCGGACCGTGTACGCGCGCTGCCGCGGCCACGCGGACGGCGGGAACTGCGCACGGATCCGCTGCAGGTCCCACGGCGCCGGGTAGGTGACCCCCTCCGGCGCGAACAGCAGCTTGATGTAGTGGTCCGTGAACTCGCCCGCGCTGAATCGGGCCAGTCCGGCGCCACCCAGAACCACCCGCACCATGTGCGGCGTGAGCCGCTCGGTACGCACGACGACTGCAGTGCCTACCTCGCGGGCGCGTCCTTCTGCCACGGCGTCTCCCCTGACTCACCTGAAACTTAGGATTGCCTAAGTTAGCATCTCAGGCAAGCAGGGACGCACGCAGGCGCGCCACCGCCCCGCCCAGACCCCACCTCCGCGCCAGCGCGTCCAGGAGCTCCGGCTCCGCCGGCTCCGACGGCAGCGCCGGGTCGAAGTCGGGCAGCGGCACGTCCGTGGCGACCCGCACCACCTTGGGCGCCACCGCCAGGTACGGGCCGGCCTCCTGCAGCCGCCGGCGCTGCGTCGGCGTCAGCTTCGACCCGGGGTCGGCCGCCGCCGCGACGATCCCCGCCAGGTCCCCGTACGCCTCCAGCAGCTTCGCCGCCGTCTTCTCGCCGATCCCCGGCACCCCGGGCAGCCCGTCGCTCGGGTCGCCGCGCAGCAGGGCCAGATCCGCGTACCCGGGGCCGTCCACCCCGTACTTCGCCCGCAGCCACTCCCCGTCGGCGACCTGGAGGGTGCCGACGCCCTTCAGCGGGTACAGCACGCGGCGCTGCCGGCCGTCGTCCACCAGCTGGTAGAGGTCCCGGTCGCCCGTGACGATGTCCACGGGCCCGGTGGCGCGCGCCGTGAGCGTGCCGATCACGTCGTCCGCCTCGTACCCGGGCACGCCCACCCGGGCGATCCCGAAGGCGTCCAGGGCCGCCTCGATGATCGGGACCTGCGGCGCCAGCGTGTCCGGGGTCTCCTCGACATCCGGCCCGGCCGCCGTCTCCTCGGCCACGCGGTGCGCCTTGTACGAGGGGATCAGCTCCACCCGCCAGTGCGGCCGCCAGTCGGCGTCCATACAGGCCACGAGATCGTCGGGGCGGTGGTCCTGGACCAGGCGCCCGATGAAGTCCAGCAGCCCGCGCACGGCGTTCACCGGAGTGCCGTCCGGGGCCTTCACGGATTCCGGTACGCCGAAGTAGGCGCGGAAGTAGAGGGAGGCGGTGTCCAGCAGCATCAGCCGTCGAGTGCTCGTCATGACGGCGATCATGCCGCACCCCGCCGACGGGCGCGGCTGCGGCGGAAAAGACCGGAAAGAGACGCACGCATGACCGGGAGGCGAACACCGGTTTCACGCGCGGCGTAGCCCCGTCCGCTCCTGCACGCGAAACCGGGGGCGGTTGCTGCGTAAGGTGCTTACAGCACACTCCCGTGCGACGGACGCCGACGTACGCCGACAGACCTGACAAAGGGGAGGGCAGCCCCGCCATGGACGACAGGGACGGCTCGGAGGACAAGGAACGGGACAAGGACGCCAAGGAACCGCTCCGGGTGGGCGTGGCCGTGCGCAAGCGGCGCCGGGCCCTCCACCTCACCCTCGCCGCCGTATCGGCGCGCAGCGGACTGTCGGTGCCCTTCCTCAGCCAGATAGAGAACGAACGGGCCCGCCCCAGCATGCGCTCCCTCGAACGGGTCGCGGACGCGCTGGAGACCACGGCCGTCGAACTGCTCGCGGCCTCCGACACGGCGCGCACCGTCGACCTCGTACGCGCCGGCGACGAGTCCGGGCTGACCCCGCTCCCCGGCGTGCGCCCCCTCGTGCGCGGACACCACCAGCTCCACGCCATGGAGTTCACCGGCGACCAGGACGCCGGCCGCGAGTACCAGCACCGCAACGACGAGCTCATGTACGTCGTCTCCGGCGCCTGCCAGGTCGAGGCCGAGGGCCGCGCCTACCGCCTGGAGTGCGGCGACGCCCTGTTCCTCTCCGGCGGCGTCCGCCACCGCTGGAGGGCCGTCACCGAGGACACCCGGATACTCGTCGTCGCCGTCGGGGAGCACATCCACGCCTCCTCCGAGCCGCCCTCGCCGGGACACTGACCGGCCGTGCGCGTCGTCTCGCTCGTCCCCTCGCTGACCGAGGCCGTCGCGGCCACCGCACCCGGCCTGCTCGCCGGCGTCACCGACTGGTGCACCCACCCCGCCGGCCTCGACCGGCGGGGTGCGGTCCGCATCGGCGGCACCAAGAACCCCGACGTCCCCGCGATCACCGCGCTCCGCCCCGACCTGGTGATCGCCAACGAGGAGGAGAACCGGGCCCCCGACCTCGACGCCCTGCGCGCCGCGGGCCTCGACGTCCTGGTCACCGAGGTGCGCACGCTGCCGCAGGCGCTGGACGAACTGGACCGGCTCCTGACGGGGGCGCTCGGACTGCCCCGGCCCCGCTGGCTCGACGAGGCGGAGCGGGCATGGGCCGGCCTGCCGCGCCCGGCCGCGCCGCTGAGGGCCGTCGTACCGGTGTGGCGGCGGCCCTGGATGGTGCTCGGCCGGGACACCTTCGCCGGGGACCTCCTGGCCCGGCTCGGCGTGGAGAACGTCTACGCCGGGCACGCCGAGCGCTACCCGCGGGTGGATCCGGCGGACCGGGCCGCCGCCGGCTGCGACCTGGTGGTGCTGCCGGACGAGCCGTACGCCTTCACCCGCGAGGACGGCCCGGAGGCGTTCCCCGGCCGCCCGGCCGCGCTCGTCAGCGGCCGCCACCTCACCTGGTACGGGCCCTCGCTCGCCGAGGCGCCCCGGGTCCTGGCCGCGGAGCTGGCCGCGGCCCGCTGAACCGCCCCGCCCCGGCCGTCAGCGGGGGAGGAGGCGGCCCGCCGCCAGGCCGCGCACCGTGTGCACGGCGGCCGCCAGCCAGGCGGCCGCCAGGCACAGGAACAGCGCCCAGGCCAGCCACCCGTACGCGGCCAGCCCCGTGTGCCGGGCCAGTCCGGCCGCGCCGGTGACGCAGGTGCCGACGGGGAAGGTCAGCGCCCACCAGGTCATCGCGAACCCCATCCCCCTCCTGGCCGCCCGCACCAGCAGCGCACCGGCCAGCGCCAGCCACAGCAGCGCGAAACCGAGCACGGGGACTCCGTACACGACGGCGAAACCGGCCAGCGCGCCGGCGTACGGGGCGCCGATCGCCCCCGGGGCCGCGTCGGCGAGCTGCCCGGCCGCGGTGGTGGACTGCCCCAGCGGCCCCAGCACCAGGAACAGGGTCGGCGTCAGCACCGCCGGGAGCGGCCCGCCGACCAGCAGCCGCCCGAACAGCAGCGGCAGCACCAGCAGCGTCGCCAGCAGACTCATCCCGAACAGCGCGAAGCAGCCCAGCAGCAGCGCCTCCCGCGCCTGCCCGGCCGGCAGGTGCGGTACCAGCAGGGGGCCGACCGCCGCGGACACCATGGGGGAGACCAGCGGCAGCAGCCACACCGGGGATGCCTGCGAGGCCCGCACCTCGTGCCGCACCACCATCAGGTACGGCACCGCCACGGCCGTGGCCAGGCCGAGCACCGTGCCGGCGCCGAAGAGCACCGCGTCCGCGGCGAGCGCCGCCCGCTCCCCGAGCACGTCCCGCCCGACGGTGAGCGTGCCCGCGCCGACGGCCAGCAGCGCCATCGACAGGCAGCCGTGGAACGGGGCGACCGCCGGGTCGAGGAGGTGGGCGCGCGCCTGGTCCCGGTGGTGCAGCCAGTGGCCCGCCCGGGCGGCCAGGACGAGCGCCAGTACCGCGACGGACAGCGCCCACACGGCGACGCATGCCGTGCGCTGCCCCGGCAGCTGGTGCGGGAGCGCCGCCCCGGCGGTGGCAATGATCGCCGTGCCCATCACGCAGGCGTACCAGTTGGGGCCGAAGTGGCGCAGGGCGGGAAGGGGCCGGCGCGCTGCGCGGGCCGGGTGGGCCCCGGGAGCGGCGGCGGGCGCGGTGCGGGTGGCGGACGCGCGGGGAGGGACGGTGGTGCTGGCCATGGGCCCAGCCTCACCCGGCAAAGCCCCGGGCGGCAGAGGCCGCACACCTATGAGGCCATAAACTGACTTTATGGGTAACGAGGAGTGGGTTCCGCTGGTGCACCGGGTGCCGGACCTGGGCGCGCTGGAGCTGCTGCTCGCCGTCGCGCGCCTGGGCAGCCTCAGCGGCGCCGCCAAGCACATGGGCATCACGCAGCCCGCCGCCAGCAGCCGGATCCGCGCGATGGAGGCCCGGCTCGGCGTCGCCCTCGTCGACCGCTCGCCCCGCGGCTCCACCCTCACCGCGGAGGGCGCGCTCGTCACCGACTGGGCCCGCCGGGTGGTGGAGGCCGCCGAGGCCTTCGACGCCGGCGCCCAGGCCCTGCGCGGGCGCCGCGACTCGCGGCTGCGCGTGGCCGCCAGCATGACCATCGCCGAGTACCTGCTGCCCGGCTGGCTGATCGCCCTGCGCGGGCAGCGGCCCGGCACGGCCGTCTCCCTCCAGGCCGGGAACTCGGCGCTGGTCGCGCGGCGGGTCCTCGCTCACGACGCGGACCTCGGCTTCGTCGAGGGCCTGACCGTCCCCGACGGGCTGGACGCGGCGGTGATCGCCGAGGACCGGCTCGTGGTCGCCGTCGCCCCGGAGCACCCGTGGGCGCGCCGCACCAAGGGCGTGGAGGCGGCCGAACTGGCCTCGACCCCGCTCATCCTCCGCGAGCGCGGCTCGGGTACCCGGCAGGTGCTCGACGGGGCGCTGGCCGACTGCGGCGGGCTCGCCGCGCCGCTGCTGGAACTGGCCTCGACGACCGCCGTCAAGGCCGCGGCCGTAAGCGGCGCCGGCCCCTGCGTCCTGTCCGAGCTCGCCCTCGGCGACGAGCTCGCCGCCCGCCGCCTGGTCCAGGTCCCCGTCACGGGCGCGGCCCTGGGGCGGGCCCTGCGGGCGGTGTGGCCCGCCGGCTCCCGCCCGGCCGGCCCGGCCCGGGACCTGCTGTCGCTCACCCGCGTCCGGCCCTGACCGGCCGGCCCGTACGCACCGGCCCGGGGGCGCGTCAGCGGCCGCGCCGCGTCGGGTCGTCCGCGTCCTGCGGCCACCCGTAGCCGGTGCGCGGCGGCTCCGGTACGGCGCCCATCGCCGCCAGGTCCCGGTCGGCGGCCCGCATCAGCTGCCCCGCCAGATCCCGCATGGCCCGGCTCGCCGCGAGCTCGTCGCCGATCGCCGGAACCTCGACGTCCTCCGGGTTGCAGCGCGCCGAGCCGCGGCCGACCAGCTTCGCCGTCCCCGTGTCCAGCACGGCGCGGGCACGGGTCGTCCCGCCCTCCTCCGTGAGCGAGACTCCGACCGTCCATTCCGCGGTGTGTGTCATGGCGCGCCCCGTCACTCTGCGATCTCGGTCCGTTCCCACCACTCGAACACGGGCAGACTGCCCTCCGGGCCGTCCTGCCGGCGCGCCGTGGCCCGGAAGTGCTCGTACCCGCCGCGGTGCGGGACCTTCACGTCCTCGCCGGGAGAGGGGGCGTCGACGACCCGCTCGGACAGGTCCGCCGGCCCGCCTTCCAGCACAGCCTTGTTCGTCATGCCTCCAGTCTTCCGACCTGCCGGGCGGCCCGCACGTCGGCGCATGCGGCGGCCGGACCGGCCGCCGCTCAGCGCGACTCGACGGGCGTGCGGGCGGCCGCGGCCCCGACGAGCGCCCCCACCACCCGGGTGTCCTTGTCGTGCTCCGGATGCCACTGCACGCCGAGCACCCACCGGTCGGGGCCGGGCAGTTCGACCGCCTCGACCGTGCCGTCGACCGCGTGCGCCGACGCGACCAGGCCCCGGCCCAGCCGGTCGACGGCCTGGTGGTGGTAGGTGGGCACCTCCGCCTCCTCCGGGACGAGCGCCGCGTAGCGCGTACCGGGCACCGGGCGGACCGGGTGCCAGGACATGACGCCCGGCTGGTGCAGGTGTCCGTCGATGTGCTGGACCAGGGTGCCGCCGAGGGCGACGTTGAGCGCCTGCATGCCGCGGCAGATGCCGAGCAGTGGCACGCCCGCGTCGAGGGCCGCCCCGATCAGGGCCAGCTCCCACTCGTCCCGCGCCGTCCCGGCCGGGCCCGTGCGCGGGTCGCGCGGCGCGCCGTAGCGGGCCGGGTCCACGTCCGGGCCGCCCGCGACGACCAGGCCGTCCAGCCTGCCCAGCACCTCCGCCGCGGCCCCCGGGGCGCAGTCCGGCGGGAGCAGCACGGCCGCACCGCCCGCCGCCTGGACGAGCTCGTAGTAGCCGGAGGGCACGAGGGACGCGGCGACGTCCCACACGCGGTAGCGGGCGGATTCCTCGACGTAGGTCGTGATGCCGATGAGCGGCCTGGGCACGGGGGCAACCTCCGGTGGCGGGTCGGTCGACGGGGGAGCGGGGGAGTGGGGGTACCCGGGGACCGGCGGTCAGTCCCGGGCCAGCTCGGCCTCTGCGCGGGCCAGCGCGGCGAACTCCTCCTCCGGCGCGGAGGCCACCAGGTGGTGCCGACTGTAGACCGCGAAGTAGGCGAGGGCGACGGCGTACACACCCAGGGCGATGAAGGCGGCGTCCCTGTCCACCAGGAAGGTGGCCGTGAGCGCCGCCAGCGCCAGGACGAACGCCGTGGCCGAGGTCGCCGTGCCGCCGGGCGTCCGGTACGGGCGCTCCAGGTGCGGCTCGCGGCGCCGCAGCACGATGTGGGACAGGGCCATCAGCGCGTAGGAGATCGTCGCGCCGAACACCGCGATGTTCAGCATCCGCGGCCCGTCGCCCGTCGCCGCGGCCAGCGCGAAGCCGATCGCGCCCGGGATGAGCAGCCCCAGGTAGGGGGCCTTGCGCCGGGAGGTCAGCGACAGGAAGCGGGGCAGGTAGCCCGCCCGCGACAGCGCGAACAGCTGGCGCGAGCCGGCGTAGATGAGGGAGAAGAACGAGGCCACCAGGCCGGCGAGGCCCGCGTAGTTGACGAACGTCTTCAGCCACGACAGTCCGGGGTTGCCCTCCAGGGCCACCACCAGCGGGTTCCCGGCGTCCTTGATCGCGTCGGCGCCGCGCGCCCCCGTCGAGGCGAGGAAGGTGAGCAGTGCCAGCAGCACCAGGACGCCCATGGAGATCGACAGCGCCCGCGGCATCGACCGGACCGGGTCCTTGGCCTCCTCTGCCGCCAGCGGCACCCCCTCGACGCCGAGGAAGAACCACATCCCGAACGGGAACGCCGCCCAGATCCCCAGCAGACCCAGCGGCAGCCACGAGTTGGCCCCGAACGCGGTGGTGTCCACGGCGATGTCGTCCAGCCGCGAGGCGTCGAACTCGGTGAACGCGCCGACGGCGAACACCACGAGCGCGGTCACGGCCACCGCGGTGACGACGAGGGAGAAGCGCAGTGCCTCGCCGACGCCCCACAGGTGGATGCCGATGAACACGGCGAAGCAGGCCAGGTACACGGGCCAGCCGGAGGTCAGGCCGAAGAGGTGCAGGGACTCGACGTAGTCGCCGATGAAGATGGAGATCGCGGCGGGTGCGAGCACGTACTCGATGAGGATCGCGGTGCCGGTCAGGAAGCCGCCCCAGGGGCCGAGGGCGCGCCGGGCGAAGCCGTAGCCGCCGCCCGCCGTCGGCAGGATGGCCGACAGCTCGGCCAGGGAGAAGACCAGGCAGGCGTACATGGCGCCCATCAGGACCGTGGCGGCGGCCAGGCCGCCGAAGCCGCCCTGGGCGAGGCCGATGTTCCAGCCGGAGAAGTCGCCGGAGACGACGTACGCGACGCCGAGGCCGGTCAGCAGCAGCCAGCCGGCGCTGCCGCGGCGCAGCGTGCGGCGCTCCAGGTAGGCGTCGCCGCCCCCGGCGGCGGATCGGGCGGTCTGCGGCACGGCGGTGTCCAGCCGTGCCCCGGTGTCTTCGGCCATGTGCGCTCCCGCTGCCCAGGACAATGGTTGTGCCGCGTACCTTTGCCGTAGGAGTGCGGGATGCGCAAGACCCCCGCGCAAAACAGGCGGGCCGGGCCGGGCGTGCGCACCCTCAGGCCAGGAAGCCGCGCAGCAGCGCGGCCGTGCCGCAGCAGTGCTCCCGCATCACCTCGCGGGCCGCGTCCGCGTCCCGCTCCAGGACCGCCTCCACCAGGGCGGCGTGCTGCTGCTGCGAGTGCTCCAGGTTCCGCACCAGCAGGGGTATGCAGTCCAGCAGGTCGTTGACGGCGGCCCGGACGGCCGCGTACTGCGCCGTCAGCGTCGGCGAGCCCGCCAGCTCGCACAGCGCCAGGTGGAAGAGCGTGTCCCGGCGGCGGTAGTCCGCCAGCGGCGCGTCCTGCGTCGCCGCCAGCGCCGCCAGCAGCCGTTCCGACTCCTCCTCGGACAGCCCCTGCGCGGCGCACAGCCCGGCCGCCCCCACCTCCAGGACCTCGCGGAAGCGCAGCACGTCCTCCAGGTCGACCCCCGCGACGCGCCGGCGCAGCTCGTCCTCGCCGCCGCCGACCGGGGTGTCCGGGCGCGGCAGGACGAACGTCCCCCCGTACCGGCCCCGCCGCGCCTCCACCAGCCCCTGCTCCTGGAGCACCTTGAGCACCTCGCGCAGTGTGACCCGGCTGATGCCCATCCGCTCCGCCAGCTCCCGCTCCGGCGGCAGCCGCTCCCCGGCCGGCACCAGGCCCAGCCGCACCACCTGCAGGATCTGCTCCAGCGCCTCCTCGAAGCCGCTGCCCGCCCGCACCTGCCGCAGGACCGGGTTCAGCCGCGCCATCGCGCCGCCCCCGCTCGCCGTGTCGGCCATCTCGGCCCCTCCCCTTCCCAAGCAATGGTTCTGTTCAATACCTTAGGCCCCCTCGGCTCACCGAAGGAGAGATCCCCGTGGTAGACCGCACGCCGCCGCTCGCCCCCGAGGAGCTCCGCGCCCTCGTCGCGAGCGGCGAGATCGACACCGTCGTCCTCGCCTTCCCCGACATGCAGGGACGCCTCCAGGGCAAGCGGTTCGCCGCACAGTTCTTCCTCGACGAGGTCCTCGAACACGGCACGGAGGGCTGCAACTACCTCCTCGCCGTCGACACCGACATGAACACCGTCGACGGCTACGAGATGTCCTCCTGGGAGCGCGGCTACGGCGACTTCGCCATGCGCCCCGACACCGCCACCCTGCGCCGCATCCCCTGGCACCCCGGCAGCGCCCTCCTCCTCGCCGACCTCGCATGGAACGACGGCACCCCGGTCGTGGCCGCCCCCCGCCAGATCCTCCGCCGCCAGCTCGACCGCCTCGCCGGACACGGCTACACCGCCATGGTCGGCACCGAGCTGGAGTTCATGGTCTTCAAGGACACCTACGAACAGGCCTGGAACGCCGACTACCGCGCGCTGACCCCCGCCAACCAGTACAACACCGACTACTCGGTCCTCGGCACAGGCCGCATCGAGCCCCTCCTCCGCCGCATCCGCAACGACATGCAGGGCGCCGGACTGACCGTCGAATCCGCCAAGGGCGAGTGCAACCTCGGCCAGCACGAGATCGCCTTCCGCTACGACGAGGCGCTCACCACCTGCGACCAGCACGCCGTCTACAAGACCGGCGCCAAGGAGATCGCCGCCCAGGAAGGCGTCTCGCTCACCTTCATGGCCAAGTTCGACGCGCGCGAAGGCAACTCCTGCCACATCCACCTCTCCCTCACCGACTCCGAGGGCCGCAACGCCATGGCCGGCGACAGCCCCGACGGCATGTCCCCCCTCATGCGCCACTTCCTCGCCGGCCAGCTCGCCGCACTCCGCGACTTCTCCCTCCTCTACGCCCCCAACATCAACTCCTACAAGCGCTTCCGCCCCGGCTCCTTCGCCCCCACCGCCGTCGCCTGGGGCCACGACAACCGCACCTGCGCCCTCCGCGTCGTCGGCCACGGCCGCTCCACCCGCTTCGAGAACCGCCTCCCCGGCGGCGACGTCAACCCCTACCTCGCCGTCGCCGGACTCGTCGCCGCCGGCCTGCACGGCATCGAGAACGGCCTCGAACTCCCCGACCCCTGCCACGGCAACGCCTACACCGGCGGCTACGCCCACGTCCCCACCACCCTGCGCGAAGCCGCCGAACTCTGGGACAACAGCGAGATCGCCAAGGCCGCCTTCGGCCCCGAAGTCGTCGCCCACTACCTCAACATGGCCCGCGTCGAACTCGACGCCTACGACTCCGCCGTCACCGACTGGGAGCGCCGCCGCTCCTTCGAACGCCTCTGACCCGCCCCGGCCACGCCCCGCCCCCGACCCCCGAAACCCCTCCGAAAGGCACCACGTGTCCGACGCGCTGGAAGTCCTCAACCCGGCCACCGGCGAAACCGTCGCCACCGTCCCGGCCGCCACACGGGACGACGTCGACGCCGCCGTCACCCGGGCCGCCGCAGCCCAGCGCACCTGGGCCGCCGCCGCCCCCGCCGACCGGGCCCGCCTGCTGCGCCGCTTCGCCGCCGCCGTCGACGCCCACAACGAGGAGCTCGCCCGGCTCGAAGTCCTCGAAGCCGGACACACCATCGGCAACGCCCGCTGGGAAGCCGCCAACGTCCGCGACCTCCTCGACTACGCCGCAGGCGGCGTCGAACGGCTCACCGGCCGCCAGATCCCCGTCCCCGGCGGCATCGACGTCACCTTCCTCGAACCCCTCGGCGTCATCGGCGTCATCGCCCCCTGGAACTTCCCCATGCCGATCGCCGCCTGGGGACTCGCACCCGCCCTCGCCGCCGGCAACGCCGTCATCCTCAAGCCCGCCGAGGCCACCCCCCTCACCGCCCTGCGCCTCGCCGAACTCGCCCTCGAAGCCGGGCTCCCCGAACACCTCCTCCAGGTGCTCCCCGGCCGCGGCGACACCGCCGGCGACGCCCTCGTCGGACACCCCGGCATCGCGAAGATCGTCTTCACCGGCTCCACCCGTACCGGCAGGCAGATCATGGCCAAGTGCGCCGACCGGGTGAAGCCCGTCACCCTCGAACTCGGCGGCAAGAGCCCCAACATCGTCTTCGCCGACGCCGACCTCGAAGCCGCCGCCGCGGCCGCCCCCATGTCCTTCCTCGACAACACCGGCCAGGACTGCTGCGCCCGCACCCGCATCCTCGTCCAGCGCACCGTCCACGACCGCTTCCTCGACCTCCTCGCCCCCCTCGTCGAAGGCGTCGCCGTCGGCGACCCCGCCGACGAGAAGACCCAGATGGGCCCCCTCATCTCGCAGGCCCAGCTCGACCGCGTACGGTCCTACGTCACCGACGACCTCACCGCCGTCCGCGGCACCGCACCCGACGGGCCCGGCTTCTGGTACCCGCCCACCCTCGTCACCGGCGCCGACCCCACCGCGCCCGTCGCCGTCGAAGAGGTCTTCGGACCCGTCGCCGTCGTCCTCCCCTTCGACGACGAGGACGACGCCGTCCGCCTCGCCAACGCCACCGAGTACGGCCTCTCCGGCTCCCTGTGGACCCGCGACGTCGGCCGTGCCCTGCGCGTCTCCCGCGCCGTCGCCGCCGGCAACCTCTCCGTCAACTCCCACAGCAGCGTCCGCTACTGGACCCCCTTCGGCGGCTACAAGCAGTCCGGCCTCGGCCGGGAGCTCGGCCCCGACGCCCTCACCGCATTCACCGAGACCAAGAACGTCTTCATCAGCACGGAGGCCTGAACCCATGACCACCGACCGGACCACCGAAGAGATCGTCTGCCGCCGCCTCGTCGGCCGCACCGCCGTCGTCACCGGCGCCGGCAGCGGCATCGGCCTCGCCACCGCCCGCCGCCTCGCCTCCGAAGGCGCCAACGTGGTCTGCGGCGACATCGACGAAACCGCCGGCAAGGCCGCCGCCGAAGAAGTCGGCGGCACCTTCGCCAAGGTCGACGTCACCAGCCCCGAAGACGTCGAAGCCCTCTTCAGGACCGCCTACGACACCTACGGCTCCGTCGACATCGCCTTCAACAACGCCGGCATCTCGCCCCCCGACGACGACTCCATCCTCACCACCGGCCTCGACGCCTGGAAGCGCGTCCAGGACGTCAACCTCACCTCCGTCTACCTGTGCTGCAAGGCGGCCCTGCCCTACATGCAGCGCCAGGGCCGCGGCTCCATCATCAACACCGCCTCCTTCGTCGCCGTCATGGGCGCCGCCACCTCCCAGATCTCCTACACCGCCTCCAAGGGCGGCGTCCTCGCCATGTCCCGCGAACTCGGCGTCCAGTTCGCCCGCGAAGGCATCCGCGTCAACGCCCTCTGCCCCGGACCGGTCAACACCCCGCTGCTGCAGGAGCTGTTCGCCAAGGACCCCGAGCGCGCCGCCCGCCGCCTCGTCCACATCCCGCTCGGCCGCTTCGCCGAAGCCGAGGAGATCGCGGCCGCCGTCGCCTTCCTCGCCAGCGACGACTCCTCCTTCATCAACGCCACCGACTTCCTGGTGGACGGCGGCATCTCCGGGGCCTACGTCACGCCGCTGTAGGAAGGCACGCACGGGGCGGGGGCCGCCGCTACAGGAACGTGCGGCCCTCGCCCCGGTACGTCGGCACCGCCGACGCGACACGGTCCCCCTCCACCAGGTACAGCACGTCGAACCGCTCGCACAGCTCGCCCGCCTTCGCATGCCGGAACCACACCCGGTCGCCGATCAGCAGATCGTCCGCCGCCGCGCCCAGCAGCGGCGTCTGCACCTCACCCGCCCCCTCCAACGGGTCGTACCGCAGCCCCCGCGGCAGATACGGCTCCGGCAGCCGGTCCGCACCCGCCGCCCCCGACGCCGGATACCCGCCGCCCAGCACCGTCACCACCCCCACCCCGGGCCGCCGCACCACCGGCTGCGCGAACAGCGCCGCGGGACGCCCGCGGAACGACGTGTAGTTGTCGAACAGCCGCGGCACGTACAGCCCCGACCCCGCGGCGACCTCCGTCACCGCATCCTCCGCGGCCGTCTGCTGCACACTGCCCGTCCCACCGCCGTTGACGAACTCCAGCCCCGGCACGACCTGCCGTACGGCACGCACCGCCTCCGCCCGCCGCACCGCCAGCTCCCGCCGCGCCGCCGCCTGCATGAGCCGGATCGCCCGCGACCTCAGCGGCCGCCCCGCCACCGCGTCACCGACACCGGCGACGTGCCCCTCGTACCCCATCACCCCCACGACCCGGAACCCGGGCCGCGCGGCCACCGCCCGCGCCAGCTCCGCCAGCGCTGCCGGCTCCCGCAGCGGCGACCGGCGGGCACCGACCCGCACCCGCCCGCCCAGCAGCCGCAACCCGGTGTCCAGCTCCAGACAGACCCGCACCTCCTGCGAGCCGCCCGCGCGAGCGGCATCGATCAGCTCCAGCTGCGCCACGTCGTCCACCATGACCGTCACGGCCGCAGCCAGCTTCGGATCGCCCGCGAGCTCGGCGAAGCCGGCCCGGTCCGCCGACGGGTAGGCCAGCAGCACGTCGCTGAACCCGGACCGGGCCAGCCACAGGGACTCGGCCAGCGTGTACGACATGACCCCGGCGAAACCGGGCCGCGCCAGCACCCGCTCCAACAGCGCCCGACAGCGCACCGACTTGCTCGCCACCCGCACCGGCTTGCCGCCGGCCCGGCGCACGAGATCGTCGGCGTTGGCGTCGAACGCATCGAGATCGACGATGGCCAAGGGCGCTTCGAGATGCGCGGTGGCCCGGTCATACCGAGCCCGATCGAGACCGGGGGTAGGTGTCATGGGCGGCAGCTTGCCACGGGGGGATACCGGGGGGTAGGGGTGCGGGGGAGGGCAGGGGCAGGGGCGGGGCCGGGATCGGGGTGGGGCCGTGGTGCTGTGCGCGGGGGTGGTGGTCGGGGCGGTGTCGGGGGTTGGTCGGGGTCGGGGTGGTGGCTGGGGGCGGGCCGCCAGTCCAGTGTCAGCGCGGGCCGGGGCGGGCCGTCAAGGGCGCTCCCGTTGGTCGCGTCGCTGCGCGATGGCCCTTCGGGCCACCCTTGACTGCCCGCCCCGTCCCGCACCGACAGAAGACTGTCGCCCCACCCCCAGCAGGAACAACGCCCAGGGGGACCCATACCGGGAGGGCCCCAGCCGCGCAGAGGGCGGGCACGGCTCCGCCACGCCCTCCCACCCCAGCCATACCTCACACCCCGTCAGCCCTCCGGGCGCCGCCGATCGCTACACGGCCGGGCTGGGTAGGCGGCCGCGGCATGCCCGTGCCTGCGGAGGCGCCTCAGATCGCTACACGGCTGGGCCGGGTGGGCGACTGCGGCTGTCCGGGGCCGGCGAACGCCCCTGTCCACCGTGCGCTGCCCCAGGTCGGCGTCCTCAGCCCGTCCATGGTTGCCGATGCGCAGCAACCAGCCTCACGAGGCGCTCGGTTGGTGGCTGTCGGCGGTCTGGTGCCGGCCGATGCACGACGGATCGCAGGAAGCCGTAGGAAGCCGTGGGAAGCCGCAGAAGGGGGTGCCTGTAGGAGTCGGGCTGACCACAGTGGTCCTGCGTGTCCAGGAGGCTCGCAGTCAAGGGAATCTGAGCGCGAACGGGGCTTCGTGTGCCGAAACGATGTCTGGGGCGTCGTTTACCCACAACACGTCCCCTTGCCGCCCCCACAGGCCACCTCCCCCACCCCGTCAACCCCGCCCGCCCCGGCTGTGTCGCACCCGCCCCCTCTCACGGACACCCGCAGTGATCTGAGGCGCCCTCGCTGCCGCCGCACACGGTCCGCGGCCGCCCACCCAGCCCGGCCGTGTAGCGATCTGAGGCGCCTCCGCAAGCACGAGCAGGCCGCAGCCGCCAACCCCGCGGAACCGCGTAGCGATCTCGGGCGCCCAGGGCGGCTGGTGAGGCGCCTGATGCTGCCGGGACGGAAAGGACCGTGGCGGAGCCGTGGTCGTCCTCTGCGCGGCTGGGGCCTTCCCGGTATGGGTCCCCCTGGGCGTTGTTCCTGCTGGGGGTGGGGCGACAGTCTTCTGTCGGTGCGGGACGGGGCGGGCAGTCAAGGGTGGCCCGAAGGGCCATCGCGCAGCGACGCGACCAACGGGAGCGCCCTTGACGGCCCGCCCCGGCCCGCGCTGACACTGGACTGGCGGCCCGCCCCCAGCCACCACCCCGCCCCCAGCCACCACCCCGCCCCCAGCCACCACCCCGACCCCGACCAACCCCCGACACCGCCCCGACCACCACCCCCGCGCACAGCACCACGGCCCCACCCCGATCCCGGCCCCGCCCACCCCGCCGCCCACGCCTCGCACCCCGCCCTCCGCGTAAAGTAGCTGCGGCAGCCGTACGGAACGGGGGGCGGAGTCGTCGGATGAGTGCGTCGGCGCCGTATGAGGCGGTTTTGGCCGAGTCCGAGTCGGTTCCGTCTCGGGGAGCCGGGCGGCGGGGGCAGCCGCAGCGGCTCGTCGCCGTGTTGTGCGCCGTGGTCGGGACGGGCCTGCTCGCCGGGACGGCTCTGACGGGGTGGGCCGAGCGGCATGCCGCCGGACGGGTGCCGTCCGCCGACGCCGCCTACCGCAAGGCCGGTTCGCTGTGGCGGGACGCCCCCGTCGACGCCCTCTTCCCGCCCGTGCTCGCCGGACCCGGTGCCGGGCCCGGCGGGGCCGACCGGACCTGGACCCGCGTGGCCGTCGCCCCCGACGCCGACTGTGCGGCCGCGCTGGCCGCCGAGTGGCAGGCGGCGTTCGCCGGGACCGGGTGTACGCGCGTGCTGCGGGCCTCGTACACCGATGCCACCCGCAGCTCCCTCGTCGCCGTAGGCATGGTGTTCACCCCCGGCGAGGCGTCCGCCATGGCCGGGCTGCAGGGGCGGCTCGGGGCGCCGCCCGGGTTCGGGTTCGCCGACGAGCGCCGCGCTGCCTGGACCGCGGCCGTCCTGCCGGAGGGGCCCGTCGTCGTCTACACGGTCGCCGCATTCGCCGACGGCCGCGTCCTCGACGCGCCCGTCCCGGCCGACGAGGCCGTGCGCGCCGATGCCTCCGGGGCCGTCGCGCAGTCCGGGCTCGGCCACGAGGCGAAGGCCGTCGGGGAGTTGGTGCGGGCCGGCCTCAGCTCGCTCGCCGTTCCGGCCGGGTCCGCGCGGTGAGGCGGGGCAAGGCCGGTGCGGCCCTGGTCATCGGCGCGGTCCTGGCCGTCGGGGTGCCCGCCGCGCCCGCCGCCGCGGACACCGATGCCGTACGGGACCGGCAGTGGGGGCTGACGGCGCTGCGCGCAGAGGAGGCGTGGGGGACCACGCAGGGCGGCGGGGTCACCGTCGCCGTCCTCGACACGGGTGTCGACGCCGGACACCCGGACCTCGCCGGGCAGGTCCTCGAAGGCGCCGACCTGGTCGGCATGGGCGCGGGCCCCGGCGACCGGGCCTGGGCGCGGCACGGGACGGCCATGGCGGGGATCATCGCCGGGCACGGCCACGGCCGGCACCGCAGGGCCGGTGTCCTCGGGGTGGCCCCGCAGGCCCGGATCCTGCCGGTCCGCGTGATCCTGGAGGAGGGCGATCCGGGCCGGGCCGAGGCGCGGGAGAGCAAGGGCGGTGCGCTCGCCGAGGGGATCCGGTGGGCCGCCGACCACGGGGCGGACGTGATCAACCTGTCGCTCGGCGACGACAGCGACTCCGCGCACCACGAGGCCGCCGAGGACGAGGCGGTGCAGTACGCGCTGGCGAAGGGCGTCGTCGTGGTCGCCTCCGCCGGCAACGGCGGCCGGGAGGGCAACCACGCCTCCTACCCGGCCGCCTACCCGGGGGTGATCGCCGTCGCGGCGGTCGACCGCCGCGGCCGGAAGGCGCCGTTCTCGACGCGCAGCTGGTACGCCAGCGTCTGCGCGCCCGGTGTCGACATCGTCATCGCCGACCCCGACCGCTCCTACTACGAGGGCTGGGGGACCAGCGCGGCCGCCGCATTCGTCTCCGGGGCGGTGGCGCTCGTCCGGGCCGCCCACCCCGAGCTGTCCCCGGCGCAGATCAAGAAGCTGCTGGAGGACACCGCCGCCGACGCCCCCGCAGGCGGCCGGAACGACGCCCGCGGGCACGGCCTGGTCGATCCCGCCGCCGCGCTGCAGGCCGCGGATGCGCTGCGCCCCGAGCCCGCCGTGCCCCGGCCCGCCGCCGCGGGCAGCGCGCACTTCGGCCCGGGACCGGAGCCGGCCCCGGCGGACGCGGCCGCCGCCGGGCCGGTGCTGCCCGCGGCGGCGGGCACCGGGCTGGGGCTGCTGGTGCTGGCGGCCGTGCTGGCCCGGCGCCCGTCCGGCCGCCCCGCCCGGCCGCCGCGCGGGAGCGCAGACCAGGGGGATAGGGTCGGGTAACTGTGGCGAACAAGAACATCCCCGACCCCGGCTACTCCGACGACGACGGCTCCGCCGACCCCCGGCTGAGCGCGGCCCTGGCCGCCTGGTCCGAGGACCGGGAGAGGGAGCCGGAGGTGCTGGCCGCGCTCAAGGGCGCCCGGCTCCTGGTCCCGGTGGTCGCGGTCCTCGGCGAGGTCGAGACCGATCCGGAGACCGGGCTCAGGCGGGAGAAGACCAGCGACATGGCTGTGCCCACCCTTCAGGCGGGGAACCGGCGGGCGCTGCCCGCCTTCACCTCCACCGCCTCGCTCGCGCTGTGGGACCCGGCGGCCCGGCCGGTCGCGGTCCCGCTCCACCAGGCGCTGGCGGCCGCCGCGCACGAGAAGGCCGACACGGTCGTCCTCGACATGGCCGGCCCCGTCGCGTACGAGCTCACCGGCCGGGCGCTGCTCGCGCTCGCCGAGGGCCGCACGGACACCGATCCGCTGACCGACCCGGCCGTGCACGAGGCCGTACGGGCCGCGGTGGCCGCGGAGCCCGCGGTGCTGCGGGCGCACCTCGGGCCCGGCGGCCCCGACGCCGACGGCACGCTCGCGATCGTGCTGGCCGCCGGCGCGGAGCCCGGGGCCGCGGCCAGGAGCGTGGCCGGGGCGCTCGCCGCGGACGAGACGCTGCGGGCCCGGCTGGTGCGCGGGCTGGACCTGGCGCTGCTCCCGGAGTCGGCGCCGGCCCCGCCGGGCGAAGCCCTCTTCACCCGCTGACCCGCTGACCCCCGGAGCCCGGGGGCGCGTACGCGAGAGGGCCGGGGCGGCTGCCGCCCCGGCCCTCCGGTTCGTTCCCGTACGCCCGGCCCGTCAGCCGAAGACCGGTCCCGTGAACTTCTCGCCCGGCCCCTGGCCCGGCTCGTCCGGGACGACGGACGCCTCGCGGAAGGCGAGCTGGAGGGACTTCAGGCCGTCGCGCAGCGGTGCGGCGTGGAAGGAGCTGATCTCGGTGGCGCTGGCGGTCACCAGGCCGGCAAGGGCGGTGATCAGCTTGCGGGCCTCGTCGAGGTCCTTGTGCTCGGAGTCCGGCTTGTCGAGGCCCAGGTTGACCGCCGCGGCGCTCAGCAGGTGCACGGCCACCGTGGTGATCACCTCGACGGCGGGCACGTCCGCGATGTCGCGCGTCATGGCGTCGTAGTCGGGGGCCGGGTCGGCCGCGGTGGCGGGGGTGGGGGTCGCGTCAGTCATGCCCCCACGATAAGCCGGGCCCGGGAGGCGCCTGCCGCGGCTCCTGGCGAGCGCGCCCGGCGCGGACTGCTATATTGGAGGGACGACCGGCCGGAGACGTATGTCCCCGGCCCACAAGTGGAGGCTCCGTTCTCCCACCCGACCGCCTTCCGGGGCGGCGGGTCACCGGTCAGGCGGCATCCATCGTTCCGTACGGATGATGGAAAGCCGTCCGATGCTGCGCCCCGCGGTTCGCGCCCGGCGGTGCTCCGGTTGTTTTGGAGCCCCTGCCTGTGAACGGTGGGGCATTTTTCGTGCCCGGCCGCGGTTGGTCCCCGTGACACAAAGACGTCAGCGGCTGTCTGAACCTGACAGCCGTGTGGTGCTACCGAGGAGGATCCATCAGCACCGAGCCCCGCATCAACGATCGGATTCGTGTCCCTGAGGTGCGACTCGTCGGTCCCAGCGGCGAACAGGTGGGCATCGTCCCGCTTGCGAAGGCGCTTGAACTCGCGCAGGAGTACGACCTGGACCTGGTCGAGGTCGCAGCGTCTGCACGCCCGCCGGTCTGCAAGCTCATGGACTACGGCAAGTTCAAGTACGAGTCGGCGATGAAGGCCCGTGAGGCGCGCAAGAACCAGGCGCACACGGTCATCAAGGAGATGAAGCTCCGGCCGAAGATCGACCCGCACGACTACGACACCAAAAAGGGTCACGTCGTTCGGTTCCTCAAGCAGGGCGACAAGGTCAAGATCACGATCATGTTCCGCGGTCGCGAGCAGTCCCGGCCGGAGCTCGGCTACCGGCTGCTGCAGCGTCTGGCGGAGGACGTCCAGGACCTCGGTTTCGTCGAGTCGAACCCGAAGCAGGACGGCCGAAACATGATCATGGTTCTCGGTCCGCACAAGAAGAAGACCGAGGCGATGGCCGAAGCCCGCGAGGCGCAGGCCGCCCGCAAGGCCGAGCGCCAGGGTGCTGCCGCGGACGCTGCCGCCAAGGAAGCGCCCGAAGGGGACACCGGGGTCGCCTCCGCCGAAGCCGGCGACGCCTCTCCCGAGGCGCAGGCCTAGGCCTGGTTCCGGGGCATCCGGTCCCGGATCACCGACACAACATGACGCTCCCGCAAGCCGGTCCGGTACCGGACCGGTGGGAACGCCACCGACGAGGAGATAACGGCGCCATGCCGAAGAACAAGACGCACAGCGGTACCAAGAAGCGCTTCAAGGTCACCGGCTCCGGCAAGGTGCTCCGCGAGCGCGCCGGCAAGCGCCACCTGCTCGAGCACAAGTCGTCCAAGCTGACGCGTCGCCTCACGGGCAACGCCGAGATGGCCCCGGGCGACGCCGCGAAGATCAAGAAGCTTCTCGGCATCTGACGTCGCCGCTCCCCCACCGGGAGCGGGACGCCAAGACCGGGATCCCATCGAATTTCCGGGCCGTGTGAAGACACCCGCGGCCCCGCTACAAGGAGTCAAGAAGTGGCACGCGTCAAGCGGGCAGTAAACGCCCACAAGAAGCGCCGGGCGATCCTCGAGGCGGCCTCCGGCTACCGCGGTCAGCGTTCGCGCCTGTACCGCAAGGCCAAGGAGCAGGTCACCCACTCGCTGGTCTACAACTACAACGACCGCAAGAAGCGCAAGGGCGACTTCCGTCAGCTGTGGATCCAGCGCATCAACGCCGCTGCCCGCCAGAACGGCATGACGTACAACCGCCTCATCCAGGGTCTGAAGGCCGCCAACATCGAGGTGGACCGCAAGATCCTCGCGGAGCTGGCCGTCAACGACGCCAACGCGTTCGCCGCGCTGGTCGAGGTCGCCCAGAAGGCGCTCCCGGCCGACGTGAACGCCCCGAAGGCCGCCGCTGCCGCCTAAGCGACACGCTTCGCGCAGCAAGCCCTCGACAGGCTTCAGCCCGGACCCGCAGGCCCCGTGCCTGCGGGTCCGTGCGTTGTGGCCGCCGCCCCGCCCAGTCACACCCGCAGTACGCACGGAAGCGAGCCGACCGCCCATGGGTACCCCCGCCCCCGCCGAGCCGATCTCCCCCCGATCCCCTCGGGTGGCCGCCGCCAAGCGCCTCGCCCGGCGCAACTTCCGCACCAAGGAGCGCCGCTTCCTCGCCGAGGGGCCGCAGGCCGTCCGCGAGGCGGTCGGGCACCGCGGCCCCGGCGGCCCGACCCTGATCGAGCTGTTCGCCACGGCCGAGGCCGCCGAGCGCTACCCGGAGATCGTCGCCGAGGCCCGGGCCTCCGGCGCGCGCGTCCACCACGCCTCGGACGAGGTCCTCGCCGAGGTCTCGCAGACCGTCACCCCGCAGGGGCTCGTCGGGGTCTGCCACTTCCTCGACTCGCCGTTCGAGGAGATCCTGCGCGCCCGGCCCCGGCTCGTCGCCGTCCTGGCGCACGTCCGCGACCCCGGCAACGCCGGCACGGTCCTGCGCTGCGCCGACGCCGCCGGGGCCGACGCGGTCGTCCTGACCGACGCCTCCGTCGACCTGTACAACCCCAAGTCCGTACGGGCCTCCGTCGGCTCCCTCTTCCACCTCCCCGTCGCCGTCGGCGTCCCCGTCGAGCAGGCCGTCTCCGGGCTGCGGGCGGCCGGCGTGCGGATCCTCGCCGCCGACGGGGCGGGCGAGCACGACCTCGACGCCGAGCTCGACGCAGGCACCATGGGCGGCCCGTCCGCCTGGGTCTTCGGCAACGAGGCGTGGGGCCTGCCCGAGGAGACCCGCGCCCTCGCGGACGCCGTCGTACGCGTCCCGATCCACGGCAAGGCCGAGAGCCTGAACCTCGCGACGGCCGCCGCCGTGTGCCTCTACGCCTCCGCCCGTGCACAGCGGGCGTCCGGAGGGTGCCGCTCCGTGACCCCCAGCTAGTAATGTGGCGGCCCGGGGGGCCCACTGCGCTACTCGGAGATGTGGGGTACGGGGACATGACCGTCGGTACGAACAGCTCGCCAGGGGCCGCGGACGCGGCGGGGGCGCCGTCCCTGGCGACCGTTCCCGCACAGCTCCCGGGCCCGCCCGGCCCGGGAGCCGCAGCGCCGGGCACGCCCGGCCCCGCCGACCCGGCGGGCCTCGCGGCGCTCGGCATCGACCCCGACGACCTGCCCGACGGGCTCGTCGTCGCCGACGACTCCGGCCGGGTCATCTGCTTCAACTCCGCCGCCGCCCGCATCACCGCCCTCGCCCCCGCCGAGGCGCTCGGCGCCCGCATCGAGCGGGCCCTGCCGCTGGAAGACCTCGACGGCCGCCGCTGGTGGGCCCTGACCGACCCCTACGGCGGGCTCGCCACCCGCCGCGGCCAGCCCGAGCGGAACCTCCTCCTGCCCGGCGGCCGCGAGGTCCTCGTCTCCGCCCGCTACGTCCGCTCCCAGCCCGCCGGCCCGCTCCGCCGCCTCGTCGTGACGCTCCGCGGCACCGAGGCCCGCCGCCGCACCGAGCGCAGCCACGCCGAGCTGATCGCCACCGTCGCCCACGAGCTGCGCTCCCCGCTGACCTCCGTCAAGGGCTTCACCGCGACCCTCCTCGCCAAGTGGGAGCGGTTCACCGACGACCAGAAGCGCCTCATGCTGGAGACCGTCGACGCCGACGCCAACCGCGTCACCCGGCTGATCGCCGAGCTCCTCGACATCTCGCGCATCGACTCCGGCCGCCTCGAAGTCCGCCGCCAGCCCGTCGACATCGCCACCGCCGTCGGCCGCCACGTCCAGGCGCTCACCGCGAACGGCCAGGCGCCCGAGCGGTTCCTCGTCCGCGTCAGCCGCGCCCTGCCCGACCTGTGGGCCGACCCCGACAAGATCGACCAGATCCTCGGCAACCTGCTGGAAAATGCGGTGCGCCACGGCGACGGAACCGTCACCATCGACGTGTCGCCGACCAGCCTGACGAACACAGCGGGCAAGACCGAGAAAGGAACCGCCGTCACCGTGACCGATGAGGGCCCCGGCATCCCCGAGGAGTCGATGGGCCGCGTCTTCACCCGCTTCTGGCGGGGCAGCAAACGCGGCGGCACCGGCCTGGGCCTGTACATCGTCAAGGGCATCGTCGAGGCGCACGGCGGCACGATCACCGTCGGCCGCGGACCCGGCGGCGGCGCGGAATTCCGATTTATCCTGCCCGTCGGCGCGCCGGCGTACCTCTCGCAGTAATCCTGCGGAGCGTCTCGCCAGGCGGCCCACGGGCTCCTCCGCCCCCCGCGGCCCGTAGACTCGTCCTTTGGCACCTTTGCGTCCTTGTGTCGAGCTCGTCGTCGAGCGGGGACCTCCAGCCAGCCCATCGGAAGCACGGGAAGAGATGTCGGCACCGAACAAGTCGTACGACCCTGTCGAGGTCGAGGCACTGAAACCGGAAGAGATCGAGCGCATGCGGGACGAGGCGCTCGCCGCCTTCGCGGCCGCCGGCGACCTCGACGAACTCGCGCACGCGAAGACCGCCCACGCCGGCGGCACCTCGCCGCTCGCCCTCGCCAACCGCGAGATCGGCGCGCTGCCCCCGCAGGCCAAGGCCGAGGCGGGCAAGCGCGTGGGCCAGGCCCGCGGCGCGGTGAACAAGGCGTTCGCGGAGCGCCTCGCCCAGCTGGAGGCAGAGCGCGACGAGCGGGTACTGGTCGAGGAGGCGGTGGACGTCACCCTGCCCTACGACCGCGTGCCGGCCGGCGCCCGCCACCCCCTGACCACGCTGATGGACCGCATCGCGGACATCTTCACGGCCATGGGCTACGAGGTCGCCGAGGGCCCCGAGGTCGAGGCGGAGTGGTTCAACTTCGACGCCCTCAACTTCACGCCCGACCACCCCGCGCGGCAGATGCAGGACACCTTCTTCGTCCGCGGCCCCGAGGGCGTCGAGGGCGACGAGTCCGGTGTCGTCCTGCGCACCCACACCTCGCCGGTGCAGGCCCGCTCGCTCCTGGAGCGCCGCGAGCCGCCCGTGTACATCGTCTGCCCGGGCCGCGTGTACCGCACCGACGAGCTCGACGCGACGCACACCCCGGTCTTCCACCAGGTCGAGCTGCTCGCCGTCGACGAGGGCCTGACCATGGCCGACCTCAAGGGCACCATCGACCACATGGTCAAGTCGCTCTTCGGGGACGACGTCACCACGCGCCTGCGCCCGAACTTCTTCCCGTTCACCGAGCCGTCCGCCGAGATGGACATGCAGTGCTACGTGTGCCGCGGCGCGTCGGTGGGCAACCCCGACCGCCCCTGCCGCACCTGCTCCAGCGAGGGCTGGATCGAGCTCGGCGGCTGCGGCATGGTCAACCCCAAGGTGCTCACCGCCTGCGGCGTGGACCCGGAGAAGTACAGCGGCTTCGCCTTCGGCTTCGGCATCGAGCGGATGCTGATGTTCCGGCACAACGTGGAAGACATGCGAGACATGGTCGAGGGTGACGTCCGGTTCACCCGGCCGTTCGGGATGGAGATCTGATGCGGGTCCCGCTTTCGTGGCTGCGGGAGTACGTCGACCTGCCTGCGGGCGAAACCGGTCGTGACGTGCAGGCCAAGCTCATCGACGCCGGTCTGGAGGTCGAGACCGTCGAGCAGCTCGGCGCCGACCTCACCGGCCCCCTCGTCGTCGGCCAGGTGCTGACGATCGAGGAGCTGACCGAGTTCAAGAAGCCGATCCGCTTCTGCACCGTCGACGTCGGCACCGCCAACGGCACCGGCGAGCCCCAGGAGATCGTCTGCGGCGCCCGGAACTTCGCCGTCGGCGACAAGGTCGTCGTGGCCCTGCCCGGCGCCGTCCTGCCCGGCGACTTCGCGATCGCCTCGCGCAAGACGTACGGCAGGACCTCCAGCGGCATGATCTGCTCCGGCGACGAGCTCGGCATGGGCGACGACGGCACGCACGGCATCATCGTGCTGCCGCCGGAGCACGAGGCCGGCACCGACGCGATCGAGCTGCTGGAGCTGCGCGACGAGGTCCTCGACATCGCCGTCACCCCCGACCGCGGCTACTGCCTGTCGATGCGCGGCGTCGCCCGCGAGACCGCCACCGCGTACGGCCTGCCGCTGCGCGACCCGGCGCTCCTCGACGTGCCCGCCCCGAACTCCTACGGCTACCTCGTCAAGGTCTCCGACCCGGCCGGCTGCGACCGCTTCACCGCGCGCACCGTCACCGGCCTGGACCCCGAGGCGAAGTCCCCGATCTGGCTCAAGCGCCGCCTGCAGAAGGCCGGCATGCGCCCGATCTCCCTCGCCGTGGACGTCACCAACTACGTGATGCTGGAGCTCGGCCAGCCCCTGCACGCCTACGACCGCGCCCGCCTCGACGGCGCGATCGGCGTGCGGCGCGCCGAGCAGGGCGAGGTCCTCACCACCCTCGACGGCGTCAAGCGCACCCTCGACGCCGAGGACCTGGTGATCACCGACGACAGCGGCCCGATCGGCCTCGCCGGCGTCATGGGCGGCGCGAACACGGAGATCGCCGACGCCGCCGCCGACCCGGAGACCGGCCAGGTCGCCGGCACCACGGACGTCGTCATCGAGGCCGCCCACTTCGACCCGATCGCCATCTCGCGCACGGCCCGCCGGCACCGGCTGTCCTCGGAGGCCTCCAAGCGCTTCGAGCGCGGCGTCGACCCGCAGGCCGCCTCGGCCGCCGCGCAGCGCACCGTCGACCTGCTGGTGCTGCTCGCCGGCGGCACCGCCGAGGCGGGCGTCACCGAGCTGACCGCGCCGGGCGCGCCGCGGACCGTCGCGATGCGCGCCGACCACCCCGACCGGGTGGCGGGCGTCGCGTACGGCCGGGAGACGGTCGTCCGCCGCCTCCAGGAGGTCGGCTGCGACGTCTACGGCCAGGACGAGCTCGTCGTCACCGTCCCCTCGTGGCGGCCCGACCTCGCCGAGCCGAACGACCTCGCCGAGGAGGTCATCCGGCTGGAGGGCTACGCCAACCTGCCCTCCACGCTGCCCCAGGTGCCCTCCGGCCGCGGCCTGACCGCCCGGCAGCAGCTGCACCGCCGGGTCGGCCGCGCCCTGGCCGGCGCCGGCTACGTCGAGGCGCTGAACTACCCGTTCATCGGCGAGCAGGTCTTCGACCAGCTCCAGCTGCCCGCGCACGACGCCTCCCGGGACGTCGTCCGCCTCGTCAACCCGCTCTCCGACGAGGAGCCGGCGCTGCGCACCACGCTGCTGCCCGGCCTGCTGGGCGCGCTGCGCCGCAACGACAGCCGCGGCTCGCACGACCTGGCCCTCTTCGAGACCGGCCTGGTCTTCCGGGCCGGCGAGAAGCCGGGCGTCGCCGTGCGGCTGCCCGTCGACCGCCGCCCCTCGGACGAGGAGATCGCCACGCTCGACGCGGCGCTGCCCGCGCAGCCGCGGTACGCCGCGGTCGTGCTGGCCGGGGCGCGCGAGCAGGCCGGCTGGTGGGGCAAGGGCCGCCCGGCCGAGTGGGCGGACGCCGTCCAGGCCGCGCGCCTGCTGGCCGCCGAGGCCGGTACGGACCTCGTCGTGCGGCAGGGCCAGTACGGCCCGTGGCACCCGGGCCGCTGCGCCGAGCTCGTCGTCACCATCGACGGGGTGGAGCAGGTCATCGGGCACGCCGGCGAGCTGCACCCGCGGGTCGTCAAGGCCCTCGGCCTGCCCGCCCGCACCAGCGCCATGGAGCTCGACCTCGACCGCCTCGCGGCGGCCGGCGGCACGCCCGTGGAGTCGCCGCGGATCTCCTCCTTCCCCGTGGCCACCCAGGACGTCGCCCTGATCGTCGACGCGTCCGTCCCGGCAGCCGACGTCGAGGCGGCGCTGCGCAAGGGCGCGGGCGAACTCCTCGAATCGCTGCGGCTGTTCGACGTCTTCACCGGCGAGCAGGTCGGCGGGGGCAAGAAGTCCCTGGCGTACGCGCTCCGCTTCCGGGCGGCCGACCGCACGCTGACCGCCGAGGAGTCCACGGCGGCCCGCGACGCGGCGGTCGCGCTGGCGGCCGAGCGGACCGGCGCGGTGCTGCGCGGCGCGTAAGCGGCCGCGGCCTGCGCCGCCGACCGGTGCGCCCGGTGAGGGGCGCCTCCACCACGGAGGCGCCCCTCACTCGTTCGGGTGCAAACCCCGGTGACCCGTGTCCTCTCGCGTGACGGGCCGGGACAATCGTTGCGCCGGGTGCCCACAGCGGGCAGACACAGGAGTCCCAAGGGATGATCACGCGCGGGGAGATGCCCCAGCCGCGCCGGGCGTGCGTCCCCGCAGGGGGCGGCGCCACGGCGTACCGGGAGCTGCCCGGCCCCGGCCGGTGGGCGCACAGCCTCGCCGGCACCGCGGCCTTCCTGCTCCTGGCCGCCGGCTGCGCGCTCCGGGTCCGCCGTGACCTCCTCGCCCGCCTGCGCCGCTCCCAGGAGGTCGCCGAAGCCGCCCAGCGGGCACTGCTGCGGCCCCTGCCTGCGCGGCTCGACGGCCTCGCCCTGGCCGGCGCCCAGCTCTCCGCGACCCGCGGCGCCGCGATCGGCGGCGACCTCTACGGCGCCGTGCCCACCGCGCACGGCGTCCGCGTCGTCATCGGCGACGTACGGGGCCACGGGCTGCCCTCGGCGGCCGCGGCCGCCGCCGTGCTCGGGGCCTTCCGGGAAGCCGCGTACGACGAGCCCTCGCTGGCCGGGGTGCTGCGCCGGATGGAACGCGCCCTGGGCCGGCACGTCCGCGACCGCGCGGCGGCCGGGCACGCCGCCGGGGCCGCGGCGGCCGGGTCCGCCGCCGAGGAGTTCGTGACCGTGCTCCTCCTCCAGGTCGCCGAGGACGGCACGCTGACCGCCCTCAACTGCGGCCACCCCTGGCCCTATGTGCTGCGTGCGCGGGCGGCCCCCCGGCCCCGCGGGGCACTGCCGCCCGCCGCGGCCGCCCGCACCGCCGCAGACGCCGTCCCGGCGGCCCCGCTCCCGGTGCCCGCGCCCGCCTGCCCCTGGCCGGACGTACGGGCCCTGGACGGCGGCGATCCGCTGCCCCCGCTCGGGGTGGCGCCCGTACCGGACGGGCTCGAGGCGGGGGGCTGCGGCCGACTCGGGCCCGGGGACGTGCTGTTCCTGCACACGGACGGCGCCGAGGACGCCCGCGACGCGGCCGGCCGGTTCTTCCCCCTGCCCCGCATCCTCGCCGGCATCGCCGCCCGGCAGCCGGCGGCCACGCCCGCGCGGCTGGTCGCGGGCGTGCACGCGGCGCTGCTGCGCCACACCGGCGGGCACCCCGCGGACGACGCCGCCCTGCTGGCGGTCCGCAGCGACCGCTGCGCCTGACCCTTCGGCCGGGAACCGCACACCGGGCCCCGGTGGGAGGGCCCGGCGCGCGTTCCCGCCGGCTCGCGCCCGGGCCCGGTGACCAACCGGGCGCCGGCGGAGCCGGGGTGCGCCGCCCGCCGGCCGTGGAGTGTCGGGCAGACAGCGGACGGGCGGCGCGGGTGGCGGGTCGTCGCACTGTACGAGGGGGAGCCGACGACCCGTGCGGCCTCTTGGCGAGGCTCTTCAGTGAACCGCCCCCGGGGCTCCCCGCGGCAGGGTACGCATCGCATTTATGCGCGTACTCGGTTCGCACCCCGTGTGAAGGCCGCACCCACTAGCCTGGTCCGGACGAGCCCTTGGAGGGGCCCATGCAGCCCAACGCCCTGCTCGACGCCCTCCTCGCCGAGGCGGGCATGTCCCATGCAGGACTCGCCGCGCACGTGAACCAGGCGGGCCGCTCCCGCGGGCTCGCCCTGCGCTACGAACACACCGCCGTCAACCGGTGGTTGAAGGGTCAGCGCCCCCGCGGGCAGGTCCCCGACCTGATCTGCGAGGTGCTCGGGGGCCGGCTGCGCCGCCCGGTCTCCCTCGACGACGTCGGCTTCGGCGTACCGGGCCAACCGGCCGGCCCGCACGCCTCCCCGCTCAGCGGCTTCGTCGACCGGGCCGCGGCCCTGTGGCGCTCCGACGAGCAGGGCCGCTTCCCCCTGCACGCGGCGCCCGCCCTCACCGGCACGCCGGCCGTCATCCCCGTCTGGGAGTGGGAGAACCCGCCCGAGGACGCCGACGTCTCCCGCGACGGGCCCCTGCGCGTCGGCCCCGGGCACATCGAGGTCCTCCGCGCCGCCCGCGCCCACTACGAGCTGATGTACCGGCGGGCCGGCGGCATCGCCACCCGCGCCCGCATCGTCCGCTTCCTCGGCAGCGAGACCGCGCCCCTGCTCCGAGGCAGCTACCCCGACGATCTCGGCCGCCGCCTGCACCGGGCCGCCGGCTCCCTCGTCGCCGTCGCCGGGATCTGCGCGTACGACTCCGACGCGCACGGCCTGGCCCAGCGCTACTTCCACCAGGCGCTGCGGCTGGCCAAGGCCAGCGGCGACCGCGGACTCGGCGCCTACGTCATCGCCCTGCTGGTCAACCAGTCCCTCCACCTGCGCGACCACCGCCAGGCCGTCGCGTTCGCCGAGACCGCGCTGCGCGCCGCGGGCCGCCACACCACCGCGGCACTGGCCGCCGACCTGTACGCGATGCAGGCCAAGGCGTACGCCCAACTCGGGGACACCGCCGCCGCACTGGGGTGCATCCGGCACGCGGAGGCCGCCGCCGAGCGGATCCGCCCCGGCTGCGAACCCGACGAGACCGGCTACGTCCAGCCCGGCCTCGTCAACGTCCAGGTGGCGGAGGCCCTTCTCAGCCTCGGGGAACTCGACGCCGCCCACGAGCAGGCCGCGGCCGCCGTCGGCACCCCGGCGCACGACCGCGGCCGGGTCCACCGGCTCGCGATGCTCTGCGAGATCCAGCTGCGCCAGGGCGAGGCGGACCGGGCGGCCGCAGCAGCCGCCGAAATGGCCGAACGGGCCAAGGGGATGGAGTCGCAGCGGCTCCGCGACCGGATGCGCGCGGTCCGCGAACAGCTGCTGTCCAGCGGGTGTTCGGGCGCGGAGGAGACGGCCCGCCTCATCGACGGTGCGCTGAGCGTCCCGCTGTGACCGCTCGGGCCGCCGCCGGTCGCGCGGGCGGGGCCCCGGCCGCCGCCGGAGCGGCCGGGCTGCTCCCGGGGCGCCGGGGTCAGTTGTACGGGTAGAAGCCCGAACCGGTCTTGCGGCCGAGGCGGCCGGCGTCGACCATCCGCTGGAGCAGCGGGGGAGCGGCGTACAGCGGCTCCTTGAACTCGGCGTACATCGAGTCGGCGATCGAGGCCACGGTGTCCAGGCCGATCAGGTCGGACAGCTTCAGCGGGCCCATCGGGTGGGCGCAGCCGAACTCCATGCCGTTGTCGATGTCCTCGCGGCTGGCGATGCCCGACTCGAACATCCGGATCGCGGAGAGCAGGTACGGGACGAGGAGGGCGTTGACGACGAAGCCCGACCGGTCCTGGGCGCGGATGGCGTGCTTGTCGAGCACGTTGTGCACCAGGGCCTCGGCCCGCTTGATGGTCTCCTCGCCCGTGGTGAGGGCGGGGATCAGCTCGACGAGCTTCTGCACGGGCGCCGGGTTGAAGAAGTGGATGCCGATGACCTGGTCGGGGCGGGAGGTCGCGACGGCCAGCTTGACCAGCGGGATCGACGAGGTGTTCGAGGCGAGGATGGCGTCCCGGCGGGTGACGACCTGGTCGAGGACCTGGAAGATCTCCGTCTTGACCTGCTCGTTCTCGACGACCGCCTCGATGACCAGGTCGCGGTCGGCGAACTCGCCGAGGTCGGTGGTGAAGGAGAGGCGGGCCAGGGTGGAGTCCCGCTCCTCCTCGCTGATCTTGCCGCGGGCGGCGGCCTTCGACAGGGAGCTCTGCAGCCGGGTCCGGCCGATCTCCAGGGCCTCGCCGGTGGTCTCGGCGACCTTGACGTCCAGTCCGCTGCGGGCGCAGACCTCGGCGATGCCAGCGCCCATCTGGCCGCAGCCCACTACGCCGACTCGGGTGATGTCGGAAGGGAGGTCAGTCACTTCGTGCCTTTCGCTGGTCATCGGTGGGCGGGTCCCCCGTTCGTGCAGTGGTGACTGCTTCCGGCGCCCGCCACGCCCCCCGACGTTACCCCCGACCCTGCCCGTGGCAGAGGGCCGGGGCGGGCATGCTGACCCCACGCAGGAGATGTCACGCAGAGGAGCGGAGCGAGCACATGACGCACATGGGTCGACGGGGGCTGCTGGCCGGAGCCGCGGGGGCGCTGGCGTCCGCCGCGGCAGGGCAGGCGCAGGCCGCGCCGCGCGAGGACGGGGCCCGGGCGGCCGGGGCGCAGGGCAGGGCGCCCGGCCCGGCGGGGGAGCGGCAGCGGGAGCGGGCCGGCGGGGGGCGGAGGGGCGGGGCGGAGTTCCGCGGGATGTGGATCGCCTCGGTCCAGAACGTCGACTGGCCCTCGCGGACCGGCCTGTCGGCGGCGCGGCAGCGCGCGGAGCTGACCGCCCTCTACGACACCGCGGTCGAGCGCCGCCTGAACGCGGTGGTGCTCCAGGTCCGGCCCACCGCCGACGCCATGTGGCCCGGAGCCCGGGAGCCCTGGTCGCAGTGGCTGACCGGGGTGCAGGGCGGCGACCCGGGCTGGGACCCGCTGGGCACGGCCGTCGCCGAAGCCCACGCCCGCGGGCTGGAGTTCCACGCCTGGTTCAACCCGTACCGGGTGGCCAACACCCACGCCGACCCGGCCCGCCTCGCGGCCTCGCACCCGGCGCGCCGCAACCCCGGCTGGACGGTGGCGTACGGCGGCAAGCTGTACTACAACCCGGGGCTGCCGGAGGTGCGGGCCTTCGTACAGGAGGCCATGCTCGACGCGGTGTCCCGCTACGCGGTGGACGGCGTCCACTGGGACGACTACTTCTACCCCTACCCGGTCGCCGGCGAGGCCTTCGACGACGACGACGCGTACGCCCGCCACGGCGGCGGCTTCCCCTCGCGGGCCGACTGGCGCAGGCACAACACCGACGCGCTGGTCCGCGAGATGGCGGAGCGCGTCCGCACCGTGCGCCCCTCGGCACGCTTCGGCATCAGCCCGTTCGCGGTGTGGCGCAACCGGGACAAGGACCCGCTCGGCTCGGACACGCAGACGCTGGGCACGTACGACGACCTGTACGCGGACACCCGCAGGTGGGTGCGCGAGGGCTGGGTCGACTACGTCGTCCCGCAGGTGTACTGGCACATCGGGCACCCGACCGCCGACTACGCGAAGATCGTCCCCTGGTGGGCGCAGACCGTCGCCGGCACCGGCGTCGACCTCTACATCGGCGAGGGGCTCTACCGCTGCGACCCGCAGAGCGCGACGGCGGCGTGGCGCGACCCGGAGGAGCTGACCCGGCACGTGGCGCTCGCCAAGGGTTACGCCGAGGTCCGCGGCCACTGCTACTTCTCCGCGCAGCAGGTGGTCACGGACCCCACGGGGGCGTTGGCGCGGGTCGTCGCGGACCACCACCCGACGGCGGTGCCGCCGCGCTGAGCCGCCCCGGTCAGTGCCCGGGTTCCGCTGGGTGCTTCACCACGCAGTCGGGGCCCGGGGACATGACGGCCTCGTGGCCGTCCGCGAAACGGACCCGGTAAGGGGGGTTGCCGTTCTCGCCCAGCACCTGAGTGATCTCGCCGACCTTGTCGTGCTGCCCCACGATCCTGCCGTGTTGCACGAGCTGGTCGCCCTCGGTCGCGCGCATGCTGACCTCCTCCGAGGCGGTCTGGATCCGGTGACAGCAGTTTACGGCGATTCATCACGATTGAGCCCGCTGGGTGGCGGCGATGCAGACCAGCACCGCGCAGGCCGCGGCGGGGGCGGCCGGGGACAGCTGCTCGCCCAGCAGCGCCACCGACCACAGCAGCGTCAGCAGCGGCTGGGCGAGCTGGAGCTGGCTCGCGCGCGGGGCGCCGATCTCCGCCATCCCGCGGTACCACACGTACAGGCCGAGGAAGGTCGAGCCGACGGCCGCCCACAGCAGGCCCGCCACGCCGTGGACGCCGAGGTGTACCGGCTCGTACGCGAGCCCGGCCGCGGCTCCCGCCAGGTTGAGGGGCAGGCACGCCACCAGTGCCCAGCCGATGACCTGCCAGCCGGGCAGGTCGCGGGCCAGCCGCCCGCCCTCGGTGTAGCCGGCCGCGCAGGCGAGCAGCGCGGCGAAGAGGTAGCCGTCGCCGGCGGACAGGGAGCCGCCGCTCTGCGCCAGGGTGAAGGCGAGGACGACGGCGGCACCGGCGACGGCCGCGGCCCAGAAGCGGCGCGAGGGCCGGACGCCGGTCCGCAGCGCGGACAGGGCCGCCGTGGTCAGGGGCAGCAGCCCGACCACGACGGCTGCGTGCGAGGTGGTCGCGGTGGTCAGCGCCAGAGTGGTCAGCAGCGGGTACCCGACGACGACCCCGCCGGCGACGACGGCGAGGCCCGGCCAGTGCCGCCGCGCGGGCAGCGGGGCGCGGGCGGCGAGCAGGAACGCGCCCGCGACGGCGGCGGCGAGCACGCTGCGGACGGCGACGAAGGACCAGGGGCCGAAGCTCTCCAGACCCCAGGCGGTGGCGGGGAACGTCAGCGAGAAGGCGACGACGCCGAGGCAGGCGAGCACGGTGCCGCCGCGGGCGCTGCGGCGGGCGGGAGAGGCGGCGGGGGCGGTAGGGGCGGTAGGGGCGGCGGAGGCGGAGGCCGAGGCCGCAGGGGTCGCCGCCGTGCGGGAGCGGGCCGCGGGAGCGGGGCCGGCGACCGCTATCGGCGTGGACCGGGTAGCGCTATTCTGTGCTCTCATGTACGAGCGTAGCAGTGTGGCGGAGTTGGCGTCTTCCCTGCGTTCCGAGCTGGACCGCTACTCGGTCGGTGGAAAGCTGCCGTCGAGCCGCGCCCTGGTCGAGCGGTACCGCGTCAGCCCCGTCACCGTCTCCCGCGCCCTCGCCCTCCTCGCCGCCGAAGGCCTCGTCGTCACCCGCCCCGGCGCCGGCGCCTACCGCGCCCGCCCCCGTACGGCCGAACCCGCGCCCGGCGACACCTCCTGGCAGGAGGTCGCGCTGAGCGCCGAGGGCGCCGGCGACATCGTGCCCCGCTCCGTCGACGCCTCCGGCGTGCTCCACTCGCTGTCCGCCCCGCCTGCCGGGGTCATCGAGCTGAGCGGCGGCTACCTGCACCCCTCCCTCCAGCCCGAGCGCGCCATGGCCGCCGCCCTCGCCCGGGCCGGGCGGCGCCCCGGCGCCTGGAGCCGCCCGCCCGTCGAGGGACTGCCCGAACTGCGGGACTGGTTCGCCCGGGAGATCGGCGGGTCCGCCACCGCCGCCGACGTCCTCGTCACCGCCGGCGGGCAGAGCGCCCTCACCACCGCCCTGCGCGCCCTCGCCCCGCCCGGCGCACCCGTCCTCGTCGAGTCCCCGACCTACCCCGGCCTGCTGTCCATCGCCCGCGCCTCCGGGTGCCGGCCCGTGCCCGTCCCCGTCGACGCCGAGGGCGTCCGGCCGGAGCTGCTGGCCGCTGCGTTCGAGGCGACCGGCGCGCGGGTCTTCGTATGCCAGCCGCTGTTCCAGAACCCCACCGGCGCCGTCCTGTCCGCCGAGCGGCGCGCCGAGGTGCTGCGGACCGCCCGCGCCGCCGGGGCGTTCGTCGTCGAGGACGACTACGCCCGCCACCTCGCCCACGAGGACGCCGGCCCGCTGCCCGTCCCGCTGGCCGCCGAGGACCACGACGGCGTCGTCGTCCACGTCCGGTCGCTGACCAAGGCCACCTCGCCCAGCCTGCGCGTCGGCGCCCTCGCCGCCCGCGGCCCCGTCATGGACCGGCTGCGCGCCATCCAGGTCGTCGACAGCTTCTTCGTCCCCCGCCCGCTCCAGGAGGCCGCCCTCGAACTCGTCGGCGCCCCCTCCTGGCCCCGCCACCTGCGCACCGTCGCCGCCGAACTGCGCCACCGGCGCGACGTCCTCGCCGGCGCGCTGCGGCGCTCCCTGCCCGGACTGCACCTGGCCCACCTGCCCGCCGGCGGCTACCAGCTGTGGGTCCGGCCCGACACCGGGGACGACGCCGGGTTCGCCGCCGCCGCCCTGCGCGCGGGCGTCGCCGTCGCGCCCGGGCGCCCGTACTTCTGCGCGGAGCCCCCCGGCCCGTACGTCCGCCTCGGCTTCGCCGGGGTCTCCGGCGCGGCCGAGCTCGGCGAGGCCGTCCACCGGCTGCGCACCGCCCTCGGCGGCGGCGCGGACCCGGACCCCGGTCCGCACGACGCTTGACCCGCGGCGGCAGGCGCCCCACCATCACCGCATGAACGTTCGGGTCACGCTCGTCGCCGCAGCCCGCGCCTCCACGCTGCTCGCCGAGCGCTTCGACGACGACCGCCCACCGGACGGCGAGGGCTGGCGGGCCCTCGAATCCGCCGCCCACGAACTCGTCCCGCTCGCCGCCGCCGAACTGCGGTACTGCTCGCCCGGCCCGCGCAGCCGCGCCACCGGCCAGGCCCTCGGCTACGCCCCGCTCGCCCAGGTCGCCCTGCGCGAATGGGACATGGGGCGGTGGCGCGGCCTGACCCTCGCCGAGGTCGCCGCCCGCGAGCCGGGAGCGGTCGAGCGCTGGCTCGCCGACCCGCACGCCGCCCCGCACGGCGGCGAAACCCTGCTCGCCTTCATCGCGCGCATCGGCGGCTGGCTCGACTCCCGGCCCGCCGAGGACGGCGGCGCCATCGTCGCCGTCGCCGAGCCGTCCGCCGTCCGCGCCGCCCTCGTCTACGCCCTGCGGGCCGCCCCGCAGACGTACTGGAGCGTGGACGTCCGGCCGCTGTCCACCGTCACCCTCACCGGCAGCGCCGGGCACTGGCACCTCTCGCTCCAGGCCCGCGCCTGAACCCCGTACGGAAACCGGGTGGAACCCGGCCCGGAACCGCCCCTAGCCTGCGCACATGACCGGGATCAAGATCACCACCCTTGCGGAGCGCCCCGAACTCGCCGGGCGGCTCTGGGACATGCAGGACTCGTGGCCCGCCTTCGCCGAGCACGACCCGCTCGCCTGGCTGCTCTACCCGCGCATGGTCGCGGAGTTCCCCGAGTACATCCTGGTCGCCACCGAAGGCGACGCCATCGCGGCACGCGCCTTCAGCCTCCCCTTCGCCCAGCACGCCCCCGGCCGCGACGGCACCCTGCCCGCCCGGGGCTGGGACCAGCTCCTCATGTGGGCCTTCTCCGACCGGCGCCGCGGCACGGCCGCGGACACCGTCGGAGCCGTCGAGATCAGCGTCGACACCGCCCGGCAGGGCCGCGGCCTGTCCGGGGCCGTCCTGGCCGCGATGCGGGACAACGCGCGCGCCCGCGGCTTCGCCGAGGTCGTGGCACCGGTCCGGCCCAGCGCCAAGGCCGCCGAGCCCGACACGCCGATGCAGGAGTACGCGTACCGCACCCGCGACGACGGCCTCCCGTACGACCCCTGGCTGCGCGTGCACGTCCGCGCCGGAGCCGCCATCGACTCCGTGGCGCCGCTCTCGCAGACGATCAGCGCGCCGACCGCCGACTGGCGCGAGTGGACCGGCCTCCCCTTCGACACGCCCGGCCCGGTCCGCGTCCCCGGAGCCCTGGCCCCCGTCCACTGCCACCCGCAGGAGGGCTACGCGGTCCTCGTCGAGGCCAACGTGTGGGTCCGCCACTCCCTGACCTGAGACACCGCCCAGCGGGCGGCCACCGGCCGCGCGCCCGCCGCGCCGGACCTCCGCGGTCCGGTCTGCGGGGCCTGCGCCGGGCGCACGCGGTTCCGTACCCCGGGCGCACGCGGCTCCGTACGCCGGGCGGCGCGGGACGGGTGCCGTGGCTGCGCGCCCGCGCACGGGGGCGCCGCTTGCGCGCCCGGCGCCGCCGTCCCATAGTCCGAGGTATGGACGCGCGCGAGGCCGCGCTCCGGCGGGCCCACGACCATGCCGTCCGATGGCTCGCGAGCCTGCCCGACCGCCGGGTGCCCGCCCGCGCCACGGTCGACGAGGTGGTGCGCGCGCTCGGCCCCGAACTGCCCGACGGCCCCACCCCGCCCGCCGACGTCGTCGACCTGCTCGCCGGCGCCTGCGAGCCCGGCCTGACCGCCTTCCCCGGCGGCCGCTTCTTCGGGTTCGTCGTCGGCGGCACCGAACCGGCCGCGCTCGCCGCCGACTGGCTCGTCAGCGCCTGGGACCAGAACTGCGTGATGCGCACCGTCTCGCCCGCGCACACGGCCGTCGAGGACATCGCCGCCGCCTGGCTCCTGGACCTGCTGGGCCTGCCCGCCGGCAGCGCCGTCGGCTTCACCACCGGCGCCACCATGGCGAACTTCACCTGCCTCGCCGCCGCCCGCGACGCCGTCCTCGCCCGGGCCGGCCGCAACCCCGCCCGCGACGGCCTGGCCGGCGGCCCCCCGGTGCACGTCCTCGCCGGGGAGGACCGCCACATGGCCGTCGACCTCGCCCTGCGCTACCTCGGCCTCGGCACTCCCGCCCTCGTCGAGGCCGACGGGCAGGGCCGCATCCGGCCCGAGGCGCTGCGCCACGCCCTGGACGCCGCCGGGACGGACCCGACCGTCGTCGTCCTCCAGGCCGGCGACATCCACACCGGCGCCTTCGACCCGTTCGAGGAGGCCGTCCGTGCCGCGCACCGGGCCGGCGCCTGGGTGCATGTCGACGGCGCGTTCGGCCTGTGGGCCGCAGCCTGCCCGTCCCTCGCCCACCTGACGGCCGGCTGCGCCGGAGCGGACTCCTGGGCGACCGACGCCCACAAGACCCTGAACGTCCCCTACGACTGCGGCCTCGCCGTCGTCCGCGACCCGTCCGCCCTGCGCGCCGCCATGGGCCTGCACGGTGCGTACCTCATCCAGGACGACAGACAGGGCGATCCCGTCGACAAGGTCCCGGAACTCTCCCGGCGCGGCCGCGCGTTCACCGTGTGGGCCGCCCTGCGCTCCCTGGGCCGGACCGGCGTCGCCGACCTCGTCGACCGCCTGTGCCGGCACGCCCGCACGTTCGCCGAGGGCATCGCCGAGATCGACGGGGCGACCGTCCTGAACGACGTCGTCTTCACCCAGGTCTGCGCCGCCTTCGGCAGCGACGCCCGCACCGACCGCGTCCTCGCCCGCCTCCTGGACGAGGGCACGGCGTGGATCAGCGGCTCCACCTGGCGCGGCCGCCGCGTCATGCGCATCTCGGTGAGCAACTGGGCGACCACCCCGGAGGACGTCACCCGCACCCTGGCCGCAATCCACCGCGCCGCCACCTCCCCCTGACGCCCGCAGGAGCAGCGCGGGGCGGAACCGGACCCGCCCGGGCGGTGTCTGGCCGAGGGTGAAGAACTTCCTGTTCCCGGCCGTCCTCTGTGCCCCGGTCCTGGTGCCCTGCGTCATCCTGGGCGCTGTCGCCCTGCTGGTCCGACGGGCCCGCGACCAGCGGCCCACCGCCGGGCGTACGCCGGGCGCCGCCACCTGCGCGCTGGTCGCCGCCATCGCCGCCGCGGTGTCGTTCGGCGCCTACAGCCGGGGCGTGATGTCGGGGTTCTACATCCTGGACCCCGACCAGATGTGCGCGGCGCAGGGCGTGCGCGGCGACCGCATCGTGACGCGGTGGACGCTGCCGGTCAGCGCGCAGTGCGTCACCCGGGGCGGCGTGGGCACGGAGCTCGTGCCGACGTGGGTGAATCCCGTGGTCGTCACCGGTCTCGTCCTGTTCCTGCTCGCTCTCCTCACGGGGGCCGCCTCGGCCGTGCGGCAGCGCCTGGCACCGCGATAGCCGCGGCCGTGCGTCGCGTACGGTCGTACCGTGATGATCAAAACGGCCGCCCCCCGCACCCTCGGCGTCGCTCCCTCCGAGGCGCGGCTGCGCTTCGACGCGGAACTGCAGAAGGCCGGCGGCGGGCCGCGGCGCCGCCTGCTCTTCGTCGACGACGAACCCGCCTTCGAGCTCAGCTTCCCCTGCGGGACCTGCCCGCTCCTGTTCCGCAGGCTGGAATCCGGACGGGAGAAGCTGTCACTGGAGAGCATGCAGGAACGTCTCACCGGAGCACTGGACGATCCGGACGACGCCGGTGTGATCGATGCGTTCGGTGCGCTGCTGCCGGAGGGCGAGTACCTTCCGCTGCTCCTGAGCGTGGAACCCAAGCTGATCACCCCCGGCAGGGAAGGCGACTACTTCAGCGAGGAGCAGGTCGCGACGTGGGGGATCGACCAGTTCTGGGGCCTTCCCCAGTATCCGCACACCCCGTACTACCGGACCTTCGAGACCGCGGTGGACTCGGACGCCCACCTCTACGAATTCGTCGTCCCCATGGTTCCCCCGGCCTGGAACGACCGGCAACGCGTCGAGGACTACCTCACGCTCACGGCAGAGGGATCGGTCCCCACGGCAGTGGCGGTCTCCACGCTCGACGTGTGCCAGCCCGCGCTCGACTTGCAGGATGACCTTTCCGTGCACTGGGGCCTGACCCACTTCCTCCTCGACGGCCACCACAAGCTGGAGGCCGCCGCCGCGGCCGGCCGGACCGTGCGGCTCCTCTCCCTGCTGGCCCTCGGCGAGAGCCTCTCCGGGGCAGCCCACCAGGCCCGGCTGCCCGCGCTGCGCGCCCAACCCCGCTCCACCCGGGCGACCGGCTCCTCGAATGGTGCGGGCGCGGCCTGATGCACACATGACGGGGCCGCCGGCGGTGCCCTGTGACCGAGCGTCGTAGCCGGCCCGTGCGGCCGAGTCCGGAGCTCGGTTCTCGCACTGTCCCGGGTGGGCCAGTGGCAGCAGGAGATCCCGCTTGTTCGTCGGGTCGGTGATCCTTTGAGAATGCGTGCTGCCCGTCTGATTCGTATGGCTCTCCTGATTCAGTCCAACCCCGGCCTGACCGCGGCCGCCCTGGCTCGTGAGCTGGAGATCTCCGAGCGGACCGTGATCCGCGACGCCCAGGCATTGCAGGAAGCCGGCGTCCCCGTCCGATCGGAGCGGGGCCGGGTGGGCGGGTATTTCCTTGCCGCCGGATACCGGACCCGGCTCACCACGCTCCATGCGAGCGAGGCGGAGACCCTGTTCCTGTCCGGTCTGCCCTCGGCGTTGCGGGACCTGGGGCTGTCGGACGCGGCGGAAACCGCCCGGCTGAAGCTGACCGCGACCCTGCTCCCGTCGGTACGCCAGGCCGCCGAGTCATCGGTGCGCCGCTTCCACCTCGACGCCCCCGCCTGGTTTCGCGAACCCGCCACCCCGCAACTACTGCCGGAGCTGGCCCGCGCGGTGTGGGCGGACCGGGCCGTCCGACTGTCGTACGCGCGGCCCGGCCGGGACGGGGCGCCGCCCGCCGCCGTGGCCCGGGTGGTGGAGCCGTACGGGCTCGTACTGAAGGCCGGCACCTGGTACGTCGTGGCCCGCGTCCCGGGCGAGGACCGGGACGACGGCTGGCGCACCTACCGGGTCGACCGGATCACTGCGCTGGGCCCCGCGCCCGACGTACAGGAACCGTTCGTGCGCGACCCGTCCTTCGACCTGGCCGCGCACTGGGAGGCTCACTCAGCTGCCTTCGCCCGCACCCTGCTGCGCACCACCGTCACGGTCCGGCTCACCGGCCGGGGGCTGGACCGGTTGCCCGCCGTGGTGGACGGGGCCGCCGTTGCGGACGCACTCGCCTCGGCGAGCGCCCCGGACTCCGCCGGCCTGGTCACCGTCGACCTGCCGGCGGAGTCCGAGGACGTCGCCTTCGACCAGTTGGCCCGGCTCGGCGCGGACGCCGAGGTGCTGGCCCCTGCCCGGCTGCGCGCCCGCTTCCGTGTGCACGCGGCGGCGCTGGCCGCGCTCTACCAGGCCGCCCCCGGGACGGCGTCGCCCGAGGAAGACGAGGATCAGCGGTAGTCCTCGGCGGAGGCTTCCTTGCCGCCGTACACCACGTCCTCGAAGTACGCCCAGGCGTCCGGGCGGCTGCCGTCCACGTCCGTCACCCCGTACGCCCTGGCGAGTTCCCCGCTGGAGGTGGACTTGCCGTTCCACCGCTTCGCGCGGTCCCGGTCGGCGGCAAGTGCCGCGACCGTACGGGCCAAGTAGCGCGGGGACTCCGCGATCGCGAACGCCGGCTCCTGGGCGATCGCGTCACGCCAGTTCTCCTCACTCACACCGAAGTGGGAGAGCATCTGCTCCGAGCGCAGGAAGCCGGGCGAGACCGCGACCGCCGTGCCCCCGTACGGGGCGAGCTCCTGTCCCAGCCCGAACGCGAGGCGGATCGGGGCGTTCTTCGCCAGGTCGTAGTAGATGTTCTCCCGGTAACGGCGGTTGAAGTGCGCGGTGCCGTCGGTTACCTCCACATGCAGCGGCGCGTCGGAGCGGATCAGCAACGGAAGCAGCAGCGCCGCCGTGATCACGTGCGAGCGCACGCCAAGCTCCAGGATCCGCAGGCCGTCAGCAAGCGGTGTCTCCCAGCTCTTCTTCCCGAACACCGAGGTGACCAGAAGGTGCTCGCCGCCCCACAGGTCGTTGACGAGGATGTCGAGCCGCCCGCACTCCCGGTCGATGCGCTCGACGAGGGCGCGTACCTGGGCTTCGTCGAGATGGTCGGTGGGCACCGCGATCCCGGTGCCGCCCGCTGCGGTGACGAGTTCGGCGGTCTCCTCGATGGTCTCGGTGGTCCGGCCGACCTCGCTGGCCCGGGCCCGGGTGGTGCGGCCGGTGACATACACCGTCGCACCGGCCCTGCCCAGCTCCACGGCCTGAGCCCGTCCCGCCCCGCGGGTAGCACCCGCCACGAGGGCTACCCGCCCCGCCAGCGGACCCGCCGGGCCGGCCTGCACGGTGTTTCGAGTGTTCCGGATGGTGCTGTTCTCATTCGCCATGGCATCCATCGTTCATGCCAAAACTGACAGAACACGTCACCCTTTGCCGGAGGTCCCGCCTCACCCCACCACAGCGCAGAGACCGCAGGTGGATGCGGGCGTCGCCGACCTGCTGCGACCGAGCGCAGATCACCTCGGTCCGAGCCGCACAGGCGCGCACGGGCCGGCTCGACCGCTCACGGGCCAACTGAAAGACTCAGTCACATGCCCGCCCGGCAGGTAAGGGCCGACTCTTTGCATAAAAGTGCGGGGCTACGTATAGTCATGCCATCAAGGAGGAGGACCGATGGTGGTACGTGCAGCAGTGGCCGGGGCGAGTGGGTACGCGGGCGGAGAGCTCCTGCGGCTGCTCCTCGCGCACCCGCAGGTCGAGATCGGGGCGCTCACCGGGAACTCCAACGCCGGCCAGGCCTTCGGCAGCCTCCAGCCGCATCTCGGGCCCCTCGCCGGGCGGACCCTGGAGCCCACCACGGCCGAGGTGCTCGCCGGCCACGACGTCGTCTTCCTCGCGCTGCCCCACGGGCAGTCCGCCGCCGTCGCCGCCGAGCTCGGGCCCGACGTCCTCGTCGTCGACATGGGCGCCGACCACCGGCTGAAGGACCCCGCCGACTGGGACGCCTTCTACGGCGCCCCCCACGCCGGCACCTGGCCCTACGGCCTGCCCGAGCTGCCCGGCGGCCGCGCCGCGCTGGAGGGGTCCAAGCGCGTCGCGGTCCCCGGGTGCTTCCCCACCGCCGTCTCCCTCGCGCTCTTCCCCGCCTACGCCGCCCGGCTCGCCGAACCCGAGGCCGTCATCGTCGCCGCCACCGGCACCTCCGGAGCCGGCAAGGCCCTCAAGACACACCTGCTGGGCTCCGAGGTCATGGGCTCCGCCAGCCCCTACGGTGTCGGCGGCGTCCACCGCCACACCCCCGAGATGGTGCAGAACCTCAGCCCCGTCGCCGGGCAGCGCGTCTCCGTCTCCTTCACGCCCGTCCTCGCCCCCATGTCCCGGGGCATCCTCGCCACCTGCTCCGCCAAGGCCCTCCCCGGCACCACCGCCGAGGCGCTGCGCGCCGCGTACGAGAAGGCGTACGCGGACGAGCCGTTCGTTCGGCTGCTCCCCGAGGGCCAGTGGCCGGCTACCGCCTCCGTACTCGGTTCCAACACCGTCCAGGTGCAGGTCGCCCTCGACACCGCCGCCCAGCGGATCGTCGCGATCAGCGCCGTCGACAACCTCGCCAAGGGCACCGCAGGCGCCGCCGTCCAGAGCATGAACATCGCCCTCGGCCTCCCCGAGACGCTGGGCCTGCCCCTCACCGGGACAGCCCCGTAGCGCCGATCCCCCGACCCCCGTACGCCCCGAAGACCGCGCCGGCCCGCCGCGCGCGGACGACGAACCGAAGGAGAAGGCGCAGTGAGCGTCACGGCAGCACAGGGATTCACCGCGGCGGGCATCGCCGCGGGAATCAAGGACAACGGAAACCCGGACCTGGCCCTCGTGGTCAACAACGGGCCCCGACTGGCCGCGGCCGGCGTCTTCACCTCCAACCGCGTCAAGGCCGCCCCCGTGCAGTGGTCCGAGCAGGTCCTGCGCGGCGGCGCGGTCAGCGCCGTCGTCCTCAACTCCGGCGGCGCCAACGCCTGCACCGGCCCCAAGGGCTTCCAGGACACCCACGCCACCGCCGAGAAGGCCGCCGAGGCCCTCGGCGGCGAGCACAACGCCGGCGAGGTCGCCGTCGCCTCCACCGGCCTCATCGGCGTCCTCCTCCCGATGGACAAGCTCCTGCCCGGCATCGACACCGCGGTCGCCGCCCTCTCCGCCGACGGCGGCGAGGCCGCCGCCGTCGCCATCAAGACCACCGACACCGTCCACAAGACCGCCTCCGCCACCCAGGACGGCTGGACCGTCGGCGGCATGGCCAAGGGCGCCGGCATGCTCGCCCCCGGCCTCGCCACCATGCTCGTCGTCCTCACCACCGACGCCGACCTCGACAGCGCCACCCTCGACCGGGCGCTGCGCGCCGCCACCCGCACCACCTTCGACCGCGTCGACTCCGACGGCTGCATGTCCACCAACGACACGGTGCTGCTGCTGGCCTCCGGCGCCTCCGGCAAGACCCCCGCCTACGAGTCGTTCGCCGAAGCCGTGCGCACCGTCTGCGACGACCTCGCCCGCCAGCTCATCGGCGACGCCGAAGGCGCCTCCAAGGACATCCGCATCGAGGTCGTCGGCGCGGCCGACGAGGACGACGCCGTCGAGGTCGGCCGGTCCATCGCCCGCAACAACCTCCTCAAGTGCGCCATCCACGGCGAGGACCCCAACTGGGGCCGGGTGCTCTCCGCGATCGGCACCACCTCCGCCGCCTTCGACCCCGACCGGCTGAACGTCGCCATCAACGGCGTCTGGGTCTGCAAGAACGGCTCCGTCGGCGAGGACCGCGACCTCGTCTCCATGAAGGACCGCGAAGTCCGCATCACCGCCGACCTCGCCACCGGCAGCGCCTCCGCCGTCATCTGGACCAACGACCTCACCGCCGACTACGTCCACGAGAACAGCGCGTACTCGTCATGACCGACCACGACAAGGCCGGCCGGCCCGGCACCACCGCCCGCAAGCACACCGCCCTGCCCAAGGCGCAGATCCTCATCGAGGCCCTGCCCTGGCTCACCCGCCACAACGGCAAGGTCGTCGTCATCAAGTTCGGCGGCAACGCCATGGTCGACGACGACCTCAAGGCGGCCTTCGCCCAGGACGTCGTCTTCCTGCGCCACGCCGGCCTGAAGCCCGTCGTCGTGCACGGCGGCGGCCCCCAGATCAACGCCCAGCTCGACAAGCAGGGCCTCGTCAGCGAGTTCAAGGCCGGCCTGCGCGTCACCACCCCCGAGGCCATGGACGTCGTCCGCATGGTCCTCGCCGGGCAGGTCCAGCGCGAACTCGTCGGCCTGCTCAACCAGCACGGCCCGCTCGCCGTCGGCCTGACCGGCGAGGACGCCCACACCATCACCGCCACCAAGCACACCCCGCAGATCGACGGCGAGGCCGTCGACATCGGGCGCGTCGGCGAGATCACCGCCATCGACACCGGCGCCATAGAAGCGCTCCTCGCAGACGGCCGGATCCCCGTCATCTCCTCCATCGCGCGCAGCGCCGACGACGGACACGTCTACAACGTCAACGCCGACACCGCCGCGGCCGCCCTCGCAGCCGCCCTCGGCGCGGAGACGCTGATGGTCCTCACCGACGTCGAGGGCCTGTACGCCGACTGGCCGAACAGCGACGAGGTCATCAGCCGGCTCACCGTCGGCGAGCTGGAGAAGCTCCTGCCCGAGCTGTCCAGCGGCATGGTCCCCAAGATGGAGGGCTGCCTGCACGCCGTCCGCGGCGGCGTCGGCACCGCACGCGTCATCGACGGACGGGTCCCGCACTCGATCCTGCTGGAGATCTTCACCGACGAGGGCATCGGCACCATGGTCGTGCCCGACGACAGGGCAGCGCACGCACAGGGAGGGCAGCGGCAGTGACCGGCAGCAGCAACCAGGAGTACGCGGCCCGCTGGCGGGCCTCGCTCACCGACAACTACGGCACCCCCGCCGTCGCCCTCGTCCGCGGCGCCGGCGCCCAGGTCTGGGACGCCGACGGCAGGCAGTACACCGACTTCGTCGGCGGCATCGCCGTCAACGCCCTCGGCCACGCCCACCCCGCCGTCGTCGGCGCCGTCACCCGCCAGATCTCCACCCTCGGGCACGTCTCCAACCTGTACGCCTCCGAGCCCGTGCTCGCCCTCGGCGAACGGCTCCTCCAGCTCTTCGGCCGCCCCGGCCGGATTTTCTTCTGCAACTCCGGTGCCGAAGCCGTCGAAGCCGCCTTCAAGATCGGCCGGCTGACCGGGCGGACCCGCATGGTCGCCACCGACGGCGGCTTCCACGGCCGGACCATGGGCGCCCTCGCCCTCACCGGCCAGCCCAAGAAGCAGGACCCCTTCCGGCCCCTGCCCGGCGACGTCACCCACGTCCCCTACGGCGACACCGCAGCCCTCCGCGCCGCCGTCACCGAGGAGACCGCCCTCGTCGTCATCGAACCCGTCCAGGGCGAGAACGGCGTCGTCGTCCCGCCCGCCGGCTACCTCAAGGCCGCCCGCGAGATCACCCGCGCCACCGGCACCCTCCTCGTCCTCGACGAGGTCCAGACCGGCACCGGCCGCTGCGGCCACTGGTTCGCCCACCAGGCCCACGAAGGTGTCGACCCCGACCTCGTCACACTCGCGAAGGGCCTCGGCGGCGGCCTCCCCATCGGCGCCGTCGCCGCCTTCGGCCCCGCCGCCGACCTCCTCCAACCCGGCCACCACGGCACCACCTTCGGCGGAAACCCCGTCGCCTGCGCCGCCGGACTCGCCGTCCTCGACACCATCGCCGCCGACGGCCTCCTCGACCGGGTCAAGGCCCGCGGCGAACAGCTGCGCTCCGGAATCGAGGGCACCGGCCACCCGCTGGTCTCCCACGTCCGTGGCGAGGGCCTCCTGCTGGGTATCGTGCTGACCGGGCCGTACGCACCGCAGGTGCAGCAGGCGGCCCAGGACGCCGGCTTCCTGGTCAACGCGCCCGCCCCCGACGTCGTTCGGCTCATGCCGCCGTACGTGCTCACCGAGGACGAGGCGGACGCGTTCGTCCGGGCCCTGCCCGGCATCCTCGACGCAGCCAATGGGGACGGACGAACCGGGGAATGAGACGACGATGAGCCAGGCGCAGGACAACGACCAGTGGGCCTCCCCCCGGCCGGAACCCGCGGGAGGCCCCGCCGTCCCGCAGACCCGCACCGCCCGCCACCGCCGGATCGTGGACATCCTCAACCGGCAGCCGGTCCGGTCGCAGAGCCAACTGGCCAAGCTGCTCGCCGACGACGGGCTGAGCGTCACCCAGGCGACGCTCTCCCGCGACCTCGACGAGCTCGGCGCCGTGAAGATCCGCAACACCGGCGGCGAGCTGATCTACGCGGTGCCCAGCGAGGGCGGCTTCCGCACCCCGCAGGCCCCGCTCGGCGAGTCGGCCAAGGAGGAGCGCATGCGCCGCCTCTCCGGCGAACTGCTGATCTCCGCGGAGGCCTCCGCGAACCTCGTCGTCCTGCGCACCCCGCCCGGTGCGGCCCAGTTCCTCGCCTCGGCGATCGACCAGGCCGAACTCCACGCCGTCCTCGGCACCATCGCCGGCGACGACACCCTCATGCTGATCAGCCGCGACCCGGCCGGGGGCCAGGCGCTGGCCGACCACATGCTGAGGCTGGCGCAGAAGGAGGGGTGACGGTCGGGCCGGCCGGTCCCGCCCGATCCTCGGGCGGGACGGTCGGGCGAGCCGGTCAGTAGCGGGTGACGGCCAGCGCCCCGGACTCCGTACCGATCGCGATGTGGGGGTCGCGCTCCGGGTCCGCCCAGCGCAGGATCGCCCGCATCGCACCCTCCGGCACCGACACGCAACCGGCCGTCGCGCCCTTGCCGTTGACGTGCAGGAAGATGCCCGCACCCCGCCCGCGCACCGGCTCCCCGTAGTTGAAGCCGATCACCATCGCATGCGCGTACTGCTGCCCGTACGCGACCAGGTGCTCCGCCTCGCCCGGCGCGCAGTCCGCGGGCAGTGGCTCCACCCAGCGGTTGTAACTGCCTGACGCGTTGTCCTGGCACCACCACGACGCATCGGTGACCGGCCGGTACGCGAACTCCGTTCCCGCGGGGGCCCGGCGGATGCCGAAGGCGTACGGCAGCTCGTACAGGCCCGTCGGCGTGGTGTTCGTGCCCTGGGCGCGGCTCGCGCCCTCCGTCAGGCCGTTCGCGCCGAACCGCGCCTCGGCACTGCCCCGTTCGTACCAGCGCCCGCCCCACCGGTCCCACCACGTCACGCGCCCGGTGGTCGACCCGGGCGCAGGCGCCACGGCGGTGATCAGCTGACTGCCGCCCCCGGTATCGGCGAGCCGCGCGGGCAGCGGCGGCGGCAGGGGCCACGGATGCGCGGGGGATCCGTGCGCGAGCAGGCCGGTGACGATCAGTGAGCCGGTGACGAGGGCGGTACGCAGCAGCACGGAACAGACGGTACGCGGGGGAGCGGGCACCGGCGGCGCAGGCGGGGTGGAAGGTCACCCGGATGCGCCTTCCGCGTTCCGGCGGCGCCGCGACCGGCGTGACCCCGCGTCACTTCTGGTTGGAGCGACACCGGACTGGCGGCCCGCCACCGGCCACCACCCCCGCGCACAGCGCCACGGCCGTGCACCTACCCCCGCAACCACCCCCGCCGCCCGGTGCGTTCCGACACCGCGTAGTACCGGGACGCAGCGCGGGCCGCGCGGCGCAGGGCCGGCTCCCAGTCCGACGACAGGGACTCCGCGGCCTGCCTCGCGGCCGTGCCGCCCTGGGCCTGGAGTAGCCGGAACGCCGCGCGGCGGGTGTGGAGGGGCTGTTTCAGCGTGCAGCGGGACAGCAGGTGCGCGGTGTCCAGGACCTCCGCCACCGGGCGGAGGCTGAGGGCTGCCTCGCGGGCCGCCGCGGGGGAGGGGTCGTCCAGGAGGGCGAGCAGCGCAGTGTGGTCGACGTCGGCGCCCAGGCGGCGGAGCCCGGCCACGGCAGCGGCGCGCACGGCACCTGAGGGGTGGTCGAGGAGGCTCCGCAGGAGGGGGACGTCCTCGGTGCGGCCGCACTCGGCGAGACCGGCCACCGCGTGCGGGGAGCAGCCGGACGGGTCCGCGGCCAGGCGGCGGTAGCGGTCGTGCGGGTCGCCGCCGTCCTGGGCGACGAGCCAGCGCGCGCAGGCCCGTACGAGCGGGGATCGGTCGGCGAGGTGGGACACGCCCTCCGCGGTGCGGCCGGCCCGGCGCAGGGCGGTGACGCCGGCGGCGCGGACGGTCGGGAGCGGGCTGCCGAGGAGGAGGTCCACCGCCTCGTCCCGCTCGGCCGACTCGTCCTGCCCGCCCCCATCGCGGCCCCTGCTGTCGGGCCGCGCCGCGGCCAGCGCCCCCAGGGTGGCGTCCGCCCACACGGCGGCGTTCGCCGGGTCGCGTTCCGCGGCGGCGAGGCGGGCGAGGTCCCGTACGGCCAGCCGGTCGCGCAGGGGCGGGGTGTCGAGGGTGAGGCGGGTGGCGTAGCGGCGCGTGGGCAGGTCGGCGCTGCCGCGCAGGCGGGCAAGCACCGTGCTCGGGCGGTCGGCGGGCGGGGCGGGCCCGGTGTCCGGGCCGGGCCGGTCGGGGGCGCCAGGCAGCGGGGGGTCGGTGCGGAGGGCGGCTTCGAAGAGGGCGAGTGCCCAGGCCCCCTGGTCGCGCTCGGCGAGTCGCAGGACGAGCGGGGTGAGGGCGACCAGGGTGGCGGCGGGGGCGTCGGCGAGCGTGCGGGCGAGGAGGCGGCGGGCCGGTTCGCGTACGGCGGCGGCCCAGTCGGCGCAGCGGATCACCACAAGCTCCGGCGGGGGCTGCGGCGTGCCGAGGGCGGCTTCGCGGACCCTGCCGTCGGGGTGGCACAGGAGCACCTCGACGGGGCGTTCCGGCAGCCGGCCGCGGCCCGTAAGCCCGAGGACGCGCGCGCGGAAGGCGGGTGCGGCTGCTTGGGGGAGGGGGCCGTGGCTGCGGATCTCCTCGTCGAAGGCGATCCAGGCGTCGGGTCCGGCCGACCGCAGCACCCCTCCGGCGGGCGGGGGCGTGCCCCGCAGCAGTGCGCAGGCGGCTGCGCTCCCCTGCCGGGCCTCCCGGCTCCGTGCGTCCACGTGGTCCATCCCCTCCGCATCCCGCCCGGCCTCCCGCCGGGCCCCGGCGCCCTACCGCGGAACGCCGACCCTACCCCCGCCCCCTGCCGCCCCACATCCGAGTATTCCCGCGAAACCCCAGCTCAGCGCCCCGACGCATGCCACGATTGACGAAACATACGGAGTAGTGCATAGTTATGCCTGTCGTTGAATGCACCGTAAGGAGAAACCCGTGACCGAGCGCGTCGTACTCGCCTACTCGGGCGGCCTGGACACCTCCGTCGCCATCGGCTGGATCGCCGAGGAGACGGGCGCCGAGGTCATCGCCGTCGCCGTGGACGTCGGCCAGGGCGGCGAGGACCTGGACGTCATCCGCAAGCGCGCGCTCGCCTGCGGTGCCGTCGAGGCCGAGGTCGCGGACGCCAAGGACGAGTTCGCCGACGAGTACTGCCTCCCGGCGATCAAGGCGAACGCCCTCTACATGGACCGCTACCCGCTGGTCTCGGCGCTCTCCCGCCCCACCATCGTCAAGCACCTGGTCGCGGCCGCGAAGAAGCACGGCGCCGGCATCGTCGCCCACGGCTGCACCGGCAAGGGCAACGACCAGGTCCGCTTCGAGGCCGGCATCCAGGCCCTCGGCCCCGACCTCAAGTGCATCGCCCCGGTCCGGGACTACGCCATGACCCGGGACAAGGCCATCGCCTTCTGCGAGGCTAAGAACCTGCCGATCGCCACCACCAAGAAGTCCCCGTACTCCATCGACCAGAACGTCTTCGGGCGGGCCGTCGAGACGGGCTTCCTGGAGGACATCTGGAACGCGCCGATCGAGGACATCTACGAGTACACCTCGAACCCGGCCACCCCGCGCGAGCCCGACGAGGTCGTCATCTCCTTCAAGGAGGGCGTGCCCGTGGCCATCGACGGAAGGCCCGTCACCGTCCTCCAGGCCATCCAGCAGCTCAACGAGCGCGCAGGCGCCCAGGGCATCGGCCGGATCGACATGGTCGAGGACCGCCTCGTCGGCATCAAGTCCCGTGAGGTGTACGAGGCGCCCGGCGCCATCGCGCTGATCACCGCCCACCAGGAGCTGGAGAACGTCACCGTCGAGCGCGAACTCGCCCGCTACAAGCGGCAGGTCGAGCAGCGCTGGGGCGAGCTCGTCTACGACGGCCTGTGGTTCTCCCCGCTCAAGCGGGCCCTGGACGGCTTCATCAACGAGGCGAACCAGCACGTCACCGGCGACATCCGGATGACCCTGCACGGCGGCCGGGCCGTCGTCACGGGCCGGAAGTCCGAGGAGTCCCTCTACGACTTCAACCTCGCCACCTACGACACCGGCGACACCTTCGACCAGTCCAAGGCGCAGGGCTTCATCGACATCTTCGCCCTCTCCGCGAAGATCGCCGCGAAGCGGGACCTCGCCTGAGGCGAGGCCCGGCGGCCAGGCGCACCACGCAGTACCCGGGCGGCCTCCCCGTATCTCCGCGGCGGGGAGGCCGCCCCACACCCACACGCAGCAGACGCAGCGATCACAAGCAGACGCGGCAGTCGCAGCAGCCTTGAGGAGCAGCAGCAGTGAGCAGCAACAACGGTGGCGACGTCCGGCTCTGGGGCGGCCGGTTCGCCGACGGCCCCGCCGAGGCCCTCGCCAAGCTGTCCGCGTCCGTCCACTTCGACTGGCGCCTCGCCCCGTACGACATCGCCGGCTCCCGCGCCCACGCCCGGGTCCTCGCCAAGGCCGGCCTGCTCACGGCGGACGAGCTCGACCGCATGCTGGAGGGCCTGGACCGGCTGGAGGCGGACGTCGCCGACGGCTCCTTCACCGGGACCATCGCCGACGAGGACGTCCACACCGCCCTGGAGCGGGGCCTGCTGGAGCGGCTCGGCCCGGAGCTCGGCGGCAAGCTGCGGGCCGGCCGGTCCCGCAACGACCAGGTGGCCACGCTCTTCCGGATGTACCTGCGCGACCACGCCCGGACCATCGGCGGGCTGATCGCCGACCTCCAGGACGCGCTGATCGGCCTCGCCGAGGCGCACCCGGACGTGGCCATGCCGGGCCGGACCCACCTCCAGCACGCGCAGCCGGTGCTCTTCGCCCACCACGTCCTCGCGCACGTGCAGTCCCTGTCCCGGGACGCCGAGCGGCTGCGCCAGTGGGACACGCGGACCGCGGTCTCCCCGTACGGCTCCGGAGCCCTGGCCGGGTCCTCCCTCGGCCTCGATCCGGAGGCGGTCGCCGCCGACCTCGGCTTCGAACGGGGCTCGGTCGGCAACTCGATCGACGGGACGGCCTCGCGGGACTTCGTCGCCGAGTTCGCGTTCATCACGGCGATGATCGGCGTGAACCTGTCGCGGATCGCGGAGGAGGTCATCATCTGGAACACGAAGGAGTTCTCCTTCGTGACCCTGCACGACGCCTTCTCCACCGGCTCGTCGATCATGCCGCAGAAGAAGAACCCGGACATCGCGGAGCTGGCGCGCGGCAAGTCCGGCCGGCTCATCGGCAACCTGACGGGCCTGCTCGCCACCCTCAAGGCGCTGCCGCTCGCGTACAACCGCGACCTCCAGGAGGACAAGGAGCCCGTCTTCGACTCCTGCGACACGCTGGAGGTGCTGCTGCCCGCCTTCACCGGGATGATGGCCACGCTCACCGTGAACCGGGAGCGCATGGAGGAGCTGGCCCCGGCCGGGTTCTCCCTCGCCACGGACATCGCCGAGTGGCTGGTGAAGCAGGGCGTGCCGTTCCGGGTGGCGCACGAGGTGGCGGGCGAGTGCGTCAAGGAGTGCGAGGCGCTCGGCATCGAGCTCGACGGGCTCACCGACGAGCAGTTCGCGAAGATCTCCGAGCACCTCACGCCGGAGGTGCGGACCGTCCTGAACGTGCCCGGCGCGCTGGCCTCCCGCAACGGCCGCGGGGGTACCGCGCCGTCGGCGGTGGCGCTCCAGCTGACCGAGCTGAAGGCGGACCTGGTCATCCAGCACGCCTGGGCGCAGCACAGGCAGTAGCGGCTGCGGCCGCCCACGAACCCCGCGGCCCTGCGGCCCGGCACCCCCGTACGCCCCCGGGCGCGGGGCATGCCGGTCCGCACGCCGCGGCACGCCCGGAGGGGCGGCCGGAGCCCCGTGCTCCGGCCGCCCCTCCGCCGCGTTCGCGTGCGGCCCCCAGCCGCGCCCCGCGGCCTGCGCGCCGCCCGCCCGCGGCTCAGGCCGCCGGGTTGTCCGGCTCGTAGTTGGTCAGGACGCAGCCTTCGACCTGGGCCTTCTCCAGCCGGTACCCGGCCGGGGCCTTGAACCCGGGCGTGCAGTTCAGGTAGAGGAACTGCAGCTGGTAGAGCCCGAACCGGGACGAGGGACTGTTGGTTTCGACCGCGATGTTCTCGCCGACGAGCAGCAGGCTCGTGGTGGCCTTGAGCCGGCCGTCGTCCTTCAGGTCGGCCTGCTGGGCGGCCTTGGCCTTCGCCTGGAGCTTCTTCATGTCTCCGACGGTGCTCAGCCAGCTCAGGTCGTGGGCGCGGCGTTCGCCGGCCGGCTGCCCGCACAGGGCGCGGCCCGTCACGCCCCAGTCCAGCGCGTTGCCCGTGACCACCGGCTCGTAGTCGATCGAGGAGACGGCGACGGTCTCGGGGTCGGTCGAGTAGTTCTTCCCGCAGGCGAGGCTGCTGCCGACGAGCTTGCGCAGTTCGGTGAGGCTGCCCGCGCGGGGGAGGCCGAGGCTGCCGCTCTTCGGCTGGCCGGGCTTGGCCTCGCCGCCGCCGTCCGGGTTCTGCGGCATCTCGAAGTTCGGGCTGCCCGAGCCGTCCTCGGAGGCGACGAAGTCGGTGAGGGAGCAGCCCTCGACGAGGGGCCTCTCCCGCTTGTACCCCTCGGGCACCCGGCCGCCGGGGTTGCAGACGAGGACGCGCAGGTCGGAGCGGACGAGCTTCACGGACGTCGGCGTGCGGGTCGGGAAGACGACGAAGCCCTTGCCGACCAGGACCTGGTCGAACAGCCCGTAGGCGCCGTCGCCCGCGGCGATCCTGTCCATGACGTACGTCTTGTAGCCCTCCTGGAAGGCCTTCATGTCCTTCGGGACGGCGATCACGATCGCGCCCGTCTCGGAGGTGTCGCTGCAGACGCCGACCTCCTCCACCGACCACTGGCCGGCCTTGGGGAAGTCGCGGGCCGGCAGCCGCGGGTCGCCGGGCTTGGAGCTGAGGTCCTCGCAGGAGGCGAACTTCCGCAGCTGCTCCTGCGCCACGGCGAGGGCGCCCTCCGCAGCGGCGGCGGAGGCGCCGGCCGGAGGCGAGCCGGGGTCGCCGCCCTCCTTGCACCCGGCGAGGGCGGTCAGGCAGGTGAGGGCGGCGGTCGTGGCGAGGATCCGCTGGATGCGCATGGGTCGCTTTCGTCGGCGTGGGACGGAGGGGAGCGGGGGTGGCATGGGCATGCTAGGCGTGCGGTCCACGCATGATCAAAATCCGGGGCGGTCACGCCGCCCAGTGCGCCAGCGCGTCGAAGTCCGCCGGGAGCAGCCCGATCCGCTCGTCTATCCGCATCAGCAGCGCCCGGTGCAGGTGGTGGTGGTCGGCGTACTCGCGGTCCGCGTCGGTGATGTCGTCGTCGACCCAGGCGAACTCCCGCCCGCGCGCATATTCCAGGACGTACTGCGTCTTCCAGAAGGTGCCGCCCGGTGCCCGCCCGTGCATCTGCGGCCAGTCGATGTACGGCAGCCGCGGCAGCCCGAGGTGCGGGCCTATCCAGTCGTTCGCCTCGTCCTTCCAGGTGGTCGCCCAGACCAGCTCGTACGCGTCCGACAGTGCGCGCAGCTCCGCACCGTGGGAGGGGTTCAACCACACGCGCAGCGGCTTCGAGCTCTCGGCCCCGGTCCAGCCGCTCGGGCGCATCCGGTGGGTGGTGTAGCCGACGGGGCGGCGCTCGGGCTGGGCGGCGTACGGGTTCAGGGGGCCGTCCACGTCGATCAGGAGCAGGGGTTTACTCGTCATGTCGGCAGTCTTCCGGTCGGGGATGGGCAAGGGCATCGGAATAGAATGAGACAACGGTGTCTCATTTGGTGTATCGTCGTCTCATGGCCATGGATCGTGACCAGGTGCTCCGCGCCGCCGCAGCCCTGCTCTCCCGCAAGTCGACCGCCACGATGGACGAGGTCGCCCGCGCCGCAGGCATCGGCCGCGCGACCCTCCACCGGCACTTCGCCGGTCGCGACGCCCTCGTACGGGCCCTGGAAGACCTCGGCATCCGCGAGTTCGAGCAGGCCCTGGACCGGGCCCGGCTCGGCGAGGGCACCGCCGTCGAGGCGCTGCGCCGGCTCGTCGCCGAGAGCGAGGCGAACGCCCAGCTGCTGGCCTTCCTCGTCACCGAGAACCAGCTCTTCGAGGGGGACCAGGTCAACGAGGGCTGGGCCCGGCTCGACGCCCGCGTCAGCGCCCTCTTCCGGCGCGGCCAGTCCGAGGGCGACATCCGCATCGACCTCAGCCCCGCCTGGCTCACCGAGGCGCTCTACGGCCTCATCGGCACCTGCGCCTGGGCCGTCATGGACGGCCGGGTCGCCGCCAAGGACTACCAGCACATGATCACCGAGCTGTTGCTCGGCGGAGCACAACGAAAGCGATAGGACATGACCCGCACCGAGCAGCTGAAGCCCCTGAACGGGGCGGAGGGCACCAGTGGCGGCGGCAGCCGCGGGCGCTGGCTCGCGCTCGCCGTCCTGGTCCTCGCCGTCCTCCTCGTCGCCGTCGACGCCACCGTCCTCGGCCTCGCCACGCCATCCCTCTCCGAAGACCTGAAGCCGTCCGGCACACAGCTGCTGTGGATCGGCGACATCTACTCCTTCGTCATCGCCGGCCTGCTCGTCTCCATGGGCTCCCTCGGCGACCGGATAGGACGCAAGAAGCTGCTCCTGACCGGCGCGACCGCGTTCGGCGCCGTGTCCGTGCTCACCGCCTGCGCCACCAGCCCCGAGATGATGATCGTCGCCCGGGCCCTCCTCGGCGTCGCCGGCGCGACCCTCATGCCGTCCACGCTGGCGCTGATCCGCAACATCTTCACCGACCCGCGCGAGCGCAGCCTCGCCATCGGCATCTGGGGGGCCGCCGCCTCCGCGGGCGCGGCCGTCGGGCCCGTCGTCGGCGGGGCGCTGCTCCAGCACTTCTACTGGGGCTCGGTCTTCCTCATCAACCTGCCCGTCATGGCCGTCCTCGTCATCGTCGGCGTGAAGCTGCTGCCCGAGTCGAAGAACCCGGTCGCCGGCCCGTGGGACCTCCTCAGCGTCGCGCTGTCCCTCGTCGGTGTCATCGGCGTCGTCTACGCCGTCAAGGAAGCCGCCACGCACGGCCTGACCCCCGAGGTCGCCGCGGCCGCGCTGGGCGGTGCGGCCGCCCTGTACACCTTCGTCCGCCGCCAGTTCACCCTGGACGCGCCGCTCCTCGACGTGCGGCTCTTCAAGGACCGGGGCTTCTCCGGCGCCGTCATCGCCGACCTGCTGACCGTGTTCGGCCTGTCCGGACTGCTGTTCTTCCTCTCCCAGTTCCTCCAGCTGGTCCAGGGCCGCGAGCCGCTGGAGGCCGGCCTGGCCGAACTGCCCGCCGCCGTCGGCGCCGTCGCCACCGGCCTGGTGGCCGGCGCCTGGGCCCGCCGCTTCTCGGTGCGGGCCGTCGTCGCGGGCGGGCTCGGCGCCATCGGCCTGGCGCTCGCCGCGCTCACCGCGGTCGAGCGGACCAGCGGCTACCCGCTGCTCGGCGCATCCCTGCTGGCCGTCGGCGTCGGTGCGGGCTTCTCCTTCACCGTCACCGCCGACGTGATCCTCTCCAGCGTGCCCAAGGAGCAGGCCGGCGCCGCCTCGGCCGTCTCCGAGACCGCGTACGAGCTCGGGGCAGCTCTCGGCATCGCCCTCCTCGGCTCCATCGTCACCGGCGTCTACCAGGGGTTCACCGCCCCGGCGCAGGTGCCTCCGGCCGTCGCGGAGGCGGCGCACGACTCGCTCGGCGGCGCAGTGGAGGCGGCGTCCTCGCTGGACCCGCAGACCGCGCACGCCCTGGTCACCGCCGCCCAGGACACCTTCGTGGAGGGGCTGCGGCTGGCCTCCGGGGTCAGCGCGCTCGTCCTGCTGGCCACCGCGGTCGCCGCGTGGTTCCTGCTCAAGGGCCAGAAGCTCCAGGACGGCGCCCCGGCGCACCCCTGACCGCGGCCAAGAGGCGCCGCGCGGAGGGTGGTTGACAGTCCGTCGGCCGGCGGGACACCATCCCGCCGGTGGAGATCATCGAGCTGACCCCCGCGGAGCGCCGCGTCTGGGACGCCTTCCCGCGCGGCGAGGGCGTCGACTTCCGGGAGCACCCCGACGAGGACCCGGCGGCCGGGTCCTCGTGGGGGCCCGAGCGCACCCTGCGCGCCGAGGCGCTGGCCGCGCTCCTGCTCACCGGCCCCACGCGGGACGGGCAGGTCGCGGGCCTGAACGTGCGCGGCGCCCGCATCACCGGCAAGCTCGTCCTCAAGTACGCGGACGTCGACCACGCGATCCGGCTGCGCGCCTGCCTCTTCGAGCGCAAGCCGGTCCTGTTCGGGGCCCGGCTGCGGGCGCTGTCGCTCACCGACTCGGTGCTGCCCGGCCTGACCGCCTCGACGCTCACCGTCGACCTCGCCCTCCGCCTCGCCTGCTGCCGGATCACCGGCCCCGTCCGGCTCGCCGGGGCCCGGATAGGCGGCGGCTTCTTCCTGAAGAAGGCCGTCATAGGCGACCCGGACACCGCCGGACGGGAGGGGGAGGAGCCGCCGCTGCAGTTCAACCACGCCCACATCGGCACCGACGTCATCGCGGCGGGCCTGACCGTCCACGGCCAGACGCGGATCAACGGCGCCACCGTCGGCGGCCGGATCAACCTCGACGACGCCCGCCTCCTCGCCCCCGGCGGCACCGCCCTGCACGCCGAGACCCTCACCGTCGGCACCGACCTGCGCGCCATGCGCATGCAGGCCCGCGGCCGCGTCAACCTCACCGGATCCCGGATACCGGGCCAGCTGAACCTCGCCTACGCCTCCTTCGCCAACCCGGGCGGAGTCGCCCTGCGCGCCTCCAGCTGCACGGCCGGGGAGCTCTGGCTGCGGGAGTGCCCCACCCTCCAGGGGTCGGTGAACCTGCGGCGCTCCACCTTCGACCTGCTGCACGTCCCGCCGACCGCCTGGCCCGACCGCATCCGCGTCGACGGCCTGACCTACCGCACCCTCGCCCCGCACCTGCCGGCCGAGGAGCGGCTGCCCGCGCTGGAGCGCGAGGAGTCCGGCTACCTCCCGTACGCCTACGAGCAGCTCGCCGCCGCCTACCTCACCGTGGGCGACGAGGCCGCCGCCCGCACGGTGCAGCTCGCCAAGCTCCGCCGCCACCGGGGGACGCTGCCCCGGCACGGCCGGCTGTGGGGGCTCCTCCAGGACGCCACCGTCGGCTACGGCTTCCGGCCGCTGCGCGCGGCGCTCTGGCTGCTGGCGCTGCTGCTGACCGGCTCCGTCGCGTACGGGATGAGGCCCCCGCCGCCGCTGAAGCCGGACGAGGCTCCCGAGTTCAACCCGGTCTTCTACACCCTGGACCTGATGCTGCCGATCATCGGGTTCGGGCAGGAGCAGGCCTTCGCGCCGCGCGGCTGGGCGCAGTGGCTGTCGTACCTGCTGATCGTGACCGGCTGGGTCCTCGCCACGACGACGGCAGCGGGCATCAGCCGGTCACTGCGCCGGCAGTAGGGGCACGGCGCGGGCCCGGGTCAGGCGGCCTTCGCCTTGGTGGCGTACATGTCCACGTACTCCTGGCCCGACAGGCGCATGACCTCGGCCATCACGGAGTCGGTGACGGCGCGCAGCACGTAGCGGTCGCGGTCCATGCCGTCGTAGCGGGAGAACTCCATCGGCTCGCCGAAGCGGACGGTGACCCGGCCGGGGCGGGGCATGCCCTTGCCGCCCGGCTGGAGCTTGTCGGTGCCGATCACCGCGAACGGCACGACGGGGGCGCCGGTCATCAGGGTGAGCCGGGCGATGCCGGTGCGGCCGCGGTAGAGGCGGCCGTCGGGGGAGCGGGTGCCCTCCGGGTAGATCCCGAAGATCTTGCCCTCCTCCAGGATGCGGCGGCCGGTCATCAGCGCGGCGACGCCGCCGTTGGCGCCGTCCCGGTCGACGGGGATCATGCCGGAGCCGGTGAAGAACCAGGCCATGGCGCGGCCCTTGAGACCCTTGCCCGTGACGTACTCGTCCTTGCCGATGAAGTGGACGGTGCGGTCGCAGACCAGCGGCAGGATCATCGAGTCGATGAACGTGAGGTGGTTGCCCGCCAGGATCACCGGCCCGGAGCCGGGGATGTTCTCGACGCCCTCCACACGGGTGCGGAACATCATGCGCATGACCGGTCCGACGGTGGCCTTGATGAGCGCGGTACGGAACAACGTGAGCCCTCCGGCATCCAAAAGCGGCTGTGCACGGCGCAGAGGCCGTGCAGGTGAGGACGATACTCGCGGGTCAGGTCTGATCGCACATCGGGTTCACCGGTTTGCAACGCACTGTTGACGCGCGTTTGCGCCATGTTCGGCCGGCAACCCCCTCCGGGCCATCCGCCGGTGCCTACCATCGGCTCGCCGATCCGGGCCGCCGCGGACGCCGGCGCACCGGTCCCGCCGCGGCCCCCGACCAGCAGGGAGTGCCATTCATGACGCAGGGTGGGGCAGCACGGCGCACGGTCCTCGGGGCAGCCGTCCTGGCGGCGGGCGCCGCAGGCACGGCCGGACTCTCCGCGGGCTCCGCGGCCGCCGCGGAGCCCGGGCAGGAGCGGCGGGCCGGGGAGGACCGGCGCGGCGGCGGGTACCGGGGGCTGCCCGTGCCGTTGGTCATCGGCCACCGGGGCGCCTCAGGGCACCGGCCCGAGCACACCCTCGGCTCGTACGCGCTCGCCCTCGATCTCGGCGCCGACGTCGTCGAGCAGGACCTGGTGCCGACCCGCGACGGGCACCTGGTGTGCCGGCACGAGAACGAGATCGGCGGCACCACCGACGTCGCCGACCACCCGGAGTTCGCCTCCCGCCGCACCACCAGGACCGTCGACGGGACCGCCGTGACCGGCTGGTTCACCGAGGACTTCACCCTCGCCGAACTGAAGAGGCTGCGCGCCAAGGAGCGCATCCCCGCCCTGCGGCAGCGCAACACCCTCTACGACGGGCGCTGGGACGTCCCCACCTTCGAGGAGGTGCTGCGCTGGGCCGACCGCGAGGGCCGGCGGCGCGGGCGCCGGGTCTGGCTGCACGTCGAGACCAAGCACCCCAGCTACTTCCGCTCGCTCGGCCTCGGGCTGGAGGAGCCCCTCGCCCGGCTGCTGCGCCGCCACGGCCGCGACGGCCGGGACGCCCCCGTCTTCCTCCAGTCCTTCGAGCCGTCCAGCATCCAGCGGCTCGCCCGGCTGGTCGACACGCCGCGCGTCGTGCTGCTCTCCGACGCCCGCAGCCGCCCCTGGGACTTCGTCCTGGCCGGCGACCCGCGCACCGTCGCGGACCTCGTCACGCCCGAAGGGCTGAAGTGGATCGCCGGATTCGCGCAGGGGATCGGCCCCACCCTCGACCTGGTCATCCCGCGCACCGCGGACGGCCGGCTGGGCACCCCCACCACCCTCGTCCGCGACGCCCACGCCCGGCGGCTGGTCCTGCACCCCTACACCGCCCGCAACGAGAACGCCTTCCTGCCGGCCGAGTTCCGCAAGGGCACCGACCCCGCCGCCTACGGCGACGCCTTCGGCGCGCTGCGGGCCTACTTCGCGCAGGGCATCGACGGCATCTTCACCGACCAGCCCGACACCGCGCTGCTCGCGGCCGAGGACTTCCGGCCCGGCCGCGGCCGCCCCTGACGGCCGCGGCCGCCCCCGAGCCTCCCGTCCGCCGCCCGGACGTACGTCAACCAGGAAGCGGAGCACCGCCTTCGGGTGGGCCGTGCCGGGAGGGGAAACCGCCGGGCACCGCCCGCGCGTCCCGCCCGGCATGGACCTGCTGAAGGACTCCGAGGTAGTCGACCGACTGGGCCCCCTGCTGTCCGCCGAGGCGGCCGCGGAGGCCGCCGGCGCGGGCATGGAGGCCGCCGACCTGGAACAGGCCGTCTGGGTCAGGCTGCTGGAGGCCCGCCCCGCCCCCGCCGAGCCCGCCCGCTGGCTGCGCCGGGCCGTACGGGCCGAGGCCCGCCGCGCCCGGCGCCGGGCCCGGCGGGAGGTCCCGTACGGGAGCCGGCCCGGGAACGCGGGCGCCGCGCCCGAGGAGGCCGCCCTGCACGGGGAGGAGCACCGGGCACTCCGTTCGGCGGTCGCCCGACTGCCCGGACGCTGTCCCGAGCTGATGCGGGCACTTCTGTCGCCCAGAGACCTGACTTACCGTGAAATCGCAGGAGAGTTGGGTATCTCACAAGGAAGTTTGGGGCCCGTCCGTTCCCGTTGCCTGGGATGTCTGCGCAGAATGCTCGCGTCAGAGGTTGGGGCTCCTGGCCTTCGGGGAAGGGAGCGGTAGAACCAACGGGCCACCAGGTGAGCAGGAGGCGTGCGCACATGGGCATGAGCGTGACCATTTCGGCGGCGGTTGCCGAGGACACCGAGCAGATCCTCAAACTGCAGTACCTGGCGTTCCAGCGCGAGGCCGAGCTGTACGGCAACTACCGCATCCAGCCGCTCACCCAGACCCTGGACTCCCTGAAGGCGGAACTCGCGTCCGACACCGTGCTCGTCGCCCGGCTCGGCGAGGAAGTGGTGGGCACCGTGCGCGGCCGCATCGACGAGGACGGCGCCGGCAGCATCGCCAAGCTGTGCGTGCACCCCCGCCTCCAGGGCCACGGCCTCGGCGCCCGCCTCCTGCACGCCGTCGAGGAGGCCCTCGGCGGCCGCGAGTCAGCACCCACCCGCTTCCGCCTGCACACCGGCCACAAGAGCGAGTCGAACCTGCGGCTGTACCGCAAGGCGGGCTACGTGCAGGTCGGCGGGCGCACCGCGTCCGACGGCGTGCGCCTGGTGGTCCTGGAGAAGGAGAGGGCGGCGGGCGCCGCCGACTTCGCGGTCAGCGCCTGACGCGCAGCCAGAGCATCCCGGTGACCGGCAGGATCACCGGGATGAACAGGTAGCCCATCCCGAACTGCGACCACACGGTGGCGTCCGGGAAGGCCTCGGGGCGCAGCAGCGTCCAGGTGCCGACGACGAGGACGCCCGCCAGCTCGGCGGCGCAGCACAGCAGCGCCGCCCTGCGGGCCCGCTCGCCGCCGCGCACCAGCGAGTACGTGATGAAGCAGTACACGAGTGCGGCCGCGCCGGTCAGCGTGTACGGCAGCGGTGCCCGGTCGAACTCGGTCGAGATCTGGTAGACGGAGCGCGAGACCGCGCCGACCGTGATCACGCCGTACAGCCAGACGAGCAGCAGCCCGGGGCCGGAGACGAGCCGCCGCGGGACGGGGGCCGCGGGGGCGTCCGGGGCGGCCTCGGCGCCTTTCGCCGCTGCCGGGGTGTGGTCCGTGTCAGGCACCGGGGGTCCCCCAGATGTCGTAGAGCCGTACTTCGAGGACGGCGAGGACCACCGCGCCGGCGGCCACCGTCACCGATCCCCACTTGGTGCGCTCGCTCAGCGAGAGCAGCCCGGCGGCCGGGACCGCGGCGAACGCGCCGACCAGGTACGCCAGGAAGATCACAGAGCTCTCGTCGGGCCGCTCGCCGCGGGCCAGCATCACGATGCCGACCACCAGCTGGGCCAGGACCAGCAGGGTCACCACACCCATGCCGATGAAGTGCCAGTCCTTGGTGGGCTGGTTCCGCAGGGCGGCGAAACCGCACCAGGCGGCGAGGGCGAGGGCGGCCGCGCCGATGGCGACCGTCAGGGCGTCGAGCATGCAGCGAGCGTATTACGGGCCGGGGGACCGGCTGCGCGCGCCCCTGCGCGGGCCGCCGCGCACGACCCGCCGGACCGTGAAGGCGGGGTGTCCGGAGACGACCGGTCGTGTCCGGTATCCGACTCATGATCGTCCGCTATTCGGACATAATTGATCGGTCAAGGGATATGTCTGGTTTACTGGGGCCCATGACCACGACGAGCAGCCGCACCCTTGCGACCGAGGCGACGATGACGCCCGGTGCTCGTTGTATGTGTCGAATGTGCGCTTTCTGAGGGCCCCTCTCCACCCGTCCCGCGCCCCGAAGCGAGACCGGCCGAGCCCGTCCGCCCCGCACCTGCCCCGCAGGACGGAACGGACCGCTCCTGCCCCGCGCCTACGTGGAAACCGCCGCATGAATCCGGTTTGACCCGTATCGCGCCCCAGATGTTTGCCCGTGCACGGCGCCCAGCGCACACTGCTGCGCCGCGCACTCGACAGCGACGGAAATCCTGTGATCACCACATCGGGCCTCACGAAGGTCTACCAGTCCCGTGGCCGCGAGGTCACCGCCCTGGACGGCGTCGACCTCCATGTCCGCGAAGGCGAGGTCTTCGGCGTCATCGGCCAGAGCGGCGCCGGCAAGTCCTCCCTCATCCGCTGCGTCAACCTGCTGGAGCGCCCCACCTCCGGCACCGTGACCGTCGACGGCGTCGACCTCACCGCCCTCGCCGGCCGCGGCCGCCGCGCCGGCCGGGAGCTCCGCGAGGCCCGCAGCCGCATCGGGATGGTCTTCCAGCACTTCAACCTGCTGTCCTCGCGGACCGTCCAGGCCAACGTCGAACTCCCCCTGGAGATCCTCGGCACCCCCTCCCGCGAGCGCTCCCGCAAGGCCCTCGAACTCCTCGACCTCGTCGGCCTCGCCGACAAGGCCAAGGCCTACCCGGGCCAGCTCTCCGGCGGTCAGAAGCAGCGCGTCGGCATCGCCCGCGCCCTCGCCGGCGACCCCAAGGTGCTCCTCTCCGACGAGGCCACCAGCGCCCTGGACCCGGAGACCACCCGCTCCATCCTCCAGCTGCTGCGCGACCTCAACCAGCGCCTCGGCCTGACCGTCCTGCTCATCACGCACGAGATGGACGTCGTCAAGACCGTCTGCGACTCCGCCGCCCTCATGAAGCGCGGCCGGATCACCGAGTCCGGCACCGTCGCCGAACTCCTCGCCACCCCCGGCTCCGAGCTCGCCGAGGAGCTGTTCCCCCTCACCGGCGCCGCCGGCGGCCCCGACCGCACGGTCGTCGACGTCACCTTCCACGGGGACGCCGCCACCCAGCCGGTCATCTCCCAGCTGTCCCGGACCTACAACATCGACATCTCGATCCTCGGCGCCGCGATGGACACCGTCGGCGGACGCCAGGTCGGCCGCATGCGCATCGAGCTGCCCGGCCGCTACGAGGACAACGTCGTGCCCGTCGGCTTCCTGCGCGAACAGGGCCTCCAGGTCGAGCCCGTCGACACCGCCGGCCCCGACCTCGACACCGAGATCGCCGAACTCGTCAAGGAAGGTGCCAAGTGACCTGGTCCGAGATGCAGCCCCTGCTCACCCAGGGCACGTACGACACGCTCTACATGGTGCTGTGGTCCACCCTCGTCACCGTGCTGGGCGGCCTGCCCGTCGGCATCCTCCTTGTCCTGACCGACAAGGGCGGCCTCCTGCAGAACCGGCCGCTCAACAAGGTCCTCGGCGTGGTCGTGAACATCGGCCGCTCGCTGCCGTTCATCATCCTGCTGATCGCCCTGATCCCGGTCACGACCGCCGTCGTCGGCACCTTCATCGGCCCCACCGCCATGATCGTCCCGCTGGCCATCGGCGCCATCCCCTTCTTCGCCCGCCTCGTCGAGACCGCCGTCCGCGAGGTGGACCACGGCCTCGTCGAAGCCGTCGAGTCCATGGGCGGGGGAGTCCCGACCATCGTCGCCAAGGTGCTCCTGCCCCAGGCCCTGCCCTCGCTCGTCGCCGCCGTGACCACCACCCTGATCACCCTCGTCGGCTACTCGGCCATGGCCGGCGCCGTCGGCGGCGAAGGCCTCGGCTCCAAGGCCGTCACCTACGGCTTCCAGCGCTTCGAGACCGGCTTCATGCTCGCCACCGTCGCCGTCCTCATCGCCCTCGTCACCGTGATCCAGCTCATCGGCGACGGCGCCGTACGCCTCCTCGCCCGCCGCGGCCGCACGGCCTGACGCCGGCCCGCCCGGCGGCCCCCGAACCACCCACCCCCCGAAAGCCCGCACTTGTCGTGCTTGGGCCACCACCTGCAAGACCTGCGCACGACCCGCGCACTTGCACCGCAATGAAAGGCACTCTTCGTGCGTAAGAACACCAAGCCCACCCTCCTCGCCGCAGCGACCGCAGCCCTCGCCCTCGGCCTCACCGCATGCGGCAGCGCCTCCGACCCCTCCTCCTCCGCCGCGTCCGGCGGCGCAGCCGACGACAGCAAGCCCCTCGTCGTCGCGGCCTCCCCGAGCCCGCACGCCGACGTCCTGAACTTCGTCAAGGACAAGCTGGCCGCCAAGGAGGGCCTCAAGCTGGAGGTCAAGGAGTTCACCGACTACGTCCTGCCCAACACCGCCACCGAGCAGGGCCAGGTCGGAGCCAACTACTTCCAGCACAAGCCGTACCTCGACGACTTCAACAAGAAGAACGGCACCCACATCGTGCCCGTCGCCAACGTGCACCTGGAGCCCCTCGGCCTCTACTCCAAGAAGGTCAAGGCGGTCACGGACCTCCGGCCCGGCCACACCGTCGCCGTGCCCAACGACACCACCAACGGGGGCCGCGCCCTCCAGCTCCTCGCCGCCAACAACCTGATCACCCTCAAGGAGGGCGTCGGCACCAGCGCCAAGCTGTCCGACATCACCGACAAGAAGGGCCTGGAGTTCAAGGAGCTGGAGGCCGCCACCGTCCCGCGCGCCCTGAACGACGTCGACGCCGCCGTCATCAACGGCAACTACGCCCTGGAGGCGAAGCTCTCCCCGGCCAAGGACGCCCTCGTCCTGGAGAAGTCCGAGGGCAACCCGTACGCCAACTTCCTCGCGGTCAAGGCAGGCAACGAGAAGGACCCGCGCGTCCAGAAGCTCGCCAAGCTCCTCAACTCCGACGAGGTCCGCGCGTTCATCGAGGAGAAGTACCAGGGCTCCGTCACCCCGGCCTTCGGCACCCCCGCCTCCTGACCCCGCTCCCGCGCCCGCACCGGGCGCGGCCGCCCCGGGCACACGGCCCCGCACACCCGACCGGGCGTGCGGGGCCGCACGCTGCCCGCGAGCGGGCAGGGGCGGCCATGCACACAGGCCGTTCGATGCTGCATGCTGTGGCTGGACGGCCCGCACGACGGCGCCCCCGCCCACCCGGTCCCGCACCACGGTCGCCCCACCTCCCAGGCATGGAGCTGCGCATGACTACCACCTTCCCGGACGTCACCATCAGCACGGACCGGCTGGTGCTGCGCCCCTTCGACGTGGAGGACGTCACCGCGCTCGCCGAGATGATGAACGACGAGCACGTCACCGCCTGGACCCCCGCACCGCACCCCTACACCCACGCCGACGCCCACGGCTGGGCCACCCGGCACTCCCACGCCGAACGCACCAGCGGCCGCGGCATCGTCTTCGCCGTCGCCGAGTTCCTCACCCAGCGCCTCGTCGGCACCGTCCACCTGAAGAACACCGACTGGCGCACCCGCAGCACCGAGGCCGCCTACATCACCGCCCCCTGGGCCCGCGGCGAGGGCTACGCCGGCGAGTCCGTCCTCGCCGTCGCCCAGTGGCTCTTCCGCGACCTGGGCTTCGAACGCCTCGAAATGCGCACCGCCGCCGACAACACCGCCTCCCAGCAGGTCGCCCAGAAGATCGGCTGCATCAGCGAAGGCGTCCTGCGCAACGCCTGGATAGCCCGCATCCAGAACGGCGACGGCAGCTGGAGCCACGCCCGCACCGACCTCATCGTCTGGAGCCTGCTGCCCGAGGACCTCGAAGACGCCGACGCGTACGGTGCCTCCGACGGCTACGGCTACGGCAACGCCCTCGCCCGCCCCGTCGAGACCGGCGGCCTGCGCGTCGGCGCAGACTGGAACTGACGCCCCGCCCCGCCGGGCCGCCCCGGCGGCACGACCGGCCCCCGACCGCCCTTCCCCCCACCACCCCAGGAGACAGACGACGATGGCCGACCGGGTCACGGTGATCGGCTGGGACGGCTCCCCCCTGACCGCGGCCGCCCGCTCCGCGCTCTCCGCCGCCACCCTCGTCGCCGGCGCCGCCCACCACCTCGCCCTCCCCGAGGTGCCGCCCGCCGCCGAACGCATCCGCCTCGGCAGCCTCGGCCTCGCCGCCCGCCGCATCGCCGGACACCGCGGCAGCGCCGTCGTCCTCGCCGACGGCGACCCCGGCTTCTTCGGCGTCGTCCGCACCCTGCGCGCCCCCGAGCACGGACTGGAGGTCGAGGTCGTCCCCGCCGTCTCCTCCGTCGCCGCCGCCTTCGCCCGCGCCGGCATGCCCTGGGACGACGCCCAGGTCGTCGTCGCCCACCCCCGCACCCTGCGCCGTGCCGTCAACGTCTGCCGCGCCCACGGCAAGGTCGCCGTCCTCACCTCGCCCGGCGCCGGACCTGCCGAACTCGCCCTGCTGCTGGGGCCCGTGCACCGCACCTTCGTCATCTGCGAGGAACTCGGCACCGCCCGCGAGCAGGTCACCGTCGTCACCTCCGACAAGGCCGCCGACCACACCTGGCGCAACCCCAACGTCGTCATCGTCATCGGCGGCCAGACGGTCTCCGCCGACCCCGCCTGGATCCTCGGCCAGAACCCCGCCCGCACCGCCGAACGCGGCTGGGCCCGCCCCCAGGACGGCACCGGCGAAGGCGAGTCGGCCACCCTGCGCGCCGCACAGCTCGCCCGGCTCGGCCCGCGCACCGGCGACCTCGTCTGGGACATCGGCGCCGGCTCCGGCGCCTTCGCCGTCGAGGCCGCCGCCTTCGGGGCCGCCGTCATCGCCGTCGACGCCGACCCGCAGGCCTGCGAGCGCACGGCCGCCGCCGCCCGCGCCCGCGGAGTACAGCTCCAGGTCCTCGCAGGCCGCGCCCCGCACGTCCTGGAGGACCTCCCCGAACCCGACGTCGTCCGCGTCGGCGGTGGCGGCGCCGACGTCGTCGCGGCAGTCGCCGAACGCCGCCCCGAACGGATCGTCAGCCACGCCTCCACCCGCGACGAGGCCGAGGCGATCGGCCGGGCCCTCGCCGAGGGCGGATACGCCGTCGAATGCGCCCTCCTGCAGTCCGTCGGGCTCGACCCCCTCACCTGGAGCGAACAGGACCGTACCGTCGTGTTCCTCCTGGCAGCCCGGCGCCCGGTGAACCACCGGGCCTGAGCCCGGGGTAGGCTGGCCGATCGTCGTACTGCCCTGGTACGCCCAGGGACGGCGGCACAACAAGACGCGCGACGTGGCGCAGTCCACAGCAGACCGCGGCGGTTTCGGCCGCCGCGGCGGCGAACGGGCGCGACAATGCTTACTGGTTGTCGCAGGGTGCGTACGCGGACGACGCGTCGCACGGCAACCCCGCTCGTTGGTCTTGTGGGCGCCGGGCGATCGAAGAGGCAACACGATGGGCGAGGGGTACGCATGACCGACACCGGCCAGGTACCGGGCGAGGGACTCCCGGACAACGCGGGCATGGTGGACCAGCAGGGCATTCCGGCTCAGGTCCCGCAGCCGGGCGCCTACGCCTTCCAGGACCTCGTGGACAACCCTGCCGAGGCCGAGGACGAGGAACTCCTGCTGATGCCGAGCGGCCACGGCCACGGCTCGTGGAGCGACCCGCAGGTGGTCCCGCCGGCGCCGGCCTACCCCGTCGAGACCTCCTACGGCGACGCCCCCTACGCCGACTACGCCGACCCGCACGCCGCCTACGCCGGACCCGCCCACCCCGCGCCGGCCGCCTTCCCCGACCCCGCCGACGCCTCGTACGGCGCCGGCGTGCACGAGGCCGGGGGCCGCGACTCCGGCTCCCTGGACCTCGGCGGGATGGTGCCGCCGCACGCCGCCGCGCCCGCCGCACCCGCCGCCCCGCCCCGCCGGCCGCTGCACATGGGCCCCGCCGTGCCCGAGGCCACCGGAGTGGTCCGCTCCCTCGCCGACCGCGGCCCGGCCGCCCCCGTGCCGCCCGCCCCGACCGCGCCGCTGGGCGCCCCCGTCCCGCCCATGCCCATGCGCCAGGCAGGCCCGCCGACCACCGGCCCCGAATACCTGGACGTGCCCCGGCAGGACGTCCCTGCACAGGCGGCCCCGCAGCTCGGCGAGGTCCCGCCGCAGGCCGGCGTGCCCTGGGGCGCCGAACCGGTGCCCGCGGCACAGCCCGCCGCCGCGCAGGCGTTCCCCGCCGCGGAGCAGGCGCAGCCGCAGCCCGCCCCGGAGCAGGCGCAGCCGCAGCCCGCCCCGGAGCAGGCGCAGCCGCACCCGGAGCAGCAGGCGCAGCCCGTCCCGGCGCCTGAGGCGGCAGTGACGGCCGAGACGCCCGAGACGGCCCCCGAGGCCGAGGCCGCAGCCGCTCCCGCGCCGGAGGCCACCCCGGTGGTGGAGGCCGCCGCCCCCGAAGCCGCACCGGCTGCCGAGGCCGTTCCCGCCCCTGAGGCCGTCCCTGCGCCCGAGGCCGGTGCGGAGGTCCCCGAGGCCCCGCAGCCGGAAGCCGTACAGCCCGAGGCCGTACAGCCCGAGGTCGTACAGCCGGAGGCCGTGGCCCAGCCGGAGGCCGCCGAGGCTCCTGCCGCGGAGGCCCCCGCAGAGGCGCCCGCCGCGGAGGCGCCGGCGGCTGAGGCCCCCGCCGAGCCGGTCGCCGTCCCGCAGGCCGTTCCCGCGGACCCGCAGGCCGCCGAGGCGCCCGCCGAGCAGACCGCTCCCGGTGAGGCAGCCGAAGCCGCCGCCCCCGCGCAGCCCGCCGAGGCCGTCCAGGCCGACGCCCCCGCGGCGCCGGAGGCCGCCGCCGAGGGCGCCCCCGCCGCCGGGCAGCTGCTCGCCGCGCAGGCTCCCGCCGAGCAGGAACAGGCGCCCGGGGCGCCCCAGACCCCCGAGCAGCCCGCCGAAGCCGTCGTCCAGCCGGCCGCAGCCGCGCCCGCAGCCGCGCAGCCTGTCGACGAGCCCGTCCCGGCCGCCGAGCCCGCCGCCCAGGCGGACGCCCCCGCCGAGGCCCCGGCCCCGGCCGAGGCCCCCGCGGACCCGGCCGCCGCCGAAGCCGCCGCCCCGGCGCCCGCCGAGGGAGCCGAGCCGCAGGAGCCCGCCGCCCCCGCCGGCGAGGCCGCCCCCGGCTACGCCGACGCCGAGCGCGAGGCCGTCCTGCGGGTCATGCGCGAGCGCCGCGACATCCGCAACGGCTTCCGCACCGACCCCATCCCGCACGAGGTGCTGCTGCGCGTCCTGGAGGCCGCGCACCACGCGCCCAGCGTCGGCCACTCCCAGCCCTGGGACTTCGTCGTCATCCGCTCGGCCGAGACCCGCCGCACGATGCACGAGCTCGCCCAGCGCCAGCGCGAGGCCTACGCCAAGTCGCTGCCCAAGGGCCGGGCCAAGCAGTTCAAGGAACTGAAGATCGAGGCCATCCTCGACACCCCCGTCAACATCGTCGTCACCGCCGACCCCACCCGCGGCGGCCGCCACACCCTCGGCCGGCACACCCAGCCGCAGATGGCCCCGTACTCCTCCGCGCTCGCCGTGGAGAACCTCTGGCTCGCCGCGCGCGCCGAGGGCCTCGGCGTCGGCTGGGTCAGCTTCTTCGACGAGCGCGAGATGGTCCGCGAGCTCGGCCTGCCCGAACACCTCGAAGTCGTCGCCTACCTGTGCGTCGGATATGTCGACGAGTTCCCCGAGGAGCCCGAGCTCGCACAGGCCGGCTGGTCGCAGCGCCGGCCGCTCGCCTGGGTCGTCCACGAGGAGACGTACGGCCGCCGCGCCCTGCCCGGCGAGGCGCCGCACGACCTGCTCTCCGAGACCGTCGCCAGCATCCGCCCGCTCGACGCCAAGGCGCTCGGCGAGGCCTGGGAGCGGCAGAAGCGCATGACCAAGCCCGCCGGCGCCCTCGGCATGCTGGAGATCATCTCCGCGCAGCTCGCCGGGCTGTCCCGGGTCTGCCCGCCGCCGATCCCCGAGCCCGCCGCGGTCGCGATCTTCGCCGGCGACCACGGCGTGCACGCCCAGGGCGTCACCCCCTGGCCGCAGGAGGTCACCACGCAGATGGTGGCGAACTTCCTCGGCGGCGGCGCCGTCTGCAACGCCTTCGCCAACCAGGTCGGCGCCGAGGTCTGCGTCATCGACGTGGGCGTCGCCGGCGACCTCCCGGCCACCCCCGGCCTGCTGCCCCGCAAGGTCCGCCCCGGCACCGCCGACCTCACCGCAGGCCCCGCGATGACCCGGGAAGAGGCCGTCGCGGCCATCGAGGTCGGCATCGAGACCGCCCGCGACCTCGTCGCCGCCGGCAACAAGGCCCTGCTCACCGGTGAGATGGGCATCGCGAACACCACGGTCTCCGCCGCCCTCATCTCGGTGTTCACCGGCGCCGACCCCTCGGAGGTCACCGGCCGCGGCACCGGCATCAACGACGAGACCCACGCCCGCAAGGTGGACGTCGTCCGCCGCGCCCTGGAACTGCACCAGCCCGACCCCGCGGACCCCATCGGCGTCCTCGCGGCCATCGGCGGTCTGGAGCACGCGGCGATCGTCGGCCTCCTCCTCGGCGGCGCCTCCCTGCGCACGCCCGTCATCCTGGACGGCGTCAGCGCCGGAGCGGCCGCGCTGGTGGCCCGGGCCATCGCCCCCGAGGCGCTCTCCGCGTGCATCGCCGGGCACCGCAGCGCCGAGCCCGGGCACGTCGCCGCGCTCAACAAGCTCGGCCTGCGGCCGCTCGTCGACCTGGACCTGCGGCTCGGCGAGGGCACCGGGGCGCTCCTCGCCCTCCCGCTGGTGCAGAGCGCTGCCCGCGCGATGCACGAGGTCGCCACGTTCGACTCCGCGGGAGTCACCGAGAAGTAGGACCGTCCCGCTGCGCGGGGCCGATCCCCTCCCCGCCCCTTCCCGGAACCGGGGCTCCGCCCCGGACCCCGTACGTGGGCTCCGCGCCCGTACCCTCAAACGCCGGGCGGGCTGGGATCAGCCCCGCCGGCGTGTGAGGCGCGTGGTCCGAAAGGCCCCGCGCAGCGGTCGGCGGGCCGGGTCGTATCGTGGACTCGCACACCCGAAACCGCACGTCACACCGGACAGGCCGCTCCAGCGCAGCAGCGGCAGCAGACCACCGCCGTCCCAGGAGCCGCACCGCCATGGCACATCCGGCACACCCCGCGTACCCCGTAGGCCTCCGCCTCGCCGGCCGCCGCGTCGTCGTCATCGGCGGCGGGCAGGTCGCCCAGCGCCGCCTTCCCGCGCTCGTCGCCGCGGGTGCCGACATCCTGCTCGTCTCGCCGTCCGCCACGCCGTCCGTCGACGCCATGGCGGAGACCGGCGAGATCCGCTGGGAGCGCCGCCGCTACCGCGAGGGCGACCTCGCCGGCGCCTGGTACGCCCTGATCGCCACCCAGCACCGCGAGGTCAACGAGCAGGCGTCCGCCGAGGCCGAGCGCGAGCGGGTCTGGTGCGTCCGCGCCGACGACGCCTCCGCCGCCACCGCGTGGACGCCGGCCACCGGCCGCGTCGAGGGCGTCACCGTGGCCGTGCTCACCGGCAACGACCCGCGCCGCTCCGCGGCCGTCCGCGACGCCGTCGTCGAGGGGCTGCGCGACGGCACCCTCGCCGCGCCCGGCCACCGCCGCCGCGCCGAGGGCGGGCCCCGCGTCGCCCTCGTCGGCGGCGGCCCCGGCGACCCCGACCTGATCACCGTCCGCGGCAGGAGGCTCCTCGCCGAGGCCGACGTCGTCATCGCCGACCGGCTCGGCCCCCGCGACCTCCTCGACGAGCTCCCCCCGCATGTGGAGGTCATCGACGCCGCGAAGATCCCGTACGGCCGCTACATGGCCCAGGAGGCCATCAACAACGCCCTCGTCGAGCACGCCAAGGCCGGCAAGGCCGTCGTCCGGCTCAAGGGCGGCGACCCGTACGTCTTCGGCCGCGGCATGGAGGAGCTCCAGGCCCTCGCCGAGGCCGGCATCGCCTGCACCGTCGTCCCCGGCATCTCCAGCTCCGTCTCGGTGCCCGCCGCCGCCGGCATCCCGGTCACCCACCGAGGCGTCGCCCACGAGTTCACCGTCGTCAGCGGACACGTCGGCCCCGACGACCCGCGCTCCCTGGTGGACTGGGCCGCGCTCGCCCGGCTCACCGGCACCCTCGTCGTCCTGATGGGCGTCGACAAGATCGGCCTGATCGCCGAGGCCCTCGTCCGCCACGGCCGCCCCGCCGACACCCCGGTCGCCGTCGTCCAGGAGGGCACCACCGCGAACCAGCGCCGCGTCGACGCCACCCTGGCCACCGTCGGCGAGCGGGTCCGCACCGAGGACGTCCGCCCGCCGGCCGTCATCGTCATCGGCGAGGTCGTCCGCGTCGCGGCGGCCCCCGCGACCTGAGCCCGACCCGGCGCCCCGCAAGGGGCGTTGGCACCCCACCCCGGACAAGGCAGTATCACCCTGTGGCTGATCTCATCACCGTCGACGACCCCGACGACCCGCGCCTGCGCGACTACACCGGCCTGACCGACGTCGAGCTGCGCCGCCGCCGCGAACCCGAGGAGGGCCTCTTCATCGCCGAGGGCGAGAAGGTCATCCGGCGGGCCAAGGACGCCGGGTTCGAGATGCGGTCGATGCTGCTGTCCGCGAAGTGGGTCGACGTCATGCGAGACGTCATCGACGAGCTCCCCGCCCCCGTGTACGCGGTCACCCCCGAGGTCGCCGAGCGCGTCACCGGCTACCACGTGCACCGCGGGGCGCTCGCCTCCATGCAGCGCAAGCCGCTGCCCGAGCCCGCCGAACTCCTCGCGGAGGGCGGCTCCGGGCGCCGCATCGCCGTCTTCGAGGGCTTCGTCGACCACGCCAACCTCGGCGCCGCCTTCCGCAGCGCCGCCGCCCTCGGCATCAGCGCGATACTCCTGTCCCCGGACTGCGCCGACCCGCTCTACCGGCGCGCCATCAAGGTGTCCATGGGATCGGTCTTCTCGGTGCCGTACGCCCGCCTCGCGGACTGGCCGGCCGACCTGGAGAAGGTGCGCGCGGCCGGCTACCGGATCCTCGCCATGACGCCCAGCCCGCAGGCCGCCTCCCTGGACCAGGTCCCGCCGGAGCGCTTCGAACGCTGCGCGATCATGCTGGGCTCGGAGGGGCACGGCCTGTCGACGCACGCCCTGCGCGCCGCCGACGAGTGGGTGCGCATCCCGATGGCCGAGGGCATCGACTCCCTGAACGTCGCCGCGGCCTCCGCGGTCGCCTTCTACGCCACCCGCCCGCACCGGCAGGCGTGACGCGGACGGCGCCGGGGCCCGCGGCCCCGGCGCTCAGAGCTTCTGCGCGGCCGCGATCCCGAGCGCCACGACCAGCGTCACCACCACGAACACGATCAGCCGCTGCCGCATCAGCCGCGGGTCCGGCCGCGACGGCCGCCGCCCCGCCCCCGTCGTCCGCGGCACCGGACGGCCGCCCGACCGGCCGCCGGTCGGCCGCGACGACGGCCCGCCGCCCCTGTTCCGCGGCGACGACGGCCGCGACGGCGGACCGCCCTGCGCACCCTTCACGGCCCTGCTGCCCGCCCCCTGCGGCGCGGGCGTGCGGCCGGTGCGCCGCTCCGCCCGCTCCTCCGGGAACGGCTGGGTCAGCCGTCCGGTGGGCCGGTCGGTCCGCACCCGCTGCGCCGGGGGGCGGCCGTCCGACAGGCCCTGCGCCTCCCGGGCCGCGATCTCCTTCAGCCGCATCGACAGCTGGAGCGTGCTGGGCCGGTCCTCGGGGTCCTTCGCCAGGCAGGCCCGCACCAGCGGCGCCAGCGCGTCCGGCACGCCCACCAGGTCCGGCTCCTCGTGCACGACCCGGTACAGCATCACCTCGGAACTGCCGTGCCCGAACGGCGAGTCGGCGGTCGCCGAGTAGGCGAGGGTGGCGCCCAGCGCGAACACGTCGGTGGCGGGCGTGACCGCCGCCCCGCGGACCTGTTCGGGCGCGAGGAACCCCGGGGAGCCCACGGCCGTCCCCACGTGGGTCAGCGTGCTGGCGCCGGTCGCCCAGGCGATCCCGAAGTCGATGATCCGAGGCCCCTTGGGCGACAGCAGGATGTTCGACGGCTTGAGGTCCCGGTGGACGACGCCCGCCTCGTGCACCGCGACCAGCCCCTCGGACAGGGCGGCCCCGATCGCGGCGATCTGCGCCGCCGTCAGCGGGCCTTCCTCGGCGACCTTGTCGTGCAGCGACGGGCCGGGCACGTACTGGGTCGCGAACCACGGGCGCTCCGCCTCCAGGTCCGCCGCCACCAGGCGCGCCGTGCACCCGCCGCGGATCCGCCGGGCGGCGGACACCTCGCGGGCGAAACGGGAGCGGAACTCCTGGTCCTCGGCCAGGTCGGGGCGGATCACCTTGAGCGCGACGCGCTGCCCCCGCCGGTCGGAGCCCAGGTAGACCACGCCCATGCCGCCGGCGCCGAGCCGCCGGTGCAGCCTGAACGAGCCGACGACACGCGGGTCCTCGCGCCGGAGCCGCATCATCGCCATGTCCACCCCGCTGACCCGTCGTCCTGTTGACGTGGCACAGCTTACGGACCATCCGCCACGAGCGCTCAGAGGCCGCGCCCTCACCGGGGCAATCGCTCGTCAGTGCGCGGGGACCCCCGCGGGGGTGCGGAACCCCGCCGTAACCGCCCCCGCCCGGCACCGTGCGGAGGCAACAACGCCCTTTTCTGGACAGGTGGTTGAGGGGTCATCGGATACAGCGGCGCCCGGGGCGGTCCGGAGGGCGGGTGCGTGCGCCGGGCGCACCGCCGGGGCGATCACAGTGCACCCGGTCCGGGGACCCGCATGTGCGGGGAGTGACGGAAGTGAGCGAACTCACCACGCTGTGGTCATCCCCCTCCGGGAAGACCCCCACGAAGGGGAGGCGGCCTCCAACCAGGGGAGTACACGCAGGCGGCCCCGTCATCCTCCCGGAGGCCTGCCAATGGGTACGCGGGCACGACGCCGCGTGCCCCCGCCGTGCCTAGTGTGGTGGTCATGCGGCGGGCGCACTCTCGTCCCCCGAGGTCACGCGCCCGCCGTATCCAGACGACAGGGAGAAGGACCATGGCGGACACGGCACGGCACGGGCGCAAGTCATTCGCGTTCCACGCCCACGAGTCCGGAACGCGCCACCCGCTGGTGGCCGCGGCCATGGTCCTCCCCCTGGCCGCCCTCCTGCTCTTCCTCTTCGGGGGGTTCGAGCAGGTGGCGGCGCAGGCGTCGTCCGTGGGCGCGATGCTGGGGCGCTGAGCGGCGCCCCGCCCGGGAGAGCGGCCCGGGCAGCGGCATCGGCCCGCCGAACCCCGTGGGGACGGGGGAGCGGCGGACGGCAGGTGAAGGGTGCTGCCCGTGCGACTGGGGAGTCGGACGGGCAGCACGCTCTTTTGCCCTCCCGCCGTGCCGCGGTTGCCGCCGCGGCGTTCCGTAACCTGCTGTGCGAGGGCCGGTGGCCCAGTCACGCACAGGCGGGGAGCAGCGATGAACCAGGAGCATGCCGCCCGGCGCCTCGGGAAGGGCGCGGTGCCCGCGCCGGCCGCACCGCTGCCCGCCGCACTGGCCGCGTACGCCACCGGCGAGCCGGAGCCGGCGTACCGGCTCCTCGCCGAGCGCGAGGACGGCACGGTCGTGCGCTGCGGGCAGGTCGTGGCCAAGGCTCACGCCGCCGACAGCGATCCCGAGGAACTGGCCGTACGGATGCGGATCGCCGCCGACCGGGCCCTCGCGGGGGTGCTGCTCCCGCCGCTGCGGCCGGTGGCGGGTCTGCTGCGGGGCCGGCCGGTGTCGCTGTGGCCGTACGGGGACCCGGTCGACGCCGAGCGCCCGGAGGACGCTCCGTGGGAGGCGGCGGCGGAGCTGCTGGCGGCGCTGCACCGGGTCCCGCTGGCGGCCCTGCCCGGGCCGCTGCCCGCCATGCGGGGCCCGGCGAAGCTGGCGCGGGCCCTGGGCCGGCTGGCCCGCGCGGGCGGCCCGGACCGCGGCCCCCGCCCGGACGCGGACTCCGCGCCCGCCCCGGGCGGCAGCCGGGGCGGCTCCGGCCTGGGCCCCCAGGCCGTCTGGGACGCGGCGCGGACCCTGCCCGCGTGGGCGCGCGGGGAGGCCCCGGCGCCGGGCGGCGGGGTCCTGTGCCACGGCGACCTCCACCTGGGCCAGTTGGTGCGGGGGAGCGCCGCGGGCGGAGGCTGGCGGCTGATCGACGTCGACGACCTGGGGGTGGGGGCGCCCGCCTGGGACCTGGCCCGGCCCGCCGCCTGGTTCGCCGCGGGGGTCCTCGGCAGCAGCGCCTGGGGCCGGTTCCTGGAGGCCTACCGGGCCGCGGGCGGCCCGGCCGCGGGGCCCCCCGGCTGCGACCCGTGGCCGGCCCTGGACACGGCGGCCCGCGCCCTGACCGTGCAGACGGCCGCGCTGGCCCTCGCCAAGGCCGCGGAGAACCGGCGCAGGCTCGACGACGTGGAGCGGCTCATGGTCGAATCCTGTGCCCGAATCGGCACGCTCCCGCCCGACTTGGCAGGCACCCGTCCGGCGTAGGGTGAGGGCGTCCCTGCACCGGGCGGGCGCCCGGTGCCGACGCACGACGGCGAGGAGTTGGTCCGGCCATGCAGTGCCCGAAGTGCCACGCGATGATGCACACCTACAACCGCAACGGCGTCCAGATCGAGCAGTGCAGCGGCTGCCGCGGCATCTTCCTCGACTACGGGGAGCTGGAGGCGCTGACCCGGCTGGAGTCGCAGTACACCGCCGGCCAGTACGGGCAGGTCCCGCCGCCGGCCGCGCCCCCGGCGCCGTACCCGGCCCCGCATGCGGCGCCGCACGCCGCTCCGGCCTGGGGCGCCCCGCACCACGGGCACCACGGCCACCCCGGGCACCACCGCAAGGGCTTCGGGCGCATGCTGTTCTCGTCCTGATCCCCCGGCCGCACACGCGGAAGCCCCGGCCGTCGAGACGGCCGGGGCTTCCGGTCGGTGCGCGATACTGGGATTGAACCAGTGACCTCTTCCGTGTCAGGGAAGCGCTCTCCCGCTGAGCTAATCGCGCGGGCCACGGCTGTGCAGCCGCAGGTGAAACGGTGTTGCAGGTACTGCGTGCGCGATACTGGGATTGAACCAGTGACCTCTTCCGTGTCAGGGAAGCGCTCTCCCGCTGAGCTAATCGCGCGGGGGATCCGAAGATCCTGTGGACGATACTGGGATTGAACCAGTGACCTCTTCCGTGTCAGGGAAGCGCTCTCCCGCTGAGCTAATCGTCCTTGGAGGTGGAGACGGGATTTGAACCCGTGTAGACGGCTTTGCAGGCCGTTGCCTCGCCTCTCGGCCACTCCACCTCGGAGTTGCAGGGTATCTCGGGAAGATCCCCCACTCAGAGCGGACGACGAGACTCGAACTCGCGACATCCACCTTGGCAAGGTGGTGCTCTACCAACTGAGCTACGTCCGCACCGTCACCCTGTTCGCTCCGGGGTTTCCCCCTTCGCTCCCTGGCGACGTGTTGAACTCTAGCGGATTCCCGGGCCAGCTCAAAAACGCGTTTCCGCAGCGTGCTGCCGCCCGATCACCACCGGTCACCCGCCGGTCACCTCCCCGGCGCCTTTCGGCCACCGGGCCTAGACTCGCAGCCGTGCACGACCTGCTTCCCCTGGCCCGCTTCGGCGGCCTCCTCGCGACCGACCTCCGCGACGTCACCAGCGACCCCGCGGCCCTGGACTCCTCCGGCTTCTGGGCGGTGGCCGCCGACTTCGAGGGGCGCCTGGTCTGCGCGCGCTTCGGGGACATACGCCCCGACCCCGTCCCGGAGCCCGTCCCCGGAGCCTGGCGCGGCCCCGCCGCCGACCGGTGGTCCTCCTCCCTGGACCGCGCGGCCTACACGGCGGGCGTCCGCCGCATCCGCGAGCACATCGCCGCCGGCGAGGTCTACCAGGCCAACCTGTGCCGCGTCATGTCCGCACCGCTGCCCGACCCCGACCGCGCCGACGTCGACGCCCTGACCGCACTGCTGGCCCGCGGCAACCCGGCCCCCTATGCAGGAACGATCCGCCTGCCGGCGCACGGAGTGGAGATCGCCACCGCCTCCCCGGAGCTCTACCTGCGCCGCTCCGGCCGCCACGTCGAGTCCGGGCCCATCAAGGGCACCGGCCGCACCGCCGCCGACCTCCTCCCCAAGGACCACGCCGAGAACGTGATGATCGTGGACCTGGTCCGCAACGACCTCGGCCGCGTCTGCGCCACCGGCTCCGTCGCCGTCCCCGAACTGTGCGCCGTCGAGGAGCACCCCGGCCTCGTCCACCTCGTCTCCACCGTCAGCGGGGAACTCGCCGAAGGCGCCGGCTGGCCCGAACTGCTCGCCGCGACCTTCCCGCCCGGCTCGGTCACGGGCGCCCCCAAGTCCTCGGCGCTGCGGATCATCGAGGCGCTGGAGACGGCCCCGCGCGGCCCCTACTGCGGCGGCATCGGCTGGGTGGACGCCGATCGCGGCCTCGCCGAGCTCGCCGTCGGCATCCGGACCTTCTGGATCGACCGCCGGGCCCCCGGCGGCGCCCGCCTCCTCTTCGGCACCGGCGCCGGCATCACCTGGGGATCCGACCCCGAGCGCGAATGGGCCGAGACCGAGCTGAAGGCCGCCCGCCTGCTGGAGGTAGCGTCGGGCTCCCGGGCGGTGACAGGTGCCCCCGGGTGAGCGGAGGGATCGTACGGTGAGGATCTGGCTCGACGGCGCACTGCGGGACGCCGACCACGCGCACGTGTCCGTGTTCGACCACGGGCTGACGGTCGGCGACGGCGTGTTCGAGACGGTGAAGGCGGAGCGCGGGAAGGCCTTCGCACTCACCCGCCACCTGGAGCGGCTCGCCCGCTCCGCCCGCGGCCTCGGACTGCCCGAGCCTGACCTGGACGAGGTGCGCCGCGCCTGCGCGGCCGTCCTCGACGACAGCCCCGTCCCCCTGGGCCGCCTGCGCATCACCTACACCGGCGGCATCTCCCCCCTCGGCTCCGACCGCGGAGACAGCGGCCCCACGCTCCTCGTCGCCCTCGGCGCCGCCACCCGGCGGCCCGACACCACCGCCGTGATCACCGTCCCCTGGGTGCGCAACGAGCGCTCCGCAGTGGCCGGCCTCAAGACCACCTCGTACGCCGAGAACGTCGTCGCCCTCGCCGCCGCGAACAAGGCCGGCGCCTCCGAGGCCCTCTTCGCCAACACCGTCGGCCAGCTGTGCGAGGGCACCGGATCCAACGTGTTCGTCGTCCTCGACGGCGAGCTCTACACCCCGCCCGTCTCCTCCGGCTGCCTCGCCGGCATCACCCGCGCCCTCGTCGCCGAGTGGGTGGGCGCCAAGGAGGCCGACCTCCCCTTCGCCGCCCTGGAGCAGGCCGAGGAGGTCTTCCTCACCTCCACCCTGCGCGACGTCCAGGCCGTCCACCGCATCGACGGCCGCACCGCCCCCGCCGCCCCCGGACCGGTCACGGCCCGCGCCGCGCGGATCTTCGAGGAGCGCGCCGCGGACGACCTCGACCCGTAGGCCGGCCGCGCCCGAGGGCGCCGGCCTCCGAATTCGCTGTCGTACGGGGCCCCGCGGCGGGTACACATCCCTGATGACCACCACGCTGCGGCCGAGCGGGCCGCTCCAGGAGGGCGCCGCCGGCGCCCGCTCGCGCCCGTACGAGATCCGGGTCAACAGCCGGCGCGTCGGCGCCCTGCTCCTCGCCTGCGACAGCGCCTTCGGGCCGGCCGTCGGCGAGATCCGCGACCTCGCCGTCGACGAGCCCGACCGGAGGCGCGGGCGCGCCACCGTCGGCGCGCTCGCCGCCGAGGAGGTCCTGCGCGGCTGGGGCTGCCGGCGCGTCCAGGCGTCCGTGCCCGCCGACTCCCCGGGCGGCCTGCGCATGGCCGCCTCCCTCGGCTACACCGAGTACAGCCGCGCCATGGCCAAGGAGCTCCCCGACGCCCCGCCCGCCCTGCCCGCCGGGACCGCGGGCCGGCCGATGACCGCGCAGGAGTACGCGCGGTGGCTGCCCGCCGCCGTCGACGGCTACGCCGAGGACATGGCTAGCCGGGGCATGCCCGCCGCGGCGGCGCGGCGGAAGGCCGAGGACGACCACGACCGACAGCTGCCGCAGGGAGGCGACACGCCCGGCAACGACCTCCTCGTGCTGGAGGCGGCCGGGGAACCGGTCGGACACGTCTGGACCGGGCCCTCCGCATCCGGCGCGTACGTCTACGACGTCGCGGTCGCAGAGGCGCACCGCGGGCGCGGGCACGGCCGCTCCCTGATGCTCCTGGCCGAACGGGCCGCGCTCGCCCGCGGCCACCGCACGCTCGGCCTCCAGGTCTTCGCAGGGAACACGCCCGCCCTGCGGCTCTACGAGTCGCTGGGCTACCGCCCGGTCCGGTTCACCTACGGCAAGGACCTGCTCTGAGCCGCCGAACCGGCCCCGGCTACGCGCCTTCGGCCAGCAGCCGGTCCGCGATCTCCTCAATGCGGGCCCGCAGCCCCTCCTGGCTCTTGCCGCCGTCGAGGCGCTCGCCGCCGATCACGTACGTCGGGGTGCCGGACACCCCGATCGCCTTGCCCTCGGCCTGGTCGGCGTCCACGATCAGGATGTGCCGGCCGTCGATCAGAGCCGTGTCGAACTCCTCGGCATCCAGGCCGAGTTCGCGCGCCACGTCCAGCAGGACCGCCTCGCCGCGGTCGGCGAGCTCGGCGGTCCGGGCCAGTACCGCCTCCGCGTACGGCCAGCCCTGCCCCTGCACGGCCGCCTCCTCGGCGGCCTGCGCGGCGGCGAAGGCGTGCTTGTGCTTCTCCAGGGGGAAGTGGCGCAGCCGGATGTCCAGCCGGTCGCCGTAGCGGGCGCGCAGGGCCCGTACGTCGTCCAGGGCGCTGTGGCAGTCCGGGCACTGGAGTTCGCACCAGACGTCGAGGATCACGGAATCGGTCATGCCGACAGTCTCCCAGCCGCCCGGCCGCGCCCGGCCCGCGCACCCCCGGCGGAGGAGACCGACCCGGAGATGTCCCGGAGATCGGCGCCGGAGCCCCGGGGATCGTGGCCGCTCCGGCGGCCGGCGGTGCAGGATGGAGGGAGCGGGGAACGAAGAGGGCCCCGACAGCCGCCCTGGAGGACCGCATGCTCGCCGAGACCGTATGTTCCGCGCTGGCCGCGGCGGGCCTGGGCATCGCCGCGGTGACCGCGTTCCGCAGGCGCTACCTCACGGCCACCAGGATCGCCGCGTACGCCCTGGTCCCCGCGGGCCTGGTGCTGACCGGCGTCGTCGAGTGGGCGGCGGGGATCGTCTTCCAGCCCGCCGTCTGGGTCGGCTTCGGCCTGCTGGGCCTGTCCTGGCTGCTGCTGGCGGCCACCAGGGCCGTCGAGCGGCGCGGCGCGGGCAAGGCGCGCAAGGCCGCCGAGGCCTCCGGCCCGCAGGCCGTCGCCCCCGCCGCGGCGGCGCCCCAGGTCGGCCGGGGGAGCCGCCCGCCGGCCGCACCGGGCCGGGCGGCCGCTCCCGAGGAGGACTTCTCCGACATCGAGGCCATCCTGAAGAAGCACGGCATCTGAGCCGGCGCCCCGCCGCCCGCCCCCGCATTGCCGCGCCGGTGACCGGAAGGGGTGAACGCGGCCGCCGCACAGGCGTGTTGGGGCCGGCCCCGCACCGTGTGTGGGCCATCATCGCCCCGACATGCCGGACACACCGCACGGGGCGCCGGCCGCACCGGCCCGGACGCCCGCCACGGCCCCCGCTCACGCCGCCGAGGAGCAGCGCGGCTGCCTCTTCGCGCTCTCGCAGCCCCCGCTGATGATCTTCCTAGCGGTGGTCGGCACCCTGCTGCTGCTGGCCGGCGTGCACGACCTGTTCCTGCTCTGAGCGGCCCGCCGGCCCCGCGTCGGCCTCCTTGCGCCGCGCCCGGTACGCCGCCACGTGCAGCCGGTTCCCGCAGGTCCGGCTGTCGCAGTAGCGCCGGGAGCGGTTGCGGGAGAGGTCCACGAAGGCCCGCCGGCAGTCCGGCGCCTCGCAGCGGCGCAGCCGCTCCTCCTCGCCCGCGACGACGATGAACGCGAGCGCCATCCCGCCGTCGGCGGCCAGGTGGTCTCCCAGGGAGGCGCCGGGGGCGAAGTAGTGCACGTGCCAGTCGTAGCCGTCGTGGTCGGTGAGCTGCGGCGTGGTTCCCGCCGTCGCCACCAGCTCGTTGATCAGCGAGGCCGCGGCGCGGGCGGTCGGCGCGGCGAAGACCTGCGCGAACTTGCCCCGGACCGTCCGCACGCCCGCCAGGTCCCGCACGCCGAGCTCGCCGACGTCGCTGATGTCGTACTCCCGGACGAAGGCGCGCAGCGAGCCCAGGTCCGCGAGGCCGTCGGGCTGGTCCGCCTCGGCGGCCGTGTTCACCAGAGCGACGACGACGTCGAGCGCTCGACGGGTGTCGTGGGGGATCTGCACGGAACTCGCTCCCTGTGGCCGGGCCTGCTGCGACGGGCCGGTGTCGCCGCCGGGGGCCGACTCTAGCCGCCCGGCGCCCCGGCCGGGAGGTGCCTCCGGCGCGAACAAGCACACCGGCGCCGCTCCCGCGGACGGCTTCCGCGGGAACAGCGCCGGCACTGCCGTATGTGGTTCTCCAGCCGGCCCGCACCGTCGCCCCGAGTCGGACGGTGCCGAGCGGCCCCCGGCCTCAGCCGGGAGTTTCTTCCCCGTGGGGCCGGCTCAGCTCTCGGCCAGGATGTGTGAGAGCTCCTTGTCGAGGTCGAAGTGCCGGTGCTCGGTCCCGGGCGGGACCGCGGCGTCCGTCCGCTTGAGGAATGACTCGAGTGCCCGGGCGGGCGCCTCGAGCAAAGCTTCTCCCTCCGGTGAGCTCAGGGCGATGCAGACGACGCCCTGACCGTGGCTGCGGGACGGCCAGACACGGACGTCCCCGGTTCCGGTGGGCCGGTGCAGGCCCTCCGCGAGCAGGTCGCGGGCGAACACCCACTCGACCGTCTCCTCGGCGCCGGTGTGGAAGGTGGCGTGCACGGCGTAGGGGTCGGCCGTGTCATACCGCAGGCCCGCGGGAACAGGCAGTGAGGACTCGCTCGACACAACGAGGCGCAGGTGCAGCTCGCAGCTGACCGTGGTGTTCATAAGCGCCAGGGCCTTTCGCTCAGTGTGCGCTCGGGGATTCGCACGTCGGCGAAATCGACATGCCACCTACGGTGCCGTTGTAAACCCCTCTGACCGTTTTGCGGCCCTCTGGGTCCCTCGGACGGCGGATCCAAACCTCCGTTCACGTGTGCTTCCGGCTCCGGTAGATTCGAGCCCATGAACACGGGGAGTCACCGCGAGGCCGGGGCGTCCAACGCCCAGGAGACCGCCGGGCACGTCGTCGGCGGGGCCGCCGGCAGCAGCGCCGGAGAGACCGAACAGGAAGCGCCGCACGTTTCGAGGGCGCCGGAATTCATCAAGAGGCGCCGCACCCTGCACCTGAGCTGGCAGGTCGGCGTCTTCATCGTCGGCCTCGCCGTGATCGGCGCAGGCGCGGCGATGCTCGTCCTGCCCGGCCCCGGGTGGGTCGCGATCTTCGCCGGCCTGGCGATCTGGGCGACCGAGTTCGCCTGGGCGCAGCTCGTCCTGCGCTGGACGAAGCGCAAGGTCACCGAGGCCGCCCAGAAGGCGCTCGACCCGAAGGTCCGCCGCCGCAACCTGATCCTGACCGGCACCGGTCTCGTGATCGCGGGCGCGCTGATCGGCTTCTACCTGTGGGAGTACGGGCTCACACTGCCCTGGGACCTCAAGGACCAGTGATGGTCCGGGGCGCCGCTGACATGCGGTAATGTTTGCGGTGTGCCCGGGCGATTAGCTCAGTGGGAGAGCACTTCGTTCACACCGAAGGGGTCACTGGTTCGAACCCAGTATCGCCCACCCGGACCGAGGGCCCGGAGACGTGAAACCGTCTCCGGGCCCTCGGCGTTTCCGCCGGGGCCCGCCCTCAGACCAGCCGGCCCAGCGCCTCCCGCAGGCGCCGCGCGTCGCGCAGCCGCTTCTCGTACGTCGCCCCGACCGCCAGGAGCAGCAGCCCCGCCAGCGCCGGGAGCACCCAGCGCGGCAGCAGCCCGGCCACCTGCACCACGTACGGGGCCAGCTCGTGCACCGCGACGGCCGCCAGGCAGGCCCCGCCCAGCAGCAGCGGCGCCTGGAGCCGCCGGCGGGCGCCCGCCAGGGTCACCGCCAGCGCCCCCGCGCCGAGCAGCAGCGGCCGCAGCCAGTGCCCGTCCCCCCACACCGCGGCCAGGCTCGGCAGCAGCGTCGCGGCCAGGCCCGGCCCGTACGCCGTCCAGGAGGAGGCCAGCGGGTCCCGGCGGCGGCGTACGAAGCCCACCGCGAGCGCGGCCGCCGTCACCGGCAGCGTGTACGCCTCCACCGCCGCCACCCCCGACTCCCACAGCCGCAGCCAGGCCGCGGCCACGCCGAGCACCGCCGCGGCCCACCCGAGCCGGCGCCGCTCGGACCGTACCGCGGCTCCCGCGCACACCACCCCGGCGAGCGCGCACGCCGCCGACCACAGCGCGGGCCGGCCGGCCGGGAGCAGCACCGCCACCACACCGGCCGCCGCGGCCGCCGCCTCGGCGGGCACCCGTACGCGCCCCAGGCGCGGGCCCGCGGCCGCCACCGCGGCCGGCACCGCGAGCAGCGGCAGCGACCAGCGGGGCGCCGACAGCCCGGCCAGCGCGCCGGCGGCCGCCACCAGGCCGGCGGCCGCCACCAGGCCGGCGGCCGCCGCCACGGCGAGCACCGCCCCGCCCGCCCGCACGGCCGCCGGAGCGGTACGCCGGGCCGCCACGGCCGCGCTGCCCGCGCCGACGGCGCCCAGGACCGCGAAGGTCGCCGCCCGCCCGTCCAGGGCCGCCAGGGACACCGCCACCGCACCGGCCGCCGCGCAGAGCGCCGCAGCAGCCCGCGCCGGGCCGTCCGCCGCGGCCGCGGCCGGGCGCACCGCGAGGAGCGCGGACGCCGCCGTCACCGCCAGCTGGGCGCCGAGCACCGCCGCGACCGGCAGCCCGTACCCCAGCGGCGCCGCGAACAGCGCGGCCCAGCCGCACACCACCGCGGCCGCGCCCGCCGCCGCGGGCCCCGCCGCCGGGGTGGCCGCCGGGGCGGCCGCGGAGCCGGACCGGCCGGCCGCTGCGGGCGCGCCGCCGGCCGGAGGGACGGCATCCGCCGCGCCCACCAGGCCGCGCCGCCCGCCAGCAGCAGTGCCACCACGGCCGCGGCGCCGGGACCGTGCGCATCGGCCGGGGCCGTCGCCTCCCACGCCTCGCGCACCACCGAGAGCCGCCCCGCCACGGCCCGGCCGGCCGCCGCCAGCCCCCACAGCGCAACGAGGGAGGCCACCGCGGCACCCGCCGCACCCAGGCCGCGCCGCACCGACCCCGGCACCCCGCCGGCCGCGGCCGCCCCCAGCAGCGGCAGCGCAGCCGCCAGCACTGCGACCGCCGCCCAGCCCCCGGACACCTCCGGCAGCACCGGTCCGGCCAGCGCCGCCACCGCGGCCAGCCCGCCCGCCGACGCCGCCACCGCGGCCGACGGGAACCGCCAGGCCACCGCCACACCCAGCACCGCGCACCCCGCCGCCAGCAGCGCCGGACCCGCGGCGGCCCCCGCGCTCCCGGCCGCGGCCAGCCGCACCGCCGCCGCCAGCAGGGCACCCGCACCGAGCAGGCCCGCCGGCACCCACACCGCCGCGGCCGTCCACGCGGCCCGCGCCCGCAGCCACCCCGCGCACGCCGGGACCGCCGCGAGGGCGCCGTCCAGGGCCGCCGTCGCCAGCAGCGCCCACCCGAACGCCACCGGGCCCGCCTCCGCCGCGAGCGCCGCCAGCGGCAGCGGCAGCTGCACCGCGAGCACCGCGGCCGGAGCGGGCACCGCGAGCCGGGGGAGCACCGCCCCGTACGCCGCCCACAGCGCGGCCAGCACCGCCGCGGCCCCCGCCGCGTACGCCGTCCCGTCCGCCCCCGTGAACGCGACCGCGTACAGCGCGTACGCGTCCAGCACCGTCAGCAGCAGACCCACCGCCGCCACCGACTCGGCCGTCGACCGCAGCCCGCGCCGCACCAGCAGCGCCGGCGCGGCCAGCGCCCCCGCCGTCACCGCAGCCAGGACGGCGGCCCGCCCGCCGATGCCCAGCGAGCCCCAGCTCACCAGCGTGAACGCCAGCGCCGCCACCGCCAGCAGCACCGCACCCAGCGTCAGGAGCACGTTCTGCGCGCCCGGGGCCGACGCCTCGGGGCCGCGCCCCGCCCCCGGCACCGGGGCCGCCGCGGCACCCCATCCGGCCGGAGCCGCCCACCCGGCGGGCGCCGCCGACCGCAGCAGCCACTCCCGGCGGGCCAGCAGATAGCCGCGGCGCGCATCCAGGTGCGCCAGCTCGCGGTCGATGAGCGCCAGCTCCTGGGCCGGCGGGAGGGGTGTGTCCATGCCCCGCAGTGTGGCGCCCGCCACCGGCCGGGAACATGGGGCCCCCTACTCAGATCCGCCCTGAGTACCGACACTGGTCGCATGGGCCCCCGCCGCACCGCCCGCGCAGACCGCACCCCCGACCCCCGCCGCCTGCCGTCGGTACACCGGTTCCGCTTCCGCACCGCCTGGGATCTCGACGCCCCGCCCGACCGCGTCTACGCCGTCCTCGCCCGCGCGGAGGACTACCCCCGCTGGTGGCCCCAGGTCCGCCGGGCCGAGCGCACCGGCGGGCACACCGGCACCGCGTACATCCGCTCCGCGCTGCCGTACACGCTCCGCGTCACCACCGCCGAACTCGTGAGCGACCCCCGCGGCGGCATCCTCGAAGCGGCCCTCGGCGGCGACATGGAGGGCTGGGCCCGCTGGACCGTCCGCCCCCGCGGCACCACCGGGACGCGGGCCCTGTACGAGCAGGAGGTCGAGGTCCGCCGCCCGCTGCTGCGCCGGCTCTCCGGGCCCGCCCGGCCCCTGCTGCACCTCAACCACGCCCTGATGATGCGCGCCGGACGGCGGGGTCTCGCCCGCCTCCTGGCCGGCCCGCCGGAAGCGGTTTGAACCCGGGCCCGTGCCTCTTGTATTGTTCAGTGCGTTCCCGGGCGATTAGCTCAGCGGGAGAGCACTTCGTTCACACCGAAGGGGTCACTGGTTCGATCCCAGTATCGCCCACCGCCGGGACAGGCCGGTCCGTCAGACGACGGACCGGCCTTCCGCATTCCGGACTCTGCCGGCGGCAACGTCCCTGCCGCGCAGCGGGCTTCACGCCGCCGTCGACACCTCCGGCCGCAGCGGCCAGTGCGGGTCCACCACCTCCGGCGTCCCCTGCCGCTGGAACCACGCCTGCAGCCCGCGCGCCTGCGCCGCGTACCAGACCGCCTGCAGCGTGTGCAGCTCCGCCGGACTCAGCCGCTCCAGCCGGCCCGCGAACCGGCGGCCGACCGCCCGCACCACCTCCAGCGACGCCAGCGCGTCCGCCGCCGCGTCGTGCGCCCCCTCCAGCTCTATCCCGTAGTGCGCACACAGGTCCGCCAGCGTCCGCCGGCCCTTGCGGTACCGGTCCAGGTGCTTGTCCAGCACCCGCGGGTCGAGCACCGTCAGCGGCCGGTTGTCCAGGTACCGCGCCAGCGACGACGCCCGGTGCCGCCGCAACTCCCGGTCCAGCAGGGTCAGGTCGAACGGCGCGTTCATCACCACCACCGGCCGGCCCGCCACCTGCTGCTCCGCCAGCGCCCGGGCTATCTCCTCCATCACCGGCGCCGGCCACCGCCCGTGGTGCTGGAGGTGGTCGTCCGTCAGACCGTGCACCTCCGTCGCCTCCCGCGGCACCGGGATGCCGGGATTGACCAGCCAGCGGGTCTGGCGGACCCGGCCGCCCGCACACTCCTGCACGACGAGAGCGGCGGACACGATCCGGTCCCGCTCCACGTCCACTCCGGTCGTCTCCGTGTCGAATGCGGCCAGCGGCCCCTCGTACCAGCGCGTCATGGCGAACTCCTCGTTCCCGATCGGCGGATGGGGCGCACCGCGCCGCCGCCCCCCTCGCCCGATTCCGTGATACCCGGCCCGTTTGCGCCGTACGCCGTTTGCGGCCGGTCCGGTACGGAGACAACTTCCCCGGGGGGCCGCACACATGAACGGCCGTCACCCCGTCGACAACCACCCGGCATTGCCCGCGAGGCAGGGGGAGCCGGCCATGGCACTCACCCGACCCGAACCGGGCGGGGTGCTGCCGGGGCAGACCGGCGCGCAGGACAGCGCGCGCCCGGCCCCGCTGCGCGGCACGCTCGCCACCACCGCCTGCATGGAGACCCTCCAGGTGGGATACCTGCACGCCGTCGCGGCGGCCGCCGGCTGCTCGCTCTCCCAGCCGTTCCCCGACAACGGCATCGACTGGCAGGTCAACCACGGCGCGCCCGAGCACACCGTCGACGACGAGGTCACCATCAAAGTCCAGCTGAAGGCCACCTACCAGGTCGCGCCCGCCCCGGCCGGGCCCACCTTCGGCTTCACCCTCGACAACGAACACCTCGTCAAGCTCGCCCGCACCCCCGTCGCCGTCCACAAGATCCTCGTCGTGATGCTCGTCCCGCGGGAGCGCGACCAGTGGCTCGCCGCCGGGCACGACCGGCTCGACCTGCGCCACTGCTGCTACTGGACCAACCTCGCCGGGCACCCCGTGACCGGCCGCCGGCGCACCACCGTCCGGATCCCCACCGCGCGGATCTTCGACGACCGGGCCCTGTGCGAGATCATGACCCGGGTCGGGTCGGGAGGGACACCCTGATGCACCGCAATCCGCCGGACCGCGACCGCCGCCAACCGCCCCCGCCGCTGCCGCCTGCGCCGCCCGCGTACGCCGCCCGCCCGGCCCGCCCCGGCGTCCCCGGCCCCGGCGACCCCGCGGACCCGGCGCCCGACCCCGCCCGCGTCGACCCCGCCGTCCTCGGCGCGCTGCTGCGCCGGCACGGCTGGCAGCGCCGCGGCGGAGCCGCCGGGCGCTTCGGCCGCTGGACCCCGCCCGCGGCCGGCCCGGGCACCGCCCCGGCCAGCATCCTCGTCCCGGAGAGCCGCGCCTTCCCCGACTGCACCGACCTCCTCGAAGAGGCCCTCGCCGCGCTCGCCCGCAGCGCCCTGCCCGCCGCCCGCGAGGTGCTGTACGGCCTCGGCGTCCCCAGCGACGAGGTCCGCTGGGAACGCCGGGTCCCCCAGGGGCCCTCGGGGGCGTACGGGCTTCCCGGCGAGGCCGCCTGGAGCGTGCAGGAACAGCTCCGCTCGGCCGCACGCCGGCTCCTCCTCGCCGGGGCCCTCGCCGACCGGGCCCGCGTCGGCTACCACGGGGCCCGGCACCGCGCCCGCGCCGAACGCGCCCTCGACGGGGTCCTCGTCGGCCCGGCCGCCGACGGGCGGGCGCTGAGCGCGTACGTGCCCGTCGCCGGCGGCCGCGGCCCGGTGGCCCGGCTGCACCACGCCCTGCACGCCGCCCGGGAGGCCGTCGACTACCGGCGCGCCACCGGCCGCATGGAGGCCTTCGACGCCGCGGTCCCCGCCGGCGTCAGCCGGGAGCTCGCCGACGCGCTCATCGCCCTCGTCCGCGGCTCCGAGGGCGCCCGGATCGCGCTGGCCTGGGCGCCGGCCGCCGGGCCGCCCCCCGGGTGCGCGGCCCGCCCGGAGCCGGTCGAGTTCTCCCCCGGGGACCTGCCCGCGCTCCGCGAGGCCGCCGCCCGCTACACCCGGGCCGAGCCGGCCGTCCCCGTGCGGCTCTCCGGAACGGTCGTCCGGATGCGCCGGTCCGCCCCCAGCGGCGGGGGCACCGTACGGCTGCGGGTGCTGTCCGGCGCGGAGATCGCGTACGCCCGCGTCTCCCTCGGCGAGGACGCCTACCGGGTCGCAGGCCGCGCCCACCTCGCCGGCGTCCCGATCCGGCTCACCGGCCGCCTCCAGCGGCGCGGCGGCTTCCGCCGGCTGACCGACGCCGAGGACGTGGCGCCCGTCCCCCTGGACGAGGTGCAGCGCGACCGCCTGATGAAGACCCTGGACGACCCGTCGGACTTCCTGCCCGCCGACGACCAGCCCCTCTAGGGCCTGTATGGAGTTGCCCCGTGGAGCAAGGAGCGGCGTTCGGTGCGTACCCTCGGTGTGCGGGACGAATGTCCTCGTAGCGGAGCTACTAGGGCATTCGGCCCGTGCGCCGAGGGTGCGTGCCGGGCGTCGCGACGCCGCGGGGCAACTCCATACAGGCCCTAGGACCGGCGCGGGGCCAGCGCGAACGACGCCATCGCCAGGCCCGGCGCGGGGGAGAAGTCCGCACCCCGGACGAAGCCCAGCCGCTCGTACAGGGCGACCGCCGGCGCGTTCGCCGCGCCCGTGGTGACCGTGACCGGCACCCCGGGCGGGAGCTCCCCCAGCAGGTGCCGCAGCAGCAGCGAGGCGATGCCGAGGCGGAAGCGGGCCGGGTCCACGCACAGCCGGTCCACGCACACCGAGCCGTCCGCCTCCCGCTCCCAGGCGACGAAGCCGGCGATCTCCCCGTCCGCACCGACGGCGCCCCGCCACCGGAGAGGTCTGGTGCGCATCTTGGCGAGGCTCTCGTGCAGAGCGGGGATGCCGTCGAAGCCGATCAGCTCCGCCTCCACCGCGTACGCCGCCCGCCCGATCCGGTGGACGGCGGCGGCGACCTCCTCATCGGCCAGGTCCAGCGGCCGCACCGGCCATGTCGTCGTCATGGGCCCACGCTATCCGCGGCGCGGGCCGCCGGAGCAGCGGGCCGGCGGCAACCGCTTCGCGGCGGACCCGCTCCGCTCGGTACGATTCACACGCGCGGCGTCCACCGCCGCACGCCTCCCCGGGCCGACCGCCGGGAGGCGCCACCAGAGTCAGGAGAGACCGTGTCAGACGTCCGTGTGATCATCCAACGCGATTCCGAGCGGGACGAGCGCGTGGTGGCCACGGGCACTACGGCCGCCGACCTCTTCGCTGACGACCGCACCGTCATCGCCGCACGCGTCGCGGGCGAGCTGAAGGACCTCTCCTACGCCGTCCAGGACGGCGAGACCGTCGAGCCCGTGGAGATCTCTTCCCCGGACGGCCTCGACATCCTGCGCCACTCCACCGCGCACGTCATGGCCCAGGCCGTGCAGGAGCTCTTCCCCGAGGCGAAGCTGGGCATCGGCCCGCCGGTCCGGGACGGCTTCTACTACGACTTCGACGTCGCGAGGCCCTTCACCCCCGAGGACCTCAAGGCCATCGAGAAGAAGATGCAGGAGATCCAGAAGCGGGGGCAGAAGTTCTCCCGCCGCGTCGTCACCGACGAGGCCGCCCGCGAGGAGCTCGCCGACGAGCCGTACAAGCTGGAGCTCATCGGCATCAAGGGCGCGGCCTCCACCGACGACGGCGCGAACGTCGAGGTGGGCGCCGGCGAGCTGACCATCTACGACAACCTCGACGCCAAGACCGGCGAGCTGTGCTGGCGGGACCTCTGCCGAGGCCCCCACCTGCCGAGCACCCGCAGCATCCCGGCGTTCAAGCTGATGCGGAACGCGGCCGCCTACTGGCGCGGCAGCGAGAAGAACCCGATGCTCCAGCGCATCTACGGCACCGCCTGGCCGTCGAAGGACGAGCTGAAGGCCCACCTCGACTTCCTCGCCGAGGCCGAGAAGCGCGACCACCGCCGCCTCGGCACCGAACTGGACCTGTTCTCCATCCCGGACGAGATCGGCTCCGGCCTCGCCGTCTTCCACCCCAAGGGCGGCATCATCCGCCGGGTCATGGAGGACTACAGCCGCAAGCGGCACGAGGAGGAGGGCTACGAGTTCGTCTACTCGCCGCACGCCACCAAGGGAGCCCTCTTCGAGAAGAGCGGCCACCTGGACTGGTACGCGGAGGGCATGTACCCCCCCATGCAGCTCGACGGCGGTACCGACTACTACCTCAAGCCGATGAACTGCCCCATGCACAACCTGATCTTCGACGCGCGCGGGCGCTCGTACAGGGAACTGCCCCTGCGGCTCTTCGAGTTCGGCACCGTCTACCGGTACGAGAAGTCCGGCGTGGTCCACGGCCTGACCCGCGCCCGCGGCTTCACCCAGGACGACGCGCACATCTACTGCACCCGCGAGCAGATGGCGGAGGAGCTGGACCGCACCCTCACCTTCGTCCTGAACCTGCTCCGCGACTACGGCCTGACCGACTTCTACCTGGAGCTGTCCACCAAGGACCCGGAGAAGTTCGTCGGCTCGGACGAGGTCTGGGAGGAGGCCACGGCCACCCTTCAGCAGGTCGCCGAGAAGCAGGGCCTGCCGCTGGTCCCGGACCCGGGCGGCGCCGCCTTCTACGGCCCGAAGATCTCCGTCCAGTGCCGTGACGCCATCGGCCGCACCTGGCAGATGTCGACCGTCCAGCTCGACTTCAACCTGCCCGAGCGCTTCGACCTGGAGTACACCGCCGGGGACGGCTCACGCCAGCGGCCGGTCATGATCCACCGTGCGCTGTTCGGCAGCATCGAGCGGTTCTTCGCCGTCCTGCTGGAGCACTACGCCGGCGCCATGCCGCCGTGGCTCGCCCCGGTCCAGGCCGTCGGCATCCCGATCGGCGACGCGCACGTGGACTACCTGAAGGACTTCGCCGCCGAGGCGAGGAAGAAGGGCCTGCGGGTCGAGGTGGACGCCTCCTCCGACCGCATGCAGAAGAAGATCCGGACCTGGCAGAAGCAGAAGGTCCCGTTCATGATCATCGTCGGTGACGAGGACATGGCCGCGGGCACGGTCTCCTTCCGCTACCGCGACGGCTCGCAGGAGAACGGTGTCCCGCGCGACGCTGCCCTTGCCAAGCTCGTCGACGTGGTGGAGCGCCGCGTCCAGGTGTGACCTGCTCCCCGCCGCGAGCGGGGAGGGAGCCCCCCGGGAAGTGATCACTCCCCGGGGGCTTCGTCGTCGCCCTCCTGGGCGAAGACCGACAGCAGCCATGAGGAGAACGAGCCGGTCACCGCGCCCAGCAGGGCCAGACCGCCGATCATCATCCCCACCGCCACGGTGCGGCCCCGGACCGTCACCGGGACGACGTCCCCGTACCCGACCGTGGTGAGGGTGGCGGCCACCCACCACACCGAGTCCCCGAAGGTCCTGATCGTCGCGTCCGGTGCGTGGCGCTCCGCCTGGTACACGTTCAGCGCCCCGGCGAAGCCGAGCAGCAGCGCGGACAGCCCGGCGTACGTGATCACGCGCGCATGGAGGCCGAGGCGGGCGCGGCTGCCGCGGCGCCGGATCGCGGTGTACACCTTCACCACCCGCAGGGGGCGCAGCAGCGGCAGCACGAGCACGACGGTGTCCAGCCAGTGGGTGCGGACGAAGCGGATCGGCCGCTGCCGGCTGAGCCGGTAGCGCACGGCATAGTCCACGAGGAACATCAGCCAGGTGACGCCCACGGCGACCAGACCCGTCTCGCGGACGAACCGGTTGCCCTCCGGCACCAGGACGTGCAGCGCGTAGCCCGCGAGGAAGACCAGGGAGGCTGCGAGCAGCGGCAGCTCCGCCCCGGCCTCCCAGCGTTCCAGCCGGGGGTCCGGGGGCACCGTGGCTTTCGGCGTGCGGTGTCTCATCCGGTCAGGATGGCCGCACGCCGGGGGATCTCCGCCCCGGCGACACGCCGCCCGGCGGCAAGGTCATATGCTGCATGGCATGACGACTGAGCCGGAGCAGCAGAACGGCGTGGGTACGCAGGACGCCTTCCAGCGTCTGTGGACCCCGCACCGGATGGCGTACATCCAGGGTGAGAACAAGCCCACCGGCCCCGCGGCCGGGGACGGCTGCCCCTTCTGCGGGATCCCGGCGATGTCGGACGCGGACGGGCTGGTCGTGGCCCGCGGCAAGCACGTCTACGCGGTGCTGAACCTGTACCCGTACAACGGCGGCCACCTGATGGTGGTGCCCTACCGGCACGTCGCCGACTACACCGAGCTGGACGCCGACGAGACGGCCGAGCTGGCCGACCTGACCAAGCGGGCCATGGTGGCGCTGCGCAAGGCGTCCGGGGCGCACGGTTTCAACATCGGCATGAACCAGGGCGCGGCGGCGGGCGCCGGGATCGCCGCCCACCTGCACCAGCACATCGTGCCGCGGTGGGGCGGGGACACCAACTTCATGCCGGTCGTCGGGCACACGAAGGTGCTGCCGCAGCTCCTGGCCGACACCCGGCAGATGCTCGCGGACTCCTGGCCGGGCGAGTAGGACACGCCGCGGGGCGGGAGGCGGCAGCCGCCTCCCGCCCCGTTTGCGCGCTCCTCACGCGTCGTACACGTCCGCCTTGCGCGGTGCGGCGTCCTGGACGAGGCCGCTGACGATGAGCGAGCGGTTGGTGAAGCGGTCGATGTCGACGCCGTTCTCGTCGAGGACGCGCATCGCGGCGGCGTGCACCGCCCGCAGGACGGGGGTCGCCGCGCGCAGGGCGTCGTCGGCCATGAAGCGGTGGCGCCAGGGCTGCCCCGCCCAGACGTGCCGGACGCCGAACGGCTCGGGCAGGACGAGCTTGCCGCCGAAGAACTCCAGCAGCGGCGGGTACCAGGTGAGCGGGGCGCGGACCGCGAGCCGCACCACCTCCGCCGCGTCGACCAGCGGCAGCGGGCGCTCGACCGTCTCCCAGAAGCGGACGGACTTGGGGACCTCGACCTTGGGGGCCGCCGACTTGGTCGTGAACAGGCCGTGGACGGGGCCGAGGGCGTGCCCGGTGACCTCGACGCGGAGGGTCTTGTAGAGGACCGTCACCGTGACCAGCATCGTGATCACGAGTTGGCCGTCCCACAGCGGGTACTGGATGCCGAGGTAGTGCCGGTTGCCGCCGCTGAACTGCTGCTCGTTGCAGATGCGGGTGACCTCGTGCGGTTTGACGAGGAACGTGTCGACGTCCGCGCCGGACGGCCGGGCCACCTCGCCGGCGCCCTCGCCGACGGGGGTGACGATCCAGTGCTGGATGCTCGCCGGCGGGAGGCCGCCGGTGTGCAGGGGGCCGCGCTCCAGCTTGCGCAGCTCGCTGTCGATCGCGCGTATGACGTCCCAGCTGCGGAAGGGGTGGATCTCCGCGGTGCCGGGCTTGGGGGCGAGCTCCTCGGCGAGCTGCCAGCTGCCCCAGCGGGTGCCCATGCCGAGGATGCCCTTGGGGCCGGCGTAGAAGACGGAGTTGCTGCGGTTCTCGGCGGTCAGCCTGGCCAGGGAGAGGCGCAGGTCCTCGCGGGCCTTCTCGTCCGGGTTCCCGGGGACCGCCTCGGGGATCTTCGCGCCGACGCCGCCGCCCGACAGGAGGCCGTCCCACCGGGAGCGCAGGTCGGCGGCGGTGGACTCGCAGATGCGGCGGGCGAGGAACCAGCCGACCGCCGGGGCGATGACCATGCCGCGCAGGTAGAGGCCGAGGAAGCCGTCGAACGGGAGCCGGAACATCATCACGGCGACGACGACGGCGACGCCGACGAGCAGGAGCGTGCTCATCCAGGAGGCGTACTTCTCGTTGCCGGTCAGGGTCCTGCGCAGCTGGAACAGGGCGAGCCACAGCAGCAGGCCCGGCAGGAACAGCACCCCGGCGACCAGCATGATCAGCCGGAGCTTGCGGTCGCGCTGCTTGCGGATGTGCGAGGCGGCCAGGCAGTGCTCGACGACGGTCTGCGGGTCGGCGCCGAAGGACTGGATGAGCGGCTTGCGGCCGGCGGGGATGGTGCGGGCCTCGACGGCGCGGCAGAAGGCCTCGCCGAGGTTGGGCTCGAACAGGGAGATCTTCGGCGGCTTGACGGTGGAGGAGTGGTACTCGTTGTCGGCGCCGAGTATGGAGGAGAGCTTGGTGTCCTTCCCGCCGTCGCGGTAGGCCGCCGAGGCCAGCGCGTGCGTCGCCGCGGTCTGGCCCCCGCCGCCCTGGAGGGGTACCTGCGCCCCCGGCCTGAAGTCGAATCCGTCGTCCGCCACCGCTGCCCCCAACCCCCATCGCTGTGCGTCGTGCTCGCGTACCGCCCGGACGAGCCTATCGGCGTATCCGCTCCCGCGGTCGCGGGACGGGGAAAGCCGCCCGACGCAACCGGGCCGTACGGGCGGCTTCCTGGCGCTACGTCAGAGGACTTCCCTTCTCGAGGCGTTCGCGCACCTTCTCGGCGATGTTCGGGGGCATCGGCTCGTGGCGGGCGTAGGAGCGGGAGAAGCGGCCGGTGCCGTGGGAGACGGAGCGGAGCTCGACGGCGTACCGGCTGATCTCGATCTCGGGGATCTCCGCGCGGACCAGGGTGCGCCCCGATCCGGACTGCTCGGTGCCCACGACGCGGCCGCGGCGGCCCGCGAGGTCGCTCATGACGGGGCCGACGTAGTCGTCGGGGACGAGGACCGCGAGTTCCGCGACCGGCTCCAGGAGGTGGATGGCCGACGAGGCGGCGGCCTCGCGGAGCGCCAGCGCGCCCGCGGTCTGGAAGGCGGCGTCGGAGGAGTCCACCGAGTGGGCCTTGCCGTCGAGGAGGGTGACGCGGACGTCGACCAGCGGGTAGCCGGCCGCGAGGCCGCGCGCGGCCTGGGCGCGCACGCCCTTCTCGACGGACGGGATGAACTGGCGGGGGACGGCGCCGCCGACGACCTTGTCGACGAACTCGATGCCGCTGCCGGGCGGGAGGGGCTCCACCTCGATCTCGCAGATCGCGAACTGGCCGTGGCCGCCGGACTGCTTGACGTGCCGGCCCCGGCCGGAGGCGGGGGCGCCGAAGGTCTCGCGGAGGCTGACCCTGTGGGGGACGGGGTCGACCTGGACGCCGTACCGGGTGCGCAGGCGTTCGAGGGCGACGTCCTGGTGGGCCTCGCCGAGGCACCACAGGACCACCTGGTGGGTGTCGGGGTTCTGCTCCAGCCGCATGGTGGGGTCCTCGGCGGCGAGGCGCGCCAGGCCCTGGGAGAGCTTGTCCTCGTCGGCCTTGCTGTGGGCCTGGACGGCGAGGGGGAGCAGCGGGTCGGGCATCTGCCAGGGCTCCATCAGCAGCGGCCGGTCCTTGGCGGAGAGGGTGTCCCCGGTCTCGGCGCGGGTGAGCTTGGCCACGCAGGCGAGGTCGCCGGCGACGGCGCGGGTGACGGGGCGCTGCTGTTTGCCGAAGGGGCAGGAGAGGGCGCCGGTGCGCTCGTCGACGTCGTGGTCCTCGTGGCCGCGGTCGGTGAGGCCGTGGCCGCTGACGTGGACGGTCTGCTCGGGCAGCAGGGTGCCGGAGAAGACGCGGACGAGGGAGATGCGGCCGACGTAGGGGTCGGAGGAGGTCTTGACGACCTCGGCGACGAGGGGGCCGTCGGGGTCGCAGGCGACGGCGGGGCGGTCGGCGCCGTCGGGGGCGGTGACGGGTACCGGGTCCCGTTCGAGGGGGGTGGGGAAGCCGCGGGTGACCAGCTCCAGCAGTTCGACGGTGCCGAGCCCCTGGCGGGCGCCGTCGGCGGCGGGCGCCGCCATGAGGACGGGGTGGAAGGTGCCGCGGGCGACGGCCCGCTCCAGGTCGGCGACGAGCGATTTCAGGTCGATGTCCTCGCCGCCGAGGTAGCGGTCCATGAGGGTCTCGTCCTCGCTCTCGGCGATGACGGCCTCGATGAGGCGGGAGCGGGCCCCGGCGATCTGCGCGAGCTCCTCCGGCTCGGGGTCGCGCTCGGCGCGCCCGCCGGAGGAGTAGTCGTGGACGCGCTGGGTGAGCAGGTCGAGGAGTCCGGTGACGGGGGCGTGGCCGTCCGGGCCGGCGGGGCCGTACAGGGGCAGGTGGAGGGGGACGACGGCGTCGGGGTCGTCGCCGCCGAAGGCGTCCGCGCACATGGCGGCCATCTGCGCGTGGTCGGCGCGGGCCGCCTCCAGATGGGTGACGACGATGGCGCGGGGCATGCCGACGGCCTGGCACTCCTCCCAGACCATGCGGGTGGCGCCGTCGATGCCGTCGGAGGAGGAGACGACGAAGAGGGCCGCGTCGGCGGCGCGCAGGCCCGCCCGAAGCTCCCCGACGAAGTCGGCGTACCCGGGGGTGTCCAGGAGGTTGACCTTGGTCCCGGCCCATTCGACGGGGACGAGGGAGAGCTGGACGGACCGCTGCTGGCGGTGCTCGATCTCGTCGTGGTCGGAGACGGTGGAGCCGTCCTCGACGCGGCCGGCCCTGGTGACGGCTCCGGCGGTCAGGGCGAGTGCTTCGACCAGCGTGGTCTTCCCGGCTCCGGTGTGGCCGACCAGCACCACGTTCCGTACGGAGGAGGGGTGGTCGGCCGTCGGTGCCCTGCCGGCGGCTCCGGCTTGGTGTGATGTGGCTCCCATGGTGCTCGTGCCTCCCGGTGGGACGGTGACGAGGGTGATCGGGGCTCCTCCGAGCTTTGCACCGGTGCCACACCGCGTCCATACGGAGTACCCCGCACGGGTCCGGGGGGCGGCTCCGGCGCAGACGGCCGGTTGCGGGCCGATTGCCCGGGGTGAACCGCGGGTGCGCGGGCGTGCGGCCCCGGGGCGCTGGCTACGATGGGCCAGCCGGTGGCCGTAGGGGCCGTGCGGCCCAGCGACCCTCCGGGAAGGCCATGCTGAACAAGTACGCGCGTGCGTTCTTCACGCGTGTTCTCACGCCATTCGCCGCTTTTCTGCTCCGGCGGGGGGTGAGCCCGGACGCGGTCACGCTGATCGGCACCGCCGGAGTCGTGGCCGGCGCACTGGTCTTCTTCCCCCGCGGCGAGTTCTTCTGGGGAACGATCACCATCACGCTGTTCGTGTTCTCCGACCTCGTCGACGGGAACATGGCCCGCCAGGCCGGGGTGTCCAGCCGGTGGGGGGCCTTCCTGGACTCCACCCTGGACCGGGTGGCCGACGCGGCGATCTTCGGCGGCCTCGCGCTCTGGTACGCCGGCTCCGGCGGCGACAACGTGCTGTGCGCGGTGGCGATCTTCTGCCTGGCCAGCGGCCAGGTCGTCTCGTACACCAAGGCCCGCGGCGAGTCCATCGGGCTGCCCGTGGCCGTCAACGGCCTCGTCGAGCGGGCCGAGCGCCTGGTGCTGACGCTGGTGGCCGCCGGCCTGTCGGGGCTCCAGGTGTTCGGGGCGCCCTCGTGGCTGGGCGTCCTGCTGCCCGTCGCGCTGTGGGCGGTCGCCGCGGGCTCGCTGGTCACCCTGGTGCAGCGGGTCGTCACCGTGCGCCGCGAGGCGGCCGAGGCCGACGCGGCCGCCGCCTCCGAGCCGGGCGCCGCCTGATGGGGGGCTACCGGGAGCGGCTCGTCGACGGCCTGTACGGGCTCGGCTGGGCCGGCGTGAAGAAGCTGCCCGAGCCGGCCGCCGCCGCCCTCGGCCGGCGGATCGCGGACACGGTCTGGCGCCGCCGCGGCAAGAGCGTGCTGCGCCTGGAGTCGAACCTGGCCCGCGTGGTGCCGGAGGCCGGGCCGGAGCGGCTGCGCGAGCTGTCGCGGGCCGGGATGCGCTCGTACATGCGGTACTGGATGGAGTCGTTCCGGCTGCCGGCGATGGACCGGCAGCGCTTCGGCACCGACGTGGTGACGAAGGACGAGCACATCCTGCGCGAGGCCCTGGCCTCCGGCCGCGGGGTCGTCGTCGCCCTGCCGCACCTGGCCAACTGGGACCTGGCCGGGGCCTGGGTCACCGGGCACCTGGGCATCCCGTTCACCACCGTCGCCGAGCGGCTGCGGCCCGAGTCGCTCTACGACCGGTTCGTCGCCTACCGCGAGGGGCTCGGCATGGAGGTCCTGCCGCACAGCGGCGGGGCCGCGTTCGGGGTGCTGGCGCGCCGGCTGCGCTCCGGCGGGCTGGTCTGCCTCGTCGCCGACCGCGACCTGTCCGCGTCCGGCGTCGAGGTGGAGTTCTTCGGCGCGACGGCGCGGATGCCGGCCGGGCCGGCCCTGCTCGCCCAGCAGACGGGCGCCGCCCTGCTGCCCGCGACCCTGCACTACGGCGAGAGCCCGCAGATGCACATCCGGATCCACCCCGAGGTCGAGGTGCCCGCCTCCGGCGACCGCGCGCAGAGGACGGCCGCGATGACGCAGGCGGTGGCCGACGCCTTCGCGGAGGGCATCGCCGACCACCCGGAGGACTGGCACATGCTCCAGCGGCTGTGGCTGGACGACCTGGAGGAGCGCTCCGCGTGAAGATCGGCATCGTCTGCCCGTACGCGTGGGACGTGCCCGGCGGCGTCCAGTTCCACATCCGGGACCTCGCGGAGCACCTGATCCGCCTCGGCCACGAGGTGTCCGTCCTGGCCCCCGCGGACGACGACACGCCGCTGCCGCCGTACGCCGTCTCGGCCGGGCGGGCCGTGCCGGTGCCCTACAACGGGTCGGTGGCCCGGCTGAACTTCGGGTTCCTGTCCGCCGCACGGGTGCGGCGCTGGCTGCACGAGGGCGTCTTCGACGTCATCCACATCCACGAGCCGGCCTCGCCCTCCCTGGGCCTGCTGGCCTGCTGGGCCGCCCAGGGGCCGATCGTGGCCACCTTCCACACCTCCAACCCCCGGTCCCGGGCGATGATCGCCGCCTACCCGATCCTCCAGCCCGCGCTGGAGAAGATCAGCGCGCGGATCGCGGTCAGCGAGTACGCCCGGCGCACGCTCGTGGAGCACCTCGGCGGCGACGCCGTGGTCATCCCGAACGGCGTGGACGTCGACTTCTTCGCCTCCGCCGAGCCCAAGGCCGAGTGGGGCGGGCAGACCCTCGGGTTCATCGGCCGCATCGACGAGCCCCGCAAGGGGCTGCCCGTCCTGATGGCGGCCTTCCCGGAGATCGCCCGGCAGTGCCCCGGCGTCCGGCTGCTCGTGGCCGGCCGCGGGGACGAGGAGGAGGCCGTCGCCTCGCTGCCGCCGGACCTCCGCTCCCGCGTCGAGTTCCTCGGCATGGTCTCGGACGAGGACAAGGCCCGCCTGCTGCGCAGCGTCGACGTGTACGTCGCGCCCAACACCGGCGGCGAGAGCTTCGGCATCATCCTCGTCGAGGCCCTGTCGGCGGGCGCCGCCGTCCTCGCCTCCGACCTGGACGCCTTCGCCCAGGTCCTCGACCAGGGCGCGGCCGGCGAGCTGTTCGCGAACGAGGACGCGGGCGCGCTCGCCGCGGCCGCCGTGGCCCTGCTGCGCGACCCGGCGCGCCGGGCGGAGCTCAGCGCGCGCGGCTCCGCGCACGTGCGGCGCTTCGACTGGTCGACGGTCGGCGCGGACATCCTCGCCGTGTACGAGACGGTCACGGACGGCGCGTCCGCGGTGGCCGCCGACGAGCGGGTGCCGCTGCGCACCCGTCTCGGGCTGACCCGGGACCCCTCCGCCTGACGCCCGCGGGCCCCCGGGCCGCGCGGGCCGACCGGGCCGCCGGCGGGGCCCGCCGCGGGCGGTAGAGTCGCGGGCCGTGATCGAAACCCTTGTCTGGACCGCCCTGGCCCTCGCCGTCGTCGGGGTCTACCTGAGCTGGACCGCCGGACGCCTGGACAGGCTCCACTCGCGGATGGACGCCGCGCGCGCCGCCCTGGACGCCCAGCTGCTGCGGCGCTCCTCCGTCGTCATCGAGGTGGCGGCGTCCGGCGCCCTCGACCCGGCCTCCTCGATCGTGCTGTACGAGGCGGCGCACGCCGCCCGCCAGGCCGACGAGGAGCACCGCGAGGTCGCCGAGAGCGAGCTCAGCCAGGCGCTGCGCGCGGTGTTCGCGGACGCGGCCCAGGTCGAGGCGGTCCGGGAGGCGCCCGGCGGGGAGGCGGCCGCGGAGGAGCTGGCCGCGGCGGTGCGCCGGGTGCCGATGGCCCGCCGGTTCCACAACGACGCCGTACGGGCGGCCCGGGCCCTGCGCCGGCACCGCAAGGTGCGCTGGTTCCGGCTGGCCGGGCACGCGCCGTTCCCGCTGGCGTTCGAGATGGACGACGAACCCCCGGTGGATCTTGCCGACCGGCCGTAGCGCTGCTGCGACCGGGACACTTGTACCCAATGGCCAAGTCGAAAGGGGCCACCGGCTCCTCATTGGCCCTTGCGGTGGACTGGCCGGGGGCGGTTTGCTCGGTCGAGCACCACCGCAGCACCCGTCTTCCCCTTCCAGTGAGGTCATCCGTGAGCACGCTTCCCTCCACCCCGCAGTCCCCCGAGACCGGCACCGCCCGCGTCAAGCGCGGCATGGCCGAGCAGCTCAAGGGCGGCGTGATCATGGACGTGGTCAACGCCGAGCAGGCGAAGATCGCCGAGGACGCCGGCGCCGTCGCCGTCATGGCGCTGGAGCGGGTCCCCGCCGACATCCGCAAGGACGGCGGCGTCGCCCGCATGTCGGACCCGAACATGATCGAGGAGATCATCGGCGCGGTCTCGATCCCGGTCATGGCCAAGTCCCGCATCGGCCACTTCGTCGAGGCCCAGGTCCTGCAGTCCCTCGGCGTCGACTACATCGACGAGTCCGAGGTCCTCACCCCGGCCGACGAGGTCAACCACTCCGACAAGTGGGCCTTCACCACCCCCTTCGTCTGCGGTGCGACCAACCTGGGCGAGGCCCTGCGCCGCATCGCCGAGGGCGCGGCCATGATCCGCTCCAAGGGCGAGGCCGGCACCGGCAACGTCGTCGAGGCCGTCCGCCACCTGCGCCAGATCAAGAACGAGATCGCCAAGCTGCGCGGCTTCGACAACAACGAGCTGTTCGCCGCCGCCAAGGAGCTGCGCGCCCCGTACGAGCTCGTCAAGGAGGTCGCCGAGCTCGGCAAGCTGCCCGTGGTGCTGTTCAGCGCCGGCGGCGTCGCCACCCCGGCCGACGCGGCCCTGATGCGCCAGCTCGGCGCCGAGGGCGTGTTCGTCGGCTCCGGCATCTTCAAGTCGGGCGACCCGGCCAAGCGCGCCGCCGCCATCGTGAAGGCCACCACCTTCTTCGACGACCCGAAGGTCATCGCGGACGCCTCCCGCAACCTGGGCGAGGCCATGGTCGGCATCAACTGCGACACGCTGCCCGAGGCCGAGCGCTACGCCAACCGCGGCTGGTAAGGCACCACGACCATGAGCAACCCCCCCGTCATCGGTGTCCTGGCCCTCCAGGGCGACGTACGGGAGCACCTGATCGCCCTGGCCGCGGCGGACGCCGTGGCCAGGCCGGTCCGGCGCCCCGAGGAGCTCGCCGAGGTCGACGCCCTGGTGATCCCCGGCGGCGAGTCGACGACCATGTCGAAGCTCGCCGTCCTCTTCGGCATGCTGGAGCCGCTGCGCGAGCGCGTCCGCGGCGGCATGCCCGTGTACGGCACCTGCGCCGGCATGATCATGCTCGCCGACAAGCTGCTCGACGGCCGCGAGGACCAGGAGACGCTCGGCGGCATCGACATGATCGTCCGCCGCAACGCCTTCGGCCGGCAGAACGAGTCCTTCGAGGCGTCGATCGACTTCGCCGGCATCGGCGGCGGACCCGTCGAGGGCGTCTTCATCCGCGCCCCCTGGGTGGAGTCCGTCGGCGCCGAGGTGCAGGTCCTGGCCACGTACGACGGCCACACGGTGGCCGTGCGCCAGGGCAGCGTGCTGGCCACGTCGTTCCACCCGGAGCTGACCGGAGACGACCGCGTGCACGCCTACTTCGTCGACATGGTGCGCGCGGGGCTGTGAGCGGCTCCCGGTAGGATCAGGAGCGAACACCATTGGTTACGCGAAGGAGACAGGCGGATGTCCGGCCACTCTAAATGGGCTACGACGAAGCACAAGAAGGCCGTGATCGATGCCAAGCGCGGCAAGCTCTTCGCGAAGCTGATCAAGAACATCGAGGTCGCGGCCCGCATGGGCGGCGCCGACCCCGAGGGCAACCCGACGCTCTTCGACGCCATCCAGAAGGCCAAGAAGCAGTCCGTCCCGAACAAGAACATCGACTCCGCGGTCAAGCGCGGCGGCGGCCTCGAGGCCGGCGGCGTGGACTACGAGACGATCATGTACGAGGGCTACGGCCCCAACGGCGTCGCGGTCCTCATCGAGTGCCTCACCGACAACCGCAACCGCGCCGCCTCCGACGTCCGCGTCGCCATGACCCGCAACGGCGGCTCCATGGCCGACCCGGGCTCGGTCTCGTACCTGTTCAACCGCAAGGGCGTCATCATCCTGCCCAAGGGCGGGCTGAGCGAGGACGACGTCCTCGGCGCCGTCCTCGACGCCGGCGCCGAAGAGGTCAACGACAACGGCGACACGTTCGAGATCATCAGCGAGGCCACCGACCTGGTCGCGGTCCGCACCGCGCTCCAGGAGGCGGGCATCGACTACGACTCGGCCGACTCCAGCTTCGTCCCGACCATGCAGGTCGAGCTCGACGAAGAGGGCGCGCGCAAGATCTTCAAGCTGATCGACGCGCTGGAGGACAGCGACGACGTCCAGAACGTCTTCGCCAACTTCGACGTCTCGGACGAGGTCATGGAGAAGGTCGACGCCTGACCGGCGTCCACCGCCCACCGCAGGTCAGCCGGGCCGACGGGAACACACCCCGTCGGCCCGCTGCGTTGTCGGCGCCACCGGGTAGCCTGCACCGACAGGTGGATCCGAGGAGGGGGTGCGGTGCGCGTACTCGGTGTGGACCCGGGACTGACCCGCTGCGGCGTCGGCGTGGTGGAAGGCGTCGCGGGCCGGGCCCTGACCATGCGCGGAGTGGGCGTCGTCCGCACCCCGGTCGACGCCGAGCTCGGCGACCGCCTCGTCGCCGTCGAGCGCGGCATCGAGCAGTGGCTCGACGAGCACCGGCCCGAAGTCGTCGCCGTGGAGCGGGTCTTCAGCCAGCACAACGTCAGCACCGTCATGGGCACCGCGCAGGCCAGCGCCGTTGCCATGCTGTGTGCGGCCCGCCGCGGCATACCGGTCGCCCTGCACACCCCCAGCGAGGTCAAGGCCGCCGTCACCGGCTCCGGCCGGGCCGACAAGGCCCAGGTCGGCGCCATGGTCACCCGGCTGCTGCGGCTCGCCGCCCCGCCGAAGCCGGCCGACGCGGCGGACGCCCTCGCGCTCGCCATCTGCCACATCTGGCGGGCACCCGCCCAGAACCGCCTCCAGCAGGCGGTCGCCCTGCACACCCCGAAAGGCCGAACCCGATGATCGCCTTCGTCAGCGGCCCGGTCGCCGCCCTCACCCCCTCCCTCGCCGTCGTCGAGGTCGGGGGAGTGGGCATGGCCGTGCAGTGCACCCCGGGCACCATCGCCGGCCTGCGCATCGGGGAACCCGCCCGGCTGGCCACCTCCCTCGTGGTCCGCGAGGACTCCCTCACCCTGTACGGCTTCGCCGACGACGACGAGCGCCAGGTCTTCGAACTCCTCCAGACCGCCAGCGGGGTCGGACCGCGCCTCGCCCAGGCCATGCTCGGCGTCCACAGCCCCGACGCGCTGCGCCGCGCCGTCGAGACCGGCGACGAGAAGGCCCTCACCGCCGTCCCCGGCATCGGCAAGAAGGGCGCCCAGAAGCTCCTCCTCGAACTCAAGGGCAAGCTCGGTGCCCCCGCCGGCACTGGCGCCCTCGTCGGCGCGCAGCGCGCCGCCGCCGGCCCCGCCGCCTGGACCGAGCAGCTCTCCGCCGCGCTCATGGGGCTCGGCTACGCCTCGCGCGAGGCCGAGGAGGCGGTCGCCGCCGTCACCCCGCAGGCCGAGGCCGCCATCGCCGAGAACGGCTCCGCGCCCGTCCCGCAGCTGCTGCGCGCCGCCCTGCAGTCCCTCAACCGCGCCCGCTGACCGGCCGCAGCCCCCCGTACGCACCGAGAAGGCAGACTGACACCGTGAACTGGGACGACGACACCGACCGCATTGTCGCGCCGGCGGCGGACGGCGAGGACACCGCCGTCGAGGCGGCCCTGCGGCCGAAGGACCTCGGCGAGTTCGTCGGCCAGGAGAAGGTCCGCCAGCAGCTGGACCTCGTCCTGAAGGCTGCCAGGCAGCGCGGGGCCACCGCCGACCACGTCCTGCTCTCGGGCGCCCCCGGCCTCGGCAAGACCACCCTCTCGATGATCATCGCGGCGGAGATGGGCGCCCCGATCCGCATCACCTCGGGCCCGGCCATCCAGCACGCAGGCGACCTCGCCGCGATCCTCTCCTCCCTCCAGGAGGGCGAGGTCCTCTTCCTCGACGAGATCCACCGCATGTCCCGGCCCGCCGAGGAGATGCTCTACATGGCCATGGAGGACTTCCGCGTCGACGTCATCGTCGGCAAGGGCCCCGGCGCCACCGCGATCCCCCTGGAACTGCCCCCCTTCACCCTCGTCGGGGCGACCACCCGGGCCGGCCTCCTCCCGCCGCCGCTGCGCGACCGCTTCGGCTTCACCGGGCACATGGAGTTCTACGCCCCCGAGGAACTCGAAAGGGTCATCCACCGGTCCGCCGGACTCCTCGACGTGGAGATCGACCCGGCCGGTGCCGCCGAGATCGCCGGCCGCTCCCGCGGCACCCCCCGCATCGCGAACCGCCTGCTGCGCCGCGTCCGCGACTACGCCCAGGTCAGGGCGGACGGGGTGATCACCCGCGAGGTGGCCGCCACCGCCCTGCAGGTGTACGAGGTCGACGGGCGGGGCCTGGACCGGCTGGACCGGGCCGTGCTGGAGGCCCTGCTGAAGCTGTTCGGCGGCGGGCCCGTCGGCCTGTCCACCCTCGCCGTCGCCGTCGGCGAGGAGCGCGAGACCGTCGAGGAGGTCGCCGAGCCGTTCCTCGTCCGCGAGGGCCTCCTCGCCCGCACTCCCCGCGGCCGGGTCGCGACCCCCGCCGCATGGGCTCACCTGGGACTTGTCCCGCCGCAGCACGGCGGGACCGGATCGGGCGGGCAGCAGGGCCTGTTCGGAGTGTGACGGCGCGGAGGTTGGCCCGGCCGGGAACTGCGGTGCCATGCTGGGCGTTGTTCCATCGGTGCGGACTCGCCTAGACTCCGCCGATGCCGACCCTTCGGGTCGGCGTGCCCACCCCCGTAGAAATAGGCCGTCTCCCGAGCGGTCGTGCGAAGGATCTCCGTCCCGTGAATCTCGTGACCCTCCTCCCGTTCATTGTGCTCATCGGGGCGATGTTCCTGATGACGCGCTCCGCGAAGAAGAAGCAGCAGCAGGCCGCGCAGATGCGCGACACCATGACGCCCGGTACCGGCGTCCGCACCATCGGCGGCATGTACGCCACGGTCAAGGAGCTCGGCGAGGACACCGTCACCCTCGAGGTGGCCCCCGGCGTCCACGCGATCTACGCGAAGATGTCCATCGCGGCGGTTCTGGAGGACGACGAGTACAACCGCATCGTCCACGGCACCGTGGCCCCGGCCGACGCGGACTCGCCCGTCGTCCCCGACGACATCTCGTCCCTGACCCGGGACGGGGCCGAGGCCCCGGAGACCGGCCCGGCGAAGCAGGACGCGGCCGAGGAGCCCAAGCTCGACCTGGGCAAGAAGGACGCCGACGGCAAGGCAGACGGCGAGGGCGGCGCGAAGTAACGCGCGGCCGGGACCGCGGGACCGCCCGACCGGCGGCCGCGCGGTCCCGCTTGTGACACTTCTGCGGGGGGCAGGGGTCCCCACCACACATTTCGTGGCCGTCCGCGCGCTGACCCGGCGCGGGACGGTTGGACAGGGAGAAACGACAAGGTGGCAGCACCGAAGAAGGGCCGGCGGCCCACGGGGGCGCAGGGGAGGCCGGGGCGCGCCCTGGCGGTCATCCTGATCGCGATGGTGGCGCTCACCGCGGGGATGTTCCTCACGAAGCAGACGACGCCCCGGCTCGGCATCGACCTCGCGGGCGGCACGAGCATCACGCTCAAGGCCAAGAGCGAGCCGGGCAAGCCGGACGCGATCAACGAGACCAACATGAACACGGCGGTCGGCATCATCGAGCGCCGCGTCAACGGTCTCGGCGTCTCGGAGGCCGAGGTCCAGACCCAGGGCCGCGACCACATCATCGTGAACATCCCCAAGGGGACGAACGAGAAGCAGGCCCGCGAGCAGGTCGGCACCACCGCCCAGCTCTACTTCCGACCGGTCCTGGCGTTCGCCGACGGCGCCCCTGCGGCGCCCGAGACCGCGCCGAGCCCGTCCGCCAGCCCCTCCGGCGCCCCCAAGGCCGAGGGCAGCTCCAAGCCCAGCGCGTCGGCAACCCCGTCGTCCAGCGCCACTTCCCAGGGCCGTGCGCTCAGCGAGGCCCTCAAGGCCCCCGCCGCCACGGCCTCTCCCTCGCCGTCGGCGAGCGAGTCGAAGAAGGCAGACGACAACAAGGCCGCCCCGTCCCCCGCCCCGACCCCGTCGGCCGCGGATGCGGCCGTGGCGGACCTCCAGGCCAAGTTCGCCGCACTGGACTGCACCGACGAGGCGCAGCGCGCCGCCGCCGGCAAGGAGGCCAAGCCCGAGGAGCCGACGGTGGCCTGCGGCCAGCGCGGCGACGCGTGGGGCAAGTGGATCCTCGGACCGGCCGGTGTCGCCGGTACGGACGTCAAGGACGCCAAGGGCGTCGTCGACCCGCAGCGCGGCATGTGGATCGTCACGATGGAGTTCACCGACAAGGGCGCCGACAAGTTCGCCAAGATCACCGGTGAGCTCGCCACCAAGCAGCCCCCGCAGAACCAGTTCGCGATCGTGCTCGACGGCCAGGTCATCTCCGACCCGTCCGTCAGCCAGGCGCTGACCGGCGGCAACGCCGAGATCTCCGGCGGCTTCACCCAGCAGTCCGCGCAGGACCTGGGCAACATGCTCTCCTACGGCGCCCTGCCGCTGTCCTTCCAGGAGGACAGCGTCACCACCGTCACCGCCGCGCTCGGCGGCGAGCAGCTGAAGGCCGGCCTCATCGCCGGCGCCATCGGCCTGTTCCTCGTGGTCGTCTACCTGCTCGTGTACTACCGGGGCCTGTCCCTGATCGCCATCGTCAGCCTGATGGTCTCCGCGATCCTCACGTACACGCTCATGGCGCTGCTCGGGAAGGCGATCGGGTTCGCGCTGAACCTGCCCGCCGTCTGCGGTGCCATCGTCGCGATCGGCATCACCGCGGACTCGTTCATCGTGTACTTCGAGCGCATCCGCGACGAGATCCGCGAGGGCCGCACCCTGCGCCCCGCCGTCGAGCGGGCCTGGCCGCGCGCCCGGCGCACCATCCTGGTGTCCGACTTCGTGTCGTTCCTCGCCGCCGCGGTGCTGTTCGTCGTCACCGTCGGCAAGGTGCAGGGCTTCGCCTTCACGCTCGGCCTGACCACCCTGCTCGACGTGGTCGTGGTGTTCCTCTTCACCAAGCCGATCATGACGCTGCTGGCCCGTACGAAGTTCTTCTCCAGCGGTCACCCCTGGTCCGGACTCGACCCGAAGCGGCTCGGCGCCAAGCCGCCGCTGCGCCGGTCCCGCCGCACCGGCCCCGTCACCGCTCCCGTCGACGCAAAGGAGGCGTGAGAGATGTCGAAGCTGGGAGATCTCGGCGCCAAGCTGTACCGCGGCGAGGTCGGGTACGACTTCGTCGGCAAGCGCTTCGTCTGGTACGGCGTTTCCATCCTGATTACCATCACGGCGATCGTGGCCCTGGCCGTCCAGGGCCTCAACATGGGCATCGAGTTCAAGGGCGGTGCCGTCTTCACGACCGGCAAGACCACCGTCTCCGACACCAAGGCCCGTGAACTCGCCAAGGAGGCCTCCGGCCACGAGGCGATCGTGCAGAAGCTCGGCAACGGCACGCTGCGCATCCAGATCGCGAGCCTGGACACCGACTCCGCCGCCGACGTCAAGAGGGAGCTGGCGACCGGCCTGAAGATGCCGGAGCAGGACATCAACGCGGACCTGGTCGGCCCGAGCTGGGGCGAGCAGATCGCGAACAAGGCCTGGACCGGCCTCGGCGTCTTCATGATCCTCGTGGTGATCTACCTCGCCATCGCCTTCGAGTGGCGGATGGCGGTCGCCGCGCTGATCGCCCTGATCCACGACCTCACGATCACCGTCGGCATCTACGCCCTCGTCGGCTTCGAGGTCACCCCGGGCACCGTGATCGGTCTGCTGACCATCCTCGGCTACTCCCTCTACGACACCGTCGTCGTCTTCGACGGTCTGAAGGAGAGCTCGAAGGACATCACGAAGCAGACCCGCTACACCTATGGCGAGGTCGCCAACCGCAGCATCAACGGCACCCTGGTGCGCTCCATCAACACCACGGTCGTCGCACTGCTGCCGGTCGCCGGCCTGCTGTTCATCGGCGGCGGCTTCCTGGGCGCGGGCATGCTGAACGACATCTCGCTGTCGCTGTTCGTCGGCCTCGCGGCCGGCGCGTACTCCTCGATCTTCATCGCGACCCCGCTGGTCGTCGACCTCAAGGAGCGCGAGCCGGCGATCAAGGCCCTGCGCAAGCGGGTCCTCGCCAAGCGGGCCGCGGGCGCGGCCAAGGGCGGCTCCGCCGAGGACGAGGAGTCGTACGGCTCGGGCGAGGCCCCGCAGATCGTGGCGCAGGGCCGGGCGGAGCGGCGCCGGTGAGCCCGGCGGCCGCCGAGGTCCGCGAGCTGCTGCTCGCCCGGATCAAGGACATCCCGGACTACCCGAAGCCGGGCGTGGTGTTCAAGGACATCACGCCGCTGCTGGCCGACCCGCTGGCGTTCGCCGCGCTGACGGACACCCTCGCGGGCCTGGCCGCCCGCTACGGAGCCACGAAGATCGTCGGCCTGGAGGCGCGCGGCTTCATCCTCGCGGCCCCCGTCGCCGTGCAGGCGGGCGTCGGCTTCGTCCCCGTCCGCAAGGCCGGCAAGCTGCCGGGCGCGACCCTCGCGCAGGCCTACGAGCTGGAGTACGGCACCGCGGAGATCGAGGTGCACGCCGAGGACCTGAGGCCCGGCGACCGGGTCATGGTCATCGACGACGTCCTGGCCACCGGCGGCACCGCCGAGGCCTCGCTGTCGCTGATCCGCCGGGCCGGCGCCGACGTCGCCGGTGTGGCGGTGCTCATGGAGCTGTCCTTCCTGACCGGCCGCGCGCGGCTGGTGGAGGGTCTGGCCGGCGCACCGCTGGAAGCTCTGCTCACCATCTGACGGGCGCGCACGACGCCCCCCCGTCCGCCGAGCGGCGGGTTTCCCCGGGCCTTGCCGGGGAACCCGCCGCTCCGCCGTTTCCGGGCCGCTCCGACCCGGGCCGGGCGTACGCCGCCCGGGCCGGGGAACGGGCCGGCGGAACCCTCGCTACCATTGGTTATCCGGACCTGACCGGGGCACCGGATCCTCCCCCGGACTCCGCCCGGGGGGACGCCCAGAGGAGCGCTCTTGCCAGACGAGGTCCAGCCACTCTCCGCCGCGCAGCCCGACCCGCAGGCCGACCGTGCCGCGGCGCCCCCCGCCACGCCCCCGCCGGCGCCGCCCGCCAAGCCCGCGAAGCCCGCGCACACCCGGCCCGCGCCGGCGAAGTCCGCAGGGTCGTCCAACCGCGTCCGGGCCCGGCTCGCCCGCCTCGGCGTCCAGCGTTCCAACCCGTACAACCCGGTGCTGGAACCCCTCCTGCGCATCGTCCGCAGCAACGACCCCAAGATCGAGACGGCCACGCTGCGGCAGATCGAGCAGGCGTACCAGGTCGCCGAGCGCTGGCACCGAGGCCAGAAGCGCAAGAGCGGCGACCCGTACATCACCCACCCGCTCGCGGTGACCACGATCCTCGCCGAGCTCGGCATGGACCCGGCCACCCTGATGGCCGGCCTGCTCCACGACACCGTCGAGGACACCGACTACGGGCTGGAGGACCTGCGGCGCGACTTCGGCGACGCGGTCACCCTCCTCGTCGACGGCGTCACCAAGCTGGACCGGGTCAAGTTCGGCGAGGCGGCACAGGCCGAGACCGTCCGCAAGATGGTCGTCGCCATGGCGAAGGACCCGCGCGTCCTCGTCATCAAGCTCGCCGACCGCCTGCACAACATGCGCACCATGCGCTACCTCAAGCGGGAGAAGCAGGAGAAGAAGGCCCGCGAGACCCTGGAGATCTACGCCCCGCTCGCCCACCGCCTGGGCATGAACACGATCAAGTGGGAGCTGGAGGACCTCTCCTTCGCGATCCTCTACCCCAAGATGTACGACGAGATCGTCCGGCTGGTCGCCGAGCGCGCCCCCAAGCGGGACGAGTACCTCGCCGTCGTCATCGACGAGGTCCAGACCGACCTCCGGGCGGCGCGCATCAAGGCCACCGTCACCGGCCGCCCCAAGCACTACTACAGCGTCTACCAGAAGATGATCGTCCGCGGCCGCGACTTCGCGGAGATCTACGACCTGGTCGGCATCCGCGTCCTCGTCGACACCGTCCGCGACTGCTACGCGGCACTGGGCACCGTCCACGCCCGCTGGAACCCGGTTCCGGGGCGGTTCAAGGACTACATCGCGATGCCCAAGTTCAACATGTACCAGTCGCTCCACACCACGGTCATCGGCCCGGGCGGCAAGCCCGTCGAACTGCAGATCCGCACCTTCGACATGCACCGCCGCGCCGAGTACGGCATCGCCGCGCACTGGAAGTACAAGCAGCAGACCGTCGCCGGAGCCTCCAAGATCCGCACGGACGTCCCGCAGGCCGCCAAGGGCACCGCCGGACAGGACACCGTCAACGACATGGCCTGGCTGCGCCAGCTCCTCGACTGGCAGAAGGAGACCGAGGACCCCGGCGAGTTCCTCGACTCGCTGCGCTTCGACCTCTCCCGCAACGAGGTCTTCGTCTTCACCCCGAAGGGCGACGTCATCGCCCTGCCCGCCGGGGCCACCCCCGTCGACTTCGCGTACGCCGTCCACACCGAGGTCGGCCACCGGACCATAGGCGCCCGCGTCAACGGCCGCCTCGTCCCCCTGGAGTCCACCCTCGACAACGGCGACCTCGTCGAGGTCTTCACCTCCAAGGCCGAAGGCGCCGGACCGTCCCGCGACTGGCTCGGCTTCGTCAAGTCGCCGCGCGCCCGCAACAAGATCCGCGCCTGGTTCTCCAAGGAGCGCCGCGACGAGGCCATCGAGCACGGCAAGGACGCCATCGCACGGGCCATGCGCAAGCAGAACCTGCCGATCCAGCGCATCCTGACCGGCGACTCCCTCGTCACCCTCGCGCACGAGATGCGCTACCCCGACATCTCGTCCCTCTACGCCGCGATCGGCGAGGGCCACGTGGCCGCGCAGGGCGTCGTCCATAAGCTCGTCCAGGCCCTCGGCGGCGAGGAGGCGGCCAACGAGGACATCGAGGAGAGCGTCCCGCCGTCCCGCGCCCGCACCAAGCGGCGCGGCAGCGCCGACCCGGGCGTGGTCGTCAAGGGCGTCGACGACGTGTGGGTCAAGCTCGCCCGCTGCTGCACCCCCGTGCCCGGCGACCCGATCATCGGGTTCGTCACCCGCGGCAGTGGCGTATCGGTTCACCGCGCGGACTGCGTCAACGTCGACTCGCTCTCCCAGCAGCCCGAGCGGATCCTCGAAGTCGAGTGGGCGCCCACCCAGTCCTCGGTCTTCCTCGTCGCCATCCAGGTCGAGGCCCTGGACCGCTCCCGCCTGCTCTCGGACGTCACCCGGGTCCTGTCGGACCAGCACGTGAACATCCTCTCCGCGGCCGTCCAGACCTCCCGCGACCGGGTGGCCACCTCCCGGTTCACCTTCGAGATGGGCGACCCGAAGCACCTGGGACACGTCCTGAAGGCCGTGCGCGGCGTCGAGGGCGTCTACGACGTCTACCGCGTCACCTCGGCCCGCAGGCCGTAGCACCGCCGGACACGGGCGAGCCCCGGTACGCGGTGCGTACCGGGGCTCGCCGCTGTTCCGGGGCTTCGCGCCTCAGCCGCCGAACTCCTCCAGGCCCTTCAGCGCCTGGTCCAGCAGCGCCTGCCGGCCCTCCAGCTCACGCGCCAGCTTGTCGGCCTTCGCGTTGTTGCCCGCCGCGCGCGCCGCGTCGATCTGCGCACGCAGCTTGTCGACCGCCGCCTGGAGCTGGCCCGTCAGGCCGGCCGCACGGGCCCGCGCCTCCGGGTTCGTCCGGCGCCACTCGCCCTCCTCGGCCTCCTGGATCGCCCGCTCGACGGCGTGCATGCGGCCCTCGACCTTGGCCCGGGCGTCCCGCGGCACGTGGCCGACGGCCTCCCAGCGCTCGTTGACCGACCGGAACGCGGCCCGGGCCGCCTTCAGGTCCGTCACGGGGACGAGCTTCTCGGCCTCCTCGGCCAGCTCCTCCTTCAGCCTGAGGTTCTCCACCTGCTCGGCGTCGCGCTCGGCGAACACCTCGCTGCGCGCCGCGAAGAACACGTCCTGCGCACCGCGGAAACGGTTCCACAGGTCGTCCTCGGCCTCGCGCTGCGCCCGGCCCGCCGCCTTCCAGTCGGCCATCAGCTCGCGGTACCGCGCGGCCGTCGGACCCCAGTCCGTCGACCCCGACAGCGCCTCCGCCTCGGCGACCAGCTTCTCCTTCACCTTGCGGGCGTCCTCGCGCTGCGCGTCCAGTGCGGCGAAGTGCGCCTTGCGGCGCTTGGAGAAGGCGGAGCGGGCGTGCGAGAAGCGGTGCCACAGCTCGTCGTCCGACTTGCGGTCCAGCCGCGGCAGGCCCTTCCAGGTGTCCACCAGGGCGCGGAGCCGCTCGCCCGCCGAGCGCCACTGGTCGCTCTGCGCCAGCTCCTCGGCCTCGGCCACCAGGGCCTCCTTGGCCGTGCGGGCCTCGTCGGCCTGGCGGGCCTTCTGCGCCCGGCGCTCCTCGCGCCTCGCCTCGACCGTCGCGACCAGCTTGTCCAGCCGGACGCGCAGCGCGTCCAGGTCGCCGACGGCGTGGTGCTCGTCCACCTGCGTGCGCAGGTGGTCGATCGCCGTCTGCGCGTCCTTGGCGGACAGATCGGTGGTCCGCACCCGCCGCTCGAGGAGGCCGATCTCGACCACCAGGCCCTCGTACTTGCGCTCGAAGTAGGCCAGGGCCTCCTCGGGGGTGCCCGCCTGCCACGAGCCGACGACCTTCTCCCCCTCGGCAGTACGCACGTACACGGTGCCCGTCTCGTCGACGCGGCCCCACGGGTCGCTGCTCACAGCGCCTCCTCCACCTGATGCCTGCAAAGGGGGTCACCCCCTGGGCATCGTCCACAGTTTCCTCGGGCGGGCAGCACCCGCCCTGCACAACGCCAACATAGGCGACCGCCGGGCCGGCTGTCCGCATCCCGCACGACGAATATCGCCGCACGGGCGCGGGGCCGGCCGGACGCGGCGCCGCCGCCCCCGTCAGTTCCGGGTGACGGTGCCCTTCTCGATGGTCACCGGGGTCTTCGGGGCCCCGTCCTGGCCGCCGTCTGCGGTGCCCGCCTTGGCGACCTCCTCCAGCGCCTTCATGCCCCCCGCGTCGATCCTGCCGAACGGCGTGTACGAGGGCGCCAGCGGGCTGTCCTTGTAGACCAGGAAGAACTGGCTGCCGCCGCTGTTCGGCCGGCCCGTGTTCGCCATCGCCACCGTGCCCGCCGGGTAGACCACCTGGCCCTGCTCGTTCGGCTTGCCCAGCGCGTCCAGGTTCTCGTCCGCGATCGTGTAGCCCGGGCCGCCCATGCCGGTCCCCTCCGGGTCGCCGCACTGGAGCACGTAGATCCCCGAGGTGGTCAGGCGGTGGCACTTCGTGTTGTCGAAGAAGCCCTTGTCCGCCAGCGCCTTGAACGAGTTGACGGTCTCCGGAGTCTTGGCCGCGTCCATCTCGACCTTGACCTCACCCGCGCTCGTCTTCAGCGCGAAGGTGTACTTGGCCTTCTGGTCGATCGCCATCGCGGGCGCCGGGGATGCCTTCGGGCTCGCCGACGCCGTCGGGTCCGCCGCCGGGTCCGCCGCCCCGTCCTTCTTGCCGGAGTCGAACACCCCGCCCACCACCAGGCCGACCAGCGTCGCGGCCACCACGGCCGCCGCCGCGCCCGTGATGACCGCCCGCTGCCGCGCCTTGCGCCGGGCCTCGGCGCGCCGCTTCTGCTGACGCTCGAACTTCTCCCTGGCGAGCTGTCGCCGCCGCTGATCGCTCGTGACCACCGGGTCGTCTCCTTGTGCGTGTCTGGTACCGCTGTCCGGGCACGGTATGGCCGTACCGTATATGGGTTCGCTGTGGAACGAGCCGCGCCGGTAGGCTCTGAGCAGCAGCATTGGCGGACAACCACCGCAGCTGCAGCTCCCGCCGGACGAAGAATGAGGACGAACGTGCTGATTGCCGGGTTCCCCGCCGGGGCCTGGGGGACCAACTGCTACGTGGTCGCCCCCGCCGCAGGCGAGGAGTGCGTGATCATCGACCCGGGCCACCAGGCCGCCCAGGGCGTCGAGGAGACCCTCCGCAAGCACCGCCTCAAGCCCGTGGCCGTCGTCCTCACCCACGGCCACATCGACCACGTGGCCTCCGTCGTCCCGGTGTGCGGAGCGCACGACGTGCCGGCCTGGATCCACCCCGAGGACCGCTACATGATGAGCGACCCGGAGAAGGCCCTCGGCCGCTCCATCGGGATGCCGCTCATGGGCGAGCTGGCCATCGGCGAGCCGGACGACGTCCGCGAGCTCACCGACGGCGCCGGGCTGAAGCTCGCCGGCCTCGACTTCACGGTGGCGCACGCGCCCGGCCATACCAAGGGGTCGGTGACCTTCCGGATGCCCGAGCAGGCGGACATCCCGCCGGTGTTCTTCTCGGGCGACCTCCTCTTCGCCGGCTCCATCGGACGCACCGACCTGCCCGGCGGCTCCCACGCCGAGATGCTCGAGTCGCTGGCCCGCGTGTGCCTGCCGCTCGACGACTCGACCGTGGTGCTGTCCGGCCACGGTCCCCAGACCACCATCGGCCGCGAGCGCGCGACCAACCCGTACCTGCGGGAGGTTGCCGCCGGCCTGGCAGCGGACCCCACGGCCGCTCCACGACGAGGAATGTGACGAGACTTTCGTGAGCACCTTCAAGGCCCCCAAGGGCACGTACGACCTGATCCCGCCCCGCTCGGCCAAGTTCCTGGCGGTCCGCGAGGCCATCGCCGCGCCCCTGCGCAACTCCGGCTACGGATACGTGGAGACCCCGGGCTTCGAGAACGTCGAGCTGTTCTCCCGCGGCGTCGGCGAGTCCACGGACATCGTGTCCAAGGAGATGTACACCCTCACGACCCGCGGGGGCGACAAGCTCGCGCTGCGCCCCGAGGGCACTGCGTCCGTGCTGCGCGCGGCCCTGGAGGCCAACCTCCACAAGCAGGGCAACCTGCCGGTCAAGCTCTACTACTCCGGTTCGTACTACCGCTACGAGCGCGCCCAGGCCGGCCGCTACCGCCACTTCTCGCAGGTCGGCGCCGAGGCGATCGGAGCCGAGGACCCCGCCCTGGACGCCGAGCTCATCATCCTGGCCGACCAGGCCTACCGCTCGCTGGGGCTGAAGAACTTCCGGATCCTGCTGAACTCCCTGGGCGACAAGAAGTGCCGTCCCGCGTACCGCGAGACCCTCCAGGCCTTCCTGCGCGGGCTCGACCTGGACGAGGAGACCCTCCGCCGCGCCGAGATCAACCCGCTGCGGGTCCTCGACGACAAGCGGCCCGAAGTCCAGAAGCAGCTCGCCGACGCCCCGCTGCTGCGCGACTACCTCTGCGACGCGTGCAAGGCGTACCACGAGGAGGTGCGCGCGCTCGTCACCGCGGCCGGCGTCGTCTTCGAGGACGACCCGAAGCTGGTCCGCGGGCTGGACTACTACACCCGCACCACCTTCGAGTTCGTCCACGGTGGCCTGGGCTCGCAGTCCGCGGTCGGCGGCGGAGGCCGCTACGACGGCCTGTCCGAGATGATCGGCGGCCCGGCACTGCCGTCAGTGGGCTGGGCGCTCGGCGTGGACCGCACCGTCCTGGCCCTGGAGGCCGAGGGCGTCGAGCTGGACATCGCCCGGACCACCGATGTCTTCGCCGTCGCGCTGGGCGACGCGAAGCCGACCGTGTTCGGCCTGGTCACCGAGTTGCGACGGGCCGGAGTGTCCGCGGACATGTCGTACGGCGGCAAGGGCCTCAAGGGCGCCATGAAGGACGCCAACCGCTCGGGCGCCCGCCTCGCCGTCGTCGCGGGGGACCGCGACCTCGCCGAGGGCGTCGTCCAGCTCAAGGACATGGAGTCCGGCGAGCAGACGGCCGTCCCGCTGGACGCCCTGGTCGAGAGCGTGCGCACGAAGCTCGCATGATGTGTCGAGGCCGGACGGCGACTGCCGTCCGGCCTCGAACCCCGCGAGGGCGGGGAGCATGCGCCGCCGTTTGTCTCGAAGGCGTACATCTCCGGGTCATCCCCGCACCGTCGGCGGGGAGCAGCTGACCGGACAACGACCGGGGCCGCACGCGGTTACCGCCCGGAGGGCCGCACAGGACCGTGCGGCAGAATGCAGCGCATGACGACGACTACAGGCGACAAGACCGTGCGGACCGTCGGCGCGAGCAGGGCCCTGGCCTGGCTGCTGGTGATCACCGGAGCGGCCGGGCTGCTGGCGGCCTGGGTGATCACGATCGACAAGTTCAAGCTGCTGGAGGACCCGAACTTCACTCCCGGGTGCAGCCTGAACCCCATCGTCTCCTGCGGCAACATCATGAAGAGCGAGCAGGCGTCGGTGTTCGGCTTCCCGAACCCGATGCTCGGGCTCGTCGCCTACGGCATCGTGATCTGCGTCGGCATGAGCGTCCTGGCCGGCGCCCGCTTCCGCCGCTGGTACTGGCTCACCTTCAACGCCGGCACCCTCTTCGGCGTCGTCTTCTGCGCCTGGCTGACGTACCAGTCGCTGTACAGCATCAGCGCCCTCTGCCTGTGGTGCTGCCTGGCCTGGGTCGCCACCATCCTGATGTTCTGGTACGTCACCGCGCACAACGTCCGCGAGGGACTGCTGCCGGCGCCGGCCTGGCTGCGGAACTTCCTCGACGAGTTCACCTGGGTGCTGCCGGTGCTGCACATCGGGATCATCGGCATGCTGATCCTGACCCGCTGGTGGGAGTTCTGGACCTCCTGAGCCCGCCCGGGCTGTCGGCGCGAGCGCATAGGCTTCCCGTGTGGAACCAGACCTGTTCACCGCCGCAGCCGAAGACCGCGCGGAGAAGGACCCGGCGGCCTCCCCGCTCGCCGTCCGGATGCGCCCGCGCAACCTGGACGAGGTCGTCGGGCAGCAGCACCTGCTGAAGCCGGGCTCGCCGCTGCGGCGGCTCGTCGGCGAGGGTGCGGGCGGCCCGGCCGGTTCCTCGTCGGTGATCCTGTGGGGCCCGCCCGGCACCGGCAAGACGACCCTGGCGTACGTGGTGAGCCAGGCGACGAAGAAGCGCTTCGTGGAGCTGTCCGCGATCACCGCCGGAGTCAAGGAGGTCCGGGCCGTCATCGAGGGCGCCCGGCGCGCCGCCGGCGGCTACGGCAAGGAGACCGTCCTCTTCCTCGACGAGATCCACCGCTTCAGCAAGGCGCAGCAGGACTCGCTGCTCCCGGCCGTCGAGAACCGCTGGGTGACCCTGATCGCGGCGACGACCGAGAACCCGTACTTCTCGGTGATCTCCCCCCTGCTGTCGCGCTCGCTGCTGCTGACGCTGGAGCCGCTCTCCGACGGGGACCTGAGCGGGCTCCTGCACCGGGCTCTGGCCGAGGAGCGGGGGCTCGGCGGCGCGGTGTCGCTGCCGGAGGACGCCGAGGCGCACCTGCTGCGGATCGCGGGCGGGGACGCCCGGCGGGCGCTGACGGCGCTGGAGGCGGCCGCGGGGGCGGCCCTCGCCAAGGGCGAGGACGAGATCACGCTGGGGACGGTGGAGGAGACCGTCGACCGGGCGGCCGTGAAGTACGACCGGGACGGCGACCAGCACTACGACGTGGCGAGCGCCCTGATCAAGTCGATCCGCGGCTCCGACGTGGACGCGGCCCTGCACTACCTGGCGCGGATGATCGAGGCGGGGGAGGACCCGCGGTTCATCGCGCGGCGCCTGATGATCTCGGCGAGCGAGGACATCGGGCTGGCGGATCCGAACGCGCTGCCGCTGGCGGTGGCCGCGGCGCAGGCGGTCGCGATGATCGGCTTCCCGGAGGCGGCGCTGACCCTGTCGCACGCGACGATCGCGCTGGCGCTGGCCCCGAAGTCGAACACGGCGACGACGGCGATCGGCGCTGCCCTCGCGGACGTGCGGGCCGGCCTGGCCGGAACGGTGCCCGCACACCTGCGGGACGGGCACTACAAGGGCGCGGCGAAGCTCGGGCACGCAGTGGGGTACGTGTACCCGCACGACGTGCCGGGGGCGATCGCGGCGCAGCAGTACGCGCCGGACGCGGTGCACGGCAGGCGGTACTACGAGCCGACGCGGTACGGCGCCGAGGCGCGCTACGCGGACGTGGTGGAGAAGGTCCGCGAGCGGCTCCGCGGCGCGGGCGGCGCCTGACCGGGCGCCGCAGCCCCGGCGGGGGAGTGCCTCGCCCCGTGCCGGGCGTCGCTTCCCGGTGGGCCCCGCCGGTCACGGCACTATCGGCCGGCCGCGGCGAAGAGGTGGTGCATCGCGCGGCGCAGGCCGCACACGTCGCGGACCGGGGCGAGGAAGTCGAAGCGGGCGTCGAAGGAGGAGGACGCCGCGGCGCCGGGGCGGCTGAAGCGGACGCGCAGGCCGAGGCGGTCCAGGGCCAGCGGGACGGCGGTGAGGGTGCCGTCCTGGCGGGGGCCCAGCAGGGAGCCGAGGTCGGCGACGCGGTCGCGGTGGGCGGCGGCGAGGTGCTGGAGGAGTTCGGTCTCGTGGTCCAGGAGGGGGTCGGGCTCGGCTGCGGCGAGCTCGTCGGGGTCGACGTGCTCGGCGCCCCACAGGTCGTCGACGGAGATCTCGCCGACCTCCAGGCGCAGCAGCGCCCATCCGGGGCGGGAGTCCAGGCCGAGGAGTCCGCCGACGGGGCGGCGCTCGGCGAGGAGGGCGGCGCAGGCGGCGCGCTCGGCCGCGGGGACCTGCGTCAGCCACCCGGCGAGCCACGCGCGGCCTCGGATACGATGGGGGACGGACACCGGCGCCACATCCGTGATCTCGATCACGGCGGTGAGGTCGTCGTCCTGGGCGTGAGCGGCTGCCCTGGCAGCCGCGGATTCCCCTGGTACCAGGAGAAGCACGTCCCCGTCCGGGGTGGCGGTCCGCGCGGCCGGCACTCCTGTCCACCACTCTCCCTGGTCGTGAGCACCCGGCAGCGTGAGGGATACTGAGGCGTTGGACTCTACGAGGGTTCGTACGCGTTCGGCTCCGGTGAGCTGCCGAACGCCTTCCCTGGGACGCGGCTGACCTTGTTCATCGTCGTCGAAAGCGGATTCCGGTTGATGGGAATCCGAACTCCGATGCGCTCTGGGCAGGGGGATCCCATGCGGTCGAGACATTACGTCCTCCTCGATAAGGTAAGCCTCACCTAACTTACATGGAGGTAGGTTCCCCGTGAACCAGAAGCGACCCAAGGTCAAGAAGTCGCGTGCACTCGGCATCGCCCTGACGCCGAAGGCCGTCAAGTACTTCGAGGCCCGCCCCTACCCGCCGGGCGAGCACGGCCGTGGCCGCAAGCAGAACTCGGACTACAAGGTCCGTCTGCTCGAGAAGCAGCGTCTGCGCGCCCAGTACGACATCTCCGAGCGCCAGATGGCCCGCGCCTACGACCGCGCCAAGAAGGCCGAGGGCAAGACGGGCGAGGCGCTGGTCGTCGAGCTCGAGCGTCGCCTCGACGCCCTGGTCCTGCGTTCGGGCATCGCCCGCACCATCTACCAGGCCCGCCAGATGGTCGTCCACGGCCACATCGAGGTCAACGGCGCCAAGGTCGACAAGCCGTCGTTCCGTGTCCGCCCGGACGACGTCATCACCGTGCGCGAGCGCAGCCGCGAGAAGGTCCCGTTCCAGATCGCCCGCGAGGGCGGCTACGCAGGTGAGGGCGAGACCCCGCGCTACCTGCAGGTCAACCTGAAGGCCCTGGCCTTCCGCCTGGACCGCGACCCGAACCGCAAGGAGATCCCGGTCATCTGCGACGAGCAGCTCGTCGTCGAGTACTACGCCCGCTGATCCAGCGGACGGAAGGCTCACAGCCGGTCAGCCCGCCGGCTCCCCCTCGGGGGAGCCGGCGGGCTTCCTGCTTGACGGCCTCAGGCCCCCCGCGGCGCTGCCCCCGCCCGGTATTCCGGTGCGGCGGCGGATCTCCGGCGCGATAGGGTCGGAGGACGACTTTCCGACGTAGCGACCAACATGCAGAGAGCGGTGCAACGTGTCCGGTGGAGAGGTGGCCGGGATCCTCGTGGCCGTCTTCTGGGCCATCCTCGTCTCCTTCCTCGCCGTGGCGCTGGCGAGGCTGGCGCAGGTGCTCAAGGCGACCACCAAACTGGTGGCCGACGTGACCGAGCAGGCCGTCCCCCTGCTCGCCGACGCCTCCACCACCGTCCGCTCCGCGCGCACCCAGCTCGACCGGGTCGACGCCATCGCGAGCGACGTCCAGGAGGTCACGTCGAACGCCTCCGCCCTGTCCTCCACCGTGGCCTCCACCTTCGGCGGCCCGCTCGTGAAGGTCGCGGCCTTCGGCTACGGCGTCCGCAAGGCCCTGGGCAGGACCCAGGACGGGGCGCCTGGCACCGCCGAACGGCGTACCGTGATCGTTGGCCGCACGGTGCCGGCCGCGCGGCGCCGCAAGCAGAAGGGCTGAGAGAGCCGATGTTCCGCCGAGCCTTCTGGTTCACCGCAGGCGCAGCCGCCGGCGTGTGGGCCACCACCAAGGTCAACCGCCGGCTGAAGCAGCTGACGCCGGAGAGCCTCGCCGCGCAGGCCGCCGACAAGGCCGTCGAGGCCGGCCACCGGCTCAAGCACTTCGCCCTCGACGTCAAAGCGGGAATGTCGCAGCGCGAGGACGAGCTGAACGACGCACTGGGGTTGTGCCGGTCCGAAGAAGGCACAGCCCGGCCCGACAACGTCACCGCCCTCCCCGGGCCGCGGCGGCTGCAGGCCATCGAGAACCCGCAACGCACCATCCACCGACCGAACTTCTCCCACATCAACCGGAATGAGGACCACTGATGGAGTCGGCTGAAATCCGCCGCCGCTGGCTGAGCTTCTTCGAGGAGCGCGGTCACGCCGTTGTCCCTTCGGCGTCGCTCATCGCGGACGACCCGACTCTGCTGCTGGTCAACGCGGGCATGGTCCCGTTCAAGCCGTACTTCCTCGGTGAGACCAAGCCCCCGGCCCCGCGGGCCACCAGCGTGCAGAAGTGCGTCCGCACCCCGGACATCGAAGAGGTCGGCAAGACGACCCGCCACGGCACGTTCTTCCAGATGTGCGGCAACTTCTCCTTCGGCGACTACTTCAAGGAAGGCGCCATCAAGCTCGCCTGGGAGCTGCTGACCACCCCGGTGGCGGACGGCGGCTACGGGCTGGAGCCGGAGAAGCTCTGGATCACCGTCTACCAGGACGACGACGAGGCCGAGCAGATCTGGCGCGACGTGGTCGGCGTCCCCGCCGAGCGCATCCAGCGCCTGGGCAAGAAGGACAACTTCTGGTCCATGGGCGTCCCCGGCCCCTGCGGCCCCTGCTCCGAGATCAACTACGACCGCGGCCCCGAGTTCGGCGTCGAGGGCGGCCCCGCCGTCAACGACGAGCGGTACGTGGAGATCTGGAACCTCGTCTTCATGCAGTACGAGCGGGGCGCCGGCGACGGCAAGGAGGACTTCCCGATCCTCGGCGACCTGCCGTCGAAGAACATCGACACCGGTCTCGGCCTCGAACGCCTGGCGATGATCCTCCAGGGCGTGCGGAACATGTACGAGACCGACACCCTGCGCGTCGTCATGGACAAGGCCACGGAGCTGACCGGGGTCCGCTACGGCGCCGCCCAGGAGACCGACGTCTCGATGCGCGTGGTCGCCGACCACATGCGCACCTCCGTCATGCTCATCGGCGACGGCGTCACCCCCGGCAACGAGGGCCGCGGCTACGTGCTGCGCCGCATCATGCGCCGCGCCATCCGCAACATGCGCCTCATGGGTGCGACGGGCCCGGTCGTCAAGGAGCTGCTGGACACCGTCATCGACACGATGGGGCAGCAGTACCCGGAGCTGATCACCGACCGGCAGCGCATCGAGACCGTCGCGCTCGCCGAGGAGGCCCGCTTCCTGAAGACCCTCAACGCCGGCACCAACGTCCTCGAAGGCGCCATCACCGAGACCAAGGCCGGCGGCGGCACGGTCCTGGCCGGCGACAAGGCGTTCCTGCTGCACGACACGTGGGGCTTCCCGATCGACCTGACCCTGGAGATCGCCGCCGAGCAGGGCCTGACCGTCGACGAGCCCGGCTTCCGCCGCCTGATGCAGGAGCAGAAGGACAAGGCCAAGGCCGACGCGAAGGCCAAGAAGACCGGCCACGCGGACGTCGCCGCCTACCGCGAGATCGCCGACTCGGCGGGCGGCACGGAGTTCACCGGCTACGCCACCAACCAGGGCGAGGCCACCATCGTCGGCCTGCTCGTCAACGGCGTGTCCTCCCCGGCGGCCTCCGAGGGCGACGAGGTCGAGGTCGTCCTGGACCGCACCCCCTTCTACGCCGAGGGCGGCGGCCAGCTCGCCGACCAGGGCCGCATCAAGCTCGACTCGGGCGCCGTCATCGAGGTCCGCGACGTCCAGCAGCCGGTCCCCGGCGTCTCCGTCCACAAGGGCTCCGTCCAGGTCGGCGAGGTGACCGTCGGCGCCTCCGCCTACGCGGCGATCGACGTCCGGCGCCGCCGGGCCATCGCCCGCGCCCACTCGGCGACCCACCTGACCCACCAGGCGCTCCGCGACGCCCTCGGCCCGACGGCCGCGCAGGCCGGCTCGGAGAACAGCCCGGGCCGCTTCCGCTTCGACTTCGGCTCCCCGAACGCCGTTCCCGGCTCGGTCCTCACCGATGTCGAGCAGAAGATCAACGACGTGCTCTCGCGCGAGCTGGACGTCACCGCCGAGATCATGAGCATCGACGAGGCGAAGAAGCAGGGCGCCATCGCCGAGTTCGGCGAGAAGTACGGCGAGCGGGTCCGCGTCGTGACCATCGGCGACTTCTCCAAGGAGCTGTGCGGCGGCACGCACGTCGGCAACACCGCCCAGCTCGGCCTGGTGAAGCTGCTCGGCGAGTCCTCCATCGGCTCCGGCGTGCGGCGCGTCGAGGCGCTGGTGGGCGTGGACGCGTACAACTTCCTCGCCAAGGAGCACACGGTCGTCGCCCAGCTCCAGGAGCTGGTCAAGGGCCGCCCCGAGGAGCTGCCGGAGAAGATCGCCTCCATGCTCGGCAAGCTGAAGGACGCCGAGAAGGAGATCGAGAAGTTCCGCGCGGAGAAGGTCCTCCAGGCCGCCGCCGGCCTCGCGGAGAACGCCCAGGACATCCGCGGCGTCGCGCTCGTGGTGGGGCAGGTCCAGGACGGCACCGGCGCCGACGACCTGCGCAAGCTGGTCCTCGACGTCCGCGGCCGCATCCAGGGCGACCGCCCGGCCGTCGTCGCGCTGTTCACCGTCGCGGGCGGCCGCCCGCTGACCGTGGTCGCCACCAACGAGGCCGCCCGCGAGCGCGGCCTGAAGGCCGGCGACCTGGTCCGCACGGCCGCCAAGACCCTCGGCGGCGGCGGTGGCGGCAAGCCCGACGTCGCCCAGGGCGGCGGCCAGAACCCGGACGCCGTGCCGGAGGCCATCGCCGCGGTCGAGCGCCTCGTCGTCGAGACGGTCTGACGATGGCACTGCGCCGCGGACGCCGTCTCGCCGTCGACGTCGGGGACGCCCGGATCGGGGTCGCGACCTGCGACCCCGACGGGGTGCTGGCCACACCGGTGGAAACCGTGCCCGGCCGGGACATCCCCTTCGCCCACCGGCGGCTGCGGCAGCTCGTGGAGGAGTACGAACCCCTGGAGGTCGTGGTCGGCCTGCCCCGCTCGCTCAGCGGGCGGGAGGGGCCGGCCGCGGCCAAGGTGCGCGCCTTCGCCGCCGAACTGGCCAAGGGCGTCAAGCCCGTTCCCGTCCGCCTCGTGGACGAGCGGATGACGACGGTCACCGCCGCCCAGGGGCTGCGGGCCTCCGGGCGGAACGCCAGGAAGGGGCGGTCGGTGATCGACCAGGCCGCCGCCGTGGTGATCCTTCAGAACGCTCTTGAGACCGAACGGGTATCGGGTAATCCGCCCGGCGAGTGCGTCGAAGTGGTTGTCTGATCGCGGTACGGTAACGTTCCGCGAGACGCGGCGGCATTCGAACAGCCGTCGCCCACCACTTCAGAGGCGGAACCGGGTGCCTGGCGGCCGTTGCCGGGTACTCCGTCTCGCGGCTCTAGGGGATCCATGACTGAGTATGGCCGGGGCTCTGGCCCCGAACCGTGGCACCCGGAGGACCCCCTCCACGGGGACTCCGGGTGGAGCGGGCACGAGGCCCAGCAGGGCCGGATGCCGTTCGGCGGGGTCCCGCAGCACCAGTACCCACAGGAGCCGCAGCACCAGCAGTACCTCCAGCAGGAGCAGTACCCGGGGCAGACGCAGGGCTACCCGCAGCAGCCCCAGCCCCACCAGCAGATGCCGGTGCAGCAGCCCGCCTACGACGGCGGCGGGCAGGCCTGGGACACGGCCCCCGGCGGCTACGCAGGAGCCCCGCAGGCCGCCCAGGCCTACCCGGGCACCGGGCAGTACCCGGGGGCCGCCGAGGGCTACCCGGCGGCCGACGGCTACCCGCAGGCCGACCCGTACCCGGCGCCGGACCCGTACGCGGGCGCTGACCCCTACGCGCAGCAGCCGGTCGGCGGCTACCCGGGGGAGGCCCCGGACCTCTACGGCACCCCGGAGGCCTACCCGCCCCCGAAGCCCCCCGGCCGCCGCGATCCGGAACCCGGTGCGGAACCGGAGGACGACGAGCCGGACGAGGACTCGGCCCTGTCCGACAGCGGCCGCGACGGCGACGACAACGACCGCGACGCCGGATCCGGCGGCGGACGCCGCGCCGGCCGTTCCAAGGGGAAGGGCAAGGGGAAGCCGAAGCGGAGCGGCGCCGCCTGCCTCGTCGCGGCCCTCGTCATCGCCGGTGTCGTCGGCGGCGGCGGGTACTACGGCTACAGCTACCTCAAGGCCCGCTTCGGCAGCGCAGAGGACTACGCGGGCTCCGGCAACGGCGAGAGCGTCGAGGTCGAGATCCCGAACGGCGCGACCGTCGCCCAGATGGGGTCGATCCTCAAGGAGGCCGGCGTCGTCGCCAGCACGCAGGCCTTCGTCGACGCCGCCACCGCGGACAAGCGGAGCACCGGCATCCAGCCGGGGACGTACACGCTGCAGAAGAAGATGTCGAGCGCGTCCGCCATCGCGGTCCTCGTCGACCCCTCCAAGCTCAACGTCCTCACGATCCCCGAGGGCAAGCGCGCCGTCGACGTCTACAAGATGATCGACAAGAAGCTCGGCAAGCCGGAGGGCACCACCGCCCAGATCGCGCAGCAGCAGGCGAAGAACCTCGGCCTGCCCGCGTGGGCCGTGAGCACCAGGAAGGTGCGCGACCCGCTGGAGGGCTTCCTCTACCCGACGCGCTACGACCTGTCGAAGGAGAGCACGCCCGAGTCCCTGCTCAAGCAGATGGTCAAGAACGCGAACGACAAGTACGCGGCGCTCGGCCTGGAGGGCAAGGCCAAGGAGCTGGGCCTGGCGAACCCGTACGAGCTCGTCATCGTCGCGAGCCTGGTGCAGGTCGAGGGCAACAAGCACGACGACTTCCGCAAGATGTCCGAGGTCATCTACAACCGCCTGAAGCCGTCGAACACCGCAACGAACCAGAAGATCGAGTTCGACTCGACGATCAACTACATCAAGGGCACCAGCAACATCAACGTCAGCCGCGAGGAGACGCGGAGGATCGACGACCCGTACAACACCTACCGCTACGCCGGGCTCCCGCCCGGCCCCATCAGCAACCCGGGCGACGAGGCCGTCAACGCCGCGCTCGACCCGGACAAGGGCGGCTGGATGTTCTTCGTGTCCATCGACGGCAACACCACCACCTTCACCAAGACGTTCGCGGAACACGACAAACTGGTGGCGGAGTTCAACGAACGCCAGAAGAAGAAGTCGGGCGGGTAGGTAGGTAGCAGATGTCACGCATACGGGCCGCGGTGCTGGGTTCCCCCATCGAGCACTCCCTCTCACCGGTGCTGCACCGCGCCGCCTACCGGGAGCTCGGCCTCGCCGACTGGTCGTACGACCGCTTCGACCTCGGCGAGGCCGCACTCGCGGACTTCCTGGCGGGCCTCGGCCCCGAGTGGGCCGGGCTGTCCCTGACCATGCCGCTCAAGCGCGCGGTCATCCCGCTGCTCGACGCGATCAGCGACACCGCAGCCTCCGTCGAGGCCGTCAACACCGTCGTCCTGACCGCGGACGGCCGCCGCCTCGGCGACAACACCGACATCCCGGGGATCATCGCCGCCCTCCACGAGCGCGGTGTCGACAAGGTCGACACCGCCGCGATCCTCGGCGCCGGAGCAACCGCCTCCTCCGCGCTCGCCGCCCTCGGGCGGATATGCACCGGCGAGGTCACCGCCTACGTCCGCTCCCGCGCCCGCGCCGACGAGATGCTCCGCTGGGGCGAGCGGCTCGGCGTCGCCGTCCGCACGGCCGACTGGGCGGACGCCTCCCGCGCCCTCACCGCCCCCCTGGTCATCGCCACCACGCCCGCCGGGGCCACCGACCGGCTCGCCGCCGACGTCCCCGACGCGCCCGGCACCCTCTTCGACGTCCTGTACGACCCCTGGCCGACCGCCCTCGCCGCCGCCTGGTCGGCCCGCGGCGGCCGCCTCCTGGGCGGCCTCGACCTCCTCGTCCACCAGGCCGTCATCCAGGTGGAGCAGATGACCGGCCGCACCCCCGGCCCGCTCGCCGCGATGCGGGCCGCCGGCGAGGCCGCCCTGCGGGCCCGCCACTGACGTCCCGCGCCGCCGCACCCCGCCCTACCTGATGCACTGTGCCGCCCGGTGTTGCCCCCGCCGGGCGCTGCGGCCAGGGTGGGCCGGGTGGACCGCCCGTCCCGCCAGCTGGACCGGGGGGCGGTGCACCGGCCCGGACGTGGGAGGATCGGGTAAAGGCGGGTCCGGGCCGCGCACCCGGCCGCGCCGCCGCTGTACCAGGCGCGAGCATGAGGAGCATCGTTGAGCAGGTTGCGTTGGCTGACCGCCGGGGAATCGCACGGTCCGGCGCTGGTGGCGACGCTGGAGGGGCTTCCCGCCGGCGTCCCGGTGACCACGGAGCTGGTCGCCGACCACCTGGCGCGGCGCCGGCTCGGGTACGGGCGCGGCGCGCGGATGAAGTTCGAGCAGGACGAGGTCACCTTCCTCGGCGGCGTGCGCCACGGCCTGTCGCTGGGCTCCCCGGTCGCCGTCATGGTGGGCAACACCGAGTGGCCCAAGTGGGAGAAGGTCATGTCGGCCGACCCCGTCGACCCCTCGGAGCTGAAGGAGACCGGCCGCAACGCGCCGCTCACCCGGCCCCGCCCGGGCCACGCCGACCTGGCCGGCATGCAGAAGTACGGCTTCGACGAGGCCCGGCCGATCCTGGAGCGCGCCAGCGCCCGTGAGACCGCCGCCCGCGTCGCCCTCGGCGCCGTCGCCCGCTCCTTCCTGAAGGAGGCCGCCGGCATCGAGATCGTCAGCCACGTCGTCGAACTCGCCGCCGCCAAGGCCCCGTACGGCGTCTACCCCACCCCGGCCGACGTCGAGAAGCTGGACGCCGACCCGGTGCGCTGCCTCGACGCGGACGCCTCGAAGGCGATGGTCGCCGAGATCGACCAGGCCCACAAGGACGGCGACACCCTCGGCGGCGTCGTCGAGGTCCTCGCCTACGGAGTCCCCGTCGGCCTCGGCTCGCACGTCCACTGGGACCGCCGCCTGGACGCCCGCCTCGCGGCCGCGCTGATGGGCATTCAGGCCATCAAGGGCGTCGAGGTCGGCGACGGCTTCGACCTGGCCCGCGTCCCCGGCTCCAAGGCGCACGACGAGATCGTCGCCACCCCCGAGGGCATCAAGCGGACCTCCGGCCGCTCCGGCGGCACCGAAGGCGGCCTGACCACCGGCGAGCTGCTCCGCGTCCGCGCCGCGATGAAGCCCATCGCGACCGTCCCGCGCGCCCTGGCCACCATCGACGTCGCCACCGGCGAGGCGGCCGCCGCGCACCACCAGCGCTCCGACGTGTGCGCCGTCCCCGCGGCCGGCATCGTGGCCGAGGCCATGGTCGCCCTGGTCCTCGCCGACGCCGTCGTGGAGAAGTTCGGCGGCGACTCGGTCGCCGAGACCCGCCGCAACGTGCAGTCCTACCTCGACAACCTGCACATCCGGTGACCGGCGGACCCCTGGTCGTCCTCGTCGGCCCCATGGGCTCCGGCAAGTCCACCGTCGGCGGGCTCCTCGCCGACCGGCTCGGCGTCCCCTACCGGGACACCGACGCCGACATCGTCGCCGCCGAGGGCCGGGCGATCGCCGACATCTTCGTCGACGAGGGCGAGCCGCACTTCCGCGAGCTGGAACGGCAGGCGGTCGCCGCGGCCGTCGCCGAGCACACCGGAGTGCTCGCCCTCGGCGGCGGCGCCGTCCTCGACGCGGGCACCCGCGCCCTGCTGGCCGGACTGCCCGTCGCCTACCTGTCGATGGACGTCGAGGAGGCCGTCCGGCGGGTCGGCCTCGGCGCCGCCCGCCCGCTGCTCGCCGTCAACCCGCGCCGGCAGTGGCGCGAGCTGATGGAGGCCCGCCGCCCCCTGTACACCGAAGTCGCACGCGTCGAGGTCGCCACCGACGCGCGCACCCCCGAAGAGGTCGCCCAGGCGGTCCTCGACGCACTGGAGTTGAAGGACGTATGACAGACCAGGTGACGCGGATCCACGTCGGCGGCAGCGCCGGCCACGACCCGTACGACGTGCTGGTCGGCCGGCAGCTGCTCGGCGAGCTCGGCGGGCTGATCGGCACCAGGGCCCAGCGGGTCGCCGTGATCCACCCCGAGGCGCTCGCCTCCACCGGCGAGGCGCTGCGCGACGACCTGGCCGAGCAGGGCTACGAGGCCATCGCCATCCAGGTGCCGAACGCGGAGGAGGCCAAGACCGCCGAGGTCGCCGCCTACTGCTGGAAGGCGCTCGGCCAGTCCGGGTTCACCCGCACCGACGCCATCGTCGGCGTCGGCGGCGGCGCCACCACCGACCTGGCGGGCTTCGTCGCGGCCACCTGGCTGCGCGGGGTGCGCTGGATCGCCGTGCCGACCACCGTCCTCGCGATGGTCGACGCGGCCGTCGGCGGCAAGACCGGCATCAACACGGCCGAGGGCAAGAACCTCGTCGGCGCCTTCCACCCGCCCGCGGGCGTCCTGTGCGACCTGGCCGCCCTCGACTCGCTGCCGGTCAACGACTACGTCAGCGGCCTCGCCGAGGTCATCAAGGCCGGGTTCATCGCCGATCCCGCCATCCTCGACCTGATCGAGGCCGACCCGGCCGCCGCCCGCACCCCGGACGGCCCGCACACCGCGGAGCTCATCGTCCGCTCCATCCAGGTCAAGGCGGACGTCGTCTCCAGCGACCTCAAGGAGTCGGGCCTGCGGGAGATTCTCAACTACGGCCACACCCTGGCCCACGCCATCGAGAAGAACGAGCGCTACAAGTGGCGCCACGGCGCTGCCGTCTCCGTCGGCATGGTCTTCGCCGCCGAGCTCGGCCGGCTCGCCGGACGCCTCGACGACGCCACCGCCGACCGGCACAAGGAGATCCTCGCCTCCGTCGGCCTGCCGCTCACCTACCGCGGCGACCAGTGGCCCAAGCTGCTCCAGACCATGCAGGTCGACAAGAAGTCCCGCGGCAGCCTGCTGCGGTTCATCGTCCTCGACGGGCTGGGCAAGCCGACCGTCCTGGAGGGCCCCGACCCGGCCCACCTGATCGCCGCCTACGGCGAGGTCTCGGCATGAGCCGCCGGGTGCTGGTGCTCAACGGCCCCAACCTCGGCCGGCTCGGCTCCCGCGAGCCCGACGTGTACGGGGCCACCTCGTACGCCGGGCTCGTCGAGACGTGCCGGGAGCTGGGCGCGGAGCTCGGCTTCGACGTCGAGGTCCGCGAGACCAACGACGAGGGGGAGCTGATCCGCTGGCTCCACGAGGCCGCCGACGGGAAGATCCCCGTGGTCATCAACCCCGGGGCGTTCACGCACTACTCGTACGGCATGCGGGACGCGGCTGCGCAGCGCACCGCCCCGCTGATCGAGGTGCACATCTCGAACCCGTACGCCCGCGAGGAGTTCCGGCACACCTCGGTGATCGCGGCGGTCGCGACCGGCACCGTGGCGGGCTTCGGCATCGGCTCCTACCGGCTCGCCCTGCGCGCCCTCGCGGAGGAAGCCGACCGCTGAGGCGGGCTCCGGTGGGCGGCGCCGCGCCCGCAGTCATATAACGTTCTCGCATCAGTCGGTGGAACGAGACGGAGTGGCAGCGGAATGCACCAGGGAGTCGGGGGCGGCAGCGGCGGCTGGGGTCCGCAGGGACACCAGCCGCCGCTGCCGCCGCAGCCGCCGATAGCGCCCGCCCAGGGCTGGCCGGGCTCCCCGCCGCCCCCGCACATGCCCCCGCCAGGCCCGCAGCCCGGCCCGCCCGCCGGGCCCGACGCCACCGGGCACATCCTGCTGCCGCCCGCCGCCGCCGCGCCGGCCGCCGGCAGCGGAGCCGGCAACGGCACCGGCACGGCGACGATCGCCGTGCTCCTCATCGGCCCGGCCGGCGCCGGCAAGACCACCGTGGCCCGGCACTGGGCGGGCAGGCGCCCCGTGCCCACCGCGCACATCAGCCTCGACGACGTCCGCGAATGGGTCTGCTCCGGCTTCGCCGACCCCCAGGCCGGCTGGAACGACCACTCCGAGGCCCAGTACCGCCTCGCCCGCCGCACCTGCGGCTTCGCCGCCCGCAACTTCCTGGCCAACGGGATCTCCTGCATCCTCGACGACGCCGTCTTCCCCGACCGGCCCGTCGTCGGCCTCGGCGGCTGGAAGCGCCACGTCGGCCCCCACCTGCTGCCTGTGGTGCTGCTGCCGGGCCTGGAGATCGTCCTGGAGCGCAACGCACAGCGCTCCGGCAACCGCAGGCTCTCCGACGAGGAGGTCGCCCGCATCCACGGCCGGATGGCAGGCTGGTACGGATCCGGGCTGCCGATCATCGACAACTCCGACCTCGACGTCGAAGCCACCGCCCGCGCCCTGGACGAGGCCCTGGCCCGCTCCCTCTCCGCCGCCTCCCCCTGACGTCCCCCGCACCGCACGGGGCCCCCGCACCGGACGGGGGCGCTCGCCGGGCCGGATGCGCCGGGCGCTCGTAGGCTCGAAGACATGTCAGACGTGTACGCGGCCCGCCGGGGCCTGCTTCGCGACCGCTGTGCCGCCGCCGGGAACGACGCCGCACTGATCACGCGTCCGGCGAACGTCCGCTACCTCGCCGGGGGCGCCCCGCGCGGTGCCGTCCTGCTGCTGGGGCCCGGCGGCGAGGACAGCCTCTTCACGGTGGGCCCGCCCAGCGGCGAGCTCGACGAGGGCCGCCTCGACGAGCGGCTGCGGCTCTCCGTCCTGGCCGGGCCCGGTGCGGACGCGGCCGTCGCCGCCGCGGACCTGGCCGGCTCCGCCCGTGCCGACTGCCTCGCCGTCGAGGAGCACCACCTCACCGTCGCCCGCCACCGCGCGCTGCACTCCGTCGCGCCGCGGCTGCGGCTCACCGACCTCGGGACCGCCGTCGAACAGCAGCGCCTGGTCAAGGACGAGGAGGAGATCGCCTGCCTGCGGATCGCCGCCGAGATCGCCGACCAGGCCCTCGGCGAACTGCTGGAGTCGATCCTCGTCGGGCGTACCGAGCGCCACCTCGCCCTGGAGCTGGAGCGACGCCTCGTCGACCACGGGGCCGACGGCCCGGCCTTCCCGACCTCCGTCGGCACCGGGCCGCACTCGGGCCGCGCCCGGCACCGGCCCTCCGACCGGCGGGTGGAGGAGGGCGACTTCCTGACCGTCTGCCTGGGCGCCAACTACCGCGGCTACCGGTGCGAGATCGGCCGGACCTTCGTCATCGGCACCAGCCCCGCCGACTGGCAGATCCAGCTGTACGACCTCGTCTTCGCCGCCCAGCGGGCCGGCCGCGAGGCGCTCCTTCCGGGGGCCGCGTACCGGGACGTGGACCGTGCGGCGCGTTCCCTGCTGGACTCCGCGGGCCATTCGGAAGCGGTCGCTCCGTCGACCGGACACGGCGTCGGCCTCGAAATCGACGAGGACCCGCAGCTTGCACCTACGGCAATGGGTAAACTGGACGCTTGCGTGCCGGTCACCGTCGAACCGGGGGTCCACCTCCCGGGCCGGGGCGGAGTCCGGATCGATGACACGCTCGTCGTACGCCCCGAGGCGGACGGCGGTCCCGAGCTACTCACCATTACGACCAAGGAGCTGCTCGCACTGTAGGTCCGTCCGGCGGGCCGTGTGCGCACCCGTGGTCTTCCAGTGCAGGAGATTCCGCAACCGTGGCTTCCACGAACGACCTCAAGAACGGCATGGTGCTCAAGCTCGACGGTGACCAGCTCTGGTCCGTCGTCGAGTTCCAGCACGTCAAGCCCGGCAAGGGCCCGGCCTTCGTGCGCACCAAGCTCAAGAACGTGCTGTCCGGCAAGGTCGTCGACAAGACCTTCAACGCGGGCGTGAAGGTCGAGACGGCCACCATCGACCGCCGCGACATGCAGTTCTCGTACATGGACGGCGACTACTTCGTCTTCATGGACATGCAGACCTACGACCAGCTGCACGTCGACCGCAAGGCCGTCGGCGACGCCGCCAACTTCCTCGTCGAGGGCTTCACCGCCTCCGTCGCCCAGCACGAGGGCGAGGTGCTCTACGTCGAGCTGCCGGCCGCCGTCGAGCTGGTCATCGAGCACACCGACCCGGGCGTCCAGGGCGACCGCTCCACCGGCGGCACCAAGCCCGCCCGCCTGGAGACCGGCCACGAGATCCAGGTCCCGCTGTTCGTCACCACGGGCGAGAAGGTCAAGGTCGACACCCGCACCAGCGACTACCTCGGCCGGGTGAACGGCTAACCGTGGCTGCCCGCAGCAACGCGCGCAAGCGCGCCTTCCAGATCCTGTTCGAGGCCGACCAGCGCGGGGTGCCCGTGCGGGAGGTCCTCGCGGACTGGGTCCGCCACGCGCGGTCGGACGACCGGCAGCCTCCGGTCAACGCCTTCACGATGGACCTCGTCGAGGGCTACGCCGACAAGGTGAAGCGCATCGACGACCTCATCGTCACGTACGCCGTGGACTGGGAGCTCGACCGCATGCCGGTCGTCGACCGGAACATCGTGCGGCTCGGGGCGTACGAGCTGATCTGGGTGGACGACACCCCGGACGCCGTGGCCATCGACGAGGCCGTGCAGCTGGCCAAGGAGTTCTCCACGGACGAGTCGCCGTCCTTCGTCAACGGGCTCCTCGCCCGCTTCAAGGACCTGAAGCCGAGCCTGCGCCGGGGCGAGTAGCCCCCGGCAGCCGCCCGGCACGCCGGAAGGGGCCCGCAGCGCACCGGCGCCGCGGGCCCCTTCCGGCTCTCCGGACCTTCGCCGGCGCATGGGAAACCGGTGCGGGCCGGGAGCCGGAATCCGGCTCCCGGCCCGCACCGGTAACGTTTCTGCTGGTCCCGGGGGACCGGAGGGCTACGCGTCCTCGTGCGCCACGGCGCGGCGCGCGTCCGCGTCGAGCACGCCCCAGCTGATCAGCTGCTCGGTCAGGACCGAGGGCGACTGGTCGTAGATGACGGCCAGGGTGCGCAGGTCGTCCTGGCGGATCGACAGCACCTTGCCGTTGTAGTCGCCGCGCTGGCTCTGGATCGTCGCCGCGTAGCGCTGGAGCGGTCCGGCCTTCTCCGCGGGCACGCCCGCAAGGCGCTCCAGGTCCAGGCGCAGCTTCGGCGGCGGCTCGGCTGCCCCGCCGGGCGTCGTGCCCGGCAGCAGCTCCTGCACCGGCACCCCGTAGAAGTCCGCCAGCTCGGCGAGGCGCTGGACGGTCACGGCGCGGTCCCCGCGCTCGTACGAACCGACCACCACGGCCTTCCACCGGCCCTGGGACTTCTCCTCGACACCGTGGAGGGAGAGGCCCTGCTGGGTGCGGATGGCGCGGAGCTTGGCCCCGAGCTGTTTGGCGTATTCGCTGGACATAACGCTCCCGGACGCTGTGACGCTGTGGCTACTTGACTCCGAGCGGCTCGCCGCGCGGCTGGTAACTCACTGTGAGGTTACGCAGCGTGACTTGGGTGCGTCAAGCCGAATGCCCACCCCGGCCCGCGGACGGGGGCCCGCCTGCCCCCGGTTCGGCGCCCGCCCGGACCGCTGGTACCGTGGGGACCGTTGCAGACGTCCTTTAAGGTCCGTCCCGTGAGGCGGAGAAGGAGGTCCTTTTCCCATGGACGCTCAGGCTTTGAACGCCGGTGCGGTCGAGAGCGGGCCCATGCGCCCCGTCCTCGAAGCACAGGACATCGCGCGGGTCCTGACCCGCATCGCCCACGAGATCGTCGAACGCGCCAAGGGCGCCGACGACGTGGTGCTCCTCGGCATCCCCACCCGCGGCGTGTTCCTCGCCCGCCGGCTGGCCGCCAAGCTCGCAGAGATCACCGGCACGAAGATCCCGGTCGGCTCCCTCGACATCACCATGTACCGCGACGACCTGCGGATGAAGCCGGCCCGCGCCATCGGCCGCACCGAGATCCCCGGTGACGACATCGACGGCCGCCTCGTCGTCCTCGTCGACGACGTCCTCTTCTCCGGCCGCACCATCCGCGCCGCCCTCGACGCCCTCGGCGACCTCGGCCGCCCCCGCGCGGTCCAGCTCGCCGTCCTCGTCGACCGCGGCCACCGCGAACTGCCGATCCGCGCCGACTACGTCGGCAAGAACCTCCCGACCTCCCTCCGGGAGATCGTCAAGGTCCAGCTCCAGGAGGAGGACGGCCGTGACGCCGTGCTGCTCGGCCAGCGGACCGACGCCGAAGCCGGGCAGTAGCCCGACCCCCTGACGGGCCCGCACGGGCCCGCGCTCCGGCCTGCCCCGCACCCCTCCGGCACGCCGCCCGCCGCTCTGCCCTCCTTCAACCCACGGAGCACCCAGATGAAGCGCCACCTCATCTCGGCCGCCGACCTCACGCGCGACGACGCCGTCCTGATCCTCGACACCGCCGAGGAGATGGCGCGCGTCGCCGACCGGCCGATCAAGAAGCTGCCCACCCTGCGCGGCCGTACGATCTGCAACCTCTTCTTCGAGGACTCCACCCGCACCCGGATCTCCTTCGAGGCCGCCGAGAAGCGCCTCTCCGCGGACGTCATCAACTTCGCGGCCAAGGGCTCCTCCGTTTCCAAGGGCGAATCCCTCAAGGACACCGCCCAGACCCTGGAGGCCATGGGCGTCGACGCCGTCGTCATCCGGCACGGCGCCTCCGGCGCCCCCTACCGCCTGGCGAACTCCGGCTGGATCGACGCCCCCGTCATCAACGCCGGCGACGGCACCCACCAGCACCCCACCCAGGCCCTGCTGGACGCCTTCACCATGCGCCGCCGCCTCGTCGGCCGCGACGCCGGCCTGGGCAAGGACCTCGCCGGCCGCCGCATCACCATCGTCGGCGACATCCTCCACAGCCGCGTCGCCCGCTCCAACGTCGACCTGCTGCACACCCTCGGCGCCGAGGTCACCCTCGTGGCCCCGCCCACGCTCGTCCCCGTCGGCGTCGAGACCTGGCCCTGCGAGGTCTCCTACAGCCTCGACGAGGTGCTGCCGAAGTCCGACGCGGTCATGATGCTGCGTGTGCAGCGCGAACGCATGAACGCCGCGTTCTTCCCCACCGAGCGCGAGTACTCCCGCCGGTACGGGCTCGACGCCGCCCGGATGGCGAGGATGCCCGAGCACGCCGTCGTCATGCACCCGGGCCCCATGGTCCGCGGCATGGAGATCACCGCCGAGGTCGCCGACTCCGACCGCTGCACCGTCGTCGAGCAGGTCGCCAACGGCGTCTCCGTCCGCATGGCCGTCCTCTACCTCCTGCTCGGCGGCTCCGAGCCCGCCGTCACCGCCCCGTCCCGCACCGAGGAGACCAAGTAACCATGTCCAAGACCCTGATCCGCGGTGCGAAGGTCCTCGGCGGCGAGGCACAGGACGTCCTCATCGACGGCGAGACCATCGCCGCCACCGGTGCAGACCTCTCCGCCGACGGCGCCACCGTCATCGAGGCCGCCGGCCAGGTCCTCCTCCCCGGCCTCGTCGACCTCCACACCCACCTGCGCGAGCCCGGCCGGGAGGACTCCGAGACCGTCCTGACCGGCACCCGCGCCGCCGCCTCCGGCGGCTACACCGCCGTCTTCGCCATGGCGAACACCTTCCCCGTCGCCGACACCGCCGGCGTCGTCGAGCAGGTCTACCGCCTCGGCAAGGAGTCCGGCTACTGCGACGTGCAGCCCATCGGAGCCGTCACCATCGGCCTGGAGGGCAAGAAGCTCTCCGAGCTCGGCGCCATGCACGAGTCCGCCGCCCGTGTCACCGTCTTCTCCGACGACGGCAAGTGCGTCGACGACGCCGTGATCATGCGCCGCGCCCTGGAGTACGTGAAGGCCTTCGGCGGCGTCATCGCCCAGCACGCCCAGGAGCCCCGCCTCACCGAGGGCGCCCAGATGAACGAGGGCATCGTCTCCGCCGAGCTGGGCCTCGGCGGCTGGCCCGCCGTCGCCGAGGAGTCGATCATCGCCCGCGACGTCCTCCTCGCCGAGCACGTCGGCTCCCGCGTCCACATCTGCCACCTCTCCACCGCCGGCAGCGTCGAGATCGTCCGCTGGGCCAAGTCCCGCGGCATCGACGTCACCGCCGAGGTCACCCCCCACCACCTCCTCCTCACCGACGAGCTGGTGCGCTCCTACAACCCCGTCTACAAGGTCAACCCGCCGCTGCGCACCGAGCGCGACGTCATGGCCCTGCGCGAGGCGCTCGCCGACGGCACGATCGACATCGTCGCCACCGACCACGCCCCGCACCCGCACGAGGACAAGGACTGCGAGTGGGCCGCCGCCGCCATGGGCATGGTCGGCCTGGAGACCGCCCTGTCCGTCGTCCAGCAGACGATGGTCGAGACGGGCCTCCTCGACTGGGCCGGCGTCGCGGAGCGCATGTCCTTCGCGCCCGCCCGCATCGGCGGCCTGTCCCACCGCCACGGACGGCCCGTCTCGGCTGGTGAACCCGCGAACCTCACCCTGGTCGACACCTCGTACCGTGGTGTCGTGGACCCCGCAGGGTTCGCCTCCCGCAGCCGCAACACCCCGTACGAGGGCCGCGAGCTGCCGGGCCGCGTCACCCACACCTTCCTGCGGGGCCGGACAACGGTCGTGGACGGGAAGCTCGCGTGACACCTGCAGTGATCCAACTGGCCGCCGAGGCCGCCGAACGCAAGTCGGCGGAGGTGACGGACTGGGGCGCGCGCATCGCGTGGGTCATCGGTCTGCTCGTCTTCATCGCCTTCGTCTACTGGCTGATGCGGCAGGGCTGGAAATGGCGCGGCGCCCTGCAGGGCGGCCTGCCGGAACTGCCCGCCGCCCCCGACGGCCTCCCCGAGCACCGGCTGGCGCTCACCGGCCGGTACCACGGGTCGACCACCGCCGGACAGTGGCTCGACCGGATCGTCGCCCACGGGCTGGGCGTGCGCAGCCGGGTCGAGCTCACCCTCACCGACGCGGGCCTCCAAGTGGTCCGTCCGGGTGCAGGCGACTTCTTCGTACCGGCCGCACAGCTGCGCGGCGCCCGCCTCGACAAGGGGATCGCGGGCAAGGTACTCACCGAGGGCGGTCTGCTCGTGGTCACGTGGGCGCACGGCGACACGCTGATCGACTCCGGATTCCGCTCCGACCGGGCGGCCGAGCACGCCGCCTGGGTCGAGGCCATCACCTCCATGAACCACACCACCACGACGGAAGGCGCCGAACGATGACGACCTCCACCAGGGGAGCAGCCAAAGCTCCCGCCGTACTCGTCCTGGAGGACGGCCGCATCTTCCGCGGCCGCGCCTACGGCGCAGTGGGGGAGACCTTCGGCGAGGCCGTGTTCTCCACCGGCATGACCGGCTACCAGGAGACCCTCACCGACCCGTCGTACCACCGGCAGGTCGTCGTGATGACCGCGCCGCACGTCGGCAACACCGGCGTCAACGACGAGGACCCCGAGTCCGCCCGCATCTGGGTCGCCGGCTACGTCGTCCGCGACCCCGCCCGCGTCCCCTCCAACTGGCGTGCCAAGCGCTCGCTGGACGAGGAGCTCGCCGCGCAGGGCGTCGTCGGCATCAGCGGCATCGACACCCGCGCCCTCACCCGCCACCTGCGCGAGCGCGGCGCCATGCGCGTCGGCATCTTCTCCGGCGCCGCCGCCGAGGGCGTCCGCGACGAGGCCCTGGTCTCCCGCGTCCAGGAAGCCCCGCAGATGAAGGGTGCGAACCTCTCCGCCGAGGTCGCCACCAAGGAGCCCTACGTCGTCCCCGCCATCGGCGAGAAGCGGTTCACCGTCGCCGCCGTCGACCTCGGCATCAAGGGCATGACCCCGCACCGGATGGCCGAGCGCGGCATCGAGGTGCACGTCCTGCCCGCCACCGCCACCGTCGAGGACGTCTACGCGGTCTCCCCGGACGGCGTGTTCTTCTCCAACGGCCCCGGCGACCCGGCCACCGCCGACCACGCCGTCTCCGTCATGCAGGGCGTCCTGGAGCGCAAGACGCCGCTCTTCGGCATCTGCTTCGGCAACCAGATCCTCGGCCGCGCCCTCGGCTTCGGCACCTACAAGCTGAAGTACGGCCACCGCGGCATCAACCAGCCGGTCCAGGACCGCACCACCGGCAAGGTCGAGGTCACCGCCCACAACCACGGCTTCGCCGTCGACGCGCCCCTCGACAAGGTCTCCGAGACCCCCTACGGCCGCGCCGAGGTCTCCCACGTCTGCCTGAACGACAACGTCGTCGAAGGCCTCCAGCTGCTCGACCAGCCGGCCTTCAGCGTCCAGTACCACCCCGAGGCGGCCGCAGGCCCGCACGACGCCGCGTACCTCTTCGACCGCTTCACGTCCTTGATGGAAACCGCCCTGATGGAGGCCGAGCGTGCCTAAGCGCACCGATATCCAGTCCGTCCTGGTCATCGGCTCCGGCCCGATCGTCATCGGCCAGGCCGCCGAGTTCGACTACTCCGGCACCCAGGCCTGCCGCATCCTCAAGGCCGAGGGCCTGCGGGTCATCCTCGTCAACTCCAACCCCGCGACGATCATGACCGACCCGGAGATCGCCGACGCCACCTACGTCGAGCCGATCACCCCCGAGTTCGTCGAGAAGATCATCGCCAAGGAGCGCCCCGACGCGCTCCTGCCCACCCTCGGCGGCCAGACGGCGCTCAACACCGCCATCTCCATGCACGAGCAGGGGGTGCTGGAGAAGTACAACGTCGAGCTCATCGGCGCCAACGTCCAGGCCATCCACAAGGGCGAGGACCGCGACCTCTTCAAGGAGGTCGTCGAGGAGGTCCGCCGCAAGATCGGCCACGGCGAGTCCGCCCGCTCGGTCATCTGCCACACCATGGACGAGGTCCTCGCCGGCGTCGAGACCCTCGGCGGCTACCCCGTCGTCGTCCGCCCCTCCTTCACCATGGGCGGCGCCGGCTCCGGCTTCGCCCACGACGAGGAGGAGCTGCGCCGCATCGCCGGCCAGGGCCTGACGCTCTCCCCGACCACCGAGGTGCTCCTGGAGGAGTCCATCCTCGGCTGGAAGGAGTACGAGCTGGAGCTGATGCGCGACAAGGCCGACAACGTCGTGGTCGTCTGCTCCATCGAGAACTTCGACCCGATGGGCGTCCACACCGGCGACTCCATCACCGTCGCCCCCGCGATGACCCTCACCGACCGCGAGTACCAGCGCCTGCGCGACATCGGCATCGCGATCATCCGCGAGGTCGGCGTCGACACCGGCGGCTGCAACATCCAGTTCGCGGTCAACCCGGACGACGGCCGGATCATCGTCATCGAGATGAACCCCCGCGTCTCCCGCTCCTCGGCCCTCGCCTCCAAGGCCACCGGCTTCCCGATCGCCAAGATCGCCGCCAAGCTGGCAGTCGGCTACACCCTGGACGAGATCCCCAACGACATCACCGAGAAGACGCCGGCCTCCTTCGAGCCGACCCTCGACTACGTCGTCGTCAAGGCCCCCCGCTTCGCCTTCGAGAAGTTCCCGGCCGCCGACGCCACCCTCACCACCACCATGAAGTCCGTCGGCGAGGCCATGGCCATCGGCCGCAACTTCACCGAGGCCCTCCAGAAGGCCCTGCGCTCCCTGGAGAAGAAGGGCAGCCAGTTCGCCTTCACCGGCGAGCCCGGCGACAAGGACGAGCTGCTGCGCCTCGCCGTCCGCCCCACCGACGGCCGCATCAACACCGTCATGCAGGCCATCCGCGCCGGCGCCACCCAGGAGGAGGTGTTCGACGCCACCAAGATCGACCCGTGGTTCGTCGACCAGCTCTTCCTCATCAAGGAGATCGCCGACGAGCTCGCCGCCGCCGAGAAGCTCGACCCCGAGCTCCTCGCCGAGGCCAAGCGCCACGGCTTCTCCGACGCCCAGATCGCCGACATCCGCGGACTGCGCGAGGACGTCGTCCGCGAGGTGCGCCACGCCCTCGGCGTCCGCCCCGTCTACAAGACGGTCGACACCTGCGCCGCCGAGTTCGCCGCCAAGACCCCGTACTTCTACTCGTCCTACGACGAGGAGACCGAGGTCGCGCCGCGCACCAAGCCCGCGGTGATCATCCTGGGCTCCGGCCCGAACCGCATCGGCCAGGGCATCGAGTTCGACTACTCCTGCGTCCACGCCTCCTTCGCCCTCAGCGACGCCGGCTACGAGACGGTGATGGTCAACTGCAACCCGGAGACCGTCTCCACCGACTACGACACCTCCGACCGCCTGTACTTCGAGCCGCTGACGCTGGAAGACGTGCTGGAGATCGTCCACGCCGAGTCCCTCGCCGGCCCCATCGCCGGCGTCGTCGTCCAGCTCGGCGGCCAGACCCCGCTCGGCCTCTCCCAGGCCCTGAAGGACAACGGCGTGCCCGTCGTCGGCACCTCCCCGGAGGCCATCCACGCCGCCGAGGACCGCGGCGCCTTCGGCCGCGTGCTCCAGGAGGCCGGCCTGCCCGCCCCCAAGCACGGCACCGCCACCACCTTCGCCGGAGCCAAGGCCATCGCCGACGAGATCGGCTACCCCGTCCTCGTCCGCCCGTCCTACGTGCTCGGCGGCCGCGGTATGGAGATCGTCTACGACGAGGCGCGCCTGGAGGCGTACATCGCCGAGTCCACCGAGATCTCCCCGACCCGCCCCGTGCTGGTCGACCGCTTCCTCGACGACGCCATCGAGATCGACGTCGACGCCCTCTACGACGGCGAGGAGCTCTACCTCGGCGGCGTCATGGAGCACATCGAGGAAGCCGGCATCCACTCCGGCGACTCGGCCTGCGCCCTGCCCCCGATCACCCTCGGCGGCTTCGACATCAAGCGCCTGCGCGCCTCCACCGAGGCCATCGCCAAGGGCGTCGGCGTCCGCGGCCTGATCAACATCCAGTTCGCGATGGCCGGGGACATCCTCTACGTCCTGGAGGCCAACCCGCGCGCCTCCCGCACCGTCCCCTTCACCTCGAAGGCCACCGCCGTCCCGCTCGCGAAGGCCGCCGCCCGCATCTCGCTCGGCGCCACCATCGCCGAGCTGCGCGCCGAGGGCCTGCTGCCGAAGACCGGCGACGGCGGCACCCTGCCGCTCGACGCGCCGATCTCCGTCAAGGAGGCGGTCATGCCGTGGTCGCGCTTCCGCGACATCCACGGCCGCGGCGTCGACACGGTCCTCGGCCCGGAGATGCGCTCCACCGGCGAGGTCATGGGCATCGACTCGGTCTTCGGCACGGCGTACGCCAAGTCGCAGGCCGGCGCCTACGGCCCGCTGCCCACCAAGGGCCGCGCGTTCATCTCCGTCGCCAACCGCGACAAGCGCTCGATGATCTTCCCGGCGCGCGAGCTCGTCGCCCACGGCTTCGAGCTGCTCGCCACCTCCGGCACCGCCGAGGTCCTGCGCCGCAACGGCATCAACGCCACCGTGGTCCGCAAGCTCAGCGAGGGCGAGGGCCCCGGCGGCGAGAAGACCATCGTCCAGCTGATCCACGACGGCCAGGTCGACCTGATCGTCAACACCCCGTACGGCACCGGGGGCCGCCTCGACGGCTACGAGATCCGCACCGCCGCCGTGGCCCGCGGCGTCCCGTGCCTGACCACGGTCCAGGCGCTCGCCGCGGCCGTGCAGGGCATCGAGGCGCTCGGACACGGAGAGGTCGGCGTCCGCTCCCTCCAGGAGCACGCCGAGCACCTGACCGCGGCCCGCGACTAGCAGCCCGTCCGGACGAGGGGGACACCACGAGCGCGACTGCGCGGCGGTGTCCCCCTCTCCATGAGCGCACAAGGGAACCCCCGAAGCATGTACAAGCTCTTCTTCAACCTGGTCTTCAAGCGGATGGACCCCGAGGCCGCCCACCACATGGCCTTCCGCTGGATCCGCCTCGCCGCCCGCACCCCGGTCGTGCGGACCTTCGCGGCCGCCGCCCTGGCCCCCCGCCACAAGGAGCTGCGCACGGAGGCCCTCGGCCTGCGCATGCACGGCCCCTTCGGCCTCGCGGCCGGCTTCGACAAGAACGCCGTCGCCATCGACGGCATGTCCATGCTCGGCTTCGACCACGTCGAGATCGGCACGGTCACCGCCCAGGCCCAGCCCGGCAATCCCAGGAAGCGGCTCTTCCGCCTGGTGCCGGACCGTGCACTGATCAACCGCATGGGCTTCAACAACGACGGCTCCGAGGCCGTGGCGGCCCGCCTGGCGGCCCGCAAGGCCGTTTTCAAGACCGTCGTCGGCGTCAACATCGGCAAGACCAAGATCGTGCCCGAGGAGGAGGCCGTCGCGGACTACGTGGCCTCCACCGAGCGCCTGGCCCGGCACGCCGACTACCTCGTCGTCAACGTCTCCTCCCCGAACACCCCCGGCCTGCGCAACCTCCAGGCCACCGAGTCGCTGCGCCCCCTGCTCGCCGCCGTCCGGGAGGCCGCCGACCGCAGCGTCCCCGACCGCCGCGTCCCGCTGCTGGTGAAGATCGCGCCCGACCTCGCCGACGAGGACGTGGACGCCGTCGCCGACCTCGCCCTGGAGCTCGGCCTCGACGGCATCATCGCCACCAACACCACCATCGCCCGCGACGGCCTCGGCCTGAAGTCCGACCCCGCCCTGGTCAAGGAGGCCGGCGGCCTCTCCGGCGCCCCCGTCAAGCAGCGCTCCCTGGAGGTCCTGCGCCGCCTGTACGCCCGCGTGGGCGACCGCCTGGTCCTCGTCGGCGTCGGGGGCATCGAGAACGCCGAGGACGCCTGGCAGCGCATCCTGGCCGGCGCCACCCTCATCCAGGGGTACAGCGCGTTCATCTACGAGGGCCCGTTCTACGCCCGCGCCATCCACAAGGGCCTGGCCGCCCGCCTCGCCGCCAGCCCGTACGCCACCCTCGCCGAGGCCGTCGGCGCCGAGACCCGAAAGGCCGCCCAGTGACCGCCCACCCCTCGCCCGACCGCCACCCCTCGCCGACGCCCTCGGGCAGCCCCCGGCCGTTCGGCGCCCGCCTGCGCTCCGCCATGGACGAGCGCGGCCCGCTGTGCGTCGGGATCGACCCGCACGCCTCGCTGCTGGCCTCCTGGGGCCTGGACGACGACGTCGCCGGGCTGGAGCGGTTCTCCCGCACGGTCGTCGAGGCCCTCGCCGACACTGTCGCCGTCTTCAAGCCGCAGGCCGCCTTCTTCGAGCGCTTCGGCTCCCGCGGTGTGGCGGTACTGGAGCGTACCGCCGCCGACGCGCGCGCGGCCGGCGCCCTCGTGGTCATGGACGCCAAGCGCGGCGACATCGGCTCCACCATGGCCGCCTACGCCGAGACCTTCCTCCACCCGGACTCCCCGCTGTTCTCCGACGCCCTGACCGTGTCCCCGTACCTGGGCTACGGCTCCCTCGCCCCCGCGGTCGAGCTCGCCCGCACCTCCGGCGCCGGCCTGTTCGTCCTCGCCCTCACCTCCAACCCCGAGGGCGCGGAGGTGCAGCGGGCGGTCCGCGAGGACGGGCGGACCATCGGCGCGACCATGCTGGGCCACCTTGCCGCGGAGAACGCCGGCGAGTCCCCCATGGGCTCCTTCGGGGCGGTCGTGGGCGCCACCCTCGGCGACCTGTCCTCCTTCGACCTGGACATCAACGGCCCGCTGCTCGCCCCCGGCATCGGGGCGCAGGGCGCGACCGCCGCCGACCTGCCCCGCGTCTTCGGCGCGGCCGTGCGCAACGTCGTGCCGAACGTCTCGCGCGGCGTGCTCCGGCACGGACCGGACTCCGGCGCGCTGCGCGGGGCTGCGGAGCGGTTCGCCGAGGAGATCCGCACGGCCGTCTCCGGCTGACCGCACGTCGTACGGTCTGACGAAATCTGACGGGAATCGAACGTCTTTCGCCGGACAAATCCAGGGCGGTTTGTCCGTGATGTACGGTTCAGTGGAGGCTGACCAGGACTTTTCGTCCGTTCTCGCTGACTGGAGCGGCCTTGGCCGCTAGTCTCCGACCAGAGTGAACGAGCAGCGAACGAGTTCCACCGCTGTTCGGGCACTCGCCTGGTGTGGTGTCCGACGGGCTCCCACCGGTCCGTATCCGACAGTTCGACATCCGAGGTGACGTAGGCGTGGCTCTTCCGCCCCTTACCCCTGAACAGCGCGCAGCCGCGCTCGAAAAGGCCGCCGCGGCTCGCCGGGAGCGGGCCGAGGTGAAGAATCGACTCAAGCACTCCGGCGCCTCGCTCCAAGAGGTCATCAAGACGGGCCAGGAGAACGACGTCATCGGCAAGATGAAGGTCTCCGCCCTGCTGGAGTCCCTGCCCGGCGTCGGCAAGGTCCGCGCCAAGCAGATCATGGAGCGCCTCGGCATCTCCGAGTCCCGGCGTGTCCGAGGTCTCGGCTCCAACCAGATCGCCTCGCTGGAGCGTGAGTTCGGCACCCCTGCCGGCTGACGTGCCGCCCGGAGTGCCTCCGGCGTTACCGGGCAGTCCCGGGAACCTGGATAATCGCTCTATGGCAGCAGAGGTTCGTCCGCGGCTGACCGTGCTCTCCGGCCCCTCAGGGGTCGGCAAGAGCACGGTCGTCGCGCATATGCGCAAGGTCCACCCCGAGGTATGGCTCTCGGTGTCGGCCACCACCCGCAAGCCGCGGCCCGGTGAGCGACACGGAGTCCACTACTTCTTCGTCGGCGACGACGAGTTCGACAAGCTGATCGCCAACGGCGAGCTGCTGGAGTGGGCCGAATTCGCGGGCAACCGCTACGGCACCCCGCGCGGCGCGGTCGTCGAGCGCCTGGAGAACGGCGAGCCCGTGCTCCTGGAGATCGACCTCCAGGGCGCCCGCCTGGTCCGGGAGTCCATGCCGGAGGCCCAGCTGGTCTTCCTGGCGCCGCCGAGCTGGGAGGAGCTGGTCCGCCGGCTCACCGGCCGGGGCACCGAGTCCGCCGAGGTCATCGAGCGCCGGCTGGCGGCAGCCCGGGGCGAGCTGGCCGCCGAGTCCGAGTTCGACACCACCCTGGTCAACACCTCCGTCGAGGACGTGGCGCGTGAGCTGCTAGCCTTGATGGACGTTGTGTGATCGTCTACCGGTGTTCGCACCGGTGGGCGTCTGAACTTTCATCCATCTTCGGAAGGTAGAGCGTGTCCTCTTCCATCACTGCGCCCGAGGGCATCATCAACCCGCCGATCGACGAGCTGCTCGAGGCCACGGACTCGAAGTACAGCCTCGTGATCTACGCGGCCAAGCGCGCGCGTCAGATCAACGCGTACTACTCGCAGCTCGGTGAGGGCCTGCTCGAGTACGTCGGCCCGCTGGTGGACACCCACGTCCACGAGAAGCCGCTTTCGATCGCGCTGCGCGAGATCAACGCGGGCCTGCTGACCTCCGAGGCCATCGAGGCCCCGGTCCAGTAGGGCACCGAGGAATCCTTGCACCACAGGCCCGGCAGCACGACTGCCGGGCCTGTGGTGTGTCATAGGCAGGTGGGCCGCGGCCGGTGACGCCGCGGCCGGTGACAGCAGCCGGAAGGGCGAGTGTGGTGGGCAATCCGAAGGTCGTGCTCGGAGTCAGCGGCGGCATCGCCGCCTACAAGGCGTGCGAGCTGCTGCGGCGGCTGACCGAGTCCGGGCACGACGTGCGCGTGGTGCCCACCGCCTCGGCCCTGAACTTCGTGGGCGAGGCCACCTGGGCCGCCCTCTCCGGGCACCCGGCGGGCACCGAGGTGTGGGAGACCGTCCACGAGGTGCCCCACGTCCGCATCGGCCAGGCCGCCGACCTCGTCGTCGTCGCCCCCGCCACCGCCGACATGCTGGCCAAGGCCGCCCACGGGCTCGCCGACGACCTCCTCACCAACACCCTCCTGACCGCCCGCTGCCCCGTGGTCTTCGCCCCCGCGATGCACACCGAGATGTGGGAGCACCCGGCGACCCGGGAGAACGTCGCCACCCTGCGCCGCCGCGGTGCCGTCGTCATCGAGCCCGCCGTCGGCCGCCTGACCGGCAAGGACACCGGCAAGGGCCGGCTGCCCGACCCGGAGGAGATCTTCGAGGTCTGCCGGGCCGTCCTCGCCCGCGGCACCGCCGCGGCCGACCTCGCCGGGCGCCACGTCGTGATCAGCGCCGGCGGCACCCGCGAGCCCCTCGACCCCGTCCGCTTCCTCGGCAACCGCTCCTCCGGCAAGCAGGGGTACGCCCTGGCCCGCACCGCCGTCGCGCGCGGCGCCCGGGTCACGCTCGTCGCCGCGAACACGGCGCTGCCCGACCCGGCCGGGGCGGACGTCGTCCGCGTCGGCACCGCCGTACAGCTGCGCGAGGCGGTCCTGAAGGCGGCCGCCGACGCCGACGCCGTGGTCATGGCCGCGGCCGTGGCCGACTTCCGTCCGGCCGAGTACGCCGCCGGCAAGATCAAGAAGCAGGAGGGGCGGGATCCGGCCCCCGTCGCCCTCGTCCGCAACCCCGACGTCCTCGCCGAGGTCTCCGCCGACCGCGCCCGCGGGGGACAGGTCGTCGTCGGCTTCGCCGCCGAGACCGACGACGTGCTCGCCAACGGGCGCGCCAAGCTCCGCCGCAAGGGGTGCGACCTCCTTGTCGTCAACGAGGTCGGAGAGAACAAGACCTTCGGATCGGAGGAGAACGAGGCAGTGATCCTCGCCTCCGACGGATCCGAACTGCCCGTCCCCTACGGTCCGAAGGAAGCCCTCGCGGACGTCGTATGGGACCAGGTCGCGGCGCGACTCGCCTGAAACACGCGCCGCCCGGCCCCGCCGCACCCCGGTCCGGAACGGGGTGTCGCAGGTCACACGGCTTCCAGAGGGCGAGACGGGTGGTCCTGCGGCCGGTGGCGACGGATAAACTGCATTCGGAACGCGTCCGGGCGCAGCCCCCGGTATCGTTCCGCCAAACGATCAGCCAGCAGCCGCTGCAACCCCAGGGAGCGATGTGTCCCGCCGCCTGTTCACCTCGGAGTCCGTCACCGAGGGCCACCCCGACAAGATCGCTGACCAGATCAGCGACACGATCCTCGACGCGCTCCTCACCGAGGACCCGACCTCGCGCGTGGCCGTGGAGACGCTCATCACCACCGGTCTCGTCCACATCGCAGGCGAGGTGACGACGAAGGCGTACGCGCCGATCGCGCAGCTCGTCCGCGACAAGATCCTCGAGATCGGCTACGACTCCTCGAAGAAGGGCTTCGACGGCGCCTCCTGCGGCGTGTCGGTGTCCATCGGCGCGCAGTCCCCGGACATCGCGCAGGGCGTCGACACCGCCTACGAGAAGCGCGTCGAGGGCGACGAGGACGAGCTCGACAAGCAGGGCGCCGGCGACCAGGGCCTGATGTTCGGCTACGCGTGCGACGAGACGCCCGAGTTCATGCCGCTGCCGATCCACCTCGCGCACCGGCTCTCCCGCCGCCTGTCCGAGGTCCGCAAGAACGGGACCATCCCCTACCTGCGCCCCGACGGCAAGACCCAGGTCACCATCGAGTACGACGGCGACAAGGCCGTCCGCCTCGACACGGTCGTCGTCTCCTCGCAGCACGCCTCCGACATCGACCTCGACTCGCTGCTCGCGCCCGACATCCGCGAGTTCGTCGTCGAGCACGTCCTGAAGGAGCTCGTCGAGGACGGCATCAAGCTCGACACCGACGGCTACCGCCTCCTGGTGAACCCGACCGGCCGCTTCGAGATCGGCGGCCCGATGGGCGACGCCGGCCTCACCGGCCGCAAGATCATCATCGACACGTACGGCGGCATGGCCCGCCACGGTGGCGGCGCCTTCTCCGGCAAGGACCCGTCCAAGGTCGACCGCTCCGCCGCCTACGCGATGCGCTGGGTCGCCAAGAACATCGTCGCGGCGGGCCTCGCCTCCCGCTGCGAGGTCCAGGTCGCGTACGCGATCGGCAAGGCCGAGCCCGTCGGCCTGTTCGTCGAGACCTTCGGCACCGCCAAGATCGACACCTCGAAGATCGAGGACGCCATCGCCGAGGTCTTCGACCTTCGCCCGGCCGCGATCATCCGCGACCTCGACCTGCTCCGCCCGATCTACGCCCAGACCGCCGCCTACGGCCACTTCGGCCGCGAGCTGCCGGACTTCACCTGGGAGCGCACCGACCGCGTCGACGCCCTGCGCGCCGCGGCCGGCCTGTAAGACGGAGCACCACCCGACGGGAGGGCCCCGGACCGCGGCGAGTACGCCGCCGGGTCCGGGGCCCTCCCGCGTCCCCGCCCCCGGCAGCGGGCCCCGCGGGCATCCGCCACTGTCGGCGCGCTTTGGTAGAAATGCGGGTGTGAGCAGCGAGAACGAGTCCCGACAGCGGCCCGGGGACGGCAGTCCCGGCGGCCCGCCCGAGCAGCTCGCCCTCATCCGGGAGATGGTCGCCGAGGCCAAGGCCAAGGCGCCCAAGGCCAAACCGCGCACCTGGCGCGGCGCCGCCCTCGCCAAGGACCTCCCCGTCGCCCGCGTCCTCGTCAACAAGGGCGTCCTCCACCTCGACCAGCTGTGGGACTACGCCGTCCCCGAAGAGCTCTCCGAGGCGGCCCGGCCGGGCGTCCGAGTCCGCGTCCGCTTCGGCGCGGGCTCCCACCACGTCCACGGCGGCCGCCGCGAGGGCGGCCGCCTCATCGACGGGTTCATCGTCGAGCGCCGCGCCGACACCGACTACCACGGCGCCCTCGCCGCCCTCGCCCACGTCGTCTCGCCCGAGGTCGTCCTCACCCCCGCCCTGCTCTCCCTCGCCCGCGCCGTCGCCGACCGCTACGCCGGCAGCCTCGCCGACGTCCTCCAGCTGGCCCTGCCCCCGCGCAACGCCCGCGCCGAGGCCAAGCCCTCGCCGCCGCCGCTGCCCCCGCCGCCCGTTCCGGACCCCGGCGGCTGGACCCGCTACGCCGCCGGACCGGCCTTCCTGCGCTCCCTCGCCGCCGGGGGCTCCCCGCGCGCCGTCTGGACCGCCCTCCCCGGACCCGGCTGGGCCGACGAGCTGGCCCGCGCCCTCGCCGCCACGCTCGCGTCCGGCCGCGGCGCCCTCGCCGTCCTGCCCGACGGGCGCACCGCCGCCCGCGTCGACGCGGCCCTCACCGCCCTCCTCGGCGAAGGCCGGCACGCCACCCTCACCGCCGAATCCGGGCCGGAGAAGCGCTACCGGCAGTGGCTCGCCGTCCACCGCGGCTCCGTCCGCGCCGTCATCGGCACCCGCGCCGCCATGTTCGCGCCCGTACGCGACCTCGGACTCGTCGCCGTCTGGGACGACGGGGACTCCAGCCACAGCGACGACCGCGCGCCCTTCCCGCACGTCCGGGAAGTCCTCGAACTGCGCTCCGTCAGCGAGGGCTGCGGATTCCTCGCCGGCGGCACCGGCTGCACCGTCGAAGCCGCCCAGCTCGTCGCATCCGGCTGGGCGCGCCCGCTGGCCGCCGACCGCGACACCGTCCGCGCCTGCGCCCCCCGCATCCGCACCGTCGGCGACGAACTCCTCGCCCGCGACGAGGCCGCCCGCGCCGCCCGCCTGCCCAGCCTCGCCTGGGAGACCGTACGCGACGGCCTGAAGACCGGGCCCGTCCTCGTCCAGGTGCCCCGCCGCGGCTACGCCCCCCGCCTGGCCTGCGAACGCTGCCGCACCCCCGCCCGCTGCCGGGCCTGCGCCGGCCCGCTGGAGGCGCCCGACGCCAGCGACCTCCAGTGCGGCTGGTGCGGCCGCCCCGAAACCGCCTGGCACTGCGAGGAGTGCGGCTCGTTCCGGCTGCGCGCCCAGGTCGTCGGCGCCCGCCGCACCGCCGAGGAACTCGGCCGGGCCTTCCCCGCCGTCCCCGTCCGCACCTCCGGCCGCGACCACGTCCTCGACGAGGTCCCCGACCGGCCCGCCCTCGTCGTCTCCACCCCCGGCGCCGAACCCGTCGCCGCCGGAGCCGGGTACGCCGCCGCGCTCCTCCTCGACGGGTGGGCCATGCTGACCCGCCCCGACCTCCGCGCCGGGGAGGACGCCCTGCGCCGCTGGATTGCCGCCGCCTCCCTCGTACGGGCCGACGGGCAGGTCGTCGTCGTGGCCGAGCCGACGCTGCGCCCCGTCCAGGCCCTCGTCCGCTGGGACCCCGCCGGGCACGCCGCGCGGGAACTCGCCGAACGGGCCCAGCTCGGCTTCCCCCCGGTCTCCCGGATGGCGGCCGTCGCCGGCCGCGGCGAAGCCCTGGCGGCCTTCCTCGACACCGCCGAACTGCCGCCCGACGCCGAGGTACTGGGCCCCGTACCGCTGCCCGGGCGGCGCGGCGCGCCCTCCCCGGGGGAGCGGGTGCTGATCCGCGTCCCGCCCGGCAGCGGGGCCGCCCTGGCCGCCGCGCTCAAGGCCGCGCAGGCCGCCCGCCTCGCCCGCGGCGTCCCCGCCGGAGACGCGATCCGGGTGCGGATCGACCCGCCGGACATCGGCTGAGCAGGCCCGGGGCGCAGAAAACCCCCGGTGGGCGACGGTGAAGTCGCCCACCGGGGGTGTGCACGGCCGCGGCCTGGCGGCCCGGCCGGCCGACGGGGGTCGGCGTCCCGGCGGCCGGACGGGCGGTCAGCCGTTGCGCGGCCCGGGGAACGCGGCCGGCCGGGCAACCGCCGCGGCCTGCGACTCCTCGCGCACCGGCTGCGGCGGCACGGAGCGCGCCGCGGGGACCGTCGGCAGCGGGTTGAGGGGCCGCGTCGCCGTCCCCTCGGCCAGCGGCTCCGCCGCTTCCGCGGCCTGCGCGCGCCGGGCCCCGTAGCGCCGGTGCACGGCCTGCTTGGTGACGCCGAGGGCCGAGCCGACCGCGTCCCACGAGAAGCCGAGCGAGCGGTCGAAGTCCACGGCGGCGGTCACCAGCGTCTCGACGCTGTCCCGCAGCTCCTGGGCGAGGCGGACGGTCGGCGCCGGGGCCCGGCCGTAGACGACGAAGCCCGTCGAAGGACCGGAGCGGCGCGGGCGGTACACGTTGCCGAGCTGGGCGGTGAGCGTACGCAGAGCATCCACCTGCCGGCGGACCCGCTCGATGTCCCGGACCAGGAGATGCAGGCTGGCCCGTGCTTGGGCGTCGTGGGTGGCGTGGTCGGCCATGAAGAAGCCTCTCGAACCGGTGCTGAAGAGCGGATCGGGCCGCAGACACCGTTCTGAACGCGGCCCGGTTTCGGTCAATCTCTCTTGACCAACGCGCCACCGGTCGAGGAAGTCACGCCTCGGGGGCGTGTCGGCATATGCGAGAGGCGCGCGCATGTGCGGCCCGCCCCCTGGTGGGGCTGATGGGGCCCGGGAGGCGACCGCGGGCCGGGTCCGGTGCGGGTCCGGCGCGGGCCCGGCGCAGGCCCGCAGCCCACCCGACCCATAGACTGGTGCGCTGCTGACAGCCGAGATATCGAGGTAGGACCCCAGTGAAGCTCGTCTTCGCCGGCACCCCCGAGGTCGCCGTCCCCGCCCTGGACGCCCTGATCGCCTCCGGGCGCCACGAGGTCGCCGCCGTCGTCACCCGGCCCGACGCACCGGCCGGCCGCGGCCGCCGCCTCGTCGCGAGCCCGGTCGCCGAACGCGCCGAGGAAGCCGGCATCGAGGTCCTCAAGCCGGTCCGCCCCCGCGACCCCGACTTCCAGGCCCGGCTCCGCGAGATCGCCCCCGACTGCTGCCCCGTCGTCGCCTACGGCGCCCTCCTGCCCAAGAGCGCCCTCGACATCCCCCGCCACGGCTGGGTCAACCTGCACTTCTCCCTGCTGCCCGCCTGGCGCGGCGCAGCCCCCGTCCAGCACTCCATCCTGGCCGGGGACCAGGTCACCGGGGCCTCCACCTTCCGCATCGAGGAAGGCCTCGACACCGGGCCCGTCTTCGGCGTCCTCACCGAGGAGATCCGCCCCACCGACACCAGCGGCGACCTGCTGACCCGCCTCGCCTTCGCCGGCGCCGGGCTGCTCGCCGCCACCATGGACGGCATCGAGGACGGCACCCTGCGCGCCGTCGCCCAGGCCGCCGACGGCGTCTCCCACGCCCCCAAGATCACCGTCGAGGACGCCCGCATCGACTGGTCGGCCCCCGCGATGCGCGCCGACCGCGTCGTCCGCGGCTGCACCCCCGCTCCCGGCGCCTGGACGCTGTTCCGCGGGGAACGGCTCAAGGTCGTCTCCCTCGGCCTGCTGCCCGCCCGCACCGACCTGGCCCCCGGCGAACTCGCCGCCGCCAAGAACAACGTGTACGTCGGCACCGGCTCCCACGCGGCCGAGCTGTTGTGGGTGCAGCCGCAGGGCAAGAAGCCGATGCGCGCCGCCGACTGGGCCCGCGGCGTCCGCATCGCGGCGGGCGAGCGGCTGGGCTAGGGGGCGTTGCGAAGGTCCTGTGCGGCGCCGGCGGTGCCGGCGGTGCCCGCGGTGTCCGGTTGAGTGCTCTCGGCGTGCCGGGCGAAACCCCTCGTACGGGGCGTACTCGGGGCTTCGGCCGGTGCGGCGCGAGTGCGTGCCGGGCGCCGTGGGCGCTGTGCGGGACTTTCACACAACCCCCTGGGCGCCGCACCCAGTCCCCGCCGCCGCCCAGCGGCCGGGCCGGCCCCGCGGGGGCGACGTAGGCTGGCAGATGCCGGCCGGTCCGACCCTTTCGACCCGATCGACACGCGTTCATCCCCTTCCGTACGTCCCGTACATCCGTACCTCCATACATCCGGAGCACCTTCCACGTGAGCGAACAGCCCCGCCGCCGTCCCGCCGCCCCCGGCGGCAAGCAGCCCAAGCCGTACCGCCGGCCAAAGAAGGACCCGGTCCGCATCCTCGCCTTCGAGGCGCTGCGGGCCGTGGACGAGCGCGACGCGTACGCGAACCTCGTCCTGCCGCCGCTGCTGCGCAAGGCCCGCGAGAACGGCGACTTCGACGCCCGCGACGCCGCCCTGGCCACCGAACTCGTCTACGGCACGCTCCGCCGCCAGGGCACGTACGACGCCGTCATCAGCGCGTGCATCGACCGCCCGCTGCGCGAGGTCGACCCGCCCGTCCTCGACGTGCTCTCCCTCGGCGCCCACCAACTCCTCGGCACCCGCATCCCCAGCCACGCCGCCGTCTCGGCGAGCGTCGAACTCGCCCGCGTCGTCCTGGGCGACGGGCGCGCCAAGTTCGTCAACGCGGTCCTGCGCAAGATCGCCGCGCACGACCTGGACGCGTGGCTGGAGCGCGTCGCCCCGCCGTACGAGGTGGACGCAGAGGAGCACCTCGCCGTCCGCCACTCCCACCCCCGCTGGGTCGTCAGCGCCCTGTGGGACGCCCTCGGCGGCGGGCGCGCCGGCATCGAGGACCTGCTGGAGGCCGACAACGAGCGGCCCGAGGTCACCCTCGTCGCCCGGCCCGGCCGATCGACGACGCAGGAACTCGTCGCCGCCGTCGGCGAGGACGCCGCCCTGCCCGGGCGCTGGTCCCCGTACGCCGTGCGGATGGCCGAGGGCGGCGAGCCCGGCGCGCTGGAGGCCGTACGCGAGGGGCGCGCGGGCGTCCAGGACGAGGGCAGCCAGCTCGTGGCCGCGGCGCTCGCCGCTGTCCCCGTCGAAGGCCGCGACGAGCGCTGGCTCGACGGCTGCGCGGGCCCGGGCGGCAAGGCCGCCCTCCTCGGAGCCCTCGCCGCCGAGCACGGGGCCTTCCTGCTGGCCTCCGAGAAGCAGCCGCACCGCGCCCGCCTCGTCGAACGCGCCCTCCACGGCAACCCCGGGCCCTACCAGGTCATCACCGCCGACGGCACCCGCCCCGCATGGCTCCCGGGCTCCTTCGACCGCGTCCTGATGGACGTCCCCTGCTCCGGGCTCGGCGCCCTGCGCCGCCGCCCCGAAGCGCGCTGGCGCCGCCGCCCGCAGGACATCGAGGGCTTCGCCCCGCTCCAGCGCGCGCTGCTCCGCGAGGCCCTGTCCGCAGTCCGCGTCGGCGGCGTGGTCGGCTACGCGACCTGCTCGCCGCACCTGGCGGAGACCCGCGTCGTCGTGGACGACGTCCTGAAGGGCCGCGGCGCCGCCGCGGAGCCCGTCTCCGCCGAACTGATCGACGCCCGCCCCTACCTCCCGGGCGTCCCGGCCCTGGGCGACGGCCCGGACATCCAACTGTGGCCGCACCTGCACGGCACGGACGCGATGTACCTGGCGCTGCTGCGGAGGGTGGAGTAGGGGCCGGGGCGGGGCCGGGCCGGGGGCGGACAGGAGGGCGGAAGCCGGGTGCGGGAGCCGACGAGCGGGGCCGGGCGGAGGCGGCGGAGCGCGGGCAGCCGGAAGCCGGCGACTCGGGCTCGGAAGGCGACGGCGGGGCGGTGTTCGGCGGGGGCCGGTCGGGCGGGGCCGGAGGCGCAACTGTGGCGTCGGGCGGGGCGGGAGCCGGGGGCTCGGGGTCGGGTGGTGCTGGGGGTGTCCCGGCAGCCGATTGTCCTTCCGGTGCGGGCCGTCCTGTAAAGGGCGCTCCCGTTGGTCGCGTCGCTGCGCGATGGCCCTTGCGGGCCACCCTGGACAGGACGGCCCGCCCCGGAATGCCAACAAGCTGCCGGGAAGCCCCCAGGGGAACGGCCTGGAGGGACCATGACCTACCGGGCGTGTCAGAGCCGCTGCCCTCCCGCCCCGGCCGCCGCATCCCGCCCCACCGGCATCAGCAGACCCGCCGACGGGAGCCGGGTGGGCTGTGACCGCACGAAACGACGTCCAGAGCATCATCCGCGGACAGGAGCGCCCCGGATCGCTACGTGGGCGCCCTCGGCTCGGCGTCTGGCGGCCGTCAGGGGCCGGGGCGGCGCGGCGGATCGCTACGTGGGCGCCCTCGGCTCGGCGCCCGGCTGCCGTCAGAGGCCCGGGCGGCGCGGCAGATCGCTACGGGGGCGCCGTCGGCTCGGCGGCTGAGCGCCGGGCCTCTGGATCGCCGGATCATGGCGGTGGGCGGGGGTGGATGCGTTCGTTCTGCGGCCGGAGGCCGATATGGGAGGAGCAGGGAGTGGGCGGGGGCGCTTCGCGCCCCCTGACGGCCCGGTGTCGCGCAGGGGTGAGGAGGGCGAAGCGGGCTGGGGCGCTTCGCTGCCCCGGATGGCGGCCGGTCGGCGAGGAGGCGGCAGCGGGCAGTGTGGCGGGGCGCTTCGCTGCCCCGGACTGCGGGCGGTCGCCGAGCAGCCCGCGCATGCAGCGGTCTGAGGCGCCTTGGCGCCTTGGGCGGTGGTCGGTCGCCGAAACAGATGGGGTCTATGGCGGGCTGGGGCGCTTCGCTGCCCATGACGACGGCCGATGGCCGCTGAGCTGAGGGTGCCCACGTAGGGATCTGTCGCGTCCGCCCCGGCCGCTGACGGCCGATGGCCGCTGAGCTGAGGGTGCCCACGTAACGACCTGCCGCGCCACCCCCGCCCCTGACGGCCGTCAGACGCCGAGCCGACGGCGCCCACGTAGCGATCTGCCGCGCGCCCCGGCCCCTGACGGCCGCCGGACGCTGAGCCGACGGCGCCCACGTAGCGATCCGGGCGCTCCTGTCTGCGGATGATGCTCTGGACGTCGTTTCCAGACGTCACAGCCCACCCAGCTTCCGGCGACGGGTCGGCTGATGCCGGTGGGGCGAAAGGGGCCCCCGGGGCGTGAGGGAAAGGGCTCTGATGGCCCTGAATGGTCCACGTACCCCCTGGCCGTTCCCCTGGGGGCGTCCCGGCAGAAAAAATGCCTCCGGGGCGGGTCGGTCGGTCAAGGGTGGCCCGAAGGGCCATCGCGTAGCGACGCGACCGAAGGGCGCGCCCTTGAGGGACCGGGCCGCCCCGGACACCATCAACTGCCGGGGACACCCCCAGTCCCTCTTCCGCCGCCGACCGATCGGCTCCCGTCGCCCCCCGCCCCCGCATCGCCCTCCGGCCCTGAGCCGTCGGCCCCCGCTCATCCGGTGCCCCCGGTTCAGTCTCCGGCCCCGCTCCGCCCCATACCCCCGGCTCCCGCCCAGGCTCCCGCCCCCGCCCCCGCCCCCGCCCCCGCCCCGGCCCCCGTCCCCGGCCGGGGCCGGGGCCGGGGTCGTGGCCTGAAGGTGGCGGGGGCATGGCAGGCTTGGGGCATGGCCGCTCAGATTTCTCCCAGCATCCTGTCCGCCGACTTCGCCCGTCTCGCCGAGGAGGCGAAGGCCGTCGAGGGTGCCGACTGGTTGCACGTCGACGTCATGGACAACCACTTCGTCCCGAACCTGACCCTCGGCATGCCGATCGTGGAGTCGCTCAGCAGGGCCACGGACACTCCGCTCGACCTGCACCTGATGATCGAGAACCCGGACCGCTGGGCGCCTCAGTACGTGGAGGCCGGGGCCGGCTCGATCACGTTCCACGCCGAGGCGGCGGCCGCGCCGGTGCGCCTGGCGCGGGAGATCCGGGCCAAGGGCGCCCGCGCGGCCATGGCGCTGAAGCCCGCGACGCCGATCGAGCAGTACGAGGACATCCTCCCCGAGCTCGACATGCTGCTGATCATGACGGTCGAGCCGGGGTTCGGCGGCCAGCCGTTCCTCGACATCATGCTGCCCAAGATCCGCCGGACCCGGGAGCTGATCGCCAAGCATGATCTGGACATCTGGCTGCAGGTCGACGGCGGTGTCTCGGCCACCACCATCGAGCGGTGCGCGGAGGCCGGGGCCGACGTCTTCGTCGCCGGAAGCGCGGTCTACGGGGCGGTTGATCCGGCAGCTGCCGTACGCACGCTGCGCGAGCAGGCGGACGTCGCGATCGCCGCGGCGCCCTGGGTATGCGACCACTGAGGCAAGGGTTGGTGGACGGCTCGGTGAACGGGAGCCGTCCAGGCTGATCAACGGCCGCCGGATCTGACAGGATGAACGGCGAGTCGAGAGTGTGAACAGCAGTGAGGAGAACGCGGTGTCGGCAATGTCGGCGGGACGGTCAGCCCTGCGGATGGGACCCGCGGAGCTGGTGCAGGCGGCGGCCATGGCCCGCCGCTTCTACCTGGAGGGCAAGTCCAAGATCCAGATCGCCGAGGAGTTCGGCGTGAGCCGCTTCAAGGTGGCCAGGGTCCTGGAGACGGCCCTTGAGCGCGACCTCGTGCGGATCGAGATCCGGGTGCCGGCCGAACTGGACGCGGAGCGCTCCGACGCACTCCGCGCCCGGTACGGGCTGCGGCACGCCGTGGTCGTCGAGTCCCCGGCGGACACGACCGAGGACGCGCCGGACCCGGAGAACCTGGGCGCGGTGGCGGCCGACCTGCTGGGCGAGCTCGTCAGCGAGGGCGACGTGCTGGGCCTGGCCTGGGGCCGGTCGACCATCCACATGGCGGCCTCGCTGCACAGGCTGCCGCAGTGCACCGTCGTGCAGCTGACCGGCGTGTACGACGCGGGCACGGCGGAGCGCGGCTCGGTGGAGGCCGTGCGCCGCGCCGCGCAGGTCTCCGGCGGCGACGCGCACCCGATCTACGCGCCGATGCTGCTGCCCGACCCGGCGACGGCGGCGGCACTGCGCAGCCAGACGGGCATCGCGCGCGCCTTCGAATACTTCGACAAGGTGACCGTCGCGGCGGTGTCGATCGGCTCCTGGGAGCCGGGCATCTCCACCGTGCACGACATGCTGACCGACGAGGAGCGCGCCCACTACGCCTCCCTCGGCGTGGCGGCCGAGATGTCCGCGCACCTCTTCGACAAGGACGGCCGCCGGGTCGGCCGCGACCTCGGCGAGCGCTGCATCACGGTTGAGGCGGACCGGCTGCGCCGGATCCCCGAGGTGGTAGCGATCGCGGGCGGCCTGCGCAAGGCGGCCGCGATCGGCGCGGTCCTGCGGTCGGGCCTGGTGACGAGCCTGGTCACGGACACGGCGGTGGCGGACTACCTGCTGACCGAGTCGGAGCCGGGCCTGCGGCCGGCGCTGGACCGGGCCGACCCGGACGACTGATCCGGCCTCCGGTGGGCGACTCGCCCCCGAAACGGATCTTTGGCACGATCGGGGCATGATCGTGAGGAACGTGCCCCGGCTGCTGTCACGCGTGCTCGGGGCGGTGTTCCTGGTCGTCGCCCTGGTGGCGGCGGCCGGGTGCGGCCCGTCCGGGTCCGCGCAGGGCGCGCTGCCGTCGCAGCGGCCCTCGGCGTCCGCCCCGGCGTGGGCGCAGGGCATGGCCACCGTACGGCCCGACGAGCTGCCCCCGCAGGCCCGCGAGGTGCTCGCCCTCATCGACAGGGGCGGGCCGTACCCGTACCGGCAGGACGGGACGGTGTTCGGGAACTTCGAGAAGATCCTGCCCCGGCAGAAGCGCGGCTACTACCACGAGTACACGGTGGGCACCCCGGGGGAGCGCGACCGCGGCGCCCGGCGGATCGTGACGGGGGGCGGCGGCGAGTTCTACTACACGGACGACCACTACGACTCCTTCAAGGCGGTTCTCCGATGACCCTGCATCCGCGACCGCTGGCACCGGCGCTGGCCGCCGCCGAGGAGGCCGGCTGGGCGACCGTCCGGGTGGACCTGGGCGGTGTACGCGGCAAGGCGGAGCTGATGCGGCGCTGGGAGGAGGCGCTGGAGCTGCCGCGGTGGTTCGGGCGGAACTGGGACGCACTGGCCGATGCGCTGGGTGACCTGTCGTGGCTGCCGGAGGCGCCGGGGCGGCTGATCGCGGTGACGTCCTGGCGCGGCTGGGCGGCGGCGCGCCCCGGGGACTGGGAGACGCTCCGGGAGGTCCTGGAGGAGGCCGTGGCGCGCGGGCGGGGGCCCGGCGGCGGGGCGCGGCTGGACGTGGTCCTCGACGACGGCCCGGTGGAGCCGCCCGAGGGCGCGCCCGGCACTCGTCCCTGAGGCGGCCCGGCCCTGACCCTGCCCTGTTTCAGGCAGGGTCAGGCCCGGGCCCCTCCGGCCGCGGCCCCGCCCCGCCGGACGTGTCCTCGCGGTCCGGGCCCGTCTCGCGGACCTCGCGGACCTTGGCGAGGGAGTCGCGGAGCTCGGTGAGCCAGGCGTCCGTGTTGCGGCCGACGAGGCGGACGCACCAGGCGAGGGCGTCGGCCCGGCTGCGGGCCACGCCCCCCTCGATGAGGGTGTCGAGGACCTGCCGCTCCGGCTGGCGCAGCCGCGTCATGACGGGGACGGCCAGGTGGGTGAAGAGGATGCGCTCCGCGCCGGAGCGGACGCCCCAGGCCACCTTGCGGCGGTAGAGCTCCTCCGCCTCGCGGGCTACCTCCATGCGCTGCTCCCGGGTGCGTTCGCGGAACGCGTCGGGGGACTCGCCGGCCGGGAGGGTGCCGACGACGGTGATCTCCTCGCGGTCGGCCACGACCTCGACCACGGACGCGTAGACGCCGGCCGGGAGGCGGTCGGCGAACCAGGTGCGGAGCTGCTCGCTCTGTTCGGCTGTAATCATGTAATCAACGTTGCATCCGAGGGCGGGTCCGAGGCAAGGGGCGGGCCTCCCCGAACCTGCCGGCGGCACGCCCGCACCACACCGTGGTAGGAACCCACCAGCAGGTCCGGTATGTCCTGGACGATCAGCCGGGGCGGCTTTCGTGCCGGGCCGTGTGAGAATGAAGTACGTGCGTTTCCTCGGCTGCCCTTCCTGGGTATGACGGGATCCTCCGACTCGACTGGGATGTTCTGCACGTGCGTTTCCTCAATGACCTGAAGCCGCCGTACGACCTGACGTACGACGACGTATTCATGGTGCCGAGCCGCTCCGCGGTCGGCTCCCGCCAGGCCGTGGACCTCTCGTCCCCCGACGGCACCGGCACCACCATTCCGCTCGTCGTCGCGAACATGACCGCGATCGCCGGCCGCCGCATGGCCGAGACCGTCGCCCGCCGCGGCGGGCTCGTGGTCATCCCGCAGGACATCCCGATCGAGGTCGTCACCGACGTCATCACCTGGGTCAAGACCCGCCACCTCGTGCTCGACACCCCGATCACGCTGGCGCCCACCCAGACCGTCGCCGACGCGCTCTCCCTGCTGCCCAAGCGCGCCCACGGCGCCGGCGTCGTCGTCGACGCCGACAACCGGCCGGTCGGCGTGGTCACCGACCACGACCTGACCGGCGTGGACCGCTTCACCCAGCTCTCCGAGGTCATGTCGAGGGAGCTGCTGCTCATCGACGCCGGCATCGACGCCCGCGAGGCCTTCAACAAGCTCGACGCCGGCCACCGCAAGCTGGCCCCCGCCGTCGACGCCGACGGCCGCCTCGTCGGCCTCCTGACCCGCAAGGGCGCCCTGCGCGCGACCCTCTACACGCCCGCCACCGACGCCGCCGGGCGGCTGCGGATCGCCGCCGCGATCGGCATCAACGGCGACTACGTCGGCAAGGCCAAGCAGCTCCTCGACGCCGGCGTGGACACGCTCGTCATCGACACGGCCCACGGCCACCAGGAGTCGATGATCACCGCGATCAAGGCCGTGCGCGCCCTGGACCCGCAGGTCCCGATCGTCGCGGGCAACATCGTCGCCGCCGAGGGCGTCAAGGACCTCGTCGACGCCGGCGCCGACATCATCAAGGTCGGCGTGGGTCCCGGCGCCATGTGCACGACCCGCATGATGACCGGCGTGGGCCGCCCCCAGTTCTCCGCGGTCCTGGAGTGCGCCGCCGAGGCGAGGAAGTACGGCAAGCACGTCTGGGCCGACGGCGGCGTCCGCCACCCGCGCGACGTGGCGATGGCCCTGGCCGCCGGCGCGTCCAACGTGATGATCGGCTCCTGGTTCGCAGGCACCTACGAGTCCCCGGGCGACCTCCAGCAGTCCGCCGACGGCCGCCTCTACAAGGAGTCGTTCGGCATGGCCTCGGCGCGCGCCGTCCGCAACCGCACCTCGGAGGAGTCCGCCTACGACCGCGCCCGCAAGGCGCTGTTCGAGGAGGGCATCTCCACGTCCCGCATGTTCCTCGACCCGCAGCGCCCGGGCGTCGAGGACCTGATCGACTCGATCATCGCGGGTGTCCGCTCCTCCTGCACCTACGCGGGTGCCGGCTCCCTGGCCGAGTTCGCGGAGAAGGCCGTCGTGGGCGTCCAGTCCGCCGCCGGCTACGCCGAGGGCAAGCCGCTGCACGCCAGCTGGAGCTGACCCCGGCCCGGACCGCACGGCCCGCCCGGCGGCCCCGGGCCCGTACCCGCGCGAAGCGGGTCGGGCCGGGGCCGCCGGCATGCCCGGGCCCCGGCAGGTGCCGTCACGGCAGCCGCCCCGGCGGGGTGCTGTGCACCCCGGCGCGGTACTTGGGGATCCGCAGGGTCACCTTCATGCCCGCGCCGACCCCCGTCTCGATGACCGGGCCGTACGCGTCCCCGTACACCTGCCGGATCCGCTCGTCCACGTTCGTCAGCCCGATCCCCGGCGAGGACCCCGCCCGCTCCCCGGCCTCCCCGGACAGGATCCGCCGCAGCAGCGCCGGGTCCATCCCCACCCCGTTGTCCTCGACGGTGATCACGGCCTCCGCGCCCGCGTCCCGGGCCGCGATCGTGACGAGGCACTCCCCGGCGGAGTCCTCCAGGCCGTGCTTGACCGCGTTCTCCACGAGCGGCTGCAGGCACAGGAACGGCAGGGCCACCGGCAGCACCTCCGGCGCGACCTGGAGGACCACCTTCAGCCGGTCCCCGAACCTGGCCCCGGCCAGCGCCAGATACTGCTCGATCGACCTCAGCTCCTCGGCCAGCGTGGTGAACTCGCCGTGCCGGCGGAAGGAGTAGCGGGTGAAGTCGGCGAACTCCAGCAGCAGGTCGCGGGCCCGCTCCGGGTCCGTCCGCACGAACGAGGCGATCGCGGCAAGGGAGTTGAAGATGAAGTGCGGGGAGATCTGCGCCCGCAGCGCCCGGATCTCCGCCTCCATCAGCCGGGTCCGCGAGCGGTCCAGCTCGGACAGCTCCAACTGGACCGACACCCAGCGCGCCACCTCCGTCGCCGCGCGCACCAGCACCGCCGACTCCTGCGAGCCGTACGCCACGAGCGCGCCCAGCACCCCGTCCTCCCCGGTCAGCGGGGCCACCACCGCCCACCGCAGCGGGCAGTCCGGCCGCTCGCAGCCCGTGCGCACGCTGACGCTCCGCCCCGAGTCGAGCACGGCCGCCACCCGGGCCACCGCCCGCTCCCCGTGGTGGTCGGCGCCCGGCCCGTCCCAGGCGAGCACCGCCTCCCGGTCGGTCAGGCACAGCGCCTCGGTGCCGAGCAGCGAGCGCAGCCGCCGGGCCGCCTTGCGGGCCGAGTCCGCGGTCAGGCCGGCCCGCAGCGGGGGAGCGGCCAGCGACGCCGTGTGCAGGGTGTGGAACGTCGCCCGCTCCACGGGAGTCCCCAGGGCCGGCCCGGAGGCCCGCTCGGCGCGCCGGGCGTGCCACCGGCCGCCCGCCCACCCCGCGCCCAGCAGGGCCGCCCCGGCCGCGGTGAGCGCCGCGGTGAGCGCCGCGCTCACCGGGCGCCGCCCGGGCGGGCGACGGCCACGGATTCCGGCAGGTGCAGCCGGGCCAGGGTCGCCGCCGTCCCGGCCGGCACGCGCGAGCGCGTGGCCAGCGACACCAGCACCATCGTCAGGAACCCCAGCGGCACGGACCAGGCGGCCGGCCAGGCCAGCAGGGTGTGGGCCCAGCCCTGCGGGGCGGCCCCCGCCCGCGTCGCGGCCACCGCGCCCAAGGCGGCCCCGCCGCCCGCGACCAGCCCGGCGACCGCGCCCGGCGGGGTGAGCCCGCGCCACCAGATGCCGAGGACGAGCAGCGGGCAGAAGGAGGACGCGGACACGGCGAACGCGAGCCCCACCGCGTCCGCAACCGGCGCGTCGGCCAGGGCGACGCTCCCGGCGAGCGGCACCGCCATCGCCGCGACGGCCGCGATGCGGAAGGTGCCCAGCCCCCGCCCGGGCAGGACGTCCTGGTGCAGGACCCCGGCCACGGCCATCGTCAGCCCGGACGCTGTCGACAGGAACGCGGCGAACGCCCCGCCCGCGAGCAGCGCCCCCAGCAGGTCGCCCGGCAGCCCGCCGATGACCCGCTCGGGCAGCACCAGCACGGCCGCGTCGGCGTCGCCGGTGAGCGCGAGTTCGGGGACGTACGTCCGGCCGAGGGCCCCGTACAGGGGCGGCAGGAGGTAGAAGGAGCCGAGCAGGCCCAGCACGGCCAGGGTGGTGCGGCGCGCGGCCCGCCCGTCGGGGCTGGTGTAGAAGCGGACCGCGACGTGCGGCAGGCCCATGGTGCCGAGGAACGTGGCCAGGATCAGCCCGTACGTGGCGTACAGGCCGGACGCCGGGCTGTCCCCGCGGTCCCCGGCCAGCGGCTCCGACCAGCGGGAGGCGCCGGCCCCGGCCGCCGCGCGGGACTGCGGGACGGGGGTGCCCGGCGCGAACTCCAGCCGGGTGCGCGCCCCGACCAGGTGCTCGCCGGGGGAGAGGGTGAGCGGTTCGGCGGTGCGGGTGCGCCCGTCGACGCGGCCGGTGGCGGTCACCGCCAGCGGCGCGTCCAGGGTCAGCCGCACGTCCTCGGCGAGGGTGACGGAGGTGTGCTCGCGGAAGACGGCCGGGGCGTCGAAGGACGCTCGGGGGGCGCCGTCGGCGGCCCAGGCGGCCAGCAGGAAGAACGCGGGCACCAGGAGGGCCGTCAGCTTCAGCCAGTACTGGAAGGCCTGGACGAAGGTGATGCTCCGCATCCCGCCCGCGGCGACGGCCGCGGTCACCACGACCGCGACGACGGCCCCGCCCGCCCAGTGCGGAGCCCCGGTGAGGATCTCCAACGTGAGCCCGGCGCCCTGCAGTTGCGGCAGCAGGTACAGCCAGCCCACACCCACCACGAACAGCACGGAGATCCGGCGAACGGCCCGCGACTCCAGCCTCGCCTCGGCGAAGTCGGGCAGGGTGTACGCCCCCGAGCGCCGCAGCGGGGCCGCGACGAGCGCCAGCAGCACCAGGTAGCCGGCGGTGTAGCCGAGCGGGTACCAGAGCATCCCCGGCCCCTGGAGCAGCACCAGCCCCGCCACCCCGAGGAACGAGGCAGCGGAGAGGTACTCCCCGCTGATCGCGGCCGCGTTGAGACGGGGGCCGACGGTGCGGGAGGCGACGTAGAAGTCGGAGGTGGTGCGGGAGATCCGCAGCCCCAGCGCGCCGACGAGCACCGTGGCCAGGACGACGGCGGTGACCGCGGTCAGCGCGTACGTCTGGTTCACCGGGGGTCCTTCGGCCGGGGGAGGGGTGAGGGAGTCTACGCACGGTGCGCGAGTGGCAACAGGCGTGATCCGGCGCGTTCCCACGCCCCGCTCCGGCCACGCCGGGCCGGGGCGCCGCCCGGCGCGCGGGCGGTCGGGGGCACGCGCTCCGGCGCCCGCCGCGCGGGGCCGTCAGGGTGCCGCGCCCCGGTGCTCCGTGCAGTCCCGCAGGGCGATCTCCAGCTCGACGTACGAGTCCTCGGCCCGCCGGAAGGCCAGCTTCAGTGCGGCCTCGGCGCGCGGCGGGAGCTGCCGGCCCGCGCCCTCGCCGGCCTCGTACAGGACGTCGGCCCAGCGGGCGGCGGCGCTGCGCAGCCGGGCGAGCAGCGCCTCGGCCTCGTCGGGTCCTGCGGGCCGGGCGCGGGGCAGCCCCGCCACGGCGTCGAGCAGCGCCTGGATGTCGGCCATCCGCCCACCCTCCCCTGGTGACGTCGCTCCCACGATAGGGCGGCCCGGGGGTGCCGGCGGGTGCGGCGGGGGGCGGTGCGGCCGACGGCGGGGGCGGGGCGCCGTACGCGGCGCACGGCGCGACGAACGGACCGGGCGCGGCGCCGGGCGGTCGGGCTGCGGCGGTCGGGCCGCCGGGCGGCGAGGCGGGGGCGGCCTTGCCGGATGCCCCCACCCCCATTAACGTACGCTGTACGTAGTACGCCGTACGTAAAGAAGGGCGACGCCACCGCCATGCCCCTGCCTCCCCGACCCGCCGCCACCGCCCCCGGCCCCCGCACGCGGCAGCACTGGACGCCGCCCGCCGGCAGGCCGCCGCTCCCCGCCCGGCTGATGCGGAACACCTGGCGCGGCCTGCCGCCGCGCCGCCACGCCGTCGGGTGGGAACCCGGCCTGCCGGTGCCCGCCGCGGACGGCAGCCCGCTCCTGACCGACCACTACTTCCCGCGCGAGCGGGGCGACTTCCCGACGCTGCTCGTCCGCACCCCGTACGGCAGGGGCCTGCCCTGGTCCCCCCTGTACGGCCTGCTCTTCGCCGAACAGGGCTTCCACGTCGTCGTGCAGAGCTGCCGCGGCACCGGCGGCTCCGGCGGCGCCTTCCACCTCTGGCGCAACGAACCCGCCGACGGGCAGGCCGCCGTGGAGTGGCTGCGCGGACAGCCCTGGTTCGACGGGCGGCTCGCCACCATCGGCCCCAGCTACCTCGGCTACACCCAGTGGGCCCTGGCCCTCGACCCGCCGCCCGAGCTGAAGGCGATGGTCGTCCAGCTCGGCCTGCACGACCCGCACGGCTGCTACCACGCCGGCGGTGTGCCGAACCTCGACACGATGCTGGCCGGCGGGACCGCCATGGCCTTCCAGCACCGGGGCGTGCTCGCGCTGGTCAGGGCGATGCTCCGGCTGCAGCGCCGGCTGGGGGCCGTCACCACCGCCCGCCCCCTGCGCGGCGCCCACCGGGACGCCCTCGGCGAGATCCCCTGGCTGGAGGAGGTCATGGACCGGCCCGACCCGGACGACGCCTTCTGGGACGGCGCCGACCTCGCGCCCTCCCTGGACCGCGTGGCCGTCCCGACCGCGCTCGTCACCGGTTGGCACGACCTCCTCGCCGAGCAGTCGCTGGAGCAGTACCGGCGCCTGCGCCGGGCCGGCTGCGACGTGAGCCTCCTGGCCGGACCGTGGACCCATGCCTCCGCCCTCGGGCAGGGACTGCCCGACGTGTTCGCGGACGCCCTCGCCTGGCTGCGCGCCCACCTCCGGGACGACCCCTCCGGGCTGCGGCCCACCCCCGTCCGCGTCCACGTCGGCGGCGCGCAGGAATGGCGCGACCTCGCCGACTGGCCGGCCGAGCCGCCCGCCGCCACCGCCTGGTACGCGGCCCCCGGCGGGGCCCTCACCGCGTACCCTCCCACCGACGGGCAGGAGCCGCTCGCCTCGCTGCGCCACGACCCGGGCGACCCCGCCCCGTCGGTCGGCGGCCGCCTCCTCTCCCGCACCGCAGGCGCCCGGGACACCCGCGCCGCGGAGGCCCGCGAGGACGTCCTCGTCTTCACGGGACCGCCGCTTCAGGAGGCCGTGGAGGTCATCGGCCCCGTCACGGCCCGGATGACGGTCTCCACCGACACCGGGCACACGGACGTCTTCGCCCGGCTCTGCGACGTCGCCCCCGACGGCCGCTCCGTGAACGTCTGCGACGGCATCGCGCCCGTCCGGGCCGACCCGGGCCGACCCGCCGGGGTGCGGGTCGCCCTGGGCAGCACCGCCCACCGCTTCGAACCCGGCCACCGCATCCGCTGGCAGGTTGCCGCCGCGGCCCACCCCCGCTACGCGCTCAACCCGGGAACCGGCGAACCGCGGCTGGACGCAACGGAGTTCCTGCCGATCCGGCTGACCGTCCACGCCGCCTCAGCCCTCCTCCTGCCCGAGGCCGGCGCCGCGGGGCCCGCTACCCCGTCGCCCGGCGCATCAGCAGGTCCCGCAGTTGGCGGGCGTGGCGACGGCTGACCTGGAGCTCCGCCGACCCGACGCGCACGCTGGTCGTGCCGGAGTCCAGCCGGAGCTCCTCGATCCGGCCGAGCGCCACCAGGTGGCGGCGGTGGATGCGTACGAAGCCCCGCTCGGCCCAGCGTTCCTCCAGGGTCGCCAGGGGGATGCGCACCAGGTGGCTGCCCGCGTCGGTGTGCAGGCGGGCGTAGTCCCCCTGGGCCTCGACGTAACGGATGTCGGCGACGGGCACGAACCGCGTCACGCCGCCCAGTTCGACGGCGATCTCCGCCGCCCGGTCCGGGGTGCCCCCGGCGGGCGCCGCACCGGCCCCCGCCCCGTGCCGTGTGGGCGCGGCCGGGGCGGGCAGTCCGCCGCCGGCCCCCGCCGGGCCGGCCGCGGTGCGCCCGAGTTGGTCGCAGGCCCGGCGGACGGCCTCGGCCAGCCGCTCGGGACGGACCGGCTTCAGGACGTAGTCCACCGCCTTGAGGTCGAACGCCTGCACGGCGAAGCCCTCGTGCGCGGTGACGAACACGACGAGCGGCGGACGCGCGAAGCCCGCCAGCAGGCGGGCGATGTCCAGGCCGGTCAGCCCGGCCATGTGGATGTCGAGGAAGACGACGTCGATGCCGTCCGGGCCGTCGGGCCCGGTCTCCAGCGCGCGGGTGATCCGGCGCAGCGCCCCGGTGGCGTCCGAGGCGCCTTCGGCGCTCAGCACCCGGGCGTCGGAGCGCAGCAGGTACAGCAGCTCCTCCAGGAGCGGCTTCTCGTCGTCGACGGCCAGTACGCGCAGCATGCGACGGAAGTCTAGGGACGGGCGCGCGGCAGGGGAACGGGTGCGCGGCCCGCCCGCCTGGGGGAGGGGGAGCGGGGGGCCGCGCGGTCCGTGGGTGGGGGGAGGGGGAGGGGAGTGGGCGGGCCGTCCGGCCGGCGGTCAGGAGGCGGTGATCAGCTTGCCCTCGGGGGAGACGGCGTACCACTGGCCGCCGACGCCCTGGCCGTTGGCGTCACCGGGCTTCTTGTCGCCCGCGAAGGTGTACACGGGCCAGCAGTCGATGGACTGCTGCTTCCTGCCGTCGGGGCGGTCGAGCACCGAGAAGTTCTTCAGCGTGACGCCCTTCACGCCCGCCTTGTCCACCGGCGGTACGACCGGCCACTTGGCCAGGCAGTCGCCCGTGCACTTGGAGACCATCGGCCAGGCGCTGTCCGGCTTGAATCGGTAGACGGTCATCCCGTTGCCGTCGACGACGTGCTCGCCGAGCTTGGGGTTCGTCGCGACGGAGAGGCCCGCCTGGGCGGGCTGCGCGCCCTCCGGCTTCGGCTCGGGGGAGGCGGGGGCGCCGCCCCCGCCGCCTGCCGCCGGCTTCGCCGCCTTCTTGCCGTCGGGTGCGAGGGCGAACCAGGTGCCGCCCACGCCCTGCCCGTTGACGTCGCCCGCCTTGGTGTCCTTGGCGTAGCGGTACGCGGGCCAGCCGGCCACGGTCAGCTGTTTCGTGCCGTCGCTGCGGGCCACCTCGCCGAGCAGCTTGGGGTCGATGCCGGACGCGGCACCGGCGCCGGCGGGCACGGGCGGCCATGCCTTGGCGCAGTCGCCGTCGCAGTTCGACTTCGGGGGTTCGGCGGTGTCCTTGTCGAAGCGGTAGAGGGTGAGCCCGGCCGAGTCGGTGATGACGGGACCGGCCTTGTCGGTCTCGGCGACCGCCAGCTGCCCCGCCGGGCCGCTCCCGGCCCCGGTGTCGCCCGCCGAACCGTAGCCGGACCCCGCTCCGGCGCCGGAGCCGTAGTCGGACCCGTAGGCGGAGTCGGCCCCGGCACCGGCCGCCTGGGCGGCGGCCCCGGCCGGCTTCGCGGAGCCGGCCTCGCTGCCGCCGCCCCCGCCGCAGGCCGTCGCGGTCAGTGCGACGACGGCGGCCACGGCGGCCAGGGTGCTCCCGCGCTTGATGCCCATGGTGGTCTCTCCCGTTCGGTGTGTCCGTCCCCGGCGCCTCCGCGGTGTGCGGTGCGCCGGCAGTTGTGCGAAGGACACGCCGTGCGGGGCGCGCTCTGTTCAACGGCTCCGGTGTGGGGTGTCTCACTCAGCGCGCGTCGAACCCGGCGCGCCGCAGGGACGTGGCCACAGCAAGGCCGAGAACCCGGTGTCCTTCGTCGTCGGGGTGCAGTCCGTCGGCCAGGTGCCCCGGTTGCAGCAGGCCGCGGCCGGGCAGCAGGGCGAGGCGTGCGTCCCCGGCGGCGATGCGGTCGCGTACGGCCCGCTCCATGGCGGCGCGCAGGTCGCCGAGGGTGGCGCCGAGCAGGTTCGGGGTGTCCTCGGCGTCCGGCCGGAGCACCGGGGAGACCAGCAGGAGGGGGGTGCGGGGGTGGCCCTGGCGGACGAGGTCCAGGAAGGCGCGGGTGGTCTCGTACAGCAGGGGCGGTGAATGGGGCACGCAGGACCAGCAGTTGGTGCCGAAGGCGAGGGTGAGGACGTCGGCGGGGAGGCGGGCGAGCTGTTCGGCGGTGGCGAGTTCGCCGCGCCCGGCGCCGGCGTAGCCGAGGTTGACGGTGTCCCAGCCGAGGGCCCGGCCGGCGACGGCGGGCCAGCCGTGGGCGGGCCTGGTGGACCACCAGCCCTCGGTGATGGAGTCGCCGTGCACCACCCATCGGGGTGCGGGCGGGGCGGGCGCCAGGGGGCCGCCGATCCCCCGGAGGGCGAGGACGCGGGGCGAGCACGCCTCGGGAGGGTGGACGGTGAAGGGGCCGGGCCCCGCGGGGAGCGGGATGCGGACGGCGCCCTCGGCGGCCGGGTCGGCCCACACCTCGCCGAGGAGCCCGCGGCGGTCCCACAGGGCGAAGACGTGCGCGAGGTTCCGCATCGCGCCGGGGGCGGGGCCGGGGGCCTCGGCCCGGTAGCGGATCTCGACGGCTGCGGCGTCCGGCGCGGTGAACTCCAGCCGGACCCCGATCGGCAGGTCGGCGCGGCGGCCGGTGTCCCACGGGAGCCGCATCGTGTCGGCCGGGTCGGCCCGGACGGGGCGGCCCCGGTCGAGCCAGGCGACCCCGCGCAGGAAGGGTTCCGGATCGAGCCATCCGGTGGTCCCGGGGGCGTCCCGGGGTGCCGCGCGGCGGGAGATCTGACGGTGCGTCAAAGTGGGGCCCTCCGGTCTCCAGCGCACCGATCGATCATCCGTACGCAACAAAGGTCTATTCCGGACGGATCCGTGCAACGATCGTGCGCCAATGTGCAAGGATGGTGCATTACGGGCGGTATCACTCTGCTCGTAGGCTCACTCGCTGTACGTGGAGTGGCGCGGACCGCCTGCTCGGCGGTCCCCCCATGCCCAGACTCTTGTCTGCGTCCTGCCCGGACCGCTGCGGTCGATGCCTCATTCCCCCTCCGCAGTGTCAAAGGAGTCCCCTCGTGCTCGATCACGGCCAGGCGCCCCCGCTCTCCCAGGAGAAGCGCAAGCCTGCGAACCCGCTGCTGCGCCGCAAGCCCGTGGAGCAGCTGGTCGCCGAGGGCGGCCAGGGTGAGGGCGGCACGCTGCGTCGCTCGCTCACCATGTGGCAGCTGACCATGATCAGCATCGGTGCCACCCTCGGCACCGGCATCTTCGTCGTGCTCGGCGAGGCGGCCCCCAAGGCGGGCCCGGCCGTCACGATCGCCTTCATCGTCGCGGGCCTCACCGCGCTCTTCTCGGCCCTCTCCTACGCGGAGCTGGCCGGCTCGGTGCCCGTCTCGGGCTCCTCGTACTCCTACTCCTACGCCACCATGGGCGAGTTCATCGCCTGGGTCTGCGGCTGGTGCCTGGTCCTCGAGTACGCCGTCTCCGTCTCGGCGGTCGCCGTCGGCTGGGGCCAGTACCTCAACGAGCTGCTCGACGGGATGCTGGGCATCACCATCCCCGAGAAGCTCTCCGCCGCCCCGCTGGGCGACGGCGGCTTCATCAACCTGCCCTCGCTGGTCGTCGTCCTGCTCGCCATGGTCTTCCTGATGCGCGGCGCCAAGGAGAGCGCCCGCATCAACACGATCATGGTCGTCGTGAAGATCGTCACCCTGCTGCTCTTCATCGGCATCGGCGTCCTCGGCATCAAGGGCGGCAACTACGCCCCGCTCGCCCCGCTCGGCATCACCGGCATCAGCGCCGCCGCCTCCACGCTCTTCTTCTCCTACATCGGCTTCGACGCCGCCTCCACCGCCGGTGAAGAGGCCAAGAACCCGAAGAAGGACCTGCCGCGCGCGATCATGCTCTCCCTGGGCATCGTCACCGTCCTGTACTGCCTCGTCGCCTTCGTCGCCGTCGGCGCCATGCCGTGGCAGGACTTCGAGGGCACCGAGGCCGCGCTCGCCCAGATCATGACCGACGTCACGGGCGGCACCTTCTGGGGCGTCGTCCTCGCCGCCGGCGCCGTCGTCGCCATCGCCTCCGTCGTCTTCGCCGTGCTCTACGGCCAGACCCGCATCCTCTTCGCGATGTCCCGCGACGGCCTCGTCCCGAAGGTCTTCGCCAAGGTCGACGAGAAGACCGGCGCCCCCCGCGCCAACGTGCTCATCGTCTCCCTCTTCTGCGGCGCCCTCGCGGCCTTCATCCCGCTCGGCGAGCTGGCCAACGCCACCAGCATCGGCACCCTCTTCGCCTTCGCCCTGGTCAACGTGGCCGTCGTGATCCTGCGCCGCACCAAGCCGGACATGCCGCGCACCTTCAAGGTCGCCCTGTTCCCGGTCACGCCGATCCTCGGCTTCCTCGCCTGCGGCTACATGATGTACAGCCTGCCCGTCGCCACGTGGATCGCGTTCGGTGTCTGGATGGCCGTCGGCATCGTGGTGTACTTCCTGTACGGCGTCCGCCGCTCCCGACTGGCCACAGCAGAAATGTGATCCACCCGCAGTGCGACTGAACGATCTCGACGAACGCATCGTGCACGCCCTCGCCGAGGATGCCCGCCGCTCCTACGCGGACATCGGCTCCGAGGTCGGGCTCTCGGCCCCGGCCGTCAAACGGCGCGTGGACCGGCTGCGGGCGGAAGGCGCCATCACCGGCTTCACCGTCCGCGTCGACCCGGCCGCCATGGGCTGGGAGACCGAGGGCTTCATCGAGATCTACTGCCGCCACAACACCTCGCCGGACGACATCCGGCGAGGGCTGGAGCGGTACCCGGAGGTGGTGTCCGCGTCGACCGTCACCGGCGACGCGGACGCCCTCGTCCAGGTCTTCGCCTCCGACATGCGGCACTTCGAGCGCGTCCTGGAGCGCATCGCGGGCGAACCCTTCGTGGAACGCACCAAGTCCGTGCTCGTCCTCTCCCCGCTGCTGCGCCGCTTCACCTCCGGCGCCCCGGCCTGAGCAGCCCGCCCGGCCGCCGCACAGGCACGCGTACGACGAAGGCCCCCGGCATCCCGCCGGGGGCCTTCCGCATGCCGCCCGCGCACCGCGGCGGCGGGACGCGCGCTCACCGGCCGCCGCCGGCCGCCGCGGGCACGCCGCGCGCCGACGCGGACCGGCGGCCCAGCAGTGCCCGGCGCTCCTCCTCGGTCAGCCCGCCCCACACCCCGAAGGGCTCCTTGGTCCGCAGCGCGTGCTCCAGGCAGGCGGCGCGCACCGGGCACACCGCGCACACCCGCTTCGCGGCCGCGTCCCGGTCCTCCCGCTCCGGGCCGCGTTCGCCGGCCGGGTGGTAGAAGCGGCCGGGGCCCAGGTCCCGGCAGGCGGCGCGGAGCTGCCACTGCCAGTGGTGGACGGCGGCGCCCGGCAGCCGTGAGACATCGGTCATGGTGGTCCCCTCCTCGGAAGTCGCTCATCGACGTTTCCGCGTGTGACCCGCTGCGCGGGACGCGAAACATGCCGTCTGCCGGACCGTCCCGGACGGCGCGTTCCCACCGGCCCCGTCCGCCGGGGCGCCGGCCTCAGGCGGCGGGCGTGCGCAGCCCGACGAAGAGGGGCCGGCGGCGCAGCGTGAAGCCCATCGCCTCGTACAGCGTGATCGCGCCCGTGTTGTCCGCCGCGGCGTGCAGGAACGGGCGCTCCCCGCGCTCGGCGACCCCCGCCGCGACCGCCCGCACCAGCCGGGCGGCGAGCCCCTGCCCGCGGTGCTCGGGGTGCGTGCACACCGCGCTGATCTCCGTCCAGCCCGGCGGCCGCATCCGCTCGCCCGCCATCGCGACGAGCCGGCCGCCCCGCCGGATCCCCAGGTACGTGCCCAGCTCCACGGTCCGCGCCAGGAACGGCCCCGGCCGGGTCAGCTCCACGAGCTCCAGGATCTCCGGCACGTCCGCCGGGCCCAGCCGCACGGCCTCGGCGTCGGGCTCCGCCCGTACCGCCGTACCGTCCATCTGCACCCCGCCGAACCGGGCCACCGTCGTCCAGTCCCCGGGCGGGACCGGCAGGCCGGTCAGCCACACCGGGGCGTCCGGCCCGGCCAGCGCCGCCAGGTCGGCCCAGGCACGGGGATCACCGGGATCGGCCAGCGCCGCGAACGGGGAGACGTCCACGGCGTAGCGGGCCGCGAGGCCCGCCGGCCCAGCCTCGGCGAGACCGGCGTGCGGGCCGGCCAGCGCGGCCCACACAGGGTTGTCGAGGGCGTGGACGGGCGCAGCCGTCCCGGTCTCGGGCCCGGTCTCGGGCGACACGGGCGACACGGACGACATGGGGCCTGGGCTCCTCTCCGCGGGTGCGCCGGCACCCGCCGGACGGCTGCTGCGGACGGCGATCACCCACCACAGCACCGGCCACCGGCCCCTTTATGCCCGACCCCACCGGACCGGACGCCCCGCCCCCGCAGGCACCCCGCAACCCCCGCGCAACGAATCACCGCCCCACACGGCAAACGCGCAACGAATCGATGCTGCCGCCGCAACGGTCACGCCTTGTCCGGATCGAACACGAAAACGTACCTTCGTAGGACCCACCCCACCTGTCACAGAGGTAGCCCATGCCCGCGCTGCGCACCGCCCTCCTCCAGAGCTCCGGCGTTCTCGGCGACACCGCCGCGAACCTCAAGGCTCTCGACGAGGCAGCGGCCCGCGCCGCCGAGACCGGCGCCGGGCTCCTGGTGACCTCCGAGATGTTCCTGACCGGCTACGCGCTGCCGGTCGAGGAGATCGCGGCCCTCGCGGAGGCCGCCGACGGCCCCTCCGCCACCGCGATCGGAGAGATCGCCCGCCGCCACGGCGTCGCCGTCCTGTACGGCTACCCCGAGCGCGGCGACGGCGACGCCGTCCACAACTCGGCGCAGCTCGTCGGCCCCGACGGGGCCCGGCTGGCGAACTACCGCAAGACGCACCTCTTCGGCTGCTTCGAGCAGGACGCCTTCACCCCCGGCGACACCGCCGTCGTCCAGGCGGACCTCGGCGGCCTCCGCGTCGGCATCATGATCTGCTACGACGTGGAGTTCCCGGAGAACGTCCGGTCCCACGCCCTGGCCGGCACCGACCTCCTCCTGGTGCCGACCGCGCAGATGCACCCCTTCCAGTTCGTCGCCGAACAGCTCGTCCCCGTACGGGCCTTCGAGAACCAGATGTACATCGCGTACGTCAACCGCACCGGCCCGGAGGGCGAGTTCGAGTTCGTCGGACTCAGCTGCCTGGCGAACCCCGACGGGGTGACCCGCACCCGGGCCGGCCGCGGCGAGGAGATGGTGGTCGGCGACGTCGACCCCGAGCTCCTGCGGGCCTCGCGCGAGAACAACCCCTACCTGCGCGACCGCCGCCCCGGGCTCTACGCCTCCCTCGTCTGACCCCCGGCCCGACGCGCCCCCGGGCCCGAGGCCCGAGCCCTCCCCCCAGCCCCACCTGCAAGGAGCCGTACCCCATGACGTCCACGGTGCCCACCACCGCCGTCCCGCACAGCGACGGCCAGCCGCCGATCACCATGTTCGGCCCGGACTTCCCGTACGCGTACGACGACTTCCTCGCCCACCCGGCGGGCCTGGGCCAGATACCGGCGACCGAGCACGGCACCGAGGTCGCTGTCATCGGCGGCGGCCTGTCCGGCATCATCTCGGCCTACGAGCTGATGAAGATGGGCCTCAAGCCCGTCGTGTACGAGGCCGACCAGATCGGCGGCCGCCTGCGCACCGTCGGATTCGAGGGCCCGGGCACCGAGGGCCTCACCGCGGAGATGGGCGCCATGCGCTTCCCGCCCTCCTCCACCGCCCTGCAGCACTACATCGACCTCGTCGGCCTGCAGACGGAGCCCTTCCCGAACCCGCTCGCCGAGGCCACCCCCTCGACGGTCGTCGACCTCAAGGGCGAGACCCACTACGCCGAGACGATCGCCGACCTCCCGCAGATCTACCGGGACGTCGCCGACGCGTGGAACGCCTGCCTCGAAGAGGGCGCCGACTTCTCCGACATGAACACCGCGATGCGCGAGCGGGACGTCCCGCGCATCCGCGAGATCTGGGCCAAGCTCGTCGAGAAGCTCGACAACCAGACCTTCTACGGCTACCTGTGCGAGTCGGAGGCCTTCAAGTCCTTCCGCAAGCGCGAGATCTTCGGCCAGGTCGGCTTCGGCACCGGCGGCTGGGACACCGACTTCCCGAACTCCATCCTGGAGATCCTCCGCGTCGTCTACACCGAGGCCGACGACCACCACCGCGGCATCGTCGGCGGCTCCCAGCAGCTGCCGCTGCGCCTGTGGGAGCGCGAGCCGGAGAAGATCGTGCACTGGGCGCAGGGCACCTCGCTGTCCTCCCTGCACGACGGCACCCCGCGCCCGGCGGTGACCCGCCTGCACCGCACCGCCGGCAACCGCATCACCGTCACCGACGCCTCCGGCGACATCCGCACCTACCGCGCCGCGATCTTCACGGCGCAGTCCTGGATGCTGCTCTCCAAGATCGCGTGCGACGACTCGCTGTTCCCGATCGACCACTGGACGGCGATCGAGCGCACGCACTACATGGAGTCCTCCAAGCTCTTCATCCCCGTCGACCGCCCGTTCTGGCTCGACAAGGACGAGGAGACCGGCCGCGACACCATGTCGATGACGCTGACGGACCGGATGACCCGCGGCACCTACCTGCTGGACAACGGCCCCGACCAGCCGGCCGTCATCTGCCTGTCGTACACCTGGTGCGACGACAGCCTGAAGTGGCTGCCGCTGTCCGCGAACGAGCGGATGGAGGTCATGCTGAAGTCCCTCGGCGAGATCTACCCGAAGGTCGACATCCGCCGCCACATCATCGGCAACCCGGTGACGGTCTCCTGGGAGAACGAGCCCTACTTCATGGGTGCGTTCAAGGCGAACCTGCCCGGCCACTACCGCTACCAGCGGCGCCTGTTCACCCACTTCATGCAGGACCGCCTGCCCGAGGACAAGCGCGGCATCTTCCTCGCCGGCGACGACATCTCCTGGACGGCCGGCTGGGCCGAAGGCGCCGTGCAGACGGCCCTGAACGCCGTCTGGGGCGTCATGCACCACCTCGGCGGCGAGACCGACGCCACCAACCCGGGCCCGGGCGACGTCTACGACGAGATCGCCCCGGTCGAGCTGCCGGAGGACTGACCCGCGGCTCCCCGTGACCACGGGCCGCCCCCGCGTGCACAGCGCGGCGGCGGCCCGTCCTCATGCCCGGCCCGTCGGGGTCAGCAGGCAGCGGCCGACCAGCCCGACGCCGGCGTCCAGCGACTCGGCGAACTCCTCGGCGAGGTCGGGGGTGCGGCGCAGGCGCCACAGCAGGCGGGCCGCCGACCAGGCGGCGCTGCGGGCGCGTTCGAGGCTCCACGAGCCGAGGAGGTGGGTCAGCGGGTCCGCGACCTCCAGCAGGTCCGGCCCGGGCATCAGGTCCTCCCGGATGCGCTCCTCCAGGCAGACCAGCGTGTCGCCGACGCGGTCGAAGTCCGCCTCCAGCGCCCGCGGTTCGCAGCCCAGCGCCCGGCAGGCGGACACCACCGCCAGCGCCAGGTCGTGGCCGATGTGGGCGTTGATCCCGGCCAGCGCGTGCTGGAGCGGGCGCACCCCGGGGTGCCGGCGGTACTGGAGCAGCGGCCGCCAGCACGCCGGGGCGCGCTCCGACTCCACCGCGGCCAGGTACCGCTCGGCGAACCGGACGCTCAGCGTCTCCGCCTGCCGGGGCGCGGGGAAGTCCCCGCGGCGGATGCGCTCGTCCAGCGTCTCCGTGACCGTCAGGTAGACCCGGTTGAAGACGGCGACGCCGTCCCGCGGGGGGAGCCGCTCGTCCAGGGCGCGCATCCGCGCGAGCACCGCTTCCATGGAGGGAGGGTGGCAGGCCGCGCCGCGCGAGCGGGGGACTTGGCCGTGTCCTTCCCCGGTTCGGGCGAACGCGGCACCCCGCGGCGGGGGTTCGGGGCCGGAACCGCCGCCCGGGTCAGGGGCGCGGGCCCTGCCCGGACGGGCCCTCCGCGCCGCCGCCGGCACCGTCCGCCAAGGGGCCGTCCGCCGCGGGGCCGTCCTCGCGGTCGTAGTCGGAGGTTCCCGCGTCGAGCAGCGGCGGCTGCTCCTTCAGGTGGGCGGGGGCGAAGAAGCGGAGTGCGTGGTAGCCGGTGATCACCACGAGCGTGCCGAGGGCGATCCCGCCGAGCACGAAGGTGTCGGTGATCCGGAGCTCGACCCCGCCGACGCCGATGATGATGCCCGCGGCCGCCGGCACGAGGTTCAGCGGATTGCGCAGGTCCACGCGGCCGTTCAGCCAGATCTGGGCGCCGAGCAGCCCGATCATGCCGTACAGGATGACGGTGATCCCGCCGAGGACCCCGCCGGGGATCGCGGCGACGACCGCCCCGAACTTCGGGCACAGGCCGAAGAGGAGGGCGAATCCCGCCGCCGCCCAGTAGGCGGCCGTGGAGTAGACCCGGGTCGCCGCCATGACGCCGATGTTCTCGGAGTACGTCGTGTTCGGCGGGCCGCCGACCGCGGTGGAGAGCATCGAGGCGGCCCCGTCGGCGGCGATGGCCGTGCCCAGGGTGTCGTCCAGCGGGTCGCCGGTCATCTCGCCGACGGCCTTGATGTGCCCGGCGTTCTCCGCGATCAGGGCGATCACCACGGGCAGCGCGATCAGGATCGCCGACCACTCGAACTGCGGGGCGTGGAACGACGGCAGGCCGATCCAGTCGGCCTCGGCGACACCGGACAGGTCCAGGCGCCAGTGGTCGACCGCCTCCGTGCCGCCCGCCGGCGAGTGGATCTTGCCGAAGAGCAGGTCGAAGAGGGCCGAGACCGCGTAGCCGAAGACCAGCCCCAGGAAGATCGCGATGCGCGACCAGAAGCCGCGCAGGCACACCACGGCCAGCCCGGTGAACAGCATGACCAGCAGCGCCGTCCACTGGTCCTGCGGCCAGTACGTCGAGGCCGTCACCGGCGCCAGGTTGAAGCCGATCAGCATCACCACCGCGCCCGTCACCACCGGCGGCATCGTCGCGTGGATGATCCGCGCGCCGAAGCGCTGCACGGCGAGGCCGGCCAGGAACAGCGCGGCCCCGACGGTGAACACGGCGCCCGTCACCACCGCACTGTCCCCGCCCGAGGCGCGGATCGCCGCGGCGACGCCGACGAACGACAGGGAGCAGCCCAGGTACGAGGGGACCCGGCCGCGGGTCGCCAGGAGGAAGACGGCCGTGGCGATGCCGGACATCATGATGGCGAGGTTCGGGTCCAGGCCCATCAGGACCGGCGCGACGAAGCTCGCGCCGAACATCGCCACGACGTGTTGGGCGCCCAGCCCCGCGGTCCGCGGCCAGGACAGCCGCTCGTCCGGCCGCACCACTGCTCCGGGGGCGGGGGTCCGCCCGTCTCCGTGCAGCGTCCAGCCCACGCCGAGGCCCATGTCCCACCACTTCCGTCGATCCGGTCCGCCAAGCATGCCCGCCGTACCGGACGTCAGGCGCGCGGATCACGGCCGGCCGGTGCGGCCAGCGTCATATTACGGCCGTGTACCAGTGGGTTCGTTCCGGTTGGCGGGGGCGCCCTTCCCGCCGGCGGCGGCCCGCGGACGCAGGACGGATGCGCCCGCTGTCAGCACCACCGCCAGCGCGGTCACCAGGGCGAAGGAGACCACGAGCGACGTCGCGTCCGCCACCGCGCCGATCGCCGACGGCGCGATCAGCCCGGACGTGTACGTGATCGTCGCGACGCCCGCGATGGCCTGCGCCGGCTCCGGGCCGCTGCGCGCCGCCGCCGCGAAGGCCAGCGGCACCACCACCGCCACGCCGAGCCCGATCAGCGCGAAGCCGCCGATGGCCGCCGCCGGGTGCCGCGCGGTCACCACGAGCAGCCCGCCCGCCGTGGCCAGCACGCCGCCCGCCCGGACCGTGCGCACCGGTCCGAACCGGTCGACCACCCGGTCGCCCGCGAACCGGGCCAGCGCCATCGTCAGCGCGAACGCGGTGGTGCAGCCCGCCGCCAGCGCGGCGTCCGCGTCCAGCACGTCCCGCAGGTAGACCGCGGACCAGTCCAGGCTCGCCCCCTCGGCGAACACCGCGCAGAAGCCCACCGCGCCGATCAGCAGTGCCGACCGCGGCGGCAGCGCGAAGTGCGGCGGCGCGGGCTCGTCCGCCGGGCTGCGCAGGTCCAGCACCCCGTTCGCGGCGGCCAGCCCGGCGGCGGTCAGGGCGAGCGCCGCGAGCAGGTGGTGCCAGCGGGCGTCGGCTCCCAGGTGGGCGGCCGCGGTGCCCGCGGCGGCCCCCAGCAGGGCCCCCGCGCTCCACATGCCGTGCAGCGAGGACATGATGGACCGGCCGATGCGGTTCTCCGTCTCCACACCGAGCGCGTTCATCGCCACGTCCGACATGCCGGAGGCGGCCCCGTACACCAGCAGTGCGGCGCACAGCGAGGGCAGGTTGGGGGAGAGGGCCGGCAGGGCGAGCGACAGCGTCCACGCGGCGAGCAGGACGCGCAGCGCCGGCCGGGCGCCGAGACGGTGGTTGACCCGCCCGGCCAGCGGCATAGCGAGCGCCGCGCCGAGGGCGGGGAAGGCGAGGGCCAGACCGAGGGCGCCGGGCCCGAGGCCGGCGTGCTCCTGGATCCACGGGATGCGGGTGGCGAGGGAGCCGGTGACGGCGCCGTGGACGCAGAAGACGGCCGCAATGGCGAGACGTGCGGAGCGCAGGCGCGCCAGAGCGGATGCGGTTTCGCCGGTCATGCCGATCAAACTATCAGGAAGCCTGCCTGATGGTGAGGGGGCCGCACTGCCTAGGATGGGCACCGTGACTGCCGCCCAGGCCGCGACCGCCCCGGCCCCCGCACCGGCCCCCGCCCCGGCCTCGCCGAGCACGGCCCGCGTCCTCAACGACCGCCTCGCCCTGCGACTCCTCAGGGACGAGGGCCCCCTGACGGCTGCTCAGCTCAAGGAGATGACCGGCCTGTCCCGGCCCTCGGTCGCCGACCTCGTCGAGCGGCTCGCGCAGGCCGGGCTGGTCGAGGTCGTCGGCGAGGCCGGCGCCCGGCGCCGCGGCCCCAACGCCCGCCTGTACGGGATCGTCGCCCGGCGGGCCCACCTGGCGGCCCTGGACGTGCGCACGGACAGTGCGACCGCCGTCGTCACCGACCTGCTGGGCCGGCCCCTGGCCCGGGCGGCCCTCCCGGTCGACGCCGCCGACGAGGCCGTCGACGCCCTGGAGGCGCTGGCCCGCCAGGCCGGAGCGGACCCCCTGCACACCGTCGTGGTCGGCGCGCCCGGCCTGGTGGCGCCCGCCGACGGCCGCCTGCGCAGCACCGCCGGGCTGCCGGCCTGGCACCGCGACCTGGTCGCGGCCCTGCGGCGGCGGCTGCCCGCGGCGGTCTCCGTGGAGAACGAGACCAACCTGGCGGCCCTGGCCGAGCAGCGGGTCGGCGCCGCGCGGGACGCCGGCTCCTTCGTGCTGCTGTGGCTCGGCGCAGGCGTCGGCGCGGCCGTCGTCCTCGACGGCCGGCTGCGGCGCGGCGCCTCGGGCGGAGCGGGCGAGATCGGCTTCCTGCCCGTGCCGGGCACGGGCTCCCTGCCCTCGGCCGCGGGCTGCGAGGGCGGCTTCCACGCGCTCGCCGGGCGGGCCGCCGTGGCCGGGCTGGCCGCCGCGCACGGCTTCACCGGGCCGGTGGCGGAAGCGGTGGCGGGCGCCGCCGGGGACGCCTTCCTCGACGCCCTCGCGGAGCGCCTCGCCCTGGGCGCCGCGGCCGTCGCGGCGGTCCTGGACCCCGGGTGCGTCGTCCTCGGCGGCGAACTCGGCCACGCGGGCGGACCCGCCCTCGCGGACCGCGTCGCCCGCCGCCTCGCCGCCCTCAGCCCGGTCCCCACGGAGGTCCGCGCCACCGCCCTCGGCGACGCGGCGGTCCTGGCGGGCGCCCGCCTCGCCGCCGCGGAGTCCGCCCAGGCCGCGCTCTTCGGCTGACGCCGCGGGGCCGCAGCCCGCCGCCCCGCGGCGGCTCAGGCGCGCCCGCCGCCCTCCGCCAGGAAGTCCGCGAAGCGCACCGTGCCCACCGCGCGGTCCGGCGCGAGGTTCCCGCCGCGCAGGAACCCCCGGTACGCCCTTCCCGCCAGCGGCACCTCCACCACCCGCCGCCGGCGCCCCCCGCCCGCCGCCAGGTACGCCCGCACCCAGTCGGCCAGCGTCCGCACCTCGGGCCCGCCCATGTCCGGGACGCGCCCGCCCGCCGCGGGGACGGGAACCGCCAGCTCCGCCAGCCGGCCGGCGACCTCCTCCACCGCGATCGGCTGCACCCGCACCCCCCTGGGCACGGGCACCGGCCCCGGGACCCTGGCCAGCGCCCGGGCCACCGCCGCCACCAGGTCGTGGAACTGCGTCGTCCGCAGGATCGTCACGCCCAGCCCGGACTCCAGCAGCATCCGCTCCACCCGGTGCTTGACGCGGTAGTAGCCCAGCGGCACCACGTCCACGCCGACGATGGAGATGTAGACGAGGTTCGTGACGGTCCCGGCCCGCCGGGCCGCCGCGATCAGGTGCCCGGCCGCCTTGTCGTCCCCGCCGCGCGGCGAGGAGGCGCAGTGCACGACCACCTGCGCCCCCGCCATCGCCGCGTCGAGCCCTCTCCCGTCCCGCAGGTCGACGGGGTACTGCTCCGAGCGGCGGCTGAGGACCCGTACCTCGTGGCCGGCGGCCTGAAGCCGGTCGGTGACCCGCCTGCCGAGGGTCCCGGTTCCGCCGGTGACCAGGATGGTGCTCATGGTGTCCGTGTCCTTCCGCTGGGGAGTGCGTTCACCAGCCCGGATTGGACAGCCCCGGCGAACGTGACAACTGCTGCGCCAGGAACTCCAGCTTCTCCGGATTCAGGACCGTCCGCACCTCGCTGACCAGGCCGTCCTCGAACTCCACCTGCATGACGACCGCCGCCCCGCCGACGAGCAGCGCGGGCTCGCCGTTGACCGGGGCGACCGCGACCGGCAGGCCGGCCCCGAACTTGCGCACGGCGCCGGCCAGGAAGCGGGCCACCTTGTCCCGGCCCTCGACCGGGCGCCGGGCCGCGCTGACCACGCCGCCGCCGTCGGAGACGTACCGGACGTCCGCGGCGAGCATGCCCTCCAGGCGGGCCAGGTCGCCGTCGCGCGCCGCCGCGAGGAAGCCCTCGACCAGCACCTGCCACTGCGCGGGATCCGGTTGGAAGCGCCGGCTCCGGACGGCGGCCGGGCTCTCCCCGCTGCCGTCCTCGCCGCCGTCCTCGCCGCCGGCCGCCGCGGCGGCGGCCCTCCCTGTGGCGACGCGCGCCGAGGCCCGCCGGTGGAGCTGCCGGCTGTTGGCCTCGGACACGTCCAGCAGTCCGGCGATCTCCCGGTGCCCGTACGCGAAGGCCTCCCGCAGCACGTACACGGCCCGCTCCACCGGAGTGAGCTCTTCCAGGAGGAGCAGCAGGGCCGTCGAGACGCTGTCGCGCTGCTCGGCCGACTCCAGGGGCCCCAGCGCCCCGTCCCCGGTGAGCACCGGCTCCGGGAGCCAGGGGCCGACGTACGCCTCGCGTCGGGCGCGCGCGGAGGTGAGCCGGTTGAGGCATAGGTGGGTGACGGCCTTGGCGAGCCAGGCCCCGGGGTGCAGGACGTCGCCGCGGTCGGCGGCGCTCCAGCGCAGCCACGCGTCCTGGACGGTGTCCTCGGCCTCCGCCGCGGAGCCGAGCATGCGGTAGGCGATGCCGAACATCCGGGGGCGGTGCTGCTCGAATTCGGCCGAGAGGTCTGCCGCAGAGGTGGTCACCCGCAGCAGCGTACGGGGCGCCGACCGGCCCCGGACGTGCGGGGACCCGGTGGCCGCCGGGCCACCGGGTCCCTTCACCGTGCCGCCCGCGTCAGGTGCGGGGGCGGTGCGTCAGCAGGCGCCGAGGTCCTTCCAGACGCCCCACTGGCCGGTCGTGCCCGGCTCCTCGTTCTGCGTCCACCACTGGGCCTTCCAGTTGCGGCCCTTGTGGGAGACCACCGTGCCCGCGGTGTACACGTCGCCGGCCTGGTACGCCGGGTTGGTGCAGGTGCCGCCCGGGGGCGGGCTGGTCGGGGGCTGGCTCGTCGGGGGCTGGCTCGTGGGCGGCTGGCTGGTCGGCGGCTGCGAACCGCCGCCCGGCTCGACCACGGCCGTGCCGCGCGCCAGGTCCCCGGCGAGGGCGTACACCGTCCCGGCGATGTTCACCGTCCAGTTGGAGGGGGTGGACACCGGCAGGTAGTAGTTGAACGCCAGGTCGACGGAGGCCCCCGGGGCGAGCGACTGCCAGGCCGGCAGCTTCAGGGAGACCCGGTGGAAGTCGCCCTTCAGGCCGCCGACGTTGTTGCCGGTGTGCCCGCTGCTGATCACCTTCGTGCCGAAGCCGGACTGGTCGGAGGCGTTGTTCGGGGCCGAGGTGGCGTAGTCGAACTGGAACTCGGTGCCGCCCGGCAGGGCCGTCTTGGTGTTGTTGGTGATCTTGATCTTCGGGGTGAGCGGGTAGTTGGAGTCGCCGAGCTTGAAGTCGCCGAACTCGGCCTTCACGTCCACGGCCTGGGCCGGCAGCGCGGTGGCGCCCGCCTTCTTCGCCCCGTACGGGGAGGCCGACTTGAACTTGTCGTACATCAGCGAGGTGAGCGTGGAGCCCATCTCGTACTGGCCCTTGGCGGCGTTCCAGGCGTAGTCGCCGGCCATCTCCCAGACCATGGTGCCGCCGATGCCGCGGTCGACCACGTAGTCGGCCTTGGCGGCCACGGACTGCTCGTCCTCGGTGGAGAGGAAGACCTTCTTCTGCGCGTTCCACAGCCACGGCGCGACCAGGGTCGAGTCGTACTTGCGGGCGTAGGTGCCGGTCAGCGTGGTGCCTGCGGGGAAGCCGTACTGGGTGACGTAGTCGCCGACGATCCCCTTCTCGAGGTTCTTGGCGTGCCACATCGGGTTGGAGCCCGCCGGGGACTCGTTGCCGTTGTCGTCCTTGTCGTGCCACAGGTTGTCGATGCCGACCGCGCCGTCGCCGCACTTGGCCAGGCCGGAGCCGGCCGGGCAGCTGGTCGCCGCGGCCTTGCCCCACAGGCCGTCCGTGCCGCCCTGGACGTTCTTGTGGCCGCGGGTGTAGTAGGGCAGGCCGATGTTGATGCGGCCGGCCGGCATGGAGCCGCGGAAGTAGTGGTACGCCCAGTCGGTGTTGAGGTAGCCGATGCCGCCGTACTGCTGGGAGCCGTACACCCCTGCGGCGGCGAGCTCGCCGTCCTTGCCGTCGTCGAAGAGCGAGGCGTTCGGGCCGACGTACTCGTTCCAGGCGCCGTGCAGGTCGTAGGACATGATGTTGACGTAGTCCAGGTACTTCTGCATCTGGTACGTCTCCATGCCGCGCAGGAGGTAGCCGGAGGACGGGGCGGCGACGGTCAGCAGGTAGTGCTTGCCGTCGGCGGCGCCGGCCTGGTCCAGCTTCTCGCGCAGCGACTTCATCAGGGCGTCGTAGCCCTTGACGAGGCCGGCCCGGCGCGGGTTGGCGAGCGACCAGTCCAGCGGGTTGCCCGCGTCCTTCATGGAAGTGGCGTACTCGTAGTCGATGTCGACGCCGTTGAACCCGTACGTGCGGATGAAGTCGACCGCCGAGGCGGCGAAGGTGTCGATGCCTGCCTGGTTGACCGAGCCGTCGGCGTTGGTGGCCATCGAGTAGAAGCCGCCGGAGGCCACCCGGTCGCCGTTGTCGCCGAAGTAGCCGCCGGTCTCCGCCCAGCCGCCGACCGAGATCAGCGTCTTCACGTCGGGGTGCTGCTTCTTGAACTTGTTCAGCAGGTTGAAGTGGCCCTTGTACGGGAGGGCGGGGTCCATTTCGGCGCCCGCCACGCCGGGCCAGGTCATCCCGGTGGAGGCGTTGTTCGGGCCGTCCGCGCCGACCGAGATCCTGTTGTCGCCGCCGACGTGCGCGAAGGCGTAGTTGATGTGGGTGACCTTGTCCCACGGGATGTTGTTCACCAGGTAGGCCGGCTGGCCGTTCTTGCCGGTGCGCCAGCTGGTGAAGTAGCCGATGACGCGCCGCTGGTGGTCGGCGCCCATCTTCTCGCGGCCCTCGGTGTCGTAGACCGAGCAGTAGGGGACGTCGACCCCGGCCGTCTTGTAGAGCCCGTCGGGCCGGCAGCTCTCGTTGTCGGCGGCGTGCGAGACGCCCGCCGAGAGCCCGCCCGCCAGCAGTCCGGCGATCGCCGCGCCGGATGCCAGGAGCATCGCCCTCGTTCGTGTGGGGGACAGCATTGAGCCTCCTGGGGAGGGGAGGTGGCAGGACACAACATGCAGACAGGTGGTGCGTGTTGGCCCGCGGCGTGCGCACGTCCGGCGGGCTCTCCCGGGGAGGATGAAGGGAACGTTAAGAGGACTAGACCAAGGCGTCAATAGGTCTGGACCAATCATGGAAGCGACGTGACGGACTCACCCGCCCGGCCCGGCCTTGTGACCCAGGCCACAGCACTTCGCCGGCATGGGCGCCGATCGCCCGTGGCAGACTGGTCGGGAGTACCAGTAGCAGCGCACTCCGGGGTCGGTGTAATTCCGAACCGGCGGTATAGTCCGCGACCCGTCCGCAGCCAGCGGCCGGTTGACCAGGTGAGATTCCTGGACCGACGGTGAAAGTCCGGATGGGAGGCAGTGCGCGGCGGGCAGTCACCGGTACGCCGCCGTCGGCGGTCCACCAGCGCTTCCTCGCGGACGCGCCCGGAACGGACCGTTTCCTCCGGCCTCGGCGTCCCCGCGTGCCTGTACCGCTCGATCTGTCGTATCCCGACAGCCCCGGAGTCCGTGCCCGACGAGGCAGGAGGACCCGGTGGCACCCCACGACGCCGCGCACGCCGCACCGCACGACGCGGAAGCGGACACCCGCGCCATGCGCCGTGCCGTCGCGCTCGCCGCCCGCGGCCTCGGCCGCACCAGCCCCAACCCCGTCGTCGGCTGCGTCCTCGCCGACGCCTCCGGCGCCGTCGTCGGCGAAGGCTGGCACCAGCGCGCGGGCGGCCCCCACGCCGAGGTCCACGCCCTCCGCGACGCCGGACCCGCCGCCCGCGGCGCCACCGCCTACGTCACCCTCGAACCCTGCAACCACACCGGCCGCACCGGACCCTGCGCCCAGGCCCTGATCGACGCCGGCGTCTCCCGCGTCGCCTACGCCGTCTCCGACCCGAGCGCGCAGGCCGGCGGCGGCGCCGCCACCCTGCGCGCCGCCGGCATCGACGTCCGCGGCGGACTCCTCGAAGCCGAGGCCGCCGCCGGCAACGCGGCCTGGCTGACCGCCGTCCGCCTCGGCCGGCCCCACGTCACCTGGAAGTACGCGGCCACCCTCGACGGGCGCAGCGCCGCCGCCGACGGCACCAGCCGCTGGATCACCTCCCCGGAGTCCCGCGCCGACGTCCACCGGCTGCGCGCCGAGTCCGACGCCGTCCTCGTCGGCGCCGGGACCCTCCGCGCCGACGACCCCCACCTCGCCGCCCGCGGCATCGACGGCGCCACCCAGCCCCTGCGCATCGCCGTCGACCCCCGCGCCACCGCCCAGGCCAGCGCCCGCATCCTCGACGGCTCCGCCCCCACCCTCCTGGTCGTCGCCGACGACGCCGACACCCGGCACCTGCCCCCCGGCACCGACCTCCTCCGGCTGACCCCGAAGGACGGCCGGATCCCCGTCCCCGACCTCCTCGCCGCGCTGTACGACCGCGGAGTCCGCTCCCTCCTCCTCGAAGGCGGCCCCACCCTCGCCGGAGCCTTCCTCGAAGCCGGAGCCGTCGACCGCGTCATCGGCTACCTCGCCCCCGCCCTCCTGGGCGCCGGCCCCGCCGCCCTCGCCGGCGCCGGCATCACGAACATCGCCGACGCGGTCCGCCTCGACATCACCGAGGCCGTCCGCACCGGCACCGACCTGCGCATCACCGCCGTCCCCACCGCCCCCAAGGAGCACTGAGTGTTCACCGGAATCGTCGAAGAACTGGGCGAGGTCACCGCCGTCGAGCAACTCGCCGAGGCCTCCCGCTTCCGCCTGCGCGGCCCCCTCGTCACCGACGGCGCCAAGCACGGCGACTCCATCGCCGTCAACGGGGTCTGCCTCACCGTCGTGGAGACCGCCGACGGCGAGTTCACCGCCGACGTCATGCAGGAGACCCTCAACCGCTCCAGCCTCGGCGCCCTGCGGCCCGGTTCCCGCGTCAACCTCGAACGCCCCATGGCCCTCGGCGGACGCCTCGGCGGCCACCTCGTCCAGGGCCACGTCGACGGCACCGGCGAGATCCTCTCCCGCACCCCCTCCGAACACTGGGAGCTCGTCAAGGTCTCCCTCCCGGGCAACCTCGCCCGGTACGTCGTCGAGAAGGGCTCCATCACCGTCGACGGCGTCAGCCTCACGGTCGTCGAGGCGGCCGCCGACCACTTCACCATCAGCCTCATCCCGACCACCCTCGCGCTGACCACGCTCGGCACCAAGCAGCCCGGTGAGCCCGTCAACCTGGAGGTCGACGTCCTCGCCAAGTACGTCGAGCGCCTCCTCGCCGCCGGCGTCGACCCCCTCGCGGCGACCGCCGCCGCAGCCGAGGAGGACACCCCGTGAGCGCGCTCGGCTGGCTGGGCGCCGAAGCCTTCACCGCCTTCGGGCAGAAGGTCATCTGGTCCGACATGATCGGCAACCTGCTCGGCCTGGCCGCCCTCGCCCTCGGCTGGCGCCGCTCCATCTGGACCTGGCCCGCCCAGCTCCTCTCCGGCCTCGTGCTCATCGCCGCCTACGCCTCCGCCCACCTCGCGGGCGGCGTCGGCAAGCAGCTCCTCGTCATCGGCGTGGCCGCCTGGGGCTGGCGCGCCTGGCACCTCGGCCGGCGGCAGGCCCAGGACGGCTCCATCGCCGTCCGCACCGCCACCTGGGCCGAGCGCGGCCTCCTCCTGGCCGGCGCCGTCCTCGGCACCCTCGCCGTCGGCGGCCTGTTCACCCTCTACCCGAACCTGTCGTGGAGCCCCTGGGCCGACGCGTACATCTTCGTCGGCACCGTCGTCGCGATGGTCGCCCAGGCCCGCGGCCTCGTCGAGTTCTGGTTCGCCTGGCTCCTCGTCGACCTCGTCGGCGTCCCCCTCGCCTTCACCGGCGGGCTGGCGTTCTCCGGCCTCGTCTACGTCGTCTACTTCGCGCTCGTCCTCTGGGGCGCGCACGACTGGTACCGGCGCTCGCGCACCACCACCGCCCCGGCCCTGGAAGGAGCAACGGCATGACCGCCCTCAAGCCCGTTCCCGATTACGACTCCCTCCTCGACGAGCCGTTCCGGCTCGACCCCGTCGAGCGGGCCGTCCGCGACATCGCCGCCGGCCGCCCGGTCGTCGTCGTCGACGACGAGGACCGCGAGAACGAGGGCGACCTCGTCGTCGCCGCGGAGAAGATCACCCCCGAGATCGTCGCGTTCATGATGAGCGAGTGCCGCGGCCTGATCTGCGCCCCCATGGAGGCCGACGAACTGGAGCGGCTCGAACTGCCCCAGATGGTCCAGCACAACACCGAGTCGATGAAGACCGCCTTCACCGTCTCCGTCGACGCGAGCGCCGCCCACGGCGTGACCACCGGCATCTCCGCCGCCGACCGCGCCACCACCCTGCGCATGCTGGCCGACGGAGTCTCCGGGCCCGCCGACTTCGTGCGCCCCGGCCACATCTTCCCGCTCCGCGCCAAGCCCGGCGGCGTCCTCGTCCGCAACGGCCACACCGAGGCCGCCGTCGACCTCGCCCGCCTCGCGGGCCTGCGCCCCGTCGGCGCCATCGTGGAGATCGCCGGCGAGGACGGCGTCATGCTGCGCCTGCCCGAGCTCATCCCCTTCGCCCGCAAGCACGGCCTGACGATCATCTCCATCGAGGACCTGATCGCCTACCGCCGCTCCGCCGAGCCGACCGTGCGCCGCGAGGCAGAGGTCAACCTGCCCACCGCCTTCGGCGACTTCACCGCCTACGGCTACCGCTCCACCGTCGACGGCGTCGAGCACGTCGCCCTCGTCCACGGCGAGATCGGCGACGGCGCCGACGTCCTCGTCCGCGTCCACTCCGAGTGCCTCACCGGCGACATCTTCCACTCCCTGCGCTGCGACTGCGGCCCCCAGCTGCACGCCTCCATGGCCCGCATCAAGGAGGAGGGCCGCGGCGTCGTCGTCTACCTGCGCGGCCACGAGGGCCGCGGCATCGGACTGCTGTCCAAGCTCCGCGCGTACGAACTCCAGGAGCGCGGCCGCGACACCCTCGACGCCAACCTGGAGCTCGGCCTCCCCGCCGACGCCCGCGACTACGCCGCAGGCGCGCAGATGCTCGCCGACCTCGGCGTCCGCAGCGTCCGCCTGCTCACCAACAACCCCGACAAGACCGCGGCCCTCGTCCGGCACGGCATCGCCGTCACCGACCGCGAGCCGATGCCCGTCGAGGCCGGCGAGCACAACCTGCGGTACCTGCGCACCAAGCGGGACCGCATGGGCCACGACCTGCCCTGGCTCGGCGAGACCGTCCCCACCGCCTGCGGCAACCAGTAGCACCCACCCCGGCGGCACCCCGTTGGAACCCGGCCCCCGGGCCCGGCGGACCCGCCCGCACCACCGGCAACACACGAACAGCGAACCACGGACAACGAACCACCGAGGAGAACAGCAGTGAGCGGCAAGGGCGCACCCGAACTCAGCGTGAGGAACTGCGGCGACCTGCGGGTCGCGGTCATCGCGGCGCAGTGGCACGAGAAGGTCATGGACGGACTCGTCGACGGCGCCCTGCGCGCCCTCCACGAGCTCGGCATCGACGAGCCCACCCTGCTCCGGGTCCCCGGCAGCTTCGAGCTCCCGGTCGTGGCGAAGGTACTCGCCGGTCGCGGCTACGATGCCGTCGTCGCCCTCGGAGTGGTCATCCGCGGCGGCACCCCGCACTTCGACTACGTGTGCCAGGGCGTCACCCAGGGCCTGGTGCAGGTGTCGATCGACACCGGAGTCCCCGTCGGCTTCGGTGTTCTGACCTGCGACAACGAGGAGCAGGCGCTGGACCGCGCCGGCCTTGAGGGATCGAACGAGGACAAGGGGCACGAAGCGGTCATCGCCGCCGTCTCCACCGCGGCCACCCTGCGGTCCGTCAGCGAACCCTGGCGCTGAGTGGCGGCGGAGGACCCCCTATCCTGAGGACCATCATGGCGAACAAAACCTTCGAAGAGCTCTTCACCGAGCTCCAGGCCAAGGCCGCTGACGGCGACCCCGGCACCTCCCGTACCGCCGAGCTGGTCGCCAAGGGCGTCCACGCCATCGGCAAGAAGGTCGTCGAGGAGGCCGCCGAGGTCTGGATGGCCGCCGAGTACGAGGGCAGGGAAGCCGCCGCCGAGGAGATCTCCCAGCTGCTCTACCACATCCAGGTGATGATGGTCGCGCGCGGGATCTCCCTCGACGACGTCTACAAGCACCTCTAGGGCCGCCGCGGTCCCCGGACCGGTCCTCCGCCCCGCCCCCACCCGCACCCACCGCCCCTAATCCCGCATCCCGCAGAGAAGGAAGCCCCCATGCTCCGCATCGCCGTCCCCAACAAGGGCTCACTCTCCGGAGCGGCGTCGGCGATGCTCCATGAGGCCGGCTACCGCCAGCGCAAGGAGTCCAAGGAACTCGTCGTCGTCGACGCCGACAACGAGGTGGAGTTCTTCTACCTCCGCCCCAAGGACATCGCGATCTACGTCGCCTCCGGCCGCCTCGACATCGGCATCACCGGCCGCGACCTGCTCCTCGACTCCGGCGCCAACGCCGAGGAGATCCTGCCGCTGGGGTTCGGCCGGTCCACCTTCCGCTACGCCACCCGCCCCGGCACGGCCAAGGGCCCCGAGGACTTCCACGGGATGACGATCGCCACCTCCTACGAGGGCATCGTCGCCAAGCACCTCGCCGACCACGGCATCGACGCCTCCGTCGTCCACCTCGACGGCGCGGTCGAGACCGCGATCCAGCTCGGCGTCGCCGAGATCATCGCGGACGTCGTCGAGACCGGCACCAGCCTGCGCAACGCCGGCCTGGAGGTGATCGGCGAGCCGATCATGACCTCCGAGGCCGTCGTCATCCGCCGCAGCGGCGCCGAGACCGGCAACCCGCAGGCCCAGCAGTTCCTGCGGCGCCTCCAGGGCGTCCTCGTCGCCCGCAGCTACGTGATGATGGACTACGACTGCCGCGCCGAGCACCTGGAGCGGGCCGTCGCCCTCACCCCCGGCCTGGAGTCCCCCACGGTCTCCCCGCTGCACAACGAGGGCTGGGTCGCCGTCCGCGCGATGGTCCCCGCCAAGGAAGCCCAGCGCATCATGGACGACCTGTACGAGCTCGGCGCCCGCGCCATCCTCACCACCTCGATCCACGCCTGCCGCCTGTGACCCCTCCGCGTACGCCGCCGCCCGACCCGCACGCCCCCTGAAGAAGGCACCTCCCGCACCATGGCCGAGTCCGCCGCCCAGCCCGACCTCCCCGCCCTGCCGGTCACGTTCCGGCCGACCCGCACCCGGGTCGTCCTGCTGAGCGTCGGGCTCGCCATGTTCGCGACGATCACCGCGATCGCCCTGCTGCTGGAGAACCTCGGCCCGGGGGAGCGCCTCAGCTTCATCTTCACCGCGGCGCTGATGAGCTCCGTCCTCGTCCTGCTCAGCCGGCCCAAGGTCGTCGCCGACGAGGCCGGCGTCACCGTCGTCAACCTCACCAGCAAGCGCCGCCTGGAATGGGCCGAGATCCTCCGGGTCAACCTGCGCCCCGGCGACGCGTGGGTCTTCCTCGACCTGAGCGACGGCACCAGCCTGCCCGCCCTCGGCATCCAGCCCGGCATCGCCAAGGAACAGGCGATCGCCGACGCCCGCGCCCTGCGCGCCCTCGCCGAGACCCGCGGCACCGGCGACCACCACCACTGAACCGGACCCGCGCCGCGCACACTCCGGCCGCTGCGTCCCATTGCGGCGGCGATCCCAATGACTACCCTGGTGCCGGGCACAGCCCTGTGCCCTCCCACCGGCCCCGGGACCCCCGGGGCCCGCGGGCACCTGCGACCAGAGGAGTGACTCCCTCCGGCAATGGACGGATCGTCCTGTAGTACCCGCGCCGCCCTTCCCCCGGAGGCGGCGGCATGACCATCCCGCTCGTCCTGCTCCTGGCGGCCTTCGCCCTGATCCTCGCCAACGGCTTCTTCGTGGCCGCCGAATTCGGCCTCGTCACCGTCGAACGCCCCGAGGCCGAGAGGGCCGCGGCCGAAGGCGACCGCCGTGCCCGCACGGTGGTCCGCGCCCTGCGGGAGCTGTCGTTCCAGCTCTCCGGCACCCAGCTCGGCATCACCATCACCTCGCTGGTGGTCGGCATGCTCGCCGAACCGGCCCTCGCCGCCCTGCTGGCGGGCCCCCTGACCGCCACCGGCCTGCCCGCCGGAGCCGTCTCCGGCGTCGCCGTCTTCATCGGCATGTTCCTCGCCTCGGCCGTCCAGATGGTCGTCGGCGAGCTCGTCCCGAAGAACTGGGCGGTCTCCCGGCCGCTCCAGGTGGCCCGCTTCGTCGCCGGCCCGCAGACGCTCTTCGCCACCGTGTTCCGGCCGGTCATCGCCGGGCTGAACGCCGTCGCCAACCGCCTCGTACGGGCCTTCGGCGTCGAGCCGGCCGAGGAGATCGCCTCCGCCCGCACCCCGGGCGAGCTGGTCTCCCTCGTCCGCCATTCGGCGCAGGCCGGCGCCCTCGAACAGGACACCGCCGACCTCTTCGTCCGCACCCTGTCCCTGGGCGAGCTCACCGCTCAGCACGTCATGACCCCCCGGGTCAAGGTCAGCGCCCTCCAGTACACGGCCACGGCCGCGGACGTCCTCAACCTGACCCGTGCCACCGGCCTGTCCCGCTTCCCCGTCTACCGCGAGCGGATCGACGAGGTCACCGGCGTCGTCCACCTCAAGGACGCCCTCGCCGTGCCCGAAGCCGAGCGCGCACGCACCGCCGTCGGCCGGATCTGCGTCGCCCCGCTGCTCGTACCCGGGTCCCTGCCGGTGCAGCCGCTGCTGGAGCGGCTGCGCAGCGAGCAGCCCATGGCCGTCGTCGTCGACGAGTACGGCGGCACCGCCGGCGTCGTCACCCTGGAGGACATCGTGGAGGAGCTCGTGGGCGAGGTCCGCGACGAGCACGACCTCGCCGAGGACGCCACCCCCGAACTGGCCGCCCTCCCCGCCGAGGACGGCCGGCCGGCCTGGGAGGCCGACGGCAGCTGCCGCGTTCAGGCCCTGCGCCGCATAGGCCTCGACGTGCCCGACGGCCCGTACGAGACCGTTGCCGGCCTCGTCGCCGACCTCCTCGGCCGCATCCCGGCCCCCGGCGACCACGCCGAGCTCCCCGGCTGGAAGCTGTCCGTCCGGCAGGTGGCCCGCTACCGGGCCGAACGCGTCCGCCTGGTGCGGACCGCGCCCGGACCGGTCGGCGGCGACGCCCCGGAGACGCCGCCCGTCACGGCCGCCGCGGCCGTCCCGGCAGCCGCGGCCGCTGCCCCGGCCGTCCCGGCTGCCGCGGGCGCCGGCGAGCTGGAGGCGGCGGGCCGGTGAACGTCCTCCAACTCCTCTTCGCGCTGCTCCTGGTCCTGGCGAACGGGTTCTTCGTCGGCGCCGAGTTCGCGCTCGTCTCCGTCCGCCGCAGCCAGATCGAGCCGCTCGCCGCAGAATCCAAGCGGGCCCGCCAGGTCCTCCACGGCCTGGAGAACCTGCCCCGCATGATGGCCGCCGCCCAGTTCGGCATCACCCTCTGCTCGCTCACCCTCGGAGCGGTCGCCGAGCCCACCGTCGCCCGGCTCCTGGAGCCCGTCTTCCACGCCGCCCGCATTCCGCAGGGCCTCGTCCACCCCCTCGGGTACGCCGTCGCCCTCGCCGCCGTGGTCTTCCTGCACCTCGTCATCGGCGAGATGGTCCCGAAGAACCTCGCGATGGCCGCGCCGGAGAGGACGGCCCTGTGGTTCAGCCCCGGCCTGGTCGCCTTCGCCCGCCTGTGCGGGCCGATCACGACCGCCCTCGGGGCCTGCGCCGCCGTCGTGCTCCGCCTGTTCAAGGTCGAGCCGAAGGACGAGGTCGAAGCCGTCTACACCAGCGCCCAGCTCGGCCGGCTCGTCGAGGACTCCCGGCAGGCCGGGCTCCTGGAGCCGCGGGAGCAGGAGCGCCTGGAGGACGCCCTCGAACTGGGCAGCCGTCCGGTGACCGACGTCCTGCTCGCCCGCGAGCGGCTCGTGACGGTCGGGCCCGGCGCCACGCCCCGGCAGATCGAACGCCTCACCGTCCGCACCGGGTACTCCCGCTTCCCGGTCCGCTCCGAGGGCGGGGCCTTCATGGGCTACGTCCACGTGAAGGACGTCCTCGACCTGGACGACAGGGAGCGGGCCGTGCCGCAGCGGGTCTGGCGCCGGATGCCGACCCTGTCCTCGACGCTCCCGCTGGACGACGCGCTGAGCGTCATGCGGCGCGACGCCACACACCTGGCGCAGGTCGCCGATCCCGCGGGGCGGGTGCTGGGGCTGGTGGCGCTGGAGGACGTCCTGGAGATGCTGGTCGGCGAGGTCCGCGACCCCGCCCACCGCATCCCGTCCCGCCGCCGGGCCCCCTCGGCGGCCCTCACCCCCTGACGGCAGCCGCCCCGGGACCGCGCGGTCCCGGGGCGGCCCCGTGTCCGGGGCCCGTGTCCTGCGGGGGTCCGTCAGAGCGGCGGGGGGTCCTGGTGCGGGCCGCGGCCCGAGAGGACCTCCCCGTACGCCTGCATCAGGTCCGGCAGCCGCAGCGTCGCCAGGTCCTCCCGGGACGGCTCCCCGGCGAAGCCGGCCAGCCGCAGGTCCCGGTACGCGCAGCTCTTCTCGTACAGGGTGCGCAGGAACCGCCCGTTCCCGAGCTCGTCGATCCAGCCCTGCTCCACGACATGCCCGCTGATGCTGCGCAGCTCCTCCAGAGCCTCGGAGTCCCAGCAGTCGCCGTTCGCCTCGGCGAGGACGCCGCCGATCGCCGTCAGCTCGGCCGGCCGGTAGCTCGGGAAGTCCACCCGCGTCGTGAACCGCGACGACAGCCCCGGGTTCGCGGACAGCAGCCGGTCCATCCCGGCCGGGTAGCCGGCGAGGATCACCACGAGGTGGTCCCGGTTGTCCTCCGCCCGCTTCAGCAGCACCTGAAGGGCCTCGTCGCCGTACGCGTCGCCCTTGCTGTAGCCGGAGTTGGAGAGGCTGTACGCCTCGTCGACGAAGAGCACCCCGCCGATCGCGGAATCGATCAGCTCGTTGGCCTTGACCGCGGTCTGCCCGAGGAACTCGCCGACGAGATCGGCCCGTTGGGCCTCGACGAGGTGGTCGCCGCCGAGCAGGCCCAGCGCGTAGAACACCCGGCCGAGGATCCGGGCCACGGTCGTCTTGCCCGTCCCCGAGGGCCCGGAGAAGACGAAGTGCCGTTTCGGGGGCTGGACGGGGAGCCCCTGGCCGGCCCGCAGCCGGGCCATGTGCAGCTGCGCCGACAGGGCCTTGACCTGCCGTTTCACCGGCTCCAGGCCGACCATGCGCTCCAGCTCGGCGAGGGCCTGCGCGAGCAGCTGCGGATCGGCCGGCCCGGCCGGCGTGCCGTCCGCCGGCCCCTGCGGGGGGAAGACCGACTTGCGCCGTACGCCCGGCGGCCGCCCCGGTACGGGGCCCCCGTAGCGCGGTTCGGCCGGGTCCGCCGCCGACAGCGGGTCCAGGGGATCGGCGGGGCCGTCCGCGACGAGCCCGACGTCCTGGGCGGGCCCGCCGCCGAGGACGACCGCCGCGTAGTCGCCGCCGCCCGGGGCGGCCCCGAGACCGCCGTACGCCTCGCAGCCCGCGCCCGCGTACCCGGCGTAGCCGTCGTAGTCCTCGCTGTCCTCGATCGCCGTCAGCCGCGCCGCGGTGTCCATGAACGCCGGGTCGACGCGGTGCACCGCCCGGTACAGCGGCAGCGCCGCCGCGCTGCGGCCGGTCCCCTCGTGGGCCCGCGCCAGCCAGTAGCGCAGCTCCTTGCGCTGCGGCTGCTCGCTGCGGCAGCGCATCAGCGCCGCCGCCAGCATCGGCTCGGCCTGCCCGTACATCTCCAGCCGGACCCGGGCCATGCCGCCGAACAGGCCCGCCTCGATCCCCAGGAGCGGGTCGTCGACGAGCGGCTCGGTGTGCCGGACGAGCTGCTCCCAGTCCTTGACCAGGTAGGCGCGGCAGGCGTGCAGGAACCGCACCTGCGGGTCGGCGTCCACGGGCGGGAGGGCCGCCAGCGCCTGGTCGAGCTCCGGCACGTGCCGGCCGTCCAGCCAGTGCGAGGCGTGCGCCAGCAGCAGGTCCCGGCGGCTCTCCAGCACGGGCTGGACCCACCACCCGAGCCAGTACCAGGAGTTGAGGGTCCGCCGGTGCCGCGCCCGCTGCTCGCCGAAGCGCTCGCGGTGGGTGTACATGCGCAATAACGCGTTCGTGGTGTCCACGCGCAGCGCATGCAGGCCCAGCCAGGCGTCGGCCATCGCGGGGTCGAGCCGGACGGCCGTGCGGAACTCCTCCTCGGCCTGCGGATAGGCGCCCATGGTGCAGGCGTCGACCCCGCGCAGCCAGGCGAGTTCGGCCGGGGCGTGCGCGCTGCCCGGCATGCCGAAATCCATCACATCCCCCACAAGCCTGCCCCCGTGGTGCCCAGCAACCCCCGCACTGCACAAGCCGGTTGTCCGCTGCGCCGATGAAATCAGGGCTGCATCGTACCTGCGGCGACGCCCCTTCCGTAGGGTGCTGCGGCGAAGGCCCGCCGGGGGGGCGTACACCGGGCGGGGTGACTCAGGGTGAGGTTTTTGCGGTGGTGCGGAGGCCTCGGCGGGAGCCGGAGGGGCGCCCGGGGCAGAACGAAGCCCCCGATCACGGGGGAACAATCGGGGGCTTCGCGTCCGCTGCGGCCTGGAAAGACCGCGCCTTCAGAACGTAAGGCCGCTGCGGGGGCCAGGTCAAGCGGGTCGGGGGAGGGCCGCGCAAGCCGTTTTCGCGGGGCGCTCAGGCCTGGGGGAATCCGTCACCTTGGGTGACGGAACCCGTCCCTCCGGCGGTCGCACCCGTCCCGGAAGACCACTCGTATCCCGTACCGCTCTGGCGTACCAGGATGTCCGCGAAGGGGCGCGAAGGGTCATCCGAGAAGTGCGCGCGCTCCGCGCGCTCCCACCCGTCCCAGAAGTCCGAGAGCCCCCTGCCGTCCCGCGTGCGCCCGCGCCCCCAGGCCTCGGCGCGCGGGGTCTCCATCCACAGCAGCCGCGCCAGGTGCGGCCGCAGTGCGCGCCGGCCCGCGCCCACCCCCTCCACGAGCAGCACAGGGGCCGGCTCCAGCACCCGTACGGGGCCGAACCGGCGCTCCACCCAGTCGTACGGGGTCCAGCGGGCGGGCCGGCCGGCGGCGAGCGGCTCCAGCACCTGGGCGCGCAGCCGGTCGGGCCAGGCGAAGGGCTCTCGGTGGGTGGCGACGTCGTCCAGGTGGAGCACCGGCGGGCCGCCCAGCGCCTCGGCGAGCCGCCCGGCGAACGTGCTCTTGCCGGAGCCGGCGTGCCCGTCGATGCCGATCAGGCGGACCGGTCCGAGCGAGGGCGGCAGCGCCCGGATCTGCCGGGCGAGCGACGCGAGGGGCTGCTGTGACTCCACCCGGCCAGCCTACGGCCGGGCGCGGCGGCCGGGTCTTCCTCCCCGACACGGCGTGCGGCATCGACATCCCGCAGCGGGGAACTGCAAGGGTGGAGGACCGTTTCCGCCGTACTGAACCAGGGGGAGTCCGCGATGACCGCACCCACACCACGCAGGGCCCTGCTGGCCGTCGCCCTCGCGGCGGCCGCCGCGGCGACCGTGCCCGTCGGCAGGGCGCAGGCCGCGGCCGCGGCTGCGCAGCCGGCGGGCCCCGCGGGCCCGGCCGGAGTGCCCGGCGCCGACGCCGGCGGCGCCCCTCCGGCCGCGGCGGCGGCCGGCCGGAGCGTGGACAACCGGTTCTGGTTCTCCCGCGGCCACTGGGGCGCCGGCACCCACCGGGGCACGACGACCCTGCCCGGCACCCTCGGGAGCCTGGCCTTCGACGTCCCGGCCGGCCGCACCGACTACACCGACCCGCACACCGGCCGCAAGGCCGCCTGGGACCATGCCGTCTGGACCTCGCCCGTGCACCGCACCGCCGTCCCGGCGACCGAGGTCGTCGCCTCCTGGAACGCCCACACCCCGGCCGGCACCTGGATCCGGATCGAGCTGCGCGCCACGTACGGGGACGGCGGCACCAGCCCCTGGTACGTGATGGGCCGCTGGGCCTCCGGTGACGCGGACATCCGCCGCACCTCCGTGGACGGGCAGACCGACGGCCGGTCCACGGTGTGGACCGACACCCTCGCCGTCGACGCGCCGGCGCGCGCCGCGGGCCTGCGCATCACGGCGTGGCAGCTGCGCCTGACCCTGTACCGCAAGCCCGGCTCGGGGCGCGGCCCGACCGTCGGGCTCGCCGGGGCGATGGCGTCCGACGTGCCCGACCGCTTCACCGTGCCGGCGTCGGTCCCCTCGGGGGCGGCGGTGGAACTGGCCGTCCCGCGCTACTCGCAGGAGGTCCACATCGGCCGCTATCCGGAGTACGACAACGGCGGCGAGGCGTGGTGCAGCCCGACCTCCTCCCAGATGGTCGTGGAGTTCTGGGGCAGGCGGCCCGCCCCCGCGGACCTCGCCTGGGTCGACCCGTCGTACAGCGACCCGCAGGTCTGCCACGCCGCCCGCTCCACGTACGACCACGCCTACAAGGGCTGCGGGAACTGGCCCTTCAACGCCGCGTACGCCGCCTCGTACGGCGGTATCGGGGCGGTGGTCACCCGCCTGTCCTCCCTCGCCGACCTGGAGACCCTCCTCCGCGCGGGCATCCCCGTGATCACCTCGCAGTCCTTCCGCGCGGACGAGCTGACGGGCGCCGGCTACGGGACGGCCGGACACCTGATGACGATCGTCGGCCTGACGGCGTCCGGCGACGTCGTCGCCAACGACCCGCACTCCCCGGACAACCCCTCGGTCCGCAGGGTGTACCGCCGCCGGGAATGGGAGAACGTATGGCTGCGGACGCAGCGGTACAACGCGGCCGGCAAGGCGGTCTCCGCGCCCGGGGGCGTCTGCTACCTGTACGCGCCGACCCGCCCGAGCCCGGCGCAGGTCACGGCCCTGCGCGCGGTCGGGGTGCTGTGACCGGGTTGTGACTTCGGGTGGGAAAGCGGCCGTTGACCTGGAGAAAGGACAAGCGCACCATAAGGGAGTAAAGGGCGCATAAGTCTTCTACAGGAGGCGGCCCACCATGACCACCCACAGCATCGAACACCACCCCGACCTCGCCGAGATGCGCTCCCGGTTCGAGCGGGTCACCAGCACCCCGGCCGCCCAGGCCGTCGAGGCGCTGGCCCTCATCACCGGCCTCTACCTGGCGGCATCGCCGTGGATAGCCGGATTCAGCGTGCTCACCGCCCTCGCGGTGAACAACCTGATCGCCGGCCTGGCGTACTGCCTGTGCATGAGCGGCCTCGGCTCCGCCTACGAGCGCACCCATGCCATGGCGTGGACGGCGGTCGCGATCGGCGCCTGGACGATCGTGGCCCCGTGGGTCGTCGCCGGCGCGAACGACACCACCCGCAGCGTGGTCAGCAACGTCATCACCGGCTGCGTGGCCCTGCTCCTCGCCCTCGCCATGAGCGCCATGGCGGGCCGTGAACGCACACCGCGCGCCCGGGGCCGCTGACCGCCGCCCGACCGGCACGCCGCCCCCGCCGGCCGGCACCGGCCGGCGGCCGCGTACCGTCCCCGTCCCCCGTCCCCCGTCCCCCGTCCCCGTCCCCGTCCCGGGCCCCGACCGCGAGCCGGTCGGGGCCCGGCGGCGTGATACGCGCCACCCCTGCCGCTCCTCCCTACCGCGAAAGCCGCAAACGCTGGCACATTGGACGGCATGACCGCACACAGCGCCGCCCCCCACGCCCCCGCCCGGAACCTCGCCCGCACCGGCGGCCCCAAGGACGGCTCCTCCTGGCTGGAGCACGTCCTCGGCTGGACCCTCGTGGTGGTCGTCGCCATGTTCGTCACCCAGCTCGGCCTCATCTGAGACCTCCGGCCCGCCCGGCCGCTCCGGCCCCCGAGGGGTTCGTCCCGGAGTGTCCGCAGCTGCCGCTCTCCTCGGGCGGCCGTTCGGAAATCGTGATGATCTTGCCCCGGTGACGGGACGCCCCCGATCGGGCATACTCACACCGCCGCATCCGCTGAGCTGCCCATTCCGTGATCCGGAGGGCACCATCGGCTGTGAGAGCACCGATACCCGGCGGCGCGTCCCACACCTCACGCGTCGCCGCCGTGCCCGACGAGGGAGGAGAGCGCCGCCATGAACGACCGCGCCCCGCAGCCGGTGGACCGTCAGCTGCCCACCGAGGAGTCCCGGGACCTCCTCGCGCTCGTACGAGAGATCGCCCAGCGGGAGATCCGCCCCCACGCCGCCGAGCAGGAGGAGGCCGGGCACTTCCCGCGCGACGTCTTCTCCCTGCTCTCCGAGTCCGGCCTGCTGGGCCTGCCCTACGACGGCGAGTTCGGCGGCGGCGACCAGCCCTACGAGGTCTACCTCCAGGTCCTGGAGGAGCTGGCCGCGGCCCGCCTGACCGTCGGCCTCGGCGTCAGCGTCCACTCCCTCGCCTGCCACGGCCTCGCCGGCTACGGCACCAAGGAGCAGAAGGCCGCCCACCTGCCCGCCATGCTCGGCGGCGGGCTGCTCGGCGCGTACTGCCTCTCCGAGCCCTCCTCCGGCTCCGACGCCGCCTCCCTGGGCACCAAGGCCGTCCGCGACGGCGACGACTGGGTCATCACCGGCACCAAGGCGTGGATCACCCACGGCGGCATCGCCGACTTCTACACCGTCCTCGCCCGCACCGGCGGCGAGGGCCCCAAGGGCATCACCGCCTTCCTCGTCCCCGGCGACGCGGAAGGCTTCTCCGCGGCCGCCCCCGAGAAGAAGATGGGCATGAAGGGCTCGCCCACCGCCCAGCTCCACTTCGACGGCGTCCGCGTCCCCGACGCCCGCCGCATCGGCGAGGAGGGCCAGGGCTTCACCATCGCCCTCGCCGCCCTCGACGCCGGCCGCCTCGGCATCGCCGCCTGCGCCATAGGCGTCGCCCAGGCCGCCCTGGACGAGTCCCTCGCGTACGCGCTCGGCCGCAAGCAGTTCAACCGCCCCATCGCCGACTTCCAGGGCCTCCGCTTCATGCTCGCCGACATGGCGACCAAGATCGAGGCGGGCCGCTCCCTGTACCTGGCCGCCGCGCGGCTGCGCGACGCGGGCAAGGCGTTCTCCCGGCAGGCCGCCATGGCCAAGCTGTTCTGCACCGACGCCGCCATGGCCGTCACCACCGACGCCGTCCAGATCCTCGGCGGCTACGGCTACACCGCCGACTTCCCGGCGGAGCGCCTGATGCGCGAGGCGAAGGTCCTCCAGATCGTCGAGGGCACGAACCAGATCCAGCGCGTGGTCATCGCCCGCCACCTGGCCGGCCCCGAATCCCGCTGACACCACCGCGCCCCCTGCCGCACGCCGCGCGCGGCGGGGCGGCGGGGCGGCGCCCTCAGGGCGGACGGGTCACGGCCGCGACTCGAAGAGGGGGCCCGTCGGCCAGATCGGGGAGGCCGCCACGCGGGTCCACTCCGGGTCCGGGCGGCCCGGGAGGGTGCGGCCGTCGGCCGTCCAGTGGTCCATCAGCGCCCGGTAGATGGGCGGGTCCGGAGGCGGCTGCTGCCGCTGCTGCCGAACCGATTCTTCGAAGCGGTGGAGGACCGCGTGCCGCCGGCCCGTTCTCGGCGCGGATGTGTCGAGTGCGCTCATGCGGAGACCAACGCGCTGCCGGGGCACGGGTAATCGCACGCGGAGTCCGGGGATCCGTTCGAGACGTCCCCGACCGTCCGGAAGCGGGGCCTGCCGGCCGGCCGCCGGCGCGGGGACGCGTCGGCCCGGGCGCCGGAGAGGCCCCGGGCCGACGGGCTCAGGCCGCCTGGGCGTGCCCGCTGCGCTGCGGCAGCACCTGCGCCGCCGGACGCACCGGCCGCGACCCCGGGCCGCCGACGTGCGAGAAGGGCTGCGTACGCCAGTCCAGGCCCTGCGGCAGGGCCAGCATGACGACTTCCAGCTCCGGGGACTCCTCCGCCCCCGCGCCCACGGCCGCCGGCGCCTCGCCGACCGGGCGGCCCGTGCCCGCGCAGACCGTGAGCCCGAACGGGTTCCACGGCGTCAGGCACAGGGCGTGCTCCGGCAGGTGCTCCTCGTCCGCGACGAGGGCGATCGACTGGCCGCAGTCGGGGCAGACCGCGTGGCGGACCTCGAAGCCCTCGGCGTCGTCGAACCCCTCGCCGTCGTCCGCGAAACCGGGACCGCCGGGATCGAGGGGCTCCGGCTCGGTGCGGCCGGCGCGCTTGGTGTTCTGCATGGATGTACTCCCCCTTGGGTGGGCCGGGCGGGCAATGTTCTTCGGCCTCGGCCACACGGAGCACTTCCCGCCGCACGGCACGAGTAACCACGACAACCCGCCGCAGTAGGGCATACCCTTGTGGCTTTGGTCACATGCCCGCCGCAGGTGCCACTTGTGGGCCGGCAGCACTGTGCCGGGGACCCCATCGGGCCGTAGGTTGAACGGCTATGAGCGCAATGGAGGAGCTGGACCGCCAGATCGTTGATCTGCTGGTGCGGGACGGTCGGATGAGCTACACGGACCTCGGCAAGGCCACCGGCCTGTCCACGTCCGCGGTCCACCAGCGGGTACGCCGCCTGGAGCAGCGCGGGGTCATCCGCGGCTACGCGGCGGTCGTCGACCCCGAGGCCGTCGGGCTGCCCCTCACGGCCTTCATCTCGGTGAAGCCGTTCGACCCGAGCGCCCCCGACGACATCGCCGAGCGCCTCGCCGGCGTACCGGAGATCGAGGCCTGCCACAGCGTCGCCGGCGACGAGAACTACATCCTCAAGGTCCGGGTCGCCACCCCCCTCGAACTGGAGGACCTCCTCGGCCGCCTCCGGGCCCTCGCCCACGTCTCGACCCGCACCACCGTCGTCCTCTCCACCCCCTACGAGGCCCGCCCGCCCCGCATCTGAGCCCCCGCGCCGCCGCACCGGCGCGGTCGGGCAGCCGCTGTGCCGGGGGCGGGGTCGAGGCGCCGGCGCGGGGCGGCGAGACTTGTCCCCATGACTGACCGCACCGCCCACTCCGCCGACGCCGCCGGAGCACCCGCCCGCCCGGCCCCCGACCGCACCGTCCTCCTCCGCGGCGGCGAGGTCCACAGCCCCGCCGACCCGTTCGCCACCGCGATGGTCGTCGAACGGGGCCACGTCGCCTGGGTCGGATCCGAAGGCGCCGCCGACGCCTTCGCGCAGGGCGTCGACGAGGTCGTCGACCTCGACGGGGCGCTCGTCACACCCGCCTTCACCGACGCCCACGTCCACACCACCTCCGCCGGCCTCGCCCTGACCGGCCTGGACCTGACCGGCGCCGCCTCCCTGGCGGAGGCCCTGCGCCTGGTCCGCGAGCACGCCGGCCGCCGCCCCGGCGACCGCGTCCTGCTCGGCCACGGCTGGGACGCCGCCCGCTGGCCGGAGCGCCGCGCGCCGCGCCGCGCGGAGCTCGACGAGGCAGCCGGCGGCCGCCCGCTCTACCTCAGCCGCGTCGACGTCCACTCCGCGGTGGCGACCACCGCCCTGCTGGACCTGGTGCCCGCCGTCACCGCCCGCGGCGACGAGCCGCTGACCCGCGACGACCACCATGCCGTCCGCCGGGCCGCCCTCGCCGCCGTCACTCCCGCCCAGCGCGCCGACGCCCAGCGCGCCGCCCTCGACCACGCCGCCTCCCTCGGTATCGGCTCCGTCCACGAGTGCGGCGGCCCCGACATCTCCTCCGCCGAGGACTTCACCGGCCTGCTCGGCCTCGCCCGCGAGCGGCCCGGCCCCCGCGTCTTCGGCTACTGGGCCGACCGGGACCTGGAGCAGGCCAGGGCCCTCGGCGCCGTCGGCGCCGCCGGCGACCTCTTCGCGGACGGCGCCCTCGGCTCCCACACCGCCTGCCTGCACAGCCCGTACGCCGACACCGGCCACACCGGCACGGGCTACCTGGACGCCGCCGAGATCGCCGCACACGTCGCAGCCTGCACCGAGGCGGGGCTCCAGGCCGGCTTCCACGCCATCGGCGACGCCGCCCTCACCGCCGTCGTCGACGGCTTCCGCGCCGCCGCCGACCGGGTCGGCCTCGCCCGTGTCCGCGCCGCCCGGCACCGCGTCGAGCACGCCGAGATGATGACCCCGGCCACCATCGCGGCCTTCGCCGAGCTCGGCCTGACCGCCTCCGTCCAGCCCGCCTTCGACGCGGCCTGGGGCGGCGAGGACGGCATGTACGCGGACCGGCTCGGCGCCGAGCGCGCCCGCACGCTGAACCCGTTCGCCGCCCTGCTCAAGGCCGGCGTACCGCTCGCCTTCGGCTCCGACGCCCCGGTCACCCCGTTCGACCCCTGGGGGACCGTCCGCGCGGCCGCCTTCCACCGCACCCCCGAGCACCGCATCTCCGTGCGCGCCGCGTTCACGGCGCACACGCGCGGCGGCTGGCGGGCCCTCGGCCGCGACGGCGCGGGCACCCTCGTCCCCGGGGCGCCGGCCGACTACGCGGTCTGGCGCACCGGCGAGCTCGTCGTCCAGGCCCCCGACGACCGGGTCGCCCGCTGGTCCACGGACCCCCGGTCCGGCACGCCCGGCCTGCCCGACCTGACCCCCGGCCGCGAGCTGCCCGTCTGCCTCGCCACCGTCGTCGGCGGCCGGGAGGTTTTCGTACGGCCACAGGGGTGATCCCGCGGGCAGCGGCTCGGCCCGGCGGGCCCGTCCCGGATAGGTTCGGCCGGGCCCACCGCCGGACGGCCGCACCGCGCTGATCCGCCCTGCCCGACGCGCCCGCGCCTCGGGGGCGACGGAGGTCCGCCGGGCGGCGGTGGCCCGGCCGGGCCCTGCGGTCCAGTAGACAACGGTCACGGGGCCCGGCAGCGGCGGGCACCGGACCGGCCCGAAGGACCGCGGGGCCCGGCCACTGTTCTAAAGTCGTTCTCTGTGACAGGACGTACAAGCACACGAAGGCGGACCCAGTGAGCGGCGACGGCGGACAGCGGGCCCAGGGGCCGCTCGGCACGGCCTTGGTGATCATTCCGACCTTCAACGAGGCGGAGAACATCGCGCCGATCGTCTCCCGGGTGCGGGCCGCCGTGCCCGAGGCACACATCCTGGTCGCGGACGACAACAGCCCCGACGGCACCGGCAAGATCGCCGACGAGCTCGCCGCCGGCGACGACCACGTGCACGTCCTGCACCGCAAGGGCAAGGAAGGGCTCGGCGCCGCCTACCTGGCGGGTTTCGCCTGGGGCCTGGAGCGCGACTTCGGCGTCCTCGTGGAGATGGACGCCGACGGCTCCCACCAGCCGGAGGAGCTGCCCCGGCTGCTCACCGCGCTGGCCGGCGCCGACCTGGTGCTGGGCTCCCGCTGGGTGCCGGGCGGCCGGGTGGTCAACTGGCCGAAGAGCCGCGAGTTCCTCTCCCGCGGCGGCTCGACGTACTCGCGGCTGATGCTGGACGTCCCGATCCGGGACGTGACCGGCGGCTACCGGGCCTTCCGGCGGGAGACGCTGGAGGGGCTGGGCCTGACCGAGGTCGCCTCCGCGGGGTACTGCTTCCAGGTGGACCTGGCCCGCCGCGCCGTGCGGGCCGGATTCCGGGTCGTGGAGGTGCCCATCACCTTCGTCGAGCGCGAGTTCGGCGACAGCAAGATGAGCCGGGACATCGTCGTCGAGGCGCTGTGGCGGGTCACCCAGTGGGGGCTCCAGTCGCACGCGGCCAAGCTGGCCGGCCTCGACAGAGGCCGTGACAAGGGCCGTGACAAGGGTCGCGCCGAGGGGCACGGCAAGGGGCACGGCAAGGGGCACGGCAAGGGCCGCGCCGAGGAGGCCGACGGCTCCTGACCGGCCGGGGCCGGGCCCCTAGGGGACGCCCCCGACCTGCGGCTGAGGCCGCACTTACGCCGCTGCGGGCACACTGGATGCCATGATGACCGGCTCTTCACCCGCTCCGGCGGCCGCCGCCCGGCGGCGCAAGCCCGCCCGTACGTTCCTGCCCCTTGCGGTTGCCGCCTGGCTGATCCTGGAGATCTGGCTGCTGGGCCTCGTCGCGGACGCCGCGGGCGGGCCGGCGGTCGCGGTGATCGTCGCGGGCGGCATCGTGCTCGGCGCCGTCGTGGTCAAGCGGGCCGGGCGCCGCGCCTTCCGGAACCTGGCCGACACCTTCCAGCAGGCGCAGGCCTCGCCGGAGGCCCAGGCCGCGCAGCCCTCCGCGGGCCGCCGGTCCGGCTCGGGCAACGCCCTGACGATGCTGGCCGGGCTGCTGTTCATGCTGCCGGGCCTGGTCTCCGACGCGGCCGCGCTGCTGCTGCTGGTGCCGCCCGTCCGCGCCTGGATCGGCCGGCGGACGGCGCGCTCGCTGGAGCGCCGGATGAACGCGGCGCAGGCAGGCACCTTCGCCGACGCCTTCCAGCAGGCCCGCATCCATCACCCCGACGGCAAGGTCGTCCCCGGCGAGGTGATCCGGGAGGACGCGCCGCAGGAGCCGGGCCCCCGCCGGCGCCCGCCGCTGACGCCCTGACCGGTCGCGTCCTCACCTGCCGCACCCTGACCGGCCGCGCCCGGCCCGGGTCGCGACCGCGCCGCCCGGGCAGAACCGAGGGGCCCCCGCCACAGTGTGGCGGGGGCCCTCGGGTCGTACGTACTGCGTGTCCGGCCGTCAGGCGGACTTGCGGCTGTCGCGCGGGTGCACGGCGATGTTCATGGCGCCGGAACGCAGGACCGCCAGCCTCTCGGCCAGCACCTCCTCCAGTTCCTCGCGGGTGCGCCGCTCCATGAGCATGTCCCAGTGCGTTCGCGCAGGCTTGCCCTTCTTCTCCTCGGGCCCGTCCCCGTCCACGAGGAGTGCCATGGCGCCGCACGCCTTGCACTCCCACTCCGGCGGAATCTCTGCCTCAACCGAGAACGGCATCTCGAATCGATGTCCGTTCTGGCATGCGTACTCCACCGCCTGGCGCGGGGCCAGATCGATGCCGCGGTCCGTCTCGTAGCTGGTAACCACGAGCCGCGTACCGCGGAGAGCTCGCTCACTCATGAATCGTGCCTCCCGGGCTTGTCGCCCACAGGACAGGTGTCGCTGTCGTCGTCATCCGGTCAACGTCCGGTCGGCGGTATAGATTCCCGCTCCGGGTGATGCGTCGCCCGTCGTGCCGCCCCTTGTTGTACCCACCAATGCCCGTTTTGTCACATCTGGCAGCAGATGTCACCCAACGTCTTCACTTCTGCAGCACGCAGTAACGGTCCGCCTGGCAGGCCAAAGGCGTATACTACCGGCCACGCGCCGCCACGGCGAAATCCGTTCGGAATTCGCATGCGCATCCGGCCTCCCGCCCCGCCGCGGAGGTGTCCCGATCCGCGTCAGATCCGGTCGGGAACAGGATTGCCCGCCGCCTCCACCGCGCGCCGCATCGGCACCCGCGCCAGCAGCACGAAACCCAGTGCGAAGAACACCACCAGCGAGATGATCGCGTCCCGGTAGCTGCCCGTGACCTGGTACGTCAGCCCGAAGACCAGCGGCCCGATCCAGCTCAGCCCCCGGTCGCTCATCTCGTAGGCCGAAAAGTACTCGGCCTCCTTGCCCGCCGGGACCAGCTGGGAGAACAGCGACCGCGACAGCGCCTGGCTGCCGCCCAGCACCAGCCCGATCATCGCGGCCAGCGCGAAGAACCACCCCGGCGTGCCCGCCGGCAGGAAGTATCCGGCGAACAGCGTCAGCGCCCAGGCCGCCAGCGACCCCAGGATCGTCCGCTTCGCACCGAACCGCCCGGCCAGCCGGCCCATCCCCAGCGCGCCCGCCACCGCCAGCACCTGCACCAGCAGGACCGCCGCGATCAGCGTCGACTGCTCCAGCCCCAGCTCCTCCGCGCCGTACACCGACGCCTGCGAGATCACCGTCTGCACGCCGTCGTTGTAGACCAGGTACGCCAGCAGGAACGACAGCGTCAGCGGATAGCGCCGCATGTCCTTGAACGTCGCCACCAGCTGCTTCCAGCCGCTGACCGCGGGCCCGGCGCCCGGCTCCCGCACCACCCCCCGGTCCCGCAGCCGGCGCAGCGGCACCAGCGCGAACGCCCCCCACCACACACCCGCCGACGCCAGGCAGATCCGTATCGCCATGCCCTCCGACAGCCCGAAGGAGTCGTGCCCCAGGTACAGGCCCAGGTTCGCCACCAGCATCAGCGAGCCCGCGGTGTAGCCGAAGGCCCAGCCGCGCGAGGAGACCGCGTCGCGCTCGTCCGGCGTCGAGATCTGCGGCAGGTAGGCGTTGTAGACCACCATCGACACCGACAGCGAGGCGTTCGCCACGACGAGCAGCAGCCCGCCCAGCAGGTACCGGTCGCCTTCGAGGAAGAACATCCCCGCCGTCGCCACCGCACCCGTGTACGCCGCTGCCGCGAGCAGCGGCTTCTTGCGGCCCGTCCGGTCCGCCAAGGCGCCCACCAGCGGCATCACCAGCACCGCCAGCACCACCGACGCGGACACCGAGTACGCGAAGAACGAGCCCGCCCGCACCGGGATCCCCAGCGGGTGCACGAACCCCTCCGCGTCGGCGGCCGCCTTCGCCACCGACGTCAGGTACGGCCCCAGGAACAGGGTGAGCACGCTCGCCGAGTACACGGACACCGCGAAGTCGTAGAAGTACCAGCCCTGCTGCTCGCGCTTGCGCCCGGCGGCCTCCTTCGCCGCCGTCGCCGCTCTGCCGCCCTCGGCGGCGGGATCCGCCCCGTCTGCCGTCTGCGCGCTCATGGGCGCCCCCTCGCTGGTCCCCGTCACCGCACGGCACCCGGAACGCTGACGCGGCGGCCCGCGGCCGTCAGGCCCAGACCCCGCGCCGGTCCAGCACCGTGCGCAAGATGTCGATCCGGTCGGTCATGATGCCATCGACTCCCAGGTCGAGGAGAGCCTCCATGCGTTCCGGTTCGTTCACGGTCCACACGTGCACCTGCAGGCCCCGCGCGTGCGCCGTCCGCACGAACCGCCGGTCCACCACCCGCAAGCCGCCCTGCGTCTCCGGCACCTGCGCCGCCACCGCGCCCGCGCGCAGCGCCGCCGGGATCGCCAGCGAGCGCAGCCGCAGCCCCACCACACCGCGCACCCCGTACGACGTCGCCAGCCGCGGCCCCGCCATCCGCTGCGCCCGGGCCACCCGGCCCTCCGAGAACGAGCCCACGCACACCCGGTCCCACACCCGCGCCCGCGCGATCAGGTTCAGCAGCGGATGCAGCGCCGACTCCGCCTTCACGTCGACGTTCCAGCGGGCCGCGGGGAACTCCTCCAGCAGTTCCTCGAACAGCACCAGCGGCTCGCTGCCGCCCACCCGCACCGCCCGCAGATCCTTCCAGTACCGCTCGGCTATGCGGCCCCGGCCGTCGGTGACCCGGTCCAGCGTCGCGTCGTGGAAGGCGACCAGCTTCCCGTCCGCGGTGGCGTGCACGTCCGTCTCGAAGTACCGGTAGCCCGCGTCGGCGGCCCGGCGGAACGCCGCGGCCGTGTTCTCCAGCCCGTCCGCGGCGCCGCCCCGGTGGGCGAAGGGGATGACCGGGCCCGGGTGGTCCAGGTAAGGGTGGCGAAGGGGTGCGTCTGTCACCGCCGCAGTATGCCTCCTCCGGCGCCCGGACCGCCGCCCTCCGCAGGCCCCGGCCCGCGCCACCGGCCGGCCCCGACCCTGGCCCGGCCGGCACCGGCATGGCAGGCTGGACCCCGCGACCGATCCAATTCCCGGCCGCCCCGGCACCGGCGGTGGCCAATCCGACGAAAGTGGACCGACGACATGGCGGAGTGGACTTCGGCGGTGGGTGCCTCCCAGCTCGCCCGGCTCATCACCTCCCAGCAGGAGCGGCCCGGCGTCCCCGGGGCGCGCAAGCCCCCCGCGTACCGCTCCCTGGCCGACGGCATCCGCCTCCTCGTCCTCGAAGGGCGCGTGCCCGTCGCCGCCCGCCTCCCCGCCGAACGCGAGCTGGCCGCCGCGCTCTCCCTCTCCCGTACCACCGTCGCCGCCGCCTACGAGGCCCTGCGCGGCGAGGGGTTCCTCGAATCGCGCCGCGGAGCAGGCAGCTGGACCTCCGTCCCCGCCGGCAACCCGCTGCCCGCACGCGGACTGGAGCCCCTCCCGCCGGAATCCCTCGGCTCCATGATCGACCTCGGCTGTGCGGCGCTCCCCGCCCCGGAGCCCTGGCTCACCAAGGCCGTCCAGGGGGCCCTCGAGGAACTCCCGCCGTACGCCCACACCCACGGCGACTACCCCGCCGGGCTCCCCGCGCTGCGCCGCATGCTCGCCGACCGCTACACCGACCGCGGCATCCCCACCATGCCCGAGCAGATCATGGTCACCACCGGCGCGATGGGCGCCATGGACGCCATCTGCAGCCTCTTCGCCGGACGCGGCGAGCGCATCGCCGTCGAATCCCCCTCCTACGCCAACATCCTCCAGCTCATGCGCGCCGCCGGACTCCGCCTCGTCCCCGTCGCCATGGCCGACGGCCTCACCGGCTGGGACCTGGCCGTCTGGCGGCAGGTCCTGCGCGACGCCGCCCCCCGCCTCGCGTACGTCGTCGCCGACTTCCACAACCCCACCGGCGCCCTCGCGTCCGCCGAGCAGCGCCGCGCCATGGTCGAGGCGGCCCGCTCCGCCGGCACCGTCCTCGTCGTCGACGAGACCATGGCCGAGCTCGGGCTCGACCCGGCCCTGGAGATGCCCCGCCCCGTCTGCTCCCACGACCCGGCCGGCTCCACCGTCATCACCGTCGGCTCGGCCAGCAAGGCCTTCTGGGCGGGCATGCGCATCGGCTGGGTCCGCGCCGCCCCCGACGTCATCCGCAGCCTCGTCGCCGCACGCGCGTACGCCGACCTCGGCACCCCGGTCCTCGAACAGCTCGCCGTGAACTGGCTCATGCGGACCGGCGGCTGGCAGGAGGCCGTCGCGCTGCGCCGCGAGCAGGCCCGCGAGAACCGCGACGCGCTGGTCGCCGCCGTCCGCCGGGAGCTGCCCGACTGGGAGTTCGAGGTGCCGCGGGGCGGCCTCACCCTGTGGGCGCGGGCCGGCGGGCTCTCCGGCTCCCGCCTCGCCGAGGTGGGGGAGCGGGTCGGCGTCCGCGTCCCCTCCGGGCCCCGGTTCGGCGTCGACGGCGCGTTCGAGGGGTACGTACGGCTGCCGTTCACCGTCGGCGGGCCCGTCGCCGAGGAAGCCGCCGTCCGCCTGGCGGCCGCCGCCCGGCTGGTCGGCACCGGCGCCGGCGGCAGCGGGGCCGAGCCGCCCCGCACCTTCGTCGCGTAACCCCCCGGGGGCTACGGCGCCTCCGCCGCCTCCGGCACCGCCTCCGCGCCGACCGCCGCAGCCTTGGACCGCCCCGGCGCCTGCGCCCGGACCTGGCCCGCCCCGCCCGGACCCGACCGCCCCGGCAGCAGCTCCAGCACCGCCTGCCGGTGCGCCGGGTTCGCCGCCTCGTCGTACGGGTCCGGGGTGGCCGGCACCTGCAGCCGGTGCACCGGACCCGACCCCAGCCGTACGTACCCCCGCCCCGGCGGGACGTGTGCCGTCGGCGTCGTGTGCGGGGGCAGCCCCAGCACGTCCGCCACCTGCTGCACCGACACCGCACCCAGCACCACCCGCGCCCGCGTGTGCTGCCACACCGTGTCGTCCAGCAGCTCCAGGTGGTCGAACTGCTCGGCCACGACCACCGTCACGTGCGCCGCCCGCCCGTGCCGCAGCGGCACCTGGAGCCGGGCCAGCGGATCGGGCGCCCCCTCCGCCGCCGCCAGGTGCGCCAGCACCGTCGGCCGGTCCATCAGGATCCACAGGGGCCGCCGCACGTCCTCGGAGACCGTGCCGCCCGTCTCCCGCGCCCGGTGCGCGGCGATCAGCCGCCGCTCCGTCTCGTGCGCCGCCCACTCCAGGGTCGCCAGCGCCCCCGCGGGCCCGCCCTCCACCGCGAGCACACCGGCGCGCCCGGCCAGGCACGCGTACTCCCCGGTTCCCCCGCCCTCCACGACCAGCACGTCGCCGCCGTGCCGCAGCGCCTGCAGGGCGACCGACCGCAGCAGCGTCGACGCACCGCTGCCGGGATGGCCCACCGCCAGCAGGTGCGGCTCGGTGGAGCGCGGCCCCGTCCGCCACAGGACCGGCGGTACGTCGCGCTGCTCGCCGTCCTCCGACACGGGCAGCGTGCGCCGCACCCCGTCCGCGTCCGTGAAGCCGAGGACGGTCTCGCCGGGCGAGGTGACGAACGGCTGGGCCGCGATCCCCGTCGGCAGCGCCGGCAGCACCCGCACGTCCAGCCGGTTCCCCTCCTCGTCCCAGTCGAACAGGTACTCGCGGCCGCGCCCCGACTTCGCGTGCAGCAGCGTCTCGATGCGGGCCCGGGAGGCGGCCTCGCCGTCGGTGAAGTACGCCGGGTAGCGGATCCGGAGCCGGGTGAGGCGGCCCGACTCGTCGAACGCGTAGTCGCCGAACGCCCGCTCCCAGCCCGCCCCGTGCGCGAAGAGCGGCTCGGGGTCCTCGGGCACCGAGAAGTACGGGACGAGTGCCTCGTACAGGGAGCCGAGCCGCTCCGCCTCGGCAGGCGCGGGCCCCGTCCGGGCGGGGGCCCGCTCCCGCCCCCGCCAGGCCGCCGCCGCCATCAGCGCGGCGAGGGCCAGGGCGGGCCCGTACGGGGCGACCGCGACGACCAGCACGCAGGCCGCGCCGAGGAACAGCGCGGGACCACGCTTGTCCTTCGGGGTCGCGGCCCACCTGGCCCGCCCGGCCGCCGCCAGGATCCGCAGCCCGCGCCCGATGACCAGGAGCGGATGGAGGACGTCCGTGGCGCCGTCGGCGGCCTTGCGGACGAGGTCGCGCCCCCGGGCCGCCGACAGCTTGCCGCCGGACGGGAAGCGGGGGAGGGGGAGCCGGGCCACGGGCGTCTCCTGTGGTTCTGGTGCGGCGGGACGGGGGCGGCTAGAGCTTGATCCCGCCGAGCAGGCTCGCGAGGCTCGCCGTGCTCGCCGTGATGCTCGGCGCGATGGCGGACCCGGCGAGGAAGAAGCCGAACAGCGCGCAGACGAAGGCGTGCGACAGCTTCATCCCGTCCTTCTTGAAGAAGAGGAACGCGATGACGCCGAGCAGGACCACGCCCGAGATGGAGAGGATCATGTGAGTTCTCCTGGTGAGTGGGGGACAGTCACCATCAGTTGTCCCTACCTCACAGGAAGTATCAATGCGATAAAAGGTGCATACGGGTGAATTGGCCGCTCTTTCACTTGACCGGACCAGCTCCGCTGGCGGAGACCCGCCGCCGACGCTGTGCCCGGCGGCCCGCCCCGCACTGCCCGGACCCCGGACGCGCCCCCGTCCCCGCAGGTCCGGGCGCTACGCTGGCGCTCACCCGTACGGGCGCGCACCCACCGCGCCGCCCCGCGGGCCACGACCAGGACCCGCACCCCGAGCGAAAGGCGGCAACCGACCGATGAGCGAGCACCAGCCCACCGACGGCGGCTCCCAGGGCGCCCCCGACGAGGACGTCATCGAGCTGGCCACCAAGGTCTTCGACCTCGCCCGCCAGGGGGAGACCGAGACGCTCGCCGCCTACCTCGACGCGGGCGTCCCCGCCAACCTCACCAACGACCGCGGCGACACCCTCGTCATGCTCGCCGCCTACCACGGCCACGCCGGCACCGTCACCGCCCTCCTCCAGCGCGGCGCCGAGGCCGACCGCGCCAACGACCGCGGCCAGACCCCGCTCGCCGGCGCCGTCTTCAAGGGCGAGGAGGCCGTCATCCGCGCCCTCCTCGCCGGCGGCGCCGACCCGCACGCCGGCACCCCGTCCGCCGTGGACACCGCCCGCATGTTCGCCAAGGCAGACCTGCTCGAACTCTTCGGAGCGAAGTAGTCCGTTTTCGGCCGTGAGCTGGCACGGTGTGACCGGCCGCCCACCTCACGGGTTGGTCACGGCGGCCGTAAATGTGGTCGCGGCACACAAACCGGCTGGGTCATCATGGCGTCGGATTCGATTCGTGAGCTCGGCAGACGGGCAGGGGGGAGGACACGAAGCGTGTCCGAACCCCATCCCTGCGGAACCGGCCGCCAGGCCGCGAAGCACCGAAGAGAGTGAGAAGGCAATGGTCTACATCGAGCGGAACACGACGGCGAACGTCCTCACATGCTGTTACGCGGCCCTGTGAACCCTGATTCCCGGTTGCGTCCCCAGCTTGATGTGAGGCCATTCCCATGTTCGAACCAGTCATAGCGCCAAGCGGCACCCTGCTCGGCCTCCTCCAGCGGGGCCGCGGCGACGGCACCCTGCACGCACTCGCGGCCCCCCGGCCCGAGGCCCTCCAGGCACTCAACCAGTGCGTGCTCCGTGACCCGCGCCAGGACTGGCAGGTCGAGAACCGCTCGCTCTACTACGCCCGCCTGTACCTCGACCTCGACGGGCCCCTCGGCGAGATCGAAAGCCACCTCTTCGGCGCCGACGACCTCGTCGACGACTCCGAGCAGCGCACCGGCCTCGCCCTGTCCGTCCTCGGACACCTCGCCTCCTACGGCCGCGACGACGCCCTGATGCTGCTGCGCCGCTACGCCGCCTCCGGAGCCAACTGGTCCTGGGCCCTCGACGAGCTCGCCCTGCGCGACGACGACGAGGGACTGCTCTCCCTCGCCGCGCCCGTCCTCGCCCGCTTCCCCGACACCCCCGAGGGTGGGGCGCGGCTGGCCGCCGCCGTCCGCGACGCCTACGAGCCGCGGCCCTGGTGCCTGTGGGAGGAGACCCCCGAGCACGGCGCCCGCCTCGGCGCCGCACGCCGACAGGGCTCCTTCGACCGCTGGCAGCGCCAGCTCACCCCCAACGGCCCGCGTCCCGGCTGGGGCGTCCTCGCCGTCTTCGACTGGGCCGCCGAAGGCCTGCGCCGCGGCACCCCCCTGCACGTGCCCGCCGCGCGCTGCCTCGCCGCCGTGGCCTCCCCCGAGGACCGCGGCACCATCCTGGCCGCTGCCGCGGGAACCCTCGGCGACGCCGCCCGCGCCACCGCCCTGCACCACCTCGTCGTCGCCGAACCGGAGAACCCGGCCGTCCTCGACCTCATCGAAGCCGCTGCCGACGAGCCCGCCGTCGCCGCCTACGAGCGCATGTGCGGACCCGTCGCCCTCGAACGGGCCCGCGGCTGGGTCCACCGCCCCGACGCCCTCGGCGAAGCCGCCGCCGCACTCCTCGCCGCCCACGGCGGCCCCGGCGACGCCCCCCTCGTCCTCGGCGCCCTCCGCGACACCGTCCGCGGCTCCGGCCCCGACTCCCGCCGCCTCTACGCCCTGGTCGACGGCGCCGGCCGGCTCTCCATCGGCTGCGCGGCCCCGGTGCTGCGCCACATCTACCGCGAGACGGCCTCCTCCCACCTGCGCGGCCGCGCCGCCCGCGCCCTGGCGGGCACGGACCCCTCCTTCGCGGCGGGCTTCGCCGTCGAGTGCCTGTGGGACTGCGAGGAGACCACCCGCGAGGTCGCGGCCCACCACGCCGAAACCGCGGACGCCCGCGTCGCCCCCCGCCTCCGCCGCCTGGCCGCGGACCCGGCGGAGGAAGAGGACGTCCAGTCGGCAGTCCGCAGCCGCATCACACCGGAATCGGCGGTGTAGGGGGCCGGCCGCAGTCCGGCAGACCAGCGAACGGCGCTCCTTCCGGAAGTCGGAAGGGGCGCCGTTCGGGTGGGGGCGGCGGGTGGGAAGGCCGCAGCGGGAACGGTGGGCCGGAGCCGGCCGATCGGCTCCCGCCCGCTCCGCCGCCGCCCCTGCCGCCCCGCCCCTACCACCCCGCCGCCGTGAACCGGACCGGCACCCCCGGCCGGGCCTGGGCCGCCGCATCCAATGCCGGGCCCGGGGGGACGACGCCCACCACCGGGTACCCGCCCGTCACCGGGTGGTCCGCCAGGAAGACCACCGGGAGGCCGTCCGGCGGGACCTGGACCGCGCCCAGGACCATGCCCTCGCTCGGGAGTTCGCCGCCGCACGAGCGGAGCAGCCGCGGACCCGCCTCCGTGCGGAGGCCGATGCGGTTCGACTCCGGGGAGACCCGGTACGGCGAGCGCCACAGCGCGGCCAGCGAAGCCGGGCTGAACCAGTCGGCCCGCGGGCCCGGCCTGAGGGGCAGCACCAGCTCGGCCGGGGGTGCCGGGACCCGCAGGGCGTCGGCACCGCGCACCGGATCCGGGCCGGCGGGCCCCACCGGCAGGAGCGTGCCCGCCTCGGGAAGCGGGGGGCCCAGCCCGGACAGGACATCGGTCGAGCGACTGCCGAGGACCGGCCGCACGGCGAAGCCGCCCCGCACCGCCACGTAGCTGCGCACCCCCGATGCCGCCCGGCCGACGTCCAGCTCCGCCCCCGCCGGGATGCGGACCGGCTCCCCCCAGGCCACCGGCCGGCCGGACACCCGTACAGGACACGGCGCACCCGTGACCGCCACGACGACCCCCGACCCCGGCGGGCCGCATGCCCGCAGGGCGGTGCCGTCCAGCGTCGTCTCCAGGGCGGCGGTGTCCGGCCGGTTGCCCAGCAGCCGGTTGGCCAGGGCGAGCGCCTCCGCGTCCAGGGCGCCCGAGCGCGGCACGCCCAGGTGGGCGTGGCCGGGCCGGCCCTGGTCCTGGAGGGTGGTCAGCGCCCCCGGGCGCAGCACCTCCATCCACAGGCCGCCGCCGGTCCCGCTCATGCGCCTGCCTCCTCGAACCGCACCCGCGTCCCGGGTGCGAACAGCGCCGCCGGTTCGCGCCGCGGGTCCCACAGCACGGCGTCGGTCGTGCCGATGAGCTGCCAGCCGCCGGGGGAGGAGCGCGGGTACACCCCGGCGTACTCGCCTGCCAGCGCGAGGGAGCCGGCCGGGACGGCGGTGCGCGGAGTGGCCCGCCGGGGCGGGTGGAAGCGTTCGGGGAGCCCCGTCAGATAGCCGAAGCCGGGCGCGAACCCGCAGAACGCCACCCGGAAGACGACCGATCCCACGACCTCGGCGACCTCCCGCTCCGCGACCCGCCACAGCCGGGCGACATCGGCCAGGTCCGGCCCGTCGTAGCGGACGGGGACGGTGGCCAGCGGGCCCTGCTCCTCCGCCAGCGGCGGCACCCGCCAACCGGTGATCCGCGCGGCGAGCGCCCCCGGGTCCCGCACCCCGTCCAGGAGCACGGTCCGCGCCGCGGGCACCACGTCCCGTACGGGTCCCAGCTCGCCGGCGGCGCGCCGGCGCAGCACCTCCGCGTGGAGGGCGGCCGCCTCCGCGGCGGTGCCGACCTCGACGAGCACCGCCTCGGCGCCGACGACGAGGGCCCTCGCCGGGCCTGCTCCCGGCCCGGCGCGGCGCCCGGCGGCGCGGGTCATGCGAAGGCCTCGACGCGGATCCCGGCGGCGGCGAGCGCCTCCCGCACGCGTCCGGCGAGCGCGGCCGCGCCCGGGGTGTCGCCGTGCACGCACAGGGAGAGCGCAGCGACGGCGACGCGGCTGCCGTCGGCGGCGGGGACGGCGCCCTCCGCGGCCATCGCCACGGCGCGGGCGACGACCGCGTCGGGGTCGTGCAGGACGGCGCCGGGCTCGCCCCGCGGGACCAGCGTCCCGGCCCCGGTGTAGGCCCGGTCCGCGAACGCCTCCGGTATGGGCGTCAGGCCCGCGTCGGCGGCCGCGGCGAGGAGCAGCGACCCGGGAAGCCCGAGCACCGGCAGGTCCGCGTCCGGTCCGGCCGCGATGCGGACCCCGGCGGCGACGGCGGCGGCCTGGGCGGCGTCGTGGACGGTGCGGTTGTAGAGCGCGCCGTGCGGCTTGACGTACGACACACGGGAGCCGGCCGCACGTGCGAAGACCTCCAGCGCCCCGATCTGGTAGGCGATCTCGTCGGCCAGCTCGCCCGGCGGCACGTCCATCGGCCGGCGCCCGAACCCGGCGAGGTCCCGGTAGGACACCTGCGCCCCGATCCGCACGCCGCGCGCGGCGGCCAGCTCGCAGACCCGCCGCATGATCGACGGGTCGCCGGCGTGGAACCCGCACGCCACGTTGGCGCTGGTGACGACGGAGAGCAGCGCCTCGTCGTCGGTGAGCGTCCAGCGTCCGAAGCCCTCGCCCAGGTCGGCGTTGAGGTCGACCGCACGTGTGATCATGGATGCCATGCCGTGAGCCTAGAACAACACTCGCCCCCCATGACGGGGACCGATCGTGCCGAACCATGCCGTTTGGGATGTTGTCCCTGCGAGCGCCTAATCTTTGTCCGTGACTCTCCCCGCCCCGGCGAAGACCCTTCCGTCCCCGGCGCCGGGCCCGGCCGCCGACGAGGGCCTGGCCCGGCGGCTGCGCGCGCTCGCCTGCACCGCCCCGCTCCACGACCTCGACGTCCGCAAGGCGAACCTCGCCGGCGAGTACGGCACGTACGCGATGGCGGAGGTCGCGCTCGCCGCGATCGACCTGGTCACGCTGCACATGGACTTCGACACCGGCGCCGACCACGAGCAGATAGTGGCCAGGCTGCTGCCGCGCGTCGCGGCCCAGGCCCCGGAGCGGCCGGCCGCGGAGCACGAGCGGGTGGCGCGCTGGGTCCTGGAGAACCTGGTCAACGTCGGCAGTGTCGACCGCGGCTTCCGCGCGATCTACGGCACGTTCGGCCCGGACGGCGCCTACGTACGGCGCGACTACGACTTCAAGCTGATCGAGGAAGTTCCCGGCTACGGGGGCGGGGTCTACCTGCGGACCACGGACGAGGCCGTCAACGTCCTGGTCGGCGCCCTCGACACCGACGTCACCAGCGCCCAGATCGCGGCCGAGGTGAAGCTGGAGGTCCTCGTCAGCCGCGGCCGGCTCGCGGACGCCCAGCTCGCCGCCGAGCAGGCCCGCTACCGCACCGTGCAGTACGCGGAGACGCTGCGCCGCACCCTGGAGGCGACGCGGCGCAACGTACGGGCGGTTGACTGGCTGCGGTCCGTGCCCGACATGATCGAGGAGGCCCTCGACCACGTCGCGGACCGCTACCGGCACGAGAACGCGATCCTGACGAACATCCGCAAGGCCCGCGACGAGGCCGAGGAGCCGGAGAACAAGCGGCGGGCCGCCGAACTCGTCGACATCGTCAAGGACTGCATCCGCCGCCACACCCAGCTGCAGTCCCGGCTGCTGGACGCCGGCCCGCTGTTCCGGGCGGAGCAGGACCGGCAGGCGTTCGCGGCACCCGCGCCGCGCTCCGGCATCGACCTGTACGGGCAGCTCGTGGCGCCGGTGCTGCCGCTGCCGGTCGCGGAGGCCAGGCGCGTCACCGACGCGTTCTTCGCGGCGGGCACGGGCCTGCGCACGCCGGTGTCCGTGCGCGTCGCGGACCTGGTGGAGCTGCTGCTGACGCCGCCCGTGGAGCGGGAGCACCTCGGCGCGGAGATGCCCGAGCCCGACCTGATCGCCACCCCGGACGACAGCCGCTTCAGCGAGGAGCAGCTCGCCGCCGCCACCGAGCTCCTGGACCTGCCGCACGACGCGCCGCGGCGCCTGTCGGGCCTGCTCGCGCAGGCGCGGCGCAGCGACCCGGAGCTGCCGTACCTGGTGGCGCTGCTCGCCGTCCACGCGGCGAGCCCGGCCGTCGGCACCGCCTACCGCCAGGGCGAGGAGCGGCTGCTGTTCGCGGTGGACGACGGCACGGAGCTGGACGACCCGGAGTTCGGCGGCGCCGACCTGATCGTCGGCACGGCCCTGCTGGACGCGGCCGCGATGACCGCCGACCGGACGGAGGCGCAGTGACGCCCCCGGCAGCCGCCGCCACCGCAGCCGGGGCGGACCCGTCCGCCGCTGCCGCGGCCGCACCCGCCGGGGGCGGCCGGGCTCCGACGTACGCCGCCGCACCGGCGGCACCGCGCCCCCGCGCGACCACCGCACCCCAGGAGAGGCAGTACCCGTGAGCGACCACCACGCCGAGCACCCCGCGTGGAGCGAGGCCGACGCGCCGGCGGCGCCGGCCCCCCCGGCCGGCTCGCACGTCACCCCCGCGGACGCCGCCGACGCGGCCCGCCTCGTCGCGTTCGGCCTGCAGCCCAAGCTGCAGCCCGCCCGCGACGCCGAGTACGCCGACCTGCTGCGCCGCTACCGCGAGGACCCGGCCTTCGGCCGCCTCGCCGACGCCGTCGCCACCGGGCTCGGCCTGGTCGTCCTGGAGGTGTCCCCGCGCGCCGGCATGGCCGTCACCGCCGGGGAGGACTCCGTCTTCGCGGTCCGCATGGGCGACTACGCCCGCCGCACGGCCGCCGACTCCGGCGACCGGTTCCTGCACGGCCTGGCCCACCTCGCCATCGCCGCGCTCGCCTTCCCCCGGCCCGAGGACCTCGCCGACGACGGATACGTCGGCCGGGTCACCGTCAACGGCGTCGACGCGTTCGTCCGACAGGCCTGCCGCCGCCTGGAAGAGCGGGCCGAGGAGCTCGGCGAGAACACCGACCCGGCCTCCGACGCCCCCGGCCTGGAGGCCGCCTGGCGCGTCTACGCCCGCCGCAGCTCCACCGGCGCCACCAAGGACGCCCGCCGCCTCGCCGGATCCACCACCGGCATCGTCGGCAAGGCCGCCGCCTTCCTCACCGACTCCGGGTTCCTCCAGCGCACCGGCGACGACTCCGGCGGCACCTACCGCACCACCCCCCGCTACCAGCTCCAGGTCCGCGACATGGCGGGCACCGCGGCCATGGCCGAACTCCTGGAACTCGGCGTGGTCCCCGTCAGCGACGGCACCGCGAGCCTCCTCCCGCCGCCCGAGGGCGACGACCTGGAGCTCGCGCCCGACGCCGGACTGCCCTTCCACGGCTGAACCCCGGCCCGCACCCGGTCCGCGGGCCCGCGCCCGCCCCGGGCACGCGGCCCGCCCCGGCCCCGCCGACCCCCGTCCTCCCGTACCGCCACCCACGAGACACCACGAGAGCCCGCCGCCATGTACGAGCTGTCCCGGATCCGCCTCTACTCCATCGGGCCCGCCGGCGCACGCTACGCCGACACCGTGCTCGACCTGCGCGGAGTGGGCGAGCCGGTGCCCCACCCGGCGCCCGCCCAGGCGGAGTTCTTCGCGGACGAGCCCACCGGCCCGCCGCGCCGCCCCGCACCCGCCGGCGTGCTGTTCCTGGAGAACGGCGGCGGCAAGTCCGTCCTCCTCAAGCTGATCTTCTCGGTGATGCTGCCCGGCCACCGCAACACCCTCGGCGGCGCCAGCTCCGGCGTGCTGCGCAAGTTCCTGCTCGCCGACGACTGCGGGCACGTCGCCCTGGAGTGGCAGCACACCCAGACCGGCGAGTGCGTCGTCGTCGGCAAGGTCAGCGAATGGCGCGGCCGCCAGGTCTCCAACGACCCCCGCAAGTTCGCCGAGGCCTGGTACTCCTTCCGGCCCGGCCCCGGCCTCAGCCTGGACAACCTGCCGGTCGCCGAGGCCACCGCCGTCCGCCCGCCCGTCGAGGGGGCCTCCGGCGCGCAGGGCCGCCGCCGCACCATGAAGGGCTTCCGCGACGCCCTGACCGAGGCGGGCAAGGCGTACCCGCACCTGGAGGTGTACTTCGAGGAGATCCACGACCGCTGGAACGAGCACCTCACCGAGCTGGGCCTCGACCCGGAGCTCTTCCGCTACCAGCGCGAGATGAACGCCGACGAGGGCGAGGCCGCCGGACTGTTCGCGGTGAAGAAGGACTCCGACTTCACCGACCTGCTGCTGCGCGCCGTCACCGACACCCGCGACACCGACGGCCTCGCCGACCTCGTCCACGGCTTCGGCAACAAGCTCGGCCGGCGCGCCGAGCTGATGGCCGAACGGGACTTCACCGCCGGCTCCGTCGACCTCCTCGGGAAGATCGTCGAAGCAGCCGAGACCCGCTCCCGGCTCCGCGACGTCCACGCCGGCGCCGAGCGCCGCACCCGCACCCTCGCCCGCCGGCTCTCCGCGCGCGCCGCCGAGGAGCGGGCCCGCGCCGCCGACCTCGCCCAGCGGGTCACCGACGCCGCCCACGCCGTCACCGCTGCCGAGGCCGCCCGCGGCCGCAGCGCCGCCGTCTCCGCCGAACTCGCCTACCGGCACGCCTCGCTGGCCCTGGCCGTCGCCGAGAAGGCCGCCACCGCCCAGCGCCGCGAGCTGCTGGAGGCGCGCACCCTGCACGCCGCCTGGCAGGCCGCCGAGACCGTGCTCCGCCACCGGGCCGCGGCCGACCGCTCCGCCCGCGTCGCCGCCGCCATCCTGGAGGCCGAGCGGGACGCCGCTCCCGCCCTCGCCGCCCGCGCCTCCGCAGCCGCAGCCCTCGTCCGCGCCCTGCACACCGCCGCCGAAGAGGGCGAACGCACCGCCAACGAGGAGGAGGAGCGCTCCGCCGCACTCCAGGCCGCCGGAGAAGCCGCCCACCGCGACGCCACCGCCGCCGCCACCGCCGCGCAGCGGGCCCGCAGCGAGGCCGAGCACCTGCGGGCCCGCCTCGCCGAGGTCCGGCAGGAGACCGCCGAGGCCGTCCGCGCCGGCTGGCTCGACGACTCCGCCCCCGACGCCGACCCGGCCCGCGCAGCCCTGGCCGCCAGCGACGCCGAAGCCGCCGCCGTGGCCGCCTGGGACACAGCCCGCGAGGCCGCCCGCGCCGCCGCCGACACCGCCCGCGAGGCGGCCGCCGCGGAATCCCGCGCCGAACTCACCGCCGCCCGCGCCGCGGACGCCGCCGAAGCCGCCGAGGCCGCGCACCGCGCCGAGCGGCTCGCCGCGGCCTCCCTGGCCGCCGCGCCCCGCCTGGCCGCTCTCCTCGGCCTGCCGTCCGCGCCCGGACGGGCCCCCGTCCCCGGCCCCCGCTCCGGCGGCGACACCCCCGCCGGCGGATCCGCCCCGGCCGACCCCCCGGCGGGCGGGCTGACCGCGGAGGACCTCGACCGCACCGCCGAGGAGCTGCACTCCCTCCTCACCGACGCGGTCGCCTCCGCCGAACGCCAGCTGTTCGACCTGCGCACCGCCGCCGCCGACGACGCCCGCATCCTCGGCGCGCTGGGCGACGGCGGCCTGCTGCCCCCCGGCCCCGACGTCCTCGCGACCGTCGAGTACCTCGGCGAGCACGGCATCCCCGCCCTGCCCGGCTGGCGCTACCTCGCCCAGTCCGTCGACCCCGCCGACCACGCCGCGGTCCTCGCCGCCCGCCCCGAACTCGTCGACGGCGTCGTCATCACCGACCCCGACACCCACGCCCGCGCCCGCGAGGTCCTCGCCGGGGCCGCGCTGCTGCCCCGCTCCACCGTCGCCGTCGGCACCGCCGCCGCCCTCCTCGCCCCCGTCCCGGCGGCCGGGGACGACGCCGGAGTGTTCCTCGTCCCGCCGAACCCGGCCATGCACGACGAGCACGCCGCCGACGAGGAGCGCCGCGCGCTCCGCGACCGCGCCACCGCCCGCGACACCGAGATCCGCGAGCTCGCCGCCCGCCTCGCCGGGGACCGCGAGCTCGCCGCCCGCCTCGCCTCCTGGCGCACCGGCTGCCCGCCCGGCCGACTCGCCGAACTCGCCGGACAGGCCGCCGCCGCCCGCACCTTCGCCCAGGAGGCCGACGCCGAGCTCGCCGAGGCCCGCACCGCCCGGGCCGAGGCCGACGAGGCCAACGCCGACGCCGCCCGCGTCCGCGACGAACGCCAGGACGCCGCCCAGCGCGCCCGCCGCGCCGCCGACATCCTCGCCGGCCTCGCCTCCCGGCTGCGCGAGCGCGCCACCTGGCAGGTCCGCGTCCGCGAACTCGCCGACGACGCCGCCGAAGCCGAGGCCCGCGCGGAGATGTGTTTGGAGCGGGCCCGCGCCGCCGACGAGGACCGCCGCGCCGCCCAGCGCGCCGCCGACGACGCCCGGCGCACCGCCCGCGCCCTGCGCGCCGAGCGCGCCGAGATCGCCGGCGCCCCCGAGGCCCTGCCCGAGGACCCCGGCCAGGCGGCCCCGCAGCGCCCCCTGCCCGACCTCCGCGAGGCCTACCGGGCCGCCTCCCGGCTCTACGAGAAGGTCGGCGTCGGCGCCGACCTGCGGGCCGAGCAGGCCCGCGCCGAGTCCGACGAGAGCGCCGCCCTCGCCGAACTCGACCGGCTCACCAACAAGGTCCGCACCCGCGCCGCCCAGCTGCTCGAAGGCACCGACGGCGCCGACGGCCCCTCCCGGCAGGCGGCCGCCTCCCGCGCCGAATCCCTCGTCCAGATGCTGGAGGCACGCGCCTCCGCCGCCAGCGAGCAGCTCGGCCGGCTCCGCGGGGAGGCCGAGCGCCACGCCCCGGCCGACGGCGAGGCCCACACGGACCTCCCCGAGGAGATGGTCCCCGAGGACGTCGACCAGGCGCAGGCCATGCTGCGCAACGCGACCGCCCAGCTCGCCGCGCACGCCGCGGCCGTCGAGAGCGCCCGCGCCGCCCACGCCGACCTGCTGCGCGCCCACCGCACCGCCGAGGACGGCGCCGGAGGCTTCGACGAGACCGCTGCGATGCTGCGGGACCTGCTGCGCGACCACGCCCCGCAGGACGACGAGCAGGAGCCGGCGCCCCACCCGGGGACCCTGGAGGAGGCCCGGCAGTCCGCCGCCGAGGCCCGCCGCTCGCTGCGCGGCTGCGCCGCGGACCTCTCGGCCGCCGAGACCGCCGTCCGCGAGGCCGGCGACGTCCTCGTCCGGCACGCCAACGCCACCCGCTACGAGCAGGTGCGCACCCCCGCCCGGCAGCAGATCCGCGAACTGCCCGCCTCCGCCCTGCCCGAGCACGCGGCGGCCTGGGCTGCGGCCTTCGCACCCCGCCTGCGCGTCCTCACCGACGAGCTCGCCCAGCTGGAGCGCAACCGGGACAGCATCGTCGACCGGCTCCGCGGACTGGTCGAGTCCGCCCTGGCGACGCTGCGTTCCGCCCAGCGGCTCTCCCGGCTCCCCGAGGGCCTCGGCGAATGGTCGGGCCAGGAGTTCCTGCGGATCCGCTTCGAGGAGCCCGACCCGGCCACGCTCACCGAGCGGCTCGGCGAGGTCATCGACGACGCCACCCGCTCCGCGGTCAGGAAGAACGCCGCATTCGGCGAGGGCCGCCGCGACGGCATGTCCCTCCTCCTGCGCGGCGTCCAGGCGGCCCTGGAGCCCAAGGGCGTCTCGGTGGAGATCCTCAAGCCGGACGCGGTGCTGCGCGCGGAGCGGGTCCCCGTCGGCCAGATGGGCGACGTGTTCTCCGGCGGGCAGCTGCTGACCGCCGCCATCGCGCTCTACTGCACGATGGCGGCGCTCCGCAGCAACGACCGCGGCCGCGACAAGCACCGGCACGCCGGCACCCTGTTCCTCGACAACCCCATCGGGCGCGCCAACGCCACGTACCTGCTGGAGCTCCAGCGGGCCGTCTCGGACGCCCTCGGCGTCCAGCTCCTGTACACCACGGGGCTGTTCGACACCACGGCGCTGGCCGAGTTCCCGCTGGTCATCCGGCTGCGCAACGACGCCGACCTGAGGGCGGGCCTGAAGTACATCAGCGTCGAGGAGCACCTGCGGCCCGGCCTGCCGCAGCAGTCCGCGGAGGGCGAGGCGATCCACGGCGAGATCACCGCGACCCGCATGTTCCGCCGGTCGACCGCCGCCACCTGACCCGGCCCGGCCGGCCGCCGCACCCGTCGGCGGCCGGCGCGGGCAGCCGCCTACCCGGCTCCGCCGCGGGCGGATATGTGCTCCGCCCAGCCTGCCGGTCCGCCCGCGGCGGTCTGCCGGCTCCGGCCGGGCCGGCCGCGGCGGGCGGCGCGCTCCTCGCGGCGGGCCCGGCGCCTCTCGCGCCGCAGGCTCCGCGCGGTGCTGCTCGGCTCCGACACCACCCCGTACCGCTGGTTCCAGATCTGCCGCGTGATGATCACGTCCAGCACGCCCCACGTCGCCACCACGGTCCCGGCTATCGCGGCCACCACCATGGGCAGGGCCAGCCAGGACCCCGTGAGCGTCAGGAAGAACGCGATCGTCGCCGCGGTCAGCGTGACCGCCACGATCAGCACCGCCCGCACCGCCGACTCCCGCACCGGGTCCGGCAGCCGGCGCCGCCGGGCCGGCTCCTCCTGCCACAGCCCGCGCCGCGGCCCGCCGGCCGCACTGTCGCCCGCACCCGCCGGTGCGCGCACCGACGCTCCCGCGCCCGCGTCCTCGTACGTCCCCATGGCGCGCTCCCTCCCCTCGCACTGCCGGTGGTGTCTACCCTGCCCGCGCAGGGCCGGACGACGCACCCGGCGAAAACCCCTCGAACAGGTAGACGTGCACCGGCCCCGGGAGATTCCCGGATCGCGGACTTTCACCCGTACCGCCTTGCACGCCGGAACGAATACTTCCAGCCATCCGTGCCGCCCCGGGAACCGACCCCCCACCGAGTGGCATCTGCCGCATATCGGAACGCAGTTGCCCGGAGGTATCGGACAACTCGTGATCTTCGCCCGGGCGGCAGGCCGAAAACGTCCGGACACGCCTTCGAAGCCGTCGCGCAGCAGTAGTAGGCTCACGCCGTTTGAGTGACAGAACACCAATCCCCGCAAAGGGGGTTGAGCTGGGGAGGCTGGGGAGGCCATGCGCTTTCGCGGGAAGTCCATCCGCCGGAAGATCGTGGCGCTGCTGCTCGTGCCGCTCGTCTCCCTCACCGCCCTCTGGGGCTTCTCCACCGTCGTCACCGGCCGCCAGGCCCTGCAGCTCCTCGACGTCGCCTACGTCATCGACAAGGTCGGCTACCCGATCGAGGACGTCGTCCGCGTCCTGCAGAAGGAGCGCCGCCAGACCCTTGTCGTCATCGGCGACCCCCGCGCCTCGGCCGCCACCGCCGAGCTCGCCAAGCGCCGCGCCGCCACCGACCGACTCGTCGACCGCATCGGCAGGAACGCCCGCGACCCCGAGGTCGTCGAAGAGCTCTCGCCGGCCGCCAACCAGCGCCTGACCTCCATCCTCGACGCCCTGAACGGCATCGGCACCCTGCGCCGCTCCGTCGACCAGAACACCCTGGACCCCAACCAGGCGCTGGAGATGTACAGCCGGCTCGTCGACCCCTGCTACGACTTCCTGATGAACCTCCACGCCCTGGAGAACGTGGAGATGGACAAGCAGGGCCGCGCCCTCGTCGGCATCACCCGCGCCCGCGAGACCCTCTCCCGCGAGGACGCCGTCATCGCCTCCGCACTCGCCGCGCGCAACGTCGATGCCGCCGACCTGCGCCAGGTCTCCGACCTCGCCGCGAACCGGCGCCTGCTGTACTCGTTCAACCTCGCCATCCTGCCCCCCGCCGAGCGGGACGTCTTCGAGACGTACTGGAACGGGCCCGACACCAAGCCCCTGCGCGACGCGGAGGAACGCTTCCTCTCCGGCGGCCCCGGCAAGAACCCCCGCAGCATCACCGCCGCCCAGTGGGACGACGCCGCCGGCAAGGTCCTCGACGACCTCGCCACCATGGGCACCGCCGCCGGCGACCGCTACCAGGAGCGCGTGGAGCCCGTCGCCGTCAGCGTCCTCGTCCAGGCCGCCGTCGCCGGCGTCCTCGGCTTCTTCGCGCTGCTCGCCTCCCTCTTCATGTCCGTCCGCATCGGCCGCGACCTGATCCGCGACCTCTCCCGGCTGCGCAAGGAGGCCCACGAGGTCTCCGGCGTCCGCCTCCCCGCCGTCATGCGCCGCCTCGCCGCCGGGGAGCACGTCGACGTCGAGACCGAGGCCCCCCGCCTGGAGTACGAGAAGGACGAGGTGGGCCAGGTCGGACTCGCCCTCAACACCCTCCAGCGCGCCGCCGTCGAGGCCGCCGTCAAGCAGGCCGAGCTCCGCAAGGGCGTCTCCGAGGTCTTCGTCAACCTCGCCCGCCGCAACCAGGTGCTGCTCCACCGCCAGCTCACCCTGCTCGACACCATGGAGCGGCGCACCGAGGACGCCGAGGAGCTCGCCGACCTCTTCCGCCTCGACCACATGACCACGCGCATGCGCCGCCACGCCGAGGGCCTCGTGATCCTCTCCGGCGCGGCCCCCTCCCGCCAGTGGCGCCGGCCCGTGCAGCTGATGGACGTCGTCCGCGCCGCCGTCGCCGAGGTCGAGGACTACGAGCGCATCGAGGTCCGCCGCCTGCCCCGCCTCGGCATCGCCGGCCCCGCCGTCGCCGACGTCACCCACCTCGTCGCCGAACTGCTGGAGAACGCCACCGTCTTCTCGCCGCCGCACACCGCCGTCCAGGTCCACGGCGAACGCGTCGCCAACGGCTTCACCCTGGAGATCCACGACCGCGGCCTCGGCATGAACCCCGAAGCACTCCTCGACGCCAACCTGCGCCTCGCCGAGACCCCCGAGTTCGAGCTCTCCGACACCGACCGCCTCGGCCTGTTCGTCGTCAGCCGCCTCGCCCGCCGCCACGACGTGAAGGTCGTCCTCCAGCCCAGCCCCTACGGCGGCACCACCGCCGTGGTGTTCCTGCCCGCAGCGCTGCTCACCGAGGCCCCCGACACCCCCGGCGGCGGACTGCGCCCCGGCGGCGCCAAGCACGACCGCCACGGCCGCCCCGCCGGCCCCGGCAAGCGGCCCGCGCACACCGGCCCGGCCGTGCAGCACGGAGCGGCCGGCCGGCCGCTGCCCGCCGCCGACCGGCGCCGCCCCGTCGAACTCGAAGCCCCCCTCGGCACGCTCGGCCTCGACGGCGCCGACGACACCGCCGCCCTCGACGAGCCCGCCGCGGGCATCGCCGGCCTCACCGGCGTTGGCGGCCGCCCCGCGATGGCGACCCTCGACGACGAGACGCCCCCGCACGGCACGCCCCGCAGCGGCCTGCTCGGCCTGCGCCCCGCCGACCGCCAGCACCCCGAGCGCCGGACGGCCCGCGACCGGGAACCGCTCGCCCCGACCGGCCCCGTCCGGCTGGACGGCCACCGCGCCGACCCGGTCCGCGGCCCCCGCCCCGAGGCCGCCCGCTCCTCGGGCCCCGTGCCGCTGCCGCGCCGCCGCCCCACGCCGACACTGGTGGCCGACCACGGCCGCCGGGTGGAGCCCCGCCCGGTCTCCCCGGTGCCACCCGCGCCGGACCGGCCGGAGCCGGAGCCGGAGCCGCGCGCGACGCAGCCGGAGCAGGCCGCCCCCGCCACGGGGCCCGGCGGACTGCCCCGGCGGGTCCGGCAGGCGAACCTCGCGCCGCAGCTGAGGTCCGCCCCCGCGCCCGCCCCCGCCCGGCCGGAGCCGGAGCCGCCGGCCGAGCGCGACGCCGAAGACGTACGCACCCGTATGTCCGCCCTCCAGCGAGGCTGGACGGCGGGCCGCAACACGCACGCACAGCAGTCCGAGACCGGGGCGGGCACCCGCGCCGGCCGCGGTCCCGCGAACGAGAACGAGGGGGACGGTCGATGACCGCACCGCAGACCGGCAACGACATCCGCAGCCGCGGTTCCGGCCAGCTCAACTGGCTGCTCGACGAACTCGTCGACCGGGTCGGCAGCATCCGCAAGGCGGTCGTCCTCTCCGGCGACGGCCTGCCCACCGGCAGCTCCAAGGACCTGACCCGGGAGGACAGCGAGCACCTGGCCGCCGTCGCCTCCGGCTTCCACAGCCTCGCCAAAGGCGTCGGCCGGCACTTCGACTCCGGCGGCGTCCGCCAGACCGTCGTCGAACTCGACGAGGCGTTCCTCTTCGTGATGGCCGCCGGCGACGGCAGCTGCCTGGCCGTGCTCTCGGACGCCGACTCGGACGTCGGGCAGGTCGCCTACGAGATGACCCTCATGGTCAAGCGCGTCGGCGACCACCTGGCGACCGCCCCGCGCTCCGGACTGCCAGCCGGAGGGTGAGTCGAGGCCGCATGAGCGATCCAGGCGCAGAGCACCAGGAGCACGCCCCCGGTGCGGACACCGCCCGGGCCCACGGCCCCGACGAGCCGCACTGGTTCGACGACGACGCAGGCCCGGTCGTACGCCCGTACGCGATGACCCGCGGCCGGACCAGCCACGCGGGCCGGCACCGGCTCGACCTGATCGCCCTGGTCGTCGCCGAGCCGGCGGCCGACGACCCGGTCTGGGAGCTGACCCTCTCCCCGGAGCACGCCCACATCCTCGGCCTCTGCCGGGAGCGCCCCCAGTCGGTCGCCGAGATCGCGGCCGAACTCGACCTGGCGGTCGGGGTGGTGCGCGTCCTCATCGGAGACCTGGCCGAGGAGGAACTGGTCCACGTGACCCGGCCGGTACCGCCGGCCGAACTGCCCGACGAATCCATTCTGCGTGAGGTGATCGATGGCCTTCGGGCGCTCTAGCCGCGGTGCGATGCACGCCGTCTCCCCGGTCGAGCCGCTGACCCTGAAGATCCTCGTCGCGGGCGGCTTCGGGGCGGGCAAGACCACCCTGGTCGGCGCGGTGAGCGAGATCAGGCCGCTGCGCACCGAGGAGTCGCTCTCCGAGCCGGGTGCGGGCATCGACGACACCGGGGGAGTGGAGGGCAAGAACACCACCACCGTTGCCATGGACTTCGGGCGGATCACCCTGCGCGAGGACCTGGTGCTGTACCTGTTCGGCACCCCGGGCCAGGACCGCTTCTGGTTCCTGTGGGACGAGCTGGCACAGGGCGCCCTGGGCGCCGTGGTCCTCGCCGACACCCGCCGGCTCGCCGACTGCTTCGCCGCGGTCGACTACTTCGAGCGGCGGGGGATCCCCTTCACCGTCGCGGTCAACTGCTTCGACGGGGCCGAACGCCACCCCGTGGTGCACGTCCGGGAGGCGCTGGACCTCGATCCGGGCGTGCCCGTGCTGCTGTGCGACGCCCGCGACCGGGAGTCCGTCAAGGACGTGCTGGTCGGGGTCGTCGAGCATGCCATGTCGACGGCCCGGGCCCGCCGCCGGAGCCTGACCGCCGGCACGTGAAGGCCGGAGCCGCCCGCCGGAGCCGCCCGCCGGAGCGGCCCGCACCCCCGCCGACCGGGGTGCGGGCCGCGGCTTCCGCCGGGCAGGGGGGACGGTCCGGGACCGCGGGGCGCGTGTGAACCCGCTCCGCGGTCCCGTCAGGCATCCGCACACGCCCGGCCTCACCGCACGGCCACGATCGCCGACCCGTGCCCGAACAGCCCCTGGTTCACGGCGATCCCGACCCGCGCCCCCGGCACCTGGCGCGCGCCCGCCGCCCCGCGCAGCTGCCACGTCAGCTCGCACACCTGGGCGATGGCCTGCGCGGGAACGGCCTCCCCGAACGAGGCAAGCCCGCCGCTCGCGTTGACCGGCACCCGCCCGCCGAGCGCCGTGGCGCCCTTCCCCAGGAGCGCCGCGCCCTCGCCCGGGCCGCAGAGGCCGATGTCCTCGTACCACTCCAACTCCAGCGCGGTGGACAGGTCGTACACCTCGGCCAGCGAGAGCTCCTCCGGCCCGATCCCGGCCTCCTCGTACGCGGCCCGCGCGATCGACGCCCGGAACGGCACGGCGGCGCCCGCGGGGCCGGGCCCGGTGCCGCAGCCCGAGTCGGTCGCGATGTCCGGCAGGTCGAGGACCGTCCGCGGATACCGCGGCGTCACCGTCGACACCGCCCGGATCCGCACCGGGTCGGCCGCGCCCCGCGCCCGCGCGAACTCCATGCTGCCGAGCACCAGGGCCGCGCCCCCGTCCGAGGTGGCGCAGACGTCGAGCAGCCGCAGCGGGTCGGCGACGACGGGCGAGGCAGCCACCTCCCCGGCCGTGACCGCCTTCCGGTAGCGGGCCAGCGGGTTCAGCGCCCCGGCCGCCGCGTTCTTCACCTTCACCCGGGCGAAGTCCTCCGCCGTGTCCCCGTACACCGCCATCCGCCGGCGCGCGTACAGCCCGAAGTACGCCGGGTTCGTCGCGCCCAGCAGCCGGAACCGCAGCCAGTCCGGGTCGTCGTGCCGGTCCCCGCCCGCCGGGGCGAAGAACCCCTTGGGCGCCGCGTCCGCCCCCACGACCAGCACCGCGTCGGCCTGTCCGGCGAGGATCTGCGCCCGCGCCGCCGCGACGGCGTGCGCGCCGGACGCGCACGCCGCGTACACGCTGGCCACGCGCGCCCCCTGCCATCCGAGGGCCCGGGCGAACGCGGCGCCCGCCACATGGCCGGGGTATCCGCCGCGCACGGTGCCCGCGCCGACGACGGACTGCACGCCGCGCCACTCCAGCCCCGCGTCGGCGAGCGCGGCCCGCGCCGCGACCCGCCCGTACTCGACGAAACTCCGGCCCCACTTGCCCCACGGGTGCATTCCCGCCCCGAGCACCGCCACGTCCGTCATGCCGGGCCCCCCACCGGCCGGAAGCACCAGGTGGTCCACACGGTGTCCGCGTCCTCGGCCAGCACCCCGCCCACCACCTCGACCTCCATGCCCACCTCCAGGTCGGCCGGACCCACCCCGGGCACGGCCTGCCCCAGCACGACCATCCCCTCCGCCTCCAGCTCCACGGCGAGGAGCGTGTACGGCTCCCAGGGCTCTCCCGGATCGGAGGGGTAGGGGGCGGGCGGCCGGTACCGCCCGTCGGTGTAGGACCACACCCGGCCGCGCCGCGACAGCGGCACCTCCTCCATGGCGCCGCCCCCCGCACAGTGCGGATTGCGGCAGTACGCGTCCTCCCGCGGGAAGAACACCGCCGCGCAGGCCGCACACCGCGTCCCGAGCAGCCGGAAGCCGCCCTCCTCGGTGAACCACCCCGGCACGGCCGGCTTCCGGGTCCGCTCCACAGCCCCTCCTTCTGACGGTCCGTCAGAAGTGTGGGTTCATCCGCGTACGGCGCGCAAGGCGACGGGGAAGTCGAACTGCTCCCGGAACGCCTCCGGCCGGTGCGTGAAGTGCCACCACTCCCCGGGCAGGTTCACGAACCCCTCCGCCTCCAGCACCCGCCGCAGCAGCCGCCGGTTCTCCCGCGCGGCACCGCCCACACGCGGATCGTCCGTGTGGGACAGCGGCCCGAACCAGTCGAACGGCGTGCCCATGTCCACCGGCCGCCGCTCGGGAAGCCGCACCAGCGTCACGTCCACCGTGCTCCCGCGGCTGTGCCCCGACCGCTCCGCGATGTACCCGAGCGCGACCAGCCGCGACTTGTCCACCTCCGGGTAGAACTCCGCCTTCGCCGCCTGGTCGCCGGCGTCCCGCGCCCACCGCACGAACCCGTCCACCGCCCGCTGCGGCCGGTAGCAGTCGTACACCAGCAGCGAGAACCCCTGCCGCCGCAGCACCCGCTGTGCCCGCCGCAGCGCCTCGGCCGCCGGCTTCGCGAGCAGGCACACCGGTTCCTCGTACCCCTCCGCCACCCGCCCCGTGAAATTGCGCGCGGTCGCGTAGCGCATGTCCTGCCCGATGGTCGGATCCACGTCCGACAGCGCCGCGAACCCGCTCGGCGACGAACCCGCCAGCACCGCCAGACACCCCGCAACCACCGCCATCCGCATGCCCCCTGGCCTACCATCACCGCATGCCGGCACACCTGAGGGACTCGCACTGCTCCACCTGCGGAACGCTGTTCGACAGCGACGCCTGGCCCCGCACCTGCACCGCCTGCGGCGCCGTCGCCTACCGCAACCCCCTCCCGGTGGCCGTCGCACTGCTCCCCGCGGAGGACGAGGCGGGCACCGGCCTCGTCGTGATCACCCGCACCATCGAGCCGGCCCTCGGCGGCATCGCCCTCCCCGGCGGCTTCATGGACTTCGGCGAGGACTGGCGCGAAGCGGTCGTCCGCGAACTGCGCGAGGAGACCGGCATCCACGCCCCCGCCGCCGACGTCGCCCTCGCCGACGCCATGAGCTCCCCGGGAGGCCACCTGCTCCTCTTCGGCCTGCTCCCGCCCCGCCCCCTGGCCACCCTCCCCCCGTCGACCCCGACGGACGAGACCACCGGCTGGCACATCCTGCGCACTCCGGCGGAACTGGCCTTCCCCCTGCACACCCGGGCCGCCGCGGCCTGGTTCGCCGGCCGCTACGCCTGACCGGGCCCCACCCCAGCCGGACGCACCGCATACGCGCCCCGCACCACCGCGTCCTCCACCCGGGCCCCCGCCGCGTCCTCCACGACGACCTCGCCGCCCGACCACCGCACCGCGTACCGCTCCACCACCCCCGGCTCGAACCCCGGCCCCGGCTCCCGGACCACGACCCCGCCCCCGGCCCGCCCGGGCGCCGGGGCCCACGCCTCCGGCACCACCCCGCGGCGGGCCTCCGCACCCGCACCCGCCGCACGCACCGCCAGCACGGCACCCGCCCGCGCCAGCACCGGAATCCGCCCCGCCGGCGCGTCCAGCAGCACCCGCCCGGGCCCCTCGTACGCTGCCCCGGTCGCGGTGTCGTACCAGCGGCCACGCGGCAGCCGGACCCCCCGCCGCTCCACCCCCGGCTCCAGGACCGGCGCGACAAGCAGCCCGTCCCCCAACAGGAACGCGTCCTCGCAGTCCCGCAGCGCCCGGTCGCCCGGATCCCCCCACCACAGCGGCCGCACGTACGGGGCGCCGGTCCGGCGCGCCAGGTGCGCCAGCGTCACGAAGTACGGCCGCAGCCGCTCCCGCTCCGCCAGCACCGCGGCCGCGTGCCGCTCCACCTCAGGCCCGAACTCCCACGGCTCCCGGCGCCCCGCCCACAGCGCCGAGTGCGTCCGGAACAGCGGCAGGTATGCGCCGAGCTGCAGCCACCGCAGGTACAGCTCGGGCGACGGCGAGCCCCCGAACCCGCCCACGTCCGGCCCCGAGTACGGGACACCGCACAGCCCGAGCCCCAGCACCAGCGACAGCGAGGCCCGCAGCCCCTCCCACCCGGTCGCGACGTCCCCCGACCAGGTGCCCCCGTACCGCTGCATACCCGCCCACCCCGACCGCGAGAACAGGAACGGCCGCTCGCCCGGCCGCAGCCGCACCAGGCCCTCCCAGCCGGCCCGGGCCATGCCGAGGGCGTACACGTTGTGCGCGGCCCGGTGGTCGCCGCCCTCCCCGTCCAGCGCGTGCCGCGCCGACCGCGGCAGGGTGGTCTCCCCGAACGGCGCGAACGACACCGGCTCGTTCATGTCGTGCCACACCCCCGAGAAGCCCTGCGCGAGCCGCTCCGCGTACAGCCCGCCCCACCACGCGCGCACCTCCGGACACGTGAAATCCGGATAGGCGCACCGCCCCGGCCACACCTCGCCCTGGACCTCCCGCCCCGCCGCGTCCCGTACGAACGCCCCCTGCGCGCCGACCTCCCGCCCCGCGGCGTGCACCGCGTCGCCCACCTTCACCGCGGGGTCGACGATCGACACGAGCCGCACCCCGGCGCCGTCCAACTCCCGGGCGAGCCCCGGCAGGTCGGGGAACCGCTCCCGGTCCACGGTGAACACCCGGTGCCCGTCGTAGTGGTCGATGTCCAGGTGCACCGCCGACAGCGGCAGCCCGCGCGACCGGTACCCGGCCACCACGCGCCGCACCTCGTCCGCGCTCCCGAACCCCCACCGCGCGTGCTGGTACCCCAGCGCCCACGCGGGCGGGACCGCCGGAGCGCCGGTCAGCGCCGCCCAGCCCCGCAGCACCCGCGCCGGGGTGCCCGCCAGCACCCAGCAGCGCAGCGGGCCGCCGTCCATGCGCAGCTCACTCGTACCGGGGCGGTCCGGGCCCGACCCCGCACCCTCCTCGCCCTCGCGCAGCAGCACCCGCCCGTCCCAGGTGCTGTCGTGGAACACCAGGTGCGTGCCCGCGTCCGCGACGACCAGCTGCACGGGCATCGTGATGTACAGCGGGTCGTCACCCGGGCCGAAGGCGCCGCCCGGGTCGGTGTTCCACAGCCGGTACGCACCGTCCCGCAGCCGCGGCCCGCCGGCCCGCCCGCCGAGCCCGAAGAACCGCGCGTCGGCGGCCACCTCCGCCCGCACCATCCACCGCCCGCCGGCACGCGCCCCTGCCCCGGCTCCCGGCCCGCCCGGGTGCGGCTCCCACCAGCGCGGCGGCAGCTCCCGCCGCAGCACCGCCCCGCCCGGAGTGCGCACCTCCACCGCCCCGTACCGCGACACCCCGACGGTCACCCGCTGCGACACCACCCGCCAGCCGCCCCCGGTGTCCGGCTCCAGCACCGCCCGCGGGTCCGGCTCCGGCCCGCCCCCCGGAACGGCGTACGAAGGCCCAGCCGAAGCCCCGTCCCAGCTCCAGAACACCGCCCCGCCCACCGTCACCCGCACCAGCAGCTCGGACCGGGCGAACCGGAGCAGCCCGCCGCCCGGCGCGGGCTCCGTCCCCGCCAGCAGCCCCGGCACCCGCGCCCGCTCCGGCCCGCGCCGCGGCAGCCCCGCCGCGTCCGCACGCCGGTTCCGCAGCGCCGACCGCCAGGCCCGCCTCCCGCCCTCCGTACCGAACCCCTTCAGCGCACGCACCAGATCCCGACCGTCCATGCCGCCCACACTGCCACCGGGACCCGTCCGCACGGGGGACGTTCAGACACCGTTCACCTGCCCCGACCCGCGCCCACGCCCCGGGCACCCCTGGTGCGGAGGTGGATCACATGGCATCGTCCCTGTGTGCCACCGCGAGCCCACCCCGCCCGCGACGGCACGGAACGACCAGCACCGATCCACCCACCTGCGCACCTGCACGCCGACACCGCGGCACACCGTGCACACCACGCGCGGGCCGCACTGACCGGGAGCCGACCCATGACCTCGCCCACCCAGCCGGAACCCCTCTGGACCCCGGGGCCCGACCGGATCGCCGCGGCCCGCATCACCGCCTTCCAGGCGTGGGCGGCCGAGCGGCACGGAGCTCCCGCGGACGGCGGCTACCCGGCACTGCACCGCTGGTCCGTCGAGGAACTCGACACCTTCTGGCAGGCCGTCGCCGAATGGTTCGACGTCCGCTTCACCACCCCCGCCGAGCAGGTCCTCGCCGACCGCTCGATGCCCGGCGCCCGCTGGTTCCCCGGCGCCACCCTCAACTACGCCGAGCACGCGCTGCGCGCCGGCGAGGACCCGGCCCGTGCCGGCGACGCCGCGCTCCTCCACGTCGACGAGACCCACGAGCCCGTCCCCGTCACCTGGTCCGAGCTCCGCGGCCGCGTCGGCGCACTCGCCGCCGAGCTGCGCGCCCTCGGCGTACGCCCCGGCGACCGCGTCAGCGGCTACCTCCCCAACATCCCCGAGGCCGTCGTCGCCCTCCTCGCGACCGCCGCCGTCGGCGGCGTCTGGACCTCCTGCGCCCCCGACTTCGGCGCCCGCAGCGTCCTCGACCGCTTCCAGCAGGTCGAGCCCGTCGTCCTGTTCACCGTCGACGGCTACCGCTACGGCGGCAAGCAGCACGACCGCAGCGACACCGTGGCCGAACTCCGCGCCGAGCTCCCCTCCCTGCGCGCCGTCGTCCACATCCCGCTGCTCGGCACGCCCGCCCCCGAAGGCACCCTCGCCTGGTCGGACCTGGTCTCCACCCCGGCCGAGCCGGTCTTCGAGCCCGTCCCCTTCGACCACCCGCTGTGGGTCCTCTACTCCTCGGGTACGACGGGCCTGCCCAAGGCGATCGTCCAGTCGCAGGGCGGCATCCTCCTGGAGCACCTCAAGCAGCTCGGCCTGCACTGCGACCTCGGCCCCGAGGACCGCTTCTTCTGGTACACCTCCACCGGCTGGATGATGTGGAACTTCCTCGTCTCCGGCCTGCTGACCGGCACCACCGTCGTCCTGTACGACGGCAGCCCCGGCTATCCGGACACCGGCGCCCAGTGGCGGATCGCCGAGCGCACCCGGGCCACCCTGTACGGCACGTCCGCCGCGTACGTGATGGCCTGCCGCAAAGCCGGGGTCCACCCGTCCCGCGACTTCGACCTCTCCGCCGTCAAGTGCGTCGCGACGACCGGCTCCCCGCTGCCGCCCGACGGCTTCCGCTGGCTCCACGACGAGGTCGCCGAGGACCTGTGGATCGCCTCCGTCAGCGGCGGCACGGACGTGTGCAGCTGCTTCGCCGGCGCCGTCCCCACCCTCCCCGTCCACATCGGCGAGCTCCAGGCCGCCTGCCTCGGCACCGACCTGCAGTCCTGGGACCCGTCCGGCAAGCCGCTCACCGGCGAGGTCGGCGAGCTCGTCGTCACCAACCCCATGCCGTCGATGCCGGTCCGCTTCTGGAACGACCCGGACGGGAGCCGCTACCGCGACAGCTACTTCGAGACCTACCCCGGCGTGTGGCGCCACGGCGACTGGATCACGATCACCGACCACGGCTCCGTCGTGATCCACGGCCGCTCCGACTCCACCCTCAACCGGCAGGGCGTCCGCATGGGCTCCGCGGACATCTACGAGGCCGTCGAACGCCTTCCGGAGATCAGGGAATCGCTCGTCATCGGCCTGGAGGAGCCGAACGGCGGCTACTGGATGCCGCTGTTCGTCCACCTCGCCCCCGGCACCACCCTGGACGAGGACCTCAAGGGCCGCATCAAGGCCACGATCCGCGAGGAGCTCTCCCCGCGGCACGTGCCCGACGAGATCATCGAGGTGCCGGCCATCCCCCACACCCTGACCGGCAAGCGCATCGAGGTCCCCGTCAAGCGGCTGCTCCAGGGCACGCCCCTGGAGAAGGCCGTCAACCCCGGCTCCGTGGACAACCTCGAACTCCTCCGCTTCTACCAGGAGCTGGCCCGCACCCGCACCGGCTCCTGAGGCACCGGACGGGCGTTGTCAGTGGCTCTGATTACTCTGAGTGAGCATTTGTTCGCACACCAGGGGGAGCCATGCCAGACACACGGAAGACGACGACGCTGCGCCGCGAGGTACCCGGCACGATCGGCCTGCTCGCCGACCCCCGGGACTTCGCGGCCATGCGCCGCTACCGCAGCTTCGCCTTCGACGACCACCGCGACTACCTGCGGCACGTCGACGACCTGCTGAAATCCCTCGCCGCACAGGGCATCCACACCACGGTCGCCCTCTTCGACCCCGAGCAGTACGCCGCCTTCTGCGCCGAACAGGGCCTCGACCCCGACACGGCCGCCTCCCGCACCCGCTTCACCGCCGAACTCGCCGGCACCGGACCCGGACTCCCGTACACGGGGCTGCCCGTCGCCGACATGGTGCCGCTCCTGGTCGACGAGGCCGCCCGGCAGGCCACCTGGGAGTACGCGGCCGCCATCCTCGCCCGCGCCGGAACCTGCGCCGACTGCGGCCAGGACATCGGCCGGTCCGCGTTCGAGCGGGCGGCCACGGCGGTCACCCGCCTCGTCGCCGGGGCCGGCACCGGACACCACCACGCCGTGTGCAGCATCCCCAGCGGCGAGCGACAGCTCGTCGCCGTCCTGCACGCCCGCACGGCAGGACCACCGGGCCCGGCCGACCTGCCGGGCTTCGATCCGGACGGTCGCGAGGCCCTCGACTTCGTCACCGTCCTGGCCGCCGGGATGGCCCTGGGCGGAGCCGGAGGCCTCGTCCTGCGCACCACCGCCGACGGGGGCGGCGACCGGGTCCACGGATGGCGCCTGGAAGGGGGCGGCCTCGTCCCGCTGTCCGCAGCCGCCGTCTTCAACGCCTACTGCACCGACCCCGACACCGGCGACCCGGTCGCTCCCGAACACGGCGTCGACTACCGGCCCGGGTTCGAGGTGGACGACCCGCCCCCGCACCACTGAGCAGTCCCGCCGGGCGCCCGCAGAAGCCGAGGGACCCCCGCCACGACTGGCGGGGGCCCCTCGACCGACCAAGCTCTGATTCCCTGCGGCGCCTACTCGCCGGACAGCACCGCCTGCGCGGCCGTCCGCGCCTCCTCGGCACTGTCCGCGGCACGCGCGGCCGCCGCGGCACGCTCGCACTGGGCGAGCGTGTACTTGGCGAGCGTCGCCCGCACGTACGGGATCGACGCCGCACCCATCGACAGGGAGGTCACGCCCAGACCCGTCAGCACACAGGCCAGCAGCGGATCCGACGCGGCCTCGCCGCACACGCCGCAGCTCTTGCCCTCGGCCCGCGCCGCCTCCGCCGACAGCGCGACCAGGTCGAGCAGTGCCGGCTGCCACGGGTCCTGCAGCCGGGACACCGCACCCACCTGCCGGTCCGCGGCGAACGTGTACTGGGCCAGGTCGTTCGTGCCCAGCGACAGGAACTCGACCTCCTGGAGGATCGAGCGCGCCCGCAGTGCCGCGGACGGGATCTCCACCATCGCCCCGAACTTCGCCTGGAGCCCGGCGGCCCGGCAGGCGTCCGCGAACGCCTTCGCGTCGGCCCGGTCGGCGACCATCGGAGCCATGACCTCCAGGTGCACCGGCAGGCCCTCGGCCGCCTTCGCCAGCGCGGTCAGCTGGGTCCGGAGCACCTCCGGGTGGTCCAGCAGGGTGCGCAGGCCCCGCACGCCCAGCGCCGGGTTCGGCTCGTCGGACGGCGTCAGGAAGTCCAGCGGCTTGTCCGCGCCCGCGTCCAGCACGCGCACCACGACCCGGCCCTCGGGGAACGCCTCCAGGACCTTGCGGTAGGAGTCGACCTGCTTCTCCTCCGACGGCGCCTTCTTGCTGTCGTCGAGGAAGAGGAACTCGGTGCGGAACAGGCCGACGCCCTCGGCCCCGGCCTCCACCGCGGCGGGCACGTCCGCCGGACCGCCGACGTTGGCCAGCAGCGGCACCCGGTGCCCGTCGGAGGTCGCCCCCGGACCGGAGGAGGCGGCCAGGGCCGCCTTCCGCTCGGCGGCAGCGGTCTCCAGCTCGGCCTTCTTCGCACTGCTCGGGTCGACGAAGACCTCGCCGGTCGAGCCGTCCACCGCGATGACGGTGCCCTCGGCGATCTCGCCTGCCCCAGGCAGCGCGACCACGGCCGGCACGCCGAGCGCCCGCGCGAGGATCGCGCTGTGGCTGGTCGGCCCGCCCTCCTCGGTGACGAAGCCGAGGACGAGCGCCGGGTCGAGCAGCGCGGTGTCCGCGGGAGCCAGGTCCCGCGCGATCAGCACGTACGGCTCGTTGCTGTCCGGCACACCCGGCATCGGCACACCGAGCAGGCGCGCCACGATCCTGTTGCGGACGTCGTCCAGGTCCGCCACACGTCCGGCCATGTACTCGCCGGCCCCGGCGAGCAGGTCCCGGTAGGCGGCGAACGCGTCGTACACACCGCGTTCGGCGGTGCTGCCGACGGCGATCCGCCGGTCGACGTCCGCCATCAGCTCGGGGTCCTCCGCGATCATGGCCTGGGCTTCCAGCACGTGCTGGGCCTCGCCACCGGCCAGCTGGCCGCGCGCGACCAGGTCGGCCGCAACCGCACTGACGGCCTTGCGTGCGCGCCCCTGTTCGCGCTCCGCCTCGTCCGCCGTGATCTGCCGGGCCGGCGGCTCCAGGACCGCCGTGCCCATGTGCCGCACCTCGCCGATGGCCACGCCGTGGCTCACGCCGACGCCTCGCAGCGTTGTCTCCATTTCACCCGTCTCCGATTGAGCGGCGGCCCCGGCCGCCGCGGTGGATGTCCGACTCGCCCGTGCCGGGCGGACGCGTCCCTGCCGGTCGGCTCAGTTCCAGCCGAAGAGGGCGTCACCGGTCGCGACGTCGCCGGTCTCGGCGACATCGACGAGGGACTCCGCGGAAGCCTCCAGCGCCACGACGGGGCAGATCGGCGACTTGCCGGCAGCCTCGACGGCCGCCGGGTTCCAGCGGATGAGAGCCTGGCCGCGGCTCACGGTGTCGCCCTTCTCGACGAGCAGCTCGAAGCCCTCGCCGTTGAGCTGGACGGTGTCGATCCCGAGGTGGGTGAGAACGCCGTGCCCCTCGCTGTCGACGACGACGTACGCGTGCGGGTGGAGGGAGACGACCACACCGTCGACGGGGGACACCGCCTCGGAAGCCTCACGCACGGGGTCGATCGCGGTGCCCGGTCCGACCATCGCGCCGGAGAACACCGGATCGGGCACTGCCGCGAGTCCGATGGCGCGCCCGGCAAGAGGGGACGTGACGGTGGTCATGGGGGCCTCCCAGGGGGTGGGGCTTCGTCGCCACGCCGTCACTGACTGTCGTCGACGGCGCACGTTCAGAAGGGTATGTCATGAGATGTCCCGGTTCGCGCGAATCGAACCTCCTGACGGAGGCCGCGGAGCGCGTCCGCCGACACCGTAGTGGACTAGACCATACGCCTGATTCGATTTGCCTGTGAACCACGGGAGCGCTACTGTCGTGACTCCCGCCACGACGGCCCGTGTGAACTCCTCACGAACAGCCGGTGGAGTGGTCGGGAACCAACCACCTCAGAAGCTGATCTCCGACTCCGATCTCAGCTCTCTCGCGCACGCCGTAAGGCGAAGCGGCCGAGTTGCGGAGAACGGGAAAAGCCCTGATATGGTCGGACCCGCCGGAAAGGGAAAGCGCGAAAGCGAAAACCCCGGAAAGCGGAGCGCGAAAGACTCTGATAGAGTCGAAAACGCAAAAACGAAGAACGAAAGCCCGGAGGGAAGCCCCAGTAAGTGTTACTGCGGGTGAGTACGAAGGAAGCGTCCGTTCCTTGAGAACTCAACAGCGTGCCAAAAATCAACGCCAGAAGTTGATACCCCGTCCACTTCGGTGGATGAGGTTCCTTTGAAAAAGACCTGTGAGGCTTCCTCTGGAAGTGCTTGCAGGCAACAACACAGCGAGGACGCAGTGGTCAGTCGGTCCTATTCCGGCATGACTGGCCCGCTCTACGTGTGTGTGCACCGGATGACCGGTAAACATTCATGGAGAGTTTGATCCTGGCTCAGGACGAACGCTGGCGGCGTGCTTAACACATGCAAGTCGAACGATGAACCTCCTTCGGGAGGGGATTAGTGGCGAACGGGTGAGTAACACGTGGGCAATCTGCCCTTCACTCTGGGACAAGCCCTGGAAACGGGGTCTAATACCGGATACGACTGCGGAAGGCATCTTCCGCGGTGGAAACTCCGGCGGTGAAGGATGAGCCCGCGGCCTATCAGCTTGTTGGTGGGGTAATGGCCTACCAAGGCGACGACGGGTAGCCGGCCTGAGAGGGCGACCGGCCACACTGGGACTGAGACACGGCCCAGACTCCTACGGGAGGCAGCAGTGGGGAATATTGCACAATGGGCGAAAGCCTGATGCAGCGACGCCGCGTGAGGGATGACGGCCTTCGGGTTGTAAACCTCTTTCAGCAGGGAAGAAGCGAAAGTGACGGTACCTGCAGAAGAAGCGCCGGCTAACTACGTGCCAGCAGCCGCGGTAATACGTAGGGCGCAAGCGTTGTCCGGAATTATTGGGCGTAAAGAGCTCGTAGGCGGCCAGTCACGTCGGATGTGAAAGCCCGAGGCTTAACCTCGGGTCTGCATTCGATACGGGCTGGCTAGAGTGTGGTAGGGAGATCGGAATTCCTGGTGTAGCGGTGAAATGCGCAGATATCAGGAGGAACACCGGTGGCGAAGGCGGATCTCTGGGCCATTACTGACGCTGAGGAGCGAAAGCGTGGGGAGCGAACAGGATTAGATACCCTGGTAGTCCACGCCGTAAACGTTGGGAACTAGGTGTTGGCGACATTCCACGTCGTCGGTGCCGCAGCTAACGCATTAAGTTCCCCGCCTGGGGAGTACGGCCGCAAGGCTAAAACTCAAAGGAATTGACGGGGGCCCGCACAAGCGGCGGAGCATGTGGCTTAATTCGACGCAACGCGAAGAACCTTACCAAGGCTTGACATATACCGGAAACATCCAGAGATGGGTGCCCCCTTGTGGTCGGTATACAGGTGGTGCATGGCTGTCGTCAGCTCGTGTCGTGAGATGTTGGGTTAAGTCCCGCAACGAGCGCAACCCTTGTCCTGTGTTGCCAGCATGCCCTTCGGGGTGATGGGGACTCACAGGAGACCGCCGGGGTCAACTCGGAGGAAGGTGGGGACGACGTCAAGTCATCATGCCCCTTATGTCTTGGGCTGCACACGTGCTACAATGGCCGGTACAATGAGCTGCGATACCGTGAGGTGGAGCGAATCTCAAAAAGCCGGTCTCAGTTCGGATTGGGGTCTGCAACTCGACCCCATGAAGTCGGAGTCGCTAGTAATCGCAGATCAGCATTGCTGCGGTGAATACGTTCCCGGGCCTTGTACACACCGCCCGTCACGTCACGAAAGTCGGTAACACCCGAAGCCGGTGGCCCAACCCTTGTGGAGGGAGCCGTCGAAGGTGGGACTGGCGATTGGGACGAAGTCGTAACAAGGTAGCCGTACCGGAAGGTGCGGCTGGATCACCTCCTTTCTAAGGAGCACAGTACCGATTGCAGGCAAACGTTCTGCACGGTCAGCTCATGGGTGGAACGTTGATTAGTTGGCATCTTCGGATCTGATGGTTCTCGAGTACTGCTTCGGCGTGGAAAGAGGATGCGGATGAACGAGGGTGCCTGGCACGTTGTTGGGTCCTGAAGGCACGGCCGTCTGGCTAGTCTTCAGTGCCGGCCCCGGTAAAGCTCTGTTTCGGCAGGGTGTGACGGGTGGCTGGTCGTTGTTTGAGAACTACACAGTGGACGCGAGCATCTGTGGCCAAGTTTTTAAGGGCGCACGGTGGATGCCTTGGCACCAGGAACCGATGAAGGACGTGAGAGGCCGCGATAGGCCCCGGGGAGCTGCCAACTGAGCTTTGATCCGGGGGTGTCCGAATGGGGAAACCCGGCAGTCGTCATGGGCTGTCACCCGCTGCTGAACACATAGGCAGTGTGGAGGGAACGAGGGGAAGTGAAACATCTCAGTACCCTCAGGAAGAGAAAACAACCGTGATTCCGGGAGTAGTGGCGAGCGAAACCGGATGAGGCCAAACCGTATGCGTGTGATACCCGGCAGGGGTTGCGCATGCGGGGTTGTGGGAATGAGCTTCAGTCGTCTGCCGGCGGCTGGGCGAGTCAGAAACCGTTGGTGTAGTCGAAGGACATGCGAAAGGTCCGGCGTAGAGGGTAAGACCCCCGTAGACGAAACATCAGCGGCTTGCTTGCTCATCTCCCAAGTAGCACGGGGCCCGAGAAATCCCGTGTGAATCTGGCGGGACCACCCGCTAAGCCTAAATATTCCCTGGTGACCGATAGCGGATAGTACCGTGAGGGAATGGTGAAAAGTACCGCGGGAGCGGAGTGAAATAGTACCTGAAACCGTGTGCCTACAAGCCGTGGGAGCGTCGGACGTGCTTGCACGTCTCGTGACTGCGTGCCTTTTGAAGAATGAGCCTGCGAGTTAGCGGTGTGTAGCGAGGTTAACCCGTGTGGGGAAGCCGTAGCGAAAGCGAGTCCGAACAGGGCGTTTGAGTTGCACGCTCTAGACCCGAAGCGGAGTGATCTAGCCATGGGCAGGTTGAAGCGGAGGTAAGACTTCGTGGAGGACCGAACCCACCAGGGTTGAAAACCTGGGGGATGACCTGTGGTTAGGGGTGAAAGGCCAATCAAACTCCGTGATAGCTGGTTCTCCCCGAAATGCATTTAGGTGCAGCGTCGTGTGTTTCTTGCCGGAGGTAGAGCACTGGATAGGCGATGGGCCCTACCGGGTTACTGACCTTAGCCAAACTCCGAATGCCGGTAAGTGAGAGCGCGGCAGTGAGACTGTGGGGGATAAGCTCCATGGTCGAGAGGGAAACAGCCCAGAGCATCGACTAAGGCCCCTAAGCGTACGCTAAGTGGGAAAGGATGTGGAGTCGCAGAGACAACCAGGAGGTTGGCTTAGAAGCAGCCACCCTTGAAAGAGTGCGTAATAGCTCACTGGTCAAGTGATTCCGCGCCGACAATGTAGCGGGGCTCAAGCGTACCGCCGAAGTCGTGTCATTGCAGTAATACTCCCAACGGAGGCTGTGATGGGTAGGGGCGTCGTGTGCCGGGTGAAGCAGCCGCGGAAGCGAGTTGTGGACGGTTCACGAGTGAGAATGCAGGCATGAGTAGCGATACACACGTGAGAAACGTGTGCGCCGATTGACTAAGGGTTCCTGGGTCAAGCTGATCTGCCCAGGGTAAGTCGGGACCTAAGGCGAGGCCGACAGGCGTAGTCGATGGACAACCGGTTGATATTCCGGTACCCGCTTTGAAACGCCCAATATCGAGGCGAGCGATGCTAAGTCCGTGAAGCCGTCCTGGATCCTTCGGGTGAAGGGAAGTGGTGGAGCCGACGAACCGGACTTGTAGTAGGTAAGCGATGGGGTGACGCAGGAAGGTAGTCCAGCCCGGGCGGTGGTTGTCCCGGGGTAAGGGTGTAGGCCGAGGGGTAGGCAAATCCGTCCCTCATACAAGGTTGAGACCTGATGCCGAGCCGATTGTGGCGAAGTGGATGATCCTATGCTGTCGAGAAAAGCCTCTAGCGAGTTTCATGGCGGCCCGTACCTAAACCGACTCAGGTGGTCAGGTAGAGAATACCGAGGCGTTCGGGTGAACTATGGTTAAGGAACTCGGCAAAATGCCCCGTAACTTCGGGAGAAGGGGCCATTCCTGGTGATAGGTCTTGCACCTTGAGCTGGGGTGGCCGCAGAGACCAGCGAGAAGCGACTGTTTACTAAAAACACAGGTCCGTGCGAAGCCGTAAGGCGATGTATACGGACTGACGCCTGCCCGTGCTGGAACGTTAAGGGGACCGGTTAGCTCCATTTCGGTGGGGCGAAGCTGAGAACTTAAGCGCCAGTAAACGGCGGTGGTAACTATAACCATCCTAAGGTAGCGAAATTCCTTGTCGGGTAAGTTCCGACCTGCACGAATGGCGTAACGACTTCTCGACTGTCTCAACCATAGGCCCGGTGAAATTGCACTACGAGTAAAGATGCTCGTTTCGCGCAGCAGGACGGAAAGACCCGGGACCTTTACTACAGTTTGATATTGGTGTTCGGTTCGGCTTGTGTAGGATAGGTGGGAGACTGTGAAGCGGCCACGCCAGTGGTTGTGGAGTCGTCGTTGAAATACCACTCTGGTCGTGCTGGATGTCTAACCTCGGTCCGTGATCCGGATCAGGGACAGTGTCTGATGGGTAGTTTAACTGGGGCGGTTGCCTCCCAAAGGGTAACGGAGGCGCCCAAAGGTTCCCTCAGCCTGGTTGGCAATCAGGTGTTGAGTGTAAGTGCACAAGGGAGCTTGACTGTGAGACCGACGGGTCGAGCAGGGACGAAAGTCGGGACTAGTGATCCGGCGGTGGCTTGTGGAAGCGCCGTCGCTCAACGGATAAAAGGTACCCCGGGGATAACAGGCTGATCTTCCCCAAGAGTCCATATCGACGGGATGGTTTGGCACCTCGATGTCGGCTCGTCGCATCCTGGGGCTGGAGTCGGTCCCAAGGGTTGGGCTGTTCGCCCATTAAAGCGGTACGCGAGCTGGGTTTAGAACGTCGTGAGACAGTTCGGTCCCTATCCGCTGTGCGCGTAGGAATATTGAGAAGGGCTGTCCCTAGTACGAGAGGACCGGGACGGACGAACCTCTGGTGTGCCAGTTGTCCTGCCAAGGGCATGGCTGGTTGGCTACGTTCGGGAGGGATAACCGCTGAAAGCATCTAAGCGGGAAGCCTGCTTCAAGATGAGTATTCCCACCTCCTTGAGAGGGTAAGGCTCCCAGTAGACGACTGGGTTGATAGGCCAGATGTGGAAGCCCGGTAACGGGTGGAGCTGACTGGTACTAATAGGCCGAGGGCTTGTCCTCAGTTGCTCGCGTCCACTGTGTTAGTTCTGAAGCAACGAACTCGCCATTGCCGGCTTGAGTTCAACTTCATAGTGTTTCGGTGGTCATAGCGTTAGGGAAACGCCCGGTTACATTCCGAACCCGGAAGCTAAGCCTTTCAGCGCCGATGGTACTGCAGGGGGGACCCTGTGGGAGAGTAGGACGCCGCCGAACAATCATTGTGGGAAAGCCCCGCACCAGCTCTGGTGCGGGGCTTTCCTGCGTTCAGGGGGCAGGGCCGACTCCTGTAGGGTCGGGAGGCATCGTTCGTACGTTCAACGGCAACAGTGGAGGCCCCCGGGTGGAGGTCCAGGAGACTCGGGTTCAGACGGACCGAATTTTCACCATTCCGAACATCCTGAGCATGGCTCGGCTCGCCGGCGTGCCGCTGTTCCTCTGGCTGATCCTCGCCGAGTACGACCTGTGGGCGCTGGTCGTGCTCATGCTGAGCGGGGTCACCGACTACCTCGACGGGAAACTCGCGCGCCGGTGGAATCAGATCAGCAGCCTCGGCCGGCTCCTGGATCCCGCCGCCGACCGCCTGTACATCCTCTCCACGCTCTTCGGACTGACCTATCGGGACATCCTGCCCCTGTGGCTCACCGGGGCCCTGCTGGCCCGCGACCTCATGCTGCTCGTGATGGTCGGCGTCCTGCGCCGGCACGGCTATCCGCCGCCGCAGGTCAACTTCCTCGGCAAGGCCGCGACGTTCAACCTCATGTACGCCTTCCCGCTCCTCCTCCTCAGTGACGGCACGGGCTGGTTGGCCTGGATGGGGGCAGTTTTCGGATGGGCGTTCGCCGGATGGGGTACAACCCTCTATTGGTGGGCAGGAATCCTTTACGTGGTGCAGGTCCGCCGGCTCGTCAAGGCGGACACCACGGCCGATTGAACCCTCCCGCGCAGGCGACGCGGACGGTCGCGACGCTGCCGTACGGGACGGACGAGATCGGCTGGAACGTCGTCTCCCGAGGAGGACCCTTCCGACATGAAGGCCGTCGTGATGGCCGGCGGCGAAGGCACACGCCTTCGCCCGATGACCTCGAGCATGCCGAAGCCGCTCCTGCCGGTGGCCAACCGGCCGATCATGGAGCACGTGCTCAGGCTGCTCAAGCGGCATGGGCTGAACGAAACCGTGGTCACCGTCCAGTTCCTGGCGTCGCTCGTCAAGAACTACTTCGGTGACGGCGAAGAGCTCGGAATGGAGCTCACCTATGCCAATGAGGAGAAGCCACTCGGCACCGCCGGCAGCGTGAAAAACGCCGAGGAGGCGCTGAAGGACGACGCATTCCTCGTCATTTCCGGGGACGCCCTCACCGACTTCGACCTCACCGACCTCATCCGCTTCCACAAGGAGAAAGGCGCACTCGTCACGGTGTGCCTGACCCGGGTTCCCAACCCCCTCGAATTCGGCATCACCATCGTCGACGAGGAAGGAAAGGTCGAGCGCTTCCTGGAGAAGCCGACCTGGGGACAGGTGTTCTCCGACACCGTCAACACCGGCATCTACGTCATGGAGCCGGAGGTCTTCGACTACGTCGAGGCCGACGTCCCCGTCGACTGGTCCGGCGACGTCTTCCCGCAGCTGATGAAGGAAGGCCGGCCCATCTACGGCTACGTCGCCGAGGGGTACTGGGAGGACGTCGGCACCCACGAGAGCTACGTCAAGGCCCAGGCCGACGTCCTCGAAGGCAAGGTCCAGATCGACATGGACGGCTTCGAGATCTCGCCCGGCGTGTGGATCGCCGAAGGAGCCGAAGTCAGCCCCGACGCGGTCCTCCGCGGCCCGCTCTACATCGGCGACTACGCCAAGGTCGAAGCCGGGGCCGAGATCCGCGAGCACACGGTCGTCGGATCCAACGTCGTCGTCAAGAGCGGCGCCTTCCTGCACAAGGCCGTCGTCCACGACAACGTCTACATCGGCCCCCACAGCAACCTGCGCGGCTGCGTCGTCGGCAAGAACACCGACATCATGCGGGCAGCCCGCATCGAAGACGGCGCCGTCATCGGCGACGAATGCCTCGTCGGCGAGGAATCCATCGTCCAGGGCAACGTCCGCGTCTACCCCTTCAAGACGATCGAAGCCGGCGCCTTCGTCAACACGTCCGTCATCTGGGAGTCCCGCGGCCAGGCCCACCTCTTCGGCGCCCGCGGCGTCACCGGCATCCTCAACGTCGAGATCACCCCCGAACTCGTCGTCCGCCTCGCCGGCGCGTACGCCACGACCCTGAAGAAGGGCGCGATCGTCACCACCGCCCGTGACCACTCGCGCGGCGCCCGCGCGCTCAAACGGGCAGTGATCTCCGCACTCCAGGCCAGCGCCATCGACGTCCGCGACCTGGAGAACGTGCCCCTGCCCGTCGCCCGCCAGCAGACCGCCCGCGGCAGCGCCGGCGGCATCATGCTGCGGACCTCGCCCGGCGTCCCCGACTCCGTCGACATCATGTTCCTCGACGAGCGCGGCGCCGACCTCTCCCAGGCCCAGCAGCGCAAACTCGACCGGGTCTTCGCCCGCCAGGAATACCGGCGCGCCTTCCCCGGCGAAATCGGCGACCTCCAGTTCCCCTCCAGCATCTTCGACTCCTACACCGGATCCCTGCTCCGGCGCGTCGACACCACCGGCATCGCCGACTCCGGGCTCAAGGTCGTCGTCGACGCCTCCAACGGCAGCGCCGGCCTCGTCCTGCCCAGCCTGCTGGGCAGGCTCGAAGTGGACGCCCTCACCATCAACCCCGGCCTCGACGAATCCCGGCCCACGGAAACCGCCGAATCCCGCAGGGCCGGCCTCGTCCGGCTCGGCGAGATCGTCGCCTCCGCCCGCGCCGCGTTCGGCGTCCGGTTCGACCCCGTCGGCGAGCGGATCTCCCTCGTCGACGAACGCGGCCGGATCATCGAGGACGACCGGGCCCTGCTCGTCCTCCTCGACCTCGTCGCCGCCGAGAAGCGCAGCGGCAAGGTGGCGCTGCCCGTCACCACCACGCGCATCGCCGAACAGGTCGCCGCCTACCACGGCACCCAGGTCGAATGGACGACCACCTCGCCCGACGACCTCACCCGCGTCGGCCGAGCCGAGAACACGATCTTCGGCGGGGACGGCCGCGGCGGGTACATCGTCCCGGAGTTCAGCAGCGTCTTCGACGGATCGGCCGCGTTCGTGCAGCTCATCGGACTGGTCGCACGGACGCAGCTCACCCTGAGCCAGATCGACGCGCGGATACCGCGAGCCCACGTCCTCAAGCGCGACGTGCCGACCCCCTGGGCCGTCAAGGGGCTCGTCATGCGGCGCGTCGTCGAGGCGGCCGGAGACCGCCAGGTGGACACCACCGACGGCGTGCGGGTCGTCGAGGCCGACGGCCGGTGGGCGCTCGTCCTGCCCGACCCGGCCGAAGCCGTCACGCACCTGTGGGCGGAAGGCCCCGACGACGCCTCCGCCCAGGCCCTGCTCGACGAATGGGCGGACGTGGTCGACGGCGCCGGACGCTGACAGGACCACCCGGACCGGACCACCGGCCAGGCCCGCCGCAGCGGCACCGCCGCCGCGGCGGGCCCGGCCGCGCGTCCACCCGTCGGGCACATTCGGTACCGGCGGCGCCGACGTGCGACGATGAGCGGCATGTCGCAGCCGCCTCCCCACCGCGGACCGGCGCCGGTACCGCCCGCGCGCCCGGACGCGTCCATGTCGCTGCTGACGCACGTGATGGACCACAGCCTCGACGAGGGCTACGCGGAGGCGGCGGCCCGGCGCCGGGCGGACGGCACCGCCGGCCTGCCCCGCAGCGTCAAGGCCAAGCTGGTGCTCGCCACCGGCATCGTGCTCACCGCCGCCGTCATCACGCTCGGCGCGGCCCGCACCCAGATGTCCGCGCCCGTCCTCGCCAAGGAGCGCCAGGAGCTCATCGACCGCGTCCACCGCGCCGACGACCGGGCCGACGGCCTGGAACGCGACATCGAGCGCCTGCGGGGCGACGTCGCCGGACGGCAGCGCGAGGCGCTCAAGCAGCACGGCGGCGACCAGGGCCAGCGGACGGCGCTGCTCTCCGGTGCCACCGAAGTCCACGGACCCGGACTCAAGCTCACCGTCGACGACGCCAAGGGGTCCTCCTCCGCGGCCGGCGGCAAGCCGCGCGAGAACAGCGGGTTCTCCGACACCGGCCGACTGCGGGACCGCGACATGCAGCGGATCGTGAACGGCCTGTGGCAGGCCGGAGCCGAAGCCGTCTCCATCAACGGGCAGCGGCTGACCGCCCTGTCGGCGATCCGCGCGGCCGGCGACGCGATACTGGTCGACAACCGGCCGCTGGTCCCGCCGTACGAGGTGCTGGCGGTGGGCGACAAGAAGCGGCTCCCGGCCGCGTTCCAGGACTCCGTGGACGGCCAGTATCTGCGCGTGCTCCAGGAGAGCTACGGCATCCGGTACACGCTGTCCCCCGCGGACGAGGTACGGCTGCCCGCCGCGTCCAGCCTGACCGTACGGACAGCCACAGCAGCAGAAGAGCCGAAGAAGGGTGCATCGTGATCGCGGTACTGGGCCTGCTGGCCGGAGTGGTGGTCGGACTGCTGGTCCGGCCCGAAGTGCCGGCCGTCGTCGAGCCTTATCTGCCGATCGCCGTCGTCGCGGCGCTCGACGCGGTGTTCGGCGGCCTCCGCGCGATGCTGGACGGCATCTTCGACGACAAGGTCTTCGTCGTGTCGTTCCTGTCGAACGTGGTCGTCGCCGCGCTCATCGTCTTCCTCGGCGACAAGCTGGGCGTCGGCTCGCAGCTGTCCACGGGCGTGGTCGTCGTCCTCGGCATCCGCATCTTCTCCAACGCCGCGGCCATCCGCCGCCACGTGTTCCGGGCGTGAGGCCGATGAGCACCGGCGACACCCCTCCCGAAGAGCCGAAGGCCCCCCTGCCGCCGAAGCAGGCCGGGCCGGCCCCGCAGCCCCGTGACACCTCCGCCGTCCCCCCGAACGCGCCCGGGCAGCCCGAGGCCCCCGCGCAGCCGGCCGCGGCCGCGCGGTCCGGCAGCGGCGACGGAACGGGCCGGCAGCGGCTCGCGGCCGGGCTGTGGCCGCCGCGGTTCAGCCGGGCCCAACTGATCGTCGCCCTGCTGCTGTTCGTCCTCGGCCTCGGACTGGCCATCCAGGTGCGCTCCAACAGCGACTCCGGTGCCCTGCGCGGCGCCCGGCAGGAGGACCTCGTCCGGATCCTCGACGAGCTCGACGGGCGGACCCAGCGCCTGGAGGACGAGAAGCAGCAGCTGGAGGACCAGCGGCGCGAGCTCGAGAACAGCTCCAACCAGGCCGAGGAGGCGCGTCGGCAGACGGTGGAGAAGGAGCGCCAACTGGGCATCCTGGCCGGTACGGTGGCGGCACAGGGCCCCGGGATCACCCTGCGGATCACCGACCCGAAGGGCCAGGTGCAGTCCGACCAGCTGCTGGACACCCTCCAGGAGCTGCGGGCCGCCGGCGCCGAGGCGATCCAGATCAACGGGGTGCGGGTCGTCGCGGGCTCGTACTTCTCGGACGAGGGCGGGGGGATCGCCATCGACGGTAGGAAGATCGCACAACCCTACGAGTTCAAGGTCATCGGCAAGCCCCAGGACCTGGAACCGGCGCTCAACATCCCGGGCGGGGTCGTGCAGACGCTGGAAAAGGAACAAGCCACCGTGGCCGTCACACGGTCGGCGAAGATCGTTGTGGATGCCTTGCGGGCTGCGAAGCAGCCTGACTACGCTCGGTCGTCATCGTCGTGACGCAGGACGGGGGGCCGACGGCTCACGCGGGCTGCCGCCTGCGGGGGGTCGGCGCACCGAAGTCGTGGTGCGTGGTGGAAACTGTCTGGTGGTTGCGGACGTTGTGAGGATGTCCGGGTCGGCAGGTGTGTGCATTCGGAGTTCGTCCTGCCCCACGGGCGGGTCTGTTTCGTTCAAGGGGAATCGCCCGTGAAGTTGTTTGAGAAGTTGTTCGGAAAGAAGAACCGCGAGGAAGACGGTGCGGCGCAGCACCGCGCGGGCCAGGGGGAAGCGCAGGCGCCGGCGGACCGGCCGCTCTTCCGTGACGAGGTCGCGGGCGCCGGCGACGTTCCGGGCGCGCCCGGCGCGTCGTCTGTTGACCCTGCCGGTACCGCCCGCATAGGTTTCGGTGACGCATCAACCTCGAGTACGGGTGGAGGGTTTGCTCCCGACCCGTACGCCACCAACGCCTCCGCGGGGCAGCCGCGGCACGAGGAGCCGTCCATGTCGGCCGAGCAGGTCTGCAGCAGGTGCGGGCACCGCAGCGATGCGGCCAGCCGGTTCTGCTCCAACTGCGGGGCGCCGCTGCGGGCGGGTCTGACGCCGGAGCGCGCCTCGGAGACCACGTCCACCATCTCGATCTCGGGCCTCGAGGCCTACGAGGCCGAGGTGTCCGGACAACAGCACGTGTCGTCGCTGTCCCCCGAGGCCCAGGCCGCGGTGGAAGCACTGCCCCCGGGTTCCGCGCTGCTGATCGTGCGGCGGGGCCCCAACTCCGGGAGCCGCTTCCTGCTGGACGGCGAGCTGACCACGGCGGGCCGGCACCCGCAGAGCGACATCTTCCTGGACGACGTCACGGTCTCCCGGCGGCATGTCGAGTTCCGCAGGAGCCAGGACGGCGGTTTCACCGTCGCCGACGTCGGCAGCCTGAACGGCACGTACGTCAACCGCGAGCCCATCGACTCGGTGCCGCTGCACAACGGCGACGAGGTCCAGATCGGCAAGTACCGGCTGGTCTTCTACGCGAGCCTGCGGGGCGCCTGACACCCCCTGGCGCCGTCCGGGACCGGCACCCGCCGCCCCCGGACGGCGCTCCGGGGATCCCCAGGGAAGGTTCCATGCTGCGCACTCCGACAGGCGGTGCCCCGAACGGCTCCGCAGCCCAGGCCGACCGGCTCGTGAGCATCGGCGCGGTGATCGCGATGCTGCGGGACGAGTTCCCCGAAGTCACCATCTCCAAGATCCGCTTCCTGGAGGCGGAGGGGCTCGTCGAGCCCCGGCGCACCCCTTCCGGATACCGCAAGTTCAGCACCGCGGACGTGGAGCGGCTGGCCCGCATCCTGCGGCTCCAGCGCGACCACTACCTGCCGCTGAAGGTCATCCGCGAGCAGCTGGACGCGATCGACCGCGGGGACCAGATCCGCATCCCCGCACCCACGGCCCACGGGGAGTCCGCCGGCACCGCCCCGCCGCCGGCCGCCGCCGGCGGAGAGCCGGCGGCGCCCGCCCGGGTGGGGCGGGCCGAGCTCATCGCCGCCGTCGAGGCGGACGAGGAGCAGCTGGCCGCCTGGGAGGCGTACGGGCTGCTCGCCGAGGGTCCCGGGGGCGGCTTCGACCAGGATGCGCTCACCGTGGCCCGCCTGCTCGCCGACCTCGGGCGGTTCGGGCTGGAGCCGAGGCACCTGCGGGCGATGAAGGCCGCCGCGGACCGGGAGGCGGGCCTGGTGGAGCAGGTCGTGGCACCGCTGCGCCGACACCGCAACCCGCAGACCCGGGCGCACGCGGAGGCCACCGTGAAGGAGCTGGCGGGGCTGTCCGTACGGCTCCACGAGGCCCTGGTGCAGAGCGCCCTCGGGGTGCGGCTGCACTGACCGGACGGGCCCGACTACCCAAACCTGCCGGGCAGGTCCTAGGGTTGCTGTGTGAACGAGCTCGACGTTGTGGGTGTCCGGGTGGAAATGCCCTCGAACCAACCGATCGTGCTCCTGCGTGAAGTGGGAGGCGACCGGTACCTCCCCATCTGGATCGGACCGGGGGAGGCGACCGCGATCGCCTTCGCGCAGCAGGGGATGGCCCCCGCCCGTCCGCTGACGCACGACCTGTTCAAGGACGTGCTGGAGGCGCTCGGTGAGGAGCTCACCGAGGTCCGGATCACGGATCTGCGGGAGGGCGTCTTCTACGCGGAGCTGGTCTTCGCCAGCGGGGTCGAGGTCAGCGCACGCCCGTCCGACGCGATAGCGCTGGCCCTGCGGACCGGTACGCCGATCTTCGGCAGCGACGGCGTGCTGGACGACGCCGGAATCGCCATTCCGGACGAGCAGGAGGACGAGGTGGAGAAGTTCCGCGAGTTCCTCGACCAGATCTCCCCGGAGGACTTCGGCACGGGGCCGCACTGACAGCCGGTTCCGGGAATCCGGGAGTCGGCAGCCCATCCGGCCATTCGTTCCCGGCTTCGGGGCACGGGAAACCACTCTCAGGGTGATTATCACTCGGCGTGCCGAGTGTGGCGATCGTTGACGCACCCCGGGCGACTGCCTACCTTCGAGGGGGCAGGCAAGGACGGAGGGTCGGCGTGAGGATCACGGGCGACGGTACGACCGGGGGCATCCCCGCACGGAGTGACGGTGGGCCGTACCCGCTCCACGGCAGTGCGGCGGGCTCCGCTCGCCGTCAGCCGGAGACCACGCCGGGCACCGCGCCCGCGGCGCCTCCGGCGGCCGAGGTCGTCGGCTACCGCGGTCCGACCGCCTGCGCGGCGGCCGGGATCACCTACCGGCAGCTCGACTACTGGGCCCGCACCGGGCTGGTGGAGCCGACGGTGCGGCCCGCGTACGGGTCCGGGACGCAGCGGCTGTACAGCTTCCGCGACGTCGTCGTCCTCAAGATCGTCAAGCGGTTCCTCGACACGGGCGTGGCCCTGCAGAACATCCGCAACGCCGTGCAGCACCTGCGGGAGCGCGGCTTCTCCGACCTGGAGCGCGTGACGCTCATGAGCGACGGCGCCAGCGTCTACGAGTGCACCTCGCCCGAACAGGTCGTCAGCCTGCTCCAGGGCGGCCGGGGCGTCTTCGGCATCGCCGTGGGCGTCGTCTGGCACGACGTGGAGAAGGCCCTGTCCCAGCTGCACGGAGAGCGGGTCGACACCGGCGAGACCGTCGTCGGCCACAACCCCGCGGACGAGCTGGCCGCGCGCCGCAACCGGGCGGGCTGACCGGCCGCACGCCGGCCGCCGCCTTGTCAGAGGCATAGGGCAGCATCGGGGCCGTGAGATCCGCGCCGACCATCCTGCACCTGGACATGGACGCCTTCTACGCCTCCGTGGAGCAGGCGTCGAAGCCCAGCCTGCGCGGGAAGGCCGTGATCGTCGGCGGGCTGGGCCCCCGCGGGGTCGTCGCCACCGCCTCGTACGAGGCGCGCCGTTTCGGCGTCCACTCGGCCATGCCGACGGCGCAGGCCAGGCGGCTGTGCCCGAACGGCGCCTACCTGGTGCCCCGCTTCAGCCTGTACCGGGCGGTCAGCGACACCGTCATGGGGCTGCTGCGGGAGTTGTCGCCGCTGGTGGAGCCGCTCAGCCTGGACGAGGCCTTCGTCGACCTGGAGGCGGGCGGCACCGCCTGGGACGCCGCGTCCGCGCGGGCGGCGGGGGAGCGGCTGCGCGCGGACATCGCGGCCGCGACGGGCCTCAGCGGGTCGGTGGGGCTGGCCGGCTCCAAGATGCTGGCGAAGGTGGCCTCGGAGGAGGCAAAGCCGGACGGGCTGCTGCTGATCGAGCCGGGGACCGAGCGCGCGCTGCTCGCGCCGATGCCGGTGCGCACGCTGCCGGGGGTCGGCCCGGCCACGGGGGAGCACCTGCGGCGGGCCGGGATCACCACGGTGGGGGAGCTGGCGGAGGCCGGCGAGGACGAGCTCGTGCGGCTGGTGGGGCGCGCGCACGGGGTCGGCCTGTACCGGATGGCCCTGGGGCTGGACGACAGGCCCGTGGTGGCCGAGCGCGATGCGAAGTCGGTCTCCGTCGAGGACACCTTCGACATCGACCTGCACGACCGGGTCCGGATCCGTACGGAGGTGCAGCGTCTCGCCGACCGGTGCGTCGGGCGGCTGCGCGCCTCCGGGCACTCGGGGCGGACGATCGTGCTGAAGGTGCGCCGCTACGACTTCTCGACGCTGACGCGCTCCGAGACGCTGCGGGGGCCCACCGACGACCCGGCCGTGGTGCGGGAGGCCGCGGCGCGCCTGCTGGAGGGGGTGGACACCACCGGCGGGGTGCGGCTGCTGGGCGTCGGGGTCAGCGGGCTGGCGGACTACACCCAGGAGGACCTCTTCGCGCAGTCCCTCGCCGGTGCTGCGGCCGGGACGCAGCCCCGAGAGGCCGGCTCCGGCGCGCAGGGGGCCGTACAGTCCCCGCCGGACGGTGAGGGAGCCGCAGGGGCGGAGGAGGCCCCAGGGGCCCCCGGGGGCAGCGGGGCGGACGGGGCGGCCGAGCCTGCGCGCGAGCGGCACTGGCCGGCCGGCAGCGACGTCTCGCACGCCGTGTACGGGCCGGGGTGGGTGCAGGGCAGCGGCGTCGGCCGCGTGACCGTCCGCTTCGAGCGCCCGGGGTCCCCGCCCGGCCGGGTCCGCACCTTCCGCGTCGACGACCCCGACCTGGCCCCCGCCGACCCGCTGCCCCTCGTGGGGCACGGCGAGGCCCCCTCCGCGGAGTCCGCCGAGGGGGCCGGAGCGGGGCCGGGCGCGCTGTGAGGGCTACTCCTCGTCCCGGTCGCCGGAGGCCAGGTGGCCGAAATCACGCCGGGAGGCGATCTCCGACGGCAGGGTCACGTCCAGGCCGTAGTGGTGGTACAGCTGGAGTTCCTGCTCGGGGGAGAGGTGCCGGCCCACGCCGAAGTCGGGGGCGTTCCGGATCAGGGAGCGCTCGAAGGGCACCCGGAGGGCGTCGCCGACCAGCTCACTCGGTTCCAGGGGGACGAAAGCGTCCCGGCTGAACAAACCGGTCCGGACGGCCGCCCACTCGGGGACGCCCGTCGCGTCGTCGAGGTAGACCTCGTCGACGGTGCCGATCTTCGCACCGTTGCGGTCGAACGCCTTGCGGCCGATCAGGCTGCGCGGGTCGATGTCGGTCTGCACGGTCACCTCCACGAGGTCGCAACTCTCCGCTATGACCAACAAAAGGGCATTTCCGGGCGGGGGGCCACTCGAGGGAGGCCCGGGAAGCGCGCTGGTAGGCTGGGTATCGGCTGACGACCCTGTGCGGGAGAGTCCTCCACCGAGCTCGACGGAGGCGCCGAAGGAGCAAATCCTCCCCGGAATCTCTCAGGCATACGTACCGCACGGACGAGGCCACTCTGGAAAGCAGGAGCGGGTCCCGGGCGCGTGCCGGTTCCCCCTCCTCACCGACGGTGAAAGCCGGATCCCCGCGGAGCAGTCCGCAGGGGCCCGGTGAAGCTCTCAGGTTGAGATGACAGAGGGGGAGGCCGTCCGGGCGCCCGCGCCGTGGTGCCCCTCGCAGGTCGTACGACCCAGGAGGCCTCCGTACATGACCGCCAACCGCATTCCGCTCTCCCAGCTGGAGCGAGGCATTCCCTTCGAGCAGCGCCACATCGGCCCGGACGCCGAGGCGCAGGCCAAGATGCTCGCCCACGTGGGCTTCGGCTCGCTGGACGAACTGACCGCTGCCGCGGTGCCGGATGTGATCAAGAGCGCGGCCGCGCTGGACCTCCCGGAGGCGCGGACCGAGGCCGAGGTGCTGGCCGAGCTGCGGAGCCTCGCCGCCCGCAACGAGGTCCTCACCCCGATGATCGGCCTCGGCTACTACGGGACGTTCACGCCGCCGGTGATCCTGCGCAACGTCATGGAGAACCCCGCCTGGTACACGGCGTACACCCCGTACCAGCCCGAGATCTCCCAGGGCCGCCTGGAGGCGCTCCTGAACTTCCAGACCGTCGTCGCCGAGCTCACCGGCCTGCCGACCTCCGGCGCCTCGCTCCTCGACGAGGGCACCGCGGCCGCCGAGGCCATGACCCTCGCCCGCCGCGTCGGCCGCGCGAAGGGCAGCGTCTTCCTCGTCGACGCCGACGCCCTGCCGCAGACCATCGCGGTCATCGAGACCCGCGCGGAGCCGATCGGCATCGACGTCGTCGTCGCCGACCTCTCCGAGGGCATCCCCGCCGAGATCGCAGAGCGCGGCGTCTTCGGCGTGCTGCTCCAGTACCCGGGCGCCTCCGGTGCCGTCCGCGACATCAAGCCGCTGATCGACCGCGCCCACGAGCTCGGCGCGATCGTCGCCGTCGCCGCCGACCTGCTCGCCCTGACCCTGCTGGCCTCGCCCGGCTCGCTCGGCGCCGACATCGCCGTCGGCACCACGCAGCGCTTCGGCGTCCCGATGGGCTTCGGCGGACCGCACGCCGGCTACATGGCCGTCCAGGACAAGCACGCCCGCTCGCTGCCCGGCCGGCTCGTCGGCGTCTCCGTCGACGCGGACGGCAACAAGGCCTACCGCCTGGCGCTGCAGACCCGCGAGCAGCACATCCGCCGCGAGAAGGCCACCAGCAACATCTGCACCGCGCAGGTGCTGCTCGCCGTGATGGCCGGCATGTACGCCGTCTACCACGGCCCCGAGGGCCTGCGGACGATCGCCCGCCGCACCCACCGCTACGCGGCGCTGCTCGCCGCCGGCCTCACGGCCGGCGGGGTCGAGCTCGTACACGGCTCCTTCTTCGACACGCTCACCGCGCGGGTCCCCGGCAAGGCCGCCGAGGTCGCCGCCGCCGCCCGCCGCCACGGCGTCAACGTCTTCCAGGCCGACGCCGACCACGTCTCCGTCTCCTGCGACGAGACCACCCTGCGCGCCCACGTCGAGGCCGTCTGGGCCGCCTTCGGCGTCACCGCGGACATCGAGGCCCTCGACGCGGCCACCGCCGACGCGCTGCCCGAGGAGCTGCTCCGCTCGGACGCGTACCTGACCCACCCGGTCTTCCACCAGCACCGCTCCGAGACCGCGATGCTGCGCTACCTGCGCAAGCTCGCCGACAAGGACTACGCGCTGGACCGCGGCATGATCCCGCTGGGCTCCTGCACCATGAAGCTCAACGCGACGACCGAGATGGAGCCGGTGACCTGGCCCGAGTTCGGCCAGCTGCACCCCTTCGCCCCGGTCGAGCAGGCCGAGGGCTACCTCACGCTCATCCGCGAGCTGGAGGAGCGCCTCTCCGAGGTCACCGGCTACGACAAGGTCTCCATCCAGCCGAACGCCGGCTCGCAGGGCGAGCTCGCCGGCCTGCTCGCCGTCCGCGCCTACCACCGGGCCAACGGCGACGAGCAGCGCACCGTCTGCCTGATCCCGTCCTCCGCGCACGGCACCAACGCCGCCAGCGCCGTGATGGCCGGCATGAAGGTCGTCGTCGTCAAGACCGCCGACGACGGCGAGGTCGACACCGACGACCTGCGCGCCAAGATCGAGCAGTACCGCGACGAGCTCGCCGTGCTGATGATCACCTACCCGTCGACGCACGGCGTCTTCGAGGAGCACGTCGCCGACATCTGCGCCCAGGTCCACGAGGCCGGCGGCCAGGTCTACGTCGACGGCGCCAACCTCAACGCCCTGGTCGGCCTCGCCAAGCCGGGCCACTTCGGCGGCGACGTCTCGCACCTGAACCTCCACAAGACGTTCTGCATCCCGCACGGCGGCGGCGGCCCCGGCGTCGGCCCGGTCGGCGTCCGCGCCCACCTCGCCCCGTACCTGCCGAACCACCCGCTGCAGCCGACCGCCGGCCCCGAGACGGGCGTCGGCCCGATCTCGGCCGCCCCGTGGGGCTCGGCCGGCATCCTGCCGATCTCCTGGTCGTACGTGCGCCTCATGGGCGGCGAGGGCCTGAAGCGGGCCACGCAGGTCGCGGTGCTCGGCGCGAACTACATCGCCAAGCGCCTGGAGCCGCACTTCCCGGTCCTCTACACCGGCCCGGGCAACCTCGTCGCGCACGAGTGCATCATCGACCTGCGCCCGCTGTCGAAGGCGACCGGCGTCAGCGTCGACGACATCGCCAAGCGCCTGATCGACTACGGCTTCCACGCGCCGACGATGTCCTTCCCGGTGGCCGGCACGCTGATGATCGAGCCGACCGAGTCCGAGGACCTCACCGAGATCGACCGGTTCTGCGACGCCATGATCGCGATCCGCGCGGAGATCGAGAAGGTAGCCTCCGGCGAGTGGCCGGCCGGGGACAACCCGCTCGCCAACGCCCCGCACACCGCGGCGGCGCTGGGCGGCGAGTGGGACCACCCGTACACGCGCGACGAGGCCGTCTTCCCCGGCGGCGTCTCCGCCGCGGAGAAGTACTGGCCGCCGGTGCGCCGTATCGACGGCGCCTTCGGCGACCGCAACCTCGTCTGCTCCTGCCCTCCGCTGGACGAGTACGACAACTGAGGTCCTCTTCCGCGCGGCCCCGGTTCCGGGGCCGCGCGGACCTGACACAAAGGCCGGCCCGGGAGCGACGCTCCCGGGCCGGCCGTCTACCGTCGGTTCCGTGCTGCTCCGCGCTGTCCCGGCTAGGCCGCGGCCTGCGCCGCCGCGAGCGGGCGGTGCGGGGCGATGATCTGGCCGTCCGGCAGCAGCTCACCGGTGTCCTCGAAGAGCAGGACGCCGTTGCACAGCAGGCTCCAGCCCTGTTCCGGGTGGTTCGCCACGGGCTTGGCGGCCTCCCGGTCGGCGGAGTCGGCTGACGGGCACGCTGGCTGGTGATGGCACATGGATGCGTTCTTTCGCTGCGGTGTGGTCTGTGTGCTGCGGCTCGATACCTGGTTCATGGCCGCCCCCCGTTGTCGACGACTAGATGCGGTGAGGGTCCCAGTGTTGCCCCACGGACTCGAGTCCGCAGGGATTTCCGGGAGCTGTCCTCACAGATTGATGACGCATCACTCGTGCGGGCGGTTCAGCTCAACTCCCCTGTCAATTCGGATGGTTCGCAGGTGGCCCGGCTGGGCTAGGCCGAATGGGCCATACGGGCGGGAGCCGGCTCCGTCAGGCGGCCGGAGCGGCCGGAGTGGCCAGTGGGGGGCGTACGGGCGGGGCCGGCTGGGTCAGCCGGTGGGTCATCACCGGCAGCAGCTCCGACACCGGGTGCGGCCGGTAGGCGGCGATCCCCGGAGGGGCGGGAGCGAGCGGGACCAGCAGGTCGGAGGCGGCCGGCAGCCCGGAGGAGGCGTCCGCCCCGACCGCCCCGTGCAGCCACAGCGTCAGCATGTACAGCTCCGGCACCGACAGCAGCCGGGGCTGGTAGCCCTTGCCCAGCGACTCCGCCTGGCGCAGGGCCCGTTCCGTGGCGGCGACGTACGGGCCCTCGAAGAAGTGGGAGAAGGCCCAGCCGTCCGCGGTCAGCCGGACGTCGGCCGCGGCGATGTGCCGCTCGCCGGCGCGGATCAGGAAGCGCCACCCGACGAGCCGGGTCCGCGGCGGGCGGGCCGGGGTGCCCGGCTGGGAGACGCCGAGCCGGTCCAGCACGTGGACGGGCAGCGGCAGTTCGGCGGTCAGCGGACCCTGCTGGGCGCGCAGGGCGGGGGTTCCCGCCGCGACGGCTGCGGGGGAACCGAGTGCCGCGAGGACGCTGCGCAGGGCAGGCGCGGGAGCCGGGGGGACATGCAGCGGCATGGTGGGTCGCCTCTCGGTTGGGAGACCTGTGGATCGGGGCGGGGTGCAGGGACGGCGCTGTCGCATTCTGGGGCCAGAGGGGGGCTGAGGGGCAATGGCCGCGCGCCAACTCTCTGCCTCGTTTGCGGAGTTTATACGACATGTGTTCACACAGTGTTTCGGCTAGCCGTCCGGGCTATTGCCGGCAAGGCCCTTACCGGTCCCACTGAGATGGCATTCATGCCGTCTTCGCGCGAACACGTCGCGCTGACCTCGGAGGTTACCGGACCGGGGCTCGGCTGGAAAGCGCTGATTAACCGCAACCGGCAAAGGCGATGCGGAATTTGCATACAGTGACTTGCCAGGAGAATGTGCCATGGCGCCCTTCGGCCAATCCGGCGCACGCCTCCCGCCCCGGCTGCCGCCGCCGCGTTATCGATCACGCCTCCGGGGCATCATCGACCGTACACGCGCGCCCGGAACCCGGGCCGCGGCCACTCGAGGAGGGACGCTCCGATGGGGGAGAAGGTCGTGGCGGGCGGATTCGACCTGTCCGATCGACGGCGGTACCGGAGGAAGCTCCACGAGTGCCTGGAGGGGCTGGAGCGGCTCTTGGCCGAGAAGAGGTTCGACCGTCCCAAGAACATGATGGGACTGGAGATCGAGCTGAATCTCGCGGGCCCCGACGGGATGCCGCGCATGGTGAATGCGCAGGTTCTGGAGCGTATTGCGAGCCAGGATTTCCAAACGGAACTGGGAATGTTCAACCTGGAGGTGAACGTCCTCCCGCACCGGCTCGGCGGCCGCGTATTCGACCAGCTCGCCGAGGAGCTGAGCGCGGGCCTGGGCTACGCCCACCGCCAGGCGGCGGACATGGACGCCGGGGTCGTGATGATCGGCATCCTGCCCACGCTCACCCGCTCCGACCTGGTCACCGCCAACCTCTCCGCGGTGGACCGGTACTCGCTGCTGAACGAGCAGATCCTGATGCTGCGCGGGGAGGACTTCCTCCTCGACATCGACGGCGTGGAGCACCTGGTCTGGAGCACCGGGTCGATCGTTCCGGAGGCGGCCTGCACCTCGGTCCAGCTGCACCTGCAGGTCACGCCCGGCCGGTTCTCCGACGTGTGGAACGCCGCGCAGGCCGCGACCGCCGTCCAGATAGCCGTCGGCGCCAACTCGCCGTTCCTGTTCGGGCACGAGCTGTGGCGCGAGTCGCGGCCCCCGCTGTTCACGCAGGCCACCGACACCCGGCCGCCCGAGCTCCAGGCGCAGGGCGTACGGCCGCGCACCTGGTTCGGGGAGCGGTGGGTGGAGTCCGTCCAGGAGCTCTTCGCGGAGAACGTCCGCTACTTCCCGGCGCTGCTGCCCATCTGCGACGCGGAGGAGCCGCTGCGGGTCCTCGCCGAGGGCGGGGTGCCGGGCCTGCAGGAACTCGTCCTGCACAACGGGACGGTCTACCGCTGGAACCGGCCCGTCTACGGGGTCGTGGACGGGGTACCCCACCTGCGCGTGGAGAACCGCGTCCTGCCGGCCGGACCGACCGTCGCCGACGTCGTCGCGAACGCCGCCTTCTACTACGGGCTCGTCCGGACCCTCGCGGACGAGCAGCGGCCGGTGTGGACCCGGCTGCCGTTCGCCGAGGCGGAGGCCAACTTCGACGCGGCCTGCCGGTACGGCATCGACGCGCGCCTGCGGTGGCCCCGGCGCGGCCGCGGCGCGGGCCTGGCGGCCGTGCCGGCCGTACGGCTCGTCCTGGACGAGCTCCTGCCGATGGCCGCGGCCGGGCTGGACGCCTGGGGCATCGAGCCCGCCGACCGCGACCACTACCTCGGCATCATCGAGGAGCGCTGCCGGCGGCGGGTGAACGGGGCCACCTGGCAGGTGGACACATACCACCGGGCCCTCGCGGCCGGAATGGAACGCGACGCGGCGCTGGCCGCGATCACCCGCCGCTACAGCGAGCTGATGCACAGGGGCGAACCCGTGCACACCTGGCCCGTCGGGCTCGTGGAGGAGGAGCCGCGGGCCCCGGTGCCGGCGCAGCGGGGCTGAGCCCCGGCCCGCCCCGCCCGCGGGCCGTCCCGTTCCGCCGGAGCCCTCCCGTGATCCGCCCGCGACCCCGAGGGGGCAGTATGGGGTGGTCGGAAGCACAGGGCGGAACGGGAGACTCACGTGCGGGCGCAGCCGGAGCCGGTGGTCGGAACGTTGCAGGAGGACGGGCTGCGGCGGATGCTGCGGACCGAGGCGCTGCTGGTGCTCGCCCTGTCCCTGGGGGCGAGCGCCGTCTCGTCGCTGATCAGCTTCATCGGCGCGCTGACCAAGCCGGGCGCCCTCAAGGACCAGGCCGCCACCCTCAACGGCTCGTACGCGCCCGGCCGGCCCTGGCTGGACCTGGCATGGCAGCTGTTCGGCATCACCACCGCCCTCGTCCCGGTGCTGCTCGTCGCCCACCTGCTCACCCGCGAGGGGGTGCCGGGGCTCCGCGTCCTCGGCTTCGACCGGACCCGGCCCGGCGGCGACCTCGCCCGCGGGGCGCTGGTCGCCGCCGGCATCGGCAGCGCGGGGCTGGCGTTCTACCTGGCCGCGCAGGCGGGCGGGTTCAACCTCACCGTGCAGCCGGAGGCGCTGCCCGACGTGTGGTGGAAGTTCCCCGTCCTGATGCTCTCCGCGGTGCAGAACGCCGTCGTGGAGGAGGTCATCGTGCTGGCCTACCTGCTGCGCCGGCTGGACCAGCTGGGCTGGTCGCCGTGGGGCGCGCTCGCCGCCAGCTCGGTGCTGCGCGGCCTGTACCACCTCTACCAGGGCATCGGCGGGTTCGTCGGGAACATGGTGATGGGCGCCGTGTTCGTCCTCGCCTACCGGAGGTGGGGGCGGGTCGGGCCGCTGGTCGTCGCGCACTCCCTGCTCGACATCGTGGCGTTCGGCGGGTACGCGCTGCTCGCCGGAAAGGTCGGCTGGCTCCCCACCCCCGGTTAGCGGTCAGGGGCGGGCCAGGAGCTCGCCGTCGATGACGGTGACCGCCTGCCCTGTCAGGAGGGTGCGCGCGCCGGCGAGGGCGACCTGTACGAGGCCCTGACGGGCGCCGCCCTGGAGGCCGGTCAGCCGGGTGCGGCCCAGGCGCGCGGCCCAGAACGGGGCGAGGGCGGTGTGCGCGCTGCCCGTCACGGGGTCCTCGTCGATGCCGAACGCGGGGAAGAAGCCGCGGGAGACGAAGTCGTACCCGCGTGAGGGGTCCTCGGCGGCCGCGGTGACGACGACCCCGCGGCGCGCGTAGCCGCGCAGGGCGGCGAGGTCCGGGGTGAGCCCGCGCACGGAGGCCTCGTCGGCGAGTTCGACGAGGAGGTCCCCGATGTGCTCCGAGGTGTCGTGGACGGAGCGGATGTCGGCGCCGAGCGCGGCACGGACGGCGGCGTCCGGCTCGACCGGGGTCAGGGACGAGGTGGGGAAGTCCAGGGTGATCGTCCCGTCCTCGGCGGTCTCGGCGGTGAGGACGCCGCAGCGTGCGCCGAACCGGATCGGGCCGCGGCGGCCGGCGAGGCCGTTCGAGGCGAGGACGTGCGCGGTGGCCAGTGTGGCGTGGCCGCACATGTCGACCTCGGCGGTCGGGGTGAACCAGCGCAGTGCCCAGTCGGCGCCGCCGCCCGGGGGCAGCGGATGGGCGAAGGCGGTCTCGGACAGGTTCACCTCGGCGGCGACCTGCCTGAGCCAGGCGTCCGGCGGGAAGCCGCCGTCCAGGAGCAGGACTCCGGCGGGGTTGCCGCGGAAGGGGCGGTCGGTGAAGGCGTCGACGATTCGGAGGCGCATGCGGCGACGGTACGGCCGACCGCCGCCCGGCGACAAAAGCCGTTCCGGTAGGCCCTGTGCCGGGGAATCGCCGCGAGCAGACCGTCGCCGGCGCATACGCGCCCCGTGGCGATGAGCAGCCGCGAACGAGGTGAGGACCCCACGGCAGACCAGGGCGGCGGCCGGGGGCGGGAGGAGTGGCCCCGGGCGATGTGTTCCGCCGGCAGCCGGAGGCCGCCCGTCCCTGCCGTGTCGGGGCAGCGTGCTGCCGTTCAGGCGACCAGGCCTGCGAGCCTGCGCAGGGACTCGTCCAGGGCCGCGGCTGCGGAGTCCTTCAGCTTTCCCGCCATCAGGGAGACGGCGGCTCCCGTGAACTCGCCGTCGATGCGGACCGCGGTGCCGGCGCCGTCAGGGACCAGGGTGTAGCGGGTCAGGATGTTCACGCCCATCGGGCCCTTCCCGGTGAGGGCGAGGACCCGTTCCTCCTCCAGCTCCGAGACCGTCCAGACGACCTCGGCGGGGAAGCCCATCATCTTCATGTTCTCCTCGAAGGTCGCGCCGAGCGCGAGGGCCGCGGGCCCGCCCTTCGGGAAGCCGGTGTGCGTCGCGCTCCAGCGGCCGTACGCCGGCCAGTCCGTCAGCTGGGCCCAGAGCCTTGCCGGGGACGCCTCGATCGTTGCGTGCGCGGTGACTTCGGCCATGCGGCCCACCCCATCTCCTCGGGTACGTGCGGCGGAACGTAGCCCCGGCGGACCGAAGGCGCAATGCTGACGGCTCGTCAGATCAGACGGTCCCGGTCACGGCGGGTCTCGGGTGCGTCTCAACAGGTGTCACCCCCCTGACGCTCCTGACATCGCCCTGCCATGATGTCCGGATGCACGCGTCTGGGAAGAACGCGGGACTCGGCCTGGCCGTCGTCTCGGCGTTCGCGTTCGGTGGTTCGGGAGTGGCTGCGAAGCCGCTGATCGAGGCGGGGCTGGACCCGCTGCACATGGTCTGGCTGCGGGTGGGCGGGGCGGCGCTGGTGCTGTCCCCCCTCGCCTGGCGCCATCGCGGCCTGCTGCGCCGCAAACCCCTGCTCCTCGCGGGGTTCGGCCTCGTCGCCGTCGCCGGCGTCCAGGCCTTCTACTTCGCCTCCCTCTCGCGGATTCCCGTCGGCGTGGCCCTGCTGCTCGAATACCTGGGACCGGCGCTGCTGCTCGGCTGGATCCGCTTCGTCCAGCGCAAGCCCGTCACGCGGGCCGCCGCGGCCGGGGCCGCCCTCGCCGTCGTCGGGCTGGCGTGCGTCGTCGAGGTCTGGTCCGGGCTGAGCCTCGACCCGCTCGGGGTGCTGCTCGGCATCGCAGCCGCGTGCTGCCAGGCCTTCTACTTCGTCTTCGCCGACCAGGGCGCGGACGGCGACGACGTACCCGACCCGCTCGGCGTGATCGCGTACGGGATGCTCATCGGCGCCCTCGTCATGACGGTGATCGCCCGCCCCTGGGAGATCGACTGGTCGGTGCTCGGCGGGCAGGCCCTCATGGACGGCACCGCGGTGCCGGCGCCGGCCCTGCTCGGCTGGGTGGTGCTGGTCGCGACCGTGTTCGCGTACCTGACCGGTGTCGTCTCCGTGCGCAGCCTCTCCCCGCAGGTGGCCGGAGTGGTGGCCTGCCTGGAGGCGGTCGTCGCCACCGTCTTCGCCTGGATCCTGCTCGGGGAGCACCTCTCCGCCCCGCAGGTGGCGGGCGGTGCGCTGGTGCTCGCCGGGGCCTTCGTCGCCCAGTCGGCGCGGTCCGCCCGGCGGTCCCGTGCCGAGGGCTCCGCGGTGGCGGCCCGGTCCGCCGGGGCGGGCGCCGAGGGCGCGGAGGAAGCGGATCCGATTCTGCTGGACCGGGGAGCGGGCGCCGCCTAGGGTGGGGGCGTGTTCTCCAACGTGCTTCCGCCGCCGGCCGCCTGAAGCGGGCGGCCGCCGCGCATCCACGCGTTCCCGCCCGGGGTGGTCCCCGGGTCAGGCCGTGCTGCCCGCGAAGCGATGACCAGCACATCCGCTCATCCTTCACGACCGCACGGAGTCACACGTGTCGTATTCCACGCCCGCTGCCGGGCGCGCTCTGACCTACCTCGTCGTCGCCGGCGCCGCCTGGGGCACCGCCGGGGCGGCCGCCTCGCTCCTCTTCCTGGCCAGTGACCTCGGGCCGCTCGCCCTGACCTTCTGGCGCTGTGCGGGCGGGCTCGCCGTCCTGCTCGGCGTGCTCGCTGTGCGCCGCCGACCCCGCCCCGCTCCCGCCGCGCGGCCCTCGACCGGCTCGCTGATCGGGACCGGGCTGCTGTTCACGCTGTTCCAGGCCGCCTACTTCGCCGCCGTCCGCGACACCGGGCTGGCGGTCGCGACCGTCGTCACCCTCGGAGCCGGCCCGGTGCTGATCGCGCTCGGCGCCCGCCACTGGATGGGGGAGCGGCTCGGCACCGGCGGCGTCCTCGCCGTCCTCGGGGCGCTCGCCGGGCTCGGCGTGCTGGTCCTCGGCAGCGGCGGCGGCGAGGTCCGGCCGGCGGGCGTCGCCTGGGCCCTCCTCTCCGCCGCCGGCTACGCCGGAATGACCCTGCGGGCCCGGCTCCTCGGGCGGCGCGGGGCGGGTGGCGACCCGCTCGTGACGACCGCCTGGTCGGCCGGGGTGGGCGCGCTGTGCCTGCTGCCGCTCGCCGCCGCCGAGGGGAGCGGGCTGCTGCCGCACGCCGCCGACCTCGGGCGGGTGCTGTGGCTGCTGGCGTACGTCGCCGTCGTGCCGACGGCCCTCGCGTACGCCCTGTACTTCACCGGGGCGGCGGCCGTACGGGCCGCGACCGTGTCCGTGGTCATGCTGATCGAGCCGGTCAGCGCGGCCGTGATCGCCGTGCTGGTCCTGGGGGAGCGCCTGACCGGCGGAGTCGTGCTCGGCACGGTGCTGCTGCTCGCCGCCGTCGGCGCGCTGATCGCGGCGGAGGCCCGCAGGCCCGCCGACCGCGGTGTCGTCGGCGGCGGGGGTGCGGGCGGCGGTGCGGGCGGGCCGGCGCCCCGGCCCGGCTCCGCACCGGCTCAGAGCTCCGCGAGGTAGGCCGGGGCGGCGATCCCGGCGGCCAGGTCGGCGGCCGGGACGGGCATCCCGTACGCCGGTGCGACGGGGACCACCCCCGACCAGTACGGCAGGCCCAGGTCCTCCGGGTCGTCGTTCGGGCCGCCGGTCCGCACCTTCGCCGACACCTCCGCCAGGTCCAGGCGGACCACCGCCGTCGCCGCGAGCTCCTTCGCGGACGCGGGCCGGGAGTCCGCCGACCGGCCCGGCACCACCTGGTCGACCAGGGCGTCGAGGGCCCTGCGGAGTTCCTCCTCACCGGTCACCTGGCGGGCGGTGCCGTGTACCACCACCGAGCGGTAGTTCAGCGAGTGGTGGAACGCGGAGCGCGCCAGGACCAGGCCGTCGACGTGGGTGACGGTGACGCACACGGGCAGGCCGGGGTCGGTGCGGCCTGCGGCGAGCAGCGGCCGGGATCCCGTCGAGCCGTGGAGGTAGAGGGTCTCGCCGATGCGTCCGTACAGCGTCGGCAGGACGACCGGGGCGCCGTCCCGGACGAAGCCGAGGTGGCAGACGTACCCCTGGTCGAGGATGGCGTGGACCGTCTCGCGGTCGTAGCGCGCCCGCGCGCGCGAGCGGCTCGGGACGGTCCGGTCGGTGGGCTCGTAGGAGGCGGCGGCCGGTGCCGGCGTCTCGGGCGTGGCGGTCATGCGCACCTCATTGCACTAGTGCATAATTGTGTTTGTGCTAGGAGAATATCGGATCGGTGGGCGGCGTGCATCGGAGATCGCCGCCGCCGTCGAGGAGGGCGTCGCCTCCGGCGCTCTCGCCCCGGGCACCCTGCTGCCCCCGATGCGCGAACTCGCGGGGGAGCTGGGCGTCAACCCGAACACGGTCGCCGCGGCCTACCGCACCCTGCGCGAGCGCGGGGTCATCGAGACGGAGGGCCGCCGCGGCAGCCGGGTCCGCGGGCGCCCTGCCACCGCCCCGCGCGACCAGCCGCCGCTGCCGCCGGGGGCGCGCGACACCGCCTCGGGCAATCCGGACGTCCGGCTGCTGCCGCCGCTCGGCGCGGTGCTCGCCGCCGCAGCGGCCCGCCACGCGCGGCGGCCGACGCTGTACGGGGACGACCCGGTCGTGCCCGAGCTCGCCCGGGCGGCCCGGACCGCGCTCGACGCCGAGGGCGTCGCGGCGGGCCCGGTGGCCGTGACCTCGGGGGCGCTCGACGGGATCGAACGCGTGCTGGCCGCCCACCTGCGGCCCGGCGACGCCGTGGCGGTGGAGGACCCCGGCTGGGGCAGCCTCCTCGACCTGGTCGCGGCGCTCGGGCTGCGCGTCCTGCCCGTGGCGGTCGACGACGACGGCCCGGCGGCGGCCGCCGTCGCCGAGGCGCTCCGGCTCGGGGCGCGGGCGCTGGTCGTCACCGCCCGGGCGCAGAACCCGACCGGCGCGGTCGTCGCCGCCGGGCGCGCGGCGGAGCTGCGGGCCGTCCTGGCCGCACACCCCGGGGTGCTCGTCATCGAGGACGACCACGGGCACGGCATCACCGACGCGCCCCTGCACCCGCTCGGCGGGGTGACGGCCCACTGGGCGCTCGTCCGCTCCACCGCGAAGGCGTACGGGCCGGACCTGCGGCTGGCCGTGCTCACCGGTGACGCGGTGACCCTGGACCGGGTCCGCGGCCGGCAGCGGCTGGGGCCGGGCTGGGTGAGCCGGCTGCTCCAGTACGCGGTCGTCGAGCTGTGGACCGCCGGGGCGGTGGACCCCGTACGGGTCTCCCGCTCGTACGGGGAGCGGCGGGACGCACTGATCACGGCCCTCGCCGGGCACGGCGTACGGGCCCACGGCCGCAGCGGGCTGAACGTGTGGGTGCCGGCAGCCGACGAGGCGGGCGCGGTGGCGCGGATGCTCGCGGCCGGCTGGGCGGTGGCGCCGGGCAGCCGCTTCCGGGTGCGGTCGGGGCCCGGCGTTCGGGTGACGGTGTCCGGGCTGGAGCCCGCGGAGGCCCCCGCACTGGCCGAGGCGCTGGCCGCAGCGGTCCGGCCGGGCGCCGGCGGCCGGACCGTCTGACGGGGCGGGCGCCCGGCCGCACGGCCCTGGTAGTGCCAGGGCCTGTATTGAGTTGCCCCGCGGCGTCGCGACGCTCCGCTACGAGGGCATTCGTCCCGCACACCGAGGGCACGCACCGAACGCCGCTCCTTGCTCCACGGGGCAACTCAATACAGGCCCTAGCGGCGGCGGGCCTGGGTGAGCGCCGCGCCCACGAGGACGATCGCGGCGCCCACCGGGGTGTTCCAGTGGAGGCTCTCGCCCAGCAGGGCGACGCCCGCCGCGGTCGCGATGACCGGGATGAAGTAGGTGACCATCTGGGCAGTCGTCGGCCCGACCTCCGCGACCAGGCCGTACTGCATCTGGAGCGCCATGCCCGTGCCGAGCGCGCCCAGGGCGATCACCGACAGCGTCGGCCACAGCGGGAACGCGCCGGGGGCGGTGGTGAACACGGCGCTCACCAGCAGCAGCTGCGCCGTGGAGAGCAGGAGCTGGCCGCCGGTCAGTGCGACCGGGGAGCCGGGGACCGACGCGAGGGTGCGGCGGACGTAGATCCAGCCGATCGGGTAGCAGAGCGAAGCGAGCAGCGCGAGGGCGGTGCCCCTGGCGTCGAGGCCGGCGAAGCCCTGCCACGCCCCGAGGACGGTCAGCACCCCGAGGAAGCCGAGGCCGAGGCCGGCGACCCGGCGGCGGGTGGGCCGGTCCTCCGAGAGCGCGACCAGCGACAGCACCATGCCCCACAGCGGGGAGGTGGCGTTGCAGATCCCCGCCAGGCTGGAGGGGATGGTCAGCTCGGCGTACGAGAACAGCGAGAACGGGGCGGTGTTGAGCAGCAGGGCCGCGACGGCCAGGTGCATCCAGGTGCGGCGGCCGCGCGGCAGCGGCTCGCGGCGCAGGAGCAGCACGGCCATGAGCGCGAGGGCGCCGAAGAAGACCCGGCCGAGCGCGACGTGGAACGGGGCGTACGCCTCTGTTCCCACCTTGATCAGCAGGAAGCTGAAGCCCCAGACGACGGAGAGGAGCGCGAAGCGCAGCCGCCAGTCCACGCGGCTCGTGGCGCGTGGGGCGGGTGAGGTGCTGGTGGTGGGTGGGGCGGCGGTTCGGGGTGTGGCGGGTGCGCTCATGACAGGTACTCTGCTGTGCCCCACTGCGTAGCACAAGCAAGATTCTTTGGCAGTGACGGCGTAGCATTGCTTACATGTTGAACCTGGAGCGCCTGCGCACCCTCGACGCCCTCGCCCGCCACGGTTCCGTCAGCGGCGCGGCCGGCGGACTCCATGTCACCACCTCCGCCGTCTCCCAGCAGATGGCCAAGCTGGAGCGCGAGGTCGGCCAGCCGCTGCTGGCCAAGAACGGCCGCGGCGTCCGGCTCACCGACGCCGGGCGGCTGCTCGCCGAGCACGCGGCCCGGATCCTCTCCCAGGTCGAACTGGCCCAGGCCGACATCGAGGCCCGCCGCGGCTGCGCCGTCGGCGAGCTGCGGATCGGCGCCTTCCCCACCGGCATGCGCGGCCTGCTGCCCCGGGCCCTGACCGAGCTGCGCAGCCACCACCCCGAGCTGCGGCCCCGCGTACGGGAGCAGGAGCCCGCGGAGGGCATGGCCGCCGTCGTCCGCGGAGACCTCGACCTCGCGCTGGCCATCGACTGGCACAACAAGCGGATGCCGGTGCCGGGAGAGCTCACCAGGGAGCACCTCCTCGACGACCTCTGCGACATCGCCGTCCCGGCCGGGCACCCCCTCGCCGGCCGTACGCAGGTCTCGCTCGGCGAGATCGCCGAGGAGGAGTGGATCTCCTGGAAGGAAGGCCAGTTCTGCCACGAGTGGCTCGTCTACACCCTGCGCGGCATCGGCGTCGAGCCGCGCATCCGGCACATCGCCGAGGAGCACCACACCCAGCTCGCCTTCGTCGAGGCCGGCCTCGGGGTGTGCGTCACCCCGCGCCTCGGCCGCGGGCCCGTCCCGGCCGGGGTGCGGCTGCTGCCGGTCGGCGAGGCCGTCCGCCGCCACGTGTACGCGGTCTGGCGGGCCGACGCCGACCGCAGGCCCTCGATCCGGGCCGCCCTGGACGCCCTGCGGACCGCCGCCGGAGCGGCGGAGCGGGTTCCCGGGGCGCGGTGAACCGGCCCCGCGCCCGGTCTCACAGCTTGCGGAAGTCCCAGGAGACGGTCGACTCCGGGGTGAGGCGGATCCAGGCGTGGCGGCCGTCGTGCGGCATCTGCGCCACGCCGAAGTTCTTCACGGGGAAGATCCGCTCCACCTCCTCCAGCTCCGGGCAGGGCGCCCCGGTACGCGGGGCCTCGCCGACGAACTCCGCCCGGCCGGACAGCTCGATCCCGCGCAGCTCCCCGTACTCCTCGCCCGCGTCCACCACGACCGACAGCCGGGGGTCCGCCTGCAGGTCCGCCCAGCGGCGGCTGCGGACGAGCGAGTACAGCCACAGCGAGGCGCCGTCCCAGGCGAACCACAGCGCCCCGACGTGCGGCCGGCCGTCCGCGGAGACGGTCGCGGCCCGGCAGGTCCGCTGCCCGCGCAGGAAGGCGTCCGCCTCCTCGGCGGTCATCATGATGCGGCGGCCGCGCCGCTGCGTACCGAAGGCTCCGGCCAACTGACCCACCCCTTCACATCTGACTGTGTGTCAGGAATCATGGGGCCTCGCCGTCCGCCGCGCCAGGGGGAGCCATGCCGCCATCCGGTCGCCGCCCAGCCGATCGCCCCGCGCCCGGCGCTCCGGGCGCCACGGCGCTCCTCACCGTCGAATGCCAGCGCGGGGTCGTGGGCCAGGGAGGCGCCCTGCCCGAGCTGGCCCGCGAGGCCCGCGACTCGGGCATGCTGGCACGGGTGGCCGCGCTGGTCGACGCCGCGCACGGGGCCGGAGTGCAGGTGCTGCACGCGGTCGCCGAACGCCGCCCGGACGGGCGCGGCGCTGGCAGCAACGCCCGGCTCTTCCGCGCCGCCGCGCGGCTTCCGGTGCAGCAGCTGGCGGGCAGCCCGGCCGCCGAGGTCGCACCGCCGATCCGGGTTGCCGAGGAGGACCTGATCGTACGGCGGCTGCACGGGCTGTCGCCGCTCGCCGGCACCGGTGTGGACGCGCTCCTGCGCAACCTCGGCATCCGCACCCTCGTCGTGGCCGGCGTCTCCGCGAACATCGCGATACCGAACACCGTCTTCGACGCCGTCAACCTCGGCTACGAGGTCGTCGTCCCCGCCGACGCCGTCGCCGGAGTGCCCGCCGCCTACACCGCCGACGTGCTGCGCCACTCCCTGGCCCTGGTCGCCACCCTCACCACCACCGGCGCGCTCACCGCCCGCTGGGCCGCCGCACGCGCCGCGGACGCCCCCGGGCCGCGCTGACGCTCAGGGGCGTACCGGCCCGGGCGCACCGGCCGGGCCGACGGCCGCCTCCGCCACCCTGTCGGCCAGGACCATGGCCACGTCGTCGGAGAGGGGGCCGCCGGTATGGCGGACCAGCTCCCGCCGCAGCCCGTCCAGGAACTCCCGGCCGCCGCAGCCGTCCAGCCGCTCCATCGCCTCCGGCAGCGGGAAAAAGACGCGGTCGCCGTCGCGCGCCTCGATCACCCCGTCGGTGTGCAGCAGCAGCCGGTCGCCGGGCGCGAAGGGGTGGGCCTCCGTCACACCCGGCGGGCCGGCGATGAACTCCTCCAGGCCCAGCGGAGGCAGGGCCGCGGCGGGCAGCAGCGGCCGCGCCCTGCCCTCGTGCAGCAGCATCGGCGGCGGATGCCCGCGGTTGACGACCTCCACGACGGGCCCCTCACCGACCTGGGCCACCAGTGCCGTGACGAAGCCCTCCAGCAGGCCGTGCTCGTCGGTCGCGCCCGCCGCCACGGCGTCGCGCCGCAGCGCCGCCCCGCAGTGCGCCACGACCTCCACCAGGTCCTCCTCGTAGTGCGCCGCCTCCCGGAACGCGCCCAGGACCACCGCGGCCGCCCGGACGGCGGGCAGGCCCTTGCCGCGCACGTCCCCGACGATCATCCGGACCCCGAACCGCGTCTGCACCGCCTCGTACAGGTCCCCGCCTATCTGCGCCCCCGTCTCCGCCGCCAGGTACATGCTCGCCGCCCGTACCGGTCCCAGCCGCTCCGGCACCGGCCGCAGCAGCACCTCCTGCGCCGCCGCCGCGATCCGGCGGACCTGGTTGAGCTCGCTCTCCCGGCGGACGCGCACGGTGTTGCTCGTCGTCACGCTGGCGATCGACACGAGGAACAGCGCGAGGAAGTTGGCATAGACCTGCCCGCTGCCCCAGGCCTGGTTGTACGTGGCCGTCGTGATGCTCACCGCGACCGCCAGCCCGGCAGCCGCCAGCGTGCCCTTCGGCCCCATCGTCACCGCCGCCAGCGCCGGCGTCGCGCACAGCACGGGGCCGGTGTACAGGAAGTGCAGGGGGGTGAGCTCTATGATGAGCACCATCAGGGCCAGCGCGAACGGAACGCACTCCGCGAGCACGAAGAGGACCTGGTGATGACCGCCGGCCCCCGGTCGAGGGGCCGGATGCACGGGCGCCCGCATGGGTCCAGCCTGCGCCTCCCGGCACCGCTGCTGCCACTCGTCGCGCCCCGCCGCCCCGCTCCCCGGACGACCCTCTGGGAGGCCGACCACCATGAGCACCGGCCAAGCCGACGGACCCCTCCCGCCCCGGCCCCTGCCCGACCCGGCCGCGGACGACCCGCCCGGCCACGGCCCCCTCCTCTCCCGGGCCGAATTCGACGGGCTCTTCGACTCCGTACGCACCTGGGGACGCTGGACCCCCGCCGGCCGCGGCGCGTGGAACCGCGTCACCCCCGACCACGTGCGGCGGGCCGCCGCCCTGGTCCGCTCCGGGCGGACCGTCCCCCTCGGCCTGCCCTGGGACACCCGGCCCGGCCCCGACAACGGCCGACCGGCCCTCCACCACATGACCGACCTCGGCGACGTCGAGCCCGCCGAGCCCGCCACCCACAAGGACTTCCTCGCCGCCGACTACCACGGCAAGGCGGTCACCCACCTCGACGCCCTCTCCCACGTCGCCTACCGCGGAGAGCTCTACGGCGGGACGCCCGCCCGCGACGCCGTCGGCGCGGGCGGGGCCCGCTTCGGCTCGGTCGCGGACCTCGGCGCCCTCTTCACCCGGGGCGTGCTGCTCGACCTCCCCGCCGCCCTCGGCGTGCACTGGCTCGAACCGGGCCACACCCTCCACGCCCGCGACCTCCTCGACGCGGAGCGGCTCCTCGGCGCCACCCTCGACGAGGGCTGCGCCCTCCTGCTGCGGACCGGCCGCTTCCGGCGCCGCGGCGAGACCGGCCCCTGGGACTCCGGCACGGCCAGCGCCGGCCTCCACCCGGACGCAGTGCCGCTGCTAGCCGAGCGTGGCATCAGCCTGCTCGGCGCCGACGGGGACAGCGACGTCCGCCCCTCGCCGGTCGCCGGCGTCCACTCGCCCGTGCACGCCCTGGCCGTCGCCGCCATGGGGGTCCCGCTGCTCGACAACCTCGACCTGGAACAGCTCTCCACGGCCTGCGCCGAGGCGCAGCGGTACGAGTTCGCGCTGGTCGTGGCGCCGCTGATGGTGCCCGGGGGCACCGGGTCGCCCGTCTGCCCGGTGGCCGTGCTCTGACGGCCGCCGACCCGGCACGACCGGACAAAAGGGATATATTCTGGCCATTTAGCGGGGTATCCGTTCTCGCCGCACCGGTGAGAGGGAAGTGGTGCAGATGGGCGTCGCGGGAGAGCCGATCAGCCCCGTACGCTCCCGTGAGCGGTTCCTTCTGGGCGAGCCGGTCGAGTCGGGCGTACGGAGCCCGATCCTGCACTCCTGGGAGCGCTGCCGGCTCCTCGGCCTCTCCCCGGACCAGACCGAACTCCCGTACCGCGACGACTTCGACCCCGACAGCCGGCTCGTCCGCGCCGCCGAGCCCGTCCTCGACCAGCTCGCCGCCCGCTTCGCCGGCAGCCGGATGAACGTCTCCCTCGCCGACGCGGCCGGGACCGTCCTCCAGCGACGCTTCGGCGAACCCGGACTCGCCCGCAGCCTGCCGCCTATCCAGACCGTGCCCGGCTTCGTCTTCGCCGAGCGCTTCGCGGGCACCAACGGCATCGGCCTCGCCCTCGCCGAACGCCGCCTGGTCCAGGTCTACGGCGCCGAGCACTTCGCGGAGCGCTCCCAGTCGAACGCATGCTGCGCCGCCCCCGTCCGCAACCAGCTCAACGGACTGGTGGAGGGCGTCCTCTGCTTCGGCTACCCGCGCAGCGACGAGGACCCGGAGCTGACCGCCCTGATCCGGCGCGCTGCCCACGCCGTCGAGCGCCGGCTCACGGAGCAGACCTCGCTGCGGGAGCGCGCCCTCCTCCGGAGCTACCTCGACGCGCGGGCGCGCGCCCACGTGGACGGACGGCCTGCCGGAGCCGACGGGGCGTTCCCGCACGCCGTCCCCCACCCCGCGGCCGAACCCCCCGGCGCCCTGCTGGACCCGCGCGACGAGTCCGTCCTGAAGGAGCGGGCTGCCGAGCTGATCTCCTCGACCCAGCGGGCGGCCGTCGAGGTCATCCTCCTCCACGGCCGCCGGGCCACTCTCCTCAGCCGCCCCGTCACCAGCGGCACCGGGATCGAGGGCATCGCCGTCGAGGCTGTCCTCACCGACGGCGAACCGCCCGCCCGCCACGCCATGGCGCTCTCCACGGTGGGGGCGGCGCCCGCCGCCACCCCGGCCCCGCCCGCAGCGGCCGCACCTCCGGCCCCACACCCCCCGCCCGGCCCGCTCGCCGCACCCGCCGCGGGCCGCAACGGCGCCGGGCCCGACCGCGACCACCCCGGCGGCGCCTCCCCCCGGCTCGTGCTCGTCGGCGAACCGGAAGTCGGCCGGTACGCCCTCGCCGCCCGCCGCCGCCTGGAACTCCTGGCGGAGGCCGGCACCCGGATCGGCACCACCCTCGACGTCCACCGCACCGCCCGCGAGCTCGCCGAGGCCGCCGTCCCGGGCCTCGCCGACTACGTCACCGTCGACATACCCGAAGCCGTCCTGCGCGGCGAGGAGCCCTCGGACGCCCCCGGCACCGTCCGGCGCACCGTCGTCCACGGCATCCGCGACGACCACCCCTTCCGCCCCGAGGGCAGCCCCGTCGAGCTGCGACCCGGCACGCCCCACCTGCGCTGCCTGGCCGACGGCAAGCCCGTCGTCGAGCCCGACCTCGCCGCCGGCGGATGGCTCGCCCGCGGACCGGACCGCGCCGCCGCCGTCGGCGGCCACCCCGTGCACTCCCTCGTCGCCGCCCCGCTGATCGCCCGAGGCGGCCTCCTCGGCGTGGCCGCCTTCTACCGCTCCGAGGACCCCGCCCCCTTCGCCGACGACGACGCCTGGCTCGCCCGCGAACTCTGCGCCCGCGCCGCCCTGTGCATGGACAACGCCCGCCAGTACACCCGCGAGCACACCCTGGCCCTCGCCCTCCAGCGCAGCCTGCTCCCGCACCGCCTCCCGGACCAGGGCGCCGTCGAGGTGGCCCACCGCTACCTGCCCGCCGAATCCGGGGTGGGCGGCGACTGGTTCGACGTCATCCCCCTCTCCGGCACCCGCGTCGCCCTCCTCGTCGGGGACGTCGTCGGCCACGGGCTGCACGCCGCCGCCACCATGGGCCGGCTGCGCACCGCCGCCCGCAACTTCGCCGAACTCGAACTCGCCCCGGACGAGCTGCTCACCCACCTCGACAACCTCCTGGTCCGCCTGGACCGGGAAGAGGGCGGCGAGAGCGACACGGGCAGCACCGGCATCGTCGGAGCCACCTGCCTGTACGTCATCTACGACCCCACCACCCGCGAATGCACCATGGCCCGGGCCGGCCACCTCCCGCCCGCCGTGGTCCGCCCCGACGGCTCCGTCGACTTCCCCGAACTGCCCGCCGGACCCCCGCTCGGCCTGGGCGGACTGCCGTTCGAGACAGCCGGGATCGACCTGCCCGAAGGCAGCACCCTCGTCCTCTACACCGACGGACTCGTCGAGGACCGCCACCGCGACATCGACGCCGCCCTCGAAGACCTGCGCCGCGCCCTCGCCCACCCCGGCCGCACCCCCGAGGACACCTGCCGCTCCGTCATCGACGCCGTCGCACCCGAGCACCCCGAGGACGACATCGCCCTGCTCGCCGCACGCATCCACACCCTGCCCGCCGAGCGGATCGCCGCCTGGGACGTCCCGGCGGACCCGGCCTGCGTCGGCGAGATCAGGGCCGCCGCCACCCGCACGCTCGCCGCATGGGGCCTGGAGGAGCCGGCGTTCGCCGTCGAGCTGCTGCTCAGCGAACTCGTCACCAACGCCGTCCGCTACGGCGGCGAGCCCATCCAGGTCCGTATGATCCACGACCGCACCCTGATCTGCGAGGTCTCCGACGGCAGCAGCACCGCCCCCCACCTGCGCCGCGCCGCCGGCACGGACGAAGGCGGGCGCGGCCTGTTCCTCGTCGCGCAGGTCTCCCAGGCCTGGGGCACCCGCTACACCCCCCGCGGCAAGGTGATCTGGGCCGAGTGCGCCCTGGACGCCGCGTGAGCCCGCCCGCCTGAGCCGGGCCGGCGCAGGCACCCGCCCGCCCACTGGCCCATTGGGGCCACAGTACGGGGCGACATGTCGGATACAGGTGGATGATTACCAGTAGCATCCGGATCACGAACCCGCCAGGCGGCCCCGGAGACGTCCGTGCATGACCCGTCCGACACCCCGAACAGCCCGCCCCGGCCCCCCGCCGACCCGCCGCTCGTCCGGATACGCGGCCTCGGCAAGCGGTTCGGCGGCACCGTCGCCCTGGACGGCGTGAACCTCGACCTCCACGGCGGCAGCGTCCTCGCCCTGCTCGGCCCCAACGGAGCAGGCAAGTCCACCCTCATCAAGATCCTCGCCGGGATCCACCACGCCGACGAGGGGGAGGCGACGATCGCCGGGCACCCGCTCGGCTCCGCGGCCGCCTCCGCCCGGATGGCCTTCATCCACCAGGATCCCGGCCTCGTCGAGTGGATGACCGTCGCCGAGAACATCGCGCTCGGCACCGGCTACCCGCGCCGGCACGGCCTCATCTCCTGGCGCCGCACCCGGGACCGCTGCGCCGACGCACTGCGGTTCGTCTCCGGCCACCTCGACCCCGGCGCCCCCGTCGCCGGCCTCGCCCCCGCCGAGCGCTCGCTCGTCGCCATCGCCCGCGCCCTGGCCCGCCGCAGCGAACTGATCGTCCTCGACGAGCCCACCGCCACCCTCCCCGCCGCCGACTGCACGCACCTCTTCGAGGTCCTGCACTCCCTGAGAGACCGCGGCCACGGCATCCTGTACGTCAGCCACCGCCTCGACGAGGTGTACCGGGTGGCCGACACCTTCGCCGTGCTCCGCGACGGCCGCGTCGCCAGCCACGGCCCCCTCGCCCCCTACAGCCCCGCCCGCCTCGTCCACGACATCGCCGGCAGCGCACCGGACGCCCTGCGCCGGCCCCGCCGCCCCGCCGCTGCCGCGGTCGCCGCCCCGCCGCCCGTCCTCGCCCTGGAGGACGCCGCCACCGAGCGCACCGGCCCCGTCAGCCTCGAACTCCACGCCGGGGACGTCCTCGGGCTCGTCGGCCTCACCGGCGCCGGGCACATGCACCTCGGCCGCGCCCTCGCCGGAGCCCTCCCGCTCCTCGGCGGCCGGGCCCTGCTCGCCGGCCGCCCCCACCGGCCCCGCTCCGTCGCCGAAGCCGTCGCCGCCGGGGTCGGATTCGTCGCCGGAAACCGCCAGCAGGAGGGCTGCGCCGCCGACCTGACCGTCCGGGAGAACCTCCTCGCCAACCCGCGCGCCAACGGCGTCCCCGCCTGGCACTGGACCGGCGGCCGGCGTGAACGCGCCGAGGCCGCCGCCCTGATCCGCCGGTTCGCGGTGCGCCCGCCCGACAGCGAGGTGCCCATCGCCACCCTCTCCGGCGGCAACCAGCAGAAAGTCGTCGTCGGCCGCTGGCTGCACGGACGGCAGCGCCTGCTGGTCCTGGAGGAGCCCACCGCGAGCGTGGACGTCGGAGCCAAGGCCGCCGTCCACCGGCTCCTCGACGACGCCCTCGACGCGGGCCTCGCCGTGCTCCTCGTCTCCAGCGACTTCGAGGAGGTCGCCGACCTCTGCGGGCGCGCCCTCGTCTTCGTCCGCGGGAGGGTCTCCGCCGAGCTCTCCGGCGCCTCCCTCACCGCCGCCGAACTCACCCGCACCGCCTCCGCCATGCCCGCCATCACCGGAAGCACGACCGACCGGTGACCGCCGCCCCCGCCCGACGCCCCCCGCGGGGCCACCGCGCCGCGCACCTCCTCGGCAGCTACGGCCTGCCCGTCCTCACCGTCGCCCTGTTCCTGCTCTTCTCCGCCGCCCTGCCCGAGACCTTCCCCACCCGGGACAACGTCTCCTCCATCCTCTCCAACCAGTCCATCCCCGCCCTCCTCGCGCTCGGCGCGACCCTGCCCATCGCCGCCGGCCGGTTCGACCTCTCCATCGGCTACGGCCTGGGCCTCGCCCACGTCCTCGTCATGCACCTCATCGTCACCGCCGGCTGGCCCTGGCAGGCAGCCTGCCTCGCCGTCGTCGTCGGCGGAGCGCTGGCCGGCGCCCTCAACGGCATCGTCGTCGAGTACGGCCGCATCAACTCCTTCATCGCCACCCTCGGCACCGGCAGCTGCATGTACGCCCTCACCGGCATGATCACCGACGGCAGCCGCATCGTCCCCGGCCCCCAAGGCCTCCCGCCCGCCTTCACCGGCCTCTACGACGCGACGCTCCTCGGCCTGCCGGTCCCCGCCTACTACGTCCTCGCCACCGCCGCTGCCCTGTGGGTGCTCCTCGAACGGCTGCCGCTCGGCCGCTACCTGTACGTCATCGGCTCCAACCCCCGCGCCGCCGAAGCCATCGGCATCCCCGTCCGCCGCCACTCCGTCCACGCCTTCACCGGATCCGGGCTGGTCGTCGGCGTCGCCGGCGTCCTCCTCGCCGCCCAGCAGCAGACCGGCAACCCGAGCGTCGGCCTCGACTACCTGCTGCCCGCCTTCGTCGGCGTCCTGCTCGGCTCCACCACGATCCGGCCCGGCCGCGCCAACGCCCTCGGCACGCTCGTCGCCGTCGCCCTCCTCGCCGTCGGCCTCGCCGGGATCGGCCAGCTCGGCGCCCAGTTCTGGGCCACCCCCCTCTTCAACGGCGGAATGCTCCTGCTGGCCGTCGGCCTCGCCGGATACACCGCCCGCAGGCGCCTGCGCGCCCGGCCGGCCACCGGGACCGGGCCCGGCGGCCGGGACACACCGGCCGCCGGGCCCGGTCCCGCCTCTTAGGGCCTGTACCCGGCCCGCCGCCCGACCCGTACCAGGAGCACTGTGCACCCCCACCGCAAGACGACCGCCCTCGCGGCCGCAGCCCTGTCGGCGGCGCTCGCCGCCGCCGCGGGCTGCGGCGGCGGCCCCGCCGGCGGCCCGGCCGACCGCACCGCCACCGCCGCGACGGGCGCCGGCGGCTGCCCCGGCGTCCAGCGCGCGGCGGCGGAGGCCGTACGGCGCGCCGAGCGCACCGACACCGCCTGGGACGGCCCCACCACCGGCCCCCGCGCCGTCCCCGGCAAGACCCTCGTGTACGTTGCGCAGACCATGACCAACCCCGGCGTCGCCGGCGTCGCGGCCGGCGTGAGGCAGGCCGCCGCGGCGATCGGCTGGCAGGTCCGGGTCATCGACGGCGAGGGCACCCCGGCCGGCATCCAGGCCGCACTCAGCCAGGCGGTCACCCTGAAGCCCTCCGGCATCGCCATCGGGGGCTTCGACCCGCGCCTGACCTCCCAGCAGCTCGCCCGGGCCGAGGCGGCGGGCATCCCGCTCGTCGGCTGGCACGCGGTGGCCGCGCCCGGCCCCAGCACCGACCCCGAGCTCTTCACCAACATCACCACCGACGTGGAGGACGTCGCCCGGATCAGCGCGGACTGGGTCATCGCCGGCTCCGGCGGCCGCGCCGGCGTCGTCCTCTTCACGGACGACTCGATCCCGTTCGCCCGGAACAAGGCCGGGCTGATCAGGCGGCGGCTCGCCGCCTGCGCCGGCGTGCGGCTGCTGTCGTACGAGAACATCCCCATCCCGGACGCCAGCCGGCGCACCCCGCAGGAGGTCTCCTCCCTGCTGTCCCGCCTCGGCGACGACTGGACGTACTCGGTCGCCATCAACGACCTGTACTTCGCCGACGCCGCCCCGGCGTTCCGCGCCGCCGGCCGCCCCGGCTCCGGGCCGCCGCTCAACATCGGGGCCGGCGACGGCGACCCGTCCGCCTTCCAGCGCATCAACGCCCGCCGGTACCAGGCCGCCACGGTGCCCGAGCCGCTCACCCAGCAGGGCTGGCAGATCGTCGACGAGTTCAACCGCGCCTTCGCGGGCCGCCCCGCCAGCGGGTACGTCGCCCCGGTCCACGTCGTCACGGCGGCCAACAGCGGCGGCGCCACCTCCTGGGACCCCCCGGGCTACCGCCCCGCCTACGAGCGGATCTGGCGGGGCCTCCCGCCCGGTTAGCCCGGGCGCGGCCGGCCACCGCTGCGGCGACTGCCCGGGCGGGCGGTCCCGCCCCCTCGCCTCCCGATCGGATGCCCGGCCCGCCGGCCTCGGCCTCCGGCAGATTGCCGCATCCGGCACGGGGCGGCCCGCCCGGGGCCCCGCCGCTCGGCCGGCCCTCCTCCCACCAGGCGGCAAGGGCCGTTCGGCCCACGCCGTACCCGAGCGGCCCCTGTCCCCGCCCGCCTCGCAGAGGGCAGGCTGGAGACGAAGCCGGAAACATCGCGCTTCGCGGCGAAGGAGCGACCGACGCCACCGGCAGGCTGCGGCCGAGCCGCTTGCCCGCTCCACGACAGCCCGCTCCACGGCGGTGGCGCCTGCTGCGGGCCGTGCCGCGGTGGCTTGTCTGCGCCATGTGGCGTAGGGCGTGGTCCATCAGGCGGCCAGTCCCGTCATGGTGGTCCTCTGGGTCGACATCGACAATCACGCCTCCCGGAGGTGACCCCGTGTCCGAACGAACACCGGATCCGCCGTCCATCACGTCGTGGGTGGCCGATGCGACGACCGCGCCGTCCATGCACAACGCCCAGCCCTGGCTCTTCCGCCATACGCAGGCGGACGGTGTGCTGACCATGCGAATGGACCCCGCCCGTGCGATGCCGCACACCGACCCCTCCACCCGCGGACTGCACATCGGATGCGGGGCAGCCCTGTTCAACCTGCGCGTCGCTGCGGCACGCGCGGGATGGGAGCCGGACATCCGGCTGCTGCCGGATCCCGCCGATCCCGAGACGCTCGCCGTGATCACCTTCGCCCCCTCCGACGGGGACGACGACCTCGCCGGCCTGCACCCGGCCCTGCGCAGGCGGCACACGAGCAGGGAGCCGTTCACCGGCGAGGGCGTTCCCGAGGAGGTGCTCGACGGGCTGCGCGGCGCCGCCCTGGCGGAGGGCGCACGCCTCGACGTGGCGGGCGCATGGCAGGTGGAGGCATTGCTCGACCTCGTGCGGGACGCGGAGCGCGCCGAGGAGCTCGCGCCCGGCGTACGCGAGGAGATCGCCCGGTGGACGACCGGCTCGCCCGCCGAGCGCCCGGAAGGCATCCCGGCCGAGTCCCTCGGACCCGGCCGATACGACGGCCGTGCGCCGGTGCGCGACTTCACCGCCGGCCGGCGCGTCGAGGGCCACCGGTCCGCGGTGTTCGAGCAAACGCCCTGCCTGGCAGTCCTCGGCACGCGCGATGACGGACGCGAGGACTGGCTGCGCGCCGGACAGGCCATGGAGCGGGTGCTGCTGCAGGCGACGCTCGACGGGCTGGCCACGTCCCTCAACTCCCAGGCCCTCGAATGGCCGCAGCTGCGCTGGGCGGTCCGCGATCCCTCCTCGACGGCCGGCCATCCGCAGATGCTCATCCGGCTCGGCTACGGTCCTGAGGTCCCGGCGACCCCTCGTCGGCCGGTGTCGGAGGTACTCGTCCTGGCCTGAGGCTCCGCCGGCCGGCTCCGTCGCCGGTCGCGGACGGCGATGCGGCGCCCGGTCGCCCGGCCGGGCGCCCACCGCGGTCCACAGCGTGTCCGCAGGGCGTCAGCGGCTGTCACCGCCTTCTGCCGGCGGCAGGGCGGCGCGTCCGGCTTCCAGGCGGGCGACGGGCACCCGGAAGGGCGAGCACGAGACGTAGTCCAGGCCGGCGTCGTGGAAGAAGCGGACGGAATCCGGGTCTCCGCCGTGCTCCCCGCACACCCCGATCTTCAGTTCCGGCCGTGCGGCGCGCCCTTCGGCCACCGCGATCCTGACGAGTCGGCCCACGCCTTCGCGGTCGATCGTCTCGAACGGGGAGGTCGGGAAGACGCCCTTGTCGAGGTAGGCGGAGAAGAACGCCGCCTCGACGTCGTCGCGGGAGAAGCCCCAGGTGGTCTGCGTGAGGTCGTTCGTGCCGAAGGAGAAGAAGTCCGCGTCCTGCGCGATACGGTCTGCGGTGAGGGCGGCTCGCGGCAGCTCGATCATCGTGCCGACCGGGCAGTCCACGGCGATGCCGCTCCCGGCGGAGACGCGCTTCAGCACCCTCTCCACTTCCTCCCGCACCAGCCGCAGCTCCTCCACGGCGCCGACCAGCGGCACCATGATCTCGGCCCGGGGATCCCCGCCGGCCCGCTTGCGCGCCACGACCGCCTCGGCGACGGCGCGCACCTGCATGGCCACGAGACCGGGCACCACCAGCCCGAGCCGTACGCCGCGCAGGCCCAGCATCGGGTTCTCCTCGTGCATCCGGGCGACCGCCGCCAGCAGTTCGGCTTCGCGGGGCTCGGGCTGCTGCCCCAGCGCGTCCCGCCGTGCGGCGCGTACGGACAGCTCCGTCAGGTCGGGCAGGAACTCGTGCAGGGGCGGATCCAGCAGCCGGATGGTCACGGGCAGCCCGTCCATCGCTTCCAGGATGCCGATGAAGTCCTGGCGCTGGAGAGGCAGGAGGGCGTTCAGGGCCGACTCCCGCTCCGTGTCGTCGCGCGCCAGGATCATCGCTTCGACCAGGGGCCGGCGGTCGCCGAGGAACATGTGCTCGGTGCGGCACAGTCCGATGCCCTGGGCCCCGAAGCGCCGGGCGCGGGCGGCGTCCTCGGGGGTGTCCGCGTTGGCCCTGACCTCCATGCGCCTGGCGCTGTCGGCCTCGCCCATGAGGCGGTGCACGTCGCGTACGACCTGCGGTGCCGAATCGGCCGGAGGCTGCCCGCCCTCCTCGAAGTACCGCATCACCGGGGAGTCGGCGAGAGGCATGGCGCCCTGGAACACCAGGCCCTCGGACCCGTCCACGGAGATGACGGTGCCCTCCCGCACCGTGGCCGCGGGCGTCGAGAAGAGCCGCCCGTCCGGGTCGACGGCGATGCCCTCGGCTCCGCACACGCAGACCTTGCCCATGCCCCTGGCGACGACGGCCGCATGGCTCGTCTTCCCGCCGCGGCTGGTGAGCACGGCCTCGGCGGCGATCATGCCGGGCAGGTCGTCGGGGGTGGTCTCCTGCCGTACGAGGACGACCTTCTCCCCGGCGGCGGAGCGGCGGACCGCTTCGGCGGAGTCGAAGACGGCCGCGCCGACGGCGGCCCCGGGAGAGGCGGGAATGCCCCGCGCCAGCACCTCGCGGGTGCCGGAGGTGTCGAAGCGGGGGAACATCAGCCGGGCCAGACCGTGACCGCCGACCCGGGCCAGCGCCTCTTCCGGGGAGATCAGCCCCTCGTCGGCCAACTGCCCGGCGATGGCGAAGGCGGCCTGCGGGGTGCGCTTGCCGACACGGGTCTGCAGCATCCACAGCGTGCCGCGTTCGATGGTGAACTCGATGTCGCACAGGTCCCGGTAGTGGGCCTCCAACCGCTGAACGCAGTCGCGCAGCCGGACGAACGAGGCGGGGTCGAGGTTCTCCAGCTGCTGGAGGGGAACGGTGTTGCGGATGCCGGCGACGACGTCCTCGCCCTGGGCGTTCTGCAGGTAGTCGCCGTAGACGCCGGGCTGCCCGGTGGCCGGGTCGCGGGTGAAGGCCACTCCGCTGCCCGAGTCGGGGCCGAGGTTGCCGAACACCATGGTCTGGATGTTGACGGCGGTGCCCAGGTCGTCGGGGATGTGCTCGCGGCGCCGGTAGATCCGGGCCCGTTCGCCGTTCCACGAGGTGAAGACGGCCAGGACGGCCCGCTGCAGCTGTTCGGCCGGGTCCTGGGGGAACTCCTGTCCGGTCTCCTCCAGGATCAGGTCCTGGTACGTCTCGACCAGCCTGATCAGGTCGCAGGTGTCCAGGCGGGTGTCGTCGGCGGCGCGGTGCTGCTTCTTGATCCCGGCGAGGACCGCCTCGAACCGGGCGCTGGGCACCCCCATGACCGTGCTGCCGAACATCTGCACCAGGCGTCGGTAGGAGTCCCAGGCGAAGCGCTCCCGGTCGGGGGTCCTGCCCAGGCCGAGCACGGAAAGGTCGTTGAGGCCGATGTCCAGGATGGTCTCCATCATGCCCGGCATGGAGAACCGGGCTCCGGAGCGGACGGAGAGCAGCAGCGGGTCGTCGACCTGGCCGAGACGCCGGCCTGCCGCGCGTTCGAGCGCGGCGAGGTGCTCCGCCACCTGGCCCTCCAGCTCCGGCGGGGGTTCACCGGTCGCGAGGAAGACCCGGCAGGCATCCGTGGTGACGGTGAAGCCGGGCGGTACGGGCAGACCCATGCCGGCCATCTCCGCGAGGTTCGCGCCCTTGCCGCCCAGCAGGTCGGCCATGTCCCGGCCGCCCTCGGCGAAGTCGTACACGTACTTCGGCTCCATGACACCGTTCTCTCGTTTGATGGCCGGCGGACCCGGGCCGGTGCAGGCCGATGGCTTCAGGCTGGCATCCGGCCGGTCGGGGCCGCAGGGCTGCAGGGGGCAAGGCGCGGGGCCAAAGGTCCCTCCGGGCCGGCCTCGGGCGATCGGGTCCGGGCAGGGAGCAGGAGCCCTCACAAGCGGAGGATGACCAGGGCTGTGTCGTCGGTGACGCCGGCGGGGGCGGCGAGGTCGGTCAGCAGGGCGTCGGCGACGGTGTCGGGGTCGGCCGCGCGGTGGCGTGAGAGGGCGTCGGCGAGCCGGGCGAGGCCGGCGTCGATGTCCTCGCGGCGACGTTCGACGAGGCCGTCGGTGTACAGGGCGAGAATCGAGCCGCTGGTGAACGCGGTACGGGCCTGGGGCCGGGGTGCGTGGTCGGGCCGGGCGCCGAGCGGGGGGTCGGTGGCCTCGTCCAGGAAGGTGACGGTGCCGCCGGGGTGGCAGAGCACGGGAGGGAGATGGCCCGCGCTGCTGTAGGTGAGGGTGCTGCTGTGCCAGTCGATGAAGACGGACACGGCGGTGGCGGACTCGGCACCGTCGACACTGCGGGCGTACAGGCCGAGGACCTCCAGGGCCTGGGCAGGACCGTCCGCGACGCGGGAGGCCGCGGACAGGGCGCTGCGGAGCTGGCCCATGACGCCGGCCGCGCGCAGGCCGTGGCCCACCACGTCGCCGACCGCGACGGCGGCGCGGTCGCCGCCGGGCAGGTCGACCAGGTCGTACCAGTCCCCGCACACGTTCAGCGCCCCTGCGGCCGGCCGGTAGCGGACGGCTGCCCGGTGGTGGCCGAGCGGACGGGGCGTGGGCAGCATCGCTTCCTGGAGGTGCAGGGCCACCTCGCGTTCATGGGAGTGGGCCTGACGCAGGCGTTCGTTGACCTCCTGGAGTTCCCGGGCACGGGTGTAGAGCTCGGCTTCCAGCACCTGGGAGCGGTCCGTGCCGGTGCGCGCGCCGCGGGCCCGGATGAGTTCGGTGACCTCCTCCACGCGGTGCAGCAGCAGCGCGACGGTGCCGTCGGGGGAGAGGACGGGGACGTTGACCGGGCTCCAGTACCGCTCCTGCCACACCCCGGGACGCTCGGAGTCCTCCACGTCGTAGCGCTGCAAGGCCATGGCGTCGCGTTCTCCGGTGGCAGCGACCCGCTCCAGGGAGGCGCGCAGGTTCCGCATGCCGGACGCGGAGGGATCGGAGGGGTTGTCGGGGAAGACGTCGAACAGGTAGCGGCCGACCACCTGCTCGCGCGTGCGCCCCGACACGGCCAGGAACGCCTCGTTGACGTCCGCGTACACCAGCTCGGGGGTCAGGAGGGCGGCCGCGCCGGGCAGGGCCTGGAAGACCGCCTCATAGTCGATCCCGGGTCTGCTCACCGTCCACCTGCCCGTAGTGCCGGCCATGACCTGCTTCTACGGTAGGCGCGCCCGGCCCGCGGCGGCGGTCATGGCGCGTCCTTGGAGCGCGGTCCGCGGCGGCCGGCTGCGGACCGCGGGGCCGCGGGGGCGGCGGAGGGCTTGCCGGTTTCGCCGGCGGTGCCTTCCCCGACGGGCTGCTGCGCGGTGTCGGCGGGCCGGCCGCGGGTGGCGATCAGGGACCAGGCGATGGAGACGGTGATGGTGGCGGCGATGACGCCGAGGGTGAGGGGGATGGGGAGCTTGCCGACGGGGGTCTCGGACAGGATGAGCTTGACGCCGGCGAAGGCGAGGAGGACCGCGAGGCCGTAGTGGAGGTAGGCGAAGCGGCGCAGGAGTCCGGCGAGGCAGAAGTACAGGCTGCGCAGGCCGAGGACGGCGAAGGCGTTGGCGGTCCACACCAGGAACGTGTTGGTGGTGATCGCGAGGACGGCGGCGACGGAGTCGATCGCGAAGATCAGGTCGGTGGCCTCGATCGCGACGAGGGCGACGAACAGCAAGGTCGCCACGCGGCGCCCGTTGACGCGGATGAAGAACCTGTCGCCGTGGAACCCGGGGTCCGTGGGGATGAGCTTCCTGACCAGGCGGACGACGGGGTTGCGGTCGGGGTGGACTTCCTCGTCCTTGGAGACGGCCATCTTGTAGCCGGTCCAGATCAGGAAGGCGCCGAAGAGGTAGGCGGTCCAGAAGAACACCTCGAGGAGCTCGGCGCCGATGAAGATGAACACGAGCCGGGCCGCGAGGGCGCCGAGGACGCCCCAGAAGAGGATCTTGTGCTGGTAGGCGTCGGGGACGGCGAAGAAGGAGAAGACCAGGGCGAAGACGAAGACGTTGTCGATCGACAGGGCTTTCTCGATCAGGTAGCCGGCGTAGTACGTGGAGGACACCTCGCTGCCCTGCCAGGCCCAGAGGACGAGGCCGAAGCCGAGGCCGATGGCGATCCAGACGCTGCTCCAGACCGCCGCCTCCTTGAAGCCGATGACGTGGTTGTCGCGGTGGGCGACCAGGTCCACGGCCAGCATCACGCAGATGCCGACGGTGACCGCGGCCCACACCCACAGGGGGACGGTGAACGCCAGGTCGCTCATCGCGGAACGCTTCCTCTCCGGACGGCGGGGGTGTTGGCCGGGCGGGGTGCCGGACCGGACGGACGCAGGGGCGCCCAGGCGGGGGCGACCGCGTGGACGGTGGGGCCGCCGCGCAGGGCGGCGGCCTCGACCAGCGTGTGCGCACCGAGCCCCTGCGGGCCGCGGCGGGCGGCCACCACGTCCGTGGCCCGGTGGCGGGCGGCGAGGGCGAGCAGGCCCTTCGCCGCCGCCAGCCTCGATCCGCCGCCCCCGGGGAGGTGGAAGGCCTCGGGGATGTAGCCCAGGTGGAGCGGGCCGACCCTCGGCATGACCCGGGCGAGGACCGCCCGCACCGGCGCGGAGGCCGGCCCGCGGCTGCAGTGCTTCGCCTGCGGGGGCAGCACGGCGATCAACAGCAGGGGGGCGCGGCGGGCCAGCGCGATACGGGCAGCCGCCTCGGCCACCGCCACGTCGTCGATGCGGTCGCCCAGCACCGCCGCCACCGGCTGGCCCAGGCCCGCGAGGCCGGGGCGGGGGACGTCGTCGCGTGAGGAGTGGGAGAACAGTCGGGTCACGGCGCTACCCGCCTTCCTTAATGCGGAGGAATCACCTCAAAGGTCCCCTGTGAGACCAACACCCGTCAACAGTTACGCGAAAAAACTTTCGCTAATAACGATTCGCCGGAAAGGTGGATAGACGAAACGAAGTTCGTAGGATGGGGGTCATGGGCAGCTCATCGGCACGTGGCGACCAGTGGACGTTCCTCACCAACCACGCACGGGTGCTGCTGTGGATCGCCCGCGACCAGGACGTCCGGCTGCGCGACATCGCCGCCGGCATCGGCATCACCGAACGCGCGGTCCAGATCATCGTCGCCGACCTGGAAGCCGCCGGCTACCTGACCCGTACCCGGGTGGGCCGCCGCAACCGCTACACCGTCGACGACAGCGTCGCCCTGCGCCACCCGGCCGAGGCCGGCCACCCTGTCGGAGACCTCCTCGGTGCCTTCCTCCACCGCGAGGACGCCCCGGACCCCGCGCTCGCACGACCCGACGCGGCCGCCGCACCGTGACCGGGCAACCGCTGCCGCCGGGCGCGTTCAGTCGTGGGCCACGACCGCGACGGGCGCCGGGCAGTGGTGCAGGACCGCGTGCGTGACCGGCCCGATGTGGGTGCCGATCCGTGCCCGGCGGACCTTGCGGCCGACGACGACGAGCCGGGCGCCGTGCGCCGGCTCCGCCAGGTCCTGCGCCGGCCGGCCCTGGCGGACGTCGCGCACCACCGCGACGTCCGGGAACTTCACGGACCAGGGGGCCAGCGCTTCGTCGAGCGCCCGTCGTGCGTCTTCGGCGATGCCCGCCATGAGCAGCGGGAGCGCACCGGCCGTGTCGGGACCGCAGAGCGCGGGGACGGCCCACCGGTGCACCACGCGCAGTCCGCAGCCGTACCGGTCGGCCGCGGCAAAGCCGAAGGCGAGCAGCTCGTCGCCGGGGGCGGACACGTCCAAACCGACCACCACGTCCCCCGTGCGGTCGTGCCCGGGTTCCAGCGGCTCGTGCGGGCGGACGAGGACGACGGGTTGCCGCGTGCGGGCGAGCACGGCCAGGGAGACCGACCCGGCGAGGAATCCGGCCAGGCCGCCCAGCCCGCGCGAGCCGAGCACCAGCAGTTCCGCTTCCCCGGCAGCACGGCACAGCTCCTCCACGGGGTCGCCGGCCACCCACGTCGCCTCGACGTCCAGGCCCGGGTGGCGGCGCCGCAGCCGCCGTTCGGTGAGGGCGAGCGTGCGCTCGCCCCATCCGCGTGCCGTCGCCGGGTCGACCACCCGGGTACGCGGATCCTCGGCAATGTCCCAGGCGCGGAGCAGCCGCAGCGGAACGGCACGACGCAGTGCCTCCTGGGCGGCCCACTGCGCGGCGGCGAGGCTTTCCGGGGATCCGTCGAGGCCGACGGTGACCGTACGGGACATGGAGACTCCGTTCGTCTGGCGGCCGGGACGGCCGGGACGCGGCACACGCGGGCCGGTCCTCCAGGCTCCCGGGGGAGCCGGCCGTCCGGCACTCGGGGCGCCCATCCGGGCGGGCCGCCCCTTCACGCTGATCGGCCGGGGCGGTCCGCGCAGGGGGCCGGAGGTCCCGGTCCCGGGGCCGGTGGACCTGTGCCGCGGCCGGCGGACCCGGTGCCGTGGCCGAACGGCCGCCAGTCAGGGCCGATGGGCCCTCGGCGGACCGCCGCCTCTCCCGGATGCTGAGACCAGAGGACGGGCGGCCGAGGCGGCCAGACCCGTCGAACCGTATGGAGGCATCCCCATGACCAGCGTCATCACCGTAGGAGTGGACGGTTCCGCGGAAGGCCTGGCAGCGGCCGACTGGGCGGCACGCGAAGCCGCACTGCGCGGCATGCCGCTGCGCATCGTGCACGCCTGGCTCTGGCAGCCGCTGGAGGTCCCCGTCGTCCAGGACAGGGAGACGCAGGCCGCGTCCGCCCGCACCGTGCTCCGCGAGGCCGAGGCACACGTCGCCGGCCGACACCCGGATCTGGCGGTCACCGCCGAAGTGGTCGAGGACACGGCGGTCGCCGCCCTGCTGAGGGAGGCCGAAGCGTCCGAGATGCTGGTGCTGGGCTCACGGGGACACGGGGCGCTCGTCGGCTTCCTCCTCGGCTCCTACGGTCAGCAGGTGATCGCCGCCGCCAAGCGGCCCGTCGTCTCCGTACGCGCCCGTGGCGGGCAGATGCCGGCGGAGGGCGGCGACATCGTCGTGGGCCAGCAGGGGGCGCCGGAGGACAGCGGCGCCGTGCTCGGCTTCGCCTTCGAGGAGGCCGCCGCACGCGGCGCGGGCCTGCGTGCGGTACGGGCCTGGAGCCTGCCGTCGGTCTTCGCCTACAGCCCCGGCTCGATGCGCCTGGTGGACGAGGCCGGAGGGCTCGAACCCTTCGAGAAGAAGGCGCTCGCCGAAGCGCTCGCCCCGTGGCGGAAGCGGTTCCCGGACGTGCCGGTGACCGAGCACGTCGAGATCGGCAGCGCGGGACAGGTACTGCTCTCGGCCGTGTCCGGCGCCCGGCTGCTCGTCGTCGGCCGGCGGACGCGCCGTACGCCCGTCGGTCCCCGCATCGGATCGGTCGCCCACGCCGCACTGCACCACGCCCCCTGCCCCGTCGCGGTCGTACCGCACGACTGACCGCCAGGCCCGAGGCCGGTCGGGGGGACGGCGGGCGGCCCGGCGGCTGTGTCCGCCGGGCCGGTGGCGCTTCCCCGTACAGGCGCCGGGAGGCAGGCGTCGGCCCCTGCCCGACGCCGCGGGGCATCGGGCAGGGGCTGCGCCGCCGGCCGGCAGCCTGAGGGCGGCCGGCGTCAGTTCCGCTGCCGGCCCTCGCGCCCGGCCGGACCACCCTGGTCGTCGTGCCAGGCCAGGGCGTGCGTGGCGATGACAGCGGCCTGTACGCGGCGTTCCACGCCCAGCTTGGCCAGCAGCCGGGAGATGTTGTTCTTGACCGTCTTCTCCGCGAGGTACAGCCGCTTGCCGATCTCCCGGTTCGTCAGACCTTCTCCCACCAGAGCGAGGATCTCCCGCTCCCGCTCCGTCAGGCTGGGCAGCCCCGGCGGCTGCTCCTCCCGGGGCGATCCGCCCCGCAGCCGGGCCATCACCCGGGCCGTGGCGCCGGGGTCGAGCATGGACTGGCCGGAAGCGACCGTGCGCACTGCGGTGACCAGGTCCGTGCCGGTGATCTGCTTGAGGACGTAGCCGGACGCGCCGGCCATGATCGCGTCGAGCAGGGCCTCCTCGTCGTCGAAGGACGTCAACATCAGACAGGCCAGGTCGGGCATGCGCGAGCGCAGCTCCCGGCACACGCTCACTCCGTCCCCGTCCGGCAGGCGCACGTCGAGGACGGCGACCTGAGGGCGCAGTGCGGGCACCCGCACCAGTGCCTGCTCGGCCGTGCCCGCCTCCCCGACCACGGTCAGGTCCGGTTCGGCGTCCAACAGATCGTGCACACCGCGACGCACCACCTCATGGTCGTCGAGAAGGAAGACCCTGACCGGTTCCTTCTCGCCGAGGCCGCCGCTGCTGTCCGTCATCGCACACTCCGTGTTCGCCGAATCCTCCGCCCCCAGGGGCTCCCCACGCATCCTGCCGTGCCGGCGGGACCACCGCCCAGGGCCGGATGGCCCTCATCCCGCGGCCGAGCCGGGCCGGCACGGCTGAAAGGTCCGTTCGGCCCTACTGGCGCACCGTGCGACGAGAGACGCTGGCCGACGGCGGCGAGGTCGCCCGGGACCGGACGGGAGCGGAGGGTGGGCACGATGGAGGAGGAAGCCGCGCACACCGCGGTGGACGACCACCGTGAGGCGGTGGCGCCCCGGCGGATGGGAGAACTCGGCCGTGCCGAGGCCCTGCGGCTGCTCGGCAGCGTCTCGCTCGGGCGCATCGTCTTCACGCATCAGGCCCTGCCGGCCGTCCGCCCGGTCAACCACCTCATGGACGGCGAGGACATCATCGTCCGGCTGCACGACGGCGCCGCGCTCGCCTCGATCGTGGCGCCCACCCAGGCGACCGGTGTCGTGGTGGCCTACGAGGCGGACGTCATCGACCCCGAGAGCCACACCGGTTGGAGCGTGGTGGTCACCGGATACGCCCACCGGATCACCGACGCCGGGGAGCTGGCGCGCTTCGCGGCCCGGCTGCGCCCGTGGGTGGAACACCCGGCGATGGACTCCGCGTTGCGCATCCGGCCGGACCTGGTGACCGGCCTGCGGCTCACCGTGTAGGGCCGGCCGGCCACTCCGGACGACTGCGGCCTGCGACGGCGGACGTCCCGCCGCGCCCGCGTACCTGCTCCGCGGCGGCCCCGGAAACGCCGGCGGGGCCGCGGACATTGCCGCCGGCCCCGCCCCTCACCGGAGCGGACGTGCGCCGTCAGTCGCGCCGAAGGTCACTCACGGGGGCCGGCGGTGAGGGGCGCGCGCCACACAAGTCGGCTGCCGCCCTGGTCCGGGCACCCGATCTCCAGGGTGCCGCCCACGCTGCGGGCCCGCTCCTCCAGGTTGCCCAGGCCGCTGCGCCTGCCGTGGGCGGGGATTCCGCGGCCGTTGTCCGTCACGGTGAGGACGACCTCGTCGGAGGTGGCCTGCAGGGCGACCTCGACCCGCGTGGCGTGGGCGTGGCGGGCGGCATTGCTGAGCATCTCGGTCAGGGCCGCCGTGACGTGGTCGGCCACCTGCGGGGGGACGTCGGTGTCGAGCAGCCCCTCCATGCTCAGGCGGGGCGGGAACCCGAGGGTGGTCGCCGTCTCGCCCACGGTACGGGCCACCCGTGCGCGCAGGCTGGGCCCGGTGTCCTCCTCGCGGGCACGCAGGCCGAAAATCGTAGAGCGGATGATCTTGATGGTCTCGTCGAGGTCGCCCACGGCGCGCGAGACGCGTTCCGCGGCGCCCTCGTGCTGGACGAGCCGTGCGGCGCTCTGCAGGGTCATGCCGGTCGCGAACAGCCGCTGGATGGCCAGGTCGTGCAGGTCGCGGGCGATGCGGTCGCGGTCCTCCAGGAGCGCGAGCTGCTCGGCGTCGCTGCGGCGTTCGGCCAGCTCCAGCGCGAGTGCGGCCTGCCCGGCGAAACCCAGCAGCGGCTCCAGCTCCGCTTCGGTGAAGACCGGCTCCCCGTGGCGCCTGGCCAGCAGCAGCACGCCCCGGGTGTCCTTGGCGGCCGTGCCCAGGGGGACGGCGACCGCAGGGCCCAGGCCGTCGAAGCGGCGCGGTCCGGCCGTGTAGCGGTCGTCCTCCGCGAGACCGACGGTGGTCACAGGCGCACCGGCCTGGTAGGCGGCGCCGGAGAGGGTGCCTTCGACCGGTACCACCAGACCGCGCCGTGTCTCGTCATCGACGCCGAGGGCCAGCTCGACGACGAGGTCGTCCGTCCCGGGGACGGGCACGGACACGTCGGCGAGCGACGCGCCCGTGATCTCCTGGGCGCGGCGGGCGATCAGCGCCAGGACCGCGAGCCGGGGATTGCCGGAGAGCAGGCTGTTGGTGATCTCCGAACCGGCCCGGAGCCAACGCTGCTGGCGCTGCGACGCCTCGTACAGCCGGGCGTTGTCGATGGCGACGCCGGCGGCGACGGAGAGGGTGGAGATCACCGACTCGTCCTCGGCGTCGAAGTCCATGCCGCCGTTCTTGTCGGTCAGGTACAGGTTGCCGAAGACCTCTTCACGGACGCGGATCGGCACGCCCAGGAACGTACGCATCGGCGGGTGGTGGGCCGGGAATCCGTAGGAGGCGTCGTGGGCGCCGAGGTCCGTCAGGCGGAGCGGCTCCGGGTGCCGGATGAGCTCGCCGAGGATGCCGTGCCCGGCCGGCAGCGGCCCGATCCTGGCGATCTCCTCCTCCGTCAGCCCGACGGTGAGGAACTGCGACAGCGTGCGGCCGTCCGGGCCGATCACCCCCAGCGCCCCGTACCGGGCGTCGACGAGCAGGGCGGCAGCTTCCACGATCCGCCGCAGCACCTGCGAAAGGTCCAGTTCGCGGCCGACCGAGACGACCGCCTCCAGCAGGCTGTGCACCCGGTCACGGGTACCGCGCGCGGCGTTGATACGCGCCTGAAGCTCCTCCAGCAGCTCGTCGAGCCGCATCTGAGGCATCCGCGACAACGGCTCCTCCACGCCCACTGGGCCTCCTCCGCCGATCACCCGCAGTACCGGGACAGCCTATCGGCCGTGCGGGTGGCCCGGAGTGCCAGATCACGGGTCGCGGCCGGGGCGCACTGGTCCTCGGACGTGTTCGGCGCTTGCGGGGGAAGGGCCGTGGCGAAGGCCGTCTCGCCGATGCCCAGGTCACGCAACGACGGCTCGATGTGCTGGTCGCCGGTCGCCGGTCGCCGGTCGCCGGTCGTCGGTCGCCCGGGCAACGGCGTCTTCTGGATGCGGAGGGGCAGGGGGCCGCAGGGCCGCTCTCGTCCCTTCGGCCCGGCGCCGGGCGGAACCCGCGGCGGCAGCCGGGCGAACGGGGCTGCGCCGGTGCCGTCGGGCCCTCTTCCGCCGGGCTCCGAGCGGCCCGGCAGGTCAGAGCGGCACGGGGGCCGAACGGCCCGCGGCAGAGGTCCTGACCGGTTCTGTTCCCCCGCCCCTCCAGCGGCCATGCTGGTGGCGACGCCAGGCAGGAGGAGCGAGGTCCTGCACGGCAGCGCCAAGGCCCGCACCGTCTTCGGCAGGTGGAGCGCCCCCGCGGCCCCGGCAGCCGCACCGGCGCCCCGATGCCCCAACGGCGGGGAAGCGAGGAGCGGAGGTGCGCCGGGACCGAAGGGTCCTGCCGCGGGCGCCGGCCTGGAACCACCGGAGCGAACGGGGATGGAACTGTGGTGACGTACCGGACTGTGGGCGAAGTGATGACCGGCGAAGTGGTCCGGGCACACCCGGACACCTCCACGGAGGAGCTGACCCGTCTGCTCACGTCCCATCACATCAGCGGTGTGCCGGTGGTGGACGACGACGACAAGGTCGTGGGCGTGGTCTCCCGGACCGATCTGGCCGGGCGACGGGCGATGCGCAGCCGGTCCGGGTCAGGCCGGGACCGCGTGCTGCGGGCCCTGAGGCGGATCGCCCATGCAGGTCCCGCCGCCCCGCGCGCCCTGCCGGCCGGCGGGCTGATGTCCTCCCCTGCGGTCACCGTGCATCCGGAGCAGCGCGTGGTCGACGCGGCGCGCATCATGGAACGCCGCCGCATCGACCGGCTGCCCGTCGTGGACGAGGAGGACCGGCTCATCGGCATCGCCACCCGCCGGGACCTCCTGCGCGTCTTCCTGCGCACCGATGAGGAGATCCGCGCGGACGTCACCGACGCAGTCCGCCTCCACGGCTCCGCGCACGACGCCGGCAGTCTCCGGGTGGATGTCCGGGACGGGATCGCCACCATCGAGGGCGCCGCCGGACCCGGGGCCGACAGCACGGCGCTGATCCGGGCGGCATGGCGGGTCGACGGCGTCGTCGGGGTGGTCAACCGGCTGACAGCCGAACGGCGCAGCGGGCGGCCCTCCAGCGCGCATCGGGCGCACTGAACCTTCCCCGTCCCATCAGCGGTACGCCGCCCGGAGGCTCGTCGGCGCGCATGCCGTACGAGCCGCTGGCGCACCCCGACAGCCGCCGACTCCCCGCCGGAGCAGAACTGTCCCGCGGCTCCGGGCCGAACGGCCCTCTGCGGGCTCCGCACGGGAGAAGGTGCCCGCGGCCCTCGCCTACGGCCTTCCGCACGGGGTGGCGCGCGCCCCCGTGAGCTCGCGTCCGGTGACCATCTCGCACCCGATCCGCAGGAACACGCTGTCCCGGGAGGGCATCCAGGAACGGGGGCCCTGCTGCGCCAGCCGCTCGTGCTCGGCCGGATCGGTCACCAGGGCGGCACGTCCGGTGATGACGACGCTCCAGCCGGACCGGGTCGCCGCATCGAACTCGTCCGCCTCGAAGGCGACCACGACGCCGTTTATGGCGTCCACGAGGTCGGAGGCCGGCGAGGTGCACATCAGGACGGCGGCATCCGCGTCCAGGGAGAAGTTGACGGGCATGACCGCGGGCAGGGCGTGCCGGGTGTACACGACACGGCCGACCGGCACCTTGGCCATCAGGCGCAGGCACTCCTGCCGGTCGAGTGCGCGAAAGCCGTCGTTCTCCATCAGTCCATCGTCCTCGGGGGCGGTCTGCGTGCCTAGGGCCGACCGGCCCCCACCCGGCGTCATGGGAGCGGAGGGAGGCACCTCCGTCGCCCAGCCGCCGGAAGCCGTCGGTCACGCGTGCATCCGGATGCTGCCGGCCTTCATGGCGGCCCCGACGCGCCGCCGGGGCTCTGCCGCCCTCCGGGGGCGGTCCGCACGACCGGCGTCCGCGATGCGCCCGACATGCCGGGGGCACGAGTTCGTAACGAGCCATTGACAGTGGCTTCGGCCGGGGGCAATCTCATCTCCACGCGGTTGCCTAAACGATTAGGCAACCCGGGATCAACCACTTTGGAAGGTTCAGGGATGCGCCGGATCGGGATCAAGGACGTGGCTGCGGCGGCAGGTGTGTCGACCGCGACCGTCTCGCATGTCCTGAACCGCGTCGAGGGCAAGCGGATCAGTGAAGAGACGCGTCAGCGCGTGTGGAAAGCAGCCGACGAACTCGGGTACGCGCCGAACGGACTGGCACGCGGGCTGAGGACGCAGCGGTCGCAGACCATCGGCTTCGTCAGCGACGAGATCGCCACCACCCCGCACGCGGGCCGGATGATCCTGGGAGCTCAGGAGGCCGCCGCGGCCGAGGGCGTGGTTCTGCTGCTGGTCAACACCAGCGGGGACGCCGAACTGGAGCGCACGAGCATCGAGATGCTGCTCCAGCGGCAGGTGGACGGCGTGGTGTACGCCGCCATGTACCACCGCATCGTGGAACTGCCCGGCGTCCTGCACGCGACGCCGACCGTGCTGCTCGACGCGAGTTCCGCCGACCCCGCGGTCCCCTCCGTGGTGCCCGACGAGGCCCAGGGCGGTTACGCGGCGGTGCGCGAGCTGGTCAGGCACGGTCATCGCCGGATCGGCGTGACCGTACAGACCGTCGACCTTCCCGCCCGGCAGGGCCGTCTGGAGGGCTACCGCAAGGCGCTGGCGCAGGCCGGCGTCTCCTACGACCCGTCGCTGGTCGCCGCCGAGACGGCGGTGCCGTTCAACACGGTCGGCGGTGACGTGGACGCGGGCTACCGGGCCGCGCGGCGACTGCTGACGGCGGATCAGCGTCCCACGGCGTTGTTCTGCTTCAACGACCGGATGGCTGCCGGCGCCTACCGGGCTGCCGCCGAGCTGGGGCTGTCCATCCCCGGTGACCTGTCGGTCATCGGGTTCGACAACCAGGAGCTGGTCTGCGAGTCGCTCCACCCGCAGCTGAGCACCGTTCAGCTGCCGCACTACGAGATGGGAGCACGGGCCATGGCCCGGTTGCTCGCGCTCATCAAGACTCCGGGCCGGCCACTGGGCCCGGACACGAAGGAACTGCTGCCTTGCCCGCTGGTGGCGCGGGCATCGGTCGCTTCGCCGCCCCGACTCTGACCCCGGGACGGCGAAGCTCTTCACACCGTGACAGGCGACCGTTGCGACCGGTCGTCAGTCCTGCCCGTACATGGAACACAGTGAGGGTACACAGATGTCCCCTGAGATTTTCTACGAGCGCTCCAGGCCGTGCCGCCTGATGCCCGACAGCGCCTCGGAGCGCTGAGCCGCGCTCCTCCCGCCGGCCCCGCGTCGGCGCTTCAGACCGCCTTCCCACCCCTCGCCGTCGGCATCACGCCGGGCCGCCCCCTGCCCTGACATCGGGGCCGACAGCAGGTGCCGCGGGAAGGCGCCTCCACCGAGCCCCACGAGGCGGTTGCGGCCGGCTGCTCCCGGTTGCCGTCCGTCCTCGCCTGCTCTGCCGCACATACCGAAAGGCACGCGTGTGTCCACCGCGCCCTCCGATCCGTACCGGCCCGTCGCGCATCTGCGCCCGCCCCGGAACTGGATCAACGACCCCAACGGGCTGGTCTTCCATGACGGCCACTACCACGTCTTCCACCAGTACAACCCCTCTGGTGCGACGCACGCGAACATGCACTGGGGCCACTTCCGCAGCCCCGACCTGCTGAGCTGGGAACCGCTGCCGATCGCCCTCGCCCCGACCCCCGGCGGCCTGGACGAGGACGGATGCTTCTCCGGCAACGCCGTCTCCGACGGCGACCGCCTCGTCGCCTTCTACTCCGCGAACCGCTGGGACCGCTCGACCCGGCACCAGCCGGTCGCCACCGCCACCTCCCTCGACGGCGGCCGGACCTTCACCCCGCGAAACGACCTGGTCATCACCGAATGGCCCGACGACTGCACGATGTACCGCGACCCCTACGTATGGCGGGACGGCGAGCGGTGGCGGATGCTGGTCGGCGCCGCCCTCGCGGACGGCCGTGGCGCGGCCCTTCTCTACGAGTCGGCGGACCTGGAGGCATGGACCTACCTCGGCCCCTTCGAGGGGCGCGAGCAGGAGCCGGTCGGCGGCACCGGCCTGCACACCGGCGAGGGCTGGGAGTGCCCCCAGTACCTTCCGCCGCACTCCGGACACCGCGGTGCCCTGATCTTCAGTGCCTGGAACGACCACGACGGCGACCGCTGCGTCACCGCCCTGGTCGGCGAGGAGAGCGGCGGCTCCTTCGCGGCCGGCCCGCCCGTCCTCGTCGACCACGGCCCGGACTGCTACGCGCCCGCACTCCTGCGCGCCCCCGGCGGCCGATGGCTGCTGTGGGGCTGGTCCGCTGAGGCCCGTGAAGAAGGCTGGGCGGTCGCAGACGGCTGGGCAGGAGTGCTCACGCTGCCCCGCGACATCAGCGTCGACGCCGAGGGAACGCTCCGGCAGCAGCCGGCGGCCGAACTGCTCGCCCTGCGAGGCGAGCACGCCGTCCACGCCTCGGGCGAGACGCAGGGCCCGGAGCCGGTGGAACTCGGCTCCGTCGGCCGCGCCTTCGACCTGACGGCCCGCCTGGAGCTCGCCGAGGGGTCCGGTCTGCGGCTTCTCACCACCTCGGACGGCTCCGAACACCTCGACATCCGCTATGACGCCGCCACCGGCGAACTGGTCGTCGACCGCGACCATGCCTCGCTGGACGCCCGCGCCCGGGCCGGCTCCTACCGGATGCCCTGCCCTGTCGGCCGGCCGGCCGAGGTGCGCGTACTCGTCGACCACTCCATCGCCGAGGTCTTCCTGACCTCCACCGGCCAGGTCCTCACCCTGCGCTTCTACCCGACCGGCCGCGGCCCGTGGCGTCTGCAGGCCCTCGGCGCGCCGGACGCGTGCCTGGGCTACACCGTCGACGCCTGGAACCTGCGCCCCCTGGTCGTCGAGGAGCCGAGTGCCGACGCCGGACTGCCGCACGAGCAGTCCCCCTGACGGACCCTTCGTCCACGCCGCCGTGGCCACGGCCTGTGGCGACCCCGAATCCCCCCATGCACCTCCGCACCATCCGCCCTCACCCGCACCACCACCGGAGGAACCGCCCATGAACACCCCGAGCAGGAGATCCCGCCGGACAGCCTGTACTGCTCTGGCCCTCACCCTTCCCCTGGCCGCGCTGGCCGCCTGCGGAGGCGGTGGCGGAACCGAGGCCTCCGCTGAGCAGGGCAGCGGCGCCGGCACCATCACCGTCTGGGCCCACCAGGGCCAGGCCAGTGAGTCGGCCGCCCTGCAGAACGCGGTGGCGTCGTTCAACTCCTCGCAGAAGAAGGTCCAGGTCAAGCTGACCCTGATCCCCGACACCGACTACACCAAGACCATCACCGCCACCGACGCCTCGAAGCTGCCGGACGTGATGGAGTTCGACGGCCCGACCATGGCGAACTTCGCATACAACAAGAAGCTCGTCGCGATCGACGACTATGTCTCCGTCAAGACCACGGCCAACGCCACCGACGCCGTCAAGGCCCAGGGCGAGATCAACGGCAAGCACTACGGCCTGGGCATGTACGACTCCGGGCTCGGCATCTACGGCAACAAGAAGCTGCTGGACGCCGCCGGCGTCACGTACCCCGCCGGGCTCTCCGACGCCTGGACCGCCGCCGAGTTCACCGACGCCGTCAAGAAGCTCGCTGCCAAGGACTCCGACGGCAAGAGCCTGGACCTCCAGGAGAGCGGCGGCTACGCCAACGAATGGGGCACCTATGGCTTCGCCCCGATCGTCTGGTCGGCCGGCGGTGCGCTCCTGAAGAACGGCAAGGCGGAGGGCGCCCTGGACACCCCGGCGGTCGCCTCCGCGCTGGAGACCCTCCAGGGCTGGAAGACGTACACGGACCCCAACACCGACGGCAACGCATTCGCCAACGGCCGCGTCGCCCTGAGCTGGGTCGGCCACTGGATGTACCCCGCCTACAGCAAGGCCCTCGGTGACGACCTCGTCGTCCTGCCGCTGCCCGACTTCGGCAACGGCCCCAAGACCGGCCAAGGCTCCTGGCAGTGGGGCATCAGCGCCAACACCAAGAACGGCAAGGCGGCCGGAGCCTTCCTCGACTCCCTCCTCGACGACACCAACGTCACCGCGATGACCGCGGCCAACGGCGCCCCTCCCGGCACCAGGTCCGTGCTCGCCAAGAGCGACCTGTACAAGCAGGGCGGCCCGCTCCAGCTCTACGCCGACCAGCTCGCCAAGCCCTGCGGCGACTCCCGGATCGACACGTCCTGTGTCGCGGTGACCCGCCCGGTCACCGCCGGATACCCCGCGGTCACCGCCAAGTTCAGCCAGGCGCTGGCCGACGTCTACGGCGGGGCCGACCCGAAGACCGCCCTCGCCAAGGCCGCCCGCGCCATCGACCAGGACTTCTCGGACAACGACGGCTACAAGCTGCCGTAGTCGGCGATCAGCCGCCCCAGCCGACATCCAGCAGCCGGGAGGGACGGGCACCCCTGACAGTGCCCGTCCCACCCGGCCCGGGAGAGGACCCCCACCGTGACCACCGTGAACCCCGCACCCGCCACGCCAGCAGGCAGGAAGCCGATCCCGCCCCCGACCTCCGCCACGCGCAAACGGCCCGGGCGCAGGAACCGCGACCGGGCGCACGGAATGCTGATGTCCGCGCCGGCCCTCGGCGGACTGATCGCCTTCGTCGGCGTGCCGTTCGTCTACGCGGTCGTTCTCTCCTTCCACAACGTCCGCCTGGGCTCGCCGCTGCCGCCCCGGTTCTTCGGCATCGAGCAGTACCGGCGCCTTTTCGCCGACCCCGACATGTCCGGTCCCTTCCTGCGGGCTCTGCTGAACAACCTGACCTTCGCCGCGGTCGTGGTCCCCGCGCAGACCGGTCTCGCGCTGGCGCTGGCGATCCTGCTCAACCGCAAGCTCAAGGCCATCGGCGTCTTCCGGTCGCTGTTCTTCATGCCGGTCGTCTTCCCCATGGCCCTGGTCGCCGTCATCTGGCGGCTGATCCTCGCCCGCAGCGGTGACGGGCTGCTCAACTCCGCGCTTGACGCGGTGAGTTTCGGCAACTGGGGGGCGTTCGACTGGCTCGGCAACGGTCTGACCGCCATGGCCTCGATCATCGTGCTGTCCATCTGGCAGGGCGTCGGCTTCCAGATGGTCATCCTCCTCGCAGGACTCCAGCAGATCCCCGGCGAGCTCTACGAGGCCGCCCAGCTCGACCGGGCCTCCCGCTGGCAGCAGTTCTGCCACGTCACCCTGCCCGGCATCCGCGGCACCCTCGTCTTCGTCGCCATGCTCACCTCGGTGCTGTCCTTCCGCGTCTTCGACCAGGTCTACGTCCTCGTCAAGGGCGGCGGACTCGACGAGGACGCCACCCGCACCGTGATGTACCAGGCCGTCACCACCGCCTTCGACCAGAACAACATCGGCCAGGCGTCCGCGATCACCGTCGTCTTCTTCCTGATCGTCGTCGCCCTGACCCTGATCCAGCGCCGCGTCGTCCGTACCGGCAACGAGGACTGAACCCCATGGCCCGGACCCGAAACCCCCTGCGCCGCCTCCTCGACTACGCCGTCCTGGGCGTGCCGGCGTTCCTCTTCGTCCTGCCCGTCCTCTACCTGATCCTCGGCAGTTTCAAGCCCTCCGACGAAGTCCTCAACGGCCTGAGCGGCTTCCTCCCCACAAACCTGTCCTTCGACAACTACACAGCTGTCCTGGACAGCTTCAACTCCGACGCCACCGGCTACTTCTGGCGCTTCATGGGCATCTCGCTGCTGCTGTCCACCGTCGTGGTCCTCGGCGGCCTGGTCATCAACTCCATGGCCGCCTACGGCCTCACCCGACTGCGCTGGAAAGGCCAGGGCGTCGCCTTCACCCTCGTCCTGCTGCTGATGCTGGTCCCGTTCGAAGCGGTGGCCGTGCCGCTGTTCTACCTGTTCAACGACCAGCGCAACACCATCTACATCCAGGCGATCCCCTTCATCGCCAACGCCTTCTCCATCTACCAGTTCGCCACGTTCTTCCGCGCGATCCCGCCCAGCATCGAGGAAGCCGCCCGCATCGACGGCGCCGGCCCCTGGCGCACCTTCTTCGTGATCATCGTCCCGATGTCGAAGCCCGTCTTCGCCTCGGTGGCGATCCTGACCTTCCTCACCCAGTGGGGCTCCTTCCTCTGGCCGGTCCTGATGGTCTCCGACCCCGCGGTGCGCCCGCTGCCGCTGCAAATGAGCGTCTTCCAGGGACAGATGCCCGTCGACTGGGGCCAGGTCCTCGCCTTCGGTGTCCTGCTGGTCCTGCCCGTCCTGGTCGTCTTCGCGTTCTTCCAGCGGTGGTTCGTCCAGGGCGTCGCCAGCTCCGCCGTCAAGGGCTGACCTTCCAGGCGCACTGCGCGCCTCATCCACAGAGAGGCCGTCCGTCCATGAACCCGGTTCCCCGCGGTGTCACAGTGATCGGCGAGTGCGTCGCCGATGCCTTCACCGACCCCGCCCGATCCTCCCCTTCCCGTCTCGCGCTGGACGTTCTGCCCGGAGGCGGCCCCGCGAACACGGCTGTCGCGCTCGCCCGGCTCGGCACCCCTACCCGCTTCCTCGCCCGGTTCTCCGACGACGTCTTCGGCACCCTCTTCCGCAACCACCTGAGCGACTCCGGCGTTGACCTGACCGGCAGCGTGAGGGCGCCCGAGCCCAGCACCCTTGCCATCGCCAACCTTGACGAGACCGGCCAGGCCGCGTACTCCTTCTTCGCCGACGGTGCCGCCGACTGGCAGTGGACTGCGGACGAACTGTCCGCCGCCATGCCGGAGGGGCAGACAGCCGCCGTGCACACCGGCTCCCTGGCCCTGATCCGCCTGCCCGGCGGCCGTCACATCGAGGACTACCTCACCAAGGCCCGCGAGCACACCACGATCTCCATCGACCCCAACGTCCGCTCCCTCCTCGTACCGCCCACCGTCTACCACCAGCGGCTTCACCACTGGTGCACGCTCGCCGACATCCTCCGCCTCAGCGAGGACGACCTCGCCCTGCTCCTGCCCGGAGCCACCCCCGAAGAAGCCTGCGACACCTGGCATGCGGCCGGCGCCCGTCTCGTCGTCATCACCCTTGGCGGACGCGGCGCCCTGGCCTCCCTCGACGGCGTACGCGTCACCGTCCCCGCCCCGGCTGTCGATGTCGTCGACACCGTGGGCGCCGGAGACGCCTTCACCGCCGGCCTGCTGCACCGCCTGGCCGAGCTCGGACACCTCGGCCGCCGACTTGACACCCTGACCCTTGAAGACACCGCCGACGCCTGTTCTTTCGCCGCCCGCGTCGCCGCCCTCACCTGCTCCGTACCCGGCGCCGACCCGCCCCGGGCAGAGGCCGTCGGGACCTGAGTGATCGACAGCCGGCATCGGAGTCGTGACGGCGCGTACACCGCGCACCCGGCCTGCGCCGTCGTCGGTCACTCCCGAGCCCCGGCCTCAGGAAAGGCACTGGATGATCGTGTGCTGGGTGCACACCGCGCCTGCTCGCCTCCGGATCCAGCGCGACCCACAACGGTGGCTCTAACCTCTGCTACGCGACCACCACGATGAGCGCCCGTGGATGCGGTTCAACGCGCAGTACCTGAACCGCCGTGGTGAGGACGGGGAACGTGCGGCCGTCCCCGAGGTCTCCGCTGCTCGGACGGCGGCCGGCCGACGGCTCGCTGCACGGACGCTCCCCCCCTGGCCTCCCGCCCAATGCCGCCGGTGCGACCACGGTTCCCCACCTCGCGCCGGGTTGAGCCGCCGCCGTCGCCGAAGCCGCCGCCCCGAGCGGGCGTTACCGGCCGTTCTCCGAGTGGCGACGGCCCGTGACGGAGCGGGAACGGGCGGTGAACCGACCGGGGTTGGAAGAGGGGTGTGGCGAAGACTGCGCGGTCCTCAACAGTGCGCAGTGGACGCCCCGACGGGAACCCCGCACGCCCGGGCCGGAATTCCGGCGCCCCCGTTTCACCGCCGGCGCATGGCATTCCCGGCCCGGCGGGCGCCGCACCCCGGCATTCCACGGACCTATCCCGGCAGCCGGCACCGGTGACGCCGCGGGATCGTGCGGCAGGAGGCGGGAGAACCCCACCGCCGCACGTACCGGCGACGGGCAGGCCCCCGCATGACCGAATACCACCCCATCGGGCGGCTGGCCGATTCTGTAGCGGCCGTGTTGTCGGGCAATCGACGCCAGGACATGATCACTTCTCGCCCGGCCTGACGATCCGTCGGCTCGGGTGCCTTCTTTCTGCCGCCGCGCGGTAATTTCACGCACCGTCATACGGCTTTTCACCGCAAAGGAACCTCGGACTTCCATGTACAAACGCTCTGGATTTCTTGCCCTCGCCACCGCGGGCATAGTGCTGTGCACCGCCGGTCTCGCCCCCTCCGTCAGCCAGGCAGCCGGCCCCGCCCCCGTCCGCGGCGACGGAAAGGGCTCCTACGCCGAGACGAACGGCCTGACGGCGGACGACATCAGGCTCATCAACGCGCTGAACGAGCGGGCTCTGGACCTGGGCCGGCCGGACAAGACCCCGGGGGAGGGCCTGCCGAACGCCAGCGAGTCCCTCCGGTCCTCCGCCGCGGCCGGCGGCCGGGTGACTCCGCCCGCAGAGCCCCTGGACCGCATGCCCGACGCATACCGCGCCCACGGAGGCAGGGCCACGACCGGCATCAGCAACTACATACGCAAGTGGCAGCAGGTCTACAGCCACCGCGACGGGCAGGCGCGGCAGATGACCGAACGGCAGCGAGAACAGCTCTCCTACGGGTGCGTCGGCGTCACCTGGGTCAATTCAGGCCCCTATCCGACGAACAAACTGGCCTTCGCGTCCTTCGACGAGGACAAGTACAAGAGCGCTCTGGAGAACACCAGCCCCCGGCCGGGCGAGACGCGGGCCGAGTTCGAGGGGCGCATCGCCAAGCAGAGCTTCGACGAGGCAAAGGGATTCAACCGCGCCCGTGAGGTGGCAGCCGTCATGAACAAGGCCCTGGAAAACTCCCGCGACGAGAATGCCTACCTGGCGAACCTCAAGGCGGAGCTCACAAGGAAGAACGACGCTCTCGCCGGCGAGGACAGCCGCTCCACCTTCTACACGGCTCTGCGGAACACCCCGTCCTTCCGGGACAGCAGCGGGGGCGACCGCGACCCGTCCAGGATGAAGGCCGTCATCTATTCGAAGCACTTCTGGAGCGGGCAGGACCCCTGGAGCCACGCCGACAAGAGGAAGTACGGCGACCCCGACGCCTTCCGCCCCGAGCGGGCCACGGGCCTCGTCGACATGTCGAAGGACCGGAACACCTCACGCAGCCCCGCCAAGCCCGGCGAAAGCTACGTCAACTTCGACTACGGCTGGTTCGGGGACCAGAAGGAAACAAACCCTGACAACACCATATGGACCCATGCCAACCACTACCACTCGCCGGAAGGCGGCATGGGGCCCATGCAGGTCTACGAGAGCAAGTTCCGCAACTGGTCTGCCGGATACACCGACTTCGACCGCGGAACCTACGTCATCACCTTCATACCCAAGAGCTGGAACACGGCACCGGCCAAGGTGAAGCAGGGCTGGCCGTAAGAACCCCCGGCCGGACCGGGACTCCGGTAACTCCGGGAGCCGCCGGCCAAAGCCCGTCCGCCGCGGCAGGCCGCGGCATCGTGACCCTGGCTCTGCGGTTCGGACACTCGTCGTCGACGGTCACTCTCGGTTACTATGCTGACTTCATGCCGGAAGCCGGCAGCAGGGGGCGCGGCTTCGTCGACGGTCTGCTGGGGGAGCGGGGATGGCCGGCCCGTCGGCCGGAGCTCCCCGGATTCTCCCCAGCGTCGTTGACCGTGGTCTGCGCTCCCAAGCCCCGGAGGAAACGTCCGTGGATTGTAAGGCTGAAGAGATGGGTGGCCTGGGAAAGTGTTGCAAGAGGTCGTAGCGACCCGCTATGTCACGCCCCTGCGGGAGGGTGGATCGCTCCCCGGGATCGTCGAGGCCGACGATCTCGGCACGTACGTCATGAAGTTCACGGGGGCCGGACAGGGCCGCAAGACGCTGGTCGCCGAGGTCGTCTGCGGGCGGCTCGCGCAGCGGCTCGGGCTCCGCGTGCCGCAGCTGGTGCAGATGCAGCTCGACCCCGTCATCGGGCTCGGCGAGCCCGACCAGGAGGTGCAGGAGCTGCTGAAGGCCAGCGGCGGGCTCAACCTCGGCATGGACTACCTGCCGGGCTCGATCGGCTTCGACCCGCTCGCGTACCGGGTCGACCCCGTCGAGGCGGGGCGCGTCGTCTGGTTCGACGCCCTGGTCAACAACGTCGACCGGTCCTGGCGCAACCCCAACATGCTGGTGTGGCACGGCGACCTGTGGCTCATCGACCACGGCGCCACCATGATCTGGCACCACAACTGGCCGACCGCCGCAGCGGCCGCGGACAAGCCGTACAACGCCTCCGACCACGCGCTCGCCCCGGTGGGCCCGGACATCGCGGCGGCCGCCGCCGAACTCGCCCCGCTGGTCACCGAGGAGCTGCTGACCGAGGTCGCCGCCGACGTGCCCGACGAGTGGCTCGCGGGCGAACCGGGCTTCGACTCCGCCGACGCCGTGCGGCGCGCCTACGTGGAGGCGCTGCTGCCGCGCGCGGCCGCCATCCACGAGCGGATCTCGATGGCGCCCGAGGTCAAGGCGCCGCAGAAGCCGCCGGGCTGGCTGACGGACCACCTGGCGGAATGGCCCCACAAGGCCGGCGGGGCCGGGGGCCGGAGCGGCCACCGGGACGGGCAGGACGGCAGCGAGCGGAAGAGCGGCGACAAGTGACCGAGCGGGACGTCTTCGAATACGCGCTGGTGCGCGTCGTGCCCCGGATGGAGCGCGGCGAGTGCTTCAACGCCGGGGTGATCGTCTACTGCCGGGCGCGCTCGTACGTCGCCGCCCGCACCCACCTCGACGAGTCCAAGCTCCTCGCGCTGGACCCCGGCGCCGACGTGACCGGCGTACGGGCGGCCCTGCGCGGCGTCGAGGGCGTGTGCAGCGGCGGCGAGCGGGCCGGCCAGGCCGCCGGGGACGACGCGGGGCGCCGCTTCCGCTGGCTGATCGCGCCGCGCAGCACGGTGGTGCAACCGGGGCCGGTGCACACGGGCCTGACGGCGGATCCGGAGGCCGAGGTGGAACGCCTGCTCGACCTGCTGGTGCGCTGATCCGGACCTTCGGGCGGGCCCCGGGCCCGGCGCCGTTGACACCGGGTGCCGGGGCTCCTAGCGTCTCCTCAGCTGAGGCTACTAAGCGGTTGCTCACCCACGGGCGGCCGCGCAGAGGATTCCAAGGGCGAGGAGATCCAGCATGTCCACCACCGAGCAGCGCGTCGCGATCGTGACCGGGGCGGCCCGGGGCATCGGCGCGGCCACCGCCGTGCGCCTGGCCGCCGAGGGCCGTGCGGTCGCCGTACTCGACCTCGACGAGGCCGCCTGCAAGGACGCCGTCGAGGCCGTCACCGCGGCCGGCGGCAAGGCCGTCGCCGTCGGCTGCGACGTCTCGGACGCCGCGCAGGTCGAGGCGGCCGTCGAGCGCGTCGCGGCCACGCTCGGCGCGCCGACCATCCTGGTCAACAACGCGGGCGTGCTGCGCGACAACCTGCTCTTCAAGATGAGCGAGGGCGACTGGGACACCGTCATGAACGTGCACCTGCGCGGGGCGTTCCTGATGTCGAGGGCCTGTCAGAAGCACATGGTCGACGCCGGGTTCGGCCGTATCGTCAACCTTTCCAGCAGCTCTGCGCTCGGCAACCGGGGCCAGGCCAACTACTCGGCCGCCAAGGCCGGCCTCCAGGGCCTGACCAAGACCCTCGCCGTCGAGCTCGGCAAGTTCGGCATCACCGCGAACGCGGTCGCGCCCGGCTTCATCGCCACCGACATGACCGCCCAGACGGCCGCCCGCGTCGGCATGGGCTTCGAGGACTTCCAGGCGGCGGCCGCCACCCAGATCCCCGTCCAGCGCGTCGGGCGCCCCGAGGACGTGGCCAACGCGATCGCCTTCTTCACGGGCGACGCTGCGGGCTTCGTCTCCGGGCAGGTCCTGTACGTGGCCGGCGGCCCGCTCGGCTGACGGCGGCGGCGAGGGGCAGGCGGAAAGAGGCAGGGGAGAGGCGATGGCGTACGAGGGAACGGACAGCGGCAAGGTCGCGCTGATCACCGGCGCGAGCCGGGGCATCGGCCGCGGCATCGCCGAGGCGCTCGTGGCCCGGGGCGACCGGGTGTGCATCACGGGCCGCAACGAGGAGGCGCTGAAGGAGGCCGTCGAGGCGCTCGGCGCGGAGCGGGTGATCGGCGTGGCCGGGAAGGCGCACGACGAGGCCCACCAGGCCGTCGCGGTCGAGCGCACGATGGAGGCGTTCGGGCGCATCGACTTCCTGGTCAACAACGCGGGCACCAATCCCGTCTTCGGCCCGATCGCGGACCTCGACCTGGGGGTCGCGCGGAAGGTCTTCGAGACGAACGTCATCTCGGCGCTCGGCTTCGCCCAGCGGACCTGGCACGCCTGGCAGAAGGAGCACGGCGGCGCGATCGTGAACATCGCGTCCATCGCCGGCGTCTCGGCCTCGCCGTTCATCGGGGCGTACGGGATGAGCAAGGCGGCCATGATCAATCTGACGCTCCAGCTCGCGCACGAGATGGCGCCGGGGGTCCGCGTCAACGCGATCGCGCCCGCCGTGGTCAAGACCAGGTTCGCGCAGGCGCTCTACGAGAACAGGGAGGCGGAGGCCGCGGCCGCGTACCCGCTGGGGAGGTTGGGCGTTCCGGCCGACATCGGTGGAGCTGCGGCATTCCTCACGTCTGCGCAAGCGGAATGGATCACGGGTCAAACACTGGTTGTCGACGGCGGAATGTTCCTCAATGCCGGAGTTCACTGACCGATAATCGGACGTATTTGCCTCCTCGGGGGAGGCAAATACGTATCGAACGGGTCCTAAATCGGTCAAGCGGCGCACTAAACCTGCCCATTGGATTTGTGCCGCACTGCGGTAGGGTCTGCCGCACCCCTGGCTGATCGAGGAGCGTGCACGTGTTCAACCGGACCAGAAGCCTGCAGATCACTGCGGCCCTTGCGTCCATATCCCTGCTCGCCGGATGCGGTCTGCTTTCGGACGACAGCAAAGACGCCGAAAAGAAGATCACCGTCGGCACGACGAGCGCCCCCACCACCCTCGATCCCGCCGCGGCCTGGGACGGCTCCTGGGAGCTGTACCGCAACGTCTACCAGACCCTTCTGGCGTTCCCCACGGGATCCGCCAAGCCCCAGCCCGACGCCGCGCAGAACTGCGAGTTCACCGACTCCGCGAACGAGTCCTACCGCTGCACCCTGCGCAAGGGCCTGAAGTTCTCCAACGGCGAGACCCTCGACGCGAAGGCCGTCAAGCACTCCCTGGACCGGATCCGGACCATCGGCTCCAAGGTCGGCCCCAAGGACCTCTTCGGCAGCCTCGACCGGATCGAGACCCCCGACGCGCAGACGGTCGTCTTCCACCTGAGGACCCCGGACGCCACCTTCCCCTTCGTCCTCGGCTCGCCCGCGGCCTCGCTGGTCGCCCCCGGCGTGTACCCCGCCGACAAGGTCCGCGAGGACGGCAAGGTCACCGGCTCCGGCCCGTACGTCCTGGAGTCGTACAAGGAGGGCAGCGAGGCCGTCCTGACCGGGAACGCCTCCTACAACGGCTTCGCGAACCGCCGCAACGACGGGGTCACCATCCGCTACTTCGCGGACGCCGGCCAGATGGTCTCCGCCCTCAAGGCCAACGAGATCGACGCCACCTACCGAGGCCTCTCCGCCGCCCAGATCAGGGAGCTGCAGGACCCCGCGGCCAACTCCCAGGGCGTCCAGGTCGTCGAGAACGTCGGCTCCGAGATCCGCTACCTGGTCTTCAACCCCAAGGACGACCCGAACGTCGCCAAGGCGCCCGTCCGCCAGGCGATCGCCCAGGTCATCGACCGCGGCCTGCTCGTCTCCAAGGTCTACCAGGGCACCGCCGAGCCGCTGTACTCGATGGTCCCCAAGGGTGTCGTGGGGCACAAGACGCCCTTCTACGACAAGTACGGACAGGCCGACGTCCCCAAGGCCAAGAAGATCCTCAAGGACGCCGGCATCACCCAGCCCGTCGAGCTGACCTTCTGGTACACCACCGACCGCTACGGCGCCTCCACCGCGGACGAGTTCACCGAGATCAAGCGCCAGCTCGACGAGAGCGGCCTGTTCAAGGTCACCCTGCGCGGCCAGCCCTGGAAGGCCTTCCAGGAGGGCTACAAGAGCGGCCAGTACCCCGTCTTCGGCCGAGGCTGGTTCCCGGACTTCCCGGACCCGGACAACTTCATCGCGCCGTTCGTCGGCAAGGAGAACGCGGTCGGAACCCCGTACGAGCCCGCGCAGATCCTCACCGACCTGCTGCCGAAGTCCCGCCGCGAGGGCGACCGCGCGGCCGGCATCCCGCAGTTCGAGCAGGCCCAGCAGATCTTCGCCGAGGACGTCCGCCTGCTGCCCCTGTGGCAGGGCAAGCTGTACGTGGCCGCACGCGAGGACATCGCGGGCGCCGAGCGCGCGCTGGACCCGCAGACCGTCTTCCAGATGTGGGAGCTGTACCGCAAGACCAGCTGGTGATCCGCCCCGCAGGGGGCGCCCCGGGAGCACACCGGCCCCCGGGGACCCCCTGCGGGTGAGGCAGTGTCAGTGGCTGCCGGTAGGTTCGGGGCGTTGCACGCGTTGCGCGTACTTGTACTACCGGAGGTTGTCGCCGTGACCCAGATGCTGCCCGAGTCCTGGCTTCCCGTCCTCGGCGGGGAGCTGGACCAGCCCTACTTCAAGGAGCTCACCGAGTTCGTCGAGGAGGAGCGGGCGAACGGGCCGGTCTACCCGCCCCGCGAGCAGGTCTTCGCGGCGCTGGAGGCCACCCCCTTCGAGAAGGTGAAGGTGCTGGTCCTGGGCCAGGACCCGTACCACGGCGCCGGCCAGGGCCACGGCCTGTGCTTCTCCGTCCTGCCCGGCGTCAGGACGCCGCCCTCCCTGCGCAACATCTACAAGGAGATGCAGGCGGAGCTCGACCTCCCCGTCCCCGACAACGGCTACCTGATGCCGTGGGCCGAGCAGGGCGTCCTCCTGCTGAACGCGGTGCTGACCGTCCGCGAGGGCGAGCCCAACTCGCACAAGGGCAAGGGCTGGGAGAAGTTCACCGACGCGGTGATCCGCGCCGTCGCCGACCGGCCCGACCCGGCCGTCTTCGTGCTGTGGGGCGCCTACGCCCAGAAGAAGCTCCCGCTGATCGACCAGGAGCGGCACGTCGTGGTCAAGGGCGCCCACCCGTCCCCGCTCTCCGCGAAGAAGTTCTTCGGCTCCCGCCCCTTCACGCAGATCAACGAGGCCGTCGCCGCGCAGGGCCACGAGCCGATCGACTGGCGGATCCCGAACCTCGGCTGAGCCCCGCGCGGGCCTCGGCCCCCTGTCAGGCACCTCCGTCCGGGGCCGTCTCCCCCCGATAGCCGGTCGGGCCCGCGCCGGGCGGCGTGGGTCAGGCAGGATCCGGAACCGACGGTCTAGCGTCGGGACGGTCAGACCGGAGCAGGTCTGCCAGGGCGAGCAAGCCGGAGGCCGCGGTGACCGAGCAGCAGGAGGCGTCGGAGGACGCCGTCATGACCCGGATCGGCCAGGCGGTCATCCTGCTGCACGCCGGGGACCGCGAGGAGGCCCGCAACCGGCTCCGCGACCTGTGGACCGAGCTGGGCGAGGAGGGCGACGGCCTGCACCGGTGCACGCTCGCCCACTACCTGGCCGACGCCCAGGACGACCCCGCCGACGAGCTGGCCTGGGACCTGCGGGCCCTGACCGCCGCCGACGCGCTGCGGGAGGGGCCGCGCCCCCGGCACGAGCTCCCGCCGCCGGCCGTCCGCGTGTTCTACCCCTCGCTGCACCTGAGCCTGGCCGCCGACTACGCCAAACTCCAGCGCACCGCCGAGGCCCGGCTCCACCTGGAACGGGCCAGGGCCGCCGCCCGGGCGCTGCCCGACGACGGCTACGGGGCCGGCGTACGGTCCGCCATCAGCCGCCTGGAGCGGCGGCTGGCGGGAGAACCGGGCCAGGGGCCCCTGCGGTTCCCCGGACAGCACCCCTGAGCGGTCGGTCGCACCGGGCCGCGGACAGCCCGCCGGCGCCGCCGCCGGGTTTCCCGGTCCGACGGGCCCGCCGGTCCGCCTCGCGGCGGGCCGGGCGCCGTCAGCCGCTCTCAGCCGCTCTCAGCCGCCTTCGACGCCCCCGCAGATCCGCGCCTCCGGGCTGTCCGGTGCCCACCTGCCGTGCTTGCGGCCGAACGCGCACACGTCCTCCGGCCGGACCGGAAGCCGCTCCGCCACCTCGCGCGGCACCCGCGCCTTCGGCTCCGCGCGCTCGCGCGGCCCCTGCCCGGCCTGGCCGGGGCTGACGGCGCTGCCCGGCGGCAGCGGCTCCGGGATGTCCGGGACGGGCGGCGCGACCCCTCCGGGAGGGGTCCCCGCGGAGGACCCGGCGGGCTCCGCCGCGGCCGGCACCGCGGGGCCGGAGCCGGTCGCGGAGGCCGTGGCCTGCGCGGGCTGCTCCGGCCCCGCCCTGAGCGCCTCCAGCGCGGGCGCCCGGACCTCCACGGGGTCCGACTGGCCGCTCGGCTCGTGCCGGGGCGGCGTGCCGGCGGTCCCGGGGGCGCCGGCGGGCTGCATCGGAGCGGGGGTCACGTTCATACAGCCGGACACGGCCGAGACGGCGCAGGCCACCGACAGCAGCAGTTTCGTCGTGGTTCGGGTTGGATGCACTCGCGCAACTCTGCTGTGTGGGGACCCCGTTGTGAAAACCGGGAGCCGGAATTGACCCCGCACGGGTGACGGACGTCAGCCGGACACCGCGAGTCGGACATCCGTGCCCAGCGCGTGCCGAGGCCGGACGTCAGTCGCCGGTGGCGCCGTCGAGCTGCTCCCTCAGCAGGTCCGCGTGCCCGTTGTGGCGCGCGTACTCCTCGATCATGTGGAGGTAGACCCAGCGCAGGGTGAACACCTCGCCCCGGTGGTGGCTGTCGGCCTTCGACGCCAGGTCCAGGGAGCGGCCCGCCGCGGCCTTGCGGGCCTCCTCCACCTCCGTGCGCCACACCCGCTCCGCGTCTGCCCAGGTGTCCTCCGCCGTGAAGTGGAAGTCCCCGTCCCGGTCCTCGCGGGTGACGTAGCGGTCGGGAAGGTCCTCGCCGAGCATGATCTCCCGGAACCAGTACCTCTCCACCTCCGCCATGTGCCGCACCAGGCCCATCAGCGAAAGCTCGGACGGCGGGAGGGGCGCCCTGCGCAGGTCCTCCTCGGCGAGGCCCTCGCACTTCCAGGCGAGGGTGGCGCGGTGGTAGTCCAGCCAGCCCTCCAGCATCTCGCGTTCGCCGGCGCGGGTGGGGGGTTCGGTGCGGGAGGATCCCGGAGTCGTCGTCATGGCGGCCATCCTGGGCCAACGCATGCCGCTCCACCAGCGATTAAGCTGCGGGGATCGGACACGGCACGACACGGAGGTGCACGGTGAAGGTCGGCGTCATCGGACTGGGCGACATCGCCCGGAAGGCGTACCTGCCCGTCCTCTCCGCCCGCCCCGGTCTGGAGCTGCACCTCCAGACCAGGACCCCGGCCACCCTGGAGCTCATCGGGGAGACGCACAGGATCCCCGCCGCGCAGCGCCACAGCGGGCTCGACGGGCTGCTGGCCGAGGGCCTCGATGCGGCGTTCGTGCACGCGCCGACCTCCGCCCACCCGGAGATCGTCGGCCGGCTGCTGGAGGCCGGCGTCCCGACGTACGTGGACAAGCCGCTCGCCTACGAGCTCGCGGAGTCCCGGCGGCTGGTCGAGCTCGCCGAGGCGCGCGGCACGAGCCTCGCCGTCGGCTTCAACCGCCGCCACGCCCCCGGCTACCTGCAGTGCGCCGACCACCCGCGCGAGCTGATCGTCATGCAGAAGAACCGGGTAGGACTCCCCGAGGACCCGCGGACCCTCGTCCTCGACGACTTCATCCACGTCGTCGACACCCTGCGCTTCCTCGCACCCGGCGAGACCGACCACCTCGACGTGCGCGCCCACGTGCGCGACGGGCTGGTCCACCACCTCGTCCTGCAGATGTCCGGCCCCGCCTTCACCGCCCTCGGGATCATGAACCGCCGCTCCGGATCGCCCGAGGAGGTCCTGGAGGTGTCCGGGCAGGACACCAAGCGGCAGGTGGTCAACCTCGCCGAGGTCATCGACCACCGCGGCCAGCCGACCGTGCGCCGCCGCGGGGACTGGGTGCCGGTCGCCCGCCAGCGCGGCATCGAGCAGGCCGTCGACGCCTTCCTCGAAGCCGTGGCGGCGGGGAAGGCGCTCAGCGCGCGGGACGCGCTGCTCACCCACGAACTGTGCGAGCGGGTGGTGCGCTCGGTCCAGGAGCAGGTCTCCTGAGCCGCAGCGCCCGCACTGCGGCGCCCGCCCCGCAGCCGGCCAGCAGCAGCACGGCCGCGGCCGCGGCCCAGTCGCCGAAGCGGACGTAGGCCGTCGTGCCCCGGGCGAGCGGGACCTCGTACACCTCGGCCGTGCTCGCGGAGACCGGGAGGCGCGGGCCGGCCGGCTCGCCCGTCGGGCCGTGCACCGCGCTGATCCCGGTGAGGGTGGCGTGCACGACGGGGCGGCCGGTCTCCGCGGCCCGCAGCGCGGCGAGCGAGGCGTGCTGCGCGGGTGCCCAGCTCTCCTGGAAGGTGGACGTGGCCGACTGGGCGACCAGCAGGCCGGCCCCCTCGCGCACCAGGTGCCGGCCCATGTCGGGGAACGCCGACTCGAAGCACACCAGCGGGCCGATGCGCACCCCGGCCCCGCCCGGCAGCTCCATCACCACCGGGGCCGCTCCGCGCCGGCGGTCCTCGCCCGCCGCCCTGCCGACCGAGGTCGCCCAGCCGAGGACGGACCGGGCCGGTACGTACTCCCCGAACGGGACCAGGCGCATCTTGTCGTACCGGTCGCCGGTGGGGCCGCCCGCACCGACGAGGACCGAGCTCTTGAAGATCCCCTCCCCGCCGCCCCCTCCGGCCGCCGCGGCGGCTTCGGCGGGCCGCCGCGCGTCGATGTTCACCAGGACCGGCGCTCCCACCTCCGCGGACAGCGCGGCCAGCCGCCGGGCCAGGTCCGGGCGCGCCGCCAGGTCCGCCCCGACACTGCTCTCCCCCCACACCACCAGGTCGAGAGGCCGCCCGGCCAGCGCCTGCGTCAGCCGCTCACCGGCAGCGAAGCGCCGCTCGGCGCTGTCGGGCCCGTCGGCCACCAGGCCCGGCTGGACGACCGCCACCCGCAGCCCGCCCGACACCTGCGGCCGCGGCGCCCACTGCCACACCGCCGCGGTCAGCACGGCGCACCCCGCCAGCCCCGCCACGGCCGGCGCCCGCGCCGACGGAACGGCGACCAGCAGCACCAGCACGCAGTTCACCGCCACCACCAGCAGGCTCACCAGCCACACACCGCCCACCGAGGCCAGCCGCAGCGCCGGGCCGACCTGCCACTGGCTCGCCCCCAGCAGCCCCCACGGCCCGCCCAGCCCCTGCCACGACCGGACCAGCTCCGACAGCAGCCACCCCGCGGGGACCAGGACCAGCGCAGCCGCCGCCCGACCCCGCGCCGGCACCCCGCCGAGCAGCGTCCGCACCAGCAGCGCCCACGGGATCCACAGCACGCCCAGCAGGGCTGCCACCGGCAGCAGGAACACGTGCAGGCTGGGCAGCAGCCAGTGGTGCACGGCCAGGATGAAGCCCGCCCCGCCCAGCCAGCCCTCCAGCGCCGCGCGCCGCCCGCTCGGCGCCGAGCGCAGCAGCAGCATCCACGGCACGAGCGCGGCGTACGCCCACCACCACAGCGCCGGCGCCGGGAACGCCAGGCACGGCAGCGCCCCCGCGGCGACGGCGGCGGCCGCACGGGCGAACCGGGTACGCCTCGGGATCATGACGCGCCTCCGCTTCCAGTGTGGGGCAGAGCCCGGTCGGCAGCCCCTCAGGCGGACAGCCGGCGCCACTTCTCGTGCACGGCGACGCGGGTGATCCGCCAGCCGTCCCGGTCGGAGCGGGCCAGCGCGAAGGAATAGCGCCCGGCGGTCACCAAATGGGGCGCGGGGTCCCCGGCGGCCGCGGACCCCGCCGCGTCCATCCGCATGGGATTGACAAAGTCGGCCCGCACCTGCGCGCGGACGGCCGGCCAGCCGCTCCCCTCGCCCTCCAGCCGGACCAGCCGGTTGACCACGAGGTGCTGGCGCACCGGGAAGCGCCGCAACGCCTCCGCGAGCCAGTCGGCCACCTCGCCGGCCGGGCCCTCGATCCCGCCCGCCGAGGTGTAGTCCGCACGCCCGCCGGGAGCGAACAGCGCCCGGTAGGCCTTCCAGTCGCCGTCGTCCACGGCCACCGCGTACCCCGTGACCACCTCGTCGATCGCCATCCGGTCCATCACGGCGGCGAGATCCCCGCGCTGCGTCATCGGGTCAGTGTGGAGGCCCGGCGCCGCCCGGCCAAGAGGCGTGCGCGCACCGGGCCGACGCCCGCGCGGTCAGTGGCCGGAATGCACCTCGCGCTGCCGGACCACCACCAGGAACGCATCGCTGGCCAGGTCCATCACCACCTCCGCCGGCACGCCCTCGCGTATCCGCTGCGCGGCGTACTCCTCGGCGGGCCAGCTCCCCCGCGGACTCCCCGCGGGAAAACGCTCCAACACCACTCGGCCCATGGGACACCCCCTGTTGCTCGCCAGGCCGTTCTCCGGTCTCCACACACAAGACGAGGAGGCCCCCGGGTACGTTCCCGGAAGCCTCCCCAGTTCACTCGAACAGGTGATCGTCGAGGTGTGTCAGCCCGCCGACTCGGCGGCGTGCGGGCTGAGGACGCCCAGGCCGATCAGGACGAACAGGGCGATGCCGAGCAGGATCCGGTAGATCACGAACGGCATGAAGCTCTTGGTGGTGATGAACTTCATGAACCACGCGATCACCGCGTAGCCCACGAGGAAGGCCACGACCGTGGCGAAGATCGTCTGTCCCCAGGCGACGTGCCCCTCGCCCAGGGCCGTCAGCTCCATGCCGCCCGAGGCCAGCACGGCCGGGATCGCGAGGAGGAAGGAGTAGCGGGCCGCCGCCTCGCGCGTGTACCCCATCAGCAGGCCGCCGGAGATCGTCGCGCCGGACCGGGAGACGCCCGGCACCAGGGCCATCGCCTGGCACACACCGAAGATCAGGCCGTCCCGGACCCCGAGCTCCCGCAGCGTCTTGCGCTCGCGGACCGCCCGGTGCCGGCCGCCTTCCTCGTCACGGGCCGCGAGCCGGTCGGCGATGCCCAGGACGACACCCATGACGATCAGGGTCGTCGCCGTCAGCCGCAGGTCGCGGAACGGGCCCTCGATCTGGTCCTTCAGGGTCAGCCCCAGCACGCCGATCGGAATCGAGCCGACGATGACGAGCCAGCCCATCACGGCGTCGTGGTCCGAGCGGAGCGACTTCGTGTAGAGCGACCGGAACCACGTGGAGACGATCTTCACGATGTCCTTGCGGAAGTAGATCAGCACCGCGGCCTCGGTGCCGATCTGTGTGATCGCCGTGAACGCCGCCCCCGGGTCCTCCCAGCCGGCGAACGCGGCGGTCAGCCGGAGGTGGGCGCTGGAGGAGATCGGCAGGAACTCCGTCAACCCTTGGACGAGACCGAGGATTAGGGATTCGAACCAGGTCATGTGGGCGTCGCTCGTCCTTGTTCTCGTCGTGCTCGTCGGACAGTTCGGATCAGATGCTAGGCCCCGCGGACGCCCGCTCCGACCACGGGGGCCGGTGCCGGGACGCGCTCCTCGGCGACCCGCACGGCCGGGGCCGCCAGGCGCCGCCTCCCCCGCCACCCGACGACCGCCGCAGCCGCCACCGAGACGGCGATGAACGCGAACGAGAACAGGAACGCGGGGGAGTCGGGGCTGTCCGCGCTTGCCCCCGCGACCACGTACGCGGCCGTGTTCGGGACCACGCCGAGCGCGGTCCCGGACAGGAACGGCAGCCAGCCGCAGCGCGACATCGCCGCGCAGTAGTTGGCGGCCGCGAACGGCAGACCCGGGAAGATCCGCACCGCGAGCACCGACCGGAACCCGTGGCGGGCCAACTGGTCGTCGGCCGCCAGCAGCCAGCGGCCGCGCATCAGCGGGCGCAGCGCGTCCCGCCCCAGCGCCCGCCCCATGCCGAAGGAGATCCCGGCGCCGATCACCGAGCCGGCCACGGCCGCGGGCAGCCCGAAGGGGATGCCGAAGAGCGCGCCGGCGGCGAGGTTCAGCAGCGGCCGCGGCACCAGCGCCGCCGTGCCGAGCCCGTACGCGACCGCGAACAGCACGGCAGCGGCGCCCACGGGGAGGCCCGGCGGCCAGCCCTGCGACAGCAGGCGCTGCGGCTCGTAGACCAGCACGCCGACCCCAGCCGTGGTGAGCAGCACCACGAGGAGGGACAGCCGGGCCCACGGCGCGAGGAGGAGGGACATCCGGGGAGACTAACCGACGTGTGCGGCGCCCCGCCGTAATCCGGGTCTCATACGGACGAACACCCGGTGGCCGCGAGATGGCCGGCGAGCGGCCCGCCCGTACGCGCGCCACCCCGCCCAACAGGCCTCGCAGTCGGGGAAATTCGTTCGACGGGGGCGTCCGCCGTCCGGCAGGATCGCGGCATGTCCCGGCCCGCCTTCCCCGCAGAGCCGTCCGCAGTCGCGGACGCGCCGAAGGCTGCCCTCCCGCCCCTCGGCGCACAGACCGCCGTCGACGGCGCACGAAGCTGACCCTTCCCGGACAGTCCGGCGGACCCCGCAGGGGGAGGGTCGGCCCGCCCAGGGGTCCCGTCCCGGCCGCGGCCGGCGGCGCGCAGAGCGAACGACACGGGAAGAGACACCATGGCCAAGACGGCCTTCGTACGCACCAAGCCGCACCTCAACATCGGCACCATGGGCCACGTCGACCACGGAAAGACCACCCTCACCGCCGCCATCACCAAGGTCCTCGCCCGGCGCGGCGGAGCCTCCTTCGTGCCCCTCGACCGCATCGACCGCGCCCCCGAGGAGGCCCGGCGCGGCATCACCATCAACCTCGCCCACGTCGAGTACGAGACGGACACCCGGCACTACGCGCACGTCGACATGCCCGGCCACGCCGACTACGTCAAGAACATGGTCACCGGCGCCGCCCAGCTCGACGGAGCCATCCTCGTCGTCTCCGCCCCCGACGGCGTCATGCCGCAGACCGCCGAGCACGTCCTGCTCGCCCGACAGGTCGGCGTCGACCACATCGTCGTCGCCCTGAACAAGGCGGACGGCGCCGACCCGGAACTCGCCGACCTCGCCGAGCTCGAAGTGCGCGAGCTGCTCACCGCCCACGGCTACGGCGGGGACACGGCACCCGTCGTACGGGTCTCCGGGCTGCGCGCGCTGGAGGGCGACCCGAAGTGGACCGGGGCCGTCGAGGCGCTGCTCGACGCGGTCGACACCTACGTCCCCGTGCCCGTGCGGTACACGGACGTGCCCTTCCTGCTGCCCGTCGAGAACGTGCTCACCATCACCGGCCGAGGCACGGTCGTCACCGGCGCCGTCGAGCGCGGGCGGATCCGCGCCGGCGACCGGGTCGCCGTCCTCGGCGGCGACGGCGGGCCCGTCGAGACCGTCGTCACCGGCCTGGAGACCTTCCGCAGGCCGATGGAGTCCGCCGAGGCCGGGGACAGCGCGGCCCTGCTGCTGCGCGGTGTGCCGCGCGACGGGGTGCGCCGCGGCCACGTGGTGGCCGCGCCCGGGAGCGTGGAGCCGCGGCGGCGCTTCACCGCGCAGGTGCACGTGCTGTCCGCGCGGGAGGGCAGCCGGCGGACCGCGTTGACGACGGGGTACCGGCCGCAGTTCCACATCCGCACCGCCGACGTCGTCGGCACCGTGGACCTGGGCGCGGCCGAAGCCGCCCGGCCCGGGGAGACGGTCGCGATGACCGTCGAGCTCGGGCGGGACGTGCCGCTGGAGGCGGGCCTGGGCTTCGCCGTCCGCGAGGGCGGTCGGACCGTCGGCGCGGGCACGGTCACGACCGTCCTCGACTGACCGGCCTGGGGCATGCCGCCCCCGCCGTACCGGCCTGGCGCATGCCGCCCCCCGCCGTACCGGCCGAGGGCGGCATGCGCCAGACTGCCTGACCGACGGCACGGACGCAGGCGAAGGGGGCGCAGGATGGGCGGCACGGACGGCACGGACGGCACGGACGGCACGGACCGGGGCACGGCACTGGTGCTGGGCGGCGGCGGGCTCACCGGCGTCGGCTGGGAGTGCGGGGTCCTGTACGGGCTTGCCGAGGCGGGCGTGGACCTCGCCCGCGCCGACCTCGTCGTCGGCACCTCGGCGGGCTCCCTCGTCGGCGCCCAGCTCGCCTCGGGCCGACTCACCCCGCGGGAGCTGTACGAACGCCAGCTCGCCGACCCGGCAGGCGAGACAGCGGCCCGGGTCGGCGCCGGCCTCCTCGCCCGGTACGCCGCCGCGATGCTCCGCTCCCGTGATGCGGCGGCCTACCGGCGCCGCATCGGGGCCATGGCGCTGGCCGCCGACACCGGCAGGGAGGAGGCACGCCGCCGGGTGTTCGAGGAGCGGCTCGTCTCACACGAGTGGCCCGGGCAGCGCCGACTCGTCGTGACCGCCGTCGACGCCCTGACCGGCGAGCCGGCCGTCTTCGACCGGGACGGCGGGACCGGGCTGGTCGACGCCGTCGCGGCGAGCTGCGCCGTGCCCGGCGTCTGGCCGCCCGTGACGGTGGGGGAGCGGCGCTTCGTCGACGGAGGAATCCGCTCCGCGGTCAATGCCGACCTGGCGGCCGGGTACGAGCGGGTCGTCATCCTCGCCCCGATCACCCTCGGCTCCCGGCTGGTCCCCTCACCGGCCTCGCAGGCGGAGGGGCTGCGGCGGGACGGCGCCCGCGTCCTGCTGATCACCCCGTCGGCTGCGGCCCGCCGCGCCATCGGCAGGAACGTCCTCGATCCCGCACGCCGGGCCCCCGCCGCGCGGGCCGGCCACGCGCAGGCCGCCGAACACGCGGCGGAGGCCGCCGCGGTGTGGACCGCCTGACCCCCGGCGCGGACAGACGGCCCCTGCCGGGCGTACCGGCCGCCCGGCTGCCGGACAATGGTGCGGTGAGCGACGAGCAGATCCCGGTGGTCCGGGCCGTGGGGCAGGGCACCGCCAAGCTGATGCCGGACGTCGACCGGGACCGGGCGTGGCTGCTGACCGTCGACGGCGCCCCCCAGTCGTACGTCGACCTCGACGACCCGGAGCACCTGGAGTTCGAGTACGCCCGCCGCATCGCGCACGTCCTGGACTGCGCGGCCGATCCGGGCCGCCCGCTGGACCTGGTGCACCTCGGCGGCGGCGCCCTGACGCTGCCGCGCTACGCGGCGGCCACCCGCCCCGGATCGCGGCAGTCCGTCGTCGAGTTCGACGCCGGGCTGGCCGCGCTGGTGGCGGAGCACCTGCCGCTGCCCGCCGGATCAGGCGTGACGGTGTACGTCGACGACGCGCGGGCCTGGCTGGACGCGGCGCCCGCGGACAGCGCGGACGTCCTCGTCGCCGACGTGTTCGGCGGCTCGCGCGTGCCGGCGCAGCTGACGTCCGTGGAGTACGCGCGCCGGGCGGCCCGGGTCCTGCGGCCCGGCGGGGTGTACGCAGCCAACCTGGCGGACGGGGCGCCGTTCGGCTTCCTCCGCGGCCAGCTGGCCAACTTCCGCGCCGCCTTCGACCGGGTGGCCCTCGTCGCCGAGCCGGGCGTCCTGCGCGGCCGCCGCTTCGGCAACGCCGTCCTGCTCGCCTCGGACCGGGAACTCCCCCTCGCCGCGCTGGCCCGGCGGTGCGCCGCCGACGCCTTCCCCGCACGAGTGGAGGACGGGCCCGCGCTGGAGCGGTTCGTGCGCGGCGCCCTCCCGGTCGCCGACGCGGACGCCGTCGCCTCGCCCGAGCCGCCCGACGGCGCGTTCGGCATCGGCTGAGCGCGGGCGCGAGGGCGCCGGGCCGTCCCGGCGAGGACGAGGTTGCGTGGGCGGGCGATGCCGAGCATGGCGTGGTGGACTCCGTCGCCAGTGAGGCGGCAGTCGCAGAGGATCTTCCAGGTCTTCATGCGGGCGAAGACGTGCTCGACGCGGTCGCGGGCCGGCTTGTGGGATTCGTTGTGTTCCACCTTCCAGGCCGGCAGCTCGGTCTGGATGCGTTCGCGCCGGTGCGGGATGACGAGTCCGGTTCGTGCGCCAGTACGCCGCGACCAGAAGGCCCCGGTCCTCCAGGGGAAGGCTCCACGGTCGGCCCTTGCGGACCGCCTCCGCACCCTCGCGCGGCAGTACGGTCACCAGCTTCCCGAACAGGTGCGGGCTCAGCCCGGTGAACGGGGCGATCCAGGACGGCTTCGATGACGTGATCACACCAGCCACACCGCATGGGACCATAGCGGCCATGTCAGGTCAGGTCTGGGTGTCCCTCATATCCTTGGGCGGCGTGGTACTCGGCGGCATGCTGTCTTACCTCGTCCAGCACAGGACTCAGTCGTCAGCAGAACGCGCCGAGCAGCAACGGCAGCTGAGCGCACTTTCGGAGGCCCGGCGCGCGGAACGGCTGGCGCTGCTGGAGCGGTTCATCGAGGTGGCCGCCGAGGCCGAACGCTCCGCGTTCAGCCGACCTTCCGAATGGGACGATACCCACGCCTGGTACCTCACGACCCAGGGCGTGATGAACAGGCTCTGGGTCGCAGAACGGCTCATCCGCATCCAATTCCCCCTGCCCGTACACGACGCGGCACGTGCGTACTTCCTGGACCTCAACCGAACGGTGTGGGAAGGCCTGCCGGACGGCGAGAGCGTGCGGGACTACCTGGAGGACAACCGGCTGGCGTTCCTCGACACGGCCCGAGCGGTTATGGGATAGCCCCAGTTGCCGGCCCGTCGAAGATCCTTGTATGCCCCCTTCAGGACAGTTCCTTCCGCATCAACGTGCACATCGTTTCGTGGCGGCGCATCGATCCATCGGGGGCTTGTTCGTCCCACGAGTCCGGCTGGCGGTCGTACGCGACATAGCCCAGTCGCTGGTACAGGGCACGAGCCCGGGGGTTGGCTTCCTCCACAGCCAGCTCGGCCCGCCGCAGACCGCGGTCCTTGATCCGCAGCTCTGCGGCTTCGACGAGGAACGTGCCGATCCCACACGACTGCAATGCGGGGTGGACTGCCAGCTGCCACAACGTGCCGACGCCCTCCTTGGCCTGGTAGTCGACACCGCCCTTTGCCACAGGGATGTCCGTCCCAGGGCAGACTGCCAGGTAGTCGACCTCACCAGCCCGAGCACGCGCCAACTGCTGGGCCACGCCGGCCAAGTGGTGGTCAGACCCCGCCCACCCGCACGACGCCAGGTCCGCATGCACCAGGTCACGGGCTGACAGCCTCAGTACAACATCGATCATCTTGGGTACCTCCGGCCAGTCAGCATCCACGCTGATCCCACGTGGCGCCAACCCGTTTCCGCAGCCCGCGGCAGACTGCGCCCGCACCGATCGGAAGATTCTTTGCCGGACAGACCTCAGGTGCAATCAACGGCATCGCGTCCAAGCGTGGCCCAGGCGTGCCTAGGTGTGCACCGTCTCCGGCTCCGCAGCAGCCCCAGGCGCGGGGGCGGGCAGCGCGCCGGCCTTCGGGGGCGAGGGCCGGCGCGTCATCCGGCGGACGTCGGGCACCGCGAGGACCGCGGCGGTGACCGCCACGACCAGGACGGCGCAGCCCCACAGCGCGTTCGTACGGCCGAAGGCCGCCTCGGCGGGTCCCGCCAGGGCCGTCGCCAGGGGCAGCATCGACACCGAGCCGAACCAGTCGTAGGCGGAGACCCGGGAGAACTTGTCCTCCGGGATCTCCTGGTGCATCGTCGTCATCCAGTTCACGCCGAACACCTCGATGGCCGCGCCGCTGACGAACATCACCGCGCACAGGCCCCACACGGGCAGCGGGACGGCGAGCCCGGCCGACGGCAGCGCCAGCGGGAACACGCACAGGGTGCCCACCAGCAGCAGCCGGCGCGGCTTCCACACCATCATCAGGACGGCGCCGGCGAGGGTGCCCACCCCGAACAGGGCGAGCGCCAGGCCCCAGGGGGCGGGGCCGCCCAGCTGGTCGCGGGCCACGAGCGGCCCGTACACGGCCTCGGCCGCACCGACGACCGCGACGACGACCGAGAACTGGAGCACGATGCTCCACAGCCAGGGCCGGGTACGGAACTCCGCCCAGCCCTCGCGCAGGTCGGCCAGCAGGCCGCCGCCCGGCGCCCGTTCGGCGACGCGGCCGACGTCGAGGGCGGCGCGCAGCGCGCCGGCCAGCGCGAACGCGGCCGCGTCGACGGCGAGGACCCAGCCGGGCCCCATCGCGGCGATCATCGCGCCGCCCAGCGCGGCCCCGCCGATGCCGGCGCCGTTCATCGCCATCCGGAACAGGGCGAACGCGCGGTTCGCGTGCTCGCCGGAGACGCTGGAGAGCAGCATGCCCTCGGCGGCCGGGTTGAAGAAGGCCGTGCCGGTGCCGCAGAGCGCGGTGAGCAGCATCATCTGCCACAGCTGCGGCGTCCCCGTGAGCACGAGGACGGCGAAGGCGGCCTGCGAGGTGCAGTTGAGGGCGTTGGCCGCGACCATCACCCGGTGGCGTGGCAGCCGGTCGGCGACGGCGCCGCCGACCAGGAGGAACAGCACCAGCGGCAGGGTGCGGGCCGCCGCCACCAGGCCGACGTCGCCCCCGGAGCCCCCCGCCTCCAGGACGGCGAACGCCGAGGCGATGAGCGCTCCGTGGCTGCCGAGGTTGGTGATGACGGCCGCACCCGTCAGCAGCGTGTAGTTGCGGCCGGCCCAGGCGGGCCTGCGGCGCCGCGGGGCCGGTGCGGGCGGGGCGGGATGGGTGGCGGGGGAACTCACCCTGGGACTATCCCCGTCCCGGGCCGGGATGCCAAACGGATATCCGGCCCGGGACGGACCCCGCGCACGGGCCCGGCAGGGGCCCGCGGCGGGCACCGGCCGGATCGGCGTGGATCAGGGCGGACCGGCCGGGATCAGCCCGTCGTTCCGGTGCCGTGCAGGCGCACCGAGCTGAGGACCTTGTCCATCGTCTCCTGCGGGACCTCGCCCTCGACGCCGACGGAGCTGAAGAGGATCCAGCTGGAGAAGTCGCCGTTCGCGGTCTTGAAGCTGAACGCGATGGACTTGCCGTCGCGGGAGCACTTGTTCTCCTTGGGCACGCCGAGCGCGGTCGCGGTCGCCATGTGGCCCTTGAGGCCCGAGGAGGTCGTGTACTCCTTGGGGTCGGAGACCTTCACGGTCCCCTTCGGCGCCTTCTGCGCGAACGCGGCGAACGCCCAGTTCCCGGCCTCGTTGCGGACGGCCTCCGCGGTGTCCTTGGCGCCCTGGCCGCCCTTGGTGCCGGTGCCGGCCAGCTCGGTCTTCTCCTCGCGGCCGTCCTTGTCGGAGTCGATCTTGCACCAGTCCTCCTTGAGGAAGGCCGGTGCGGAGAAGCTGATGATCGGCTTGCCGTCGTTCTTCACGTCGTCGGTGAAGCTGGCGATGACGCCGGGGTTCGCGACGTTCCACTCCGGCGGCACGTCGAAGGCGGTGCCGTACTTGGGGTTGACCACGACCTTCCAGCCCGGGATCACCGGCTGGGCGTCGCCGCCGCCGCGCGGGTTCGCACCCGTCGGTGCCGGCTCGCTCGAGGCCGGGGCGGAGGCCGAGGAGGAGGCTGCGGGCTTGCCGTCGGCCTCGTTGCTCTTCCCGTCGTCCCGGGTGAGGACGAACGCCCCCGTCGCGGCCGCCGCGACGACCACCGCGGACGCGGCGACGATCGCGACCGTCTTGGTGGAGAGGCCGCCGCCTCCGCCGCTCGGGGGCCCCGGAACGGCCTGCTGGGGCTGAGTCCACGGCTGTGCCGGCTGCCCGGGCTGGCCCGGCGCCTGGTATCCCGCCTGCGGGTATCCGTATCCGGGCTGCTGCTGATACGGGTTCGGCTGCTGTCCCGGCGGCTGCTGGTACGGGTTCTGTTGCGCGTCCTGAGGGTTGGGCTGTCCCCCGGGCGGCTGCTGCTGTCCTGGCCACATGGCCGACAACGATAGTGGGAGGCGCCGTCACCGGGAACGGCCGCCCCCGGCAAGAGGTCTGGTCAAGCAGGTCTACTCGTGGGTAACATCGCCGCCCATGAGCGCAGACCAGATGAACGTGGGCGAACTGCTCGCCGCGACCGTGCCCATGGCCAAGACCCTGAACCTCCAGTTCCTGGAGACCACCCCGGAGCGCGCGGTCGTCCGGCTGCCGGACCAGCCCGACTACCACAACCACGTGGGCGGCCCGCACGCCGGCGCCATGTTCACCCTGGCCGAGTCCGCCAGCGGCGCCATCGTGCTCGCCGCGTTCGGCGACCAGCTCTCGCGCGCCGTGCCCCTCGCGGTGAAGGCCGAGATCGCCTACAGGAAGCTCGCCAAGGGCGTCGTCACCGCCACCGCCACGCTGGGCCGCCCCGCCGCCGACGTCGTCGCCGAGCTCGACGCCGGAGGCCGCCCCGAGTTCCCTGTCACCATCGCCATCCAGCGCGAGGACGAGGCCGTGACCGGGGAGATGACCGTCGTGTGGACCCTGCGCCCCAACGCATGACCACACCTCCCAGGGGGAATGAGTGGGGCCGCGCCTGCCGGGCGCGGCCCCACTCGCGTTTGCCGGGTCCCGGCCGGGCCCGGCCGCCGGAGCCCGCCCGGGCCCCGGCCGAGGCGCCGCGGACACCGACGACAGGAGAGCCCCCATGGCAGGCAGAGCCAGGATCGACATCAGCCTCGACGCGGAACTCGTGGTGGAGGTGATGGTCCTCGCCGGGGTCGCCTCACCTCAGGACGCGGTCGAGGCCGTCGTACGCGACTACATCGCCCGCGGGCACCGCACCGAGGCGCGCGTGCAGGCGCAGGACGAGCCGCGGCGCACCCCCGACCCCCTGGTGCAGCCGCCGCAGGGCTGAAACTCCGCCCCGCCCCTGCGCGTCCCGCCCGGCCCGCCGCCCCTGCGGCGCCACAGTGGCCCCGGGAGCGGTCCGGCGCGGGCCGCTCCCGCCGACCGGAGCCGCAGGGAGCACCATGAGCGAGGCCGTGTCATGAGCGGGGCCCTCTCCCGGCGTTCGGCGGTGCGGCTGCTCGGCGCCCTCGGTGCGGCAGGCGCGGCGCTCGGCGCGGGCGGCTGCGGAGCCCCGCTGCCTCCCGGCGCCACCGCCCGTACGGGCACCCGTACCGCCCCCGCCCCGGCGGCGGGCGCAGGCGCCGCCGCCGGGGCCGGGCGGCCGGGCAGCGCCGCCCGGGTCGAGGCGCTGCTGGAGCGGCTCACGCTGGAGGAGAAGACCGCCCTCCTGCACGGCGCCCCCGACCCCGCCGCGCGCGGCCCGGCCGGCCACCTGCCGGGCGTGCCGCGCCTGGGCATTCCGCCGCTGCGGTTCGCCGAGGGACCCGCCGGAGTGCGGGCGGCCGGGCCGGCCACCGCCCTGCCCGCGCCCGTCGTGCTGGCCTCCGCCTTCGATCCGGCACTGGCACGCGAGTACGGCCGCATCCTCGGCCGCGAGGGCCGCGCCCTCGGCCAGGACGTGCTGCTCGCTCCCGCGGCCGGCCTCATCCGCACCCTCCTCGGCGGCCGCAACTCCGAGGCCTTCTCCGAAGACCCGCGGCTGACGGCCGACCTGGTCGCCGAAGTGGTCCGCGGCATCCAGGACGAGGGCGTCGTCGCCGCCGTCCGGCACTTCGCGCTCTCCTCCCGGGAGCAGGGCCGGCACACCGCCGACGCCGTCGCCGGGGAGCGGACGCTGCACGAGAGCGCGCTGCGCGGCTTCGAGGCGGCCGCGGCCGCCGGGGCCGGCGCCGTCGTGGCCGCCCCGCACAAGGTCAACGGCATCCGCGCCTGCGAGAACAGGACCCTCCTGGAGGACGTGCTGCGCGATCGCTGGGGCTTCGGCGGCTGGGTGCTCTCCCACCGGGACACCTCCCACGGCACCGTCGCGTCCATCGGCGCCGGCCTCGACATGGAGATGCCGGGCGGCACCCGCTTCGGAGCCCCGCTCGTGGAGGCCGTCCGCGCCGGCACCGTCGCCGAGGCCTCCGTCGACCAGGCGGTGCGCCGCATCCTGACCGTGATGGACCGGTTCGGCCGCCTCGACGGCCGATCCGCCGCCCGGCCCGCCCGCGACGCGGCCGCCGGGGCGCGGCTCGCCCGCCGCGTCGCCACCGCAGGCGCCGTGCTGCTCCGCAACGAACGCGGCACCCTGCCGCTGTCCGGAGCCGCTGCCCGCTCCCTCGCCGTCATCGGCCCCACCGCCCGGATGCCGTCCGCCGGTGCGGCAGGCGGCACCCCCGCGGCCGCCTCCCCGCTCTCCGCCCTCGCCCGGCGCGCCGGGAACGGCGCCTCGGTGGTCCACGCCGCCGGCGAGGACATCCACGGCCGACCGCTCCCCGCGGACCTGCTGACCCCGCCCGCAGCCCTCGACGACCGGTGGGTCGCCGCGGGGCGCACCTGGAGCCACGAAGGCCGCTTCACGCTCACCGCAGACGACGACTGGACCCTCCTCGTCCACTACTCGGGCGAGCGGCCGACCGTCCGCCTCGACGGCGAGGAGCTCTTCCCCCTGCGGCAGGGCGCCGCCGAGCAGGATGCGGGCGGGCTGCCGGCCGCCGCACCCGACGGGCTCGCCCTCCGCCGCCGCACCGTCTCCCTGCGGGCGGGCGAGCACCGGCTGTCCGTCACCGCCCGGGGCGGCCCCCGCGGGCAGCGTTTCCGGCTGCGCCGCACCACGGGCGCGACGAGGGCCGCGGACGTGGCCGAGGCCGTACGGGTCGCGAAGTCCGCCCGCAGCGTCGTCGTGTTCGCCCACGAGGAGACCGCCGACGGCGCGGACCGGGCCTCGCTGGGCCTGCCCGGCGGACAGGCCGCCCTGATCGAGGCCGTCGCCGCGGCGAACCCGCGCACCGCCGTCGTGCTCAACACGCCCTCGGCCACGGCCATGCCGTGGCTGGCCCGCACCGGCGCGGTCCTCCAGATGTACCACCCCGGCCAGGAGGGCGCGGAGGCCGCCGCGTCCGTCCTCTTCGGCGACACCGACCCGGGCGGGCGGCTCACCCAGACCTTCCCGGCCGACGGGCGCCGCACCCCGGCGGCCGGGTCCCCGCAGGGCCCGGGGCCGGGCGGGCGCGAGGAGTACACCGAGGGCGTCCACACCGGCCACCGCTGGTACGACGCGCAGCGGGTGGCGCCGCTGTTCCCCTTCGGGCACGGGCTGTCGTACACCTCCTGGGAGTACGCGGACCTCGCGGTCCGGCCCGAGGGCGGCGGGCTGCGCGTGGAGTTCACCGTCCGCAACACCGGCCGCCGCAAAGGCACCGAAGTGGCCCAGGTGTACGTCGGCCCCTCGCCCCGGCTCGCGCTCGAACAGCCCCTGCGGGCCCTGGCCGGCTACCGGCGCCTCACGCTGGGGCCGGGGCAGTCCGAGCGGGTCGCCGTCGGCGTGGACGTGCGGGCCCTGTCCTGCTGGGATCCGGAGAAGCACGGCTGGGTCCTGGGCACGGGCCGGCGGGAGGTCTTCGCGGGCCGCTCCTCGCGCGACCTGCCGCTGCGGGCGGGGGCGGTCGTCCGGAGCGGATAGGCTGCCCGTTCGGCGCGTCACCGGGGACGCGCCGGTACGCAATCAGGAGGACGCACCGGTGCACATCCAGGAATGGCTGGAGCAGATTCCGGCGGTGGCCATCTATCTCCTGGTCGGAGTGGTCATCGGCCTGGAAAGCCTCGGCATCCCGCTGCCGGGGGAGATCATCCTCGTCAGCTCGGCGCTGCTCGCCTCGCAGCACGGGGAGATCGACCCGCTGGTGCTGGGCGTCTGCGCCACGACCGGGGCGATCGTCGGCGACTCGATCGGCTACGCGATCGGCCGGCGCGGGGGCAAGCCGCTGCTGGAACGGCTCGGGAAGCGGTTCCCGAAGCACTTCGGGCCGGCGCAGGTCGCCCTGGCGGAGCGCTCCTTCCAGAAGTGGGGCATGTGGGCCGTCTTCTTCGGCCGCTTCGTGGCCCTGCTGCGGATCTTCGCCGGGCCGCTGGCCGGCGTGCTGCACATGCCGTACTGGAAGTTCCTGATCGCCAACGTCTTCGGCGGCATCCTGTGGGCGGGCGGCACCACGGCCGTCATCTACTACGTCGGCATCGTGGCCGAGGCCTGGCTGAAGCGGTTCTCCTGGCTGGGCCTCGTGCTCGCGGTGCTGGTCGGCCTCACCTCGATGATCGTCATCAGGCGGCGCGCAGCGAAGGCGGCCGCCCAGGCTCCGGCGCCGGAGGCGCCCGAGGAGCCCGCGCGGGCCGAGCCTGCCGCCGCCCGCGGCTGACGCCGGCCGCGGGCGGAGCCGGCGGGCCGGGCGGGCCCGCCGGGTTCCGGCGCGGATCAGGCGTGCGGGACGACCGAGGCGCGGTGCTGTTCCGCGAGCTCGCGGTACATCGCGGCGTTGAGCCGGATGCCCTCGCGCTCCTCGCCGGTCAGCTCCCGCCGCACCTTCGCGGGGACGCCCGCGACGAGCGAGCCCGGCGGGACCACCATGCCCTGCGGCACCAGCGCCTGCGCGGCGACCAGCGAGCCGGCGCCGATGACCGCGCCGTTCAGGACGGTCGCGCCCATGCCGATCAGGCAGTCGTCCTCGACGGTGCAGCCGTGCACGACCGCGTTGTGGCCGATCGAGACGCGCTCGCCGACGGTCACCGGGAAGCCGGGGTCCACGTGCAGCGTGCAGTTGTCCTGCACGTTGCTGTCGGCGCCGAGGACGATCGGGCCGCAGTCGGCGCGCAGCACCGCCGAGTACCAGACGCTCGCGCCCGGCCCCAGCGCGACGTCGCCGACCACGACCGAGGTCGGCGCCGTGAAGGCGCCGGGGGCGATCTGCGGGCTCCTGCCCCCGACGCCCGCGACGAGTGCCCCGGCCGGGGTGTGGTCCGCGTGTTCCGCCATGTTCTCTTCCTCAGTCCTGGGAGGTGCGGCCGCCCGCGGGCGGCGCGCCCGGTGGATCCTGCGTGTCGCGCCAGGGGCACCGTAGGCCATGGCCGCCTTCCGGCCTGCGATGGGGTGAAGATCACGGCGCGGCCGGGGCACCGGGCACGCTACGGTGACCCGGTGCCGAAGAACCAGAACACGTTCTCATCGCTGACCGCCCTGCGCCGCCGCCTCGCCGGCCGCGCGGCGCACGCCGCCTGGCGCTGGATGCAGCAGGCCGGCGCCGTCACCGCGCAGACCCCGGGACGGCTCCGCTTCGGGGCGATCGGGCACGGCACGCGGCTCGCGTTCCCCCAGGGCACCGTCTTCGGCGAACCGTGGATCCGGCTGGGGGGCCACTGCATCGTCGCCGAACAGGTGACGCTCACCGCCGGGATGCTGCCCGGCCTCGACCTGGGCGCGGAGCCCGTCCTCGTCATCGGCGACGGCGTGGTGCTCGGCCGGGACACTCACGTCATAGCCGACAGCCGCATCACCATCGGGAACGACACGTTCTGCGGGCCCGGGGTGTACATCACCTCAACGAACCACAGCTACGACGACCCGAACGAGCCGGTCGGCCGGCAGTGGCCGCGCAGCGCGCCCGTCGAGATCGGCCCCGGCTGCTGGCTCGGCACCGGCGCGGTGGTGCTGCCCGGGGCGAAGCTGGGCCGGAACGTCGTCGTCGCCGCGGGGTCGGTCGTCCGGGGCGAGGTGCCCGACCACGCGGTGGTCGCGGGCGCCCCCGCCCGTATCGTCCGCCGGTGGACCGAGGAGGCCGGCTGGCAGCCGCCACTGCGCACCCCGGCCCCGGTGCCGATCCCCGACGGCGTCACCCCGGACCAGCTGCGGGCGCTCGCGGAGCTGGCCGAGGCCGAGCAGCGCACCGCCGAGGCGGCCGCCGCCGAGCCGGCCGCGGGGTAGCCGGCACCTATCCGGCGGCCAGGAGGACCGTTCCTGCGAGGGCGAGCCCGGCGCCGGCCGCCTGGACCGCGCGCAGCCGCTCCCGGAGCACGGCGTACGCGGCGAGCGCCGTGACCACCGGGTACAGCGAGGACAGCACGGCGGCGACGGTGACCGGGCCGTTCTGGGCGGCGACGGAGTAGGTGCCGTTCGCGGCGACGTCGGCGAGCCCGACGAAGGCGAGCGCGGGCAGCAGCCGCCACAGCGTCCGCAGGCCGGTGCCGTCCGGGAGCGCGGGCGAGCCGCGCCGCACCTGCACCCACAGGGCGGCGCCGCCGGCGGCCACGTTGACGACGCGCTGCACGAACAGGGCCAGGAACAGTCCGGTGACGTTCGACGAGGCGTGTGAGATCAGGGCCATCACGGCGCCGAACCCGAAGGCGGCGACCAGGGTCAGCACCACCGCCCGGCGCTGCACCGGCGCACCGCGCAGTTCGGGGCCGCCCGCGAGCACGATGCCGACGACGGCGATGGCGATCCCGGCGAACTGGCCCGCCCCCGGCTCCTCGCCCAGCGCCAGTCCGACGCCCACCGGGACGACCACGCCGAGCGAGCCGAGGGGCGAGACCACGCCCATCGGGCCGAGCGCGAGCGCCTTGTAGAAGCTGAGCATCGCGACGGGCCCGACCAGTCCGGCGGCGACCGCGAACCACAGCTGCGGGCCGGCCTCCCGCCAGGCGCCGGTGCCCAGGACGACCGCGCCGAGGGCGAGCACCGCGAGGACCTGCGACGCGACGACCACCGTCAGTGCAGGCAGCCGTCGGGTGAGCAGCCCGCCTCCGAAGTCGGCGAGTCCCCACAGCACGGCTGTGGCCAGGGCGAAGAGGGAGGTCATGGGGAGGGGCCTCGCAGTACAGTGCGGTGAACGGTGGAGTGCAGCGTCGGATACGCCGCACGATAGTTCATCCTGTTGGACTGCGGCATCCAGGATATTGGACGGAACGTGTCGGACTTCGAACAGCTCACCCAGGCCCTCGCCCGCAACCTCCGGTACTGGCGCGGCGAGCGCGGCTTCACCCTGGAGGCGCTGGCCGCCCGCGCGGGGGTGAGCCGCGGCATGATCATCCAGATCGAGCAGGCCCGTACGAACCCCAGCGTCGGCACCACGGTCAAGCTCGCCGACGCCCTCGGGGTCAGCATCACCACGCTGCTGGACCGGGACCGGACCCCGCAGGTGCACGTGGTGCTCCCGGGGCAGGGCGTACGCATGTGGTCCACCGAGGCGGGCAGCCGCGCCAGCATGCTCCTCGGCGACGACCGGCGCGGCCCGGTCGAGATGTGGAGCTACCGCCTGGAGCCCGGCGAGGCCGCCGACTCCGACCCGCACCCGGCCGGAACCTTCGAGATGCTCCACGTCACCGCCGGGGAGCTGACCCTCGTCGTCGCCGACGAGCGGTACGCGGTGCCCGCGGGCGGCGCCGTCTCCTTCGAGGCGAACGCCCCCCACGCCTACCGCAACGAGGGCGGCGCACCGATGGAGATGACCCTCGCCGTCTCCATCCCGCCCGTCGCCGGGCCCTGACGGACAGGACTCAGGGGCGCAGCGCGGGGATCTCGATGGCGGGGCAGCGGTCCATGACCATCTCCAGCCCGGCCGCACGGGTCCGGGCGAACGCGGCCTCGTCCACCACCCCCAGCTGGAACCAGACCGCGTCCGCGCCCGCGGCGACGGCCTCGTCGGCGACCTTCCCCGCCAGGGAGCTGTTGACGAACACGTCGACCACGTCCACCTTGAACGGGATCTCCGCCAGCGAGGCGTACCCCTGCTCGCCGTGCACGGTCTCGGCCTTCGGGTGCACGGGCACCACCCGCTTGCCGAACCGGCTGAGCACCCGCGCGACCCCGTAGGCGGCCCGGTCGGTGTTGTTGGACAGGCCCACCACGGCCCAGGTGTCGCCGAGCTCGGTGAGGATCCTGCGGATGACTGCCGGGTCTCCGTACACGGGTGCGCCTCCTGCTGCGATGCTGCCGCTCACGGCCGCCGACCGGCCGCACCCGCTCAACGGCCGGGAGGCCCGCCCGATTCCCCGCCGCACCGGCGCGAGGGCGGGGGCCCGGGCCGCCGGGGGCCACGGACTAGGGTGGAGCGGTGAAGTCAGACCAGTACGCGACGGTGGCCCGGGAGGGCGCGCACGAGACCGAGATCAACCGCTCGCGCTTCCTCTGCTCGCTCGCGCCCGCCGCGACCGAGCAGGAGGCGCAGGACTTCGTCGCCCGCATCCGCCGCGAGCACCCCACCGCCACGCACAACTGCTACGCGTACGTCATCGGCGCCGACGCCGCCGTCCAGAAGGCCAGCGACGACGGCGAGCCCGGCGGCACCGCCGGCGTCCCCATGCTCCAGATGCTGATGCGCCGCGACATCCGGTACGCGGTCGCCGTCGTCACCCGCTACTACGGCGGCGTCAAGCTCGGCGCGGGCGGGCTCATCCGGGCCTACGGAGGCGCTGTCGGGGAGGCCCTCGACGCGCTCGGCACCGTCACCCGCCGCCGCTACCGGCTGGCCACCGTCACCGTCGGCCACGAGCGCGCGGGCAGGACGCAGAACGACCTGCGCTCCACCGGGCGGACCGTCGTCGGGCTGCGCTACGGCGCCGCCGTCGAGATCGAGGTCGCCCTGCCCGAGGCGGACCTGCCCGCCTTCGAGGCCTGGCTCGCCGACAGCACCGCCGGCACGGCCGTGCTCACCCTCGGCGGGGAGACGTACGCCGCCTGACACCGGACCCCGCGGAGCCCGCGGGGGCGGTTCGCCCCGATTGAGACGTTCGTCTCACCGTGCTGCCCGACCGCCCCCGAACGGCGGTGCGGGCCGCGGGCGAGGCGTTAGCGTAGGGGTCCGTCGGACGGGTTCCCGACGGGTTCATCGGCAGCAGGCGACGCAGGGGGACGGACGGGCATGCGGTGCGCAACGGCCGGCGGAGCCGCCGAGTGAGGCTCCTGCACACCTCGGACTGGCACCTCGGCCGGTCCTTCCACCGCGTCAACATGCTCGGTGCGCAAAGCCGCTTCATCGACCACCTCGTCGACACCGTCCGAGAGCACCGCGTCGACGCCGTCCTCGTCGCCGGCGATGTCTACGACCGGGCCGTGCCCCCGCTGCCTGCCGTCGAGCTGTTCGACCGCGCCCTGCACCGGCTCGCCGGCCTCGGCGTGCCCACCGTCATGATCTCCGGCAACCACGACTCCGCCCGCCGCCTCGGCGTCGGCGCCGGACTCATCGGCCGGGCCGGAATCCACCTCAGGACCGACCCCGAGGGCTGCGCCGACCCCGTCCTCCTGGCCGACGAGCACGGCGACGTCGCCGTCTACGGGCTGCCCTACCTGGAGCCGGCCCTCGTCAAGGACACCGTCGGCGCCGCGAAGGCGGGCCACGAGGCCGTCCTCGACGCGGCCATGGACCGCGTCCGCGCCGACCTCGCCGGGCGGCCCGCCGGCACCCGCTCCGTCGTCCTCGCGCACGCCTTCGTCACCGGCGGGCAGGCCAGCGACAGCGAACGCGACATCGCCGTCGGCGGCGTCGAGGCCGTCCCGGCCTCCGTCTTCGACGGGGTCGACTACGCGGCCCTCGGCCACCTGCACGGCTGCCAGACCATCAGCGACCGGGTCCGCTACTCCGGTTCCCCCCTCGCCTACTCCTTCTCCGAGGCCGCCCACCGCAAGAGCACCTGGCTCGTCGACCTCGGCCCCGGGGGCGAGATCACCGCCGAGCGCATCGACACCCCCGTGCCCCGGTCCCTGGCCCGGCTCCGAGGACGGCTCGACGACCTCCTGGACGACCCCGCGCACACCGTGCACGAGCACTCCTGGGTCGAGGCCGTCCTCACCGACCCCGTCCGCCCCGACGACCCCATGGCCCGACTCGCCGCCCGCTTCCCGCACACCCTCAGCCTCGCCTTCGACCCCGAGGGCCGCGAGGACGACAGCGGCGCCACCTACGCCCAGCGCCTGCGCGGCCGCACCGACCAGGAGATCGCCGAGGACTTCGTCGCCCACGTCCGCGGCGGCGCCCCCGACGACGCGGAGCGCGCCGTCCTGCACGACGCCTTCGAGGACGTCCGGGCAGCGGCCGCCGACGGTCAGGAGGCCCGCCGGTGAGGCTGCACCAGCTCCGGATCACCGCCTTCGGGCCGTTCGCCGTACCCCAGGACGTCGACTTCGACGCCCTGTCCGGCGCGGGCATCTTCCTGCTGCACGGACCGACCGGAGCCGGCAAGACCTCCATTCTGGACGCCGTCTGCTACGCCCTCTACGGGGCCGTGCCCGGCGCCCGCCAGGCCCCCGGCACCACCCTGCGCAGCGACCACGCCGAACCCGGCACCCCCACCGAGGTCACCCTGGAGTTCACCGCCGGCGGCCGCCGCCTGGAGATCACCCGGCGCCCCGAGCAGGACCGGCCGAAGAAGCGCGGCACCGGCACCACCCGGGACAAGGCGCAGAGCCTGCTGCGCGAGTACGACGGCCGGCAGTGGACCGGGCTGAGCAGGTCCCACCAGGAGATCGGCGAGGAGGTCGAGCAGCTCCTCGGCATGAGCCGCGAGCAGTTCTGCCAGGTCGTCCTCCTCCCGCAGGGCGAGTTCGCCAGGTTCCTGCGCGCCGACGAGAACGCGCGCGGCCGCCTCCTCGGCCGGCTCTTCGACACCCGCCGCTTCGCCGCCGTCGAAACCCTGCTCGCCGAGCGCCGCCGCGCCGCCGAGGCCCAGGTCCGCGCCGGCGACGAGAAGGTCCTCGGCACCGCCCAGCGGATCGCCCAGGCCGCCGGCGACTGCGCCGACCTGCGCGCCCGGCCGCTGCCCGCGCTGCACCCCGGCGACCCGGGCCTCGCCGAGGCCGTCCGCGCCTGGGCCGCCGTCGCCCGCTGCTCCGCCCGCGAGCGCCTCGCCGTCGCCGAATACGCCTTGGCCGCGGTGGAGGGCCGGCACGCCGCCGCCCGCCGGGCCGCCGAGGACGCCCGCGAACTCGACCGGCTCCAGCGCCGGCACGCCGAGACGGCCCGCCGCGCCGCCCTGCTGGAACAGGCCGCACCCGAACGGCAGCGCGTCCGCGACCTCCTCGACCGGGCCGACCGCGCCGCCCGGGTCGCCCCCGCGCTCGACCTGCGCGAGGCCGCCGCCGCGGCCTGCCGGGCTGCCGCCGCAGCCGAGGCCGCCGCCCGCGCCGAACTCCCCGCCTCCCTCGCCGGGGCAGGCGCCGAACAGCTCGCCGCCGTCGAGCAGCGGCTCCGCGAGGACCTCGGGGCACTGGGCGCCGCCCGCCGCGCCGAGCAGCGCTGCGCTGAGACCGCCCGCGAACGGGCCGTCCTGGAGCGCGAGGCCCGCGCCGCCGAGGAGCAGCTGCGCGAATCCGCCGAGTGGCTCGACCGCTGGGAGGAGACCCGTACTGCCCTGGCCGCCCGCGTCGACGCCGCACAGCAGGCCGCCACCCTCGCCGAGCAGCTCGCCGGCCGGCTGGAGCCCGCCCGGCTGCACCTGAACGCCGCCCGGCGCCGCGACGCCCTCGACGAGGAGGCCCGGCGCACCGAAGCCGGCCTCCTCACGGCGCGCGAGGAGGCCGCCGCCGCCCGCGAACGCTGGCTGGAGCTCAAGGAGGCCCGGCTGCGCGGCATCGCCGCCGAACTCGCCGGCGCGCTCGTCGCGGGCGAGCCCTGCACCGTCTGCGGTTCGGCCGAGCACCCCGCACCCGCCCGCCCTGCCCCCGGGCACGTGGACCGGGCCGCCGAGGACGCCGCCCACACCCGCCACGAGCAGGCCGAGGAGCACCGCGCCGCCTTGGAACGGGAGCGCGCCGCCGTCCTGCAGGCCCGCGCGGAGGCAGCGGCCGCCGCCGGGGACGCCACCACCGCCGAACTCCTCGCCCTCACCCGGGACCTCGGCTCCCGGCACGCCGCCGCCCAGGCCGCCGCCGCGGGACTCCACACGGCCCGCGAGCAGCTGGACCGCGCCGACCGCGAGAACACCGCGCGCGCCGCCGACCGGCTCGAAGCGGAACGCCGCGCCGCGGCCCGGGCCTCCCGGCGCGAGGCCCTCGACCGCGAACACGCCGCCCTCGAAGCCGAACTGGCCCTCGTACGGGGCGACGCCCCCACCGTCGCGGCCCGCGCCGGGCTCCTGGAGGACCGGGTCCGCATGGTCACCTCGGCCGCGGCGGCGCTGCGCCGGTCCGAGGCGGCCGCCGCCCGGCTGAAGGAGGCCGACGGCCAGGCCGCCGACGCCGCCTTCAAGGCCGGCTTCGACACCGTCGCCGAGGCGGCCGCCGCCGTCCTCCCGGACCACGAGCGCACCGCCCTCCGGCACCGGCTCGACGCCTGGCAGGCCGAGGAGGCCACGCTCGCCGACCGGTGCGCCGAAAGCGACACCGCCGCCGCGGCCGCCCTCCCGCCGGCCGACCCCGCCGGAGCCGAGGCGGAGGCAGAGCGGGCCGCAGCCCGGCTGCGCACCGCCGCGTCCGCCTACGACGCCGCCCGCGTGCGGTGCGCCGAACTGGACCGGCTCTCCCGCCAGGCCGACCTCGAACTGCGCGCCCTCGGCCCGCTGCGGGAGGCGTACGAGCGGGTGGCCCGGCTCGCCGGGCTGACCGCGGGCACCTCCGCGGACAACGAGCGGAGGATGCGGCTGGAGGCGTACGTCCTGGCCGCACGCCTGGAGCAGGTCGCGGCCGCCGCGTCGGTGCGGCTGCTGCGCATGTCGGGCGGCCGCTACACCCTCGTCCACTCCGACGCGAAGGCGAGCGGACGCGGCCGCTCCGGCCTGGGCCTCCACGTCGTGGACGCCTGGACCGGCCGCGAACGCGACACCGCCACCCTGTCGGGCGGCGAGACCTTCTTCGCCTCCCTCGCCCTCGCCCTCGGACTGGCCGACGTCGTCACCGACGAGGCGGGCGGCGTACGCCTGGACACCCTCTTCATCGACGAGGGCTTCGGCAGCCTCGACGACCAGGCCCTCGACGAGGTCCTCGACGTCCTGGACTCGCTGCGCGAACGCGACCGCAGCGTCGGCATCGTCAGCCACGTCGCCGACCTGCGCACCCGTGTCCAGGCGCAGCTGGAGGTCGTCAAACAGCGCGGCGGCTCGGTGGTCCGCCACCACACCGCGGGCCTCACGGACTGAGCGGGCGGCGCGGCAGCGGCGAGGAGTAGACGACGCTGGTCGTGACCGAGCCGAGCCCGGAGATCCGGCCCGCCACCTCCTCCAGGTGTCCCATGGAGCGGGCGGTCACCTTCAGGACAAAGCAGTCGTCGCCCGTGACATGGTGCGCCTCCAGGATCTCGGGGGTGGCCTCCAGCAGGTCGTGGAACGGCTTGTAGTTGCCGTGCGGGTAGCGCAGCCGGACCAGCGCGAGGATGGACTTCCCCAGCTTCTCCGGGTCCACCACGGCCGTGTACCCGGTGATCACCCCGGCCTCCTCCAGGCGGCGCACCCGCTCGGTGACGGCGCTCGCGGACATGGACACCGCCCGGGCGAGCTCGGCGTAACTGGCGCGCCCGTCCTCCTGGAGGGCCGCGAGGATGCGCCAGTCCGTGGCGTCGGGGGAATACTCGGTCATGAGGCAGATGTAGCAGGGGAATCCACGGCGGAACAAGGGGAAGGCCGGGGAAGGACCCTTCCGAGGTGATCATGGCGGGCCGTAGATTCCTGTCCATGACGACGACACCGAAGCCCGCCGCCTCCGACGCCGCCGCTGCGGGGCCCACCGCAGCGCCCGTGAACCCCGTCCTGCGGGTGCCCCCGGCGGCGCCCGCCGCGGCCGCTGCCTACTTCGCCGCCAGCCTTGCCTTCCACGCGGACACGGCCGACGTCGCGGCCGCCTTCCGCGCCCACCGCGAGGAGGGCGCCGACCTGGGCTTCCAGCTGGTCGACTCCCGCTCCACCCCCGCATGGGACCAAGCGCACATCCCGGGCGCCGTCCACCTGCCGACGGCGCTCATCCCCGAACAGGCGGAGCGGGTGCTCGACAAGGCCGTCCCCGTGGTCACGTACTGCTGGGGCCCGGGGTGCAACGGCGGCACCCGTTCCGCTCTCGCCCTCGCCGAACTCGGCTTCCGGGTCAAGGAGATGCTCGGCGGCATCGAGTACTGGATCCGCGAGGGCTTCGAGGTCGAGACCTGGCAGGGCCGGCAGCAGCGGCCCGAAGCCGACCCGCTGACCGCGCCGACCGACTCGGACGACTGCGGCTGCTGAGCCGCCCCCGCCCGGACGGGGCCGCCGCTCCACCGGCGGCCCCGCCGCCGTTACAGACGCGACAGCTCCTCCACCAGGTCGTCCAGGCCCAGCGACCCCTGCGACAGCGCCGCCATGTGCCACGCCTTCAGGTCGAAGGAATCGCCGTGCGCGGCGCGCGCGTTGTCCCGGCCCAGCAGCCAGGCGCGCTCGCCCAGCTTGTAGCCGATCGCCTGCCCCGGCATCGACAGGTAGCGCGTCACCTCGCTCTCGATGAACTCCGCAGGCCGGCTGTTGTGCAGCATGAAGAACTCCTGCGCCAGCTCCACCGTCCACCGCTCGCCCGGGTGGAACGGCGAGTCGGCGGGGATCTCCAGGCCCAGGTGCATGCCGATGTCGACGATGACCCGCGCCGCGCGCATCATCTGGCAGTCCAGGTAGCCCAGGCGCTGCTCGGCGTCCTTGAAGTAGCCCAGCTCGTCCATCAGGCGCTCCGCGTACAGCGCCCAGCCCTCGACGTTGGCGCTGACCATGCCGACACTGGCCTGGTAGCGGGAGAGCCGGTCGGCGACGTGCGTCCACTGCGCCAGCTGCAGGTGGTGGCCCGGAACCCCCTCGTGGTACCAGGTGGAGACCAGGTCGTACACGGGGAAGCGGGTCTGCCCCATCGTCGGCAGCCACGTCCGGCCGGGGCGCGAGAAGTCCTCGGACGGGTTGGTGTAGTACGGGGCCGCCGCACCGCCCGGCGGCGCGATCATCGACTCGACCCGCTTGACCCGCTCGGCGAGTTCGAAGTGGGTGCCGTCCAGGTTCTCGACGGCCTCGTCCATGAGGCCCTGCAGCCAGGCCCGGACCTCCTCGACGCCCTCGACGTGGGTGCCGTGCTCGTCCAGGTGCCGCAGCGCCTCCCACGGGCCCGCGCCCGGCAGGATCCTGGCCGCCTCGGTTTTCATCTCGGCGAGCAGCCGGTGGTACTCCGACCAGCCGTAGGCGTACGCCTCGTCGAGGTCGAGGTCGGTGCCGTTGTAGTAGCGCGACCAGCGGGCGTACCGCTCGCGGCCCACCGCGTCCGGCGCTCCGGCGACCGCCGGGGCGTACACCTGCGCCATCCACGCCTGGAGGTCGGCGACGGCCTCCGTCGCGACGGAGGCCGCCTCCGCAAGCTCGGCGCGCAGCGCCTCGGGGCCGCCGGCGGCGAACTCGCCGAAGAAGCCCGCGGAGCCGTCCTCGTCCTGGCCGGCCCAGGTGGCGAGCTGGTCGATGAACGTGGCCGTGGCGCGGGGGCCGGCGTACAGGCCGCGGTCCAGGCCCAGTTGCAGGCACTCGCGGTAGCCGCCCAGGGCCGCAGGGACCGCCCGCAGGCGCTCGGCGATGGCGGCCCAGTCCTCCTCCGTGTCCGAAGGGGTCAGCGTGAAGACCTCCCGGACGGCGTGCGCGGGGGAGTGGATGTTGCTGACCGTGCGCAGGTCCTCGTCCGCCTCGTACACGGCGAGTTCGGCGGTGAGGCGCTCCCGCAGCAGGCGGGCGCAGCGCCGTTCGGCGTCGCTGTCCGCGCCGGGCATCCGCTCGGCGGCGTCGAGGCGGGCGAGGGTCGTACGGGCCAGGTCGGCGATGGCGGCGCGGCCGGCCGGGGAGAAGTCCGGGAGCCTGCCCGAGCTCGACGCGACACCCAGGTAGGTGCCGGTGATCGGGTCGAGTGCGACGAGGTCGTCGACATAGGCGTCGGCGACCTGGCGCGGCAGCCGGGACGGGATGTCGCTGCGGAGGGTGTCTGACATGCGGACATCTTCGTACGGGGGGCGGCCCCCCGTCACCAGCGTTCGCTGTGGGCCTGTGGACCCCGGCCCGTTGTGCCACGGCCGTGCGCCCGGATCGCCCGTGGCAGCTGCCCGCGTGGACACGGGGCCGGGCGACCGCCGTGACCGGGGGGCCGGGCCTGCCGGGCCGGCAGGCCCGCGGGCGGCGGCCGGCGGGCGGCGGCGCGGCCCCGGCCGTCAGTCCGCCGACCGCTGCTGCGCCTGCGGGAGCGCGGCGGCGAGGAGCGGCTCAAGGCGGGCGGTGATCACGAGGGTGCCGTCCTCGACCTGGTAGTCGAGGGGCAGCCCGAGGCCGCGCATGGCCGCGACCATGCCCGTGTTGGAGGCCTGCGTGACGGCGTAGACGCTGCCGCAGCCCGCCTCGACGGCCATCGCGACGAGCCGCCGAAGCAGTTCGGAGCCGATCCCGCGGCGCTGCCACTCGTCCTCGATCAGCAGGGCGACCTCGGTCTCGTCCCCGTCCCACAGCAGGTGGCCGAGGGCGATGAGCCTGCCGGAGGCTGTGGTCGCGGCCAGCGTGCGGCCGAAGCGCGGGCCGAGCAGGTGGTCGAGGTAGCGGTCGGCGTCGGCGACCGGCCCGTGGTAGCGCAGGCCGAGGGTGCGCTCGGAGCAGCGGTCGTGCATGGCGCGGGCGGCGGCCAGGTCGGAGCCGTCGGCGCGGCGCACGGTGATCTCGTTGCCCTCCGGCAGCGTCAGGACGTCCTGGCTGCGCGGGACGCGCGGGCCGAGCCGGGCGTCCAGTTCGACGAGGGCGCGGGCGCGGGCGAACTCGGTCGGGGTGAAGGGCAGGTGGGGCCGCTCCACGGTGATGGCCCCTCCCGAGGGGTCGCGCAGGCGCATCACCGTGGACTCCAGGACACCCTCGGGCGGCACGTCGGCGTCCGTGTTGGGGCGCCCGGACAGGGTGGTCGCCGGCACGGAGTGGATGGTGCAGCGGCCGAGCAGCCGGCGCAGCGACAGCGGCAGTTCGGCGGCGTCCAGGGCGGTGCGGGTGGCGAGGGCGAGCAGCCGGGTCGGCGGGTCGACCAGGTCGTGGGCATCGGCCCGCTCGATCCAGGTGTCGCGGCCGCCGGCGGCCGCGGCGGCGCGGGTGAGGTCGGCGGACGGCAGCCGGCCGGGCGCGCGCAGCAGGAACTCGTCGACGGTGCCGCCCTCGGGCAGCGGGTGCGTCTGCAGGGTGAGGATGTCCACGCCGGCCCGCGCGAGCGCCGTGCACAGAGCGGCCAGGCTGCCGGGCTCGTCGCGCACGGTGGTCCGCATCCGCCACAGGGCGGCCGCGGCCGCGCCGGACGCGTCCGGCGCGGCCGCCGGCTCCGCAGGGGCCCCGGCGGGCCCCGTATCGGAGGGCGCCGTGCTCGCGGGCGGCGGTGCATGGCCGTGGCGGCGCGCCCACCAGGTGTGGAACGCCGCCGTCAGCACCAGCACCGCGGCCGAGGCGACGAGCAGGGCGGGGCCGCTCGGGCCGTGCACGACGAGGTTGGCGATGCCGTCGGCGACCGCGACGGCGCAGAACAGCGCGGCCAGTTCGACGACGTCGCGGCGCCAGTGGTGGTGGCGGTGGGGGCGGGCGGGGGCGGAGAGCTGTTCAGTCATGCACGCCACTGTGGCGGAGGGGTGTTGCGTGATCACGAACGGTCTGTGTCCGGCTGGTTAAGTGTCTATCTGGCCGATTTCGCCCTGTTTTCGGCGTGACGAAGCCTGCCCCGCCGCGCCGCGCCCCGCCTCAGCCCGTCGCGCGGCCGGTGGTCCGCACGGTGTCGAGAACCACCCGGGCGACCAGCGCGGGGTCGTCGTTCATCGGGACGTGGCCGCAGCCTCGCAGCCGCACCAGCCGGGCGTCGCGGACGACGTGCTTGGCCCGCACCCCCTGGCGGGGCAGGAGCAGCCGGTCCCGCGAGCCCCAGGCGATGGTGACGGGAACGCCCGGGACGTCGTCGGTGAACCGCACCGAGCGGCCCGCCGCAAGCGTCTCCTCGAAGCCGGTTGCCTGGCGCAGGGCCAGCGTCTCGGCGACCACCGCCTCCGGCGAACGGCGTGCGGGGCGGGCGTAGATGGTGCCGGTGAGCGCGGTCCGGCCGGCGGCGCTGTGGGAGAGGCGCTCCAGCGTCGACAGCGGCAGGGCCATCGCGCCGACCCGCATCGCCCGCAGGGTGGCGAAGGCGTACCGGCGCTCGGCCTCGGTCCAGAAGCCGGCCGGGGAGAGGGCCGTGACCGAGCGGGCCAGGCGGTCCCGGCCCATCTCCAGCGCGAGGAGCCCGCCGAGGGAGTTGCCGACGACGTGGGGGCGGTCGGCGCCCAGCACCGAGCAGAGCGAGCCGAGGGCGGCGGCGACGGTCGGCAGGTCGTACGGGACGCCCTCCGGCAGGGGCGCGGAGGTGCCGAAGCCGGGGAGGTCGACGGCGATGACGTCGTGCTCGGCGGCCAGGATGTCGGTGACCGGCTCCCAGGCCTGGAGGTGGTGCCCGATGCCGTGCAGGAGGAGGAGCGGTTCGCCGGAGCCCTTGCGCTCGTAGGCGACGGTGGCGGTGCGGGGGCCCAGGGGTGTGTCGACCGGGAAGGAAACCGTGGCGGTCATGCTGCTCCTCGTCGGGGGAGACGCGTGTGAGACAGGCTGTCAGTAAATGACTACGTCATGATTACCGTCCGGTAAGGCGTCACTACAAGCCTGTGGCGCGGGCGTGTCGGGGCGGAGCCGCAGCGCGGCGTGGCGGACGGCCAACGGCCCGCGGAGGAGCCCCGGATGGCCCGCAGGGGCGGCTCGGGGCGCGCGCGAACATCGCGTGAACGCCGCGATGCGAATGCCCGGTCTGCCCGGGAAAGGGTGGACCATTGGTCTTGACCAAGGTGCCGCACCGTCCTATCGTCGCAGGGATAGTGCAAGAACCTTTAATAAACAAGGGCGCGGAACTGCCGCTGGAACACGGCGATTGCAGCGATGGCAGGAGGAGTCAGGGTGGGGACCACGCAGCCGGAAACGGTGCCGGAGCCGAAGTACTGGCACCTGAAAACCGTCCTGAGCGAGGCACTCGACCGCGATTTCGCCGTCGGTGAGGTCCTGCCGAACGAGCGGGAGCTCGCCGCCCGCTTCGGCGTGGCCCGGGCGACCCTGCGCCAGGCCCTGGAGCAGCTCGAACTCGAAGGCCGCCTGCAGCGCCGCCGCGGCGTCGGCACCACCGTCGCCCCGCCGCGGGTCGGCGTCGCCGTCGGCGGAGCCCGCCAGGGCTGGCCCGGCGAGGGAGCCGACGGCTGGGAGGCCGTGGACGCCGCGGAGGCGCTCCCGCCCGCCGCGGTGGTCGGCCTCCTCGGCGACGCCGCCGAGCAGCCGGTCCACACCGTGCGGCGGACCCGCGTCACGCACGGCCAGTCCGTCGCCGCCGAGCTGCTCTACGTCCCCACCGACTCCGTGCCGGGCCTGTCCGCCATCGACGCCCCGACCGGACCGGCCCGCGCCCGCGCCGTCCTGCGCGAACTCCAGCGGCTCACCCTGGAGGGCCAGGACCGCTCGGTCGAGCTCGGCTCGGCCCGCGCCGACGACGCCAAGGAACTGGACCGCCTGCCCGGCGCCCCCGTCCTCGTGGTCACCACCCGCTACTTCACCGCCGCCGGGACGGCCGCCGTCTCCGTCGCCACCTACCGCGCAGACACCTGCCGCCTCACCTTCGGCGACTCGGGCGTGGAGATCGCCCACGAGGACCGCGCCGCCTCCTGACCCCGTACGGCCACCCCGCTCCCCAGCCCCTGCAGCCCGCCAGGGGGAGCTCCGCGCCCGGAGCGGGGCAGCGGGAGCGGCCGGGAGAGCCGGGCCCCCGATCGCGCCCGGTGCTCTGCCGTACCCCACAACCGGAGGGCAGGACCGGGAGCGGAGGGGCGGGAGAGCCCACAGCCGCCCGCCCGGGGCTCAGCGGCGGCGGGAGGTGACCGACTTCTCCACGGCGAACAGCTCCTCCTCGACCTGGTCCAGCGCCAGCCGCAGGGCGCCGGTCGCCACCGCGGCCTCGCCGAGCAGGGACTGCGCCACCCGCGGCGGACGCAGGCAGTAGCGCTCCAGCTCCCGCCGCAGCGGGTCCAGGACCCCGTCCAGTCCGGCCGCCCAGCCGCCCACGACCACCAGCTCGGGGTCCATGGCCAGCACCAGCGCGGCCACGTCGTGCACGAGCCGCTGGATGAACCGCTCCACCGCGGCCACGGCCCGCTCGTCCCCCCGCCGGGCCATGGCGAACACCTCGGCCACCGCCTGCTCGTCCAACGGGTGCAGCGGCTCGCCCGTCGTCGAGAGCAGCTTCTCGGGCGTCGCCTCCCGCCCCAGCAGGTGCAGCGCACCGATCTCGCCGGCCGCCCCGCCGTACCCGCGGTGCAGCCGTCCGCCGATCAGCGAACCCGCCCCCGGGCTGAGGCCGGCCATCACGAACACCATGTCGTCGGTGTCCTGCGCCGCTCCCTTCCAGTGCTCGGCCAGCGCCGCCGCGTTCGCGTCGTTCTCCACCTGCACCGGGCAGCGGAACGACCTCCGCAGCCGCTCGCCGAGCGGCAGCCCCGTCCACTCCGGCAGGGCGGTGCCCAGGCGCACGGTGCCGTCCGCTTCGACGATCCCCGGACTGCCGACCCCGACCGCACGCAGCGAGTCCCGGGGCACGCCGGCCCGCCGCAGCAGGTCCGCCACCGCCGCACGCACCTTGTCGAGCCGCTCGTCCGCCGGCGCCGTCTCGGCGACGTCCTTCGTACCGGCTCCGATCACGCGGCCGTCCAGCCCGGACAGCAGGACCGCGATCCGGTGCGAGCCGATCTCGATGCCGAGCAGATGCCCCGCCTCGGCCCGGAACCGGAATCGGCGGGCAGGCCGCCCTTGGCGCCTGGCCCCCTCCTCGGCCTCCGCCTCGACGACGAGCCCGGTGCCCATCAGCTGCTCCACGACGCCCTCGACGGTCGGCCGGGAGAGCCCGGTCACCCGCGTGAGGTCGGTGAGCGTCGGCGACTGGGCGGCCCGCAGCGCGCGCAGGACCACGGCCGAATTGATCCGCCGGAGCAGAGAGGGATCCCCGCCGGTCAGCTGCCCCAACGTCTTTCCTCCCAGCCGGCGAGCCTGTCAGCCGGATCGTACTGCCCTCCCGCGGCAGCGGCGAGAAGCGCCCCCTGGCCGCACCTGCCGGAAAGCGACTCCGCCCCCTCAGGTCGGGGCGACGAATCCCGACTCGTACGCCGCGATCACCGCCTGCGTCCGGTCCCGCGCCCCCAGCTTCGCGAGCACCGCACTCACATGCGACTTCACCGTCTCGGCGCCGACGAACATCTCGGCCGCGATCTCCGCGTTCGTCATCCCGCGGGCCATTCGCCGCAGAACTTCCTCCTCCCGTTCCGTCAACGCCGCCCGCTCCAGCCGGGCCCGCGCCGAACTCGTGCCGTACTCCGCGGCGAGCGACCGCACCGCCGCAGGGAAGAGGAGCGTCTCCCCTTCCGCGACCAGCCGCACGGCGTGCACGATCTCGGACGGCCGGGCCCGCTTCAGCAGGAACCCGTCGGCCCCCGCCCGCAGTGCCCGGTACACGTACTCGTCGTTCTCGAAGGTCGTCACCACGAGGATCTTCGGCGGTTCGTCGATGCTCTTCAGCACCGCCTTGGTCGCCTCGATGCCGTCCAGCAGCGGCATCCGCACGTCCATCGCCACCACGTCCGGCCGGAGCTGCCGCACCAGCGGGATCACGGCTGCCCCGTCCGCGGCCTCGCCGACCACCTCGATGTCGGGCTGGGCGTCCAGCACAGCGCGCAGACCTGCGCGTACCAGCGGCTCGTCGTCGACGAGCAGAACCGTGACAGACATCCGCTCAGCCTATTCCCCTCAACGGCAGCCGGGCCCTGACCCTCCACCGCCCTGCATGCGGACCCGTGTCGGCCGTCCCGCCGAGCAGGGCCGCCCGCTGCCGTATGCCCCGCAGCCCACTCCCGCTCCCGCCGGGGCCCGGCCCGGCCGCCTCCGCATCCGCCGGCAGCGGATTGCTCACCTCCAACTCCACTCCTCTCTGCGTCACTTCCACCCGGACCCTCACCGGGACCGGTCCGCAATGCCGCAGCACGTTCGTGAGTGCCTCCTGCAGGATCCGGTACGCCTCCTGGGAAACGGGCCCCGGCAGCGACTCCAGCGGCCCGGCCAGCTCCGCGTCCACCACCGCGCCCGAGGCCTTCGTGGACTCCAGCAGCCGGCCGGCGTCCGCGAGGGTCGGACGCTGGGACGGCCGGGGTCCCGAATGCCGCAGCACCACCAGCACGCGCTCCAAGTCCTCCAGGGCCGCACGCCCCGTCTCCTCGATGGCATCCAACGCCCGCTCGGTGAAGGCAGGATCGCCCGCGGTGCGGGCCGCCCCGGCCTGAACCACCGCCACGGTCAGCGCGTGCCCGATCGTGTCGTGCAGCTCCCGCGCGATCCGCGTGCGCTCCAGCAACTGCTCGGTCCGCTCCTCCAGGACGGACAGCCGGTCCGCGGTCGACGGCCCCAGGAGCCGCACCGCCACGCCGGTGACCAGGTCGCCCATCAGGTGCACAACCGTGACCAGCGCCAGCGGAGGCAGCGGGACGAGCAGGGCAGCCAGCCAGCGCGGCGGCACCACCGGCAGCAGCTCCGCGTCCGAGAGGGAGAAGCCGAGGGCGACGGCGAGCAGTTCGACGGTGGCCATCGCGAGAACCACGGTTGCGAACATCGCTGCGGCCGCCAGCAGCATGCGCACCTCCAGCCACAGGACCGTCCGCCACCGGTCCCTCCACCGCTTCGACGGCGACGCTGCTATGGCGCCCTCGCCGGAGCTCCATTCGTCCGGTGTGAGCAGGAAACGGGCCTGCAAACCCTCGGCCATCCGCACCCGCGGCAGCAGACCGAGCGGCGCGATCAGCAGGGCGGGCACCCACAGGTGCCGCGGGTCTATGAACCCCCACAGCGCCACCAGCAGCATGGGCACGCACAGGTGCAACCAGCGCGAGTAGGTGAGCGGTTGGAGAGGCGCCCTGATCAGTCGGTTCATGGCCCCATCGTGTCAGCGGGCGAGCACGCGGCTCCTCCCCCGCACGGGGGAGACGGTCCCCCCGCGCGGGGGAGGACCGAGGACGCCGGCCGCGGCGAGCCTTGAGGCATGAACACGATCCACATCCGGGCACTGACCAAGGAATACGGCGCGAAGACGGCCGTGGACAAGCTCACCTTCGATGTCCTTCCCGGCCGGGTGACGGGCTTCCTCGGCCCCAACGGCGCCGGAAAGTCGACCACCCTCCGGCTTCTGCTGGGCCTTGACCGGGCGACGTCCGGCACGGCCACCGTCGGCGGCCACCGGTACACCGACCTCGAACAGCCCCTCCTGCGCGTCGGTGCTCTCCTCGACGCCCACGCCGCGCACGGCTCGCGGACCGCCCGCAGCCACCTGCGCGCACTGGCAGCCGCCAACCGCATCCCGGCGCGACGGGTGGAAGAGGTGCTGGAGCAGACGGGCATAGCGGCCGCCGCCGGCCGGAGGATCAAGACGTACTCGCTGGGGATGCGACAGCGGCTCGGCATAGCGGCCGCCCTCCTCGGCGACCCGGGCGTCATCCTGCTCGACGAGCCCGCCAACGGCCTCGACCCGGAGGGCATCATCTGGATCCGGGAGCTGATGCGCGGCCTCGCCGCAGAGGGCCGGACCGTGCTCGTCTCCAGCCACCTGATGTCGGAGACCGCAGCCTTCGCCGACCACCTCGTCATCCTGGGCCGGGGCAGGCTGCTCGCCGATACGCCGACTGCGGCGTTCATCGAGGAGCGCAGCACGCCGCGCGTCCGGCTGCGGACCTCGGAGCCAGGCCGCCTGCGGGCGGCGCTCGCCGAAGCCGGCCTGGAGCCGGTTGAGGGCGCGGGCCACTGGACCGTCGAAGGGGCCCGGGCGGAGCGGATCGGAGCACTCGCAGCCCGCGAGGGCGTACCCGTGCTCGAACTGGCCGACGAGCAGGTCTCGCTGGAGCAGGCCTATCTCGACCTCACCGCGGACCACGCCGAATTCACCTCCAACCCCTGACACCGCCCCCTGCACCTGAGGAGACCTGCCGTGTACGGAACCGCACTGCCCACCCGACCCGCCCTGCACGCGGAATGGATCAAGATACGGTCGCTCCGGGGCACCGTCGGGGCCCTGACCGCGATATTCGTCGCCACTGCCGGCATTCAGGCGCTGTCGGCCGCCGCAGGCACCGTCGAGGACGGCAGCCTGGGCGACGACCCCCTGCTCGCCGCCTTCTTCGGCATCAATTTCGGCCAGATCGCCGCCATGGCCTTCGGTGCGAGCGCCTTCGCCGCCGAGTTCCACAACGGCGGACTGCGCGTCTCCCTCGCCTCCGTGCCCAACCGCACCCGGTTCTACCTCTCCAAAGCGGCCGTGGTCGGGGCCTTGGCCCTTGCTGTCGGCCTGGCCGCGGGGCTTGCCTCCTTCGCGGCCGGGCAGGCGCTCGGCGGGGCGTCCGCGCTGGGATGGGGCACATCCGGCGCGGGCCGGGCCATCGTCGGCAGCGGCCTCTACCTGATGGTGATGGCGCTCTTCGCGGCCGGCCTCACGGCGGTCCTGCGCAGCGGCACCCTCGTACTGGGCCTGCTCATACCACTGGTCCTCGTCGTCTCGTTCGTCATGGGCGGGCTCGTGGGCGGACCGGCGCAGTACCTGCCGGACCGCGCCGGGCAGATGGTGCTGCGGAGCGTGGAGCACGGGGCACTCGGTCCGTGGACCGGGCTTGGTGTGAGTGCGCTGTGGGCGCTCGCCGCCCTGGCCGGGGGCTGCCTGGCGGTCCGCCGCAGGGACGCCTGACCGGACATGACAGCACGCCAGTTGTCAGTGTCGGCTCGGATACTGACGGCATGACCACGGCAGAGCATCTCGACACCATCGACCGGCTCCGCTTCCAGGGGTTTCCCGAGACGGGTGTGCGGTCCGGGGCCGTGACCAGCGGGCCCGGCTACCACCTGGCCGAGCTCGGCCCGAGCCGCTGGTACGGCGACGAGGACGCAGCAGACCGCGCGGCGCACGAGGACCAACTGGCCGCGGAGTACGGGGCGCTGGTCCGGCTGCTGGAGGACCGCTGGGGCGCCTCCGACATGTTCAGCCTGGCCGGGCTGCGGCTGAAAGAGGGGGGCGGGGAAACCGCCGAGCCCTGGCGGGAGATAGGCAGCACCGCCGACCACCTGCACCTGTGGCGGGCCGGGGACCGGTGGGTCGCCGTGTACGCGGCCCACTGGGGGGCCGACCACTCGCCGCAGCTGATGGCGGCGGTCACGGTGGTCGACCCGCCCTAGCTTCCGCGAGGGGCAGAGGCCGGGGTGCTTCTCGGGTCCTCCGGGGTCCGCTCGGTGGCGTGCCTCGCCAGCTCGGCCCGGAGGTCGTCCGGGGAGAGTGCCCGCAGTTCACCGATGGACCGGTTCCATGAGTCGGCGGCCTGTTCCACCGCGGACCGGAAGCCTTGCTGCACCCGGCGCCCGGCCACCGCCAGGGCGATGGCGGCGACCGGCCGCAGCAACCGGCGCCCGCGCACGGTGAGGGTGACGTCCACCTGCCAGCGTCCGCCGTCCGCCCGCCGCGGCCGCAGCGACAGATGCGCCTTGCCCAGCGGGTGCTTGAGCCGTGCCGTCACCGGGGCACGCGCCGCGGGCGGGGTGCCGGAGGGGAGGCAGGCCGCCGCCCACCATGCGGCCAGGTCGAGCCGGGCCTTACCCGACCCGCGGCGCAGCGCCCCCGAACCCTCCGGGCCCCGCACCCGGCCTTCGGCCTCCAGCAGCCGCGGCCGGTCGGGGGTGCACAGTCGCAGAGCCATCCACGCCGTCACATCGTCCGAGACGAGGCGCTGCTCCAGGGCGATCGCGCTGTGGCGCCGCCACTCGCGAACGAGGACGGTCACCTGGTCCGCGGTACCGGCCTCCCACAGCTCGTACCGCGCGCCGGGCCGCAGATGCCGCCCCCTGACCAGTCGCATGTCGGGGACCGGCCGCCCGTCTGCCAGAACGACCTCCTGCCCGTCGGCCCGGGTGGAGGCGGCGAAGTCGAGGACCAGCCGGGTGAGCGCCTGGAGCCGGTGGGGTTCCAGAGCGAGGACGGAGACGGAGTGTCGGAGAACGGTCATGCGGCCCTCCCTCGGAGTCACACCATACGAGTCGCAACACCATACGAGTCGACGGGCCGCGGCGGGCGAGGGACAGAACAGCTAGCGCTGTGTTCCGTCGTCGGGTGCGGGGGATTCGGCGGCGGCGCGGAGGCGGGCGAACTCGGCGGCCATGGTCTCCGCCGTCCAGTGGGCGTTGAGTCCGCTCGGGTTGGGGAGGGCCCAGATGCGGGTGCGGCCGATGGTCCGCTCCTGCGGGCCGATGAGCGCCTTCCGCTCGTTGAAGGCGGTGCGGTAGGCGGTGACACCGACGACGGCCAGCCACTGCGGGCGCAGCCGCTCGACCTTGTCGGTCAGGATCCGGCCGCCCTCGACGAGCTCCTGTGCGGTCAGCTCGTCGGCGCGGGCCGTGGCCCGGGCGACGACGTTCGTGATGCCGAGCCGGTAGGCGAGCAGCTCCTGCTGTTCCGCCGGTGCCAGGCGGCGCGGGGTGAAGCCGGACAGGTGCAGGACCGGCCAGAAGCGGTTGCCGGGGCGGGCGAAGTGGTGGCCCGTCGCGGCGGAGAGGAGGCCGGGGTTGATACCGCAGAACAGCACGCGCAGGCCGCCCGCGACCACGTCGGGGACAACGCGGTCGCGGGCGGCCTGGAGCTCCTCGGGGGTCAGAGGATCGACCCCGGGGCGTACCCGGCGGCCTCCGGGTACTGCTTCGCGATGTCCTCGACGCGGGCCACGATCGTCGCGACCTGGTCGCCGGCTGCTCCCGTGAAGGACAGCTTGTCGGCCATCAGGGCGTCGAGCTGGGCCCGGTCCAGCGGCATCCGGTCGTCGGCGGCCAGCTTGTCCAGCAGCTCGTTCCGCTCGGCGCCCTGCTCGCGCATGGCGAGCGCGGAGGCCACCGCGTGCTCCTTGATGACCTCGTGGGCGGCCTCGCGGCCGACGCCCGCCCGCACCGCGCCCATCAGGACCTTGGTCGTCGCGAGGAACGGCAGGTAACGGTCCAGCTCGCGGGCGACCACGGCGGGGAAGGCGCCGAACTCGTCGAGGACCGTCAGGAAGGTCTCCAGCAGGCCGTCGAAGGCGAAGAACGCGTCGGGGAGCGCGACGCGGCGGACCACGGAGCAGGACACGTCGCCCTCGTTCCACTGGTCGCCGGCGAGTTCGCCGGTCATCGAGGCGTAGCCGCGCAGGATGACCATCAGGCCGTTGACGCGCTCGCAGGAGCGGGTGTTCATCTTGTGCGGCATCGCGGAGGAGCCGACCTGGCCCGGCTTGAAGCCCTCGGTGACGAGCTCGTGGCCGGCCATGAGCCGGATCGTCTTCGCGATCGAGGACGGCGCCGCGGCCAGCTGGACGAGCGCGGTGACCACGTCGTAGTCGAGGGAACGGGGGTAGACCTGGCCGACCGAGGTGAAGGCCTGGGCGAAGCCGAGGTGGGCGGCGATCCGCTGCTCCAGGTCGGCGAGCTTCGCGGCGTCGCCGCCGAGGAGGTCGAGCATGTCCTGGGCGGTGCCGACGGGGCCCTTGATCCCGCGCAGCGGGTAGCGGCCGATCAGGTCCTCCAGGCGGTCGAACGCGACCAGCAGCTCGTCGGCCGCGGTGGCGAAGCGCTTGCCCAGGGTGGTCGCCTGCGCGGCGACGTTGTGGGAGCGGCCGGCCATGACCAGCTCGGCGTGCTCGCCGGCCAGTCGGCCCAGGCGGGCGAGGACGGCCACCGTGCGGTCGCGGGCCAGTTCGAGGGAGAGCCGGATCTGGAGCTGCTCGACGTTCTCGGTCAGGTCGCGGGAGGTCATGCCCTTGTGGACGTGCTCGTGGCCGGCGAGGGCGTTGAACTCCTCGATCCGGGCCTTCACGTCGTGCCGGGTGACCTTCTCGCGCTCGGCGATCGAAGCGAGGTCGACGTCCTCCAGGACGCGCTCGTAGTCGGCGAGGGCGGCGTCGGGGACGTCGATGCCGAGGTCCTTCTGGGCGCGCAGCACGGCGAGCCACAGCCGCCGCTCCAGCGTGACCTTGTACTCGGGGGACCACAGGACGGCGAGCTCCGGGGAAGCGTAGCGGCCGGCCAGGACATTGGGGATGCGGGGCTTGGCTGTCACGTAAAGGGATTCTACTTGGGGAGGTGCTGTGCGTTTGCGCAGGTAGGGACCCCGTCCCGGTTTGTGCCTTGCTACGAGGGCCGCTCGGCCGCGGCCGCCTCGTACGGGGCCAGCTCCGGGCGCTTCGCGGGCAGGCCGTCCCCGGAGGAGCGGCCCGTCAGGCGGCGGCCGATCCACGGCAGCAGGTGCCGCCGGGCGAACCCCAGGTCCTGCGAGCGGCGGGCCGCCCAGCCCGGCAGCACCGCGGGCGGCAGGCCCGCCTGCCAGTCCTCCTCGGCAGGCAGCCCCAGGGACTGCCACACCGCCTCGGCGACCCTGCGGTGCCCCTCCGAGGTCAGGTGCAGCCGGTCGGCGTCCCACATGCGGGGGTCGCCGAGGACCTCCGCGCCGTACAGGTCGACGACGACGGCGCCGTGCCGGGCGGCGATCTCCTCGACGATGCCGAAGAGCTGCTCCATCCGCGGGCGGAACCGCTCCATCACCGGGCCGTTCCGGCCGGGGGAGCGCATCAGCACCAGCGTCCGGCACGAGGGGGCGAGGAGGTCGGCGGCCTCTTCGAGGTGGCCGCGGACCCTGCCCATGTCGACCTTGGGCCGCAGGGCGTCGTTGAGCCCGCCGACGAGAGTCACCACGTCCGCCCGCATCGCCGCCGCGGCCGGGGCCTGCTCGGCGGCGATCTGGCCGATCAGCTTCCCGCGGACTGCGAGGTTGGCGTAGCGGAAGCCCGGCTCGCGCGCTGCGAGCCGGGCGGCCAGCAGATCCGCCCAGCCCCGGTAGGAGCCGTCCGGCCGCAGGTCGGACATGCCCTCGGTGAAGGAGTCGCCGACCGCGACGAAGCTCGTGTAAGACGCATTGATCCCCATGGCGCTGCGAGCCTACCGTGCGGTAGCCCCGGGGTGCCGGGCACCCCGGGGCCAGGTCAGGCGGAGGCGGGGCGGCCGAACAGCTCGCGCAGGACGTCCTCCATCGTCACCAGGCCGGTCATCGTTCCGTCCGCGCCCAGGACGGCCGCCAGGTGTGTGCGGCTGCGCCGCATCGCGGTCAGCACGTCGTCCAGCGGGGTGTCCGCCCGGACCTGGGCGATGGCGCGCAGCGCCGCCGGCGGGAACGGCCGGTCCCGCTCCGGCCCGTCCGCGTCCAGCGCGTCCTTGACGTGCAGGTAGCCCAGGATCCGGGCCTGCGCGTCGACGACCGGGAAGCGGGAGTAGCCCGAGCAGGCCGACAGCCCCTCCAGGCCCGCCGGGGTGATCCCCAGCTTGGCGGCGACGACCCGGTCCGACGGCAGGACGACGTCCCTGACGGGCCGGCGGCCCAGCTCCAGGGCGTCATGCAGGCGCTCGCTCGCACGGTCGTCGATCAGGCCGGCCTCGCTGGAGTCCTTGACGATCTGCGCCAGCTCGTCGTCGGAGAACGTCGCCGACACCTCGTTCTTGGCGTCGACCCGCAGCAGGCGCAGCAGCAGGTTCGCGAAGGCGTTGATCGCGAAGATCACCGGGCGGAGCGCCCGGGTCAGCGCCACCAGCGGCGGCCCGAGGAGCAGGGCCGTCCGCACCGGCTCGGACAGCGCCACGTTCTTCGGGAGCATCTCGCCGAAGAGCATGTGCAGGTACGTCGCCAGGGTGAGCGCGATCACGAACGAGATCGCGTGGACCAGCCCGGAGGGCACGCCGGCGAGCTCGAAGACCGGCTCCAGCAGGTGCGCGATGGCGGGCTCGGCGACCGCGCCGAGCACCAGCGTGCACAGCGTGATGCCCAGCTGGGCCGCGGCCATCAGCGCCGACACGTGCTCCAGGCCCCACAGGACGGCCCGGGCCCGCCGGTCCCCCTGCTCGGCGTGCGGCTCGATCTGGCTGCGCCGGACCGAGATGAGGGCGAACTCGGCGCCGACGAAGAAGGCGTTCACGACGAGGGTCGCGAGGCCGATGAGGAGTTGCAGCAGGGTCATCGTGCGGTCTCCCCGCCCTCGTCGGCCGCGGCGTCGCGGGAGCCGTCCGGTGCGTGCAGCAGCACCCGCGCGGCCCTGCGCCCGCTCGCGTCGACCACGTCGAGCCGCCAGCCGTGCAGGTCCAGGCTGTCGCCGACGGCCGGGATCCGGCCGAGGCCGGTCGCCATCAGCCCGGCCAGCGTCTCGTACGGGCCGTCCGGTACGCGCAGCCCGATCCGCCGCAGCTGGTCGGTGCGGGCGGAGCCGTCCGCCGAGTACAGCTCGCGCCCGGCGCCGTCCCGCCCGGCCGGGGCCAGGTCCGGGGTCTCGTGCGGGTCGTGCTCGTCGCGGACCTCGCCGACGACCTCCTCGACGATGTCCTCCAGGGTGGCCACCCCGGCCGTGCCGCCGTACTCGTCGATGACGACGGCCATCGTCTGCTTCCCGGACAGCCGGTCCAGCAGCCGGTCCACGGTCAGGGACTCCGGTACGAACAGGGGGGCGCGCAGCAGCTGCGAGACGGGGCGGCGGTGGCGCTCCTCGGCCGGGAGGGCGAGGACGTCCTTGATGTGGACGGTGCCCACGACGGAGTCGAGGCTGCCGCGGTAGACCGGGAAGCGCGACAGCCCGGTCGCCAGCGTCGCGTTGGCGACGTCCTCGGCGGTGGTCTGCAGCTCCAGGGCGGTGACCTGTACACGCGGGGTCATCACGTTCTCCGCGGTCAGGTCGGCCAGGTTGAGGGTCCGCACGAACAGCTCGGCGGTGTCCCGCTCCAGCGCGCCCTCCTTCGCCGAGTGCCGGGCCAGCGCCACCAGCTCCTGCGGGCTGCGGGCGGAGGCCAGCTCCTCGGCCGGCTCCATGCCGAGCCGGTGCACCATGTGGTTCGCGGTGGTGTTCAGGTGGCTGATGAACGGCCGGAAGATCCGGCTGAAGACCCGCTGCATCGTCGCCACGCGCTTGGCCACGGCCAGCGGTGAGGAGATCGCCCAGTTCTTCGGCACCAGCTCGCCCACCACCATCAGCAAGACGGTCGAGACGGCCGTGCCGAGGACGAGGGCGGTGGAGGAGGCGGCGCCGGGCGGCAGGCCCATCGCCTCGAAGGGGCCCCGGAGCAGGGCGGCGATGGACGGCTCGGAGAGCATGCCGATGATCAGGCCGGTCACCGTGATGCCGAGCTGCGCTCCGGAGAGCTGGAACGTCAGGCTGCGTACGGCGGACAGTGCGCTGTCGGCGCCGCGCTCGCCGCGCTCGACGGCGCGTTCGAGTTCGCTGCGCTCGACCGTGGTCAGGGAGAACTCGGCCGCCACGAACACCCCGCAGGCAAGGCAGAGCAACAGCGCCACGACGAGCAGGAGCACTTCGGTCATCGGTCCGTCACCTCCGTTCCATGATCGGACAGGCGGAGGGGCAGCGCGCGACGTCGGCTACCGGGGGGCTCGCCCATGGGCGGACGCTCACACCTTTCGTCGGGAGTGCCGGTCGGAACCGCCGGGCGGCGGTTCGTCCGAGGCGGCCGCCGGGGCGGACGGCCCGGGCCGCGGCTCTGCCAACCATGGTAAAGGGCCGGCAAAATGGCGTGCTGCCCGTGTACGGGAGCCCGCGCGCGGGGCGGTTCCGGCGCGGGCGGCGGCGGGCGGCCCCGTCTCAGGCCGTCGGCATCCCCGCCTCAGGCAGCCGGCGCCCCGCCCGCGGCGGCCACCGGGGCGGGCGCCCAGGCGGCCTGGAAGTCCTCCGCGGACCAGGTGCCCGCCAGCGCCGGCGCGAGCCAGCCCGGCGCCGCCGCCCGGAACTCCGCCGGAGCCAGTGCCCCGGAGCCCTCGGGGACCGCGCCGAGCAGCGGCAGCCCGGAGGAGGACGGGAGGTCGGCCAGGTTGCAGCGGCAGGCCAGGTCGGGGGCGGCGGGCCAGCTGCCCACCACGACACCGAGCGCGGACAGTCCGCGGGCCCGCAGCGCCTCCGCGGTCAGCGTCGTCGCGTTCAGCGTGCCGAGCGCCGCGGGCGCGACGACCAGCACCGGAGCCCCGAGGAGCGCCGCCGCGTCGGCCAGGGTGCGCCCCGCCGGGTCGAAGCGGACCAGCAGCCCTCCCGCACCCTCCACCAGCACCAGGTCGTGCGAGGCGGCGAGCTTGCCCGCGGCCTCCGCGACCTCCTCGGGCGTCACGGCCGCCATCCCGGCCCGCCGGGCCGCAGTGTCCGGAGCGAGCGGCTCCGGGTACCGGGCCAGTTCGACGGCCGTCACGTGCGGGCCGGCCAGCCGGGCCGCCTCGGCGGCGTCCCCCGGAGCCCCCGGCTCCAGGCCGGTCTGGGCGGGCTTCAGGACGGCGACGGAACGGCCCTCGGCGGCGGCCGCGGCGGCGAGGGCCGCCGTCACCACCGTCTTGCCGATCTCCGTACCCGTCCCGGACACCACGATCACGCCCATCTCAGCCCTCCCCGGCCGCAGCGCACACGGCGCGGCAGATCCGCGCCAGGTCCTCGTCGCCCGTCACGAACGGCGGCATCGTGTACACCAGGTCGCGGAACGGCCGCAGCCAGACGCCCTCGCGCACCGCCGCCGCCGTCGCGGCTGCCATGTCCACCTCGTGGTCCAGCCGGACCACGCCGATCGCGCCCAGGACCCGTACGTCGAGGACGCCGGGCACTGCCCGGGCCGGGGCCAGCCCCTCCAGGAGCCCGGCCTCGATCCGCTTGACCTCGCGCTGCCAGTCCTGGCCGAGCAGCAGCTCGATCGAGGCCAGCGCCACCGAGGCGGCCAGCGGGTTGCCCATGAACGTCGGCCCGTGGGCCAGGACCGGCACCTCGCCCCGGGAGATCCCGGCGGCCACCCGCTCCGTGCAGAGGGTGGCCGCGAGCGTGAGGTAGCCGCCGGTCAGCGCCTTGCCCAGGCACATCACGTCGGGGGTGACGCCCGCATGGTCCGCGGCGAACAGGGCGCCGGTGCGCCCGAAGCCCGTCGCGATCTCGTCCAGGACGAGCAGGACGTCGTACTCGTCGCACAGCTCGCGCAGGACGCGCAGGTAGCCGGGGCTGTGGAAGCGCATGCCGCCCGCGCCCTGGACCACCGGCTCGACGATGACGGCGGCCAGCTCGTCGGCGTGCGCCGCGACCAGCGCACGCAGGTGCGCCGCGTACGCGGGGTCGACGGGGGCGTCGAACCCGGCCGGCGGGACGTCCGCGAAGACCTGCTGCGGCAGCACGCCGGACCACAGCCCGTGCATGCCGCCCTCGGGGTCGCAGACGCCCATCGGCGTCCACGTGTCGCCGTGGTAGCCGCCGCGCCAGGTCATCAGCCTGGTCTTGCCGCGGCGGCCCAGCGACCGCCAGTACTGGAGGCACATCTTGGCCGCGACCTCGACCGAGACGGAGCCCGAGTCGGCGAGGAAGACGTGTTCCAGGCCCTCCGGGGTGATCTCGACGAGCTTCGCGGCCAGCCGGACGGCCGGCTCGTGGGTGAGCCCGCCGAACATCACGTGCGCCATGCGGCCGAGCTGGCCGGCCGCCGCCTCGTTCAGCACCGGGTGGTTGTAGCCGTGGATGGCCGACCACCAGGAGGACATGCCGTCGACCAGCTCGTCGCGGCCGTGCGCCGGCTGCGCGAGGCGCAGCCGGACGCCCGAGGCGGAGGAGACGACGAGCGGCTCCTGGCGCCCCGGCATAGGCCCGTACGGGTGCCAGACGTGCTGCCGGTCCAGCGCGAGCAGCTCGCCGGCCGTCAGCGGGGGGTGCCGGTCAGGCATTGGGCGCGAGGTCCGTCCCGGCGCCTCGGCGGCGCACCGCGACCAGGTCCGGGCGCACCGCGCCGGGCTCCGCCTGCGCGGGCTCGGCGGCGGCCTCGGCCGCCTCGGCGGTGTGCGCGTGGCCCGAGCAGCCGCCGCAGGCCGAGCCGCAGCCGGCCTCGGCCGGCGCGGAACCGCACGGCCCGCGGCCGGCCGCCGTGGCATCTGCGGCGGCAGCGGCCGCGGCCGCGGCGGCGTCCGCGCGGTGCGCGGGCAGGCTCGACGTGCCGGCGCCCTCCACCGTGAACCCGGCGTCCGCGATCATGTCGAGGTCGGCCTGGCCGGCCTGGCCCTCGCTGGTGAGGTAGTCGCCGAGGAAGATCGAGTTCACCAGGTGCAGCGCCAGCGGCTGCATGGTGCGCAGGTGGACCTCGCGCCCGCCCGCCAGGCGGACCTCGACGTCCGGGCAGACGAACCTGACCATCGCGAGGATCCGCAGGCAGCGCTGCGGGGTGAGGTTCCACTCCTTGGCCAGCGGGGTGCCCTCGAAGGGGATCAGGAAGTTCACCGGAACCGAGTCCGGGTCGAGCCCGCGCAGCGAGAAGACGACGTCGACGAGGTCCTCGTCGCTCTCGCCCATGCCCGCGATGAGGCCGGAGCAGGCGGACAGGCCGGCGGCGTGCGCCTTCTGCACGGTGTCGACGCGGTCCGCGTAGGTGTGCGTCTTCGTGATCTGCCCGTACGTCGCCTCGGACGTGTTGAGGTTGTGGTTGTAGGCGTCGGCCCCGGCGTCCTTCAGCCGCTCGGCCTGGCCGTCGGAGAGCAGGCCCAGGCAGGCGCAGACCTCGACGCCCTCGTTCTGGTCCTTGATCGCCTCGATGGTCTTGCCGACGCGCTCCACGTCCCGGTCCGTCGGCCCGCGGCCGCTCGCCACCAGGCACACGCGCTTGGCGCCGCCCGCGATGCCGGCCGCCGCGGCCGCCGAGGCCTCGTCCGGCTTCAGCCACGTGTACTTGAGGATCTCCGCCTTGGACCCGAGGCGCTGCGAGCAGTAGGAGCAGTCCTCGGGGCAGAGCCCGGACTTCAGGTTGACGAGGTAGTTCAGCTTGACCCGGCGCCCGAACCACTGGCGGCGCACTTTGCCGGCCGCGGCCACCACGTCGAGCAGTTCGTCGTCGGAGGTCGCCAGCACGGCGAGCGCCTCTTCGCGGGTCGGCAGCTCACGCCGCAGCCCCTTGTCCACCAGGGTGTTCAGCAGGTCCATGACGCCGATCCTGGACCACGCGAGCACTCCCGGCCAAGGAGAGATCGCACAACATGGCCGGAACGGAGTGTGTGTATCGCCACACCTGGCACTCGAGTCGCGGCCGCTAGGGTCGGGCATCGTCTGTGGACAGCCGACAAACCGCGAGGACCCGAATGCCCCAGCACAGCCGCGAGGCCGATGCGCCCGCCGACGTGTTCGCCTGGATCGACGAGGCCGAGCGGGCCCGTGAGCAGGCCGGACTCGTGCGGACCCTGCGGCCCCGCAGCGCCGCCTCGCCCCTGCTGGACCTCGCGAGCAACGACTACCTCGGCCTGTCCCGGCACCCGGAGACCGTCCGCGGCGCGTGCGCGGCGGCCGAGGAGTGGGGGGCGGGCGCCACTGGATCGCGCCTGGTGACCGGTACGACCGCGCTTCATGCCGAGCTCGAGCAGGAGCTCGCCGACTTCTGCGGTTTCGAGGCCGCGCTGGTGCTGTCATCGGGGTACGCGGCCAACCTGGCGGCCGTCACCGCGCTCGGCGGCCGGGGCGCGCTCGTCGCCTCCGACTCCGGCAACCACGCCTCGATCGTCGACGGCTGCCGGCTCTCCCGCGCCGAGACCGCGGTGGTCCCGCACGCCGATCCGGAGGCCGCCCGCAAGACGCTCGCCGCGCACACCGGCCGCGCCCTGCTGGTCACCGACTCCGTGTTCTCCGTCGACGGGGACGCCGCCCCGCTCGCCGGCTACGCCGAGGCCTGCCGGGCCCGGGGCGCCGCGCTGGTCGTGGACGACGCGCACGGCCTCGGCGTCCTCGGCGAGGGCGGCCGGGGCGCCCTGCACGCGGCCGGGCTGGCGGGGGCGCCGGGGGTGGTCGCGACGCTGACCCTGTCGAAGTCCCTGGGCAGCCAGGGCGGGGCCGTCCTCGGCCCCGCCAAGGTGATCCGCCACCTGGTCAACACGGCCCGCACCTTCATCTTCGACACCGGGCTCGCGCCGGCCGCCGCGGGCGGGGCGCTGGCGGCGCTGCGGTTGCTGCGCCGCGAGCCGGAACGGGCCGCGCGGGCCCGCGAGGTGGCCGCGCTGCTGCACGGGCGGCTCACCGCGGCCGGCCTCGCCTCGGCCCGGCCCGACGCCGCCGTGGTGTCCGTACGGGCCCCCTCGGCGGCGGCGGCCCTCCGGTGGGCCGCGGACTGCCGGGAGGCCGGGCTGTCCGTGGGGTGCTTCCGGCCGCCGTCGGTGCCGGACGGCGTCTCGCGGCTGCGGCTGACCGCCCGCGCCGATCTCACGGGGGACGAGATCGGGCGGGCGGTCGCGGTGATCCTGCGGACCGCCCCCGCCGGGGCGGCGGACCTGCCGTAGCGGCGGGCCCGCCGGCGCCCGGCGGGCCGGTTCCGGTCAGGCGGGTCCGTACGCCCGTACGCAGGCGAGGAAGCCGTTCCAGGCGGGCCCGGTGAAGAGCACCGCCGGGCCGTCCGTCCGTTTGGAGTCGCGGACGGCCAGGAGGCCGCCGGAGAGCACGGCCGTTTCCACACAGTTGTTCATTCCGGTGCTGCGGCTGCTCCGCCGCCACGTCGCGCTGATCAGAAGTCCGCCTGTGGAGAGGGGGGTTGCGGACACGGGTGCCTCCTTACGCGCCGTCAGCCAGTGAGCTGATGAGATCCGACGAGTCTTCGGGCGGGAGGGCGTGCGCCTGGATGGTGCGGAACGCGGCGCTGTACGCCTCGAGGTCTTCCTTCCGCTCCAGATAGAGGCTACTCGTCAAATGGTCGAGGACCACCACATCCAGATCGGCGATGTTCGGAAATGAGAAAATTACGAACGGTCCGGTCAGGCCGAGATGACCCCCCACGCTGAACGGCAGTACCTGCAGCCGCACTTGGGGCAGCCTCGCCACCGCCACCAGGTGCCTCAGCTGCGCCTCCATCACCCCCGGCCCCCCGATCTGCCGCCGCAGCACGGCCTCGTCGAGCACCGCGCTCAGCTCCAGCGGCGGGTCGGCCCGCAGCACCGCCTGCCTGGCCAGCCGTACGTCGACCAGCGCGTCCACCTTCGGCTCCGGCAGCCCGCCCAGCGCGGCCCGCGTCACCGCACGCGCGTATTCCGGGGTCTGGAGCAGCCCGGGCACCACGGACAGCTCGACCGTCCGGGCCGAGCGGGCGCCGGCCTCCAGGCTGATGAAGTCCCGGTACTCCTGCGGCAGGAGGCCCCGGTAGTCGTGCCACCACTGCCGCTCCCGCCCGGTGCCGCCGCCCGGCCCCGGGCCGGCTGCCGAGACCGACAGCGCCTCCAGCAGGGCCCGCTGCTCGGGGCTGACGACGGCCCCGTACGCGTCGAGCAGCAGCCGGATGTCCTCCGGTTTCACGCCACTGCGGCCCGTCTCGATGCGGCTGATTTTCGACTGGTGCCACCCCACGATCCGGGCGGCCTCGCCGCTGGTCAGTCCCGTGCGGTCGCGCAGCGCGCGCAGTTCCTCTCCGAGTTTGCGCCGACGCACCGCGGGGCCATGCTGCATACCCGCCTCCTTCCACCGGCACAGCTCGCGCCAGTCTGCCGTCCAAATACGCTCTTCCGTAGCAGAGTTCACCGCATCGGGCGACAGATATATGCGGATCCCGGGTGAACGGCGGCAGCGGCGGGACGATGGGTGGCACTCTGGCGTCCAGCACAGATCCGGGGCGGTCACGCCCCGGTGGGAAAGGGACCGTCGCCATGGCAGACCACCAGGAAGCATCCGTCACTCTGCCGAGCGAACCCGCCTCGGTCGCCGCCGCCCGCCGCCACGTCGCCCAGGTGCTCGCCGACTGGGGACTGCCCGACGGCGCCGACACCGCCGACAGCGTCCGGCTGATCGTGTCCGAACTCGCCACCAACGCCGTGCAGCACACCTTCGGGCAGTCGCCCGTCTTCACGGTCGACATCCGCCTGGAGCGCGAGGAGTGGCTCCGCATCGGAGTCACCGACAGCCACCCCCGGTGGCCCCGGCGGCTCCCCGCCGCCGTCCAGCAGGACAACGGGCGCGGCATGGTCATCATCCGCTGGCTCACCGCGGAGGCCGGCGGCCGGCTCTCCGTCAGCCCCACCGAGGACGGCGGCAAGACGGTCTGGATCGCCCTGCCCTGGCCCGTCGGGGCCCACACCCCGGCCGGCCGCGGCAGCTGCTGAGCGGCCCGGCGCACGAACCGGGCACCCGCCCGAAACATGCGTTAACGCAGCGGTAAAACGCGCGCCCTAGCGTGGACCGCCCTCCGGCCGCGCTCCTCCGCGCCGCCCGCCCCGTCCCGGAAACCTGGTGATGACGCATGCACCTGACCCCCCACGAGCAGGAGAGGCTGCTCATCCACGTGGCCGCCGACGTGGCCGCGCGGCGCAGGGCGCGCGGCGTGCTCCTCAACCACCCCGAGGCGGTCGCGCTGATCACCGCGCACGTCCTCGAAGGGGCCCGCGACGGGCGGACCGTGGCCGAGCTGATGGCCTCCGGCCGGACCGTCCTCGGCCGCGCCGACGTCATGGCGGGCATCCCCGAGATGATCCCCGACGTCCAGGTCGAGGCGACCTTCCCGGACGGCACCAAGCTCGTCACCGTCCACGACCCGTTCGTCTGAGAGGAGCCGCAGCGTGATCCCCGGCGAGACCGTCCACGGCGACGGCCCGGTCCTCTTCAACGAAGGCCGCCCCGTCACCCGCCTCACCGTCATCAACGCCGCCGACCGGCCCGTCCAGGTCGGCTCCCACTACCACTTCGCCGAGGCCAACCCGGGCCTGCGCTTCGACCGTACGGCCGCCCGCGGACTCCGCCTCGACGTGCCCGCCGGCACCGCCGTCCGCTTCGAGCCCGGCATCCCCGTCGAGGTGGGCCTCGTCCCCCTCGGCGGACTGCGCACCGTGCCCGGACTGCGCGGGGAGACCGGGGGGCCGCTCGATGGGTGAGCTCGGGCGCGCCGCGTACGCGGACCTCTTCGGACCCACCGCAGGCGACCGGATCCGGCTCGCCGACACCGACCTGTTCATCGAGATCGAGCAGGACCTCGCGGGCGGACCGGGACGCTCCGGCGACGAAGCGGTCTTCGGCGGCGGCAAGGTGATCCGCGAGTCCATGGGCCAGGCCCGCACCACGCGCGCCGAGGGCGCTCCCGACACCGTGATCACCGGCGCGGTCGTCCTGGACCACTGGGGGATCGTCAAGGCCGACATCGGCATCCGCGACGGGCTGATCTGCGGCATCGGCAAGGCCGGCAACCCGGACACCATGGACGGCGTCGACCCGGCCCTCGTCATCGGCCCCGAGACGGAGGTCATCGCCGGCAACGGCAGGATCCTCACGGCGGGCGCCGTCGACGCCCACGTCCACTTCATCTCCCCGACCCTCGCCGACGAGGCCCTCGCCTCCGGCGTCACCACCCTCGTCGGCGGCGGCACCGGTCCGGCCGAGGGCACCAAGGCCACCACGGTCACGCCCGGATCCTGGCACGTCGCCCGGATGTTCGCCGCGCTGGAGGCGTACCCGGTCAACGTCGGCCTGCTCGGCAAGGGCAACACCACCTCCCGCGAGGCCCTGCACGCACAGCTGCGCGGCGGCGCGATCGGCTTCAAGATCCACGAGGACTGGGGGGCCACGCCCGCCGCCATCGACACCTGCCTCGGCGTCTGCGAGGAGACCGGCGCCCAGGTCGCCCTGCACACCGACACCCTCAACGAGGCCGGCTTCGTCGCCGACACCCTCGCCGCCGTCGCCGGACGTACCGTCCACGCCTACCACACCGAAGGAGCGGGCGGCGGGCACGCACCGGACATCATCACCGTGGTCTCCGAGCCGTACGTGCTGCCCAGCTCCACCAACCCCACCCGCCCGCACACCGCCAACACCGTCGAGGAGCACCTCGACATGCTGATGGTCTGCCACCACCTCAACCCGGCCGTCCCCGAGGACCTGGCCTTCGCCGAGTCCCGCATCCGGCCCTCGACGATCGCCGCCGAGGACGTCCTGCACGACCTCGGAGCCATCTCGATCATCTCCTCGGACTCGCAGGCCATGGGCCGCATCGGCGAGGTCGTGATGCGCACCTGGCAGACCGCGCACGTGATGAAGCGGCGCCGCGGATTCCTCCCCGGCGACGGCCCCGCCGACAACCACCGCGCCCGCCGGTACGTCGCCAAGTACACGATCAACCCGGCCATCGCCCAGGGCATCGCCCGCGACGTCGGCTCCGTCGAGCCCGGGAAGCTCGCCGACCTCGTCCTGTGGCGGCCCGCGTTCTTCGGCGTCAAGCCCGACACCGTCATCAAGGGCGGCCAGATCGCCTACGCGCAGATGGGCGACGCCAACGCCTCCATCCCCACCCCGCAGCCCGTGCTGCCCCGCCCCATGTACGGCGCCCGCGGCCGCGCCCCCGCCCTGAACTCCCTCAACTTCACGGCGCAGGCCGCCCTCGACGACCGCCTGCCCGAGCGGCTCGGCCTCGGCAAGCGCTTCGCGGCCATCGACAGCACCCGCAAGACCGGCAAGGCCGACATGCGGAACAACGACGCCCTGCCGCGCGTCGAGGTCGACGCCGACACCTTCACCGTCACGATCGACGGCGAGGCCGTCGAACCGGCGCCCGTGGCGGAGCTGCCCATGGCCCAGCGGTACTTCCTCTTCTGATGGGCGGCCCCGCAGCCCTGCTCGTCCTCGCCGACGGCCGCTTCCCCGCCGGAGGGCACGCCCACTCCGGCGGGGCCGAGGCCGCCTGCAAGGCGGGCCGCATCCGCGACGCCGCCTCCCTGGAGGACTTCTGCCGCGGCCGCCTGCACACGGCCGGGCTCACCTCCGCCGCCCTCGCCGCGGCCGCCGCCCTCGGCCTCGACACCGCCCTCCTCGACGCGGCCGCCGACGCCCGCACCCCCGCGCCCGCCCTGCGCACCGCGGCCCGCCGCCTCGGCCGGCAGCTCCTGCGCGCCGCCCGCGCCACCTGGCCCTGCCCCGAACTCGACGCGCTGGCCGCGGCGTTCCCGCGCGGCGCCCACCAGCCGGTCGTCCTGGGCGCCACCGCCCGGGCGGCCGGGCTCGGGCCCGCCGAGGCCGCGCAGGTGGCGGCGTACGAGAGCATCAGCGGGCCGACGACCGCGACGGTGCGGCTCCTCGGCCTGGACCCGTTCGAGGCGAGCGGCGTGCTCGCGCGCCTCGCCGGCGAGGCCGACGCCGTGGCCGTCCGGGCGGAGGCGGCCGCCCGCGCCGCGCCGGCCGAAGGCCCCGGCGCCCTGCCCGCCGCCTCCTCGCCCCTGCTGGAGATCGCCGCGCAGGCCCACGCCGCATGGCCGGTCCGGCTGTTCGCCTCCTGACCCCTCCCGCCACGCTCCCCGGAGACCCGCATGCACCTCGACCACGCCACCGCCTACCCCGAGCGCCACACCCACGGCGCCGGGCCCCTCCGCGCGGACGGCTCCCGCCGCGCCCTGCGCATCGGGCTCGGCGGACCCGTCGGCTCCGGCAAGACGGCCACGGTGGCCGCGCTGTGCCGGGCCCTGCGCGCCGAGCTGTCCATGGCCGTCGTCACCAACGACATCTACACGCGCGAGGACGCCGAGTTCCTGCTCCGCGAGGCCGTCCTGCCGCCCGAGCGGATCACCGCGGTCGAGACCGGAGCCTGCCCGCACACCGCCATCCGCGACGACATCTCTGCGAACCTGGAGGCCGTCGAGGAACTGGAGGAGGCCCTCGGCCCGCTGGACCTGGTCCTCGTCGAGTCCGGCGGCGACAACCTCACCGCCACCTTCTCCCGCGGCCTCGTCGACGCCCAGGTCTTCGTCATCGACGTGGCCGGCGGCGACGACATCCCCCGCAAGGGGGGCCCGGGCGTCACCACCGCCGACCTGCTGGTCGTCAACAAGACCGACCTCGCCCCGCACGTCGGGTCCGACCTGGACCGGATGGCCCGCGACGCCGCGGACCAGCGCGGCCCGCTGCCCGTCGTCTTCCAGTCCCTGCGCGGAGCGGACGGCGTCGCCCCCGTCGCCGCGTGGGTCCGCGAGCAGTACGCCGCCTGGGCCGCGCGGTGACCGGCGCGCCGCCCGCCGCGGCGCCGGCGGGCGTGCGCGCCACCGCCCGGATCCGCGCCGTCGCCGACGGCCGCGGCGGCACCGCCCTGCCCGTCCTCGCCGGCGAGGGGCCGCTGGCCCTGCGCCGCGTCCGCACCGACGCCGGCTCCCGCGGCGAGGCCGGCGTCATGCTGGTCGGCGCGATGAGCGCCCCGCTCGGCGGCGACAGCCTCGCCGTCGACGCCGAGGCGGGGCCGGGGGCGCGGCTCGCCCTGGGCACGGCGGCCGCCACGCTCGCCCTGCCCGGCCGGGGCGGTGCGCCCGCCCGGTACCGCGTACGCCTGGCCGTCGCCGCGGGGGCGGCGGTGCGCTGGCTTCCCGAGCCGCTCGTCTCGGTCCGCGGCAGCGACCTGGCGGTGCACACCCGCGTCGAACTCGCCGCCGGGGCCCGGCTGGTGCTGCGCGAGGAGCAGGTGCTGGGGCGCACGGGCGAGGCGCCGGGCCTGCTGCGCAGCCGGCTCACCGCCGACCTGGCCGGCCGGCCGCTGCTGGACCAGGAGCTGGCCTGCGGGCCGGGCGCGCCCGGCGGCTGGGACGGGCCGGCGGGGCTGGCCGGGCACCGGGCGGCCGGTCAGCTCCTCGTCGTGGACCCGGAGTTCGCCGCGGCGCCGCCGGCCGCGGCGGTGCTGGGGGAGTACGCCGTGGCGATGCCGCTGGCCGGCCCGGCCGTGCTGGTCTCGGTGCTCGCGCCGGACGCGCTCGCGCTGCGCCGGGTTCTCGATGCGGCGTGTCGTACGTACGGCCGGTGACCGGCGGGCCAGCCTGGGGCGCAGGGTACCGCTCAGCGGTGTCGGCCTGACCGGTTATCGGGTTGGCAAAGAACCCGACCGCGGCCTGTCGGCGGACGAGGACCAGGCGAAAGGATCCTGCCTGCACGCGCACGACCAACCCGACCCGGCCCGGCCGACCTCGGACGGGCCGCACGATGCAGGGGGAACGACCACGTGACAAGCAAAGCGGCGCTGGGGAGCGCCGCCTTCTCCATCACCGCGGCCCTGGCCGCCGGGCTGCTGCTCGCCCCGCCGGCCTCCGCGGCGCCGTCCCGGGGCGGCACCGTTCCGGAAGCGCTCGGCGTGCAGATCGCCGCAGCCCGCGCCGCACGCGCCGGGATCGACTGGAGGGACTGCCCGGCCGACTGGGGCCTCGCCGCCCCGATCCAGTGCGGCTGGGTCAAGGTCCCGCTCGACTACGCCAAGCCCTTCGGCAAGACCATCGACATCGCGGTCGACCGGGCCGTCAGCACGGGCACCAAGGAGGAGCGCCAGGGCGCCCTCGTCTACAACCCGGGCGGCCCGGGCGGCTCGGGCCTGCGGTTCCCCCGCAGGTCCACGACCAACTCGCCGCTGTGGGTGAACACCGCCAAGGCGTACGACTTCGTGGGCTTCGACCCGCGCGGCGTCGGCCACTCGGCGCCCGTCTCCTGCATCGACCCGCAGGAGTTCGTGCGGGCCCCCAAGGCCGACCCGGTCCCGGACACCGAGGCCGACAAGACCGCCCAGCGCAGGCTCGCCGCAGCGTACGCTGACGGCTGCAAGCAGCGCAGCGGCGAGATGCTGCCGCACATGACCACCCCGAACAGCGCGCGCGACCTGGACGTCATCCGCGCCGCCCTCGGCGAGCGGAAGCTGAACTTCCTCGGCGTCTCGTACGGCAGCTACCTCGGCGGGGTCTACGCCACCCTCTTCCCGACCCACGTGCGCCGCATGATCGTCGACAGCGTGGTCGACCCGTCCCGGGAGAACATCTGGTACGAGGCCAACCTCGGCCAGGACGTCGCCTTCCAGACCCGCTGGAACGACTGGCTCGACTGGGTCGCCGAGAACGACGCGGCCTTCCGCCTCGGCGGGACCCGCGCCGCGGTCGAGGCCCGGTGGCAGCAGCTGCGCGCCCAGGCGAAGACCGACCCGCTCGGCGGAGTCGCCGGCCCGGCCGAGCTCGTCAACTTCTTCCAGGCCGCCCCGTACTACGACTCCTCCTGGGTGCCGGTCGCCCAGGCCTTCAGCGCCTGGGCCGCCGGCGACCCGCAGCCGCTGATCGAGGCGATCACCCCGGACATGTCCGACGTCCGGGGCAACGCCGCCGCGGAGAACGGCAACGCCGTCTACACGGCCGTCGAGTGCACCGACGCCAAGTGGCCGACCAGCTGGGCCAGGTGGGACCGGGACAACACCGCGCTGCACGCCAAGTACCCGTTCCTGACCTGGTCGAACGCCTGGATGAACCTGCCCTGCGCGACCTGGGGGTCGAAGCAGCACACCCCGATCGAGGTCGGCGCCCGCCGCGGCCTGCCGCCCGTCCTCATCGTCCAGTCCGAGCGCGACGCCGCCACTCCGTACCGGGGCGCGGTCGAGCTGCACCGGCGCCTCGCCGGCTCGCGCCTGATCACCGAGCGGGCCGCCGGCTCGCACGGCGTCACGAGCCTGGCGAACCCCTGCATCAACACCCGGGTCGACGCCTACCTGCTGCACGGGAGGACCGACGCCCGGGACGTGGTCTGCGACCCGCACGCCGCCCCGGTCGCACCGGCCCCGGCCGCCGCCCGGTCGCTCGCCGGGGACCCCGCGGCGCCGTTCCCGCCCCGGGAGGAGCTGCCCGTCGTCCGGTGACCCCGGCCCGGCCCCTCGCCCGTGCGGAAGGCGGCTCAGCGCGTCCTGCGCCGGGCCGCCTTCCGCGCCTCCTCCGCCTCGGCCTTCACCTCGGCGGCGTACCGGTCGACGTACTCCTGGCCCGACAGCTCCAGGATCGCGTACATGATCTCGTCGGTGACGGCGCGCAGCACCGCCCGCTCGCCCTCCATCCCGGCGTACCGCGAGAAGTCCAGCGGCCGGCCGAAGCGGATGGTGACCCGCCTGATCCTCGGGATCTTCCGGCCCGGCGGCTGCACCTCGAACGTGCCGACCATCGCGCACGGCACCACGGGCACCCCGGCGCCCAGCGCCATCGCCGCCACCCCGACCTTGCCCTTGTACAGCCGCCCGTCGTGCGAGCGGGTGCCCTCCGGGTAGATCCCCAGCAGCTCGCCGCGGGAGAGCACCTCCAGGCCCTCGCGCAGCGCGGCCCGGCCTGCCTCCCTGCCCGACCGGTCGACGGGGATCTGGCCGGCGCTGCGGAAGAAGAAGGCGGTCAGCCGGCCCTTCAGCCCGGGCCCCGTGAAGTACTCGGCCTTCGCGAGGAAGGTGATCCGCCGCCGGAGGACCGCGGGCATGAGGAAGTGGTCGGAGAAGGACAGGTGGTTGCCCGCGACGATCGCGGCCCCCTCGTCCGGGACGTACTCCAGCCCCTCGATCCGGGGCCGGAACAGCAGCCGCAGCAGCGGACCCAGGAACACGTGCTTGAGCAAGAGGTAGAACACCGGCAGCTCCCGTCGCCCCGTCCCGTCGTCACCGCCATCGTACGGACGGACGGGCCCCCGGGACGGCGCGGCAGCGCGGCGGCACGGCGGCTGCCGGCCCGGCCGGGAACCGGCCCGGGCCGCGGCGCGCGGGCGCCTGGTCAGCCGCTGCGGGCGGCGCCCATGGCTGCGGTGAGGAGCCCCAGGACCACCCAGCCGAACCACAGCCAGCCGTTGCTGCCGAGGGCCACGGAGTAGGTGGCGACGGCGATGAGGGCGGCGAAGGTCATGACGGCCATCGCCTTGACGGAACCGGTCATGCCCCATGGTCGCGCGCGGAGGCGCCCGCGCGCTACTGACGCGCGCGGAGCGACGCCAGATAGGCGTTGTACGCCTCCAGCTCGGCGTCGCCGTCGCGGTCGGCGGCACGGTCGGCGCGCTTCGCCGCCCGCTGCTCGGAGTGGTACCACTGGTACATCAGGGCGATCAGCACCAGCACCGAGGGGATCTCGCTGAAGGCCCAGGCGATGCCGCCGCCCCACTGCTGGTCGAGCAGCGGGTCGATGCCGAGCGAGGCCGGCGGGTTGCTGTACGTACCGATCATCGGCTCGCTCGCCATCATCAGCGCGATGCCGAAGAAGGCGTGGAAGGGCATCCCTGCGAAGAGCTCCAGCATGCGCATCACGTAGCCGGGGCGGTGCGGTCCCGGGTCCACGCCCATGATCGGCCAGAAGAACACCAGGCCGACGGCCAGGAAGTGGACCATCATCCCGATGTGGCCGGGCTTGCTCTCCATCAGGAAGTCGAAGAGCGGGGTGAAGTACAGGGCGTAGAGGCTGGCGATGAACATGGGGATGGTGAACGCAGGGTGGGTGACCACCCGCATGTAGCGGCTGTGCAGCAGCGCCAGCAGCAGTTCCCGCGGGCCCTTGCGGCCGCGGCCGGCCGGCGGCAGCGCGCGGAGGGCGAGCGTCACCGGGGCGCCCAGCAGCAGCAGGATCGGCGACAGCATGCTGATCACCATGTGCTGCACCATGTGCACGCTGAACATGACCATGCCGTAGTCGTTGAGCTTGGTGCACATCATCAGCGCCACGCTGAGCACGCCCGCGCAGAAGGCGACGATCCGCCCCGCGGGCCAGGCGTCCCCGCGCCGCCTGAGCCGCACCACGCCCCACAGGTAGAGGCCGAGGCCGACGAGCGAGCCGATCAGGAAGAACGCGTCGAAGGAGAACTCCAGAGCACGGCCCAGCGTGAACGGCGGCAGGTCCATGTGCGTGTGCATGCCCGAGCCGTGACCGCTGTGATCCATCTGTTCACTCCCTTGACCGTGGTGCCCCACCACAGTAGTGCCGCCCCCGTACGCGCTTGCGTCCGGGGGCGGCGACAGAAGGGGAGAAAGGTCACAGAACGGTCTGCGCCTCGTCGTAGCGCTCCGCCGGGACCGTCTTCAGGCTCTCCACCGCGCGGGCGAGCGGCACCATCTCGATCTCCGTGCCGCGCAGCGCGGTCAGCATCCCGAACTCTCCGCGGTGCGCCGCCTCCACCGCGTGCCAGCCGAAGCGGGTGGCCAGCACCCGGTCGTACGCGGTCGGGGTGCCGCCGCGCTGGACGTGGCCGAGGATGACCGGGCGGGCCTCCTTGCCGAGGCGGCGCTCCAGCTCCACCGCCAGGATGTTGCCGATGCCGGCGAAGCGCTCGTGGCCGTACTGGTCGGTGCCGCCCTCCGTGTACTCCATGGTGCCGGGCCGCGGCTTCGCGCCCTCGGCGACGACGACGATCGCGAAACGCTTGCCCGCGGAGAAGCGCTCGCCGACGATCCCGGCCAGCTCCTCGATGTCGAACGGCCGCTCCGGCACGACGATGGCGTGCGCGCCGGCCGCCATGCCCGAGTGCAGGGCGATCCAGCCGGTGTGGCGGCCCATGACCTCCACGACCATCACCCGCTGGTGGGACTCGGCGGTCGTCTTCAGCCGGTCCAGCGCCTCCGTGGCGACGCCGACAGCCGTGTCGAAGCCGAAGGTGACGTCCGTCGAGGCGATGTCGTTGTCGATGGTCTTCGGCACGCCCACGATCGGCAGGCCGCCCTGCGAGAGCAGGTTCGCCGCCTTCAGCGTGCCCTCGCCGCCGATCGGGATGATGGCGTCCAGGCCGAGGTCCGCGACGTGGCCGCGGGCCCGCTCCACGCCGTCGCGCAGGTGCGCGGGCTGGACGCGGGAGGAGCCGAGGATGGTGCCGCCGCGGGCGAGGATGCCGGCCACCGCGTCGAGGTCGAGCTTGCGGTAGTCCGCCTCCAGGAGCCCGCGCCAGCCGTCGTGGAAGCCGATGACCTCGTCGCCGTGGTCGACGACGGCGCGGTGCACGACGGAGCGGATGACGGCGTTGAGGCCGGGGCAGTCGCCACCGGAAGTGAGCACACCAATGCGCATGGCAGGAAGACCTTTGCAACGTGGGCCGACGACCGGACCACGTCGTCCGGTTGGAACTACCTGTCACCCTACTAGCGGATCGGCACCGCACTGAACCATCGTCCGCATGACGGTCGGGTTCCTCGTGCGAACGCACATCGGCCCGGATCCCCCGAGGGGAATCCGGGCCGAACGCCGGGCGTACCCGGGGTTACGCGGGCTGCGTCGCCGCGGCGATACGCTCCGCTCGCAGCGCGTCGTACCAGCGGTCGTCGATGGGCGGCAGTGCGTTCACGTCGAGGGCCAGCTTCAGCAGCAGGTCCGCGATGAGCGGGTTGCGGGCCATGACGGGGCCGTGCATGTACGTGCCGAACACCGTCTCGTTGTACGCACCCTCGGTGCCGTCGCCCGTGCCGTTGCCGCGGCCCAGGCGGGTGCGGGCGAACGCCTTGGCGCCGGGGCCGAGGTGCGTGACGCCCTGGTGGTTCTCGAAGCCCGTCAGCTGCGGCAGGCCGAGCTGCGGGTCGATGTCCGCGAGGACGTCGCCGACGCAGCGCTCGCCCTCGCCGCGGACGGTGACGACGTCCAGCAGGCCGAGGCCCTGCTGCCGCTCGCCCATGTCGTTGACGAACTCGTTGCCCAGGATCTGGTAGCCGGCGCACACCGAGAACACGATCGCCCCGTTCGAGACGGCCCGCTCCAGGCCGCCGTCGCGCACCAGGCGCTCGGCGGCGAGCCGCTGCGGGCGGTCCTCGCCGCCGCCGATCAGGTAGATGTCGCCCGAGGTCGGGATCGGCTGGTCGCTGCGCACGTCCACGCGCTGCACGTCCAGGCCGCGCCGGCGCGCCCGGCGCTCCACCACGAGAACGTTGCCCTGGTCTCCGTACGTGCTGAGCAGGTCGGGGTAGACCCACACCAGGCGCAGGCTGTTGTCGCTCATGCTCTTGTCCTCTATGGGTGGCTAGTTGCCGACGCGGCGGCGCACGTCCTGGAAGGCGGTGTAGTTGGCGATCAGCTCGATCTGGCCGGGCGGGGCGAGCTGCACGGCCTCGTCGAGGGTCTCGCAGACCCGGAAGTCCAGGCCGGCGACCTCGAGGCGGACGGCCAGGTCGAGCCGGCGGTCGCCGATCACGAAGATCGGGTGGCCGGCGAGGCGCGGGTAGTCCACGTCCCACAGCCACGAGGTGTCCGTGCCGTCGGCGCCGCGGGCGTTGACCGAGAGGATCACCGGGGCGGGCGGCTGGTCGATCAGCGAAAACGTTTCGAGCCAGCCCGCCGGGTTCTTGGCGAGCAGCAGCCGCAGCTCGCGGTTCTGGAACTGCACCACGTCGTACCGGCCGGCGACCGCCTGCACCTGGTACATCCGCTCCAGCGCGACCTGCGGCGGCACGCCGAAGACGGCGGCCACGGCGGCCGAGGTGGCCGCGTTCGCCTTGTTGGCGCGGCCCGGCAGCTGGAGGCTGATGGGCCACGCCGAGCCGTGCGGGTCGAGGACGTGGTCGCCGGAGAGCACCCAGCTCGGGGCGGGCCGGCGGAAGCCGCACTCGCCGCAGAACCAGTCGTCGCCGGGGCGCTGCATCACGCCGCCGCAGGAGGGGCACGACCAGGCGTCGTCCTTCCACTCCTGGCCGGCGGCCACCCACACCACGTTCTGCGAGGAGGAGGCCGACCACACGATCAGGGGGTCGTCGCAGTTGGCGACGATGACCGCCTTGGAGCCGGCCAGCCCCTCGCGCCACTTCTCCGCGAGCATGCGGGTCTCGGCGGCGCGGTCCAGCTGGTCGCGCGAGAGGTTCAGCAGCGCGATCGCCTTCGGGGTGACGTCCCGGGCGACCCCGGCCAGGTACTTCTCGTCCACCTCGATGACGCCGTACTTGGCGTCCGAGCCGCCTGCGAGGGCGGAGGTGATGCCGGCCGGCATGTTCGCGCCGAGGGCGTTGGAGACCACCGGCCCGCTGGCCCGCAGGGCCTCGGCGATCAGGCGCGTCGTCGTGGTCTTGCCGTTGGTGGCGGAGACGAGGACGACGTCGAGGTGCTGCGCGAGCGCTCCGAGGAGGTCGGGGTCAAGTTTGAGTGCGACCTTGCCGCCGATCACCGATCCGCTTCCGCGCCCCGCGGCCCGCGACACCGCCGCCGCGGCCCTGCCCGCCGTCACGGCCAGCTTGGCGCGCGGCGAAAGCGGCTCTGTGTTGCCTGCCATCGTCCCTAGTCCTCCTTGCGTCGACCGGCCCCAGCCTATCCAGTACCGGCCGGGGCCCTGACCGCGGCGCCCCCGGGCCGCCGCGGATCTCCTCATATATTCGCCCGTCGTAGGCTTGGCGCCATGCGACAGCGCGTCATCCCCGGGACTTCCGGCACCGTCCGCACCATGAGCCTCCTGGGCGATCCGGTGCTCCACTCGCCGTGCGCGGAGGTGACCGATTTCGGCCCCGCCCTCGGCGCGCTGGTCGAGGACATGTTCGCCACCATGTACGCCGCCGAAGGCGTCGGCCTGGCCGCGAACCAGATCGGCGTGGGCCTGCGGGTGTTCGTCTACGACTGCCCCGACGACGAGGACGTCCGGCACGTGGGCCACGTCGTCAACCCGCGCCTCGTCGAGGCCGGCGGGGACGAGTACCTCGGCCCCGAGGGCTGCCTCTCCCTCCCCGGCCTGGAGGCCGGCACGCCCCGCTTCGACCGCGCGGTCGTCGAGGGGGCCACCGCGGACGGCGCCCCGGTGCGGATCACCGGCACCGGGTTCTTCGCCCGCTGCCTCCAGCACGAGTGCGACCACCTCGAAGGCGCCGTGTACGCGCAGCGGGTCACCGGCATGCGGGGCCGCCGGCTGCGGCGGGCGATCCGCAGGACGCCCTGGGGCGCCCGCGGCCTGCACGCGCTGGAGGACTGACCTCCCGGGGCCGTGCGAACCGGCCGCGCACGGCACGCGTACGGCCTAGGGGGGTTGCTAGAGTCCCGAACGGCACCCAGGACTCTCGCAACGCCCTCTAGAAGCCGGGGCCGTCCGCGCGGTCGCCGGCGGTGGCCAGCCGGCCCCACAGCAGGTCGGTCAGGCCCGAGACCAACTCCTCGCGGGTGCACGGGCGTTCGCCGAGCCACCAGTCGCCGGCCGCGTGCATCATGCCGACGATCCCGTGCCCCCAGATACGGGCCAGACGCTCCCCGCCGGGGCCCAGGTCCACACGCTCGCTGATCACCTCGGCCAGCTCCTCGCCGAGCCGGCGCAGGAGCGGGGCGGAGTGCCGTCCGACGTCGAAGCCGGTTTCTGCGCCGTGCGAGTCCTCGGTGGGGTGCATCAGGAAGCGGTACACCTGGGGGCGGGCCTCGATCGCCGCGAGGTAGGTGTGCAGCGTGGACTCCACCCGGCGGCGGCGCTCCGCAGGCGCGTCGAGGGCGGCGCGCAGCGAGCCGAGCAGGGCGTCGGTGTGCCGCACGGCCAGGGCCTGGTAGAGGCCGGCCTTGTCGCCGAAGTGCCGGTAGAGGATCGGCTTGGTGATGCCGGCCTCGGCGGCGATGGCGTTCATGGACGCCTTGGGGCCGTCCCTGAGGACGACGCGGTCGGCCGCTTCGAGCAGCTCCCGGCGGCGGCGTTCGGCCGTACCCGGTTCGCCGGCCTGCTGCGTGGTGTCCATGACGTGTTCTCTCCCCGCCCTTGCGATGGTGCGTGACGCCCACGCAACGTAACACCCCGGGCACCTCGGCAGATGAACCGGCCGGTGCGGGCCGGGCCGCGCTTGACACTGACTACTCGCCGGTAACAGACTGTGGCCACCGTAGAGGTTACCGCCAGTAACGCACTGGCGGGTGCGCTGTTGGAGGGGACATGGCGGAGTTCACCATGGAGCTCAACGAGGACCAGAGGCAGGTCCGGGACTGGATCCACGGCTTCGCCGCCGACGTCATCCGGCCCGCCGCCGCCGAGTGGGACGAGCGGGAGGAGACGCCCTGGCCCGTCATCCAGGAGGCCGCCAAGGTCGGCATCTACTCCCTCGACTTCTATGCCCAGCAGTACTTCGACCCCACCGGCCTCGGCGTCCCGATGGCCATGGAGGAGCTGTTCTGGGGCGACGCGGGCATCGCCCTGTCGATCGTGGGCACGGGCCTCGCCGCCATCGGCGTCCTCGCCAACGGCACCGAGGAGCAGATCGGCACCTGGATCCCCCAGATGTACGGCACCCCGGACGACGTGAAGGTCGCCGCCTTCTGCTCCTCGGAGCCCGACGCCGGCTCCGACGTCGGCTCCATGCGCACCCGGGCCGTCTACGACCAGGCCAAGGACGAGTGGGTCCTCAACGGGACGAAGACCTGGGCCACCAACGGCGGCATCGCCAACGTCCACATCGTCGTCGCCGTCGTCGATCCCGGCCTCGGCACCAAGGGGCACGCCTCCTTCATCGTCCCGCCCGGCACCCCCGGCCTCTCCCAGGGCCAGAAGTTCAAGAAGCACGGCATCCGCGCCTCCCACACCGCGGAGGTCGTCCTGGAGGACGTGCGGGTCCCCGGTTCCTGCCTGCTCGGCGGCAAGGAGAAGCTCGACGACCGGCTCGCCCGCGCCCGCGAGAGCGCCCGGGCCGGCGGGGAGCGCGTCAGGAACGCCGCCATGGCCACCTTCGAGGCCTCCCGCCCCGCCGTCGGCGCCATGGCGGTGGGCACCGCCCGCGCGGCGTACGAGGTCGCCCTCGACTACGCGAAGACCCGCACCCAGTTCGGCCGGCCGATCATCGACAACCAGGGCGTCGCCTTCCAGTTGGCCGACATGCGCACGCAGATCGACGCGGCCCGCCTGCTGGTCTGGCGCGCCTCCTGGATGGCGGTCGCCGGGCGGCCGTTCACCTCCGCCGAGGGCTCCATGTCGAAGCTGTACGCGAGCGAGGTGGCCAAGAAGGTCACCGCCCAGGCCGTGCAGATCCTCGGCGGCAACGGCTACACCCGCGAGTACCCGGTGGAGCGGATGCACCGCGACGCCGCCATCTACACCATCTTCGAGGGCACGAGCGAGATCCAGCGCCTCGTCATCGCCCGCACCCTCTCCGGCATGCCGATCCGCTAGCGGGTCGGCCGGTCCAGCGGCCGAAGGCAGCGCAGGGAGCCGTCCTCCGGGGTGTACTCCAGGGCGGCGATGTAGTCGCCGTTCGCGCAGGGGGCCCCGTGGACCCGGTACTGGGCGTCGGGCGAGGAGCAGTCCACGACCAGCAGTTTCTGCTCCTTCCAGTCGCCGACGTTGCGCACGCACCGGTCGGTGGCCAGCGGCTGCGGCTTCTCGTCGCCGCCCGCCAGCAGGCCGATGACGATCAGCGTCGGCAGGGCGAACGACACCAGCACGACCGCGGCGAGGACGAGCAGGGCCGGGGGACGCCGCCACAGCGGCTTCCCCGGGTCCAGCGGCCGCAGGATGCCGTTCGACGGGGGCGGAAGCCGGTAGTACGCCGCCCGGGGGCCCAGGTTCATCAGCAGGGTCACCGGGGTGATGAACAGCGACAGCGGCCCCCACCAGCCCTGCCACAGGGTGTCCGACTGCATCCGGCGGTAGGTGGCCAGCCCGCAGTCGCGGCACAGCGGCCCCTCCGTCCGCAGGAAGCGCATCAGCACGAACATGCCCTGGTGGCCCCGCACCGTCCCGCGGACCGCGGGCACCGAGCCGCAGATCCGGCAGTCCGGCACCCCCGCCGGGCCGACGGGCATCCCGTAGGGGCCCTGCGGCGCCACCGGAGGCGGCCCAGGCACCGGCGGGTACGGCCCCGGCCCCTGCTGTGGGACGTGGGAGCCGTACGGCAGCCCGTACTGCGGCCCGTGCTGCGCGTACGGGCCCGCGCCGTGCTGCGGGGGCGGTGTGGCCACGGGTTCCTCCTCGGTGCTGCGGCGGCTGCCGGAAGCGGTGATCACGGAACCCTAGCCCGGCATGTCAGGTACGCAGCAAATGGACAAGGGCGCGCCCGAACACCAGCCGCCCGGCCGCCGCGACCAGCGGGTCGAACGGCCGGCCGAGCCCCCGCACCCGCAGGTCCTCGCGCCACAGCACCTCGGCCCCGCCGCCCTCCAGGGGCCGCACCTCGATCTCCGCCCACCCGAGCACCACCCGGCCGCGCTTCACCAGCCGCACCATCCCCGCGCGCCCGCCCGACGGGGGCCGCCACAGCCCGACCTCCATCGGGTCGTCGAACGTGATCCGGCCCACACCGGTGCGCGCCGTGAAGCGGGTCCCGACCCCCGTCGGCGGCGGCGTCTCGACGGTCGTCCGGGTCAGCGGGACGTGCGCGCCGTGCCCCTCCCAGTCGGTGAGCCGCCGCCAGGCCTCGCCGGGCGGCAGACACGTACGGTGAACGATCCGGATACCGGGCATGAGCGCATGGTAACCGGGCATACACACCCCGAACCGGACGGCCGAAACGGGTTCCGTCCGGGGGTGGCCATCGGCAATACTCACGGCCACCGTGGATCGCGGAACCGACCGGGTGACCGCCGGCCTCCCGCGCCACACAGCGAGGAGGTGCGCCATGTGCTCCCACCAGCCCCCCTGCCCGTCCGCCGACAGCGCAGACCACGATGCCGCCCGTGTGGTGGCCTCCCACCCCGAACAGGGCTGGAGCCTGCTGTGCAACGGCCTCCTGGTCTTCGACGACACCGGCGAACTGCTCCCCGACGGCCGCGTGGTGGAACCCCGCCGCCCGGTCCTGGTCTGAGCGAGGAGGCCGCATGCGCCAACAGCTGATCCGCAAGCCCGTCCCGAAGCCCGCCCCCCGAGACCTGGACCTGCGCACGCCGTCGGGAAGACCGCTCCCGTACTGACGGGAGCCCCTCGGCAGCACCTCGGCAGCACGTCCGCCGCAGTGCCTCCGGCTCCCGCCGGCTGCCGGTCAGCCCGTGGGAGCCGCCGCGCCGCCCAGGAAGGCGCTCTCGTAGGCCGCGTCGCCGATCGCGGCCCGGGCCTGCCGCTCGCCCTGCTCGCGCAGGGCCGTCAGCGAGGGTGAGCCCATCTGCGGCCGCCCCACCGTCCGCCACCAGGCGTGCCCCGCGCCGAGCAGCCGGGCCGCGAGCTCGCCGTCTCCGAGCGCCGCCACCGCCGCCGCGAGCAGGTCCAGGCCCAGCGCGATCCCGGTGCGGTCGCCCAGCAGCCGCTTCCCCGACAGCATGGCCCGCACGTGCCGGGCGGCCTCCTCCGGGTGGCCGAGCCCGAACGCCGCGACGGCCAGGACGTAGTCCGCGTACGCCCGCAGCCAGCGCTCGTCGAGGTCGGCGCACGCCTCGCGCAGGCCGCGCGCCTCCGCGGCCGCCTCCTCGTACCGCCGCAGGTCGCACAGGGCGTACCCGGTGACCAGCCGGCACAGCAGCCGGCCCGGCCCGTCCTCCGGTCCGCCGTGCCCGGCGCGGGCCCGCGGCCCGGCCAGCTCCAGGGCCCGCCGCGGGTCGCCGGGCAGCATCACCGCCGCCGCGTACAGGTGGGCGGCCCGCAGGGCCCGCTCCGGGTCCTGCGCACCGTCCGCCAGGCGCGTGCACTCCTTGCCCAGCCGCCGTGCCGTGTCCATGTCGCCCTGGAGCAGGGCGGTCAGCCCGAGGGCCCACTGCGCCTGGGCGCGGACCGGGCCCTCGGGCGGTCCCTCCTCCAGGGCCCGCTCCAGGAAGCCGCGGCCCTCGTGGACGTGCCCGCAGGCGAACCAGAAGAACCACAGCGCCCCCGCCATCTCCAGGGCCGCCGCCGGGTCGGTGCCCAGCAGGTGCTCCAGCGCCGTCCGCAGCTGGGGGTGCTCGGCGGTCATCCTGCGGTACCAGTCGACCTGCCGCGGCCCGATCCAGCCGCGGTCGGCCGCCCGGCAGAGCGCGGCGTACCAGTGCGCGTGCCGGTCGGCGACCGACCGCACCTCGCCCAGCTCGCCCAGCCAGTCGTGGCCGTACTCGCGGATGGAGTCGAGCATCCGGTAGCGGGCCCCCGCGCCCCGCTCCTGCAGGCGCCGCACCACGGACTTGGCGACGAGTCCGGAGAGCACCCGCTCGACACGGGCCGCGGACAGCGGGCCGCCCGCGCAGACGGCGCGCGCGGCGGCCACGTCGAAGTCGCCGGTGAACACGGACAGCCGGGCCCACAGAAGCCGCTCCAGCGGCTCGCACAACTCGTGGCTCCACCCGATCGCGGTACGCATCGTGCGGTGGCGGGGCGGCCGTCCGGGCCCGCCACCGGAGTCGGCCAGCACCTCGAAGCGGTCGCCGAGGCGCTGGGCCATCCGCTCCAGCGGCCACGTCCGCAGCCGGGCCCCGGCGAGTTCCAGGGCGAGCGGGATCCCGTCGAGGCGGCGGCACACCTCGGCGGCGAGGGCCGTCCGGGCGGGGTCGTCGAAGACGGCGGCCGTGCGCGGGGAGGCGGCCAGGGCGCGGTCGCGGAAGAGGGCGAGGGCGTCGCTGTCGGAGCCCTCGCAGGGCAGCGGGGACAGCTCGACGACCTTCTCGCAGGGGCTGCCCAGCGGTTCGCGGGAGGTGACGAGGACGGTCAGGTCCGGTGCGGACTGCAGGAGTTCGCCGGCCAGGTGGCGGCAGTCGGCCACCATGTGCTCGCAGGTGTCGAGGACGAGGAGCAGCTCCTTGTCGGCCATCCAGGCGCACAGCTCCTCGTCGAGGGGGCGTGCGGAGTGGTCGGCGAGCCCCACGGCGTGGGCGACGGTCATGGTCAGCAGTGCCGGGTCGCGCAGTGGCGAGAGGTCCACCCACCAGATGCCGTCGGGGCGGGCCTGTTCGGGGTCGGAGGCGGCGCACAGGGCGAGCCGGGACTTGCCGACGCCGCCGACGCCGGTGAGCGTGACCAGCCGGCGGGTGCGCAACAGGAGGTGTAACGAGGTGAGTTCCTCCTCCCGGCCGATGAAGCCGGCGGGTTCCGGCGGGAGGTTCCCCGGTGGTGCGGAGACTGCGGGACCGGGGTCGCCGTCCGCGGAATCCGCCGGTCTGTTGTTGAACGAGTACTCTCCGAACACGGGAGTATTGTGCGTGATCTTCGCGATCCGACGTGCCGTTACGCCCGGATCGCTGTCAGCTCGCCGATGTGCCTCCGGGTCGTTCATCCCGCCAGTACGATGCGCCGGCGCTCGGAGAAGGCGCCCCAGGTGCCGTCCGGCAGCCGGGCGCGCAGCCGCAGTTCCCACACGGTGCCCGGCGGCTCGGTGACGGTGAGGCGGTGCCTCGCCTCCCGGGCCGGCACCGCACCTGCACCGAATTGGATGACGGTGACGGGCCTGCCGTTGACGTGCAGCTCGTACGCCTCGGTGGGTCGGCCGGTGCCGGGGGCCGTCCAGGCGAGGTCGACGGCGCCGGGGGAGGGGGTCGCGGTGAAGCCGGCGGGCGCGGTCTGCGGCCCCTGCTCCGCCGAGGGCGGGGTGGTCACGGCTGCGGGCGGGCCGTCGGGGGAGGAGTTGTCCGCGCCGTCGCGGGCCCGGACGGTGAAGGTGTAGGCGGTGTCCGGCTGGAGGTCCGTCAGCGGGGTGGAGGTCTCGGCGGGTCCGGCCGTGTGGATGCGGATGCCGGCCTGGTAGACGTCGTACGCAGTGACGCCGGTGTCGTCGGTGGCGGCGGACCAGCTCAGGGTGACCGTACGCGGGCCGTCGGCGCGGGCCTCGGTGCGGTCGGGCGCGGTGGGCGGCCGGCGGTCCTCGGCTGCGGCGGCGGGGGTGGCGGTGCGGGCGGCGGCGCTGGGCGCGGAGGTGTTCCCCGCGGCGTCGCGGGCCCGGACGGTGAACGTGTAGGAGGTCTGCGGGGCCAGGCCGGTGATGTCCGTCATCGTCTTCTCGGCCGGCAGGTCGCGGACGAGCCTCCCATCCTGGAAGACCTGGTAGTTCGCCACCCCGTCGGCGGCGGCCGCGGCGTCCCACATCACGTGGACGGAGGTGGCGCTGCCGGCCTGGGCGGTGAGGCCGGCGGGGGCCGCCGGGGCGGTCGTGTCGCCGCCCGCGCACCCGGCGAGCAGGGCGGCGAGTCCGGCGGCCAGGCCGGGGCGGAGCAGGGCGGCGGTGCGGGGCACGGGCCCTCCTCGGCGGCCGTTCCTCGTAAAGGTCTAGACATATATGGCATGCGGGCGGGCGGCCGGGCAAGACCCGGACGGCCCCGGCTGCGTGCGCAGGCGGCGCGGTTGTGCCCGGTTCGTCTTCTTCTGCGCCTCTCTGGCATTATTGCGATCTCTTTGCAACAGCAGTCGATCGCAAACTGCTGGACATTCGGCAACACAGGGAAGTGCACAGCATGACGGCCCGGACAGCACGGGGAGCGGCCGCCGCGGCGCTCGCCGCCGCACTCATCGCAGGCGCGGCGGCCTGCTCCAACCCCGCCGGATCCGCCGCGGCGTCCGGGGCGGCCGACTCGGTCGTCGTCGGCATCGCCAACGAGCCGGAGACCCTCAGCCCCCTGCTCGGCTACGGCAAGGACGGCAACTCCAAGGTCTTCGACGGGCTCCTCACCCACGACGCGGACATGAAGCTGCAGCCCGCCCTCGCCGAGGCCCTCCCGGAGGTGTCCGCCGACGGCCTCACCTACACCTACCGGCTGCGCCGCGGGGTGGCCTTCAGCGACGGGGCGCCCTTCTCCGCCAAGGACGTCGTCTTCACCTACCGCACGATCCTCGACGCCCGCACGAACAACGCCTCCAAGGCCGAGCTCGACGCCGTCGCCGCGGTCGAGCAGCAGGGCGAGGACACCGTCGTCTTCACCCTGAAGTACCCCTACGCCCCCTTCGCCGAGCGAACCGTCCTCCCCATCGCCCCCGAGCACATAGCCGGCCGGCAGGACGTCAACGCCGGGGACTTCTCCACCCGGCCCGTCGGCACCGGCCCGTACGTCCTCACCGGCTGGTCCAAGGGCGAGAAGCTCACCCTCAAGGCCAACCCCTCCTACTGGGGCGGCGAACCCGCCGTGAAGAAGCTCACCATGGCCGTCGTCAAGGACGACGACGTCCGCGCCACCCGCCTGCGCTCCGGCGAACTCGACGCGGCCATCCTCCCGCCGAACCTCGCCCAGGGCTTCGCCGGCGACAAGGCCCGCACCACCCTCGCCGCCACGTCCTTCGACTACCGCAACGTCACCCTCCCCACCCACCACCCGGTCACCGGCGACCCCGCCGTCCGCCGCGCCCTCGACACCGCCGTCGACCGCAGGGCCATGGTCGACCGGCTGCTGGAGGGCGCGGGCAAGCCGGCCTACGGGCCCGTCCCCACCGACAGCCCCTGGTTCGCCGCCGGCACCGAGCGCACCCACGACCTCGGCAAGGCGAAGAAGATCCTCGACGACGCCGGCTGGAAGCCCGGCGGCGACGGCATCCGCGCCAAGGACGGCGTCCGCGCCTCCTTCCCGCTCTGGTACCTCTCCGGCGACAAGATCCGCCAGGACCACGCCCTCGCCTTCGCCTCCGACGCCAAGAAGGCCGGCATCGAGGTCAAGGCCGAGGCCGGCACATGGGAGGCCATCGAGCCGCGGATGAAGACCGACGCTGTCCTCGCCGGCGGCGGCTCCCCGGCCGACCCCGACTTCGACCAGTACCTCCTGCTCACCTCCTCCCTCGGCGGCGACGGCTTCAACAACATGGCCCGGTACGACAACAAGGCTGTCGACCGCGCCCTGGAAGAGGCCCGCCGCAGCGGCGACCCGGCCGTGCGCAAGGCCGCCTACGACACCGTCCAGCGCGAACTGGCCCAGGATCCCGGCTACGTCTTCCTCACCCACATCGACCACCTCTACGTCGTCGCCGACAGGTGGGAGGGCCTCACCACCCAGGTCGAGCCGCACGACCACGGCCTCGGAGCCGGTCCCTGGTGGAACATCGAGGACTGGAAGCCGAAGCAGAAGTGACCGCCCGCCCCGGCCGCACCCCCTGGGGGCCGATGGCGCGCATGGCGGGCCGGCGGGCACTGCTCGCCGGCCCCGTCCTGCTCGCCGTCACCTTCGGCGTCTTCGCCGCCGCCGACCTGTCCCCCTTCGACCCCGTCAGGGCGTACGCCGGCACCGCCGGCCTCACCGCCCCGCAGGCCGAGCTCGACCGGCTGCGCGCCAACCTCGGCGCCGACCGCCCGCTCGTCGAGCGCTGGTGGGACTGGCTCACCTCGGCGCTCGGCGGCGACCTCGGCACCTCCGCCTCGCTGCGGCAGCCCGTCGCCGACGCCATCGCCGAGCGCGTCGGCTGGTCCGCCCTGCTCGCCGCCACCGCCTTCGCCGCCGCGCTGGCCGCCGGCACCGCCCTCGGCGTCCTCGCCGCCCGCCGCCGCGGCGGCCTCCTCGACCGGACCGCCACCGCCCTCGCCTACACCCTGCAGGCCGCTCCCGCGTTCTGGCTCGGACTGCTCGCCGTCTGGCTCTTCTCCGTCCGCTGGGGCGTGCTGCCCTCCGGCGGCCTGACGGACGCCGGCAGCGACACCGTCACCGCCGGCCAGGTCGCCCGGCACCTCGTCCTCCCCGCGCTCGTCCTCGCCCTCTCCCAACTGCCCTGGTTCTACCTGTACGTCCGCCAGGGCGTGTGCGACGCGCTCGCCGAGGACCCCGTCCGCGGCGCCCGCGCCCGCGGGCTCGGCGAGCGGCGTGTGCTGCTCGGCCACGCCCTGCGCTCCGGGCTGCTGCCGGCAATCACCCTGACCGGCTCCCGCATGCCCGAACTGATCACCGGCGCGCTGCTCGTCGAGACCGTCTTCAGCTGGCCCGGCATCGCCGCCGCCACCGTCCAGGCGGCGACCTCCGTCGACTTCCCCCTGCTCGCCGCGCTCACCGTCCTCGCGACGGCCGCCGTCCTCGCGGGCAACCTCCTCGCCGACCTCCTGCACGGACTCGCCGACCCACGGGTGGGCTTCGATGGCTGACCCGCTCACCGCCCCCGTGTGGCGCCCCGCCGGCGGCCGCCGCGGCCGGCGCCCCGGGCGGCGGGTCCCGGGGCTGCGGCTGTGGGTCTGCGCCGCCGTCGCGGCCGCAGCCGTCCTCGCCGTGCTGCTCGTCCCGCCGCTGGTCCGGCTCGACCAGCAGGCCGTGGACCTCTCCGCCCGCCTCCTCCCGCCCTCCGCCGCCCACCCCTTCGGCACCGACGACCTCGGCCGCGACCTGCTGCTGCGCTGCGTCTACGGCCTGCGGGTCTCGCTGCTCACCGGCGTCGTCGCCGCACTCGCCGCCACCGTCGTCGGCACCGCCGTCGGAGCGGCCGCCGCCGCCCTCGGCGGGTGGACCGACCGGCTCACCATGCGCGTCGTGGACGGCTTCGCCTCCGTCCCGCCCCTGCTGCTCGGCGTCTTCGCCGTGGCGCTGTTCCGGCCCGGGGTGTGGCCCGTCGTCGTGTCCGTCGCGCTCACCCACTGGCTGTCCACGGCCCGCATCGTGCGCGCCGAGGTGCTCTCCCTGAAGTCCCGGCCCTTCGTGGACGCGGCCGTCTCGGGCGGCGCCTCCCGGTGGCGGGTCACCGTACGCCACCTGGTGCCCGGGGTGCTCCCGCAGGCCGGGCTGGCCGCCGTGCTGATGGTCCCGCACGCGGTGTGGCACGAGTCCGCGCTGTCCTTCCTCGGCCTCGGCCTGCCCGCCCACCAGGCCAGCCTGGGCGGCCTCGTCCAGGCCGGGCGCGGCTCGCTGCTCGCCGGCCACTGGTGGCCCACCCTCTTCCCCGGCCTCTTCCTGATCCTGCCCACCCTCGCCGTCGCGGGCCTGGCCGCAGCCTGGCGCGAGCGCCTCGACCCGCGCCGCCGCTCGGAGCTGACGCTGTGACCGACGCTGCCCCCGCCCTCGACGTACGCGGGCTGAGCGTGCGTTTCCGGATGCCCGGAGGCCGGTACGTGGCCGCCGTCTCCGACGCCTCCTTCCGGATCGCCCCCGGCAGCTGCCTGGCCCTGGTCGGGGAGAGCGGCTGCGGCAAGTCCGTCCTCGCCTCCGCCCTCCTCGGCCTGCTGCCCGGCAACGCCGACACCGCCGGCTCCGCCCTGCTGCCCGACGGACTGGACCTGCTCACCGCAGGAGAGGCGGTCCTCGCCCGCACCGTCCGCGGCCGCCGCATCGGCCTGGTCCCGCAGAGCCCCGCCGCCCACCTCACGCCGGTCCGCACGATCCGCTCCCACCTGGAGGAGGCCGTACGCGAACTCGCCCACCCGGCCGCCTCCGCCGCCCGGGGCCGCCGCGCCGCCCGCGAGGCCGTACGCGCCGCAGCCGAGCGGGCCGCCGAGCGGGCGGCGTTCCCCGCGAGCCACCTCGACCGCCACCCGCACGAGCTCTCCGGCGGGCTCGCCCAGCGCGCCGCGACCGCCCTCGCCCTCGTCGGCGACGCCCCCCTGCTGCTCGCCGACGAGCCGACCACCGGCCTCGACCGCGACCTCGTCCACCGCACCGCCGACGAACTGCGCGCCCACACCCGGGACGCCGGCCGCGCCCTGCTGATGATCACCCATGACCTCGCCGCGGCACACCGCATCGCGGACACCGTCGCCGTCATGTACGCCGGCCGCATCGTCGAAACCTGCCCGGCGGACGCGTTCTTCGGCCGGCCCGGCCCCCGCCACCCGTACGCCCGCGGCCTCCTCGACGCCCTGCCCGAGCGCGCCTTCACCCCCATCCCGGGATCCCCGCCCGAACTCGGCGCCCTGCCGCCCGGCTGCGCCTTCGCCGCCCGCTGCCCGGGCGCCGACGCCCGCTGCCGCACCGAACTGCCCGCACCCGCCTCGGGGGTGGCCTGCCACCATGCTTGAACTCCGCGACATCACCGCCGGATACGAGCGGCGCCGGCCCGTCGTCGAAGGCGCCCGCCTCACCCTGCACCCCGGCGAATCCCTCGGCCTCCTCGGCCCCAGCGGCTGCGGCAAGTCCACCCTCGCCCGGGTCGCCGCCCTGCTGCACCGCCCCGACCGCGGCACCGTCACCCTCGACGGGCACACCGCGACCGGCTTCCGCCACCGGGCCCCGCGCTCTCTGCGCACCGCCGTCGGCGTCGTCTTCCAGCAGCCGCGCCTCGCCGCCGACCCCCGGATGCGGCTGCGGGACCTCGTCGCCGAACCCCTGCGCGCCACCGGACGGCGCGCCGAGGCGGCCGGCGCCGTCGCCGACCTCGCCGGGCGGGTCGGCCTCGGCGCGGACCTCCTCGACCGGCGCCCCCACGAGGTCAGCGACGGCCAGCTCCAGCGCGCCTGCCTGGCCCGCGCCCTGGTGCTGCGGCCCCGCTGGCTCGTCTGCGACGAGATGACCGCCATGCTCGACGCCTCCACGGCCGCGGCCCTGGTCGGCGTCGTCGAGGAGTACCGGGCCGACACCGGCGCCGGCCTGCTCGCCGTCGGCCACGACCCGGTCCTCCTCCGGCGCTGGTGCGACCGCACCGCCCACTGGAAGGAGATCGCCGGGCCGCACTGACCGCGGGGGCCGGCGGCGAGTGGTTCACTGGCCGCATGCCCCTGGAGAACTACGGCGTGCTGTCCGGCACCCTGCACCGCCACTTCCGCGACCGGCCCGACGACCAGGGCCGCTGGTACCACGTCCACCTGGAGGTGGACACCCCGGAAGGCCGCTATGCCTGCGCCGTCGACGTGGACAGCAAGAAGTCCGCGGTCGGCGTCCAGTGGAAGGTGTTCACCCTGCACCCCTCGGTGCTGGAGCCCGTCGACGCGCCGTCCCCCGGCTACCACGACCTGGCGCGCACCTCCGGATCGGGCGCGATCGACTACCAGCGCCACCCCGCCCTCGCCGAGCGCACCGGATGCCTCTTCGTGCGCCGCCCTCCGGGCTGGGTGCAGCGCATCCTCGACCGGATCGACCCGCCCCGCCCCTGGACCGCCGGCAGCCACCTGGAGGCCTCGGCGGCGCTGGAGCCGATCCTCGTCCCCGGCCGGCCGGTCCTCGTCTTCGGCGAGCCCTTCGACGAGGGGCTCGGCATGCACAACATCCACCAGAACCAGGGCGATCCGGCCGGCAGCCAGTGGTGGGACGAGAACGGCACCTGGCAGGACGGCGCCACCATGACCCGCCGCCCCGACGGCCTCTACGACGTCTTCCTCTCCAAGTTCTCCACCCAGGCCGACACCACGGACGCCGGCGGGCACCCGGTGTAGGGCGCCCGCCGGCGGCCGGTGCTGCGGGCGGGGTCAGCCGCGCGGCGGCACCTGCTGCGGGCGGCCCCGGCCGCGCGTCAGGGAGTACCCGAACACGCCCGCCAGGGCCGCCAGTACGCCGCCCGCGGCCGTCCACACCCAGCGGTCGGACCAGCGGCCGCCCGACCAGCCGCCGTCCGGCTCGCCCACCGCGGCGGGCCGGTCCCCGCCGGCCGGGCCCGCCGCGCCGCCCTCCGCCTCGGCGGCGAGCCGGGCCGTGATGCCGGGCACGAGCGGCTGGGCCAGCGCCCCGTCCACCGCGAAGGCGCCGCCCGTGTCGCGGGTCTCGGCGGAGACCTCCACCCGCACCGGCTGGCCGAGGTCCTCCTTCGCCACCTCCGCCGCCGTCAGCCGCACGTAGTAGCTGCCGGGCAGCGGGTCGTGGGCCCAGGGCTCCGCGCCGGGGCGCACCGTGCGCAGCGTGCAGGACAGCTCCACCGTGGCGGCGTCCTTCGCGGCGGTCGCGCTCTGGGCGCCGTACGTGCAGGCCTGCCGGCGGCGCAGCCCGTCGTACACGTCGATCCGCCAGGTCGAGGCGGCGTGCCGGGAGGCCGCGGGCGGCAGCTTCACCGACGCCTTGACCGTGGCGCGCTGCCCCGAGTCCAGCGGCAGCACCCAGTACAGGTAGTCGCCGGTCGACGCCTCCGCCGTGGCGCGCAGGCCCGGCTGGAGCGGCGTGGCCGTGCGGAACGCCGTACCGGCCTCGGTCGGTCCGGCGGCCCCGCCGCCCGGACTCGCGCTCGCGTTCGCGGAGGGGGAGCCGGCGGCGGCCGCGCCGGCCCCCGCGAGCAGGCCGCCCGCGGCCAGTGCCGCGGCGGTGAGCATCCGTACGGTACGCATCAGTTGGTCCTCCAGACCGAGATACGCCAGCGGGAGATCCAGCCCCACACCAGGCCCGCGAGCAGTCCGGCCACGGCCAGGACGCCGAGCAGCCACCAGCCGCGGCCGAGGCCGAAGGAGGCGGCGTCGGAGGCGCCGTCGGGGCCGTCCACCAGGTCGACCACCAGCTCGACCGGCATGCCCGGGGCGGCCTTGACGGAGGCCGGCGCGGAGAAGGAGTTGCTGACCTGGAGGCACACCGTCTCCACGGCCTGCCTGTCGTCCTCTTCCTCCGCGTCCGCCCCGCCCTTGGGATAGCGCAGCCCTGTCGAGATGACGTCGGTGCGGCCGTCGCCGGCCTCCGAGCCGCGGACGATCTCCCGCCCGTGGACGGTCACCGCGCGCAGCATGACCCCGTAGTCGTTGTTCACGGCCCGGTCCGCGGCGATGCTCACGGAGGCCCGCAGCTCCTGGCCGGGCCGGACGTCCACCTGGTACCAGCGGTGCTCGCCGAACGGCTCGCGGTCGGTGTACAGGCCCGCGCCGAGCTTCGGCGCTCCCTGGCACTGCTTCGCGCCCTGGGTCGCCACCGGGGTGACGACGGGGGTCGCGGCCCGGTCGACCAGCTGCTTGACGCGGCCCGACAGCTCGTCCGTGTGCCGGACGGAGGTGTACGTTCCGCCGGTCGCCTCGGCGATGCAGACCAGCTGCTCCCGCGTTTTCGCGTCGGGCACCAGGCCGAGGGTGTCGATCACCAGGTGGATCCCCTGGGCGGCGATGTCGCGGGCGACCTCGCAGGGGTCGAGGGGGGCGCAGGTGTCCTCGCCGTCCGTGATCAGCACGATCCGGCGGGTGGCGTTGCCGCCCTTGAGGTCCTCCGCGGCGCCGAGCAGGGCCGGGCCGATCGGGGTCCAGCCGGTGGGCGCCAGGGTCGCGACGGCCGCCTTCGCCTCCACCCGGTCGAGCTTCCCGACCGGGTAGAGCTGTCTGGTGTCCTTGCAGCCCTGCTGGCGGTCGTCCCCGGGGTAGTCGGCGCCGAGCGTGCGTATCCCGAGCCGCACCTCGTCCGGAGTGGCGTCGAGCACCTCGTTGAACGCCTGCTTGGCGGCCGCCATGCGGGACTTGCCGTCGATGTCCGTCGCCCGCATCGAGCCGCTGACGTCCAGCACCAGCTCGACCTTGGGGGAGTCCTTCGCCGCCGGCTCGCCGGCCGCCGCGCTCGCCGGGAACAGCCCGGCCGCGAGCGCGGCCAGCAGGCCGCACGCCCCTGCCGCCGCCCATTTTCTTGTGATCATCGCCGGATCGTATTGAGGATCGTGCGGCAATCCAAACCCCTGCCGCCCGCCGGCGGCCTGCGAGCCGCACGCCGCGCCCCTATCCTGGGCACAGGGGCCGAGCCGCTCGCGCGTCGGCCGGAGGCGACACCCATGAGACGACGCCATCACTTCCACATCGACCACGCCGGCCACTCCGTCAGCGCGACCGTCGAGACGGGGCACCGCGTCGAGGTGGAACTCCTGGTCGACGGCAAGGAGACCGGCCACGGCACCACCCGCGGCGACCGGCCCGTCGCCGTCCGCGTGGAGCTCCCGACCGAGCCGGCGACGCCGGTGACCGTGCGCGTCACCCCCGGCCCCGGCGTCCCCCGCTGCGTCCTGGTCGCGCCGGGCGCCGACCCGATGGTGATGTCGCCGCGGCCCTACTGAAGGCCCGGCACGGCCGGCAGCGGCGCGGGGAGCGGCGCCCCGCTCCCCTCGACGAGCCCGGCGACGTGCTCGGTCACCATGGCGAGGATGCCGGCTGCCGCCGCGTCGTCGCCGAGGACGAGGAAGTTCAGGGTGAGCCCGTCCGTCACGGCCGCCAGGTAGCGCGCCAGCACCGGCACCGGTACCCGCAGCTCCAGGCCGAGGGTGCCGCGCACCTCCTCGACGAGGCCCGCGTACACGTCGCGGTACAGCTCGTGCTGCCTCCTGGCGAGGTGCTCGAATCCCGGCCGGCGCAGGGCGTACTGGGTCAGCTCGTAGGTGAGCATGTGCTCGGCGGGGTGGGCGCGGACGTGGTCCCAGTACGCGGCGAAGCCCGCCTCCACCGTCTCGCGCAGGGTGGCCCGCGGGCGGATGGCCTCCTTCACCACTGCGAGGTAGTGCTCCGTGATCGTCTCGATCACCGACTCCAGCAGCGCCTCCTTGGAGTCGAAGCAGTAGTGGAAGACGCTCAGCGACACCCCGGCCTCGGCGGCGATGGAGCGGGTCGTGGTGCGGGAGACGCCGTCGCGGGCCATCGCGCGGATCGCCGCCTCGGTGAGCAGGCGGCGCCGCTCGGCCAGCGGCATGCGGGGCATGTGTGTCCTTTCCTGTCACCGCGCGGGGTGGGCGGTCCGGTGGGGCGGCCGGGCCGCATGAGCGGACCCGGCCGCCCCGGGGCCGTCAGCTGCTGTACACGCCGAGCTCGTACAGCGAGTAGCCCCACTGCGTGCCGCGGCCGAGGCCGTGGACGCGTACGTGCCGGGCGGTCACGCCGTCGAACCGGGCGGTGTCCAGGCCGCCGTCGCCGGTGGTGGTGGACCACACCGTCCGCCACCGGGCGCCGTCGTCGGACACCTCGATCCGGTACTCCCGCCCGTGGGCCCGCTCCCAGTCGAGGGTGACGCGCCTGACGAGGGCGGGCGAGCCGAGGTCCACGGCCAGCCACTGGTCGTCGCTCCAGCCGCTCGCCCAGCGGCTGGAGCGGCTGCCGTCCACGGCACGGCCGGCCGCGTAGCTGACGAACGGGTTCCATTCGGTGGAGCTCGCCGACGCGGCCGCGCCCGCGGCGAGGTTCACGCCCGCCTTGTGCCGCTCGGAGGCCCCCCAGGTACGCAGGTAGGACTCGGCGCCCTTGAACAGGTCGTCGACGACCTCCTGTCCGCCGACGATCCGGACGTCCTCGATCCAGTCGGGGACCATCCCGTAGTGCGCGGCGCCGTCGGTGTTGAGGTCCCAGGTGCGCTGCCCGGTGGTCTGCCGGTCGATGACCGAGCCGCCGTCCGTGCTGCGGAAGGGGTAGCGCACCGGGTTCGGGGTGTCCGCCCCGCGCGGCGCGGGCCAGCCGCCGACGCCGTTCATGTCGGTGCCGAAGCCGTAGCCCACGCCGTACTTCTCGCGGAGGGCGTCGGTGCGCTTGGCCTCGGCGCTGAAGCTCTCGGCGCCGTTCATGTAGCCGGTGGCGAAGCCGCCCAGCCTGTAGAGGCGCTCCAGCCAGCCCATGTCCATCCAGCTGTGCGAGGAGATGACACCGGGGTAGGACTCGGACTCCAGGATGTCGAGGGCCCGGCCGGCGGCCTTGACGCTCATGTGGTCCACTTCGAGCATCATCTTCCGCTTCATCATGCCGCGCAGCGCGTACTCGCCGAGCTCGGTCAGACCGCGGGTGTTGCAGCGGGCCTCGGCGGAGTAGGAGGGCATCGACACGCCCGCCGGGAGCTGCTTCTGCGCCGAGGGCGCCGCGGCCAGGCCGATCGGGTTGTCGTGCTGCGGGCCCGTGCACTGCTCCGTCTGCCAGAAGGTGCCCGTGGACAGGAACTGGCCCACGTTGATCGCGGTGCCGAGCGCGCCCTCGTCGAAACGGACCCCGCACAGGGCGTTGTCGAACTTGTGGCACAGGAACATGCTGCGCACGCCGAGCCGGTGCAGCTCGTCGAGGCCGCGGTCGATGTCCTCCCGGCTGCACTGGGCGATGTCCAGGATCTGCTTGCACCCGAACGGCTCCGAGGTCTCCACGCCGAGGACCACGGCGAGCTTGCCCTGCTTGACCACCTCGCGCGCCTGCTCCGAGTCGGTGACGATCCGGAACCAGCCCTTTCCGGGCCCGCCGTACATCTTGTCGACGTAGGCCTGCATGTCGTACGTCTTCTGCGCCTCCAGGCGGATGGCGGTCATCTCGTCGCAGCCGCGGTCCTTGAAGAAGTAGACCGAGCAGATGACCCCGTTGGTGACGAGGTCGTTGACGAGGACGCGCTGGCCGCCGCGCCAGGCCCGCTCGATCCACGCGTAGTAGTTCTGCTGGTGGGTCAGCGAGTCGTGTGCGGGCCAGTCCTTGAAGGTCGGCCAGCCGTTCGGGTCGTGCCTGCCGTCGCCGCCCTTGGTGATGAAGTCGAAGACGGCGAGGGTGCCGTCGGGGTAGTGCTCGGGGCAGTCCTTCAGCGCGTCGGCGATGCCCTGTTCGGAGAACGGCCGGCCGCAGATGAGGCGGCCGCCGAAGCCCTCGTTCGACATGATGTGGTCGTGTGCGTCGACGAACCCGCGCACGTTCCCCTGGGCGTCGGTGCCCTTGAAGGGCTCGCCGGTGACGTTGATCTGCGAGTCGGGTGCGGGCCGGGCGGTGGGGGCCCACCAGTCGGCGTCGGCCGAGGCGCCGGGCGCGGGGCCGAGCGACACGGCCAGCGCGGCGGCGAGGAGCAGGGCGAGCAGTGTGAGTGGTCGGCGGCGGACGGGGCGGCGTCTGGTCATGGTCACACTCGCGTCATCGGGAGTCGGCGGGGCGCGGTCGAGGACGCAGGGCCGTGTCGGAAAACCCGGCTGATTGTCATGTCCCGCGCGAAAGGTGCGTCGAGAATCCCGACTGCCGCGCGGAGAGTCAAGAGTCCGGGTCAAGCGACCTGATGAAACATCAGGTCTCCCTCCGGCGTGCATCCCTGCCGGTCCCGGCCGTGATCCCGTGCCCCGCCCCACCCCGCCGGCCGGGGGTGGGCGGCAGCCCTCAGGCGCCGTCCTCGCCGAGCACGCCGGCGACACCGCGGGCCACACAGGCGATGCGGTCGGCGGGCAGCCCTGCGATGTTGATGCGGCCGGCCGTGGTGCCGTAGACCGCGTACCGGCTGCGCAGCCGCAGCATCTGCGGCGCGGTGAGCGGCAGCATCGAGAACATGCCCTTCTGCCGCGCGAGCACCGCCGCCTCGGCCGGCCGGCCGAGGCCCGCCAGCTGCTCGGCCAGACCGGTCCGGTTGGCCTCGATGCGGGCCCGCATGCCGTCGAGCTCGGCCCGCCACAGGGCCCGCAGGCCGTCATCCTCCAGGACCGCCGCGACCACCGCCGCGCCGTGCTCCGGCGGCATCGAGTACAGGGTCCGGGCAGCGTTCTGCAGGGCCGTCTCCACGTGCCGCAGGGACGCGCGGGAGGCGCCGAGCACGATCGCGCAACCGGTGCGGTCGCTGTAGAGCCCGAAGTTCTTGGAGCAGCTCACCGCGACGAGCATCTCCGGCACCCGGTCCGCGAGCAGCCGGGTGGCCGCCAGGTCGGTCTCCAGGCCGTCGCCGAGACCGTGGTAGGCGAGGTCGACGAACGGGACCCAGCCGTTCCGGGCCGCCAGCCCGGCCAGCTCCTCCCACGCCCGCGCGGAGGGGTCCACGCCGGTCGGGTTGTGGCAGCAGCCCTGGAGCAGCACCACGTCGTCCCGCTGCGCCTGCGCCAGGTCCTGCAGCAGCCCCGCCGTGTCGGAGCGGCCCTCCGCGTCGACCCAGCGGTAGGTGCGGACCGCCAGGCCGGCGGCCTCCAGTATCGGGCGGTGGTTGACGTACGCGGGGTCGCTGATCCACACGGTCGCGCCCGGACGGGTCCGGCACACGAGGTCGGCCAGCAGCCGCAGCGCGCCGCTTCCGGCGACGGTCTGCACGGCGACCGCCCGGTCGGCCGCCCCGCCGCCCTCGCCCAGGACCATCGCCAGCATGGCCCGGTTGAACGCCGTGTTCCCCGACAGGCCGCGGTACTCCTTGGACGCGGAGCGCTCCGCCAGGCGCAGCTCCGCCTCGCGCACGGCGGCCATGACCGGCGTCGTGCCCGTGTCGTCCCGGTAGACGCCGAGGACCAGGTTGAGGCGTTCGGGCCGGGCGTCGGCGCCGTATGCCTCGGTCAGGTCCCACAGCGGGTCGACGGGCGGGGGGAGGAGGAGCTCAAGCATCTGCGGGAAACCTCGGACTGGGCTGGACGGGAGCGGGAGAACGGGAGCGGGAGGGGCGGGGCGGCCCGTCAGGGCCGGGAGGGCGGCGCCGCCGGCGCGGGGGCGGCCCGGCCGGCGGTGCGGTTGGCGAGGGAGACGCCCGCCGCGATCAGGGGCACGCCGACCAGCACCGCCGCCGTCGGCGACTCGCCCAGCAGCGGCACGGCGAGCAGGACCACCAGGACCGGGCTCAGGCTGCCGACGGCCGAGCTGCGCTCGGCGCCCAGCCGGCGGATCGCGAAGGCGTACAGCAGCCCGGCGCACAGCCCGACCCCGAGCCCCTGCACGACGGTGAACACGGCGATGTCGGACGCGGTCGCCGAGGCGAGGCCGCTCGGCAGCGCCCCCGTCAGGACGAGGGCGGCCAGCACGGCGAACGACGGCAGGCACAGCAGGCCGATCGAGCCGACCGGGTCGAGCCCGACCTCCTTCAGCCCGACGGTGTACAGCGCCCACAGGCCGCTGGCGGCGAGCAGAATCCCCGACCCTGCGAGGACCGACGCGTTCAGGGGGAAGACGTGGCGCCACACCAGCGCGACCACGCCGGCCGCGATCAGCAGGAGGCCGGCCGCCTGGGTGCCGCGCGGGAGGCCCCGCCCGGAGGCGGCCACGAGGGCCGCGACGAACAGCGGCACCATGCCGGGCACGATGGAGCCGACGAACGCGGCCGACGTGAGGGAGCCCCCGTACATCGCCGCGAGGAAGAACGGCACCCCGGCCCCGCAGGCGACCTTGAGTGCGACGGCGGGCCGGACGGCGGCCAGGGCGCGGCGGCGCCGCCACAGCGCGGGCGCCAGGACGGCGAGCGGGATGCCGAAGCGCAGCAGGCCGGCGTCCGCGGGCAGCAGGGTGGAGGAGCCCAGCGCGCGGGCGCTCAGCGCGAACGCCGCCCAGATGAGGACGGTCAGCGCCAGCGCCGCCATGCCCTGCGCCTGCGGGCTGAGCCCGCGCAGCCCCGCCGTACGGGCCTGCGGGGGCGCCGCGGCAGGTGCGGTGTTCACGGCGACCACAGTCGTTCCTCCAGCCTGAAGAGGGCCGTATCCGGCCACGGGGCAACGCTAGACCTTTCGCCAGGGCAGCCGATTGCCACTTCTGCCCTCCAGGCGTACGTTGAGGGCAGAATCTGCCAAGGAGGGGCCGTGGATGCCGTGGATCTGCAAATCATCAGGGAGTTGCAGGCCGACGGCCGGCTCTCGAACCAGGAGCTCGCCGACCGGGTCCGGCTCTCGCCCTCGCCCTGCCTGCGCCGGGTCCGGCGGCTGGAGGAGGCCGGACTGATCAGGGGCTACACGGCGATGGTCGACCAGGTGGCATTCGGGCTGCCGATCACCGTGTTCGTCCGGATACGGCTGGAGCGCCACACCGGCGAGGCGGTGCGGATCTTCGAGGAGCACGTCGCCGTCATCGAGCACATCCAGGACTGCTACCTGATGGCCGGAAGCAGCGACTACCTCCTGCGCGTCGTCATCGAGAGCCTGGAGGCGTACGAGGCGCTGGTGCGCCACCGCATCCACGCGATCCCCGGCATCGCCTCCATCGAGTCGAGCTTCGCCTTCGGCAGTGTGAAGCAGTCGAGGGTCTACCCGGCCCCGAAGTGACTCCGCCCCCGCGGCGGTCGGACGCAAGGGCCGGGCCGCCCGTGCGGCGGCAGCTCCGCCCGGCCCGGCGCGCCCCCGGCAGCCGCTTCGGGCACAGGGCATCAGAAGCCGCATCCCGCAGGCTTGCCGGCCCCGGCGGCGAATCCGACACGGGTGCCCCTTGAAGGATCAAAGTACGAGGGGGTTAGCATATGAGCGCCGCCTAGCTCGAAAGATAAACCTGTGACTGTCAACGAGGACTCGTTCACCAACTGGAAGAACCGCGAGGAGATCGCGGAGTCGATGATCCCGATCATCGGGAAGCTGCAGCGCGAGCGGGACGTCACCGTCCTGCTGCACAGCCGCTCCCTGGTGAACAAGTCGGTGGTCAGCATTCTCAAGACCCACCGGTTCGCCCGGCAGATCGACGGCGAGGAGCTGTCGGTCACCGAGACGATGCCGTTCCTCCAGGCCCTCTCCGCGCTCGATCTCGGCCCGTCCCAGATCGACATCGGCATGCTGGCCGCGACGTACAAGACCGACGACCGCGGCCTGTCCGTGGCCGACTTCACCGCCGAGGCCGTCGCCGGCGCCACCGGTGCGAACAAGATCGAGCGCTCCACCGGCCGGGACGTCGTCCTCTACGGCTTCGGCCGCATCGGCCGCCTCGTCGCCCGCCTCCTCATCGAGAAGGCCGGTTCGGGCAACGGCCTGCGCCTGCGCGCCATCGTCGTGCGCGGCGGAGGCGAGCGCGCTGCCGAGGACATGGTGAAGCGTGCCTCGCTGCTGCGCCGTGACTCCATCCACGGCCAGTTCCAGGGCACCATCACCGTGGACGAGGCGAACAGCACGATCATCGCCAACGGCAACGCGATCCGGGTGATCTACGCCAACGACCCCTCCGAGGTCGACTACACGGCGTACGGCATCAAGGACGCCATCCTCATCGACAACACCGGCAAGTGGCGCGACCGCGAGGGCCTCTCCAAGCACCTGCGCCCCGGCATCGACAAGGTCGTCCTGACGGCGCCGGGCAAGGGCGACGTCCCGAACATCGTCCACGGCGTCAACCAGGACATGATCAAGCCGGACGAGCGCATCCTCTCCTGCGCCTCCTGCACCACGAACGCGATCGTCCCGCCGCTGAAGGCCATGGACGACGAGTACGGTGTGCTGCGCGGCCACGTGGAGACCGTCCACTCGTTCACCAACGACCAGAACCTGCTGGACAACTACCACAAGGCCGACCGCCGCGGCCGCTCCGCGCCGCTCAACATGGTCATCACCGAGACCGGCGCCGCCTCGGCCGTCGCGAAGGCGCTGCCCGACCTCAAGGCCCCGATCACCGGCAGCTCGATCCGCGTCCCCGTCCCGGACGTCTCGATCGCCATCCTCAGCCTGCGCCTGGGCCGCGAGACCACCCGCGAGGAGGTCCTGGACTACCTGCGCAACGTCTCGCTGCACTCGCCGCTGAAGCGCCAGATCGACTTCACGACCGCGCCCGACGCCGTCTCGATGGACTTCGTCGGCTCGCGCCACGCGTCGATCATCGACGCCGGCGCCACCAAGGTCGACGGCGACAACGCGATCCTGTACCTCTGGTACGACAACGAGTTCGGCTACTCGTGCCAGGTCATCCGCGTCGTGCAGCACGTCTCCGGGGTCGAGTACCCGACCTTCCCGGCGCCGCAGGCCTGACGCCGGCGCTGCCTCCTGCAGGACGGGCGCCCGCCCCGGGAACGACTCCCGGGGCGGGCGCCCGTTTCGTCACCGCGCCCGGCCGCGGGGCGGTCCTCAGCCGAGGGCGACGTCCTCGCCGCGGGCGTGCGCGGTGACGCCGTCCGGGCCGACCGACACCTCGGAGGCGTGCAGGCCCCACGGCAGGGCGGGCAGCTTCCACTGCTTCTCCGCGAGTGCCTGCCTGACCATCGGCATCGCCGGGTCGACGGACGTTCCGGCCAGTGTCGCCGAGGTGGCGTGGAGGGTCACCGTGTCGCCCTGAAGTCGGAGTTCGGCGGTGACCGCGACCGGGACGCCGAGCACGCGGCGCTCGATCCTGAGCCGGCCGCTGCCGGCGTCGGACAGGGTGGCCTTCCCTCCCGCCTCGCCGGCCAGCGCCTCGAAGGGGACGGTGAAGCGGGCGTCGACCGCCGACGCCGTGTAGCCGTCCTCGTTCCGGGAGACGTCCTCCAGTTCGACGTCGGCGTTCACCGGCCGGCCGTCCGGCGCGTGTCCGCCGGCCCTGACCCGGACCTCCGGGTGGGCGCCGCGGGCCGCTCCGAGCAGGAACGGGTAGCCGCCTATCTCCACCTGCGGCTTCGACCGCAGGTCGGGGTGGCGTGCGGCGATGCGGTCGGCGAGCCTTCCCTCGCCGCGGTGGCGGGCGAAGGCGTCGGCCGCGGGCAGGGCGAGCAGGACCGCCAGGGCGGCGGCTCCGGCGATCACCGCCCGCCGGCGCCGGCCGGGGCGCGGGTGGTCGGGGGCGGTGGCCGCGGTGGCGGGGGCGGTGGCGGGGGCGGTCGGCGCGTCGGCGGGCATGGGCTCCGGGTTCCTCACGGTGCGGGGGTCGGCTCGGTGGCGGCGGGTCCGGGCGCGGCCGGGTGTGGGCGCGTCGTGCCGCGGCCCGTGCCCTCGCCCTCGATGTCCAAGCGGGGCAGCAGGCGGTCCAGCGGTCCGGGCAGCCACCAGTTGCGTGTGCCCAGCAGCACCATCCCGGTCGGGACCAGCAGCCCGCGGACGACCGTGGCGTCGAGGGCGACGGCCGTGGCCAGGCCGACGCCGAACATCTTCACCACGGGATCCGCGGACAGCAGGTAGCTCAGGAACACGCACACCATGATCGCTGCTGCCGAGGTGATCACGCGCCCGGTCCCCGCGAGGCCCTCGATGACAGCGCGCCGGTTGTCCCCATGCCGCAGGTACGCCTCGCGGACAGAGGTGAGCAGGAACACCTCGTAGTCCATGGAGAGCCCGAACAGGACGGCGAACATCAGCAGGGGAACGTACCCGGGGATCGGCACCGGCCCCTCCAGGCCGAGCAGCGGGGCGCCCATGCCCCACTGGAACACGGCGGTGAGCACACCGTACGCGGCGGCCACCGACAGCAGGGCCACCACGGCGGCCTTGACCGCGACGACGGGCGAGCGGAACGCGAGCAGGAGCAGCAGCGCGGCCACGGCGACGACGGCCCCGATGACCGCGGGCAGCCGCTGCGCCAGGCGGTCGTTCAGATCGGCCTGGGCGGCGGCGGATCCGCCCACGTGGGCGGCCGTGCCGCTGCCCGCCGTGGCCGCGGGCAGGGCGGACTCCCGCAGCCGGTCGACGAGCGCGGCGGTCCGCGGATCGCCGGGGCCGGTGTCGGGGACGACCTGCCAGCGGGCGGTACGGGCGTCCGCGGCGAGCTGCGGGCCGCCGGCGGAGGCCACCCCCGGGGTGGCCTCCAGCGCGGAGGTGACCGCCGTGAGGCGGCCGTCACCGGGGCCGGAGGCGGCGGTGGGCAGGGACGCCGTCACCTGGAGGGGCCCGTTCACGCCGGGGCCGAAGGCGGCCGCCAGCCGGTCGTGGGCGGTGCGGCTGTCCGTTCCCGCGGCCTTGTCGCCCGCGTCGAGAGCGCCGAACGCCAAACCGGCCGCGGGGACGGCCAGTACGGCGAGCAGGGCCAGGCCGGCGAGGAGGTGGCGCCACGGCCGGTCGGCGACGTACACGGCGATCCGGTGCAGGCGGGCGCCGTGCTCCGGGCCGGCCCCCTCGGCGGCGGCAGCCGGCCCCGCCGCGGCCGGGGCGAGCCGCCGCCCGAGCAGCGCCAGCAGCGCCGGCAGCAGGGTGAGCCCGGCCGCCACGGCGACCAGTACGGCGATCCCGGGCGCCAGCGCCAGCGCGTACAGCAGGGGCAGCCCGCCGAGCGCCAGCCCGGCCAGGGCGGCGACCACCGCGCAGCCCGCGAAGGCGGCGGCCTTGCCGGCCGTGGCGGTCGTGCGCGCGGCCGCGTCCACGGCCCCGGCGCCCCCGGCGAGGAGGGAGCGGAAGCGCATCAGGCAGAACAGGGTGTAGTCGATGCCCACCCCGAGCCCGATCATGGCGGCGATCGTGGCGCCGGAAGCGGGCATGTCCACGAGGTGTCCGAGGAGGCCGACGGCCGCCAGCGAGACACCCAGGCCCACCACCCCGACCGCGATCGGCAGTCCGGCGGCCGGGGCCGAGCGCAGTCCGAGGAAGAGGACGGCGGCGGCCGCGGCGAGGCCGATCAGCTCGCTGTGCCCGGTGGACCCCTTGTCGGCGGCTGCGGCGAGCTCGCCGCCCGGGGTGACCTCGATGCCCGCCTGCCGGGCCGGTTCGGCGGCCGCCTCCACGGCCCCGGTGGTCTCCGGTGTGATGTCGCGGGCGGCGACGTCCAGGCCGAGCGTCAGGTAGGCGGTGCGGCCGTCCGTGCTCATCGCCGCCCTGCCGGCGGGGGCGTAGGGGGTGGTGACGGCCGTGACGTGCTCGACGCGGGCGATCCGCGCGGCCGCCGCCTCGACGGCGGACCTCATGGCGTCCGAGGTCAGCGGGGCACTGCCCGCCGGCGCGTGCAGCACCACGGGCTGGTTGCCCGACGGCGGCCCGGGGAAGGCGGCCGCCGCGTCCCGGGCCGCCTGGCTGTCGCTGCCCGGGATGGACACGGCCTCGCTGGTGGCCCGGCCGAACACCAGGACCGCGGAGGCCAGCGCGAGCAGCACCGCCAGCCAGGCGGCGAGAACCCGGCCGGGTCTGCGGGCGCAGCTGCGCCCCAGGGCGTGGAACATCGTCGCCTCTCACCTCTCGTCCGCAACAACTTGCACTGCGAGTGCACATTTACGCTTGCACTTCGAGTGCAACAATGTCAATGCGAGGAGATCGGGAGGGCGAGTGGAGAAACGACCGGAGTCGGCGGCCGACGGGCGGACCGAACGCGGCCGGCAGACGCGCGAGCGCATCGCCGACGCGCTGCTCGCCCTGCTCGACGAGGGGAGCACCGAGTTCCCGGCGGACAAGGTGGCGGCCCGCGCCGGGGTCTCGCGGCGCTCGGTGTTCCACCACTTCGCCGACATGTCCCAGCTGGTCGACACCGCCATCACCCGGCGGCTGGAGCAGCTCGCCGAGCAGATCAGGCCGCTGCCGACCGCCGGCCCGCGCGCCGAGCGGGTCGCCGCGCTCGCCGAGCAGCGCGCCCGGATCCTGGAGTGGATCACCCCGGCCCGGCTGGCGGTGATGCGGATGGACCACCCCTCGCCGCGCATCCGGCAGGTGATCGACGAGGCGTTCGCCGACGGCCGCCGCCGTATGGAGGCCGTCCTGGCGGCGGAGCTCGCACCGCTCCCGGAGGACCGCCGCCGCGACCTCGCCGACGGGCTTGACGCCGTCACCACCTGGGGCGCCTGGCACCACTGGCGTTCCACGGGCCTGAGCGCCGAGCAGGCCCGGCACGCCATGGAGGCCACCGTGCTGAACCTGCTCGCCTCCGCCGACCCCCGGCCGGCAGGCGGCTGAGCGGAGCCGGCGCGGTCCTTCAGGCCGCCGCCGGCTCAGCCGGGGCGCCCCGCCCGGGCGGCGCGAGGCGCCCGGTGCGGTCCATGGCCAGCAGCGCGCCCGCGCACAGCACGCCGAGGGCGAGGAGCGCGAGCCAGGGCAGCGACGGCACGCCGGCGTCCCGGGCCGCGTCGAGCGCCGCCCCGGTGAGCAGGTTCCCCACCGTGATGCCGATTCCGCAGACGGTGTTGTACAGCCCGTAGTGCGTGGCCACGAGCCGGTCCCCGGACAGCCCGACGAGGGTGTCCATCTCGAACGGGTACGCCACCATCGTCCCCACCGCGAGCAGCAGGGCGGCCAGTACGGGCACGCCCGCCGCATGCAGCCACCGCCACGCGCCCCCGTCCGGCAGCGGCAGCGCGGACGCCAGCAGCAGCGGGGCGAAGGCCCCGGCCATGGCCAGCAGCCCCCAGACGAGGGCCCGCCCGGACGTCGTGCGGGCCCGGCACCAGGCGGTGACGCGGGTCTGCAGCAAGATCGTCAGCAGCCCCGGAGCCGCGAACAGCGCAGCCGTCGCCGCCGTGCCGAACGGCCCCGGGCCGGCCAGCCGCCGCACCTCCAGCGGCAGCGCCAGGTACACCTGGTAGGAGAGGACGTACGAGCCGGCCATGGCCGTCGAGAACAGCACGAACGGCCGGTTCGCGAGGATGCCCCGCCACTGGGCGAGGACCGACGGGCGCGGCGCGTCCCCGCGGCCGGCCGGGCCGTCGGCCCGCCGGGGCGGCAGGCGGCGGATCTGCACGGCGCCGAGCACGGCGAAGATCCCGGCCGCGGTGAGGCAGGTGAGGCGGAAGCCGGCGCCCGTGAGCAGCATGCCGACCGGCGGGCCGAGCAGGATGCCGGCCTGGTAGAAGACGTTGAACAGGGCGAACGCCTCCACCCGCCGCTCTCCCGCCTCGACGGCGAGGTAGGCGCGCGACGCCGGGTTGAACAGGGCGCCCGCGAGGCCGACGGCGGCCGACGCCGCGAGCAGCGCCGGCAGCGAGCCGACCAGGCCGAGTGCCGCGAACCCGGCGGTCCGCAGCAGCAGCCCGGCCACGATCAGCGGCTTGTAGCCCAGCCGGTCGGCGAGGGTCCCGCCGACCAGGAACATGCCCTGCTGGCTGAAGTTCCGCACGCCGAGGACGAGGCCGACCGTCCAGGCTGCCAGGCCGAGCGTCCCGGACAGGTGGACCGCCAGGTACGGCATCAGCATGTAGAAGCCGAGGTTGATGGCGAACTGGTTCACCATCAGCAGCCTGACGCCCGCCCCGTACGAGCGGAGCGGCGCGAGGGGCCCCCTCACCGGGACGCCTCCCGCACCCCGTCCGCGCGCCCGGCCAGGGGGTCGACGACGGAGGCGCAGCGGGTCCAGCGGACGACCTCCTTCTCGTCGGCCCGGCCGACGACCTCCGGCTCGGCGGCCGGGGGCGCGTCGAGGAGCCCGCGGGCGGCGCACCAGTCGTCGTCGTACACGCTCCCCAGGTAGCGCTGCGGTCCGTCGGGGAAGACCGCCGCGACGCGGGTGCCCTCCGGGCGGGTGCGGGCCAGCCAGCCGGCGACCAGCGCCACGGCGCCGACGCTCCAGCCGCCCGTCGCGTAGTGCGAGGACGCCAGCCGCCGGCAGGCCCACACGGCCTCGGCCGGCGCCACCCAGTGCACCTCGGCGAAGCTGCCGTAGGCGACGTTGCGGGGGTGGATGCTCGATCCGAGGCCGCGCATCAGGCGGGGCCGGGCCGGCTGCCCGAAGATCGTGGAGCCGACGGTGTCGACGCCGACCAGCTCCAGCCGCGGGTAGAGCTGCCTCAGGACCCGCGAGAGGCCCGCGGAGTGCCCGCCGGTGCCGACGCTGCACACCAGGACGTCGATGTGGCCGAGCCCGGCGGCGAGTTCGAGGGCGAGGGGGGTGTAGGCGGTGGTGTTGTCGGGGTTGTTGTACTGGTCGGGGCACCAGGCGCCCGGGTTCCCGTCCAGCAGCCGCCGCACCCGTGCGCGGCGGGCCTCCTGCCACCCGCCGGCCGGGTGCGGCTCGGAGACGACCTCGACCCGGGCCCCGTACGCGGTCAGCAGCCGCTTCATGGAGGGCTCCAGGCCGGGGTCCGTCACGAGGGTGACCGGGTGCCCGTACACCATCCCGGCCAGGGCGAGGCCCAGGCCGAGGGTGCCGCTGGTGGATTCGATGACGCGGGCGCCGGGCCGCAGCTCTCCGCGGGCGCGGGCCCGTTCGACCATGTGCAGGCCGGGGCGGTCCTTGATGCCGCCGGGGTTGAACCCCTCCAGCTTGGCCCAGAAGCCGCGGCCGCGGGGCGCGAACGGCTCGGACACGCGCAGCAGGGGGGTGTTGCCGACGAGCCCGGACAGGGCGGCGCCGGGGGAGGACGGCGCGGCGGCCGGGGGGCGGGGGGCGGTGGAGGACATGCGGGGGCTCCGTTCGGGTTCGGTAGGTCCTGGCGGCGGGGGGTGAACGGGCATGCCGAATACCGGCCTCGCCGCCGGCATTTCCCGGCGGAGTTCGGCAGCGGCAGGCCGCGGCGTCGCCGGGGCGGGGAATTCGCGGCGTAAACGGCCAGGGAATCACCGGGGGAAAGGGCGGGTAATTCGCTGCCGCGGGCAGGTCGGCGATACGCGGGCGGACGGGACCGCACATGCGGGGTGCGGATACCCCTGTCCCGGCGCCGGGCAATTCCGGCGGGCCGGCCACAGCACTAGATGCGCAGCACTCCGGGGGTCAGGGGAGGTGCGGCGCCATGCGTCTGCGGCTGTCCCGGGGCGGCGGGGGCGGCGGAGGAGCCCGCGCGGGCGGCCGGCCGGCCGGCGGGTGCGTCCGGGCAGCCCGCGAGCACTGCGCCGCCGTCCGTCCGGCCGGGTGCGCAGTGCTCGCCCTGGTGTCCGGCGCCGCCTCCGCCGTGTACGCGGTCCTGGTGCGCGGCGCGGGCCACGGGCCCTGCCGCGGAATCCGGCGCGGATACCGAGGCCGTTGCGGCGGCGGGCCGGAAGTGGTGTGCGGTACTCGCGGTTTCCCCGCCGTGCGCGCAGAGGAATCCGACCAGCAGCAGGACCAGCCACAGCGGCGCCGCCGCAATCCGGCGGACCCGGATCCACGGCGCGCAGAAGGCGGTTTCCGCTGCTGTCACGCCGTCATCGTAGCCACGTCTTCCGTGCTTTCGGCAGATGCGCCCCGCACGATGGCCCGAACCTTTCCCCGAAAAGAGGCGCGGTCCGGATACCGGTGAATACGCGGCCCCGGTCCGTTCCTGCGGTTGTCGTGGCGTTCCGCCGCGCACGCAGGGCCGGCATGCGACGGTGGAACCGGCCGGACCCGCCGGCCCCGGCCCGAGGAGGCACCCTGCCGTGAACTGGACCCTGGAAGTCGTCCCCGTCCCCGTCACCGACATCGACCGCGCGAAGGAGTTCTACGCGGAGAAGGCCGGCTTCAAGGTCGACGTCGACAGCGAGGTCGCCCCCGGCACGCGCATCGTCCAGCTGACACCGCCCGGATCCCGCTGCTCGATCGCCATGATCCAGGGCATGCCCGCGATGCCCGGCACGAAGGAGACGGCCCCGGGCGCCCTGCACGGCCTCCAGCTGTGCGTCACGGACATCGAGGCGGCCCGGGCCGAGCTGGTCGCCCGCGGCGTCGACGTCTCGCCGGTGCGCCACCTCGGCGAGTCCGGCTGGGAGGACGGCAGGGGCGGCACCTGGAACTCGTTCATGACCTTCCGCGACCCCGACGGCAACGGCTGGCTCGTCCAGGAGGCCCCCTCGGAACTCTCGGAGCGCTGACCGCGCTCCGCCGCGTGGCGATCAGCGGCAGACCGGCGTTCCATTGGAGTGGGGGAGCGCGCCCGGACGGTGCGCGGCCCGGACTGGCGGAAAGCGTTCGCGGTGCATCGTCGTGGGCCCTCCACACGCATCCACCACCCACGCCTTTCACGCAGCCCCGGGAGTCGCCATGACGAACGGTCCGCACACCGCTGTCTCGAACCAGCCCGTGGAACTCACCGCGCCCGCCGCCGAGCAGGCCTTCTTCGAAGGCCCGTCGGAGGGTGCGCAGGGCGGCAGCCCCGCCGCGTTCACCTCCGACGGGCTGGAGCAGGTCGCCGGCCGCACCCGCGCCCTGTCCGAATCCGTGCCCGCCGAGGCGTGGACGGCGCCGTCCGCGCCGCTGCCGGACATCGGCGAGGCCTCCTTCGGCCCGCCGGACCTGCTGGAGACGGTCCACGGCCCGGACGACCGGGTCCAGATCACCGACACCGCGGCCTACCCCTGGCGGGTCAACGCCTCGCTGCTGGTCACCGCGGCCGACAACTCGCAGTGGATCGGAACCGGCTGGTTCATCGGCCCGCACACCCTGGTGACCGCGGGCCACGTCGTGCACATCAAGCACAGCGGCGTGCCGGGCCGCGACGGGTGGGTGAAGTCCATCCAGGTCATGCCCGGCCGGAACGGCACCTTCCTGCCGTTCGGCGCCGTCACCAGCACCAACTTCCGTTCCGTCACCGGCTGGACGGCCGACGGCGACGAGAACTTCGACTACGGGGCCCTCATCATCCCCACCGAACTCGGGGCGACCACCGGCTGGTTCGGCTTCGGCTCCTGGCCCGACGCGGACCTGCTGAAGACGAGCGTCAACATCTCCGGCTACCCCGGGGACCAGCCCCCGGGAACCCAGTGGTACGACGGCCGCGGCGTCAGCTCCGTGAACCCGCTGAAGGTCTTCTACGACATCGACACCGCCGGCGGGCAGAGCGGCAGCGCGGTCTACCGCATCCACAACGGCGGCCGGTACGGCATCGCGGTCCACGCGTACGGCGGGCTGACCACCAACTCCGGCACCCGCATCACGAAGGCGGTCTTCGACAACCTGGTCCTGTGGAAGGCGTGATCTGCGCCCCGCGCGGCCTGCCGGCCGGGCCTGCAGGCGGGGGGCGGCGATGACCGCGCCCGGCGGCCCGGCCGTCCGCCTCGTCACCGGAACCGTCGTCGGCGCCGACGGATCGCCGGTGGCGGGCGCCGCCGTCCACCTGGCCGACGGCCCCGGACCCGTCCCGGACATCGCCGCGCTCACCGGCCCCGACGGACGGTTCTCGTTCCCGGTCGGCGCCGACGGCGTCTACACCGTCGCCTGCCGGACCGCGGACGGGCGCACCGCCCGGGCGGCCGTCGCCGTCGGCCCCGCCGGGGCCCCGCCTGCCGAGCTGCGCCCGGGGTGAGGCCGCTACCAGCCGAAGCGGCGGTCGACCACCGCGGCGAACTCCTCGAAGGTGAGGACGCGGTCGCCGTTCTGGTCCGCGGCGTCGAAGAGGGCCGAGGAGTCGTCCGCGCCGCCCACGCCCCAGACGGGGATGACGCCCTGCGCGGCGAGCGTGGGGCCCTTCGCCCGCAGGGCGGCGATGACCTCGGTCCGCGTCAGCGTGCCGTCGCGGTCGAGGTCCAGTGCGTCGAAGAGGGTGCGGGCCTTGTCGCTCATCACGTCGTCCTGCTTCCTGGTGCTGCCGCCCGTCCGCGCCGGACGGGCCGGTGCGTCTTCCTGCCGGGAGGGACGCGGTGCGGCGCCGCGGGGTTGCCCGTACGGGGCCCCGTGTTCGGCCGGAGCAGGAAAAGGGCGTACCGGCCGCTGCCGGCCGGTACGCCCCTCGGGGACGCCAGGTGCATCGACCGGGCCGGTCAGGACCGGCCCGCGCGCTCCAGGCCCTTCCCGCCCGCCGCGGCGCGCTGGGCCGCCTGCGGGTTCCGGGACTTCAGGACCGCCCAGCCGACCGCCAGGCAGACCGCCCAGCCGGCGCCCACGTAGAGGGAGATGCGGCTGTCCGGGTCGATGGCGATCATGCAGGTGACCAGCAGGAGGAAGGCGACGGCGATCCAGCTGCACACCGTTCCGCCGGGCGCCGGGAAGGACGAGGCGGGCAGGCGGCCGGCGACGACCTCGCGGCGGTAGCGGATGTGGCTGATGAGGATCATCATCCAGGTCCAGATGCCGGCCGCGGTCGCGACCGAGGTCACGTAGCCGAAGGCCTTCTCCGGGACGACGTAGTTCAGGACCACGCCGATGCCCATCAGGGCGACGGAGAGGGTGATGCCGAGCGCCGGGGTCTTGGTGGAGCTCAGCTTGCCGAGGACCTTCGGCGCCTCGGAGTTGGAGGCCAGGTCGCGCAGCATGCGGCCGGTGGAGTACATGCCGGAGTTGCAGGACGACAGGGCTGCGGTCAGCACCACGAAGTTGACGATGGCCGCGCCGGCCGGGATGCCGATCTTGGCGAACGCCGCCACGAACGGGCTGACGCCGGGCTGGAACTCGGTCCACTTGACGACCATCAGGATCACGCTGAGGGCACCGACGTAGAAGACGATGATGCGCCACGGCAGGGTGTTGATGGCCTTGGGGAGGGTCTTCTCCGGGTTCTCGGACTCGCCCGCGGTGACGCCGACGAGCTCGACCGCCAGGTAGGCGAACATGACGCCCTGGAGGGTCATGAGGCTGGAGCCGACGCCCTTCGGGAAGATGCCGTCGAAGGCCCACAGGTTCGAGACGGCGGCGGTGTCGCCGGCCGCGCTGAACCCGAACGTGATCACGCCGATGCCGATCACGATCATGCCGAGGAGCGCGGTGACCTTGACCATCGAGAACCAGAACTCGATCTCGCCGAAGATCTTCACGGAGATCAGGTTGGCGAGGTAAAGGACCACCAGGAAGACGAGGGCGGTCACCCACTGGGGCACCTGCGGGAACCAGTAGTGCACGTAGATCGCCGCGGCGGTCAGCTCGGCCATGCCGGTGACCACCCACATGAGCCAGTACGTCCAGCCCGTCGCGAACCCGAAGAACGGGCCGAGGAACTCGCGGGCGTACTCCGCGAAGGAACCGGACACGGGCCGGTAGAGGAGCAGCTCGCCGAGCGCCCGCATGATGAAGAAGACGATGACGCCGGCGAGGGCGTACATCAGGATGAGGCTGGGCCCGGCCTTCGCGATGTTCGCGCCCGCGCCGAGGAAGAGGCCGACGCCGATGGCGCCGCCGATGGCGATCATCTGGACCTGGCGGCTGCCGAGTCCCCGCTCGTAGCCCTCCTCGGGCGTGTCGCCCTGGGTCGAGCCGTCGCCGTGGTGCTTGTCGACCTGCGTCGAGGTCATGCTGTGGTGCGCCTTTCCGCTCCATGCCGATCCGCGCCGCGCTCGGCCGCAGACCGGGTTCCGATCCCCCGGATGCTGATGGAGTTGCATGCCGGCGATCGGCCGGCTCCAGCGCCCCTGCTCGGACGTGGGTGGTGTCCGGCAGGCGGTCGTGAAGATGTACCACGGAGATCGGCGCGCCATCGGGGCGAGCATCACGGGCATTTCGGTCATTCACCTGTAACCGGGTCGAAAGACCCTTGTGTGGTGACATGATCGTTATCGGGATCTGAGCGTCCTCTGAGCGAACACCGCATGACATCGGGGCAGACCGTGCCAGGTTGGACACGCACCATTCCTGTTCGGCTGCACAACGTGACCGGTGGTGGGCTGTGAACGGGGCCCGGAGCGGCGCACTTCGGCTCCCGGGCCCGGTGATTGCGCGATGGCTCCTTCCCCTCCTCCAGGGCCTCAGCGGCCGCCGTGCCGGTCCGGGCCCTGCCGGTCCGGGTCCTGTCCGGAGGTCGCGTCGTCCCTGCGCCTCCGGTCCAGGGCCGTGTCGCCGGAGTCGCGCGGCGTCCCGGCCGGATGCGGCGGGTCCGCGTCCGGCGAGCGGTCGCCGACCTGCTCCTCGCGCCCCTTGCCCGGCGCCTGCTCCTTGTCGCCCATGCCGCCGCCCCGCCTGTCGCCGTTCATCGCCGCACGCTCCTCGCCCCGGCTCCACCCGGCTTGCTCCGGCCCGTGCCGGTCCGGTGGCCACCAGGCGGCTGTCCCCGTACGCGCCCCCCCAAACCGCATCCGGCCGACGTGTGCAGCCCGGACCTGGTCACCGTCGGCCCCGACGGCGACATCGACAAGGCCGTCGACCTGATGCGCTCCCGCGCGCTGCGCCGCCTGCCCGTGACGGAGGGCGGCCGCCCCGTGGGCGTCGTGTCCCTGGGCGACCTGGCCATCGACAGAGACGGCTCCTCCGCCCTGGCGGACATCAGCCAGGCGCCGCCGAACACCTGAGCCGCCGACTCAGGGGAGGAGCTGGCGGACCAGGCTGTCCGCCGCCCACCGCTCCCAGCGGTCCGGCGTCCAGCCGCGCCGTCCGACGAGCAGGCCGTAGGTCTCCGGGCCGAGGACGGCCAGGGCGGCGTCCGCCGCGGAGTCCGCGTCGTGGCCGCCGCGCAGGCCCCCGCCCGCGCCGTCGGCAGCGCGGCCGCCTCCGCCCTGGAAAGCCGTTTCCCCGGCCGCGTCGTCATCGCCGGCCGCGACGCCGCGAAGGCGGCACGGCTGGGCGGCGTCCGCGCCGACGTCGGCGACCCGGCCGGATTCGGGCGCACGCTGGACGGCCTCGGCGACGTGGCCGCTGTCGTGATGTGCGTGGAGCCCCCCGACGGTGCCGCCGCCCGCGCCTGCCTGGAGCGCGGCACCGGCCTCGTCGACGTGGGCGCCACCCGCCGGCTCCTCGACGACGTGGCCGGCCTGCACCCCCTGGCGGCAGCGTCGGGCGCGACGGCCGTGCTCAGCGTCGGCGTGGCCCCCGGACTGACGAACCTGCTCGCCCGGCGCGCGCACGAGGATGTCGGCGGTGCCGAACGCATCGACCTGACGGTCCTGCTGGGCAGCGGCGAACGCCACGGCGCCGACGCCGTCCGCTGGACGGTCGACCACCTCGCCGCACCCCCGGCCGCCGGCCCGCTGCGCACCGCCCTGCCCGGGTTCGGGTCGCGCACCGCGTACGCCTTCCCCTTCTCCGACCAGTACACGCTGCCCCGCACCCTCGGCACGCCCCGCGTGGCCACCCGCCTCTGCCTCGACTCGCGGCCGCTGACCGCCGCCCTGTTCGGGCTGAGGCGGGCCGCCCGCCGGCCCGCAGTGCGCCGCGCACTGAACGCGGCGTTCCGCCGCATCCACCTCGGAGGCGACGGTTTCGCGGTACGGGCCGACGCCCACCGCGGAAGCCGCCACTGCGCGTACGCGCTCACCGGCCGGGCGCAGAGCCGGGTCACGGGCCTGGTCGCCGCCCACGTCACCGCGGAACTCCTCGGCGGGGCCCTGCCGGCCGGCGTGCACCACATCGAGGAGCTGCCCGTGTTCGCCCGCCTCCCCGAGTCCCTCGCCGAGCACGGCGTCACCCTGCACCGGCCGGCGCCCGGCGGCGGCTCCCTCAGGGGGTGAGGAGGGTCTTGACCATGCCGTCCTTCTTCGCCTGGAAGCGGGCGTACGCGTCGGGCCCCTCCTCCAAGGGCAGGACGTGCGTGGCGAAGCCCTCGACGCCCAGCGGGTCGGCGTCGGTGAGCAGCGGCAGGATGTCGTCGGTCCACGCGCGGACGTTGGCCTGTCCCATGCGCAGCTGGATCTGCTTGTCGAACAGGGTGAGCATCGGCATCGGGTCGACCGCGCCCCCGTAGACCCCGGACACCGAGATCGTGCCGCCGCGCCGCACCAGTTCGATGGCGGTGTGCAGGGCTTCCAGCCGGTCGATGCCCGCGTGTTCCAGCAGCGGCCGGGCCAGCGCGTCGGGGAGGACGGCGGTGGCCTTCTGGGCGAGGGCGGCGACGCTGCTGCCGTGGGCCTCCATGCCGACGGCGTCGATGACGGCGTCCGCGCCCCGCCCGTCGGTCAGGTCGCGGACCGCCTCGACGAGGGCGTCTCCCGAGTGCTGCCGCAGGTCCAGGGTGTGGGCGCCGTGCTCGCGGGCCCGCTGCAGGCGCTCGTCGACCAGGTCGATCCCGATGACGAGGCGGGCCCCGCGGTGCCGGGCGATCCGGCAGCACATCTGGCCGATGGGGCCCAGCCCGAGCACCGCGACGGTCCCCGCGTTCGGCACCCCGGCGTACTCCACGGCCTGCCATGCGGTCGGCAGGACGTCGGAGAGGTACACGAACCGCTCGTCCGGCGGCCCGTGCGGGACCTTCACCGGCAGGGTGTCCCCGAACGGCACCCGCAGGTACTCGGCCTGCCCGCCCGGGACCTGCCCGTACAGCTTGGTGTAGCCGAACAGCGCCGCGCCCTTGCCGTACTCGCGGACCTGCGTGGTCTCGCACTGCGACTGGAGGCCCTGGTCGCACATGAAGCAGGCGCCGCAGGAGATGTTGAACGGCACCACCACCCGGTCCCCGCGGCGCAGGGTGCCCACCTCGGGACCGGTCTCCTCGACGACGCCCATCGCCTCGTGGCCGAGGACGTCACCGCGGTCGATGTACGCGCCGAGGACCGCGTACAGGTGCAGGTCGGAGCCGCAGATCCCGGTCGACGTCACCTTGACCACGATGTCGGAGGGGTCCTCGATGCGGGGGTCGGGGACGTCCGCGATCCGGACGTCCTCCCGGCCCTGCCAGGTCAGTGCGCGCATGACGTTCCTCCTCGGGGGCTGGCCCTCAGGCGGCGACCGGCTGCGGCAGCGGGTGCCGCAGCGCGCTGCGCCCGTTCGTCCAGGCGGTCAGGATGTGGTGGGCGAGGCGGTCCTCCAACAGGACCGTCGCGTCGCAGCCGAACGCGATCCGCGGCTCCAGCGCCGGATCGTCCTCCAGGAGCCCGCCGATGACCTCCCGGCGGACGATCTGCTCGTGCACGGCGTCCGCGGTGACGTGCTCGGTGTAGAAGCGGATCGCGGCCGGACCGGCCCCGCAGGCGGCGAGGGCGTCGGCCATGCGGGCGGACCCCGGGGACGACGTGGTCTCCACGCAGGCGAAGTGGCCGACGAGCGCGGCCCGCCAGGCCCGGTGCAGCCCGAACAGGGACATCAGGTTGACGGTGGCCAGCGCGGCGGCGGGAACGGCCGGCAGGTAGCGGTTGTAGCCGGCGTCCAGGCCGAGGTCCTCCATCAGGTCGGCGAACAGCCGGGCGTGGACGGCCTCGGCACGGCCCGCGCCGAACTCGTCGTACTCGATGGCGACGAACGCGGCCTTGGCCCGCCCGGTCAGCCGAGGGATGGCCCAGGCGTGCGGGTCGGCCTCCTTCAGGTGGTACGGGGAGCGGAGGACGGCGTACTCGCGGGCCCGCCACAGCCCGTCTGTCTCCGCGATGCGGCCGCTGACCCCGCCGGCCCGGTCGGAGGGTGTCGTCAGCAGCGGGCCGAACGACTCCTCGACGGTCCGCGGGGACGGCACCGCTTCCCGGAGGGCGGCCAGGAAGCACTGTTCGAGGGCGGCGCGCACGCGCAGCAGCCCCGGATCCCACTCCCTGTCGTCCGACACCCCGTCAAGTCCCCGGTAGTGCAGCTCGTACAGCAGGTACAGGGCGAAGTGGAGGTCGTCGCCCCACGGGTCGACGGCCGGGCCGCCGGCGGCCCGCTCCAGGCCGGGCGGCGCCTCCCGCCCGTGGCGCAGGCAGTCCGCCAGCGCCGCCGACACCTCGCCGCGGGGTTCGGCGTACCAGGCGGCCTCCGCGGGTCCGACGGCGCTCACCGGCGCCGCTCCCGGGGCCGGTGGCTGGTGTCGCACCACGGGAGGGTCCGGCTGCGCCGGCAGGTGCACAGGGCGACCATGAAGCGGTCGCTGCGCCGGATCCCGTCGGGCGTCTCGACCTCGACGGGGCCCTCGACGAGGACCGGCCCGTGCGGGTCGACCAGGACGCGCCGGGGGGTGCGGGGCTCAGGGGCGTTCGGCACGGATCACCACCAGTTTCTCCCTCGTTGCCGTTGCGGGCGCCAGGCCGCGCTCGTGCAGCCACGACCTGCGGGACGACAGGACGGGCCCCCAGGGGACGTCCGCCCGCAGCACGATGCGGGCCGCCAGGCCCTCCGACCGGAGCTTCGCCACGGTGGTGGCCGCCCCGCACAGCGCCGAGTGCACCAGCAGCAGGACGCCGCCGGGCCGCAGCAGCCGAGCGGCCCGCGCGCAGATCCGGTCGACGACCGCGCGGCCGTCGGCGCCGGCGTCCCAGGCCAGCGCCGGGCCGGAGCCGCGGCTGCTGCGCGCGGGCACGTACGGGGGGTTGCTGACGACGAGGTCGAAGCGGCGGCTGGGCGCGCACGTCGCGGCGTCGGCCAGCTCCACGCGAACGGGCAGCCGGGCCCGGTGGGCGTTGAGGCGGGCGGTCCGCACGGCCGGCCACGACACGTCGACGGCGGTGACGGCGGCCCCGCGGGCGGCGGCCAGCAGGGCGAGGACGCCGCTGCCGGTGCCCACTTCGAGGACGCGGCTCCCCGGCGCTATCGGTTCGGCGTCCAGGGCCTGGGCCAGGAGCCGGGTGTCGGCCTGGGGGCGGTAGACCCCGGGCAGCAGGACGAGTGCGGTCATACGCTGCGGCTGCCCGGCGGCCGGACCGGTATGCCCCGCACCGCAGTGCGGTTTCGTCGAGCGGGGCCCTTCCCGGGCTGTCAAGCCCCGAGTTTCCGGAACGTGTCCGGGGCGGGGCGTCTCGGGCCTACTGGTTGTGCGCCCCCACCGGAGCGAGGGAAGCCCCCGAAGGACCGGGACCCTCCCTGATTCCCCGCAAGGGCCGCACCGAGAGAGCACCCATCCCCGGAACACGGCAGGAGAATCCCATGAACCGCACCATGCAGAACGCCACCACCGCCACCGCCACCGGCTCCGTGCGCCCCAGGCGGCGCGGCCTCCGCCTCGCGACGCTGGCCGCCTCGGCCGCGGTCGTCACCGGCGGGGTCCTCCTGCCCGCGGCCACCGCTTCGGCCGCCCCGATGCCCGCCCAGGTGGCGTCCGCGCTCCCGGCCGCCGGAGGCGCCGGAGGTGACGGCGGGGCCGGAGGGTCCGGCCTGGTCGGCGGCGGTGGAGGCGCCGGCGGCGCCGGCGGCGGCAGCGTCACCGGCGTCGGCGGTGCGGGCGGCAGCGGCGGCGACGGCGGCAGCGGCCTCCTCGGCGGCGCCGGCGGCGTCGGCGGTGCGGGCGGCAGCGGCGTCATCGGCGGCAACGGCGGCAAGGGCGGCAACGGCGGCTTCGGTGTCTTCCAGGGCGGCGACGGCGGCAAGGGCGGCTCCGGCGGCTTCGGCATCTTCGGCGGCCTCGGCGGCGCCGGCGGCAAGGGAGGCGGCAGCATCTTCTGACCCACGCCCGAACCGAGCCCGACCCGATCCGCGGGGTGCAGGCCTCCCGGCCTCCACCCCGCCCCACCCCCACCCACCCACCCGTTTCCCCGAGGCGGAGAACCCCATGTCCACCAGCTCCTGGCACCGCCCCCTCATCCTCGCGGCGGCCTCCCTGGCCTTCCTCACCGGCACGGCCTGCTCCGCCCACGCCGCCCCGCCCCCCGCCACACCCGCCACCGCCGGACAGCTCCCCCCGTACTGCGCCGCCGGCGGCGAAGGCGGCAAGGGCGGCGAAGGCGGCAAGGGCGGCGCCCCCGGACAGCCGGGCGAGCCCGGCAAGCCCGGACAGCCCGGCTGCCTCCGCTTCGAAGCCCTCCCCGACAAGCCCGCCGACCAGCTCAACCCCGCCGACAAGGTCCACATCGTCATGGCCCTCCTCGCCGACGGCACCGACACCCGCAAGAAGGACATCGCCCGGCAGTACGACATCCCCGTCCAGCAGCTCGACACCTGGAAGAAGCACTACCTCGAAGGCAACTGGATCGCCCTGATGAACGGCAGCAGCCTCCGCTGCTCCTGAAGGAGCCGCCTCATGCAGGCGCCCCGGCCCCCACCGGCCGGGGCGCCCCCGCGCGCGGGGGCACCCCCGACAGGTGCCGCATAGACTCTTCCGTATGGGCACGCCGTCGAGCCTGAGCGTGTACGCGGGTCAGCCCTCCGGCCTGATCGGGAAGCAGATCGCCGGCTACCGGGTCGAGCGGATGCTCGGCCGCGGCGGCATGGCGGTCGTCTACTGCGCCAAGGACCTGCGCCTGGACCGCACGGTCGCGCTCAAGCTGATCGCCCCCGAGCGCGCCCGGGACGACACCTTCCGGCGCCGGTTCACGCACGAGTCGCGCGTGGCGGCGTCGATCGAGCACCCGCACATCGTGCCGATCTTCGAGGCCGGCGAGACGGACGGCGTCCTGTACATCGCCATGAGGTACGTCCCGGGGGCCGACCTGCGGGCCCTGCTGGACCGGGAGGGGCCGCTGCCCGTCGCGACGGCCCTGCGCATCGCCGCCCAGGTGGCGTCGGCGCTCGACGCCGCCCACGAGCACGACCTGGTGCACCGGGACGTCAAGCCGGGCAACATCCTGGTCGCCGCAGGCCCCGACAGCGAGCACCCCGAGCACGTCTACCTGACGGACTTCGGCCTGACGAAGAAGGCGCTGTCGCTCACCGGCTTCACGACGGAGGGGGAGTTCGTCGGGACGCTCGACTACATGGCGCCGGAGCAGATCTCGGGACGGCCTGTGGACGGCCGGTGCGACCAGTACAGCCTCGCCTGCGTCGTCTACGAAACCCTCGCGGGCGGGCCGCCGTTCGAGCGCGAGGAGGACGCCGCGCTGCTGTGGGCCCACCAGTTCGACCAGCCGCCGCCGCTGACGGAGCGGCGGCCGGAGATCCCGGACGCCGCCGACGAGGTGCTGTCCAGGGGGCTCGCGAAGGTGCCCGAGGACCGGTACGGGTCGTGCCTGGAGTTTGTCGCGGCCCTGCGCGCCGCCACCGCCGGCGCCGGGACGCCCGTACGGCCCCGGCACGATGACGGGCAGTCCGCCGGAACGGAAGAGCCCCCCGGGCCGCCGCCGGAGCCGCCGGAGTGGGCCCGGCCGGTCTTCGGCGGCACGCCCGGAGGGACGTGACCTTTCCCCCGCCCCCGCCCCCTCCTCCTCACCCCTTCCCGCTTCAGCCGGCGGGCCGCCCTCGCCCCGCCGTCACAGCCCCAGGGCGATGGCCAGCCGGGTCAGCTCCGCCGTGCTGTTGACGCCCAGCTTGGCGCGGATCCGCCGCAGGTAGGCGTCGACCGTGTGCTTGGAGAGGCCCATGTGGCGGGCGGTCTGGAGGTAGGTGCGCCCGGCGGCGATGTGCCGCAGCGTCTCCTGCTCACGCGGGGCCAGGGCGGCGGCGGTGGTCTCGTCGTGCACGGTGGGGGTGGTGAGTGTGAGGCTCATGGCTTTTCCTCCGCCGAATGGGCTCGGCCGTCACTGCTCACGTCCTCGGAAGCAGAGGGACTCGTTACCGAATGTCCCTTTTGTCTCTTATGGAAAAGCCTGGCTCGGGACCTTCACCGCCGTGTCCCCCGACTGTCACAGGCGCGTCACAGGCGCCCCGTCCGCTGGTCAGAACCCCAGGAGGGACTGCTCAGCCCAGATCGTCTTGCCCACCGCGGCGTGCCGCGTGCCCCAGCGCCGGGCGAGCTGCGCGACCAGCAGCAGACCCCGCCCGCCCTCGTCGAAGGTCCGGGCCCGCCGCATGTGCGGGGCCGTGCTGCTCGCGTCGGAGACCTCGCAGATCAGCGTCTTCCCCTCGTGGATCAGGCGCAGCTGGATCGGCGGCTCCCCGTACCGGATCGCGTTCGTCACCAGCTCGCTGACCAGCAGCTCCGTGACGAACGACGCCTCCTCCAGCCCCCACGCCGCCAGCTGCTCGGCGGCGTTCCGGCGGGCCTGCCCCACCACGGACGGATCGGAGGAGAGGTCCCACACCACGACCTGGTCCGCGTGCAGCGCCCGCGTCCGCGCCACGAGCAGCGCCACGTCGTCGTCGGGCTGGTGCGAGAGCATCGCCGTCAGCACCCTGTCGCACACCGTGTCCAGCGTCGAGGCCGGCCGGGCGAGCGCCCCGAACATGCTGTCCAGCGCCTCGTCGATGTCGTGGTCGCGCGCCTGGAGCAGGCCGTCGGTGTAGAGGGCGAGCAGGCTGCCCTCCGGCAGCTCCGTCTCCACCGTCTCGAACGGCAGGCCGCCCAGGCCCAGCGGCGGCCCGGCCGGCACGTCCAGCAGGTACACCGACCCCTCCGGCGAGACCACGGCCGGCGGCGGGTGCCCGGCCCGGGCGACGGTGCAGCCCCGGGTCACCGGGTCGTAGACCACGTACAGGCAGGTGGTGCCGATGCCGAGCGCCGCCTCCCCGGTGCCCTGCCGGTCGCCGTCGTCGGCGGACAGGTGCAGGACGAGGTCGTCGAGGTAGGTCAGCAGCTCGTCGGGCGGCAGGTCCACGTCGGCCAGGGTGCGCACCGCGGTCCGCAGCCGGCCCATCGTCGCCGTGGCCCGGATGCCGTGCCCCACGACGTCGCCCACCACCAGGGCGACACGCGCCCCGGACAGCGGGATCACGTCGAACCAGTCGCCGCCCACCCCGGCCTCCCCGCCGGCGGGCAGGTAGCGCGAGGAGATGTCCAGGGCGGCCTGGTCCGGCAGCGTCTGCGGGAGCAGGCTGCGCTGGAGTGTCATCGTGGTCGTGTGCTCGCGGGTGTACCGGCGCGCGTTGTGGATGCTGACGGCGGCGCGCGTCGCCAGCTCCTCGGCCGCCCACAGGTCCTCCGACTGGAACGGCTCCCGGTGCTGGTGCCGGCCGAACACCGCCACGCCCAGCGTGATCCCGTCGGCGCGCATCGGGACGACCATCGTCGAGTGCGTCCCGTACTCGCTGATCCAGGACGCGCCGGGGTCCTCGGCCGCCCACGCGGCGATCGCCGGGTCCGACGTCGCGTACACGGCGCCGCGCCCGGCCGCCAGGCACTCGGCCGCCGGGGACAGCGGCGGGTACACCGTCGTCTCCCCGACCGACACCCGTGACTCCGGGCTGCCCTCCAGGATCGACTGCACCGCCATCCGGCACACCGCGACCGGCCCGGCCGACAGCCCGGACGACGGCTCGTCGCCGCGCGGCGGGGGGTCCAGCAGGTCGACGACGGCGAAGTCCGCGAGCCGGGGCACCGCGACGTCGGCCAGCTCCTGCGCCGTGCGCGAGCTGTCCAGCGTGGTGCCGATGCGCGTGGCGGCGTCGTCCTGCGGGACGAGCACCTGCTGCCGGGTCCCCTCGATGCCCGTCCTGTCGTGCGCGGCGAGGCACACGGCGTGCACGCGGCCCTCCGGGTCCCGCAGCGGGGCCAGCGAGGTCACCCAGCCGTGCTCGGTGCTCGCCCCGGCCGGCCGGATGAAGGCGTCCACGACCTGCGGCTCCCCGGTCTCCAGCACCTGCCGCATCCGCCGCTCCGTCTCGTCGCTCACCGGGTCCGGCGCGATCTCCGGCAGGCGCAGTCCCAGCATCTCCGGCTCCGTCAGGGACAGGGTCCGCTCCATTCCGGCGTTCGCCCGCACCAGCCGCAGGTCCTGGTCGAAGACCGCGAGGAAGCAGGGCGACTGGGCGAAGGCCCACTCCCGCAGCGGCTCGCCCCAGCCGAGGCCCGGCGCGCCCGTCACTGCGGACACCACGAACCACTTCGCCGTTCCGCCGCTCGAGGTCCAGCGGTGCGCGAGCAGCCCCGCCTCCAGCCGGTGGCCGTCCCGGTGCCGCAGCGCGACGGTGCCGCTCCACCGGTCCTGCCAGGGCGCCAACCTCCGCGCCGACTCGGCCGGATCGTCCGCGAGCAGCCCGGCGGCCGGCCGGCCCACCGTCTCGGAGGCCTCATAGCCGAGCAGCCGGCGCGCGCCCTCGCTCCACTCGGTGACGACGCCCTGCTCGTTGACGGTCGCCGCGGCCGTGTACGCCGGCCCGGACGGCGCCTCCGTACCCGCAGGCCGGTCACCAGGAGAGGTGGGAAGTCGCTCCATCGCCGCTCATCTCGCCCTCGTTCGTTCCCCTGCCGCTGTCCCACGGGAACCTGCACGGCCAGGGGCTCCACACACCAGCATGATCCAGCGCGGCAGGGAGCACCAACGCAGTGCCACCGCCGGTCGCCGCCCGGCCGCCGAGCAGCGGGGTGCGGCGCCGGGCGGCTCCGAAGACGCGGCCCCGGTCCGCCCCGCGGCGGCCTCCTCCGACACGGCCTGTCGGGACCGCCGGCCGACTGCGGTGCTGCGTGCCGTGGCCCCCGGTGCCGTCAGGAGTTCTGCTGCTGGTCGCCGGGCTGCTGCTGCTCGGGCTGCTGCTCGCCGGGCTGCTGCTGTTCGCCGGGGCCCTCCGGGGCGGGCGACTGCTGAGCGGGGCTCTCCTGCTCTGCGGGGGCCGACGGCTGCACCGGGGAGGGCTCGGGGGCGGGGGGCTCGGACTGCGTCTCCCGCAGGTTCGGGCGCTCCTGCGAGGGGGGTGCGGTCGGCTCCGGTGCGGGGCTCTCCCCGGAGGGCGCGTCCGGGCGCTCGGTCTCGGCGTCCCGGAGGTTCGGACGCTCGGGCGACGCGGGCGCGGACGGCGACTCCCGGTCGGGGGACTCGGGCGCGGGCGGCCGGCTCTCCCGTACACCGGGGCGCTCGGAGGCCGGCGACTCCGGGGCCGGGCTCTCGGGCTTCCCGGTCTCGCGGCCCGGGGTCTGCGGGTCGCGGGTCTCCTTCCCCGGCGAGCGCGGGTCGCGGGTCTCGTGCCCGGGGGAGTGGGGGTCGCGGGTCCCGTGGGGGGACTTCGTCGCGGGCGGCTCGGTCGCCGGCGGGGCCGTCGGAGGCAGCGGCCAGTGCTTCGGCGGCGGCTCCGCCTTCCTGTCGCGCTTGCCGTGGTCGCCCGAGTACCGGCTCACCCACTGCCGGTCCTTCTGGTCGAAGATGACGAAGACCTTGACCGCCGTCTCCGAGCGGTTGACCACGACGACGTTCTGCGGCCGGTAACCGGGCCAGCTCTTCCCCTTCTGCTCGGGGGTGCCGGCCTGCGGGACCGCGCGGCTCAGCGGGTTGCCGCAGGCGCAGCGCACCTTCGGCTCGCCGTGGCTGTCGACCAGGACGGCCGTGCCGGACTGGAGCACCGCCTGGTAGCCGGTGGCCGCGCCGTTGCGGTAGCCGTGGTTGGTGACGCGGGTGTCCGAGCGGAGCTGTACGGGCGTCAGCGAGCGCAGGTAGCCGGGTACGGCGGACTCCTCCACCTTCAGCGCGGAGGCGAAGGCCCTGTTCTTCGCGGGGTCCGAGCCGAGGTAGCGGATCTGCTTCTCCACGTCGCAGCTGGCGAGGTTTCGGCTGCCGCCGTACAGGCCGGGCTCCGAGCCCGCCACGCTCGTGAGGGTCCGGGCGGCCGTCGGGGCAGTGCGGGGCGCCGCGGCCGGCAGCGCGGTCGTCGCGTTCGCGGTCGACGGGGTGAACGGCTCTTCGCCGGTGGACCCGGTGGGCTCCAGGATCACCTCTCCCGCCGCCGTCTGCTGTCCGCCGCCCCCGCCGTCGGGCCGGGTGAAGACGACCGCCAGGACCCCGGCGACCACCGCCGCCCCGGTCACGGTCGCGATCCGCGGCACCGAGCGCCACCACGGCCGCCCGCCGCCGCCCGGCTGCTGCTCCGGACCGCCGGGACCGCCCGGACCCCCGGGCCCTCCCGGCTCATCGGGCCCGCCCCCGCCCCCGCCTCCCCCGCCGCCGGCCGTCGGCGGGGGAGGCGGGGGGATCGGCCTCGTCGCATCGCCGGACGGGCGTCCGGAGAGCGGGCCTGAGGGCGGGCCGGTGGGGCGCTCGGAGCGCGGTTCGGAACTCACCGTTTCCCTCCCACCCGGCACCGGCACCGGCGCCGCGCGCCCGACCGGTCGTCCCGGCCGCACCCGTGCCGCCTGCCCTGCCCTTGGTGTGGGTTTGTCTGCTAGCACACATTGTGCGCCCCGGTCCCGCGGAATCCCCAACCGATCAAGGCGCGACCTGTCCCGCCCCGCCGCGCACTTCACCGACCACCACCCGTCCGAGCGCGCGGAACGAGCCTGACCAGCGCATTCCCCGCCGCTGACCCATCGTGATCTTCCTCTCCCGGAGCGTCCGGGGCCGTGCAGGTGGCGTAGATTTGCCCCGTGGCCGGCCGGCCCGGAAGCGACCACGCGTCGCGCCCCCGGGTCCCCGGCCGGTGAGCGAACGGGGAGGGGGCCTTGTGTTCGGTCGGTTCGGGCGGGGTGTGGAACAATCACCGCGCACGCGGAGGGACCGGCTGCGCGACGCGCAACTGCGCGCCCACAGCCGCTGCCTGATGAGGCGGCTGGAGCCGCAGCTGCCGCTCAGCGTCACCGCGCTGTGCGAGCGGCTCGGCGAGATGCGGGGGACGCCGATCAGCCTGCTGGAGTGGGACCTGCCGGCGGACGGCCCGTTCGGCATCCTGATCTCGCGCCGGCACGAGGACGTCATCGCCTACCAGGCGAAGACCACCAAGGCGCACCAGGCGCACATCATCCTGCACGAGGTCGGCCACATCATCGCCTACGACCTCGCAGGCGAACGGCCGGAGCAGGTGCAGCTGCGCACCTGCTACTCCGACAGGGACGAGCGGGACGCCGAGATCATCGCCTCGACGATCATGAACCAGGCCATCTCCATGAGCCGGCGTGCGCGCCGCTACGGGCTCGACGAGCCGTGGCGGCCCTCGGTCTACAACAGCCTGGTCCTCGCCGACGGGCCGACGTGAGCGTTCTCAACCTGGTCGCCATCGTCACGCTGCTCGGCGGGGCGGCCTGGATGATGCCCGCACTGGTCCAGCACCGCTTCCGCGACCCCATGAGGCTGCACCTGTTCCTCTCGCTGTTCCTCATGGGGATCGGGAACGTGCTGGCCCAGCCGCCGGTCCTTGCCCGGGTCGACGAGCACACGTTCCCCGGCTTCACGAAGATCACCTTCAACGTGGCCATCCTGATCGGTCTCGGCCTCATGGTCGGGTTCCTCCGGGAGTGCCCGCTGACCGGCTGGCGGGGGCCATGGCCCTGGGAGGCCGTCGCCTGCGCGATCTGCCTGTCCGTGATGACCGCCATGACCGCGGCCCTCCCGCCGCACTTGCGCAACCACGTCCTGACCTCGGAGTACCTTGTCGACTGGCGGGTGCGCACCTTCTACAACTTCGGCAACTTCTACCTCTTCTTCGGGTACGCCGCCTGCGCACTGCTCGCCGCCCGGCACGCCCGCAAGGGCCGCTCGCTGCGCCGGCTCTCGCTGAGTGTCATCTCCGGCGGTCTGACAGCGCTCGCCCTCACCTGCGTGTTCCGCTTCCTGTGGGTGAACCTGCCGACCCTGCGCGAGCCGGGTCGGGCGATCACGTACGCCGACGACTTCGTCTTCGGCCAGGTCGCGACGATCGTGGTGTGCGCGGGGCTCAGCCTGCCCTGCTTCGTCAGCGTCGTGCAGATCGTGCGCGAGCGGCTGGACCACCGCGCGCAGTTCCTCGGCCTGGAGGAGCTGTGGAACCGGCTGGTCGAGATCCACCCGGAGCTGGTCCTCGACCACCACCGGCGGCGGCGGAACCGCCTGCTCGTCAGCGCTTCGGCGGTCTACCGCCGGTACGTGGAGTGCCGCGACGGGCTCACCCGTCTCGGCCCCTACCTGCGGCTCGTCGCCGAGGAGTCGCAGGGGGCGGTGCGGGAGGACGACCCGCGCACCTCGGCCTGCCTCGTGGACCGCGCCCTGCGCCGGCTCCGCGAGCAGGACGGCGCGGGCGGCGCGCCGTCGTCGGCGTCCGTCTTCGTCCTCGCCCCCGGCTCCGGGGGCCGCGCGGGCGGCACCGACTACGAGGAGGACCTGGGCGCCCTGGTCAGGCTCTCCCTCGAACTGCGCACGATGCGGGCGGCGCCGCGCCCGGCGGGCCTCTGCGGGGGCATGGGCGGGCCTGCGCCCGATACGGTCTAGGAGTCCGGTGCGCCGTCGCGCCCGGACGGCTGCTGCTTCCGCGAGGCGTCCAGCACGTCCATGATCGAGAGCAGCTGGTCGCGCAGCTCCGGCGTGAACTGCCCGGCGCGCAGGGCGATCGAGCGGACCTGCCGGTCGGCCAGGGCCGCCCACTCCTCGGGCAGTTCGGAGGTGCGCGCGGGAGGCTCCTCGTCGATGAGGGCGCTGACCGAGACGGGCAGGGTCATGTCCCGTCCCTGGAAGTACGTCACGATCGCCGACAGGACGCTGACCGTGGGGTTGGTCTGCGAGCCGTTGCGGAGGGCCGTCAGGTAGCTCCGGGAGATCGTCACGTTGTGCCGGGGGTCCTCCGAGATGGCCTGGGCGACCTCGGCGGTCGACGGCTCGCGCAGCCGGCCCACGGCGTCCGCCGTGGCGGCATCGGCGAACCATGCGTTCAGGCGTTCCGCCAGCGTTGCCATGCGACCGACCTCCGGTGCTTTCGTCGGGTTTCGTCAGTGAGCACAGAGGCCTTCACGCTCGACCGTCTTCCCGTGCACGCGCACTCTCGCTTGTCACAGCGGCGCTTGCGGAAAGTATAGCACACATGACGCCCTGCAAGCGTTGCTGCTACTATACTCGACGAGGCGCCGATGGAAACTTCTCTTGCCCTGTCATATGGCGCTCGAACTGGAGGGGACATGCGCAGCGGTACTGCTTTCACTCAGGGGCTCCGCCAGGCCGTCGGCGACGGCCCGGCATGGACGGTCGAGGCCGTCCGCCAGGTGCGTTACCACGTCGTCAGCTCCGACGGCCTCTTCGAACCCGGCAACACGGCGCTGCTCGACGGGTGCCCCGACGTGCCCATGAAGCGGGGCGAGCGGCGCCTCGTCGTCATCGACGAGAACGTCGACGTGCTCTACGGGGCCCGGGTGCGCGACTGGTTCGCCGCCCACGGCATCGAGGCCGCCGTCGTCCCGCTGCGCGCCGACGAGACCGTCAAGCAGTGGGACGCCGTCTCCCGCGTCGTCGACGCGATGAACGACTTCGGGATCGACCGCCGCCGCGAGCCCGTCCTCGCGATCGGCGGCGGCGTGCTCACCGACATCGTCGGCTTCGCCGCCAGCCTCTACCGGCGCGGAACGCCCTACATCCGGATCCCCACCACCCTGATCGGCCTGGTCGACGCCGGAGTCGGCGTCAAGACCGGCGTCAACTACGAGCGCGGGAAGAACCGGCTCGGCACCTACGCGCCGGCCACGGCGACCTTCCTCGACCGGACCTTCCTGCGCAGCCTGCCGTACCGGCACGTCAGCAACGGCCTCGCCGAGATCCTGAAGATGGCCCTCATCCGCTCCGAGGACCTGTTCCGCCTGCTGGAGGAGCACGGCCCGGCCGTCCGCGCCGACCGGTTCCAGGGCACGACCCCGGAACTCGCCGCCGCCTCCGACGCCATCGTCGCCGAGGCCATCCACCTCATGCTCGAAGAACTCCAGCCCAACCTGTGGGAGTCGGAGCTGGAGCGCTGCGTCGACTACGGCCACACCTTCAGCCCCACCCTGGAAATGCACGCCCTGCCCGAGCTGCTCCACGGCGAGGCCGTCGTCATCGACATGGCGCTGACCACCGCCATGGCCACACTGCGGGGAGACGTCACCGCCGCCCAGGCCGACCGCATCCACTCCGCGATCCGCGGCCTCGGCCTGCCCGCCTGGAACGACGTCCTGCACGACACCGCCCTGCTGGAGGACGCGCTGCGCGACACCGTCCGCCACCGCGACGGCCGGCAGCGGCTCCCGCTGCCGATGGGCATCGGCCGCCACCGCTTCGTCAACGACGTCACCCCCGGCGAACTCCGCGACGCCGCCGCCCTGCTGTGGGAGCACCACCGCCCCGCCGAGCCCGCCGCCGCGGCGCCGGCCCGCGTCCCCGAGCAGGTGGGCGCATGACCTCCCCCGACCGCACCGCACCCCCGGCCACCGCGGTCGTCGTCGGCGGGTCCACGGGCATCGGCCGAGGCATCGCCGACGCCTGGGCCGCCCGCGGCATCGAGACCCACGTCTTCAGCCGCAGCCGCCCGGCCGGCCCGGGCGGCGACGCCCTGGTCTGGCACCCCCTGGACTTCAGGGACGCCGGTGCCTCCGCCGAGGCGCTCCGCTCCGGCCTGCCCGCCCGCGCCGACCTCGTCTGCTACTCGGCCGTCTACTTCACCTCCCGGCGCGAGCCGTTCCTGGAGACCGGCGAGGCCGACTGGCTCGACCAGTTCGCCGTCAACGTCCACGGCCTGGCCCGCACGCTGAGGGCCGCCATGCCCCTGCTGCGGGCCGCCGCCCCCGGCCTGTTCCTGCACGTCTCGTCCGAGGTGGTCTACAACGCCGGCCCCGGGCGCGCCGGTTACGCCGCGACCAAGGCCGCAGCCGACTCCCTCGTCCGCTCCCTCGCGCAGGAGACCGACCCCGCCGAGGTCCGGTTCGTCCAGGCGCTGCCCGCCGGCATGGTCGACACCCCCGGTATCCGGGCCCGCCGCCCCCAGGACTTCGACTACAGCGGCTACATGGCCCCGGCCGCCTTCGCCCCGCTCGCCGACCGGCTCGCCCGCACCCGCGGAGCGGCCGAGCACGGCGAGGCACTCGTGGTGCAGCCCGACGGCAGCTGGTCGCCGGTCCGCGAAGGACTCCCGGCGTCCCAGTCGCAGCCCCTGGACGCCCCGCGCCAGTAGGGCGCCACCCCCAGCACGGCCGGGCAGCCCGGCGACCACGACCCAGGAGGACCCTTGTCAGACATACCCACCTCGGCGCTGCTGTTCGACATGGACGGCACGCTGGTCGACTCGACCGGACTCGTGGAGTCCACCTGGGCCGGCTTCTGCACACGCCACGGACTGGACCTCGCCGAGGTACTGTCCTACGCCCACGGCCGCCCCACCCGGGAGACCGTCGGCCGCTTCCTCGCCGACCCACCGCTCGCCGAATCCGAGACGCGGCGGCTCGTCGCGCACGAGGAGTCCGAGACCGCCGGCATCACCGCCGTCCCGGGCGCCGCCGAACTCCTCGCCGCCCTGCCGCCCGGCTCCTGGGCCGTCGTGACCTCGGCCGGCCGCAGGCTGGCCGAGGTCCGCATGGCCGCCGCCGGACTGCCGCTGCCCGCGCTCATGGTCACGGCGGACGACGTCGAGCACGGCAAGCCCCACCCCGAGGGCTTCCTGCGCGCCGCCGCAGCCCTCGGGGCGGACCCGGCCTCCACCCTCGTCTTCGAGGACTCGCCCGCCGGAGTCCGGGCCGGCCTGGACAGCGGCGCACGCACCATCGTCATCGGCGGCCTCACCGCCCACGACGGCGAAGCCGAGCGGTACCCAGACTTCCGCGGCTTCCGGGCCGCCGCCTCCCCGGCCGGCCCCGCCCGCCTGGTCCTGACCACCCCCGAGCCGGCCGCCGCCCGTACGGGGGAGGGCCGGTGACCGCGCCCCCGGCTGCGCCCCCCGGGACCACGGCCGCACGCGCGACCCTCGCGGCCGACATCGGCGGCACCTGGACGCGGCTGCGGACCGGCGGGCCCGGAGCCCCCGTCGAACGGCTCCGCTCCCCGAGCCGGCTCAACCACCCCGGCCGGCCCGTCACCGAACTCCGCGCCGACATGGTCGACATGCTGTGCGCGGCCGCCCCCCGAGGCGCCGCCGCCGCACTCTCCTTCGGGGCGGCCATCGACCACCTCACCGGCACCGTCTACGGATCGGCCCCCCTGTGGGGAGCCGAGGCCGAGCCCTACGACCTCGGGGCGGAACTGCGCCGCCGCCGCCCCGACGTCGCCTGGAGCCTCGTCAACGACGTCACCGCCGCCCTCGCCGACTTCGTCGTCGAACACGCCCGGCACGGCACCCGCCGCATCGGCTACCTGACGATCAGCAGCGGCATCGCCCTGCGCGTCGCCGACCTGGACAGCCGCCGGATACCCGTCGACGACCGCGGCCTCCAGGGCGAGGTCGGCCACCTCCCCGCCATGGTCACCGGCGCTGCGCCGGAGCGGACGGGCCTGCTGTGCGAATGCGGGGCACCCGACCACCTCGCCTCCGTCGCCTCCGGACCCGGCATCGCCCGCGTCGCCGCCCGCCTCGGCATCGACGCGGGCCCCGGCCTCCCCGCCTGGCTGCCCGCGGCACTCGCCGACGGCGACCCCGCCGCGCGCCGCCTCCTCGAACTCTGCGTCGAACCCGTCGCGAACCTGCTGCGCACCCTGTGGTGCCTAGACCCCCACCTCGACCTGCTCGGCCTCGGCGGGGGAGTCGTCGAAGGGCTCGGCGCCCGCTACGCCGACGAGCTGCGCCGCCAACTCGCCGCCCCCACCTCGTACGCCGACCCGGGCAGGGACGGCGCCTGGCTCGCCGAGCGGCTCGTCTTCTGCGGGCCCGGCGCCGTGGACCCGCTCCAGGGCGCCGAGCGGATCGGGCGCTGGCTGCCGGGGATCGTCCGATGAGCGCGGCGACCCACCGCGCCCTGCGGCGCCTGCCCCCGGACGCCCGCGGCCGTACCCGCGTCGAAGTGGCCGAGGTGCCGACGCCGACCCCCGCGCCCGGCGACATGCTGCTGGCCCCGCTGACCGCCGGCATCTGCGGCACCGACTGGCAGATCCTGCGCGGCCTGCGCCGCGACCCCAGCCCCGTCCCCGGCCACGAGGGCGTGGCCCGCGTCGTCGAGCCCGGCGACTCCGGGCTGCCCGCCGGCCGGCTCGTCACCGTCAACCCCACCCACCCCGGCGACCCGTCCTTCCTCCTCGGGCACAACCTGCCCGGCCTGTGGGCCGAGCGCACCCGCATCCCCGCCGCCGCCGTCCGCGCCGGGCTGGTCCTTCCCGTCCCGGACGGCGCCGCAGCGCCCCGGGCCGCCGCCCTCGCCGAGCCCCTCGCGTCCGTCCTGTACGGGCTGCGGATCGCCCGGCACACAGTGCGGCCCGCCGCCCTGGCCGTCTGGGGCGACGGAACCGTCGGCCGGCTCGCCCGCGAGGCCTGGCAGCGCGAACTCCCCGGCCTGCGCACCCTGCTCGTGGGGCACGGCGCCGACGCCGTCCACCCGCTCGACCCCGGCCTGCCGCACATGCTGGCCGGGCTCCCGGGGCCGGTCGCCGCCGTGATCGCCACCCCGCGCACCGGAACGCGGCAGGCGCTGGCCGCCCTCGACCGCCACGTCCGGGGCACCCTCCTCGTGGACGTGCACGCCGGCCTGCCGGAGGGCCCCGTCCCACTGACCGCCGGGCCCGTCGACGTCGCGGCGCTGCGTGCGGACAACTGCGGGGGCCGGCCCTGGCCGCCCCGGGTGCACCGCCTCGACCGCCCGGCCGGCCCCCTGCTGCTGTACGGGCACCGCGGGGTGGGCGGAGAGCACCTGCGGCAGGCCTTCGACCTCCTCCTGGCCGGCGGCTCCGCACCGGCGGGGGCCGGCGTCCTCACCCACACCGTGGACCTGGAAGGCGCCGCCGGCCTCGTCAACTCCGTCCTCGACGCGGACGACCGGTCCGCAGGCGGCCGGCGGGTCCTCAAGGCCGCCATCCTGATCGGCGGGCCGGCATGACCCCGGCCGTCGCCGCACCCCAGTGGCGGATCGGCACCGACCGGCGCCGCGCCGCCCGCACCGCACTCGCCGCCGGGGCGGACCTGCTGCACCTGGACTACGGCGGCGCCCACCGCGGCACCCCGCTCGGCGAACCCGCCGCACTGCGCGAAGCCGCGGCGATCGCCGGGGACATCCCGGTGCCGGTCCTCGCCGTCAACCACGTCAACGACCTCGGCCTCGCCGAGGAGCGGGGCACCGCCAACCCGGCGGCGCTCGCCCTCCTGGAGCGCGCCCAGGACTGCGCGCTCCGCCTCGGCGCCGGGGTGCTGCACGTCCCCGGCTTCCGGCGCAGCACGCCCGCCACCGCAGGACTGCGCGCCGGCACCGCCGATGCCCTGCGCACGCTGTGCGAACGCGCCGCGTCGGCGGGCCTCGTCCTCGCCTACGAGTCCCCCCTCGGCCACCGCGACCTCCTCGCCCTGGCCCGCCGCGTCGACCACCCGGCCCTGCGCCTGGTGCTCGACACCGGCAACCTCCGCGACGCAGGCGAGGACCCCCTGGCCTTCGCCCGCGAGGCCGGGGCGGCCGGGCTGCTCCTGCCCGACCTGCACGTGAAGGACCCCGCGGCCGGCCCGGCGGCCCCCGGCTCGGCCTTCGCGGAACTGCCCGCACTGCTGGCGCGGTCCGCGGCCCGCTCCGTGCTCGTGGAGAACGACTACCGGGGCGCGGGGGCCGCCCGCCTGCCCGAGGACATCAGACTGTGCCGCGCCGCGGCCGAACCCACCCGACCCGAGGATCCACGATGAAAGCCATTCAGCTCACCGGCCCCCGCGCGGTGTCCGTCGCCGAGGTCGAGCCGCCCGCACCCGGCCCCGGGGAGGTGCTGGTCCGGGTGGCCCTGCTCGGCCTGTGCGGAACCGACCTCGGTTTCTACGACGGCACGAGCAACTACCTCCGCGACGGCTGGAAGAGCTACCCGTTCGTCCCCGGCCACGAGTGGATCGGCACCGTCGTCGGCCTCGGCCCCGGCGCCGACCCGGAGCTGGCCGGACAGCGCGTCTCCGGGCACAACTTCCGGCCCTGCGGCACCTGCCCGCACTGCCGCGCCGGCCGCATCCGCTACTGCCCCGACCGCAGCGAGATCGGCGTGCTCGGCGACTGCCCCGGAGCCGGCGCCGAACTGATCACCGCGCCCGCGGACACCCTGACCCGCATCCCCGACGCCCTCTCCGACGAGGCGGGGGCCCTGCTGGAGCCGACCGCCGCCGCCGTCCACGCCATCGACCGGCTCGCCGTCGGCGCCCGCGACCGCGTCGCGGTCCTCGGCGGCGGCACGCTCGGGCTCGCGGCCGCCCAGGTGGCCCGGGCACTCGGCGCCGACCCCGTCGTCTTCGACCCGCAGCCCGCGGCCCGCGACCTGGCGCGGCGGCTGGGACTGCGCGCCTCCGCCGCACCCGCGGGCCCTGACGAGGAGCGCTACGACGCCGTGGTGGAGGCCTCCGGCAGCACCGCGGCGGTCCGCGCGGCCGTCCGCCTCGTCGCCGCGGGCGGCCGGATGGCCCAACTGGGCACCCCGCACCACGCCGTCGACGGCTTCGACGCGGCCGCCCTGGTCATCCGGGACGCCACCGTCCACGGCGTCCTGTCCGGCATCGGCCACTGGGACCGGCTCGTGGCCCTCGTCGAGGAAGGGGCCGTGGACCTGGACGCCCTCGTCGACCGCGTCTTCCCGCTCACCGCACCGGACGCCGCCTTCGCCCGCCTCGCGGACGGCGCGCGGACCCGCCCGAAGATCCTCGTACGGATGGACGCCGCCGCGGCCGGTGCGGGCCGATGAGCCCTGCGGCGGCCACGGCGGCGGCGCGCCGGCCGGCCGGCGCCACCGCGGCCCGGCTGGCGGTGCTCGCCGCGGCCACCTTCGTGTATGTCACCTTCGAGGTCTTCCCCGTCGGGCTGATCCGCGACATCGCCCGGGACCTCGACGTCTCCGAGGGCCGGGTCGGCCTGCTGATCAGCGGATACGCGGTGGTCGCCGCGGTCGTCACCGTCCCCGCGGTGGCGCTCGCCTCGCGCATGTCGCGCGGCACGGCGCTGGCGGCCTCCCTGGTCGTGCTGTTCGCCGCCGAGGTGCTGGCCGCCGCCTCGACCGGGTTCGCGATGATGGCCGTCAGCCGGGTCGCCGCGGCCCTGACACACGGGGTGCTCTGGTCGCTCGTCGCCCCGGCGGCCGCGGCCATGGTGCCCCGCGGGCAGGTGGGGAGCGCCACCGCCGCCGTGTTCGGCGGCGCGTCGCTCGCGGCGATCGTCGGGAGCCCGGGCACGACCCTGGTCGGCGGTCTCATCGGCTGGCGGGCCACCGCCCTGCTGCTGGCGGCCGCCACGGCGGCCGTCACCTGCGCGCTCGTGTGGGCCGTCCGGCCGGGAGCGGCCGCCGCGGTCCCGGAGGACACCGCTCGGGCCGCGGCCGGGGGCGACGCGCGCGGGCAGGTGGACTGGCCCGCGGTGCTGCGGCTGTGCGGCACCGCGGTCGTCCTCGTGACCGCGCACTTCCTCAGCTACACCTACTTCGCCGTCATCGTGGCCGACGCCGCGGGCGGCGGTGCGGGACCGGTCACCGCCCTGCTTGCGGCCTTCGGTGTCGCGGGGGCCGTCGGGACGTACCTGATCGGCCGGCACGGCGACCGGGCGCCGCAGCGCGCGGCGGCCGTGACCATGGCGGCTTTCACGGCCGGAGTGGCCCTGCTCGCGCTGGCGTTCGCACCGGTGCCGCCCGCAGCGCGCCTCGCCGCGGCCGCCGTCGCCGTGGCGGTGTGGGGCGGTGCCTTCGCTGCGGCCGGGCCCGTCTTCCAGACGGGAGTCATGAGGCTGGCCGCGGGGGACGCCGACCGTGCGTCCTCGGTGTACGTCACCGGCTTCCAGGTGGGCATCGCCGGCGGATCGGCCCTCGGAGCCGCCCTGTTGGGCGGCCCCACGGCCCTGCTGCCGGCCGTCTCCGCCGTGCTTGCGGCGGCGGTGCTGGCCGTGGTGCTGCTGAGGCGGCCGATTCCCTCGGCGCGCCTCACGTAGCTGCCGCCTGCACAGGCGAACGAGCTCGCGACAACGACAGCACGAGCCCTCCATCGTCCCAAATGCTTGTATAGTGGCCAAGTCGCCATTAAGCTGATCATTGGGTTTCGATAGAGACTCCGATACCGGTAGCGGCGACAGGCGGTGCGCAGCGCGAACTGCCCGCGCCGCCCCACCGGTCGAAGTCCGGCGGCCCGCCCGCGCACCGCCCGCGCGCCCGTCCACCGCCCGCCGCCCCGCTGCACACGAGAGGCATTCCATGCGGTCCCGTATGGCTGTACTGATCCTGGCCATCTTCTGCGTCGGCACCGCCGAACTCGCCCCCAGCGGCATGCTGGGCGACCTGGCCGAGGACCTGTCGGTGACGATCCCCACCGCGGGCCTGCTCGTCACCGTCTACGCGCTGACCGTGGTCGTCGCAGGACCGCTCGTCACCGCGGCGTCCACCCGGATCCGCCGCAAGTACCTGCTGGTGGCGCTGCTGCTGGTGTCCGTTGCCGGCAACGTCCTCTCCAGCCTGGCGCCCACCTTCGCCCTGCTGGTCGCCGGCCGCATGCTGACCGCCGTCATCCACGGCACCTTCCTCGCCGTCTGCGTGGTCACCGCGGGCGGCATGGCCGCCGAGGGCAAGGAGGGATCCGCGGTCGCCGCCACGCAGCTCGGCGTGAACCTGGCGACCGTGCTCGGCGTCCCCCTCGGCACCCTCGTCGCCCAACAGCTGCACTGGCGCGCCACCTTCGGGAGCGTCGCCGTGCTCGCCCTGGCCGCCGCAGCCCTGATCCTGCTGGTCATCCCGGACGACGGCCGCACGGCCGGCTCCTCCGCCGCGCACGAACTGCGGGTCTTCAAGGAGTGGCAGGTGGTCGGCACCGTCCTCGCCACCGTCCTGTGCTCGGCCGGCATGTTCACCCTGATCACCTACATGGTGCCGCTGCTGACCGACGTCGGCGGCTTCCCCGCCGCCTGGGTGCCGGCCGTCCTCGTGGCCTACGGCATCGGCTCCGTCGCCGGCAACGCCCTCGGCGGCAGGTACGCCGACCGGTCCGCGGACCGGGCCGTACTCCGCCTGTCCTGGACGCTCGCCGCCGTCTGCCTCCTGTACTGGGCCGCCGCGCCGTACGCCGCCGGCGGCGCCGTCTTCCTGCTCCTGTTCTCCATGGCCACCTTCGCCCTGATCCCCGGCCTCCAGACGAAGGTCCTCTCCGCGGCGGCGGACGCCCCGACGCTGTCCCTGACCGCCAACATGTCCGCCTTCGGGCTCGGCGCCGCCCTCGGCTCCTGGGCCGGCGGCCGGCTCATCGACCAGGGCCTCGGAACCCGCGCCGTCACGCTCGGCGCCGCCGCGTTCACCGCCCTCGGAGCCCTGCTGATCGCCCAGACCGTGTACGCCGGCCGGCGCCGGGCCGCCGCCACCGCCGCGGCAGCCGAACCCGCCACCGCCACCGCCGCCACCGCCGCGCCGGCCTCCTGAAACCGCGCCCACCGAACGAGGAAGGCAGCACCGCCCATGCCCAGCAGCCCCGTGCCTCCCGCCAGACCCCCGCTCCCCTCGCTGACGGGCCTGCGGTTCGTCGCCGCCGCCCTGGTCTTCTTCTTCCACGCCTCGCTGGTGTTCATCTCCATGAACCCCTTCGCCGACGAGGACGTCGCCGACGGCTTCCGCTGGCTGTTCAGCAAGGCCGGCTGGATGGGCGTGTCGTTCTTCTTCGTCCTCAGCGGCTTCGTCCTGACCTGGTCGGCCAAGCCCGGCGACACCGCCACCGGGTTCTGGCGCCGCCGCCTGCTGAAGATCTTCCCCAACCACATCGTCACCTGGGCCGCCACGATCGTCCTCTTCGCCGGTACGGCCGTCCCCGCGCACGTGTGGCTGCCGAACCTCTTCCTGATCCAGTCCTGGTTCCCCGACCCGGCCGTCCACATGGGCCTCAACACCCCCGCCTGGTCGCTCTGCAGCGAGCTGCTCTTCTACCTGCTCTTCCCCCTGCTGATCGGGCCCGTGCTGCGGATCAGGGAGCGGGCGCTGTGGGGCTGGGCCGCCGCCATGGCCGCCTGCATGGCCCTCGTACAGCTCGCCACCGACTTCCTCGCACCCGCGAGCCCGCCCGCCCCGGGCACCGACGTGACCGTCTGGCAGTTCTGGTTCGGCTACAACTTCCCCCCGATGCGCATGTTCGAGTTCGTCCTCGGCATGCTGCTCGCCCGGCTCGTCCTCGCCGGGGCCTTCCCCCGCGTACGGGTCCTCCCCGCCGCCCTGCTCTGCGTGGCCGGCTACGCCGCCGCCCTCGAAGTGCCGTTCCTGTACGGCCTCACCCTCACCAACATCGTCCCGATCTCCCTGCTGATCTGCGCGGTCGCCCGCGCCGACGCCGACGGCACCCCGACCGGGCTGCGCAGCCGCACCATGCAGTGGCTCGGCGAGGCATCCTTCGGCTTCTACCTCGTCCAGCAGATCGTGCTGTCCTTCACCCGCACCACGCTGATGGACCACCGCACGTACTCCGTCCCCGTCGGGATCGCCGTCATCGCCGCGGAGTTCGCCGCCTCCCTCGTCCTCGGCCGGCTGCTCCTGGTGTGCGTGGAGCGCCCCCTGATGCAGCGCTGGGCGCGGCCCCGGAGGAAGCAGCCGGCCGCCCCCGCCGAAGCCCCGTCGCAGCGCTCCCTGACCCACGCCTCCTGAAAGGGCCGACCGCCCATGACCCCGCCGTCCCCGATTGCCGCCCCCGGCACCGCCCCCGGGCCGTCCAGAGCCAAACTGCCCTCGCTGACGGGTCTGCGCTTCATCGCTGCCGCCCTGGTCTTCTTCTTCCACGCGACCTTCAGCGACCCGCCCATGAACCCCTTCGCCGACCAGGCCTGGGAGGAGGGTTTCCGCTGGCTGTTCAGCAAGGCCGGCTGGATGGGCGTGTCGTTCTTCTTCGTCCTCAGCGGCTTCGTCCTGACCTGGTCGGCCAAGCCCGGCGACACCGCCACCGGGTTCTGGCGCCGCCGCCTGCTGAAGATCTTCCCCAACCACATCGTGATGTGGGCGCTCGCCATGGTGCTGTTCGCCGGAGCGATGACACCGCTGTCCGCCTGGCTGCCGAACCTCTTCCTCGTCCACTCCTGGTTCCCGCAGCACGAGACCTTCATCAGCGTCAACCCGCCCAGCTGGTCGCTCTGCAGCGAGCTGCTCTTCTACCTGCTCTTCCCCTTCCTGATCGGGCCCGTGCTGCGGATCAGGGAGCGGGCGCTGTGGGGCTGGGCCGCCGCCATGGTCGCCTGCATGGTCGCCGTCCAGCTCGCCACCGACTTCCTGCTGCCGCAGAACCCGCCCACCCCCGAGGGCTTCGGCATCTCCCTGTGGGAGTTCTGGTTCGGCTACAACTTCCCGCCGGTCCGCATGTTCGAGTTCGTCCTCGGCATGCTGCTCGCCCGGCTCGTCCTCGCCGGGGCCTTCCCCCGCGTGCGGATCCTCCCGGCGGCCCTGCTCTGCCTGGCGGGCTACGCCGCAGCCATGGCCGTGCCGTTCCTGTACGGCCTCAACGTCGCCACCATCATCCCGGTGTCGCTGCTGATCTGCGCCGTGGCCCGGGCCGACGTGGACGGCGCCCCGACGGTGCTGCGCGGCCGCACCATGCAGTGGCTCGGCGAGGTCTCCTTCGGCTTCTACCTCGCCCAGTACGTGGTGATGTACTACGGCCGCACCGCGCTGATGGACGAGCGGCTCTTCGCACCGCTCCCCGGCGTCCTGGTCCTCCTGGGCTTCTTCCTCGCGACGCTGCTCGTCGGCTGGCTGCTGCTGGTGTGCGTCGAACGCCCCGTCATGCGGCGCTGGTCCCGGCCGCGGCCGCGGCTGCCCCAGGCCCCCGGGGCACCTGCCGAAGAGCGCGAGCCCGCCCCGGCGCTGCGCTGAACCCCGCCCACCGACCCCCTCGCGGACGGCATCCCGTCCGCGCCCCCTTCGACAGTGAGGAGCCTCCCGTGCCCACGATCGACGTCAACGGCACCCCCGTCCACTACACGGTGCAGGGCAGCGGTCCCGCCCTGCTCTTCGTCCACGGCACCGGCGGTGACGGCGAAGCCCAGTTCGGCCACATCCGGGAGCACTTCAGCGACCGCTACACGGTCGTCACCCCGGACTGCTCCGGCAGCGGCCGCACCCCGCTCCACGCCGACGAGCTGAGCCTGGACGAGCTCGTCGAACAGGTCGTCGGCACCGCCCGGGCGGTCACCGACGGGCCCTTCGACATCGTCGGGTTCTCCCTCGGCGCGGTCGTCGCGGCGGCCGCCGCCGCCCGGCACCCGGAGCTCGTCCGCCGCCTCGTCGTCATCAACGGCTGGGCACGCAACGACGACCCGCGCCAGCAGCTCGCCGTCGACCTGTGGCGCCGCCTCCCCGACATCGACGGAGAGGCCTTCGCCGCCTACAGCGCCCTGCTGATCTTCTCGCCGGCCTTCCTCGCCGGCTTCGGCGGCGACGGCGTCAAGGCGACCGTCGCCGGGATCAAGGCCGAGGCGCACACGCTGCGGCAGATCGAGCTGGACCACCGCGTCGACATCAGCGACCGCCTCCCCGCCATCACCGCGCCGACCCTCGTCATCGGCTCCACCCGGGACGCCCTGATCCCCGTCGAGCACGCACGCGAGATCCACGCCGCCGTCGCGGGCAGCGAGTACGCCGAGCTGGAGAGCGGCCACATGGTCATCTTCGAGAAGACGGCCGAGGTCGTCGAACTCCTCGGCGGCTTCCTCGACCGGGACTGACCCGGCAGCACGCCCCGCGGGACCGGAGCGGGCCCGGCCGCACCACCGGCCGGCGCCCGCCCGCCCCGGCGGGCCGGCCCCGCCCATCCACGCACCCTCCGGAGAGAGCCCGTGTCCACCACCGCGGAACCCGCCGCGACACCGACGGAGCGCGCCGCCGAGCACCGACAGGCCGTGCACGGCCGGCTCCCCTCACTGACCGGCCTGCGGTTCATCGCCGCCCTGCTGGTGTTCTGCTACCACTCCTCGCTCGCACTGCCCGCCCTCAACCCGTTCGCCTCGAAGGACGTCGCCGACGGATACCGGTGGCTGTTCGGCAACGCGGGCTGGGCCGGGGTCAGCTTCTTCTTCATCCTCAGCGGCTTCGTCCTGACCTGGTCGGTCCGGCCCGGCGACGCGCCGCGGCACTTCTGGCGCCGCCGCTTCTTCAAGATCTACCCCAACCACCTGGTCACCTGGGTGCTCGCCCTGGCGCTGCTGTCCGGGGCCACCACCCAGTGGTGGCAGGCCGTGCCGAACCTCTTCCTCGTCCACGCCTGGATCCCCGAGTTCTCCGTCTTCCTCGGGGTCAACCCGCCCAGCTGGTCGCTCGCCTGCGAGCTGTTCTTCTACCTCTGCTTCCCGCTGTTCCTGCACGGGATCAAGCGCATCCCGCCCGCGCACCTGTGGCGCTGGGCCGCCGGGACCGCCGCCGCGGTCGTCGCCGTGCCGACCCTGGCCTACCTGCTGCTCCCGGGCGACCCGCCCATGCCCGAGGGCTCCCCGGCCTCCGTCTGGCAGTACTGGAGCGTGTACATGCTGCCGCCGGTGCGCGCCCTGGACTTCGTGCTCGGCATGCTGATGGCGCGGATCGTCGTCACCGGCCGCCGGTTCGGCGTCCGCCCGCTGCCCGCCGCGGCCGCGTGCCTCGCCGCGTACGCCCTGTCCCTGTACGTGCCCTGGCTGTACGCCCTGGACGCGGTGTTCGTCATCCCGATGGCGCTGCTGATCCCGGCCGTCGCCCTGCAGGACGTCTCGGGCCGGCCCTCGCCGCTGCGCGGCCGGGCGGCGGTCTGGCTCGGCGAGGTCTCCTTCGCCTTCTACATGGTCCACCTCATCCTCCTGAACGTCGTCCGCGAACACCTCCTCGGCCCCGACACGTTCTTCGGTACCGCCGCCGGCATCGGCGTGCTGGTGCTGGAGGCCCTCGCGACGCTCGCCGTGGCCTGGCTGCTGTACGCGGCCGTCGAGAAGCCCGCGATGCGCCACCTGGGACGCACACGAAAGGCACAGCCTTGAAAGCAGTCACCTTCGGTTCCCACGGCCCGCCGGAAGTCCTCGCCGTCACCGAGCGGGACATCCCGCAGCCGGGCCGCGGGGAGATCCTCCTCCGGGTCGCCGCGGCCGCCGTGAACCCGGTCGACCTGGCCGTGCGCCGCGGCGACATCCCCTCCCCGGTGCTGCCCGCCGTCGTCGGCTGGGACGTCTCCGGCACCGTGGCCGCCACCGGCCCCGCGGCAGGCCGCTTCCGGCCCGGCGACCGCGTCGTCGCCCTGCGCCCCTCACTGGCCGACGGGGCCGGCGTGTCGGCCGAGTACGTCGCCCTCGACGAGCGGCTCGCGGTCCCGGCGCCGGCCGGCGCCCCGCTGGAGCACGCGGCAGCCCTGCCGCTGGCCGCGCTCACGGCCGAGCAGGCCCTCGACCGGCTCGGCCCCGGCTTCGCGGGCCGGCTCCTCGTCTGCGGCGCCGCCGGCGCGGTCGGCGGATACCTCGTGCAGCTCGCCGCCCTGCGCGGCCTGCACCCGGCCGCCCTCGCCCGCCCCGACGACGCGGACACCGTACGCGGGCTGGGTGCCGCCGAGGTGTTCACCGGGGCCGCGCCCCCGCCGGCAGGCGCGTACGACGCCGTCATCGACGCGGCGGGGCGGCCGCGGACGGTCGAGGCCGTCCGCGACGGGGGGCGCTTCGTGTCCCTGACGCCGTTCGCCGTTCCGGAGCCCGAGCGGTCCGTCGACGTCGAGGTGTACGGGGTGCGGACCGACCCCGCCGTGCTCGACACCCTGGCGCGCCGCGTCGAGCAAGGGCAGCTGGCGCTGCGGATCGCCCGCGTGCTGCCGTTCGAGGAGGCGCCCCGGGCGCACGCCCTGCTGGAGGCGGGCGGGACCCGCGGGAAGATCCTGCTGGCCCCGGCGCCCTGACGCCCTGCGGGAACCACCCCGGCCGCGGCCGGGGCGGGCCTCAGCGCCTGCGCGGCCAGGCCGGGCGGCGCCGGGAGGTGCGCGGGCCCCGCCCCGGCAGCGGGGCGGGGGCCAGGGCGAACGAGACCGCGATGTGCGCGCCGCCCAGGGGGCTCCGGCCGATGCGCACGGAGCCGCCCGTGGCGGTGGCCGCCCGGTGCGCGATGTCGAGCCCCAGACCGGTGGAGCCGGTGCTGCTGCCGCGGGACAGGGCCCGGTCGGGATCCGGGATGCCGGGCCCGCCGTCCTCCACGACCAGTTCGACGGCCAGCGCCGACCGCACGACGCGCACGCCGAGCGGCGTGCCGGGCGGGGTGTGCCGGAAGACGTTGCCGATCAGGGCGTCGGCCACCGCCGCGACGTCGTCCTCGGAGAGCGCCACCGGCGTGGGCTCTGGGGTGAGGTCCAGCAAGCACTCCCGGTCCTGGTGCCCCGCCAGCACCGTCCAGAACGCCGTCCGCCCGCGCACCGCCTCGGCCGCCTCGCAGCGCGGCCCGGCCCCCGCCGCACCGGCCGGCCCCCGCCCGGCGGCGGGCTCGGCGCCGAGGAGGCCCTGGCCCATGGGGCCCACCGCGAGCGGGGTGCGCGCCGCGGCGATGATGGCCTGCAGCTCCGCCTCCAGTTCGCCGACGGCCGTCTCGACCCGCGCGGACTCCGGTGTGCCCGCCATCCGCTCCGACGCCAGGTGGAGGGCGGTCAGCGGGGTCCGCAGCCGGTGCGACAGGTCGGCGACCAGCTCGCGCTCCACCGCCAGCAGCTCGGTCATGCGGTGCGCCATCGCGTTGAACGCGACGCCCGCCTCGCGGAGCTCCTTCGGGCCCATCGGGGCCACGCGGGTGTCCAGGTCGCCCTCGCCGAGCGCGCGCGAGGCCTGCGCGAGCCGCTTCGAGGACCGTACGACCTTCGCGCCCAGGCGGTCGGCGACGAGGACCGAGCCGGCGATCAGCCCGACCGCGAGGAACGCCATGACCGCCCAGGACTCCGCGACCCCGCGGGTCAGCTCCTCCTCGGGGACGAAGTTCTCCACGACGGCGACCCGGTCGCCGGGCAGCACCACCGGCTGGAGGCACATCCAGCCGCCCGGCACCTCCTGGGAGATCGACTCCCTTCCCCTGCGGGCCCGTTCGAGGAGCGCGGCGGGCGCCTTCGACCTGCCGAGCGCGCCGGCGTCGGGGAGGTGGACGACGAGGTGCTCGCCCCCGTCCAGGCTGGCGGCCGATTCGCGCAGGGCGGCCGGCTCCGTGGTCAGCGCGAGGACCGGTGCGAGCGCGGCGGCGCGCTGCTCGGCCTCGTTGACCCCCTGCTCCTTGACGAGCGACATCACGAGGAGGGCCAGCGGTATGAGGAAGGACAGCGCGACCATGGAGGTCACGGCGAGCGCCACTCCGGCCAGCGAGCGCCTCAACGGGGGGCCACCAGCTTGATGCCGACGCCGCGGACGGTCCTCAGGTAGCGGGGGGCCGCCGCGCGTTCGCCGAGCTTGCGGCGCAGGGACGACAGGTGCACGTCGACGGTCTGGTCGTCCACGTACGGCTCGCGCCACACCTCGGTCAGCAGGCGTCGCTTGGAGACGACCTGGCCGGCGTGCCGGGCCAGGAACGCCAGCAGGTCGAACTCCCTGCGGGTGAGCCGCAGCTCGCGGCCGGCGAGGAAGGCGGTGCGGGCGCCGGGGTCGACGACGAGCTCGCCGACGGTGGCCGGCCGCGGCGCGGCCGATGCGGCCGCCGGGGCCGCGCCGGCGCCGGCGGGCGGGACGTGGCTGGTGCGCCGCAGAACGGCGGCGAGGCGTGCGATGAGCTGCCCGCCGGAGAACGGTTTGACCAGGTAGTCGTCGGCGCCCGCGTTGAGAAGCTTGATGATCTCCGCCTCGTCGTCCCGTGCGGTGGCCACCAGCACGGGCACCGAGGATATTCCGCGGATCATGCGCAGGGCGTCGCCGCCGTCGAGGTCCGGCAGCCCCAGGTCGAGGACCACCGCGTCGACCGGCGTCTGGGTGAGCTCCCGCAGGCCGCCGAAGCCGTCGGCCGCGCTGCGCACGGCGTACCCGTGCTCCGCCAGGACCTCGATCAGTGACTGGCGGATGCTGGGGTCGTCTTCCACGACCAGGACGCTGGGCATGGGGGACACCTTAGGGGTTGGGCCGGAGCGGTCCGAGGGGAGGCCGCCCGCCGGCCGGGGCGGGCGGGGCAGGCCCTTCCGGCCACGGCTAGCGGGGCCCGAACACCGGGCCGTCGGCGGTGATGCGCAGGTGGACGGGCCGGTCGGAGACCGGGATCGTGCAGCCTTCCTCGGTGCTGCAGCTGGCGTAGCCGAGCAGCACGGTGGCCTCTCCGGTGCCGTCGGCGCGGACCGGCAGGGTCGTGGTGACCGGGCCGTCCGGGTAGACGGGGACCGGGGCGCCGACACCGGGCACGCTGATCGTGCGCACGTCCGCGGCCGCGGTCAGCTTCCCCTCGGCGCGGAGCACTCCGGTGACGGAGACCGCGGTGGGCCGGCCGACGCCCTCGACGCCGGTGGCCGGCAGGTCGGTGCTGTACAGGTGGAACCCCTTCTCCTCGGGGGTGAAGACGGCTTTGAGGGTGCCCTTCGCGTCGCGCCAGTCGGCGATCGAGAGCGTGACGGTGACGCCCTTGTCGGTGAAGCTCGCCGTGGGCGCAGAGGCGGCGCCGTCCGCCTGCCCGGCGTCCTGGCCGCCGCAGGCGGTGAGCCCGGCCAGGCAGAGGAGGGCGGCGGCGAGGCGCGCCGGGCGTGAACGGCCCGTCCAGGCGGCGGCGTTCGAGCGGGTGGTCTGGGGCATGTGTGTCACCTGTGTCGTGTGTGCCATGTGTGCGTTTTTGTGTCGTGTGGTCCGGTCCGGGAGAGGGGTCAGAACGCCGCTGCGGAGTCCGCGCTCCACAACTGCAGGCGGTACACCAGGTCGTTCCACACGCCGGTGACCAGCAGGACGCCGACGAGCACCAGCATGCCCCCGCCGATCCGCAGCACCCACCGGTAGTGCCGCTTGACCAGCCCGAACGCCCCCAGCGCACGCCGGAAGGCGAGCGCGGCCAGGACGAACGGCAACCCCAGCCCCAGACAGTAGGCGGCCATCAGCAGCGCCCCGCGCGCGGCACTGGCCTCCGTCCACGCGAGGGCCTGCACGGCCCCCAGCGTCGGCCCGATGCACGGCGTCCAGCCCACCGCGAACACCGCGCCCAGCAGAGGGGCCCCGGAGAGACCCAGCGCGGGGCGCCGGCGGCTGCGGAACTCCCGCTGCGTGACGCCCGGCAGGAAGCCCGTGAACGACAGGCCCATGACGACGGTGAAGACGCCGAGCACCTGGGTGAGCGCCTCCTGGTGCGCCAGCAGCGTCCGGCCGAAGTAGCCGAACAGGGCGCCGCCGGAGACGAAAACCGCCGTGAAGCCGAGGACGAACAGCAGCGCGCCTGCGGCCATCCGGCTGCGGTGCCCGCCTCGCGCGTCTGCCAGATCGGCGACCGACAGGCTCGTCACGTAGCTGAGGTAGCCGGGGACGAGCGGCAGCACACACGGCGAGAGGAACGAGACGAGCCCCGCGGCGAAGGCGACGGGAGCCGCGATCAGCAGCGTGCCGTTGACCAGCGACGGCGCATCCGCCAAGGCGAGGGCGGCGGCGCCGGCCCCGAGGCCGGCGGCGGCCGTCACGAGGCCTCCCCGGCGACCCGCGCCACCAGCGGCCGCAGCTGCTCCTCGGTGACGGAGCCGCCGATCGCCGCCGCGACGCGGCCCCGGCGGTCGACCACCAGCGTCGAGGGGACGGTCTGCGGGTTCAGCACGGACGGCGGGAAGCGGAGCAGCAGCGCGCCCTCCGGATCGTGCAGGCTCGGGAAGCCCAGGCCGTGCGCGCGGACGAAGGAGCGGGCCGCCTCGCGGTCCCGGTCGCGGATGTTGATCCCGAGGAAGCGGACGCCGTCGCCGCGGGTCTGCCGGCTGACGCGCTCCAGGTCGTCGGCCTCCGCCCGGCACGGCGCGCACCAGGAGCCCCACACGTTCACGACGACGACCTGGCCGCGCAGGCCCGCGAGGTCGACCTGCCGCCCGTCGAGGTCCGCTCCGGCCAGCTCGGGGGCCGCCGGCCGGGCGCCCGGATCCGCGACCGCGGGCGCCGCCCCGGTGCCCGTACCGCCGGCGCCGCCCCGCCCTTCCGCGGGCCCGCCGCCGGGGGCCCACGCGGCTGCCAACGCGAGGCCCGCCGCCGCCACAGCGGCTGCTGCGACGGCGGCGACCGGCCGTCTCACGACGCCCACTGGCGCAGGAAGGCGTTGATGCCGTCCGCGGTCAGCGGCGGGTTCCCGGTGACGTGGGTGTCGGTGCGCACCGACCCGGAGGGGGAGACGACGACCAGCACGGGCATCTTGTACGTGCCCCCGGACGGGCTGTACTTGCCCAGCAGCGCCGAGTTGGCGGAGCTGCTGCCACCGATGTCGACCTTGACCAGGTGGTACGAGGCCCCGAGGAGCGCCGTGGTCGGCGGCTGGGCGAACACCTTGTCGGCCGCCTTGCAGTTGCCGCACCAGTTGGCACCGAAGTCGAGGAGCACCATCCGCCCGTCGGCCTTGGCCGCGCGCAGGGCCGCGTCCACCTGCTTCTGCGCGTCGGCGGAGGCGTCGTAGCCGGGACCGGGCACCCGGGCCGGGGCGGGCGGAGCCGAGGTGCGCGGCGCGGACGGCTTCCTGGAGGCGGCCGCCGAGGCGGACTTGGAGGGCGCGGCCGAGGGCTGCGCACTGGCGGACGCGGAGGCGGAGGGGGCCGTCGACGCGGTCGCGGAGACCTCGGGCGAGCCGCTCGCGGACTCCGCCCCGGCGGGGAGGCCGTCGGCAGGCAGGGATCCGGCGGACTGCCGGGCCGCGGACGGGAAGGCGGCCCCGGCGGGCTGGGAGGACGGTCCGCAGGCGGCGGTCAGCCCGGCCGCGAGCACCGCCGCTGCGACCGCCGGCAGCCGCCTCCCGCGCGCCCGGGCGGAGCGGGCCGACGCCGTCCGGAGGTCGGCGCGGACGGATCGGAGCATGCGAGAAGTCATGGTGAAGTCACCCCAGGGCACGGTCGGACTGCGGAAGGGCCGGACACCCTTCCGGCGCGGTGGAAGCGGCGGCCGGACCGGTCGGGGCGGCATGCCCCGGCACCTGCGGCCGCTCTGCTGACGCGAGCATAGGACCGCCCCGGGCGGCCGGAACCCCCGCGGCCGGATCTTGAGGTTGCCCTAAGGAACAGCTCACCTTCCGCTTCGCCTGCGGCCGCCCGGGGCCGCCCGGGGTTGCTCAGAAGGAGCTTTCGCGGACGCTGGCCTTCGCCCGGGGCTCGATCGTCGCGGTGATGGTGGAGCGGTGGTCGTCGCTGGTGAACGTCACGGTGAGAGTGTCGGCCGAGGGCTGTGACGTGCTGGTCTTGAAGCCCCGGTTCGGAACCGCGGAGATCAGGCACACCCCCCGGCTGCCGTAGCGCACCGTGGCCCGGCCGCCCTGGGAGGGGACCGTGTGCAGCCCCACCCCGCCCTCCTCGCAGTCCGGAGAGGACTTCACGGCGGCGGACCGGGAGGCGCCCGCCGAGGGCTTGGCCGGGGTCGGGGTGCCCGCCGACGGGGACGGCCGCGGCGTGGCGGCGGAGGAACCGGGGGAGGGCGACGGCGAGGGGCTCGCCGACGGGTTCGTCACCGCCAGCCACGCGGGCGGCGTGTTGACGACGACGGGGGCGGACCGTGCGACCGGGGGCGTCTGCCTGGTCGAACCCACCACGAACTGGACCGTGCCGAGCACGGCAGTCACACTGGCGGCCGTGCACGACAGCCATATCAGCAGGTAGCGCGAAGTTCGAGGCACGGCCCCATAGTGGCCGACGCGCCGCCCGGCCCGTCACCGCCTCCCCCCGAGAGCCGCCTCCCCCCGAGAGCCGCCTCCCCCCGAAAGCCGCCTCCCCCCGAAAGCCGGCGTCCCCCGCACCCGGGGACGGGTGCGGGGGACGCCGGCCATGGGGGGCAGGGGTTACCTCGGCGCGCCGAAGTTCTGGGTCCACCAGGGGCCGCCGTCGCCCTTGTGGACGCCTATGCCGATCTCCTTGAAGGCGCAGTTGAGGATGTTGGCCCGGTGGCCGGGGCTGTTCATCCACGCCTTCATGACCGCGTCGGCGTCCGCCTGCCCGCGGGCTATGTTCTCGCCGAGACGGGACCAGGCGTAGCCCGCGGCCTCCACCCGGCTGGTCATGGTCGACCCGTCGGGGCCGGTGTGCGACATGACACCGCTGCGCGCCATGGTGTCGCTGTAGGCCCGGGCCGCGGCGCTCAGCTTCGCGTTGGAGGACAGCGGGCCGCATCCGGCCGCGGCGCGCTCCTTGTTGACGATGGCGAGGACCGCGGATTCGGCATCGGTGTTCACCGTGCCCGAACCGCCGGAGCCGCCCGAACCGCCGGAGCCGCCCGAACCGCCGGAGCCGCCCGAGCCGCCGCCCGTCGCGGGCTTGCGGGCCGGCGCCGCCGGGGAGGCGGGCGCCGCCTTGGCCTCGGTGCTGCCCTCCGCCGACGGCTCGGCGGGCGACGCCGACGCCGACGCGGACGCGGACGCCTCGGGCGTGGCGGACGGGCTCGGGCTCGCCGAGGCCGACGCGTCGGCGCCCGGGGCCGGCGGGGTGGCCGACTCCGCCCCGGCCCCGGCGGCGGCCGACCCGGACGCGGCACCCGCCGCGCCGCCCGCCCGGCGCTCGGTGCGCGCGTCGCCGTCGGAGTCGGCCACCGCGACGCCGACCGCCACGACCGCGGCCGCCGCGGTGACGGACAGCACGATGCGCGAACGCACGGCCTTCCGGCGTCGCGCCTCGGCGCGGGACACGGTTTCGGGGGTACGGCTGCGGCTCATGCCGGTGACACCTCACTGGGGGGACGGATGGGAGTCCGCCCGAGCCTAGGCGTGTGACCAGCGAAAAAAGCCCCCGGGAAGGGTTCTTCAAGGTCCCTTAAGGAAGCCCTCAGGATCAACACAGGGACCAGCCGGGCATTCCGCCCAACTCGCCCCGGCGGGCAGCGAGTCGGAGGCCGCGGCCGACCGTCATCCGGACCCGCGCGCGGACCCCTTCGACAGCGAGGCGCGCACCAGGGCCGCGGCGAAGCGGGCCAGGTCCTCCGCAGCTACCAGCGCGGCGAGTCCCTCCGCCGAGCGGGGCAGCCCGAGCTCTGCGGCGGCGGCGCGGGACCGCTCGTCGAAGAACGGCCGCAGCTCCGGCCAGACGGCCTGCGCCTCACGGCAGAAGATGTCCGCGCCGACCGGGCCGATCCGGGGCACATCCATGAGCCGTGCCCGCAGCGCGCCGGTGTCGCCCCCTGCCTCCTCCCGGAGCCTGCGCAGGTCGCCGCGCCAGCGGTCCAGCAGCAGCCGCGCCCCCTCGCCGAGCGCGGTCGCGGTGCTTTCGTCGTAGCGTACGTAGTGGGCGCGCCCGAGCGCGTCCACCCGGTCCTGCCAGGCGGAGTCCGCCATCGCCCGGGGCGTGCGCAGGCCCGCCGAGAAGAGCTCGCGGGCGGCCGCGGTGGCGATGTCGGCCCGGATCCGGGTCGAGCACAGGACCGCGAGCACCAGAAGCCGGTACAGCGGGGACGGCTTGTCGCGGAGCCGGATGCCGGCCTCGTCGGCGTAGGTCCTGCCGTGGTCGCGCAGGAGTGCGGCGGCCACCTCGGCGGTTCCCATCGCGGCGCTCCTTCCTCGTACGCGGGGAGCGCCTACCCCGCACGCCCCGCGCGTACCCCTCCCGCGGGCCGGGCGTCAGCGGCTCGCCGCGGAGGCCCCCCGAACCGCCGCCCCGGACTCCGCGCCCGATTCCGCGGCCCTGGCGATGAGCAGGTCCAGCAGGGCGAGCAGCACGCCGCGGACGTCCTCCCGCTCGCGGGCGTCCAGCATCAGGACGGGCGTCGCGGGATCGCGCAGGTGCAGGGCGGCGGCGATCTCCTGGGCCGTGTAAGCCTGTTCGCCGTGGAAGCAGTTGGCGCCCACCACGAACGGCAGCCCGCGGCTCTCGAAGAAGTCGACGGCCGGGAAGCTGCGGTCCAGGCGGCGGGTGTCGACCAGGACGACGGCCCCGAGGGCGCCGTTCAACAGGTCGTCCCACATGAACCAGAACCGCTCCTGGCCGGGGGTGCCGAACAGGTACAGCGCGACCCCGGCGTCGGTGAGGGTGATCCGGCCGAAGTCCATGGCCACGGTGGTGACGGCCTTGGACTCGATGCCGTCCAGGTCGTCGACGCCGACCCCGGCGGCCGTCAGCCGCTCCTCGGTGCGCAGCGGCTCGATCTCCGAGACCGTCTCGACGAGGGTGGTCTTCCCGACCCCGAAGCCGCCGGCCACGAGGATCTTGACGGGGGCCGCCTGCCGGGCGGCGTTCTCATATGCGGGCAAGGTTGTCCCTGATTCTCCTGAGCAGGTGGACATCGGCGGCCTCCGCCCCGTCCAGGGGCGGCCGGTGGTGGATCAGCCCGCGGTCGGCGAGTTCGCCGAGGAGCAGCGCCATCGGGGTCAGGCGGATGTGCATGCGGGCCGCGATCTCGGCGACCGCGCGGCCGTCCGGCGCCGGGCACATGGCGAGGACGGCCCGCCACTCGCTGGGCAGCCCGCTCCAGGCGTCCTCCGGGACCGCCGCCGTGATCGTCGTGTCCATGGTCATGACGGTGCAGGGGGCGGCGGTCCGGCCGTCGGTGAGGGCGTACAGGCGGGTCCGGCGGCGTCCGCCGGACCGCGGCGCGAGCGGCCCGCCGCCGTCCGGCGCCGGGTCCGCTGCGGCGTCCGCGGCCTGCTCCGGCTCCGGTCCGGGGTCGGGTACGGCGTCCGCGTCGTCCTGCGGCATTACGCGGGGGAGGCGGGAGGCTGCGCCTGCGTGCGCTCAGGGGTGCCCAGCCACTCGCCGAGCGCCTGCGCCGTCCGGACGGCCTCGCCGCCCAGCTCTCCCAGGCGCGCCTTGCGGGAGGTCACCACGATGAGGGTGCTGCCCTCGCCGCATCCCACGATGCAGAGGTAGCGCTCGTCCATCTCGACGAGCTGGCGGATCACCCGGCCGCCGTCCACCTCGCGCGATATCGCCTTCATGGTGGAGGCGACCCCGGAACAGGCGGCGGCGATGCGCTCCGCCTGGTCCCGCTCCAGCAGGTAGGCGCTCAGCCCGATCCCGTCGTTGGACAGGAGCACGGCGCCCTGGATGCCGGCGATCCTGCTCAGGTTGTTGTCCAGAACGCTGTAGATCATGTCGTTCGATGTCGTCGTCATGGCTGATCCTGTCGGAGCTCTTCTTCCACTTTCCGGGTCCCCTGTTCGTAGTCCGCCCAGGCGTCGGCCACCTCTTCGGGCGTGGCCGGATCCTGGCGGTCGGTCGTCTCGGGCGTCCGCGGACCGCGCAGCTGCTGCGACATGTGCGTCTGCGGTACGCGTTCGGGCAGGGCCGGCCGGGCGGCCTCCCGGGCCGGGAGCGCGGGGCGCGGGACGCCCTCTGCGCGGGCGGGCGGCGAGGGGTCGGTGCGGCGCCGGCTCGGCAGCCCGGCCGGGGTCGGCACCGGCGCAGGCTCCACGGCCCGCGGCCCCGTCACGCGCGCCGGTACGGGCTCCCCGGGGTCCGCGGCGGACGGCGCGGGCACGGGCTCCGCCGTGAGGGCGGGCTCCGGCGTGAGCGCGGGTGTGCGTGCGGCCTTCCGCACCGGGGCGGCGGAGGCCACGGCCTCCGGTGCGTCGGCGGTGTCCTCCGCGGCCGGGCCGGGCTGCGCGGGCTGCGCGGGCTGCGCCGCGGGCCGGTCCGCGGGGGCCAGGAGCCCGCCCGGCAGCACGACCACCGCCGAGGTGCCCCCGTACACCGAGCGCCGCAGCGTGACCGTCGCGCCGAGCTGCTCGGCGAGGTGGCCGACCACGAACAGGCCCAGCCGGTGCGCGTTCTCGGCGAGGACGGCGTACGGCGGTGCACTGTGCAGGCGCCGGTTCATCTCCTCGTACGTGGCCGACGCGACCCGCGGCCCGCGGTCCTCGATCTCCACCGACAGGCCGTCGGCGACGAGTTCGGCGCGGATCACCACCTTGGAGCGCGGCGGGGAGAAGCGGGTGGCGTTGTCCAGAAGCTCCGCCAGCAGGTGGCTGGTCTGGCTGATCACATGCGGCTGCACGCTCGCCTCGTCCAGCGCCTGCCGCTCGATCCGCCGGAAGTCCTCGACCTCGGCGGCGGCTTCGCGCAGCAGGTCGGCGATGCGCATGGGCTCGGTGTGCGGGTCGGGGATCTCGCCGCCCGCGAGGATGAGCAGGTTCTCGATCTGCCGCCGCATGCCGACCGTGAGCTGGTCGGACCGCATCAACTGCGCGAGCAGTGACTCGTCGTGGCCGAACGCGTCCTGGATGTCCTCGGTCAGGGCCAGTTGGCGGCTCACCAGGTTCCCGGTGCGCGAGGCGATGCCGGAGGCGAACATGCCGAAGCCGTGGCGCTCCGCCGCGAGCTGCCGGTGCCCGTCCACGGACACCGCGACGACCCGCGCGAACGCGTCGTTGATGCGGCCGACCTCGTCCCGGTGCCCGGTCACCCTGGGCAGCACGGACTCGTCGACGGGCCGGCCGCTGCCGAGCTGCGCCACCACGTCCGGGAGGATGCGCTCGGCGACCGCCACGGTGCGCCGGTGCAGGCCGTCCAGGCGGCGCAGTACCGACCGGGTGCTCGCCACCACGATCGCGACGACGAGCAGCAGCCCGGCGCCGCTGCCGCCGATCAGCCAGGCCACCTCGGTCTGCAGCCGGTCCGCCTTCGCCTCGCCCAGGGCGAGGACCTGCCGGGCCCGGTCGATGTTGAGGGTGGCCATCTGCATCGAGAAGTTGCCGTGCGCCGCGCGCCATTCGCCGACGTCGGAGGGGAGCCGGATGCCGGTGTCGGAGTCCTTGTTCTCGAAGATGATCGCGTTCTCGATGCGGGTCTTCGTCTCCCAGGCCGGGGAGGTGGTGATGCGCTCGTAGAACCGCCTGTCCCGCTCCGGGAGGTACGGCACGACCCAGGTCTCGTACAGGTAGCGCTGCGCGCCCACGGCACTGGTGAACTGGTCGAAGGCGCTGGCGCCCAGCTCGCGGGAGGGCCCGGCCAGGGCCAGCAGGGCATCCTGGCGCGCCACCATCTCGGAGGCGGAGAGCAGGGACACCACGGGGCGGCTCGCCTGGGTGAGTTCGGCGTCCTCGGAGTGGCTGAACTCGTGCTGGTACACGCGGATGATCTCGTTGACCAGCGCGGTGTAGTAGGCGAGCAGGCTGTCGGGGGTGCCGGTGCGGGCGTCCGCGCGCCCGCGGTAGACCGCCAGGTCGCCGAGCTGGCGCACCACTTCCCCGACGGACACGCCCGCCTCGGCGGCCGCCCGGCGGAACTCGGCCGCCGCGCGGTCCGTCGCCTGCCGCCGCTGCCGGAGCTCCTGCTCGGCTCCGGGGCTGCCCGCCCACAGGGCCGCCGAGGCGGTGCGCTCGGCCTGGAGGTCGACGAGGAGCGTGTACAGGGGGACGCCCGTGTGCTCACTGGCCGCCACATCGGCGCGCAGGTGGGCGGATTGGTCCAGGAGCCGTTCGGCGGTGACCACCGTCTGCGTTCCCATGGCCACCGTGGGCACGACCGCGAGGCACACCAGGAGCGTGCGCAGCCGCACGGTCCGCCGCCGCGGCCCCTGCTGCCGGGCCGTCATGGCCGCCGGTGGGCCTTCGGGTTCTGTCGAAGTCATCGTTCCTCGGGGGCGGCTGGGCAGGGGAGGGGAGCGGGGGACGACAGCCAGTCGGAAGGGGCTGATCATAACCAGCCACACGGTCGAAACCGATACGTTGTTTCGATAATCGGAGCATGTTATGAGCGGCGCGCCCGTTGCCAACCGGAGTCCTGATCGGAACCCGATCGCGATGCGCCGCGGGGGCCTTCGGGGCGCCGGCCGTGCGGCCGTTGCCCGGTGTCATCCGGCCAACGGGTGCCGACGTGCGCCCTTCAGGCCGGCGCATCCGCCCCCTCGCGTGTTACCCGGTGGTAGGGAATGATGGCGGCCGACCACACACGCGGCTGGGCGGGGGTAGCGGTGACGGCATTCGAGATACGGACCGGTGTGCACGCCTTCCGGGACGACGCCCTCGGCGAGCACGACGCCGTGGGCCTCGCCGACGCGATCCGGCGGGGCGAGGTCGGCGCCGCCGAAGCCGCCCGCGACGCGGCCGAGCGCGTCCGCGCGGTCGACGCCCGGCTCCGCGCGGTCGAGGTGCACAGCAGCCCTCCGGCCTCCGGCGGTGCGCCGGGCGGCGGCGTCTTCGCCGGGGTGCCGACCTTCGTCAAGGACAACACCGACTACCGCGGACTGCCCACCGGGCACGGGAGTTCCGCCTTCCGCCCGCGGCCCGCCCGCAACCACGCCCCGTTCGCCCGGCAGTTCCTCAGCACCGGCGTCACCGTGCTGGGCAAGACCCGCCTCCCCGAGTTCGGCTTCAGCCCGACCACGGAGTACGAGGGCGCCGAGCCGGTCCGCAACCCCTGGCACACCGGGTACTCGGCGGGCGGCTCCTCCGGCGGCAGCGCCGCCCTCGTCGCCGCAGGAGCCGTCCCCCTCGCGCACGCCAACGACGGCGGCGGCTCCATCCGCATCCCCGCCGCCTGCTGCGGGCTCGTCGGCCTCAAGCCGACCCGCGGCCGGGTCGTCGCGAACGCGCAGAGCCGCATGCTGCCCCTCGACATCGTCGCCGACGGCGTCGTCAGCCGCTCGGTGCGCGACGCTGCCGCGTTCCTCGCCGCCGCGGAGGCGTACCGGCCCCATCCGAAGCTGCCGCCCGTCGGCTCCGTGGAGGGCCCCGCGAAGCGCCGGCTGCGGATCGGGCTGCTGCCCGACTCGCCGAACGGGGTGCGCACCGACACCGCCACCCGGGCCGCCGTCCTCGCCACCGGGGAAGCGCTCGAACGGCTCGGGCACACCGTGGAGCCGGCGGTCGTCGCCGTCGACCCGCGCTTCACCGACGACTTCCTCGCCTACTGGGGGATGCTGTCCTTCCTGATCGGAGCCACCGGCCGGAGCCTCGGCTCGGACTTCGACTGGCGCCGCATGGACCCCCTCAGCCGCGGGCTCCGCGAGTCGTACCTGGCCGTCTGGCGGCAGACCCCGGGCGTGCTGCGCCGGCTGCGGAGCACGGCCGTGGCGTACGCGGCCGCCTTCCGCGGCTTCGACCTCCTGCTGTCGCCCGTGCTCGCGCACACCACCCCGCGGCTCGGGCACCTCAGCCCGACCGTCCCCTACCCGCAGCTCATCGAGCGGATCCTCACGTACGTGGCGTTCACGCCCGTCGACAACGTCGTCGGGACGCCGTCGATCTCCCTCCCGTCGGCGCACGCGACGGACGACGGCCTGCCCGTCGGCGTCATGTTCGCCGGCCGGCCCGGGGCGGAGCGCACGCTCCTGGAGATCGCGTTCGAGCTGGAGGCGGACCGGCCCTTCCGCCGTATCCAGGACCTGTGAGGCGGCGGCGCGGGCGGGCGGGAACGCGGCGGCGGGGCCGGGCGTTGTAGGGGTGACGGCGGGACGGCGAGCGGCCGTCCCCCGGTGACGGGTGGAGGTGTCCCATGTCCAAGCGCGCGGGAGTCGCGGCTGCCGGTGTCCTGGCGGCGATCGTGTTGTTCGGCCTGGTCGGGTTCTGGGCGGGGCTGCTGGTGCTGATCGGTGTGCCGGCGGCGGCGTACCTGCTGCTGGACCCCTCCCAGCGGCGCCGCGTGCGGGACGTCTCCCGCAGGGAGCTGGGCCGCTGACCGGCGCGGTCCCGACGGGGCCGGACCGGGCCGGGCCTCAGGCCCCTCAGTAGTAGCCGCGCATCAGCTCGGTGGCCCACGCGGGCTGGCTGACCTCCCCGCGGGGACCGAACTCCGCCATGTACGGCTTGATGTCCAGGACCGGCGTGCCGTCCACCGCGTCGAGACCCTCGACGCGGATGTCCAGGCCGTCGACCGCGACGATCCGGCAGCGGGAGACACCCAGCCGGTTCGGTCGGTTCTTGCCGCGCTGGGCGAAGATCCCGACCAGCGGCCAGTCCGGGTTGCCCCGCGGCCGCCGGGCGCCCGACTCGACCTTCTCGGGCGGGACCCGGTCGAAGTGGTAGACGACCTCCGCATGCGAGAAGGCGTCCAGTCCGTACAGCGCCTCGGGGCCGAACCGCGCGGCGTCCAGCCGGATCACGGCCGTCTCGCACCCCCAGTCGTCGTCCACCACGTCCGTCCGGCCGCCGACCACCACGGCGACCGGCTCCCATTCCACCGGCACGGCGTTCACCCCTCCTCCAGGCGCCCCGTCACACGGGGCGTACAGCCACTCGGTCCAGCGCCTCCAACAGCCCCGGCAGGTCCGGGAGCCCGCCGGGCCCGCCGTCCGGAACCGGGAGGACCTCGCCCGGCTCCTCGTCCAGCAGGACGAAGGCGCTTCCGCCGGTTCCGCCGGTCCCGCCCGTCCGGGCGACCAGCGACCAGCCGGGGCCGTCCGCCCGGAGGGTGCGGGCGCCCTCGCCCGCGAACGCCGACCGCACCCGGCCCGCCGGCGGCGGCGTCCGCGTGTACGCCCCGGCCTCCGCCAGCGCCCGCGCCAGCCCGGGGTGCGCCGCTGCCGCCGCGCCGCCGTCCGCGGCGGCGCGCCCGCTCCACTCGGCCCACTCCCGGGCGACCTGGTCGGCCCCCAGCCGGCGCTGCACCGGCCCCCAGCCGTCCGCGGACGGCGGGGCCAGCGGCACCCGCCCGGTGCCGTCCGCACCCTGCTCCGGATCATGCGGCTCCGGCAGTCCCGACGCGGCCACCGTCAGCTCCAGCGGCCACCCGGCCAGCGAGGCGACGACCGTCCGCTCGTCGGGCGAGAGGTCGTACTCCATGCCGCAGTCCCAGGCCGCGACGGCGGCGGCGACCAGCGAGACGTCGTCCACGACGACCGTCCAGCGGGCGCCCTCCTCGTCCTGCCCGAGCACCAGCCCGTACCCCTGAGGGTCGGGAGCCACCCCGAGCAGCGCGCACGCCTCGGGGAAGTCGTCGCCCAGCACGCTCGGAAACCCGGCCGGGGTCAGCAGCACCGCGGTCAGCACCCACAGGGAACCGCCGCCCTCGTCCTCGGACACCTGGCCTCCCGGTCTCTTGCCGCCCGTCGGCGCACCCTAACCAGCCGGTAACCTCCCCGTCGAGAGCCCGTCGGCGCCGATTTCCAAGGTCCCCACCTGCACGTAGAGTTGGGAGCCCGCCACAGAAAGGGGCATCCGGTGCAGCGCTACGACCGGCTGAGGGAGATCCTCCGGCTGGATCCGGACAAGGACTTCCTCGCCATCTACCGGCTCACCGCCACCTACGAGTTCCCCTGGGACTTCACCCGCGCCCTGGAGCTCGCCCTCTTCCGGACCTACGCAGTCCCCGGCATCGGCCGGCTGCTGGCCGAGACGGCGGAGTTCACCGAGCGCGCACAGAAGCGGTACGACGACACGGCGCTGCTCCTCGACGCCGTCGTCGAGCACGGCTTCGCGCACGAGACGGCCCGCACCGCGATCCGCCGCATCAACCAGATGCACCGCAGCTACGACATCCCCAACGACGAGATGCGCTACGTGCTGTGCACGTTCGTGGTGATCCCGGCCCGCTGGCTGGACGCCTACGGCTGGCGGAAGATGACCCACCACGAGCGCCGGGCCTCCGCCAACTACTACGCCACCCTCGGCCGCCACATGGGCATCCAGGACATCCCCGGCTCCTTCGAGGAGTTCGAGGCCGTCCTCGACGCCTACGAGGCGGAGCACTTCGCCTGGGACGAGGGCGGCCGCCGGGTCGCCGACGCCACCCTGGACCTGCTGGCCTCCTGGTACCCCGCCCGGCTCGCCCCCGCCGTGCGCGGTGCCAGCCTCGCACTCCTGGACGACGCCCTGCTGGACGCCTTCCGCTTCGCACGGCCCCATCCGCGGGTGCGCGGCCTCGTCCGGGGCGCGCTGCGGCTGCGGGGGCGGGCCGTCCGGCTGCTGCCCCCGCGCAGGGCCCCGCACTACGCCCGCCAGAACCCGGAGATCAAGGGCTACCGCGACGGCTACGACGTGGGCGAGCTCGGAACCTTCCCGCTGCCCGGCTCCGGCGGCTGCCCCGTACCGCACCAGCGCCGGTCCAGCGGAGCCGGGACCCACCCCACGGCGTGATCCCGGGCGGCTCCGCGGACCCCGCGCCCGGGGCCTTCGTACGTCCTCAGCGGCAGCGCACGGCGACGGCCAGGAAGCGGCTGTCGAGGTCCGCGTACGAGACCAGCTCCCAGCCCGAACCGGCCAGCAGCGGGCGCAGGTTGTGCTCGGCCCGCAGATCGTCCGGGGTGAGCTCGCGGCCCTGCCGCGCTGCCAGCGCCGCCCGCCCGATCGGATGGAACAGGGCCAGCCGGCCGCCGGGGCGCACCACGCGGGCCAGCTCGCGCAGGCCCGCGGCCGGCTCGGGCAGGTGCGCGACCAGCCCGGACGCGAACACCGCGTCCAGCGCCGCGGCCCGCAGCGGCAGCCGCGCCGCGTCCGCGAGCAGCAGCGCCCCCTGGGCGTCCCGGCCGGCCTGCCGTGCGGCGTCCAGCATCTGCGGCGTGAGGTCGACACCGAGGACGGTCCCCGCCGGGCCGACGGCGGCCCGGAGTGCGGGCAGCGCCCGCCCGGTGCCGCAGCCCGCGTCGAGCACGCGGTCGCCGGGCCGCAGCCCGAACTCGGCCACGGCCGCGGCGAAGGCGGGGCCGTCGTCGGGGAACTTCGCGTCCCAGGCGGCGGCCCGCGCACCGAAGAACTCCTGTACGTGCGTATGCGTGTGCGGGACGTCCGGGGCGGGAGCCGGACGGGCTGCGGGTTCGGAAGGGTGCGTGCGGTCCTCGGTCATGGGCACATGATCCCGCACCGTCCCGCCCCGGTCCGCCGGGCAGGCTGTCGCGCACTGCGGTCGGACCCTGACGTTTCTCTGTCATATTCCAGCAGTTCCAGCGGCTTTCGAAATGCGTCCCCTGTTCGCGCCCTCACCCGGACTAGCGTCCCGGGGCCATGGGACACCTCGACCACGCGGCGTACGGCTGGCTGACGCCCGTCCTGTCATACGTGATGGCATCCGTGGGCGCCGCCCTCGGCCTGCGCTGCACGGTCCGCGCGCTCGCCGCGACGGGAGCCGCCCGCCGCAACTGGCTCCTCACCGCGGCCTCCGCCATCGGCACCGGCATCTGGACCATGCACTTCACCGCGATGCTCGGCTTCCACGTCACCGGCACCGAGATCCACTACGACGTGCCGCTGACCGTCCTCGGGCTGGTCGTCGCCGTCGTGGTCGTCGGCGCCGGGGTGTTCGCCGTCGGGTACGGGCAGGGCCGCGGCCGGGCCCTGGCGGCCGGCGGCCTCACTACCGGCCTCGGCGTCGCCGGCATGCACTACCTGGGGATGGCCGCCCTGCGCCTGCACGGCAGCGTCTCCTACGACCCCGCCGCCGTCGCGCTGTCCGTCGCCGTCGCCGTCGCCGCGGCCACCGCCGCCCTGTGGGCGGCGCTCCACACCAGGACGCCCGCGGCCGACGCGGTCGCCTCGCTCGTCATGGGCGCCGCCGTCAGCAGCATGCACTACACGGGGATGGCGGCCGTCGCGGTCCGGGTCGTCCCCTCCGACCGGGCACTCCCCGGGGCGACCGCGATGCAGTTCGTCTTCCCGCTCGCCGTGGGGCTCGGCTCGTACCTCTTCCTCACCGCGGCGTTCGTCGCGCTCTCCCCGACCGCCGCCGGGCGGGCGGGCGCCCCCTCCGCCTCCGCCTCCGCGCCCGCCGCGTCCCCGGCCGCGGCTGCCCGCTGACCAGACCCGACCCGCCCCGGAACGAGGAGCAGATGCCCACACCCCGGAGACAACCGGACGCAGCAGCGCCGCCGCAGTCCGCGCCCCGCACCCGCCGGCTCCCCCGTCCGGCGACCGTCCGCGCGAAGGTCGTCTCGCTCCTGATGGTCCCGGTCGTCGCGCTGCTCGCCCTCTGGGGCCTCACCACCGTCGGCACCGCCCGGGACATCGCCCGCATGAGCCGCGTCCAGGACATCGACCGGCAGATCCGCACGCCCGTCGCCGCAGCCGTGACGGAGCTCCAGGCCGAACGGCGCGCCGCCGTGCGCCTCCTCGCGGCCGCCGCACCGGCCGGCGAGCGCGCTGCCGACCTGGAGAAGCAGATGCGCCGCACCGACGCCGCGGTCCGGCGGCTCCGCCTCGGCGACCGGCACACCGTGGCCGAATCCGGCGGGCAGCGCACCGCGGTCGCCGTCCGGCTGCGGGAGTTCGTCGCGGGCGCCGAAGGGCTCGCCGCCGTCCGCAGGGACACCGCCGACCGCCGGGCCACCCCGGATGCCGCCTACGAGGCGTACAACCGCGTGGTCGACGCCGCCCTCGGCGTCCTCGGCGCCCTCGCCGGCGGCGACCGGCCCGACCTCGGCACCGAAGCCCGGGTCCTGCTGGAGTTCACCCGGGCGGGGGAGCTCCTCTCCCGCGAGGACGCGCTGATGGCGGCGCCCGGCCCGCGCACCGCCGAATCGGTTCGCCGTCTCGCCGGCCTCGTCGAGGCCCGCCGCACCCTCACCGCCGTCGCAACCGGCGACCTCCCCGCCGCCGGGCAGGCCGCCTGGCAGTCCGCTGCCGGGAGCTCCGCGTACGCCGAACTCACTGCCGCCGAGGACCGCGCCCTGGCGGCGGAGCCGGAGCCGTCCGGGGGCCCGGCCAAGGACACCGTGAAGGCCGCGGCCAAGCAGGCAGCCAGGGAGACCGCGCAGCAGCCGCCCGCCGGCTGGGACGCCGCGTACGCCTCCGTCAGCGCATCCCTGCGCGACGCCGAAGCCGCCGCACACGCCGCCGCCGCGGACCGCGGCGACCCCGTCGCCCGTAGTGTCCGCGGCCCCGCCGGCGCGGCCGTCCTGCTCGGACTGCTCGCCGTCGGCGCCGCGCTCGCGATCTCCGTGCGCATCGGCCGGGGCCTTGTCGTCGAACTCGCCGCCCTCCGCGACACCGCGCTGGACATCGCCCGCCGCCGACTGCCCCACGCCATGGAACGCCTCCGCGCCGGGCAGGACATCGACATCGACGCCGAGGCCCCGCCCGGGCCGACCGCGGAGGGCGAGATCGCCCAGGTGGGGGAGGCGCTGGCCACCGTGCACCGGGCCGCGCTCGGAGCCGCCGCGGAGCGGGCCGAGCTCGCCGGCGGCATCGGCGGCGTCTTCGTCAACCTCGCCCGCCGCAGCCAGGTCCTCGTCCACAAGCAGCTCACCCTGCTCGACTCGATGGAGCGCCGCGCGGACGACCCCGCCGAGCTGGGCGACCTCTTCCGCCTCGACCACCTCACCACCCGTATGCGGCGGCACGCCGAGAGCCTGATCATCCTGTCGGGCGCTGCCCCGGGGAGGGCCTGGCGCATGCCGGTCCCGCTGTCCGCGGTGGTGCGGGCCGCGGTCTCCGAGATCGAGGAGTACCAACGCGTCGAGGTGCGGGGGCTCGCCGACGCCGCCGTCGCGGGCGCGGCCGTCGCCGACCTCACCCACCTCCTCGCCGAACTGATCGAGAACGCGGCCCAGTTCTCCCCGCCCCACACCGCGGTCCGGGTCAGCGGCGAGCCCGTCGGCGCCGGGTACGTCCTGGAGGTCGAGGACCGCGGACTCGGCATGGGCCGGGAGACCCTTGACGAGGCCAACCGGCGGATCGCGCAGTCGGGCGCCCTGGACCTCTTCGACAGCGACCGGCTCGGGCTCTTCGTCGTGAGCCGCCTCGCGGCCCGGCACGGCGTACGCGTCCACCTGCGCCCCTCTCCGTACGGCGGCACCACCGCGGTGGTGCTGCTGCCGCAGCCCCTCCTCCGGGGCGCACCGGAGGAGGAGCCCGCGCCGGAGCCGGCCGTGCCGTCCGCCGCGGGGCCCGGCTCCACCGGGGCCGGCGGCCTGCCGGAGGAGGGCGCCGCAGTGGGCGCGGCGCCGCCGGTCCTGCCGCAGCCGCGTACGGGACCGTCCGTGCGCCCGCCCTCACCCTGCCCGGCGGCGGCCGCCGCGCCGGCAGCCTCGAGGGGCGGCCTGCCGCGCCGGACGCGCCAGGCCGGCCTGGCGCCGCAGCTGCGCCGGCTGCCGCAGGAGCCGCAGGCCGCGGCCCGCCCCGCCGAAGAGGCCGAGGGGCCCAGCCCGGAACAGGCCAGGGACCGGATGGCGGCCTACCGGGCCGGCTGGGTCCGGGGTGCACAGGAGAAGCCCGCCCGCCCGGGCGGCGAAGGAGACACACGATGAGCGAGCACCAGGCACACGGCGGCGTCGCCGGCATCCCCGGGAGGGTCGGCCTCGACTGGCTGCTGGACGAGCTGGTGGTCCGGGTCCGGGAAGTCCGCCACGCCGTGGTCCTCTCCCACGACGGGCTGGCGGTGGGCGCGTCCAGCGCACTGGACCGCGAGGACGCGGACCACCTGGCGGCCGTCGCCTCCGGCTTCCACAGCCTCGCCAAGGGCGCGGGCCGGCACTTCCACGCCGGGGGCGTGCGCCAGACGCTGGTGGAGATGGACGAGGCGTTCCTCTTCGTCGCGGCCGCCGGCGACGGCTCGTGCCTGGCCGTCCTCAGCGGCGCCGGCACCGACGTCGGGCTGGTCGCGTACGAGATGGCCCGGCTGGTGAAGCGCGTCGGCGAGCACCTGCAGACCCGGCCGCGGTCCGCCGCCCGTCCGCCGGCCGCAGGGTGAGCGGCACGGCCGGGCCGGCGGACGACGGCCGCTGGTACGACGCCGACGCGGGCCCGCTCGTGCGGCCGTACGCCGTGACGGGCGGGCGTACGGAACCGGGACCGCACGGCGTCCGCTTCGACCTGATCGCCCTGGTCGCGGTGGAGGCCGGCGCCGCCGCGGGCACCCTGCCGGGGCCGGAGCACGAGGCCCTGCTGCGCCTGTGCCGGGCGGGGACGCAGTCGGTGGCGGAACTCGCCGCCGACGCCGACCTGCCCGTCGGGGTGGTGCGGGTGCTGCTGGGCGACCTGTTGGAGGCGGGACACGTCCGGGTCGGCCGGCCGGTGCCGCCGGCCCGGCTGCCGGAGATGCGGATCCTGCGGGAAGTCATCGAGGGATTGAGAGCACTGTGATGGGACGACACGATGTGGCCGCAGGGCCGGAGACGGCCGCCGGGGCGGACGAGGGCCCGGACCCCGCTGCGCTGGCGCTGAAGATCCTCGTCGCGGGCGGCTTCGGGGTCGGCAAGACCACGATGGTCGGCGCGGTCAGCGAGATCAGGCCGCTCCGGACGGAGGAGCGGCTCAGCGAGGCCGGCGAGCTGGTCGACGACACCGGAGGGGTGGAGCGCAAGACCACCACGACGGTGGCGATGGACTTCGGGCGGATCACCATCCGGTCCGGGCTTTCCCTGTACCTGTTCGGGACACCCGGCCAGGACCGGTTCTGGTTCCTGTGGGACGAGCTGGCGCAGGGCGCACTCGGGGCGGTGGTGCTGGCGGACACGCGGCGGCTGCAGGACTGCTTCCCCGCGGTGGACTACTTCGAGCACCGGCGCATCCCGTTCGTCGTGGCCGTCAACTGCTTCAGCGACTCCGGGCGCTACGCGGCGGACGAGGTGGCGCGCGCCCTGGACCTGGAGCGGGGGACTCCGGTGGTGCTGTGCGACGCGCGGGACCGCGACTCGGGGAAGGAAGTGCTGATCAGGCTCGTCGAGTACGCCGGGCGCGTGCACACGGCGCGGCTGCTGGAGGCCGTGGAGGCGGGGCCCGGCGCCGGCTGAGGGCAGGCCCGTCCCGCCGGGCAGGGCGGCGTTTCGAGTCCTCCCCTTCTCCGCGCGGTGTCCTCCTTGCCGGGGAGCCACTGGTGGGGAAGGCTTGCGGCACTGGTACGCGGGGTGTGGCGCGGCCGCGGCGGCGCCGACGGGGAGGGGCTCGACATGGCATGGGACAAGCAGCTCGACTGGCTGCTGGACGACCTGTCCCGCAGGGTCCGGCAGGTGCGGCACGCGGTGGTGCTCTCCAACGACGGCCTGGTCACGGGCGCAAGCGCAGGCCTGGTCCGCGAGGACGCCGAGTACCTGGCCGCCGTCGCGGCGGGGCTCCAGAGCCTGGCCAAGGGGTCGGGCCGGCACTTCGGGGCGGGCGAGGTACGGCAGACGATGGTCGAGTTCGACGAAGGGGTCCTCTTCGTCATGGCGGCCGGGGCGGGCAGCTCGCTGTGCGTGCTGAGCACGGCGGAGTCGGACGTCGGCCAGGTCGCGTACGAGATGACGCTGCTGGTCAACCGGGTGGGGGAGCACCTCGGGGTGGCCGAGCGGCGGATCACCGGGGGCTGACGGGAGGCCAGGCCGCGGCGGTGCGGGGCGGGTTGTCCACAGGCCTCGCGCGGAGGGGCGGCGGCAGACTACCTTCGTCACACAGAGTAATCGCGATGTGTGAGGGGGACGGCCATGAAGCTCGCGACGCAGGAGCACCCGAGGGGCGGGGAAGCCGCAGGCCCGGAGGACGGCGGGGCCGCAGCGGCGGGGCCCCTGCCGCCGGGAGCGGCGGTCGGCGGAGTGCGCGCCGCCGGTGAACTCGGCCTCAACAGGAGCGAGTTCGCCCGCGCCGTACAGCTCGGCATCGTACGGGCCGGACCGCCCGCGCCGGGCGGTGCGGCGCGGTACGCGCGGGCGGAGCTGGAGCGCGTCCGGGCGGCCGAGGGGTTCCCGGAGACGCTTCGGGCGCAGGTCGAGACGGTGGCCGGGGCGGGCGCCGCGTCCGCCGTGCTCGGTATCGGACCGACCCGGTTCACGCGGCTCGCCCGGTGCGGGCACCTGACCCCCGTCGGCTACCGCATCAACCGGTACCGGGCGGTGGTGTGGCTCTACCTCGCCGCGGAGCTGCGGGAGTTCGGCGAGCGCCGACCGGCCCTGCTGCACGGCGGCGTCACCCCGGAGGACCGGGAGCTGATGGCCCGAGGGGCGGACCTGCGGCCCCGCCGCTGGCGGGGAAGGCATGTGGAGCTGCTGCTGGGCCGGACCGCCGACCCCTGGGAGCGGGCCGCCGTCCTGGCCTCCGTCCTCCCGGAGGAGGAGCTGGCGCGGGCCGTCCCCGACCCGGCGGAGCGGATGGTGCTCGCCGCGCTCGGCCCGCCCCCGCCGTACGGGCACCCGCAGATCCCGGCGGCCGCGGCCGTGGCGCAGCGGCTGCTGCCGGCGGACCAGCCGGACGAGGTCCGGTGGTACCGCACCAGTCTGGACTTCGCCCTCACCGGGGCGCGGGCTCAGTCGAACGCGACCGGGGAGAGGGGGCCGACGTAGACCCAGGCCCCGCCCTCCCGGCTGAACGCGCTGTTCTCGTGCAGCGAGCCGGTGTGCCGGCCCTCGCGGTAGTGCGCCCGGAACTCCACCGAGCCCTCCGTCTCGAACAGCCCGCCGCGGTCGGTACCCAGGATGTCCAGCTTCACCCAGCGCTGCTCCGGGTCGAGGTCGAGCCGGTCGGGGCGGGTGGCAGGGTGCCAGGAGCGCATCAGGTAGGAGGTGTCGCCGACGGCGAAGGCGCTGAAGCGGGAGCGCATCAGCAGCTCGGCGGTCGGGGCCTGCCCCGCGCCGGAGTGGAAGCGGCCGCAGCAGTCCGCATAGGCGGCGGGCAGCCCGCAGGGGCAGGGGTGGGCCGGGGTCGGCATGGGTGTGCTCAGCTCTTCGGGGTCGGTTCGGCGGAAGCGGCCGGCTGCGGCCGCCCGGACGGGTAGGGGCGGAAGAGCCCTTCCTGGACGACGGAGACCAGCAGCCTGCCCTCCAGGTCGTAGATGCGGCCGCGGGCCAGGCCGCGTCCGCCGTGCGCGATCGGCGACTCCTGGTCGTAGAGGAACCACTCGTCCGCGCGGAAGGGCCGGTGGAACCACATGGCGTGGTCCAGGGACGCCATGTCGAAGCCGCGGGTGCCCCACAGGGGCTCCACGGGGAGGCGCACGGCGTCGAGGAGGGTCATGTCACTGGCGTAGGTGAGGGCGCAGGTGTGCACCAGCGGGTCGTCGCCCAGCGGGCCGACGGCGCGCATCCACACCGCGCTGCGCGGATCGGCGCCCTTGAGCTCCTCGGGCGTCCAGCGGAGCCGGTCCGCGTACCGGATGTCGAAGGGCTGGCGGCGGGCCATCCGCTCCAGTGCCTCGGGCAGTGCGCCGAGGTGTGCGCGGATCTCGTCGGCGACCTTCGGCAGCGTGTCCGGGTGGGGGAAGTCGAGGCGGGGAGGCAGCTGGTGCTCGATGCTGCCCTCCTCCGGATGGTGGAAGGAGGCGGTGAGGTTGAAGATCGTCTTGCCTTGTTGGACGGCGGTGACGCGCCGGGTGGTGAAGGACCGCCCGTCCCGGACCCGCTCCACCTGGTACACGATCGGCACCCCGGGGATGCCGGGGCGCAGGAAGTACGCGTGGAGTGAGTGGACGGGCCGGTCGCCCTCGGTGGTACGGCCGGCGGCGACGAGGGCCTGGCCGGCGACCTGCCCGCCGAAGACCCGCTGGAGGGACTCCTGCGGGCTCGCGCCGCGGAAGATGTTGACCTCGATCTGCTCCAGGTCGAGCAGGTCGACCAGTCTCTCGGCGGGGTTCGTCATCAGAGCCTCTCCACTGTCGGGTCCGGCGGGTCCGGCGGGTCCGGTCGGCCGCGGGTGTCGGTCAGCGCGCGCCGAGCTCGCCGACCGAGGTCAGCCGGATCACGGCCCGGCCCTCCTCGTCGGAGGCGGCCAGGTCGACCTCGGCGCTGATGCCCCAGCCATGGTCGCCGTTCGGGTCGGCGAACGTCTGGCGGACGCGCCACAGGCCGTGGGCCGGGTCCTCCTCGATCTGCAGCAGCTTCGGCCCGCGTGCGTCCGGGCCGGTGCCGAGGTCGTCGTACTCGTCCCAGTAGGCGTCCATCGCCTCGCCCCACGCGTCCGCGTCCCAGCCGGAGTCGCCGTCGAGCTCGCCCAGCTCGTCGACCCGGTCCAGGGCGGCCAGCTCGACCCGGCGGAACATGGCGTTGCGGACCAGGACGCGGAAGGCGCGCGCGTTCGCGGTGACCGGCTTGACCTGGTCGGCCTTCTCCTGGGCCTCCTCCGCCGTCTCCAGCTCCGGGTTCGCCAGCTGCTCCCACTCGTCGAGCAGGCTGGAGTCCACCTGGCGGACCAGCTCGCCCAGCCAGGCGATGAGGTCCTCCAGGTCCTCCGACTTGAGGTCGTCGGGGATGGTGTGGTCCAGCGCCTTGTAGGCGCTCGCCAGGTACCGCAGCACGATGCCCTCGGTGCGGGCGAGCTCGTAGAAGGAGGTGAACTCGGTGAAGGTCATCGCGCGTTCGTACATGTCGCGGATGATCGACTTGGGGGAGACGGGGTGGTCGCCGACCCAGGGGTGGCTCTTGCGGTACACGTCGTAGGCGTGGAGCAGGAGTTCCTCGAGGGGCTTGGGATAGGTGATGTCCTGGAGCCGCTCCATCCGCTCCTCGTACTCGATCCCGTCCGCCTTCATCGCGCCGACCGCGATCCCGCGCTCCTTGTTCTGCTGCGCGGCCAGGATCTGGCGCGGGTCGTCCAGGGTGGACTCGACGACGGACACCATGTCCAGCGCGTACGACGGCGACTCCGGGTCCAGCAGGTCGAAGGCGGCCAGCGCGAACGTCGACAGCGGCTGGTTCAGCGCGAAGTCCTGCTGGAGGTCGACGGTCAGCCGGATCGTGCGGCCCTCGGCGTCCGGGGTGTCGAGCTGCTCGACCACCCCGCCGTCCAGGAGCGAGCGGTAGATCGCGATCGCCCGCCGGATGTGCCTCAGCTGGGCCTTGCGCGGCTCGTGGTTGTCCTCCAGGAGGCTGCGCATCGCCTGGAAGGCGTCACCGGGGCGGGCGATCACCGACAGCAGCATGATGTTGGTGACCTTGAACCGGGAGGTGAGCGGCTCCGGCTCGGCGGCGATCAGTTTTTCGAAGGTGGTGTCCGACCAGGCGACGAAGCCCTCGGGCGCCTTCTTCCGGACGACCTTGCGGCGCTTCTTCGGGTCGTCGCCCGCCTTCGCCAGCGCCCGCTCGTTCTCGATGACGTGCTCCGGCGCCTGGGCGACGACGAAGCCCGCCGTGTCGAAGCCCGCCCGGCCGGCCCGGCCGGCGATCTGGTGGAACTCGCGGGCGCGCAGCGTGCGCACCCGGTTGCCGTCGTACTTCGTCAGCGCCGTGAACAGCACGGTGCGGATGGGGACGTTGACGCCGACGCCGAGGGTGTCGGTGCCGCAGATCACCTTGAGCAGGCCCGCCTGGGCCAGTTTCTCCACGAGGCGCCGGTACTTGGGCAGCATCCCCGCGTGGTGCACGCCGATGCCGTGCCGGACGTAGCGGGAGAGGTTCTGGCCGAACTTCGTGGTGAAGCGGAAGTTGCCGATCAGCTCGGCGATCCTGTCCTTCTCCTCGCGCGTGCACATGTTGATGCTCATCAGCGACTGCGCCCGCTCGACCGCCTGCGCCTGCGTGAAGTGCACGATGTACACGGGCGCCTGCCGCGTCTCCAGCAGCTCGGTGATCGTGTCGGTGATCGGCGTGGTGACGTACTCGTACGACAGCGGGACGGGCCGGGTCGCCGAGCGGACCACCGAGGTCGGTCGGCCGGTGCGGCGGGTGAGGTCCTCCTCGAACCGCTTCACGTCGCCGAGGGTGGCCGACATCAGGACGAACTGCGCCTGCGGGAGCTCCAGCAGCGGGATCTGCCAGGCCCAGCCGCGGTCCGGCTCCGCATAGAAGTGGAACTCGTCCATCACGACCTGGCCGATGTCGGCGTACTTGCCGTCCCGCAGCGCGATGGACGCCAGCACCTCGGCGGTGCAGCAGATCACCGGGGCGTCGGCGTTCACCGAGGCGTCGCCGGTGAGCATGCCGACGTTCTCGGTGCCGAACAGCTTGCACAGGTCGAAGAACTTCTCCGACACCAGCGCCTTGATGGGCGCTGTGTAGAAGGTGACCTTGTCCTGGGCGAGCGCGGTGAAGTGCGCGCCCGCCGCGACGAGGCTCTTGCCGGAGCCCGTCGGGGTGGACAGGATCACGTTCGCTCCGGAGACGACCTCGATCAGCGCCTCCTCCTGGGCCGGGTACAGGGTGATGCCCTGGTCCTCCGCCCACGAGGAGAAGGCCTCGAAGAGCGCGTCGGGGTCGGCGTTCGGCGGGAGCTGATCAATGAGGGTCACACCCCCCATCTTGCCTGCCTTCCGCCCGGATGAGGGAACCGGCGGAAGGAAAGAAGATCATCGCAGGTACGCTGAGCCGTCGATCGGGACCGCGCGAGGCGTTCGGCGGGGCCCGCGGGCACACGACCTGGGGTGGGGTAACGAGCATGATGGGTCCGGCGCACTCGCTGTCCGGGGCGGCCGCCTGGCTGGGGGTGGGCGCGGCCACGGCGGCCGCCGGGCATCCGATGCCCTGGCCGGTCCTCGTCGTCGGCGCGCTGATCTGCGCCGGCGCCGCCCTCGCCCCCGACCTCGACCACAAGTCCGCGACGATCTCGCGGGCCTTCGGCCCGCTCTCCCGCGGCCTGTGCGAGGTCGTCGACAAGCTCTCGTACTCCGTCTACAAGTCCACGCGCTCCCGCAAGGACGCCCGCCGATCCGGAGGCCACCGCACCCTGACCCACACCTGGCTGTGGGCGGTGCTGATCGGCGCCGGCTCCTCCGTCCTGGCCGCCGCCACCGACCGGTGGGGCGTCCTCGTCCTGCTCTTCGTCCACCTGGTGCTGGCCGTGGAGGGCCTGCTGTGGCGGGCGGCCAGGATGTCCAGCGACATCCTCGTCTGGCTGCTCGGGGCGACGAGCGCCTGGATCCTCGCCGGAGTCCTCGACCAGCCCGGCAACGGCGCCGACTGGCTGTTCGGCCCCGAGTACGCCTACGTGTGGCTGGGCCTGCCGGTCGTCCTCGGCGCCCTGGTCCACGACATCGGCGACGCCCTGACGGTGTCCGGCTGCCCGATCCTGTGGCCGCTGCCCATCGCCGGGAAGCGCTGGTATCCCGTCGGGCCGCCCAAGGGGATGCGCTTCCGGGCCGGCAGCTGGGTGGAGCTGAAGGTGCTCATGCCCGCGTTCATGCTGCTCGGCGGTATCGGCGGAGCCTCCGCCCTCGGGTTCATCTGACCCCGCCCACCTGCCCCGCCTACCTGCCCCGGGCCCGGACCGGGCGTCCCGCGGAGGCCGCGGTGCGCCCCGGTCATCCGTGCCAGGATCGCCACAGCGCCGCGTACGCGCCCCCGGCCGCGACCAGCTCGTCGTGTGAGCCGAGCTCGCTGATCCGCCCGGCCTCGACGACGGCGATCACATCGGCGTCGTGCGCCGTGTGCAGCCGGTGGGCGATCGCGATGACCGTCCGCCCGTCCAGCACCCGGGCCAGCGAGCGCTCCAGGTGCCGGGCCGCCCGCGGGTCCAGCAGCGACGTCGCCTCGTCCAGTACCAGCGTGTGCGGGTCCGCCAGCACCAGCCGGGCCAGCGCCACCTGCTGCGCCTGCGCCGGCGTGAGCGCCGTGCCGCCCGAGCCGACCTGCGTGTCGAGCCCGTCGCCCAGGGCCCGCGCCCAGCCGTCCGCGTCGACCGCGCCCAGCGCGGCCCACAGCTCGGCGTCCTCGGCGTGCGCCCGGGCCAGCCGCAGGTTGTCCCGCAGCGAGCCCGTGAACACGTGGTGCTCCTGGTTCACGAGGGCCACGTGCTCGCGGACCCGCTCGGCCGGCATCCGCGACAGCTGCGCCCCGCCGAGGGTCACCTCGCCGGTCCGCGGCGCGTAGATGCCCGCGAGCAGCCGCCCGAGGGTGGACTTGCCCGCGCCCGACGGGCCGACCAGCGCCACCCGGGTACCCGGCGGCACCGCCACCGACACCTGGTGCAGCACGTCCACGCCCTCCCGGTAGCCGAACCGGACCTGCTCGGCGCGGACGTCCCGACCCTGCGGGCGGACGGCGGCGTCGCCCGCGTCCGGCTCGATCTCCCGCACGCCCACCAGGCGGGCGAGCGACACCTGGGCGATCTGGAGCTCGTCGTACCAGCGCAGGATCAGGCCGATCGGATCGACCATCATGTGCGCGAGCAGCGCACCCGTCGTCAGCTGCCCCACCGACAGCCAACCCTGCAGCACGCAGTAGCCGCCGACCAGCAGCACCGACCCGAGGATCGTCACGAAGGTGGTGTTGACGACGGGGAAGAGGACCGTCCGCAGGAAGAGGGTGTACCGCTCCCATGCCGTCCACTCCCTGATCCGCCGGTCCGACAGCGCGATCCGCGCCGGGCCGAGGCGGTGCGCCTCGACCGTTCGCCCGGCGTCCACCGTCTCCGTCAGCACCGCCGCGACCGCGGCGTACCCGGCGGCCTCCGAGCGGTACGCCGACGGGGCCCGCCGGAAGTACCAGCGGCAGCCGGCCACCAGAACCGGCAGGGCCACCAGCGCGGCCAGGGCGAGCGGCGGAGCGGTCACCGTCAGCGCCCCGAAGAGCAGGCTGACCCAGACCACGCCGATGGCCAGCTGCGGCACGGCCTCCCGCATCGCGTTGGCCAGCCGGTCGATGTCGGTGGTGACACGCGACAGCAGGTCGCCGGTTCCGGCCCGCTCCAGCACGCCGGGAGGCAGCCCCACCGACCGGACGAGGAAGTCCTCCCTCAGGTCGGCGAGCATCTCCTCGCCGAGCATCGCGCCCCGCAGCCGGACGAGCCGCACGAACACCGTCTGCACCACGAGCGCCGCCGCGAACAGCAGCGCCGTCCGCTCCAGGTGCAGCTCGCGCGATCCCGCCGCGAGCCCGTCCACGACCCGGCCCAGCAGGTACGGGCCCACCATGGAGGCGGTCACCGCGACCGCGTTGACCCCGACCAGGACGCCGAACGCCCGCCGGTGCCGCCGCAGCAGCCCCCGCACGTACCCCCGTACGGTCGCCGGCGAGCCCACGGGCAGGGTCGCGGCCGACTCCGGGGCCGCCGGGTCGTGCGCCGGCGGCGCCACGCCGATCATGCTGATTCCTCGATCCCTGTGAGTTCTTTCCCGAGCCGGGCCGGCCCGAGGCGGGCGACGCGCTGCTCCTCCTCCGTCTCCCTGGTGACGACGGCCCGGTAGCGCGGTTCGCACCGCAGCAGTTCGCGGTGCGTGCCGGTCGCGGCGACCGTGCCGCCGTCGACCAGCACCACGTGGTCGGCGCGGTCCAGCAGCAGCGGCGAGGAGGCGAGTACCACGGTCGTCCGCCCGGCCCGCAGGGCCGCGATCCCCTCCGCGATGCGCGCCTCCGTGTGCGAGTCGACCGCCGAGGTCGGCTCGTCCAGGACCAGCACCTCCGGGTCGGCGGCCAGGGACCGGGCGAGGGCCAGCCGCTGGCGCTGCCCGCCCGAGAGGGACCGCCCGCGCTCGGTGATCCGGGCGTCCATCGGGTCGTCCACCCCGTCGGGGGCCGCCTGGAGCAGTGCGTCCAGGACGTCTCCGCAGTGTGCGGCGGCCAGGGCGGCCGCCGGCTCCACCTTCCCGGAGGAAGGGACGTCGAACAGCTCCCGCAGGGTCCCCGACAGCAGCACCGGGTCCTTGTCCTGGACGAGCACCAGCCGGCGCGCGGTGTCCAGCGGCAGCCCGTCCAGGGCGACCCCGCCCAGCAGCGCCGCGACGCCGTCGGGGGCGGCGCCGTCCTCCTGCCCGGTGTCCGCGGCGTGCCCGCCGAGCCGCTCCGCCAGCCGGCCCGCGGCGTCGGGGTCTCCGCACACCACCGCGGTGAGCCGGCCCGCGGGGGCCACGAGGCCGGTGGCCGGGTCGTGGAGGTCGCCGACCGGATCGGGGCCCCCGCCGCCCTCCCCTCCGGCATCCGCCCGGCCGGGGCCGGTGCGCGTCAGCGACAGGACCCGGGCGGCCCGCTGGGCGGAGGGGCGGGAGAAGGAGTACGCCATCGCGATCTCCTCCACGTTCCGCAGCGGGTAGAGCATCGTGGCCACCGCGCTGAACGCGGCGACGAGCCCGCCCACCTCCAGTCGCCCCTCCTGGACGAGCGAGGCCCCGTACCAGACGATCGTGACCAGCAGGGCGCCGGGCAGCAGCACCTGGACCGCCGCAATCAGCGCCCACATGCTCGCGCTGCGCACGGCGGCCTCGCGGACCTGCTGCGAGGCCTCGCGGTAGCGCCCGAGGAACAGCTCCTCGCCGCCGATGCCGCGCAGCACGCGCAGGCCCGCGACGGTGTCGGAGGCCAGTTCGGTCGCCTTGCCGGCCTTGTCCCGCTGGACGTCGGCGCGCCGGGTGGCGTGCGGCAGCAGCGGCAGGACGGACAGGGCGAGCACCGGCACCCCGACGGCGACGACCACGCCGATCGACGGGGCGAGGAAGAGCAGCCCGACGCAGATCGCGACGATGGCGCAGGCGGCGGCCAGGAACCGGGAGACGGCCTCGATGAACCAGCCGATCTTCTCCACGTCGCTTGTCGAAACCGCCACGACCTCGCCGGCGGCGACCTGCCGGGTCAGGGCGGAGCCCAGTTCGGCAGTCTTGCGGGCCAGCAGCTGCTGCACCCGCGCGGCCGCGGTGATCCAGTTGGTGACGGCCGTGCGGTGGAGCATGGCGTCGCCGACGGAGATCGCCACGCCGGCCAGCAGCAGCAGCGCGCCGGCCCGGAGCAGCCCGGCGCCGTCCCGTTCGACGACCGCGCCGACGCCCGAGCCGACCGCGTAGGGCAGCCCGGCGATGCCGCCGAAGTGGACCAGGCCCCAGCACAGGCTCCTGGCCTGCCCGCCGAGTTGGCCGCGCCCCAGCCACAGCAGGAGGCGCGGACCGGAGCGGGCGTCGGGCACTCCGGGATCCGGATACGGAAGATCGCTGATCTGCATGACGCCCCATGACTGGTCGAGGAGTTCAAACCGTGCAAGGTTCGCCTCGCGCAGCCCTCCGGGGCAATCGAATTTGCGTCGGCCAGAGCCTCACCCGCAGTGCCTGCACCGGCGCTGCGCCGGCGCGTTCCCCCAGGCCCGGCGCGGTCCCCCGGGCCTTCCGGCCGGGGGCCGCGCAGGCCGGGTCAGGGGCGCGTCGCCCGCTCCAGTTCGACGAGCACCGAGCGGTAGGCCCGTCCGGTGGCCCGCTCCATCCCCACCTCGCACATCCGGTTCGCGGACAGGTGCGCGTCGAACGCGCGGCCTCCCACCTCCTGCGCCTCGCGCGCCGTCGCGGCCGCCGTCAGCTCCGGGTGGAGCATGCCCCGGTCGCCGGCGAAACCGCAGCAGCCGGCGTCGTCCGGGACGACCACCTCCGCGGCGCAGGCGGCGGCCACCTCCCGCAGGTGCCCGTCCGTGCCGAGCCGGTTCATGGAGCAGGCGGGGTGCAGCACGGCCGAGCCGGCCGTGCGCAGGATCCGCAGGCCGGGCAGCAGCTCCCGCGCCGCCCAGGTGACCGAGTCGACGACCGTGAGCTCCGCGTGCAGCGCCCGGTTCCCGTCCGTCAGGTAGGGGACGACCTCCTGCGCGATGCCGAGCGTGCAGGAGGAGGCGTCCACGACGAGGGGGAGCAGCCCGCCAGCCGTCCAGCCCCAGGCGGCCTCCACGATCCGGTTGGCCATCAGGCGGGTGCCCGCCCCGTAGCCCTTCGAGTGCCAGATGGTCGCGCAGCAGGTGCCGGCCGCGTCGCCGGGGATCCACACCGGCTTCCCCGCCCGTTCGGAAACGGCGACCAGCGCCTCCCGGACCGAGAGGCCCGGATCGCCCGGCGGGCCGCCTAGGATCCGGTTGACGCACGACGGGTAGTAGACCGCGGCGGCCCCGCTGCGGCGTGTCGCAGGGGGCTTGCGGGCCGCAGCGCCGGGCAGCTGGGGCAGCCAGGCGGGCACGAGGTCGGGCCGTACGAGCCGCCGCGCCGCCCCGGTCACCGCGGCCGGGAGCCGGCCCCCGGTGGCGCCGGCGGTACCGTCGGCGGCGGCCGCGGCGAGCCGCGCCGCAGCCTCGACGGCCCGGAAGCCGCGGGCGGCGAGTTCCGCCGCCCGCTCCTCCAGGAGGCCGTGCCGACGGCGGCGGAAGTCCTTCATCAGCGCGCCCGTGTCGATGCCGACCGGGCAGGCCAGCCTGCACGCGGAGTCGCCGGCGCAGGTGTCGACGGCGTCGTACCCGTACGCGTCGAGGAGGGCCTCCTGGACGGGGGAGCCGGGCTTCTGGCGGACCATCTCCCGGCGCAGCACGATGCGCTGGCGCGGAGTGGTCGTCAGGTCGGCGCTGGGGCAGGCGGGTTCGCAGAACCCGCACTCGATGCACGGGTCGGCGACGGCCTCGATCCGCGGGATCGTCTTCAGGCCGCGCAGGTGCGCCCGCGGGTCGCGGTCGAGGAGGACGCCGGGGGCGAGGACGCCCTCAGGGTCGACGAGCCGCTTGGTGCGCCACATCAGCGCGGTCGCGGCGGGACCCCACTCCAGCTCCAGGAAGGGGGCCATGTTGCGGCCCGTGGAGTGCTCGGCCTTCAGCGAGCCGTCGAAGCGCTCCACCACGAGCCGGCAGAAGGCGTCCATGAACGCGCCGTACCGCTCCACGTCGGCCGGCCGGGCCGCGTCGAAGGCGAGGAGGAAGTGCAGGTTGCCGTGGGCGGCGTGGCCGGCGACGGCGGTGTCGAAGCCGTGCTCGGCCTGGAGGTCCAGCAGGGCCGCGCAGGCCTCGGCGAGCCGGGCCGGCGGCACGGCGAAGTCCTCGGTGACCAGGGTGGTGCCGGCCGCGCGGGCCCCGCCGACCGCGGTGACGAAGGCCTTGCGGGCCTTCCAGAACCCGGCGATGACCGCCGGGTCGCGGGTGAAGGCACCCGCGGCCGAGGGAACGGGGGCGGCGAGGTCCAGCCCTGCCAGCACGCCGGCGGCCCGGTGCTCGCACTCCGCGAGCGCGGCCGCATCCGGGGCGCGGAACTCCACCAGCAGGGCGGCGGTGTCCTTCGGCAGGCCGGCCCAGTCGGCTGGGGCTCCGGCGGTGCCGGCGCAGGCGCGCAGGGTGTTGCCGTCCATCAGCTCGACGGCGGCGGCCCCGGCGTCGTTGAACTGCGGAACCGCCGCCGCCGCGGCGGGCAGCGAGGGGAAGAACAGCAGGGCGGCGGCGGCCGCGCGGTGCAGCGGCAGGGTGTCGAAGACCAACTCGGCGAGGAAGCCGAGCGTGCCCTCCGAGCCGACCATGAGGCCGCGCAGGATCTCCACCGGGGTGGAGCCGTCCAGGAAGGCGTCGAGCCGGTAGCCGGTGGTGTTCTTGATCGCGTACTTGGCCCGGATGCGGGCGACCAGTTCCGGATCGGCCTCGACCTCCCGCTTGAGGGCGGCCAGCCCCCTGCACAGCGCGGGTTCCGCGCGGGCCAGCTCCTCGTCGGCGAGGGGGTCGGCGGTGTCGACGACGGTGCCGCTCGGCAGGACGAACGTGAGCGAGGACAGGGTGCGGTAGGCGTTGCGCGTCGTTCCGGCTGTCATGCCGGAGGCGTTGTTGGCGACGACCCCGCCCACCGTGCAGGCCGCCGCGCTGGCCGGGTCGGGGCCGAGGACGCGGCCGTACCGGGCGAGGGCGGCGTTGGCGCGCGCGACGGTCGTTCCCGGCCGGATCCGGATCCGCCGCCCCTCCTCCAGCACCTCCGCGCCCGTCCAGTGGCGGCGCACGTCGACGAGGATGTCCTCGCCCTGCGCCTGGCCGTTCAGCGACGTGCCGGCGGCGCGGAAGACCACGTCCCTGCCGTGGCCGCGGGCGTAGGACAGCACGGCCGAGACGTCGTCAAGGTCCTCCGCGAGGACGACGGCCTGCGGCACGAACCGGTACGGGGAGGCGTCGGAGGCATAGCGGACCAGGTCGGAGGCCTTCCACAGCACCTTCCGCGGCCCGAGGAGCTCCGTCAGGCCGCCCCTCAGCGGCTCCGGCGTGCCCGCCGCCAGCCGGTCGGGCAGCCGGTCGGGGGAGGGGCCCCGGATGCCGGCGGGGCGCAGGGCCCCGGGCTCGGGTTCCAGCAGCGGCATCGGCGACCCCTCGCTCCCGTCAGCAGTCGCGCCCCCGCGGGGCGTCCGTCAGCGCGTCCAGCAGGCCGCCGAGCTGGTCCCGCTGCTCGGCGGTCAACGGGGCAAGGATCTCCTCCGCGGCGTCGGTCCGCGCGCTGCGCAGCCGGCGCAGCGTTTCGCGCCCCGTGTCCGTGAGCTCGATCCGTATGACGCGCCGGTTGGCGGGGTCGGGTGCGCGCCGCACGCAGCCGGCGGCCTCCAGCCCGTCCACCAGCGTCGTCACCGCGCGGGGCACCACTTCGAGGCGGGCGGCGAGGTCCGCCATCCGGGGCGGCCGGTCGCCTTCGGCGTACGAGACCAGGCGCAGCAGCCGGCTCTGCGCGGGGGTGATGCCCAGCGGCTCCAGATGGCGCTTCTGGATCCGGTGCAGGCGCCGGGTCAGCCGCAGCAGCTGCTCGGCGAGGACGCCGTCCGTGCTGTCGGTCTCGGGAGCGGTGCTCATACTGGGAAACAGTACCAGGACCGGGCTCATTGTGAACCTAGGTAACAATGACCTATGCTCAGTGGGAGTCCCGCCAGAAGGAGGCCCATGCGCCCCGAGGAACCGAACTGGACACCGCCCGAGGAGCCCCTCGACCCCCGCCGCCCCGGCCCGCAGGAGCGGCCGCGCGAACTGCGCCGGATCGTCGGCCTCTTCCGCCCCTACCGCGGCCGGCTCGCCGTGGTCGGGCTGCTCGTCTGCGCCTCCTCGCTGGTCGGCGTCGCCTCGCCGTTCCTGCTGCGGGAGATCCTGGACGTCGCCATCCCGCAGGGGCGGACCGGTCTGCTCAGCCTGCTCGCCCTCGGCATGATCCTGACCGCTGTCGTCACCAGCGTCTTCGGCGTCGTCCAGACGTTCGTCTCGACCACGGTCGGCCAGCGCGTCATGCACGACCTGCGCACCGCCGTCTACGCGCGCCTCCAGCGGATGCCGCTGGCCTTCTTCACCCGTACGCGCACCGGCGAGGTGCAGTCCCGCATCGCCAACGACATCGGCGGCATGCAGGCCACGGTCACCTCCACCGCGACCTCGCTCGTCTCCAACCTGACGGCCGTGATCGCGACCGTCGTCGCGATGCTCGCCCTCGACTGGCGGCTCACGCTGGTGTCGCTGCTCCTGCTGCCGGTCTTCGTGTGGATCAGCCGCCGCGTCGGGAACGAGCGCAAGCAGGTCACCGCGCAGCGGCAGAAGCAGATGGCCGCCATGGCCGCGACCGTCACCGAGTCCCTGTCGGTCAGCGGCATCCTGCTGGGGCGCACCATGGGCCGCGCCGACTCCCTGACCCGCTCCTTCGCCGACGAGTCCGAGAAGCTCGTCGCGCTCGAAGTGCGGGCCAGCATGGCCGGGCGCTGGCGGATGTCGACCATCGGCATCGTCATGGCCGCCATGCCGGCGATGATCTACTGGGCGGCGGGCATCGCCCTCCAGTCCGGCGCGCCCTCGCTCTCCGTCGGCACGCTCGTGGCCTTCGTGACGCTCCAGCAGGCGCTGTTCCGGCCCGCGGTGAGCCTGCTGTCGACCGGGGTGCAGGTACAGACCTCCCTCGCGCTGTTCGCCCGCATCTTCGAGTACCTCGACCTGCCGGTGGAGATCACGGAGCCGGAGCACCCGGTGCGCCTGGGCCGGGCCCGGGGCGAGGTGCGGCTGGAGGGCGTGGACTTCGCCTACGACGACCGCAGCGGCCCCGCGCTGAAGGGCATCGACATCACCGTCCCGGCCGGCGGCTCCCTCGCCGTGGTCGGTCCGACCGGCTCCGGCAAGAGCACCCTCAGCTACCTGGTGCCCCGGCTGTACGACGTCACGGGCGGGCGGGTCGCGATCGACGGCGTGGACGTGCGGGACCTCGACTTCGACTCGCTGGCCCGCTCCATAGGCGTGGTCTCCCAGGAGACCTACCTCTTCCACGCCTCGGTCGCCGACAACCTCCGCTTCGCCAAGCCGGACGCCACCGACGAGGAGATCGCCGAAGCCGCCCGCGCCGCTCAGATACACGACCACATCGCGTCCCTCCCCGAGGGGTACGACACCCTGGTCGGCGAGCGCGGCTACCGGTTCTCCGGCGGGGAGAAGCAGCGCCTGGCCATCGCCCGGACCATCCTGCGCGACCCGCCGGTGCTCATCCTCGACGAGGCGACGAGCGCCCTCGACACCCGGACGGAGCACGCGGTGCAGCAGGCGATCGACGAGCTCTCCGCGGGCCGCACCACCATCACCATCGCGCACCGCCTCTCGACCGTCCGCGACGCCGACCAGATCGTCGTCCTGGACCAGGGCCGCATCGCCGAGCGCGGCACCCACGACGAACTCATGGCAGCCGGCGGCCGATATGCGGCCCTGCTTCGGCGGGACCGCGAGACCGCCCGCGCACCTCTGGGGCCGCCCCCGCCCGAGGAGCCGAGCGAAGTCGGCGGGCCCGGCGGGTCCGGCGCCTCCGAGGGGGAACTGGCCCCCTCCGCGCCGGTGAACGTGTGATCGTATGACAGGCTGCGGGGTGTGGTGCCGGGAATGTCGCCCTTGCCGGGTTAGCGTGCCGGCATGCGTCGTCATGAGTACCGTCCGCCACGGCGCCGCTCCCGGCTGACCCGCCGGGGCCGTCTGGCGCTCTTCCTCGGCATGCTGCTCGCCACCGGCGCGCTCATCGCCGTCCCGATGCTGCGGGGCGCCGACGAGGCCGCCGAGAAGCCCCGCCACCTCCTGATTCCGGAAGGCCGGCGCGCCCCCGAGGTCTACGCCGCGATCGACCGCGTCCTCGGCCTGCCCGCCGGCTCCGCCAAGACCGCCGCCGCGACGGCGGTGCTCGACCTGCCCGCCGAGGCGAAGGGCAATCCGGAGGGCTTCCTGTTCCCCGCCGCGTACCCGGTCACCTCCCGCACGACCCCCGCCGAACTCCTCACGGCCATGGTCCGCACGGCCAACGAGAAGCTCGCCACGAAGGCCGTCGCCGACGGCGCCCGGGCCCACGGCATGACCCCGTACCAGACGGCCACCCTCGCCAGCATCATCGAGGCGGAGGCCGACTCGGCCGCGGACATGGGCAAGGTCGCCCGGGTCGTGCACAACCGGCTGGCCAGGTCGATGCCGCTCCAGATGGACTCCACCCTCAACTACGCGCTGAACCGGCACACGGTGGACACCAAGCTCAGCGAGACGCGCATCGACAGCCCCTTCAACACCTACCGGAGGCAGGGCCTCCCGCCGACCCCCATCGACAGCCCCGGACTCCGGGCCATGGCCGCGGCGGTCGCGCCCACCCCGGGCAAGTGGCTGTACTTCGTCACCGTCAAACCCGGGGACACCCGCTTCTCGGCGACCTACGAGGAGCACCGCAAGCACGTGGCCGAGTTCAACCGGCTCCGCACCGCCGACGCCGGCACGCGCATGGTGGCCGACCGCGCCCAGCAGCAGCCCGGAGCGCGCACCGGCTAGTGCCGTGCCGGGCGCCGCGCCACGGTGGACCCTTCCGGCCGCGGCACCGGACACGGACGCTCAGGAGGCCTCCGCGGGGACCGGCTCCCCTGCGCGGCCGCCGTCGCCGGCGGCGCCTTCGCGGGCCAGCAGGCGGCGGATCTCCCGGGCCGCGGCGCCGCCCGCCCGGTTGGCCCCGATCGTCGACGCCGACGGCCCGTAGCCGACCAGGTGGACCCGCTCGTCCCGGACCGCACGGGTCCCGTCGAGCCGTATGCCGCCGCCCGGCTCGCGCAGCCGCAGCGGCGCCAGGTGGTCGACCGCTGCCCGGAAGCCGGTCGCCCACAGGATCACGTCCGCCTCCAGATGCCGCCCGTCCGCCCAGGCCACACCGCTCGGCGTGATCCGGTCGAACACCGGCTGCCGCTCCAGGACCCCGGAGGCCAGCCCGGCGCGCACGGCCTCGTTCAGGGCGAGCCCGGTCGCGCTGACCACGCTCTGCGGGGGCAGGCCGCTGCGGACGCGCTCCTCGACCAGCGCCACCGAGGCCCGCCCTTCCGCCTCCCCGAACGGCCCCGCGCGGAACACCGGCGGCCGGCGCGTCACCCAGGTGGTCTCCGCCGCCACCTCCGCGATCTCCAACAGGTGCTGCACCGCGGAGGTGCCGCCGCCGACCACCACGACCCGGGCCCCGGCGAACGCCTGCGGCCCCGGGTACTGCGCCGTGTGGAGCTGCCGTCCGCGGAAGGACTCCTGGCCCGGGTAGCGCGGCCAGAACGGCCGGTCCCAGGTCCCGGTGGCGTTGACGAGGGCCCGTGCGGACCAGGTGCCCGCCGGGGACTCCACGCGGAGCCGCCCGGCCCGCCCCTCCCGTACGGCGGTGACGTGCACAGGCCGGCGCACGTCCAGTCCGAACCGCTCCTCGTAGGCGGCGAAATACGCACTGATCACCTCGGAGGAGGGGCGCAGCGGGTCGGTGCCCCCCGGCTCCATGCCGGGCAGGGCGTGCAGGCCGTGGACCTTGCCGTACGTGAGGGAGGGCCAGCGGAACTGCCAGGCCCCGCCGGGGCGCGGTGCGTGGTCCAGCACGACGTGCCCGATCCCGGCGCGGGCCAGGTGGTAGGCGGTGGACAGGCCGGCCTGCCCGGCGCCCACGACCACGACGTCGACGTCCCCGCCGGACGCCCCGGCCCGCACACCGCGCATGATGTCGTTCACGGTTCTACCAACCGACCTGCCGGCCGGGATCTTCCCGACCGGCTCCCGGGCCGGTCAGGGCTGCCGCAGCAGCGCCGGGACCGGCCGCGCGGGCTGGAGCGTCAGCCCGGGGAAGACCGGCACCGGCTCGGGCCCGGTGTCGAGGTGGAAGCGCCGGGCCAGCACGGCCAGCACCAGCGCGGCCTCCACCAGCGCGAACCGCGCCCCGAGGCAGGCCCGCGGCCCGCCGCCGAACGGAATCCACGCCTGCTCGTCGGCCTGGCCCTCGGCGCCGGCGTCCCACCGCTCCGGCCGGAACGCCTCCGGTTCCGGGAACCACCGCCCGTCGCGGTGCATCGACCAGGGGCTCGTCCACACGGCGGTCCCCGCCGGCACCGCCCGTCCGCCGATCGCCGCGCCGTCCCCGGCGACCGCGGAGATCAGCCAGACCGGCGGGTACAGCCGCAGCGCCTCCTTGACCACCTGGCGGGTGAAGGGCAGCCGCTCGTAGTCCTCGTACGCGGGAAGCCGGCCGCCCAGCACCCGGTCCAGCTCCTCCGTCAGCCGGTCCCGCGCCGCGGGCGCCCCGGACAGCAGCTGCCAGGCCCAGGTGAGGGTGGTCGAGGTGGTCTCGTGGCCCCCGATGTACAGGGTGATCGACTCGTCCCGCAGCTCCTTGCGCGTCAGGGGCGCCCCCGTGTCGTCGCGGGCGGCGAGGAGCCGGCTCAGCAGGTCGTCGCGTTCCGTGCCGCCGGCGCGGGCCGCCTCGTGCTCGCGTATGACGTGGTCGATCTCCCGGTCCAGCACGGCGACGGCCTGCCGCAGCCGGCGCCGCCCCGGCGTCTGCACCCACGGCGGCAGGAACAGCGTCACCCCGCGGAACTCCGCGCCGAGCTCCCGCTGGGCCGTGGCCATGGCCGCGCTGATGGGCGCCTCGCGCCCCGCGGCGTCGCTGCCGAAGAGGGTGCGCACGGCGATCCGCTGGGTGAGCCCGGCCATCTCACGGTGCACGTCGATGCGGTCCCCGTCGGACCAGCCGCGGACGAGAGCGTCGGCGCACTCGACCATCGTCGCGGCGTACGAGCGGACCTGGCGGGGCCGCACCGCCGGCTGCACCAGGGCGCGCTTGCGCCGCCACTCCTCCCCGGTGGCGACGACGACGCCGTCCCCGAGGAGCTGGTGGAACGCCCAGCCCAACTCCATCGGCCGGAACGTCTTCTCGACGGCGCCCAGCAGCTCGCCCGCGTGCTCCGGCCGGGAGACCAGCACGTTGCGCTTGGGGCCGAGCGCCCAGGGCACCCAGTCGCCGTGCCCGTCGCGCAGGGACTCGAAGAAGGCCAGGGGGTCGCGGGCGAAGGCCGGCAGGTTGCCCACGAGGGGCCACCGGCGCGGTCCGCGCTCGGCGCCCGGGGGCGTCAGGGTGGCTGTCACGCACGCATCGTGGCAGCGGACGGCCCGCCCCACCAGATCCCCGTCGGCCCAATCCGGCCATGTGCGGGGAGGGTTGGGCCGAGAACACACTGTCGTCCGGCGGACCCGGTCAGGGTTTCCGGGCGGCCCGTCCGACCGCCTCCACCAGCGGCAGCAGCCGGTGCGGGACCCGCTCGCGCAGCGCCACCTCCGTGCGGGTGCGGACCACGCCCGGGAGGCGGATCAGCCGCTGGATGACGTCCTCCAGGTGCTCGTTGTCGCGGGCCGCGACCCGCGTGAGCAGGTCCCCGCCGCCGGTGATGGAGAACGCCTCGATGATCTCGGGGACGGCGGCGAGCGCCTCGCCGACCTCGTCCAGGTGCCCCTGGGTGACCTCGACGTGCACGAACGCCAGTACCGGATGCCCGAGCGCGGCCGGCGACAGCACCGGCCCCGTCCCCGTGATCACCCCGGTGCGCTCCAAACGGTCCAGCCGGGCCTGGAGCGTGCCGCGCGCCACCCCGAGGATCCGGGCGTACTCGCGGATGCTGGTACGCGGCTGCTCGATCAGGAGCCGCAGGATGCGGGTGTCGAGTTCGTCCACCGCCATGCGGCGACTGTACCAACGGCCCGCCGCCCGGCCGCGCCCCCGCCGCGGCCGGCGCATCCGCGCGGACCGGAGCGGCCGAATCCCGTACGGGACCGCGCCGCGGAGGACTTCCGCGGCGGGGCCGAGGAAGCGGCGGGGACGACGGAAGGAGAACCATGGCCGGCCTGCACTGCCTGGTCACCGGCGCCACCGGCTACATCGGCGGCCGCCTCGTACCCGAGCTCCTGGACGCGGGCCACCGCGTCCGCTGCCTGGCGCGCTCCCCGGAGAAGCTGCGCGACCACCCCTGGGCCGGGCGGGTGGAGGCCGTCCGCGGCGACGTGGGCGACGCCGCCTCCGTCGCGGCGGCCATGCAGGGCGTCGACGTCGCCTACTACCTCGTCCACGGGCTGGGCGGCGGCTCCGGCTTCGAGGACCGCGACCGGGCCGCCGCCCGGATCTTCGCCGACGCCGCCCGCGCGGCCGGCGTCCGCCGCATCGTCTACCTGGGCGGCCTGACCCCCGCGGGCGTCCCCGTCCGCGGCCTCTCCCCGCACCTGCGCTCCCGCGCCGAGGTCGGCGACATCCTCCTCGACTCAGGCGTCCCGACCACCGTGCTCCGCGCCGCCGTCGTCATCGGCTCCGGCTCGGCGTCCTTCGAGATGCTGCGCTACCTCACCGAGCGGCTGCCCGTCATGGTCACGCCCAGCTGGGTCGGCACCCGCGTCCAGCCCATCGCCGTCCGCGACGTGCTGCGCTACCTCGTCGGCAGCGCCGCCATGCCGCCCGACGTCAGCCGGGCCTTCGACATCGGCGGGCCCGACGTGGTCACGTACGAGGAGATGATGCACCGCTACGCCGTCGTGGCCCACCTCCCGCCGCGGTTGATCCTGCGCGTGCCGATGCTGACCCCGCGGCTGTCCAGCCACTGGATCGGGCTCGTCACCCCGGTGCCGCGGGCCCTGGCCCGCCCGCTCGCCGAGTCCCTGCGCCACGAGGTCGTCTGCGCCGAGCACGACATCGCCCGCTTCGTCCCCGATCCGCCGGGCTCGCCCATCGGCATCGACCAGGCGCTGACGCTCGCCCTCACCCAGGTCAAGGAGGCCCGCGTCGCCACCCGCTGGTCTTCGGCCGGCACCCCGGGCGCCCCCAGCGACCCGCTGCCCACGGACCCGGACTGGGCGGGCGGCAGCCTCTACACCGACGAGCGCGAGCGGGACGTGGACGCCTCCCCGGCCGCGCTGTGGCGGGTGGTGGAGGGGATCGGCGGCGAGAACGGCTGGTACTCCTTCCCCCTGGCCTGGGCGGTACGGGGCTGGCTGGACCGGCTCGTCGGCGGCGTCGGCATCCGCCGCGGCCGCCGCGACGCGGCCCGGCTGCGGGTGGGCGACTCCCTCGACTTCTGGCGGGTGGAGGAGATCGAGCCGGGCCGGCTGCTGCGGCTGCGCGCCGAGATGCGGCTGCCCGGACTGGCCTGGCTGGAGATGTACGCCGAGCCGGCCGGCCCCGCCGGGACGCCCGCCGGCCGGCGGTCCCGCTACCGGCAGCGCGCCCTGTTCCACCCCCACGGCCTGCTCGGCCACCTCTACTGGTGGGGCGTCTCCCCCTTCCACGCCGTCGTCTTCGGCGGAATGGCCCGCAACATCGCCAACGCCGCGAGCCGCCTGGAGGAGCAGCCCGCCGCCCCGGCCGGCGCATCCGCGGGCCGCGCCCCGGCCGAAGGAGGGGGCGAGGGGAATCCTCCCGGATCCCCGCACGACCCGGAGCGGAGCCCGAAGCCATGAACGTCGCGGTGGTCCTGTTCACCTCCGACCTGCGCCTGCACGACCACCCGCCGCTGCGCGCGGCCCTCTCCTCCTGTGACCGGGTCGTCCCGCTCTTCGTCCGCGACCGCGCCGTCGACGCCGCGGGCTTCGCCGCCCCCAACCGGCTGGCCTTCCTCGCCGACTGCCTGGCAGATCTCGACGCCGCCCTCCGGGACCGCGGCGGCCGCCTCGTCCTGCGCTCCGGCGACGTGACCCGCGAGGTGTGCGCCCTGGTCCGCGAGTGCGACGCCGACGAGGTCCACATGGCCGCCGGGGTCAGCAACCACGCCCGCGCCCGCGAGGAGCGCCTGCGGGCCGCCCTCGAAGCGGAGGGCCGCCGGCTCTACGTCCACGAGGCGGTCATCACCGCCGCCGCCCCCGGGGCGGTGCTGCCCGCCTCCTCGGACCACTTCGCCGTCTTCACCCCCTACTTCCGCCGCTGGGCCGACCTCCCGCTGCGCCCGGTGCTCGCCGCCCCGCGCACGGTGCCCGTCCCCGACGGACCGGGCTCGGAGCCGCTGCCCCGCCGCAGTGGCGTCGCGGGCGTCTCCCCAGGCCTGGCCGCCGGCGGCGAGCGCGAGGCGCGCGCCCTCCTGACGCGCTGGCTCCGCAGCGGCGCCGCCCGCTACGAGGAGGCCCACGACGACCTCGCCGGCGACGCCACCTCGCGTCTCTCCCCGCACCTGCACTTCGGCACCCTCTCGGCCACCGAGGCCGTCCAGCGGGCCCGCGCGGCCGGCGGGACCGGGGCGGACGCCTTCGTCCGCCAGCTGTGCTGGCGCGACTTCCACCACCAGGTGCTGGCCGCCCGCCCCGACTGCGCCTGGCGCGACTACCGGGCGCGCGGGGACCGCTGGCGCACCGGCAGGGACGCAGAGGAGGAGACCGAGGCATGGAAGGAGGGCCGCACCGGCTACCCGGTCGTGGACGCGGCGATGCGCCAGCTGCGCCACGAGGGCTGGATGCACAACCGCGGCCGCCTCCTCGCCGCGAGCTTCCTCACCAAGACCCTGTACGTGGACTGGCGGATCGGCGCCCGGCACTTCCTCGACCTCCTCGTCGACGGCGACCTCGCCAACAACCAGCTCAACTGGCAGTGGGTCGCCGGGACCGGCACCGACACCCGGCCCAACCGGGTCCTCAACCCGGTCCGCCAGGGGCTCCGCTTCGACCCCGAGGGCCGGTACGTGCACCGCTGGGTGCCCGAGCTCGCCCGCCTGCCCGCGCCGCAGGTGCACGAGCCGTGGCGGCTCCCGGAGGCCGAGCGGGCCCGGTACGACTATCCCGCGCCCCTGATCGGGCTCGCCGACGGCCTCGACCGCTTCCGCCGCGGCCGGGGCTCCGAGTGAACCGGCGGGCCGTATCGTGAGGGAGATGGACGCCACGCCCCCGGCATCCCCGGCGCAGCCCGCACCCCCGCCGCCCGAGGGGGCGGCGGAGGCGCCGCGGCCGGCCCCGCCCGAGGCCGCCCTGAGCACCGGCGCGGTGGCCCGCCGCCTCGGCGTCTCCCCGACGACGGTCCGCTCCTGGGAGCGCCGCTACGCCATCGGCCCGGCCCACCGCGAGGACGGCCGGCACCGCCGCTGGACCCCGCAGGACATCGCCCGCCTGGAGCTGATGTGCCGGCTCACCGCGCAGGGCGTCCCGCCGGCGGAGGCCGCCCGCACCGCGCTCGGCGGCGCCGGCGGGCCCACCCGCCCCGCCGCGGCGCCGGCCCCCGCTCCGGAGGAGGCCCCGGGAGGGCCCGGCGGGGGCCTGCCGCTGGGGGCGGTCCGGCCGGAGTGCCGCGGCCTGTCCCGGGCGGCCGTACGCCTGGACGCGCCGACCGTGGCGGAGCTGCTCGACGCGGCCCTGGCCGAGCACGGCCTCGTCACCGCCTGGGAGGAGGTGATAGCGCCCACCCTGCACGCGGTGGGCCGCAAGTGGGCCACCGCCGGGGAGCGGTACGTGGAGGTCGAGCACCTGCTGTCCTGGCACGTCTCGCAGGCCCTGCACCGGGTCCGGCCCCGGCCCGCGCCCCCGCACACCCCGCCCGTCCTCCTCGCCTGCGTTCCCGGGGAGCAGCACACCCTGCCCGTCGAGGCACTGAACGCGGCCCTCGGCGAGCGCGGCATCCCGACCCGCATGTTCGGCGCCGCGCTCCCCGCAGAGGCCCTGCACGACGCCGTACGGCGCACCGGCCCCCGGGCCGTCGTCCTGTGGGCCCAGTCCCGTACGACCGCGGACCAGGCCCTCGTCCGGTCCCTGGCCCGCATCGAGTGGGGGCTCCGGGGGGCGCGCACGCAGTCGGCGCTGCTGCTCGCGGGCCCCGGCTGGGGCGCGGGCACACCCGTACCGGGCACGGTGCGGCTGCACGGGCTGCGCTCCGCCCTCGCCGTCATCGGAGCGCAGGCGCCGCCTCCGGCAGGGAGCGCCGCAGCTGGTGCAGCGCCCTGCGCATATGGCTCTTGACCGTTCCCAGCGGCAGCCCCGTGCGGTCCGCGATCTGCACCTGCGTCAGGTCGCCGTAGAACGCCAGCCGCAGTACCCGCTGCTGCGCCGACGGCAGCCGGGCCAGCTCCCCGAGGACCACCAGCCGGTCCACCGCCTGCTCCGCGACGGGCCGCGGCGCGCCCCACGCGCTGTCCGGGGCCGGGGCCACCCGCGCGGCCGCGGCCGCCGCCCGGGCCCGCCGGGTCCGGGCCTCCAGGGCGTCCGCCACCTTGTGGCGGGTGATGCCCGTCAGCCACGCCCCCAGCCCTCCCGGTCCCGGCCGGTAGCCGTGCCGCCCGCGCCAGGCCGCGAGGAACACCTGCTGCGTGACGTCCTCGGCCTCGCGCTCGTCGCCCAGGCTCCGCTGGGCGAGGGCGTGGACCAGGGGCCGCCAGCGCCGGTAGACGGCCTCCATGCACCGCTCGTCACCGGCTGCGAAACCGGCTGCCAACCGCTCGTCGTGCTCCGCTGCATCCATGGGCAGAGCCTCCCGGTCAGGCGGCCGTCCGGGCCACTCGCATCGTTTTCGCAGCGAATATCCGCTGCCCCGTACTCGGGCGCCGTCCCCCGCGGCACCGGGCCCGCACCCCTTCGACCCGCTATCGTCCGGAGAGTGAGCGACCTGCTGCTGGTGAGGCACGGCGAGACCGAGTGGAGCGCCTCCGGGCGCCACACGGGGCGCACCGACATCCCCCTGACCCAGGCGGGCGAGGAGCAGGCCGCCTCGCTCGCCCCCTGCTTCAGCGCACTGAGCCCCGCCCTGGTGCTGGCCAGCCCGCTGCGCCGGGCCGTCGCCACCGCGGAGCTCGCCGGCCTGCCGCCCGCCGCCACCGACCCCGACCTGCACGAGTGGGACTACGGCGGCTACGAGGGAGTCACCACCGCGGACATCCACCGCACGCGGCCCCACTGGTCGCTGTGGACGGACGGCGTGCCGCCGGGCGGCGACGGCCGCCCCGGTGAGGACGCCGCCGGGGTCGGCGCCCGCGCCGACCGCGTCCTGGCCCGCGTGGCCCCCGTCCTGGCCGAGGGCCGCGGCCCGGCCGTCCTCGTCGCCCACGGCCACTTCCTGCGCGTGCTCACCGCCCGCTACCTCGGCCTGCCGCCGCAGGACGGCCGCCTCTTCCTGCTGCGCACCGGTACCGTCAGTGCGCTCTCCACCGAGCACGGCCTCCCCGTGATCGCCGCCTGGAACACCCGCCCCTGACGCTGGTCCGCTGGCCCGGAAGCGGCCCGTCCCACCGTCCCCGGACCGGGCCATTGGCCCAGTGATCCGGGGCCGTGTTGAGCCAGCGGGCCTCCGGATGGTTATCTGTGGCCTATCCATGTACTCAGGCGCCGCGCGGCGCCGGGCGGCAACGAGGCCGGTCCCGGAGCGCGGTGCCTTCGCTGTGTCCGCCCGCCCACCACCCCCGGGCCGGCCGCCGGACCGGCGCGCACCACCTTGAGGGGGGCGGCACACCGCCGTGAAGAGGATGTTCACTGCTCCGGATCCGGGGCGTCTGAGACTGCGCAACTCGCTGCGCGCCGTGATCGGCGTCTGCGCGGCCGTGGCCGCGGCGGAGCTGTCGGGGCTCTCCCTCACCGCCTCCATCACCGGCGGCCTCGCGGCGCTGCTGGCCCTGTTCACCGTGCTCGACACGAGCGTCCGCGCCCAGCGCGTGACGACCGCCCTGCTGCCCGTCGCCGGCTTCCCCGTCCTGGCCCTGGCCACCACGCTCCACGGCATGCCGGCCGTCCGGGACGCCGCCTTCCTTGCCGTCGTCCTCGCCGGGGTGTACGCCCGCCGCTGGGGGCCGCGCGGGCACGCCCTCGGCATCTTCGCCTTCATGATGTTCTTCGTCACGCAGTTCCTGCACGCGCTGCCCGCGCAGCTGCCCGAGCTGTACGCCGCGGTCGGCCTGGCGCTGCTCGCCGCCGGCGCCGTGCGCTTCCTGCTGTGGCCGATCGAGCGGCGCACCCCGCCCGCGCCCGCGCCGCCCGCCCTCCCCGGCCGGGGGCTGGCCCGGCCCACCACCCGGCAGGCCGTCCAGGCGACCGCCGCCTGCGCCTTCGCCCTGCTCGCGGGCCAGGCCCTCTCGCACGAGCGGTGGTACTGGGCCGTCGGCACCGCCTGGTGGATCTTCGTCAACACCGCCTCGCGCGGCGAGACCCTCGTCCGCGGCTTCCGGCGGGTCCTCGGCACTGTCGTCGGGATCGCCGCAGGCCTGCTGATCGCCGTACCGCTGGACGGCGCGCCCGCCCCCACCGCCGCCCTGGTCGCCGTATGCGTCTTCGGCATCTTCTACACCGCCGCGCCCTCCTACTCCTGGATGATGTTCTTCGTCACCGTCATGGCCGGCCTGCTCTACGGGCTCCTCGGCGTGCTCCACCCGGGCCTGCTGCTCCTGCGCTTCCAGGAGACCGCCGTCGGGGCGCTCGGCGCGGCGCTCGCCGTCGTCCTGATCCTCCCCGTCACCACCCATGCCGTGAACGACGCGTTCATCCAGCGCGCCCTGCACTGCGTGCGGGCGGCCACCGCGGCCGCCCTCGACCGGCTCGCCGGCGACGCCGCCGCCGACCCCGCGCCGCACGCCGCCGAACTGGAACTGCTGCTGGGACGCGCCCGTACCGCGCTCGCCCCGCTGGTCCACCCCCTCAGCCCGCTGCGCGCCCGCAAGGCCCGCGCCCGCCAGGTCCTCGCCCTCCTCGACGACTGCGCGCGCGAGGTCCGCGGGCTGGTGGCCGTCGCCGCCGACCCGCAGGCCTCCCACGACGCCCGTCTGGCCGCCGCCTGCTGGCGCGTCGAGGCCGCCGTCGAGGCCCTGACCGCGCCGCACGGCGCCGCCGGGGCCGAGACCGCCGGCGGGCCGCGGGCCCACGGCCGGCCTGCGGCCGCCGAGCCTGCCCTGGCCCACCTGCACGGGCTGGAGCACGCCCTCGTGGCGCTGCACGCCCCGCTGCGCACCGACCCGCGTTCCCCGCTCGTCATCAGCGCCTGACCGGATCCGGCTCCCGGGGCGTCCCCGCCTGCGGCCGGAGGCGGGCCCGGTCACCGGCCAGACCCGGCCGGTGACCGGGGCGGATCCTACGCCCCGTCAGGCCGCCGCGCAGGAGGTTCGGTCGAAGATCACTCGCCGGTGTGTTCCGGCACCCGGGGCGCTGACTCCGCCCACCTGCGGCCTGTACAACGGGTCACTGTTCACTGCGTGTGCATCCGCCACGCACAGGGTGGATCTGTCCGGACAGGGGGTAACGGCCCGGGATGGAAAAACTTCGGGAACGCTCGACCACGACGCAGGTGTGGGCCGCGGCTGAGGAGTTCGTCCGCCTCTTCCACCGGGAGAACCCGCAGGCAGGCGATCCGCAGGCGCGGCTCGCCGCCGTGCGGGCCGAGATCGCGGAGACGGGCACCTACCGGCACACGCCGCAGGAACTCGCCCACGGGGCCCGCGTGGCCTGGCGCAACAGCAACCGCTGCATAGGCAGGCTCTACTGGAACTCGCTGCGCGTGCGCGACCGCAGACACATCGGCGACGCCGACGCGCTCGCCGAGGAGTGCTTCGCGCACCTGCGCGAGGCCACCAACGGCGGACGGATCAGACCCACCATCACCGTCTTCGCCCCCGACACCCCCGACCGCCCGGGCCCGCTGATCTGGAGCGAGCAGCTGATCCGGTACGCGGGCTACGGCGACCACCCCTCGATAACCGTCGGCGACCCGCGGAACGCGCCGCTCACCAGCGCGCTGCTCGCCCTCGGCTGGCGCGGCGGGGCGGGCACCCCCTTCGACCTCCTCCCGCTGGTCGTCCAGGGCGTCGACGACAAGCCGCGCTGGTTCGACACCCCCGCCGACGCGGTGCTGGAGGTGCCCATCGAACACCCCGACGACCCAGGCTGGGCCGAGTGGGGGCTGCGCTGGCACGCCGTTCCGGCCATTTCCAACATGTGCCTGGAGATCGGCGGCATCCACTACCCGGCCGCCCCGTTCAACGGCTGGTACATGGGCACCGAGATCGGCGCCCGCAACCTCGCCGACACCGACCGCTACAACCTGCTGCCCGCCGTCGGCCGCCGTCTCGGCCTCGACACCTCCAGCGACCGGTCCCTGTGGAAGGACCGCGCCCTGGTCGAACTCAACCGGGCGGTGCTGCACTCCTACGACCGGGCGGGCGTCACCATCGCGGACCACCACAGCGAGTCCCGGCGGTTCCTGACGCACCTGGCGCGCGAGGAGCGCAAGGGCCGGGAGGTCGGCGCCGACTGGTCGTGGATCGTCCCGCCCATCTCCGGCGCGGCGACGCCGGTCTTCCACCGCACGTACGACGACCGGCCGAGCGCGACCGCCTACGTGCACCACCCGGGCGCCCAGGAGCGGGCCCAGGGCCGCGACTTGGTCTAGACCTTCTGTTACCGTCGGCCCGAGGAAGCGGGCAGCGGCGGAAAGGGGCATCCGTGGACGGCACGGCAGGCGCGGGCGGGGCGGACGGCGTCCGCGGCACCGGCGGAGAACCCCGGACCCCGGCAGGGACGGGCTCCGCCCCGCCGCGCGTCCACATCGGCTCGTTCACCTCGGCCGGCGGCCGCGGGATCACCACCGCGGCCGTCGACCCGGCCACCGGCGCGCTCACCCCGCTCGCCACCACCGGCGACGCCCTCGCCGACCCCTCCTACCTGGCCGTCGACCACGGCAGCGGCCTGCTCTACGCCGTCAGCGAGACGGAGCGGGGCGCCGTCCGGGCGTTCCGCCCCGAGGGAAGCGGCCTCGCCCCGCTCGGGCCGGCCGTCCCCGTCGGCGGCGCGGGCCCCACCCACGTCAGCCTCGCCGGGCGCACCCTGCTCACCGCCCACTACACCTCCGGCAGCATCAGCAGCCTCCGGCTCGCCCCGGACGGCAGCCCCGCCGGCCCCGCCGCCGTCCTCACCCACCGGGGCGGCGGGCCCGACCCGGACCGCCAGGAGGGGCCGCACGCCCACCAGGTCCTGCCCGACCCCAGCGGCCGCTGGGTCCTCGCCGTCGACCTCGGCACCGACTCCGTGCGGGTGTGCCGCCTCGGCGACGCGGCCGCCGCCGCCCTGCTCCCGCATGCCGAGGTCGGGCTGCGCCCCGGCAGCGGGCCGCGGCACCTGGCCTTCCATCCGGAGGGCGGGACCGCGTACGTCGTGCACGAGTTGGAGCCCCTGCTGACCGTCTGCCGCTGGGATCCGCGCTCCGGGCGCCTGGAGCCGCTCGGCGAGGTGCCGCTCGCCCCGGCGGCCGCGCCCGGCGGCGTACGGGCCTATCCGTCGGCGGTGCTGGCCTCGCCCGACGGGCGCTTCGTCCGGGTCGCGGTGCGCGGCGCCGACGCGATCGCGACGCTCTCCCTGGCAGACGGCCCGCGCCGGCCCCGCCCCGCCTTCAGCACCCCCTGCGGCGGGACCTGGCCGCGCGACCTGGCCGCCGACCCTGCCGGGCTCCGCCTGTACGCGGCCAACGAGCGCTCCGGTGACGTCACCTGGTTCGACACCGACCCGGCGACCGGCGAGCCGCACCGGGCCGGCGCCGTCGCGGTCCCGGCGGCCACCTGCGTCGTCTTCGCCTGACCGGCGGCCCCGCCCGCGCCCGGGACGCGGCGAGGGCCCGCACCCCGGCTTCGCGGGGTGCGGGCCCTCGTACGGACGCGCCGGCCGGGGTCAGCGGGCGGTGGCGCCCTGCGGGATTCCGAGGGCGGCGGCGTACTGGGTGACGACCAGCTTGCCGAGCGCGCCGTACGCGCCGAGCACCTCGGAGACCGCGCAGTCGGCCTCCTTGGCCGCCGTGTCCAGCAGGCCCTCGGCGGCCTCGGGGCCGATCAGGTACGGCGCCAGCGCGAGCTGCGTGGAGCCCTCGCTGCGCAGCTGCTCGGCGACGGCGGCGACCGCGCCCTCCTGGTCCAGGGCGGCGGCCTTGACCGGCACCGCGAGGCGGGCGGCCAGCAGCATGCCGGTGACGCCGGCGACCTGCACTGCCTCCTCGCCGCCGGTGGTGGCGACGATGATGCCGTCGGCGGCGGTGGTCACCGTGAACAGCCGCGCGCGGTCGGCGCGGGCCAGGCCGGCCTCCGACAGCCGCACGTGCAGGCCCTCGGCGAGCAGCGGGTGCGGCCCGAGCACCTCGGCCAGCTCCACGGCGGCCGTGGAGTCCATGACGGCCTGGCGGATCCGGCGCAGCAGGTCGGCGTCGGGGCCGGCGAGCAGCGGGACCACCACGGCGTCCGGGCCGGACTGCTCCGGAACCTCGTGCCCCGCGGCGCGCGCGAACTCGGCGCGCGCGACGCGCTCGGCCGCGACGGCGCTCAGCACGCCCGACAGGGCCGGGAACTCGGCGCCGTCACCCTCCAGGAAGCCGATGCGGGCCTCCAGGCCGGGCAGCTCGGAGCGGCCCATGCTGATGATCTCTTCCGCGAGCCCGCGCGAGGCGGCAGAAGGCGCGCCGGGCACGGCGAGCACCAGCGTCGGCGCGCCCTCGGGGGCCACCGCGGGCTCGGGCCGGCGGTGGCGTCCCGTCTGGCGGGGTCGCGGCATTCGTACGGGCAGGCCATTTGCGGGCCCAGTGGGGGAGCTCATGGCGCCGCATGCTACTGGCTTATCGGAAGCAGGTGTTCGGGCAGGGTCCGGCCGGGCGGCATCTGTCCGTATTTATCCGATGAATGTCGTATACGGTTCAACCGAAAGATCCACTTGCGGACGGATCAGACCCCGGCAGGCAGCCGCCAGTCCACCGGCTGGGCGCCCTGCCGGGCCAGCAGGTCGTTGGTCCTGCTGAACGGCCGGGAGCCGAAGAACCCGTTGTCGGCGGACATGGGGGAGGGGTGCACGGACTCCACCGCCGGCAGGTCGCCCAGCAGCGGCCGCAGGTTGCGGGCGTCGCGGCCCCACAGGATCGACACCAGCGGCCTGCCGCGCGCCGCCAGCGCCCGGATGGCCTGCTCGGTGACGGCCTCCCAGCCCTTGCCGCGGTGGGCGTTGGGCTTGCGCGGCGCCGTGGTCAGCGAGCGGTTCAGCAGCAGCACGCCCTGCCGGGCCCACGGCGTCAGATCCCCGTTCGCGGGGCGCTGGACGCCCAGGTCCGCGTGGAGTTCGCGGAAGATGTTGTCCAGGCTCGGGGGAACCGGGCGGACCTCCGGGGCCACCGAGAAGGACAGGCCCATCGCGTGCCCCGGCGTCGGGTACGGGTCCTGCCCCACGATGAGCACCTTCACCTCGTCGAAGGGCTGCTGGAACGCGCGCAGCACGTTCGCCCCCGCCGGCAGGTAGGTCCTGCCGGCCGCGATCTCCGCGCGCAGGAAGTCGCCCATCGCGGCGATCTGCGCCGCCACCGGCTCCAGAGCACGGGCCCAGCCCGGCTCGACGATTTCTTTCAACGGTCGTGCAGCCACGGGGAGTCACTCTACTGGCCCAACGCCCGGCCCCGTGCGCCGCACTCCCCGTGAGGGCCGTTCAGGCGGGCAGCACCGCGGCCCGCACGCACAGCACGTCCGGCAGGTGCTCCGCGAGCAGTTCCCAGCTGTCCCCTTCGTCGCGGCTGGCGTACAACTCGCCGTTGCGGTTGCCGAAGTACACGCCGGCCGGGTCGGCGTCGTCGGTGCACAGGGCGTCGCGCAGCACGGTGCCGTAGTGGTCGCCGTCCGGCAGGCCGCGGGTGAGCGGCTCCCAGGTGGCGCCCGCGTCGGAGGTGCGGAAGACCCGGCACCGGCGCTCTGCCGGGACGCGGTCCGAGTCGGCGTTCAGGGGGAAGACGTACGCCGTCCCGGGCCGGCGGGGGTGCGCGGCGACGGCGAAGCCGAAGTCGGAGGGCAGCCCGGCGCCGATGTCGGTCCAGCTTCCGCCGGCGTCGTCGCTGCGGTACACGCCCCAGTGGTTCTGGAGGTAGAGCCGGTCCGGGTCGCCGGCGTCGCGGGCGACCTTGTGCACGCACTGCCCCCACTCCGGCTGCGGGTCCGGCAGGAACACCGCCGACACGCCGCGGTTGGAGGGGGCCCAGCTGCCGCCGCCGTCCTGCGTACGGAAGACCCCGGCGGTGGAGACCGCGACCGTGACGGCCGCCGGGTCGGCCGGGTGGGTCAGCACGGTGTGCAGGCCCTCGCCGCCGCCGCCCGGCATCCAGTCCCCGCGGGTCGGGTGCTCCCACAGCGGGCGGACCAGCTCGAACGACTCGCCGCGGTCGGCCGAGCGGAACAGCGCGGCCGGCTCGGTCCCCGCGTACACCACGTCCGGCGCCTCGGGCCCGGCCGGGTGCAGCTGCCAGACCCGTTCCAGGGAGGCCCCGGTGTCCTCGGGGAAGCGCACGGCCGGCCGGGCGGGCTCCCGCCACGTCGCCCCGAGGTCGTCGGAGGTGAACACGGACGGCCCCCAGTGCGAGCTGTCCCCGCCGACGAGCAGCCGGGGCACCGTGCGGCGCCGGTCGACCGCCACCGCGTAGACGGCCTGGGCGTGGAAATGCGGCCCCTCGAACCGCCACGGCCCGCCGTCCCTCCTGCGGCCGACGAAGAGCCCCTTGCGGGTCCCCGCCAGGAGCAGCACCTCTGCCATGATCGACACCTCCGGCCGTCCTCGGCCCGGCCGCACTTCCGCTCGTCCCGCCGGTCGCCTTCCGGCCAGTCTGCACCCGCGCCCTGGCTGCGGCCCGGCGGCGTGGCCGTGGCCCTGACCGGCTGACCGTCGGCGATCGACCGGCGCGGCAAAAGTGTGGCTACTTGATCGTAGGAGGCCGAAAGGGGTTGACTTCCAGCCTCAGCCACTGCTCGCGAGAGGCAATACGTGGTCACAGAGCACCTCTCCCCGCTCGACCTCGCCTTCTGGCGGATCGACTCAGCCGGCCACCCCATGCATCTCGGCGCCCTCGCGGTGCTCGACTCCGCCCCGCCGGGCCCCCGCTCCGACACCCCTCCCGCCACCGCCGCCCTCCCCGACCCGGCGGCCCGCGCCGCCGAACTCCTCGCCGCCCGCTGCGCCCGCGTCCCCGGCCTGCGCCGCCGCATCCACGACGTGCTCCTCCCGGTGGGCGCGGCCGCCTGGGCGCCGGACGCCGACTTCGACCCGGCCCGGCACGTCTTCCTCGTCCGCACCGACGACCCGCCGGCCGCCGCCGGCCCGCTGATGGCCAGACCGCTGGACCGGGACCGGCCTCCCTGGGAGGCGCACGTCCTGGCGGGCCCCGACCCTCGCTCCTTCTGCGTCCTGTTCAAGTTCCACCACGCGCTGGCCGACGGGCTCGCCGCCCTGGTCCTGGCCGCCCACCTCTTCGACGAGGGGCCGCCGCCCGGCCGGAGCGCCCCGCGGCCCGTCCCCGCCCAGGCCCCGGCCGGGTCCCTGCGCAGCCTCCAAGGCGCCCTCGCCGCGCGCCTCCAGGGCGTCGGCCAGGCGCTGGAGATCGGTGCCGCGGTGGCCCGCTCGGGCCTGCCGATCGGCGTCCCCGCCGCCCTGACGGCCACCGCGGGCGGAAGCGGCACCCGCGCGGTGGCCGCCCTGGCACTCGACCTCGACGACGTCAACCGCATCCGCAAGGTCGCCGGCGGCACCGTCAACGACGTCCTGATCACCCTCGTGGCGGGAGCCCTGCGGCGGTGGCTCGCCGACCGGGGCAGCCCCGCCGCCCCCGGGGCCGGGCCGAGGGCGCTGATACCGGTCTCCCGCCGCAGGCCCGGCGTGGGCGCGAAGTACGGCAACCGGCTCTCCGGCTACCTGCTCCGGCTCCCGCTCGACGAGCCCGACCCGCTCCGCCGGCTCCAGCGCGTGCGCAGCGGCATGGACCGCAACAAGGACGCCGGCCCGTCCCGCGGGGCCGGGGCGGTCGCCCTCCTCGCCGACCACGTCCACCCGCTGGGGCACCGGCTGGGCGGCCCGCTGGTGGCGCAGGCGGCGCGGCTGCTCTTCGACATCCTGGTCACCAGCGTCCCCCTGCCCGGGTTCACCTTCTCCCTCGGCGGGAGCCGGGTCCGGGAGGTCTACCCGCTGGCGCCGCTGGCACAGGGGCACGCGCTCGCCGTCGCGGTGTCCACGTACAAGGACACCGTCCACTACGGGCTCGTCGCCGACGCGGAGGCCGTCCCCGACCTGGCCGCGCTGGCCGAGGCGCTGCGCACCGAGCTGGAGGACCTCGTCCGCGAGGTGTCCTGACGCCCCGTCCGGGCCCGGCCGCCGCGCCGGGCCCGGACGGCCCGGGCGCGGCGGCCGGGCCGGGTGTACTGCCCCGTGGAGCAAGGAGCGGCGTTCGGTGCGCGCCGAGGTTGCCCGCGGCGTCGCGGCGCCGCGGGGCAACTCAGTACAGGCTTCAGGCGGACGGGGCGGCGGCGCGCGCCTCCGCGCCGGCGGCCGCCCGCCCCTCCGCGGCGGCGAGCAGCCCCGCCCAGTCCGGGATCTTCACCGAGCGGCGGCCGAGCGACCGGCCCAGATCGGCCTCGGCGGCCTCGATGGCCAGCCACCCGGGCCACTCCACGGGCCGCAGCCCGGCCGCGCGCAGCGCGTCCAGCGGGTCGCCGGGCAGCTCGCGGCGGGCCAGGGCGCCCGCGTCCTGGAGGAGGGAGGAGGCCGTCTCCTTGGCGCACGGCCGGTTGGTGCCGATCACCCCGGTCGGGCCGCGCTTGATCCAGCCGGCCACGTACTCCCCGACCGAGGCGCGGCCGTCCCGCAGGACCCGGCCGGCCGCATGCGGGACGGTCGCCTTCGCCGGGTCGAAGGGCAGGCCGGGCACCGGCACGCCCCGGTAGCCCACCGAGCGCAGCACCAGCTGCGCCTCGACGTCCTCGTACGTGCCGGTTCCGGTGACACCGCCGCGGCCGTCCGGGGCGGTCCGCTCGAAGCGGAGCCCGGCGGCCCGCCCGCCGGGCCCGGCGAGCACCTCCACCGGGCGGAGGTAGAACCGCAGCGTGATGCGGCGTTCCGCGGGACCGGCCGGGCGGTCGCCCTCGGGCTCGGCCCAGCCGCGGAGCACCTCCAGGTTGCGCCGGGCCACCGCGGGCAGGGCGGCGGCACCCTCCGGCCCCGCCGCGTACGCGGGGTCGAGCGCCAGCTCGGCGGGATCGGCCAGGGCCGCGACGCCGGGCAGCGTGCCCAGCTCGCGCAGCTCCTTGGTGGTGAACCTGGCCTGGGAGGGGCCGCGCCGGGCGACCATCGACACCGCGCGCACCCCGCTGCCGGCCAGGACGCCGAGCGCCGGCTGCGGCATGTCGGTGGGCGCGAGCTCCGGTTCGCCGCGGGCGAGCATCCGGGTGACGTCCACGGCGACGTTGCCCGCTCCGACGACCACCGCGGAGCGGACCCCCGACAGGTCGAAGGCTCCGTCCGCGACGTCCGGGTGCCCGCTGTACCAGGCGACGAACTCCGTCGCGGAGTGCACGCCGGGCAGCTCCTCGCCGGGGATCCCCATCAGCCGGTCGCGGGCGGCCCCCACGCAGTACACGACGGCGTGGTAGAGCTCCAGCAGCCGCGCGGTGGACAGCTGCGGCCCGCCGGCCTCGACGTTGCCGAGGAAGCGGATCCGCTCGTCCTCCAGCACGGTGCGCAGGCTGCCCTGCAGCGACTTGATCTTCTCGTGGTCGGGGGCGACCCCGTACCGCACGAGCCCGTAGGGCGCCGGCAGCCGGTCCAGGACGTCGACGCGCACGCCCGGCACCTCCCGCTGCGCGACCAGCGTCTGGGCGGTGTAGACCCCGCTCGGGCCCGATCCGACGACGGCGACACGAAGCACGGCGGTACTCCTCCCGCAGGGATCTCCAGCATGGCACTGCGGCAGCGGGCCGTCAGCCCATGGCCCGCATCCGGTGGATCTCGGCGCTCTGGGTGGCCACGACCTCGTTGGCCAGCTCCTCGACGGCTGCGTTGTTGCCGCCCTTCAGGACCTCTCCGGCCATCGTGAGGGCGCCCTCGTGGTGGCGGGTCATCAGGGAGAGGAAGAGCCGGTCGAAGTCGGTGCCGCGGGCCGCTTCGAGGTCCTTCAGCTGCTGCTCGGTCGCCATGCCCGGCATCGCGCCGTGGTCGTGGCCGTCGGCGCCGTCGGGTCCGGGATGGCGGGCCAGCCAGGCCCGCATGACGGCGATCTCCGGCGCCTGCGCCGCCGAGATCCGCTCGGCCAGCCGCTTGACGGCGTCTTTGGCGGCCCTGTCCGGGGCGAGCGCGGTCATCCGGATGGCTTGTTCGTGGTGTTCGACCATGTGCCGCATGTAGGCCCGGTCGGCGGCGTTCGGGCTGTCGTCGGGCCGGCTGCGGGCGGCCTCCTCGGGGGAGAGGGTGCGCGCCTTCTCGCCTGGCCGGCCTGGGGCGATGACGGCGGCCGCGTCGTCGGTGGGGGCCGCGTCCCCGGAAGGAGCCGAGCCCCCTCCTCCCGTACAGCCGGTGAGGGTGAGGAGGATGCAGGCGCCCGCCGCGGCGGGACCGAGGAGCCGGCGGATTCGACCGGGTAAGCCCTTTGCCATGTCCATGATGAGGAACATACTGCGGTCGTCCGCATTCCACTCCCACCCAGAGCGGAATCGACCGGACAGCATGGGAGGGCACAGTGACCCCGAACCACACCGCAGACCCCCGGCGCACCGGCCGCGGCAGCAGGAGGGCCCGCACGGCGGCCGCCGCGGCGGGCGGCCTCCTCGCCGCCCTGCTCGCCGCACACCCCGCGGCCGCCACCCCCGACCCCGGGGACCTGTCGCCCGGAGCAGGAGCCCCGCGCAGTGCGGCCCCGCCGGCCGGCCGCGTACTCCCGCCCGGCGGGATCCCCGGCCAGGACGAGATCGTCCACAGCCCCAACATCACACCGCTGGCCAACATCCCCCGCGCGTTCCCGAACGACATCAACACCGACCTGGCCTTCCAGGGCCGGTACGCCTACGCCGGCAACTACGGCGGCTTCACCATCTACGACATCGCCGACCCCAAGGCCCCGAAGACGGTCAGCACGGTCCTGTGCCCGGGCGGCCAGAACGACATCTCCGTCCACGGAGACCTGCTCTTCCTCTCCACCGACTCCTCGCGCAGCGACGACTCCTGCAACAGCGTCTCGCAGCCCGCCACCGAGAAGTCCTCCTGGGAGGGAATCAAGATCTTCGACATCAAGGACAAGAAGAACCCCCGCTACATCAAGTCCGTCGAGACCGCCTGCGGTTCGCACACCCACACCCTCGTGCCGAACGGCCGGGACATCTTCGTGTACGTCGCCTCCTACTCCCCGAACGAGGCCTTCCCCGACTGCCGCCCGCCGCACGACGGCATCTCCGTCGTGAAGGTCCCGCGCAAGGCCCCCACCCGGGCCGCCGTGGTGGGCTTCCCCGTGCTCTTCCCCGACGGCGGCAACCCGGGCGCGCCCACCAACCCGGGCGTCTCCAAGACCACGGGCTGCCACGACATCACCGTGCTGCCCTCCAAGAGGCTCGCCGCCGGCGCGTGCATGGGCGACGGCATCCTCTTCGACATCCGCGACCCGGAGCGGCCCCGGGTGATCGACCGGGTCCAGGACAACACCAACTTCGCGTTCTGGCACTCGGCGACCTTCAACGAGAAGGCGGACAAGGTCGTCTTCACCGACGAGCTCGGCGGAGGCGGCGGCGCCACCTGCAACGAGGCCACCGGCCCGAACCGCGGCGCGAACGGCATCTACGACATCACCGGCCGCGGCGACCACCGCAAACTGGCCTTCCGCAGCTACTTCAAGATCCCGCGCCACCAGGCCGACACCGAGAACTGCGTCGCCCACAACGGCTCGCTCGTCCCGGCCGCCGGACGCGACATCATGGTCCAGGCCTGGTACCAGGGCGGCGTGTCCGTCTGGGACTTCACCGACTCCGCCGAGCCCCGCGAGATCGGCTACTTCGAGCGCGGCCCGCTCGGTTCCGACGTGCTGTCCTTCGGCGGCTCGTGGTCCGCGTACTACTACAACGGCCACATCTACTCGAACGACATCGCCAAGGGCCTCGACGTGCTCCGGATCGACGACCGGCGCACCGACAGCGCCGCGCGGGTCCGGCTCGACCGGCTCAACGTCCAGACCCAGCCCGAGTACCGCTGACCCGGCCCGCCGCCGGCCCCGGTCACCGGGCGGCGGCGGGCATCCCCTCCGGCGGAGCCGCCTCCGGCGGGAAGCCCAGCTCCCAGTCCAGGCCGTACCGCTGGAACAGCTCGGCCCGCAGGCGGGCCGCCGGCATCGGCGCGCCCGGCAGCAGGACCGCCACCACCGCCCCCATCAGCAGCGCCCGCAGCAGCGGGTAGTCGGTGTCCACGTCGGCCGAGCCGTAGCGCTCGACGGTGTCCCGGAGCAGCGCGGCAAGCCGCTGCTGCTCCGGGCACTGCACGAAGCCCTCGGCCTGCAGGATGCCCGCCATGTGCGTCCGCATCAGCAGCGGCCGCTCGCGGGCCAGCCCGAGCACCGCGTCGACCGCGCGGGCGAGGCGCTCGCGGCCGTCGTCGCTGCGCGGCTCCCGCTCCAGGGCCGCCTCCAGCGTGAGGTGCATCAGGCGGTGCACCGCCGACTGGAGTAGCTGCCGCTTCCCCGGGAAGTAGTACGAGACGAGGCCCCGCGCGGTGCCCGCCCGGTCGGCGATGTCCCCGAGTGTCGTGGCCTCGTAGCCCCGCTCGGCCACCAGCTCCACCGTGGCCTGGAGAAGCCGCTCCCGGGAGCGTCGCCGCAATTCTTCATTGACCGATGCGCTGCGCGGCGACATGCTTACTCCTGCGTTGACTGGCTTCCAGCCAATATACTCGGCGCACGGCGCCGGCTGCTCTGCGCGACGCGGGGGATCGCGCAGGGCACGCCCGCGCCGGGACACCGTCAGCGCCGGCGTCGCAGCTCCAGGGTGGCGACGACCGCCACGCCGAGAGTGACGTGCATCAGCGACAGGGCCGCGACGGTGCCGCCGTCGGTGTCCGACATCAGCGGACCCGCCACCGACAGCAGCGCCAGCCCGCCGCCCGCCCACTGCGCGATCCGCAGGAAGACCGGCTTCCACAGTGCGAGCAGCAGGGCGGCGCCCACGCCCGCGACCAGCGGGACGACCGAGGACCCGACGACCCCGGCGGCCGTGACCGGGTGCTCCTGCCCGCGGTCCATGACGGTGAGCGAGGCGCCGGCCGCTCCGGCGACGGCGAGGACGACCAGGTTGACCACGGCCGATCCCGCCGCGCCGGCTGCCAGGAGCTTCCACCAGGCGAGGCGGGGGCGGCGGGCCGGGGCGGCGGCGGACGCGACGGGGGCGGGGCCGGGAACGGTGCTGCTCGACATGGGACTCCTCCACGAGACGAAGTGCCGCGCCGGGCTGCGGCGGCGGCATGGGAGGAAGCCTCCGACCGCAACCGCACTTGAGGTCAAGTCCTGCCCGAGAGCTCCCGGCGCCCGTCCTCCGCAGGCGCCGTACGGCGCACCCGCAGGGGCACCGTGATCGCCAGGGCCGCCAGCCCCGCCCCCAGCGCCCAGCCGCCCAGCACGTCCGACGTCCAGTGGACCCCGAGGAAGACCCGGGTGAAGCCGACGCCGAGCACGGAGACGGCTGCCAGGACCGCCGCAGCAGCCACGGCCCACGCCGGCGCTCGCGGCACCCGCCGCAGCAGCAGCCACAGCAGCATCAGGCACACCGCCGCGGCGGTCGCCGCATGGCCCGACGGATAGGCGGCGTAGGAAGCGGAATCCACGGGATCCGGCCACTCCGGCCGCTCGCGCCCCATCAGTGACTTCATCCCCTGGTTCACCAGGGCCGCCGCCGCCGTCGCCGCCGCCACCCGCAGGGCGAGCTCGCCGCGCCTGCGGCGCCACAGCCACACGCAGGCCGCCACAGCCAGGACCCGCATCGTCCACGGGTCCCAGACCAGGTCGGAGAGGACCCGCACCGCGGCGGTGGCCTCAGGGTTCCGGACGGCGTACGCGTGCAGCCGCACCGCCACCGCGCCGTCACCGGACAGCAGCGGCCGCCATCCCACCGCCACCAGGACCGTCAGCACCACCCAGAGCACCGCACAGCCGACGCCAGTCCACCGCACCCACCCGCATCGCATGCGGCGATCCTCGCACCATCCCGCCCGCGCCGCCGGTCGCGCCACAGCCCCGTGCCCTGTATCGGGTTGCCCCGAGGCACAGCCGGGCAACCCGATACAGGCCCTACTGGGCGAGCGCGCGCAGCCCCGGCACGAACGCCACCAGCAGCGGAACCGCCGGGACGAGCGTCGCCAGCGCCGTCAGCCGCAGCCGGCGCACGGGCGACAGCCGGGGCGTTGCCGAAAGCAGCCGCCGCACCCGCTCCGGCACGTGCGGTTGCGGGGCGGGCGAGGGGCCGAAGACGCCCCGGTCCTCGTTCAGCCCCACCAGGGCCAGCGCGATGGTCAGCCGCCCGAACCGGCGCGACGCCACGTCGTCCGCGGCCAGCTCGACCAGCCGGTGCATCTCCGCCTCGAACGCCGCGAACACCGGGACCTGCGGGAACCCGCCGGCCAGCGCCCGCGAGCAGTGCAGCAGCCAGTCGTGGCGGGCCGCCGCATGGCCCTGCTCGTGCGCCAGGACGGCGTCCAGCTGGCTGCCCTTCAGCCTGCCGAGCGCAGCCGTCGTCACCACCAGCTGCGGCGCCGGGCCGGGCAGCCACCACGCATCGGGCCGCGGCCCCTCCAGGACGACGAGCCGGGCACCCGGCGCCGGCGCCTCCCCCGGCAGCAGCGGCGCCCGCACCAGCAGCTCGGCGCCCCGCGCCCGCCGCCCCGCCCGCGCCCGCAGGACCTCCCGGGCCAGCCGCACCCCGGTCCACAGCCCGCCGCCCGCCAGCAGCAGCGCGGTGCCGACGGCCCACGGGCCGCCCGTCGGGCCGAGACCGTACGCGTCGACCACCCCGTGCGGGGCCGCCGCGAAGAGCCGGCCGCGGACCGCCAGCCATGCGGCTGCCGCGCTGAACACCATCGACAGCGCGAAGCACAGGAGCACCGCCCCCACCACGCACTGCCACGCCCAGAGCGCGACGACCGGTTCGCGCTCGGTCCACTGGGCCCGGGCCAGCAGGCGGGGAGCGAGCACCGCGGTCAGGGCGCCGAGCAGCAGGAGAACGGCGGGGACCATCATGGCGCCAGCCTATGAGGGCCGGACTACCGCCGGGTACGCACTGCGGCGATTGGTGACGCAGGACACGTTTCCCCGCCCTCACATCAGCAGCAGCATCGCCAACATGCCGGTCCCCATGGCGAGTCGGCAGGCGCGCGCCACCTCCCCGGCCTCCCGGCCGCGCCCCGCGCCCGGCCCCGCCACCGCGGCGGACACGGCCGGCCCCGCGGCCACCAGCCGCGCCCCGCCGAGCAGGACGTACGCCGCGTAGTACAGGAGCAGTGCCCCGGTGACGAGCGGCGGCCCAGCGGACCCGCCGCCCCCGTGCCCCCCGTGGCCGCCGCCCGCATACACGGCCAGTGCCATGTACGCCATGGCCAGCGACCCGACCAGGTGGTGCGTGTGGTGCAGGCCCCGCCGCAGCAGCCAGACGGCGTGCAGCGCGGCCCCGCAGCACAGGACCGGCAGGATCCGCGCCCCCCACGGGGCCGTCCCCGGCGGGAGGGCCATCACCGCCATCCCCACCGCCATCACCGCCTCGCCCGCGGCCGGACCGCGCTCCGGCCGCCCTGCCGTGCACGCCCGGTGCAGGCAGCAGCCGCCGCTCACGGCGCACACCAGCACGGTCAGCCAGGCGGGGAGCGCGGCGGCGAAAGAGGACCAAGAGGACATCGCTGGACCGTGCACGGCTGGCCCCCCGGTTCTCGTCGGCGTCAGGGGAAGAGATGCCCCGGCCGGACGGCCCCCACGCGGCGCCCGGTTAGGCTGTCCTCGCCCCACCGGCATGCCGCATGCCGCTGAGCACGCAGAACGGAGCCCGCCGATGCCGACCGCCCAGCCCGCCGAACTGGAGTTCCGCCCCGCCGTCGAGGCCGACGTGCCGGAACTCGTGGCCCTCGTCGAGTCGGCCTACCGGGGCGATGCGAGCCGCGCGGGATGGACCACCGAGGCGGACCTCCTGGACGGGCAGCGCACCGACCCGGACGGGGTCCGCGCCGTCATCCGGACCCCCGGCAGCGTCCTCCTCGCCGTGGAGCGCGACGGCGAACTCGTCGCCTGCTGCCAGCTCGAACACCGCGGCGACCACGCCTACTTCGGGATGTTCGCGGTCCGGCCCGGCCTCCAGGGGGGCGGCCTCGGCAAGGAGGTCCTCGCCGAGGCCGAGCGCCGCTGCCGCGAGATGTGGGCGGCCAAGGAGATGCGGATGACGGTGGTCAGCCTCCGGGAGGAGCTCATCGCCTACTACGAGCGCCGCGGCTACCGGCGCACCGGCGAGCTGAGCCCCTTCCCGTACGGCGACGAGCGCTTCGGCGTCCCCCTCCGCGACGACCTCGCCTTCGAGCTCCTGGTCAAGACGCTGTAGCGCGGCGCCGCCCGCGGGCGGGCTCAGGCCGTGAACCGGCCCGTGCTGCGGATCTCCGGGAAGTCGGTGGCCGCGCCGTCCAGTTCGAGCGCCCGCGCCAGCCGGAGGTGGTCCAGGGAGTTGACCGTCCAGCCGGTGACCCGCAGCCCGGCCCGGTGCGCCGCCTCCACCGTCTCCAGCGTGAGCCGCCGCAGGTTCAGGGCCAGCGTGCGCGCCCCCGCGGCGAGCGCCCGGTCGACGACGTCGTCCGCCTCGTCGCCGCCGAGGTCGCAGGAGAGGACGGTCCGGCCGCCCGGGACGAGCCGGGCGGCCTCGGCGAGCACCGCGTCGTGGAAGGACGCCACCTCTACGCGCCCGGCCAGGTCCCGCTCCACCACCAGCTGCGCCAGCGCCGCGGCGGCCGGCAGGTCCCGTACCGACACCTGCAGCGGTGTCCCCACCGCCTCCAGGACCTCCTCGAAGAGCGGGATCCGCTCGCCCTGTCCGGCGTCCAGCCCGCGCAGCTCGGCGGCGGTCAGGTCGGCGACGGCGCCCGTGCCGTCGGTGGTGCGCTCCACCCCGGGGTCGTGCAGGGCGACGAGGACGCCGTCCTTGCTGAGCTGGAGGTCCAGGGCGATGACGTCCATGCCGCAGCGCTCCGCGCGGACGAACGACCGCAGCGTGTTCTCCGGCTCGACGCCCATGACCCCGCGGTGACCGATGGTGAGGAAAGTCAAGGTTCTCTCGCTTCCGTCGACGGCGGCTGCCCGCGCGGTCGCGGCGTCCCAGGTCCGGCGCGCGCGGTGAGGACGCATGCTAGTGCGCCGCGCACGCGATGAGACCGCCCGTGCACGCACCGCTACGGCGCCGGGGGCCGGTTCCCGCCAGGGCCGTCCGCCCCCGCCCGGTGCCGGCGGGCCCTGCCGCGTCACCCGCGGGTGGGCGCGCCACCGCGGCCTTGACGAACTGACGAAGCGTCTGCTGTGGCAGTCGAGGGCGGGAAGAATTGCGATCGCGCCGGGGGGTACGCCGAATATTTTCCTGGCCCCCTCTTGAGCGGGACACCCTCCCGTGCATACCCTGGGTTTACGTGAGGTTCTCCTGTGGAGGAAGTGACATGACGGAAACTCTTGTGCCGGGTTCTGGCGGTGCGGTGATAACCGCCGGTGCGCGGGTGGTCGACCACCCGGCGTGGCCTGAGCTCAAGGCCGCCGTGGAGGAGATCCGCCCCTGGCAGGCCAAGGACGGCTCCATCGACTTCGAGGCCGCCGACGCCCCGGCCAAGGCCGACGTCGAAGCCGCCGTCGAGCGCGTGGTCCACGCGGTGGAGACGCTGTCGCCGCTGATGCCGTACGCCGCCGAGTACCACCGGGCGCTCGTCGCGGACCTGCGCAAGTGGGTCTCCAAGGGCTTCGGCGTGCCGGACTTCCTGGACTCGCTGCTCGCCTTCCAGCCGGCCGCGGAGCGCGTCGAGGGCCGCCAGCACCTGGTCGTGTTCCCGATGTACACGCAGAACGGCAACCCCGACCGGAACCTCGAGGCCGTCGTCCTGAAGATGGTGTGGCCCGAGTGGCTCTCCGAGCTGGAGCGCACCCGGTACGACAACCCGCTCTTCCTCGGCATCACCTTCGAGGACTTCACCCCGGGCTACGACACCCACTCCGCGGTGCTCTTCCCGGAGACCATCGCCGTCCGCGAGGCCCCCGAGCGCTTCAGCTGGGGCGGCATCTTCTGCGACCGCGAGGCCGCCCGCTACCGCAAGGTGACCGAGGCCGCCGTCGACATCCTGGGCATCGAGCTCCCCGAGGACATCGCCCGCATGGTCGAGGACCAGGAGCGCTGCGAGAAGGCCTTCGTCCTGTGGGACATGGTGCACGACCGCACCCACAGCCACGGCGACCTGCCGTTCGACCCCTTCATGATCAAGCAGCGCCAGCCGTTCTGGATGTACGGCCTGGAGGAGCTGCGCTGCGACCTCACCGCCTTCAAGGAGGCCGTGAAGCTCGAGTCCGAGGGCAACGAGCACGGCCGCGACGTGCAGTACGCCGTCCTCTTCGACCGGATGTTCCGCTTCCCGGTCTCCGGCGACCGCAACCGCAACTACGACGGCCTCGGCGGCCAGCTGCTCTTCGCCTACCTCCACAAGCACGACGTCGTGCGCTGGACGGACAACAAGCTGAAGATCGACTGGATGCGCGCCCCCCAGGTCACCAACCAGCTGTGCGCCGAGATCGAGGAGCTGTACCGGGCCGGCATCGACCGCCCGAAGCTCGTCCACTGGTTCAAGGCCTACGAGCTGGTCTCCACCTACCTCGCCCCGCACCCGGGCTCCAAGTGGGCCAAGGGCCCCGACGCCCTGGACCTCACGCAGCCGCCGCGCAAGCTCGTGGACGACGTGCTTCCGGACGAGTTTCCGCTCAGCATGTTCTACGAGGCCCTCGCGAAGAAGCTCAAGGGTGTGATCGCCTCCACCAAGGGCATCACCGCCCCGACCGCGGACGCCGCCGAGCAGGCCGCCGCGTGAGCACCCGCCCCCAGGAGGCTGCACAGATGAACACCGGAAACGCCGCGGACGCCGGGACCGCCGAGGCCCCGCTGAAGGGCGCCGTCGTCGCGGTCGCCGGAGCCGGCGGCCCCGCGGGCCGGGCCGCCCTGATGCGCCTTGCCGAGGCCGGCGCCGTCGTCGTCGCGTCCGACGCCGACGCGGCGCGCCTCGCCGAGGCCGTGGACGCGGCCCGCTACGCCCATGGCGGTGCCACCGTCACCGGCGACACCGTGGACCTGCTCGACCTGGAGGCCACCAAGGCGTGGGCCGACCGCATCGAGAAGGAGTTCGGCCGGGTCGACGGCCTCGTCCACCTCGTCGGCGGCTGGCGCGGCAGCACCTCCTTCACCGAGACGGACCTCGCGGACTGGGACTTCCTGGAGAAGCTCCTCATCCGCACCGTCCAGCACACGTCGATGGCCTTCCACGACGCCCTGCTGCGCAGCGGCCGCGGGCGCTACGTCCTGGTCAGCCAGTCGGGCGCGCACAAGCCCGTCGCCAACAACGCCGCCTACAACGCGGGCAAGGCCGCCGCCGAGGCCTGGACCCTCGCGATGGCCGACTCCTTCCGCAAGGCGGGGGGCGACGACGGTCCCGGAGCAGCGGCTGCGATCCTGGTGATCAAGGCACTGGTGCACGACGCGATGCGCGCCGAGCGCCCCAATGCGAAGTTCGCGGGCTTCACCGACGTCAAGGACCTGGCCGAGGCCATCGCCGGCGTCTGGGAGAAGTCCGCCATCGATGTGAACGGACAGCGTCTGTGGCTCACACCGCAACCGTGAAGACCGACGCCCGCCGCCGGCACGACCCGGCGGTGCGCGGTTTCGCGAGCGACAACTACGCGGGGGTCCATCCGGAGATCCTGGAGGCCCTCGCCCTCGCCAACGGCGGCCACCAGGTCGCCTACGGGGAGGACGAGTACACCGAGAACCTCCAGCGGGTCATGCGCAGCCACTTCGGCCCGTACGCGGAGGCCTTCCCGGTCTTCAACGGCACCGGCGCGAACGTCACGGCCCTCCAGGCCATGACCGACCGCTGGGGTGCGGTGATCTGCGCCAAGACCGCCCACATCAACGTGGACGAGGGCGGCGCCCCGGAGCGGATGGCCGGCCTGAAGCTGCTGGCCGTGCCCACCCCGGACGGCAAGCTCACCCCCGAGCTCATCGACCAGGAGGCCTGGGGCTTCGAGGACGAGCACCGGGCGATGCCGCAGGTCGTGTCGATCACCCAGAACACCGAGCTGGGCACCGTCTACACCGTGGACGAGGTCCGGGCCATCTGCGAGCACGCGCACGCGCTCGGTATGAAGGTGCACCTTGACGGTGCCCGCATAGCCAACGCCGCCGCCTCCCTGGACGTGCCGATGCGCACGTTCACCAACGCGGCGGGCGTCGACGTGCTCTCGTACGGCGGCACGAAGAACGGCATGATGTTCGGCGAGGCCGTCGTCGTGGTCAACCCGGACGCGGTGCGCCAGATGAAGCACGTCCGCAAGATGTCGATGCAGCTCGCGTCGAAGATGCGGTTCGTCTCCGTCCAGCTGGAGGCGCTGCTCGCCAAGGACCTGTGGCTGCGCAACGCCCGCCGGGCCAACGGGATGGCGCAGCGGCTGGCCGCCGGCGTCCGCGAGACGGACGGGGTGGAGATCCTCTACCCGGTCCAGGCGAACGCGGTCTTCGCGAAGCTGCCGCACGAGGTGTCGCGCAGGCTCCAGCAGCGCTACCGCTTCTACTTCTGGGACGAGGCCGCCGGCCACGTCCGCTGGATGTGCGGCTTCGACACCACCGAGGAGGACGTCGACGGCTTCCTCCAGGCGCTGAAGGAAGAGCTGGCCCGCTGACCGGACCGCACACCGCCGCGTGAATGAATATACCCCCGACTGTAATTTCATTGAATTGCGGTCGGGGGTATGGCTATGCTCCGCTCCATGCAGGTGATCCCGCTGAGCCCGGACGAGCGCGCGTACACATCGGCGAGCGAAGCCATCGACCACGACCATCCGTACGTCCGGGAGCTGGCCGGCAGCCTGTGGTCCGCCCACGGCGACGCATACTCATACGCCAAGGCGGCCTTCGAGTTCGTCCGCGACACCGTCCCGCACTCCGCCGACTCCGGCGACCTGCGCGTCTCCTGGCGCGCCTCCGACGTCCTCGCCACCCGCAACGGCATCTGCCACGCCAAGTCGCACGCCCTCGTCGCCCTCCTGCGGGCCCGGGGCATCCCGGCCGGCCTCTGCTACCAGCGGCTGACCGAGGACGACGGCACCGAGCCCCTCGTCCACGGACTCACCGCCCTCCGCCTCCCCGGCTCCCGCGGCTGGGCCCGCCAGGACCCGCGCGGCAACAAGCCCGGCGTGGACGCCCAGTTCCGGCTCGGTGCCGAACGGCTGGCCTTCCCCGTCCGCCCCGGGCTCGGCGAGACGGACTACCCCGACCTGTACGCCGACCCCCACCCGGCCGTCCTCACGGCCCTCCGCGGTTCCGCCGACCGCCGCGAACTGTGGCAGAACCTGCCGAAGGCCCTGTAGCGACGCCGCCGCGCCGCGCGCGCCCGCGGGCAGCGCCGCACCGCGCACTGGCCGCGACCCCGGCCAGCAGCCACTGCGGTGGCGCCTGAGCCGCGAACCCGGTGGGCGCCGCGCCCAGGAAGGCGGCCGTCGGCTTCAGGCCCGCGCCGAGGGCGAGGACCTGCGCCCGAACGTCCTCGGGGGTGTGCTCCGCACGGGTCCGCAGCGTCGCCGTCCGCAGGGGCCCGTCGCACACGCCGGCCGCGGCGAACAGTGCCGCCCCCACCGCAAGGGAGGGGGGGAAGGCGGCCGCCGCCCGCGCCCCGCACCTGCACGCCGACCGGGGCGGATGTGGGACGGCGTCTGGTTCCCGGCCCCCGGGGCGCCGGCCATGGCCCGCCTGCTCACGGAGCACGGGCGGACCGCCTGGGGCGCCTGCGCCGCGGCGGCCGTGGTCGGCTCTTCCCCGGTACCGGTACCGGCAGCGCGCGCCGCTACTGCTCGGCCGCCTGCGCCACGCGCGAACGGGGCGCCGCGCACCGCCGCCGGCGGTGCGGAGCCCGGCCGGACGCACGGGGGTGGGGGCTTCGCGGCCGCCGGCGGCTTTTCACCCGTCCCGGTGGCTGGTGGTCAGCCGGCTTCCTTGACCTGCGCCGGGGTCGGGGCCGTGCCGCCCAGGTGTGCGGGCAGCCACCAGGAGTCCGAGGAGTCCTTCGGGGCGGCCGGGTAGGCGCGCTGCGCCGAGTCCAGCAGCTCCTGCACGCGCTCCCGCACCCGCCGGGTGATCGCGCCGGCGTAGTGGTCGGTCGGGGCCTCGATCGGCTCGCCGACCCGCAGCGTCACCGGGATGTGGCTGCGCTTCAGGTCCCGCGGGCGGCCCTTGGTCCACAGCCGCTGGGTGCCCCACAGCGCCACCGGGATCAGCGGCACCCCGGCCTCCTGCGCCATGCGGGCGGCGCCCGACTTGAAGCTCTTGAGGGTGAAGGACTGCGAGATCGTGGCCTCCGGGAACACGCCGATGATCTCGCCGGAGCGCAGCGACTCCAGGGCGTGCCGGTAGGCCGCCTCGCCCTGCTTGCGGTCCACCGGGATGTGCTTCATCGCGCGCATCAGCGGGCCCGACACCTTGTGCCGGAACACCGACTCCTTCGCCATGAAGCGCACCAGGCGCTTCTGCGGGCGGGCCGTCAGCCCGGCGAAGACGAAGTCCAGGTAGCCGATGTGGTTCGACACGAGGACCGCACCGCCCTGCCGCGGGATGTGCTCGGTGCCCTTCATGTCGATGCGGATGTCGAGGGCGCGGAACAGCGCGTGCGCTGCACCGATCACCGGGGGGTAGACGAGCTCAGCCATGTTGGGGAGACCCCGCTTTCTGCCTGGGGAAATGCTCCCGGCCGGAAGTTACGGCAGCGTAGGTACGCGGCCATGGGGATGGTGCCGCATCCGCGGGCGCGAGGCCAGTCCGGACGGCCTTCCCCGGCGAGATTCTCGTCACGCGGGGAATGCGCCCGGGGCCGGACGCGCTCGTACGGGCGGACGGACGTACTGCAATGATGCGGGACGGGATGCCCGCCGCCGACGGCGGGCGCCCGCAGGGGACGAGGACGGCACAGTGACGGGAGCGGCAGTGCAGGGGGAACGGGGCGGACCCGCGGCGGACGGCGGCCGGCCGGGGGCCGCGGACCGGCTCGGCGCGGCCGACCTCGGTGCGGAGCCCGGCGAGCGGGCCAGCCTGGTGCAGTTCTCCAGTGCCTTCTGCCAGCCCTGCCGGGCCACCCGGCGGATCCTCGCCGAGGTCGCCGGAATGGTCGACGGCGTCGCCCACATCGAGGTCGACGCGGAGCGCAACCTCGGCCTGGTCCGCGCCCTGGGCATCGAGAAGACCCCCACGGTGCTGGTCCTGGACGCCGCCGGGCGGATCGTCCGCCGCGCGGCCGGCATGCCCCGCAAGGCCGACGTGATCGCCGCACTGGGCGAGGCGGTGTGAGCCCGGCGCCGGTGCATGCGCCCGCACACAGCGTGACGCGCCTCGCATCTGGCCGCCCCGGCTTGACTGTGTACACGGCAGATCGCCAGGCTGGCCGCATGCGGTACGAACTCCTGCTTCACGGGCGGGTCCACGTGGACCTCGTCCGCCACGCGAGCGCGCGCTGTCGGGCGTACTGAACGACCCCGGCACCCGACGACGATCCCGCGCGCCCGCGCCGGCCGCCTCCGCGGCAGAGCAGAAGAAAGGCCTCCTCATGACGGGCCCAACGACCAGGACCGCAGCACAGTTCCCGCATCCCGCCGCGCCCCCGACCGCCGACCGGCCCGCCGCGCCCCGCGCAGCGGCCGAGCCTGCGCCGTCCGCCGCCGCCCTGCCCGGCTCGCCCGAGCTGCTGCGCTCGGTCTTCCGGCAGCACGCCGCCGGCGTGGCCGTGATCACAGCCCAGGACGGCGGCCGCCCGGTCGGCTTCACCGCGACCTCCCTGAACTCCGTCTCCGCCGACCCCCCGCTCCTTTCGTTCACCATCGGGACCGGCTCCTCCAGCTGGCCCGGCATCCGCGACAGCGAGCACCTCGGGGTGCACATACTCGGCGAGCACCAGCAGCAGCTGGCCGGCCTGTTCGCCCGCAGCGGAGCGGACCGCTTCGGGCCGGGCACCGGCTGGGCTCCCGGCCCGCACGGCGTTCCCCTGCTGGACGGGGTGCTGGCGTGGCTGGTGTGCCGGGTGGTGGCCCGCGTGCCGGCCGGCGCGCACCGGGTGGTCATCGCCGAGGTCGTGTCCGGGGACCCGCGCGGCGAGGGCCGGCCCCTGCTGTACCACCAGGGCCGCTTCAACGCGCTGCGTGACTGAATCGTCCCTGCTGGGGATGGTTGGGGCGGCGTTGGACAGATCACAGTTCGACGGCCTTGCCTCCTGGGAGGACCCGCGGTGTACTGACGAGTAACATTCCGGTCGGAGCGGGGGCCGCCCCGACCGGGGTCCGCCCTCGAAAGGCGCCTATGCTGCCTGCACAAGGCGGTATCAGAAACAAGACGATGCGGTAGGAGAGCCGGCGTGAGCCTGAGGATCGTTGTCTGTGTGAAGTACGTGCCCGACGCCACCGGCGACCGGCACTTCGCCGATGACCTGACGGTCGACCGCGACGACGTCGACGGTCTGCTGTCGGAGCTCGACGAGTACGCGGTCGAGCAGGCGCTCCAGATCGCGGAAGAGGCCGACGACGCCGAGATCACCGTCCTGACGGTCGGCCCCGAGGACGCCAAGGACGCCCTGCGCAAGGCGCTGTCCATGGGTGCCGACAAGGCGATCCACGTCGAGGACGACGACCTGCACGGCACCGACGTGATCGGCACCTCGCTGGTGCTGGCCAAGGCCGTCGAGAAGGCCGGCTACGACCTGGTCATCACCGGCATGGCCTCGACCGACGGCACCATGGGCGTCCTCCCGGCGATCCTCGCCGAGCGCCTGGGCGTTCCGCAGGTCACCCTGCTCTCCGAGGTCAAGGTGGAGGACGGCACCGTGACGGGCCGCCGCGACGGCGACTCCGCGAGCGAGCAGCTGGAGGCCTCCCTCCCGGCCGTCGTCTCCGTGACGGACCAGTCGGGCGAGGCCCGCTACCCGTCCTTCAAGGGCATCATGGCCGCCAAGAAGAAGCCGGTCGAGTCCTGGGACCTGTCCGACCTGGAGATCGAGGCGGACGAGGTCGGCCTCGAGGGTGCCTGGACCGCGGTGGACTCCGCCGCGCAGCGTCCGGCCCGCACGGCCGGCACGATCGTCAAGGACGAGGGCGAGGGCGGCAAGCAGCTGGCCGAGTTCCTGGCCGGCCAGAAGTTCATCTGAGCTTCAGCCGTCACCCTCCACATCGCCCCCTGACTACTTCGCATTCGCAGGAGCACTCCCATGGCTGAAGTCCTCGTCTACGTCGACCACGTGGACGGCGCCGTCCGCAAGCCCACCCTCGAGCTGCTGACCCTGGCCCGCCGCATCGGCGAGCCCGTCGCCGTCGCCCTGGGCGCCGGTGCCGAGAGCACCGCCGCCGTGCTCGCCGAGCACGGCGCGGTCAAGGTCCTCACCGCCGACGCCCCCGAGTTCGCCGAGTACCTCGTCGTACCGAAGGTGGACGCGCTCCAGGCCGCCCACGAGGCTGTTTCCCCCGCCGCCGTGCTCGTCCCGTCCTCCGCCGAGGGCAAGGAGATCGCGGCCCGCCTCGCCGTCCGCATCGGCTCCGGCATCATCACCGACGCCGTGGACCTCGAGGCCGGCGACGAGGGCCCGGTCGCGACGCAGTCCGCGTTCGCCGCGTCCTTCACCACCAAGTCCCGCGTGTCCAAGGGCACCCCGGTCATCACCGTGAAGCCGAACTCGGCCCCGGTCGAGGCCGCCCCGGCCGCCGGCGCCGTCGAGGCCCTGGCCGTCACCTTCGGCGCCCTGGCCACCGGTACCAAGGTCACCTCGCGCACCCCGCGCGAGTCGACGGGCCGCCCCGAGCTGACCGAGGCCGCGATCGTGGTCTCCGGCGGCCGCGGCGTCAACGGCGCCGAGAACTTCTCGATCATCGAGGCGCTCGCCGACTCCCTCGGTGCCGCCGTCGGCGCCTCCCGCGCCGCCGTCGACGCCGGCTGGTACCCGCACACCAACCAGGTCGGCCAGACCGGCAAGTCGGTCTCCCCGCAGCTGTACGTCGCCGCCGGCATCTCCGGCGCGATCCAGCACCGCGCCGGCATGCAGACCTCGAAGACCATCGTCGCCGTCAACAAGGATGCCGAGGCTCCGATCTTCGAGCTCGTGGACTACGGCGTGGTCGGCGACCTCTTCGAGGTCGTCCCGCAGCTGACCGAGGAGATCAAGGCGCGCAAGGGCTGACCTGCGCCCGACTCCCGCCCGGGGCCGTGTGGTGATCGTCACCGCACGGCCCCGAGTCGTATCCGGGGGAGCGCGGAGCGACCATTGACGGAGCGGAACCCCGTGACTAAATTCTGCTATGCGGATCTAGGCTTCCGTACAGCGGAAAGAGGAGAGTGCACGATGGGTCAGCAGGAGAAGGTGGCGACGAGCCTCGCCGGCGCGGTCAGCGAGGGCATCAGCGCCTCCCTCGCCCCGGTGGACGCGGAGCTCGCCCGCCACTACCCGGGCGACCCCGGCACCCGCCAGCCCGTCCACACCGTCTACGTGCCCGGCGACGCGTTCGCCGCGGACACGATCCGCTCGTGGGGCGACCAGGCCCTCGCCGCCCTCGACGAGCACGCGCCCGACGCCGCCGCCTTCGCCAAGGTGCTCGGCATCCGCGAGGAGCTCGCCGGCCCCGTCCACGAGCGCGTCCGCGCCAAGCTGCAGCGCGAGCCGATCGAGGACCTGCGCGTCGACTTCGAGGACGGCTTCGGCGTCCGCTCCGACGAGGAGGAGGACCAGGCCGCCGCCCGCGCCGCCCGCCTCGTCTCGCAGGCCTTCTCCAACGGCACCAACGCCCCCTACATGGGCATCCGCATGAAGTGCATGGAGGCCAACGTCCGCGACCGCGGCATCCGCACCGCCGACGTCTTCCTGTCGGGCCTCCTGGAGCACGGCGGCCTCCCGGACGGCCTCGTCCTCACCCTTCCCAAGGTCACCTACGCCGAGCAGGTCTCCGCCTTCGTCGCGCTGCTGGAGGCCTTCGAGACCGCCCGCGGCCTGCGCCCGGGCCGCATAGGCTTCGAGATCCAGATCGAGACCAGCCAGTCCATCCTGGCCTCCGACGGCACCGCCACCGTCGCCCGCATGATCGAAGCCGCGAAGGGGCGGGCCACCGGCCTGCACTACGGCACCTTCGACTACAGCGCCTGCGTCGGCGTCTCGGCCGCCTACCAGGCCAGCGACCACCCCGCTGCCGACCACGCCAAGGCCGTCATGCAGGTCGCCGCCGCCGGCACCGGCGTACGCGTCTCCGACGGCTCGACGAACGTCCTGCCCGTCGGCACGACCGAGAAGGTCCACGAGGCGTGGAGGCTCCACTACGGGCTGACCCGCCGCGCCCTGGCCCGCGCCTACTACCAGGGCTGGGACATGCACCCGGGCCACCTCCCGACGCGCTACGCCGCCGTCTTCACCTTCTACCGCGAGGGCCTGGAAGCGGCCGCCGCGCGCCTGAAGGCGTACGTGGCCCGGGTCGAGGGCGACGTGATGGACGAGCCGGCCACCGCGAAGGCCCTGGCCGGGTACCTGGTCCGCGGCCTGGACTGCGGCGCGGTCGGCGCGGAGGAGGTCACCGCGCTCACCGGCCTGACCCGTGCCGAGCTCGACGCCTTCGCGATCCCGCGCCGCTCGGCCACCCTGACGGCCACGTCCTGACGGCCACCTCCCGACGGCGCCGACCCGACCGCGGGCCCTGACCGGGCCCGCGGTGTTCGTGCGTGCGGAGGATCTGCGGCGCGGAACCCGGCCTCCGGGGGCCCGCGGCGGTCTGATGGCTCGGCGGCCCCGCCGGCGGTGCGCGCCGCGGTCCCGGGGACAAGCCTCCCGGTGCCCCCGGGTTTCCGTGGCAGGGTGGTGCGGGCAGGCCACTGGGGGCTCCGGACGAGCCAAGGGGAAAAGGGGTAGACGTGATTGTCTGGATCAACGGCACATTCGGCGCCGGGAAGACCAGCACGGCCCGCGAACTGATCGGCCTCCTGCCGGGCAGCACCCTGTTCGACCCCGAGCGCGTCGGGGAGGGGCTGCTCCGGCTGCTGCCGCCCGAACGCCGCGCGGAGGTGGCGGACTACCAGGACCTGCCCGGCTGGCGGCGCCTGGTCGTGGAGACCGCGGCGGCGCTCCTGGCCGAGGCGGGCGGTGTGCTCGTCGTTCCGATGACGCTGCTGCGCCAGGAGTACCGGGACGAGATCTTCGGCGGGCTGGCAGCCCGCCGGATCACGGTGCGGCACGTGCTCCTGGCCCCTGAGGAAACGATCCTGCGCCGAAGGATCGCCACCCGTGAGGAGCCCGGGGACACGGCCGCGGCCGACCTCCGGGTGCGGCAGTGGGCGTACGACCACATCCCCGCCTACCAGCAGGCGCTCGACTGGCTCAAGGGCGACGCCCACGTCGTCGACAACGGCGCGCTCAGCGTGCGCGAGACGGCCGAGAAGATCGCCGAGGCCGTCCGCACCGAGGCGGCCGGCGTCTGCGACATCGTCCAGACGCCGGAGCCGACGCGGGAGACGGTCGCCTCCGGGGTGCTCCTCTTCGACGACGCGGACCGGGTCCTGCTGGTGGATCCGACGTACAAGGCGGGCTGGGAGTTCCCGGGGGGAGTGGTGGAGCCGGGCGAGGCGCCCGCGTGCGCGGGCGTCCGCGAGGTGGCGGAGGAGCTCGGCGTCGAACTCGCCGGGATGCCGGGGCTGCTCGTCGTGGACTGGGAGCCGCCGGCGCCCCCCGCATACGGCGGCCTGCGGCTGCTGTTCGACGGCGGCAGGCTCGCTGCCGCGGAGGCGGCCCGGCTGCGGCTGCCGGGGCCGGAGCTGCGGGCCTGGCGGTTCGTCACGGAGACCGAGGCGGCGCGACTCCTGCCGCCGGTCCGCTACGAACGGCTGCGCTGGGCGCTGAGGGCCCGCGAGCGCGGCCGCCCGCTGTACCTGGAGGCCGGCCGCCCCACGCCGTAGGGCGAGTCCGGGGCCGCGTCCGCGGCGTCCGGCACGGCGCCTCGCGGTGCACCGCACCGGACGCCGCGGCCCGCCCGGCCGTGATCCGCCGGACAGACTCCGGCGGCCGGTGGCGGGCCTCAGGGCAGGACGGGTTCTGCGGCCGCCGCGGCCAGGAGGGCGGCCGCGGTGTTCCGGGTCAGCGGGTCCCCGTGCCCGAAGCAGGCCACGGCCGGCTCCAGCGCGGCCAGGCGCCGGAAGGAGGCCAGCGCCTGCCCGCGGTCGGTGTTGAACACGCCGGGCATCACCCGCTCCACCGCGGCGACGCAGTCGCCCGTGAACAGCACCCCGTACTCCGGCAGGTGGACGCCGATGCTGCCGGGCGTGTGGCCGGGGGCGTGCACCACGACGGCGCCGCCGCCGAACGGGAGCACGTCCCCGTCCTCCACCTCCCGGTCGACCCGGGTCGGCGGCGCTTCGGGGACCGCCAGCCCGTGCCGGTACAGCGGCACCTCCCAGTCGAGCAGCACCGGCTCCGGGACGGGCCGCTCGCCGCGGATCACCGGCGCGTCCAGGCGGTGTGCCGCCACCCGGGCGCCCCAGCGCCCGGCAAGCTCCTCCGCCGCGCCCACGTGGTCGCGGTGGCAGTGCGTCAGGACGATCCGCTCCAGCCGCTCCGGATCCCGCCCGAGTGAGCGCAGGGCCCCTTCCACGTCCGCGGCGCGGCCGGCGTGGCCGGCGTCCACGAGGGTCAGCGAGCCGTCGGCGTCCTGCCACAGGTACGCCTGGCCGATCGGGAAGCGGAGCAGGTGCAGCCGCCCGGGAAGTATCTCGACGAAGTCCACGGGTCCGACCGTAGGGCGGCCGCCCGCCGGCCGGAACGCCTTTCACCGGGAGCGGAGTCCGCCCGCAGCGCACTGTGCGGAGCCGGCCCCTCCGCGCCTGCGGGCCCGGTACGCCGGCCGGCGCACCGGGCCCGCAGGGGCCGTACGTGCGTCAGGCGCGCTTGGACGCCGCGTAGTTGACGAGGAAGTGCGCCTCGGCGACCGACAGCCGTTCCAGCTCCTCCGGGGAGACGCTCTCGTTCACCGCGTGGATCTGCGCCTCCGGCTCGCTCAGCCCGATGAGCAGCATCTCCGCGTCCGGGTACAGCGAGGTCAGCGTGTTGCACAGCGGAATCGATCCGCCCATGCCGCTGACCTGCATCTCCTGGCCGGGGTAGGCGATCTCCATGGCCGCCGCCATCGACGCGTACGCGGGGCTGGAGGTGTCCGCCTGGAACGGCTGGCCCTGGCCGACGACCTCCACCTCCAGGCGCGCGCCCCACGGGGTGTGCGCCACCAGGTGGGCCTCCAGCAGCTTGATGGCCTCCGCCGTGTCCACGCCCGGCGGGACGCGCAGGCTGATCAGGGCTCCGGCGCTCGCGTGCACCGACGGCGTGGCGCCGAGGACCGGCGGGCAGTCGATGCCGAGGACGGTGACGGCCGGGCGGGCCCACAGCCGGTCGGCGATCGTGCCCTCGCCGATCAGGCCGACGCCGTCCAGGACCTTCGCGTCCGCCCGGAAGTCCGCCTCCGGGTACTGCAGGCCCTCCCACACCGCGTCTGCGGCGAGGCCGTCGACGGTGGTCGAACCGTCCTCCGCGCGCAGCGAGTCCAGCAGCCGGATCAGGGCGGCCAGTGCGTCCGGGGCGACACCGCCGAACATGCCGGAGTGCAGGTTGCCGCCCAGTGTGTCGATCTTCACCTTCACCAGGCACATGCCGCGCAGGGTCGCCGTCACCGTGGGCAGGCCGAGGCGGAAGTTGCCCGCGTCGCCGATGACGACCGTGTCGGCGGCCAGGAGCTCCGGGTGGGCCTCGGCGTACTGCTGGAGGCCGCCGGTGCCCTGCTCCTCCGAGCCCTCGACGATCACCTTCACGTTCACGGGGACGCCGCCGTTGGCCTTCAGCGCGCGCAGCGCCAGCAGGTGCATGATGAACCCGCCCTTGCAGTCGGCGGCGCCGCGCCCGTACCAGCGGCCGTCCCGCTCGGTCAGCTCGAAGGCGGGGGAGATCCAGGCGGCGTCGTCCAGCGGCGGCTGCACGTCGTAGTGGGCGTACAGCAGGACGGTCGGGGCGCCCTCCGGGCCGGGCAGGTACCCGTACACGGACTGCGTCCCGTCTGGCGTGTCGAGGAGGGCCACGTCCCGGAAGCCTTCCGCGCGCAGCGCGTCGGCGACCCAGGCGGCCGCGCCCTCGCTCTCGCTCCGCGGGAACTGGGCCCAGTCCGCCACCGACCGGAAGGCCACCAGCTCGGTCAGCTCCTGCTTGGCGCGGGGCATCAGCGAGGCGACCGTCGCGGCGATCGGATTCGGGGTCATGGGCACGCTCCTCTTGGGTGCGACGTTGTTCTGCTTGTACGCCTCCGGCACCCGCTTGGTGGGCGGCTGCCGGGGTAGGCGCAGGTCGCTCCGATCCTCGCACAGCAGGACGGGCGGGAGGCGCGCCGTAGGATTTCCCCGGCATCGGAGCAACGCATGATCAGGAGCATCGGCACATCGTGAGCAGCGACGACGTACAGGACGCAAACGCAGGGCAGGCCGCGGAGGGGGCGGGGGACAGGGTGGCCGGGGGGACCGGCGAGGTCTGGGACGTGGTCGTGGTCGGGGCGGGCCCGGCCGGCGCCTCGGCCGCCCGTGCGGCGGCGGTCGCGGGCTGCCGCGTGCTGCTGTTGGAGAAGGCAGAGCTGCCCCGCTACAAGACGTGCGGCGGCGGCATCATCGGCCCCTCCCGGGACGCGCTCCCGCCCGGCTTCGCACTGCCGCTGAAGGACCGGATCCACGCGGTCACCTTCTCCCTGAACGGCAGGCTGGCCCGCACCCGCCGCTCCAGGCGCATGCTGTTCGGGATGGTCAACCGGCCCGAGTTCGACGCGGCCCTGGTCGCCGAGGCGGAGAAGGCGGGCGCTGAGGTCCGCACGGGCACGGCGGTCGCCCGGGTCGAGCAGCACGGCGCGGCCGTCCCGGACCGGCGCACGGTCGCGGTGGTCCTCGCGGACGGCGAGACCCTCCTCGCGCGGGCGGTCGTCGGCGCGGACGGCAGCGCCAGCCGGATCGGCGCGCACGTCGGCGTCGAGGTGGAGCAGGTCGACCTGGGCCTGGAGGCGGAGATCCCGGTCCCGCCCACGGTCGCCGAGGACTGGAAGGGCAGGGTGCTCATCGACTGGGGTCCGCTGCCCGGCAGTTACGGCTGGGTCTTCCCCAAGGGCGACACCCTGACGGTCGGCGTCATCTCCGCGAAGGGCGACGGGGCGGCCACCAAGCGGTACCTGGAGGACTTCATCGCCCGCCTCGGCCTGTCCGGCTTCGAACCGGCCGTCTCCTCCGGGCACCTGACGCGCTGCCGGAAGCCCGACTCGCCGCTGTCGCGCGGCCGGGTCCTCGTCGCGGGCGACGCGGCCGGGCTGCTGGAGCCGTGGACCCGCGAGGGCATCTCCTTCGCGCTCCGCTCCGGCCGCCTCGCGGGGGAGTGGGCGGCGAAGATCGCCGAGGCGCAGGACGCCGTGGACGCGCGGCGGCAGGCGCTGAACTACGCCTTCGCCGTCAAGTCCGGGCTGGGCGTGGAGATGGGCGTCGGCCGGCGGATGCTGACGGCGTTCGAGGCCAGGCCGGGGCTGCTGCACGCGGTGATGACCGGCTTCGCCCCGGCATGGCGGGCGTTCGCCCGGATCACCAGGGGCTCGACAACGCTGGCCGAGCTGGTCCGCAGCCACCCGCTGGCCCGCCGGGCCCTCACCCTCGTGGACGCCCGCCAGAACCGGCCGGGCGCGTAGCACCCGCCGCCGGCCCGCCGCGCCCCGGCGGCGGGCCGGCCGTCCCGCCGGGCACCGGGCGCCGTACGACGGCACCGGGGCGCCGCGTCCGTCGCAGGCCGGAGGGCGCCGCTCACCTCCCGCCGTGCGGAGCGCGGCCGCCGCCGGGGCGGCGGCCGAAGCGCCACAGCACGTGCGCCACCCGCAGCAGGAACACCGCCGCGGCCAGGGCGCCGCCGGCCACGGCGAGGCCGCGCTCGAACGCGCCGGACAGGTCGAATGCCAGGGCGGGTCCGAAGACCGCCCCGAACACCAGGGCCGCCGCGAAGCACGCGCTGACGAACGCGTACCCGATCTCGACGGTGACGGCGTCGCGCTCCGCCTGGCTGCGCCGCATGGTTCGCTGAGTCATCCGCACAGTCTCCCCGCACCCGCCGTGCGGCCACAACCAGGGCCCTGCGGAGGAGGCCCTGTCAGATACCGGCCGTCTCGGTCCACAGGCGGGCCAGCGACGCGTCGCCCGTGACGCCCGGCCCGTTCAGCGGCAGGCGGTTCCACAGGGCCGCGTACAGCCAGGAGGCCTCGCCCACCACGTCGCAGTCGGCGGTGCCCTCGTCGCCGCGGACCGTGCGCGGCGGCTCCTGCGAGAGGTGGACCGTCCACACCATGCCCGTGTCGGCGGCGCGGATCCGCAGGACGCGCGGGTCCGTGGTGCGGACCCGGCTGCGCGGCCGGGCGTGGAAGCCGGTCAGCAGCTCGTCCACACCGTCCTCGGCGAACTCCGCCGCCACCGGGGTGAAGGACGCGCCCAGGGCCGATTCGGCGTCCATGCGGTGCACGGCCGTCTCGTGGGCCTGCCGGCGCGCCCAGAACTCCAGCGGCGAGGACGGCGCCGTCGGGAGGAAGGTCCAGCACTCGACGTCGGCCGGCGCCTCCGCCAGCGTCCGCACCAGGGCCGCGTGCCCCTCGCGGAACCAGCCCGGCAGCTCCGCGCCGGCCGGCTCCGGCGCGGCGGGGAACGGGACCGGCTCCACCGCCCCCTCGGCGACGCAGGAGGCGGCCCAGCGGTGTACGGCCCCCGTGTGCCGCAGCAGGTCGCCGATCCGCCACCCCGGGCAGGTCGGAACCAGGGCGTCCGTCCCCGCGCGATCCGCCAGGTCGGCGAGCAGGGCCCCCTCGCAGTCGAGGGTCTCCACGAATTCGGTGATCTTCATACGGGCAGTCTTCCAGCAGCCCCGCGACAATGGGGGCATGAACGGGGAACTCTTCCCGCGCGAGCGGACCGAGATCGCCCCCGGCGCCGTGCACGTGCCGGACTGGCTCGGCCCCGAGCGCCAGCGCAGCCTGCTCGCCGCCTGCCGCACATGGGCGCGGCCGCCCGCCGGACTGCGCACCGTCCGCACCCCGGGCGGCGGGACGATGACCGCCCGGCAGGTGTGCCTGGGCCTGCACTGGTACCCGTACGGATACGCCCGCACCGCGGTCGACGGCGACGGTGCACCGGTCAAGCCGATGCCCGCATGGCTGGCCGAGCTGGGGCGCGAGGCCGTCGGCGCCGCGTACGGCACCGCGCCGCCGGCCGCCGGCGAAGCCCCGTACGACATCGCCCTCGTCAACTTCTACGACGGCGACTCCCACATGGGCATGCACCGCGACGCCGACGAGCGGTCCGCCGCGCCCGTGGTCTCCCTCAGCCTCGGCGACACCTGCGTCTTCCGCTTCGGCAGCGCCGCCTCCAGGGGGCGGCCGTACCGGGACGTGCTGCTCCGCAGCGGCGACCTGTTCGTCTTCGGCGGCCCCGCCCGGCTCGCCTACCACGGCGTGCCGAAGGTCCATCCGGGCACCGCCCCGCCGGAGCTCGGGCTGACCGGACGGCTGAACGTCACGCTCCGGGTGGGCGGGCTCGACCTGCCGCGCGGATGAGCGGCGGTCCGCACACTCCGCCGATCATGCGAGGATCGCTGTCATGAACGGCAACGGCGCCCCGCCGCGGGCGGGGGATGCGAACAGCGGGTCCGCGGCATCCGCGCGGACCAGGCTGGAGCGGGGGCGGGGAGCCCTCGGCCCGGCGCTGGAGCTCGTCCACACCGGCCGGGCCCCGACCAGGGCCGTCCTGACCGCCGAACTCGGCGTGACCCGGGCCACCGCGGGCGCGGTCGCGGCCGAACTGGAGGCCCTCGGCCTGATCCGGGTCGACTCCCGGCCGGGCGCGGGCGGTGCGCAGGGCCGCCCCTCGCACCGTCTCGCCATCGACGAGAACGGGCCCGTCGCGCTGGCCGCGCAGGTGCACCCGGACGGCTTCCGGGCCGCGCTCGTCGGCCTGGGCGGGCGGATCGTCGCCACCGCACCCGGCAAGCTCACGGTGTCGGAGGATCCCGCGCAGGTCCTGGGCGCGGTCGTCGGCGCGGGCGCCGGGCTGCTGGCCGAGACCGGCCGGCGCTGCATCGGGGCGGGCCTCGCGGTCCCCTCGGCGGTCGCCGAACCGGACGGGACGGCGCTGAACCCGCTCCACCTGGCCTGGCCGGCGGGCTCCCCGGTGCGGGCGATCTTCGAGCGGTGCGTGAAGGACGCCGGCATCGACGGCCCGGCCCTCGCCGGGAACGACGTCAACCTCGCCGCGCTCGCCGAGCACCGGCACGGCGCGGGCCGCGGCGCCCAGCACCTGCTGTGCGTGGCGACCGGGCACCGGGGCGTGGGCGGGGCACTGGTGCTGGACGGCCGCCTGCACAGCGGGAGTTCCGGCCTGGCGCTGGAGGTCGGCCACCTCACGGTGAACCCGGAGGGCCGGGCCTGCCACTGCGGCGGCCGCGGCTGCCTGGACGTGGAGGCGGACCCGCTGGCGTTCCTCACGGCGGCCGGCCGCACCCCGGGCCCGGAGGTGTCACTGCTCCAGCAGGCCCGCGACCTACTGCGCGACGGGTACGGGGAGCCCCCGGTGCGCGCGGCCGCCGAGGAGCTCATCGACCGGCTCGGCCTGGGCCTCGCGGGCCTGGTGAACATCCTCAACCCGGACCGGATCATCCTGGGCGGCCTGCACCGGGAGCTGCTGTACGCGGACCCCGAGCGGCTGCGCGCGGTCGTCGCGGACCGCAGCCTGTGGGGGCGCAGCGGGGGAGTGCCGATCCTGCCGTGCACGCTGGACCACAACAGCCTGGTCGGCGCGGCCGAGCTGGCGTGGCAGCCGGTCCTTGACGACCCCCTGGGCACGCTGGGCACCGCCGCCTGACGCCTGCCGACTGACGCCTGCTGCCCTACGCCGCAGGGCCGGGCGATGCGGGGCCGGCCGGCCCGGCGGCGCCGCTCGCGCGGCGCCGCGGCGGGAGCCCTACCCCGGGCCGATCAGCGTGGAGGCGGCCACCGACAGACCGGTCGGCACGGGCCGCGTGTCCGCGGTGAGGACCACGGCCGGTGCGGGTTCCCGTACGGGCTTGGCTCGGACCCGGGAGGGGCGCGGGCGGGCCGGCGCCGCGGGCGCTGCGCGGAGCGAGAACCAGACGACCTTGCCGGCGCCGCCCTCCTGCGGCCGGGCGCCCCAGGCCTCGCTGAGCGCTTCGACGAGGGCGAGGCCGCGCCCGCAGGTCTCCAGGGCGTCCAGGGGGTCCAGCGGACCGGGGACGTCCAGGGCCGGCGGTGCATCCGGGCCCGGCGGTCTCGCGGCGGCCGTCCGCAGGACCGGGAGCCGCGGATCACTGTCGTACACGGAGACCGTGAGCCGTCCGAGCCGCAGCTCGATCTCCACCGTGCAGGTCTTGTCGGGCTGCGCGTGGCGGTGGACGTTGCTCAGGAGCTCCGTCACGCCGAGCGCAGCCCGGTCTATGAGTGGATCCAGCTGCCAGTGGCGCAATTGCGCCGAGACGATCCTCCGGATCTGTCCGATCCGGGCGGGCAGGGCCTGCAGTTCGACGACGCAGTGCCTGCGTGAGTGACTGATCACGGCTGCGACTCCCCGACATGAGTGTTACGGGTGCTGCACCCTCAGTAATGCTCCACCAGGGTCACCCACGGTGCGCGGGAGTGCAACCGAATGCGACCGAAAGCGAACCAGGTAGATACCCAAAGTGACTGTTTGTGCAGGTGGCGGAGGTACATTGCGAAAGCAGGGGGCGAAGCAACGCACGAAGGAGCAAGGCGCATGAGCACCACCCGTACCTCCGCCACGCCGGCCGCGGCGGCGCCCGCGGCCACGACCGCGGACGTCGACCGCAGCGACACGGAGTACCGCGCCTGGCTGAAAGACGCCGTCCGCAAGGTGCAGGCGGACGCCAACCGCTCCGCCGACACCCACCTGCTGCGCTTCCCGCTCCCCGAGGAATGGGGCATCGACCTCTACCTCAAGGACGAGTCCACGCACCCGACCGGCTCCCTCAAGCACCGCCTCGCGCGCTCGCTGTTCCTCTACGCCCTCTGCAACGGCTGGATCCGCCCCGGACGGCCCGTCATCGAGGCCTCCTCCGGCTCGACCGCCGTCTCCGAGGCGTACTTCGCGAAGCTGATCGGCGTCCCGTTCATCGCCGTCATGCCCCGCACAACCAGCCCCGAGAAGTGCCGCCTGATCGAATTCCACGGCGGCGCCTGCCACTTCGTCGACGACCCGATGAAGATGTACGAGGAGTCGGCGGACCTCGCGGCCCGCACCGGCGGCCACTACATGGACCAGTTCACGTACGCGGAGCGGGCCACCGACTGGCGCGGCAACAACAACATCGCCGAGTCGATCTACCAGCAACTGCGCCTGGAGCGCTACCCGGAGCCCGCGTGGATCGTCGCGACGGCCGGCACCGGGGGCACCTCGGCGACCATCGCCCGCTACGTGCACTACATGCAGCACGACACGCGCGTCTGCGTCCCCGACCCGGAGAACTCCTGCTTCTTCGACGGCTGGACGGCGGACGACCCCGGCGCGACCAGCGACTGCGGCTCCCGCATCGAGGGCATCGGCAGGCCGCGGATGGAGCCCAGCTTCGTGCCCGGTGCCATCGACCGGATGATGAAGGTGCCCGACGCGGCGAGCGTCGCCGCCTGCCGCGCCCTGGAGCGGGCCATCGGCCGCAAGGCCGGCGGTTCGACCGGCACGGGCCTCTGGAGCGCCCTGAAGATCGTCGCGGAGATGGTGGCCGAGGGCCGGACGGGCAGTGTGGTCACCCTGCTGTGCGACCCCGGCGACCGCTACCTGGACAAGTACTACTCCGACGACTGGGTCGCCGCCCAAAGCCTCGACCTCGCACCGTACGCCGAGACCATCGAGACGCTCCTGGCGACCGGCACCTGGCGCGAACCGGGCGCCTGACCCCGGCCCGCGAGCGGCAGGACGCGGGCAGCCGGCCGTGTGCTGCGCCTGACGGGAACTCAGCAGCGCCGTGGGACAGGGGTGTCGGGGCCCGCCGGTGTCCCCCGTACAGGGGCTAGGCGGCGGGCCCGGTGCGCGGGATGCTGGAGGCCGCGCTGACTCCCGCCCCGCGAGCGGAGGCCGCCCGTGCCGGACATCCCCCACCCCCTCGCTCCAGAACGCCGGGCCTCCCCGAGGCCGTTGGCCCTCGAACTCCGGGTCCACGGCGTCCACGGCGCCGCCCCGGAGAAGCTCCTCGACGACCCGCGCACCGTCCGCGTCACCGGCGACGCCACGGCCGCCGTGTTCCGCCGCACCGCCGACGCCGAGGCCGAGGCGCACCCCGAGCGGTACGCCGGCCGGCCCGTCGTGGAGGCGTACTGCTGGTCCCGCCTCACCTCGGGCAACGGCTCGCGCGCCCTGTGGCTGCTGCTCCTGCCCTTCATGGTGGTCAACCTCGCGCACTGGGCCCGCCCCGCCGTGCCCGACGGCGCCCCGCAGCCGCGCGCGGTCCGCACGTACGGGCTGCTCGTCCGCATCATCGCCCTCAGCCTGACGCTGCTGCTGATCGCGGCCGCCTGCGAGGTCGCGCTGGACCTGCTCGCCTGGCAGTGCGCCGGCTCGCACCCCTGCACCCGCTCCCGCTGGTGGCTGCACTTCGCCGAACCCGGCCGCTGGTGGGGCCAGCCAGGGCGGCGCCTCGCCCTCGCCGCCCTCGTCCCGGCGGCCCTGACCGGGCTCCTGTGGTTCCTGTCGAACCGCACGTGGAGCGCTTACGAATCCCAGACCCCGCCCGCCGGCCACGAGAACGGAACCGGCGCCTCCGGCGCTCCCGCCCTCGGCCGGCCCGGGTTCTGGTACGGCCGCCGCATCGTGGCCCGGCTCCGCGCGGCCCACACCGCGGCCGGACTGCTCACCGTCGCCGCCGCCGTCGCCGTCCCGGTCGCCCGCCGCGACGCCGCCGCGGGCGCCGCCGTCCTGGAATCCGTCGGCTGGGCCCTGGAGGCGCTGCTCGTCGCCGGGGCCGCCGCGGTCGCCTGGGTCGTCTGCCGGCGCGGCCGCACCGAAGCCCGGGCCGACCACCGGCTCGACCGGGCCGCGACGACCCTGCTGCCCGGCGCCGCGCTCGCCCTCCTCGGCGCCGTCCTGGTGTACGCCTGCTGGTCGCGCCCCGGATGGACCTCCTCGGGCCGCCTGCCCGGCGACTTCGCCTTCGGCCTGCTGATGCTGGGCCAGGGCTGCTGCATCGTCGCGCTCGCCGCCGTCGCCCGGAGCCTGTACCGGCGGGCCCCCGACCCGGCGACCGCGCTGCGCGGGCTCGGCGGGCCGGCCGTCGCCGTGCTCGCCTGCGCCCTCGGCGGCGTCATGTCCGGCGGGGTCGCCGGGCGCTTCGCCGACTGGCTTGGAGAGGAGGCGCCGGCCGAGCCGCCCGTCCTGCTGTCCTGGCAGGCCGCCGTCCTGCCGCCGGTCCTCCTCGCCCTGGCCTGCCTGGCCGGGCTCCACGCCGCCGGGGCGGCCCGCACGCGCCGCCGGATCGCCGCCGGGGTCGCCGCCGAGTACCCGGGGTCCGTCCCGGACCGCGACCGCAGCCGCCGCATCGCCGGCGCCCGCACCGCCGCCGCCCTCACCGACTCCGCGCCCCGCTTCGCCGCCGCCCTCTCCGGGATCACCCTGCTGCTCGGTGCCGGAGCCCTCGCCGGGGCCTGGCTGACCGGCGAGGTGCCCGGCGAGGCCGCCCGCGGGGCGCATCCGCTACTGGAGGCCGCCGCGCGCGCCGCCCAGGACGCCGGGTCGTGGCTGGTCGGCCTCGGCTTCCTGCTCTTCGTCACCTGGGGGCGGCGCGCCTACCGCGACCCGGCCGCCCGCCGCACCGTCGGCGTGCTGTGGGACGTCGGCACGTTCTGGCCGCGCGCCGCCCACCCCTTTGCGCCGCCCTGCTACGCCGAGCGGGCCGTCCCCGACCTGACGTGGCGGATGACGGCCTGGACCGGCCGCACCGGCGGACGCCTCGTCATCTCCGGCCACTCCCAGGGCAGCGTCCTCGCGGCTGCCGCCGTCTGGCAGCTCCCGCCGCACGTGCGCCACCGCGTCGCCCTCCTCACGTACGGCTCGCCGCTGCGCCGGCTGTACGGCCGCTGGTTCCCCGCGTACTTCGGGAGCGGCCCGCTGCTGTCCCTGCACCGGGACGTCGACTGCTGGCGCAACCTGTGGCGCGCCACCGACCCCATCGGGGGCCCGGTCGTCCCCGGCGCGGGCCCGGCCGTGGACCGGGGGCCGCTGCCCGACCCCGTCGCGTACGGGCGGACCGCGGAGCAGCCGCTGCCCGCGCCCGTCCTCGGCCACTTCGAGTACCAGGACGATCCGGCGTTCGCCGCCGAACGCGACGCCCTGCTCGCCCGGCTCTCCGGCCCCCGGCCGCTCCCCGACGACCACTGCGGCGCGGACGGCGCCCGGCCCGGAGCCGCGCCCGCCGCCCCCGGGACCGGCGCCGGCACGGGGCTGCCCGCCCCGCGGCTCAGCAGGGAGCGGGCAGAGCCGGGAGATCCTCCGGGAACAGCAGGGTGAGCTCGTCCGTCCCCGGGTCGGCGAGCTGCGCCACCCGGCCGGCGTGCCGCTCGACCATCGACTCGAACGTCTGCCGGGCCGTGCGCCCGTTGCCGAACGCCGGCCCCTTCGGCAGCTCCGCGAAGTACGCCAGCAGTGCCTCGGCGGTGCCCTCCCCGAGCCGGTACTCGTGCTCGTCGGCCTGCTGCTCCACGATCCGCAGCAGATCCTCCGGCCCGTAGTCGGCGAAGCTGATGGTCCGGGAGAACCGGGAGGCGACGCCCGGGTTGACGGTCAGGAACCGCTCCATCTCGGCCGTGTACCCGGCGACGATCACCACGACCGCGTCGCGGTGGTCCTCCATCAGCTTCACGAGCGTGTCGATCGCCTCCCGCCCGAAGTCCCGGCCGGAGTCCTCCGGTGCCAGCGCGTACGCCTCGTCGATGAACAGGACGCCGCCGCGCGCCCGCTCGAACGCCTCCTGGGTGCGGATCGCGGTGGACCCGATGTGCTCGCCGACGAGGTCCACGCGCGAGACCTCGACGAGGTGCCCGCGCTCCAGGACGCCGAGGGAGGCGAGGATCTCCCCGTACAGGCGGGCCACCGTGGTCTTCCCGGTACCGGGCGAGCCGGTGAAGACGAGGTGCCGCCGGGCCGAGGCGGCCTTCAGCCCGGCCTGCTGCCGGCGCCGCCCGACCTCGATCATGTCGGTGAGCGCGCGCACCTCCCGCTTGACGCTGTCCAGGCCGACCAGCCCTTCGAGCCGCTCCAGCACGGCGGCGGACCCGCCCTGCGGCGCGACCGCCTCCGCGCCCCCCGGCTCCGGCACCGGGGCGGGCGCGGGCCGGGCTCCGGGCAGCGGGGGGCTCGCCGCGCCGGCCGGGGCGGGGACCGCGCGGGCCGGGGCCCGCTCCCCGGCTGCGCCGCCTGCCCCGGGGTGCCCGGCGTGCCGGGAGGGGGTTCCGTCGGCGGTGCAGTCCTCGGCGACGGGCCCGTCCTCGGCGAACTCGTAGCCCCCGCGGGCGCACCGCTCGGTGTGGCAGCCCGCCAGGTGGGCGCGGCAGCCGTCGAGGACGTGGAACCCGAAGCCGGCGCTGCCGGTCACCCGGCAGGACCGGAAGCTGCCCCGCCCGCCGGCGGAGACGTAGAACCCGGACTCGGCGGGGGAGGACACAGTGCACCGCTCGACCGCGGGATCGGCGCCCTTGGTGACGATGACCCCGGTCTGCACGGCGTCGATCGTGCAGTCGGCGAGGGTGCCTCCGCTGCCGTGGTCGCGGAACCAGGCGCCTGTTGCGGCCTCGCGGATACGGCAGTCCCGGACCCGCGCGGTGGCCCCGTCGCTGACGGAGACGGCGGTGTTGCGGACCTGCGACAGGTCGCTGTCGACGACGTCCGCGCGTGAGCCGCGGTCCAGGACGAACACCGCGTCCGGCACGTCGTGCACCCGGCAGTCCGTCAGCGAGGCGCCCGCCCCGTCGCTGATCCACACGGCCGGGTAGTCGCCCGTGCTGTCGTGGATCTCGCAGGAGTCCGCCTCGGCGCGGGTGCCGGGGTCCCACACGGACAGGCCGTTGCGGCCGAAGCGGCGCACACTCGTGCGGGTGAGGGTGAGCACCGACCGGGAGCGCAGGTCCACCGCGTTCTCCGGGACGTCGTGGATGTCGCACCCGGAGAGGGTGAGCACGGCGTCCGTGTCGAGGGTGACCCCGTCGGCCGAGGTGCGGTGGACCGTGCAGTCGGTGAGCCGGGCCGCCGCCCGTGCGGCGACCTGCACGCCCGTCCCGTTGGTCTCGTACACCTCGCAGCCCAGCGCCTCCAGTCCCGAGCCCTCCCCGGTGACCGCGATGCCGGCGCCTCCCGCGTGGTGGACCCGGCACCGCTCCAGGCGCGGGTGCCCGCCGGAGCGGACGGAGACCCCGGCCTGTCCGGAGGCGGCGACCTCGCACTCCTCGAACACCCCTCCGCCGCCGTCCAGTACGGCGACCCCGACCCCGGACGGGTTCTCCACGGTGCACCGCCGCACCACCGGCCGGCCCCTGCCGCGGACCTCGATGCCGGCCGCCGACTCCGTGGCCACACGCAGGTCGGTCAGCTCCGGCGTGCCCTCCTCCACCAGGAGCGCGGGCGCGGCCCTGTCCTGCCCCTCCACGGTCAGGTCACGGACCACGGCCGACGCCCGCACGGTCAGCGCGATCCCGTCCGGCGGGGCGATGCGCACCGACCCGGCGGCGCCCTCGACCCCGCGGAGCGTCACGGCGTGGTGCAGCACCAGGTTCTCCCGGTAGGTGCCGGGCGCGACCGTCAGCACGTCCCCGTCGCCCGCGGCGGCGAGCGCCGCGGACAGCGTCGGGTACTCGCCGGAGCGGCGCCGCCACCGCGAGGAACCGCCGTGCGTCAGCTGGACCGTGCCCTGTGCCATGGTGCTGTCGTGCCCCCGCCCTCGTTCTCGCGCTGTCGAACCGACCGGAACCGCCTCCGCGACCGCCCTCGGCGGTGGGAGCGGCCGACGGCAACCGGGGTCCGGCCCCACCGTAGCGCGCGGGGAGCCGCCGGGAGGCCAGGTCAACTTCCCGCACCCGCCCGGCCCCAGTCCGGCCCGGTCTCCGCCCAGGCACGGTCCAGCAGCGCGTGGCGCCGGTGTACCAGCCGGCGGACGACGAGCCGGCGGCCCGTGTCGGCCAGCAGGGCCACCCCGGCGGCGGCCGCGAGGCCGACGACCGCCGCGTGCGCCGCCGCGGACGCCGCGTCGAGCGGCCGCCCCACCAGCCTGCCCCCGGCGTCCGTCCATATCCGGAACCGGTCGCCGGCCTGCGGCGGTTCCTCGGCCGCGGGGACGGTGCCCCGGTGGCTGCTGCCGTCCGGCGCGGTCCACTCCGCCACCACCTGGGTGCGCCGGGGGCTGTGGTGCTGCGGGTTCGCGTCGGCGCCCGCGCGCCCGGGGCCCTCCTCGGCGGGCCGCACCACCACCGCCGGCACGAGGAATCTCTCCTGCTGCTGCTCCCGCGCTGCCTGTTGCAGCCGGTCGTCCACCCGGAGGCCGGCGGCGCAGCCCACGGCCGGTGCGACCAGCAGGACGCACACCACCGCGGCGAACGCCACCCATGCCTCGACGAGATCAGTGGGCCGGCGCAGCGGATTGCGCCGCCAACGCCACACCCCTGCCGCTGTCCACACGGTCCGGCACCCCCTTGCCTCCGCCTGTCGGCCGTCCAAGCCTCCCGCACGCCCCGGAGACGCGCATTCCGGGCGCTGGGAGGTGTGCCGCGCGAGCCGCTGCACGGTCCCCCGCGGTCGTGCGACACGTTCCGACTGATCCAACGGGCGGCCGGCCGCGGTCGGTTCCGAACCGGCGGCAGAGCCCCTCGAAGGTGTCATTCCGACGGCGATCCGCCGCCGTGCGGCCGCGGACGTGGCAGCGCAGGCCGACGGGGCGGCGGCGCCTGCCTCAGCCCAGGACGCGCACCTCGTCCCCCACCCGCACCGTGCCCGTCCGGACCGGCACCAGCTGCCGCCCGAACGCGAGGGACTTCCCGATCCTGCGGTACGTGCCGAGCGTCCTGAGCGGCTCCCTGCCGCGCTCCGCCGTCGCCTGGTCGGTCGTCGTGACGATGCATCTGCCGCACTCGCGGGCCACGCGGAAGACCGCCTCGCCGACCGCGATCCGCTGCCAGCCGTCCTCGGCCCACGGCCCCGCGCCCGCGACGACGAGGTTGGGCCGGAACCGGTTCATCGGCAGCGGCCCCTCCTCGGGGTGCCCGCCCTGCGCGATCAGCGAGTTGAGCGCGTCCAGCGACGCCAGCGAGGCGAGCAGCACGGGGTAGCCGTCGGCGAGGCTGACGGTCTCCCCGGGCAGGGCGTACTCGGGGTCCACGGGCCGGCGCACGGCCGGGTCGTCCAGGTGCACGAGCCGCACCGGGACGCCCAGCCAGGCGCTGAACCAGTCCGCGGCGGCGCCCGCGGCCACCACCGTCTCGACCTTCTTGCCGAAGAGCACCACCGGCTCCAGCGGCCCGGGCTCGGGTACCTCCACGACCAGCTCCGCCATGCCCGGCGCCGACAGTGCGACCGCGCCCCCGGCCAGCGGGCGCGCGGCCGCCAGCGCCAGGCGAGGCTGCCCGCGTTGCGTGATGACCGTGCCCGACGTGTCGACCAGCGCCCAGCGCCGGTCGCCGGACAGCCCCCAGGGCTCCACGGCCGCCTCGGCGGGAGCGGTCCCCGCCACCGACTTCACGGGATGGACGTGGAGCGAGTGCACGTACGGGTTCGCCATGGGTGCATCCTGCCAGGCGACCCGCCTGCGCCCCAGCGGGCGCCGGCGGGACTGTCAGGACGCCCGGGCCGGGAGCGTTCCGCCCGCTCGGGCGGTCAGTAGCCGCGCCCCTGGTAGGGGCGGCCGTACGGGTCCTGGTACGGGGCGCCCGCGGCGGGTGCCGGAGTCGGAACCGGAACCTGCACGGGGCGCGGCGCGGCCGGGCGCATCGCCTCGTACCCGGTGCCCGCGGCGGCCGGCCGCGGCGGCTGCGGCTGGGCCTGCTGCATGTACCCGGGGCGGGCTGCGGCGGGCTGCTGCTGCGGGATGTACGGCGCGGGCGCGCTCTGCAGGGGCATGGGCGCGGGCGCCGCCTGCCCCTGGTACGGGTACCCGTATCCGCCCGTCTGCTGCTGCGGTGCGGCGGGCGGGAGGGCGGCCGGCAGAGCCGGCAGCGAGGAGGAGAGGGCCGGGAGGTTTCCACCGCTCGCATAGCCGGCGCCCGGCGTGTCGTAGGCGGCCGGAACCCGGATCGGGGCGATCTGCGGAGTCCCGCGTTCCGCCACGAGCGAGTCGTAGATGGGGGTGTCCGGGAAGGAGGGCGCGGAGTAGTAGCCGCCGCCATAAGTGGAGCGGGGGGAGGTCATGGGTCATAAGTTAAGCCCACGGCTTCACGGGGTCCATAGCGAGGCGTGACGAACCCCGCGCTGACCTGCATATTCCCAGGTCAGTGCCCCAGCTTTCACTTGACCTTCACGTGCACGATTCGCCACTTCCGCCCCGGCTTGCTCCGACTCGTACTCGCCGGTTGGGTGTTGCACCGACTTGCCGCTGACGCAGCGTCACCACCCCGTGGCCCCGGATGACATCGCCCGGGGGGCGATATTTCCGTTTCATGCGTCGCTGGGGCGGGCGTACGTCCGCCCCTTCCACGCGGCGCCGCGCCCCCGGTGGTGCTGCACCGCTGAATCGACCGTCATCAGCAGGTACAGCAGCGCGGTGAACGGCAGCAGCGGCGCCAGCACGGCCGGCTGCCGGTAGTACCGCAGCATCGGCAGGTACGTGCCCGCCATCAGAAGCCAGGCCAGGCCCCCGGCCCACGCCGTGGCCGGGCGGCCGCCGGCCAGGCCCGCCAGGAGCGCCGCCGGCGGGACGAGGTAGACGAGCACGAGCCCGGCCACCGTCCCGGCCAGCAGCAGCGGTTGGTGGCGGAGCTGGGCGTACGCGCTGCGCGACACCATCCGCCACAGGTCGGCCAGCCCCGGATACGGGCGCACGCTGGCCACGCGCTCCGCGAGCCCCAGCCAGATCCGGCCGCCGGAATCCCGGACGGCCCGGGCGAGGGAGACGTCGTCGATGACGGCGTGCCGGATCGCGTCCGGCACGCCCGCCCGTACAGCCGCCTCCGTCCGCAGGAGTACGCAGCCCCCGGCCGCGGCGGCGGTCCGCCCGCCCGGGCGGTTGATCCGGCGGAAGGGGTAGAGCTGCGCGAAGAAGTACACGAACGCGGGGACGACGAGCCGCTCCCACGGCCCGGCGGTCCGGAGCCGGGCCATCTGCGAGACCAGGTCCAGGCCGGCGCTGGTCGCGGCGGCGACGAGCTCGCGGAGGCTGTCGGGCCCGTGGGCGATGTCGGCGTCGGTGAGGAGGAGGTAGTCCGGCCCGGCGGGAGTGGACGCCCGGGCGACGGCGATGCCGTGGCGCAGGGCCCACAGCTTGCCCGTCCAGCCGGGGCCGGGCTCGCCGGGCGAGACGACGGTGAGCGGCAGCCCGGGGTGCCCGCGCGCGAGGCGGCGGGCCAGGTCGGCGGTGCCGTCGGTACTGCCGTCGTCGACGAGGACGATCCGGGCTTCGCCCGGGTAGTCCTGCGCGAGCAGCGAGGGCAGGCTGAGCGGCAGCACCCCGGCCTCGTCCCGCGCGGGGACGACGACGGCCACGGAGGGCCAGCGCGCCGGGGCGGAACGCGGCGGCAGGCGGACGTCGGTCCGCCAGAACATCCCCTGCGCGAAGGTGAGCCACAACCAGGCGGCGAGGGAGACGCAGGCAGCACCGAAAAGGCCCATGGGCCGCAGTGTGCCGAACCCTGCGCGGCATGTCCCGCACCCCGCCGGCGCGCCACCCGACGGCGCGGAGCCGCCCCGGGCGGCGCAGCCATGCACCTTGGAAGCGGCTGCCCAGGCCCTCTCCCCGGGGCGCCGGGACCGCGGCGTCCTGTGCCGCACCTCGCCGCGCGCGGTCAGGCGACCCTGCGTTCGCCCGGCACGCGGGCGCTCCTCCGCCTTGCGGTGCACGGGGCCGGACACCGGGGGCGGAGCCGGCGCCCCCGGGGCGGCAGGACCTGGTCCGGCGGGTGTGCCGCGGCACACAGCGGGGGCCCGTCGGGGCGGCCCGGAGGGGTGCGTCGATTAAGGTGACCAGGTGAAGATCGCCCTCATGGACTCCGGAATCGGCCTCCTCGCGGCTGCCGCCGCGATGCGGCGGCAGCGGCCGGACGCCGACCTGGTCCTGTCCTCCGACCCCGACGGCATGCCCTGGGGGCCGCGGACCCCCGCCGACCTGGCCGGGCGGGCGCTCGGTGTCGCGCGTGCCGCCGCCGCGCTGCGGCCGGACGCGTTGATCATCGCCTGCAACACCGCCACGGTCCATGCCCTCCCCGCCATCCGGGCCGAGCTGGAGCCGGCGATTCCCGTCATCGGGACCGTGCCCGCGATCAAGCCCGCCGCCGCGGCAGGCGGGCGCGTCGCCATCTGGGCCACCCCCGCCACGACCGGCAGCCCGTACCAGCGCGGCCTGATCCGCGACTTCGCGGCCGGGGCGCACGTCACCGAGGTGCCCTGCCCGGGGCTCGCCGACGCCGTCGAGGCGGGCGACGCCGATGCCGTGTCGGCCGCCGTCGCGGCTGCCGCTGCCCTCACCCCGGCCGACGTCACCGACGTCGTCCTCGGCTGCACCCACTACGAGCTCGTCGAACCCGCCGTACGGGCGGCGCTGGCCGAGCGGACCGGCGGGGCCGGCCTCGTCTACCACGGTTCCGCCGAGCCGGTCGCCGTCCAGGCGCTGCGCCGGATCGGCGCCGCCCCCGACCCGGGCGCTCCCGCCACCGGCACCCTGACCGTGCTGCTCAGCGGCAGCGAGGGCGCCCTGTCCGCCGCCGCGCTCGCATACGCCGAAGGGCGGCTGCTGGCCGGTGAGGGCGCCGCCGTCGGCGGCCGCTGACCCCGCGGGCGGCGGTGCGGTCCGCCGCCCTACGCCGCCCCGGCCAGCCGGGCCGCGAGGTCGTCCAGGGACCGGGCGTCCAGGACGCGGCCGCCGGAGCCGGGGAGCGGTACGTGCAGGGGCGTGGTCCACTCCGGGGGGATCGCCGCCCGGCCGTAGCGGGCGCCGGCCAGGGTGCCCGTGACCGCGGCCACCGTGTCCGTGTCCCCGCCCAGGTTCACCGCGGCCCGTACGGCCTCCGCGAAGCCGGTGGTCGTCCGCAGGGCCCATACCGCCGAGCCCAGGCAGGGCCACACGGCGCCGTTGAACTCGGTGGCGAGGCCGGGGTGCCAGTCCGGGGCGAGGACGCGGGCGTAGCGTTCGCGCTGCTCCGGGGCGACCGCCGCCAGCGCCTGCGGCAGCCGCTCCAGCGGGTCTGCCCCGTCGAGCGCCGCGCGGACGAGTTCGTGGAGGAGGGCCGTGCCCTCCCAGGCCGCAGGGTCGCCGTGGGTCAGGGCGGCCAGGCGCCGGGCCGCGTCCATGGTGGCCTCCTGCCCGGCCGCCGCGAAGAACACCGCCGAGGTCGACGCCCGCATGAGGGAGCCGTTGCCGGCCGCCCGCGCGTTCACCTGGAAGTGCAGTGCCGCGGCGAGGTCCCACGGGTCGCCGCCGGTGAGCACCTGTTCCGTCTGGAGCCCGATGTCCTTCGGCCCGGCGGCCGCCCAGCGCCGGAACCGGTCGAAGACGTCGGGGAGTTCGAGCCCGCCGTGGTCGAGGAGGGACTCGCCGACGAGGACGGCCATCTGCGTGTCGTCGGTGGCCTCGCCGGGGTCCCAGCCGCCGCCCCCGCGCATCTCCGACCCGCGGGCGTCGAGTTCCCCGGCGGGCCCGAACTCGTAGGGCGCGCCGAGCGCGTCGCCGACGGCGGAGCCCAGCACTGCGCCCGCGGCGCGGTCGAGACGGGTCGTCAAGGGGCCTCCTCGTGCAGGTCGGGGCAGGCACAGTCCAGCACGCCGCGGGCGAACGCGTCCAGATCGTCCAGCCCGGCGGCGGCCGGTGCGGCCGGGGCCGTGGAGAGGAGGTGCCAGAGCGCGCCGTCCCTCGCAAGGGTGAGGGCGCGGGGGTGCGCGGGGCTCGGACGGCAAGCAGGCCGCGCGCAGCAGGCGGGCCGTGCGGGGCGCAGTCGGCGCCGACCGGGTGGCCGAGCGCCCCGACAGGCGACGCCGACCCCCTGCCCGGCCGACGCCCTCACCGCCGGACCGGGCCGGCGGCGGCCCCGCCATGGCGCCCCACCCGGGGGCAGGACGCCTGTGCCGCCCTGCCCCGGCGCGAGGCGCTCGGCCGGCCGCAGCCGCCCACGGGCGGGCCGGGCTGCCCGCGGCCGTGCGCGCGTACGACCGCGAGCGCCGCCGCACTGCCCGGCGCGTGGCGTCCGGCTCCCGCACGCTGCACCGGTTCGCGACCGCCCGCCGCCCTGCCCTCCGCGACGCGCCGGTCGGGCTCCTGCCCGGCTGACGGCCCGCTCCGGGCCCGTTCCGGACAGCGTCCGGCGTTCGAGACCGAGACCCTCCCCGGACAGGCGCGGACGCGAGGCGGTGCCGCACCTGCGGAACGTGAGTACGCTGCTGCCCATGACGGGTCACCCCCCTGGTCCGCTCTGGACGGGCCGGGCCTCGAACCGCGCCCAGTGGCTGCTGGCCCTCGCCGGCGCCGCATCCCTGGCGCTCGGCATCCAGCTGGCCGTCGCCTCCTCGTGGGGCGCGGGCACCGTGGCGCTGCTCATGGCCGTCGTCGGCTGCATCGCCGTCGGCCTGCTGATCCTGTACGGCACCCTCGCCTTCGTGTACGTGGCCGTCACCATCGACGCCGAGGCCCTGGAGGTCCGCTGCGGCCACATCGGCCTGCCGCGCCGCACCGTCCGCCTCGCCGAGGTCACCCGCGCCGAGTACCTGCCCCACATCACCCCGCAGCAGTGGGGCGGCTGGGGCCACCGCTGGCGGCCCCAGAAGGGCACCGCCGTCATCGTGCGCCGCGGCGAGGGCCTCGCGCTCCACCTCGGCGACGGCAGGCTCTTCACCGTCACCGTCGACGACGCCGAGAACGCGGTCCGCGTGATCGACACCCACCTGCGGACGCACACCCGCTGAGCACGCCGCCCGACCCGCCCGAGCCCGCCCCGGCGGACCGGCCGCGTACACTCCGCCAGATGAGCAGCAGTGTCACCCGAGAGCCCCGAACCGCCGGAGCGGAAGCCGTCGCCGGTGCCGGTTCCCCTTCCGCGCGGCCCGCGGGCGCCGAGCAGTCCGGGCGGAGGGCCGCCGCGGTCCGCGCCCTCCTCGCCGCCGGCTCCGGTGCACTGCTCTACCTGAGCTTCCCGCCGCGGCCCCTGTGGTGGCTGGCGCCCGTCGCCCTCGCCGTGCTCGCCGGCTGCCTGCGCGGCCGCCGGGCCCGTGCCGCGTCCGGGCTCGGCCTCCTCCACGGCCTGGGCTTCCTGCTGCCGCTGCTCGTGTGGACCAGCCAGGGCGTCGGCCCGGTCCCGTGGATCGCCCTGGCCACCCTCGAAGCCCTCATGATCGCCCTCACCGCCACCGGCATCGCCCTCGTCGGCCGGCTGCCCGCCTGGCCGCTGTGGGCGGCCGCCGTCTGGACCGCCGGCGAGGCGCTGCGGGCCCGCGCCCCCTTCGGCGGCTTCCCCTGGGGCAAGCTCGCCTTCGGGCAGGCGGACGGCATCCTCCTGCCCCTCGCCGCCGTCGGCGGCACCCCGCTGCTGTCCTTCGCCACCGCCCTGTGCGGCTTCGGCCTGTACGCCGCCCTGCTCGCCGCCCGCGAGAGGCCGCGCCCGGCCGCCGCCGCCATCGCCGCACTCGCCGTCGCGGCCCCCCTCGGAGCGGCCCTCGCGGCCCGCCCCCTCGTCTCCTCCGCCGCCGAGGACGGCACGGCGGTGGCCGCCGTCATCCAGGGAAACGTCCCGCGCGCCGGGTTCGACTTCAACGCCCAGCGCCGCGCCGTCCTCGACAACCACGCCAACCGGACCCTCCAGCTCGCCGAGGAGGCCCGTGCGGGCAAGACCCCCCGGCCCGACTTCGTGGTCTGGCCGGAGAACTCCTCCGACATCGACCCCTTCACCCAGCCGGACGCCTACCGCGTCATCGACAACGCGGTGAAGGCCGTCGGCGTGCCCGTCTCGATCGGCGCCGTCCTGGCCCCCGAGACGGGACCGCTCCGCAACACGGTGATCCGCTGGGACCCCGAGAAGGGCCCCACCGACACCTACGACAAGCGCAAGATCCAGCCCTTCGGCGAGCGGATCCCCATGCGGTCCGTGGTGCGCCTGTTCAGCAAGGACGTGGACCGGGTGAGCCGCGACTTCGGCCCCGGCAAGGAGCCCGGCGTCTTCGACATGGCCGGGAGCCGCGTCGGCATGGTCACCTGCTACGAGGCCGCCTTCGACGACGCCGTCCGCTCCACCGTCCGGGCCGGTGCCCAGGTCATCGCCGTGCCGAGCAACAACGCCACCTTCGGCCGCACCCAGATGACCTACCAGCAGCTGGCCATGGACCGCGTCCGGGCCGTCGAGCACAGCCGGACCGTCCTCGTCCCCGTCACCAGCGGCGTCAGCGCCGTCATCCGCCCCGACGGCAGGGTCGTCCGGCAGACGGAGATGTTCACCGCGGACGCGCTCGTCGCCGAGATCCCGCTGCGCTCCACGGAGACGCCCGCCACCCGCCTCGGCCCGCTGCCGGAGTACGTGCTCCTCGTGCTCGCCGCCGGCGGGCTCGGCCTGGCCCTGTCACGGCGGATCCGCTCCCGCGGCCGCGCCGCCTGACGGGGGCCGCGCCCGCGGCCTCGTATGGTCGGGGGATGACACCTGAGTTCATCCGCGAGATCCGCGAACACGCAGGGAACCGGCTCCTCCTGCTTCCCGGCGTCACCGCCGTCGTCGTCGACGACCTCGGACGCGTGCTGCTCGGCCGCCGCGCCGACACCGGCGGCTGGTCCGTGATCGGCGGCATCCCCGAGCCGGGGGAGCAGCCCGCCGACACCGCCGTGCGCGAGGTGTACGAGGAGACGGCCGTCCGCTGCGTCCCCGAGCAGGTCGTCCTCGTCGAGATGCTCGAACCGTTCACCTATCCCAACGGTGACGTCTGCCAGTTCCAGGACACCACGTTCCGCTGCCGCGCCACGGGCGGCGAGGCCCGCGTCAACGACCACGAGTCGCTGGAGGTCGGCTGGTTCGAGCCGGACGCCCTGCCGCCGCTCCACCCCTTCGCCCTCCACCGGATCCGCCGCGCCCTCGCCGGCGGGCCGACCTGGTTCGCGCCCGCGGCGGAGCTCCCCGCGGAGCCCGCGGCGGTGCCCGCTGCGGCGGGTGTCCCGGCCGGGCAGGAGGCGGCCCCCGCCTGGGTGCCCGAGGGGATCCCCGAGTAGGCCGGCCCGCGGCGGGTCAGGCCCGCGCCGCGGCCTCCCGGTACAGCCGCACTGCCCGGTCGCCCATCACCGCGCTGTACGAGACGTCCGGGTCCGTGCCCCCGCCCTCGTGCCCGCCGAGTACGCCGGCCACGGCGCCGTCCGTCAGCCACGGGCTGCCGCTCGTGCCGCCGCTGAGGCCGGGGCAGTCGATCCGCCGCTGCGTCGGCGTGTGCAGGGCCGTCGTGTTCGTGCAGCGCAGCGGCGCCTCCGCGGTGCGCGGGTAGCCGAGGACCGTCGCCGCCGTCCCGGCCGGCTGCCCGCCCGCCACCGGGAAGCCGCCGACGGCCTCCTCCACGGGCAGGGCCGCACCGCCGCCCGCCGGGACGACCGTGGCGAAGGCCAGGTCGGCGTCCGGGTCCTCGCGCTCGGTCCACGACGGCGCCGTGTGGACGCCGGTCAGCCGCCACACCCCGTACGGGGCCCTGCCGTCGCGGTAGCCGGGTGCGAAGAACGTGTTCAGCGGGTCGGCGAGGCAGTGCGCGGCGGTGGCGATCAGGTCCCGGCCCGCGCTGCGGACCACGGAGGCCGTGCAGAAGTGGCCGCCGTCCAGGCCTCCTGCGAACAGCGGCCCGACCCGGTCCGCCGCCGTGCCCGGCGGCGCGGGCGCGGTGGTGCCCGGGGGCGGCAGGGCGGAGGCGTCGGGCACGTGGGCACCCAGCAGGGCGGCCATCGCGGCGAGGGCCGCGGGCGTCCGGGCGGCCCGGCGGACGCGGGTGCGGCGCGGCGTTCGGCTCGGCATGCGCGGGATCATGGTCCGAGCCTCCCCCTCGAAACCATGGACGGAGCCCGCTATTCCATATGAATCCGCTGTGAATCCCGGCCCGGAGGCCACCCCGGACCGGCCCGGACGCGTCCCCTGGGGCCTGTGTTGAGTTGCCCCGCGGGGCAACTCAACACAGGCCCTATCGGCGCTCGTACACCGTCACCCGCCGGCCCCGCACCTCCCGGTCCGCCACCACCGTGAAATGCTCCGCGAGGACCTTCGCCTTCGCCGCGTCCCGGGCGGCGCCCGACGGCTTCGCGACCCGGGCGGCGTCCGTCACCAGCAGCACCCGGCGCTGCGCCAGCAGGGCGGCCCGGATCCGCGCCGGATCCGCCTCCTCGCCCTTGAGTGTCGCCGACTCGGCCGGGCTGCGCTCCAGCGCGACGTCCGCCAGCCCCGCGAACGCCCCGGGGGAGACCAGCGCCGTGTCCCTGCGGGCCGCCGGTACGAACACCACTGCATCACCCGGCCGCCCCAGCCGGGCCACCTCCCCGGCCACCGCCAGCACGTCGTCGACCCGGCTCGCCGGCGACCGCTTGGCCAGCGACTGCGGCAGCAGCGCGAGCACCGCCGCCGCCGCCACGACCGGCACCACCAGGCCCGACGCCCGCGGGAACCGGGGCGCGAGGGCCCGTACGCCCGCTCCCAGCGCCGCGCCGACCAGCAGCGCCAGCCCCAGCATGCCGAACAGCACGTACCGCTCCACGAACAGCGGCTGCACCAGCGACAGCCCGATCAGGCCCAGCTGCGGCACCGCCAGCAGCGGCAGGCCCACGGCCGCGGCCGACAGCCGGCCCGCGCGCGGCCGGTCCGCCGCCGCGCACAGCCCGCCCACCGCCAGCAGGACGGCCGGACCGATCATCATGTGCCAGGTCAGCGGCGGTATCCAGGACACCTGGCCGGACTGGCTCCGGCTGAAGAGCACCAGCGGCAGCACTCCGGCTGCAGCCCCGGCCGCCGCTGCCGCCCAGCGCGCCGCCACGGCCCGCGGCGCGCCCGTCCACCACAGGGTTGCCGCGTGCGCCGGGAGGACGAGCAGCGACAGCCAGTTCAGCAGCGCGCACACGAGCACCGCCAGCGCGTACGCCGTCCAGCGCGGCCACCGCCGCCGGTCCGTCCGCGCTCCCTCCGCCCCGGCCCCGTCCGCGAGCAGCGACACCAGCAGCAGCGTCGACAGCCCGGTGCCGGCGGCGACCAGGGCGTACGGGCGGCCCTCCTGGAGGTGGAACTGCACGGCGGGCAGCAGCGGCAGCGCGAACCCCGCCCCCAGGCCGGCCCAGCGGCCCGCCAGGCGCTCCCCGAGCAGCGCCGTGCACGCCGAGGCGGCGGCGACCGCCAGCACCGACGGCAGCCGCAGGGTCGCCGTGCCCGGCCCGAACACCTCGAAGAGGCCGTGCATCAGGAGGTAGTACAGCCCGTGCACGGCGTCGGCGTTCCCGAGCATCGCCCAGATGTCCCCCGCCGACCGCCCGGCGACCTGCCAGGTGGCCGCCTCGTCCCGCCACACGCTGTCCTGCCGGGACAGCCCCCACAGTCCGAGCCCCGTCGTCCACAGCACCGGCAGCAGCCACACGGGAAGGCGACGGAGGGCGGTTCTCGTGGGAAATGCCATGGTGCGGTTCGAATCCTCGAAGGAGTGTGCGAGCGGAAGGTGCCAGTCTATGGACGCCCCGGGCGGTTTCCCTCCGCGCTGTCGTGCACCGCGGCGCGGGAGCGCACGCCCCGCGATCCGGGCGACGGCCCCCTAGTGCTGTGGCCGGGAAGGTTCACCGGGTCACGGCGCCCGGCACGGCGCCTCGCCGCGTCGGCGGACCGCACACGTACGCCCCGTACGCGTTGCGGCCCGCCGCCTCGCGATGCACCGCACCGGACACCGCGCCCCGGCAAACCTTCCCGGTCACAGCACTAGCGGTCGCAGCGGTACGTGAAGGCGGTGCGGGCGGTGCGGGTGTCGGGGGAGACGATCTCGACGGTCGCGGACGCCTCGTAGACGCCCTCGCCGCGGAACGTCCACAGCAGGTGCAGCCGGGCCTCGTCGCGGCCGCGCGGGACCCGTTCGGAGAGGGCCTCCGTGCGGGTGCCGTCGCTGCGGAGCCAGCGGTACGTGATCGTCCCCGGGCGCCCGTTGGTCCGTACGACGGCCACCACGTCGGCGGTCGAGTCGCAGCCGGGGTCCCGGCCGTCCGCGGTGGCCGCCGACACCTCCCGCACCGCCAGCCCCGGCCCCCACTCCTGCCACGCCAGGTAGCCGAGCACTCCGAGCAGGACGGCACCGGCCAGGGTGTAGCGGCGCCATTCCGGGCGCCGCCGCGCGCGCGGCGGGAGCACCACGGGGAACGGGGCCGGCGCGGCCGCCGTCACCCCCGGGCCGAACCGCAGGACCGAGCCCTCGACCCGGTCGGGGACGGCGTCCCGGGGCTCTGGCGGCCGGTCGATCCAGTGGCTGCCGAGCACGGTGGCGCTGTATTCGTCGTCGTCGTCGTTGTTCATGCGGGGGAGCACCTCCTCACGACGAGGCTGTCGGTGGCCGGGCCCTGTCCTGCCGCCGGGGAGGTCGTCACCCGGACGCCCCAGTGGCAGCCGCCGCCCTTGAACGTGTGCGTGACCGGCCCGGCCGCCGCCAGGGCCGCCGTACCGCCGCCCGCCGTGTGGTCGTACACGGTGGTGCCGTCGGGCTCGGCGAAGGCGTCGCCGTCGTCGCCCGTGAACCACTGGACAGTGACCCGGACCGTTCCCGTGCCGGTCGTCTTGAACGAGATCTCCGCCGCCGCCGTGTCCGGGCCGGTCTGCGCGAGCTGCACCCCGACGGCGTGCACGACCGGCGTCGGCTTCGGCGTCGGCGTGGTGGTCGCCGAGGGCCGAGGGGACGGCGGGCGCGCCGGCGAGGCGGACGCCGACGGCCGCACCACCGCCGAACGGCTCGGCGACGGGCGGGCCGACAGCGACGGCCAGGGCGCGGGCGAACCGCTCGCCGACGGCGACGGCGACGGCGACGGCGACCCCGGCGGCGACCCGGATGGCCCCGCCGACCCGGACGGCTCCGGCCGGGGCGAGCCGTATTCCGGCCCGGGCGGCGCCGGCCGCGACGTCGCGAACGAGTTCACCGTCCGTGCGCCCCCCGGCTCGCCGCCCACCGCGCTGTACGTCGCCCCGATGACGATCCCCAGCACGAGGGCCGCTCCCGCGGCGATCGACCCGCGCCGCCCGGGCGCCCAGCCCGACCCCCGCCCCAGCGACGTCGTCGCGACCGCCGTCGTCCCCGAGGCCGCGCCCCCCGAGGACGGGAACAGCAGCGGCAGCAGCGCGGCCGCCGCCGCAAGCCTGCGCTGCCCGCGCTCCTCCCAGTTGGGCCCGTACGCGGCGAGCGCCAGGTGCTCCAGTTCCGCGACGAACTCCTCGGCGTCGCCCGGGCGCTGCTCCGGCGCCTTCGCCATGCCGCGGCGGATCAGCGGCCGGACCGTCTCCGGCGCCTCGTCCTCCGGTACCGGCGCCTCCACGTGCTGGACGGCGAGTTCGGCGAAGTTCTGCCCGGGGAACGGCTTGTGGCCGGTCAGGCACTCGAAGAACGTGGCCGTCGCCGCGTACACGTCGGCCGCGGGGGAGGCCGGCCGCCCCTGCCACTGCTCGGGCGCCATGTAGGCGGGCGTCCCCGCGACGCCGGGGGTCGTCCCGCGGCGCGCCGCGATCCCGAAATCGACGAGCTTGGAGGTGCCGTCGGCCGCAACGAGGACGTTCTCCGGCTTGTAGTCGCGGTGGACGACGCCCGTCCGGTGCGCCGTCGCCAGGCCGAGCAGCGAGCCCTTCAGCACGGCCAGTGCCGCCTCGGGCCCGGTCTGCCCCGCCTCCCGCAGCACGGCCCGCAGCGAGATCCCGTCGACGAGCTCCATCACGATCGCGGCGCCGCCCGGCGCCTCCACGTACTCGTACAGCCGCACCACGTACGGGGAGTCCAGGCCGCCCAGGAGCCGCGCCTCGGCCCTGAACTCCGCGAGGAACGCCGGGTCCTCGCGGAGCCGCTCGCCCAGGTACTTCACCGCGACGGGCGTACCGGTCGCCCCGTGCACGGCGAGGACCACGCGGCCGCCGCCGCCTGCGCCGAGCTCCCGGACGTGCGTGTAGCCGGGCACCGTCCAGCCGTACACCGTCATCGCCTGCCCCCCGTCCGTGGCGTCGCCGTGGCCCCGGCCCGGCCGCGTAGCCGGCCGGGCACTCCCAGTGACACGGTTTCCGGCCGGGCCGGTTCCCAACCCGGCCGCGGCAACTCGGGCCGCTGTCCGCTCCGGGGGCGCCCGGGCTCCGCTCAACCGGCCTGCAGCTGCAACAGCCGTTCGACGAAGGTGACCTGTGAGGCGATCAGCTTCGCCTTGGCCTCCTCGGGGGTGAACCAGGCCACCCTGTCGAGCTCCGGGAACTCCTGCGTCCGCCCCGAGCGGGGCGGCCACTCCATCAGGAAGGTGCCGGGAACCATGAGCGCCGGGTCGAGGTCGGCGCGGACCGCCCAGACCACCACCTGCTTGCCGCTCGGCATCCGGGCCTCGCCCAGCGGGAGGTACGGGCCGTCCGGCGGGGGCAGGCCGATCTCCTCGGTGAACTCCCGCCGGGCCGCGTCGAGGGGCGCCTCGTCCGGCTCGTACTCCCCCTTCGGGATGGCCCAGCCGCCGGCGTCGCGCCGCTCCCAGAGCGGGCCGCCCATGTGGCCGAGCAGTACCTCGACCGCCGGGGCGGCCCCGGATCCGGCCGCCGCCCCCGTCTCGCGGAAGAGGAGGAGCCCCGCACTGCGCTTCGTCGTCATGGCCGCATGTATGCCCGGCGGGCGCACCGGCAGTCGCGGCCGGCGCGCCGCGGCGGCTCAGTGGTCGTGCGGGCCCTGGCGGTGGACCGGGCCGTGGGCCTCGGCGCAGTGCGGGTCGGCGCCGTCGTCCGCCGTCCGGCCGACGGTGAGCAGCGCCTCCTGGGCGTGGTCCACCTGGAGCGTGGTGTGGGTGATGCCGTACTCCTTGGACAGCAGCCGCTCCAGGTCCCGCCGGACCGCGTGGCAGTCGCCCGCCGGCTCGACCAGCACGTGGGCCGACAGGGCGGCCTGGCCCGAGGTGATCGTCCAGATGTGCAGGTCGTGGACCTCCGCCACCGGCGGGTGCCCGGCCAGCCGGTCGCCGACCGTGTCCGGGTCCAGGTGGGCGGGGGCCGCCTCCAGGAAGATCCGGCCGGATTCGCGGACCAGCCCGTAGCCCGCCTTGACCATCAGCGCCACCACGACGAGCGTGGCGATCGCGTCGGCCTGCCGGAAGCCGGTGGTCAGGACGACGAGGCCGGCGACGGCCGTGCCGATGAACGCGAACAGGTCGTTCAGGACGTGCTGGTAGGCACCCTCGACGGCGAGCGAGGAGCGGTTCGCCCGGGAGATGCACCAGGCCGCGGCGATGTTGACGAGGATGCCGGCGAGCGCGGTGACGAGCACCAGGCCGCCCGCGACCGGCGGCGGGTCGATCAGCCGCTCGACCGCCTCGTACGCCAGCCAGACGGCCAGCAGCAGCAGGGTGAGGCCGTTGGCCTGGGCGGACAGTATCTCCGCGCGCTTGAGCCCGTAGGTGAACCCGCCGCGCGCGGGGCGGGCCGCGAGCCGCATCGCGATGAGCGCGAGGACGATCGAGACGGCGTCGGTCAGCATGTGCGCCGCGTCGGAGATCAGGGCGAGCGAGCGGGCGATCACTCCGATGACCACCTCGACGGCCATGAAGGTGCCGATCAGGACCAGTGCCGCGGCCAGCCACCGCCGGTCCGCGTCCGCGGACACTCCGTGGGAGTGCCCGCCGGGTCCGTGCCCGTGCCCGTCGTGCCCGTGGCCGCGGCCCTGGTCGTGCGTGTGTCCGGCGTCGTGCATCTGGTCGTGCACGCTCATGGCGTCCCCCGTCCGGTCGGTTCCGACGCGTGAAGTGAAGCGCACTGTGAAGCAATGGGCAAAGGCTGCAACGGGGACCGTTGTCATTACGGTTAACACCCCTCTGACCTGCGGTTATGCCCGGCCGGAAGGATCGTGGGAAAATCTGCTCATGGCCCAGCCCTCAGGTGTGCCGTCAGCCGCGCCCGAGCTAGTCCTGGAAACCGACACGGGCTCCACCCCGATGAGCCCGAGCCGGACCTACCACGTCGGCCGCGACCCCCTCTGCGAGATCTGCCTCGACGACGCCCGCGTCTCCTGGCACCACGCCGTGCTGCGCCCCGACGGCGACCACTGGACCGTCCAGGACGAGGACAGCACCAACGGCACCTGGGCCGACGGCCACCGCGTCCGCGAGTGGAGTGTGGGGCCCGGCAGCGAACTCCGCTTCGGCAGCGCCACCGACGGCCCGCGCGCCCTCCTCCTCGACCGCGGCCCGGCCGCCGCCGCGCCGCCCGTGGGCCCGCTCGCCGACGCGCCCCCGCCCGCGCCCCCGCCCGCGGCCGCGCCCGCCGCCCCGGCCGGCGTCTCCGGCCCGTCGCTGACGGGCACCTTCCGCCGCCCCACCTCCATCCGGCAGGTCCCCGCCAGCACCGCCGTCCGCATCGGCCGCGCCGACGACAACGACCTCGTCATCGACGACCTCGTCGTCTCGCGCCGGCACGCCGAGCTCCGTGCCCTTCCCGACGGCACCCACGAAATCCACGACCTCGGCAGCCACAACGGCACCTACCTGAACGGCGTCCGCACCGGGCGCGCCGCCGTCTCCGAGGGCGACATCATCGGCATCGGCCACACCGCCCTCTGCCTGGTCGGCGGCCGCCTCCAGGAGTACACCGACACCGGCGAGGTCTCCCTCGACGTCCAGGACCTCACCGTCACCGTCGACCACGGCCGCAAGACCCTCCTCGACCACGTCTCCTTCCCCGTCGGCGCCCGATGCCTCCTCGCCGTCGTCGGACCCAGCGGGGCCGGCAAGTCCACCCTGCTGGGGGCCCTCACCGGACTGCGCCCCGCCGACCACGGCACCGTCCTCTACGACGGCCGCGACCTCTACCGCGACTACGCCGAACTCCGCAGCCGCATCGGGCTCGTCCCCCAGGACGACATCCTGCACGCGCAGCTCACCGTCCGCCGCGCCCTCTCCTACGCCGCCGAACTCCGCTTCCCGCAGGACACGGCGAAGGCCGAGCGGCAGGCCCGCGTCGACGAGGTCATCACCGAACTCGGCCTCGACCAGCGCGCCGGCCAGCCCATCCACAGCCTCTCCGGCGGACAGCGCAAGCGGGTCTCCGTCGCCCTGGAACTCCTCACCAAGCCCTCGCTGCTGTTCCTCGACGAGCCCACCTCCGGCCTCGACCCCGGCATGGACCGCTCCGTCATGCACATGCTGCGCGGCCTCGCCGACGACGGCCGGACCGTCATCGTCGTCACCCACAGCGTCCTCAGCCTCGACGTCTGCGACCGGGTCCTCGTCCTCGCCCCCGGCGGCCGCACCGCCTGGTACGGGCCCCCGCAGGAGACCCTGCCCTTCTTCGGCTTCGACCAGTGGCCGGAGGCGTTCGAGGCGTTCGAGGCCCAACGCGGCCGCGACTGGGCCGGGCAGTTCAGCGCCTCGCCCGAGTACCGCCGGTACGTCCGGGGAGCCGCCCGCCTGCCGCAGCAGGCCGGGGAGCGGCACTCCGGAGCCTTCGCCGCCCCGCCGCCGCCCAAGGCGCAGAGCTGGGGATCACAGCTGTCCACGCTGGTGCGCCGCTACGCCGCCGCGCTCGGCGCCGACCGCACCTTCCTCGCCATCATGATCGCCCTGCCGTTCGTCATGGGCGCCATGGCGCGCGCCCTCGCCGGGGGCTCGCTCACCCGCGAGTCCGCCATGAACGTCCTGCTCATCCTGTGCGTCGGCGCGGTCCTGACCGGCGCCGCCAACGCCGTCCGCGAACTCGTCAAGGAACGCACCATCTACCAGCGGGAACGGGCCGTCGGCCTGTCCAGATCCGCCTACCTCATGTCCAAGGTCGCCGTCCTCGGCGCCATCACCACCGCCCAGGCGGCCGTCCTCACCCTGGTCGCCCTGTACGGCGTCGACACCAACGCCCCCGGCGGCCGCGGGGTGCTGCTGCCGCCGCTCGCCGAGATCATCCTCGCCACCGCCCTGCTGTCCTTCACCGCGATGATGCTCGGCCTGCTGGTCTCCGCCCTCGTCCGCAAGGAGGAGGTCACCATGCCGCTGCTGGTGCTGATCGCCATCGTGCAGGTCGTCTTCTGCGGGGCGCTGCTCCGGCTCGACGGGGCCCCCGTCATCGGCCAGATCGCCTGGCTCGTGCCCTCCCGCTGGGCCCTCGGCGCCATGGCCGGCACCGTCGACCTCGGCGCTATCGTCCCCGGCGCGCTCACCGCCGACCCGCTGTTCGCGCACGACCTGCGGGTGTGGCTGCTCGACCTGGGCATGCTCGCCGCCCTGTCCGTGCTGTTCGGCGTGCTGGTCGTGCGGCTCCTGCGCCGCCACGAGCCGGCCATCATGCGGAAGTAGCGCGATGGGAGCACCCGCGGCATACGCCGGCGCAGAGTTCCGCCCCACACACGTCGTCCCGCAGAGCGGGATGCCGGCCTGGGAGGAGCCCGACGTCTCCCGGCCGACCGTCCCCCTCGACCCCTTCCTGCCCGTGCAGCTGCTCTCCCGGCGCGGCGAGTGGGGGCAGATCCTCTGCGCCAACGGATGGTCCGCCTGGGTGGACGGCCGCCTCCTCGTCGCCGTGCCGCAGCCGCCCCCGACCGGGGGCCGGCCCGTCGGCCGCGCCGAGGACCCCCTGCCGCTGCTCGCCCGCGCCGCCGACGCCCTGGACCGCTACCGGCAGGCCGTCGAGGAGCTCGCGGCGGGCCGGCTGGACCAGGAGGGGTTCCGCAGCCGAACGCGCGGGCTGCGGTCCGGGGCCGTCGTCGACGGCGAGTCCGTGTGGCTGTACGACGAGGCCTCCGGCCAGTGGATGTACGGCGACGGGACCCGCCTCGCCGCCTACGCCGCCCCCGCGCCCGGCAGCGAGCCGGCCCCGCGGGCCGAGCCGACGCCGACCGCCGTGGGAGAGGGCGGCTCCGCGGAGCGCCCGGCTGCGGAAGCCCGGCGCGGAGGCCGCGAGCCGACCCAGGTCGTCACCCCGCCGGAGGCGGGGGGCAGCTGAGCCCGCCCGGTCACCGCCCCCGCGCGGCGGACCTTCCGCGGGCGGCGGCGCGCCGGTGCACCGGCCGGGCCAGCAGGGCGCCGAGGAAGCCCGCGACCGCGCCCCACAGCACGGCGAGCCCCACGTTCCGCCACAGGACGGGAAGCAGCTCGACTGTCGTGCCGAGCCCGCCCGCGTCGCCGATGCCCATCAGGGCCAGCCCGAAGTGCGCGTCGACGGAGGCGAGCAGGGACACCGCCAGGGCGGCCGCCCCGAGGGCCGCCGCCAGGTGCAGGGCGTGCTGCCGGGGCCGTACGTGCGCGGGGGAGCGGAGGGCGGCCAGCAGGCCCGTGCCGAGCAGGGCGAGGGCTGTGACGGCCACCAGCCACCACATGCGCCCGTCCTGGCGGGCGAGGTCGGCGACGTCCACCGCGGACCGGTCGGCGTCGCGCACGACCCGGTCCAGCACCTGCGGCACGGGCAGCCCGAACGGCCCGTCCGCCCGGCCGTCCCACGCCCCGCCGTAGCCGAGGGTGAGCGCGAGCCACGCCAGGTTGGGCAGGGCGAGCAGGATCACGGCGAACGCCCGGTCCGGCTGGCCGCGCGTGGCCGCCGCGAGCAGGCCGGCGCCGAGCCCGAGGGCCACGTACGCGAGGAGCAGCACGACGGTGGCGGACGCGGCGGGCCGCACCGCCGCGTGGAAGCGGACCAGCCGCGCCGGGAGCGGTGCCCGGCGCGAGACGAGCAGCGCCACCAGCAGCAGGCCCGCGATCCACAGCAGCCCGAACAGGAGGGTGGCCGGCAGGTCCGCGCGGAACCCGACCGTCGGCGCCGGCCCGAGGAGTTCGGAGGCGTCCTCCAGCGCCGGGTCGCCGGGGCTGACGGCGAAGTCCTGGCGGGCGAGCAGCGCGGTGCCGGCGAGCGCGGCCAGCCACAGCAGCACCAGCGGGCCGGCCCGGGCGAGGAGTTCGCGTCCGCCGGCGACGGCCCTGTGGCGCAGCGGGCGCAGGAACAGCAGGCCGGCGGTGAGGGCGCCGGCGAGGCTCACGGAGAGCGGGAGCAGCGCCAGGCCGCCCTCCGCCCGGAGGAGCCCCTCGCCGCCCGCCACGTCGACCGAGCCGCCGGCGGCGAGCACGACCACGGCGGCCACGACGTGCGGGAAGGCGGCGCCCGGCAGCCGCGCGGCGCCCGCGCAGGCCAGGCCCGCGGCGGAGACCGCGGCCATCACCGCGAAACCCGCCGCGACGGCGGCGAGGGCGTCGCGCCAGGCGGGCCGGGCTCCCCGGGAGTCCGCGGACGTACGGCTCACAGCGCCACCGTAGGCAGTCCCGGCTTGCGGCCACCACCGGGAGGCCGCACACAATGGTCCGCAGGAGTGGCCGCACCCCCGCGATCGGCCCGTCCCGGCGACCGCGCCCCCGACACCGGCGGCCCCGTACCGATCCCGACCCGCCTCGGACCCGACCCCGCCGCGAGCCCGCCCCCGACTCCGCCCCGACACCGGCGGCCCCGGCGGCCGGCCGGGGGCCGGGTCGCAAGCGCCCGGCACTGGAGCGCCCGTGACCACGCAGCCTTCCGGCACACCGCCCTCGGACCGCCCCGGCGGCCCGCCCTCCGGGCCGCCCGCCGGCCCGCCGGCCGGACCGCTCTCCGGCGGCCGGGCCTCCGGCCCCCCGACGGTGGCCGGCGGGTCCGCCCCCGGCGGCCCGCCATCCGGGGGTCCCCCGCCGGGCGGCGGGGGAGCCGGCGGTCCGGGCGGCGGTGAGCCGCCGAGCACTCCGGGCCCGCCCGGAGGCCCCCGGCGCCCCCGGTGGCGCCTGCCCGTAGTGGCCGGCGCCGTCGCGGCGCTCGCCGCGGCCGTCGTGCTCGCGGTGGTGCTGACCCGGCCGGGCGGCGTACCGTCCGCGACGGGCGGCGAGCTGTTCCTCGAACCGGCCTCCGCGCAGGGCAGGGCGCCCTTCACCGAGTCCACGGCGACCGTCCCGGCCGGCGCCGCCGAAAGCCCCGCGCCGTCCGGGGACGCCCCGGACCGGCCTCCCGCCACCGGCACCGTCACGACCCGCTCCCTCACGGGCGCGTCCCCGGGCCTGTACGGCGGCACCCGCGACACGGCAAGCTGCGACATCGAGAAGCAGGTGCGCACCCTGTCCGCGGAACCGGCCAAGAACGCGGCCTTCGCCGAGGCCCTCGGCATCCGGCCTGCCGAGGTCCCCGGCTTCCTGCGCTCGCTGACCGCCGTCACCCTGCGCGTCGACACACGGGTCACCAACCACGGCTACGAGGACGGCCGTCCCACGCCGTACCAGGCGGTGCTCCAGGCCGGTACGGCGGTCCTCGTCGACGACCACGGCGTGCCGCGGGTGCGCTGCGCGTGCGGCAACCCGCTGGACCAGCCGGTCGCGCTGAAGCCGGACTCGCGGCGCTTCGGGCAGCCCTGGGCGGCGTACCGGCCGCAGGAGACGGTGGTGATCAGGCCGACGGTCGTCGTCATCAACAAGATCACGTTCTACGACGCGCGCGACGGACGCTGGTACCAGCGTCCGGCCGGCGGCGCCAAGGACCCGGACCGGCCCGTCCCCCCGCCGCCCGTCCCGCCCGGACTGGACCCCACCCGCAGCCCGGCCGCCACGGCGACCCCCACAGGCGGCCCGACCCCGCCGACGCCCCCTCCGGCCCCGCCCACCCCGACCGCAACGGCGACCCCGGCCACCCCGACCGCAACGGCGACCCCGGCCACCCCGACCGCAACGGCCACCCCCACCCCCGCCCCCACCGGGACCGGTACCCCGTCCCGGGCCGTCACCCCCTCGGGAACGGAGCCCGGCTCCGCCACCCCGACGGCCTCCGTCCGCCTGACCCCCGTCCCCTCCCAGGAGCCGACCGAGCCGTACGAGCCGACACCCACCCCGGCGGGTCCGACCCCGGCCTCCCCGCCGCCGACGTCTCCCACCCCGGCGCCCTGACACGGCGACCGTCCCGGCCGGGGCGGACGTCAGCCGGGACCGGCCGTCTCGACGGCCGCGGCCACGTCCGCCAGGTCCCTCGCGACCGCCCGGGCGGCCGCCCGCGTCCCCAGCCGGTTCAGCAGGCGCAGGAACACGCCGGGCGGCTTCCCGCCCGATGCGGGCGACGCCGAGAACGCCATCCGGACGACGCTCCGCCCCGGCGCCCGCTCCTCCACCCGGAACTCCGACTCGTAGCGCATCCCCGCGTTGAAGGCCTCGGCGACGTAGCGGCGCGGCGCCTCGCACACGCTGACCCGCATCTCCTCCGTCGCCCGTGAGCCGAACATGCGGCGGGTCTCCCGCCACCGGGTGTCCACCCCGAACGGGCCCGGGGTGAGCACCTCGACCGCCTCCACGCCCGACAGAACCCGCGGCATCGCCTCCAGGTCCGTCAGCGCCCGCCACACGCGCTCCGCAGGAGCGGCCACCTCACGCTCCACGACCACCCGGGGATCTTCCATACCCGGATTGTCGCGCCGCGCGGATCCCCGCGCGCGGCGCCGATCGGTGAGACCCTGGCAGCATGGCCGAAAGGCGACCGAGCCCCGAGGTCCAGTGGCCGGCGCGGCCGGACACCAGCCTCGCGCTCAACCACATGGGCACCTTCGACTGGGACCTCGACAGCGGGCGGATGCACCTGGACGAAACCGCCCTCGAGGTCCTGGGCCTGCGAGCGGACGAGTTCAACGGCACCCCGGCCGGGCTGCGCGTCCGCCTCGCGCCCCCGGAGGAGGCCCGCCTCGACGCCCGCGTGGCACAGGCCCTCAAGGACGGGCGCAGCCACTACGGGGCGTACGTCCGGCGGCGCCGCCGCAACGGCACCGCCGCCTGGACCCACATCCAGGGGCACATCCTGCGCGAGCCCGGCGGCCGCCCGTACCGGATCATCGGGATCATCCGCGACGCCGCCCACGACCCCCGCGAGTCCGGGGCCGGCGGGGACCGCGACGAGGGCCGCCGCCGGATGACGGGCGTCGTCGAGCGGACCACGGCGATCCTCGCGCACGCCCGCACCGTCAACGACGTCACCGACGTGCTGAAGGACCCGGAGGCCCTCGGCCACCTCGGGGCCGTCAGCGTGATGCTCGGCATCGTCGACGGGGGGCGCATCCACCTCGTCGCCGAGGGCCGGCTCGGCACCTACGTCCCGGAGATCGAGTACACCCGCATCGAGGCCCGCTTCCCGATGAGCGAGGCCGTCCGCAGCCTCCAGCCGGTCTTCGTCGCCTCCCGCGACGAGTTCCGGCTCCGGTTCCCCGACCTGTGGCCGTACATCGAGCCGCTGGCCGTCCACAGCGGCGTCTACCTGCCGCTGATCGCGCAGGGCCGGGCCATCGGCGCGCTCGGCCTGCTCTACCGGCGGGAGGGCGACTTCACCGCCGAGGAGCGCAACCTGCTCGTCGCGCTCGGCAGCGGCATCGCGCAGAGCCTCCAGCGCGCCATCCTCTTCGAGCAGGAGCACGACCTCGCGGAGGGCCTGCAGCGGGCCATGCTGCCCCGCCGGATCCCCGACGTCCCCGGCACCAGGATCGCCGTCCGCTACCGGGCCGCGCGGATGGGGCGGAAGATCGGCGGCGACTGGTACGACGTCGTCCCGCTCGGCGAGGGCCGCGTCGGCGTGATGATCGGCGACGTCGAGGGGCACGACACCGACGCGGCCGCAGTCATGGGCCAGCTGCGGATCGTGCTGCGCGCGTACGCCGCCGAGGGCCACACCCCCGACACCGCCATGGCGCGGGCCTCCGCCTTCCTGCACGACCTGGCCACCGACCGCCTGGCGGCCTGCACCTACGCGGAGCTGGACCTCGCCACCGGCATGCTGCGCATGGTCCGGGCCGCGCACCACGACCCGCTGGTCCGGCGCGGTGACGGCAGCTGCCACACCGTCCCCGTGGCCGGGGGGCCGCCGCTGGGCGCGCCGCGGGACGAGCAGCCGGGGGCCAGCACCGGCTACCCCGTCACCAGCGTCGAACTGCACCCCGGCGACACGCTCGTGCTGTGCACCGACGGCCTCCTGGAACGGCACGGCGCCGACCGGGCCGCCGGCATGCGCGACCTCGTACGGGCCGTCAGCACCGGCCCCGCCGACGTGGAGGAGCTGGCCGACGTCCTGTGCGACCCGACCGGCGACGCGGGCGCGCGCGGCGACATGGCCCTGCTCCTGCTGCGCCGCCGCGGCACGCCCACGCCGCGCGGCGGCGGCCCCCTGCGGCTGCGCCTCGCGCCCGGGGACCCGCAGGGCCCGTCGACGGCCCGGCACCTGATCCGGGCGGCCGCGGCGGCCTGGGGCGCCCGCGAGCTGACGGACGAGATCGAGCTGGCGGCGGACGAGCTGATCACCAACGCCCTCGTCCACACCGACGGCGGGGGCCACGTCGGCCTCCGCATGACCGCCGAGGGCCGCATCCGGATCGAGGTCGAGGACTCCAGCAGCGCCCTGCCGCACCGCCGCCAGGCCGGCGACTGGTCCGTCTCGGGGCGCGGCCTGCTGCTGGTGGAGGAGCTGGCGCAGGACTGGGGTGTGGAGCCCCGGGGCGGAGGCAAGTGCGTGTGGTGCGAGTTCGCCGTCCCCGAGCACCCGGCCGGCCCGTGAAACAGGCCCCGGAAGGCGCGGCCCCGCGGGGCGGCGCGATTAGGGCCGGGCCTGTATTGAGTTGCCCCGCGGCGTCGCGACGCCCGGCACGCACCCTCGGCGCACGAGCCGAATGTCCTAGTAGCTCCGCTACGAGGACATTCGTCCCGCACACCGAGGGCACGCACCGAACGCCGCTCCTTGCTCCACGGGGCAACTCAATACAGGCCCTAATCCGGATGAAGATCATTGCCATGGCCACGTACCGTGGCCTCCCATGGAACCACTCACCGAGAAGCAGATCCGCGCGTCCTTCGTGAACTGCACCAAGGGCGAGGCCTCGCGGCTGAAGCTCCCGCCGGACTTCGGCGAACTCCCCTGGGAGGACCTCGACTTCCTCGGCTGGGTCGATCCCGCGGCCCCGCTGCGCGCCTACCTCGTGCGCCCCGGCGCCGACGGGGCGGCCGTCGGCATAGGCCTCCGTGTCCCGGTCACCCACCGCACCAGCGCCGTCAGGTCCAGCGTCTGCCAGATCTGCCTGACCGCGCACGCCGCCTCCGGCGTGTCCCTGCTCGTCGCCCCCCTTGCGGGCGCCCGGGGCCGCGACGGCAACACCGTCGGCTCGTACGTCTGCGCCGACCTCGCCTGCTCCCTGTACCTGCGCGGCAAGCGGCTGCCCAAGCTGCGCACCCGCACGTACGAGGAGACACTCACGGTGGAGGAGCGCGTCGAGCGCGCGCTGGCCAACCTGGACGCCCTCACCGCCCGCATCACCGCCTGACGGCGGCCGCCGGCGCGTCACAGGCCGACGAGCGTCGCCTCCGTGGCCTTGACGCTCGTCCACACCTGAGCCCCGTCGGCCAGTCCCAGCTCGGCGGCCGCGTCCGGGGTGATCTCCGCGACCAGGTCGGGCACGCCGGGCGAGGCGACGAGCACGCGGAGCCGGCTGCCGACCGAGGTGATCTCCCGTACCGTGCCCGGCCACACGTTGCGCGGGCTGCCGGCGGGCCGTTCGCGGTGCACCGACACCGCCTCCGGCCCGATGACGGCGAGCGCCGGAACCCCGGCGGGCAGCGTCTCGGCCACCACCAGCCGGCCCCCTCCGGGCAGCGCGAGCCCCTCGGCGGACGCGGTCCCCTGCCAGGCGTTCCGGCCCAGCATCCGCGCCACCCACGGCGACCGCGGATGCCGGGCCACCTCGGCGGGCGGCGCGTCCTGCAGGGTCCGCCCGCCGGCCAGGACGAGCACCCGGTCGGCCAGCGACACCGCCTCGACGGGATCGTGCGTCACCAGCAGGCACACCCCGCCGAACCCGGCCAGGTGCGCGCGCAGCGTGTGCCGTACGCGGGCCCGGGTCGCCTGGTCGAGGGCGGCCAGCGGCTCGTCGAGCAGCAGCAGCCGCGGCCGGGCGGCGAGCGCCCGGGCGAGCGCCACCCGCTGGGCCTGGCCGCCGGACAGCTGGCCGGGCCTGCGGCCGGCGAGGTCGCCGACGCCGAGCCGCTCCAGCCACCGCCGGGCCTCCCGCCGGGCCTCCGCCCGCGGCATTCCGTGTGCCCGCAGCCCGTACGCGGTGTTGGCCAGGGCGCTCAGGTGCGGGAACAGCGCCCCGTCCTGGGGGACCCAGGCGACCCGGCGGCGGTGCGGGGGCAGGGCCGTGACGTCGGCGTCGCCGAGCCGCAGTTCGGCTTCGGCGCGCGGCGTCAGCCCGAGGAGGGCGCGCAGCAGGGTCGTCTTGCCGGCGCCGTTCTCGCCGACGACGGCGATGGTGGTGCCGGGGGCGGCGTCCAGGGTGAGCTCGGTGTACCCGGTGACCGCGGCGTGCAGGGGCCAGCGTCCGCCGTTGCTCGGGACCGCGGGCGCCTCCCCGGCCTCGTACGGCGCCTGCGGCGCGGCGTCCTCCGGCGGCTGCGGCGCCGGCCGGCGGCGGGGGAGCGGGGTGCCCGACCAGCGCCCCCGCAGGGCGATCAGCACGGCCATGGCGATCGCCAGCAGCAGCAGCGAGACGGACGTCGCCGCCTCGGGCCGGTCCTGGAGCAGCAGGTAGACCTGGAGGGGCAGGGTCTGGGTGGTGCCGGGCAGGTTGCCCGCGAAGGTGATGGTCGCGCCGAACTCGCCCAGCGCGCGGGCCCATGTCAGTGCTGCCCCGGCCACGAGTCCCGGGCCCGCCATGGGGAGGGTGACGGTGAAGAACACGCGGACCGGCGAGGCCCCCAGGGAGGCGGCGGTCTCCTCGTAGCTCGGCCGCAGGCCGCCGAGTGCGCCTTCGAGGCTGATCACCAGGAACGGCATGGCGACGAACGTGGCCGCGAGCACCGCGCCCGACGTGTGGAACGGCAGGGTGATGCCGAAGGACTCCTCCAGCCAGGGCCCGAGCAGCCCGCGCCGCCCGAAGGCGAGCAGCAGTGCCACACCGCCCACGGTCGGCGGCAGCACCATCGGGAGCAGCACCAGCGACCGCACGAAGGCCTTGCCCCTGAAGTCGACGCGGGCCAGCAGCCACGCCAGCGGCACCCCCAGCAGGAGCGACAGGCCCAGCGCCCAGAACGACACGACGAGCGAGAGCCGCAGCGCTTCGAGGACGCCGGGGCTGCCGAGGTGGCTGCCGAGCTCGGACCAGGGCGTGCGGACGAGGATCCCGGCGAGGGGCAGCAGCAGGAACGCGACGGCGAGCAGCGCGGGCAGCGCCAGCGCCACGGGCGGCCGGGTGCGGAGGGTGCGGTGTCTGCTCATGGTTCCTGGCTCGGGCGTTCGGGCACGGGGGCGGCGGGCCGGCCGGCGGCGGTCACGGCTTCTGGAAGCCGGCGTCCTGGAAGATCTTCTGCGCTTCCGGGCCGCTCAGCCAGGCGGTGAACGCGGCGGCGGCCGCAGCGTTCCTCGACTGCCTGAGCGCAGCGGCCGGGTAGGAGGCGACGGCGTTCTGCCCGTCCGGGATGTCCACTGTCGCCACCTTGTCGGCGGACTTGGCGGCATCCGTCTGGTAGACGAGGCCGGCGTCGGCCTCGCCGAGTTCGACCTTTGCGAGCACCGCGCGGACGTTGGGCTCCTCGGAGACGGGCGCCACCCGTACCTGCTGCGCGTCGAGGATCCGTCGGCTGTAGCGGCCGACCGGGACCTCGGGCGCCGCGAGCACCACCTTGACCTTGCTGTCGGCGAGGTCCTTCAGCCCTCCGATCTTGAACGGGTTGCCCTTGCCCGTGGCGATGACCAGGCGGTTCCTCGCGATGACCGAGGGGCTGCCGGTCTCGGCGGCGAGGCCGTCCATCGTCCTGGTGTCGGCGGTGACGAGCACGTCCGCGGGAGCGCCCTGCCTGACCTGGGCGGCGAGCTCCTGGGACCCGGCGAAGGAGAAGGTGACCCGGGTGCCCGGGCGGGCCTTCTCGTAGGCCGCACCGGCGGTCTTGAACACGTCGGTGAGGGAGGAGGCGGCCAGGACGGTGAGGTGCGCCGCGCCGGGGGCGGACGCCGGGCCGGAGACGGCCGGGCTGCCGGCCCCGCTGTCGGTGCTGCCGCCGCAGGCGGTCAGGGCGGGCAGCAGGACGGCGGCCAGGACTGCCGCGGCCGGGGCGGTGCGGCGCTGGGGGGCGGGGGGCATGCGGTGCTCCTCGGTCGGATCTGCGGCGGGCGGGCGGTGCCGGCCGCGGGATGGCGACCCGCGCCGGGGACGGCGGAGCGGGGCGGTGGGGCGTACGGGCGGGCCTCTCGCAGGCGCCGCGGGCGGGTCAGGCGCGGTCGATGTGGACGCTGGTGGACTTCACGCGGGCGGTGGCCCGCCGGCCGACGGCCAGGCCGGGTTCGGCGACGGCCTCCCGGGTGAGCAGCGAGACGATGCGGTGCGGGCCGGCCTGTATCCCGATCCGGGCGGCGACGTCGCCGAGCCGCACGGCGGTGACGATGCCGGGGAAGGCGTTGCGGGCCGAGGTGTGCGGTGCGCCGTCCTCGGCGGCGGCGCCCTGGCCCGCCTCGACGGCGAAGGCGGCCAGGTCGCGGCCGCCGATCACCCGTCGGCCGGCGGGGTCGCGGTGGGTCGCGACCCGGCCGGCGTCGGCCCGGCGGCGGGCCGTGTCCGGGCTGACGCCCGGCAGGCGCGCCGCCTGGCCGATGGTGTAGGTCTGCATGTGCGACACGGTAGGCGCACTAGTGGCGCATCTGCAATTGTCTTCGGATGAACTGCATGGCAGATGCGGCAGGGGTTGTGGCATCCGCCGAAACTCGTTCCGGTTTCCGGGCCTCCCCTCGCTAGAGTCGTGCCATGGCAGAGGGAGCAACCGAATCGGGGACGGCCCGGGTGGACGCCTGGATCTGGTCCGTCCGGCTGACGAAGACCCGCTCGATCGCGGCGACCGCGTGCCGCGCGGGCCATGTGAAGGTCAACGGCGAGCGGGCCAAGCCCGCGCAGTCGGTGAAGGCGGGGGACGAGGTACGCCTCTTCCACGCGGGCCGCGAGCGGATCGTGGTGGTCCGGCGGCCGGTGACGAAGCGGGTGGGCGCGCCGGTGGCCGCCGAGTGCTTCGTCGACAACAGCCCGCCGCCTCCGACGCCCGTCGAGGCGGCCGCGGTCGGCATCCGCGACCGCGGTACGGGCCGGCCGACCAAGCGGGACCGGCGCGAACTCGACCAGCTCCGCCGGCGCTGACCCCCGAGGCGGGGCGGTGTGCGCGGCGGGGCGGGAGCCCCTGCCCGGGCGCGCCGCCCCGCCGCGCGGTCAGCCCTTGCGATAGTCGTACGCCTCCTGCGCCGCCGCGGCGACGGCGTCCAGGGAGGCCCCGGACGAGGCCGCGACGAGCGCCGCCACCGCGCCTTCCACGAACGGGGCGTCCACCAGGCGGGACCGCGGCGGCAGCTCGTCGTCCGCCAGCAGCGCCTTCACCGTCAGCACCGCGCTGCCGAGGTCCGCGATCAGGGCCACGCCCGCCCCGCGGTCCACTTCCCGCGCGGCCGCCGCGATCCGCTCCGCGCTCGTCCCCAGGCCGCCGCGGGCGGTGCCGCCCGCCGCCGCCACCGGGGCCACCGCCCCGCCGGCCGCCAGCCCGGCCGCCAGCTCCGCGACCGACTCCGCGACCCGCGCGCTGTGCGACACCAGGACGATCCCGACCGGCCCGCCGCTCATCCGGCCGCCTCCGCCAGGGCCGCCAGCAGCAGCGCCGAGGACGTCGCCCCCGGGTCCTGGTGGCCGATGCTCCGCTCGCCCAGGTAGCTCGCCCTGCCCTTCCGGGCGAGCATGGGGACCGTGGCCAGCGCGCCGGCCTCCGCCGCCTCCGCGGCCGCCCGGTAGGAGGTGCCGAGCGCCGCCACGCCGGGCAGCAGCGCGTCCAGCATCGTCTTGTCGCCCGCCGCGGCGCCGCCCAGGGCGGAGACCGCGGCGACACCCGCGTCCAGCGCCGTGCGCAGGTCCTCGTCGGTGACCTCGGCGGCGTCGCCCAGCTCCTTGCCGGTGCGGCGCAGCAGCGTCCCGTACAGGGGGCCGGAGGCGCCGCCCACCGTCGAGATCAGGGTCCGGCCCGCGAGCCCTAGCACCGCGGCCGGCGTGGCGGGCGGCTCCGACTCCAGTGCGGCCTGCACCGCCGTGAAGCCGCGCAGCATGTTGCTTCCGTGGTCGGCGTCCCCGATGGGGGAGTCGAGCTCCGTCAGCCGGTCCGCCTCGCGCTCCACGGAGGCAGCGGCGGCCGCCATCCAGCGCCTGAAGAATTCAGTGTCACGCAACTCGGTCTCCTCGCCTCGCACCCCACCGGCCGGCGGTCCCGCCCGCCACCTTATGCTCAGGCGCCCCACCGCAGCGCGGCCGTCCGCACGGGCGCGTCCCAGAGACGCAGCAGTTCCTCGTCGGCGCGGCACAGCGTCACCGAACAGCCCGCCATGTCCAGCGAGGTGACGTAGTTCCCGACGAGCGTCCGGGCGACGTGCACGCCCCGCTCCGCGAGAACCGCGCAGACGTCGGCGGTGAACCCGTACAGCTCCAGCAGTGGGGTGGCACCCATGCCGTTGACGAGGGCGAGGACCGGCCCGTCCTGCGGCGCGATCCGCTCCAGCTCCTCCGCGACGGCGCCCACCGCGATCCGCGCGATCTCCCGCGACGGCATCACGGGGCGCCGCTCGCGGCCCGGCTCGCCGTGGATGCCGATGCCCAACTCCAGTTCGCCGTCCGGCAGGTCGAAGGTCGGGCTGCCCTTGGCGGGCGTCGTGCAGGCGCTGAGCGCCACGCCGAAGCTGCGCGAGGCCGCGTTGACCCGGCGGGCGATCTCCGCGACCTCCTCCAGCGGGGCCCCCGCCTCGGCCGCCGCTCCGGCGATCTTCTCGACGAACAGGGTGGCTCCGGTGCCGCGCCGGCCTGCGGTGTACAGGCTGTCGGTGACCGCGACGTCGTCGTTGACCAGCACCTGCTCGATGCGGATGCCGTCCTCCTCGGCGAGTTCGGCGGCCATCCGGAAGTTCAGCACGTCGCCCGTGTAGTTCTTGACGACGAAGAGCACGCCCTGCCCGGAGTCGACGGCGGCGGCCGCCCGCAGCATCTGGTCCGGAACGGGCGAGGTGAACACCTCGCCGGGGCAGGCCGCCGACAGCATGCCGGGGCCGACGAAGCCGGCGTGCAGCGGCTCGTGCCCGGAGCCGCCGCCCGAGACCAGGCCGACGCGCCCGCCCTCGCGCGCGCCGCGCCGTACGACGATCCGCCGCTCGACGTCGACCTCCAGGTCGGGGTGGGCGGCCGCGATGCCGCGCAGGGCGTCGGCGACGACGGTCTCGGGACTGTTGATCAGCATCCTCATGGCGTCTCCCGGAGTGGAGCGGCGGGGCGGGGCGGCGGGGCGGGCCGGGCCCGGGCCCGGCGGCCCCCGTCGGCGTCCTCGGTGATCGGAGGCGAGCCTATGCGGCGCCGCGGCGCAGCGTCACGGAACGCGCACGGGACGGGGGCGCCGGATCACCTGCCGGACCGGTGCGCCACGCGGCGGCGTTCGAGGGCGCAGCGACCCATGTAATCGAGCGGATGTTCGAGTGGCGAGGTACGCTCGACCCATGAGCACCCTCCGCGGCCCCTCCGCACCGGGCAGCCTCCCCGGCCTCCAGGGCTCCCTCTTCGACCAGGGGGAGGACATCGGGCTCGGACCGCTCGCCGGCCTGTGCCGCACCCCGCTGGGATCCGGTGCCTGGGTCGACCACCTGCCGGGCTGGCTCACCGGCGCGGACGCCCTCTTCGCCCACCTCGCCGAACATGTCCCGTGGCGCGCCGAGCGCCGCCGCATGTACGAGCAGGACGTCGCCGTGCCGCGGCTTCTCGCCCACTACGGCGAAGGCGAGCCGCTTCCGCACCCCGTCCTCGCAGAGGCCCGCGAGACCCTCTCCCGGCACTACGCCGCCGAGCTCGGCGAGCCGTTCGCCACCGCGGGCCTCTGCCTCTACCGCGACGGCCGCGACAGCGTCGCCTGGCACGGCGACCGCACCGGCCGCTCCGCCACCGAGGACACCATGGTCGCCATCGTCTCCGTCGGCGACCCGCGCGACCTCGTCCTGCGCGCCCGCGGCGGCGGGCCGACCCTGCTGCGCCTCCCCCTCGGCCACGGCGACCTGGCCGTGATGGGCGGCTCCTGCCAGCGCACCATGGAGCATGCCGTGCCCAAGTCCGCCAAGGCCGTCGGCCCCCGCATCAGCATCCAGTACCGGCCGCGCGGCGTGGCCTGACGCTCAGACCGCCTCCGGCTCCTTCGCCGCGGGCTCCCGGCGCACCGCGTGCGCGGCGGCCCGCAGCGAGCGCAGCGCGAAGAGCAGTACGCCGATGTCGTCGAGGTAGACCGGGTCGGGCACCAGGTCCACCGGCGAGACCGTGTAGACGACGGCCGCCCAGAACAGGGCCTTGTCGCGCAGCGGCACCCCCGCGTCCAGCAGCATCCGCCGCGCCCGCACCACCCGTACCAGGAGCACGGCCGCCGTGGCGGCCAGCGCGAGGCCGGCCGCCGCCGCGGCCGTCAGCCAGAGCGTCGTCGTGTCCATGCACCCTCCCTACCCGTTCCGCGCACCGCAGCCGGACGGCCGCCGTGTCAGCCCTGCTCCCGCAGCCGGCGGCTGACCTCGCCGAGCCCGTCGGCGACGGCCTCCAGCTGCGCCGGGGTCAGCACGTCGATGAGCGCCTCGCGGACCGCTGCCACATGCCCGGGGGCGGCCTCCTCCAGGCGGGCGCGGCCCGCCTCCGTGAGGACGGCGAAGACCCCGCGGACGTCGGAGGGGCAGCTGCGGCGCTGCACGAGCCCGGCCTTCTCCATCTGCGTCACCTGGTAGGTCAGGCCGCTCTTCGAGTTGATCAGGCCATTGGCGAGTTCCGTCATCCGGAGCTCGTTGCGGGGCGCAGCCGCGAGCCGCACCAGTATCTCGTACTGCGGGTGGGAGAGTCCGGAGTCGTCCTTGAGCTGCTGGTCCAGATGCCGGTTCACCAGGGCGGAAGCCGCCAGGAAACCCCTCCAGGCGCGCATCTCCCGCTCGTCCAGCCATCTCGTTCCAGCCATGCCCCCAGGGTACACAGGTTGTTCCAATTTGAATCACTCGCTACTGTCGGCAAGGATGGCGGTTCGAATTTGAACAACTCCCCTCGCCGCCGAGGGGCCGCCCGACCGGAAGGATCCCCATGACCAGCCCCTCCGTCGCCACGACGCAGCCGCAGGCCGCCGCACCGGCCGCCCCCCTCGCCCTCTCCGCACCCGGATACGACGCCGGCCTCCTCCTGCTCCGCCTCGTCCTCGGCCTGACGATCGCCGCCCACGGCGCCCAGAAGCTCTTCGGCTGGTTCGGGGGCGGCGGCATCAGCGGCACCGGGAAGTTCTTCACCTCCGTCGGCTACCCGGCGGGCGACGCGATGGCCGTCGTCGCCGGCCTCACCGAGACCCTCGGCGGCCTCGGCCTCGCCCTGGGCGTCCTCACCCCGCTCGCCGGAGCCGCCGTCGTCGGCACCATGATCAACGCGATCGCCGTGCACGGCACCGAGTCCTTCTTCGCCACCAAGGGCGGCATGGAGTACGAACTCCTGCTCACCGCCGCCGCCGCGGCCCTCACCCTCACCGGCCCCGGCCGCCACGCCGTCGACCGCCTCGTGCCCTTCCTGCGCGCCCACCGGCTGACCCACGGCGCGGTCGCGCTCGCCGTCGGCATCGCCGCCGCGGCCGTCACGCTCCTCGTCCGCTCCTGACGCACCGGCGCCCCGCCCGCCCGTCCGCCACGGGCCGACGGGGCGCCGCCCGCGCCGCTTCCGCTGATTGGTGCAGCCGATCCGCGGGAAAAGCGCACGAATGACACAACCCATCGAAGACTACGCAATCATCGGCGACCTGATGACGAGCGCGCTCGTCGGCCGCGACGGGTCCATCGACTGGCTGTGCCTGCCCCGCTTCGACTCCGCCGCCTGCTTCGCCGCCCTCCTCGGCACCCGCGAGAACGGCCACTGGCGCCTCGCCCCCGCCGCGGCCGCCTCGGACGAGACGTGCACCCGCCGCGCCTACCTCGACGACACCCTGGTCCTGGAGACGTACTGGGAGACCCCGGAAGGCTCCGTCAAGGTCGTCGACTTCATGCCGCAGCGCGACAAGGCCCCCGACGTCATGCGCATCGTGGAAGGCCTCTCCGGCACCGTCACCGTGCGCAGCACCCTGCGCCTGCGCTTCGACTACGGGCACGTCGTCCCCTGGGTCCGCCGCGTCGACGGCGAGCGCGTCGCCGTCGCCGGCCCCGACTCCGCCTGGTTCCGCAGCGAACCGCCCGTGCCCACCTGGGGCGAGGCCAACAGCACCTGCTCCGAGTTCACCGTCACCGCCGGCGACCGCGTCGCGTTCGTCCTCACCTGGCACCCCTCGCACGAACCCCGGCCACGCCCCGTCGACCCCGACACCGCCCTGCAGCACTGCATCGAGGACTGGCGGGCATGGACCGCGCAGTGCTCCTACGAGGGCCCCTACCGGGAGGCCGTCACCCGCTCCCTGATCACCCTCAAGGCCCTCACCTACGCCCCCACCGGCGGCATCGCCGCCGCCGCGACCACCTCGCTCCCCGAGGAGATCGGCGGCGTCCGCAACTGGGACTACCGCTACTGCTGGCTGCGCGACTCCACCCTCACCCTCGGCTCCCTCATCGCCACCGGCTACCTCGACGAGGCCCGCGCCTGGCGCGAATGGCTGCTCCGCGCCGTCGCCGGCGACCCCGCCGACCTGCAGATCATGTACGGGCTCGGCGGCGAGCGGCGCCTGCCCGAGACCGAGCTGCCCTGGCTGCCCGGCTACGAGCGCTCCGCGCCCGTCCGCATCGGCAACGCCGCCGTCGACCAGCTCCAGCTCGACGTGTACGGCCAGGTCCTCGACACCCTCCACCTGGCCCGCACCGCCGGCCTGCCCGCCGAGCGCCAGGGCTGGCGCATCCAACTCGCCCTCCTCGACTTCCTGGAGCACAACTGGCGCCGCCCCGACGAGGGACTGTGGGAGGTCCGCGGCCCCCGCCGCCACTTCGTCCACTCCAAGGTGATGGCCTGGGTCGCCGCCGACCGCGCCGTCCGCACCCTGGAACGGGACCCCTCCGAGCTCGGCGACGTCGAACGCTGGCGCGCCATGCGCGACGAGGTCCACCGCGACGTCTGCGCGAACGGCTACGACCCCGAGCGCAACACCTTCACCCAGTTCTACGGCTCCCGCGAACTCGACGCCGCCACCCTCCTCATCCCGCGCGTCGGCTTCCTCCCGCCCGACGACCCGCGCGTGATCGGCACCGTCGACGCCGTCCGCGCCGAACTCGGCAGCAACGGCGGCCTCCTCCGCCGCTACAGCACCGAAGGGCCCTCCGTCGACGGGCTGCCCGGCGACGAAGGAGCCTTCCTCGCCTGCTCCTTCTGGCTGGCCGACGCCCTCCACCTCACCGGCCGCGACAAGGAGGCGCGGGAGCTGTTCGAACGGCTGCTCGCCGTCCGCAACGACGTCGGCCTCCTCGCCGAGGAGTACGACCCCGTCTCCGACCGCCAACTCGGCAACTTCCCGCAGGCGTTCAGCCACATCGGCCTCGTCAACACCGTCCTCACCCTCTTCACCCCCGGCGGCCCCCCTTCCGCGCCGCACTGACGGCGCGCCGCAGCCCGGCCCGGCCGCCCCCGGAGTCTCACGGCCGCCGCGGGGCGGCCTCCCGCGAGGCCAGCAGCAGCGCCACGTCGTCCGCCCTGTCCTCGACCCCGCGCACCACGCCGATCAGCCGGTCCGCCGTCTCCTCCAGCGGCGACGGCGGGGCCGCGGCCAGCGCCGCCCGCAGCCGCTCGACCCCCACGTCGATGTCCGTGTCCGGCATCTCCACCAGCCCGTCCGTGTACATCGCGAGGACCGCCCCCGGCGCCAGCCGGAAGTCCGCCACCGGGTACACGGCGTCCGGATCGATCCCCAGCACCACCCCGCCCGGCAGGTCCAGCACCTCGGCCCGCCCGTCCGCGTGCCGCAGCAGCGGCTGCGGATGCCCCGCCCGCACCGCCTGCGCCCGCCCCGACACCGGGTCGAGGACCACGTAGCAGCAGCTCGCGAACTGCCCCGGGTCCAGGTCGATCAGCAGCCGGTTCGTGCCCGCGACGACCTGCTCCGGCGTGTTCCCGCTCAGCGCGAACGCCCGTACCGCACTGCGCACCTGGCCCATCGTCGCCGCCGCCGCCACACCGTGCCCCTGCACGTCCCCGATGACCAGCGCCAGCAGGCCCCCGGCCGTCTCCACGACGTCGTACCAGTCCCCGCCCACATCCATCCCCACCGTCCCCGGCAGGTACCGGCCCACCGTCGTGACGTGCCGCCGCTCCGGCAGCCGGTGCGGCAGCAGCGCCGACTGCAGGCCCCGCGCCAGGGCCGCCTCCGAGTCGTAGCGCTGCGCCCGCTCCAGCGCCTGTGCGATCAGCCCCGCCAGCGCCGTCAGGACCGTGCGCTCCTCCGGGCTGAAGCCGCGGGGCGCGTCGAAGCCGAGGATGCAGGAGCCCACCGGCCGCCCCGACGCGATCAGCGGCAGGAACGCCCGCGCACCCACGTGCGCGTCCAGCGGGATCCCCGGGTACGCGGCGGCCAGGTGCTCCATCGACTCGAAGAAGATCGGCCGGCCCGAGGTCAGCGTCTCCACGCCCGGCAGCCGCGCGTCGAGCCCCACCCCGTCGAACCGGTCCAGGAACCCCTGCGGGAAACCCGTCTCCCACGCCAGGTACAGGTGGCGGTCGCTCAGCAGGTAGATCGCCAGCTGGCGGCCCCCGAACGCCGGCAGCAGCTCCTGCGTCACCACCGCCGACACCTGCCGGGCCGTCACCGCCTCCGTCAGCGCGATCGCCAGCGCCACCGGCCGGTACAGCGCCGACGCCCGGTCCGCGGGCGCCCCCAGGTCCGCGCCGGGACGCACCACCGCCTCCGGCGCGTACGCCGGCTCCTCCGTCCCGCCGATCACGACCGTCACCCCGTCCGGCCCCGGGTACAGGTCGACCGCCACCCACTCCCCGGGCGGCTGCCGGCCCCGCCGCGCCGGGAAGTGCACCGGGTCGCCCGCCATGAACACCGCCCGGAAGTGGTCCTCGTACGCCGGGTGCCCCAGCCACGGCACCGCCTCCCACAGCAGCCGCCCCCGAAGCTCCGGCCCGCCCGCGCCCAGCCGGGCCGCCGCCGCGTTCACGTACCGGATGCGGCCCCCGCGGTCCAGGGACAGCACCGCCCGCGGAAACCGGTCCAACGCCTCCCGCGCCCCCTGCGCACGCCCCGGCGGCGGCGCCACCACCGGATCACCCGCCCACTCCACCGCGTCCCCGGCCGCCGCCACGGCCGCCAGCTCGACGGCCAGCCCGGCCGCGACCGCCCGCAGCCGCTCCCGGTCCACGGCCGGCACCGCGGCGCCCGGCGTGGGCGGGCGCAGCACGAACAGCACCCCGAACCGGTCCCCGCCGGCCGCGACCGGCTCGTACAGCGACCCGTACCGGTACGGCAGCCCGGCCATCAGCTGCGGGAACCGCCGCGTCGCCGACTCCGCGTCCGGCAGGTACACGGCCGAACCTGTGCGGTGCGCCTCGGCGACCGGGAACGGCCGGTTCACCTGGATCCGCCACCACGGCCGGAACAGCGGGCCCGGCGCCCCGGTCAGCGCCGCCATCAGCAGCACACCCCCGGCCCCCGAGCGCAGATACACCCCGCCCGCGAACCCGCCGACCGCCCGCACCGCCTCGCCGGCCGCCCGCACGAGCACCCGGGCCAGGGCATCGCGGCCCGGGCCGCTGTCCGGTCTCGCCGTCACACAGCCAGCATGCCCCCGCCCCGCCGCCACCGCGACCGCCGCCCGTGCGGCGGGCGGACGCACCTCCCGCCGGGGCCGGACACACCAGGCGGGGCCCGTACGCGGCGCCTGCACCGCGCACAGCCCCCGCCCGCCGGCCCCGCCGGCGGGGCGAACGACTCGCCCGTCCGGGGGGACGGGCTCGCGCCCACCCCGCCGCCCGCCCGGACCCGGGGCACGATACGCAGGCGTCCCACCCCTCCCACCCCTCCCGCCCCGGAAGGCAAGGCAGAGCATGCGGTTCCCGTACGACACCCTCGGCGACGAGTTCCCGGAGTCGACGACCACGGCGGCCTACTCCGCCGCCGACACCCACACCCTCCTGGAGGCGCTCGACGCGCTCGGCGGGGTCCACGGCCTCGACACCCTCGACCTGGCCTGCGGACACGGCCACAACACCCGGCTCCTGGCCCGCGGCGGAGCCCGCCGCGCCCTCGGCGTCGACACCTCCGAAGACCTGGTCCGCAAGGCCCGGGCCCACGCCGGCCACATCCCCGGAGCCGTCGCCTACGTCGTCGCCGACACCGCCAGTCTGCCCCGCATGGGGCCCTTCGACCTGGTCACCGCCGCCTACCTGTTCAACCAGGCCCCCGACCGCACCGCGCTCCACGGCATGTTCCGCTCCATCAGGGCCAACCTGCGCGACGGCGGCCGGCTCCTCGCCACCGTCCCCAACGCCGGCGCCTACCCGCACGTCGACTGGTCGCCGTACGGGGTCCGCATCGTCGAGCGCATCCCCGCAGGCGAAGCCCCCCTGCTGAAGGCGCAGCTCGTCGGCGCCCCCGCCCTCGAGTTCGAGTTCCGCGAGTGGGCGCACTCCGACTTCGCGGAAGCCGCCGTCGAAGCCGGGTTCAGCACCGTCGGCTGGCAGCCCAACCGCACCCCGCCCGCCGACGCGGCCCGCGACGAGGCCTACTGGACCGCGTACCGCGCCTGGCCGGTCAGCTCCCTCATGACCTGCACGGCCTGAGCCCGCCCGCCCCGCCCCTCACTGTGCGGCGGCGGACCGGACCAGCTCCACGATCCGGTCGCGGGCCGCCCGCCCCTCCGGCACCGGCAGCAGCGGATAGGAGTGCAGCAGCCCCGCCTCCTCGTACAGCTCCACCTCGGAGCCGGCCTCCCGCGCCCGCCGCACCAGCTCCCGGCTGTCCGTCGCCAGCACGTCCCGCGTCCCCGAGAACACCGTGATCGGAGCCAGCCCGCCCAGCGACCCGCGCAACGGGCTCACCTGCGGATCCTCCGTCGGCAGCGTCCCCGCGTACAACCGCCCCGCCTCCCGCAGCCCCGACCGCGCCTGCACCGGGTCCAGGGCCTCCAACGCCTCCTGGTCCGGATGGCTCACCGTCAGGTCCAGCCACGGCGAGATCAGCACGATCCGGGACGGCTGGGCCCCCGTACGGTCCCGCAGCCGCTGCGCCGCCGCCAGCGCCAGCCCGGCGCCCGCCGCATCCCCGACCAGCACCGTCCCGCCCTCGCCGCCGGCCTCGATCAGGCCGCTGAGCAGGTCCGCGGCGACCGGCACCGTACGGTCCGCCGTGCCCCGCGGAGCCAGCGTGTACGCCGGCACCACCACCCGTGCCCGCGCCTGCACCACCAGCGTCCGCACCATCGCCCAGTGCGGCCGCACCAGCTCGTGCACGTACCCGCCCCCGTGCATGTACAGCACCCGGGCCGCCGGCTCGGCGCCCCGCGGCGAGGCGTCGTACACCGGCCACGCCCCGACGAACGTCCGCGATATCTCCGCGACCCGCCCCAGCGACCGGGGCGGCAGGTGCGACGCCGGCCGGCGCGCCGCCTCGGCGACCAGCGCGCGCACCGCCTCCGCACTTGCGAGCCCCCTGCGCCTGCCCGCCGCGACCAGCGCGACCGACAGCGCCCTGCTGCGCAGACTAGGCACGCCCGACACCTCCCCGAACCCCGACCCCGACAGGCGGCCCTTCCGCAGGCCACCCGCCCTTCACGGGAGGAGCATAGGCGTGAAGCTGCGCTGTCGACCCGCTTAAGAAATCCTCGATGGACTGATTACTGCGCAGGTCGGCAGATTGGTCCCGTCGATACGCCGCACCAGCCCCACGGGGCGCGGCACCCCCTGCACATGCCTGGAGCCACCCCATGAAGGCACTCGTCAAGCACAAAGCCGAACCCGGGCTCTGGCTGATGGACGTCCCGGAACCGGAGTACGGCGCCGGGGACGTGCTGATCAGGGTGCTGCGCACCGGCATCTGCGGCACCGACCTGCACATCCGCTCCTGGGACGGCTGGGCGCAGGGCGCCGTCAAGACCCCCCTCGTCCTCGGGCACGAGTTCGTCGGCGAGGTCGCCGCCGTCGGCGCCGACGTCCGCGACATCGAGATCGGCGCGCTCGTCAGCGGCGAGGGCCACCTCGTGTGCGGCAAGTGCCGCAACTGCCTGGCCGGCCGCCGCCACCTGTGCCGCAGCACGGTCGGCCTCGGCGTCGGCCGCGACGGCGCCTTCGCCGAGTACGTCGTCCTGCCCGCGCAGAACGTGTGGGTGCACCGCACCGCCGTCGACCTCGACGTCGCCGCGATCTTCGACCCGTTCGGCAACGCCGTCCACACCGCCCTGTCCTTCCCCCTCGTCGGCGAGGACGTCCTGATCACCGGGGCCGGCCCGATCGGGATCATGGCGGCCGCGGTCGCCCGCCACGCCGGCGCCCGCAACGTCGTCATCACCGACGTCAGCCCCGAGCGCCTGGAGATCGCCCGCAAGGCCGGCGCCACCCTCGCCCTCGACGTCTCGGACGCGACCATCGCCGACGCCCAGGAGCGGCTCGGGCTGCGCGAGGGCTTCGACGTCGGCCTGGAGATGTCCGGCCGCCCCGAGGCGATGCGCGACATGATCGACAACATGACGCACGGCGGGAAGATCGCCATGCTGGGCCTGCCCGCCCAGGAGTTCCCCGTGGACTGGGCGAAGATCGTCACCTCGATGATCACGATCAAGGGCATCTACGGCCGCGAGATGTTCGAGACCTGGTACGCGATGACCGTCCTCCTGGAAGGCGGCCTCGACCTCAGCCCCGTCATCACCGGCCGCTACTCGCACCGCGACTTCGAAGCCGCCTTCGACGAGGCGGCCACCGCCCGCAGCGGCAAGATCATCCTGGACTGGACCGCGTAGCCGCGCCTGCCCCGCACACCACTCCCCTCCGGCCGGGCCCCGCAGAACCCTCCCCCCTCCGCGGGGCCCGGCCCCCCTTCGTCTCCCTCCGCCGCACGGAGAAGAAAGCGAGCACCGCACCATGTTCGGACACGTCCGCGAAGACCTTCGCGCCACCCTCGACGAGATCCGCTCCGCCGGCCTGCACAAGCCCGAGCGGGTCATCGGCACCCCGCAGAGCGCGTCCGTCGCCGTCACCGCCGGCGGCACCCCCGGTGAGGTCCTCAACTTCTGCGCCAACAACTACCTCGGCCTCGCAGACCACCCCGAGGTCGTCGCCGCCGCCAAGGAGGCCCTCGACCGCTGGGGCTACGGGATGGCGTCCGTCCGCTTCATCTGCGGCACCCAGGAGGTCCACAAGGAGCTGGAGGCCCGCCTGTCCTCCTTCCTCGGCCAGGAGGACACGATCCTCTACTCCTCCTGCTTCGACGCCAACGGCGGCGTCTTCGAAACCCTCCTCGGCCCCGAGGACGCCGTCATCTCCGACGCCCTCAACCACGCCTCCATCATCGACGGCATCCGCCTCTCCAAGGCCCGCCGCTTCCGCTACGCCAACCGCGACATGGCCGAACTGGAAGCCCGCCTGAAGGAGGCCGCGGAGGGCGGCGCCCGCCGCAGGCTGATCGTCACCGACGGCGTCTTCTCCATGGACGGCTACGTCGCCCCCCTGGCCGAGATCTGCGACCTCGCCGACCGCTACGACGCCATGGTCATGGTCGACGACTCGCACGCCGTCGGCTTCGTCGGCCCCGGCGGCCGCGGCACCCCCGAGCTGCACGGCGTCATGGACCGCGTCGACATCATCACCGGCACCCTCGGCAAGGCCCTCGGCGGAGCCTCCGGCGGCTACGTCGCCGCCCGCGCCGAGATCGTCGAACTGCTCCGCCAGCGCTCCCGCCCCTACCTCTTCTCCAACTCCCTCGCGCCCGTCATCGCCGCCGCCTCCCTCAAGGTCCTCGACCTGCTGGAGTCCGCCGCGGACCTCCGCGAGCGCCTCGCCGCCAACACCGCGCTGTTCCGTACCAAGATGGCCGAGGCCGGCTTCGAGATCCTCCCCGGCGACCACGCCATCGCCCCCGTCATGATCGGCGACGCCGCCGAGGCGGGCCGCATGGCCGAGCTCCTCCTGGAGCGCGGCGTGTACGTGATCGGCTTCTCCTACCCCGTCGTCCCCATGGGCCAGGCCCGCATCCGCGTCCAGCTGTCCGCCGCCCACTCCACCGCCGACGTCGAGCGGGCCGTGGCCGCGTTCACCGACGCCCGCGCGGCCCTCGCCGCCGCCAGGGGCTGACATCATGGAGGGGTGATCGACCCCCGCCGGCTGCGCATCCTGCGGGCCGTGGCGGACCACCGTACGGTGACCGCCGCGGCCGCAGCCCTGTACCTCACCCCCTCCGCCGTCTCCCAGCAGCTCGCGGCGCTCGAACAGGAAACCGGGCACACACTGCTGACCCGCAGCGGCCGGGGCGTGCGGCTCACCGCCGCCGGCGAGATCCTCCTCGCCCACACCCACGAGGTCCTCGCCCAGCTCGAAAAGGCCGAGGCCGAACTCGCCGCGTACGCGGGCGGCACCGCCGGCGAGGTCACCGTCGCCGCGTTCGCCACCGGCATCGCCGAGGTCCTCGCCCCGGCGATCGCCCGCCTGGCCCGCGAACACCCCGGCATCCGCCTCCGCGTCCGCGACGCCGAAGGCGACGAAAGCCTCCCCCTCGTCCTCGACGGCGGGGCCGACATCGCCCTCGCCGTCGAATACCGGGGCGCGCCCGGCGCCGACGACGGCCGCCTGTCGGTCGTCCCGCTCTACGCCGAGCCCTTCGACGCGGTCCTCCCCGCCGGCCACCCGCTCGCCGACCTCCCCGAGGTGAGCCTGCCGGACCTCTCCGACTCGGACTGGGTCGGCCAGTACCCCGGCAACCCGTGCCATGCCGTCACCCTGCTGGCCTGCGAACTCGCCGGCTTCCAGCCGCGCCTGCGCCACTCCTCGGACGACTTCCGCGCCGTGACGGCCCTCGTCGGTGCAGGAGCCGGGGTCGCCCTGGTCCCGCGCTCGGCCCTGCGCGGCATGGACCTCAAGGAGGTCCAGGTCCGCCCGGTGGCCGGCCTCCCGGCAACCCGCCGCGTCTTCGCCGCAACCCGCAGGGGGGCGGAGACCCACCCGCTGCTGGCTCCCATCCTGGAGGCGCTGACGAGGGAGGCCGCGCGGCTGGACACGCGGGGGTGACGGTGCGGCGGGGAGCCACCGCCCGGTGCGCCCGTCGGCCCCGGTCGCGAGGCTCCCGGTCACCCGGCTCCCGCCGTCGCCCCGGCCCCGCCCCGCGGCTGCCGGGCCTCACACCCGCCGCACCGCCACCCCCGCCGCCTCGAAGCGCTCCGCCACCTCGTCCGGCAGAGCCGTGTCCGTGATCAGGGTGTCCACCGCGGACGTCGGGCAGATGCGGGCGAAGGCGCGGACTCCCAGCTTGCTGGAGTCCGCCGCGACGACCACGCGGCGGGCGCGGTCGCACAGGAGGCGGTTCATCGCGGCCTCGTCCTCGTGGCGGGTTGCCGCGCCGTCGGCCGGGTCGAAGGCGTCGACGCCCACGATCGCCGTGTCCACGGACAGCTGGCCGAGGACCTGCTGCGCCAGCGGGCCCGTCAGCTCGTACGACTGGGCGCGGGCGACGCCGCCCGTCAGGACGATCTTGAACTGGGGGCGGATGACCAGCTCGCCCGCGATGTTGAGGGCGTTCGTCACCACCGTCAGGGCGGGCGCGCCGGAGCCCTGGGCGTCGGAACGGGCGAGGTCCGGGCGGGCGGCCAGGGCGCGGGCCACCTCGGTGGTGGTCGTGCCGCCCGTCAGGCCGATCACCTCGCCGGGGGTGACCAGGGCGGCGACCGCCTCGCTGATGCGGCGCTTCTCCGCGGCCCGGCGGGACGTCCGGTAGCGCAGGGGGAGTTCGTACGACACCCCGTGCACGACCGCGCCGCCCCGCGTGCGGACCAGGAGCTGCTGTTCGGCCAGCAGGTCGAGGTCGCGGCGGACGGTCGCGGCGGAGACGCCGAGCGTCTCCGCCGCGGGCTCGACCTCGATCTCCCCCCGCTCGACCAGCAGGTCCAGCAGCGTTTGCCAGCGCTCCTTGCGGGTCATGGATCCCACGCGTTCGCCCCCCAGGTGTTCCAGGTGTGCCCGGCACTCCGGCCGGCGGCGCGTGCGCCGCGGCCCGTGCGCCGACACTAACCCAGGCGTCCGGGGCACCGGGATGCTTGAAGTTGCGTGAAAGTGCCCGATACCTTGCAGGAAAGCGCATCACGCGACATCAAGCGCCACGCCCACCCGACCCGCATCAGCCCGGCCAGGGAGCCGCCATGAGCCAGAGCCACGTCGCATACGAACTGGGCACGCAGCCCGAGTGCTGGGAGCGGGCCGCCGAACTGGCGCCGGGCCGGCGGGCGGTGCTGCCGCAGCCGGGGGAGCGGGCGGCGATCGTGGGGTGCGGGACCTCGTACTACATGGCGCAGGCCGCGGCCGCCCTGCGCGAGGAGGCCGGGCAGGGCGAGACGGACGCGTTCCCCGCGTCCGAGTTCCCCCTGCACCGCCGCTACGACAGGGTGGTGGCCGTGACGCGGTCGGGCACCACGACCGAGGTCCTGGAGCTGCTGGCCGGCCTGCGCGACGCGGGGGTGGCGGTGACCGCGGTGGTCGGGGACCCCGCGACGCCCGTGATGGCGCTCGCAGGCGACCTCGTCGTCCTGGACTTCGCGGACGAGCGGTCCGTCGTCCAGACCCGGTTCGCGACGACCGCGCTGACCCTGCTGCGCGCCCACGTCGGCAGGCACACCGCCGCCGCTGTCGCGGACGCCCGGACGGCGCTCGCCGAGGCGCTGCCCGACCGGATCGCCCTGCACCGCCAGTTCACGTTCCTCGGCCGCGGCTGGGGCGTGGGGCTGGCGCACGAGGCGGCGCTGAAGATGCGCGAGGCGTCGCTGTCGTGGGCGGAGTCGTACCCGGCGATGGAGTACCGGCACGGCCCGATCAGCATCACCGGCCCCGGGACGGTCACCTGGTCGCTCGGCGGGGCGCCGGACGGGCTGTCCGCACAGGTGGAGGCCGCGGGCGGCCGCTGGGTGGAGGGCCGGCTGGACCCGCTCGCCGAGCTGGTGCGCGTCCACCGGCTCGCGGTGGCGGTGGCCGCCGACCGGGGGCTGGATCCGGACCGGCCGCGGAACCTGACGCGCTCGGTGATCCTCGCGGCGGGCGAGGAGGCCGTCCGATGAGCCTCGTCCCCGCGGGTGCGCTGGTCGCGGAGGCGGCGGCCGGGGGCCGGGCCGTCGCGGCGTTCAACATCATCACCCTGGAGCACGCCGAGGCCGTCGTCGCGGGCGCGGAGCAGGCGGGGCTGCCGGTGATCCTCCAGCTCAGCGAGAACGCGGTGAAGTTCCGCGGCGGGGCGCTGCTGCCGATCTCGCGGGCCGCCGCCGCCTGTGCGGAGGAGGCCGGGGTGCCGGTGGGGCTGCACCTCGACCACGTGCAGAGCGCCGAACTGCTGCGGCAGGCGGCGGACGCCGGCTTCGGGTCGGTGATGTTCGACGCGGCCCGGCTGCCGTACGCGGAGAACCTGGAGGCGACGCGCGCGGCGGCCGAATGGGCGCACGCCAACGGGCTGTGGATCGAGGCGGAGCTGGGCGAGGTCGGCGGGAAGGGCGGCGCCGCCCCTCTCGACCCCCACGCGCCCGGGGCGCGTACGGATCCGGAGGAGGCCCGGCGGTTCGTGGCCGACTCGGGGGTGGACGCCCTGGCCGTGGCGGTCGGCACGAGCCACGCGATGACGAGCCGCACCGCGTCGCTGGACCACGCGCTGCTGGCGAGGCTGGCGAAGGCCGTGGACGTGCCGCTGGTGCTGCACGGCTCCTCGGGGCTGCCGGACGCGGAGCTGGCCGCCGCGGTCGCGGGCGGCATCCGGAAGGTCAACATCGGTACGGCGCTGAACGTGGCCATGACCGACGCCATCCGCGCGCACCTCACGCCGGCGGACCCGCGCCCGTACCTGACGGCCGCCCGGGCGGCGATGGCGGCGACGGCCGTGGCCCTCCTGGGGCACTGGCGCCCTGAGCGCGCCCCGGCGCCGCGGTGCCGGGGGCCGAGGTGCCGGGCCGTGCGGGCGGGGTGTCCGCACGGCCGCCCTTCCGGATTGGTGGAACGCGTTCTACCCTGCCCCCCACTCGCAAGCCCCCGAACGCGGCCGCGCCCGCGCCACCACACCCCCGGAGGGCCCGTGCACCTCGAATACACGCCCGCGCAGCAGCAGTTGCGCGCGGAGCTGCGCGCCTACTTCGCCGAGCTGGTGCCGCAGGACGTACGCGCCCGCCACACGGACCCGGCCGCCCAGAAGCGCTTCTACCGGGAGACGATCCGGCGCCTGGGCGCCGACGGCTGGCTCGGGGTCGGCTGGCCCGTCGAGTACGGCGGGCGCGGCCTGTCGGCGGTGGAGCAGTTCATCTTCTTCGACGAGGCCGCGCAGGCCGTCGTCCCGCTGCCGCTCATGGCGCTCAACACCGTCGGGCCGACCCTCATGCGGTTCGGCACCGACGAGCAGAAGGCCTACTTCCTGCCCCGGATCCTCTCCGGGGAGATCGACTTCGCCATCGGCTACAGCGAGCCCGACGCCGGCACCGACCTGGCCGCCCTCAGCTGCCGGGCGGTCCGCGAGGGGGACGAGGAGACCGGCACCTACGTCGTCAACGGGCAGAAGACATGGACCACCAACGGCGACACCGCCGACTGGGTCTGGCTCGCGGTGCGCACCGACCCCGCGGCCCCGCCGCACAAGGGCATCACCCTGCTGCTGGTGCCGACCTCCGACCCCGGCTACTCCTGCACCCTCATCAACACCCTCGCCTCGCACGACACCACCGCCGGCCACTACGAGGACGTACGCGTCCCCGCGAGCCGCCGCGTCGGCCGGGAGAACGAGGGCTGGCGGCTGATCACCAACCAGCTCAACCACGAGCGCGTCACCCTGGCCGCCCACGGCACCATGGCCGTCCGGGCCCTGCACGACGTCCAGCGGTGGGCGGCCGGCACGAAGCTCGCCGACGGCCGCCGCGTCATCGACCTGCCCTGGGTGCGGACCAGGCTCGCCCGCACCCACGTCCGGCTGGACGCCATGAAGCTGATGAACTGGCAGATGGTCAGCGCCGTCCAGGACGGCACCCTCACCCCGCAGGACGCCTCCGCCGTCAAGGTGTACGGGTCGGAGGCGCGCCGGGACGCGTACGCCTGGCTGATGGAGGTGCTCGCCGCGGCCGGCCCGCTGAAGGGCGGCTCGGCGGGCGCGGTCCTGCACGGAGAGCTGGAACGCGGCTACCGCAGCGCCGTCGTCTTCACCTTCGGCGGCGGCAACAACGAGATCCAGCGCGAGATCATCGCGTGGACCGGCCTGGGCATGCCCCGCGTCCGCCGCTGAGCAGGCCGGCCGGCGGTCCGGCCGCCCGCCCCCGGGGACGGGCGGCCAGGAGCGCGTCAGGCGCCCACGTACTCGGCCAGGTGCTCGCCGGTGAGGGTGGAGCGGGCGGCGACCAGGTCGGCGGGCGTGCCCTCGAAGACGATCCTGCCGCCGTCGTGGCCGGCGCCGGGGCCGAGGTCGATGAGCCAGTCGGCGTGTGCCATGACGGCCTGGTGGTGCTCGATGACGATCACCGACTTCCCGGAGTCGACGAGCCGGTCGAGGAGGCCGAGGAGCTGCTCCACGTCCGCGAGGTGCAGGCCGGTCGTCGGCTCGTCGAGGACGTACACACCGCCCTTCTCCCCCATGTGCGTGGCCAGCTTGAGGCGCTGCCGCTCGCCGCCGGACAGCGTGGTGAGCGGCTGGCCCAGGCTGACGTAGCCGAGCCCGACGTCGACGAGCCGTTCCAGGATCCTGTGCGCGGCCGGCGTGCGCGCCTCGCCGGCCCCGAAGAACTCCTCGGCCTCCGTCACCGACATCGCGAGCACCTCGCTGATGTCGCGGCCGCCGAACCGGTACTCCAGCACCGAGGCGTCGAACCGCCTGCCCTCGCAGTCCTCGCAGGTCGTGGCGACGCTCTGCATGATCGCCAGATCGGTGTAGATGACGCCGGCGCCGTTGCAGGTCGGGCAGGCGCCCTCCGAATTGGCGCTGAACAGGGCGGGCTTGACGCCGTTGGCCTTCGCGAACGCCTTCCGGATCGGGTCGAGCAGCCCCGTGTACGTCGCCGGGTTGCTGCGGCGCGAGCCGCGGATCGGGGCCTGGTCCACCGAGACGACGCCCTCCGGGGCCGGGATGGAGCCGTGGATCAGCGAGCTCTTGCCCGACCCCGCGACCCCGGTGACCACGCAGAGCACCCCGAGCGGGATGTCGACGTCCACGTCCTTCAGGTTGTTGGCGGACGCCCCGCGGATCTCCAGCGCACCGGTCGGCTTGCGCACGGTCTCCTTGAGCGCGGCCCGGTCGTCGAGGTGGCGGCCGGTGACGGTGCCGCTCCTGCGCAGGCCCTCGACGGTGCCCTCGAAGCAGACGGTGCCGCCCGCCGTGCCCGCGCCCGGCCCGAGGTCCACGACGTGGTCCGCGACGGCGATGGCCTCCGGCTTGTGCTCCACCACCAGCACCGTGTTGCCCTTGTCGCGCAGCCGCAGCAGCAGGCCGTTCATGCGCTCGATGTCGTGCGGGTGCAGGCCGGTCGTCGGCTCGTCGAAGACGTACGTGACGTCCGTGAGGGACGATCCGAGGTGCCGGATCATCTTGGTGCGCTGTGCCTCGCCGCCCGACAGGGTCCCCGCGGCCCGGTCGAGCGAGAGGTAGCCGAGGCCGATCTCCACGAACGAGTCGAGGGTGTGCAGGAGCTTGCCGAGCAGCGGGGCGACCGACGGCTCGTCCAGCCCGCGGACCCACTCGGCCAGGTCGCGGATCTCCATCGCGCAGGCGTCGGCGATGTTGACCTTCCCGATCCGCGAGGAGCGGGCCTGTTCGCTGAGCCGCGTGCCCCCGCAGTCGGGGCAGTCGGCGAAGGTGACCGCCCGGTCGACGAACGCCCGGATGTGCGGCTGCATCGACTCCCGGTCCTTCGACAGGAACGTCTTCTGCAGCTTCGGGATCAGCCCCTCGTAGGTGAGGTTGATCCCGTTGACCTTCACCTTCGTCGGCTCGCGGTACAGGAGGTCGTGCCGCTCCTTCTTCGTGTACGCGCGGATCGGCTTCTCCGGGTCGAAGAACCCCGACTCGGCGATGACCCGCACCACCCAGCCGCCGCCCGTGTAGGTGGGGATGGTGAACGGGTCCTCGGAGAGCGACTTGGAGTCGTCGTACAGCTGGGCCAGGTCGATGTCGGAGACCCGGCCGCGGCCCTCGCAGTGCGTGCACATGCCGCCCGTGCGGCTGAAGGACACCTTCTCGGTACGGGTCTTGTCGGCGCCGCGGTCGACCGTGAACCCGCCGCTCGCCGACACCGACGCCACGTTGAAGGAGTACGCGGCAGGCGGGCCGATGTGCGGCTCGCCCAGGCGGCTGAAGAGGATGCGCAGCATCGCGTTCGCGTCGGTGGCCGTGCCGACCGTGGAGCGCGGGTCGCCGCCCATCCGCTGCTGGTCCACGGAGATCGCGGTCGTCAGCCCGTCCAGGACGTCGACGTCCGGCCGGGCCAGGTTCGGCATGAAGCCCTGCAGGAACGCGCTGTACGTCTCGTTGATCAGCCGCTGCGACTCCGCGGCGATGGTGTCGAAGACCAGGGAGCTCTTGCCCGATCCCGAGACGCCGGTGAACACCGTCAGCCGGCGCTTCGGAATCTCGATGCTGACGTCCTTGAGGTTGTTCTCGCGCGCGCCGTGGACGCGGATGAGGCCGTGGCTGTCCGCGGTGTGCGGCCCAGGCGACCCTGTGTCCGACTTCCTGGCCATTCTCACTGCTCCGTCCGTGGGGCGGAGCCGCCCTTGCGGCTCCTTCGCGTGTCGCCCGGTCCGATCCAACCAGCTTCGGACGGCCCGTGCGGCGCCGCCCGCCGAAACGTTGCGCCCCGGGTGCGGCCGCCCGGCGGGCTCCGCCTCCCCGCCGTAGCGTGGGCCGCATGGACATCACCCTTTCCCAGTGCTTCATCGCCGTCGACGACCATGACAAGGCGGTCCCCTTCTACCGCGACGTCCTCGGCCTCGAGGTGCGCGGCGACGTCGGCTACGGGGACATGCGCTGGGTGACCGTCGGGTCGCCCGCGCAGCCGGACGTCGCCATCGTCCTGGAGCCGCCCCTCGCCGACCCGAACGCCTCCCCGGCCGACCGGCAGGCCGTCGCCGACCTGATGGCGAAGGGCCTCCTGCGCGGGGTCATCTTCGCGACGCAGGACTGCGACGCCGCCTTCGAGCGGATCCGCGCGGCGGGCGGCGCGGTCGTCCAGGAGCCGACGGACCAGCACTACGGCGTCCGCGACTGCGCCTTCCGCGACCCCGCCGGCAACGTCCTGCGCTTCACGCAGCCGCTCGGCACCGCGGAGGCCTGACCCCCCGCGGCGGCCCGCAACCCCCCTGCGGCCCGCGGACGCTGGCGGAGCGCGCCGCGGAGTGCTTCCATGAGAGTGCGGGAAGAGCCCATTGCGAGGATGCGGAGAAGCGGACCCCGTGCCGCGCACCGCACAATCGGGTTCCGCGAGAAGCGGGCGGGCTCTTTCCGCCCCTCGGGCCGTCCGACGCGCGGCCGGAGGGGCGCCGGATTCCGCGCCCTCCGCCTCCAGGCCCGCACCGCCGGGCCGGCGACGACTTCCTGCGCGCCCCGCCCGTTCCCCCGCTGCCGGCGCCTGGCCGAAACCTGCTGTGCCGGCCTGTCGCCGCACCGGCCTGCGGACCGCTCCCGGCGTACGCGCACCGGCTGTCCGGCGGGCCCGCGCCCGCCCCGCGCACGGTGACCGGGCGCCTGCGCCCCACCGGTACCCTGCTGCGCAGCATTCCCGCAGGTCTGCGCTGGCGGCTGCCTCCAGGTCACATCTTGAAAGCGATGCGCCGCATGGGCCCCGGGAGCCGTCCCTCGGCGTACACACTGCGTACACCAGCGTCCATACTGGACCGGCCGGGGAGGGCGCAGGACGCAGCACGACAACGGGGGCGGCTTCAAGACATGGCGGAGTCCAGACTGATCCAGGGCCGGTACCGGTCGCTCGATCTGATCGGGCGCGGCGGCATGGGCGAGGTGTGGCGGGCCCGTGACGAGTCCCTCGGCCGGCACGTCGCCGTCAAATGCCTCAAACCGCTCGGCGGGCAGCAGGACAACCACTTCACCCAGGTGCTGCGCGAGCGCTTCCGCCGCGAGGCCCGCGTCGCCGCCTCGCTCCAGCACCGCGGGGTCACCGTCGTCCACGACTTCGGCGACGACAGCGCAGCGGGCGGCCCCCTGTACCTGGTCATGGAGCTCCTCGACGGCCGCAACCTCAGCCAGCTGATGGAGGAGAACCAGCCGCGGCCGCTGCCCGTGGACGTGGTCGTGGACATCGCCGAGCAGTTGTCCGCGGCCCTCGGCTACACGCACGACCAGGGCGTCGTCCACCGGGACCTGAAACCGGCCAACATCATGCGGCTCACCGACGGGACGGTGAAGATCTGCGACTTCGGGATCGCCCGCCTCGCGCACGACATCGGCTTCACGGCGAAGCTCACCGGCGGCGGCATGGCGATGGGCACCCCGCACTACATGTCGCCGGAGCAGATCGCCGGCGGCGAGGTCGACCACCGCAGCGACCTGTACTCCCTCGGCTGCGTCCTGTACGAGATCGCCACCGGCGCCCCGCCGTTCGACCTGGGCGACTCCTGGTCGGTGCTGGTCGGGCACCGCGACAACGCGCCGGTGCCGCTGCGCGAGCACCGGCCCGAGCTGCCCGGGTACTTCGAGCGGGCGGTCCTGGACCTCCTCGCCAAGTGCCCCGACGACCGCCCCGGCGACGCCCGCGACGTGCACCGGCGGCTCGTCGAGGCCCGGCTCGGGCCCGGCCCGGCGACCGGCGGCCCGGCCCCCCTGCCCCGGTGGGCCCGCGGCATGACCGCCGGCCGCAAGGCGGGCATCGACGCCCGGCCGGCGAGCGGGGAATGGGCCGTGCTCACCGGAGCCTGGACGGCCGCGCGCCCCCTCGGCGGCGGCCTGTCCGCCGCCGTCGGGGCCGCGGCCGGCGCGGCCATCCTGCGGCCCGCCGCCTCGGAGGACCCCCGGCTGACGGCGCCGTACGGCATCCCCCGGCCCGCCGCCGCCCCGGACGGCACCTACGGCACCGGCCCGCACGGCGCGGACGGGAGCACGGCCGGGCCGCAGGGCGCCGCCGCGCTCGCCGCCGCCCACGCCCGTGCCTTCGCCCTCAGCCGTGCCGGCCGACCCGCGGAGGCCCTCGCCGCGTACGAGGCCGTCGCCCACGGGCGTACCCGCGCCCTCGGCGCCGACCACCCCGACACACTCGCCGCCCGCCAGGAGGCCGCGTACGAGCTGGGCCGGCTCGGCCGCCACCAGGAGGCGCACGACCTGTACCGGGCGGTGCTCGTCGCGCGGGAGCGCAGCGCCGGCCCGCTCCACCGCGACACGCTGCGCTGCCGACACAACCTCGCCTGCGCCCTCGGCGCGCTGGGCCGCCACGCCGAGGCGCACCGCACCGCCGCCGCGGCTGCAGCCGACCGGGCGGCCGTCCTGGGACCGGAGCATCCGGACACGCTGCTGAGCCGGTACGAGGCGGCGTACGCACTGGGCCGCCTCGACCGCTGGGAGGACGCCCTCGACGCGTTCCGGGAGGTCGCCGCGGCACGCGAGCGGGTACTGGGCCGCGACCATCCCGACACCCTCGCGGCCCGCTACGAGACCGGGATCGCCCTCGGCCGCACCGGCCGCGCCGCCCAGGCCCTGGACCTGTTCCGGGGCCTGATCCGCGACCGCACCCGCGCGTACGGGGCCGCCCACCCGGAGACGCTGCGCGCCCGGCACGTCCTCGGCGTCAACCTCGGCCGGCTCGGCCGCTGGGAGGAGGCGGTCGCCGAGGCCCGGCAGGTCGCCGCCGCGCGGGCGGACGCCCTCGGGCCCGAGCACCCCGACACCCTGGTCAGCCGCCGCGAACTGGCCGTCGGGCTCAGCCGACTGGACCGCTGGGAGGAGGCGCTGCCCCTCTACCGGGACCTCGCGGGCATCCGCGAGCGCTCCCTGGGCGACGCCCACCCCGACACCGTCGCGGCCCATGCCGACGAAGCGCACTGCCTGGAGCGGCTCGCGCAGGTGTGTTACCAAGAGCCATGACGACCTTGGGCGCGACCAACGGGCAGGGCTCCTCCCGGCAGCCATACCGGGACGTGTACGACGACGTGATCGTGGGCGGCGGGCACAACGGCCTCGTCGCCGCCGCCTATCTGGCCCGCGCGGGCCGCTCCGTGCTGCTCCTCGAACGCCTCGGAGGCACGGGCGGCGCCGCGATCTCCACCCGCCCCTTCGCGGGGGTGGACGCCCGGCTGTCCCGGTACTCCTACCTCGTCTCCCTCCTCCCCGGGAAGATCGTCCGTGATCTGGGGCTGGACTTCGCCGTCCGCAAGCGGTCCGTGTCCTCGTACACGCCGTACAGGGCCGAGGCGCGCGGCGGCCGCCCCGACGGGCTGTTCGTGGGCGGCGACACGGGCCGCACCCGGGAGTCCTTCCGGCGCCTGACCGGCTCGGACCGCGCGTATGAGGCCTGGCGGGAGTTCTACGCGACGACCGGGCGGGTCGCGGAGCGCGTCTTCCCGACGCTGACCGAGCCGCTGCCGACGCGGGCCGGGCTGAAGGAGCGCATCGGGGACGAGGCGGCCTGGCGGATGCTGTTCGAGGAGCCCCTCGGACAGGCGGTGGAGGACCGCTTCGAGGACGACCTGGTCCGGGGCGTCGTCCTCACCGACGCCCTGATCGGCACCTTCGCCGGCGCGCACGACGCCTCGCTGGCCCAGAACCGCTGCTTCCTCTACCACGTGATCGGCGGCGGCACCGGTGACTGGGACGTCCCCGTCGGCGGCATGGGCGCGCTCACCGACGCCCTGGCCGGCGCCGCGCGGGCGGCGGGCGCACAGATCGCGACGGGGCACGAGGTGCTCCGCATCGACACCGACGGCCGCGGCCCCGCCGAGGTCGTCTTCCGCACCGCGACCGGCGAAGGCCGGGTCGCCGGCCGCACCGTCCTCGTGAACGCCTCCCCGCGGGCCCTGGCCGAACTGCTCGGCGAGGAGGCCCCGGAGCCCGCCGCCGAAGGCGCCCAGCTGAAGGTCAACATGCTGCTGCGGCGGCTGCCCCGGCTGCGGGACGCCTCCGCGGACCCGAGGCAGGCGTTCGCCGGGACCTTCCACGTCGCCGAGGGGTACGCGAACCTGGAGCGGGCGCACGCCGAGGCCGCCTCCGGAGAGCTCCCCTCGGTCCCGCCGTCGGAGGTGTACTGCCACTCGCTGACCGACCCGTCGATCCTCGGCCCGGAGCTCGTCGAGCAGGGCTGCCAGACGCTCACCCTGTTCGGCCTGCACACCCCGGCGCGCCTCTTCGAGAGGGACAACCAGGGGACCCGGGAGGTGCTTCTGACCGCCACTCTCGCCCAGTTGGACGAGCACCTCGCCGAACCGGTTACCGACTGCCTCGCCTTCGACGCGGACGGCCGCCCCTGCATCGAGGCCAAGACTCCGCTCGACCTGGAGCGCGACCTGCGCCTGCCCGGCGGGCACATCTTCCACCGGGACCTGTCCTGGCCGTACCGGGAACCCGGCGGGGAGGGGGACGTCGGCGCGGCGGGCCGGTGGGGCGTGGAGACCCCGTACGCCAACGTGCTGCTGTGCGGGGCGGGTGCCGTGCGCGGCGGCGGCGTCAGCGGGGTGCCTGGCCACAACGCGGCCATGGCGGTCCTGGGCCGCTAGGGCCTGGCCGCGCGCCGGCGGCCCGCCTCCGGTCAGGCGCCGGCGGCGGGCTTCCGCCCCGCGGGTTCGATCACGACGACCGGGATCTCGCGCTCCGTCCGGGCCTGGTAGTCCTCGTACGCCGGCCAGTGCCCGACCATGACGGGCCAGTACGCGGCCCGCTCCTCGGATGTCGCCGTGCGGGCGGTCCCCTGCATCACCTCCGGCCCGACCTGGATGCGGACCTCCGGGTGGGCCGTCAGGTTCCGGTACCACAGGGGGTGTTCGGCGGATCCGCCGCGGGAGGCGACGACGAGGTAGCTGCCATCGGCCTCGCCGTAGATGAGCGGGGTCCGCACCGCGCTGCCCGAGATCCGGCCGACCGTGGTCAGCAGCAGCGTCTGCGTCCCCCGCCAGTGGTGCCCCTCGGTGCCGCCCGACTCGACGTACTGCCGGACGTGGTCGAGCTGCCAGCCGGGGCGCGGGTCCTTCGGGTGGTCCCAGTCGATGCCGGTGGTCGTCATGTCGCTGCCTGCCTTCGCGGTCGGTTCCTCGCTGCCGGGCGGTGGCTGCCCGGGGGTGTCAACGGCGGGGGCCTTCCGGTTATGCCTCGGCGGGGACCGGGCGGGGGCGGGGCGGCAGCACGAACCCGCCGAGCAGGCCGTCCATCGCCCGCAGCGCCGGTCCGGCCGGGGCGGCCCGTACGGCGAGGTCGCGGACTGCCGCGGCCAGCGGGTTCCGGAGGGCGGCCATGCGGCCCGCCCGGCGGGCGCGCACCCGGATGGCGTCCGTGCGGGCGCACCGGGCGGTGCTGTAGGCGGCCAGCGCGGCGGACACGTCCGCCGGGGTGCGGGCGCCGTCCAGCAGGTGCGCGACGACCACGGCGTCCTCGACGGCCTGGCAGCCGCCCTGCCCGAGGTTGGGCGTCATGGCGTGGGCGGCGTCGCCGAGCCAGGCCAGGCGGCCGCGGTGGTGGCGGGGCAGGGGGGCGGCCAGGTCGTACAGGTCGTGCCGGAGCACGGCCGCGGGGTCGATCCGCTCCAGGAGGGCCGGTATCGGGTCGTGCCAGGTGCCGTAGCGGCGCGGCAGCTCGGCGCGGACGTCGGCCGGACGGTACCCCTCCGGGACGACGGCGGTGGCGTAGGCGTAGACGCGGCCGTCGGCGAGCGGGACGATGCCGAAGCGCTCGCCGCGGCCCCAGGTCTCGGCAGCCTCCGGCAGGTCCGCGCCGGAGGCGGGGAGCACGGTGCGCCAGGCGGTCTCCCCGCTGTACCGCAGGCCGGGGTGGTCGGGGAAGAAGCGGCGGCGGGTGGGGCTGTGGATGCCGTCGGCGGCGAGGACGACGTCGGCGGAGAGCTCGCCCTCGGAGGTGTGGACGACGGGCGAGCCGTCCGGGTCCTCGACGGAGTCGACGGCTGCCCCGTGGCGGACGGTGCCCGCGGGGAGGGCGGCGGTCAGGCCGGCGGCCAGGGACGGGCGGAAGACGGCGAGCGGCGGGAACCCGTAGCGGGCCGCGATGGCGGCGGTGCCGGCGCGGCTGAGCCAGCGGCCGTCGCGGCGGCGCAGCCCCAGCGCGGCCGGTACCGCGCGTCCCGCGGCGGTGCGGGCGTCGAAGCCGATCGCCTCGAAGGCGTGCAGGGCGTTCGGCGCGAGGACGATCCCGGCGCCGGCCGCCTGGGGCTCCGGGGCCCGCTCGCAGACGGTGACCCGCCAGCCGCGGCGGTGCAGGGCCACGGCTGCCGTGAGGCCGCCGATGCCCGCACCCACCACGACCGCATGACGCTGGGACATGGCGTCCCTCCCGATTCCTCGACGGTGCGATCCACTGGGCATGCCCTCTACATCCGTAGAGGCACAGTCTTCACTCTACAGCTGTAGAGTGGCGGCATGTCCAGCCCCGCAGACCGCAGCACCGCCCGGCCCGACCGCCGCACCCTCATCGCGGACACCGCGATCGGCCTCGTCGCCGCAGCCGGCCTGCGCGGACTGACCCACCGTGCCGTCGACGCCGCCGCAGGCCTCCCCGCGGGCAGCACCTCGTACTACCTCCGCACCCGGACCGCCCTGATCGGCGCCTGCTACCAGCGCCTCGCCGAACTCGACGTCGAGGACATCGACCGGACCTCCCTGACCGCAGGCGGGGCGGACGGCCGCGGCGGGGTCCCTGACCGGGAGGCGGTCGCCGCAGCCATGGCCGCCGCCCTCCACCGATGGCTGACCGAGGGGCGCGCGCGGCAGCTCGCCCGCTTCGAACTGAGCCTGGAGGCGGCCCGCAACCCCGAGCTGGAGACCGACTTCCACCGCGCCGGCGAGGTGCCGCGCGCGAAGGCCGCAGAGGTCCTCGCGGCGCTCGGCGCGCCCCGGCCCCGGGAGGCCGCGGAACTCCTGGTCGCCTGGATGGACGGACTCCTCTACGACCGGCTCGCGGGCGCCCTCGCCCGCTCCCGGCCGGAGCCCGACCCGGCCGAACTGGCCGACGCGTCGCGCCGGATGCTCGACGCGGCGCTGGCCTGAGGCCCTGCTCCCGCGGGCGCTCCCGGCGGCTCCGGACGTTGACAACCCGGGCGGATGATCGTTCTAATGTCGTCCGTGGCGCGTGGCGCCGGCCATAGAGCAGTGGGCCGGCCGGCGATCGGGCGACCACCCGTTTCCCCAGGACACCGCATGAGTCCTCCCACCGCAGGCCGCCCGTACCGGCCCCGCCGCGCCGTGCACACGGCAGGCACCCCGGCGCGCGACCGTACCCCCGCGCCCTCCGCGGCGCCGGCAGCCGGCCTCTGAGCACCCGGCGCCCGCATCCCGCGCCCGGCCGCCCGGCCCGGCACCCTGCCCGCGCCCCCGCCATCCCCGCCCCGTCCGCCCCCGCACACCCGCCTTCCGGTGTGCGGGGGCCGACGGGCCGCGGCCGGGCCCTGCGAGGGGTCCCGCCGCCTCCGTACCGCGCCCCCGCGCGCGCCCACGATCCAGGAGAACCGACTCCCCATGTCCGCAACCGACTTCAACCAGTGGGTCATCGAAGAGTTCCGGGCCAACGGCGGAAAGGTCGGCGGCCCCTTCGAGGGCAGCGACCTGCTGCTGCTCACCACGACCGGCGCCAGGACCGGCAGGCAGCACACCACCCCGCTGGGCCGCATCCCGCACGAGGAGGGCCTGCTCGTCGTCGGCTCCCACCTCGGCAGTGACCGCCACCCCGCCTGGTACCACAACCTGCTCGCCCACCCCCTCGTCCGCGTGGAGACCGCCACCGAGGAGTACGAGGCCGTCGCCGTCCCCGCCGAAGGCGCACACCGCGACCGGCTGTTCGCGTACGCCGCGGCCGCCGAGCCCGGCTACGCCGACTACCAGGACCGCACCTCGCGCACCCTGCCGGTCGTGGTGCTCCAGCGCTCCGATCCGGCACCGGGGGAGGGGCCGGCGGAGGTCCGCACCCTCGCCGACAAGCTCCTGGAGGTGCACGTGTGGCTGCGGGGACAGCTGCGGCACGTCCGCGCCGAGACGGAGGCGCTCTTCGCCGCCCGCGCGCAGGCCGCCCGCGAAGCCGCGGCACCGCCTGCCGCGCCCGGCCTGGGCCTGCAGATCCGCCAGCACTGCCTGGCCTTCTGCCAGGCCCTCGAATTCCACCACCAGGGCGAGGACGCGCACGTCTTCCCCGCGCTCGCCGCCGCCCACCCCCACCTGGAGGACGCCTTCGCACGGCTCGCCGCCGAACACCGCACCGTCGCCCGGATCCAGCAGGAGCTCGGCCTGCTGCTCGCGGACGCCGCGACGGCCGACCCCGACCGCTTCCGTACCGAACTGGCGCGGCTGAGCCGGGAGCTGACGGCCCACCTCGACTACGAGGAGGAGCAGGTCCTCCCGCTCCTCGCCGACATCCCGTTCCCGCCGGGCCCGCCCGCCTGACGGCCCGCCCGCCTGACGGGCCGCCCGCCTGAGGGCCCGGCCGGCGGGCGGGCGGCGGCGGGCGGGCCGGGTCAGTCGGCGGAGCGGCTCCAGCCGGCTGCCTCGATGCCGGCCGCGTCGGCCGGGCGGTCCTCCGCGAACAGCAGCCGGGCCGGCTCCGACACCCGTACGACGTCCACGTACACCCCGCGGCCGACGTAGCGGCCGGTCGCCTCGTGGCGGAAGCGGAGCCGGACCGGCCGCCCCGCCCACGCGGCGCCGAGCGGGGCCTCGAGGCGGTGCCAGATGCGGCCCGACCAGCCGTCGACGCGGCCCTGCGGCCACTCCTCGGCGGTCCCGCCCGTCGCGCGGACCGTGCTGAACGGCAGCGGCTCCCACGCCCGGCCGTCCGCGGACGCCTCCACGTGCAGGAAGCCCTCCCCCGGCACGGTGTCCCACCACACGGCGCAGCGCAGCCGAGCCGAGCCCGTCGCCGGCGTCAGCGGGGGCAGGGCCAGCGTGCCGGAGGCGCCGGGTTCCATCCCCGAGTACCAGGCGGGGCCGCCGTGCCGGGTGCGGACGGGGACGGCGCGGGCGAAGCGGTTGCCGACCGCGACGCGCGGTGCGCTGCCCGCCCGCCACGTCCGGACCGGGTGCACCGAATTGCCGAGCAGGACCAGGAACGAGTCCGTGGACGGGTCCAGGACCAGGGAGGTGCCGGTGAAACCGGTGTGCCCGGCGGAGTGCGGCGTGGCCATCGCACCCATGTACCAGTGCTGGTACAGCTCGAAGCCGAGGCCGTGGTCGTCGCCCGGGAAGGCGGTGTTGAAGTCGGTGAAGAGCAGTTCGACGGAGGCCGGGCGCAGGATGCGCCGGCCGGCGTACGCACCGCCGTCCAGGAGGGTGCGGGCGAGGACGGCCAGGTCCCAGGCGGTGCCGAAGACTCCGGCGTGGCCGGCGGTGCCGCCGAGGGCGTGGGCGTTCTCGTCGTGCACCTCGCCCCAGACCAGGCCGCGGTCCAGGCCGGACCACGGGGGCCGCTGCACCTCGGTCGCGGCCGTGGAGCGGCGCCAGGAGCGCGGCGGGTTGAAGCGGGTGCGGTGCATGCCGAGCGGGCCGGTGATCTCCTCGTGGAGGAGGACGTCGAGGGGGCGGCCGGTGACCCGCTCGATGAGCAGCTGGAGGGTGAGGAGGTTCAGGTCGGAGTAGCGGTACACGCTGCCCGGCGGCTCCTGCGGACGAACGGACCACAGCAGCCTCAACTGCCCCTCCCGGGTGGGCTCCTGGTAGAGCGGCGCCCAGGAGCGCAGCCCCGAGGTGTGCGTGAGCAGCTGCCGGACGGTGATCAGCTCCTTGCCGCCGCCGGTGAACTCGGGCAGGTAGCGGTGGACGGGCGCCTCCAGCTCCAGCCGGCCGCGCTCCATCTGCTGCGCGGCGAGCAGCGAGGTGAACAGCTTGGTGAGGGAGGCCAGGTCGAAGACGGTGTCCTCCGCCATCGGGATCCGCTCCTGCGGCGGCAGCTCGCGGGCGGTGTCGGTCCGGCCGTCGTAGTCGGCGTACCGGACGGCGTGGCCCATCGCCCGGTGCAGGGCGACGGTCCGGCCCCGGCCCGCGAGGACGACGGCGCCGGCGTAGTACGGGTGCTCGGGGGAGGGGCCGAGGAACCGAGCCGCCTCCTGCGCCGCGTCTTCCAGGTGCCGCTCGACGAGGCCGGCCCGGCGGGCCGGGCCGTAGCGCAGCCGCAGCCCCTGGAGGGCGCGCCGCTCCGCCGGGCTGCCCGCGGCCCCCGCGGCCCCGGGCAGCGCGCCGTGCAGGAGCAGGACGCCGCCGAGGGCGAGCAGCCGGCCGCCGAGCCGCCGCCGGCTCAGGGCGGGCCCGCCCCCGGCGCCCGGTCCCGGCGGCGCTGTGCCCCCGCGCTCCCCTCCCGAGCCGTGCGGTGCCGTGCCGCTCCCGGCCCCCGTGTGTGCCTCCATCGCCTGGCCTCCCGTCCGGCCCCTCGGCCTCTCGAAGTATCTGCCCGCACGGGGCGCGGGGGCCGCACGCGCACCCCCGCAAAGAATCTGACGCAGCATCAGAAAATGTCTTCCGCAGGCCGCCGCGCTGCGGCATGCTGCCGACCATGCAGACGGAGCTGAGCAAACAGCTGGGAGTCTCGTACGCCCTCTTCGGCTTCACGCCCTTCCCCGCCGTCGCGGCGGCCCTCACCCGCGCCGGCGGATTCGGCGTGCTCGGCGCGGTGCGCTACACCTCCCCCGACGACCTGCGGCGCGACCTCGACTGGCTGGACGCCCACACGGGCGGCCGGCCCTACGGCCTCGACGTCGTCATGCCCGCCGCCAAGGCCGTCGACGGCATCGGCGAGGCCGAGATCGAGGCGATGATCCCGGCCCGGCACCGCGCCTTCGTCCGCGACACCCTCGCCAGGCACCACGTCCCCGAACTGCCCGAGGGCGAGGCCTCCGGCTGGCGGATCACCGGCTGGATGGAGCAGGTCGCCCGCAGCCAGCTCGACGTCGCCTTCGACTACCCCGTCAAACTCCTGGCGAACGCCCTCGGTTCCCCGCCGGCCGACGTCATCGCCCGCGCCCGCGCCCGCGGCGTCCTCACCGCAGCGCTCGCCGGCAGCGCCAAGCACGCCCGCCGGCATGCCGACGCCGGCATCGACATCGTCGTCGCCCAGGGGTACGAGGCCGGCGGCCACACCGGCGAGATCGCCACCATGGTCCTCGTCCCCGAGATCGCCGAAGCCGTGGCCCCGCTGCCCGTCCTCGCCGCCGGCGGCATCGGCAGCGGCGAGCAGATCGCCGCCGGCCTCGCCCTCGGCGCCCAGGGCGTCTGGCTCGGCTCCCTCTGGCTGACCACCACCGAAGCCGACCTGCACTCCCGCGCCCTCACCCGCAGGCTCCTCGCCGCCGGCTCCGGCGACACCGTCCGCTCCCGCGCCCTCACCGGCAAGCCGGCCCGCCAGCTGCGCACCGCCTGGACCGACGCCTGGGACGACCCGGACGGTCCCGGCGCCCTGCCCATGCCCCTGCAGGGCCTGCTCGTCGCCGAGGCCCTCTCCCGCATCCAGAAGTACGAGGTCCAGCCGCTGCTCGGCACCCCCGTCGGGCAGATCGTCGGCCGGATGACCAGCGAGCGCAGCGTCCAGGCCGTCGTCGACGACCTCACCCGCGGCTTCGAGAAGGCCGTCGACCGCATCAACCGGATCGCCGGCCGAGCCTGACAACCGTCGAAAGAGGTGTGTGCAGCGTGAGCAGCCCGAGCGACACCGGCGGCGAGCGGCCGCGGACCCGGCCCCGGTCCGGGCCCCGGCCCCGACTCCAGCCCCAGCCCCAGGCCCAGTCCCAGGCCCAGCCCGAGGCCCGGCCCCCGCTCCCGAACGGCTTCTGGGCGCAGGCCGCGGCCGACCCCGCGCGGACCGTCCTGGTCGCCCCCGGCGGCGAGGAGTGGACCGCCGGCCGGCTCCACGCGGACGCCAACCGGCTCGTCCACGGCCTGCGCGCCGCCGGCCTCGCCCGCGGCGACGCCTTCGCCGCCGTCCTGCCGAACGGCCCCGAGTTCCTCACCGCCTACCTCGCCGCCTCCCAGGCCGGCTTCTACCTCGTCCCCGTCAACCACCACCTCGTCGGGCCCGAGATCGCCTGGATCACCGCCGACTCCGGCGCCAAGGTCCTCCTCGCCCACGAGCGCTTCGCGGCCGCCGCCGCGGCCGCCGCCGACGAGGCCGGCCTCCCCGCGAGCCACCGCTACGCCGTCGGGGCGGTGCCCGGCTTCCGCCCGTACGCCGAACTCCTCGACGGCCACCCCTCGGCACCCCCCGCCGACCGCACCCTCGGCTGGGTCATGAACTACACCTCCGGCACCACCGGCCGCCCCCGCGGCATCCGCCGCCCCCTGCCCGGCCGGGCCCCGGAGGAGACGTACCTCGGAGGCTTCCTCGGCATCTTCGGGATCCGCCCCTTCGACGGCAACGTCCACCTCGTCTGCTCGCCGCTCTACCACACGGCCGTCCTCCAGTTCGCCGGCGCCTCCCTGCACCTCGGGCACCCGCTGGTGCTGATGGACAAGTGGACGCCGCAGGAGATGCTCCGCCTGATCCAGGCCCGCCGCTGCACCCACACCCACATGGTCCCCACCCAGTTCCACCGCCTCCTCGCCCTTCCGGAGGAGGTCCGCTCGGCGTACGACGTGAGCTCCATGCGGCATGCCGTCCACGGCGCCGCGCCCTGCCCCGACCACGTCAAACGGGCCATGATCGACTGGTGGGGCCCCTGCGTGGAGGAGTACTACGCGGCCAGCGAGGGCGGCGGCGCGTTCGCCACGGCCGAGGACTGGCTGAAGAAGCCGGGCACGGTCGGCAGGGCCTGGCCCATCAGCGAGCTCGCCGTCTTCGACGACGACGGCAACCGGCTGCCGCCGGGGCGGGTCGGCACCGTCTACATGAAGATGAGCACCGGCGGGTTCAGCTACCACGGGGACGAGGCGAAGACCCGGGGGAGCCGCATCGGCGACTTCTTCACCGTCGGGGACCTCGGCGTCCTCGACGAGGACGGCTTCCTGTTCCTCCGCGACCGCAAGATCGACATGATCATCTCGGGCGGGGTCAACATCTACCCCGCGGAGATCGAGTCCGTCCTGCTGTCCCACCCGGCCGTCGCCGACGCCGCCGCCTTCGGCATCCCGCACGCCGACTGGGGCGAAGAGGTCAAGGCGGTCGTCGAGCCCGCCGACGGACACGAGCCGGGGGAGGCGCTCGCCGCCGACATCCTCGCCCACTGCGCCGGCCGGCTGGCGGCCTTCAAACGCCCCAGGACCGTCGACTTCACCGCGGAGATGCCCCGCGACCCCAACGGCAAACTGTACAAACGCCGCCTCCGCGCCCCGTACTGGCAGGACCGCGACCGCCCGCTGTGACCAGCCCGCCGAACGCCGGGAGGGCGCACGCCTCGGCGTGTGCGGTCCGACCGAGGCGGGCGCTCGCAGGCCGCGCCTCGCGGTCCCGGGAATCAGGATGTTTCCCTTCCTTCGACATGTTCGCGCCTTTCGTTGCAGGACATCCGGACATGGCAGTTTTGTGGCATGAGTTCGGCAGCCCGCAAGTTTCCCGTCCTCGACTGGACCGTTCTGGTGCCCGTCGCCGCGATCATCGCCCTGGCGTTCAGCTGGGGGCGGGACCTGCCCGGCGTCGCGGTCGTCCTCGTCGCGCTGTGCCTGGCGGGGGCGGTGCTCGCGGCCGTGCACCACGCGGAGGTCGTCGCCCACCGGGTGGGCGAACCGTTCGGGTCCCTCGTCCTCGCCGTCGCCGTCACGGTCATCGAAGTGGCCCTCGTCGTCACCCTGATGGCCGACGGCGGCGAGAAGTCCGCCTCCCTCGCCCGGGACACCGTCTTCGCAGCCGTCATGATCACCTGCAACGGCATCGTCGGCCTGTCCCTGCTCGTCGGCGCGCTCCGCAACCGCGTCGCCGTCTTCAACGCGGAGGGATCGGGCGCCGCCCTCGCCACGGTCGCGACCCTCGCCACCCTCAGCCTCGTCCTGCCCACCTTCACCACCAGCAAGCCCGGCCCGGAGTTCTCGGCCGCGCAGCTCACCTTCGCCGCCGTCGCCTCCCTCGCCCTGTACGGGCTGTTCATCGCCGTCCAGACCGTCCGCCACCGCGACTACTTCCTCCCCGTCACCGCCGAGCACGACGGCGGCGGCACCGGGGGCGACGGGGGCCATGCCGCACCGCCCACCGCACCCGCCGCCCTGTTCAGCCTCGCCCTGCTCGTCGTCGCGCTGGTGGCGGTCGTCGGCGACGCCAAGGCCGTCTCGCCCGCCATCGAGGCCGGCGTCGCCAAGGCCGGGATGCCGCAGGCCGTCGTCGGCGTCGTCATCGCCCTGCTGGTCCTGCTTCCCGAGACGCTCGCCGCCGTGCGGGCGGCCCGCCGCGACCGCGTCCAGACCAGCCTCAACCTCGCGTACGGTTCCGCCCTCGCCAGCATCGGCCTGACCATCCCGGCGATCGCGCTGGCCTCGCTGTGGCTGTCGGGGCCGCTGCTCCTTGGCCTCGGCGCGGTCCACATGGTCCTGCTCGCCCTGACGGTCGTCGTCGGCGCCCTCACCATCGTGCCCGGCCGGGCGACACTCCTCCAGGGCGGCGTCCACCTGGTCCTCCTCGCCGCCTACCTCTTCCTCGCCGTCAGCCCCTGACCGCGCACCGCACCCGTGCACGACCGCTGACGATGTGTCACGATCGCTGCCATGACCGCTGCACAGGAGGAACACGGCGCGGACCCGCACAGCGCGACGCCGCCGGTGCGCGACCACACGGTCGACGGGCTGGTACGCGCTGCCGCCCGCCGATTCCCCGACCGCGAGGCGGTCCGCTACCGCGACCGGACCTGGACCTACGCCGGGCTCGACGCGGCCGCCACCACCGGCGCCGCCGTCCTGCGCGGCCACTACGGGCTCGCGCCCGGCGACCGGGTCGCGGCCTTCGCCCACAACTGCGACGCCTACCTGATCGCCTTCCTCTCCTGCGCCCGGGCCGGCCTCGTGCACGTCCCGGTCAACCACAACCTCACCGGCGCGGACCTGGCGCACATCCTCGACAACTGCACCGCCTCCCTCGTCATCGCCGACCCGGACCTGGCCGGCCGGATCCCCGGCGGATGCGCCGTACGACCGCTGAGGGACGCCCCCGGCTCCTTCCTCGACGCGCTGTCCCACCCGCAGCCCTTCGAGGCGGCAGCCGCCCCGGACGCCGTCGTGCAACTGCTGTACACCTCCGGCACCACCGCCCTGCCCAAGGGCGCGGTGATGACGCACCGGGCGCTCGCCCACGCGTACGAGAGCGCGATCGAGGCGCTGGACCTGGACCCGGCGGACCTGCCGGTGCACTCGCTGCCGCTGTACCACTCGGCGCAGATGCACGTCTTCCTGCTGCCCTCCCTGGCGGTGGGCGCCCGCAACACGATCCTGGACGCCCCCGAGCCCGAGGAGGTCTTCGCACTGGTCGAGGCCGGGCGCGCGGACAGTTTCTTCGCGCCGCCGACGGTGTGGATCGGCTTCGCGAACCACCCGGAGTTCGAGCGGCGCGACCTGAGCGCCCTGCGCAAGGCCTATTACGGCGCCTCGATCATGCCGGTGCCCGTCCTGGAGCGGCTGCGGGCCCGCCTGCCCGGCCTCGGCTTCTACAACTGCTTCGGGCAGAGCGAGATCGGGCCGCTGGCCACGGTCCTCGCACCGGACGAGCACGACGGGCGCATGGCATCCTGCGGCAGGCCGGTCAAGCACGTCCGGGCCAAGGTCGTCGACGAGCACGGCGCCGACGTCCCCGACGGCACGGCCGGCGAGGTCGTCTACCGCTCCCCGCAGCTCTGCCGGGGGTACTGGAACGACCCCGAGGCCACCCGGCAGGCCTTCCGGGACGGCTGGTTCCGCTCCGGTGACCTGGCCGTCCGTGACGCGGAGGGGTACTTCACCGTCGTCGACCGGGTCAAGGACGTCATCAACTCGGGAGGTGTGCTCGTCGCCTCCCGGCAGGTCGAGGACGTCCTCTACGCCCACCCCGCTGTGGCGGAGGCGGCGGTCGTGGGGCTGCCGGACCCGCGGTGGATCGAGGCGGTCACCGCCGTCGTCGTGCCGCGCGGAGACGTGACGGAGGCGGAGCTGCTGGCGTGGGCGCGCGAGCGGCTGGCCCACTTCAAGGCGCCCCGGCGGATCCTGTTCGCGCAGGCCCTGCCCCGCAACGCCGGCGGCAAGGTCCTCAAGCGCGAACTCCGCGACCGGTACGCGCCCTCCGGCAACCGCTGACCTCCTCCCGCGCCCGCCTCCGCCGGGGGCGCGGCCGCGGCGAGGGGCGTGCGGTCGGCGGTCAGTCGATCGGCCAGTCCGTGTGGCCGAGGCGGCGGCGGGTCAGGTGCTCGTGGGCCAGCCGGCCCACCAGGCCGCCCCCGAAGACGACGAACCCGACGCCGACGAGCCATGACTGGACGACCAGCAGAGTGCCGAACGGCCCGTAGGTGACGGCGTTGGAGGCGATCAGCGGGGAGAACACCAGCTGGGAGAAGATCCGCAGCCCGAGCAGCCCGAGGCTGGTTGCCACCGCTCCGGGCAGCAGGGCCCGCCAGCGGACCCGACCGCCCAGCAGCAGCCGCTGGGAACCCCAGAAGAACAGGCAGGTTCCGGCCAGGTCACCCGCCGCGGTGAGGGCGGCGGCGGCGCCCTGTGCGGTGGGCATTCCGACGAGCAGGGCGAGGTAGCAGACCAGCAGGGCCAGCCACACGACGTGCCGCCACATGGTGTGCCAGCGGGCCGTCGGCAGGTCCCACACCTTCTCGTAGCCCCGCTGCACGGCCCAGCCGAAGGTGAGCCCGAACACCGCGAGGGCCGCGAGACCGAACGCGGTCGTCCGCTCCAGCGCCAGGTCGGCCGCACCGAACAGCATCTCCACACGGGTCCGCGAGGACACGCTCACCCCGAGGGCCTGCCCGAGCCAGCGCCCGAATCCGGAGCCGGAGCCCGGGGCTGCCGCCGCCACGACGACCAGCAGCGGCACCAGGGTCAGGAACCCCAGGGCGGCGAAGCCCATGGCCCGGTGCATCAGCTCCATCTCCCGGCCCCGGCTCCAGGCCAGCCCGACGTGGGAGGCCATGAGCCGGTCGTGGAGCCGTCGGAGCGCGTGGGTCACGCCTCATGGACTACCCGGACGGGCCCGGGGGCTCCCGGACGCCCGGCCGAAGTAGGGCCGAACGGGTGCTCCTGCCCGGGCCCCGCCGGACCGGGCCGTCACCGGTCGCCGCGCAGGTCCGACACCCGTCTGATCTTCCCCACCGACCGCTCCAGCGTCTCCGGGTCGACGACCTCCACCTCCACTGTCACCCCGATGCCCTCCTTGACCGCCCGGACGACGGCGGCCGCCGATTCCTCCCGGAGGCGGGCATCCGCCTCCCGCCGCGCCTCCACCCGCACCGTCAGGACGTCCAGCCGGCCTTCCCGCGTCAGCCGCAGCTGGAAGTGCGGGGCCAGGCCCGGTATCCGCAGCAGGATCTCCTCGATCTGTGTCGGGTACAGGTTCACCCCGCGCAGGATGAGCATGTCGTCGCTGCGGCCGGTCACCCGTTCCATACGCCGGAAGGCAGGCCGTGCCGTGCCCGGCAGCAGCCGGGTCAGGTCGCGCGTGCGGTAGCGGATGACCGGCATGGCCTCCTTCGTCAGCGACGTGAACACCAGCTCGCCCGGCTCCCCCTCCGGCAGCGGCTCACCCGTCAGCGGGTCCACCACCTCCGGGTAGAAGTGGTCCTCCCACACGTGCAGGCCGTCCTTGGATTCCGCGAACTCCTGCGCCACGCCCGGGCCGATCACCTCGGACAGGCCGTAGATGTCCACGGCATCGATGCCCAGCCGGTCCTCGATCTCCCGCCGCATCGCCTCCGTCCACGGCTCCGCCCCGAAGATGCCCGTCCGCAGCGAAGTCGACCGCGGGTCGATGCCCTGCCGCTCCATCTCGTCGAGCAGCGTCAGCATGTAGGAGGGGGTCACCATGATGACCTCCGGCCGGAAGTCCTGGATCAGGCGCACCTGGCGGTCCGTCATCCCGCCGGACGCCGGCACGACGGTGCAGCCCAGCCGCTCCGCGCCGTAGTGCGCACCGAGCCCGCCGGTGAACAGGCCGTACCCGTACGCCACGTGCACGACCTGTCCCGGGCGGCCGCCGGCCGCGCGTATCGAACGGGCCACGACATCCGCCCAGGTGGAGAGGTCACGCTCGGTGTACCCGACCACCGTCGGGCGGCCCGTCGTGCCGCTGGAGGCGTGGATGCGGCGCACCTCGGTGCGCGGCACCGCGAACATCCCGAACGGGTACTGGTCGCGCAGGTCCGCCTTGGCCGTGAACGGAAAGCGCGCCAGGTCCGCCAGGGAGCGGCAGTCATCCGGGTGCACGCCCGCCTTGTCGAAGGCCTGCCGGTAGAACGGCACCCGCTCGTACGCCCGGCGCAGCGTGGCGCGCAGCCGGTCCAGCTGGAGCGCGGCCAGCTCCGCCGCGCCGAGCCGCTCGCCCGCGTCCCGCAGGTCCTCGTGCATCGTCATCTGCCCTCACCCCGTCGTGAGCCGTGGAACCGACCGATCATTCGGTAGATTGCCCGACTCCGGCGGTCGAAGGCAATGACTCGAACGAGTGATCGCACCCCACGGGCGGGCCTCAGCCCCCTGCGGCGGCGCAGCGGAAGGCCGTCACCCCCCGCCCTCGCCCCCGCCCTCCGCCCCGGCCGCCACGGCCTTCGCCCACCGGTAGTCCGCCTTGCCGCTCGGCGACCGCTGCACCTGCGGCGCGACGACCAGCCGCCGCGGGATCTTGTACCCCGCCAGCCTGGTCCGGCAGTGCGCCTGGATCTCCTCCAGCGTCGGCTCCGGCGCGCCCTCGCGCAGCTGCACCACCGCTGCGACCCGGCTGCCCCACCGGGGGTCGGGCACCCCGGCGACCAGTGCGTCGTACACCGCCGGGTGGGCCTTCAGCGCCTGCTCGACCTCCTCCGGATACACCTTCTCGCCGCCGGTGTTGATGCACTGCGAGCCCCGCCCGAGCACCGTCACCACGCCGTCCGCTTCCACCGTCGCCACGTCGCCGAGCAGCACCCACCGCTCGCCGTCCTTCAGGAAGAACGTCTCTGCCGTCTTCGCCGGGTCGTTGTAGTAGCCGAGCGGGACGTGCCCGCGCTGCGCGAGCCGTCCCGGCACCCCGGCCGGCACCGGCTCGCGGGTCACCGGGTCCACCACCTGCGTGCGCGCGTTGACCACCAGCCGGAAGCCGCGTCCGGGCCCGGCGTCGTCCGCCGCACGCCCGTTGGAACCGGACTCGGACGATCCGAAGTTGTTCAGCAGCAGTACGTGCGGGGCGAGCCTCCGGAAGGCCGCGGCCACCGAGTCCGACATGACCGCCCCGGACGAGGAGACGCTGAACAGGCCGGACAGGTCCGTCCCCCGCAGCGGCCCCTCCAGTGCGTCCACGAGCGGCCGCAGCATCGCGTCGCCGACCAGCGACACGCTCGACACCCGCTCCTTCGCGATCGTCCGCAGCACCTCCTCGGGCATGTACTTGCGGTGCAGGACCACCCGCTGCCCGTAGTTGAACGCGATGAACGAGGTCAGCGTGGACGTGCCGTGCATCAGCGGCGGCGCCGGGAAGAAGGTGAGCCCGGCGCCGCGCGCCGCCGCCCGCTCGGCCAGCTCCTCGGGCCGCTTCACCGGCTCGCCCGACGGCTCGCCGCCGAACAGCCCCGCGAAGAACAGGTCCTCCGCCCGCCACATCACGCCCTTGGGCAGCCCCGTCGTGCCGCCCGTGTAGATGATGAACAGGTCGTCGGGGGAGCGCGGCGCGAACCCGCGCGCCGGCGACCCCGCCGCCTCGGCGTCCCCGTACGCCACCGGCGCGAGCGCCGGCTCGGGCGCCCCCTCGGGGGCGGCGCCGACGCGCAGCAGGTGCCGGAGCCGGGGCGTGTGCGGCAGCGCCGCCGCGACCCGCCCGGTGAACTCGCCGTCGAAGACGAGCGCGGCCAGGTCGGCATCGCCGTAGAGGTGGACCAGCTCCTCCTCGACGTACCGGTAGTTGACGTTCACCGGCACCAGGCGCGCCTTGAGGCAGGCCAGCACGGTCTGGAGGTACTCGACCCCGTTGTACAGGTGCAGGCCGACGTGCTCGCCGGGCCTCAGGCCGCTGTCCAGCAGGTGGTGGGCGACGCGGTTCGCCGCCGCGTCCAGCTCCGCGTACGTCAGGCGGCGTTCGGCGCCGGTCCCCGGGTGGTCCACGTACAGCAGGGCCTCGCGGTCCGGAACCGCGTCGACAACCGATTCGAACAGGTCGGCAAGGTTGTACTCCACCGTTCCTCCCTCACCCCGGGATCGGCCCGCGCGACGAGCGGCCCGCGGGGCCGCCGGGCGGCCATTACAGCGCCGCGCAACCCAACTGGGAAGGGAGCCGCCCAAGAAAACTGACTGAGTGTCAGGAAACTCTTGAACTGCTCCGGGCCCTCCTGCAACCTGTTCCAGGTCACCGGAGACGGGAGAACGGCCATGGGTGGGACGGAACACCTGACCGTGCAGCGCCACGGAGCCACGCTGGTACTCACCATGAACAGGCCCGAGGCGAAGAACGCGCTCTCGCTGCCCCTGCTGGTCGGCCTCTACGACGGCTGGCTCGAAGCGGACGCCGACGACGCCGTCCGCTCCGTCGTCCTGACCGGCGCGGGCGGCGACTTCTGCGCCGGCATGGACCTCAAGGCGCTTGCCGGGCGCGGCATGGGCGGCGAGGCCTACCGCGACCGCCTCAAAGCCGACCCCGACCTGCACTGGAAGGCGATGCTCCGCCACCACCGGCCCCGCAAGCCGGTCATCGCCGCCGTCGAGGGGTACTGCGTCGCAGGCGGCACCGAGATCCTCCAGGGCACCGACATCCGCGTGGCCGCCGAAGGAGCCGTCTTCGGACTGTTCGAGGTCAGGCGCGGCCTCTTCCCGATCGGCGGCTCGACCGTCCGCCTGCCCCGCCAGATCCCGCGCACCCACGCCCTGGAGATGCTGCTGACCGGCCGCCCCTACTCCGCCGAGGAGGCCGCACGGATCGGCCTCGTCGGCCGCGTCGTCCCGGACGGGACCGCGCTGGAGGCCGCCCTGGAGACCGCCGAGCTGATCAACGCCTGCGGCCCCCTCGCCGTCGAGGCCGTCAAGGCGTCCGTGTACGAGACCGCCGGCCTCACCGAGGCCGAGGGCCTCGCCGCCGAACTCGACCGCGGACAGCCGGTCTTCGACACCGCCGACGCCAAGGAGGGCGCCCGCGCCTTCGCCGAGAAGCGCCCCCCGGTCTACCGCCGCGCGTGATCCCCCTCCGCCCCCGCCCTCCCGCGCTCCTCCTCCCTCCCGCCGGGCCCGCACGCCCCCGGAGAATCCGGAGAGACCCATGACAGCCGCGCCCCCGCCCGAGGCGCTCCGCGCGCCCCTCGTCGTCGAGTTCCCCTTCACCCGCTCCCTCGGCCCCGTCCAGAGCGCCTTCCTGACCGGGCTCCGCGAACGCGTCGTCCTCGGCGCCAGGACCTCCGGCGGCACCGTCCTCGTCCCGCCCGCCGAATACGACCCCGCCACGGCCGAGGAACTCCGCGACCTCGTGGAGGTCGCCCCCGCCGGCACCGTCACCACCTGGGCCTGGAACGACCGCCCCCGCCCCCGCCAGCCCCTCGCCACGCCCTTCGCCTGGGTCCTCGTCCGCCTCGACGGCGCCGACACCGCCCTCCTGCACGCCCTCGACGCCCCCGGCCCCGACGCCGTCCGCACCGGCATGCGCGTCCGCATCCGCTGGGCTGCGGAACGCACCGGCGCCATCACCGACATCGCCTGCTTCGAACCCGTGGGCCCCGAGGGACCCGAAGCCCCGCCCCTCCACCCGCCCGCCGCGGCCCCGCACGACGGCCGCTTCCCCGACCCGGTCACCCGCATCGTCACCGAGGCACGCCTCGACTACACCCACACCCCCGGCCGCGCCCAGGGCGCCCACCTCGCCGCCCTCCGCGGGCGGCGCACCGTCGGCGAGCGCTGCCCCTCCTGCCGGAAGGTGTACGTCCCCCCGCGCGGCGCCTGCCCCACCTGCGGCGTCGCCACCACCGACCGCGTCGTGGTCGGCCCGGCCGGCACCGTCACCACCTTCTGCATCGTCAACATCAAGGCCCGCAACCTCGACATCGAAGTGCCCTACGTCTACGCCCACATCGCCCTCGACGGCGCCGACCTCCCCCTCCACGGCCGGATCGGCGGCATCCCCTACGACCAGGTCCGCATGGGCCTGCGCGTCGAACCCGTGTGGACCGCCGACGGCCGCCACCCCGACCACTACCGCCCCACCGGCGAACCCGACGCCGCCTACGACAGCTACAAGGAGCTCGTCTGATGCCCCGCCACGAGCGCGACATCGCCGTCGTGGCGTTCGCCCAGAGCGACCACCGGCGCCGCACCGACGACCTCAGCGAGCTCGAAATGCTCCTGCCCGTCCTCGACGAGGTCCGCGAGCGGACCGGCCTGCGCGCCCGCGACATCGGCTTCACCTGCTCCGGGTCGAGCGACTACCTCGCAGGCCGCCCCTTCTCCTTCACCATGACCCTCGACGGCGTCGGCGCCTGGCCCCCGATCTCCGAATCCCACGTCGAGACGGACGGCGCCTGGGCCCTGTACGAGGCCTGGGTCAAGCTGCGCACCGGGCAGGCCGACACCGCGCTCGTCTACGCGTACGGCAAGTCCTCGCCCGGCTCCCTGCGCGACGTCCTCACCCGGCAGCTCGACCCCTACTACCTCGCCCCCCTGTGGCCCGACTCGGTCGCCCTCGCCGCCCTCCAGGCCCGGGCCCTCATCGACGCCGGGGACACCGACGAGGAGGCGCTCGCCGCGATCGCCGCCCGCAGCCGCGCCGACGCCGCGGCCAACCCGCACGCCCAGCTCGCCGGCGCCGTCCCGCACGGCGGCCATCAGGTCCGGCCGCTGCGCACCGGCGACTGCCCGCCCGTCGGCGACGGCGCCGCCGCGGTGGTCCTCGCCGCCGGCGACACCGCACGCCGCCTGTGCGGGCGGCCCGCCTGGATCACCGGCATCGACCACCGCATCGAGGCCCACAGCCTGGGCGTGCGCGACCTCACCGACTCCCCGTCCACCCGCCTCGCCGCCCAGCGCGCCGGCCTCTTCACCGCGCCCGTCGACACCGCCGAGCTGCACGCCCCGTTCACCTCCCAGGAGGTCGTCCTGCGCAAGGCGCTGCGCCTCGGCCGGTCCACCGCCGTCAACCCCTCCGGCGGGGCGCTCGCCGCGAACCCCGTGATGGCCGCCGGCCTGATCCGCATCGGAGAGGCCGCCGCCCGCATCCACCGCGGCGCCTCCGACCGGGCCGTCGCCCACGCCACCTCCGGCCCCTGCCTCCAGCAGAACCTGGTCGCCGTCCTGGAAGGGGACCGAGCATGAGCAAGGAGCCCGTGGCCGTCATCGGCATCGGCCAGACCAAGCACGCGGCCGCCCGCCAGGACGTCTCCCTCGCCGGCCTCGTCCGGGAGGCCGCCGCCCGCGCCCTCGCCGACGCCGAGCTGGCCTGGCAGGACGTCGACGCCGTCGTCATCGGCAAGGCCCCCGACTTCTTCGAGGGCGTCATGATGCCCGAGCTCTACCTCGCCGACGCCCTCGGCGCCGTCGGCAAGCCGATGCTGCGCGTCCACACCGCGGGCTCCGTCGGCGGCTCGACCGCGCTCGTCGCCGCCGACCTCGTCGCGGCCCGCGTGCACCGCACCGTGCTCGCGCTCGCCTTCGAGAAGCAGTCCGAGTCCAACGCCATGTGGGGGCTGTCGCTCCCCGTCCCCTTCCAGCAGCCGCTGCTCGCCGGAGCCGGCGGGTTCTTCGCCCCGCACGTGCGCGCGTACATGCGGCGCACCGGAGCACCCGCCGCCGTCGGCTCGCTCGTCGCGTACAAGGACCGCCGCAACGCCCTGAAGAACCCGTACGCGCACCTCCACGAGCACGGCATCACCCTGGAGCAGGTCCAGGCCTCGCCGATGCTGTGGGACCCCGTCCGCTACTCCGAGACCTGCCCCTCCTCCGACGGGGCCTGCGCGATGCTCCTCACCGACCGGGCCGGCGCCGCCCGCGCCCCCCGCCCGCCCGCCTGGGTGCACGGCGGGGCCATGCGCAGCGAGCCGACGCTCTTCGCCGGCAAGGACTTCGTCTCGCCGCAGGCCGGGAAGGACTGCGCGGCCGACGTCTACCGGCAGGCCGGCATCACCGACCCGCGCCGCGAGATCGACGTCGCCGAGCTGTACGTGCCGTTCTCCTGGTACGAGCCGATGTGGCTGGAGAACCTCGGCTTCGCCGCCGCGGGCGAAGGCTGGAAGCTCACCGAGTCCGGCGCGACCGGGCTCGACGGGGACCTGCCCGTGAACCCCTCCGGCGGCGTCCTCTCCTCCAATCCGATCGGCGCCTCGGGCATGATCCGCTTCGCGGAGGCGGCCCTCCAGGTCCGCGGCCAGGCCGGCGCGCACCAGGTCCCGGGAGCCCGCCGGGCGCTCGGCCACGCCTACGGGGGCGGCGCGCAGTTCTTCTCCATGTGGCTGGTCGGCTCCGGGCTCCCGGCCTCCTGAGCACAGGCGGGCCCGGTACGGGACATCGCGGGGCGCGCGTGACGCGACGTGGCCCGCGCGACACGCCGCGTCGCCTCCAGGCCCGGCGCGGCCCGGCACGCGGCGGCGAACGCCCCGGCAGCCCCCCGCCGGTCCCCGCGCCGGAGGGCCGGCACCGCACGGCGCACGGCGCCCGCGAACGGCGAACGGGCGCGGCGCCCCCGGATCCGGAAAGCGCCCCCGGCCACGTACCATGGCCGCATGTCCTTCCTCCGCCGCAACCGCGCCGCCACACCCGCCGGCCCGGACTTCGACGTCCTGGCCATGGACCCGGGGGACTGGCCGGGCAATCTCGGGGCCGGGCTGCTCCCCGCGCCCGACGGCAGCTGCCAGGGCGTCTTTCTCCGCTACGACCTGTTCGGCGGACGCGGCCCCGCAATGATCATCGGGAACCTCCCCGAGGGCTCCCCGGCCCGCGACCTCGCCGACGGCCAGATCCCCTTCGAGGTGGCACAGCTCCTCGACGCCCTGGAGAACGACGAGGAGGTCGAGGTCACCGGCATCGAGGACTGCCCCGTCATGCAGGGCGACAACCTCCTCATCGTCCGCAAGATCAAGCTCTCGGAGTCCCGGATCAGCTGCGTGCAGTTCGACCGCAGCGACAACGTCCTCGTGACGATCGCCAGCTGGGACCGGCCCATCAGCGACGACCTGTACACCCTGCTCAAGCCGCTGCCCGCCGAGCTCTTCCAGCAGGGCTGACCGCCCGGCCCGGTCACCCGTCCGCGATGTCGTTCGCCGCGGCGTAGCCGAACGCCATCGCGGGGCCGATCGTCGACCCGGCCCCCGCGTAGCTGCGGCCCATCACCGCCGCGCTCGCATTGCCCGCGGCCCACAGGCCCCGGATGACCGAGCCGTCCGGCCGCAGCGCCCGCGCCCGCGCGTCCGTCACGATGCCGCCCTTCGTCCCCAGGTCGCCCGGCACGATCCGGAACGCGTGGAAGGGCGGCAGCAGGACCGGGGCAAGGCAGGAGTTCGGGTACACCCCGGGGTCCGTGTAGTAGTGGTCGTACGCCGTCCGCCCGCGGCCGAAGTCGGCGTCGGTCCCGCTCCACGCCTGGGCGTTGAACCGGCTCAGCGTCGCCCGCAGCGCCGCAGCCGGCACGCCGATCCGCTCCGCGAGGCCGTCCCACGTCCACGCCGTGTGCACCGCCCCCGCCGCGTACCACGCGTCCGGAAGGGGCAGCGCGGGCAGCACGTCCTTGAACAGGTACTTGTTGCGGTAGTGCTGGTCCACCACCAGCCAGGCCGGGATGTGGGAGCCCGGCGCACCCCGGTCCTTCTCGTACATCACGTGCACCACGTCGCTGTAGGGGGCCGCCTCGTTGACGAACCGCGCCCCCGCCGCGTTCACGAGCAGCCCGCCCGGCAGGGTGCGCTCCGCCAGGCAGAAGTACGGCTCCCCGGGCAGCGGCACCGTCGGCCCCCACCAGGCGTCGTCCATCAGGTCCAGCGCCGCCCCGGCCCGCTGCCCGGCGCGGATCCCGTCCCCGGTGTTCTCCCGGGCGCCCACCGACCACTGCGTGCCGGTCGGCTGCTGCTGGTACTGCGCGCGCATCGCCGCATCGTGCTCGAACCCTCCCGAGCCGAGGACGACGCCCCGGCGGGCCCGCACGGTGCCGCGGACGCCGCCCTTCTCCACGACGACGCCGGTGACCGCCCCGCCCTCCGTCACCAGGTCCGTCAACGGGCACTCCAGCCACACCGGTACCCCGGCCTGCGCCAGCCCCGCCCGCAGCCCGGCCGCCAGTGCCTGGCCCATCGTGAGCGGCTTCTCCCCGCGCAGCGCGGCCCGCGTGCCGCGCGCCAGGCACGCGGCGGCGACGGCGGCCCCCCGCGCGTTGACGGCGGCCAGGGTCAGCCACCGGTAGTCCTGGCCGAAGACGACCATCCCCGCGGGGACGGGCATGTACGGCGGGTTCAGCCGGGCCAGTTCGGCGCCGAGGACGCGGCCGTCGAGCTGGTCGGGCTCGATGGAGCGGCCGTTCGCCAGCCCGCCGGGCAGGTCCGGGTAGTAGTCGCTGTACCCGTCCATGTAGCGGAAGCGGAGGGGGCTGTTCGCCATGACGAAGTCCAGCATCCGCGGCCCGTTCGCCAGGAATGCCGCCTGGCGGTCCGCCGGCACGGACGGACCCACGACCGCCGCCAGGTACGCGGCCGCCTTCTGCGGGGTGTCGGGTACGCCGGCGCGCAGGATCACCGAGTTGTTCGGCAGCCAGATCCCCGCCCCGGAGCGCGCCGTCGACCCGCCGAAGGCCGGCGCCTTCTCGACCAGCAGTACGCTGAGCCCGCGCTTGGCCGCGGTCAGCGCGGCCGTCATCCCGGCGGCCCCGGACCCGACCACGACGACGTCGTACTCGCCGAACCCGGGTCCGGCGTCGGCGCGTGCCACGGATGCCGGAAGGCCGGCGGCGAGCGCGCCCGCTCCCGCCCCGGCGAGGAGCGCGCGGCGCGAGGGAGGGGGTGCGGGGCGCGGATCGGGGGCGGTGCTCGCGGTCATGGCAGGCTCCGGCGGGAAGAGGCGGCAGGTGTCTGATGCAGTGTCAGAAACCTGTGCCCGGGACCCCGCGATGTCAAGTCATCCGTCCGCATGCCGGCCCGGACGCACGAAATCCCGTGGAGCGCACACCGGTTGTGTGCGCCACGGGATTTTCGTGACGGTGTCGTTCGCCGCCTCTCAGCGGGTCCCGACGGCCGCGCGGACCGCCCTGCGGGCCATGCCGCAGTCGTCGTGCAGGCGGCGCAGCAGCAGCCGCTGCTCCTCGCCCGAGGACAGGGCGCCCGCCGGCAGGGGCTGGTTCGGGGCGGAAGCGGCCATCGACCGCTGCACCGCCGTCTCGCACATCCGGATCTCCCGGGTCAGCACCAGCATCAGGTTGACCAGGAACGCGTCCCGCGCCGCCGGTCCGGCCGCCTGGGCGAGCCGGCTGATCTGGCTGCGCGCGGCCGGCGCGTCACCCAGCACCGTCCACAGCGTCGCCAGGTCGTAGCCCGGCAGATACCAGCCCGCATGCTCCCAGTCCAGCAGCACCGGCCCCGCCGGCGACAGCAGCAGGTTCGACAGCAGGGCGTCTCCGTGGTTGAACTGCCGCTGCACACCGGCCAGCTTCAGCCCGCACAGCAGCTTCTGCAGGTCTCCCAGGTCCCGGTCCGTCAGCAGCCCCAACTCGTGGTACCGCGCGATCCGCTGCCCGTAGTTCAGCGGGTCCCCGAAGAGATCCGCCGGCGGCCGCCACTGGTTGACCCGGCAGACCGCTCCCAGCGCCGCCCGCAGGTCGGGTCGCGGAGGGGCCTCCACCGGATGCCGCTGGAGTGCCGCGACCCGGCCCGCCATCCGCTCCACCACCAGCGTCCCGTTCTCGGGGTCCGCGGCGATCAGCCGCGGCACCCGGACCGGCGGGCGGTGTCGGACGAACGTCCGGTACGCCGCGATTTCGTGCCGGTACCGCTCGTGCCATTCCGGCGAGTGGTCCAGTAAAACCTTCGCCACGGCGGTCATCCGGCCGGTCGTCCCCACCAGCAGCACCGACCGGCCGCTGCGCCGCAGCACCTGCACCGGAGCAAACTCCGGGCAGATCCGCTGCACCGAGGCCAGTGCGGTGCGCAACTGCGCCCCCTGCGGCCCCGACAGGTCGATTCTCCCGCTGAGCGGCTGCGTGACGGCCCCCGGCATCCGCCGGGCCCGGACGGCGCCGGGAAGCGGCACCGCGGGGCGGGCGGCATCGAGATAGGAGCCCCCGCCCGCCTGGAGCGTGCGGTGGGGCCGGACCGGGGCGGACACGGAGGACGTTGCTGCATACATGGCGTTGCGGTTCCCTTCGTGCGCCGACGAGATCTGTACGCCGCCCCGCCGGCCCCGGGTTTCGCCCTGGGGAGTTCCGCCCGGCGACCGGGTCGGGGAGGCGCATTCCTACCTGACACCCTGGCGCGGGTGGCGGACCATCTGGCTGCCCCTGGCGAAGCCTGGCGAATAGTCGCTGGGCATCTGTCGGCGGGCTACTGTCAAACCAGCCGAGAACCTGGGGGCTTGACGTGAGCAAAGGACCAAACACCCGACTGAGCGACCTGTTCGGCCTGGCCGGCTGGTCGAAGGGTGAGCTGGCGAGGATGGTCAACCGGCAGGCGGCCGCGATGGGCCACCACCAGCTGGCCACCGACACCTCGCGGGTACGGCGGTGGATCGACATGGGGGAGACCCCCCGCGAACCGGTGCCCACCGTCCTGGCAGCCCTGTTCACCGAGCGGCTCGGTCGTGTCGTGACCATCGAGGACCTCGGGTTCGTACGGCAGCGGCGCACCTCCGGGCGGCAGCCGGACGGGGTGCAGGACAACCCCGAAGGCATGCCCTGGGCGCCCGAACGCACAGCCGCGGTCCTCACCGAATTCACGGGAATGGACCTCATGCTCAACCGTCGCGGTCTGATGGGTGCAGGAGTGGCGCTCACCGCCGGCTCCGTCCTCACCAACGCCATGTACGACTGGCTGCACACCGACCCGGGTGCGGGCGGCCAGGCCCAGCGCTTCGGCGAATCATTCCAGGCCGACCCGGCCGGCTTCGACCGGTACGAGGCCGCGCCCATCGGAGCGGAGGAGATCGAGGCGCTGGAGCGCTCCGTGGAGGTCTTCCGCGCCTGGGACGCCGCCAGAGGCGGCGGCCTGCAACGCAAGGCCGTCGTCGGCCAGTTGAACGAGGTCGGCGGCATGCTGGCGTACCGCCACCCCGACCACCTCCAGCGGCGCCTGTGGGGGGTGGCGGCCAACCTGGCGGTGCTGGCAGGCTGGATGTCGCACGACGTGGGCCTCGAACCCACCGCCCAGAAGTACTTCGTGATCGCTGCGCACGCCGCCCGCGAGGGGGGCGACCGGCCGCGGGCGGGCGAGGCGCTGTCGCGGGCGGCCCGCCAGATGGTGCACCTGGGCCGGCCCGGCGAGGCGCTGGACCTGATGAAGCTGGCCAAGTCCGGTTCCGGCGAGGAGACGCTGCCGCGCACCCGGGCGATGCTGCACACCATCGAGGCGTGGGCGCAGGCCGCGATGGGCAAGGGGCAGGCCATGCGGCGGACCCTCGGCGAGGCCGAGGACCTGTTCGTGTCCGACAAGGCCGACGTGCCGCCGCCCTCCTGGATGCAGCACTTCGACGAGGCGGACCTGCACGGCATGCAGGCCCTGGCCTACCGGACGCTCGCCGACCACGAGCCGTCCGCCGCGCCGATCGCCCAGCGGCACGCCCGCGAGGCGCTGCGGCTGCGGGCCGGCGGCCACCAGCGCTCGCAGATCTTCGACTACATCTCCATGGCCTCGGCCTGCTTCATCGCGGACGACCCCGAGCAGGCGGACCGGTACGCCCGCCTCGCCCTCGTCTCCATGAACGAGACCTCCTCGCACCGGACGTGGGACCGGCTGCGGGAGATGTACCGGCTCACCGGCCAGTACGCGGGGTACTCGCGCATCGAGGACCTGCGGGACGAGATCAAGCTGGCCCTGCCCAACAGCCCGGTGCAGCAGACGGTCTAGGGGTGCCGGTGCGCGCGCCGGACCTTCCGGCGGCGCCACGACGGAAAGGCCGCGCCAGGGGCGCGGCCTCCGACCGGTCCGGCGCGGCAGAGGGCTCGGCTCCGGCGGCCGTCAGGTACCGATCCGGGCGACCAGGACGCAGGCGCCGCCTTCGCGCCCGTCCCCGCCGAACTCCTCGACGACCGTACGCAGGCAGTCCTGCGCGGATGAGGCCGCGGAGAGCCGCGGTGCGAGAGCCAGGAGCCGCTCGGTGCCGTCCGCCCGGCCGAGCCCGGCGTCGTACGGCAGCAGCCCGTCCGTGTGCAGGACGAGCACGTCGCCGGCTTCGAGCCGCTCCTCGGCCTGCCCGTACGCGGCTCCGGTCGTGGCGCCCAGCAGTACGCCCTCGGGCGGGGCGAGGGTGCGGCCGGTGCCGGCGCGGACCAGCAGCGGGGCGGGGTGGCCGGCCTGCGCCCAGGACAGGACGCGGCTCCCCGGGTCGTACCGGCAGCAGACGGCCGAGCCGAGCGCGGGCTGCACGGAGGCTTCGAGCAACCGGTTGAGCCAGCCCATCAGGGGGCCCGGCTCGATGCCGGCCATGCCCATGCCGCGGAGGGCGCCGAGCATCATCGCCATGCCCGAAGTGGCGGTGACGCCGTGCCCGGTGAGGTCGCCGACCGTCAACAGGGTGTGCCCGTCGGGCAGGTGCAGGGCGTCGTACCAGTCGCCGCCGATCGGTGCGCCCGCCGCGGACGGGAGGTGGTGGGAGGCCACGTCGAGGGCGCCGGCGCTGTCGTGCGGCAGTCGCAGGGAGGTGCGCCACGGGGGCAGGACGGCCTCCTGGAGTTCCACGGCGAGCCGGTGCTCGGTCCGGGCGATCTCCCGGCGGTGCCGCAGGGACTCGCGGGACTCGTGCACCGCGCGCCGGCTCCGGCGCAGCTCGCTGACGTCCCGGAAGACGGCCCACATGGAGGCGGTGCAGCCGTCGCCGTCGAGGACGGGCTCCCCCCGCATGTGCAGCGTGCGGACCCGGCCGTCGGGCCGGACGATGCGGAACTCCCCGTCGAGCGGCGTGCCGTCGACGAGGCAGGCGGTGAGCATCGCGGTGAGCAGGGGCTGGTCCTCGGAGAACAGGGTGGAGCCGAGCTCGTCGAGGGGAAGGGGGCCGGCCGCGGGGGAGCGCCCGAAGATCCGGAAGAGCCCCTCCGACCAGCTGGCCTCGTCGGTGAGGAGGTTCCACTCGGCGCTGCCGATGCGGGTGTGCCGGCCGTCGGCGCCGTCGGCGCTGTCGGCGCTGTCGCGGACGTCGCCGCCGTCCGGGCCGGGCTGCGTCTGCGCCCGGCCGTCGGAGGCCGCGGGCGGGGGCAGGCCCTTCTTGAGCTGGCCCAGCTGGTCGTGCAGGTCGTCGAGCTGGTGCACGGCAAGGTCGCACAGTGCCCGCTGCCAGCGGCCCTGTGCGCCGTCCCCGGCGGCGGTGTCGCGGCGCACCGCGTCGAGGCTGCCGCGCAGCCGCCTCGCCTGCGAGATCAGGGCGTCCACCGATGCCGGCTCGGGCGGCTGCGCGGGACGGTCCGCGAACAGATGGGACGGCATGTGCACTCCGATACAGGCGCGGCGCGGCCAGGTCTGAAACAGAAGGGCCTCTACGACTCTGGCACAGGCGTGAAGGGGCTGTAAGGCGATTGGCAACATCCGTCCCGGGCTTGCTTCTGGCATATGCCTGAGGCTTCCCGGCGGCCGGCCGGGGTGTGCGAACGATTCCGGTCACCACTCCGGCCGACCCGGCCGCCGGGCCCGTCCGTCACACCGTGATCGGCACGGGATGGATCTCGTTGGCGGGGTGGCCCGTGCGCTCGTGGATCCGCTGGACCGCCTCCGCGGACGGCGCCTCCGACAGGCAGTACACGGTCCCGGACTCGGGGTCGGCCCAGGCCCGCTCGAAGTGCACCTTCTCCTCGGCCTCGATCGCCAGGTCGGCCCGGTGGGCGGCGGACAGCTGCTCCGCCGTGATGCCCTTCATGCCGTGGTGGACGTCCATGAACTTCGTCACCGCTGCACACCTCCTCCATACGCTCGGCAGGGACGGGTCTCCTGCTTCCATCGTCCGCCCATGGCGGGAAAAAAGCGCCACGGTCACTCCCGCTCGAAGGCACGGCCGACGCGGCTCACCCCGCAGGGGCGTTCGCTTCGCACAAGGCGCCGGAGTGCGCCGCCACGGGGGACCCCCGAACGAAGGACCCCCGCCCGGGCGCGTACGACCGGCGGCCCCGGGGCCCTTGCCGGCGTTCCGCATCCGCGCCCGCCCGGCCTCCGCTGCGCTACCCGTCGGTAGGGTCCGGCAGCGGCGGAGCGGGACCGGCGCCGGGCCCCGGAAAGCGGGGCACAGCGACATGACCGAGGCCCACCCGGCAGCCGGGCGCAGCCGCCGCTCCTTCCTGACCCGCCTCGTCGCCGCGCCGACGCTCGCCCTCGCCACGCACGCCGCCGCGGAGGCCCTCGCCCCGCACACCGCGCACGCCGCCGTCCCGTCCCCGCCCGCCCCGGCCGACCTCGTCGACCTGTTCATCCTGCCCGGCGCGCCCACCGCGGCCCTGCTCGCGCTGACCGCCCCGCGGGCTGCGCGCAGGGCATCGCCTTCCACGAGGAGTACCGCTCACGCACCGCCTGCCTCGTCGAGATCGACACCGCGACCCCGAGCGCGTCCGCGTCACCCGGGCCGTCATCGCCGTGGACGTCGGCCTGCCCGTCAACCCGCGCGGCCTGGAGGCCCAGATGGCCGGAGGCCTCACCGACGCGATCTCCACCACCCTGCGGGCCGGCCTGCACATCGACAGGGGGCTTCCGCCGAGCGAGAGCCCCACCGCCGACGCGCCCGACGACCTGCCCCTGCTGTGGGTGCTGCGCGACATGCTCGGCGTCACCGGCCCCGAGTACGGCTGCGGCGTCGACGTCTGCAAGGCCTGTACGAGCCACTCCGACGGCCGGGACATCCGGCCCTGCGTCGTGCCCGTCTCGCAGTGCGCGGGCAGGACGGTGACCACCATCGGGGGGCTCGCCGACGGCGACCGGCTGCACCCCGTGCAGGAGGCCTGGCTCGAACAGGACGTGTCGCAGTGCGGGTTCTGCCGGCCCGGCCGGATCATGGCGGCCGCCGCGCTGCTGCGGCGCACCGCCGAGCCCACCGACGAGGACATCGACGCGATCGCCGACATCTGCCGCTGCGGCACCCATCCGCGCATCCGGGAGGCCATCCGCAGCGCCGCGGCGCGCAGGTGAGCGGGAAGGCCCCGGGAACCCCCCGTGGTACCCGGGACCGACGCCCGCGCCCAGCGTAGCCGCGCGGCGGCCGCGCTGCCGGTTCAACACCGCACAGCGAGCAGGCGAGAGCGGTGTCACAGCGCACAGCGGGACAGCGGTGGTTGAATGCGGCGGCGCCCCCCGCACCGAACGGAGCCTGCCATCCCGAACCCGCCCGCACCGACCCCGCCGGTGCGCCCGTCCGGCACCCCGGCACCCCCGCAGAGCCGCTCCGACGACGTGCTGAAGATGCACCGCCTCGCGCACTCCGGCGGTTCGGCCGCCGTCCTGCGCTGGCTCGCCGCCCGGCTGGGCGGCTGGGTCGGCGTGGTCGCCACCGCCGCGGGCCCCGGCCCGCACGGCGCCGCGGACCCCGCCACCCCCGAACCCGCCCTTCGGGGAGCCGCCGAACTCGCCGACCGCGGCCTGCGGTCGGCCGTCCTCGACGGCGGCGGATCCACCGCGCTGCTGTTCGCGCTGGGGCAGGGCCGCGCGCTCGCCGCCGTAATCCGCCCGCCGCACGACCCGGCCGCGCCGGCGCTCCTGGCGGACGCCGCCGTGCCGCTGGCCCTCGTCCTGCGCGCCGAAGACGCGGAGCGGCGCGACCAGCGGGCCGAACTCGCCGAGTCCCGGGCCCGCGAGGCGGTCCTCCACCTGCTGATGAACGGCCGGCTCTCCACGGCCCACCAGGTCGCCGAGGCGCTGTCCCCCTCGCTTCCCGAGCCGATGCGGATGCACGTCGTCGCCTGCCGGCCCGGCGAGCGGACCGCCGTCGCCCGGCTCTGCGGGGAGCTGACCGGCGGCAGCGCGTGGGTGGTGCGCTGCCCGGTCTACGAGGGCCACCTGATCGTGCTGGTGCCCGCCGAGGGCGGGCACGGACCGGACGGGCACGCCGCCCTCGCCGCGGCCGTTGCCGCCGCCGTCCCCGGGTGCGCCGTCGGCGCGAGCGGGGAACTGCCGCTGCGCGAGGCCCCCGCCGCGTACACACAGGCGTTCCACGCCCTGGCCGTCGCCCGCTCCCGCCCCGGGCGGCACGCCCGCTTCGGCCCCGGCCCGGAACCCGAACTGGCCGCCCACGCGGCCGGATCCGGCTGGGCGGCGGCCCTGCTCACGCCGCTGCACACGCACCGGCCGCGCCGCCCGCAGGACCCCGGAGCGCAGGAGCTGCGGGCCACGGCCCGGGCCTGGCTGGACTTCGGACCGCACGCCACGCGGCTGCTGAAGGTCCACCGCAACACCCTGGCGACGCGGCTGCGCCTGATCGAGTCGCTGACCGGCGCCGACCTCTCCCGTCTCGCCGACCAGGCCGCCCTCTCGCTGGCACTGCGGCTCACCCCCGACAGCCCCCTCGCCGCGCCCGCCGGCCCCGGGACGCCGCCCGCGGACCTCGGCGCGGGCCTCGACGCCGTGCTGCGCCACCCCGACGTGGCCGCCTGGGCCCGCGCCCACCTCGCCCCGCTGACCGGCCCCGACGCCCCGCCCGGCGCGTACGGGACGGTCCTGGCCTGGCTGCGCCACGACGCCCGCCTGGCCCCGACCGCGGCCGCGCTCGGCATCTCCGTCCCGGGCACGCGCAAACGGCTCGCCCGCACCGAGACCGTCCTCCAGCGCTCCCTGCTGCGCTCGCCGAGCGCCCGCCACGACCTCTGGCTGGCCCACCGCGCCGCGGAGCTGGCCCAGCCCGGCAGCGAGCCGTGAACGCGCCCCGTCCGAGGCCCCGGCCGGCTGCTACGGCGCCCTGCGCGGGCGGGGGCGCCGGAGCGCGGCCGAGGCGGGGTGCTGGAGGTACGCCGTGTGGGCCAGGGACAGTTCGACCACGTGCGCCGGGTCGGACAGCGAGCGGCCCGTCAGCTGCTCCAGGCGGCGCAGCCGGTTGGAGACGGTGTTGCGGTGGCAGTACAGGCGCTGCGCGGCCAGCGTCGTCGAGCCCTGGCAGGTCAGCCAGGTGCCCAGCGTGCCCAGCAGCACCCGGCAGTCCTCCGCGGGCAGCGCCAGCACCGGGCCGAGCACCACCTGCCGCAGCCGGTCCGCCAGTTCGGCCTGCGCGGCCACCAGCGCCATCGGCAGCCGCTCGTCGAGCAGCGCCGCGCCGGTGCCCGCCGGGGCGGGGACGGTGCGCAGGGCGAGCGCGGCCAGCCAGCGCGCCCGCGGCAGGTCGCCGGGCACCTCCACCACCGGGCTGACGCCCGCCCGCACCCCCAGCGGGGCCAGCAGCTCCCGGACCGCCTCCAGCGGGTGCCGGCCGAGGTCCACCAGACCGGTCCCGCCGTCGGAGCGGACCCGCCACAGCACCCGCGGCCCGGCCGCGGCCGGCGCCTCGGCCGGTACGCCGCCGGCGGCCCCGGGGCCGACGGCGACGACCGCGAACCGGCCCCGCTCGGGGAGCCCGAGCTGCGCCGCCGCCTCGGAGACGGCCGGGCCGTCGGCGGCGCCCCCGCCGTCCAGCAGCGTCTCCAGCAGGGCCGCGCGGCGCTCCCGGTCGCGGTCGCAGCGCGCCGCCTCCGTACGCCGGTACGCCTCCGCCACCGCGTCCGTCATCTGGTCCAGGACGTCCCACAGGACGGACGCGAGCGGCAGCAGCCGCGGCAGCGCGCCCGGGTCGTGCGCCGTGACCGCCTCGGTGAGGGTGTGCCAGAGCAGCCGGCCGCCGCGTCGGTACGTGCGCAGCAGGGAGGCGAGCGGCAGGCCCTGTTCGGCGCGCAGCGTCCCCGTCGCCCGGGCGTCGGCGAGCTCGACCGGCAGTCCGCGCGAGCTGCGCACCAGCCCGTCGACGGACTGCGCGAGGCTGTGGTGGATCCGGTCGCGCAGCTCGGTGCGGCCGAGGAGGGCGGCGTACGCGGGGTCGTCGGTCAGCGTCCGCTCGGCGAGCCGGTCCGCCGCCACGGCGATGCGGCGGGAGAGGTCCTCCCGTATCTCGTCGATGATGATCGGCTCCATGAGGGGCAGGGTGGCACGGAAGCCGGACCGGTGGACAGGGCCGGGGCGGCCCCTGTGCCGGCGGGTCCGCAAGGGGCGGCCGTCGGACACCCGCCGCGCCGTGATCAGCAATCACGGTCAAAAGTTGTCGGGTTCCAGCCAAGGTGTCGCGCGGTTCCGCGCATGTTCCCGCGGAAAATGCCGGAAGGCCGTTGCACGCTGCGGAACTTGAGTAGGTTCCCTCCTGTCGCGCCGAAGGACCGTGCACTTCGCACATCTGGCCGGGAGGGGAGCCCGCGTTGCCCGGGATCGACGAATGCCTGCTCGAAGCCATGGCGCTGCCCGGTGCACGCGGCGCCGCGCTGGTGGACTGGAGCAGCGGGCTGGCCCTGGGGACCGCCGGGGACTCGCCGGTCGGGGACCACGAGACCACCGCGGCCGAGACGGCGGAGCTGGCCCGGGCGGCCGCCGAGTACGAGTCGTTCGCGCAGGCGGGCCCCGATGCGGCGCCGGGTGCCGCGGCCGACCGGGCCCAGCCCGTGGAGGACGTGATCGTGACCACCCGCAGCGGCTACCACGTGCTCCGCTTCGTCGAGACCAGCTTCGACAGCAGCGTCTTCCTCCACCTGTGGCTGGACCGCACCGAGGGCAACCTGGCCCTCGCCCGGCACAGACTCAGGGCCCTCGCGGAGGGGCTGGTGCTCAGATGACCGGCCTCGCCACCGCCGCCGTGTCCCCGCTGCTCACCCGCCTCGCCGCCGAGCGTGCCACCGGCGCCCTGCTCCGCGACCGCGGCACCCTCTTCCTGGAGGACGGCCGCATCGTCCACGCGGAGAGCCCCGCCACCCCCGGCCTCGACGTCCTCCTCACCACCGGCGGGAGCCTCGCCCCCGAACGCTGGCGCGAGGCCGTCGACCGGGCCGGCGCCCGCCGCCAGGTCGCCCGCTTCCTCGTGGACAGCGGCGGCCTCGCCGGCGGCGAACTGGAGATATGCCACCTCGCCGCCATCTTCGACGCCGCCTTCTTCGCCCTCTCCCCGGGGAGCGGCCCCTCGCGGTTCCGCCGCGGCGCCACCCACTGGATCGGCTCCGTCCGCTCCGTCCCGGCCGCGGCCGTCGAGCGCGAGACCCGGCGCCGGCGGGAGCTGCTCGACGCGGTGTGGCCCTACCCGCAGCTCGACACCTCCCCCGTGGTGCCCCGCTCCGCCGCCCCCGGCCAGACCGTCACGGCCCGCCAGCGCGCCCTGCTCGCGCATGCGGACGGCCTGCGGACCCCGGCGGACCTCGCCTGGGTGCTGGGCCGGCCGGCCTTCCACACCCTCCTCGACGTGCGGCGGCTGGCCGCGGCCGGCCTGGTGGAGACCCCGCTCGCGCCGGTTCGGGCTGTGCGCGCCGCGACCACCCTGCCCGAATGGATGACCGACACCCAATCCCCGGACGTGGCGCTGCTCCGCCGGTTACGCGACGCACTGGAGGCAAGCCTGTGAGGCTCCCGCTGCGACCGGCTCTGCGCTCCGAGCGCGCCGACCGCCCCGAGCGCGCCGACCGCTCCGAGCGGGGGCAGCCCGAAAGGAGAAGAGCCGACATGAGCACGGCGATGGTGCCCGCCGAGGCCGAAGCCGAGATACTCGCCGAGCTCCGCCGGCTCCGAGCCCGGGTCCCGCAGCTCAGCGGTGCCCTGGCCGGCAGCTCCGACGGGCTGGTCCTCGCGCAGGACAGCGCCGCCACCGAGGTCGAGGCCGTCGCGGCCCTGACCGCGGCCGCCCTCGGGGTGGCCCAGCGGCTCAGCGACAGCACCGGGCAGGGCGGCTTCCGCGAACTGCTCGTCCGCGGCGAGCACGGCTACGTGGCCACCTACGCGGCCGGCGACGCCGCCGTCCTCACCCTGATCGCGGAACCCCGCGTCAACGTGGGCCGGCTGCACCTCGAAGCCCGCCGATCCAGCCTCCGCATAGCGGAGCTGCTCGACCACACCCTGGCCCGCCGGGTCGCGGCAACCGCCCCGCCCCGGCCCCCGCTGCCGCCCGCGCTCCCGCCGGCGCGGCCGGGGCCGGCCGGCTGACCCGCATGCAGCACCCCACCACCCGAAGAAAGAGGAACACACCGTGAACGTCGAAACCGCGCTCAAGGAAGCGACCACCGTGATCGACGGCGCGATCGGCGCCGCACTCGTCGACTACGGCAGCGGCATGGCGCTCGGCACCGTCGGCGGCGGCAAGGAACTCGACCTGGGCGTCGCCGCGGCCGGCAACACCGACGTGGTCCGGGCGAAGGTCCGCACGATGGAGATGCTCGGCCTCAAGGACGAGATCGAGGACATCCTCATCACCCTCGGCGGCCAGTACCACCTGATCCGGCTGATGAAGGGCCGCGGCTCCTCGGGCTTCTTCCTGTACCTCGCGCTGGACCGCGGCCGCGCCAACCTGGCCATGGCCCGGCACCAGCTGAAGAAGATCGAGGCCGAGCTCGAAATCTGAGCGGGGGTTCGGCCGGACACCGACGCCGAGGTGACGGGCGGCGGAATTCTTTGCCGTCCGTCCCGGCGGACCATGGGATATGTCCAGGATGGGGGGACTTTATCATCCTGTAACCGAGTAGGATGCTCTCACCTACTGATCATCCCAAGAGCTTTCCCCACGCTGGAGAACCCGCACCCCATGCCCCCGCGCCTGAGCATCGTCGTCCCCGTCTACAACGTCGAGCTCTACCTCGACGAGTGCCTGGAGTCCATCGCCGCCCAGACGTTCGCCGACTTCGAGTGCATCCTGGTCGACGACGGTTCCACGGACAACAGCGCCGCCATCGCCAAGGCCTTCGCCGCGCGGGACAAGCGGTTCCGGGTGGTCATGCAGGAGAACGCCGGCCTCGGCGCCGCCCGCAACGTCGGCGCCCGGCACCTCACCGAGGGAACCGAGTACCTGGCCTTCGTCGACAGCGACGACACCATGCCGGACTACGCGTACGAGCGGCTCATCGCCGCCCTCGACGAGACCGGCTCCGACTTCGCCGGCGGCAACGTCAAGCGCTTCCGCTCCGTCGGCATGCAGCAGTCCTGGGGCCACCGGGCGGCCTTCGCCAGGACGCAGCTGAAGACCCACATCTCCAAGTTCCCCGCGCTCGTCACCGACCGCACCGCCTGGAACAAGGTCTACCGCCGCAGCTTCTGGGACGAGCACGGCTTCCAGTACCCCGAGGGCATCCTGTACGAGGACGCGCCGGTCAGCATCCCCGCGCACTACTTCGCCGCCAGCGTCGACATCCTGAGCGACTGCGTCTACCACTGGCGGGTCCGCGAGACCGGCGAGCGCTCCATCACCCAGCGCTCCACCGACCCGGTCTCCGTCATCGACCGTGTCACCTCCGTCCGCCTGGTCCGCGAGGCCCTCAAGGCCAAGCAGGGCGCGAAGTACACCCGCTACCTGCGCGACTACGACCACAACGTGCTGAGCGAGGAACTCCCGCTCATCTACAAGTACGTCGGCGAGGGCGGCCCCGAGTTCCGCGCCGCGTTCGTCGAGCACGTCGGCGGCCTCATCAAGGAGATCGGCCCCGAACCGTGGCCGAACCTCACCGTCGCCGACCGCCTCAAGGCGTACCTGGCCGCCGAGGGCCGCGTGGAGGACTTCATCGCCCTCTGCCACCACCAGCGCGACTACGACTACAGCGTGCCCGTCAAGGGCCTCGCCCGCCCGCAGGCCGACTACCCCTTCCTGCAGGGCCGCCCGCCGGTCCCCGCCAGGCTCCTCACGCTCGGCACCCGCGAGCGCCGCGTCGTCAGCCGCCTGGAGCAGGCCGTCTGGAAGGACGGCAAGCTGCTCCTGCGCGGCTACGCGATCCCCGGCCACCTCGGCGCCGAGAACCGCCTCGCCTCCCGCAAGGCGCTCGTCTTCCGCGAGGGCGGCAAGCGCCGCCGCACCGTCGTGGGCGCCCGCACCGTCGCCTCCCCGATGGCCACCGTCAACGCCCCGCACCTCGCGCTGCGCCACGCCGACTGGGCCGGCTTCGCCGCCGTCGTCGACCCGAGCGTCTTCCAGTCCGGCGGCAAGTGGCGCGACGGCATATGGACGACCTCCATCGCCGTCACCGGCCCCGGCGGCCTCCACCGCGCCCGCCTCAAGGGCGGCGAGTCCGACACCGGCCAGAACCCGCCCTCCCACTGGGTGGCCCCCGACGTCCGGATCCTCCCCAACGCCCAGGGCGCCCTGACCATCCAGGTCGAGGTCGTCCGCGCCCGCGCCCTCGACGTCCGCCCCAGCGGCGACGACGCCCTCGAAGTGGCCGGCGAGCTCGCCGCGGGCATCAGCGGCGCCGCCCTGCGCGCGGTGCACGTCTCCACCGGCACCACCGCCACCTTCCCCGTCGAGACCGGCACCCCGCGCGGCGGCCGCACCCCGTTCACCGCCCGCGTGCCGCTCGCCGACCTGGCCGCCGTACCGGACGCCGAGACCGGCCCCGGCGAGTGGGCCCCCGAGCCGTGGAGCCTCTCCGTCACCGGAGCAGACGGCCGCGAACACCGCCTCGCGCACGACGAGCGCGCCGGCTTCGCCGGACTCGTCCTGCCGCTGCCCGGCGGGGACACCGGCCGGTCCGTCTACGCCAAGCGCGGCAACACCGGCCACCTCACCCTCTCGGTGCAGCCCTCGCCGCCGCTCGTCGACTCCGTCTCCGCCCAGGACGGCACCATCACCCTGGCCGGCCGCTTCACCGCCCCGACCGACGAGCCGTACGAGCTCGTCTTCCACGACGCCCGCGGCGTCGAGTTCAGCTACCCCGTCACCCGGGACGGCGACCGCTTCGAGACGGCCTTCGCGCCCCTCCTCCCCGAGCCGTACGCGGGCCGCACCCCCCTGCCCAGCGGCCGCTGGTGGCCCACCCTGCGCCCCGTCTCCCAGGGCGGCACCACCGCCGGCCTGCTCGGCGTCGACCGCGGCGCCCCGGTCCAGTTCGCGCCGACCGCGCTGCACGCCGGCCCCGTCGCCCTCTCCGCCGAGGGCCGCCGGATGCGCGTCGAGGCCCGCTTCCACGACCGCATGGTGCTCGTCGCCGACCCGATGCTGAGCCCGCACGACCGCTCCCGGTACGCCCAGCGCGTCCTGCGCTTCGAGACCTACCCGGCGCGCCGCGCCCTGCCGCTGAAGGACGTCGTCGTCTACGACGCCTTCCAGGGCCACGGCGGCGGCGACTCGCCCCGCGCCATCCACGAGGAGCTCCTGCGGCGCGGCGAGAAGCTCGACCACGTCTGGCTGGTCCGGGACGGCCGCACCGAGGTCCCGCCGACCGCCCGCGCCGTCCAGCACGACAGCGTCGAGGCCTGGGACGCCCTCGCCCGCGCCCGCTACTACGTCGTGAACGACAGCGTGCCGCGCCGCTTCCGGCGCCGCCCGGGCCAGGTCGTCGTCCAGACCTGGCACGGCACGCCGATCAAGGAGATCGGCCACGACTTCATCCACGACTACTACACGAGCCCCGACATCCTGGAGGGCCTGGAGCACGACAGCGCCCAGTGGACCCTGCTCGCCTCCCCGAGCTCGTACGCCACCCCGATCCTCAAGCGGGCGCTCGGCTACGAGGGCGAGGTCATCGAGTCCGGCGCCCCCCGCACCGACGCGCTCGTCCGCCCCGACGCCGAGCGGATCGCCGAGGTCCGGCGCCGGCTCGGCCTGCCCGAGGGCAAGAAGGTCGTCCTGTACATGCCGACCTGGCGGGAGAACCGCGAGGACTGGTCCGGCGGCTACAAGCTCGACCTGCAGATCGACCTCGACGCGGCGCGCCGCGAGCTTGGCGAGGACCACGTCCTGCTCGTCCGCGGCCACCACCACGTCACCGAGCAGGTCCGCGACCGGGCCCGCGACGGCTTCGTCGTCGACGTCTCCCGCTGGCCCGACCCGACGGACCTGCTGCTCGTCGCCGACGTGCTGGTCTCGGACTACTCCTCGGCCCTGTTCGACTTCGCGCTGACCGACCGGCCGATCCTGCTCTTCACCTACGACCTGGAGCACTACCGGTCCACACTGCGCGGCTTCAACTTCGACCTGGCGGAGAAGGCCCCCGGCCCGCTCCTGGACGACTCGGCCGCCCTCGTCGAGGCCATCCGCAACGCCGACGCCCTCGGCGAGCAGTACAAGGACGCGCGCGCCGCGTTCCGCGCCGAGTTCTGCGACCTGGACGACGGCCGCGCCGCCGAGCGCGTCGTCGACCGGATGCTGGCGAAGGGCGCCGCGGGCGAGGCGTAGTCCGAACGGGTGCACTCCGGGCACCCGGCGCACCCGGCCCCGGGCCACCGATGAATCCGGGGCCCGGGGCCGGTCTACAAGGGACACGGGGCGGCGCCCGGCCAGGCGCCCCCGCGCACCCTCCTGGAGGCAGTCATGAGCAAGGGCTTCACCACGTGCCTGTGGTTCGACGGGGAGGCCGAGGCCGCCGCCGCGTACTACGTGTCCGTCTTCAAGGACGGGCGGATCGGCAGGACGGCCCACTACACCGACGCCGTGCCCGACCGGGCCGGCGAGGTGCTGACCGTCGAGTTCGAGGTCAACGGGCAGAAGTTCGTCGGCCTCAACGGCGGCCCGGAGTTCCGCTTCTCCGAGGCGATCTCCTTCCAGATCCACTGCGACGACCAGGCGGAGGCGGACCGCTACTACGACACCCTCGTGGGCGACGGCGGCGAGGAGTCCGCCTGCGGCTGGGTCAAGGACCGGTTCGGGGTGTCCTGGCAGGTCATCCCGCCCGGAGTGATCGACCTGGTCACCGACGCGGACCCGGGCCGGGCGGCCCGCGCCACCGCCGCCATGCTCACGATGAAGCGGCTGGACGCGGCGGAGCTGCGCAGGGCCGCGGACGCCGCCTGACCGCCCGGCGGGGGAGGTCCGCCGCCTGCCCGGCGGGGGCGCCGGTCAGGCGGCGAGCGCCCCGAGGAGCGCCGGCAGGGCCGTCCCGATCGGCTCCCGGACCACCTCGTCCGCGAGCGCGTCGTACGGGGTCTCCTCCGCGTTCACGATCACCAGCCGCGCGCCCGCCTCGGCGGCCATCCCGGCCAGCGAGGCGGCCGGCTGCACCTGGAGCGTCGAGCCGACCGCGAAGAACACCGTGCAGTTCTTCGCGACGGCCACGGCCTGCGCCAGCACCTCCGGATCCAGCCGCTCGCCGAACATCACCGTCGCCGGCTTCAGGATTCCGCCGCAGGCCGTGCAGGCGGGGTCCGCCTCGCCCGCGGCGAGCCGGGCCAGCGCCTCGTCCATCGGGGTCCGGGCGGCGCAGGCCGTGCACACCACGGCCCGGGCGGTGCCGTGCAGCTCCAGGACCTTCCGCGGCGGCATGCCGGCCAGCTGGTGCAGCCCGTCCACGTTCTGCGTGATCACCCGGACCGGGATGCCGCTGCGCTCCAGCCCGGCCACGGCCAGGTGGGCGGCGTTCGGCCGGGCGTTCAGCGCCCCGACCTCGGCGCGCATCCGCCAGGACCGGCGGCGGACCTCCGGATCGGCCATGTAGTGCTCGTACGTGACGAGCTTCTCGGCCCCGGGATCGCGGCGCCACAGCCCCTGCGGCCCCCGGTAGTCGGGGATCCCGGAGTCCGTGGAGACTCCGGCCCCGGTGAACACTGCGACGAGCGGCTTTCCCATGCGGGCGACCCTACGGACGGCGCAGGGCCGCCCGCGACCGGATTTCGCCGGCAGTATCGGTTCTGCGGTGAATCCCGCCCCCCACCGGAGTGAGATCGGGGGCCGGCCCCCGCCCGGGGCCCGGGCCGCCGGTTACACATCCCGCATGAAGCTCAAGCCGTACGGCCTCGGCGCCGCGCTCTCCGCCCTGCTCGTGCTCCCCGCGGCCGCCCCGGCCTCCGCGTCCGCCCCCGCGGATCCCGGCCCGGCGGCCGCCGCGGGCCACAGCCCCACGGCCATCGGCGCCTTCCTCATCGACTTCTACGGTGAGCGCGGCCCCTCCGACCGGGACCGGGAGCTGCGCGTGTCCCAGCACCTGAAGGACAGACAGGCGCACAGCGCGGACCTGGACGTCCTGCTGTGCGCCCGCACCGCGCCCCGGGGCGTCGGCATCGGCCCGGTCACCGTGGCCCCGGGCGCCGGCATCGGCTGGGCCACCGTCACCACGTACTGGGCCGAGGGCGGGACGGACACGTTCACGGCGTACGTGCGGCTGGACTCGCGGCCGATCAAGCTGGACGACGTCGTCTGCGCGGGCTGACGGCCCCTGCCGGCCGCCGGGCGTCTGGGGATCTCCGGGACGCCTGCGGGCGTTCCGCGCCTTCTGCTACAACACGGCACATGACGGGATTCGAGATCACCGGCGCGAGCGGCGCCGACATGGAGCTCATCCGCACCTGGGCCGACGCCGAGGGCTGGAACCCGGGCGACACCGACCGGTACGCGTTCGCGGTCGCCGATCCGGCGGGCTTCCTCGTGGGCCGGCTCGACGGCGAGCCGGTGGCCTGCATCTCGGCCGTGCGCTACGGCACCGGTTTCGGGTTCATCGGCTTCTACATCGTCCGCCCGGAGTTCCGCGGCCGCGGCTACGGCCTCCAGCTGTGGCAGGCCGGGATGAAGCGGCTCGACGGGCGGCTCGTGGGCCTCGACGGCGTCGTCGAGCAGCAGGGCAACTACCGCAGGTCCGGCTTCCTGCCTGCCTGGAACAACGTCCGCCACGAAGGCCGTCCGCGGCCGGACGGCGGCGGCCCCGCAGCCGGCGGCGCCACTGCCGGCTTCGAGCTGGTGGACGCCGCCTCGCTGCCGTTCGAGCAGCTCGCCGGCTACGACCGGCGGTTCTTCCCCGAGGCCCGCGACGGCTTCCTCGCCGCCTGGACCGGACTGCCCGGCCGCACCGCCCTCGCCGCGGTCCGCGGCGGCCGCGTCGAAGGGCTCGGAGTGGTCCGGCCGTGCAGCGGCGCGGCCCGGATCGGCCCGCTCTACGCGGCGGGCCCGGACATCGCGGCCGCCCTGCTGCACGGCCTGGCCGAGCAGACCCCGGACGGAGTCGTCGCCGTGGACGTGCCGGACGCCAACGCCGCGGCCACCGCCCTGCTCGCCGGACTGGGCATGGAGCCCGTCTTCGAGGCCGCCCGCATGTACACGGGGCCGGCCCCGCGGATCGACATGGCCGGCCTGTACGGGGTGACGAGCCTCGAACTCGGTTGACCGGCAGGCGCGGGCCGGACGGCGGTCGCACGGCGCCGCCCGGCCCCCGCCGGTGCAGGGCCGCCGTCAGAACGCGAACAGCGTGCTGCTGGTGTGGTAGAGGCCGCAGGGGTTGGCGTAGGTGTGGGTGTAGCTGAACTTGCGGCCCTGCCACACGCCCTCCGCGGTGACCGTCAGCGGGTTCCACTCGCGGGTGCAGTCGACTCCCGGGCCGGGCTCGGCGATCCTGTCGAGGTCCGCGGCGTGCCGGCGCATGTCGGCGCAGGCCCGTGCGGGGGAGGGGTGCGTGCCGTGCGCCCTGGGGGCGCAGCTCAGGGTCACCGCGCGCTGGACCGTCCCGTACGCGGGGTCCTCCCCGGCGATCACGGACAGGACCAGGGCGGACGGCGCGTACATGCTCTGTGTACCGGTCGGCGCGGCGTCGGCCGCTCCGGGCCAGGCCAGCGCGGTGAACGCGGTGAGCGCCATGGCGGCGGAACCGAGGCCGAGACTCCGTGCGATGGACCGCATTGCGAACTCCCTTGGGTGGGTTGCTTCGGATAGCGGACAGGAGTCTTGCCGACACAAGCCGTGAACGCCCGTTCGCACCGTGATTTTTCGTCACCGTTCGTGAGCGAGTGTATGCACTCCGCAGCGGCCTCGGGCACACTGACCTGTGGGGGAGCGCGCCGGGGATTCGGCCGAACACACGCGCTGAAACGCTTCCCGCACGCGGTGCCCGGCCGCTCCCGGCGGCCGGCGCAGGGCCGCGGAGGCTACTGGACGGCCGACGCGGCGCGCGGCGCGTACATGTCCAGCAGCCGTGTGCGGGTCTGCTGCAGGCGCAGCGCGAGGACCCGCCCCACCCAGTGCCCGACCGCGGACCCGAAGGCCGGGTCGGCGTCCATCGCCATCCGTACGGCGGTCGCGTCGAACTCGTACGCGCGCACCGGGGTCATCGCCTCCGCGCTCAGCTGCCACACGTACGGCGGGAACAGCCAGGACCAGCCCACGAGCTCCCCGGGCCCGAGGTTCTCGATCGGCGTCGGCCGCCGCCCCCCGGGCACCGGGGTCTGGAGGGTGACCGTGCCGGAGCGCACGATCCAGAACGACTCCGACGGCGATCCCTCCTCGAAGATCCGGGCGCCTTCGGGGAAGTTGACCTCCAGAGCGTGGGACATCAGCCGGCCGCGGTGCTCGGCGGAGAGGACTGCGGCGATCCGGACAGGGGATGGTGTGCTCACGACGGCCTCCGATCAGGGTCCCCCGCTAACCCCAGTGTCGCCGACGACCCCCCGAATCCGGGATGCGACGCAGCGCCCGCCGTCAGTCCTCCGCGCCGGCCTCCAGGCAGGCCAGCTCCATCGCGTCGAGCACCGCCTCGTGGCTGCGCCGGCTCAGCTCGGCCACGTTCTCGATCTGGGCCGTCGCCCAGGCGGCCAGCGTCATCACCAGCACGCGCAGCCCGTCCGTGCCGTGCTCGGCGAGGATCTCGTCGGCCACCGCCATCGCGTCCTCGGGCACGCGCTCCGCCGGCTCCAGACCCGCGAGGCCGCGCAGCATGACGAGGGTGCGGCGCGATATCTCCGGCGTCATCCTCGCCAGCCGCAGGTCCTCTTCCTCGTCCATCCGCCCCACCCTCCGGTCCCCTCTGGCTTCCGCTGAGGGCACGGTAGAGGCAGGAGCCCGCCGCCGGAGGCCGTTTCGCCCGGTCGGCCCGGCAAGTCGGCCCGCGCACGCGGCTTCCACCCGTGCTGACCGGCCGGTAACTTGGCCGCGGCAGCCGCCCGGACACGGGCGCCCGACCGGCAGGAGCCGCCCGTGCAGAGCCTCGTCCGCCCCCTCCTCGCCCTCCTCCTGGCGGCGGCAGCGCTGCCGGTGTCGGCCCTCCCGGCGCAGGCCGCGCCGCCCGCGGCGGGAGCCGCCTCCGGCGCGCTGACCGCGGCCGCCGAGGAGTGGACCCCGCCCCTGTCCACCCGCGGCCGCTGGATCGTCGACGCCGACGGCGACCGCTTCCGGCTCCGCTCCGGCAACTGGGACGGCGCGCAGGGTTCCTGGAACGGCTCCGGCGACCGCACCGACCCCGCCGCCCACCACGCCGGCCAGAACTCGCACGGGATCCCCCTCGGCCTGGACCGCGTCCCGATGCCAGCCCTCCTGGCCGACTTCCGCGCCCTGGGCCTCAACAGCATCCGGCTGCCGTTCTCCAACGAGATGCTGCGCACCTCCGCCCCCGTTCCGGACGCGGCGGTCGCCGCCAACCCGGCCCTGCGCGGCAGGACACCGCTCCAGGTGTTCGACGCCGTCGTCGCCGCCCTCACCGGCGCCGGGTTCGCCGTCATCCTCAACAACCACACCGTCACCACCCGCTGGTGCTGCGGGCTCGACGGCAACGAGCGCTGGAACAGCGGCCAGACCACCGCCCGGTGGGCCGACGACTGGGTGGCCGTGGCCCGCCGCTACCGCGGCAACCCGCGCGTGGTCGGCGCCGACCTCTACAACGAGGTCCGCCGCGACACCTTCCACGACCCGAACTGGGGCCTCGGCGACGACCGCGACTGGCACGCCGCCGCACAGGAGGCCGCCGACCGGATCCTCACCGAGGGCAACCCCGACCTGCTGATCGTGGTCGAGGGCATCAACTGGACCGGCATCCCCGTCGACGGGTTCCCGCACGGCCGCCCGGCCCTCACCCCGGCCCGCACTCTCTCCCACACCCTCGTCCGCTCCGGCAAGCTCGTCTACTCCGCCCACTTCTACGGCTACACGGGCCCCCGGCACAGCGGCGCGACCGGCATCGGCGAGACCAGCGACCCCCGCTACCAGGACCTCGGCCGGGACGAGCTCGCGCAGGTCGTCCACGACCAGGCCCTGTTCGTGGCCGCCGAGTCCGGGGCGCACTTCACCGCGCCCGTCTGGATCAGCGAGTTCGGCATCGGCGCCGACGAGGCCGCCGCCCGCCCGAAGGCCTGGTTCCGCAACCTCGCCGGCCTGCTGTCCGCCGCCGACGCCGACTTCGCGTACTGGCCGCTCGTCGGCTGGAGCACCGCCGCCGACGGCACACCGGGCGGCGACAGCTGGGCGCTGCTCCGGTACGACTCCGCGGGCCGCCGCTCGGGCGTACCGGACGCCGGGGACTGGCGTACGCAGCCCTGGGCCGGTCTCGCCGCCACCGCGGGGCGCACCGGACCCGTCGCCCCCGTCCCGTCCTGGCACCAGCTGACCACCGACCACCGCGACCACAGCGCCTCCCTGCTCACCCGCGCCGGAGGCGACTGGGACAGCGGCGCCCGCAAGGCCGCCTGCCCCGACGGATCCCGCCTGGCCGGCCTCTCGCACACCGGCGGGCGCGGCCTGTGCAGCACCTCCGACCTGCGTGCCGCAGCCGGCGCGCACACCGTCGTCCGGAACGAGGCGCACGTCCCGCCGGGCGGCGACTGGGCCACCGGGTACACCAAGCTCCAGTGCCCCGCCGACCGCTTCCTGATCGGATACAGCCTGCGCGGCAGCCGGGTTTCGGCCGCCCTCTGCGCTCCGGCCCGCACGGCGCTCCCCGCCGCGGGGCCGGGCCGCACGGTGTGGTTCGACCGGGGAGACGCCCGGCCCGCGGGCGCCGGCGGCGGGGAGTGGGCGTACGGCCACCACAAGGGCCAGTGCGGGCCCGGCGAGTACGCTGCCGGCATCGCCTTCACCACCCGCTTCGCCGCCCGCTCCGGCCCCGCGGCGCTCCTGTGCCGGCCGCTGCCGACGGCCTGACCGCCCCCGCACGGCCGCACCGATTTCCCCTCCGATATGCCAAGTCCGATGAACGGGCGCCGGATTCCCCCTAGGGTGCCCGTACGCAGGCCGCGGGCGCCCCACACGTCCGTTTCCGGCCACCAGCGCACCACTCCACCAACCACCTGGGGGGTTCATGCGTCGCAGAACCAGAGGGGCGGCCGCCGCGCTCGCCCTGTCCGTGGCCGGGACCGGCGCCTGCGTCGGCCTCGGCGTCCTCCCACAGGCGGGGGCCGTCACCCCGCCCGTGGCCTTCACCGCCGACGCCCTTCCGACCTGGCAGCCCAACGGCATCGTCTGGGCCCTCGCCGAGGCCGGCGGCACCGTCTTCGCCGGCGGCACCTTCTCCGCCGTACGCCCGCCCTCGGGCGGCGCCGGCACCGAGCAGCCCGCCGTGAACTTCACCGCGCTCGACGCCGCGACCGGCGCCCCGAGCTCCTGCAAGCTGTCCTTCACCGTCGGCAGCGGCACCGCCACCGTGCGGGCCCTCGCCCTCTCACCCGACAAGGCCACCCTGTACGCGGGCGGCTACTTCGGCGCCGTCAACGGCACCCCCGTCTCCAGCCTCGCCGCGATCGACGTCGCGACCTGCACGGTGAAGCAGTCCTTCCGCCCCGCCTTCGCGGCGACCGTCCGCGCGCTCGCCGTCAGCGGCGACACCGTCTACGCGGGCGGCGACTTCCTCACCGTCTCCGGCCAGCCGCGCCAGCGCTTCGCCGCCGTCGCCGCCGCCGACGGGGCGCTGCGCCCCTTCCGGGCCGACGCCGACGAGCCCGGCCGGGCCGTCGAACTCACCCCGGACGGGAAGAGCGTCCTTCTCGGCGGCGACTTCTTCACCGTGGGCGGCACCGCCTCACACGCCCTGGCCGTCGTGGACGCCGCGAGCGGCGCCGTCACGAAGGCCTATCCGAACTTCATCCACACCAACTCCGTCGTCAAGGACATCGCGACCGACGAGAGCGGCTTCTACACCGCCAACGAGGGCACCGGCGGCGGCGTCTTCGACGGCCGCATCGCCCTCGACCTCGCCGGCTTCGGCCAGCGCTGGCGCGACACCTGCCTCGGCGCCACCCAGGCCGTCCTCCCGGACCAGGGCGTCCTCTACAGCGCCTCGCACGCCCACGACTGCTCCAGCGTCGGCGAGTTCCCCGACGGGGCCCGCCACCACCTCCTCGCCCAGCCCACCACCGGAACCGGGAAGCTGGGCTGGTCGCCCGACACCAACGACGGCATCGGCGAGGGCATCGGGCCGCGCGTGATGGCGGTCGGCGCCAAGGCCGGAGTGCGCTACCTGTGGGTCGGCGGCGAGTTCACCACCGTCAACGGGGCCGCCCAGCAGAGCCTGACCCGCTTCGCGTCGACGGGCGACACCGGCGCCCCCACGACACCCGTCGCGAGCGCGGCGAGCTTCCGGCCCGGCGAGGTGCAGGTCCGCTGGCGCACCAGCCTCGACCTGGACGACAGCAGGCTGACGTACCGGGTGTACCGCAACGGCTCGGCGACCCCCGTCGCCACGGTGGCCGCCGACTCCCTCTTCTTCAGGCGTCCCCAGGCGTCCTGGACCGACACCGCCGTCACGCCCGGCCAGACGTACTCCTACCGGGTGACGGCGACCGACGCGGCCGGCAACACCAGCGCCCTGTCGGCGACGGCGTCCGTGACCGTCCCGCACTCGGCCGACGCCTACGCGGAACGGGTCCGCGCCGACGGCGCGCAGCTGTACTGGCGCTACGACGACGCGGTCCTGCCGTACGCCGCCGACTCGTCCGCCGGCGGCAACCAGAACGGCGTGCACCTCGCCGGACCGGCCCTGCGCCAGACCCCGGCAGCCGTGACCGGCGCGAGCACCGCCATCGGCTTCGACGGCGCCGCGACCAAGGTGTACGGGGACCGCCGGCAGACGGTCGGCGCCGCCTACAGCATCGAGACCTGGTTCCGTACGAACACCACCCGCGGCGGCAAGCTCTTCGGCTTCGGCAGCAACCAGGACCGCCGCAGCAGCCAGTACGACAAGCACCTGTACATGACCAACGACGGGCGCCTCGTCTTCGGCGTCTACACCGGCGCCACCCGCACCGTCACCACCGCCGGCTCCTACAACGACGACAAGTGGCACCACGCCGTCGCCACCCAGGGGCCCGGCGGGATGGCCCTCTACGTCGACGGCGTCCAGCGGGGCACCCTGAACGTCACCACCCACGAGAACTTCGCCGGCTACTGGCACGCGGGCGGAGACAACCTGACCAGCTGGCCCAACCGGCCGTCCAGCGACTTCTGGGCGGGCCGCCTGGACGAGACGGCCGTCTACGGCAGTGTCCTGACCCCCGCGCAGGTCCAGGAGCACCACCGCCTCGCCTCGGCGCCCGCCGACTCGGTCGTCCGGGTGACCGCCGCCGAGGACACGTACGCCAACGCGGGGGCACCCGGCACCGCCTTCGGCACCTCCGGGTCGCTCGCCGTCCGCGGCAACCCGCTGTACACGTCCTACCTGCGCTTCGACCTGCCGGCGGCGCCGCCGGGCACGGTGCTGAAGTCGGCCTCGCTGAGCGTGAAGACCAGCACGATGAGCGGCGCCGGAACGGCCGACACCGTCTCGGTGGTGCCGGTCGCCGGGGCATGGAGCGAGGCAGCCACCACCTACAACACCCGTCCCGAGCCGGGCGGTCCGGCCCTCGGCACCTTCGGCCCCGTCCCCGACGGCTCGGCGGTCCACACCACGGGCCTGTCCGCGGCGCCGGTGGCCGCCGCCCTCGGCTCCTCCTGGAGCGTGGCGCTGACCGGCTCGGGGTCGGACGCCCTGTGGCTGTGGTCGTCCGAGGCGGCGGCCGGGGAGGGCACCCCGCAGCTGACCCTCGCCTTCGGCGCACCGTAGCCGGGGGAGGGCGCGGGCCGCACGGCTCCGCGCCCTCCCGCCCCCGGTCGGCCCAGCTTGTACGCGAACGCATACGGCATACGGCACGGACGAGTCGCCGTGCCGGTACGCGAACGAGCCCGAGCCGGACAGCCCGGCCGGCCCGCCCGTCCCCGAGCCGGGCACGACCCCGAACGCGCACCGGGTGCCGCCCGCGTCGAACGCGCCGTCCTCCCGCAGCAGGAACGTCCCAGGCGCAGCCGGTCGCCGTCGGGGACCTGTTGGGGCTCGGTGCAGAGGCCGAGGCCGTCGGCCCGCCCGGCCTCCGCTCCGCCGTCGCCGCCGAGGTCGCGGCACTGCCCCAGCCCGATCAGCAGGGCGCCTCGACCTCCACGAAGCGCCGGCTGCGGGGACCCCGGTAGAGCAGGCAGACCCACCCGAGCCGCTCCAGCACCGCCGCGCACTCCGCCAGCCGCTCCCGCTCCTCACCGGCCGCGCCACTGCCCGGCGGCCCGACCCACGACACCTGCGCCCGCCCCTCGGGGCCCTCCGCGACCCGGTAGCCGGTCCGCACCCGCCGCCCCTCCGCGTCCACGGCCGACGGCGGGAGACCCGCGGCCTCCAGCGCCAGCGCCACCGCCCGCGGCATGGCCCGGACTTCCCACGGTGCGGGAACTCCTTCGCCCTCCGGCCCGTTCACCACACGACGGATCTGCAACAGCCCCTCATGAGCGGTGCGCACCTCGTCGGCGCGCCGCCCGCCACCCGCCGCCGGCCCGTCCCCGTCGGCCGCCTCGAACGACACCCCGGACCCGACCACGCCGACCGCCTCCCCTCCACCCCGCCGCACCTGAGTACCCCGCTCCCGACGACCTGAGTATCCGCCCCGATACCCCGCCGCGCCGCCGCTGGTCGAATGGGGCCATGACCACCGACGCCCCGCTCCGCACCCCGCGCCCCCGTATCCAGCAGGTGGCCGTCGCCGGCTCGGCCCTGGCCGTGGCCGTGCTGCCCCTCGTGGTGGGCGTCCTGGTGGCCAAGGGCATGGCGACCGACCCGCACGCCCCGGTCAACGCCCTCATCACCAGCGGCGGCCAGCGCGCCGCCCTGCCCCGCGGCGAATGGCGGCGCCGCGGCCACACGACCCTGCGCCGCCTGCGCACCGCCCGCAGGCACACGGCCCGGCGCTGCGCCGCGGTCGCCGCGGGCGTCCGCCGGAGCGCCTGAACCGGTCAGTGTCCGTACTGCCGGACGCACAGGTCCATCACCGACGGCGGCACGGCACCCTCCGCCGCGGCACAGGGGTCGTCGCCGTACGGCAGGAACGCCTCCGGTTCCGCACCGGGCGGCCGCGCGCCCTCCGGGGACGCCACGGCGGTATGCCGCACCGGCCGGGGCCGCACCGGCCGCGGCCGCGGCGGCTGCACGCGCCGCGGCACGGCAGGGAGCGAGGCCCGCGCGGACGGCCGCACGACGGCGCCTTCACTCCGCGCCGGCGGATCGGGGACCCCGGACGGCGGCTGTTCCGCCCCATCCGCCGGGGCCGTCCGCGGCGGGGTCGGCGGCCCGGCCGTCGGGGCCGGCCCGCGCGGCGCCTCCGCGCCGCCTCCCGCGCGGCGGGCGGCGGCACGGAGGTCCGCGGCGGCACCGGCCCGCGCGGCGGCGGCTCCGGGCCGGCCGCTGCGCAGCCCGCCCCGGCGAGCAGTGCGACGAGGGACAGGGGCAGGGCCCGGCGTAGCTGCATGCCGTCCACGATGCCTGACGGAGGCCCGGCCGGCGCCCCGCCCCTCACGCGTCCGGGTGACACCGCCGTGTTCCGCCCTCCCCGCACCGCCGACCACGGCAGGGCGCCCCGACCGGCAGGACGGATGGTGCAGTTCGGACACCGGGCTTGACCGGGTCCGCCCGGTCGGCGAGAGTGCGCCGGTCAGGAACCGCCCACCGGAACGGCCCCGACCGGCCGGGGGCCGGCGCCGCACCGCCACACCGGCCGTCCCATTCCCCGCCGGGAGAGCACGATGTCCCCAGACGCCCGCGAGCCCGGGTCCGACGACGGCCGCCTCGTACGCCCCTACATGACCCCGGCGGGCCCCCACCCGCACACCTCCACAGCAGCAGGGATCACCTGGCCGGAACCCGGCCCCGCGGCGCCGGCCGCCTTCCCCGAGCCCGCCGCACCCCCGGCCTCCGCCGCACCCCCGGCCTCCGCCGCACCCCCGGCCTCCTCCGCACCCCCGGCCTCCGCGCCCGGCGGCCGCGCGGCGGCCCGCCGCCGGCGGCAGGAGGACCGCCGCAGCCGGAAGCCCCTGTGGGCGGCCGGCGGAGCCGCCCTCCTGCTCGGCGCCGGCGCGCTGGCCCTCCTGCCCGGCGGGGACGCCGAACCGGAGCCGGCGTTCTCCTCCCAGCGGCCCGACGTGTCCGTCCCGGAGCTGCGGGCCCCCGACCCGGCCCCGGACCCCGCCCCCTCCGCCACCGCGACTCGCACCGCCTCGCCGACCCCGTCGGCGAGCCCCAAGGCAGACAGCTCGCCGCCGCCGTCCGCCTCGGCCCCGTCCCGCAGGCCGCAGACCGGCGACGGCGGCACGCTCCGCATGGGCGACCGGGGGTCGGAGGTGACCGCCCTCCAGGAGGCGCTTTACGCACAGGGGTTCACGTACGTGAAGGTCAGTGGCGTGTACGACGGGCAGACGAAGCGCGGCGTCGCCCAGCTCCAGCGCGACCGCGACATCAACGGCGACCCGTCGGGCGTCTACGGCCCTGCGACCCGAGCACAGTTCACCATCTGACGACAGGTTGCGAGAACTCGGCACATTAACACCCGGAAAAGAGCTGGACCAGCGCAAATAACTCCTCGGAAAGTGTGGGAGCCACCCCCCCCCGCCGAGCCGAGGAGCCGCCCATGTCCACGCTGAAGGTCACCGTCGAGCAGCTGACCGTCCACGAGCATCCCCACGCCGACGCGCTGGAGCTCGCCCAAGTAGGCCTGTACCGGGCGGTCGTCGCCAAGGGTGCCTACGCCACGGGCGACTTCGCCCTGTACATCCCCGAGCAGGCCGTCCTCCCCGCCGACCTGATCGCGGAACTCGGCCTGACCGGCCGCCTCTCCGGCTCCGGCGCCGACCGGGTGAAGGCGGTCCGGCTGCGCGGAGAGCTGTCGCAGGGCCTGGTGTGCCGGCCGCGCGCGCTCGCCGGCGTCGACCTGGCCCGCGCCGCCGAGGAGGGCACGGACTTCGCGGAGCGGCTCGGCATCACCAAGTGGGTGCCGCCGATCCCGACCTCGATGAGCGGCGACGTGGAGGCCGCGCCCGACCTGCTGCCGTGGGTCGACGTCGAGAACATCCAGCGCTACCCGGACCTCTTCGAGCCGGGCGAGCAGGTCGTCCTGACGGAGAAGCTGCACGGGACCGCCTGCCTGCTCACCTACCTGGCCGCCGAGGACCGGGTGCTGGTCTCCTCCAAGGGCTGCGGCTCGAAGAGCCTCGCCCTGACAGAGGACGACCGCAACCTCTACTGGCGCGCCGTCCGCGGCCACCGCGTCGCCGAGGCCGCCGCGAAGCTCGCGGCCCGGCTGGGCGCCACCCGCGTCGGCATCTTCGCCGAGGTGTACGGCGCCGGCGTCCAGGACCTCGCCTACGGCACCGACGCGCGCACTTCGGGCCCCGGGTACGCCGTCTTCGACGTGTCGGCCGAGATCGACGGGCAGGTCCGCTGGCTGGACGCGGCGGAACTCCTCTCCGACGGCGCCCTGCCCCTCGTACCGCGGCTGTACGAGGGACCGTACGACCTGGACACGGTCCTGGAGCTGGCCACGGGCCGCGAGACCGTCTCCGGCCGGCAGGCGCACCTGCGCGAGGGCGTCGTCATACGCCCGGCCGCGGAGCGGTACAGCCCGGTCGTCGGCGGCCGGGCCATCGCCAAGGCGGTCAGCCCCGCCTACCTGACCCGCAAGGGCGGCACCGAGTTCGAGTAGCGCGCGCCCGGCCGCGGACCGTGGTGGGATGGGACCGGCCCACACCCACACGAGAGGTCGGTGCGATGTCCGAGGACACCATGCGGGCGATGGCGTACGACGAGTACGGCGGGACGGAGGTGCTCCGCGAGACCCGCCTGCCCATGCCGAAGGTGGCGCCGGGGGAGGTCCTCGTCAAGGTCCGGTGCGCCGCGGTCAACCCCGTCGACTGGAAGATCATGGCGGGCGGCCTCGACGGGCTGATGGACGTCCTCTTCCCCGTGGTCCCCGGCTGGGACGTCTCGGGAACCGTCGAGCGGCTCGGCATCGACGTCCCCGAGTTCGCCGTCGGCGACGAGGTGATGGCGTACGCGCGCAAGGACTACGTCCACGGCGGCACCTTCGCCGAGTACGTGAGCGTCCCCGCGCGCGCCCTCGCCCGCAAGCCGGCCTCCCTCGGCTGGCGCGAGGCAGCCGGCCTGCCGCTGGCCGGCCTCACCGCCTACCAGCTGCTCACCCGCCTGGACACCGGCGAGGGCGACACGGTCCTCGTCCACGGCGCGGCAGGCGGCGTCGGCAGCTTCGGCGTACAGATCGCCCGGGCGCTCGGAGCCCGCGTCATCGGCACGGCCTCCCCGCGCAACCACGACCGCCTGCGCGAACTGGGCTGCGAGCCGGTGCAGTACGGCGAGGGCCTGGTCGACCGGGTCCGGGCACTCGCCCCGGACGGGGTGTCCGTCGTGGCGGACTTCGTCGGCGGCGTCCTCGACGTCACCCAGGCCGTCCTCGCGCCGGACGGCCGCCACGCATCGATCGCCGACCCCAGTGTCCTCGGCGCGGACGGCCAGTGGATGTGGGTCCGCCCCGTCGGCAGCGACCTCACCGAACTCGCCAAGCTCGCCGACAGCGGCCGGCTGAAGGTCACGGTCGCCGAAACCTTTCCCCTCGCCGATGCCGCAGCGGCCTTCGCCCTCAACCAGGAAGGCCACACGGCAGGCAAGATCATCATCGAACCCTGACCCGGCGGCAGCCCGCCCTGCGGGGGGAGCCCCGGCCACGGCGGCGGAAACCGGAGGCCGCCTCCGCCGCCGCGAACTCCCGACCGCCTGCCCCCGCCCTACCCCACCGTCGGGATGTCCCCTCCCTCCGCCCACTCCACACTCACGCCCGGCAGGGCCGCGCACCACCGGGAGGCCGCCTCCTCAAGGCGGGCCCGGTCCGGCGGGGCGGCCCCGAGCCCGACGGCGTACCGCACCACACCGCCCGAGGAGTCGAGAGGCCGCGGCCAGGCATGCACGCCTGCGCCCCCGCCGCCGCCGATGTCCTCCAGTGCCCCCACCAGAGCCCGCATCCGCCCCCGCGCCCTCCCCAGCGCCTCCTCGCACTCCCGCGGCGTGCCACCCCGTACGGTGACGACGGCCCACGCCGCGTGCCGGCGGTGCAGCGCCGGCACCGCGCACAGCTCCGCCACACCGGCCGGGTCGGCCTCGAGCAGCTCCCAGGCCCGGTACAGCTCCTGCGTCAGCAGGTCCCGCATCCCGGGCCCCACCTGCGCGGTGCAACTCCGCACCGGCTCAGACGGGGTGAGTACCGCGACGGCGCCCCCGCCCCCGCCGGGCACGGCCGACGGCCCCGCGCCGCCTGCCCCGGTCAACGCGACGGGCTCACGCCAGTCCCAGGCGGCCCAGGCCGCGAAGAACGCACGCAGCAGGGACGCGCCGCGCAACTCCGGGGCCTCCCGCACCGTGCGCGCAGCCATCACCGCCCAGGCCACCCCCGGCACCCCGCCGAACGGAGCCGAATCCACCCCGCGAGCCCCGGCCCAGGCCTTCACCTGCCGCGCCAGCTCGGCGAACGCCGCCTGCCGCTCCGGCCCGCCCTCGGCAGCGGCGGCGCACACGGCTTCCGCATCCGACACCGCGCTCAGTGCGACCGCCGCCGCCTCGCCCAGCTCCGCCCGGCGCGCCACGGCCTCCTCGGGCCGGATCCCGCCGGTGCCGACGACGACCACGTCCACGTCCAACCCGTCGACGTGCAGCCGCAGCCCGGGCACGCGCGCACCCGTCACGACCCGCAGCCGCCGCGCCCCGGGGAGCGCCTCGGCGACGCGCTCCCGCACGGCTTCGATGTCGGGGGCGCCGGGCAGGGCCGCGACGAGGTCCAGGTCCGCTCCGGGCAGGGCGCAGCCCGTGCGGCGGGATCCGACGAGGTGCACGACGCCGCCCGCGAGCGCTCCGGCGACGCGGTCGGCGACACGTCCGGCAACGGAGGCGTCGCCCTCGACGCCGTCCCGCCGCTGCGGCTCCCCGTCCCGCGCGGCCCCGGGTTCCGGCAGCCAGCGCACCCTCCCCGTTCCCAACTGCACCGTGGCCCGTACCCGCATCGGCTCGTCGCCGCGCCGCGAGAGTACGGCCAGCTCCTCCACCCGGGCGTCGCGGCCGGCCCCGGGTCCGCCCAGCCGGGCGGTGAACTCCGCCAGTGCCCGCTGCGGGTCGGCGCTGCGCCCCAGCGTCAGGTGCGGTGTGAACCCCCCGCCGCGCCCCCGGCACGCGGGGAACCGGGCGGTGAGGGCCTGCCGCAGCTCCTGCCAGGGGGCTTCGCCCGCCGCGGCCGGGTCCAGCCACAGCGCGGCGTCGTCGCGGTGCCCGAAGTCGTACACGCCCGCCATCCGCACCGGGAACGGTGCGGTCGCGGCGGCGGCTTCGGCGAGCAGGGGCACGGCCTCCTCGAAGGAGGCCTCGGGGACGAACCCGAACAGCAGGTTCACATGCGCGGGCCAGCGTCCGAAGGCGGGATCGTGCTCGCGCCGCAGCGCCTTGACGGCGGGATCGTACGGCGGCAGCCAGGCGACGGCAGTCCGCGAGGTCGGCGCGCCCGCGCGGGCGCCCGAGCCCTCGACGCCCACCGCGCCACCGCCACCGGCACCGGCACCGCCACCGACCCTGCCCCTGACCCCGACCTCGACATCGACCTCGACCCCGTAGTGATCGGAAGGGAACAGGCCGCCCCCCTCCGGGACATCACCCCGCAAGGCAGCCCGCCGCACCCGGGCCGCGTCCGAGCGCAGCAGGACGCGGTCGAGCCGGGCGGCGCGTCCGCTCAGGGAGCCGACGGCCGCCAGCGGGTTGGCGCTCGGGTCGAACGTGGGGGTGTCGTCCGACGCCCCGTGCACCTCGCTCCAGGCGTCCCACATCCCCAGGACCGCCGCGGGCCCGTCCGCCCCGCCCCGCCCGTCGTTGAAGTCCCCGACCAGCGCCACGTGGGCATCGACACCGCCGAGTCCCTCGGCGACACGGGCCAGTTCCTCGGCCCGCCGCGCGGCCCCGTCCTGCGTGTGGTCGCTCGTCAGGTGGACGCAGGCCACGACCAGCGGCCCCGCCGCGGTCCGCACCGTCACCGCGGAGACCGCCTTGTGCGGGCCGAGGCGGTGCAGCCCGGCCTCCGCCACGGGCAGCCGGCTCAGCACCAGCAGGCCGAAGTCGGAGACGTCCCGGCCGTCGGGGGCGGCCGACACCGTGTACGCGCGGCGCACCCACGGCTGCTCCAGCAGCATGTCGAGCAGGGCCGGCTCCACTTCCTGCAGCGCGATGACGTCCGCGTCGGCGGCCTCCAGCTCGGCACAGAGCAGCGGCCTGCGGCGGGCCGTGTCGATGCGCGGCGCGTCGTAGCGGTCCCACAGCGTGTTCCAGGTCAGCAGCCGCACCGAAACGGGGGAAGCGGCCGACGCAGTCGGCCGACGCACCGCACCGGCCCCGGCCTCCTCGGCGGCCCGCCAAGCCCCGCCCGCGGCGCCGGGGCGGGCCGGATCCCACACGTACGGGGTCCGGGCGGCGAAGGCGGGGGCGCGCAGCAGGCGCGGGTCGCGGACCCGCCCGGCGGTGGTGGAGTCGATCCGGTCCGTGCCGGTGGCGCGGTCCCAGACGAGTTCGCCGTCCGCCTCGACGAACAGCACCCGGTGCCAGGGGATGTCGCCGCCGGGCACGAACGAGGGCAGCGGGACCCGCTTGGGCGGTGCCCCGCGCTGGTGCAGGCCCATCACGAACCGCGCCGGGTCGAACCGGGGGTCCCACCGGACCTGGTGGTAGAGCTGCTCACTGGTCCGCATCGGCGCGATCCCTCCCGATACGCTGTCCCACTCGGTTCCCCGGGCCCGGGCCCGGGCCCGGGGCCGGGGCCGCACACCCCGCGGCGTCCTCGACGTCCCCGCCGGCCCCGAGGTAGCGGATGCGGTGCCCCTGCCCGTCGCCGGGGTAGGGCGGGCTGAACCGGTGCAGTTGCGAGGCCAGGACCCGCGGCGGCACCGGATGCTCGCGTGCACCGTTGCGGCGGACGAGCTCCGCCTCCTCCACCAGGGGCACGACATGGGTGACGAGGGCGTCGCGCCGCCGGGCGACCGCCGCGGTCAGCCCCCGCTGCTGCCCGGTCAGGGACGTGGCGTCCCAGACCACCGTGCCGCCTGCCGCGAGCGCCGCGTCGAGCCGGTCCAGGCCCTCGCGCAGGATGCCGGCGTTGTCCCGCTGGTCCGCGCGGTTGCCGCGGGCGGCCCGCAGGTCGTCCAGGGCGATGTACGCGTCGATCCCCGGCAGGCTCCGGGCGTACGTGCTCTTCCCGCTCCCCGCGGGCCCGCACAGCTGCACCAGCCGCGGGAAGCGGCCGTCCCGCCACCGCCAGGTCGCGGCAACGGCCTCCTCGGCAGTGGAGATCCGGCCCTGCGCGAACAACTGCAGCGCCTCGGCCCGGCACCGGTCGGCGGCGTCCGGATCCAGCCCGGCGAGGGCGTCCCGCAGCCCGTTCCGCAGGGGCCGCAGCGGCTCGGGTCCCAGCAGCCCCTCCTCCTGCGCGTACAGGGCGGACCACTCCACGCACTCCGAGGCTTCGGCAACGGCAACACGGTCACCGCCCGCCCCGACGGCCGCAGCGAGCGCATGCAGCACCCCGAGATCGGCAGCCGCGGCCATGCGCACCAGCCCGGCCCGCCGCTCCTCGTCCGGGAACGCCCGCCGGAGGCGCGGGCTCAGGCCGACGAGGTCCGCGACGCGCCGAGCGGCCCGCATGCCGACCGGCCCCGCCGCGAGCCGCGCCCCGACCGCGGTCCGAGGCATCCGGTGGAGCAGCGCGGCCAGCACCCCCGCGAGGCGGGTGTCACCGGTCCGGCCGGCCGCGTCGAGCCGGCCCGCGACCTCGGCCACGACGGAGGGCACCGCCGTACCGCCGACGGCCTCGGCACCGACGCCGACGGCGGCCGCCAGCGCAACCGGATCGGGCTCCGCACCGGACCGGACCTCCCACAGCGCTGCCTGCGGCCCGAGCCCGTTGGGCACGACCGGTGCGTACATCCAGTGCGCGTCAGTGGTGACGTGCCCGCGCCGCACCCACTTCCCGACGCACCGCCCGAAGTCCTCCCGCGGAAAGCCGGCCGCGGTGCGCACGACGTACCCCTCCTGCCGCGCGGTGTCGAGGCGCAGCCTGCGCAGAGCCCGCTCGTCGAAGACGCCGCGCCACAGCACGCGCGGGACGGGCACGCCGAGTCCGTGCAGGAAGCGCACGCTCTCGTCCCAGCCCAGGCAGTGGTCGCCGTCCCACACCGAGAACCCGTAGAACCAGCTGTCCAGGTCCTCGTACGCCAGTGAATGCCGGGCGTACAGGTTCTCGCCGCAGATGCGCCATCCCGCCGGGATGCCGGCGCCGATCCTGCTGTGCAGGCCCTTCACCCAGGCGCGCGAGGGGTGGTGGGCGGAGTCGAGGGAGCGGGCGTGCAGGCCGTCCGCGTAAAGGGTGGTGTTCTCCCCGTCGAGCTTCTCGGTGACGACCACCTCCCTCCCGGCGAACCATTCCGCCCCGGTGGCCCGTACGTCGTCCGCGGTCGCTCCCGGTGACCAAGGGAGGTGGGGGGTCCGGGGATAGGGGGTGCGCATGGCGGACTCTCGGCTTCGGCGACGGGCGTCCGGTCACTGTACGGACCGGCGTGCACGGGCCTCCACCGATTAACCCGGCCCCTCGGCACGCCCCTCACACCCGTCCGGCGGCCGCGGCCGCGCCGGCGAGCGGACCCCGAACGAGCCGGCACACTGCCGCCATGGCCGCAGCGAAGACCGTCGACGATGACCCGGCAGCCCTCCCGGAGGAAGCCCGTCCCGTCCTGCAGGACGTACGCCGCACCCTGCGCGCAGCCGTCCCCGGCGCGGGCGAGGCGGTCTCCTGCGGTATCCCGGCGCTCACCTCGGGAGGCCGGGCGGTGGTGTACTTCGCGGGCTGGAAGCACCACAGCAGCGCCGGACACAGCCGGTGACACGGCACTGGAGGCCGAACTGACCCCGTACCGCACGGGCCGAGGCACCCTGTGGTTCCCCCTGCACCGCCCGGTGCCGCCCCCACTCCTGACACGCGTGGCCGCCCTGCTAGTGGAGGGTGCCCCGCGCGCGCAGAGCCGATTCCAGCCGGGTGATGTCCTCGGCGTCTTTCATGCGCCGGGGCCGTCCGGGAACCCAGACCGGTGTCATGTGCTTGATCGTGATCTGAGCGCGGGGACTGATGAGGGGGCACTGCACTGCCCCGATACGGCCGGGAGCGGCGTCGAGCATGCCCTCCGGCCAAGGTTCTCCGGCCCAGGGGCCGCCGGCCACCACAACGCGCCCCGAACGGTCCTCGTCCAAGAGAGCGAAGCTGCTCTCGACGCCCTGCTTGCGGAAATCGAGCTGTTGCTCGGCAGGCGGCCCGGGCAGCGGCTCGTACCCGGAACGGAGCAGGCCGTCGGCCAGAGCCGGAGCGTCCTCCGCCCACGCGAACCAGTCGATGTCCTCGTGGTCACGCGTGACTTCGCCGATGAAGAAGTCCATGGCCCAACCCCCGCGGAGCCGCACCTCCACCCCGAGGGCCTTGGCGATCTCCACCGTCTCACCGATCAGCCGGAGCTGCCGACCACTGCGCTCTTCGTCCATGGCCGAGCAGGGTAGGCGAGGATCCCGGCCGCGGCAGCAGGATTCCCCGCTGCCGCAGCACCGGCTAACCGCAGAGGGCGACGATGGAGGGGGAGACCGTGCCCTTGGCGGCTTTGCAGAGCGAGGCCATGTCGTACGGGTGGCGGGGCTGCGGGCGTGCGGGCTGCTTCCGGCGCTTGGCCGGGGCCGCCGGTTCGGCGCGCGGCGGCTTCCGGACCCCGGCCGGCGTGCGGTCGGCCTGGCGGCGCTGCTTGCGCGGCGCGGGGGCCGTCTGCGGGGCGGAGGAGGCGGCCGGCGCCGACGTCGGCTCGGTGACCGTGCGACCCCCGGCCGGCAGCGGGCTCAACGGCAGTGCCACGGAGGCCTCCCGGCCGGCCGCCGGTGCGGAAGGCTCCGCCGGCGCAGGTCCTTCCGGCCGTACGGTCACGCAGCCCGTGGCCAGCACCAGGGCGGCGAGGGTCAACGGCAGGGGCCGTGCGGCCCGGCGCAACTCCATGGGCCCAGCGTGCCCTAGCTGCCCCGACCTGATCCATGCGCCATCACGCGTACGGGTGGTCCGGAAGCCGACGCCCCGGCGCACCGGGGCGCGCATGCGCCCCGCGGGCACGCAGGACGCCCACGGCCTCAGCCCGCGCGCCCCTGGCTGGCCACTCGCAGGACGTGTTCCAGCGGGCCGCGGCGCAGGGGGCTGCCGGCCCAGGCGTGCTGCCAGCCCCAGGCCGCCGCCATCGACACCGCGGCGAACACGCCGAGCGCGGTCCAGGACGCCGCTCCGTGCGCCGGTCCGGCCAGGACCAGGGCGTGGCCGACGTACGCGCTCAGCGCCATCGCCCCGAGCGCGGCGAGCGGCGCCAGCAGCCGTACGCCCGCCCGGTTCTGCGCCGCGAGCACGAAGAGGCCGATGAGGGCGCAGCCCACGCCCGCGTTGCCGAGGGTCTCCAGCGGCGTCTGGCTGTACGGGTCGGCGACGAGCAGCCAGTCCCAGGAGGTGCTGGGTATGGCGCCGAACTGGCCGTCCAGTACGGCGCGTACGGGGTCGGCGGCGCCCGCGGCCTCCGGGTGGCGGGCGGCTATCACCGCGAGGAGCCGGTCGCGGCCGCCGAGCAGGTGCGCGATGAGCCAGGCGGTGCCGTACCCGGCGGCGGCCGCGGCCGCGCCCCAGCCTGCCAGCCGCAGCGCGCTGCGGCGCTCCCGCAGGTCGCACAGCCGGCCGGCGGCGAGCCCGACCAGCACGTACGGGAAGTAGGTGGCCAGCGGGTAGGCGCCGGTCAGCAGCAGCTCGCACAGGGTCCGGCCCAGCCCCTCCCAGCTGGTCAGCCCGGCCGGCTCGGGGACCGCGCCGCGCCCGGACTGCCCGTACCCGAACACGGGCCCGAGGGCGAACGACAGGACGGGCCCGGCGACGACCGACGCCCCTGCGACGGCGGTGAGCACCGGCGTGGACAGCCGGGTGAACGGCTCCGCGGCGAGGAAGTACACGGCGAAGAAGGTCAGGATGACCAGGAACCCCGGCCACAGCGCGGCCAGGAGCAGCCCGAGGGCGGCCAGCACCGCGCAGCGGATCAGCAGCGGCCGGTGGCGCCGGAGCGGTCCGCCTGCCGGTGCAGGTGACGGCCGGCTGCCGCGCCCGGCGAGGGCCAGAGAGAACCCGGCGAGGAGCGTGAACAGGGCGGGGGCCCGCCCGTCCGCGGCGACGACCAGGTAGCCGGCCCCGTCGGGCTGCGCCCCGGGGCCGACGTGTACGGCGAACATGCCGAGTACGGCGAGTCCGCGCACGGCGTCCACCCCGGTGAGGCGGCCCGCGCCTGCGCCGCCCGCGCCCGTGCGGGGACGGGTAGCGCCTCGCATGCCTGTGCCTCTCCTCGGTCCGGCCGGTCCGGTCGGGCCGGTTCCACGTGGTCGGACCGGCGGGTTTCATGCCGCCAGTCCGCGCGCCAGAACGTAGCAGCAGGGATGTAACCAAGTCATAAGGAGACACGGTCGGCAGTGCGGCCCCGCCGATCGCCGTCCCGGCCGCCTCCCCGGCCGCCGTTCCGGGTCCCACGGGCGGGCCAATCCGGCCGCCGCGGAGGGCCGTCCCGCAGCATGGGGGCATGACCGACAGCGCGATCACGTACACCGTCTACATCCGGACCGACCCCGCCGTCGTCTGGCAGGCCCTCACCGACCCCGGGTACACCCGCCGGTACTGGGGCCTGGCGTTCGAGACGGACTGGGCGGTGGGTTCGCCGATGGTGTGGGTGGAGCGCGGGGCGCGGACCGAGGACGCCGGGCAGGTCGTCCTGGAGTGCGTCCCGGACCGCCGGCTCGCCTACACCTGGCACACCTTCACTCCCGAGTGGGCGGCGTCGGCGGGGGTCGGGGAGGAGCTGCGGGCCGAGCTGGCCGCCCAGCCGCGGACGCGGGTGGCGTACGAGATCGAGCCGGTCGGGGACGCCCTGGCGCGGCTGACGATCCGCCACGAGGGCTTCGTCCCCGACGGCCCGCTGATCGGGATGTGCGGCGAGGCCTGGCCGATGCTGGCGTCGAGCCTGAAGACGCTGCTGGAGACGGGCGCCCCGCTGCCCGAGCCCGAGCCCGAGCCCGGGCCGGAGCCGGGCGGTCGGGCACCGACCGCCGGCTGACCGCCGGAACCGTCCCCGTCCCGTCCACCTCCGCGTCCACGCACTGCGCGCCCACCCTGGGCGCCGCCCGTCCGGGGCCGTCGTGTGGAATGGGACCCATGGGGAGCACCGATGAGCCGATACCCGCGCCGGCGCCGGAGGGGACGGCACCGCCCGAGCACTGGCGTTACGCCCGCCACCTCGACGCCCTGGCCGCGGCGGCCGCGGCCGGCACCCCCGCGGCCGGCACCCCCGCGGCAGGGAGCCGCGCGGAGGCCGAGGCGGAGGCGTGCGCTGTCGCGGCGGTGCTGCGCGACCCCGACCCCGTGATGGCGGAGAGCGCGGTGGTGACGCACCTGGACCGGCGGGCCGTCCGCCTGCTGCACTCCGACGGCTTCGCCGACTGGGCGGCGGCCATGTCCGCCGCCGTCGCCGGGCGCGCGTTCGCCGCGGGCCGGCTGCGCGAGTGGGTTCTGCTGAAGGCCGTCGTCCGCGGCGAGCCCTGGTCGGCCGAGGAGCTGGCGCGGGCCTCGGACTGGTGCCAGCGCACTGCCGTCCGCTCGCCCGTCCCCCCGGAGGCCCTCGTGCTGCTCGCCGGGGCGGCCCGCACGCGCCTGGTCCGCAACGGCGCGGCGCAGCGCCTGCGCCGCGCGACCGCGACCGCGACCGCCTGACACCGCCGGTCCGCACCGCAGGCCCCCGGTGCGGACCGGGACGAAGGCGGCATCGCGGGAGCGCCTGCGGACCGAGATTCCACCAGTGTGCACAAGGACTCGTCATCCGGCCGCCCGCAGGCTTATGGTCTGCCTACCCCCGGCCGGGTATCAGCGTCGATCCAAGCCGTTCCCCTGGAGGCTGCACTCCGTGTCGCACGTTTCGCATGCTCCCGTCACCACCCCCGACGGAGAGCCGGCCATCCCCGCTCCGACTGCGTACGAGCAGGTCGAGGGGTGGTTCTCGGACTACGACCAGGCCATCTTCGACTGGTTCCTGACCCACCAGGAGGAGAGCGGGGCCGAGCCGGGCGACCTGCTCGAACTGGGTGCGTTCATGGGCAAGAGCGCGATCTTCCTCGGGAGGTACCTGCGGGACGGCGAGGAGTTCACCGTCTGCGACCTCTTCGACTCGCCCGCGCCGGACGAGTCGAACCTGGCGGAGACGAAGGGCTCGTACCCCACCCTCACGCGCCGCGGCTTCGAGGTGAACTACCTGGCCTTCCACGAGCGGCTGCCGACCGTCATCCAGGCGCCGACGTTCGTGGTGGCCGACCGGGTCCGGCCGGCGAGCTGCCGGTTCGTCCACATCGACGCCTCCCACCTGTACGAGCACGTCGTGCAGGACATCGCCTCCTCCAAGGCCGTCGCCGCGCCGGGCGCGGTGGTCGCCTTCGACGACTACCGCTCCGAGCACTGCCCCGGCGTGGCCGCCGCCGTGTGGGCGGCGGTGGCCACCGAGGGGCTGCGGCTGATCTGCGTCTCCGGGGCGAAGCTGTACGCCACCTGGGACGACCCCGAGCCGTACCGGAGGGGCCTCCTCGACTGGCTGGACGGCCGCCCCGATCTGTGGCACGGCATCGACGACGTGGCCGGGCAGCAGCTGGTGCGCATCGGCGACCACGGCGCCGTCCCGCCCGAGCCGCCGAAGCCGCTGCACCCGGCTCCGGAGCCTGCGCCTGAGCCCGTCGCGCCCCCGAAGCCGGTGGCGAGGCCCCGGCCGGGAGCCGCCTGGCGGAAGCTGGCCAAGGACCTGCTGCCGCCGGTCGTCACCCGCGCGATCGTCACCGCCCGCCGCCGGCGCCGCGAGCGCCGCTGACGGCCGCGGCCCGGTACGCCGGCCCCTCCGGCGGGGGCCGGCCCGGCCCCCGTGCCGTCCCGCTCAGTGCCCTCGGCGGACGCGGGCCGCGCGCCGGGCTTCGGCGAGGGCCTTGGCCTCGGCGGTCTTGCGGGACTCCTTGCCGCGGCCGGCCTTGCCCGACCGGCTGCCCATGCCGCGGAAGCCGAGGTCCGAGCCGGACGGCCGGCCCTTGGCGTCGGTCGGCGAGGCGCCCGACAGCGGCACCCCGGAGGGGGCCTTGGCCCCGGTGATCCGGCTGAGCGCGGCCTCGCCGGAGCGGACCTGCGTGGTCGTGGGCCGGATCCGGGCCTCGGCCATGAGCCGGACCACGTCCCGCCGCTGGTTCGGGGTGGCGAGCGTGACGACCCTGCCGGAGCCGCCCGCCCGGGCGGTGCGTCCGCCCCGGTGCAGGTAGTCCTTGTGGTCGGCGGGCGGGTCCACGTTCACGACGAGGTCGAGGTCGTCGATGTGGATGCCCCGGGCGGCGACGTTCGTGGCGACGAGGACCGTCACTGTCCCCTCCTTGAACTGCGCGAGCGTCCGGGTCCGCTGCGGCTGCGACTTGCCGCTGTGCAGGCCCTCCGCGCGCACGCCCATGGCCCGCAGGTGCTTCACGAACTGGTCCACGCCGTGCTTGGTGTCCAGGAACATCAGCACGCGGCCCTCGCGGGCGGCGATCTCGGTCGCCGCGGAGTACTTGTCGGCGGCCTGGATGTGCAGGACGTGGTGGTCCATGGTCGTCACGGTCGCCGCGGACGGGTCGACGGAGAGCGGGACAGGGTCCTTCAGGTAGGCGCGCACCAGCTGGTCGACGTTGCGGTCGAGGGTCGCCGAGAAGAGCATGCGCTGCCCGTCGGGGCGGACCTGGTCGAGGAGTTCGGTGACCTGCGGCAGGAAGCCCATGTCGCACATCTGGTCGGCCTCGTCGAGCACCGCGGTCCGGACCCGCTCCAGGGAGACGTCGCGCCGGCCCACCAGGTCGTTCAGGCGGCCGGGGGTGGCGACGACGACCTCGGTGCCGCGGCGCAGCTCGCCGACCTGCCGGCCGATCGACAGGCCGCCGACGACGGCGGTCATGCGCAGGTCCAGCGCCGCGGCGTGCGGGGCGAGCGCCTCGGTGACCTGCTGCGCGAGCTCGCGCGTCGGTACGAGGACCAGCGCGAGCGGCCGCTTCGGCTCCGCCTTGCGGCCGGCGGTCCGGGCCAGCACGGCCAGGCCGAAGGCGAGCGTCTTGCCGGAGCCGGTGCGGGCCCGGCCGAGGACGTCCCGGCCGGCGAGGGCGTTGGGCAGGGCGGCGGCCTGGATGGGGAACGGCTCGGCCACCCCGGCCTCGGCCAGCGTCCCGAGCAGCTCGCGCGGCAGGTCCAGCTCCTCGAACGACGCCACCGGCGGCAGTGCGGGCACGGCCGGCTCGGGCATGGCGAACTCGCCCGCGGGCACGACGCTCCGGGGTGCCTTGCCGCCCTTGCCGGCGGTGCTCCTCGGGGCCGCCTTCGCGGCGGGCCTGACGCCGAAACGCCCGTAGGGTGACGGGTTCTTCATGCAGAGCCTTCCTCGGGGCGCGAAAAGGGAGATTTTACCATCGGGGCCTGTGCGCCCCGGGGGGCGCCCGCCGCGGCGGCGGCCAGGGCCGCGGCCCCGCCGGAACGCAGGCGGTCCAGGTGCTCCCGGGCTCTCGCGAGGTGAAACTTCCTGTTCGGAAGCCTACTGGGAGAACGCATGAGCGCGCACGGGCACGTGGACATGGGGCACACCGTGGCCGGCTGGACCGGAACCGCCCTGGCGGTCCTCGGCAGTGCCGTCGCCGGCACCGGACTGTGCCTCTCCTCGGAGCCGGTCCTCTGGCTGGGCCTCGCGGTCGTCGCGGCGGCCGGGCTTGCCACCTGGCTGCTGCACCTGGCCGGCTGGGGCAAGCCGAGCGGCCCCCGGCCCGAATCCGCATGGGACTGGCGGGTCCGCGACACCGCGGCGCGCGGCGGCCACACGGACTGCCTGGGCTGCCGCATGAGCGGAGGCCGCCGCGCCGCGGCCGCGGCCGGCCGCCCCCGCCGCGCGGCGCCGGCCCCCGCCCCGGACACCGGCGTCTGAACAGCCGGCGTGCCCGCGCGTCCCGCCGCGGGCGGCCTGGTGTTCGATCCGTCCCCGGTTGGCTGCACCCGGAGTGTGGCGGGCGGGACACAAGGGAAGGATCGTGACGACTGCACCGTTTGTGCGGTCCGCGTGGCACGTTGAGAAGGATCAGCACCAATGGCAACAGGCATCGTGAAGTGGTTCAACGCGGAGAAGGGGTTCGGCTTCATCACGCAGGACGCGGGCGGCCCCGACGTCTTCGTCCACTTCTCCGCGATCCAGTCCTCCGGGTACCGGTCGCTGGAGGAGAACCAGAAGGTCGAATACGACGTGGTCCAGGGCCCCAAGGGCCCCCAGGCGGAGAACGTCGTTCCCCACTCCTGACCCGGACACCACTCCACGCATTCGCGAGACGTCCGGCAGCGGGCCCCGCCGGCAGGCATCCGGCGGGGCCCGCGACCGTCCGCCCCAGGGCCGGCGGCCCTGCGGCTCAGCCGCCCGTCCGCAGCGAGACCGCCGAGACGGGGCAGGCGCGGACGGCCTCCCGCAGCAGGGCGCTGCCGTGGCCGTCCTCCCGCCCCGGCAGCACCTGCCCGAAGCCGTCGTCGTCCTGCGTGAACACCTCGGGCGCGGTCAGGGCGCACTGGCCGGCGCCGATGCAGACACCGCGGTCGACGGCGACGGCGACGGCGCCGGCCGCGCCGCCGCCGGTGCGCCGCTCGCGCGGCGCGTCGCCGCTCACCACGCCACCGGCAGTTCGACCATGCCCTGGAGGGTGTCGCCCGGCTTGAACGGGATGCGGTCCGGGTCGGCCGCCAGCCGCAGCCCGGGCAGCCGAGCGAACAGGGTGCCCAGGGCGATCTCCATCTCGGCCCGCGCCAGGTTCTGCCCCAGGCACTGGTGCACGCCGAAGCCGAAGCCGAGGTGGTGGCGGGCCGGACGGTGCCAGTCGAGGACGTCCGGCCGCTCGAAGACGGCCTCGTCCCGGTTGATGACGGACGTGGAGAAGACGACCCCGTCATCGGCGCGGACCGTCACACCGCCCACCTCGATGTCCTCGGTGGCCACCCGCAGCATGCCGTCCGCGATCGACAGGAACCGCATCAGCTCCTCCACCGCGGCCGGGAGCAGCGAGGGGTCCTCCCGCAGCTCCGCCAGCTGCTCCGGGTGCCGCAGCAGGGTGAACGTCCCCAGCGAGATCATGTTCGCCGTGGTCTCGTGGCCCGCGATCAGCAGGATCGCCGCCAGCGACACCAGCTCGCCGACGTCCGTCCCGCCCGCCTCCACGTGCCGGCCGACCAGCTCGTCGAGGAGGCCCTCGCCGGGCTCGGACCGCTTCCGCTCGATCAGCTCCGCCAGGTAGGCGTTGATGCGGGTGCGGGCGTCCTCGACGTCGGCCATCTCCGGGCCGCGCAGCAGCCGGCGCGACTGCTCCTCGAAGAACTCGTGGTCCTCGTACGGGACCCCCAGCACGTCGCAGATCACCATCGACGGCACCGGCAGGGCGAACGCGCCGACCAGCTCCGCCCGCGGGCCGCGCGCCACCATGTCGTCGAGCAGCCGGTCCACCGTCTCCTGGATCCGGGGCCGCAGGGCCGCGGTCCGCTTCAGGGTGAAGCTCGGGATCAGCATCCGGCGCTGCGCGTTGTGCTCCGGGTCGTCCACACCGAGCAGGGCGGTGCGGCGGTCGCGCAGGCCCGCGAAACGCGGGGTGGGGGCGGGGAAGGCCGCGTTCTGCCGGTCGGAGGACAGACGGGCGTCGGCGAGCAGGGCGCGTGCCTCGGCGTGCCCGGTGACGATCCACACGGAGCGGCCGTCGAAGAGGCTCACCCGGGACAGGGGGCGCCCCGCGCGCAGGGGTTCGTAGGCGGTCGGCGGGTGGTAGGGGCAGGTCCGGTTCTGCGGGAAGACAACGGTCTCTGACATGCAGCACCTCGTCGGCGTGGTCCGGGGCTCCGTCGTGTGAACCCATTACATGCCCTGGGCATCTATCCGACCCATACCCGTTTCGGCCAGATGGCCGCCGCGTCCGCACGGGCGCCCGACCCTGCCGCGCCCTGCGGACGCGGGCCTCAGGGCGCGCCGAGGTGCTCCCGCAGGAACGCCCGGAACTCCTCCGGCGCCGCCGGGCCCTCGTACCGCGCCGCCTCCCGCCCGTCGCGCAGGATGAGCGCGGTCGGCGCGGAGGTGACGCCGAACCGACGGGTGGGGCCGGGGCAGCGGGCCATGTCGGCGCGCACCGCCGTCAGGCGCGGCCCGTACTCCGCGGCTGCTTCGGCCGCGAGCGCGTCCATCTCGCGGCTCGCCGCGAGCGCCTTGGGCCAGCTCCCGACGAAACACGCCAGCACCGGCCCCTCGGCCATCCGCAGGACGAACGCGAACTCCTCGTCCTCGGCCGGCCGGTGTACGCGATGTGCCATGGCGGTGCTCCTGCTCGGTTGTCAGTGGCGTCTGTGAAGCTGGCGGGTATGGACGACAGGATGCTCCGGCGCCGGGTCTACGGCGCCGACCACGAAGACCCCGACCCCGGCGCGCAGCCCGGCCGCCAGTACGGCGAACTGGTCGGCGGGCCCCTCGACGGGCTCCTGCTCGACATCACGGGATGGAGCGCGCGCCGCCTCGCCGAGGAGGCGGCGCTGCCCACGGAGATAGGCCGCTACGGTCCGGGCGGCCGCGCCCACTACCGCCGGCGGGCCCATGACCCGGCGCGCTGGGACTGGTCGGGCGACAGCCGCTGAGCGTGCCCCGGGCCGGGCCCGGCGGCCCCCGGACCGGCAGCACCTCAGCGGGAGGCCGCCCCGCGGCTGACGCTGCGCGCCCACAGCACGAGCGGCACCTGCAGCGGCAGCCGGCCGAACGCCACGGCCCGGTGGGCGGGCGAGCGGCGGCGCGCGTCGGCGGCCATCTGCACGTTCGCGGGGAAGACCCCGACGAAGAGCGCCGCCGCGGCCAGTCCGGCGACCCGGCGGGTCCGCGGATGGGCGATCCCCGCCGCCACCGCCAGCTCCGCCGCGCCGCTCGCGTACGTCCACAGCCGCGGGCTGCCCGGCAGCGCCCGCGGGACGATCGCGTCGAACGGCTTCGGTGCGACGGCGTGCGCCACCCCCATCGCGGCCAGGAAGCCGGCGAGGAGCGCGGGGGAGGAAGGGGTGCGCGGCACGGGAGCGGTCCTTTCGCCGGAAGCAGGGGACCCCGGCATCGTACTGGCCGGTAGCCTCGCGCGGCAGTCCGCGCGGCGGCGGATCCGCCGCCGAGGGCCCGTAGGGGCGTGCGGGCGCCCCGGTCGCGGCGCCGGGAGGCCCGTACCGGCTTCCCTCGGGCCGCCCCGCCCGACCCGCGCGTGCCGCGGACGGTACCCCGCCGCCCTGCCTGCGCGCCTCAGCCGCGGGCGGCGTACCCGTATCCGCTGACCCCGAGCGCCGCCCCGACCGGCCCCCGGGGGGCAGCCAGCCCGATCGGGCGGCCGAAGGAGCCGTGGCGTGCGATCTCCGTGACCGTCCGCCGCAGCGCCTCCTGGAACGCGGCCATGGTGTGGCGTGCCGCCGGGGTGTCCACGTAGATCGAGTTCATGTGGAGCCCTTCCGCGTCGCGCTGGAACCAGGAGCACACACCGTTCGCACGCGCCGACCAGACGTGCGACGCGGGCCGCCAGTCGGCGTGCCGCTCGGCGCCGGGGCACTTGCGCATGTCGATGTACGAGAAGAAGTTCACCGGGTACGGCCACGACCGGGCCGCGAACTCCGCCGGCGCCAGCAGCTCCCAGGCCCGGACGAACGGCACGTCGATGTGGTCCATCATCGCGCCGAACCCCGCCCGCACCCCCGCCACGACCTCCGCGAAACCCCGCCCCGGCGAGGCGTCGAACTCGATCGGCATCGTGTTCACGAACCAGCCCACCGACTGCGACCAGCCCGACCGCCCGCGCTCGCTCACCGGCATGAACCCCCGGTACACGCCGGGCCCCCCGGCATCCCGCAGGCACACGGCCACCGCCGCCAGCACCCCCATGAAGGCCTTCCCGCCGGCCTCCCGGCACGCCTTGTCGAAGACCTCCGTCTCGGCGGCGTCCAGCAGCGGCGACGCCTCGTTGACGATGGGGTACATCAGGCCCGGCTCCACGCCCAGTTCGAGGGGGAACCGGGGGAAGAACTCGCCTCCGCCGCGGGCGATGAAGTCCTTCCAGTAGCCGAGCCGCGCGTCGCCCGCGCCGAAGGACAGGTAGCGGCGGCGCTGCTCCTCCGCGAAGTCCAGGTAGCTGGGCGCCGGCTGCTCGTCCGGCTGCTCGCCGCGGCGCAGCGCCTCGTACGCGTCCTGCACCTCCTGCACCACGATCGGCATGGACAGGCCGTCGCACACGATGTGGTCGAAGGCGAGGTAGACGGTCGCCGATCCGGGGCGCAGGACCGCGCCCATCGTGAACAGCGGCCAGGCCAGGGTGTCGATGCTCCGCTGGAACCGCTCGGACAGGAAGCCGACCAGCTCCGGGGCCGAGTCGAAGAACGCGACGGGGTGCACGGCGAGGGCGAGTTCGGCCGGCGGGATCGGCTCGCACGCCAACTCGCCGGCCAGGCGCCGGAACTCGCACCGCAGCACCTCGTGCCGCCGGACGAACGCGAGGAGGGCCCGCGTCATCGCCTCCTCGTCGAGGTCCTCGGAGACCTCGAAGGTGACCGCCAGCCAGGAGGCGACGGGGTCGTCGGCGCCGCGGCTCTCCTCCGCGACGGTGAAGTGCTTGTCCTGGTTGAAGGACGCCCTCCTGCCCTCTGTCTCAGCGGCCGGCTCCGGCCCTGCCGTGGACCGCAACCGCCATTCGACGACCCGGCCCGGTGCCATGCCGTGCATCTCCAGAGGAAACTGCCGCATTCCGTCATCCCTTCGCCCCCCAGAGTCAACCCCTTGGCGCTAACGACACCCGGGCTGCGGAAGTGACGGGGCGGCGGCGGCCGCAGTGCCGACGGCAGCGGACCGGCCCGGCCCTCAGCCCGGCGCCCGCCCGCCCGGCCCGGCACGCTCGGCCTCCGCGACCAGCCGCTCCACCGCCGCCACCGGGAGCGCCGGATGGCCGACCGCCGCCCACGCCACCTCCGCGCATGGATGGTCCAGCAGCCGCACCACCACGGCCGCGGGCAGCGCGGGGTGGGCGGCGGCGTCCTTGCAGGCCCGCGCGTCCTCCAGGCACACCAGCAGCGCCGCTGGCGTCGCGTTCGGGTGGACGGCGATCGCGCGGAGCGCCCGCCGCACCGGCGGATCGCGCCGGGCCAACTCCTCCAGCAGGTCCGCGGGGGCGCCGGGGTTCGCGGCGACCCGCGCGCAGACCTGCCCCCCATGCCGCGCCACCATCGCGCGCAACTGCTCTCCGGACAGGCCCGGGTGCGGGGCCGCGGCCCTGGCCACCGCGGCGTCCGCGTCGTCGGCCAGGGCGTCCCGCAGCGGGGCGGGCAGGTCGTGCCGCTCGGCGATCAGCATGCGCACCGCCGCCGGCGACGAGGCGGCCGCACGGGCGAGGTCCTCCGGGTCCGCGGCGGCGACGGACGGCAGCAGGACCGGGCCGATGCGCACCGCCGACGCCGCCTCGGCCAGTACGTCGAGCGGCAGCCGGGGGTGGCGGGCCAACGCGCGCAGCACGTCGGGGTCGTCGCGGCGAGCCGCCAGGGTGCGGATCAGGGGTTCCCGAATCGCCGGGTTCTCGGCGACCGCGCGGCGGACCGCGACGGCCGGGTCCGCGCCGAGGCGCGCGTACACCTCCTGAGGCAGGTCGGCCCGTTCGGCGAGCGCCCACCGGACCAGGACGGACGGGTGGCCGGCCATGCCCTCTGCGACCGAGGCCAGCGTCGCCGGATTGCGGGCGGCGCGCTCCAGGGTGTCGTGTACGGCGGACTCGTGCGCCCCGGAGCAGCGGGCCCGGGCGGGCGGTTCGTACGGGGCGGGTGCCTCCCCGCGGCCGCATACGGGGCAGGACCGCGCCGGCGGGAGCCCCTCGCCGGTGACGAGCGCGGTGAGCACCTCAGGCGGGGTGGCCCCGTTCAGCGCGGCGGCCGACCGGACCTCCGCGTCCGGGTGCGAGGCGAGCCGGGCGGCAAGCGCCGGGTCCGCCGTCCACAGTGCGATCTCGGCGGCGACGCCCGGGTCCGGGTCGGCGGCCAGCGCCTGCGCCACGTCCGGCGGGAGCCCCGGGCAGGACGCCAGCCGCCACCGGATCTCGCGGTCGGGGGAAGCCGCGAGCAGCCGGGCCCACCCGGGCCGACCGGAGCCCTCGTCCAGCAGGGCCAGCGCCGCCTGCGGCCGGGCGGCCGGATCCACGTCGGCGGGGGAGAGCAGTCCGGAACGGGCGAGTACGACGGCGGTGTCCGGGTCGGCCGCGGCGAGGGCGCGCGCCCGCTCCGCGCCGAGGTCGCTGCGGTCGCAGAGCGTCCAGGCCAGCTGCCACACGGCAGCGCGGTCGTCGCCCGGCCTCCCTCCGGTGACGGCGATTGCCACCAACCGGTCGAGGAGGCCGGAGGGGATGTCCTCCCGGGCCGCGATGCCGGGGAGCAGGCGGCGGCTCATCCCGCGGCCTCCGCGGGCCGCGCGGCGTCCGCGGCCGGTCTTGCCGCGGCCGGTTCTGCCGCCGTGCGCAGGGCGGCAGCCAGGGCCTGCGCGTACGGCTGTGCCCGGCGCCGGACCGGGCCGAGCAGGCCGATGTGCCGGGGCGGGACGGGCGGTTCGACCCGTACGGCGGTGCATCCGGCGGGCGGGGCCAGGCACACCTGCGGGACCAGCGCGACGCCCACCCCGGCGCCGACGAGCGTCTGGGCGAAGAAGTAGTCCGTGGTGGAGGCCGCCACCCGCAGCTCGAACCCGGCCTGCGCCGCGTACCGGCGCAGGAAGGCCTCCGTCCGCAGGCAGCCCAGCACCCAGCGGGCGCCGCCGAGTTCGTCGGGGCCGAGGGCGTCCCGCCCGGCCAGCGGATGCGCGGGCGGCAGCACCAGCCACAGCGGGTCGTCCAGCAGCGGCGTCCAGGCGACACCCGGCGGCAGGGGCAGCGGGCCGTCGAAGGCGTACGCCACCGCGAGGTCGGCCCGGCCGCCGCGGACCATCGCGAGTGCGGCTTCCGGTTCGGCCTCCAGCACCGTCAGCTCGACCTCCGGGTGCGCGGCCACGAACCCGGGGAGCGCCCGCGGAAGGAGGTGTCGGCCGCCGCTGGTGAAGGTGGCGAGCGTCAGCCGCTGCCGCACCGCGGCCAGCCGGTCGATGGCATGCCGGACCTGGTCGAGCTCGGCGGAGATCGCCTCGGCCGCCTCCACCAGCAGCCGCCCGGCCTCGGTCAGCGTCACGCCGCGCGGGCTGCGCACCGCCACCGGGTGGCCGACGCTCCGCTCCAGGGCGGCGACGTGCTGGGACACGGCCGACGGGGTCAGCAGCAGGGCCGCGGCCGCCCGGTTGAAGCTGCCGTGCTCGGCGACCGCCCGCAGGACACGCAACCGGTGCACATCGAGCATGCAGTTTTCCTTACGGGATGATCAGCGGATCGTCGGTTCTCCGGCGGACCCTATCCCGGCAGAGTCGGGGCCATGAAGCGGATTCTCGTCATCGGCGGCAGCCGGTACTTCGGAAAGCACCTGGTCCACGGCCTGCTGGAAGCCGGCCACCAGGTCTTCGTCCTCAACCGCGGCTCCACCGCCCCGCCGCCCGGCGCCCTCCACCTCGTCGCCGACCGCGACGACGCGCCCGGCCTTGCCGCGGCACTCGGCCCGCACACCTTCGACGCCGTCGTCGACCAGGTCTGCTACACGCCCCGCCAGGCGGCCGTCGCCCGCCGCGTGTTCGCCGGGCGGACCGCCCGGTACGTCATGACCTCCACGATGGAGGTGTACGACCCGGCACCCCCCACCGCCGAGGCCCGCGCCTACGCCGACGGCAAGCGGCGCGCCGAAGCCGTCCTCGCCCGCCCGGCACCCGGCGGGACGGCGGCGCCCTTCGCCTTCGCCGCGGTCCGCACCGCGCACGTCCTCGGCGGCGGCCGCGAGGAGTTCACCGGGCGGCTCGCCCACTACGTCGAGCGGATCGGCGCCGGCGAACCCGTCGCCGTGCACGGCGCCCCGTACGCCACCTCGTTCGTCCACCACCGCGAGATCGCCCGCTTCCTGCACTGGGCGGCGGAGCAGGAGTTCACCGGAGCGGTGGACGCCGCCTCCCACGGCTCCCTCGACGTCCTCGGCCTGTGCGACGCGGTCGCCGCCCGGGTGGGACGCTCCGCCCGCCTCCGGGTGGTGGCGCCCGGGGAGCCGGCATCACCGTTCTCCTACGACCGCGCCTACGTCCTCGACAACAGCCGCGCGGCCGCCCTCGGCTTCCCCTTCGAGCGGGTCGCGGACTGGCTTCCGCAAGCCGTCGCCGAGGCTCAGGCTGCCATGCCGAGCAGTTCCAGTACGCCGTCCGCGTAGGCCGCCGACACGGAGCCGGGCCGGTCCACCGCCTCGCTCCGCAGCGAGTCCGCGGCACGCCGCACGAACGCGGCGCACTGCCCGTACAGGCCCGCCTCGTACGCCGACCCGTCGTCCTCCGCGCCCAGCAGCACCAGCAGCGTCCACAGCAGCGCCTCGCGGGTTGCCTGCCGGGGCGGGCCGGCCGACCACACCGCCATCAGCACCCCGCACACCGCGGGGGCCGGCGGCCGCAGCACGCCCGCCAGGAAGGCGTGCCCTTCGAGCGCGCGGAACGCGGAGGGGTGCCCCTCGGCGGCGTTCCACAGGGTGTCCACCAGATGCCCGGCGCCGCGGCCGCACCCGCAGCCGACGGAATCCCAGTCATGCCGGGAGATTTCGGCCACGACGGCGTCGGGCACCAGCGGGCTGCTGCGCGGGTTGTCCGTCCCTCTCATGGCAGCAGTATGGGGATGCCGTCGGACAGCCGGACAGGGGACCCCCGCAGACCGGAACACGCGGCACCGGCCCACACGGCCGCCGGGTCCCGGCCGGCGGCCGGAACCGGAGCACCGGGGCCGTCGTCTGAGACCCCGTGTGGATGAAAAGCCGGATACCGGCCCTGCTCCTGGCCCTGCTCGCCACCCAGGCGGCCTCGCTGATCAGCCCCGCTTACGCGTGCGGCTGCGGGGCGATGATCCCGGACGGCGGCGCCCGCCTCGGCGTCGAGCGCGAGACGTCCGTGGTCCGCTGGGACGGCCGCACCGAGCAGATCGTGATGCGGTTCACCGTCGGCGGGGACGCGCGCCGCGCCGCCTGGATCATGCCGGTGCCGACACGGGCGTCGGTCGACCTCGCGGACGCCGAGGTCTTCACGCAGCTCTCCCGGCTGACCGCGCCCGAGCGCCGCACCCGGCACTACTTCCTGCCGCGCAGCGGGGACTGGCCGTTCGACTCCGTGGACGGCGCCGCCGCCGGCGCCGCGCCGGGAGCCGGCGCGCCGGCGGTCGGCGTCGTCGGCCGCGAACGCCTCGGCGCCTTCGACGTGGCCCGGCTGACCGCCACCGACCCCGCCGCCCTGCGCGGCTGGCTGGAGGCCAACGGCTTCTCCCTGCCCGACACGCTCACCACCGAGGTGAAGCCGTACGTCGACCAGGGCTGGGAGTACGTCGCCGTACGGCTCGCCCCGCAGGACGAGGGCAGGCCCCTCCGCGGCGACCTCGACCCGCTGCGGATCCGCTTCGACAGCGACCGCCTCGTCTACCCGATGCGGCTGTCGCGGATGGCCAGGACGCCGCAGTCGCTGGGCCTGTACGTCCTCGCGGACCACCGGATGGAACCGGCGTCGGCGATCGGCGGGGCCGAACCGGAGGTCACCTTCGCCGGGCGGATCACCCCGCAGCAGCCGCTCGCCTCCCTCACGGACGGCAAGGAGGCGTTCCTGACGGCGATCGAGCAGCGGTTCCCCCATCCGGCCCGGATCGACGGCGACCACGACCTGCGCGCCACCGCCGCCGACACCCCGTACCGCCGGGTGGTGTACCGCGACCGGATCCTGGAGATCGGCGGCGTCCCGGCCTGGCTGCCGGCCCTCGGCGCCGCCCTGGCCGCCACCGCGGCAGCCGCGGCGGCCTGGCTCCGCCGCCGCAACGCCCGAACCGCGCCCCCCGTGTAGGTGCCCGGGCCGTGCTCTAGCGGGGCTGCGGCGGGAGGGAGTACGTGCCGCCCGGCTTGAAGGGCGGGGGGCTCTCGGGCAGCGTCGGCAGCGGCGGGGTGGAGGGCCGCTCCGGCCTCGGCGGGGCGGACGGCTCCGCGGGAGCCGGGGTCGCGGGAGCCGTCGTGGCCGGCTCTGCGGGCGGCGGTGTCGGCCGGGGCGGGGCCGGGGACGGCGATGCCGGCGGCGTGGTGGCCGGGGCGGCGGGATCCGCCGGGGCGGCCGGGTCCGCCGGGTCGGCGGAGCAGGCCGCGGCCAGGAGGACGGCTGCCAGGACGGCGGCCGCCGCTCTTGCCGCCGCCTGGGTGCGGGAGTTCGGCGCCACCGGCCACCTCTGGGGTTCGTTCGAACGGATTGCGACGTGATCGTAGCCCAGGGACGCCGCGGGCATCAGGCCGTCGGGGGAGCGCCCTCCGCCGTCTCGGCGCGGGCCAGGGCCACGATGCCCGCGCAGACCAGCGCGACGCCGGCCAGCTGCGGCAGGACCCACCAGCCCGTCCGCAGGTGCTCGTCGTACAGGGCGACGCCCAGCACGATGCTGACCGTCGCGTCGCCCAGCGTCAGCGCCGGCTGCGAGGCCACCAGCGGGCCGCCCTGCATGGCGTGTTCGAGCAGCAGCAGCGCGCAGAGGCCGCTGAGGGCGAAGCCGTACGTCTGCCAGGCCGTCAGGAAGGCCGCCGCGCCGCCCTCGGCGAGCAGCGGCACCGAGTCCTTCATCAGGGCGGCCGTGAGGGCGTAGCAGACGGCGGTGGCGGCGCCCAGGCAGCCGGCCCGGGCCCGCCCCGGCGGCCTGCGCAGTCCGGCGAGCGCCAGCAGCAGCGCGGCCGCCGCGCATCCGGCGAGGGCGGGCAGCCACCGGTCGAGCGGGACGTGCGTACGGTTCTCCGACGGTGCGGCCGCGGCCAGCGCGAGGCCCAGCCCCCCGACGACCGCTGCGACGGCCCCCCACACCGCAGCGGGCAGGCGCTGCCGGACCAGCAGCGAGGCGATCAGCAGCGCGAGCGGCAGCTCCAGCACGAACAGCGGCTGTACGAGCACCAGCGCGCCGGTGGCCAGCGCCGCGGCCTGGCCCGCCCCGGCCAGGACCACCGCGAGGATCCCGGCGACCCACACGGGCCGCCGCAGCAGGTCCAGGACCAGCCCCGGCCGGAACCCCCGGCTCTGCGGCACGGTCAGGGCGGCCCGCCGCTGGAGCACGGTGGCCAGCGCGTTGCTGAGCGCCGCGAACAGCGCGAAGAGGACCGGCAGCAGGACGCCCATCCGCTGATCCTCACGCCGCCCCGGGCGGGCCCGGCCCGCCGACACGCGCCCGGCCGCGCAATCCCCCCGCCGGGTCTCAGCCGCGGCGCCGCCCGGCGCGGGCCCGGGCGAGGGCGAGGGCGGCCAGGGCCTGCGGCGCCCCGTCCTGGCCGCGGACGCCTGGGAAGGCGTTGACGTCCACGATGAGCGGGGTGCCGCCGCCGGTGTCGACGACGTCGACTCCGTACACGTCCAGCGAGAACACCTCGCCGGTTTGCAGGACGAGCTCCGCCCAGCCGTCGGGCAGGCCGGCCGGGGACTGCGGCCGGGCCGGTCCGCGGCCCTCCGGGGCCAGCTCGGAGCGGCGCAGCGCGGCGAAGACCCGGCCGCCGATCACCCACAGTTTGTGGTCCCAGCCGCTGTTCGGGGCGAAGTCCTGTACGACGACGGGCTCCCGGGGCCACTGCGCGGCGAGTTCCCGCAGCTGCGCGCGGTCGTCGACGCGGGCGACGAGGTCGTGGCGGCGGCTGTGGCGGCTCTTGACCACCACCGGCGGGTCCAGCAGCCGGCCGTCGCCCGGAGCCGGTTCCTGCGCCGCCCAGGCCGCCAGCGAGGCGTGCGTGCGGGTCCCCGCGAACGGCAGGCCTGCCGCGAGGGCCAGCGCGGCCATCTCCGTACGGTCCTGGCAGAGTGCGGTCGCCGCGGCCGAGTTCACGACGACGGCGCCGCGCCCCTCCAGCTCCCGGGCCAGCGCCAGGGCCCGCGGGGTCCGCGCCTTCAGCAGGTACACGTCCGCCGGCGCCCCGGCGGGGTGCTCCGCGGCCGGATCCAGGGCGTCGACGCGGTGTCCGGCGGCGCGCAGCAGGCCGGTTGCGGCGGCGAGCAGCGGGTGTCCCGGCTCGGGGGTGATCAGGCAGACCCTCACCGTGCGGCCTCGCCCGTCCGGGGGGCCGGCAGGGCCAGCGCGGGCGCTCCGGCGCCCGCCGGCGGGCCCGCTCCTGCGCCCGCCACAGCGGGCACCGTCCGCGCGAGCGCCGGCGGGGGCGGCCCGGCAGGGCCCCCGCCGCCGCGGCGTGCCAGGCCGAGGACGGCGCGGGCGACGCGCGCGGCCGCGTCGGGGACCTGACGGAAGCTCGGGAAGTCGTTGACGTCGACCACCGCCGGGCCGTCGGGCCCGAGCAGCACGTCGACCCCGTACAGGTCCAGCCCGTACACCGCCCCCACCCGCGCGGCGATCGCCGCGACCTCCGCGGAGAGCGGCACGGGGCGCTCCCGCACGGCCGGGTCCGGGTGGAGCGGCGAGCGGCGCTCCGTCGCGAACAGTTCGCCGCCGACGGCGTACACCTTGATGTCGCTGCCCGAGTTCGGCACGTACGGCTGGGCGATCAGCATGCCGCCCTCGGCGGCGAGTTCGGGGAGCAGCGCCTCCAGCCGCTCCGGGGAGGACACGAGGCGCACGCCGCGGCCGGAGCTGCCGTCGGCGGGCTTGACGACGAGCGGGTACCGGGCCGCGGGCACCTCCCGCAGCAGCTCCGGCCGGGCGGCCGCGTACGTGGCCGGCACGGGGAGGCCGGCGGCCCGCCCGAGGGCGGCGGCGAGCGCCTTGTCCCGGACGCCGCGGATGGATCGGGCGTCGTTGACGGTGGTCATCCCGGCGGCGGCCGCCGCCTCCAGCAGGACGAGCCCGGGGCCGCCCGACACCGTCTTGAGGACCCAGGCGTCGTGTGCGCCGGAGCCGACGCCTCCGGTCATGTCCAGCAGCGAGCCGCCGGGGCGCACCACGTCGACGCGGTGTCCCCACGCGGTGAGCTGCCCGATCACCTCGTTGGGCATCCCGTCGCGGCGGTAGTGCTCCTCCACCAGGAAGCACAGCCTCATGGACCTGGACATTCCCCACCCCATCATCGCCGGATGTCCGCCGACTACGTCCGGCGAATTGTGATGTCACAGGATGTCATGAACCGCAATGTGATGATCAGTCCGGTCCGCGGCGCGGGGGCGCACCGGCCTCCGTCCCGGCCTGCACCGGGGGCGCCCGCGGCGGACGGGGCGCCACGGGTTCACACGCAGCACCGCACCCGCCCGGTTCCGCCGGCCCCCGGGAACGCCGTACGGGGCCCGGCCGCCGGGGGAGTCGGCGGCCGGGCCCCGCAGGACCGGCGGGCGCGGTCAGACGGCCGCGGGGACCGGCACCGAGACGAACGTCTTCCCGGACTCGTTCTCCACGAGGACCTCGCGGACGTCCGCCGGGTCGACCCAGGCCGAGCCGTCCAGGGCGGCGCCCTTCGCCTCGCCGCCGGCCGCCCCGCCCTGGCTGCCCGCCTGCGCCTGCCCGCCGACGACCCAGCTGCCGGCGGTGCTGCGCTTGCCGTCGCGCGCGACCACGACCAGCCGGCACCGCTCGCCCGCCGGGACGCCCGTCACGGCCGCGTGGACACGCACCCACCTGGCGGCCGGGGTGACCTTCACCGTCATCCGCGCCCCGGTGCCCGGGTCGGTCGCGGAGGCCACCCTGGTCCCGGCCGGCGGCGGCGACGGGGCCGCCGTCACCGCCGGGGACGGGTCCGGCGGCGGCGCCGCGACGGGCTCGCCGCCGCCCATCCGGGCGCCGGTCCAGAACACCGCCGCCAGCGAGGCCGCGGCCGCAAGGCCCGCCAGCCCCCACCGCCTGCGCCGGGCCGCGGCGGCCTCGCCGCGCACCCGCCGCAGCGTGCGCTGGAGCAGCAGGTCGCCGCCGGCCGGCGGCCCGTCGAGGAACGCCTCCGCGGGCACCTCGCCCAGCGCCGCTTCCATCTCGCGCAACGCGGCCACCTCCTCGCGGCACCGCAGGCAGCCGCCGACGTGTTCCTCGACCCGGCGGACGTCCTCCGCGTCCAGGACCCCCAGAACGTACGGGCCGAGGAGCTCCTCCTCGTGCTCGTGCCGCTGCCGGTTCATGCCACCACCTCCCGCAGTCCGGCGGGCTGCTGGGGCGGCCTGCCCGACCGATGTCGACGGCCCTTGGCGGCGCCGCCGTTCTGCCGGAACACCTCGCGCAGGGCCTTGAGCGCGTAGTGCGAGCGCGACTTGACCGTACCGGCCGGGATGCCGAGGCTGTCCGCCGCCTCCGCCACGCTCAGCTGCCGGTAGTACAACTCCTTCAGCACGTCCCGGTGTTCCGGCGACAGCTGGTCGAGCGCCCCCAGGACGGTCATCGTGTCCACGACGGAGTCGGCGTGGTCGACCTCCACCGGGGGAGCGGCCGCCGCCCCGGACACCTCCTGCGGACGGGCGGCCTTGGCCCGGTACCGGTCGGTGATGATGTTCCGGGCCACGGTGAGCAGCCATCCGCGCACCGAGCCCTTCCCGTTCACCAGGACCTCGGCGTGCCGCCAGGCCCGGATCAGCGTCTCCTGGACGACGTCCTCGGCGGTGGCCCGGTCCCCGGTCAGCCGGGTGGCGTACGCGAGCAGGGCGTGTCCGTGCTCCTCGTAGACCGACCTGATCAGCGCCTCGTCGGTCGCGCCCCGCCGGGTACGGGGCCACAGTGGTCCGGCCATATCGCCCTCTCGTCCTCGCTTGCCCTGCCGTGCGGTCAGAACACGCTGTTCCGGAGCCGCCGGTTCAAGTGAGCTGCGTCACATCGTCCAGGCGGGCGGCGGACGGGGGGTCAGAGGCGGCAGCGCGCACCCCTGTTGAGGCAGTCGGCGACCGCCGCCATCTGCGCGTCCGTCATGGCGTTGACGAACATGGCGTGGTCGGTCCGCGGATCGTGCCGCTGCTCGGGGAAGGAGTCGACGGCGACCGGGACCCCCGGCTCCACCTCGTACTCCAGCCCGATCCGCAGCTGCGGGACCGGGAAGGAGTCCGCCGGGCAGACGCCGTTCGCGGCGGGGAACCGCAGGTGGGCGCGGTGGTCGGGGCTGTCGGTGTCCAGGCCGTTCCAGCAGCTCGGGAAGACGAGCGTACGGGTGACGCGCTCGCCGGCCGGGCAGCGCGGGTAGCGGGTGGTGGACCGGTCCGGCGTACCGGAACAGCCCCAGCGGGCCCGTACGCCCCCCTTGTCGCGGGCGGTGCCCGCCGCCGCGTCGCCGGTGACGGCCCGCAGGAAGCGGGGCATCGGCACGACCCGGCTCACCGGGCTGCCGCGGTACTCCACCGTGACGGCGGCCTCGGGCAGGATGCGGCCCGTGTTGCCGTGCCCGGCGGCGCGCTCGTGCGGGCGGGTCCCCGGCCGGTCGGTGCGGCGCAGGACGGGCCAGAAGTACGCGGAGCGGTCGCCGCCGCGGCAGCTGGTCGCAGCTGCGGCCAGCGAGGCGTCCGTCGAGGCCGCGTCCGTCGACAGGTTGCCCACGTACGCGTGGGTGTGGTGGGCGCCGGCGCGGAGTCCGGGGGAGAGCACCACGTTGTCCTCGTTGTGGTGGCCCTCCTCTCCCCGCCCGCAGTCCACGGACACGGAGCCGGACGAGGCCTGAGGCCCGGCGGGCGGCGGATCCGCCGGTACGGGCGGATCCGCGCTCGGCTCCGCCGTGGCCGGCCCGGGCGCGGGCAGTCCGGAGGCGCGCGGTCCTGCGCGGTCCGGCCGGGCGCCGTCCGGCAGGGCCGCGGCCAGCCCCGCCCCCAACGCCAGGCACAGCACCGGCGCGAGCAGCGCGAGCGGACGGCGTCCGCGGCGCCTGCGGCGCCCGCTTCCCCTCACCATGCGGATCACCGTCGCCGCTGACCGCCCCCGCGTCAACCCGCAGTCCGCATCCCGGCCGCCGGCCCGCGACAACCGGCCCGAGGGCGCCTTGCCCGGCTGCGCGCGGCCGAGCAGAGTACCCGGCATGACAACCGCACCCGGCCCGGCCCCCGCCGAGCTCCTGCGCGCCTTCGCCCGCGCCCGCGCCTCCCTCGACGGCGCCGAAACGGTCTTCTGGTGGTCCGGCGACGTCCACTCCTGGGCCCCGGACGAGCCCTACCGCCGCCTGTTCGGCTTCGAAGGCGTCAACGCCGCCCGCCTCGTGGCGGACGAGGAGAGCGGCGGCTACCGCCTCCTGGCCCGCGAGGCCGCCTTCTACCTGGACCCGCGGACTCGGGACATCCTCGACACCTGGGAGGGCAGGCGGGTCGTCCACGTCTGGAACGACCCGGCCAACCTGGCCCTGCGCCCGTTCCCCGTCCCGCTGACCCGGCTCGGCGACCAGGTCTGCTTCAGCCTGGAGATCCCCCTCTCCTACCCCTCGCCGCTGCCCGTCGCCGACTACCCCCTGCACTCCGCGGGGGACACCTACCGGGCCCTGGAGCTCTTCCAGTTCTTCGCCCCCGCCTCGGTGCTGGACACCGGGGAGCCCGGCGTGCCGTGCACGATGTCCTGGACGCGGATGTCGCCCTGGCTGCCGTGGATGGAGCAGGGCCAGCGCCCCGGCGGGCTCACCTTCCACTGCCGCGGCCGCAAGCTCGGCTCGTACGCGGAGGTCCCGGAGCGCACCCGGCGGTTCATCGCCGACCGGCATCCCGAGTTCGCGCACGCCCCGGAGAAGTGGTCCGAGCCCAACGAGACGAGCTGGACCCACTTCCGCCGCCTCGGCACCACGGGATAGGGCCCGCGCGGCAAAGCCCCAGCTCGGCGGGGGTTCCGGCAGGTGGCCGGCGGTCCCGGCAGGGCAGCTCGGGGGTCGGCAGGGGGCGGACAAGGGTTTTCCCCGTATCCAGTTCACCTGCCCGTTGCCTACTGTCTGGCCACCGGCGATCTTCCCCCGCCCGCGGCCCCCGTCCCAACCCCACATGGTGCGAAGCCGCGAGCCGGACGACCGCCCAGCACCGACGCCGTCCCAGCCCCGCCGAAGCGGCAGGGACGGCGCGGCGATCCCGCGGTGGCCGGGCCGGAACTGACCAGCCCGCCCGGCCCCGTAAGATCGTCACCCCACCTCCCACACCGCCCCAACCGGGGTCGCTCCGGCCTGCCCGGGACCGGCCCGCGAAAGGGAAGACCGTGCACGCAACGCGACGCAGGCTGATATCCGTGGCGGCGATGTCCGTCACCCTGCTGGCCGGCTCCGCCACCGCCTCCGTGGCCCTGCCCGGCGCCGAGGCCGCCCCGGCCGGCCGGGCCGCCGCCTCGACCATCCCGGCCCCCGGCGCCCCCGCGGCCCCGGCCGCCGCCCCGGTCGAGAACCTGATCGTCGGCTACAAGTCGACTGCCGCCGAGGCCAGTTCCAACAGCGCCGCCGCGACCGACGCCGCCGCGAAGGGCAAGAAGGCCGGCAAGAAGGCCGCCTTCGACCGCCGCCTCGGCACCGGTGCCGCCCTCGTCAGCCTCGGCGGGGCCACCGCCCCCAAGGACGCGGCCGACCTGATGGCCCAGTTCCGCTCCGACCCCGACGTCGCCTACGTCGAGCCGGACACCCGTGCCTACGCGATGGCCGCCCCGAACGACACCGAGTACGCCAAGCAGTGGGACCTCTTCGAGCCCACCGCCGGCATGAACGTTCCGGCAGCCTGGGACAAGGCCACCGGCACCGGCGTCACCGTCGCCGTCCTCGACACCGGCTACGTCGCCCACTCCGACCTCGCCGCGAACATCGTCCCCGGCTACGACTTCATCAGCAGCTCCGCCGCCGCCCGCGACGGCAACGGCCGCGACAGCAACCCGGCGGACCAGGGCGACTGGAACGCGGCCGGCGAGTGCGGCACCGGCTCCAGGGCCAGCGACTCCTCCTGGCACGGCACCCACGTCGCCGGCACCATCGGCGCGGCCGCCAACAACGCCAAGGGCATCGCGGGCGTCGCGTACAACGCGAAGATCCAGCCCGTCCGCGTCCTCGGCAAGTGCGGCGGCGCCACCTCCGACATCGTCGACGCCATCACCTGGGCCTCCGGCGGCACCGTCGCGGGCGTCCCGGCCAACGCCAACCCCGCCAAGGTCATCAACATGAGCCTCGGCGGCTCCGGCACCTGCTCCACCAGCTACCAGAACGCCATCAACGCGGCCGTCGCCCGCGGCACCACCGTCGTCGTGGCCGCCGGCAACAGCAACACCGACGCCGCCGGCTTCACCCCGGCCAGCTGCAGCAACGTCATCACCGTCGCCGCCAGCAACCGCGCCGGCGACCGCTCGTACTACTCCAACTACGGCGCCAGCATCGACGTCGCCGCCCCGGGCGGTGAGACCCGCCGCGCCACCGACACGCCCGGCACCGTCACCACCCCCGAGAACGCCATCCTCTCCACGCTGAACACCGGCCTCACCACCCCCGGCTCGGAGAACTACAAGCCGTACCAGGGCACCAGCATGGCCGCCCCGCACGTCGCCGGCCTCGCCGCGCTCATGGTCGCCGCCAAGCCCTCGCTGACCCCGGCCCAGATCGAGGCGGCCATCAAGACCAACACCCGCCCGCTCGCCGGCACCTGCACCGGCGGCTGCGGCACCGGCCTCGCCGACGCGGCCGCCACGCTCAACGCGGTGACCTCGACCACCCCCGCCCCGGGCTTCGAGAACACCATGAACGTGAACATCTTCGACAACTCGACCGCCGAGAGCCCGATCACCGTCACCGGTGTCGCGGGCAACGCCCCGGCCACCCTCAAGGTGGGCGTCGACATCAAGCACACCTACATCGGCGACCTGAAGGTCGACCTGGTGGCCCCGGACGGCTCGGTCTACACCCTGCACAACCGCGCCGGCGGCAGCGCCGACAACATCAACCAGACCTACACCGTGAACGCCTCCTCCGAGGTCGCCAACGGCACCTGGAAGCTCCGGGTCAACGACAACGCCGGCGGCGACACCGGCTACCTCGACGCCTGGAACCTCGCCTTCTGACGCACCCCCGCCCGGCCGCCCCGGCGGCCGGCGCACGCACCACCCGATGACACCCGCGGGCCTGCCGATACCCTCGTACCGGCAGGCCCGCGAGGCTTTCCGGGCCGTGACTGAATTGTGCGTCACACTTCGCCTCCACCCGGCCCGCGACCTCGTATTCTCGCTCCTCACAGGAAAGGCACAGAGTGGGGACCGAGAGGCTGGTGGCTGTGCGTGGCAGCGGGGCGCGCCAACGCGACCGTAGGACACGGTGAACTGATCAAGGCGGTCGAGCAGGCGCTCGCCGAGCACGGGCGCGCCCTGCTCACCGCACCCGCCGGCGCGGGCAAGACCGAACTCGCCGGCGCCATCGCGGCAGCGGCCGAGGCCAGGCAGGACACCGTGCTCCGCCTCGCCCCCGAAGCCGCCGACCGGTGGATCCCCGAGGCGTCGGCCGCCGCGCTGCTCGCCTCGGTCCCCTGCGCCGCGCTCGAAACCCTCTCCGGGCCGCAGCGCACCGCCATCGCCCACCTGCGCCGCGAGACCGACACCCCGCGCGCCGGCCGCGACCACGTCGCCCTGCGCCTCGCCGTCGTCGAGGTGCTCCGCACGCTGGCCGCACGCAGCCCCGTCCTCCTCGTCGTCGACAACGCCCAATGGCTGGATCCGGAAAGCACCGATCTGCTCCGGTTCGCCCTCCGGCTGACGCCGCCCCGGGTCCGCGTCCTCGTCGCCGAATGCGTCCAGGGCGGCGTACCCGTCGCCGCGCCCCTGTGCGGCCCCGGCACCCCGGCGATACGCATCCCGCCGCTCGGCGCCGACGAGGTGGCCGAACTCCTCGTCCGGCACGGCCTGCCCGCCCGCCTCGCCGGCCGGGTCCACCAGGCCAGCGGCGGCAACCCGCGCCTTGCCCTCGCCCTCGGCCACTCCCTCGCCGAAGCCGCCGGCTCCCGCGACGGCGCCGCCCACCACGCCGACACCCTGCCCCTGTCCGGCCAGGCCCGCGAGGTCGCCCGGCGCCTCCTCGCCGAGGCCCCCGCCCGCACCCGGCGCACCCTGCTCCTCGCCGCCCTCGCGGCCCGGCCGACCACCGCCCTGCTGCGCCGGGCCGGCCGCCCCGACGCCGAAGCCGAACTCGCCGAGGCCGAACGGGCCGCACTGGTCACCGTCGGCGAGGACGGCACGGTCGCCTTCACCGCCGGCGCCCTCCCCATGGCGCTGGCCGCCGACGCGGGCTGGCCCGAGCGGGCCGCCGGGCACGCCGCGCTCGCCGCCGCCGTCGACGACCCCGTCCAGGCCGTACGCCACCGGGCCCTCGCCGTGGACACCCCCGACGAATGGCTCGCCGCCGAGATCACCCGGGCCGCCGCGGACTGCCGCCGCCGCGGACAGCGCGCACTGGCCGCCGAACTCGGGCTGCTCGCCGCCGAACGCACCCCGGGCGACCGGCCCGGCGAGGAACTGGCCCGGCTCGTCGCCGCCGCCGAGGACGCCGGCTGGGCCGGCCGGGCCGACCTCGCCCGCCGTGCCACCCGGGCCGTCCTCGCCCGCGACGCCTCACGCTCCGACCGGGTCCGGGCCCGCCTCGCCGTCATCGACGCCGCCGGGCAGGCCCTCGGCACCCTCGACGAGACCTTCGCGTACGCCATGGACGACGCCGAGGGCGACCCCGCCCTCCAGGCCGCGGTCCGCCTGCGCGTCGCCTGGAAGCACAACCTCAGCGACGGCGACCCCGTCCGCGCCCGCGACGAGGCCGCCGAGGCCGGCCGGCTCGCCGCCATCGGCGGGGACCAGGTCGCCGAGGCCATGGCGCTCACCGTCCGGGCCCGCATGGGCCGCATCCTCGGCGACCCGGACGCCGAGGAGATCCTCGCCGAGGCGCTCGCCCTGCCCGCCCCCGAGGTCCCCCTCGGCATGCGCAACGCCCCGCAGTACCTGGCGGTCCGGCACGCCCTGTTCGACGACCGGCTCGCCGACGCGCGCCGCGAACTCCTCGCGCTGCTGCCCGCGGTCCGCCGCACCGGCTCCGCCGAGGACGTCTTCGAGGTGCTGCGCAGCCTGACCGAGGTGGAGCTGCGGCGCGGCCGGTGCTCGACCGCCTCCGACCACGCCCGCCGGGCCCTGGAGCTGACCATCGAGGCAGGCCTCTCACCCGGGCCCGCCTGGTACGTCGCCGCGATGGCGGAGGTGACGGGCGGGAGCTTCGCCCGCGCCGCCGGGTACGCGCGCCGCGGCATCCAGGCCTCGGAGGAGGAGCGCGACCAGGTCTTCCTGTCGCGGAGCCTGTACGCGCTCGGCCTCGTCGAACTGGCGACGGGCGAGGCGGCGAAGGCGGTGGCGACGCTGCGCCGGGTCGCCGGCCTGGAGGCGGCCCAGCAGGTGGTCGACCCCTCGATCCTGCGCTGGCACGGGGAGCTCGCGGAGGCGCTCGTCGCCGCGGACGCGCCCGCGGAGGCGGTGGAGCTGATCGACGAGGTCGGCGCGGTCGCCCGGTCGCTGGGGCGGGGGACGGTCGTCGCGGCGCTGGACCGGGCGCGCGGTTCGGCCCTGTCCGTGCTGGGCGAGGCCGATGCGGCCGTGGAGCTGCTGACGCGGACGGCGGCCGGATTCCAGGCGTTCCAGCTCCCGGTGGAGCGCGGCCGGACGCTGCTCGCGCTGGCCCGGGCGGAGCGGCGGCGGCGCCGGAAGGCTCCGGCGCGGGCCGCGCTGCGGGCGGCGGCGGCGGTCTTCGAGCAGGCGGGTGCGCGGCCGTGGGCGCAGTTGGCGGCCGAGGGGCCGGAACCGGTGCCGGCCGAGGCGGGGCCGGCCGTGGCGCTGGCCGCGCTGACGGAGGCCGAGGCCCGGCTCGCGCTGCTGGTGGCGCAGGGGGCGAGCAACCAGGAGGCCGCGGCCCGCCTGTTCGTCAGCGTCAAGACCGTCGAGGCGCGGCTGACGAGGATCTACCAGAAGCTGGAGGTGCGCTCGCGGGCGCAGCTCGCGACGGCCCTGAGGGCCCCCTGAGCGCGGGCTGCGCCGCGGGGGCCCTCTCCGGGCGGGCGGGGCGGGCCGGTCGGGCCCGGCCCGGTCAGCAGGTGAGGTTCGGCCCGGGGGTGGTGCCGAGCATCTCGGTGAAGTTCCGGTAGGCGTTCACGCGGCTCTGGACCTGGGCGGGGTTGCCGCCGTTGCACTCCAGGGCGCCGTTGATGGAGCGGATCGTCTCGCCGAAGCCGGAGCCGTTCGTCATGGCGGCGTGCGCGGTCATGGTGCCGGGGCCGTTCTGGGTGTTCCAGTACCACAGGGCGGTCTTCATGGCGACGGCCGGGTCCCGCTCGACCAGGTAGGGGTCGCCCAGCAGGTTGATGCCGAGGGCGTCGCCGGCCGCCTTGTAGTTGAAGTTCCAGCTGAGCTGGATGGGTCCGCGGCCGTAGTAGGCGGCCTGGCCGGCGGGGCAGCCGTAGGGCCGGGTGGCGTCGCAGTAGTGCGGGTAGTTCGCGGTGTTCTGCTCGACGATGTGGACGAGCCCGCCTGTTTCGTGCGAGACGTTCGCGAGGAAGGCGGCGGCCTCCCGGCGCCTGGTGGTGTCGTCGCCCGTGTTGGCGAAGCCCGGGTAGGCGGACAGGGCCGCCACGAGGCCGCGGTAGGTGTAGAAGGGGTTCCGGTTCGGGAACATGCGGTTGAACTGGTCCTCGGTGACGACGAACCCGGACGGATCGGTGCCCGGGTCCGGGTCCGTACCGCCGCCGGTGCCGCAGGCCCCCTGGTCGGACCAGACGCCCCACTGGCCGGTGGTGCCGGGCGTCTCGCCCTGGGTCCACCACTTGGCCTGCCAGTTGCGGCCGTTGTGCGAGGCGGTCGAGCCCCCGGTGTAGACGGCGGAGGAGGCCCAGGCGGTGGCGCAGGCCGGTGCGGCGGCGGCCGGGGAGGCGGGCAGGGCCGCGGCGATGCCGAGGGCGGCGGCCGCGGCGGCGGCGAGGGCGAGGGCGCGACGGCGCAGCGGACGTATCACGCAACTTCTCCTTGGGCGGGGGGAATTGCCGGTGGGGCGGCACTGCCCCCAGCCAAGCGAACTGGTATGGACCTGTCAAGGTCTAGACCAAGTTGGTGGCGGGGTGGTAGCCCGGACCGGGCCCGGGCGCGGCAACGGGCAGGGCCCGCACGCGGGGTGGCGCGTACGGGCCCTGCCTGCCGTGCGGGGGGAGCGGCGCCGCGGCCGCGCCCGGAGGGTCAGCTGCCGGCGGAGAGGTTGCCGGAGAGGACCGGGATGTTGTCCAGGATGTGGGAGAGGGACTCGTCGCCCTTGGCCTGGGTGGAGTTCTCGGCGCACTGCTGGTTCATCGGGTTGGACAGGACGTTGATGTCCTGGACGCCGATGTTGAGGGCGCCGATCAGCGACTGGGCGTTGACCTTGGCGGGCAGGCCGACGCAGAGCTTGTTCAGCGAGCCCTGGACCAGGCCCAGCTGGGGGCTCATCGCGCCCTTGGTCTCCTGGTTGCCGTAGATCTGCGCGGAGTCGTTGCCGTTGACGGTGTTGACGCCGTTGTCGTTGCCGATGGCCATCGCCGGGGAGGCGGCCGCGGCACCGGCGCCCAGCACGGCTGCGGTGGCGGCGGTCGTGGCCATGAGCTTCTTGAGCATGAGGAGGATCCTTCTGTCGCGCTGTCGCATGGATGGTGGTCCCCGGCGGGACGAGCTGATCAACTGCCGTTCCCGCCGGGGGTTATCGCCTGTCACCCATGTGGCCCAGCGCGCGCTCGGGCGGGCCGGTCAGCCGGCCTTGCGGCGGGTCCGCTTCTGCCCGCCGCCTGCCCCGGAGCTGATGCCCTGGATCTTCGTCCGGCTCTGGTGGGCCTGCTGGGCCCGCGCGTTGCGCGCGTTGCGCTCCAGGGCCTCGCGGAACCTGCGCTTGGCCTCCTCGGCGGGCGACTCGTCCTGCGGCGCGTCCGACTCCTGTGCCATGTGTCCTCCTCCGGTGTGCGAAGCCGCCAGTCTGTCAGCCCCGCGCCGCCCGGACCAGCGAGTTCTCCCCGCGACGGGGTCCCGGCGCGCCGGAGTCCGGCGGCCAACGCAAAGTCCCGGACCCCCGCGGGGGCCCGGGACGTCACGGGTGCACTTCGCTTGACCACCGTGACCAACGACGGGCCGCGCCGGAAGTCACGGTCCGCGCGGCGGCGGATCAGACGGTGAAGGGCTTCTGCCCGAGGAACTCCGGCGACGGGCTGCCGGTGGTGTGCAGGTTGGGCACCTGCGTGCGCGGCAGCCGCTCCCGGATGGCCCGGTGGAAGTCCCGGTAGGCGCCGGAGAAGGCCCCCGCGTCCCACACGCGCAGCAGGGCTTCGGTGAACGCGCCGTTCACCCGGCCGTCGAGGGCGAACTGGTCGTCCTGGCAGGCGGAGATCAGCAGGGTGCCGGGCTCGCCGTCCACCCCGTTCTTGCGCAGCTCGCGCTGGAGCTCCTGGTAGAACTCCCGGTCGCGTTCGAAGAGCTGCTGCTGGCGTACGGCGGGCATGACGCGGACCGCCGCACCCCCCTCGCCGCCGGGCTGCGAGGCGGCCTCGGTGGCCGTCCCGCTGTGGCAGCAGTCCAGCAGGCAGAAGATCCGCACGCCGGGGGAGAAGCGGCGGAACTCCCGGTGCAGCTCGTCGTCGAGGAACTGGCGGTCGAAGAGGACGAGGGTCTCGTCGAGGGCGTCCGGCTCGTCGCCCTCCTCGTCGGGGACCTGGCCGCCGTGGCCGGAGTACGTGAACAGCAGGATGTCACCGTCGTCCAGCCGCCCCGCGGCCTTGCGCAGCTCGGCCGTGACGCGGTCCACGGTGCCCTCGGGGGTGAGCAGCACCGTCGGCTCGAAGCCGGCGGCCCGGGCGACCGCCGCCATGTCGCGCGCGTCGTTCTCGCACGCCAGCAGCCGGCCGTCCCACCCGCCGTACGCGGCGGGGTCGACGCTGTTGAGTCCTACGTGGACGGAGAGTCCTGCGGGCACGGGGTCCTCCTCGGGGATAGGTGCAGGGGCGGGATGCCTCGGGGATGGTTCCGCGGCGCGGATCCCCGCGAACCCGGCGGAGGCCGGTGCCGCCCGATCGGGAACGGCACCCGCCGGGGGAGCGGCGGGCGGCCGAACGACGTACCGGCCGGGGCCGCCACCGCAGCGGATGTCCCGACCGGACGCGGCCGTGTGAGTCCGCCCGCGCGGCATGCGGGCGGAGCAACGGCTGCGACCAACCGGCCCCCGGCCACCCGGGCGCCGACCGCCCCGCGCCGGAGCAGGTCCGCACCCGCGGCTCCCCGGGCCTGCACCCCGGCCCCGAACCCCGGCCTTGCACCCTGATGAAGCGGGTGAAACCATGACAGATACCACCAGTGGATCCGTCGGCCGCCCCACGGGCGGACGGGCAGGTGCGCAATGCCGCTCACCGACACCGAATGGGGCGTGGTCACCGCCTGGGTGCGGGACTACCTCCTGGACACCCCCGACCCCCACGACCGCCTCCGGCAGGCCGGGTACCCGCCCGCGTTCATCGGCTCGCTCAGCCTCACCGCCAAGGCCGGGGACAACGCCGCCGCCCTGGTCCGGGCCGTGCGGCAGAGCATCACCGCCCAGCTCTTCCTCCTCGACGTCCTGCTCACCCTCGACGAACTCACCAGCCAGTTCCAGCCGCAGGTCCTCGCCCTCCGGGTCAGGATCGCCGACGACGAACGCGTGCACGTCTCCGACCAGGACCACTTCCGCGCCGGCGTGCTCCGCAACGGCGCAGAGGTGTTCATCGACCGCGCGCAGCTGCGCGAACGGCTGAGGGAGTTCCTCGCCGACCCCGAGAAGACCGTCCTCGTCGTCGACGGCGAACCCGACAGCGGGCGCTCCTACAGCTACAGCCTCATCCGCTACCTCGGCCAGCACTGCGGATTCCGCCCGGTCCGCGTGACGCTGACGCACACCACGACCGCCGCCCGGCTGATCCGGCAGATCGCCGCACGCCTCAACCCGGAGGCCGAGCCGCCGCAGTTGAATCCGACACCGTTGAACGATCCACTGTCCGCGCACGAATGGGCCGTCCAGCAGATCGTCACCCGTGCCACCGCGGCCCCCGAGGCCTTCTGGATCATCCTCGACGAGTGCGACCGGCTCGCCTCGACCTCCGATGCCTGGGACGCCATCGGCCAGCTGGCCCAGGCCCTGTTCGAGCACGGGCCCGAACCCGAGGGCACCGCGCCCCGGCTGGTCCTGCTCGGCTACCCCGGGACGATGCCGCAGCTGCCGTACGAGATCCGCAAGACCGTGTGCCGGGACACGGCCCGCATCCTCGGACGCGACGACGTGGACGACTTCTTCCGCACGTACTTCACCCAGGCCCCCGTACCCCCCGCGGAAGCCCTCCGCCTGGCCGCGGCCTCCGCGGCGGCGGTGTGGGGGGCCGCACAGGCGCCCGCCTCCGGCGACAGCCTCATGCGCAGGCTGTGCACGGCCGCCGAGACCGCCGTCGGCGCCTGGCGGTCCCTGGCGCCCGGCGCCGACTACGCCGGCCTGCTGCACCGCGAGCTCGGCGCCCCGGCCGCCCTGGAGCCGGCGGCCCCGTCCGAGGAGCGCCGGGCCTACCGGCAGGCCGCCTGCCTCCTCGTCCGCTTCGAACCGGACACCCTGCGCCTGCCCGGCGAAGCCGAACCCTCCGGCCGCGCCCAGCAGGAACTCGTCGACGACTGCACGACGCTCACCACGAACCCGCCCGTCTGGACCCTGCGCGACGACACCCGGGAGGCCGCCCTCGCCGACCTGCCCGGGCCGGCCGCCGCCCGGCGCTGCCTGGAGGCCAACCTCGCCCAGGTGCAGGCCGGCCCGGCACCGGAGCGCATCGCCCTCGCCTACCTCAGCGGGCGGCCCCCCGATGCCGGGCGGCTCGACGCGGACGCCCTCGCCGCCGCCCACCAGGCCGTGCTCTGGCTGTCCCGGATCCCCGGCACCGCCGGGATCCCCGACCCCGGGCAGCTCGAGCGCCTGCTGGAGCGGGTGCGCCTCCTCCAGCCGCTGCGCCGCCTGTTGGAGGAGTGATGGAGCAGCAGGCCTTCTACGGCCGCACCGCCGAACTGTCCCGGCTGCGCGCGTACGTCCTCGACGACGGAGCCGACGGCACCGGCCCGGCCGAACGGCCCCCGCTGCTGATCCACGGGCTCGGAGGCATGGGCAAGAGCACCCTCCTGGCCAAGTTCCTCCTCGACTGCCTCCCCGACGACGTCACCGCTCCCTTCCCCTTCCCCTTCGCCTACGTGGACTTCGCGCGGCCCACCCTGTCCGTCCACGAACCGGCCACGCTCATCGGCGAGATGGCCCGGCAGCTCGGCGTCCAGTACCCCGACCACCGCCCCGCCTTCGACGCCCTCGCCGGCCTGTGCGAGGAGACCGCCCGCACCCAGCGCGAGGAGCGGGGAGCCATCGACGAGCTGTACGGGCTCTCCTCCACCCGGTCGAGCATGGGGCGCACCGCGGCCGAGCGGTTCCACACCACCGCCCGCACCCGCGAGACCGAGCTGGTCCGGCAGGTCGCCGAACTCGTCTCCCTGGCCGTCGGGGCCGCGCCTCCCGGGGAGCAGCCGCCGGCGGGCGGCGCCCCGGCCCCGCCGCTGGTCGTCGCCGTCGACTCCTTCGAGGCGGCCCAGTACCGGGCCAACCCCGCGATCGGCCGGCTGTGGGCCATGTGGTCGGTGCTTCAGAAGGTCTACCCGCGGCTGCGGTGGATCGTCGCCGGACGCGCCCCCGTGGACCACCCCGCCCGCGTCGTGGACCCCCTCGCCATCGAACTCGGCGAACTCGGCCCCGACGCGGCGGTCGCGCTCCTGCGCAGCCGCGGGATCGACGACGGGGCCGTCGCCCGCGCCCTCGCCGAGCGCGTCGGCGGCCACCCGCTCAGCCTGAAGCTCGCCGCACGGGCCGCGATGACCGTCGGGGACGGGGCGGAGGCCCTGGGCGAGCTGGTGGAGAGCCTGCCCCGGCGCCGCCAGGTCCTGCGCAAGGTGGACCAGATGCTCGTCCAGGGGCTCCTCTACGACCGGATCCTGCGCCACATCGGCAACCCCTCCGTACGGGCCCTCGCCCAGGGCGGACTCGCCCTGCGCAAGATCACCCCCGAGCTGGTCAGGGACGTCCTCGCCGAACCGTGCGGGCTGCGCGTCGACACGGCGGAGCAGGCCCGGACCCTGTTCGGCCTGCTGGCCCGGCTCGACCTGATGGAACCCGCCGGGCCCGGCCGGATCCGCCACCGGCCCGACCTGCGCGCCATCATGCTGCGCCTGTCCGACACCGCCGGCACCGCCCTCATGCGCGGCGTCGCCCGGCGCGCGGTGGAGTTCTACGCCGCCCGGCCGGGTGCGGAGGCCCGCGCCGAGGAGATCTACCACCGGCTGCGCCTCAACGAGAACCCCCGCACGGTCGAGGAGCGCTGGGAGCCCGGCGTCGAACGCCACCTCGGCGGCGCCGCCGACGACATGGCGCCCCGGTCCGCGGCCTTCCTGGACGGCCGCCTCGGCGGGCACACCGCCGGGCTGCCGCTGCACGACGCCGACCAGGAGGACTGGGAGCGGATCACCGCGCGGGAGGTCGAGGACCTGCTCGCGCAGGGCTACCTCCGCGAGGCGGAGGCGCGGCTGGCGGAACGCCGGCCGTGGACGCCCGGCAGCGTGCTCGACCCGCTGCTCGTCGAGACCCTGGCCCGGCTCGGCCGGCGCGCGGAGGCCAGGGCCGAGGCGGACAGGGCGGTCGACCGGGCGGAGGAGGCGGGCGACGCCGACGCCGAACTGGACCTGCTGCTGCTCGCGGCCCGGCTCGCCGAGGAGGACGGCGATCCGGCGGCCGCCGACCGGGCCCTCGCGGAGGCCGAGGACCTCGCGACCGGTCTGGGCCGCGACTTCGACGCGATGGGCGCCCTCCTGGCCCGCTCCCGGCTCGCCGCCGCGACCGATGCCGGGCCGGAGGCCGTGACCAGGCTCGCCGAGCGGCTGCGGGCGCTGCCCGACGAGGCGATGGCGCAGCAGCCCGCCCTCGTACGGGCCGTCGCCGCGGAGGTGTCCGGCCGGGACCCGGCCGCACTGGACCACACCCTGAAGGTGCTGGGCCTGCCCGACGCCGACGACGCGGCCCTGGAGCAGCTCGCGGAGTCGATCCGCCTGGCCGTGGCCGGGCAGCCGCGGCTCGGCGAGGCCCTGGGCCGCGTCCTCGCCGACGCCGCCGGCACCGCCCCGCCGCCACCGCCGCCGGCGGGAGCCGGGCCGCCGCGTGCGCCCGCACCGCCCGCCGGGGGCGGACCGCCCGGTGGGCCCGTGGCAGCCGGCGGGCCTGCGCTGTCCGGTGCGCCGGTGGAGCCCGGTGAGGCTGGAGGCTCCGTGGCGCCTGGCGGGTCCGGGCCGCCCGGTGGGACCGTACCGCCTGGTACGCCCGGGGGTCCTGGCCGCCCGCCGGATGCCGCCCGGGCCGGGCCGCCCGCACCCGCGCCCGAACCCGCCGGCGAAGGCACGGCCGGGATGCTGCGGGAGGCCCGCCGCCGCGGCACCCTCGGCGAACTCGCCCGCCGCCTGCTCGTCCTGCGCGACGACCGGGGCGACCTCGTCTCCGGAGTGGCGGCCGCCATGGCCGCGGCCGCCCCCGGAACCGCCCGGCCGGTGGACCCGGCCGACACCGGAAAGGAACGGCTCCCACGGGGCCTGGACCGTATGAACGACACCTACCTGCCGCGCGAGGACATCCTCCGCCTCAGGGACACCGCTCTGGAGACCGGGCTGGCCGACCCCTCGACGAGGCCCCTCCTGCTCGCCGGCATCATGCCCCGGTACCGGGGCGTCCTGCCCGTCCTGGCCGCGCCCGGCGCACAGGTGCAGTCCGACCTGGAGGCCATGAACCGGGTGGAGCGCCTCGTGGACGGCTCGGTCCCGCTGGAGATCTGGCTGCGCAACGCCGTCGCCCAGACGGCGGAGGCCGGCCCGCTCGCGGTGTTCCAGAGCGCCCTTGACCGGGTGGCGCGCGACGCCGCGGGCGAGCCCGACGTGCCCGAGCCGCCCTCCGGCGAGACCAAGGAGGAGATCGTCTTCCGCGACGACACGGTCCCCTTCGAGTTCCTCCTCGCCGGCGAGGCCGCGGGCCGCGCGGTGGCCCGGCTCAAGGTGACCCCGTACGAGGCGGGCGCGCCGCTCGGGCCGGGCGGCTACCCGCACGCCGGCACCGGCTGGCTCATCGCGCCCGGACTGCTCGTCACCAACCACCACGTCGTCAACGCACGCACCCGGACCGCCGCCGGCCGGGCCCCCGTCGACCCCGGGGACCTCGCGCTCCAGGCCCGGAACACCCGCTGCCGCTTCGACTACGGCGCGGACGCCGCCGCGGGCGCGACGCCGCCCGACGAGGCGGCCGTGGCCGAGCTGCTCGCCTGGGACGAGGACCTCGACTACGCGGTCCTCCGCCTGGCGGACGGGCCGCCGCGCGAACCCCTGCGGATCGCGGCCGACCCGCTGGCGGTCACCCCGCAGGAACCCGTCCCCGTCAACATCATCCAGCACCCCGGCGGCGAGCCGAAGCGCGTCGCCCTGCGCAACAACCTGGTCTACGAGGCGGACGCGAAGGACGTCCGCTACTTCACCGACACCCGCGGCGGGTCCTCGGGATCGCCCGTCCTGACCGACGACTGGACGGTCGTCGCCCTGCACCGCGGCACCCGGCGCGTCGAGGACGTCGTCTACCAGGGCAAGACGACGGCGTTCGTGAACGTCGGCACCCAGATGAGCACGATCATGCAGCACCTCGCCGAGCACAGCCCCGCCGTCCACCGGGAGATCGCGGACGCCCAGGCCCTGATCGGCGGACGGCGACCCGCGGAGGTGGTCTGAGATGACGGCCCGATCACCGGTGGCCACCCGGCCCGAGCAGGTCTTCGGCGACCTGCGCGAGGTGGCCGCCCGCGTACGTAAGGCCCTGGAGGCGGAAGTGCCCGAGTCCGCGCCGCTCCCCGGCGGGGCGGCGGGCCTCGCGCAGGCCGGGGCCGCGGCCCGGGAGATCGCCGCCTGCGCCGTGCAGGAGCGGGCGCGGGTGCTGGCGGCGGGTGCCCGCGGGCTGGAGAAGCTCGCCGAGGGCCGCGCGGACGACGTCGACGAGGACGAATACTTCGGCGTGGAGGCCATCGTCCTGCTGGAGGGCCGGCCCGCGATCCTCGTGCAGGGCCGCGACTTCCCCTCCCAGCAGGGAGACTGGGCGGTCCTGGACGGGCACCGGCCCGCGATCCGCGAGTCGCTCGCCCGCGTGGGCCGCGTCGACGTCGAGGGACATCCGCGGCTGGCCTGGGTGGGCACCGCGTTCCTCGTCGCCCCCGGGGTGGTGATGACCAACCGCCACGTGGCCGCCGAGTTCACCGCCGGCCGCGACGGCGACGGCGGGGGCGGCGCCTGGACGTTCCGGCCGGGGATGTCCGCCCGGCTGGACCTCGCCGAGGAGGCGGACACCGCGGCCGGGGATCCTTCGCTCGAGTTCGCCGTCACGGAGGTGATCGGCATCCACCCCGATGTCGACCTGGCCCTGCTGCGTGTGGACACCGCCGCGGACGGCCGCGCTCCGGCGACGCCCCTCGCGGTGGCCGCCGACCCGCCCGGCGACCTGCCGGGCCGCCCCGTGTACGTGGTCGGCTACCCGGCGGAGGACGGCCGCCGCAACGAGCCCGAGGCGATGCGCCGCATCTTCATGGACGTCTACAACGTCAAACGGCTCCAGCCGGGGACGACGACGGGCCTGGCACCCGACCGGCTCACCGTCCGCCACGACTGCTCCACCCTCGGCGGCAACAGCGGCTCCCCGGTCTTCGACCTCGCCGACCACCGCGTCCTCGGCCTGCACTACGGCGGCCGCTACGGCTTCGGGAACTACGCGGTCCCGCTGTGGGAGCTGGTCGACGACCCGCTGCTCGCCCGCGCCGGGATCAACTGGGTGTGACGCGCAGGGCGTCGCCGACGAGCCGGACGGCCCTCGACAGACGGCCGAGCTGCTGGAGCTCCACGGCGTACATGCGGATCGAGTTCTCGATGACGGCCTCGCCGACGCCGAGCGCCGGCAGCTCGGCCCGGCTCGTCTCCAGGGCGACGCGGACGGTCCGCATCTCGTGCTGGAGCTGGAGCTGGGCGTGCCGGGCGAGGAGGACGGAACTCCGGGTCAGCGTGGAGTAGCTGCCGTAGCGTGCCGGGAGCAGGTCCCGGAGCCAGCGCATGGCCGTGCGTTCCCAGTCCTGGGTGCCCGGAGCCTTGACCTGGCAGGGCCAGTCGGGGCTGAGGGCGGGGGAGAGCGTCTGGCGCATTCTCGTCGCTTCCGAAGGGTGTCGAACGGTGATCGAGACGTCGGTGGGCGGCGGCCCCGGCCCAGGGGTTGACCGGGGGCCGCCACAAGCGCTCTGGATGGACCCGCTGCCGGGACCGGCACCCGGGCAGGACGTGAGGAGGAGTCGTCCGGCCCGGGTATCCGTTCCGGGAAGGCGTTAGGGGTCGCCCTCCTTGGCGCGTCTGACGGATCCGGCGCGCTGCTCAGTAAATATATATACCGTCGAGTAGACAAGAGAATGAAAAATTACATGCGCCTCGACGGCATGAAAATCCGCAGGTCACCACAGGGCAAACCGGTCCCTAGAGGAAGAATCCGTGCTGGTCGGCGACCTGCTCGTACCCTTCGAGCCGGGCCTGCGTCCGCTCCGGATCCGCATCGGCCATCGCCTGGAGCAGCGCCGCCGACAGCATGCCCGGCGCCGCGTACGAGTCGAACACCAGCCGCGCCCCGGTCCCCGCGGTCAGCGCGACATCGGCCTCGTCCACCAGCGGGCCCAGCGTGTGGTCGGTGATCAGCGCGATCTTCAGCCCCGCGTGCCGGGCCGCCCGCAGTGCCGAGAGGGTCTCCTTGGCGTGCCGCGGCATGGCGAACGCCAGCGCCCAGGTCCCGCCCGCCTCCCGCGACTGCAGCAGGGCGTCGTAGGCGACGCTGCCGCCCCGGGTCACCAGCCGCACGTCGGGGTGGATGCGCCGCGCCGCGTACGCGAAGTACTCGGCCAGCGACACCGAGATCCGCAGGCCCAGCACCGTCAGCGGCACCGAGCGGGCCAGCTCCCGCCCGATGTCCAGCACCTGGTTGGTGTCGGCGAGCAGCCGCCGCACGTTCTCCAGGTTCTCGATCTCCGCGTCGACGGCCGCCTGGAGCTCGTTGCGCCGGTACTGCTCACGCGCCTCCGGCGAGCCCGCCACCGCGCTCAGCGCCATCGGCTGCAGGACGTCCCGCAGCGCCGGATAGCCGCTGAACCCGAGCGACGTCGCGAAGCGCGTCACCGACGGCTGGCTGACACCCACCCGCTCCGCGAGCTCGGTGATCGACAGGAACGCCGCCTCGGTGAGGTGGTCGATCAGGTACTGCGCGATGCGCCGCTGGCCGGGCGAGAGGCGGCGGCCGTCGAACAGGGCGCGGACCCGGTCACCGGGAGCCCTCTCGTGGTCGGGCGCCTGCCCGCTCGGCGTGATCGCAGCCGCCTGCGCGCGTGCCTGCTGCCCGGATGACACCCGTGTGCCTCCCTCTCATGTCACTCGTCTTCCAACATAGCTCACGCCCTGTGGTCGCCCCCCGGTGCTCCGCCCCTGCTCCGGCCTGTGGGAAGGCCGTCGGGGAACCGTACGGCACCGGACCTGTCGCGGCCCGCGCAGACCTGCAAATATGATGGGCACGGGTCTGGGGCGCAGACACGCCGCGAGAACCGAGAGCAGGGACGAGCGACGTATGGAAGCAGCCGGGAGCAGTCCGTGATCCCGCGCCGCGGCCCCCGGTCGCAGAGCGCGGACGACCTGCTGAGCACCCTCGGACGGCTCACCGCCCGCGCCCGCGCCGGCGCCGAACACCAGCAGGCCCGCGTCGAGCTCGCCGAAGCCCTCCAGCGCGAGATGCTGCCCGCCTCCCTGCCCGCCGTCCCCGGACTGCGCACCGCCGCCAGCTACGCGCCCGCCCGGCACGGCCTCGACATCGGCGGCGACTGGTACGACGGCTTCCGGCTGCCCGACGGCGCCCTCGCCTTCTCCATCGGCGACGTCCAGGGGCACGACGTCGAAGCCGCCGCCTTCATGGGCCAGGTGCGCATCGGCCTGCGCGCCATCGCCTCCGTCGTCGGCGACCCCGGCGAGGTCCTCGGCAGGACCAACGACGTGCTTCTCTCGACCGGACCGGAGCTCTTCGCGACCTGCACCCTGCTCCGCTTCGACCCGCAGACCTGGGAACTGGACTGCGCCCGGGCCGGCCACGTCCCCGCGATATGGGCCACCGTCGACGGCCGCTACGGCATGGCCGAGGACGAGGGCGGCGTCCCCCTCGGCATGCTGCCCGGCGCCGGATACGCCGTCACCCGCCGCAGGCTGGACCGGGCCGGATCCATCGTCCTGCTGACCGACGGCGTCGTCGAGGGCCCCGCCTTCCCCATCGACGTCGGCCTCGAACGCGTGCTGGGCGTCGTACGCGAGGCGGCGGGCGCCGACCCCGCCGAACTGGCCGCCGAGGTCATGAAGGTCGCGGACTCCACCGGCCACGCCGACGACGCCGCCGTCCTCGTCATCAGCCACGACGGAGGCGGACGGGGCGCCGAGTAGCGCGTGTCACGCCCGGCCCCGGGGCGCCGCCTGTTGTCTGATGCTGTGGTGCGTACCGTGGAATGGCGAGCCCTCGCCGCCGACGTCCTCAGGATCCTCGCGGTCGCGGTCGCCTACTACGCAACCGGACAGGCCGGGCTCCTGCTGAGCATCGTCGTCGACGGCGCCATGGTCACCCCGCTGTGGCCGCCCACCGGCATCGCCCTCGCCGCCCTGCTGTGGTTCGGCCTGCGCGCCTGGCCCGGCATCACGCTCGGCGCGTACATGAACATCGAGCACCTGGCCTCCTTCGAACCCGGGGACGCGGGGCTCCTCCTCGGCAACACCCTCGCCCCCGTGTGCGCGTACCTGCTGCTGCGCCGGGCCGGGTTCCGCACGCAGATGGACCACCTGCGCGACGCCCTGGCCCTCGTCTTCCTGGCGGGCCTGCCCGCCATGCTGATCAGCGCGACCATCGGCACCGGGATGCTGGTCGCCACCGGCGACCTGCCGCCGTCGGATTTCTGGCCGGTGTGGGCCGCCTGGTGGGCCGGCGACGCCATGGGCGTGCTCCTCGTCACCCCGGTGCTGCTGATCCTCCCGCAGGTCACCCCGCCGGCGGATGCCTACCGCGCCGCCGAGGCGCTGGCCCTGCTCGTCACCTGCGGCCTCGTCACCACCGTGGCCTGCCGCAGCTCCCTGTCGGTGCTCTTCCTCGTCTTCCCGCTGCTGATCTGGGCCGGCGTCCGCTTCCAGCACGTCGGCGGCGCGCCGTGCGCCCTGCTGGTCTCCGTCATCGCGATCTCCGCGGCGATCGACCAGGCGGGCCCCTTCGCCGACCACACCCTGTTCGAGATCATGGTCAACCTCCAGGCGCTCAACGGCTCCGCGGCCCTGACCGTGCTGCTGCTGTCCGCCCTGGTGACCGAGCAGAACAACATCCGGCTGCGGATCGAGCAGGTGTGCGAAGACCTCTCCGAGGTCGTGGAACGCCTGGCCCCGCGGCGGAACGGGACCGACGACTGACGGCGGCCGACGGCGACCGGCTGGGCCCGTCCCGCGGCCCCGGGACGCGGACCGGGGGCCCGCCGGCATTCGGCAGGCCCCCGTCGCCCTGCGGCTGCTAGCCGCGGCCCTGCGTGTCCTGGGCGACGATGAAGTACCGGCCGCAGTCGCCGCCGAACCTCCACTTCCCGCGGCCCACCCACTTGCCGTAGACGGTCTTGCCGTTGCTGCACTCGGTGACGGACCGGGCCTGTCCGCTCCTGACGGTGCAGACGGCGCTCCAGGTGTTGACCTTCTGCTTCCAGCCGGTGCAGCCGTAGTTGCCGGCGGCGGAGGCCGGGGCGGCCGTGGCCACCGCGCCGAGCAGGAGGCCGGCCGTCGCGGTTGCCAACGCCGCGCGGCGCAGCGCGTCGTGCTTCACAGTGCTTCTCCCCGTAAGTGCCCGATCGGGCAGTCGACATGGATCGCGAACCGCTCCGGATGGAGCGTTCTTGATCAGCATACGGCGCTGGACCGGCCGGTGCGGAATCGGCCGCCGCGGGGCATACCGCATCAACACCCCAGTGTGCGGCGCTGGTTGCCCACCGTGAACCAGGGATCCGGAACTGCGGTCGCAGGAGCCCGCCGCGCGTGGCGGTGCCCCGGCAGGCGCCGCCACCCGCCGAGGGGGCGCACCACAGGGCCCGCACCCCGCGGCCTGCTGCCGACCGCTGCGCGGGTGCCCGGGCTGCACCCTCGTGTGCGATCGCGACGACCGCCCGCCGGGACTCCGCCGCCCCGCGGCCGGGCACGGCACCTGTCCGCTGCGGCAGGTGACGACCCGTCGGGCTGTCAGTGCGCGCACCTACGTTGACGCCCATGAGCCGATCCATGCAGGCACTCGCCTACGCACGCCCGTCGTCCCTGGCCTCCGACCCGCAGGGGCACCTCCTCGGCCTGGAGACCGCCGGCGGCCTCACACCCGCGGGCCCCGAGGAGCACCCCCGGTTCTTCGCCGGGTTCCTGCGATCGCCGCAGGCCGCGGCCCGCGGGCTGCTCGCCGTCGCCGACGTCGCCGCGGCGCGCTACCACCAGCGGACGCTGCGCGCCTCACTCGACCCCGTCGTCACCGCCAACGGGGACCGGCTCCGCTTCGAGTCGTTCTCCGGGTGCTGCGGCGTCTACGCCCGGCTCGACGTGCTTCCCGAAGGCCTGGACGGCGCCGACACCGGCCACGGCACCACCAACGTCGACGTCAACAACCCGCTGCGGGAAGCGCTGTCGCGGCTCGCCGGCGACGACCCGATGCACCTGCGCGTCGGCCCCGACGAACTCGCCGTCACCACCCTGGAGGGGCGCGTCGTCGAGAAGAAGGTGCCGCTGCCCGACCGCTGGCTGCGCGGCTTCGCCGAATCCCAGGTGGTCTCCGCCGGGTTCGACCTGCGCGCCGAACTCCCCGCCGCCGAGGCCGTCCGCTTCCTGCGCACCCTCCCGCGCGCCGCCGCCGGCGGCAGCAGCGCCACCGGGCGCGCGCCGCTGTGGGTCGTCCCCGCAGGGGCCTCCCTGCGCCCCACCACCCGGCCCGTGCCCGGCGCCGTCTGCCTCCCCGGACCCGAGCGGCTCGCCGCCCTCCAGCGGGTCCTGCGGCACGCCACCGGCCTGCGCGTCTACGGCCCCGCGGCGCACGGCGGCGCGGCGACCGCCTCGGCCTGGGAAGTCGCCGGGCCCGGCATGCGGCTCACGCTCACCCTCTCGCCGGAGCCGCACCGGGGATTCTCCGGCGAGGGCGGCGTCCTCGAGGCCCTCGCCACCGACGACGCGGCCGCCGATGCCGAACTCGTCTCCGCCCTCCTCGCCTGGGAGCCGCGGATCGACACCGCCGACCTCGCCGAGCAGTCCGGCCTGACGGTGCAGCGGATCCGCGCCGCCCTCGTCCGCCTCGGCACCGCCGGACGCGTCGGCTACGACGCCGCCGAAGCCGCCTACTTCCACCGCGAACTCCCCTACGACGCCGCCCGGGCCGAACGCCACAACCCACGGCTCGGCGCCGCCCGCGCCCTGCTCGCCGACGGCGCCGTCGCCCTGCGCGCCGACGCCACGGCGACCGTGGCCTCCGGCGAACGCCGCTACCAGGTCCGCGAGTCCGCCGGCGGGGTGCTGAGCTGCACCTGCCAGTGGTGGGCTGACCACCGCGGCCGCCGCGGCCCCTGCAAGCACGCCCTCGCCGTACGCATGGCCCGGCGCGCCCGGACCGCGCCCCCCGCCGACCCCACCACCGACACCCGCACCACCGGAGGAACCCGATGACCACCGCCGCCGTCCTCGAAGCCGTCCGCCGGGGCGCCGGCGACACCCTCCCCGCCCTGCTCCAGCCCCTCACCCCGGCCGAGCGGCGCGCCCTCGTACCCGAACTGACCGCCCTGCGCCGCGAGATCCGCGGCTGGGACTGGTCCCGCTGGCAGGAGCGGGCGTGCATACGCCGCGGCCTGCTGCTCGCCGGGGCCGCCTGCCACACCGGAGCCGCAGCCGCCGCCTCCTGGATCGCCGCCCGGGACCTCCGTACGGACAGCCCCGCACGGCGCACCGCACTCCTCCTCCGGGTCCTGGCCGACCGCGACCCCGCCTGGCTCGGCGACGTCGCGCACCGCCTCGCCGCCCGCGCCGCCACCGCCGAGGAGGACTACCCGCTCATCCGGGAACTCGTCCGCAGGACCGGCTGCACCCTGCCCGCCGGCGACGGCTTCGTCCGCGGCTGGGTCCGCGAGATGAGCACCGGCGGCCCCGAACGCTCCGCCGGCCGCGGCCGCCCGCTGGGCGCGGCACTCCGGGCGGAGCCGCAGCTGCGCGCGTTCGTCCCCCTGCTGTTCGAGACGGCCGAGCCCGCGGAGCCGCTCTCCTGGCACGGCCGCTCCACCGACGGCGGCGGCTGGCCCGCCGAACTGGCCCGGCTCGCCGCGGAGGGCCTCCTCGACCGGAGCGTCCTCGCCGACGGCTGCACCGCCCGCCTGCTGCGCGGCGGCCGCCCCGCCCACCTGTCCTTCTACCTCGACCTCCTCCGGGCGCTCGACCTCACGCAGGACGAGCAGCAGGCGCGCGCGTGCGACTGGATCGCCGTGGCCGGCGACGCTCCCTCGCCGCTCGCCGGGCACGCCCAGGGGATCCTCGCCGGCCTGTCCGAGGCGGGCCGGTTGACGGCCGAACAGCTTGCCGAAATGTCCGCCGCCGTCCTCTTCCGACCCGAGAAGAAGCTGGTACGCGCCCAGCTCGTACTCCTCGGCAAGGCCCTGCGCCGCCGCCCCGACGACCGGTCCGTGCTGCTGCCCGCGGCCGCGACGGCGTTCGGACACGCGGACACCGCGCTCCAGGAGCGCGCCCTGCGGCTCGTCGCCGCGCACCTGCGGCCCGACGACGGCGCCCTGCGCGCCGAACTGGCCGGCCAGGCCGGACTCCTCGGCCCCGTGCACCGGCTCGCGGCGGCCGACCTCCTCGGCGCCGTCGCCGACGACACCGCGGCCGAGCCCCGGGAGGACGTGCTGCCGCCGGCGCCGGAGCGCCGCCGGCCGGCGCCGGCCGCGGACCTGTCGCTCGCCGCGACGGTGGAACTGGTCGCCTCCCTCGCCCATGCCCGGGAGCCGGGGCCCGGGGAGTTCGAGACCGCCCTCGACGCCCTCGTCCGCCACGCCCACCGCGACCGCGCGGCCCTCGCCGCGGCCCTGCACCCCGCCCTCGCCGACCGCCGCTGGCTCCGGGCCGACGGCTGGACGGACCCCGAGTGGATCGAGGGCGTGGAGCTCGTCGCCGCGACGGTGCTCGGCTGCGTCCGGGCCGCCGACCTGCGGACCGCGGGGAGCCGCCGGGGCGTCGGCTATCCGCAGGACTGCGTGCACGCCGCGCTCGGCGCGGTCACCGCCGCCCGGATCCGGGAGGCGGCCGCGCGTATTCCGGCCGACCCGCTGCCCTTCCTGCTGGCCGCGCCCAGCTGGGACACGGGCACGCTGGAGCCCCTCGAACTCGTCGCACGCCTCGCGGAGTACCGGCGCCTCGGCGTGGCACCCGCCCCGGCCGACTTCGCCCAGGCCCTGCTGCGCGTCCGGCGCGACCCGGAGGCCGCGGCGGCGGCCGCCGCGCTGGGCACCGCCGAGGGCGGGCGCCTCGCCGCCTGGCTCGCCTCCGACGGGGAGCCGCCGCGGACGGTGCGCCGCGTGCAGGAGCCCGCCCCGGCGGCGAGCCGCCTCGGGTGGGACAGGACCCGCGAGACGGTCCCGCGCATCGTCGTCGAACTGTCCGAGCGCCCCGGACTGCAGAACGGCTCCTTCCCCGCCGAGTTCCGGCGGCTCGGCCGCGCGTACACCGACTCGGGCCGGCGCTGCTACCACTGGGCGGGCTACGAGCTTGCCCAGCACCCCGTCATGCCCGAGGATCGCGAAGCGCAGGCCGTCTGGCTGCTGCCGGCGCTGACCGCCTGCGCCACGGTCGGCGAGCGCGGGGCGGGGGAGCTGCTCGCCCGGCTCGCCGAACTGGGCGGCCCGGCCGGCCCGGTCCTGCACCTCGCCGTCGCCACCGGCCTCGGCGCCCGGCACGCCGAGGACCGGCTGGCCGCTGTGGACGCCCTGCTGGTCCTCGCCGCCCGCGGGGAGCTGGACGCCGCACTGCTGGGGCGGGACCTGGCCGAACTGCTCGCCCTCGGCACGGTGAAGCCCAACCGGCTGGCCGACGCTGCCCGCTCGGCCGCTGCCGCCGGCGCGTACGCCCTGACCTGGACGCTGCTTGCGCAGGCGCTCCCGGCGCTGCTGGCCGGGGGCGGGGCCGGGGCGCGGGGCGCGGGGGAGGTGCTGGCCGTGGCCGCGGACTGCGCCGAGCGGTGCGGGGCGGCCGGCCCGGTGCCCGAGGGGGTGGCCGGGGCGGCGGACCGGGCGGGTTCGTCCCAGCTGGCCGTGCAGGCCCGGCGGTTGCGTGCGGCGCTCGCCGAGGCGGCCGCGCGGGCGGGCGGCTCGGGCCGTGCAGGAGGCGGGGGCGGCGCGCGGCGGCCGGGGGGCGGCGCGGAGGCTGCTGCCTGAGGCGGGGCGGCCGGGCGGCTCCGCCGGGGCCGGCCCGGGAACGCGGACGCCCGGCAGCGCCGGGGAGCGCTGCCGGGCGGGGGAGGTCCGGGGAGCGGTCAGACCTTGGGGACGCGGACGACGACGGTGCTGCACACCTTGTCGGCGAACGTCTGCTTCTTGTCGTCCCACAGCGGCCACAGCCAGCCGATGTAGCAGGGCAGGCCGTCGAGGACGTGGGCCAGCTTGCGGACGAACGCCATGCCGAAGCCGAGGGGCGTGCCGTTGGCCTCGCGGAGCACGCTGATGCCGACGACCTTCTTGCCGATCGACTGGCCGGTGGCGCCTTCCTTGTACAGCTGGAAGATGGCCATGCCGAGCGCGTACAGGATGCCGATGGTGAAGAAGATGCCGGGCTCGGCGGTCGCCGCGTCGGAGGCGGTGGCCAGGTCGATGAAGCCGAGGGCGTACATCGGGCCGACGATGATCAGCATGTCGAGCAGGTAGCCGCCGACGCGGAGGCCCCAGTGGGCGAGTTCGGGCATGCCGGCGCCGGGCATGCCGGGCGCCGGGTAGCCGCCGTACGGCGCGGCGGCCGGCTGCTGCGGGTAGCCGTACTGCGGGGGCGTGCCCGGCGCGGGCTGCTGCGGGTAGCCGTACTGCGGCGGCACGCCCTGCGGGGCCTGCTGCGGGTAGCCGGGCTGGCCCTGCGGGGGCTGGCCGTACGGGTTGTTCGGGTCGCCGAAGCTCATGGCGAAATCTCTCCGGTGTCGGAATTGGGGACGATGCGGACCGAGCGGAGGAACGACACCATGTGACCGGTTTGCCCCCCTGAGCTGCCGCGATGTTGCGCGCATCATCGTGGTCGCTCACGCGTGCGGTTGTCCAATCCGAATCCCTCTGCGGGGGCCGGATGCAGGGCGTTCGGGACGTGTCGGGCGGGTGTCGGGCGGGTCCCCGGCGGGGCGGGGCGGCGGTACGGCGGGCGGATCGGGCAGGCGGGGCGCCGAGTTGGCGGTGTGGCCGAAACGTGCTCACCGTATTCTTCGACCATCTGACCGAGTGGTAACTTCCGCGAGTTGATCTTGCCGGGCCCCCTCTGCGGCGACGGCGATCCCTCCTGCAAGGAAGTCACATTGCACCGCCATACCCTTTTCCGCCCTTCCGCCCTCGCCACCCGCGCCGCGGTCGGGGCCGCCCTGCTGTCCCTGTGCGCCGCCGGCCCCGCCGCGGCCGCCCCGGGCAGCGGCCCCGCCCCGGCCCGGGGTGCGGCCCCGCACCTCGACTCCGTCGAGCAGATGCTCCGCCAGGTCTCGCCCGGACTCGAAGGCTCCGTGTGGGAGCGGACCTCCGGCAACGCCCTCGACGCCTCGACCGCGGGCGGCGGCGACTGGCTGCTCCAGACGCCCGGCTGCTGGGGCGACGACACCTGCGCCTCCCGCCCCGGCGCCGAGCGCCTCCTGGCGAAGACGACGGAGAACATCGCCCAAGCCACGCGGACGGTCGACATATCGACCCTCGCCCCGTTCCCGAACGGCGGCTTCCAGGACGCGGTCGTCACCGGGCTCAAGTCCGCCGCCGCGCGCGGGAACAGGCTCAAGGTGCGCATTCTCGTCGGCGCCGCGCCCATCTACCACATGAACGTGGTGCCGTCGAAGTACCGCGACGAGCTGGTCACCAAGCTCGGCCCCGACGCCGCCTCCCGGATCGACCTGAACGTCGCCTCCATGACCACGTCGAAGACGGCGTTCTCCTGGAACCACTCCAAGCTCCTCGTGGTCGACGGCAGCTCCGTCATCACCGGCGGAATCAACAGCTGGAAGGACGACTACCTGGAGACCACGCACCCCGTCGCCGACGTCTCCCTGGCGATGCGCGGACCGGCGGCAGGCACGGCCGGCCGCTACCTCGACGAGCTGTGGTCCTGGACCTGCCGGAACAAGAGCAACTTCGCGAGTGTCTGGTTCGCCTCCTCGAACGGCGCCGCGTGCATGCCCGCCCTGGCCGGCGAGAACGCCGCCGCCGAGGCCGCCGCCCCCGGCGCGGGCACCCCCGGCGGCGTCCCGGCCATCGCCGTCGGCGGCCTCGGGGTCGGCATCAAGCGCAACGACCCCGCGTCCTCCTTCCGGCCGACCCTGCCCACCGCCCCCGACACCAAGTGCGGCGTCGTCGGCCTCCACGACAACACCAACGCCGATCGCGACTACGACACCGTCAACCCGGAGGAGAGCGCCCTGCGGGCCCTCATCTCCAGCGCCGAGCGGCACATCGAGATCTCCCAGCAGGACATGAACGCGACCTGCCCGCCCCTGCCGCGCTACGACATCCGCGTCTACGACGCGCTCGCCGCGAAGATGGCCGCCGGCGTCAAGGTCCGCATCGTGGTCAGCGACCCGGAGAACCGGGGCGCCGTCGGCAGCGGCGGCTACTCCCAGATCAAGTCGCTCTCCGAGATCAGCGACGTCCTGCGCGCCCGCCTCGCGCTGCTGACGGGCGACCAGGCCAAGGCCGGGGCTGCGATGTGCTCCACCCTCCAGCTGGCCACGTTCCGCAGCTCGAAGAGCCCGAAGTGGGCCGACGGCCGCCCGTACGCCCAGCACCACAAGCTGGTGGCCGTGGACGGGTCGGCCTTCTACATCGGCTCGAAGAACCTCTACCCGGCGTGGCTCCAGGACTTCGGCTACATCGTGGAGAGCCCCGCGGCGGCAGGCCAGCTGAACGACCAGCTGCTCGCACCGCAGTGGCGGTTCTCCCGTGACACCGCCACCTTCGACCACGAGCGCGGCGTCTGCCAGGCCTGATCCGGCGGCCGTACCGGGCCCGCCCGCCCGAGTCCGCGCGGTGCGGGGCGGGCGGGCCCGCAGCTCAGCGGAAGAGCATCGAGGCGCCGCCGGCGGCCGTGGTCACCGAGCCCGGGCAAAGGAAGCTGCCCGAGACCTTCGTCGCCGTAAAGGCCTGGTTGACGTACTTGCGGGTGTTGCCCTCCCGGTTCCAGGTGATGCCGGCGGCCTTGTAGCGGCAGGAGATGAAGCTCTGCTTGCCGGTGATGTCGATGGCGTCCGTCCGGGCGGTGCCGGCGGCGTCGTCGAAGGTGAACTGCGGGTTGTTGTTGAGGGCCGCCGTGATCCCGCCGGCGCAGCTCAGGTTGCCGCCGGGTGCGTTGATGCTGGTGCGGTCGACGGTGAGGGTGCTCGGGGGGTTGGCGCTGGTGCGTGCGTCGGTCCACGTACAGGTGTTCCCGGCCACCGCGATGGACCCGTCGAGCCGCTGCTCGGCCGAAGGGCCGAAGGCGGAGGCGGGTACCGCGGTGCCGGCGAGCAGTCCGGCGGCCAGGACGGTCAGCCCGGGCCAAGTCGCCATCTTCATCTGTCGCTCCTCTTCGCCACGTCCTCGTGGGGTGTGACGCGCGGCCGCGGGAGGGCCGCGCGGGCGTGCGCCCGGGCGGGCGGAGGCGGTGTCCGGCCCGGACCGGGGGAGAGAGCCGTGCGACGTGCGAGGGGAAGGTCCCACGAAGACCTTGAAATGTCAGGTGCACGTCATAGCGGGCCCTGCATTTGTCCGAATCCCGCCCTTCACCGCCCACCCCTGCGAGCGCACCCGGCCGACCGACTGACCGCCGCCCGCCCCCCTCCGGATGCGGTCCCGCCGGTCCCGGCGGAGGCTGGCCCCATGCACCACGCGCCGATCCTCGTCCACCGGATCGCACCCGCCGGCGGCCGCCGCGTCTCCCTGCGCGCCGAGGGCCGGGACACCGTCCTCGGCCTCGCCCGCAGCGACGCCGACGTCATCGAGTTCCTGCGCCGGGCCGGCGTGCCCGACCCCGACGAGATGGTCCTCGGGGACTCGCCGCTCGTCGAGTGGATGGTCGACGACCCGCACGCCTACGAAGCGGAACCCTCCGACACCGACATTCCCTGAGCAGCACCCCTCCCGCCCCGCGGCCCGGCACCATGGGGACGGCCGGCCGCCCGGACCCCTCCCGCCGCGGCCGCGACCCGCCGACCGCGACCGCCCGCGGCGGCCCGCACTCCGAAAGGGAACGGGGCCCATGCTGAAGGACTTCGCCGACCTGTCCACCCCCCTCCTCGCCGACGCCTGCGTACGCACCGGCGCGCCCCTGCGCACCGCACCGCCCGGCATCGCCGCCGTCGTGCCCGGCCACCGCATCGCCGGCCCCGCACTGCCGGTGCGCCACTACGGCAGCGTCGACGTGTTCCTGGAGGCCTACGGCAGGGCCCGCCCCGGCGACGTCCTCGTCATCGACAACGGCGGCCGCGACGACGAGGCGTGCATCGGCGACCTCGCCGTCCTGGAAGCCGGGCACGCCGGCGTCGCCGGCATCGCCGTCTGGGGCCTGCACCGCGACACCCCCGAGCTCGCCGAGATCGGCCTGCCCGTCTTCAGCTACGGCACCCACCCCGCCGGACCCGTCCGGCTCGACGACCCCGAACCGGACGCCGCCGCCGGCGCCCGCTTCGGACCGCATTTGGTGACCGGCCGGGACATCGTCTTCGGAGACGCCGACGGCGTCCTCTTCGCCGAGGCGTCCCACGTGGAGGAACTCCTGGACACGGCCCGGCACATCATGCGGACGGAAGGCGAACAGGCCCGCCTCATCCGGGCCGGCCGCAGCCTCCGCAGCCAGACCGCCTTCGAGGACTACCTGGTCCTCCGCGAGGCCGACCCCTCGTACACCTTCCGCCGCCACCTCCGAAGCCTCGGCGGCGCCATCGAGGAGTGACCTCCGGACCGCTCGGATGCGCCGCCACCGATCGAGGAGGAACGCGTGTCCGCTGCGCCGAGCCACGCGTCCGGTGCCTGCGAAGTGCCCCTGCTGGGCGACACCGTCGGGGAGAACCCGGACCGCGCCGTACGCCGGTTCCCCGACCGCGACGCCCTCGTCGAGGCTGCCACCGGGCGCCGCTGGACGTACGCGGACTTCGCGGCCGACGCCGACGCCCTGGCCCTCGGGCTCCTCGGCCTCGGCACCGCCCAGGGGGACCGCGTCGGCATCTGGCCCCGCACCGCGCCAAGTGGACGCTGACCCAGTACGCCACCGCCAAGATCGGCGCGATCCTCGTCACCGTCAACCCCGCTTACCGCGCCCTCGAGTTGGGGTACGCGGTCCGGCAGTCCGGGATGCGGCTGCTCATCGCCGCCGAGCGCTTCAAGACCTCCGAGTACGCGGCGGTGATCGCCGAAGTACGGCCGAACTGCCCCGCGCTGGAGTTCACCGTCCTTCTCGACGGGCCCGACTACGACGTCCCTGCTTCGATCCGTACAGCTTGAGGGTGACTTCTCGGAGGGCGACTCAGCCGTCCTGACCAGGTGTTTCGTCTGCTTCCCCGGTCAGGGGGTTCATGTCGGGGCGGCGGCGCCGGCAAAGCGGAAGTGTACGAGCGCGTCGCTGTTTTCGCCTCCGCAGAACGTGCAACACCAGATGCCCATGAGTCCCCCCGCTACTGACCTCGGTCCTCGGCGGTCGACTGTACTCTCGAACCATGGCTGAGCACCTGGGGGATCGACTCGCACGGCTCCGCAAACTGGCCAACCTCACGCAGGAGGGCTTGGCCGAGCTGTCCGACGTATCCGTGGACGTGATCAAGAAGCTGGAGCAGAGGCGGAAGCACTCCGCCCGGCTCCCCACCCTCCACACTCTCGCCAAGGGCCTCGGCGTCGAGCTGATCGCCCTCCTGGGGGATCCGCCCGCGGTCCCGTCGACCGGAGAGGCGGACCCCCCTCAGCTTGTGGCGCTGCGCCGCGCCGTCATGCCGCCGATGTTCGCCCCGCCGCCCGAGCCGGCCGACACCGAGCGCCTCACGATCCCGCTCCTGCGCAAGGAGCTGGCGGCTGGCTGGACGCTGTACCACGCCGCCCGTTTCGGTGAGCTCATGACCGTGCTGCCCGGCATTGTGAACGACGCCCGCTTTGCTGCCTCCGTAGGCGGCGGCGACAGCCGCGCAGCAGGCCAGGCGGCGCTCGGCAAGGCGCTCCAGCTCGCCGGCCACCTGGCGATCCGCCTGGGCAAGACCGACCTCGCCCTGTCTGCGCTTGAGCGCGCGATGGCCGCCGCGGAGCAGTCCGCCGATCCTCTGCTCGGCTCCATGATCAGCAACTCCGTCGCCTGGAACTACCAACGCCAAAACCGGCTCGATGACGCTACGCACCTCGCCGTATACGCAGCCGACAAGGTGGAGCGGGAGGAGTCCGACACGGCCGAGAAGGTGCGCGTGTGGGGTGGTCTGGTGATGTCTGCCGCCACCTCTGCGGCGCGGGCTGGTGACTACGAGACAGCCAAGGACATGATGTCGACGGCTGAGGACGCGACCAAGAGGCTGCTCAAGCTCCCGCCGCCGATCGACGGCAAGCTGGTGTCGGTCTTCAGTCGTTCCTCGGTGCGTATTGAACGTGTACGTCTTGCGGTGCAGCACGCCCGCCCCGACGAGGCGCTGCAACTGGCCAAGGGCGTACGCCTCAGCGCGGACACACCCCCGTCATGGCGCACGTGGATGCTGCTCGACGTGGCTCGGGCCCACACCGACCTCGGGGACGCCCAGGGGGCCGTGAAGGCCCTGACGAGGCTCAATGATGTGGCCCCGGGGTGGATGCGCCACCACACCCACGCCGTCTCGATCGTGAGCGACCTGTGGGCCGGGCCGGCACGCCCCCCGGGCCTTCGGAAGCTCGCCGCCGCGCTCGGAGTGGCTACGTAAGGTCGCGAAAGGGGGACGTTCCGTCCCTGTAGCCAGCCTCCGTCTCCCGCGAATCTTGTCGCCAGGTGGACGATACGAGGGGCTGGCGACCATGTCGGAAGAGAGAGAACTCCTGGCCCTGGCCATGCGGATGTACGGCCGGGACGGGAGGTTGTTGGTCTCCAAGGCGGAAGACATGTTCGGCCTTGACCAGGACGCCGTCGTGGTCGCGCACGACGAGGCCGGCGAGGAGTCGAAAGAGAGCCTCAGGCGCAAGCTCGCGGCCGCCAACGCGCGGAGTCGTGGCGAGATCCGGTAGTGGCTCGCACCGACCCCCGGAAGCCGGTCAGCGACCTCGACGCCTTCCTGTACTGGGGAGACCTCTGCGGAATGTGCGCAGGCCACGCCCGGATCTGGTGTCCTGACTGCTACGGCTTCGAAGGCTGCGCTACCTGCAGGAAGCTGTTCAGGGTCCCGTGTCCGGACTGTGCTGGCGGCTCTCACTTCCCCATCACCTCGTATCGGTGAAGTCCACCCTCATACGCAAGCCCGTAGGGCCGCCTTGCAGAGGTCGACCCGCAGACCCGGAGGAGCACTGATGACCACAGCAAACCTGATCGCCGTACGCCCCTGGGGTGCCAGCCGACTGGCGCCCTACCCCACGACCATTCCCCGCCCGCACGCGTCCGTGTCCGTTGCCCCCGAGACGCAGCTCGCCGTCTTCCTGGACCGTGCCGGCCACACCGTCGAGATGGGAAAGCACGGCACCAACTCGGGCACCGAGACCTCCACGTCCACCAGCGCCGACGGTCAGCACGGTAACGACCAGGACAGCAACCAGGACTGACGACCGTGACCGAGAACACTTCGGCGCCGAGCGGTGACGGAAGAGTCCGCAGGGTGGAGATGCGCGAGGCGGCAGCCCGCCTGCTCGGCACCTCCACCTGACGGGGGCCGGCCGCTCAGTCCCCGCGCGGGGACAGCTCGGCCATGGCGCTCCAGCCCTGGCCGGGCACCTCGACGTGGATGATCTCCGGCGTGGTCGCGATGGCCCCGGCCATCGCCTCCATGCCGGCCTTGAAGTGGTCGGAGGCCACGTGCGCGGCACCCGCCTCGGCGTCGGCGAAGGCCTCCAGGAGCGTGTACTTGTTCGGGTCGTCGACACTGCGCGACCAGTCGTAGAAGAGGTTGCCCGGCTCGTTGCGGGTGGCCTGCGTGAAGTCGTCGACGATCGCGAGCCACTCGTCGCTGAACTCGGGGCGGACGTCGAACCTGACAGCGATGAAGATCATGCTGCCCAGCGTGGCAGCCCGCCGCGCCCGCCGCATGCTCGGCCGGCCGGAATTCCGGCATCGTCGGAAAACCCGCAGCCCGTGCGGCCGAGGGCGCCGGACGCGGGCGGTGAGGCCGTCAGGCCGTCCCGCCGCCCCCGGGCGCCGCCGCGGCCGCGGCGCGCGCCGCCGCGCGGACGAGCGCGCCGCGCAGCTCCGCGGGCCGGCGGCGGTACTCCCCGCTCGGCAGCGACACCGACAGCGCGTGCACCGCACCGCCGTCCGCGCCCTCCGCACCCGCCCCGCGGGGCAGGGCCACTGCCACGCAGGTGAACGCCGGATCCGCCTCGCCCTCCGACACCGCGAACCCCTGCCCCCGCACCCGCGCCAACTCCGCCTCCAGGACGTCGGCCCGCGTGATCGTCGCCCCGGTCAGCCGGGCCATCCCGTGCTCGGCCAGGTACCGCCGCAGCACCGGCCGCGGCAACTCCGCCAGCAGCGCCTTGCCGTGGGCCGTGGCGTGGGCGCGGGTCTCCCGGCCGGGCGTGAACGGATTGCCGGTGTCCGTCACCGGCGCCGTCGTGTCCACGACCGTGATCAGCCCCCCGCGGTACGCCGTGTAGTACGCCTCCGCCCCCGTGGCCCGCCGCAGCCCCGCCAACAGCCCCGCCATGCGCGGAGCCGGCTCCAGATCCCGCCGCAGACTCCGGTGCAGCCCCGGGATCCGCGGGCCCAGCGCGTAACCGCGGACGGTGCGCACCACGTACCCGCGGTCGGTGAGCGGCCCCAGCAGGTGGTACGCCGTCGACAGCGAGCACCCCAGCCGCCGCGCCAGTACCTTGGCACTGACCGGCCCGGCCGCGTCCGCCACGGCGTCGAGGATGGCCAGGGCGCGGTCGACGGACTGCGGACCGGGACCGGAGTACGGCATCGTGCATTCCCCAGGGTGGACGGCGGAAACGGCGCAGGACCGCCTGCGCGCGTACGTACGGGCCTTCGAGCCTACGGGCCGGCGCGGGCGTTCATCGAACGTTGACCGGACGGACAGCCCGGGCGCGCACAGTCGTATCCATGAACAGCGATCGTGTCACCACGGCAACCCCGCGCGGTCTGCGGGCGGTTCCCGACCTGACCGGCCTCCGGCTCGCCCACCGGGCAATTCTCGCCGACGCCGACCGGCTCGCCGGGCTGCTCGCGGACCTCGCCGCCGGGGCACGCCCGGTGTCGCCCGAGCGGGCCGCCGCCATCGCCGCGTACCTGCGCCGCTACCACGGAGCCGTCCGGGCCCACCACCGCGGCGAGGCCGAGATCCTGTGGCCGCTGGTCCTGGACGCGGCGGCCGACCCCGCAGGGGCGATCGCCGACATCGTCCGCTTCGTCGACGACCACCGCGCACTGGAGGCCCTGCAAACCGCCGCCGACGCGGCCGCCGACGGCTTCGCCGCCGACCCGGCCCACGGCGCGCCGGAACTGGCGGCACTTCTCGCACGCCGGCGCGACCTGCTGGCCGACCACATCCGGGCGGGGGAGGAACACCTGCTCCCGGTCATCACGGCCCGGATCCCGGCGGCGGCCTGCGCGGCCGCCGAGGCGGCCATCGGGAGGGCCGTGACGGCCGGGGCCGGGGCGGCCGGCGGGGACGCGGACTGGGTCCGCGGCTGGCTGCTGAGCCACGCGACGGCGGAGGAGGTACGGCGCCTGGTCCGGGGTGGGGCGGGGGCCGCGGCGGGGTCGGCGGTGGAGCCGCTGGTGCAGGGGTACCGGGCGGAGGCGGAGAGGGTGTTCGCGGGGTGAGATGCCGAGCCCCGTCCCTCACCCCCGCGTCGCGTTGCTCGTTATCGTGCCGTCCCCGGCCACCGTCACCGCGTGCCGGATGCCGTTCGTGTCCCGTAGGACGACGAGCCAGGCGCTGCCGCCGCCCTTCTGGGGGATCACCCGCACTGCCTCCGCCTTCGCGTCCTTGACCGCGGCTGTGGCCTTCGCCAGGGCCTCCGCCGCCGGGAGGGCGGGCAGCGGGAGAGGGGCAGCCTTCGCCGCGGCTCCGGTGCGGTGGCCCGGGGCCGGGGCGCGGCCGCGCCCCGGGTCGCCGTACGGTGAGGCCTCGCCCGTGCGGTGGCGCTTCGGTTCCGGCCGCGGCGCGCCCTTCGGCTGCCACTCGCCGAAGCGGTGGTGTTCGCGGACCATCGCGCTGAAGCCGGCCCGTGCGTGCTCCCTGTGGTCGTGCACGGTTGCGGCGAGTGCCACCGCGCCGCCCGTGCCGGCCGCGGCGACCAGTCCGAGCGCGATCCACCGCGTACGCCCCTGGCGCACCAGCCGGGCCATGCGCCCGCGGCCGGCCGTCTTCGGCGTCTCGGGCTGCTCGGGGGGCCGGGGGCCGGCGTTCTGGCTCATGGGGCTGCTCCTCGTGTCGTACGGGTCCGGCTACGGGGGAATACTGCACCGCGGATCCTGAAGCCCCGCTGAAGGAGTCTGAAGACCTCTTCAGCCTTCCGGCCGGCGGACCTGAGAGCCTGTCCCCATGCGTGTACTGGTGGTCGAGGACGAGCGGCGGCTGGCCGCCGCCCTGCAGCGGGGCCTGCAGGCGGAGGGATTCTCCGTGGACGTTGCCCACGACGGGTTGGAAGGCCTGTGGCTGGCCTCCGAGCGCGACTACGACGCCATCGTGCTCGACATCATGCTGCCCGGCCTCAACGGCTACCGGGTCTGCGCCCGGCTGCGCGCCGGCGGCTGCGAGTCCGGCATCCTCATGCTGACCGCCAAGGACGGCGAGTACGACGAGGCGGAGGCGCTCGACACCGGCGCCGACGACTTCCTCTCCAAGCCGTTCTCGTACGTGGTCCTCGTCGCCCGGCTGCGCGCCCTGGTCCGGCGGACCGGCCGCCGGAGCCCGCAGGTGATGGAGTTCGGCGACCTGGTGATAGACCCGGCCAGGCAGCGGTGCACGCGCGGCGGGACGGAGGCGCGGCTGACGTCCCGTGAGTTCGCGGTCCTGGAGTGCCTGGCCAGGCGGGCCGGCGAGGTCGTCGCCAAGCGGGACATCCTGGACCACGTCTGGGACGCCGCCTACGACGGCGACCTGAACGTCGTCGAGGTGCACGTCAGCGCCCTGCGCCGGAAGATAGACGCCCCCTTCGGCCGGTCCGCCGTCGAGACCGTGCGAGGCGCCGGCTACCGCCTGGCGGCCGACGGTGGGTGAGCCGGAGACGGCGGCGGCCGCCGCCGGGCCCGCTCCCGCGTCCGCCCGGCTGCGCGCCCTCCTGCGGCGGCTGCGGCCGCGCTCCGTGCGGGCCCGGGCCACGCTCGGGGCGACCGCCGTCGTGGCGACGGCCCTGGGTGCGGCCTCGTTCGCCCTGCTCGGCATCCTCGACGGCAACCTGGTCCGCGGCGCGCAGGCCGATGCCGAGCGGCAGGCCCTCGCCACCGCCGCCACGGCGGCGCGCGGCAGGCTGGAGCCCGTGCTCGCACCGGGCCGGGGGATCGACTTCCTCCAGGTCGTCGACGCCCGCGGCCGCGTCCTGGCGGCGACGCCGAACCTGTCCGGCAGCCCCGCCCTCACCCCGACCCGCCCCGGCAAGCCGGGCACCGTCCGCGACACGTGGCAGCGCGGACCGGTGCGCGGCGGGCAGCGCCACCGCGTCGTCCAGGTCACGACGGTCACCGGTGGCGGCCTCGTCACCGTGTACGCGGGCACGTCGCTGCGGCAGGCGGACGCGGCCGACGAGACGCTCAAGGCCGTCCTGGCCGTGGTCGTCCCGCTGCTCGTGCTCACCGTCGCCCTGGTCACGTGGCGGGTCACCGGATGGGCGCTGCGCCCGGTGGAGGCGATCCGCGCCGAGGTCGCCGAGATCAGCGAGCGCGATCTGCACCGCCGCGTGCCCGTGCCGCGCAGCCAGGACGAGGTCGCCCGCCTCGCCGTCACGATGAACGCCACCCTGGACCGGCTGGAGGCGGCGGGGATACGGCAGCGCCGCTTCATCGCCGACGCCTCGCACGAACTGCGCAGCCCCATCACGGTCCTGCGCACCCAGCTGGAGGTGGCCCGCGCGCACCCCGACCCGGCGCTGTGGGGCGAGCTCGTCAGCGGCGCGCTGGAGGACACCGTCCGGCTCCAGGACCTGGCGTCCGACCTGCTGCTGCTGGCCCGCCTCGACACGTCGGAGCCGCCGCCGGACACCCGCGTGGACCTGGCCGGGCTGCTCCGGGAGGCGGCCCGGGCGCGGCGGGGCGGTCCGGTCCCGGTCGAGCCGGACCTGGTGGGGGCGGCCACCGTCCGCGGGAGCACGCTGTGGCTGTCGCGGCTCGTCGCCAACCTGCTGGACAACGCGCAGCGGCACGCCGAGCGGCGGGTCGTGCTGTCCCTGCGCGTCGACGGGGACCGCGGCGCGGCCGTCGTGGAGGTGTGCGACGACGGTCCGGGCATTCCCGCCGCGGACCGGGAACGGGTTTTCGAGCGGTTCACCCGCCTCGACGACGCCCGCAGCCGCGACGAGGGCGGGACCGGCCTGGGCCTTGCCATAGCGCGGGACATCGCGACCCGGCTCGGCGGCACGCTCGTCGCGCTCGACGCGCCTCAGGGGGCCCGGCTGCGGGCGACCCTGCCGCTCGCAGCCGGTTGAACGGCGACCGGCTGCCGGTCGGCGTCTGATTGTTCCCCGTTCCGATCCGTTCTGCTTTTTTCCGCCCCTGTCCGTCCGTGTTCACTCCATGCTTGCTTCCGGCTCTTGGAGGGGGCGCCGCCGGTGCCGGGAGCCGGATCCCGAACGGACATCGACAAGACGTGGCAGCCGGAGGACGGCGCATGAAGAACAACCGGATGATCGTCACGGTGGTGGCCCTGTTAGCCATTTCCGCCTTCTGCGCGGTGATGGTCGCGGCCGGGCAGCCCGTGGCGGCCGTCGCCGCCCTGATCCCCTCGATCGCCCTGGGCGTGCAGCAGATCGTGCAGGCGGGCAGCGGACCCGCCGACCGCGAGCCCGCCGACCGCAAACCCGCCGACCGCGAGCCCGCCGACCGCAAACCCGCCGACCGCGAGCCCCCCGACGGCGGTGCCGAGCCGCTCCCCGGCCGGCCCGCGGACCGGGGCCCGCAGGGGGAGGTGCGGGCATGACGATCCCCTCGGCGTCCGAGGACGTCCCCCAGGACCGCCGCGGCAAGCCGGGCCGGCCCCTCGGCCCCATAGCGGACGGCGCCGGCGCGGCGCACCGCGCCTGGCTGGAGCCGCTTCGGGACGCCTTCCACGACAGCGGCCTCACCCTGGACGAACTCCGGCTCCGCACCGGCCGCCCCAAGTCCCACATCTCCGAACTCCTGCGGGCCGTGGGCCGCTACCCCCGCTGGACGTTCGCCCGGGCCGTGCTGATGGCCCTGCGGCCCCGCGTCCCGTACGAGACGATGCGGCTGCGCTGGGTCATGGCGGCCCGGCACGCCGGCAAGAAGACGTCCTGGATCAAGGACTGCCTGCACGAGGACCGCGGCGGCCCGGTCGCACCGGCCCGCCAGGCCCCGCTGGACTACCTGGCGTTCCAGGAGATGCACCGGCCGCGCTACCGCCGGTACGCGGCCGTGTTCCTGCGGCGGCCGGCCCTCGTCGACCGGGCCGTCGCCGACGTGTTCACCCTCCTGCTGCTGCTCTGGCACGACGCGCTGGCCAGCGAGAACCCCGAGCGGTTCGCGTGGCCGATCCTCCGCCAGACCGTCCTCGAACGTGCCCCGAAGGAGGACGGCCGCCTCTCGCTCGCCCAGACCGCGTTCGACACGGTCGCCCTCGCCACCGCCCCCGACCCGCTCGGCCAGATCGGGGAGAGCATGGCCCTCTTCCGGGCCGTCGCCGAACTCGCCCCGATGCAGCGGGACGTCATCGTCCTGCGCCACCTGTGCGGCATGGAGGACGGCGAGGCCGCCGCCGAACTCGGCGTCTCCCTCGCCTCGGTGCGCTCCACCGAGCGGCACGCCAAGCGCAACCTGCACACCATCCTGCACCCCGCGAGCACCGCCGAGGAGGGACACCCCCGTGGCCTCGACCGTTGACGAACTCCTCTCCCGGGCCCGCCTCCGCGACGCCCCGCCCCCGCCCGCCGACATCGCGGACTCCGCCCCCGCCGCCCCCGCCGCCGGCGAGGGCCCCGGCGCGTGCCGGCCCGCCGCAGGCCCGCCCGCGCCCGCCGGGGCCGCCGAGCGGCAGGCGGCCATGCGGGCGGCGGCGCACGACCTGCGGGCGCTGTGCGAGGCGGCCGCCAGCGGGGCCGCCGTCACCGCCCTCGGCGGCGGCTTCCTCACCCAGTCGCTCCCGCAGCCCGCGGGCGCGCGCGTCCTCGGCTGCCTCCTGCTGCTCGCCGACACCGAGGACTCGGCCCGCTTCTGGTGGCAGTACGCCTCCGGAGCCGGCGACCCGATCGCCTCCTACTGCCTCTACCTCCACCACCTCGCCCTGGGCGAGAACCGGCAGGCGTCCTGGTGGCACCGCCAGACCGCCCCCGCGGCCGAGGCGGCACTGCCGGCCGCGCTGCGCGTGCTGCGGGCGCTGCGGCCGGGCGGTCCCGGCCCCGGTCCCGGCCGGGCCGCCGTGGACGCCGTACTCGAATACGTCCCGGCCGCGGTCAACTACGTGGACGACGACCTCGAACTGCCCCTGCCCGACCCGGACTTCAGCGAACGCATCCGGGCCCTCACGGCCGCCGCCCGGCGCCGGCCCTGACGCGGGCCCGGGCGGACGGCCCGGGCCCCTCCCCGCGCGATTTGACGAAAGTCGATCAACCGCTGCACCATTCCACTAACACATTAGTGGAATGGTGCAGGAGTGGGAATGATCGAGTTCCAGGTGGACCGGCACAGCGGTGTGGCCACGTATCTGCAGCTCGTCAACCAGGTCAAGCAGGCGCTCCGGCTCGGCGTGCTGGAGCCCGGTGACCGGCTGCCCACCGCCAGGGCCGTCGTCGAGGCGACCGCCATCAACCCGAACACCGTGCTGAAGGCCTACCGCGAACTGGAGCGCGAGGGGCTCGTCGAACCGCGCCCCGGACGGGGCACCTTCGTCACCCGATCGCTCTCCCGCCCCGAGGCCGCCGCCGACTCGCCGCTGCGCGCCGACCTCATCGCCTGGACGGCCCGCGCCCAGGCGGCGGGGCTCGGCCGCGCCGACATCCTGGCGCTCGTCGAGGCGGCCCTCGCCGACACGGCCCCGCCCGGCGCGGCGGCGGGCGGCGGCAGGGCCCCGGCCCCGGCCCACCCGGCACCGACCGACCCGGCGGACCCCGCGCCCGCGCCCTGACCAGGCACGGACGCACCGCCACGAGAGGAAACACGTGAACGACCCGACCGCCCCGCCGGCGATACGGGCCCGAGGAGTCCACCACTCCTTCCGGGGGAAGGAAGCCGTTGCCGACTGCGGCTTCGAGCTCCCGGCCGGCCGCATCGCCGCCCTGGTCGGCCCCAACGGCGCCGGCAAGAGCACCCTGTTCCACCTGCTGACCGGCCTGCTGCGGCCCACCCGAGGGGAGATACGCGTCTTCGGCGCCGCCCCCGGCACCCGCACGGCACGCGAACGCACGGCCTTCGTCGGCCAGGACAAGCCCCTCCACCAGGACTTCACCGTCGCGGAGACCCTCGCCCTGGGCCGCAGGATGAACCGCCACTGGGACACGGCCAAGGCCGAGCGCATCGTCCGCGACGGCGACATCCCCCCGAAGGCGCGCATCGGCAGCCTCTCCGGCGGCAAGCGCACCCGCGTCGCCCTCGCCCTCGCCTTCGGCAGGCAGGCCGACCTCCTCCTCCTCGACGAACCGCTCGCCGACCTCGACCCGCTGGTGCGCCACGAGATGACCGGGCTGCTCATGGCCGAGGCCGCGGACCGCGGCATCACCGTGGTGGTCTCCTCGCACGTGCTGCCCGAACTGGAGAACGTCTGCGACCACGTCCTGCTCCTCCAGAGCGGCCGGATACGGCTCGCCGGCGACACCCAGGACCTGCGGGAGGCCTACACCCGCGTCACGGGCCGCGCCGACCCCGACACCCCCGACGGGCTGCCCGCGGCCGCCGACCGCTCCGCCGTCGTGCACGCCGCGACCACGGGCCGGCAGCTGACCGCCGTCATCCGCAACGCCCCCGGCTCGGCCCTCCCGGCCGGCGCCGACGCACGCTGGATCACCGCGACGCCCTCGCTGGAGGAACTCCTCCTCGCCCACCTGCGCTCCGCACCCGGCACCACCCCTCCGGGCCCGCCCGCCCCGCACCCCGCGCACCCCGCGCAGACGGGAGCCGCCGCATGAACGGCACCCTCTGGCTCGCCTGGCGCCAGCAGCGCCTGCCGGCCCTCGCCGGCCTCCTCCTCGTCGCCGCCTGCGCCGTCTGGGCCGCCATCCGGCACGCCGAGCTCGCCGACATCGTCGGCGGCCACGACCTGACCGCCTGCAAGGGCTGGAACGGCACCTGCCCCGTCGACGTCGAGGTCGCCATCTTCGACCACACGCCCGGCATCCGGGCCCTCGGCACCCTCGCCGTCCTGCTGCCCGCCGCCATCGGCATGTTCTGGGGCGCCCCGCTCGTCGGCCGGGAGATCGAACGCGGCACCGTCAAACTCGCCCTCACCCAGGGGGCCGGCGCCCGCAGCTGGTTCGCCGCCCGCTTCGGCCTCGCCGCGCTCTGCGCCACCTTCCTGTCCGCCGCCGTCGCCGCCCTCCTCGCCTGGTGGTGGGAGCCGATCGCGAACATGCAGGACGGCGTCTACTGGTTCGACCCGTACATCCTCAGCGGCACCGGCCCGGCGGCCGTCGCCGGCGCCCTGTTCGCCCTCGCCGCGGGCACCGCGATCGGCCTCCTCGTACGCCGCACCCTGCCCGCCATGGGCCTGACCGCCGTCGCGGTCCTGGCCACCACCGCGTTCCTGACCTTCTTCCGCCGCGACTGGGTCGCCCCCGTCGACCGCATCACGCCCGGCATGACACCCAAGCGGCTCATCGGCAGCGGCTGGTCGGCCGGCTACCGCTACCTCACCCCCGACGGCGTACAGCACCCCCTGGAGAACTGCGCGCTCTCCGGCGAGGAACTGCGCGTCTGCATGGCCGGGCACGGCTACACCGGCCGCGTCCACAAGGTGTACCCCAGCTCCGACTTCTGGACCTTCCAGGCCATCGACACGGCCGTCTACCTCGGGCTCGCCGCGGCGCTCGTCGCCCTGACGGCGGTCCTGCTGCACCGCCGCCGCGGCCTAGTCTGAAATCCGCGGGGGAGGCCCCGTCAGCCGGGGCCCTCCACCCACCCACCACCTGGAGGAACACCTCGTGGCCACCAAGAAGAACCTCACCGCCGACCGCTCCAGCGTCGTCCACAAAGTCCGCTACGCCCTGCGCCACCCGGAGCGCATCGGCGGATACGTCCGCCGGGCCGCCCGCGACGGCTGGCTGCGCACCAAGCACCGCGACCACGTGTCCTACTACCGGGCCGTCATGGCCTCCGACACCGCCCGCAACCCCGAGGCCGCCGTCGGCAGCCAGACCCACGACCGCTGGCTCGCCCTCGGCAAGATGCAGTTCGACTACCTCCTCGGACACGGCCTGGCCCCGCACCACCGCATGCTCGACATCGGCTGCGGCAACCTCCGCGCCGGATGGCGCTTCATCGAGCACCTCCACCCCGGGCACTACTACGGCATCGACATCTCGCCGGACATCCTCATCTCCGCCAAGCAGACCCTCACCCGGCAGAAACTCCAGGACAAGCTGCCGCACCTGACCATCACCCAGGACCTCAAACTGGAGTTCCTGCCGAGCGCGCACTTCGACGTGGTGCACGCCCACAGCGTCTTCTCCCATTCGCCCGTCGAGGTCATCGACGAATGCCTCGCCCACGTCGGCCGCGTCCTGGCCCCCGGCGGCTTCTTCGACTTCACCTTCGACCGCACCGAGGGCGAGGAGCACCAGGTCCTGCGCGAGGACTTCTACTACCGCACCCAGACCCTCGTCGACCTCGCCGCCCGGCACGGCCTGACCGCCCGGTTCATGGACGACTGGGAGCAGCTCGGCCACGGCCAGTCCAAGATCCGCGTCACCGCCTGACCGGCGCCCCACCCCCGTGGGGGCGCCGGCCGTACGGGAGCCCGGGCCGGCGTCAGCCGCGCTCGGGGAGGTCCGCCTCCACCGGGACGGAGGAGCCGCGCCCCGACCGCGGGGCGACGGCCTCCGCCCCGCAGAACGCGGCCTCCAGCGTGCCGCCCAGGGCCGTGTTCGCCTGGCCCCGGTTCGAGGTGTTCGCCATGGCCGCCAGCGACCGCCGGCCGTCCCGCGTGGCGAAGGCGTACGTGTAGTAGCCCTGCACGGTGCCGGTGTGCCCGTACACCGGCACCCCGCACGACAGGTCGTAGCGGCGCAGCCCCAGCCCGTAGAAGCGGGTGCCCGCCGCGTCCGTCGGCGTCGCGGCGAGCATCGCCTCCAGCAGCGGCGCCGGCAGCAGCCGGCCGCCGAGCAGCGCCGAGACGAAGGTGTTCAGGTCGGCCGGAGCCGAGATCATCGCCCCGGCCGCCTGAGCCCAGGACGCCGTCTGCTCGGTGGAGTCCACCAGCCGGCCCGGCTCGTCGGGGTGCAGGTAGCCGCGCACATGCCGGCCGCGGATCGCCGTGGCCGGGTGCACGTACGCGGTGTCCCGCAGCCGCAGCGGCCCGATGATGCGGCGCCGGTACTCCTCTCCCACGCTGCGGCCGGAGGCCTTCTCGATGAGCATGCCGACGACCACGAAGTTGGTGTTCGAGTAAGCGTACGCCGCGCCCGGCTCGTTGGTCCGCGGCTCGCGCAGCGACAGGCGCACCAGCTCCCGCGGCTCGAACACCTTGTTCCGCACGGCCTCGAAACCGGGCACGGTCCGCGCGAACATGGCCTCCGTGTAGTCGGCGAGGCCGCTGCGGTGGGCCAGCAGGTGGCGGACGGTGATCCGGTCGTCGGGCAGCAGCCCGGGCAGGTGGCGGCCCACCGGGTCGTCCAGGCCGAGGCGCCCCTCGTCGACCAGTTGCAGCAGGACGACGGCGGAGAACGTCTTCGTGACGCTGCCGATCCGGAACCGCGCCCCGACGTCCATCACCGCACCGCTTCCCCGGTCCCGCACCCCGGTCGTCCGGGTCAGGACCCGGCCCCCGGGGCCGGTGAACCGGGCCATCGCCCCGGGCGCCCCGGCCGCGGTGGCCGCGGCCAGCGCCCGCTCCAGGGCGGCCGCGTCGGGGGCGTGCGCCGGCGCCTGCTGCGCCGGCGCGGCGGCGGTGGGGGAGTGCGGCGCGGCGTGGGCGGCTGCGGCGGGGGCCAGGCCGGCGGCGAAGGCCAGCAGGGCGGCCCCGGCGGTCAGGCGGCGGGCGTGGGGGGTCAGGTGCACGGGGCTCCTCGGCGCTTCGGTACGGAGTGGGGGGAGGGCACGGTGCGGCCCGGGCGGGCGCACGGTGCCGGGGAGAGGGGGATCGTACGGGCCGCCCGGCGGCCGGCCCGTACGGCGCGGCGGGTCAGGTCCCGCAGGCGGGAACGCCGTCCAGCCATGCGGGCCCCTGGATGTAGATGTTCGTCATCCAGGCGTCGTAGTCCGGCAGGTAGGACCAGACGTCGTTGGTGTAGCCGTCCGAGGTGACCTTCTCGGCGTGCTTCTGGCAGCCGACGCGGATCGTCGTGGGGCCGGGGAAGGCGTACACGCGGGCCGCGGACAGCTTCGGCTCGGCCTTCGTCCACACGCCCGTGCCCCACGTCCGGAAGAGGGGCCCCTCGACGGGACCGGGGTTGACGCGGACGGCCCCGTGGTAGCCGGAGCCCAGCCGGACGTCACTGACCATCAGCTTGGTCCCGGACTGCCGGGCCTCCGCCATCTTGCCCGCGCCCAGGTAGATCGCGATGTGGTGCAGGTGCCGGGGGGTCCCCCACACCAGCAGGTCGCCGGGTACCAGCGGGGCGAGCCCCTGCGCGGCGGTGAAGCGCCCGGCCGCGCGGTGCGTGTAGTACTGGGCGGACGCCACCCCGTTCAGGATGTCCGAGCCGGTGGCCCGCGCGTACGCGTACCGGACGAGGCCGGAGCAGTCGAAGCCGAGCCGTTCCGGATCGTGCTCGCTCGCCGGGTCGTCGGGGTCCACCTGGCCGTACGTGGCCCCGGGCTCGGGGCCGTGGCCGCCGCCCCAGGTGTACCAGACGTCGGCGGCGACCTGCTCGCAGGCCGCGGCGACGGCCCGCTCCGCCGCGGCGGAGGCGCCCGGCGCGAGGACGCGGCAGGAGTCGTCGGCGGCTGCCGCGGCGGGCGCGGGCGCCCACAGCAGGACGGCCAGGAGAGCGATGAGCGTGCCGACGGGGCCGGACCGGCGAAGCATGCGGATCCCTCGATTCGTGTGGCGCGGGGCATGGTGAGCCCGTGTCAGGAGGCGGGCGGGTCGCTCTCGGGGTGTGACGCCGCCCGCACCCCGACACTGGCCGGTCGCGGGCCGCCGCGTCGACCCCGCCGCGCCGCCCCACCCGGACGGGCAACGGGAAACCCTGGGGAAACCCCCTCCCGTCAGGGGCGTTCGGGCGGCTCCGCACGCCGGGCGGCGGGCTCGGGATCCCACAGCCGGACCGTGCCGTCGTTGCCGCTGCTTGCGACGGTGCGCCCGTCGGGGCTGAACGCCACGCCCCACACCGCGTTCGTGTGGCCCGACAGCGCCGCCCGCAGCCGCCGGCCGGCCACGTCCCACAGCCGGACCGTGCGGTCGTTGCCGCTGCTGGCCAGGGTGCGGCCGTCGGGGGAGAAGGCGATGCCGCGGGCGGAACCGGTGTGCCCGGCCAGGACGGCCGCGACCGTGTGCCGCTGCGGGTCCCACAGCCGGACGGTGCCGTCGTTGCCGGTGCTCGCCAGCGACCGCCCGTCGGGGCTGAACGCGACCGCCCGCACCGCGCCGGTGTGGCCGGTGAGCGTGGCCAGCGGACGGCGGCCCGGCACGTCCCACAGGCGGACCGTCAGATCGTCGCCCGCGCTGGCGAGGGTGCGGCCGTCGGGGCCGAACGCGACGTCGTTCGCGAAGTCGGTGTGGCCCGTCAGCGTGGCCAGCGGCGCCCTCCCCGGCACGTCCCACAGACGGACCGTGCGGTCCGAGCCGGCCGACGCGAGGGTCCGCCCGTCCGGGGAGAACGCCACCGAGAACACGGCGCCCGTATGCCCCGGCAGGACCGCCGGCCCGGTCCGTCCCGCGGTGTCCCACAGCCGGACGGTCCCGTCGGAGGCCGCCGAGGCCACCGTCCGGCCGTCGGGGGAGAACGCCACCGCGTACACGGCTTCCGCGTGCCCCTCCAGCCGCCGGACCGGCCGCCGGCCCCGTACGTCCCACAACTGCACCGAGTGGTCGCCGCACGCCGCGGCCAGCAGGGCGCCGTCCGGGCTGAACGCCACCCGCCAGAACTCGGTGAACGGACGCGCCGTCAGGGTCCGCCCGCGCAGGTCCCACAGCACCACCGACTGGTCGAACGAGGCGGTCGCCAGCACCGCGCCCTGCGCGTCGACGGCTGCCGCGAGGACGTAGTCGGTGTGCCCGGACAGCGCGGCGGTCTGCCGGCCGCTGCGGACGTCCCACAGCCGGGTCGTCCCGTCGCCGCCGGCACTGACCACCGCCCCGCCGTCGGGCGTGTACGCGACGCCGTTGACGTCGTCGTTGTGGCCGGTCAGCGTCGCCGTCGCGGGGCGCTGCGCCGCCTCCCACAGCCGGACGGTGCGGTCGCCGCCGCCGCTGGCCAGGCTCCGGCCGTCCGGCGCGAACGCCACCCCCAGCACCTCCGCGGTGTGCCCTTCGAGCACGGCGAGGCTCCGGGCGCCGGACGTGTCCCACAACCGGACCGTCCGGTCCGAGCCGGCCGAGGCGAGGGTCCGCCCGTCCGGTGCGTACGACAGCGCGTTCACCTTCCCGGTGTGCCCGGCGAGGACCGTCGGGGGGCCGGTCCCGCCGACCGGGTCCCGCAGCAGCACCCGGCCGTCCGGCATCGCGGCGGCGAGCGTGCGCCCGTCGGGGGAGAACGCCAGGGCGCGCGCGTCCGCGGTGTCCGCCGGGAGCACGGCCGGACCGCCGCCGCCCGAGGTGTCCCACAGGCGTACGGGGCCCTCGGTGGACGTGGCGGCGAGCAGGCTCCCGTCGGGGCTGAAGGCGATATGCCGGACCCGGCCCGGCATCGTCAGCACGGCCGTCGTCCTCCGGTCGGCCACCCGGCGCAGCAGCACCCTCCCGTCGGACCCGGCGCTCGCCAGCAGCCCGCTGCCCGGCGCGAAGGCCACCGCGTTCACGGGCCCGCTGTGGCCGCCCAGCCGGGCGAGGAAGGGCTGGGACTGCGTGCTCAGCAGCGCCCCGCGCGCCTCCGGGGTGGCGGCCGTCCGGTACGCCTCCTGCGCGAGCCGCAGCGACTCCTCGGGCCGCCCCGCCGCCAGCGCGGCGGACTGCGCGGCGAGCGCCTGCGACCGCGCCTGCCGCTCCTGGCCGAGGGCGGCCTCCCGCTGCCGGTAGGCCAGCCCGCCCGCGGTCAGCGCCAGCACCAGCAGGACGACGAGGAGGCCGAGCATCCGCTGCCGGAGCCGGACCTGGCGCCGGTCGTGGGCGCGCCGGGCCTCCTCGGCGGCGGCACCCGCCCGCAGGAACTCCGCCTCCAGCGGGGTGAGCCGGGCCCGGCCGCCCACCTCGTCGGCCCAGGTCCGGGCGGTGTCCAGGCGGGTGCCGTGGTAGAGGACGGAGGGATCGCGGCCCTCGCGCTCCCACTCCTCGGCGGCACGGGCGAGCCGCCGGTGCACCAGCAGCCCGTCGCGGTCGGCGTGGATCCAGCCGCGCAGCCGCGGCCAGGCGTGCAGCAGCGCCTCGTGCGCGATCTCCACGGTCTCGCTGTCCGCGGTGACCAGCCGAGCCCGGACGAAGGCGTCGAGGGCACGCCCGGCCGCGCCCGGGTCGGCGGACTGCTCCAGCAGCACGGCCCGCCGCATCCGGCGGCGGGTCGCCGCGGCCCCGTCGCCGACGTGGACCAGGCCGAGCAGCATCCGCCGCAGCACCCGCTGCTCGGCCGGGTACAGCCGGGCGAAGACGCTCTCGGCGGTCTGCGCGACCGCGCCCTGGATGCCGCCGCTGTGCTCGTACCCGGCGACGGTCAGGGTGGCGCCCTCGCGACGCTGCCAGGTCGCCATCAGCGCGTGGGAGACGAGCGGCAGCGCACCGGCCGGCGCCGCGAGGCCCGAGGCGGCCGCCGGCCCGGCCGCAGCCCCCCGCACCCCGGCGTCGCGGAGCAGCAGCGGCACCAGGCCCGGTTCGAGGGTGAGGCCGGCCCGCGCGGCCGGCCGCGTGACGGACTCCCGCAGCTCGGCCACGGTCATCGCCGGCAGGACGAACAGCCCGTCCGCCAGCGCGGCCGCGAGCTCCGGCAGGTCCAGGCAGCCGGCGGTGAAGTCGGCGCGGATGCCGAGGACCACCACCGCCGGGTCCAGGCCGGCCCGGTCGGCCCGCCGCGCCGCGGACACGGCGCACAGGACCCGGACGAACGCCCGCCGCTCCTCCTCGTCGCAGCACAGGGTGAAAAGTTCCTCGAACTGGTCGACGAGCAGAACCGGCCGCGGTCCGTGCCGCCGGCCCGGGGCCGCGCCCTCCGCGGAGCCGGCCCCGGCCCCGCCGGCGCCCCCGGAGAGCCGGCGCACCGCCTCCAGGAGCCGCTCGGGCCGCTGCCGCAACTCCCGTACGCCCACCCCCGGATCGCCGTCGAGGGCCTTCGCGGTGCAGTCCAGCAGCTCCTGCAGCGGATGCGCCGTCGGGGTCAGCCGGATCACGGGCCAGGACTCGGCGCCTGCCATCGGGAAACCGCCCCCGCGCCGCAGCGCCGGCACCAGACCGGCGTTCAGCAGGGAGGACTTCCCCGCCCCGGACCGGCCGACGAGCAGCAGCGGGCCGCTCCCGATGCGCTCGAAGACCCGCTCCACCAGCGCCGCGGTCGCCCGCTCCCGGCCGAAGAACCAGTCGGCGTCGTGCGGGGTGAAGGCCGCCAGGCCCCGGTAGGGGCACTCGCCCTCCGCCTGCCAGGGCGCCGACGGCGCCGCGGGCGGGGCCTGCGCGGCGGCCGCCCGGGAGGCGTCCGCGTCCGCCTCGCGGGCCAGCCGCACCAGCGCCCCGTCGGCCTCCAGCACCCGGTCGCAGCGCAGCGCGACGTCGAGGGTGACGCGCTTCGCCCCGGTCTCGATCTTGCTCAGGTAGCCCTTGCTGTAATGGGTCTGGCGGGCGAGCCCCGCCAGCGACAGGCCGCGCTCCACGCGCAGCCTGCGCAACTGGGCGGGAAAGGAGCGCACCGCGGCCCCGGCTGCGTCCGCGGCCGGTTCCGCCTCGGCGGCCGGCGCGCCCTGCGCGGTGTCGGCGGCTTCGGAAGGACCGTACCGGTGTGTCGTGTTCCGCCCGCTCTCCGGGTCGCCCACGGCATCCCCCATGGCAGTGCGCGCCGAGGTCGTGAGATGGCAGCCCAAGGCTACAGCGGAGTCAACACGGCCGTGTACGCGCTGTGACCGGCGTGGCGGGAAAAGGCGCATGCGGAAGGCCTCCCGGGCCCGCCGAAGGGCGGCCCCGGGAGGCGTTCCGAACAACCGGCCCAGAACTACGGCCGGTACAGGGCGACGGAGTTGACGGGCGTCAGGTTGGCGTAGACGCCGGTCTGCGCGGCGATGCGGCCGCCGCAGCCCGTGCCGCTTCCGCCGGTGCACAGGGCGGCGGTGGCGCCGCCGGTCTGGTTGTTCAGCACCCAGTGGTTGCCGTACTGGTTGTAGATCTTGTGTGCCCCGTAGCTGTAGAAGACGTGGGTCGGCTTCACCGCCGGGTTCTGGTCCTGCGGGTAGATGCAGACCGCTCCGGACGGGCAGCCCGCCCAGTCGCCGGCGGGCTTGGCCTGGGCCGCCCCGCCGAGTGCGACGACGGCCGCGGCGGCGGTGGCGAGTGCGGCGGCGCCGCGGATCATCTTGCGCATCGGTTCCCCCTGGGGGTTGCGTTCCGTGCTGACGGATCCAGCCTGTCCGCCGCGCCTCCGGAGGTCGACGCGTTTCCTGTCTCCCGTCCGCCGCCGGCCCGGGAAACCCCTCCCGGCCTGCGGGGACGCCGTCCGGGAGGCAACCCCGGCCCACCCGTGCGGCGGCACCCGGACCGGCGCCCGGACCGGGAGCCGGACCGCCCGGGGCGGCTTCGGAGCCGATCCGTGATGTCCTGCGGCGCGACCGCGCGCAGAATTGAGGCAGTGGCCCGTGCCGGGCGCGGGCCCCGAGAGCCGCCTGCGTGGAAGGGGGCCGCCCGATGCCACAGGAACGGCCGGGAGGCGGAAGCGGCCCCGGTCCGCTCCTGTCCGAGCCGGGGCCCCTGCTGGAGCAGGTCGCCGTGGCCGTCTTCGCCCTCGACGACGCGGGCGGGATCGCCCACTGGGGACCCGGAGCCGAGCAGCTGTTCGGCCACGCCGCCGCCGACGTCCTCTCCCGGCCCGCCGCCCTCCTCTTCCCCGACCCGCCCCCGGACGCCCCCGACGCGGCCGCCCGGCTCGTGGAGCGCGCCCGCTCCCTCGGCTACTGGCGGGTCCGCATGCCCGCCCGGCACCGCGACGGCGGCATCTTCGACTGCGGCTTCCGGGTGTTCCCGATGGCCGGCGCCGGCGGCGGCACCGTCGTGCTCGGGCTGGCCGCGCGCGGCGAGGAGCTCGACCGCGTGAAGACCAACCTCCTCTTCCTCGACGCCCTCTTCGAGACCTGCCCCATCGGCCTCGTCATGCTCGACGAGGACCTGCGCTACGTCCACCTCAACCAGGCCCTCGCCGACATGGACGGCATCCCCCTCGCCGACCACCTCGGGCGCCACGCCGCCGACATCATGATCACCTCGGACGGCGGGGAGCTCCAGCGCACCCTGCGCGACGTGGCCCGCGGCCGCCGCTCCGTCGTCGGCGCCCTGCTCGGCCTGCGCACCCCCGGCCGACCCGACCGCGACCAGGTCCGCTCGGTCAGCTTCTTCCCGCTCAGCGGAGCGGGCGACACCCGGCGCGGGGTCGGCGGCCTCCTCCTCGACGTCACCGACCGCGAGCAGGCCATCCTGGAGGCCACCGCCGCCCGGCAGCGGCTGGCCCTCCTCGACCGGGCCGCCGCCCGCATGGGCACCACCCTCGACCTGGACACCACCGCCCGCGAACTCGTCGAGGCGGCCGTGCCCGACTTCTGCGACGGCTGCGTCGTCGAACGCGTCGAATGGATGGACGAGGACGAGGACTTCGACCCCGAGCGGCCGCTGATCACCCGCCGGATCGCCTCCGGGACCGTCCTGCCGGCGCCCGCCGAGGAGCTCGTCAAGGGCGCGGACCGCGTGACCTACCCGCCCGGCTCCAGCATCCACCAGATGGTCAGCACCGGCCGCCCCCTCGCCGTCCCGGTGAACGAGGAGTTCGTCAGCCGCACCGTCGCCCACCCCGGGCGCGCCCGCCTGCTCCTGGAGAGCGGCTTCGACTGCATCCTCGTGGCGCCGCTGATCGCCCGCGGCACCGTCCAGGGCATCGCCCTGTTCGGCCGGTCCGCTGCCCGGCCCGCGTTCGCCGACGAAGACCTCAGCCTCGCCGCGGAACTCGCCTCCCGGGCCGCCCTCTGCCTGGACAACGCCCGCCTGTACGGCAGGATCCACGACATCGCGCTCACCCTCCAGCACGCGCTGCTGCCCAACGCCCCGGCCGCCGGGCCGCACGTCGACATCGCCCACCGCTACCTGCCCGGCAGCCGGCTCACCCAGGTCGGCGGCGACTGGTACGACGCGGTGGCCCTTCCCGGCGACCGCGTCGCCCTCGTCGTCGGCGACGTGATGGGCCACGGGGTGCCCGCCGCCGCGAACATGGGCCGGCTGCGGATCACGGCGAAGACCCTGGCGCGGCACACCGCCGAGCCGGCCGACCTCCTCGCCGAGCTGGACGCCTGCGCCGAGGAGTCCGGCATCGACTGGGCGACCTGCCTCTACCTGGTCTACGACGCCCGCACCGGCGGCGCCCGCATCGCCAACGCCGGACATCCGCCGCCCCTCGTACGCAGCCCCGACGGCACCGTGCGGACCGTCGGCGAAGGGCTCGGGGTGCCCCTCGGGGTCGGCGGCGTCCCGTACCGCTCGACGTGGGCGCACCTGCCCGAGGGGGCCGTCGTCGCCCTGTACACCGACGGCCTCGTCGAGGCCCGCGGCCAGGACATCGACACCGGAATCGGCGCCCTGCGCGCCCTGCTCGCCGGCCCGGTCTTCTCCCTGGAGGAGGCGGCCGACCGGATCCTCGCCGAGCTGCTGCCCGCGGCGCCGACCGACGACACCGTCCTCGTCCTGGCCCGCGTCCGCCGCGCCCCCGGGGCACAGGAGCCCCCGCAGCCGGCCTGACCTGCGGCCGGTCGGGAACCGCGGGCGCCGCCGTACGCGTCCTACGCGCGGCCGGACCGCCCGCCTGGGGCGTCCGCCGTACGGGGGAGAGGCGGGCGGGGATGGGGCGAGCGGGAGCGTGGCGGAGCGCGGGAGGACGCTGGTCGTGGCGCCGGGGCCGGGGTGCGGCCCTCCTCGCCGCGGCGGCGGCCGTGCTGCTGGTCCGTCCGGGGCTCCTGCCGGACCTGCCGGGGCGTCCGGGGAGCCTCGTCGAGGCGTTCCTGCCGTGGCTCGCCCTGGCCGTGCCGCCGCTGGCGGGGTGGGCGGTGCTGCGCCGGTCGCGGACCGCGCTGTGCGCGGCCGCGCTGCCGGCGCTCGCCTGGACGGCCGCGTTCGGCGCGTTCCTGCTGCCGCGCACCGGACAGCCCGCCGACCTGCGGGCCGTCCAGCACAACATCGCCGACGACAACACCGACCCGGCGGGCACGGCCCGGGCCCTGGCCCGCACCGGCGCCGACCTGATCGCCGTGGAGGAGCTGACGCCCGCGGCCGCCCCCGCCTTCGCCGCGGCCCTGGGCGCGGAGTACCCGCACCACGCGGCCGCCGGCACCGTCGCCCTGTGGTCGCGCCACCCGCTCGCGGATCCGCGGCCGGTGGACATCCGGCCCGCCGGAGTCGGGGAGGGGTGGAACCGCGGCCTGCGGGCGACCGCCCTCACCCCGCACGGCGACATCGCGGTCTACGTGGCGCACCTGCCGTCGGTACGGCTCGGCCCGCTCCGCGGGTTCGACGCCGCCCGGCGCGACGAGAGCGCCGTTCTGCTGGGGCGGGCTCTGGCCGCCGAGCCGCTGGACCGGGTGGTGCTGCTCGGCGACCTGAACGCCACCGTCGACGACCGGGGGCTCGCGCCCGTCGTACGGCGGACGGGGCGGCCGGCCCCGGACTTCGCGTTCAGCTGGCCGGCGGCGCTGCCGGCGGCCCGTATCGACCACGTCCTGGCCCGCGGGGCCGAGGTCACCCGGATCCGGACCCTGCCGCCGACGGGGAGCGACCACCTGCCCGTCGCCGCCGACATCCGGTTCTGACGCCGGCCGGCGGGGCGGGTGCAGCGGCTGCTCCGGCTCACCGCATGTGCGTGATCCACCGCCGGACGGCCGTGTACGTGGCGTCGTCTGCCGCCGACAGCACGGTGATGGCGTGCAGGTCCTCGGCGGCCGGGGGGACGCCCGCCACGGTGAGGCACGCGTGCAGGTCCAGGCGCCGCCGGTCGCAGGACGTGAGCGAGTCGGAGGACCGGGCGGCCGGGGGGAGCGGGTCCTCGGGCTCCAGGGCTTCCGGTTCCGTGTCGGCGGTGAGGCCGCGCAGGCCGGGGAAGCGGTAGGGGTCGAGTGCGGCCCGCGGTGCCTTCGGGCGTTTGAGGGACTGCCATGCGTCCATGCGCATACTCCGAACGTGGGGGAGGGGCGGACCACGGCGGCGTCGCCGTGGCGGAAGGAGCCGGCCGCGGCGCGGGCGCGCCGGAGCCGGAGGGGAGGGAGGGGCCGCGGCAGCGCTCAGGGCTGCACGTCGTGCCCGGCACGGGCACGGGCGCCGGCGGCGATGACCTCGGCGAGCCTGTCGGCGACGGCCGTACTGCAACCGCCGAGCCGGACGATGCCCCGGCAGCCCACCGGCCCGTCGTTGCCCAGGGAGGGGAGGACGAGGCCGGCGAGTGCCAGGGCGGCCCGGAGGTTCGCGGCGGCCGCCTCGCCGGCCCGGAACGCCTCGTCCTGGCGCTGCCGGTACTGGATGCGCTCGGCGCGCGTGAGTTCGTAGGCCATGGTGGTGTCCTTTCGTTTCGCAGGGATGGTGTGCGCGCAGGGCTCGGCGGCGCCCGGCGCACGCCCGGCCCGCCGAGGGGGCGGACCGGTGCGGGGCGTTTCGCGGGAGCGTCGGCGGTGGCCGACGCCGGGCCGCGCGGGGGCAGCAGGCCGGAGCCCTGCGCTGCCCCTCGCGGCTGGTCAGTGGGGTGGACCCGAAGGACTGACACCGCGGGCAACCCGTGACCTATCGCTTTCGATCTTCGTTTCCCGGACAAGTGCGTGATCACGGGCCTCGACGGTCCGGGAAGGAGTGAGGTGCCGAGGAGTCGCCACCGGTTACCGGCCGCGCCGCGCCCGGCCGTGTCGGTACGTGTGCCGGCGCGTGGAGCGCGTCGCGCGGGGGAGGTGTGCGGGGGTGCGGCATGCGCCGCGGGAGCAGGGTGCCGCCGCGCGGTCAGGACCCGTAGCGGAATCTGCGCCCTGGGGAGGGCGGCAGGCTGCCGCTGCGGTCGGCCAGCGCGAAGTCCGGCAGGCCCGCGGCCGCCTGGCTCCGCACGGCCGCCTGCGGCGGGATCGGGGCCGGCGCGCGCGTGCTGCGGCTGTTGCGGTGCCGCGGCGAGGGCTGGCGGGGCGGTCGCGTGAGCGTGATCTGGCGGACGAGCTGCTGGAAGCAGGCCAGTGCGGCAATCGGCGGAAGGGTCGCCGCCGCCTGCCCGGCGAGGGTTCTGGGCGCCTGGGCCAGGCACAGCAGGGTGGCGAGGGTGGAGAACAGCAGGACGATCGACCAGGAGTGGATGGCGCGTCGCTGGTGCAGGGCGGCCCGGAGGATCGACAGGGAGGCGACCATCCAGGGCCCGTAGATCAACAGGGGCCACCAGCTCACCACGTCGTGCGCGGTCCGCGGTCCGGCGCTGTGGCGCAGCGCGTCGCAGATGGCCATGCCGCTGAACAGGCTGACGACGGCGGCGATGACCGCGACCAGCACGGAGGTGAGCAGGCTGCCCGTGCGGAGCAGTGTCACGGTCGAAGCCCCGGACGTCGTCCGGCGGTGGCCGGCGTGGGCCGGCGGGTGCGGCCACTTGTCGGCGGCCGAGGGGGCCATGCCCGCCCCCATGCCCGCGCCCGTCCCCGTACCGACGCCTACGCCTGTGCCCAGGCCGGCGACGGCGGGGCCGACCGGGTCGGCCGGTTCGTCGAAGACGATCCGGTCGAGTGGCTCGGCCGGTATGGCGCCCGCGGCTTCGTGGAGTTGGTAGGCCAGCTCCTCCGCCGCGTCCCACGGCACGCCCCCCTCGGCCGTCGGCGTGCCGAGGAGGGTGTGCCGGTCGTGCCGGTCATGGCGCTCGTGGTGGTCGTGCCGCTCCTGGTGCTGGCCGGGCCAGAACAGCAGCGTGTCCGGGTGCGGGTGGGGGGCGGCGGTCATGTCGTGGAGACCGTACGGTTCAAACACGGTGGCTCTGCCCGGGGTACTCGCGGACGGACACGTCGAACGCCGTGGCCGGCACGGCAGGCCGCGCCATGGCCTGCCACCTCCGCGTGCACGCGATCTCGACGCTGCGGAGCGTGTCCAGGAGACCCTCCAGCGCGGGGGCCGCGTAGTGGAGGACCACCTCGTCGGCGCCGCGCCGCAGGAGCGGGCCCGCATCGGGGTCCCCGTAGGCCGGGGTCGGAACGTACGTCCACGAGCCCGCCCTCGTGGTGCCGGTTCGCACGTCGCCGCCGTCGCTGTCGACGCTCCGCGGGTACATGGCGGGGTGCTGTGCTGTTGTCATAGTCCACCCAACGCGCGGGCCGCCGGACTGGGTTGTGCTCCATCCAGGTGAGGGCGGCCGGTGTCAGCGGGCGTTGACCCGTGTCTTCTTATCGGTCTGCACGGGTCGGGGGGTGGTCGGCCAGGTGCCCCGCACCCCGTCTGTGCTGCACGTTCGGCCGATACCGCGCCGGGCCCGGGCGCGCCCCCCCGGGACACGCGAGTGACGCGTGTGGCCCATGGTGCGAAGGGGCGGGAACAACCGAGGATGCGCATGCGCCACCCCGCGCGGCGCGCGGCGGCCGGCGCGCGCCCCTTGCCTGCATGAGGGCCGTCGGCGCCTTCCTGCGCAGGCCGCAGCGTTCGCCGGAGGGGTCGGGGGCGAGGGGGCGGGGCTGCAATCGGATGACAGGGCGCAACCCTGCATATGCCGCTGCGTTATGTCGAGGTGTTCCCGGATCGTCTCGGGAGCGCCCTGAGTCAGTCGAGGAAGGCAGCCGTCGTGGCAGACGTGTTCTTGTGGAGTGTGCTGGTGTGCGCCGTGCTCGGTACGGCCCTCACCGCGTGGTCGTCGGGAGGAGTCGGCCGGCTGCACCCCGCGGACCGCCGTGAACTGCAGCGCCAACAGCACTTCGAACACGTGCTGTCCCTGCACGTGGATGCCGTGCACACGCCGCGCGAGGGGGCCGAGGGAACTGCCGTCGGCGCGCCCCGGGTCCCGGCGTGCGCGGTGTGCGGTTCCGTGCTCAACGCGTCCTGACGCGCGGGAGCCGCCCTCCGTGCCGGGCGGTGGCGGGGGCGTACGAGAGCGCGCCGCAGGGCCGTGGCGCTGCAGCGGCTGGTCCGCGCCGTGTCGAGGCGCTTGGGAAGGGGTAAGCCGTGGTCCCCGGAATCCGTCACGATCAACGAATTTACCCGCACTTTTGTTGAGGCCGAGACGGACCGGGGCAAACGGGTGAACCTCGCGAAAAACTCCCTGCGAGGGTGGCCGGTCTGCTATAAGCCCCGCCTCGGCCCCGTGGGGCCGCGCCGCGCCTGTCGGGTCTGCCCTGTCGGAGCGGTCACCAGGGGACGTGCCGGCAGTCCTTCAGGAGCACCCCGTGGAGCGGGGTGCCCGACTGGCCCTGCACGACGGGGTGGCAGATGCGGGCCGCGCCGTCGACGACGTCCAGCGGCGGGCGCCAGCCCGTGGCGGCGTGCCGCTCTCGCGCCGGCAGCGGCTTCTCGTCGGTCACCCAGCCGGTGTCGATGCTGCAGGCGTGGATGCCGCGGGCGGCGAGGTCCGCGGCGCTGGTGCGGGTGAGCATGTTCAGTGCCGCCTTGGCCATGTTCGTGACGCCGGGGCGGCGACGAAGGAGTAGATCCGTCTTGCGGTCGCCACGTCCGTGGACGTGGCAGAACAGCCGGTCGTCGCTGGTGGGAGCGTCGGGGCGGAGCCGGTTGCCCACGTCCACGGCCAGTACGATCCGTCCGTCGGCTACCTTCGGCAGCGGCAACCCGGCCAGGACGCGTCGCAGACGCCTCGGTTCGATCCAGCCGCGGTCCAGCCCCGCATACAAGGCGCCGTGTGCGCGCCGTGCTCGGCCGTCAGTGACAGCTCGACCAGGGTGTTCACCGGCCCGCCCGCACACAGCACCGCGTCGGTGAGCTCGATGAGCGCGTTCGCCCGCGCATACAGGCAGTCGCAGAACTCGACACGAAAGCGGGGCGACACGTCCAATGCCTCGCGTCCGGGCACGTCGACAGACAGACCCATACACAGCGGCTTTTCTCTGATGCTTTGTGACTCGACATCTCGAAGCGTGGAGAACGGCCGCCTCCGCTGTGAGATCACGATCGTCTGGGCTGACTCGGCATACGCCGGAAAGCTCGTCGGCTGGGCCAAACGGCACCTCAACCTCACGATCAAGCCGGTCAGCCGACCCAAGGACGCCTCCGCCTTCGTGGTCCTGCCCCGTCGCTGGGTCGTCGAACGATCGCTCGCCTGGATGATGCACGCCCGCCGCCATGCGAAGGACTACGAAAGGCTCATCCAGCACTCCGAGACCCTGATCACCTGGGCCGCCATCACCCTTATGACCAGGCGTCTCGCGCGGAAGGGCACCACCCCCAGCTGGCCGAGGAAACGGGACCGACCGCAAGCCTTTCCGGTGGAGTCGGCGTCGCCGGCCTCCCCTGTGGGGTGAGCGTCACACCAGTACGACGACCAGGCCGACGGTTGCCGCGCAGGCGATCAGGGCGGTGGCCGCGGCGGCGGGGCCTCGCCGGTCGGCGGGAAGGCGGGGGAAGAGCCGTGAGAGCGCGCCGAGGATCGCGAGCGGAGGTGCGGCGCGCCAGACGTCGTGGCCGGTCCTGCTGCCGGCGGCGGTGATGATGCCCGGGAGGTGTCCGACGGCGCGGAGCAGCGGCCTTGCCATGGCCCTGCTGCGGCCGTGGACGGTGTTCCCGGATGCCGCCTGTTCCAGGGCTCGGTGCAGGGCCGTCTCGTCGTTGGCCCAGTGGGCGCGGAAGGTGATGGTTCCGGTCGCGTCGATGAGGTAGGCGGAGTTCGGCTTGGGGGTGAAGGCGCGGTGCAGGGTGCCGTCGATGTCGTCGACCGCGACCTCGAAGGGGATGTCGTGGTGGTCGCGCAGCTGCTGTGCGTGCCGGTGCTTCTCGGCGGCGGTGGCCGGTTGGCGGATCGTCTGCCCGGGATGCGCCTCACGGGTGTTGATCAGGACGAAGCGGACCCGCTCGCCGAATCGTGTGTGGAGTCGTTTGAGTACGGGCACGGCGCTTTCGGTGACGGGGCAGGTCCGAGATCCGAAGACCATGAGCACCGGCCGTCGACCGAGTGCGCGGGAGGTGAAGCGGCCTCCGTCGAGGGTGGGCAGGTCGAACTCCGGCAGACGGCCGCCGGGGCCGAGGGCGTCGCGGCCGAATGTCATGTCGTCGATCAGCAGCCGCGTGCGGAAGCGTTCGAAGCGGTAGTCCGGACCGGATTGCTGTGTGGGAAGGTGCGCGTCCATGTGTGCTCCTCGGTAGGCCTGTCCGTTGACTTGACCGAACGGTCAAGTCAACGGGCAGGGGGAACGGTCCCCTCGCGGGGGCGGGTGACACTCCCCGGCCGGATCGCTTGCCGGCCGGGGGGCTCAGGTGGTGGGGGTCTGGATCAGCGCGCGGATCGCCGTTCGGGACTCGGCGACGAGCGCGGGCCGGTCGTATGCCTTGGCCATGAGGGTGACGCCCTGGAGGTAGGACAGCGCGCGCAGGGCCGCCGCGTCGGGGTCGACTGCCGGCGGTACGTGCTCTCTGCGTACGGCCTCGGCGATGGCGTCGCGGAAGTACCGCCGCCACGCGGTCAGGATCTCGGCGATTCTGGCTGACGCCTCTCCGGGCCGCCCGGACAGTTCGAGGGCGAGGTTGCCGATGGGGCAGCCCGGCACGGCGCCCATCCGGTCCCGGGCCGCGGTCAGCATGCTGGCGAACCCGGCGACGAAGTCGTCGATCCGCTCCAGCGGTGGCGCCTCACTGTCGAACGCCTCGTCCAGGAGCGCCTTGAGGAGTTCCCAGTTCGCGTCGATCACGGCGAGACCGACGGCCTCCTTGGAGGGGAAGAAGTGGTACAGACTGCCGCGGTGCACTCCCGCCTCCCGGCACAGGTCCCCGATGCCGACCTCGGCGAACGACGAACCGTGGATCAGCGCGCGCGCCGTCCGCACGAGGCGAGTGCGGGTGTCGTCCGTCATCGGCCCTCCACTTGACTGGTCGGTCAACCGTAAAGTCCGGTTGACCGACCAGTCAAGCGGTAGTCGTCTCGCGGCGAGGCCCATCCGGGCGAATGCGGGCACCGGCGTCATTTCCGCGCTTGAGAGATGCGCCCTCACAGACGCCGGAGAAGGGGGCGGTTCTGTACGACTGCAGGCGTCATGCAAGCCACCCCGCAGCCTGCGGCCCTGATTCTGAAACGACCTGTTAGGGCGGGGAGCGCGTCAACGAAGCCGCTGACTGCACCGGGATGTCCTCACTCGAACGCATGGGCGGCCCCAAGGATGGGGCCGCCCATCATGCAGGACGGCGGTGGCCGCCGGCACCTGCTTCTCCGCCGCTCAGGCGCGGGGTCGGGCCGCGGATGCGGCGCGGTCGCGGATGAGGCCCGCCAGGCGGGCGGCGCCGTCGGCGGAGTGCCCCAGGAAGAGGTCCGGCTCGACGAGTTCGAGCTCCATGACGACCGGCCGGCCGTCGTCCGCCGTCGCGATGTCGACGCGCGCGTACAGCAGCGGACGGTCCGCGGGCACGGCCGCCAGGGCCGCCCGGGCGAGTTCCCGTTCGGGTGCCGTGGGCTGGTGCGGGGCCAGGCCGGGGTGCGGGGTGCGGGTGTTGTCGAGGCCGGTCTCGGTGAGCACCGGCCCCTTGCGTATCGCGTGGCTGAACACGCCGCCGAGGAAGACCAGCGCCCGCTCGCCCTCCTCGATCCGCGACAGGTAGGGCTGCACCATCACGGTGCGCCCGGAGGCGTGCAGGGCGGCGGCGTGCGCGGCCGCGAGGCCGCGCTGGTGCGGGGCGTAGCGGGCGGTGTCCTGCGCACCTGCCGAAACGGACGGCTTGACGACGAAGTGCCCCTCCTCGGGCAGCGGCACGTCCTCGCCCGGGGCGGCGAACCGGGTGGGGACGACGGGGACGCCGCGGTCGGCGAGGTCGTGCAGGTAGCGCTTGTCCGTGTTCCACCGGACCACGTCGGCGGGGTTGTCCAGCAGGGTGGCGGCCTCGACGGCCTCCGCCCAGGCGAGGAACGAGGGCCGCCGGAGGGCGTAGTCCCACGTCGACCTGATGGTCACGGCGGAGTAGCGCGACCAGTCGCGGTCCGGCTCGTTCCAGTCCGCGGCCTCCGCCTCCAGGCCGCGGGCGCGCAGCGCCTCCAGCAGCACGGGCAGGTCCGAGTCGTGGGCCAGGCCCAGGGCCGAGGTGGCGACGGCCACCCTGGTCGTGCCGGTCATGTGCGTGTCCTCCGCGGTCGGGTCCGGGTGCCGCGGCCGGGGCGGCCGTGGCACGACCGGCCACTGTGCCACAGGGATGATCATCTGCTCATGCGGTTTTCGTCCGCTAGCGGGGCCGTTTGCCGTCCCCCGGATCGTCTTTGCCGTTGGTCTTGCGGCCGCGCACCCACATCGGCAGGGCGAACCAGCACAGCAGGTACCAGGCCAGGACGCCGACGACCAGCAAGGGCACGATGTGGTCGTCGGTGGTGACGCGCAGGATGAGGGAGAGCGCGGACACGAGGGTCGCGAGCAGCAGGACGATGCCTGTCATGGTGAGGCGGGAGGCCCACGTGACCGCCTCCGGCTTGATCTTGCGGCCCGAGACGATGCGGTGGAAGGCCACCGGGCCGATGAGCGCTCCGGTGGCGAGGGAGCCCAGGACCACGGTGATGATGTAGATCGTCCGGTCGGGGTCGTCCAGCTCCTGGAAGCGCGGGGTGAACGCGACGGTCAGGAGGAAGCCGAAGAGGATCTGCACGCCGGTCTGGACGACTCGTATCTCCTGGACCAGTTCCTGCCACTGGCGGTCCGCCCGCTCGTTGCGGTTCTCGTTGCGTCCGTTGCCGCGGTGCTCGCCGCCGGCGTAGGCCTGGCCGGCGTCGGCGTTCGAGGCGCGCCCGGGGTCGCGATCGCGGGCCCAGGCTCCGTCCTGGTCCTGTCGGCGGGTGGCGGTGTCGTCTTCCGGCATGCTGGCTCCCTCGGGCATCCCGTCCGGCCCGGACGGGTGGCTTCCCGTCCGCCCGGAAGCGGAGGACGTGCATGCGTATCACCCGTCACCGCCCGGTCAAACCCGTGTTCGGTCCAGGGCCGGGGTCAGCCCCCCGGTGCCTCCCCGGTCATGACGGCGTGGAAGGCCGACATGCAGGGCAGGCAGTGGCGGTCCGTGTCGCTGCCGCCCGCCGGGACGAGGGGCCGGCCGCAGAGGGTGGCGGACCGGTCGTGGGCGACGACGTGCCAGACCGGGCCGGGCCCGCTGGTCGCCTCGCCGAGGTGCATCTCGTACATGTGGCCTCCCCGTCGGGTGGACTGCTCCTACGTCCACCACAGCAGGGCATCGCCCGGAAGGCCTCGACGAGTGGTCCGTACGGGTGACCCGCGGCGGTCTGGGGGGAAACGAGAAAACCCCGGCCCGGAGCGATTTGGCTTCCGAGGGAGGGGGAGCGGTATATTGAATTCTTCGCACCTGTTTTTCGAGAGCAGCGCGAAGCAGTCTTACGAGGACACTATATCGGGTCGGGAGTGGAATTGTCAACCACGGAATTCCGTAAAGAGCAGCAATTCGTCGACGGGCTCTACGCACGTCTCGACGACCTGCGTGACCAGGCCGAACGTGCCGTGCGTGAGGCCCTCGCCAAAGGTGCGGGCAACGGTTTCCAGGCACGTCTGGAGCGCGACGTCCTGGTCGCTGAGCAGTCCGGGCTGCTTTCCGCCCTGAACTCCGGGGAGAACGGCCTCTGCTTCGGCCGGCTCGAGTTCTCCGACGGCCGCGACCACCACATCGGCCGTATCGGCATCAGGCAGGACGACGCCAACCGCACGCCCCTCGTCCTGGACTGGCGGGCCGACGCCGCCCGCCCCTTCTACCTCGCCACCGGCCACCACCCGATGGGCCTGCGCCGCCGCCGGCACATCACCACCCGCGACCGCGAGGTCACCGCCCTCCACGACGAGATCCTGGACCTCGCCGACCCGGAGCGCACCGGCCTCGAAGGCGCGGACGCCGACGCCGTGCTGCTCGCCGCCCTCGACGCGGCCCGCACCGGCCGCATGCACGACATCGTCGAGACCATCCAGGCCGAGCAGGACCGCATCATCCGCTCCCCCCACCAGGGCGTCCTGGTCGTCGAGGGCGGCCCCGGCACCGGCAAGACGGCCGTCGCCCTGCACCGCGCCGCCTACCTGCTGTACGCCCGGCGCGAGCTGCTCGCCAGGCGCGGCGTCCTGATCGTCGGCCCGAACCCCGCCTTCCTCGGCTACATCGGCGAGGTCCTCCCGGCCCTGGGCGAGACCGGCGTACTCCTCGCCACCATCGGCGAGCTCTTCCCCGGGGTGACGGCCGCCGGCACCGACAGCCCGGCCGCCGCCGAGATCAAGGGCCGCGCCGGGATGGCCGACGTCCTCGCCCGCGTCGTCGCCGACCGCCAGACCCTCCCCGAGGCGCTGCCCGCCGCAAGCGGCGAGGACAACGACCTCGTGCCCGAGCCGGCCCTGGAGATCGACCACGACGGGTACGGCACCCTGCTGCTCGACCGGACCATGGCCCACGCGGCCCGCGACCGTGCACGGTCCACGGGCCTGCCGCACAACCTGGCCCGCCCCTACTTCGCGTTCTCCGTCATCGACTCCCTGACCGACCAGCTCGCCGACCGGCTCGGCGCGGACCCGTTCGGCGGCCCCAACCTGCTCGGCGCCGACGACATCGCCCAGCTGGGCAAGGAGATCGCCACCAGCGCGGACGTGCACGCCGCGATCGACGCCCTGTGGCCGCCGCTCACCCCGCACGCTCTCGTCGCCGACTTCCTCGCCGATCCCGCCCACCTGCCGCAGGAGGAGGCCGCACTGATCCGGCGGCCCGTGACCGGCCCCGGCGACTGGACGCCCGCCGACATCCCCCTCCTCGACGAGGCCGCCGAACTCCTCGGCGTCGACGACAGCGCCCGGCGTGCCGCGCAGGAACGCGCACGGCAGGAGCGGATCGAGTACGCGCAGGGCGTGCTGGACCTGTCGGCCGGGTCGGAGTCGTACGAGTTCGAGGACATGGAGAACGAGTACCTCGCCGCCCACGACATCATCGACGCCGAACGGATGGCCGAGCGGCACGAGGAGGCCGACCACCGCAGCACCGCCGAACGGGCGGCCGCCGACCGCACCTGGGCCTTCGGGCACGTCATCGTGGACGAGGCGCAGGAGCTGTCCGCGATGGCGTGGCGGCTGCTGATGCGCCGCTGCCCGACCCGCTCCATGACCCTCGTCGGCGACCCCGCCCAGACCGCGGAGGAGGCCGGCTGCGGCTCGTGGGCCCAGGTGCTGAAGCCGTACGTGGGCGACCGGTGGGAGCTGGTCCGGCTCGGCGTCAACTACCGTACGCCGGCCGAGATCATGGACGTCGCCGCTGCCGTGCTGCGGGCCCGCCACCCCGGCTTCGAGCCGCCGCGGTCGGTGCGGTCCACCGGGCGCCGGCCCTGGCTGCGGCCCGCCGGCGGGGCCGGGGGCGGCGGGCCTGCGGACCTGGCCGAGCAGGTCGGGGAGGCGGTGCGGCGGGGTACGCCGGCCGAGGGCCGGCTCGCGGTGATCGCCCCGCGGGGGCTGCACGAGGCCATCGCGGACCGTGTGCCCGGGGTGCGGGCCGGAGCCGAGCCCGACCTCACCCGCAAGGTCGTGCTGCTGGAGCCGCGCCAGGCCAAGGGCCTGGAGTTCGACTCAGTGGTCGTCGTGGAGCCCGCCGACTTCGCGCCCAGCGACCTGTACGTCGCCCTGACGCGCGCCACACAGAGCCTCGGGGTGATCCACGGCGGGCGGCTGCCGGAGGGGCTGGCGGAGGCCCTGGAGGCCGCGGGGTGAGCGGTGGGCGGCGGTCGGCCCTGCCGCCCGCCGCCCCGGCCCGGGGTTGCGCAGACCTCTGGCATGAAGCAGTGAATCAGTGCTTCAATTCTTCGCATGCCCTACCGCCGCCCCCCGGCCGTGCAGGCCCGCCTCGACGCCCGCCGCGACCGCGTCCTGGAAGCCGCCGTCCGCCTGCTGTCCCGGGAGGGGTACACCGGCTGCTCCGTCGCCGCCATCGCCGCCGAGGCGGGCATCTCCACCGGCAGCGTCTACCAGGTGTTCTCCGGCAAGTCCGAGCTCGCCGCCGCCCTGTTCCGCACCCTCGTCGCCCGCGAGGTCGAGGCCGTCGCCGCGGCGGCGGACCGCCCCGGCACCGCGGCCCAGCGGGTGGCCGCCGCCGCGGAGACCTTCGCCGACCGGGCGCTCCAGGCGCCGCGACGGGCGTTCGCCCTGCTCGCCGAGCCGGCCGACCAGGCCGTCGAGACCGAGCGCCTGGTCTTCCGCCGCGCCTTCCGCGACGTGTTCGCCGCCCGCATCGCCGAAGGCGTCGCGGGCGGCGAACTCCCCCCGCAGGACCCCGACCTGACCGCCGCCGCCCTTGTCGGAGCGACAGCCGAGGCGCTCGTCGGGCCCCTCGCCGACGGGGACGCGGCCCCCGGCGACGTCGTGCCCGCCCTGATCACCTTCACCCTGCGTGCCCTTGGAGGACACGATGCCCCGGACGCATGAGGTCACCAACCAGGTCCCGCCGCACCACGGCTACGACGCCGCCGCCGACCCGGCCCTGCTGGAGGCCGTCGACCGCGAGGGCGCGGACTGGGCCCTGCCCGAGATCCACCGGCTCGGCGTGCTCGCCGGCTCCGAACAGGCCGCCGAATGGGGGCGCCTGGCCAACGAGAACCCGCCCGTGCTGCGCACCCACGACCGCTACGGCCACCGCATCGACGAGGTCGAGTTCCACCCGCACTGGCACGAGCTGATGCGCACCGCCGTCGCCCACGGACTGCACGCCGCACCCTGGACCGAGGACCGCCCCGGCGCGCACGTCGCACGCGCCGCCAAGTTCATCGTCTGGAGCCAGGTCGAGGCCGGGCACACCTGTCCCGTGTCGATGACGTACGCCGCCGTCCCGGCGCTGCGCACGACGCCCGCGCTCGCCTCCTGGCTGGAGCCGCTGCTCGGCTCCCGGACGTACGACTTCGGACTGCGCCGGCCCGACACCAAGGCCGGGCTGATCGCCGGGATGTCGATGACGGAGAAGCAGGGCGGCTCCGACGTGCGCGCCAACACCACGACGGCCGTCCCGGCCGGAGACGGCATGTACCGGCTCACCGGGCACAAGTGGTTCACGTCCGCGCCCATGTCGGACGTGTTCCTGACGCTGGCGCAGGCCCCGGGCGGACTGTCCTGCTTCCTGCTGCCGCGCGTGCTGCCCGACGGCAGCCGCAACCGGATCGCGCTCCAGCGGCTCAAGGACAAGCTGGGCAACCGGTCCAACGCGTCCGCGGAGATCGAGTACGAGGACGCGTCCGGGTGGCTGGTGGGGGAGGAGGGGCGCGGGGTCGCCACCATCATCGAGATGGTCAACACGACCCGGCTCGACTGCGTCCTCGGCGGCGCATCGGGCATGCGCCTCGGCACCATCAGGGCCGTCCACCACGCCACGCACCGGCGGGCCTTCGGCAGGGCGCTCGTCGACCAGCCGCTGATGCGCAACGTCCTCGCCGACCTGGCACTCGAATCGGAGGCCGCCACCGCGGCCGCGCTGCGGCTGGCCGGCGCCACGGACCGGGTGGCCGGCGGGGACTCCGACGAGGCGGTACTGCGCCGGATCGCCCTGGCCGTCACCAAGTACTGGGTGTGCAAGCGGGCACCCGGGCACGCCGCGGAGGCGCTGGAGTGCCTGGGCGGGAACGGCTACATCGAGGACTCCGGCATGCCGCGCCTCTACCGTGAGGCGCCGCTGTCCTCCATCTGGGAGGGCTCGGGGAACGTCGCGGCGCTGGACTCGCTGCGGGCGATGTCCCGGCAGCCGGAGACCGTCGAGGCCTTCTTCGCCGAGGTCGGGCTCGCGGCCGGCGCCGACCGGCACCTGGACGCGGCCGTCGCCGGACTGCACAAGCAGCTCGCCGACCCGGCCGAGGCGGAGTACCGGGCCCGGCAGCTCGCCGAGACCATGGCCCTCGTCTTCCAGGCCGCGCTCCTCCAGCGCCACGCCCCCGGGGCCGTGGCCGATGCGTTCTGCGCCTCCCGACTGGGCGGCGAGCACGGAGGGGCTTACGGGACGCTGCCCACGGGGGTGGACGTCGAGGCGGTCCTGGAGCGGGCGCGGACGGAGGGCGCAGGGGGCTGAGGCGCCGGTCCGGCGGGGGCGCAACCGGGGGAGGGGATCCGTACGTCTCCACCGCCGACGGCGGCACGGCGGCGGCAGCGGCGACAGGGGACCGGCATGGGACGCGGGCGCGGCGGGGCGGGGCGGAGAGCGGCCGCCGTGGCGGTGGCGGCGGCAGTGGGTGTGACGGGTCTCGCGGCGTGCTCCCCCGAGGAGGAGCCGGTCGCGCCGCCCCCCGCCTCCTCCCCTTCCGCTACTCCGCCGTCCGCGCCGGCGTCCGCACCGCCGCCGGCCCCGGCGACGCCCGCCGTCCGCGCGGGGGTGCCCTGGCACCTCGACCGGCTCGACCAGCGCACCGGCCCCCTCGACGGCCGGTTCGCGGCGGGCACCGACGGCAGCGGGGTCCGTGTGTACGTCCTGGACACGGGCCTCGATCTGAAGCACGCCGAGTTCGGCGGGCGGGCCGTCCTCGGCGCCGACTTCGTCGGCGACCCCGACGCCGGGGACTGCCACGACGGCGGCGGCCTCGGCCACGGCACGTTCGTCGCCGGCATCATCGCAGGCCGGACGTACGGGGTCGCTCCCGGCGCGGAGCTCGTCCGCGTGCAGGCCCTCGCCTGCGAGGAGGGAAGCGGGCCGGGCGCGCGCAAGGACGCCGGCCCGTCCGCCGGCCCGTCTTCCGGTCCGACAGCGGAAGCGGCCGTCATCAGGGCCGTGGAATGGGTCGCCGCCCACGCGCGGCGCCCCGCCGTGGTCAACATGTCGCTCAACCTGGCAGAGCGGTCCGCCGCCCTGGACGCCGCGGTCGAGCGGCTGATCGCCTCGGGCATCCCCGTGGTGGTCTCGGCCGGCAACTTCGCCGACGACGCCTGCGCCCACTCCCCGGCCGGGGCACGGGGCGCGATCGTCGTCGCCGCGTCCACGCGCAGCGACCGCCACTGGACCGACGGCGGCAGCCACGGCTCCGGACACGGGGCGTGCGTGGACCTGTACGCTCCGGGCGCGGAGATCACCTCGGCGCTCGCCGGCGCCGGCGCCACGACCGCCGACGCCGCGGCGACCTCCTGGGCCGCCCCGCACGTGGCGGGCGCCGCCGCCCTCCACCTCGCCACCCACCCGTCCGCCACCCCCGCCCAGGTCCGCGCGGCACTCCTCGGCCGGGCGGTCCGCGACGCACTCGGCGACGTCCCCGCCGGAACCCCGAACCGGCTGCTGCACACCAGGGGCCTGTGACCCGGGCCGGGGTGCCGTTCCGGGGCGGTGATGCGCGGTGGAACGGCGCGGCGCCACCACCCGGGGCCCCGGCCGGCCCTACTGTCTGCCGCATGGCTGAGACCTTCGACCACAACCCGCAGGTATGGACCGCCGGACGGCTGCGCGAGGCGCTTGCCGCTCTTCCCGACGAGACCCCGATCCACATCGGCGTCGCGGACAGCCCCGGCGATTTCGACAGTTACGGCGACCACGTACTGGTGGCCGCCGAGCCGGTGGAGCTGGAGATCGGCGGAGAGGCTTTCGTGCAGTTCACCCTCTTCGCCGATGCCCTGGCCGGCGTCTACCACCGCGAGGTGGAGTGACGGTGCCGGGTGCGGGCCCGGGTGCGGGCCCGCACGCCGTCCTTCGACGGGAAGAGCCGGGCCCGGCGACGTAGCCTGGTCTGAACGCCCGCCCGCACACCCGGGGAGGCGGCGCATGACCGACCCGTCCGGATTCCTGCACACCGCACGCAGCCCCGTTCCGCCCCGGCCCGCCGAGGAGCGGCTCGGGGACTGGCGCGAGGTGTACGCCGGGCAGGTGCTGCTGCCCCTCGTGTCCGCCCAGGCCAACCGCTGCATGGACTGCGGGGTGCCGTTCTGCCACGGCGCGTGCCCGCTGGGCAACCTGATCCCCGAGTGGAACGCGTACGCCGCCCGCGGGGACTGGCGGGCGGCCTCGGACCGGCTCCACGCCACCAACAACTTTCCCGAGTTCACGGGGCGCCTCTGTCCGGCTCCCTGCGAGGACGCGTGTGTGCTGGCGCTTGAGGGCGCCCCGGTGACCATCAAGAACGTCGAGCAGGCCATCGCCGACCACGCGTGGGAGAGCGGGTACGTCGGCCCGGCGCCGCCCGGCAGGCACAGCGGGCGGAGCGTGGCGGTGATCGGTTCCGGGCCGGCCGGGCTCGCCGCGGCGCAGCAGCTGACGAGGGCGGGGCACACCGTCGTCGTCTACGAGCGCGACGACCGGGTCGGGGGGCTCCTGCGGTACGGCATTCCCGCGTTCAAGATGGAGAAGTCGCACCTGGAGCGGCGGATCGCACAGATGCGGGAGGAGGGCACCGTCTTCCGCACCGGGTGCGAGGTGGGGGGCGGGGTGGATGCGGCGGAACTGCGTCGGCGCCATGACGCCGTCGTCGTCGCCGTCGGGGCCGGGCAGGCCAGGGATCTGGACGTCGGGGGGAGGGAGCTGGCGGGAGTGCACCAGGCGATGGAGTACCTGGTGTGCGCCAACCGGGTGGGGGAGGGGGACGCCGCCGAGCCGCGGATCACGGCCGAGGGGCGGCGCGTCGTCGTGGTGGGGGGCGGGGACACCGGGTCCGACTGCGTCGGGACCGCGCTGCGGCAGGGCGCCCTGTCGGTCGTGCAGATCGACATCAACCCCGAGCCGGGGAGCGGACGGGCCGGCCATGAGCCGTGGCCCGTGTACCCGAAGGTGTACCGGATCTCGCATGCGCACGAGGAGGCCCGCGGGCGGCAGGGGGCCGACCCGCGGCTGTTCGCCCTGGCCACGCTGCGGTTCGAGGGCGACGCCGGCGGGCGGGTACGCGCCCTGCACCTGACCCGGGTCGAACCGCAGGACCGCAGCCCCGTCCCGGGGACCGGGCAGGCCGTCGAGGCCGAACTGGTCCTGCTGGCGCTCGGCTTCTCGGGACCCGACCGTGCTTGCCGGCTGGAAGGGCAGCTGGGGCTGGTACGGGACGGGCGCGGCGCCTTCGCCCGGGACAGCGGGTTCGCGGCGCCCCGTGCGGAGGGGGTGTTCGTCGCCGGCGACGCCGGGCGCGGGCAGTCCCTCGTGGTGTGGGCGATCGCCGAGGGGCGGGCCGCGGCCGCCGCCGTCGACTCCTATCTGACCGGGCGGACCGAGCTGCCTGCGCCGGTGCGTGCCGACGACCGGCCACTGACGGCCTGACCGGCACGGCACAATCATCGGGTGACCGAAGACCCGTATGTGTGGCTGGAAGACGTGGAAGGCGCGACCGCGCTGGCGTGGGTCGCCGAGCGGAACGCCGAGACCGCCGCCGTGCTCGCCGCCGACCCCCGGTTCGACGCCCTGCGGGCCGAGCTGCGGGAAGTCCTCGACGACGCCGAGCGGATCCCCTACACCGTCCGCCGCGGCGGACACCTGTACAACTTCTGGCGCGACGCCGGCCGCGCCAAGGGCGTGTGGCGGCGCACGACCCTGGAGCAGTACCGCAAGGACGAACCCGCCTGGGAGATCCTCCTCGATGTCGACGCGCTCGCCGCGGCCGAGGGGGAGGAGTGGGTCTGGGCCGGCGCGTCCGTGCTCCGCCCCGCGTACCGGCGCGCCCTGGTGATGCTCTCCCGGGACGGCTCCGACGCCGTCGTCGTGCGCGAGTTCGACCTGGAGCGGCGGGAGTTCGTCGAAGGGGGCTTCCGGGTCGCCGAGGCGAAGACGCGGATCGGCTGGATCGACGAGGACACCGTCTTCGTGGGGACGGACTTCGGGCCCGGCTCGCTGACCGCGTCCGGATACCCGCGCACCGTGCGGCGCTGGCGGCGCGGCACCCCGCTGGAGGACGCGCAGACCGTGTTCGAAGCGGAGGCCGGCGATGTGTCCGCCTCCGCCTGGCACGACCCGACACCCGGCTACGAGCGGTCCTTCGTCTCCCGTTGCACGGACTTCTTCCGGTACGAGGTCCACCTGGTCGACGGGGAGCGGCTCGTGCGGATCGACGTGCCCGACGACGCCGGGAAGTACGTGTGGCGCGAGTGGCTCGTCGTCACCCCCAAGAGCCCGTGGCTCGGACAGCAGGCCGGGTCGCTGCTCGTCTTCGACTTCGAGGCCTTCCTGGCCGGCGACCGCACGCCGCAGGTGCTGTTCGCGCCCGACGGGCGGACCGCTCTCGCCGGGCACTGCTGGACCCGCCGCCACCTGGTGCTGGACACCCTCGCCGATGTCGCGACCCGGTTGGAAATCCTCACCCCCGGGCCCGGCGGGTGGAGCCGGCGGCCGCTCGCCGAGGTGCCGCCGCTGTCGTCGGCCGCGATCACCGACACCGACGCGCACGCCTCCGACGAGTTCTTCCTCGACGTGTCCGGCTTCCTCCAGCCGTCCACCCTCACGTACGGGCACATCGGCGCCGACTCGGAGGTGCTGAAACAGGCCCCCGCCCGCTTCGACACGTCCGGCCTGGCCGTGCGGCAGTTCTTCGCCCGCTCCGCGGACGGCACCGCCGTCCCGTACTTCGTCGTCGGCCCCGAGGAGCAGGACGAGCCCGGGCCCGCCCTGCTGTACGGGTACGGCGGCTTCCGCGACCAGCAGACGCCCGGCTACGACGCCGTCACCGGGCGCGCCTGGCTCGCCCGCGGCGGCACGTACGCCGTCGCCAACATCCGCGGCGGCTCCGAGTACGGGCCCGACTGGCACCGCGCCGCCCTCGGCGCCGACCGGGTGCGGGCCTTCGAGGACTTCGCGGCCGTCGCCGCCGATCTCACCGCCCGCGGCATCACCGCCCCGAGCCGGCTCGGCATCACCGGCGCCAGCAACGGCGGCCTCCTCATGGGCGCCATGCTCGTCCGCAACCCGGAGCTCTTCGGCGCCGTCGTCGCCCGCGTGCCCCTGCTGGACATGCTCCGCTACCACCGGCTGCTCGCCGGCGCCTCCTGGACCGCCGAGTACGGCGACCCGGACAACCCCGCCGACCGCCCCCACCTGGAGGCCATCTCCCCGTACCACAACCTCGCCGCGGACCGCCCCTACCCGCCGGTGCTGCTCATGACCTCCACCCGCGACGACCGCGTCCACCCCGGACACGCGCGCAAGGCCGCCGCCCGGCTCCGCGCGCTCGGCCACCGCGTCCTCTTCCACGAGAACACCGGCGGCGGCCACGGCGGCGCCTCCGACAACGAGCAGGCCGCCGCGAACGAGGCGCTCGCCTTCACCTTCCTCTGGCAGCACCTGGGGGAGGCCGCCGCACCCTGACCGAAAACCCTTTGCCGGGGCGCCTGGGCGTCACCCACGATGAACGGCTGTGAGTACCGCCTTCCTGTCCCGGCTCCTGCCCGACCTCGCCCCCTGGCGCTCCAGCCGGGACTTCCGCACCCTGTTCTTCCAGGGTGCGATCACCTTCTTCACCTCGTTCATGGCGATGATCGCGCTGCCGCTGCAGATCAAGCACCTGACGGACTCACCGCTGGCCGTCGGAGCGATGGGCGCGGTGGAGCTCGTCCCGCTCGTCGTCTTCGGCCTCTACGGCGGCGCGCTCGCCGACGCCCTCGACCGGCGGCGGCTCATCATGCTCAGCGAGGCCGGGCTCGGCGTGCTCGCGCTGCTCCTGCTCGTCAACGCCCTGCTGCCCGAGCCGCTGCTGTGGCCGCTGTACGTCGTCGCCGCCGGGGTCTCCGCGCTCGCCGGGCTCCAGCGGCCCGCGCTGGACTCGCTCATGGCGCGGATCGTGCCGCACGAGCAGATGACCGCGGCCGCCGCGCTCAACGCCCTGCGCTACCAGATCGGCGCCATCGCCGGGCCCGCCGCGGCCGGCATCGTCGTCGCCTCCGCGGGCTACGCCGCCGCGTACGCCGTCACCGTCGCCGGCTTCGCCGTGTCCGTCCTCCTGTGCACCCGCCTGGCGCCCGCCCCGCCGTCCCCCGGAGCGGAACGGCCCTCCCTGCGCGGGATCGCCGAGGGCGCCCGCTACGCGTGGAGCCGCCCCGTGCTCCTCGGGACGTATGCCGTGGACCTGGCGGCGATGTTCCTCGCCTTCCCCCACACGATCTACCCCTTCCTCGCGGACGAGCTCGACGCCGTGTGGGCGCTCGGCCTCATGTACTCCGCGGGCGCGGTCGGCTCCCTGCTGCTTGGCATGACCAGCGGCTGGACCTCCCGGATCCGCCGGCACGGCCTGTTCGTCGTGTGCGGCGCGGCCGTCTGGGGCGGGGCCATCGCCGCCGCCGGGCTGTCGGCGGACATCTGGCTCGTGCTGCTGTGCCTGGCCGTCGCCGGCGCCGGCGACATGCTCAGCGGGCTCGGCCGCGCGACGATCTGGAACCAGACCATTCCGGAGGAGCTCCGCGGACGCCTCGCCGGCATCGAGGTCCTCTCGTACAGCGTCGGCCCCCAGCTGGGCCAGGTCCGCGCCGGCGCCATGGCCGGCTGGACCGGCACCCGCTCGGCGTTCTGGGGCGGCGGGCTGCTGTGCGTCGGCGCCGTCGCCGCCCTGACCGCCCTGCTGCCCTCGCTGGTGACGTACGACTCCGAGACCGACGAGGACGCACGGCGGCGACGGGCAGCCCGCGAGGCCGGCGCGGCGGAGGAACGCGAGGCCGGCACCGCGGCCTGAACCCGGCCTTGCGCGCCCCGCACACCGGCGCACGCCGGTGGCAAGGGGCGCATGCAGGGCTGATGCGCCCGCAGGGAGCCAATCGAAGGGACTTCGCCCGGACATCCGGACCATTCGTTGCATCCGCCGCATTGCGTACCTATGGTCCACAGGCGTTCGACGTTGGCTTCCCACGCGACCACCGGAGGTCCGTATGCCCGTCCGTACATCCCCCATGATCCTGGCGGCCGCCGCGCTGCTCTCCCTCGGGCTGCCGGCGGTGGCCGCGGACGCGGCCGAGGAGGCGACCTGCTTCGGCCGCACCGCGACGATCACCGGCACCGGGAAGATCACCGGCACGGAGGGCGACGACGTCATCGTCGGGTCGGCCGCGGCGGACACCATCGACGGGCTCGGCGGCAACGACCTGATCTGCGGTCTCGCCGGCGACGACACCCTGGCCGGAGGCCTCGGCAACGACCAGCTGGACGGCGGCGAAGGCTCCGACGTCGTACGCGGCGACCTGATCGGCACCCGGACGGACGTGGAGGGCGGCGGCAACGACATCGTGTTCGGCGGCCCGGGCGACGACCGGCTGGGCGGCGACAGCATCGCCTTCGGCGCCAGCGCCTCGGGCGGCGGCAACGACATGCTGTTCGGCGGCGACGGCAACGACGCCATCATCGGCGACAGCCGGGGCGGCATCCAAGCCTCGGGCGGCGGCAACGACGTCCTCGACGGCGGCGCCGGCGACGACGAGCTGACGGGCGACTCCTCCGCGGAGGGCACCGCCACCGGCGAGGGCAACGACGTCCTCATCGGCGGCCCCGGCAAGGACACCATCATCGGCGACAACGTCTCGGGCCACGCCGCCCGGGGCCGCGGCGACGGCGCCTCGCCGGCCCCGGCCGCGTCCCCGGGCCGCCCCTCCCGCCCGGCCTCCCCCGCGCCGGCGAACCCCGCGGCCCCCGCCCCCGACCCGGCAGCCGACGCGGCGACGGGCGGCAACGACGTCATGGACGGCGGCGACGAGGCAACCGACTCCTGTGACGGCAAGGGCGGCTCGGACGTCGCCCTTGCCTGCGAGACGACTGCGAACGTCCCGTAGGGCGCCGTCGGCCCCGACCCGCCGCAGGGGGGCGTCCCGCCGGACGGCCGGTGGGACGCCCCCCCTGCAGCCGGGGCGGTCAGGGCTGTCGGCGGAGGCATTCGATCTGGTAGTCGCCCGTTTCCGGGTCGATCGTCACGCCGTGGGCCTCGCTGTGGAAGCCCGGGAACGTGCGGTCGAATGATTCCAGGGCGCGGAGGTAGCGGAGCAGGGGGCCCGTTTCGGTGCCGGTCGACTCGCCGGGCATCAGGACCGGGATGCCGGGCGGGGTCACCGTCACCATGGCCGCCGCCACCCGGTTTGCGGCGTCGGCCAGCCTGACGCGCTCGGTGCCGCCGCGGATGAGCTGCTGGTAGCAGGCGCGGGGCGGGGCGACCGGCTCGGGCAGCTCCTGGAAGGCCGTGTCCAGGGCGGTGATCAGCTCGGCGTGCGTGAGGTGCTCGTGCATGCGGGTGCACAGGCCGCGCAGGGTGGTGCCGGCGTAGGGCCTGGGGAACTGCCCGACCAGGTCCGGCAGGACCCGGTCGAGCGGCGCGTCCGCGTCGTGGAGCGCCTTGAAATCCATGAGGGCGTCCATCAGGGTGCCCCACTTGCCCTTGGTGATGCCCATGGAGAACAGCACCAGCGCGGTGTAGCTGTCGGTCTTCTCCACCACGATGCCGCGCGCCGCCAGGTACGCGGTGAGGATGCGGGCCGGGATGCCCCACTCCTGCGTCTCCCCGGTGGCGGTGACGCCCGGGCAGGTCAGGGTCACCTTGACCGGGTCGAGCAGGCAGTAGCCTTCGGTCAGGTCGCGGAAGCCGTGCCAGGCGGCGCCGGGCTCCAGGTGCCAGCAGCTCGGCTCGCGGCTCAGCAGCGCCGCCGGTGCCTCGGCGAACGGCAGGCGCTCGCCGGTGGCCGGGTCGGTGACGGTGTCCGGCTGCCAGACGCCGAAGAACCAGTCGGGCCGGTCTCCGGCGGCCGCGATCCGCCGGCCCGTGCGCACGACGGCCTGCCGGAACCGGATCGCCTCGGTCACCGCCTCGTCGACCAGCCACTGCCCCTGCGGCCCGTCCATCATCGCTGCCGCCACGTCCAGCGAGGCGATCGCCGGGTACAGCGGGGACGTCGTCCCGTGCATCATGAACGCCTCGTTGAACCGCTCGTGTTCGACGGGTGCCCGCGGCGCCGACCGCACGTGCACCATCGCGCACTGGGACAGCGCCGCCAGCAGCTTGTGGGTCGACTGCGTTGCGAACACAGTGGGCCGCTCGGGCCCTTCGACGGAGTCCGGGAAGGTGTCCGGGCCGACGGCCATGCCGTACCGGCCCGCGTACAGGGGATGGAAGCGTGCGTACGCGAACCAGGCCTCGTCGAAGTGGAGGCGCGGCGTGCTCGGGGCGAGGGCGCGGGCGGCCGCGACCGTGTCGTAGCACAGCCCGTCGTACGTGGAGTTCGTCAGCACCGCGTACTGGGCGTCCCGCGAGAGCGCCCCGGTGGTGAGCGGGTTCGCGGCGATCCGCGCGGCGACCGCCGCCGCGTCGGTCTCGGCCGGGGGGAGGGGCCCGGCCAGCCCGTAGCCGTTCCGGGTCGGCACCAGGTAGACAGGGCGCGCGCCGGAGATGACCAGGCCGTGCAGCACGGACTTGTGGCAGTTGCGGTCGACGAGCGCGATCTCGTCCGAGGTGACGCTGTAGTGGCCGACCATGCGGTCCGCGGTGGAGTCGCCGTGCAGGACGAAGTAGGTGCGGTCGGCGCCGAAGATGCGGGCGGCGTTCCGCTCGGCCTCGCCGATCGGCCCGTTGTGCTCGAAGAGCGACCCCAGCTCTCCGACGGAGATCGACAGGTCGCTGCGGAAGAGGCGCTCGCCGTAGTAGTCGAAGAACGCCCGGCCGGCCGGGGACTTCAGGAAGGCGACGCCGCCCGAGTGGGCCGGTGTGTGCCAGGAGTACTCGTGCGCGTCGTCGAAGCGGCGCAGGGCCTTGAAGAACGGGGGCAGCAGGTCCCGGTGGTAGTTCCGGGCCGCGGTGCCGACGCGCCCGGCGATGAAGGACGGGGTGTCCTCCAAGGGCCAGATGTAGCCGACGACGGCCTCGGAGACCCACAGGGGCAGCCGCTCCAGGTCCTGGTCGCACTCGTCGGCCATGACGAGGAAGACCGGCAGGTCCTTGAAGCGGCGCCCGATGTGGCGCAGCACCTCGCCCCCGCCGCCCGCCTCGGCGGGAGCGCCGGCCCCGCCCGGCAGGTCCCAGGCGATGACGGCAGCGCAGAGGCCCGCCTCCGTGCGGAGTGCGGCCCGGGCGTCGGCTGCGGTGGCCGCCCACCGCAGCTCCAGGCCCTCGTTCTCCAACTCCTTGCCGATGCGGCGGATCTGCTCGGCGCTGACGCCGCCGCCGAGGGGGTTTTCACGCAGTGCCAGCAGGACCGTGCCGTTCGCCATGGGCGTCCGCTTTCCGTGGGGTGTGCCGATTGTCTGAGGTGCGACAGTGTTACGGCTCGGCGGCACCGGCCGCTGCCCGCCTGCGGAGCTTCACCCGCAGGTGGGCGCGTTGGACGGCGGCCTTGACGGGCAGGCTCGGCGGCCCGGTTCAGCGGCGCGCGGCGGCGTGTGCGAGGACGGCGCGGACCTCGTCGGCGATGGCGGTCTCGTTGTCCTCGAACTCGGGCCCGGTCAGCGCCTGGGGGTCGGCGGGCAGCCCGGTGAGCACGGGGGTGTGGAGGTGCCCGCCCGGCAGGTGCGGGCGCAGCACGCCGCGCAACCGGTTGCTGCGGTAGGCGACTTCGTTGGACAGGTAGCCGCCGCCTCCGCCCGCGACGGCCCGGGAGCCCGGGGTGGGCCCGTCGGTGCGGTCCACGGGGGCGGTGGCGCCCGCGGGGATCTCGGTGACCGACGGGTTGAGGCGGACCGGGTACGGGCTCTGCACGGCCGCCGTGACGGCGCCGGCGGGGAGGGTGGTGCGGATGAACTCGGGGCCCGGGCCGAGGCCGGGGGCGGTCACCGGGTGTTCGCGCGTTCCACCCGACAGGGCGCGGGTGTTGTCGGGGTACGGGTCGGCTGAGCGGTTGCGGCCCGCCCAGTCCTCCAAGGTGAACTCGCCCGGGTAGCCCTGGCTGACCGTGGTGATGGCGTCGGCGCTGCCGGGGCCGACGGCCAGGCGCGGCGTGAAGGCGCGCTCGACGATGCCGGCGTCGAAGTCGGCGTAGCGGACGGGGAGTACGACGGCGCGGACCTCGGCTGTGCTGCCGTCGGCGAGGGTGATGCGGCGGCCGTTGAGGCGGAGCGCGGCGGACCCGGAGGGGTTGGCGCGGCGTATCTCCCCGTCGAGTCCGAAGGGGTCGAAGCCGCTGATGAACACGCGCCGCACGCCCGGTGCGGAGCGGAAGGCGTTGTCGGCGAGTCCGCGCGAGGCGTCCTCGAAGCGGGTGCGCAGCGCAGCCCGGTCGACGGCGAACTCCGGTTCCCAGCGGGCGAGGTGCGCCGTCATGGCGACGCGGGCCCAGTACAGCGGGCGGTCGTCGCCCGAGGCGAGGCCACCGCCCGGCCGCCGGCCCTGTGCGCGGTGGACTGCCGCCTCCCACAGGGCGGTTCCCCAGGCGTCGAGCAGCCGGCCGGCCTCGGCGGGGCCGCGGGCCGAGCACAGGGCGGCGGGGAAGCGGGCCGTGAAGGCGCCGAGGCCGCCGCCTTCGACGAGGGCGGCGGTGCGGGGGTCGGCGAGCCGGGCCTGTTCGGCGTCCAGGGGTGCGGCGGGGGAGGTGCGGCACGAGTGCGTGGCGGAGCCGTCCGCGTGGGCGGGGGAGGCAACTGCTGTGGAGGCGAGGGTCGCGAGGAGGGCCGCGGCGGACGCGGCACGCCGTAAGGACATCATGCGGTGTGACATTACATAGAGCGTGCCGCCGCTCACCAGACACCCGTGTCCCACCCGCACGTTCGTGCCCATGGATCCGGACACCGCCCACGGGCGGGTGAATCGGGCTGGTACGCGGCGGATTGGTATGAGATGGGCCGCGCACACCCGCTCACTCGATGGGAGACCCACATGAAGATCCGCACCATGGCCGCGGCAGCCTGCCTGGCCGTCTGCGCCACGCTCGGCGGGGTCGGATCCGCCGTCGCGGACAGCACGGCGAACGGCGCGGCCATCGGCTCGCCGGGCATTCTCTCGGGCAACGTGGTCCAGATCCCGATCCACATCCCGATCAACCTGTGCGGCAACAGCATCAACCTGGTCGGTGCGCTGAACCCGGCGGCCGGGAACGTCTGCGTCAACTCCTGACGCGGTGCGGTGGGCGGTGCCGCCGACAGGCTTCGGCGGCACCGCCCCCGCGTGTCCGGCGGTGCCGGGCGCGTCACGCCGCAGGGGGCGCCGCCGCCGGTCCGCCCCCGCCACCGGCCAGCCCCTCCGTCACCTGCCGCGCCCGATCACCCCGCGGTACCAGGCGTAGGAGTCCTTCGGGGTCCGGCGCAGCGTCGCGTAGTCGACGTGGACGAGGCCGAACCGCTGCCGGTGGCCCTCCGCCCACTCGAAGTTGTCGAGGATCGACCACACGAAGTACCCGCGGACGTCGACCCCTTCCTCCATCGCCCGGTGCAGCGCCCGCAGATGGCCGTCGTGGTACGCGATCCGGCGGGCGTCCGCGACCCGCCCGGTCACCGGATCCGGCCCGTCCCCGTACGAGCAGCCGTTCTCCGTGACGTACAGCGGCGGCAGGCGGTCGCCGTAGCGGCGGTGCATTCCGGTGAGGAGCTCCCGCAGGCCGTCCGGGACCACCGGCCAGCCGAAGTCGGTCCGCTCGTACCCCTCGATCTCCTGCAGCGCAAAAGGCAGTTCGGGCGGCAGCTCGACGCCGGCGTACGAACTCCTTTCCGTGCGAACGGCGTCCGCCGGCCGCGGGGCGCCGACGCGCACCGGGTTGTAGTAGTTGACGCCGTACCAGTCGAGCGGGGCCGAGATCGTCCGCAGGTCCTCCGCGACCGGGCCCGGCATCATCGAGGCCAGGCCCTCGTCGGGGTAGCTTCCGGTCAGGACCGGGTCGGCGAACATCCGGTTCGTCAGCAGGTCGTACAGATCGGCCGCCGCCCGGTCCTCCTCGCCGTCCCCCGCCGCCCACACGGGGCTGTGCGAGGCGGCGATGCCGATCCGCTGCGCCCCGGCCGCGCGCAGCGCCTGCACGCCGAGGCCGTGGGCCAGCAGTTGGTGGTGGGCCGCCGGGAGGGCGCCGAAGAGGAGCCGCTTGCCCGGCGCGTGCTCCCCGATGCCGTAGCCGAGGAGCGTGACCTCGGCGGGCTCGTTGACGGTGATCCACATCGGAACCCGGTCGGCCAGCCGCTCGGCGACCACCGAGGCGTACGCGGCGAACCGCTCGGCGGTGTCCCGGTTCAGCCAGCCGCCGCGCTCCTCCAGCGCCAGCGGGGTGTCCCAGTGGAAGAGGGTGGGGGCGGGCGCGATGCCGCGGGCGCACAGCTCGTCGACGAGCCGGTCGTAGAAGTCCAGCCCCGCCTCCTCGACCGGGCCGCGGCCGTCGGGCAGGATCCGCGGCCAGGAGACCGAGAACCGGTAGGCGCCGACGCCGAGCCCGGCCATGAGGGCAACGTCCTCGCGGTAGCGCTCGTAGTGCCCGCAGGCCGTGTCCGCGAGGGTGCCGTCCTTGATGCTGCCCGGCCGGCGCGTGAAGGCGTCCCAGACGGAGGGGCCGCGGCCGTCCGCGGCCGTCGCCCCCTCCACCTGGAAGGCGGAGGCCGATACGCCCCACAGGAAGTCGGAGGGGAACTCCGGCAGCGGCGCGGGCCGGGAGGCGGGGACCGGTGCGGGGCGGGGGCCGGGCAGGCGTGCGGTCATACGGGGCTCACTTCGGTCGCGGGGGTGCGCAGGGCCGCCGGGGCGGTGCGCGCGTGCGGTGGCGCGGAGCGGTGCTGCACCGACTCTTCGCCGCGGGGGGCCGCCCTGTCAACGGAAAGATGAACACTTCTCAACTTCGGTGCGCCGGCGGGACCCGCGGCCGCTACGAGGCGGCGGCCCGGGCGCCGATCCCGGACAGCTCCAGCGCCCTCAGCATCGCCGGCAGGTCCCAGTCGTCGTCGTGCGGGCTCTGCGCCCGCTCCGCCAGCTGCTCCAGGTCCTCCGGCCGGAGCCGGTAGCCCTCCGCCGCGGCCAGCAGCTCCTCCCCGACGGCGCGCGCCACGCCCAGCTCCCGGTGGATCTCGTCGCCGGCGAACCGCCCGATGCCGCAGTCCAGGCCGTCGTCCTCCAGCGTCTCCGGATAGGGGGCGCGGGCCCAGGCACCGGCCTCGTACCAGTACACGCAGCCCAGCTGCGCCCCCTCCAGCAGGTCGTCCAGGGTGGCGCGGGGCAGCCAGCCGGGGGCCCCGGCGAGCATGTCCACGGCCGGCTCGTGCCACTTCACACCGCTCGACTCGTCCTCGCCGTACAGCGCGTAGCGCCCGCCGCCCAGCGGCTGGTACGTCCACCAGGTGCAGCCGCCGTCGTCGAGGTGCAGGCCCCCGGCGTCGACCCACGTGCCGGAGCGGTGGACTCCGAGGCCCTCGTCCTCGGTCGACGCCTGCAGGACGGCGGCCAGTGCCCACCGCGCCCACAGCGCCTCCGCTGCGGGCAGGTCCCCGGGACGCCCCGGCCGGTGAATCGTCATGGGTGGAACTCCTCCTGTCGGCGCCGGCTCCCGCCGGCATGATCACAACCACCCCTGAGGACTGCTCCGGCGGTCGGCCGGTTCCCTCCGCCACGGGGCCGGCGCCGGGGAACGGCCGTGCGGGCGTGCCTCCCTCAGCGGGCCCGGCCTGCCCCCGGGCCGGGCCGCCGGGGCGTCCAGCCGAGCTGCGCCGTCGCCTTGGCGTGCGAGACGCGCAGCGCCGTGTCGAGCATCAGGTCGCCGAGGTACGGGACCGCGCGGCGCAGCAGCCATCCCGGCAGGCGAGGCGACCGCCGACCGCCGCGCGCGAGGCCGGCGGCCTCGCCCCACGTGGCGGGCGCGTCGTCGACGATGTTGTATGCCTCTCCCGCGCCCCCGTGCTCCAGCGCGGCCACCGTCGCGGCGGCGGCGTCCTCGACGTGCACCCAGGACATGACACCGCCTCCGCCGACCGGTACGGGGACGGTGCCGCTCGACGGGTCCGGGTCGAACCAGGTGCCCGGCCCGTGGAAGACGCCGTACCGCAGGGCCGTGCCGGCGACGTGCCGGGCGGCGAACACGCGGCCCTCGACGGCGGTGAGCCCGTCGACCACGTGGTCGGAGACCGTGCCGCGGAGCACCCCGAACGGGTCGCGCTCGGTCAGCATCCGGTCGCCGTGGTCGCGGTAGCCGTAGCCGGTGACCAGGGACTGCGCCACGAAGCGGGTGGCGCCGAGCACGCCGGCCGCCTCCAGCAGGTGCTCGGTGCCCGCGGCGCGCAGCACGTTCGACGGGTCGTCGGCGGTCAGGGTCCGCTTCGGTGCCTTGAGCGCGGTCAGCTGGTGGACCACGGCGTCGGCGGTGCGGCCCTCGACCGCGCGCAGCAGGCCCTCCCGGTCGAGCGCGTCGGCGTGCACCGGTTCGGCCCCGAGGCCGCGGACGCGCTGCGCCGAGGCCTCGGACCGGGCCAGCGCCAGCACCTCGTGCCCTTCCGCGACCAGCATGCGGGTCAGGGGGCGGCCGATCGCCCCGGTCGCACCGGCCAGCAGCACCTTCATCGTTCTCTGCCTCCTCCGCGGCACCGGGGCGTCCGGCCCCGGCCGTGCCGCGCTCGCACGGTTGCCCGCGCCGCTCCGTGTGTCGCGTCGCGGCGCCTCTCCGCACTCCGGACCGGGCGGCCCGGCCGTTCGTGACAGCCGGGCGCACCGCGGTCATGTGACGTGTGCCACACCGGGTGGCTGGACGCGACGTCGGCGGTCGGCGGCCGGCCGCGGGTGTCACACCATCGGATGGAATCACCGCCCGCTCGGGTGGAACACGCCGCGGCGGCCCGGCGGCGCCGCCCCGGACGTGCACAGTGGGGGCCCGCCCCACCCCCCACCCGACAGAAGGGCCGCACCCTATGCCGTTCGCGACGGGCGTGCTCCCCGCCGTGCTGTCCGCCGTGCTCGCCGCGGCACCGTCCGCCGCGCCGCAGGCCCTGCCGTCCCCGGCCCCGCCGGGCGCTGCCGCCGGTCCGGCGCCCGGCGCCGCGGCGGCCCCGTACGACGGGCAGCCCCTGCACCCGACCGCCCTGTTCGGGGTGAAGTCCCCCGACCGCGCGGCCGCCCAGGAGTTCACCGTCGACAGCAGCCGCATCACCCGCGTGAGCGTCTACGTGGGCAGTGCGGCCGCCACCGGCAGCATCACCGCGCAGATCCGCCGCGACAAGGCCGACCCCGCGTCCGCCCTCGCCTCCCGCACCGTCACCCTCGCCTCCCTGGGCGGGGCGGGCGCCGGCTGGCTGGAGTTCCCCCTGAGCGCGGACGTCACCCCCGGCACCACCTACCACCTGCACCTCCAGGCGACGACCGCCGAGAGCGGCAACATCGCCTGGTACGGCACGAAGAACGCCGTCCCCGGCTCCCTCACCAGCTGGAACCACGACCGGGCCTACTGGGGCGGCTGGCACGCCGACCCCACCCGGCTCGCCTTCCACGTGAACCCCTCCGACGGCGAGCGCTGCGGCGAGACGGAGCCCTGCTACGTGCCCGCCACCGCCCTCGCCGCCCGCACCGCCGGCCTGCTCTCCAACGGCACCGCCGTCGAGGCCGTCGCCCCCTCCTTCGCGGTCGGCGCCTCCTACGTCGAAGGCAGCAGCGTGCTCCGCCTGCCGTCCGGCCGGTGGCGGCACCTGCCCGACGGGGCGACCGCCTCGGTTGTCGTCCCGGCCGGGGACCCCGGCGCCCGCGCACAGATCGAGGAGAGCCGCGCCTGGCTCGCCTCCGGCCGCGTCCCGGGCGCCGGCACGCCCCGGCAGGCCGCCGCGGAGCGCGCCCTGCTCTCGATGCGCGCGCTGCTCCGGCCGAACGGCGCCTTCGCCGCGGGCTGGGCGCCCGCCTGGGAGTACTCGTGGCCGCGCGACGGGGCGTTCGCCGCCGTCGCGTTCGCGGCCACCGGCCACGACGAGGAGGCGTACCGGATCCTGCGGTACGACGCCGCCACACAGCGCCCGGACGGCACCTGGGAGGCCCGCACCAAGCTCGACGGCAGCGGCCCGCCCGACGCCCGGGCCTGGCAGCTCGACGGCAGCGGCTGGGTGCCGTGGGCGACGTGGCACTGGCACCGGCAGGCCCCGGCCGCGGACCGCGGGGCGCGGCTGCGGGTGCTGTACCCCATGGTGCGCAAGGCCGCCGACCACGCCGCCGGCTCGCTCGGCGCGGACGGGCTGCCGCCCGCCTCCCCGGACTACTGGGAGCTGGGCACCGACAGCCCCAACATCGGCACCGCGGCCCCGCTGCTCGCCGGCCTCAACGCGGCAGCCGACCTCGCCGCCGGCCTCGGCGAGACGGGCGACCGGGACCGCTGGGCCGACGCCGCGCGGAGGCTCTCGGCGGGCATCGCCGCCTCCTTCGCCCCGGGCGGCTACCCGCGCACCGCCGACGGGCGGCACGGCCGCGACAGCGCCGCCGCGTTCATGGCGCCGCCGGTCAACGACGCCCCGCCGGGCCTGGCCGCGGCGCTGGACTCCACCCACCAGGCCCTGCTGCTGCCCAACGGAGGCCTCTCCCCGGGCAACGACCCCGGCTTCAGCTGGGGTTCGTACGCCTGGACCGCCAGCACCTCCTTCTTCGCGGTGGCCTGGGCGCACACCGGCGAGGGCGCCAAGGCGGACCGGGTGCTGGACTGGGTGCTGTCCAAGCGGAACGGGCTGGGCGAACTCCCGGAGACCGTCAACGGATCCGGCCGGCCCTCGGCGGTGGTGCCGCTCGGCTGGACCGGGGCGCTGCTGCTGATCGCCGCCCTCGCCCGGGACGGCGCCCCGCTCCCGGCGCCGCCGCTGCGGCCGTAGCGGCACGGGAGGGCGCCGGGCCCGGGAGGGCTCCGCGGGTCCGGCGCCCCGTGTCCGCCCGCGGGCAGTCAGGACAGCTTGCCGCCGTAGTCCGGCAGCTTGAAGGTGCGCTCCGCGTGGCCGCCGGCCAGGTCGCTCTGCTTGTTGCCGATGTTGGCGATGATCGTGTAACCGCGCGACTCGATCTCGGCGCGCTGCTCGGTCTTGTACGCGCTGACCTCTTCGAAGAGGTCGGGCAGGTCCCGGACGTACAGCCCCGAGACCGGATAGCCCACCTGCCTGAGGTTCCAGTCGGTGAGCGAGCCGATGATGCCCGGGCGGGCGGTGACGAAGAAGATCGCGGCGCCGTGCTCGTGGGCGTACCGGGTCAGGTCGCGCACCTCGGCGATGGCCGGCGTCGGGAGCGTCCAGAACCAGTGGAAGTCCGTCTCCAGAGAGGAGTTGTCGATGTCGAGGACGATCGCGGGGCGCTCGCCGGAGGGCGAGTGGGCGAGGCGCTGCTCGACGTACGGGCGGGCCTCGGCGATGACGGCGGCGACGTCGCGCTTCCACGTGCCGTAGTCGATGCCGAGGATGGCCGCGTTGCCGCCGGGCGCCCACGTCGTCGAGGCGGCCGGTGCGGCAGCGGGGGCGGGCGCCGCCGCCGGGGCTGCCGACGCGGTCGCGGCGGGGGCCAGCAGCAGGGCGGCGGTCGCGGCCGCCGTGCCTGCGGCGGTTCCGAGGGTGCGTATACGGCTGCGGGTACGGGTGCTGCGCATGTGGGGGCGCTCCTCACGACATGGGGATTTGGCATGTACGCGGCCAGAATCCGCAGCGGCGCAAGGGATGTCTACCGGTCGGTAGGGAATTTCTTCCGGCCTTCCGGTGAACAGCCGTACCCGGCAGTCGAACGGGTGGGCCCGGGCGGCGGGTTCCGTCAGGTCCGCCGCGCGCGCCCTCAGCGCGTGATGCGCAGGTAGGCGACCTCGTAGGACATCTCCGAGACGTCCGGCTCGGGCGCGGGGTGGTAACGGCCCGCGCACACCGACAGGTTGACGATGATGTACGCCCGCCAGCGCCGCCCGACGCCGGTGCGGTCTGCGTACACGCGGGTGCCGTTCACCCACCAGACGACCGACCTGGTGCCGAACCTGACCTTCAGGTCGACCCAGCCGCCGGGCTCCACGGCCGGGTTGCGGTGGTAGTGCGAGCCGCGGCCCCGGACGTGGTTGGAGAGTTCGAGGAGGTCCGGGTTGTCGGGGTGGTACTCGAAGACGTCGACCTCGTTGCCGCCGTCCCGCCAGGTCCAGATCGCAGGCCAGGCGCCGAGCTCCCGCGGGAGTCTGACACGGGCCTCCAGGACGTCCTCCGCGCGCAGCTGGAAGCCCTCCCGGCTGCCCTCGGTGGTCAGCAGTCCCGCGTCCCACTTGCCGTCGGGACGGCGGGTCGCGCGAAACGTTCCGGTGCGGCTGTACGCGGGGTCGGGGACGAGGTAGTCGAGCTTGTTGTCGCCGGGGTTGACCGGGCCGCCGTTCGGATAGGCCCAGGACCGGCCGGCGACCCATTGCGTGGTGGACGTGAAGTCGGCAGTGAACACCGTCGTGGCGGCAGGGCGGAACCATGCCATGAGTTGCGAGATCACACGAAATGCCTGCCCGCACGGCAGGTCGCCCATTCTGCGGATCCCTACCGGAACCGCCCGAAACCGGCTCGGTGCACCAGTGCGCCGGGTCTGCTCCGGCGCACCGGGCGCCCCTCGGCACACGGGCGGGTCACACGGTGTGCGAGGGGCGGGCGCGTCTCAGGCGTCAGCCTGGCGGCGCGCCTCGCGCTCGGCGTTGCGCTCCTTGATCCGCACCGCTTCCTTGCGGACCTCGGCCTGCGTGGCGCGCTCCTTCTGCAGCCACTCGGGGTTCTCCTGCTTCAGGGCGTCGATCTGCTCGGTGGTGAGCGCCTCCGTGACGCCGCCGCGGGCGAGCCCCGCAATGGAGATGCCGAGCCGGGCCGCGACCACCGGGCGCGGGTGCGGTCCGAGCCGCCGCAGGTCCCGGAGCCACTGGGGCGGGTCGGTCTGCAGCGCGTTCAGCTCGCTGCGGGAGACGGACCCCTCCCGGAATTCCGCGGGGGTGGCCTCGAGGTACACACCCAGCTTCTTCGCCGCGGTGGCGGGCTTCATGGTCTGGGCGGTCTTGTGCGACGTCATGCGACAACAATATCGAGCATGTGCGCTACTCCTGACCACGCCCGGTAACCTGGGCGGGTGACAGGCTCGGAAGCATCTCCCTCGTTCCGGCTCGCGTACGTCCCCGGAGTGACGCCCAGCAAGTGGGTGCGGATCTGGAACGAGCGCCTGCCCGACGTCCCGCTGACCCTCGTGCAGGTGTCCGCCGCCGAGGCGCCGGACACGCTCCGTGACGGCGGGGCGGACGCGGGCCTCGTCCGGATCCCCGCGGACCGCGGCGGCCTCGCGGCGATCCCCCTCTACACCGAGACCACGGTCGTCGTGGTCCCGAAGGACCACCTCGTCGCCGCCGTCGAGGAGGTGTCCACCGCCGACCTCGCCGACGAGATCGTCCTGCACCCCCTCGACGACACCCTCGACTGGGAGGCCCTGCCCGGCCGTCCCGCGTTCGAGCGGCCGGCGACCACCGCCGACGCGGTCGAGCTCGTCGCGGCCGGGATCGGCGTACTCGTCGTGCCCCAGTCCCTGGCCCGCCTGCACCACCGCAGGGACCTCACGTACCGGACCGTCACCGACGCCCCCGCCTCCCGGGTGGCGCTCTCCTGGCCCGAGGCCGATCCCACCCCCGACCTGGTCGAGCACTTCATCGGCATCGTCCGCGGCCGCACCGTCAACAGCACCCGCGGCCCGCAGCGCGGCCCGCAGGACGCCAAGGACGCCAAGGGCGGCGGCCGGGGCGCCGCCGCAGGCAGGGCCGCGGCCGGGCGGAACCCGCGCGGCGGAGCCTCCGGCGGCAAGGGCGGCGCGGCGAAGAGCGGCGGCGGCAAGGGCGGTACGGCCAAGGGCGGCAGGGGAGCAGGACCCGCCAAGGGCGCCCGTACCGCCAAGGGCGCCAAGGGCGGCCGCCGCCGGCCCTGACCGGCATCCCTCCGCCGGGGCCGCCCGTACGCCTACGAGCCGATCCGCACCAGCGCGAGCGTGATGTTGTCGGGTCCGCCCGCCTCGATGGCGGCCCGCCACAGCTCGAACACGGCCATGCCGTCGTCGTGGGCCCGCAGCAGCTCCCCGACCTCCTCCTCCGGGACCGGATCGGTCAGCCCGTCCGAGCAGACCAGGTAGCGCGCCCCCGGGCCGGCCGGCTGCACCGAGACGTGCGGGAGGATCCCGCCCGGCCCGCCCCCGCCGCCGATCGCCTGCGTCAGCACGGACGACGTCCGCATCCCCGGCGGCAGCGGGGGGTTGTCGTCCACGCTCACCAGCCGCAGCTCCTCCCCGGTCGCGTCGAAGACCCGGCTGTCGCCCACGTTGAACGAGATCAGCGACCCGTCCAGGACGACGGCGCCCGCGACGGTCGTGCCCATCGCGGTCAGCTCCGGATCGCCGTCCGAGGCCGCGTACACGGCCCGGTCGCACAGGGCGACGGCCTCGCGGACCGCCTCCTCGCCGTCCAGGGCCGGCCCGAGGGCCGAGAGCTGCCGCACCACGAGCGCGCTGGCCACCTCGCCGGCCGGCTGGCCGCCGATGCCGTCGGCCACCGCCACGACGAGGGGGTCGCCGAGCGGGAAGACGAACGTCTGCGGGGTGCGGGTGGCGGTGGCGCACAGCGTCCACGGCCCGACGACGAGGCTGTCCTCGTTGTGGTCGCGGACCAGGCCGGGGTGGCTCAGGGCGCTCACGGCTACGTACGGCATCGCACCCCCCATTGTCGTCCGGTACGCGCCCGCCCGCGCGGCTCAGCCGCCCAGTGCGCGCCGGCGCTGCATCCGGGCGATGTCCGAGGCCGTCACGATCCCCACGAGCCGCCCGCCGTCCACCACCAGCACCGGCAGCCCGGTGCCCGGCCGCAGCCGCTCGAGGGCCTCCGCCAGCGGCAGGTCCGGCGGGGCCACCGCGTACCGCTCCACCGGGTTCGCCACGTCGCGCACCCGCAGCTCCTCGCGCCGCTCCTCGGGGACCGACGCCAGCCGGGCCACCTCCACCACCCCGCTGGGGCGGCCGTCGAAGTCGTGCAGCGGCACCACGGAGTGCCGGGCGTCCAGCGCCACCTCGTCGATGAAGCGCCGCACGCTCAGCCAGTCCGGCGCCGCGGCCACCGGGCTCGTCATCGCGTCGGCCACGCGCACCCCCTCCAGCGCGGAGCGCAGCTCGGCGGTCCGGCGCTCGGCGGCGGCGACGAAGGCCATGAACAGGCCGATCAGGATGAGCCACAGCCCGTCCGGCGCCCCCCGCAGGAACGCGATCCACCCGCCCGCCGCGAGCAGCATGCCGAAGACCTGCCCGCTGCGCGAGGCCGCCCGCTCGGCCCGCTCCCGGTCGCCCGTGCGCCACCACAGCAGCGCCTGCAGTACGCGGCCCCCGTCGAGCGGAGCGGCGGGCAGGAGGTTGAACACGCCGAGGAAGACGTTCGTCCATCCCAGCCACACCAGGACCGCCGCCGCGACCTGCCACCCGGTCAGGGCCTGCAGCCCCGTCCCGGCGGCGAACGCCGCAGCCCCGAGCAGCAGGCTCACCAGCGGCCCGCTCACCGCCACCGCGAACGCCGCCCCGGCCGTCGGGGCGCGGCCCATCCGGGTCATGCCGCCGAGCGCCCACAGGGTCACGTCCTCGACGGCGATCTTCCTGCGCCGGGCAGCCGCGGCGTGCGCCGTCTCGTGCAGCAGCAGGCTGGCCACCAGGGCGAGCGCCCCGACGGCCGCGGCCGCGGTGTAGACGGCGTCCGATTGGCCGGGCGTCCAGGCGGGCAGGGTCCGGCGGCCGAGCCCGTACGCGAAGAGCAGCACGAGCAGCGGCACGCTCCAGTGCATCCGCAGCGGAACGCCGACCACCCGCCCGACGGGCACCGAGCCGTTCATCTCCGCCTCCTGCCCCTCGGCAGCCGGCCCACACGCCCATTGTCGCGCGCCGCCGCCCGCGCGGCCGGGCGAGCACGGGCCGCCGACGCGGGGTCAGCCCGCGGCCGGCGCGGCGTCGAGCTCCCAGGCGTGGCGCTTGAACTCCCGCAGGAAGTCGGCGTGGTCCTCCCACTGCCGGGCGATGCCGCGCAGGACGTCCCAGTGGTGCTCCACCGACTGGTCGATGACCCGGCGCAGCGCGGCGTCGGCCGTCTCCCGCTTCTCGATCAGGCCCCTGACCGCGGACGCCTCCAGCACCGCGTTGCGCAGCGCCCGCAGGGCCCGTGAGGTGTCGTCCATCGCGAAGCCGCGCTCGCTGCCGGTGGCCTCGTCGAACAGGGGCGTCAGGCGCGCCTCGATGAAGGCGGTGATCCGCTCGAAGTGCTGCACGTCCATCCGGGGGCTCCCTCTCCGGCCGCACGCGGCGGCCCGGCACATCGCGTCGTCGTTCCTGCGCGGGCGGGTGCCGCCGGCGCGGTTGCAGCATAACGACCGGAGATCGTCCGCCCGGAGCCCGCCGGGGCGGCCGGTGCCCCATCCGCAACAGGCGGTCCGCTCCGGGTCGCCGATGCGTTCCGCGACACCGCAGTCGGGGGCGGTCGGCGGTGAGCACTGCGGCGGAGTCCGGCCGTGCCGAGGGGGCGGAGGCCTTCCTCCGGAACATGGTCCGGCGCGGTCCGCGCCCCGCCCCGGCCCTCCACCAGGTGGCGGGCCGGGGCGCCCACTTCCGGGTGACACCCGCCGTAGGGCGCCCCGTCCGGCGCGCGCCCGTCGCGGACGATCGGCGGCGGCCGGTTCCCCACCGGCCCGCCCGCCGCCGAGTCCGGACGCTTGGGAGATCCCGTGCACATCCTCCTCGCCGCCAGCGCGTTCAACAGCCTCACCCAGCGCGTCCACGCCGAACTGCGCGAACGCGGGCACAGCGTCGCGGTCGACCTCGCCCTGCCGGGCACCCGCCTGGCCGACGCCGTCGCGCGGCACCGGCCCGACCTGGTGCTGGCGCCCATGCTGAAGACGGCCATCCCGCCGGAGGTCTTCACCGCGCACACCTGCCTCGTGGTCCACCCCGGCCCGGTGGGCGACCGCGGGCCCTCCTCCCTCGACTGGGCTGTCGGCGACGGCGCGACCCGGTGGGCCGTCACCGTCCTCCAGGCCGAGGCCGAGATGGACGCCGGGGACGTCTGGGCGTCCGTCGAGTGCCCGCTCCCGCCCGTCGCCAAGAGCGACGCCTACCGCGGCGAGATCGCCGACGCCGCCCTGGCCGCGGTCGTCCTGGCCGTCGACCGCTTCGCCTCCGGCACGTACACGCCCCGGCCCCAGTACACCGGCCGCACCCGCCCGCCCATGCGCCAGGAGCACCGGCGCATCGACTGGCAGCGCGACGCCACCGACACCGTCGTGCGCACGCTGCGGGCCGCCGACTCCCGGCCCGGCGTCCTCGACGACCTGCTCGGCGGCCGCTGGTACCTGCACGGCGGCCACCCCGAGGACGGCCTGCGCGGCCGGCCCGGCGAGCTGCTCGCCACCCGCGCCGGCGCCGTCTGCCGGGCGACCGCCGACGGGGCCGTGTGGATCCCCGAGCTGCGGGCCGTACGCCTCCCCGGGCAGCCCGCCCCCGTCAAGCTCCCCGCCACCCTCGCCCTCGGCGGCCTGCTGCCCGCCCTGCCGGAACTCCCCGCCCCGGCTTGGGCGGACGCCGGCGCCCCGGCGGCCGGGCGGCGCACCTGGTCCGACATCTCCTACCGGGAGGAGGGCGCGGCGGGCTTCCTGTCGTTCTCCTTCCCGGGCGGGGCGATGGGCACCGACCACTGCTGGCGCCTGCTCGCCGCGTACCGCGAGGCGTGTACGCGCCCCACCTCCGTCCTCGTCCTCGGCGGGGGCCGCGACTTCTTCTCCAACGGCATCCACCTCGGCATCATCGAGGCCGCGCCCGACCCGGCCGCGGAGTCCTGGGCCAACATCCACGCGATGAACGACCTGGTGGAGGCCGTCCTCACCACCACCGACCGGCTCGTCGTGGCCGCCCTCGGCGGGAACGCCGCCGCCGGAGGCGCGATGCTCGCGCTCGCCGCGGACGAGGTGTGGTGCCGCTCCGGGGCGGTCCTGAACCCGCACTACCGGCTGATGGGCCTCCACGGCTCCGAATACTGGACGTACACCCTGCCCCGCCGCACCGGCAGCGCCGCCGCCAAACGCCTGACGGCCGAGGCCCTGCCCGTCGGTGCCGAGGCCGCCCGCCGCCTCGGCCTCGTCGACCGCACCATCGAGTGCACCCCGCAGGCCTTCACGGACGAAACGGCCCGTCTCGCCGTACGGCTGGCGAACTGGCCCGCCACCCACTCCCGCATCGCGGGCAAGAAGGCCCGCCGCGAGGTGGACGAGCAGCTGCGGCCGCTGGCCGCCTACCGGGAGGCGGAGCTGGACCGGATGCGGGAGGCCTTCGACGACCCCGCCGCCCCCTACCACGCCCTGCGCCGCGCCTTCGTCCGCAAGGAGCCCCCGGGGGCCACCCCAGGGCACCTGGCCTCCCGCGTGCCCGGCCGGCGCGTCCCCGCCGCCCCGCGCCGGGAGGGAGTCACCGCACCGGCCGAACAGAACAGGGCAGCCGGGACCGCCGGCTGTTAGCAAGAAGGGTGGGGGCGGCCCCAGGCCCGCCCCCGCGGTCGCCCGGCCCCCGGCGCGCCCCGTCCCGGGCGGGCCCCTTTCCGCCCCGGCGCGGCCCCCACGTCCCCGCATCCCTAGGAGCGATCCGCATGGACGCTGCAACGCCGACCCTGCCGGAGACCACGCCGGAGGACCCCACGATCCACATCCTCTGGATCAACGCCGGACTGAGCTGCGACGGCGACTCGGTGTCCCTGACGGCCGCGATGCAGCCCAGCATCGAGGAGATCGTCACCGGCACCCTCCCCGGCCTCCCCAAGATCGCCGTGCACTGGCCGCTGATCGACTTCGAGTGCGGGCCGGTCGACGGCGCCGACACCTTCATCGAGTGGTTCTTCAAGGGCGAGCGCGGCGAGATCGACCCCTTCGTGCTCGTCATCGAGGGATCGATCCCCAACGAGAAGATCAAGCCCGAGGGCTACTGGTGCGGCTTCGGCGACAACCCGGAGACCGGGCAGCCCATCACCACCAGCGAGTGGATCGACCGGCTGGCGCCCAAGGCGCTCGCCGTCGTCGCCATCGGCACCTGTGCCACGTACGGCGGCATCCACGCCATGGAGGGCAACCCGACCGGCGCGATGGGCCTGCCCGACTACCTCGGCTGGGACTGGAAGTCCAAGGCCGGCATCCCGATCGTCTGCGTGCCCGGCTGCCCCATCCAGCCGGACAACTTCTCGGAGACGCTCACCTACCTGCTCTACCAGGCGGCCGGCTCCGCCCCGATGATCCCCCTGGACGACAAGCTCCGGCCCACCTGGCTGTTCGGCCAGACCGTCCACGAGGGATGCGACCGCGCCGGCTACTACGAGCAGGGCCAGTTCGCCGAGGCCTACGACTCCCCGCAGTGCCTGGTCCGCATCGGCTGCTGGGGTCCCGTCGTCAAGTGCAACGTCCCCAAGCGCGGCTGGATGAACGGCATCGGCGGCTGCCCCAACGTCGGCGGCATCTGCATCGCCTGCACGATGCCCGGCTTCCCGGACAAGTTCATGCCGTTCATGGACGAGCCCCCCGGCGCCCACGTCTCCACCCGGGCCAGCGGCATCTACGGCGCGGTCGTCCGCAGGCTCCGCTCGATGACCCTGCACACCGTCGACCAGGAGCCCAAGTGGCGCCACACCGGCCGCGAGCTGACCACCGGCTACCGCAGGCCCTGGTGACCCCGGACCCGGCCGGCGGCCCCGTGCGCCGGCCGGGTCCCGGCATGCCCCCCCACCCCCCGCACCCGGTTCCCAGAAGGGCCACGGCCAAGACAATGACACCGAAGACGAACACCGCCGGCGACGGCAGCGGCCTCGTGGAGATGGCCTGGGATCCGATCACCCGGATCGTGGGCAGCCTCGGCATCCACACGAAGATCGACTTCAAGCAGAAGCGGGTCGCCGAGTGCTACAGCACCTCGTCGGTCTTCCGCGGCTACAGCGTCTTCATGCGCGGCAAGGACCCCCGCGACGCGCACTTCATCACCAGCCGCATCTGCGGGATCTGCGGCGACAACCACGCCACCTGCTCCGTCTACACCCAGAACATGGCCTACGGGGTCAAGCCGCCCCACCTCGCCGAATGGATCATCAACCTCGGCGAGTCCGCGGAGTACATGTTCGACCACAACATCTTCCAGGAGAACCTGGTCGGGGTCGACTACTGCGAGAAGATGGTCCGCGAGACCAACCCCGGCGTCCTCGACCTCGCCGAGCGCACCGAGGCCCCGCACGCCGCCGAGCACGGCTACCGCACCATCGCGGACATCATGCGCTCCCTCAACCCCATCGAGGGCGAGTTCTACCGCGAGGCCCTCCAGGTCAGCCGCTACACCCGCGAGATGTTCTGCCTGATGGAGGGCCGCCACGTGCACCCCTCCACGCTCTACCCGGGCGGCGTCGGCACCATCGCCTCCGTCCAGCTCTTCACGGACTACATGTCCCGCCTCATGCGCTACGTCGAGTTCATGAAGCGCGTCGTCCCGCTCCACGACGACCTCTTCGACTTCTTCTACGAGGCCCTGCCCGGCTACGAGGAGGTCGGCCGCCGCCGCGTCCTCCTCGGCTGCTGGGGCGCCCTCAACGACCCCGAGTACTGCGACTTCACCTACGCCAACATGACCGACTGGGGACGGCGGATGTTCGTCACCCCGGGCGTCGTCGTCGACGGCAAGCTGGTCACCAACGACCTCACGCAGATCAACCTCGGCATCCGCATCCTGCTCGGCAGCTCGTACTACGACGACTGGGAGGGCCAGGAGCCGTTCGTCCGCGAGGACCCCCTCGGCAATCCGGTCGACCCCCGCCACCCCTGGAACCAGCACACCATCCCCGCCCCGCAGAAGCGCGACTTCGGCGACAAGTACAGCTGGGTGATGTCCCCCCGCTGGTTCGACGGCAAGGACCACCTCGCCCTCGACACCGGCGGCGGCCCCATCGCCCGCCTGTGGTCCACCGCCCTGTCCGGCCTGGTCGACATCGGCTACGTCAAGGCCACCGGCCACAGCGTCGTCATCAACCTCCCCCGCACCATGACCAAGCCCGAGACCACCTTCGAGTGGAAGATCCCGCAGTGGAGCAACGCGCTGGAGCGCAACCGCGCCCGCACGTACTTCCAGGCGTACGCAGCCGCCGTCGCCCTGCACTTCGCCGAGAGGGGCCTGGAGGAGGTCCGCGCCGGACGCACCCAGACCTGGGAGAAGTTCGAGGTGCCGGACGAGTCGATCGGCGTCGGCTTCACCGAGGCCGTCCGCGGCGTCCTCTCCCACCACATGGTCATCCGCGACGGGAAGATCGCCAACTACCACCCGTACCCGCCCACCCCCTGGAACGCCAGCGTCCGCGACTCCTACGGCACCCCCGGCCCGTACGAGGACGCCGTCCAGAACACCCCGATCTTCGAGGAGAACACCCCGGAGAACTTCAAGGGGATCGACATCATGCGCGCCGTGCGCAGCTTCGACCCCTGCCTGCCCTGCGGCGTCCACATGTACGTCGGCGGCGGCCGGACCGTGAAGTCGATGCACGTCCCCACCGGCCTGAGCGGACTGGGCGGATGAGCGCCGCCATGGACGCCCGCGAGGCGGGCCGCCGCGTCGACGCCGTCCTCGACCGCCTCGCCGCCACCGGAGACCGGCAGGCCTGCGAGGCCGCCGAGGAACTCGTCCGCGTCCTGATGGACTTCTACGGCGCCGGCCTCGCCCGGATCGTCGAGCGGCTCGGCGCAGGCCCCGTCTCCCGCATGCTCGGCGACGACCTCGTGGCGAGCCTGCTCGCCCTGCACGACCTGCACCCCGAGGACGTGGACGCCCGCATCGCCCGCGCCCTCGCGACCCTGCACGAACCGGTCGAGCCCCTCGGCTTCGACGCCGCCACCGGCGTCCTCCGCATCCGCCCTGCCGCCACAGGCGGCGGCTGCGGCTGCGGCGGCACCGACGCCGTACGGCGCGCCGCCGAGGACGCCCTCGCCGGCATCGCCCCCGAGGTGACCGCCGTCGAAGCGGAGCCGGCGCCCCCGCAGCCCGCCCTCCTCCAGATCGGCCGCCGCCCGCACGCCCCGGCGCGCGTCCCGTGACCGCCGCCCGCACCCACGCCCGGCCGGCCCCCGTCCCCGGGGCCGGCCGACCGGCCGCACGCGGCCTGCGCCGCTTCACCCGCTCCCGGGCACCGCGCCCCGAGGTCTGCGAACTGTGCGGCACCCCCGTCGCCGAGGACCGCCACCGCCACCTGGTCGAGACCGAGAAGCGGGCCCTGGTGTGCGCCTGCACGCCCTGCGCCCTCCTCTTCGACCGGCCGGGCGCCGGCGCCGGCCGCTACCGCACCGTCCCCGACCGCTACCTCGCCGACCCCGCCCACCGGCTCGACGACACCGCCTGGGAAGCCCTGCGGATCCCCGTCGGCGTCGCGTTCTTCTTCCGCAACGCCGCCCTCGACCGGCTCGTCGCCCTCTACCCGAGCCCCGCCGGCGCCACCGAGAGCGAACTCGACCCCGACACCTGGCAGGCCGTACTCGGCGCGGGCCGCCTCGCCGCACTCCTCGAACCCGACGTGGAGGCGCTCCTGCTGCGCCACACCCCGGACCGCACCGAGTGCTACCTCGTCCCCATCGACATCTGCTACGAACTCGTCGGCCGCATGCGCCTGCTGTGGCAGGGCTTCGACGGCGGCCCGGAGGCCCGCGCCGCCCTCACCGCCTTCTTCCGGCACGTCGAACGGCGCGCCGCGCCCCTGCCCGCCGCCGACCCCGGGCGGGGGCGGCCGTGACCGAACTCGCCTTCACCTGCACCGGCGTCCGCAGCGACCCGTATGCCGCCGGCCCCACGCTCGTCTTCCGGCTGCGCATCACCGCCTCCGGCGGCGCCCCCGTCCACGCCCTCGCCCTGCGCTGCCAGCTGCGCATCGAGCCGGCCCGCCGCGCGTACGGCAGCGGCGAGGCCGAAGCGCTGCACGACCTGTTCGGCGACCGCTCCCGCTGGGGCAGCACCCTCCAGCCGATCCAGTTCGCCCAGGTCGCCGTCATGGTGCCCGGCTTCACCGGCGAGACCGAGACCGACGTCCCCGTCCCCTGCACCTACGACACCGACGTCGCGGCCTCCCGCTACCTGGCCGCCCTCGACGACGGCGACGTGCCGCTGCTGATGCTCTTCTCCGGCACCGCGTTCACCGGCGCGGGCGGCTTCCGCGTCGAACCCGTGCCCTGGGACCGCGAGGCCCGCTGCCCGATGCCCGTCACCGTCTGGCGGGAGATGATCGAGCAGCACTTCCCCGGCTGCGGCTGGCTGCGCCTGCGCCGCGACACCATCGCCGCACTCCTCGCCTTCCGCTCCCGCCGGGCCCTGCCTTCCTGGGAGGAGACCGTACGGGCCCTGCTCGACGCCGCCCGCGCCGCCGAACCGGAGCCGCCCGGGCCCGCCTGGGCGGGCGCCGTCCTGCCCCGCACCGGCGAAAGGACAGCCCCGTGACCGCGCCCGCCCCGACCGCCTCCCGCTTCGGCCACGCCCGGCAGGTCGCCGACGCCGTGCTCTTCGAGGGCTACGTCCTCTACCCCTACCGGGCCTCCGCCGCGAAGAACCGCATGCGCTGGCAGTTCGGCGTCCTCGTCCCGCCCGCCTGGGGCCCCGCCGGCGGCGAACCCTCGGCGCAGCACACCGAACTCGTCATGGAGCCCCGCGGCGACGCCGAACTCGCCGTCGAGCTGCGCTTCCTGCACGCCCGCCGCCGCACCGTCGAAGAGGCCCGCGGCGACGGCTCGTTCACCCCCGTACCGGAACTGCGCCTGCCCGACCGGGTCCTCGTCCCCTGGGACGAGGGAACCGAGGAGACGGTCCGGATGGCCGTCCCCGTCGCCGACCTGGAGGCCGGCGTGGTCGAGCTGCCGTTCGCCCGGCCGGCCGCCGAGGAGGCCGAACCCGTCACGGACGCCGACGGCCGGCAGGCCGGGCGGCTCGTCCGGCGCGCCGAGCGCCTCGACGGCGTCCTGCGGCTGCGCGCCGAGCAGCTCGACCTGCCCTACCGGGCGCTGAAGCTGACCGCCACCGTCGACAACACCAGCGACTGGGAACCGCCCCCGGGTGCCGGCCGCGAGGCCGCCCTGGCCCGCTCCCTCGTCGCCGCCCACCTGCTGCTCGGCCTGAGCGCCGGATCGTTCCTGTCCCTGACCGACCCGCCCGAATGGGCCCGGGCGGTCGTCGCAGACTGCACGAACCGGCACACCTGGCCGGTCCTCGCCGGCGACGGCGGCCGCGCCGACGTCGTCCTGTCCTCCCCGATCATCCTGGAGGATCACCCGCGCATCGCCCCCGAGAGCGCCGGCGCCATGTACGACGCCACCGAGATCGACGAGATCCTCGCCCTGCGCACCGCGGCCCTGACCGACGAGGAGAAGCGCGAGGCGCGCGGCACCGACCCGCGGGCGGCCGCCGTGATCGACCTCGCCGACACCATGCCGCCCGAGGTGCTCGACCGCCTCCACGGCGCCGTCCGCGCCTTCCGGGAGGCCACCTCGCCCGCCGCGCCGCCGCCGGGGGTGCCGGAGCCGCAGCCGCCCGGCGCGGCGGCCCGGCCCGACACCCCCTGGTGGGACCCCGCCGGGGACCCCGCCGCCCCGGCACCCGAGCGGGTCGTGGTCGCCGGCGTCCCCGTCGGCCCCGGCAGCCGCGTCGTGCTGCGGCCGGGCCTGCGCCGCACCGACGCCCAGGACCTGTTCCTCCTGGGCAGCACCGCCCTCGTCGAGGCCGTCCTGCACGACGTCGACGGAGCCGTCCACCTCGCCGTCACCGTCGACGGCGACCCCGGGGCGGACGTCCGACGCGCCCAGGGCCGCTTCCTGTACTTCCAGCCCGACGAGGTCACCCCCCTGGAGGACGCGTGAGCGGCCGCACCCTCGTCGCGGGCATCGGCAACGTCTTCCTCGGCGACGACGGCTTCGGCGTCGAGGCCGTCCGACGGCTCGCCGAACACGCCGCGGAACTCCCCGAGGGCGTCGAGACCTCCGACGTCGGGGTCCGCGGCGTCCACCTCGCCTACCGGCTCCTCGACGGGTACGACACGCTCGTCCTGGTCGACGCCACCGCCCGCGGCGGCGAACCAGGCACCCTGTACCTGATCGACGCCACCGCGGCCGGCGCGGCCGATGCAGCCGACGGCGCCGCCCCGCCCGGCACCGTCCTGGACGCGCACCGGATGACCCCCGACACCGTCCTCGCCCTGCTGGGCACCCTCTGCGCAGGCACCGGCGCCGCCCCGCCCCGCCGCATCTGGGTCGTCGGCTGCGAACCCGCATGCCTGGACGAGGGCATCGGCCTGAGCCCGCAGGCGGCCGCCGCCGTCCCGGAGGCCGTACGGACGGTGCTCGACCTCGTCCACCGCACGCACGAGCAGACCCCCGACGGCGACCTGGTGCCGTGACCGGCACCGGGCGCTGCCGCGAACCGAGGAGGACCACGTGAAGAAGGCCATCATCTGGGGTGCGGCCGCGGTCGGCACCACCCTCGCCGCCACCCTGCTGAAGTCGTTCCTGCCCGACGTCCGGCGCTACCTCCACATCCGCCGGATGTGACCGGCGGGTTGCCGCCGCGGGCCGCACGGCCTGCACCGGTGCGCCGTCCCGGCGGCCGAACGGAGGACGCCGGGCGCGGCGCACCGGCGCGCCCGGCCCCCGCGCCGGTGCACCCGCCGTCTAATGGGGCCCGGCAGGACGGAGTCCCATGCACGAGATGTCGATCGCCATGGCCGTGGTGGCCCAGGTGGAGGAGGCCGCCGCCTCGGCGGGCGCGGCCGCCGTCACCGAGGTCCGCCTGCGGGTGGGGGAGCTGGCCGGCGTGGTGCCCGACGCCCTCGCCTTCTGCTTCGAACTCGCCTGCGCCGGCACCCTCCTGGCAGGCGCCGCCCTGGCCGCCGAGCCCGTTCCCGGACGCGCCCGCTGCGGCGCCTGCACCGCCGAGTGGCCGACGGGCATGCCGCCCCTGCTGGTCTGCCCCGACTGCGACCGGTCCGGCGGCGTCGCCCTGCTCGCCGGGCGGGAGCTGGAGATCGCCGCCGTCCGCTGGGAGGACCGCCCGCCGCAGGACCCCGCCCCCACCCGCGAACCGATCGTCGAGGAGCACTGAAGCATGTGCCGTGTGGTCGACCTCCAGCAGGCGGTCCTCGCCAAGAACGCCTCCGCCGCGCAGACCCTGCGCACCGCGCTCGGCGCCCGCGGAACCGCCGTCGTCAACCTGCTGTCCAGCCCCGGCAGCGGCAAGACCGCCCTCCTGGAACAGGAACTGGGCCTCGCCCGCGAGCGCGCAGTGCCCGTCGCCGCCCTCACCGCCGACCTGGCCACCGAGAACGACGCGACGCGGCTGGCCCGTTCGGGCGCCCCCGTCAAGCAGGTCCTCACCGACGGGCTGTGCCACCTGGAGGCGCACATGCTCGGCCGCCACCTCGACGGCTGGCTCCCCGACGGCACCCGCCTGCTGTTCGTCGAGAACGTCGGCAACCTCGTCTGCCCCGCCTCCTACGACCTCGGGGAGTCGCTGCGCATCGTCCTCGCCTCGGTCACCGAGGGCGAGGACAAGCCGCTGAAGTACCCGACGGCCTTCGGCCTCGCCCACCTGGTCGTCGTGACGAAGACCGACATCGCCGGGGCGGCCGGGTTCGACGAGGCCGCCTTCCGGGCGAACGTCCGCCAGGTCAACCCGGGCGTGGAGGTGCTGCTGACCTCCGCGCGCACCGGCGAGGGCGCCGGCGCGCTGCTGGACCGCGCCCTGGCGGTGGCGGACGGGAAGCCCGTCCACACCCCGGTCATGGCCGGCCGGCAGCCCGCCCACCCGCCCGGCCACGACCACGGCGGCCACGACCACGGTGGCCACGACCACCGCGGGCACGACCACCGCGGGCACGACCACCGCGGGCACGCCCACGGCCACCCCGGCGGCGGGCCCGCCGCGGACGCCGGACGCCCGCGGCCCGCCACCGCGCCGACCCGGTGACGGAGGCCGTGCAGCGCCGCCGGGTCGTCGTACGCGGCGTCGTCCAGGGCGTCGGCTTCCGGCCGTACGTGTACACCCGCGCGACCGGGCTCGGCCTCGCCGGGCACGTCACCAACACCCCCGACGGCGTCGTCGCCGAGGTCGAGGGCGCGCCCGACGCCGTGTCGGCCTTCTGTGAGCGCCTCGCCGCCGACGCCCCGCCGCTGGCCGTCGTCGACGCCGTCGACCACTGCGAGGTCCCCGTCGCAGGCGGCGCCGGCTTCACCATCACCCCCTCGCGCACCGGCGGCCCCGCCCGCACCCTCGTCTCCCCGGACACGGCCACCTGCGCCGCCTGCCTGGCCGAGCTCGCGGACCCCGCCGACCGGCGGCACCGGCACCCCTTCATCACCTGCACGCACTGCGGCCCCCGCTTCACCATCGTGACCGGGCTGCCGTACGACCGGGCGCACACCACCATGGCCCGCTTCCCCATGTGCCCCGACTGCGCCCGCGAGTACGCCGACCCCGCCGACCGCCGCTTCCACGCCCAGCCCGTGGCCTGCCCGGCCTGCGGGCCGCGGCTGCGCCTCCTCGCCGGCACCCCGCCGCAGGAGGCCGCCGAAGCCGCGGGCCCGGTGGCGCAGGCCCGCCGCCTGCTCGCCGAGGGCGCCGTCCTCGCCGTCAAGGGCCTCGGCGGCTACCACCTCGCCTGCGACGCCGCCAACGCCGCGGCGGTCGCCGGGCTGCGCCGCCGCAAGGCGCGCGGGGACAAGCCGTTCGCCCTGATGGCCCGCGACACCGCCGACCTGGCCGGCCTCGTACGGATCAGCCCCGCGGAACACGCCCTCCTGACCGGCCCGGTGAGGCCCATCGTCCTGCTGCGCCGCCTCCCCGCCGCGGCTGCCGCCGGCGGGGTGCGCGTCGCCGACGCCGTCGCCCCCCGCTGCCCCGACCTCGGCGTGATGCTCCCGTACACGCCCGTGCACCACCTGCTGCTCGGCCTGCCAGGCGATCCGCCCGGCCCTCGCCTGCTCGTCATGACCAGCGGCAACCTGTCCGGCGAGCCCATCGTCACCGACGACGCCGAGGCCCTGGAGCGCCTCGCCGGACTGGCCGACGCCTGGCTCACCCACGACCGCCCCATCCACGTGCCGTGCGACGACTCCGTGGTCCGCGTCTGCGACGGCGAGCCCCTCGTCCTGCGCCGCGCCCGGGGACACGCCCCGCTGCCGCTGGACCTGCCGCTGCCCGTGCCGTCGGCACTCGCCGTCGGGGGCGACCTGAAGAACGCCTTCTGCCTCGGCGAGGGGCGCAAGGCCTGGCTGTCCGCGCACATCGGCGACATGGACGACCTCGCCACGCAGACCGCCTTCGAACGGGCCGAGGAGCAGCTGGAGTCCGTCACCGGCGTCCGCCCCGCCCTCCTCGCGGCCGACCGGCACCCCGGCTACCGCTCCACCGCCTGGGCCCGGCGCACCGCCGGGGACCGCCTGCTCACCGGTGTACAGCACCACCACGCGCACATCGCCTCCGCCATGGCCGAGCACGGCCTCGACGGCCGGCGGCGCGTCATCGGCTTCGCCTTCGACGGCACCGGGCACGGGGACGACGGCGCCGTCTGGGGCGGCGAGGTGCTCCTGGCCGACTACGCCGGCCACCAGCGCTTCGCGCACCTGGCGTACGTGCCGCTGCCGGGCGGCGACGCCGCGGTCCGGCGCCCCTACCGCATGGCCCTGTCCCACCTGCGGGCCGCCGGACTGCCCTGGTCGGCGGACCTCCCCTGTACCGGCGCCTGCCCCGCCGAGGAACTGCGCGTCCTGGAGCGCCAGTTGGAGCGCGGCCTGCACTGCGTCCCCACCTCCAGCATGGGACGGCTCTTCGACGCCGTCTCCTCGCTCGCCGGGGTCTGCCACCACGCCGGCTACGAGGCCCAGGCGGCGGTCGAGCTGGAGGCCGCCGCCCTCGCTGCCCCCGGGCCTGCACCCCGGGCCGCCGGGTACGCGTTCGAGGTGCGTGCCCCGGCGGGCGGGGACGCGCCCGTCACCGCCGACCCGGCGCCGCTGCTGGCCGCCGTGGTCGCGGACCTGCGTGCCGGAACCCCGCCGCCGCTCATCGCGGCCCGCTTCCACACCGCGGTGGCCGAACTCGTCGCCGGCCTCGCCGTCCTGGCCCGCCAACGGCACGGCCTCGACACCGCCGCCCTGACCGGCGGGGTCTTCGCCAACACCGTGCTCTCCTCCGCCTGCGCCCGCCTGCTGCGCGGCCGCGGCTTCACCGTCCTGCGCCACCACCGCGTCCCGCCGAACGACGGCGGGCTGGCCCTGGGCCAGCTGATGGTCGCGGCGGCCGGAAACCGGCACCACCCACAGCAAGGAGGAGGCCATGTGCCTGGCGGTACCCGGCAGAGTGCTTGAGATCGGGGAGCGGGACGGCACCCGCATGGCGAGCGTCGACTTCGGCGGCGTGGTCAAGGAGGTGTGCCTGGAGTACCTGCCCGACCTCCGGGTCGGCGAGTACGCCGTCGTGCACGTCGGCTTCGCGCTCCAGCGGCTCGACGAGGAGTCGGCCCGGCGCACCCTGGAGCTCTTCGAGGAACTCGGCATGCTCCAGGAGGAGTTCGGTGACCCGTGGGAGCGGGCGGCGGCCGAGGCGGGCGTACAGGACGGGCCCTCCGGCGCAGGGCCGGAGGCCGAGGGGACGGCGCGGGAGGCGCGGCAGCGGTGAAGTACATCGACGAGTTCCAGGACCCCGGGCTGGCCCGCCGGCTCCTGGACGACATCCGGGCCTCCGTGACGCGGCCGTGGGCGCTGATGGAGGTCTGCGGCGGCCAGACCCACACGATCATCCGGCACGGCATCGACCAGCTCCTGCCCGAGGGCGTCGAGCTGATCCACGGCCCCGGCTGCCCGGTGTGCGTGACGCCGCTGGAGGTCATCGACAAGGCACTCGCCATCGCCGCCCGCCCCGAGGTGGTCTTCTGCTCCTTCGGGGACATGCTCCGCGTCCCCGGAACCGGCAAGGACCTCTTCCGGGTCCGCAGCGAGGGCGGCGACGTCCGCGTCGTCTACTCCCCGCTCGACGCCCTGCGCATCGCCCGCGAGAACCCCGACCGGCAGGTCGTGTTCTTCGGCATCGGCTTCGAGACCACCGCCCCGCCCAACGCCATGACGGTGTACCAGGCGCGCAGGCTCGGCATCCGCAACTTCAGCCTGCTCGTCTCGCACGTACGGGTCCCCCCGGCGATCGAGGCGATCATGCAGTCGCCGAGCTGCCGCGTGCAGGGCTTCCTGGCCGCCGGGCACGTGTGCAGCGTCATGGGCACCGCCGAGTACCCCGAGCTGGCCGACCGCCACCGGGTGCCCGTCGTCGTCACCGGCTTCGAACCGCTCGACATCCTCGAAGGCGTCCGCCGGGCCGTGCGCCAGCTGGAGCGCGGCGAGCACACCGTCGAGAACGCCTACCCGCGGGCGGTGCGCACCGAGGGCAATCCGGCCGCCCTCGCCATGATCGAGGACGTCTTCGAGGTCACCGACCGGGCCTGGCGCGGCATCGGCACCATTCCCGACAGCGGCTGGCGGCTCTCGGAGCGCTACCGGGAGTACGACGCCGAGCGCCGCTTCCCCGTGTCCGGCATCGCCACCCGCGAGCCCGAGGCCTGCCGCAGCGGCGAGGTCCTGCAGGGGCTGCTCAAGCCGCACCAGTGCGAGGCGTTCGGCACGGCCTGCACCCCGCGCACCCCGCTCGGCGCCACGATGGTCTCCAGCGAGGGCGCCTGCGCCGCGTACTACCTCTACCGGCGCCTGGGGACGGCGCCCGCCCGCTCCCCGCAGCCCGCACCGCAGCCCGCACCGCAGCCCGCACCGCAGCCCCCTCTGGAGGCGAGCCCCGTTGTCTGACACCGTCCTCGACATCACCGGCTGGACCTGCCCGGCGCCCCTGCGCGACCACCCCCGCGTCGTCATGGGCCACGGCGGCGGCGGAGCGCTCTCCGCCGAGCTGGTCCGGCACGTCTTCGCCCCCGCGTACGGCGGCGAGGTGCTGGCCGGCATGGGCGACAGCGCGGCCGTCACGCTGGGCGGCGCCCGGCTCGCGTTCTCCACCGACTCCTACGTGGTGCGGCCGCTGTTCTTCCCCGGCGGCAGCATCGGGGACCTCGCTGTCAACGGCACCGTCAACGACCTCGCCATGAGCGGCGCCCGCGCCGCCTACCTGTCCTGCGCCTTCATCCTGGAGGAGGGCGTCGAGACCGCCACGGTGGCCCGGGTCGCCGAGGCTCTGGGCGCCGCCGCGCGGGCCGCGGGCGTCGAGGTCGCCACCGGCGACACCAAGGTCGTCGAGGCCGGGCACGGCGACGGCATCTACATCACCACGGCCGGCATCGGGCTCGTCCCCGAGGGCGTGGACCTGCGCCCGCAGCGCGCGCGGCCCGGCGACGCGGTCATCGTCAGCGGCGAGATCGGCGCGCACGGGGTGGCCGTCATGAGCTGCCGTGAGGGCCTCGGCTTCGACGTGGAGACCGTCAGCGACTGCGCCCCGCTGGGCGGGCTCGTCGAGGCGATGCTCGCCGTGACGCCCGACCTGCACGTGCTGCGGGACCCCACGCGCGGCGGGCTGGCGGCCGCGCTCGGGGAGATCGCCGCCGCCTCGGGCACGGGCGTGGTCGTCGACGAGGGGCGGGTGCCGGTCCCGGAGCCCGTCCGCAACGCCTGCGCCGTCCTCGGCCTGGACCCCTTCTACGTCGCCAACGAGGGCAAGCTGGTGGCGTTCGTGCCGCCCGGGGACGTGGAGGCCGTCCTGGAGGCGATGCGCGCCCACCCGCTCGGCCGGCGCGCGGCGATCGTGGGCCGGGCCGTGGAGGAGCACCCCGGCATGGTCGTGGCGCGCACGGGGCTCGGCGGTACGCGCGTACTGGACCTGCCGCTGGGGGAGCAGCTGCCCCGGATCTGCTGACGGCCGCGCCGACCCGCCGCACCCGCCCCCGGGGTCGGCGGGCCGGCGGCCGGGGTCGGCGGGCCGGCCGTCAGGGGAGTTCGGTGATGAACGGCAGGCAGTCCTCGTGGCCCTCCGCCGGCACCACCACGTAGCTCGCCTCGGGCAGCTCGTTCCACAGCCCCGGCAGGTCTCCCAGCGGCTCCGAGACCACCAGCCGGGTGTCGTCGGACACCTCGCGCAGGTAGGGCAGCTCCGGGTACAGCTCCCGTACGGTGTCTGCCCGGCTGCTGAAGAACAGGGAGCGCGACCGGCCGGAGCTGGAGTAGCGGAACGCCCACACCCGGTCTCCGTCGCTGACGGCGACCGTCATCTGGAGCGGGTCGGCGACGCCGTGCTCCTTGCCCACCCGCTCGACGAGACCCGCCATCCGGGCGACCGCGCCGGGCACGTCCTGGTCCAGGCCGAACGTGACGGCCAGGTAGAACATCACCTCGGAGTCCGTCGATCCCTCGATGCAGGGGAAGAGCGCCGGGTCGACGGCCATGCACAGGTCGCGCTGGAGGCGCTGGAAGTCGGTGATGGCCCCGTTGTGCATCCACAGCCAGCGGCCGTGCCGGAACGGGTGGCAGTTCGTCTGCTGGATGGCGGAGCCCGTCGAGGCCCGCACGTGGGCGAAGAACAGCGGGGAGCGGATGTGGGCGGCGAGCTCCCGCAGGTTGCGGTTGCTCCAGGCCGGCCCGATGTCGCGGAACACCGCCGGGGTGCCGTTCGCGGCCGCGTCGGTGCTGTACCAGCCGATCCCGAAGCCGTCGCCGTTGGTCGTCTCCACTCCCATCCGAGCATGCAGGCTCTGGTTGATCAGTGAGTGTTCCGGCTGGTAGAGAACCGCGTCCAACAGCAGCGGCGAGCCGGAATAGGCCAGCCATCGACACATGCGCACCATCCCTCTCCTGCGCCCCGTCCGAGCCTAACGCGGCACGGCGCCGCGTGCCCCGTGCGGACGCGCGGCCGGAGTACGGCCGGCCCGGCCGGGCGGGTCCGCGGGGTTCCGGTCAGAGTACGCGGGCGGCGCCTGCGGCCCGGCGGGCGGCGGCCGGGGGAGCGGGGCTGATGGGCGGGGTGCGGGGCGGTGGAGGCGGATGCGGAATTCGGCCAGCGGGAGTGGCCGGAGGCGGTTGGCCGTATCGGCACCTATCCGGCCCGCTGAACCCGTGGTGGCATGTCCATGCCGAAATTCGGAAACCGGCTCCGGAGGAATGGGGAAAATCCAGATGGCAATCCGCAGATTGACCGTCGCCGCGGCACTGGCGGCGCTGACCGCCCTGGCCGCACCGGCCCACGCCGCCACCGACACACCGCCGCCCGGGAGAATCACCGTCGACGTGGTCGGCGTCAACGGATCCGGATGCCCCCAGGGCACCGCCACCGTCGCCGCCTCCTCCGACAACACCTCCTTCACGGTCACGTACAGCGACTACCTCGCCCAGACGGGAGCCGGCTCCGGCGGCACGGACTTCCGCAAGAACTGCCAGCTCGCCCTCCGCATCCACGTCCCGCACGGCTTCACCTACGCCATCGCCCGCGCCGACTACCGCGGCTTCGCCCACCTCCAGCGCGGCGCCTACGGGCAGGAGCGCGCCAACTACTACTTCCAGGGCATGGCCCAGACCGCCCGCACCCTCCACCAGTTCCACGGCCCGTACTCAGACAACTGGCAGGCCACCGACCAGACCGACTACGCCGACCTGGTCTGGGCCCCGTGCGGCGAGGAGCGCAACCTCAACGTCAACAGCGAGCTGCGCGTCTACCCCGGCACCTCGAACCCGCAGTCGCTGAGCTTCATGAGCATGGACTCCACCGACGGCAGCGTCAGCACGGTCTACCACTTCGCCTGGAAGACCTGTCCCGGGTCCTGACCCGGCGTGAGCACCGGCCCACCCGAATCACGGTCAGGAGCGACGACGATGTCCCCTTCCCTGTCCCGCACCCTGCTCACCGGCGCCGCGGCCGCCGTCCTCGCCGCCACGGCGACCACCCCGGCAGGCGCCGCCGGCCACACCCCCCAGATCACCGCGCCACCCGACAAGATCGTGATCGAGCTCGCCACGGTCAACGGATCCGGATGCCGCGAGGGCACCGCCGAGGTGGCCGTGGCCCCCGACAACACCGCCTTCACCGTCACCTACAGTGACTACCTGGCGCAGGTCGGCCCGGGCGCGCCGCCGACCGCGTTCCGCAAGAACTGCCAGCTGAACCTGCGGGTCCACGTGCCCTCCGGCTTCACCTACGCGATAGTCCAGGCCGACTACCGCGGATTCGCATTCCTCCAGCCCGGCGCATGGGGCCAGGAACGGGCGAACTACTACTTCCAGGGAATGCCGCAGACGACGCAGCGCACCCACCAGTTCAACGGACCCTTCAACGACAACTGGCAGGCGACCGACCGGACCGAATACGCGGACCTCGTCTGGGCGCCCTGCGGCGAAAAACGCAATTTCAACATCAACACCGAACTGCGGGTGAATGCCGGCACCTCCAACCCGCAGGCGGCCACCAGCTTCATGACGATGGACTCCACCGACGCCAGCGTCAGCACCCTGTACCACCTCGCCTGGCAGGCCTGCCCCGCCCCCCGGTAGACGGCCCGCCCGGCGCGGTACCGGGCGCTGCACCCGCGATGCCGCGGGTGCAGCGCCCACCCGCGTCCGCGTCACACCATCGGCAGCAGGCGCGCCGGGGTGCGCGGCGCCCCCGCGGACACCGCCGCCGCAGGGGCCGCCTCCGCGGCCTCCGGGGCGAGCGCACTGCCCGCCAGCCAGGCCTTCCAGTCCAGGTTCCAGTCGCCGAACCCGTTCGCGAAGGGCTCCATCGGCTCACCGCCGCTGTTGACCACCTCCACGATGTCCCCGATCCGCACCGTGTCGAAGAACCAGGCCGCGTCCGCCGTGCTCATCCCCGTGCAGCCGTGGCTGACGTTCTCCCGCCCCTGTGCGTCCACCGACCACGGCGCCGCGTGCACGTACTCGCCGCTCCAGGTCACCCGCGTCGCGTACCGCACCGACAGGTCGTAGAACTCGCTCGTGCCGCGCTGGATGCCGACCGTGTCCCCGCGCATGCGGACCCTCGCCTCCTGCCCCAGCACCACCTTGATGCCGCTGCGGGTGCGGAAGCCCTCCTTGCCGGTGGTCACCGGGATCGTCCGCAGCACCCGGCCGTTGCGCCGCACCGTCATCCGGTGCGCCGCGGAGTCCGTCAGCGCCTCGATCCGGTCCCCGATGGCGAACTCCACCGGCTCCGACGGCCCGCCGTGGCCGTGCTCGCCGAGGTCCACCCCGTCCAGCCCGCTGCGCACCCGCACCACCGCATGCGCCGGCCAGTACGTACGCGGCCGGTAGTGCAGCGTCGAAGCGTCCACCCAGTGCCACGCCCCCTGCACCGCCGGCTCCGACGCGACCTCCAGGGACCGCTCGACCCGCGCCCGCGCCTCCCGGTCCGCCGCCGGGATCGGCCGGCTCAGCGAGGCCGTCACGATCTGCCCCGCCCCGTACGTGCCGGGCCGCGGCCCGAACCCGGCCGTCACCCGGCCGCTCCTCGGGGCGGGCGCCGTACGGAACGCCATGGTCGCCCCGACCGGCGTACCGGCCGCGTCCTGCGCCCCGACGCGCACCGTGTACAGCTCGCCGGCCCTCAGCGGCTCGGTGTTGTTCCAGTGCAGGCCCTTCGGCGAGAGGACGCCGCCGACGTGCCGTCCGTGCGCGTCCTGCACGGTGACATCGGTCAGCAGCCCGGGACCGGCCAGCCCGATCTCCAGCGGGCCGCCCGGGTCGGTCGGCAGCACCACCGTGCGCGCCGTGCGCACGGCGCCGCGCCCGCGCGGCTCGCGCAGGACCGCGCCCGCGCCGTCGGCGGTGGCCCGCACCCGCTGCTGCCGCCAGCCCGTGCACAGCCCGGCCCGGAACCGCTCCGCGGCGCACCCCGCCGCGGAGCCGCCGCCCTCCTCCAGCGCCCTGCCCACCAGCAGCACCACGCCGGCCGACGCGCGGGCGGCGGAGCCGCCCGCGGGCCCCTGCGGTGCGCTTGCGGGGGCCGCGGCGACGAGCAGCGCGGCGCCCGTCACCGCGGCGGCGACGCTCCACGCCCGGCTCCGCCGGGACCGGGAGGAGCCGGGCGACGGCCGTTCGGGTACATCCTGCTGCGGTTGCGCAGCCAGTGGTTCCCGTGGCGGGTGCGGTGCGGGGTGTGTCGGAGACATCGGGATGCGGCCCTCCCAGATCGCCCATGGCCGGATGGCAGCATCAAAGACGACCGCGGGCCGAAAGGATGATCATGCGCTCGGGGGGTGCGGCCGAACGGGAGCCGAAGAGCACCCGTACGGAGCAGGCACCCCGCACCGGTCCGGCCGCCGCGCCGCGGGCACGGGCACCGGCACCGTCACGCCGCCGCCGTCACGTCCGCGTACGGGCCCAGGTACGCGAAGGCGCCCGACCGGACCCGGTACAGGTGCGCGACGCGCAGCCCGGCCAGCATCCGCGTCGTCGCGTCGAACGCCAGCGGCTTGGCCAGCCCCTCGTAGGACGTGCGGAAGATCCGCCGCGACAGCCCCGGCCGGTCGCGGCCCTCCGCGCCCAGCCCGGCCAGGGCGGCCGCGACCAGGCCGAGCGCGTCGTGGGCCTCGGCGGCCCACCGGGCCGGCGGCGCCCCGTACGCCGCCTGGTGCGCGGCGGTGAAGTCCGCCGCGGCGGGCACCGCCGACGGCTCCGTGAAGAACGCGCCGAACAGCCAGTCCTCCGCCGCCCCGCCGGCCGCCTCCAGGAAGGCGGGGGCCATCACGCGGCCCGTCGCCATCCGCGGGCCCGCAAACCCGGCGCCGGCCAGCGCCCGCGCGAACCGGCCCGCGACCCCCGCGGACGTCCCCGCGAACACCGCGGCCTGCGCCCCGGCCCGCAGCATCCCGTCCACGACCCCCGCCAGGTCGGCGCCGCCCGCCGCGCCGGGGATCCGGTGGACGCTCACCGTGCCCTGCGACGGGGGCGTGTGCCGCAGCATGCGGGTCAGCTCCCAGTCCGTCTCCGCCGCGCCCTCCTGCTCGACCACCGCGGTGTGCGAGACGGGACGCACCCGCGACAGGTAGTGCAGCACCGGCAGGGAGATGTCCTCCGGCTTCCCGCGCGTGTCGCACACCGTCCGCCAGTCGGACTGCGCCGCCGACCCGCTGTGGACGGACACCGGCAGCAGCAGCAGGTCCGCGGCCAGGCAGGCGGCGGCCAGGGCGGGCACGGCGGCCTGCGCGGTGGGGCCGACGACCGCGACCACCGACGGGTCCGCCACCAGCTGCCCGATCACCTGCGCGGCCCGCGCGGGGTCGCCGCCGTCGTCCGCGGCGCGGACGGCCAGCCGGAACGGGGCGCCGCCGCGCGCGTTGTGCCGGTCCGCGGCCAGCCGCAGGCCCCGCTCGTGCGCCTCCCCCTCGGCCTTCCCCGGCCCCGACAGGTCCGCCTGGAGGGCGACGGTGAACACCGGCCCGGCCGCCGCCCCGCGCGCGGCGGCCGCCCCGCCCGGTCCTCGTCCGCGGGCGGCCAGCCACGCCGGCGGAACCGCCGCCGCGGCCGCCGCCCCGCCGACCGCCAGGAGGCGCCGCCGGGTCAGCGGGCCCCCGCCCGGCCCCGGCGCCCCGGGAGGCGCCTGCGGCCCGTCGAGGCGGGTGGGCTCGGGGGCGGGCAGCTCCAGGGCGCGGGTGGAGCGTTCGGCGATCAGCCGCGGCAGCGGCGGCGGCAGCCAGTCCGCGCCGCCCCCGCCCTCCCCGCCGGCCGGCTCCGCGCCGCCGCCGAGGAGCTCCCGCAGCCGCTGCGGGAGCGGCCGTCCGGCCGGGTCCTTCGCCAGGCACGCCCCGACGGCCTCCCGCAGCTCCTCCGGGACCCCGTCCAGCACCGGCTCGTCGTGCACCGTGCGGAAGACGACGGCGGCGGCGTGCCCGCCGCCGAACGGCCCCCGCCCGGTCGCCGCGAACACCAGGACGCAGCCGAGGGAGAACACGTCGCCCGCCGGCCCCGGCGCCCCCGCATCCGCCCGCGCCTGCTCCGGCGGCAGGTAGCCCGGTGTCCCGACGACAGCGTCGGCCGCCGTCAGCGTCGTCGCCCCGACCGCCCGCGCGATCCCGAAGTCGATCAGCCGCGGCCCGTCCGGCGCGAGCAGGATGTTCCCCGGCTTCACGTCACGGTGCACCAGCCCCGCCTCGTGCACCTGCCGGAGGGCCTCGGCCAGCCGCACCCCCAGAGTCCGCACGCTCCCCGCCGGCAGGGGCCCGTACGCGCCCACCGCCTCGGACAGCGACGGCCCGGGGACGAACGGCGTGGCCAGCCACGGCTCGCGGGCCTCCGGATCCGCGGCGACCACCGGCACCACCCACCGCCCGGACAGCCCCGCCGCGGCCTGCGCCTCCCGCCGGAACCGGGCCCGGAACGCCGGATCCGAGGCATGGTCGGCCCGGATCACCTTCACCGCGAGCAGGACACCCGCCGGGGACCGGCCCAGGTACACGGTGCCCATCCCGCCGGAACCGAGCCGTCCGAGGAGCCGGTGCCCGCCGACCGACGCCGGATCGGCAGGCAGGAGCGGGCGCACCCGCTACCCCGCCGGCTCGCGGACGGCAGGCCCCACGAACCGGATCCGGCCGCCCTCCACCCGGTGCAGGAAGTAGATGTTCCCCTTCACCTGCCGCTGCGCGTCGTACGCGTACTCCTTCGCAAGGCCCTGGTACGTGCCGCCGGGCAGGGCCGCCAGCAGCTCCGCCCGGGTCGGGCGGGCGCCGCCCCGCGCGGCCGCGGCCGCGGCCAGCCGGCCGGCGACCTGGGCGGCCGTGTCGTACGCCTCGACCGTCCAGATGCCGGGCGCCTCCCCGTACGCGTCCCGGTGCGCCTTGGCGAGCTGCGCGGCCCGCGGCGCCTCCGGGCCGGTGTACGGGGTGAGGAACTGCCAGCCCTCGGCGGCCGCCCCCGCCTGCGCGAGGAACTCCGGGCCCGCGATCCCGTAGTCCGCGGCCCGCGGCCCGCGGAACCCGGCCTCGGCCAGCAGCCCCGCCGTCTTCGCCGCCCCCGCCGCAGTGCCCGTGTAGAAGAACCCGTCGACGCCGTGCGCCAGCATGTCGGCGACGACCTCCGGCAGGGCCTGCGCCCCCCGCGGCACGACCCGCGCGTACACCGTCGCCGCCGGGTCGGCGGAGCCCAGGGTGCGGCTGAGCAGCAGCACCGCCTGCCACCCCTCGGCGTCGCCGTCGCGGTCGCACAGCAGGCCCAGGCGCCGCGCCCCCTGCCCCCGGACGAGCTGCAGGCCGACGGCCGAGCCCTGGCCGAGGGACAGCGCGGAGTTCTGGAAGAAGCTCCGCCGGTCCGCCACCCCGAACGAGGTGCCCAGCGCCGACACGGACAGCAGGGGCAGCGCGGCCTCCCCGTAGGGCTCCAGACAGGCCATCACCGAGGCGTTGGCGGTCGGACCGACCACCGCGAGGACGTCCCGGTTGCCGACCAGCTCGGCCGCGGCGGCGGCGCTCCGGTCGGCGGCACCGCCGTCGTCCGCGGTGACCACGCCCAGCGTGAACGGCCGCCGGGCACGGGAGTTGAAGTCGGCGACGGCCAGCCGCACCCCGCGCTCCTGGGCCAGCCCGGCCGCCTTGTGCGGCCCCGACAGGTCCGCGTGCACCCCGAGCAGCCACCGCCGCCCGCCCGCCCCGCCGGAGTCCCCGCCGCCCCGCAGCGACAGCCAGGCGGCGGCCCCGCCGCCGGCCACGGCCAGGGCGCCCGCCGCGCCGAAGGCCAGCAGCCGCCGCCGCGTCGGGCCGCGCCCGCCGCCGGCCCCGGTGCCGGCATCCGCGCCGCCCCGGGCCGCGTCGGCGGCGGTCTCCTCGATCCCCGGCAGGGCCAGCAGCGCGGCCGCCCGCTCGGCGATCACCGCCACGACCGGGTCGGGCAGCCACCCCGTGCCCGCCCCCGGCGCGTCCTCGGTCAGCGCCGCGTCCACCTCACGGGCCGTGGGCCGCTCCCCGGGGTGCTTGGCGAGGGCCCTGCGCAGCAGCCCGGCCAGCTCCGGGTCCGCGAGGACCTCCGGCCCGAACTCCGGCTCGTCGTGGACGGTGCGGTACAAGACCGCCTCCGCCGCGCCCGTCCCGAACGGCAGCCGCCCCGTGGCCGCGTACGCGAGCAGGCAGCCCAGGGAGAACACGTCCCCGGCGGGCTCGGCGGGCAGCCCCCTGGCCTGCTCGGGGGAGAGGAACCCCGGAGTGCCGACGACCACGTCCGTGGAGGTCAGAGCGGTGTGCTCGCCGCCGCGCGCGATCCCGAAGTCGATCAGCCGCGGGCCGTCCATGCCGAGCAGCACGTTCGCCGGCTTCACGTCCCGGTGGACCAGGCCCTGCCCGTGCATCACCCCGAGCGCCCCCGCCAGCGCCTTCCCGAGGAGCCGTACGGCCCGCAGCGGGAGCGGGCCGTGCGCGGAGACGGCCTCCGCCAGCGAGGGTCCGGGGACGAACGCGGTGGCCAGCCACGGCTCGGCCGCGTCCGGGTCGGCGCCGGTGACCCGCACCGCCCAGGGGCTGTCCACGCGGGCGGCGATGGCCGCCTCACGGCGGAACCGGGCACGGAAGTCGTCCTCGCCGGCGAGCTCTGCCCGGATCACCTTGACCGCGGCGAGCCCCCCGTCGTCCGAGCGGCCGAGGTAGACGACGCCCATGCCGCCCGCGCCGAGCCGCCCCAGCAGGCGGTGCCCGCCGATCCGGGACGGGTCCGCGGGGTGGAGCCGCTCCATCAGCCCTCCTTCGCGAGCGCGCCGTGTGCCCGGAGCATCATCCGGCTGGTCCCCTGCACGACCAGTGCCCGCACGTCCTGGGCAGTGACCCCGGCCGCGCCCCGGCCGGCGACCGCCATCGTCACCGGGCCGAACTGCCCCTGCGACCACATGTACGGGTGCGGCCCGCCGTCCTTGTCGCCGACGTACTCGCCGGACTCGCTGAACGCGTCCTCCGTCCAGCCGTTCAGCTGCTCTCCCAGGTAGAGCGAGGCGCCCCACAGGTTCTGCAGCCGCTCGCCGGCACCCAGGACCTGCTGCGGGCAGCGCAGCACCTCCTCCATGGCCTGCGCGGTCTCCCAGCCGGATCCGGACGGGTCGCGGTGGACGGTGACCGTCGCGCTGATCCGCACCCGGCCGCGGCCGTCGCCGGCCGGGACGTGGAAGTAGCGGGTCCGGGTGGCGAGCACGCCGGGCGGCAGGCCGGCGGTCTGCCACACGCAGTCCGCGTCGAGGACGGGCCAGAGGCCGGGCCGGCTCTCGAAGGGGGAGCTGCGCCGCACGTCCGGGCCGAACGCCTCCTGGTCGACCAGGACCCGGTCGAGCAGCGCACGGGCCGCGGCGGCGTCGGCGGGCTGCCTGGCCGGGTCGAACGCGGGGACGGCGGACGGGGCGGGCGCGCCGGCGGTGGCCCCGCCCGAATTTGCCGACGGACGCGGGGACCCGTCCGGACCGCCCCTCGCGCCCGGCGTCCCGTCCGCGGCACACCCGGCCAGGGCCAGCAGGGCCGCGGCCGCCGTCGCGCAGCCGCGGGCACGCAGCCCGCCCGGACGTCCGAATATCCCCGACCCCGTCACGGCGGAGATCGTACCCCGCACATCCGCGTGTCAAGTGCCTTACGGGCAAGGATGGTTGGCCTGGAAGTCGGCCGAACGGGGCCCTGTGGCACGGGAGTCGGGCCGCAGCCGAGGCCGGACAGGGCGCCAGGAGGGGCGGGCGGTCACTCCACCGGCCGGGCCCGGACCACGCGTGCCGGGGTCTGCCCGCCGCCGGAGGCCAGGACGCGGACCTCACCGCGGTCGCTGATCTCGGCGCGGACGATGCCGGTCGGGTCCTCGTACACCGGGTGCCCGCCGGGGCCCGACAGGCCGGTCGCGGTGACGACCACGACGTCCTCCCGGCCGCCCGCTTCCTCGGAAAAAACCAGCTCGAAGCGCTGGGAACTCATCCGCGCCCTCCTTCGCCGAGCGAACCGAGCGTCTCTCCCCATGATGCGCGCCCGCCGCCGGGGCCGCATCGCACCCCGGCCGACGAGTCGATCACGACGGGCGGGGGCGCCGGGACGGCCGGCGCCGCGCGTGGCCGCCCGCGGCCGCCCCGCCCCTGCCGGCCCCGGATCCGGCCGGCGGTGCGCCCGCCGGATCCGGCCCGAAGCCGCCGTACCGCCTCACTCGAACCGGGACGGGTCCCCGGCGCCGCGGCGGACGACCTCGGGGGCGCCGCCGGAGAAGTCGACGACCGTCGTCGGCTCCGTCCCGCAGTCGCCCGAGTCCACGACGATGTCCACGGAGTGCTCCAGCCGCTCCTTGATCTCCCAGCCGATGGTGAGCGGTTCGCTCTCGTCGGGCAGCAGCAGGGTGCTGGACAGCAGCGGTTCGCCCAGCTCGGCGAGGAGCGCCTGGGTGACGGTGTGGTCGGGGATGCGCACGCCGACGGTCTTCTTCTTCGGGTGCAGCAGCTGCCGCGGCACCTCCCGCGTCGCCGGGAGGATGAAGGTGTAACTGCCGGGCGTCGCCGCCTTGATGGCGCGGAAGACATCGTTGCCGATGTTGACGAGCTGCCCCAGCTGGGCGAAGTCCCGGCACACCAGCGTGAAGTGGTGCCGGTCGTCGAGGCGGCGGATGGACCGGATCCGGGCCAGGCCGTCCCGGTTGCCGAGCTGGCAGCCCAGCGCGTAGCAGGAGTCGGTGGGGTACGCCACCAGTGCCCCGGAGCGGATGCTGTCCGCGACGCCGCTGATCGTGCGCTGCTGCGGGTTGTCGGGGTGGACGTCGAAGTACTTCGCCATCCGCCGAGCCTACGCGATCGGCCGCGCCCTCGCCGCCGCCGCACCTGCGGCTGCGCCCGGTCCGCGGCCGCGCGGGCTGCTGCGCCCCTTCGCCGCAGCGGCACCCCGCGCGCACACGACGGACACCGGGCGCGCCGTGGTGCGCTCCTTCGAGCGCTCTACCGGGCCGCAGGCCGCGGCTGCTCCCGGATCGCGCGTACCAGGCCCGCGACCAGCTCGGCGCGCTCCGCCATGGTGTCGACCAGCACGTACTCGTGGTCGGCGTGGGCGCCGCCGCCGACCGCGCCGAGGCCGTCGAGGGTGGGCACGCCGAGTGCGGCCGTGAAGTTGCCGTCGCTGCCGCCGCCGACGGCCCTGCCCTCCAGCGACGGCAGCAGCTCCTTCGCCAGGGCGAACAGCCCGGCCGAAGCCGCCTCGGGCATCGGCGGCCGGCCGACGGCGCCGCTCACCGTGATCTCGGCCTCCGCCAGGTGCGGGGCGAGGGCGGCGAAAGCGGACTCGATGCGCTCCTTCTCGTCCGCCGTCTCCACCCGGACGTCCACCACGATGCTCGCCTCCGCCGGGACGACGTTGTCCAGCGTTCCGGCGGACGCGACGGTCGGGGTGACGGTGGTGCCGACCTCCGGCCGGCCGAGCGCGGCGATGTCCAGCACCTGGTGAGCCGCCTCCACGAGGGCGTTGACCCCGGCGGCCGGTTCGAGCCCGGCGTGCGAGGCGCGGCCGGCGATGCAGACGTGGAAGGACCCGCAGCCCTTCCGGCCGGTCTTCAGCGCCCCGCCGTCGGCGGCGCCCTCCACCACGAGGACGGCGCCGCAGGCCTGCGCCCGCTCCTCGATCAGCGCCCGCGAGGTGTGCGAGCCGACCTCCTCGTCAGCGGTCACCAGGATCTCCACGCCCGACGGGTCGCCGAGGCACGCGATGCCGTGCACCGCCTGGACGAGCCCGCCGAGCATGTCGAACACGCCCGGCCCGGTCACCCGCCCGCCCCCGACGGCGAACGGCCGCCGCTCCAGGGTGCCCAGCGGGAACACCGTGTCGTGGTGGCCGAGGACCAGCACGCGCGGCTCCCCGCCGCCCGACCAGTGGACGTGCGGACCGGCCTCGCTGTCGACCAGGACGGCCTGCCCGCCGAGCCGCCCCTCCAGGACCCCCGCGACCGCCTTCGCCGACGCGGCCAGCGCCTCCACGTCCCGCGACGGGGACTCGACTTCGACGAGGGTCCTGAGGTCTTCGAGCATCGCGTCGACACTCACACGGCCGGTCTTGTGCATCGTCATGCCGCAAGGGTACGCAGCGCCCCGCGCCCGGCCGGGCCCCGCCCGCACCGCGCAGGGTGCGCCAAAGCGTCATCGAACGCCCCGAATGCGCCAACCTGCCGCCGCAGGGCCCCGGGAGGGACTGCCCGCCGTGTCCCTGGGTAGTTGAATGCGTTGTACACCTTGATCTTTGTTGATGTGTTGATGTGGGAGGGTTTCCCGTGGCCGAACCGAAGGCTGTCCAGGACAGCGGCTGGGCCCCGGACGCGAGAGCCTCGGCGGCCACCGCCGTGGTGCTGACCTCGCTCCTGTTGGGCGTCGACGCCGCAGCCGGCTTCACCGACTGGCCGCGGACGGCGGTCTGGACGGGGCTCGGCGCGGTCCTCTTCGTCGTCCTGTGGCCCACCCGGGTCAGCGCCGCCCCCGGACGGCTGACCACGCGCGGGCTCGTCCGCCGGCGCCGGGTCCGCACCGACCGGCTGGTCTCCGTGGTCTGGCACGACGGGCCGGCGCAGCGGCTCGTCCTGACCGACACGGACGGCAACCGCGTCGAGCTCGACCCGCGGGTCCTCACGGCGAACCCCCCGCTGTGGCACCGGGTCGGCCAGGACATCGACACGAGCGTCGCCCGGGGAACCCTGGCCGAGGGCGTGGCGCCGATGCGCCGGCTCTCCCGCCTGATCGACAGCGAGACGGCGCAGGCGGTCTTCAAGGTGTCCGCGCTCTCCTGACCGGCCGGCACCGCCCGTACTCCGCCCCGCCTGCGCCGGCGCCTCACACGTTTCCGTCAGTGTTCCGGCCCGCGCCCGCCCCGCACGGGTGAGCCTTTCCCCCGTCCGGCCCGCAGCGGGCGCCGGCCTGCGCCCGACGGCCGGTGCGCCGTGGTTGCATCGCCAGTCGACGGACCGGACGGAGGCGTTGACCATGACCCGAGACCGACGGCCCGGCGGGGAAGCCCCCGCCGGCACATCCAGGCGCCGGCTGCTGACCGCGGCAGCGCTCGCACCCGTACTCGCCGGCGCCGGGGCGGCCACCGGCACCGCAGCCGCCGCCGTCCCCGGCACCGCGTCCGTGCCCGCCGCCCGGACCCCGATCGAGCCGGTGCCCACCACCGACGCCGACTGGCTGGGCGTCGCGGCCGCCCTGGGGCGCCCCGGACGCCTCATGTCCGGCCTCGTCTACCGGGTCGCCTTCCCGCGCCGCGACCTGACCGTCGTCTCCCAGGGCGTCACCATCCACCCCGGGCTGGCACTCAGCTCGTACGCCGCCTTCACCCCGTACGCCGACGGGATGACCGTGGTGCGCGGCGACCTCGTCGTCGTCGAGGCGGAGCTCCAGCGCGCCACCGACGCCCTGCACGCGAACGGATTCGGCCAGACCGCCATCCACAAGCACCTGCTCGCCCACGAACCCGACGTGTGGTGGACCCACTTCCACGCGATGGGGCACGACGCCGTCGAGGCGGCCCGCGGACTGCGGGCGGTCCTCGCCGCCACAGGCACCCCGCCCGCGGCCCCGCCCGCCGCCGTGCCGCCCCTCGACCTGGACACCGCCGCCATGGACGCCGCCCTCGGCGCCGCAGGCACCAACGACGGCGGCATCTACAAGTACACCTTCGGCCGCCGCGAGACCGTCACCGACGAGCACCGCATCGTGCCCGCAGCCACCGGCATGGCCACCGTCCTCGCCTTCCAGCCCCTCGGCGGCGGGCGGGCCGCCGTGAACGGCGACTTCGTGATGACCGCCGAGGAGGTCCACCACGTCCTCCCCGCCCTGCGCCGCGGCGGCCTGTCCGTCATCGAGCTGCACAACCACGGCCTGATGGACGAACCCCGCCTCTTCTACACCCACTTCTGGGGCGTGGACGACGCGGCCGCCCTCGCGCGGGGCCTGCGCCACGCCGTCGACGCCACCAACACCGCCCCGCCCGCCCGGCGCTGACAGCGCCGCGCCCCGCGGCACGGTGCGGCGGGGCTACGGGCGGTAGCGCAGCGGATGGTCCTCGGGCACCTCGACGACCGCGATCCGGACCCCGTCCGGGTCGGCGATCCACATCTCGACCAGCCCCCACGGCTCCCGCACGGGCGGCCGCAGCACCTCGGCACCCCGCTCGCGCAATTCCTCGTACGCGGCCTGCGCGTCGGCGACCTGGAGCCAGAGCCGCAGCCCGGGCGCCGGGGGCGCGGCCGACCGGCCGGAGACCTCCAGGAAGCCGCCGCCGAGGAAATAGACGGTGCCCCGGTCGGGCCCCGTGCCGAACTCGCGGTAGACCGCCAGCCCCAGGACGCCGCCGTAGAAGGCGCGCGAGCGCTCCGGATCCGTGGGGGTGAGCAGGACCCTGCTGCCCAGTACGTGCACCATGCCGCCGAATCTACGCCGTCGGCGCCGCGGCGCGCCGGATCTCCGTCAGACCTGTGCGGCGGCGGCGTCGAGGGCGGTCGTCAGGCGGTTCAGGCGGGTCTGGAGGTCGCGGATCTCGGCGAGGTCGCAGCCGGTGGCGGCGGCGATCCGCCGCGGGACCTCCGCCGCCCGGGCGCGCAGCCCGGTGCCGGCCTCGGTGAGGACGGCGTGCACCGAGCGCTCGTCCTCGGTGCTGCGCTCGCGGCGGATCAGCCCGGCCGCCTCCAGGCGCTTCAGGAGCGGGGAGAGGGTGCCCGAGTCGAGCCGCAGGCGGGCGCCGAGCTGCTTGACGGGGGTCGTGCCGTCCTCCCACAGCACGAGCATGACCAGGTACTGCGGGTAGGTCAGGCCGAGGTCCTTCAGGGCGACCCGGTAGACGCTCCCGAAGGCGCGGCTCGCCGCGTTCAGCGCGAAGCAGATCTGGCTGTCGAGGCGGAGGAAGTCCTCGTCGCCGGGGGTGTCGGTGGGCTGCTCGCTCATGCCGGCCAGTGTAGCCGGGGAACCGACGGCGAGCGATTGAGTTGTGCACAATTGAATTGTGTGCTCTAGTTGTGGTCGTCAGGCGGCGCACCGGCCGCCCGGACCACCACCGCGAGAGGAACCCCGATGGACGCGCTGTACACCGCCGTCGCCACCGCCAACGGCCGCGAGGGCCGCACCGTCAGCTCGGACGGCCAGATCGACCTCGCGCTCGCCATGCCCCCGGCGCTCGGCGGCAACGGCCAGGGCACCAACCCCGAGCAGCTCTTCGCCGCCGGCTACGCGGCGTGCTTCGCCAGTGCACTCGGCCTCGTCGGCCGGCAGGCCAAGGTCGACACCGGCGAGGTGTCCGTCACCGCGGAGACCTCCATCGGCAAGGACGCCACCGGCTTCGGCCTGGCCGTCACCCTGCGCATCGAACTGCCCGAGTCGCTGGCCGGCGAGACCGGCGCGCTTCTGGTCAAGCAGGCCCACGAGGTCTGCCCCTACTCCAAGGCCACCCGCGGCAACATCCCCGTCGAGCTCGTCGTCGAGTAACCGGAGCATCCGGACCAACCGGACCGGAGGAGCTGTCCGCGCCGTGCCGACCGCCCGTACGGCCCGCCCCGCCGTGCGGGCCGCCCGGGACGGGCCGACCCTGGAGGCGGCCCCCGGCCCCGGCCGCGGGCCGCCCGGCATCTCCCGGCACCTGCGAGGACGGCGGAGGCGTACGACGTGGACTACGGCAAACTCGACGCGGCACTCGCCCGGGCGGTCGACGAGGAGGACCGCGACCCGCACGCCCGCGACCTCGACGTCCTCGTCCGCCTCGGCGCACCGCCCACGGAGGAGCAGCGCGAACGGCTCCTCGCCTTCGACATCGAGGGCGCCGGCGGCCGCACCGGCCTCACCGCGACCCTCTCCCGGCACGGCATCGAGGCGCTCGCCGACCTCCCCTGGGTCCGCTCCGTCGCCCTCGCGGCCGAACGGGGCCCCATGTAGCGCAGGAAGGCCGGGGGGCGCCTGTGCGGGGGCGCGCCGCCGACGCGACAATGGCCCGTGTTGTTCCCGTTGGACCAGTACGGAGGAGCCGGCGCATGCCGAACGAACGAGCAGGGCAGCTGGCGGGCCCGGACGACCTGATCGACGTCGCCCGGCTCGTCACCGCGTACTACACCCTGCACCCCGACCCGGCGGACCCCGCCCAGCGCGTTGCCTTCGGCACCTCCGGGCACCGCGGGTCCTCCCTGGCGACCGCTTTCAACGAGGACCACATCGCCGCCACCAGCCAGGCGATCTGCGAGTACCGGGCCGGCCAGGGCACCGACGGGCCGCTCTTCCTCGGCGCCGACACCCACGCCCTCTCCGAGCCCGCCCGGGCGACGGCCCTGGAGGTCTTCGCCGCGAACGGCGTCACCGTCCTCCTCGACCCCGCCGACGGCTACACCCCGACGCCCGCCGTCTCGCACGCCGTCCTCACCCACAACCGCGGCCGGACCTCCGGCCTCGCCGACGGCGTCGTCGTCACCCCCTCCCACAACCCGCCCGCCGACGGCGGGTTCAAGTACAACCCGCCGCACGGCGGACCGGCCGGATCCGACGCCACCGGCTGGATCCAGGAGCGCGCCAACGAGCTGATCGCAGGCGGCATGAAGGACGTCCTGCGGATGCCCTACACCCGCGCCCGGGCCGCCTCCACCACCGCGGCATACGACTACCTCGGCACGTACGTCCGCGACCTGCCCTCCGTACTCGACCTCGACGCGGTCCGCGCCGCCGGCGTCCGGATCGGCGCCGACCCCCTCGGCGGCGCCTCCGTCGCGTACTGGCAGCGCATCGCCGAGGAGCACCGCCTCGACCTCACCGTCGTCAACCCGCACACCGACCCCGCCTGGCGGTTCATGACGCTCGACTGGGACGGGAAGATCCGCATGGACTGCTCGTCCCCGTACGCGATGGCCTCCCTGATCGAGGGCCGCGACCGGTTCGCCATCGCCACCGGCAACGACGCCGACGCCGACCGGCACGGCATCGTCACCCCCGACGGCGGGCTGATGAACCCCAACCACTACCTCGCCACCGCCATCGACTACCTGTACCGCCACCGCGCCGACTGGCCCGGCACGGCGGCCGTCGGCAAGACCCTCGTCTCCTCCGGGATGATCGACCGGGTCGCCGCCGACCTCGGCCGGACACTGGTCGAAGTGCCCGTCGGGTTCAAGTGGTTCGTGGACGGGCTGTCCGCCGGCACCCTCGGCTTCGGCGGCGAGGAGTCCGCGGGCGCCTCCTTCCTGCGGCGCGACGGATCGGTGTGGACCACCGACAAGGACGGCATCATCCTCGCCCTGCTCGCCTCCGAGATGCTCGCCGTCACCGGCAGCACCCCCAGCGAGCGCTACGCCGCCCTGGCGGAACGGTTCGGCGAGCCCGCGTACGCGCGCATCGACGCGCCGGCCGGCCGCGAGGAGAAGGCGGTGCTCGCCCGGCTCTCGCCCGAACAGGTCACCGCCGACACCCTCGCCGGCGAACCCGTCACCGCGGTCCTCACGCACGCCCCCGGCAACGGCGCCGCGATCGGCGGCATCAAGGTCGCCACCGAGAACGCCTGGTTCGCGGCGCGCCCGTCGGGCACCGAGGACGTCTACAAGATCTACGCCGAGTCCTTCCGCGGGCCCGACCACCTGGCCCGCGTCCAGGAGGAGGCCCGCGCGGTCGTCGCCACCGCCCTCGCGTCCTGACCCGCCTGCCCGCCTGCCCGCCCGCCGTCCTGCCCGCCCGCCGACCGCCGGTCCGGCGGGCGGGGCCCGGCCGCCCGGTGTCGGCACCCGGCCCGGCGGCCTACGCTGGAAGCGGCGGCCGCCTGCGGTGAGCGGCCCGGGCGGTCGCCCCGGCGGCTGCGGGCACGTACCCCTCCTTGTTCCCCGCGCCCGCGGCGCCGGCCGCGGGATGGCACAGTGGAGGCCATGTGCGGACGGTACGCCTCGTCACGGGCGCCCGAGGACCTCGCCGGCCTGTTCCAGGCCCGCCTGGAGCCCCGGGAAGAGCTCGCCCCCAGCTGGAACGTCGCCCCCACGGACCCCGTCTGGGCCGTGCTGGAGCGGCCCGACCGCGACACCGGCGAGCCGGGCCGCCGCCTGCGCACCCTGCGCTGGGGCCTCGTCCCCTCCTGGTCCAAGGACCCCGGCGGAGCCGCCCGCATGATCAACGCCCGCATGGAGACGGTCCACGAGAAGCCCGCCTTCCGCCGCGCCTTCACCCGGCGCCGCTGCCTCCTGCCCGCGGACGGCTTCTACGAATGGCAGTCCGTCCCCGCGACCGCCACCGCGAAGGCCTACAAGCAGCCCTACTTCATCGCCCCCGAGGACGCCTCCGTCATGGCCATGGCCGGCCTGTACGAGTTCTGGCGCGACCCGGCCGTCACCGACGAGGACGACCCCGCTGCCTGGCTCGCCACCGCCACGATCATCACCACCGAGGCCGCCGACGCGGCCGGCCGCATCCACCCGCGCATGCCGCTCGCCCTCGACCCGGACGACTACGACGCCTGGCTCGACCCCGCCCACCAGGACGCCGACGCCCTGCGCGCCCTCCTCCACACCCCCGCCGCCGGCCGCCTGGAGGTACGGGCCGTCTCCACCGCCGTCAACAGCGTCCGCAACAACGGCCCCCACCTCCTGGACCCCGCCCCCGCCGCCTGAACCGCTACCCGCTCACGGCGAGTGCGTACGGCTCCCGCTGCGGCCGCTCCGGAAGCCGCAGCGGGCGCCGCCCCGGCGTCAGCGAGCCCAGCACCCGCGGGCCGCCCGCCCCCGTACAGTCCGGCGCGTTCCCCGGGAGCCCGTGCAGCGTCAGGTAGCCCAGCACGGCGAACGCGTACGCCTCCTTCGCCGCCGCCGGAAGCCCCAGCTCCTCCGAGCCGCGCACCGCCGCCCCGGACGGCCCGAGCTCGGCCCGCAGCATTCCCATCAGGGTCGGATTGCGCACCCCGCCGCCCGACGCGAACACCTCCGTCGCGCCGAGCGGCCGCAGCGCCTCCGCCACCGTCCGCGCCGTCAGCAGGGTCAGCGTCGCCACCAGGTCCTCCCCGGTGGGAGCCCCCCGGCCCCCGCCCGCGGCGAGGTGCTCCCGCAGATAGCCCGCATGGAACAGCTCCTTCCCCGTCGTCCGCGGCGGCGCCAGCCGGTAGTACGGGTCCGCCGCGAGCCGCCCCAGCAGCCCCCCGTCGACCCGCCCGGCCGCGGCGAGCAGCCCGTCCCGGTCGTACCCGAGCCGCCCCCCGGTCAGCTCCCGCACCGCCGCGTCGATCAGCGCATTGCCCGGCCCCGTGTCGAACGCCACCGCCCCGCCGCCCGGCCGCACCACGGTCACGTTCGCGATGCCCCCGATGTTCAGCGCGGCCGGCACCCCCGGCCGCCCCCGCAGCAGCATCAGGTCCACCAGGCTGACCAGCGGCGCGCCCTGGCCGCCCGCCGCGACGTCCCGCGGCCGGAACCCCGACACCACCGGGCAGCCCGTGCGCTCCGCGATCCACGCCGGCTCGCCCAGCTGCAGTGTCCCGTGCACCCGCCCGTCCTGCGCCCAGTGGAACACCGTCTGCCCGTGCGAGGCGACCAGCTCGGCCCGGCCCGCGCACAGCTCCCGGTCCGCGCGGGCCGCCGCGGCCGCGAAGGCCTGCCCGATCCGGGTGTCCAGCCGGCAGACGTCCGCGAGCGTGGTGGCCGCGGGCGGCAGGGCCGCCGCCAGCGCACCCCGCACCTCCTCCGGGTAGGGCGCGCTGACCATGCCCAGCGGCGCCAGCCGCAGCGTGCCGCCGTCCGCGGACAGCGAGAGGTCGGCGGCCGCCGCGTCCACCGCGTCGTACGAGGTCCCCGACATCAGCCCGACCACCCTCACCGCAGGGCCTCCCGGTGCGCGCCGCCGCCCAGCGTCAGCAGGGCGGGCACGCTCAGTGCGCAGGCGCCCGCCGCGTAGTACGCGGGCACGGCCGTGCTCCCGGTCCCCGCCGCGACGGCCGTGATGACGAGCCCGGCGCAGCCGGAGAAGACCGCATTGGCCAGGGCGTACGCCACCCCCAGGCCGGTGCAGCGGACCCGCCGCGGGAACATCTCGGCGAGCATGGCCGGCCCCGGCCCCGCCAGCAGCCCCACCAGCGCCCCCGCCAGGAGCACGGCCGCGGCCTTCGCCGCCGGGGGAGCGCCGGGCGACTGCACGAGCCGCAGCAGCGGCAGGGCGAGCACCACCACCGAGACGGCCCCGCACAGCATCACCGGCCGGCGCCCGACCCGGTCGCTGAGCACCCCGGCGGGCAGGATCGACGCGGCGAAGCCGAGGTTGGCGAGCGCGGTGGCGAGGAGGGCGTCGCGGGCCGAGGCCCCCAGCACCGCCTGCAGGTGGGACGGGAGCACCACGAGGAACGCGTACCCGGCGGCCGACCAGCCCATGATCCGCCCGATCCCCAGGACGACCGCGCGGACCACCTCGCCCCGGCGTACCCCCGCCGCGGCCCCCGGCACCCCGTACGCCCCGGGACGGCCCGCCGGCGGCGGCTCCTCCAGCCCCGCCCGCAGCCACAGCGCCACCGCCCCCAGCGGCAGCGCCAGCAGGAACGGGATCCGCCACCCCCACGCCCGCAGGTCGTCCGCTGGCAGCGCCCAGGCCAGCGCCGCGGCGGTGCAGGCACCCGCCAGCAGGCCGAGCGCGACGGTGAACGACTGCCAGGCGCCGCCCAGGCCGCGGCGCCCCGGAGGGGCGTGCTCCGTCATCAGCGACACCGCCCCGCCGAACTCGCCCCCGGCGGACAGGCCCTGCAGGACCCGCAGGAGCGTCAGCAGCAGCGGGGCGGCGGCGCCGATCGAGGCACGCGTGGGCAGCAGCCCGATCGCCGTGGTCGCGGCCGTCATCAGGCCCACCGCCGCGATGAGCGCCTGCCGCCGCCCGACCCGGTCGCCGATCCGCCCGAACAGCAGGGCGCCGACCGGGCGGAAGAAGAAGGCGAGGGCGAACGAGGCGTACGTCGTGACGAGGGCGGCGGCGCCGCCCGCACCGGCCCCGGCGGGCGTGAAGAAGTTCTCCGCGATGACCGTGACCAGGCAGCCGTAGACGCCGAACTCGTACCACTCGACGAGGTTGCCGACGCAGCCGGCGAGCACCGCCCGCCTGGGCCCGGAGGGCCGGCCGGGGGCCGCGCGCAGGCGCAGTTCGAGAGGGCTCACCCGTGCTGCGTCCCCCCTCGGCGGGCCGGCGACGCCTGCGGACGGCCACGTTCAGCACATCGGCAGACCCCGTGAGAGGCGCCGGGGCCGGAACCGGGACCGGGGTCAGTCGGCCGCCTGCCACACCGTGGTGACGTTGCAGAACTCGCGGATGCCGTGCCCGGACAGCTCCCGCCCGTAGCCGGAGCGCTTCACACCGCCGAACGGCAGGGCGGGGTGCGAGGCGGTCATGCCGTTGACGTAGATCCCGCCCGCCTCCAGGTCGCGGACGAACCGGTCGACGTCCTCCTCGCTGCGCGTCCACACGTTCGAGCTGAGCCCGAACGGCGTGTGGTTGGCCCGCTCCACCGCCTCGTCGAGGTCCGCGACCCGGTACAGGGTGGCCACCGGCCCGAACGTCTCCTCCTGGTCGATGCGCATGCCCGGGGTGATCCCGGCGAGGACCGTCGGCTCGTAGTACCAGCCCCGCTCCAGCCCCGGCGGCCGCCGCCCGCCGCACAGGACCTCCGCCCCGGCGGCCACCGCGTCGTCGACGAGCTCCTCCAGGTCGGCCCGGCCCTTCTCGGTGGCGAGCGGGCCCACGTCGGTGCCCTCCAGCATCGGGTCGCCGACGCTGAGCGCGGCCATCGCGGCGCGGAACCGCTCCGCGAACCCGTCGTACACGTCCGCGTGCACGATGAACCTCTTGGCGGCGATGCAGGACTGCCCGTTGTTCTGCACCCGCGCCGTCACCGCCGTCCTGACGGCCCGTTCGAGGTCGGCGGACGGCATGACGACGAACGGGTCGCTGCCGCCCAGCTCCAGGACCGTCTTCTTCACCTCGTCGCCGGCCGCCGCGGCCACCGCCCGGCCGGCCGGCTCGCTGCCCGTCAGCGTCGCCGCCGCGACCCGGGGGTCGCGCAGCACCGCCTCCACGCCGCCCGAGCCGATCAGGAGGGTCTGGAAGCAGCCCCGCGGGTACCCGGCCCGTTCGAAGAGCCCGTCCAGGTAGAGGGCTGTCTGGGGGACGTTCGAGGCGTGCTTGAGCAGGCCGGTGTTGCCGGCCATCAGCGCGGGCGCCGCGAACCGCATGACCTGCCACAGCGGGAAGTTCCACGGCATCACCGCGAGCACCACCCCCAGCGGCCGGTAGCGGGTCCGCACGGATGCGGCCCCGCTGTCGCGGACGTCGGCCGGGTCCGGCACCTCGTCCGCCAGGAGGGACTCGGCGTTCGCCGCGTACCAGCGCATCGCCTTCACGCACTTGGCGGCCTCGGCGCGGGCCGCCGCCAGCGGCTTGCCCATCTCCTCCGTCATCGTCCGGGCGATGTCCTCGTTGTCCGCTTCCAGCAGGTCCGCGGCCCGCAGCAGCAGCTCCGCCCGCTCGGCGAAGCCGGTCGTGCGGTAGGCGGCGAAGGCGCGCACGGCGTCGTCCAGACACCGCTCGACGGCCTCCGCCCCCATCGGCTCGAAGGTGCGCACCGTCTCACCCGTCGCGGGGTTCACCGTGGCGATCGGCAATGTCGGCTCCTCGGGTCGTCGGCCTGGGCAGGCAGGCCTCGGCAGGCTGGCCTCGACCCTGCCCGGCGGGGCACACCGGCGCAACGCGGCGCGCGGTGCCGCCGCGCACGGGGGTGCGGCGGCGTATGGTCGCCCGCAGGGGCCGACGCCCGCGGAAACGGGCCCGGAGGGGTTCCTGCTCGGCCCCGGAGGGAGGCCTGAGGACCGCATGGCAGCAGACGCGCACGGGACGGGCGGGGGCGGCGGGCACGGATTCACCGCGGAGCTGAGCCGGAAGGGCCCGATCGCGGTCGTCGCCCTGTCCGGGGAACTGGACCACGACGGACCGCAGCCGCTGCGGGACGCGATCGGGCAGGCGCTCGCCGGGGGCGCCGCACGCGTCCTCGTGGACTGCACCGGCCTGGAGTTCTGCGACTCCACCGGGCTCAACACCCTGCTCCAGGGGCGGCTCGACGCGCTCGCCGCAGGAAGCACGCTGGAACTCGCCGGGATCCGGCCCGCCGTGGCCCGGCTTTTCGAGATCACCGGGGCGGGCACGCTGTTCACCGTCCACGCCACGCTGCCCGAGGAGGCGGGCTGACCACCGGGCGCCGCTCGACCGCAAGTTCCCCTGCCGTCCGGTGAACCGCGCGCGCCCACCGGGCGTGTACCTCCTGAGACCGGGGAGCAGACGATGCCCCGGCCTGCTCACAGGACGAGAAGGAGAACGGTATGGGCGACACGACACGCCGGCGCACGGTCCTCGCGGCGGGCGCCGCCACGCTCGCCGGCGCCGCACTGACGGCCTGCGGCGGCGACGGCGGCTCCCAGGCCCCGGACGCCTCCGGCGCCCAGGGTGCCCCGCCCGCCGGGGACCCCGCGGCGGGCGGCGCCGGGGGCGGCGGCACGCTCGCCCGGACCTCGGACATACCGGTCGGCGGCGGAAAGGTGTTCAAGGACCGCAAGGTCGTCGTCACCCAGCCCACGCCCGGCCAGTTCAAGGCGTTCTCCGCCACCTGCACCCACCAGGGCTGCTCCGTCGCCTCCGTCGCCGACGGCAACATCGTCTGCCCCTGCCACCAGAGCCTGTTCAAGGTCTCCGACGGCTCTGTCGCCGGCGGACCCGCCACCCGCCCGCTGGCCCCGGCCGAAATCACCGTCGACGGGGACAGCATCTCGCTGGCCTAGGCGGCCCCGAGCGCGCTGACGGCGGCGACGACCCGGTCCCAGAACCGGTCGGCGTCCAGGGTCGTCGCCACCCGCGCGTTCACCGGCCGGCCGGTCTGCCCGAGCAGGTCCACCACCGTGGCACCCCGCGTGTACCGGCCCGACAGCTCCACCACGACGTTCGCGTCGACGCACCCCACGATGCCCGGGTCGATCACCCGGGCCACCGCCACCGGGTCGTGCAGCGGCGGGTGCGCGAAACCGTACAGCTCGCGGTAGGTGCCCGCGAAGAACGTCAGCAGCCCCGCGCAGACGTCGCCGAGCGGCGTGCCCATCCCCGCGAAGCGGGACACCACCTCGGGCGTCGCCAGCGCCTGGTGCGTCACGTCCAGCCCGCACATCGTCAGCGGCACCCCGCTGCGGAAGACGATGTCCGCGGCCTCCGGATCGGTCAGCACGTTGAACTCCGCGGACGGCGTGCGGTTGCCGCGCCCCGCCGAACCGCCCATGAGAACGATCTCCCGGATGCGCCCGGCGTCCCCGGGGTGGCGGGTCAGCAGCAGCGCGATGTTGGTCAGCGGCCCGGTCGGGACGAGCACCACCGGCTCGGGGTGCCCGGCGAGGATCCGGTGGATGAGGTCCACGGCGTGCTCGGGCACGGTGTCCACGGAGGGCGCCGGGAAGCCCGGCCCGTCGAGGCCGGACACGCCGTGCACGTCGGCCGCGACCGCCAGCGGCTGCACCAGCGGCCGGTCGCAGCCCGCGGCGACCGGCACCCCGGTGATCCCGGCGACCGTGCACACCCGCAGCGCGTTCAGCGTGGTCTTGGGGAGGGTCTGGTTGCCCGCGACCGTCGTGACGGCAAGCAGCTCGACGCTCGGATCACCCGCCGCCAGCATGATCGCGAGGGCGTCGTCGTGCCCGGGATCGCAGTCGATGATGATCGGTACGGGGCGCACGGGCACGGCCACTCCTCGGATTCGCTTCCGGTCGCGATCAGTGTGCCCGCCCGCCACTTCCGGCGACAGCAGGCCCGCCCGCCCCCGCGGCCGACTGGCCGAGGACCGTACGCCCGCCAAGTCACCTTGGCCGTAAACCACTTGGGCGGGCGGCGGGCTCACGCCGGTACGAAGGTCCAGGACGCCGGATCCCCGCCGCCCCCGCCGCCCCCGTCCCCGCCTCCGCCCGCCGTACGCAGCCCCCGGCCGGTGCGCTCCAGCAGCTCCCGCAGCCAGGCGGCGTCCTCGGCGGAGGCCCGGTGCAGCCGCAGGGCGAGCGGCCGGAACACGGTGATGCGCAGGCTCTCCAGCCGCCCCGTGTCCGGGTCCAGGGCGGCCAGGTACAGCGGGCGCAGGTCGTCGCGGTAGCGCTCGTAGCCGCCGATGCCCTCGTAGTCGTCGACGAAGTCGCCGCAGCCGTGCAGGATCAGCTTCCCCCGGTACAGCTCCAGCGGCCGCGCGTGGTGGGAGGAGTGGCCGTGCACGACGTCCGCGCCGGCGTCCACGAGGGCCCGGGCGAACGCGGCCCGGCCGGCGGGTACCCCGTACCCCCAGTTGGAGCCCCAGTGCACCGACACCACCGCGATGTCGCCGGGCCGCTTCTCCTCCCGGACGCGCTCGGCCAGGGCGCGCGCGGCCGGACCGTCCGGCGTGTCCACGTACGCCACGCCCGCCCGGCGGCCGGTCGCCGCCCACTCGGGCGGGATGCCGCTGGACGGCATCCCGAACGCGAGGACCGTCAGGCGGTGGCCGCCGCCGAGGGGGACCTCCGCCGCCCGCCCCGCGGACTCGGCGTCCCGCCCCGCACCCGCCGTCCGCAGCCCGGCCCGGGCCAGGACGCGGAGCGTCTCGCGCAGCCCCCGCCGGCCGAAGTCCATGACATGGTTGTTCGCCAGCACGCACACGTCCGGGCGCACCGCCGCCAGACAGGGCAGGTTCCGCGGGTGCATCCGGTAGTGGACGGCCTTGCCCGGCGCGAAGTCCCCGCTCAGGGTTACCCCCGTCTCCAGGTTGACGATCCGCGCGTCCGGTGCCGCCCCGTCCAGAGCGGCCAGTGCCTCGCCCCACGGCCAGTCGAACCCGACCGGCAGGGCGGGCAGCGGGCCGTGCGCCGCCTCCGCCAGGGCCACGTACCCGCGGGCGTCCGCCATCCCGCCCTCGCGCAGGGCGGGGTTGCCCGGGTGCGGCAGGATCTGGTCGATGCCGCGCCCCAGCATGACGTCACCGCACAGCGCCAGGGTGACCGGACCGCGACCCATGCCTCCAGGCTAGTCCCCGGCGGTGGAGAGGGTATTCGGGATCGAGGCGGACCTGTTCAACGACGATCGGCCGGCCCGCGCCCTGGACGCGATCGCCCTGCATCCGGAGATGCCGGCCGGTACTGTCGGAGCCCCCGCGATCGCCGAGTCCGGCATCGACTGTTCCCGGCTGCACTGGGACATGACCGGCATGTCCGTGCACGGCGCCTACCGCGAAGCCGGCCACGACGAGGACTTCCCCGCCATGCGGCGTCCAGTTGCATCTGCTGGACCTTCTCGGCGTCGACATCAGGCGAACCCGCTGGCCACAGACCTGAAACAGCTGACCCCGGCAGCGGTCGCCCGCCCTCGACGGGGCGTGGGCGCTGCTATGTCGTCTCGCCGGCGTCCGTGACCATGCGGACGAGGGTGTCGACCAGCTCGTCGGAGGTGGTGCGCAGGCTGTCTGTGCTGAAGTGGCCGGTGAGTTCCATGTCAGCGATGCCGTGGGCGCTGGCGAGCAGCAGGGCGCCGTAGTGCCTGGCGTTCCGCTCCCCGACGAGGTCGGTGACGATGATCAGGAACTCTTCCTGGAAGCGCCCGGCCGCGCGGATGCGGTCTGCGGCTGGGTCGCCCGCCGGCGCGCACAGCCGGCGTCGGACGCGATCGAGTCCTTCACCAAGTTCCTCAGGACGGTGTCCGTGGCGCCTGAACAACATCTGGTACAGGTGAGGCTGGTCCCGGCCGACGCCGATGAGGGCGCGGAGAGCGCCGCGCAGCTTGTCGGAGCCCGACAGGGCCGGATCGGTCCGCAGGGTGTGGACCTGGTCGGCGATCCGTTCCCAGCTCTCGGTCGCGAGGGCGGTCAGCAGGCTGTCCTTGCCCGTGAAGTGCCGGTACGGAGCTCCCCGTGTCACGCCTGCCCGCGCGCTCACCTCGCGCAGGGTGACGGCTTCGGGGCCGCCGAGGTCGAGGAGGTCGGCGGCCGCGTCGAGCAGAGCGCGGCGGGTGAGGGCGGCGGATTCCGCACGAGTGGCCATGACCTGCATCATACAGTTGACAGTGTCATCTGTGCTGGTAGCGTCACTAAGGTGACAACGTCATCTGAAACACAGAGGCTGGTCGTCGTGACCGGAGCCTCCACGGGCATGGGTGCGGCAGCCGCCCGCGAACTGGCTCGTCGGGGCTTCCACGTGCTGGCCGGCGTGCGACGCGACCGTGACGCCGACGCCATCCGATCCGCCGGCATCGAGCCCGTCATCCTCGACATCACCAAGTCCGCGCACGTGGAGGCACTCGCCGCGCGGGTCGCCGGAGACCCGCGCGCGCTGCACGCGCTCGTGAACAACGCCGGCGTCCAGGTGAACGCCCCGGTCGAAGTCCTGCCGATGGCGCAGTGGCGGCAGGCGTTCGAAGTCAACCTGTTCGGCCACATCGCCGTCATTCAGGCACTCCTGCCCGCCCTGCTGCGCAGCAAGGGCCGCGTGATCAACATCAGCTCGGTCGGCGGCAGGTACGCCATGGCAACATACGGCGCTTACGCCGGCGCGAAGTTCGCCCTGGAGGCAGTAAGCGACTCACTCCGCCGGGAGGTCGCGCCGCTGGGCGTACAGGTCGTCGTGGTCGAGCCCGGCGGCGTCCGCACGGAGATCGCCGCCCGCGGGATCGCAACAGCGAACCACCTGGCTGCCCAGATGACGCCGGAGCAGGACGAGCGCTACGGCGGTCTGGTCCAAGCGAACAACAAGTTGATGGCCTCGGGCACCGCGTCGGGCCTGACCGCTGACGCCGCCGCCCAGGTGATCGCGAAGGCCGTGACAACCCGCAGACCGCGCACCCGCTACACCGCCGGCCGGGATGCTGCCTTGATCATGAGCCTGGGCCGGTTCCTGTCCGACCGTACGCTCGACCGCGTCCTCGCCGCCAACCTGCGCCGCCACTACCCGAAGGGAGCCGTCGGCCGACGATAACCCCACGCACAGCTCCGTCCCCTGTGGTGCGGCCACCGGTGGGCTCACAGCCAACGGATGACATTCCCTCCGGCCCGGGGCGAGGGCTCTCCGGGCGTCAAGCCGCGGCCTCGCTGCACGAGCGTCGCCCCGCGGCCAGACCACGGGTCACGGCTTTCACCGCCAAGCACCCCTGGTGCCACCCCCGGCTGCCCGTACTCTGCCGTACGCGACTGCCTGGAGACCAAGATCAATCTCATCGGGATTTCCTGTACCTCAACTCCCCACGCCCGGAGTCCCGTGGCCGGGGCCGCCCGACGCGCCGCGTGCCGCCCCCCGCCGCCGCCCGCCGGGCCCCCGGCGGGCGGCGCCCCGCCCCGCGGGGGCAACCTGGAGGTATGAGCCGGGCCAACGACAGGGTCGAGGCGCTGCTGCGGGAGTACGCCGAGCTGATCGCCATCAGCGGCCAGGACGCCTTCAAGGCCCGCGCCTACGAGAAGGCCGCCCGCGCCATCGGCGGCCACCCGGTCGACATCGCGCAGCTCGACGCCAAGGGCCTCATGGACATCCCGCACGTCGGCCGCTCCATCGCCGACAAGGTGCTGGAGTACCTGCGCACCGGCCGGATCCCCGAGGTGGAGGCCTCCCGGGAGGCCGTCCCGGCCGGCGTGCGGGAACTGACCCGCATCCCCGGCCTGGGCCCGCGCAAGGCCCTCGTCCTCCACCGCGACCTGGGCATCTCGTCCGTCGCGGAACTGGAGGAGGCCCTGCGCGGCGAGAAGCTCCGCGACCTCAAGGGCTTCGGCGAGCGCACCGAGGAGAGCATCCGGCACGGCATCCTCCTGCTCAGGCAGGCCGGTGACCGCATCCTCCTCGACGCCGCCACCGAGCTCGCCGAGGAGATCGTCGCCGAGCTGTCCCGCATCCCCGGCTGCGTCCGCTGCACGTACGCGGGCAGCCTGCGCCGGATGCGCGAGACCATCGGCGACCTCGACGTCCTCGTCGCCGCCGACACCTCCGAACCGTTCATGGCGGCCCTCACCGCCCTCCCCGCCACCGCCGAGGTCATCGCGCACGGCGCGAAGAAGACCTCCGTCCGCACCGCCTCCGGGGTGCAGGTCGACCTGCGCGTCCTGCCGCCCGCCTCCTGGGGCGCCGGCCTGCAGTACTTCACCGGCTCCAAGGCCCACAACATCCGCACCCGCGAGCTCGCCGCCCGCCACGGCCTCAAACTCTCCGAGTACGGCCTCTTCGACACCGAGACCGGCGAGAACCTCGCCTCCGAGACGGAGGAGGACGTCTACGCCCGGCTCGGCCTGCCCTGGATCCCCCCGGCGCTGCGCGAGGACCGCGGGGAGATCGCCGCCGCCCTCCGCGGCGAACTGCCCGAGCTGGTCACCGAACGCGACATTCGCGGAGACCTGCACACCCACACCGACCTCACCGACGGCCTCGCCTCCCTGGAGGACATGGCCGCCGCGGCCGCCGCCCGCGGCTACGCCTACTACGCGGTCACCGACCACGCCCCCGACCTCGCCATGCAGCGCATGACGAAGGAGAAGGCCCTCGCCCAGCGGGATCGGCTCCGCGCCCTCGACCGCACGCTCCGCGGCATGCGGCTGCTGCACGGCACCGAACTCAACATCGGCCCGGACGGCGGCCTGGACTGGCCGGACGACTTCCTCGCCGGCTTCGACCTGTGCATCGCCTCCGTCCACTCCCACTTCGGGCAGACCCGGGAGGCCATGACCAGCCGGATCATCCGCGCCTGCGAGAACCCGTACGTCGCCGTCCTCGGGCACCCGACCACCCGCCGGCTCGGCATCCGGCCCGGCGTCGACGCCGACTTCGACGCCGTCTTCGCGGCCTGCGCCCGCACCGGGACCGCCCTGGAGGTCAACTCGCACCCCGAGCGCCTCGACCTCTGCGACGAGGACATCCTGCGGGCGAAGCGCCACGGCGTGAAGTTCGCCGTCAACACCGACGCCCACGCCACCGTCCACCTGCCCTACCTGCGGTACGGGGTGGGCACGGCGCAGCGCGGCTGGCTGACGAAGGAGGACGTCGTCAACGCCTGGCCGTGGGGCCGGCTGCACCGCTTCCTGAGGGAGAAGCGCCGCCGGTGAGCGGGGCGGGCGCGGTGCCGGGGGCTTCGGTGCCCGGGGCTGCGGCGCCCGGGCCCGCCCAGCGGGCCGCCCCGTCGGCCCTCGGGAGCACGGCCACCGCCAGTACGGCCGCCAAGGCGGCCGACGCGAACGCCGGAGCGAAACCGAAGCCGGTGATCAGCGCACCCGCCAACGGCGGCACCAGCACGATCGCCACGTGCTGGCCCGTCCCGTGCACGCCCAGGGCCCGGCCCGCCCAGTCCGGGCCCGCACACTCCGCGACCGCGGTGTTGTGCAGGCCGTTCGTGCTGATCGTCAGCGCCGACGCCGCCAGCAGGGCCGCCGTACCCGCCGCCGACGGCCACACGGCGCCCGCCGCGAGCAGCGCCAGGTCCGCAGCCGTCGCCACGGCCAGCCACCGCATCGGCCGGACCCGGCTGCCCACCGCGTCCGACCACCACCCCGCCAGCAGCCGCACCCCGGCCCCGGCCAGGTTCACCGCGGCCAGGACGGTCCCGGCCGCGGCGGCGGACCAGCCCCGCTCCTGCGTCAGGAACAGCAGCGCGAAACCCGTGACCACGAACTGCGGCACGCACAGCGCCGCCGCGACGGCATGCAGCCGCCACAGGTGCCCGCCGCCGGCGCTGCGGCGGTACGGGGACGGCGGCCGGGCCGCGACCGCCCGGCCCCGGGACACGGACACGGGCACGGGCCCGCCGGGCTGCTCCCGGCGCACCGGGCCGCCCGGGCCGCCCGGGCGCGGCGGGTCCACGGCGAACACGGCGATGGCCGCGCCCGTCACCCCGCACAGCCCCGCGCACAGGCCGAACGCCGCGCCCACACCCGCGCCGTCGGCCAGCGGCGGCAGCGCCGCCGCGGCCACCGCCGTACCCACCGGCTGCGACGCCTGCCGCACCCCCATCGCCATCCCGCGCCGGCCGGGCGGGAACCAGCCGATGACCAGCCGCCCCGACGCCGAGTTGACGGACGACCCGCCGGCGCCCGCCGCGACCAGCAGCAGGCCCAGGAGGGTGGCATCGCCGGCGGCGACGGCAGCGGCCGCCGCCATCGCCGCGGTGGCGGCGAACAGCCCGGCGGTCAGGGCCAGCCGCTCCCCGTACCGGTCGGCGACCGCGCCCCAGCCGACCAGGCCGAGGAGGATCCCGGCGATCGGGCACGAGACCAGCAGGCCGGCGCCGGCAAGCGAGACGCCCAGGTCCCGCTGAAACGCGGGGATCAGGTACGCGAGGCCGTACAGGGCCGTCGTACTGGCGGTCTGGCCGCAGGTCCCGAGGGCGAGCATGGCCCAACTGCGCGTCATCCTTGGCGTGTCCACACCCGGCACTGTAGGCCTGTGGCCGTAATGCGAGACAGATCGTTCTGCATGTTGAGACACGGAGACGCAGACGGATAAGGGCAGGGGCAAGGGGCCCGGCCGGGAACCGGGCCCCTTGGCGGCGGGGAGGGCGCCCCGGATCAGGAACCGGTCCGGCCGCGCCCGGAGACGAAGTCCCGCGCCCGGTCGACCAGGCCCAGCCCCGGCGCGAGCAGCTTGTTCGCCGGCGGCTCCGACGGCTTCCCCGGGTGCGGCCGCGTCGGCGCCAGCTTCTTCGCCAGCCGGATCCGGTCCCCGAGCTCGTGGAGGACCTCCTTGTCGCAGGCGCGCCGCAGCGCCGGGAACAGGTTCGCCTCCTCGTCGCGGATGTGCTCCAGCACCTCGTTCCGCAGGTCGGCGACCATCCGGTCGAACTCCGGCCCCGCGGCGTCGACCGCCTCCAGCTCCTTCAGCACCACCTCGACGCGGGCGTGGTCCTCGATCTCGCGGTCGGCGATCGCGTCGCCGCCCGGCACGTGCTTGCGTACCGCCGGGTAGAGGTACTCCTCCTCCGCCACGGAGTGCCGCACCAGCTCGATCGTCAGCAGGTCCACCAGGGTGCGGCGCTCCTCGGCGGGGGTGGCGTTCGCGAGGTCCGCGAAGAAGCCCCGCACCTCGTCGTGGTCGGCGGTCAGCTCGTGAACGACGTCTCCGCCGTGTCCCATGGCCGTGCTCCTCTCTCGTGTCCTTGCCCTGCCGTCCGGCCCGCCGCGCCGTGCACGCGGCGGCGGCCGCACGCGGCGCCGACCCCCTGCGGGGCCTGCGCCGGAGACCCGCGCTTGCCCCGCCGCCCCCGCACCATGCACGGCCCTGCGCCGACCGGCGGACCCGGTTTGACCGGGCCCGCCGACGGGAAGGCGCTCACGACCACCGGCCGACCCGGGAGCCGACCCATGAGCCATCACGTTCCTGCGCCAACCACCGAGACCGGTGAGCTGCCGCAAGACCACACCGGCGCAATCCTGGAAGTGACCAAACGCGTCGCATCGCTGCTCAAGGCCTCCGGCAGCCCCTTCGCACTCGCCGGCAGCGTCGCCGCATTCGCCCACGGAGCACCCGCCCGGTTCCAGCACGACACGGACTTCTGCGTGCGCCCCGAGGACGCCGAGGAAGTCGTCGCGGCACTCCGCAAGGGCGGCATCGAGATGCGCGAGTCGTCCGAGGACTGGCTGGTCAAGGGATTCGCCGACGGCGAGCAGATCGACCTGATCTTCGAACTCGCGCGGCGGCCGGTGGGCGCGGAGCTGCTCGCCCGCGCCGAGGTCCGCTCCGTCGCCTCCGTGTACATGCCCGTCCTCGCTCCCACGGACCTGATGGACGGCAGGCTCGCCGCCCTCACCGAGCACTACTGCGACTTCGGGGACCTGCTGCCCGTCGCCCGCGTCCTGCGCGAGCGGATCAACTGGGTCCGACTCGACCGGGAGTACCGCGACATGCCGCTCGCCGACGCCTTCCTGTACCTCCTGGAACGCCTCGACGTCATCGAGCCCCGGGCGCGGCTGCGCGAGCGGGGCGGCGGCCGGAACGGCGACCGGGCGGAGGCGTCCGGGAAGGAGCCGCGCCCATGAACGGGCCCGCTCGCCGACACGACGAACCCGTCGCCTACCGGGCCGAGCGCCTCCGCGAGCGCCTGGCCCGCGACGACCTCGCCGAACTCGGCGTCCAGATCGACCTGCACGGCCCCATCACCGTCCTGACCGGGACGGTCACCACCGCCGCGTGCCGCGAGCAGGTGCTGAGCATCGCCGCCGAGGAACTGGACGGCCTCCAGTGGCGGCACGACATCCGCCTCGCAGGAGTGCTCCCACCCTCCGAAGGCGACCTGGAGGACCTTCCATGACGCGCATCGCCGCGGTCGGCGACATCCACCTCGCGCCCGGCTCCGAAGGACTGCTGCGGCCCGCCTTCGACACCCTCGGGGAACGGGCCGACCTGCTGCTCCTGGCCGGCGACCTGACCCGCCACGGAACCCCGGAGGAGGCGGCCGTGGTCGCCGGCGAGGTGAAGGGCCTCCCCGTCCCCGTCGTCGCGGTGCTCGGCAACCACGACTACCAGAGCGACCGGCAGGACGAGGTCGCCGACGTCCTCCGCGAAGCGGGCGTGACGGTCCTGGAGGGCGACTCCGTACGCATCGACGCGGGCGGCACCCAGGTCGGCGTGGCCGGGGCCAAAGGGTTCTGCGGCGGCTTCGCGGGCCGCTGCGCGGGCGAGTTCGGCGAGCCGGAGATGAAGGCGTTCGTCCGCACGGCGCGCCAGGCCGCCGAAGCCCTGCACGGCGCCCTGACGGAACTCGCCGCGGACGGCTGCGACGTACGGGTCGCCCTGACCCACTTCGCCCCCGTCCCCGACACCCTGGCGGGGGAGCCGCTGGAGATCTACCCCTTCCTCGGAAGCCACCTGCTGGCGGAGGCGATCGACGAAGTGGGCGCGCACCTGGCGGTCCACGGGCACGCCCACCACGGCACGGAACACGGCATGACGGAGGGCGGAGTCCGCGTCAGGAACGTGGCGATGCCGGTGATCGGCCGGGCGTTCGCCGTGTACCGGCTGGACGGGGGCGGGGGGTAGCGGCCGGAGGGCCGGCGGCGCCGGGTGCCGGTGTGCCCACGAACAGCGGCTCTTGCGTGGCAGCGGTGAAGGGCGCGGCGTGCGTAGCGCTCCTGTCCATGGGCGCCTACTGTCTCGCGATGGCCGTGCACGGCACCTACCCCTTCGGCGGGCGGTCGCGTGCCGTCAACGACCTCGGCAACCAGCTCGTGCCGTTCCACGCCCACCTGTGGGACCTGATGCACGGCAACACGACCGGCGACCTCTACTTCAACTGGTCGAGCGGATACGGCACACCCTTCCTCAGCGACTTCTTCACCTACCTGATGAACCCGTTCTCCTGGCTCGTCGGGGGCTTTCCACGCCACCTCGTGGAATTTCCGGTGTTCCTCGTCACCCTGTTCAGCATCGGCCTTGCCTCAGCCCTCATGACCCTCTTCCTGGGCCGACTGCACCCGGGCTCCCCATGGCTGCGGGCCCTCCTCTCCGTCTGCTTCGGCCTGAGCGCGTGGACGATCTCCGACGGCTTCGCAGACCCCATGTGGATGTGGGGTCTGGTGGCGCTCCCCCTGGTCGGCATCGCCTACGACTGGTGCCTGCACCGGCGGCGCTGGGTGGCGGGCGCCCTTCTTGTCGCCCTCTCCTGGGCAGGCAACTTCTACACCGCGGCGATGGCCACCCTCGGCATGGCCCTGGTCCTGCTCGTGCGTCTGTTCCTTGACGTGCGGACAGGCCGGGAGCGGCTGGACAGCCTGCTCCGCGCCGCTTCCATGACCCTGACCGGCGTCCTCCTCACCGCGCCCGTACTCGCGGTCAGCCTCAAGGCGGCTCACGCAGCGCAGCCGGCGCCGGTGAGGACCTACCAAGGCCCACCCACCGCAGCCCACTACCTGGCGCAGCTGCTGCCGGGTGGGCTGTCCGAGGGACCCCGCGTCTCCGTGGGCATGGTGCCCCTGCTGCTCGTCGCCACGCTGCCCTTCATCCGCCGGGTGCCGCTCAGGGAACGCTTCTGCTGGCTCTTCCTCATCGCTGCCATGGCAGCTTCGTTCGTGTGGCTGCCCACGATCCTGATCTGGCACGGAGGGGCGATGCCGAACGGCAGCCCCTACCGCGCCTCCCTCGCCCTGACCGCAGTCCTGGTGTCCGCGGCGTGGCTGGCGCTCGCGCGTGAGCCCGGCCCCCGGGAACTGCTGTGCGGAGCGGGCGTCCTGCTCGTCCTGATCCTGTCCGTCCGGGACAGCACGCACATGAGCCGCGGCCCGTGGCTGCTGGCGGCCGCCGGCCTCGTCCCCCTGGCACTGCTGCTGACGCGGGACAGGTACCGGGGGCGTCGCCGACGGCGCGCCGCGCTGACCGCGGCACTGGCCGTGACGGTCTTCCTCACGTCGGCCTACACGGTCTTCAACACCACGGTCCTCCGCGACGCCTACGCCTGGTGGACGCCCAAGCGCACGTACGACAGCGAGTCCGCGGCCACGTACGAACTCCTCAGGTCGGCCGACGACTGGCCGGTCACCCGCACCGACCCCGGGCCCCACGAGTACGCCAACAACGATCCCATGCTGCTTGCCGGACAAGGCGGTTCCTACTACAGCAGCTACGTGCCCGCACGCACCGCTGAAGCGCTGCACCGGCTCGGCGCGGGCTGGTACATCCAAGGCCGGCACACGCTGAGCTTCACCGACCCCGTCAGCCGAGTGATCATGGGAATCAGCAGCTACACCGACCGGAGTGCGGGCTCCCGCGGCCTCACTCGGCCGACGGTGCCGGCGCCACCCATCGTCACCGTCCGGCCTCCCGGCACGATCCTCGACCACGCCGGTACGGACGCCACCGTCTTCGCCCGCCAGGAACGCGTGCTCGGCGCCCGCGTCTACGAGGTGCCCCGGCTCCGCCCCTCAACCGGTGCGCCCCCCGAACCCGTCGCCGGCCGCGGCTGGGCGCTGGCCTCGGACCCGGAGGGCAGCTCCGGCCGCACGTTCACCGCGCCCTGCACACCCGGCACCGAGGCGTACTGGTACGCACCGTGGTTCCTCGGCCGGGTCGAGGCACAGGGCCGGACGGTGAAGGGCTCCGGCCGCCACAGCATGACGCGCCTTGGCCTGACCGCGCTGGGGAAGGTACCGGAGAACGGGGCGATCACCCTGACGGTCCTCTCGGGGCGCAGGCAGTACATTCCCGAGAACCCGATCGGGTGCCTGAACCACGCCGCGCTCGACCACGCCGTCACCCGCCTGCAGGCCACCGGCCCGCAGCGCCTCCGCAGCGGCGGGCATACGCTCGAAGCCCTCTTCGCCCCCGGAACCAGGGGAACCGCGGTCGTCTCCGTACCCGCGACGGCGGGCTGGCAGTGCGCGGTCGACGGGGGCCCGGCCACCACACCACGCACACTCGGCGGCCTCATCGCCGTGGACCTGGCCGGCGGCGCCAACGCGCTCCGGTGCGCCTTCCGCCCGCCGGGACTGCGGCTCGGCCTGGCAGGCAGTGCCGCTGCCGCCGCCGTCTTGCTGCTCGTGGCGGGCGTCAGTGCGCTGCGTACGCGCCGCAGGAACCCGGGTGGGTGACCACCGCACCGGGGGAGCGGCGGGGCGGCGGTGCGACGGGGCCGCGCTGCGTCGCCCGGGACACGCCCGGGGGACACGGCCCCGGCTGAGGCGCGTCAGCGGCGCACCGCGGGAAGCCACAGGGAGCGGGGGCGGGGGGCGCCAGGCTGCGAGGCGGCCGGCGGCGCCGTGGTGACGTGCAGGTCGGCGTCCAGGCCGAGGACCGCGATCGAGGCTGCACCGGACGCCTCCACCAAGCCCGCCGGGGCGCCCGTGTACAGCATCCGGGACTCGCTCCAGACCGGGGCACCGCCCGAGCCGTCCCTTGAGCCTGTTCCGCCCATGCCGACCGTACTGATCGTGCCCGCACTCCCCCCGCGGCCCGCAAGCAGGGGGCCCGCGACGCCCACCGCGCCGTAGCCCGCCCCGCCGCCGACCTCGGTGAGCGGGGAGACACGCGGTGCCGGCCTGCCCGCTGTCGCAAGAGCGGTACGGACCGCACCCGAGCCGGGGCGGCGGAAGAACAGCCGGACGCCCTCGCCCTCAGGGGAGACCGACAACGGCACCGTGGTCGGTGGCAGCCCGGTGGGCAGGGGGCCCTCCAGCGGGGAGTCCGGTGTCTGCTGGACCCAGGCCAGCACGGTTCGGCTCGTGGCCGCGTAGACGTGGCGCCTGCCCTCCGCATCGATCGCGGTCGCGGGCTCGCCCTGAAGATCGGCGCCCCCCAACGCCTGCCATGGTCCGAACGGGCCGTTCGGGGCGGTCTGCGCCCGGGCGCGCAGCGTGAGCTTCGCGTCGCGCACGTATACCGTCATGCGGCCGGTCCGGTCCACCGCGACGGAAGGCCCGCTGATCGCCGAGGCGCCCTCCGCGTCCGATGCCTCCGGAGTGCCGAGCGTCCGCCACGGGCCGAACGCGCCGTCGGGCGAGGACTGGACGGCGTACACGATGCCACGGGTGTAGTCCTGCGGCCCCGCGCCCAACGTGGTGCGCGTGCCGAAGACCGCGATCCTGCCGTCGGGCAGCCGTACCGCCGTCGCGCCGGTGTCCATGCCGGTGCCGGGGAGCAGCTCGGGCCCCTGCCAGTCCGCCCGCGGGCCGCCGTGGGACCAGTACGCCATCCGCCCGTCGAGGACGGCGAAGGCCCACAGCCGGCCCGAGGCGCCTTCGGCCACCCATGAAGTGCTGTCACCGCGGCTGTAGCGGATGCTCTGGCTCCAGCCGTAACCGGCGGGTCGGGCGGCTGTCTTGCGGTCGCCGCAGCCCGCGGGGCTGCCGCACCACTCCTGGTGGTCGAGCCAGGCGTAGGTCTTGAGGTAGCGGAGCTTCTCCTCGGCTGTGTGCGGGTCGAGCGTCGAGGGGAGGGAGGTGTTGAGGTAGCCGCTGTAGTTCTGGACCGAGAAGTGCGGCCGGTCCGTCGACTTCGCGTAGCGCTCGGTGGCTGCCTGTATGAAGCGGGCGCCGTACATGTGGTCCTGGTGGTCGACCAGCCTGCCGCTCTCCCCCCACAGGCCCGGTGTCGGGTCCTGCAGCCGTATCGTGGTCGGCTTGTACTGCTCGAGTACCGCCGCGACGGTGCGCACGACCTGGTCCTTGGTATAGGAGAACGGCTGCTTGACCGGCGTGCCCGAGGTCAGTTGGGCTCCCAGGGCGGCTGTCTTCCCGTTCCACAGACCCCGCAGGCTGTCCGGGTTCTCGCCGTCGATACTGCGGGCCTCGCGCAGCTGCAGCCATACCAGGTTGATCCGCGGCTCGGCGACGAGGACGTCCACCTCCGCAGACCCGCCGCCGGCCGTGGGCACGGATGTCCGCTCCCACGGACTCGTGCGGTCACCCGTCGCCATCTGCGCATAGGCGCCGCGGATGCCGTTCTGCCGGGCCTCCGCGTACGAGGCGCGATCAGCGGGCCGCACGGGATCCTTCACGTGCCGGCCGTGGGCCTCGTTCCGCCCGTCGGACTCGCCGGAGGTGAGGTAGACGGTCGTCACCTTGGAACCGGCCCGTATGGAGCGGCTCAGGTCCGGGTTCATGAAGAACAGGTCGTCGTCGGGGTGCGCGACGACGTGGAGCACGGAGCCGCCGGTCACGCTCTCGCCGGAAGGCTGCACGGTCCCGTGTCCGTAGGCCAGGGCCACCACCCCGCCGGTGCCGGCCGAGAGGACCGCGAGCAGGACAGCGGGACGGGCGCTGCGGAGGAGGGGCATCGGCGCGCCTTGAGGGTCGGTCCAGCGGCAGAACTCCGCCCGGCAGGAGAGGTCGATGGGTGGGCGGCAAGGTGGCCCACCGCCTTGCGGAATGAATGATTCCGGTGGTGACCCGACATGATTATGCACACGCCTGTTTGATTGACCCACCGTCAAGTCTGCTATGGGCAAAAAAGATTTGAATGGCCTGGTTAGTGCAGAATTTGCAATTCTGTAAAACTTGGGATGTTTGCCCGATTTTGGGTGAAGGTGTCCATCGTGGCGTGTCGGCGGTGCACCGACCGGGGCCGCCCGGCGGCTCCGCCGCGGCGAGGCGGAGGCAGGGCGGACGAGACACCCTCTGCGGCGCGGCCGGATGGGGGATTCGGGCGCCGTGGTGAACCCTCACGGAGATCACGCGAAACTAAATCGGGTGCCACGGCGTGCCCTCCCTCCCTAGACTCGCACCGCGGGCCGCGTTCGAACAACGCGGCGCCGCCACCGCCGTGTTGGCGGTCCGCACGTCGCCGAGCAGAGAAGGGGAACAGACCATGTGCCGTCAGTGCACCGTCGTTTTCGTTCTCCCGTCCCGGTACGACGTGATCCCGGTGTCCCGGGCCGCGCGGTGTCCGCTGCGCGGCCGACACCGCACGTCCTGACGCACTTCCGGTCCGGCGGGGCCGCCAGGCCCGCCGGACCGGGGCCCAGCCCCGTCCGGTTCCCTCGGTTCCGGTCCGGCCCTTCGCATCCGGCCCGACCGGGCCCCAGGCCCGGTCCGCCCTCCACCTCGCCCCGCCCCGGCGCGTCTTCTGACGACCGCGGCGCTGCCGTCCGCGGCCCGGGCGGGGCGTCGCCGGAGTGCATCCGGAACCGGATACGGAACCGGAAGTGATGCCGCAGGCATCCGGAGCCGAACTCCCGCCACGCGTCAGGCAATCGCGCAGCCCATGCAGCCACACCACCCGAAAGGCCGGGCCATGCGCACCAGCCGGCGTTCCCTTGCCACCACCGCCACCACCCGTCCCTCCCTCGCCGCCGTCCGCAACATCGGCATCCTCGCCCACGTCGACGCGGGCAAGACCACCGTCACCGAGCGGATCCTGTTCGCCACCGGCGCCGTCCACAAGCGCGGCGAGGTCCACCAGGGCACCACCGTCACCGACTACGACGCGCAGGAGCGCGACCGCGGCATCACCATCTTCGCCGCGGCCGTCAGCTGCGCCTGGGCGGGCCACCGCATCAACCTCATCGACACACCCGGCCACGTCGACTTCGCCGACGAGGTCGAGCGCTCCCTGCGCGTCCTCGACGGGGCGGTCGCCGTCTTCGACGCCGTCGCCGGCGTCGAGCCGCAGAGCGAGTCGGTGTGGCGGCAGGCGGACCGGCACGGAGTCCCGCGGATCGCGTTCGTCAACAAGATGGACCGGGCGGGCGCCGACCTCGACGCGGCCGCCCGGTCGCTGCGCGACCGGCTCGGCGCCGTCCCGCTCGCGGTGCAGCTGCCGATCGGGCGGGAGGACGGCTTCGCCGGCATCGTCGACCTGGTCCGCATGCGCGCCCTGCTCTGGCCCCCCGGCTCCGACACCTGCCGGACGCTCACGGAAGCCGAGTGGGACACCGAGGGCGGGCCCGGCCTTCGCGCCGAGGCACTCCACCGCCGGCGCCTGCTGGAGGAGGCCGTTGCGGAACTCGATCCGGAAGCCCTGGAGGAGTTCTGCGCCACCGGCACCCTGACCGACGGGGCCGTCGCCCGCGCCCTGCGGACGGCGACCCTCGACGGCACCGGCACGGTCGTCCTGTGCGGGTCCGCCTACCGCAACCGCGGGGTGGAGCCGCTCCTCGACGCCGTCGCCGCCTACCTGCCGTCGCCCGACGACATGCCGCCCGTGCGGGGCACCGCCGCGGACGGCGCCGAGCAGGAGCGCCACCCCGACGCCGGCGGGCCGGTCGCCGCGCTCGCCTTCAAGGTCTCGGTGACCGCCACCGGCCGCCTGACCTTCGTACGCATCTACTCCGGAACCCTGCGGAAGGGGGACACCGTGCTGGACACCAGCACCGGCCGCACCGAACGCGTCGCGCGCATCCTGCGCGTCCAGGCCGACCGGCACACGGAGCTGGACGAGGCGCGCGCCGGCGACATCGTCGCCGTCGTCGGGCCGAAGGCCGCCCGCGCCGGCACGACCCTGTGCGCGCCGCAGGCACCCCTGCTCCTCGAACCGCCCGCCGTCGCCGACCCGGTGGTGTCCGTCGCGGTCGAGGCGCGCCGCAGCACCGACACCGGCCGGCTGGCAGCCGCGCTGGCCCGGCTGGCGGAGGAGGATCCGTCGCTGCGCGTGCGCAGCGACGCCGAGACCGGACAGACCGTGCTGTCCGGGATGGGCGAACTCCACCTGGAGGTCGCGGTGGAGAAGATCCGCCGCGACCACGGGCTCGATCCCGCCGTGGGCCGGCCGCAGGTGTCGTACCGCGAGACCGTGCTGCGCGGCGTCGCGGGCCTCGTCCACCGGCACGTCAAACAGGACGGCGGCGCCGGCCAGTTCGCGCACCTCGTCATCGACGTCGAGCCGCTCGACGGTGCGGCCGCCGGGCCCGAGACGGCCTTCGAGTTCCGCTCGACGGCCGTCGGCGGGCGGGTGCCGCAGGAGTACGTGCGCGCCGTCGAGGCCGGCTGCCGGGACGCGCTCGCCGACGGGCCGCTGGGCGGCCACCTGGTGACGGGCCTGCGGGTCACCCTCACCGACGGGGCGACGCACTCCAAGGACTCCTCGGAGATGGCGTTCCGCACCGCCGGGCGGGCCGCGCTGCGGGCGGCGCTGCGGCAGTGCGCGATGGGGCTGCTGGAGCCGGTGGCCGAGGTCGTGGCCACCGTCCCCGACGACGCCGTCGGCACCGTCCTCGGCGACCTCGCGTCGCGTCGGGGCCGGGTGTCCGGCTCCGAGAGCCGCTCCGGGACCACGGCGGTCACGGCCGTGGTGCCGCTGGCGGAGCTGTTCGGGTACGCGTCCCGGCTGCGCGGGCGCACCCAGGGCCGCGGTACCTTCACGACCCGGCCGGCGGGGCTCGCGCCGGTGCCGGAGACGGTCGCGGCGCAGGTCCTCGCCGTCTGACGCGCCGGCCCCGGCCGCCGCGCACCAGCGCGGCGGGCGGGGCCGACGGGCGGGGCCGGGCGCGTCGGCCCCGGCCGCTGCGGCGGCGTCGCCGCGACGGGGCGCGGGTGCCGTTCCGGCGGGGGTACGTGATCCTGGTGGCATGGGCCCCGCCGGTGTCCCCCGCAAGCGGATCGCCGCACGCTACGCCGCGGCTGCCCGTCGCTCCGGCCGGGTCACCCTCGCCGCCGGGGCCGCCTTCTACCTGTTCCTGTACGGCTTCGGGGAGACGACCGCGGCGACGTACGCCCTGTTCGCGGCGGTGTCGATGGCCGGGCTGTCCCGGATCCCGGGCACGGGGCGGCAGCGCGCCGCGGTGCTGGCGCGGCTGGTTCCGGTGTGCTGGCTGCTCGTGGCCGTCGGCACATACCTCGCGGTGCGTACGTGGACCGCCGTGGCCGGCATGCTCGTCATCGGCTTCGCGCTGGCGTTCGTCGCGGCCGGCGGCCCACGCGCCGCGGGCGCGGCGCCCGGCCTCCAGCTGCTCTACATCCTGCCGTCGTTCCCGCCCTACGATCCGGGCTCGCTCGACGAGCGGCTCATCGGCACCACCGCCGGCCTGCTGCTCCTGATCCTCGCCGAGGCGTACCTCTTCCCCGATCCGCCGACCGTCCCCTACCGCGAACTCGCCGCCCGAGCCGCCGACACGGCGCAGGCATGCGTCCGCGAGCTGGCCGCCCCGCCCTGGCGGCTGTCGGCGCAGTGCGCGGCGGACGCGGCGGCGGCCATCAGCTCGCTGCGGCCCATGAACGTCGCCGAGGCGGACCGGCCCGCCGGGCCGGGCGTCCACGAGCGCGCCCTGTCACAGACCGGCCTCTCCGCGCGGACCCTGCTGGCCAGGCTCGTCCGGCTGCCCGCCCCGCCGGGCGGGGCAGGGCCGGCGGAGCCCGGCCGGAAGATCCTGGAGGCCGTCCGGCGGACCGCGGCGGAGAGCGCGGAGTGCCTGCGGGGCGCCACGCCCGCGACCGGCGCCCGGGAGGGGCTGGCGCGAGCCCGCGCCGGGCTGGTGGCCTCGCACCCCGAACCGGCCGCGGCCGGGGCCAGGGCCGGAGCCCCGGAGATCCCGGCCCCGCCGGAGCCGGTCGCGGTGCTGCGCTGGTACGCGGGCCTCATCGAGGCAGCCGACGCCGCACTCGCCATGTCCACCGCCGCCGCCATCTCCGTACGCGGCCGGGCCGCCGCCCCCGACCCGCCGCCGATGCGCTTCTGGTACGCCCGTATGCGGGCCCCGCGGCTTTGGTGGATGCGGCTGGAGGGGCATGCGGGGCGCCGCTCGGTGTTCTTCCAGAACGCGGTCCGGATCAGCCTCGCCCTGGCCGCCGCCCGCATGGTCGCCGGGCTGGACACCCTCCCGCACGGCTTCTGGGCCACCCTCGCGGCCCTGACGCTGACCCGGACGACGGTCCGCGAAACCGGCACGACGGTCCGGCTCGCCCTGACCGGCACGCTCGCCGGGGCCCTCCTCGCGGCTGTGCTCCTGGCCGCGGTCGGGACCGACACCACCGTGTACGCGATCGCCCTGGCGCCCGTCATGCTGCTGACCTTCACGCTCGGGCCGGTGAAGGGCGTCGGATGGGCGCAGGCGATGTTCACGGTGACCATCGCCCTGGTGTTCGCGCAGCTCGCCCCGGCGACCTGGCAGCTCGCGGAGCTGCGGCTGCTGGACGTGCTGATCGGCAGTGTGATCGGTGCGGTGTTCGGGCTGCTCGCGTGGCCGCGCGGCGCACACGAGGAGCTCCAGCGCTCGGCGGCGGTGCTGATGCGCGGGGCGGCGGAGATCGTCGTCGCGACGACCGCCGCGGTCGCCGGGGGCGGCGTACGGGAGGTGCAGCCGGCGGTGCCGGGGCACCGCTCGCTGCGGCACTCGCTGATCCTCGCCGAATCGGCGTTCGCCCAGTACCAGAGCGAGCCGGAGGGCTCGTACGGGCGCCGCGGGCACGCCGGGCAGCCGGGCGGGGCGGGCCGCTCCGGACCCGCACCGGAGCCGGACTGGCAGGCCACCGTGATGGCCGGGCACCACACGCTGTGGGGGGCGGACCGGCTGATGGAGCCGCCGCAGCCGGGCCCGGCGCCGGTCACCGTGCCCCCCCTCGGCCCGGATGCGGCCGAGGCCGTGACCCGGCTCGGCGACCGGGTCGCCGGCCGCATGCTGCTGGTGTCGGCTGCGCTCGACCCGGGCGGCGACACCCCGGCCGCCCCGGTGGCCCTGCGGGATCCGGCGTTCGACGGCTTCGCCGCCCGGCCCGAAGGCGCGCCGCGCCTCTACTACATGACGGTGTTCTGGCTGGACTCCCTGATCACCGACCTCGAACACATCGCGGGAACCGCCCGGAACTGACCCGCCCGAGGCGCGGGTGGGCGGTGGGCCGGGCGATACTTCGCTCCTGACCTCCCCCGAAAGGCGACGCCCCCGCATGCCGGACCCGACCGACCCGACCGACCCGACTGATGCGAGCGATTGGACTGACCCGAGCGACCCGTGCGACCCGATCGACCGGATCGTGCCGACCGGATCGAACGCCCCGGCACCCGCGGCGCCCGCCGCCGTCCGGGACGCGGCCGCTGAGCGGCCGCTGCCGCCGGAGGCGCTGCGGGGCGCGTTCCGGCCGATCACCGAGGCGGGCGCCGACGTCCTGCACCGGCGGTGCGCCGACGTCACCGGGTTCGGCTCGCCGGAGCTGTCCCGGCTCGTCGACGACATGTTCTTCACCATGCACGCCGCCCGCGGCGTCGGTCTCGCCGCCAACCAGATCGGCGTGGACCTGCGTGTGTTCGTGTACGACTGCCCTGACGACGACGGCATCCGCCACATCGGCCACGTGTGCAACCCGGTCCTCGACCCCCTCCCGGACACGGCCGCCGGTGCGGCTCCCGCAGGCTCGGCAGTCGTCCGGGCGGAAGGCTGCCTGTCGGTGCCGGGCGCCCGCCACGAACTGGCCCGCGCCGCCCGCGCCGTCGTCCGGGGCAGCGACAAGGACGGGAACCCGGTCGTTGTGGAGGGCACCGGATTCTTCGCCCGCTGCCTCCAGCACGAGACCGACCACCTCGACGGGACGCTCTACACCGACCGCCTGACCCCCGACCAGCGCGCCCGCTGCCTGGCGGACATGGCCGAAAACGCCGAGGCCGTCCGCGCCGCCCGCCTGACCCGCGCCCGACTCCTGAGCCGCTGACCGCCGCCTGGCGGGAAGCCGGGGCGGGGGCCGGCGACTCGGGGTCGGAGGGGAATCGGCGGGGGTGGCCGACCGGGGTCGGAGGCGCGGCGGCGGGACGCGGGGTGGGCGGGAGCCGATCGGTCGGGGTCGGGGGTGTGTCTGGGGGTGTCCCGGGCAGTTGATGGTGTCCGGGGCGTGCCGGTCCCTCAAGGGCGCGCCCGTTGGGCGCGTCGCTGCGCGATGGCCCTTCGGGCCACCCTTGACCGACCGACCCGCCCCGGAGGCATTTTTTCTGCCGGGACGCCCCCAGGGGAACGGCCAGGGGGAGGGTCAGGCGTGAGGCGTCATCAGAGCCGCCGCTCTCCCGCCCCGCGGGCCGCGTCTCGTCCCACCGGCATCAGCAGACCCGCCGACGGAAGCCGGGTGGGCTGTGACGTGGCGAAATGATGTCCAGAGCGTCATCCGGAGACGGGAGCGCGTCGGATCGCTACGTGGGCGCTCTCGGCTCAGCGTCCGGCGGCCGTCAGGGGCCGGGCGGCGCGGCAGATCGCTACGAGGGCTGCCCTCGGCTCAGCGACTGATCGCAGGATTGCAGGGGGCGGGGGCGGGGGCGGAAGGGGCCTTCTGCCGCCAGACGCCGGTATACGAGGAGGGGGGAGCGGGCAGGTGGCGCTTCGCCGCCCCCGACGGCCTTCAGCCGCCACAGGATGAGCAGCACGGAGCGAGCCGGTGCGCTTCGCCGCCCCGGACGGCAGCCGGACGCCGAGGTGAGAGGAGCGCGCAGCGAGGTGGGGCGCTTCGCGGCCCCAAGTGGCGGCCGGACGCCGTGCAGACGGAGGCGTGTAGCGATCTGTCGCGCCGCCCCGGCCCCTGACGGCCGTCGGCCGCTGAGCCGAGGGCGCGCACGCAGTGATCTGTCGCGCCGCCCCGGCTGCTGACGGCCGATGGCCGCTGAGCCGAGGGCGCCCCTGTAGCGATCCGGGGCGCTTCTGTCTGCGGATGATGCTCTGGACGTCGTTTCCCTACGTCACAGCCCAACCTGGTTTCCGTCGGCGGGTCTGCTGATGCCGGTGGGGCGAAAGGGGCCTGCGGGGCGGGAGGGTGGCGGCTCTGATGGCCCTGAATGGTCCACGTACCCCCAGGCCGTTCCCCTGGGGGCGTCCCGGCAGAAAAAATGCCTCCGGGGCGGGTCGGTCGGTCAAGGGTGGCCCGCCAGGGCCATCGCGTAGCGACGCGACCGAAGGGCGCGCCCTTGAGGGACCGGGCCGCCCCGGACACCATCAACTGCCGGGGACACCCCCAGACACACACCCGACCCCGATCGATCGGGCTCCTGCCGGCTTGTGGTCTGCCGTCGCGCCTCCGACCCCGACCCCTCGGCTCCTGCCGACCTGAGCCCCGCCGTCGCGCCTCCGACCCAGCCCCGTCGGCTCCGCCGAGCCCACCCCCCCCAGCCGCCCAGCCGACCCCGAGTCGGCGGCTCCCGTTCTCCCTACCCTCGCCGGAGGCGCCCTCGCCGCCCCCGCGGGCCCGTTCCGCGAGGGCGGGTGGCGAGGGCGGGCGCGGGTGCTAAGCGCCCGCGCCGTCCGTCGGCTCGGCTGCCGCCGCGGCGAGGAGGGGAGCCGCCCAGGCCGGTAGTGCGGGGGCGGTCGGGAAGGGCGACGGCGGGTCGGTGGTGATGCCGATGCCGCCTGCGGGGTCGCCGTACGTGAAGCTCGCCGACCACCACAGCCAGGAGCTGACGAACCCGTTCGCGCTGCCGGCCAGGGCCAACCCGCCCCGCAGGGCGGGGGTTTCGTACCAGTAGCCGGTCAGGACGCCCGCCCGGGCCGCGGCCTCCTCGGTGTCCGCCGGCCGCGACTCCGCGGCGAGGGCCGCGGCGACGACCGGTGCCGAAAAGCGGTTGTGTGCGACGAACCGGCCGGCGTCGCGGACGACCGCGTCCAGCAGGAGGGGCGGAAGCCGGAGGGCGGCCGCCTCCAGGCGTCCCACCAGGGCATGCGCCTCGGGGTGTGCTGCGGTCTCCGGGCCCGGTACCACGCGCAGATCCTCCAGCAGCCCGGTGTCCGCGCCGCCGGCGGCGAGGGCCCGTACGTACGCCAGCACCCGCACCGTCTGCCAGTGGCACAGGGTGTCGACCAGGGCGAGCCGCGAGCTGCGGAACGCCGGGCGGGACGGCCAGTCCACGGCGCGGACGGGGTCCCCGAGCGCGCGCAGCGCGGCCGGCACGGGGCCCGGGAAGACCAGGCGCTGTCCGGGCGCCACGCCCCAGTCGGGCGCCGAGCGGAAGCCCGGCCAGGCGGGCGGGGTCGTTCTTCCCGGTTCCTCGTTGTCGCTGGTCATGCTGGTCTGCCCTTCCGCCTCGGCTCTCACGGGCCCCGGCGGTCCTGCCGTTCCCGGCAGCAACCACGCGGCACGCGCCAAAGCGGTTCCCACCCGTCACGGGAACGACTCGGACCCCGGTCGTATACCGCGTGGCCGCATGCCGGGCGGGGTGACGGGCGGGGTGACGGGCGGTGTTTCGCCGATCTGGCGGGTGACTCTGTGATGCCCGCCCGCGGCCCCCGCGCTCGTCCGAACCGTTCGACGGGCTACCCGGCGGCCGTGTCCGTGCGGCGTGGCGGGTTGGGGCCCCGAGGTGTCCGCGCTGTCGGCTCGGGCTCCGATGCTGCCCCGAGCGCCGCGCTCAGGTAGCGGTGGACGACGTCGAGTTCGCCGGGGGTGAAGTCGGCGGCGGCGTCGACCAGGCGGCCGATGAGCGGGCCGAAGAAGGACCATCCCAGGTCCACCGCCCTGGGTTCCACCGACAGCAGTACGCGCCTGCGGTCCCGGACGTCGCGGCTGCGGCGGACCAGCCCCTGCCGCTCCAGACGGTCGACGAGGGACGTCACCCCGGCCGAGTTCAGCCGCAGGGCCGCGCCGAGCCGGCCCGGGGTCGCGCGGGTGCCGGCGCGGTCGGCGTCCAGCAGGAAGATCAGCGCGCGCAGGTCGGTCGGGTGCAGGCCGTGGCGCGAGGCGAACTCGGCACCGCGCAGGTCGAACTCCACGGTGACGGCGCGCAGCAGGTGGACCAGCCGCATCTCGGGGCCGTCGGGGAGAGGGGACAAGGAATCGCTCACTTGGCTATTATCTCGCTCAGCGAGAGAATAGGTCAACCGTCGTCGTCCGCCGGGAGGCAGCCGTGCCCGACCCCCTGCCCGTGCCCCTGTCCGTTCCGCCACCGCCCGGCGCCTGCGCCGGGGTGCGGTTCTCCGCCGCGTACGACGCGCTGCTGGCCCGCTGGCCGGCGGGGACCGACGAGCTGGACGTCCCCACGCCCTTCGGCACCACCCGCGTGCACGCCCACGGCCCCGCCGGCGCCCCGCCCGTGCTGCTGCTGCCCGGGGGCGGCGCCACCGGCCTCGTGTGGTTCCGCACAGCCGCCGCGCTCGGTGCACGCCACCGCGTCCTGGCCGCGGACATCCTGGGCGACGCCGGGCGGAGCGTCCCGCAGGGGCGGCCCCTGCGCACTCCTGACGACCTGACGGCCTGGCTGGACGCGCTCCTCGACGGGCTCGGCGCCGACCGCGCCCACCTCGTGGGGCACTCGTACGGGGCCTGGATCGCCCTGAGCCACGCCCTGCGGCGCCCCGGCCGGGTGGACCGGCTGGTGCTGCTCGACCCGACGCAGTGCTTCGCCGGCTTCCGCCCGGGCTTCCTGTTGAGGTCGCTGCCCGTGCTGCTGCGGCCGACCGCTGCCCGGGCGCTCGCGTACGTGGACCGGGAGACGGCCGGCACGGCCACCGACCCCGAGTACAAGCGGCTGTTCGCGTATGCGGCGGAGGCCTTCGCCGGGCAGCGGCCGGTGACGGGCCGCCGCCCGGACCCCTCCGCCCTGCGCGCGCCGCTGCTGGTGCTGCTGGCGGAGCGCAGTGCAGCCCACCGGGCCGGGGCCGTCGCGGCCCGCGCTCGCGCGGCCGTCCCGCACGCCCGGGTCGAGACGCTGCCCGGGCTGACGCACTTCGCGCTGCCGACGGAGCTGCCGCCCGGGGCGCTGTCAGGCATCGGCGCGTTCCTCGACGGCCGTGCCTGACAGGGCGGCGGCCCGCCCGGCGGGTGCCGGGCGGGCCGACCCGTCAGCCCTTGCCGAGGAGCTTCTGCATGTGGGCGATCTCGGCCGCCTGCGAGGTGATGATCGCCTGTGCCATTGCCTTCGCCTCGGTCGACGCGCCCTGGGTCTGCTCGGTCCGGGCCATGGCCACGGCGCCCTCGTGGTGCTTGACCATCAGCTCCATGAAGGCGGTGTCGAAGGCCTTCCCGGAGGCCGACTTCAGGCCCTCCATCTCCTGGGCGGTCATCATCCCGGCCGCGCCGTCGCCGTGGCCGCCGTGGCCGGAGTGGTCCGCTGAGCCCTCGGCGGGCGGCTGCTCGCCCCACGAGGTGAGCCAGCCGGACAGCGTCCGGATCTCCGGGTCCTGGGCCTTCTTGATCTCCTCGGCCAGCTTCTTCACCTCCGCCGACGCGGCGCGCGAGGGGGCCAGGTCGGCCATCTCGACGGCCTGCCGGTGGTGGGGGATCATCCCCTTGGCGAAGGCGACGTCGGCCGCGTTGTGTCCGGCCGCGGCGGCGGGCGCCGACGGGGTGGCGGACGGCGAGGAGACGGCGCCGTGCCCGTTGCGCCCGGCGGATCCGCCGTCGCCGTCGGCGGTGCCGCCGCACGCGGTCAGGGCGAGCGCGGCCGCTCCGGCCGCGAGGACGGCCGCGGTGCGGCGGGCGAGGGGACGCTTGCTGCTCATGGTGCAACTCCTTGCTGCGCAGCCCGGAAGGGGGGCACGGCCCGAGGGGGCGCCCGTACGGGGGACTGCGCGGGAAACGGATGTCGGGGGGCCGGGGCGCGGTGCGGCCGCCGCCGACGGGTGTCGGGGCAGGTGCGCCGCGCGGGCGGCTCTAGATCCGCAGGAGTTGGAGTTCCGCCAGGTCGGGCGGGGCCCGCCCGGCCGTGCCGTCGTCCGCCGCGGCCCCGGAGAGCGGCGGCGGGGCCCCGGCGCCGGTGAGCGCGGCAGTCAGGGCGGGGGGAGCGTAGGCGGAGGCCGTGCCGGCCGCCGCGCAGGTCGCGTCGGCGTGCGCGAGGTGGTGGGAGCCGTCGGCCGAGTGCGAGCAGTCGGCCGACGCCGGGCCGGGCTCCGCCGGGACGGTCGCCGGCGTGTGCCCGCCGTGCCGGTCCGCCGTCTGTGCGGCGGCTGTGTGCGGCCCGGCCGCGGCCGGGTTCGGCGGCAGGGCGTGCATCCCGAGCACGCCGGCCAGGACCAGCAGCACCAGCAGCACGAAGGCGCGCCCCGCGGGGCGGGGGCCGAGCGGCTGTCCGGTGCTGGTCACGGGGTCATCGTACGGGCAGGGCCGCGGGCCGGGCGCACGGCCCCGCACGGAACCGCCGCCGGCCCGGCGTACGCGTCGCCGTCCGGCGCCGGCTCGCGGCGCCGGACGGCGCGAGTGGCGTCAGCGCCCCGTGTCGGACAGCGGGGAGGGGGACTTCTCGCGCTGGTGGGGGACCGCGGCGTGCAGCGGCGCCGCGTGGAGGTCCTCCCCGCGGACGGAGACCGTGCGGGTGGGGGCGGGGATGGAGATGCCCTCGGCCCGGAACCGCTGGTGGAGCCGCTTCATGAACTCGTGCTTGATCCGGTACTGGTCGCTGAACTCGCCGACGCCGAGGATCACCGTGAAGTTGACGCGCGAGTCGGCGAACGTGTGGAAGCGGACGGCGCCCTCGTGCTCGGGGAGGGCGCCGCCCACCTCGGCCATCACCTCGTCGACGACCTCCAGCGTGACCCGCTCCACCCGGTCCAGGTCGTTCTCGTAGCCGACGCCCGCCTGGACGAGGATCGTGAGCGGCTGCTCGGGCTGCGTGAAGTTGGTCATGTTCGTGCGGGCGAGCCGCTGGTTCGGGATGATGACCAGGTTGTTCGAGAGGTTGCGGACCACCGTGTTCCGCCAGTTGATGTCGACGACGTAGCCCTCCTCGCCGCTGCTGAGGCGGATGTAGTCGCCGGGCTGCACGGTCTTCGACGCCAGGATGTGCACGCCGGCGAACAGGTTCGCGAGGGTGTCCTGCAGGGCCAGGGCGACCGCCAGGCCGCCGACGCCGAGCGCGGTAAGCAGGGGTGCGATGGACACGCCCATCGTCTGGAGGGCGACCAGGAAGCCCATCACCAGCACCACGACACGGGTGATGTTCACGAAGATGCTCGCCGACCCGGCGACGCCGGTCCGGGACGACGCCACCGACTGCACCAGGCCGGCGATCACCCGGGCCGCGCTGAGCGTGGCGATGAGGACCAGCAGCGCCGTCAGCGAGTCGCCCACCAGCCCGGAGAGCCGGGCGGTCAGCGGCAGCGCCGAACAGCCCACCGCGGCGCCCGCGATGAGCGCCGCGCCCGGCGCGACGGGGCGCAGGGCGTCCACGATGATGTCGTCGCCCGCCCATTTGGTCCTGGCGGCGTGCTTCGCCAGCCGCTTGAGGACAGCCCGCAGCAGGAGCGCGGCCACGGCGCCCGCCGCGAGCGCGATGCCGGCCGCCAGCCAGTCGCCCAGGACGAGACCCCGGGTCAACGGACACCCCCCGATGCCGCCGGGAGCCGCGCCGGGAAATGAGTCATCGTCACCTTGCCACCTGTCAGTTCAGCATGCCTACAGCCGAGTTCGGCAAACACGTATGCGCTTGCCGAACGAACGGTCATCCTGCCGCATCCCGGTGGCGGCGGTGCAGGTGGGCTGCCGGTGTGGTGGCGGGCGGCGTGTGAGGGGCCCGCCACCGCACCGGTCAGTCGCGGCCCGGGCTCCCGCCCGCCGGGACCAGGCCGTCCGCGACCAGGCCCGCCAGCACCGCCTCGCCCAGCGCGTGGACCGCGGACTGCGGCCTGACCATGACCGTGAACTCCTTGATCCGGCCGTCCTCGGCGAAGTGCAGCAGGTCGATGCCGTGGATCTCGCGGCCGTTCACCGCCGTGCGGAAAAGCAGCACCTCCGACGCCGTCTCGGCCCCGTCGGTGCCGGTCTGCGAGCTGCCGTCGAAACGCCCCACGTAGCGGAAGTCCTCGAAGACGCGGAGCAGGACCCCGAACAGGCCCAGGACCATGGCGCGCCCCTCGAACGGGGTGAATTTGACCGGGCTGTAGAAGCGGACGTCCTCGGTGAACAGCTCCTTCAGTGCCGCGTGGTCGCGGCTTTCGACGGCGGCTCGGAAACGGTCTGCTGCGTTCAAGGCCCCTCCAGGTGCATCCACGGCCGTCGGCGACCGGCCGTCGGCCATCCGGCACTGTCATACTCAAGGAAGTGAGTAGTCAGATTCTTGAGTATCATGGGAGTGGCGTCCCTGCCCAGAGCGCGGACGGCGGAAGGGCGCCGCGATCACCGGGAGGCACCCCATGGCGCTGCGCCACGCCGTACTGGCGGCCCTGCTCGATGCCGAGCTGAGCGGCTACCAGCTGGCCAAGTCCTTCGGCATGGGAGTGGCCAACTTCTGGCACGCCCTGCCCCAGCAGCTCTACGCCGAACTCGCCCGTCTGGAGCAGGGCGGCCTGGTCGCCGGCCGGGAGGTCGTCCAGGACTCCCGCCCCAACAAGCGCCTGTTCACCGTCACCGAGGCCGGGCTCGCGGAACTGGAGCGGTTCACCGCCGCGACCGCCAAGCCGTCCTTCCTGCGCGACGACCTCGTCGTCAAGGTCCACTCCGCCGACCACGTCGACACCGCGCCCCTGATCGCACAGCTCACCGAGCGCGCCGGCTTCTCCCGCGCCAAGGCCGACCTCTTCACCGGGCTCCTGGAGGCGATGCGCGGCAGCCGCACCGAGGAGGAGTTCCTGCGCCGGGGCGAGCGGGTGGGCCCGTACCTCACCTGCCTCGCGGGCCTCGCCTACGAGCAGGTCAACCGGCAGTGGTGCGAGCGCACCGCCGCCGTCCTCCGGGAAAGGCAGGCCGCCCGTGCCGACCGCTGAACCGCCCCCCGCCGACAGGACGCCGCCCGCCCCCTGGCCGCGCAAGCGGTACGTCGCGCTCGGCGACAGCCAGACCGAAGGCGTCGGCGACGGCGACGACACCACCGGGCTGCGCGGCTGGGCCGACCGGCTCGCCGAACTGCTCGCCCCCCACAACCCCGGCCTGGAGTACGCCAACCTCGCCGTCCGCGGCCGTCTCGCCGGCCACGTCCGCTCCCTGCAACTCGCCCCGGCGCTCGCCCTGCGCCCCGACCTGGCCACCGTCGTCGCCGGCATGAACGACCTGCTGCGGCCCCGGTTCGACGCCGACGAGGTCGCCGCAGACCTGGAGGCGGTCTTCGCGGCGCTCACCGCGCAGGGCGCCCGCGTCGCGACCGTCACCTTCCCCGACATCTCGCGGATCGCCCCGCTCGCCCGGCCGTTCGCGCCCCGCGTCACCGCCCTGAACGACCGCATCCGGGAGGCGGCCCGCCGGCACGGGGTGGTGGTCGCCGAGACCGCCCACCCCCCGGTGGTCACCGACCCCCGCCTGTGGAGCCCGGACCGGCTCCACGCGAGCCCCCTCGGACACGCGCGGATCGCCGCCGCCGTCGCCCACGCCCTCGGCGTGCCCGGCAGCGACGACTCCTGGGCGCGCCCCCTGCCGCCCGTGCCGCCGCCCACCCGCGCCGGTGCCGCCGCAGCCGAACTCCGCTGGGCCGCAGCCTTCCTCGGCCCGTGGCTCGCCCGCCGCGTCCGCGGACGCTCCTCCGGCACCGGCCGCCACCCCAAACGCCCCGACCTGCGCCCCCTGTAGGGCCCGGACACGGGCCGGCAGGCGAAAAAAAGATGATGTGGCCGGCGGGTTTCCGCTGGTACGTTCCCCGTGTGCCGAAGCTGAACCAGATCATCGCAGTGGAGAAGGGCGTCAAGTCCAAGTCCCTCCAGGAACTGACCGACGCCCACCACGACGTCCAGAAGCCCGCCCTGCTCGCGGGCATATCCCGCACCTACCAGCCCAAGGACGAGGAGGGCGAGCAGCTCCCGCCCGAGTCCACCCGGGTCCAGGTCAAGGCGGAGGACGTCCTGCGCGCCACCGCGGCGACGCTGACGCGGCTGTTCGACGTCACCGCGACGAAGGACTGGGCCAACCGCACCGCCGCCGCCGACGTCGTCGTCGACGGAAGGGTCCTGCTGCCCCAGGTCCCCGTGCCCTACCTGCTCTTCCTCGAGAAGCAGCTCACCGACCTGCACACCTTCGTCCGCAAGCTCCCCGTGCTGGACGCCTCGGAGTCCTGGACCCTCGACCCGTCGACGGACTCCTGGAAGACGGAGCCGGTGCGCACCATCCGCACCAAGAAGGTGCCGCGCAACCACGTCAAGGCGGAGGCCACGGACAAGCACCCCGCCCAGGTGGAGGTGTACTACGAGGACGTCCCGGTCGGCTACTGGACGACCGTGAAGTTCTCCGGAGCGCTGCCGGCCCGCCGCGTGAACGAGCTCCTCGACCGCGTCGAGAAGCTCCAGCAGGCCGTCAAGTTCGCCCGTGAAGAGGCCAACGGCGTCGAGGTCTCCGACCAGCGCGTCGGCGACGCCGTGTTCGGCTACCTGTTCGGGTAGTCTTCCGATCTCCCTCCTTCGAGCGGGAGGGTGCGCGAAAGCGCAGGCTGAAACTGAAGTCGAAACTGACTTCGGGGTGTCAATGTGGAGGTTCGAATCCTCCCCCCGGCCCACGTGCCGGGGTGGCCCAAACCGGCAGAGGCGGCCCCGTCAATCTCAGATTCTCGCTCCAGTCTCAGTATTCGCCGCCGAACACCGGATCGACCGGGTGCGGACGATCACTGACGGATGGTGGTTCAAGTCCACCCTGTGCCTCTTGCGTGGCACGGTAGTTCAAAGGCAGAACACGTCGGCCTCAGAATGATCCGCACTCTTAAACGCCGCCGGTGTGCGCAATTGGGTGGCACACAGGAGCCCGGGAGCTGGGTCCGCTCCCGGGCTCCGCCACGTTTGCGCGGCGGCCCCGCGGGCATCCGAGGGGCACGGTCAGCCGGTGTGGTGGCGGGCGCTCCGCTGGCCGGGGACGGTCTTCAACCGCGGCGTGTCCTTGCGGCCCTCCTCGCGGCCCGTCTCGTCCCCGGAGGGTGCCGCCGGGGCCAGGGCGAGGAGGGCGATGCTGCCGAGGACCGCGACGAGGATGAGCGCGGTGACAAGGGTCATGTTCCTGCCTTCCGTCGGAAGCTGATTGTCCGTCACCTGCTGGTGTAACCGGAATGGCGCAAGATAAACACGAAGAGTAGTGGCACTTCGTGATGAGGGCGTGGCGCGGACCTCACGACGTCAGGTCGCGTACGTAGTCCCGGCCGCCCAGCGGGCCCCGCACCACCGCGGCCGGCACCTCCATCAGCCCCGTCACCGACTCCGCGTGCGGCAGCAGCCGGCGGCACGCCGCGGTGAGGTCCGCGTCCAGCGCCTCCGCGGCCGCACCGGACAGCAGGCCCCGGGCCGCGTACCAGTCGGCGTGCGGCAGCACCGCCTCCACCGCCAGCAGGCGGAACAGGTCCGGCAGGACCGCCTGTTCCCCCTCCCCGCCGGAGGGGCCGGGCCGCCGCCAGCGGGCGGCCACCGCCTCCACCGTCACACGGGCCTGGTGCGCGTGCGCGAACTCCTCGGCCAGGCCGGTCCGTTCGTGCCAGGCCGCGGACGGGTCCCGCCCGTCGGCTGCCGCCGCGGCCAGCGCGGACGTCAGGCGGGCGTACAGGGCGCGCTCCCGGGCCGCCAGCAGCAGCGGCCAGTCCGGTTCCGCGGCGGCCGCCGCGCCGGACGCCCCCGCCGCCGCGGGCGCGCCGGCCGGAGGAGGCGTGTAGTCGTCGCCGGTGGCCATCCGCCACGCGGCGTCCAGCAGGATCAACTGGTTGTCCCCGCCGGCCGCGTGGAAGGCCGCGGTCAGCGCCTGGTAGTCGACCAGCCGGTTCTCCGAGAAGAAGCCCGCAGCCCCGCACGCAGCCCGGCAGCGGGCCACGGCCTCGTCCGCCAGCCCGTCCACCGCCGCCTTCGCCAGCGCCAGGCGGCCCATCGTCCGCGGCGGCAGACCGGCTCCGCGGCCGCCGCCCGGAGCCGTCCGCCACGCCGTGTCCGTGAGCCCGCGCGCGAACTCCGTGGCCGCCAGCGCCCGGGCGGCCGCCCCGAACAGCAGCCGCTGCTGGTTGGGGCGCGTCAGCGCCGCCGCCCCCACACCCCACCGGTCCACGGTGTTCCGGCGGCCCGCGTGCGGCAGGGCGATCGCGACGGCCGCGCGGGCCGCCGCGGCCAGTCCGGCCGTCACCGCACCCCAGGCGAAGCGCGCCCAGCCGACGCTGCGCGCCGTCCGCAGCCGCGGGTCGCCGAGCGGGTCGTGGAACTCGCCCGATGCGGAGACCGAGGCCCCGTCGGCGAGCCACCTGCGGTAGGGGACCCGTACGCCGTCGAACCGGACGGCCGCGTAGTCCAGCGGCAGCAGCGACGTCCGGGGCCGCGGCGTCACGGTCACACCCGAGGCGCCGTCCCCGTCGTGCAGGGGCACCAGGAACAGGCACGTGCCGCGGTCGACGCCGGACACGAGCAGCCGGGCGCCGACCACCGCCAGCCGGGGCAGTCCGGGCATCCCCACGTTCGGCGGGTACTTGGCCGCGGCCGCGTCCGGCGTCGTCAGGACGAACTCGCGGGCCACCGGGTCGTACACGGCCTCGGTCCGCACGGCGGCGCTGCTGTTGCCGGTGCCGACCTCCGTCATCAGCGCCGCCCCGACGGCCCGCCCGGAGGCGAGCGCCGCGACGTCCTCGGGGTCCGCGCCGAAGTCGAGCGCCGCCCCGGTCGCCATGCACTGGTGCAGGAACAGCACGTGGAAGGCGGCCGGGTCGGCCATGGCTGTCAACTCCAGCAGGTCGCGCAGGCGCTGCCGGTCCGCCGGACCGCCGGCGAGGAGCGGCCCGGCCGAGCCGGTCCGGGCGCCCAGGTGGGCCACCCGCCGGTACGTCGTCGTCCACGGCTGCGCCGGATCGGCGGCCCGGTCGTCGAAGACCGGGTCCTCGAACAGCTTGGGCAGGTCGGGGTCGGTCACGGGGCCGTCTCCTCGTCGGCTCGGCTGTGCTGCAGGACGTCCCGGCCACGGGCGGCGGAAGGGGCGCCTCCGGCCGGCAGCGGGCGGACGGGGGAGGCCGGTCCGGCAGCGCTGCGGAGGCCGGAGAGCCAGGACTCGACGGCCGCGGCGACCTCCCCGGCGTGGGCCTCCATCATGGTGAAGTGGTCCCCGGCCACCTCGGCCGCGGTGTGCGGGTGCCGCCACCGGGCCGGCGGTCCGATCGGCTCGCGGGCCCGTACGAGCAGCACCGGCGCGCCGAGCGGTCCCGGCCGCCAGCCGCGCAGGATGCGCAGGCAGCCACCGGTCGCGGTGAGCCGGTGGGTGCCGATGGGGCCGGTGTCCCCCGCCTCCCTGCGCCGCCGCTCCGCGACGCCCAGCACGAGCGACAGCTCCTCGGGCGGCACCGCGCCCTCGTACCAGGGCGTGTCGAGCAGGACGATCCCGGCCGCCGGGCTGCCCTCCCGGGCGAGGCGCGCGGCGACGGCCCAGGCGGTCCACCCGCCCGACGAGTGCCCGCACAGCAGCACCGGCCCCCCGCCCGTACGCCGCCCCAGCGCCGCGACGTGCGCCTCGACCAGGGCCGCCAGGTCCGCGGGCAGCGCCTCGCCCGGCCCGAACCCGGGCTGCGACAGCGCCAGTACGGTGCGGCGGCCCGCGAACGCGGCGGCGAGCCGGGCGTATTCGTGCGGCCCGCCCGTCGGGACCAGCGACGGCAGGCACACCAGGGCGGGCCCGCCGGGGCCGCCGGCCAGCCGTACGGGGTCCTGCGCCCGGTCGGCGGCCTCCGCCGCCGTGAACGTCGGCCGCAGCAGCGAGGCCGCCGACAGGACGTCCGCGGCGACCGCCCCGCGGCCCGCCGCACTGGCCTGCCGGAACAGTGCGGACAGCCCGTCGGGCAGGGCCGCCGCTGCCGTCTCCGCCGTCGGCCCCGCAGGCCCGGCGGGCGCCCGGTCGCCGTCCCGGTCCGGGGCGCGGTGCGCCTCCGGCGCCGCGGGGGCACCGTCCTGCGGCCGGGAGTGCTCCAGGCGCTCGCCCAGGTGGGCGGCCAGGGCGCGGGCCGTCGGATGGTCGAAGACCACGGTCGACGGCAGAGACAGCTCCAGCGCCCGCGCCAGCCGCCCGCGCAGCTCCACCGCGGCCAGCGAACCGGCACCGAGTTCCAGGAACGGGCGGTCGGGGTCCACGGCGTCCGCGCCGCCGTGCCCCAGCACGGCCGCCGCCGACTCCCGTACGAGGGCCAGCAGCTCGGCGGCGCTGCGGGGCCCGCCCGCCGCGCCCGCGGCGCCGTCCGGCAGCCCTGCGCCCGGCGCGGCCGCCCGTCCGGCCGCCGCGCCGGACGGGCCGCGGGCGGCCAGCCAGTACCGGCGGCGCTGGAACGGGTACGTCGGCAGCGCCTCGACCGGCCCCGGCCGGCGGCCGCCGCACACCGCGGCCCAGTCCACCGCCGCGCCGTGGGCGTACACCTCGGCCGCCGACAGCAGGAACCGGCCGAGCCCGCCGTCGCCGCGCCGCAGGCTGCCCGCGGCGAGCACCTCGGCGCCCGCCCGCTCGGCCGTCCCCTGCACCGCGTACGTGAGCACGGGGTGCGGGCTGACCTCCACGAACGTACGGAACCCCGACTCCAGCAGGGACCCGACGGCCGGGGCGAACGCGACCGGGTTGCGCAGGTTCCGGTACCAGTAGCCGGCGGTGAGCTCCGGCCCGGTGATCCGGCCGCCGCCCGCCGTCGACCAGAACGGCGTCGACACCGGCCGCGGCGCGAGACCGGCCAGCGCCTCGGCCAGCTCCGCCCGGAGCGGCTCCACGGCCGCGCAGTGCGAGGCGTAGTCCACCGCGACGCGCCGCCCCCGCACCCCCTCCGCCGCGAGCTCGGCCAGCAGGGCCTCCACGGCGGCGGGCGCCCCGGCGACGACCGAGGCATCCGGAGCGTTCTCCGCGGCGACCGCCAGCGGCGGCCCGGACCGGCCCGCCAGGCGGGCCGCGAGCTCCGGCGCCGGCAGCGACACGGCGGCCATCGCCCCGGGAGGAAGCCGGAGCACCGCCCGCGCCCGGAGGGCGACGATCCGGGCCGCGTCCTCCAGGGTCAGCGCCCCGGCGGCGTACGCGGCGGCGATCTCGCCCTGCGAGTGCCCGACCACCGCGTCCGGCTCGACGCCGAACGACCGCCACAGCGCCGCCAGCGCCACCATCATCGTGAACAGCGCGGTCTGCGCCACGTCGGCGCGGTCCGCGGGCGGCGTGCCGGCCTCGCCGCGCAGCACGGCCGCCACCGACCAGTCCAGGTGAGGCGCGAACGCGGCGTCGCAGGCCCCCACGGCCTCCGCGAAGACGGGGGACTCGCTCAGCAGCGCGGCCCCCATCGCCTCCCACTGGGCGCCCTGCCCGGGGAAGACGAACACCGTCCGGCCGGCTCCGGCCGCGGGCGCCGTACCGGTGACGACGCGCGGGTTCTCCCGGCCGGCGGCCAGGTCCGCCAGCCCGGCGCGGAGCGCGTCCGCGTCCTCGCCCACCACGACGGCGCGCCGCGGGAACACGCGGTCGCCGGGGGCCCGGTGCACGACCAGCGCCCGGGCCACGTCCGCGGGTGCGGCGCCGGCCGCCGACCGTGCGAGGCGCGCCGCGAGTTCCCGCAGCCCGGGCCGGTCCTTCGCCGCCAGCACCCACGGCACGGCCGCGGCCGGCTCCGGCCCGGCAGGCCCACCGGCGGCGCGGGGCTCCTCCTCGGCCGGGGGCGGGTCCTGGACGACGACGTGGGCGTTGGTCCCGCTGATGCCGAACGCGGAGACGCCCGCGGCCCGGCGGCCCCCGTCCGCGCGGGGCGGCCACGGCCTGGGCGCGTCGAGCAGCCGCACCCCGCCCGCCGCCCAGCCGACGTGCGGCGTCGGCTCGCCGGCGTGCAGCGAGCGGGGCATCTCGCCGTGCCGCAGCGCCAGCACCGCCTTGATCACCCCGGCCACGCCCGCCGCGGCCTGCGTGTGCCCGATGTTCGACTTGAGCGAGCCCAGCCACACCGGCCGCCCGGGGGCGCGGCCCCGCCCGTACGAGGCCAGCAGCGCCTCCGCTTCGATCCGGTCGCCCAGCGGGGTGCCGGTGCCGTGCGCCTCGACCAGGTCGACGTCGCCCGGGTCCAGGCCGGCGTCGGCGAGCGCGAGGCGGACGACCTCCCGCTGGGCCGGGCCGCTCGGCGCGGTCAGCCCGTTGCTGGCGCCGTCCTGGTTGACCGCCGAGCCGGACAGCACGGCCAGGACCGGCCGCCCGGCCCGGCGCGCCGCCGACAGCCGCTCCAGGACGAGGACGCCCGCGCCCTCCGACCAGCCGGCCCCGTCCGCCGCGGCGGAGAACGCCCGGCAGCGGCCGTCCGGGGAGAGGGCGCCCTGCCGGCTGAAGTCCACGAACGACGCCGGCGTCGACATCACGGTCGCCCCGCCGGCCAGGGCCACCGTGCACTCGCCGCGCAGCAGCGCCTGCCGGGCCAGGTGCAGGGCCACCAGGGAGGAGGAGCAGGCGGTGTCCATTGTGAGCGCGGGGCCCGTCAGCCCGAGGGTGTAGGCGATCCGGCCCGCGGCCACACTGGAGGCGTTGCCGGTGAGCAGCAGGCCGTCGTGCAGTTCGGGCGCCTCGTCCAGGCGCGGCGCGTAGTCGGAGGACATCAGGCCGACGAAGACGCCGGCCGCGGTGCCGCGCAGCGCGGCCGGGGCGATCCCGGCCCGCTCCAGCGCCTCCCAGGCCGTCTCCAGGAGCAGCCGCTGCTGCGGGTCCATGGCCCGGGCCTCGCGGGGGGAGAGCCCGAAGAAGGCGGCGTCGAAGTCGGCCGCGCCGTCCAGGAAGCCGCCGTGGCGGACGTACGAGGTGCCCGCGCGGCCGCGGTCGGGGTGGTGGACGCGTTCGAGGTCCCAGCCGCGGTCGGCGGGGAACGGGCCCACCGTCTCGCCGCCCTCGGCGAGCAGCCGCCACAGGTCCTCGGGGGAGGCGATGCCGCCGGGGAAGCGGCAGCCGATGCCGACCACCGCGACCGGGTCGTCGTCGTCCCCGCCCCGGCCGGCGGTGCGGGCAGGGGACGCGGGGCGCGCCGTGTCCGCGGCCGCGCCTGTCGGCCCGTCGGCGGTGCCCGCGGCGAGGGCCACCAGGTGCCTTGCGAGCTGCTCCGGCGTCGGGTGGTCGAACACGGCCGTCGTCGACAGGGCCAGCCCGGTGCGCGCCGCCAGCCCGGAGGCCAGCCGCACCGCGCCGAGCGAGTCCAGTCCGGCCGAGCGGAAGCTCCCGCCGCCGTCGGCGGCGCCCAGGGCGGCTCCGCCGACCCCGGCCGCCTGCTCCCGTACGAGCGCCAGCGCCGCGTCCAGCGCCTCGCGCTCCGGCAGGGCGGCGGCCTGCTGCGCCCAGGCGGCCACGGTCTTGCGCGCGGGCAGCGCCAGCAGGTCCGCGAGCCGCCCGCGGGCGACCTTCCGGGTCGGGGTGACCGGCACCTCCGCCACCGTCACCAGCTCCAGCGGCCACTTGTAGGCGGCCACCCCCTTGGCCGCGAGGTGCGCCCGTACGTCCTCCAGCGTGAGCCGGGCCCCGGTCCGCAACTGGGCCAGCAGCACCGGGTACTCGCCGAGCCGGTCGTCGGGCCGCGCGGCGACCGCCGCGTTGGCGAGCTGCGGCAGGTCGGCGAGGAGCGCCTCCACCTCGGAGGCGGTGAACTTCAGCCCGCCCACGTTGATCCGCTCCGCCTGCCGGCCGCGGTAGCCGACCGTGCCGTCCTCGTGCAGGCACGCCAGGTCGCCGGTGCGCAGCCAGCCGTCCGGGGTCATCGCCTCCGCGGTCGCCTCCGGGTCGGCGAGGTAGCCGCGGAACAGGGACGGGCCGTGGAACTCCAGCTCGCCCGTCTCGCCGACCGGGCAGGGGCGGCCGTCCTCGCCGACCACCCGCACCCGGCCCTCGCCGACGGGCCGGCCGATGCTGCGGGCGGCGACCCCGACCGGGTCGTCGGGCGCGGTGCTCAGGCCGGCACCGACCTCGGACATGCCCCACTGCACGACGGTCGCCGCGCCGAGGGCGCTGCGCACGCCCGCCACCAGCGACGCGGGCACGGCCGCGCCGCCGGTGCGGACCTCGCGGAGCCGCGCGACCGGGTCGGGCGACTCGACCAGGTCGCGGAGTTGGGCGGGCACGGCGAACAGGACGCTCGCCCGGCTCGCCGCCGCCAGCTGCCGGAACGCTTTGGTGTCCCAGCGGGGCAGCACCGCCTGCCGGGCCGCGGCGACGAGGGAGAGGTGCACGGAGAACAGCCCGAAGAGGTGGGTGAAGGGGCTGCCGCTGAGCAGGGTGTCCCCGGCGGTGGTGCCGCCCTCGCGGGCGGCGGCCACCGCGTTGCCGAGGAGCCCGCCGTGCGTGTGGATGCAGATCTTCGGGCGGGCGGAGGTGGTGCCCGACGAGGGCATCAGGACCAGCGGCGAGTCGGCCGTCACCGGCACGGGCTGCGGGGCGAGCCCGCGCCGCGCCCGTACGAGCGCCCCGTACGAACCCGGGGCATCGGGGAGGTCGGCGGCCGGGGCGGCCTCCCCGCCCGGCCCCACCGGGATGACGAACTCCAGCGCGGGCAGTTCCGATCGCGACGGCGGCTCCGCGGCCGCAGGCAGCAGCAGGGCCCGCGCCTCGGCCCGCTCCAGCAGCGAGCCCGTCTCACGGGTGCCGAGCGTGCTGTGCAGCGGCAGCAGCACCGCCCCGACGGCGGCGACCGCGACGTGCGCCACCAGGAACTCCCAGGAGTTCGGCAGCTGCGCCGCCACCACGTCGCCGGGGCGCACCCCGAGGTCCTGCAGCGCCCGCCCGAAGGCGTCGGCGTCCGCACGCCACGCCTGCCAGGACCGGGCGCCGCCCGCGTCCACCACGGCGGCCCGCTCGCCGCCGGCCGCGACGGCGGCGGCGAACACCTCGGGCAGGGTCGGCCGGGGCGTCGTCCAGGCGCCGCCGGGGCCCGCCGGCTCGGGGGCGGTCAGGTAGTCGTGCACGTGGACGGCCATCTACGCGAGCTCCGAACGGGAGGGGACGGGGAAGGCGGGGGCGGCGGCGCCCTTGCGGCGGGCCCGCAGCAGGGAGCCGTCGAGCGGCAGCGGCGCGGTCTCCACGAGGTCGAACCCGGCCTCGGCGAGCAGGCGCCGGTAGTGCTCCAGGGTCCTCTCGCGGCCGCCGACGTTGCACAGCATGTGCAGGTTCCAGGCGACGGCGAGGGAGTTCTGGCCGTCCGGCGGCAGGAGCCTCTCGACGACGAGGAGTTCGGCCTCCTCGGGCATCGCCTCGGCGCAGCGCCGCAGGATGTCGGCGCAGCCGCGGTCGTCCCAGTCGTGCAGGACCCGGGAGAGCACGTACACGTCGCCGCCGCCGGGTACGGCCTCGGTGAAGTCGCCGACCCGGAACGTGCAGCGGTCGGCGACGCCCGCCTCGCGGAGCCGGCCGCGGGCCGCGGCGACCACGTGCTCCCGCTCCAGCAGGACGCCCCGCAGCCGCGGAGCGGCGGCAAGGATCTGCTTCATCAGCTCGCCGTTGCCGCCTGCCACGTCGACGACGACGTCCACGCCGGGCCGGTCCACGACCGCCGGGATCGGGCCGAACATCAGCGAACTGGCCTGCATGGACTGGTCGAAGGCGGTGTCCCACGGCGGGTGCTCGGCGAAGTAGGGGAAGTGGTGGGCGCCGAAGTGGTGCGCGAAGGCGTCGCCGCCGGTGCGCACCGCGTACAGCAGCTGCCCGAACGACTCGTAGAACGGGCCGCCGTACATCAGCGCCAGCGGCCGCATCGAGTGCGGCGCGTCGGCGCGGAGCAGCTCGCCGAGGCCGGTCGGCGCGTACGTGTCGGCGCCCGGCCCGTACGGTCCCGCGAGCAGCCCGAGCGTGGCGAGGTAGCGCAGGAGCCGGTCGAGGCCGTCCGGGTCGGCTCCGACGCGGGCCGCGAGGTCGGCGACGGCGGCGGGGCCGCCCGCGTCGGGGGACAGTGCGTCGAAGACCCCCAACTCGGCTGCCACGGCGATGGCCTGGGTCCGCCAGGCGCCCGTCATCAGCTCCAGCAGCGTCCTGCCCGGCTCGTCCCGCTCGACCAGGCGGTGGGCTGCCAGCGCGGACGTGCGGTGGCCCGGCATCAGCAGCTCCAGCCGCGCGTACGGCGTGCCGGCGGGGGCGGCGGAGCGGAAGTACAGCACCGTGACGTCCTCGTGCGGGTTGTAGCCGCCGCCGTCGGGCCGCATCCCGGCCCGCTCCACCAGCAGGAACCGCAGGCCCGCGAAGACGACCTCGTCGGCGGCGGTGACACGGAACGCGACGTGCGCCTCGTTGCGCTCCGCGCGCTCGCGCCGCACCAGGTGCCGGAGGCAGGCGCCGGTGTCCGCGCCGAACCGGCCCGGCGAGCCGGGGCCCGGGCCGGGGCCGGCGGTCGGCGGCACGGGCAGGGAGAACACCTCGACCTCGCCGAGCCCGCCGTCCTCGGTGGGAACGGCGGCCCGCACGATGGACACTTCCAGCGCGTCCGGGCGGATGCCGTAGCGGGCGCGCAGCCGGTCCCGTACGACGGTGCTGGGTGTCGGCGGGCCGGAGGCCGCCAGTCCCATCCCGGCCAGGGCACCCGCCAACTGGCCGGGAGCGGTGGGGAAGACGAGGACGGCGGCGTGCGCGGGCACGCACCAGGCGGCGAGGGACTCCCGCTCGGCCTCGCCGAGGGCGGGCGCCAGCGTGCGGAGCATCCGGGAGACCGTGCCCGAGGTGCGGACGAGCTCCGCGGCGCTCCCGAGCGCCGCCAGGTCCGCCTCGGCCAAGGCCGTGGGACCGGTCTGCTGTCGGATCATCCGTCGCCCCCTCGTCCGGGCGCGCCGCCGTGGAGCGCCGAGGCCAGAACCTACGGCCGGCCGGCGGATCCGCCGCAGGATGGGCGGCGGAGTTGTCAGGTCGGCAGGCGGAAGCCCGCCGGAGGCAACCGGCGGCCCGGCGGCGGCGTCCTCCCGGGAGGGGTGGTCGTGATGGCGGAGGAACGGCGCGGCGGCTCCGCTCGGCGGTGGGCGGGCGTCGCCACCTGCGCGGCCGGGCCCGCCGCCCTGTACGGGTGGGCCCACTGGTGCTTCTCGGCGGAAGCCGCCCCCTCCGGGGCGCCCGCCCTCGCGGGCGGAGCCGTCCTCGCGGCCGCCGTCGCCGTCGCCCACCTGGTCCTGGTCGGCGGGGCCCGCGGCGTCTTCGGCAGCCTGCTCCTGGCCCTGGCCATGCTGGCCGCGGTGACCGCCGCCGACCGGGCGGCGGCCCGCCCCGAGACGGCCGTCTGCACCGTCCGGGCCGTCGACTCGACGCAGCAGGACTCCTTCGGGGACGGCGCCCCGCCGCCCAGGACCCTCCACCGGCTGACCCTCGACTGCCCCGGCGGCTACCCCGACGTCCTGGAGGACGACAGGATCGCCGCGCCCGCAGGAGAGGAGGTCCGCGTGGCCTACGACCCGCGGCGCCGGGTCGCCCCCGAAGTGGAGGGCATGGCAACGCCGCTGGTGCCGGGCCTGTGGTCGGTGCTGTTGCTCGCGCTCGCCGTGCTGATCGCCGCGAGCCGCCGCGCCGCCGGCGGTACCGGCGGCCCGGCCGGCGTCTGACCCGGCGCCTGCCCCCGCAGGCGCACCGCAGCCAGGCGGGTGGCACAGTGTGCCCGACCACCGTGTGAGGGGAGCCTGATGACCGAGCAGCCCGACCGTACGCCGACGCCCGCGCCGACCCCGCCCGCCTACCCCGTCCGCACCGGGCGGCTCGCGCTGCGGCCGGTCCGCGCCGACGACCTGGACGCCGTCCACGCCTACCGCTCCCTGCCCGAGATAGCCCGACACCTGCCGCACGAGCCGCACACCCGCGAGGAGACGCGGAAGACCCTGGAGCGGCTGGCGGCAGGCCAGGCGCTCGCGGCCCCCGGGGACTGGCTCGGCCTCGCGGTCGAGACCGCGCAGGGCCGCGTCGTCGGCGAGGTGCTCCTCCGGCGCGACGACCGGGCGCCGCTGACCGGCGAGATCGGCTTCGTCTTCCACCCCGGGGTCCACGGCACGGGCATCGCGACGGAAGCCGTCACGGCCGCCCTCGGCCTGGCCTTCGACACCTTCGGCTGGCACCGCGTCACCGGCGTGTGCACGGTCCGCAACACCGCCTCCGCCGCGCTGATGCGGCGCGTCGGCATGCGGCTGGAGGGCGTCGCCCGGCAGGACGCCCACCGCAAGGGAGCCTGGCAGGACCGCCTCCACTTCGCGCTGCTCGCCGCCGAACACCGCCGCCCGCGCCCGCGGTCCGCCGACGAACAGGCCGTCGACGCAGCCGTCGCCGCCTTTTACGCCGCGTTCACCCGCCGCGGCGGTGGGCCCGTCACGCTCGACGGCGTGCGCGCCGTCCTCGCGCCGGGAGCCGTGATCGAGAGGGTCAACCCGGACGGCTCCGTCGACCGGATGGACACGGAATCCTTCATCGCCCCCCGCGAAGCCCTGCTGAACGGACCGGACCTGACCGACTTCACCGAGGCGGAGGCCGGTGCGACGACCCTCGTCGCGGGCGGCACCGCCATCCGCACCGGCGAGTACGCCAAGTGGGGAGTCCGCGCCGGCACCGCCTTCTCCGGCTGGGGCCGCAAGACGTTCCGGCTGGCCAGGGCGGACGACGGCGACTGGCTCGTCGAGTCCTTCTGCTGGACCGACGAACCGGAGGCCGCGGCCGCGCACTGAGCGCACCGCCGCCCGCCCGGCCTCACGTCCGGGACCGGCCCAAGAACTCGACCTCCGCGACCGCGACCTGGCGGTCCGCGCCGGCGCCGTACGCCGACCGCAGCACGATGCGCACCGACACGGCGTCCCGGCGGCGCACCTCGACCCGCTGCACCCCGCCGTCGTCCAGCGTCTTGTGCACCGTCTTCGTCCGGCCCGCGGAGTCGGTGACGACCAGGTCGATCTCCTGCGGCCGCGCCTGGCCGGCGGCCTGGCCCGGCCGCTTGGAGGCGCCCGGCGTGACCAGCACGGCCAGCAGGTCCACCGGCTGGGCGAAGTCGGCCTGGAGGTACTGGCCGTTGGAGTCGCCCGCGTACCCGGTGCCCCACCAGGTGTTGGAGTAGCTGTCGAAGGCCAGCTCCGGCCCGTGGCCCGCACCGGAGTGCGAGGCGCTCCAGCCGGTAGGGCGGACGGCGACCCGCTTCGCGAAGTGGTCCTGCACGGCGCGCACCGCGGGCGGGCCGCCGATCACGCCGCCGACGAGCAGCAGGGCGAGTCCCGTCACGACCAGGACCCGGACGGTCCAGCGCCGCCGGCCCCGGTCGAGCCGTGGCCGCTGCCCCGCGAACGGCCCTTCTCCTGGCTCGCGCTGAGCATCTTTCAGGGAGCCGGCGCAGCAGCGGCAGAACGTGCGCACGGGCGGGTTGGGGGTGCCGCAGGCCGGGCACGGCGGGCCCTGCGGGGCCGGGTCGGCCGGCTGCGGGGCCCGCATCCTCGGCCGGGCCGCCTCCGGCAGCCCCGGAAGCACCGTGCCGGGGGCGTCGCCGGATTCCGGGGCGGCCTCGGCTGCAGGGACGGGGACCAGCAGGGCCCGCGCGGCGTCCGCGGAGGCCGCCGCCCCGGGGCCGGACCGTGCGCCGGGCCGCCCGGGGGCCGGGGGCGCGGCCGGTGCAGACGGCGACGGCGTTGTAGGCGGCGACGGCGGTGCGGGCGGTGCGGGGGAGGGCTCGGGGTCTGCCGTGCGACCGGCGGGGCCGCCGCCCGCCGGGTCCGCAACGCCGCCGTCCGAGGCGGGTTCCGGGTCCCGGCCGTCCCGGGTGCGGGGGTGCGGCTCGCGGTGCGGCCCGGCAGCGTGCTCCGGCGCGTGCTCCGGCGCGCGGTCCGGCGGCCCGTGGACGTCCCGGTCGGCATCCCGCGCGCCCTCCGCCCCGCCGCCGGCGTCCGTCCGCGGAGCCGGCCGCCGTTTCCCGGCCTCCCCGCCCGCACGGCCCGGCGCGCCGCCGCCCTCCGTGCCGGAGCCGGCCCCGGCGTCCGGCTCCCGGTCCCCGGCCGGGACCGGCGGCGCCTGCCGGGCCGTGCCGCCCGCCTCCGGCGGCACCGCGGGCAGCGGCAGCGTCTCCGCTTCGGCCGGGTCCCCGGCGGTGCCACGGGGAGCGGCCCCGGGCGCCCCGCCGCCGCGGGGGGTGCCCGCGGCGTCCCAGCGCAGGAAGGCGCCGCAGGAGTCGCAGAACGACTGGCCGCTCGTACGCGTCGGTGCCGCGCACTCGGGGCAGGGGGAGGTCCCGGTCTCGGGCATGGTCTCGGCGGTTCCTTTCCGCAGCATACGGGTCAGACAGCAGGGGGCGCAGAGGGCGGCGGGCCGGGCGCGGCCGCCACCTCCACGGTGAACGGCAGGTGCGCGGGCCGGGCCGCGGCCACCACCGCGTGCAGCCGGTGCACGTCGGCCGGCCCGGGCTCCGGCAGGGCCAGGCGGACGTGCAGGGCCGCCCGGGGCGAGCCCGGGAACGGGCCGAGCGGCTTCGCGGACCAGGCGGCCCCGCCGCTCTCGGTGATCCGCGGCCACACCCCGAACGACTGCCGCACCGCCTGCGCAAGGCCGCGCCGGGTTCCCCGCAGCCGGTGCAGGGCGGCGGCCGCGGCGACCGCCGCACGGCGCGCCTCCAGCGGCTCGGTGCCGGAGAGTTCGGCCCCGACCCAGTCGGCGAGCCAGTCGACGAAGTCCGCGGGGGCGAGCGCCGGGTCGAAGTACGCCTCCAGACAGTCCAGGACGTTGAACACCGGGGCGAGCATGGCGTCCAGCCCGGTCACGAACCGCTGGGCCAGGTCGTCGTCCGCGTACACGGCCGGCAGCGCCTCGCCCAGCGGGCGCGGTGACGCAAGGCCCTCCACCGCGCCCCGGGCCGACGGCGCCCGCCCGGCACCGTCCGCGGCCGCGGCGCCGCTCACCGGGCCTCGATGACGCGGACCCGGTGGTCGAACGGGAAGAGCAGCGCCGACGGCCCCAGGTCGACCCGGTCCGTCGCGTCACCGCGCCGCCCCGTCAGCGGGTCCGCGGGATGCAGCAGGACCTCGTCGACCAGCTCCACGCCCGGTACCCGCTGCAGCGCCGCGAACACCTCGCCGGAGCGCAGCGAACGGCCGAACGGCCAGCCCCGGCCGAGGGCGCCGCCGGCCAGCGGGTCGAGGTAGGCGTACAGCGCGTCCAGCGCCTCCTCGCGGACCCGGTCGGCGACAGCGGCCCGGTAGCAGTGCACCGTCGCCACCACCGTCACGCCCTGGTAGAACGGCGGCCCGACGGCCAGCCGGGTGCCCAGCGGCCGCCGCTCGTCTAGGAACGCGGAGATCCGCGCCAGCAGCTCCTCCCCCGGCACCAGCTGCTCGAAGCGCAGCCGCCCGCCCCGGTCGGTCACCGCCTGCGGGACGACGAGGACCCGGACCGCGTTCTCCCCGTCCGCCGGGTCCGACCCGGCGGCCAGGCACTGGATGCGGGCCGCCTCCGGCGCGGCCCGCCGGGTCAGCTCCTCGTAGTCCCGTGCCGTCACCGCCCGCTCCTGGGCGCGCAGCGCGATCGGCGCCCGCACCCGCGCCTCCGCCACCGTCTCCCCGTCCACCCCGCCGCGGGCCGCCTCCCGGTTCTCCACGCGGGCGATGTACGGGACGGAGCTGCGCAGCACCTGGATCGCCCCGCGGGCCACGTTCCCCGCGCGGCCGCCGCCCACCGCGTACCGGGCCGCGCGCAGGGCCGCCCCCTTCGCGGGGACCGCACCGAACTGCCGCAGCGAGCCGTCGGGTTCGCGTACAGCCGGGCCGAAGGCGATCTCGCCGGTCGTCGCGTCGAGGGTGAAGTGCCGGTCCGCGGGCCCGGACGCCGCGAAGTCGGGCACGCAGCGCCACGCCTGCCAGCCCTCCCCGTCGGACACCTCCACCACTGCGTCGCCGACGACCGGCACCTGCGCCAGCCGCACCCGCTGCCCCGGTACGCCCTCGGCCTCCCCGAGCGGCTCGCCACGCACCACTTCCGCGTGTGTGGCGCCGACCGTCCCGCCGATGGTGAACGCGGCCGCGTCCCGTACCGTCGGCGACGACGTGTAGAACGGCTGCCCCGGCAGGGCCGCCGTCACCCGGCACCGCACCCAGCCCGCCTCCAGACCGCCCAGCCGCGACACCCGGTGCCCGGCCGGGACGTGCAGCACCACCTCGCCCGGCCGGTTCAGGCCGCCCGTCGAATCCGACGACACCTCGCAGCGCGCCCAGCCGTCCGGGGTCCACGCCTCCCACACCAGCGGCGGCTGCCGCGGGTCCACGCCGACGCCGTCGACCCTGCTGTCCACGCGCAGCACCGCCGCGCAGGCCGGCACGGCCGCCGACAGGCCGAACAGCAGCAGGTCGCCCGGCTGCGGGGCGGCCGCGAACACCGGCACGTCGGCGCCGGCCGCCACCTCGTCCGTGCGGTCGGCGGGCGCCTCGCCCGCACCCTGGGTGAGCAGCCGCGCCAGCTCGCACGGGACCAGGGCCAGGTCCTGGTCCGTGGCGAACACCACCGCCTCGTCGGTCTCCGTACGGCCCGTCGCCACCTCCGTCCCGGCCGGCAGCACCACCGGCTCCGGCTGCGGCGCGGCCAGCCAGAACGTCACCGGGGCGCGGGCCGCGGACGGCGGGAACAGCGTCATGCCGAGCAGGTCGAGGAAGGCCAGGTGGTTCTTCTCCGGGACCCGGTTCAGCCGGTAGACGAGCTGGTCGGCCATGTGCGCGACCGCCTCGACGAGGGTGACCCCCGGGTCGGAGACGTTGTGGTCGCTCCACTCGGGGCACCGCTGCTGGATGAACCGCTTGGCGTCGTCCACGAACTGCTGGAAGCGCCGGTCGTCGAGCCGGGGGGCGGGCAGGGCCATCAGTGTCGTTCGCTTTCGTCGGTCTCGGGGCCCTCGGGCGGGATCACGTAGAAGGGGAAGACGAGACTGCGCGGGTTGCTGGTGCCGCGCAGGGCGTACCGGACGTCGATGTGCAGCACCGCCGGGTCGTCGGGGGCGGGGGCCACCGTCACGTCGTGGACCTCGATGCGCGGCTCCCAGCGGTCCAGGGCGGCGCGCACCTCGTGCCGGATGCGGCCGGCCGTCGCGTCGTTGGACGGGGCGAAGGCCAGGTCGTGCACCGCGCACCCGAACTCCGGCCGCATCGGGCGCTCTCCGGGCGCGGTCGCCAGGACGAGCCGCATGGCCTCCTCGACCTCGCGGTCGCGGCGGGCCAGTGCGATCGCGCCGCCCGGGTCGATCCGCAGCGGGAACGCCCACCCGGCGCCGACGAAGTGCTCGCTCACGTTGTCCGTCCTCACGGTCCGAAAATCGGGGGAAGGGGTGGCCGAAGGGGGCGCGGCCTCAGAAGGGCACGCCGTTGCGGGTCGTCACGCCCGTGAGGGCGACCGTCGCCGCGGTGATCCCGACGTTGCCGAGCGCCTGGATCCCGACCCGGCCGGGCGTCTGCACGTCCACCCCGACCCGGGCCCGCACGTCGACGCCGCGCCCCGACTCCAGCACCAGTCCCGTCCCGCCGCTGAGCTTCAGCTCGCCCGTCGCGGACAGCGCCAGGTCGCCGCCCGACTCCACCGCCACCCCGCGGGCGCCCCGGATCGTGACCGTGCCGTCGCTCGTGACCGTCAGCTCCGTCCGGGCCTCGTCCAACCGCACCGTCACCGCACCGTCGCCCGTGCTCAGCCGGATGCCGCTGCCGGATCGGGCCGCGCCCGAGCGTTCCAGCAGCTCCACCGTGTGCCCGCTGCGGGCCGTCAGGGAACGCCAGTTGACCTTCCCGCCGGTCGGGTCGACCACGGCGATGCCGTCGGGTTCGGGCGTCGCCCGGTCCACCCCGTTGTACAGGCCGGCCAGGACGTACGGGTGTTCCAGGGAGCCGCGGTCGAAGGCGCACAGCACCTCGTCGTTGACGTCGGGCAGCAGCAGCCCGCCCCCGCCCGTACCGCCGAACTGGGCGACCCGGCACCAGCCGCTCTCGTACGTGTCCGACAGCCAGGGGAAGCGCAGCCGCACCCGGCCCAGGCCCAGCGGGTCCTTCACGTTCGTCACCAGCGCCACCGCCACCCCCGGCAGCGCGGCCGCCGCCCCGCCGGACCCCCCGTCGCCGCCGCCCGCGCCGCCCGAGGCGAGCCCGTACAGGGACCGGAACTGCCGCCCCGACACGGTCAGCCAGGTGACGTACGGGCGGCCCGACGCGAACACGTGCCGGACACCGGTCGCCGTGTACTTCCCCTCGAACGGGAACCCGGCACCCTTCACCGCGACCGGCCGCCCCGGCAGCAGCCCCGGATTGCCGGTCACCGCCACCTCCAGCTCCGCGAACGAGCCCGCCACGTCGTCCGCGAGGGCCCGCGCCGCGTGCGCCACCTCCGACGCGGCCGTGTACGGGGTGCGCGTCGCGTCCAGCTCGGCCCGCCCGAACGGCGCGGCGAGCTGCTCCGCCGACAGGTCGGCCAGCACGTCCGGGCTGCTCCCGGCGGGCGCCGGCGCTGCCAGCGGCCGCTTCGCGAGCATGTCCCAGCCGCGGACCGTCACCCGGTCCACCTGCCCGGCGGACGTCAGCGCGACACGGCTCTGCAGGACGTTGTGCCCCCACTCCAGGACGTACGGGCTCTGCAGCGCCGGCGTGGTCTCCGCCGGCGCACCCGATGCGGGGCGCAGCGCCGCGAACTCCAGCCGGCCGTCCGGGTCGAAGGACAGCCGGACGTCGTTCTCCGCCGCGAGGCGCGACAGGTAGTCCCAGTCCGTGATGTTGGGCTGCGTCGCCAGCTCGTACACGGTCGGGGTGGCGTCGACCCGCCCGAGGGCCAGCCCGCACTGTGCGGCGATCCGGCGCACGATGTCCGACGCCGTCATCTGCGGGTAGCCGGCGACCCGCCGGTTGCGCAGCAGCCGGTGCCCCGGGTCGTAGCCGCGGAGCACCAGCCGGCGGCCTGCACCCGGCTCGGTGTCGACCTCGACGGCCGTGACCTCGCCGGTGATCAGCGGCGTGCCGCGGACACCGTCGGCGAACGGGCTGATCACCGCCTTCGAGCCGACCGCCAGCTGCGGGTACAGCTGTGTGAGGGAGCTGTCGCCGTCGGTGAAGACGAGCTGGAAGGCGGAGGGGACGTTCACGCTTGCGTCGACCCAGCCCTCCGTGAGGAGCGCGGCGAGCGGGTCGGGCAGCACCGCACCGCCCAACCGGACGTGCAGGAGGGTGGTGTACGTGTTCTCGCTCATGCGGTGCGCTCCGATCCGGCGGGCAGCAGCAGTTCGGTGCCGGGCCTCAGCCGCATCGGGTCGTCGACGCCGTTGGCCTCGGCGATCACCCGCCAGGCGGTCGGGTCGCCGTACTCGCGCCACGCCACCGACGCCAGGGTGTCCCCGGCGACGGTGCGGTGGACGCGGCGGGCGGACAGCGCACCCGAGGTCGGGTTCTGGCGCTTCACCGCCTGCGGGATCTCGGTGAGCGACAGCGAGCACGTCGCCCGCAGAGGGGTCCCGTTCGGGCTGAACAGCGTGTAGGTGGCGCTGGCCTGCGTCACGCACGCCGTGAACTGGACGGTGCTGAAGGAACCCCACGAGAACGTCACCCACGGCGGGGACGGCGCCTGCGAGGCGGCGCTCTGCTCCGTCACCTCGCAGCACGACAGCAGCAGCTCGACCTGCCTGCGGACCGTGTCCGCGCCGGGCGTGCCGGAGGCGTCCAGGAACAGGTCGACGCGCAGCTGCGCCGGCTCGACCCCGGTGAACTTCGGCGGCGCGCCCCGGGTGTAGGCGACCGCCGGCTCCGTACGCCAGTGCGCGGAGCGGGACAGCTGGAGCTGGCGCGGGTTGAAGTGGAAGTCGGCCTGGCCGATCAGCCCGCCCGGGCTGCCGCCGAGGCGGGCGGGCGGCTGGCGGACGGCGAGCGAGGCCCGGGCCAGCCCGGCGGCGGCCCGGCCGCCGGTGGGCGCCGCCACCTCAGACACCCCCCGCGTCGGTGAAACCGTGGTGGGCGATCTCCAGCGTCTCCGTCGCGACGGCCGGGCGCGACGCGTCGAGCGTCGGCCCCGTCCAGCTGACGGGGAGCACCTCGACCAGACCCCACTGGGCGACGACCGAGCCGTCGGCGCGCAGGGCGGCGATCTGCGCGGTGGGGCGGGTGATGCCGGTGGAGATGGAGGAGATCCAGGCGGCGACGCGGGCCGTCTCCGCGGTGAGGGGGCGGGTGAGGCGGATGGTGGGGAAGACGACGCGGGTGGGCAGCTGCCAGACGAAGCCGTTGTTGCCGCCCTCTTGGTGCTGCTCGATCTCGACCTGGGAGGACAGCCCGTCGCAGCCGTTGAACAGGCCGAGGTTCAGGCCGTCGATGGTGAGTCTGAAGAAGACCGTGGATCCGGCGTCGGGGGGCGTGGGCGGCATGGGGGCTCTCTGTCTGCTGTCGGGCGGGCGGGCGGATGGGTGGGCGGGCGGTCGGGGCCGGCGGCGGCCTGGGGTCAGCGGTCGCGGAGGCGGCCCAACCGTTCGCGGTCACCGCGGAGTTCGGCGCGCAGCAGCCGGGAGATCGGGGCGACCAGGTGGCGAGCGAGCGCATCGAGCTCCACCTGCGGCGCGGCCGCCGGACCGGCCGGCGGTGCGGCAGCCGCGGGCGGGGCGGGCGGGGCCGTGGCCACGGGAGCCGGGCCGCGGGCTGGGGCTGGGCCGGAGGCCGGAGCCGGGCCCGGCGGTGGTCCGGCCGGCACCGCCCGCTGTACGGGGGGCGGCGCGGATCGGGGTGCAGCGGCGGCCGCCGGTGGGGTGGCGGAAGCCGCCGGACCGGGTGCGGGCGCGGCCCGCCGCGCGCACCGCGCGGGCCGAGGACGCCACCGGCACCGCGGGCGCCCCGTCCGGCGTTGCGGCGGGCCGCCGCAGCACCGCGGGCCCGGCCCCGCCGGGCACCACGGCCCGCCCCCCGATGCCCGGCCCGGCCGGAACGAGGGGCCGCCCGGACGCCAGCGGCAGCGGCGTGGCGGCGACGGCCGCTCGCGGCCCGGCCACCCGCACGGAGGGCAACGGCGCGGGCGGTGCGCTCGGTACGCCGACGGCCCCGGACACACCGGCGGGCGGGAGAGCGGAACCGGCCGCGGTGGCCGGTGCGGCGGTCGAGGCCGAGGCAGGAGCCGCGCCGGACGCCGCCGCGCGCGCTGCCGGAGGTGTCGCGGGAGGCGTTGCGGAGGGGCTGATCGGCGCGCCGATCAGCGGCCGCCGCACACCGTCCGCTGCGGCACGCTGCACACGCCTGACGACCGGGCGGCGGCCCCCCGTACCCGCCACGGGGGACATGGCGGGTACGGGGGAGACGGTGCCTCCCCGAGCGGGAGGAACGGCCGCGCCGGAGACGTGGCCTGGGGAGGCGGAGCCCGCCGCGGCGGGAGGTTCGGCCCCGACGGGCCACACCGTCCGCGACGGCACCGCAGGCCGCGGTGCGGACAGCAGCCCTCCGCGCCCCGTGCCGGCCTCGCTCCGCGCGACGGGCAGGGCAGCCCCACCCCCCGCCGACACCCCGGCCCGCACGACGGGCAGGCTGCCCGCGCGCCGCCGGCCGGGCGCGCCACCCGCCGGTGCCGGAGCACCGGCCGCCGCCTCCACGGCGGTAGAGGGCGCGGCGGGACCCTGAAGCGGGGCGGTCGGCCGCGACCCGGCGCCGTCCCGGGGTACCGGAGCACCTCCGGGAGGCACCGGGGCCGCCGCGGCGTCGCTCGCGCGTCGCTGGACGGGCGCACCGGTCGCGGGGGTTGCCGGTGTCGGCGCACCGATGGCGGCTCCGGACACCGCTTCCCTGACGGTGGGCGGCGCCACGGCAGGCGGTGCCGCCGGGCTCTGGAGCGGGGCAGTCGGCCGGAATGCGGGTCCTGATGCGTCGCCCTGGGCCATGGCGGCCGGGAAGTCGGCCGCGCGCCGCTGCGTCGCAGGCAGGCCGACGGCCGGCGTCCCGGCATGCCGGCCGCCGCCCGCAGGGCCCGAGCCCGTCCGCGACCGGAGGTCCCCGTCTGCCGGTTCAGGGCGCGCGGCTGCGACGGCGCGCTGCGCGGACCCGCCTGCGGAGGCGTGAGCCGGGCCGGCTGTCGCGCCGGCGGCGGCCTGAACAGATCCGGCAGCCGGACGCACGGGCACGGCGGATCCGGGCGGGACGGCCCGCTGCACCGGCGCGACCGCCGGCCCGACGGGAGCCGCAGAGCCCAGGCCGTCCCGGGCAGCGGCCCCTGCCGCGGGGGCCGGCCCCTCCTGCGCGGTCGCGGACCGCTGCACCGGCGTGACCGCCGGGCGCAGGCTCGCGGGTTCCGCGGCCGCGGAACCCGCACGCGGTGCGGCCGACGCCCCCTCGGCGGAGGACCGTTGCGGCGCTGCGTCCGGCGCAGCCTCCGGCCGGCCGGCCGCGGGCGGACCCGGAGCCGTGGTGCCGCGCCCCGCGCCGGACGGGGCCGTGCTCGGGGCGCGCGGTGCCGCCAACTCGTCCGCGGACCCCCGGAGCGGTGCAGGCGTCGTGTAGCCGGCCGTCGGCGGCCCTCCCGGCGCGGTCGTGGCCCGCTGCAACGCCGGGTCCGGCACGGGCGCCGGGGGGCGGGCACCGGGTGCGGTCGGGGCTCCGAGGCCGGAGCCGGCGGGCGGCCTGCCGAAGGCGGCCGTGCGCGGGGCGTTCGGAGCCTTCGGCCCGCTCGTGGACTGCCGCAGCGGTACGGCCGACGCGGGCGCCGGGTCGCCGGCCGCAGGCCGGGCCGGTGCTGCGGACCCGGGGCCCGGGGCGGTGGGCGTCGTCCCGGAGGGGTTCGTGCGCGCGGAGTCCTGGGCCAACCCGTGGGCCGTGGTCCGCTGGAGGGGTACGCCCGGCGCGGGCACCGGGATGCCGGAGGCGGGCGGCACCGGTGCCACGGATCCGTGCCCCGAAGCGGCAGCGCGTGTGACCGAGGGGGTGCGCCGGGGGGCCGACACCGCCGGCCCGTCCGCGGACCGCTGGAGCGGTGCAGGCACGGTCTGCCCGACCAGGGGCCGGGCCGGTGCTGCGGGGTGGACGCCCGGGGCTTCTGTGGAGCGCTGGAGCTGGGCGGCCGTCGGGGCTGCCGGTTCGCGGCTCGGGGCGGTCTGTTCTTCCGGTGCGGGGGAGTGCTGCGGGGGTGCGGCGGCTGACGCGGCCGTGTGGCGGCCGGTCGCGGCAGCGGGTGCTGCGGAGGGGGTGGGGCGTGGGCCGGACGCCGGCGCGGCTGCCGGCGCGGCGTCCGCTGCGGACGTGCCGGGGCCGGGCGCCGCCGTCGACCGCTGCACCGGCGTGCGGGTGTGCGGGGCATCAGGGTGCGGGAGAGCCGGGGGCCGGGCAGGAACTGCGGGCCCGTGCAGCCCCGCCGGGCGGAGGACAGGCGCCGGAGGGCGTGCCGGGTCGGGGGCGGATGCGGGGGCCGGGGTGAGGGCGTCGCGGACGAGGCCCGACGGGGCCGCCGGAGACACCTCGTGGCCCAGGCCGCCCGTGAACAGCAGCGGCTGCCGGGTCGCCAGGGACGAGGCGAACTCCCGCTCGGCGGTCAGCCGCGGCGCGCCCAGCACCCGCTGGACCGGCCGCACCGCGGCCCAGCCGCCCGCGGGCGCAGCCGCCGGCACCGCCGCGCCGGCCGCCGCCGGCACCGCGTCCGCCCGGCGGCCGCGCCGGAGCCGCGTGAACAGGCCCATCCTCCTCGACTCCCTTCCCTTTCCCGTCCGTCCGTTCAGCCCGCTGCCCCGGCCCGTCCGCTCACGGCGCCGACTCCTGCACCAGATCCGCCGCCCGCCTCACGTACGCCTGCCGGTCCGGGTGCTCCAGGTCGAGGATCGAATCCAGGTCCCAGTGGAGGTGGTAGGCGAGGTACGCGGCCTCCTCCTGGAGCACGTCGGCCGCGTACGTCACGATTCCCCCAGGCGGCTCCCGGCCAGCTCGACCTCGAACGCCCCCTCGCAGTGCGGGCAGGAGACCGCGGCCCGCGTGTGGCCCTCGGCGTTGATCCGCCGGTAGAAGTCCTGGAGGAAGGCCAGGTCGGAGGCGAACATGTTCTCCACCGTCCCGTCGTGGACCACCGCCAGCGTGCCCAGCCGGGTGATCACCCTGCCGAGCAGGACCACCGACAGGTACGCCGGGTTCTCGCGGACCCGGACGTCCCGCAGCGGCAGGAGCTCGTCGCGGGCCGTCGCCAGCCGCATGGCACCGGTGCGGTGCACCGTCCCCGACTCGTCGACGTAGCCGCGCGGCAGCTCGAACTCGAACTCCGTGCGCAGCGGTTCGCGTACGCCGGCGGGGCCGCCGCCCCCGGCCGGTGCCGCCGGCGGCGGGGCGCTCTGCACCGCGAGACCCGGTCCCTGGCGCCGCATTACTCGATGACCAGCTCTTCGAAGGTGATGGTGACCTGCTCGGTGAGCGCCGAGGCGGCACCCGCCTTCACCGAGCTGACCTCCACCTTCGAGCACCACGCGTTGCGCAGGTTGTACCGGCGGACCGGGTTCTCCTGGTAGTCCATCATGATGATCGTCGCGTTCTTGCGGGCCGAGCCCATGTCGCCGGAGATCGACGACTTGATCCACTCGGTGAACGCCATGGACTGCGTCGCACCGCGGGTCACCTGGCACTGGCCGGCCTTCTGCACGCCGGGGAGCTTCTTGGTGACGGGCTTGCCGTCCGCGGAGACCTGCTGGTACTCGATGACGTCCTGCTCCATGGACAGGCTGCTGACCTCCTGGAGGAACTCGACCATCACGCCGTCGATCTGGAGGCCGAAATTGTGCGAGGTGAGCGCGTCACCGGGCTGAAGGGACATGGGGGGCTGCTCCTTGTACGAATCGGGTCAGGGGTGGGGCTGCGGGGGCCGCGGCGGTCACTCCTCCAGCTCCCCGCCCCCTCCGGAGAACTGCGCCAGGCGGAACACCACGAACTCGGCCGGCTTGACCGGCGCGATGCCGATCTCGCAGACGACCCGTCCCAGGTCGACCGACTCCGGCGGGTTGGTCTCCTCGTCGCACTTCACGTAGAACGCGTCCTCGGGCCGCTGGCCGAACAGCGCACCCGTCCGCCATTCGTTGACGAGGAACGCCGAGATGTTGCGCCGGATCCGCGCCCACAGCGCCCGGTCGTTCGGCTCGAACACCACCCACTGGGTGCCGACGAGGATCGACTCCTCCAGGTAGTTGAAGTAGCGCCGCACGTTCAGGTAGCGCCACGCCGGGTCCGAGGCCAGCGTGCGCGCCCCCCACACGCGGATGCCGCGGCCCGGGAAGGCGCGGATGCAGTTCACGCCGACCGGGTTGAGGAGGTCCTGCTCGCCGCGGGTGATCTGGAGCTCCAGGTCGACGGCGCCGCGCACGATCTCGTTGGCAGGGGCCTTGTGGACGCCGCGCTCGGCGTCGTTGCGGGCCCACACGCCGGCCATGTGCCCGGACGGCGGGACCACTTCGGCCTGGCCGGTGGACGGGTCGAAGACCTTGATCCACGGGTAGTAGAGGGCCGCGTACCGGGAGTCGTATCCGGCCGTCTCCATACGCCACTTCCGGACGTCCCGCGCGTTCAGGCCGGGCGGCGGGTCGAGCAGCGCCATCCGGTCGCCCATCAGCTCGCAGTGCGCGACCATGCCGAGCTGGACCGCCTTGACCTGTTCGAGGTCCAGCAGGCCCCGCCGGTACGCGGCCATCAGGTCGGGCGCGGCGACCATGGTGATCTCGTCGAGGGCTTCCAGGCCGCCGAAGCCGGTGCGGTCCGCCGCGTCGCCGAGGAACCGGCCCGAGTCCAGGCCCGGCCCGGCGGCGGCCGGCACCTGTGCGGCGGCCGGCACGGCCGCGGGCGCGGCTGCGGGCGGCGGCGCCAGCGTCAGCGACTGCGCCTCCGGTCGCGCGGCGGCGGTCCCCGGCACGGCCTCCTCCACCGTGATGGTCCTGGACCGCTGGCGGACCTGCGCGACCACGTAGTTCCGCGCGGACTTGCGGGCGCTGACGTCGAACTCCTCGACGACCGCGTCCCCGTCCTTGACCAGCAGCCTGAACCGGTCCGCGCCGCCGGCGCCGCCCGAGGAGCCCTCGCCGCCGTCGGCGTCCTGCACCTCGACGGTGAGCGGGCCGGCGCCGGACGGCGCCGCCGCCAGGGCGGCCACCTTGAACGACCCGAGGACGGCGGCCTCGCCGGCCGCGCCCTCCTCCGGCACCGCCGCCGCACCGCCGACCGCCGCGGCCGCGACCCTGGACGGTGCGGGGACCGCGGCCGCCGGGTCGGCGCCGCCGCCGACCCGCACCACGTACGCGGCCGTGCCGCCGTTGTCGAAGAACCCGTACACGGCGTGCGCCAGGTGGCAGCCGTCCGTGAAGTCGCCGAACTCGGCCACGTACTGGGACCAGTTCGTCACCAGGGTCGGGTCGTTCAGCGGTCCGCACGGAGCGAGCCCGACGAACGCCGCGACGGACGTGCCCGCCCCCTCGATGGGCCGGGAACCGCTGGCGACTTCCTCGACGTACACGCCGGGGGAGAGGTAGTTCGGCACGGGAAGCTGCTCCTCGCTGCTGATCGGGCGGCGGGCCGGGACGGCGTACCGCCCGCGGCGCGGCCGTATCCGCTGGTCGGACCGACCATCGCCGACCGGGGCACCCGCGCGGGAGGACCGTCCGGACCGCGTCGGGGGCAGCCCCGCCTTCCCGCCCGGACACCGGCCGCGCCCGAACCCGCAGTAACGTTCCCCTTCGGGGGAACGCGGCGGTCCAGGAGAAGAGGGGCGATTCGTGGGGGCGTACGGCGGCACGGACGGCAGCAGCGGAGGCGGGGGCCGAGGCGGGGGCGTGCCGGGGCTCCGCTTCAGGATGCTCGGCCCGATGACCGCGCACGCCCCCGACGGGACCCCGCTCGGCCTCGGCCCCAACCAGCAGCGGGCCCTGCTGGCCGTGCTCCTCCTCCGCCGCGGCCGCCCCGCCCCCATGGCCGACCTCCTCGGGGCACTGTGGGGCGAGCGGCCGCCGCCGCGCGCCGTCGGCACCCTCCGCACGTACGTGTCCCGGCTCCGCACCCTCTTCGAGCCCGAACGGCCCTCCCGCGCCCCCGCCCGCCTGCTCGTGTCCGCCTCCGACGGATACGCGCTCCGCCTGCGCGACCCGTTCCTCGACATCGCCGAGTTCGAGCGCGGCATCGCGGAGGCCGCCCGGCTGCGCACCGCCGGCGCGACCGGGGACGCGTACCGCACGCTCGGCGAGGCGCTCGGGCTGTGGGCGGGCACCCCGCTCGCCGGACTGCCCGGCCCGTACGCCGAGACCCAGCGCGACCGGCTCACCGAGATGTGGCTGACCGCCCGGGAGGACCACTTCCACGGCGCGCTGGAACTCGGCCTGGACCGGGACACCGCGGCCGTCGCCGACCTGCGCGCCTTCGCCGCCGAACACCCCTTGCGGGAACGCGCCCAGGCACTCCTCATGCTCGCCCTGCACCGGGCGGGCCGCTCGCGCGAGGCGCTCGCCGTGTACGGGTCCACCTGCGACACCCTCGCCCGCGAACTCGGCACCGGGCCCGGCCCCGAGCTGACCGCCCTCCACCGCCGCCTCACCGCCCGCGCCGCACCCGCGGCCCCGCCGCCGGCGCCCGCGCCGCGGGAAGCGCCTCGCCCTGCGCCCGCCGGGACCGGCCCGGCGGGCCGGTGCCTCGCCGGCCGGTCCTCGGAACTCGCCCTGCTCGACGAGGTGCTGGCGGGCACCGGTTCCGGTGTCCCCGTCGCCGTACTCACCGGCATGCCCGGCATCGGGAAGACGGCCCTCGCAGACCGGGCGGCCGCCCTGTCCGGGCCCCGCTTCCCGGACGGGGTGCTCCGCGCCGACCTCGGCGCCGGCAGCGCCCGCGCCCTCGCCGGCCTGCTGGGCGCGCTCGGTGTGCCCGCGCAGGCCCTGCCCGACGGCATCGAGGCGCGCGCGGCGCTCTACCGCTCCCTCCTCGACGGCCGGCGCGTCCTCGTCCTCCTCGACGACGCCCGCGACACCGCCGGCCTGCTGCCCCTGCTGCCCGCCGCCCGGGGATGCGCGGCCCTCGTCACCGCGCCCGGTCGCGGCCTCGTCGTCCCCGGCGCCCGGCTCGTCGACGTCCCCGAACTCGACGACGACGCGGCGCTCCTGCTCCTCGGCGCGGCCGCGGGCGAGCAGAGGGTGCGCGCGGAGCCGGACGCCGTCCTGGACCTCGTCCGCCAGTGCGCCGGGCTGCCGCTCGCCCTCCACCTCGCAGGGACCCGGCTGCGGCATGAACCCGCCCTGACGGCGGCCGCCCTCGCCTCCCCCGACGGCGGCGGCCTCACCGCCCGGCTCCGGGCCGGCGGCCGGTCCGTCGAGGACGCCTTCCGGCGCCGCTGCGCGACGCTCGCCCCCGCGGCCCTGCACATGCTGCGCGCGACGGCCGCCGCCCCCGACGGGTTCGGGCCCGCCGCCGCGGCCGCGCTCCTGAACGGCGGCGAGCCGTCCGGCGCCGCGCCCGCAGCAGCCGCCGGAGCCGCCGTACCCGAGGCCGCCGACCTGATCGAGGCGATCGTCGACGCGGGACTGCTGCGGCCCGCGGCCAGCGGCCGCTACCGCTACCACCCCCTGGTCCGCGCCTACGCCCGCCACCGCCTCACCGCCGCCTGACCGGCCGACCGCCGGACCGTGACCGCCCGCACGGGGTCCGGCCGTACAGGGGTGCCGGGCGGACAGGCAGGAGTGCCCGCGGGAGGGGACGTACGGGCAGGGGACGGCGCCCCCGCGCCCCTAGCCTTCCCGCATGACGATGTGGACCACTCTCGATCCGGTTGCCGTGGCCGTCGACCCCGGCAGCAGGGCGACCGCCCGGCTCCGGGTGCGCAACACCGGCGACACGGTGGAGGAATACCGGCTCTCGATCGTGGGCGACCCGGCCGGCTGGAGCCGTATCGAGCCCGACACGCTGCGCCTCTACCCGGGCAGTGAAGGGTCCGCGGAGATCTCCTTCGCGCCGCCGCGCACCCCCGGTGCCCCGGCCGGGCCCGCGGCCTACGGGGTGCGGGTCGAGCCGCGCGAGAACCCCGCCGTGCGGGACGTCCTGGAAGGCCGGGTCACGGTCGCCCCGTTCACCGAGGTCCGTGCCGAACTGGTGCCGCCCCGCACCGCCGCCCGGTTCCGCGGCCGGGCCGCCGTCGCCGTCGACAACCTCGGCAACACCCCGCTGACCGCGTCCGTCGGCGCCCGCGACGAGTCAGGCCGGCTGTCGTTCGGCGTCCGCCCGGGCAGCGTCCAAGTGGCGCCGGGCCGTGCGGCGTTCGTCGAACTGGAGGCCACCCCCCAGGCGACCCGGTGGACGGGCGCGCCCGAGACCCACCGCATGACCGTCTCCGTACGGCGCTCCGGCGACGCGGCGGCCCTGGAGCTGAGCGGGGAGTTCGAGCAGCGGCCGGTGCTGCCCGCCTGGCTCGTCGCCGTCGGCGGGCTGCTGGCCGCGGCCGCCGTCGCGTTCGCCGTGCTGTGGCTCGGGTTCTCGCCGAAGGTCGCCTCCGCGGCCGGGGAGAAGAAGGCCGAGGCGGGGGCCCCGCTGCCCGGCGCGCTCGGCAGCCAGGGCCCCCTCCCGCCGGCCCCGCCGCCGCCCGCCGAGCCGGGAGCCCTCCCCGGAGGCGGAGCCCCGGGAGGCGGAGACCCGGCAGCCGGCCTCCCCGGGGGCGGCTCCGGCGCCGCCGCGGGCTCCGGCGGCGGGGGCGGGGGCGGAGGCGGAGGAGAAGGGGGAGCCGCCCCGCCGCCCGCGGCCGGGAACCAGGGCGGGGCGGCCGCACCCCAGGGCCCGCCCTGGCGGGCCGGATACCAGCCCGACGTCGTCGTGCACTACGCACAGCGCCGGCTCGCCGCCCTCGGCAGCGGCAACCCGTGCACCCTGAAGGGCCAGTGGCGGGAAGGCGTCATCGACGCGGCCACCGAGGCCTCGCTGATCTGCTACCAGCAGGCCGTGATGGCCGACGGCAAGACCACCCGCGCCCTCACGGCCACGGACAAGCCGCTCGGCACGCTGGGCCGCGCCACCCTCGCCTCCCTGTGGATGCAGGGCGTCACCGCGGGCCGACTGACCTCCGGATCACGCAACTTCGAAGTAACCCAGCTGGACGCCGCCCTCCGGTGGGCGGGCCAGGCCACCATCTCCGACGCCGACCTCCAGGCCGACCGGGCATTCGCCCGGCTCGGCGTCGACTACTTCACCTCCGGCGGGCGCAACGCCGCCGCGACGCCGTACGACGCGAAGATGCGGGCCAAGGTGGAGCAGTACCAGCGGCAGGTACAGCTCCCGGTCACCGGCGTCGCGGACAGCCGGACCATCAACGCCCTGCTCGGCGGCAGCGTCAACGGCACGGGCCGGCCCGGCCGCTGAACGGCGGGCCGCCCGCACGGGCGGCGGCGCGCGTGCCGCTCAGGGCCGCCAGGGGGCCGCGGTGCCGGGGATCAGGCGGCCCGCCTTGAGGTACTCGCGGCGGGCGCCCTCCCGGACGTCCCCGGCGGTCACCGGCCCCAAGCCGCGCCTGCGCGCCGCATAGCAGGCCGTGAGTGCCGCCGCCCGGATCGAACCGCCGGCCAGCTCGAACTCCGCTGCCAGGCAGTCCAGTTCCGCTGCCACATCCGGCCCGGTCGGCGCCCCGGCCAGCGCGCTGCGCCACAGGTCGGCGCGCAGCGCCGCGTCCGGGAACGGGAAGTCCACCACCAGGTCCAGCCGCCGCGTGAACGCCTCGTCCACGTTCGCCCGGAGGTTCGTCGTCAGCACGGCGATCCCGTCGAAGCTCTCCAACCGCTGGAGCAGGTAGGCGCTTTCGAGGTTCGCATACCGGTCGTGCGATCCGCGCACCTCCGACCGCTTCCCGAACACGGCGTCCGCCTCGTCGAAGAGCAGCACCGCGTCCGTGCGGTCCGCCTCGGTGAAGATCCGCTCCAGGTTCTTCTCCGTCTCCCCGACGTACTTGTCGACCACCGAGGACAGGTCCACCACGTACAGGTCGAGGCCGAGTTCGCCCGCCACCACCTCCGCCGCGAGCGTCTTGCCCGTGCCCGACACCCCCGCGAACAAGGCCACCACCCCGCGGCCGCGGCCGCCGCCGGTGCGCAGGCGCCAACCGGACAGCACCTCGTCGCGGTGCCGGGCGCGGGCCACCAGCTCGGCGACACGGGCCTGCTCCTCGGACGGCAGCACCAGGTCGGCGAAGCCGACCGCCGGCCGCACCCGCCGGGCCAGCCGCCCCAGCAGCGGGGCGGACAGGCGGCGCGCGGTGAGCCGCACATGGTGCTCGGCGAGCTCCGCGCCCTCCAGTGCGGCGAGGTCCCGGGCAGTACGGGCCACCTCGGCGAGCTGCCCGCCGCTCAGCCGGTACGCGGCCAGCGCCCCCGCCGGCCCGGCACCGAGCAGGGCTGCGGCCTCGTCGCGCGCCCCGCCCGGCGCCCCGGCGGTGTGCGGGCGGGCGCCTTCGAGCGGGATCAGGGGGACCTCGGGAGCCCAGTCCGGGTCGTAGGGATCCGGGCCCGCGAACACGGTCGTGGTGTCGGCCGCGGCGACCGACCGCATCAGCGGCCCCGGCTCCGCCGGGACGGGCGCGACGACCACCGCCGTCCCCGGGCCGCGCAGCCGGGCCTCGCGCCGCAGCAGCGGCCCGAGCCGCGCGGCGTCGCCCGCCGGACCGCCGTCCCCGGACCCCGCGCCCGCCGGCGGCCGGTGCACCAGTACGGTGCGCCCCGCCGCCCGCAGGGCCTCGACGACCCGCTCGGCGCCGCCCTCGCCCCGCCGGTCGAGCAGATGGACGGTGACGGGCCGAACCGCCCGGGCCAGCAGGACCGCCGGATCGGCCCGGTCCGCCCGGCCCGAAGCGGCTGCACCGGTCGCACAGCCTGCACCGCCCGGCCCGGACCCGGACCCGGCGTCGGCCTCCGCCTCCGCCTCCGCCGGGCCCGCCCCGCGCGCCGGTGCCGTCCCGCGGGACGGCTCCAGCAGGACCACCCCCGCCGCACACAGCTCCGCGTCGAGCCCGTCGTCGCCCAGCAGATGGGCCACGACCCGCTCCGGGACGCGGAGCGCCCGCCCCGGGAGCGGCCGCTCCCCGTCCTCCAGGAGGAGCAGCCCGCCCGCCAGGAGCGGCGCCGCCGCGTGGAAGCGGGCCCGCGCCCGCGGCATGTGCGGACCCGTCCCCGCGAGCTCCAGAGCCAGCGCCACCGAGGCCCGGCGCCGCCCGACGTCGTCGTTGAGGTACCCGTAGAGCGGCTCGAACCGGCGGTCGACGTCGGGCGCCGCCGCCGCGAGCAGGATCCGCAGGTCCAGCGCGGACAGCCCGAAGGCGCGGACGAGACCGCCCAGCCGGTCAGGCCCGTCCGGCCCGCCCGTGCCCGCACCGTCGCCGGCGTCCGGCTCCGGAGCCGTGTCCGCGCGGGCGTCCCCCGGCCCGTCCGCCGCAGCCGTCGGGGCGTGCGGGCCGTCCGCGGCGGCCCGCAGGGCCGACTCCGACGACACGTACAGCCCGCGCAGCGGGTCGTGTGCCGTGGGGTCGTCCGCGGCCCGGGCCGCGACCAGCCCGGCCGCCTCCCGCCGCAGCCGCGCCAGCCGGTCCAGCAGGATCCCCGCCGCCGCGCTCACCGGGCCTGCCCCCGCGCCTGCGTACGCAGCATTCTCGGCCGGGAGCCGCCCGGCCGGCCGTCCTTGCCGCGCACCGTGACGACCGCGCCCTCCGTGACCGGCGGCCCCACCGGGTAGACGGGCGTCACCGGGAACGGGACGGCGATGACGACGTCCAGCGACGGCTTGAACTCCCCGCCCAGCGCCGACCACACGTCCGCGGCGGACCGCCCCTCGGAGGGCGGCACCCCCACCGACAGCGGGATCGACGACCGGTACGCCGCTATCGCTTCCGGCACCTCCTCGGGCGGCAGCGCCTCGTACGGCAGCAGCGCGGCCAACACGCCTGCCAGCATGCGGTGTTCGTCCTCCGGCCGCGCCGTCCACGCGGTCAGCAGGTAGGACAGCCGGAACCAGCGGGCCGGCTGCCGCCGCTGCACGACGGCGCCCCGGGCGTCGCGCTCCGCGTACGCCCCGCGCTCCCGCCGGGAGACGTCCTCGCGGATGTCGTACAGGAAGGCGCTGACGGTCGGGGCGGTGCGGCGCGCCGCCCACTCCCGGGTGGGGGCCTCCAGGGCGATGTCGCCGGCCCCCTCGGGCAGGGCGCCGCGGCGCAGCAGGCGCCGCAGCGCCTCGTCGATCTCATGGATCATGGGAAGTGGTGTCCTCGGTACAGGCGGGTCCCCGGCCGTCGGGCAGCCGGCCGGATCCGGCCATCGGGTGCGGTGCGGTGCGGTGGTGCGGCAGGTGCGGTGCGGCCGGCGCGGAGCCCTAGATGTAGCCCTCGCGGAGTGCGTAGGCCACGGCGTGGGCGCGGTTGGTGAGCTGCAGGCGGGTCATCAGCCCGTGCAGGATGTTCTTGACGGTGCGTTCGGAGTACGCGAGCTTGTCCGATATCTGCCGGGTGTCGAGGCCCTCCGCGATCAGCCGCAGGACGTCCGTCTCGCGCGGTGCCATGCCGAACAGCGGCGCCGAGGCGCTGCCCGTGCAGACCGACGCCGTCTCGGAGCGGCGCAGCCGCCCCACCTGGCCGAGCACCCGGCTGATCAGGTCCGGCGGCAGGACGCCCTCGCCGTGCGCGGCCTGCCGGACCGCCTTGGCCAGGCTGCCCTCCGTGGCCTGGTGCCGCCACAGGATGGCCCGTACGCCGTACTCGACGACCGTCAGCAGCTCCGGTTCGCGCAGCTCGCGGGCGATCAGGACGACCCGCTGGTCGCCGCCGCGCAGCACGCGCCGCAGCTCCGCCGCGGCCCTGTCGTCCACCCGGTCCATCAGCATCACGGCGACGTCCGCGGCCGCCGTCCGGCCGTCGCGGTCGCGGACCGGCGGGACGATCTCCACCGCGGGCTGGCGTTGCAGGTGGCTGACGACGCCTGCCCGCCCGAGGGGGTCCTCGGCGTGGATCGTCACGGTGATGCGGTCGGTGATGCGGTCGCTCGTCGAAACCGGCATGGGTGTCCCTTCCTTCCCACGGGGGTGCTGCCGCAGACAGGCTGGAGGAGCCGGATCAACAGCACATCGACGTTCGATGGGTGACCGCGCGGTCCGTTCCGGCGCGGCCGCCGTGCACGGGCGGCCCCGCCCGGCAGGACCGGCGCCCGGCCCGCGCGTGCCCGTACGGACACCGGAGGGGTGCGGTGTGCGCGGCTCCCCGCCCGGCGGGCGACCGGGCGACGCGACTCCCCACCCGTGGAGAGGGGGTGACGGGGCTACAGGCCGGCCAGGAGTTCGCGGACCTGCGCCGCCTCGGCCGGGCGCAGCCGGTCGAAGATGCCGGCCGCGCGCTCCAGCCGCTCCCGCGCCCCCTCCCGGTCACCCAGCCCGGCGAGGGCCGTCCCGACGACCTGCAGGGCGCGGGCCTCCGCCAGGGCCCAGCCCTTCTCGCGGCTCACCTCCGCCACCCGCTCCCCGGACTCCACCGCCTCGCGGTGCCGGCCGGCGGCCAGGTGGCAGTAGCTCACCTCCCACCGGGAGAACAGCTCGATCGTGGCGTACCCGGCCTGCCCCGACAGGGCGGCGCCTTCGCGCAGGTACGCGATCGCCTCCTCGGGGCGGCCCGACTGCCGCAGGATGCCCCCGAGGACGTACAGCGTGTACGACAGCCGGTAGGCGTCGCCGTCCGCCCGCGCCGAGGCCAGGCTCCTGCGTGCGGCCGCGTCGGCCTCGGCGAGGCGGCCCAGGCTGCTGAGGGTGTGCGCCGAACAGGCGCGGGCGTTCTCCGCGCCCCACCGGCTGCCGCACCGCTCGCCGACCGCGACGGCCTGCCCGTGCAGTTCCAGCGCGCGCTCCAGGTCGCCCCGCGCGTACCACACCAGCGCCTGGCAGGTCCGTATCTCGGTCAGCACCGCCTCGTCGCCGGAGGTCTGCGCATCGGCGGCGGCCGCGGCCAGCACCGACTCCGCCTCGTCGGTGTGGCCGAGCTGGTACAGCCCTCCGCCGAGCATGTACCCGAGCCGGCCCGCCGCGCGACGGCGGCCCTGCCCCCGTGCGGCCTTGAGGACGGCGCGGGCCGGCTCGATCAGCGCCGCCCACAGGAACGTGCCGTCCAGGACGGGGTCGAGGGCCAGGACCAGGTCGGCGACCAGGTCGACGGCGGACGGGTCTGCCCGTACCGTCTGCACCGCCACCGCCAGCACGGACTGGTGCCGGCCCGTGAACACGCGGTGCGCCTCGCCCGGCACCTGCATCCGGGTGCCCGGCGAGCGGGTCGGGTGGAGCATGCCGGGCACCGGGTGGCCGGGGCGTTCGACGGCGTACGCGTTGCGCGCCGACGCCAGGTGGTGGTCGACCAGCCGGACCAGCGCCTCCGCCCCGCCCCCGGGGCCGTCCTCCTCCGCGGAGCGGGCCCGCGCGAACGCGCGCAGGAGGTCGTGGAAGCGGTAGCGCTGCGGGGCCGGCGACTCCAGCAGCCCGAGCTCCGTCATCCGCTCCAGCAGCTCCTCGGCATGCGCCGGGTCGATGCCGGCCAGCGCGGCCGCGTCCGCGACGTCCGCGTCCTCCTGCTCGGGCAGCGCCAGCAGCCGGAACAGCCGCGCCTCGGCCGCGTCCAGCAGCTCGTAGCTGAGGCGGAAGCAGGCCTCCACCCCGTCCTCCCCGCCCGCCTCGGCGGAGAACGGTGTCCGCCGCCCCTCCAACAGGTCCCGGAACGCCGCCAGGGACCAGCCCGGCCGGGTCGCCAGCCGGGACCCGGCGATGCGTAGCGCGAGCGGCAGCCCGCCGCACAGCGCGGCCAGCGCGGCCGCCTCGGCGGGCTCCGCCTCGATCCGCTCCCGGCCGACGATCCGGCCGAGCAGGCGTACGGCGTCCCCGGCGGGCAGGACGTCCAGGCGCAGGCGGAGTGCGGCGGGCAGGCCGGCCAGGGTGCTCCGGCTGGTCACGACGACCGCGCAGGCGGACGAGCCCGGCAGCAGCGGCTCGATCTGCCGGACGTCCCGGGCATCGTCGAGGACGAGCAGCATCCGCTTGTCGGCGACCCGGGACCGGTAGAGGCCGGCGCGTTCCTCCACACCCTCCGGAATCGCCGAGTCCGCGACGCCGAGGGCGCGGAGGAACGCCGCCAGGACGGCGCCGGGCTCGGCAGGGTCCTCGCGGACACCGCGGAGGTTGGCGTACAGCTGCCCGTCGCGGAAGTGCGCCCTGAGGCGGTGCGCGGCGTGCAGCGCGAGCGTGGTCTTGCCGACGCCCCCGATGCCGCCGACCGCCGAGACGACCACGGCCGGCGGGCCGCCGGCGTCCGCGGCGGGGGCGCCGGACGCCGGGGTGAGGGCCTCGACGAGACGCCGGGTGGCCGTCTCACGGCCCGTGAAATCCACTGCCACGTACGGGAGCTGCGCGGGGGCGGGGAGCGGGGGAGCGGCCGCCCGGAGGTGCCGGCCGGTGCTCGTCGCCGGGGGGTGGAGGCCGGACTGCGCCGCGGCGGGCCGTGTCTGCGGCGCCTGCGCCGGCCCGGCATGCGCGGCCGCCGCGGGGTGCTCCGTACCGGGTCCGGGGGCGACCGCCGCCGCGGTGCCCGCCGCATCGGACCGAACCGGTTCCTCCGCCGCAGGCAGGATCCCCGCAGCGGGCGCCGTCGGCCGGGCGGGGGTGCCCGCAAGGACTCCGTCCGCCGCGGGCCTCTCCCGGGCCGCCCCCGCGGCCGGGCCTTCCGCCCGTGCCGGCGTCGGCCGGGAGGCTGCTGCCACCCTGCCCGCCTCCACCCGGGCGGGCCGCCCGCCCTCCCCGGGCGGCGCCGCCCCGGCCTCGTCCGCCCTGCCCGCCCGCGCCAACGCCTCGGCCCACAGGGTCCGCAACCGCCCGTTCAACGGGTACTCCGCGCACAGCGCGCCCAGTTCCGGGACCAGCCGGGCGTGCAGCCCCCGCGCCAGGTCCGCCTCCACCCGCTCCAGCAGCACCGACAGCCGCAGCTCCGCCAGCCGCTCCCGCTGGATCCGGGCGAACGGGCCCGGCAGCCCGGCCAGCGGCACCCCGCGCCACCGGGCGAGCGCCGACTCCAGCAGCCGCGCCCCGGCGTCCGGATCGCCCGCAGCCACCAGCTCCCGCCCCCGGGCCGCCTCCGCCTCGAAGTCGGCCAGGTCGACCGCACCGTCCGGCACGTCCAGCGCGTAACCGCCGCCCTCCGTCACCAGGCAGGGCCCGAGCACCCGCCGCAGCCGGTACACGTACGAGCGGACCGTGCCCGCGGCGGTGCGCGGGCCCGCCTCACCCCAGATGCCGTCGATCAGCTCGTCCAGACCCGCCACGCCCGGTCTGCGCACCAGCAGGATCGCCAGCACCAGCCGCTGCTGCGGCGGGCCCAGCGGGACGTCCACCCCGCCCCGGGCGGCCTGCACCGGCCCGAGCAGCGAGAAGCGCAGCACGAACGGATCACTCACAACGGCCCCCTCCTGCGGTCCTTCGGTCACCCGGCCCCCGCCGCACCGGCCCGCGGCCCCCACCCCTCCACGGCCCCCACCCCGGTACGGCAGATCCTCGCAGGTCGCGGGCCCCGCCCCGGACCAGCCGGGCGCGATCCGGCCGGCGGACGGCCGATTCGGGTGCTGTACGGGCCGTTGTAGGCTTGCCGTACCGGATGGCCGGTACATCCTGTTGGGTGCAAGGGTCGTACGCGCGGGGAGTTGGTGTGCATCCGGTGAACGAAGCGCTGCCCGCCGCCTCCGCCGCCGCGGATCCCGCCGTGTCCTTCTCGCTGCTCGGACCGGTCCGGGCGCACCACGGCGCGCTCGCCCTCCCGCTCGGCCCGCCGCAGCAGCGCGCCGTGCTCGCCATGCTGCTGTGCCGGCACAACACGGTCGTCGGCACCGCGGAGTTGGTCGACGGGCTGTGGGGCGAGGCGCCGCCGCACACCGCCGTCGGCACCGTCCGCTCGTACGTGTACCGGCTGCGCCGGATCCTCGGCGACCGGATCGCCACCCACGGGCAGGGCTACCGCCTGCGCCTCGGCCACGGAGAGTTGGACCTGTGCCGCTTCGAGGACCTCGTCGCCGAGGCCCGCGGCGCGGCCGCCGGCGGGGACCCGGCCGCCGCCCGCGACGGGCTCGCCGAGGGCCTGGGCATGTGGCACGGGACCCCGCTGGCCGGGCTGCCGGGGCCGCAGGCCCGCATCCAGCGCGAGCGCCTCGCCGAACTGCGCCTGTCGGTGCTCGTCGAGCGGATCGAGCTGGACGTGCTGCTCGGCCGGCACGCGAGCCTGGCCGGCGAACTCACCGGGCTGTGCGCGGAACACCCCCGCAACGACCGGCTCCGCGCCCTGCTCGACGCCGTCCGGGAACGCAGCGGCCGCGGCGGCGGGGCCCGTACGGCCCCCTCCGGGACCGGCGGCGGCCCGACGGCCGGGCCGCCGCCGGGGCCGGCCCCCCGGACCGCCGCCCCGCCCCCCGGCGCGTCCGACTCCGGCGGCACCCGGACCGCGTCCCCGCCCCCCGCCCAACTACCGTACGTCCCCGCCGACTTCACCGGGCGGTCCGGCGTCGAGCAGGCCATCGTCGACGCACTCGCCCCCGGCCCCGCCGCCGGTGCGGCCCTCCGCAGCGTGGCGATCTCCGCCGTCGGCGGGATCGGCGGCGTCGGCAAGACGACCCTCGCCGTGCACGCCGCGCAGCGCCTGCGCGACCACTTCCCCGACGGCCAGCTGTACGCCAACCTGCGCGGCGTACGCGAGGACCCGGCCGAACCCGGAGCCGTCCTGGCCTCCTTCCTGCGCGCCCTCGGCGTCGCCGACGCCGCCGTCCCCGACGACGCCGAGGAGCGGGCCGGGCTCTACCGCAGCAGGCTCGCCGGGCGGCGGGTGCTGGTCGTCCTCGACGACGCCCGAGACACCGCACAGGTCGAACCGCTCCTGCCCGGCTCGCCGACCTGCGCCGTCCTCGTCACCAGCCGCCACACCCTGCCCGGCCTCCCGGCCTCCCTGCGCATCCGCCTCGACGTGCTGCCGGACGCAGAGGCCCTGGCCATGCTCGGCCGGATCGCCGGCGAGGCCCGCGTCGCCGCCGAACCCGACGCCGCCCTCGCGCTCGTCGGGCGCTGCGGCGCCCTGCCGCTCGCCCTCCGCCTGGCCGGCTCCCGGCTCGCGACCCGCCCCGCCTGGGCGCTCGCCGACTACGTGCGCCTCCTCGACGGCGCCCGCCCCGCGCTCCTCGGCAGGGCCGGCGGGCAGGGCGACGCGGACGGCGTCGAGGCCTGCTTCCGCCTCAGCTACGACCTCCTCGACCCGGCACAGGCCCGCCTCTTCCGGATCCTGTCGCTGCCCCGCGCGGCCACCCTCGACACCGCCGGAGCGGCCGCCCTCGCCGGGACGGACGAGGCCGAGGCGGAAGAGCACCTCGAACGGATCGCGGCGCTCGGCCTGCTGGAATCCCCGGCCCCCGGCGTCCACCGCCTCCACGACCTGCTGCGGGAGTTCGCCGCCGCCCGCTCCCGCGAGGACGACACCCCCGCCGACCGCGCGGCCGCCCTGCTGCGGCTCCTCGTACACGTCCGCGAACGGGCCCGCGCCGCCTATGCCGCCGAACGCCCCGGCCACCCCCTCGCCGCCCCCGCCGGGCCGCCCGCGGCGGCTCCCGCCCCGGCGGGCCTCCCCTTCGACCACGCCTCCGTCCTCGCCGTGGCCGTCCAGGCCGTCGAAGCCGTCCCGGAGGCCGTCGGACCCGCCGCCGACACGGTCCTCGCCCTCGACCCGCTCCTCGACGGGTCCTTCCTGTGGGGCGTGCTCGTCTCACCGGCCCGCGGCATCCTCGGCACCGCGCAAGCCCGCGGCGACGTACGGGCAGCGGGCCGCATCGGCCACATGCTGGGGGCCGCGCTGATGCGGCTGGGCCGCCTCGACGAGGCCGACCGCGCCCTGCGGGACGCCGACCGTGCCGCCCGGGCCTGCGGCGACGACATCGTCCGCACCGAGATCCTGACCACCCGGGCCCTCGTCCGGCAGGCCCTGGCCGACTGGGAGGCCGCCGAGGCGCTCTACCGGGAGGCCGTCGCCACCGGCACACGGTGCGGCAACGGATGGGGCGTCGGCCACGCCCGCTCCAACAGCGTCGGCGCGCTCCTGCGGTCCGGCCGCGCCGCCGACGCGGACGCCGCTGCCCGGGCGGCCCGCGACGCGGCCCGCGCCCGCGGCGACCGGTACGCCGAGGCGCACGCCCTGTACAGCCAGGGCATCGTCGCCCGGCACGCCGGCCGCACCGAGGAAGCCGTGGCCCGGCACCGGGAGAGCGCCGAACTGGGCCTGCGCCACGGCTATCCGGTCTACGCCGCGATGAACCTGGTGTCGCAGACCGCCGCCCTCCTCGCCGGGGACCGCGCACCGGACGCGGCGGAGTGCGGCGAGCGGGCCGTGGAAGCCGCCCGGCGGGTCGGCTGGCGGGCGGCCGAGGCGCGCGCCCTCCGCCTGCTCGGCACCGCCCTGGCCGCCGCCGGCGACCGGGAGGCGGCCGCCGCCCGCCTGGACGAGGCCGTACGCCTCCTCGACGCCCTCGCACTCCCCGAGGCCGCCGACGCAAGGGCCGTCCTGGCCGCCCTCACCGCCCCCGAACCCGCAGGCGCGACCGGCCCCGCCCAGGCACCGGCGGCAGTACCCCCGCCCGTGCCGCCGGCCCCGCCGCCGTTCCCGCAGTCCGGGGCCCGGAACCCTTGACCCCGGGCCGCCGACCAGGCCCCCCGCGCCCCGTCGGCGGTCTTCTGCCCGCCGGCCGAGCCCCGCCGCCGCGGGGCGTACGAGCGGCCCCGCCTCCGCCCGTACGCCCCGCGGCGGGAGTTTCCCCCGCCCTCTACGGATACGCTCGCCGGGCCGCGGCCCGCCAGGTGCGCGGGGGCAGACCCCGCTGCCCGCGGCGCCCCACCGCCCTGCCCTCACTCCACGACGAGATCCGCACGGCGGCGCCCACGGGCGACGAGCCGGGCGTGCGCCTCGTCCGAGCGCTCCACCCACTCCCGCGCCCGGTCCGGGGCCCTGCGGTGCCGGACGTGACGGGCCACCAGCCGCCGCACCCGCAACCCGTCCTCCGGGGCGAGGAACCACACCTCGTCGAGGAGCGGCCGGACCGGGGAGTGCTGTGCACCGACGGCCGGTTCACCCCCGTGCCGCACCCGGAACCCGTCACCGACGACGACGGCTGGACCACCGGCTTCGGCGGCGGCCACGGCCTGGCCCCGTTCCTGACGGCCGGCGGGGCGGTGGTCCGCGTCGACCGCGAGGGCCGCGACGTGTGCCGTACCGAGGCGGCCGCCGACGGCGGCACGGCCACCCTCCGCGACGCCTCCGGCGCAGCCGCCGGGAGCGGCAGCGCGGCCGTCGGCACGTTCGAGCCTCCGCGGGCCCGGCTTTCCGGGAGCGTCCGCCACTGCACCGACCGAGACGGCGCATGGGACGGCGACACCGCCGAGGCGGCCCGGCAGCTGCCGGCGGCGCCCGCCCGCCCCTTCCACCCCTGCTCGCTGATCTTCGGCGGCGACGACCCGTACGACCTATCCGACCTCGACGCGCACGACCTGGAACGCGTCCGGGGCGGCGCCCTCGCCGTGCTCGCCTCCCGGTGGCTCGCCGCGGAGTGGCTCGCGGAGTACCCCTTCCTCCTCGACCGCACCCAGGCCTGCTTCGACGAGATCGCCCGCACCCTGGACAGCGCCTGCGCGCCGCCTTCGGCGACCCCCTCCCCGGCGCGCGGAGCAGCCTGCGCAGCGGCGGCGGCGAGTGGTCCGCCACCGGGGAGGTCGACGGCCGGCACCTGGTCCTGCAGCTGTACGCCCAGATCGGCGACGGGGACACCGAGTTCCAGGTGTGGGCGGCGGCCGTCGACGCCTGGCCGGCCCAGACCGCCCGACCGGATCCGCCGGGCGCCGGCGCCGGGGTCAGCCGCTGCCCGGGTCCCGTGGCGGCGCCAGGCGCCGCCGCAGGAACTCCACGGTCCGCTCCCGGGCGGCCAGCGCGGGATGCCCCTCCGCCTCCCGGACCTCCCGCGTCAGCACCGAGTGCGCCTTCCGGCCGAAGCCCGCCGCGTTGCCCGGCCCGGAGTCCAGCTCGATGTACTCGAACGCGTCGCCGAGCCGGGCCCGGAGCGTCGCGAAACGGTCGCCGGGGACCAGCCCGTCCCCGGTGAACCGCGCCCCGAGGACGCACAGCCCGTCCTCCCGCATGCGCCGGCCCACCGCCCGCAGCTCCTCCTCCGACAGCCCCGCATCGGCCCGGCGCGCGGCGCCCAGCGGCAGCGGCAGCGACGGATGCCCGGCGACCGCGGCGAGCACCGAGCCGTCCACGGCCGCCGCGAGCGCGAAACCGCCCGTGAAGCACAGGCCGACCACGCCCACGCCGGGTCCCGGCGTCCGTGCGGCGAGGTCCCGTGCCAGGGCGCGTATCCAGTCGGCGAGGGGCCGCCGGGCGTTCAGGGCGAGGGCCCGGAACTCGCGGGAGACGCAGGCGCGACCGACGACCGCCGCCGCCCGGGCCGCGGACGGTGCGGCGCCGGGCGTCCCGAACAGGGACGGCACCACCACGGTGAAGCCGCTGTCGGCGAGGTGCCGGGCCAGCCCGAGGACCTCCGGGGTGATGCCGGGCAGCTCCGGCATCAGCACGACGCCGGGCCCCTCGCCCCGCTCGTACACGTCACGGGCCGTTCCGTTCCGGGAGAACCGGTCCCGGCGCCAGCCGTCGAGGCTGGAAACGGGCGCTTTTCCGCTCAAGATGACCTCACAGGGGAAGGCGTGCGATGCGGTGCCCCCGCAGTATCCCCGCCCCTTGCACCCCCGGCGCCGACCGGGGCCGCGCCCGGTGCATGCTGCGGCCCGCCGGGGGTAGGCGGACGGCGAAGCTCGGGCCCGCACTTCCCCGGGAGGTTCCGATGGTCACGCCGCCGGCCGGAAGTCGGGAAGGTGCACGCGGCGACGGCGGCGCCCTCGCCGTCGAAGTCCGGCCGGACACCGGGACGGTCGTCCTCCTGCTGGCCGGCGAACTCGACCACGACACCGCCGAGCCACTGCGCGACGCCCTGCAGGCCGCGCTGAACGCCCCGACCGCGGCGGGCGGCGCCCCGCACCTGCTGGTCGACCTGTCCCGGCTGCGGTTCTGCGACTCGACCGGCCTGAACATCCTGCTCCGCGCCCGCCTCGTCGCGCGCGCCGCGGGCGGGACCATGGAACTCGCAGGGCCCACGCAGCAGGTCGCCCGCATGTTCCACCTCACCGGCGCCGACGGCGTCTTCCGCGTCCACCCCGACCTCGACACGGGCCTGAGCGCCGGCCGGACGGCGGGTCAGGACACCTGAACGACCACCAGGCTCGTGTCGTCCTCCGTGTCCCCTTCGGCCGCCTCCATGAGCTGGTCCGCCTGGTCCTCCACCAGGCCCGGACGCAGCCGCTCCGCGGCCACCTGGAGGGAGGCCAGGCTCTCGTCCAGCCCCGTGTGCCGCCGCTCGATGAAGCCGTCGGTGTACAGCAGCAGCGTGTCCCCGGCCTCCAGCTGCGTCGCCCGCCCCTCGTACGCGGCCCCCGGCAGCGCCCCGAGCAGCACGTTCTGCGACCCGTCGAGGAACCGGGCGCGGCCGCTCCGCAGCAGCAGCGGCGGCGGATGCCCGGCCCCGGCCCAGGCCAGGGTGCGGTCCGCCGGGTCGAACAGGGCGCACACCGCGGTCGCCGTGGGCTGGCCCGGCGTACCGAGCGCGACATCGTTGAGCCAGCCCATCAGCTGCTCGGGAGGGGCGCCCGTGAACGCCAGTCCGTGCAGCGCGCCCCGCAGGGCGATCATCGCGGTGGCGGCGCCGATCCCGTGCCCCGCGATGTCCCCGACCGTCACCAGCACGCGGCCTCCGGGCAGGGGGTGCACGTCGTACCAGTCGCCTCCGACCCGGTCCTCCACGGCGGCCGGCCGGTAGCGGGCCGCGACCCGCAGCCCGGGCGGCGTCTCCAGCGACGGTGCCTCCGGGACGATCGCCTGCTGGAGCCGCAGCACCAGCTGGTCGCGGAGGACGGCCTCGGCCTGGGCGGCCGACAGCTGCTCGAAGGTGGCGGTGAGCGCCAGCTCCGTGTGGTGCTGCACCGAGACGTCCTGGTACACGCCGGCGATGCCGACGAGTGACGAGCCCGCCAGGACCGGCTCGGCGGCGATCCGCACGTGCCGCACTCCGCCGTCGGGCCGGTAGACCCGCACCAGGCACTGGCCGCCGGTGTGCCCGTCAGTGATCGAGGCCAGCAGGCCGTCCAGGACGACGGTGTCCTCGGGATGCAGCCGCTTGCCCAGGGAGCGCAGCGGAAGCGGCGGGCCGGCGGGGTCGAGGCCGAACACCGTGTACGCATCCGGGCCCCAGGCCGACCCGCCGGACGCGTCGTCCTCGAACGCGGCCAGCCGGTCGAGCCGGTTCAGCGCCAGGGCGAGCGGCGCACCGCGCGGGCTTCCCGGGTGCCACAGCACCGCGGCGCGCCCGCCCCCGAGCGGGAGCACCCGCACCTCGGCCATCTCCGGCCGGGGGGACTCCGCCTCCGGCGCGGCGTCCGGCCGGAGACCGGGCAGAGCGGGCGCGTACTGCGGAGCGCCCGTCGCGTTCGCCCGGGCGATCAGCCCCACCAGCTCGTCGTGGACGGACGGGTACAGCTGCGGCGCCGGCCGGCCGGCGGCGGACGGGAAGGACCCCAACTCCCGCAGCGCGGCCGGGTTGAGGTAGTCCACGGTGTGCGCGGGCAGGCCGCCGGCCGCCGGCGGCACCTCCCCGGCCGACGGGCAGACCACGACCCCCGGATGGTCCAGCTGCGCCAGCAGGGCGGCAAGCTGCGGCGGCACCCCCTGCCCGGTGTCCGCCGTCTCCAGGCGGTGCGCGGCCGGCGCGCACAGTGCCGTGACGCTGTCCCGTACGGCCGGGTCCAGGGGCGCCCGGCCGGACCACACGGCGAGCGCCACGCCGACCGTGCGGCCGTCCAGCACCAGCGGCAGCAGCGCCCGCGCCGCGTCGGGCCGCCCGCCGGGCAGCCGCTCGTCGGGCCCGGGGCCCGAGGGCAGCCATTCGGCCTCCCCGCCGATGAGGACCCGGTGCAGCGGGCCGCCCGCCTCGGGCGGGATCCAGTGCCAGTGGGCGGCCTCCTGCGGGTCGGCGCCGGCCTCCCCGGCCAGTTCCAGGCAGTCCGTCGGGGTGCGCCGCCACAGGTACACCGCCTCGACGCCAAGCCGGTGCAGGCCGTTCTCCAACAGGGCGGCCGCCGCCGCGGTGGCGGTGTCCGAGGACGCGGTGGCGGCGATGCCGCGCCGGATGCGGCGGGCCTCGGCGGTGGTGCGGTCCGCTGCTTCGGCGGGCCCGTCGGAGACGTGCGTCCCGGCGGCCGCGTTCACGATGTCGGCGGCCAGGTCGACCGCGGACAGGCCCGTCGACCCGGCCAGGCGCAGGAGGTGCTCGGTCGCCTCGACGGGGGAGAGGGCCAGCTGCCCGGCGAGCACCCCGGAGGCCAGGTCGATCAGCCGGCGCCGCCCGCGCTCGGCGTGCAGGGCGGACACCTCGGCCGTCAGTTCGGCGACGGCCGAGGCCAGACCGCTGCGCTGCACGCTCATTGCGGATCAGGGGCCTTCCCTGCGGGTGGCGGTGGCGCGGTCTCCCGCCGCGCGGCGGAGCGGCCTGCGCCCTCGCCGTCGGCGGCACCGCGGTCGCTGCCATGTGCGGGCATCGTGGTGTCGTCTCCGTGTCTGTGCGTCTGCCCGGGGGGCCCTCCGGCAACCGCGCCCGGGAACGGCGGTCAGGTTCGGGCGGCCCCCAGCCATGTCCGGATCGTGGCGAGGAGCTGGTCGGGGTCCACCGGTTTCGTCAGGTAGTGCGAGGCGCCGGCGGCCATGGCCTCGGACTGGTCGTCGGGCATGGCCTTCGCGGTCACCACGACGACGGGGAGCGACCTGCGGCCCGGCATCGCGCGGATCGCCCTGGTGGCTGCGTAGCCGTCCATGCCCGCCATCATCAGATCCATGATCACCAGGTCGACCTCCGGGTGCGCGGCGAGCAGCCTGATCCCCGCCGCGCCGTTGTCGGCCGTCAGGACCTCGTGGCCTGCGGTCCTGAGGATCTCCGTCAGGGCGTAGACGTTCCGACTGTCGTCGTCGACGACGAGGACGGTCCCGGTGCCGGGCGCGTCCGCCGCCGCCGGCAGGGCCGTTCCGGGCGCCCCGGCCGTCTCGGCCGTCTCGGACGACGGCCCGCCGCCCGCGTCCCCGGCCGGAGGCCGGGCCGGCTGCTCCGCCCGGTCGGCCGTCTCCGGCAGGTACAGGGTGAAGGTGCTGCCCACGCCGACGCTGCTCTGCAGCGTGATCGTGCCGCCGAGCAGCCGGGCCACCTCCCGGCTGATGGACAGCCCGAGCCCCGTGCCCCCGTATGCCCGCGCCGTTCCCCGGTCGCCCTGCTGGAACGCCCCGAAGACGGACTCCATCCGGTCGGCGGGGATCCCGATCCCCGTGTCGGCCACACGGAACGCCAGCACCGGCCCGGTACCGCGCAGCGGCAGCGGGACCTCCGACTCCGCGGCCTGCTCGACCCGCAGCGACACCTCGCCGTGCTCGGTGAACTTCAGCGCGTTCCCCAGGAGATTGCGCAGCACCTGCCGCAGCCGGCCCTCGTCGGTGACCAGTCCCGCCCCGGCCCGCGGCGCGGCACTGACGGTGAAGTCCAGCTTCCGCTCGTCCGCGACGGGCCGGAACGTCGCCTCCGCGTAGTCCAGCACACGCTGGAGCGACACCGGCTCGCGGTGGACGTCCATGCGGCCCGCCTCGACCTTCGACAGGTCCAGGATGTCGTTGATGAGCTGGAGCAGGTCGGAGCCGGCGGAGTGGATGACCGTCGCGTAGTCCACCTGTTTCTCCGTCAGGTTCCCGTCGGCGTTCTGCGCCAGGAGCTGCGCCAGGATCAGCAGGCTGTTCAGCGGGGTGCGCAGCTCGTGGCTCATGTTCGCCAGGAACTCCGACTTGTACAGCGAGGCGCGCGCCAACTGCTGTGCCCGCTCCTCCAGTTCCTGCCGGGCCTGCTCGATCTGGAGGTTCTTGCGCTCGATGTCCCGGTTGCGGTCGGCCAGCAGCGCCGCCTTCTCCTTCAACTCGGCGTTGCTGTCCTGGAGTTCCCGCTGCCGCGCCTGGATCTCCTGCTGGCGGGCGCTGAGTTCCGACGTTAGCTGCTGCGAGCGCTCCAGCAGCTCGTCGGTGCGGGCGTTGGCGATCTGCGCGGCGACGTTCGCCCCGAGCAGCTCGGTGAACTGCTCCAGGAAGTCCCGGTGCAGGGGCGCGAACGCGTGCACCGAGGCCAGTTCGAGCGCGCCCAGTACCTGCCCCTCGACCACGATCGGCAGCACGATCAGCACCGAGGCGTCGGCCGACCCCGTACCGCTGGAGATCCGCGCGTACCCGGGCGGCAGGTCCTCCACGAGAAGCATGCGGCCGTCGGCGGCGGCCTGCCCGACCAGCGACTGCCCCATCCGGACGCGGCGCACCCCCGGCGGAGCCCCGTCGGGGAGCCCGTACGAGGCGATCGCCGCCAGCTCCGTCCCGTCGGGCCCCTCCTCCGCGAGGAAGAAGCCGCCGTACTGGGCCTTCACCAGCCGGGGAACCTCGCGCATGACCAGCTCGGCGACCTCGGCCGGGCTGCGGCGGCCCTGGATCCCGCTGGAGATACGGGCCAGGTTCGTCTTCAGCCAGTCCTTCTCCTCGTTGGCGCGGGTCGTCGCGCGCAGCGACTCGACCATCGCGTTGATGTTGTCGCGCAGCGCGCCGACCTCGCCCGGCGCGTCCACGGCGACGGTCCGGGTGAGATCGCCGCGCGCCACCGCGCCGGTGACCTCGGCGATGGCGCGGACCTGGCGGGTCAGGTTCCCCGCCAGCTCGTTGACGTTCTCCGTCAGCCGCTTCCACGTGCCGGAGACGTCCGCCACCTCGGCCTGCCCGCCGAGCCGGCCCTCGCTGCCGACCTCGCGGGCGACGCGGGTCACCTCCGCGGCGAACGAACCCAGCTGGTCCACCATGGTGTTGATCGTGGTCTTGAGCTCCAGGATCTCGCCGCGCGCGTCCACGTCGATCTTGCGGGTGAGGTCGCCCTGGGCGACGGCCGTCGTGACCTGCGCGATGTTGCGGACCTGGTTCGTCAGGTTGTTCGCCATCGAGTTGACGTTGTCCGTGAGGTCCTTCCACGTGCCCGACACGCCGTGCACGGTGGCCTGCCCGCCCAGGTTGCCCTCGGTGCCGACCTCGCGGGCCACGCGGGTGACCTCCTCGGCGAACGAGGACAGGCGCTCGACCATCGTGTTGATGGTCTCCTTCAGCTCCAGGATCTCCCCGCGGGCGTCCACGCGGATCTTCTGCGTGAGGTCGCCGCGGGCGACCGCCGTCGCCACCTGGGAGATGTTGCGGACCTGCGACGTCAGGTTGTCGGCCATGCTGTTCACACCGGCCGTCAGCTGCCGCCACACGCCGCCGACCGGCGGCACCCGCGCCTGCCCGCCGAGCAGCCCCTGCCCGCCGACCTCCTCGGCCACCCGGGTGACCTCGGTCGTGACGAGGGACAGCTGCGCCACCATCCCGTTGTAGACGGCGGCGATCTTGCCCGGCAGCCCGCCCGCGTCCTCGGGCAGACGGGTGTCGAGGTTGCCGTCGCGTACGGCGGTCAGCCCCGCGAGCAGCTGTTCGAGTGTTCGGTCCGTCTCGTCCATGAGGCTTCCCTTGGCCGTCTCCTCGACTACTCCACTGTGGCACGGAGCACGCCTCCCGGCTCCCCGCCCCCGGCCGGGCCGTTGGTGTGCGCGGGCCGCCGCCGGGCAGGAGCGGACCATGGACACGGCAGACACGGCAGACACGGCAGACGGGGGTCCCGCCCGCACGCGCGAGGCCGGCCCGGCGATGCTCCCCGACGAGGGCGCCATGGTCGACGAGCACGGGCGCCCGCCCGGCGCCCCCTCCCGCCGCGGCACCGGCTCCGCGGCGCCCCCGGCCGACCCCGAGCGGTATGCCGCCGCCAACGCGGGCCCCGACCCGCCGACGGCCCTGGAGCGGCCCGCGCCCGCCGACCCGCCCGACCCGCCCGTACACCCCGCCCGCGCCCGCCCACGGGCCCGGTGACCCGCCCTCCCGCCGGCGCGGGAGCCGCTCAAGGCGTTTCGTTTCCGGGACGGCCGGACGCCCCGTACCGCGGTTCCGGTGAATCCGGCCCATACCCCCGCACGCGGCCCAGTAAGGTGCGGCCCGTGGAGCGCAGGGACGACGCCGGGCGACTGACCGGGACGGGCAGCGACGGCGGCGGCACCGGCGGCCGCTCCGGCCCGGGACACGACGGGCCGGGCCGGCCCTCGGCCTTAACCCCGTCGGGCGACGGCGCCCGGCACCGCGCAACCCCGCCGGACGGCCCCGCGGCCGTCGCGGATGCCGTGCACAGCACCCTCTTCCGGACCACGTCCGCCGACGAGACCCGCGCCTACCTCGCCGAGGCGTACGGCACCGCCGTCCGCCTCGGCTCCGCCGCGGGCAGCGGCTCCGTCTTCCACCACGAGCGGCGCACCTCCGGCGCCCTCTGCCTGGACCAAGGCCGCCTGGCCGCCTCGGTCGTCTACGACGTGCAGCCGCTCGACCACCTGCTCGTCCTCGACGTGCTCGGCGGCCGGGTGCGGCTCGACTGCGGCCGCTCCGGCGCGTACGCCGCCGGCGGCGTCCTCCTCGCCGCCGCGCCCGGCACGCCCATGCGCACCACCGTCGAGCACATGCACGCCCGCGCCGCCGTCCTCCACCCCGGCCTGCTGCGCGACGTCGCCGGACTGCCGCCCGACGCGCCCATCCCGCCCGGCCTGCACACCGCCGCCGCGCCCGCCGAGACCGCCCGCTGGCGCGCCGCCGCCCGCTACGCCTGGAGCCTGCTGGACAGCGGCCCCGCCGCCACCGGCCCCGGCACGCCCCTCGTGAGGGACGCCGCGGCGCGCCTCCTCGCGGCCGTCGCCCTGGAGGCCTTCCCCGGGTTCCGCACCCGCCCCGACCCCCTCGCACCGGGGGCGGGGCGCGTCGGACCGGCCGTCCTGCGCCGTGCCGCGGAGTTCGCGCACGACCACGCCGACCGGGCCGTCGGCCCGTCGGACATGGCCGCCGCGGCCGGAGTCCCGCCCCGCGTCCTGCACGCGGCGTTCGCCGCCGCCCTCGGCACCACGCCCCGCGCCTACCTGAGGCGCGTGCGCCTGATGCGGGCGCACGCCGACCTCGCCGCCGGGTCCGCCGCCGACGTCCCGGCCGCGGTCGCTGCCGTCGCCGCCCGGTGGGGGTGGGGGCGGCCCGCGTTGTTCTCGAACGCGTACGCCGCCGTGTACGGGGAGCCCCCAGGCGAAACCTTGCGCCGGAGTCGGCCGTCCGGGTGAGCGGCACATGGATTTCGCTTCGCGGACGGTCCCCGACGCACGCGGGCCCGCGGCCCCAGGGGGTCCGCAGAGCGAAACGATCCGGCCCGCCCGGGCGTGTCGCCTCCCGCGCACGGCGCCGGCCCCGGGGTACACCTTGAGGGCCGCACGGCCGGGGCGGCCGCCCGCCAGTCGGCCGCCCCGGCGCCATGTCCCGGTACCACCCCCAGAGGAAGGAGCGCTCGTGCTGGAGCGCACCGCTCGCAAGAACCGCACCGAGGTGACGTTCGTCCTCCCGCCCGAGGAGCCCGCGGGCGACGTCAGCGTCGTCGGCGACTTCAACGGCTGGACGCCCGGTACCCACCGGCTGACCCCCCGGGCGGACGGGAACCGCGCCGTCACCGTGCGGCTGGAGGCGCAGCGGGTGCACCAGTTCCGCTACCTCGCCGCGGGCGACTACTGGTTCAACGAGGACGAGGCGGACGGCCGCGAGGGCGTCAACAGCCGCCTGACGACCTGACCGGCCCGCGCGGCCGGCCCGGGTGCGCAGCTCGGACTCGGGGGAGTTGCGCACCCGCCACGGCCGGCCCGCCCGGCCCGCCACCGCCTGTCCCGCCCGCGCCCGGTGCGGGCCCACGGCGGTGGCTTCTTTCTGCCCCTGAGCCTCCGGCCGCGTCAAAAGCGCCCACCCACGGCTGATCCGACCGGGTGATGTGCAGGTGCTCTTCGTTATCCGGATACATTCGGCCGGGTCCCGGCAGCGGGCGGGAGACTCGGGCCGGTGCGCGAAACTCAGCCCGGCCGCCCTGCCGCCGGGCGATGGCGGTGGGGCCGGTCCATGGGATAGGTGTTGCGCCTCGACCCCCTCACCGAGGCGGAGGGGAGCCGGGGAAACGGGGCGGACACGGGCAGGAGTTCCGACACCCCGTGCTCGGGCCGGTACGAGCTCCCGCGTCCGGCCCGGGCGAAGCCCCCCGGCGGACGGGCTGGGGATGCGATGCGGACGGGAGGGAGGGATCCGATGCCCCTGACCCCCGAACCCGGGTGCCGCCGGTACGCGGCGAGCAGCCCCGAAGCCGCCCGCGCCTTCCTGGAGGAGGCCTACGGATCCCGGCTCCGCATGTGCGCGCCGGCCCCGCCCGGGGCCCCCTACCGCCTGGTCCACACCGACACCGGCGCATTCGCCGGCGGCGAGATCGATCTGCCCGGCCGGCTGCACGTCACCTCCGGCCCGCCCGGCTGCCTGGTCGTCGCCGTGGTACGGGCCGGCCGGGCCGAGCTGCGGGACGGGCCCGACGAGTACCGGCTCGCCGCCGGCCAGGTCTTCCTCGGCGGCCGCCTCGGCAGCGCACGCACCGCCCGCACCGAGGACATCCGGCTGCGCACCGTCACCGTGCCCTGGGCGCTGGTCCGCGCCGCCGCCCGGCAGGCCGGCCCCCTCCCCGCGGGGGGCACCGTACGGTTCACCGGACTGCTCCCGCTCGACGCGGCGCGGGCGGGGACATGGCAGCGCACCGCCGAGTTCGTCCACAGCACCCTCCTCGTCCCGGAGGCGGCCGCCTCGCCGCTGGTGCTCGGGGAATCGGCCCGGCTGCTGGCGGCGACCGCCCTGAGCGTGTTCCCGAACAACGCACTCGGCTGTCTGGAGGGGCCTCCGCGGCCGCGGGACGGCCGGGACGCCACCTCCGGCACGCTGCGCCGCGCCATCGCCTTCATCGAGAGCAACGCCGACACCGACATCGGCCTCGCGGAGATCGCGGCCGCCGTGCCGGTCACGCCCCGCGCACTCCAGTACGCCTTCGCCCGGCACGCCGACACCACCCCGCTCGGCTACCTGCGGCGGGTGCGGCTGGCGCACGTACACGCCGAACTCCAGGCCGCGGAGCCGGGCGACGGCCTGACCGTCACCGCGATCGCCGCCCGGTGGGGCTTCGCGCACGCAGGACGCTTCGCGAGCGCCTACCGGCAGGCGTACGGGACGACGCCCTCGCACACCTTCCGCACCCGCAGCCCGGCCCGCTGACTCCCCGGGGCGGTCCCGGCCTCAGCCGCCGGAGGAGGGCAGCCGGGCGAAGGGGCCCGTCCCCAGACCGGTGAGCACGTCCCGCGGCCCCTCGTAGACGGCCTCGGCGCCGGCCGCGCGCAGATCCCCGGCGGGGATGCCGCCCGACAGGACGCCGACCCGGGCCACCCCCGCCCGTACGCCCGCCTGCATGTCCCACACGGTGTCGCCGACGAACACGGCCCGGTCCGCCCCGACACCCGCGAGGCCGAGGGCCTGGTGCAGGGGCTCCGGATGAGGCTTGCCGCGCTCCACGTCATCCGCGCTGGTCCAGGCGGTGATGGCGTCGTCCGCGCCGATCGCCCGCCGCAGCGCGTCCAGTTGCGCCCCCGACGCCGACGTGACCAGGACGACCTCCCAGCCGTCGCCCGCGAGCCGGCGCAGCAGGTCCGCGGCCCCGTCCAGGGCGGGCAGCCGGTCGTAGTACGTCGCATACAGCACGCCGTGCGCGGTGGCGATCCGCTCCCGCTCCTCCTCGTCGCCGGGGCCGAGGAGGTGCGCGAGCAGGTCGTCGCCGGGCAGGCCCACCGCGCGGTGCACGGCTCCCATGGGCACCCGGTGCCCGGACTGGCGCAGGGCCTCCCACCAGCACACGACGTGCAGGTGGTTGGTGTCGGTGAGGGTGCCGTCGATGTCGAACAGGGCGGCCCGCCCCGCGCCCCCGGTCACGGCCGCCCCCGTCCGGTCCGGGCCGCGGCCGGGCCGCCCCGGCTCTGATGGCCCGGGTGGACGGCGGGCAGACGTGTCGGCTCGGCTTCGGAACGCTTCCTCACGGGTGCTCTCCTCTCGGGCCGCTCCGGCTCGGCAGCCACGCCCGCGCGCTCGCACGGCGCGCCCGCCCGGAGCCGCGCCTGCCCCGCCCGGCCGCCCGGAAACACGGGCCCGCCGCCGGCCGGTGCCGCCGGACACGGGCGGCGGGCGCGTTTCACCGCAACCGGCAGGGGCAGGTGCCGTGAGCTTCGACGCACGGCCATGGAGGCACCATGTCAACGGAAACCCTCGTCGTGATCATCGTGGCCTGCGCCTTGGTGCTGATCCTCATCGGCGTAGGCGTGTGGATGGCGACCCGCCGACGCCGTCTGCAGCGCAGGTTCGGCCCCGAGTACGACCGCACGGTCGAGCAGTCGGGCGGCCGCAGGTCCGCGGAGCAGGAGCTGCGGGGCCGCGAACGGCGCCACGACTCCCTGGAGATCCGGGAACTCCCGCCCGAGGCGCGGGAGCAGTACGCCCGGGACTGGGGGCGGATCCAGGAGCGGTTCGTCGACCAGCCGCAGACGGCCGTGGCCGACGCCGACTCCCTCGTCACCCGCGTCATGCGGGACCGCGGCTACCCGACCGACGGCTACCGGCAGCAGCTCCAGGACCTGTCGGTGGAACACGGCCGCACCCTGGAGCACTACCGCAGCGCCCACGACGTACACATCCGCGGCGGCGCCGGAAACGCGACGACGGAGGAACTGCGCGGGGCGATGGTGCACTACCGGGCCCTGTTCGACGAACTCCTCGTCGACCCCGGGGGCCGGCAGCGGACGGAGGAGCCATGAAAGACCATGCGACACGCGACCCCGACGACTTCCGGTCCGCCGACGAAGGCACCGGATCCGCCGACACGAGCCGGTCGTACGGCGGGCTGACCACCGAGGAACTGGCGCAGCCGCACGGCGGACCGGCCACGGACACGGGCGCCGGGAGCGGCGCCCCGGCCTACCCGGGCGAGGCCGCCCCGCTGCCCGGATCCGCGGACGAGGACACGGCAGAGGACACGGCAGAGGACAGGGCAGAGGACCCGGCGGAGGGCAAGTCCGAGGACCAGGCCGAGGGCCAGTCCGAGGACGCCGGTACCGCGGCCGGAACCGGCGCCCGCGCCGACACCGCCGACACCGCCGACGCGGACCGGGGCGGCGGCCAGCGGCTGATGCCGGAGTCCGAGGCCGCGGAGTTCCGCGAGCGGTGGAGCCGCATCCAGAGCGACTTCGTCGACGACCCGCGGGAGTCCGTCCGCGCGGCGGACGAGCTGGTGGCAGCCGTCATGCAGCACCTCGCCGGCACGTTCGCCTCCCACAAGGAGGAGTTGGAGAAGCAGTGGGGCAGCGGCGAGGAGGTCGCCACGGAGGACCTCCGGCTGGCCTTCCGGCGCTACCGCTCCTTCTTCGACCGCCTGCTCACCACCTGACCCCGACCCCCCGCCGCCGGGCGGCCCGCCGACTCGTCAGGGCCGGCGGGCCGCTCCCGTCAGGGCGTCAGGGCGACGGGCTGACCTGCACCGTGGCCAGCGCGCCCCCGGCGGCCTCCTTCACCACCGCGATCCGCGTCCCGGTGTCGGGCACCTTCACCCCGACCTGCGGCAGGTCCGGATGCCAGTACGAGCCGCGGCGGTCGTCGAAGACCGGCACGCCCGGCCGCGCCGGGACCACCGTCCGCGCCCCCGCCTTGTGGAGCACGATCCGGTCCGAGGCCCGCAGCGAGAACGGCGCGTCGAACGTCTGGGCCCGGGCGTTCAGCAGCGAGCCGTCCGCGTGCCGCAGCGGCTCCGGCCGGGCGTCGACCGGCAGGAGCATGCCGGCGCCCGGGTGCGCCTTCGTGGTGTTGTCGCTGTAGGCCGTGTCCCACAGCCAGATCAGCACGCCCTGCTGGTACGGGTAGAACTCCACCCGGTCGCCGGTGAACCCGAAGTTGTACGGGCCCGTTTTCAGGTACGCCCCGTACCCGGTGTGGCGGCGGTTCTCGACCAGGTACGCGCGCGGGTGCTCCGCACTGCCCGTACGCCCCTCCGTACGCGACCACTTGACCGCCGTCCAGCCGTTGGCGCCCTGCTCCGCGCCGTCGTGCAGCACCTCGCGGCCGTCCGCCGTGATCCGGATGTCGTCGAACGCGACGCCCCTGCCGTGCGTGTTGCCGTCGGAGGTCACCCGCAGCCGCAGCCGGAAGGACGTGCCCGCGAACCGGTCCAGCGGGACGGACAGTTCCGCCCAGCCGCCCGAGGTGCCGGATACGCCCTTCGCGGGGACCGGCACCCCGCCGACCGTGCCGGACAGGGCGGTCCACACCGCGCCGCCGTCGGTGGAGGCCTCCACCGTCAGGAAGTCGAAGTCCTGCTCGATGTCGTACCAGACGCGCGCATCCAGCCGGGCCGGCCGCCCCGCCGCCGCCGTCAGGTCGACCGTCCTGTCCAGGGTGTTGTCCATGAGGTCCCCGGTGCCGCTCCACCACTGGCTCGCGCCCTCGTACGGGTCGGCCAGCTCGGTGCGCGTCACCGACGGCGGCAGGTGCACGAGCAGCGCCTGCGGGTCCCCGGTGTGGTAGCCGGACACGCCGAGCACGGCGCGCGTCCTGCGGCCCGCGTCCGCCTCCGTGTAGTCGAGCCAGCCCAGCTGGAGCTTGCTCCACGGGTCGAGGTCGCCGGGGAACGCGCCGGTGGTGTTGCGGCCCTTGGCGAGGTACGAGCCGGAGGACATCAGCGACCAGAAGTTGACGCTGTTGTCGCCGTCCGAGCTGTACAGGTCGGGCAGGCCCAGGTCGTGGCCGTACTCGTGGGCGAACAGGCCGGCGCCGCTGTTCTCGCCGCCCGTCAGGTAGTCGCCCGCCCAGATGCCGCTGTCGCCGACGGGCGTGCCGCCCGCCTTGTTGCCGTCGGGCCCGGCACTGCCGGCCCGGTCCCAGTACGCGAACCAGCGGTGCGCCCAGACGGCGTCCTCGCCCTGGGCGCCGCCGCCCCACGTCTGGTCCTTGCCGGCGTGCACGATCACCAGGTGGTCGAGGTAGCCGTCCGGCTCGTCGAAGTTGCCGTCGCGGTCGGCGTCGTAGCGGTCCCACACGTCGTACTCGGCGAGCTGCGCCCTGATCTGCTGCGGCGTACGGCCCTTCGCGCGCTCCGCGTCGTACCAGGCGGCGGTGGCGTCGCGGACCATGTCCCAGTTGGTGCGGCACTGGCCCGGCTCGGAGCAGTTGTCGGTGCCGTAGCGGGCCTCGTTCCAGGGGAGCCGCACCCAGTCGGTGACGTGCCCGTCCATGTCGTAGCGCCCCGAGGACTGGAGGCGGTAGTAGGCCCGCACGGACGCCGACCGCGGCTCGGTGGAGAAGAACTGCTCCTGGTAGTAGGCGCGGTCGAAGTCCTTCCGCCACAGGGTGTGGTTGTCCTCGCGGGACGGCTTGCCGATCGTGTTGTGGCGGGGCCCGGGGGTGCCGCCGAAGCGGGGCTTGCCCTCGAACTCGGTCGTCGTGTCCACCTGGTCGCCGAACTCGGCGAGGATGACGAAGACCTTGTCCGTGCGCTCCCGGGCGAGTTCGACGTACCGGTCGCCGACCTTGGCCTGCCGGGGCACGGTGCCCGGGCGCCGCTGCTCGCGGAGCCCGGCGGCCCCGCCGGCGGCGATGCCCTCGAGTGCCTGGCGGCGCAGGGCCTGGCGCTCCCGCTCCAGCGGGGCGGGGGGCGGGGCGGCGGCGTGCTCGGCCCGGGCGCCGGGTGGCGGGGGAGGGGGTGCGGATGCGGCGAGGGCGGGGGTGGTGAGCAGCGCGAGCGATATCGACGCTGCCACCACGGCGAGTCTGCGCAACGTGGCGGCCCTTTCACTGGGTGGGGCATACAGAAGCGCAGGTAATATTTCACATGTGACAGGTCATGGGTAGAGGTGATGCGGCGGTGAAACCACCCGCATCCCCGAGCCGCCCGGCGGCCGTCCCGCCCTGCGGCTACCGCCCCTCGGGCATGACCGCGGCCCGGAACTCCGGCACGGAATCAGCGCCGGCGTACAGCGTCTGCGCCATCACCACCCCCGCGTCCCCGAGGTCCAGCCGGACCGGCCGGCGCAGGCGGACGGCGACGTTCACCGTCTCCTCGGCCGAACACGCCACCGCGGCCGGGTCGCCCGGCACAGGACGCGGACCGCGCCCCGGAACGCTCCGCAGCGCCGCCCCCACGGAGCCGACCGCCCCGCGCGGCACGCTCACCTCCCCGTACAGGCCGGTACGCAGCACCAGCCGCTCCCCGGTGACCTGGTGCCCCGCACGCCACAGTGCGGCCGCCGCTCCCACGAAGCCGAGCACCAGTACGCCCTCCAGCACCCCGTGTGCCGTGCGGAGCGCCGGGGGCAGCACCGAGGACAGGAGGAACGCCGCGACGAGCTCCGCCCCCGCCAGCCCCAGCAGCGCCTGCCGCTGCCCCGCGGAGTGCCGGACCCCCGGCCCGCCCGCGCCCCGGCCCGAGCGGTCGCCGCCCGGGTGACGACTGTCATCGGACAGCCGTGAAAACCCCCTGTCAGAGGCGGTCCGGGCCCGGGGCGGGCCGCATCGACGTTCCCGCCCCCGCCTCCTTCGACAAGCCCGGCCTCGGCGCACAGCACCGCCGGCGCCCCCACGCCCGCACCGGGCAGCCGGAACACCGCCGCCCGCGTGCCTCGTTCCCCGCCGGGCGCCGAAGGGCAGGCGCCGCACGGTGCCTGCCCTGGCCACGGCCGGCCACAGCGCTAGTCGACGGTGGCCCAGTCCAGGGTGCGCTCCACCGCCTTCTTCCAGCCCGCGTAGCCCTCCGCCCGCCGGTCCTCCGACCACTGCGGCTCCCAGCGCTTCGACTCCTGCCAGTGCGTACGCAGTTCGTCGCCGTCCCGCCAGAAGCCGGTGGCGAGGCCGGCCGCGTACGCGGCGCCCAGCGCGGTGGTCTCGGCCACGACGGGGCGGCTCACCGGGACGCCGAGGACGTCGGCCTGGATCTGCATGCACAGGTCGTTGGCGGTGACGCCGCCGTCGACCTTCAGCACGTCCAGATGGACGCCGGAGTCCTGCTCCATCGCCTCGACGACGTCGCGGCTCTGGTAGCAGATCGCCTCCAGCGTCGCCCGCGCCAGGTGCTCGTTGGTGTGGTAGCGGGCGAGCCCGACGATCGCGCCGCGCGCGTCCGACCGCCAGTACGGGGCGAACAGGCCGGAGAAGGCGGGCACGAAGTACATCCCGCCGGTGTCCTCGACCGCCGCCGCGAGCCGCTCGCTCTCCGCCGCGCTCGTGATGATCTTCATCTGGTCGCGCAGCCACTGCACCGCGGACCCGGTGACCGCGATGGACCCCTCCAGCGCGTACACGGCGGGACTGTCGCCGAACCGGTAGGCGACGGTCGTCAGCAGCCCGTGCCGGGAGCGCACCAGCTCCGTGCCGGTGTTCAGCACCAGGAAGTTCCCGGTGCCGTACGTGTTCTTCGCCTCGCCCGGCGCGAAGCAGACCTGGCCCACGGTGGCCGCCTGCTGGTCGCCGAGCACACCGGTGATCGGGACGGCCGCGCGCAGCGGGCGGGAGGTGCGGGTCGTCCCGTACGCCTCGGGGTGCGAGGAGGCGTTGATCGCGGGGAGCATCGCCCGCGGGACGCCGAAGAAGCCCAGGAGTTCGTCGTCCCAGTCGAGCGTCTCCAGGTTCATCAGCATCGTGCGGCTGGCGTTGGTGACGTCGGTGGCGTGGACGCCGCCGTCGGGGCCGCCGGTCAGGTTCCACAGCACCCAGCAGTCGGTGTTCCCGAACAGGGCGTGGCCCTGTTCCGCCGCCTCGCGCACGCCGTCGACGTTCTCCAGGATCCACTGGATCTTCCCGCCCGAGAAGTACGTCGCCGGCGGCAGCCCGGCCTTCCGGCGGATCACCTCGCCCCGGCCGGACCGCTCCAGCGCGGCCGCGATCGCGTCGGTGCGGGTGTCCTGCCACACGATCGCGTTGTAGTACGGGCGGCCGCTCCGCGGGTCCCACACGACGGTGGTCTCGCGCTGGTTGGTGATGCCGATGGCCGCGAGGTCCTCCGGGGCGAGGCCGCCGTGCCGCAGCGCGTTCTGGATCACCGAGTTGGTGCGCTCCCAGATCTCCACCGGGTCGTGCTCGACCCATCCGGGGCGGGGCAGGATCTGCGCGTGCTCCAACTGGTGCTTCGCCACCTCGTTCCCGCCGTGGTCGAAGATCATGAAACGGGTGCTGGTGGTTCCCTGGTCCACCGCGCCGACGAAGTCCGCCATGGGTGCCGCCTCTCGTAGGGACAGGGTGGGGCCGGGCCGGTGCCGGGTCACTCCTCCGGGACCGGCATGCGGCCGGGGGGTTCCGGTTCGGCGGTCGGCAGGTACCGGCCGACGAAGAACTTGTAGAAGGCCCCGCCGACGACGGCTCCGATCAGCGGGCCGGCGATCGGCACCCAGAAGTAGAGGTTGCCGTACTGGTCCCGCCAGGCCCCGCCGTAGCCCGTGAGGAAGCTCGCGAGCCGCGGCCCGAAGTCGCGGGCCGGGTTGATCGCGTAGCCCGCGTTGGTGCCCCAGGCCATGCCGATCGCCACGACGATCAGGCCGATGACGAACGGCGCCAGGTTCGCGCCCGGCGGGGTGTTGAACAGGTCCGTGACCGCGAGGACCAGCAGCATCAGGATCGCGGTGCCGATGATCTGGTCGCGGAAGGCCCCCCACTCGTACACCGGCAGGTTCGTGTTGCCGTTCGCCGGGAGGGTGGAGAAGACACCCTGCGTCTTGATGGTGTGCCCCGGGTCCGCCGCTGCCAGGGCCTCGGAGTAGTTCCAGCGGACCAGCAGCGCGGCCACGAAGGCGCCCGCCGTCTGCGCGACGGCGTAGGGGGCGACCTTCTTCCACGGGAACCCCTTGAAGACCGCGAGCGCCACCGTCACCGCCGGGTTGATGTGTGCGCCGCTCAGGCGCGCGGCCACGTACACGCCGAGGGTGACGCCGAGGCCCCACGCCCAGGCGATGCTGTCGTGGTCGCCGAGGCCGCCCGCGGGATCCGTCAGGGCCCCGCCGGCGACGACCTGTGCGACCACGCCGCAACCGAACAGGATGAGAACCATGGTCCCGGCGAATTCGGCGGAGAGTTCGCCGACCAGCCCGGACCGCTTCAATCGCTCAGCCATGGAAGTCCCGCTTCCCGCCGGCCCAGGACCGGCCATAGCCCGAGTCCTCCCGCTCAACCCGCCGCCCGGAGGGGCGCGCAGGGTGATCCTTGCCCAGAGTGCAGCACCGGGCCCGCTCCCGCACCCGGGAGACCGCCGGGCCCGCCTGCCTCCGCTGCATGAGCATGCGCCGCGGCACGGCCCGCCGCGGATGGGTACCGCGCCGGGCCGTCCTGAGTACGACCGCTCATGCCCCGGGCACCGCCCGCCGCCGACCATGGCGGCACGCGGTGGGGAACACCGCGGTGGAGAACGGAGAACCGCCATGCTCAGCCGCCTCGCCGACACCCTCGTGCCCGCGTTCGGACGCCTGTCCGTGACCACGCACACCGGGGCCCACCTCGCGCCGGGCAGCATCATCGCCGCCAACCACACCTCCCTCGCCGACCCGGCCGTCGTCCTCGCGGCCCTGCGCCGCCTCGGCGTCGAACCGGTCGTGATGGCCGCCGCCGGACTGTGGCGGATTCCCGTCCTCGGCCCGCTCCTCGTCCGCGAGGGGCACATCCCCGTCCGCCGCGGCCACCGCAGCGCCGCCGACGCCCTGGACCTGGCCGAAGCCGCCCTGGAGCGCGGCAGGCTCGTCCTCATGTACGCCGAGGGAGGCATCCCCGCCCGCCCGGACGCCGGCGAGGCCGCGCCCGGCGCCTTCCGCAGCGGACTCGCCCGGCTGGCCGAGCGCACCGGCGCGCCCGTCGTCCCGCTCGGGCAGGCCGGCGCCCGGCGCGTGACCTCCGGCAGCGCGGCCAAGCAGATCGCCGGCCTGGCCACCGCGCCCCTGCGCCGCCCCGGCCTCCACGTCCACGTGGGGGCGCCGGTCGGCCTCACCGGCGACAGCGCCGCCCGCACCCGGCAGGCCCGCCGGGCCGTCACCGAAGCCTGGCGGACGGCCGCGGCGCACCTCGACGGGCCGGCCGCGCTCGCTGCCTGACGGTGATCAGCAGGACCGTCCACCGTACCCAACAGGCGTTGGTTTTGAGCCGAATTCACGGATCCGCCCGTACGCCGCCGCAGGATCGGTAGCGTCCCGTCACGGAAGATCCGGCGCCGGATGAACGGCGAAAGCAGTACGACGGAGGACGGCCATGGCCAACGTGGAAGTTTCGCTGAAGGAAGCGATGACCGCGATCGACGGTGCGCTCGGGGCGGCGCTGGTGGACTACACCAGCGGTATGGCCCTGGGAACCCTCGGCGGCGGCAAGGAGCTGGACCTGACGGTCGCCGCGGCGGGGAACACGGACGTGATCCGGGCGAAGGTCCGCACGATGGAGATGCTCGGGCTCCAGGACGACCTGGAGGACGTGCTCATCACGCTCGGCGGCCAGTACCACCTGATCAGGCTGCTGCGCAGCCGCAGCGGCGCGGGCCTGTTCCTCTACCTGGTGCTGGACAAGGGCAAGTCCAACCTGGCGATGGCCCGCCACCAGCTCCGCCGCATCGAGGCGGAACTGGAGCTCTAGCGGCGCGTTCCCACCGGCCCACGCATGCCCACGACTTGAAGACATCTTCAAGTCCACACATCCGAAACCGGTCAACTTCGGGTGCGCGCGGGTCGGCGGGACGCGACGATGGTGGGGAGGCCGCGCCGGGCGGGGCGCGGCCACGGTCCGAGGAGCAGCAGGAGCGTCGTGGGTATGCAGGTGCCGCTGTACCAGGCGAAGGCCGAGTTCTTCCGGATGCTCGGCCACCCGGTCCGCATCCGGGTCCTCGAACTCCTGCAGGGCGGGCCGATGCCCGTCCGTGAACTGCTCGCCCAGATCGACATCGAGGCGTCCAGCCTCTCCCAGCAGCTGGCCGTCCTGCGGCGCTCGGGGATCGTGGTGTCCACCCGCGAGGGCTCCACGGTCACCTACGCCCTGGCCGGCGGCGACGTCGCCGACCTGCTGCGGGCCGCCCGCCGCATCCTGACCGAGATGCTGGCCGGGCGGAACGAACTGCTCGCCGAGCTGAGGCAGGGCCCGCCGAGCCAGCCCGAACCGGCCCCGGCCCGCACCTGAGCGGGTCGGGGCGGCGGGACGACGGGACCGGCCGGGGGCGGCGCTTCGGCGCCCCGCCGGGCGTCAGCCGTGTGGTCCCGACGGCTTCAGGCCGCGCCGGACCACCGGGGCCGGGGTCGTCCGCTGCACCCAGGGCTCGTCCCAGACGAAGCCCGCCCCGTTGACATCGCCGTGCGTCTGCCAGACCGCGCCGGCTGCCGTGACGACGTTGACGTAGGCGTCATCGCCCTGGGCCTCGATGCCGATGGCACAGGCGCCGGCCGGATAGCCGGGGTTGGCGGGGTCCGTGCCGACGGCGACGGGGTTCGTCAGGTCCTGCCAGGCGATGACAGGACCACCGAAGGGAACCGCCCGCCCCGCGAAGGCGGTGCCGTCCGTGAGCACCGCGTGGAACCCCTCCGCGCGCGACGGGGCGTAGCTGTCGATGTCGGAACACGGCCCGGCGGCCCCGGTCGCGCCCGTGGCTCCGGTCGCGCCCGTGACGCCTGGGGCCCCTGTCTCGCCGGTCGCACCGGTGGCTCCGGTGGCTCCGGTCGGGCCGGCGGGTCCGGCGGCCCCCGCAGCCCCTGCTTCACCCGCTGCCCCGGTGGGGCCGGTGGCTCCCGTGGCGCCCTGCAGTCCCGTTTCGCCTGTGGCCCCTGTGGCCCCGGTGGCGCCTGGGATGCCTGTGGCGCCCGTCGCGCCTGTGGCGCCCGTCGCCCCCGGTGTCCCGTCCAGGCCGTCCTGCCCGTCCACCCCGTCGTCGCCGGCGGGGCCCGCCGGCCCGGCCGGACCCGTCGGACCCGTCGGACCCGTCGGCCCGGCCGGGCCCTTCGGCCCCACCGGCCCCGTGGGGCCCCTCCGGCACCCGGTGCGGTTGTCCGCTGCCGCCGTCTGCCGCGCGAGCGCCGCGGGCTGCTGCCGGCTCTCCGTGTACCGGCCCAGCACGTCGGCCGCCAGGTAGTCCGGGGGTGCCTCGTCCACGCCGCCCGGCGGCGGACCGGCCTGCCCCGGCCGGGCAGCCGCCGCGCCGGACCCGAGCAGTGCGCCCTCGGGGCAGGGGCCCTCGTCTCCCGGGGCCGCCGGCGTGCCGGCGAGCGGGGCGGCGGCGCGCGGCACGACCGCGGCCGTAGGACTCGTGAGCCCCGTCAGCACGAGGGCGAGCGACGCGAGCGCGCCGCCCCTGAGCCAGGTGCCGCGGCCCGGAAGAGGGCCGAAGGAGGGCCGGGGGGTGCGCCCAGGGATCATGCACGTCTCCTCGACGAGGCGGTTGGTCCTCCGGCTTTTCGGACGGCAGCCCGCCGCCCTTGATGAGAAGGATCGTCATATGGGCGGATGGGCCTACGTATTTCGTCCTGACGGGTGCACGGCCGCCTACCGTGCGTGGCCGGCGCCCGTGCCCCGTTAACCCTTCCCGATCCCTTCCTTAAGCCCGCCTCAAGATCGGGGCAGCGGGGCCTGGACAGGCGTTCTGCCCGGTTCCGGCTCGCTAGCGTGCTGCCCCGTCCCCCCCGTCCCCGCACCGATGAGGCAGGCAGTCATGACCCGGAACTCACACCGCCGCAGGCTCGGCGGCAAGGCCAAGGCGGCCGGCGCGCTCGCCCTGACGGCAGCCGTCGGCGGCACCGCGCTCGCCCTGACCGGCACCGCCCAGGCCGCCTCGGCGGGCGCCGCCTTCACCCGGTCCAGCAGCTGGTCCACCGGCTACACCGGCCAGTACGTCATCACCAACACCGGCCGGGAGACCCTGAAGGACTGGACCCTGGAGTTCGACCTGCCCGCCGGCACGGCCCTCTCCTCCCTCTGGAACGGCGAACAGACCGTCAGCGGCAGCCGCGTCACCGTCAAGCCGCCCCGCTGGGCCACCGGGGGCCTCGCCCCCGGAGCCTCCACCACCGTCGGATTCGTCACCGCGGCCCAGAGCACCCCCGGCAACCCCACGGGGTGCCTGATCAACAAGGTCAAGTGCGGCCCCGGCACCGGCCCGGCACCCAGCCCCAGCGGCCGCCCCACCACCGCCCCCACGGCCACCGCCGCCCCCACCCCCCGGCCGACGACCGGCCCGACGGCCACCGCCTCGCCCACCGCCCCCGCCCCGAAGCCCACCGCCACCTCCACCGGCCGCCCGCCCGGCGGCACGGGCGCCCGGTTCGCGCCGTACGTGGACACCTCGCTGTACCCGGCGTACGACCTCCTCGCCACCGCCGACCAGACCGGGGTCAAGGAGTTCAACCTGGCCTTCGTCACCTCGGGCGGCGGCTGCAACCCGATGTGGGGCGGCACCACCGCCCTCGGCTCCGACCGCGTCGCCTCCCAGATCGCGGCCCTGCGCGCCAAGGGCGGCGACGTCCGCGTGTCCTTCGGCGGCGCCGCCGGCTCCGAGCTCGCCCTCACCTGCTCCTCTGCGGCCGAGCTCGCGGCCGCGTACGGCAAGGTCGTCGAGGCGTACGGGCTCACCAAGGCCGACTTCGACGTGGAGGGCGCCGCCCTGCCCGACAAGGCCGCCAACACGCGGCGCGCCCAGGCCGTCGCGCTCCTGCAGAAGAAGCACCCCGGGCTCGACGTCTCCTTCACCCTGCCCGTCATGCCGGAGGGGCTGACCCAGCCCGGAGTCGACCTCCTCGCCGACGCCAAGCGCAACGGCGTGGCCGTCTCCGCCGTCAACGTCATGGCCATGGACTACGGGCCGGCGTACAGCGGCGACATGGGCGACTACGCCGTCCAAGCGGCCACGGCGACCCAGGCGCAGGTCAAGGGCGTCTTCGGGCTGTCCGACGCCGAGGCGTGGAAGAAGGTCGCCGTGACGCCGATGATCGGCGTCAACGACGTGGTGACCGAGGTATTCACCGTCGAGGACGCCGGACAGCTCGCCGACTTCGCCCGCGCCAAGGGACTGGGCTGGCTCTCCATGTGGTCGGGGGCCCGGGACAAGCAGTGCCCCGGCGGCGCCAAGAACCAGGCCGACGCCACCTGCTCCTCCATTCTCCAGGAGCCGCTGGCCTTCACGAAGGCCTTCGCAGCCCGCTCCTGACCCCGGTCCCCCGTACGGCCGCCCCGACCGTGCCCGCCCGCCCGCCCGCCGCCCGCCCGCCCGCCGCGCGCCCGCCGCCCGGCCGTGCCCGGAGCGCGCGAAGGGCCGGCCTTGGGCCACCATGGTCACGTGGGAGACACACCGGCACGGGACCCCGGTGCCGGCCACCGGCGGCTGGGCGAGGCGCTGCTCGACCTCCGCGCCGCGGCCGGCGCGTCGATCGGCATGCTGTACCTGCCGGCCCCCGCGCAGGGCATGCTGCACCTCGCGCTGACGATCGGCGTGGCCCGCGAATTCGCCGTCCCCTGGTCGCGGGTCGCGCTGCGGGACCCCATCCCTGTCGCGGACGCGGTCCGCGAGCGGCGGCTGGTGTGGCTGGGCGGCCGGGAGGAGACGGCGAGCCGGTACCCGCGCCTCGGCCTCGTCGTCCCCTACCGCTTCTCCCTCGCCGCCACCCCGCTCGACACCGACCCCGAGGCGGGCGCGGCGGCGGGCGCCGGCCTGGTCATGCTGTGGCCCGGCTCCCACGGGCCCGAGCTCGCCGAGCGCGAGAGGCAGGCCCTCGCGGCCGGGTGCGCGCGCCTGGCCGGCATCCTGCGCCGATCCGCCGGGGAGGGCCACCCGGTCCGCGCGGCCGCCCACCCGGTCATCCTGGTGCCGCGGCCGCCGCCCACCCCGGGACCCGTCGAGGCGGCCGCCGCCATGGCCTTCATCCGGCGGCTGCCCGGCGGGAGCTGCGCGCTGGACCTGAACGGGAGGATCACCTTCATCACGCAGGAGGCGGCCGACCTGCTGGGCTCCCCGGGCCGGCGGCTCGTCGGCGCGCTGCCGTGGGAGGCCCTGCCCTGGATGGACACCCCCGCGATCGAGGAGCACTACCGGGCGGCCGTGATGAGCCGGCTGCCGCGCAGCTTCACCGCCGTGCACCCGGCCGGCCACCGGGTGCGCTTCGACCTCCACCCGGACGACTCGGGCATCAGCGTCCGGATCACCGCCGGCGGCGTGCCTGCCGCGTCCGCCGCGGGCGCCCTCGGTCCCGACGAGGCCGTCGAACCGCCGCCTGCGTCCGCACCCGCCCGCTCCGGGCGGGCCGTGGACGCCGCCCGCCCGCCCACGGCGTCCGGGCCGAGCCCGGAGCAGAGCGTGGCGCCCGGCCCGAGCCGTGCCACCGCCCTCTACCAGCTGATGCACCTGGCGGCCAGCCTCACCGAGGCCGCGCACGCCCAGGACGTCGTCGACAAGGCGGCCGACCAGCTGGTGCCCGCCCTCGGCGCGCAGGCCATGGCCCTGCTCGTCGAGGAGGAGCGGCGGCTGCGGATCGTCGGCCACCGCGGCTACACGGACGAGCTCATGACCCGCTACGACGGCCTGCCCGTCACCGCCGAGAGCGCGACGACCGAGGTCATCCGCACCCGCACCCCGCTCTTCTTCGAGAGTCCGGCCGCACTGCGGGCCGCCTACCCCGGCTCCGACATCGAGGACGGGATGGGGGCCTGGGGCTTCGTCCCGCTCATCACCTCGAACCGGCCCGTGGGCTGCCTCGTGCTCGCGTACTCCCGCCCCCGGCCCTTCGCCGCCGGCGAGAAGGCCGTCCTCACCTCGATAGCGGGCCTGATCGCCCAGGCCCTGGAGCGCGCCCGGCTCTACGACTCGGCCTACCAGCTGGCCCGCAGCCTCCAGACCGGGCTGCTGCCCCACGACCTGCCGTACGTCCCCCGCCTGGAGGTGGCCGCCCGCTACCTGCCCGCCGGGCACGGCCTGGACATCGGCGGCGACTTCTACGACCTGATCCACATCGACGGCACGACGGCCGCCGCCGCGATCGGCGACGTCCAGGGCCACAACGTCGGCGCCGCCGCCCTCATGGGCCAGGTCCGCACCGCCGTGCACGCCTCGGCCGGCGCCCCGCCCGCCGAGGTCCTCGCCCGTACCAACCGGCTGCTCACCGACCTGGAGCCCGGCCTGTTCACCAGCTGCCTGTACGCGCACATCGACCTCGGCCGCCACCGGGCCCGCCTGGCCACCGCCGGGCACCCGCCGCCGCTGCTGCGCCGTGCCGACGGGACCGCGGAGGTCGTGGCCCTCCCGCCCGGGCTGCTGCTCGGCATCGACCCCGACGCCGGGTACACGGCTGCCGAGATCCCCTTCGAGCCGGGATGCCTGCTCGCGTTCTACACCGACGGGCTGGTCGAGAGCCCGGCCCTCGACATCGAGGAGACCATCGCCGGCGTCGCGGCCCACCTCGCCCGCGCCGCGGGGGACCGGCCACTCGAAGCCGTCGCGGACGACCTCCTCCGCCACGCCCGCGGCCGGGTGCCCGTGACCGACGACATCGCGCTCCTGCTGCTGCGCTCCCGCCTGCCCGGCGACTGACGCGCCGCCCCGCGCCCCGTACCGAGACCGCACCGCTCACTTCCGGACACGGGCGGCCGCGATCCCGACCACCCGCGGAACCGATCCCGCCGACCTGCCCGCCCTCCCCGCCGCACCGTTCCCGGCATCGCCCGCGGCAGCCGACGGCAGCAACGCCCTTGTCCGGCAAGGGCCTACCCGAGCAGGGACGCCTTCGATGCCGTTCGGGGGTAACAGACCGCGGCGCCCGGGACACGCGCCGTCGATCTCCCGGTACGCCCGTGATGGCCGGATACCGACGTTTGTGATGGACATGCCTGGCATGATGCGCCGCACGTTACTTGCCGGTAGCGCAACTCCCCCCAACCAGAAGGTCCTACGTACGTGCGCATTCTCGCCAGACGGCTCCTGCTCCCTGGCCTCACGACCCTGGCGCTCACCGCCACCGGCTGCTCCTCGGCACCCCAGCCCCCCGCGGCTCCCCCCACCTCCCTCGGACTGCCCGCCGCCCCGGCCCCCGTCGCCGACGGCACCCGGCAGCTCGAGGTCGCCGCGGCCCCGCAGGACGAGCCCGCCTCCGCAGGCATGGCCCGCGTCGGCGCCGGCAAGGGCACCCCGGAGAAGGCCGCGCTGAAGGTGGCCTCCTTCGACAAGGCGACCGGAAAGGCCGTCATAGCCCCCGCGCCGCCCAAGGCGCCCGCCCCGTCGAAGGACCCCAAGGGGTCCGCCCCCGCCCGGGAAACGCCCTCGCCCGGCGGCTCCCCGAGCAGCTCCGCCGCGCCGGACAAGCCCGTCGCCGTCGGCGACGTCATCGCCAGCGCCCCCGTCCCCGGAGCCCCGGACGGCCTCCTCGCGAAGGTCACCGAGGTCGGCCGCAAGACCGACCGCGGCATCGAGGTCAAGACCGCCCCGACGACCCTGTCCGCCGTCCTCAACGACGACAAGGCCGACGGCAAGGTCCCCGTCGACCCGTCCACCGTCACGGTCGAACCGCTGATGAAGGGCGTCACCTTCTCCTGGGCCAAGAGCCAGGGCCTGAAGTTCGGCCCCGAGGGCGCCAAGCTGCCCCTGGGCAACCTGCGCCTCGACGTGAACGCCCCCATCGAGACCGCCCCCGGCGCCCCCGTCTCCGCGGGCGCCTCGGTGTCCGGGTTCGTCCGGCTCGCGCCCACCGTCGAGTTCGCCTACGACGGCTCCGGCGGCACCGGCCCGCGCGGCGCCTTCCTCGGCTTGAGCGGCGACTGGGCCTCGCAGTGGAGCCTCAAGGGACACGCGGCCGCGACCACCGGCGGCCCGAAGCGGATCCCGTTCGCCAAGCTGCACAGCGCTCCCGTCATCCAGGTCGGCCCGGTGCCCGTCGTCGTCAACCTCGACCTGACCTGCTTCATCCAGGTGGAGGCCGACGGCCGCGTCACGCTGGAGGTCAAGCAGGACGTCAAGGGAGACTTCCGCGTCGGCGGCAGCTACGCATCCGGCAAGGGCTGGACCCCGGTCAGCACCTCGAAGGTGGAGAGCACCCCGGTGACGGCCGAGGTCGCCGCCGCCGGCAAGGTCAAGGCCGCGCTCGGCGCCGAGGCCGCAGTCGGCCTGTACGGGGCCGTCGGCGTCTCCGCCGAGTTCGCCCCCTACCTGCGCGGCGAGGGAGACGTGAAGGCCGCCGTCTCCAGCGACGGCAAGGCATCGGCCGGCGGCGCCTGGGCGCTGTACGGCGGCTTCGACCTGAGCGGCAACCTCCAGCTCCAGCTGTCGCTGTTCGGCACGCCGATCTTCGAACGGCGCATCCCGCTCGGCTCGCTCAACCGCGAATGGCACCTGGCCGGCGGCAAGGCCGCCGTCCGGCGCGGCTGACGACGCGCCGGGCACAGGACCCGGACGGCAGGGCGCGGCACGGCGGGGTCGAAACCCGCCGTGCCGCGCCGCCGTTCACCGGATTCAGGCCGCGGCCGCCCGGCCGAACTGGTCGTAGTTGTAGACCCCCGCGTAGACGGGGCTCCAGGCGGACTCGCCGGCCCCGCAGGCGCCCAGCACCACGGGGGACCGCCGGCCGGTGTCCCGCAGGCACTGGCCCGAGGTCGCCTCGACGAGCTCCCAGCGGTCCCCGGCAACCGGGGAGTTGCGCCAGGTGAAGACACCGCAGCCGCTGCCGGTGCCGACGACGAGCGGAGCACCGGGGACCGCGCCGCCCTGCGGCGTGAGGCAGTACACCCCGAAGATGCCGATCGCAAAGGTGCCGTTGCCGCCCTGGTGGAACGTGAACCGCTGGTGCAGGGCGGTCTTGCAGTCGAACGTCTGGATGACCTTCCCCGGAGCGGGCCGTCCGCCGCCCTGCATGTCGAGGCACTTCCCGCTCGGCGGCTTCAGGGTGTACGTGTAGGCGCTGCGGAAGCTGGTGGTGTAGTACACCCCCGGGTCCGCGGAGGCCGACGCCGAGGCCGGCGCCGGAAGGAGCAGGACGAACAGGCCTGCGAGCGCGGCCAGCAGACCGCCCCCGCCCCACCGAACAGACTTGCCGGTCACGTGATCTCTCCTGTCTCAAGACCTTCTTGACGCCCTGAACGTAGCGAGATCAACTGATCACCCGGTACCCGCCCATTCAGGGGGGTATACCACCGGGGGGTTCGTTTGCGGGGGTGCGGGTGGACGGCGCGGTGACCGGCGCGGTCACGGTGGCGGCGGTCGACGACGACCGGATGCTGCTGGACGGACTGCGCTCCTGGCTGGCCGGGACAGACCGGCTGCGGCTGCTCGCCGCGGTCCCCACCGTCGGGGACCTCCTCGCCGGGCCGGGCCGCACCGCCGAGGTGGTGCTCCTCGACCTCCTCCTGCGCGACGGCTCCGTACCGGAGGACAACGTGCGCCGGGTCCGGGCGGCCGGCCCCCGGGTCCTGGTCATCAGCACGGTCGCGGACCGCCCCCGGATCGTCTCCGCGGTCGCCGCGGGCGCCGACGGCTACCTCACCAAGGACCACGACCTGCCGACCCTGGTCGAGGCCGTCGCCGCCGTGGCCGCGGGCGGCACGGCTCACTCGCCCGAACTGGCCTTCGCGTGGGTCCACGACACGGCCGCCGACCGCCCCAGGCTGGCCCCCCGGGAGCTGGAGGTGCTGCGGTACTACGCCTCCGGGCTGACCCTCAAGGCGACGGCCCGCCGCGCCGGCATCAGCCCCAACACGGCCAAGTTCTACCTGGACCGGGTGAAGGAGAAGTACCGGGAGGCGGGCCGCCCCGCCTACACGAAGATCGACCTGGCCCACCGGGCCCGCGAGGACGGCCACGCCCCCTGACGGCGGCCGGCCCCGGCCCCGGCCCCGCGTGGTGCGGGGCGGGACCGGGGCCGGGTGCGCGGTGGGCGCGCCTCAGCTGCCGGCGGAGAGGTTGCCGGAGAGGACGGGGATGTTGCTGAGGATGTGCGAGAGGGACTCGTCGCCCTTGGCCTGGGTGGAGTTCTCGGCGCACTGCTGGTTCATCGGGTTGGACAGGACGTTGACGTCCTGGACGCCGACGTTGGCCAGGATGGCGACCAGCGACTGCGCGTTCACCTTCACCGGCACGCCGAGGCACGGCTTGTTGAGCGAGCCCTGCACCAGGGAGGCCTGCGGGCTCATCGCGCCCTCGGTCTTCTGGTTGCCGTAGATCTGCGCGGCGTTGTTGCCGTTCACGGTGTTGATGCCGTTGTCGTTGCCGATGGCCATGGCCGGGGTGGCCAGAGCGGCGCCCGCGCCGAGGAGGGAGGCGGCGACGACGACCGTGTTGGCGGCCTTCTTGAGCATCGTGTTCCTGTTCGTAGTGGGGGTTGCTGTTGCCCGTGCATGCAGTGCAACAGCGCAGCGGGGGAGAGGTTGCGCGCCACCACCCGCAGGAGTGACCGGGGCCCGCCCGCCGGTCGACGGGTGACCCGGCCGCGCCTCACGCTCCGGCCGGGTCGAGGCGGGCGATCGCGCCGTGCTCCAGGGCCGCGTACAGGGCGCCGTCCGCTCCGAAGGCCAGGCCGTGCGGCTCGCTGCCGGTGCCGGGCAGCTCGTACGCGGCCGCCCGGCCCTCGGGAGAGAGCCGGCCGATGCGGCCCGTCGCCCACTCGGTGAACCAGTACGCGCCGTCCGGGCCGGCGGTGACGGCGTGCGGCCGGCAGCCCGGATCGGGCAGCAGGAACTCCCTGACCTCGCCGCCGGTGGTGATGCGCCCGATCCGGCCGGCGGCGATCTCGGTGAACCACAGGGCGCCGTCGGAGCCGGCCGTCAGACCGACCGGTCCGCAGTCCGGATCCGGCAGCGGGTACACGGAGAGGTCGCCGCCGGTGGTGATCCGGCCGACGGCGCCGGCCCGGTGGAGGGTGAACCAGAGCGCCCCGTCCGGCCCGGCGGCGATGAAGGCGGGGAAGGCGTCGGCCTGCGGCAGCGGGAACTCGGCGACCTCGCCGCCGGTGGTGATCCGCCCGATCCGCCCGGCCGCGGACAGGGTGAACCAGAGCGCCCCGTCGGCGCCCGCGGCGATGCCGTACGGAGCGGCGGCAGGCCCCCGGCCCGCGGCGGGGAGGGGGAAGGAGCGGACGCAGCCGTCGGTGGAGATGCGGCCGATGCGGTCGTCCCGCATGCGGGTGAACCACAGGGCGCCGTCCGGGCCCGCGGTGATCAGCGAGGGCCCGCAGCCGGCGTCGTCGAGCGGGAACTCCTCGACCGCGGCCGGGCCGCCGCCCGAGAGCCCGGCGGCGGGCAGCCGGGCGATCCGCCCGGCGTGGACGAGGGTGCACCACAGCGCGCCGTCGGGGCCGGCGGCGAGCGCGTAGGGGCCGGCCGCGGGATCGGAGACGGGGAAGGTGCGCAGACGGGGGGAGGCCATGCGGGGCGAGCCCTCCTCGGGGCGGGGGACGGTTGCGGGGGCGGTTGCGGTGCGGGCTGCGGTGGTCCGGTGCAGGGCGGCTTCCCTTCGGATCGGTACGGGCGGACGCGCCCGGGCGGACGTTCCGGCGGGCCGTACGGATGCGGACGGCCCGCCGGGTTCACGCCGGCCGGGCCATCGGCTCGCGCAGGCGGCGCCCGGGCCGCGCGGCGGCACGGGCGGCAGGCGGGGCGGCGGTGAAGCCGGGCGCGGCAGGGGCGAGTTCGAGTCGGTCGCCGCGCCAGCGGGCGTGCAGCGCCCGGTCGTGGCTCACGAGGACCACCGCTCCGGCGAAGGAGGCCAGTGCCTCCTCCAACTCCTCGGCCAGCGCGGGGGAGAGGTGGTTCGTCGGCTCGTCCAGCAGGAGGACGTCCGCCGGTTCGGCGAGGAGCCGGGCGAGCGCCAGCCGCTGCCGCTGCCCCGCCGACAGGGATGCGGCGGGCACGTGCAGCCGGTCCCGGTGGAACAGGCCGAGCGCCAGCAGCCGCTCGGCGTGCTCCTCGGCCGTGCCGGGGCGGCCGTCCGCGTACGCGGCGAGCAGGGTGCGCCCCCGCGGCCCGGCAGGCGCGTGCTGGGCCAGGAGGCCGGTCCGGCCGTACCGGTGCACGCGCCCGCCGTCCGCGGGCACCGTGCCGGCGAGGACGCCGAGGAGGGTGCTCTTGCCGGCCCCGTTCGGTCCGGTGACGAGGAGGCGGGCGCCGGCGCCGACCGTGAGGCAGACCGGCGACAGCCGCCCGGCGACGTGCACCGCTTCGGCGCGCAGCAGCTCGCCCGGCCGGCCGGCGCCGCGGGGCAGGGCCGGGGTGAAGGACAGCGGGTCGGGCGGGGCGGGCACCGGACGGGCGAGCAGCCGCGCGAGGCGCTCCTCGGCATTGCGGACCCGGCTCGCCAGGGACTGCTGCACCCGGCCGGCGGCCCGGTCGTAGGCCATCTTGTTCCCGTCCTTGGCCGCCCTGCCCGGGGCGACGCGGCGGGCGGTGGTCGCGGCCGTCTCGCGCAGCCGGGCCACCTCCTCGGCCCACTGCCGGTGCGCGTCGGCGCGGCGCTGCCGGTCGGCGGCGCGCTGCGCGAGGTAGCCGGCGTAGCCGGTGCCGTGGCGGGTGGCGGTGTGCCGGTCGCCGTCGACCTCCAGCAGGGCGGTGGCGACCCGTTCGAGGAAGGCGCGGTCGTGGGAGACGGCGACCGTGGTGCCGCGTCGGGCGCGCAGGTGGTCCTCCAGCCAGGCGAGGGCGGGGCCGTCGAGATGGTTGGTGGGCTCGTCGAGCAGCAGGACTTCGGGGCCCGCGGCGAGGAGGGCGGCCAGGCGGAGGCGGACCTGCTCGCCGCCGGAGAGGCCGCCGACGGTGCGGTCCCGGGGGAGTCCCGCCAGGCCGAGGCCGTGCAGGGCGCGTTCGAGGCGGGCGCCGGCCTCGTAGCCGCCGCGCAGTTCGAAGGCGGTGAGGAGGTCGGCGTACGCGGAGAGCACGGCGGGTTCGTCGCCGGCGCCTTCGGCCATGCGCGCCTCCAGGCGGCGCATGTCCCGCTCCATGGTGCGGAGTTCGGCCAGGGCGCGGTCGACGACCTGCCGGACGGTCAGGTGCGGCGGGAGGTGCTCCTCCTGGGGGAGGTGCCCGATGCCGCCGTCGGCGCGGGCGATGACCTCGCCGCGGTCGGGGCGCTCCGCTCCGGCGAGGAGGCGCAGCAGGGTGGACTTGCCGGAACCGTTCTCTCCGACGATGCCCAGGCGGGTGCCGGCGGGCACGGAGCAGGTGACGGAGTCGAGGACGGTGCGGCCGTCGTAGGCCTTGGTGACGTCAAGGGCGGTGAGCTGTGCGGTCACGGAGCGGCTCCAGGGGGTCGGGGAGGGGCCGGGCGGGGGCGGCGGCGCGGCGGGGGGTGCGGGGAGTGAGCACGGGAAGCTCCTTAAATCGACGAATGTTGCGTTAGGATGCTGCCATGGAATCCGGCACCTCCGCAAGCAGCGATCCCGGCCCCGGCGCACCCGGTGCCGCGCCCGATGCCGTTCGGCCCGTGCGCCGCCGCACCGGCGGCCGCAGCGCCCGCGTCCGCACCCAGGTCCTCGAAGCCGTCGGCGCGGTCCTCCTCGAAGCCGGGTACGACGGCCTGACCGTCGACGCGGTCGCCCTCCGCGCGGGCGTCCACCGCACCACCGTCTACCGGCGCTGGCGCGACGTGGGCGGCCTCCTCGCGGACCTCCTCGACGCCGCGGCCGACGACACCTGGACGCCCCCGGACACGGGCTCCCTGGAGGGCGACCTCACCGCCCTCAACCAGGAGGTCTACGACGCCCTCGCCGCCGGCCCCGGCCTGACCGCCGCCCTGATCGCCGCCTCGTTCCGCTCCCCGGAGGCCGCCGGCGCCCTCAGCCGGTTCTGGGAGGACCGGTACGCCCGCTGCGCCGTACTCGCCGACCGCGCCGCCGCCCGCGGAGAGCTCGGCCCGCCCGCCCCGGGGGCCGGCGCCGTCCGCGCCCTGCTCGTCACCGCCACCGCCCCCGTCTACCAGGAACTCCTGCTGCTGCGCAGTGCCCCCGACCCCGGCCTGCCGCGCCGGGCCGCCCGGGCCGCCGCCGCGGCCGCGCGCGCCGGCGCCTTCTCCTGACCGGGGACCACCGCCCCGGGGGATAATGCCCCCATGGGGCGGCAGTGGCGGTCCGCCGTCGCACACACCAGGACCCGCATGGGCGAGGCGCTCTTCCGGCGGGTGGCGGGACCGTCCGGCCCGGAGAACCGGGACCGGATCCACCTCACCCCCGGCCCGCGCTGGTTCCCCGCGGACGGGCCTGTCCAGCGCGTCCACGCCGACGCCGCGCTCTTCGTCGGCGGGCTCGCCGCCCTGCTCCTGCAGTCCCTGCACCCGCTGGCCATGGCGGCGGTCGCCGAGCACTCCGACTACCGCGAGGACCCGTGGGGACGGCTCCAGAGCATCAGCACCTTCCTCGCCTTCACCACCTACGGCACCGCCGAGGACGCGCAGCGCGCCGTCGACCGCGTCAGGGCCGTCCACCGGACGGTGCACGGCACCGCGCCCGGCGGGGAGCCGTACACGGCCGCCGACCCGGTCCTGCTGGAGTGGGTGCACGACGCCGAGGTCAGCTGCTTCCTCGGCGCGCACCAGCGCTACGGGGCCCGCAGGCTCGGCCCGGCCGAACAGGACGAGTACGTCGCCGGGATGGCGCGCGTGGGCGCCGCGCTCGGCGTGCGGGAGCCGCCCTGCACCGTGGCCGAGCTCGGCGCCCGCCTCCGGGCTTACCGCCCGCAGCTGCGCGGCACCCCGCAGGCCCGGGAGGCGGCCCGGTTCCTGCTGCGCCGCCCGCCGGTGCCGTGGCCGCTGCGGCCGCCCTACGCGGCGCTCGCCGCGGCCGCCGTGGACCTGCTCCCCGAATGGGCCCGCGCCGAGCTGGGACTGCGCCCGAGGCTCCCGTTCGAGCGCAGGTGCATCCGGCTGGCGGGCGGCGCCGCCGTACGGCTCGTCGGCTGGGTGCTGCGGGCCCCGCCCGGCACGCCGCGCCGCCCCGGTCACGGGCGGTCCGCGCCCCGCTCCGGATGAGCAGGGGGCGTCGGCACGGCCAACACCGCGCCGTGTCGGGTGCCATGGGCTCACGCATCCCGGCGGCTGCCGAACAGCGGCGTTTTCGGGCAGGGATGCGCCACGGCGTGCGGGCGGTTACGAGGGGGGTGCGGTCAATTGGCCCGGCTGTAGCGGGCCTTGCTCGTCCAGATGCGTTCGAGCCGTACGCGGGTGCCGGGCCTGGGCGCGTGCCAGATCTTGTTGTGGCCGGCGTAGATTCCCACATGGCTCATCGTCGCCCCCTTGGGGAAGAAGACGAGATCGCCCGGAGCGCGCTGGCGGCGCGAAATGTGCTGCGTGCTGTCGTATTGCTGGTCCGCCGTGCGGGGGAGTTTCCGCCCCGCCTTCCGGAAGGCGTAGAGCGTGAGGCCCGAGCAGTCGAAGTGCCGGGGTCCGGTGGCGCCGTACACGTAAGGGGCGCCTTCCTTGGACGCGGCCACCGCGACGGCTTTCGCGCCGTACGGGGAGGCCGCGTGGGCCGGTGTGGCCGGTACGGAGACGGTGGCCACCGCCACTATGAGGAAGAAGGCGCACCCCTGGGGGGCTCGACGTCCTGCAATGCGGCCTCCGTACGGCCTCGGTCTTTCCACTCCGGCGTTCGTCAATCGTGATCCCTTCGCATTCATGTTGAACAGCCACCGCTTTCCACGGCAGTTCATCGAAGTGACATGCGTAACGGCTCCCGACGAGCGCCCATTGTTCTCCGACGTACGCGCAGGCGCTGTTTTCGGACACGCCCTGGAATATCTCGGTTGGGTAAAGGAGCGGGTGTAAGGGCGGATCATATGACCGGCTGCGGGCGCCGTTCGAGTGGCGGAAGGTACCGATCCGCCTCCGTCACGAGACGGGGCGGCTCGGCGAGGAGGCCGCAGGCGCCAGCAGGCGCGGTTCACCCGAACCGTCCGCCCGCACCGTCCACAGGTCCGTCGTGTCGGCCGCATCGCCGGCCGGGAGCCCGTACGCCAGCGTGCGGTCGTCGAGCCACAGCGCCTGGTCGTCCACGCTCCGCTTCTCCGCAAGCGGCTGCTCGCGCAGCGTCCGCAGGTCGAGCACGTGCTCGCGCCACAGCGAAGCCCCCCGCTGCACCCGCTTCTTGTAGGCGATCCGCGTCTCGTCCGGCGACAGCGACGGGCACTCCACGTTCCGGGCGAGGGCCGTGACGCTGCGCCGTGAGATCGAGCCCCTGACCAGGTGCGCCTGCCCCGCCGTGGCCAGCGTGGCGTAGAAGGTGTCGTCGTCCCTGCTGAACGTCACACCCCAGAAGTTCACGTCCGCCGCACTGTAGGGCCGGCCGTCCATCGTGATGGAGAACTTCTCCAGGTCCGGCTCCAGCGCGCCCGTCCGGGTGTCCGCGATCGCCGTCCGGGTCGAGAAGAACGCCGAACCGTACGACTCCCCGCTGACGAAGACCGTCCAGGCGGCGAACCGCCCGCTGGGGGACATCCGCGCCCGCGAGGGCGTCCCCGCGAGCGGGAAGCTGCGGACCGGGCGCAGCCCGGAGTCCACGATCACGGCCCGGTTGTCCTGCGCGAGCGCCCCCGGGGCGGAGCTCAGGCACACGCCGGTGCCGCCCGCCGCATGGAACCGCCGGCAGGTGAGCCCCGACGCGGTCCGCGCGGCCCGCGGCTCCCCGCCGGGCACCGACACCACGGCCCCGAGGTGCGGCCCCGGGGCCCCGTTGACGAAGACCAGCCTGCCGCCGCCGTCCAGGGCGACGCTCCCCGGGGCCGCGACCGGGTCGCCCGGCCGGGTCTGCCCGGCGCGGTCGGCGGCGCGCAGCACGACCGCCGTGCCGGCGCCGCCGAGGAGCAGGACGGCCGCCAGGAGGAGCAGCAGCCGGCGGGAGCGGGTCATGGGGTTCCTCGGGGTGCTCGGGATCAGGGGGCGGGGGAAGGCGGTCAGGGGGCGGAGGGCCGGCGCCCGCGGCCGTCGGGGCGGAGCGCACGCCAGGCGAACGCCGCACAGCAGCACAGGCCGGCCGCTGCCGCGGCGAGCGCCGTACCGCCGCCCCACACCGTCCACGCGGCGCCGAAGGCGAGGGAGCAGCCGAAGCGGGCCAGCGCCTGGCCGGTGCCGACGAGCGCCATTCCGGTGGCCCGCAGGCCGTCCGGCACGGCCCCGGCCACCGCTGCCGGGAGCACCCCGTCGGTGGCGGCGTAGAACAGGCCGTGCAGCCCCAGCACCAGCAGCGGCAGCGCCTGCCAGTCGGGCGCCCACAGCAGCAGGCCGTACGCGGCGAGCAGCAGGGCGTGCCCGGCCAGGAAGACCGCACGGCGCCCGATCCGGTCCGCGAGCGCCCCCGCGGGCACCGCGAGCAGCAGGAACACCGCCGCCGTGCCCAGCGGCAGCAGCGGGAACCACCGCTCGCCCAGGCCGGTGCGGTCCTGGAGCAGCAGGTACAGGAAGGCGTCGCTGACGGTGGTCAGGCCCAGCAGGGCCGCGCACACCGCCAGGGACCGCAGCCGCGGCCGCCGCAGCAGCGCCGCCGCCTCCCGCAGGCCGGGCCCGCGCGGCCCCGCCCCGCCCGGTCGGACCGCGGATCCGGCGCCGGGCACGGCCGCCGCGCGCCCCGACGGGACGAACAGCACCAGGACGACGACGCCCAGGGCGGCGACGCACGCACTGACCCCGAACACGGCATCGTACCCGCCGACGGCCGCGCTCAGGACGAGGAATGCCGCGAGGGGACCGAGCAGTGCCCCCGTGGTGTCCATCGCCCGGTGTACGCCGAAGGCCCGCCCCTGCGCCCCCGCGGGCGCGGCCAGGGAGATCAGCGCGTCCCGCGGGGCGGTCCGCAGCCCCTTCCCGGTCCGGTCCAGGGCGAGGACCAGCGCCACCGGGCCCAGGCCGTGTGCGAACAGCAGCAGCGGCTTGCACACCGCCGACAGGGCGTACCCGAGGCCCGCGACCAGCTTGTGGCTGCGGACCCGGTCCGCGAGGTGCCCGCCGGCCAACTGCACCAGCGCGCCCACCCCGTTGTAGACGCCGTCGAGCGCGCCGAACCCGAGCGGACTCAGGCCCAGCCCCGCCACCAGGTACAGCGGCAGCACGGCCGCGACCATCTCGGAGGACACGTCGGTGACCAGGCTCACCGCGCCCAGCGCGAGGACGGTCGGGGCAGCGGCCCGGCGCCGGGCGGCGCCGCCTGCACCCTTCGCGCCGGCGGGCGCGGAGCGGTCCGCGAGGTACATGCTGTACGGCTCCTGGGGCCGACGGGATCTGCGTCACTCGTGCGTACGGTCGCACCCTAGGCGACCGGCGGGCGCCGTGCGGCCCCGACGGATGCAATGGCCAACGGGCCTTCCCGAGGCCGGATTTCGCCTCCCGAGGCGGCGGCCCGGCCCGCGTGCGCTCAGCCCTCGCGGCTGCTCTCGTCGCGCAGCCAGGTGGAGAAGTCCCCCGCCCGGATCGCCCGGCGCGCGCCGCGGCGGGCGGCGACGGCCGCCACCAGGAACACGCCGACCGCCGGCAGCAGGCCCGGTTGCGCCCGGACCAGCGCCCGCAGGTCCGCGGTCCCGGTGCGCGCGGACGGCGCGGCCCCGCCGCTGCCGCCCCCGGCGGCGCGCGCCGCCGCCTGGGCCCGCTCCAGCTCCGCCGAGGAGGTCGCCGCCCTGATCCGCCGCCTGAGCAGGTCGCCCCACGTGCGCGGCGGGCTGACCACGACCCGCGCCTCCTCGACGATGCGCCGCTCGGCGGGCGCGAACGCCAGCGACGCCGCCAGGTCGTCCGCCATCACCGGCGGGAGCGCCGCGATCCGCGCGTGCCCCTGCTCGGTCACCGCGATGACCCCCCGCCCGAACAGCCCCTCCCGGACCGCCGGGAGCAGCTGCCACACCCGGTAGTAGGCGCGCACCGCCCAGGCGCAGCCCGCCAGAGGCAGGTCCCGGCCCGGAGCCGCCGCCAGCACCCCCCGCCCGTCGGCCAGGGCCGCCTCCAGCGCCCGTACGTCCGCCGCGCGCAGCACGACGTCCGCGTCGACGTACAGCCGGGGGAAGCCCCTGGCGTGCTCGTCGCCGAGCCGGAGCGCCCCGTGCTTGCCCGGCGCCGGCGTCTGCACCACCCGGACCCGGGGGCCGCGGGCGCCTGCCACTGCGGCGGTGTCGTCGGTGCACCCGTTGCAGACCACCACGATGTCGGGCCCTGGGCCCGCCCCGGCGGCAGCGGCGTCCGACAGGAGCGCGTCGAGGAGGCGGCCGATGACCCGGGCCTCGTTGTGCGCCGGTATCACGATGCTGGTCACTCCGCGAGTATGCCCACGCCCGCACACCGGTGCCGGGTGTTTCCGCCAACTCCCCCCGCACGCAAGGCCCGTGGTCTAGATTGAACGCAGCCGGCCGGACCGGGCGCGCCAACGGCAGCGCCGCAGTCCGGCCGCATCGGGGAAGTTGGGGAACGATCGGTTTCGGCGGCTCGGGGGAACGGGCCGTCCGATTCCGGGGCCGGGCCGGCGCGAGGGGTGCCGGACGGCCGGGGGGCAGGGGAAACGCGGGAACACCGCGGCCGCGGAAGCACACCGCAGCCGCGTGGCCCCGCGTCGGCATCGGCCGCGGGGGGTACCGCCGTCGAACGGGTCGCGCACGGGCCGCACAGGCGTCCGGTGTGCCCGCAGGCGGGCACGGCACCCCCTTCCTTCGCACGCCACCCGGCCATGGGTCGTCGACACGCCAGCCGGGCGTGCGCAGGGAAGGGGAACCACCGTGAAGGGCACCGCCAAGGACACCGCCCAGCAGCAGGCCCGGGAGGCCGCGCCGGACGGGGCGCCCGCCGGCCGGGAGCCGGCGCCGCACGAGCCGTTAGGCGTCGCCGTCGTCGGCGCCGGATACTGGGGCCCCAACCTCGTACGCAACTTCCAGGCCAGCCCCGCCTTCCGGCTCCGCTGGCTGTGCGACCTGGACGCCGACCGCGCCCGGAAGGTGCTCGGCGGCTACTCCACCGTCCAGGCCACCTCCGACTACGAGGCGGTCCTCGCCGACCCCGCCGTCGACGCCGTCGCCGTGGCCACCCCGGCCGGCACCCACCTCGACGTCGCCCTCGCCGCCCTCCGCGCAGGCAAGCACGTCCTCGTGGAGAAGCCCCTCGCCGCCACGTACGAGGACGGGCTGCGCCTGGTCACCGAGGCCGAGGAACGCGGCCTGACCCTCATGTGCGACCACACCTACTGCTACACCCCGGCCGTGGCCCGCATCCGCGAACTGGTCCGCTCCGGCGAGCTCGGCGAGATCCAGTTCGTCGACTCCGTCCGGATCAACCTCGGCCTCGTCCAGAGGGACGTGGACGTCCTGTGGGACCTCGCCCCGCACGACCTGTCCGTCCTCGACTCCGTCCTCCCGGACAACGTCCGGCCCGTCGCGGTGGCCGCCCACGGCGCCGACCCGATCGGCGCCGGCCAGTCCTGCGTCGCCTACCTCACCCTCCAGCTCGACACCGGCGCGATCGCCCACGTCCACGTCAACTGGCTGTCCCCGGTGAAGGTCCGCACCACCATGGTCGGCGGCTCCAAGCGCACCCTCGTCTGGGACGACCTCAACCCCTCGCAGCGCGTCGCCGTCTACGACCGCGGCGTCGACCTCACCGCCCCGCAGGAACTCCGCGAGGACCAGCGCCGCGACGCACTCGTCTCCTACCGCACCGGCGACATGGTGGCCCCCGCCCTCGGCGAGAAGGAGGCCCTGCGCACCATGGTCGAGGAGTTCGCCGCCGCCGTCCGCCACCGCCGCCCGGCCCTCACCGACGGCCGGGCCGGCCTCCGGGTCCTCGACATCCTCGAAGCGGCCTCCCGCAGCCTCGCGTTCCACGGCGCCGTCGTCGGCCTGCGCACCGGCCGCTGACGGCCGCCGCACGGAACACGGCGGGCACCGCACCGCACACACCGCAAGGACAGCACGGCACATGATCGAAACCAGTGGGGGCAGGGCGTTGAGCAGCGTACGAGGCAAGAGGATCCTGGTCACCGGAGGAGCGGGCACCATCGGCTCGCACCTGGTCGACCTGCTGGTGGACAACGGGGCACGCGACGTCGTGGTCCTCGACAACTTCGTCCGGGGCCGCACCGAGAACCTGGCCCGAGCCCTGCCGAGCGGCGTCGTCGACGTCCGCGAGGGCGACATCCGCGACACGGCCGCCGTGCGCAAGGCGACCGAGGGCGCCGACCTGGTCTTCCACCTCGCCGCACTCAGGATCACCCAGTGCGCGCAGGAGCCGCGCCTGGCCAACGAGGTCCTGGTCGACGGCACCTTCAACGTCCTGGAGGCCGCCGCGGCCGCCGGCGTGTCCAAGGTCGTCGCCTCCTCCTCGGCCTCCGTCTACGGACTCGCCGAGGAGTTCCCCACCACCGAGCGCCACCACCCGTACAACAACGACACCTTCTACGGCGCCGCCAAGGCCTTCAACGAGGGCATGCTGCGCAGCTTCCACGCCATGTACGGCCTCGACTACGTCGCCCTGCGCTACTTCAACGTCTACGGCCCCCGCATGGACATCCACGGCCTGTACACCGAGGTGCTCATCCGGTGGATGGAGCGCATCGCCGCGGGGGAGCCGCCGCTGATCCTCGGCGACGGCACGCAGACCATGGACTTCGTCGACGTCCGGGACATCGCCCGCGCCAACCTGCTGGCCGCCGAATCGGACCTCACCGACGAGGTGTTCAACATCGCGAGCGGCACCGAGACGAGCCTCCTGGAGCTCGCCGCCGGCCTGCTGGAGGCCATGGGCGCCCAAGGCACCGCCCCCGAGCACGGCCCGGCCCGCGCCGTGAACGGGGTCACCCGCCGCCTCGCCGACACCTCGCGCGCCGCGGAACGCCTCGGCTTCACCGCCGCGATCGACCTGCGCACCGGCCTGCGGGACCTCGTCGACTGGTGGCGCACCGAACGCGCCGCCGCGGCCGCCGCCCAGGACGGGCCGGAGGCCGGCCGGTGACCGCCCCCGAGCGCATCCCCGTCATGGTCCCCTGGCTCGGCGAGGAGGAGGCCCGCGCCGCCGCCGACGCCGTCCTCTCCGGCTGGGTCGCCCAGGGCCCCCGCGTCGCCGACTTCGAGCGCGCCTTCGCCGAGCGGGTCGGCGCCGAACACGGCATCGCCGTCAGCTCGTGCACCACCGCCCTGCACCTGGCGCTCATCGCGCTCGACCTCGGCCCCGGCGACGAGGTCGTCGTCCCCTCCCTGTCCTTCATCGCCTCCGCCAACGCGGTCCTCTACACCGGCGCCCGCCCCGTCTTCGCCGACGTCGAGGAAGCCACCGGCAACCTGACCCCGCAGACCGTGGACGCCGTGCGCACCCCGCGCACCAAGGCCGTCCTCGCCGTCCACCAGGGCGGCGTCCCCGCCGACGTCCACGCCCTGCGCGCCGCGTGCGCCGACTGGGGCACCGCCCTCGTCGAGGACGCCGCCTGCGGCATCGGCGCCACCGTCGGCGGCAAGTCCGTGGGGCAGGGCGCCCTGATCGCCGCCTGGTCCTTCCACCCCCGCAAGGTGATCACCACCGGCGAGGGCGGCATGGTCACCACCGACGACGCAGCCCGGGCCGAGCGCCTGCGCAGGCTCCGCGAACACGGCATGAGCGTCTCCGCCGCCCAGCGCCACGCCAGCAGCAGACCCGTCGCCGAGAGCTACCTGGAAGTCGGCTACAACTACCGGATGACCGACATCCAGGCCGCGGTCGGCCTGGTCCAACTCGGCAGGCTCGACGCCGTCGTCGCCCGGCGCCGCGCCCTGGCCGCCCGCTACGCCCGGCTCCTCGCCCCGATCCCGGGCCTGCGCCCCGTCCGCGACCCCGCCCACGGCGAGGGCAACTTCCAGTCGTACTGGGTCCTGCTCGCCGAGGACTTCCCCGTCGGCCGCGACGCCCTCCTCGAAGCGCTCGCCGACGCCGGGATCTCGGCCCGGCGCGGCATCATGGCCGCCCACCTGGAGCCCGCGTACGCCGGGCACACGGCCGCACCGCTGCCCGTCACCGAGCGGATCAGCCGCAACTCGCTGATCCTCCCGCTCTTCCACACCATGACGCACGCACAGCAGGACCGCGTCGCGGCCGTCCTGCACGCGCAGGCGGGCGGATGACCGCCCCCGCCGACCTGCTCGTCGTCGGCGCGGGCGGGTTCGCCCGCGAGACCGCCCAGGCCGTCCGCGACGCGGCCGCCGCCGACCTCGCCGCCGGCCGCACCCCGCGGTGGCGGCTCGCCGGGCACCTCGACGACGACCCCGCCCTGCACGGCACCGACGTCGACGGCACCCCCGTCCTCGGCGGCTGCGACCTCGTCCACGACCACCCGGACGCGCAGGTCGTCGTCTGCGCCGGCAGCCCCCGCGACCAGGCAGTCCGGGCCCGCCTCGTACGGCGCCTCGCGCTGCCCGACAGCCGGTACGCGACGGTCGTCCACCCGACGGCCGCCGTCTCGGCGTCCTCGGCGGCCGGCCCCGGCACCGTCCTGCTCGCACACTGCGTGCTCACCGCGGCCGTCCGGGTCGGCGCCCACGTCGCGGTGATGCCGCACACCGTCCTCACCCACGACGACACCGTCGCCGACTTCGCCACGCTCGCCTCCGGGGTCCGCCTCGGCGGCGGCGTCCGCATCGGGCGGGGAGCGTACGTCGGCGCCGGCGCCCTCGTCCGCGAGCACACCGCGGTCGGCGCCTGGTCGCTGACCGGCATGGGGAGCACCGTCCTCGGCGACGTGCCGCCCGGCGAGGTATGGGCCGGCAGCCCGGCCCGCCGACTCCGCGACGCCGGCCCCCCGGCCCTCGCCGAGCTGCGCCGCGGGGAACCGCGGCACGCACCCGGCGAGGCGTCGCCGCCGCCGCACGCACCGCACACCGGCCGCGGGCCGCAGACACCGATGGGGAGCACACACGCATGAACCGGATACCGCTCGTCGACCTCAGGGCCGCCCACGCCGAGGTCGCGGAGGAGGTCCGCGCCGGGTTCGACCGCGTCCTGGCCGACACCGCCTTCATCGGCGGGGACGAGGTCCGCGCCTTCGAGCGCGAGTACGCGGCCTTCACCGGCGTCGCGCACTGCGTCGGCACCGCCAACGGCACCGACGCCCTGGAACTGGCCCTGCGGGCCGCCGGAGCGGGCGCCGGCGACGAGGTCGTCCTGCCCGCCAACACCTTCATCGCCACCGCTGGCGCCGTCGCCCGCACCGGCGCCCGGCCCGTCCTCGTCGACTGCCTGCCCGACACCCTGCTGATCGACCCGCAGGCCGCCCTGGACGCGGTCGGCGCCGCCACCCGCGCCGTCGTCCCCGTCCACCTGTACGGCCAGTGCGCGCCCGCCGCCGAGCTCGCCGCGCAGCTCCCGGCGCACGCCCGGATCGTCGAGGACGCCGCCCAGAGCCAGGGCGCCACCCGGGCCGGGCGCCCGCCCGGCCGGGGCACGATTGCCGCGACCAGCTTCTACCCGGGCAAGAACCTCGGCGCGTACGGGGACGCCGGCGCCGTCGTCACCGACGACGCGGACGCCGCCGACCTGGTGCGGGCCCTCGCCAACCACGGCGGCACCGCCAAGTACCAGCACGACGTGGCCGGGTTCAACAGCCGCCTGGACGGCCTCCAGGCCGTCGTCCTGCGCGCGAAGCTCGCCCGGCTCGCCGCCGGCAACGAGGCCCGCCGTACCGCCGCCGCACGCTACGACGCGCTCCTCGCCGACCTCGCGGAGTCAGGGCGGCTCACCCTGCCCGCCACCGCCGGGGGCAACGTGCACGTCTGGCACCTGTACGTCGTCCGCGTCACCGGAGCGGACCGGGACGCCGTCGTCGGGAAGCTGAACGCGGAGGGCATCGGCGCCGGCGTGCACTACCCGGCACCCGTCCACCTCACCCCCGCCTTCCGGCACCTGGGCCACGGCCGGGGGGACTTCCCGCACGCCGAACTCGCCGCGGAGCGGATGCTCTCCCTCCCGCTCTTCCCGCAGATCACCGCCGCGCAACAGCAGCGGGTCGTGGACGCGCTCACCGACGCCCTGCGCTGACACCCACAAGAGGTACAGATGAAAGATCGGACAAGGCTGCTGCGGTACGGCCTCCTCACCGTGGTGGCCGCCCTGCTGGCCACGGTCCTGCCCCCGTCCGCCGTGGCGGGGGCGGCCGACCCCTGCGGGCCCACCGCGAACGCCATCGTGTGCGAGAACTCCAAGCCGGGCACGCCGATGGCCGACTGGTTCGCCCCCGGCGCCTACGGCGACATCAAGGGCTTCACCTCCCGGATGAGCGTCCAGGCGGGCGACACCGTGCAGTTCAAGGTGCAGTCGCCGACGCCGTACCGGGTGTCGGTGTACCGGCTCGGCCACTACGGCGGCGACGGCGCCCGCCTGATGTCGACCGCGGCGCAGGCTGCCCAGACCCACCCGGCGAACGTGGCTGCGGGAGGCAGCCCGGCGGCCTGCACCACCAAGCCGGCCACCGGCCTCGTCGACTGCGGCAACTGGCCCGTCACCGCCACCTGGACCGTCCCGGCCGACGCCGTCTCCGGCCTGTACCTCGCCAACTTCGACCAGGCCGACGGCAACGGCGTCATGCCCTATCCGTTCGTCGTCCGCAACGACGCGAGCCGCTCCGACATCGTCGTCCAGACCAGCGACCAGACCTGGCAGGCGTACAACAACTACGGCGGCCAGGACCTCTACGACGGCGCCGGGCCCGCACCCGACGGCCGCGCCTACGAGGTCAGCTACAACCGGCCGATGGACATCGGCGGCGAGAACGGCATCTACGGCTCCGAGTACCAGATGATCGCCTGGCTGGAACGCAACGGCTACGACGTCAGCTACATCTCGGGCATCGACATGTCGACCCGCGGCGCGACCCTGCTGCGCAACCACAAGGTGTTCATGTCCTCCGGCCACGACGAGTACTGGACGCAGGAGCAGTTCACCCACGCCCTGGAAGCCCGGAAGGCGGGCGTCCACCAGACGTACTTCAGCGGGAACGAGATCTTCTGGAAGACCCGCCTCGCCCCCAGCATCGACGGCACCGGCACGGCCGACCGGACCCTCGTCTGCTACAAGGAGACCAAGCTCTCCTTCCCGCAGCCGAACGGCATCCCCGATCCCAGCGGCATCTGGACGGGCACCTTCATGGACCCCGCCAGCGCCGCGGACGGCCGGCCCTACCAGCCGCAGAACCAGCTGACCGGCTCCCTGTTCAGCGTCAACGGCTACCGCGCCGACGCGATCACCGTCCCCGGCAGGTTCGCCGGGATGCGGATCTGGCGCAACACCAGCGTCGCGGACCTGAGCCCCTCGCAGACCGCCGTCTTCCCGGCCGGCACCCTCGGCTACGAATGGGACAGCGACGTGGAGGACGCGGCCCGCCCGCCCGGCCAGATCCAGCTCTCCTCCACCACGGTCGACATCGACGACGGCAAGCTCCGCCTCGACTACGGCAACACCTACGGCAATGGCAAGGCCACCCACAGCCTGGTCGCCTTCCGGGACCCGGACTCCCGCGCCCTCGTCTTCGGGGCCGGGACCGTGCAGTGGTCGTGGGGCCTGACCAACATGCCCGTCCACAACCCCGACGACACCGTCGTCACCGCCGACAAGCGCATGCAGCAGGCCACCGTCAACGTCTTCGCCGACATGGGCGTCCAGCCCGGCTCCCTCCAGTCCGACCTCGTCCCGGCGACCGCCTCGGCGGACACCGCGGGACCGGCGGTCGCCGTCACCGCCCCGGCCGGCGGCGCCACCGTGCCCGCACTGCGGCCGGTCACCGTCACCGGCACCGCCGCCGACAGCGGCGGCGGGGTCGTCGCCCGCGTCGAGGTCTCCACCGACGGCGGCACCACCTGGAAGGCCGCCGACGGCGTCGCCTCCTGGACCCACCAGTGGACCCCGACCACTCCCGGACCGGCCCAGATCAAGGTCCGCGCCGTGGACGACAGCGTCAACACCGGCCCCACCAGCACCATCCAGCTCACCGTCGGGCCCCAGCAGTGCCCCTGCACCGTGTGGCCGGCGGCGGCCGTGCCGGGGACCGTCAACGCCGGGGACGGCAGCGCCGTCGAACTCGGCGTGAAGATCCGCTCCTCCGTGCCCGGATCCATCACCGGCGTCCGCTTCTACAAGTCGCCCGCCAACACCGGCACCCACACCGGCAGCCTGTGGTCCGCGACCGGGCAGCGGCTCGCCACCGGCACGTTCACCAACGAGACGGCCTCGGGCTGGCAGCAGCTGAACTTCTCCTCCCCGATCCCGATCAAACCCGACACGACGTACATCGCCTCGTACTTCGCCCCCAACGGCGGCTACTCCTTCGACAACACCTTCGCCGAGGCCGCGGCGGGCCTCGCCCCGCTCACCGCCCTGCGCAGCGGCACCGACGGCGGCAACGGCGTCTACCGCTACAGCTCCTCGGGCGGCTTCCCGAACAAGGCCGCAAGCGGCAGCAACTACTGGGTGGACGCCGTCCTCGACACCTCGACCGCCAGCACGAACCCGCCCACCGTCACCGGCACCACCCCGCAGTCCGCGGCCACCGGCACCGCCATCACCACCGCGGTCACCGCCACCTTCAGCACCGCCGTCGACGCAGAGGCACTGGAGTTCACCGTCAAGGACGCCGCCGGCACGACCGTGCCCGGCAGCAAGGTCCTCGGCGCCGCCGACAGCGCCACCTTCACCCCGAGCGGCGAACTCGCCCTCAACACCACCTACACCGCGTCCGTCAAGGCCACCGACCTGTGGGGCAACACCATGCCGCAGCCGGTCACCTGGACCTTCACCACCAGCCCCACCCCGCCCCCGGTGAACTGCCCCTGCACCCTGTGGGGCAGCGGGACGACCCCCGCCACCGCGAACGTCACCGGCGACGCCAACCCCGTCGAACTCGGCACCCGCTTCCAGTCCGCAGTCAACGGCTACGTCACCGGCGTCACCTTCTACAAGGGCCCCAGGAACACCGGCACCCACACCGGCAGCCTCTGGTCCGCCACCGGCCTGCTCCTGGCCACCGGCACCTTCGGCAGCGAAACCCTCTCCGGCTGGCAGCAGATGACCTTCAGCACCCCCGTCCCCATCACCGCGGGGACGACCTACGTGGTCTCCTACCACGCACCGAACGGCAACTACGCCGTGGACGGCGGCTACTTCGCCGCCTCCCACCGCTCCTACCCGCTCCTCGCCCCCGCCGACGGCAGCGGCGGCGCCAACGGCCTCTACAGGTACGGGGCCTCCAGCGCGTTCCCGACGAACACCTTCGGGTCCGTGAACTACTGGGTCGGCCCCGTCTTCACCACCACCGCGCCGGCCGCAGCGCAGTCCGGCCCGACGGAGGTGGCCGGCCCGTGAGCACCGTCAGCGTCGTGATCCCCTGCTACAAGTACGGCCACTTCCTCGCCGACTGCGTCAGGAGCGTCCTCGACGAACAGCCGGGCGTCGACGTCCGGGTCCTGATCATCGACGACGCCTCGCCCGACGACTCCGCGGAGACGGCCCGCGCCCTCGCCGCCGGCGACCCGCGCATCGAGGTCCACGTCCACGAACAGAACAAGGGCCACATCGCCACCTACAACGAAGGCCTCCTGGAATGGGCCGACGGCGACTACGTCGCCCTCCTCTCCGCCGACGACCGGCTCGTCCCCGGCGCCCTGGCCCGCGCCTCGGCCCTCCTCGACGCCCACCCGGAAGCCGGGTTCGCCTACGGGCGGCCGCTGCGCTTCCGCCACGGCGGCCCGCTCCCGCACGCCCGGACCCGCAGCACCGGCACCGCCGTCTACCCCGGCCACTGGTGGCTGGAGCGGCGCTTCCGCGAGGGGACCGGCTGCATCACCTCCCCCGAGGTCCTCGTCCGCACCGCCCTCCAGCGCAAGGTCGGCGGCTACGACCCGCAGCTGCCGCACGCCGGCGACATCGAGATGTGGATGCGGCTCGCCGCCCACGCCGACGTCGGCTACATCCGCGGCGCCGACCAGGCCTTCTACCGGGTCCACGGCAGCAACATGTCCACCACCGACTTCGGCGGGCAGCTCGACGACCTGCGCCAGCGCCTGACCGCCTTCGACTCCGTCCTCGCCAAGTGCGGGGACCTGCTCCCCGACAGGGACCGGCTGGCCGAGCAGGCCCGCACCCGGCTCGCCCGGTACGCGCTGCGCCGCGCCTACCGGGCGTACGACCGGGGGCGCACCGGGCTCGTCCCGGTCGCCGAGCTGGAGGACTTCGCCGCCGAGTGCCTGCCCGGCTACCGCGGGCTCGCCGAGTACCGGGCCCTCCGGCGGCGGCGCCGCATCGGGGCGCGCGCCATGCCGTACCTCCAGCCGCTGGTGCTCTCGGCCGTCGCCGACCGGGGGCGCGAGTGGCTGTGGTGGCAGTCGTGGAAGCGGCGGGGCATCTGATGCACCACCGGCACCACCGGCACGGCACCCACGACCGGGACCGCCGCCTCGTGCGGCGGTCCCGGCCGCCGTCCGCGGCCCCCTCAGCCGGCCGCCGCGCCCGCCGGCACCCGCTCGGCCTCCCCGGCCCGCCGCCTCCGGCGGGCCGGCAGCCGGTCGGCCCACAGCGCCGCCGACACGCCGGCCACCACGGCCAGCAGCGCCACCCCGGCCAGTCCCCGGCTCCTGGTGCCCCGCTGCTCCGACGCGGCGGGCGGCACCAGCACGTCCACGCTCATCCGCGCCCCCGCCGGCACGCCCTGGCGGTCCTGCATCGCCGCCACACGCCGGCCGTACGCCTCGATCACCTTCCCGGCCACCGCGTTCGCCACGGCCGGGTCCCGGTGCTCGGCCTGCACCTGCAGCGAGGGGATCAGATACCGCGGGGTGACGCTCGTACCGCTGTTGCGCGGCATCAGCCGGTACCGCCCGGCCACACCCGCCGCCCGGAGCTCCGCCCGGCCCGCGGCGGACTCCAACTGCTGCACCGCCGCGTAGGAGACCGCGGCCAGCGGCGGCTGGAGGTTCGTCAGCTGGTTCGGGTGCCGGCCCGTCACCGGAGGCTTCAGCACCACGATCGCCGAACTCACATGGACCGGCTCCGGCCGCAGCACCGGCACGGCCCCCGCCGCGGCGAGCACCGCCGCCGCCAGCAGGACGTACCAGCGCCGACGCAGCACACGCGCCAACTCGCCTGGGGACACGGGCAATCCTTCCGTCCCGCACGATCCTCGCAGTCCCCGGCGCGCCCCGCCATCGGATCCGGCACCTTGCGGGGGCGGACGTGAACATGCGGGAAATGTGCAGGGTGCTGCGCCGCCGCTGGTACGTGATGGCCTCCCTCACCCTCCTCGGCCTGCTCGCCGGCTTCCACCTGCACCGCTCGGTGCCCGTGGAGTACGAGTCGCAGAGCTCGATCGCCCTCCTCGACTCCACGGCGGTCGCCCAGCTCGCCCCGACCTTCGGCAACCCCCTCTCCAACGCGGGGGGCTCGCTCGTCGTCACCGCCGACGTCCTGATCCGCACCCTGTCGGGAGCGGACGCGGCCCGCGCCCTCCAAGGGCTCGGCGTGACCGACCCGTACACGGTCGGCTTCGCCGCGAACGCCTCCGGCCCGATGCTGACCCTGTCGGTCACCGGCACCGACCGTGCGAGGGTCCTGGAGGAGACCAACACCCTCACCGCCTTCGCCGGTGAGCAGCTGACCGCCCTCCAGGCCGCCGCCGGCGTCCAGCCCCGCTACTTCGTGCAGACCGCGCCCGTGGTCCTGCCGCAGACGCCTGTGCCGCTCCTCAAGAGCCGCTACCAGCAGGTCCTCGCCGTGGTGATCGCCGGCACGGCGGCCGGATTCACCCTCTCCTTCGCCACGGAGAGCGCCCTCACCGCCCGCCGCCGCAGGCGCGCGGCCGCCGCACCCGCCCCCGCAGCGCCCGGCCTCGCGGGACCCGCGGGCCGGACCGCCGTACGCGCCGGCCGCGACCACCCCCCGCGGCGCCGCCGCGGGAGCCGCCCCGACGCCACCGCGCTCCTCAGCGGCTACCTCGCCCTCGCCTTCTTCATCCCCTCCAACCTCACCCTGCCGGGCCTCGGCGGCGTCGGCACCCCCGCCAACGCGTACGCCCTCCTCTGCCTGTTCTGGTACCTGGCGAGCTGGCTGACCGGCCGCATCCGGCCCCCTGCCGCAACCCGGCTGCCCCGCACCGCCATGCTGGTGCTGGCGCTCGCCGTCCTCGGCTCCTACCTGGCGAACGCCACCCGCGGCAGCTCCCAGAAGGAAATCCTCGGCGCCGACCGCGGCCTCATCGGCCTGCTCGTGTGGGTCTCCCTCGTCGTCCTGGCGACCGCGGCCATCCACGACCGCTCCCGGCTGGACGTCCTCATGCGCCGCATGGTCGTCATGGGCGCGGCCGTCGCCGCCATCGGCTTCTACGACTTCTTCACCGCCACCAACATCGCGGACAGCATCACCCTCCCCGGCCTCCAGTCCAGCGTGCCGCAGATCGCCACCCTCGACCGCGGCTCCTTCACCCGGCCCCGCTCCACCACCGCCCAGCCCCTCGAATTCGGCGGCATGCTCGCGCTCCTGCTGCCGTTCGCCGTACAACAGGCCCTCGACCCGGCCCGCCGCACCCTCGCCCGCTGGCGGCGCTGGGCCCCCGTCGCCCTCATGGGCGGAGCCCTGCCGCTCACCGTGTCCCGCACGTCGATCATCGGGGTCCTGCTGGTGGTCCTGGTGATGGTGCCGCGCTGGAGGCCGGAGCGCCGGTGGGCCGCGATCGGCCTGCTGTGCGGGGCGGTCGCCGCGTTCAAGGTGGTGATCCCGGGGCTGATCGGGACCATCACCGCCCTGTTCGCCTCGTTCCTCTCGAACGGCGACAGCAGCACCCAGGCACGCACCGTCAAGTACGGGGCGATCGTCCCCTACCTGGAGGAGCGCCCGCTCTTCGGGCGGGGCTTCGGCACGTTCACCCCCGACCTGTACTTCTTCACCGACAACCAGTACATGCTCACCCTCGCGGAGACGGGCTTCGCCGGGCTGGCCGCACTCCTGCTGCTCTTCCTCACCGGCATCCACCAGGGCGGCGCGATCCGCCGCCTGGCCCGCACCGAGAACGACCGCGAGCTGGGCCAGGCGTTCTTCGCGTCCGCCCTGGTGGCCCTCGTCATCAGCGCCACCTTCGACAGCCTCAGCTTCCCCATGTTCGCCGGGATGTTCTTCCTCACGCTCGCCGCGGGCGGCAGCCACCTCGGCTTCCTCCGGCGCGCGGCGCCGCAGCACCCCACCGTGGAGTCCCCATGTCCTCACACCGCCCCCTGCCCGCCGACCGCCCCCTGCCCGCACCGGGCCCCGGACCGCGTACCGGTCCCGTAGCCGTCGTCGCCGTCACCTGGAACAGCGCCGGCGTCCTGCCCGCGTTCCTGGCGGCCCTGCCCGAGGGGATGGCCGGAACCGACTGGCGGCTCGTCGTCGCCGACAACGCGTCCGCCGACGGCACCCCGGACCTGCTCCGCCGGCTCGCCCCGGACGCGACCCTCGTCCAGACAGGCCGCAACGCCGGCTACGCGGCCGGCGTCAACGCCGCCCTCGCCGCCGCCGCGGCCTGGGACGGAGGCCCCCGCGCCGCCCTCGTCTGCAACCCGGACATCCGGATGCGGCCCGGCTGCGCCCGCCTCCTCCTCGACGCCCTCGACGCGCCCCTGTCGGGCGGCCGCCGCGTCGGCATCACCGTCCCCCTGCTCCACGACCCCGACGGCGCGCTCCACCACTCGCTGCGCCGCGAGCCGCAGGTGACGCGGGCGCTCGGCGAGGCCGTCATCGGCAATCGGCGCGCCGGGCGCTTCCCCCGCTGGAGCGAGCTCGTCACCGACCCGGCGGCATACCGGCGGGCCACCGTCGCCGACTGGGCGACCGGAGCCCTCATGGCCGTCTCCCGGGACTGCCTCGACGCCTGCGGCCCCTGGGACGAGACGTTCTTCCTGTACTCAGAGGAGACCGAGTTCTGCCTGCGCGCCCGCGACCTGGGCTTCGCCACCCGCCTCGAACCCGCGGCCGCCGCCGTCCACCTCGGCGGGGACTCGCAGGCCTCCCCGCGGCTGTGGACCCTGCTCACCCTGAACCGGGTCCGCCTCTACGCCCGCCGGCACGGGGCCGCCGCGACCGCCGCCTTCCGCGCCGCCGTCCTGCTCCGGGAGGCCTCCCGCGCCGCGCTCGGCCGGGAGGCGAGCCGGGCCGCCGTCCGCGCCCTCGCCGGCCGCGCCGCCCTGCGGGCCGCACCGCGGCCGTGACCCGCGCGGCCGCCGCCCCCGGTCAGCCGGCGGGCGGGGCGCCGTCCCAGGCCGTGTAGAAGCTCTCCGGGTTCACCAGGTACCGGACGGTGGCCCGCGGGACGTGCCGGACCTCGTGCCGCCGCGCGTAGCGGCGTACAAGCTCCCAGTCCTCCCTCGGCAGCACCTCCGGGGGGCGGCGCAGCCGGCTGAAGTACAGCGAACGGCTGCGGCGCGCCACGAACGCGTTGGTGTCGAGGAAGGCCTCCCGGGCGGCCCGGCGCCGGTCGAACGGCACCGACAGCACGTCGCGCTCCGTCCCGTCGGGCAGCACCCGGCGCAGCGCCGTGTAGACGGCGTCGGGCCCGCCGGGCCGCTCCAGCACGGCGAGGGCCTGCTCCAGGTGGTCGGGCTCCCACAGGTTGTCGTCGTCCAGAAACGCCACGTACCGCGAGCGGGACAGCCGTATCCCCACGTTGCGGACGACGCCCGCCGTACCCGTGTTGCGGGCCAGGGAGACCGCGGACAGCCGCGGGTCGGCGGGCAGCGGGGGCAGGCCGGCGCCGTCGTCGACGACCAGGACGACGTGGTCGCGGACCGTCTGGGCGAGGGCCGAGCGGACCGCGGCCCGCAGCGCCTCGGGGCGCCGGTGCGTGGCGATCACGGTGGCGACGAGGGCGGTGGGCGGCCTGCCCAGCAGGGCCGCGAGGCGGGCGGTCTCGGCGTCCTCCAGGCGGCGCAGGCGCAGCGCCGAGGGGGCGAGGAGGAGCTTGTTGCGGGCTTCGAAGAGCACCAGCCAGCCGAAGGCCCGCTTGAGGAGCTCCCACGGGGCGCGGGCGATGCGGCGCATGTCGTCCTCTCGGGGCGGGGGGTGTTCGCGGGGTCTGCGCGGCCGGGTCAGGACGCGGTCTCGGGCACGGGTGTGAGGGACGGGGACGGGGCCGGTTCCGGGACGACCGGCTTTCCCTCGCTGGTGCGGTTGCCGCGCCACACGTTGCCCGCGCCGCCCGCGTTCCAGGCGGCGACCTGCCCGTAGGCCCCGCCGTGCGGGTGGTACTGGGTGGAGAAGACGTTGTCCGTCACCTCGATGCCGGTGGCGCCGGGTCCGCCGCCGTAGAGCGTGTAGGCGCCGCCGGCGAGCCAGTTGCGGTCGACGACGACCGACGAGACGGTGCCGGTGTCGGCGAACAGGCCCACCGCCGCGGTGGCGCCGCGGTCCACGGGGACCGGGTTGAGGAGGGTGTTGTGCCGCACCACGAGCCGCCCCTTGTTGCCGCCGCCGCTGATGACGGCGTCGGTGTGCTGCCACTCGCCGGTCTTGTTGCGGAACGGCACGATGTCGTGGACGTAGTTGTCGTGCAGATGGCCCTGGCCCATGGAGAGCGCGTTGCCGAAGACGGAGATGTCGCACCAGCCGACTTCGACGGACTCGGTCCCCATGTTGGAGACGGCGTAGTTCGCGCCGCCGTTGTCGGGCCCCTTCCCGGGGACGGCGGTGATCTCGGTGTGCAGGATGCGCAGGTTCCGGAAGCCCGGGCGGAGGTTGACGCCCCACCAGTTGGTGGAGGTGATCCGGCTGTCGATGACGGTCACGTCGTTGGCGTAGACGTCCAGCGAGCCGCGGATGTCCCAGCCCCTGATGACCGTGCCGTCCTTCCTGACGGACATGTTGCCGGTGTCGTGCCGCTCCAGAGGGATCCGCGGCCCGGTGGTGTGCTCGTCGGGAAACCCGCAGGCGCCGGGTGACGCGCAGGGCCCCGCCGGGCCGGGGGCGGTGGCCCGGGGCGGGGCAGGGGGAGCGGCGGAGGCCGGTGCGGAGGCGCCGGCGCCGGGGGAGGGAGCGGTGGGGGAAGGCGCCGCGGGCGGCTGCGTCCCGCCGCCGGGCTTCGGGCAGTCCGGTGTGCTGCCTGCCGGGCACGCCGCGGACGCGGGCGGCGTGCCGCCGCCGGTGTGCTCCGCCGGGTACAGGGTCAGTACGGCGGCGAGCAGCAGCCCGGCCACCGCCCAGGCCGCCGTGCGGCGTTTCCCGTCTGCCGGCACTGCCATGGCCGTCAGCCTCCGTCGTTGTCGGCCGGTGCGGCGGGTGCCCGCCGTCCGGCACCGCGCAGGTGTCCCAGGCTCGGCAGGACGCACACCGCGTAGCAGAGCGTCCCGGCCGCGCCGGTCGCGAGCAGGGCCGGTACGCCGTCGCCCAGCAGCCGGTGCAGGCCGGTCACCGCGGCGGCCATCACGACGCCGCCGGCCGCGGGCCAGGCGCACGCCCGGCCGACCGAGCCCAGGCCGACGCCGGCCCGGCGCAGGGCGTAGAGGAACACCGGCACGACGACCGCGCCCGCCACCACGACGTGTCCCTGGGCGACCCCGACGATCCCGCCCGCCCCGGCGCCCGCGACCAGCACCGGGACGAGGAGGACCAGCCACAGGCCCTGCACGCCGATGAGCAGCCGGCGGCGCCCGACCGCGACGAGGCAGTCGTACGCGAGCTCGCAGCCGATCCGGATCAGGCCGAGCCCCATCAGCCACGGCAGGGCCGCCGCGGCGGGCAGCCACCGCGCGCCGTAGACGAGCTCCACGAGCGGCGCGGCGAGCGCGGCGAGCAGCACACACAGCGGGACCGTGCCGGTCATCACGATGCCCAGGCCCCGCGCGAACCCGTCCGCCAGCGCCCCCGGCGTCTCGGCCAGCCGGGAGAACCCGGCGAACGAGACGCGGCGGGCCGCCTCGGAGATGATCCGCACCGGCCAGCCGGACATGTTGAAGGCGAGGACGTAGAAGCCCAGCGCGAGCTGGTCCAGCGTGGATCCCACCACCATGGTGTCGACGTTGACCACGCCGAGTGCGAGCAGGCTCGCCCCGGCGAGCGGCAGCCCGAAGCGCAGCAGGGCACGCGCCTGCGCCCGGTCCCAGCCGAAGCGGAGCGTGCCCGGCGCGGCCAGGCAGCATCCGGCGAGGGCGGCGGCGTTCCCGGCGACGGAGCCCCACGCGAAGCTCATCGCGCCCCAGCCCTGCACGGCCAGCAGCAGGGTGACGCCGGTGCTGAGGACGAAGTTGACGCCGTCGACGGCCATCCGGCGGCCCTGCGCGAACTCCCGGGTGAGGATGCCGGCCGGCACCTGGGACAGCCCGTCGAGGACGACGCACACGCACATCACCCGGAGTACCGCGGACGCCTCGGGCGAGCCGAGCACCCGGGCGACCGCCGGGGCCGCCGCGAACAGGGCGGCGTACAGGGCGCAGCTGGCGGCGGTGCTCAGGGTGAGGACGGTCGGGGCGAAGCGGCGCGGGTCGCCCTCCCAGCGGACGAGCGCGAGGGTGACGCCGAGCTCGTTCGCGGAGAGCAGCACCAGCAGCACCGTCTGCGCGAGCCCGTACACGCCCCAGGCCTCCGGGCCGAGGAACCACCGGGCCAGGATGATGCCGGTCGCGAAGTTGCCGAGGCGCATGACGACCGTGTTGACCAGGCTCCAGCGTGCGGCCGCGCCGACCTTGCGGCCCAGGGAGGGGGCGGCGGCCGGTGGCGGCTGAGGAGGCGCGGCGCCGGGCCCCGGGGCCGTCACGGCGCGTCCTGCGGACGGGCCCGGTCGGCGCGGCCGCGGACGCGGGCCTCCACGAAGAACGTCGCGACCAGGCTCAGCACGAAGCCGAGCGCGCCCGCCATGGCGAGGTACTGGACGCGCGTTTTCGTCTGCGCCTGCGGCTTCTGCGGCGGAACGATCGTCGCCATGCGGATCATCGCCTCCGCGGGCACCTTCTGGGCGGCCTGGAACTCGTTCAGCCGCCTCTCGGCGTAGGCGGTGAGCAGCTCGTCCGACTTCAGGACGCGGGCCGGCTCGGTGCCGGTGACGCTGAGCCACATGAAGGGGCCCTGCGCGTTGTCGGCGATCTTCGCCTCGTATGTCCCGGTGAGGCCCTGGGACTTCAGGGCGGCGCGCGACTCGTCGGAGTTGAGGTTGCGGGCCAGGCCGTCGGCCATGCCGGTCAGCGAGGCCTGGGTGCTGAGGAAGGGGTTGCCGTCGAAGGCCTCCGTGGCCTTCCTGGAGTTGAGCAGCGTCACGGTGCTCTGGGAGCGGTACTCCAACGGGACGAGCAGGTACACGCCGGCGGTCAGCGCGGCCGTGAGCAGCAGTCCGGGCAGCAGTACGTACCAGCGTCTGCACATGACCCGCCAGATCTCCGCGAGATCCATGGTCTTCCCCCTCGCGGCGGCGCGTCGTCCGGAGTGCGCCGCCGCCTTCATTGCGTGGTTGCGTTGTTCTGTTCTGTTCTGCACTGTTCTGTCCTGCGCCGTGCTGCGCCGTCCGGTGTCGTCCGGTGGTGCGTCGCGGTGGGGTGCGCCTGCTACGCCGCCCCCCGTACGAGGTCCGTCGGCCGCGGCCGGGTCCGCGCCGTGCCCCCGTCCAGGAGCACGCGGGCGATGCGCTCGCCTGCCCGGCCGTCCCAGAGCGCGGGGCAGCGGGGCGCGGGCGGGTCGTCGAGGACCCGGTGGACGGTGGCGGTGATCCGCTCGGGATCGGTGCCGGCGAGGACGTTGGTGCCCTCTTCGACGGTGACCGGCCGCTCCGTGTTGTCCCGCAGGGTCACGCAGGGCACGCCCAGCGCGGTCGTCTCCTCCTGGACGCCCCCGGAGTCGGTGAGCACCACGCGGGCGGAGTCCTGCAGCGCGAGGAAGTCGAGGTACCCGGCGGGCGGCACCAGGCGGATCCCGGCGGGCACGCCGACCGCGTGCAGCCGCTGTTCGGCCCGCGGGTGGACGGGCAGCACCAGCGGGCACCGCTCGCCGATCCGCCCCAGGGCCTTGAGCAGGCCGCGCAGCGCGTCCGGGTCGTCGACGTTGGCGGGCCGGTGCAGGGTGGCCAGGCCGTAGCGGCCGCGGGTGAGGCCGTACCGGTCCAGTACGTCCGAGCTGCGGGCCCGCTCCAGGTTGGCGCGCAGGGTGTCGATCATGACGTTGCCGACGACGTGGACCTGGTCCTCCCGGTACCCCTCCGCCCGCAGGTTCGCCGCCGCGTCGGCGGACGGGGCGAGCAGGTAGTCGCTGACCCGGTCCGTGGCGACCCGGTTCACCTCCTCCGGCATGCTCCAGTCCCGGCTGCGCAGGCCCGCCTCGACATGCGCGAGGAGCGGGCCGGCCTTGGCGGTGACCAGGGCGCAGGCCAGGGTGGAGTTGACGTCGCCGACGACCACGACCGCGTCCGGCGCCAGCTCGGCGAGGAGCGGTTCGAAGGCCGCCATCACCCGGCCCGTCTGCTCGGCGTGGCTGCCCGACCCGGCCCCGAGGTGCCGGTCGGGCGGCCGGATGCCGAGGTCGCGGAAGAAGACGTCGTTCATCGACGTGTCGTAGTGCTGCCCGGTGTGGACGAGCACGACGTCGGCGCCGTGCCTCTCCAGTGCGTCCATCACCGGTTTGACCTTCATGTAGTTGGGCCGGGCTCCGGCCACGCAGATGATCCGGGGCATGGGGTCAGAGCACCTCCACGGTGGGGCCGGAGAGCCGGTTGCGGCAGTCCAGGACGAGGGAGGCGTGCTCGGTGACCATGGCGTAGTCGAAGGAGTCGTGGTCGGTGAGGAGCACGACCACGTCGGCGGCGGACAGCTCCCTGCGCGTCGGCTCCACCCGGACCAGCCGGGCGTCCACCGCGACGTCCTCGACGACGTGCGGGTCGGCGGCGCGCACCTTGGCCCCCAGGTCGAGGAGGAGCTGGGAGATGCGGACGGCCGGAGACTCGCGGGCGTCGCCGGTGTTCTTCTTGTACGCGAGCCCCAGGAGGAGGATCCGGGAGCCGTTGACGGAGCGGCGGCGCGCGTTGAGGGCGTCCATCACGCGGCGGGTGACGTACTCGGGCATGTGGCTGTTGATGTCGTTGGCCAGCTCCACGAAGCGGAAGCTCTGGCCGAGTTCGCGCTGGACCCGCCAGGACAGGTACGACGGGTCGATGGGCAGGCAGTGGCCGCCCACGCCCGGCCCCGGGGTGAACTTCATGAACCCGAAGGGCTTGCTGGAGGCCGCCTCGATGGCCTGCCACACGTCGATGTCGAGGTGGCGGGCGAACATGGCGATCTCGTTGACGAGGGCGATGTTGACGTGCCGGAAGGTGTTCTCCAGCAGCTTGGCGAGCTCGGCCTCCTTGGGGGAGCGCACCGGGACCGTCTTGTCGACGAGCTCCCCGTAGAAGGCCTCCACGGCCTTGAGGGAGGCGGCGTCCACACCGGAGACGACCTTGGGGGTCTGCTGGAAGCCCCACGTCGTGTTGCCGGGGTCGATGCGCTCGGGGCTGTACCCGAGGTGGAAGTCGGCGCCGGCCGTCAGGCCGGAGCCGTCCTCCAGGAGGGGGCCGAAGAGCTCCTCGGTGGTGCCGGGATAGGTGGTGGACTCCAGGACGACCGTCGCACCCGGCCGGAGGTAGCGGGCCAGGGTGCGGGCCGACTCCTCGATGTAGCGCAGGTCGGGCGCACCGTCCTGGAGCGGGGTCGGCACCGTGACGACCGCGGTGTCGAAGCCCCCGCAGTCCCGGGCGAGTTCGGTGGGACGGTACGTGCCGCGGTTCAGCGCCCGGCCGAGCCGCTCGGAGGAGACGTCCTCCACGTACGACTCGCCGGCGGCGAGGCTCTTGACGCGCCGCGCGTCGACGTCGTACCCGATCACCTGGTGTCCGACCTCCGCTGCCCGAACGGCCAGCGGAAGGCCCACGTATCCCTGTCCCACGACGACGACGCGCATCAGTGACTCCTGTTCGCGGAACCGGTCCCGTGCGAGGGACCGGCAGACGGCGTACGGCGGAGGAGCTCCCGGGCCGTCATGAGGAGGAAGGCGGTGTTGGTGGTGAGGTAGCGCCTGCCGAGGCGGCGGGGTTCCTGGAGGGCGCGGTAGAACCATTCGAGCCCGATGCGCTGCCAGAGCTGCGGGGCCCGCTTCGTGACGCCCGCCAGGATGTCGAAGGACCCGCCGACCCCGTGCACGACGTCGGCGCCGGTGCGCTTGCCGAAGGAGGCCGTGAAGATCTCCTTCTTGGGGGACGTCATGCCGAGGAACAGCATGCGCGCGCCGCTTGCCGCGATCGCGTCGGCGACGGCCCCCTGCTCGGAGTCGTCGAAGTAGCCGTTGCGGCTGCCGGCGACGCGGAGGGCGGGGAACTGCTCGGAGATCCGGCGCAGCATCAGGTCGAGGACGTGCTCGCGGGCGCCCAGGAGGTACACCGGGATGTCCGCCTGCTCGGCTGCGGCGAGGAGCCGCATGAACAGGTCGATGCCGGCGACGCGCTCGGGCAGGCGTACGCCGAGGACGCGCCCGGCCCAGACCACGGCCTGGCCGTCGGCCAGGACCAGGTCGCAGCCGGACACCGCGGCGGCGAGCTGCGGATTGCGCCGCATGGTGACCAGCTTCGCGGCGTTGACCATGCCGATCTCGATCTGCTCCCCGCGGCGCACCGCGTCCAGGCAGCGGCGCACGGTCTCGTCCATGGTCAGGGCGTCGAGGGTGATGCCGAAGAGGGTGGCCTTGTCGGTGTGGCCGGAGTTGTCGGTGTAGGGGGTGTTGTCGCGGTGTCCGGTCATCTGGCGGGGCCTCCCAGCCAGGCGTGGAGGAGCCAGCCGAACTCGTACGGCCTGCACTCCCGGTCCACCGCGAGCGGACGGAAGACCCGGTCGAGCGGGGCGAGGCGCGCCCCGGGGACGACCCGGGTGGCCAGGCCGCGGGCGGCGCGCACCGCCTTCGCCGGGTCGCCGCGGTAGACCTTGCGCCAGGTGACCGCGTGGTCCTCGCGGATCATCGGCTCGCGCGGCACCCCGTCCGGGCCGGCGAGCTCCGGCACCTCCGCCATCCAGCGCAGGCCCCGGCGGATGGCGGCGCCGTGGTCGAGGCCGCCGGCGTCCGCCAGGTCGAACAGGGCGGTGGGGGCCATGGCGTGCTGGTGCACGCTGTAGACCGGGTAGCCCTCGACCACCTGGCCGGTACGGGCGTCGTAGTGCCACCACCACTGCCCGCCGTCGCCCTGGAGCTCGCAGATGCGGGCCGCGCAGGCGTCGGCGGCCTGGAGGGCCACCGGGTCGGGGGCCGTGGCGTGGAGCCGGGCCAGGGCCTGGAGCGGGTACGTCTGGTCCGCGAAGCACGCGACGTGCGTGCGGTAGCGCGGGAGGAGTCCGGGCGCGGTGGCGTGCGGGAAGAGGGGGCTCGTGCCCGTGAGGGCGCCGAGCAGCCGGTCCCGCGCTGCGGCCAGCCCGTCTTCGACGTCGGCCGAGGACCGGGCCGCGGCGAGCGCGGAGAGCACCCAGGCCGCCTCGACCGTGTAGCGGGGCTGCCCGGGGGCGTCCAGGGCCGAGAGGCGGGCCAGGGCGTCGGGCAGCTTGGGGTGGTCCGTGTCGGCCGCGGCCCAGGCGACGAGTGCGGCGTCGCCGAGGTTGGTGATCCGCGGAAGCCGCTCCACCAGCAGCCCCGCGAACTCGGCGGCGGTGTGCCCGCCGAGGACGGCGCGCTGCCGGTCCTCGGGGAGGAACCGGGCCCCGAGGACGGTGATGGCCGCGTACCGGTTGCTCGTACCGCGGCGCTCCACGCTGCGGGTGCCGGCGGGTGAGACGGTGCCGGCGCGGGTGAAGACGAACGTGCCGCCGCCGTCGGCTGCGTACATCCGGGGGAGGGCCTGCTCGGCCAGCGCGAGCAGGCGCTGGGCGAGGGCGTGGAGGGTCGGGTCTTCTCGGGTCAGGGCAGCTAATCGGGGTGCTGGGGTTGCTCCGGTCACCGGGCACCCGCCCTGCGGTCGCAGGCCCGGGCGGTGGGCTTGCCGTGTGCGCTGCCTGATTCGTGCGTGTGGCGACGGCGCGTGCGCGAGCTGTCGTGCGCGTGCCGGCTGTGATGCATGTGCGAGCCGTGATGTATGCGCGAGCTGTGAGGCTCCGACACACCTACCCCCTCTGATCGCTCCTCGGGCCGGCCGGCGGTCGTCGTTCCGTGGAGGGACCGTGCAGGACGGCGCACGTGCCGACGTGGCGGTGCCCTGCGGCGCCGCCCCCGGCCCGTGCCGTCCGGAGCCGCCGACTGGTACCCCCCAGCGATGCCCCGGACCGGGGCCCGCGCGAACGCACGCCGCTCGCCAGCGCGCTTGCGCGCCCGCCGCCGGCATGGTTCCGCGATGCCCCCGTCGTGTACAACCCCCCACTGAACAAAGGCAGTTGCCTGCTCAGATCCCGTGTACACGGACAAGGTATGCCCAAGGGGTGGCCGGTGATTGCGGTTTTGAGGAAATCCCGGCGGCCAATATCCGACGTGCCGTCAGTTCCGATGCGGAATGCGTTCGGTGAGGGTGCCGTCCCTCTCGTCGTGCAGGGCGCCGGTGCGGGGGCACTCCCACACGCCCGGCTCCCCGTCCCGCTCGGCGAGGCGGACGCCGGCCCTCCCCACCCAGCCGATGCGCCGGGCGGGCACCCCGGCGACGAGCGCGAAGTCCGGCACGTCCCGGGAGACGACGGCGCCCGCCGCCACCAGTGCCCACCGCCCCACACGCACCCCGGCCACGCACACCGAACGGGCCCCCAGCGAAGCCCCCTCCTCCACCACCACCCCGGCGGCCTCCCAGTCAGCGCCCCGCTTGAGCCGCCCCTCGGGGTCCACCGCCCGCGGGTAGAAGTCGTTGGTGAGCACCGCGGCCGGGCCGATGAACACCCCGTCCCCGAGGACGGCGGGCTCGTACACGAGCGCGTGGTTCTGCAGCTTCACGTTGTCGCCGATGCGCACGCCCGGGCCGACGTAGGCTCCGCGGCCGACGATGCATCCCCGGCCGAGCCGCGCCTCCTCCCGTATCTGCGCCAGGTCCCAGACGGTCGTGCCGTCCCCGAGTGCGGCGGTCTCGTCGACCTGGGAGGAGGGCTGGATGCGGACACTCACGGGGCGGTCCCCTTACGTCGGCGTTCGGTATCCGGACGCGCGCTGCGCCGGAGCGGCGTCGTGCCAGCCGGAGCATATGCGGGGAGGGGGCGGCGCGTCCGCGGATCCGGAAGGACCCGCTGCACGCCTCCGCGGGGTGCGCGCGGCCGCGGGCCGGCGGCACTCACCCGGGCGTGCGCGGGGGGAGTTCGTGGAGGCGTACGCCGGCGAGGCCCGAGGAGCCGATGCGGGCCGTCATGTACGTGCAGTGCGGCTGGCGGCGGCGGCCCGTGGGGGAGCCCGGGTTCAGCAGGCGGAGACGGCCGTCGGCCGTCGAGTCCCACGGGATGTGGCTGTGGCCGAAGACCAGGACGTCCAGGTCCGGGAAGCGTTCGGCGCAGCGCTTCTCGCGGCCCTTGGCCGGGCCGGTCTCGTGGACCACACCCAGGCGCACGCCCTGGAGGTCCGCGTACGCCACCTCCGGGAGGCGGGCGCGCAGACCGGGGCCGTCGTTGTTGCCGAAGACGGCGACGAGGCGGCGGGCGCGTGCCTCCAGGAGGTCGAGGGTCGCCTCGTCGGCCCAGTCGCCCGCATGGACGACGACGTCCGCGCGGGGCACCAGGTCGAGCAGCTCCGGGGGAAGGGCCTTGGCCCGTACGGGGAGGTGGGTGTCGGACATCAGCAGCAGGTCCACGCGTCCGACGGTAGCCGGGCGGGGGCGCCGTGGCCCGCTGTGGCCCGTGTGGCCCTCGCGGCGTGCGGGGGCGTGGGGGTGTGCCTACGGTGAACGGGTGCGACCCATACCCGTAGCCGTCACCGCGGCCCTCGCGTTCGGTGCCGTCCTTGCGGCATCCGCGCCGCCGGCCGCGACCCCCGCCCCGCCGCCCGTGCAGCGCGCACGGGCGGCCGCGCCCTCGCTGGCCGCCGAAGTGGTGCCCGTCCCGGCCGAGGCGCTCGGCGCCACGTACCGCGCGGGCTGTCCCGTGGGCCCGGAGCAGCTGCGGCTGATCCGGATGAACCACTGGGGCTTCGACGGCAAGGTCCATCGCGGCGCGCTCGTCGTGCACGAGGACGCCGTCGGGCCGCTGCTCGGCGCCTTCGGCAAGGTGTTCGCGGCGCGGTTCCCCATCCGCCGCATGCAGCCGGCCTCCGCGTACGGCGGGGACGACGGCAGGTCCATGGCGGACGACAACACCTCGGCGTTCAACTGCCGCCCTGTGACGGGCGATCCGAGCCGGAGGTCGCAGCATGCGTACGGGGACGCCGTCGACATCAACCCCGTCGAGAACCCGTACGTGGACCGCAGCGGCACCGTCCACCCGGCCGCGGGCCGCGCCAACCTGCACCGGGACCGGCCCGTCCCCGGCATGATCCGGCCGGGGGACGCGGTGTCCCGCGCGTTCGCGGACATCGGCTGGGCCTGGGGCGGCCGCTGGCCCAACCCCGACTACCAGCACTTCTCGGCCACGGGCGGTTAGGGGGTGTGGGGAAACGCGAGGGATGAACCGGATGGCCGGATCGCGGGGTTTGCCGCATGACCTTGTCCGAGAGCCAGAGTCCGTCCGCCGCGCCCCTCGCGCCCCTCCGCACCCGCCACGCCGAGGCGGAGACCTGTGCCGACCCGAGCAGCGTCATGACGCTGCTCGCCGACTCGCACCAGACCGCCGACGGCTTCACGAGCTATCGCTCCGGCTTCGCCGCGGGAGCCGTGGGCGCGCCCGCCCACTGCACTAGGGTCGGGCCGGGCGTGCCACGCGGTAGTCGAGGCAGACGACGCCCGAGGTGAAGGTGCGGGTCTCGGCCAGGGTGAGGTCCACCCGCTGATCGGCCCTCGGGAAGAACGGAATGCCGCCGCCCACGAGGACCGGGTACACCATGGCCCGGTACTCGTCGATCAGGTCCGCCGCGGCCGCCTGGGCGGCGAGCGTGGCACCGCCGATCGCGATCTCCCCCTGTCCCGGCTCCGCCCGCAGCCGCTCGATCTCCTCGGCCGGGCTGCCCGAGGCCAGGCGGGCACGGCCCCGGACGTCGGTCAGCGTCGTGGAGAACACGACTTTCGGCAGCGGGTTCCAGAGCGACACCCACTCGCGCTCCGCCTCGTCGAGTGAGGAGACGTCGGCGGTCTCCCAGTAGAGCATCGTCTCGTACAGGCGGCGCCCCAGCAGGTGGACGTCCACCCCCCTGATCTCGTCGATCCAGAAGCGGAAGACGTCCGCGTGAGGGGGCGTCCAGTCGAAGCCGCCGTCCGGCCCGACGATGTAGCCGTCCAGCGAGACGTTCATCGAGTACGTCACCTTGCGCATCAGCAGCCCTCCTCGGGAACCCTTCGACACTACGGCCGGCCGGTGCCGGGCGGGGGAGAACCGCCGGGGTGTCCGCCTCCGTGTCAGACGAGGCTGTCCCACCAGGGGGCCTGGATGCCGCGGCGGCGCCTGTAGTAGCCGCGCCGGCATGCTGCTGCGGCCAGCGCGGACCATATGGCCGCGCCGGAGATCAGCGGGGCGGTGCCGCCGTTGGCCGCGCCCGCCAGCATGGCCGCCGTGCCGGCGAGCGAGAGGAGGGCGGTCCACGTCGCCCGGTGCAGCAGGACCAGTGCCACAGCGAAGCCCAGGCCCGTGATCACCACCGTGATGAACGGCACTGCGGCCCAGACCGCGTTCGCCCGTCCGAGGACGAACACGCCGGCGGCCACCGCCCATCCGCAGAGCATGAGGGCGAGTGTGATGCGGACCAGCCGCTGCCCGTCCACGGCGTATCCGCCCATGTCCCGAAGCGGAGTCGTCCGTGTCTGGCGTACGCGTGTTCCCTTTGGCATGCGGGCAGCATAGGCGCCGCCGCGGTGCCCCGCAGTGCGGCGGCCGGCGCAGGCGCGTGGGGCCGCCGCGCGGCGCGCACCCTCCACCGGCTGCGGCCGCTCCGCCGGCTGGGGCATCCGGGGCGGGGCATGGGAGCGTAGGGATCCGGTCAAGCTGAATGGCCGTTCGATGAAGGCCGGGTGGCTGTTGCCCGGCCTCGCGCCCTCGGAAGTGCATGTCAGCAGATCGCTCACCTTGCGTCGGCAGGCGGGCACGGACCGCCATCGAGCCGCGGAACGGGGCGTGAGCTGGGCGAACACCCCGCCGGCTATCCGCTATCCGAACACGGTGTCCGTAAATCGGCGATCGATGTGCGGTCACCCTTCGCACCCGACAGACTCACCGGTGTAAGAGAGCGATATCGCAAGAAAGTATCGCGCTCAACCTTCGAATCGAAAGCGAGTCCTGTCGTGCGTCACCGCTTCGCTGCCGTATCCGCCGCTGCCCTCCTGTGCCTGGCCGGCGCCACGGGCATGGCGGAGGCACAGCCCGCAAGCCTGTACGCCCCGTCCGCCCTGGTCTTCTCCGTCGCCAAGGGGGACGACGCCAACAGCACCGTCGTCCGGGCGACCACCCTCAGCTGCGCCCCGAGCGCCCAGGGCACCCACCCCGACCCCGAGGCCGCCTGTGAGGCGCTGAAGTCCACCGACGGCACGTTCGACCGCCTGCTCGCCGCCCCGGACCCGAACCGCGCGTGCCCCATGCACTACGACCCGGTCACGGTCACCGCGGACGGCGTCTGGCAGGGCAGCCGCGTCTCGTGGAAGCACACCTTCGGCAACTCCTGCTCCATGTCCGCGACCCTGAACGGCAACGCCGTCTTCTCGTTCTGATCCCCCCCGCACCCCCCGCATCCCCGGCCGCCACGGCGCGGCGGCCGGGAGCCTCTGGTCAGCAGGCCCGTACGGGCTGCAGGTCGTGCACGTAGCGGGCGGACACCCAGCCGTTCACCCCGTGGAGCCGGTACCAGACCGGATTGCCCTCCACCCAGCCGCCGCGCTGCTGGCACACCAGGTACACCACCTGCTCGTGGCGCAGCGTCTTGACGACGTTCGAGTACACCGTCGGCTTCGCCCGTACGTGGACACCCGACCGGGAGACCACCACGCCCTTCGGGTACGCGGCCGTCACGGCGGCCGACCGCTGCGGCGCCGGGCCCTCCTGACCGTTCACGGCGGCCCCCGCCGTCCAGCCGCCCGTCCCGGCCACCACGCCCGCCACCACCGCGGACACCGCCACCACACGCCTGGCCATCGGCTTCAACCGCCTCAACCGCCTCACCCGCTCGCCTCGTTCCGCCTGGTACGCGGCCGCCGGTGCGGCGCCCGCAGCCCCGACTATCCGGCGGCCCGCAGCCCGCGAGCGGGGGACACGCCCGGATGCGCCCGTACGGGTGAGCGCACGAGGGGGAGCGGGATCAGGGGGGCGTCAGCACCGACAGCACGTTCCCCGCAGGGTCCTTGAACCAGGCGATGGCCGGGCCCCCGGCGTCGCGGACGATGCCCTTCCCGTCGTGCTCGAACTCCTCGTAGCGCTCGAACACCACGCCCCGCGCGGCCAGTGCGTCGACCGCCTTGTCGATGTCCGGCACCGGGAAGTTCAGCACGGTGAACGCGGCCGGCTCGTGCGCCTCCTTCGGGTACACCAGGACTTCACCGCCCCCGCCGAGGTGCAGCGTGAGCATCTCGTCGTCTCCCGAGACGCGCAGCCCGAGCGTCGAGGCGTAGAACTCCCGGACGTCGGCGATCCGCCGCACCGAGAAGCCGCTGAACGCCTTGCTGTCCGCCAGCATGGCGCATCCCCTTCCTTCCGGCTGGGTGTCCGGCCGCAGAGAGCGGCCCTCGCCTCCCATGCTCCCCCCGCGGTGCGGGCCGCGCACGAGTGGCTCCGCCCGCCGAACGGGACCAACCTTGAAGGGTGAGCACCGAGGGACGCCCCACGGCCGCCTCGGCACTGCGCGGGTTCCTGGAGAGCCCCGTCGTCGGCATGGCGCCGTGGATCATCTTCTCCCTGCTGGTCGGGCCCGGCCGGTTCGAGGTCGCGGTCGCCACCGCACTGGCCGCCGCCGTGGCCCTGGTCCTCCTGGGCCACCTGACCCGCCCGGGCAGTTCCTGGAAGCTCCTCGAACTCGCGGACGTCGTCTTCTTCGCCGGCATGGCGGTCGTCGGAGCCCTGGCCGCCCCCGACACCCTCCGCTGGCTGGAGACGTACGCCGGCGAGGTCGCCAACATCGCCCTCACGCTCATCGCCTTCGGCTCGATGGCCGTCCGCATGCCGTTCACCCTCCAGTACGCGCGCGAGCAGGTCGACCCCTCGCTCTGGCACACCCCCGCATTCCTGCGCACCAACTACGTCATCACCGGCGCGTGGGGGCTCGCCTTCCTGGTCGCCGCCCTCGCCGGAGCCTTCGGGGACCTCGTCCTCCACAACCCCGACAACATCTGGACCGGCTGGATCATCCAGATCACCGCCATCGTCGCCGCCCTGAAGTTCACCGCCTGGTACCCGGACGTCGCGCGGGCCCGGGCCCGGCGGGACGCCGGACTGCCCGGCCCCGAGCCGCCCTCCACGGCGAGCTTCCTGCTGCCGCTGGCGGCGCTCCTCATCCCCCTCGGCATCGCCGTGCTCATCCTCGGCGACCCGTGGTGGATCGGCGCCGCCCTGATCATCGCCGGCTCCCTGCTGACGAAGGCCCTGCGCGGCTGACCGCGCCCGTCGCCCGCGCAGCCCGCGTCGCCCGCGCGTCCTGACAAAGGCCGTTCCCCGGGTCCACACTGGGGTCCACACCGGCTTGGGGGAGGGCACGGATGGACCGGATCCTGCGCATCGGCATACCCGCGGCAGCCGCGGCCCTCGTGCTCCTCGCGCCCTGGTACGCCCCGTACTACAGCACGATCGCCGTGTGGGAACTGCGCAAGGCCCTCTCCTGGCTGGCCGTGCCCGTACTGGCCGCGGCTCTGGCACTGCTCGCCGGCCTCGTCGGGATGCTGCGCCGGGGGCGCGCGGAGCGCCGCGGCGGCGGGAGCGGCGCGGCCAAGACCCTCGGCTGCCTCGCCGCCGTCGCGGGGATCGCCCTCACCTTCGCGTGGACGGTCTACGGGGCGTACCTCCAGGACCGCGCCTACATGGCCGCCACCCGCGTCGTGACCGGGCCGGTACCGGAGTTGGCGGCCCGCGCCCCGTACGTCGTCGGCAAGGCCCAGGCCGCCCCGCACCTCGGGGACGTCACCGGCGAGATCGCCGACATCAGCTACCTGCCCGATGCCGACCGGTTCGCCACCCTCGTCGAGCGGCGCGGCTGGCTCGCCGGATACGAGGTCGGCCTGGTGCAGGACGTACCCCTCGGGGGCACCAGCCGCTCGCAGCAGCGCTGCCGGTTCGACGTGGAGGAGGCCGACGCGCGGATCGGCGGCTGGTTCCACCACAACCTCGGCCGGAAGATCGCCGCACACAAGCGCTGGGTCCGCTTCGACGCCGACGACGCCTACGTCGTCTGCAACGGCGACAGACCCGTCGTGGCCGTCCCCCTCAAACGCCAGACCGGGCTCCTCGTCGTCACCGAACGCCCCGCCGGCCTCGCCCTGTACGACGGCCACACCGGCCGGCTCACCGTCACCGCCGACACGCAGGCGGTGCCGGGACCCTCCTACCCGCTGAGCCTCGCCGCCCGGCAGCGCGAGGCGACCGCCGCCGTCGGCAGCTTCACCGACTGGTGGTTCGAGCGCAGCGGCTGGGACGCCTCCGAGGACGGGGCCAACGCCGGAAACGAATCCGAGTTCGCCCTGCGCCACCGCGACGGCAGCGGCAGCAGCTCGTACGTCACTCCGCTCACACCGCAGGGCGAGGCCAGTTCCGTCGTGGCCGTCTCCGCCGTGCCGACCCGGCACCGCGGCGGCGGGCTCGCCCCGCTGACCGTGCACCGGCTCGACCCGACCTGGTCCTCGCCCGCGGCGATCGTCGCGCTCGTCAAGGCCGAGTACCGGGACGTCTGCTGCTACAACGACTACCGGGTGTTCGAGGTCGTGCCCACCGGCGGCACCACCTGGACCGCGACCGTCGGCAGCGAGCAGAACATCCGCTACCGGGTGGAGGGCCGCGGCCAGGTCGGCGGGCGCGAGGCCACCTGTCTGAAGAGCGCCGACGGCACGCTCATCCGCTGCGCGTACGCAGCCCCCGGCTCCCCCGAGGAGCAGGAGCTCGCCCGCCGCGAGGAGGGCAAGCGCAAGGAACAGGGAGCCGGGCCGCCCGACCTCGGCGACCTGACCGCGTACACCCCCGGGCAACTGGCCGAACTGCACCGCCGCATCAGCGAGGAGGTCACCCGCCGCCTCAAGGGCGGATGACGGGGCCCGCATCGGGTGAGGATGCGCCACGACCGCCCGGGATTTCCGGCTCCGGAGGGAACGCCGGGCGGTGTTCCACCCTCTTGACCGGTGCACATCGGTCGACGGTGTGCCCCGGACCGCGCGTCGGAACCGGGCGGCACGGCAGAGGGCGATCCCGGTCCATGGGTCTGACGAGTGACACGTTGTCGGCGTGCGTGGTGCTGGCCACGCTCCTCCTGGGCGCCGTGACGGTGTGGCAGTGGCCGCGCCTCGGAGGGCGGGGCGCAGGGCGGGTGCTCGGGCGGATCGGGATCCTCCTCCTCGCCCAGGTCTGCGTCCTCGCCTCCGTCGGGCTCGTATCGAACCGGACCTTCCTGTTCTATGACTCCTGGTCCGACCTCGTCGGCGCCAAGCAGCAGGTCGCGGCCGCACCCGGCGGGGCAGCGGTACAGGTCCTCGGGCGCAAGGCGCCGGCGGTCCCCGGCGGCGTCGATCCCCGCGTGGGCGGCGTCATCGAGAAGGTGGTCGTCCACGGCGAGCGCTCCCGCACGGCGGCCCCCGCGTACGTGTACCTGCCGCCGGAGTACTTCGCGAAGGGGGCCGAGCAGCGCAGGTTCCCCGCGGCCGTCGTCCTGACCGGCTTCCCCGGCATGGCCGAGAACCTCATCAAGAAGCTCGAGTACCCGCAGACGGCATGGAGGCTCGCGAAGCAGAAGAAGGCGCAGCCCATGGTGCTGGTGATGATGCGGCCCACCATCGCCGCCGCGAACACCCAGTGCATCGACGTCCCCGGAGGCCCGCAGAGCGAGACCTTCTACGGCACCGACCTCGTCAAGGCGGTGGCGACCGCCTACCGGGTCGGCACCTCGCCCGGCAACTGGGGCGTCATCGGCAACTCGACCGGCGGCTACTGCGCCCTGAAGCTGGCCGTCCAGCACCCGGAGTCCTTCTCCGTCGGCGTCGGCCTGTCGGCGGAGTACCGGCCCGAGACCGACCGCGAGTCCGGCGACCTCTTCCAGGGCGACAAGGACGAGGAGAAGCGGTCCGACCTCCTGTGGCACCTCGACAACCGGCCCCAGGGCGACTCGTCGTTCCTGGTGACCTCGTCGCTGACGGGTGAGCCCAACTACAGGGAGACGATGGAGTTCGTCGCGAAGGTCAAGGCGCCCGCACGGGTCTCGTCCATCATCCTCGACAGCGGCGGCCACAACTTCAAGACCTGGCGCCGGGAGGTGCCCCCGGCCCTCGCCTGGATGAGCGGACGGCTCACCGCGGACTGATCCCCCGCCCGCCGCCGCAGGTGGCGAACTGCTCGTCGGCCCTCGGAACGGGCAGCGCGCGGGCGACCGCAGGCGGCCCTTCCGGTGGATGCAGGGCATCTGCGGAGTCAACCCTGTGCCGGCATCCGGCGTCCAAGGCACCGGGGGAGCACACCGCTGGCCCCCGACCACGAGGAGGAGGCACCTGATGCCGAAGCAGCGGGCTCCCCGCACCGTCTTACTGGCCCTGGCGGCGGCCCTGACCGCGGGCGGGACCACAGCACTCGCCCCGCCCGCGCACGCGGCGGGCCCCGACACGGCGCCCGTACAGGGTGCGGCACGGCCGGCGCCCGGCGGGCACGAGGCAACCGGGGCCGCCCTGCGCGACCTGGTCACCGAGGGCGGCTTGCCGGGAGCGGCCGCCGAGGTGCGCGACCGCAAGGGGACGTGGTTCGCGGCGTACGGGCACGCCGACACCGCCACCGGCCGCGAGCGGACCCGCGCCGACCACTTCCGCGGCGCCAGCATCACCAAGACGTTCGTCGCCACCGTCCTGCTCCAACTCGAAGCGGAGGGCAGGCTCAGCCTGGACGACACGGTCGAGAAGTGGCTGCCCGGCCTGGTGCAGGGCAACGGCTACGACGGCCGCACCATCACCCTCCGCCGGCTCCTGAACCACACCAGCGGCATGGCGAACCACACCGAGGACCCGGCGTTCATCCACGACGCGGCCGGCCCCGGCTTCCCGGAACACCGCTACGACACCCACACGCCCGGGGAACTCGTCGCGATCGCCCTGACGTACCCTCCGCGGCCCGACCCGCAGAAGATGCCGGTGTACTCCAACACCAACTTCGTCCTCGCCGGAATGGTCATCGAGAAGGCGACCGGCCGCACCCACGGTGAGGAGGCGATGCGCCGCATCGTCAGGCCGCTCGGCCTCAAGGGGACGTCGTTCCCCGGGACCTCGCCGCGCATGCCCCGCCCGCACCCCGTCGGCTATTCCCGGCTCCACCGCACCGAACCGGACGCCGAGATCCACGACGCCACCCGGCAGAACATGACCTGGCTCGGTGCCGCCGGCGACGTCATCACCACCGCCGGCGACCTCAACCGCTTCCACCGGGCACTGACGGCCGGACGGCTGCTGCCGCCCGCCCAGACGAAGGCCATGTTCACGGAGGTGCCTCTCGGCGGCGGCTTCGGATACGGGCTGGGCGTCGAGTTCGCGCAGCTCTCCTGCGGCGTGAAGGTGGTCGGCAAGAGCGGCCGCACCAACGGCTCACTGTCCGCGATGGTCGGCACACCGGACGGCAGCCGACAGCTGACCTTCAACGCCAACGGCGACTGGCTCCAGGACGAGGCGCTGTACGCCAACGTGATCGAGGCGGAGTTCTGCGGCAGGACCCCGACGGGGCCGGCCCCCGCCCCCGTCAGCCCGTGGATGCTCCCCGCCTTGGCGACCCGCCCGACGACCTGACCGGGGCTCGCCTGCCCCCCACCACGGAACCCACCCGCAGGCATTCCGGCGATGCGGCACCCGGGCGGCCCGGCGGTCAGCCGGCCCGGCGCACCGCCGCGGGGCCCGTCTGCCGGTGGTGCTCCTGCCGGGCGGCCTCCAACAGCCGCCGCCACGACGTCACCAGCGGCCTCCGCTTCAACAGCGCGCGCCGCTCCCGCTCGGTCATCCCGCCCCAGATGCCGTGGTCGATCCGCTGGTCGAGGGCGTAGGCGAGGCACTCCGTACGGACCCCGCAGCTCCCGCACACCGACTTGGCCTGGTTCTGGGCCGCGCCCTGCACGAAGAGCTCGTCGGGGTCGGCGGTCCTGCACACCGCGCCGTCGGTCCAGTCCTCGTGCATGACCACCCTGTGCCGTCCTCTCCCAGTCCCGGCCTGCTCCCACGCCGCCGCCCCGCACCGCGAGCGACGACCGGGGCCCGACCGTAGGGGAACCCCACCCCACCGACCAGACGGGTCAACGCGTTCACCACCCCTTCGGGTGAGACGGCTTGCCGCCCCGAACACGGTGGGGTAAAGCGCATCCGGCACACCGTCAGGTTCCACACCCGGGAGTGCAGCCGTCGGACATCGCCCCCTGATCCTCGGTTCAGCCGAGGAACGAAAGGCGCACCTGGCGTTGCGGGTTGTCCTTGTTGGTGTCCACCAGGCAGACCGACTGCCAGGTGCCCAGTTCCAGGCGGCCCGCCACGACCGGCAGGGTTGCGTGGGGCGGGACGAAGGCCGGGAGGACGTGGTCGCGGCCGTGGCCGGGCGAGCCGTGGCGGTGGCGCCAGCGGTCGTCGGCGGGGAGGAGGGCGCCGAGGGCGTCGAGGAGGTCGTCGTCGCTGCCGGCGCCCGTCTCGATCACCGCGATGCCGGCGGTGGCGTGCGGGACGAAGACGTTCAGGAGGCCGTCGCGGCCGGCTGCGGCGTCGGAGAGGAAGCGCTCGCAGTGGCGGGTCAGGTCGGTCACGGTCTCGGTGCGGCCTGTGGTGAGGTCGAGGACTCGGGTCGTGAATCGTTCGGACATGGGCACCATCGTCGCCCATGGCCCGGCTGCCGGGCCGTCTCGCGTGCGATGCGTCCGCCGGGTGGGCGATCATGGTCGGGGGTGCCGGGCGTGCAGTGGCCGGCGGCCCGTCCGTCCCTTCGGCTCCGAGGAAGACCGCCATGCACGATCCGTCCCTGCCGTTCTCCGACGCGGAGCCGCCGTTCGGCGGCGACAGTACGGCCGGCCCGTCCGGGCCCGTCGCGGACGAGTGCTTCGGGCCCGTCGACGTCCGCCTCGACGCCGGCCGGGGGACGGTGGCCGTGGCGGGCGGGGCGCTGCCCGAGGTGCGGCTGGTCCGCGGTGGCGGCGCCAAGCCGAACCGGTACGCGCCGATCGGCACCCGCGACGGCGGACGCCTCACCCTCACCGTGGACGGCGGCCCGGCCGGCATCCGCCCGGCCCGGGCCTGGATCCCCCGCCGCTCCTACCGCGTCGACGCCCGCGCCGGCGGCAGCCGCTACCGCCTGGTGCCCTGCTCGGCGACGGCCAGCAGGTTCCTGCGGGACGGCCGCCGCCTCGGGGAGTTCACCTCCCGAGGCGACGGGTCCGTCGCCGCGGACTGGCTGCCCGGCGCCGGCCCCCAGCCGCAGGACGCCGCCGTCGGCTACGCCCTCGCCGCCGCGTTCGGCACGGGCGGCAGGTCGCTGGGCGACCTGGTCGTCGACGTCGTAGACGCCCTGCTCCCGGGCTGAGCCGCAGCGGCGGGGGAGAGGGTTACTTCGGCGCCTTCCAGAGCTGGCCCTTGCCGGTGTTCGGCGTGTACAGCTGGACGACGGTGCTGTTCGCGGTCGCGCCGCCCTTCACGTCGAGCACCTTGCCCGACGCGACGTGCACGATCTGGCCCTTGGCGTTCACCGACCAGCGCTGCGCGGCGGAGCCGTTGCAGTCCCACAGCTGGATCTTGTTGCCGTTGGCGCTGCCGTTGCGCGCATTGTCGAGGCACTTGCCGAGCGCCCGGAAGGTGCCGTCCTTGCCGAGGATCCAGGACTGCGCGACCGATCCGTTGCAGGTGTAGAGCTGGATCTGCGTACCGTTGGCCGCCTTGCCGCCCCTGGCGTCGAGGCACTTCCCGGCGATGCCGGAGACCTTCCCCTGCGGGGGCAGCACGGCGCCCGCGCCCGCGGCCAGCCTGCGGAAGCCCTGGACGTCGAACTGCTGCACGTACGTGCCGGCCCGCTTGTCCTGGTACGCGTACGCAGGCGAGCACATGACGGGGAACTGGCCGGAGTCGGTGCCCTTGACGCAGTCGCTCCGCTTCATGCTGCGGTTCGCGTGCGTCAGGCCCAGGGTGTGGCCGATCTCGTGGCTGATGTGGTTGCGCATGTACGTCTCGCCCATGGCGGCGGTCGGCTTGCCCTGCGGGGTGAAGAACTCGCTGTCGATGTACGCGTGCCCGCTGGTCACCGTCTCCGGCACCGAGGAGCTGGTGAAGCCGCAGCTCAGGTTGGCCATGCCGGAGCCGTCGCGGACGACCTTCCAACCGGTGTTGCCCATGATGTCGCCGTCCGGCGGCAGGCAGGGCCGGTGCAGCACGCCCAGGATCACCTCGCCCTTCGGGCGGGAGTACTCCCAGCCCACCGGCTTGGTGTCGACCTTGACCGGCAGGTTCGTGATCCGCTGGAGGTCCGCCGCCGTGGCCTTGGCGTAGGGGCCCAGCCAGTCCGCGGACTTCTGGTCGTAGAACTTGATCGTGTAGCCGGTCGCCAGCCACTTCGTGGCTCCGCTCAGCTTCCACCCCTCGCCCTGCGGGGGAGCGGCGGCGGCCGCCGCCCGGGCGGCCGCACCCGCGGCGGCCTTCGCGGAGCCGCCTGCTCCGGCGGGCGCCGCCGTGTCGCCGCCGAGGTGCATGACGCCGTCGCGGAACGCGGTGTGGTCGGTGCGCGACGGGGCGGTGTCCGCCGCGTGCACGTCCGGCGCCGGCAGCGGCGCCGACTGCGCGGCCTGCGGGCCGTCGCCGCCGTCCTCCGTGCCGAAGGCACTGGAGGACATGATTCCTCCTGCAATGGCCGCCACGGCGCACGCGCCGACCACTGATATCCGATATCCGGCCTTGAATCCCAAGTCCCCGTTGCCTCTCATCGTGTTTGCTCCCGTGCAGACGTGAACGCCCACGGGAGTCGAGAATCGAACAGATGATAGGGGAGGGGTACGGGTTCGCCTCACGGCAGGGGGAGTTGACGGGGTTTCGGCTCCCGTGTGCCCTACTGTCGCACCGACAGCCGCACCCCACCTCCTTGGAGCAGGCAGGATGGCCGCGACATCCCAGAAGATCACCACGTTCCTGATGTTCGAGGGCCAAGCGGAGGAGGCGATGGCCTTCTACACCTCGCTCTTCGACGACGCCGAGGTGCTCGACATCACCCGCTACGGCCCCGGCGAGCCCGGCCCCGAGGGCACTGTGCAGCACGCCGTGTTCTCCCTCGCCGGCCAGCAGCTCATGTGTATCGACAGCCCAGCCAAGCACGACTTCGGGTTCACCCCGGCGATCTCCCTCTTCGTCCAGTGCGACAGCGAGGCCGAACTGGACCGCCTGTACGAGGCCCTCCTGGAGGGCGGCGCGGCACTGATGCCGCTGGGCTCGTACGGCTTCAGCCCCAAGTTCGGCTGGGTGAGCGACCGCTTCGGCGTCTCCTGGCAGCTGAACCTCCCCGCGTAGCGGGAGCTGCGCCATTCGGACGGCGCCATTCGGATGGGGCGCGCCGCGACGCGGCCGGGTACCGCGACAGCGGACCGCCGCGTCCCTGCGGTCGGGGGCTGTCCCTGCTCCCCGTCGAAAGGTGCACCCGCATGCGACCCGTCAGCTCCGCCCTCGCCGCCCCGCCCCGCCGTTCCTCTCCCTGTCCGCCCCCGCGGCGCCGGCTCGCCCTCACTCCCCGTCGACCGGGCGGCGGGCGTAGCAGAAGAGGTGCTCCTCCGGTGCCGCCAGTCCGCCGTCCGGGAGGAAGAGGGAGACGGAGTGGTGCAGGAGCTCCAGGCCGCAGTCCTCGCGGAGGAGGCGCAGGTAGGCGTCGGTCGAGCAGCTCGACACCCGCACGCGCCGCCCCATCCACTCCACTTCGGCGTCCTCCACGTCGGCCGGCACGGTGGCCGACACCAGGTAGCCGCCCGGCACCAGCCAGCCGGCCATCCGCCGCAATGCGGCCGATGCCTCCGCCCGGCTCATCATGAGCAGCGGGAAGAAGGAGCAGACGGCGTCGAAGCCGCCCTCCGGGGCGAAGTCCCGTACGTCGCACTGCTCGAACCGGGCCTTCGGGACCTGGGCTCGGGCCAGTTCGACCATGACGCGTGACACGTCGATCCCGGTCACCTCGAACCCGGCGTCGGCGAGCCGCTCGGCGACCGGGCGGCCCGTACCGCTGCCGACGTCGAGGACGCGGGCGCCGGGCGCCAGTCGGGCGGCCAGCCAGTCGACGGCGTCCGACTGCGCGGGCAGCCTGCCGAACGCCTCCTCGTAGGCGATCCCCAGCCCGTCGAACAACTCGGCGGCCGTCACCGGCTGCCCGGCATGCGCCGCACCGGCCGGATCTCCACCTGCGCCCACTCCGCTTCCCACGATGCTTCCCTTCCCCCGTGCCGGGCCGCCCGCGGCCCGCGGCCGCGGACCACCCGCAGGCCACTGCAGACCTACCCCGCCGGTCCCCTGCACTACCACCCGACAACCCGCCCCAGGGGCCGGAGCGGGTGTCGCCCGGAACCGCATGCGCCGACCGGCGTCCAGACGCCCCACCGCAGGCCGCGCCCGCGCCCTCGCGGGCGGCTCCGCGGGCCGGGACGGCAGGTCGGGAGCGGGGATGCGGGCGGAGGGGCAGCCGGGCCGCCGGAACTGCGGAGCGTGGCCCTCCGGGCAGGGTGGTGGGTGCACTTGGTGTCCTTTGAGGCAGTTTCATGTCCCAAGTGGCCATTGGGTCTGGTGAGTTGCATACGGTGCGTTGCGAAAGGCCGAAAGGCCCCATACGACCCATCAGGTACGGAGGTACCGGTCATGCGACGAATCCTCACCCGCGCCGGCAGTGTCGCGGCAGTCTCGATGCTGGCGCTGGCGCTGGGCCAGCCCGCCCAGGCCGCCCAGCCCGCCGAAGGCGACACGGTGTCCGCGGCGGCGCGCGCCACCTACTTCGAGTTCACGGACGGCACGGACACGTTCGTCATCAAGCTCACCGACCCTGCCAAGATCCGCCAGGCCCGGAACATCCTCAGCGGCGCCGACACCGAGCACCGCGGTGTCATGGGCACCGTCGTCAAGACGCCCGCCTCGTACAACAAGCCGTGGACCTACCATCTCGATCCGAACTCGGTGCAGTTCTTCGGCATGGCGATGGAGGTCTGCGACGCGAGCATCGCCTACGTGGACGAGCACCTGGACGAGGTGGGCGGGGCGCTCCTGCCGCGTTCCACCTGGTGCCCGTGGCAGTCGAAGCTGACGCGCGAACTGCCCAGGCCGTAGCGGTCAGGCGCGGGGGCGCTCGGCGGTGACGACGTAGTAGTCGAGCAGCCCCCGCTCCCAGGCGTGCAGGAAGTTCCGCGGCCAGGTGCCCGGCTCCCACTGGGCGGACAGCCAGTGGTCCCAGCCGGGCCACACGGCGGGGCCGATGGACTCCGCCCGCGCGCCCTCCAGCCCTGCCCGGGTCAGGGCGTCCGTCAGGTCCGCGGGCTGCCGGGCGATGTCCAGCCCGTCGGCGAAGGTCGTCAGCAGTGCCGCCAGCGGCTCCGGGGCGGCCGGGTCGGCGGCGAAGAAGCTCGCGACGGCGAGCCGCCCGCCCGGCCGCAGCACCCTGGCGGCCTCCGCCGCGAACGCCTCCAGGTCGTCGAAGTGCTGGGCGGCCTCCACGCTGTAGACGCGGTCGAACTCGGCCTCCCCGAACGGCATCCGCTCGGCCGCTCCGCGCACCAGCCGGAACCGGCCCGGCCCGGCCGCCGCCAGGGCACGGGTGTTGGCCCGGCGGGCCCGTTCCAGCTGCTGGGGGTGGATGTCCATGCCGGTGATCCGCGCCGGGGCGTACTCCTCCAGGGCCAGCGCGCAGCCCACCGCGAGGCCGCATCCCACCTCCAGCACCTCGCCGCCCTCCACGGGGCCGACGGTGTCCAGCACGTGCCGGTACAGGTCCTCCTGGCTGCGGATACGGTCGCCGACCGTCAGGGGGCGGCCCAGGTCGCCCGGCTGCCAGTAGCCGAAGTTGATGAAGCCGCCGGCGAAGATGGGAACCGCGCTGAGGTCCGCGGGGCCGTATGTCTCCCGGACGGCGGGCCGCATGCCGTCGGTCCGTTCGCGCGCGCGTTCGCGTTCCGTCATGTGTCACCTCCGTGCCCCAGTGTGACCGGGCGGCGACACCCTGTCGATGGGCTCCGCCCTGTGCGCCCCCCTCGTGCGCCGGCCGCGGGCCCCGCCCCTGTCCCGGCCCGGGCCCACGGAGCCCGTCTGCGGCCGCGTTGTTACGGTGAGCGCCGACCCCGCCGGCCGGAAGCGGCGGGCCCGCCCCGCCGTGACAGGAGCACCCATGACCGCGCCCGCGCGCCGCACCACGGCCACCGCGTCGGCTGCCGCCGTCGTCACGGACGGACACGGCCGGGTGCTCGTCGTCAACCCGGTCCACAACGAGCGGTGGAACCTGCCGGGCGGCCACCTCGACGAGGGCGAACTCCCCACGGCGGCGCTGCGCCGCGAGCTGCGCGAGGAGATCGGCCTGGACCTGGAGGTCGGCGGCCTGCTGGTGACCGCGTGGCTGGCCCGTCCGGGGGGCGCGCACGTCTTCCACGTCTTCGAGGGCCCGCAGCTGACCCCGGAGCAGCAGCAGCGGATCACGCTCCAGGAGTCGGAGATCGGCGAGATCCGCTTCTGCCGGCCCGAGGACGTCACCGCGGACATGGTCCCGCCGTACGTGCTGCCCGTGTGGCAGGCGGCGCTGGCCGCGCGCAGACAGGGGCGGCCGGCCTACCTCGAACTGTCCCCGTAGCCCCTGGCCCCACCCCGCACCCCGGCAGGACCCCGGCCGGACCGGCCGCCGGGCGGCCGGAGGAAGGCCGCACGGCCGATTGGGCTAGGGTCGGTGCGGAACAGCGAACCGCCCCCGCGTACCCACGCGCACGACCCCGAGGAGCAGCCGTGAGCGAGCCGGCGTCCACCGCCCTGCAGCAGGAGATCGCCCGGGACCTCCAGGTCACCGACGCCTTCGACGCGGAGCGCGAGATCGAGCGCCGTGTGGCCTTCCTCGCCGGGAAGCTCACCGCGAGCGGCCTGCGCTCCCTCGTCCTCGGCATCAGCGGGGGCGTGGACTCCACCACCGCGGGCCGGCTGTGCCAGCTCGCCGTGGAGCGCGCCCGCGCCGCCGGGCACGAGGCGGCCTTCTACGCGATGCGCCTGCCGTACGGCGTCCAGGCCGACGAGAAGGACGCCCAGCTGGCGCTGTCGTTCATCCGCCCCGACCACGTCCTGACGGTCGACGTGAAGCCCGCCAGCGACGCGGCACTCGCCGCCGCCGTCGCCGCGGGCGTCGTCTTCCGCGACGCCCACCACCAGGACTTCGTCCAGGGCAACATCAAGGCCCGCCAGCGCATGATCGCCCAGTACGCGGTCGCCGGCGCGTACGACGGCCTCGTCGTCGGCACCGACCACGCGGCCGAGGCGGTCTCCGGGTTCTTCACCAAGTTCGGCGACGGCGCCGCCGACCTCGTGCCGCTCACCGGACTGACCAAGCGCCGCGTGCGCGCCGTCGCCGACGCGCTGGGCGCCCCGGCCGAGCTGGTGTGGAAGGTGCCGACCGCAGACCTGGAGACCCTCGACCCGGGCAAGGCGGACGAGGACGCGCTGGGCGTCACGTACGACGACATCGACGACTTCCTGGAGGGCAAGCCGGTCGGCGAGCGGGCCTTCGACATCATCGCCCGCCGCTACCGGGCCACCGAGCACAAGCGGCAGCTGCCCATCGCCCCCTGAGGTCAGGGCCGCGGCGGGGCGTCCAGGAAGAGGAGGCGGGCGCGCTTGGCGGGGATGCGGACCTCCGGCAGGTCGATCCCGGGGAGTCCGACCTCCGGGCCGCGTACGAAGCCGGTGCGCTCCAGCCTCGCCACCGCCCTGTGGTTGGCCGGGTCCGGGTCCGCGACGAGCCGGCGGGTCCCCGGCAGCCCCCACAGGTACGACAGGAACGCCCCCAGCAGGGCCGCCGTGTGGCCCGGCCGGGGCGGGCCGGACGGCGGCCCGATGAGCAGGTGCACGCCCACGTCGCCCGGCCGGACCGGGTAGCACTCCGACACCCGGTCGGCCGCGCAGTCGTACGACTGGAACAGCGCGGCCGGTACGCCGTCCAGGAGGGCCAGGAACGCATGGTGGGTGTCCCGGCGGTCGAGGTCCTCGTACACCTCGCGGACCCGTTCGCGGTCCGCGCCGCCCATCCCCCAGAACCGGGCCCGCTCCTGGCTCACCCAGCGGTGGATCAGCGCGGCGTCGGCCGCCGGGTCGACGCCGCGCAGGGCGATGCGGCCGAGGCCGCCGACGGTGCGGGAGTCCGGGGGCCGGAGCCCCGTGGCGTTCCGGTGCGCTGCGGGCATACGGGTTCCTAGGGGGTCGGGGTGCTCCCGTCGGCGGGCGGCAGCACGGCAGGGCGGTCGAGGAAGGCGAGCACGGCCCGCTTCTCCGGGAGGTATATCTCCGGCAGGTCGATTTCCGGCAGAGTGATCTCCCCCTGCGGGACGAACCCGAGGCGGCCCAGCATCGCGACGGCCTTCGCGTTGCGGGCGTCGGGCTCGCCGACGGCGCGCAGGACGGCCGGGTCGCGGAAGGTGAAGCGGGTCAGCGAGCCGATCAGCGTGCGGCTGAAGCCGGGCCGGGGCCGCCCGTTCGCCGGTGCCAGCATCAGGTGGACGCCGATGTCGCCCTCACGCACCTCGTAGCACAGGCTGACGCGGTCCTCGGAGGGCTGGTACGTCTGGAACAGCGCCACCGGTTCGTCGTCGAGCCGCACCATGTAGGCGTGGTGGGTGTCGCGGCGGTCCACGTCCTCGTAGATCTCCTGCACCAGTTCCCGGCTCGCGCCGTTCATGCCCCAGAACTGGGCGCGCTCCTCGACGACCCACGAGTGGAGGACGGCGGAGTCCGCCGCGGGGTCGACCGAAGTGAAGCGGACGGTGCCGAAGCCGGGGACGGTCTCGGTGTAGACGTCCGCGCGCGGCGATGCGAGGGCGGTGGACTCGGGTCTCATGGCGGTTCTTCCGTTCCTTCGTGGCGTCCGGCCGGATCGCGGCCGGTGCGGGGCGCCGGTCGCCGGGGCCGCGGCCGGCCCGGCCGGCCGTGCGGGGTCCGCTCCACGCCCCGAAAATTATTAGGTTAGGCTCGCCTGACTATACGGCGTCAGGGAAAGGGGCGGACATGGCGGTCGGCAAGGGCTGGGAGGGCGTGGTCCTCAAGCTGCTGCGCGGCAAGGACTTCACGTTCACGGTCACCGGGGCGGAACAGGTCACCCCGCACTACCGGCGCGTCTCCTTCACCGACGGCGGACTGCTCGCCGCCGCCGGCGGCTCCCTGCACCCCACCATGTGGGTCCGCCTGTGGTTCACCGACAACGGCAAGCCGCACCAGCGCGCCTACACCCTCGTCGACCCCGACCCGGCCGCCGGCACCTTCTCCCTGGAGTTCGCCCTCCACGACGGCGTCGCCAGCGACTGGGCGCGCACCGCGGAGCCCGGCGCCACCATCGACGCCACCGTGCAGGGCACCGGCTTCACCGCACCGGCACCGGCCCCGGACCGGCTGCTGGTGATAGGCGACCCGGCGTCCCTGCCGGCCATCAACTCCCTGCTGGACGCCCACCCGCAGACCCCGGCCACCATCTGGTTCGAGACCCAGCACGAGGACGACGCCGACCTGCCCGTCCGGCTCGACGCCGACCGGCACGACATCCGCCGCGTCCCCCGCTCCGGCGGCGGCGCCGCCCTCGTCGAGCGCATCCGCGCAGAGCTTCCCGGCCTGGCGCCCGACCTGCAGACCGCGTACGTCTGGCTGGCCTGCGACACGGCGACCACCCGCACCCTCACCGGGTACCTGCGCAAGGAACTCGGCCTGCCCAAGCAGCGGGTGAACGGCCTCGGCTACTGGCGCCCCGCAGCCTGACCGCCGTCTGTCCGCCGTCCGGCCGGCGCCCGGTCATCCCGCCGGGCGGCCGAGCGGGAGGAGGTACTGGACGGGCTCGTCGAGGTCGTCCAAGCCCAGCAGTTCGTGCGCCAGGTCGTCCTGGAGGCCGCCGAGCGGGATCGTCGCCAGCCCGAACGCGCCCGCCGTCAGCTGGAGCACCTGGGCCAGGTGCCCCGCCTCCAGCAGGCCGAGCCGCAGCGCCCGCAGCCCGTACCGGCCGCGCAGCAGCCCCAGGTCGAGGTGGACGGCCAGGACGGCCGGCGCCGCGTCGATCCCGACGGCGTCCGGGTCGCCCTCCGGGAGCGCCAGGTACGAGGACAGCGCCTTCACCGCCTCCACCTCCGGGGCCGGCCCCAGGCGCACCAGCGACCGCCGCTCCGGCGCGCAGTGGTAGGTGCCCGAGGGCAGCCCGGCCACATCCCACGCGAGCAGCCGCACCCGCACGCTGTACAGGGCGCCCGCGCTCGGATACGGGCGGTGCCGCGCCTTCCGCTCTGTCCCGTCGGCCGTGACCTGCCGGGACGTGTGACTCGGGGCGTGCGCATGCCACAGCACGCCACCCAGCTCCGCCGCGTCGAGCGGCCCCGTCAGCGCGCCGCGCGCCGAGCGCCGGCAGTGCAGCGCCCCGCCCAGGGAAACCGGCGGCAGCGGCGCCGCCGGCAGCGGGACCTCCCCCTCGACGCGGCGGCCCTCCGGGACGGCGGGCGGCCGCGGGACGTCCCGGACCGCCGTGTCCTGCCCGCGGCCGACCTGGAACTTGCTCCGCTCCAGGTACTGGTAGTCCGCGGCGCGTGCACCCCTCTCGAAGAACCCGCCGCCTGCCGGCCCGGCCGCCGGCCCGCCGCCGCCCGAGGGCTCCAGCAGGGCCCGACCCGCGAGCCGGCACACGGCCCGCTCCTCGTCCGGGGCCACACCCAACCGGTTGAACAGCATGTGGAGTTGCGAGGCCCACACCCACAGCCGCCGATCCGCCCGCTCCGGAGTGCCCGGCCCGCCCGCCGGGACCACCGCCCGCAGCACGGCGTCCGCCGCGCGGACCTGCCGTACCCACTCGTCGAGCCACGGCGCGGCACCGCCCTCCGCGGCCCCGGCGCGCACGGCCCGCGCCCGCCGCGCCAGAACCTCCCGCTGCGTGGCGAACACCGAGTTCACGCGGGTGTGGACGGCGGCCCCGGGCAGCGGCCGCACCTCGGCGACCCAGCGCCAGGACGCGGCATGCCGGCGAAGCCAGCCCGCGGCCGCCAGCTCGTCCAGTCCGAGCGCCGCGGCGGTGGCGTGCGCGAAGTCCATGGCCGGCCCCAGCCGGTCGGCCCGCGCGGGCAGCGCGCGCAGGGCTGCCACGGCGGCGCGCGTCGCGTGCACGAACACCTCCTCGGCGACCGGGAGCGCCTCCGGACCCCCGTACCGCTCCGTCTCCGGCTCGTACGGCACCGCGTGGACCTCGCCGTGGCGGACCGGCCAGGGCCCGGCCACCGGGGCCGTGTCGGCGGCGAGGCCGCCGAGCTCCGCCGCGAGCCGGGCCGCGTCGACGGGCCCCGCCCCCGGCCCGCGGAACCGGATCCGCAGGTGCGGTCCCCCTTCGCCGTACCGGATGAAGAACCAGGCACCGCCGGACTCCGGCCCGTACCGGGCGTCCATCAGCGGCGCCAGAGCGCCGGTGACGAACGCGTCGGTGTCCGCGGCACCGGTGTGCAGCGACAGGTGCAGGCTCTGCCAGCCGCCCGCCGGTGCGGAAGCGGCGGCGGGACGGGCCGGGGGAGGGTACGCCTGAGGGGTCATCGGAACCTCACGGGAAGGGGTGCGGGTGCAGGGGCAGTTCGTCGTGCCGCAGCGGGCGCGCGGTGCGGCCCAGCCGGTACGGCACCTCCAGCAGCCGGGGCAGGCCGAGAGTGCGCCGGTTGACGTGCCCGAACGTCATCGGGAGGGTGCCCGGCACGACCACCTTCGCGCAGTGCAGCCCCAGCCGGTCCCGGACACCGGGCTCGTCCTGAGCCACCACGACGACCTCCAGCCCCCCACCGGCCAGCCGGGCGACCGTCTCCGACAGCAGCACCGTCAGGTCGGCCACGGGTGCGGGCGCGCCCGGCCACCGCTCCTGCCAGGGGGCCGCCCCGGTGTCGGCGAACAGGAACTCCAGCCGCGGCTGCGCCTCCGGCAGCGCGTTCAGCCCCACATGGTCGTCGAGGCCCACCACCAGCTCGGGCCGGTCCAGCATCGGCCGCAGCCGCTCCGGGTCGCGCGCCCGGCCCGGACCGGCCGGCCGCTGAGCGGCGTCCTGGACGTTCGTGACCGCCTCCGCCACCGCCGAGCGGATCGCGACGCGCGGATCGTGGTGCGCGCCCGCCGCGAGGAACGCGCGCGGCGCCGCCGGATGGCGGCCCTCGTAGCGGCACACGGCCACCACGGCGGGCACACCGAGGTCGTTCGTGGCGTCCAGCAGGCGCAGCCGGTAGCCGAGCAGCTCCGCCCGCGCGGCCAGCGCCGCCACCAGCGGGTCGCCTGCGGGCAGGGCGACACCGGGCAGGGGGGTGCCCGCGTACCAGGCCATCAGGAAGGCGTCCCGCTCGGCCACCTCGAACAGCCCGTACAGGGCGGCCTCCTGCGGGCTGTTGCCCAGCCCGCAGCCGTTCGACGACTCGTACACCACCCGTGCCCCGGGCGGCGCCCCGTCCGGCGGGTCCGGCAGGTCCCAGTAGGCGACGTGCTCCGGGACGGCGCGGGTCCGGCCCTCCGTCAGCGACCAGCCGTACACCCAGTCCAGCTCCAGGTCCGGCCGGTACGGCACCGTCCGGGAGGCGGGGTGCCCGTGGTGCACCGGGTCGGGCAGCCCCAGTCGGACCGGGTCCACCGCCGCGTCCGGGCCCAGCTCCGCGAAGGAGGCCCGCAGCGCGGTGCGCCGGCCCATCGGGCGCATGCCGGCCAGCCGCTCCACACTCTCGAACAGCGCCACGCGCTCGCTGGAGCGGAAGTCCGCGGCGCGGCCGTACCCGCCGTCGTCGAGCAGCCGGCCGTCGGTCACCCAGGCGGTCGTCAGGCCGAACGCGGAGTCCTCCGTACGGAAGAGGCGGCGCACCGGGCCGAACCGCTCGTCGTACAGCTCCGCCCGCAACGCCTCCGCCCCCGTACGGTCGTTGGGGCCGCGCAGCTCCGCGGGGTCCGGCAGCGGCCGCGGCACGGCGGGCAGCTCCGCCGCGGCGGGGGAGTCCTCGGGCAGCGGCCGGCACACCGGGCAGCCGCCGACCGGCCGGACCCGGTGCGTGGACCAGGTGGCCCGGCTCCCCTGGACGACGTACACGGTCGCCGACGGCACGCCGCGATCCCCGGCGGGCGGGACCTCCTCGTCGAGCAGCCCGGCGGCGAGCAGCAGGACCCCCTCCGCCAGTGCCGGCGTCCCGGTGCCACCCAGCCGGAGCCGAGGGCTCCGCCACGGTACGCGTCCCCCGGCACTGGCGAGCCGCTGGTACTCGGTGCACACCAGACAGGCCCGCGCCCCGGGTTCCAGCACCGGGCCGACCACGGTCAGCGCCCCGTCCTCGCGCACGGGCACCAGGCGCACCGGACGGGCGAGCGCGTGGCGGCTGAGCCGCTCGGCCGACCCCGGCGTCCAGGAGGCCAGATGCACGACGGCTGTCCCGGAGACGGCGGCGAGCGCCGCCTCCACGTCCAGGACGGGCAGCTCCCCGGGACGGTCGGCGGCCTGCGCCGCCGGGCCCGCCGAGCCGGGGTGCTGTGTGCCGGCGAGTGCGGTGGCGTCGGGGAGCGGGGCGCAGGGCGCTGCGGCGGGGAGCGCCGCGGCGTCCCGCTGCGCGGCGCGCGGAGCCGCGCCGGGGCAGGCGGCCCCGGGTGTCGCGGGGATCGGTGTGCCGTTCACGGGGATTCCTTCGGGTCGGCCAGGACGGTGAAGCCGCAGCTGCGCAGGACCGTCGCCGTCCGGGCTGCGACGGGGTCGCCGCCCGGCGGCAGCCACGGGCCGGGGGCCGGGCCGGCCAGGCGGGTCAGGGCCGCGGTCAGGGCCGCCTCCCGGTGCGCGGTCCCGGTCAGCCAGACGTCGGTCCAGCCCTCGTCCGCCCAGGCCGCCGGCTCGGTGCCCGCCGCCGCGAGCGGGGCCTCGGCCCCGCTGAACGGGGCGTGCGCGGCCCCGGCGGGCCCGTGGTCGGCGGCCATGGCCCGGGTGACCGCGCCGAGCAGGGCCACGGCCGCCGCGTCCGCCGGGGTGGCCTCCACCGCCCTGCCGAGCGGCGCCGGGGCACCGGGAACGCGTACGACCGCCGCGTACGCCTGCTCCCCGCCCAGCCGGCGGACCGCCAACCGGGCCTCCGCGGGCCCCGCGAAGCCGGTGAGGACCGCCCACCAGTGGCGGGCCTGGGGATGCTCGCGCCACTCTTCCTCCGGCAGTGCGGGACCGGTGTCCGCCCGCCCGGAGGCGGCGAGGGCGGCACGGCGCAGGGCCCGGCCCCGCGCGTGCCCCGGCCCCGCCCCTACCACTGCGGCGCCGCCGAGCCGGAGTTCGGCCGCCCGGCACGCCGCGGTCAGGCGGGCCAGGTCCGCCCGGGGCGCTCCCGCCACCAGTGGCCCTGCGGGGGTCCGGCAGGCGGCGAGCGCCGCGGGCAGCTGCGGCAGCCGGCCCGGCAAGGGGGCGTCGAGGACCCCCAGGAGGGGGTCGGCCAACGCTCCGACACGGCGCAGCGCTTCGGCCAGGTCGGCGGCCGGGGGCAGGGCGGGCTCCGAGGCCGCGGCCGGCCCGGCCGCCCACGGGTGGTAGGACGCCCGGGGAGGCACGGCCTCGGCGACGAGGACGGCGGGGCGGCCCGGCAGCAGCCGCTGGTCCTCGTCCGCCCCGGCGGGATCAGGCAGTCCGGCGGCGGCGCACAGCAGCCGCTGGGCAGCCGCGCCCGCCAGCAGGGCCGTCAGCGCGTCCGCACCTGCTGCCGCCGCAGAGGCGCTGACGGTGCCGCCCAACCGGGCTGCGACCGCCCCGGCGTCCGCGCGCACCCGCTCGGGGGCGGTCGGGGCCGTGACGAAGCCGCCCCCGGCGGTCCGGTCGGCGGCCACGGCGACCGGCGGGGCGCCGGCCGCGGCCACGACCAGGCCGGGCGGCAGCCTGCTGTCGGTCCGCGCCTCCGGCCGCGCGCCCGCCCGGTGCAGGGCCCGCAGCAGGGCCGCGGCGAGCGGGGCGCCCGGATCGGCGGCCGTGACGACGGGCGGGGCGGCGGCCAGGGCCGCGGCCGCCGCGCCCGGGCGGTCCGTGGACGCGGCCAGCCAGGCGGCCGGCCCCTCCCCGCCCTCGGGGAACTCCGCGAGCAGCCCGTGCGCCCGGAGCTGCTCCGCGAGCCCGTCCAGCGCCGACGCGACCCGCGGGTCCGACGGATCCAGCCCGCCCGGCCGGCGTGCCGTGCCGGCGGGGGCGGCCGGCTCCGCGCCCAGCCGGTCCGCCAGCAGCTCCCAGAGGGCGGGAAGCGCCTTGCTGCCCTCCAGCGTCACGCTCCCGTCCCGCCCGCGCAGGTGCAGGCCGGCCCGCAGCACGGTGGCCGCGACACCCGGCCGCAGCCGCAGGGTGAACGGCTCCCCGCCGGCGGTCACCGGGCGCTCTCCACGACGGCGATGACCTCGTCGATGCGGGCCTGCCAGCGGTGCCCGGTGAGACCCGGCACACTCCGCACGACCAGGTGCGCGGCCAGGTACCGCTCCACGGGGCGGACGTCGCAGACGGCCAGCAGCCGGTACAGGGCGTTCGTGCAGGACCGGTAGACGAGGTAGTCGGCGCGGCTCCACATCGCGCCCTCCGGGTCGGAGCGGTGCAGCTGCCGGTGGAAGTCGCTGTACCGGGTGCGGACTTCGCGGTTCCACCGGGCGGCGGTCTCCCGGTCGCCGAGCGCGGCCGCCCGTGCCCGGTACTCGGCGGCGACGCCCGCGAGGTCCGCGCCCGCCGCGTGCCGCTCCTCCGCGGTCTGCCAGGCGCCGGCGGACCAGTCGGCCCAGGCCCGTTCGCGGCCGGTGGCGCCGCCGGCCGCGATCCTGCCCACCAGCGCGGAGATCCGCCCGCCCGCGGCCTCCCAGCGCCGTTCGAAGGCCGCCCGCAGCCGCCCGTCGGGGTCCTCGTAGACCAGGAAGTCCTCCAGGTGGGACAGGAACGAGTAGTGGCCGCCGACGAGGCCTTCGGGGTGCGCCGCCGCATGCGCGGCCAGGGCGGTGACCACCAGCTCCACGCGCGCTGCCGAGGTGTCCCCGCGCTCGCCGAGGAATGCGGTGCCGGCCTCCAGCGCCGGCAGGCCCGCCGCCATCAGGTCCTCGCGCAGCCGTACGCCGTCGGGGCCGATCAGAGCCCGCAGCGGATCCAGGTCGACGGGCTCCACGCGCACGGTGTTGTCGGGGACGATCGGCCCGTACGGCGGCGGGACCAGCTCCGCACGCCCCGCCGCGGCGGCCTGCTCCAGCAGCTCCCGCTCGTCGACGCCGGCCCGCGACGGGTGCGCGGCCGCACGGGCGCGCAGTTCCCCGGCCGTCCGCTCGGCGGCGGCCGCCACCTGCGCGGGCGCGCCGCGCAGCCGCAGCCGTACGTGGGGGCCGCGCAGCCAGTGGCGCTCGACGTGCACGGCGAGCCTCTCGGCGGCCGCCCGCCGGGCGAGCGGCAGGACGGACTCGCGCAGCAGGGGGGCCTTGACCGGCTCGTAGTGGTGGACGACGACGTCGAGCGCGGTCGGCGCGGGCGGGGCCGGATCCGGGCCGGCGGCCGGGGCGTTCATCGGGTGCCTCCTCGGCGGATGACGGGCGGTGGTGTCTGCGCGAGCCCCGCGGGGGCCCGCGCGGCGGGGTAGGCGGCCGGTCAGCCGGTGCGGGCGGGGCGGTGCGTCTCGGCGACCAGCTCGACGGCGCGGGCCGGCCGGTCCCGCCCCCCGAAGGCGGGCAGCGCCTCCTCCAGCACGACCCCCCGCGGATGGCGGGCCAGCCAGCCCGCCAGGCACCGCAGGTGCAGGGCGCTGCCCAGGTCGAGGGGCTGCGGCTTCGGCGCGCGCAGGGCCGCCAGGAAGTCCTCGGCGGCGCGCCCCGCGGGAGGCTGCGGCACCGGATGGAGGAACAGCTGCTCGGGCAGGCCCAGCAGCGCCCGCCAGCGGGCCGCGGCGGCCGCCGGCACGTCACCCCGGTCGTCCGCGAGGTCGGCGCGCAGCGCGGCCAGCACCCCTTCGGGCAGGTGCCAGCGGCGCCGGGCGAGCACCACGTGGCGGTGGCGCAGGCGGGGCGTGCGGACCACCTGGCCGCCGGGGGCGGGGGCGGTGCTGCGAGGCAGGAGCCGCCGGAAGTCGACGACGCCTTCGGGGTGGTCGCACAGGAACGGCGCGAGGCGCTGCGGGAGCATCACCGGTGCGAGGAAGCCCAGGTAGAGCACGTCGAGGAACTCGCCGGTGGCCCGCAGGCGCAGGCGCAGCTGGTCCGAGGCCGGGTCGTGCACCAGGTCCACGTCGGACTCGGCGATCGTGCCGCGGAGCCGGTCGGGCCCGATCTCGGCGTCCGTGAGCAGCGGGTGGAGGTTGGCGTTGAAGCCGCCCACCGGCCGGATCTGCGCCGCCCGGGCCCCTTCGCCGAGGCCCCGGCGGATCTCGCCGGCCACCGCACGGGCCGCCGCGGGGGGCAGGCCGTCGAGGAAGCGGCTGGTGAAGCGGCCCCATCCGGCGTAGACGTGGTTGACGCACAGCAGTCCGCCGCCGGCGTCCGCCGGGGGTGCTCCGGCGGCGTGCTGGACGAACCAGGCATAGCCGAGCGGCCGGGCGGCGGTCCGGTCGGGCAGCCGGGCTGCCAGCCCGTGCACGTCGGCAGCGGGCAGGACGACCTCGTCGGGCGGGCCTTCCGGCCCGCCGGCCGCGGCGGCTTCGGCGAGCCGTACGAACCGGGCGCGCAGCCGGGCCAGTTCGGCCGCACCCGGAGGGAGGGAGGGGGCGTCCGCGGGGAGGGCGGCGAGGCGGGCGGCGTCCTCCCAGGAGGCCGCGGTGTCCGCGGCGAACTCCCAGGGTGCGGGGCACGTGCCGCCGACCCCGTAGCGGGCGGTGAAACGCTGCACCGCGGCGCGCCGCATCAGGTGTCCGAGGTCGAACAGTTCCGCAAGCGCCGTGAGTTCGGCGAGGGCCGCCCGGTCGCTCCCGGACAGTGCGGCTGCCGGTGCGGGGGCATCGCCTGCGGGGTCCGCGGCGGCGGGCCGGCGGGCGCCGGACGGGTCGGGCCGGCCGGGGACCGGGCCGAGCCCGGGGGCGGCCGGTGCGGAGGCCGGCGCAGGCCGCGGGGCCTCGGGCCGGCCCGGGGCAAGTACGTCCTCGGAGAGCACGTTCAGCGGGGCCGCGCCGGCTGGAACGGGCCGTCCGGTGTCGGCGAGCAGGGCGCGCCAGCGGTCGGCGAGGTCGGCGAGCAGCGCGGGCCGTTCCCCGGCGGGGGTGTGGGCGAACCGGGCCGTGTCGGCGGCGAGGAGGTCGATGCGGTCGGCGAGGGCGGCGTCTTCGGGCCACCGGCGCAGCCAGTCCGCGAGGGCGCGCAGCGGCTGCGGATGCTGCGGATCGACCGGATCAACCGCTACGAGCAGCCCGTTGTCCGCGAGTTGGTCCAGGAACCGGCGGACGGCCGGGTCGGCTTCCGGGCGGCCGAGGGCCGGGGCGAGCCGGGCGGCGAGCGTGTCCGGCGGGGCGGGCTGCGCCGCGAGCCCGTCGAGGACGGCCAGCGCCGGGTGCGCGGCGACCTCGACCTCCTCCTCGCGGGTGACCAGGTACCGGCCGCCCGCGAACACGGTGGTGTCCCGCACGTAGCGGGCACGGCCGTCGCCGGCCGGCAGGGCACTGCTGGTCAGCCGGTGTGCGAGCGCGCCGCGGCGCCGGGGCTCGTCCAGCAGCGCGGAGACGAGGGCCGCGACCAGCGTCCGGTTCTCCCGCACCACGGCCCGCAACGCGGGCGGGCCGGCGGCCGGGGCCGGGCCGGACCAGCCCACCGCGGTGAACCAGGACAGCGGACTCGTCTTGGCGGTGGCGCGCAGGGCGTGGCGCAGCACCGACGGCTCCTCCTTGCGGGCCCGGCGTCCGCCCTCGTCCCGGGCGGCCCGCGACACGGCGCGCAGCAGGTCCGTGCTGCCGAGGGCGACGGCGCGGGTGAAGCCGGGCGAGCGGCACACCTCCGCGAGGGCGGAGCGCTCGGCGGCCAGGGCCGCCGGGACGGCGTCGTCGGCCTCGGCGAGCAGGGCGGCGCGCTCCCCGCGCAGGGCGAGCCACGCGCCGAGCCGGGGGACCCGTACGGGCAGGTCGCCGAGCCGGGCCAGCAGCGCGGGACGGGGCGCGCGGCCGTTGTGCAGCGCCCTGCGGAGCGGGAGCACGACCCGGCGGTGGAAGTCCTCGGAGTGGCCCGGCCGGGACGCGAACAGGTCGTCGCACAGGCCGGCCCGCACCGCCTCCTCCTGCGCGGCGATCCGGGCGAGCCCGCCGAGGAGGGCCCGTACGCGGGCGGAGGCCTCGGGCTCGGCCGGGTACGGCGTGACCGTGGTGCGGACCAGCGCGTACGGGGCGGTCCGGGCGGGCGGCTGCGGGAGCGGGCGGGCGGCCCGCGCGGCGGCGCGCGGCGGCGTGGCCGACTCGGCGGGGTGCGGCATCGTGGGCTCCCGTGGGGGCGGATCCGGGCCTGGGGCGGGGTCGTCGGCTGGGCGCCGGGGCCCGTGCGGCCGGCCCCGAGGGGTCGGCCGCACGGGCGGCGTTGCTCAGTAGGGCAGTTCGGGGAGCCGCGGCTGGGCGCAGGAGGACGAGCCGCAGGAGCTGGAGCTCACACCGCCGGAAGCACCCGTCTCGGGCAGCGCGACGGAGTCCCGCAGCGCCGTGACGGTGAGCTCGCCGAGGTCGAGGTCGAGGTCCAGGTCGTCCAGGGCGAGGACGCCCTCGGTGGGGTCGGTCATGTGCCGGCCTCTCGCGTGGTCGGGATCGTGGATGGGTGGATCGGGCGGCGGCGGTGGGCCGTCAGCCGATGGGCGTGTCCGTGTGCGGCTGGGCGCAGGAGGACGAGCCCTGGCAGGAGCAGGAGCCGTACGACGCGCCGCTCTCCGGCAGGGCGGGCGTGTCGCGCAGCGCCGTGATGGCCAGGTCGCTGAGGTCGAGGTCCAAGTCGAGGTCGAGGCCCTCGGGGGCGGGGCCGGCGATGCTTTCGGGCATGGCGGACTTCCTCTCTGGTGGAAGGGGTTGCCGGGCCGCCGGGAACTGCGCCGGAGCCGTCCGGCGCCTGCGGCCGGCGAGCGGAGCGACCCGGGGCGGGTGGTCGCCGGATCGCCGCATCGGCCGGGGCCGGACGGCCCCGGAACGCGGCGAACGGCCCCCGGAGGGCGTCCGAATGAGTGTTCGTTCGTGGTGCGTTCCGAGTCTCGGCGGCGGACCAGGCCAACGGCAAGTCCGCGTGTCACGTTGGCCTGTTGTCCCGGCCTGGTTCGTCACCTCAGCGGCAGTCCAAGGGAACTCCACCGGACCGCGAGCGGCCTGTGCTGCGGCCTTGTCGGGCAGGCCGGTCCACCGGGGTTGCGGGTGGTCGTTGCTGCGTGGTGCGGCGCGCCGCGATCCGGCGGCCTGTCAGGAACGCACGGTTCCGCGACCCGGCTGCGCGGCACCCCGGGGGTGGGACCCGGCGGCCGGCGCCCCCCTCCTCCGCCGCCGGTCCGTCCGGATCCGGCCAAACTGCACCGCCCGGCCCGCACGCTGCCGCCCCGCCCCGCCGCTCCGCGACCCCGGCCCCAGCCCGACTCCGCGCCACCCCCACCGCGACTCCGCCCGGCCCCGATCCCGGTGTGCCGGCCCGACTCCCGCCGCCGGTCCTCCGGCGCAGTCGGCACCATCGCGCGCCCGAGTGCGCTTCCTCAGCCCCGCCCGGAACCACGTCCGGGGACCAAGCCCTACCAGGGGCCGTGCGCCGCCGGGGTCCGGGGATCCGTCACACTTGATCCATGCCCACGGCCGATGAACTGCTCAGCGCGCGCACCGTCCAGGACCTCGCCCGCCGCCTCGCCGCGGCAGCCGGACCGAGGTCCGCCCCGGCCCTGCTCGCCTGTGCGTCCGCGCTCGACGGCATGACGTTCAGCGGCCGCGTCGCCGCCGTCCGCGACGCCGCCCTCGACGACCTGCCCGCCGACTGGGGCGCCTTCGAGGCCTCCGTGCGCGCCGCCCTCGCCGACCCCGGATTCGCCGGCTGGATGACCTTCCCCGTGGGCGAGGCGGTCGCGGTCCGCGGCCTCGCCTCGGGTCCCGCCGCGTTCGAGCCGGCCCTCGCCCTGCTGCGCGACCTCACCCCGCGCCTGACGGCGGAGTCCGCGGTCCGCCCCTTCCTGCGCGCCGACCGGGACCGCGCCCTGGCGGTGATGGGCCCCTGGGTGGAGGACCCGGACCCGCACGTCCGCCGCCTCGTCAGCGAGGGCACCCGGCCCCGGCTCCCGTGGGCGCCGCAGCTGCCTGAGTCCATCGCCGACCCGCGGCCCGCGCTCCCCCTCCTCAACGCCCTCTACCGCGACGACTCCGACTACGTGCGCCGCTCGGTCGCCAACCACCTCAACGACATCAGCCGCGACCACCCCGAGCTCGCCGTCGAAACGGCCGGACGCTGGCTGGCCGCGCCCGCGGCCACCACCGGGCGGGTGGCCCGGCACGGCCTGCGCACCCTCGTGAAGGCCGGCCGCGCCGACGCCATGAGCGTCCTCGGGCACGCGCCCGACGCGCCGGTCACCGTCCGCGGACCGGTCATCGCCACCGCCCGGGTCGCCGTCGGCGAACACCTCGTCTTCGAGTACGCCCTCACCAACGACGCCGATACGCCCGCCGAACTCGTCCTCGACTACGTCGTCCACCATGTGAAGGCGAACGGCCGCCGCACCCCGAAGGTGTTCAAACTGGCCACCCGCACCCTCGCCCCGGGCGAGACCCTCACCGGAACCAGGCGGCACTCCTTCAAGCCCCTCACCACCCGCCGCTACTTCTCAGGCGAGCACCTCGTCCAGCTCCAGGTGAACGGCAGACTGCGCGGGGAGGCAGCCTTCCGGCTGGACGCGGGGTGAGCGGGGCGGGGCGGGCGGACAGCCGCCCGCCCGCCCCGCCGTCAGTTGCCCGCTGTGGCCAGCTTGGCGGCGAATCCCAGAAACAGCGCCCCCGCCCCCGTCGTCAGCCCCGCGGAGAGCCTGCGCCGCCGGCGGAACTGCGCCGCCAGGTACGTGCCTCCCAGGATCAGTGCGGTGACATAGGCGATGCTGATCAGCTGGTAGACGAGGGCCAGCAGCCCGAACGACAGCGCCGGATGCGGGTAGCCGGGGTCGACGAACTGCACGAAGAAGGAGATGAAGAACAGGATCGCCTTCGGGTTCAGGACCGTGATCACCAGCGAGCGGCGGAACAGCCGCGCCCCCGCCGCCGCGGTCCCGGCCCCCGCATCCGCACGGGCCTGCACCCCCTCCGGGTCCGCCCCCGCCGACCGGCCGGGGCGCCGCCACATGGTCCAAGCCGCCCGGATCATGCCGACGGCGATCCACGTGAGGTAGCCGGCGCCGGCGTACTTCACGATGGCGAACAGCAGGTCGTTGGTCTGCAGCAGCGAGGCCAGCCCCGCCGCCGTCGCCGCCATGAGGAGGGTCTCGCCGAGGAAGACCCCCGCCGCGGCCCGGTACCCGGCCCGCACCCCGAGCCGTGCGGCCACGGACAGCGTGAACAGCGAACTCGGCCCGGGCAGCAGGATGATGAGCAGGGCGCCGACGGTGTACGTCAGCAGGTTGTCCACTCCGAGCATTCGGGCACCTTTCCCTTTCCCGCGCTGTCCGACGTTGTTCCCGGTGCGCACGTTGTGGGCGCTCACCATCTCGTCGACCTCCGCGATCCGCTGCAAGGCGTGATCCTCGCTGATGTGTGTGAAGTTGTCCGCCCAATAAGCGCCCAGCTCGTCGATGTCGAGCAGGTCCCGCTCCCCGAACCGGTCCTGCATCTGCGCACGCTCCGCGCCGGTGAAGGAGATTCCCAGACCGGCGAGGCAGGCGTCGATGTCGCCGCTGTTCCTGAAGAAGTTCGGGCGCTCGTAGTCGACGAGGAGGTCCCACGCCGGACTGTTCGGCAGCGGAATGAACCGGGAGAACTCGACGGATGACAGCTCCACCTCGCCGAGCATCTGCGGGATTCCGTCGATCGTGCGGTCCAGGGTCTCCGGCCGCTCGCCCGGCGCGCCGGCGATGTACGAGGCGTGCACCGAGATGCCCGCCTTGTTGAGCATGCGGCTCGCCTCGAGGTTGGTCTCACCGGTCGTCCTGTTCTTCCGCTGCGCCTCCAGCATTTTCCGGGTCGGCGGCGTCCAGGCCGATGTTCGCGCGGACCACGCCCAGCCGGCGCAGCTTGTCGACGTTGTTGCGCTTGGTCGGCCCGAGGGCCCGCGCGCGCGTTGTCCACCGTGACCGGGCGCACCTCGTGCCCGTGCAGATGGCCGAACTGGGCACGGTAGTTGTCGGCGTAGGTGCCGAGCACGGCCTCGATGAACGACAGGTCGGGAATCGTGTTGCGCAGCGAGAGGGCGTACTTCGGGGCCGGGTTGAGCCGGATCCGGCCGCCGTCCCGGTAGGCGAGCGACGAGACCCGGGACACGCCGCTGCCGTCCGCCAGGGCCTGGACCAGTTGCACGAACGGTATCTCACCGCCGTCGTTGGCGATCACGTAGTCGGTCTGCGGCCTGTTGCGCAGGATCATCTCGGGAAAGAAGATCGCGTGGTCGTCGCCGAGCACGACCTGCGCCCCGCACGCCTTCGCGGTCGAGGCGATCTCCAGGGCCTCCGAATAGGTCGGAGTGAGTGCGCTGATGCCGGCGAGGTCGGGAGCGAAGTCCCGGACGGCGCGCTGCACGGCGGCCGTGTTGGATATGCCGCCGTCGACGACGCGTATCTCCACGCGGTCGCCCAGCGCGTCCCGGGTCGCCGTGGCGAGTTGGACGATGCCGATGTGGGGGTGGCAGGCGTAGTTCGATGCGTTGCGGTTGGCGGTGGGGTTGGGGGCGTTCGCGAGCAGCAGCTTCAGCGTCATTCCTTCTCCTGGGAAGAAGGGGGCGAAGCGGGCGGGCCGGTACCGGCCCGTCACACGGACGGGTCCATGAACATGTGCACGCGAAGATTTGCCTGCAACAGGCATGTATCGGTCAGTGGGCGATCGGATCCGGACCTTGTGGCAGGAGGTGCCAGAAAGGTTCTCGAGTCTCCCTTGAATCCGCCTCGCGTCCCGCTCGCGGCGCCGGCGGCGTGGCGTTTCTGCGGTGAACCGGGCCACCCGCGAGGGTGACACGCCGACGCTCTTGTGTTGCTTCGCGCGTCTGATCGGATACAAAGCGTGATGACTCTTTCTTTGCCTCCGCATTACCGTTTCGCGGTACTGCGGCCGGCCGTCCCCACCCGCCTTTCGAGGAGACGCGTTGACTTACGGAAGCAAGCTCCGGGCCCGTGTCGCCCGGCCCGGCACCACCCCCCTCATCGGCGTCTACGACATGTACTCGGCCTCGATCGCGGCCGACCACTACGACGGGATGTTCGTCTCCGGCTTCGGTTTCGCGGCCTCGTACTACGGCCTGCCCGACATCGGGTTCATCGCCTGGCCGGACATGCTCTCCTTCGTCCAGCGGCTGCGCGGGGCCTTCCCCGACCACGACCTGCTCGTCGACATCGACGACGGCTACGTCGACCCCGAGGTCGCCTGCCACGTCGTCGAGAGCCTGGAGCGCATCGGCGCGTCCGGCATCATCCTCGAGGACCAGCGACGCCCCCGCCGCTGCGGCCACGCGGACGGCAAGCAGGTGCTGCCCCTCGCCGAATACCTCGACAAGCTGAACATGGTCCTCGCCACCCGCCGAGACCTCGTCGTCGTCGCCCGGACGGACGCGACCGAGGAGGCCGACATCCTGCGGCGCGCCGAGGCGCTCGCCGCCACCGACGCGGACGTGGTCCTCGTCGACGGGGTGCGCAGCGTCGAGTGGATCCGCCGCATCCGCGAGGTCGTCGCCGGAAAGCCGCTGCTCTTCAACCAGATCGCCGGAGGGAAGTCACCCCGGCTGTCCCTGGGCGAGCTCACCGAACTCGGTGTCGACATCGCGATCTACAGCACGCCCTGCCTCTTCGCCGCGCACCGCGCGATGCACGACGCCCTGACCGAGCTCAAGCTCTCCGACGGCCGGCTGCCGGAGCCCGCCGCGGCCGGCGGCATCGGCGTCCGGGAGTCCACCAGTCTGCTGGCCCGGAACATCGCCCGCCAGCGCATCCTCGAAGGCGCCGGCGCGTGACCCGCGGACCCCGGCTGCGGCTGCCCGCGCAGCGCACACCGGCCTCCCTGGCGGCCGCGGCCCTCACCGCCGTGTCGGCGGCCTGTGCCGTCGCCGCCGCCGCGGCCGCCCCCGCCCTGGCCGGCGAGAGCCTGATCACCGTCATCGACAACTCCCACGCCGACTCGATAGTCGAGGTCGACCGCTCCGCCAACCTCCAGAACGGCTCGGGCACCTCCGGCAGCGACCACGACGGCAGCGCCGTCGACGTCCTGCAGGCCCTCGTCGCCTCCGCGCCGGCCCCGCTCCCGTAACGGGACCGTCCCGAGCCGGCGTCAGGACCAGGTGGGCAGGGCGGCCGCCCCGCACAGGTCGACCACGCAGCACCGCTCGGACCGGGCCCGGGGCACCATCCGGCCGGTCCGGGTCGAGCACGAAGTCCGCACGGCGTGCGCCGCCGCCGGTCGTCGACGGTCCCGGCCGCGTCCGGTCGGCGCAGCAAGCCGGCACAGGCCGGCAGCGCGCCCAGGCGTCTCTCCACCACGGGCGTCGGCTCCACCGCCATCCGGGGACGGCGGACCCGCGGGCGGCGTGCACGGGGCATCGGCATGCCCGGTCCGGCGACCGGCACCCGGGTGAGGCGGCGGGCGCAGCCTCACCCGGCCTGTGCCGTCATCCGGGCAGGGCGGGGCCGCCGGCGGCCGTCCCGTGGTGCGGGCTCACTTCGACCAGCGGAACTCCGTTGCGTCGGTCTGCGCCGAGTGCCTCGAAGTCGGCGTGGCTTTGCGGGTTGTGGCCCAGGGCCTGCATCAGCTTCGCGGCCAGGCGGGGGTGGCGCCGGGCGTACTCGGCCAGTTGCCGGCCTGATTCTTCGGGCGGCAGGGGCACCGCCGTTCCCTCGAACTTCCGCCGGCCGACCTGGTACCGGACGCAGGGCTCGGCCAGCACGTTGCGCAGCCACTGCGACCGCTCGCCGTAGCCGGACGCGATCAGATAGCTGCCGGGCCGCCCGCCCGGCGCCAGGACCTCCACCACGACCTGGCGCGGCCGGCCGCTGACGCGTCCGGTGTGGGTGAGCAGGAGCATCCGGTGGCCGAGCAGGCCTCCCAGCCCGATCCGGTAGAGGCGGATCGGCGCCCGCAGCACGGCACGGCGCAGGGCCGTCCGCGGAGGACCGCCCTTCAACGGGTTGATCACGGGTTCCTTCCCTTCGCCCGGGCCGGTATCAACAGCTGCAGCAGTGGATCGACGAGTCCGGCCAGATCAAGGGAGGAGTCGAAGAGCCACTGCAGCACACAGCCCTCGATCGCCCCGACGAGGACCGCGGCGTGCGCGACAGGCTCGACCGTCGGCGCCGCACCGCTGTCGGCGGCATCGGCCAGCAGCATGGCGATCGCGCCCCGGTACTCGCGGTAGAAGCCCGCCATGTCGACCGGCGGACGGCCGCCACGCCCCACGGACCACACGTCCAGCAGGACACGGGCAAGATCCCGTTCGCCAAGCAGCACGGCCACGACGGAACGCACCAGATGCTCCAGGCGCTCCGCCGGATCGCCCGTGCCCGCCAGCGCTTCCTCGATCAGCGCGGCCGAGCGTGCCGCCAGCGCAGCGAAGGCCGCCTCCAGCAGCTCGTCTCGGTCCGAGAAGTACAGGTAGACACTGCCCTTGCCGATGCCCGCCTCCGCGGCCACATCCTCGATACGGCTCGCGGCAAACCCACGCCGCGCGAACACCCGCACCGCCGCCGCGAGGATCTCCTCCCGGCGCGCAGCCCGGTCAACCCGCCGTGGTGCCACTCCGCCTCCCAAGATGACCGACCAGTCAGTCATTATAGCCGCGCCCCGGCGCGGCGCTCACCCGCCAGGCGTGCGTGCGACGTGCCGGGCCGGCGGCCGGTGCCGTGGCCGGAAGGACGCCCGGGTCGCCGCCCGGCACGTCGACAGCACCGGCCGAAGTGCCCCTGCCGACGGAGGTGATCGTCTCGAAGCGGAGGCAGAGGAGCCGGTCCTCCAGCCGCATCAGGTCCGGGCGGCCTGTCGGCTCCGCGGTGAGCTGGTCCACAGCAGCTCCGCGGCAGGATGGGAAGGGGAGAAGGAGGCGCACGCGCGGGCGCGCACGCCGGGCGTGGTGAAGATCCGGGCGGCGGGGATGCCGTGGGCCTCCAGGGCGTCCAAACAGCCGCGCACCTGGTAAGGCAGCCCCAACGCCGCCGCCCGGCCGGCGTCGAACAGCACGCCGGCCACGGCCCCGCTGTGCGCGATCTGCACGCCGACCGCCCCGACCCGTCGGGCCACCGCGGCCAGCGCCTCGAACTCCGGGTGCCCGAGCACCCGCTCGCCGCGCCGGGCGCCGGCGGTGGCGACGGCACCGAGCAGCCGCGCGTCCTGCGCCGCCACCGCCCGGCGCAGCAGGGCGCGCAGCCGCTCCCAGGCCCGTACGTCGGCCTCGCCGGCCTCCCGCACGGGCAGGGCGAGGGTGTCCGCGGGCGCGCCGCCGCCAAGGTCGCAGCCCACGACGAGCAGCGGCGGCAGGGCCGTGCCGAGGACTTCCAGGACGCGGCCCTCGCGCTGCGCGAACAGCACCGGCCGCCCGTCCGGCACCAGCGGGTCGCAGGCCGGCCCCGCCGCGCGCGCCGCGATCCGGGCGACCGCCCCGGCCGGCAGCCGCGTCCCGTACGCGTCCGCGACCGCCCGCACGGCGGCGATCACGTCGCTGGTGGAGCTGCCCATGCCGAGGCCTGCCGGGATGTCGCCCGCGAGCCGCAACTCGCCCCCGCAGGGCGGCAGCCCGGCCCGCCGGGCGCACTCCGCCACCGCGAGCGCGGCGGCCCGGGCGGCCTTGGTGCGCCCGGCGGGGGCGACGGTGGGCGCCTGCGGGTCCGTACCGGGCCGGATCGTGAAGACGGCGCTGCTCCCGGGCCCGGCCATGGGCAGGGTGACGAGCCCCGGGCACGGGGCCCGAGCCGTCGCGGAAGACGCCCTGGAGGATCTCGCCGTGGTGGCAGGGAGCCTGCCCGCGCCCGGTGGCTCCGGTGCTGCGGGGGCTCACGCGCCGCCCACCGCCGCACGGTAGCGGTAGAGGACGGTCTCCTCGCCGCTGAACTGCGAGAAGGGGAACGGTTCGGCGGACAGGGCGGTGATCCCCGAGCCGAGGAAGGCGCGGGCGACGGCGCTGCCGCTCTGCGCGTAGACGACCAGCGGGATGCCGCGGTCGCGGCAGCGCCGCAGCACGGTGTCGAACGAGCCGTTCCCGAGGGTCATCCCGGTGCAGACGACCGCGTCGGCGGCGTCCAGCACCTCGTGCATGTCGGCGGTGACGGGGTCCCCCCACTGGGTGGCCTTGAGGTTGAAGTCGCAGGGCAGCGGTACGCCGCCGCGCTCGCGGATGGCGGCGACGAGCGGGTTGACGACGCCGATGAGGCCGACGCGGGCCCCCGGCGCGGTGTCCAGCAGCCCCGCTGTCGCCGCGTCCCGGGCGGCGGCCCGGGCCTCCGGAGCGCCGGCCGGGAGGACCACCGGCTCGGCCCGGCCGGCCGCCGCCGCCGCGCGGTGCGGGTCCGCCCCGGCCAGGTAGGCGTCGAGGGCGGCGACCCGCAGCGGGCGCGGCGCCTCGCGCAGCAGCACGTCGAGGGGCGCGCCGGAGTGCTCGCGGCAGAGCGACGGGTCGATCTCCCCCGCCTCGAAGGCGCAGCCGCCGAAGGCGCCGCCGACCCGGACCAGGACGTACTGGTTGAGGTAGGTGGTGTCGCCTCCGGCGAGCCGGGTGCCGTGGTGGATCCAGAACACGCTGGTGGCGGTGAGGCCGCTCGGGAGCGGGCCGTGCCCGCCCGCGAGGACCTCCTCGGCGAGCGCGTCCACGGTGCGGACGGAGTCGGCGGGCCGGACGGTGTCGATACGGGTCATGGGATCCTCGGGTTCCTCGGCTTCACTTCTCGTCAGGGACGGATCGGGATACGGGTACGGGTGCGGGTGCCCCGGCCGGCGGGGGCGCCGGCCGCAGCGGCCCGCGGTAGGCGACCGAGGGCCGGCCCAGGGCGTCCGGGGCGGGCACGGCGTCCACCTCGAAGACCTCGGCGAGCTGTTCCTCTGTCAGCACGTCCGCGGGCGGGCCGCAGGCGGCCAGGCGTCCGCGGTGCAGGAGCAGCAGCCGGTCGCAGTACCGGGCGGCGAGCGACAGGTCGTGCAGGACGACCAGGACGGTCTGGGGGGTCCCGGCCAGCAGCTCCATCAGCTCCAACCGGTGCCGGACGTCTAGGTGGTTGGTGGGCTCGTCGAGGAGCAGCGCGCGGGGCTGCTGGGCCAGGGCGCGGGCGATGTGGGCGCGCTGCCGCTCGCCGCCCGACAGCGCCTTCCAGGGCCGGCCGGCGAGCGCGGTCAGGCCGACGCGGTCCAGGGCCGCGTCGACGACCGCCCGGTCGGCGGCGTCCGGACCGCGCCACCGGCTGCGGTACGGGGTCCTGCCCAGGCCCACGACGTCGGCGACGCGCAACTCGCCGTCCGCGCCCCCCTCCTGAGCCACGAACGCGACGCGGCGGGCGATCCGGCGGGCGCCCCAGCCCCGTACGGACTCGCCGTCGTAGCGGACGGTCCCCGAGTCGGGGGCCCGCAGGCCGGCCAGGCAGCGCAGCAGCGAGGACTTGCCGGAACCGTTCGGTCCGAGCAGGCCGACCGTCTCGCCGGGCGCGACCTCCGCGCTCACCCCGCGCACGACGGGCGTGCCCGCGGCCGACCAGACCACGTCCTCGGCGGTGATCCTCACAGCTCACCCCGCCGGCGCAGGACGAGGAGGAACAGCGGGACGCCGAGCAGCGCGGTCACCACGCCGACGGGGACCTCGCGCGGCGCGAACGCGGCCCGGGCGAGGGCGTCCGTCCACACCAGGAACACCGCCCCGGCGAGCGCCGTGCACGGCAGCAGCACCCGGTGCAGCGGCCCGACGAGGAACCGCACCCCGTGCGGGACGATCAGCCCGGCGAAGCCGATGGCGCCGACCGTGGCGACGGCCACCGCCGTCAGCACCGCCGTGACGACGAGCAGCAGCAGCCGGGTGTGCCGTACGCCGATGCCCAGGGAGGCGGCGGTGTCGCTGCCGAAGGCCAGCCCGTCCAGGGCGGTGGAGCAGAGCCAGGCCGCGGCCAGGCCCAGGGGGGTGACGGCGGCGCAGACGGCGACGGTGTTCCAGCGGGCCGGTGCCATCGAGCCCAGCAGCCAGTGGGTGACGGCCCGCGTGGTGTCCGCGTCCGCCGATGCCATGAGGACGAGCGAGGTCAGTGCGGTGAACAGCTGGCCGACGACGACCCCGGTCAGCACGATGCGCGACGAGTCCAGCCCAGTGCGCCGCAGGAGCAGCAGGAGCAGCGCGAACGACACCAGCGCGCCGGCGAGGGCGCCGCCGGTGACGCCCAGCGCGTGCGAGCCGACGCCGAGGACGACGACGATGACGGCCCCGGTGGAGGCGCCGGAGGACACGCCGAGCAGGTAGGGGTCGGCGAGCGCGTTCCGGGTGACCGCCTGGAGCACCGCGCCGCACACCGCGAGGGAGGCACCCACCAGGGCGGCCATCAGGACGCGCGGCAGCCGCAGGTCCCAGACGAGTGAGTCGAGCAGCGGGGGGAGCGGCTCGACCGGCAGGCCGAGCCGGGAGCCGAAGGCGCGGGCGAGGTCCGTCCAGCCGACGTCGGCGGTGCCGATGCGGACGGCCGCGGCGACGGACGCGGCGAGCGCCCCGGCCCCGAGCAGCGCGAAGGCGGCGGCGCGCCCCGCCCCGGCCCCGCCGGTACGGGACCGCCCGCCGGCGCCCCCCGCCCGGGGCCGCGGCCCTGGTGCGGCGGGCGGCGGCAGCAGGTCCGCAGTGCGGCCTCCGGCGGCCTGCTCAGTGGTCATGCCCGTGGTCCTTCAGCCCGGCGGCGATCAGGCCGAGGGCGTGTACGGAGCGCACCGACGGGTCGAGTTCGATGCCCGGCACCTCGATGATCCGGCCGTCGCGGACCGCCTCCAGCTTGGAGACGACCGGGTGCGCCGCCATGGCGGCGCGCTTCTCGGCGGCGCTGTCGCCGGGGCGGCCGCGCTCGGACAGGTCGCCGACCACGATGAAGTCCGGGTCGCGACGGGCGACTTCCTCCCAGGAGACCTCCGGCCAGTCCTCGGCCACGTCGTCGAAGGCGTTCCTCGCGCCGACGATGCGGCTCATCTCGCTGGGCAGGCCGCTGCCGCCCGCCACGTACGGCATTCCGTTGAAGGCGGAGTACAGGTAGACGACGGTCGGCCGGTCCGCGCCCTGCGGTGCTGCGGCGGCGGCCTCCCGGGCCTTGGCGACCGCGGCGCGCTGGTCGGCGGCGAGTCGGGCGGCCCGCTCCTCGACGCCGAAGACCTTGCCGAGGTTCTCGTAGTCGGAGAAGAGGAGTTCGAAGGCACTCCTGCCGGCCGGGTTCTGCTGCGGGCAGTCCACCGCGCTGACGAAGGACGGGACCTTGAGCGCGGCCAGCTCCTCGCGGGTGCCGGCCCGGTCCGCGGTGTACAGGTCGGCGGAGCCGGCGACGGTGAAGTCGGGTGTCGCGGCGCGCAGCTGCTCACCGGTGGCGATCTTCGGTGCGATGACGGGGACCTTGGCGTAGGCGGCCTGGTACTGGGCGGGGATCTTCGTCTTGAGGTTGGCCGTCCCGGCCATGCGGTCCTGGAGGCCCAGTTCGAGCAGGGTCTCCGTGGAGGACTGGTCCAGGGCGACGGCCCGTTCGGGCGGCTTGGGAAGGGCGAGTTCGCGGCCGCAGCTGGTGATCGCGGCCGCTGCGGCGGGGGCGCGGCCGGAGGGCGGGGCGTGGGTGCCCGGGCCGCTGCCGGAGCAGCCGGCCGTGGCGAGCGCGAGGGCGAACACGAGGCAGAGGCGGGCGGGATGGCGCATGGGGATTCCGTTCGGGAAGCGGGCACGGATGTCGTCGGCACCGCCGGGGAGGGGTGCCGCGCTCGAAGATACTGTAATGGTAATCATTTCCATTAATGATTCCGGGGGCGGTCCTCCCCGCCGCCCACGAACCCAAGGAGCACCCACCCGTGGCGTCCACACCCGCGCCGACCCGCGCCGACTCCAAGGCCCCACAGGCCCGTTCGGTCCTCCGCGACCCCGCCTTCCTGCGCCTGTGGGCCGGCACCACCGCCTCCGGGCTCGCGACCTGGGCCCTGCCCTTCGTCCTCGGGCTCGCCGTTCTGCACCGCGACCTGAGCGCGGCCGGCCTCGGCATCGTCCTCGCCGCCCGGACCATCGGCTTCCTACTCGCCGTCGCCGTCGGCGGCGTCCTCGCCGACCGGCACTCCCGCCGCGCCGTCGTCCTCTGGTCCGGCCTCGCGGCGGCTGCCGCCGCGCCGCTCCTCGCCGCCGGACTCGGCAGCTCCCTCGCCCTCATGACCGCGGCCGCGGCCCTCGCCGGAGCCGGCCAGGGCGCCTGCCGGCCCGCCTTCCAGGCCCTCACCGCCGAAACCGTCGACCCCGCCCGGCGCCAACAGGCCAACGCCGCCATGACCCTGGCCGTCCGCAGCTCCACCCTCGCCGGCCCCGCCCTGACCGCGCTGCTCGCCGCCTGGCTCGACACCGCGACGCTGCTGCTCGGCATCGGCGTACTGTGGCTGGCGGCCGCGCTCGTCCCGGGCCGGGGCGGCGCAGCCGGGGCCGCAGCCGCCTCCGCCGCCCCGAGCGCGGACGCCGATGCGGCCCCCGACACCGGACCGGCCGCCCCGCGCGCCGGATTCCGCGCCGAGTTCCTCGAAGGCCTCCGCGAGGCGCGCCGCCACCCCTGGTTCCTCGCCGGTCTGGGCGCCCTCGTCGCCGTCGTCGCCCTCGGCTACTCCGCCACCAGCGTCGCCCTGCCCCTGATCAGCCGCGACCGCTACGGCACGGAGTGGGTCCTGGCCGCCGCCATGACCGCGTACACCCTCGGCGCGCTCGCCGGCGCCCTCGTCATCGCCCGCCTGCGGCCGCGCTCCCAGGGCTGGGCGGCCCTCGCCGGGCTCGCCGCGTACGGCGTCGCCCCGCTCAGCCTGGTGCTGCCGGTGCACCCGCTCGCCGTCGTCGCCGCGTACGCCGTCGCCGGGATCGGCATCGAACTGTTCAACGTGCCCTGGTTCACGGCCACCCAGCGGGAGGTCGCCCCCGACAAGCTGGCCCGGGTCTCCTCACTGGACTTCCTGGTCTCCTACGGCCTCGCACCCGCCGGCCTGGCCCTCATAGCCCCGGCCATCGACGCCTTCGGGACCGCGCCCGTCCTCGCGGTGTGCGCCGCGGCATGCTTCCTGATGCCGGCCGCGGCCGCCCTCGTCCCGACGTCCCGCCACTTCGCCCGCACCGCCCCCTCGGCCGCGGACTGACCCCGTACGCGCACCCGGCCGGCGGCCGCGGCGCAGCCGTCACGATCCGCCGCCGAACCCCCACGACGCGATGTCCCGGTAGCGGATCGGGCCCGGGCCGCGCCCGAAGTTGCTGCCCACCAGGTGCAGCCGCGCGGCCGGCCACGTCCGGCCGGCGAACCCGGCCAGGCCCGCCGCGGCGCCCACCACGCCGGCCAGGTCGCCGCGGCGGGCGCGGGCCAGCGTCAGGTGCGGCCGCAGCGGCCGGTCAGCGAAGGCTATCCCGCACTCCTTGACCACGGCCCGGACATCGGCGGCCAGCAGGTGCAGCCCCTCCGCGTCCCCGCCGATCCCGCTCCACAGCACCCGCTCGTCGAAGTGCCCGCCGCCGTGCAGCGCCAGCCGCAGAGGCTCGCGCGCCGCTGCCAGCCCGGCCAGCGGTGCGTGCAGCCGCGGAACGACCGCCGCCGGCAGCTCGCCCAGGAACGCCAGGGTGATGTGCCAGTCCTCGATCCGGTTCCACCGCATGCGCGGGTACGCCGCGTACCCGGGCGCCAGCTCCCGCTCCAGCTCCTGCTTCGCGTCGTCGGGCGGGGCCAGGGCGATGAACACGCGCACGGTCGGGGAGGGGCTCTCTTCCTTCACAGACCATTCGTACACCACCTGCCGTCCGGCACCCGAGGGCGGCCCGGGCCCCGCCCCGCCGCGTGCGTACTGCACCGAAACCGCGGACGCCCCCGGCCCGCCCGTGCGAGAGTGTGCCCGGAACCTCCGCGCCGGATGACCACCAGGGCGGCGCCGGAGGACGCGGCGCAGCCGGACGGGGCGAGGGTGAGGGTGGGGCGGTAGTGGGCGGGCGCAGGATGCTGTCGTTGTCGGACGCACTGGTGCTGCTCGGCGGCGACCCGCCCGCGCTGGCCGCCCTCGACCGCGCCCTCGGCGGCGCCCTCGGCGCCGCCACCGGGGGCATCGGCGACGGCCTGCTGCGGATCGCCGACGCCCGCGGCAGCCTCGTCGCCCTCGGCCGCGACGCCGTACACGGCCTCGGACGCCGCCTGGGACACGTACAGGGCCGGGCCGAGCGCACCGCACTCCTGCACGCCGCCCACACCGTGATCGTCGTCGTCGCCTGGTTCGAGGCGCTCGACGCATCCGAGCTGCCGTTCGGCGTCGACGACCTCGAACTGACCCGCGGCGAGCAGCTCGCCCTCGCCGGCGCACCCGAGCGGAACGCCCGCGGAGCGGCCTTCGCCCACGCCCTCGCGGCCGCCGACGCACCCCGCCCCGCACCCCACCGCCCCTCCGAGGACGTCGCCGCCGAGCTGCTGCGCTGGTACGGCGCCCTCTCGGACCGCTTCCTCTCCTTCGCCGAAGGCCTCCACCTGTGGAGCGCCCTCACCCCGTCCGAACGCTCCGCCGCGGTGCGCGCCCTCGGCGCCGACCTCGCTCCCCGCGCCGTCGCACGGTACGAGGAGCTCTACGCCCGACTCGCCCAGGAGGCACCCGAGTTCGGCTTCTGGACGGCCCAGGTCGAGCACCAGGCCACCCGCGACCGGATCCGCCTCGCCCTCGCCGGCATCGAGGAACTGCTCTCCGGCGCGGCCCGCGGGATGCGCCCGCCGGCCGACGTGGCGGCCGCACTCGCCCGCGCCGCCGAGGCCGTGCTGGCCCGCCCCGTCCTCGACGCCTCCAGCGCGCCCGACGGCATCCGCGTCCCCGCCCTGCGGGACATGTACCTCGACCCCGACTTCCGGGTCCGCGCGGCCGACGGCACCGGAGGCCCCGCCACCGAAGCCTGGTGGGAGGAGGCCCCCGTACGCCGCGACCTGACGGGCTACCTCGCCGGAGCCCTCACCGACCCGGGCGGGGCCCACGCGCCGCTGCTCGTCCTCGGCCAGCCCGGAGCCGGCAAGTCCGTCCTCACCCGCGTCCTCGCCGCCCGCCTCCCCTCCGCCGGCTTCCTGCCCGTCCGGGTCCCGCTGCGCGACGTACGCGCCGAGGACGACCTGCAGGAACAGCTGGAGCAGGCGGTACGCGCCGCCACCGGCGAACGGGTCGCCTGGCCCGACCTGGTGCGCTCCGCCGGCGGGGCGGTCCCCGTCCTGCTCCTCGACGGATTCGACGAACTCCTGCAGACGACCGGCGTCCACCACAGCGACTTCCTCGTCCGGGTCGCCCGCTTCCAGCAGCGCGAGGCCGAGCAGGGCCGCCCGCTGCGCGCCGTGGTCACCAGCCGCACCGCCGTTGCCGACCGCACCCGCTACCCGGAAGGGCTCGTCGCCCTCCGCCTGGAGCCGTTCCGCCCCGCCCAGATCCGCCGCTGGCTGGACCTCTGGAACGGCGCCAACGCCGCCGGGCTCGCCGCCCGCGGCCTCCGGCCGCTGCCCTGGGACGCCGTCGCCCGCCACGCCCCGCTCGCCGGACAGCCCCTGCTGCTGACCATGCTGGCCCTGTACGACGCCGCGGACAACGCCCTGCCGCGCAGCGCCGACAGGCCGTCCGGCACCGGCGCCGACGGCGGCGACCCGCTCGACGAGGCCGAGCTGTACGAGGAGCTGCTCACCTCCTTCGCCCGGCGCGAGGTCGACAAGACCGCCGGGGGCTCCCTCCCCGAGGAGGGCCTGGCAGACCTCGCAGAACGAGAGCTCCAGCGGCTGTCCCTCGTCGCGTTCGCCCAGCTCAACCGGCGCCGCCAATGGGTGTCGGCCGCCGAGCTGGACGCGGACCTGACAGCACTCCTCGGCCGGCCGGCCGCCGAGTCCGCCGGCTTCCGGGCCCCCCTCGGGGCGGCCGAGGTGGCGCTCGGCCGGTTCTTCTTCGTCCAGCGCGCCCAGTCCCTCCGCGACGGGCGCATGCTGTCCACGTACGAGTTCCTGCACGCCACCTTCGGCGAGTACCTCGTCGTACGGCTCGCGCTGCACGTGCTCACCAGCCTGCTCGCGGACCGGCCGGCCCTCTCCGCGGGAGCCAGCCGCATCGACGACGACCTGGCGTACGCCCTGCTCTCCCACGCCCCGCTGTCCTCCCGGCAGATCCTGCGCTTCGGCGGGTCGATGGCCCGGCGCATCCCCCAGGGTGAACGCGAGCGGCTGGGGCGGCTGCTCGTACGGGTCTTCCACCAGCACGGCACCCGCACGGACGACCCCCACCCCGCCTACCGGCCTGCCGCGAACCGCACCTCCTCCCGGCACGGCACCTACGGCGCCAACCTGGTCCTGATGCTCCTCTTACTGTGCGGGCGCACCACCGCCGACCGGCTGTTCCCCGACGCGTCCGACCCCGCCTCGGCGTGGCACCGCAGCGTCCTGCTGTGGCGTTCGTCCTTCAACGAGCAGCAGTGGACGGACTTCGTGCTGTCCGTCTCCGTCCACCGCGGCTGGACGGACAGCGGCCGGAGCCTGGAGGTCCGTCTGCGGGACGAGGCGCAGCGGGCGCCCGAGCCGCTGGACATGCACTGGCTCTACCGCAGGCCGCAGCACGACACGGTCCTGTGGTCGCGCACCTACTGGGACGACGTGTGGCACAAGATGGACGTCACGGGCGGCACGACCGACCTGCTGGTGCGGCATGCCGTCGACCCCGTCATGGAGCTGCTGGGCCCGGCCGTCACCCTGTTCACCTCATCCCGCGAGGGCGGTCCCGCGACCTCCCTCGCCCACGACCTGCTGCGCCTGCTGATAGGCGGCAGCACCGGGCTGCCCGTCGACGAACTGGCCGACCTGTACCGGCGCGTCGGCCGCGCGCTCGTGCTGCTGCCCGACGACGCCCCGATCCGGGAGCCGGTGACCCGGCTGCTGGCCGACGCCCTGCGCAGGGACGGCGCCGTCCTGCCCGGCAGCACGCTCCTCCACCTCGACCGCGCCGGCCTCCGCGAAGGCCGCCTCCGCGAGCGCCTCGCGGAAGCCGTCCGCACCCACCACCCCCACCTCCTGCGCATGCTGCTCGACCACTGACCCGCCCCGTCCTAGGGTGGACGCATGGCGGGCGGCGGCCGCGGCGATGCGGGCAGCCCCGAGGAGCGGCCCCCGACGTGTGGATGCACCACATCGAGCTGTACGACCCGGCCGAGGTGGACGCAGAGGTGCGCGCCTGGCTGGCCGCCGCCCACCGCAATGCCGCCTGAAGTCCTTCCGGCACGGGCGGTCCCCCGGGCTCCGGCCGACTCGCGCGAGCCCGCGCCGGCCCCTACGGCGCGCAGCGGTAGGTGAAGGCGACCTCCGCGGTGCGGCGGTCCGGGGAGCGGAGTTCCAGGCGGGCGGTGGCCGGGTGGTCGCCAGCGCCGTGGAAGGTCCACAGCAGGTGCAGCTTCGCCGCCTCCTGTCCCTCCACCAGCCGCTCGGTGAGCTCCTCGGAGCGGGTGCCGTCGCTGCGGACCCACCGGTAGGCGAGGGTGCCGGCGCGGCCGTTCGTCCGTACGTCTGCCACGACGTCGGCGGTCCCGCCGCAGGCCGGCCCGGCCGGATCGGTCGAGACGGCCACGTCGCGGACCTCGATGCCGGGGCCGAGGCGCTGCCATCCCAGGTACAGGAGGACGGCGGCCAGGATGCCCGCGGCGAGCGCGTACCGGCGCAGGCCGCCGCCCCGGCGGGCGGGGGCGGGGGGCACCGGCACGGGGAAGGGGGCGAGGGCGGCCGCGGTGACGCCGGGGCCGAAGCGCAGCACGGAGCCGTCGACCCGGTCGGGCGCGACGAGGGTGCGGCCCTCGGCCGGCGTCCCGCTGATCCAGTGGCTGCCGAGGGCGGTGGCGCTGTAGTCGTCGTCGCTCATCTGATGTCGCACCGTCTCGTCAGGATCTGCTGGACCGCGGCGCCGGAGGCGGCGGCGGGCGTGGTGGTGGCGCGGACGCTCCAGTAGCAGCCGGTGCCCTTGAAGGAGAGGGTCCGCGGGGTGCCCGCCGTGGAGGCGGGGAAGGTCATGGAGCCCTCGGACACGGCGGCGGTGCCGCGGCCGTCGCTGCTGAACCACTCCAGGCGGACGGTCGCCGGACCGGTGGCGCTGACGGCGAGCGCCACCTGGCCGGTGGTGAAGCCGGTCTGCCCGAAGGAGGTCACGGAGATTGAGCGCACCTTCACGGCCGGGGAGGGCGGCGGGGTGGTCGGCGGAGCCGTCGTCGGCCCGCCCGTCGGCGTGCCCGGGGTGCCGGGGGTCGGCGAGCCGGGGCCGGGCGCCGGTCCGGACGCCGAGGCGGAGGCGGACGGCGACGCGGACGGCGAGGCGGAGGCGGAGGCGGAGGCCGAGGGGGAGGCCGAGTCCGACGGGGACGCGGACGGCGAGCCGGAGGCCGAACCGGAGGGGGCCGGGCCGCCGGTGGGCGGGGCGGCACTGGTCGTCGCGAAGGAGCTCAGCGCCGCCGCCCCGCCGGTGTTGTCCGTGGCGGCCGCCTGCTGGACGGCCAGCAGCAGGCCGAGGACGAGGGCCGCGCCGGCCCCCAGCCAGCCGCGCCGCCCCGGCGCCCACAGCGAGGTGCTCGCGGTGGCCGTCGTGGACGCGGCGGTGCCGCCGGCGGAGGGGAACAGCAGGGGCAGCAGTGCGGCGAGGGCGGCCAGCTTGCGCTGCCCGCGCTCCTCCCAGTCGGGGCCGTACGCCCCGCAGGCGACGTCCTCCAGCTCGGCGACGAACGCCTCCGCGTCCTCCGGCCGCTCCTCGGGCCGCTTGGCCAGGCCGCGGCGGATCAGCGGGCGCACCGGCTCCGGAGCTTCGGACTCCGGTACCGGGGCCTCGATGTGCTGGAGCGCGAGTTCGGCGAAGTTCTCCCCGGCGAACGGCTTGCGGCCGGTCAGGCACTCGAAGAAGGTGGCCGTCGCCGCGTACACGTCGGCGGCGGGGGAGGCGGGCCGGCCCTGCCACTGCTCCGGCGCCATGTACGCGGGCGTCCCGGCGACTCCGGCCTCGGTGCCCCGGTCGGCGGCGATGCCGAAGTCGACGAGCTTCGAGGAGCCGTCGGCCGCGACCAGCACGTTCTCCGGCTTGTAGTCGCGGTGGACGACGCCGGCCCGGTGCGCGGCGGCGAGGCCGAGGAGGGAGCCCTTCAGCACGACGAGCGCCGCCTCGGGCCCGGTCTGCCCCGACTCGCGCAGCAGCTCGCGCAGCGCGATGCCGTCGACCAGCTCCATCACGATGGCGGCGCCGGCGGGCGCCTCCACGTACTCGTACAGCCCCACCACGTACGGCGAGTGCAGGCCGCCGAGCAGCCGCGCCTCCGCGCGGAACCCCTGGACGAACGCCGGGTCCCGGCGGAGCCGGTCGCTGAGGTACTTCACCGCGACGGGCGTGCCCGTCGCGTCGTGCACCGCGAGCACCACGCGGCCGCTGGCTCCCGCGCCGAGTTCTCTGGTCTCCGTGTACCCGGGGACCACCCACGCCTTCATCTTTCCGTCCCCCCTGCTGTGGAGTTTCCCTCTTGCAACACACGAACGAGCGCCGTCCGGTTCCCGGACCGGTGGTGTGGGCGTCCTCGTCCCGCCGGGAGCGCCCGGGGACTCCCCGGGCTGCGGCGGGGTCATGATAGGGCCCGCCGCGGACACCGGGACCGCGGGGCGGGGTGTCCGCGCCGCGGCGCCCGGTACGGGCGGAGGCGAGGATTCCGCTGCATGCGCGGACTGTCCCCGGCCGCTGCTAGGGTGACGTGTGCTCGTCAAGGACGGGCCTTTTTTCCCATGCACCGACACTTCAACGGGGGTTGAACGTGAAGCTTCGCCATGCCCGCGCCGTCGCCGTATTCGGCATCGTCGTCTTCGCTCTCACCGGCGCCCGCGGCTCCCACGGCGGCAGCTGCGGCGGAGGCAGCAGCTCGTCGAGCTCCAGCAGCTCGGGCGGCAGCAGCTCCGGCGGAAGCAGCAGCAGCGGCAGCGACGGCAGCGACAGCAGCAGCTCGTCCGGGAGCGTCTCGGGCGGCGCCAAGAGCGGCGACAAGGCCGAGCGCGACATCCGCATCAACGAGTGCAAGATGGACGCCTCCGGCAAGAAGCTGGTCGCCCGCGTCACCGTCACCAACAGCGGCTCGCTGGACGCCACGTACGGCTTCATCGTGAAGTGGCGCGGCGACTCGACGGCGAGCCCCGCCGTCGCCAGCGTCACCGGTCTGAAGGTCAAGGCCGGCGCGTCGCAGACGACCGAGGCCACCACCACCTACCTCGGCAAGGGCAACGGCAGCGAGTACAAGGAGTGCGTGGTCTCCAGCGCCACGAAGAACACGTTCTGACGGACGCTCCGGCAACCCGCGCCCCGCGGTCCCGGCCCGCGCGCAACGCCGCGCGGGCCGGGACCGCGCCGCTGTCACCGCCCCGCCGCGGCCGTCCCCTCCCGCCCGCCCCCGCGCCGCCGGCGCAGGTGCCACCACGCCCCCACGGCGGCGGAGGCCGCCGCCAGGCCGATGACCAGCGCGGGCCAGCGGCTGCCCGCCGTCCGCAGGTCCGCGAGGATCACCAGCAGCACCACGCCCACCGGCACCAGCACCGACGACAGCACCCGCACCACCCCGGCGAGCGCCCCCGGGTCCAGGCCGGACGCGGTGCGCCGCCGCTCCGGTGGCGGCACCGTCAGCAGGTAGGAGTCGGCGGCCCGCGCCAGCAGCCGCCGGGTGGCCTTCCGGTACGACACCGCCATGTACGGCATCCAGACCAGCGGCACCACCATCCCCACCGCGAGGACGGCCGTGAGGAGCGCCCACTGGCCGATCCGGACGAGCCAGGCCCGCAGGCGGCTCCCCCGGCTCTCCTCGGCGGTGGTCAGCAGGCCGAGGAGGCGGGCCATGCGCAGGGTCACCCCGACCAGGACCGTCCACCGGCTCCGGGGCGGAGGCCCGGCGGGCTGCGCGCCTGCGCCGGGATCCGCGGCGAGCGCCCGCGCCGCCGACTCCGTGTCCGGGTAGACCCCTTGGAGCACCAGCAGCTCCGCGGCGCGCTCCGGAGAGGTGGGATCCAGGCCGGTCACGGCCGCCAGTTCCATGACGGTACGCGCCTGGCGCAGCAGCGCGGCGCAGAACGCGACCGGGATGAACACCAGGAACGGGCCGCCGACGAACGCCCCCTCGGCGACCGTCGCACGGGTCCCGCGGGCGATCACCGCCGTCCCCAGGGCGGAGGCGTCCGCATCGGGCATCTCCGCGCGCAGCCGTGCCACGCTGCGTGCGGCCCGCGGGCCGTTGTGCCGCAGCGCGAACCCGGCCAGCAGTTCGGGCAGCCGCCCCGGCTGGGCGAGCACCGCCTGGAGCAGGTTCCGCGGCTCCTGCGCCGGCGCCCCGGCCGCCGCACGGTCCCGGCGCCGGCTCACGGCGCGGAGTCCCTTCCCGCGCCGGGCCCTGACTCCGGTCGGGGCCCGCCCCCCGGCTCAGACCCGGACGCGGATCCGGGGCCGGAATCCGAGCCGGGACCGGCGGCGGTATCGCCGGCGGGGCCCGCGCCGGCCGCCGCACGGGCTCCGGGCGGTGCCCCCTCCGCCGGCGCCTGCGGGCGGCGCAGCAGCCGGGTGACGATGCTGGCCACCACCGCTGCGAACACCACGAGCGGGGCCTGGTGGTAGGCGCCCTCCCCCAGCAGCAGCACCGTCAGCACGGAGCTCGTCAGCGGCAGCCCGGTGACCGCCGCGGTGGCGGCCGCGATGCCCAGCGCCAGCCCGGGCGTCGTGCCCAGCCCCGGCAGCCCCGAGCACACCGCACCCGCGGCCGCGCCGATCAGGATCGACGGGAAGATCGGCCCACCGCGCAGCCCGCCGAGGCTGAGCCCCCAGGCCAGCCCCTTGAACAGGATCAGCGCACACAGCGCCGCGACGGGCCAGGCATGCGGGTCGGAGGCCAGCGTTCCCAGGGTGATCTGCCCGGACAGTGCGGCCTCCGCCGGGTCGCGGCCCGTCACCAGCGCGTACGCCGCCACGCACACGCCCACCGCGGCGGCGCAGAGCACCGTACGCAGCCCCGTCCGCGGCCGGATCCACTTCTCGGTGCGCCGGCCGAGCGCCATGCCGGCGGCGATCAGCGCGGCGATGAGCGCGGCGGCGGGGATCCCCCACAGGAAGTCGGCGGCGTCCGGGGTGAAGCGGGGAGGTGCGGTCGGCAGCGCCAGATCGCCCGTGGGCAGCCCCGTCCAGTCGCCGAACCCGGTGAACACCAGCGCCCCGGCACCGCTCGCGAGCAGGGCCGGCAGCAGCACGACGACCATCCCCGTGCCGCCGAGCCCGGCGGCCTCGATGACCAGGACCGCCGCCACGAGCGGCCCGCCGAGGATCGTGGAGATCGCGGCCGTCTGCCCGGCCGTCGCGATGACGGCCCCGTTCATGGCGTCCAGCGGCTTGCGGGACAGCTGCGCGGCGAGCAGCGCGAGCCCCGAGCCGAGGGCCATCAGCGGCGCCTCCGGCCCGAGGACCACGCCCAGCGGCAGGGTCAGCAGCGCCGCCACCACCACGCCGGGCAGCGCCTTCGGCCCGACGGGCGGTCCGCCGAGGCCGTGCGCGGGGACGTGCCCGCCGCTGCCGGGCATCCGGGTGACGACCGGCGCCAGGATCAGCCCGGCCAGCAGCAGGCACGGCAGCGGCCACCACCACGGCGCCCGGTCGAAGCCGAGGTCCTTGGGCCAGTCCTCCCACACCAGGTCCTGCAGTGCGAGCTGCGCGCTGACGAAGAAGAAGGACACGAACGCGACCGGCACGCCCAGCAGCGCGGCGAGGAGCAGCAGCCGCCGGTACCCGCGGCCGGCCAGGATCTGCCGCAGCTGAGGGTCTGCGGCCGAGGTGGGCGCCATGCCGCCATCCAAGATCCTCGGCGCCCGGCCCGCCCGTCCGGCTGCTCCGACCGGACGAGCGGGCACCCCGCCGCGGGCGGAGCGGCCCGGCTCGGGACCCGGCCGGGTTTGAGGCCGGGGGGGACGGGTCAGACGCCGGGCATGGTGCGCATCGGATACACGATGATGACCGAGCAGGCCGGGCCGCGTGCGCTCGTCGACGACGTCGTGGCCGCCGAGGCCGCGGGCTTCGACTTCTCCGTCATCTCCGACCACTACTTCCCCTGGCTCGAAGAGCAGGGCCACTCGCCGTACGCCTGGAGTGTGCTGGGTGCGGCCGCGCAGGCCACCGAGCGGATACCGCTCATGACGTACGTGACCTGCCCGACCTACCGCTACCACCCGGCGGTCGTCGCCCAGAAGGCCGCCACGGTGCAGTTGCTGTCGCAGGGCCGCTTCCGGCTCGGCCTGGGCTCGGGCGAGAACCTCAACGAGCACGTCACCGGCCGCGGATGGCCGGCCCCGCGGGAACGGCTGGAACGCCTGGAGGAGGCCGCCGTCGTCATACGCCGCCTCCTCGCGGGCGAGACCGTCGACCACGACGGCCGGCACTTCCGCATCGACAGTGCGAGGCTCTTCGACGTGCCGGACCGGCCCCCGGAGATCGGCATCGCGGTCTCCGGCCCGCGCTCCTGCGCCGTCGCCGGCCGCCACGCCGACCTGCTCATCGCGATCGCGCCCGAGCGCCGGCTGCTGGAGGACTTCGACCGCAGCGGCGGAGCCGGAAAGCCGCGCGTCGGGCAGGTGCCCGTCTGCTACGACCCCGACCGGGACGCCGCCCTGGCCCGCGCCCACGAGCAGTTCCGCTGGTCGGTCGGCGGCTGGCAGGTCAACGCCGAACTGCGCGGCCCCGCCGCCTTCGCCGAGGCCACCGCCGCGGTGAGTCCCGAGGACGTCGGCAAGTCGATCCCCTGCGGCGCAGACGTGGAGGAGTTCGTCGCGGCCGTGCGCCCGTACGCCGAACTGGGCTTCACCGAGGTCGCGCTCGTCCAGATCGGCGGCGCCCACCAGAAGCCCTTCCTCCAGTGGGCCGAGGCCGAACTGCTGCCCGCCCTCCGCGAACTGTAGGCACCCGCGAAAGGAACCGCGAACGATGGACGACATGGACCAGGGCGGCGCCGGCGGCGCCCCGCTCGACGACGACACCCCGCAGGACCGGCGCAGGCGCCCCGGCAGCCACCGAGCGCAACAGCCTGGCACAGGCCGCGAACGGCACCGCGGAGAACGGGGCGCCGCGGACGAGGACGCCCGCGACGGCGAGGCGGGCGACGCGCTCAGCCCCAGCCCGCAGGCCCAGCGCAGGACGGCACGCGGCCCCGGCCCCGGCCACGACTGACACGAGCGCTCCTGCGGCGCGACACAGCCCGGCGCCCCCGGCTACCGAGCCGGGGGCGCCGTACGGCTGCGGTCCGCCCTCAGGCGGGCCAGCGGCCTGTCAGACGGCGCACTCCCGTGGCGCCGGCCCGGTCCACGGCGGCCTTGACCGCGGCGAACACCGCACCCTGCAGGGCCGCGGCGATCAGGATCTCCCTCCACGCGCGGTCCTCGTCCATCGCGTCGGGAGCGTCTCCCTGGCGGCCCAGCAGCTTCCACACCTGCTTGAACACCAGCCCGGCGAGGAACCCTCCCGTGGCGCCCAGCGCCATGCCGACGGGCCGGTAGGCGAGCTTGGCCTTGTTCACGTCGTCCTCGTTCCTCTTCCGTTCCTCAGGTCCGGTCCGCGATGTACGCGTGGACCGTCTTGCCGCCCTCCGGAGTGGGCCGTACCGACAGCTCCTCGGCGAGGTGGTTGACCAGGATCCAGCCCCAGCCGCCCGCCCCGTTCACATGCGGCGGCCGGGGCACGGGCGGGTCGGGGCTGGTGTCGCTGACGTCGATGCCGACGCCGGCCTCGTAGCGGGACAGGTGCAGGGTGCACGGCCCCGGCGTGTGCCGCACGGCGTTGGTCACGAGCTCGCTGACCACCAGCAGCACGATGTCCGCGGTCACCGGAGTGACCGGGCGGCCCGCCCGCGCCGCGTCCTTGAGAAACCTCACCGCGGCGCTCCGGGCACTGGCCGCGGCAGCCGCGCCGTGCCCGGGGTCGAGGGACTGTTCCAGTTGCAGGGTCATCGCCTTCCCTCCGGACACCTGCCGTCGGGCCGGTACGGGCCGCCGCTCAGTCCGGCGGCTCCACCGGCGGGGGAGTGGCCGGGACGTCGGCGGGGCGCTCGCGTCCGCCACCCTCACCGTCCTTGCCGCTCCGGCTGCTCCGGCCGCCCGCGCCGCTCCCGCCGCGTACGGCCTCGTCGGCGCGCCGGCGCGCCTCACGGTCGCCGGCCTCGCCCGGAGCCTGCGAGGGAGGCGTCGGCTTGCGCCGCTCCGCCCCCGAGCCGGCACTGCGCTCCGGCTGCCGGCGTCCTCCGGTGTCTCGGGTCATCGTCTCGGGCCTTCCTGTCGGGCTGGGCGCGCCGCAGCCCGCCCGCGCCGGCATCACCGCCGGCCCGCCGGGCGCACGCGCACGTACCTGTGTGCCTCACCGTGCGGCTGCCCGGATCTCCCGGCCGGAAACGGGCCCGGCGCCTGCACGGGTGGGACCCCGCGGCCCGCCCCCGGGCGCGGTTCAGTCCTGCAGGGCGGCGGCCGCCACGCGCAGGTCCGCCACCAGGCCGCGGTAGGCGGCGTCGCGGTCCCGGGCGCGGAGGACGGACGAGGGGTGCACGGTCGCCAGGAACCGGGCGTCGGGGAGCGCCGGGGCCCCGCCGTCCCCGCGCCCGCCGGGCGAGGGGAAGGGCTGGAGCACGCCCCGGTGGTCGCCGACCCGGAACGGGCCGCCGAGCAGGGCCCGTCCGGCCGTGGCGCCGAGCGCCACGACCAGCCGGGGGCGGACCGCGGCCGGCTCGGCCGTGAGCCAGGGGCGGCAGGCGGTCATCTCGCGCAGGTCGGGCGACTTGTGGATGCGCCGCTTCCCGCCCTCCGGCACCGTGAACTTGAAGTGCTTCACCGCGTTCGTGAGGCAGACCTCCGACGCGTCCAGCCCGGCTTCCTCCAGCGCGCGGCGCAGCAGGCCGCCCGCCGGTCCGACGAACGGCTCCCCGGCCCGGTCCTCCCGGTCCCGGGGCTGCTCGCCGACCAGGACGACCCGGGCACGCTCCGGCCCCTCGCCGAAGACGGTCTGTGTGGCCGCCGCGTGCAGCGGGCACCCGCGGCATCCGGCTGCGGCCCGGCCCAGTGCGCCGAGATCGTCCGTTAGAAGAACGGCACGGCGTCGGGACCGTGCAGTGCCACGGCGGGGCGGCCCATCAGGCGCGTCCGCACCAGCGGGCGGTCCTCGGCCCGCAGCGGGTCGGGCAGCCAGGCGTAGCCGTGGAGCAGCAGCGGCAGGGTGCTGTCGGGCAGGCGGACGGAACGGTCGTGTCGTGGGCTCACGGTGCGGCGGCTACCCGGACCGCTCGGTTCCACACGTGTCCCGGTCCCGGGTCCCCCCGATGCGTTGCCATGGCCGCCCCGGGTAGGCGCGGGGCATGTCTGCATCCATTCCTGCAACACCTCAGATTCCGGTTCGCCCACCGACTCCGATGACGACCGCGTGCGCGGCGGCGGGCGGCGCTGCCCGGGCCCGCGTGCTGACCGTGAAGGCGGGGTGGTCGTGATGCGGGTCGTCGTGACGGGAGCCACCGGCAACGCCGGCACCAGTGTGGTGCGGGCCCTGGCCGCCGACCTGCGGGTCACCGAGGTCGCGGGCATCGCCCGGCGCCGCCCAGCCCTCGACATCCCGGGCGTGCGCTGGGTGGCCGCCGACATCGACCCCGGCCACTCCGACCTGACCGGGCTCTTCGAGGGCGCGGGCGCCGTCGTCCACCTGGCCTGGAAGTTCCAGCCCACCCACGACCCCGTCGAAACGTGGCGGACCAACGTCCTCGGCGGCATCCGCGTCTTCGAGGCCTGCGCCCGCGCGGGCGTCCGCACCCTGGTGCACGCCTCGTCCGTCGGCGCGTACGCCCCCGGCCCGCCCGACGGGCGGCCCGTCGACGAGACCTGGCCGACCCACGGATGGCCGGGCGCCGCCTACACCCGGGAGAAGGCGTACCTGGAGCGCTACCTGGACGGCTTCCAGCCCGCGCACCCGGAGATGCGGGTGGTCCGGATGCGGCCGGCCTTCCTGTTCAAGGAGGCCGCCGCCAGCGAACAGCGGCGGATCTTCGCCGGCCCGCTCCTGCCGTCGTGGCTGGTCCGGCCGGGCCTGCTGCCCGCCGTGCCTGCCGTGACGGGCCTGCGCTTCCAGGCCCTGCACACCGACGACGCCGCCCGGGCGTACCGGGAGGCGGTGTTCCGGCCCGTGCGCGGCGCGTTCAACCTCGTCGCCGATCCGGTCCTGGACATGGCAGCCGTGGCCCGGCTGCTGCACGCCCGCACGGTCCCGCTGCCCGCCGCAGCCGCCCGGGCGGCCCTCGCCGCAGCCTGGCGGATGCGCCTCGTACCCGCGGCCCCCGGCCTCCTCGACGCCTTCCTGCGGCTGCCGCTGCTCGACGCCGGCCGGGCCCGCGAGCAGCTGGACTGGACCCCGTCCACCACGGCCACCGAGGCCGTCGCCGACTTCCTGGCGGGCCTGCGCCGCGGGGCGGGCCTGGAGACGCCGCCGCTCGCCGCCGCCGGAACCCCCGCCGGCAGACACGAGCGCTGACCCTGTGCCCCTGCCGCCCGCACCCGCGACCGGAGCACTCGCGCCGGCGTCCGGGCGGCTCAGGCGACCCAGGCGGAGGTGAGGCTCTGGACCGCGGAGCCGTCCACATCGGCCAGCTTCGTGCCGACGAACTCCCGCGCCCAGTCGGTGGTCTGGATCCGGAACGCCGGCTCCGCAGCGGTCAGCGCCTCCATGACGGACTCCGCCGCGCCGGCGGGCGTCTGCGCGGTGCCGTCCAGGAACTGCGCGACGGTGCGGTCGACGTACGTGCGCAGCGCCCCGGTGTAGGGGCCGGCCTCCAGGCCGCCCTCCACGTCGATGCCGATGTTGTTGACGAACTCGGTGGCCACCGCGCCCGGTTCGACCACCGACACGGCCACGCCCAGCGTGCGGGCGACGGGGGCCAGGCTCTCCATGTAGCCCTCGACGGCGAACTTGGCGGCGCAGTAGGCCTCGTTGAACGGCTGCCCGACGACACCGCCCACGCTGGTCACGGTGACGAGGCGGCCGCCGACTGCCCGCAGGTGGGGGAGCGCGGCCTTGCTGACGTTCAGCACACCGAAGAAGTTGACCTCCATCACGGTGCGGATGTCGGCGAGGGAGTCGTTCTCCAGGGTGCCCACGTGGCCGGCGCCCGCGTTGTTGACGACGGCGTCCAGGCGGCCGTGGTCGGCGACCACTCCGGCGACGGCGGCCGCGACGGACGCCTCGTCGGTGACGTCGAGCTGCCGGATGTCGAGGTCGACGCCCGCGTCGGCGGCGGCCTTGCGGAGGGCGTCCGCACGGGAGAGGTCGCGCAGCGTGGCGACGGTACGCCAGCCGGCGCGGGCGGCGGCGACGGCCGCGGCGAGGCCGATGCCGGACGAGGTGCCGGTGATCAGGACGGTCCGTGCGGGGGAGGTGCGGGCAGTGGTGGACATTTCATTACCTTTCGGGAGGTACATCGTCTGTGCGTGCACACACAACTTAGCTTTGTGTGTGTGCACACGCAACCCCCTCCCTATACTCGGATCCATGCCGAAGAAACTGACCCAGGCCGAGATGCCCGCCGAGGACTACGCCTTCTACGGCCTCGTGTGGGCCGGCACCGTCATGACCGAGCGCGTCGACCGTGCCCTCACCAAGGCGCACGGCCTGCCCGTGTCCTGGTTCGAGGTCATGCTGTGGCTGGCGTCCAGCCCGGAGCCGGTGCCCGCCTCCGTCCTCGGCAACAGCACCATGCTTAGCCGCAGCCAGGTCTCCCGGGTCGTCGACGCCCTCCAGGCCCGCGGCCTCGTCTCCCGGACGCCCTCGGCGCGCGACGCCCGGTCCGTCGAGATCTCCCTCACGGACGAGGGCCGCAAGGTGTTCGCCGCGGCCGACGACACCCGGCGCGCGGCCCTCGCGCCGGTCTTCACCGACCTCCTCGACGACCGGGACCTCGAAGCCCTGGGCACGGTGTGGCGCAAGCTGAAGGCGGAGAAGGAACGTCTCACCCAGGAGCCTGCCGCCGGCTCCTGACTCCGCCGCCCGGGGGAAACCCGCCGCCGACCCGGCCGGAGGCGAGCCCAGGCAGGCCGGAGGGTGGTTGGCTGCCCGGATGAAGTACTTCGTGACGGTGGCGGGGAGCCAGGCGGACTACGACGCGATGGCGGGGAAGCCCTCACCGGCATCCCCCGCCTGGAGCGGCGACGACATCAGGGCGATGTTCGCCTTCATGAGCGGACTCAACGAGGAACTCGCCGCCTCCGGCGAACTCCTGGACGCCCAGGGCTTCGGGCCGCCCTCCGAAGCCCGCTTCGTCACCGGCGCCCCCGGCCGCGAACCGGCCGTCACCGACCGCCCGTACGCCGACACCGAGGCCGTCACCGCCGGCTACTGGCTTCTGGAGTGCTCCGGCCTCGACCGCGTGACCGAGATCGCGGCCAGGATCACCCAGTGCCCGGTCCCCGCGGGCTCCCCCGAGTACCCGGTGGTCATCCGCCCCGTCGGCGAGGCCCCGTCCGCCTGAGCCGCTCCCGTCCCACGGCGCCCGCCCGGCCTCCCGGCTGAACCGTCGAACAGACGGCGGTGTTGGATGGGGCGATGGAGAGGCGGAAACGGGAGAAGAAGAAGCGGCCGCCCTTCGGCATGCCGAAGGGCATCGTCCTGCTGGCGACGCCGGAGGGCTGGCGGCACAGCGTGCTCACCGCGGAAGGCGGGATGCTCTGCGGGGCTCTCTCCGACGTACCGGTGCAAGCCGACCCCGCCGACGCGCGGGACGCCGCGGCCGCCATGGTGGTGGGCCTCGCCCGCGACTTCCACCACGCCGACGTCGAAGTGACCTGGGACCTGCCCCGGGAACCCCGGTCGTGGACCGGCCGGGTTTCCCCCGTCTCCCCGACGCCGAACGCCTGCGGGGAGACGGCGGGCTGACCCCGTCACCGCCAGACGGTGTTCATCAGGATGATCGCCGCCAGGTCGGCCAGGATGATCGAGATGGTGGCGATCACCATCGCCCAGGCGCGCTGCGACTCGTCCCACTCCATGTCCGTCGCCTCCCGACGGGACGCAGGTCCCGCCCGGCCCGTCTGCATGGCGCCGGGTGCGGCGTCCCTGCATCCAGCCGACCACGATCCGCGGCGTCCGGCCCGCCGACCGGCCCGTCAGGGGCGCGGGAGGCCCTCCGCGCCACAGCCCGGGGCTGCGGACGAGAACGCCCGCGCGGCCGGAGCCGGCGCCCGCTCCCACGGGCCGGATCCGGCGCGAACGGCCCGCCGTACGGCCGGACCGGCGCGGCACCCGGCCCCGGCCGGGCGTCAGGCCGGGTCCTCCGGCCGCGCGGCGGGCCGTTCCGGTTCCGCAGCCGCCGCGGGCGGCTCCCCGGCCCCGCCCGGCCCCGCTCCCGGCCCCGACTCCGACGGCCCCGCCCCCGACTCCGACGGCCCTGACTCCGTCGCCCCGTTCTCGCCCGCGTGGGCCCGCAGATGCCCGACCACCGTGTTGCCGACGGCGACCAGCGGAACGGCCACCACCGCCCCGCCGATCCCGGCGACCAGCCCGCCGGTGGCCACGGCCAGGACGACCGCCAGCGGGTGGACCCGCACGGCCCGTCCGAGGATGAACGGCTGCAGCACGTGGCCCTCGATCTGCTGCACGACGAGCACCACCAGCAGCGTCATCAGCGCGGTGAACACCCCCTGCGTGACCAGGGCCACGACGACGGCGAGCGCCCCCGAGACCACGGCGCCGACCAGCGGCACGAACGACGCCAGGAAGATCACGACGGCGATCGGGACGGCGAGCGGCACCCCCAGGAAGTAGATGCCGATCCCGATGAACAAGGCGTCGATGAACGCCACGATCAGCGTGCCCCGCACATAGGCCGTGAGCGTCCGCCACGCCATCGGGCCCGCACCCGACATACCCGGCCGGGCCGCGGCCGGCACCAGGCCCAGCGTCCACCGCCAGATGCGCGGGCCGTCGTACAGCAGGAACAGCGTGCAGAACATCGCCAGCAGCATCCCGGTGATCACTTCGACCAGGACGGTCACGCCCTGCAGACCGGTCGAGGTGATCTCGCTGGTACTCGTCCCGATCGCGTCGCTCAGGCTCGACGCGACATCGCTGATCTGCTGCTCCGTGACGTGGAGCGGGCTGTTCAGCAGCCACCGCTTCAGCTCCTCGATGCCCTCCTGGAGCCGGCCGGACAGGTTCCCCAGGTTGTCCGACACCTGCCAGGTGATGAACCAGCCGATCAGGCCGAGGACGGCGAACCCGCACAGTGCCGTCACCGCGGTGGCGAGCCCCCGCGACAGCCCGGCCCGGTGCAGCCGCGCGACGGTCGGCTGGAGCAGCGCGGTGACCAGCAGCGCCGCGACGAACGCCAGGACGACCAGCCGCACCGACCCGATCACCTGCATCACGACCCACACGGCCGCCGCCAGCACCAGGAACCGCCAGGCGGCCTCCGCCGCGACCCGCACTCCCCACGGCACCGCCCCCGCCGGGTCCGCGGCCCGCGTCCGGGCCCGGCGGGCCTCGGCGAACGCCCGCTGGCGCGCCGCCCGCTCCTCGGCGTCGTGGCGGGCCTGCATCCGCGCCCGGCGTTCGCCGAGCGCGGTCGCGCCGGCCTTGACACGGCCGGACCAGTTCCGGATTCCGGGCATCCCCACGCTCCTTCCGTCCCGCCACGCGTGTGCCCCGCATCCATGGGATCAGGCAGCGGGCCCGAACCGGCCCGGGCGGACGGCGGAGTCCCCCGTCCGGCCGTCATCCGGGCGGGTGCCCAGCGGATGCCCGGCGGGCCGGCCCGCGGCAGGCTGCGGTCAAGGCCCGCCATCACCGCACAGACGAGGATCCAGCCATGTCCCACCTCCGGCGTACCGGCGTCATCTCCGGGGCGGCACTGCTCGTGCTCGCGGCCACGGCCTGCTCGGCCGGCAAGACCACCGTCGGCGAGCTCACCTTCCGCGCCCACGACTCCCCGGTCGAACTGACGTACTCCAACACCCCCGTGCAGGGCTGCCACCGCATCCGCCTCCCGCGCGGCGCGGCCCACGTCGAGAACAACACCCTCGTCGACGTCGTCCTCTACCGGACCCTCGACTGCCGGACGGTCGAAGGCCGCGACGAGGGAACCTACATCCCGACGTCCAGTGCGAACGTGACCGCCCCCGACACCCTGCCCTGGCGCAGCTTCACCGTCGTCCACTGACCGTCCCGCACCGCCCTGCCGCGGCCGCCCCGCACGGTCCCGAACGGGTGTTCCGGCGGGCCCGTCCGGGGCACTCCGGCGGGCGTCCGGATGCGGCGCCCGCCGGGGGAGGGGGATGCTGGCTGTGTGACCGGGAGAGAGGCGTGAGCCGGCGGCGGACCACCGCCCGCGGGACTCCGTACCGGCCGGACGGCCGCCGCGCCTGCTCCGGTGCGCCCGCGGCCGCGGACGGGCCCGCGCACCGCAGGGAGCCCACATGAACGGGACCGCCGGCTACGAACGATTCCACGGCCCCCTCGACGTGTCCCGGGCGGCCGTGGCGGTCCTCGACGGCGACGGCCGCATCGTGGGCTGGAGCCCCGCCGCCGCCGACCTGCTCGGGTACGCCCCGTCCGAGATCCTCGGCCGCGGCTTCGACGCCCTCGCCGCCGACCCCGGAGCGCCCCCGCCCCCACCCGGCGCCCGCACCGTGCTCCGGCTGCGCCACCGCGACGGCGGCCCCGGCCAGCGGACCGCCGTCGCCGTACGCCCCCTGACCTCAGCGGACGAGGCCTGGCCCGGCCCCGCGGCGCCCGCCGCCCCCGCCGGGCGGCAGCCCGCCCGCCTGCTCGCGATGGCCGACGCCGACGCCGCCGACCACTGGGACGCCCTCCAGTCCATGCTGCACGGCCTCGCCACGCAGTCCCCGATCGGCCTGGCCATCTACGACACCGACCTGCGCGTCGTGTGGACCAACGCAGCCCTCCGCAAGGAGATGGGCCCCGCCGACTACGCCGGGATCGGCCCCGACGACATGGTCGCCGACGGGGCGGTCGTCTCCCCCGGAATGCCCGCCACCCTGGAGGAGGTGATGGCGCGGGTCCTCGCCACCGGCGGACCCGTCACCGACCTGCACTACAGGGGCCGCCCGCCCTCCGCGCCCGACCGCGACCACGTCTGGTCGTGCTCCTACTACCGCCTGGAGGGCCCCGCAGGCGCGCCCCTCGGCGTGTGCGAGGAGACCTTCGACATCACCGACCGCTACCTCGCCCAGCAGCGCCTCGACCTGCTCGTACGGGCCGCCCGGCGGGTCGGTACCACCCTGGACATGGGCCGCACGGCACACGAGTTCGCCAACGTCACGACGCCGGAGTTCGCCGATGCCGTCACCGTCGACGTACTGGAAGCCGTCCTGCGCGGCGAACGGCCGCGCCCCGACACCGACACCGACACCGGCGCCGACGCCGCCTCCGTCCGGCTGTGGCCGCCCGAACACCCCGGGGCGCCCGCCGCCGCCGAGCCGCACGGGCCCGGCACGCTGACCGTGCCGCTCCGCACCGAGGGGGCCGACCTCGGCCGGGTCACCTTCGCCTGGCAGCAGCGCACCGGCCCCTTCGACCCCGGCGAGCTGGCCGTCGCCGGGGAACTCGCCGCCCGGCTCGCCGTGTGCGTGGACAACGCCCGCCGCTACGCCCGCGAGCACGCCGCCGCGCTCCTCCTCCAGCGCAGCCTGCTGCCCCGGCTCCTGCCGCAGCTGTCCGCCGTGGAACTCGCCTACCGCTACCTGCCCGCCGACATCGGAGCCGGCGTCGGCGGCGACTGGTTCGACGTCATCCCCCTGTCCGGGGCCCGCGTCGGCCTGGTCGTCGGGGACGTCGTCGGGCACGGCCTGAGCGCCGCCGCCACCATGGGCAGGCTGCGCACCAGCGTGCGGGTCCTCGCCCGCATGGACCTGGCGCCCGACGAGCTCCTCACCCGCCTCGACGACCTCGTCACCCAGGACACCGAGGAGCGGGCCGCACCGCGCCCCGCGGGGGAGGAGCTGCCCGACGCCGGAGGATTCGGCGTGACCTGCCTGTACGCCGCGTACGACCCGGTGTCCGGGACGTGCACGACGGCGCGGGCCGGACACCCCCTGCCCGCCGTCGTCCACCCGGACGGCACCGTGACCTTCCCCGAGCTGCCCTCGGGGCCGCCCCTCGGACTCGGCGGACTCCCCTTCGAATCAGCGGAGTTGACGCTGCCGCCGGGCAGCCTGCTCGCCCTGTTCACCAACGGCCTCGTGCAGGGGCGCGGCCGCGACCTCGACGAGCAGCTCGGCGTCCTGGGCACGGTCCTCGGCCGGCACGACCGGCCGCTGGACGACCTCTGCGACGACGTCGTCGAGGCACTCCTGCCGGGACCCGCCGAGGACGACGCGGCGCTGCTGCTGGTCCGCACCCGCGTCCTCGGCCGGCGGCAGGTCGCCTCCTGGGACCTGGACGACGACCCGCGGGCCGCCGGCCGGGCCCGCGCCGCCGCAGCCGCCCAACTGCGCGACTGGGGGCTCGATGAGCTGGTGTTCACCACCGAGCTGGTGGTCAGCGAACTCGTCACCAACGCCGTCCGGTACGCCTCAGGTGCCCCCGTCCGGCTGCGCCTGATCCGCGACCAGACCCTCATCTGCGAGGTCTTCGACAGCGGCCACACCTCACCGCACCTGCGGCACGCCGCCGGCGACGACGAGGGCGGCCGGGGCCTGTTCATCGTGGCGCAGACGACGCAGCAGTGGGGCACCCGCTACACGGGCGCCGGCAAGGTCATCTGGGCGGAGCAGGCCCTGCCGCGCTGAGGGCGGCGGATCCGGGCCCGCCGCCCGCACGGCGGGGCGTACGGGGCGTACGGGCCGGCCGTTCGGCAGCGCGTGCCGCCGACCGGCCCGCCCGTGGTCACACCAGGTCGAAGCGGTCCAGGTCCATCACCTTGGCCCACGCGGCGACGAAGTCGTCCACGAACTTCCGCTTCGCGTCGTCGCTCGCGTACACCTCGGCGAGCGCCCGCAGCTCGGAGTTCGAGCCGAAGACCAGGTCCGCCCGGCTGCCGGTCCACTTCAGCTCGCCCGTGGCGGTGTCCCGGCCCTCGAAGGTGTGCGCGTCCGGCGAGGTCGGCTTCCACGCCGTGCCCAGGTCGAGCAGGTTGACGAAGAAGTCGTTCGTGAGCGCGCCGGGCGTCTGCGTGAAGACCCCGAGGCCGCTCTCCCCGTGGTTCGCGCCGAGGACGCGCAGGCCGCCGACGAGGACCGTCAGCTCTGGCGCGCTCAGCGTGAGCAGGTTCGCCCGGTCGACGAGGAGGAACTCGGCGGGCAGCCGGTGGCCCTTGCCCAGGTAGTTGCGGAAGCCGTCCGCGGTCGGCTCCAGCGCGGCGAAGGACTCGGTGTCCGTCTGCTCCTGGGAGGCGTCGACACGGCCCGGGGTGAAGGGCACCTCCACCGCGAAGCCCGCCTCCCGGGCGGCCTTCTCGACACCCGCTGCGCCCGCCAGCACGATCAGGTCGGCGAGCGAGACCTGCTTGCCGTCCGTGCGGCCGGAGTTGAAGGACTCCTGGATCCCGGTCAGGGTCCGCAGCACCCGCGCCAGCCGGTCCGGCTCGTTGACCTCCCAGCCGGCCTGCGGCTGGAGCCGGATGCGTGCGCCGTTGGCGCCGCCGCGCCTGTCGCTGCCGCGGAAGGAGGAGGCCGACGCCCACGCCGTCGAGACGAGCTCCCCGACGGCCAGCCCCGAGTCGAGCACGGCTGCCTTCAGGCCGGCGATGTCGGAGGCGTCGACGAGCTCGTGCGCCCGCTCGGGCAGCGGGTCCTGCCACAGCAGGGTCTCGGAGGGCACCTCCGGGCCGAGGTAGCGCACGACCGGGCCCATGTCGCGGTGCGTGAGCTTGAACCAGGCCCGGGCGAAGGCGTCGGCGAACGCGGCCGGGTCTGCCAGGAAGCGCCGCGAGATCTGCTCGTAGGCCGGGTCGAAGCGCAGCGACAGGTCGGTGGTGAGCATCGTCGGGGCGTGCGTCTTCGCCGGGTCGTGCGCGTCGGGGACGGTGCCGGCGCCGGCACCGTCCTTGGGCCGCCACTGGCGGGCGCCGGCCGGGCTCTCGAACAGCTCCCACTCGTAGCCGAAGAGGATCTCGAAGAAGCTGTTGTCCCAGGCGGTGGGCGTCGTCGTCCAGGTGCCCTCCAGGCCGCTGGTGATGGTGTCGGCGCCCTTGCCCGTCCTGTACGAGTTGCTCCAGCCGAGCCCCTGCTGCTCCAGCGGGGCGCCCTCGGGATCGGCGCCGACGTGGTCCGCCGGGCCCGCGCCGTGGGTCTTGCCGAAGGTGTGCCCGCCCGCGATCAGGGCGACGGTCTCCTCGTCGTTCATCGCCATCCGGCGGAACGTCTCCCGGATGTCGCGCGCGGCCGCCACCGGGTCCGGATTGCCGTTCGGGCCCTCCGGGTTGACGTAGATGAGGCCCATCTGGACCGCGCCGAGCGGCTCCTCCAGCTCGCGGTCGCCGCTGTAGCGGCGGTCGTCCAGCCAGGTGGTCTCCGGCCCCCAGTAGACGTCCTCGTCCGGCTCCCAGACGTCCGCGCGGCCGCCGCCGAAGCCGAAGGTCTCGAAGCCCATCGTCTCCAGGGCGACGTTGCCGGCGAGGATCATCAGGTCGGCCCAGGACAGGCTCTGCCCGTACTTCTTCTTCACCGGCCACAGCAGGCGGCGCGCCTTGTCGAGGTTGGCGTTGTCCGGCCAGCTGTTGAGCGGGGCGAAGCGCTGCTGGCCCGCGCCCGCGCCGCCGCGGCCGTCGCTGATGCGGTAGGTGCCGGCACTGTGCCAGGCCATGCGCACGATGAACGGCCCGTAGTGGCCGAAGTCGGCCGGCCACCACTCCTGGGACGTCGTCAGGACCTCGGCTATGTCCCGCTTCACGGCCGGCAGGTCGAGGGCCTGGAACGCGGCGGCGTAGTCGAAGTCCCCGCCGAGCGGGTTGGCGACGGCCGGGTTCTTCGCGAGGATCTTCAGGTTGAGCCGCTCCGGCCACCACTGGCGGTTCCCGCCGCCCTGGGTCGGGTGCGGGGCGCGCCCGTGCGCGACCGGGCAGCCGCCCGCCCCTTCCGTCTTCGCGTCTACGACGATTGCGTCATCGTTCTCGGGCATGGGAATCCTTCCGGATCAGGTGGATCACGGTGCTCAGGAACTGCCGGCGGTGGAACAGCGGGGCACGGGCTCCGGCGGATGGCCTCGGCCCGGTGCGACCCGGCGGGACGGCGCGGAACCGTCCGGCGGGAGGCGCGCCGGTCATGCGCGCCCGCCCAACTCGTCCTGTCCACCCGCCCCTTGGTTGTCGCCGGAAGCGATCCTACGATGGACGAAGTCCAAGTCAATGCGGCAACCAGATCCGAATCAACTCGGCATTCGGACCATGCACATTTAGGCTGGTGGGGCATGAGCGACCTGGTGGGACGGCTGCGCGCACGCGGCTGGCGCATGACGGCTCAACGGCGGGTCGTCGCGGAGGTGCTGGACGGCGAGCACGTCCACCTGACCGCGGACGAGGTGCTGGCGCGGGCCACCGCCCGGCTGCCGGAAGTCTCCCGCGCGACCGTGTACAACACCCTCGGGGAACTGGTGGCACTGGGCGAGGTGGCCGAGGTGACGACCGACGGCCGCGCCAAGCGGTACGACCCCAACGCCCGCCGCCCCCACCAGCACCTGGTGTGCTCGGGCTGCGGCGAGATCCGGGACGTCCACCCGGACGGCGACCCGCTCGCGGCCCTGCCCGCCTCGGAGCGGTTCGGCTTCGCCGTCTCCGGGGCCGACGTCGTCTACCGCGGGCTGTGCCCTGCCTGCATGGCGATGTGAGGCGCGCGGCGGCGGCCGGCGGCGCGCTGTCAGGCGGCGCCGGGGCCGGAGCCGGGGCCGGAGCCGGGGAGGAAGCGGACGGGGCGCGCCGCGCTCAGCAGTGCCGCAGTCGACGCCATACGGCCCGGCGGTTCCCACGTCCAGGTCCGGACGGACTCGAAACCGGCGGCCCGTACGCCGTCCGCCAGCGTGGCCGAACCGCCGGGCAGCCACTTCAGGTGCGTACAGAGAAGGATCCGGCCGCCCGGCCGCAGCACCCGGCGGAGCTCGGCAAGGGCCGCGGGCACGTCCGGCCACAGCTGTACGTTGTTCACGGCCATCACGATGTCGACGGAGCCGTCCGGCAGTCCCGTACGGTCGGCCGTGCCGGCGGTCAGGCGCAGCCGGCCCCGCGCAAGCGCCCCCGCGCAGCGGCGCCGGGCCGCTGCCAGCATCGCCGGGGACGGGTCGATGCCGATCACGTGGGCCGAGCGCCGCGCCGCCGCCTCCAGGCCCACGCCGGGGCCGGGGCCGACCACCAGGACGGTATCCCGCTCGGTGGGCGCCGCCAGCAGTACGGCATGGCGCTCGGTGGCGGCGTTGACGCGGGCCATCAGGCGGCCGCCGAGCCGCCCCAGCAGCCCGCTCGGCCGACCGAACGCCCGGGTCAGAGCCCACCGCGCGACGCGTCCCCTGTCCACACCGTCCATCACAGCACCGCTCCGGCCGCGCGGCCGCTTCGGCGCCTGCGGAGGGGGCCTCCGCCACGTTCCGTGACGGGCGTGGCGTGGCGTGGGCGTCGTCACAGCCCCGTCGGATCGTCCGGCTGCGGGGGATCCTCCAAGGCCAGGACGAGGGCGAGGTGCTGGAGGATCTGCTCGCTGGTCTCCAGGGGCTCACCGCCGTCGTGCGCGTCGGCCAGCGCGTCGAAAGCGAGCAGGAAGCCGTTCACGAGCGCACTCAGCGGCTCCGACAGCTGCTCCAGGACCGCACAGCCCGCCTCTGCCGGCGTCGCCCCGGCGGGCACCAGGAAGCTGCTGGGCATGGCCTCACCCAGCAGCTCGGAGACCAGCTGCTCCTCGGCACCCGACCGGACTGCCGTGATCGCGGCGATCGCCCGCAGCTTGACCTCGTTCTCCCTCATCGGCGGCCCGCGTCCTGTCGTCCGCGGGACGGCTGCGCAGCCTCCTGGCCGGCCGCACGCGCGTCCAACACCGCGGTGATCGTCTTTCCGGTCCCGCCGGGCCCGCCTGCCTGAACCTCCAGGTGCTCGGCCAGGTGCTTGACCATCTGCCAGCCGAAACGGCCGGGAACCGACGCGGGGGAGGGCCGGTCGACGGGGAAACACGGATCCGCGTCCGCCACCTCGACCACGGCCCGCGGCGGCAGGCAGCGCACCCGGAACGCGGTCGTCCCTCCGGCATGGCGCCGGGCGTTCGCCACCAGCTCGGTGACCACCAGCAGGGCGGCGTCGATATCGCGACCCGCGACGCCGTGCGCGCACAGGACGCCACGGGCGATGCGCCGGGCCTCCTCACAGGTGAGGCCGGTGAGGCCGGTGAGGCCGCTATGGCCGCTGTACGGCGGTCCCATGCCCTGCTCCTTTTTCGGCACGAGTGGATTCCGATCGCGGTACTGCTGTCCGACACCGCTCCGCTCGGCGGCGCCCCCTCAGGCGCGCCCCTCGCAAGGAGCGTCTGTCCGGACGGCCGGAGCCGAAACCGGCCGCCGACTCCCTGTAGGGCGACTGGGTGGTTCGGGCGAGTTTGGGGCGGTTCGTTCTGTGGACCGAGGAGGCCCGCTGTTCCGCTGCCGAGGCTGCGGTGCCTCCGCAGCGGCGCGGAGCATGTGTGGTGACCCGGCTGGGTGGAGGTGAGATACCGATGATCGCCCCGCTGCACCCCGACGACCGCCTCCATACCCCCGCACCGGCCCGTACGCTCGTCACCCTCGACGGCCTGCCCGGGGGCCGCGTCGCGGCCCTCGTCGTCGGCGAGATCACCGACACCACGGCACCGCCCCTGCGGCGCAGCCTGCTCGCCGCACTCGGCTCCTCCAGCGGAGGCCTCGACCTCGACCTGTCCGCCGTCGCCTTCTGCGACGTCGCGGGCCTCCACCTGCTGCTGAACCTGCGCGCCCACGCCCTCGAGAAGGGCCGCACCCTGCGTGTCACCGCCGCCTCCCCACTCGTCCGGCAACTTCTCGAAGCCACGGCCAGGTGGACCCCGCTCACCGCCACCCCGGCATCCGCTGCCCCCTCGCTCCTGCTCACCACCGAGCTGCGCCGCGTTCTTGTGCGGCCAGGCGGAGCATCCCCCGTGCTGCGGGGAGCGGGCGGCACCCTCCAGGTGCGCATCGAGGGCGCCGCGGCCACGGTGACCTGGCCGGCGGTCCCCTCCGGAACTCCCGCCGACGGCACCGGCCGGCGCCTCGCCCGCGCGGCGGTCGCCTCCGCCCTGCACCGGGCGGGCCTGCGCACCGTGCGCCACCGCTCGGCGGCGGCCACGCGAGCGCGGACGGCCCTGTTCGTGCCGCCTGCGGCACGGTAGGGGCCGGGTTTGCGGAACAGGCGGGGCGCGAGGGGCGTATGGGGCGTGAGACGAGGGGCTCGCCCGGTCCGCGCTTCATGCTCAGGGCGGTGAGGGCTCAGCCGCTCTGAGGGGTCCACAGGTCCGCCAGGCGGGCTGTCCCGGGGCCGATCCCGTCCCACGGCCGGGACACGGTCAGGACGGCGATGGAGGACGTGGGAAAGGCCTGGTCGAGATGGTTCCGCAGGTTCTTCGCGCCGCTGCCGGCCAGCGCGGCCGCCAGCTCGTGGACGGCCGGATTGTGGCCGACCAGGAGGATCCCGAACAGTTCGGGAGCCTGCCGGCGCAGCACGGCGACGAGCCCGCCGGCGTCCGCGTGGTAGAGCTCCTCCGTGTAGTAGGCCGGTGGCGGGGCGGACAGGTGGGGGAGCATCATCTGCCACGTGCGGCGCGTGCGCAACGACGTCGACGACACGGCCAGGTCGACGCGGTGCCCCGACTGCTCCAGCCACCGGCCGGCTGCGCCGGCGTCGCGCCGCCCACGCGCGGTCAGGTCCCGGTCAGGGTCCGCGGCCGTGTGCTTGGGCACGGCCTTCCCATGCCGCACGATGACGATCAGCCGCCGGTCACTGCCACCGATCCCGCTCACGGGACACCTCCGTTCCCCCTTGCGGGCTGACGTGTGCCCGGGGGGACGGGGGACAAACGCGGGCTCGGAGGGGGAGTGGGGGCGGGGGTGTCCCGGCAGCCCATTGATGCCCAGTCCTTCCGGCGCGGGCCGTCCGCCGTACGGGCCGACACGGCGAGGGCGACCGCGGCGAGGACCGTGGCGTGCCACGTCCGGAAGTCCTTGGCCGTGATGTCCCGCCCGGACCCCTCCCGCAGGTAGGAGTTCAGGTCCGCGGCACGCACCTCGTGCCAGGTGCGGCCCTCCCGGTACACGAACAACCGCGGGCCCTGCTCCCTGTGGCGCAGCAGCGCCTGTGGTACAGGTACTGGCGGCGCCCCGCCGCATCCGTGCCGACGGCCTGGATGTGGCCGTGGGGCCAGGGGCAGATCCACACGCCGTTCCAGGCCGGCGGGATGGCGAGCCGGCGGATCCGCTCCCGCTGCGCGGCGGGCAGCGGGGCGCCGTCGGCACCGAGGTAGCGGAACCCCCTGCCCTGGCGCACCCGCTGCCATCCGGGCCCGTGCGGGTCACTCGTGCGGAGCCTGGTCACGGCGCGGCCGGGTCAGCGGTCCAGCGCCCGCTGCAGTTCGGCCTTGTCCATCTGCGAGCGGCCCTTGATGCCCTTCTGCTTCGCCTCGTTGTACAGCTGCTCCTTCGTGGGCCCGCCGGAGCCGCTGTGGGACCGCTGGCCGCCCCTCCGGGACGAGGACATGTCCTGGGTGGAGGACCGGCTGGCGGTCTTCGACTCGCCGGAGCGCGCACGCTCCTTGTTGACCGTCCGCGCGGCGATCTCCTCGGCCCGCTTCTCCGACTCGCCGCGGTCCTGCGCGGACTCCTTGATGTGCTCGTACTGGCGCTCCCGCTTCGGGGAGGATCCTCGGGGCATCGCCTGCTCCTTCCTGTGCCGTGTGCTGTCGGTGTGCTGCCGGTGCGCCTATCCCTTGCGCCGGGTCTTCGGCGCGTCCGGGGAGCGGACTCCCGAGAAGGCCGAGTCGTCCTTGGCCCCCCTCGGGCACCCGCCTGCCCCGCCCGCCCCCGGCCAATCCCCCGTGCGGGGGAGCCCCGTGTGTCCGCGGCCAAGCCCCGGGTAGGCGCGGCCACGTGGTTTTCCGTTCCCGACGCGGGCGTACGGCCCGGAGGAGGAGTACCCGTGACCGACAGCGACACCGGCACCGGCCGGGGAGGCGTGGCCCCCGACCCGACGAGCCTGTACCCCCGGCCCGACTTCCCGGCGCAGGAGCAGCAGCCGCCGGGCGAAACCCGGGCCATGGAACCCGAGCCCGACCACGGCGAGGACTCCTACCGCGGCAGCGGCCGGCTCCAGGGCCTGAAGGCGGTCATCACCGGAGGGGACTCCGGGATCGGGCGCGCGGTGGCGCTCGCCTTCGCCCGCGAGGGGGCCGACGTGCTGTTCACGTACCTGCCGGAGGAGGCCGAGGACGCCGACACGACGATGCGCCTGGTCGAGGGCAGCGGCCGCCGGGCGGTGGCGGTGCCCTGCGACCTGAGGGAGGAGGAGGCCTGCGCCGCCGTCATCGCGCACGCGGCCGCCGAGTTCGGGCGCATCGACGTCCTCGTCAACAACGCCGCCTACCAGATGGCCCAGCCCGAGGGCATCTCCCACATCAGCACCGAGCAGTTCGACCGGGTCGTGCGCACCAACCTGTACGCCGTGTTCTGGCTCTGCAAGATGGCCCTGCCGCACATGCCGGCCGGCGCCAGCATCATCAACACCGCGTCCGTGCAGGCCTACAAGCCGAGCCCGCCGCTGCTGGACTACGCGATGACCAAGGGGGCGATCGTCACCTTCACGCAGGGCCTGGCCCGGATGCTCGCGCCGGACGGGATCCGGGTCAACGCGGTCGCACCGGGACCGGTCTGGACCCCGCTCATCCCCGCCACGATGCCGGATCCGCAGGAGTTCGGGAAACAGAGCCCCCTGGGGCGGCCGGCGCAGCCGGCCGAGATGGCGCCCGCGTACGTCTTCCTGGCCTCGTCCGGGGCGAGCTACATCACCGCCGAGGTCCTGAACGCGACGGGCGGGACACCGCTGCCCTGACCGGCAGCGGCCCCGCCGCCTTCCGCCGTCCGGACCGGGCCCGTCAGGCCCCGCCCGTCAGGCCCCGCCCCGTCCTTCGTCCTCCGTCTCGATGACGTGCACGGCCGCCTCCTCCGCGGAGGCGGCCCCGCCGTCGATCCCGGCGTCCCGGGCCACGACGGATATGTGCCGCACCGGCCTCTGCTCCTCCGGGGCGGTCATCCGCCCGGCGCGCTCGCGGCCTGCCGTGGACCGGTCGCCGCCCGGATCGGCGGTGACGTCCTCGCCGCGGTCGTCCCTGCCGGTGGCCACGGGCTCGCCGAGGTCCTCGTCCGGGCTCGCCTCCGACCCGCCGTCCGCCGCCGCGGAGGGGTCGGGTTCCGGTTCCTCCTGGGCGAGCCGCTGGTCCAGCGTCTCCCCCTCGCGCTGTTCGCCGGCGGTCGTGCCGTGCCGGGTGACCGCCCTCGGGCGGTCGGGCGGCGAGTAGCCGGTGTCGAGCGTGTCGTCCAGGTCCGGTTCGTCCAGGGCGTTCTCCATGTCCGGCTGCCAGTCGCCGGGCTCCGCATCCGCCGGCGGCTGGTATACGCCGTTGCCCTGCGATTCGCCCGCGCTCATGCTCGGCCTCCCATCGCGGTGTCCGCCGGTGCTCCGCCGCCTCCGCCGCCTCCGGCGTCGGACGGACTCGTCGCCCGGCCCGTACCGGTCTCCAGCAGGCCGAGCATCTTCTGCATGACCCTGTCGAAGTCCTGCCACGGCCCCCGGGGAGCCCCGTCGGCGGGGCGGGCGGCGGGGCCGCCCTGACTGCTCGTCCTCGACACCATCGTGAACCACTCCTCCGCTCGGCTCGACAGCTCGTTCCGGGCGGCGGAGTGACCGCCCGGGGGTATGCGCGTCTTCCCCGGAGGACGGCTCCCATGTGCCGCAGGCTGGTGTTTCACCCGTTCGGACAGCCCGGTCGGCCGCATGCCGGACGGCAGCGACGTCCCGCGGGCGAAACACCCCCGCCGCGCGGCGCCGGACGCACCCTGGTGCGGCCCCCACCGGCCTGCGGTGGACCGCTCGCCGCGGCCCGCCGGGGAGCCCGGCGGCCCAGCCGCGGCTGAGCCGCCGCCGTGCGGGCAGGAGCGGCAGGCGTCCGTCGGTTCGGCACGGATGTGGAAGAGAAAGGCAAGGCCATGGATGCGATCGTGCTGCTGCGCGAGGACCACAAGACCGTCGAGAAGCTGTTCGAGCGCTTCGAGAAGACCGGGGACGAGGACACGGATGAGCGCCGGGAGATCGCCGACAGCGTGATCGAAGAGCTCACGGTCCACGCCTGGATCGAGGAGCAGTTCTTCTACCCGGCCGCCCGCGAGGCGGCACCGGACACCTCCGACCACGTCCTGGAAAGCGTCGAGGAGCACCACGCCGTGGTGTGGATGCTCTCCGAGCTGAAGGACATGGACCCCTCCGACGAGCGGTTCAAGGCCAAGATGAGCGTCCTCATGGAGAACGTCCGCCACCACGTCGAGGAGGAGGCGAAGGACTGGTTCCCCGACGTCCGCAAGGCCGTGGGCCGCAATCGGCTGCAGGAGCTGGGCGAGCGGATGGCGGCGGAGAAGGAGAAGGCCCCCCGCGACCCCCTGACCGTTCCCAGCGCCGACAGCCGCTGACCGTTCGGCGGCTGCCGCAGAGAAGGTGTGGAGAGGCCGAATCCGGGTATCAGCACCTGTTCCGCACGAAACCCATCCCGCCCCCGACCCGCGGAACGGAGGCCCGGTCGCCATGTCCGACTGCAAGACCCCCGACTACCGCTCCGGGCGGCGAGGCAGGCATTGGACGCACGCCCTGCGCAGTGCCGAGAAGGCCGGCGCGGTCATCGTCACCGACGACACGGGCGAGCCCGTCCGCTTCGCCGCCGGAGGCAGCGGCCCCGGCCGATTCCGGCCGTGGACCGGCCCCGACGGCCACCGCTACGACAGCTACGAGGTGCACCCCGAGTGGTAGCCGCCGCGTGTCCCGTTCCTGCCGGTCCGCGGCGCCCCATGGGGTGAGCGGCCCCCCGCCCCCGGGCCCGGAGCCGCCTGTGCGGCCGCGGGTCCAGGGGCCCGCTGCGGGAGGCCGCCGCACGGTGTCCACACGGTGTCACTGCAGGATGCGGGCCTTGGCCTGCTGGAACTCCTCCTCGGAGATGTCACCGCGGGCGCGGATCTCCGAGAGCTTCGCCAGCTGGTCCACCTCGCTGGTGCCGGACTTGCCGGCCGTGCGCCGGATGTACTCGTCCATGGCCTCCTGCTGCTCCTGCACCTGCTGGAGCTCCCGCCGGCCCATCTTCTTGCCTCTGGCGATGATGTACACCAGGACGCCGAGGAACGGCAGGATGAGCACGAACACCAGCCAGGCGGCCTTGCCCCACCCGTTCAGGTCGTGATCGCGGAAGATGTCGCTGATCACCCGGAAGAGCAGGAAGAACCACATGATCCACAGGAAGATCCACATGGTCGTCCAGAAGACGCCGAGGACCGGGTAGTCGTACGCCAGAGTCACGGAACCGTCCATTGCTTCCTCCCAGCGAGGCGATGAGGACGGGATCGACTCTGCGGCCCCGGCGGCTGCCGCGGATCACCCCCGGCGGGTGAACCGGGCGCCCGGCGCGCGGGCGCGCGGCGGCGTCAGCCCTCCGCGGTGGTGACGCGTCCCGTCCGGGCGGCGTCCGCGAGCGCCGCGAAGTCCCGCTCGTTCTGGTCGGCGTACGACTCCGCGAAATCCGCGATCGCCCGGTCGAAGGTGTCGGCCGAGCCCAGGTAGGAGGCGATCGCGATCGGGTCGCCGGAGCGGGCGTGGGCCCGGGCCAGCGAGCGGCCGCACACCCGGGCGAGGAGCCGCATGCCCTGCGGGGCCATCCCCTCGGTCGTCGCGGAGCCCTTCCAGTCGAGCAGCTGGCGGACGTAGAAGTCGCGCTCCCGGCCGTCGAGGCCCGTCAGCCGCTCCCAGCCGAGGAAGATGTCGCCGGCGGCCTGCATCAGCCGCTGCCCGGCCACGACCCGCTGCCCCTGGTTCGCGTACGCGGACGGCGCGGTGTAAGGGGCGAGCACGGACGGGCCGGCCTCCTTGGCCTGGAGCAGCAGCGGGTCGCTGTCGTCCCGGCCGAGCAGCAGGAAGATCCAGCAGCGGGTGCCGACACTGCCGACCCCGACCACCTTGCGCGCCATGTCGACGACCCGGAACCGATGGACCAGTGCGCGCAGTTCGGGCGCGAGGCTCTGCGCGTACGTGTCGACGAGCCGGCGCAGGCCGGTGTCCAGGTCCGTGGGGCCGCCCCCGTCCAACAGCTCGGTCAGCGGCACGACGAGGGGAGGGTCGGGGGCGATCCGCAGCCGCCCGCCGACGCGGTGGGTGAGCTTGGAGAACGCCCGCAGGTGATCCCGGGAGCGGGCCTTGGCGAAGACCTTGTCCGCGCGGGCCAGCATGGCCCCGCCGCCCTGCGCGGCCATCGCGCGCAGGTCCGCGGAGTCGTCCCGGGCATACCAGACATCGAGGACGCGCATGCCGGAGAAGCCCTGCATCCGCAGCCGGTAGGCGGAGACCGCGTCGAGGACGACGGCGGTGCGCTCGGCGGCGTCGAAGCCGTTGTCCCGGCCGGCCGCGGCGAGGCTCGCCGCAAGCCTTTTGACATCCCATTCGAACGGCCCGGGGTGGGTCTCGTCGAAGTCGTTCACGTCGAAGACGAGCGACCGCTCGGGCGAGGCGAACAGGCCGAAGTTCAACAGGTGCGCGTCGCCGCACAGCTGTACCTCCAGGCCCGTGTGGGGCGCTGTGCCGAGGTCGTGGGCCATCACCGCGGCAGCCCCCCGATAGAAGCGGAACGGCGATTCCAGCATGCGGCCGCGGCGGATCGGGACCAGCTCCGGCACCCGGGCCGCCTCCTGCTCCAGCAGGATCGCCACGGGATCGGGCCGGTCGGGGCCGGGCTCGAACCGGGCCTGCTCCGAGCGGCGCACACTGCTGCGCGCCGCCTTGCCGCGCTCGGCGCGCTCCGACGGGGTGAGCGCGACCGGGCCGCCGCCTCCGGCAGTGAGGGACCTCGTCACGGCGGTGCCTCCTCTCGGCCCGGGGCCGGCCGGCTGCGCCGGGCCGGGCGCACGGGATCAGATGACGTGCAGGTCGCGGGCGCGCTCCACGGCGTCGCGGCGCCGCGAGACGCCCAGCTTGCGGAAGATGCCGCGCATGTGGGTCTTGACGGTGTTCACGGACAGCTGCAGTTCGGCGGCGACCTCCTCGGTCGACATCATCCGCGCCACCAGGGCCAGCACCTCCTTCTCGCGCGGGCTGAGCTCCTCGACCGGCATGCCGTCCGCGGCGTGCGGGGCCGCGGCCGTGACCCACTCGTAGGCGCTGCTGTGCCCGTTGAGGCCGGCTGCGAGATGCCGCAGCCAGGGGCCGGCCTCCGCGAAGGGCCGCCGGAGCAGCTCCGGCCGGGCGGTGTCCAGGGCGTGCAGGAGCCGGTCGCGGGCCGCCGTCTCGTCCCCGTCCAGCAGGGCGCAGTGGGCGCGGAGCAGGGCGAGCCGCACCCGGTCCGGGAGCGTGGCCTCCGCCGAGCCCTCGGCCCGGGCGATCAGCCGCAGAGCCTGCGCGGACTGCCCGGCGGCCAGGTGCGCCTGCGCGAGGAGCACCGTACGCGCGGGAAGCGCCTCGGGGACGGCCCGCAGCGCGGTGAGCGCCGCGCCGTGGTCGCCGTGGGCCAGGGCGGCGCCCGCGTGGGCGACGGCGAGCCGGGCTGCCGCCCCCGGCGGGCCGGGCGGCCGCGGTGCGTCCAGTACGGCGAGTGCCGCGTGCCAGTGGCCGCCGGCGACCTCCAGCTGTGCCCGCACAGCGGAGTGCTCCGCGGCCAGGACGGGGTCCCGCAGGGTGTCGGCATGGCCTGCGGCGCGGTCCAGGTGGGCGGCCGCCGCCCGCAGGTCGCCGCGCTCGACCGCCACGGAGGCCAGAGCCAGCCAGGCAGCCCCGGAGCGGTCCTCCTCGGGTACGCCGCCCCCGTCCGCCGCGTCCAGGGCGGCCGTGCCGTGCTCCTCCGCGGCCGACAGGGCGCCCACCGCGGCGTCGGCGAGAGCGAGCCGGCCCAGGCAGCGGGACAGCAGGGCCGGCGCCCCGTCGCCACACGCCCGTACCGCCTCGGCGAGGCCTTCCCGCGCCGCCCCGATCCTGCCGTCGCCCAGCAGGGCGCGGGCGCGCCCGTACAGGCACAGCGGCTCGATCTCGGGGTGCCGCGCCCGCTCCTCGTCCGGCAGCAGCGGCACGAGCTCCGCGACGCGCCGCGCGGCCCGGTCGGCCTCGGCCGGGTCCGGGGCGGACAGCAGCCGCAGCAGCTCCAGGGTGAGCAGCTCGGCCGGTCCCGCGGCCGGCTCGTGTACGAGCTCCTGTTCGGCCCGGGGAAGACGGGCCCGGCAGCCGGCCGCGTCGTCGCGGGCCAGGCAGCAGGCTGCGGCGACGAGGCCCGCGGCGGCGCCGGGGGTGTGCTCGGGCATCCGGGCGAGGGCCGCGGCGGCGGTCGCGGTGTCCGCGGCGGGCACGGAGGTGAGCGGCGCGGCGGCCGCCCCGGCGAGAAGCGGGCCCACCGCGAGGTGCCGGACGGCCTGCGCCGCCGCGTAGGGCCATTCGCCGCCCGCGGCCGCCTCCTCCACCGCCTCGGCGGTCCGGCAGTGCGCCGCGTACCAGCGGGCGGCCCGCCGGTGCAGCAGGGCCTCCAGGGCGGGCTGCCGGCTGCGGAGGCGCCCGCGCAGCACCGCCGCGAACAGGGGGTGGACCCGGAACCAGCGCGTTCCGGCCACGGGTTCGACGAAGGCATGGCGGCGCACCAGGTCGTGCAGGACGGCCTCGCAGTCGGTGCGCCCCGTCAGCGCGGCGGCGAGATCGGGGTGGACCCGCCCCAGGACCCCGGCGCGCAGCAGCAGATCGCGGGAGGCGGCGGGCTGGACGGCGAGCACCTCCGTCAGCAGGTAGTCGGAGACGGCCTGCCGGGCGGCGGCCGCCGAGCCGGCGAAGGCGAAGGGGTCCTCGGCCCGCGCCATGGCGAGGGCGCACAGCCGCAGCCCGGCCGCCCACCCCTCGGTCCGTTCGAGCAGCAGGTCGACCACGCGCTCGTCGGGCGGGCGGCCGCCCTGCGCCTGGAGGAGGCGGGCGGCCTCGGAGCGGGTGAAGGCGAGCTCCCGCCCGCCGATCTCCGCGACCCGGCCCTCCACCCGGTAGCGGTGGAGCGGCAGGGCGGGCTCGGACCGGCCGAGGACGACGAGCCGGAAGGCGGGGCCGGCGTGTTCCACGACGAAGCGGAGGCCGGAGGCGACATCCGGGCCGCGGACCCGGTCGAGGCCGTCGAGTACGAGGACCAGCGGCGCCGGCAGCTCCTCCAGCGCGGCGGCGATCCGCACCGGCAGGACCGGATCCGAGCCGTCGCCGAGGTGGCCGCCGACCGCCGCCCCGCCGCGGCGGAGCCCTTCCACCACGTGCGCCCAGAAGCTCTGCGGGGTGTCCTGCTCGTCCAGCGACAGCCACACCACGGGGGAGGAGGACGCCCGCGACCGCGCCCAGGAGGCGACCACCGCGGTCTTGCCACTGCCGGCGGCGCCCGTCACCAGCGTCAGGGGGCCCTGCGCACCGCGGTCGAGCCGCCCCGTCAGCCGCTGCCGGCGCACCAGGCCGGGCGGCGGATCGGGCAGGGCGAACTTCGCACCCAGCACAGGGGCGCGCATGAGAGAGACGGTCATGGGCCCCAGTCCCGTGGAGGCGGCTCACCGCGGTTGCGGTCCTGTCCGTGCACGACCCCTCCGATCGTGTCCGCCCCGCCCGCAGCAGCCGCGGTGCGGCGGCGGACGGAGCCCAGGTCGCTGGCCACTCCATGCTCACGCCCCGTGCCCTTGATCGCCACGCAGCGCTCATCGCCCGGCACGGGGGATGCACGCCGGACCGCCGGGCCCGCCAATGGAGGCCACGTCCCGTACGCCCGACGGCGCGGAGGTCGACCACGTGAGCACACAAGCCAAGGCGCGCCTCGCCCTGCTGGCCGGGGCGGCGGCGCTGCTGGTCATGCTGCTGTTCGCCGGATACCGCAGCATCCTGCTGGTCGCGGCCGGGCTCGTCGGGGTTGCCGCCACGGCCGCCGCCGCCTGGCTCGTGCTCGCCTACCGCGGGCCGGTGCGCTGGCTGGGGATGGCGGCCGTCGTGGCGGTGCCCGTCCTGCTCGTGGTCTCGTACGTGCACGTGGGGCTGCTGTGGGTCGTCGTGTGCTCGGCGGCCCTGTGGCTGGCGGCCGTGGCGGCCGGGCGGTCGGCCCTGGCGGACGAGGCGCGTTCCCGGATGCCGGAGCACCCGGCGGACCGGCCCGCACGACCCTTCCTGATCATGAACCCGCGTTCCGGCGGCGGGAAGGTCGGCGCGTTCCGCCTCAAGGAGAAGGCGGAGGAGCTCGGCGCCGAAGTCGTGCTCCTGGAGGGCCCCGAGCCGATGGACGTCACCGCCCTCGCCCGGGGCGCGGTCGCCCGCGGGGCCGACCTGCTGGGCGTCGCCGGCGGCGACGGCACCCAGGCCCTCGTCGCCGCCGTCGCCGCCGAGCACGGTCTGCCGTTCCTGGTGATCAGCGCCGGGACCCGCAACCACTTCGCGATGGACCTCGGCCTGGACCGCACCAACCCGGCGGCCTGCCTGGACGCCCTCACCGACGGCGTCGAACTCCGGGTCGACCTCGGACGTGTCGGCGAGCGCCCCTTCGTCAACACCGCCTCCTTCGGCACCTACGCCGAAGTCGTCCGCAGCCCCGCCTACCGCGACGACAAGATGCGCACGACCCTCGACCTCCTCCCCGACCTCCTGGCCCGGCAGACCGGGCCCCGACTCACGGTGAGCGCCGACGGCACCACCGTCGAGGACCCGCAGGCGGTGCTGGTCAGCAACAACCCCTACGGCGCCGGGGACCCGGCGGGCCTCGGCCGGCGCGCCCGCCTGGACACCGGCACCCTCGGGGTGTTCGGCGTGAAGGTCGCGAGCGCCGCCCAGGCGGCCGGCATCCTGCGCGGCCGCCGCTCCACCGGGCTGGTCGCCCTCGACGCCCGCGAGGTCGTCATCGACGCGGACGCCCCGTACATCAGCGCCGGCATCGACGGCGAGTCCCTGACGCTGCCCACACCGGTCCGCTGCCGGATCGAGCCGGGCGCCCTGCGCGTCCTGGTGCCGCGGCGCCGCCCCGGCAACCGCGCCGGAGTGCCCGTCAACTGGGCGGAAGTCCGCCGCCTGGCCCGGACCATGGGCCGGGCGGCCGCAGGCGGCCACCCGGTGCAGGGCGGCGAGCGCGACCACCCCGGAGGACACCGCCACTGGCACCGGCGCGCCGCCGGCGACCGGCCCCGGTTCGACTACAGCGGCGCCGTGTACGGGTCGCTGCTCGCCGCGTCGGTCATCGTCGGAGCAGGCGCCGGCGGCGCATTCCCCCGGGTCCACCTGATCGTGCTGCTGCTGTCCACCGCAGTGGTCTTCTGGGTGGCCCACGTCTACGCCCGCCTCCTCGGGGCGTCCCTCGCGAACGAGCCGCTGACCTGGCACGAGTTCCGTACCGTCTGCCGCGACGAGAGACCGCTGATCGAGGCCGCGCTGCCGCCGGCTGCGGCCGTGGCCCTCGGCCCGCTGCTCGGCCTCGACCTCCGCGGGACGTCCTGGTTCGCCCTGGCGGTGGCACTGGCCGGCCAGGTCGGCTGGGCGGTCCTCGGCGCCGTCCGGGCGGGCGCCCCGCGGCGGCTGGTGGTCATCACTGCGGCGGTGGCGGTCCTTCTGGGCGTGGCGATCGTCGCGGCGAAGGCGGGCCTGTCCCACTGAGCGGACACGGCTGCCGGGGTCCGGCGGTCCGGGCCGTCACCCGGTGCGGGTGATGCGCAGGGTCGGCCGGGAGGCCACCGTCGAAAGGGCGCACCGGCGCCGCAGGAAGGGTGGTCGATCATGTGCCGATGGCTCGCCTACACGGGGACACCCGTGCTGCTCGACATGATCCTCTACAAACCGGCCCATTCACTCATCGACCAGAGCCTGCACTCGCGGCTGGGCGTCGAGACGACCAACGGGGACGGTTTCGGGATCGGCTGGTACACCCAGGAGCCCGACGTGCACACCCCGGCGATCGTCCGCGACGTCGGCCCCGCCTGGAACAACCGCACCCTCCGGGAGATCGCCCAGCACGTCCGGTCACCGCTGTGCTTCGCCCACATCCGGGCCTCGACCGGCACGGCGGTCCAGCAGACGAACTGCCACCCCTTCCGCCACGGCCGCTGGATGTGGATGCACAACGGCGCCATCACCGGCTTCCACGGGCTGCGCCGCGAGCTGTCCCTGGCCGTCGACCCCGTCCTCTACCTGGACATGGAGGGGACCACGGACTCCGAGGCGATGTTCTACCTCGCCCTGACCTTCGGCCTGGAGCAGGACCCGCCCGGGGCGGTCGCCCGCATGGTCGGCTTCGTCGAGCAGGTCGGCCGCAGGCACGGCATCGCGGCTCCCATGCAGATGACCGTCGCCGTGACCGACGGCACCGCGGTGTGGGCGTTCCGCTACGCCAGCGCGGGCGACGCCCGCTCGCTCTTCTACAGCACCCGCGTGGAGTCGCTGCGGGCGCTGCACCCCGACCTCGAGTATCTGCGGGAGCTGTCGGACGACACCCGGCTGATCGTCTCGGAACCGCTGGGGGACCTCCCCGGCGCGTGGAACGAGGTACCCGAGCACTGCTACGGGGTCGTGCGGGAAGGGCGCGGCGAGATGCACCCCTTCACCCCGCTGCCGGTGTGAGGGAAATGCCGGGTTGCGCCGTGCATGGCGCGCCCTGTCGCGGGCAGCCGCGTCCGTGTACAGCTCCTCGACCAGGAGGTGAGCGGACCATGGCCGCAGGCAAGAAGGCCAAGAACGTCGGCAAGAACATCAAGGGCAAGGTGAAGGAGACCACCGGAAAGTCCGTCGGCAACGAGAGCCTCGAAGCGAAGGGGCGGGCGGAGCAGGCGGCCGCCGATGCCAAGCAGGCCGGTCAGAAGGCCAAGGACACGCTCAAGCACTGACGGGCTCACCGGCGGGCCCGGCGGGTCCGCCGGCGCGGCGGCTCCTCTTCCTCCTCGCCCTCGGTGGACTCCTCCTCGACGGCCTACTCGTGGCTGCGCACCGCCTCGCCGTCCTGGATCTCCCCGCGCCCGCCCTCGGGCTCATCGTCTGTCAGCGTCACGTACCGGACGAAGTGCTCCAGGTCCAGGCGCAGGCGGCGGCCCTGGGCGCGCCAGATGTTGCCGGTCTTCTCGAACAGGCCGGCCGGTAGTTGCTGGACGACGAGCACGATGCGGGTCGGGGACGGGGCCGGTTCGTGGAAGCTGACGCAGCCGCGGGTGGTGCCCTTGGCGCCCTCGGACGTCCACACGATCCGCTCGTCCGGGACCTGCTCCTGCACGGTGGGCTTCCAACTGCGGGTGGACGGACCCACCTTGACCTTCCGGTCGCTGGTGGTGTCGGTGCCCCGGGAGACACTGCGGACGCCCTTGGCGAAGGAGCTGAACTTGTCGTACTGGGTCCAGTGGCCGTACACGGTGCGCACGGGGAGGCCGATGTCCACGGTCTCGGTGATGTGGGTCGGCTGGGAGCCGCTCTTGCGGCCCTTGCCCTTGCCGCCGCCGAGCAGTCCGCCGCCGACCTCCTTGACTTGTCCTTCAGGCCGCCGAGCGAGCCGCCGACGGAGCCTCCCGCGATGGCGGCTGCCAGGGCGATCTTGTACGTGTCCTGTTTCAGCCCTGTCCTGCCGGAGAGTGGGGGCGGCCGGGGCCCTGGGCTCCGGTGGTCCGCGATGTCCACAGGCCTGCTCACACTGGCGTCCGATATCCACCTATGCGTCCGCAGCGGGAGGTGTGCCGAGCGCCGACCGGGGGAGAGGCCGAGCATCGACGGATACGACGTTCGAGGGGAGCCATGACCGCGCCATAACCCGCCCGCCGGCGGCGGCGCCCCGTGCACGGACTCCCTCTCCCGCGGCGCCAAGGGCAAGGCCGCGGACGAGGAGCAGGCCGAGGAGGAGTACGCGGAAGAGGAGGCCCCGCGCCGCCGGCGGCCCGCCCGGCGGCCGGTCCGCCGCGAGAGGGAGTGACCCATGCCCGTCTACGTCTACGCCGTCACCCTGGGCGACCACCCCTGCCGCCTCGACGGGCTCACCGGGGTCGGAGCCGGCGCCGCGCCCCTGCGCGCCGTGTCGGCCGGCAACCTCAAGGCCGTGGTCAGCGACGTGAGCGAGGAGGTCAGCCCCCGCCGCCGCGACCTGGTCGCCCACCAGGCGGCCCAGGACCGCCTCCTGCCGGACGGGACGCCGCTGCCCCTGCAGTTCGGCTACACCGCCCCTGACGACGACGCCGTACGGCAGGTGCTGAACGAGCAGGCGGACCTCTACCTCGGCGCCCTGGAACGCGTCCGCGGCTGCGTCGAGTACAACGTCAAGGCCGCGTGGGACGAGGAGGACGTCCTCCGCCGCATCCTGGAGGAATCGCCCTCCGCCCGCCACCTCAACGAGCAGATCCGCGCCGGCACCGACGACCCCCGGCCGGCCCTGGAGCTCGGCCAGTACGTCGCCGACCAGGTGCAGCAGCGGCACGCCGACGCGGCGGCCGGGATCATCGAGACGCTGGTACCGCTGGCCCGCGAGCACGCGGTGCACGCCCCCACCGGCGAGGACTTCCTCAACCTCTCCCTGCTGGTGCTCCGCGGCGCCGACGGGGAGGGTGCCCTCCAGCTCGCGCACGCCGACCTCGTGGCGGACGGTGAGACGGGAGTGGACATCAGGGTGGCCGGCCCGCTGCCCCCGTACAGCTTCGCGGCGTAGAGGAGGAGCCATGGGCCTGCTCGGAAAGCTGTTCACCGCGCCCCTGATACCCGCCCGCGCGGTGGTGTGGGTGGCACAGCGGGTGGCCGACAAGGCGGAGGCCGAGTACTACGACCCGGCGCCCGTCTGGGCCGAGCTCAGGCTGCTGGAGCGGCGGCTCGCCGACGGGGAGATCGACGAGGAGACCTTCGAGGTCCAGGAGCGGTTCCTGCTGGACCGCCTGATGGAGATCGAAGAGTTCCACCACCGCAACCCCTGACCGGGACCCGACGGAGGCGACGACGTGACCGACCCCATGGCCCGCTCCTTCGGCTCGCGCCCCCCATGGCCGGCTACCCGCCGAGTTCCTCGGCGAGCCTCGCCGACATCCTCGAACGGGTCCTGGACAAGGGCATCGTGATCGCCGGCGACATCCGCATCAACCTCCTCGACATCGAGGAGCTGCTCACCATCAAGCTGCGCATCCTCATCGCCTCCGTCGACAAGGCCAAGGAGGTGGGCATCGACTGGTGGGAGCACGACCCCGCGCTGTCCTCCCGAGGACGCGAGGAGGCCCTCGCCGCCGAGAACCGCCGCCTGCGGGCCGAGCCGGAGGAGATGCGCCGCACCCCGCTGCCGCCGGACCGGGCCCTGCCGGACACCGCCCTGCCGGAGACCAACCTGCCGGAGGCGGCCCCCGACGAGGAGGAGCGCCCCGCACGCCGCACGACGAAGCGCAGGCCCCCACCGTGAACACGCCCTCCGCCGCCCCGTCCCTCGTCTACGCCTACGCCGCCACCCCGCCCGCACCGGCGCTGGAGCACCTCCTGCCCGCCCTCACCGGCGTCGCCGGCAGCCCGGTCACCCTGCTCGCCCTCACCGACCCCGGCCGCGGGCCCGCCGCCGCGCTCGCCGTCAGCGACGTCCCCCGGTCCGAGTGGGACGAGGCGGCCCTCAAGGCCCGCTTCGAGGACCTGGACTGGCTGGAGGAGACCGCGCGCGCCCACCACCGCGTCATCGAGGAACTCGCCGCCCACACCACCGTCCTGCCCCTGCGCCTGGCCACCCTGTACGCGGACCGCGCCAGTGCCCTGGCCGACCTCCGCCGCCACGGCCAGGCCCTCGCGACCGGCCTGGCACGGCTGAGCGGCCACACCGAGTACGGCGTCAAACTGTACGTCCGCCCCGCCGCCGCACCGGACCCGTCCCGAGGCGCCGCCCCCCAGCCCTCCGCGGCCGGCGCCTCCGCGTCCCGGCCGGGCGCCGGACGGGCCTACCTCCAGGCCAGACGCGCCCATCAGCACGCCCGCGACGACCACTACGCCCAGGCCCGCACCGCCGCCGAGCGCATCGCCGCGCTCGCCGCCCCCCACGCCGCCGACCACGTGCGCCACCCCGCCCAGAGCGGACCGCTCACCGCCTCCGGGGCCGAGGAGAACGTCCTCAACGACGCCTACCTCGTCCGCGACGCCGAGGCGGAGGCCTTCCGGGAGGCCGTGCACACCGCCGTCCGCGGCCTCTCGGGGATCAGGCTGGAGCTGACGGGCCCCTGGGCCCCGTACTCCTTCGCCGCACCGCTGCCCCCGCCGACCGCCGCCGCGCCGTGAACGCCCCCGACCGCCGCGCCGCCGGCCTCCCCGACCGGCAGGTCGCCCTCGTCGACCTCCTCGACCGGCTCCTCGCCGGCGGGGTCGTCATCACCGGCGACATCGTCCTGTCGATCGCCGACATCGACCTCGTCCGGATCTCCCTCCGGGCCCTCATCAGCTCCGTCGCCACCGCGGAGGCCCCCCGCCCGGACGAGGACGGCACCCGCCATGGCCCCTGACACCCCCGACGCCCCGCTCCGCCCGCCCGCGCGGCCCGCGCCGCCCGCCACCGGGCCGGAGGGGCCCGCGCCCGCCGCGCCGGAGCCCGACCTCCGGCGGGTGGGCAGCGCCATGGCGGACGCGCTCCGGCTGCTGCCCGCCACACCCGCCGAGGAGGCCGCCGACCGGGCCGCCGGCCCCGGCCACCGCATGCGCACCGGCCCCGACACCGCCGGCGACGACCTCGTGAAGCTCGTCCTGACCCTCGTCGAACTCCTGCGCCAGCTCATCGAACGGCAGGCGCTGCGCCGCGTCGACGCGGGCGGGCTCTCCGAGGAGCAGGAGGAGGAGCTGGGCGCCACCCTCATGGCCCTGCACGACCGGATGACGGAGCTGTGCACCGAGCACGGCTACACGCTTGCCGACCTCAACATCGACCCCGGCCCGCTGGGCCCCCTGCTGCCGCCCTCCGGCTGAGGAACACCGCGGCAGCGGCGTCAAGTCCCGACTTCCAGGGGCGTGCCGGACACGCCGCCCCGCGGCTCAATGGAGTCACGGCCGCCCCGGACACCGCGGCCGGCCCGATCCGCCGACCCCGGGAGACACCATGACCATCCACCTGCGCCCCGCCTCCCTCCTGGCGGCCGCCCTCGCCGCCGGAGCCGTACGCATCGCCCCCGGCGCCCCGTCCACGCGCACCCCCGCAGCCCCCGGAACGGCGCCCACCGTCCCCGCACTGCCGCCGTACGGCAGCCCCTCCGCCCGGACGCGGCCCGGCACGGTCCGGCGGGTCGGACTCCCGGAGAGGGGAGCGGCCGTGTAGGCCGTACGGGCCCGCCGTCCCCGCGCCCGCTGCGGCGGAAGGACTCCGCTCGCTGCGCTCATGCCGGACCGTCAACTTTCGATGATGCCGAGACGGTCCCTTCGTCGTACGAGAACACCGCCCGCCGTCGATAGCTTTGTGGTCATGACAAATGGAAAGGTGGAGAAGTCCGACGGCTCCACACCCCTCAAGACCGCCGCGGGCGTCGCCGCCGGCGTCATCGTCGGCCTCGGCCTGATCGCCCTCCTGTGGCGGGCGGGCTGGCGGGTGCCGTTCGTGACCGGGTGGCTCTCGCTGAAGATCGCTGTCAAGGTGGGCGTCCTCACGGTGGGCGGCCTCATCGCCTTCGAGGCGTGGCGGCGCAAGCGCCGTACCGCCGAACGCGACTGCGAGGCGCCGCCGCCCTCCTGACCTGCCCTCGGGCGGCGGGGCCCGTGCCCCTGCTGCCCGGGCACAGGCCGCACCCCGGTCGCGGCGCGCTCGTTGACCGGACATGAAGAAGATCATCACTATTGCCCTGACCGCCCTCACCGCCGCCCTCACCGCCCTCACCGCGCTCGCCGCCGGCCCGGCCGCCGCCGACGAGACCCACCGCGACTCCCACAACGCCCCCGTCGTCGCCCTGATCAACACCGGCCAGATCGACGACCCGATGGAGGACGTGCTCGAACACCTCCTGCTGTTCGGCGACCTCCGCATCACCGACTGACGGCCACCGCCCCGGAACACCCGGGCCGACTTCCGCGTCGTGCGGGCGCGCCGGACTCTCCCCTCCCGTCCGTTGCCCCGCCGCAGGGGGGCGGCCCCGTACTTCCTCCCGGACGCCGCCCCCGCCTGACCGCGCGGCCGGCCCGTCAGGCCGACTTCCGGACCGCCAGACCGGCCGCCCGGGCCACCAGGGAGTCCTCCCGCTGCGCCGCCGCCTCCGGCTTGGTGCTGAGGACGGCGATCACCACCGGCGGCCGGCCGGGCGGCCACGCGATGCCGACGTTGTTGTTGACGGCGTACGAGCCGGCCCCGGTCTTGTCCGCAACCGCCCAGTCCGCAGGCAGGCCGGCCCGGAGCCGGTCCCTGCTGGTGGTGTTCCCGAGCAGCCAGCCGGTCAGCAGCTCCCGGTGCCGCGGGCGGAGGGCGTCGCCGAGCACCAGGCGGGCGTACGTCCGCGCGATCGCGCGGGGGCTGGTGGTGTCGGTCGACACCCAGGGCTCGGCGGAGTTCAGCTCCGGCTCCCACCGGTCCAGCCGCGTCACCGGGTCGCCCAGGGACCGGCAGAAGGAGGTGATCGCGGTGGGCCCGCCCAGCTCCTCCAGCAGCAGGTTCCCGGCCGTGTTGTCGCTGTGCGCGATGGCGGCGGAGCACAGCTCGGCCACCGTCAGACCCGCGGCGATGTTCTCCTCCCGCCGCGTGATCTCGCCGCCGCCCGCCCGGGTGACGTCCGCCTGCGTGTAGTGGATCCGCTTGGCCAGGTACTCCCCGTCCCGGTCGAACCGCCGCATCACCGCGGCCGCCGCGAGGGTCTTGAACAGCGAACACTGCGGGAACAGCGCGTCGGCCCCGTACGCCGCCGTCCGCCCGGTGGCGGTGTCCCAGGCGTACACGCCCAGGCGCGCCCCGTACTCGCGCTCCAGCGCGCGCAGCGCCGGCACGACCGCCCCCGTACCCGCCCCCGCACCCGCACCGCCGCGCGCGCCTGTCGCGTGCGCCGTTCCCGCCGGTAAGGCGGCGGCCAGTGCGGCCCCCGCCCCGATGGCCAGGGCCGTACGCCGAGTCGTCGTCATGTGGATCTCCCTGTCGCTTCCGATGCGCTCTCGCAGGGGGAGGACACCAACAAGATCACGGCGGTTCCCGCCGAAGGAATATCCGGAAATGGCCGGAAGGCGGCGTCCCAGCAGAATGGTGTACAGGACATGATGCGTGCGACGCGAGGACGACGACCGCCCGGGAGGCATCGTGAGTGACCCGCCCGTCCTGCTGCCCTATGCCGACCCCGCCTTCGTGGCGAACCCGTTCCCGCTGTACCGGCAGCTGCGCGAGGAGGGACCGGTCCGCCGCGCCCTCATCGCAGGCGGCCTCGAAGCCTGGCTCGTCACCCGCTACGAGGACGCACTCGCGGCCCTGAGCGACTCGCGCCTCAGCAGCGACGTCCGCGACGCCGCCGACACCCGCCTCCAGCAGCAGCTGCCCGCCACCGAGCGCGAGTCCCTGCTCGGCACCATGCTCCGCAGCGACCCGCCCGACCACACCCGGCTGCGCCGCCTGGTCTCCAAGGCGTTCACCGCCCGCCGCGTCGCCGCCATGCGGCCGCGCATCCAGGCTCTCACCGACGGCCTGCTCGACGCCGTCGTCCCGACCGGCCGCGCCGACCTCGTCGCCGACTTCGCGCTGCCGCTGCCCGTCACCGTGATCAGCGAGATGCTCGGCGTACCCGTGGACGACCGCCACGACTTCCAGCACTGGACCGACCGCATGGTCATGCGGGGCGCGGAGCCGCCGGACCCGGCCGCCGTCGAGGAGGCCTGGCGGCACATGCACGGCTACGTGACCGGCCTCATCCAGGCCAAGCGGGCACACCCCCTCGACGACCTGCTGAGCGCCCTCATCACCGCCCGCGACGAGGACCGGCAGCTGACGGAGCCCGAACTCGTCGCCATGGTGTTCCTGCTGCTCGCCGCCGGCTACATCACGACCGTCAACCTGATCGCCGGCGGCATCGCCACCCTGCTCGACCACCCCGACCAGCTGGACCTGCTCCGCGCCGACCCCGGCCTGCTGCCCGGCGCCGTCGAGGAGCTCCTCCGCTACGACGGCCCGGTCAGCCCCGGCATCGCCCGCTTCGCCCGCGAGGACGTCGAGATCGCAGGCGTGGCGATCCCGCGCGGCGCGACCGTCCTGATCGCCTCGGCCATCGCCGACCGCGACCCGGCCCGCTTCCCCGATCCCGAACTCCTCGACATCACCCGCAAGGACAACCCCCACCTGGCCTTCGGGCACGGCATCCACTACTGCCTGGGCGCACCGCTCGCCAGGCTGGAGGGGCAGATCGCCATCGGCACCGCCCTGCGCCGGCTCCCGGGCCTCGCCCTCGCCGTCCCCCGCGCCGAACTCCCCTGGCGCCCCGGCGGACTGCGCGGCCCCCAGGCCCTGCCCGTCACCTTCACCCCGGGGGAGAAGGCCGACCCGGCGCCCCTCGGCTGAACCGGCCCGGCCGTCCGGGTGGCCCGCGGGCCGCATCCGACGCATTCCCACCCCGCGCGGGCAGCGTGGTGGGAAACGGAGGAGGGACGCAATGCCGCTCTACCTGTCGAGGTTCGGCTACACACCGCAGACATGGGCGAGGCTGACCGGGCACCCCGAGGACCGCGCGCAGGCCGCCCGCTCGTACATCGAGTCCGTCGGCGGGAAGCTCCACGGCTTCTGGTACGCCTTCGGCACGCACGACGGCTACAGCCTGTGGGAGGCCCCGGACAACGTCTCCATGGCCGCGGTGGCGCTGGCGATCAGCGGGGGAGGGGCGCTCAGCTCGTTCGAGACCACCGTCCTGCTGACCGTCGACGAGACCCTGGACGCCCTGCGCAAAGCAGGGCAGATCGACTACAGGGCCCCCGGCGCCGAGGGGTGACCGCCGGCGGCCGCCGCGGGCAGCCGTGCATCCGCCGGCCGGCCGTACGCGGAAGGAAGGGGTGTACCGGGCCGCCGAACGGACAGGAGCCGGACATGGACACCGCCGGAGCACGCGCCGCCGCCAGGCGCCCCCTGCCGCTGTTGCTCGTCCTGCTCGCCGCGACGTACGCCGTCGCCGCCGTCGGCGCCCTCGCCGGCAGCGACGCCCGCGAGGTGTACGCCTCCCTGCGGCTGCCCGCCTGGGCACCGCCCCCGTGGCTGTTCGGGCCCGTGTGGACCGTCCTCTACGCGACCATCGCGGTCGCCGCCTGGCTCGTCGTCCTCCGGGGCCGCCCCGAGCTGCGGCGCCCGGCGCTCCTGTGGTGGTCCCTCCAACTGCTGCTGAACCTCGCCTGGACGCCGCTGTTCTTCACCGCCGGCCGGTACGGGCTCGCGCTCGCCGAGATCTGCCTGCTCCTGGCGGCGGTGGCCGCGACGGTCGCCGTCTTCGCGAAGGCCTACCGGCCGGCCGCGCTGCTCCTCGTCCCGTACGCCCTGTGGGTGGCGTTCGCGACCGTCCTCAACGCCTCCATCTGGCTCCTCAACCGCTGACCGCCCCGCCCGGCGTCCGCGCGCCGCCGTCCGCCGAGCCGGGGAGCAGCACGTCGGCTGAGTGCGGGGACACGTGGTAGCGCCGGTACGCGCCGGCCAGCAGCCGGCCGCGGCGGTCGGTGAAGGTGCCGTGCACCTCGTACGTGCCGCAGGACGCGTGGCCCGACGGCAGGCGCTCCGGGCGCAGGCGGATCTCGTACGGGCCGCCCGCGCGGAAGCTTCCCAGGTGCGTCTCGCAGGGGAGGCCGGGCACGCCCTCCCGGATGCGGACCTCGGTGTAGGTGAGCCCGTCGACGTCCCGGCCCAGGCGGAAGACGAGCGACAGCGTGACGACACCGCCCTCGGGCAGGTCGAGGGGTTCGAGGGTGTCGGAGTGATGCGCCGGACGGATCCGCACGGACGCGTCCTCCTCCCGGAGGAGGACCATGTCCACGAGTTCGAAGTCCGCGGCGCCGGGTCGGCCGTTCATGGCCGGCACCTGCCCGGCGGCCGGTGCCGGAAACCCCGCACCGCCCGCCGGGCGGACCGGCGCACGCCTCGGCCGCTCAGGGGGCTCACCGAGGAGGCGCGGGCCCTGCGGACGGGCGCCTCCTGACCTGCCCGGCAGCCCCCGGCACCGAGGTGCCGGGCCGGGTCAGCCGGGCTGCCGGTGCCCGCCGCCGGCCCGGCCGGCCGCGGTCGTCCCGTCCGCCGGGACGCCGTCCCACTCCGCACGCTCGGCGTCCGACCACTCGCCGGTGTCGCGCGGCTCCACGTAGGGCTCCTTGTCGGCGGGATGCCCCCGAAGGATGGCGCGCTGGCGGGCCATCTCCGCATCGAACTCCAGGCCCAGCAGGATCGCCAGGTTCGTGATCCACAACCACACCAGAAAGATGATCACACCGGCGAGGGTGCCGTACGTCTTGTTGTAAGAGCCGAAGTTCGCGACGTACACGGCGAAGCCCGCCGAGGCGGCCATCCAGATCAGCAGGGCCACCACACTGCCCGGCGTCACCCACAGGAACCCGCGCGACTTCGCGTTCGGCGCCGCCCAGTACAGCAGCGCGATCATCGCGGTGACCAGCAGCAGGAGCACCGGCCACTTCGCGATCGACCACACCGTCACCGCCGCCCCGCCGACACCGAGCGCGGCCCCGGCCTCCCGGGCCAGCCCGCCGGTGAAGACCACGATCACCGCGCTCGCCCCCGCCAGCAGCATCAGCACCAGCGTCAGCACGACCCGCAGCGGGGTCAGCTTCCAGATCGAACGGCCCTCCGGCACGTCGTACACGGCGTTCGCCGAGCGGATGAACGCCGCCACGTAGCCCGACGCCGACCACAGGGCCAGCAGCAGGCCGACGATCGCCAGCACCCCGCCCGTCCCGCTGCTCGCCTGCAACTGCTCGACCGCGCGGGCGATGACGTCGCGCGCCGCGCCCGGGGTCAGCTTCGCCACGGAGTCCAGCAGGCCCTGCGTCGCCGCCTTCCCCGTCACACCGAGGAGCGAGACGAGGACGAGCAGCGCCGGGAACAGCGCCAGCACCCCGTAATAGGTGAGCGCAGCGGCCCGGTCTGCCAGTTCGTCGTCCCGGAACTCCGCGAAGGTGCGGCGCAGTACCGCCTTCCAGGACCTCTTGCCCAGGTCGGTGGGCCTCTCGGGGCCGTCCTGCTCCGGCCCGGGAGCCGCGGCGGCCGGGCCGCGGCTCGGAACCGCGCCGTCCGTGTCCTGCCGTGTGCCTCGTTCGGTCTTGTCCATGCCGGACGCCTTGCCCGAATCCGGCGTCCGAACCGGTCCCGCCCGGACTGCGCCCGATCCGGGGCCGGCGGCCCGCTCAGCCCAGCCGGCCCACGTGGAACAGGACGACGGCGGCCGAGGCGTCGACGACCTCGTACAGCACCCGGTACCGGCCCACGTGCATCCGGCGCAGCCGCGGTGAGCCGTACTCGACGGTGCCCTGCGGCCGGGGCCCGGCGGCCAGGAGGTCGACGGAGTACATCAGCTGGCGCAACCCCTCGGGGTCGTCCGCCATGAAGCCGGCCGCCGCGTCGATGGCGGCCTCGTCCCAGAGGATGGCGTACGGCATCGCCCTCACCTGCCGGTCCGGCCCGGAGTCTCCCGCAGTCCCGCACGGAATCCTGCCCGGCCCCGCGCCCCCTATGCCTGCCCCGGCCCCGGCGGGGCCCCTGCCCCGGCCGGGCAGCGCCCCCCCCTGCGGCGCTCCGTCTCGCGGTCGGCGCGCCAGTCGTCGCTCTGCGTGTTCTCGTAGCGATGCGGAGAGCCGTGCGCAACCATATAGAAGCTGACAAAGCTCGCCTATCGGACTCACGCGTTCGGATGCGGAACACGGGGCACGGGACGAGGCGTGCCCGGCAGGGGCCGGGCGCCGGCAGCACCGCACAGGGAACCACCGAGACAGGAAGAAGGACCCGACGTGTCCGGCAGCGAGAGCGAGAACCCTGCAATCCCTTCGCCGACCCCGGCGCCGACCCGGCCCAGGACGAACCGGGACTGGTGGCCGAATCAGCTGGACCTCCAGGTTCTCCACCAGCACTCGCCCCAGGCCAATCCGATGGGGGAGGAGTACGACTATGCGGAGGAGTTCCGCAGCCTCGACGTGGAGGCCCTCAAGCGCGACGTCTTCGAGGTGATGACCACCTCGCAGGACTGGTGGCCCGCCGACTACGGCCACTACGGGCCGCTCTTCATCCGCATGAGCTGGCACGCCGCCGGCACCTACCGCATCGCGGACGGCCGGGGCGGCGGCGGGTCCGGCGCCCAGCGCTTCGCCCCCCTCAACAGCTGGCCCGACAACGCGAGCCTCGACAAGGCGCGCCGCCTCCTGTGGCCCGTCAAGCAGAAGTACGGCCGGAAGGTCTCCTGGGCGGACCTGCTGGTCTTCGCCGGGAACTGCGCCATGGAGTCCATGGGGTTCAGGACGTTCGGCTTCGGCTTCGGGCGGCAGGACATCTGGGAGCCCGAGGAGGTCTTCTGGGGCCCGGAGGACACCTGGCTCGGCGACGAGCGCTACAGCGGCGACCGCGAGCTGGCCGCCCCGTTCGGCGCGGTGCAGATGGGCCTCATCTACGTCAACCCGGAAGGCCCCAACGGCAACCCGGACCCGGTGGCGGCCGCCAGGGACATCCGCGAGACGTTCGGGCGGATGGCGATGAACGACGAGGAGACGGCCGCACTCATCATCGGCGGCCACACCTTCGGCAAGTGCCACGGCGCAGTCGACCCGCAGTACATCGGCCCTGAGCCCGAGGCCGCCCCGCTGGAGGCGCAAGGCCTCGGCTGGAAGAACACGTACGGCACCGGCGCCGGCCCCCACGCCCTCACCAGCGGACTCGAGGGCGCCTGGACGTCCAGGCCGACCACCTGGGACAACGGCTACCTCGACAACCTGTACGGCTACGAGTGGGAGCTGACGACCAGCCCGGCCGGCGCCCGGCAGTGGACCCCGAAGAACCCCGAGGCCCAGGGCACCGTGCCCGACGCCCACGACCCGTCGAAGCGGCACGCCCCCATGATGCTGACGACGGACCTCGCCCTGCGGGTCGACCCCGTCTACGGGCCGATCGCGAAGCGCTTCCACGAGCACCCCGAGGAGCTCGCGGAGGCCTTCGCGAAGGCCTGGTACAAGCTGCTGCACCGCGACATGGGCCCCGTCTCCCGCTACCTCGGCCCGTGGGTCCCGGAGCCGCAGCTGTGGCAGGACCCGGTTCCCCCCGTCGACCACGAGCTGGTCGGCGACGAGGACGTCGAGGCACTCAAGCAGAAGATCCTCGACTCCGGACTGCCCCTGCGGCACCTGGTGGCCACGGCGTGGGCGTCGGCGGCGAGCTTCCGCGGGACCGACAAGCGCGGCGGCGCCAACGGCGCCCGGATCCGGCTGGAACCGCAGCGCAGCTGGGAGTCCAACGCCGGGCCCGAGATCCCCGGGACGCTGGAGGCCCTGGAGCGGATCCGCCGGGAGTTCGACTCCGCGCAGACGGGCGGCAAGAAGGTCTCGCTCGCCGACCTGATCGTCCTCGGCGGCTGCGCGGCCGTCGAGCAGGCGGCGCGCCGCGCGGGCCACGACATCAGGGTGCCCTTCGCGCCCGGCCGCACGGACGCGTCGCAGGAGCAGACCGACACGGAGTCCTTCGCCGTCCTCGAACCGCGCGCGGACGGCTTCCGCAACCACGTCAGGACCGGGGAGAAGCTGCCGCCGGAGACCCTCCTGCTGGACCGGGCCAACATGCTCGACCTGACGGCCCCCGAGATGACGGTCCTCGTCGGAGGCATGCGGGCCCTCGACGCGAACGTCCGCCAGGCACCGCACGGCGTCCTGACCGACCGGCCGGGCACGCTGACGAACGACTTCTTCGTCAACCTGCTCGACGCCGGCACCGAATGGAAGGCGTCCGCGACCGCCGAGGGAGTCTTCGACGGGCAGGACCGCGCCACCGGCGAGCCGAAGTGGACGGCGACCGCCGTCGACCTCGTGTTCGGCGCGCACTCCCAGCTCCGCGCCATCGCGGAGGTGTACGCCTCCTCGGACGGGCAGGCCAAGTTCGTCCAGGACTTCGTCGCCGCCTGGAACAAGGTCATGAACCTGGACCGGTTCGACCTGGCCTGACCGGCCCAGCTTCCCGCGCCGCCCCGCTTCCTGCCCGCCGCCCGGGCGCCGGCCTCCCCGGCCGCCCGGGCGGCGCCGCGCGTTCCGGCTCCCCGCCGCGTTCCGGCTCCCCGCCGCGGGGCGGCGGTCCGCCGCGCTACCCGCGCGGGCCGGGCCCGCCGTCGCGGTCCTGCGAGCCCTCCGGCGGCAGGTGCGCGCGGTCCTCGTCGGCGAGGTCGCGCCGGCCCTCGTTCTCGCGGCGCCCGTACTCGGCGATCTCGTAGTGGTGCAGGTCGAACGCCGGGGACTCGGACCGCACCCGGGGCAGCGTCACGAAGTTGTGGCGGGGCGGCGGGCAGGAGGTCGCCCACTCCAGGGACCGCCCGAAGCCCCACGGGTCGTCGACGGCCACCCGCGGCGCGGACACGGCGGTCTTCCACACGTTGTAGAGGAAGGGCAGCGTGGACAGGCCGAGCAGGAACGCCCCCACCGTGGACACCGAGTTGAGGACGGTGAACCCGTCGGCGGCCAGGTAGTCGGCGTAGCGCCGGGGCATGCCCTCCGCCCCCAGCCAGTGCTGGACCAGGAAGGTGGTGTGGAAGCCGACGAACAGCGTCCAGAAGTGGATCTTCCCGAGGCGTTCGTCGAGCATGGTGCCGGTCATCTTCGGCCACCAGAAGTAGAAGCCGGCGAACATGGCGAAGACCACCGTGCCGAAGACGACGTAGTGGAAGTGGGCGACGACGAAGTAGGTGTCGGTGACGTGGAAGTCCATCGGCGGGGACGCCAGGACGACCCCGGTCAGCCCGCCGAACAGGAACGTCACCAGGAAGCCGATCGACCACAGCATCGGCGTCTCGAACGACAACGACCCCCTCCACATGGTGCCGATCCAGTTGAAGAACTTCACGCCGGTCGGCACCGCGATCAGGAAGGTCATGAACGAGAAGAACGGCAGCAGCACCGCCCCCGTCGCGAACATGTGGTGCGCCCACACCGTCATCGACAGCCCGGCGATCGCGATCGTCGCCCCGATCAGCCCGATGTAGCCGAACACCGGCTTCCGCGAGAAGACGGGCAGGATCTCGGTGACGATCCCGAAGAACGGCAGCGCGATGATGTAGACCTCGGGGTGCCCGAAGAACCAGAACAGGTGCTGCCACAGCAGCGGTCCGCCGTTGGCCGGGTCGTAGACGTGGCTGCCGAACTTCCGGTCCGACTCCAGCACCAGCAGGGCCGCCGCGAGGACGGGGAAGGCGAACAGCACCAGCACCGACGTCAGCAGGATGTTCCAGGTGAAGATCGGCATCCGGAACATCGTCATCCCCGGCCCGCGCAGGCAGATGATCGTGGTGACGAAGTTGACGGCGCCGAGGATCGTCCCGAACCCCGACAGCACCAGCCCCATGATCCACATGTCGCCGCCGATGTACGGGCTCCGCTCGGCCCCGCTCAGCGGCGTGTACGCGGTCCAGCCGAAGTCCGCCGTCCCCTGCGGGGTCAGCAGGCTCGCGACGACGATGATCCCGCCGAACAGGAAGAACCAGAACGACAGCATGTTCAGCCGCGGGAACGCCACGTCCGGCGCCCCGATCTGCAACGGCATGATCGCGTTGGCGAACCCGGCGAACGTCGGCGTCGCGAAGAACAGCAGCATCACCGTCCCGTGCAGCGTGAACGCCTGGTTGTACTGCTCCGCGGAGACGATCTGCAGGCCGGGCCGCGCCAGCTCCGCCCGCATCAGCAGGGCCAGCACGCCGCCCACGAGGAAGAAGAGGAACGAGGCGATCAGGTAGAGGTGACCGATCTTCTTGTGGTCGGTGGTGGACAGCCACTCCACCATCACCTTCCCCCTGGACCGGGCCGGTGCCGGCACGGGCGCGACGGGCTCGGTGGCAGCCGATGCAGACAACCGGTACTCCTCACTCTGACGGACGGTCCTCCCGCCCGGCGGCGGCGGCGCGCGGCCGGGCCGGGCGTCCTCCACCGTCGCAGGACGGGTCCCCGCGGTGCGGCCACCACGCGGGGCCGCGGCCGGTACGCGCCGCGTTTGGGGGATGCCGCCCGCCGCCGGCCCGCCGGGCGATACCGTGGCGGCGGCAAGCCGTCGGTGTCCCCTGGAGCCTGAGTGATGAGCGACATGCCGGTCCCCGCCGACCGCACCCCCCGGCCCCGGGCCGGCGCCTGATGGCCGCGCCGCGCGGACGCCGCGCCCGCATCGCCTTCTCCGACTCCGCGGCCAAGCAGCTGGAGGACATCACCAGCGAGGCAGAGCTCCACGCCCTGGACCGCGCCCTGGTCGTCATCTCCGTCGACCCCGACATCGGCGAGCCGCTCCCCGGCACCGGCCCCGGCACCCGCCTGCTCCGGTACACCGACGACATCGAACCCGTCCGCGTCCTGTACTTCGTCACGGCCCTGCGCACGGTGGTGGTCGTCGCGTACATCGAGGTGTGACACCCCACGGCCGTCCGTGCGGCGGCCCGTGCCCGGCATGGCGTACGAACGCCCCGCGCCCGGGGCCGCGGCGCCCGCCCGTCAGGCGCCTTCGCCGAGGACGGTGCCGATCAGCTCCCGCTGGTCCTCCGTCAGGTACGGGTCGCGCAGCTCCACGGCCCGCCCGGCGGCCTCCACGACGTACGCGAACCCGTCGGGCACCGCCGGCCGGTCGGGCGGGCACCCGCCGCGCAGCGCCCGAGCGGCCAGCGCCTCCAGAGCGGCGCCGTCGGTGCGGCACTCCGTGTCGAGGGAGCCGCTGCGCTCCAGGCCGGCGAAGCCGCCCGTACGCGTCACCGTGATCAGCATGGGTTCCTCCTCTTCCCTTCTGTGCCGCCCTCGCCGCCGGGCCGACAGGCTCCGGCAGGGGCGGCGCACCATTGTCCGGCCGGAGCGCGGAGGCCGTCCCGCAGGCCCCGAGATCCCGCCCGCCGAGAACGGCCGAAATCGGCCCGTGCCGAGGGGCACACGCTCAGGTGCCGCTGCCGTGCGGCCCCGGCCCGCCGCGCGGGCCGAAGCACGCGGTCACGGCCTTGCCGCCGTGGACGGCGTGCACGTCGCAGGAGTCGGCCACGGCGCTCACGATCCCGAGCCCGCGCCCCGAGGTGGCCCCGAGGTCGGCGTCGGCGGGGCGCATCAGCGGCATGCGCGGGTCGTCGTCCGCGACGCTGACGTGCAGGCAGCTGCCGTCCCAGGTCAGCACCAGCCGCGCCGAACCACCCGCGTATCGGTGGGAGTTGGTCACCAGCTCGGACACCGTCAGGAGCACCGAGTACGTCGCCTCCCGCCTCGTGTCCTCGTCCCACGGCACCGACTCCAGGTGCTCCGCCGTCCATTCACGGGCCGCCCGCACCCCGCGCGACACCGGGAAGGAGCGGGCCCAACCCACGGCCCTGACCGTCACCATCCCCACCTCCGCTTCGTCTCCGCAACGCGCTGCGCGGCGCGCCGTCCTGTCGTTGTGTCACTGCGCGGATACCCGGCCGAGGCCCGTACATCCGCCCGTGGGCCGCGCACCCCGTCTTGCGAGACGAAACGTCTTGCGTCGGGGCCCGGCGGCCCGTAAGGTCGTGGACGTCAACGAGACGAGACGGTTCGTCTTGTGCATGTGCAGTGCCGACCTGTCGCCCACCCCGGGAGTCCCGCCCTTGTTCCGTGTCCAACTCTCCGACGTCACCAAGCGCTACGAAGACCGGATCGTCCTCGACCGCGTCTCCCTCTCCGTCCGCCCCGGCGAGCGCATCGGCGTCGTCGGCGACAACGGCTCCGGTAAGTCCACCCTCCTGAAGCTCCTCGCCGGCCTCGAAGCCCCCGACAACGGCAGCGTCACCGTCGAGTCCCCCGGCGGCACCGGCCACCTCGCCCAGACCCTCGACCTGCCGGGCACCGCGACCGTCGGCGCCGCGATCGACCTCGCCCTCGCCCACGTGCGCCGGCTGGAGGAGGCCATCCGCTCGGCCGAGGCAGCGCTGCACCGCACCGGCGACCTGGAGGGCTACGCGGCCCTGCTCGCCGCCTACGAGGCGCGCGGCGGCGCCGGCGCCGACCGCCGCGTCGACAGCGCGCTGCGGCGGCTCGGCGAGCGCGAAACCCTCGACCGCGGCCGCCCCCTCGGCACCCTCTCCGGCGGCCGGCGCTCCCGCCTCGCGCTCGCCGCGGCCCTCGCGGCCGACCCCGAGCTGCTCCTCCTCGACGAGCCCACCAACGACCTCGACGACGAGGCCGTCGGCTGGCTGGAGGAGCGGCTCCTCGCCCACCGGGGGACGGTCGTCGCCGTCACCCACGACCGCGCCTTCCTCGACCGGGTCACCACGGCCGTCGTCGAGGTCGCCCAGGAGACCCGGACCGTGCGCCGGTACGGCAACGGCTACGGCGGCTACCTGGCGGGCCGGGCCGCCGACCGGGTGCGCCGCGAGCGGCAGTACGAGGAGTGGCGCGCCGGTACCGCCCGGTACGCGGCCCTCGCCGACAGCGGCATCGACCGGCTCGCCGCGATCCCGCGCAAGGCGCCCGCCGCGTTCAGCGGTGCGGGGGCCTTCCGGGCCCGGTCCAGGGCGCACGGTGCGATGGGCCGCATCCGCGCCGCCCGCGAACAGCTGCGGCGGCTCGCCGAACACCCGGTCCCGAAGCCGCCGGAGCCGCTGCGGTTCGCCGCCCGGATCGAAGGCCGGGCGGCGGCCGTCGAGCTGGCCGGCGTACGGGTCGACGGGCGGCTCCGGCTGGACGCCCTGCGCCTGGAGCCCGGCGAGCGGATCCTGGTCACCGGGCCGAACGGGGCCGGCAAGACCACCCTGCTGCGGCTCCTCGCCGGCCGGCTCACCCCGGACGCCGGAACGGTGCGCGCCCCGGCGCGGGTCGGCATGCTCGCCCAGGACACCGCCCTGCCCGACGATCCGAGGACCCTCGCCGCCGCGTTCGGAGCGGGCCGGGAGGAGGAGCTTTTGACGCTCGGCCTGTTCGCCGAGGCCGACCTGCGCACCCCGGTCCGCTGCCTGTCGACCGGGCAGCGCCGCAAGCTGGAACTCGCCCGCCTGGTGACCGCGCCCGCCGACCTGCTCCTGCTCGACGAGCCGACCAACCACCTGGCACCCGGCCTGGTGGAGGAGATCGAGGCCGCGCTCGGCCGGTACGCGGGCACCCTGGTCGTGGTCAGCCACGACCGCCGGCTGCGGGCGGGCTTCGCCGGCCGGCGCCTGGAGCTGGAGCCGTGGCCCGGTGCCGCCGCCCCCGCGGGACCTGCGGCGGCCCGCGCCCTCGCGGCCCGGTGATCCCGCAGGCGTACGGCGAACGGCCCCTGCCCCCGGACGGGGAAGGAGCCGTTCGCCGATGTGCTGCGCCCGTCCGCCGCGCCGGGCGGACCAGGTCGGGTCAGGTCACGTGTGCCGGTGGGCGTGCCGGCCGCCTGTGGCCAGCCGGTAGAGGGCCAGGAGGATGACGGAGCCGACGACGGCGGCGATCCAGGTGGAGAGGTCGAAGAACCCGTCGATCGAGTCGACCCCGAAGAGGACCTTCCCCAGCCACCCGCCGAGCAGGCCGCCGGCGATGCCGATGAGTGTGGTGATGATGATGCCGCCGGGGTCCTTGCCCGGCATGAGCGCCTTGGCGATGAGGCCCGCGAGCAGGCCGATGAGTATCCACGCGATGATGCCCATGACGCGTCTCCTCCTGGTGTAAGGCTTGTGTGACTCCCGTTTTGACGCTGCGGGACTTTTCAAACGTGCCGGGGTGCGAATCCCCTGCCGACAGGCCACTCCCCGCCGCCAGGCCACTCCCCGCCCATTGGCCCTCCCGCGGTCCGGCGCTCCGGGGAAGACTCGGAGACCCACTCAGACACGGAGGAGTCGCCATGCAGGTGGCCGTGGTCACGTTCGACGGGTTCAACGAACTGGACAGCTTCATCGCATCAGCGCTGCTGAACCGGTGCCGCAAGGACGGCCTGGAGGCCTTCATCACCACGCCCGCACCCGTGGTCACCTCGATGAACGGCGTGCCCGTGACCGGGCAGCGGCCCCTGGAGTTCGCGGCCGAGGCCGACGTCGTCCTCATCGGCAGCGGGATCCGGACGCGCGACGTCGTCGCCGACGACCGGCTCGTGTCCCTGCTGCCGCTCGACCCCTCCCGGCAGCTGATCGGTGCGCAGTGCTCGGGCGCCCTGGTGCTGGCCCGGCTCGGCCTGCTGGACGGCGTGCCGGCGTGCACGGACCGGACGAGCCGGCCGTTCGTGGAGGACTTCGGGGTCACCGTGCTGGACGCGCCCTTCCACGCCGAGGGCAACCTCGCCACGGCGGGCGGCTGCCTGGCCTCCCAGTACCTCGCCACGTGGGTGATCACCCGGACCCTCGGCGAGGCGGCCGCCCGCGGCGTACTGGACTACGCCGCCCCGGTCGGCGAGAACCGCGAGACGGTCGAACGCGCCCTCCGGGCGGTCCGGACGGGGGAGCCGGCCCCCGCCGCACGGCCCTGACACCCGCCGGTCCGGCCTCCGCCGTCACACGAGCACGCCGGCGAAGAACATGGCCCCCAGCAAGGCGTACTGGGCGGCGCACGCCGCGAGCAGCAGGACCTGGACCCATCGCGGGAGGTGTCTGGCGAGGAGGAGTCCCACGAACATCTGGGCGTGGTTGCGGTACCACGACATCCCGGCGCCGGCGAGGAACGGGGTCCAGAAGACGGCGAGCACCAGGACCAGGGCGGCCCATTCGGCGGTGTCCAGCCGCCGCTGCCGCACGAGCCGGGCGGCAGCCGCCGCGAGTACGAGCAGGACGAACACCGCGTTCAGCCAGAGCTGGCCGCGGTGGGCGGCGAGCCCGTGCTCCACGAGCCAGGGGAGGGGCCCCTCCGGGCGGTACCAGTCGGCGAACGGGAAGTCGTAGGCGTTCAGGATCTCCTCGAAGGGCAGCCGCAGGCCGCCCTGACCGTAGCTGGACGCCTGGAGCGCCTCGTACGCGTCCCAGCGGCCCGTCCCCTGCCACATCAGCCACTTGGCCCACAGCACTCCGCAGGCGGCGGCGGCCGCGGAGCCCGCGGCCTTCGCGCACCGCACCGGACGGCTGTCCCCCCGCCAGGCGAACAAGGCGCTCAGCAGCAGCATCCCGACGGCGGCCGCGCCGACGAGGTGGCAGGCCGCCGCGGCGAACCCGCCCGCGGCGGCCACGGGCCAGGAGCCGCGCCTGACCCCGGCGACGCAGACGAGCAGGGCCAGCGTCCCGGCGGCGAGGGGGAACAGGGCGTGGAAGTAGATCCCGCCGGGGAAGACCGCCCCGATGGCGAGGGTCAGGCCGCCGGCCCGGCCGGGCCGGTCTCCGAGGAGCCGCCACAGCAGGACGAACATGCCGAGCAGGGACGCCTCCGTGACGACCGCGGCGGCGGCCTCGTACGGCAGCCCCGTGGCGGACACGGCCCGCACGGCCATGGGGTAGCCGGGGAACCAGGCGGTGTTGCCGCACAGGACGTCAGCGAAATCCGGGTGCCGCTCACGGCACGGGAACAGCTCGTAGCCGGCGCGGGCGATGGAGAGGTAGTGCTCGGCGTCCCACCGGCGCCTGGCGGCCGTGGACCAGTAGGCGATCCGGGAGCCGTCGCTGGCCGCTGACAGGGCGGCGACCAGCCAGGTGGCGAGGTTCGCGGCGAGCCAGGCGGCGACCGGCGGCAGCAGCCCGCGGACCCGGCCCGGGCGTGGGGGACGCGGCGGCCCTGCCGGGTGGGCCGCGGAGGACGGGGCGGCCGCGCCGGTCACCGGCGGGACGCCGGCAGCGCGCGGCGGGCTGCTCTTGCCGTCGGCGGGGGAGCGGCGGGCACGGCCATGTGCCCAGCATGCCCGCCGCCGCTGCCGCCCGCGGCCGCGGGCGGCGGGGCGAACGGGTGACGCGCCGCCCCGGCGGCGGCGGTTGCCCGGCGGCGGTTGCCCGGCCGAGGCGGCGGGACCGGCGCTCCGGTACCCGGTCAGGCCTCCTGCGGGCGGCCGAAGAGCAGGTCGTAGCCCGGCGGGAGTTGGAGCAGGACCCTCCGCAGCACCTCGTCGTCGAGGCTGTCGGCGACGACGCTGAGGACCGCGCTGACGTCCCACCGGGCCGTCGCCTCCGTCGCCCCCTCGATCCAGGCCGCGGTGGCCCGTACGAACCGCTGCGGGTCGAGCGGTTCGGCAGCCCGCAGCGGGTTGAGCAGGATCAGGGCGTAGGCCTCGGGCAGGCCCGCGGCGACCCGGGCCCGGTCCTCGCCCACCAGGTGCGCGCCGAGCAGCGCGAGGACCACCCGCGCCGCCCGGTCGGCCTCGTCGCGGCTGCCGTACTCGCCGCGTTCGCGGACGCGTTCGATGAAGGCGTCCCATCGCAGGGTCATCGCCGGCTCCTTACGGCCCGGGGGTGTGGGCGGCCCGCAGGCCGCCGGCCGTCAGCTGCTGATCTGCCTGCGGGAGCCGTCGCCGATGGCGATCTTGCGGGGCTTGGCGCGCTCGGCGATCGGGATGCGGAGCGTCAGCACGCCCGCGTCGTAGTCGGCCTCGATGTGCTCGGTGTCGAGGGTGTCGGCCAGCACGACCTGCCGGGAGAACACCCCGAGGGGCCGCTCGGACAGCTCCACCTGAGCCTGGTCCGACTTGGCCGCGGGCCTGCGCTCGGCGCGGACCGTCAGCATGTTCCGCTCGACGTCGATGTCGACGGCCTCCTTCGCCACGCCCGGGATGTCGAAGGCGATCACGTACGTGTCGCCGTCCCGGTACGCGTCCATCGGCATGGCGGACGGCCTGGACCACGTCCCCGGGCCGAGGAGCTGCTGGGCGAGGCGGTCCATCTCACGGAAGGGGTCGGTGCGCATCAGCATGGAAGAACACCTCCGGTCGTCTCGGCTGCGGTGCCAGTGCGCTTCGGACACCTCCGTTGTAGCATGTCATCCAACCGATGACAAGCAGTGATGTAACCCTGTGGATGACGAGTCGGGGGCCGGGGTAGTCTCCTCGCCACCGGTGCGCGTACCGGTCCCCACACCCGGGAGGTATCCGTGACCACACCCCAGCAGCCCGCCGGGCCGCCCGGCTCCCCGGCCTCCTTCCCGGCCGCCGCGGCCGCCCTCGACGCGATCGGCAGGGCCGTCCAGGACGCCCACGGCCAGGAGGCGGACGGCCCCCGCGACACGGACTCCGCCCTGGCCGCCCTGCTGCTCCTGCGCGAGGTCCGCGAACAGCTCGCCTCGTGGGAGAGCGGGCTCATCGAGACGGCCCGCGCCGCCGGCGCGAGCTGGGCCGACCTGGCCGGCCCCCTCGGCGTCGCCAGCCGGCAGGCCGCCGAGCGCCGCTACCTGCGGCTGCGTCCCGGAGCCGTCGGCGCGACGGGCGAGCAGCGCGTCCAGGCCACCCGCGACTCCCGCGCGGCACAGCGCAGCGTCAACACCTGGGCCCGGCAGAACGCGGGGGACCTGCGCCAGCTCGCCGGCCAGGTCAGCGCGCTCACCGGCCTCGACAGGCCGGGCAGCGCCTCGATCGGCAGGGTCCGCAGCGCACTCGCCGGCGACGACGCCGCCGACCTGCTCGGCCCGCTCAGCGCGGCCGCACCGCACGTACGGGCCGGGCACCCCGAGCTCGCCGACCGCATCGACGCCGTGAACCGGCACACCGACCGCGTCCGCCGTGCCAGCGACCGCCGCCGCCAGGGCGCGGACGGCGTCGAGTAGCGGCAGGCTCCCGGCGCGCGCCCCATGTCCCGCCCGCGGGGGCGCCGGTACGATCCTGGGATGGAACGCGCGGAAATCCTGAAGCGGGTCATCGCCATCCTGACGGAGGTCCAGGAGATCCGGCACGCGGTGGAGGCGGGCGAGGATCCCGAGGTCCCCGAGGCGGAGTCACAGGTCGTCACGGAGCTCCTCAACGAGATGCTCCCCTCGGTCCGCGTCCCTGCCGACGCCGCCCCGAAGGAGGTCGTCCGCCTGGTCGCGGGCTCGCTCGGGCCGGCCCTCCAGAGCATGGTCGCCGGCTTCAGCCTCGCCTTCACCAGCCTGGCCATGGCCCACGACAACGGCCGTACGGACCTCACCTCCACCGACGTCCTGCGCACCCTGGCCCTCGAGGTCGAACGCGGCACCTACGACGACGGCACCCCCTGACCCCGCCGCGTCCCTCGCACGCCCCCGGGCCCGCGGAAAAACAGGCGGCCGGGGACGCTTGCGGCCGTTATGATCAGGCCTTCCCCCGACGGACGCCACGGAGGCCACGATGGACGGGTCCGCCCCGCGGACGCCCCCGGCGGGCGCCCGCGGCCCGGACGCCGACTGGTCGCCCTACCCCAAGATCCCCTCCCGGGCCCGGCCCGGCGGTGCGGGGCGGGCTGCCCGCGAGTGGGTCGCCCAGGAGAAGGTCCACGGCGCGAACTTCGCCGTGCACTGCGACCGGAGGGGAGTCCGCCCGGCCAAGCGCCGCGAACTGCTCGCGGAGGGCGGCCTGGACGACTTCTTCGGCGTCGCCCGGATCTGGCCCGCCCTCGCCGTCGCCGCCGGACGGTGCGCCGCCGCACTGCGCCGCCGCTACGGGGCGGACCCCACGGCCCCGGTCACCCTGTACGGGGAACTCGCCGGCGGACGCTACCCGCACCCCGACGTCCCGCACGCCCCCGGCGCGGAGCCCGTCCAGACCGGCGTCTGGTATGCGCCGGGACTGCTCTGGCTGCCGTTCGACGCCGTCGTCCGGACCGGCGACGGCACCTGCTGGGCGGGCGAGCGCGCCCTGCGGGAGGCCGCGGCGGCCGCGGGCCTGCACTGCGCCCCGCTCCTCGCCCGCGGCACCCTGGCCCGGGTCCAGGAGGCGTCGCCGGTGTTCGAGACCAGGGTGCCGGCGCTCCTCGGCCTGCCCGCGCTGCCCGGCAACCTCGCGGAGGGGATCGTCGTCAAGCCCGCCTGCGACTGGTGGGTGGTGCCCGGGCCGGACCCCGCCACGGGCGGGGGCGCCCGCCCGGTGGCCAAGGCGAAGCACCCGGCCTTCGCCGAGGACCAGCGCTACGCCGGCTCGCGCCCCTACACCGCGCCGCCCGAAGGCGCCGCCGGGGTGCCCGGCTGGCTCCTCTCCCAGGCGGCCGCGCTCCTCACGCCGGCGCGGGCCGCGGCCGCCGTCGGCAAACTGGGCCCGCGCACCCCGGCCGGGGAGGTCGCCGCGGAGATCGCCCGCGACGCCGCCCTGGACCTCGCCGACTCCGTCGGCGGCCTCGACGGCGCCCTGGCCGCTGCCCTGGAGCGCTCACTGCACCCCGGGGCGCTCGCCCTCGCCCGCTTCGACGCGGCCGACCGCCGCCGGCGGCCCTGACCGGACGGCGCCCTCCGGCACTCGGACGACCGCCGTGTCCCGCTTCCGGCCGCGGACTCCGCCGGACCGGGCAGCACCGGCGGCAGGGCGTCAGAGGTCAGCGGCGGCGGCCCTCGCGGCCGCCCCACGACTGGGTGTCGACGATGTTCCCGCGGGCGTCGCGCAGCGTGGCGGTGTCGCGCTCGTCCCAGATCTCGCGGCGGCTGTCCTGGTAGACGTCGGTGCGCGTGTCGCGGCCCTGACCGGTGTGGACCCGGACACTGGAACGGCCGTCGAGGCGGAGGCGGTCGAAGCGGTAGCGGTTGCCCTCGCGGTCGGTGAGGGTGAACCCGCGCAGCTCCACGGCCTGCCGGCCGTTGTTCCGCACCTCGACCCACTCGCGGTTCAGGTCGTTCACGGTGCGGCCGCGGGTGCGGGTGAGGCTCTCGTGCTGAACGTCGCCGATGGCGAGGGCGGAGTAGCGGGCCGCACGGCGGTCGCGCCGGTCGTCGTCGTGGGCGGCGGCCGGCAGCGCGGTCGCGCCGACCAGGGATCCGGCGGCGAGGACCGCGGCGAGCAGGCGGCGGGTGGGGAGGGAAGCAGACATGGGGGTGACTCCTTCGAGAGGCGAGCCCGGACGGGACGCCATCGCGCCGGCCGGACTCCGTGCGGTTCCCGGCATCGTGCCGAGGCGCCACACTCTGGCGCCCCCGCACCGCCGAACGCCGCATCTCGGGCGCGTGTTTCCCCATGCGGACAATTCCGTAACACTCCCGTGTAACGGACAGGGGTCAACGGCGTGTGACGGGCGCGGGGGTGCGGCCCCGTGACGGCCCGTGCGCCGCTTGGCCTCCGGGCTCGGCGGCCGGATGCCCGGCCGCGTGGCCGCGTACGCCGAACGGGCGGGGCGTCTCGTAACAGCCTGCCCGCGTCGGCGGCGGGCGCCGCCGGGTGTCAGGCGAACACGACGCAGGCGGCTGCCGGGACCTCCACCTGCCCGGAGCGGCTCAGCCGCCCGGTCCGGGAGTCGGCCTCGAACCACGTGACGTCCCCCGACCACTCGTTGGAGACGTAGACGCGCCGCCCCGACGGGTCGGCCGCGAGGTCGCGCGGCCAACTCCCGCCGCACGGCAGCGTCTGCACGTGCCGTGGCTCCCCCGCGTCCCCGGACAGGGCGAACGTGTGGAGCACGTTGCTGCCGCGGACCGCCACCCGCAGGAACCGCCCGTCGCCCGACACCAGGCCCACCGAGGGGTACTCGCGTACGCCCGCCGCCTCCGGCGAGGCCAGCGGCACCCCGCCGGCGGGATCGAGCCTGCCTGTCGCCGCGTCCCAGCGGCAGACCGTCAGGAGAGGCTCCAGTTCGTGCACGACGTACGCGGTGCCCCCGCCCGGGGCGAACACCAGGTGGCGCGGCCCGCTCCCGGCCGGAAGGGCCGTCTCCGCGTGCAGGCGCAGCGCGCCCGTCGCAGGGTCGAGGGCGCAGACGCGTACGGAGTCGGTGCCGAGGTCGACGCTGAGGATCCAGCGGCCCGACGGGTCGGCCAGCACCTGGTGGGCGTGCGGGCCGGTCTGCCGGTCCGGGTCGGGGCCCGCGCCCTCATGGGCGAGGACGCACAGGTCCCCGGCGGGGCTGCCGTCCGCGCCGAGACGGAGGCTGCTCACGCTGCCGGAGGCGTAGTGGGCGGTCAGCAGCCGGCCGCCGGCCAGGCCCAGGTGGGTGGGCCCGCGCCCGCCGACCGGTGCCGGCCGGCCGACCGGGACGAGCCCGTCGGCCGCGGTCCGGTATGCCGCGACGACGCCCTCGCCGTCGTCGCTGTCGCTCACCGCATACAGGAACCGCCCCCCGCCGCCGAGCGCCAGGCAGGCCGGGTTCACGATCCCGTTCGCGGCGGCGAGGGGAGTCAGCGCCCCCGTGGCGGGATCCACCGCGGCGGTCGTGATGCCGTGGCCGCCGCCCGTGGTGAACGACCCGATGTAGGCGCGCGGTCCGCGCGGCCGGTCGCCCTGGTCCGTGGTGCTCGCGCCGCCGTCCACCGAGGTGTCCTTCCCGCCGCCCTGTGGGAGCCGAGAAGGACGATAACAGGACAATAGGGATGTCCGGATCTTTCGCCGGCCCTCCGGCGCGTCTGGAATCCTGAAGCCGATCGGGGGCTCGGGCCGGGCCGCACCGACCGGACGGGGGCGGGGGCCCGGCAGGCAGAGGGAGGGCGTGCATGCCGGTGACCGGGGCGACGAGGGCGGACGGCCACGGCGTACGGATGACCCGTACGGGCGGCCGATGGCGGGTGACCCGGCCGTGGCCCGCCCACCTGAGGCCCTTCCTGCACAGCTACGCCGGCTACTGGGAGGCGGCGGCCACGCCCTACCGGGTGCGGCTCGTACCGACCGGCCGCGCCGTGGTGCTGATCAACCTCGGCGAGCCGTTCGCCCAGGTGCGGCGGCTCGCGGACGACACGGGCCTGACCGGCCAGGCCACCGGCGCGCTCGTGGTGGGCCTGGAGGACGGTCCCCGCGTCTGCGACCACCCCGGCGGGCAGGAGGCGATCCGCCTGGAACTGACCCCGCTCGGCGCCTACCGGCTGTTCGCCCTGCCCATGGGGGAGCTGACCAACAGGGCCGTCGGACTCGGCGACATCCTCGGGCCGTCGGCACGGCTCCTGGTGGACCGGATGGCCGCCACCCGCAGTTGGACGACCCGGTTCGACCTGCTGGACGCCGCGTTGACCGCGCGGCTCGACAGCGGCCCGGTGCCCGCCCCGGAGGTCGTCCAGGCGTGGCGGCTGCTGCGCCGCACCGGCGGCACGGTCCCGATCGGCCGGATCGCCGCCGAAGTGGGCTGGAGCCAGGGGCATCTGGTCCGCCGCTTCACCCAGCAGGTCGGCCTCACACCGAAGGCGTCCGCGCGCGTACTTCGCTTCCGGCGGGCCGTGCGCCTGCTCACCAGCGAGCACGTCACCCCCGCCGACGTGACCGCCGCATGCGGCTACTACGACCAGGCCCACCTGAACCGAGAGTTCCGCGCCCTGGCCGACACCACCCCCGGCCGGATGGCCGGGGCCCGGCTCGCGGAAGGGGCGCTCACCCTCTGAGGCGAGGTCAAATTCGTCCAAGCCAGGCCGTCTCCGCCGCCGCTAGTGTCCCCATGCATCGCCGAACGGGCACCCGGCCCGCGGAACCAGGGAGTGGTCGATGGAAGAGCTGCTGCGCATCCTCGTCGCGGGCGCGCTCACGGGTGCGCTGGTCGGAGCGGCCGGCGCCCTCGGACGCCGCAGCCGCAGGCGCCGCGAAGGCGGCGGGGGCGGCGGCACGGAACGCCGCTGACGGCCCCGGGGCCGGGGCGCGGTCCGCCACGGGGGAGCGGACCCCGCCCCGGCCCCGCTGCCGTGCAGCGCATGCGAGGGCCGTGGCCGAACGGGTGGCACCCGCCCAGGACGCCCGCCCTCCACCCCTTCACCGCGTGCCGTGTGCAGGTCAGCCGGCCGCCCGCCCCACGAGGGCGGCAATCCGCTCCTCCACCTCGTCCGTCACCTCGGTGAGGGCGAAGCCGGCCGCCCACATGGGGCCGTCGTCCAGGGCGGCCAGATCGCTGAAGCCGAGGGTGGCGTAGCGCGCCTTGAACTTCTCGGCGCTCTGGAAGAAGCAGACGACCTTGCCGTCCCGGGCGTAGGCGGGCATGCCGTACCACAGCTTCGGGGCGAGCTCCGGTGCGTGCGCCCGGACGACGGCGTGCACGCGCTCGGCCATCACCCGGTCCGACTCCTGCATGTCGGCGATCTTCGCGAGGACATCGCGTTCGGCGGCCGCGGCCTTCTCCGCGGCCGAGCCGCGCCGGGCGGCCTTCTTCACCTCCTGCGCGTGGTCGCGCATCGCGGCCCGCTCCTCGGCGGTGAAACCGGCGTACGTGCTGCTCTCGGCGGTGCTCATGGGGTAAGGCTCCTGGGGTCTCGGCGGGGTCTCGGCGGGGTCTTGGAGGTGCGGACGGGCGGTGCGGCCGCGCGGCGCGGCGCGGGCTCAGCGGTCCTGGAGGAGGCCGACGAGGTTGCCGTCGGGGTCGATCACGGTGGCCGTCAGGCGGCCGCCGCCGACGTCGCCGACCGGGTCCTTCACGGTCGCGCCGGCCGCGGTCAGCTCGGCGAGCTTCGCCTCGATGTCGGACACGTGCCAGTAGGCGAGCGGCGCGGTCAGGCCCTGCGGCCCGCCGGCCGGCAGCAGCCCGAGGTGCTGCCCGCAGGACTCGAAGCCGGCGTAGTAGGGGGCGTCGACCTGCGGCGGGACGCCCAGCAGGGCCGTGTACACCGCCTTGGCCTGCCCCAGGTCGGAGACGGGGACCAGCACGGTGCGGAAGCCCTGGTGGTCGGAAGCGGTCGTCACGGCAACTCCTTCGGTTCGCTGGATCGCATCGGATCGGCCCGGTCCGGTGCGTCCGGCGGGCCCGTTCTCGCTGTGCCCCCAGCTTCCCGCGGCAGGCGTACGCACCGCCTCCGTGCTCACCACGGAAAGCACCACGGAAAGCACCACGCAGACACCACGGCCCCCGCCCCCGCCGGGAGTTCGGAAGATCATCGGATAATGGGGCGGTGACCACTCCAGCCGTCTCGTCCCGCGAGGCCGAAGTCCTCGACCTGCTCGGGGAGCACCTCAGCAACGCGGAGATCGCCGCCCGGCTGTTCATCTCCGTACGCACGGTCGAGTCACACGTCTCCTCGCTGCTGCGGAAGCTGGAGCTCCCCGACCGCCGCGCGCTCTCCCGCCGCTCGCCCGGCGGTACGGCGCCCCGCACCGCCGCGGCCGCGCTGCCCGTCCCGCTGACGGCGTTCGTCGGGAGGGCGCGGGAGCAGGCGGAGCTCGCCGAGGCCGTCACGGCGGGCCGGCTGGTCACCGCCGTCGGCCCGGGCGGCGTCGGAAAGACGCGCCTCGCGCTGGCGGTTGCGGCCCGGGCGGCCGGCGGCTTCCCGGACGGCGTGTGCTTCGCCGACCTCGTCCCGGTCACCGACCCAGGGCGGGTGGCAGCCGCCGTCGCCGCCGCCACCGGTGTGGGCGAGCAGCCGGGCCGCAGCCTCGACGACGTCCTCCCGGCCGCCCTCGCCGACCGCCGTGCGCTGCTGGTCCTGGACAACTGCGAGCAGGTCCGCGAGGGAGTCGCCCCCTTCCTGGAACGGCTGCTCACCGCCTGCCCCGGCCTGCACGTACTCGCGACGAGCCGCGCCCGGCTCATGGTCCCCTTCGAGCGGGTGTTCCCCGTCCCGCCGCTGTCCCGCGTCGGCGGCGGCCGGTCGGAGGCGGCCGCCCTGTTCCTGGAGCGGGCGGCGGCGGTCGGCCGGGCCCCCGATCCGGCGGAGTACGGCCACGTGACGGCCCTGTGCGAGCGCCTCGACGGCATGGCCCTGGCGATCGAACTGGCCGCAGCGCGCTGGTCCACCCTGGGCCTCGACGGCCTCACGGCCGGTCTCTCCGACCAGCTGCGCATCCTCGCCGGCGGGCCCCGCGCCGACGGCCGGCACCGGTCCGTGCGGGCCGTACTCGACTGGAGCCACGACCTGCTCACCCCGGAGGACCGGGCCCTGCTGCGGCGCGTGTCCGTGTTCGCCGTGCCGTTCACGGCGCAGGCCGCGGCCGACGTGGCGGGCTTCGCCCCGCTGGATGCGGCGGCCGTGGCCGACGGGCTCGGCAGGCTCGCCGAACAGAGCCTGCTCACCGTGACGGCCGCCCCGGGCGGAACCCGCTACCACGCCCTGGAGACCATCCGCCAGTACGGGACCGAGCTGCTCGCCGGCACCGGTGAGCTCGGCGGCGTACGCGGCCGCCACCTGGCCTGGTGCCTGGACGCCGCGGCCGCCCTCGCCGAGGACGCCGCGGCCGCCCTCGCCGAGGACGCCGCGGTCGCCGGAGGCCCCGACCCCGGCCCGCGGGGCGGCGCGGCGTGGCGGGTCCGCTTCGACGCCGCAGCCGACGACCTCAGGGCAGCCCTCGCCTGGGCCGCCGGCCTGCCGGAGCACCGCGCCGACGCCCACCGCCTCGCGTGCGCCCTCGCATCCTCGGCCTTCGCGCGGAACCTGCTCGGCGAGGCCCAGCAGCGCCACGAGCAGGCGGCCGGGCTCGCAGCCCACGACACGGACGCGGCCGCCGCCCTGCGCCAGGCCGCCGGAGTCGCCGGGTGCCGCAGGCTGGGCGACGACATGTACCGGCTGCACCGGGCCGCCGGCGAAGCGGCCCGCCGCGCCGGGGACCCCGCCGCGGCCGCCCGCGACCTGGCCACAGCAGCCACCGTCGCCTACCGCTTCTCCAGCACGTTCGCAGAGATCCCGGCCGCCTCGGAGGCCCGGGCGCTGCTCGGCGAAGCCCGCGAGCAGGCCGCCGCCTGCGGGGACCCGGCCGCCGAGGCGGCCGTGGCGCTCGCCGAGGCGGCCGTGGTCGCCGACGCCTTCGGCGCCGTCCAGGGGGACGCCGACAACAGCGCGGCGGACACCGTCGCCGCCGCCGAGCGGGCCGTCGACCTGGCCCTCCGCGCGGGCGACGGCGCCGCCCGGTCCGCCGCCCTCGACGCGCTGTCCGGCGCGCAGAGCTGGGCGGGCGACCCCTTCGCCGCCGCGGCCGCCGCCCGGCACCGCCTCGGCCTCCTGGACCGGTCCGGCGCCGCCACACCCGCCGCCACGCACGAACTCGTCGACGCCCTCGCGATGGCCGCCGCCACCGCCGTCGGCACCGGCGAACTGACGCAGGCCCGCGCCTGGGGCGAGCGCCTCGCCGGCCGACCCCTCCTCGCCGAGGTCGGCGACCACGCCACCTCCTGGCTGCTCGTCGCCGACGCGCTGGCCGGCCGGGCCGACGACGTCCTCGCCACCAGCCCCCGCTTCCTCGACGCCTGGGAACGGGCCGGCCGGCAGCGCTCCTTCTCCCTCGGCCCGGCCGCCGCCGCCGTCGCCATGGTCCACGGACTGCGCGCAGACCGCGACGCCCGCGCCGCATGGCTCGCCACAGCCGACCGGGCCGGCGCCGAGGACGACCACCGGCACGGCCACGGAGCCGTCTTCGACAGCATCGTCCTGCTCCACCACGGCGACCCGGCCGCCGCCCTCGAACGGACCGCGCCCGAACCCGAATCCGTGTGGAAGTGGGTCTGCTGGGTCTGGCTGCACTGGTACGCGGCGCTCCGGGCCGAGGCGGCCGTCCTCGCCGGACACCCCGCAGCCGCGGCCCGCACCGCCGCCGCCCGGGACCTCGTCACCGGCAACCCCGTCGCGACCGCCCTCGCGGACCGCGCCCAGGCCCTCCTCGACGGCGACCGGCAGCGGCTGCTCGCCACCGCGGACGCCTTCACCGCCGCAGGCTGCCCCTACCAGGCGGCGCGCACCCTCCTGCTCGCCGGAGGACGGCATGCCGCTGCCGGCGCCGCCGCGCTCGACGCCCTCGGTCTGCGGCCCGGGCCCGCCGGACCCGCCGCGGCGCACTGACCCGGAGGCCGGCCGGCGCGCGCCGGCGGCTGCGGTGGGCGGCACGCCGGCACCGCCCGCCCGCCCGCTGACGTCACCGGAACGGACCACACGGCGGCGTGTGCGCCGGGGCTGCGGGGCCGCCCGACCGTAGGTTTCGCTTCCAGGTTCCGAGGGTGGCTGCGGCAGGGAAGAGGTGCTGGCGATGGACGGCAGGCGGACCATCACCGTGTTCGGCGCGACGGGGCAGCAGGGCGGTGCACTGGCCCGGGCCGCCCTGGCGGACGCGGACGGCGCCTTCGCCGTCCGCGCCGTGACCCGCCACCCCGACTCCGGCCGCGCCAGGGAGCTGGAACAGCTCGGCGCCGAGGTCGTCCGGGCCGACCTCGACGACGAAGCCAGCCTGCGGTCCGCCCTCGACGGCGCCTACGGGGCCTTCATGGTGACCAACTTCTGGGAGCACATGAGCGCGGCCCACGAGAAGGAACAGGCCCAGGCACTCTCCCGGGCGGCCGGACACGCCGGCATCCAGCACGCGGTCTGGTCCACGCTGGAGGACACCCGCGAGTGCATCCCGCTCGGCGACGGCCGGATGCCGACGCTGCAAGGCTCGTACAACGTCCCGCACTTCGACGCCAAGGCGGAGGCGGACCACTTCTTCACCGACGACGGCGTCCCCACCACCTTCCTGCGGACCACGTTCTACTGGGAGAACCTGCTGTCGATGTTCGCCCCGCAGCGCGGCGAGGACGGCACCTTCGAACTCGTCTACCCCATGGGCGACAGCCGCCTCTCCGGTATCGCCGTCGACGACATCGGCAAGACCGCCCTGGCCGTCTTCAAGGGCGGCACCGACTTCATCGCCGCCACGGTCAGCATCGCTGGCGAGCACCTGACCGTCGCCGAGATGGCCGCCACGATGACCGACGTGCTCGGGCAGCCCTTCCGCTACCGGCCGCTCACCCCTGACGCCTTCCGGGCGCTCGGGTTCCCCGGCGCCGACGAGGCGGGCAACATGTTCCAGTACTACGCCGACTGCGAGCACGCCTTCACCGCCGCCCGCGACCTGGCCGCCGTCCGCGCCCTCCACCCCGGCCTGCAGGACTTCCGTACCTGGGTGACCGCACACCGCGCGCAGTTCGACCTGTCCTGACCGCGGCCCCCCTGCCCCCTCCCACACGGCCGGTCAGCGCGATCACCGCCCCTGTCCCGCAGGTGCCATAATCTGCCGAACGGGTGTGATCCGCGTGGCGGGTCCGCGTGATCTGCGGCGGGGGGACCATGGCAGGCCGAAGGGGCGCCGGTCCGCCGGCCGCCGCCGGACTTCCGGGCGGACGGCGTCCCATGCCGATACGCCGCGCCGTGGTGGTCGGAGCCGGAATCGGCGGCCTCACCGCGGCCATCGCCCTGCACCGCCGCGGGTGGGACGTCACCGTCTGCGAACGCGCCCCCGAACCGCCCGCCGCCGGCGCGGGCATCGGCCTGGCCCCCAACGCGCTGCGCGCCCTCGACGCCATAGGCGTCGACGCGGCCCGCGCGGCCGGCAGCGCGATACCCGACACGATGGGCGTCCGCCGCGCCGACGGCCGCCGGCTGACCGGGGCCGGCACCGCCGAGATGACGGCCCGCTACGGCACGGCCCCGATCGCCGTCCCCCGCCCGGCCTTCACGGCCGCCCTGGCCGCCGCGCTCCCGCCCGGCGTCCTCCGGTACGGGGCCGCCGTGACCGCCGTGGACGACGCGGAGGGCCGGCGCCCCACCGTCCGCACGGCCGGCGGCGCGGAACTGCCCGCGGACCTCGTCGTCGCCGCCGACGGCATCCGCAGCCCCCTGCGCCGCACCCACTTCCCCGGCCACCCCGGGCTCCGCTACCTGGGCGAGACGGCCTGGCGGACCATCGTGGACGCCCCGGACCTCGGCATCCGGGCCATGAGCGAGACGTGGGGGCGCGGCGAGCGGTTCGGCATCACCCCGCTGGCAGACGGCCGCTACTACCTCTACGCCACCGCGCTCGCCCCCGCCGGCACCCGGTCGGCCGACCCCCGCGCGGAACTCCTGGAGCGCTTCGGCTCCTGGCACGACCCGATCCCCGCCCTGCTGGACCGGGTGCGGCACCTCGACCCGGCCGGCGTCCTGCAGCACGACCTCCACGACCTGGCCGCCCCGCTGCCCCGCCTGCACCACGGCCGGATCGCCTGGGTCGGCGACGCCGCCCACGCGATGGCGCCCAACCTGGGGCAGGGCGGCTGCCAGGCCATCGAGGACGCGGTGGTCCTCGCCCACCTCCTCCCCGCGGGCGGCGCCCCGGACCCGGCCCCGGGGGCGGGCGCCGCGGATCCCGTCCGGGCCGCCCTCGCCGCGTACACCGCGGCCCGGCGCGACCGCACCGACGCCGTGCGCGTCCGGGCCCGCCGGGTCGGCCGCCTGGGCGCCCTCCGCCACCCCCTCGCGGCGGCGGCCCGCGACGCCGCGGTCCGCGCCGTCCCGGACCGCCTGGCCCTGCGCGGCATGGACGACCTCTTCAACGGCTTCCGCCTCCCGGCCCGGTAGCCGGCGGAGCGGTAGCGCTCCGGCCCGGGCCTGCTCCGGTACCGGCCGCTCAGGGGTCGCCGGCGCCGAGGAGCCGGCCCGCGTCGCAGACGCCGCAGGGCTCGACCTGCGGGTGGCGCAGGGCGTCGACGGCCTGGGCGCGGGTCGCCGGCCGGGTCCGCCCGGAGGTCAGGGTGCAGTCGCCGGTGTGGATCAGCATCGGGGCGTTCGAGGCGCCGATCCCGTACTGGATCTGCCACTCGACGACCGGGGAGGGCACGGGCCGGCCCGCCGCGGCCTCCGCGATCCGCGCGGTGGTCTCGATCTCTGCGATCCGCTCCCGGACGAGCTCCAGCAGCAGCTCGCACCACCGCTCCAGGGTCTTCAGCCGCGCCAGGTCCGGCGGGAGCAGCCACCCGGTGTCCCGCCCGCCGGCCACCGTCACACCCCCCGCCGGGGCGGGGCGCACGGCGCGGCGGCGCCGACGGCCGAGAGGCCCGGGCCGCGATCGGCAGACGGCAGGTCGTACGCACTCACCCCTCAATCGTAAACCTGTTCGAATCCGGGTCTCGACCCGCGCCTCCGGCGCGCCGATGAGTTCCCGTCCGCCTGCCGGTCTATCCCTGGGACGGACACCACTCCTCGCACACCGGAGCACACCATGGGCCTCATCCACATCGCGATGTTCGCGACCCTCGACCTCGTCGGACAGGCGCCCGGCGGCCCCGACGAAGACCCGGACGGCTTCCCGTTCGGCGGCTGGCAGGCACCCCTGCTGGACGAGGACACCGGCATGCAGATCGGCGCCGCGTACGAGGGCACGGACGCCCTCCTGCTCGGCCGGCGCACGTACGACATCTTCGCCGCCTACTGGCCCCACCAGAAGGGCGGCGAGGACGGTGCGATCGCCGAGCTCTTCAACCGGGTCCCGAAGTACGTGGCCTCCCGCGGCACCCCCGACCTCTCCTGGGCCGGCTCCACGCAGCTCGGCCCGGACCTGGCCGCCGCCGTGCGCGAGATCCGCGACCGCCACGAGCACGTCAAGGTCGTCGGAAGCCTGGACCTCGTGCAGACCCTCCTGCGCGAGAGGCTCTTCGACCGCCTCGACCTCTGGGTGCACCCGATCGTGCTCGGCGTCGGGAAGAAGGTGTTCGGCGAGGGCGCCGTGCCGGCCAACGTCACGCTGCTCGCGCCCCCGGCGGCCGGCCCGTCGGGCACGGTGTACCTGCGCTACGGGCTGGCGGACGGCGCCCCCGCCACGGGCGACATGAGCGCACCCGACCGCGGCCTGCCAGACGGCGCCTGAAGCCGACACCCTCGCGGCTCCGCACCCCTTGCCGCCGGGTGCGGGGCCGCTACGCCGACGGCCCCCAGGCCGTCGTCAGACCCTCCAGCCACGCCGGCGGCAGCTCCGCGGCGTCCCATTCCCCCCGCAGTGCCGCCGGCTCCGTCAGCAGGCGCTCCAGCACGGCGACGCTGGTGGGGGAGTGCAGCAGCGAGTACCGCCCGTGGATGGCGATCGGGCTGCCCGGGCCGTACTGCGCGTACATCCGCTCAAGCCGCGCCCGGTGCTCCGCGGCGAACGCGGTCAGGCGCCCCGCGTACCCGGTCCGCTGCCGCGTGGTCATGGTGCCGAGGACGGCCGTCAGGACCGGCTCGGAGACATCCGGGTCGAGGTCGGACTCCGGGGCGAACGACAGGTACAGCGGCAGCACGGCCACCTTCGCCCGCTCCAGCTCCATCCGCCCCGCGGGCGGGCGCGCGTCCAGGGGGTCCCCGGGCGCGTCGGCGCCGACGGCGTCGCGCAGCATCCGCTCGGCGATCCCCCCGAGTGCCCCGGTGACGGTGCGGGCGCCGTCGAGCCAGCCGGACGCGTAGGGCCCGCCCTCTGCCGTCGGGGCGTCCTCCGCCCGCCCCGCGACCTCCGCGGCCGCGACGGCGACCGCCCCGGCCGAGACCAGCCCGATCAGCTCCTCGGCGTCGCCGGGGTGGATACCGGCCCTGCCGAGGAGCCGGACGAGCGTCGTCTTCGCGTTCAGGACGCTGACCGCGTCCAGGTGCAGTGGCCCTTCCCCGGCGGGGTTCATCGGATCCTCCTCGGTCATAGGGGGCGCCGGAGCGAGCTTATGCGGCGGACCGGCGCATTCCGGCACCTGCGGGCACCGGGCTCCCGGCGGCGCGCACCCGCGCCGCACACGGCGCCCGTACGGTCAGAGGCCGGCGACCTTCGCGCCCGCCGACACCTCGTACGCCAGGGTGATGCTGCGGCGGCCGCCCGGCGGGAGGGCGATGTCCCAGCGGGCAATGCCGTCGGCGTCGACCGCGTCCGGGGCCGGGGAGCAGGCCTCCTTGCGCAGGCGCACCTCCACCGCCGAGATCTCCGAGACCGGGATCCGCTCGCGGACGGCGACGGTCCGCTCGCCCTCCTCGCCGGGGGCCGAGAACCGGGACAGGTGCAGCCGCACCGTTCGCGTGACCACCGTCCGCTGCATGATCCCGCCCGTTTCGCGGGACTCGTCGGCCTGCCGCACCACCCGCAGGTCGTCGCAGCTGCCGAAGGCGAGTTCGGCGGTGGCGCCGGGCGCCGTGAACTCCAGGGTGCCCCGGCCGCTGAAACCGCTGCCGCGGACCAGGTCCACCGGCCCGGCCAGCAGGGCGTGCCCGGACCGGTTCGGAACCCGCACCACCTGCGCCACCAGCGGCGACAGCTCGGGCGTGGCCGCGTACTCGGCGGCCGCGTCCGCGGTGAAGGACGACAGCGGCACCCGGTGGGCGCGTCCGTCCGACGGCACCGAGACGGGGCCGGGGGCGGCGAAAACGCGCGTCTCGCCGCCGTCGTCCACGCCCGGCAGGCCCGACACCGGTGCCGGGCCGAGCTCCGCGACCTCCTCCTCGCGCAGCTCGACGTCGACCGTGCGGCGTTCGGCGGCGGTCCGCTCGGTGAGCGCCAGCCGGTCCTCGCCGAGCCGGGGCGGTTCGGTGGCCAGCGCCGACCGGGCCGTCGACAGGGTCAGGCGCACGCCCGACCAGTCCTCCCCGGTGCGCTGCCACACCATGGCGTCGCTCTCCAGCGTCAGCGAGCCGCCGTCGAGCACGGCCCGGTAGACGGGCCGCCACAGCGCGCAGGCCGTGAGGTGGCCGAGCCGCAGCCGGGCCGGCCCGGCCGCCGAGGCCCGGACGGTCACCTCGACGTGCGCCACCAGGTCGGCCGGCTGCCCCTCGGCGGCGGCCAGGCCCCGCCGGACGTCCGCGAGTTCCGCGTCGAGGGCGGCCAGCCGCGCCTGCGCGGTGCGCAGCTGCTCGCCGTACGTGTCGCGTTCGGCGTCGAGCCGGTCCAGTTCCCGCGCCCAGCGGTCCGGGTCGCTCTCGCCGGCGCCGGCGCTTTCGCGGATCTCCCGCAGCAGCCGGTCGGCGAGCCTGCCGAGCAGGCCGAGGCGGACGTCCAGCCGGTCCCGCCGGTGCTGCACCGAGACCTGCTCCGCTTCGAGGGCGTGCAGGTGCTGCCGCAGTGCCGAGTCGTCGGCGGACGGCAGCGGCCCGCGGGGCGTCCACGTACGGACGATCCGCACGTCCAGGACGGCGGCCGGCAGGCCGGCGTCCAGCTCGGCGTGCAGGGTGCGGTCGACGGCCAGCGCGCTGACCGGCCCGAGGCGGAGGCGCTGCACCCCGGCTTCGAGGTCGAGGACTGCGGTGCGCTCGACGTGGGCGCGGTCCTCCAGGCAGGTGACGGCGGTGACCGGAAGGGCGATCGGCTCCCCGGCCGCGGCGGGGGAGGCGGTGCGCGAGGTGGCGCGGGGCGTGTCGTGTGGCATGGCGTGTGTCAGCTCCTGCGGTTGCCGCCGACGAGGGCCTTTGCGGCCGGGATGCGGATCTCGAAGCGGCCCTCCAGCGCGGTGGCGCCGCCGGCGGGCAGCTCCACCCGCCAGATGCGGGTGCCCGGAGCATGGTGCTCCGGTCCGGCGCCGGCCTCGGGGGCCGTCCAGTCGGCCCGCTCCTCGATCCGGACGTCCGCGTCGGAGGTGACCGGCACCCGCTCGCGGACCTCGACGGTGACGGGCCGGGAGAGCCGGTTCGCCAGCTCCACGTGGACGCGGTGGTCCAGGACGGTGGTACCGCCCCGCAGCCCGGCCGCCGACTCGTGCAGGTTCGTGCGCCGCGCGACCCGGACGCCCTCGGCGGGGCCGAGGCCCAGCCGGGAGACGGCGCCCGGCGCGAGCGTCGGCAGCGCGGCGGTCAGCAGGAACTCGTCGTCGACGGTGACCTCCACCGGCCCCGCCAGCAGCGCCTGGCCGGTGGCGTTGGAGAGCACCAGCGTCGCGTACACGGTCTGCTCGACCGACGGCACGCAGAGGTACTCGGTGCGCAGCCCCAGCGGGACCTCGCCGACGGTGACGGTGTGCCAGGTGCCGTCGGAGGGGACGTCGGCGCGGGCGGCGGCGTCGAAGCGGTGGTCGAACGAGCCGGCCGACTCGCGGGGCCGTACGGCGTGCCCGGGCAGCGGCAGCGCGGCCACCGCCTCGGCGCGCCGGCGGTGCTCGGCGCCCACCGGGTCCGAGGGGGCGCCGGGAAACAGGCGGCCCCGGCGGGCGGCCTGGTCCTCGGGACCGGCGAGGACGAGGGCGCGGTAGTCGAGTTCGGCGCCGCTCGGCCGCGGCGGGCCGACCGGCGCGGGCGGTGCGGCGGGTGCGCCCGGCGGAAGTCCGCCCGGGGCCGCCGGGGCCCGCTGCGTGACCGCCGCGCGGCCGGCCGCGCCGGGACCTGCGGCGCGAACCCGGGGCCCCGCCGCCGAAGCCGGGCGGAGCGGGCGCGGCCGGGGCGGCCAGGGCAGCCGGGGCGGGCATCGCGGGCGGCGGCGCCCCGTACGCCTGCGGCGCCGGCTGCACCGGCATCGCGGGCGGCGGCAGCGGGGGTACGGGGTCGGCGGCCGCGCCGGGCCGCGGAGCCGCGGGTGCGGGGGCTGGCGGGCCCGGCCGTGGGCCCGCGCCCGCGTACCCGGCGAACAGGTCGGCGAGCCCCGCCGGCGGCTCGCGCCAGCCGGACGGGGCAGGGGCGGGCTGGCGGCGCCCGATCCGGACCGAGTGGAGCCTGGGCAGGTCGGTGCGGCGCCGCAGGTCCGAGGTGGCCAGGGCGATGCGTACGCCGTTCCAGTCCTCGCCGGTGCGCTGGGCGACCGAGGCGCGCAGCACCAGCCGGCCCGTGTCGTCGCCCTGCCGGTGGGCGAGGCGGTACGCGGGCACCCAGACCGCGCCCGGAACCCCGTACTCCACCTCCAGTTCGACCTCGGAGCCGGCGTCCTCCCCGGTGTCCGTCCCGGGCGCGCCGGTGCCGGCCAGGGTGAGGACCGCGCAGACGGTGGTGTCCACGTGCACCTGCGGCGCGTCGCCGGAGGCGCGGGCGAGCCGGTCCTCGGCGACGGCCAGCTCGTGCCCGGCGCGCAGCAGTTCCCCCTCCAGCTCCGCCAGCCGCGTCTGGAGGGCGGCCAGCCGCCGGTCCACGAAGTCGGCGAGCTCCAGCCACGCCTCGACGGGCGTCCGGCGCGGCGCGTCCTCGCGGGGGCGGGCCGGCGGCGCCGGGTGCAGGCCGCCTGCCTCCTCGATCAGCGTCAGCTGCCGGTCCCGGCGGGCCTGCACCGCCGCATACCGGTCGCGCAGCCGCTCGACCTCGCTCCGCAACCCGTGCGGCGCGCGCGGGCCGGAAGGCTCGGCCTCGACCTCGACCCGCGCCTCCACGACGCGGACGCCGGGCGAGCCGAGGACACGGGCCCGCAGCGAGCCGGGATCCAGGGAGCGCGGCAGGCCCGTCACCCGCAGCCGTCCGTCCGGCGGTACGGTGCCGCGGGCGAGCCGGCGGCACAGTGCGCCCTGTGCGTACACCACGACGGAATCCAGGGCCGATTCCCACCGTGCAGTCCGAGCCGTCATGCGTGCTGCCCCCCGACGTGCGTCCGTGCTGAGCGAAGCCTACCCACCTGCGTACGGGCGCCCGCGGCGGTGCCGCTCACCTGCCGCCCGTGAAGGCGCCGGCCGGTACGGAGAGCTCGTGCCCGGTGGAGAACCGGACGCGCACCTCCGACTCCGTCCACGTCGCGGACCGGATGCCCTCCGCGCCCAGGTAGGTGTCGATGTGCAGCCAGTGCCCGTACGACGCATCGGGCTGCCTGCCGATCACCATCCGGTACGAGTCGTCACCGGACAGGTCGCGGAGGTGCTCCATCCGCAGGAAGTACCGGGAGCCGTCGTAGGGCAGAGACGCGGGGGAGGCGCTGCGGTACGCCACCTCGGTCCGCGGCCACGACGCTGCCGTCAGCACGGCGGTGCTCAGCACGACGCCGGCCGCGACGCCCAGCAGCAGCATGCCGATTCCGCGCCGGCGGCGGCCGCCCGCGCCGCCCGCGCCGCCGGCGTCCGGGCCGGGGGTGTACGAAGTGCTGATGGCGTTCCTCCGGGTACCGCGCCGCTCCGCCCCCGCTCGGACGGAAGCCGGCTCTGCGGGAAGGACGCGGAACCGGGCCGATCGGTTGTCACCGGCGGTCGGGGGCCGTGCCGGTGAATCCTTTTCGGCGGACGGCTCCTCTTGTACACGTGCCGACAGCCGTCGGGACGGGGAAGCCGGAGGAAGAACATGATCGTGGGAATGGCAGTGGCCGTAGGAGCGGTGCTCGTGTGCGCGTGCGTGTACGCGGTCTCGCGCAAGCGGGGGCGGACGCGTGGCTGAGTACGCATGGCCCGGCGAGCAGTTGGTCGCAGGCGCCCGGCGCGGCGACGTCGACTCGCTCACGGCCCTGGTGTCGGGATCGCACCCGAACGTGCAGCGGTTCGCCCGCTCCCTGTGCGCCACACCCGAGGACGCGCAGGACGCCGCCCAGGAAGCGCTGATCATCCTGTACCGGAAGATCGGGACGCTCCGCGCGTCCGGCGCCCTCGCGTCGTGGATGTTCCGCATCGTCCGCAACGAGTGCCTGCGGCGCGCCCGGACGATCGGACGGGACACCGCAACCCTGCGGGACGAGGCCCGGCCCTCCGCCGAGGAGGAGGCCCTCCGACGGCTGGAGGCGGGCCGGGTGGCGGCGGCGATCGCCGCGCTGCCCGCGGAGCAGCGGCAGGTGCTGGTCATGCGGGACGTGCAGGGGCTGAGCGGGCGGATGGTCGCAGACGCGCTCGGGATCGGCACGGCGGCGATGAAGTCGCGGCTCCACCGGGCCCGGGCAGCGGTCCGGAGCCGGCTCGGGGACGGGGACGGGGACGGCGTACCGGCGGGAGGCGGACGGTGAGGACGGCAGCGACCGGGAAGGACGGCGGGCCCGACTACGCGAGCGCGTCCCTGCCCCGGCACCTGGCCCGCGGCGCGGTGGGCTTCGGCTCCCTGATCGGCGGGACGGGCCTGGCGTTCACCGTCGGCCCGGTGGCCCTGCTGCTCCTGCCGGTGGGGCTGGTGGCGCTCCGGGGGTGCCCGGTGTGCTGGACGATCGGCCTCGTGCAGACCGTCTCGCGGGGACGCCTCCGGCGCTCCTGCGAGAACGGCCGCTGCACCCTCACCGTCCCGGCCCGCCCCTCCTGACGGCGCCGGCGCGGCGCCCCGTACGGGGTCGGGCGCCGCGCCGGCAGCCGCTACCCCGGCGGGCAGGGCGGGGCCGGAGCCGGAGCCGGGGGAGGGGGTCAGGACCGGGACGTGATGTGGTCGAGGACGGCGGTGAACTCCGCCGTCGGGGAGAAGTCCACGTACTCGCAGTCCTCCAGGGCCACGGGGGCGTGCCCGGGAGGCCAGTGGAACGCCTGGCCCGCCTCGTAGACCTCCTCGCCGTCCTTCGTCACCATCTTCAGGCGGCCCTTGAGCATGTAGCCCCAGTGGGGACAGGGGCACAGGTCGTCGGGCATGCCCTGCAGCGCCGGGCGGAGGTCCGCCCCCGCAGGCAGCCGTACGAAGGCGACGGACAGGTCGCCGCCGGCCGGCTGGGTGCGGAGTTCGACGCCGTCGCCTTCGACCGCCACCGGTGTGTCGCCCCGTGTGATCGCCGTCATGGCTGCCTCGCTTCCCATGTCCGCAGGGGTGTCCCCCGCTTCCAGCGTGGCCGCGGCGGCCGGAGCGCGCCAGGCGGGCGCCGGCGCGGCCGGTGCGCGGTGCAGCGGGTGCCGCGGCGGCGGGGGCGGGGGATGCTGGTTCCGGGCGGTGCCGGGCCGCCCCCCGTCTCCGGACGGTGGCCGTGCGGGAGCGGGTGGTCGCCCGTGTGGGGTGACGGAGAGGCGTACGAGCCGTACATCGGCCGGTGGAGCCGGTGCGTGGCAGGGGAGTTCGTACGCCGGCTGTCCGTTCCGGCCGGGGCGGTGTGGTGGGACGTCGGCTGCGGTACCGGCGCCGTCACCCGCGCCGTCCTGGAGGCGGCGGACCCCGGCCGGGTCGTGGGCGCCGACCCGTCGGAGAGCTATCTGCGGTACGCGCGGCGGACCGTCGGAGACCCGCGGGCCGGCTTCGTGCGCGCCGACGCCCGCCGGCTGCCCGCGCCGGACGGTGCGGCGGGCGCCGCGGTCAGCGGACTGGTCCTCAACTTCGTGCCCGAACCGGCCCGTGCTGTCGCCGAGATGCTCCGGGTGGTGCACCCCGGGGGCGTGGCCGCGGTGTACGTGTGGGACTACACGCAGGGCGGGATGGAGCTCCTGCGGCACTTCTGGGACGCCGCGGCGGAGGTGGACGCGGGCGCCGGGCCGCTGGACGAGGGCGCCCGCTTCCCGCTGTGCGCGCCCGAACCGCTGCGGCTGCTGCTGCGCGGCTCCGGGCTGGCCGGCGTCACCGTCGGCGAGATCGTGGTTCGGACCCGCTTCCGGGACTTCGCGGACTACTGGGAGCCGTTCCGGGGCGGCCAGGGGCCGGCACCCGCGTACCTGGCCTCCCTGCCGCAGGCGCGGCGCGACCTCCTGCAGGAGCGGCTGAGGGCGTCCCTGCCCGCCGCGGCCGACGGGTCGATCACCCTGTCCGCCCGGGCGTGGACGGCCCAGGGCAGGCGCCCGTCCCGGTGAGGGGGAACCAGGCGCCCGGAGCGGCTGGCTGCGGTGCGGGCCCGCCGCCGCGACCGGAAGCAGCGCGGTGCACGCCGGGGAGGGAAGCTCAGTCCGCGGCGGCCGGCACGAACGAGAACAGCTCGACGGACCCGGTCAGCTCCAGCAGCCGCAGCAGCTGGTGGCTCGGCGCCGCGAGCCGCATGGCGTGCCCGCCGGCCCAGGCCCTCTCCCGGGCCGCCAGCAGGACGGTGAGGCCCGAGGAGTCGCAGAACGAGGAGTGGCGGAGGTCGACCACCACGTCCGCGCGGTCAGGCGCCCGGGAGATGGCCGTGTCGAGCGCCGTGCGGAACTCCGCGGCGTGGTCGAGGTCCATCTCGCCGCTCACACGCACCACGCACCGTGCTCCGGCCGAGGGCGGGGCCGCGGGATCCGCAGTGCGCTCCTCGTCGACAGCCATGGCGCACCTCCTCGTACGCCCGGCACCTGCCCCGCGAACCGCCCGCCATGCCCCGCGCGCCCGCGCCCGCTGCGCCGGCCTGCCCGCCGAGTTCCACAGGGCCGACGCCACCGCCTTCCTCGCGGGCACGGAGCGCCGCCGGAACGCGGTCGTGTCCCGGTTCGGCGCCGTGTGGTTCCACGACCCCCGCCGCCTGCTCCCCCTCGTCCGCGACCGGCTGGGCCCCGGCGGCCTGCTCGCCTTCAGCCACGCGCCCGCCCTGCCCGGCTGCTACGGCCCGCAGGGCACGCACCCCGGCGGACTGCGCGGGCGGCCCCTCGCGGTGCGCCGCTGGTCCTACACCCCGCGCAGGTGGACAGGCCTCCTGCGGGCCGCCGGGTTCGAGCGCGTCGACGCCGCGGTGCTCCCCGCCCCCGACCCCGCCGGCCTCGGCACCCTCATGGTCCGCGCCTGGCTCCCCGCAGCCCCGTAGCACCGTTGCCGCGCCGCTCACGTGTGCAGGTGCGGCTTCGGGACGTATGCCGCCGCGACCGCCAGCAGGATGCCCGCCGCCACGAGCAGCAGCCCCGACACCGGCCAGCCGGCGTGGACCCACAGCGCGCCGGCGAGCCCGCCCGCGAACATCGCGCCCACGGAGGCGGCCCGGCGCGCGGTCGCCGCCGTGCCGCGGGCGAGGAAGGAGTCGCGGCCCAGCAGGGACCCGGCGAGCAGGGCGGTCATGGCGCGGGTGACCAGCGTCGTCGGCAGGTCGGGGACCTGGAGGCGCAGGCTGGTCACGTTGCGGATGCCCATGGCGGCCGACAGCACGCCGATCGCGGCGAGATGCCGGCCCGTGGGCGCTTGGTGGACCGGCGGCACCCCCCACACGGCGACGGCGGCCGCCCCGACGAGGACCGCCTCCGCGACGAGCGAGAGGATGAACCAGCGGTGCCGGCCGGCCTCCAGCCGGGTCTCCAGCCGGGCGCCGCCCACGGCCCCCGCGGTGAACGCCCCCAGCGACACCGCGGGCGCCACCACCGACAGGCCGCCCTCGCCGACCAGGCCGAACGCGAAGAAGAGGACGTTCCCCGTCTGCATGGCCGTGAACACCGGCCCCAGCGCGAGCAGGCTCACCGCCTCCACCAGCCCGGTCGTCAGGGTGAGCACCGCCATGAACGGGGCCAGCACTGACGCGGTCTTCGGCTCCACAGCCCCTCCCGGGTCCCCCGGGCCCGACGCGCGGCCCGACGCCACCAGTCTCCGCCGCCGCGCCCGGCCGCGGACGCCGCAACGCCGTCGCCGCGCGCGTCGTCCGGTCGGGGCGCATCCCGGCGCGCCGCGGCGCGCTTCCCGACGGCGGCCGCAGGGGGCGGTCCACGCTCGGACGGACCGCGGCCCGGACGGCCGCGGGGCGGACCCCGGACGGGCGCCCGCAGGCTCGGCACGGGAGGTCGGCACATGGCGGGTCCCCACCCCGGCCCCGCGCACGGGGCGCCGCGGTGACGGCGCGTCGGCTCCGCGGCGCCTGCCGCGCCCACCTCGTGGCGGCCCTGGCCGGCTGCCTGGTGGGCCTGGTCGGCGGGGCGTTCCGGTGGTGCCTGCAACGGGCCGACGCGCTGCGCGGCCGCCTGCTGGAGACCGCCGCCGGGCTCGGCGGCGGTCTCGGATGGCTGGTGCCCGTCGCGCTCACAGCCGCGGGGGCGGCCCTCGCCTGCGCCATCGCCCGGCGCGTTCCGCACGCGGCGGGCAGCGGCATCCAGCACGTCGAGGCGGTCTGGCGCGGGGAGAGCGAGGCCCCCACATGGCGGCTGCTCCCCGCCAAGTTCGCCGGCGGCGTCGTCGCGATCGGCTCCGGGCTCGTCCTGGGACGGGAGGGCCCGGCGGTGCACATGGGAGCCGCGATCGGAGCCGAGGCGGGCCGGCGCACCGGCCTGGGCGCCGACGACATCCGGCTGCTGCACACCTCGCTCGCCGGCGCCGGACTCGCCGTGGCGTTCGCCGCGCCACTCGGGGGCCTGCTGTTTGTCTGCGAGGAGGTCACCCGGTCCGTGCGGCCGCGGCTCGTGCTGATGACCCTCGTCGGCACGGCTGCCGCCGCAGCCGTCTCCGCGCTGATCGCCGGCGGCGCGCCGATCTTCCCCTTCCCCGACGCGCCCGCCCCGCCCGTGTGGCTGCTGCCCGTCTTCATGCTGTTCGGCGCCACCGCCGGGCTGCTGGGAGCCGCGTACGGGGGCCTCGTCATCGGCAGCCTGGCCCTGTCCGACCGGCTCGCCGCCCGGGTGCCCGCCACCGCCCGCGCGGCCCTGATCGGGGCCGTGGTCGGACTGCTGATGGCGGTCGACCCGCTGTTCGCCGGCGGGGGCGACCCGCTCGGCGAACGGCTCCTGGCCGGCTGGAGCCCGGCCGTCGGCGTCCTCGCCGCCTACCTGGCCGTGCGCTTCGCCGCAGGACCGCTCAGCTACGCCGCCGGAACGCCCGGCGGGCTGTTCGCCCCGCTCCTGGCCGTCGGTGCGCTGTGGGGCGCCCTCGCGCACGCCGCCGCGGGGCCGCTGCTGCCGGGCCAGGCAGCCGGGTCCGGGGCGTTCGCCGTGGTCGGCATGGCCGCCCTGTTCGCCGCCGTCGTACGGGCGCCCGCAACGGGCATCGTCCTGGTCGTGGAGATGACCGGCGCCACCTCGCTCGTCCTGCCGCTGCTGGCCGCGTGCTTCGCCGCCGCACTCACCGCGGACCGGCTGGGCAGCGAACCGGTCTACGACCGCCTGCGGCGCCGCATGCAGGAGCGTCCCTGACCGCACAACTCCCTCGCGCCGACGGCCCGTGGCGGGTGATCATGCGTGCATGAGCGAGCAGACCGAGCGGTGGACCAAGGCGACCGTGTACCCCGACATGTGGGCCGATCCCGCCGAAGACCCCCGCAACAACGAGTCCGCAGCGGACGGCGAACTCGCCACGCTGCTGGACTTCCTGGCGAACTACCGCCTCACCCTGCGCATGAAGTGCGAGGGCCTCGACCCCGGCCGGCTCGCCCGGCGCTCGGTGCCGCCCTCGACGATGTCCCTGCTCGGCCTGATACGGCACCTCGCCGAGGCCGAGCGCGACTGGCACAACTGGATCACCGAGGGGGAGCCGCTGCCCCGTCTGTACGGCGCGAAGGACGCGGACTTCGAAGGGGCGGTCGCCGAGCAGCCGGTGGTGGACGCCGCGTACGCCGACCTCGCCCGCGAGCAGGCCGCGACCGACGCCGAACTGGCCCGCCACGCCGATCTCGGCGCGCGGGTCGGCCGCGAGCGGGTCGCGGTACGGGAGCTGATGGTGCACAGGATCGAGGAGTACGCCCGCCACTGCGGCCACGCGGACCTGCTGCGCGAGTGCATCGACGGGAGGGTCGGCCAGTAGCCGCGGCGTGGGCGGGCCGCCCCGACGGCCGGCACGGCACGTCCGCGCGGTCAGCCGGGACGGTTCCCGGACGGCGGGCGGCCGGCCGCGCCGCACGGGGCGGGGCCCGCTCCGGCCGCCGCGCCCGTCAGGAGCAGGAGGGTGTCGACGAGGTCCTCCGCCGGTGAGCCGGTGGCCAGTCTCCGCAGCTGCTGCCCGAAGACCAGGGCCACCACCGCGCCGGCCAGGCGATCGGGGTCCGGCAGGCCGAGCCGCCGGAGGATGCCGCGGGCGAGCGAGTCGTACGCGGCGAAGCACTCCGCGGCGGCGGCCCGGAGCCGCTCGTCGCGCCCCGCCTGGATGTACAGCTCGAACGGCGCGATGTGCCTGCTGTCGAAGGCGGTTCCGCCCGCCACCGTCTCCACCATCTCGGCCGCGCCCGGGATGTCCAGGCCGTCTGCGCGGGCGCAGTTCTCGGCCAGCTCGGTGAAGTGCTGCGTCTCCTGGGCGACGAAGTGCAGCAGGCTCTCCCGCAGCAGTTCGTGCTGGGTCGTGAAGTGGTAGGTGACCGAGCCCAGCGACACCTGCGCCTCCTTCGCGATCCGCCGGTTGCTCAGCGCGGCGATGCCCTCCGCGCCGATGATCCGAAGGACGGCGTCGATGATGCGCTGGCGGGTGTCGGCTGCCTTCTCCATGCGCGCCATGGTCGCATCCGGCGGAAACCGCCCCGCGGGCCGGGTGCATCGGCAACCGATCCACGCGATGGCATGGACACGTTCGGTCGGGCTGCTCTATGGTCCCGTTCGTTCGAACGAACAAGGGGAGAGGGCGACCACGGATGCGATTCGACGGATCGACGGTTCTGCTGACCGGAGCCACCGGCGGCCTCGGGACGGAGCTCGCCGGAGCGCTCGCCGGCAAGGGTGCCTCCCTCGTGCTCACCGGCCGCAGGAAGGACGCGCTGCAGGCCGTCGCCGACCGGTTCGCAGCCCGCGCCGTCGTCGCCGACCTGGCCGACCCCGCCGACGTGGAGCGCCTCGCCGAGGAGTGCGGCGACGTCGACGTCCTCGTCGCGAACGCCGCCCTCCCCTCCAGCGGCGACGTACTCGACTACACCCCGGCCCAGGTGGAACGCGCCCTCGCCGTGAACCTGCACGCGCCCGTCCTCCTCGCCCGGCTCCTCGCGCCGCGCATGGTCCGGGCCCGCCGCGGCCACATCGCGTTCGTCGGCTCCATCTCCGGCAAGGCGGCCACCAGGTCCTCCGCGCTCTACAGCGCGACGAAGTTCGGGCTGCGCGGCTTCGCCCTCGCCTTCCGCCAGGACCTGCACGGTACGGGCGTCGGCGTGTCCCTCGTCCAGCCCGGATTCGTCCGCGACGCCGGCATGTTCGCCGCGACGGGCGCCAAGCCGCCGGCCGGGATGCGCACGGTCTCCCCGGCGCAGGTATGCGACGGCCTCGTCCGCGCCGTCGAGCGGAACCTGTGCGAAGTCAACGTCGCCCCGGCCGAGTTGAAGCTGCTGAGCGCGATCGCCGGGCAGTTCCCCGCCTTCGCCGAAAGGGTGCAGGGCCGCATGGGTGTCGAGCGCACCCTCAACGACATCGTGACCGCCCAGCGCGACGCCCGCTGACCCCGACCCCACTCGCCGGATCCGCGTCACCCCTCCTCCGCCGGAGAACGGAAAGGCGACCCGATGGACGGCACCTCCCCCGCCCCGCGGCACACCGCGCCGCCGCCGGCACGGGGCCGGGCCGCCGGGACCTCCTGCGCCTCGACACCCTCCTGGCCGCCGGCGGACTCGCCGCCGCGGTCCCCGCGGCCCTCGCCCGGGCCGACACCGCCACCGGGCGCGGCGGGGAGGTGGGCGTCCCGTCAGCGGGGCGCCGGGGCCAGGAGCGAGACCACGAGGGCGCGGGCGCGGGCCGTGTCCAGGCCGTCCGGCCGGAACAGGATGCGGTACACCAGTGGTGCGACGACGCGGTCGATGACCGCTTCTGTGTCCGGTGCCCGCTCGCCCCGGGCGGCCGCCCGTTCGAGGATGACGCCGATGTGCCCGGCGGCGTAGGCCGAGCACTGGCCGGCGTTGCCGCCGTCCGGGTCGCCGAGCAGCGCGTCGCGGACGTAGGCGCGGCCGGCGGGGGAGGACATCTCGTCGAGGAACTGCTCTGCCCAGGCCGTCAGGTCGGCGGCCAGCGTGCCGTGGTCGGCCGGGGCGGTGTCGGGCCGGAGGCGCTCCACGGCCACGTCCGACAGCAGCTCCTGCAGGTCGCCCCAGCGGCGGTAGACCGTCGAGGGGGTGACACCGGCACGCTGGGCGATCAGCGGGACCGTGAGGGCGTCCCGGCCCACCTCGGCGGTGAGTTCGCGCACCGCGGCGTGCACGGACGCCTGGACCCGCGCGCTGCGCCCGCCCGGACGCACCATCTGCCTGCTCACACGCACCACCTTAAGGCAAAGGCGTGGCTTTTTCCGGCGGGGTGCCCGGCCGGGTGCCGGGGCTACGCGGCGTGTGCCGGGCGGTCGGCCTCGCGGGCCTGCTCGTACGCGTGCCCGACGCGCAGGAGTACCTCCTCGCCCAGCGGCCGCCCCAGCAGCTGCATGCCGACGGGCAGGCCGGAGGCGTCGCGTCCGACGGGCACGGTGAGAGCGGGGAAGCCGGTGATGTTGGCGGGGGAGGAGAGGCGCACGTAGGCGTCCGAGACGGCCTCCGTGGTGCCGTCGGACCAGGTGACGCACTCCTGCCCCGCCCGCACCGCGGTCGTCGGGACGGCGGGCGCGGCGACGAGGTGGACGCCCCGGAGCAGGCGGGACCACTCCCGCCGCATGAGGGTGCGGGCGCGCTGCGCGCGCAGGTAGTCGCCGGCCGGCATGAGCGCGCCGGCCTCCAGCAGGACGCGGACGTCGTCCTGGTACAGCTCGGGCACGGTGCGCAGGGTGCGTTCGTGGTACGCGGTGGCCTCGGGCACCATCAGGCCCCACTGGACGGCCTGGATGTGGCGGGCCATGGGGATGTCGACGCCGACGAGGCGGGCGCCGAGCCCGCGGAGGCCGTCGATGGCCCGCCGGACGGCGGCCTCGACGTCCGCGTCGACGCGGTCGAAGTAGTAGGTGCGCGGCACGCCGATCCGCAGCCCCGCGAGCCCGGTGCCGGCGGGCGGCCGGCGGTCGGCGGCGAGCGGTGCGGCGATCGAGGCGGGGTCGCGCGGGTCGTGGCCTGCCAGCGCGTCGAGGACGAGGCCGGCGTCCCGGACGGTACGGGTGATCGGGCCGACGTGGTCGAGGGACCAGGACAGGGACGTCACGCCGTGGCGGGGGACGAGGCCGTGCGTCGGCTTGAGGCCGACGACGCCGTTCAGGGCGGCGGGCACCCGGATCGAGCCGCCGGTGTCGGTTCCGACGGCGAAGGTCGCGGAGCCGGCCGCCACGGCGACCGCGGACCCGCCGCTGGACCCGCCTGCGATCCGGCCGGGGTCCACGGCGTTCCGGGTCTGCGGGGTGGTGAGGCCGTACGCGAACTCGTGGGTGTGGGTCTTGCCGAGCAGGACGGCGCCCGCCGCCGCCAGGCGTGCGGCGACCGTGCTGTCGGCCCGGGCGCGGTGACCGGTGCGCACCCGGGAGCCGGCCGAAGTCGGCACGCCGGCCACGTCGATGAGGTCCTTCAGGCCCATCGGGATGCCGTGCAGCGGGCCGCGGCGGCGGCCGGCCGCGATCTCGCGTGCCGCGGTGCGGGCGTCGGCCCGGGCGCGCTCGGCGGTGACCGCGGCGTACGCGTTCAGGCGCGGCTCCGTGAGTTCGAGGCGCCGGAGGACGGAGTCCGTCAGCTCGACGGGGGAGAGGCGGCGGGTGCGGATGGCCTCCGCCGCCTCCGCGAGGCTCAGTTCACACGGCTGCATCGGGGGCCTCCTGGTGTGCGCGGTAGGCGAAGGCAGGCGGGGTGTCCGCGAAGTCGAGCTCCCGCAGGACGACGACGACGGAGTGGATGTGGCGGGCCGCCGCGGCTGCGGCGGCCCGGCGGCCGGGGGGCAGGGGGAGCCCGGCGCGGGCGGCCCACAAGGCCGCCTGTGCAGCCGTCGGTTCGGGGTCGGTGTCCGGCATGGATTCCTCTCACGCAAAAGCCAAGAGTTTGCATTTGGACTCTAAGGCCGTACGGTGGCCAAACGCAAACGGATTGCGTTTAGCGTCAAGAGGCCCGTCCATGACCGCCGTTGCAGGGCCCGCACCGCGCCGAGGAGACGAACAACCGTGAGCACCACCACCGGACCGGCCTGGACCGTCGGCGACGACATCACCGTCCACCGCATCGACGAAACGCCCCTGCCGCCCGCCACCGGGCCGTGGCTGCTGCCTGCCGCCACCCCCGAGGTCGTCGCCGGCGAGGACTGGCTGCGCCCCCACTTCGCGGACGGCGCGGGCGTCCTGCACCTCGACAGCCACAGCTTCGCGTTCACCGCAGGCGGGCTGCGCGTCCTCGTCGACACCGGCATCGGCAACGGCAAGCAGCGGGCCAACCCCGCCTGGCACGACCTGGACACCGGCTACCTGGAGCGCCTCACCGCGGCCGGCTACCCGCCGGAAGCCGTCGACCTGGTCCTCCTCACCCACCTCCACGCCGACCACGTCGGCTGGAACACCCGCAAGCAGAACGGAAGGTGGATCCCGACCTTCCCCCACGCCCGCTACGTCGCCTCCCGCACGGAACGGGAGTTCTGGGCCGGACACGCCATGGACGAAGCCCGCCGCCGGATGTTCCTCGACTCGGTGGTCCCGGTGGAGGAGGCGGGCCTGCTCGACCTCGTCGACGTCCCGGCAGGGGGCGTCGGCATCACGCCGCAGGTGAGACTCCTGCCCACTCCGGGCCACACCCCCGGACACACGGCCGTCGAGGTGGCCGGCCGCGGCGGTACGGCGGTGATCACCGGCGACTGCATCCACCACCCCGTCCAGGTGGCCCGCCCCGGCATCGGTTCGTGCGCCGACATCGACCCCGAGCTCGCCGAAGCCACCCGGCGCGAACTCCTGGCCTCACTGGCCGGCACCGACACCCTGCTGCTGGGAACGCACTTCGCGCCGCCCACCGCCGGGCGCGTCGTCCGCCGGGGGGACTCCTACCGCCTCACCCCGGTCCCGGCCGGCCGGTGACGGCCGAAGGCCGGCGGCGGTCAGGGGCGCTCCCGGGTCTCCTCGACGACCGGCACGACCGCCGAGACGCGCCGCCGCCGCAGGACGCTCGCGTACACCGCCAGACCCAGAATGCCGGTGCCCATCATGAGCAGTCCGACGACGTCCAGGTTGACGCCCTCCATCTTCCAGTCGCTTGCGAAGGTGAGGATCGCCCCCACCAGGATCAGTGCGATGCAGCCGCCTATGCCGCGCATGGGGTGCTCCTCCGCGTTCGGGCGAGGTGGTTGGACCGGCACACCGGCCGCCGCGGCGACCCGCGGGAACGAGACGATGTGCCGAACGGACTTCACAGCCCCGCTCCTGCCCCCGAACCGCCTCCCGATGCAGGCAGGTCCGCGCACTTCAGTCCCCGGCACCGCCACGCAGCCGCCCGGCGTACCGGCGCACCCGCGCCACGTCCTCGGGAAACCACCCGGTCCATCCCCGCCGCAGCGATGTCCACGCCACGGCCTGCCCGTCCTCGGCGACGAGCGGGACCGCCCCGTCCACGACCGCCGCATACGACAGCCCCAGACACGCCGGCGCGCCCGCACGGTAGGAACGGACGGTGGCCGCAGCCGGTTCCGCCAACAGCCTCGCCCGCACGCCCGTCTCCTCGAACAGCTCACGCCGCGCCGCCTCCCTCGGTGTCTCGCCGGGCTCGACGCGACCGCCCGGCGCCACCCAGCCGCGCCACGGGTGACGGACCAGCAGGACACGGCTGAGGGAGTCGTCGAAAACCCACACCTCCGCCGCGAGAGGCACCGCGAACCCGCGGTCGGCGGACTCCGGCAGCGCGTCGGCTCCGTCGAAGACCGAAGCCGCCGACATGACATCGGCCGCCACGGCCTCGGCGACCCTCCGGCCGAGCAGCCCGCACCAGGCGGTCCCGGCCCGTGGCCGGTCCGGGGACGGCATTGCGCCGGGGTGATGGTCACTCATGACAGGCAGCCTGCCGCACGGGTGTGACAGCGCGGACCGGGACACCGGGCCGGGATCAGGCCCGTTCCAGGCCCTCGGCCATCTGCCGCCCTGCGACGGCCGGTTCGTGCCCCGCGCGTGCCGCGTCCTCCGCCAGGCCGGCGGCGGGGGTCCGGCCCGCGGACCTTGCCGTCGAGTGTGCTCCAAGTCCTAGACTGGCGCCGCTTCCACCCACCCCCACCTGCGACGGAGCACCGGCATGCGCTACCGCGTCCTCGGCAAGACCGGCATCGAGGTCAGCACCCACTGCCTCGGCACGATGATGTTCGGGGGCGTCGGCAACCCCGACCACGAAGACGCCGCCCGCATCATCCACACCGCCCTCGACGCAGGCGTCAACTTCGTCGACACCGCCGACATGTACTCGGCCGGCGAGAGCGAGGAGATCGTCGGCAAGGCCCTCAAGGGAAGGCGCGACGACGTCGTCCTCGCCACGAAGGTGCACTTCCCGCTCGGCGAGGGCCGCAACCGCAGCGGGAACTCCCGCCGCTGGATCCTGAAGGCCGTCGAGGACAGTCTCCGGCGCCTGGACACCGACTGGATCGACCTCTACCAGGTGCACCGCCCCGACCACACCACCGACATCGAGGAGACGCTGTCCGTCCTCGGCGACCTGGTGACGGCCGGCAGGATCCGGGCGTTCGGCTGCTCCGCGTTCCCCGCGGAGGACCTCGTCGAGGCCCACCATGTCGCCGAGCGGCGCGGGCTGATGCGGATGCGCACCGAGCAGCCCCCGTACTCGATCCTCGCGCGCGGCGTCGAGCGGGCCGTGCTGCCGACCGCGCAGCGCCTCGGCATGGGCGTCCTGACGTGGTCGCCGCTCGCGTCCGGGTTCCTCTCCGGGGCCGTCCGGCAGGGCCGGCCCGTGGACCTCACCACCGGCCGGGCCGCGCGCACCCCGCACCGCTTCGACCCCGCCCTCCCGGGCAACGCCGCCAAGTTCGAGGCGGTCGAGGAACTCGTCGCCCTGGCCGGGGAGATCGGCTGCACCCTCCCGGAGCTGGCCGTCGCGTTCCCGCTCGTCCACCCGGCCGTCACCTCGGTGATCATCGGCCCGCGCACCATGGACCAGCTGACCTCCCTGCTCAAGGGGGCCGACCTGCTGCTCGACGACGCGGCCCTCGACCGCATCGACGCGATCGTGGCGCCCGGCACCGACCTCTACCGGGCCGACGGCGTCTGGCAGCCGCCGTCGCTGACCGACACCGCGGCGCGCAGGCGCCCGCCCGCGGACCGCCCGGCAGCCGCCTGACGCCTGACGCCTGCCCGGGCACCCGTGTCTGCGGGCGGGGTCAGCCGTCCCGGTGCCCCGGGTGCCGGTGGGCGTGCCAGTCCGCGAGGCCGCCGTCGCCCAGCACACCGACGTCCGCGGCCAGTTCGGCGCGCGTACGGGTGCGCAGTTCGCGGCGGGCGATGCGGGCGACCACCGCCGGAAACAGCGGCCGCAGCGGCTGGCACCAGCGCAGCCAGGGCGGCGCGTACACCGACGGGGAGCGGCGGGCGATCCCCTCGGCGAGCCAGGCGGCGACCTGCTCGGGGGTGCGGACGCGGCGGGCGAAGCCCGGCTGGTGGCGGCGCAGGGCCCGCAGGACGGGGTGGTCGTCGATGCCGCTGATCATGTCGGTGCCGGTCCAGTGGACGTAGGCGATCCCGACGGCGACCCCGTCCGGCTCGACCTCGCCCCGCAGCGCCTGTGCGAACGACTCCACGCCCGCCTTGGAGGCGCAGTAGGCGCTCATCATGGGCGCCGAGCCCAGCGCGGCGGTCGAGGCGACCTGGAGGAAGTAGCCGCGCGTGCGGGTCAGGTGGGGCAGGAAGGCGCGGGCGGTGTTGGCGGACCCGGTGAGGTTGACGTCGATGACCCGCTGCCACAGGTCGGCGGCGGTGTCGGCGAACGGGCCGCCGACGGCGATGCCCGCGTTGGCGGCGACCACGCCGGCCGGCCCGAGCCGCTCCTCGACGTAGCGGGCGGCGGCGCGGAGGGCCGCGTCGTCGGTGACGTCCGCTTCGAAGCAGATGCTCCGGTGCGGCAGGGTGGCGGCCGTGGCACGCAGGGACGCCTCCTCGCGGCCCAGCAGGGCCACGTGCATCCCGGACTCCGACAGGTTCCGCGCCAGCGCCGCCCCGATCCCGCGGGCGGCACCGGTGACGACCGCGACCCGCCCGCGCAACGGAGAGCCGGTCCCGTGCCGGCCGCCGGAGCGGATCTCGCGCATTCCGTCCTCATTCCTCCGCGGGGGACCCGACGGACGCCGATCGTCCCCCTCGGCCGCCCGGCACCCCCGCACGACACGCCCCGCATCACCCCCGGCCGCCCCCACCGTCCCCCGTTCCGCCGACCGGGGCGTCGTGCAGACCCCGTACGGAGAGGCCGCTCTGCGGCGTCGGCCTGACCGGACGACGGCGAGCAGCGGACCGATCGCCCCGCAGGCGGGGTCAGCCGAGTGTGACCACGCGGGCCCACTGCGGCGGCTCGTCCGGCCGGTAGTCGGGGTCGTCCTCGCAAGGGGTGCCGGGCGGGGCCGGGCGGGGGAAGAGGCCCACCACCGTCCGGCACGGCGGGGGGTCCGACGGCCAGGGCGTCTGGCCGTCGGTGAGGGCCACGACGACATCGGGCCGCGGGCGGGACCGCAGCGCCCGCGCGAAGCCCCGGCGGAGGTCCGTGCCCCCGCCGCCGACCAGCGGGATCCCCTCGGCCCGGCACAGCGGCCCCACGACCCGGGCCGCGGCGTCGCAGGTCAGTACGGTCACCAGGTCCCGGCGGCCGCCCACGGCCCGGCATATCGCGGCGACTTCGAGGAGCGCACCGCCGAGCTCGGCGTCGCTCACCGAGCCCGACGTGTCGATGACCACGGCGACGTGCGGCGGCCGGCGCCGCAGGCTGGGCAGGACCGTGCCCCGCAGCGCGGACGACCGCCGCGAGGGGCGGCCGTAGCTGTAGTCCTCGCCGGCGCCCGAGCCGGAGACGGCCGAGCGGATCGCCGCCCCCAGCAGGTCCCGCCAGGGCTGCGGCGGATGGAAGGCCTCCTCCGCCCACCGCTGCCACTGCCGCGGGGCGTTCCCCGGCCGGCCCTTGATGCCCTGCGCCACACGGAACCGGACCGCGTCGCGTTCCTGGGCACTGAGCCCGTGCGCCCCGTCCCGACCGAGGTCCCACTGCCGGTCCAGCCCGTCGGCGCCGCTGCCGCAGTCCAGCCAGGACAGGTGCCCGAACTGCGGTCCGAGCCGGAACTGCCGGAGGTAGTCCTCCATCAGCTGCCCCTCCGGCAACTGCAGCGTCTCCGGCAGGACGGCGCCCTCCGGCGTGACCAGCCCGTCGCCGAACGCGTCGTCGTTGATCTCGCAGTCGGCGGCGATGTTCATCCGCAGCCGCTCGGCCCGGCCGGTGAGGCCCTGCTGCCGCGCCACCCGGTCGCTGCGCCCGTGGTGGTCCCGCAGCAGGTGCGACACCTCGTGCACCCACACGGCGGCGAGCTCCTCCACCGGCGTGCGGTCCACGAAGCCGGGGGAGACGTAGCACCGCCAGTGCCGGTCGACCGCCATCGTCGGCACCTGCCGCGACGGGACGGCATGCAGGGCGTACAGGGCCGTCGCCACATACGGCCGGGCCCGCGCCGCCTGCAGCCGGGCGGCGTACAGCTTGTCCAGGTCCAGGCCCCGGTCGGAGTCCCCGTCCGAGTCGGCGGCCGCGGGCGCGGCCCCGCCCGGCTCCGCCTCCGACGGCCCGCCCGCTCCCGGTGCGGCGTCCGCGGTGTCCGCCGCGCCCGTCATCGGCCGGCCTTCGCGCCGGGCGCGGTCCGCGCCGCCGCCCGGTCGGCGCGGCGCGAGAGGGCCACCACCCCGGCGAGCTCCTCGATCGCCTCGGGGACGTCCCACGCGTCGCGGCGCAGCGAGGCGAGCGTGGTCGCGGGAACCACCACCAGGTCGGGGGCCCCGGATTCGACGGCCCGCACCAGGAGCGTCCAGGCGGCGTCCCAGCGGGACTTCTCGGGGCGGCTGCGCACGGCCGCGACGACGGAATCGAGCACGGCCTGCCGCAGGTCACCCCGCTCGGGCAGGACGGCCGCCTCCGGATCCGCCAGCAGGTCCTCCGGGTCCGGCAGGTCCATCCGGTCCAGGCCGGCCAGCAGCTCCAGTCCCGGACCGTCCCCGACCGCGCCACGCACCAGCAGGGACAGGACGTCCCGGGAGGATCCGGCCGCGGTGGCAAACGCGATCAGACGCAGCGTCATCTCCCAGCTCCGCGGGGACGGCCAGGCCCCGCCGCGGCGCGTCTCCCCGGCCGGCAGCCGGTGCACGAGCGCCGGACGTCCGGCGAGCAGCCCGCACACCGCCCGGCGGGCGAGGTCCACGGCGTCCGCGAGCCGTGCGGGGTCGAGCTGCGGCAGCGTCGCCCGCGGCCACGTCCCGCCGAGGCCCCGTACGACGACGTCGTGGTCGTGCACCCACTGCAGGTGGACGAACCGGTTCGCCAGCGGGGGGCTCAGCTCCCATCCGTCGGCCGCCGACGCACGCGGGTTCGCCGCGGCCACGATGCGCACGCCGTCCGGCAGCCGGAGGGAGCCGATGCGCCGTTCCAGTACAAGGCGGAGCAGGGCGGCCTGCACGGCCGGCGGCGCGGTCGACAGCTCGTCCAGGAACAGCAGTCCGCGGCCGGCCCGCACCAGGCGGACGGCCCAGTCCGGCGGCGCCATCGGCACGCCCTGCACGGCGGGGTCGTCGCCGATGACGGGCAGGCCCGAGAAGTCCGACGGCTCGTGCACGCTCGCGATCACCGTGGTCAGCGGGAGGCCCAGGTTCTCGGCGAGCTGGGTGAGGGCCGCGGTCTTGCCGATGCCCGGTTCGCCCCACAGCAGGACGGGCAGGTCGGCGGCCACGGCCAGGGTCAGGGCCTCCAGCTGTACGTCGGGGCGCGGCTCGGTGGTGGTGTCGCGGAGCAGCGCCAGCAGCTCGGAGGCGACGTCGAGCTGCGCCGGGGCGGGAGCGGACGGGGCGGGAGCGGACAGGGTGGAAGGCATGGTAATCACCGTGGGTGTGTGTGAGCGGGAGCGCGCGGGCGCGCACGGGGAAGGGAGCGGGTGGCGGTGCGGCGCGCGGGCGCCGCCGCCGTCGTCGGGAGGGGTCAGTAGAAGAGGGCCGAGGTGCGCTGCCGGGCGCGGGAGGGCCGGACGCGCCGCGCCGGCGGCTCGCCACCGGCCCCGGCCGGGCCGCGCCCGGGGCCGGGCCCGACCAAGCCGGCCCGGTAGAGCCCGTACGTGATGCGCTGCCGGGCCGCCGACTCCAGCTCGTCCCGCAGCAGGCCGTCCCGGAGGACGGCCCCGGGCCCGAGGAGGGACTCGACGGCCTCCAGTGCCCCGGCGGTGTCGCCGTGGGCGAGGCGCTCGCGGATGCCGGGCAGCGACTCGGGCCGGCGGTGCGCCCGGTCGATGGCCCGCAGGCAGGGCAGCGGAGTGCCGGTCAGGGCGACCAGCAGTTCCTCGCGCCGGAGTTCGTCCGGGCCGTGGTCCAGTGCGGCCAGGACACCGTCGACCAGCCCGATCCGGTGCCTGGACCCCCGGCAGTCCACGTGGCGGGGCCCGTCGTCCGGTTCGGCGCCCGGCGGCGGGCCGGCCGGAACGTGGCCGGGTACGAGCGCGCCGGCGACGAGGGGGTGCAGCCGGTCGGGTCCGATCAGCCCGGCGCGCAGCAGCTCCAGGTCGGGCGGTACCCACGCCGCCGCGTCGGGCAGTACGGGCAGCCGGAGTCCGCCCGCGGGCGCCGCCGCGGGCCGGCCGGTGGCCGGGTCGATGACCAGCCGGTGCCGGCTGCCCAGGCGCACCTCGACGGGCCCGGGCTCCAGGCCGTCGGCCCGGAGCAGGAGCCCGGCCTCGTCGGGCCACAGGTCGGGGGCGCAGCGGTACGCCGGCGCGGCGGAGGCCGACCGCCCGGGCGGCAGCGCGAGCGCCGGCGCGGGCGCGGTGCCCGGCGGCCGGTCGGCGCCCGAGCGGTGCCGGAGTTCGCCCGCCCTGCGCGCGTCCCACAGGTGGCGGTGCAGGTCGAGCCGGAACCGCCGCGCGGGCCGCGGATGCGGGCGGCGGGCGGCGGGCGCGGCCTCGGGCCGGGACCGGTCCCAGAGCCCGAGCACGATCCGCTGGCCGGCGTCCGCCCAGGCCGGCGGCGTACGCACCACGAGGTACAGCGAGCCCGTGCCGTCGGGCCCGGTCCCGGCGTAGCGGGCCAGGGCGACGGTCAGGCCGGGGCGCAGCAGCCCGTCGGGGGCGGTCCGCGGCATGTGCCAGCGCAGCAGGTCGGGTGCCAGGTGGCGGAGGTCGGCCCGGAGCCGGGCGGCGCAGTCGCGGCCGTAGGTCCGGGCCACGGACGGCAGGTGCAGGTCGACGTCCACGCCGGCGGCGGCACAGGCCCCCGCCCAGTCGCCGGCGGAACGGCGGGCGGTCGCGGTGTGGATCACGGAGGGCGGCACGGCGTACCGGCGCACGCGCAGCCAGAGGGACAGACGGGAGTCGTCGTCCGGGAGGTGAGTGGCCATCAGCACTCACCTTGCGCGGACGGTTCCCCCAATCGGTGCAGAGGAGAAGTCTTCATCGCGGCGAGCGTAGACCGCCCCGGCCGGATGCGCCAGGAATTTTCCGCGCGGGGCACGGTGGGGGACCGGCAGGAGTGGCTCATTTCCGCCGTGCCCCTGCCCGGCATCGGAAGAATCTCACCTCGCAACAGGCGGTGATCGAACGCGCAGCCGGGCCGCGGTCGAACGTGTGCCCGGGGCGCAGCCGTTCACTGATCCCCCCAGCAAGGTGAGAGGTACCTCGATGACAACAACCCGCGTCAAGCGCCACACGGCCCGCGCGCTCTCCGTGGCGCTGTCGGCGTGCGCGGTCGCCGCGGCGACGGCCCTCCCGGCGGCCGCCGCGGACCAGCCCACCCGCAAGCTGCTGATGGCGGACTGCCGGTCGGGCGAAGGCAAGTGCACGTTCAACTCCCCGAAGCTGGGGGAGGCGTACCTGGGCGAGTTCCGGCAGGTCTCCAACTCGCTCTACAACTGCAGCACGTCCGACGCCACCCAGTCGATGACCTGGGACGACACGGTCGGCGCGACGGACTCGCTGGGTGTGTCCGTCACGGCGGGCGGCAACATCGCCGGGCTCGTCGACCTGAGTGTTACGGCGAGTTACAGCCACAGTTGGTCGAGCAGCCACTCCGAGAGCAGCTCGCTCAACATGACGGTGAAGCCGGGCGAGGTGGGCTGGATATCCCGCGCCCAGGTGATGCAGAAGGTCACCGGCACGTGGCAGACCCACTACGACAGCCCCAAGTGGGGCCACTACTACTGGTTCTTCCAGGACACGATCACCGGCCCGGCCAAGAACGGCACGGACGGCAAGAGCAACGCCGTCGTGGTCAAGACCCGGAAGATGACGGCCGCGGAGAAGCGTTCCTGCAAGGAAGGCTCCTCGAACGGCAAGGCGGTCGTCCGCGCCCTCTAGCAGCGGACGCACCCCCGGCCGCGCTCCCCGGTGACACGGCGGTCCCCGGTCCCACCCCACGCGGGACCGGGGACCGCCCCGCACCAGCCCCGGACAGCCGCAGCGCCGCCCGGGCCCGTGGACGCCACACGGGGGGCCGGCGGGCGCGGCCCCGACACGGCGACCCCACCCGTGTGTACTGTGCGTGAGCGACGACCGCGCACAGTGATGCGGAGGGGAGCCCTCATGTCCATGCTGCTGATCAGGGGCAGGTTCAAGGTCGAGGGAGGCCCGAAGCCCGACGGCGACACCCTCCCCTTCATTCCCGACGACGTCGCCGACTGGAAGCTCGTACCCGGCGGGCAGGTCGTCCCCGGCGCCGACGGGCGCGCGAGCATCCGGCTCGAAGGCATCGACGCCCTGGAGACCCACTACGGCCAGGAGCCGGCCCCCGTCGACCACCAGCCCCGCCCGCTGGCCCACGAGGCCGCGGACGAACTGCTGAAGACCCTCGGCTTCGGCACGGTCCTGCGCGACGACGACGAGACCCTCGCCACCGTCCCGGACAGCGTGCCCGGCTGGATTCTCACCCGCGGCGCCGACGCGTACGGCCGCTGCGTGGCGTTCGTCGGCCGCGGCACCCCTCCCGTCTACAGCGGCTACTGGACCGGCGTCAGCGAGAGACTGCTGGAGCGGACCGCCAACCACCGCCTCCTCGAACGCGGACTGGCCTACCCGGCGTTCTACTCCGGCCTCCCGGTGTACCTGCGCGAGCTGCTCACCGAGGCCGCGGAGAAGGCACGGGCGTCGGCCGCAGGGGTGTGGGCGGTCGACAGGACCCTCCAGGGCTTCCCTGTCACCGGCAAGAAGTCGATCACGCACGACCGCGAGGGGGCGGTGATCCTGCCGAAGCTGTTCCGCCGCCTGAAGGACTACCTCGACTTCACCGGGGACCCGACCCCGTCGGCGGACTGCTTCCGCGCCTTCCTCGCCGGGGCGGCGGACGAGTACCGCCTCCTGCCCGACACCAAGCGGCTCTACCGGGGCCTGCACCACATCGTGGAGGTCACCCCCGACAACATCGTGCGGATGACCCGCTCGTGCCGGGAGATCGTCTTCACGGAGAAGTGACGGCGGCGGACGGTCCGGCTGCCGTTCAGTGCCAGACCGTCTGCACGGAGTCGAACTGCACCCAGGTGATCGGGTTCCCGGAGTTGCCGCCGTAGATGGTCAGGGAACCGGCGGTGTTGACCTCGAAGCGGCAGGCGTTGATGCCCTGGCTGTTGTTGCGCGGCGCGGTGGCGCGGACGAGGCCGGTGGGCCGCAGCGCCGCAGGCAGCGTGGCGACCTTCCGATCGGCGGTCAGGCTGCAGGCCACCGAGCCGCGCGCCTGCAGGAAGGCCGTACCGGCGATCGTGACCAGCCGGACCTGCGGCACCGCACCCGCCCGGGCGGTGACACCGGGTTCCAGGACGAGGTCCGTCCACGGCTGAGCCTCGACCCCGCCGGCGGCGGCGACGGCGGGCGCGGCGGACAGCACCTCGGCGGCGGTCAGTGCGGCGGGCAGGGCGAGGGCGGCGCCGAGGATGCGGCGGCGGTTGTGGGTCACGGCTGGGCGGTCTCCTCGGCCGTACGGGGAAGGGGGAACGGGGGACGGAGGGAACGGGGGACGGAGGGAGCGGGGAACGGTGGAGGGCGCTGTGCGGTCAGCGCCAGACGGCGCTGTAGTTGTCCAGCTGCGCCCACGTGACCGGGTTCGCCGTACGCCCGCCGTAGAGCCACAGCTCGCGGATCGAGTTCGCCTCCGCCCGCGCGGTGCACACCCCGCCGCTGTTGTTGCGCGGGACGCTGCACTGGGCCGCCATGCTCGGAGCCAGGGCGTCGGGCAGCCGGCCGATCAGGGTGTCCGCCTCGAAGGTGCCCTTCACCCCGCCGCTCAGCTGCAGCACCGTCGTACCCGCGATGGCGACGAGGCGTCCGCTCGGGGGCCGCACGTCCGCGGTGACGCCGCTCGCGAGGGGGATCGGCTGCCAGTCGGCCAGCACCTTCACCCCGTCGACCTCGGGCGCCCCCGACAACGACACGATCGTGCAGGTGCGAGGGCCGGGCTCCTCGCCCGCGAACCCGACGTGCACGTGCGGCACCCCGCCGCGCACCGAGACGGCCATCCCCTCGGGCTCCCGCAGCTCCAGGCCGGGGGCGGCGGTGGTGAACCGCTGGTCGAGGACCGACCCGTCCGTCCAGTCCACGGCCGTCAGCCAGGTGTTGCCCGGCGGCTTCACGGTGTCCGAATAGCCGTTGCCGGCCACCATGTACAGGACGCGGCCCAGGGAGGCGTACCCCTGGAAGGTGCCCTTCGCGTCCGGCTGGGCGATCCGGGCGACCGGAGTCCAGTCACCGGCCCGGGCCCGGTCCAGGTCGTACGACTCGAACACCATGCCGCCGCTCTTGAAGCGGACGATGACGCGGTTCGTCGTCGGGTCGATGGTGCAGGTGACGTTCGTGGCGCCGGACACCGGCCGGTACGCCGGGGCGAGCTGCGCCGAGCCCTGGGAGAGGGTGGTGCCGCTGCGGAACTCGAAGTGCGTGACGGCGGTGCCGTAGCCGTCCTTCTCCTCCTCGGGCATGTTCGAGCCCATCGGGACGGACGCGGTCTCGGTCCACAGGCGCGAGACGCCGCCGTCGTGCTCGACGCCCATGGACACGCCGTGGCCGAAGCCCCGCAGGTACATGTGCCCGGTGACGGTGCCCGCCTGGTCGAGCCGGGTCACGGCGAGGTCGCCGGCGTACGCGCGCTGTCGGCCCGTCCGGGGGCCGGACTCGCCGGGGAGGGTGAGGCCGCCTTCGACGACCTGGAGGACGAAGACGTCCCCCGTGACAGGGTCGACGCCGAAGGACTGCATCACCGTGGAGTTGTGCAGCCTCCGCCGGTGCAGCAGCTTGCCCACCGGTCCCGCCATGTCGACCTGTCCCTCGACACTGGTGCCCAACTGCGCCTCCTGCCGGCCGTCCGCCGCCCGTACCACCGGCCCGGACGCTCCCGTCCGGGCCGGGGCACAGTCTCGCACCGGGCCGGACGCCGCCCGGGACCGGGGGGTTCATCCCCCGGCCGTCGCCGGTGCGGCGTCAGGCCGGGCCTCGCGGCGGGCCACCAGCCGGTAGGCGTTCGTCAGCCCCCACCGCTCCGCCGCCAGGCCCGCCACCGTCCGGTCCAGGACGGTCGCCGCCAGCAGCAGCGGCACCCCCGCCAGCAGGGTCGCGCCCCGCAGCGCCCGCCGGGCCGGCCCCGGCGGCTCCGGCAGCCACGGCAGGTCCTCCCGGGGCGCCGCCGCGTCCAGCGCCAGCCACGCCGCCGCCACCAGGTCCACCGCGTCGTGTGCCTGCGCGTGCTCCTGCGCCAGCACCGTGAACCCGCACGCGTCCAGCCTCCGGCGCAGGTTGCCCGCCGGCGCCAGGTGCAGGTGCTGCGGCTGGAGCCACGGCAGCCACCAGCGGCCCAGCAGCCGCGCCCAGCGGCTCTCCGGGTCCGGCACGTCCACCACGAGCAGCCCGCCGGGCCGCAGGACCGCGTACGCCGCCTCCAACTCGGCGAGCGGATCCGGCGCGTGCTCCAGGTAGTGGAACATGCTCACCACGTCGTACGACCCGGGCGCCTTCTCCGCCAGCTCCGCGAACGTCCCGCGGTGGCCGTGCCGCACCCGCCCCGCGAGCTCGGCCAGCTCCGCCCCGTCGGAGCGGTCCAGGCCGTCGAACGCCACGTCGGGCAGGAGCTCCGCGGCCGTCGCACAGAAGTGCCCGTGCCCGGTGCCCACGTCCAGCCACTCCGCCGGACCGGCCAGGTGCGGGCGCACCGACTCGGCTCGCGCCCGGTAGGAGGCCGTACGCCCCGCGAAGACCCCGGCGAGGCGCTCCTCGCCCAGGCCGTCGTAGAAGTCCCGGTAGTAGAAGGCCAGTCCGCGCTCGCTCAGCCGCGGGTTCTGGAAGACGTGCCCGCAGTCGTGGCACCGGTCCAGGGCGAACTCGCCCGGCTTGTGCTGCAACAGGTCCGCGGTGCGCAGCCGGCCTCCCAGCCGGCCGGAGCCGCACCACGGGCAGCGGTGCGCGCGCGGCTCGAAGAACACCGCCGTACCGTCCGCGAGTTCCTCCCGGTACACCGCGCGCAGCGCGGCCACCCGGGCCGCGCGCTCCCTGCGCCCGCTCATCCGTCCTCCCCTTCCCCGGCGCCTGTCCGGGCCAGCCGTTCCAGATGGTCCGCCGCTGCGGCCGCGCCCCCCGCCGCCCGGAACGCGGCGGACACTCCCGCGGCCGCCGCCCGGATGCGCGGCTCTCCCAGCACGGTGTCGAGGGCCGCGCCGATCGCGGCGGCACCGGCCCGCCCGAAGCGGACCCGCACGCCCGCCCCGCACCCCTCGACCTGCGCGGCGACCACCGGCTGGTCGTCGCGGATCGGCGCCATGACCAGCGGGACGCCGTGCCACAGCGCCTCGCACACCGTGTTGTGGCCGGCGTGGCAGACCGCGGCCGCGGCCCGCTCCAGCAGGTCGAGCTGCGGCACGAACGGCAGCGCGACGACATCCGGATCGTCCTCCCGTGCGCCGAGTACGCCGTCGGGATCGGCGAACACGCCCTGCACGGCCCCGGCCCGCGCCCGCACGGCTGCCGCCGCCTCGGCGAGGAACCGGCCGCCGGCGCCGGCGTTCGCGGTCCCCAGCGTCACCAGCACCAGGGCGCGCCCGGGATCGAGCCGCTCCCACGGGAACGCCGCCGGGCGCGGCCGGGCCGCCAGGGACGGCCCGACCCAGGCGATCCGCTCGCCGCCGCGCAGCACCGGCCCGGCCAGCTCGGGAGTGCTGAACGCGAGCACGAGGTGCGGGGAGAAGCGCGGGTCGCACCTGCCGCCCGGACGCCCGATCCGCCGGCGCAGGCCGCTCAGCAGCGCGTCGTTCCAGGCGGCGACCCGCGGCATCGGGGCGAGCGCGTCCGCGAACTCCGCGGACGTCGTCGCCGACGTCGCCCACGGGATCCCCAGGTCCTCGGCGACCAGCGCCCCGGCCAGCGCCTGCTGGTCGGCGACGACCGCGTCCGGACGGAACGCCCCGACCGCCTCGCGGACCCCGGGCGCCATGGCCTCGGCGAGCGGCACCAGGAAGCGCTCCCACAGGAAGCGCAGCGCCTCCGGGCCGCGCATGCCGGGCGGGCGTACGGGGTCCGTCCCGCCGCCGCCCCCGCCGCCCCCGTCTTCCGGGCCGCTCCGGGCGCACGGGTGGACGGCCGCGTCCGGTCCGGCCAGCCGCCGGACCAGCACCGGGTCGCCGGCCCAGGCCACCCGGTGGCCCCGGGCGGCCAGTTCGGACGCCACCCCCACCAGCGGGTTGACGTGCCCGACGAGCGGCGGGACCACGAGGAGGAAGGCGCTCACCGGGCGTGCACCCGCGGCCCGGCGGCGGCCGGCTGCCGCTCCGCCGCCGCGGGCGCGGTGGTGCGGCCGACCCAGTCGAGGACCGCGTCCCGCACCCGCGCCGGCGCCTCCACCAGGACCGAGTGGCGCAGCCCCGGCACCAGCTCCGCGGTGCAGTGCGGCAGCAGTGCCCGCAGCCGGGGCGCCTGCCCGGCGAGGTCGGACTCGGCCCCGTACAGGGCCAGGACGGGGCAGCGCAGGGCCCGGATCGCGTCGTCGTCGAGCACCGGGCTGGCCGGGATGTCCACGGTGATGCTGGTGTCCCGTACGAGCCGCCCGGCGGCCTTCGCCAGGCGGGCGGTGTGCCCGCCGTGGTGGGCGGCGATCCAGGCGAGCGCCGCATCCTCGTCGGCGGTCATCTCGTGGCGGACCCGCTCCAGCAGGCCTGCCAGCTTGGCCGCCCACGCGGCGGTCGCGGGCTCCGACTCCACCACCACCAGGCCGGCCACCCGCTCCGGGCGCCGCAGCGCGTACGCGAACGCGACCGTCCCGCCGTACGAGTTGCCCACCAGGTGCACCGGCCCCCGCACCCCCAGCCCGGACAGGACGGCGTCCAGGTCCCCGGCCGCGTCGTCGAGCCCGTACCCGCGGGCCGGGCGCTCGCTGCGGCCGTGGCCCCGCTGGTCGTACATGACGACGTCCAGCCCCGCCACGGCCAGGGCCGGGGCGATGGTGAAGTAGTAGCTGGCCAGGCTGTCGGTGAGCAGCCCGTGCACCAGCACCACGGTGGCCCGCGCGGGGCGGCCGTCCGGCGGTGCGAGGCGCTGCACGTGCAGCCGGACCCGGCCGGTGTCGAGGACGGTCACCGCGTCCCCACCCCGTCCGCGGCCTTCAGGCACCGGCGGATGTGGTCCACGAGCCGGCCCACGTCCAGCTCGATGATCTCCTCCAGGTCCAGGTCCGCGACGAACTCGGCGAAGTTGACCGCGCCGCCGTAGCGCTCCTCCAGCAGCCCGGCGAGCGTGACCAGGTCGATGCTCTCCAGTTCGAGATCGGCGCCGAAGCGCGTTCGCATCGTGACCTCGCCCTCCTCCACCTCGTAGCCCTCCAGCACCTGTCGGATCATGGCGGTCAGCTCGGCGAGCACCTCCGCCTCGTCGGCTCCCCCGGACGGATCGGGCCCGCTGCTCGTCGTCACCCTTCGCTCCCCTCGTCACGGTCGGCGCCCGGCCCCGGCGGATCCGGGTCCGGGCCGGTCGTCCACGCCACGACGTACGCGCGCGGCGGCAGCCCCGGAGGGTTGGCCACCTCCGTGCAGCCGACCCGGTACACGCTGTACGGGCCCCCCGGCGGGCCCGGCGCGCCCGGCGGGTCGGCCGCGTCCGTGCGGCGGCGGACGCGGACCGTCAGCCGGTCCGGCTCCGCCGCCGTCACCTCGATGTCCCGGGGCCGGCCGCGCAGTCCGGTGCCCTCCGCTTTGGCGACGGCCTCCTTGGCCGCCCAGAACCGGGTGAACCACACGTCCGCAGGCTCCGCCGAGCCGGCCCGGCAGGCCGCCAGCAGGGCCAGCTCCGCCGCCCCGAACACGGTCGCCGCGGTCGCGCCGCCCGGCTCGGCGATCTCCTCGATGTCGATGCCCGGCCCCGGTCCCGGCCCGACCGGGGCGTCGGCGGCGCGGGCGAGCGCCACGCCCGCCTCGGCCCGGTGCGCCACCGACACCCGCAGCGGCGGCAGCGTGCGCCCGTACCGGCCCGTGACGCGCGGCCGCCCCGACGGCTCGTTCTCCACGAGGAGTTCGGCGGGGAAGACGGGCCCCTCCCCGGCCTCCCACAGCAGGCGGCGCACCGCGTCCTTCGCCGCGATCCGGCCCAGCAGCCACTGCCGGCGGCCGCGCGGCGGCCGGGCGGCGTACGCGGCCCGTTCCGGCCCGCCCAGGGCGTTCCGCATGATCAGCTCGCGGGACGCCAGGTCGGGCCAGCGCTCGAACACCAGCGACCAGCCGCCGGGCCCGGCCGCCGAGAGGGTGTTGCGGTCGGGGAAGCGCTCCACCGGCCGGGTGTGCGGATCGTTGTCGAAGCGCCGGTCCTGCCAGCCCGAAAGCTCCGCCCACACCCGGCCCGCCACCGTCAGCACGGCGTCCGCCTCCAGCACGGTGTCCGTCAGGGACGTGATCCGCACCGTGCACTCCACCCGGGTGCCGGGCCGCGGGTCCGGGCCGTGGAAGCGCATCTGCCGCACCCGGACCGGGAAGACGACGGTCCGCTCGGTGCGCGTCGCCATGATCCAGTAGCCGAGGACCTGTCCCACGTTGTCCAGCAGACCGCCCGGTGCGGGCGGCACCGTCAGGACGGCCCGCACGTGCCGGTCGCCGATGGCGGTGAGCCGGCTCATCCCCCGGTAGGCAGGGCCGTGGAACATCCAGCGCTCCCGGTAGACCTCCTCCGCGGTGTGGTCGGGCACCCGCTCGCCCGCCGGGTCGGCCGGCACCGCGGGCGGCGGCTCCGCCGGCCACCGGCCGGCCAGCTCCACCACGGCGCGCGCATGCGGCCCGAACGACACCGCCACCCGGTCCGGGCCGCACGGGGCCACGGAGACCGGGACGTCCACCGGCTCGGCGGCCGTCAGCCACCGGTCGAAGCACGCGTCGTGCACCGCGACCGCCGCCCGCCCCGGAGCGGCACGCTCCGCCGCCGCCTTCATCAGCGCCGTGATCGTCGTCGCCGGCACCACCGGCCACCGGTCCGCCACGTCCGGCCAGTCCGCGCGCTGCGGGAAGAAGCAGTGGTCCAGCAGGTACGGCATGTGCTCCACCGACACCCGCACCGTCTCCCGGCGCGCAGCGGGCGCCGCGGGCGCGCGCCGGCGTACGCGGGTGCCCGGCCGCCCGGCCCCGGCGAGCAGCGCGGCGGCGGTCTGCGCCGTGCGCGCCGTCTCGTCCAGCAGCGCCGCCAACTCGGCGGCCACGGGCCCGCCGGCCGCGGATGCCGCAGCTGCGACCGCGCTGGGGGAGGGGTGCGGTGCGAGGGGCGGGCGGGCCGACGGGGGCAGCGACACCAGCGCCGCGCCGAGGTCCAGCCGGACCGGGCGCCCGGTGCGTGCCCCGGCGGCGCCGGGACGTGCCGTGCGCTCCGGCCCGGCATCCCGCCCGTCCACGGCCTCGGGGTCCGTGGCGGCGCCGGCCGTCCACAGCGCGGCCGCCACCCGCCGCAGCTGGGCCAGACCCCCGCGGCGCGCCGAGTTCGCGGCGACGACCAGGTGGTCGCGCGCCGCCAGGGTGTCCCCGACCAGGGAGCCGAGCTGTCCCGGGCCCACCTGGACGAAGACGCGGAAGCCGGCCTCGTACAGGGAGCCGGTGAGGACGCGGAAGCGGACCGGCTCCAGCAGGTGGCGAACGAACAGCTCGCGGACCCCCGCCGCGTCGGCCGGAAAGGGCCGGCCCGTCGTGCCCGACCAGACCGGGGTGTGCGGGGTGCGCAGCGGCAGCCGTTCGGCGGCCTCCCGGAAGGGCCCGATGCACGGCGCGAGCATCGGCGTGTGGAAACCCGAGCGGAACGGCAGGGTCCGCACCAGGACGCCGCCGGCGCGCACTTCGGCGGCGAACCGCCCGACCGCGTCGGGCGGTCCGCACACCATGCACTGGCCGGGCGCGTTGTCGTGCGAGACGACCACCCCCGGGTGACCGCCCCCGGCCAGCCGTTCCGCCACCCGGTCGGCGTGCGCGCCGACGGCCGCGTACGCCAGGTCGGCCGCCCGGACCGCCTCCGGGTCCAGGGCGGCCATGAACGCGTCCACCGCCTCCTCCTCGTACAGTCCGCCCGCGGCCATGGCCGTCCACTCGCCGACGCTGTGCCCGGCGACCGCGTCCGGTACGGCGCCGATGCGGCGCAGCGCGGCGTCGAGGAGGCGGCCGACGGCGACGACGCCCAGCCCGTGCCGGCCCAGCCCGCCGACCGCGGCAGGCCCGTCCGCTGCGGGGCCCGGCGGGGCCGGCGGGCGGGGCAGGCCGAACCGGTCGGCGACCTCGTCGACGCGCGGAGCGAACTCGGCCTCCAGGCCGGGGAAGAGGAACACCGTCCTGCCGGGCCCCGGTGAGGCCGCCCCGAGCAGGGGGCCGGGGCGGAACCAGACGTCGCCGCGGCCGTGCCACGGCGCGCCCTTGGCGACGGCCCGCCGGGCCAGGGCCAGCCGCTCCGCGGACGGCCCGACGACGGCCAGCCGCACCGGCCCCGCCGGGGCGGCGGCCTGCCCTTCGGCGTGTACCGCCGGATCGGGCGCGTCGAGAAGGCGGGCGAGGCCGCCGGGCGTCTCCGCGGCCAGGAGCAGGACGCGCTCCGGCTCGTCGACCGCCGTCCGGGCGCGCGGCCCCGGCGGGAGGGGCAGCGCGGCCGCCGGGGCGGAGGCGGGGGCCTGTTCGAGGACGACGTGCGCGTTGATCCCGCCGAAGCCGAACGCGTTGACCCCCGCCCGGCGCGGCCCGCCGCCCGGCCCCTCCTCCCACGGGGCCGCCTGCGCGAGCGGGCGGAAGCGCGTCCGGGCAAGCGCCGGGTGCGGGTCCTCGCAGTGCAGGGTCGGCAGCAGCACGCCGTGGTACACGGCCAGCGCCGCCTTGACGAGCCCGGCGATCCCCGCGGCCGGCATGGCGTGCCCGATCATCGACTTCACGGAGCCGAGCACGGGCCGGCCCGCCCCCTGCGAGGTGTCCGGCGGCCCGAACACCTGGTGCAGGGTGGCGAGTTCGGCGGCGTCGCCGGCCGGGGTGGCCGTCCCGTGCGCCTCCAGCAGCCCGAGGGAGCCCGGCGCGGCCGGGTCGAGGCCTGCGGCCCGCCAGGCCGCCCGTACGGCCCGTGCCTGCCCGGCCGGATCGGGGTTCACGAGGCCGGAGGCGCGGCCGTCGCTGCTCACGCCCGTACCGCGGACCACGGCGTAGACGCGGTCGCCGTCGCGCTCCGCGTCGGCGAGGCGCTTGAGCACCACCACGCCCGTGCCCTCGCCGATGAGCAGGCCGTCCGCACCGCGGTGGAAGGGGCGGATCCGCTCGCTCGGCGACAGGGCGCGCAGCTGCGAGAACACGCTCCACAGCGTGATGTCGTGGCAGTGGTGCACGCCCCCGGCCAGCATCACGTCGCACCGGCCGTCGGCCAGCGCGGAGACCGCCTGGTCCACGGCCAGCAGCGACGACGCGCACGCAGCGTCCACCGTGTACGCCGGCCCCCGCAGGTCCAGCCGGTTCGCGACCCGGGAGGCGGCCAGGTTCGGGACCAGCCCGATCGCGTCCTCCGGCCGGTCGGGGCCCAGCCGCTCGGTGAACGCCCGCCGCACCTCCTCCAGCCGGTCCGCATCCAGCCCCGGCAGCAACTCGGCCAGCGTGCACACCAGTTGGCGGGCGGTGCGGACGCGCTGGTCGAGGCGGACCAGCCCGGGCGTGAGGTAGCCGCCGCGCCCCAGGACGATCCCGACGCGCTCGCGGTCCGGCAGCCGGCCGGGCCCGCCGGCGTCGGCCAGCGCGTTCGCCGCCACGTGCAGGGCGATCAGCTGGTCCGGTTCGGTGGCGGGCACGGAGGACGGCATCACCCCCAGGCGGGCGGGGTCCACCTCCGCGACCGCGTCCACGAACCCGCCGCGCCGGCAGTACACCCGGTCGGCGGCAGCCGCCTCGGGCGCGCTCCCCGGGTGGTAGTAGGCGGCGTCCCAGCGTCCGGGCGGCACGTCCCCGACGAGGTCCGCACCGGCGCACAGGTGGCGCCAGTACGCGGCCAGGTCGGGCGTGCCCGGCAGCAGCACGGACATGCCGGTGATGGCGACGGGCACCGCGGGCGTGCCGCCCCCGTACGGGGCGCGGGCCGGGGAGTCCACCGTCACCACTCCGACGCGCTCAGGACGACGGCCCGCTCCGCCGGGTCGCCCCACGCCAACTCCCGCAGCAGGGCCTGAGCTCCCTCCTCGGGGTCGATCAGGCGCACCCCCCGCCGGGCGTAGTGCCGGGCCAACTCCGGTGCGACCATGCCGCCGTGGACGGGCGACGGAGCCCACGGCCCCCAGTGCACCGTCAGCGCCCGCAGCCCGGTGCGCGCCGCCCACGCCGCGCCGTACGCCTCCAGCGCGTCGTTGGCGGCCGCGTAGTCGGTCTGGCCGCGGTTGCCGAGGACGGCGGCGATGCTGCCGAACAGCACGGCGAAGCGCGGGCGTTCGCCCTCGGGCAGCTGCTCGACGGCCGCGAGGAGCGCGGCCGCGCTCAGCGTCTTCGTCCCGTGGACGCGGCGGAAGGACTCCGGCGACTTGTCGGCGATCAGCCGGTCCTCGACGATGCCGGCCCCGTGGACCACCCCGTCGATCCGCCCGTGCTCGGCGTGGATCTCCTTGACGGCCTGGAGGACGGCCGCCGCGTCCCGGCAGTCCACGCTGCGGTAGCGGGCCAGGCCCCCGGCTGCCCGTACGGCGTCCAGCGTGGCCGCCACCTCCCGCCGCGCCAGGACCAGGCCGGCGGCGCGCTCGACGTCGGCAGGCGAGGCGTACCGGCCGGTGCCGGCCAGGACGCCCCGCAGCGCCGCCCGGTCGGCCGCGGCCGCGGTCAGCGCTTCCTCCGGCCCGGCGGGCACGGGGGTCCGGCCGAGGATCTCGACCCGGCAGCGGGCCGCGGCCGCGATCACCGCCACGCACCGGGCCGTGATGCCGCGGGCGCCGCCCACCACGACGAGGACGGCATCCCGGTCCAACCCCAGCGCCTCCGCCTCCGCGGCGCCCGCCCCGGCCGGCCCCGCACCCCTGCCGGCGAGCGGCCCGAGCGGCGCCTCGACCAGCACCGGCGCGAACCGGCCCGCAGGCGTCCGCAGCACGACCGGCTCACCGCCGCCCGCGGCGGCCTCCTCCAGCAAGGCCTCGACGGCGCCCTCGGGCCCCGGCGCGGCATCCGCACCGAGCACCACGCAGCGCACCACCGCGTCCGGATACTCGCGGGCCGCGGCCCGCACCAGCCCGTCCACCCCGGCCGCCCGCAACCCGTACCCGGCCTCCCGGACGACGAACAGGCGCCGCGCACCGGCGCGCAGCACCGCCCGTACGACACCGAACCCGTCCGGCAGGAAGGCCCGCCCGCCCGCCTCGCCGAGCGCGTCCAGTACGACGACACCGTCGAGGGCGCCGTCCGCCACGGCCAAGCCGTCGCCGCCTTCACCGGGATCCACCCGGAGGGCACCCTGCGCGTCCAGCACCGCCGCCAGCCGGGCGGCCGTACCGCGCCACGCACCGGCCCCGTCGCCGAGGACCGCCCAGCGGCTTCCGGCAAGGTCCGGGGGCCCGGGCCGGGGGCCCACGACCTCAGCCTGCACGACCCGGTACCGCCGCGGCGCAGCCCCCACGGGATCGGGCGTCGCGCCGGCGGCGGCACGTGCCCCGGCGGCAGTCACCGCACCGGCCGCGGCCGCGGGGGCGTCGGCAAGGGCGTCGTCGACCGGGTGGCCCGCTCCCGGGCCGGCCCCGGGTTCCTCCGCAGCACCGGAGCCAGGGCCGGGCGCGGGGCCAGGCGCGTCGGCGGGCGCGGTGGCGGTCGCACGGGCGGCCAGCCAGGCGGCGATCGCGGTCGCCGTGCGCGCTCGCGCCAGTTCCTCCAGTTCCGCGTCGTCCAGCGCCATGGGCCCGGCGGCGTCCGCGGGGGCGAGCCTGCGGGCGAGTTCACCGGCGATCTCGGCGCGCTTGATCGAGTCGACGCTGAGGTCGGACTCCAGGTCGAGGTCCGGCTCGACCATGTCGAGGGGATAGCCGGTGCGTTCGGCGATCAGCTCCAGGACCGTCCGCAGGATCGTTTCGCCGTCGCCGGCTGCCCGCTCGGCCGCAGCATCCCGCGCCGGCCCCCTGCCGATGCGGCCGCGGTCGGCTCCGGCAGCGGCCGCCTGACCGGACCCGTACTCCGGCAGCGGCACCGGCACCGGCAGCGGCACCGGCAGCGGCAGGGACTGGGGCCCGGCGGCCCCCGGGGCCGCCTCCACCGTGCCGCCGAAGTAGGCCAGCAGGACGTCCCGCTGCGCGGCGATCACCTCCCGGCTGCTGCGCAGGAACTCGGCGACCAGCGCGTCCGGCGCACCCGGCGCCGCCTCTCCGGGGTTCGTCGCCACAGGTGCCTCCACAACGGGTCGGGCCGGCGCCAGGGCGCCGGGGAGCGGGTCGCCGGAGGCGGTGCGGACGAGGTGCCCGTCCACCGTCCAGCCGGGGGTGCGCGGGGCGGGGGCCCGGTCGGTGTCGACGGCGTCCCGCCCGCGGAACATCCAGTCGGCGGCCACCGGCAGCCCGGCGGCCGCGAGGCGGGCGACCGCGTCGAGGAAGCCGGCCAGGCCGCTGTCGGGCCGCGGCTCGCAGGCGACGGTCCGGTGCGGCCGGCCGGCCAGGACGTCCGAGACGAGCCGGGTCAGCACACACCCCGGACCGACCTCGACGAAGGTCCGGGCCCCGGCCGCGTACATCGCCTCGATCTCCTCCGCGAACCGCACCGGCGCCCCGATCTGGGCGGCGAGCTCCCCGCGCACCGCATCCGGGCCGGCCGGGTAGGGGCGGGCGGTGCGGTTGGCCCACACCTCGAACTCCGGCTCGTGCAGGTGCTGTTCGGCGAGGGCGCGGCCGAAGGGCTGCCCGGCCGCGGCGACGAGCGGACTGTGGAAGGCGCACGCCACCGGCAGCCGCTTCACGCCGAGCCCGGCCTCCCCCAGCCGGCGCACGGCCGCCTCGACCGCCGGCGTCGGCCCCGAAAGGACGCACTGCCGGGGCGCGTTGTGATTGGCGACGACCAGCCCCCCGGGCAGCGGCGGGCCGCCCAGCACCCGCCCGATGTCCTCCGGTGCGGCCGCCACCGCCGCCATCGCCCCGGGATCGGCGCCGACCGCGTCGAGGATGGCCGCGGCGCGCGCCGAACTCAGCCGCGGCAGCGCCTCCGCGTCGACGACTCCGGCGGCGCAGAGGGCGACCAGCTCGCCGTAGCTGTGGCCGGCCGCCATGTCGGGACGGATCCCGCAGCGGGCGAGGAGCTCGTACGCGGCGAGCTCCACCATGCCGAGGGCCGGCTGCGCGGCCCGCGTGTCGGTGAGGGCGCGCCGCATCTCCTCGCGAGCGGCGTCGTCGAACGCGGCCGGGGGGTACAGCGCCGCCGCGGCCCGGCCGCCGGCGTCCGCGTGGAGCAGCCGCCCGAGGCCGGGAAAGGCGGTGAAGAGGTGCGCGGACATACCGGGCCGCTGGCTGCCCTGCCCGGGGAAGAGGAAGACGGTGCGGCCGGCGCCGCCGGACCCGTCCCCCTCAGCCCGGTACACCCGTCCGCCGGGGGCGGCCCCGGCCGCAGCGTCCGCCCCGGCCCCGTCCGCCGCGGCGCGCAGCAGCCGGCACAGGTCCGCGAGGTCCCGTGCCGTGAAGGCGATGCGGATGCCGCCCCGCGCCCGCGCGGCTCGGCCCGCCGTCGTGGCGGCCAGGTCGCGCAGGCGCCACGGGGTCTCCCCGCGCGCCGCCGCGTCGGCGGCCTCCAGCAGGTCGGCCGCCGCCCGGCGGGCCGCCGCGGTGTCGGTCCCGCGGAACAGGAACAGCTCGGCCGGCCACTCGTCCCGGGTGTGCTCCGGCGGCGGCCCGCCTGCGTCGTGGCCGGCCAGTACCGCGTGGAAGTTGGTGCCGCCGAAGCCGAAGGCGCTCAGCCCCGCGTACCGCCGCCCGGGGGCGGCCGGCCAGGGCAGTGCCTCGCGGTGGAACACGAAGGGGCTCGCGCCCGCCTGCCAGGCGGGGTCCGGTCTCGACAGGTGGAGGGTCGGGGGCCGTACCCCCGTGTGCAGGGCGAGCGCCGTCTTGACCAGGCCGGCCAGCCCGGCGGCGCACTTCGTGTGCCCGATCTGCGATTTGACCGACCCGAGCACACAGCTCCCCGCGCGGGCGCCGGCCGCCTCGAACACCTCCGTCAGCACCCGGAGTTCCGTACGGTCGCCGACCACGGTGCCGGTGCCGTGCGCCTCCACCAGCCCGACGTCGGCCGGGGACACGCCGGAGCCCCGGTACGCGCGCTCCAGCGCGGCGCGCTGCCCCTCCGGCCGGGGCGCGGTCAGCCCCAGCGAGCGGCCGTCGCTGGACGCGCCGACTGCCTTGACCACCGCGTACACGCGGTCCCCGTCCCGCTCCGCGTCCGCGAGGCGCTTCAGGACGACGCAGGCGACGCCCTCGCCGAGGGCGATGCCGTCCGCGGACCGGTCGAACGCGCGGGAGCGCCCGGTCGGGGACAGGGCGCGGACGGAGGTGAAGAGGGCGTAGTCGTTGATGCCGTTGTGGAGGTCGGCGCCGCCGCAGAGCATCATGTCGCTCGTCCCGAGGACGAGTTCCTTGCAGGCGGCGTCGAGCGCGGCCAGCGACGAGGCACAGGCGGCGTCCACGGTGTGGTTGGGGCCGCGCAGGTCGAGGCGGTTCGCCACCCGCCCGGCGACGACGTTGGCGAGCACGCCGGGGAAGGTGTCCTCGGTGAGCCGGGGCAGCTGCCCGTCCAGCCCGGCCGGCACCCGCCCGTAGTAGGACGGCAGCACGGTCCGCAGCGTGGCGGCGTTCGACAGGTCGCTGCCCGCCTCGGTCCCGAACACCACGCCGGTCCGCGCCCGGTCGAAGGGCCGGCCGCCCTCGCCGCGGCCGGCGTCCTCCAGGGCGCGCCGGGACACCTCCAGTGCGAGCAGCTGCACCGGTTCGATGCTGCCGAGCGAGGCCGGGGGGATGCCGTAGCGCAGCGGGTCGAAGGGGATGCGGGGCAGGAAGCCGCCCCACCGGGAGGCGCTGGCCGGGCCGCTGCCGTCGGGGCCGGGGGAGCAGTGCACGTCCGGGTCCCAGCGCTCCGCGGGCACCTCGGTGACGGCGTCGCGGCCGTCCAGGACCTGCGCCCAGAACGCGGCGAGGTCCGGCGCCCCGGGGAACACGCAGGCCATGCCGACCACGGCGATGTCCAGCGGTGCGGGCGCACGCCCGCCGGACCCGGCGCCCGCCCGGTCCCGTGCCGCGGCCCGCAGGGCGGCACGCCGCCGCTCCAGGAAGGCCGCGGCGCCCGCGGTGACGGACTCGTGCAGCTCGGCGACGGTCGTCGCGCAGTCCCGCAGCACCGCGGCCTGTCCGGCCATGAACATGCCCTCGGCGTACTGGCGTTCCTCGTCGACGGGCGCCGTCGTGCCGGCGGCGGTGCGCTCGACGCCCTTGCTCGCCAGCCGCAGCCGGCCGACGTTCAGCCGCTCCAGACGCTCCCACACCTCCCGCTCGGGCGCACCGCCGGCGCGCAGCTCCGCCGCAAGCATCCGGAACCCCTCGCTGAACGGGCTCGGCACGCACCGGGTGGCGTGCCCGGGAGCCGTCCGCAGCAGCGCTGTCCGCTCGGCGGCCAGCACCTGCCGTTGGAACAGGGGCCGTACGGCGCCGTGGGCGACGGCCTCCCGCGTGAACAGGTAGGCGGTGCCCATCAGGACGCCGACCGCGCACCCGCGGGCGCTGAGCGGCGCGGCCAGGGCGGCGACCATGGCGGCGGAGCGGGCGTCGTGCACGCCGCCGGCGAAGAACACCTCCAGGGCGGGCGCGGCGCCGGGGTCCCCGGCCAGGTGGTCGAGCAGGACCCGGGTCTGCGCCTCCCACAGCGGGAAGCTGTTGCGCGGTCCGACGTGGCCGCCGCATTCGGCGCCCTCGAAGACGAACCGGCGCGCTCCCTCGGCGAGGTACTGGCGCAGCAGTCCGGGGGAGGGGGCGTGGAGGAACGTCCTTATGCCGTCGGCTTCCAGGGCGCGGGCCTGCGAGGGCCGGCCGCCGGCGATGACGGCATGGCTGGGCCGGTGCGCGCGTACCGCTTCGAGCTGGGCGGCGCGGGTCTCCTCGGGGGCGAAGCCGAGGACGCCCACCCCCCAGGGGCGGCCGTCCAGGGCGGCGGCCGCCTCGGCGAGCAGGGCGGCGGCCTGCTCGCGGCCGGCGAGGGCGAGGGCGAGGAACGGCAGGGCGCCGCCGTCGGAGACGGCGCGGGCGAAGTCCGCCCCGTCGCTGACCCGCGTCATCGGCCCCTGGGCGATCGGCAGGCGGGTGCCGAGGGTGCGGCTCATGGGGGAGCCGGCGGCGAGGGCGCGGCCTGCGGCGCCGTCGGCGGTCGCGGCGCGGACGGCTTCGGCGACGGCGCGCACGGCGCCGGCGGCGTCCCGGTGGCGGTCGGCGAACACGGCGGCCAGCGGGGCGTCCTGCCCGACCGGGAGGAGCTGGGTGTCGGGGTCCCGGCCGCCGAGCAGGGAGGCGATCCGGTCCGGGTCGTCGGGCAGGTCGAGGGGCGGCGCGCCGGGCGGCGGGGCCGCGGCCCGGCGCCGGTGCAGGAAGCGGTGGCCGCCCAGCTCGGTGGTCTCGGAGCCGTCCAGCGGGCGCAGTACGGCCGCCACGGCCGCGGGGAGCGCCGACTCCGCGAGAAGCGCCAGCTGCGTGTCGAGGACGACACCCGCGGCTCCGCCGGCGACGGCCGCGGCGGCCGTGCCCGGAGCGATGCCCCCGCAGGCCCACACGGGCGGCCCGTCGGGGCCGGCGGCGTCCAGGAGCTGCTGCAACAGGACGAACGTGCCGAGTTCGCCGATGCGGCCGCCGCATTCGCTGCCGCGGGCGACCAGGCCGTGCGCGCCCGCGTCCAGCGCGGCCCGTGCCTCGGCCAGGCCGGTGGCCTCGGCCAGCACCCGCACCCCGGGCGGCACGTCCTCGGGCCGCACCGCGGATCCTTCGGCGAGGAGCACCGTACGGGGTCCGCCCGGGCCGCCGAGCAGCCCGGCCGCGTCCCCCGGCCGTAATCGGCAGCGCGGGCCGACCCGCACCCCGAACCGCCCGGGCAGCCAGCCCCGCAGGTCGGCCAGGGCCGCACGGGCGGCCCGGTCACCGGATCCGAGGTCCAGGACACCCAGTCCGCCGCCGCGGGTGACCGCGGCCGCGAGGCGGGCATCGGGTTCGCCGAAGGGGGTCACTCCGATGACGTGCTCTGCCGGCGTCATAATTCTCCGAATATGCGATGGCGTTGCCCGGTGGGGGAATGTCGGCCAGGACGAAGGCCGCGGGAAGGCACAAGGTCGCGCGGGCCCGGAACGGTAATTCGGGCCTTTCGGTGAACGAAGCGAAGCTAGCGCCAAGTTACTGAAGGGTCAACGCTGCGTACCTGATCCGGGGCGGTCGGTGCGGGAGCGGACGTTCGGCGCCGGGCCGGAGGGGGTGGAGCGGGCGCCACCCGGGGAAACGCCGCACGAGGGCATCCGGGCAGCCGATCGGCGTGAATTCGCCGTAGTGCGGAGGGCGGTGCAAAAACACGAAGTGACTGGTCAGTAGCCTGAAATGCGGGAGACCGCGGCCGCCGCGCGCGGCCGCGGTCTCCCGCAGCGGAACGGCCGGATCACATGGGGTCCATGGTCGCGCCTTCCGGACCGCTCTCCCGTTCGATCCGCTCCCGGATGCGCAGGGCCTCGTCGGTAAGGCGCCGGCGTTCATCCGGGTCGGAGGCGTGCCGGGCCGCCAGCTCCAGCTCCTCGGCCTCCTCGCGCATGCGCCGGGCAGTGGGCTCGCCGGGCTGTTTCCCGTCGCTCATGGCATCCATCCTCGGGTGGGGGATCTGCCCCCTCACCCAACCAGCAGCAGAGGCCTCCGGGGCTGCCATCGGCCCCTGCCGCTGCCGTGTCGCGCCTGCCGCCGAGTCCGGTGCCGCCGTCCGGGTCGGGCCCCGGCCGACGGCTGTCACGGCATCAGCAGCGCACGCCGGGCTCGCAGGCGACGAGGCGGTCGTGGGCCTTCTTGTACGCGTCGGCCTTGGTGCGCGCCGCGCGGGCCGACGCGGTGTTGCCCTTCCTCCTGACCCGCCCTCAGGCGGTGCCGCCCCCGGCCGCCCCGCCCTCCGCCCCGGGCCCCGGAGCGGCCGCCGGCCCGGCCTGGGCGCGCCTGACCTCCGTGAGGTAGTCCAGCGCCTGCCGTCCGGACACCGTCGCGAGGAGCCGGTGCTCGTGCGACCCGCGCCGCGCCTCGTTCCGGGCGTTGACGAGTGCCTCCGCCCGCAGCACCAGCAGCGCCGCGAACCCCAGCACGCCCACCAGCCACCAGGGGGCGTCGGCCAGCACGCCCGCCCCCGCGGCCGCGAGGCCGCCGAGGGAGGGGAGGGCACGTGTCACGGTTGCGTGCAGGCTCATGGGAACTCCTTGATCGGCGGCGGTTCTTCCGGAGTTGGCAACCAGCCGTGCAAACGGCGCCGCGATGGCCAAGATGGGTGTGTCGAAGCGGGACGCGGACGCCCCGCGCGGCGCGCCGCGGACCCCGCGGCCGTCTGCGCCGGCCGGCCCCGAACGGTCCCGGCGACCACCGTTCTACGGCCCGCCGCACCCCGGCGACCAGGCCTTCCGGGCAGCGGTGAACGAATGAACGGCAGTGAACGGCTCGTGAAAGAGGAGAGCGGATGACAGGACGTGCCGGCCCGCGCCCCCGGGGGCCGCAGCGCCCCGATCCGGCCGCGGCCGCACCGGGGTTGCGGGTGTGGGCGCAGCTGATGCGCCGCGTCCACGACGAGCTGTACGAGGCCCGGGAGCCGGCCGACCGCCCCACGGTCACGGCCCTCGCCAGGGCCGCGAACCTCAGCCCGCCCTACGTCTCGGAGTCCTTCTCCGGCAAGCGCCGCCCCCGCCTGGCGCCGTTCCTGTCCATGGTCACCGCGCTCGGCGGCGACCCCCGCGAATGGGAGCCGCGCTGGCACCGGGCCTGGGCCGAACAGGACCCCGCCCCGTGCGAGGACCCGGCAGCCGGAGGGGCTCCGGCACCGGACCGGGCAGCGGTGCCGTCCGCCCGCCCCGCTGCGCTGCCCGGCGTCGACGACGACCGGGCCCCGGCCCCGGCGCCGCCCGGGGACGCCCCGGCCGCCGCCCTGCGCCGCTACCCCGTGCGCCGGCTCCTGCGGGCCGTCGCGGCCTGGCTGCTCGCGGTCCTCGCCTGGCCGGCCCGCTCCCGCAGGGACGCGTACGCGGCCCAACTGCGCCGCAGGCTCGTCAAACAGGTCCGGGACAGGACGGCCGTCGAACTCGGGCGCGCCGAGGCCCACCACTACCTCACCCCGCGGTTCGCGATCCTCACCGCGCCCGAGCACGACCGCAGCCACGCCGGCCGCGCCCGCCGGTCCCGACGGGCGCGGCGGGCCGAGCCCGTGGCCGTCCCCGCGCAGGCCGCCACCCTCCGCGCCCTCTACGAGGACACCGACGACCTGGTGCTGCTGGGCCGCCCCGGCATGGGCAAGACCACCCAACTCGCCGCTCTCGCCCACCGGCTGGCAGTGGAGGCGCTCGACACCCCGGACACCCCGGACGCCCCGGACGCGCCCCGTGACCGGAGTGCCGGGCACGTCCCGGTCTACCTGCGGCTGGACACGTACCGGGGCGAACCCGTCGAGGAATGGCTCGCCGCCGCCATGGCCCAGCAGTACCGGGGCGTCTCCGGCATCCTCGTCCGCACCTGGCTGCAGGAGCACCGGCTGGTGCCCGTCCTCGACGGCCTGGACGAGGTGCCCGAACCGGAGCGCAGCAGGTGCGTCGCCGAGCTGCGGCGGCTGCGCCGCTCCTGCCCCGGGATGGCGGTCGGCTGCCGCACGGACGAGGCCGACCTGCGCCGCCTCGCCCAGGACCTGCGTGCCCTGCGCTATGTCGAGGTGCTGCCTCCGTCCCGCCGGGACGTGCAGGACTTCCTCGCCGCGGACCGGGGGGCCCTCGCCGACGTGCACGCCGCGCTGGAGGGCGATCCGGACCTGTGGCCGCTGTTCCAGTCGCCGATGATGCTGAACTTCATCCGCCTCACCTACCGCAACCGGCCGGCGGACGACCTGCGTGCGCCGGGCAGCCTCGCCGAGCGCCGCGGCCGCATCCTCGACGCCTACACCCGCGAGTGCCTGCGCCGGGAGCGCCCCCGCCCGGACGCGGACCCGGAGCGCACCCTCACGTGGCTGGCCTCCCTCGCGCGGATGCTCACCGCACGCAAGGAGCACGTGCTGTACCTGGACCGCCTGGACCTGACCTGGCTGACGCCCGCGGAGCAGGTGCTGCCGCGGATCGTCCCCAACGTCGTGATGGCGGTGGCGGCCCTCGGGCTGCCCGTGGTGTGGCTGGCGGCGGCCGTCCCGGCCGGGATGCTGGACACGAGCGTGCGGGACGCCGCGGCCCTCGCCGCGGCGATGGCGGTGAACGTCGCGGCGCAGGCGTACCAGTCGGAGAAGCACCACCTCGCCAGGGGCGGCGGCCCCCGCGCGGAGCAGCGCGGCGCGGTCGCCGCGCCGATGGCGGCGAACGCGCCCGCCATGGTCCTCATCCTGTGCTGGCTGGTCTTCGTGGTGGAGGCCGACCTGACGGCGCCAGGGTGCTGGATCGTGGGGCTCGCCTACGCATGGGTGGCCCTCACCCAGCTCGAAGCCTCGTTCACGCCCGTGTTCCAGCCCGTCGAGCAGATGCGGTGGACGTGGTTCCGGCAGGAGCTGATGATCTACTCGTCGCCGCTGAAGTACCACCTCGCGCGCGGACTGCTGTCCGGCCTCGTCTCGGTGGCGCTCATCTGCCTGCTCGGATACGTCGTCCTGCTGCTGTGCCCGCAGCCCGCGTGGATCGCGCCGGCCGCCGCGGTGTTCCTCGGCTTCCTGTACGCCTTCGGAAACCAGTTCGAGCCGTCGCTGCAGGACCGCCGCCCCCGCCCGAACGAAGGCGTCCGCCGCTCGGTCCGCTTCTGCCTGGTCCACGGCCTCGCGGGCCTGGCCGCAGCCGGCCTCGGCCTGCTCGCCCTGATCGCGGCGGCCGCGCCCGGCGGGGACTCGCTGCGGAGGGCCGCGTTCGCCGCGGCCCTGCTGGGCGGGCAGTTCGCGGTGATCCGCGGCTTCCGGTTCGGCGGGCTGGCCGTCGTACACCACTGGACGGTCCGCGCGGTGCTCGCGCAGCGCGGCCGCACCCCGTACCGCTACCGGCGCTTCCTCGACGCGGCGGAGCAGCGCGTCCTCCTCCACCGCACCGACAGCGGCTACTTCTTCCCCCACCGCCTGCTCCAGCTCCACCTGGACGCCGCCCCGGAGGACCTCCTCCCCAGACTCCTGCCCCCGCCGCCGTGAGCGCCGCCCCCGGCACACCGCGGGGCCGCGGCCCCGCGCGTCACCGGCGCCAGAACAGGTGGTGCACCACCCCGCTCGGGCTCGGGACGGTCTCCAGGTGGAAGCGGTCGAGGAGGTCCTGCGGGGAGTCCCACAGCTTCAGCCCCGACCCGAGTTCCACCGGCGAGACCGCCACGTGGAGGGTGTCGACGAGGTCGGCGTCCAGGAACTCGCGGATCGTGCGCACTCCGCCGCCGAGCCGCACGTCCTTGCCCCGGGCGGCCTCCCGCGCCAGGTCGAGGACGGCCGCCGGCTCGCCGGACACGAAGTGGAAGGTGGTGTCGGAGAGGGTGAACGAGGGCCGCGGGTGGTGGGTCAGCACGAACACCGGCGTGCGGAACGGCGGCTCGTCGCCCCACCAGCCGCGCCACGCGTGGTCCTGCCAGGGGCCGCGCTGAGGCCCGAACTTGTTCCGGCCCATGATCTCGGCGCCGATGTTGTGGGTGAAGTCCCGCGTGAAGTAGTCGTCCAGGCCCCGGCTGCCGCCCGGCTCGGTGCGGTTCGGCCAGCTCGCCGTGGCACCGGCCCACGCGAACATCCTCCCCGGGTCGACGTGCCCGAAGGGGCGCTCCAGGGTCTGGTCCTCCCCGGCCCCGATCCCGTCGCTCGACACGTTGAAGTTCTGGACCCTCAGCAACTGGGCCATGTGCACGTCCTCCTCGGGTTGCCGGCGGTGTGCGGCAGACCGTTCCGGCCGCCGCACCCCATCGGTGCGACTGGGGCGGGGGCAGGGGCAGGGCCCGCGCCGGGCCAGCCGCCAGTCTGGCAGCAGCGGCCCACACCGCCCGGGAACGGCGCCGCTCCGGTCTGCCCGGGTCGGCGCAGGAGCCGGTGAACCCCGGCGGGACGCCCGCGCCGCCCCCGGCAGGGAGCGCGTACCGCCGGAAACCGGGGAACGGTACTCAGGAGAGCTGAGTACGGGCGCTCATGATCCGCCCACCCCGGCCGGCCTACGGTGGCGCCATGACGGCACACCCCCCGACCCCCGAGCAGCCCCCGACTCCGGCGGGCGACCCGCGGCCGGGGACCTCCGCGGCTCCCGCGGCCGCGGCGCCGGGCCGGTTCACGGGGTGCGGGGCGGCGCTGCTCGCGGCGGCCGTGCTGGCCTGCCTCGGGCTCGTGGGACTGCACGAGCTGGAGCGCGGCATCGACGGGTACGGGCAGCTGGAGGAGACCTCCGGCGCCGACGGCGGTGTGGCCGACCCCCTCGCCGTGGGCCGCACCGCACGGTACGAGGACGGCCTGAAGGTCACCGTCGGCGCACCCCGCCGGGGAGCCGACGGCACCCACCTCATCACCGTCACGTACCGCAACGACACGGACGGGGAGCAGCGCATCGGCGGCGACTCCGCCGAGACCGCCGTCTCCGAGTACGGGGAGGCGCCCCTCGTCGTACGCGCCGGGCGCTCCCTGGACCGCCACACCTCCGGCGGCGTGCGGTGGTCCAACCGCGGCGAGTCCGCCGCGGCCCTGCTGCCCCCGCTGGCCGAGGACGGCAAGCGCACCGTGCCCGTACGGCTCACGGCCGACCGCACGGGCACGACCGTCACCGTCGAGGTACGGCCCCCGGACGACGGCTACCGCGAAGCCGCCTACTGGGAGTTCACCCTCGACTGAAGCCCCGCCCATGCGCGCAGCCGTTCGCAGAGCCGCACATGGGAGTGATCCGGGCCGCGGCCCGGCGACCCGCCCGCCACACGGCCGTTGTACCTCCTGTCTGCCCGGCCCTCCCGCCACAGGAGCAACACGTGACCCGCACCTCGCTGCCCGCCCCCGCCGGCCTGCTCCGCCGCATCCTCGGCGAACAGCGCATCGGCCTGGTGGCCTGGAGGCTGCTCGTCCTGCAGACCGCACACCCCGCCGTCGCGGCCGGCACCGCCCACTACTCCACCTACCGGGCCCACCCCTGGCGGCGCATCCAGCACACGATGGACAGCGGCACCCGCCTGTTCTTCGCCGGCCCCGAGGACCGGGAGCGCGAAACCGCCCGGCTGGCGCGCACCCACCGGCGCATCCGCGGCACCGACGACGCCGGACGGCCCTACACCGCAGAGGACCCGGAGGTCCGCGCCTGGGTCATGGTGACCCTGTACGAGGCCATGACCGCCATGCGCACCCTCTCCGGCGACCCCCTCACCGCCGTCGAACTCGACACGCTGTACGCCGAGTTCAAGGAGGTCTGCGCGGCCCTCGACATCCCCGCGGAGTCACTGCCGCCCACCGCCGCCGACGTGCCGGCCTACGTCGACCGGACCGTCCGCGAGGTCCTCGAATACGGCGAACAGGTCCGCTACCTGCTCTTCGACATGCTCCGCGAGGCGCCCGCACCCCGCCGCCTCGGGCGGCTCCGGCCCCTCTGGCCGCTGCTGCGCGCCGTCGCCGCCCGGACGCTCACCGCGCTCACCGTGGCCGACCTGCCGCCCGCCTGGCACGAGCGGTTCGGCACGCCGCGCCCCCGCAGCGCCGCCGCCCTCTCCTGGGCCGTACACCGCGGCATGCGGCAGATCACGACCCTCCTGCCCGACCGCGTACGGTACCGGCACCACCCCGACGGCGGCACCGGCGCGCGCCCCGCCCGCCAGGGCCGGCCGCGCCGGGCGGTGCCCGCGCTGCGCCTGCCGCGGCCGCGCACCGCCGACTCCCGTCCGGCCCGCCTGGAGGCCTTCTTCCGCCAGGTCCTCGACCAGACCGGCGACGGACGCGTCAACTCCGCCGACCTCCAGGCCATGGTCCACAACGTGTGCTGGCAGCTGGAACTCCCGGCGGAGCAGGAGGACGTGCTGTACGCCGCGTTCGAATCCTGGTGGCGCCACCTGTGCGCGGGCACGGACGCGGACGGCGACGGCGGCGTGGACTGCGCGGAGTTCGTCACCGCCATGCTGACCGGGCTCGACCGGGACCCGGACTACCTGGAGAAGGGCCTCGTCCCGGCGATGCGCGCCCTGTTCCGCGCGGCTGACACCGACGGCAGCGGGCACCTGTGCGCCGACGAGTACCGCACCCTGTTCGGAGGGAAGCGCATCCACCCGGCCGAGCTCAACCACGGATTCCGGCAGCTCGACGCGGACGGCGACGGCCGTGTCGCCGAAGCGGAGTTCGTCGCCGCGTTCACCGACTTCTTCACGGCCCGCACGGACTCCGCGGCCGGAACGGCGCTCCTCGGCCGGCCGTGAGGCACCCGGGGGACGGCCGCGCACGGCGGCCGTCCCGCGGTCCGCGCCGTCAGCGCGCCGTACGGGCCCGGATCTCCTCCGCCGTCAGGTAGGCGTCGGTCTGCTCGAACTCCCGCAGCGTGGCCGGCCGCCGCTCCTGGAAGCCGGTCCGCACGAAGTCGTCGCCGGCCACCGCGTTCAGCAGCCAGTTCGTCAGGACGCGGGTCTTCGCGACGCCAGTCCGCAGCGCCCCCCAGTGGTAGCCGCGCGCCACCGCCTGCGCCGGCAGACCGCGCAGCGGCACCCCCAGCGGCTTCGACACGGCGTCCGTACCGCCGAGGTCCACGACGAGCCCCAGGTCGCGGTGCCGGTACGGGCGCAGCGGCTGCCCGCGCAGGGCGGCGATCACATTGTCGGCGACCGTACGCCCCTGCCGCGAGGCGTGCTGCGCGGTGGGCGGGCAGACGGCCCCCTCGGTGCCCTGCGCGAGGTCGGGCACCGCGGCGGCGTCGCCCAGCGCGAACACCCCCGGCGCACCCGGCACGGCCATGTCGGGGGTGACGGCGAGCCGTCCCCGCTCCGTGGGCGTCCCCAGGGTCGCCACCAGCGGGCTCGCCGCGACGCCGGCCGTCCAGATCAGCGTACGGGTGGGCAGGACGCGCCCGTCGGTGAGCGTCACCTCCGCGGCACCGGCCTTGGCGACGCTCACCCCGAGGGAGACCTCGATGCCGCGCCGGCGCAGCACGTCCAGCGCGGCACGCCCCAAGGCGTCGCCCAGCTCCGGCATCAGCCGCGGGGCCAGATCCACGAGGTGCCAGCTGATCCGGCGCGCCTCCAGGCGCGGGTAGCGCTCCACCGCATGCGTGGTCAGGCGCTGGAGGCACGCGGCCGTCTCCGTACCGGCATACCCGCCGCCCACCACGACGAACCGCAGCCGGCCGTCCCGCTCGGCGGGGTCGCCGCACGCGTCCGCCAGATCGAGCTGCGCGATGACGTGGTCGCGCAGGTACGCGGCCTCGGCGAGGGTCTTCATGCCCCGCGCGTGCTCGGCAAGCCCGGGGATGTCGAAGGTCCGGGTGACGCTCCCGGGAGCCAGGACGAGGTGGTCGTACGGCCGGTCGGTGAGGTCCCCGCTGATCGTGCGCACCACGCACACCTTCGCCGCCGGATCCACACCGACCGCGGTGCCCGGCAGGATCCGCGTGCGGTTGCGCTCACTGCGCCGCAGCGACACGGCCACCGACTGCGGGGTCAGCACCCCGGAGGCGACCTGCGGCAGCAGCGGCAGGTACAGCTGGTAGGAGTTCGGGGTGACGACCGTGATGTCCGCCTCCCCGGGCATGAGCCGGCGCTCCAGCCGGCGCACGCACTCGACGCCGGCGAAGCCGGCACCGACCACGAGGATCCTCGGTCGAGCCATGGGTGTCTTCCCTTCGCGAGGGGATGGGGCCGGGGGCGGGAGACCGCGCGGTACGCCGGCCGCCGGCGGTCAGATGCCGAGGTTGGCCAGGTTCACGCCGACCGTCCGCAGGGCGGCGGAGACGGACGGATGACGGGCCTCGAAACGCAGGGCGGCCTCCTCCAGCGACTCGGCCAGGCCCGGGTCGTCCCGCGCCCCGTCCCGCCCTGCCCTGTCCAGGAGCCGCTGCAGCTCCTCGTGCTCCGCCGGGGTGAGCCCGTGCTCCCCGCCCGCCGCGAGCCGCGCGCGCAGCCCTTCCAGATGGTCGCCCGCAGGCCGGTTCGGCATGGTGCCTCCTCGTCGCTCGCCACGCCCGCCTCCGCGTGCCGGAGGCGTGCCCTCCGGGGGCGGACAGGGGCCGCTTGCCCCGTCCGCGCGCCCCTACGCACCCCGTCGCCCGGCGGCCCGGCGCGGTCACGCCGGCGGCCCGGCCCCGCCGCCGCCCGCCTCGGGGGCTCTGGCGCCGCCGCGCGGCCCGAACCCGGGCAGGCGGTGCCACCAGCGCCGGCGGCGCGGGTGCACCGCCCGGCTCATCCGGCGGCCCGCAAGGAGGAACCCGAGCAGAGCCCCCGCGGTGTTGAGGAGCACGTCGTCGACGTCGAAGGCGCGCCCCGTGACGAGGGCGCCCTGGACCAGCTCCACCAGGGTCATCACGACGGCCGTCACCGCGGCGACCCGCAGCAGGCCGCGTGTCTGCGGCACCATCACCGGCAGCAGCAGGCCGAACGGCACGCCGAGCAGCAGGTTTCCGCCGAGCTGCCGCGCGGCGTCCCCGGCGGAGCCCTGCTCCAGGTACTGCCGGATCGAGGCGCCCGGGTGGACGTTGCTGTGCACGAGCCCCGCCGAGGCGGCCGACGGCTCCAGCGTCACCCGTGCCAGGGCCAGGCTGAACAGCACCGTGCCGGCGAACGCGGCCGCCACGGCCAGCGCCCGCACCACCGGACGGCGCCCCGGCGCCGTCCGCGGCGGCGGTCCCGCCCACAGCCGCGAACCGGCGAACTTCCTGCGTATCCCCATGAGGAATCCTTCCGGGCAAGGGGCTCCTCGGGCCCGGCCGGTCGTCGGGGGCGGGCGGCAGCCGTACGGATTCCGCGAGCCCGGGGACGGCGGTCCGAGCGCCGTGGCCGGGGGCCTGCCGGGACACGGCCCGCACCCGCCCGGGGAGGAGGGCGGGCGGGGCGCAGCCCGAGTGCCGTGCGGATCCCGTTCGGCAGCCGGGTGCTCCCCTCGGTGCCCTTGTGGCCCTTGGTGCCCGTGATGCCGAAGGGTCCTGGGCCGCCGGTGAGCACGTGCACGGCCCAGGCCCGGCGGGGCCCGCCGAAGTCCGACCGCAGACCCCGCCGTCGACGCGTGTGACCCGCCCCGGCGCCGCCAAACCCTCTACCTCCGGCGTTTCCTGAAGGGCTGTCACCGGCAACGACCCGGTGCTGCTCTGCCACGGCCCGCTCGCCGCCGCCCATACCGTCGTCGAGGTCGTCGTCGGCGCCTGCGGGGACCCCGCCGGCACGGCCCGCGTGGCCCTGACCCGCCTTGGAGGACGGCGTGTTCTCCGCGGACTGCACCCACGCCGCCGAGTACATCGCTGTACCGGGCCTTCCGCCGCAACGGCCGGCTGCGGCGTCCGGGCGCGCGGTCACCAGCCGAGTTCGGTGTACAGGCGGCCGGCCCGGATGCCCTCGATCGCGGCGCGGGTGTACGGGACGACCCGGTCCGGCAGGGCGTCGGCGGGCCACCAGTCCCAGGAAAGGCACCGGTCGGGCTCCCGCACCTCCGGCGTGCCCGCCCAGGCGCGGGCGCGGAAGACGAGCTGCATGCGGGGCCGGTCGCCGGGACCGTCCACGACGTGCACCAGGTGGACGAGTTCCACGTCGGCAGGGTCGATCACCAGCCCGGCCTCCTCCTCCGCCTCGCGCACCAGGCAGGCGACGGCGGACTCCCGCTCGCAGTGGCCGGCGAGGAAGTGGTGCGTACGCGCCGCGAACGCCGAGTCGGGATGGCGCAGCCCGAGCAGGACGCGGCCGTCCCGCTCCAGGTAGAGGTGCACGCCGACGACGTTCAGGACACCGCGGGAGTCGCCGCCGGGGTGGTCCTGCAACGGTGCGGCGGGCAGGAGCGCGGCGACCGCGCGCGGCTGATCGGAGGGGTTCACCAGGGGCTCCTCGGCAGGTGTCGGACGTACGGACGACAGGGCGGCGGACGGACCGGTCCGCGTCCGGTCCCTCCTGCGGGTCCAACGAGCGGCCGACCGGTCCGGCACCCGCGGGGGCGCGTTCGGCCCGTCAGGCGAGGGCGTGGACGGTGACGACGGACAGCACGGCGATGGCCGCCGCCGCGGCGAGGGCCGCCGCCACCGCCAGGACGGCGATGCCGGCGCGTTCGATGCCGAGTCGGTGGTCCGCGGGCTTCCATTCACGCTGGTGCATGGGAACACCCTGCCGTACGGGATCCGCCGCGGCCTGAGTACCCGTACTCATCACCGCGCCCCGCCGGCGCCGGCGCCCGCCGATGTCCGAATGCGAGTAGCGCGCCGGCCTTGTCGGAGCCGCCCGCTACCCTGCCCCCCCATGGCGAACTTCGTACTGGTGGCAGGCGCATGGCTCGGAGGGTGGGCGTGGGACGAGGTGGTGCCCGCACTGCGCCGGGCCGGCCACGGCGTGCACCCGCTGACGCTGTCCGGCCTGGCCGAGAAGCGGCACGTGCCCGTCGGGCGGCAGACCCATGTCCGCGACATCGTCGACGAGGTCGAGCGCCTCGATCTGCACGACGTCGTGCTGGTCGGGCACAGCTACTCGGGCATCCCGGTCGGCCAGGCGGGCGGGCGCATCAGTGACCGGCTGACCCGGGTCGTCTTCCTCGACTCCAACATCCCGGCCGAGGGGGAGTCCTTCGTCTCCACCTGGTGGGAGGGCCCGGCGAAGCTCGAGGACGCCATCGCCGCGAACGGCGGCCTCTGGGCGCCGGTCACCGCGGCCGACTGCGCGGGCCAGGGGCTCGGGGACCGGCAGATCGCCCGGTTCACGGCCGGTGCGACCCCCCACCCGGGCGCATCCCTGGCCGACCCCGCCGTGCTGGTCCGGCCGCTGGAGGAGCTGCCGGCGACGTACGTCAAGTGCCTCCTCGACGGCGCCGAACCGACCGACGACGTGGCCCGGCTGCTGACCGGGCCGCGCTGGCGGCGGATCGACATGGCCACCGGCCACTGGCCGATGTTCTCGCAACCGCAGGAACTGGCCCGCCTCCTCCTGGACGCGGCCGGGGCCTGACCTCCGTTCGGCGGCAGCCGCCAGGCGGCCGGCGCCGAACGGGCGCCCCGGAGCCCGGGGCACGGCGGAGCCGGCCGGCCGGAAGCCTCGGCGGGGCGCCGTGAACGGCGGGCCCGGTGGTGGTCCGGCCGGTCAGCCGGCGGGCGGCGTGGCCGAGGCCGGCCCGGTCCGTTCCCCCGGCGGCTGTGCCAGGCGTTCCAGGACCCGGGTGCGGAGGAGTTCGTACTCCTCCCGGAGCCGGTGCGGCTGCGCGCGCGGCGGCCGGGGTATGACGGTGCCGCCCACGACCGTCTCCTCCGGGCCGAACTGCTCGCGCGTCAGGTCGATCTCGACGCCGGCGCCGAGGCGGTTCCACCAGTGGTAGTCGACGCGCCTGCCGTCGACGTGGACCTCGCCGCGGACCAGCTCGCCGCCCAGCAGGTCGTTGAGGACGAGGGCGGTCACCCCGCACTGGTCGCGGGCCGGGTTGTCGCCGGTCCACAGCGACCGGTAGTCGGGGGTGCAGGTGTCGGCACTCCAACTGTCGCGGACGGCCCGCTCGATGTCGGCAAGAAGCAACGGTGTCATCCCACCAGCCTGCCGGTCCCCACTGACAACGGGCCGAGACGGCGACGCCGGAACATCCTCCGCTCACCGGGCACGGTCTCGTCGAAGTTCGGCGCCGCCCGGCACCGCGGTTTCCCGGCGTCCGGGCGCGCGTCCGGGCGGATCGGCGATGGTGGGGCGGGTGAGGCCCGTGTTGCGGTGAGTGCCGGGTACACCGCCGGCCTACCCTTCGATCCACCATCCCCGAAGGAGCGGCACATGACCGACGCGGCGTTCATCGACCTCCGCCCACAGGCCCGGATCGTGGCGCGGCTCGCGGCGGACGTTCCGGACGACCGGCTCGCCGACCCCACACCCTGCCCCGGATACCGGGTCGGCGGCCTGCTCGCCCACCTCGCGGGCCTCGCGACCGCCTTCCGCGACGCCGCCCGGAAGGACCTCGGCCCGACGACCGCCACCGCTCCCGACGCCGGCTCCGTACCCGGCCTGCCCGCGGAATGGCGGGAGCAGCTGCCCCGGCTGCTGGCCGAGATGGCGGTCGCCTGGCGCGACCCGGCCGCCTGGACCGGCATGACCCGCGCCGGGGGCGTGGAGCTCCCCGGCGGGGTCGCGGGGGCCGTCGCCACCGACGAGCTGGTGATCCACGGCTGGGACCTGGCCCGGGCCGCCGGCCTGCCGTACGACCCGGATCCGGCCGCGCTGCACGCCTCGTACGCCTTCCTCCGCGCGTCCGCCGAGGAGGACGATGCCGGCAGGGGCGGGATCTTCGGGCCCGTCGTGCCCGTGCCCGACGACGCGCCGCTGCTCGACCGGGCGGTCGGCCTGAGCGGACGCAACCCCCTCTGGACGCCGCCGCCCACCCCCTGAGCCGCGCCCGGTTCCCCGGCACGAAGGGCTCTCCTCACAACGGAGCACACAGCAGTCCGAGGTGGTTGGCCGATACGGGGACCGGCCGCCCGCTGATTCGTGCCATCTGCCAGTACGGCTCCCGGACTTGCCGGCAGCAGACTTCTGTCAACGCCGCACCGGGCCCTCCTCCGCACTCCGCCGGGGGCCCGGTGCGGCCTGCATCCGGGACGAAGCACGGCACAGAGGGGGCGCACGTGAGCGTGCAGCAGCAGTACGACGGCATCGGCGAGGCCTTCGAGGGCTTCAAGTCCCTGCCGCTGATCCGCCACGGGGAAGTGCCGAGCTTCCTCGGCATGGTCGGTGACGTCAAAGGCCGCTCGGTCCTCGACGTGGCGTGCGGAACCGGCTTCTACAGCCGGGAGTTCAAGCGCCGCGGCGCCGCGGACGTGTTCGGCGTGGACATCTCCGCCGAGATGATCGCCGCCGCGCGGCGGATCGAGGAACAGGAGCCGCTGGGCGTGCGCTACGAGGTCGGCGACGCCGCCGGATTGGGACAGCTGGACCGGCAGTTCGACATCGCCCTGGCGGTGCAGTGCCTCAACTACGCTTCCGACACAGCGGAGATGGAGCGCATGTGCCGCAACATCCACCGCAACCTGGTGCCGGGCGGCGCGTTCTTCGTGTTCGCGCAGAAGCCCGACTACCGCTTCGACTGCCGGAGCCTGGACACGTACGGCTTCCGCTGCGAGCCGACGGGCGAGGAGCGGGAGGCCGGGCCGCTCGTCCGGGTCACCGCGCTCCTCGACCCGGAGCCGATCAGCATCCTCGGCACGGTCCCGCGCCGCGAGGTCTACGAGGAGTGCCTGCGGCGGGCGGGATTCCGCGACCTGGAGTGGGTGCCGCTGCACGTGTCCGAGGAGGGCATCGCCGAGTACGGGGCCGACTTCTGGGCCGACCTCCTCGCGCACCCGCCGCTGGAGATGCTCCGCTGCCGGTCCTGACCCGCGCACCCCGGTGTGCCCGGCGGCACCATGCCCGCTGCCCGCACCGCGGCGGCCGCGGCCCCGGCTTCGTGCCGGGCGCCTCCCGCCCGCACGGGGACACGGCCATGCCGGGCCCGGAGGCCGGCGGCCCTCTCCGGAGGCGGCCCGCGGGTGTCCGCGGCCCGTTTCCGGGGACACGCCGGGCAGGAGCGTACGCGGCGCGTACGCGTGCAGCGGCCCGGAGGCAACGGAGGAAGGGAGCCGAGCGATGACCGACCCGCAGGGCAAGGCCCGCAAGGACGAGCTCAACCGGCAGCGCAAGCAGGAACAGGAGCGCGAACGGGCACGGGCAGGACACGAGCCCGACCCCGGCCAGGACGCGCAGACGGACCCGCAGGAGGGGGCGCGCCCCCGCAAGGACCAGGGCGGCTGAACCGGCCACCGCCGGGCGCTACCCGGCCTCCTCCCCGTCGACGGCGACGCCCAGGCGGCCCGCCACCGCGGTCAGGGCCGCGCCGAGGGGGAGCGCGACCCGCGTGACGGCATGCGGGTCGCCGCGGGTGGCGTCCCGGTTCACGATCAGCACCGGCTTGCCGGCCCCGGCCGCCTGGCGGACGAACCGCAGCCCCGACATCACCGTGAGCGAGGAGCCGAGGACCAGCACCGCGTCCGCCCCGTCGACGAGCGCCCGGCACTGCTCCACCCGCGACGGCGGAACGGCTTCGCCGAAGAACACCACGTCCGGCTTGAGGACGCCCCCGCACCGCGCGCAGGGCACGACGCGGAAGTCCGCGACCTGCCCGTCGGTGAGGTCGGCGTCACCGTCCGGGTTCATCGCGGCGGCCACCGGCTCGAACCCCGGATTGGCCTCCTCCAGCCGCAGGGCCAGCTCGCGCCGCGGGGTGGAGGCGCGGCAGGACAGGCAGACGACCCGGTCGAGGCCGCCGTGCAGCTCCACCACCCCGTCACTGCCGGCGGCCTGGTGCAGGCCGTCGACGTTCTGGGTGATCACGCCCGCGAGCATCCCGTGCCGCCCGAACGCTGCCACCGCCCGGTGCCCGGCGTTCGGCCGCGCCCGGCCGAACGTACGCCAGCCGAGGTGGCTGCGCGCCCAGTAGCGGCGCCGCGCCCCGCTGCCCGAGACGAAGTCCTGGTACGTCATCGGGGTGTGCCGGCTGAGGCTGCCGCCCTCGCCGCGGTAGTCGGGGATGCCCGACTCCGTGGACAGGCCCGCGCCGCTCAGGACGAGCACCCTGCCGGCGGCAAGCACATCGACGACGGGCCCCAGCTCCGTCGTGCCGGGCGGCAGATCCCCGGAGGGGGTCCAGCTCAGGGTGGGACGCATACGCATGCCGCCAGGCTACGCACGCCCGCCGCGATCCGCCCCGCCCGGGGGCGGCTGCGGCCCCGGGAACACGGAACCGTGCCTCGGCCGCGGCCCGCCCCCCTACGCCCTGACCGGGCCGGGCCCGTCGAACGCCCTGAGATCATGGCGGGATGACGGCGACCCCCGACCCGGACCGCCGGCCGGCGGTCGACGCGGAGTTCCGGATCGACCACCTGCGGCCCGTGGACGAGACCCGGGCGACCGCAGCCGTGCGCTGCACGCACGGGCCGGTCCGCCTCGGCGCACGCTTCCACCGACTCCGTGACGCCGCGGCGCCGATCGACCTGGTGCTCACGCGCATCGTCTTCTACGGGCGCCCGGTCGACGCACTCGACCCCGCCTGCACGGCTCTGGTCACTCTTCGCGGCGCAGGAACCACGCTGCTCGCCCCAGGAGCCGGCGCCGGCCCGCCCACCATCCAGGGCGCCATCCCGCCGCCGTGCGCCGGGCCGTCCCGCGCGCCGAGGGCACGCACCGAACGCCGCTCCTGGCTCCACGGGGCAACTCAGTACAGCCCCTAGCCGGCCAGGGTGGCGGCCAGGGCCGGGGCCAGGTGCTTGACCAGGTCGTCCGGGGGCAGGGCGACGACCGGGGGGAGTGCCAGGAGGTAGCGGGTCAGGGCGAGGCCGAGGAGCTGGGCGGCGACCAGACCCGCCGTGCGGGCGGCCCGGTCCGGGCCGAGGGCTGCCGCCAGTGCGGGTGCCACCTGGGTGGCGAACACCTCGCGCATGCGGGCCGCGGCCTGCTCGTTCGTCACCGCGGAGCGCAGCAGCACCAGCAGGGCGTCGTCCGCCGGGTCGCCCTCCCACCGGTCCACGAAGTGCCGCACCAGCGTGGCCGGCAGTTGCTCGGCCGGCACCGCGCCCAGGTCGGGCAGGCGCAGGTCGACCGCGAGGGCGGCATCGAAGAGCTGCTCCTTGCTGCCGAAGTACCGCATGACCATCGACGGGTCGATCTCCGCGTCCGCGGCGACGGCGCGGATCGTCGTGCGCTCGTATCCGTGGGCGGCGAAGCGTTCCCGCGCAGCCCTCAGGATGGCGGTCTTGGTCTGGTCGGAGCGGCGCGGCGTCGTCATGCCAACAAGCGTAGGCCAACAACTGTTGACAGGCGAATCGCGCGAGGGCATCCTCAAGTCAACAGACGTTGGCCAACAAGTGTTGGCCCGCCGGAGGAGGTCCGCAATGACCAGCACCCCCGTACTGCCCTCCCGCACGGAGGTGGCCATCGTCGGCGCCGGGCCCACCGGGCTCGCCCTCGCCGTGACCCTTGCCGAGGCCGGCGTCGACTTCGTCCTCCTCGACCGGCAGGCCGAGGGCGCCAACACCTCCCGCGCCGCCGTCGTGCACGCCCGCACGCTGGAGGTGTTCGACGAGCTCGACCCGAGCGGCGCGCTCTCCGCCGGCCTCGTGGCCCGCGGCATCCCCGTCTCCCGCTTCCGGATCCGCGACGGCGCCCGTCCCCTCGCGGCCGTCGACTTCGACGGCCTGCCGACCGCCCACCCGTACGCCCTGATGGTCCCCCAGTACGAGACCGAGGCCGTCCTGCTGAGCCGCCTGCGCGCACTCGGGGGCGACGTCCACCGCCCCCGCGAGGTCACCTCCGTCACCCAGGACGCCGACGGCGTCACCCTCACCACTGCCGCCGGCGAGACCCTGCACGCCGCCTACGCCGTCGGCGCCGACGGGATGCACAGCACCGTCCGCGCGGCAGCGGGCATCGGCTTCACGGGCAGCGCGTACGACGAGTCCTTCGTCCTCGCCGACGTCGTCATGGACTGGGCCCCCGGCCCGAGCGAGGTCTCGCTCGCCTTCGGCGCCGCCGGGCTGACCGTCATCGCCCCGCTGCCGGGAAACGGGAACGGGGGCGTGGGCGGGGGCGGCGGCGCCGGCCGGCGCTACCGGATCGTCGCCACGGTCGCCGAGGCCCCGCCGTCTCCGGACCTCGCCTTCGTGCGGGCCCTGCTGGCGCAGCGGCTCCGCGGCGAGGCCCGCGTGCACGACCTCGTGTGGTCCTCCCGGTTCCGGATCCACCACCGCGTGGCCGACCGCTACCGCGCCGGGCGCCTCCTGCTCGCCGGGGACGCCGCGCACGTGCACAGCCCGGCCGGCGGGCAGGGCATGAACACCGGCATCCAGGACGGCTACGCCCTCGGCCGCGCCCTGGCGGACGGCGAGCTCGACGCGTACGAGGCCAGGCGCCGCCCCGTCGCCCAGCGCGTCGTCGCCCTCACCGACCGGATGACCCGCGTCGCCACCGCCCGCGGCCTGACGCGCCGCGCCCTGCGCAACACGCTGCTGCCCGTCCTCGCCCGGATCCCGGCCTTCCGGAACCGCCTCGCCCGTGAACTGGCCGAACTCGACTACCGCTGACCGGCCGCCGCAGGCCGCCCGCCGCCCCGCGCACGCAAACGGCCGGCCGCGGTGTGGGCGGCCGGCCGTTTGCGTGCGCGGGGCGGGTCTCAGGAGGCGTTCGCGCGCACCGAGCCCGTGGTCGTCCCGGCCGGGCTGCCGAGGAAGCAGGTGACCGTCCGGTCGCCCAGGACCCAGCTCGACGCCTGCGGGTAGTAGTAGAACACCTCAAGCGACTTCGGCAGCTTCGCCGCGTCACTGCCCACGTAGTCCGTCAGCGCCTTGCCGCCGCACTTCTCGTCGGCGCTCGCGACGACCTTGTCCGCGCCCGGGAACGCCCCGCCCTCCAGGGTGAGCACGGCGTACACCTCGCCCTCGTGCGGCTGGTCGCACGCCACGGTCCGCACCGACTGGCGGGCCTCGGTGCCCCCCTCCTCGGTCTTCGCCAGGTCGTCCTCGGTGTTGAAGCAGTCGCCCTTGCGGATGTCCTCGACGTCCCTGCGGCGCTCGCGCGGGCTCGCACCAGGGCTCGCGCCGGCGTTCGCGCCGGGGCTCGCACTCTGCTCCGGCACGGTGACCCGCCCGCCGGCGTCCTGCCGCGCCGCGGCGTCGTCGGCCGCCCCGCCGAGCAGTCCGATGGCGAGCACGATCGCGTAGAACGCGATCGTCGCCCCGTGGATGACGATCGCCGCGATCGCGAGTCCCTTGCCCTTCTCGCCGTTCTTCCGGATCTGCGAGAGGGCGACGAAGCCCAGGATCAGAGGAACGAACGGGATGGCACAGACCACCGACATCACGAGCGCCACGATGGCCGCCACGTTCGTCTTCTGAGGCTGCGGCGGGTACCAGCCCTGCGGGCCGCCGAACGGGGCCCCCTGCCCGGGTACTCCGGGCATTCCGGGCTGCCCTGGCAGGCCGTACGGGCCCTGCGGGGGATACGGCTGCTGGTACGGGCCCGGCGGCGGCTGCGGGGGTATCGACATGCTCGTGGTGCTCCTCGAAAGGGTGGAAAAGACCAACAGCCGGGCGGAACGCCGCCGGGTGGGGGACTGGTGGGCGGATGATGTCCGACCAGCCGCGCCCCAGTATCACCCGGCCGGCACCCCGCCCCCGCCGAATTACCCGGCCCCGGCCCCCGCGGCCCCGACCCGGCCCCGCACCCACCCCGCCCTGCTGCCGCCCCGCCGTCAGCCGCCGCCCTGCACGGCCTCCCGCGCCCGCCGCTCCATTTCCTCCTCGGACACGTCCTCCACGTGCGAGGCGAGGCTCCAGCGGTGCCCGTACGGGTCCTCGATCTGGCCGGTGCGGTCGCCGTAGAACTCGTCGCGGACCGGACGAAGCTCCCTGGCACCGCGGGCGACGGCGGCGGCGAAGACCGCGTCGACGTCCTCGACGTACACGTGCAGGGTGACGGGCGTCCCGCCGACGGACTTCGGCGAGCGGAAGCCCATGTCCGGGTGCTCGTCCGCCAGCATGACGACCGAATTGCCCAGCTCCAGTTCGGCGTGTCCGATCCTGCCGCCGGGGGCGGGCATGCGCGTCCGCTCGGTCGCGCCCAGCACGGACACGTAGAAGTCGATCGCCTCCGCTGCTCCGTCGCAGCACAGGTACGGGGTGATGCGCGGATATCCCTCGGGAACGGGTTTGACGGCCACAGGCTCCCCGCCTTCCTCTCACCGGCGGCCGCGGTGACCGCCGCCTGCCCCACTGATATCCCGTACCCGGCCGACCTGCCGGACCGCCGCGCGGCGGCCGCCCGGGGCGTGCCCCGAAGGGCCGCCCCCGCCGACCGGGGTGCCGCCGCGGCGCCACACTGGGGGAGTGGAGGACAGCGGACGGCCGGCGGGCCGGCGCCTGGAGCGGGCCATCCTGGACCTTCTGGAGCGCCGCGGCCCGACCGCGACGATTTGCCCCTCGGACGTCGCGCGCGCGGTGTACGCGGGGGAGGGCGACGGCTGGCGCGCGCTGATGGAGCCCGTCCGCCGCGCGGCCCGGCGGCTCGCCGCCGCCGGCGAGGTCGAGATCACCCAGGCGGGCCGTCCGGTCGACCCGTCGCAGGCCCGCGGGCCGATCCGCATCCGCCGCACCGCCGACCGCTGACCGGTCCGCAGGCTCCGGGAACCGCGTCCGGGTGCATCCTGGAGGGGGCGCCGAAGGAGTTGACCGACCATGCGCACCGTGACGAGACGCGTCTGGTGGCTGTGGGCAGGTGCTGTCGTCGGTCTGGGCCGGGCCGCGTGGATCATTGCCGCTTCAACGTCTCCCGCTCCGCAGCTGAGCGGCCCCGCGGTCCCGCCGTCGGCAGTGGAAGGCATTGCTCCGGCGGAGGACGGGGATGCAGGCCGGCCCCGGGTCGGCGCAAGCGGCGAACGTCCGCGGCCCTCCGGGACGGAGCCGGGCGAGCGGCCGCACCCGGACGGGCCGGGAACCGAGCCGGAACAGCCCGCCGGTGCGACGCCCGGGGCGACAATCGGACAGCCGCCGGATGCCGGTCAGGCGCCCGAAGCAGTCGTCCAGTGGGCCGGCATCTCCGTCGGGGCGGTTTCGGCCCTGGGCGGGATGATGAGCGGGGTCGCGGCAGTGGTGATGACGCGGCGCAGCAGGACAGCACCCGAGGAGGCGCAGCCTGCGGCGGCGGCAACTCGCGTGCAGCCGCGCGCCGGTACTGCACACCCGTCAGGGCGTTCACCGTGCCGCCGTGAGCCGTACCCGCCGCTGCCCGGAAGGGCGGGACGGCGGCACAGGCCCTTCCACGCGGGCGACCGGCATCCCCGCTGAGGGGCGCGCCGGAGTGCGGCGCGGACGGCTGGAGGCACGTGCCCGCACAGCGCGGAATGCCGCATTCATGCGCGGTGGCTGGTCCATCCGGGAACGTCCGAATTTCGACCCTGTTCCAGGGAACACCCGCCGCCCCTCGGCCAGTTCACCGAAGGGAGCCGGGACAGGCCCCTGCGACCCGCACCGTACGGCCCGTCCCGGACCCGCCACACCCTGGGCAAGGAGAAAGCGTGCGCATACTCTTCACCGGACCGGCCGCCGCCGGCCACCTGTTCCCGATGATCCCCACCGCGCAGGCCCTGCGGGCCGCAGGCCACGAGGTCCTGTTCGCGAGCGGGCAGCCGCTGGACCGGCTGCGGGAGGCCGGCTTCCCCATCGTGGAGATCGGCGACGGCCGCACCCTCCGGGAGGTGTTCGAGCAGAGCACCGGCGAGGAGGTGGAGTACGTCGCCCACGACAGGACAACGGAGCAGATCCTCGACCGGGCGGCCCGCGGCTTCGCACTCGCCGGCCGCCCCACCGTGGACGGCCTGCTCGCCGCCGCCGAGGACTGGGGCGCCGACCTGCTGGTCCACGACTCCTTCCAGGCCTCCGCCCCGCTGGTCGCGGCCAAGCTGAAGATCCCTTCGGCGATCCAGAACTTCGGCGTCTCCTCGGGCCTCGACATGGTCGGCCGGATCGCCGCCCACTCCGCCGAGGCGTACGAGGCCCACGGCGTCGAGGGGCCGGCCGAGGCCACCCCGCTGAACGTCGTCCCCGCCTCCCTCGGCGGCGACCCGGGCGGCCTGCGCATGCGCTACATCCCCTACAACGGCGGCGGAACCGTCCCCGCGGAGCTCCTCCGCCGCGGCGCCCGGCCGCGCATCGCCGTCACCCTCGGCACGGTCCTCACCGAGCTGGACGGCGTGCGCGCCATCGCCCGGCTCGTGGAGGCCGCCGCCTCCGTGGACGCCGACTTCCTGCTCGCCGTCGGCGACGCCGACCTCTCCCCGCTCGGCACCCTCCCCGGCAACGTCCGCCCGCTGCCCTGGGTTCCGCTCGCCGAGCTGCTGACCGCGGCCGACGCGCTGGTCCACCACGGCGGCTCCGGCACCATGCTCACCGCACTGCAGGCCGGCCTGCCGCAGCTCCTGCTGCCGCAGGGCGCCGACCACTTCGTCAACGCCGACGCCCTCACCGCCGCGGGCGCCGCCCTCCGCTCCACCTCCGACGGCGTCGACGCCCCGCTCCTGGCCCGCCTGACCGGCGACCCGGCCCTCCGTGAGGCGGCCGCCTCGCTCCGCGCGGAGAACGCCGCCCTGCCGACCCCGGCCGCGATCGTCCCCGCCCTGGAGGCCCTTGCGGCCTCCCGTTAGCAGCCGGCCGTCGGCGGCGGGCCCGCAGCCGCGCCGCCGACGGCAGCCGCATGCGCCATGTCACAACTCGGTGACACCGCGTACCCCCCGGCCGCGCCCCGGGGAGCATGGCCGGATGCGGAACCACCACACCACCGCCGCCGTCCTGGCGGCCGTCGCGGCCCTCGCCCTCACCGCCTGCGGCCCGCCGTCCGCCTCCGGCGAGTCCAAGCCCGGTACGCCGGCGCCGTCCGGCACCGCCCGGGAGACGGCTGCGCTGCCGGACCTCGTCGGCATGGGCCTCCAGGCCGCGCAGGACGCCGCCCAGGCGGCCGGATTCCACTCGCTCACCTCGCACGACGCGCTCGGCCGCGGCCGCGAGCAGCTCCTGGACCGCGGCTGGAAGGTCTGCTCGCAGACCCCCGCCGCCGGGAGCGCCGTCGACACGGCGGCGAAGGTCGACCTCGGCGCGGTGAAGCTGGAGGAGGAGTGCCCCGCCCGGGAGCCGGCGACCCCGTCGGCGCCCGTCGGCGCGACCATGCCGAACTTCATCGGCCGGAGCATGAAGGTGGCCCGGCAGGCGCTTCCCGGGAACGCGAGCATCACCGTCAAGGACGCCCTGCAGGAGCGGATGGTGCTCCAGGAGTCCAACTGGCGGGTGTGCACCCAGAATCCGCCGACCGGCACACCGCTCACGGGGCAGCCCGTGGCGTTCCACGTCGTCAAGTTCGAGGAGGCCTGCCCCTGAGCCCGGGCCCGGGTCCTGGCGCGGGCCCGGGGCCCGGAAGGCCCGGGCCGGCTACCGGGCGAGCTTCTCCCCGCAGCGGGCGCAGAAGCGGGCCTCGGGGTCGGCGGCCATGCGGCCGCAGGCGGCGCACACCCGGTCCGCCAGGCACGCCGGTTCACCGGCGCCGGCGCGCAGCCCCGTGGTGATCCCCAGCGGCGGCCGGCGGCGGTGGGAGGTGGTGTACGTGAGCCCGTCCGCGCCGGCCCGCACCGAACGCGTCGTGCCGGCGGGCAGCCAGGCGACGGCGCCCGGCGCCAGCGCCACCGTCTGCTCCGGCGTGCTCAGTTCACCTGAACCCGCGACCACGACGAGCAGCACGCCGAGGACCGTCTCCGTGTGCTCGCCGATGTCGGCGCGGGCCCCGAGCCGGACGAGGTTCGCATCCAGGTCGCGGCCGGCGCCGCCGAGCGCCCACAGGACGCGGATCTGCCCCTCGCCGACGGCGTCGGCGGGCGGCGGCGACGGCAGGAACACCGGTGTGCCCGGCGCGGACGGCTCCATGGCTTCTCCCACTGCGAAGGGGGCATGCTCCCCGAACTCCTCGAAGGCCACCACTATCGCAGCCCGCCGGCCCGGCGGAGCCCCTCTCCGCGGGGCCGGCGGCGCGGTCGTGTGCGTCAGTTCTGCGGCTGGTAGGCCTGCTTGCTCGCGCAGGTCCACACGGTGGGCGTACCGAGGCCGTGCTCGTCGAGGACCGTCCCTCCGACGCGGTCGTCGTCCGTGACGGCCTGGGCGGCGCCGCGGCGCGGGCCGCTGCCGCCGGGCAGCGCGAGCACCGGGCCCGTACCGGGCCAGTACGCGGGCTGCGAGCTCTTCGGCCAGCCCTCCTCGTACGAGACCGCCCGGCCGACGACCGCGCCGGTCCCGGGGCTGATGCCCGCCAGGGCCAGCTCCGCCTCACCGGCCAGCCGGCCCGGTTCCGCCGGCAGGGCGTCGTAGGGCCGCTTCCAGGTCGCCGGGCGGTGGTGGGACAGCTCGCGCCAGTGCTGCCACTCGTGCCCGACGACCCGGCCGCGGTTGTCGATCCCGGTGGCGATCACGTCGTAGGTCGGGTCGCCCTGGTTCCAGACCTCGAGGGCGTACGGCGGGTAGCCGCCGGCGGGCCAGACCACCGGACTGCCGCGGAAGGCGGTCTCGTCGGTCACCGGGTCGTAGGACTCGCCGGAGACGTGGCCCAGGATGTCGCCCCGCTTGTTGACGGCGCTCACCGAGACCCGGCTGTTCGGCAAAGCGTCGGCCGGGAGCGGGAGTTCGCGGACGACCCTGCCGCCGGCCCATTCCCTTCCGACGCCGTTCTCGCTGGTGGCCATCCGGCCGCCCTCGTTCACGGCCGCGGACACGTCGTGGGCCGTACCGGTCAGGAGCCGCACGGCGGCATCGCCCGGCCGGTAGCTGAATGCGGCGGCGCCGTCGAAGCCGCGCCGCAGGGTGCCGACCATCAGCCCGCTGTCGCCGACCGACGTGACGGCGCCGTTCGTCCACCCGTCCGGCAGCGGCACCGCATGGACGGCGCTGCCCTTCCAGTACACGGGCAGGCCCCGGCTGGTGCCCACCGCCAGGTCGCCGCGCCCGAAGCCGTACACGGTCCCGCCGTCGCCTGCCGGACCGGAGGGCAGTGCGTTCAGACTGCGGATCTCCGGCGTGCAGCCCGTGGCGCCGGCGGGCGCGGCGGCCGTGACGAGCCCGGCGACGGCGGCGGCCGCGGCAACTGCCGCGGTGCTCTTCCTCATTGGTGCTTCCCCCTTGATCATGATGCGTACGGGCTCCATACTGCCGGGCACCCGGCCGGAATGCGGCACCCCCACTTGCGATCAGCGGACCGGGTGCCAAACCTCCCCGGGGGCGGCGTCCGCCGGGGCGGACTGCCACGGCGGTCCGGTCCGGGCCCCGGTCCACGCGGCGAGGGCGTCGCCGTCGACGCAGACGATGCCGCAGGCGGCGGCGTACTCCGCGGCCGGCGCGGTGAAGCCGCTGGTGGTGACGACGACGGCCACGTCGGCCTCGTGGACGGCGAAACAGGTCCCGCCGAACCGCTGGAGGTCCTGGGAGCCGACCCGGTGGCCCTCCCCGTAGTGCTTGCACTGGATCACCACGCGCCGGCCCTCCGGCGTCACGGCGACCACGTCGGCCCCCAGGTCGCCGGCACCGCCCGCCACCTCCACCCGGTGGCAGCCGTCACGGGCGCACAGCGCGGCGACCGCGTGCTCGAAGCCGTCGGGGTCCACCGCCTCGTGGTCCAAAGCCTCGGGGCCCACCTCGGGGAGCGGGGGAGCCGGATCCGGCCGGCCAGGGGCCCCGGCAGCCGGCGGGGCGGCCGGCGGGGCGCCCGGCGGACGGGGCCCGGGAGCCGCGCTCCACCGGGCCAGGGCCGCTCCGCCCGCCAGTGCGGCCACCGCGAGGATCGGCACCACGGGCGGACCGCCGCCCGCCTCCGCAGCCGTCCTCACGAAGAGGGCCGCCCCGCCCAGGCAGACCACCACCAGTCCGACGGCCAGCACGACGTCACGGCCCGCCGGTGCCGCACCGCCGCTCCCGCGCCTCCGGCGCCCTCCCGATGCAGCCATCCCGGCTCCTCCCCTCGCGACCTGCACGTCTCCCTCGTCTGGACGCCGACGACCGTCTTCAAACGCCCCGGCCGGCCGCAGGAGTCAGGGACGCTCCTCCGCGGCGAGCAGGGCGAGGAGGCCGGGGAAGCGCTGCTCGACGTCGGTGCGGCGCAGGGCGGCCATGCGGCTGTTGCCGCGGTCCACCTGGCGGATCAGCCCCGCTTCGCGCAGTACGCGGAAGTGGTGCGTGAGGGTCGCCTTCGAAACGGGCAGCCCGAACGAGGCACAGGTGCGGGCGGTCCCGTCGGGCGCGGCGGCCAGTTCGCGGACCACCGTCCGGCGGAGCGGGTCCGCGACGGCGGCGAGGACCCTGCCGAGCTCCATCTCGGCGGCCTCCGGATGGCCTTCGGTATCGGGCACGGGCTGCTGCCTCCATGTCGCGGGAGTTCGGTACGCGCCGAAAGGTACGGGTTGCATCGTACCTCGAAGATCGCTAGCGTCCTCTCAGGTACGAACTCAGTCGTACCTTCGCCGCGTCCGCCTCCTCGTGCGGTCGTACGCCTTCCCAGGGAGCACCCGTGAGCCGACCGCCCGTCACCCTTGTGGGCACCGCCCGTCCGCGGCCGGAGCGCGCCGCGGAGCTGAGGGAACTGCTGCTGTCCTTCGTCGAGCCCACCCGCAGGGAACCGGGCTGCCTGGAGTACCACTTCCACGAGGACCGCGACCGTCCGGGGGTGTTCGTCTTCTACGAGGCGTGGCGCTCGCAGGCGGACCTCGACGCCCACCTCGCCCTGCCGCACATACGCGACTTCCAGGCACGCCGCATGGACTACCTCGAAACCGACCTGGAGATCAGCTTCCTCACGATGCACAGCCCGTACGGGCACCGCCCGTCCTGATCCCGTACGCGCGCCGCACGCGGCGGGATCCGCCGGCGGGAACGCATGGCCGGTGCCGGCGCGGGCATCAGCGGGTGCGGGAGCGGCTGTCCCGCGGCGACGAGGGGGTTGGCATGGCGAGGACCGGACTGACGGCGCGTGAGGCCGCGGCGTGGGACCAGCTGGCGGCGCAGCTGTCCGACGCGGACGCCGCACCGCCGCCGGCCGCCCGTACCGCGGACAGGACCCGGCTCCGGGCACGGCTTGCCCTCGCGGCGGTGCTGCTGCCCACCGCGCTGCTGCTGCTCGTCGCGGGCAGTGCGACGGGTTCCGGCCCTCTGGCGTGGGGCGGCGTGACCGCCTGGATCGGCGCCGTCCTCACGGTCTCCCGCGTCCTCGGCCACGGCCCCCGGCTGCCCTGGCGCCCCTGACCGGCAACGGGCCGCAGGGGCAGCGGCCGCCCTCGCTCAGGGGCGGTCCAGGCCCCACGTCTGGAGGGAGAACGGCCGGCCCTTCTCCTCGCCCTCGATCAGCGGCACGTCCAGCAGCCTGAAGCCCGCCTGGGCGGCCACGGCCACGCTGGCGGCGTTCTCCGCCTCCAGCTCCAGGATCACCCGCTCGACGCCGAGCTCCTCGAACGCGTACGCGGCCATCACCCGCACCGCCCGCGCCGCCAGCCGCTGCCCGCGGTGCGCCGGGCCGACCGCGTAGCCGATCTCCGTGCCCTCGGGCGCGCGCCGCAGCATGACCTCGCCGAGCGGCCCGCCGCCGTCGACGGTGATCGCGAGCAGGATCGCCGTGCCCTCCGCGCGCAGCTTCCGGTCCCGCTCCAGCCGTGCCCGGGCGGCTGCCGCGTCGAAAGGCGAGACGATGGGCGTCCAGTACGCGATGTCGGGGTGGTCGAACAGCTCCGGCATCGCGGCCAGGTCGTCCTCTGTCCAGTCCCGAAGGACGAGTCCCTCCCCCCGCAACTCCATGCGCTCGGGAAAGGACGACATGGTGCCGCTCATGCTGGGGCCCTCCTTGGCCTGCGGTGTGAGACGAGGCAGGATAACCGCGTCCGGGCCGGAAACCCCTGGCGTTTTCCCCGGGTACCCGGCCGCCCCGGAGGGCTCGCTGTGCCGAATGCAACCGGGGCCGGGCGCACGGTGTGCAGAGGTGCGCCGCCACCGCTGCCCGACGGCCCGTAGGGTGCGGGAACCGGTACCGAAACGGGCCCGGACCAGGGGCGGAGCGAGTTCGCGACCGCTCGCCCCGGACCCGCCGGACACCGGCCGTACCACCGATTCCATGGGGGAACTCACGTGCACATCCACCGCACTCCGCGGACTCCGGGCCGCAGGGCCGCACGCGCGGCCGTCACCCTGGCCGCCGCCTGCCTCACTCTCGCCGGCACGCAGGCGGCGGTGGCCGCCGACGCCCTCCCGGGCGCCGATCCGGTCCCCGCCGAAGTGCAGTACGCCCGCGACCTCGCGGACGGCAAGCTCGACGCCGGCCACCTCGCGCACAAGGCGCAGAAGGAGGCCGAGGAGCGCGCCCTCGGCCTCGACACGGCCGCCGCCGGCGCCGACCCGCTCCGCGAAGTCGTCCTCAGGGGGACGAAGTTCTTTGCCCCCGCCGGAGCCCCGCCCCTGGCAGCGGCCGAGGAGCCGAACAACCTCTGCGCCTACGGCGAGGTCTGCCTCTACTACAACTCGGGCCACCGGAACGCCAACTTCAAGCGCAAGGACACCCAGTCCACCATCAAGGACTACGCGGGCTACACCTTCCCGGTCGGTCTCCCCGGCGGCGGCCAGCCCGTCAAGAACAACGCCGCCGCCGTGCACAACGCCAGCGGCCACTACACCTTCGGCGTCTTCTACAACAGCAACCACAAGGGGCTGCGCGCCTGGTATGCACCGGGCACGGGCCGCGACCTGCCCGACTGGCTGAAGAACAACAACGCCTCCGGACGGGCCGACCGTTCGTGGTGACGGTGCTCCGCCGCGCCGCCGCCCTCGCCCTCGCGGCGGGGGCGGCGGCGCTCGCCGCGGCGTGCGGCGGCAACCCCGGCAGACAGGACGGGGACGGCATCCCGCCCGGCCCGCCGCCCGCGCTGCCCGTCGAGGAGTACATGCCGTCACCGCGGCAGATCGCCGAGGACGGCTGGGCCCGTACCGTCCTGATGGCGCGATGCCTGGAGCGGTTCGGCATCGACTCCGCCTACCCCGACCGCCGCGTCCTGCGCGGCCCCGCCACCCGCACCGAACGCCGCTACGGCACTCCGGACGCCGCCCGCGCCAGGGAATGGGGCTACTGGCTGCCCGGCGACGACACGGCGCCCCAGGACGCCGCACCCGGGGCCGCCGAGAACCAGGTCTCCTCCGGGACCGTCGCCGAGTACGCCGGCCGGAAGGTGCCCGAAGGCGGCTGCCACGGCGAGGCGGTCCGCGCCCTGGACGGCCCGGACGCAACCCCGCAGACCTACGGCGACGCCCTGCGCACCGCCAACGACATGGAACTGGCCGCCTACGAGAGGGCGCGCCGCCACCCGCAGGTCCGGAAGGCCGAGCAGATGTGGGCCGCCTGCATGGCCGACAAGGGGTACGACCTGCCGGCGGACGTTTTCTCCGCCTCGGACCGGCTCGACCTGCCGCCCGTGCGGCCCCGGCCCGATCCCTCCTCGCCGGAGATCGCGACCGCCGTCGCGGATGCCGCATGCATGGGCGAGGCGTCCGTCGCCGTAGTGTGGCAGACGGTGGAAGCCGCCTGTCAGCGCGAGGAGATCGTCAAGGACCCGGCGAAGTGGGAGGGCGTCCGGCGGACGTACCGGGCGCACTTCGCGAACGTCGAACGGGTCCTGCGCGACAACCCGCCGCGCGGGTGACCGCGGCGCGTGAGCCCTGCCGTACGGGGTAGGAGCCGGGACGGCCGAGTGACGAGAGGTGTCGACGTGATTCGCAAACTGCAGGCGGTCGCACTGGACTGCGACGACCCGGTCCGGCTGGCGCGCTTCTACGCGGAGCTGCTCGGGGGCCGCGTCGTCGAGGACCCCGAGGACCCCGACTGGCTGGAGGTGCACGGCTTCGAGGGGACGCCCCTCGCCTGCCAGCGGGTGGACGGCTACCGGCCGCCCCGGTGGCCCGGGCAGCAGCGGCCGCAGCAAATCCACCTCGACTTCGACGTCGACGACCTCGAAGGCGAGGAGAAGCGCGCGCTGGCCCTCGGCGCGACCCTGCTGGAGCGGACGGACCAGATCCGCCCGGAGGCCAACTGGCGCGTCTACGCCGACCCGGCCGGCCACCCCTTCTGCCTCTGCCTCCACTGACGCGGGCGCCCCGCCCGGCCGCGCCGTCGCCCCGCCGCCGGGCGCGGGCGGCCGCGGCCCCGCTCAGCCGGTGGGGCCGGGCGCGCCGGGCGCCGTACGGGGCCGCCGCGGGGCGGTGTCGAGGACGGCCCACATGCGCCGGCCGTCCTCCCCGGTGTCGGTGCCGACGGCGCAGGTCGCGGCCAGGCCCGCGACCTGCGCGAGCACCCCGTCGTCGGGCGCGCCGACCACATGGCTGAGGACGGCCACGAGGATCTTCCCCTCCTGGTCGCCCAGGTGCACCGACAGCCGCTTCCCGCCGTCCGCGACCGCCGCCCCGACGAGGACCCGCACCGACTGCTCCACGTCCCCTTCGCACGCGCCCGCATATCCCCAGCCGCGCACCGTCTCCACGGCCTGGCGGGCCGCCTTGCCCGCCGCCCACCGGTCGGCGCGGAAAACGAGCGCCGCAGTACGCCGGTTGCGGACCACCATCCGCGGACGGGCCCGTACCGCCACCTCCTTCGGCTTGGTGGCGGGCTGCGGACGCGGCGCCTCCACCGGCTTCTTCTGCGGCGGCGGCGTCCTCGGCGGGTGGGTCGGCGGCAGTTTGGGACCCCTGGCCTCGGGACTGGTCAACTCGGCCTCCTCGCAACAGGGAACAGGCAGACGGAACAGCGTCCCCCATCCTGGCACGGCGCGGCCCCGACACCGCCCCCGCACGGCCCGAAGGGCCGATCGGCGTCGCGGCGCCCGAGCGGGGGAAGCCCGGGCGCCGGCCGGCCGGCGGGCCCGGCAAACGCCGTGGTGACGGATTCCCGCAATCCGCCCCCGCTTTGTTCCCGGCGCCCCTGCCGCCGCCGGTGATCCTGCGTAGCCTTGGGGCCGATCGCAGACGTGTCCGTCGAACGGCGTGGACGAGGCTCCGCTGCGGCCCCCGCCCCCGAAAAGGGTGCCGGGGTGCCGCGGCGGCGTCCGCCTCCGCCGTACTGCGCGCCGGGCCGGCCGCCCCCCGGCGGGCCGGCCCGGTCGACACGACCCGCCCGGACACGCCCGGGGCTGCCGTACGAGCCCGGTCTCCCTTCGCCGTCCTCACGCCAGGAGCTGCCGCATGTCCACACCCGCCGGTCTGATCGACGTCCACCACCACGCCGTGCCGCCCCTGTACGCCGAGGCCCTCGGCGACCGGAAGGCGATCCCGGGCGTCGACTACCCGGACTGGACCCCCGAGCAGAGCCTGGAGGTGATGGACGCGCACGGGATCGCGGCGGCCGTCCTGTCCATCACGGCCCCCGGCGTCACCTTCCTCGACGGCCCGGACGCCCCCAAGATGGCCCGCCGGGTCAACGAGTACCTGGCCGGGCTGGTCCGCGAGCACCCGAAGCGGTTCGGCGCGTTCGCGATCCTCCCGCTGCCGGACGTGGCCGCCGCCCGCGACGAACTCCGGTACTCCATGGACGAGTTGGGCCTGGACGGAGCGGGGCTGCTGACCTCGTACGGGCGCCGCTACCTCGGCGACCCGGAGTTCGAGCCGCTGCTCGCGGAGATCGCCGAGCGGGGCGCGGCCGTCCACGTCCACCCCGCCGCCCCGCCGAGCCGAGACCTGGAGACCTTCGACCTGCCGGCGTCGCTCTACGAGTTCACCTTCGAGACGACCCGCACCGCGGCGAGCCTGCTCTTCAACGGCGTCCTCGACCGGCTGCCCGACCTGCGGCTGATCCTGTCGCACGCGGGCGGCACCCTGCCGTTCCTGGCCCGCCGGCTCACCCACGGCCCCACCATCGGCGCGTACCTGAAGGACCGCGTCCCGGCGGACGTCATCGGCACACTGGGCCGGCTGCACTACGACATCGCCATGTCCGCCAACGAGTTCGCGCTGCCCGCGCTGACCCGCCTCGCCGGTGCCCGCCGCATCCTCTACGGCAGCGACTACCCCTTCATGCCCGCCGCCCACACCGCCGAGAACACGGCCGGCTTCGCCGCGTACGACGGGTGGACGGAGGCCGAGCGCGCCGAGGTGGGCCGGGCGAACGCCCTCCGGCTGCTCCCCGCCCTGGCCGCCCGCCTCGCAGGCTAGTGCCGGGGCGGGGCCAAGGCGCTAACCGACCGGCTGCAGCCCCCAGTAGTGCGGCTCGATGGGGGCCCGCCTCACCACGATTCGACCGGTGACGTCGGGGCTGTCCACCAGCTTCCCCCACGAGCCGGATCGGTCGCCGGGGGTGTGCTCGATGTCGGCCCACACCGCGCTGCCGGGTCCGGCGGAGCCGTAGGAGACGGTCCACTCGGCGTACTTGTCGGCACAGTTGTCGCTGACAACCACCCTGTAGTCCGTCTCCAACCTCAGACAGGTGCGCGGGTTCGAACCCGGTGTGGAGACTTCCATCGTCCCGTTGGGGCGTTGCCGTACCTGCCAGTTCGCCGAGGTGGACCCGTCGTCCGTGCAGGCGCCCAGGGACGCCGTGCCGATGCTCCCGTACGACTTGGGCCACGTCAGGCACTTGCCGTCGCTGAGGGCCGCGAACCGGTAGACCCCGTCGACGAGCGGGGCGGCGTGGACGGGTTGCGCGAGTGCCGCGGCGGCCGCAACCGCGGCGGCCGTGACGGCGATGGCGCGTGAACGCATGGGATGGCACTCCTGGCAGTCGTGGTCGAGCCGGTCGCACGGCACAGACCCGGTCGATGCGCATTCCGCCGGAGGCGGACCGCTGCGGCACCGATCCTGGAACACCGGCCCGCCCGGTGGCCGTCTGCGGTGGCCGCTGTCACCCGCCTGACGGAACCGCATCACCCGATGGCGCGGCCGTGGGGCGTGGCCGCGCCCCGACGCCGATCGGGGGCGGGGCCGTCACCGGGACGCGTCCCGCGGCCCGATCCGGCGGCCCGCCGCGGGGCCGGCCGTCCGACTCCTGCACGAAGTGGTGGAGTGCCGGCGCGCTGCGGGCCGCGAGCAGCAGGCGCGCGTCGAGCCCCCGCGGCGGCCGGGCGGCGACCCCCCAGAGAACGGGCGGTCCCGGCCGGGCTCTCGGCCCGGCCGGTCCTGCGGCCCGTCAGCCGCCGCCGTCGGCCGGGCCGCCCCGGTGCGGGCGGACCCCTCGCAGGTCGGAGTCGGCGAGGGGTTCGAGCGTGCCGCGGGTGTCCAGCCGGTACAGCAGCGCCACGGCCGGTCCGATGAGCAGCAGGGCGACGAGGCTGACCAGCGACAGCCATGCCAGGGTCTGCGGGTCGCCCGCGGCGTCCGCCACCGTGAGGGAGGTGGGGATGAGGTAGGGGCGTTGGGCGAGGCCCCAGGCGAAGACGGCCGCGCCGACGGCCGCGACGGCGCCGAAGCGGGCCCACCGCGCCCTGTCGCGCAGGACGAGCAGCCCGGTGGCGGCGAGGGACGCCGCTGAGGCGGCGGCGAGGGCGAGGCCGGCGCCGCGGGTGAGCCCCTGCCAGACGTGCGGCGCGTCGCTGCGGGTCGCGAGGAGCACGCCGCACGCGGTGACGGCGACGGCGCCGAGGGCGACGAGGGCGCGGAGCCGGAAGTAGCCGACGAGGTCGGGGGCGTCGAAGCGGCCGGCGTCGGCGGTGAGGAACACGGCGCCGAGGAGGGCGGTCCCCGCGACGGTGAACAGCCCGAACGCCAGCGGGGCGGGCCCGGCCCAGACGCGCGCCGCGGCCTCGGTGCCCGGTGCGGCCCGCCCGGAGGCGATGCCTCCGACGGCCACACCGAGGCAGAACGGCGTCAGCAGCGAGGCGCCGGCGAAGGCGGCCCCGTACAGGCGCCGGCGGGACAGCCGCCGGGCGGGCTTGCGCAGCGCGAAGCCGGCGCCGCGCACGACCATGCCGAGGGCGGCCAGGGCGAGCGGGAGCCACATCGCGGTGAACACGGTCTGGAAGAGCACGGGGAAGCCGGTCCACATCAGGACCAGGACGAAGACCAGCCACACGTTGTTGACCTCCCAGACGGGCGCCATGGCATGGTCGATGAGCCGGCGCGGGCGCCGTCCCCGCGCGGCCCCGCCGGCCGCCAGGTCCCAGAAGCCGGCCCCGTAGTCGGCCCCGCCGGCGCAGGCGTACGCGGTGACCGCGAGCAGCAGCACGAAGGCGACGAGCTCCGCCATCACCGCCCGCCGCCCTCGGAGGGAGCGGAGCCTCCGGGACCGGCCGCCGGGACCGGCGGGCGGGGCCCGTACGGGGTCGCCGCCTCGGGGGCCTCCGCACCGCCCGGGCCCGTCCCCGGGCCGCCGGGCTCGTCGGCGAGGCGCCAGCGGTCGCGCATCTTCAGCAGGACGACCGCGAACGCCGCGAAGATCAGCACGTACACCACGGCCACGAGGGCGAACATGGCCCAGAGGGCGGTGGAGCGGGTCGGGGTCACGGCCTCGGACACGCGCATGTGCCCGTAGACGATCCAGGGCTGGCGGCCCACCTCGGTGGTGATCCAGCCGCATTCGACGGCGACGACCGACCCGGCGCCCGCGCAGGCGGCCCCCCGGTAGAACCACCGGGAGCGGGGCGGGCGGCGGTGCCGCAGCCAGGCCAGCCCGTACCAGGCGGCGAGGAGGGCGAGCGCCGAGCCGATGCAGACCATGATGTCGAAGGCGCAGTGCACGATGGTGGCCTGGGTGGTGTTCGGCCGGTCGCCGGCCGGCACGGCGGTCAGGCCCTGCACCACCGTGTCCGGGCTGAAGCCGGCGAGGATGGAGTCGAGCTGGGGGAACCTGATGCCGCCGGTGATCGATCCGTCCGGGTGCAGGCGGCCGAAGAGGTACTCCGGCACGTGGCTGTCGGTCTTCCAGACGATCTCCATGGCCGCGAACTTCACGGGCTGCTCGCGGAAGACCGCCCGGGTGATCGAGTCGCCCAGGAACAGCTGCACCGGCGTGGCCGCGGCGGCGAGGGTGAACGGCACGGTGAAGCCGAGGCGGTGGTACCGGTCGCGGCGCCCCCGGAGCCATCCGACGGCGTAGACGCCGGCCACGACGTACCCCGCCGTCATCAGCATCGCCACCACGAAATGCCAGTACTGGGGGCCCAACATGGGGGTGAAGATCGCCTTCCAGACGTCCACGCCGACCGGGTCGCCCCGCGAGTCGAGAGTGAAGCCCTGCGGCGTGTTCATCCAGGCGTTCGCGGACAGGATGCCGAAGGCCCCGAGCAGCGCCGCCGCCGGCAGCGGGAGCCCGAGCAGGAAGTGGGTGCGCGGCGGCAGCCTCCGCCAGCCGTACAGGTAGATGGCGATGAGCACCGCTTCGAGGAAGAAGGCCCAGGCCTCCACGCCGAACCCGATGCCGAACACGTCGCCCCACCGGCCCATCAGCCCCGGCCAGAGCAGCCCGAACTCGAAGGACAGCACGGTTCCCGTGACGACGCCGATCGCGAACTGCACGGCCATCACGGCCGACCAGCGCCGGGCCAGCAGCAGGGCCACCGGGTCGCGGCGGCGCAGCCCGCGGTGGTGCATGACCAGCGTGATCAGCGGCAGCGCCACGCCCAGCGGCACCAGGATGATGTGGGAGGCGAGGGTGAACGCCATCAGCTGCCGGGCCGGGAGGAGTTGGGCGGGGGCATCGGCCGCCAGCAGGTGGACCGTGGTGTGCATCGCGCTCCTCGCCTCGCCGGACTGGCCGGTCCCGGCCGGCGGGGGTCTTGGCCGCAGCCCGGGTCCGGTACGCCACGGAAGCACCCTCTGCGCCGGTCGGGCGCCCGGGCGGCGTCCTCTTGGCCCGCGCGGACCAGCGGCAGCACCCGGTCGGAGTACACCCCCGGGTGCCTGCGGGCGGCGGGGCTCGGGGCGCCGGCCCCGGCCCCGTGACGGCCTGGAACTGCGCGGTCAGGAGGGCCGGCCGCCGCCGGGGACGGGGACCAGCCGCGACCGCCCGGCCCGGCGACCCCACCGCGGCGGCCCCGCGGCCCATACAGAAATCCGACACGGAAGTCTCGTAAGGTGCGGCAGGTCGGACATACAGGCCCAAAAGGGGCGGACAATACCTCGACCGGAAGGACCGTCGTGACCGCCGACCACCCGACCGCCGGCCCGCACACCCCGCCGCCCGGGCCCGCGCCCGCCGCCGCAGAGGGGCCGGCCCGGGGCGTCAGCCCCGGACACGGCCACGCCGCCGACTGGATGTTCTGCGGCGTCTACGGCACGGTCCTGGCCAGCGGCCTGCTCGCCGCCCTGGACGAGAAGGGCGGCACGTACACGCCCTTCAGCGACGCGGCCTGGGTGCTGGTCACCGCGATCACCGCGGCCCTGGCCCACGGCTACGCCCACCACATGTCCGGGCACCGGCGGGACCCGTCCCGGCGGCGCTGGCGCCTGCTCGCCGTCGAGCTGTGGCACGAGTGGCCGATGGTCGCGGCCGCCCTGCCGACCGTGCTGCTGCTCGTCCTGGCGGGCGCCTTCGGGTGGCAGGCCCCCGGCACCACCGCCGTCGGCCTCGGCCTGAACACCGCGCTGCTCTTCGGCTGGGGCACGGCCCTCTCCCTGCGCCGGGGCTCCCGGCTCCTGCCCGCCGTCGCCGTCGGCGCCGCCGACGCCGGCATCGGGTTCGCGATCATCGTGGCGAACGCCCTCATCAAGTAGCGGCACCACCGCGGGCCGGCCGGCCGTGGCCGCGCCGAGCCTCAGCACTCCGCCGCGCCGGCGCGGCGGCCGGCAACCCGTGCCCGCTGTCCCGCGTGCACGCGCCGCTCCGGGGATGCGCCTCAGTCCAGCGGCACCACCGCGACGGGCGCCGGGCTGTGGTGGACGGCGGCATGGGCGACGGGCCCGACGTGCGGGCCGAACGGCACTTTCCGGGTGCGCCGGCCGACCGCCAGCAGCGCCGCCCCCTTCGCCGCGTCCACGAGCCGGGCGCCCGCGGAGCCGGTGACGGCCTCGTGGCTGACCCGCACCCCGGAGTACGTCTTCCGCCAGGGCTCCAGGAGCTCCTCCAGGGCCTCGGCCGCCAGCTGCCCGAGCTCGTCGCCGATGTGCGGGTCCATCACCCCGGCGTACACGTAGACCGGCGGCAGGCTCCAGCAGTGCAGGACGTGCAGTCCGCCGCCCCGGCGCGCTGCCTCGGTGAACGCGAAGCCGAGCAGCCGGTCGCTGTGGTGGGCGAGGTCGACCCCTGCGACGATCCCGCCGTCGGGAGCCGGCCCGCCGCCGTCGTCCGGGGCGCGCACCAGCACGACCGGGTGGCGGGCCGTGGCGACGACACCCAGGGAGACCGACCCGGCGAGGAACCCGCCGAGGGCGCCGAGCCCCCGCGAGCCCAGCACCGTCAGCTCCGAATCGTCCGCGGCGCCGCCCAACACCTCCTCGGGCCGGCCCCGGACGCAGCGCACGTCCACCTCCAGCGCCGCAGCCTCGCCGCGCGCCCGCTCTGCTGCGGCCGCGAGGAGCGCCGCGGAGCCGCCGTCCGGCTCCTCGGCCCGAGCCCCCGCCTCCACGTGCAGCAGGTGCAGCGGCACATCCCGCAGCACTGCCTCGCGCGCCGCCCACGCGACCGCCGCGAGGCTCTCGGGTGAGCCGTCCACGCCCACCGTGACCTGGGCCGTCATGGCATGCCTCCTCCGGGTTTCCGCGTCTGCGGAGGACGGTTCCGCATCCAGCCTGCCCCCGCCGCCGCGACCGCGCACAGGGCCCAAGGGGGCCCGTACGGGGCCCGAGCGGCCCCCTCCGCGGCCGGGGGACGGCAGCCGCACCGCCCCTCGTGCGTGTCGCGTACGGCCCCGGTCCGCCCGGATGGCGATAGTCGGCGCATGGATACCGCGGTGGCGGTGGTGGCCGCTCTGCTGTCCGCCGCCGCCTTCGGCTTCGCGTCCGTCCTCCAGCAGAAGGCGGCGCAGCAGGCGCCCGCGCAGGAGGCCCTGCGCCTGCGCCTGCTGCTCGGGCTGGCCCGCCGGCGCGCCTGGCTGGCCGGCATGGCCCTGGTCGTCCTCTCGTACGCCCTCCTCGGCCTCGCCCTCGCCTTCGGCCCCCTCGTGCTGGTGCAGCCGCTGGCCGCCACCGACCTCGTCTTCGCGCTGCCGCTGCTCGCCCGCCGCCGCGGGATGCCGCTGACCCGGCGCGACACGGCCGGGATCGCCTGCACGGCCGGCGGCATCGCCATGTTCCTCGCGGTGCTCCCGCCGGCGGAGGCCGCGCCGGTGCCGACCGCGGTCGAGTGGCTGCCGGTGCTGGTCGGCACCGGCGGGGCGGCGGTCGTCCTGGCGGCCGTGGGCCGCAGGAGCCGCGCGGCGGCCCGGACGGCCCTCTACGCGATCGCCGCCGCCCTGATGTTCGCGCTGCTGGACAGCCTGACCAAGAGCGCGGGCAGGTGGTTCCGCGGAGAGGGGCTCGACGGGTTCTGGCACTGGGAGCCGTACGGGGTCGTCGTCGTCGGCGTGATCGGGCTGGTGCTGTCCCAGAGCTCCTACCAGGCGGGCTCACTCGCGATCAGCCTGCCGATCATCGACTGCCTCGAACCGGCCGGCGCGGTGCTGATCGGCGTCGTCCTGTTCGGGGAGCAGCTCGCCACCTCGCCCGGGGCGCTCGCCGTCCAGGCGGTCGGCGCCGCCACGGCTGTCGCGGGCATCGTGGTCCTCGACAGGTCGCCGCTGGCCCGGGCCTGACCGCGGCACCGGCGGCCGCCGGGCACACCGGGCCCGCCGTGCCCGGGGGCCCCGTCAGGCCGCGTGTCAGGCCGCGGTCGGCGCCCGGAGCAGGCAGCGGACGTCCACGATGCCCTCGACGGCGTGCGCGAGCCGCTCGGCCACGGGGATCAGGCGCTCGTCCCGCACCTGGCCGGTCAGGGTGGCGACGCCGTGCGCGACCGTCACCTCCACGGCCCCGTGGGAGAGCGGGAACAACCGCTCGACGACCGTGTGGCGGATCTCGGCGGCCAGTTCCCCGTCCGGCCGGAGGAAGACCTTCAGCAGGTCGGACCGGCTGACGATGCCCCGCAGCGTGCCGCTCCCGTCGACGACCGGGAGGCGCTTGACGTGCCGGACGGCCATGAGGCGGGCCGCCTCGGGGAGCGAGGCCTCGGGGCCGACCGTCACCGCGGGGCTCGTCATCAGCTCCCCGGCGCGGACGGAGCCCGCCTTCGCCGTGTCGGCAAGGCGGCGCATCTGCTCGATCATGCCGGGGCCGCGCTCGTGGAACTCCTCCTTCGGCAGCAGGTCGGCCTCGGAGACCATGCCGACCACCCGGCCCTCGCCCTCCACCACCGGGAGTGCGGTGACCTTCCAGCGCCGCATCGCGGCGGCGATGTCCTTGAAGCCGGTGTCCCGGGTGACCGCGACGACGTCGGTGGTCATCACATCGGCGACGGTGTACGGGCCGGTGGCGGGGGTCATGGCGCGCTCCTCGGCGTGCGGGCGGCGAGCGGGCTCGGCTGCCGTGCGGGGTGCGGACACCTCACCCTGCCCCGGTGCGCCGCACCGGCGGGAGGGCCGCCCGGGGCACACCGCGGGGCCGTACGGCCCCGGGCCCGCCGCCGGGCGCCCCGGTTGCGGCGGCGCGGGGGCGCGACACCCTGGAAGGGCCCACCGGTCCCCGGAGGGGCCCGACCGGCCCAAGCGCGGCACCGGGCCGGCGGGACAGCGTGGCATCGACACCTCCGTGCACAAGAGAGAAGGCCGCGCCATGAAGGCACTCGTCTTCCACGGGCCCGGACAGACCTCCTGGCAGGACGTCCCGGACCCCTCGGTCAAGGACGCGTCCGACGCTGTCGTCCGTGTCGACACGGTCACCCTCTGCGGTACGGACCTGCACATCGTCAAGGGCGACGTACCCGAGGTGGCCCCCGGCAGGGTCCTCGGCCACGAGGCCGTCGGCACCGTCGTCGAAACCGGCGCCGACGTCCGCAGCGTGCGCCCCGGAGACCGGGTCCTGGTCTCCTGCATATCCGCCTGCGGCCGGTGCCGCTTCTGCCGCGAGGCCCGCTACGGCCAGTGCCGCGGGGGCGGCGGGTGGGTCCTCGGCCACCTCGTCGACGGCACCCAGGCGGAGTACGTGCGGGTCCCCTTCGCCGACCTCTCCGTCCATCCGCTGCCCGGCACCCTCGCCGACCACGAGGCCGTCCTGTTCGCGGACATCTTCCCCACCGCGTACGAGGTCGGCGTCCTCAGCGGCGGCGTCCGCCCCGGCGACACGGTCGCGGTGGTCGGCGCCGGCCCCATCGGCCTGGCCGCCATCGCCACCGCACGCCTCTACAGCCCCTTCCGCATCATCGCGGTCGACCTCGCGGCCTCCCGCCTCGAAGCGGCCCGCCGGCTCGGCGCCGACGCCACCGCGACCGCACGGGAGGAGCCCGAGCGGCTGGTCGCGGACCTGACCGACGGGCTCGGCGCGGACGTCGTCATGGAGGCCGTCGGCCTGCCGGAGGCGTTCGAGCTGTGCACCAGGATGGTCCGCCCCGGCGGACGGGTTGCGAACATCGGCGTCCACGGCAAGCCGGCCGTCCTCCACCTCGAAGACCTGTGGATCAAGGACGTCACCCTCACCACCGGCCTCGTCGACACCTATTCGACCCCGATGCTCCTGAGAATGGCGGCGGCCGGCCGCCTGCCCGGGGCCGCGCTGGTCACCCACCGCTTCGAGCTCGACCGGATGGAGGAGGCGTACGACGTCTTCTCCCGCGCCGGCGACACCGGCGCCCTCAAGGTCGTCCTCGGCGGACCGCAGCACGACACCGTCGCCCTACCGCCCCGGGAGCAGTGATCACCGTGAAGAGCAGCCCGCGCACCCCCCGCCCGGCCTCCGGCGCCCCGGCCGGCCGCACCGACCTCGGCCGCCGCCTGGCCGCCCGCCGCTCCTCCCTCGGCCTGAGCCGCGAGGAGCTGGGCCGGCGGTGCGGAGCGGACGCCAACTACATCGCCTACCTGGAGGAGCACGCCGCCTCCCCGTCCATCGGCACGCTCATCCGCGTCGCCGACGCCCTCGGCATCACCGTCGACGACCTGACCGGCGCCAGCTCCGACCGGCCCCCGGGCCGGGCCGAGTCCCGGCGCGACTCGGCACTCGTCGCCCTCGACGAGGCCGAGTGCCGGCGGCTGCTGGGCACCCACGGGGTGGGGCGGATCGCGGTGTTCACCTCGGAGGGCCCCTCCGTCCTCCCCGTCAACTACATGACGGCCGGCCCGGCCATCGCCTTCCGCACCGCCGCCGACACGGCGGCCGTCCGGGCGGCCGGCACCGAGGCCGCCTTCGAGGTCGACCACATCGACGACGTCACCGCCGAGGGCTGGAGCGTGCAGGCCGTCGGCCTGCTCGAAGCCGTCACCGACCCGGACGAGCGCCAGCACCTCGTCGTCACCGCCCGCGCCCACCCGTGGGCGGGCGGGATCCGCGTCCACTGGATGAAGCTGACCCCCGCCCGGCTCACCGGCCGCCGCGTGGTGCACGGATGACGGGCCAGGCGTCCGCGACCGTCCGCCGGCGGCCGTGAACACCTCCTGGCGCTGGGAGTACCGGGCCTACGACCCCGCCACCGAGCGCCTTGTCGAGTCCCTGTGCACCCTCGGCAACGGCCGCTTCGCCACCCGCGGCGCGGCCCCCGAGACCACCGCGGACGCCGTCCACTACCCCGCCACCTACCTGGCCGGCTGCTACAACCGCCTCGCCTCGGAGGTGGCCGGCCGCACCCTCCACAACGAGGACCTGGTCCGCCTGCCCGACTGGACCGCGCTGCGCTACCGCTGCCTCCCCGACGGCGCACCGCCCGGCGACTGGCTCACCCCCGACCACCCCGCCCTGCGCAAGTGCCACGTACGCCTGGACCTGGCCGCCGGAACCCTCACCCGCCGCATGCTGTTCCAGGACGCCGACGGCCGCCGCCTCGGCGTCACCCACACGCGCCTCGTCCACATGGGCGATCCGCACCTGGCCGCGCAGCGCACCGCTTTCCGGGCGTACGGCTGGAGCGGCCGCATCGAGGTCGTGTCCGTCCTCGACGGGAACACCGCCAACACCGGCGTGGACCGCTACCGCGCCCTGGCCGGCCGCCACCTCGCCGAGCACCGGGCGGGGGCCGGAGCGGACGGCACCGACTGGCTCGCCTGCACCACGACGGCCTCGCGGGTGCGGATCGGGCTGGCGGTCCGGACCTCGTGCCGGCCCCTCGCCGCAGCCGGCCGCACCTGCTCGGCGGACCGCGCGGCGCAGACGTCCCTCCTGCCGGTCCGGCGCGGGCGGGACGCGGTGGTCGTGAAGACCGCCGCCCTGTTCAGCTCCCTCGACCGCCCCACCGCCGACCCCGTGCACAGTGCCGTCGCACACGCGGGCCGCGCCCCCGACTTCCCGACCCTCCTGGAGTCGCACCGCGCCGCCTGGCAGCGCAGCTGGGCCACGGGAGAGCTGAAGACCCCGGGGGAGACCGGCAGGATCCTGCGCCTGCACGCCTTCCACGTCCTGCAGACCCTCTCCCCGCACACAGCGGATCTCGACGTCGGCGTGCCCGCCCGCGGCCTGCACGGGGAGGCGTACCGCGGGCACGTCTTCTGGGACGAGCTGTTCGTCCTGCCGTACCTCACGCTGCACTTCCCCGAAACCGCCCGCGGCCTGCTCATGTACCGCCACCGGCGGCTGCCGGCCGCCCGCGAGGCGGCCCGCCGGAGCGGCGCCCGGGGCGCCATGTTCCCGTGGCAGAGCGCCGGTTCGGGCGAGGAGGAGACGCAGCGGCTCCACCTGAACCCGCGCTCCGGCCGCTGGCTGCCCGACCACTCCCGGCTCCAGCGGCACGTCGGCTCGGCCGTCGCCTGGAACGCCTGGCAGTACGGCCTCGCGACCCGCGACACCGGCTTCATGCACGGACCCGGAGCCGAACTCCTTCTGAGCACGGCCCAGTTCTGGGGCTCCGCCGCAACCTGGGACGCCGGCCTCGGCCGCTACCGCATCCGCGGTGTCATCGGCCCCGACGAGTACCACGACGGCTACCCGGACGCCGCCGCCCCCGGCATCGACGACAACACCTACACCAACGTCACCGCAGCCTGGGTCCTCGCCCGCGCCCTCGACCTCCACGACGAGCTGCCCGCGGCCCGCCGCGCCGACCTCCGCGCGCAGCTCGGCCTCCGCGCGGGCGACACCGGGGTCTGGCGGGACGTCTCGCACCGTCTCCACGTGCCCTTCCACGCCGGTGTGATCAGCCAGTTCCACGGCTACGGCGACCTCGCCGAACTCGACTGGGACGGCTACCGCGCCCGCTACGGCGACATCCGCCGCCTCGACCGGATCCTGGAGGCCGAGGGCGACACCCCCAACCGCTACCGGGCCTCCAAGCAGGCCGACACCCTCATGCTGGGCCACCTCTTCCGCCCCGCCGAACTGGCCGGGCTCTTCGCCCGTCTCGGGTACACCGTCGACGACGCGGTGTGGGAGCGGACGGTGGCCTACTACCTCCCCCGCACCTGCCACGGCTCCACCCTCAGCAGCGTCGTCCACGGCCGGATCCTCGCGCTGCAGCGGGGCGCCGACGCCTGGCGGTTCTGCCGGGAGGCCCTGCTCGGCGACGTCACCGACGTCCAGGGCGGCACCACCGGCGAGGGGATCCACCTCGGCGCCATGGCCGGCACCCTGGACCTCGTCGAGCGGGCGGTCGTCGGGCTGCACCCCGCCGCGGACGGCCTGCACGTCGACCCCGCCCCGCTCACCGAGATCCCCCGCTCGGCCTTCTCCGTCTGCTGCCTCGGACACCGCGGCATCGGCATCCGCTTCCTGCCGGGCCGGATCGGCGTGTCCGTCCCGCCCTCGCTCCTCGGGCCGCTGCCGCTGGTCCTCCCCGGCGGCCGCCGCGTCCTGGTCGCCGCGGGACGGGAGCGCTGGTTCCGCCTGCCCGCCCGCTGACCCCGCCGAGTGCCCCGGCGCCCACCCGCTCGCCTGGCGGGCCGCACCCGCCTCGCCCACGCTGGACGTAGGGAGTCGGAAGGAGTGGGTATGAGCACGCAGCAAGAGGCTCCGCGGATCGTGGTGGGCTTGGAAGGATCGTCCTCCTCCCAGGCCGCCCTCCGCTGGGCGGTGCGGTACGCCGGCCTGGTCGGCGGCCGTGTGGAGGCCGTCACCGCATGGGAGGTCCCCGGCGAGGCGTCGTGGTCCGCCCCCGCCGTGGACGTCACCTTCGACGAGGAGGACGCCGAGCGGCGCCTGGTCGAGGAGGTCCGCACGGTGCTCGGCGAGGACGGCGCCTCCCTGGTCCACGAGCGCCTGGTCCACGGCCATCCGGTCGAGGTCCTGGTCGACGCGGCCAGGGGCGCCGACATGCTGGTCGTGGGCAGCCGCGGCCGCGGCGGCTTCCGGCGGGCCCTGCTCGGCTCGGTCAGCCAGCAGGTCGCGCTGCACGCCCCCTGCCCCGTGACCATCGTCCGCCCGGAGGCGCCCGCGGAGTGAGCGCCCGGCCCACCGCCCGAGCGGCGGGCCTGCTCCCGGTACGTACGCAGGGCGGAGGTGCGCCATGGACGACCGGACGACAGGAGCGGGGGGCAAGCCGCTCCTGCGCAGCGCCGACCGCGCCCGCACGTGGCTGCGCCGCGCCTTCGTCGCGGCCTGCCTGATCGCCGCCGCCTGCGGGGCCGCCGCCGGGTACGCCTCCTGGACCGACGGAACCCGTGCCGCCGAGGCGGTCGCCCGGGAGCGGCACGCCGTGACGGCCACCACGGTCGGCACGACCGGCTACCGGTCCGGGGACTGGCCGAGCGACCGGACCTCCACCGCAGCCTCTGCCACCTGGCAGTACCCGCCCGGCCGCGTGCACACGGAGACCGTGCCCGTCCCGCCCGGCACGCGGAAGGGCGACGCCGTCCGCGTGTGGGTCGACGACCGGGGCCGCGCCGCGTCCGCACCGCCCGGTGCCGCCGAAGTGGGCCTGGAGGCGTTCCTCCTCGGCGCGGCGGCGGTCACCGGGGTCCTCCTCGTGTCGGGGGCCCTCGTCCGCGTCGGCCTCCGCGCCGTCGACGCGCGCAGCGCCCGTGCCTGGGATGCCGAGTGGGAGGACGTCGAGCCCCGGTGGAGCGGCCGCCTGCGGCCCGGGCCCGGCGACGGCTGACGGCGGCCCGTCACGCGGGGCCGGCGGTCGGACCGGCCAGCCTGTTGTCGACGTCCACGACGCCGTCGACGCTCTGGCAGAGCCGCTCGACCACGGGCAGCAGTTCCGCCCCGGGCACCGTCCCGCTGAGGACCACCACGCCGTCCTCCACGTCCACGGTGACCGACGACGGGGCGATGCCGAGCGTGCGGACGATCACGTCCTCGACGATCTCCTCGCGGATGGCCTGGTCGCGGCGGAGGAACAGCCGCACCAGGTCGCTGCGGCTGAGCACGCCGATCAGCCGGCCGTCCGCGCCGACGACCGGCAGCCGCTTGACCTCGTGCCGCTGCATCACCCGGGCCGCGCGGACCACGCTCCACTCCGGGCGGGCCGTCACCGCGGGGCTCGACATCAGATCGCCCGCCGTGGACGTGCCCCCGGCCCGCCGCCTCAGCAGGTCGGCCTCCGACACCACGCCGACGGGGCGCCCGTCGGCGTCCACCACGGGCACGGCCGTGATGTCGTACTCGTGGAGCAGCCGGGCCACCTCCTTGAACGCCGTCGCCGCCCGGACGCCCACAGGGTGGGGCGTCATCAGGTCCGCGACGCTGCGGTGCCGGATGCCGGCCCTCCCCGAGGGCGGGCCGGGCCGCCCGCCCTGCTCCCGGCCGGCGCCGTCAGTCATGCGCGACCACCGCGACGGGGGCCGCGGCGTGGTGCAGCACCGCGTGGGCGACCGCGCCCAGGTGCGGGCCCAGAGGGGAGCGGCGCCGGCGCCGCCCGACCACGACCAGGCCCGCACCGCGGCTCTCCTGGACGAGCCGCTCGCCGGGGGACCCCCGGAAGACGCTGCTCGTGACCGCCACCTCGGGGTACTTCTGCCGCCAGGGCAGCAGCATGTCCTCGGCCATGCGGGTGACGCTCCGGCCGATGTCGCGCTCGTTGTCCGGGTCGAAGAACGGCACGTACGTGTAGGCCGGGGGCAGCTTCCAGCCGTGCACCGCCCGCAGCGGGCAGCCCCGCCGGGCCGCCTCCTCGAACGCGAAGTCGAGCACCCGGTCGCCGGCCTCGTGGATGTCGACGCCGACGACGATTGCGGCACCGGCACCGGCACCGGCACCGGCACCGGCACCGGCACCGGCACCGGCACCGGCACCGGCACCGGCACCGGCACCGGCACCGGCACCGGCACCGGCACCGGCATCCGTGTCCGAGCCGTCAGGGGCCTCGTCGTCGCTGCGCACGAGGACGACAGGCGTGTCGGTCGCCGCCACGGTCGACAGCGCGACCGAGCCGACCAGGAAGCCGACCAGGCCGCCGATGCCGCGCGAGCCCAGCACCAGCAGCGCGGCGTCCGTGGCCTCCGCCGCCAGGGCGGCCGCCGGGCGGGCCGTGGGGCAGCGGGTCGTGATCGCCAGCTGCGGATGGCGCCGCCGCAGCTCCTCCGCCGTCTCGGACAGCACCTGGTCGGCCCACCGGTCCGCGTCCTGCCCGCCCACCCCGGGGAACACCGGGTCGAGCGGCCAGTCGACGGCGTGGACGAGCCGCAGCGGAACCTGCCGCAGTACGGCCTCACCGGCCGCCCAGCGCGCCGCCGCCCGGCTCTCGGGGGAGCCGTCGACGCCGGCCGTCACGTGGTCGTCCATGGGGAGGGGTTCCTTCCTCGGGGAGTCGGGCGCCGCCACGGCAGGGCCTGCCGCGTCCGCCCGGCGGGGGCGCCGGCGGTGTCGCCGGAGAGGGCGCGTACATGCGGGTCCGCGGCGACGACCCCGCCGAGCCGTCCGACGAGGTCGGGCAGCAGGCGGAGCCGGCGGGCCGCCGTCCCGTCCAGGGTGGCGACGCCGTCCACGGCGTGCACCTCGACGTCGCCGTCCGGCACCTCCGCGGCGTCCGGGCCGACGCCCCCTGCGGGACGTGCCACCCATGATCCGCCGGAGAACCGGCGCGGGGCGAGGGCCGAACGGGCCCCTCCCGGTGCCGTACGGGCCGGCGGGGCCCGGACCGGACGGCGGCAGCCGCCGCCCGACCCACGGGCCTGCGGCCCGGACCGGCGCTACCGTGGATGCGTGGTCCTCTCACCGTCGTCCGGAGGCGGGACATGAGCGCCGGCGGGCAGCCCGCCGCGGTCGGTGTGCCACGGCTGCGGCTGGACGAGCTCCTCGACGAGCTCCAGGTCCGCATCGACGAGGCCAGAGGCGCCCGCGACCGGCTCAACGGCCTCCTCGAAGCGGTCATGTCCGTCGGCCGGGAGCTGGACCTGCCGCAGGTGCTGCGCCGCATCGTCGAAGCGGCCGTCGTCCTCGTCGACGCCGAGTACGGAGCCCTCGGCGTGATCGGCGACAGGCAGAAGCTCGACGAGTTCCTGCCCGTCGGCATCAGCGACGAGGTGCGCGCGCAGATCGGGGACCTGCCCTCCGGCCACGGCATCCTCGGCGAGCTGATCCGCCACCCCGAGCCCCTCCGCCTGTCCGAACTGTCGGAGCACCCCGCCTCGTACGGGTTCCCCCCGCACCATCCGCCGATGCACTCCTTCCTCGGCGTGCCCATCCGGGTCCGCGAGGCCGTCTTCGGCAACCTCTACCTCACCGAGAAGCGCGGCGGCGCCTGCTTCGACGAGGAGGACGAGGCGGTCCTGTCGACCCTTGCGGTCGCCGCCGGCATCGCCATCGAGAACGCCCGCCTCTTCGAGGAGGTCCGCCTGCGGGAACGCTGGCTGACGGCCAGCTCCGACATCACCAGCGCCCTGCTGTCCGGAGCGCCCGAGGACGAGGTCCTGGAGGGCATGCTGGCCCGGGCCAAGGACATCACCGGCGCAGACCTCGGCGTCTTCCACCGCCTGGGCCCCTCCGGCGGGCTGCGCGGCTCCCTCGCCGTGGGGGAAGGGGCCGAGGCCCACCGCCGCATCACCCCGGCCGACACCCGCGGCACCCTCGTCGAGGCCGCCCTCACCCGCGACGGCCCGGTCACCGTGCGGGACCTGGAGGCCGACCCGGACGCCGCCGTGCAGCCGGACCAGTGGAAGGGCTTCGGGCCGGCGGTCGCCGTCACCGTCGGCACCAAGGAGGGGCTCAGCGGCGTCCTGATGCTGGCCCGCCGCCGCGGCCGCCCTGCCTTCGCCGCTTCCGAGACCGCCGCGCTCCCCGGCTTCGCGGGGCAGGCCGCCCTCGCCCTGGAACTCGCCGACCGGCGCCGGGACGCCGAACAGGTGAGCCTGCTGGAGGACCGCGACCGCATCGCCCGGGACCTGCACGACCTGGCCATCCAGCGGCTCTTCGCCACCGGCATGACCCTCCAGAGCGCGCAGCGCTTCGTCGACCACCCCGAGGCGTCCGAGCGGCTCGCCCGCGCCGTCGACGACCTGGACGCCACCATCAAGATCATCCGGTCGACCATCTTCGGCCTCCGCGAGCACGAGGCCGGCACCGGGTCCCGGCTGCGCGCCCGCGCCGTCGAGGCCGTCGAAGAGGCCTCCGCCGCCCTCGGCTTCGCACCGGCCCTCAGCATGGAGGGACTGCTCGACACCGACGTCCCGCCCGCCGTGGCCGACGAGGTCCTCGCCGTCCTCCGCGAGGCCCTCGCGAACGTCGCCCGGCACGCCCGGGCCGCGCACGCGGACGTCTCCGTCGTCGCCGCCGACGGCCTGCTGACCGTCACCGTGACGGACGACGGCGTCGGACTCCCCGCCGGGGGCCGCCGCAGCGGCCTGCGCAACCTCGGCGTACGCGCCGAACGGCTGGGCGGCCGCATGGACGTCGCGGCCCGGGACCCCGGCCCCGTCGGAGCCTCCCGCGGCACCCGCCTGGTGTGGGAGGTCCCCCTGTCCCCGCCGACGCTCCTCACCTGAACCCGTCCGGCGCCGCCGGGCGCCGCGGGGTCAGACGGCGCTGCCGCTGCCGTAGGGGGCGTACAGGTCGAGCAGCCGGATCCGCGTGGCGTGCAGCCGGTGGGCGAGGACCTGGCCGACCCAGTGGCCGACGGCGTACCCGAAGGCCGGGTCGGCGTCCATCAGCGCCCGCACCTGGTCCGCGTCGAACTCGTAGGCCCGCACGGGGGTCATGGCCTCGGCGCCCAGCCGCCAGGTGCACGGCTTGAACAGCCACGAGCAGCCGACCAGCTCCCCGGCGCCGAGGCTCTCCACCACGGCGGCGCGCCGCCCGGGAACGTGGACGTCCAGGGTCACGGTGCCGGAGCGGACGATCCAGAACCGGTCGGCCCGGCCGCCCTCGCGGAAGATGCGGCTCCCTTCGGCGAAGTTCACCTCGCGGGCCGCCTCCATCAGGCGGGCGCGGTGGTCGGCGGGCAGCGCCGCGGCGATCCGGGTGGGAGAGGGGGTGCTCATGGACGGCCTCCCTGGTTCGGGTCCCTCCAGTCTCGGCCCTGCGCCGCCGCCCCGCATGGGACCTGCGGGCCCTCCCCGGGTCCGAACGGCCCTGGCGGGAGCCGCGCGGGCAGGGCAGCATGGCAGTCACACCACCACTGCTGCCCGAGGTGACTGACATGGCATCCACGACATGGACCACCACGGGGGTGTTCACGGGCCCCGGAGGCGTACGCACGGCGGAGGCCGGGACGCTCGCCGGAGAGCTCGCGGTGCGCACCGTGTGGGAGCCGCAGCAGGCGCACGTCTGCGTGCAGTACGTCGGGGACACCGAGTGGTACCCCCTGGCCGGAAGCCCCGTGCCCTGTCCCACGCCCGAGGTCGGCCGCACCGTCCACCAGGGTGCTGTGGACGCCGTACGGGCGGGCGGCGCGGTCCCCTTCACGCTCCCGCCGGCCGTCCGGGCCGCGTACGGAACGCCCACGCAGGCCGGCGGCTGAGCCCGGCTGCGCGCCGCTCCGGCCGGGACCCCCGCCGCAGCCCTCGCAGGCGTACGGGACTCCCGGCCGGCTCCGCGAACCGCGGCCGCCCCCTCTCATGCGGGCAGGTCGACCCGGAGGCTGCCCTGCAGGGCGCCCGGGAAGTCCGCCGCGTCGAAGAGCCGGCCTGCGGAGGCGGCACCCGCCGTCCGGGTGCGGCCGCCGAGCCCAGCGCATCCGGCGCGACCGGGCCCTGCCGGAGACGACGGACGACGTGATCGCCACCGCCACCGGCATGGGCACCGCCACCACCCTGCGCCGCCACTTCCGGCGCACCGTCCGCGTCCCCCCGGACACCTACCGGCGCACCTTCCGCCTCCGCCGCCCCGACCTCACCTCCCGGCCCTGAGGGCGGCCTCCTCCCGCGCCGCCGGCGCCGCGCGTACGGCGCCGAGGCAGCGGGCCGCCTGGGCGGCCAGGGCTTCGGCCGGCTCGGGCGGGGCCTCGGCAAGGCTGAAGCCGGTGTCGACCGAAGTGATCATCCAGGCCAGGTCGCGGGCGGAGCCGGCGCCCAGGTGCAGCAGGCAGCTGCGCTCGACCTGCGCGCCTTCTTCGACGGCCTGCGCTGACCGGGAGCGGGCCGCGGCCGCCCGGGATCAGACGGAGGCGGCGCGCTCCGTACGCCCCAGGGCCCAGCGGTGCAGGCGGCCGCCGTCGTCCTCCGTCAGCCAGGTGCCGTCGCCCAGGACGGTCACGTCCCTGCCGACGGCGGCCGGGTACGCCAGCCGGCCGAGCGGGCGCAGCGACGCCGCATCGATCAGCCAGTGCCGCGCCTGCGGCGGCCCGCCCGCCCGGAACACGCGGCCCGGCACCAGGACGTGGCGCCCGTCGAGGACCCCGGCGGAGCGGAACTCGTCCTCCGCCGGGTCGGGGGCCAGCGCCGCCAGGTCGAGCACGGCCACCTGCCCGCCGGAACCGGTGTCGTACACGGCCAGCTCGTCGCGGTCGTCGTCGGGCCAGACGTGCTCGGCATACCGCTGGGTCAGGGTGCGGGAGCCGGGCAGGAAGCCCGCCAGCGCGTGCATCCACGTACCGCCGGCGATGCGGATCCCGTCGTCGGCATCCGCGGACCCGGTGGGCTCGGCCCACCACGTCGACCAGCTGTGCCAGGCGGTCCAGCAGGACACCGCCAGGGCGCCGCCGTCCGGACGCCAGCCCAGCACCACGCCCGACGCCAGCGAGCGGAGCTGCTGCCGGCCGACGACCTCGCCGCTCGCCGCGTCCAGGAACAGCAGCCGGTCCCAGACGTAGCTCCGCCCCGGCTCGGCGTCGTACACCAGGGCCGCCCGCGCCGGGTCGGGCTCCTGCGTCGGCACGACGACGCCGACCAGGCGGCCGTCCGGGCTGGGCGCCGGCGCGGACCGGGCGCGGGGGGTGCCGTGCCACGGGTCGTGGGCGAACTCCCACCGCGTCCCGCCGTCCGGGCCCACGGCCCGTACGGAGGCCGCGCCCGCCACCAGGAACCCGCCGTCGGAGGCGGCGGCCGCCCGCTCCTGCTCCTCCACCCGGAGGGAGGCGACCGGGCCGGCGGCCGTGCCGGCGAGGAACTCCTCCCGGTCGTGCACCTCCAGCAGCCCGCCTGCACGGACGAGGAGCCGCCCTCCGGCGACCGCCTCGACGGTGCCCCGCGCCCGGACGGTGCCGAGCGGCACCACGTCGATCAGTTCGTTCCCCGCTGTGCTCACCCCCGCATGCTCGCAATCCGCCCGCGCCCGCCGCCAGCGCTTTCCGCGCCCGGGCGTCAACCGCGCCCCGCTCCCGTCACCCCCCGACGAGCCGGGCCCGTGAACGGCTGTGCGGGGGCCCGCACCCCCGCGGCTGCGGGGCGCGCGGGGTATGGCAGGCGCCGCGCGCGCGGGAGCGTGCGCCCGGCCGCGCCGGAGGCGCCCCCGTTCGGTGCCACCATGCGTCGCGGACAGCGGCTTCAGACGACGAGAGGTTGCAGCGTGACACCCCAGGCGACCGGCGCATCCCCCCGGCACCTCACAGACGGGCGGCGCAAGGACATCCCCGACGCCGGCCCGCTCCCCGGGCCCTGCGACACCCCGGCCCTCCCCGACGCGGGCCCCGCCGGCAGCCCGGAGGCCACCGCCGCGGCCACCCCGGCGGACGGCGACCTCCTCATCGCGGCCTCCGTCCTCCTCGCCGACGCCGCCCTCGCCGCCCGCCAGGCCGGCGCGCACCTCACCGCAGCCCTCACCGGCGGCAGCTTCGCCCTCCAGGCCCTGCGCCGCCCCGCCTGGGCCGCCGGTGCGACCCTGTCCTGCCTCCGCGCCCTGACCAGCCGGGCCGGCCTCGGCTTCGCCGCCAACGGCGGCACCGTCGGCGAACTCGCCCGCATCGCGGGCAACCTGACCCGCCGCCGGCCCGCCTCCGTCGCCATGGCCGTCGACGCCTTCGCCCTGCGCATCGAGGCCGCCACCGCCGCCCACCCCAATCTGGACTCCCCCCACGCCCGGCGCCTCACCGACGCGCTCGTCGCAGGAGACCGGCTGGAGGCGGCGCGCGCCCTCCACGCCCTCGTCGAGCGGCTCGGCGTCACCCGCGCCCTCACCACCATCAGCCCCGTCATCATGGAACTCCTGGCCCTGCTGGGCCTGTTGGACGAGAACCCCGTCAACGACAGCTTCTCCTGGGTGACCCTCGCGGGCGGCGTCCCCACCACCGACCCGCTCTTCGGCCTGCCCTGCTCCCTGATCAAGCACCTCAACCCCGGCCCGGGCCGCGCCGAGCGCGCCGACCCCGACCCGATCCTCGCCAAGGTCCTCGGCACCTCCCGCAACGACATCGTCAGCTACATCAACGACATCGGCGCCCTCGGCAACCACGGCCTGGTCCTCCTGCGCCGCATCGCCTGCACCGACGGAGCCGTACGCCACGTCCTGCTGCTCCCCGGCACCAGCTTCGCCCTGCTCAGCAACAGCACCCCGCAGGACCTGGTCGGCGCGTTCGACGGCTGCCTGCGCACCGACACCACCTACACCCGGGCGGCGAGGAAGCTCCTGAAGCGGGCCGGGGTGCCCGCCGGGTCGGAGCTGATGATGGTCGGCCACAGCCTCGGCGGCCTGACCGCGATGAACCTCGCCGCCGACCTCGACACCGCCTCCGAGTACCGGATCACCCACGTCGTCACCCTCGGCTCGCCGATCGACAACAAGCGGCCCGCCGACCACACCACCCGGGTCGTCAGCCTGGTCAACAAGCACGACGTCATCCCCACGCTGGACGGCCGCGGGCCCGCCTCGCCCCACGACGTCCCCGACAGCTGGGTGGAGCTCTCCTGGCTCGACGAGTCCTACGACTACCCGCTCTCCCACGCCCCCCAGGCGTACTCGGACAGCCTGCGCGGTGAACTGGCCCACCACCGGGACCGGGTGAACGCGCTGATCGGCAGCTACGACGGCGAGATCATCGGCAACCAGCCGTACATGCTGCGCGACAGGTGACCGGCCCCGAGCCTGGTTCCGCCCCCGTCCTGCCCCCCGTCCAGCGCCCTGGCCCGCGCCGGAGTGTGCGCCCGCTCGCGCCCCCGGATCCGCCCGCGAACGCGCCTCCGCCCGCTGCTGCCGCGCCCCCGCGCCCGTCCCCCCGTACGACCCGAGGGAGAACCACCCCCGATGACCACCCCCGCCGCCGCCCTGCCGCTGGAGAACGCCGTGTTCAGCGCGGCCCTGCTCGCCCGCCGCCTGCCCTGGTCGGACGCGCCCGCCCGCGCCCTCGGCCTGGACTCCCTCACCTGCGAGGGCGCCGCCCGCGGCGTCCTCGCCCACCTGCGCCGCAGCCGCTCCGGGCGCCCCGTCAGGCTGCGGACCCCGCTCGGCTCCTTCCTCGTCCCGCTCAAGCCGGCCGACACCGCGGGGCTCCTCGCGGCCGGCGCCGCCGCCGACGCGCTCGCCCCCGCCGTCCGGCTCGACGAAGCCGGGCGCCGGCACGGCCTGCACCCCCACCACCCCCTGCCGTTCCCCGCCCCGCCCGAGGACGTCCTGCCTGAAGCCGCGCTCGCCGGCCCGCTCGCCGGGGAACTCCGCCGGCTGGCCTCCGCCCGCCGCGACGACCAGGCCCTGACCTGGGAGGCATGGCGGCCGGGCCTGCTGCGCGCCGCCCGCAGGGTGGTGGCGGGCGCGGCCGCGGCCGAGGACACGCTGCTCGGCGAGATGCTCCGCCGGGCAGCCGAGGCCGCGGGCAGCCACGCCTACGAGTCCCGGGCCGCCGCCGTGCACCGGCGCCTCGCCCCCTACCTGGCCGACCCGGACCCCGACTCCCTGGCCGCCGTCCTTGCCCGCCCCGCAGCAGGCCCCGCCGTGCCCGCCGCCCGCGCGGAGCACGGCCTCCCGGCCGGTGCGGGCCGGCCCGAGGAGGCCCTGGCCCACGCCCTCGCCGTGGTCTCCGAAGCAGCCGCCACCACGGCCCTCCAGGCGCTGGCCCTCACCGCCGCGGGCGTGCCCGCGGCGGCAGGCGGACCGGCCGCCGCCGTGGCCCTCGCCCTCGACCGCTTCCCGCCCGTCGGCGCCGCCGTGCACCCGGTCCGGTCCCGGTTCTCCTGGGAGGGGCTCGCCGTCGACGCGGGCACGGAGATCCTGGCCGCCCCCGGCTGGCTCCGCAGCGCCACCGACCACGCCGGCGGCGCCGGGGCGGAGCCGGGCCCGCTGCCGGGAGGCGGGCCGTCCCCGCTGTGCGGATCGCCCACCGGCTGTGCGGCCGCCGCGGTCGCCGTCCGGGTCGCCGAAGCGGTCGTCCGGTTCTTCACCGAGGACGCCGAGGGAGCCCGGCCCGCCCTCCTCGCGCCCGCGCTGTCCCCCGACCGGATGCCGCTCACCCTGGACCCGCGCACGCTGCTGCTCGCGTTCCCCGCCGCCGGCGCACCCGCCGCCGCGCCGCCCGCGCGCGCCGGCACCCCGGCCTCGTACGCGGCGCCGGCCCGAGCCGCCGCCGGCCGCCTCGACCGGCACGCCCGCAGTCTGGCCGCCTGCGCCGCCGACGCCGGCTGGGACGGGAGCGAGACCGGCGAGCGCTTCCGGATGCGGCTGCTCGAGCACGCCGACCGGTGCACCCGCGCCGCCTCCGACATCCGCGAGGCCGCCCGCCGCCTCGCGGACTGACCGCGGACGGGCAGGCAGGCCGGGCGGGCCGGGCGGCGTCCGGGCCCGCCCGCCCGGTCGCCGCCGCTACCGTACGAGCGCGTCCCGCCGCCCCCGCTCCCGTACGACCATGTCCTGCACGACCGCCTGGACCTCCCCGGCCAGCCGCCGGGCGGCCGCCGAGCGGGCCCCGGCGCCCCGCGGCCGCTCGGGCGGGGCGACCGGCTCGCCGATGGTGATCAGCCACTTCGCCGGCAGCGGGAAGAAGGACGTCAGCGGAAAGGACGGAAGGCCGAGGAACTTCGCCAGCGCGGGCAGCTCACCCATCCGGGGGGAGGACTCCTCGGCCCCGATGACGGCGACCGGCACGATCGGCGCCCCCGTGTGCAGGGCGGCCACGGCGAAGCCCGGGTTGAACGGCTGGAGTCGGTAGCGCTCGCGGAACGGCTTCTCCAGCCCTGAAACCCCCTCGGGGAACACCGTGATCAGCCCGCCCCCGGCCAGGTGCTGCATGCCGGCCCGCAGGTCGATCGGCACGGCGCCCTTGCGCGCCGCGTACGGCCCCAGCACCGGAAGGTGGAAGACGAAGGGCGCGGCCAGCACCTGCAGAGGCCGCCGCAGCGAACGCACCAGGGCCTTCTGCATGACGAACGCGTCCAGCCCCCAGGCGCCGGAGTGGTTGGCGACGAGCACGGCGGGCCCCTCGGCGGGCACGTTCTCCAGCCCGAGCACGTCCAGCCGGAACCAGTCGTCGATGAACCATTCGAGCAGCCGCTCCCAGGCGTTCTCGCCGGCATCGCCGAGCATGTGCCGGAGGAAGCGGAGCTCGCTCTTCGCGATGTCGACGACGCCGATGATGCTCTCGGACACGGGAACCCTCTTTCTCGAACACTGCCCGCACCACCAACGGCGGCGGAGCGGGTGTGATCACGAGGAGCCCGCGAATCCGGAATTCGGCTCTTGGTTCGACCCTTCCCCTGCGAACGAGGCGCGGTAGGCGCGCGGACTCGTCCCCAGGCGGGACGCGAAGTGCTGCCTCATGGTCACCTCGCTGCCGAACCCGGCCCGCCGGGCGACCTCGGGCACGGGCAGGTCGGTACGCTCCAGCAGCTTCTGCGCGGCGGCGATGCGGTGCTCCAGGAGCCACCGCAGCGGCGTGGTCCCGGTGGCGGCGGCGAAGTTCCGGGCGAACGAGCGCGGCGACATGCCCGCGCGGGCGGCCAGCGCGGCGACGCCGAGGGGCTCGTCGAGGTGCGCCAGCGCGTACGCCCGTACGCCGGCCAGCGCGTCCGCGCCGCGGTCCGTGCGGGGCGTCGGGCGCTCGATGAACTGGGCCTGGCCGCCCGTCCGGAACGGGGCGGTGACCATCGACCGGGCGATGGCCGCGGCGGCCTCCGCCCCGTGGGCGGTGCGCACCAGGTGCAGGCACAGGTCGATGCCGGCCGCGGTGCCGGCGGAGGTCCACACGTTGCCGTCCTCGACGAACAGGGCGTCGGGCCCGACCCGCACGCGCGGGTGCCGGGCGCGCAGCAGGTCGGCCAGGGCCCAGTGGGTCAGCGCCCGGCGGCCGTCGAGCAGCCCCGCCTGGGCCAGGGTGAACGCGCCGCCGCACAGGGCGGCGATGGCGGTGCCGCGCGCGTGGGCGCGGCGCAGCGCCGCGAGGACGGGCTCGGGCGCCGGCTCGGCGTGCTCGTCCAGGCCGGGAACGAGGACGAGCCGGGCCCGGGGCAGCCAGGCGAGGGTGCGGTCCGGCGTGAGGGCGAGCCCGCCCCGCATCGGCACCGGATCGGGCCCGGCGGCCACCCGGCGCAGCTCGAAGGCGGGCACCCCCCGGTCGGTGCGGTCCACGCCCCACACCTCCGTGACGACCGAGACGTCGAAGGCCCGGATGCCGGGGAAGGCGAGCAGGGCGATGCGGTGGGCCGGCGCCGGTCGGTTCATGGCGGCAGTAAACCATCGATCGCTGTCTTCCTGCCTCCTGGAAGCAGGGCGGGGCGAGGGGCAGGATGGCGGCATGGAGATCACAGAGAACACCGCGCTGGTCGTCGTGGACGTCCAGAAGGGCTTCGACGACGCGGCCTACTGGGGCCCCCGCAACAACCCTGCGGCCGACGGCAACATCGCCTCCCTGATCACGGCCTGGAAGGACACGGGCCGGCCCGTCGTCTTCGTCCGGCACGACTCGGTCAGCCCCGGCTCGCCCTTGCGGGCCGGGTCCGCGGGGAACGCCTTCAAGGACTACGTGGAGGCCCGGCGCGGCAGCGGCGCCGGCCTCGAACTGCTCGTCACGAAGTCGGTGAACTCGGCGTTCTACGGCACCCCCGACCTCGACGCATGGCTGCGGGAGGCCGGCATCACCCGGATCGTGCTGGCCGGCATCCAGACCAACATGTGCGTGGAGACCACCGCCCGCATGGCCGGCAACCTCGGCTACGACGTCCTGTTCGCCCTCGACGCCACCCACACCTTCGACCTGACCGGCCCGGACGGACGGCCCGTGACGGCCGACGACCTGGCCCGCGCGACGGCCGCCTCCCTCCACGGCGGCGGCTTCGCCCGGGTGGTCGACACGGCGGCCCTGACGGCCGCAGCCCGTACCTGATCAGGCGGGGCGCGGAGCACACGGCCCCCTGGGAGCGTCTGGCGGGATCCTGCGCGATGGGTGGCCGGAATTCGCCGCCGTTATGCTGCGAGGTGCTTGGATCTTGTACAACTGCCGTGGTGCGGTTGTCGGACCGGTGCCGGTGACACGAGAACGCGCGGCGGTTCCGCGCAGCGCGTGTCCTCATCCCATTCAGCCGCGGCTACGGAGGCCCTGTGAGTACCTTGCGTCCAGAACACCCGGGACACGGCCATGGCGCGGTGCCGCCGCCGGGCTGCCCTGCGCACGTTCAGGGCGGCTCCGGGATAGCCCGGCTGTACGGCCCCGAGGCGCTGGCGGACCCGTCCGCCTTCTACGAGGCCCTGCGCGCCCGGCACGGCGCCGTCGCGCCCGTACTCCTGCACGGCGACCTCCCGGCCTGGCTGGTGCTGGGGCATCGCGAGAACCTCGAAGTGATGCGCAAGCCGACCCTGTTCTCCCGCGACTCGCGCCGCTGGACCGCCTTCCAGGAGGGCAGGGTCTCACCCGACTCGCCCCTGGGGCCGACGGTCGGCTGGCAGCCCATCTGCGTGTTCGCGGACGGCGCGGAGCACGAGCGGCTGCGCGGCGCCGTCACCGACAGCCTGGCCCAGGTCGACCGGCGCGGAATCCGCCGGTACGTCGTACGGCACACCAAGCAGCTGGTGGACGCGTTCGCCCTGTCAGGCCAGGCCGACCTGGTCGCGCAGTACGCGGAGAAGCTGCCGATGCTCGTCATGTGCCAGCTCCTGGGCATGCCCGACCGGTACGGGCCCCATCTGGTGAGCGCCTGCCTGGACCTGATGAAGGGCAGTCAGACCGCGCTCGCGAGCAACGACTTCCTGGTCGACACCCTCCGCGAACTCGTGCAGCAGAAGAAGGGCGCACCCGGCCGCGACTTCGCCAGCTGGCTGATCGGCCACGCCTCCAACCTCACCGACGACGAGGTCCTGGAGCACCTGCGGCTCGTCCTCGTCGCGGCCAACGAGACCACGGTCAACCTGATCGCGAACACCCTCCGCATGGTGCTGACGGACCCGCGGTTCCGGGCCAGCCTCGCGGGCGGCCACATGACCCTCCCGGACGCCCTGGAGCAGGTCCTCTGGGACGCGCCGCCCCTGTCGGTCGTCCCCGGACGCTGGGCGACGGGCGACACCGTCCTCGGAGACCAGCCGATCCGGCAGGGAGACATGCTGCTCCTCGGGCTGGCGGCCGGCAACGTCGACCCGGACATCCGCTCCGACCTGTCCCTCCCCGTGCACGGGAACCGGTCCCATCTGGCGTTCAGCAGCGGCCCGCACGAGTGCCCCGGCCGGGACATCGGCAGGGCCATCGCGGAGGCCGGCATCGACACGCTCCTCTCGGAGCTGCCCGGCCTGGAACTCCGCGCCGCGGCCGACGAGCTCAGCCTGACCACGTCCTGGGTGTCCACACGTGTCAACTCGCTGCCGGTGCGGTTCCCGCCCCGCCGCGTCACCCCGGCCCCCACGGCGCAGCCGGACGCCGCGGCGCACCCGCCGGTTTCGGCCTTCACCGCCGGCGCGCGGCAGCACGGGCAGCACCACACCGCGACGGCCCGCCGGCCCTGGTGGAAGTCCCTGCTGAAACTGCGCTGATTCCTGCCGCAGTTGCCCGGCACGGGCTCCCGGCGCCGCCCCGGAGGCAGGAGCCGGTGTGGTGCCGCTCGCCCCATGCCTGGTGGTTTGGCCGCCCCACCTGCACGTGCCATGTGCGGGCACTATTGGACGCGCCAGTTCCGATGGGTACGATGCGCCGGGATGATGATCACTCGTGCATGGCGCCAGGCTTAGCTGGGAGCCTCACCGACGCCAGCTGCGCGCAGGCCGGTAGTTGCGTCGCACGACGGCTGAAAGGCGATTACGAGTGAAGAATGAGCCGGGACTCATAGTCCCGCCCATCTACACGCCCATCCCGCCGGCCATCCACCCGCGGTACCAGGCTGTCGAAGCACACACCGCGGCGTGGGCGGAGGCCTTCCAGGTGGGGTCCGACGAGCTGCGCACGCGCCTCCTGCGCCACAGCATCGGCACGTTCGCCGCCCGCATCCTGCCCGCAGGGCAGGAGCCGGTGGTGGCCCTCCTCTCCGACTTCGTCCTGTGGCTCTTCGCCGTCGACGACGGCTTCTGCGAGGAGGGCGCGCTCGGGCGAAGACCGGGAGACCTGGCGGGTGTGCTGCACCGCCTGCTGCGCGTGGCGCAGAACCCGGAAGCGCCCATGCTCCTCGACGACTCCCTCGCCGACGGGCTGCGCGACCTGACACGCCGGGTCTCCCGCCACGGCACGGCCGGCCAGGCCGCGGCCTGGTGCAACGCCCTGCGCGAGTACTTCTTCTCCGTGGTGTGGGAGGCATCCCACCGCCGCGAGGGGACGGTGCCGTCCCTGGCCGACTACACGCTGATGCGCCTCTACGACGGCGCGACGACCGTGGTGTACCCGCTCCTGGAGATGGGGCACGGGTACGAGCTGCCGATGCACGAGCGCGACCAGCCGTACGTCCGGGCGGCCACCGAAATGGCCTCCTTCGTCATCACCTGGGACAACGACCTCTTCTCCCACCACAAGGAGAGCCGGGGCGACGGCTACTACCTCAACGCCATCCGAGTGCTCCAGGAGGAACGCGGCCTGACGCCCGATCAGGCGCTGGCCACGGCCATCGAGCAGCGCGACCGCGTGATGTGCCTCTTCATGCGCCTGCAGGAGAGCCTCGCCGACCAGGCGAGCCCGCAGCTGCGCACGTATTTCCAGGGGCTCGGCAGCTTCATCCGGGGTTCGCAGGACTGGGGCGTGTCGTCGCACCGCTACACCACCCCCGAAGACCCGGCCAGCCTCCCCACCAGCTTCCGCCAGACACCCGTCGTCGACGACGGCGAGCCGTTGGAGATCCCCGCCGTCTCCTGGTGGTGGAACCTCCTCCCGGATCCGCAGCGGCGCGTGCCGAGCGCCCGGATGCCGATGCCCGCCCTGCTCGCGCCCACCCCCTGATGAAAGGATTCACCGTGCCCCAAGGGCTGGAATCGATCCCGCCCGCGCCCGGGCGGGTGCCCCTGCTCGGCCACGCCCTGAAGCTGGGACGCGACCCCCTCGCGTTCCTGCGGTCGCTCCGGGACGTCGGCGACCTGGTCCGCGTGGACCTGGGCAGCATGCCCATGTACGTCGTCACCAGCGCGGCCCTCGTCCGCGACGTCACCGTCGGCCAGGCGCGGGCCTTCGAGAAGGGCCGCCTGTACGACCGCGTGCGCCCGCTGGTCGGCAACGGCCTGGCCACGGCGGGAGGCGACGTCCACCGCCGGCACCGCAGGCTCATCCAACCGATGTTCCACCAGACGTGCATCGCCGGCTACGCCGAGACGATGAGCAGCCGGGCCCGCGCCCTCGCCGACTCCTGGACGCCCGGGCAGACGATCGCGGTCGAACAGGTCATGGGCGAGCTGGCCGTGGAGATCCTGGCCGCGACGATGTTCTCCACGGACATCGGGCGGCCCGCGGTCGAGGCGGTGCGCCGGGACCTGCCCGTGATCCTGAAGAACATGCTGCTCCGGGCGGCCTCGCCCAAGGCGCTCGACCACCTCCCGATCCCGCCGAACCGCGCCTTCGACGCCGCGGCCCGCAGCATGCGCCAGGTGATCGACGACGTGATCGCCGGCACCCGCCGGTCGGGCGAGGGGCACCAGGGCGGAGGCGACCTGCTGTCGGTCCTGCTCGACGCGCGGGACGCCGACACGGGGGAGGCGCTCACCGACGAGGAGGTCCGCGACGAGCTCGTCACGATCCTCTTCGCGGGCACCGAGACCACGGCCTCCACCCTGTCCTGGGCGTTCCACGAGATCGCCCGCCACCCGGAGGTCGAGAAGCAGCTCGTGGCGGAGGTCGACGAGGTCCTGGAAGGCCGTCCGGCGACGATCGCGGACGTGCCCCGGCTGGTCGGGATCCGGCGTGTGCTGGACGAGGTGATCCGCCTCCACGGCGTGACGCTGCTCATGCGCCGCACCACCGAGGAGGTGGAACTGGGCGGGTTCCGCCTCCCCGCGGGCACGGAGGTCGCCTTCAGCCTCTACGCCCTGCACCGCGACCCGGCACTGTACGCGGACCCGGACCGCTTCGACCCGGACCGGTGGCTGCCCGAGCGCCGGGGGGACATACCCCGCGAGGCGTTCGTGCCGTTCGGGTCGGGCAACCGCCGTTGCATCGGGGACGCGTTCGCCTGGACGGAGGCGACGATCGTCCTGGCGACGGTCCTGTCCCGGTGGCAGCTCCGCCCGTGCCCCGGGCACAGCCCGCGGGAAGCGGCGTCCGCGATGGCCCACCCGGATCACGTGCCGATGGAAGTCCACCCCCGGGGCACCGCCCGCTGACACCCGGGTCCGTACGCCGGCTCCGCACACGGGCAAGTCGCGGAGCCGGCGGGCGCGCGGGCGGGGTGTCGGTCGGCTCGGCTATGGTGCCCGTCGTCGCACATCCGTCCGAAAGGCCGAGGCAATTGACCGGCAAGTCTGCTTTCCCCCTGCCCTTTGAGTCCGTGCGCTCCGCACTGTTCGCGACCCCCCGCACCCTGCGGGAGGTTGAGATGATGCAGTGCAGCGCCCATATCCGGGCCAAGCAGGGGTGGTTCGACAAGAAGGACGACCCGGAGGTCGTCGCCCGGTGGACGCGGGAAGCCGTCGCCCAGGGACTCACCGAGGCGCAGGTGGCGTACGTCCTCGCCGAACTCGCGCACTACGCCCGGCTTCGGGACGCCGGCACCGGCATCGAGGTGTCCGCCGTCGACGGGGTGTGGCAGTCCGACACCCTGGTCGACGACGGGCTCCGCTCCCGGCTGCGCGAGGCGGTGCGGGTGCTGGAGGAGGTCCCCGAGGAGCAGAAGGACTGGCATCCCGGATCCGGCGGCCAGGTGCTCGACCTGGTGCACCCCTCCCTGTTCTGCCTGGTGCGGGAGGTCAGCGGCGGGCCCGAGCGGGCCTGGCGGAACCCGACGGCCTCCTACTCGAAGCACGAGTTCTCCGAGAAGTTCCAGTGGCTGCCGAGCGACGTCGACGTCAGCGACGACGGCCAGGTCGTGTTCCGCTCGTACGTCAACAACGTGCACCCCGAGGAGCACCGGGAACTCGCCGCCGTCCTGCCCGACCTGTTCGCCCGTATGCTCCCGCTGCTGGAGAACGTCCTCACCGATCTGCGGCACCCGCGGCCCCTGCGGATCGAGGCGGACCCCTACGACTGGTACGACTCGGAACCGGAACGCCCGGACAGGGCTGCGTTCGACGACGACCAGGCCTACCAGGCGGCACTCCACGCGTGGGGGAAGGCCCAGGACGACTGGTGGCAGAACCGCAGGCCGGTCGTCCCGGACGCCCCGGAGTTCACCCCGCCCGAGCTGCCCGGCGCCTCCTCCCGGGTCGACCTGCGCGGCCGCCGGCTCCAGGTCATCGTCAAGCTCGCCACGGTCCACCTCACCCCGGAGCAGCCCGAGTACCCGGGCGGCTCCTGGCACGTCGAGGGGATGCTGAACGAGCGGATCGTCTCGACCGGCATCTACTACTGGGACAGCGAGAACATCACCGAAAGCCGCCTGGGCTTCCGCGCGGCACTCGACGACCCGTACTACGAGCAGAACGACGGCAACGGGGTGCGCGAGGTCTACGGCCTGGAGGACGAGGACGCGCTGAACCAGGTGCTGGGATCGGTGCCGACCCCGGCGGGCCGCTGCCTGGCGTTCCCGAACGTCCTGCAGCACCGCGTCGACGCGTTCCGGCTCGCGGACCCCGCCCGCCCCGGGCACCGCAAGATCCTTGCGTTCTTCCTCGTCGACCCGTCGGAGACGATCGTCTCGACCTCCGACGTGCCCCCGCAGCAGCCGTGGGCCGGCACCGCGACCATGACGCTGGAGCAGGCGAAGCAGTACCGCGAGGAACTCATGCAGGAACGCAAGTTCTTCGTCGCCGAGCACAACGAGCAGGTCTACGAACGGGAATTCTCCCTCTGCGAGCACTGACGGCCCGAGCGCGTGCCCGTCGCGGACGTACGGGTTTGAACGGGAGAACGTCGCCCGTACGGGTGTGCTGCGCTCCAAACGGGTGATCACGGTCATGGCTTCCCCCTTCACCGGACTAGATTCGGCGGACCGAACCGAGTGAAGGGGATGCCTGCTGTGAGCGTGCTGGACATGAAGCTCGACCGGTCCTTCGACGTCTTCGACGCGGACCGCGACGGACGGCTCCGCAAGTCGGACGTGACCGGCCTCTCGGACAAGCTCGCCGAGTCGCTCGGCGTCGCCCCCGACGCCGTCGCCGGACTCCGCGGCTCGCTGGAGGACCTCTGGGACGCCGTCTTCCAGAAGATGGACCGCGACGGCGACGGCGGCGTCGGCCGCCTGGAGTTCCGGGCGGCGTTCCGGGCGCGCATCGTCACCGACCAGAACCGGATCTGGGACCGCATCAGGAGCATGAGCAACGCCTGGACCGAGCTCGGCGACCGCGACGGCGACGGCATGCTCAGCCGCGAGGAGTACACCGACCTCCTCCACGGCATGTTCCGCCTGCCCCGCGAGACCTTCGAGGAGGCGTTCAACGGGCTCGACTCCGACGGCGACGGCCAGTTGAGCCGTGACGAGATCAGCCGCGCGATGAAGGAGTACTACACCAGCGAGGACCACACCGCCCGCGGCAACCACTTCTTCGGCCGCCTCTGATCCCGACCGGTCCGGGGCGGGGGCGGGGCGTGGGCCCGACGGCCCCGCACCCGCCCCGCCCCGCCCCGCCGCGCTCCGGCCGGACCGAGGCCGCTTCGTATCGCCCGCCCGCTCGTTGACCCCCAGCGGAAGCCGATCATCCCAGCCCGCTCCCCTTGGAGGATCCCTTGATGGCCGATGCCGCACTGCCGGTGATTGTCCTCTCCGACCCCGACCCGCTCCGCCGCCACGAGACGGCCGAGCTGGTGCAGAGCTGGTACCGGACCTCCTTCCGGGTGCTCCAGGTCGGCGGGCCGGCAGAGGTGGTCCGGGCGCTGGATTCGCTGGCGGACCGCCGGGTACCCGTCGCGGCCGTCCTCGCCGACGAGGCCCCGGCCCCCGGTGACGCCCGGCATCCCGGAGTCCGCTGGCTGCCGCTGGCCCGCCACCGCGACGCCGCCCCCGCCGCCGCGGACATCACCCCGGCCCCCGGGAGCCGCACCGAGGACCTGCGCGGCGCGCTCGACGACTCCCTGTGCACCTGGAACGCCGACGCCCGCGGCGAACTGCCCACCGCCGAGGTGCGCGGAAGCCGCTTCTCGCCCGCCGCCTACGCGGTGCGCGACTTCCTCGGCCGCAGCGGCGTCATCTTCCGCTGGCTGCCCGAGCAGGAGGCGCGGGACGCGCCGGTGACCGTCCGCCTCGGCGACGGCACCGAGATGGCGGACCCGTCGATCAGCGAACTCGCCGAACGGCTCGGCCTGATCCGCCCCGCCGGGCAGGACCACTACGACGTCGCCGTGATCGGCGGCGGTCCCGGAGGCCTGTCCGCGGCGGTGTACGCGGCCGCCGAGGGCATGAGCGTCGTCGTCATCGAGGACGATGCGCCCGGCGGGCAGGCGGGGACGACCTCGCGGATCGAGAACTACCTCGGCTTCCCGACCGGCCTCACCGGCGGCGACCTCGCCCAGCGCGCCCTGCAGCAGGCCCGCCGCGCCCGCGTCGAATGGCAGCCCACGCGCGTCGCCAGCCGGGTCTCGCCCGCGGAGGACGGCCGCCACCGGATCGACTTCGTCAAGGCGGGCACCGACGAGACGGCCTCCGTGACCGCCGCCGCGGTGGTCGTCGCCACCGGCGTGGACTGGAACCGCCTGACGGCCCCCGGCGTCGACCGCCTGCTCAACTCCGGCGTCTACTACGGCTCGTGCCTCTCCGACGCGCCCTCGGCCGCCGGCGAGGACGTCTACATGGTCGGCGCCGGCAACTCCGCCGGCCAGGCCGCCCTCTACTTCGCCCGCTACGCCCGCACCGTCACCCTCCTCGTACGGGGCACCGACCTCGGCGCCTCCATGTCCGACTACCTGGTCCGGCGCATCGGGCGCACGCCCGGCCTGCGCGTCCTCCTCGGCACCGAGGTCGCGGAATGCCTCGGCGAGACCACCCTCACCGGCCTCCGCCTGCGCGAGCGCGACGGCAGGGAGCAGACCGTCACCGCACACTGCCTGTACGTCCTGATCGGCGGCCACCCCTCGACCGACTGGCTCGGCGGGGCGCTCGCCCTCGACGACCGCGGCTACGTCCTCACCGGAAGCGGAGCGGCCGGCGGGGACGCGCTGCCGATGGAGACCAGCGTCCCCGGCGTGTTCGCCGTCGGCGACGTGCGCGCCGGATCGGTCAAGCGGGTCGGCGCCGCCGTGGGGGAGGGCGCCGCGGTCGCCCAGTGCCTGGTCGAGTACCGGCGCCGCCACCCCGCCCTCTTCCCGGACGCCCGCGCCGTCTGCGGCTTCTGACGGGGACTCGGGCCGGCGCCCCCGGTGTCGCGACCCGCCGCTGCCGGACCCGCCGGCGTACGCCCGTGCGCGGCACGGCGCCGGACTCCGCGGGCCTGGCCGACACCCCGTGCACGGCCCGATGGCGGGGGGCCGCGCACCCGGGCCGGGGCGCCGCGGCGGCCCGCCGGGGGTCCGGCACAATGGGCCCGGTGCGTTACCTCATCCTCGGCGTCACCGAAGCGCGCAGCGCGGCCGGCTCCCCCCTTCCGATAGGCGGGGCGCGCCTGCGCGCGCTCCTGGCCGCCCTCGCCCTGCGCGCCGGCGGCCCGGCCGCCGCCTCCGTCACCGACCTCGTCGACGACGTCTGGGGCGACCGGCCTCCCCGGGACGCCCCGGCCGCCCTCCAGGCGCTCGTCGCCCGCCTGCGCCGGGCGCTCGGCGGACGGGACACCGTCCTCGCCGACCCTGCCGGCGGCTACCGCCTCGCCGTCGCCGACCGCGACGACGTCGACCTGCACCGCTTCACCCGCCTCGCCCGCGAAGGCCGCGCCCGGCTGACCGCGGCCCCCGCCGATCCCGCCGGCGCCGCCGCCCACCTGCGCTCCGCCCTCGACCTGTGGCGCGGCCCGGCCCTCGCCGACCTCCCCGAACCCGCCCGCAGCCGGCACGCCGCCCCCCTCGAAGCACGGCGCACCACCGCCCTGCGCGACCGCATCGAGGCCGACCTGCGCTCCGGCGCCGCGGACCCGGCGGGGCTGCCGGCCCAGATCGAGGCGCTGATCCGGGAGAACCCGTACGACGAGACGCTGCGCGCCCAGCAGCTGCGGGCCCTGCGGGCGGCCGGCCGGCCCGCCGAGGCCCTCGCCGCGTACGAGCGCACCCGCCGCACCCTCGCAGACGCCCTCGGCGCCGACCCGGGTCCCGAACTCGTCGCCCTGCACGCCGAACTGCTGAACCCCGCCGCCGCGCCCGCGGGCGAGCGCCCCGGGCCCGCGGGCGGCAACCTGCGGCCGCGCCTGAACTCCTTCGTCGGACGCGAACAGGAACTGGCCGCCCTCCGGGACGACCTCGCCGGCCTGCGCCTCGTCACCCTCACGGGGCCGGGCGGCTCCGGCAAGACCCGGCTCGCCGAGGAAGGCGCCGCCGCCCACCCGGACCCGGTGTGGCTGGTCGAACTCGCCCGCCTCGACCAGCCCGGCGCCGTTCCCGGCGCCGTCCTCAGCGCCCTCGGCCTGCGCGAGGACACCCTCGTGGCCCGCGAGGCACCCGCGGCCGACCCCGCCGCGCGGCTCGTCGAACTGTGCGCCGACCGCCGCCTGCTGATCATCCTCGACAACTGCGAGCACGTCGTCGGCGCCGCCGCCGAACTTGCCGAACTCCTCCTCACCCACTGCCCCGGCGTCCGGATCCTCGCGACGAGCCGCGAACCCCTCGGCGTGCCCGGCGAGACACTCCGCCCCGTCGGGCCGCTCCCGCCGGGGCCCGCGCACCGCCTCTTCGCCGACCGCGCCGCCGCGGCCCTGCCCGGCTTCACCCCGGACGACGACCCTGATGCCGTCGCCGAGACGTGCACCCGCCTCGACGGCCTTCCGCTGGCCATCGAACTGGCCGCCGCCCGGCTGAGGCTGCTCACCCCGCGCCAGATCGCCGACCGCCTCGACGACCGCTTCCGGCTCCTGACCGGCGGAGCCCGTACGGTCCTGCCGCGCCAGCAGACCCTGCGCGCCGTCGTCGACTGGTCGTGGGACCTCCTCGACGAGGCGGAGCGGACCGTCCTGCGCAGGCTCTCCGTCTTCGCCGGCGGCTGCGACCTGGCGGCTGCCGAGGCCGTCTGCGGTGAAGGCAGCGGCCCGGACACCGCCGGCCTCCTCGGCTCGCTCGTCGACAAGTCCCTCGTCGTGGCCACCCCCGACCCCGACAGCCGCGGCATGCGCTACCGGATGCTGGAGACGATCCACGAGTACGCCGCCGAACGCGCCGCCGCGGACGACGCCGACCGCCTCGCGGCCGCCGACCGGCACGCCGCGTACTTCCTGGCCCTCGCCGAGGAGGCCGAGCCGCTGCTGCGCGGCTCCGCCCAGCTGCCGTGGATCCGGCGCGTCGAGACCGAGCTGGACAACCTCCGGGCGGCCCTGCGGCACACCACCGGGGCCGGATCGGCCGAAGCCGGGGAGCGTTTCGCCGTCGCACTCGGCTGGTTCTGGTGGCTGCGCAACTACCGCGCCGAGGGCGCCGACTGGGTGGGCCGCATCCTGCGGAACCGGTCCGCCGAGCCGCCCGAGGGCACCCCCGCCTACTGGCGCCTGATGCGCGTCCGCATGCTCGACGTCTTCCTGCGCGCCCAGGGCGAGACGCCCGAGGAGTTCCGCACTCCCGCCAACGCCGCGCTCGCCGAGCGCATGCGGAAGGTGTTCGCGAGGCCCGGGCCCGAGACGGCCCGCTTCCCCGGGATGCTCTGGCCCATGACCCTCCTCCTCGCCGGAGACGTCCTCGACGTCCGCGGAGCCCTCGACACGGCGGTCGAGAACTGCCGCCGCCACGGCGGGGCCTGGGAGCTGGGCGTCACGCTCCTGCTGCGCACCCACCTCGCCCTCGACGTCACCGGCGGCCTGCCCGCCGTCGACGCGGACCTCGCCGAACTCCACGACCTCGCCGAACGGGTGGGCGACCGGTGGACCCGCGCCCAGGCGGCGGCCGCCGCCGGCGAGGCGGCGCTATCCCGGGGCCGGTACGGTGCGGCGCGCGGCGAGTTCGACGAATGCCTGCGCCTCGCCCGCGAGGTGGGGGCCCACACGGAGACGCCGTTCATCACGGCCCGCATCGCCGAAGCCGCACTCTGCGCAGGGGATTTCGCCGGCGCGGAGCGGCTCCTGGCCGAGTCGGCCCGCGAGGTCGACCGGTACGGCGGCGTGTACGACGTCCGCGCCTACGCCGGACTGCTGTCGAGCCTCGTCGCCCTCATCCGCGGAGACCTCGCGGCGGCCCGAGCCGTGCACGGGCGGGCCCGCGCGGATGCCGCCCGGTTTGCGGCTCCTGCCCAGCTCATCGCCGGCCTCGACAACATCGACGCCGTGCTGCGGGGGCGTGAAGCCGGCCCGGAGGCGGGCCTCGCCGCCATCGGGCCGGCGCTGGCCGGCGCCGTCGCCGCGCACTGCGCGGAGCGCGTCCTGGCCTCGCTCGCCGACACCGCGGCAGCGCTGCTGTCGCGGGCGGGACGCACCGGGGAGGCCGTGCGGGTCCTCGGCGCGGCCACGGCGTGGCGCGCGGGGCACCCGCGCTCCGTGCTGGAGCAGGCCGCCGTCGCGGCGATCCCGGACGAGGCCCGCGCCCTGCTCGGCCCGGACCGCTACGGGAAGGAGGCGGCGGAGGGCGCCGCGCTCACCCCGGCCGAGGTCGCGGCCCTGCTCACCACCGGCTGAGCCGGCCGCGCCCGCCCCTGCCCCCGTCCCGGCCGATCAGGCCGTACCGTCCTCGCTGCGGGGCCGGATCGCCAGGGCGGCCACGACCGCCGCCCACACAGCGAGCGGGGCGGCGGGCCGGCAGTACGTCAGCCCGCAGCTCCGCCCAGGGCGCCCCCTTCTCCGGCCGGCACTGTCGGACCCCGCTGTTACGGTCGCCCACATGGCCAACCGCTCATACCTCTACGCCGCCGACACCCTGCCCACCGAGCAGGAGAACGCCCAGGCGATCCGCTGCGTCTCGCAACACAACTGGTCGATTCCGCTCGCCCACCAGCTCCTGGTCGGGCGCGGGACGGCCATCGTCCCGTCCATGATCTGGAACCCCCGCATAGGCATCGCGGCGGACTACGCCGGTGGCGCCGCCCTGCTCGGCGACCTCCTGCGCGCGGTCGGCCGCGGCCTGGAGGACGACGCCGGCTTCGCCCGGTGCGTCGAGCAGACCACGGCCCACCTGGAGAAGCAGCGGGCGCGGTATTTCGTCCTGGAGACCGGCGAGATGGTCTCCCTCACGGACGACGACCCCGAGGCGGGAGTCCGACGCCTTGTCGCCGACGACATCCCCGCCGCCGTGGCCCGGGCGGAGGAGGCGATCGCCGGCCGCGACGACGCATGGCTGGCCTCGATCCGCACGGACTGGGAGGAGCACTTCGACTCCTTCTACAGCGACGTCCTCTACTTCTCCTTCCCCGGCTGACCACCCGGTCCACCGGCCGTCCGGTGCCACGGCGGCCGGGCCGCGGTCGCGCAGGCAGGCCAGGTGGTCCGGCAGTCGGGTACGGGGGACGCCGATCGCCTCAGGGCGAGGTCCGCCGGGTGGGCGGGCGCAGCCCGCAGGGCGGGCAGGAAGCGGCAGCGGACCGGGTCGGCGCCGCGGGCCGGCGGCCGCTCACTCCGCGAGGGGAAGGGCGATGTCGCAGGCGGGATCGGCCGCGCCGATCGCCGCCCAGTCCGCGAAGTAGACCTCACGAGGCGAGCCCGCCGGGGCCCGGCCGCGGGCGGCCGCCCACGCGTACACCGCGTCGTACGCGGACAGGATCTGCGGGTAGGCCGTCTGCGCCTTCGTGATGCGCGTGTACGCCTCCACCCGCGCCGGCTCGATCCGGTGGGCCGCGGGCAGCCCGCCCTCACGGGCCGGATCCACGGGCACGCACAGCTCCACCGGGCCGTCGCCGTCCTCGTTCACCTCCCCGTGGTAGACGACGAACGGGGGGCCGAAGACGCCTCCGTGCGCCTCGGCCACCGGGGCCAGCCGGCCCAGGGCCGCCGGAATCCAGCGGGGGAGCTCCTCCGGTGTGATGTGCCGCTGTTCGACGAGCACCAGCTGCTGCGCCACCTCGCGCGTCCCGATCTCGTACATGTCGTCCGTCATCCCTTCGTCTCCGAGCAGGTGGATACGGAGGTGTGCGGCCAGCTCCCGCTGGGCCGCGACGCGGCGCTCGACCTCGTCCCAGTACGCGGCCACCAGCCGGGCGGCCTCCGCCGGCGCGGCCGCCAGAACGGCGGCGACCTGCGCCAGCGGCATGTCCAGCCCGCGCAGCCGCACGATCAGCCGGGCGTCGCCCAGCCGGCTCTCCCGGTAGTACCGGTAGCCGGTGACCGGATCGACGTGGTCCGGCGGCAGCAGACCCTGGCGGCCGTACAGCCGCAGGGCCTTCTGCGACAGACGGGCCCGGCGGGCGAACACTCCGATCCCGAGCAGTGCGTCTTCCTCCATGCCGGCAACGCTCCCGTCTTCCCCAGGGGCAAGGTCAACCCGCCCCTGCCGGCCCGCCTCATCCGCCTGCCGGTGCACTCTCCGCATCAGCGTACGAAGCTCCCAACTCGCTCTGCATTCCCGGTATTTGTTGCGCACGGCCCTTGCCCTGCCGATCCCGTTCGCCAATGATGCTCCGGGCGTGTTCCGCCGGGGCGGTGACCGGCGCCCTGCATTTGCCACGCCACCACCCCCCCCATAGGCCGGGAGGCCCGCCGTGCGCGCGAACCGTCACCTCCGCAGAACAGCCGTCACCCTGGGCGCCGCCCTCGCCCTGGTCATCGGCGTGCCACAGACCGCGTTCGCCGCGCCCCCGCCGGCGCTCCCCGCCAACGCCGAGCCGATGGAGCTGGCCTTCCAGCCCGCCTTCGACTACGACACCGACGGCTGCTACCCGACCCCCGCCATAGGGTCGAACGGCGTCCTCAACAGCGGCCTCAAGCCCACCGGAGCCCTCGACGGCAACTGCCGGGACGCCACCGACCTCGACAACACCAACAGCTACTCCCGAGCCACCTGCAACAACGGATGGTGCGCCGTGGTCTACGCGCTCTACTTCGAGAAGGACCAGGCCATACCCGGCATCAGCCTCGGCGGCCACCGCCACGACTGGGAACACGTCGTGGTGTGGATCCGGGACAACGAGGCCCAGTACGTCGCCACGTCCGCCCACGGCGACTTCGTGATCCACTCCCGCGACCGGATCCGCTGGGACGGCAGCCACCCCAAGGTCGTGTACCACAAGGACGGCTGGGGCACCCACTGCTTCCGGGCCGCCAACACCAACGACGAACCGCCGGAGAACCACAAGCGGACCTGGCAGTTCCCCGCGCTCGTCGGCTGGTCCGGCTACCCGGCTGCCCTGCGTGACAAGCTCAGCCAGGCCGACTTCGGCAGCGCGCACTTCGGCCTGAAGGACGGCTCCTTCCAGTCGCACCTGGCCGAGGCGAAGCCCGCAGGCATCCCCTTCGACCCCTACGTCTAGCCGCTCGCCGCGCCCGCTGCTCAGCCGCCGCCGCGGTGGAGGAAGATCAGGAGGTCGTGCGCCTGCGCGGGAGTCAGGTCGACGGGCGCGGGCCGAGGGGCCTCCCCGCCGTCGGCGACGGCCGCGAGGTAGGCCTCGGCCTCCTCGGGCGGGATGCTCTCCAGCATCTCGTCGACCAGCCTCATCATCTCCTCGTCGGAGAGCTGCCCCGGCTCGTCGGGGCCCGCCGGTGTCCTCTGGTCCATCGCCCCACCTCGCTGCGGAGCCGTCGGCCGCTTCCGACGGCAGCACAGAACATATACGGGGCGCCGGGCCCGCGCCCGGCACGGCGCGCGCGGTCCCGGCGCACACGGCGGCCGGGGAGCTCAGTGGAGCCAGAAGAAGAGGGTGTCCTCCGTCCGGCCCGCCGCCTTCGCGGCCTCCCACTCGCGGGCCTCGTCCCGCATCGGCCCCAGCAGCACCTCCGCCGTCTCGCGGACGTCGGGGTCGAGCCGGTCGAGGACCGCCTCGTAGGCCTCGACGACCTCCGCGGCCCGGGAGGCCGGGAAGGTGCCCATGCGGGGCACGGCGTCACCGGGATGCGGCAGGCGCAGCGGCGGCCCGCCGAACAGCAGCGAGGCCGGCGCCAGGTCTCCGGGGACCCCGAGGCGGGTCATCTCGTCGTCGACGGTGTGGAACCATGACGGCCGGTTCCAGTGGCCGAGATCGCAGGTGTCGGAGAACTGCACCGCGACCAGCGCCTGGAAGGCGTACATGTAGCCGAGCCCCTCGTCCGCGCTGGGCGCGCCCTCCAGCAGCTCCTCCAGGGCCTGTGCGACCGGTACGTCCAGCCGGACGCCCTCGTTCTCGAACCGCGCATCCGCCCGCGTGCACTGCTCCCGCGCCGCTGCGAGGACCCTGTCCTGCTCGGGTGTCCGCTCCACCGCCGTCAGCAGGCGGATCACGTCCCGCATGTCGCCGGTGCTCATCTCCAGGTTCCCCACAGCCCCACTCCTCCGTATGCCGGCGTCCATGATCGCCGAAGGGGAGACCCCGGACGCCCGGGCCACACCGCAGCACGTCGGGATGTGACCGCCGCCTCGGAGCGCCACCCACGGCGCCGGGGCGCCCGCCGCGCCGGGTCAGTGGTCGTGCCGCGCGCCGTGTTCCAGCTGGTGGGGCCGGTCCGGGAGGGCGCCGGCGAGGGGCTCCGGCGGCGCCTCCCCGTCGGGGCCGGTCGTGGCGAGGGGGACGCCGAGGCTCTGGCACATGCGGTGGACGCGGGCCAGCGCGCTGAAGGTCATGGGGGAGGGGTGGCGCGACGGCAGCCGGACCTCCACCCGTCCGGGGCGGTGGGCGTGCACCAGCGCCTCGATCTCCAGGGCGGCCGCCGCCCGGTTGCCGACGTCCAGCTCCCGCGGCACCTGCACGTACAGGACGCCTTCCGCGAGGTGGTGGGTGATGACCACGTTCTGCCTCCCGCTCACCGGGCTCCGGGACCTCCGCCGGAGCCGCGACGGCTGGTACCAGTCTGGGCTCTGCGCCGCACCCGTGCGACCCCGCACCACCGACCCCCGATGCCCGCCCCCGGAGGCAGTGGCTCCGGCGACGATCCGTGCTAGCCTGGTCACGTTGCAGTTTTGGCACCCCATGGATTTGTGTGCGCCCGACGCTATGCGATGGGCGCACTTTTTGTTTTCCGGCACCTCCGGATGGGCTCATTTCAGCGACGGGGCCGCGCACGGTGTGCGACCCAAAAACTCCCAGAAGGAGAACTCATGGCTACCGGTACCGTGAAGTGGTTCAACGCTGAAAAGGGCTTCGGCTTCATCGAGCAGGACGGCGGCGGCCCGGACGTCTTCGCCCACTACTCGAACATCGTCGCCAACGGCTTCCGCGAGCTGCAGGAAGGCCAGCGCGTGAACTTCGACGTCACCGCCGGCCAGAAGGGCCCGCAGGCGGAGAACATCACCGCGGCCTGACCCGAGCGTGATGCCGCGCGGCGCGGTCCGCCCCACCGGGGCGGACCGCGCCGTCGTTTGTCCGCGTCAGGACGAAGGGTCGGTCAGGATCGCCGGATCCGACAGGCCGGGCGCCCCGGTCTCGACCTTGCCCGCGAAACGCCGCAGGAAGTCCGCGGTACCGGACGCGGTGACCGTCACGTCGTACCAGTGGCGGCTGCCCAGCAGGGACACGGTGTGCGCGACCGAGGCGCCCCGCGCGACGGTGAGGCGCTGCGGGCTCCCGCCGTAGGCGCTGGTGACGGTGAGGACCGCCGTCGCATCCCCCCTGTTGGTGCAGGTGAGGTCCAGGTTGCCGGTCGCGGCGTTGTGGCGGGCGGTGACCTCGGGCCCGGGGACCGTCCCGGGGTTGCGGAAGCGGCGCACGAAGCCGTTCGGGCCGTGCACCGTCAGGTCGGTGACCCCGCCCGAGTAGCGGGTGTTCCAGGTGTCCGCGATCGACGCGCCGGCCGCCGTCGTGTACGTCCAGGGGGCGTCGGTGCGGTTTCCGGAGGTGACGAGGAACTGCGCGCCCAGCGCCGGCCCGCCGCTGAACGTCAGCCGGAACCTCCCCTCCGCGGTGAGCGCCGTGCCGTCCACGTACGGGGCGTACCCCAGCGGGCGGGTGGGCCGTGCGCCCCTCTCCTGGCGGGGCATGCTGCCCACGGCGGGCGCGGGGGCCGTGAAGTCGGGGTGCCGCTCGCGGTCCCGCGGCTCCCAGGCACCCGTGTCGGGCAGCGGAACGGCGCCGGTGTCGCTGCGGCCGAAGTCGAACGCGGAGGTCAGGTCGCCGCAGACGGCGCGGCGCCACGGCGAGATGTTCGGCTCGTGGACGCCGAAGCGCTTCTCCATGAAGCGGATGACGGAGGTGTGGTCGAAGGTCTCGGAGCAGGAGTAGCCGCCGGTGCTCCACGGTGAGACGACGAGCATCGGCACGCGCGGGCCCAGCCCGTACGGCCCGGCCGTGTAACCGGGTTTGCCCGGGAAGACGTCGAGGGCGGTCGGCACCGTGGACAGGCCCTGGCCGGCGTTGGCCGGGGCGTACGGCGGGACGACGTGGTCGAAGAACCCGTCGTTCTCGTCATAGGTGATGAACAGGGCGGTACGGGCCCACACGTCCGGGTTCGAGGTGAGCGCGTCGAGGACCTGCGCGATGTACCAGGCGCCGTAGTTGGACGGCCAGTTGGAGTGCTCGCTGAAGGCCTCGGGGGCCGCGATCCAGGAGACCTGCGGCAGCCTGCCGGACTTCACGTCCGCCCGGAGCCGGTCGAAGTAGCCCTCGCCGGCCTTGGCGTCGGTGCCCGTGCGGGCCTTCTCGTGCAGGGGGCTGCCGGGCTGTGCGTTGCGGTAGGCGTTGAAGTACAGGAGCGAGTTGTCGCCGTAGTTGCCCCGGTAGGCGTCGTTGATCCAGCCCCAGTGGCCGGCCGCGTCGAGACCGTCGCCGATGTCCTGGTAGACCTTCCAGGAGACGCCCGCCGCCTCCAGCCGCTCCGGGTAGGTCGTCCACCCGTAGCCGAGTTCGGCGTTGTTGAGGACGGGGCCGCCCCCCTTGCCGTCGTTGCCGGTGTGGCCGGACCACAGGTAGTAGCGGTTGGGGTCGGTGGAGCCGATGAACGAGCAGTGGTAGGCGTCGCAAACCGTGAACGCGTCGGCGAGGGCGTAGTGGAACGGGATGTCCTCGCGGCCCAGGTACGCCATCGTGGTGGGCGTCTTGGCCGGCACCCAGTTGTCGTACCTGCCCTTGTTGAAGGCGCTCTGGCCGCCTGCCCAGTCGTGGTTGAGGCCCTGCAGGAACTCCATGCCGAGGTCGTCCGACGGCGGCCGGAAGGGCAGCGTCACCTTGCCCGTCCTGTCGGCCTGGTGCCAGACGGGCTTGCCGCTCGGGAGGGTCACCGGGCGCGGGTCGCCGAAGCCGCGCACGCCGCGCAGCCTGCCGAAGTAGTGGTCGAAGGAACGGTTCTCCTGCATGAGGACGACGATGTGCTCGACATCGGCGATGGTGCCGGTGGAGCCCTGAGCCGGGATGGCGGCGGCGCGCGCGATGCTCTCGCCCAGCACGCCCAGGGCGGCGGTGCCGCCGGTGAGCTGAAGGAAGCGGCGGCGGTTGAGTTCTGCCATGGCGGACGACCTCTGCGGGTAGGGGGCGGGGAACGGCCCCCAGGACAGCGGGCGCCGGGGGCCGGAGGGGGAGCCCGGGGTGACGGCGGGGGATACGCCAGGCGAACGGCAGCCGGATACCCGGGCAGTTCGGCCGCATCCTCCGCCTGTCCGCCCGCCCGCGACCGCTCCCGCGCCGCCTCCGCCCGTGCCGACCGCGTGCCGCCCGTGCTTCCGCCCGCGCTCCCGGCCCTACGCGGCCCGGCCCGGAGCCGGGGCCGCCAGCGGGGGGTTGAGGCGGGCGAAGCCCTCCTGGCGCTCGTACGGGAAGTACGGATAGGGCGCCGGGCGGTGGCTCACGGCGTCCAGCCGCGCGCTCTGCTCCGGCGTCAGGCTCCAACCGACGGCGCCGATGTTCTGCCGCAGCTGCTCCTCGGTGCGGGCGCCGATGATCACGGACGACACGGTGGGGCGGCCCAGCAGCCAGTTGAGCGCGACCTGCGGGATCGACCGGCCGGTCTCCCGTGCGATCGCGTCGAGCACGTCGACGACGTCGTAGAGCAGTTCGTCGTCGACGGGCGGGCCGTAGTCCGCGGTCGCGTGCAGCCGGCTGCCCTCCGGCAGCGGCCGGCCGCGCCGTACCCTGCCGGTGAGGCGGCCCCAGCCGAGCGGGCTCCACACGAGGGCGCCGACGCCCTGGTCACGGCCCAGCGGCATCAGCTCCCACTCGTAGTCGCGGCCGACGAGCGAGTAGTACACCTGGTGGGCGGCGTACCGGGGGAAGCCGTGGCGGTCGGCCGCGGCCAGGGACTTCATCAGCTGCCAGCCCGCGAAGTTGGAGACGCCGACGTGGCGGATCTTCCCCGCGCGCACCAGCGTGTCGAGCGCCGACAGCACCTCCTCGACCGGGGTGGCTGCATCGAAGGCGTGCAGCTGGAACAGGTCGATCCGGTCGGTGCCGAGCCGGCGCAGGGCGTCCTCGGCGGACCGGATCAGGCGTGCCCCGGAGGTACCGGCGTCGCCGGGCCCGTCGCCCATCGGCAGGCCCGCCTTGGTGGAGAGCAGAACCCGGTCGCGCCGGCCCTTCACCGCCGCGCCCAGGACGGACTCCGAGGCTCCGGCCGAGTACACGTCGGCGGTGTCGAAGAGCGTGATCCCGGCGTCGATGCAGATGTCGACCATGCGGCGCGCCCCGCGGACGCCGGTGTCGCCCCACGCCCCGAAGAGCGGCCCTTCGCCGCCGAACGTCCCGGCGCCGAAGCTCAGGACCGGGACGCTGAGACCGGAGGTGCCGAGCTGCCTGTACTCCATGACGAGCCCCCTCGTGAAAAGGATGAGCGGATACGCATTAAAGGAACTGTGGACCCCTTAAGCTGGTTCCACCGTAACAGCGGAAGCGTATTAATGGAACTGGAGACCCGTTATGGCGTCGGATGGTGAGAGCACGGAGCCGGGCACCCTGCGGCCCGGCGGCCGGACTGCCCGCGTGCGGGCGGCTGTGCTGGACGCGGCGGGCGACCTGCTCGCCGAAGCCGGCTTCGACCGGCTGGACCTGGCCGAGGTGGCCCGGCGCGCCGAAGTCGGCAAGACCACCGTCTACCGCAGGTGGGGCACGCCCTCCGGGCTCGTCGCGGACCTCCTCGGCGACATGGCGGAGCAGTCCGCGCCCCGCACCGAGACGGGCTCCCTGGACGGCGACCTCCTCGCCAACGCCGACCTGGTCCGCCGGACCCTCGCCGACCCGCGCCAGGGCCCGCTGTTCCGGGCCGTGATCGCGGCCGCCGGTACGGACCCCCGGGCGGCCGAGGCCCTGCACCGCTTCTACGCCGTCCGTGTCGCCGAGTGGGCGCCCTGCGTCCGCCAGGCCGTCGCCCGCGGCGAACTCCCGCCGGACACGGATGCGGAGGAGGTCGTCCGGAGCGTCTCCGCGCCCCTCTACTACCGGCTGCTGACGACCGGCACGCCCCCGGACGCCGCCGCGGCCGAGCGCGCCGCCCGCGCCGCCGCGGCCGCCGCCCGCGCGGGCGTGTTCGCCGTGGCGGGCCCGGAACCCGCGGAGGGCTGACGCTCGGGCGCACAGGAGCGCGGTGCCGAGCCGCACCCGGCCGCTCCGCCTGGTGGGGGAGGGGCCTGCCGCCCGTCGGCCCGGCCCTTGCCGACGGCGCCCGGCCGCGCCGGGTTCCGGGCCGTCTGGCCGTGAGGTCGTACGCCGGGGACGCGCTCGGGCGGTCCGGGCGGTTCCGCGGATGTCCGCTCCGCCGCAGCGGCCCGGCGGGCCGGATGTCAGGGCGCGGGGGTGAAGAGGCCCGCCGGCGCGTCGCCGAGGACGAACCCGTTGTCGAAGCGGACCCGCACCGTCACCCGGCGCCGGTCCTGCTGCCAGGCGGCCCACTCCGGTTCCAGGGCCCCGGCCTGCTCCTCGACCCTGCGGCGGCTCGCCGGCGGCATCTGGGTGCCGAAGCTGTCGAGGAGCGACGTGAGCCGCTCGTACTCCCGCACCTGCGGGCCCGGTTCCCGTACGTGCTCGTCCACGCGCTCGACGGTCCCCTCGCAGCCCGCGGCCAGCACCAGGAACCCGGCGGCGGCACCCGCCTCGACCGCGGAGCCCCCGGCCGCGGTGACGGAACCGGCCAGCCCGAGGTCCGCTGCCAGCCTGACCCGCACGCCCTCTTCGAGTTCCACCGCTCCCCGTACCCCTCCGTCCTCGGGGCTGCCCGCCCCTCCCGGTGCACCCGCACCGGAACCCGGCCATTATCCGGCGCGGCGGACGGGCCGGGTGTACGCCAGCCGGTGCCGACACGACCACGACAGTCGTATATTCCACAACCGCGCAGGGGGCAAATGCTACTGATGTACCGCAAACGCACCGCACTCAGGAGGTATGCAATGCGTGCAGGTCTTCTCCGTTTCACCGTCGTGCTGGGTGCCGCCGCGGCCCTCGGCCTCGGCGGAGCCGCGGCGGCCGCCGCCGACGGCGTCGGCAACTCGGGCATCGGGAACTCCGGTGTCGGCAACTCGGGCATCGCCAACCTGGGAGTGGGCAACTCCGGTCTCGCCAACCTGGGAGTGGGCAACTCCGGCCTGGCCAACGAAGGCGTCGGCAACTCCGGCCTCGGCAACTCCGGAGTGGGCAGCTCCGGCCTCGGCAACACGGGCGTCGGCAGCTCCGGCATCGGCAACTAGCAGCACGGTCCCGCGAGCCCGCCGGCTGCTCGACCGCCGCGGTTCCCGGCCCCGATGACGACCTCCGGTGCGGTGGCGGCACCAGCCCACCACCGCATGCGGGGGCCTCCCCCCTGCGCAGGCGCGGCCGGCACCGGCGGGAGAGCGGCGCGGGGAGGCTCAGTGGGCCGAGAACCCGCCGTCCACGAAGATCGCCTGGCCCGTGATGTAGCCGGACGACCGGCCGGCGAGGAACACGGCCGCACCGGCCAAGTCCTCGGCCAGGCCGTTCCGTCCGACCAGCGTCCGCCGGGCCAGCGCCGCCACCGTCTCCTCGTCGGACGACAGCCGCGCGTTGAGCGGGGTCACAACGAAGCCGGGCACCAGCGCGTTGCACGTGACCCCGTGCGGCGACCAGGCCTCGGCCTGCGAACGGGCCAGCGACTCGAGCGCCCCCTTCGACACCCCGTAGGCGCCGCTCTGCACGAACGCCCGGTGCGCCTGCTGCGAGCTGATGTGGATGATCCGCCCGAAGCCCCGCTCCGCCATGCCGGGCCCGAAGCGCTGCCCCAGCAGGTAGGGCGCCTCCAGGTTCACCGCCATCGTGGCGTCCCACACGGCGTCGTCCAGCTCGCCCATCGGCGGCCGCAGGTTGATCCCTGCGCTGTTCACGAGGATGTCCGGCTCGCCGAACACCCCGGCCGCCTGCTCCGCCGCGGCGCGCACCCCCTCACGCGTGCCGAGATCGGCGCTCACCCAGGCCGCCCGGCAGCCGTCTGCCGCGAACTCGTCTACGGCGGAGGCCAGTTCGGCCTCCCTGCGCGCCACGATGACGACGCCGGCCCCGGCGCGTGCGAGGGCGCCGGCCACGGCCCGTCCGATGCCGGAGCTCCCGCCGGTCACCACGGCGACCAGGCCGTCCAGCGAGAACAGTTCCACGAGGTGGCGCTGTGAGGTCATGCCCGCAGGATACGAGGAGCCTGCCGCAGCCGGGCACCGCTCAGCCGTGGCGCGGCACGACCGCGAGCGGCCGGTCCCGCACCACGCCCACCTGCCGGCCCGAGCCGGACCACCCCGCCACGGCAACGCCCGAGGAGGCGACATGACAGGAGAGAAAGACCTCCGCACCCTGCTTGCCTCGATGAGCCCGCAGCTCAACGAGGGGGAGTACGTGTTCGCGCTCGCCCCGCAAGGCGAGGTGCCGGCGGGGACCCGCCCGGTGGCCACGGTCCGCGAAGAGGAGGGGCTGACCCTGGTGCTGCCCCGCGCGGACGCCGACCGGCTGGGGCTCGCGTACGACTACGTCGCCGCGTGGATCACCCTGCGCGTGCACTCCGCCCTGGACGCGGTGGGTCTGACCGCCGCCTTCGCGACGGCCTTGGCCTCGGCGGGCCTGAGCTGCAACGTCGTGGCCGGCTACCACCACGACCACCTGTTCGTGCCGCACGGCGAGGCACCCCGGGCCCTGGCCGTCCTGGCGGACCTCGCCGGCTGACGGGCCCGGCGCCGCCGGGTATCCGTACGGGGCCTGCCGGGACGCCCGATTCCGGCGACACTGGTGCACACGTAGGGGCCGCCGCCCGGTGGCCCCCACCACCGCCGACGCCGAGGCGTGGGCGGTCGACGCCCACCGGCAGGCCCGGGTCCGCAGCATCCGGGCCCGCACGAGGAGAGCGGTCCCCGCGATGCCCGATCCCGACGCCTCCCTCCTCGTCCCGGTGCTCGCCGCCGCCGCCCTGGTGATCCGTACCGCGGTGCTGGAAATGCGGCAGCCGGGAACCGCCCGCCGCACCTTGGCCTTCGCCGGCAGCCCCCGGGCCATGGCGGCCGGGGCGACCGTCACCGCGGCCGTCCTGCTCACCGGCGCCGGCCGGGGCGGCTGGACTGCCGTCGCCTGGGCCGTGCTGGCCGGCGCCCTCACCGCCCACCTCACCGGCCGCGACCTGCGGACCTCCGCCCCCGAGGCGTCCGCGGGCGGCGGTCCGGCCGTGACACCGCGCCGGATCGGCGCGGTCGCCGCCGCGGTCGGCACACCGCTCGCCGCGGCCGCGGCGGCCCTGTACACCCTCCCCGCCACCGGCCTTCCCGTCCTCGCCATCGGCCTGGCGCTGCTGCTCGCCGGCCTGGTCCTGGCCGCGGCCCGGCGCCGCTGAAGGCTCCCGGCGCGCACTGCGGCCGGCGCCCGCCGGGGTCAGGAAGGCAGGGCCATCAGCAGCAGGGGCGCGGTGGTCGGGTGGGGCGATCCGCCGACGGGTTCGAGGCTGAGGCCGACCGCGGTCGCGTCGGCCGGATCGCCGCTGAGCTGCACGGTCCCGTCCCCGGAGATGAAACCGGCGGGGCGCATGGTGCCGTCGTGGTCGAGCCACAGCTGGTACGTCTTGCCGGCGGCGGGCGCCGGAAGGCTGCCGGCGGTGAAGACGGCCCGGTTCTGCATGTCGGAGGCCACCACCGTGGTCAGGGCGCCGTTGGCGGCCCGGCCGTGCACGGCCCGGGCGTCGGGCGCCGCGAGGACGGAGCTGACGTCGTCCAGGCGCTGCTCGGCCTGTACGGCCCGCTGCCGCAGCTCCTCGCCCTGCCGGACCTGCCACACGGCCAGGCCGGCGAGTGACGCGGCGGCGGCCAGGCTGGCGGCCAGGGCGAGCGGGAGGGCCCTGCGGCGCAGGGTGCCGCCGCGGGCGGTCGCGGACGAGGCCGGGGGCACCCGCGGCGGCAGCTGCCGCACACCGTCGATCGCGTCCAGGACCGCCTGCTTGCCCGCCGCAGGCGGCGGCTGGGAGACGGCCGCGGCCAGGCGCGCCGCGGTGGCCAGGAACTCCGCGACCTCCTGCCGGCACGACGCGCACTCGTGCAGGTGGCTCTCGAACACCGCCTGTTCGCCGGGGTCGAGGGCGTTCAGCGCGTAGGCGGCGGCAAGGGCGTGGGGATCGGATACGTCGTGTTTCATGTGGTCACCCCCATGCAGTCGCGGAGCCGGATGAGCCCGTCGCGCATGCGTGTCTTGATGGTGGGAAGCGGTGTGCGCAGGGCTTCGGCGACTTCACGGTAGGTCAGTCCCCGGTAGTAGGCCAGGTCCACGGCCTGGCGCTGGAGCTCGGTCAGCCCGCGCAGGCAGCGGCGTACCTGCTCGCTCTCCAGCCGGGTCTCCACCTGCTCGGCGACCTCGTCGAAGGCGGTCTGGTGCTCCCGGGCGGCCTGGGTGTGCTCGCGGTCCGCAGCCGCCTGGGCGGAGCGGACGCGGTCGACCGCGCGGCGGTGTGCGATGGTCGCCGCCCAGGTGGTGACGCTTCCGGTGTCGGGCCGGTAGCGGGCGGCCTGCCGCCACAGGTCGATCATGACCTCCTGGGCGACCTCCTCCGACTGCGCGCGGTCGCGTACGACTCTGACGACGATCCCGTGGACCAGGGGTGCGAGGGCGTCGTAGAGCGCGGAGAAGGACTGCTTGTCGCCTCGGGCGACCTGCTGCATGAGCTCGGCGAGGTCGGCCCCGCCCGGGGCGTGGCCTGCGCCGGAGGGGAGCGGTTGGTTCACCGGCCGGGCTCCGGCCGGGGTGAGGAGGGGGAGGGGCCGCCGGGGCGGGTTGCCCGGGGGAGGGGTGTCCATCGCATGCCGGTCCTTGTCCTCGTCGTGGTGCGGGGCCGCCCCTGCCGGGTGGCGGGGCGGAGCCCGGCGCCGGAACGTGTGGTGTGTCGGGTGTTCTTCGTAGCGGACGGCGCTGCGGATGGGAGGGCACTCCGCCGCCTTCGCCGCGTTCGGACAGCCCGGTCGGGTGAAGGGAGCAGGGAAGAGGGGAGCCGCTCCGGCCGACGAGTTGGACGGGCCGCCGGGTTGATGTCAAGTGCCGGGCGCCACAGGCGCGATATTTCACTCGTTCGGGTGTCCGGCCAATCCGCCGGGCGCGTGCTGCCGAATCCCGTACGTGAGCAGCTTCCGCAACACCCTCGCCCGCGTCGGCCCCGGCGCCCTGGCCGGACTCCTGGCCGCGTTCGCGGCGCTCGCCGCGGCCGAGCTGGCAGCCGGCCTGGCCCGCCCGGCCGCGGGCCCGGTGACGGTCGTGGGCGGCGCGGTGGTTGACCTGGCCCCGGCCGCGGTGAAGGACTTCGCGGTCCGCACCTTCGGGGAGGACGACAAGGACGCCCTCCGGCTCGGCATCCTCTTCCTGCTGGCGCTCAGCGCCGCCGGCCTCGGCGTACTGAGCCTGCGTCACCTGCGTGCCGGGGCGGCCGGCGTCCTGCTCTTCGGAGCCGTCGGCGCCGCCGCCGCGCTGAGCCGTCCCGACGCCGCCGGCCTCGGCGACGCGCTTCCCTCGCTCGCCGGCGCGGCGGCAGGGGCGGCCACCCTCTGCTTCCTGGTCGCGCGGAGGGCAGGCGCCCCGCCGGACGGGCCGGCCGGGAGCGGCCGGGGCGACTGGAACAGGCGGGGCTTCCTCACCGCGGCGGCTGCCACCGCCGGCGCCGCCGCCTCCGCCGGAGCCCTGGGCCGCACCCTCGCCGACCGGCACGGGCAGGATGCCGCCGCCTCCCGGAACGCCCTGGTCCTGCCGCCGCCGGCCTCCCCGGCCCCGGCCCTCCCGGCCGGCGCACAACTGAAGGTGCCCGGCATCAGCCCGTTCACCACACCCACCCGCGACTTCTACCGCGTCGACACCGCGCTCGCCGTGCCGAGGATCGACGCCGGAACCTGGCGCCTGCGGATCCACGGCGAGGGCGTCACACGCCCCCGCACCCTCACCCTCGGCGAGCTCCTGGCCCGCCCCCTCGTTGAGCGCGACATCACCCTCACCTGCGTCTCCAACGAGGTCGGCGGCCCGTACACCGGCACCGCCCGCTGGCTCGGCGTCCCCCTCGCCGACCTCCTGCGGGAGGCCGGCGTGCGGCCGCCGTCCCAGGGCGGCAGGTCCGACCAGCTGGTGGCGCGCTCCGCGGACGGCATGACCCTCGGTTCCCCGGTCGAGGAGCTGATGGACGGGCGGGACGCCATGCTCGCCGTCGGCATGAACGGCGAACCGCTCCCCTTCGACCACGGCTTCCCTGCCCGGATGCTCGTGCCCGGCCTCTACGGCTACGTCTCCGCCTGCAAGTGGATCACCGACATGGAGCTGACCTCCTTCGACGCCTACGACCCCTACTGGGTCCGGCGCGGCTGGGCCCGGCGGGCGCCGGTCAAGACCCAGTCCCGCATCGACACCCCCAAGCCCTTCGCGCGGCCCGCCGCCGGGCCGGTCACCGTCGCGGGCGTCGCCTGGGCCCAGCGCAGAGGCATCATCCGGGTCGAGGTCCGCATCGACGACGGGCCCTGGCAGGACGCCGACCTCGCGGCTCCGACGGGCGCGGACACCTGGCGGCAGTGGACCTACCGCTGGGAGGCCGCTCCCGGCGGACACACCCTCACCGTCCGCGCCACGGACGGCACCGGACGGGTGCAGACCGAAGAGCGCACCCGCACCGTCCCCGACGGGGCGAGCGGCCGGCACAGCGTCTTCGTCACCGTCCCCCAGACCACCGGCCGGCCTGCTCGCGGGCCGGCCGGAGCACCACCCCGGCCACCGGACAACCGAACAGCCGTACAACCCTCATTGAAGGAGTAGACCCACCATGAACACCATCCGCATCCGCCGTACCGCAGTCGCCGTTGCGGCCGCAGCCGTCCTGCCCTTCTCCCTCGCCGCGTGCTCCGACTCCGGCAGCGAGACCAAGGCCGCCCCCACCGCGGGAGCCGAGGGGGCAGCGCAGACCGCCGGGAGCGCCCCGATGGACGACGCGGCAACGGGCGGCAAGCCGTTCGGCCCGGGCTGCGCGAGCGTGCCCGAGGAAGGCGCCGGCTCCTTCGAGGGCATGGCCCAGGACCCGGTCGCCACCGCGGCCTCCAACAACCCGGCCCTCTCCACCCTCGTCGCCGCGGTGAAGCAGGCCGGCCTCGTCGACACCCTGAACAACGCGAAGGACATCACCGTCTTCGCGCCCACCAACGAAGCCTTCGCCAAGATCCCGAAGGCCGACCTCGACAAGGTCCTCGCCGACAAGGCGGCCCTGACGAACATCCTCACCTACCACGTCGTCGGGCAGAGGCTGACGCCGCAGCAGCTCGAGAACGGCTCCTTCGAGACCCTCCAGAAGGGCACGGTCACGACCAAGGGCTCGGGCGAGTCCTACAAGGTCAACGACACGGCGGCGGTGGTGTGCGGCAACGTCAAGACGGCGAACGCCAACGTCTACATCATCGACACCGTCCTGATGCCGAAGTAGCGGCCGGCGGTACCTGCCCCCGCCACGGGACGGGGGCAGGCCCTGCACCGCCCCGGCCTCCCCTCCCCTCCGCGCGGGCGGCTGCCGCGGCGTACGATCAGCCGGTCCCCGCCCCGCAAGGAGTTCCCGCCCGGTGTCCGCAGTCATTCCGCCGCCCCGCCCCGCAACCGGCCTGCTGCCCGTGCAGCCGCTCGACCGCCTGGAGGGCGGCGAGCGGCTGCACGGCCTTCTGTGGCGGGCCGGTGCGGACTGGCGGATGATCAGCAGCGCCGTCCTCGGCGGCGGCATCGGGGAACGGGCCTGGGTCCTCAACGCCCAGGTGTCGCACGGCTACCGGCGCACCGATCCGGAACGCCACCTCGCGGAGCTCGCCCGGGACGCGGGCGTGCGCGGGCCTGGCGTCGGCCTGATGACAGCCGCCGACGTCCGCGCGTACGGCCACGCGCACGACGCGGGAGCGGAGGCGGTGGCCACCGCGGGGCTCGGAGTGCGGGGCTGGGCGGCCGCTCCCGGGCAGGGCGCCGCCGCGGCGCCGCAGCCGGGCACGGTCAACATCGTGGTGGCGCTTCCCGTGGCCCTGACCGATGCCGCGCTGGTCAACGCGGTGGCAACCGCCACCGAAGCCAAGGTGCAGGCGCTGCTGGACGCCGGATACGACTGCTCGGGCACCCCGACGGACGCCGTGTGCGTCGCCGCCCGCGTCCCCCGCGGGGGCGAGGACGCCCACCCCTTTGCCGGCCCCCGCTCCCTGTGGGGCGCGCGCCTGGCCCGCGCCGTCCACCGGGCCGTGCACGCCGCTGCCCGTCCGCCCGCCGCCTGAGCGGTACCGCACATCCCCGGCATGTGCGGAGGAGTCAGGCAAAACGGTGCAGAATCACTGCGACTTTCCGTACCGGCAGCCGCGCCCCAGCCTGGAGACCTCGGGGCCTGTATGCAGCCATCCACGGGAGGACCCATGAGCCTGCGTGACGAACTTCCGGTCGACCACCCCCTGAACAAGGTCTACCGGATCGGAGCCGCCCTGTGCGGCCTGCTGCTCCTCCTCTTCGGCTGCCTCGGGTACGCCGACAGCCTCTCCGCCTTCGACACCGACGGGCAGCAGATCGCCGGCCTGTCCACGAACGGACTGCTGAGCACCGTCTCGGTCGTGTTCGGACTGCTCCTGGTCGTCGCCGCCCTGATCGGCGGCAACGTCGCCTCGTCCGTCAACATCGCGGTCGGCGTGCTGTTCCTCCTGAGCGGGTTCGTGCACCTGTTCCTCATCGGGCGACCCGGCAACATTTTGGACTTCGGCCTCTCCAACGTCTTCTTCAGCTTCCTGATGGGCCTGCTGATCATGACGTTCGGCATGTACGGCCGGGTCAGCGGCGGCCTGCCGCACGACAACCCGTACTGGCGGCGCCGCCACCCCGACCAGGCCGCCCGCGAGACGGCGGGCCGCCCGCGGCTCGGCCCGGCGGCCGGCCGGCCCGCCGAGCTGCCGAGGAGGTGAACGTGCCCGGCGGCGGCGCGAGGGTGCTGGTGGTCGGCGCCACCGGCGAGATCGGCACCCTCGCCGTCCGCGGGCTGGCCGGGAGGCACTGCCGGACCGCGCTGGCCGGCCGCGACCGCCGCCGCCTGGCGGCCCTGGCCGCCGGAACCGGCAGCCCGGCCCGCCGTATCGACGCCTACGACCTGCGCGGCTGCTCCGGTCTGGCTCCGTGGGCGGCCGAGGCCCTCGGCGGCCTGGACGGCGTCCTGGTGACCGTCGGCGTCGCCGCCTTCGGGCCGGCAGCGCGCGTGTCGGACGCCGCCGCCGAACACCTGCTCACCGTGAACGCCCTCTGTCCCATGGCTGTCCTGCGGGGCGCCGCCCCCGTGGTCGGCGACGGCGGCTTCCTCGCCGCGGTGACCGGCGCCGTCGTCGACACCCCCCTGGCCGGTACGGCCGACTACGCGGCCTCCAAAGCCGCGCTCGCCGGCTGGCTCGGCGTCCTCGCCCGCGAGGTGCGCAAGCGGCGTGTCGCCGTCGTCGACGCCAGATTCCCCCACCTGGACACGGGGTTCGCCGCCCGCGCCGTCGAGGGGAGCCCACCGCCGCTGCCCCGGCCCGCAGACCCGGACGCCGCGGTGTCGGCCCTGCTCGACCGACTGCTCGCCCCGGCGGCTCCCGCGACACCGCTCACGGCACCACCCTGGCGTCCGGAGCCCGCCCGCCCGGCCCCCTGAACCGCCCCACCGCCCACCACCCGCTCCGAGGAGGGATCATGTCGAACCTCAGGATTCCGCCGGGGGAGACTCCCCCGGCCGAAGGATCCACCGCATCGGCCCACCGGGAACGCGCGGACGGAGGCCCCTGGGAACACCCCGGCGTCTTCCTCGCGCTCGTCGTCCTCGGCGCCGCCATGGTCGCGGCGTTCTTCGCCGCCCGCCTCTGGGGCTGACGACGCCCCCGCCCACCGGCCGGCCGCCCCCGTACAGGGCCGTGCTCAGCGCGGCGCCGGGGCGGCCGGGACGAGGTACAGGCCGTCCGGATAGCACCAGGCCCACCGGGCACCGCTCGCGCAGGACTGGGCGAGGGGGTGCGCGGACGCCTCGGCGTGGGCATGGGCGTGCTGCCCCGGGGAGCTGTCACAGCAGCCGACATGGCCGCACGTGAGACACCGCAGCAGGCCTACCCGCGGCGTCCCGGCCTCGCAGTCCTCGCACCCCTTCCCCACGTGGCGGACGGGACGGAGCACCGCCTCCCCGAGGTGGGAGCAGACGGGCTGCTCCACGCGGCCCCCGTCGGGGGCAGGCGCCCAGAACGGGGCCTCCGGTTCACGTCCCACAGCGCCTCCTGTCCTGTCGCCCCCACTCTCCTCTTCCGTCCGGGCCCGACCCGCGGATGCGGTCCGGGCCCGGACGCGGTCCGCCGGGTGCCGCGGCGGGAGCGCACCCGGCGCCGCACGACGGGGTGCTGCCAGGAGGACTCGGCCACCCCGGGCAGGAAGCCCGCGTGACCCCGCCCGTGCACGCGCCCGTCGGGGCGAGGCTGCGCACCGCCCGAATCTGCCTTTCCGTACGGCCGGGCAACCGGTCGGCACGGTGCGGAGAATGCACGCTCACCACCGCCCTCCCCGCACCCCGGTTGCCTGCACCCAAAGCGCAGGGAAACAGGAGTTCGGAAAGGCGGTGCAGTATTCCCGAAGCACGGATGCCGGCGCTGTCGGGTTTTCGCCTCCAAGTCGACCGAAAGCATTCCGGTTGTCGTTTTGAGTCAATCCCCTGCATGTGCCGGGGGGTTGTGACGCGTGTGACGCGGCGGCCGCGCCCAGTTCAGACGCATGATCGCCGTCCGGCCGCCGGACCGGATCATGCTCCGCCGCAGGTTGCCGCGACGGCGCAAACACAGTCTTTACCGCGGGCCGGGCAGCGGCAAAGCTGTACGCCGGAAGCCGGACCCGATGGAGCGTCGGCCCTGCTTCCGCGGCAGACGTTCTCCCACGGAACCGACCGCAGCGGGAATCGCACCGACGAATTCCGCTGCCGCTCCGCCCCTGAATTCAGGTGCGTGCGCCGCTCCGTCGCGATCCCGCGAGGCGCACCAAGGAGCCTCCCCGACCTCCAGAGCCAAACGCGCCTGCCCGCGCGCCGGTAGACGCCATTCGGCGCCGCAACAACTCCGTGCGCTCCCTTCGGCCACTGACGGACGGCGCGGTGCGGACTGTACGTTCATAAACCGACGGCACATTCCACCAGCGGTTTCCACCGTTGAGAGGGACACGCATGACGAGCCACGCAACCGAAGCCGATCTCGAAAGCCTTCTCCACGACGCACTCAAGGCCACGGACACCGAAACGCGTTGGGCGGTCGACGCGGACGACATGTGGTGCCGCCTCACGCCCGGTTCCGCGACCCCCCGCACCCAGGGCTGGAAGCTCCACGTGTCGGCAACCGCCGCCTCCGCGCCGGAGGTCCTCGCCCGGTCCCTGGACGTGCTGCTGCGCGAGGAGTCGGCGTTCAAGTTCGCCCGGTCGCTGGAGCAGGTCAGCGCGCTCAACACCCGCGCCACGCCGCGCGGTTCGTCGGGCAAGTTCCTCACCGTCTACCCGTCCTCCGACGCCGACGCGGCCCGAATAGCGCAGCAGCTGCACCGGGCCACGGCGGGACTCGCCGGCCCGCGCATCCTGTCCGACCAGCCCTACGCCGCGCACAGCCTGGTCCACTACCGGTACGGCGCCTTCGTCGGCCGGCGGCGGCTGTCGGACGAGGGCCTGCTGGTGTGGTACATCGAGGACCCCGACGGCAACCCCGTCGAAGACAAGCGCACAGGCCAGTACGACCCGCCCCCCTGGGCCGTCAGCCCCTTCCCGCCGTCCGTCCCCGCCCCGCCGCGCACCGAGCAGACGGCCGCCAGCCCGGTGCTCCTCGGCGGCCGCTTCTCCGTACGGGAGGCGATCCGGCACACCAACAAGGGCGGCGTCTACCGGGGGACGGACGTCACCACGGGCGCACCCGTGGTGATCAAGGAGACCCGGCCGCACGTCGAGGCCGACGCGTCCGGATCCGACGTCCGCGACTGGCTCCGGGCCGAGGCACGGACGCTGGAGAAGCTCAGAGGAACGGGCCTCGCACCGGAGCCGCTCGCGATGTTCGAGGTCGGCGGGCATCTGTTCCTTGCCCAGGAGGAGGTGCCGGGCATACCCCTGCGCACCTGGGTCGCGGAGCACTTCCGCGACGCCGGCAGCGAGCAGTACCGCGCCGACGCGCTCGCCCAGGCCGTACGCCTCGCGGAGCTGGTCGCGGCGGCCCACGCCCGCGGCTGCGTCCTCCGGGACTTCACCCCCGGCAACGTCATGGTCCGCCCGGACGGCGAACTCCGCCTCATCGACCTCGAACTCGCCGTCCTCCGCGAAGACGGCGCCCTGCCGACCCGAGTCGGCACCCCCGGCTTCAGCGCCCCCGAACGCCTGGCCGACGCCCCGGTCTCCCCGACGGCCGACTACTACAGCCTCGGCGCCACCATCTGCTTCGTCCTGGCCGGGAAGGTCCCGAACCTGCTCCCCGAGGAACCCGCCGGCCGGCCCGCCGAGCAGCGGCTCGCCGCCTGGCTCGCCGCCTGCACCGCACCGCTCGACCTGCCGCCGGCCCTCCAGGAGACCGTCCTCGGGCTGATGAAGGACGACCCCGCCGAGCGCTGGGACCCCGCCCGGGCGCTCACCGCCCTCCGCGCGACCGCCCTGATGCGACCCGCACGCCCCGCCGCCGCACCCCAGCCGGGCGGCACGGCCGCCGACGAGGTGGACGCCGCCATCGCCGGCATGGTCGACCACCTCGTCGACACGATGGACCCGGCGGACGACCGGCGGCTGTGGCCCGTCTCCACGATGGCCGGCGAGGCCGACCCCTGCACCGTCCAGCAGGGCGCGGCCGGAGTCCTCGCCGTCCTGACCCGCTACTTCGAACTCACCGGCGACCCGCGGCTCCCCGGGCTGATATCCACCGCGGGCCGGTGGACGGCGGCCCGGACCGACACCCGCTCGACCCGCCCCGGCCTGCACTTCGGCGGCCGCGGCACCGCCTGGGCCCTGTACGAGGCCGGCCGCGCCGTCAACGACAGCGCCCTCGTGGACCACGCCCTGGCCCTGGCCCTGGCCCCGCAGGATCCGACGCCCAGCCACGACATCACCCACGGCACGGCAGGCAGCGGACTCGCCGCCGCCCACCTGTGGTACCGCACCCGGGACCCCCGCCTCGCCGGGCTCGTCACCGACGCGGCCGACCGGCTGGCCGCCGCCGCACGGCGCGAGCCGGCCGCGGTGAGCTGGCCGGTCCCCGCGGAAGCCGTCTCCGCCGAAGCCGGGAAACGCTACCTGGGCTTCGCCCACGGCACCGCAGGCATCGCCTGCTTCCTCCTCGCCGCCGCCGCCGTCACAGAACGCCAACAGCACAGGGATCTCGCCCTGGCGGCGGGCGAACACCTCGCGGCCTGCGCCGTGCGGGTCGGCGACGCGGTCCACTGGCCCGCCCACACCGCGGACCTGCCCACGGCACCGTACTGGTGCCACGGCTCGGCCGGCATCGGATCCTTCCTGGTCAGGCTGTGGCAGGCGACCGGGGACGACCGGTTCCGCAACCTCGCCCACGGAGCGGCCCGCGCCGTCGTCCAGCGCGCCTCCCGCGCCCCCCTGACGCAATGCCACGGCCTCGCCGGCAACGGCGACTTCCTCCTCGACCTGGCCGACGCCACGGGGGAGTCCTCCTACCGGGCGATGGCCGACGACCTGGCCCGTCTCCTCGTCGCCGAACGGGCCCGGCGCGGCAGCCACGTCGTCTTCCCCAACGAGTACGGGGAGGCCTCGACGAGCTGGAGCGACGGAACCGCGGGAATCCTGGCATTCCTCCTGCGGGTCCGCCACACAGAACCCCGGCACTGGATGGTCCAGCAGCCGGTCTGAGCGGCAGAACACTGCCGCTTGAGTCACAGAGAAGGAGAACGTCATGGAGAACCGCGACTTCGAGCTGCTCGCCCACCTGCACGCCCTTCCGGAGACCGACCCGCTCGGCGCCGACGGCGCGGCGTTCGCCGACACCTGCCAGTGCGTCGGCCTGCTCACCCTGCTCAACACCGTCTGCGTCGGCGTCAGCTGCGCCTGACCCGGCCCTTCCGGCCGGCGGCCGTCCCAGCACGGCCGCCGGCCGAAGCGGTGGTGCCCCTCCGGGGGCGCCACCGCTCCCGGAAGCCCGTCCCGGCGGACGACCACCCGTAGACGAGGACCCGACCCCATGCAGCCACACGCCGGTGCCGGCGCCCCCGCCCAGGCAGCCCCCGCGCCCGCCCCCCGCACAAGCCCGGACAGCGCGCACGACGCAGCCGGAACGGCATACGCCATCAGCACCCGCGGCCTGGTCAAGACGTACCCCGGACCCGACGGCACCGCCACCCGGGCCCTGCGCGGCCTGGACCTGGACGTGCACCGGGGCGAGACCTTCGCCTTCCTCGGCCCCAACGGCGCCGGGAAGTCCACCACCATCGCCCTGCTGTGCGCCCTCGCCCGCCCCACCTCGGGACGGGCCACCGTGGCCGGCGCCGACATCCTCACCGAGCCCGACCGGGTACGCCGGCGGGTGGGAATGCTCTTCCAGCACAGCGCCCTCGACCCCGACCTGACGGCCGAGCAGAACCTGCACATCCACGCCCGCCTCTTCGGGCTCAGCCGCCGTGACGCCCGCCGCCGGACCGCCGAGACACTGGAGGCGGTCGACCTGGCAGACCGGCGCCGGGCCCTGGTGCGTACCCTGTCCGGCGGCATGCGGCGCCGCCTGGAACTCGCCCGCGGCCTGCTGCACGCACCCGAGGTCCTGTTCCTCGACGAGCCGACGACCGGCCTCGACCCCCACGCCCGCGCACAGGTCTGGCAGCACCTGCGCGCCCTCCGCGACCGGCAGGGCAGCACCCTCTTCGTCACCACCCACTACCTGGAAGAGTCCGAGCACTGCGACCGCCTCGCCATCATCGACGGCGGCCGCCTGGTCGCCCAGGGCGCGCCCGCCGCACTCAAGGCAGCGATCGGCGACGACCGCGTCGTGCTGCGCACCAGCGACGACGCGACCGCCCGCAGGATCGTGTGCGAGGCGACCGGATCGCCGGATCCCGCCGTCACCGCGGACGCCGAGGGGGTCTGGCTGCGCGTGCCCGACGGCAGCGCCTGGATCCCCCGCCTGTGCGCCGCCCTGGCGGGCCGCGGCATCTCCGTGCACGCCGCGTCCGCGGCCCCGCCCACCCTCGACGACGTCTTCTTCCACCACACCGGCCGCAGCATCAACGCCGCCCGGCCCGACCTGACGCCGGACGCCCCCGGGAGCGCCCCGTGACCACACCCGCCCTCCGCACACCGGCCGCCCCCGACGGCACCCGCGGCCCCGGGGCCGCGCCGCCGGACCGGCTGCGCCGCGAACTGCGCGCCGTGCACGCCCTGGTCCACCGCGACCTGCTGCGCCTGGCGGCCCAGCCCACCCACGCCGCCCTGGTGCTGTTCCAGCCGGTGCTCTACCTCTTCATCCTCGGAGGCGGACTCGCCGCCCTCATCCCGGACTCCTCGCTCGGCACCGGATACCAGGCCTACCTCTTCCCCGGCATGCTGATGATGACCGTGCAGGCGCCCGCCATCATGGTCGGCGTGCGGCTGATCACCGACCGGCAGAGCGGCTACCTGCGCGAGCTGCTGATGGCCCCGGTGCGCCGGTCCACCCTGCTCCTGGGAAGCTGCGCCGGCGGCACCCTGGTCGCCACGGTCCAGGGCGCCCTCCTCCTCTGTCTCGCCGGCGCCGTCGGCCTGCCCTACGATCCGGTCCTCATGGCCCTGCTCCTCGGCGGCATGGTCCTCGCCTCCTTCACCATCACGGCCCTGTCCCTGGCCCTCGCGGTGAGCCTGCACCGGCCCGAGGTGTTCCACATGCTGCTCGGCCTGGTCATGATGCCGCTGATGTTCCTCTCCGGCGGCTTCTTCCCGCTGCAGAACCTGCCCGGCTGGGCCCGCGCCCTGGCCGACGCCAACCCGCTCGCCTACGGCGTCGACCTGCTCCGCGGCTGCATCGCCCTGCGGGTCCCCGACCAAGCCGCCGTCGGCGGCATCGACTGGTTCGGCCGGCAGCCGCCGCTGCTCCTCGAAGCGGGCGTCCTCCTGGCGGCCGGCGCGGCGGCCCTGCTCTGGGCGGCCCACCGCTTCAGCCGCCCCGAATGACACCCCGCCCGCCGGGCGGAAACCGGGCCGCGGGGCGATCCTGGCGGTAAGCCGCCGCACGGTTCCCCCGAAGGCGCGGCTCCCTCCGGCCGGCGGCGGGAAAGCGAGGGCCCTCGCCATGAACGCGCCCGTCAAGGACATGCTGCACAGCTACCCCGCCGACCTCGGCGACCTCGACCAGGACAGGCTCGCCCGCTGCATCGAGGAATGCATCGCCTGCGCGCAGGCCTGTACGGCCTGCGCCGACGCCTGTCTGGCCGAAGGCATGGTCGGCGACCTCACCAAGTGCATCCGCACCGACATGGACTGCGCCGACATCTGCACCGCCACGGCCGCGGTCCTCTCCCGGCACACCGGCTACAACCCCGACATCGCCCGCGCCCTCGTCACGGCCTGCGCCGTCGCCTGCCGGGCCTGCGCCGACGAGTGCGCCGCCCACGCCGACCAGCACGAGCACTGCCGCCTCTGCGCCGAGGCCTGCCGCTCGTGCGCCGAGGCGTGCAGCGACCTCGCGGCCACCCTCGGCTGAGGCCCGCCACCGGGCCCGCCCGCGCGCCGGAAAGCCAGGAGGGTACCGGCGCCGGGCGGGCGCCGAGGCCGTCGAAGAAGCCGCGCCGGACGGCGGCCGGCTTCCGTTCGGCGGCTCCGTGCCACCGGCACCCGTCCGGGCGGACGTGGCCCGGGGCGCGGGGCGGCGCCGGCGTGCGGGGATAGGGATGTCTCCGGCACCGTGCCCCGCCGTCCCAGGGAGACTTCCGATGACATGGATCAACCGACGCGACCTCGCTCTGCTGGCCCTCCGCGCCGGGACCGGAGCCGTGCTGATGGCGCACGGCACACAGAAGCTCTTCGGCTGGTTCGGCGGCGGCGGCCTCGACCGGACCGCCGCCGCCATGGAGCACATGGGCTTCACCCCCGGACGGCGCAGCGCCCTCGCCGCCGGGCTCGGCGAGGCCGGCGGCGGGGCCCTGCTGGTCCTCGGCCTCGCCACCCCGGCAGCGGGCGCGGCCGCCGCGGGCGCCATGGCCGGAGCGGTGTCCGTCCACGCCCCGGCCGGGTTCTTCGCCCAGGCCGGCGGGTACGAGTACCCGGCGTTCCTCGGCTTCACAGCGGCCGCCATCGGCCTCGCCGGCCCGGGCCGCCTCTCCCTCGACCACGCCACCGGCCACACCTTCGACCAGCGGTGGATGCTCGCCCTGGCCTTCGCGGCGAGCGCCGCCGCGGCAGCCGCGGTCGTGGCCAAGCGCGCCCAAGCCCCCCAGGACACGGGCGAGGAGCCGTCCTGACGTCGCCGGGGAGAAGGGGCGAGCCGGCCGATTCCGACCCTGCACCCTTCCACTTCACGCCCGCCCTGCGCCTGGTCGCCGGGCTGCTCGGCGCGGCGGCGTTCGGGACGGGCGTCCTCGCCGTGTTCGTGACGGAGAACGGCACCGGCACGGCCGTCCTGCTCGTCTTCGGCGGAGTCCTGCTGCTCCTCGCCCTGTTCGGCAGCCGCCTCGAAGGCCTGGAGGTCGGCGGAGTCAGCCTCCGGCTCCGCGCGGCCGCCGCGGACAGGCTGGCGCTGGCCGAGGAGTCCGAGCGGCAGGGCGACGTCGCCTCGGCGCGGCGGCTCCGCGCCGAGGCGCAGGTCCTGCTGGACAGCGCAGCTCCCGCTGCCGCCGACCGCACGCCGGTACGCAGGACCGCGCACCGCGGTGTGCCCCGCACCTGGGCCACGGAGGAGGCCGCTTCCCGGGACCGCCGCTCCGCGGAGGAGCGCGAGCACGAACCGGCCGACGTCCTGAGCCGGTTCCGGGAGGGGACCGCCGAGGAGCGCATCACCGCGCTCGCCGCGATGCAGGCCGACCGCGCCCTGCGCGACGTCGACGCCGCGGTCACCGCCGTCGAGGACCCGCGCAGCCCACTGGAGCAGCACCAGGCGCTGCTGCTCGCCGCCCACATGGCCGACGACCTCGATGAGGCGCAGGCCAGGCGCCTCGCCGACGCCGTCAGGGCGCAGCGGGACCGCCGGTTCCGGCGCGACTCGGACCTGTGGCGGCTCGCCGAGGCGATCCTCCGCCGCCTGGAGGGCGGCCGGCCGCAGGACGGGTGACGAGCCGCCCCGGTCAGGGGCGGAAGGCGGCGGCGTGCGCGGAGGCCCACCGGGCGAACGTGCGGGGCGGGCGGCCCAGCACCTCCTCGACCGCCGTCGTCACCTCGGCCACCGTGTCGGGGACGGTGGCCCACATGTGCAGCATGAATGCGATGCCCTCCTCGGGCCAGCCCTCCGCCCTCCACTGCCGGCGCGCCTGCTCGTCGGTCAGCCCGGTGAAGCGGAGAGCCCGGTTGGTGGCCGCCGCGATGGCGGACACCTTGTCGGCCGGGGTGAGCGCTTCGGGCCCGGAAACGGTGAACCGCCGGCCCGCGTGGCCCCCGCGCGTGAGCACGGCGGCGATGACGTCGGCGACGTCCGCCTCGTCCACGGAGGCGGTCCTGCGGCCCGCGTACGGCTCGCGTACCTCGGCCGCTGTGCGGATGGCCCCGGCCCAGCCGAGCGTGTTGGCCATGAAGTCGATCGGCCAGACGAACGTCCACTCCAGGCCGCTCGCCCGCACGGTCCCTTCCCACGGCCCGTCCTCGCCTGCGGACAGCACGGTGAGCCGCTCCACTCCGGCCTCGGCCGCCATGGCCACGACCTGCGGGCCCGTCTCCAGCGGGGTGTGGTCGTGTCCGGTCGCGCCGAGCAGGTGCACGGCGCGCACCCCGTCGAACGCGCCCGCCAGGGTCTGCGGCCGGGTGAGGTCGCCGCCCACCACCTCGACGCCGTCGGGCAGACCCGCCGCGGCCGGCGTACGCGTGAGCGCGCGGACCCTCTCGCCGCCCTGCCGCAACCGCTCGACCACCAGGCGCCCCAGAGTCCCTGTCGCACCGGTCACCAGAATCGTCACGTCGCCCTCCTCGGCCGCCGTCTCACCTCTGCGGACGACACTAAGCGGGATCTAGGCCAACTCCTGTCCGCAATGGGCAACGTCCGCGCTGATTGCCAGCAGCGCGGTGCCGCGGCGCCGGCGGACGGACGCAGCGGTACGGAAGCCGCCCCGTGCAGGGCCGCGCGCACCGACTCCGCCATCGGCGCCGGGGCCCGGCCCCCGGGAGCCCCGTATACCGGGACGAGCCGGCCGGCCGGCCGCAGCAGCCCGGCCGGCACGGACGACTCCCGCGCGGCCGGGCCGTCCAGCAGACTTCGACAAGGCGCTCGCGTGCAACGTCGACGCCGCCGAGGCCCGCCGGAGGGAAGACCGGCGGGCGACGTCCGCCCCGTCTGCCGCCGCCGGTGAGGCCCCCGGCTGCCGACCGGCGGAGCGCAAGGTCAGGCATCGCGCCGGACGGTCTTCCGGATCCAGTCCCGGTAGACGGGTACGCCGGCGTAGAGGCCGGGCCCGTCCGAACAGGCGACCCCCGGGGCACCGGGACCCGAGGTCACGCCGACCAGCTCCCACCGCCCGTGCCTGCCCCGCTGGAGCTGCGGTCCGCCGGAGTCGCCGAAGCACGCCATCGCCTCGGGCACCCTGCTGATGGTGCACAGCCGCGTCCGGTCCGCGTAACCGGGGGCGCATTCCGCCTCGGCGCCGATGCGGGTGTCCAACTCCTGCAGTCGCTCCGCGAACCGCAGCTCCGTGTCCACGGTGGTCCCGAAGCCCAGGATCCGGGTCGGGGTACCGGGGCGGCCGGCCCCCTCCGCGAGGCGGACCGGCTTCCCGGCCACCGGGCGGTCGAGGCGGACCAGCGCGATGTCGTGCTTGTTGAAGGCCTTGCCCTCACCGTTGGCGTAGCCGGGGTGGACCACGATCCGGTCGATGGCCCGTACGGTCCCGCCGGACTTGCGGTGCCTGCTGCCGATCCGGACGGTGCCCTCCAGCTCCAGCCCGTCACCCTGCACGCAGTGGGCCGCCGTCAGCACCCACCGCGGATCGATCAGCGACGCCCCGCAGTTCCCGTCGTGCAGGCCGTACTTCGGAGCCGACTCCGGAATCGTCGCCATGAACGGGTAGTGTTCGCCGGCGTCGGATCCGTTGACGATGGCCCCGGCGCTGCCGGCCAGCAAGGTGGCGCATGCGGCGGCGACGAGCGTTCCGACGACCGTGGTGCGCGCCACGCGGCGGCGCACCGAATGCAGAGAGAGCACAGAGACTTCCTTCACTCGGGGTTCGGACGTGCTCCAGCCTGCCCGTTCAAGATCAGCCGGACCATGGGGGCAGCACGCCCCCCGGCGTAGGGGCAACCCCCGCAGGCGGGTGCCCGCGGCGCCCTGCTGCCGCCGGTCGGCCCAGTGCGACCGCCCCGGCTCCGAGGCTGCGGCCGACCGGTGTGCCGCACGCCGGCGACCTGGCGATACGCACGCCGTCCGCAGCAGACTCCGGCGCCGCGGACCCGCCTGCGGGCGGCCGAGCGGATGCCGCGGCGCGGGACCGCCGCTAGGTTCCGACGGCATGAAGCACACACCGGGCGAGCGTCCCACCGACCCCACCCGCCGCGCCCTGCTCACCGCGACTGCCGGCGTCGGCGCAGCGCTCATGGCGGGCTGTGCCCGCGGGGCCGCTCCCGGCGCACCGGCACCCACCCCCACCGCTGCCGGCTCCGCCTCGCCGACCGCCGGCGCGGGCGGGATCACCCCGGGCGCGATGACGCTGTTCCAGGACCCCGCGTACAACTTCAGCGCACTCCTGGCACTGGGCGCCTCCGGTGCCGGCGCCGCCGAGGTCGGCGAGGTCCTGACCGCCGTCAACACCGTCAACGCTGCCGGACTGTCCCCCCAGACGTACGTGGAGACGTTCCGCAAGCTCGGCGACCGGCTCCTGCGGCCGCCGCCCGGCGCCCCCGCCGACGACCAGACCAAGCGGTTCCGCGCCCTGCGCGCCGCCCAGTACTACGGGCAGGCACTGTTCTTCGTCCTCGGCTCCGACGCCCCGGGCAGCGAGGAGCAGCTGTACCGGTCGGGGCGCAAGGCCTGGGACGCCTTCTGCGACCTGTGCGAGCCCGCCCCGGTCAAGGCGCAGGTCCCGTACGGGACGACACCGCTGCCGGTGTGGTTCTTCCGCCCCGACACGTCCGGCGCCCGGCGCCCCACCGTGATCCTGACCAACGGCAGCGACGGCCAGAACGTCGACATGTGGACGTACGGGGTCCCCGCCGCCCTCGAACGCGGCTGGAACGCCCTCGTCTACGACGGGCCGGGGCAGGGCCGGCTGCTGTTCGTCGACAGGATCGTCTTCACGCCCACCTGGGAGAAGGTCGTCACCCCGCTCGTCGACTGGCTGACGGCCCGCTCCGACGTGGACCCGGACCGGATCGCGTTGACGGGCCTCAGCATGGCGGGCGACCTCGCGCCCCGCGCCGCCGCGTTCGAAAGCCGGATCGCCGCCCTGGTGACGATGCCGGGCTGCGTCGACCCCTGGCTGGGCTTCCCTCCCGAGATCCGCCGGATCCTCACCCCCGACAAGCAGCAGACGAACGACATCTGGAACAACGAGGTCGTTCCGGAGCTGCCCCCGGCGGCCGCCGCGACGATGAAGAAGCGCTTCGAGCCGTTCTCCATCCCCGCGATGCTCGAAGCCCGCCAGGGCCGGCTGTTCACCGACTTCTACACCCCGGCGACCCGCATCCAGGCCCTGAAGATCACGGACGTCGTCCCCCTCATCAAGGCCCCGACCCTCGTCCTCGACTACGAGGGCGAGCAGTTCTACCCCGGCCAGCCGCGCGAGATGTACAACGCGCTCACCTCGCCCAAGGACTACGTCCGGTTGACGGCGCAGGAGGGCGCGCAACTGCACTGCTCTCCCATGGCGCCGCAGCTGCACTGCGAGGTCGTCTTCGACTGGCTGCAGCAGACCCTGCAGGGCAGCTGACGCCGCCGGGGCCGGCTATCCGGTGGAACCGGGCTCCCCGATCTCGAACCGGGGCGCCTCCAAGCCCTTCAGGCACGCCGTGTCCGGCGCGTCCGGCGTGTCGAAGAAGGAGACGGCGATCTGCTGCGCGCACTTCGAGGTGGCGAACACCACGTGCGGCTCGTATGGGACGGTGACGACCGTGGCGTTGGGCAGCGTCCGCGCGACGTACGGCCCGTTGTCCGCGCCGGTCTGGGCGTCGAAGCTGCCGGACAGGGCGAGCGTCGGGATGTCGCTGCGGGTGGCGTCCCGGATCGAGGGGTCGGCCGGGGGCACATCCCACACGTCGCAGTCCGACCGGAGGAAGGCCAGCTGAGGCGCCTGTTCCAGCACCGGGCGGGGGTAGGTCGGGAACGCCTTCCGGCCGCCCTCCAGGGCCTCCTCCTCCGTCTCGTACGGCGTCCACTCGCTGCAGAACACGCCGTAGACGAGGCCGTGCGCGACCCGGCCCACGGCCGCCGGGCTGAGCTTGCCGCCCGCGTACTGCGCGGCGATCCGCTGCGGCTTGCCGTGCGCCAACTCGTCGATGGCGAGGGGGACCTGGGGTGCGATGTGGGTGGCGGAGGTCATCCAGTTGACCAGCGTTCCACCGTCCAGCACGACCTTCACCGGCTTGTCGCTGCCCGGCAGCGTGACGGTCGTCGTGACCGGATTCGCTTCGAGGTCGCGGACGAGCCTGTCGAAGGTGGCCGACAGGTTCGGGTAGCGCTTGTTGCACGCCGGCTGGTCCGCGCATGCCTTGAACACGCCGTCGAAGCCCTGCCGGGCGCTGCTCCAGGTCGCCGCGGAACCCGCAATGGACGGCGGCAGGATCCCGTCGAGGGCGACGGAGCGCAGCCCGCCGGGGTGCAGCCGCATGTAGACCAGCGCGAGGTGCGTGCCGTAGGAGATGCCGTACAGGTTCCACTGCTTGAGGCCGAGCGCCGCCCGCAGGTCCTCGTAGTCGGCGGCGCTCTCGGTGTCGTTGTAGGCGGCGAGGTCGGTGCCCTGGGCCGCCAGCCGGTCGCGGCAGGCCTTGGTGGCCGCGACGTGCAGGCGTTCGGTGGACGGTGCGCCGGAGACGAGGCCGACGGCTCGCGCGTTGAACTCGTCGATGTTGGGGCACAGCACGTTCGGCTCGGCCGAGTACGTGCCGCGCTGGGACATGAGGACCACGTCCCGGTCGCGGTTCAGGCCGCCGCCGATCGCCATCTCCGCCTCGCCGACCGCGTCGTCCCCGGGGCCGCCGGCGAGCCACACGATGGGGTCGGGCTTCGGCGCGGCCGACAGCGCGGGCACGATCGCGACACCGAGCTTGATCTTCTTGCCGTCCGGCTCGGAGCGGTTCTCGGGGACGGTGAGGGTTCCGCAGCGGGCCCCTTCGAGCTCCTCGATCGGCTCCGGAGTCTTCGGGCAGGCGCCCGGGGTGTAGCTCGCATCGCCGACGGTGCGGGCGGCCGTGCCGAGCGGCGCGCCGGGCGTCGCACTGGCGTCGGTGCCGGACCGCGCCTGCGCCGCGGGCGCGGCGAGCAGGCTGCCGGTGACGAGCAGGCCGGCCGCCATACCCGCGGACGCGGCCTGCAGCCGCCGTACGGTACGCCTGCGGGGCGTGCGGTGGAGAGTCATCTGCGCTCCCGGTCATTTCGGGATGATCGTGAACGGGGCCGGCTTGAGACCGTCCACGCACGACGTGTCGGGGGCGGTCGGGCGGGCGAAGAACGACGCGAGCACCTGCTGCGCGCACGGAGACTGCGGAACCACCCAGTGGCCGATGCCGGGGACCACCACGGACGTCGAGCGGGACAGGTTCGCGGCGACGCCCTTCGCCCAGCTCGCGCCCGTCTTCACGTCGAACGTGCCGGAGACGACGAGGGCCGGCACCGCGCCGGCCGTGGGCACGCGCTGGATCTCCGCACGGTCCGCGACATCCCAGACCCCGCACACCGGGTACTGGAAGGGCAGCTGCGGCGCCTGCGCCAGCACCGAGTCCGGCCAGTCCGGGTACTCCTTGCGGCCCGCCGCCAGCACGTCTGCCTCCGTGTACCCGGGGGCCCACTCGGCGCACGCGATCGAGTTCGTCAGGCCGTGGGCGAACAGGCCCTCCTTCTGGACCGACCCGGCCGCCCGCGCCTGCGCGAAGCGCTCCGGGTTCCCCCGGCTCAGCTCGTCCAGCGCCGCCGGCAGGTCGTGCGGGCGCGGGGTGAACGCGACGATCAGGTTCAGCAGCGCGCCGCCGTCGAGCACGGTCCTCACCGGCTTCCCGCCGCCCTCCGGCGTGACGTCGAGGGTCAGCGGCTGCGCCTCCAGCTTGCGGATCTGCTCGGTCAGCATGCCGGGCAGGTCGGGGTAGCGCTCCTTGCAGGCGGGCTGCGCCGCGCACGCCGCGAAGATGTTGCGGATGCCCTCCGCGGTGCTGCTCCAGGTCCACGGGAGGGTGACCTCCTGGGAGGGGGCGACCGAGTCGATCGCCACCGAGCGGATCCCCTCGGGGTGCAGGCGCAGGTACGTGAGGGCCAGGTTGGTGCCGTACGAGTACCCGTACACGTTCCACCGCGGGATGCCCAGCGCCGTGCGCAGATCGGCGAAGTCGGCGGCGTTCTCCGTGGTGTTGTAGGCGTCGAGGTCGACGCCGTCGGCGACGAGCCGGGCCCGGCAGTCCGTCACGGCCTCCAGCATGAGCTGCTTGGCCTGCGGGGAGTCATAGCCGAGGCCGACGGCCTTCTCGTTGAACCGGTCGACCTCGGGGCAGGCCAGGTTCGGCTGGTCGTACAGGTTGCCGCGCTGACCCATGACGATGAGTTCGCGGTCCTTGTTCAGCCCGGAGTCGACGAGGAACGGGATGTCGTCGAAGGCGTCGGCGCCGGGGCCACCCGCCATGAACACCACAGGGTCTGCCGCGGGCTTCTCCGCGGCGGCGGGGATCCTCGCCACCGCCAGCCTGATGGTCCGGCCGTCGGGCCGGGACCGGTTCTCGGGCACCTCCAGGAAGCCGCACTCGGCGCCCGCCGGCGCTTCGACGGGCTCGGCCGGCTCGGGGCAGGCGCTCGGTACGAACCGGGGGCCCGCGGGGCCCGAGGGGCTCGGCGTGGCGGCCGGTGAGGCGGCGCTGCCCGGTGCGGGGCCGAAGGCCGCAAGGCAGGCAAGAGCGGCCGTGGCCGTCCCCGCACGGAGGGTGTGCCTGGACATGCGATCCCGTTCCTTCGCCGACTTCGGCGGCTGCCGCCGGCGCGGCCCGGCCGCTGCGTGTGGGGCGGAACGCGCGTCCTTCGACGCTATCGCGGGGCGCTGGGGGGTGCACCCGGAGCGGGCGGCCCCCGGTCACCGCGTCGGCACGCCGACGGGGCGCGCAGCGCGTCCGTACGCGGCTCCCCGTGGCGGGAGGCCGCAGCGGCGGCCCCGGGGCGGGGGAGGGGCTTGCCTCAAGTGATCTCCGTACCGTAGAGGTGGTGGTCCGCCGGCAGGCGCCGGACGCCCGACAGGCGGCGTCCGGCACGGACACCAGGAAGGCCCACCGACATGGTCTCGGTTGTGCAGAACGTGGCGATCGACTGCTCGGACGCCTACGAACTCGCCTGCTTCTGGAGCAGGGTGACGGGCCGTCCGGTCGATCCGGAGGGCAGGCCGGGCGACCCGGAGGTCCAGGTGCTGCTGGAGGAGGGGCCGCTGCTGCACTTCAACCAGGTGCCCGAGCCCAAGGCGGTCAAGAACCGGATCCACCTGTGCCTGCGCCCGGACACCACGCGCGAACAGGAGGTGGAGCGCCTCCTGGGCCTCGGCGCGGCCCTCGTCGCCGACCGCCGCAGTTCCGACGGCACCGGCTGGGCGGTCCTCGCCGACCCCGAGGGGAACGAGTTCTGCGTCCTCCGCAGCGCATCCGACCGGGCCGCCACGCCGTCCTGACGCCCGAGCCCGCGCGCCCGGGGCCGCGGAGCCGCCCGGCCTGCAGGCCGGTCACCCGGCAGGGCGTGCGGGCTCCGCCATCCTGGCCGGCCCTCGGCGGTCGTCCTCGCCGGACACGCCCCGTGCCGCGGCGGCGGTGCCGGTGCGGTGTGCGCGTTCGACGGCCTGGCCCCAGTAGGTTCCGGCGACCATGAGTACGGCGCCGAGGCCGGCCCACACGGTGAGCCGTTCACCGCCGACGCCGATCCCCACGGCGACGGCCCAGATCGGCTCGGTGCCCAGGAGCAGGCTCGCCCGGCTCGCGGACGTGCCCTGCACCGCCCATGTCTGGGCGAGGAACGCGAAGACACTGCAGAACAGCGCCAGGTAGACGAGCTGCATCCACGTCGCGCCACTGCTGCGGAACAGCTCGGGCAGATGGCCCAGGGCAAGCGGCAGGAAGAGCGCCGAGCCGACGACGGTCTGGACGGCCGTCAGATGCAGCGGATCCACGGGCCGGCCGGCGGTGAGCCGTCCGACGAGCGCGACGTGCCCGGCCCGGACGACCGCGGCGGCGAGCATCAGCCCGTCCCCGAGCCGTGGGGCCTGGAAGCCGTTGCCGGCGGTGAGCAGCCCGACGGCCGCGACGCAGCATGCGGCGGCGAGGAGGAAACGCGCCGGAAGCCGGCCGCCGGTGCGGTCCAGCAGCGGTGTCAGCACGATGGTCAGGCTGATGATCAGCCCGGCGTTCGCGGCGCTGGTGTGCGCCACCCCGTACGTCTCCAGCACCAGCACGGCGGCCTGCGTCACACCGAGCAGCGACCCGGCGCGCACCTCCGCGCGCGTCCAGCGCCGCTTGCGGCGCCGGAGCGCCACCAGTGCCCCGCAGGCCGCCGCGGAGAGGGCGTACCGGGCGAAGAGCACCGCCAGGACCGGCAGGGCGAGGGTGGCCGTCTTGGCGGCGAGGTAGCTGGAGCCCCAGACGAGCGCGACCAGCAGGAGAACCGCATCCGTGCGGCGGGCGACATGCATGCGTCCACCGTGCCCCACCAGCACGTTGAAGACCACGACCAAGATCTAAACCAACCATGTAGCAGCGCTACACTGTCTCCGTGGACGAACGCCAGCTGCGCATCCTGCGCGAACTCGGGGACCTCGGCAGCGTCAGCGCGGTCGCCGAGGCGCTTCACGTCACGCCGTCCGCGATCTCCCAGCAGCTGCGGCTGCTGCAGCGCTCCCTCCCCGTCCCGCTCACCGAACGCGCCGGCCGCCGCCTGGTCCTGACCGACGCCGGCCAGGCCCTGGCCGCGGCGGCCATCCACGTCGAGACCGCCCTGGCCCAGGCGCGGCACGCGGTCACCGACTTCGCCGAGCAGGCCGACGGCGGCGTATCGGTGGCCGCCTTCCACAGCGCGGCCTCGTCCTTCTTCCCGCCCCTGCTTCGCAGCCTCGCCGGCTCCGGCAGCCCCCGCCTGGCCCTCGCGGACGAGGACGTCGCCCAGGACGACTTCCCCGCCCTCACCCGGCGCTACGACCTCGTCCTCGCCCACCGCCTCGACCACGGCCCGCCGTGGCCGCGCACCGTGACCTCCACGACGCTCCTGCGCGAACCCCTGGACGTCGCGCTCCCGGCGGGCCATGCCCTGGCCTCGCGCGCCACGCTCACGCCGCACGAGGTGGCGGACCAGCCGTGGATCACCGTCCACGACGGCTTCCCGCTGATGCAGACCATCAAGGCCATCGCCTGCGTCGCCAACCGCCGCCTGGACATCGTCCACCGGATCAACGAATTCGCCGTGGTCGCCGAGGTCGTCGCCGCGGGCGGCGGCCTCGCGCTGATGCCGCGCTGGACGGCCCGCCCGCACCCCGGTGTCGTCCTCAGACCGCTGAGCGCCATCCACACCCGGCGCGACATCGACGTCCTCCACCGCCCCGAGCGCACCGCCCGGAAGGCCGTCCGCACGGTCCTCGCCGCCCTGCAGGCCGAGGCGGCCCGCATCCAGGACCGGGACCACCCCGGCCGGCACGCCCGCCCCGACCCGGCGGGGAGCCCCCCGGCCGCGAACGAGGCCGGGAGGCTCCCTGGTGCACAGGACTGACGGGTGACCGACGGCCGCGCGGTGGGAAGCCGGCTCTCAGTCCCGCTCGTGGTCGGGGGCGGGACGGATCTTCACGGTCGTGGTGGTCGTGACGGTCTTCTTGACGACCTTGCCGTGATGGTTCTTGGTGATCTTGGTGACCGTCTTGACGGTGGTGACCTTGACCCGCCCGTCACTCAGGGTGCGCTTCGTGACCGTGATCTTGGTCTTCACGATCGTTTGGGTGCGGCCCTCGTGCGCCACGTGCTCCTGGATCGTCTGGACGGCCGGAGTCTGCGGCGCGGCGGGCGCGGCCGAGGCGGTGGAGGGGAGCAGCGCTCCGCCGGCGGCGAGAGCTCCGCAGGCACCGAGGAGGGCGAGACGCTGGGTGAGGTTGGTGCGGGTCATAAGAGTCTCCTGAAGGTGTGACACGGCCGGGTCCATCGCCCGGCCGATCCGTTTCGCCCCTTGCCGGGGCCGTGCCTCCATTGGGCCCCGCGGACGCCACCCGGGTCACGCCCCTCGATCTCGGGACTTGACACCCTGACCGCGACGGGGGGCGCGGCGCACCCGCTGCATCGCGGGCATACGCTGCTGCCTGTGACGCAAGAAGACGGAGAGCTCGACAGCCTCGTACGCAAACGGATCCGCGCCCTGCGCGTCGCACAGGGCTGGTCCCTGGAGGAGCTGGCCGCCCGCGCCAACCTCAGCCAGTCCTCCCTCAGCCGCATCGAGAACGGCCGGCGCCGCCTCGCCCTGGACCAGCTCGTCACCCTCGCCCGCGCGCTGGACACCACCCTGGACCAGCTCGTGGAGAACGCCGCCGACGACGTCGTCATCAGCCCGATGGTCGACGGCGCCCGCGGCCTGATGCGCTGGCCCGTCAAGGGCGAACCCGGGATGACCGTGGTGCGCCGGCGCATGACCGGTCCGCCGCCCGACAACCCCGCAGGAATGCGCGCCCACCCCGGCCGCGAATGGCTGGTGGTGCTCTCCGGCACGGCCGTCCTCGTGCTCGGCCACCGGCGCTTCCGCGTCGAGACCAACCAGGCAGCCGAGTTCCCCACGATGATGCCGCACGCCCTCGGCGCCGAGGGCGGCCCTTGCGAGATCCTCGGCATCTTCGACCGCGACGCCCGCCGCGGCCACCGGAAGGACACCGACACCGGGGCCGGCTGACGCCCGTACCGCAGCCTTCTCGTTGCGCGGCGAGCAGCACCGGACCCCACTTTCTTGCGCATGGAGCAAGCATCCTTGCCGATCGCGCATCAGTCCGTACGGTGGCCGCATGACCGAAACACACCACCACCCCTCCCGCCACGGCCACGCCGACGACGCGGTCCAGGCCGAGATCCTCGACCTGGACGCCGAAGTGCTCGCCGAGCACACCGCCTCCCTCACCGCCTGGCTGCCGCTGAACGGCGCACCGCGCCAGATCGTGGACCTGGGCAGCGGCACCGGCGCGGGCACCTTCGCCCTTCTCGACCGCTTCCCCGACGCGCACGTCACCGCCGTCGACACCTCGGCCGGACACCTCCGCCTCCTGCGCGAGAAGGCGCGCGCCCGCGGTGTCGGCAGCCGCGTACGGACCGTCCAGGCCGACCTCGACACCGCCCCCTGGCCCGACCTCGGCACGCCGGACCTGGTGTGGGCCTCGGCCTCGATGCACCACATGGCCGACCCCGGCCGGGCCCTGCGCCACGTCCGCGAACTCCTCGCCCCCGACGGCCTGTTCGCCGTCGTCGAGCTCGCCGGCTTCCCCCGCTTCCTCCCCGCCCGCGCCCCGGAGAGCCGGCCCGGTCTCGAAGAGCGCGCCCACGCCGCGGCCGACCGCCTGCACGCCGAGCGCGTTCCGCACCGCGGCGCCGACTGGGGGCCGATGCTGACAGCCGCCGGCTTCACCGTCGACGCCGAGCGCACCATCACCGTCGAGATCCCCGGCGGGCGCAGCGAAGCGGTCGGCCGCTACGCCCTCGGCAGCCTCCAGCGCATCCGCAGCGTCGCTGCGGCCGCGCTCACCCCCGAGGACGTCACGGCCCTCGACGGACTCCTGGACACCAGTGGCCCGAACAGCCTGCTGCACCGCAAGGATTTGGCCGTACGCACGCAGCGCACGGTCTGGGCCGCCCGCCCCGCCTGACACGACCCCGCCCCGCCTGACACGACCCCGCCCCGCCTGACACGACCCCGCCGCGCGGCCGGTGCCGCGGACAGGCGTGCCGGGAGAGCGCCGCCCGCGTCAGCGGCTGCGCGGGGGGCTGTAGGGCTGGAGGAGCTGGTCGACGGGTGCGAAGTCGTCGGTCAGCGGCCGGGCGTCGCCGATCCATGAGGTGAGGCCGTCCCCGGTGGCGATCCTCCAGCCGGTCCCGCGGGCGTCCAGCGCCCGCTGGGTCGCGGGGACGTCGAGCGGCCGGTCGGAGGCGAGGGCGACGAGATTGCCGCCCGAGGGGGCGGCGGCGCGGTCGAGGCCGATGTCCTCGGGCTCGCCGACGACGGCCACATGCGCGAAAGTCCTGCTCAGCGTGGCGACTTCGGCACGCGCGAAAGCCATGTCTCCGTGGTCGATGAGATTGGCGACGTACATGCCGCCCCCGTTGAGCACGCGGCGTACGTCTGCCATCGCCTCCGCCGTCGTGAGGTGCCAGGGCACGCTGACACCCCCGAAGGCATCGCCGACGACGAGGTCGCGGCTGTCGGCGTCCAGGCGCCGCAGGCCGAGTCGGCCGTCCTCGACGCGCACGTCGATACCGGTGTCCGGCCCCAGTCCGAGGTGGTCGCGGTTGATGCGGACGACCCCGCCGTCGATCTCGGACACGACGCTGCGCGTTCCGGGGCGCGTGGCGGCGAGGTAGCGGGGGAGGGTGAGTCCTCCGCCGCCCAGGTGGTGGGCGGCGAGCGGCCGCCCCTCGGGGAACGCGGCGTCGACCACCGACGCGATGGCGCGCACGTAGGTGAACTCCAGGGCGGCCGGGTCGCCGACGTCGACGTAGGAGTGCCGCAAGCCGTCCAGGACGAGCGTGCGGCCGGTGGCCCGGGCCGGGTCCGCGACGATGCGCGCGCAGTGGTAGCGCGTCTCCTGGTCGCAGTCGCCGGGCGCCACCGTGACGCCGAGGCCGCCGGCGATCACCGCGAGTGCGAGCACAGGCGTGCTGCTCCACCCGCGCCTGCGCCACTCCACCAGCGCGGAGCCGGCCACCAGCAGCGTGCCGAGGCCGATCAGGATGCCGCTGACCGGCAGGCGCGACACGAGGACGAAGCCGGTGAGGACGGTGCCGACGATCGCGCCGAACGTGCCCACGCCCGACAGTCGGCCGACGACCGTGCCCGTCTCGGCCAGGCTCGTCAGACGCAGCTTGGTCACGATCGGCGTCACGGCCGACAGCAGTGCGCCGGGCACGAGGATGGTCAGCGAGGCGGTCAACAGCAGCGCGGCAGGCGCCCGTTCCGCGGTGGTGCGCAGCAGGGCGGGGGTGAGCGCCACGACCGCCCCCGACACCCCGAGCGCCGGCCCGACGAGCCGCCGGGGGTCGACGCGGTCGGCGAGGCGCCCGCCCAGCCAGGAGCCGGCGGCGATCGCCGTGAGGGCGATGCCGATCACCAGGGTGCTGGTCTCCAGGGTGAGGCCGAGGTACGGGGCCAGCAGCCGCAATGCGACGATCTCGACCACCAGGACGGCAGCCGAGGACCCGAACACGAGCACGAACGCCGCGCCGGGGCCGAGGCCGCCGCGGGGCGGAGTGCCTGTGCCCTCGGTGACGGGTGAGGACGGCGAACTGGTCACGGGCGCCATCCTTGCACGCAACGCCCTCGCGGACGGCGATCCCGCGCAACAGCCGGCCACATCCCACCGCAACCGCCGCCAGTGTGCCCGCTCCTGACCACCTTGCAGCCGAACCCGACCGTTCCGGCCCCGCCCGGGGCGGCCCGGTCCTGGTGACCCACCACACACCCCCCTGCCTGGACTCCCGGCGACGGCCGTACGTAATCATTGATCATGCCGTCAGAGTCCCCCGCTCCCGAATCCCCGCTGATACGAAGCCTGCGCACCGCCGTGGCCGCGGCTCCCGAGGACGTGCCCCTGCGGTTGCACCTCGCCGACATGCTGCTCGCCGCGGGTCGGCACGACGCGGCAGTGGCGGAGGCAGCGGCCGCGTTGCAGCATGCGCCGGGGGACGCAGCGGCGCGGGAGCTCATGGTGCGGGCGATGGGGGTGCCCGCAACCCCTGCGCCCGTGCCCGCAGTTACGCCCGCCGCCGCGGCCACGCCCCCACCCGCGGAACCGGCCTCGTCCGCCGAAGCGCCCGCGCCCGCAGGGCCGCCGCCGGGGACCACCCCGGCGCCGGCAGACACCCCGGCCCCGGCCGCGCCCGCCACGTCCTCCACTCCCGAGGCCCCGTCCCCCCGCACCGGATTCGACTGGCGGGCCGCCGAGCAGGAGGTCGGCGGCATCGTCGAACCCCGCTTCGTCGAACCGCTCACCGCCGACGGCAGCGGCGACCCCGGGGACGCCGACGCCTGGGACGCGGCCGCTCCCGGCACCGTACGGCTCGCGGACGTCGGCGGCATGCAGGAGGTCAAGGACCGCCTCGAAGCCGCGTTCCTCGCACCGATGCGCAACCCCGAACTGCGCAGGCTGTACGGCAAGAGCCTGCGCGGCGGGCTCCTCCTCTACGGCCCGCCCGGCTGCGGCAAGACCTTCATCGCCCGAGCCGTCGCCGGCGAACTCGGCGCGAGCTTCCTGTCCGTGTCCCTCAACGACGTCCTCGACATGTGGATCGGCAACTCCGAACGCAACATGCACGAGGTCTTCGAGACCGCCCGCCGCCAGGCGCCCTGTGTCGTCTTCCTCGACGAACTGGACGCGCTCGGCGCCAAGCGCAGCCGCACGCAGCACAGCGGCATGCGCAACACCGTCAACCAGCTCCTCACCGAGCTCGACGGCATCGACTCCGCCGCCAACGAGGGCGTGTTCGTCCTCGCCGCCACCAACGTCCCCTGGGACGTGGACATCGCGCTCCGGCGCCCGGGACGCCTGGACCGCACCCTGCTCGTCCTGCCGCCCGACGCCGCCGCCCGCGAGGCGATCCTCCGGTACCACCTGCGCGACCGACCCATCGAGGCAGTCGACCTGGGACGTCTCGTCAAGGCCACGGACGGCCTCTCGGGCGCCGACCTGGCCCACGTGTGCGAGTCGGCGGCCGAGAGCGCCCTGCTCGACTCGGCACGCACCGGCGTGATCCGCATGATCGGAACGAAGGACCTCCTCGACGCGGCGAAGTCGGTGGCCCCGTCCACCGAACCGTGGTTCGCGGCGGCGCGGAACGTGGCGATGTTCGCCAACGAGGGCGGCATGTACGACGACCTGGTCGCGTACCTGAAGAAGAGGCGGAAGCTGTGAGCGTGAACCCGGTACTGGCGCGCGCCGGCGCGCTCCAGGCGGCGGACCGGTTCGAGGAGTCCAAGGCCGTGCTGGCCCCCCACCTCGCCGGGGAGCCGGACGACGACTGGGCCTGGCAACTGCTCGCCGTCGCCCACGAGAGACTGGGCGAGTACGAGCCCGCGGCGCGGGCGGCCACCGAGATGCTCCGGATCTCCCCCGGGCACGTCGGCGCGCTCATCCTGCTGTCGCGGGTGCTGCTCTGCCTGGGCAGGCAGCCCGAGGCGCGGGCCGCCGCCGAGGAAGCCGTCCGCAGGGCGCCCGACAAGTGGTCCTCCCACTACGCGCTGTCCGGCGTGCTCATCGCCCATGCGACGGCCCCGCCCGCCGATCACGAGCAGGCGTACGACGCGGCCCGCGAAGCCGTGCGCCTCGCCCCGCACGAGCCCGACGCCCACAAGGCCCTGTGCTTCGCGGCCGTACGCACGCAGCGCCAGGACGTCGCGAAGCAGGCCCTGGTCGAATGGCTGCGCCTCGACCCGTCCAACGAGACGGCACAGGCCATGTACACCGACGCGATGGCCAGCGGCCCGGACGTCACGGCCGCCCAGGCCGCGGAGATGTACTCCGCGGGCCTCGCGGGCGCCCCCCAGTCCGCGATGCTGCGCAGCGGACTCGACGAAGCCACGTACCGCCTGCTGCGGGGGACACGCTGGCTCGCGCTCGCCTGCCTGGCAGCTGCAGGAGTGATGATCGACCTCTTCGCCACGTCCAAGGACCCGACCCTGCGGGAGCTGCCCGTACCGCTCGGCAACCGTGTCTGGGTGCTGATGGTCATGGCCGCGGTCTGGGGCTTCGGCGCGCTGTTCCGCTACAGCCGGATGCGCAGGGGGGTGCAGCTCAACATCCGCTCCCTCGTCCGCCGCGGCCGCTGGTCCCGCATCGCCGTGGCACAGGCGGCGTGGACGATGCTCTGCGCCCTGCTGATATCCCAGGTCCCGTGGACCGACCGCAGCATGCCCGAGGCCCTGTTCTGGGCGGGCCTGGTCGTGCCTGTCTCGACCATGCTGTACGACCGCAGAAAGGCCGGCTGACCGCGTTTTGCCAAAACGGCAACGACAGTTGTCGCCCTTTGGGTGAAGGCCGCAGCCTGGGGGTCCGGCAGAGACCACCGAACACGGAGGCTGCACGATGACCACCCACGAGGACAGCGGGACCGCACGGGACTCCGGTCACCACACGCTGCACAGCCGCGTCCACCACATACGGTCCGGCGAGTCGGACGGCCCCGCCGCCATCAGCGGCGGCACGGTCGGCTCGAGGAAGCTCTGGATGGGCCTGGTGGAGAACCCGCCGCTGAGCGCGACGGACAACCACCACCACGGAGAGTCGGAGGCCGGGATCTACGTGGTGAGCGGTCGCCCGGTGTTCGTCTTCCACGACGGCACGCGGGAGGTACGGCTCGCGGGCAGCCCCGGCGACTTCTTCCTTGTCCCCCCGTTCGTCCCGCACCGCGAGGAGAACCCGGACCCCCACGAGCCCGCGGTCGTCGTGATCGCCCGGACCACTCAGGAGCCGATCAAGGTCTCCGTTCCCGAGCTGTACCGGCTCTGACCCCCGACGCCACCCGGCGTCGGCCGGCGACCTGCACGGACAGGACACTCAGCGGCAGAACAGCTCGCGCTTCCGTACCCTCGATACGTCGTCGACGTTGGGGGGCCGGTGGTGACGGGGCAGACGGTGCGGCTCGGTGCAGTGGAGCGGGTCCGCGTGAGGGTGAGCCGCCAGCCCGGCGCCACCCAAAGAACGCAACGCATCACCGGAGGCGCTGAGGCGATGCGCAGTCCGGCCCCCGGTGGGTGCTCCTCCCACGGGACGAGCACCCACCGGGGGCCGAGGCGTCAGCCGCCGAGCTTGTCCAGGTCGGTGGTCTCCTCGGCGCTCGGCGCGGTCACCGTGATGGGGGCGCTGAAGTCGCGGAACTCCACCCACCGCGGGTCCTTGCCGCCCTCCACGCTGTACTTCAGGAGGAACGGCTCGCCCTCGGCAGCCACATGGAAGGTGATGGTCTCACCGGCCGGGGTGGTCTTGGTCAGCACGACGGTCTTCTTGCCGCCGACCTCGGCGTTCGCGCCCTTGGCCAGGCCCGTCTTCTGCTTCTCGGCGGGCTTGGTCAGGTCGTCGGCGTCGCAGAAGTCGTCCTCGGCCGACTCCTCGGCGGGCACCTTCACCCAGCGGCCCTTGAGGATCTCGACCGCCGCCGCGCGCTGGGCCTTGGGCACGCCCTCCTCGCCGAGGACGGTCTCCCACAGCTTGGCGTCGCCCTTCATGTAGGCGGTGGTGCCCACCTGCCGTACGTTGGCGTTGGCGCCCTTCATGGTGGCCGTGCCGTCGCAGTCGCCGTTCGCGGCGATGGCGACGTCGAAGTCGGTCGGGGTCTTCTCGCCCTTCTCGATCGACGATCCCCTGGCCTTGAGCGAATCGGCCGCCTTGGTGGTGTCCAGGGCCTTGTCCGCGATCTGGTCCGGGGTCATACCTGCGAACGGCTCCGGGGCCGGCGACGCAGTGGCGGAGGCCGTGGCCTGCTCGGCGGACGGCACGGCCTTGCCGCCCGAGCAGCCGGTCACACCGATCGCTGCGGCGGCGCACATGGCGGCTGTGGCCAGAATCTTGCGGTTCGTCACCCTGTCACTCCGTGCTGTCCTGGTGACGGTGTGCGGTTTTCCCCGCCGTCACCCCTGATGTTGCCTACTCACGACCGTGATGATCAGGCAATGGATGTACGGCGGGGGTGTGATTCACGCCATGGCGAGACGCCTCGACAGCAGCGCGGCGCGGACGTACGGGGCACCGCATGCCCGCGGTGGACGCCGTCAGGGCCGTCCGGACACCTCCAGGTCATGCGTCCGGCGTCCCTGCGGCCCCGCGGCGGTGCGGCCGATGCCGTCCCGCCGGCCCCGTGCCGTGCGCAGCGGCCACCACATCCCCCGGCCCATCAGGACCGCGGCCGCCGGGACCAGCAGGAGCGACACGACGAAGGCGGACAGCAGGATTCCCAGAGCCATCGCGAAGCCCAGCTGGCGGGTGCCGGGGTCCGCGTTCACCGCAAGGCTGCCGAAGGAGGCCGCGAGGACCACGCCGGCCGTGGCGATGGCCGGCGCCGTGTGCCGTACGGCGCGGGCCACGGCGGCGCGGGCCGACCCCCCGCGGGCCATCTCCTCACGCAGACGGTCGCTGATCAGGATGTTGTAGTCGGTGGCCAGCGCCACCACGAACAGGAACAGCACCAGCGGCAGGACGAAGGTCACGCCCGGCTCGCCGCCGAGGTGCTGGAACACCAGCGCGGACGCGCCGAACGTCGCCGCGAAGCACAGCCCGACCGCGAGCATCAGCACCACCGGCGCCGCCAGGCTGCGCAGCAGCACCACCAGGATCAGCGCGATCAGCGCCGCCGCCACCGGGAACACGGTCCGCAGGTCCCGGTCGACCGCCGTCGCCACATCGGCGAAGACGGCGGCCGTACCGCCCACATGAGCGGTGAGCCCGGCGGGTGTCGCCTCCCGCACGGCTTGGCGCACCGGGCCCGCCACGAGGTCCCGGGCGCGCTCCGACCGGGCGTCCACCGTCAGGTAGGCGTCCAGCCGGGCGGCGGTGCGGTCGCCGTCGAACACGGGGGCGGCCACCTCGCCCACTCCGGCCACCTCCGACAGCGCCCGCTGCACCACTCCCACCTCCGCGGCATCCAGGACCCGGCCGCCGTCGGCGGTGACGTACACCGTCGTCGGGTCGGACACACCCGCCGGCAGGGCGCCGGCGATCTCCCGGGCCGTCGCGGCGGCCGCCGTCTCGCGGGGGGTGCCGCCGGTCCCGAAGTCCATGCGGACGCCCGCCACCCCGGCGGCCAGCGCGCCGAGGAGGGCCACCGACGCCGCGAGCACCAGCACCGGGCGGCGTGCCACCAACTCGCCGGTACGGCCCGCCGAGCCCGGCCGCCCGGCCGCCGCCAGGGTCTGCGACGGCCAGAACATCTTCCGGCCCGTCACCGCCAGCAGCGCCGGCATCAGGGTCAGACTCGCCGCCAGCATCACCAGCACCGACACCGCCACCGACGGCCCGAGCACCCGGAACTGCCCGAACGCCGCCACACCGAGCGTCGCGAACGCCGCCACGATCGTCAGCGCCGCCGAGGTCACCGCCGTGCCCACCCGCCCGGAGACGTCCGCAGCGACCACACGGTGGTCCTCCTCCGGGCGCAGCCGCAGCTCCTCGCGGAAGCGGAACAGCAGGAAGAGGAAGTAGTCGACGCCGATCCCGATCAGCACGGTACTGATCATGCCCGGGGTGCCCGGGTCGAGCTCGAAACCGGTCAGGAGGGCCGCCCCCACGACCGTGCCGACGGCGGCACCCCCCACCACGGACACGGCGAACAACGGGATGAACGCGGCCATGACGCTGCGGAACACCCACGCGTTGACCAGGACGATCAGCCCGACCACCAGCAGACCGACCACGGTCTGCGTGGTCTCCTCGGCGTCGGCGCGGTCCACCACGTCCGCCAGGCCCCCGGTGAAACCCGTACGCAGCCCCGCCGCGCCGAACTCCTGCTCCGCGCGGTCGTGGAAGACCCGGTACACGGACTGCATCCCGGGATCGGTGGAGTTGCCGCGCAGCCGTGCGCCGAGCAGCGCGAACGACCCGTCGGGAGCGGTCGTCATCAGTGCCACGCGGGGGACCTGGGAGTAGTCCTCGGAGATCCCGCGTATCTGCTTCTCCGTCCACGGCATCTCCAGGCGCGTGGCGTTCAGTTCACGCGCCACGCCCCCCACGCGCTTCCGGTCCGCGTCCTCCAGCGGCTTGCCGTCGCGCCGTGCCACCAGCACCGTCACCGCGTCGGCGTCGGGCTCCGCGCCGAACTCCTCCCGCGCGACCCGCAGCGCGGCGGCCGCGTCGTACTCCGCGGGAAGGAAACCCGCGCTGTCGGTGTGCGTCACGCGGAAGACGAGCGCCTGGCCCACGAGCGCCGCGAAGATGCCGAGCACCGCCCACACGACGATCACCCGCCACGGTCTGCGGGTCGAGAAACCGGTCAGGGAACGGATCACGGGGGAGTCCTCCAGGAAGGGCAGGGGCGAAGGGGCCGCGGAACCCTTGGCGTCCGGGGCGGCCCCCGTGCCGGGTCGTTCCGGCACGTGTCCAGCACACCAGCCGTGTCCGGCCCGCACCTCGGAGCCAGGGACGAGAAGCCCGCCGGGAGCACGGGCCCGCACCGTCCGGCCACTGGGAGCCTGCTCCCAGCGGCGGCTCCCTCCGGGGCCCGATGCCACGGCCCCGCCGCACCGGCACCATGGGAGACTGGGCGGACGAACCGCAGGTCATCGGGGCGCAGACGGCGACCCGGGCGGAAGCGCGGACGCACAGGGGGAGGCGGAGATGGGACGGCGCGCGGACGGAACGCGCCCCGGCCGGGCACCGGACCGGCCGGGCACCGGCGCGTCCGGCCCCGGGCTCCCGGACAACACGGCCGGGAAGCCCCCCGGCAGGGCCGGGACGGGGAGGAGCCGATGCGGAAGGACGGCACTGTGGAGCCGGCAGGACGGACTCGTCGCCGTCGGCGCCGCGGCCGTCGACCTGGTGGGCTTCACCGCGACCATCCAGATGGACCGGGGACACGTACCGCTGTCCGGATGCCTGATCACGGTCGCCGCCTCGTTGTTCCTGCTGGGGCGCCGCCGCGCGCCCCTGGCCGTCCTCGCGTGCGTCCTCGCGGCGAACACGGCGCTGACCTGGTCCAGTTCCGTGGGCCAGCACTACGGGGCCGCCACCGTCGTCGCCCTCTACACCGCCCTGCGCCACCACCGTGCCGCGGTCGGCGCCGCGGCCGCCGCCGGCTGCGTCGCGGTGCTCCACTTCGCCCGCCCGGGCGTGCCCGCGCCCTCCCTCGCGGACTTCGTCCCCAACGCCGCCTCCGCGCTGTTCGTGGCCGGTGCCGCAGCCGCGGTCGGCCGCTGGCAGCGCAACGCCCAGGCCCAGCGGCGGATGCTCGCCGAGCGGGCCGTCGCCGACGAACGGCGCCGCATCGCCCGGGAACTGCACGACATCGTCGCCCACCACCTGACCACGATGCAGCTCCTCGCCGGAGGCGCCCGCGCCAACCTCGACCGGTCCCCGGAGACGGCCCGCGAGGCACTCGTCACCCTGGAGGGCTCCGGCCGCACCGCCCTGCGCGAGATGCGCCACCTGCTCGACGTCCTGCGGGCCGGCGACGAGAGCGACGACGGCGAGACGACCGCGCCGCAGCCCGGCATCGGCGACCTCGACCGCATCGTCGCGGACAGCCGCTGCGCCGGCCTGCCCACCACCCTCACCACCGACGGCGACCCGCGGTCGCTCCCGCCGGGTGTCTCCCTCGCCGTCTTCCGCATCGTCCAGGAAGCGCTCACCAACGCCCGCAAGCATGCGGGCGACGGCGCGCACGTCGACGTGCGGCTCACCTTCGCCGTCCACGAGGTGCAGGTCACCGTCACCGACGACGGCCCGCGCCCCGGCCGGCCCGCCGCACGCGGATCCGGCTACGGGCTCATGGGCATGCGCGAACGCGTCGCCCTCCACGGCGGCACCCTGCGGGCCGGACCGGAGGACGGGGGGTTCGCCGTCCGCGCCCGTCTGCCCCTGCCCGCCGACCGTCAGGAGGCGTACGCGTGAGCGCGACCGTGAAGGTCCTCATCGCCGACGACCAGCCGCTCGTCCGCCGCGGCCTCGCCCTGATGCTCGCCCCCGAGCCCGGCTTCCAGGTCGTCGCCGAGGCCGCGGACGGCGCCGAGGCGGTCCGCCTCGCCCACGAGCACCGGCCCGACGTGGTCGTCATGGACATCCGCATGCCGGTCCTGGACGGCATCGCGGCCACCGGGCGGCTCGCCGCCGAACTGCCGGACTGCCGGGTCCTGGCCCTGAGCACCTTCGACATGGACGAACACGTCGTGGGCGCACTGCGGGCCGGCGCGTGCGGCTTCCTGCCGAAGGACATCTCGCCCGAGGACCTCGTCGCCGCCCTGCGCGTGGTCCGCGACGGCGAGGCGATCCTCGCCCCGAGGCTCCTGACCCGGCTCATCTCCACGCACGTCACGGCCCCCGACCGCCGGGAGGCGTCGCCCGCCGTGCCGTCAGCCGCCGAAGGGCTGACGCCGCGTGAACGGGACGTGTGGCGGCTGATCGCCGGCGGCTCGGACAACGCGGAGATAGCCGACCGGCTCGGGCTGAGCACCTCCACCGTGAAGAACCACATCACCGCCCTCTTCGCCAAGCTCCGGGTCCGCGACCGCGCCCAGGCGGTCATCGCCGCATACGAGACGGGCCTGGTCACGGCACGGCGGGAGCCGTAGAGCCCGCCGGACTCCCCGGCGGGCTCCACGCCCGTGTCAGCCCGCGGCCCGGCGCCTGCCCCGCGGGCGGCGCGCGTACGGCAGGAGCCGCGGCCGGCGTTTGGCGGCCAGGTCCTCCACCCAGCCGAAGGCCAGCACGAGCAGACCGGCGAGCGGGAGCGCCACCAGCAGCGTGAACCACTGGCTGGACAGCAGCCACTGGAAGTGCGCGTAGACGAAGGGCACGCTCCAGAGCGGGTCGATCAGCGGGATGGCGGCCACCAGGGCGACCTGGTGCCAGAGGTAGAAGCTGACGGCGCGTGCGTTGAGCAGGCCGATGAGGCCGTTCCAGCGCTCCAGCGGCCTGGGCCACCGCTCCCACGAGGGGCTGACGTGGAGCAGGATCGCGACGAAGCCGAAGGACCACAGGGCCTGGGCGATCGGCCAGGACTCGATGTCGGTGGCCACGGTCGGGTCGACCGGGCGGGTCTGCAAATACCACAGGCCGGCCACCATGACCAGTGGCGCGAGGGACGGCAGCACGTACTGCGGGATCTTCCTGAGCAGCCCCTCCCGGTGGGCCATGCCGAGGATCCAGCAGGCGCCGAAGGTGGCGAAGTCGTTGGCGTTCTCCCAGACCCGGCCGTAGAGGAACTCCTGGTCGAGGAGGAAGGCGTTCATGACGGTCACCATCGCCAGGGGGGAGCACAGCGTCGCCACCGGAAAGCGCCGCAGCGCCCGCAGCAGCAGCGGCGAGAGCAGCACGTACCAGAGGTAGGCCCGCAGGTACCAGAGCGGGACGATGACCTGCGCGGCCCAGGTGGGTTCCACGAACGGGAAACCCGACAGCTCGTCCGCGTACGGCGGGGTGCTCAGCGGCAGGAGCCAGAAGGCCAGCTTGGACCACCACCAGGCGGGGTGCCCGTCGGACTGCGGGTTCCAGCCGGCGTGGATCTGGAGGGCGATCAGGACGGCGCCGAACAGCCACATCGGCGGCAGCAGCCGCCGCAGCCGGCCGCGGATCACGCCGAGGGCGGGACGGCTGAGGGAGCGGGCCATCAGCGAGCCGGCCAGGGCGAACATGACCCCCATCGACGGGAAGACGAGGGGCAGCCAGAACCAGCCGAAGTTGTGGTAGAGCACGACGCGGCCCAGCGCGAGCGCGCGCAGCAGGTCGAAGTAGCGGTCCCGGCCACCCGTGCGCGCGGACGCCTCCGAGACCCGGGGCTCCGGCTCCGGCTCCGGCTGCGGTTCCGGCTCGGCCCGCAGGCCGGCCGGGATCCTCAGCCGCAGGGTGTCTGCGGTCCGGCCGAGTTCGGCGGATGCGGTCACGGTCAGGCCTCCACCGGTGCGGCGACCTCGCCGGTGCGCCGGAGCTTCTGCCAGCGCAGCCGGCCACCGGTCACCGCCGTGATCGCGGACTGCAGCAGGACGATGTACATCAGCTGCCGGTAGACCAGCTGCTGGATCGGCAGGCTGATCAGATGCCAGGGCTTCTCGCCGTCGAGCCGGAAGGCGTACCAGGACAGTGCGGCCTGCAGGAGGATGAAGCCGCCCCAGCTGGTGAGGGTGATCGGGGCGTCCCCGAACAGCACGCCGTACAGCAGGAACAGGTCGACGAGCGGCGCCAGCAGCGGGGCGACCACACCGAACATCACGACGAGCGGCAGCCCGAGCCGGCCGAAACGGCCCGCCGGCCCGCGGGAGGTCACCGCGCCGCGGTGCTTCCACATCGCCTGCATGCTGCCGTAGCTCCAGCGGTACCGCTGGGACCAGAGCTGCTGGAGGCTGGCCGGAGCCTCGGTCCAGGCCCGGGCGCGCTCGGCGTAGACGATCCGCCAGCCGTCGCAGAGCACCGCGATGGTGATGTCGGTGTCCTCGGCGAGGGTGTCGTCGCTCATCCCGCCGACGCGCCGCAGCGCCTCCTTGCGGAAGGCTCCGACCGCGCCCGGGATGGTCGGGATGACGCCCAGCATGTCGTACATGCGGCGGTCCAGGTTGTGGCCGAGGACGTACTCGATGTGCTGCCAGGCGCCGATCAGGCTGTCGCGGTTGCCGACCTTGGCGTTGCCCGCGACCGCGCCGATCGCAGGGTCACCGAAGGGCTGGACCAGCTCCCTCACCGTGGACGGCTCGAAGACGGTGTCCCCGTCCATCATCACGACGAGATCGTACGAGGCGGCGGCGATACCGGTGTTGAGCGCGCTCGACTTGCCGCCGTTGGCCTGGCGGACCAGCCGGACGAACGGCAGGGCCATCTCCTCGACGATGTCCGCGGTGCCGTCCGTGGAGCCGTCGTCGATGACGATCACCTCGATCGGATGGTCACTGGCGGCCAGGGACCGGAGCGTGTTGGCTATGCACTCGCGCTCGTTGTAGGCGGGGACGAGCACGGTGACCGGCTCGGTGACCGGCGGCCCCCACGCGTTGCCGCGTCTGGAGCGGCGGGCGTGGAGCGGAGCGAGGACGAGCATCAGCGCGAACCGCCCGAAGTTGAGGAAGCCGACGACGGCCAGCAGCCCGACGAGCACCGGCAGGGTGAGCACGGCGACCCCGGTGGCCCAGACGAATCCCTTGCCCGCCCACAGCTGGAATCCGTGCACCGGCACGGTGGCGCTGGAGGCGCCGAGCGCCTCGGAGACGGTCGTGAAGCGGTAGCCCTGTGCCTGGAGCCTGTCGATGATCTGCACGAGCGCGGCGAGGGTCTGGGAGCGGTCGCCGCCCGCGTCGTGCAGCAGGATCAGCGCGCCCGCACCGGGCTTGGCCGGCATCGCCGCCTTGACGATCGAGTCGACTCCGGGGCGCTTCCAGTCGTCGGTGTCGCGGTCGATGAACGCGGTGAGGTAGCCGCGCGCGCCCACGTACTTGATCACCGGGTAGTTCCAGTCGTCCATCGCGGTGGCGTCGGAGGAGTACGGCGGGCGGAACAACGCGCTGTGGACGCCCGCGACGCCGGCCAGCGCCAGCTGCGTCTGCGCCAGCTCCCAGCTGATCCGCGCGTGGGACTGGTACACCAGGTCGGGGTGGGTGAAGGTGTGCACCCCGAGTTCGTGGCCGTCCGCGACGATCTGCCGGATCAGCTCCGGGTGGCGCGTGGCCATCGCACCGGTCACGAAGAAGTCCGCACGGACGTCGCGGGCCGCGAGTACCTCGAGGATCTTCGGAGTCCACTCCGGGGACGGGCCGTCGTCGAAGCTCAGGACCGCCGTGCGGTCGGGAATGCGGTAGCTGACGGGGTGCTCGTTCCTGTCGCCGCGCGCATCGATGACCGGACCGCCCTTGAGCAGGTGGTCCGGCACGGTCGTCTTGTCGACCGAGACCGCGATCCGGGAGTCGTGGAACGCCTCGTTCGTGGCGAGGCCGCGCAGGACGAGAAGGGCGAGGAGGCAGGCGAGCAGGGACAGCGGCATGACGAAGCGCAGTGGCGGCGCGGCCAGTCGGCGCGGCCTGAGCAGGGACTGCCGGCGGCGCTGGTGGCGGGACAAGGGCGCTCCAGGAGACGGTGGTGCGGGTGATCAGGGTTGTTGCGTCGGCCGGCCCGGAGGCTTCGCCCCGCGCGGCGTGGCGTTCGCCGGTCTCGGCGGGGCGTCGGCCGTTCTCGAAGCGGCGGCGGTCTTCGGCGGGGCGCCGGAGGCACTCGCCCGCGGCGTCGCGGACCGCATGGCCGCCCGTGGCGACGCCGCCGAGGACGGCGCGGGCGCCCGGGCCTGCGTCACGGAGGGCGCGGGCGCAGGCGCGGCCGGGCGGGAGGGCTGCACTGGTACGACCATCGCCGGGGCGTCCGCCTGCACACCGATCAGGCTGCTGCCCATGGCCACGGCCAGAACGGCGCCGACGATGGACACCGGCCAGCCGAAGCCCCGCAGCACGCGGCCGCGCAGCCCGGACTGGTCGACGAACACGGGTGCCGGAACGGGCTCCCCGGAGGCCGACTCGGGCATTCCGGGCTCCGCCAGGTGTGCCGATTGCACGGGCATGATGGCTGGGCGCACCTTGCGAGGCCTTTCATTGCAGGGTACGTAGACCGCGGGATCGCAGGGCGAACGCTAGTCCACCCTCCCGAGCCGCCTTCACCCGCATGTCCGCATTTACCCTGATCCATCCACGGGCCGTGACCGTATCGAAACGGAATTCGTCGTACCGGTTAGCGTGGCTGCGCGCCGTAGGATGACGCCTCGGAGGATCGACAGCTGATCCCTACGCAGAGGGCGTGTCCAGGTACCGCCTCTTCCCACGCCCCGAGGAGCCCGTGTGAGCCAGTCCCGCCGCACCCATCGCCGCCGTGTGCGGAGGGCGCTCGTGCTGCCCGCTCTCCTGTGCATGCTCGCCGCGTGTTCCGGCGGCCCCGGCGACGACGCCGCCGCACCCGCCGCGAGCGCCTCGCCGACCCCGTCCGGACCGCCGGGGACCCTGTTCGACACCTTCCACTACAGCGGCCCCGACGACCCCGCTCTCGCAGCCCACGGCTGGGAGGTCCGTACCGGCGGCGGCGGCCCCGGCATCAAGGGCACCTGGTCCACCGCCGGCGTCGCCTTCCCCTCCGACGCGACCGCCCAGGGAGGCAGGGCACTGCGGCTGCAGTCCTCCACCGACGGCACCGAGCAGGGCACCCGCCAGGTCGAGATCCAGGGCACGGGCAAGAACCTCTTCACGGGAACCTTCGCCGCCCGGGTCCACTTCAGTGACAAGCCGACGAGCGGCCGCAACGGTGACCACGTCGTCCAGACCTTCTTCCCGATCTCCCCCTCGGACGCCTCGGACAACTACAGCGAACTCGACTTCGAGTACCTGCCGAACGGCGGCTGGGGTTCGGCCGGCCCCCGACTCGACAACGTCAGCTGGCACAAGGCCGACCCGCCGGACCGGGTCAGCCACACCCTCAAGCAGCGCATCGAGGGCTGGCACACCCTGATGGTCACCGCAATGAACGGGAAGGTCACCTACTCCATGGACGGCAAGGAGCTGTTCACCAGCTCCGGCAAGTACGTCCCGCGCGAGAAGATGGACATCCACTTCAGCAGCTGGTTCATCGACCTGCCTTTCACCGGGGCCCCGCGCACCTGGGACATGAAGGTCAACTGGGTCTACTACAAGGCCGACGAGGCCGTCCCGCACGCGGACGTCCAGAAGACGGTGGACGGCTTCTACAACACGGGCACCACCTACGTGAACACCGTCCCGAAGCCCTGACGCCCGCCCCCGCGGCGGCATGGGGTCGCCGCGCACGAGACGGGCGCGGCGACGCGCCGCCGGCAGCGCGAGCCCGCAGCGGGCTGGGGACTCGTCCGATCCACGTCCGAGTCCTGGGACATCTCGCTGCGAGCGCCGCTCCGGCTCAGCCCAGGGTGAAGAGGAAGTTCGCCGAGTTGTAGTAGTTGGGGAGCTGTACCAGTGCCGAGCCACGGCGCGGAGGATCTCCCTTCGGCCAGTTCTGCGGGCCCAGCAGGTGGGCCGCGTAGTCGCTCTGCGGTACCGGCGGCACCAGCCAGAGCCGGAAGGCGCCGGAACCTCCGGCAGGCTCGGGCTTCCAGAGCTGCGTTGCACCGCCGGTGCCGGAGCAGCAGGGGCGCAGGGTGACATCGACGACGTTCCCGCCGGCGGTGGTTCCGTCGAGGCAGGTGCCGGCGCCGGTGTTCCGGAACCGGTACGTGTCCCGGCCGGCCGGGAGGCGCTGCCACCGCTGGGAGGCGTCACCGGTGCACGGCTGGAGCTGCAGCGGTCCCTCGTGGCCGGTGCCTGCCAAGCCGACGCACAGCCCCGAGCCGGCATGGACCAGGGGCAGGCCGGGGGCGGGGCTCGGCGAGGGCGGCGCGGAGGACGGCCTCGGGCTGGCGGAGGCCGACGGGGCCACGGCCGACAGGGGGACGCCGATGGACAGGATCGACGACTCCGCGTCAGCCCGGGGCGGAAGCGGGTGGGGGTCCGGCTCCTCGCCCCGGTGCTGGATCCCTTCCGCGGGCGGCGATGCGGCTCCCTCGGGCCGGCCGTCGGCCGGCAGCAGGACGAACGCGGCCAGCGCCGTGCCCGCGACGGCCGCCGCCGTCCACTTCGCAGCTCCGAACCGCGCCGCAGGCTCGAACCCGAGCATCTTGCCCGCCGCCAGGCCGTGCCCGCCGTGCGCGCCGCCGGACAGCGCCCAGGAAGCGGGGTGCCACAGCAGGATGCCGGCCGGCAGCAGCGCGCCCAGCCGGCTGTTGACGGCTCGTAGGTCACGCTCGGCCCGGCGACAGGCGTCGCACGCCCGCAGGTGCCGCCCCAGGTCACGGGTGACGCGCTTGCCGGGTCTGCGGAGGGCGGCGGCGAGCAGGCCGCCGTAGTGCCGACACTCGTCGCTTGCGCTCTGGTCCAGGTGAGCGCGCAGATACGCCTCGCGCAGGCCCTCCCGGGCGCGTGCCGCCAGGGAACCGACGCCCCCTGCCGAAATCCCGAGGCGCCGGGCGGTCTCGGCCGAGGGCTCACCTTCGACGACCACGTGCCACAGCACTGCTTGCCAGCGCTCAGGCAGCGACCGGTACGCCCGCAGGACCAGCGATCCCTCCTCCGCCGACAGCGCGGCGCCCTCGACGTCCTGATCGCCCGGCAGGCCTCCCGCCCACGCGTCGAAGTCGTCCGACAGCTGAGTGCGGGCCCCGCTGCGTGCCCAGTCGGTCGCCACCCGGCGCACGCAGGTCAGCAGGTACGGCCGCCACGCGTACTCGGGGCCGGCCCCCCAGGCGACCGCCCGGTAGGTGCGGGCGAACGCCTCGGCCGCGAGGTCACTGGCGGTGGCCAGGTCCCGGCAGCAGGTGCGGGCGTAGGCGAGTACGGCGTCGTGGTGACGGGCGAACACCTCGCCCATCACGTCGCCGAGACCGGCGTCCGACTCCGGATCGCGCTCCCGCAGCAGCGCGCAGAGCTGCGCATCGCTCAGGGCGTTGAGGTCCTGCCGACGGGCAGTTCCCGAAGTGCTCAACCTTGCTCCTGTTGCTTGCTGATGGCCGGCACGGCTGATGCCGGGCAGACGGGCAGGGGGTGGGGTGCGACGCTGCGCCCGGCCGGAATTCGCGCAAGTGTGCACGCTCCCAGGGCCTGTAGGCAACCGGCCCCACCGCCCCGGACCTGCCCTGACACGACCTCGGTAAAGCCCTGGCAAAGCCACGGGACCACACCCCGCCCGCGCTGTCTCGTACGCACCGACACCCTGTCAGGAGGCGCGAAATGCAGTACCCCCGGGACACGTTCACCACTCTCGGCACTGCCGGGACGCCGGCCCGGCACAGCCTCGCCGTCCCGCGCACCGCGGGGCCTGCCCCGCCCGCCTACTGGCGGTGCCCCTTGCCGTCGGCGGCCACGGCGCCCACTTACCGCATCCACCCGTGGAGGCGTGGTCAGCCGACCGGTAGGCGCCCTGTGTGGTGCCACCGCTTCTGGCCTGCGGCCTTCGGACGGGCCAGAGCGGCTGCTTGCTCCGGATCGAGGCCCTGCTGCCCCGCCACCCGCCGGTTTCCGGCGCGGACGCTGTCCTGCTGCACGGTGCCTGCTCCGACCCCGGCGAGAGGCGCGCCCCACACCGCCTCGATCCGGTCGGCGGGCACGGTGCACCACCGTCCTCGCGCGGGCCATTCCACACCGTCCGCCTCGGCCTTGGGCGGCTGGAGCGGCCTCCCGGCCGTGCACAGCCGGCGGTCCAAGGGCAGCCAAGTGCGGTGTGCCCTGACCGACTCCGAGTCGGCGTCCTGCCACGTAACGTTCGACCCTCAGCCGTCAGGCCTCCTGCTCCGGCTCCTCCGCGAGTACGTCCTTGAGGGGACGTCCAGAGGTGCGCAGCACGTCGTGGACGGCCGAGCGCTGCACGGCGGGCTGGTCCGGCCGGCGCGTTCTGCCGGTGGCCGCAGCCGGCCGCGTGCCGGTGCTGCTCCTGGGCCCACGGGTGACCCGCCTGGCGCAGGAGCTGGACCAGCGCCGTGTTCCCGGCGGTGCGCTGGATGTCGAGGGCATCGGTCGGGGCGAGAGGGGCTCGCAGGGGACGCCGTTCCGTGGGTCAGGGGTTCCACTCCACAACACCGCTTCGCACAGGCCGGAGGAATGCCTCGGCGGACAGGAGGAAGGGCAGCGATCGCTGCCCGAGCGCCCCGGGTCAGGCCGCGACCGCCCTCGACTCCCCGTTCGTACGCCTGTTCGTCTGCGTCCTGGTGCGCGACCGATCCCGGCATGGCTTCGCCGCCTTCGTCCTGGCCGTTCTCATGACCGGCCTGGGATTCCTGACTGTCGTCTGCCGCATGTGGTATCCGTGATCGGCGGCCGTACAGGAGGGTGGCAGCGGCGCCTCGCAGGGTCCTCTCGTGTGCAGCCGGTCGAGCCTGGACGGATACTGGTGTTCCATCGCCGCACTGCCTCCATGTGGCTCGGCGTGCCGGGGGCGTGGAGGGTGCCCGAAGGATGCTGCCGTCGTCGAGGGCAGCGCACTCGCCGTCGACCCCGCCGTTCGGGAGCGGCGTGCGACCACCCCGCCCCGCAGGAGGAGCCATGGCAGGCAGGGCAGCGAAGCGCACGGTCTACCACATCACGCCGGCAGGGGGAGACGCCGACATGCCGTGGCAGGTGGAGCGCAGGGAAGGCCGCCGTGAGGTCAGCGAGCCGCACCGCACCCAGAAGGAGGCGATCGATGCGGCCCGCCGGCAGGCGGAGGACCACAAGCCGGCCCAGGTTGTCGTTCACGGCCGCGACGGACGCATTCGCACGGAGTACACGTACGGTGACGATCCCCGCCGGTTCCCCGGATGAGTATGTAGGCGGCAGCCGTCCGGGCCGCCCGTGGCGCGGCCTGCTGGTCGACGATCCGCACACACCGCGCGCGATCCGAGGCGCACAGCGGCGACGGAAGGCGGGCACCTCATACTCCGTCCGGCTCAGGGCCGGGCTGCGGGCGGGCGTGGGATGCGGCCCGGGTGTGGATGTACAGGTCCTGGCGGCCGGGGGGAGTGGCGCTGCGCCTGGGTAGCGGCAGCTCGTACCGTACGTGCCTGCGGTGCTCGGCCATCTGCCGCTCCACGTTGTAGACGCTGCCGAACTTCCACAGCATGCGCGCAAAGTTCGTCTGGCCGCGCACGAGGTTGCGGCCCAGCACGCTCATGGCGCCGACGGCGTTGCGCAGCCCCAGGTGCTTGCGGTTGAGGACGGCCTGGGTGCGTACCAGCTCGCGGTAGAACTCCTCCAGCGGGAGTGCGGTCGGCACGACGGCGTGCTGGATGTCGAAGAGGCGGTAGTCGCGGGTGGTCAGCTGACGGGCCTCGGTGTGCCAGATCTCGGTGCCCGGGTACGGCGTCATCACGGTCAGGTGCACGATCTCCGGAACGGACAGGGCGAACTCGCGCACGAGACGGAAGCGTTCCGCGTCCCATGCCGGGTCGACGATGAGGTTGATGGCCACCATGATCCCCAGCCGCCGGGCCGTCTCCAGGGCCTTGAAATTGTCGTCCGGGCTCACCCGCTTGCGGTAGAGGTCCAGCCCCTCGGCGTCCAGCGCCTCCATGCCGAGAAACATGTAGCGCAGGCCGAGTCGCGTCCAACGCGCGAAGACCTCCTCGTTGCGCAGCAGGACGTCGCTGCGGGTCTCCAGGTAGTACTGCTTGCGGATGCGACGGCGTTCCAGCTCGGCGGCGATGCCGTCGCCCTGCTCGGGGCGGATGAAGGCCACATCGTCGACGATGAAGACGTTCGGCTCCCGGATGGACGCCATCTCGTCCGCGGCCGCCTCCGGGGACGTCTTGCGGTAACTGCGTCCGTAGAAGGTCCAGGCGGAGCAGAAGGAGCAGTCCCATGGACAGCCCCGGGTGAACTCGATCGACGCGCACGGATCCAGCTCCCCGATGAAGTACCGGTTGCGCCTGCGCATCAGGTCGCGGGCGGGCCGGGGGCGGTCCAAACTGTCCAGGAGCTTCGGGGTCGGCCCCCGGCCCTCCGCGCACACGATGCCGGGGACGTCCTTGAGACCTCCGTCGCGCACCGCCGTCAGCAGCGGCTCGACGGCCGGCTCTCCTTCGCCGCGTACGATCGCGTCGACCGCCCCCTCTGCCTGCTCCAGGACGTGCTCGGCGATGAACGAGATGCTGTGGCCCCCCAGGAAGACGAAGCACCCCGGCGAGGCAGCCTTGGCGTGGTGGGCGATCTCGATCGCCTCGGGGATGTTGGCCAGGTAGTTCAGTGAGATGCCGAGGGCCTCCGGTGCGAACGACGCGAGCTCCCGGTCGAGCAAGCCGCGCTTGAGCACCTGCAGGTCGACGACGCGCACCTCATGCCCGGCATCCCGCGCCGCCGCGGCCACCCGTTCCAGCCCCAGGGGCTCGAGTCGCAGGAAGATCTCCGAGTACATCAAGGCGCTCGGGTGAACCAGCATCACACGCATCGCGATCTCCAGCCGACAGGGCACCGGGCAGCTACGTGAACCATTTCTTCACCCTCACTCCGTCTTCCTGCCGGAGCCACGCCGGGGCCAAGGGCAAGGCAAGCCCAGCCGCCTGCTCCCTCCGAGTCTTCCGTTGCTGCTCAGCGAGGCATCGCGCAGGAGAACGCGCGAGCCCCGAACCCATGCCCAGGAATGCACACAGCGATCGCCGGGGCAGTCAGAGCAATGCTGCACCCGGTCCGGGACAGACCGCCGGCCACGCGGACCCCCGAGCGCCCACCGCAATCGAACCAGTCACCGGACACGGAAGGGGCCGGAGACTGCAGAGGCGCCCGCATTCGGCCCGGTCTCGATGGTGGTGACGCGATCGGCTGGTGTTTGGCCTGCGACACTGCTGTGGGGTCGGTGGTGGCCGCACCACAAGCGAAGCGTGCACTCGGCCGCCGACGGCATGGAGCTGCCCGGAGTGCACGCCGGCGGTTCGGCAACCGCGTGGAGGGGCAGACCCACTCCAGCGCAGTCCGTTGCACAGGCTGAGTGTCCAGGCGAGCTACAGCGGAGCCCGGAGGAGCACCTTGTCCGACCAGCAACTCGCTGTGAACCGCGTCTTGCTGTCCCTGCCCTATGTCGTCATGGCGGTCGTCACCGTCGCAGACGTTGCCGTCGGTCCCACGGTCGGGCTGCTGCCCCTGATGGCGACGGGGCCTGCGTTCGCGGGACTCGCCGGCGGGCCACGCCGCACCGCTGTGATCGGTGTGCTGGCGTTGAGCCTCTGCCTGGCTCTCGGCTGGTACGACAGGCTGTTTCCGGGGCGGCGCGGTACCACAGCGCTGGTCTCGGTGGCCGCCGTCACCGCCGCCGGCCTGCTCGCCGCGACCATGCGTCGGCGGCGTGAGGCGGAACTGGCCAGTGTCCGCTCGATCGCCGAGGTCGCCCAACGGGTTCTGCTCCGCCCGGTCCCCCGGACCGCGGGCGAGCTGAGTGTCGCCGTCTCGTACACGGCCGCCGTCGCGGAGGCCCACATCGGAGGGGACCTGTACGAGGTGGTGACGTCCCCCGGCGGCATCCGGGTGATCGTCGGCGATGTGCAGGGCAAGGGACTGGATGCCGTGGAGACGGCCGCGGACGTGCTCGGGGCCTTCCGGGAAGCGGCCCACGACGAGCTCGATCTCGCGGGGGTGAGCAGCCGGCTGGAGAGGACGATGAACCGGACCCTGAGCGGCGAGCGCTTCGTCACAGCGGTCATCGCCGAGATCCGGAAGGACCGGACCGTAGCCCTCCTCAACTACGGCCACCCATCCCCCCTGTTTCTCGCTGCCGCCGGCACACCGCGCTTTCTCACCCCGCGGCAGCCTGCACCTCCACTCGGCCTGGGGTTCCCCGGGACGGAGCGCCCCGAGACGCTTCTCGCAGCGTTCCACCCGGGGGACCAGCTCCTGCTGTACACGGACGGGGTCAGCGAAGCCCGTGACGGGCGGGGCGAGTTCTATCCGCTCGCCTCCCGGCTGCACCTGCTGAGGGCCGACAGCCCGGAACTCGCCCTGGAAGCGCTCCACAGCGACATCGCTGCGCACGTCGGTGGGCCGCTCGGGGACGACGCGGCGATGCTGCTGCTCCGCTACCGCCCCTGACCGGATGTCCGCCTCAGCTGTTGCCCAGGCGGCCGTTGACCCGCCCGCCGGAGTATTGCCGGTCGCCGGCGATGACCAGACCGGCAGAAAGACCAACGGCAGGACCGCGGCCGCGAGTCGTGACGGCGACCGCGGTGGCTCCCAGCAGCGTGGCGAGCACAAGCGTGCGGAAGCGCGCCGCCTTCGCCGGCCGGGTCTCCTTGCTGCTCACAACGGCGTGAGCCGCTCCTTACTCCCCTCTCTCGCCAGCGGCGTTCCGTGACGTCGGAGCGGGTGCCCTGGGCGTGGTGCCACGGGCCGTGGGAAGGGTCGGCGTGACCGAGCAGCAGCCCAGTCCGGGTTCCCCCGCGAGGAGACCGGGCACGGGCGCCGTTCGGGGGATCTTCCGGTTGCCACAGCCCAGCCGGCCGTGTCTGCGCCGCTTCCCGGCAAGGCTTGCGGCAACGCTGATCCACACCGCACGACCTGAGGAGACGCCACGTGGTCTCGTTTCCGGTGTCACGTGACGCCCTCCGTGCCCAGCTGTGGCCGCTGCCGGCCCTCGGCGTCGTACTCGCCGCCGCCGCAGGCGTGGGACTGCCCCGGCTGGACGCGCGGATCCAGCAGCACCTACCGCCCTACCTGAGCACCTACCTGTTCGGCGGCGGGCCCGGAGCAGCCCGAACCGTGCTGGAATCGATCGCCGGCTCCATGATCACCGTCACGGCGTTGACATTCTCGCTCACCGTCGTGACACTGCAGCTCGCGAGCAGCCAGTTCTCCCCGCGTCTGCTGCGGACGTTCAACCGGGACCGGTACGTCCAACGCACACTGGCCCTCTTCCTGGCGACGTTCACGTACACGCTGACCGTGCTGCGCACGGTGCGGACGGAGGGCACCGGGCAGCCGCTGTTCGTGCCGCAGCTGTCAGTAACCGTGGCCTTCCTCCTCGCCCTGGCCAGCGTGCTCGCCCTCGTCGCCTTCCTCTCCCACTTGGCCGGCAAGATCCGGGTGGAAACGATGCTGCGGGACGTCCACACCGACACCGAGGACACCATCCGCCGGGTCCTCCCCGAATCCGGACCCGCTCCCGCGGATTACGTCACGCCACCCGAGCCACCGGTCCACGCGGTGCCCCTTCCCGCCGGAACCTCGGGATTCCTGACCGCCGCCGACGAGGAGGCTCTCCTCGCGGCTGCGGTAGAAGCGGATGCCGTCATCCTCATCGACCGCAACCCCGGGAGCTCACTCGTCGCCGGCACCCCTGCCGGAGCGGCCTGGACCCGCACCGGCCGCCCCTTCACGCCGGACACACTCCGCATCCTGGTGGGGCGGAGCGCCGACGCCCTCACCACCGGGGCTGAACGCACCCATGAGCAGGATGTCGGGTTCGGACTCCGCCAGCTCACAGACGTCGCCACCAAGGCGCTCTCTCCCGGTGTCAACGACCCCACCACCGCCGTTCACGCGCTCTCCCACTGCTCCGCCCTGCTGTGTGGGTTGGCGAAGCGTGACCTGTCCCCCCGGCTCCTGCATGACGGCCACGGCGACGTCCGCGTCGTGCTTCGCCGCCCGACGCTCGCGGAACTCCTGCACCTCGTGGTGGCCCAGCCACTGCGGTACGGAGCCGCGGACCCCTCGGTCCTGGCCCGGATCCTGATGCTGCTACGGGAACTGGCCTGGCACACCGCACCCGGGCAGCACCACCCCATCGTCGCGAACCTCGCTCGCGTTCGCTCGACCGTCGCCGCCCAAGACCTCCACCCCGGCGAGCGGGCCGAACTCTTGGAGCTGTGCGCCAGCGTGGAGGAGGCTCTGACCGGCCGATGGCCCGCCGTCGTTCCCTGACGGATCGGTCCGACACTCAGTCGAGCAGCACACCAGGACACCAGCCAACCGCTTGCCGGGGTGCGTCCATGTCCTTTCTCAAGGCGTCTGTATCAGGGTGTTCACCCGTGCGCCTGGCCAGGCGGGACAGGGGCGGTTGAAGATCGCTTCCCAGCCAGCCGGAGACCGTTTGGGGTCGTCAGACCGCGGTCAGGGTGTACGTACCCGTGCCGTCCTGCCTGCCGCTGGAGTACTGGCGGATCAGCTCCCCGTCAGCGTAGCGGTCGTATCCCATCATGGAGCCGGTGTACTTGTTCTGCAGGCCGATCTTCGTGCTGCCGGGTACGTCGCGGTAGATGTAGAACCGCTGGAGGTCGTCCTCCCCGCAGGCAGCCGTCGTCAGGTGGGCACGCTCCTGGTTGGCGATGTCCGTCGGGATGGTCGCGCATCCGCCGTTGCCCCAGTTCCACAGGGACGCCTCGAGGACTCCGTTGTTCTCCGTCACGTTGCACAGGCGCCAGTTGTCCAGGTGGGCGCTGAAGAATGTGGATACGCGCAGGCGGATGCCGTCGTTGGCCAGGAGGGGTGCGCTCCAGTTCAGGGGCTTGCCGGGGACGTCGATCTTGTAGACGCCGGGTTGGCAGTCCAGGGCGGCGCGGGGCGCGGGCTTGGCGGCCTGGAGGGCTTTCATGCTCCGGGCGGCCTCGGCCGCTGTTGCGGCGTTGTCGGCGTCGCGCTTGGCCTGGTCGGCCTTGGCCGAGGGGACGGGACCCGCCGGGTGCTTCGCGGTGGCGGCGGGGGAGCCGCAGTCCAGCAAGTCCTGGGCCTTGGCCATGATGCTGTTGGCCGGCACCTTGTCCTCGCAGCGCACCGCGCCTTCTTCGAGGGCGGTGTAGGTGGTGTAGCTGCCGCTGTCGGGGCCCTCGGTCCACTTCAGGGCCCAACTGCCGTCGCCCTGTTGGATGCGGTTGCAGTTGAGGCTGCCGTAGGTGCCGGTGACCTTCTTGGTGCCCTTGTAGAGGCCGTAGTAGCCGGGCTCGAAGAAGTTCCAGGAGACGGAGTTCGACTCGCTGCTGGTGGAGGCGTAGTTGACCTGCACGTTCAAGCCCAGGCTCGCGCCGACGCTGCCCAGGGCCTGGACGGCGAAGCTTCCCTGAACGGAGCCGTTGAGGCCGACAGACACCGAGATGGTGGTCTGGGTGCTGGTGGTGACGGTATGGCTGCCGGTGGAGCCCTGGGTGACGTACCAGCCCTTGAAGTGGGTGATGGTCGGGGTGACTTCGGTCGTCTTGATGACCGGGTGGCGGGTACCGAGATCGGCCGCGGTGCAGGCTTGGCCGGGCTGGACTGCCTGCCCGGAAGCGGCCGGGGTGGCGGCGGCCGGTGTGGCGGCCAGGCCCACGGAGGCCGCCGCGGTGGCCAGGAGCGCTCCGAGCCCTCTGCCCAGGCGGGTTGTCGTGCGGCGCATCGTTGCCTTTCCTCTGCTGAGCGTGGTCTGTGAGGTGAGTGTGAGTGAAACTAGCGCCGCCAGAAACAGCAGGTCTATGCCACAACTGGCCAAATGGGGTCAAAAACTGTCGCGTTCCCGAGTGATATGAACAAGAGTTACCCGGTTCCATAACGTCGGTGTGCCCGCCACGGGGCCGCCGGAGGAAGGGACCACCTTTGAAACACATCAGACGCGGTCTGGCAGCGGTAGCCTCGCTCGCCCTCACTGCAGCCCTGTGCGCCGCGGGCACCCAACCGGCCGCCGCCCAACCGTCCACGAGCCGTACAGTCCCCCAGGGCCACGGCGACTGTACGGAAACCGGGCCCGACCTCCGGCGCGAGGGGATGGCCTGGACCTGCATCAAGACGGGACAGGCCACCGCCTCCGCCCTCGCCGCTCTGCCCGCCGCAGCCCCCCGGGCGGCCCGCGCCAACCCGGGGGCGGACCTCTGCCTCAAGGACGACCCGGACAAGCCGTTCGACCCCATCCCCTCAACCCGCAAGGCGTACTGCACGCGGTACCTGGCCGAGTACGTGACCCTTGGCGAGGACAGCAAGGTGAACGGAAAAGCCCATGTCCTGGTCTTCGCCGCAGCGGCCATGAACTCCCTGCCCGCTGCACAGTGGAAGGAGGACATCGTGATCCAGGTCACCGACATGACGTCCAATATCGCCGCTGTGACGATGGCTCTGGGCGCCACGTGCAGCGGCCAGTGCACGGCGGGGGCACCCGCCTGGGGCGGCGCACCCGTGCTCCTGAAGAACGGCCAGAGCCGGGAGGACGGCGCCCTCTCCTACAGCTCGTCCGTCGGCAAGGGCTTCGACACGATCGTCCAGCCCTCCTACCACGTGATCGGGACCATCAAGACCGTCACGGGCGGTGGGCGGCCCGTGAACACCCGCCTGGACTGGCCCGGCCCCAAGGTGCGCTGTGACGACAAGATCTCACCGAAGGACGGATCGCCGCCCGGATGCATAGTCGACGGGCACACGGCCAACGTGACACTCCACCGGTCGCTCTACAAGGGGGCGGCCGTCGCCTATGAGTGGGCGCAGAAGAACCTCACGGGCAAGTTCGGCACCCCTGGGCACCTGCTGAACCGGTGGTATGTCGACCCGCTTGACCCGGAGGCCAAGGGCAGGCGTGCCCTGACCTGCGACCGTGGGCCGTACAAGTTCCCCCGGGGCGCCACGGGCATCCCCAACGACTCCTGTGACGAGTACCCGTTCGCCAAGTCGATGCAGGGAGGGAACGACGGTGCCCTGTGTATCGACATCACCCCGCGCGAGGTCGGCGGGGTATGGGACGTGGCGAACGTGACTGTCGACCGGGGCACCCCGCCCAACGCGCCCTGTATCCGGGCCCATGTCGACGAGGCGGACAACTCCGCTGCGGGCCGCGAGTTCGCGAGGGCGGTGACCTCCGACCGCATCATGCAGGGCGAGGCGTTCGAGGTCATCATCGACGCGTAGCGCCGGGTATGCCCCCGGGCACCCGGCGAGACATACCAGGGACCGGCTGGGTTCCGTCTGACGGCTCATGCACGAAGCCACATGCATATGGCCGCAACGGTCACAGTGCCGTAGCGGCAGGTGGCGGCCCGCACGGCTGTGCTCAGGCCCCGTCGGTCTCCGGACTCCAGACGGCCGGCCCGCCGCCGCGCCATTCGGTGGGCAGCGGTTCGTCCAGGCGGATGGACGCTCGGCTGGAGTATCCCAGCCGAGCGTCCTGCGTGGGCGGCCGTTGGGTTCTTGGGCGCTTCACGGGCGGCGTGCTCCCGTACTTCGAACGCCCGTAGGCCCAGTCACCTGGGCCTGCCGGGCCTCACCAGTCGTCCTCGCGCAGCCGGCGCCAGATCCGGGTGCGGTGCAGCACGTACAGGGAGATGGACAGGACGAGGACCTGCAGGCCCACCGCGAGCAGCCAGAACTCGTCCCTGCTTTGCAGACTGTCCGTCAGGAAGGTGAAGTTCATCCCGAAGAAGCCGGTGATGAACGACAGCGGCAGGAAGACCACGGACACGATGGCGAGGCGGTAGACCTGCTCGGGGCGCCGGTCCTCGAACAAGTCGTCCTTACGATCATCGGCCCCTCGTCGTCCGTCGTGCCTCCCGGAGCTGCACCGTCGCACGGTGCTCACCGGGCCGCGGCCCGTAGACGCCGCCGGTGGCGGGGCCGCCACTCGGGCAGCGTGTCACCCTGTGGGCCGTCCGGGTCGTGCGGGACGCCGGTGCGTGATGGAGCATGTCGATGTCGCGTCCGTCCGGCCGCGTCGCGCCCGGCCCCTTGCCCTGGAGGCGTCCGTGAAGGACCTCAAGTTCGAGCAGAAGCGCTCGCTGTCCCGTACCGAGGCCGCGGACCTGCTCGCCGCGCTCGCCGAAGCCCTCCGGGAGGGCGGTGAGGCCGAGGTCGAGCTTGGTGCGGGGGTGCTGAGCCTGCGCGTGCCCGACGAGCTCCGCAGTGAGGTGGAGATCGAGGTGGCCGGTGACGAGATCGAGCTGGAGATCGAGCTGAAGTGGAACACCGGCCGGTCCCGTACGGCCTCCGGCTCCGCCCCGAAGGCCGCCGCGGAGCGGGATGCGGAGTCGGCCGCCGCCCAGGCGGCCCCGGATACGCCCGCCGCCCCGGCCAGGACGTCGACGAGGCCGGCGCGCGCCCGGAAGTCCACGACGGCCGCGAAGTCCGCCAGGCCGGCCAACACCGCCAAGTCCCAGCGTTCCGCGGCCAAGCGCACCTGACAGGAGACGTCCGCCGTGACGCTCCCCCCTGAGAAAGTGCTGGTGATCGGATGATCACTGGTTCTTGAGGCCGTCGGCGAGGCGGCGGGCTGCTTCGGTCTCGATGGGGTCGCGTGGTTCGATCTCCTCGCCGGCGAGGCGGGCGGCCGAGAGCCGGTCGGCGAGACGTTCCTGCTGTTCGCCGGTCTGGGCCAGGGCCGTGAGGACGGGGTAGGTCTTCTCGCGGCTCTTGAGGTCGGAGTGAATCGCGAGCGGAAGCCAGTGAGCGGCGACAAGCCAACGGACGATCCGCAGCAGGCACAGGAGGGCGACGTGGCCGGCCCGCCGACCACGACGGAGCCGCGGGACACCACGTGCTGCTCCTGGCCCCCGGGCTCGACACGGCTGGCCGGGGCCCTGCGCCCGCCAACCACTTCCCGCCCTGCCTCACGCGACCCGCGCCGTGGTTTCGAGCAGCCCGCCGCCCGCCGGGCTCGGCCGGGGCGAAACCTGGACCAGTGCCCAGACGGCCGCCGCCTCGCCCCACGGGCGTGTGTACCTCGCAGGGCCGGGCCCGTTTGCGAATGGGGCCGGGCGTCTCGCGCGGTGCGGGGTGTGGTGTCAGCTGAAGACGACCGAGCGCAGCCGCAGGCGTTCACCGAGCCTCTTGCCCGGGGCCATCACGTAGAAGGTGTCGCCGTCGCAGTCCGAGTCGAGGAACACGGTGGCGGTGGAGTCCGTGAAGTTGCTCGGGGCGAGGGCGGGCAGGGCGGAGCCGACCGTTTCGGGAATGTTGATGCACACGCTGCTGTCCGGGTCGGCGAGCACACCGCGCAGGTTCAGGCCGTTGAGGCCGACGTACGAGTACGTGAAGTCGCCGTTGGCGGCTGCAGCGGGCGACGCCGGCAGGGCCACGGAGAGCAGGAGACCGCCGAGGGCAGCGGCCAGGGTGCTGCGCAAGCGCATGGGTTGATCCTCACTGTAGGGAAGAACGTGCTGCAGGCGTCCTTTCCCTCGGTCGGGACGGCCCGGTTGCATTTCTGCCGGCAGGAAGGTTCACTTTCACCTTTTTGGCCCCCAGCCCGGTGAGGACGTAGGGCTCCGGGGCCTACCCATGCACCGCGCTGAGAGGAGTAATGGTCTGAGCGCGGTAGTCGGCCCCTCGGCCGTCACTGGTTGCGCTGCGGGTGTCCGAGGGCGTGTGGGGGCCCGGCAGCCAGGACGCTCGTCGAGCGTCCACTTCCGAAGGCGTCCGGCCCGCTGCTGATCCGTTCTCGGAAGTCGATGGACAAGCCGCGCAGACTGCCCGCGGAACCGCTTCGTCCGGGCCTCGGTTCCCCGACGCCCCGCATCTCGGCTGTCGCTGCCCCGCTCGCGCTCCACGACCACTCCCACGGGTGCAGCTCGCGGCGCCGGCAGCAGGCGGCCCGCCCAGGCCGCGAGGGCCGGATGCGTTCCACGAGCAGCGTTCCGTGTACCCGCAGGCGCGCGGCGTGCGGATCGTCCGTTGCGGGCGGTGAAGCGTCAGGGCAGGCGGCTGCGGTGGGCGAGGCAGTCGGCGAGGTAGCGCTGGAACTGCCACAGGGGGCGCTCCAGGTGTGAGAAGCGCCCGCCAGACGGCCCAGGATTGGTGGCGAGCCCCCGCTGCACCCCGCGGATGGCCACGGTGTCCTCACTCTGGATGGTCTCCAGCTGCTGACGCGAGGCGTCGACGTAGGCGTCGAATCCCGGCTTCGTCCGGGCTTCGGGCGGCACGAGCACCGTGAAGTGGGCGTCGTGGGTTTCGGGGCCGGTGGGAATCCACCGCGCGAACGTCACGCTGTCCGGCAGGAGGGCCAGCACCAGATGGGGGAAGACACCCGCGATCGTCATCCCCGACAGTTCCCGCTCCCCGAGCCCGGGGATCAGGGCACTGGCCGTCCCTGCTGCGCCGTCCGCCGTCTGCAGGCCGTCAGCTGCGAAGGGGGTGTACATGGTGAACCAGCGTCCGTCGCAGTCGTCGACGACGGTGTCCCTGCCCGGCAGCACCGGATCGAGGGTCGCCGCGTGGCTCCCCATGTGGTGGTAGTTCTCCGAGCCGTTCTCCAGCGCCACCTTCCAGTTCGCCGCCACCCCCTGCCATACGGCGCTGTACGCCACGACGAGGTCCGGCAGCCGGTAGCAGGCGAGCTTGGCCGTCAGCTCATCGAGCTGCGGGCCGAGCGCCGGAGCGTCGGCATCGGCGCAGATCATGATCAGCCCGTTCCAGACCTCCAGGCGGTAGCCGGGCAGCCGGCATGCCGCACGGTCGAAATCGACCTTGTTCATCAGGGGCGCCCCGGCCAGCTGCCCGGCGTACTCGCCGTTCAGCCGGTAGGTCCACGTGTGGTACGGGCACGTCAGCCGCTTCAGGGACCCCTGCTCGGGCGTGGTTTCCGGCGGAAGCACGTCCATGAAGCGGTGCCGGCACACCCGGGACAACGCGTGGAGAGAGCCGTCCTCGTCGCGCGTGATGACCACGGGTTCGCCCAGGACGTCGGTGCGCAGGTAGTCGCCCGGTTCGGCGACCTGGTTCACGTGGCCGGCGCACAGCCAGTCAGCGCGGAAGACGCGGTCCCTCTCCAGGCGGTAGAAGTCCTCGCTGGTGTAGGCCCGTGCCGGAAGCGTCTCGCCACGCTCCAGCGGGAGCGCCGCCAAGCGCGTCAGGTCCTCCAACAGAAGATCGAGTTCTCGGTGCGGCATGGTGCCACCACCCTTCTTCAGGTCCTTCTCATCGTTCGCCCGAAGCCCTGGGCAGCGAATCGCCGCGAAGACCGATATCCGAGTAGTCCCTTCGGATGAGACGGCACCGTCTCAATCGATCAACGCATGTCTCATCACGTGCCCATATACCACGCGGAATCACGGCTCCGGGCGGCGCTGCCATGCGTACGGCGCCTGCGATCAGTGGCGGTGCTGCTTCGCGGGCGGCTCGGCAGAGCCGAGGGAGGGTCCGTCGGCGTGCCTACCGTTACCCGCCCGTCTGCGGCTCGCCGACCGAGCTGATGCGACCGTCGGTGGCGCGCGCCGACAAGGGCCCGATCGTCATCGACGGCCAGAAGACCACCGGTGACGACATACGCTCGGCCCGGCCGGTGTTCTTCTACCCGAAGGAGGCGGCGCAGTTCGTGCAGGCCCTCAAGGCGGCCGCGGAGGGCCGGACGTCCCCGAAACCGCCTCCGGGCCGGTTCCGCCGCGCCGCCGAGCCCGCCTCGGACAACGGCACGGCGGTCTTCTGGGCCGTGGTGTGCGGCAACACCGACGAGGACATCACCTGCACCACACCCCCGCGTGAGGGCGAGCGCCTGACGGGCCCGAAGCCGGCCCCGCCGTTCCCGGTCCCGACCGACCGCTTCTGACCCACAGCTTCCGGATATGGCGAAGCCCTGCCGAGGCATGTCGCCTCGGCAGGGCTTCGAGCTGTGCTGCTCCTACCAGACCGACTGGATGAGCACGTCGCGCACCCAGCCGGAGAACGGGTCCGAGGACGGGTCCTCAGGCGTCACGAGGGATACGTGGAACCCTTCCGGAACCAGGATGAACGAGTCGTGCCAGTCCGCTCCGGTGCCGACTTCCACTCCCCGGTCGACCTTGACCGAGAACTGGCGGAACGGCTTGTAGAAGACCGCGAACGGGCCTTCTCCGTCCGCCCCCAGGGCGTACCCCTGTTCCTCCCAGAAGTCCTCCATGGCGAGGTCGCGACTGAAGGTCGCGACCTCCGACTCACCGCGATCGCCTTCGGGGTCGAGGACGATCGCGCCGAAGTCGAAGGAACGGTGGTCGGCCCCGTTCTGCAGGTACGCCGGCCACCTCTCGGCGAGCTTCGACGAGAAGCGGCGGAACAGGTCACCGGGCGAACCGCCCAGGACGAGATCCGTCGCGTATCCGGAGAAGTCCACGGCTATCCGTCACCGTTCTGGTCATCGTTCCTGGTCATCTCAGCCCCTTGGTCGCGCCATGATAAAGGATCTTGGCCTTGGAGATGTCCAGATCCTCCGGACTGAACCAGACGTGTTCGCGTCCTCCTCGGAGGCGTCCGGCGACCTTGCAGGCACACACTTCGAATTGGATGACGTACTCGGACTTCTCTCGCGTCAGTCCGAGGAACGACTTGAATCCGCCAGGCTTCTTGGCAAGGTCCGCCGGGCTCATTCCCGTGACGTACGCGCCCTTCGGATTCCCCTTGGAGGGCGCCGACGCCTTGATGGTGATTCCCTGCTTGCTGCCACCACTCATGATCTTCTGGTAGTTCTCCTTGGTCGTGTAGTGGTAGGCCGTGACCGTCTTGTTGCAGTTGTGGACGAGGAGCGGAGTGACTCCGGCCACCACGTAGTACGTGTGGTGCTTGGCGACGGTGAGGTTGTGGACCCGCTTCTGCTCGGTCCACGCCTTGACCGCGGTGACCTGGATCCAGGTCCCCGTGTCCGTCTGGAGCCACTGGCCGGGTCGCAGCTCGGCGGCCTTGACCCACTCGCGCAGCGTCGGCAGCCAGAAGGGGTGGCCGTCCGTCGCGGTGACGGTCTCGGTCGCCTCTCCCCGGTCGCCGTCGGTGTCGACGGTTACCTCGACCAGCTTTTTCCGGCCTTCACCGACGATCAGCGAGACGACCTGCTCTGCCGACGTGCTGCCGGTTTCGGCGTCGGTCGCGGCGACCTCGTCACCGATCCGGACGTCCTCGATCGCCTTGGTGGAACCGTCGGCGAGCAGCACCTTCGTGCCGGGCACGAAGCTGTTGCACTCGCCCGGCTCGTCATCGGCGTCCTTCTTGGCGGCCTTCCTGGTCTCCTTGGACTTGGTGGCCTTGCCGTCCTTGTCCGCCTTCTTGGCCTTGGCCGCGGCTTCCTTCGCCTGCCGGGCTGCTGTCGCCTTCGCTTCCGCGGCCTTCTTGGCCGCCGCTGCCGCCTGTTCCTGTGCGGCCCGCCTGGCCGCGGCCGCTTCCTCCTCCAGTTTCTTGGCCCGTTCGGCGGCCTCCTGGACTTGGCGCTTCCACTCCGCGAGGTCCTCGGCGTACTTCGCCATCGCCTGCTGGTAGCGCTGGGCGCGCGCGATGATGTCCCGGGCGAGCTGCAGCTTGCCCATCCAGCTGTTGTAGGCGTCCCAGGCCCGGTCGAGGGCCTGCAGGATGCGCTTGGCCTTGCCCGCGAAGGGAAGTGCCGCCTCGAACGCGAGCATGCCGCAGGCACCCCAGTCACCGCCCAGGCACGCCTTGATGTCGTTGTAGCCGGAGGCGTCCTTGAGGATGCCGACGGCGACGTCGAGCGCGACGTCGAGGGCGCTGCGGCCCTTCGCCCAGTTCGCCCACGCCAGCTCGGCGTCGGTGAAGTCCTTGACCGGCATCACCGGCGGCGCGATCGACAGGCCGCTGGGGTCACTGAAGGTGACCGGCGAGTTGTTCGCGTAGGCGTAGGGGTTCTGCTGCTTGGGCTCGTTGAAGTCGATCACCGGGTCGACGGAGATGAACCGCCCTGTCATCGGGTCGAATTCACGCGCCCCCAGGTGGACCAGCCCCGTGGAGTCGTCCACCTCCCCGCCGATGAAGCCCTTCTTGTCGGGCCAGATGGAGGGGGCGGTGCCCCGGACCTCGCCGAACGGAGTGAACTTGCGCCTGGAGACCTCCTGGGTCGCCTGGTCGACGCTCGTGTTCGCCGTGCCGTTGTGGTCCTGGAGCAGGTACGAGGTGGAGACCGCGCCGTCCTTGGCGGTGCGCACCATGACGGGGCCGGCCGGGTGGGCGTAGTACCGCGTGCCCTCGACCTTGCCGCCGGGGGTGAGCTTCACCTCGGTGCCCGGCAGGTACAGCGTGGTGCCGGACGGGTCGCGCTTGATCAGCCGGTTGCCACCGACGTCGTAGACGTACTCCGTGGTCTTGGAGCCTTCGGTGACCTTGGCCAGGCGGCCCTCGGTGTCCCAGTCGAAGTCCTGGGTGTTGCCCTGGATGGTGCGCTTGTCGGTGTTGCCGGCCTCGTCGTAGGTGAACGAGTCGGACCGGACGCCCTGCGGCCCGGTGGTGCCGAGCTGCTGCAGGCGGTTGGCCGCCGCCTTGCCGGGCGTGCCGTACTTGTAGTCGCGCGTGACGTCCTTGGCGGTCCCGCCGGTGGGCGAGTGCTGCACCTCCTTGATGCGGTTGCCGGCCGCGTCGAAGCTGTAGGACGACCAGTACGGGTTGGGGCCGCCCACCTTGGGCTTCGAACCCGGTCCGGCGGCGCCCGGCTTGGCCGCGCAGTCGTCGGTTGCCGTCCACGCGTCGCTCATGCGGCGCATGTAGTCGTAGGCGAAGCACTGCGTGTCGGTGGTGCCGGAGGCTTCCGGCCCCTCCTTGTCAGTGATCTTGAGGATGTTGCCGATGGTGTCGTACTCGTACGACGTGTCGCTGATCCGGCCCGGGGCCTTCTCACGGTCGTAGACCTGCCGGGTCAGCCGGCGGGTCTGCTCGTCGTAGAAGCTGGTCGAGTACACCTGGGACCCGGCGGGCCCCGCCTCCGTCCGCAGGACGTCGCCCATCGGCGAGTAGTCGACCTTGCCCACGAACGTCTTCCCCGCGACACCCATGACCGTGGGGAGTTCGAAGTGGTTGTAGGTCATGGTCATGCGCTCGGCGGGCAGTCCGCCGATCGCGGGCTGTTGCGTCCATGCCGTCAGACCGGTGTTGGGCCGGTAGCCGACGTTGAACGTGTACGTGCCGGCCAGCGCACCCTCGGACTGCGGGATCGTCACCGAGGTACCGGTGGGCCGGTATTCCTCGTCGTAGCCGTTGATCGACTGGGTGTACGCGTTGCCGTTGACGTAGCGCGTCGAGGACACGGGCAGCCCGACGGCGCCGGGCAGCGTGTCGTACACGGTCTCGGTGAGCTTGGGACCGGCCAGCGAGCCGTTGTGTGTGGCCGTGGTCCGGCCCAGCACGTCATAGGCGAAGGCCACCGTCTTGCCTCGGGCGTCGGTGATCGACTCCAGCCGGTCACCCTTGCCGTAGGCCATCCTCGACGTGCCCTTGTCGGGGTCCTTCATCGTGACCTGGCGCCCGCGGAGGTCGTACTCCCAGGACCAGGTGTCGCCGGCCTCGTTGACGACCGACTCCAGCTCGCCGCGGATGTCGTACGAGTACCGCGTCGTGTCGTACGCGCCCGTCGGCGAGTCCGAGCGGTAGTGGCGCAGCTCGGTCTTGCGGCCCTGGCCGTCGAGGAAGGCCCGGGTGGGCGTCTCGCCGGTCGGGGGGTCGACGGTGATGTTGTCGCCGCCGTACACGGTGGTCGTGCGGGACGTCTCCTCGCCGAACTTGCGGGAGATCTGCGCCGTCGGACGGCCGGATCCGTCGTACTGGGTCAGGGTCGAGGCAGGGACCTCTTTGTCCTTCGGGGCGAACTGCTCACCGGAGGCGGTGCCAGCGGTGTAGTAGGCGCCGTTGGACTTCCAGACCTGGCCGAGGCTGTTGTAGAAGGTGTCGCTGATGACCCGGCCGCCGCCGAGGGCCTCCATCTGGGTCTGGCGGATGCGCAGGCTGCTGTCGAAAATCTCGTAGCTGCTGCGGTAGGTGCCGTCGTCCAGGAGGCTCTTGGTGGAGATGACCACCGGCTTGTCGGGGCGGACGTCGTAGGAGAACTCGGCGTCCGGCGACTTGGTGTCGGGGTCGCGGTTCGGGGACCACGCCTTGACCAGGCGGCCCAGCGGGTCGTACTGCAGGACCTCGCGCCGGTTGTTGGTGTTTTTCTTGACCAGGACCGAGCCGCGGCCGCGGTCGGTCTCCACCGTCTCGGTGTGACCGAGGGGGTTGGTGGTGACCGTCTTGGTGACGAGCTGGTCGGCGGCCGGCGAGTAGTCGATCTTCGTGACCTTGCCGAAGACGTCGGTCATGGTCTTCGGACGGCCATACGCGTCGAAGGTGACCGAGCCGTCGGTGGTGTACTGCGGCCGGCCGTTCGCGTAACCGGACAGCGACTCCGTGCGCGACAGGTTGCCCGCGGCGTCGTAGAACATCCGGGCGTCGGAGACGAGGTCGTCCGGGCGTTTGACGTCCTTCGCGTCACACGCCTTGCCGACCGTCTCGACCCGCTTCTCCCGGCCGATGATCCACTGCGCCTCGTCCGAGTCGTACTCGAAGCGGGTGCAGCTGTCGTCCTTGGTGTCGGCGACGTCGCCGAGGTCCGAGACCCACTTGGGCAGGCCGCGGTCGTCGAACTCCGTGTGCTGGGCCGTACGGCGCCAGCCGCGGTTGTCCGACAGCAGGATGCGCGAGCCCACGTCGGTGGTGCCCCGGACGTACGCCTCCAGCGGCTCGATCCCCGGACGCACGCGCGTCGCGGTCGGGCCGTGGATCCACGGGGTGTAGGTGGTGGCCGCCTCCAGCTGTCCGCCTTCGCCGTTGTAGGCGAGGACCTCGCGGGTCTGGCCCGAGAAGAGCCGGTGGTCGGTCATCTCCTTGCCCTCGGAGTCCTTGACCTTGACGGAGCGCTTGCCGCCCGCGGGCGTCGCGCGGTCGCCGTCGAGGCCGCGGAAGAAGAGGGTCTCGGTCTGGGAGCGCTTGTCGGGTGCCGCGCCGATGAGGGTGCGTACGCGCTCGTAGCCGCGCCACTGCGACCACGTGCGGGTGCCCGGCCGCATCATCTCGGTCTCGTCGTCGTACGCCCACGCGGGCTTGCCCAGGTACTGGTATTCGGTGACGCGCGTCGGCGAGTTGCCGTTGCGGTCCTCCTCCTGGACGCGGCCGACGACGTGCTTGTGGAACCAGTCGGTGACGTAGAGCTTCTTCTCGCGCTTGGGGTCGTTCGGGTCCGGTATCTCGGTGATGACCGGGAAGCAGCGCAGCGTGTTGGACTCGGGAGCGTCCGGGACGACCCGCGGGTTCGCGGCCCGGCACTCCGGCTCCTTGAACTGCACGTTGACGGTCGAACCGGTCTCGGTGTCGATCGCCTCGATGCGGTAGCGGTAGTACGGCGGCTTGCCGTCGCCCATGCCGTCGACGCGGTTGGGCAGCTGCTTGCCGCGGAAGGTGACCGGCGGGAGCGCGATCTCCTTGCCGCTCTTGTCGTTCTTGCCGATGTGCTGGATGGCGGCGAGCCACAGCGGGTAGTCGGTGCCGTCACCGGTCTGCGGGAAGTCCTGGGTCAGTTTCCAGGTGTCGACGGCCTTGTGGGCGGTGCCGTCCCAGACCTTGGTGGTGATCTCCGTCAGGCGCTTGCGGGAGAAGAAGGTCGGGGTGAACCGGCCCTTGCACTCCTCCTTGGCGGCGCACAGCTGGTCACCGGGGGTGTCCGGCCACATCTTGGCGATGTTCCAGTCGACCTCCGGCTTCAGCTTCGCCTCGGCGCAGTCGAAGGCCTTGGTCTTCAGGCAGCGTTCGGCGACGGTGAAATCGACCTGGGCCGGGGCCGGGGCGAAGAGGTTGTCCTTGCGCAGGCCGTACGAGATGTGGTCGAGCCAGCCGGCACGGTCGTAGGCGCGGTTGGTGGAACCACCAGCGATCTTGTAGTTCGACCCGTAGTGGTTGACCTCCTTTTTGTACCAGTAGGTCATGGCGTTGCCGCGCGGGTCCACGACGTAGTCGAGGTTCCAGCGGTAGACCTGGTCGCACACGGAGCCGGCGAAGTCGCCCTGCTTGAAGCAGTCCTCGCCGCGGTGGTTGCCGTAGACGGGGACCAGGAGGGCGGAGTTGGTGACAGGCTTGCCCGCGGTCCAGCCCGGCACCTTGTTCAGGCCGAAGTGGAACTGGATGCCCTGGGCGGTGGTGACCCGCCAGTGCTCGCCCTTCTTGTCACCGTTGTCGGCGCCGGTCAGCAGCTCCACGCGGGAGCCGTCGTCGGTTGCCGGGCGCCACTGGCCGCTCTTGTCATCCCGCACGAGGACCGTGGAGCCCCCGTTGAGGGACATGGTGACCATGTTCACGCCGTGGCAGAGGTCACCGGTGTCGTCCTTGGGGTTGTTGAACCCCGAGCCTTCCTTCTTGTCCTGGCTGCAGGGGGTGAAGGATCGCTCGATGTAGTTCGACCCCAGGTCCCAGCCGTCGCCGACCCAGGAGGTCTGCTGCGAGGAGGCGGAGGTGCGGCCGTCGATCGCGGCGCTGGAGTAGCCGAGCGCCAGCGAGGGGCTCGGGCCGCCGAGCGAGGCCGGGATCTCCAGCGGGTAGGACCAGGAGAAGTCGCCGGCCGAGCCGCCGGCCTGCCAGGAGCCTGTCGGGCTCAGCGAGGTGGCCTTGAACGTGCCGTTGGCGCCGTCCGCGCTCGGAGCGGCGGCCAGCACCGTCGCCGGGGCGGCGGCGGGCGCGGCGGCCATCGCGGCCGCGCCGGACTTGGCGCTGGGCGAGGGCGCGGCGGCGGGCGCGTCGAAGGTGGCCGTCAGGGTGCCCGTGTACGGGTCGTTCGTGGCGGTCACCGGAGTGCCGGTACGGCACTCCGCCCGCTCGGGCGTGGTCAGCGCGCAGGCGGGCAGCGCGGTGAAGCGCAGCCGGGAACCCCAGCTGCCGCCGTAGGCGTTCTTGAAGGCGTTGTAGTCGAGTTCGACCGAGACCGGGGCGCCGGCCTTGCCGGTGTCGGTCCGCTTGACCGACAGCAGCAGGCCGCCGGGCACACCGGCCTTGCTCGCCGCGGCGCGGTCGTGGAGGTCGACCTTGACCTTGACGTCGGAGGCCGGCTGCGGCTCGGCGGAGGGGGCCGCGCTCAGCGCGGACCGGCCCTGGGCCCTGGCCTGCTCGCGCTGGGCCACGGCGTTGCCCGCCGAGACCCGCACCGGCAGCGATCCGGCGCGCGTCTGGGTGACGGCCGGGGCGAGCGGACCGTCCGCGGACGGCGCGGCGAACATCCGGCCCACCGGGGCGGCTGGCGTGGTCGCGGGCACGGCGACCTCGGCCGTCCCGGCCGCGGGCCAGGCCACCTTGGGCGGCGCGGTCCACTTGTTGCGCTGGGACTCACCGGGGGCGGGTGCGGGCTTGCCGGTGACCGGCGCGCCCGAGACCTTGGTGAGGCGCTGGAGGCCGGGCCGCTTCGGCGCGTCGGCGGCGGTTGCCGCCGGAGCGCTCAGGCCCGTGACGAGGAGTGAGATACCGAGAAGTGGAATGGGCCAGCGCCATGCGCGTCTGCGCCGCGCATCGCTAGCGTACCGATAGGGATTACGCAAATTATATCCCGTGACAGGTCGCGCGTGAATCAGAATATACACGCTTTCGAACAACTCCCGAGAACGTAACAGCAGCTGTCGGGGCCCCGGACCACCACCAGCCGGAATCATTTATTCCGGCCCGCAGAAGTGGCCAAAACGGGCATACGTGTAGGGTGAAACGGAGGGTGGAATTCCGAATACTAATCCCCACGCGCATCCCATGAGAAGCTCGGGCGACCGCAAAAACACACGTGCGCCCGAGCCGTTCTCCCGGACGCACGGATCGACATTGAGGAACATTCGTGAGACCACCTCTGGCGCGCCTGCGCGCCACCGATCCGCCACCCCGCTGGAAGGTGTCGGCGCTGGTCACGACGCTTGCGCTGACCGTGGGCCTGATCGGGGTCGCCCCCGTGGCCGCCGCGGCCGGGGAGACCGGAAAGACCACCGGGACGGAAGGCGCGGCGGCCGCGGGCGAGGGAAACAAGGCGGCGGTCGAGGCCAAGCGGACCGGCAAGCCGGTCGAGATCGTCGGGCAGCGCACCGAGACGGACGAGGTCTGGGCGAATCCGGACGGGACCTTCACGGCCGAACGCGCCCTCGTACCCGTACGGGTCCGCAAGGCGGGAAAGCTGATTCCGGCGGACGCCACCCTCGAACGGGGAAAGAACGGCACGCTGACGCCGAAGGCGGCGGACATCGGGCTGGCCTTTTCCGGCGGCGGTGACGCGCCCCTCGCCGTGATGTCGAAAAACGGAAGGAACGTTTCTCTTTCCTGGCCGAAGCCGCTCCCCGCTCCCACGGTCGAGGGCAACACCGCCCTCTACCCCGAGGTGCTCCCGGGCGTGGACCTGCGCGTCACGGCGCACGTGGACAGCTTCGCGCACGCCCTGATCGTCAAGTCCCGCGAGGCCGCCGCCAACCCGGCCCTGTCGCGGCTCGACTTCACCCTCAAGGGCGAGGGCCTGAGCATACGGGCCGAGGCCGACGGCCAGCTGCACGCGGTGGACCCGGCCGGCCAGACCGTCTTCGGCTCGGCCAAGCCGCAGATGTGGGACGCCGGCGGCGAGAACCCGCAGGCGGGCGCCGTACCGGCCGCGCCGGGGACGAAGTTCCTGCGCTCGGCCCCCGGAGCCTTCGGCCCGGCCGCCGCCGCGCCCCAGGGCATCACGAACGGCACCAAGCAGGCCGACCTGGGGGTCGAGCTCAAGGGCGAGAAGCTCACGCTGACGCCCGACAGGCAACTGCTGGACGCGGCCGGCACGACGTACCCGGTGGTCATCGACCCGACCTGGGACGCGTGGAAGACGGCGTGGACGATCGCGTACAAGCACAACGCCTTCCCGTCCTCGGCCGGCACCAACTACTGGAACGGCGGCACGCTCAGCAAGGACGCCCGCGTCGGCTGCGCCAAGGACGCCCGGAACGGCAACGCCGTCATCTGCGCCAAGACCTTCTTCCAGGTCGGCATGAAGGACTACTGGGACAAGCAGATCCTGGAGTCCACACTGCGCATCAAGCAGAAGTCGGCCGGCTCCTGGAGCTGCAAGTCCGGTGACATCCAGGTCTGGGACACCGGCACCATCTCCAAGTCCACGACCTGGAACAACCAGCCCGACTGGCAGCGGCTCGTGGACGCCACCGGTCAGTCCTACGGCGGGCGCAACTGCCCCGGCGACGGCGACCTGATCGAGCTGAACGTCAAGTCCGCCGTGGCGGAGGCCGCGAAGAAGCACTGGGGCAGCTGGACCTTCGGCCTGAAGGCCGCCAAGGACACCGTCGACGTCTCCTGGCGCAAGCTCGACCCGAACAGCGCCCGGATCTCGACCAAGTTCAACACCCCGCCCCCGGCCCCCAAGGAGCGCTCCACGGACCCGTCCGTGCCGTGCACCGGCGGCGTGATCGGCATCACCGACCAGGTGGTCCTGCGCGCCCGGATCACGGACAAGGAGGACAACTCCCTCTACGCCGAGTTCCACTACTGGAAGGTGGGGGACGGCCCGGTCAAGACCAAGGTCAAGGTCACCAACGGCAACATCGCCCAGCTGCCCATCCCGGCCGCCAAGCTCGACGGCACCTACCGCTGGGACGTGCGCACCCTGGACGGCGTCACCACCGGCCCGTGGGCCGGCCAGTGCACCTTCACCTTCGACCGCACCCGGCCCGACAAGCGGCCGAGCGTGACGTCGGCGCAGTTCCCCGAGAACACCGACGACCCGGAGAAGGTCCCGTTCGTCCGGACCAAGGGCACCTTCACGCTGGGCGCCAACGGCGTCAAGGACGTCGTCGCCTACCGCTACTGGACCGACTCCAACCCCAAGGTCGAGGAGAAGCGGGCGGCCGCCGCGGGCGGCTCCGTCGAGATCCCCTACGAGCCGACCACAGCCGGCCCGCAGCGCCTGTTCGTGCGCAGCGTCGACGGCTCGGGCAACCCGTCGGACCTCAAGGAGTACCTGTTCTACGCCAAGCGCTTCCCGACGCGTGACAAGCCGGGCGACCTCAACGGCGACGGCAACGTCGACATGTGGAGCGTGGACCCGGGCTCCGGCGAGCTGTGGATGCACCCCGGCAAGGGCGACGGCACGTTCGGCTTGTCCCGGCAGCTCGACCGCGGCTCCTTCGCGGACGTCACCTCGCTGACCCACCGCGGCAGCTGGAACGAGGACTACTACGAGGACCTCGTCACCCTGCAGCCGAGCCCGGACAACTCGCGCAAGAACCTCTATGTCTACCCCGGCCGCGGCAACGGCGACATCGAGGAGGCCGACGCGGAGCGCATGGAGCTCCAGGTCGGCAACCCCGACGCCGACGACCACTGGGCCAATGCCGAGCAGGTCCTGGCGATCGGCAGCGTCAACGACGACAACAGTGACGGCCAGGTCGTCGAGGTCGAGAAGGCCGGCGACCCGAAGAAGGCGGACCAGCCCGACCTGCTGGTGAAGTCCGGGGACCAGCTGTGGCTGTACCTCGGCTCCCCGGTCGGCTTCCTCGACGCGATCAGCGAGCCCATCCTGCTCGGCAACGCCGACTGGAAGAACATGACGCTGATGGCGCCGGGCGACCTCAACGGCGACGGGCTCCCCGAGATCTGGGCCCGGGACACCGTGTCCGGCAGAATCCACCAGTACACCAGCCGTCCGGCCACCGACCCGGCCTCGCCGACGGCCGTGGACCTGACGCTCTACGCCGACCCGGCGGTGCGCGCCACCTCCCTCGGCAGCGGCTTCACCGGCGCGGCGTACGCGCACCTGACGAGCAACGGCGACTTCGAGCGCGACGGCTTCGCGGACCTGTGGTCACGCGACGGCGACGGCCGGATCACCGAGTTCCCGGGCCGCGCCCCCGCCGGCGGCTCCGCCTTCGGCGCCGGCCGCCAGCTGGTCCTCGGCGGCACCTCGTGGTCCGAGTGCCGGGAGTTCAGCTCCACCGGCACCGGCAAGCACAGCCTGTGCGGTCCGATCCTGGCCAAGTTCCTGGCCAAGGGCGGCACCGCCAAGCTCGGCTTCCCCTCGACCGACGTGCTCGTCGCCCCCGACGGGGTCGGCCGCTACATCAACATTCGCGGCATCGGCCAGACGGCGGACAACGGCTCCATCTACTGGCACCCGAGTACCGGGGCCTGGGTGGTATGGGGTTCGATCCGCGCCAAGTGGCTCGCCCTCGGCGCGGAGAAGGGCATCCTCGGCTACCCGACCTCGGACGAGTCGCCGACCTTTGACGGCGGCCGGTTCAACACCTTCTCCTCTCCCACCGGGGGCAAGGGCGGCATCTTCTACTCGAAGGACACCGGTTCCTTCGAGGTCCACGGGGCCGTCTTCGCCAAGTACATGTCCCTCGGCGGCCCGGCCGGCTACCTCGGCTACCCGGTCACCGACGAGCGGGTCGCGGCGGACAAGGTGGGCCGCTACAACCACTTCCGTCAGCGTTCCGAGACGGGCGAGACCGGTTCCATCTTCTGGACCAGGGCCACCGGCGCCTGGTCGGTGCACGGCGGGATCCGCAGCAAGTGGCTCGCGCTGGACGCCGAGCGGGGCGCCCTCGGGTACCCGACCTCCGACGAGTACGATGTCGCGGGCGGCCTGCGCGAGGACTTCCAGAAGGGGTACATCCGCTGGAACCGGACGACGGGCGCGGCCGTCGAGCACCAGCCCGGCGACCGCACGGCGCACCTGCGCACCGACCTGTCGGGCGACTTCAACGGCGACGGCCGCACGGACATGGCCACCGTCTACGACTACGGTGACAACACCACGGCCCTGTGGGTGCTCGACGCCCGCGCCGACGGCGGCTTCGAGGAGCCGACCGTCCGCTGGACCAGCGGCAAGGGCAGCTTCTCGTACGCCCGCGCCAAGTGGGTGACCGGTGACTTCAACGGCGACGGGCGCACGGACATCGCGGCGGTGTACGGCTACGCCGACGGCTCCAACGCGCTGTGGACGTTCGTGTCGAACGCGACGGGCACCTTCACCCCGGTCAAGGGCCTGACGGCCGCGAAGGGCAACTTCGACTGGTCCAAGGGCATCTACCTCGCCGGTGACTTCAACGGCGACAAGAAGGCCGACATCGCCATGGTCTACGACTACGGCGGCGGCGCGGCCGGGCTGCACACGTGGACCTCGAAGGGTGACGGCACCTTCAACTCCGCCGTCGCCAGCTGGAAGGTCGCCGCCGGCAACTGGTGGATCTTCCACGCCACGTTCCGCGCCGGTGACACCAACGGCGACGGCCGCGACGACATCCTCGCGCTGTACGGCTACACGGCCGGCGGCGTGGCGATGTTCACCTTCCCGGCCCAGGCGAACGGCGGTTTCGCGGCACCGGTCAAGTCCTGGACCCAGACCAAGGAGCAGTGGGACTACGCGCGGACGAAGTTCACGGTCGGCGACTACAACGGGGACGGCCGCGACGACGCCGCCCTGATGTACGACCACGGCGACGGCCACGCCTCGCTGTCCACGCTGCTCGCCCAGCCGGACGGCACGGTGGGCACCGCCGTGCGCAGCTGGGACACGCCGGAGAAGTACTGGTACGCCTCCAGCGCCGGCATGCCGGTCTCGGGCGACGCGGACGGTGACGGCCGCGACGACGTGATGAGCATGTACAACTACCACAGCGGCGCCACCGGCGCGTTCACGTTCAAGAGCCGGCCCGACGGCGGGTTCGAGAACGGCTTCCTGAGCTGGCAGACCCTGCCCGGCACGTGGTGAGCACCGCGTAGGTCAGGCCCTGCCGAAGAGCTGGCCGAGGCCCCGCACCGTCGCGTACGGTGCGGGGCCTCGTCGTGCTCAGACCGTGAGGGGCCGCCGGCCCGGGTCTGTCAATCGAACGGTGTAACGGCGGTGGGTGGGGTTAGTGACGGACTGCGGAAAGCCAGCCGTCGAAGGTGATGTCGAAGGCGTTCAGAGCGGTCTTCCAACGCATGGTCCAGCGGGCCTGGCCCTTCCCGGTGGGGTCGAGGGACGTGATCGCCATGTAGACGCATTTCAGGGCGGCCTGCTCGTTCGGGAAGTGTCCGCGGGCCTTGACCGCTCGCCGGATCCTGGCGTTCACGGACTCGATCGCGTTCGTGGTGCAGACGATGCGGCGGATCTCGGTTTCGAACCGCAGGAACGGGGTGAACTCCTCCCAGGCGTTCTCCCAGAGCCGGACGATCGCCGGATACTTCCTGCCCCAGGCGTCGGCGAACTCCGCAAACCGCTCGAGTGCGGCCTCTTCGGTCGCGGCGGTGCAGACCGGCTTGAGGAGCTTGGCGATCTTGTCCCAGTCCTGGCGGGCCGCATAGCGGAAGGAGTTCCGCAGCAGGTGGACCACGCAGGTCTGCACGATCGTCCTCGGCCAGACGGTCTCGACCGCGTCGGGCAGGCCCTTCAGGCCGTCGCAGACGAGCATGAGGACATCGTTCACGCCGCGGTTCTTGATCTCGGTGAGGATGTGCATCCAGTGCTCGGCGCCCGCGCCGCCGTCGCCGGCCCACAGCCCAGGATGTCGCGGCGGCCTTCGACGGTGACGGCCAGGGCGACGCAGACAGGCCGGTTGGCGACGGCTCCGTCACGGATCTTCACGTGGACCGCATCGATGAACACCACCGGATAGACGCCGTCCAAGGGCCGGCTCTGCCATTCGGCCATGCCCTCGAGGACCTTGTCGGTGATCGTCGAGATCGTCTGGCGAGAGACCTCGGCGCCATAGACCTCGGCCAGGTGGGCCTGGACCTCACCGGTCGTCAGGCCCTTCGCGGACAGGGAGATGACCATCTCGTCCACGCCGGACAGGCGCTTCTGCCGCTTCTTGACGATCTTCGGCTCGAACGAGCCGTCGCGATCGCGGGGCACGGATATCTCCACCGGCCCGACCTCGGTCAGGACGGTCTTCGCGCGGGTGCCGTTGCGGGAGTTGCCGCCGTTCTTCCCTGCCGGGTCGTGCTTGTCATAGCCAAGATGGTCGGTGATCCCACCCTCCAGGGCAGACTCCAGCAGCCGCTTCGTCAACTGCTGCAGCAGCCCGCCCTCACCGGTCAGCTGCACGCCCTCGGCCTGGGCACGGGACACCAGCTCATCAATCAGCCGGCCGTCCACCTGATGATCTGCGGGTTTTTGTCGGTGGTGGTTCGGCATCGTGATGTCAGTCCGTTGGCGCGCTGTCCTTGCTGTTCAGCTCGTCGCGGTGAGTGGTTCGAGCGATGACATAAATGCCGATCCGGTGCTGACGTTGTTGCTGATGATGCGGGTCAATCGGTTGCCGGTCGGTACAGCATCGGGTGGTCAGGGTAGCTGTGGCTGTGGCTGGGTGCCGGCGGTGGGGATGGGGCCGCCAGTGTCGCCTTCTACGGTGTGGGTTTCAGGCTGTAGCGGATTCCCGTTGCGGTGAGGCGGAGTTGTTGGCCGTCCTGGGCCGTGATGAGGGGGAAGAGCGGACTGTCCGGTGCACGGCCCTTGAGCTGTCCGTGGATGCCGGCGGCGCGTACGAGGCGGCGCGCCCAGGTGGGGAGGGCGTGGAGCCGGCATCGGCGGTGGGTTGTGCTGTCGTGGACTTTGACGGCGGTCGCCGTTTCGTTGATGTCGATGCCGCGGATCAGCGCGAGCCGGCTGATGTCTGCCCTGGTGACCGCGTGGATGGTCAGGGCCGTCGCGTGGAGGGGGTGCGCCACAGTGTTCAGCCGGGCGGCGAGGACGTCTGCCGGCGTGCGGTCATGCCCTGGCGCTGGCGGTGCCCCGCTCTTGGCGGAGGTGAGCACGGGCGCGCCCGGGCACCCGGCGCGTTTCGGACGGTCTGTCACCACGCCGTTGGGCCATGCCGGGGAGGTGATCCACGGCGCGTCGGCCAGGCCGGAGGCTGGTCCGGCGGTCGCTTGCTGTCCGGCGCTTCGCGTGGCGTCTGGTGAGTGTTTCGTGCGGTCCAGGACAGCACGGGCCTGGGGGAGGGTGTCGATGAGGTGGCACGGAGTCTGTTCGAGGAGGGTTCTCAGGGCTGGGCCGGCGGGCCGGTGCCACAGGAGGGTGAGGTGGATGCCGCAGCGTTCGCGCAGGGCGAGTAGTTGTTTCTGTCGGGCGGTGGTCAGGCGGTCGGTGCGGCAGACGATGAGATGTCTGATGCGGTGGGTGAGGATCCAGGCGGCGACGGCGTCCCAGGCGGGGCGCTGGGAGTCGGCCCATGTCCCGTAGGTTTCTCCGCCCTGGGGGAGGCGTTTTCCCAGGGCGGAGAGCAGGTCGTGGGCGAGGGCGGCGGGCGCGCCGTTGGCGGGGCTGGGGTCGACGGTCAGACGCCCCAGGGCAGGTTCGTGTGCGGTATGCGCGGCGGCCGTCCAGGCGGGGTGGTCGTCTTTGTCGATGAGGACAGTGACGGCCGGGGGGCCGCCGGCCGTCACTACATGCCGCCGATCTTGCTGTAGACCCAGCGCACGAGGTCTTCGTCGACCTGTGCGAGGTTCAGTTTCTTCATGCCGGAGAGGATGTGGGTGGTGATGTTGGCCCAGTTGCGGAAGCTGCCGTGGGCGGCCTGCTTGTCGATCGCGTCGATCAACGCGGTGTCGACGTCTGCCCAGACGGGGTGGAAGGCTGGGATCGTGGCCCGGACCTCGTCTTTGGACATGCGGGTGAACTCCTGCCAGATGAAGATCCTGGACGCCAGCATGGGTTCGCGGCGTAGGACCTTAGCAGCCGTCGCCTCCGGCGAAGATCACGGCTATGTTGGTGCGTTTGTCGTCCCACAGGTGGCGCCAGAACTCGAACCCGGTCTTCTTCATCCACTGCGCCTCGTCGCAGACCAGGACCCGGAACTCCTCGGCGAGCGTTTCCTTGAGGAGGGTGTCGAACTCGATCGGGCGGGTCGGCGGCTCACCGGGCAGCCCCAGCGCCTGGAAGAGACCGTGGCGGATGTCCCTGGGGGTCGGTCCGGCCCGTAGTTCCAGGCGGTGGGTGATGTCCGGGGCGAGGTGGCGCAGGGCGGAGTCCACCGACATCGTTTTGCCGGATCCGGCCGGCCCGTAGACGCACATCATGGCCTTCGCCTCGATGACGGCCTCGATGTTGTCCCGGGTGGTCAGCAGCGTGTCGGTGCCGACCAGCTGGGCCTGCTCCAGGCCCAGGAAGTGGTCTTCGCTCTCGTCGGGCAGCAGCCCGTAGTCCAGATCAGCGATCATCAGCGTGGTCCTCTTCAGGAGTGGATGTGCGCGCCGTCCTGGGGCGGGCCCAGGTATCGGGTGCGGGGCCGTGCGGAACCAAGTCGGGACGGGCCAGCGCACGGCGGTCCGTCTGCGCCGCTGCTGCCAGCTCCTCTTCCGCCTGTGCGGAGGTCGGTGCGACGAGTGGACGAGGCGGGGCTGCTGTGGTGGAGGCTTCGAAGCGCCGCCGGCGCAGCTTCTCTGCAGCCCTCAGATCGGCCTTGAGCCGCCGGGCGGCCGCTGTGCGTGCTGCCTGGACGGAGCGGATCTGCTCCCGGCTCGCCGCGGCGGCCAGGAACGCAGAGCCGAGGTGGCGGCCGGTTGCGGCGTCGAAGACTTCGATGGTGTCGTCGTGGTGGGGTAGGTGTCGTACCGAGACCTTGGTGCCGGTCCGGCCGTTCATCCACGGGGCGAGGTAATCGCGGCGGCGCCAGCGCACCCCACTGGTGCTGATCGTGTACGTGCGGCCGTTGTCCTCCAGGGCGAACGTCGCCAGCTGCCCCGCGGACACGTCCGTGAGCGGCGTCGCATCAGCCTGCCACGCCTCGACGGGAGTCTTCCCGTGCAGCGCGGACGGGTGATGGCGGGTGTTCCACCAGGTCACCCAGTCCAGCAGCAGGCCCACGAACGCCTCGTAGGTGAGCGGTGGAGCCTCGGGGTCGGCGAGCCGACCGCTGGTGAGTCTCTGGCGGCCGGTGTAGCGGGGGAGCGAGATGAGGAACATCTCCTCCACCGCGTCGTTCAGCGCCTCGATCGTGCCCTTCAAGTGCGGGCTGTAGGCGGGCAGATCGGTCACGGGAACGGCGAACGCGCCCATCGCCGCGGTGACCGCCCGGCACAGGAACTCCTTGCCGCGGTCGACCCGGATCTGACCGGGCAGCCCGCCCACCGGCCCGAACGGCTCCGTGCGGGTGATCGCGATCCGTAAAGACGCCAGCACCGCGTCCCGGCTCGGCGCGTGCGCGGTGACCGCCACCCCCGTGATCGCCTTGGTGGCGCAGTCGATGAACCAGGTCACCCACGGCGTGGCCAGCTCACCCTCCACGTCCACCTCGACGGGCACGTGCTTGTGGTCGCCCTCCCATACCGCGTTGCGGTGCGTCGCCGGCCGCTGCCGGAAGACGTCATGCGCGCGCCGCGCCGCTTCCCCGCTCTTGAGGCCGGCCCGTTCCCCGCGGGTCAGGTCCCGGCGGATCGCCCGGTGCAACGTGGAGAGCGACGGTACCGGGGGCGCGTCTGGATCCTCGGCCGCCCGCTGCACCAGCTCGGCGTGGACCCGGGACGCGTTCCCGCCCCACAACGCAAGCAGCCGCCGGACCTCCGTGGTGACCGTGAAACGGGACGACTCCACCCGGGCGAGACGGTGATCCTCCTGGGCAGCGGCCAACCACCGCCACACCGTCCGCTCCGACTTCCCCAACGCCTGAGCCACCAGGCGTACATGCGCGGCCGTCAGCTCTCCACGTCCGTCGAGGTCCAGCAGCCGGGGCATCGCCGCCGCCCGCCCCGACGCCAGCGGGAACACGGCCATCGGACCGTCTTGCCGATCCTCGGCACGGCTTCCCGGCATGTGCGGCCCCTCTGCCCGAGTACTGGACAGCACGGCCTTGCCGTCCTGGTCCCAGGTATCCCAGTCCTTCGGCACCCAACTGACCGGAATCGGCATACGGCTGACACAAACCATCGCCATCCGCTACGGCTGCGGCCGCCACCACGACCCCGGCCTGGACGAGCGGATCGTTCCTGCCCCAGCTCGGCGGCGTGGCCAAACCCGTCTATCAGGCGGTGGAGGCCCCCCGCGCGCATCAGCGCGGCGGGTACCGACCGGTGGGCGGGCCTGCTCAAGCAGGCGATGCCGGGCGGCCTGGTGCGCGACGCGATCCTGGCCTCCCCGGCCTGGCCGGACATGGCTGCCAAGACGGCCCATCTCGACCAGCAGGGTGTCGACGTCGCCTCCTTCCTGACTGCCGCGCACGCCCACGGCGTCGGCGTCGACCAGGCTGTCGCCGCGCTCCTGGCCCAACAGGGCGCCGCCGCACCGGCCGCCGGACCCGCGGCCGGGGTTCCCGCCGCCCCGGCCCGCCCCCGCCTCCAATCAGTCGGCCCCGCCGCTCCGGCGCCCGCCCCCGTCTGCTCCTGATCAGGCTCCGGCCCTGGAGCCGGTGGTGGTGAGCGCGGACGCCCGCGCGATGTGGGGCCGCTGACCGAAGGCCTGGCGTTCCGAACGACCTGGACCTGTCCGACCGACCCGCCGCTCTTGAGCAGCTCGGCGTCAGCGGGGCGGCGAACAGCCGACTGGTGAACATTGCGAAGGACTACATCGGCTCCGAACGGGAGACCCCCCTGCTGGTGGGGCCTGGCCCCTGCTCGCGGCCCGCATGGCCGGCGTCGCCCGCGGCCCGGAAGGAGAGCAGGGGCTGCGCGCCCGGTTGAAGGCCGCCTTGATGGACAACCCTGCCTGGGAGCAGGGCCCGCTGGGCGAGCTCGCGGGCCGCATGGTCGGCCAGGTCCTGCGCGCCCTGACCACCCCGCCCGGTGCCCCGATCCCTGACGGCCCCCACGTCTCCGCGACGGCCGCCCGCTCCCGCTCCACCACCACCCCCACCGGCGCCGCGCCCGGCCAGGCCGCGCCCTCGGAGCCCGCCGTGCCCGCGCACCGGCAGCAGCCGGCCCCCGCCCGGACTGCGGGCCGGGACCGGTGATGGCCACAGGCCCTGGGCGGCGGGGAATCGGTGCGTGGGCGGAGCGGGGACGGGAGCGGGCCGGTGGCTGATGCGGTGGTGGTGCCCGGTTGCGTCGGGAGTTCGCCGACCTGGTGGCCGAGCACTTCATCGACGCCATGCCCACGACCGCGGGCATGGCGGTCATCGACTTCATGATCGCCCGCTACGGCCAGGAAGCCCTGTGGGCGCTGGTCGCCGAGTTGCAGACCCCACCGTCCGGCCCACCGGCCGCTGGTGACCGCTCCGGCCATGGGGGCCGGATCTCGGAAGCCGTCACGCAGGGAGCCGGCCGAGCATGCCTGGGGTGGGCAGGCTCGGCCCTGGCACTTTGTGGATCAGCCGCCGTAACGGATGCGCAGCCACCACAGGGGAAGGGCGACAACGGCGACTCCGAGTTCGTAAGAGAAACCCTCGATGAACCGCATACGAGCTTGGCTTGGACGGGTTCTCGATGTCTGTCGTGCAGTCTTTGTTCGGTTAAAGATCCGATCCAGCAGATTCATCCTGCTGCCCCTCTCTGATCCTTCTGAAGTCGCCTTTCGGCTGTGGGGAACTCTAGGGCAGAGGCGAGGTAGTCCACGCCTGACGAATACCTGCTTGGCGGCACCTGTTTACTGTTGTCAACTATTTTTGGGGGAGATCGAGTGAGGATTGCGTCCGGACACCATCCGGATTCCGTTTCCGGTGGTGTCCTGGTGCGCCCAAGCCCTCAACGGACTGCGGGCGTCCGGACGTGTCGCGGACACCGCGTCCTGAGCGTGTCCGGACGATGTCCGTGCATTTCGAAGGGGTGGGTAGTGAGCGTTGTGGAACCGGGCACGGGCGCGTGGGACATGGTGTCCTGATCTTGTCCGGGCATGTCCGGACACTTTGTCCGGAGGTGTCCTGATCTTGTCCGGAACTCCGCGGCGACATTGATGGCCATTCAGGAGCAGGTGCGTACGCAAATTAGCGCTGTCCGAGTGGAGTTCGGTTAGTTGCCAAGAACACAGTGCGGACTTCGGAGTCTAGAGTCGAGCCAAGAACTCCTCTCCGTTAATAGCCTTCGCGATTCTCTGTTCGAGAGAATAGAAATATGTGGATGTGGCGCTACTGCGCGGCTGCCCAGTCGATGCCGAGGTGGGCCAGCGCCTGCAGCTGCTCGGCGCTGAGCCGGTCGCGGCGTTGGCGTTGGTTGGCCAGCCAGACGCCCGTGCGGTGCTCACTCCCGTCCGGGAGGCGTTCGACGTGGAGCGTCGGAGTACCGCCGCCCTCCCGGGCGAGGTACTGCGCGAGGGCCTGTACGCCCGCCTCGAAGGCCGCCGCGCTCCGGCCCGACGTGGTGGTCGGCTTCTTCTGCGCAGGCGCGCTGCGGACCTGTACGACCCGCGCGGGGGTGACGCCCAGCTTGCTGAGCCGGGCCTGCTGCTCGGTGTTCAGCCGGGCCCAGTCCCGCCGTTGGGTGGCCAGCCACCGGCCGACGTCCTCGCCGTGCCGGGTCACCCCCGGGGTGATGGCCTTCAAACGGGCGCCTTCGGCCAGGAGCTGGGCGAGGTAGGCGTAGTGGCGTTGCCAGTCCACCGCCCACCCGCGTACGGCGGGGTTCCAGTCGGGGTCGATCGCGGCCAGCGCCGCCGCCCGCCGCTCGGCGCGCACCGGGTCCTTCCAGCCCGCCGGCCCGGCGCACGTTCGTCAGCCACTGTCCGACCTGGACGTCGAGGATCGCCGCGCCCGCGGGGGAGGTGCCATGCAGCCGGTGGTACGCCCGCGCGGCCGCGGTTCTCCTCGAAGGCGGCGTCCGCGGTGTCCCACGATCCCGAGCCTCCAGCTCGGCCGCCCGCTCCCGGTCATGGTCCCTGCGCGGTACGCCCTGCGCTGGTCGGAGAGCCACCGCCCGAGCGGGTACGGGCCCTCGGTGTGCTCGTAGGGCACCTGGAGGTCGCCCTCGCGCTCGCGGTACCGGAAGGCCGCCTCCACACCCCGACGCCAGTCCTGCCGCTCGGTGTTGAAGACCTGGTAGCTGATCCACTTCGCGATCAGCGCCGGATCCCGGGGGACCGCGAACCGGAGCAGCAGCCGGTTCTCCTCCTCGCCCTCGGCGGGCGCCCTCCCGACCAGAGGCGACGGCTGAACGATGCGCTTCTGGTTTTCCTGAGGAATTGCGAGCATTTCCACGGCACGCTCATCATGCGCCCGGAGCCCATTCAATACGCGAATAAGAGGGCCGTACGATTTCGAGGTGAGAATGTCCTCGGGTTTCTCGTCCTCCCGCAAAAATACGGGCACGATCAAGGTGGCCATCTTCCCCTGGCCTGGCTTCTGGCGCAGCGCCCGGCCGATGGCCTGCACGATGTCGACGGCCGATCCCTTGGGGTCGATCAGCGCTACCGAGTCCACTGCCCGGATATCGACGCCTTCCCCCAGAACGCGACAATTCGCGAGCACGGCGCGGCCGGCCCGGCGGCCGAAGTCGGCGAGCACGGCGGCCCGGTGCTCGGCCTCGTGCTCCCCGCGCAGCCACCCCGCCCACACCGTGGCGGGGTGCCGGACGGGGTCGACGGCGTGCAGCCGGGCGGCGACGCGGTCGAGGCCTTCGGCGAAGGCCTGCGCCTCGACGGTGCGGTGGTGGAAGGTGATCGTGGTCTTCAGGTCGTGCTCGGCCATGGTCTCCAGCAGCGTCGTCTGCACCGCGGCCAGCCGCTGGCCGCGCAGCCGCTCCTCCCACCGCTCCTCGCTGTAGAGCCTCTGCGGTGTGACGACCGGGTCGACCAGCTCGGCGACCACGACCTGATACCTCGCCAAAAGCCCGCGGGCGATGGCGTCGGCGAGCGACAGCTCGTAGACGACGGGCCCGAACACGCGCGGGTCGTCCATGGAGCAGGCCATCTCCTTGGGGAGCCGGTCCCACCGCGACCGCGGCACGTAGACCCGGCCCTCGGCCTCGGCTTTCCGCCGCCGCTCCTCCTCTTCCCGCCGCCGCTCCTCGGCCTGCTCCAGCTCCTGCGCCCGCGTCCTGGGCGGGCGTTCGGCCCAGATCCTCGGGGTGGCCGTCATGTACAGCCGGCGCCGCGCCGGAATCACCTCCTGGCGGTGCACATCCGCCCACGCCTTCCCCGCCGACCCGGACGTGCGGTGCGCCTCGTCCACGACCACCAGGTCGAAGGCCTCCATCGGCAACCCGTACTCCCCGCGGTGCGCCTCGGCGATCACGGGCAGGGAGGCATAGGTGGCGTAGACGGTCACCGGCCCCCGGCCGTGCCACAGCGCGAGCTGCGGCGCCGACGTCGTCGACCGCACCTGAAGCCCGTAGAGCTCGACGTTGTCCTCCAGCGAGCACACCGCGACAGCCGGCCCGTCGTGCCCCGCCGTACGCCACTCCCGGGCGGTCTGGGTCAGCAGGTCCAAGGTGGGCAGCAGCACCAGGACCCGCCCGCCCCGGGCCAGCCGCAGCGCGGCCGCGGTGGCAATATGAGTTTTCCCGGTCCCGCACGCCGCCACCACCGTGGCCCGCAGACCCGCCTTAGGGATCCGCTTTCCCGGCGGGATATCGAGCCCCCGGACAATCGCCTCCACCGCTTCCTCCTGATGAGGCCGGAGGGTGATTCCACCAGACTTCTGCATTCGCTTTCTCCGTCGAATAGAGGCGTCTCAGGTCCGGGGCAGTCGCGGGTTTCTCGGGTTGGTACACACCATCCGATTCCCGTGCACCGGATGCGCACTGGAAGACAGCACACCAGAATCTCCGGGAGGGAGTGCCAGACTTCCCGGGATCCTACACACCTACATCTGCTCCTGATGTAGACTCGACTCTACCGCGACGATGCACCCCCGCGGACCGGATCCCCGAACCTTCTCCCCCATCGGGGATCCCACAGCCCGTCAGCCGAGAGAGACCGCCACCCTCCCGCTGCTGCCAGCCGGGCCCGCTTGCGGGCCCTTCGGACTGGAGGCGAAGCCGGAAGGCC